>CAWDNC010000010.1:0-200076 GCA_963803535.1 uncultured cyanobacterium | reverse complement strand
TTGAAGAAGAGTCAACTATTACTTTTGTGAACGATGCCAACATTCTCATTGGCAGAGCCTTTGGTGCTGGCAAGCAGTATCAAGGAAAGATATTTAGTAATGCAGATGGGAGCAGTAATCCTAACGACTTTATTGTTGGCACGGAAGGGAGTGACAACATTTGGGCAGGGACAAAAGGAGACGATACTGTCTTTGGCCGTGGTGGCAATGATGTAATTGGCATTAGTGACGGCAGTAGCTCTGTAGATGCAGGCGCTGGTAATGACTTTGTATATGCCATTGGCCAAGGTGGTAGCAACAATACTATTGAGCTGGGCAGTGGCAACGACAGCTTCTTTGCGAACGCTGGTAACAATACCGTAACCGGGAGCGGTAACAACTTGATTAGTGTCGGTACCGGTAGAGACACGGTGACTACGCAAGGCGGCGATGACTTTGTGTACAGCACCAACGGTGGTGGCGGTAACGACGTGTTGAATCTAGGTGGTGGTAACAACACTGTTTGGGTGCAAAACGGCAACTATTCTATTACCACAGGTAGCGGCATCGATATAATTGGACTTGGATCTGGTACCGATGCCGTTAGAGCTGGCGATGGTAACAATATTGTCTATATGGTTGCCAGCGGCGGCGGTCGCAAGGATGTGGTGACTGGCTCGGGAAATGACTACATTCAAACGGGAGCCGGTGATGATCTCATTGATGGCGGCAGCGGTTTCAATTCTCTGTTTGGTGGCGGCGGCAACGACATCTTTTTAATGCGAAGGAGCGCATATAGTTTCTTGGGTGATTTTCAGATGGGTGCTGATAAAATTAGGCTAACTGATATTAGCTTTGGTGAGCTGAGCTTCTTTCAGGGAAACAGCAATAATGGTACCGCTGATACGACCTTTATCTTTGCCAACAATGTAGTTGTAGGGCAGGTTGATGGTACAACTGTCGCGGCACTCAGTGATGTATCTAATTTTGACATCGCGTAGGTGTCAGTAGCCTGGAGACATGTCTAAACTGGTGGGCTACTCTTCGAGAACAATGAAGAGTAGCCCGATGTACTCTATACTGCAAATGCTAGAGACCACAGTTTGTAAAAGATCTGAGTTGACCATAGTGGATGATTACACAACTGCTTTCAGCACACTAAGGTACTCTTCTGAAATTATTTCTGGAGTAAAGTGAGATTCTAGATACTTTCGACCCGCTGTTCCTAAACACTGTACCTTTTCATTATCTTGTGACAGCCTCCTAATATAGTCTGCTAGCTGCTGGCTGTCACCATTCTCAAAAGCAGCACCACAGCTAGCAGTTTTAAGCAGCTGTCCCAAGTAAGAGGCAGAAGGACAAATAGCTGCAATGGGACGCCCGGTGGCCATAGCCGGATACAGCTTGCTCGGTGCCACTAGGCTCTCCATTCCTTGTGCAACGCTCACGAGAGATAAATCGCTCGCCGTCAAAGAACAAGGCAACACAGCTTTCTCCTGATAGGGTAAAAAACGAAAGTTATTCAAACCTCGCGCTTCAATATCTTTTATCAGCGTTTCTCGCTTCGCCCCACCACCAATGCAAACAAACAAAATAGGGGCATCCTTCAGAATCTGAGCGGCTTCTAGTAGCGTATCAATATCGTGGCAGCGGCCCATATTACCTGAGTAAAGCACCACGAACTTGTCAATTAGGTCATGCTCTTTAGCAAACCAGTTCTCAGACTTCGCGATCGGTACAATTTGCTTTATCGTTTGACCAGCTGTGAATAATCGAGATTTTATCTTCTACGTCAGGGCAGTGCTCTATAATTCGCTGCTTCATTGAAGAACTTAAAACAATAATGCTTTGTGACTCTACGCCAAACCTGACGGTTAATAGCTCTCCACATTTTAGCAATCGGGTGATTGGTATCGATTATATCTAGCTCAATGGCAATGTCAGGATATAAGTCGTACAGCAAG
This sequence comes from uncultured cyanobacterium, assembly GCA_963803535.1. Lineage (GTDB taxonomy): Bacteria > Cyanobacteriota > Cyanobacteriia > Phormidesmidales > Phormidesmidaceae > Phormidesmis. The sequence goes on along the minus strand of CAWDNC010000010.1, from coordinate 198,133 downwards.
CAAACGTAGCGAGTGCCTAAAAACAGATTGGCTAAGTATCCAATAACTGGGAGGAAAGGGGGCGCGGTTGTCACTAGTAGCACGTCGTACTGACGCGATCGCCTCACCAAATGAAAAATCGCTCGCAGTGCAAACAACAAGCCGTTCAACGCCTTACCTTTACTAGGTAGTAGTTGGGTTATGCGCGATCGCTTCACCCAAATGCTCTCCGTTTTCTCAACCTGAGGAGCTTCTCCCTTTTGCAAAAGCATATCCTGGCTGTCCGGTAAACACATTCACATTCACATCTTGACGGCTTAGCTGATTAGTTAACTCTTCAATCAGCTGACCTGTCGCAGCAAAATCTGGCGGAAAAAATTGAGTTAGAATCAGCAGCCGCAGTGAGCTGGTGCGCGCTGATGTTTGCGTAGCGCGCTTATTACTAGCCCAATTCTTTTGACTTATAGATTTTCCGAGTACCATAGATCCTTCCTCACAACATCAGATTCGTTAGACACAGCGATCGCAACCCGCCATACTTGCCAAGTAAAAAAGCAAATAAACGCCGTCATTTCAGCAAAAAACATCAAAGGGCTTATCATGCCTAGCATTACAAAGCTCAAACTGCTGAGCGTTATGCTCAACGCATACATCACCCAAACCGTAGACTTATGAGATAGCTGTAATTGCAGCAAGCGGTGATGCAAGTGACGATTATCTGCGCTAAAAGGAGAGCTTCTGCTATAGATGCGAGAAAAGATAACGCTGGTCATATCACCTAGCGGTACCGCTAAAATAATCAGTGGCAGTAGCGTTGCAAACGGTGTGTTTATCTGCTGCGGGCCGACAATACAAAGGCTCCCTAAAAGGAACCCAATAAAGTAAGAGCCACCATCGCCCATAAAAATCTGTGCGGGATTGTAGTTGTAATACAAAAAGCCCAGCAGGCTCCCTAGTAGCGCGCAACCTATCAGCGCCGGAGCAGGCTGTGACGTTGCCACACTAAGGATCACCACAACGGCTGTTGCAATTCACTGAAATGCCTGTCGCTAGCCCGTCTAATCCATCTATCCAGTTGATAGCGTTAACAACACCTACAAGCCAAATCACTGTGACTGGTAAGCTCAGTAAGCTAAAAGAAGTTGTGTCAAACCCTGGTAGCGTTAGCGTATCTATACGGACGTTGTTGAGCCAGAGAATAGAGGCGATCGCCGACTGCATCCACAGACGGTGAAACGCAGATAAGTCAAACAGATCGTCGGCAAATCCGATCAAGAAAAAGCCACTGCCGCCCAGCAAAACGGTTGAGACAGTCGCACGAGTTCCCAAGTCAATCTGTCCTACTGTATCCATTAGCAGCAGGCAAACGAGGGGAACTAAAGTTGCGCCAAAAATAGCAACGCCGCCCAGACGTACCATTGGCTGCTGATGCATTTTTCTAGCAGAGGGAGCATCTAGTTTTTTAAAGGTTAGTGCAATCGACTTCACTAAAGGCGTCATTGAGAGTACTAAGCTTACAGAGAGCACGCAAACAGTTATGTAGATCCAATAGATGGTCATAGTTCATTTTCCCAGTCGGGAAAAACGCAGTTTTGGAAACATCTCTTCTTAGCCACGAGCAATCACTCCGCTCACAGCGTAAAAGGTGCTTCACTTTTAACAAGTAGTTTTGCTAACAAACGTTTGAGGAGTGATAAAAATCACCTAAAACAAACAGTTTGAGGCAGACGCTTTTATACTCTTGAAAAGTACAGTTTTACTTGCAAAAAAGATAATTTATATCAGTAGCAGGTCTGTGAACTATAGGCACCTTCACCTTAAAAATAGGACGAAGTATATTCACATAGTTAATCTTCCCGCTATAGACGAAAAAGTAAAACAAATTCAGCTAACAGCAGAGAAAAAATAGAAAAGTAGCTTAAAACAGAGCTGAAACGCATCCGAGCATTTTCTCTACTTCAGATAGAAATCCGGAAAAATTAAGGCTACATACATCCGCGTATTTACGGTCATTCAACAATCGTATATGCGTGTTTTCAACAGACCCATACAGTCACCTGATGAACAGCTAAAAATCTAGCTGAAAAAACCAGACATCTGACAGAGGCTAAGAAGCTTTTCTGATTGCGTATTCTCCAGAAAATTTTGAGGTTGCCTTTGAGGTCATTTCTCTTTGAATGGTCAAAGGGGGAAGTTCCTGTGTCTGCCAGTCATCTGCTTGGCGAGTAACCGTATAGGGGCGAATAACAAACGGCTGCTGGTGACCGGGCCGTACCTCTATTTTTAAAAAGCTATGAACGGGCTGCCGATAGCGGCGGCCCTGAGCACTTATATACAGACGGGACGTTGCCACAACATCTGTGCGGCTTCGACCAGCGTTGGTGAGCCTTTCTAAAATATCGGTTCCTGCTTTACGCTGCTGTCGCATGCCAGCACCACTGCCGCCACAAACAATCCAGTCCATATCCGCATCGGCATGACCTGTCTGGGTCGTTTGCACATGCTCTAAGCAGTGCGCATGGCCGCTAACTACAAGGTCTACTACTGGCCTTGTAGCGTTTTCTCGTTTGGCATTATGGGGTTTAACAGCAGCTGCAACACGATCTAATAGCGATCGCAAATGGCGACGAACCCACAGCGTTTCAGGCTTCTGCCAGCGACTTTCTTCGGTTGTATAAGGCGAGTGATGCAAGTAGATAACTCGGCCAACGGTACCTGAAGTTTGATAAGAAACAATCAGGTTTTCCTCCAGCCAAGCAAGTTGCTCGCTATCAAAGTCCGCCTTCCTGTCGTCCTTATTCCAGGTATTAGAATCTAGCGCAAAAAAATCTACGCCACCGTAGCGGAAACAATAGTAGCGATTGGGTAAACGGGTGAACTGGCTAGGCCGGTAGTCAAGGCAAGCGCTTGTGGATCTGTGGCTACTGTGAGGAACCTGAGCACTGTAGTGATCGGCTAAGTGTGTCGTTAGCTGCTCAGAAGAGAGCTTAGCTAAATCATCTAAAAAGGTTTGGCCGTAAGCTTCTCCGCCCTCGCCACCGTAGTTACCGCAGTCTAGTCCTATCTGCCGCAGGCGATCGCACACAGCACGCACCAGCTTTCGTCGAACGCTCTGCCATCCCAAAAGTCCCTTGGGCAAGCTGGCGTAGTCGTGATTGCCGAGCACAGGTAACAAGGGACGATTAAAAACAACATCATTACCGCTATAAGCTGGATCATCTGGCAAGCGAGAAAGCAGCGAGCGATAAGGTTGTAAAAATCCCTCTAAATAGTTTCGGTAGCTACCCGTTGGATAAGTCACGTCGCCTGTATGGAGTAAAAACCGGCTGTCGCCCAGCTGTTGCAAAAGCTGTTGAGGAAAAGCATTAGCAAATGAATTCACATCAGCTGTTGCTGGCGCCCCCGGGTCGGTATCACCCATAACTAAAAAAGAAAACGGTGCTGCTTCAGTAGGAGAATCTGCGATCGCCAAGCGGGTCTGATCAATCTCTCCGTTAATCACCTTAGGATGCTGCCACTGCACTTGGTGAGCTAGCCCGAGCGCAGCCCGAGACTTTTTAGAAAAGAAGGTCATTATAGTTGTGGTTAGCCGTAGAAGAGTTAGTAGTGGCGTTTACGACTGAGAAGTCAGCAGCAGCGTGAGTTCTATCAGCCTCAGGTGCAGCATCACTATGGCCGTAGTCGTAGTAGCGATAGCCGCCAATACCGGTTGATTTCACACCGTTAGCAATGAGTCCTAAAGTTGTTATTTTAGCGAGACTCAATGTCTCGATCGTCTGTGTTAGTACCGTACGGTTGGTGTGGCCAATACGAGTGACCAGTATTAAACCATCTGTCTTTTGGCCAATTAAGCTAACGTCAGCGAGACCAGTCGTCGGTGGCGCATCGTAAATAACCAGATCGAAGCATCGCTCAAAAGTGCCCATCAGCTGCTGCATTTTTTGAGAAGCCAGCAGCTTAGTCGGGTCAGGCGGAATTTTGCCCGCCGTGAGTACAAACAGCTGAGAATCAGGCGTGGCCTGCTGAATCACTTCTTTTAAGGGCAAGTCGTCGGCAATTAGGTTAGAAAGGCCCAAATCATTGGCCATCTCTAATCGATCGTGTACCTGTGGCTTACGCAAGTCCACATCAACAACCAGCACTCTTTGACCCATCGCAGTCGCCACCTGCGCAAGCTGAGCCGCCACGGTTGATTTACCATCACCCGGCAAAGCCGAACTAATCACAATTGAACGAATCGGTCGGTCGGAACTCAGCATCCGAATATTGGTATGTAGTACCCGCAACGCTTCTAAAAAGCTAGCTTCACTATTATCACCACCGTAGCCATAGCCATAGTAGCTGTTCTTTTTTCTGAACTGAATTTGAGAAATGCTGTCAGTCAGCTTAGCGATCGCCCCTTTCTCTACCGTGCGACTATCTTTAAGCGCTTTGTTGAAAGGCAACGTTCCCAGCAACGGTAGCTTTGTTCTTGCCTTCAGTTCATCCACCGTATGGTAAACATCATCCAGCTTCTCTAACAACAGAGCTGCACATAAGCCCAACAATCAAACTCAGCCACAAATCCTATGACTAAGCTTCGCGTAAGATTAGGTGAGATCGGATCCGTTTGCTGCGCGGGCGCCTCAATTAGCTGCCAGGGAATCTCTGTCTGCGCCGCATCAATCTCTAAAGTTTCTCGGGTTGTCCTAAAGCGAGTGAGCGCGGCCGTCGCCACTTCTAGCTCTCGCTGCAAGTCAGTATACTGGCGAATTAAAGTCGGCAGCGGTCTACAACCTGACTGCGTGTTTTGCTTCAGCGTCGGCTAGCGTATTACTTTGAGCGCCATGACCTGCAAGATATTAACCGCAATCGCCTGCCTGGTGCCCAGACGCGCTGCGCCTCCTGCTCTAGCAACGGTAAAATATTCACTCGCCGTTCTTCTAATACTCGAATAGACAGGCTGACTTGGCTCAAAGCGCGTTAGCTCTTCAGCAATCTTTGGTCTCTACAGCACGTAGCTCACTGACAAGTTCTTGATAGACGGGCGCATCGTTAAGCGCTGCTAGAGTGCCGTTTGTTCCTGCAAGTTCGCAAATGCTTGCTGAGCCTCTGACAGCTCTCTGTTTAGCTGTAGGCGCTGCGTCGTTGAGGTTCGTTGTTAGGGCAGAAAGCTGGCTTACCTCTGAGCTTCAGGCGTAATAAAGTTATACTGCTTGCGGAAGGTCTCTAGCTGATTTTGAATGGTGTCAACCTGCGTTTGTAAATCAGGCAGCTGACTGTCAACAAAGTTAATGCCCTGCCTCAGATTGGTTTGACGCTCTTCAAGAGAATACTTTAGGTAAGCTTTGAGAGATAACATCTAGAACGCCTTGAATTTGCACAGGATCGGTACCGGTGTAGCTCACCTGCAAAATTTTGGTGTCACCAACGTCGAGATAATCTAAGTCTTCTAATCAGCTGTCGTAATCGATTCTGGGTAGGTCCTGCTGCAAGCGAGCAACCACTGGCTCAATCAGATCAGGGCTGCGTAGCACCTGCACCTGGGTGGCATAATCTAGGCCCGACTTACCAAATAAGCTCACGCTTGCTACACGCCTAGGCAAGATCTGAAAAGTCTTCATCAGCATTGACCGGCTCAACAAGTACTCTAAACTGCTCTGCATACACTTCCTGCTGTCGGAGTGTTCTAACCGTAATGAGCGTCATGACGCAGCCGCGACCCCGCAATTACCCACGCTCGCCGGGTAATGACTCTTACCAGATTGCGCAGGTCATCGTCTTCCTCCTGCTGAGCGTTGCAACTGCCACGCTTGCCAGCATTGAGAAGGTTCGGCCTGAAATTGCAGCAGAGTCAGCTGCGAGGCTATCCATTGCCGTTAGAGCGTTGCAGAAGATGAGGGGGCTTGAAAAGTTTCCATGTGATCGTGTCGGATACCAAAAGACAGCTAGCGTAACAGGGGGGCAAATGTATAGACTAGCAGAAGGCTGCTCTCTAAAAGAGTGTTCTTTAGAAGAGTGTTCTCAATGGATTTAAGAGCTGAAGAATGGGCGAGATCGGTCTAACAAGCGTGCCACTGAATCGCTAAACCTAGCACGGCCATTACGGCCAACAACGACAACATCGTTATTGAGGATAAGCGGATTTTTGTCAGGATCAATGCCTTCATTAAGATCGACTTCAATCTGCCTTTGAGTCACCGTTCCATTGGGATTGAGCCGCAGCAGCTCCACTGTTTCGCTAGAGCGGCGATTAAATCCACCCGCTGCTAGCACAGCCTGATTTAAGGTCGTATCCGGTGAAACCTGAATTGAGCCCGGTCGCTCAACTTCTCCTACAACGTTGATATTCACTGTATCAGGCGAAAAGTTAGCGGCCGTTAGCTGTGCAACCTCGCTGGCTGTCACCTCGTTGCAACTGGAATAATCACGGTATCTCCTTGCTGAAGCACTAAGTCTTGGCTGATATCTCCGGCCTTTAGTAGCTGCCAGAAGTCTAAGTCAATCAGCTGCTCTCGGCCGCTACGCGTAAGCCGTCTCACCTGAATTTGTCTGATATCAGCAGATGGTTTAATACCGCCGGCTTTTTGCACTACCTGCGTCACCGTCGTACGACCGTCGGCTGATGTCGCAGACCTCCAAATTCATAGGCGCCCGGTCGAAAGACCTCACCAACGACTGCGACCGTTACAGCCTGCTCAGCGTTCGCGGCCAAGTTAGAGGCCGACAGCCTGTTGGTTTCGGCAATATTAACGCCTAGCGTTTCTCCAATGACAATGGCATCGCCATCTCGTAGGGCTAAGTCCTGCTGTACATCGCCGTTGTTCAGCAGCGCCCACAGGTCTACTATCACAACCTGCTCAGGGCTACGACTGCTGGCTCGGCGCAGCTGCACCTGCCGTAAGTCAGCCGCCTGGGTTACACCGCCTGCTAGCTGTAGCGCCTGAGAAACGGTTGGAAACTGCGCATCGGCGGCGGGCGTTAGTGTGTACAACCCAGGCTGACTGACTTCACCAGCGATCGCAACTCGCATTGGTCGAGGCGACTCTAGTACCACCGTCACGCGCGGGATAGCGTAGCTCTGAGGCATAGGCCGCTGAAATAACGCTGCCCGCTTCTTGCAAGGTCAGGCCATTGACATTTACGCGGCCGACAACTGGCAGATTTAACGAGCCGTCTGCTAGTACCTGCTGCTGGCCGCTGTACTCGGGCACGTTAAAGATTTCAATGGCGATCGCATCTCCTGGCCCGAGCGAATAAGCACTGTTCATAAACGCGCTGCTCGCTACAGCTGGGCTGTTGCCGACCGCTGGCAAACCAGCGCCTGAATTTGTCATCCCGTCTACGCCTGACAGTAGCGGCAGCGGCTGCACCTGCATCGCTTCTGCTTTACAGTACTTGCAGTCCACAGTTCAATGCCGCCTAGCAATTAGTGAAACCGTAAGGCCCGCCGAAAACAACTGTCGCAGCTTTAATTTAGTCACCATTTGCTCAAAACCGTTCAACACATCTTTAACTCGAAACCACTGTCTACAAAGTCTGCAAAGACAAAACAACACCCTACGCACCACTCATACATACAAAGTCAGTAGCGATTAAACCGATGAGTAAAAATACCCAACTTTACCGAAAGCCTGATCGATGGTCGGATCTGACGTAAAGGCTGACCTACTCTTGAATGCCCAAGCAACGTATGGAAATAACTTGATGCAACAGGTAATCTTATCTGCGTAATATCCATCTCAGTAGTTCCGCTGAATAATAAACAATCTTCAAAGCTTCATGGTGTAGCTAAGGGATTGTACGGAAAGCACTCATCGGTTACGTGTAACTAACGACATTGCGTAAATTGTGGGCACAAAGATTCACAGCCCACCTGTTCGATCTCACCTATTGCGCCCCGCTGAATTTCCAATCACTGAACACAGATGTCCTGCTCGAAAGCCCCTTTAGAGATAGCCCCATCACTAATACAAAATTACTAAGAAACCATAGAAAAGGAAGTGTTTATAACATGCGAGCGAAGCTTATTACGCTAGCAAGTGCGCTCCTATGGGCCGCAGCTGTCTTGCCTTTTTCTGCACGGGCAAATGAACCTTTTGATAGACAACACCACAATAGCGTACCCGCCACCACTGCGCCTCCAACAGCAGCCTCACTTCTCCTCACAGATGGTCGGATTAACGAAGGGCCAGAAACATCTAGAATCAGCACGCGATTCAGCCGGTACGAGTCGTCCAATCTATTTATTGACTACGAACAGCAAGCGAAGCGGTTACTCTGAAGAAATCGCGCGATCGCTGCCGTCCTCGGGTGCAATTCAACAAATTCAAGAAGAGCTGCGGAACCTGAACGTACCGGCAGCCACTCGGCGCACCAGAACGCGTAGAGCCTATCCCGGCATCGCTATCTCTAACCCCACAGGCTATGGCGCGCACAGAGGCCAGGTATTTGCAGGCGTAGGCTACCAATCGAGAACCAGATTTAGCGGGCGGGCTAACACCGGTCAGATCTTTGGCGGCGGCAAAGACGATAGCACGATAGGTCTTGGCTTCGGCGTCGGCGATGCAGACAGAAGTGTCGGCGTACAGGTTTCGTACATTGCCGCTAGCTTTGGCGGTAGTCGCGCGCCGCTGAGCGGTGGACTCAATGCCAAAATTCACAAGCGCTTTGACAACGGCTGGTCAGCCGCGATTGGGCGGAGAAGGTATCATCAACTTTGGCCGACTGCCGCCTAACGGCGCTAGTGGAAATGGCGTTGTGGAATACAACGACTTTGAAGGAACCTACTACGGCGCAGTTTCTAAAGTGATGTCGCTACGAGAAGACTACAGCAAGCCATTTAGTCGTTTGATTATCACAGGTGGTGCAGGATCAGGGCGCTTTCGCTCGGTGGACAAAATTGTGACAGGTGAATTTGGTGTCGGCGTCTTTGGCACCGCAGCGCTTCAGGTGCTGCCGTCTACGACTCTTATCACCGAATGGACAGGTCAAGACTTAGCGGTTGGGCTATCGATTGCGCCGTTTTCTAACGTACCCATTGTCTTAACGCCTGCTATTCGAGACATCGTAGGAGAGAGTGACGGCGATCCTAGATTTGTTTTAGGCGTTGGCGTATCGCTGAGCGAAGCTTTCTCCTTGCTGGGTTTTTAAAGGACTTTCTACATTGGAAAGATCTCTTCAAACCTGGCAAGTCATTCGGTGCATTTTTCTTTTTCTCTCTGTAACAACCAAAGGATTTATACCGTGACTATACTACGTTTCGTTTTTCATCCATTTACCGCCGCGGCGCTACTGGCGTTTACTACAGCGCCTGCATTTGCGCAGGCTAACCTCTCTGATATCACTGGCCCCAATGTTTCGGACATCACTGGCCCTAATGTCTCTGATGTTACTGGCCCTAATGTCTCCGATATAACCGGCCCCAATGTCTCTGATATAACCGGCACAAATCCGGCGGGCGCCCTGCGTGCTGCTGAGGCTGGATATACGCAGGCCGATGTTGATGAGCTAGCTGACAGCATTGGTGCGGCATATGCAACCTGCTCGGGTGGTGGCGACTGCACAGCGCTCAACGCACTTTTGGATCAAAGCAGCTATATCCTTTCTGGTGAGTAGTTTGCGTGAGCTATCCGGTTAGTGGCTTAGTTTGTTGGGAGCGATCGCACACATGATCGCTCTTTTTTTTCTGTCTACCCAATCTGTTCTTGCACAAAGTCCACTAGCTCATCCAGCATAAAAGGCGTCGCGGGCCTGCGCACTTCCACCACGCGCACCGCGTTCGCGAGCATTGCCGTCATGTTGAACTGTGAGGCTCTGCCGCCGAGGCCGTAGAGCATGTCTTTGCGGTAGGTGCAGTTGATCAGCGGGGCGAAGCTTAGTTATTGCCAGCCGTGCCATGCTCTGTCTCGCCAGAGATCTTACGAGAATTTGAATCGCTGAGCCAAACTGAATTTTTACATGGGCGAGTCAGCAGGCTTTGCAGGTAGCTTCAGCTGATTGGAATTATTTAGCGCCGTAGCTAGCGTAGTAGGTAGATGAACAAATTGATGTTGGCACAGCGTAAGCTTTTGAGCCTTTGGAATCTAGAGTCAGTTTCACGCAGGCTGCTGTGGCGATCGCTCATACTATTACCTTTGTTCGCGACGTCTCTCAAGTGCTTGGGCGTAAAACACACACAATCAGCTTTGTTATGGCTCATACCTGCACAAGAGAGCAGAACTGAAGATAGCACTGTTCGTATCGCTAAAACTGCTCGTATGGTGAGAATTGCAGCAGCATACTATCAGCCGTGGGCCAACTGCTTGAAAAAGTCTCTAGTGCTGTGGAGCCTGTTGCGTCAGCAGGGAATTAGCAGCGAAATCAGAATTGGCGTGCGGCAAAACGATCAAACGTTTGAGGCACACGCCTGGGTGGAGTATGAGGGAATGGTGCTTAACGATGTAAGAGATGTGCGCGATCGCTTTTCAGCCTTTGATCGCCCTTTAGAGGCATCCATCACACCGACTATCGCACCTACGCAAATGTGAGGATTTCGTGTCATATAATTGACAAAGCTCAAAAAAGAGCGATACGCTAGCTTGCATAGCTGTTGCTAGCCTAGCTGCACCGATGCGCTAGTACGTAGCAGCCTATCGCCCCGAAAAATTTAGCCGCTGACGACGATTGCTTGGAACCAATCGACGCCAGCTCGCCCACAGACCGATCACGCGGTCAGCGGGTTGTGGCTATCATGCCACAACCACCCTGACTTATGGCAAGTTGCGGGTGGCTTTCTTTTTCGTGGGCTTTCTTCCCACATCACATCGGAGAAACCCATGAAATCCACCAACCTTTTGACTGGCCTGCCTTGCGCAGCTCAGCCACAGTCTCTAGTGCTAATAAATCCCGCGTCTGTTCAACAGTCCCTATCTGCTAACCTACGCCCGCTGCCAGAACTCGATCCTTCCGGCACGCCGCGCAAAAAGCCCATCCGTCACATTTTGCTAGGCGATCCCGACGCTATCCGCCAAACCATTCATCTGCTGCACACACTTCACTACACCGAAACTGTTTTGTGGAGTCCGGTGTTGATGGTGGATGAGCCGCTGGTGATTACGCCTGCGCAAGGGGAGGCCATGAGTTTGTTGCGAAAACTGTTGTAGAAAGCTTGCAGACAAAATACCGTCCCGTAGGGGTATAGCAGTGCTACGCCCCTACAGCGTGTTTCATCTCTCTACCGACGCCACCTGCTTCCCACACACAGCACCAGATCGCTCAAACGACTCTACCTGCGCAGACGTTCGCAGCCAGTAGGCAAACCCTAACGCCTTCTCTAGCGCCATCACCTGCCTCGTATCCGTTTCACGCTCCGAGCCCAAAATCCGCAGCAGTTCCGCCTTATCGACATATCGCTCTAGTGCAGGCGCATTCTGCACCATATCTTCAATCCACACCGGCACCATGCTTTGCATCACCGCCGCATAGTCGCCCGCCGCCTTAAACACCATCTTTTTACGGCTGCGCGTCGCCTCCGGCAATAATCCTTTCATCGATTCTCGCAGCAAATGCTTATTCACCAGCCACGGAATCGGCGGAATAGACACCAAATACTCCACCAGCTTCAAGTCAAAGAACGGATACACCTGCTTTAGCGGCACGCCCGTCATCCCTGGATCTAGCCCTTCAAAAACATTTGACCAAAAGGGAGAATTTGCCATGCCATAGCGAGAAATATTCTCTTTCGACGACGCCTGATAATCCAGCATTCGCTGCTCTAGCTGCTGACGCTCCGCAAAGTCTGCACTCAGCGCTGGCGGCAACACGGGCTTGTGCCGGTACATATGCTTGCGATAGCCCCAACCCCGACGCAAAAACAGATTAGGCTTTCGAGAGGTTTTAAGCGCGTCTAGCTGCACCGCGCCTAAGCGCCTGAACAACCCTTGCTGCAACCATTCCATCCAATAAAACTCACCAAAGCGCAGCGCCGGATCGCCACCAAAGCCAGCGAGCACCGTTCGCGCATGACCAGCACAGCGCTGATCCATCACCGCCCCATTGTGCAATCCAGACATACCGCCCGGAGGCTGAGGCAAAGACCGATCTTGATTGGGAACGTGGCGGTGGCCCCCTCCCATAGGCACGACGTTCAGCGGTAGGCCAATGTAGTGCGCCACCATCGCCGCATGAGAATCTTCATCGGGCATGGTATCGCGATCTTTTGCCGTAAACGCCTGTAAGTCAAAGGACTGCGATCGCCCCTGTTGCGATCGCCCTTCCAGCACCTTATGCGCCACCGCTGCAATACTGGTCGAATCCATCCCCCCACTCAAATGCGTCGCAATCTTCGCCGTCCGCATCCGATCAGAAACCGCCTGCTCAAACAGTTCTAGAAACCGTTCTACATAGTCCTCAGGCCGCTTATAAAGTGTCAACGGCAACACCCGAGGCAGCTGCCAATAAGACTGAATCTGTTGTTTACCCGCACGCCAAACCAGCGTATGCGCCGGAGGCAACCGCCGCACACCCTCAAAAATAGTGGTGTCGTAGGTCATATTCATGCCCTGAAGCAGCTGATCGGCCACCGCCTGCTCATTCAGTTCTGTTGAAACGCCAGGGTACCTGCGCACGCAGTCGAGCGTATTGCTACACACTAGGGTGTTGTCTACCTGTGCGTAGAAAAACGGCACTACGCCAAAGCGATCGCGAGCCGCAAATAGCTGCTGCTGCACCTCATCCCAAATTAAAAACGCAAAATCTCCTCGAAACTGCTCCACGCAAAGCGTATTCCAGACGTGATAGGCCCGCAGCACCAGCGCCACATCCGGCATCTGCGCGCACGCCTCCGGATAGTGCGGCTTCAGCTTAGCAATCAGCTCATCGCGCCCATCCAAACGCACATCCGCCGATATCCACACCCGCTGATTCAAAGACATCGGCTGCTGCTCATCCGCCTGCTCATCCGCTGTTTTTAGCAAAGCGTGCCCGAGCCCAACCGCATCCCGATGCCATATCGCCTGAGCATCCGGCCCCCGAAACGCCATCCCCTCTGTCATCTGATGCAAAATCGATAGATCGACAGCATCACCGCTACGCGTAAATAGTCCAGCAATTCCGCTCATACTTCGCAAGCCTCCACTGTCAACAATCCTTCGTTTATTAGCTCACTCAGCAGAGCCTGCATATCCCTGTTCAGCTGATCAGCATCCAGCGGTTCATCATAAAGCGCCGTTATCTGCTGAATCACCGCATCCCATTCAAATGACTCGCTATGCGCTGTCATCAGCCGCCATAGATGACTTCCCGAAGAATTCAGGCTGTAATACTCTTCTGCTTTCAAATCTAGAAGAACCATATCCTCTCCTAATTCCTGCACCAAAACATGCTCTGAAACAGAAGCCGTCAGCAGGCTACTTACATTCAAATTCTCTATTGTTTTCATGAAAAATATTCTGAGATAATTGCCTACAAAAAACTAATGAGAAACTTTAAAAAGCGTATGTTCTCAAATACAATTAAAGGAACGGCTATCGACTCCCTATATTTGATAATCTGAATTTTTCCAGTAATCTCACCTATTTGCATCAGTGGTTTCACGCTGTTCTATCAATTTCTTTATGATTCAAGCAATAGAGAAAAATCCTATCCTTTCACCTTTAAATGCCGACACAAACTACAACGGTGCAAACACCGAATTCACCTTTCTTCTAGACTGCGCAAAATCATTTTTAAAGCCCGAATCATATACGCTCAGCGAAGTATCCTTAGCCGCAATCCATTGGCCTCAGCTAGAACAGCTTATTCACGTTCATCGTCTGCTTCCCGTGGTACATCACGCACTGCAAAGCAACAATCTTATACAACCCTTACCTACGCAAGCAGCTAAAGCGCTCATAGCCAAGCAGCAACAGATGGTATGGCGTAGCCTCAGCCTAAGTATTAATACACTGAAGCTATTAGAAACTTTTCATCTCAACGGCATTCGAGCACTGCCGCTCAAAGGAGCTTTGTTAGGGCTTCAGATATACGACAATCTGGCTTTGAGAACACCCGGCGATATAGACCTACTAGTTGACACAGATCAAAGCGATCGCGCCCTCAGCATCCTAAAAGATTTAGGCTATCGCTGGCCATTGGCTAAAGAATGGTCGCCTACTCAGCAAAAGCTATACATTGCACAGCAAGGAGAAATCTCCTGCATTTCTACAGAGACAGGCATCTCAATCGATCTTCACTTTCGCTGGTCAGGGAATGCTCAGCTGTTTCCCCTGCCGTTTGAGCAGGCCTGGGAATCAGCAACTCATCTACCGGTTAGCAGTGCTCATACCCCCCGTGTGCTGTGCCTAGAGCATCAGCTACTTTACCTGAGCACACATGGCGCAAAGCATTACTGGGAGCGGCTGAGCTGGCTGCTAGATATTGCCATGCTGATGCAACAGTCTGTGGACTGGGAGATTGTTATTGCAGAAGCGAAACGCTTAGGGATACGACGCCCGGTGAGTCAGGCAATCGCTTTAGCTAGCGAACTGCTCAACATTGACAGACCTAGAGCTTGGATAGACAGTGAGAAAGCGTTGAATGAGCGCGATCGCATGGCTATCACCTGGCTTACGACTGTCGCCAGAAAAACGCTTCAAGATCGATCACACAAATCTACAACCCCTCATCTCAATCGTCCGCCCGTTGTCCCTTTCGCAATGGTGAACCAGCTTCGCTATCGAATGAAGCTGAAGCCAAGCGTTTCATACAAACTCACCTGCATTCAGCCCCTGCTAATTAGCCCCAAAGACTGGCAGGTTTTAGCGCTACCAGAGCCGCTTTGGTTTCTGTATATACTGCTGCGTCCTGTTTTTTACGTGTGGAGAACCATCAATTCAAGTAGTGCTAGCGAGACCGCACATCCAAAGCATCCCTCAACCCATCACCGACATAATTCACGCTCAGCACGGTTAAGAAAATAGCCAGTCCTGGAAAAATCACGAGGTACGCTGCACTAGCAATGTAGTTTTGCGCGTCAAACAGCATTCGGCCCCAGGTGGGCACGTCTGGTGGAAAGCCAATGCCTAGAAAGCTTAGGGTGGATTCGGTGATGATGGCGTTGCCGACACCGAGAGTTGCCGCGACAATGACGGGGCCGATAACGTTGGGAAGAATGTGCCGCCACACAATACGAACGGGATGAGCACCGAGCGATCGCGCCGCCTGCACAAATTCTCTCTCTTTAACCGCCAAAAAACCGGCTCTCACTAACCGCGCTGTAGACATCCACGTCAGCCCGCCAATCACTACGATAATCAACAGAAAAATTCCTAGCTCTGGCCCTGCGATACTGCGCACGGCATCTCTAAACAGATAGATAATCAGCAGTAAAAGCGGCAGCTGTGGCAGCGACAAGAACAAATCGGTTAGCCGCATTAAAGCGTTGTCTATAATGCCGCCGCAGAAGCCAGCAACTGTGCCGACGAGCGTTCCTAAAGAGATGGAAACTAGCATGGCAGTGATGCCTACGGCGATGCTCACGCGACCACCCCACAGCATTCTAGCGAGCTGATCTTGGCCCAAGTCGTTGGTGCCAAGCGGATGTTGCCAGCTGGGAGATGCCGTTGAGCGGGCAAAGTCGATGTCGCTGTAGGAAACTGGATAGAGGAGCGGGCCAAGGGTAACGCTGACGACGATAAGCAGAAGTATGATGGCTCCTAGTACGGCGGTGCGATCGCGCTTAAACTGTCGCCAAGCCGTTCTTTTAGGCGGCTCCTTTGGTCTTTTTAACGGCTCGGTTAATTCGGTAGAAGCGGTGACAGCGGGCGGCGAGCTAGAAGGCATAGCAGTTTATATCGGTTAGGCCAAATATTAGCACTGCGATCGCCAGCTCTTGATGCGGGCGATCGCCTGATGCACGCCGTTCACATAGTCAGGAACTTCAGTTTTACCGTTACTAAGCAATGATGTGATTATTGCGATCGCCGCCTCTGCATGCTCTACCCAGTGCGCATATTTTTGAAGGCGTAAGGCCTGACGGTCATACCGGCGTGGTAGCGCAAACCCGACTAAGGGGACGCCCAAGGCTGTGCACTCATGCGTCAAGTTGTAGCCGCCGCTGCCAACGACTACATTGGCAAGCTGCAAAACATCTATACCGGGCCAGTGATACAGCCATCTATCAG
Organism: uncultured cyanobacterium; assembly: GCA_963803535.1. Classification (GTDB taxonomy): domain Bacteria; phylum Cyanobacteriota; class Cyanobacteriia; order Phormidesmidales; family Phormidesmidaceae; genus Phormidesmis. The sequence continues at coordinate 182,033 of CAWDNC010000010.1, read as the reverse complement.
ATGCGCAAGTCGGCGGACAAGTAGCCGCTAGGCATCGTACGGTTGCCGTTGGAAAGGTGGCGGCGATTTGTTCTGTTAAATCTCCGAAGAAATTGAGTTCTTTCGGCTGACCAGCGCCGCAGATGATGATGAGAGGTTTGTTGTAAGGGATCTTCAGGCGCGATCGCATCACCTCAGCCGCTACTAAATCTGCTCTATCACGGCTCAGCCAAGGTGCGGTCAGCTGTACCTGAGGCAGCGTAGCCAAAGGAACATTGGGTTCTCCTGGAATAAGAATGCCGCTGTAGCGTGATCGCGCAAACTCAGATAAGGACTTAGCCGCAACATAATCTGGACTAAGGTCGCGATGAACTAGAATGCGACAAACATCATTTTGTTTTGAAACAACTTCAGCAAGCTCACCCACAAGCCCTCGAGGAAACGTGTCCACAATCAGGCAGCTATGTTCGACGCTTCGCAGTAAGGATTGAACAAACTGCTGCGCTTCAGATAACGAATCGATAGCTGGAAGCTGATGTATCGTGAGCGATGTTGACTGCACAACGGGTGCTAGCCGCTGAGCGTATGGGCTGTTGGTTAATACGTGAACAGAGCGATGTTTTGCCGCGACTCGGGCAAGTGCTAAAGCTCGATTGAGATGACCCCAGCCGCTGCCAAGCGCGTAGATAAACCAGCAGTCTGCTTCCATCAAATGGCCTAGCTAGCGTCTAAATCCATCTCGTAATCCTGATCGCCTTCTTGCTCAAAGCTGGCTGCGTCAGACTCATTGAAGTCTACGCGGCGACTGTGAGGGTCGTAGTGGTAGTGGCTGCGGTTGTGATAGTAGCCGTGTCCCCAGTGGCCTTGACCGTAGTGGCCGTAGTCTGGATAGTAGGCATAATCGTCTTGGTAGCGGCTGCGGCCTGGATCAATCTGGCCATTTTGGCAGTCGCGGCAACCTTCTGTAGTGGTGCGATCGCATGGACGCTTGAACAAAAAGCCCACCTTATGAGCACATTTACCATCTGCAAAGCCCATCATTATGCCCGCATCGCTGCTGGCGTTTGCTGCGATCGCAGGCGGCTGAACTGGCGCAGTATTAGCAAACGGATCTGTTGATGGGGACGTAAGTAGGGCGACTACGATTTCAAAAGAGCCGATGGTGATAGTGTCGCCATCATTGACTTTTTGAATGCTGCCTGCGGTTCCGTTAACGAGCGTTTCGGTGCCACCTTGGCGATCAGAGATGACCAGCTGACCGTTATGCTCAGCGATAATGGCGTGAAAGGGCGCGACCTGATCGCCAGCGAGTACCATGCGGCGAACGGCACTGCCCTTAAGTGCGCTAGGCATTTCGCCAAATTCTCGACCAAAGGCAATAGGCGGCTCTAGGGTGGGCGATCGCACCTGCTGCGTATTGGGATCTGTCCAGGTAAGCTGCAATCGCATGACCTACTGGCCTCCGGTTAGGTTCACGGCATAGGCTAGCGCTGCCTGCTGAGGTGGCGTGAGCACATCAAAGCCGAAAGGGGTCATGGCTACAGGCGTCATCGCTGACTTGGTAGAAAGCACAGTCTCTTCGCGAGTATCTCGTAGCGAAATCTTACCTTTTTTAACCTTGACCTTGTATAGCGACTCCTTCTCAGGAGTTTCAATCTCGTAGCCATAGTCTCGTGCTTTTATTCTATAGACCGGCGTATCGTCACCTGTTTCTAGCTTATAGTCACCATCATCTTGCCGCCTCAACACATACATCTCTTCAGATTGCGCTGCGTTTTCTAGCTTCCAGTAACCGTCTTGCGAAACGACGTAGCCTAACACTGCATCGGCAGCATCTTTAATTTTCACTTTGTTGCCATCAAGCGTGAGTCGAGCTAGCTCATTGTCAGCGCTGTCTACCAGCTTTGCACCGTCTGGTTTGAACTTAAGAGAGAATTTTTCAGCACCATCTGACTGCTTGAACTTGATTTTTTCTGTTGACACTTCAGCATTACTAGAAGGTGTTGCTGTCGCTGCAACCGGTGCAGGCGGAGCGCTAATGACTTCAGGGCTAGAATTGCCACAGCCGAAGACGACTAAGGCGATCGCCATCATCGAAAAGGCATTGATACAAAGCTTGTGATAACGGTACATGTTAAAATTGATGTAATAACAACAGGAACAATTTAGATCAACAAACTACACAGAAGACTTTGACAGCGTTTTAGAAAGGTTGAGCGCCTGGTACGCACTTAAAAACATTTTGGTGACCAGCCGATAAAAGCTGTCCACTGAGTGACAGGCCTCTATAGGCGCTTTGACACGCAGCATTAGCTGGTGGTCATTGGCCTTAATCTGCTTCAGCACAATGCCAGCGGGCAAGCTCACAGCCTGAGGCAAATCAGCCTGTAATAAGCTAATCGCACCGTACTTTTTGCGCGGAAATCTCAGCACTAGCTGAATCTCACAACCTTTACCTTTCACCTTGCGCTTGTGCTTCACTTTTCCGCTACTGCTGCGCTTTGTGCCTGATCGCACAACCGTATGTTCAATCAGGTTTAAGTCAAACGTGGTACTGTCCAAAAACTGACCTTGCAGGTGCAGCCAAGGATCTTCATAGAAAGCCTGCTTCCAACCACTTCTGCGGGGATATGGCCCTTGAGATGTCTGCTTGGGTGGCGTTGTTGGACTTGAAAAATCTAGGCGAGCATCTAGAGGTGAATTTTTGGCCATATCGCGACTGAGCATTTCAACTAGACGCTGAGGTAGCTCGTACCGCATATCAAACAGATCAAAACGGCCCCAGCGACTACCTAAAATGCAGACAACGACTGCTAGGACGATGAACGCCACCATGACGAACATAAAAAATGGCACTGCCGTGGAGCTAAAGAGGCATACAAACGCAAGTATCACCGCAGTAATTGCGGCTATGGTGTATTGCTTTTTCTTTTTCTCAGCTAGCTTGTCAAGTTCGGCTATTTGCTTCAGGTGAGCCTGAATTTGCCCGGCAGAAGCTGAGGTTTCGTAGCGCAGTTGTTTACGAAATGAGCTGAGACTAAAGGGCACAGGGCAATCCTCTTAAGCTGGCTTTGAAAGACTGAAGTTAAGATGCAAAGTTCAGCGTATCAAGACTTCTTGATGTAAGGGTGCCCAGATTAAAATATCAATCACGGTCTGGCTCAAGCATTCTTCAAAGTGGCTTTGAAGGGGCATACTTTAAGCGTTCTTGATGGGTTCGCACGTCAGCCTGTGTCCAATTTTTTGCACAATACTCAAACAAACACTCTTGCTAAAATTGCTTACATCTCCTTTGATGTCATCCCTTCACACAAAGGGGCAGCGGTACATATTGAGTCTTTTGTGCGATCGCTCGCCCAAGCTTACGGTCACATAGAACTGGTCACTGTCGCCGCCGAGCCTCAGGCAGCGATCACCGTCACCTGGCCCGGTGTCACGCATACCGTACTGCCTGCTGCTGGCAAAACGCTGATTGATAGAGTGATGCACTTCCGCCAGCACCTGCACAGATGGCTGAGCGGGCGACGGTTTGACATTGTTCAGGTGCGCTCTATTTTTGAGGGGCTTCCTGTGATTCAAAGTGGCAGCTGTCGGTCACTCATTTTTGAGGTGAATGGACTGCCCTCGATTGAGCTGAAGTATCGATATCCTAAGGTCGCTGAGGATGTGGAGCTGATGGATAAGCTGGTGCGCCAGGAGCAGCTGTGCTTAGAAGCGGCTGAGCAGATTGTGACGCCGAGTTTTGTGACGCGATCGCACCTAATCAGCCGAGGTATTCCAGCCTCTCGCATTGAGGTCATCCCTAACGGCGTCGATTTATCCATTCATCGCTATCAGCCACTCAAAACCTGCGAAAAACAAGAGCTTGAAACGCTAAACCTGCTCTACTTCGGCACGCTGTCTGCTTGGCAGGGCGTAGACTTAGCTGTAGATGCACTAGCCCTCTATTGTCGTGACTTCAGCGGGCAGCTAACCATCGTTGGCCCAGCGAGAGGAAAGCAGGTGGCTCAGCTAGAAAAGCTCGCCCGCAAGCTAGGCGTCGCTGAATCAGTCACTATTTTGGAGGCGTGCCCTCAGGCTGCGCTAAACGCACTCATGCACCAGGCGAGCGCGATCGTGGCTCCGCTGAAGGCGAACGATCGGAACTTAGTGCAGGGCTGCTGCCCGCTAAAGGTGCTTGAAGGAATGGCTTCGGGGACACCTGTGATTACGAGTGACCTGCCTGTAGTTACAGATTTGGGCGAAAGTGAGCGTCATTTTTTGGCCGTTCGACCCGGCTCATCGAAGGCGATTAAGGATGCCATGCTGCGGTTGAGAGCTGATGGGGCGCTGAGGAAACGGCTTTCGGGGGAAGGGCGATCGCACATCGAAAATCACTACACCTGGCAGCAAGCTCAAACCAAATTACTGACCATTTACCGTCACGTACAGCAGCGCCAAAAACTTAGCCATGCGCCTTACGACGACGCATGGGAATGGGCTCACTCGTCTTACGCGGCGCAGGCCACTTGTCCATAATGTCGCGCACCAGCAGCTCTTCAGCCCATACTTGCAGCACAATCACAATCGGCAGCGCCAAAAATAGGCCTAGTAGCCCAAAGAACACCGCCGCTATCACCTGAGCTATCAGCGAAACCGCAGGCAGCAGCGACGTTTGCTTCTCCATAACCAGCGGCGTGAGCACCGACCCTTCTAACTGCTGAATGGCAAAATATAGGCCCAGCACCGCCAGCGCTTTCCAAGGCTGAATCGCCAGCGCCATCAGTACAGGCGGAATAATGCTCAAAAGCGGCCCAATATTAGGAATAAACGTCAGCAGCCCAGCAATCACTGCGTTTACAAACGGGAGCGGTACGCCAATAATGCTAAGACCTACACCACTAAACACGGTGATGACGGTCATGTTAAATAAAATTCCAACGGCCCAGCCGCCCAGAGAGTTTTCGCAGTGCTCTAAAATTTCATCCACGCGCGGGCGGTAGAACTTAGGAAACACCAGGATAAACATTTTGCGATAGCTATCGGGGTTGCTTAACAGCATGATAGTAATCACCACGACCAGCAAAAAGTCGATTATAAAGTCGAGTGAGCCGGTAAAAATCACCAGCAGACGACCCGCCCAGCTAGGGCTTATCTGTTCGAGCTGTGGGATGAGGTCGGTAAGCTGGGTGCCTGCCAACGGATCGCCAGGAACCATCCCTCTCACCTGTCGGTACCAGGACTGAACTTGGTCAAAGCCTTGTTCAGAAAGAAACGTGTATTCGGGCAGCTGACTGGCGATCGCAGGGGCAATAAACCAAACGGCGATCGCCACCACACAAACAATCGAAGTGAGCGCAACGGTCACCGCTAAGCCACGAGGCACCGCCAAAGGAAGCTTTCTAATCAGCTTTACTAGCTGGTTAATCGCTGTTGCAAATACTACCGCCGCGAATACCAGCAACAGCACCTGCCTAATTTGCCAAAGCAACAGCAGCAGTGCAACCACTGCGATCGTCCCAACTAACTTACCGAACTTCACAGGCTTTCTCCACGGGATTTTTAAGAACAGCGTCCTTCCCAAAAGCTTACAGAGAATGCGGGAGGAAGAATCTCTGCCTGTAGGATCTAATGTGACTCATTAGCCCCTGCAAAAAGGTACAGAACGCCGTTTTAGAAAAGATGATAAGTTAGCTGCGCTGAACGCTGATGGCACTGGGTCGAGTTGAGGCTTCTAACAAAATGTTCATCACAATCTCCATGGTTTGATCGAGATGGCTGCGGCCGTTCGGCAGCTGGCTAACCGGATCAATAGGGCCAGTTGGGCCATTGTGCGATACCGGGCCAAGTGAAACAAAGCGCACTCGGCCTTCAGATTTGGCTAGATTCCAGCTTGACCAAGCAATCATCGGCCAGCGTTTGGGAAACATCATTGCGCCAATTTGCGCGAGAATGTCGCGATCGCCCGTCAAGTGGTACATCTTATCAATTAGGCCCACACCGTTGTTCCCACTCACTACGCCCGAGAGCGAAATCACCTCAATCGGCACATCCAGCGCGTACTTAAGATAGGTCACCGCGCCTAGCGCCACCTGCGCCCCGCCGCTATAGCCCAGCAGCGTAATTGGCGTCCCTGGCCGGTAGCCTCGCTGCCGCAAACTGTTCAAAATTACCTGCGCCGTCCCTCGATTGAACACCGGCCCGTAGCGATTATCGGTAGAAACGGCCACCTGAAACGTATTGCGCAGGTTCACAAAAATATCGAGCGGGCTCTGCGGATAGCCTTCTTCAATATGATTTACCCAGCGCCAAAACCTAGCAAATGGGCGCTGCATCGTCAGCGGACGGTTGAGTGCTGAGTACGCCATGATGTCTTGAATAAGCACCATATCGGGTGGTAGGCTCGCTGCTAAGGTGTCTAAAAAGTTTTGAACTCTAGCAGGATAGTCAGCGCAGCTTTGAGAAATGCCGTCTAAATAGATAACGTATCGACGTGGCGTACCAGCGATCTCTCCAGCTGTTTCAGATGAGTAAGCAGATAGCTGCGCTGGAATTTTGCAGGGAATATGCGTTTCAATCCCGTCACCGTACCAGCCAGCCCACCAGCCCAGTGCTTCAAATGGAGAGAGCAGTCCTGACAGCAGTAGCGCAATCAGACCAACGCGAGCGAGATCTACAATCAGCTTGAGCAGCTTGCTATTGAATGCTAAGTACCAGTTGAGCCACTGCTCGTTAGCCGGTGAAAGTAGGACAATGGCACCCACCGCTAAAAAGATGGCGGCGCTTAGCTTGAGTAATCGACTGTTCATTGGCTGAATTTTATCTGATTATTGAGCCGTCTGTACGACTAGCCGCAATCACCGATAGTTATCTGAGTTTTTTAGGGTCGCGCGCGTTTTCTGAATGGATCGAACAACGTGCTCTGGACTATCTAGTAGATGCAGATCGTCAATGGGTGGAGACTGCGATCGCAATCCCGCATACAATTCTTGCGCCAGCCGAGTGCGGTTGGTAATTAGCTCCTCGCCCGCTACCCAGTTCGCAATCCACTGCCCCAAGGACGCAATCGGCTGACCCACCGTTTTTTGCAACAGCTGCAATACCACCCAGCCCAATGCCGCGCTTGCAAACGCTTCCCACCGGCCTAAGGGCGTAATCGCTTCAACGCCCACCACCACCGCCAGCAGTATCCAAATAGAGAGTAAAACAAAGATGCCGCCCCCAAAGTAGGGCAGCATCACAAATACACCAAACAGCATCAGGGGCGCGTAGCTAAAGCCGAGCGTACGCAATACCTCCATCAGCGGTAAGTGGCCTGCAAAAGAAAGGTTCAGTATCGTCCAGATGCTCAGCGCCCAAAAGCCATACCCAACCACAAAAAACGAGGCGGATATAAACAGACTCATGACGAATCGGAAGGGTCGTACCTGATTGATAGAGAGTACGACAATTTGGCTAAGCGACTGGGCAAATCCTGCGAGGAAAACAATCGTAAGCGCGGCTAGGAGGCTGTGGGGCTGGGTGTGAATGGTTTGGAAGATGGTTGATTTTAGAGCGATCGCGCCACACACCAAAGTCCACAAATTACTAAACGCGTTCCCACTTGAAACCTGCACAACGCTAACTAGCCCGTCACTCAAAATCACCGCTTACTTACATTCTCCTTTAGCCAAGAACTTTCAGATCATAGATGAGCCAGTAGTCAGATAAAGCAGCATGGACAACAACTACGACAGCTCTCTTCAAGAGTATCTGTCTCTGCTTGAGTAAAATGCTCGCAGCTTGTTTTGCGACCGCAGCCATTCTGAATGTCTGTTTTATCTAATACTTGATCCGATCTTTGTTCTTGTTAGCACCTGCGTTCTTTTCTAAGTACTCAATTGTCTTGCCTGCTACGTCAATTTCAGTCGCCTTTTCAATGCCTTCAAGTCCTGGCGATGAGTTTACTTCCATCACGACTGGCCCTTTATTCGAGCGCAACAGGTCTACGCCTGCAACTCTTAAGCCCATTGCTTTAGCGGCCTTCACTGCCGTCGCTCTTTCCTCTGGCGTTAGCTTAATCACCTGAGCATTGCCGCCTCGGTGCAGGTTGGAGCGAAATTCGCCGGGAGCGCCCTGTCGCTTCATCGCTGCAATCACTTTGCCGCCAATTACAAAGCAGCGGAGGTCAGCGCCTTTGGCCTCGGCAATAAATTCCTGTACCAAAATGTTCGCATCGAGGCCTCTAAAAGCCTCAATTACTGAGGTGGCGGCCTGGTGCGTTTCGGTAAGCACTACGCCGATGCCTTGGGTGCCCTCAAGCAGCTTAATGACCAGTGGCGCGCCGCCAACGATGTTGATAAGTCCTTCGATGTCTTTGGTGGAGTGGGCAAAACCGGTGATAGGAAGACCAATGCCCTGGCGGGAGAGAAGCTGTAAGCAGCGGAGCTTGTCACGCGATCGCGAAATAGCCTGCGATTCATTCGCCGTAAACACGCCCATCATCTCAAACTGGCGAATCACCGCCGTGCCGTAAAACGTATTTGACGCCCCGATGCGCGGAATAATCGCATCGACCCCTTCTAAGCGATCGCCCTGATACAGCACGTGAGGATCATCTGGTGTGATGTCCATATAGCAGCGCAAATAGTCAATGATGACAGCCTCATGGCCGCGCTCTATAGCCGCTTCTTTAAGACGACGCGTCGAATAGAGAGAAGAATTTCTTGACAATATTACTATTTTCATTTTTTGATTTCTTACGGCTTTTGAGTTTGCGCTTAGATTTGGAACTTTGCAGATAAGACTTCCCGGAATCTACCAGGAAGCGTTGGCGAACGCCCTGTCGTCCTAACAGCATCCGAAAGCCCATCAGCTTACGATTGGTTAGGGTCAGTTCAATTGGCCACTGCTGAGTGCCTAAAGTCACAGTCGTTGTAATGACTGGGCGCAGCTCAGATTTTCCGCCCGAGTTCCGCACGGTTCGCATCTCTAGGAGCTTTGCTTCAGCCGTTATAACTTTAGTACGGTTGCGCTGAGAAGGATGCACTTTAAAGCGGACAAACTCAACGCCATCTCGCTCAAAAGACTCGATATTAGAAGCATGTATCGCAGACGAGCGAGCACCCGTATCGATTTTAGCTTTCACGCTGGTGATGCCTAGCTCAGGTAAGGCTACCCGCTCTCGCCAGCCGATAATAGGTAGATTGTTCTTTTCTTTGGCCGTCATGTCATGAAGTTGCAGCGCTAGCGGTTAAGGCGGTATGTACTATCAAGTGCCTACAGTATCATCTAGCTTGCCAAACCAGGCATTGGCCCAAGACGAAAGCGTTGAGAAGTTAGGAATGAGGCGTAAGGCGATCGCACTCAAAATTGGCCGATCCCGCGCGCATGATATAGAAGTATCTCTGCCGACTGATTGCAAAACTTGCCGCAATATGATTTGGATTAAGCTTAATCCTTTGCCCAGGTGAATTGAAACCGGCTGCCTTCTCCGACTGCCGAATACAGAGAGATCGTCCCTTGCTGTTGTTCAACAATCTTTTTAACGATGCTGAGACCAATGCCCGTACTTTCAATGGTGTCGCGACTGTTGAGCGTTTGAAAAATGCCAAAGACCTTTTCGTGATAGTTCGGTGCAATCCCAGGGCCATCGTCATCAACAGACAGAGCAATGTGCCTGCCGATGTCTTTTGAGGTGATCGTGATGGTGCCATCAGAGCGATGGTGATATTTGATGGCGTTGCTAATAAGATTGCTCAGAACCTGCTGTAGCAGAAGTTTGTGGGTGTTTATTACAGCGCGATCGCCGCTCCAGGTAATTTTAAGCGTGACGGGTGGGTCAAGGCTGTCTACGACCTCTGCAATTAAATCGTGAACGTCTACGCACTCTTTTTCTAGGCTTTGCCGGCCCGCGCGCGAGTAGTCTAAAAGGCCGGTGATAAAGTCATCTAGTCGCTTTGTTCGAGACTGAATGAGCTGAAGCTGTTCTTTATTTTCATCAGGAATTTTGTCGGCAATGTCTTCCTCTAGCCAGCTGGCTAAGTTAGAAACGGCCCTAAGCGGTGCTCGCAAATCGTGAGAAGCCACATAGGCAAATGCGTCTAGCTCCTGATTGCGTTTTTCTAACAGTTCGGTGGTTTCAATCAGCCGCCGGTTCGCCGTAGCCAAATCGGTGGCGCGTCGCTTTAAAGCAGAGACAAACTCACTCTGTTGAATGGCGATCGCTAGCTGTACCGCCAAATCATCCAGCAGCATTAGCTCCTCTCTTTGCCATTCTCTGGCTGCCCGACAGTGATGGGCTAGTAGCAGTCCCCATACCTTTTTTTCTTGCGTTTCAGTCCGGTTCAGTACAATCGGCACCACCAGGTTTGCCTTCACCTGAAACTGCTCTAGCATTTTGATGTGGCAGGGCGTCAGCTTTGAATGGTGAATATCGCTGATTACGGTTTTATGGCCGTCTAGATACTTTTCTAAGCCCCCGTTCTGCTGAAAGCAGGTGTCTGTAATATCAGCGCCTAGGCTTTGGCTCCACTCAGGAAGTACTGATTCCGCTAGAATTGTGCCGCTTAAGTCAGATTCAAATCGGTAGACGGCCGTGCGATCGCAATCTAACAGCGCCCGCATTCCTTTAGCCGTGGTTTGTAAAATACTCTCCAAACTTGAAGCATTGCTAATGCGCAAAGCCGTTGCTGCCATCAGCTGCTGCTGTCGCTGCTGACGGCTCACAAGCTGCTGTAAAGCCTGCTCACTGAGCACCCGTAGCACCGACTGAGAAAACCGTTCAGCATCCAAATCACCTTTCACAAGGTAGTCACGGACACCAATTTTCATCGCCTGCACGGCGACTTTTTCGTTGCCTTCACCCGTAATCATAATCACTGGCGGCAAGTCACTGACGGCCGCTTGCAGCGATTCTAGAAATGCTAGCCCGTCTAAGTCGGGCAGCTTGTACCCCAGCAAAATTAAATCTGGCGAATGCTGCTGGCACAGCGCTAAGCCCACCTTGCCACAGTCACCCTCAATCACCGAGCACTTAGCAATATTTGATTTATCAATGTAGCGGCGATACGTCGCGCGATCGGCCTCTGAGGCATCTACTAACAGCACAACATACGCTTTGTTCGCTGAATCTATGCCTAAGTTTCTATCACCAAGCATGCCTACATTCGAGTCCATAACCATACTCTGGCGCAAACGGGTAGGCTGACCGTCGAATACTTTCATAAGAAGCAGGTAGTGAGAAATTAGAAAAAATTTCTACGCTTTATATCTATAAAGATGTTTATAAGCAGCATATGGAGGGTGTTTATTATTTTTTAATAATAGTACACAAACCAGAACGAGGCATACCTTTCATCTACTTAGATTAGATTGGCGTCAGTTCGCTATAGCCACCGGGAACCTTAATCAAGGTTAGTTTGTATAACACTTGGTTTTGCTATGAGTGCGGGCGAATGGGGTCAGCCAATGAGGCGCGAGATACCTGCCACCAGGGTATCGCTACGACTGCTGCTAGTTTTACCGTTTATCGTCCAAATTTTTGCGGCCGTTGGGCTTACGGGCTGGCTATCGCTGCGTCAAGGCCAAAAAGCGGTCAACGATGTGGCTACGCAGCTGAGGCAAGAAGTGAGCGATCGCATTTCTCAGGAGGTTTTGACCTACCTAAACGACCCTCATTTAGTCAATGCGGTGGTGGCAGAAGCCATGGAAGCCGGACAAATTGATGTCACAGATTTGCGCGAGCTAGAGCGTTACTTTTGGCGACTGGTTGATAACAAGATTGTTGACTATCTTCAGTTTGGCAGCGTAGAGGGTTACAACGTAGCGGTTGAACGGGTTGAGGAAAATCAGCTGGTTGCACGCTATCGAGACGCTAGTACTGAGCCCATTCGAGAAGAATATAGTTTAGACAGCAAGGGCGATCGCCTTGAGCTTATTCGCTCAAAAGAATACGATCCCAGAGCGCGCCCCTGGTACACCACAACCGTAAAAGCCAATGGCCCTTTTTGGAGCCCCTTTTACGCAAGGGCTGCTAAAGACACTGCTGCTGTTGCGTTTTCACCGTCTCAGCCCATTTATGACGATTCAGGCAATCTGCTAGGCGTCCTGCAAAATCTCTTTGAAGTGGGTCACATTCAAGATTTTCTACAGTTTGTGCAGGTACTGCCGCTGAGCGATGGCCGGGGCGTCGATTGGATTAGCGTGGTAGTGGTACCTGAGTCTGACTTTATGGAGCAGATTCAGGCCAGTCGGCAGGCCACTATTTTTCTATGTCTTGCAGCGCTAGGGGTGGCTACCCTACTGGGACTGTTCACGTCTGGCTGGATTACCCAATCGATTTTGACGATTTCTCAAGCTTCTGAAGCGATCGCCTCAGGCAAACTCAATCAGCACATCAATGCATCTCGGGTCAACGAAATCAACAGCCTAGCGGTGTCTTTTAACCGAATGGCCAGCCAGCTACAGTCGGCTTTTAGTGCCCTACAGCAAAGTAACGAAGGCCTGGAAAAACGGGTAGATGAGCGTACTCAAGCGCTTAAGATCGCTAAAGAAACTGCCGACAGCGCGAACCAGGCCAAAAGTGACTTTTTGGCCAATATGAGTCACGAGCTGCGTACGCCGCTCAACGGTATTTTGGGCTACGCTCAAGTGTTAGGCCGCACTAAAACGCTCGCTAAAGATGAGCGTAGGGGCGTTGAAATTATTCATCAGTGTGGTTCTCATCTGCTGGCGCTGATTAACGACATTTTGGATTTGTCAAAAATTGAAGCGAGAAAGCTGGGACTGGTGCCGAGAGCACTGCACCTGCCTGCACTGCTGCAAAGCGTTGTGGAAATGTGCACGATTAAGGCCAAAGAGAAGGAGATTGACTTTATCTATCAGCCTAGCGATCGCCTGCCCGAAAATGTTGTTGCAGACGGCAAGCGACTGCGACAGGTTTTAATTAATCTCATCGGCAATGCAATCAAATTTACTGACGAGGGCACGGTGACGCTGCGGGTGGTGTTGGCGCTTTTAGACGGTGAAACAGATGGCGAGACAGACGGCAAAACAGATGGTGAGGTGGCTTTGCGCTTTGAGGTTGTAGACACAGGCGTCGGGATTGCTCCAGACAATATTGACAGGCTGTTTCAGGCGTTTGAGCAGGTGGGCGATCGCAACAAGCAAGCAGAGGGAACAGGCTTGGGTCTTGCTATCAGCCAGCAAATCGTACGGCTCATGGGCAGCCACATTCGGGTTGAAAGCCAGCTGAATGAAGGAAGTCGATTCTTTTTTACGGCTGTACTCCCAATTGCTAATGATGGAGCCCTACAGCAGGAGCGTCATGCGCAAGGCGATCGCATTGTTGGCTATGTGGGGCAACCGCTAGTAGCCTCTACAGCTTTACCGCCTGCTAGCGTACTCGAAGCGCTTTTTCACCTATCGCAGCAGGCTAACTTAAAGGCCATCCGAGAGCAGATCGATCAGCTGGTAGAGGCTGATAAGGCTTACGGCCCCTTTGCTGACAAAGTTCTCTACCTAGCCCAACAGTTTAAGGTTGAAGAAATTGAAGAGATGCTAGAGCCGCTGGTCACCGCCAGCCAAATGGAGGCAACCACTCATGCCAGATAGCATCAAAATTTTAGTAGTAGATGACATCCCGTCGAACTTAGAAGTTGTCACAGAAATACTCTCTTTTGCCGACTACACCGTAGCCACGGCTATCAGTGGAAAACGAGCCCTCAAAAGATTAGAAACCTACCGGCCGAACTTAATTTTGTTAGACGTTCAAATGCCCGGAGTGGACGGGTTTGAGGTCTGCCGTCGCATTAAGGCTAATCCTGAGACTGCTGACGTTCCAATCATTTTTATTACGGCACTCTCAGATACGAAAAGTATTGTCAAAGGATTTTCGCTGGGCGCGGTCGATTACGTTAGCAAACCCTTTCAGGCCGCTGAGCTGCTTGCACGCATTAAAACGCACCTCCAAATCCAGTCACTAAACCAGCAGCTGACGCAAAAGACTACTGAGCTACACGCCACGTTAGAACAGCTACAGAGTTCTAAGCTTCGGCAGGTACAGGCTGAGAAAATGTCTGCGCTGGGTAATTTGGTTGCAGGCGTTGCACATGAGATCAACAATCCTGTTGGCTTTCTCAGCGGCAGCATCCGCAACGCTCAAGACTATCTAGCCGACCTGCTAGGCTACCTAGATTTACATCAGCAAAAGCACCCTCAGCCCGACGCTGCACTGCAAGAGGAAGCAGAAGACATTGACCTGAGTTTTCTCCGCGAGGATTTTCCTAAGCTGTTGCTCTCAATGAAAGCAGCCATTGGACGAATTAACGGCATCAGCAACAGTCTTCGCACGTTCTCTCGAGCAGACACTGAACACCCAGCCGCAGCTAACCTGCATGAGGGCTTAGATAGTACGCTGGTCATTCTCAAATACCGGCTTAACGGGGACGCTAACCGCCCAGCCATTGAAGTCGTCAAGGACTACGGCAGCTTGCCCGATGTCGAGTGTTTCCTCGGTCAGCTCAATCAGGTGTTTATGAACATTTTGGCCAATGCTATTGATGCTTTTGACGAAGCGGCGAGGCAGTCATCTTTTTCAGCGATCGCTGCCAATCAACAGACCATTACGATCAAAACCACCGTGCGCACTAATAAGAAGGCTGAGCCAGACGCTGTAGAAATTCGCATCCGAGACAATGGCAAGGGCATGCCGGAGGCGGTAAAAGCAAAAGTCTTTGATCATCTATTCACCACGAAAGAGGTCGGAAAGGGGACGGGGTTGGGGCTGGCGATCGCCCAACAAATTGTCACAGAAAGTCATTGCGGTAGCCTCACGCTGGTATCAACGTTAGGACAGGGCACTGAATTTTGCATTCGACTGCCCATCACCCAAACGCCAGCTGTATAGACCGTTACGCCAGAAGCCTTATGCCTGCTACTTTATTGACCGATGCCAGCCGCCGATTGGCAAAAGCCGCTCGATACGCGCCGATTTCAGAAGATGCCACTGAGCGGCTGAAGTTTCCGAAGGCAAGCTTGAAAGTCGCGATTCCAGTCCGAATGGATGATGGCTCGCTGCGGGTGTTTGAAGGCTATCGGGTGCGGTATGACGATACTAGGGGGCCAACCAAGGGCGGCATTCGGTTTCATCCGCAGGTGTCGCTAGATGAAGTGCAGTCGCTGGCGTTTTGGATGACCTTTAAGTGTGCGGCAGTGAATTTGCCGTTTGGCGGCGCTAAAGGCGGCATTACGCTGAATCCCAAGGAGCTGTCTAAGTTTGAGCTGGAACGGCTGAGTCGGGGATATGTGGATGCGGTAGCCGCTTTTATTGGCCCCGATCTGGATATTCCTGCGCCGGATGTGTACACCAACCCGATGATTATGGGCTGGATGATGGATCAGTACAGCATTATTAAAGGGCAGCGATCGCCCGCAGCATTTACCGGAAAGCCCGTCAGCATGGGCGGCAGCTTAGGCCGAAATACCGCCACGGGAACAGGCGCATTTTTCGTGCTGAAAACCATGATGGCCAAGTACCACAAATCACCTGAAGAAACGACCGTTGCCGTGCAGGGATTTGGGAATGCTGGCAGCGTCGTGGCCAGAGCGCTATTTGACGCGGGCTACAAAGTTGTAGCCGTCAGTGATTCTAAAGGTGGCATTTACAACAGCAGCGGGCTGCATATTCCCGATGTTCAACAGTTTAAGCAAACCCATCACAAAATGAAGGCCGTGTACTGCAAAGATACGGTGTGCAATATCGTAGAGCACGATACGATTTCTAATGAGGAAATTCTCTCTTTAGATGTGGATATTCTAATTCCAGCGGCGCTGGAAAATCAGATTACGGTGAGCAATGCTGAGAGCATTCAGGCTAAATACATTTTTGAAGTGGCCAATGGGCCGGTCACCGCTGATGCCGATGAGATTTTGGAGGCAAACGGGATTGCGCTGTTTCCTGACATTTTGGTGAATGCAGGTGGTGTGATGGTGAGCCACTTTGAATGGGTGCAAAATCGGAGCGGGCTGTACTGGCGTGCAGACAAGGTAGAAGCAGAGCTGCGATCGCGCATCACTGAAGAATCTGAAGCCATTTGGCATATTGCCCAAACCAAAGACGTCTCCTTTAGGACGGCGGCCTACATTCACGCGCTAGGTCGCATTGGAGAAGCGCTTAACGATAGAGGCACTCGCGACTATTACACAGGTTAATCCGCTGGTCTGACCCCATCTAAACGAACACTGGCCGATCTATGGACACCGACATTCACTCGCTGGTACCCACTAGCTGTCACAGACCGGACGCCCAATGGCTGGATTGAAAGAGTAAGGTGATTGAGCCAAAATGAAAATCTGATAGGACACCTCTAGCAAGAGATGAATACTGTGCTGCCGTCAAAACTGCCGTCAAAACCGGCATACAGCCATCGTAGTTCGAGCCATAGCCTGACAGTTTATGCCGTCATCGCCGTGATTGTGCTGCTAGTGGGTGCACGCTTTTGGCATCTTTCTGCTGATTTTCCTATCGGGATTAGCTCAAAGGGTCTCGCCTATACAGATGAAGGCTGGTGGTCTAGAAACGCGGTGGCCTGGCTGCGAGAAGGTAGCTGGTACATTGACGATGGCTACAATACCATTTTGAATTTGCCGACGGTACCGCTAATGCAGGTGCTGTGGTTTAAGGCATTCGGAATTAGTCAGACTGCTGCTAGATCCTTAAGTGTGACCTGTTCATTAATTGTGAGCGGACTGGTGTATGCGATCGCCCGCCGAGAACTCAAGCCTAGCTTGGCCTGGGTCGCCCCTTTCATCATCTTGAGCAGCTATCCCGTCTTTGTATACAGCCGGGTCGCCATACTAGAAATGCCGATGATGGTGTTTGTCACCTTGAGCCTGTGGCTGGCCACGCTGCCGCAGCTACAGAGAAATCGGAAGGCTGGGGTAGAAAACTGCTGGCCGCGTTGGCTTGTAGCACTGGTGCTAGTGGGCTCTGCGCTCTCAGCGGTGCTAGCTGTTTTGGCCAAAACGACGGCTTTATTTGCGCTGCCGATGATACTAGCGCTGTCAGTATGGAAGCCTGGATCGACGCGTCAAAAAGTGCGATCGCTCCTAATCTGGCCCGTCTTTCTAATCACAGCCTATCTCATCTACTACTTCTTTTTCGCACAGGGCGCTTCCCCTAGCTACGGCTACTTTCAACATCTAAACATTAGCGCAAAGGCCAACGACAGTCTGCTGGACTTTGTTAAAGGGCCGCTGCGTGTGCTCAAGCGCTGCGTTTTCGTCTATCCCATACTATTTGGCTGCTTGGCCTTTTCGATCGCGCTCTTATCGCGCATAAAAGCGTATCGAAGCCGTCAGCTTTTTAAAATTGTTGTGCTTTGGAGCGGGTTAGTCTTAGGCGGATTTTCACTGAGCAGCTACGCAGAACCCAGGTATTTTGTTCTTTTAATTGTTCCGATTGCGCTGTCGGTGCCGCTCACAATAGAGTACTTTTGGGCGCGCCCCAACACGCTCAAAGAAAGTGTGTATATCGGGGCGGTTGTTCTCTCTGTTTGCATTGGCCTAGCGCGCACCGCAAACTACCTCAGAACGCCTAGCTACAGCTTTATCAACATGGCCCAGCAGGTCGAAGCCTATACCAAAGCCGACCCTGATCATTCTCCGGTACTGATGGGTCACTTTGCTGACTCTTTGGCACTAGCCGCAGATATCAAAGCTATCAACGACGGTATGGGCTTTCAGACATTTGAGTATCGGTTGGAAAATCTTAATCCTGGCTATTACATTTTGATTGGAGAGATGAAAGCACCTCTCGCTGAGTATTTGGAAGCGTCCTATCAAGTAGAGCTATTAGAAGATTTTGATGTATACGAAAACCACGACTACGGAAAAGGCGTGTTTTTGTACAAGCTCACGCTCAAGGAAAAAGAGAGCCCTTAGCGCTACGACGTTCCGATCATTTCAACCGCTGGATGAGCTTGGTTTTGTAGGGGGAGCCGAGACGGGCGATCGCCTGCACCGGATGAATAGATGCTGCTTTTAAAAACGCTCTCACCGCAGGCAAAGGATGACCTCTACGCCACAGCATGTAGGCGTGGTTAAACACAAAGTCCGCATAGCGAGGACGCGGATAGCGGGCAAAAATATCCTGATGTTTGTGAACCAGCCGCTGAAAGTTTTGTTCTCGCCGCCGTAGGCTAGATGAGACTCTGGGGCCAGCGTGAGCCGCTAGTCGGTAGGTCACTACTGGCAAGCCCACCAGAGAGCAAACAGGGTTTAGCCGAAGAAAAAGTTCCGTGTGCACCCTAGAGGTAAATGACGTGTCAAAGCCACCAATATCTAGCAATACCTGACGCTCTACAACCAGCGTTTGCTTGCAGGCAAAGGACAAACCCGCGTCAATAGTCTCTAAACAAAAGTGGCGTCCTTTGGGCAGCGTGGGGGGCCTGTGCGTTTTGACAATCTGCTGTTGTTCGTTGACCTCGACTAGCGCCGATAGAACGCCAACCGGCTTTGGCAAAGTGGTCTGTTCTAATGCGTCTAGCGATACCTGTGCCATATGCGGCAGCAGCTCGTCGTCATCGTCGAGGTATGTAAGCCAGCGAGCCTGAGCTGCCTTTGCGCCAACGTTTCGTGCCGCTGCGCCGCCCTGATTTTGCAGGAAGATGGATCACCTGTACCTGTGGATAATCGGGGAGAGCTACAGGTGGATTGGACGCGTCATCAACCACAATAATTTCAATGTCTGGAAGCGTTTGGGCGATCGCACTGCGAAGGGCTCGCCTGAGTAGCTGAGGCCGGTTGTGCGTTGGGATAATGATGCTTAAAGCGGGCGATCGCATCTTATTTAGGCCACCGTTTGAGCGGTGGTTTGATTAAAGAGCGTAGACCGTTTTGTTTTTTCCCAAAAGAAGCCAGCGGTCATAGCCATTTGAGAGAGTAAAAATAGGCCTGAGAGCGATAGCTGAAATAGGTTGACGCGCTGCTTAAGCGGATAGGCCAGTAGATTGAGGTAAAAAGCAGGCGGCTCGACTTGGATTTTGTCTTTGGTACGCTTGGCTCTGGCGGTATGGAAGTAAAAGGCGCCGCGCCCGTAGCTGAAGTGCTGCTTCCAAAAGGACGGGAGAGACAGATCGTGGGCGTGAACGATGTTGACTTCTGGGGCGTAGATCATCGGATAGTTGTGCTGTAGCCAGCGATCGCACAGCTCTCTATCTTCTGAGGCAATTCGCAGATGCGCGTCAAAGCCACCGACGGCTAAAAAGGTTTGTTTGGACACGCCCATGTTGTTGGAGGTGAAAAAACGGATGGCCTTGTCTTGATTGTGAAAGTAGGCGTAAAGGTAGTCAATCAGCTGCTGGGAGGCTGAAGAGTAGGGATTTTGGGTGAGGGCGTTGAGGGTGTGACCACCGACCAGGGCTTTGGGCGATCGCGATAGATGCTTGGCAATGCTCAGCAGCCAGTCGGGCTTTGGCATACAGTCGTCGTCTGTAAAGGCGATATAGTCACCTTTAGCTTCGGCAACTCCGTAGTTTCTGGCTGCGCCGGGGCCTGCGTTTTCCTGCCTGAGCAGCCGAATGGTGATGTTATTTTGAGCGGCAGCGACAACCGGCGAGAGATCGGTTTGGCTGCCGTCATCGACAACGACGACTTCAAAGCGATCGCGAGGATAGTCTAGCTTTTGCAGCGAGGCTAAACAGGCCGCTAGCTGGCGTGGACGGTTGTAGGTCGGAATGATAATTGAGAAAAAAAGAGACATTATTTAGGTGTGACGGTGACGGTATAGACAGCAAGAATTTGAGATGGATCTGTTGTTTGAGCAGGCATCTGTTTGAGCAGGCATCTGTTTGAGCAGGCATCTGTTTGAGCAGGCATCGTTTGAGCAGGCATTTGTTCGAGCAGGCGTTTGTTTGAGCAGGTACTTAGGTCATGACCGGCTGTGACTGCGTAACGCTAGGTTGGGCAACCAAATCGTCGTAGAGCCGAAGAAAGTTCTCGACGCATCGTGTTTCGCTAAACTTAGCCATCGCTCTGGTGTGCCCAGCTGCGCCCATTTGTTCTGCGATCGCTTTACGCTGCAAAATAGGCAGCAACGCCGCTGCTAGCGCCTCTGAATCTCCGGGTGGCACCAGCGTCCCCGCCTGTTGATGGCTGCCGATAATCTCAGGCTGCGCTCCAACCGCACTTGCAACGACCGCCGTACCGCGCATCATGGCTTCTGTCGTCACATTGCCGAACGGTTCGGCCCACCGCGAAGGCACGACCTGTACCCACACTGAATTAAATTCCTGTTCAAGCTTCGCGCGCGACAGATGGCCTAGCCAAACAATCCGATCTGCAATGCCTAGCTGTTCTGCCAGCGCTCTGAGCGTTTCTTCATCAGCCCCTTTTCCTGCTAGCTTTAGCTGAGCTTCGGGCATTTGTTGAGCCACTTTAGCGAAGGCCTGAAACAGTGTGCCAAGTCCTTTCTCCGCAGAGAACCTACCTGCGTACCCTACGGTAGGTGACGACACGAGCGGCGGGCGTGTCTCCCTTTCAGGCACACCGTTGTAGACGACGCTAACCGATCTCATCCCAGCTTGCTCTAGCTCTCGCTTCATCCCCTTGCTCAAGGCCACAATTCGATCAAATACAGGTTCCCATCGCTGCCAAAGCGCCCGCTGAACCATCATAAAAATCCAGGTTTGTGGTGTTAAGCAGCCCGCCTTGAGACAGGCCGAGCCAGGAGAGAATTCACAGGCTTCGCCGCTGGGGAGAATGTTGGTGCCCATGGGGCAAATGGCTTTGTATACGGCGGTTTGATACAGGCAGGGATAAGGGCGCAGCAGCGGTAAAATGAGCGGCGAAAGCTGCCATAAAAACATGCGAACATGAACAACATCCGGTGCAAACGCTTTTAACGCCCGCCGCAGCGTTCTGTATGCCGAAATATTCAGCGTTTGTGAGATCACCTGAGCTTTGCTGTTGCAGGTGCCATAGCAGGTATAGTCAGCCAGGATAGGACTGTTTTCAACAACCTTGGCACTGCTGGTGAGCAGGCGCGCATCATGACCGCGATCGCGTAGCTGCTGCCGCAGTGTCAGCATCTGAATTTCAGCGCCTCCCGTTGCCCCGCCATAGTCATTAACCAAGAGAATTTTCATACGGCGACCCGCTGATCTGACCTTTGATCTGGCTGTTGATCTGACCTTTGATCTGGCTGTTGATACGTCTGGCTGTTGATCTGGCGGAGACGCTACGGTCACCGCAGCGGGCATCTCTAACGGTTCTTGCAAATGCCGTTTGGCATATCGGCGCGTCATCAGCCTATTAACTGCGGTTTCTACCGGCGCAAGCAGCCCGAACATCAGTAGCTTATTCGGTAAAGAGCGCCGATTTCTGAGTCCGATCCTATCTAGCAGCGGCTGCAAAATAGAGTCGCGACGACGCCAGCCTAGCGCTTTGTACTTGTGCTTAAAGTAGCCGTCTTCAGCTAGGTTCCACTTCTCTTGCAAGCGAGCAAGGCTAACCAGCTCCCACTCGTTGCTCCACCGCAGCATATAAAAGGGTAAATCGCGCCAAGCCAGCGGCGGCCCCGGCACGTAGGTCACTACGCTGTCTGGCTCAAAGTATACGGTGCGGCCTAAGGCCATCACGTTCATACAAAAGTCCAGATGCTCTTTTGTATTCAAAATAGACTCATCGAATGGCCCTAACGCTTCAAAAACGTCCGTACGAACCAACATGCAATGAAACTCACACAGCTCGGTTTCACACTGTTGCAGGCGAGGCCGTACGGCATCCACCCTTTTATCTTGCAGATACATCTTTTCTCTCAAATGTCGTCGATTTTTGATATCTACGACGACATGAGATTCTCCGCCTGCAAAGTGAACCACCTCATGCACCGGTTCTTCGTGACACATGAGCGGGCCAACCACCGCAGCGTCTTGCGATTCAGCGCAGGCTATCAGCGTCTGTAGCCATCCGGGCTGAACAACAACATCGTTATCTACAAAGACGACGTAAGGCGTGTCAACATGGGCTAAACCCATATTTCGCGCCCGTTGCGGCCAAAGGTAGTGCTCGGTTCTAATCAGCTTAAAACCTTTTTCTGCTGCCTGCTGTGCAATATATTGACGCTCTGGAGCAGGCGAATTGCCGTCGATGTAAACCATCTCAAACGGCACCTGCGTATTGCTATACAGGCTATCTAAAGACTCCCTGGCATAGCTAAATCTTTCGCGAGGTGTCACCACAATCGTTACAGATGGAGCGGTCACAGACGGCGTTGACGGTGTTTTCATGAGGATATCCGTGGTCAAACTATGGCCAAAAAACTTACGGTCAAAAAAACTTGCTAGCGAGCTAATCTAAGCCAGAACTTCCTTTGGTTTCTGCATTTCTTTAGCATCGCTCCACTGTTCTTTTGTAAATTCTTCGTGATACGAGCGCTCAACGTTAACGTTCCAAAGATCGTGCGTTTCACCTAGGATGTTCTTTGCGGCCAGCAGCCCTGTGAGCATAGAGTGATCTTGGTTGTTGTATCGGTGCATCCCATTACGTCCAACCGTTTGCAGGTTTTCAAACTGCTGCAAATAGCCTTGAATAACATCTAAATGCTGGCGATAGGTGCCGTCATATACGGGATAGGCCTTTTTCTGTCGAATGACCGTGCCGTCTTCTACGTACTTGGTATCTGGCACCAGGCCCAGTCCCACAATCTCTTCAGCGGCCTGTTTAATCAAGTCTTCATCCGACATCTCCCATAGCGGGTCGCCTTCGTTGCAAAAGTACTCCATACCCACGCAGGTTTTACTGGCGTCGGGCACCATAGCCGCACTCCAGTTCTTAAAGTTTTGAATGCGACCTACTTTAAATTCCGGACTGTGAATGTAAATCCAGTTGTCTGGAAAAATGTCCTTAAGGTCGATCACCAGCGGC
The DNA here is from genome assembly GCA_963803535.1 of uncultured cyanobacterium. GTDB lineage: Bacteria > Cyanobacteriota > Cyanobacteriia > Phormidesmidales > Phormidesmidaceae > Phormidesmis. The sequence continues at coordinate 159,170 of CAWDNC010000010.1, read as the reverse complement.
ACAATCAAGAAATCGCGATACCTAAGCCCTTTAGCGGCTTCTAACACCCGTTTTGGTGGTGCAGGATCTAGGCACCTAGCTAGCGCTGTTACTGGCATGCTAGATACAAAGCTATCGCCCGAAAGCTCTAGGGTTTCGCCATTTTTCTTTTGGGCAATGACCCGACTAATCCGATGACCGTCGTGCTCCACTTTGGTCACTCGCGTCTCCATGTGCACAGGCGATCCCTGAGATTCTAAAATCTCCTGACAGCGCTCCCACATCATGCCGGGGCCGTAGATAGGATAGTCAAATTCTTTGATCAGGGTTTTGGTATCGTTGCTGCCAAAGGCGGCGTTGATTACCGCTTTTTTGAGTGAGAGGCCCTTGATGCGCTGAGCTGCCCACTCTGCCTGAATTTTGTCGCAGGGAATGCCCCAAACCTTTTCGGTATAGGACTTGAAGAAGGTGCGATAGAGGCGATCGCCAAACCGCTCAACCACCCAGTCTTCCAAATTTTCAGCCTCTGGCCCAGGCTTGACCTTGCTTTTCAGCTTAGATTTTAGATAGCTGGCGATAATCAACGCGCTATCTAGCACGCCAAGGTTAGAGAGCGTGCTACCGATGGACAAAGGATAGTCAAAAAACTTGCCCCGATAGTAAATTCGCGACAGTCTGGGCACTTGAATAAACTCGTCACCCAGTATTTCTTTCCAAATTTGCTGAACTTCGCCAACTTTGGTAAAAAACCGATGCCCGCCAATATCAAATCGATATCCTTTGTAAATCTCCGTTCGAGAGATCCCGCCGACCTTATCGGCCTGCTCTATAACGACCGATTCCTCACCTTTCTTAGCCAGTTCGTAGGCTGCCGTTAGCCCTGCTGGCCCCGCACCCACTATTACAGTCTTCGCCATGAATTTTCCCTAAAGGGTCGCTAGAAAACAGCGCCCTGTTTACCAACAGGTCTATAGGTAAATGTGTATAGGTAAGTGTGTTAAGTATTTTTTAAAGAGTGCTGCTGTGAGCAGCTTTTTGCCATCAGCTGAGGTTATTTACAGCTATATGGTTGGCATAGAACGAAGGCTTTAGGCTAGCAGCATATTAGAAGACAAGCTACCAACAGACATCTATCTAAGGGAAGGCTGAACGTCTTGCTCAGCGGCGAGCCTTGATATGGATGTGCGTACGTACATGTGGTGCTAAACACTTGAACCGTTTACGCCAAAGTAGCAGAGTGGGCCGCTAAAGTTGGTGATAAAGAGACACTCTTCATAGTGTCTTAACGTTGCCGGATAGCTATCTACGAAGTATTTCGGATGCGGAACTCTTAAGGACACTCTTGACGTTAGGTTATGATCACTATGGCCTTTCGCTCAGCCTTAGCGTACCGAAGAGTACCGCTGGAGTAGATGCTTGCAGACAGCACTTTTATAAGCGTCTAGTACTGCTATATTTACAGCTATTCGTCTAAATCATCCTATTGAGAGAGCAAAAACCGTAACGTTAGATAGATGCTCAGCAGAAAATAGTTTTGGTAGGTTTGGGCGGCTTGTGCAAAAAGTTTCCGCTTGGAGGCTTGTTAAAATTTTGCGCAACTGACGTTGATTAATAAAAATATGTCAAAGCAGTTTATACAAGACCTGCCAGCGAGGATTCTAGCCTTTCTGGCAGTTTCTTTATTCACGATGCTCGCTATTGTTGGGTTCCATAGTGCGATCGCCAGCGATGAGACAGGTGCAACCCAAATTGTAGGCTGGGTCGAAAATACAAAAATTACGGGTGTTGCAGGCGAGATAAAAGCCAAGCTAGACACCGGTGCAACGACAGCTTCTATTAATGCTGAAATATTAGAGAAACCCGACGAAAGCGTTGAATCTGGTGGAACGGTCAAGTTTTACTTTGTAGATACGGACGGTAACAAAACGCTGTTTGAAAGGCCTTTGGAAAGGTGGGTGAAGATTAAAGGTGACGGCAAACGCGCTGTTGTGCTGATGGATATGTGTATAGCCGGACAACAGATAGAAGGAGAAGTGTCCCTGGCCGAACGAGATGATTTTAACTACGCTGTTCTAGTTGGCCGTAATTTCTTAAAACAAGGAAAACTGGCCATTGATTCTTCTGACTCTTTTCTGGCACCGCCCACCTGCGATGAGCAAGCAAGCGCAGCTTTAACCAATAAGGAGAGTGCCGTATGAAACGGTCTGCCTACGCGCTAATGATGGCGCTTTTTTTAGCCTCTATTGGAATTGCTATTTTTATTCATAAGCTAACGGCGCTCAACATTCCTTTGCTGCCGGCGCAGGCCTACGACACCTGGTCTGTTGAAGCGAGAATATCTCTGGATGATATCTCACTTGTTGACGATATTGCAGAAGATTCTCGCTCCGCACCCAGCGAACTCAGCCTGTATTTACCTCAGAGTTCAGAGCGTTACAAAGTAGTGGACGAAAGCTTTGAAGGAATAGAGGTTTCTTCAGAACAGATCAAAGATTCGGAAGCTGGCGAGAATAGAACGGCGTTGCTTACGTTGCAGCCGGCGGTTTCTGAAGATGGTTCGTCTGTTAGTAATGAATCTAGCAACAATGAATTTACAGATGAAGTAGGTCGCGTTCTATTCTATAGAGCAACCGTACAAAGCGCTTTGCCGATCTCTCAACGCACCGAAAGAGAGCCGTCTACACTCGGCCAGCAGATTGTGGATAAGCAAGTAGAACAGGCTACTCGCAGCAATGAAGCGATCAAAAGCACTTTAAAAGAGAAATCAACCACTCAAAGCAGTGATTCGTTAATTGCAGAGGCCAGGCGATCTTCAAAAGATGGTTTAGCACTAGCTAAGGCGATTTATAAGCTGTCGATGCAGTCGGGTGATAATCGCGTGCGATCGCTGCAAGATGCGCTGAAGCTCAACGGTTCTTCTGTAGAGCTGGCGGCCTTTTTGCTCAACGAGGCTGGAGAAACGGCTAGGGTGGGCAACGGCATATTGCTCAATCCTGAAGAGGCCGCCGCCGCTCAGTTTAGCCAGTGGCTAGAGATAAACCAGGACAGACAGTGGTTTGCTTACGATCCGGTGGGCGATCGCTTTGGCGCTCAAACTCGCTATCTTACCTGGTGGTACGGCTCAGAGGGTGTCCTCAGCACATCAGATCAAGAAAATGTAGCGATTGAAATAACCGCTCGCCCTGATACCACAGATGGCTTGGGTCGCTCGGTGTGGCACGACGATGAGGCCAGCTTCTTTTTAAAGCATTCTTTCATCGGCTTACCGCTTTCTACCCAACGTGTTATTCAGGTGCTGGTGATGATTCCCATTGGGGCGCTAATTGTTGCGGCGCTGCACCAGATGGTGGGGTTTTCAACCTTTGGTACGTTTACACCCGTGCTGATTGCGCTTTCATTTCGTGAGACCGGGCTGATTACAGGCATCGCTCTGTTTCTGCTGGTGGTGTTGATTGGGATTGCGGTGCGCAGCGTGCTCAATCAGGTGCAGCTTTTGGTGGTACCTCGTCTGTCGGCGGTGCTGACGGTGACGGTGCTGGTGATTGGCGTATTAGCGCTGGTCATGGATAGCTTTGGCCTGCGCTATGGACTCTCAATTTCGCTGTTTCCTATTGTGATTTTGGCGATGACGATTGAGCGGGCGGCAGTGATGTGGGAAGAAGACGGTGGAAAAGAAACCGCGATCGCAGCTGCGGGTAGTCTAGCGGTCGCGGTCGTTGGATTTTTGTGCATTAGCAATTTATACGTGCAGCACCTAGCCTTCGTCTTTCCAGAACTGCTGCTGGTTGTTTTGGCTTTAACTATATTGCTGGGTCGCTATAACGGCTACAAGCTCACCGAATACTTTCGATTTATGGCCTTACAAAAACAGCTTCAGAACGCAAACAGCTAGTCCAACATCTGCCAGTTCAACATCTGCCAGTTCAACATCTGCCAGTTCAACACTTTATGATCTCACTTCTTCGCAATCTCTCGCTTTCTTCGCTGCAATCTCCCCTAAGAAAGCAGGGCATTTTAGGCATCAACAGCCGCAATTTAGAATACATTTACCCCGGCAATCCTCGCGAGCTATTTCCGCAGGCCGACGATAAGCTAAAAACGAAGGAAATAGCCGATGAGCTAGAGATTCCTGTGCCTGAAACCTACGGCGTCATTCGCTTTCAAAATGAAGTGAAAAAGCTTTCGGAGATTCTTGAAGGGAAATCGTCTTTTGTGATGAAGCCCTCGGGCGGCAGCGGCGGCAGCGGTATTTTGGTGATTACTGAAGTTAAAGACGGCGCTTACTACAAGCCTAGCGGTAAGCAGCTGAGTAAAGATGACTTGAGCTATCACGTTCACAATATCTTGAGCGGCATGTTTTCGCTGTCAGGAACAGGAGACGTGGCCTTTGTTGAAGAAGCTGTTGAATTTGATCCGGTTTTTGATGAAATTGCCCATATGGGCGTGCCCGATATTCGAGTGATTATCTATCGGGGCGTGCCCACAATGGCTATGCTGCGACTGCCTTCTAAGGCTTCGGATGGGAAGGCGAATTTGCATATGGGCGGACTGGGCGTGGGCATTAATATGGCGACGGGTAAAACGCTGGGCGGGATTCAGTACAATCGTTTTTTGAAACAGCACCCTGATACGGGTGGTGATTTGGATGGTCGTGAGATTCCTCACTGGGAGAAGATTTTGAATATCGCAGCTAAGCTGGGCGATCGCACAGGATTTGCCTACCTAGGCGTAGATGTTGTTTTAGATAAAAACAAAGGGCCGCTGCTGCTAGAGATCAACGCGCGCCCTGGACTCTCGATTCAAATTGCCAATAGAAGCAGCTTGCGGCCTCTCTTAGATACCATTGACCGCGAGCTATCTCAGCTGAAGACAATTGAAGATAAAATCAGCTTTGCCAAAGATAAGTTCGGCAAGTAGCGAGCGTTTGCTAAGCAAACAGCTGATGGCTGTTTAACTCAGCGACAGTCGCATCCACTATCTCAAACAAAGCTTCGCTATGTGCAAAGCCAAATACGCTATCCGCCTTATCGCCACTCCCCTGAAAGAACGTCAGCGCATCTGCACTCAGGTCTACTAGCCTAATTTTATCTATCCCTAGCTCAAAGTCTCCTAAAAAGTTATACGCACCAGCGCGAACCACAAACGTATCGGCCCCTGATCCACCTAATAGCGTGTTCAGTCCTGCGCCGCCATCAATAAGATCATCGCCAGAACCCAGTGCAATATAGTCTTCGCCTGCGCCTGTAATAACATCTTTGCTGCCGTCTCTATCACCCGTCGCCGCTTGATAGATAATGTTGTTGCCATCACCAGCGCTTACAACAGCAGTGCCGGTGCCTAATCCGATAGTATCATCGCCTGCGCCTGCGGTAATCGTGCTGTTACCGGCCTGCATCCAAACGCTGTTGTTCCCCTCACCTAAGGCAATAACGCTAGCACCCGTGCTGCTGCTGCCCGTCGTATAAACAAAGTCATCGCCTGCACCTGCTGTGATGAACGCACCGCCAGTGCCAATGCTAATTTGGTCGTGCCCCCCTTTGCTATCGATGCGATCGCTGCCCCGTTCACCCGCCCAAATATGGTCATCGCCCTCTGTGCCTACAATCAGATCGTCTGACGAAATAGAGTGACTGTCGGTATTGCTAAAGAGCTGACCTTTGTACTGCTCGCCAGCCGCAAAGGCACTGCCACGAATGGTGTTGGTGGCATCGACAAAGATAGTAGCATCTGTTGCTGTGGTGGTATCTGTGATGCTTAGTGTTGCTGCACTGTGCGCTGTGAAGCCAGGCGCTGCCGCCGAGATAGTGACTGCTTGTGTTCCATCTAAAATACCGTCGGCTACTCCACTAATGGAGAAGATAGCCAGACGCTCGCCGCGGTTAAATGTGATTTGCTCGGGTACCGTTGCTTCGGTGCGATCGCTGCTGCTAAGCAACACCGTGAGGGGCGTGCTGACATCGGTATTGCGGATGATGCCTGCGGTGGTGCGACCGTTTTCTGTAATAACGTTGGTCGCTAACGTTAGCGAAAGCCTCGGCACATCGTTGTCGAGCACGTCAACTACCGCTGCGCCGCTAACAAAGCCGTTGGCCGCAGCGGTAATAGTTGCTGTTTGAGTGCCGGTTACAAGCGTGTCGTCGATCGCGCTTACGGTAAAGCTGGCTGTGGTTTCACCCGCTGCAAAGGTGACGGTTGTGGGCACGCGAGCGGCGGGAGTGCTGCTGAGGTTGACCGTAAGCTCGGGGGTATCTGTGACATGTCGGGTAAGGGTGGCTTTGGTGCGATCGCCTCTGTTTGCTGAGAGGCCTCTATCTTCTGAAATGCTTCTGTTTTCTAGCGAGAGCGAGAGCGTAGGCAAGCTAGCATCAGTAGTAGAAAGGGCGGCGGCCGCATTGACAAGGCCGTGGGTGATTAAGCGTCTCTCGTTTGCCATGATCTATTAAAAAATGAGATTGATACGTTAGAAAGTAGTGAGCCATTTCTGCATACCTCTTACATCGGTCGGAATGCATCTCAGACCGATGTAAGCTTTCAAACACAAGCTTTTTATGAAAAATGAAATAAAAAAATTTGTATTATTTAGTACGTGTATTGCGGCAACGTACTCAGTATATATACGCGCTTTTCCAAAAGGTATTCAGTTTCTATGGGCCTTTATCTAAACTTCGCTTGAACGTGTAGTAAAAAGGGAGCACCTACGTAAAAAACCGTTAAGCGCGTTATTGTTGCTAGCCCATGTACTTTTTGAACTCAGTATCAGTGCGTGTTTTTGATGAATATGCCAATCTGTGCGCCCGTTTTGCCAGTGGCCAGCCAAAGCAGCGATCGCGCAATATCTCTAACTGTGCGTAGCGTTGACTCTTTAGACGAACGGGTTGAGTCCACGGCAATGGGTGTGTAGGCAATGCCTCTGCTGCCTAAAACGAGAAAGGCGATCGCGCGGGCTCTCCTCATATGAAAATCAGACGTGACAATGTAAATGTGCGTAATCTTTCTTTGCTGAAAAGAACGAACGGTGGTCGTAAAGTTAGTGACCGTATCAACGGCTCTATAGTCAAGGATGAGACGGTTTTGATCAACACCTGCTAGACGAAAAACAGCCGCAGAAGTTGCGGGTTTTTGACCCGTAGAAATCCATATTTTTAGATTGGGATGCTGAGCTGCAAAACTAGCCGCCGCGACTTCTCGCTCTGTGCCACCGCCTAACACAAGCATCGCCTGAGGTTGAGGCGATCGCGTGCGGGCGACAGACAGCCTGATAGGAATCGCTATGAAGTAAAGAAGAAGGGCGATCGCGAGGCCTGACACAAAGTAACGCATCTTTATGTGCTCAACGAGCGTCTTTGCTTTAAGCATATTCAAAGTCCGTTTAATCCCTTGCTATAGTGCCCATCGCGATCGCTGGGGTTGTTTATGGCATGCTCAAGCCCTTAGAATTCGGGCAGGTTTTGATCGATACGCTTAAAGTTTAGTGAGACCCTTTTAATGGAACAGACGACAACCTCGACTGACGACGTGATTTTAGTGACCGGCGGTGCTGGATACATTGGTTCGCATACCGTTTTGGCGCTATGTGAGCAAGGCTACAAAGTGGTGGTGCTCGATAACCTGGTGTATGGCCATCGCGACCTAGTAGAGGCCGTTTTGGACGTTGAGCTGATTGCTGGCGACATCGGCGACTACGATTTGCTAGTCGATATTCTTAAATCTCGCAATATTTCATCTATTATTCATTTTGCCGCCTACGCTTATGTCGGAGAATCTTGCGAAAATCCAGGTAAATACTATCGTAATAATGTCGTTAGCACGCTGACGCTGCTAGAGGCCATGAGAGACACTGGCGTTAAAAATATTGTGTTCTCTTCGACCTGTGCGACGTATGGAACCCCCGATGAAATTCCAATTACGGAGTCCCAGGTTCAAAGGCCTATCAACCCGTACGGCATGACCAAGCTCACCGTTGAAAGAATGCTAAAGGATTTTGATACGGCTCATGGAATAAAGTCTGTTGCTTTCCGATATTTTAATGCCGCAGGAGCCGATCCTGAGGGCCGACTGGGTGAAGACCATGACCCCGAAACTCACTTGATACCGCTGGTTTTGCAAGTTGGATTAGGCACAAGAGATAATATCAGTATTTTTGGCACGGACTATCCTACGCCCGACGGCACCTGCATCCGCGACTATATTCACGTGAGCGATTTGGCAGAAGCGCACATATTGGGCCTGTCATTTTTGGCCAAGGGCAACGACTCTGATGTGTTCAACCTGGGCAATGGCAACGGGTTTTCGGTGAAAGAGGTGATTGAGGCCGCGCGGCAGGTGACTGGAAAAGAGATTCCGGCCGTTGAGTGCGATCGCCGCCCCGGCGATCCGCCTAGCCTAGTAGGTGCCAGTGAAAAAGCCAGAAAAACGTTAGGCTGGAATCCTAAGTACGCTGATATTGTGACCATCCTTGAGCATGCTTGGCAATGGCACCAAAAGCGTCACGCGCCTGAATAGATTGCACCCTAGCCCACGGACACTTCACTGATGAAAGAGACCTATGACTGGTTTGAGCCACTGTACGCCGGAGCCGCAGGCGATGTGAGTCAGGTGCCCTGGGCGCTATCTGGCGCGGTGCCTTACCTGACGCAGTGGCTCAATCAGCGAAAGCAAAGTAGTGAAGGGCTCTCTGCGGTAGTGGTGGGCTGTGGGCTAGGGGATGACGCTGAGGCGCTGGCAGCAGCGGGATTTGCGGTGACGGCGTTTGATGTGTCCCAAAGTGCAATATCTTGGGCCAAAGAGCGCTTCCCTGAGTCATCGGTGAACTATGTTGCGGCCGACCTGTTCGATTTGCCGGATGAGTGGATAGGGGCGTTTGATATTGTTTTTGAGTTTAGGACGATTCAGGCGCTGCCAGTGAGTGTGAGGGAAGCGGCGATCGCAAACGTATCTTCCTTACCAAAGCCCGGTGGTACGCTGCTACTAGCCACCTATACCAGAGATTCGGAAGAGGTTCCAGATGGCCCGCCCTGGCCACTATCTGTAACAGAACTAGCACAGTTTGAGGCAATTGGGCTTGACGTTGTTAAGAAAGAGATCTTTAAGAAGAAAGAGAGTCGGTTCAGCGATCGCGTTCAAATTGAGTACCAGGTTCCATCCTGAGACAGTAAGGATACTTTCTAGATTTTTTCACGGTTCGAGGCCATCCTACAGCACGCGGCCTTTCAAGTTAATCCATTAGTTCACCACTTTCTTGAAGCGCGTGAAGCCTTTTGTAGAGCCCACCTTCTTCTAACAGTTCGTCGTGACTGCCCACCTGGCTAATGCTGCCTTGATCAAGAACAACAATTTTATCGGCATCGCGAACGGTGCTGAGGCGGTGGGCAATGATAATCAGCGTACGGGTGCCGAAGAGCGATCGCATCGCCACCTGAATCGCCCGTTCAGACTCATAATCCAAGCTAGAAGTCGCTTCATCGAACACCAGCACATCAGGATTTACAATCAGCGCTCTGGCAATTCCAATACGCTGCCTTTGCCCGCCAGAGAGCCTGACGCCACGCTCACCTACGGTAGTGAAGTAGCCCTTTGGCAGCTGTTGAATAAAATCATGAGCCTGCGCAATCTCGCAGGCCGTTTTAATCTCTTCAAAGCTGGCATTTGGATTGCCGTACAGTAAATTCTCCATCAGCGTACCGTTAAAAATATCAACTTCCTGATGAACAATGGCAAGACGCTTACGATAGCCGGTGACATCTAGCTGGCGAATGTCTTTCCCGTCAATCAACAGCGCACCGCTATTTGGCTCAAAGTAGCGAAGCAACAGCTTAATCAGGGTAGATTTTCCTGAGCCAGAGCGACCGACTAAAGCCACCGTTTGGTAGGGCTCAATGAGCAGCTCAATGTTGCTAAGCACCGGCCTTTCTGAACTGTAGCCAAACGTGAGATTGTGAAAGTGGACTTTCCCAGTGAAGTTGTAAGCGGGCGTATTGGGTAAAAGTGCACCCGCATCGCGGCCAGGGGGCAGCGCTGTGAATTCTTGGAATCGAGACATTGGGGCATAGCGTCGTGCGAACATTTCAGCCATATCGCAGATTGGAGCGACTTCGGCGTAGGCCATGCTTGCAACTGTGAGCACGGTGATGAAGTGCCCGATAGAAATGTTGCCATTCACAGTGAGCCACAGCGTGCAGGTTAACACCACAAACATGCAGCTTTGTACAATCGTTCGCTGGTAAGTATTGAGCAGCGTATAGCCTTTGTGAATGCGGTAGTCAAGCACTTTGAACTCCCGATCTAATCGCTGAGTTTGGCGGTGAAGCTCGGTGAGTTCGTTGCCAAAGGCCTTTACAGTTTTGATATTAGAGATAATCTCTGAGTTGCGGCTGTCGGTGTTTTCGATGTATGAATCAAGCTTTTCTTCTCGGACTGAGAGTTCCTTGAGCCCTAGAAAGCTGTGGATCAAAATGCCCGCAACTGAAACGAGAACAATAGTGGCTACTCGCCAGTCGATTAGGCTAATGACCACAAAAATGCCGACAACGCGCATCACCTTAGGAATCAACTGCTCGGTGACGCCTGGGTACGTCCAGGTGAAGTTAGAGAGTCCTTTAGCAACCTTTGCAGCGATTCTGCCAGGGTTGTTTTCGTCGTAGTATTCCAAGGGCAGCGTGAGAATCTTTTTGAGGGCTTCTTCAGCATGGTGACGGCGAGCGCGAAAGGCAGTGTCCCAGCTGAACCAGCCGCCTAGCCAGGGCTGTATAGGTGCGCGGCCTACTGTTACTAGTCCGATTAGGGCTACTAGGACAATTAAAGAGGTCTGTTGCGTAACCGGTTGACCCAGCGTAGCGGCAATGGCGTTGATGATGTGCTGGAGCCTTGCATCGACAGGCTGCTGCGAAATTAGGTTAAGAATTTGCCCGGTGGCATAGGGCACGAAGAGGTCTATGATCTCGAAAAGGCTCATCATCGCAGCGCTGAAAAGGGTAATCCTCCAGTAGCGCTGGTAGTAGCCCAAAATAGTTAAAAACTTTTGCATGGGTTTGAAATAGAACAGATAAAAAAGAGCAGCAGAATTTATCGCCAGCCACACTGCTTGGTCAATAAGATGCGATCGCCCAGAGCGCACAGCTAGGTGCGCCTAAGGAATGCCGTAGGGGCGTATTCATTGATTTCGCTAGCTGCTTTGGGATAAAACTAAGCAGCAAAAACTGTCTGCTTACAGGCTTCTCAAGCCGCAGGCTAATAGGCGAAAGCTTCTAATGTTCGGCAAAAGCTTACTTGCGCAAAATATCAGTGAGCTTAGTACTGAATTTAGTACCAAATACCGGTAAATATCGTCGATAGTTTTGTAGTTAGAGCCATCATGAAGCCTCCCAAATATTGCTTGTAATGGTGGATACAGGTCTGTTTTTACCTGTGAAGTTTGCGCCTTGGAATGTGAGCTGCGCGTCAGGCCGTTTGCCTAGCTCTAATCCCGATCATGGGGACTATCTTTTTTGCCGGTACTTTACCGACTCAGCAATCATAGCTAGTGAGAATCGATAATGCAACCGCTTTAATTGATGTGTTTAGTTTTCTACGAAAGATAATTGTATTGCGACTGACAGCCTTAAATAGCTGGGCCTGCTTTTTCTCTTTTTCTTTTGTAGAACTGAGAGGCCGCGATGCCAAAGCTATAAAGAATACCCGCGTTGCTACTAGCACCGACCGCCGCGCCAACCAATGGAATGAGTTCAACAACGCTGAGGCCAGTTTTGACAGCAGTGGAGGTGCCTAGCGAGAGGGCGAAGATGGTAAGGGCTTCACCTTTGCGAGCAGGATCTTTCACTTCAAAGCCGTAGAGGCCCGCAATGCGATAGAGCATTTCGGACTGTAGAGAAGCGATCGCAGCCAAATCCACTGCAAATAAACCCAGCGCAATCGGCGGAATAATATTGGTTGCCAGCCCGATACCACCGGCCCTAATCGTTGTATCGACAATGATACGATGCGCTAAATCTTCAGCCGACTCATCGGGATGCTTTGCTTTGAGTTCACTTACATCAGCCTGCACCTTCTTCTGATTGACTTTACCGAGCGCGCTCGTGAGCCAGCTTAGCCCTGGCACTTTTGCAACATAGTCTATCGCCGGATTTTCTGCGATGGGATGAAGGGTGTTTCCCACGCTTTCGGTGGCTTGCTCTAAGGCACTGTGGGCTGAGTCAGCCGCCGCTTCACTCGCGCGAGTGGTATTGTCAATTGCGGTGCTAGAAACCTTGTTGAATATTTGAGTACCCACGGCTGAGACCAAGCCTCCAAGCTGTTCGGCAGTGGCCAGAGCCTGGTTGAAGGAAGCGGCCATTTTGTCTTGATGGTGAGCCATTTGTGCGCGTGAAGGAACTATTTGTTGCGTCTAAGCGTAGCAGCCTTGTTAAGAGCTGGCCTCTGCTCTAAGACAGGTTTTATCGGCCTAAATGCTGTGAATAGAGGCAGCAGCAGCAGGTATCCGGCGTAGGGAATAAATCCAGGGCCAACAGCGAGTACCGTCGCTGGAATGAGTCCAGCAATGTTCCAAGGGATCAGTGGCGCGATGACGACAGCAGTATCTTCTAGGGCGATCGCTAACTTTTCGTCAGCACTATTGCTGTTGAATGACGTGCTATCAGATGACATGCTATCAGATGACGCTTCTAAGGCTGCGTAGTAGGGCCGCATCACTTGTCCCGTTAGCAAAATGCCAATCGTTTGGGTGCAGCCAAAGAGATTGGCTAGAACAGAAATAAAGATAGTTGCCCAGCTGAGCTGCTGCTGCGTGCGGATGTTTTTAAACCAGCTATCCACACAGCTAAGGATGCAGCTACCTGAAAAGATGCCTGCAAACGCCGTAGAGATTAGGACAACTAGGGTAGCTTTTGCCATGGGTAGAAGACCGCCACCTAGCAGAATAGGTTGAAGCGTAGGTGAGCTGCTTTGCTGGTAGCCAAAAAGAGTGAAGTGAAGAAGGATAAGAAGAGAATCGTCTTGAATGTGGTGGGCGATCGCAAACCCTAGTCCAATGCTTACCAGCATCGCAATCTTTACATCTACACGCAAAGCAGCGAGCAGCAGAATAGCGCCTGCGGGCAACAGAACAACAGGAGATAGATCAAATGTCTGTGCAAGCTCTGTGGCAATCGGGCTAGCGGTGGGCTGGGCGGGATATAGAAGAGAGAGCAGTGCGTAGAAAAATAGGGAAAGTGCTAAGGGCCATAAGCTGCTGCGCAGCATGTTTCGCAAATTGGTATACAGCGATGTTTGGGTGATGCTGGCAACTAAGTGGGCGCTAGAAGACATGGGAGAGCAGCGATCGCCTACAAAAGCTCCCGCAATAATTGCCCCCGCCACAGGATTTACGGCCACATCACCGCTGCGAGCCATCACCATCAGCGCAATGCCCAGCGTGCCAACCGCACCAAAAGAGGTGCCTATTAAGCTAGAGAGTAGGCCTGTGAGAATGAACGCCCACAGAATGAAAAAACGCGGTGAGATGAGGCCAGTGCCGTAGTACACCAGTGCTGGGACGGTGCCTGCTGCCATCCATACGGCAGTGACCATGCCAATGAGCAAAAGAACGTTGACCACTGGCAGTGATTGGCGCGCGCCTGTGAGGGCCATTTTAATGAGCGATCGCCCTGAAAAGCCGCGCCGCCTTAAAACAACAACAAATAAGAAAAGTGCAATTAACAGCGGATAGGCAATGAACACTCCGGCGATCGCGCTAGTGACTAAAAGTCCGAACGAGGTCGTTAATACAACAATCAGATCGAGGTTTTTATGATGAAGAATGCTCATAAGATTCAATATAAGACACCGCCAAATTGAGAGACAACGCGCTCAGCTGATAGCTAATATCGATGGTGTCGATGGCAAAAAGTGGCCGCTTTCAGGTCTACTAGAGAACTAATGAGCAGCGTGTGATAAATCGTGTAATCAAGAATGGTGAAGACAGATAAGCAGCTCAAGATTTCTCAGCTGGTGGCGTTGGTGGCTGTTGCAGAGCAGGGTGGCTTTAGTTCGGCGGCGCTGCACTTGGGACTGGCGCAGTCTACGGTAAGTCGTGCGATCGCCACGCTAGAGACAGACTTAGGCGTTGTGCTGCTGCTGCGAAACCGAGTCGGGGCGGTGCTCACGCCCATTGGCATTCAAATTTATCAGCAGGCGAAGGGCGTGCTAAATGGGCTGAATGACATTCGGCAGACGGCCACGCAGGCCAAGGATTTGCAAACGGGGCGGGTGCGGGTGGCGGCGGTGCGGACGGTGGCCACGCATATTTTACCCGGGGTGATTTCGCAGTTTCGGCGGGTGCATCCGCGTTTGACAGTAGAGATTTCTGAGTGCGATCGCTATAGAGATGTGGAGAAGTCGCTGCGAGAAGGTGAAGCTGATTTGGGCTTTACGCTGCTGCCTGCCCCCAGCGAATTTCAGTCTTGGGAGCTGTTTCGAGAAGCGTTTGTAGCGCTGCTGCCGCCCCAAGAAACAGAAACAGAGGCGTCGCTTACCTGGGATCAGCTGGTAGGCTATCCTCGCATTGTGAACGCAAGATCCATACAGCACAACGCGCTAGTCGAAGATCATATTGCGCGCTTTGGCTATCAGTTTCCGGTGGCGTACGAAGTAAGAGAAGATTCTACGCTGATGAGCATGATTAAAAAAGGCCTGGGCGCGGCGGTACTCGCACGCCTAGAGGCTGAGCCGATTCCGGCAAACGTTCGAGTCAGACCTCTACCAGAGCCTTTGGAACGGGTTGTTGGCATTGCCATTTTAGAAAATGCGGTGCTGCCTCGGGCGGTATTTGCGTTCTTAGATGTGCTTTTGGCAATGCCAGCGCTGTATAAGCCTTAGAATACTTCTACGTCAAGCGACTAGTATCAGCAGCGGAGAAGCAGTGTGACCCCAGAGTTTGTAGTCAATAGAATATGTGCTGAGTTCACTGGTGTTGTACCAAAATCTAGCTGGGGAGAAACGTCATTATTTTATAATCCTGAAAGCGTGCTTCCTAACGGTGTTTACTTTTGCACCCTCAAAGAAAAAGATGGAGAAGAACGACAAAGCCTCAGACCTCAGCCGTAAAGACGTTTTTCGATTGGCAATAGGTTTACCTAAAAAGACGTATATTAGCTTGTTTGGAGAAAAGCCTACGCGCCCTGCTAAGGGAAATGTTGTCTCTACAGGTCACGATTTTACGCTGCTTAACGAACTGATGCCGCATCCCGTTTACGCCTGGATGGGATGGGTGCAGGTTCTATCCCCTACAGAAGAGACGTTTGAACAAGTATTGCCTTTATTAAAAGAAGCTCATTCAGCCTCGATCAATAAGTTTAGAAAAAGGTAGCGAACAAGCGAACCGCCTCAGCTGATATTGCCTCAGCTGATATTGGGAGATAGCTGCTTAATCAAAAGCTTAGAACAAGAATCTGAGGATGCTTAAAATGCCTAGTGCTGGCGAGAACACCTGGTTAGCGCGATCAGAAAACTCAGAGAGCTTTGTCTCACTCACCACAATCGTGTCGTTGTTTTGCAAAATAGGATTGTTAGCCGCGTCAATATTGCCCGCAAAATCAACGTCGATTGCCTGCTTATCTACGGTGCCGTTTGGGTTAAGGCGAACCAGCTCGACTTCGCCTTCTACGGCTCTGTTGGTAAAGCCGCCAGCCGCCAGCAGCGCCTGATTTAATGGCACGTTTAGCGGCAGCTCAATCGCCCCCGGACTGTCTACTTCTCCGACTAAATACACCGTAATGCTGTCGGGTGAGAAGTTAGCGCTTGCGACGCGGGTCGCCTCAGCAGCGCTAAGTGACTGCGCCGTTGGAATCACAACCGTGTCACCATCGCGCAGCACCACGTCCTGACTCAAGTCGCCAGACTGGATGAGTGCCCACAAGTCAACGTTTGCCGACTGAGCCTTAACGCCAGGAATGCCTTGACCGCGCACGACCTGAACGCTGTGCACGTTTGCAAGCTGCGTAATGCCACCTGCAAGCTGAATCGCTTTGGTCACCGTGAGCGGCTTGCCTTCTTCGGTGGCTTCTAGGGCATAGGCCCCTGGCCGGTTGACTTCTCCTGCGATCGCAACCTGTACAGATCGCGTATCAATTAAATTAAGATCCACAAACGGCTGACGAATGTACTGTCCATATGCCTGCGTGACCGCAGTTTGCGCCTGCTCTAACGTTAGGCCTCGCACCCGCACCTGCCCCACCAGCGGTAGGCGAACAGAGCCATCCGCTAGCACCTTAAATTCTCCGGTATAGTCTGGCACACCAAAGACTTCTAGGAAAAGCTGATCGCCACTATCGAGCACATAGCCGGTAGAAAGTGTGTTGTATTGAGGGGGCGCAGTCGGAGCTTGAGCGATTGCTGGTCGCTGTGAGCTTCCTGCTATTAAAACAATCGCGGTGAGAAGGAAGAAAGACTTTCGCAAAACCATAATGGCGATAGAGAAATAAACTTCTGCGTGTGCGATGAGAACTGATACCCTCCTATCATGCTAAGACGTTGCCGTTCGGACGGAGTTCCCAGCCATATAGCGTTTGGCCCGCAGCGATAGGAGAAAAAACAGCGTGCGGTTGGCTATCTTTGGCGTGAGGGCTATAGCCACAAGAAGCTTAAGCGCTAGTATGTGCAGCCTGCGGGTACGCATCAAAGGTGGATGGAGCGCGATCGCCTTGGTTAATGTCCGGATCGCGTGCCGACAGTGACTCCAGTTGGAAACATTTGTCAGGACGATTTGTGTTAAAAAATCGTATTTTCTGGCTTTACTTTGCCGCTCTAAATGCTCCAGTCCTGGCCGTACGTTTTGAAAGACTTTTTCGTGCAGGATAAAAATATATTTTTCCATCACTTCAAAGTTAGAGCAAAGCGAGCTGTCTGTTTTGCGATAGAGAATTTGAGGCTCGCTAACCACCGCAAAAGGCCAGCGGTGGGCTAGGCGCAAGTAGTAGTCCCAGTCTTCGTGCGATCGCAAATTAGCATCAAAGCCACCAATCGCCTCCGAGGCCTCACGCCGCACCAGCATGTTAGATCCACTGCCGACAAAGTTACTCAGCAGCAGCTGCGGATACACATCGCCTTCAAAAGACTCGCAGTTACCGGGATAAAACGTCTCTCCTTCGGCGTCCATAATCAGCGTCCAGCTATAAGCGCCGCAGGCTTCGGGCATTTTTTGCAGTGCCTGGAGCTGTTTTTCTAGCTTATTAATTACCCACAGGTCGTCTGCATCTATAAAAGAGAGAAAGTCTCCCTTAGCCTGCTGAATGCCGCGGTTGCGAGCCATGGCTGCGCCTCCATTTTCAAAGGAGAGCGCTCTTACTCGCGGGTCTTTCACCGACTGGGCGATCGCAAACGTGCTGTCGCTAGATCCATCATCTACAACGATCAGCTCAAGATCTTGAAGGCTTTGATGTAGAACAGAGTGAATGGTCTCAAGAATGGTATCTTCTGCGTTATAGGCAGGGACGATGACGGAAACTAGGGGCATGTGACGTGTCCGATTGAGAAATGTGAACTAACAGGAACTTCAAGGGGCTTTGATAAATCTTGTTTAGTAAGGACTTGTAAAAAGTAAGGACTTGTAAAAGAACCCATCTCGCCCTATGGGCACTGGCGGAGGGGCTTTACTTTAGGCTGTGGAGATAAACGTTAAATTTTCTCTATTTACGCAGCTGAATCTCCTAAGCCTCAACATATTCAGATCCTCGCTGCACGCTTATTCGCTTTAAGAACTTGTCGCCTTGCGCGGGCAAAAGCCAGAGGATAAACAGCTTTATTAGCAGCCGTTTGGTCTTATCATCTAACAGAATTTTTGGCCAAAGGCGAGCGGCCTGCCATAATTTGGCGGCGGCGTTGCGAAGGTGGGTTCTATCGCCTTGACCTTTCAGCCCGTGACTTTTTAGCCCATGACTTTTTAGCCCATGACTTTTTAAATATAGCTGCGCGAGATGCTGATTGACCCGAGCTAGGCATTCAGATTTGATTTGTTGAACGCGTTCGGGTACATCTTTGAAGGCGCGATCGCACACCCGTCCATAGGCTTCCTCCATCTTAGGAACATTCGTTGACAGCGAGCCTGCCGTTTGGCGATAGAGAATTTGATAGTGAGGGACGCAGACAAACGGCCAGCTGCGGGCGATGCGCAGGTAGTAGTCCCAGTCTTCGCAGTAGCGTAGCGTGCTATCGAAAATGCCGGATGCGGCGATCGCCTCTCGCGTAATCATCACATTAGAGCCACTGGTGATAAAGTTGCACCGCAGCAGCTGCGCATATACATTGCCCGCATAGGACTCAGCGCAGCCTTCATAAAACCGCTGGCCCGAATGATCCATGGCCTTTGTCCAGCTGTAGGCAACGCCTGCACTTGAGTTGGCCTGCAATGCAGCGACCTGTTTTTCCAACTTATCGGGTGTCCACAAATCGTCTGCATCAATGAAAGTAACAAACTGGCCCGAGGCTCTTTCAATCCCACGATTGCGAGCGGTCGCCAGCCCACCGTTTTGATAGGAGAACACTTTTAGGCGCGGATCTTTCACCGGTTCTAATGCGGCCAGCGTACTGTCTGTAGAGCCATCGTTAATCACAATTAGCTCAAGGTCTGTGAGCGTTTGCTGTAAAACAGATTGAATGGTTTCTAGTACGGTGTTTTCGGAGTTGTAGGCTGGAATAACAACAGAAACTAGTGGCATAGTACTTCTCCGATAGTGTTTACAGCTAGTAAGCGGCTAGGCTTTGGCCTGCTGACTTCGTTAAGAAGGTTTTCTTTATGAAGTCTTTCTCTATGAAGTCTTTCTTTAAGAGGTTTGTGATCAAGATAGTCGCTGTAATAATTTGGACTGGGTTTAGGTGCGCCTTTTTCTAGCACCCATCGATAGACCGCTAGCGTCCGTTTTGCTTTTTCCTCCCAGGTGAATTTTGAGAGCATCCGCTGACGCGCTCGCTGACCAACAACATCGACTTGGGTTGGATTGGCCACTAGAAGCTCTAAAGCTTGTTGAAAGCCCGTAACGATATCGGCTCGCGAGCCTAAGGGAATTTTGTAGCCGGTCGAATGCGTCACAATTTCACCCGGGCCGCCGTAGTCTACGACAATAGGCATGAGCCCAGTGACCATCGCTTCAACCACAACAGACCCGCCAAACTCTCGAATGCTGGGGAACGCAAATATATCAGAGACGGCTAGCCTCTCAGAGAGCTGCGCCTGCGGTATTTGACCGGTGAGCTTAACGGTGCCCGCTAGCTCTAGCTGTTGTATCTGAGTTTCTAAGGCAGAGCGCTCCGGGCCTTCGCCGATAATTTCTAAGGTGATCTCTTTTGCTTTTAGCAGTGATGCGGCCGCTGAAATTAGCATATCAGCTCCCTTGTACGGAACCAACCGTCCAATAAAGACAACCTTTAAAGGAAGCTTAGCTGGATGCGATCGCTGCTGTTGAAATCGGCCAACATCCACACCATTTTCAGGGCAGTACACGCACTTGTGCTGATAAGCCGCTGGCACCTGATCCAAAGTGGCCTGAGAAGCGGCGATAATAGCGGCTGCGTTCTCTCTTGTTGATTGATATCCAGGCATAAGGCGATGCGCACCTCGAACATAAGAAAGCCATTCTTTCTCTTTACGGCGAACGGTTTCAAACCCCTTGGGCCAAGGTAAGCCACCATTGAGCGGGCCTAAAACAAAAGGGACATTTGCTTGCTTGCACTTTACCGCGATTAGGCTAGCGGCTGTAGGGCTACTCGGAATCAGCCGGTGCACAATGTCAAAGGCACCCGACTTAATCTGTTGTTTGAAGCGCTGCCACACTAAAAATTCAAAGTAATAATATTCAATAGCTGAGAGCGCTGTCTCGGTTGTCCATCCTTTTTCGCTGCCGCCTCTTAGCAGCGCAATCAGCCACTTCATGGGCTCGTGCACTACTGAGGTATCAATAGGCGTGAAGTTGGTGAAGCCTGCGCGGATAAAGGCAGGGCCATTCCAGTGCTGAGTGACGATATGCACGTCGGCAACGTTTGCGATCGCCCGTCCGTGGCTCCACCCATGCAGCGGAATACTGGTGTATTCAGGATTAGCTCGCTCGGCAATCAACAATACCCGAGGCCTGAAGCGATCGCGGCTGGCTGGCTGCTGTGAATCGATGGATTGTTCAGTAACTGGGGGGCTTTGCATAATTACCAGAACGGTGCGTTAGATGCTTCTGATTAAGGTGAAAACGATGTCAGCTAGAGAGATGCGTTTAGTAGAGATGCGTTTAGAGAGATGCACAAGAAGCTAGCTAGTGTAGTCATAGTGGGGCTTGGGCCGATCTTTTGAAAGTACCCATTGATATACTTCTAGCGTTTGACGCGCTCTTTCTTCCCAGGTGAATTTAGAGAGAATGCGATCGCGCGATCGCCCGCCTAGCTCGTCAATTCTCTCGGGCCGCGCCACAATCTCGTTCAGCACCTGCCGAAAGCTGTTGACAATTGCAGTGCGATCGCCCAAAGGCACCTTATATCCCACCGTCGGCGTCACCATTTCACTCGGCCCGCCATAGTCCACCACCACTGGTAACAACCCAATGGCCATCGCCTCTAACACAACGGCTCCGCCAAACTCTCGAATACTCGGAAATGCAAATACATCGGCGGCGGCTAGCCGGTCTTGCAGCTGCGTGTGAGGAACCTTGCCCGCTAGCGTGACAGCATCCTTTAACCCAGCCTGCCGAATTTGCGCTTCTAGATCTTTTCGCTGCGGCCCATCTCCTACAATTTCCAAAGAGACTTTGCCTAATTTCAGCAAATCAGCAGCGGCTTCTATCAGCATATCGGCTCCTTTATAGGGCACCAGTCGCCCCACAAAAATGAGCTTGATGGGCGAATTTGGCTTATCCGTTGCTTTAACCGATGAAAAACGCGCAGGCCGCTGTCGCTGGAACCGCGTTGTATCGACTGCATTCGCTGGGAAATAAACACACTTACTCTGGTAGGGCTCGGCCACCTGGCTCAGCGTAGACTGAGAGCCGACAACAATCGCAGCGGCCTGTTCTCGGGTCGATTTATATCCTGGCATCCATCTATAGATGTCTCTAATGTAGGAAAGCCATTCTTTTTCCTGATGACGCGCCGTACTAAATTCTTTGGGCCAGGGCAACCCGCCATTAATCGGGCCAAGCACAAAGGGAACGCCCGCTTTTTCGCACTTAGCGGCAATAATGCTGGGCACCGTAGGGCTGCTAGGAATCAGCCGATGAACCAAGTCAAACTCACCAGACTTGATCAGCTTGCCAAATCGCCGCCATACCAAAAACTCAAAGTAGTAATATTCCAGAGCTGATAGGGCCGTATCCATTGTCCAGCCCTTGCCTTTGCCGCCGCGCATCGCCGCAATCAACAGCTTCATCGGCTCGTGAACAACAGAGGTATCAATGCCCGTAAAGTCAGTAAAGCCAGTGCGCAGGTAGGCAGGGCCATTCCAGTGCTGAGTGACAATATGCACGTCTGCGACCTCTGCGATCGCCCGCCCGTGGCACCATCCCCGCAGCGGAATACTGGTGTATTCAGGGTTAGCCCGCTCGGCAATCAGCAGCACACGCGGCCGCTTCATGGCAGAAGGCGCTGGGGACTTCTGTACGGGCGACTGAATCAGGTCTTGGGTTTGGAGAGAATAAGTCATGGGTTTGTGGGTTTAATAGCGCCTGATTGAATCGTTCCTGATTCAGAGAAAGCGGCGGTTCTTTCGAGACGAGACTGATAGGACTGCTGATGCTTGCCAAACACAAATCGATTTGTCCACAGCACAAAGCCAAAGATGGCCACAACGTGAGTGACCAATACCATTGCTGCAACTGGGATAAGGCCCGCTTGAACCACTAACAGCAGCAGCCCGCCAAAAACGGCCGTGAACAAAATATTCCACTTTAGCTCTATGTCTGTTCTATCGATGGCATACAACAGCCGTGAGGCCGCATAGCCAAAGGGCCTGGGAATGGCTGACAGGCAAATTAATACCATAATGGGTACGGCCGGTATCCACTGCTGGCCGAATACAACAGGGATATAAAACGGTGCCAGGCTCGCCTGGACAACGACCAGCGGCACCATAATGTAGGCAATGGTTTTAGCGCTGTTGAAGTAGCGGCGTTTGAACTCAATAATGTTGTCCTTAGCTTCGCAGATGTAGGGAAACTGCGCCCAGGTGAACTTTTCAATAATGCTGAGACTAATCCCGAGCCCTGAGGTAAAAGCAAAGTAGTAGAGGCCCAGTGCTTCTACGCCTAAAAACTTGCCGACGAGCAAATAGTCCAGATACGATCTGAGTCGATCCAATAGCTGACCGCCAATCACCTGCGTGCCAAAGGTCATAATCTCGCGCCAGCGGATCAGGCTAAAAGGCTGTCTGGCTCGCCACTTGTGATAGCGCCTTGCAAACACCAGCTGTACTACCGGGCCAACTACAACACCGGGCAAGATAATTGCCCACACGCCCCAACCTGCAAAGGCCAGTGCCAGCGTCAATACGTTAGAGCCCATGCTGTCTATCACCGAGGCGGCGGCGGCCACCTGTAGTCTGTTCTCTCGCTCTAATAGCGCCATTTGAATGGCGTAGAACGGGATCATGAGGTAGGCGATCGCAACAATCATAATCGGCCAAGCAAGCGCGGTATCGCCGTAAAACCAGGCAATGGGGAAGGCGATCGCACACTGCACGACAAACAGGCCTAAGCTAAAAATCCAGTTGAGCCAGTAGGCCGTATTAATCAGCACGGGCAGGTCGGCTTCGTCGGCCTGAATCAGCTTGCCAGCAATGCCGCCGCGCATCGTAAAGACATTGGCAAACTCACGAATGGTGAGCACAATCGCCGCAAGGCCGTAGTCGTAGGGGCTGAGGAGTCGGGCAATAAAGACCACGAGTGCGAGCCTAAATACCCGGCTGAGCGCTTCGCCGCCCACGAGCGCGCCCACGTTGCGAATAAACTTGTTCGACAGCAGTTTAGAAAGCAGCTTTGAATTTTTTAGCTTATTTTTTAGCTTTGAAAGCGTTTGCTTGAACATAAAAAGGGCGATCGCATCGCTGATTAAAGTCGATCAAGATAAAAAGCAGGGCTTGGCGGTGCTAACGTTTGTTGCCCATACGTTTGAGGCTCTGATGTCTCTACAGCAGGGTAAAGCTCGTAATAGGTTTGCGGCTGAGTTTTGCGAGCGATCGCTAAAGAAGTGGTCGCAAAGCAAAGCCAAAAAATATCGCTCGTCATCCATAGCGTTTCGGTAATGTTCACCAGCACCATAAAGGTGAGCAGCAGCAGCGGCACCAGGCCTTCTGAACCTGGATGCGCTCTGGCCCAGCGAATTGCCTGCCAGCTAAAAACAATCACGTTGAGCAAGAAAATAACAAACCCAACCAGGCCAAAGCTCAGCAAAATATCCAAAAAGCCGTTGTGCGCATGCGGTGGCTCAAACCCGCGCGGCAGGTACACCCACACGTTCGCCGCTGGCCCTTCCCAACCGTTTTGCCAAAAGGAATCGTAGCCATAGCCAAACCACGGTCGCTGGCTGATGTTCTTAATTACCAAGGGCCATATTTCCGTGCGGCCGCTCAGCGTTGTGTCTTTCCCAATCGCCTGAAACAGGCTGTCGGCGTTACCTACAACAACGGCTAGCAAAGCGCCCATCGACGGTAGACCGATGCCTAAAAAAGTCACTAGGTACTTTGTTTTCCACCGAAAAGCTCGGTAAATAGGAATACATAAGAAGACCGCTACCAGCGCCCCTAGTGCGGCTTTTGTGGTGGACATGACGAGCGCGATCGCCGCCACAGGCAAGGCTACTAACGCCAGCGGCCTGAGCGCATTTTTCCAGCTAGCCAGATAAAAAGAGAGCAGTATGCTCAAAGACATCATGCTGCCTAGCACAACCTTATGAACATAAATGCCGCGCCACGATCCCTCATGCGTCCAGTCTTGCGACTGCCCGATATAGCCGCGGCCCATTACGCCATAGCTGGGCAGCAGCGCCCCAAACAACAGACTTAGACCCGCTGCTATGCCCAGCGCCCAGCCCATTAGCTGCAAAATCTCCTTAAAGGAATAGCGAGCGGCTAGGTACAGGCTAAATAATGTAATCCGCAAAAGAGGAACAATCTCTCCCCAGGTTTCTCCCGGCGTGCTAGACCAAAAAGGAGAGAGCACCACTACCGCCATCAGCAGCCACAGCAGCGGCGTACGAACGAGCGTGGTGATGGTTTTTTGCCAGTGAAGGCACAGCAGCACAAGCGTAATGCCCATCGCAAAATGGGGCAGCGCCATCGCTAGCGGCGCAGCTGGGTGGCCTCCGCTAATAAAAGGCAAGATGCCGCCGGTATAAAAGAACAGAACCAGCACCGAAAATATTTGTTCGGGCAGCCTTTGCAGCGGCATTTTTAGTGGCATCATCGCGACGTTCTCTCCACTTTTTGACTGGAGATAGCCACAGATTGGGCACCGCTACGCGTAGGTAAATGACCGGCTGGAGACGGTTCGTATAGCCAGCGAGTTTCTTTCAGAAAGGCTCCGCCAACGCTTGGCTGATCTTTTTCACTTGCGCCCGTCACCACCAGTCCCAGCACGCTTTGATGAGACTTTTTCAGCGAATCACTCGCTGCCACCAAACTATTGCGCTCTACCTTTCCGAGCTTGCTCACTACTACTACACCGTCCGAGAGCTTGCCGAGCACCAGTCCGTCAGGTGCCAAGAGCAGTGAGGGGCTATCGATGATGATGGCGTCAAAGCTTTGAGCGGCAGCTCGCATTAAAGACTGCATTTTGGGCGATCGCAACAAGGCTAGCGGCGAAGGCGGCTCCTGTCCAGCAGGCAGTACCCACAGGTGAGTGTCCACCTGCTGAATCGCGTCTTGCAAAGAGGTTTCGCCCTGTAGAACGCTGCTGAGCCCGATACCGCTTTTAGGGCCATTTTTAGGCGCGTTTTCAGGTAGATGCCATAGCGCTGCCTGACTAGGATTGCGCAAGTTCCCGTCAATCAACAGAATCTTTTGCTTTAGCTCGGCGGTGGCCATCGCTAAGTTAGCGGCAACGGCTGAGCAGCCCTCACCAGGCGTTGCGCTCACCACCGTGACCGCTTTGAAAGACCGAATTTCGTTGAAGTACTGAAGCTTCACCTGGAGCGAGCGATAGATCTCACTGGTCAGCGAGCGAGGGTAGTCTCTTACGTTGACCAGTGTGTCGGTTAATACCGTCAGGACTTCAGTATGAGATCGCGCAAAACTAGGATCAATTTCTTCTTCTTTGATCACATCTTGCACAAGAGAGTCTTTAGGAATCGCTTCAAGAACATCGCAGCCGTATATTTTCTTGAGTTCGTCTGTTGTTTTTATCGTGCGATCGCGACTCTCCAACAGCACCACCATCGCCGCAAACGCCAGTAGGCTCAGCAGCCCACCCCCTAAGCCCATCGCCACCGTCTTTTTACTCAGTGTGGCGCTATCGGGCACCCCTGCTAGCTCAATAATGCGCGCATTACCCAAAGACTGATTTTCTGTTGTCTTCAGCTCTTGCAGCTTCGTCAGCAAGGTCTCGTAGGTGGCCTGCACAGCGTCCAGCCGCCGCTCTAGCACGCGCTGCTGCCGCTCTAATCCGGGCAAATCGTTCATTCGCTGCGCGTACGAAACTCGCGCTAAATCCAGCGCTTCTACCTGACTAGCCAGCCCTAATCGCTGTACTTCTAAGTCTACAAAGCTGTCGATTAGCGTTTGCTCTGACTCACCAATTTGAAGATTGCGGCCTACGGTACCTTGCGGCCCAACGACCTGCTGAACGCGGTTTCTGAGGAGCGATCGCAGCGAATTTGCTTTGTTTTGTAGGGAAATCACCTGCGGGCTACCCTCTTTAAAGAAGGACTGGGCCTGAGTCAGCTGCGTTTCTATGCTTTGCAGCTCGCTCAGCGCTTCCTGTACGCCCTGCGACTGACTCACCGCGCTCAAATCCAATGCTTCAGGTGCCGAAACCCCAACGCGATTTTGAATAATGCCGATCCGAGCGTTGGCGCTGGCCAAATCTGCCTGCGTAGCGGCAATCTGTTCATCTAACCGGGTGACAAATTCAACGGCCGAACGAGACTCATCTTCAATCGTGACTAGCTCATTGGCCTGCTTAAATTCGCTAAGGGCACGCTCTGCTAGCTGAACAGCGGTTTCAGCACTGGGCAGCTCTTTGGTAATAAAGTCTCTCGCGGCAATCGTTTCTGCCTGATTCAGCTCAATATTGTTGGCGATGTAAAGTCGCATCAGCGTGTTCACCATCACCGCCGCTAGCTCAGGATCATCAGACGAATAGGCCACCTTCAGCACGTCTGTACCCCCAGAAACATCGACTTCTAAGTTGGCTCCAATTGCGCCTGGTGTAGGGGCTTCACCGTCGGCATTAGTAATGTTCAGCGCACTGACGGCTCTTTGCAGCAGCGGCTGAGACTTCAGGATTTCAATTTCTGTTTTGAGGGGATTACTCTGAATGGTCAGTGGCTCAAATTCACGGGCTCGGCTAGAGTCTAGGCCCGTGAGTGAGGGCGTTTCGTCGGGCTTCATCAGCAGCTTACCGGCTGCGGTAAAAGTAGATTTCTGATTCGCGATCGCCACCGCTGTGAGTGCCAATACCAGTACGCTAACGCTCGCCGCAGGCAAAAACCGCCGCTGCACCGCCTGCCAATAGCGACGAAAATCGATATCGTCGCTGCTCTTAGCTTGCTCTGGCTGACGAACTACGAACGTACTGGGAATTTCCATCTAAACTTTTGCTCTACTACTACTGTCAAATCGCCGCTGCCAAGTCGCTACTGTCTACTTATTGAAAGCCTGCTATTTGCAACCCCACTTTTGTTCTGGTTACAAATATTTAATTAACTAGAGTTACAGAAGCCAAATCAGAGCGATAGTTCCAGCGGTCGAGTGTGCTCAACCTACTCATACAAAAGGTTTACGCATCAACAGGTAAAAAATATATCTAGGCTATTTGCTTTCTTAAGTAATACTACGTACAGTTTGCTAAAAACATAAAGAAGGTATGAGCGAGCGGAAAACAATGTGAAGTAGCTGTAAAACACTTCAGTATTGCTTCATACAGATCTTTGACAGCATAAGATGCCAGAAAAAGCAGTGATTTCTGACGTAAATACGGGCGCTAATTCGCTATTTCGTAGGGTTTCTTTGTTAAGATAGACCCCTTTAGGCGCGCACTACCTTTTGTATGGCCGCTTCAAAAACATGCTTGAGCTTTGCCTGCGCAGTTTCCATTTGTGCTGCCTGCCACTGAGGAAACGTGGTCAATACGTTTGGCTCCAGCTGATCGGCGGGCAGATATACCGGGTAGCGAAGTTCGACTTGTAGGGCTTCTACCTGCGGCTGCTGGCCGTAGTGGCGGGTGATGTAACCGCCAGTGAATACTTTGTTTTTTACAACCTGATAGTGCTGTGCCGCAAAGCTTTGATTAAAGCTGTCGATTAAAGGAGGCTGGCAGGTTTGGCCCTTGGCATTGCCTAAGCACACATCGTCGGTGATTATGCCCATAAAGCTGTGGAGATCGAGCAGGTAGACGCTGCCATGCTGGGCGATCGCCTCATTCAAGAGCGCAGCTAGCTGCTGGTGGTAGGGCGTATAAAACTCATCAATCCGCGCGCTCACATCTGCTTTGCTGGGCAGTGCACCTCTATATATTGGCTGCTTAAAGGCCGTTTGCTCAGGTACGACGGACGACCAAAAAGATCCTAGAAAAGGTGGCTTCAGCGCTCGGTTCAAATCTACAACGTAGCGGCTGTAGTTGGCCTGTAGGGTCGTGATGCCAAGCTTAGGTAGAAAGCTGTAGAGCGTTTGCAGATGCCAGTCGGAGTTTGGCAGGCTGCGCTGATGCTCAGGGGTGAACTGGGCTGCTACGTTGGGCGGAAGCAATAGGCCGCTGTGTGGGAGGTTGGCAATGATAGGGAGCGATCGCGCTGACCCGCCCAAGGCGCGATGAAGGGTGAAAAGATCCGCTGGCAAAAGGAAAAAGTCCGATAGTGTGTCGTGTATTGATGCCTCATGCTCAGGTTTGAGCGTGCAGGCCTTGAACATGTGCAGGCCTTGAACACTAAGGCTGATGGGCTCGTAAATTGTAGCGCCTATCTTGAAGTAACTATAAAGATTCCACGCTTCTACGTTGTTTCACGGATAGTTCAGTGGTTTAATCAAATTTATGTATCAGGGATATCTGATGAGTTTCCGTATCGCTTTCGATGAATACGGGCTCTAAATTCATTACGTCTATTCAACACCGTTGCTTTGCCCTACAAGCCTGTAGGCGTCTGGCAACTCCTTTAAGCGAGGGAATTTTGCCTTGTTAGGCTAGCCATACTTAGGTCGAAATATGTTGCGATCGCCTGTACGAACACCAGCAGGTGACTTGCTTGTTCGTGCGACTCAATAGAAGACGCGATCGCTTCTTTTGATACTGCTATCTTTTTGATACCTGTGGTTTCTGGAAACTAGTCCTAGGAGCCATTATTCGTTTCTAAAAGAAAACTTTAGCGCGACCTAGCTCCTCAATTTCGTCTGAACCTGTAAGCAGCCTACCTCAATCCTGTCCCGCTACGAACTACCCCCATTCAACAAATACAGACATGGCAACGCAACCCTTTTCTAACTTCAACGGCCCAAACTCCAACAGTATATTGGCTTCTATTGTGACGCCAATTCAGGGCACCAGCGGCGATGACGTTATCAACGGCACCGAAGGCAATGACGTAATTTATGGCAACGATGGCAACGACACCCTCAATGGCTTAGGCGGCGATGATGAGCTGCTCGGCGGCAACGGCAACGACACGCTCAACGGCGGGCTTGGCAATGACGTGCTTGCAGGCGGCAACGGCAACGACATGCTTTTTGGTGGCGGTGGCAACGATCGGCTCTTCGGCGAAGGTGGCAACGATCGGCTCTTTGGCGGTTCCGGCGATGATTTGCTTTTCGGCGCAGCTGGTAACGATCAGCTCAACGGTGACGATGGTGACGATACGCTCAACGGCGAAGACGGTGAGGATCTTCTGCTCGGCGGCAGCGGTAACGATGTGCTTAATGGCGGTGCGGGTAAAGACGTACTCGCTGGCGGTAGCGGGCGCGATCGCCTAGACGGCGGTACAGGGGACGACCAGCTATACGGCGAAGGCAACGAAGACCAGCTGTACGGCGGTGATGGTAACGACCTGCTCAACGGTGCGGCCGGTGACGATCAGCTCTTTGGCGGTAACGGTGACGATAGCCTAGATGGGGGTAGCGGCCACGACCGACTCAACGGCGACGATGGCAACGATACCATCGTCGGTGGCAGTGGTAACGACACCCTCAGAGGCGGCAACGGTGACGACTACCTATTGGGTGATGCGGGTGATGACCTGCTTTCAGGTGGCCACGGCGACGATATTATGAACGGCGGCAGCGGTAACGATCGCCTGTTTGCTGAAGGCGGTAACGATACGCTACTAGGCGGTGACGGCGACGACACTCTGTATGGTTCAGCGGGTTTCGACACGCTAACAGGCGGTGGCGGTGCCGATATCTTTGCGGTGTACAAAGGGCAAGGAACTGATACCGTTACTGACTTTAGCGCTGACGATTTTGTAGGTCTTCTAGGCGGCATCAGCTACGC
This sequence comes from uncultured cyanobacterium, assembly GCA_963803535.1. Lineage (GTDB taxonomy): Bacteria > Cyanobacteriota > Cyanobacteriia > Phormidesmidales > Phormidesmidaceae > Phormidesmis. The sequence continues at coordinate 129,561 of CAWDNC010000010.1, read as the reverse complement.
CGATCTCTCTTTCTCAGGTAGCGACGTTATCTTGAACAGTACTTCAGAGGTGCTGGTTACTTTAACAGGCGTAGATACAACAACACTAGGCGCTAGCCAGTTTGTTTCTGTGTAGTGCGGCGTTAAAGCCATACGCAACGAACCCATCACAACCCGCTCAGGGTTAGGATTCTGCGCTTTTCACTTTGCGCTTTTCACAGTCACGCTAAACGTTTGCTAGGGCTCTAGCACGTTGCATAAACAACCATAAAAAAGGTCACGCTTTTGTATATAGAGTGTGACCTTTCTTGCATTTGTCTGAAGTTGAACAGTTACGCGCTAACTAGCTCGGCATTCACGATTGGATAGCGTAGGGTCGCTGCTGCTGAAGCCTCTGCCGGCATCTTGCTCTGCTCTACGACATACACCTTCGCATCTGTCGAAAGTGCCTTACTTACGGCAAGGTTCAACAGTTCCTCACTGTCTGCCGAATCTTCAGACTGATAGGTTAGCTTACGACTTTTTTCATCAAAGCTACCCCACTGCTGGCTATCAGCCGATACAAACAAAGTATCTATCTGTCCATCCAAAGCAGCAGTTAAAACAGTTTCCAAGTCAGCCGTCGCCTGTGCTTTATCTTTTAGGCTGCCATAGTCATCGGTGGCCGCCTGTCTGTCCGCATCAAACTGGGGTGCAACAACATCCATAGCACGATCTCTAATGTCTTCAGGGCTTAGCTGATCGGGCTGGTGGGCGATCGCCTCCTCCATCAAATGAGGATACTTGTTTGCCTGCTTGTATATCGGAAAGAGAAAGTCTACGCCCATAAAGACCAAAGGTACGGTCTGTCCGTTGAGCACATTCTCTACGCCGTCAGAAACTAAGTGAAAGAACCTTAGAATGTCTGAATTCTCGCTGTCTTTGCCGCCACCTTGGCCGTTAAACATAGTTTGGCCGCCGCTAATGGTGGCCGCCCGTCCGTTAGTGTGACCCTGCAAAGACTCTTCTGGATCGTCGTAACGCAGAGCGACTTCCAGGCTCAGCGGCGTATCGCTCAGATCAACAGACTGCACGCTGTCCCGTGTTGCTTGATACAGCGCTACCTTATTCTGGCTAGCAGCAAGCACATAAAACTGACCATCGTTGGTAATCAGTGGCAGCAGAGGCTTTGTGTAGAACTGATCTGCAACAATGGTGGTCTCTTCGAAGTTCAGCGGTACTCGGTAGTAGCGAAATGTACCAGCAGTAATAAATAGCGCTAGCCCGCTGCTTTGATGCCGCCAAAAGTTTGCATCTTCAACTAAGCCTGCGGCAGGCTTGAGCAAATTCTGAACTTCTTTTTCGTCCATGCCCTTTTTGCCAAGCTGCTCTTCAGCTTCAGAGAGCTGATTTTTTAGGCGGATAGGGTCTTGCTGAATCTCGTTACCGGCTTTGTGGGTCGGTAAGTAAATAGAAATACAGGTAGAAGACTGTTTTTCTGTCAGTGAGCGCAATTCTGTTTTAGAAAGTAATGGCATGAGGCGTTCCTTCTTAATGATCAATAAAATTAGCAATTAGTCAGTAGCAGTTAGTTAGCTAAGTAACTGCGGCTAACCTCCTACTGACCGGTGGTGTATCCTCTCGCAGGTGGGTTGGTTGCCTCGATAGCGCGAAAGCGCTCTATAATTTTGTAAGAGTGTTCTACGCCCTGAGGGACAATCCAGGAAATACCTGGCTCTAGGGCAACTGTTTTGTCTGCCATTGTCAGTTCCGCTCGGCCTTCAATAACGTAGCCTGCGGTTTCATAGGTGCTGCTTCTAGCCGATTTGGATTGGGCATCACCGGGCTGCTCATCCCACATTCGCAGCGCAATGTTGTCGCCACTAATCAGCAGCTTTTGGCCCATATCGCCCGTATCTGCTTCTTGTGTGCTAACAGTCAAGTCAGCGTCTGGTGTTGATTGGATGTTCATATACTCGGTAATAGCGTTCGTCAATTGAAATGAGCCGCTGTAGACAAGCGCCTGCCCATTTATTTAGTGCCTACAACGTACCGCGATCGCCTATCTATATCTGTCTCTCACAAGAAGTAACTCTTTCTATCGCAAGAGATAAATTTGATCTGACGCTTCATATCTAACGCTTCAACAGTCTTAGCGCTCGGCCTTGTCGCTCGGCCCGTGTGCGTCTGCAACCCTGAATACATCTGCAATCTTGAATACAAAGCAAGGCTGCAACGACTGTATATAGTAGTGTCACAGGTGGCGCTGCAATTTATTTGCAGCCTATTTCTGTAACGGCAGGCCTATCTATAGCCTTGCTGAGCTATCACTTGAGAGGAATTTCCCCCCATGGCTGACACCCAAATCACGATTAAAGACAGCGGCCCTTTTGTTGTAAAAGGGCCAATTACAATTACTGACGCTGAAGGTAACGACTTTACAATTGACAAGGACATTGTGCCGCTCTGCCGCTGCGGCGCATCTGAAACCCAGCCGTTTTGCAGCGGTGCTCACCGTAAAGCAGGCTTTGAGTCGGTGATTCGCGCGCCTCAAGACGGCGAGTAAACGCGAGGTAGGGGCACATTAAGTAGTGTGCTAGTGTCCCTACCCTTTGAGGCCAGCCTGAGGGCAGTCTAAGGCCCGTCTAAGGCCCGTCTAAGGCCCGTCAACTAGAAGATTATTGAACGTCACAAGACCGTACGTCCTATCTACTATATGACTTATCCAACAACGCCAGACGGACGATACTTTGTTGTAAAAGGTCGGCTGTGGCGCTGCACTAATCCGAACTTAGAAGACGCTGCTAAACAGCAGCTAGTTCATCAGCTGATGAGGGCTCGCAGGCTGGTGAAACAGGCTAAGAAGCAAGATGATGAAAATGCTTTGCAGGTGGCGCGATCGCAAGTCAATACGGCTAAAGTTGCTCTGGGCGAACGCGGGCCAGTGTGGTGGGAAGACGGTGCGCCTGACTACAACCGGCACATGGTAAAAAATACGCCCTACGCAGCGTGGTTTGCTCGAATGAGCTAGCCAGTAAGCAGCGTATATTAATTGTTTTTATGACAGAAGGGGCAGACCCCTCAGCCCGTATGCGGGTTCTTTAGGCTGATTTGGCCTAATTTTTAAAGCGCGTTTTCAATGCTTAGTAAAACGCTACGTGCCAATCAGCCTAAAGTCGCTACAATGGCGCAGTGGCCTACGTTGTGCCCTATAATAAACGCCTTGCGCACCTTGTAAAGCCGGTTCAAAAACTGGAATTATCACGCTATCGGCGTAAAAATTAACCTGAATAGTACTTGTGACCTAAATAGTCATGTGCTACAACTACATTCGACGTTCTATCGTGTCTCCCCTATGAATAAAGCTGAATTGATTGATGTTGTTGCCGAGAAGGCAGAAGTATCCAAGAAAGATGCAGATGCTGTCGTGACGGCTGCAATCGAGTCAATTATGGAATCTGTTGCTAAAGGAGACAAGGTCTCTTTGATTGGCTTCGGTAGTTTTGAGCCTCGCGATCGCAAAGCCCGCGATGGCCGCAACCCTCAAACTGGCGAAACGATCAAAATCCCTGCAACGACAGTGCCTGCTTTCTCCGCTGGTAAAGGCTTCAAGCAGCTTGTCGCCGGTAAGTAAGAGCCAATTTCCTGACGCTTCCTCGCTCACAGTCTTGTTTTTCGAGCATAAATAAGAAGAGATTCTAAAGAAGCAAGGTAAAAATGCCGATCTATGCACTAAGCACAGGTCGGCATTCTGATTCAAAAGAAGTCTCTCTCTACAGGCATGTCCTGAGCGCGAATGTCTAACGCTCTAGCTTCCATAATGTCCAAAATTTCCTTTCCCACCTGCTCATAGTCCTGCCAGCCAGCTTCGGCCCTAGGATCTTTGACAAAGTATACCGGCAGTCCTTTCAGCGCGGCCTTTTGAAACGCTGCCAAGCGCCGCACGCCCTGCTCAAAAACGGGCAAATTCGCCTCCTGTAACAGCGCCTTCACCTCCTCACCCGCCTTACTGGGCTTAGGGGGAATCGCCGTAATCAAAATTCGATAGTGCCGGGTGCTAATTTCCTTCAGATACTCAACGGTCAGCACCAGCGCATCTAATGCCAAAATATCAGGCGTTGTCGGCAGCACCAGCAAGTCACACGTTTTTGCCAGTGCCGATAAGTCTTCAGGCGTTGGCCTTGCCTGTGTGTCTATCACCACATTCCCGCCAGGGTTCACGTTTTGCCCTGCCTCCCACTCATCCATCACCTGAAACGGCAGCTCACCCCGGCTTGCCCACCCTAGCGCTGAGCGGTTAGGGTCAGCATCTACAAGCAGCGTTTCTCCCTGCCCCTGCAAAAAGGCCGCAAGGTGAACAGCAGTCGTCGTTTTGCCGACGCCGCCTTTGAAGCTGGCAACGGTGATAATCATGGCGAGGGGTAGCGTAAGGAGCGAGAACTGTCAGACGCGGAAGTTTTGGGCAGCGTATCTAAGTTTATACAGCCTTGAGGCATTTCATCCGAAACGTGCTGGGCGATCGCCTGAACGCAGCTACTGGCTAAACTAATGACTGAGCGACTGACCCAACTCCTGGCCAATCTACTGGCCAATCTACTGGCCAAACAAAGTTTCCAGCTTCTTCCGAATCCAGTCAACCGGATTTTGATTGTACTCCTCTGAGTTAATCAGCCCGAGCGCTCGCAGCTGCCTTCCCTGCTGCGAAAGTTCTTCCTCATGGCGACCCATCTCTTCGACCATCACATCATATAGGTGGGGCTGATCTTTTAGCAGCTTCTGAAAGCCTTGAGGGCTCAGCGCAAATAGCGTCGTATCTTCAACCGCCTTGATGGTCACCGTGCGAGGGACTTCGAGCATCAGCGAAAATTCACCGACAAACTGTCCCGTTCTCATTGTTGTGACTTGCCCGGTATCTGGAAAAGTATAGGCCACCGCGCCACACAAAATAATGTAAAAAGCATCGCCTGGATCGCCCTCTCGATAGAGAACTTCTGAAGATCTTAGCCGCTGGCGACGACCGATTTCTACCAGCTTTCGCAGCTCCAAATCCGTACACCCTTGAAAGTATGGAATGCGCTTGAGCAGGTCTCTTACGGCAACTGGCTTTAAGATTGTCTCTGAATTATGTTCATAAGGCTTTTGCAGAGCAGCGTGCTGCGGGTAGTCTTGAGGAGATGTTGTCACCACAATGTTGGGGTTGCGATTCCAAACGTCTATGCGGGGAGAGGCCAGGTGAATGTTGTGCTGCTTGAGGTTTTGGAAAATAATAAAATTGAGTGAGCTTTCTGTTTGAAATTTTTGATCAATTTGATCTGTCCAAACCCAAAGCTTAAAGTCTAGAGAATTTTCGCTTAGCTTTGTGAAATACACTTCTGGCATGTGCTCTAAAGACACGGTTTCTTCTAAATAGGCTGAGTCCATCAGCACTTCTATCACCAGCAGCGGATCGCACTCATGCGGGACGCTAACGGGAATAGAGATCCATCCTTTTGTGTTGGAATACGTCCAGTTAATCACTCGATGCTTGATTAAGTCGCTGTTAGGAACAACAATGTGCTTTTGGGTGATGGTGCAAATCACAGTGGAGCGCAAGGAGATTTCTGTGATGTAGCCGAGCAGGTCGCCAAGCTCAATAAAATCGCCTACTTTCAGCTTTTGCTCGACAAGCAGCGTCAGCCCGCTGATGAAGTCTTTCGTAATTTCCTGTAGGCCAAACCCAATGCCAATGCCTAAGCTACCGGCAACAACTGCCAGTGAGGCAATGTTAATACCGGTCGCTTGCAGCAGCACAACGCACAGCAGCGTGCCGAATGCATAGCCTGTAATTGTGGCAATAGACTCACGAGTACCTTGCTTGAGCCCTAAATGCTTGAGAACTTTAACCGAGAGAAATCGCTTCAGCGCTAAAGAGGTGATTAGCGCAACAAAAATAATGATAAGAAAATGGGCAATGGCGCTCAAAGAGAGCGTTGAATCACTTAGCTGAAAAAATGGCGTATCTGTTCCTAAAAGGATTCTCCTCAAGCCACTCAGCATGGCCAGCCTAGCGAAAGTTCGCCTATGTAGTGTCTAGCTAGCTTCACTGAACGTCACCTTGACTCGGCAGGGCTGTAGTACCTGCACCATCAGCTTTGCCTGCTCATTTGCAGGGAGCGCCATAGAGTTTAAGTTCGGCACGAGCTGGCCGATTGTTTGCACCTGCTGCCTGAGCATGCCAGCAATGCCCATATCGAACTCAAACTGAGCTGATAGCACGCCTCGGTGAATGCGCTCTTTGACAATAGACTGCCATTCTTGCTCTGAGGCTAGCCAGGGATGCTGTCGAACGTCGATAGACTCTGGCAAGGGGCGTTTTGTAATGGGGTACTCAAACGATCTTTCGTGCAGCTGGGCGATCGCTGAAGTCCCCCCCTCACAGACAGACTCACCCGGCGGCGCTGAAATTGTGATCTTAGTTGCGCCTAGCTCGCTCAGCAACCCAATCAGCGCCTGCTCTCTCTCTTCAAACAGCATGGGGAAGTAGCGACTGACGGGATAGTAATAGTTGCGGCGGCTTTTAAAGGGATGGCAGCGGTAGGTTTGGCCCGGGACAGGATGGCCCGGTGGCATGTAAACGCCATCGGGCACTTCGTCGTAGCGCGCCTGGTCGAGAAGCTGGTTGGCCCAAGACTTTAGGTTTAGCAGCAGCAGCTGGCGATACAGCATTTGGGCATCGCGGTTGCGGTGATGAATGAGCCTTGTGTCATCTTCTTTTTGGTAGCGGCCTTCCAAAAAGGCGTGGATTGTCCATAGCAGCGGGACGGCTGTACTGGGTAAGGCCATTGCGGTAAGCGTATGCAAGGAGCTATGACCCATAGCGCTATTGAAGGCCATCGACTGCATGGCTTTTCGCAGCTCTATTTCTGCTCTGGCAATGTAGACGTCGGTTTCACCTTTAAAGGCGATCGCCTTCGGCTTTTGCAGCATATCGCCTGGGTCTTCATTGCGGCCCAAAATGCGTAACAGCGGCTTGGCGACAAAAGAATTCGATCCCTGCGGCGCAAGGGTAGAGCCCTGTGTGGTCAGGTTGCGCTGTCGAGGCTTTTGGATATACATAGGCCGCCTTGAGTGGTTGCGATCATCATACAGCCAGGAAGAAGCGGCAGCGTTCTTTCGCAAGGCGTGCTAGATGATATATAGCCGATAAGGGGCGCTTAGCCTGTCGCTGTCGATACGATTTTTGCGGTTAGCAGCCTGGTTCAGATTGCCTGAGTTAGCTAGTTCGGTTCAACCGTACCCTCTTCAAAAAACCGCTGCCACGAGTCCGGTGTAGGCTCAACTGTCAAAATAGGCGCAGGCTGTTCGCCTTGCTGTAGCGCTTCAATGCTGTGCTCAAATTGCTCGATGCCGTCTTCAAAAAAATTGCGATCGCGATTGCGAAAGCCTTGCGTGACCGCATCTGTTGTGTTTTGACTAAAGCTAGATGAATCAAGAGGGAGAGACACACTACTTGGAAGCGCTATTGCGTCGGCAGGCAGAAATGACTGTGCGACTGCGGAAGGTGAGAAGAGAGTTGTCACAACGGTTGAGACTGCGCAGCAGCCTATCAATGCTTTGCAAAGCTCAAATTTTGAAAGCGATGGGGTGGGAAGTCCTTGCATAAAGGGGAACTCCAAAAACAGATCAGAAGGGAGGCATCTTTTGATGAGCGGTGCGTACCTAGAGGCTAATCTGATAACAACTATTTGATAACAGTGGTAATTTGAATCAGCGTGTCGTAGCCAAGCGCTGCCGACGGAGATTCTTGATGGAAGGTAGCCGTTCCCGCGTCATCTCGAACAGATGGAGTCGTTTCAGTCAGTGATAGCGTTACCTGCTGAGTCTCACATATGGACTGATTTTGTGAGACGGTTCTAAGCCCTGTCTCTTGCACTTGACTCTGCATCTGGCACGTATCGTGTACAACGCCTACGAATGGCACAAGAAAGGTGTGGGCCGTCTGCGCATTAGCCGCCTTACCTCCGACCGTCCCGATAACGACAATGCCTGCGAGCAGTACAGATGACCAATGAGATAGGGTTTTCATAAGTAGAACTATCGAGTGACTTCAGTAGTTCAATCATAAGTACGCAGAAGGCAAAGTCAGTAAAGTTACGATAGGCCTTTCTCGGTGTGCAGACGGACTTTGTTCGTTTTAATACGTACTTTTGATGGCCAAAGTAGTCCTTATTACTGACTTCTTACGTTTTTATCGGTAGAACAAGCTTACGTAAATTCTTTCTGCATGCGGATTTTCACGATCAGCGACGAAGCTACCTGGCGATAAAGCTACTCGGTGGTGAAGCTCAGAAAAACTAGGCTGTCGATAGTCGGATCTGTCACCGCCGGGGCAATGCCTGCGTCTAGGTTGCTCAGCGCCGCGCTGTAGCCGTAGCCTGCATCCACGCCCTGAACAATGCCTCGGGTGCCGTCTTGACCGGATACCGATGTCCAGAAGTTACGGGCCTGAAAGTTGGGAGCAATAGACATCCAAGCGGGATCTCTGCCGCTGTAGCCGCCTGCTGACTGGCCGTTGAAGGTAAGATTTTCCCGGTTGGGTAGGGTACCAAAGGCAGCACCGCCGAAGTAAAGGGTGCCGCTGCTGCTAGTAGCGATATCACCGATTTTCATGGTGTTGGATTTGGTGCTGCGCAGGCGAGGGAAGCTGAGCTGAGAATTGAGCAGCTTGCCGGTCATAGGATGAACTCTGGCGTAGTAAGAAATATGGGCAGAGCCACTGTTGTACAGGCGGCTGTTGGCGTCTATTTGTGTGAGGAAGGGACTGGTAGAACCAAACTGTTCCTCTGGGGTCATGGGCTGGCCGCGCCAGCGGAAAATGGTGGCGGTGCCTGCACTTTCGCCCCCGATGTAGAGGTAGCCATCCTGGCCAAGGGTGACCCGGTACAGACGGGTATCTGCGACATTTTGTTTAATGGTTTCGGTGTCATCGCCAAACAGACTCCACTGCCTTTGTCCGGTGAAGTCGAAGGCTTCTAAGCGAGCGATTTGAATGGGGTTGCGGCTACCGTCTATGCCCACAAATGAGGTGTTGCGGAAGCTGGTGATGTAAACCAGGTTGTTGCCGTCGCCACAGCTGCGAATTTCTAAGTCGGTGACTTCTGTGTAGTCGAGGAATTTGGAGAATAAAAGGGTATTGTCAGCGCTGTAGAGATGAACGGTTTTATCTGCGATCGCTCCGACAATCCCATTGCCCGCAACCGCGACCCGACTAATGCCCGCCAGCTCAATTTCACTCAGCACCTCACCTGTTTCTGCGCTTAGCCTCAGCAGCTTATCTTGAGCCGCGATCGCCACGCCGCCTGCACCATCAAAGGCAATATCGCTCACCGCACTTGTCAGGCTCACGCTTTGGCCAATCACGCCCGTTTCAGGATCTATCCAATAGAGTGACGCGCCCGTGTCTGTGTTGACCGCTGCGATCGCTCCGTCTTCAGTCATCACCACGTCCACCCCCTGATTCCCAGGCAGCGCGAGGCTAGCAGTCAGTCCTACCTCCGCACTATAGCGACCGCCTTGAGTCAGCACAGACTCATCGGGCAAGCAGTGCGATAAATCTGTACCGACTGCCTTTATCTTGCTGAAGTTGTTGCTTTCGTCTAGCTCTATTACTCTGTTCTGAGTGTCTAGCTGAATGGCTAAAAATCCTATTTCTGACGTGCCATAGTCTATTTCTAGCGTGCGAGTGAGCGTATTTTGCGCGCCGATACTGTCAATAACAAGGCCATCTACGACCACATCATCGCTATTGCCTAGCAGCTCATCCCTAGAGAAAATAACGTCGATTTTGAAGCTGTCAGCGGCGGCAACGCCCGTGTTCTGTAGCGTAAAGCTAATATCAGCGGCGCTGGGTAAAAGCAGATCGTCTATGGCATCAAACGTGAGAACAGAGAGATCGCCACCGCTGCTTTGCTGAGTGCCTGGAATAGAAGGCGCAAAATGACGCCTGGGCGGGGCGGCAATCGTCAGCAAGTCGCCGCCTTCTGACGCGTTGAGCGGTGCGATATGAACAGGCGTTGTCGCAAAGGCTAGTTCTACAGGGCTGGCGTAGCGAAGAGTAGGGGCGGTTTCCATAGTCTGAACTAGGGGGAGTAAGGCAACAGGCGGATGCTTTACGTCTACGGGTTTGAAAATAGATATCCGCAAATCTGATGAGAGGTTTGTGTAAAGAAACAATGGGCTCTGCGGCGATATCGGTCACGTTTGACACTGGGTTATCTGTTGAGTGGCTTGGGGATATATAAAGCAGGGTTGGTATATATTTTGACCGCTATGTTGATGCTGCTATTTCAAGTCGGAGAAGAACGATGGGCGATCGCCGCTGCTCATATTCAAGATGTGGTTCCGCTAGTCGATCTGCAAAAAACGCCCTACAGCCGTCCTATGGCCGCGGGCTTGTTGAACTATCACGGCGACATGCTCACAGCCGTAGACGTTTCGCAGCTGATTGGGAACAGAGCCGTTTCTCAGGCCATGAGCACGCGGACTGTAGTGGTTAAGCTAGCCGGCAAATCGAGCCCTGAAGCCACTGAAAATCGGCTGGCGCTGCTGGTCGATCGAGCCGGTGAAACGGCCAGGCTCTCTAGAATTGTGAGTACGGCCGCTCAGAATATGTACGCTGAAGGCACGTTTCAAATGGCCTCGGGTGAGGTGGTACAGCAGCTGGCGATCGCGCCTATTTTTGCGCGATTGAACAGCCAGCTAAGCGGGGTGCGCTAAATGGAATATACGGAAGTCATACAGCAAGAGATAGAAGATTTGCTGCGTCAAAGGATCGGTCTCAACCCTGAGTCGGTGGGGTCGAACTCTATTTTTCGAGCGGTTAAAAAGGGCATGCGCACGGGCAAAATGCAGGGGCTTTCTGATTATTTAGACAGCTTGCGGTCGTCCCCGATGCTGTTTGAATCCTTGGTAGAGTCGATTGTCGTCCCTGAAACCAGCTTCTTTCGCAATCGTGCTTCTTTTGTCTTTTTGCGGCAGTGGCTAGCGCAAGAATGGCTTAGCCCAGACAGACTTAGCCCAGACAGACTTAGCCCAGACGGTCAGCGTTCGCCTAATCGGCCGCTGAGAGTTTTGAGCATTCCCTGCTCTACCGGCGAAGAACCTTACTCTATTGCCATCACGCTGCTAGAAGAAGGCGTAGCGCTAGATGACTTTCAGATTGACGCGGTAGATATTAGCGCGCTAGCGATCGCCAAAGCGAAAGAAGGCGTCTACAGTCCCTATGCGTTTAGGCGACAAACCTATCGAAGCGACGATAAATATTTTGTATTAGGTGTGCCAAAAGGCGCGAAAGGCAAACGCACAACGCAGCGCTACTTCTTAAAAGAATCCGTTCGTCAAAAAATCTCCTTTATCCAAGGCAACGTTCTACAACCAACGCTGCTCAATAGCGTCCCCCCTTACGACATTGTTTTTTGCAGAAATTTGCTGATCTATTTTGACGAGGAAGCAAGAACTCATGTGAGCACGCTGATAGATCGACTGCTAAAGCCGCACGGGCTCCTGTTTGTGGGCTATGCCGAGACAGGCCTCATCGATCCAGCGCGGTATAAGCTAGTGCCCTACCCTCAAACGTTTGCATTTAGAAAGCAGGGTGCTGGCCAGAAAGTGGCTGGTTCGGCTAACTTGCGATCGCTTCATGAGCCAGCTGCAATAACAGGCGTCGCAGACGATGTTAAAGGCGAACACTCTCCGACTGACCACTCCAGCCTAAAAAGAGGCCTTCACAAGCAAGCGATAAAGAATCATGCCGATCTGTTGAATGCCGCTAGAAGCTTAGCTAATACAGGAGAGATTGAGGCCTCGGTAGTGAAGTGCGATCGCTATCTGCTAGATTTTCCCGCAGACGCACAGGCTCATTTACTGCGGGGTGAACTGCATGCAGTCGTCGGTGAGAGTGCGGCCGCTGAAGCCTGTTTTAAGAAAGCAGTTTATCTAGATCCTCAGCTGATAGAAGCGCTAACGCACCTCATGCTGCTTAAAGCCGAACAGCAAGAATTAGAGGAAGTCTCCGTCATTCGCAGTCGAATTCAAAGGCTAGCTGAGCTTGGTATATAAGGCTATGCGTTATCGCTGCGGATGGTTTTTACCCGCTTTGTTCGACGATTTCTTGCTGTTACAGTTGCTAACTCTTTGGCTAATGCTTTGGCCAGTTCCACTATGCTCAACGTTTCGCTTAAGAAAATCAGCACCCAGCTATTGCTAAGCTATGCCGTGCCGCTAGCGTGCCTAGGCGGTCTGGGTCTCTCTGCCTATTTCAGTGCGAAAGAGACCTTTTTCCTAGAAGCTAAAAGAGAGCTATTAAATGAGGCCAACTATACGGCTAACGATGCAACCTATCATTTGATAAATTCTATTCGGGAGGTAAAAGGCAATGTAATATCGCCCAACGAGTCTCGCTACTTAGCCATCTACCAGATGAGCCGCAATGCCTTCGTATCGGATATTCAGCGGCTAAACGAGATTGCAGATACCTCAAGAGACGAGCCGCTAATGGCCCTGGTGAACGAGCTTGAGGCAGAAGGCACGCGAATTGATCGGGTTGCTAGGCGAATATTTGTGGTGATTCAAGCAGAAGAGATGGTGAGAGCCGCGGCGCTGACGGCTGATTTGAAGACCGATAGTATCGGAAGCGATCGCGATTTATTGCTGGGCTACATCACCGAACGGCTCCAAACCAATGCAGACAGCTACCAAACAGCGCGGGCTCAGCTAAACAACACTTTGATGTGGGGAACAGTATTTGCCACGCTAATAACGATTGGTATTGGGCTGCTGTTAACCCGACAAATTCGTCAGAAAATGAACCAGATTGTGCGAGTTGTTGAACAAAACGGTATTCAGGTAACCACCTCTAGCACTCAAATTGCAGCCTCTAGTCACCAGCTAGAGGCCAGCATGACCGAACAGGTCGCTGCCACGACTCAAATCACCGCCACCACCGCTGAAATTGCAGCCACTGCTGAGGTGCTCACGCAAACTATTGAGCGCGTATCTGGCCTTTCTGAATTAGCCGCCACTACCGCGACGGCTGGAAAGCAAGACTTGGAGAACATGGCTGAAACGATTCAGCAGCTGATTGCCGCTACGGCCACAATCTCTTCTAAGCTAGGCTTAATTGATGATAAGGCCAACAACATCAGTGCGGTGGTCACTGCGATTACAAAAGTTGCCGACCAGACTAATCTGCTTTCTTTAAATGCTGCGATTGAGGCAGAGAAAGCCGGTGAATATGGCGCAGGCTTTTCAGTGGTCGCGCGTGAGATTCGACGGCTGGCCGATCAAACCGCGATCGCCACGCTAGATATTGAAACCATGGTGCAAGAAATGCTCTCGTCGGTTTCGGCGGGCGTCATGGAAATGGACAAATTTACCCAAGATGTAGGCGATAACGCCGAAAGCATTACTCAAATTAGCCAGCAGATGGCGCAAATTATCTATCAGGTGCAAAGCCTGGTGCCGCAGTTTGAAACTGTCTCGGATGGCATGCTGGCACAGGCTCAAGGCGCCCAGCAAATTAAGGCCGCGATGGAGCAGCTCAATGAGACCTCTCAGCAAACGGCAGATTCTGTTAAAGATACCAATCAGGTGATTTTGCAGCTCGGTGATGTCGCGCAAGATCTACAGACAGAAGTGGCCTACTTCCGTCTAGCGGTGTAGCAGCCTAAAAAAGAGAAAATGACGACTCAATTTGCCCGCAATAAAGCTAACAGATCGCCAGCTAGGATGCTCGCCTGCCTGTACTTCTCAACCGTTGCAGCCGTAGCGCTACTGACGATTTGCGGGCAGGTCATAACGCAAAGGGCGCTAGCGACTCAGGCAAAAGATGCGGCTGTGATTAACGTAGCCGGACGGCAGCGAATGCTGAGCCAAAAAATTGCAAAAGTTGCGCATACGATCGCTCGGTTTTCAGGAAGCAATGCGGCGGCTAATGCTGAGCTAGCTGAAGCTTTAGATTTATTTATGCGCGCTCATGAAGGACTTCAAAACGGCGATCCGTCTATGGGGCTACCGGGTCACAACAGCGCCCAGATTCGGCGCATGTTTGCCGATATAGCCGCTGACCATACCGTTATTACAACAGCCGCGACGACCCTACTCAACGAGCCACAACAGAACAACAATGGGGCTATTCGCGCCTTAGATAGTAAAGAAGACAGCTTTTTGGTCACGATGAATGCCATTGTCAGCCAGTACGAAAAAGAGGCGATCGCTCGGGTGGAGCGACTGAAAATGATTCAGCAGATACTGCTGGGGCTGACGCTGCTGACGCTGTTACCGGTGTTAGCGCCGATTTATCAGGTGACTCGAAAAGTGAATGAGATGATAGCGACTTTGCATCACTCTGGCGCGCAGGTGCAATCGTCTTCAGTGCAAATTGCAGCGTCTGGTAGGCAGCTTGAGGTAATGGCGGCTGAGCAGGCGGCCGCAACCACTCAAATTACGGTGTCTTCTCAAGCGATTGCAGCGACGGCCAGCGCGCTGAGCGACAAGGTATCAGGCGTTGTCAATCAGGCCGCGCAGGCACAGGCGATCGCGATCGCAGGCGAACAGGATTTAAAAACCCTGGCGCAGACCATGAACCGATTAGACAAAATGACTGTGCTTGTCGCCGATCAGCTTGGCACGATTCAAAATCGTGCTAGCACCATCGATCGCGTAGTTTTGGCTATGACTAAAGTCGCCGACCAGGCAAATTTGCTATCGCTAAACGCAGAGATAGAGGCCGAAAAGGCAGGGAAAGCCGGCGCTGGATTTTCAGTAGTAGCCGCCGAGATTCGACGACTGGCCAACCAAAGTGCGATCGCCACTTTAGAGATAGAGCAGCTTGTAAAAGAGATGCACTCGGCAGTTTCTAGCGGCGTGAGTGAAATAGACAAATTTACCCAGCAGGTGACAACCGGTGCCCGTAGCACCCGCATCCTTTCCGATCAGATCGCCACGGTCACTGAAAAAGTACAGTCGCTGCGCTCACCGCTAAACCAAATTGACCAGGGCATGAGTACCCAAGCAGCCAGCGCCGAGCAGATTCGAGATGCCATGGCTCAGCTCAGTGAGGGCACCGATCAAACTATGCGCTCTTTGCAAGATAACAACATCGCTTTAGAACAGCTACAGCTGGCCACAGAAAGCCTGCAAGGAGCCGCCACCGAATGAATATCCCGACAGATCGCCTATCAAGTAGCCCAACCAATCATACAAAAGACAACCATACCAAAGGCAACCCAAATCATCGCACCGACCTCACCGCAGGCGCACAGCTCTTAGATAGGCCCGCGCTCCCCACCTACAGAGCGCAGCAGACCAAGCAGATTTCACAGCCGCTGCCGATGAACCACAAGCGGAATGAAAGCACCGAGCAGCTATCTGTTCTAGTTTTTCGACTGGGCCAGGAATGGCTGGCGCTACCGGCTCATCTCTGCCAGCAAATTCTCTCGCCACTGCCTTGTCACACGCTGCCGCACCGGAGCAATCGCACGCTGTTGGGTATTGTTAACGTGCGCGGTCAGCTGCTGCTCAAGGTGTGTTTAAAGGAGACGTTGGGGCTAAATACACCTCATGTCACTGCGGTTAAAAAGCCTGCTGAAACTGCCTCAGTTAAGGCCTATTCGCGAATGGTGGTGTTAGAGAAGCCAGTAGAAAATCACCGTGCCGATATTTGGGCATTTGACGTAGATGAGATGTATGGCGTTCATTCCATTTCAAAGCGTGAGCTAGAGCCAGCTGCTGGTGCTGCGTTGGTTGGCGAAACCTGCGTGCGCAACGTGTTTGCGTGGTGCGAGCAGCGAGTGAGCGTTTTAGATGACGATCGACTGTTTGATGCGTTGAAGAGGCGATCGCTATGAGCGAAGTACAGTGGGGCGATCTCTCGCTAATGGAGCTGTTTCGCCTGGAGGTAGAGACTCAGACCACAGCGCTTAGCCATAACCTACTAGCCCTAGAAAAATCTAGCTGGAGCAACAGAGAGGCGCTAGATAGTCTGATGCGAGCAGCGCATTCTATTAAAGGAGCCGCTCGCATTGTGCAGGTAGAGCCGGCTGTTAAAGTCTCTCATGCGCTAGAGGACTGCTTTATCGCCGCTCAGCAGGACATTCTGCACCTGACGGGTAGCTGTGTAGATGTGCTGCTAAAAGGTATCGATTTACTGTCAGCTTTGGGCCAGTTGGAGGCGTCTGTACTAACAGAAAAACTGCCTAGCTACGAAGCGAAAGCAGATACCGTCGTGCTGGAAATAGAAGGAATCGTGACGGCCGCTGAGAAAGACCCGCAGCCAATACCTCCTAGTCTGGAGCATTTTGCGACTGCCGAATCCACTACTGGCTCGCTGGGCGAATCAACACGCACTATTCAAGTGAGCGCCGATAATCTCAACCGCTTGATGGGCATAGCCGGCGAGTCTTTGATAGATGCTAGCTGGCTACAGCCGTTTGGAGAATCGCTGCTACAGCTCAAGCGGCAGCAGCAGTCTGTTATGGCCGTGCTACAAAAGCATCAGCAGTCTAAACCAACGTCTGGGCGTGCTGTTGGGCCTGCTGCTGGGTCTAATGATGACAATGAGCTGTCAGCTGATTTAGCGATCGCGCTACAAAGCATTCAGTCTTGTCATACGCTGCTCACTGAGCAAATGAGCGATTTAGATCTGTTCTCTCGGCGGTTTGAACAGCGGTCTGACCGGCTGTATCGAGAGGTAGTTGCAGGACACATGTGCGCGTTTGAAGCAGGGGCGCAGGGGTGCGATCGCCTGGTCAGAGATTTATCGCGATCGCTCAATAAGCAAATCGAGTTCATTCGCACGGGCCTCACCACCCAGATTGACAGAGACATTTTAGCCAAGCTAGAAGCGCCCATAACGCACCTGCTCACGAACGCAGTGGTGCACGGCATTGAAGCACCAGACCAGCGGTTAGCCAAAGGAAAATCCGCTGAAGGCAGCATTCGCTTAGAAGCGCTGCACCGATCCGGCATGCTGATTGTTTCCGTTGAAGACGACGGGGCGGGAGTGGATACTGTTGCGCTGCGTAAAAAGATTGTTGAAAAAAGGCTGATAGCCGCTGACTTAGTAGCTCAGCTCGGTACGGTTGAGCTGCTTGAGTTTCTGTTTTTACCTGGATTTTCAACCGCCAACCGGGTCGATAAACTTGCGGGCAGAGGCTACGGCTTAGACCTGGCTCGAACCATGGCGCAGTCGGTTGGCGGCTCGCTTCAGATTGTATCGCCTGCGTTTGAGGATGCCGAACGAGGCCTTTCTGGCGGTACGCGCTTTCAGTTTCAGCTGCCGCTGACGCTCTCGGTGGTGCGATCGCTGCTATTTGAAGTGGCAGGCGAACCCTACGCCATGAGCCTATCTCGCATTGTTCGCGTCGTAAAACTGTTGCCGCACCAAATTTACTACAGCCAGGGCTGCCCTTACTTCTCGTTAGCAGAAGACGGTGCTGATAAAGCCGAAAATATTAGTCTAGTATGGGGGCATCAAATCCTGTGTTACGCCAGTTCTCAGACTGTAGAGCAGTCGCTGTCTGTGATTGTGATTGGTGAGGCCGGTAGCCAGTACGGCTTCTGCGTAGATCGGCTATTAGAAGAAACAGATTTGGTGGTGCGGCCACTAGATCCTAGATTAGGCAAGGTACCCAACGTAAGCGCCGCTGCGTTGAGCGAAAAGGGCCACCCCATCTTAATTTTAGATGTGGCTGACGTGGTGCGTTCTGCGGAAAAGCTGATGGGGCCAGCCCGTCTCGCGTTTGCGCCTAGTCTCTACGGTGAAGCAGCTCCCGTCTTATCTCCAGTCCTAGAAGCTGCCGTACAAAAGCGGGTGCTCGTAGTAGATGATTCAATGACGGTGCGGGCCATGGAGAAAAAGCTGTTGCAAAATCGTGGCTACACGGTAGATGTTGCCGTTGATGGGGCTGAAGGGTGGAACGCGGTGAGAATGGAGCCTTATGACCTAGTGGTTACCGATGTGGATATGCCACGCATGAGCGGTATTGAGCTGATTGAAAAGATGCGGGCCTACGAAGGCACTAAGAACTTGCCGGTGATTGTTGTTTCCTATAAAGATCGCGCTGAAGATCAGATGGCTGGGCTCAACGCTGGGGCAAATTACTATCTCACCAAAAGCAGTTTTCACGATGATGGATTAATCAACGCGGTGGTTGATTTGGTCGGGCCGTAGCCTATTGAGAATCATCTGTCGAAGACTATCTGTTGAAAGTAGAGGCATGCAGAAAGGCAACCGCATGATTAAAGTAGCGATCGCAAACGATACGCTCATAGCACTAGAGGCGCTGCGTCGGGCGATCGCGACCGACTCTGCTTATGAGTTAATTTGGACAGCGAGAAGTGGGGATGAGGCGATCGCACTGGCAGCCGAGCGCACCCCCGACCTGATTTTGATGGATCTGCTGATGCCGAAAGTAGACGGTGTAGCGGCTACCCAGCAAATTATGGCGCGATCGCCCTGCGCCATTTTGATCGTCACCGGCAGCGTTCGCCGCAATACCTCTCAGGTTTTTGAGGCGATGGGCTACGGCGCATTAGACGTGGTGCAAACGCCCGTAATGAGCTACCAGCAGGATGTCGCAACCGCAGCAAAGCCGCTGCTGGCCAAAATGCTCACCGTCACGAAGTTTATTGGCAAATATAGAACCGGCTATAAAACCGCTGAGCGCTCTGCTACTGCAACTAAGTCAGCAGCCGATCTTACACACGCAAGGCAGTCTGCATCTTTGCCAGAGCTAGTTGTGATGGGTGCTTCTACCGGTGGGCCTAAGGCCTTGGCCCAAATTTTCGGCCAGCTACCCGCTGATTTTGCCGCGGCGATTGTGGTGGTGCAGCATATCGATCGTCAGTTCACCGCAGGGCTAGCCAGCTGGCTGAATAGTCAAAGTGTACTGCCCGTGTCGCTAGCTCAGAGGGGCGATCGCCCGCAGTCTGGTCAGGTGCTTTTAGCTCAAGCAGACGAGCACTTGATTATGCAGGGCGATCGCACGCTCAATTACACCATCGATGTCCCACCCGCTAGCGGCCTGTACTGCCCGTCTGTAGACGTATTTTTTAGCAGCGTGGCGCAGCATTGGCCGCAACCGGGTACGGCAGTTTTGCTCACAGGCATGGGGCGTGATGGCGCCGCTGGGCTAATGGCACTGCGCACCGCCAGCTGGCAGACAATTGCTGAAAGTGAACAGAGCTGTGTGGTATATGGGATGCCGCGTGCGGCGATAGAAAGTGGTGCAGCTAAGAGCATTTTGGCGGCAGGTGACATCGCTAGGACAATAGCCAGTAAAAACACCGCTTATCCAAATGCCGTCCGTAAAATCAACCGCATATAGAGATAAGTCAATCATCACTACATTTCTTACGCGGTGATCTAGCAAACGCGACAGGCCTCTCGGGAACACTGAAGCTCGATATAGGAGCTGCAAGTACCCCTGTGAGCGGCTCTACAGATACTCTCGACAGGTATATTCATGTCTAAGTTGACCGCTTCTAAACCAAGAGAAGGTGATGGCCCTGTCGTTCGCGTGTTGGTGATTGACGATCAGCCAATTGTGGTTGAATCTATTCGTCGTCTGCTCGCAGCCGAGCCTGATATTGAACTGCACGCTTGCAGCGATCCCACGCTGGCGCTGTCTACCGCTGCGGAGCTACGACCCAGCGTTATTTTGCAAGACCTGGTAATGCCCGAAGTCGATGGGCTCATGCTGGTCAAATTTTTGCGCGCACATCCGCACACCAAAGAGACACCGATTATTGTGCTCTCTTCTCAGGATGACGCCCAAACAAAAGCCGCTGCCTTTCGCGCAGGTGCTAACGACTATCTCGTGAAGCTCCCCGATCCGATTGAACTGATTGCCCGCCTGCGCTATCACTCGGAGGCCTATCACAATCTGCTCAAACGAGATGAAGCTGAAAAAATGCTGATTCACAACAAAGTTTTAGAAGAGAAAGTAGAAGAGCGCACTGCCGAACTTAAAGATGCTTTAGAGAGCTTAAAGCACACCCAAACCAAACTTATTCACAACGAGAAGATGAACAGTATGGGGCAGCTCGTGGCGGGTATCGCTCACGAGGTTAATAATCCAATCAATTTCATCTACGGCAACCTCAACTACGTGAACGGCTACGTGCAGGATTTGCTAGAGCTCGTGCAAACCTATCAAAAGCACTATCCGACGCCAGCCTCTGATATTAACGAGAAACTAGAAGAGCTTGATTTAGAGTTTAGTTCTTCAGACTTACTGCAAAGCTTTGTCTCTTTGCGTAGCGGTGCTAAACGCATTCGCAACCTGGTGGTGAGCCTGCGAAATTTCTCTCGCTTTGATGAGTCCGAGCTAAAAGTCGCCAGCGTGCATGAAGGCCTAGACAGCACGCTAGCCATGCTAGGCGGTCAGCTAGAGACCATCAAAATTGAAAAGAACTACGGTGAGCTTCCTAAAATTGAATGCTATCCAGGGCAGCTAAACCAGGTGTTTATGCATTTAATTAAAAACGCTTTGGAAGCGCTCAACCGTGCTGAGGTGTCAAAGAATTCAGCAGAATGCTCAGAAGCCAGTCCGCCTCTACTGCATATTTCTACAGCCGCGCTTGGCGACAAAGTAGCGATTTGGATTGCAGATAATGGCCCTGGTATTTCCCTAGAAATTCAAGATCGCATCTTCGATCCTTTCTTCACCACTAAAGAAGTTGGTGAAGGCTCAGGGCTAGGCTTATCGATTAGTCACCAGCTGGTCACGGTGCAGCACGGCGGAAACATAAAGTGCTACTCCGTACCGGGTCAGGGCACTAAGTTTTTAGTGGAGCTGCCGGTTCTTCTTTCTGCTAAAGAGAAGCTACCTGAGCCTACGATATGCTCGAATGCGTTAGAAGCAGCCGTCTCGCTTAAGCTATAGCGATCGCCTGGCCTCTTTAGTCACCTCACAAAGCCTCTCTAAGCTAGGCCACCCGCCAGTCGCCCCTCCCGAATTTAGCCACAGCAAATACTCAATATTCCCCGCTGGGCCAACCGTATCTGACCACGTAAGCCCCTGATACTGCCAGCCTAAGCTCTCTGCCGTTTTATTCACCTGAAAAATTGCCCCTGCCTGATCTTTGGCATCACGCACCACGCCTTTCTTCCCGATCTTTTCACGACCCACCTCGAACTGAGGCTTCACCAGCAAAACAACTTCCTTCGGCGGCGCTAACAGATTCCAAAAAGCAGGCAGCACCTTTGTCAATGAAATAAAGGAGACATCCATTACACCGAATGTGGCTATCTCTTGTTGTTCATAGAGATCTTCAGAGGCGAGATGGCGAATATTTGTCCGCTCTTTGAGCACGACCCGAGGATCTTGTCGAATCTTCCAGGCCACCTGACCGTAGCCGACATCGACGCCGTACACCTTCTCAGCTTCGGCCTGTAGCAAACAGTCGGTAAAGCCTCCCGTAGAGATACCGCCATCTAAACAGATCTTTCCTTTGGGATCAATCTCAAACTCCTTTAAGGCTTTAGCTAGCTTCTCGCCGCCTCTAGAGACAAAAGGCGGCTTTTGCTTTAGCTCAATCACAGACTCGACGGCAACCAGCGTACCGGGCTTATCCATCACCTGCTGCGCAATTTTCACCTCACCAGCTCGTATTAGCCGCTGCGCCTGCTGCCGGGAGGGGCAGAGGCCTTGATCTACAAGGAGAGTGTCGAGTCGCTGTTTTGCCAAAGGATGAAAGCAGGTAGGATGATTGCCTGTTGATTGTATCGTTTGGTGGTGAGGCTACTAAACATGCGGCTAGCCCGATAAGAGCTGTTTAATTAGAATGTGTCGTAAGCGCGCTGACATTACGACTACGGCTGTCGTTTCACGATGCCGATTTTGTTAAATAGGCCGTATTTGGGATTAGGCCAAAGAAGGCGTATTCGTACCAGGCTGTCCATACAAAGCTGCGAATCCAGCGATCGCGCTTAGGCGTATCCAAGTTATAGTCAAACGCTCCTGCCGCTTCATCCACCGCCGAGATATGACTATCACACCCGCACCCGTGCTGATAGGTGAGCCCGTACTGTGAGGCAACGCTCTGAATTTTCATTTGCACTGCGTATACTTTCCCAGCGTGCAAAGCCGCATCCCATGGTCGCTTGTGGCCCTGATCGCGTGGATCAAACCTAAGCGCTCTTTCTTCAAATACGTGGTCGCGATAGAGCGGAGCCAAGTTAACGCGGTAGAAGCTAGCAGGCAGGTCGTAGCCGAACTCTGAGAATAGATCGATGCCGATTCTGGCGACGTTTAGCCGCTCGGCTTCTACTTCCCTTCTTTCTAGCTCGCGAAAGATAATATCAAAGTCGGGATAGCCTTTAACCTGAAAGTCTTGACCGTAAAATTCTAGAGTTTCTGTCGCCAGCTGGCCAAGCAGCTCACAAAAGCAATCCTTGAGGTGGGCCAGCTCTGGGCGCTCGTTGAATAAATCAATGTCGCCGTGAGAGAGCTTGTAGTGAAATAGCTGTGCCATGGCCACGTAGGCTTGTGAGTCGCGAAGCCTGACGTTGGATGTGCCGTTTGCGATCGCCTGCCAAACTTCCGGCAGCTCAGAAATAGGCGTAGCATTTTCGCCTGCAATCATAGTTTTGAGCGCTTCTTTCTCTCCTTCAGCGATCTCCTTGCCCGCCGTCTCTCTGGTTTCTAAAGTATTTAGTAGAAGCATAGTGTGTTTCGTATTATTTCATACATGAACCCTGCTCTTTAGGTTATATCGAAGACTCTCAGATGTTGACCAGAGGGCGAGGCCCGTCACCATTTGTCACGGAAATTCTTAAAACAATAAAGACAACTACAGCTTTTTTAACCTGATATGCTAACGTCTGCCCAATAGCTTGAGAAGCGCTGGATAGCTCAAGAATCTTCTAATAGCCTCTTAATAATCCTAATAACCTGAGAGCCCTTTAAACAAATCGGCCACAAGCCGGTCACGAAGCTGACGAATGCCCGCCGCATCCAAGCGGTTTTCAAACGAGCTGTTGACATAGTGTTCAATGGTCTCGCTGGTACTAGAGAGATGTTCTTTCAGATTGCCGTTGTAGCGCTCCTGATGCCGCAAAAGCTTTTTTAGTGTTTCTTTAAGCCGGTAGCCGCCGTGCAGCATATTCATAATCTTTTGAATATCGATTGCCAAACACGCCTGCTGTTCAGACGAAGCCGTGTGCATTCGCAGTATCATGCAGGCGGCGGCAAACACTTTCCCTAAGTCGGCAATCTCGCTGACTCGGCGTGGATACAAATCTCGAACAGAGCTAATTTCTGAAGAGGTATATAGGCCATTGTCTGCCTTATCGCTAAAGGAGCGGGTAATATAACGAATGCTTCGACGACTGTTTTTATCACCTTCTTTTTCTCTTGTAAACGTGCAGCCATCTTCTGCGATTGCCCAGGCCATGTTCAACAGCCTCATGGCTTTCTTCAGCTTTGTCTCCCACTGAATTGCTTCTTCACCATCTATTTGGGCCTCTGATTGTTTAAACTCCTCGGTGGTATCGCTACACAGCAGATACAGCCCTCTGGTAAAGAATAGATAGCAGGCGTTGGCTCCAAACAAATACACATTTTGGGTGGGATGCTTAGGCGTGAGCTTAGGAAGATCTTGAATATGAACCCCTAACAACGAGATGTCGAGTGTCAAAACCTTCTCTTCTATCCCATTTTGATACGCGACATCTTCGCCCCGTACTTCGAAGATAGCCGGGATTTTTTCAATGCTATAGCGACCTTCTTCACCAAATAAGTAATCATCAAACTCTCCAGGTAGTCCGCTCTTCTCTTTAATATCGTAATAGCACTGTCGCCCGGTTTCGGCGTAAGCTAGCAGCGCATGATCCCTTAGCCCCTTGGCCCAATCAAGGCAGCCCGCACGCGTGAGCGACGTTTCAGCATTATTAGAGAGCGTTAGATCTTCTGGGTGTGCGTAGGCTGCCATCATATAGAGATAGCTTTGCATCGCAGAATAGCAGGCATAAACTTCGCTATTCCCGTCAGCCGCCGCATACAGTCGGGCTCTTTCCATCAAATACAGTCGTCCCCAGTGTGCTGAGGCCACGGTTCTTTTCTGTCCAATAAATCTCTCAGTAGGCAAACCTAAACGTTCTTCTGGGACAAAATGAGAGAAAAACATCAGTAGTTTGGCCCTCGCAAAATAAATTCTGCCCAGCAGCTCATAGTGCGGCCTAAAGGTGCCTTGCGAAGGTTCGCGAATGACAATGTATTTTTTTAGCCTCACTTCGATGTGCTGCTGAGCTTCCCTAAGCTTGGCCCACGCTTTTTGAATTAAAACCTGTCGGTTGATATCTGAGGTGCAATCAAGCAGCAAATACCTACACTTTTCGTCGTCTTCACGATCGTATAGGTAGTAGTAGTTAGCCACGCAGATGAGATAGCGCACAATCAGTGAGCCAGAGAACACCTCGAACGTTTGAGCGCTTGAGGTGCTGCTACTTTTATTAGCGTCTAATCCTTGCTGAACGTAGGTTTCTAAAATTTGGAGATTTTTGAGATAGTAGTGGCTGGCTCGGTAGGCCCCTTCATCTAGGAGGGCTTCAGCAATTGATAGGTATGCGTCAAAGCAGATGTATGGATCTTCTTTGGTGAGCGATCGCTGACCAAAAATATCGCCAATTAACGTTCTGTGCAATGTTCCAATCATTGCCATTGAAGAGAATGGATACCGCCGCAGGTACGACCAGGCTCTATCTAAAATGAGCAGCTTCTCCGTACGCTGACACAGCTGCTGAACATACTCGTCAGGGCGAATGCCTGTGTTTCTCACAGCCTGTAATCTGGCCTGCAACGAGGCCTGCGCTTGAGAGAGCAAAAAGTCGAAACCGCAAAAGTCTCCATAACCAATCGGCTCACCAAAAGCCATATCTTGATAGGGAGAGGTACCGCTATCGAAAGCTTGCAGTGCCTCTCCAACCGTATCGTTATAGCAAAGCTGTACTAGGCTGTGTGCCCATACGGGCGATGGTACATTGTCTCTAATAATTTGCTGTGTAGAGGTAACGTCGTGTGCAATCGGAAAAAAGCTGTTAAGACAAGGAATATCGCTAAGCAGCATTAAGTTGATAATTTTGACCACATGCGAGAGCGTGCCGCCAATGCCCGTACTCGTCAGCGTAAAATCCACGCGCTGACGCGTGTTATTCAGGCGAGTATGGTTGCTAGCAAACTGATCAAAAATTTCTTTGACAGCGCAACTATAATCAGCAGGCACTTTGAGATAAAACTCAGCTGAAATTTTGACAGATTCCTGCGAAGCTAGTTCGTAGTCGCTAGGCCCTGGCAAGTCATCTGTACTGCTGACTTGTTTTCGATCAAAGCGCTGAAGTGCCGGATTCAACAGCGGCCGATAGGAGACATCCGCATCAAAAGAGTGTGAGGTCTTTTCAGCCAGCGGCAGCGGCCCACGCGCTTCTATCGTAATTCTTTTAAGATAAATTGGAAACTGCTCATTGAGCCGCGCGTTATTGATAACGGTATGCGTAAGCTTTTTGATGAAAGCTGGCTGTAGATACCGGCGAATGTAGGGATGTTCAGTGGTGCTATCAGGTAAAAACTGACTGGTATTGCCGCTACGTATCAGCAGGCGGCGAACGTCTTCTTTTGCCTTAAGCGTGAGGTTTCTAATCGTATCTTGCTTGCCCGGGGATATGATTTGCTTATTTTTCTGACGACTAGACTTTTCGGGCAGATAGTCCAGCGCCTGAGCAGCCGTCTGGGTAATCAGCTGATCAATATCGTTGAGTGTGTTTAACGGCGTAGTATTGGTAGAAGAATCAAGTCCAACTGCTGCCTTATAAGCGCTAAAAATTACCTCGCAGTTTTCAATATTGCCAGCCGCTCTAAGCGTTAGCAGCATTTGCCTCAAAAGCGTCAGCTCATCACCTTTTGGCAAGTCAAGCTGCTGTAATTCCTCTGGCGTAAGTTCTATAAGCTTGTACAGCGCTACTAAAATATCTTCAGCACTGAGCACTCGACTGTAAGGTTCGTCTCCTTGTCTATAGTCATCTGCTAAGCTTCGGCGCAGCTCGCTCAACATCTTCACTACGCTTCCGGTAGTGACAGTGTTGCTTTTTTCAATCGCCCCTTTCCATTGCCTTTCTTGGTCAAATAAGCTTGTAACCGTTCTTCGGAGATTCTTATTCCCTATTCGGGTGGCAATATGCGAAATGTTAGCGCTTCCGTCAGATTTGCGGCTAATCGCTAAGCGCCCAAACAGGTACTGATATAGGTGATAGACACGCCAGCTGTCAGAATTCCCGGAATCAGACATTTTTATAAGACAGTTTGTGAAGTTTCTGAGAAGTTTTTGGGATTACCGTTACATCCGCTTATTCCTTCATAGCTTCAATCTCTCACAAAAATAAGCTCTATCTAGTAACAAAAAATACAAATTTATCTTTTGCTTCGCTCTATTCCTCTGTATTTGGCATCAAAGGCTGCCGAAAATCTGTGCAAACTGACTCACTCTAGTAGACGAGCAGAGTGAGCGTTCGTTCACACACTGTATTCACGCAATCGAGTGCTTCAGGCACAATAGTTAAAACCGGGAAAACGCAGCAGGTTCAATCGCAAGCTTTCCCGGTTGCATGTCGCCATCGGAGGTAACCCAACAATGACTGATCCATAGTATCTCAAGCTGTCCGCGTTCTATTCAGATCCATGACCTCATTTCACATGAAAACCTGACGGCACAAAGCTTGCTTATGACCCAAGTGAGTGTTGTGTCGCCTAGACACTTCTTAGGAGACGATAAAAATGCTTGCTCAAACAGATCCCGCTCATCCACTGCATCCTCACCACATTTCGTGCCCTCGGTGTGGACACCACAACGTGGTGGTGGCGCAAGATGAAAACCGCTATCACTGTCTAAACTGCAACTGGCAGCGCGACATTTCAGAAGGTAGCGGTGACTTTCAACTGATCCCAGCGATCATCGCAACTCTGTTGCTGTTACTACTGTTGTAATTTTGCAGCATCAGAGGACTGATGGTTGAGAGACTAGTTGAAGCGGTGAGAGGGGAGCGCGATTACATTGTGATGGTTCTCCCCTTTTTTGCTGACTTCTACTTGCCCGCTTTAGGCAAAAATCGCCCTAGCAAACTTTGCCAGTCTGACTCATCTTGCTCTCTCATCATCTGAGCACTAATCACCTCAAAGTTGCTTGCATTCTCGGGCAGTGCAAATACATACTTGCGGGCTTCTATCCCCGTAGATTCGATAGCCAGTCGGTTTTGAAGCGACTGCGCGTTGAGGTAGCGCAACGTTGCATCGTCATAAACAAAAGCATCTAAATTACCTTCGTCAACCGCTTTTAGGCCGTCTAAGGGTGAGGCGATCGCCTCAAAAGAAATATCCTGCTGTTGCAGCTCTTGCGCCGCACTCGATCCTTCAACGCTGCCAACCTTCATTGCCTTAAGATCGGCAAACTGAGTCAGCTGACTAGCATTATCCTGCGTCACAACAGACGTAATCGTCGCCGTCAGGCTCGCCGTCAGGCCCATAGAAACCAGCATCCAAAGCATGGCAATGACTCTGCCCCCTATCGAAATAGGAGCGATATCTCCATAGCCAATCGTGGTTAGCGTCACCCCTGCCCACCAAAAGCTGTTCCATAGGCCAGTGGTTGTTTTCTCACCAAACATTTCTTCATTACGGTTGCGCTCAAATAGCCAAACCACAAATCCAACTAAAAGTAACAGAACTGACAGCCAGAGACCAATCCATAGAAATCGCGGTGATAGAACAGCTAGCATCGTATCTAATAACCGCTGGCGGCGCGGCTGAGCGATACCTAGCGAAGAGATATAGTAGCTTTGGCTAAAGTCTATCTGTTGTTCTCCACTTGCGGTTGCACTGGCGGTAATGGCAATATCAACCGTGCCATTTTGTACCTGTTGATTAATCTCCGCCGCAGGGACGGTTCGCCACTCGTACTGAATGTTTAAGTCTTCAGCAACTTCTCGCCACAGGTGCACGCCAATACCATCCCAGTCACTACCGCTCTCCGTTTTCGTTTCTATGGCAAAAGGCGGCATATGGCTGACGCCAATGGTTAAAGGTGTTTGAGCCTGAGGCGTCTCGCTAGGTGCCTGAGCTTTAGCTGAACTGCTGATGCCAATGAGGCAAAGCGTGAGCAATCCTCCTATGTAGGTAAATAAAGAACGCCGCATGGGAAAGGGTCTACTAGAGGAGCGATCGCTTATCCGCGTGGCTATACGCAATAAGTTCACCAGAGACTACCGTTATTCCCGCGTGGGCTGCGTCTATAGAAAGACCGATTGTCTAAATTTTAAGCGTTCCAGGTCGCTATTTTCATAGGACAACTGCACCGATAGAGGCATGACTGCGGCTATCGAGAGACTACCTCTGTAGGATGACGACTATCTATTTTATTGCGGTGCTAAATGCCAGCGTTTAATACCCGACTGGCTGTCAAATTTAGTGCTGGAAAAAGTTCTAGAAACGACAGGCTGATTTTTCCTAAACCCACTTCTTTATGCTGGCCTGCCTGCTTACCAAGCAAGCTACGGGGCGAGTGTGACCAGCAACAAAACCCATAGGCATTTTTATACCTATAGGCTTAAGGATTAAGAGATCGCGAAAATGAGCCGAATTAAATAGCTCAGCTTATTTGAGCGATGAGTTCACTAGCTAAACGATACTTTGACAATGGCATCATCAAAGTCCATATCGCCACCGCCTGCAAGGTCTTCGTAGCCAAAGATATTGTCACCGAAAAGCCTTACGTGGTCTTTGCCATCGGTGTTCGCGCCAATATAGTTGAAGTACACGCTGTCGGCATCGAACGAGCTGTCGCTTAGCAAGTCATCAACAGTTGCGTCAATGACGATGAAAGTGGACAACAGCTGACCGGTTTCTAGCTGGGCGCTGTATTGGGTGGTTTGACCATTCTCTCCAATCAGCGAAAGATTCACTCTATTTGCTAACGCCGCCTGCTGATAGCCAGTATCACTCGGCTTCAGCAGGTTGCCAGTCAGCGGATCTTCAACTGTCCCGTCTGCATCTTCAATGGTGTAAAAGCCAACGGTGTTGTTGAAAGCGGCTTCTCGAAAGACTTCGATAGACGCTGTAACAGTAGAACCGGCGAGCCCTGTGAGGTCGATAATCTCGCTTTCAGCATTGAGCCCCTGACGCTGGGCACCAATTGACAGTGGCACAAAAGCCTCGTTTCCTTGAGAAATCTCTATGCTGAGGTCGTTGTTGCCACCGCCGGGTAGGCGTAGGTTTAAAATAACGCCGCCTTCAGTGGATGATGATTGACTGGTTACGGCTGAGCGGCTGTTGCGGTTGGCATTCGCGATCGCAAACGAAAGCTCGCCTCCTTCACCGCTCAACAAATCGCTCAAGCTGCCGCCCTTAACCGTTGCCAGCTGTAAGAACTGTCCGCCAGCAACCGACAGCGTGCGTCTAGGCATAAGACTATCAAATTCGCCAGCCGGAAGCGTGGAGAACAAAACAGTTGCGCTTTCAAGGGCTGCCTGCTGATAACCGTCGCTGCCTGGAGTCAGTCCGTTAATGCGACCCTGGCTGTCGTCAGTTGCGATCAGTAAAACTTCACCAAGCTCACTGCCAGAAAGCCTATTTACGGACGCCCTGAGCTGAGTTGAGCTGGTGCCTGCAATTGCCAGTAGGTTGTTGTCTGTTGTCGATAGGCGCGCATTGGGGCTGTTGTTGTTACCGTCGTTATCACCACCATCGCCATCACCACCATCGCCATCACCACCATCGGTTGCTGCTATTGTTTGAGCGCCCGTTAGAGAAATTGTATACTCGCCAAACGATTCTACGGTATCGCCTGTAAAGCCTGTCAGAGGTGAACCGCCGCCTGCACCCGTTGGCCCGCTGATGCGATCAAATGGTGCGCTCGGAAAAATTTGTCCGCCTGCGCTAGCTGCTTCATAGCCGGTACCCGAAATGCCCAAAAAGTAGAGGCCCGACGCTTCCGGTGAAAATCCGCCAGGGCCAGAGATCAGCGTAGATTGAGTCGTGCCGAAAAGGTCATCACTCGCATACACGCCCTTTCCCTGCTGGTCGAACAGGAATATTTTGGGGTCGATAACAACATCAATAGGCGCACCTATAGCCTGATTAACGGGGATATCTGCCGTTTTGCTGCTTACGGTTGTTGCTGAGAACGTCTGTCCGCCTGTGAGGAAAATCTGATACAGATCGGCGTCTCCAGAGATAGCGCCTGAGATAGTCTCTAAAGACGTCATCTGATCGGTAACGATCGAAATAGCCGCCGCAAGGCTCTCGCCTGCATCGTTACTTTCGGTAAAATTTACTGCCATCTTTCCTTATATTTTTTCGTAGCTTGTTTAAATATTGAGATGCGCTTAAGTGCCTAGCTTAAAGCCCCCTAAAAGACGCCTAAGAGTTCTCTTTTAAACGGTAGAAAGAGAACTTATGGATGGTCTTGCTATAAGTACGTAGCAACGATGTCTTTGGATTTATATAGCTCTTTTAACCGCTTCTTTTTACTGGCGGCAGGCTGTATGAGTCGCGTAGCTACCGCTTACGCCATTAGCTGATAAGGTTTTTGCAAAGCCGCATTCGATTCTGGCGGCGACATTACACCGGCTATCAGGCTCCAGTTAATCAGCACGCGATAGGCAGTTTGCAAGTTTTCGCCAAAGGTCACGATGCCGTCTTCGTGCCCGGCCATCGCGAATATCTTTTGCTGTAGGAGCGCGCTTTCGTGAAACAGGCGCTGCGTTTCTAAGGCCATTTCGGGCGTGCCATAGCGTACAGACTCGCGCGTGGTGGGTACCTGGTTCAATAGCTGCTGCCAAAGCTGAGCGTGATGCACGTGAATAATGGCACCAATAGCTGGATGGCTGCTGTAAATAACGCCGTGCGTGAGCGATTCTGAAGAGGCTTTACGCAATCCTTGGCAGGTCAGGCTGTTTTGCTGGGGGCTGAAGCTGGTGACCAGTGCGTAGTCGGCAGCGTTTAGCGTGGCGCGATCGCCCGTCTGAGTACCCGAAATAATAAACTGATCTTGGGTTTGTACTTGCGAAACAGCCGCAGGCGCTGCTAACGGCATTGCCTCGGTGAGCCGCTGGGAAATATTGCCAAAGCCAATACCATCAGGGCGCTGACCAATGAAGCCCAGCTGAAACAGAGCGTCTCGATACGGCGTTAATAAGGTGACAGATTGAGGCGCTATCGCATCAGCTTTGATCCAGTCGCAGCGATATTTTATGTAGCCTTCATCCGTCACTCAGCTGCCTCAGCCGCCAAACTTTCCTCAATACCAGACGCCTTCATCCAGTCTAAAATCTGTTGATTCACAATCTCTGGGCGCTCATCGTGCGGGCAATGTCCTGTATCGGGAATAGCCTGAAACGTCACGTCTTTATCCGCATCAGCCGCCATTTCCTGATAGATATCAGCCGCCTTAATCGGCGTCCACGGATCTTTTTCACCCCAAAGCACTAACAGCGGCTGCTTTACGTTAGGCAGCAGCTCACTAGGCCGAGGGCCGGGAGGCGCGGTCAAAATGGAGGCAAATACTTTTTGCGCGCCGGGATGGCAGGCGGGCTCGTGCAAAATATCGATCAGCTCAGGGGTGATGGCTTGGCGATTTCCATATACCTGCTTTAGCGAGCCACGAATACGACCTTTTGTACGGACGCGGTTGAATAAAAAAGGGCCGGTCAGCCTGGAATTTACAAGCGTGCCAAAGGTGCCCATCACCATTCGCAGCGGGCCGGGCAAATCTTCTGGGCGATGGTTAAGACTGCCTGCACAGTTGAGCAAAACGCCACCGCTGGCCGTTTCGGGATAGGTGGTGAGCGTCATCAATGCCATGAGTGCACCGATGGAGTTGCCCGCAAATACGGCGGGTTCTTTGACATGTACCTGCCAAAAGTCGTGAATGAGCTTAACCCAAAACTCTAGGGTGTAGCTTAAGTCGGGTTTGTCTGAGCCGCCAAATCCGAGCAGGTCGAGTGCGTATACCCGGTAGCCCGCGCTAGCAAGTACCGGGATATTTTTACGCCAGTGGCCGATAGATGCGCCGAAGCCATGAATCAGCACAATCGGTGGGCCTTCACCGTAGGCGACATATTTGATGTCGTAGCCGCGCCAGTCCCAGTCCATCTTTTGGTACTCGGCAGGCTGGGCGGCGGCTGGGGTTAGTTGTGCCGTCATCGGTATCGTCGTTGCTCGTAGAATATTGCCTTTATCATATCGCTCCTGCGCCTATCGGGCCGGCGGTAGAGACGTTTGCTTTGAGGCTACGAGGCATAGGGACGCATACCCACCTCTTGCAGAAACCCCTCTAGCCAGATATTTTCTTGCTGACGTAAAGGGGGAAGTGGTGCTAGCTGATAGTTGACGAGGAGATCGGTGCGATCGCACGCCAAGTCCACCACCGGCTTCAAGCTAAAGTCCAGCTCATCATGACCCAGTAACGGCAGCACAATCTGCGGAATCGGCTCTGTAACCGTCCAGGTATACAGCTGTGCCCGAGGCCGCTGCTCACTGCGGCTAATCAAAATGCGATAGTCACCTGCCTCGTCTGGCCCATAAATAGAGGAGGGTTCCCAGCCTCGGAGCAAATCGATTTCGACAAAGTGAACGTCGCGGCCAAAAATGGCCTCTCGATAACGTTCATAAAGCATGCGTCCTCTGCCGGGTCGTTTTTTCTTAGGAGAAAGGGCTTCTACAATCGTGACGACCTCTCCAGAGACCGTCGCAATTTCTAGGTAGGTCTCATAGATTTTTTGGGGCACGGGTATGAGCACGGCAATTGGTTGCTTGACAGCGTGACCCACTGTTTCAGGTAAATTCTGACTAGGGGCCTGCGTAACTGCTGGTGATGAATGAGACCAGCTAATCGTTCGCTCAGGTGGCTGATGCGCCGTGGTTTCACAGGCTATATCAAGGGATGCTTCGCTAGCATGATACTGGCCCCAGTCTAGGCCAGGAGAGCCTACAACCAGGGAATCTTCGCCGCTAACGCGATATCGACGCTCTCGCAACCTGACTCGGTAGCCGGCTGGCAGCTGCTGCTCAAGGGTATCGGCCAGAGCCGCGATCATCTTTTGGTGGACATTGGGCCATAGGTCTGGGTGCTCTAGGTAGGGGTTCATCCCCGGAAATGGAATAGGCATTGCATGCACGCTTGATATACGGACGGTTTTTATGAAACGATTTCCAAAAGAAAAGCTGCGCTGGTGCTTTAAGCCTTTGCTAAAAGAATCAGCAAAAAGTGAACTTTTCACCTGCCCTTTACGTCAGCGCCTCATATCTACTTTCATTGTTCAGAGCAATGTCTGTGGTTCAGACAGGTTTGCGTACTTTTTCTGAGAAAATCTGCAAATTAAACACATCAACTTTTCTTGATGTATTCAGGACGGAGTTAGCGCCTGTCGAGATAGATTTGGAAAATGAGGGCGGGCAAAAACGGTCAAGAAAAGGGCGGACGAAAAACGGTAGGCTACTATTCATGCTGCGCGATCGCCGCCATAGCTGCTGTCAATCCGCTAGCTGCTCAGCCATAAGCACGTTTCACATCTTTCTTTAAGTCACCGCTATGGAAATTTCCAACTTCATCGTTTGGGCCGTCGTCGTCTTTGGCATCGCCGGGTTTGCCATCACTTCCATGCTCAGCGCCTTCCGCAAACCCATTGCCGAAACCCCCTTCCCCGATACCGTCATTGAGAGCCCTTCTATTCCCCTAAGCGACTCAGCCTCCAGCGCTTTCGTCGGCGCAGTGGGCACCTACAAAGCCGGAGACTATCGCGGCGCCATAGAGCAGCTAACGCCCGTCGTAGAATCAGAGCCCAACTGCGCTGAAGCTTGGCACAACATCGGCCTTGCCTACGCCAACGTTGGTGATAATAACAAAGCCGTTCGCAGCTTACTAAAGGCCAGCGAGGCTTACGATAAGCAAGCTACTAAGTCAGGAATTGACCGTATAAAACAAGACTTAAAGACGCTAAAGGCTGTTAGTTAGAGAGTTGTATCCGTCTGTTGAACATCGGTACGCGTATCAGTAAAAAGGCACTATTCACAAAGCTTTCCAGATCTTTTGAGGTAAACAATCTATACGATGCGATAAGGATTGATAGGTTTACCGCTTAATTCAGCCAATTTGCGAGACATTAAAGAGTGTTGTGCTGCTAGGCGCGCGAACCGCAAAACAGCGGCGAATACACAAGGACGGTGCCAATGGCGATCGCAAGCATTAATCCAACTACAGGTGAAACCCTGCAAACCTTTGCGGCCCTAACCTCTGATCAAATAGAGCAGGCACTCGTTCAGGCCCAGTCGGCGTTCGAGCGCTATCCCGAAACGACGTTCGATCAGCGCAAGCAGTGGATGCATCAGGCGGCTGAAGGGCTGCTGGCACAGAAGGAAAGCTTTGGGCGGCTGATGACGCTGGAGATGGGAAAGACGCTTAAAAGCGCGATCGCTGAGGTAGAAAAGTGCGCCTGGGTGTGCCGCTACTACGCGGATGAGGCGGAGGGCTTTTTACAAGATGAGCCTGCGACTACCGATGCGAGCAGCAGCTATGTCAGGTTTTTGCCAATCGGGACGCTGCTGGCGGTGATGCCCTGGAACTATCCGTTTTGGCAGGTGTTTCGAGCGGCGGCGCCAGCGCTGATGACGGGCAACCCCATGCTGCTTAAGCACGCGTCTAACGTGCCGCAGTCGGCGTTGGCGATCGCCTCCATTTTTGAGCAGGCCGGTTTTCCCGCAGGCATGTTTCAAACCTTGCTTATCGGGGCCGATCAGGTGGAGGCCATCATTGCCGATGCGCGAATAAAAGCCGTGACCTTAACCGGGAGCGGGCCAGCGGGAGAGGCCGTCGCGTCTACAGCCGCGCGTCATATTAAAAAGGCAGTGCTAGAGCTGGGTGGGAGCGATCCGTTTATCGTCTTAGATAGCGCGGATGTGGAAAGTGCGATCGCCACAGCAGCCACCGCTCGCTTAATGAACAACGGCCAGTCTTGCATCGCTGCCAAGCGCTTTATCGTGGCCGAAAGCATTGCAGACGCCTTTGAAAAAGGGTTCGCTGAAAAATTTGCGCAGCAGACAGTGGGCGATCCGCTTTTGGCTGATACAGACGTTGGGCCATTGGCGACACCTGGCATTTTGAAAGAACTACACGCTCAGGTCACAGCCTGCCTGGAGAAAGGGGCTACAGCGCTAGCAGGCGGAGATTTAGACGCCTTTAAACAGCAGCTTCCGGCTGAGCTGAGCGCGGGCAACTTCTACCCACCGACGATTCTTGCGGCCATTCCACCGGGCACCCCTGCCGATCAGGAAGAGTTTTTTGGCCCGGTGGCGCTGGTGTTTCGAGTGGCGGGGATTGACGAGGCGATCGCACTAGCTAATTCCACAGCGTTTGGACTAGGGGCAAGCGCTTGGACAAAAGATGAAAAAGAACAACAGCGTCTGATCAACGAGCTAGATGCGGGTGCTGTCTTTATCAACGGACTGGTAAAATCCGATCCGAGACTGCCATTCGGCGGCGTTAAACAGTCCGGCTACGGTCGAGAGCTGGCGCGCTACGGGTTGTTAGAATTTGTTAATGCGAAAACGGTCTGGATAAAATAATGAACACTGCCGAACTGCTTGTCCGCTGCCTCGAAAACGAAGGCGTTGAATATATCTTCGGCCTCCCTGGTGAAGAAAATCTTCAGCTTCTCCAAGCCCTAAAGCGCTCTCGCATTCAGTTCATCACCACCCGCCACGAACAGGGCGCGGCCTTTATGGCTGATGTATACGGGCGGCTCACAGGCAAAGCAGGCGTATGCCTTTCTACCCTGGGGCCAGGGGCGACAAACCTAATGACTGGCGTAGCGGATGCCAACCTAGATCGCGCCCCTCTCATCGCCATTACCGGGCAAGTCGGCACCGATCGGATGCACATTGAGTCTCACCAGTATTTAGACCTAGTGGCGATGTTCGCACCGGTTACTAAGTGGAACAAACAGATTGTTCGTCCCGGCAATACGCCTGAGATTGTGAGGAAGGCCTTTAAGCTCGCCCAAAGTGAGCCGCCTGGCGCGGTGCATATTGACCTGCCCGAGAATATTGCCGATATGCCTGCTGAAGGTGAACCGCTAAGGGCTGCACCTTCGGCTAGGCCGGTAGCCTCTGAAGAAAGCTTGCAGCGGGCGGCGATCGCTATTTCCCAAGCCAGTCATCCTATTATTCTCATTGGCAATGGGGCCATCCGCAACGCCGCCAGCGAAGCTATCACTCGCTTTGTTCAAGATCTCAATATTCCGGCGACCAATACCTTTATGGGTAAAGGTGTACTGGACTATACGGACGCGCGATCGCTCTGGTCATTAGGCCTACAGCAGCGAGACTATATTGCCTGCGCTCTGGATGAAAGCGACTTAGTGATTGCCATCGGCTACGACCTGATTGAATACGGCCCTAAAAAGTGGAACCCTGAAGGTGACCTGCCCATTGTTCATATTTCGCTGACGCCCGCCGAGATTGACAGCAGCTACATTCCAACGGTGGAAGTCGTGGGTGATATTTCAGATGCGCTCAATGAAATTGGCAAGCGGGTTCATCGACCTAAAAGTGAGCAGATGAGCGATCGCTTCACCAGCCTTCGCGCTGACATGCAGGCCGACTACGAGAAATACGCCACCGACACCGGCTTTCCTATCAAGCCCCAAAAGCTCCTGTACGATCTTCGTCAGGTGCTCGACCCTGAAGATATTGTTATCTCCGATGTTGGCGCACACAAAATGTGGATTGCCCGCCACTACCACTGCGCTAGACCCAACACCTGCCTAATTTCCAATGGATTTGCCTCTATGGGCATCGCCATTCCCGGTGGCGTTGCAGCTAAGCTTGTATACCCCAACCGCAAAGTTGTTGCAGTAACCGGCGATGGTGGCTTTATGATGAACTGTCAAGAGCTAGAAACTGCTCACCGCATCAGCACCGCCTTCGTCACCATTATCTTTAACGACGGCGGCTATGGCCTGATTGAATGGAAACAAGA
The DNA here is from genome assembly GCA_963803535.1 of uncultured cyanobacterium. Lineage (GTDB taxonomy): Bacteria > Cyanobacteriota > Cyanobacteriia > Phormidesmidales > Phormidesmidaceae > Phormidesmis. The sequence goes on along the minus strand of CAWDNC010000010.1, from coordinate 92,544 downwards.
GTCTCAATACAATGAGTCTTCCTACATCAAGTTCAACAATCCTGACTTTGTTAAGCTTGCTGAAAGCATGAACCTTAAAGGCTACCGCATCAGCTCCGCAGAAGACTTTGTACCCACGCTCAAAGAAGCACTCGCTCAAAACGTTCCCGCCGTGATCGACTGCCCGATTGACTATCGAGAAAATCTGCTGTTTAGTAAGCAGTCCAAGCAGCTCAGCTGTCCGATTCCGTATGTGAGCGGGTCAGTTTAGACAGCGGGTTACTCAGTGTCTTCTAAAATTTGCAACAGCGGCACAGAATCACTTTGAGTCATCACCCGTGGAAACTTACCGTCCCACTTGTCAATCGCCTGCTGCTGCAAGATGTTCGGCGTCAGCGTTTGATCCTGTAGCCGCTGCGCTTCAGCCTGTCCCTTCGCTTTATTGATCGTAGCCTGCGCATCTTTTTCTGCTTTCAGCGCGGTGTATTCCGCCTGCTTCGCCTCTTGCTCAGCCACTTGTTTAGCCTCAATTGACCTTGAAAATTCAGGGCTAAACGAGAAATTCGTTAGCGATACGTCATCTACCAGTAAGCCGTATGTGGTTAGGCGATCGCGCAAAGCCGCATCAATTTCCTGCTTCAGCGCCGTCCGCTGCGTAATAATTTCCTCAGCATTCATCTTCGCCGTTGCCGCCTTCACCACCTCCGACACCGCCGGATCAATAATGCCACTCACCACCTGTTCAGCATCACCAATGGTTTGAAACACCGTGTTGACCTGCTGCGGATCAATATGCCAGTTCACCGCAATATCTGCCGTCAGCGTCTGCAAATCTTTAGAAGAGGCCATGGCGCTAATTTCATTTTTGTTCACCCTAACGCTCAGCGTTTTTACAGAAGTCACAATCGGCATGGTAAAGTGCATTCCCTCATCCAAAATCTCATCTTGCACGTTGCCAAAGTGCATTAGCACACCGCGCTCTCCGGCAGATACGATCCTAAAGGGCTTTAGAATAAACAACATAAAAAAGAGAATAGCCCCGCCTCCTAGTAAAAAGCTCAAAGAGGCAGAAGATCGCAGAATATCACCTAGAAAAAGTACCGTATTTCGACGTTGAGCAGTTGCGTTTGAACGAGCCATTGTGAGTTGCCTTATTGATTATTAGCTTATGTGCGATCGCTTGTAGGTACATAGCCACGTATCGAACGTACCGCCGCGAAACTTACATAAGTTAATACAGGTTCTAAAAGCCCCTTTACAGAAGCGCTATCGTTTTTTAGGCTGCTGCTTTAGCCATTCCATATCTTTCTTCTGAGACTTTCTATCTTTCTTCCGAGACACCAAAACTTCGCACTTCTCCGACGGAGAATCGCTTTCCTTGCGATAGTAAAGCCGAATCATTCCCATATGAGGCGCTTTGCATTCTGACCACTCACCCCCCGTTGCCTTTACTTTCTCAGAATACTCAAAGTCGTGATTATGTAATGCCTGAAGTCGGTGCAGTATAGCGCTAATGCTGTGTTTATTGCGATTAATATCATCAATAGAATCTCGTAGAAGCTCTAGCTGAGGAAACAGCTTACGGATAATCTCTTCAATATCTATACCAGGTTCTTTATAGGCTTCATTAAGCTTTCGTTCATAGTCTGCTGCTGCTGCTTCATACTGCGACTTTTCCGCTTTCCACATAAATCGCATCTCTTCTATTTCAGAGATTAGCCGATTATTCTCAGCTTGAAGGTGTCCATTTTTAGCTTCTAGCTCCTCTTCTTGCTGAAGGGCGAGCGTTACATTATCCCATGCCTTTGTTTTGTAGCTTTCATAGTCCTGCCGTAGCTGGTCATAGTCCGTGCTCTGGTCGGACAGACTTTTCTGACGGGATACTTCAAGCTGCTCGTAGTGCTGTTCCTGGCTGACAACTTTCGCTTTCAGCACGGCGCATTCCCGCTCTAGTACCTTTCTATGCTCAAGCCATTTACGGCCACTAGCTTCTAGCAACTGCTTTTGTTCTTGCACTTTGTCAAGATCGCTTAAAACTTCGCGTCTAGCAGCCCTAATCTGTTTTTTCCAGTAAAGCCTAGCGTACAAGTACGCCGACATACTCCCTATAAGCACGCCAGCAACACCGATCACAATGTTCATTCATCTATTCCCAAAGGTAGCGCCCGACAAAAGCTGCATTGCTAGTGTCCTATGCGCTGCCTGTGCGTTGACGGTAGCAATAGCTGCTTTTCAACTGCTATTTTACGGGATGAGGATCTTAGGCTATGGATAACGTCTGGTAAATTCTATGCGATCGCTCCTAACTATAGATAGCACTATAGATAACTACAGATTGACATGTCATCAGCGCTAATTGTTGAGAAAGATCGCCCTGCTCTCGCACCGTCCAGTGCCAGCTCTCATTTCCTCTCCTTTGAATAATCTTCTGGCCTGTTCGATCCATCGTTATATCTTCTAGGTTCCATAGGCAGCCACCTTCTTTCCACGACAAAGTAGAAAGCTGAATCTCCCAGGGCTTATTGCCACGCTGAACGCGTCCCATTGAAATTTCACAGTTAGAAGAGTGCCGCAAATCGTTGCACATATAGATAAACTGATCGCCGCATACTACCAACCAGCCCTTCCAGCCTGATTCATCCGCGCATGTCATCGCTGCGGTCGTGCCCGTAGAAACTCGCTGCCACTTCTCTATGTACGATTCATTCGGCCCAACTTCAACCAAAATATCGCCTTCCCAGTACAGTCTGCCGGTATCCGCCTGCGCTTCAGATGGCTGGTAGTCCATCGCGTGATGCCACTGACAAACGTCATCTTTTAACCGGGTAATACCCACAAAACCATCTTGCTGAGGTGCTGTCTGCTGCGCGGTCGGCTTTTGCGAGGCGTCTACGGCAAATCGTCCGGCAGGAATGCGAATATCTCCGAAGCATCTGCTGGTTTGTAGCCAGTAAACCTGAGTGGTGGTATCTCGCGCTCCGTTCTCTTCGATCGATAGCCTGCGCCAGAGACCCACTAGCCAGCTAGGTACCTCTTGCTGATCTTGTTGTTGAAATAAAAGTGTTTCTCTAAAAACAGTCATGCTCTCTCATACCGAATATTCAGTGTATTGATTTATACATGACTGATAATTGCTAGCGGGATATTTATTGTTTATTTTTCAGATAAAAATGTCTTCTAAAAAAGAGAATTTCAGTAATTTCTCTCAAGACGCTTTCAAAAGACGGGTCTCAGAAATTCGTAGTTAAGATAACGATAGGTAGACGTACGGAAGGGCTCATAGTGTCGTTCAATAGCCTGATAAACAGCGTCTGTTAGCAGCCGGGACTCTTTTTTAAGATACAGCAGCGAAAATTCTCTATCCTCTATCTTACGAATCCACTCTGCTTCAGAAATCAGCCCTGCTCTCAGCTTTTGTCCAAAATTAAACAGCTCTAGCGTCAGCGGCTTGCCTGCAAAATAACACATTGCTAGCTCCTCACACACCACCGCACTCTGAGTATCGGAAATCAGCGCAACATCTTCAGCGGCCTGCGTTGCTAATGCCCGAGTCGTATTATCTAGCGTTGCGATCGCCTGTAGCTTAGTTGGCAGTAGCAGTATAAAGATCAAAGACAGCGCAAGGGTAGCGGCCAGCTGTTGCTCTGAAAGCTGCCAGGAAGTGTGTGGGTTTGTGCTGTGTAGCTTGCTTGCACTGTTCGGCGGTATGAAGCTAAGTGACATCAGCGCCCAGCCGCTGAGTAAGCAAAGTGAAATTGTGATGTCGAAGACGGCGTTGTAGTTGATGCCTGCACCGCCTGCGATCGCTACACCTAGCCACACAGAAAATCCAGCAAACAATCCAATAAGCTGCACGTCACGATTTCGCCACTGCCTCGCTATCACCATTAGCCCCAACCCCACCAGCCAGCCTTGAGGCGCAAGCCACTTTTGAATATTCACTAGCCCGCCAACCAAGGTATATGCGCGAGGTGCTTTTAATAGTCCAATGAGAAAGTCGGGGCCGTAGATAAGGTGAAACAGCGTGAAGCTTGTGGCAATAATAGCGGTGACAAGTGCGGCAAAGGTAAAAGCAGCGCGCCTTTTGTGAATGAAAAGCCAAAGGGCGATCGCTGCCGGTAAAGCCAGCAAATTATGCTTAATTAATAAACTCACGCCGATTAAAAGCGACGGGCCAACCACAGAAACACGATTGTTGCTTTCTGCGGTTTGTTTCATTAGCCATATCAGCGCGCCCATTTGCACGGCATGTGCCAGTAGCTGAGGATCGTTAATAGCAACATATCCACTGAAGTAATGACCGAAGGTGACTAAAAAAAACAGTCCGGTGAAAATTCCTAATGCAGCTTGCTTTGAGCGGCTAGCCACTAGCCAGCCGATGCAGAGCGCGATCGCACCCAAAGACAGCAGAGAGATGATTCTGCCTGCAATAATATTGTCTCCTATCAGCTGACCCAGCCCGCCTACAACATAAAAAGAGAGCGGCGGATAGTTGTTAGAAAATGTAGCTTCTAAGCTAGGATAGAGTGCCTCTGGGCCAAAGGCGTGCGCCGCCTGGTAAGCATTCCAGCCTTCGTTGTAGTTTAGCGAGGCGCGAATAGGAAGCTGAAAAATGCGCGGGGTAAAAACAACAGCTGCAATGCTCCCTATCCAAGCAATTGCAAAGAGTCCTCCAAATCTTTGAATCAGCGCCTGCGTAAGTCCTTTCCCTCTCTCAATAGCGCGATTCCACGGTGATTTCAGCTTCTGAAGCATAACCCTTTGTTTCAATAACGGTTATTGATAGGTTGCCTGGTTTAACCCTAAAACTCGACAGCGATCGCTAGTCCATCTCTCCAGCCTCTCCCAAATCTGAAAAATTATTAGACAGCTGCCGGTAAGCCACCACCGCTAGCTGTGCGCCCAAAATCGGCGCAACCCAATAAAGCCACTGATGCGCCCACAGCCCACTTACTAGCGCAGGTGCAAACGACCTTGCCGGATTCATACTCGCTCCCGTAATGGGTCCCATAAAAGCCGCCTCCAGCCCAACCGTCAGCCCAATCGCCAGCCCCGCAAACCCAATCGGCGCTCTACGGTCTAATCCCGTACCTAAAATTACCAGCATCAAAATAAACGTCAGCACCGTTTCTAAGACAAAAGCCTGCATCCAGTTGCCATTTAGAGGCTGCGTTGCGCCTAAGTCTGCAACGGGGCCGAAAGACAGCCGCAGCAGCACAGACGCTAAAACACCACCAGCGGTCTGCGCCAGCACGTAGGGCAGCACCTTCTTTTTGCGAAAAAAACCGCTGCTCCAAAATGCCAGCGTCACGGCCGGATTGAAATGAGCGTCGCTGATATGACCCAGCGCGTAGATCATTGCCGCAACCACCGCGCCAAACACAAAGCTCACGCCCAGATGGGTCAGCGCCCCATCGCTAATTTGATCAACCATAACCGCGCCTGTTCCAGCGAACACCAGTGCAAAGGTGCCAATAAATTCGGCTAGCTCCCGCGAATAAGATCCCACGATTGGCTGCTTTCTAACTCGCACATCAGCTTGCCTATCAATTCGCATATCGACAACACCTTATATCGAGGGCTTTCTCAGCCAACGGTTAGCCATCATTTGAAAGTGATGTGTGAGGCCAGCCTGCTGACTAAAGAACGACGAGGCACTTGGCTTTACTATCGGATTGTGCGATCGCAGCTAGCCGTGCTTAGAAACGTGCTTTCTTAAATACTTGTTGGTTTTAGTCAGTTGGCAGATTGTCGGGGTCAAAGCCTTGCGATCGCAAAAAAGCTCTTAATCGCTCGTTTTGAACTTGTCCTTTGATAACTTCTTGCTGCGCGGCCTCTGCTGCGCTTAGGTGTCGTTCTCCGCGCTCGTTGTACCAAGTCAAAAGCTCCTGCGGCAGTCCACCAAACTCCCCTCGATATCGTCCAATGCCTATTCCGGCCTCTGGCATCCAATAAGGCTCACCGATTTGCAAGCGATACCTATCTGACTCTAGCTTGTATACTTCAAACGGCTGATGCCGATCCCTCTTCCAACGCTAGCGTTGGGACAGTCCATTGTTCTTCCCACACCGCATAGCTACGTCGCGACTTTCCACCTTTTTTTCGCTCTACGCCCAAGCTCAAAAACGCATCTGGAACGACCGGCACCTTAGGACTCACGCCCGTGGTGTGATACACAGCCATATCTACTCCAAAAAACCAGTCCATTCGCTCAGCCCAAAGGCCGGTAAGCAGCGCTAGTAAAAGGTTGGGTAGTAAATTTTGATCTTCATTATCTACAGGCGTATCATCTGAACAGGGTAAGTCTTCAGTTGAAGGTAGGCTGTATTTGATATCCGAAGCAACCATGCGAGCGTCCTTTCGCTTGATGTGATTCTAATTATAGAGACTGAAAAGAAAGCTGATGGATTGGCCTATAAGGCAAGGCACAACAGCTCTTTTTATCTAGCAAATGCTGCTGTGCGATCGCGCTCTAGCAGCAACCACCGCCATCGTAGTACCAGGTGGAATTGGTGACGGTAATGTCATCAAACTTGCCTAAATTTCTAGCCGTCTTATCACAAATAGCCAACGGAATACCGGGCATGAGAATATGACCTGCATTGTCATCAAAGTATTCTTGCTCGCCTGCATACACAGCCATTTTGCCAGTGAAAATGCACGCGCCATCTTCAGCAATCGGCACCTTAAACGAAACGCAATCTAAACTCTCAAGCATTAAGTGCTCGTTCAACTTGTAGTTCTTTGCATTCAGCAACCGGTAGGGGCGACGGGCACGAACTTCTACCTGACCAAAGCCCGCATCAATAATTTTCTGAGTGTAATCTTCGTAAGTAAGCGCGCCCGATAGGCACATAGCACGCAAGCGATCGTCATTTCTAAGATGAACGGGAATTTCTCGGGTGGTGATGGGATCGCTCATCACTAAGCGGCCTTCAGGCTTCAGCACGCGGTAGGCTTCCGACAACGCTTTTGCTAGGTCTTCGGGCTCAAAAATATTGAACAAGCAGTTTTGAGCGACAACATCAACAGAGCTATCGGGCATTGGGATGCTAAAGGCATCGCCATAGCGAATGCTGACAAAGCTAGGGTCAAACCAGTCATTTTGCTCAGCGGCTAAGACGAGGTTGCGCTCGGCGGCTTCTCGCATAGAGTCCACAGGATCGACTGCGATAATGGCACCGGGGCGGCGAGAAAAGTAGGCAAACTGTAGGGCTTCTAGGCCACCGCCGACACCGACGTAGAGTACGGTCGGATCGCCCGTGAGTTCGGCGGGATGAACGGTGGTACCGCAGCCGTAGTTCATTTCCTGCATTTGCACGGGGATAGTGAGCCCAGGCATTTGCAGGGGCGTGCTTTGTACACAGCACAGACCGACATCAGGGGTCTCAGCAACTTCTGTATAGAAATCGGCAACGGCTTCTAAATAGCTCAAAATTTTCCTCAGCAAAGATACTGATGAAGTGTAGAACTTTCGCCTGAGTTTTCGCTGAGGAAAGACAAAAAACTTTATCGGGGATGGGTTATAAATACCGGATGATAAGGCTATTCAAAGGAAATAATCGTAGCCGTCAGCTAAAATAGCATCGCTTACGATTTGTTGAAGCAGTAGGTGACTTATGCAAACTCGAAACGTTTTATCTGCTATGAGTTTGCCGCTGGTTTTAGGCGTCGTGCTGAATGCCTGTGCGCCGTCTTCTGTTTCGACAGGTGAGCTAGCAGGCGATCGCACCCCGCAGCAGTCACAATCAAATCAGAGCGATCGCGCTCAAACGACTGCCGATAAGTCTAAAGAGGTGGTGTGCGATCGCCCCAAATCTACACTCAAACCGCTCTCCACACCAGAGAACATGCCGGTCTTTGAGCAGTTCAACTTTGCCCCTCAAGAAATCTCTGTCGAACCCGGAAAAGTCGCGGTCAAAACGCCTTACTATACGTTTTCTTTGTGCCAAAGCTCCGGAACGAAGAGCGCTCGTAAAAAGAACGCTAAATGGGCGATCGCCTCCACCGCGCCTGAACCCGAAGAACCCTTCGACTATGCAACCTACGCCAGCAGTTTGGCCGACCCTGAATACGAAACCATAGAAATCGATGAAAAATTGTATGAGTATCGAGTGAGGCTACAGGCGACCTGGTTAGACGAGGAATTGAACCCAACGGTTGCGCCTAGTGACGTTGAAAACGGCGGTCGCCCCCCGGAAGAAGAGGAATCCGTTTATTTCGATATCAAATCACCGGACGGCGAAGTCACGAGCTATGAACTCTATACGGTAGAAGCGGTGCGAGAGGCCAGCATCGGTGCTAGCTTAGGCGTTCCTAGAATTTCAGGCACGGCTGTTACAGACGACGGCGTTTGGTTCGCCGCAACTACCAGCCAGGGCGAAGGTGAAAACGGGTTCGCCAGCCTGTTGCAATATGACCCAGAAACTGAAGAACTCGATATTCAGCGACCTGAAGAAATTCAAGGCGACCAAATCACTTCGATGGTGGCTACTGGTAACGCGAACACCGAGATCGAAGGTGAAGACTCTAGCAACCTAACCCTGTGGCTAGGCACCATGCGCAGTGGCGAAGGCAACCCATCGGTGCCTGCCAACGGCCTAGCCGCCTACCGCCCAGCGACCAAAACGCTCAACAGATTTACGCTAAACAACAGCCCAATTGTCGGCGCCGTGCCCCATCAGCTAGCTGTCTCTGGCGATTCGCTTTGGGTCGGCACGGGCAACGGTATTTGTGAAGTGGACTGGCAAATAGCGGAACAAGCCGATAGCTGGCGATGCTGGCGATTTGCGACAACGGCTAAGCTGCCGTCAGAGGGCGTTGCGCTCTACCCGAGCTTTTTGGCTGAAGAATCGACAACAACACTCAAGAAACCTGAAGTAGAAGTGCTTTGGGCGGCATGGGAATTTTACGAGCAGCCCGAAGTAGAGCCGAAGCCGTTTCGCTATGAAGTAGTGTACGAACCCGGTATTGAAGCGACGCTTTCGCAAGGTGGCTATCGCGTCAATAACGAGGTGGCCCAGCGGATGGTGGGAGACAATCCTATCTTTTGGCCGGGCAGACAGTGGCACTGGGGCGGCGACAAGTTTAGGCGCACCTTTGATGAAGTCTCGCTTAACTTAGTAGGCGGCGGCCCCTATGGCCTAATTACATCCAATATCCGAACAGGGTTTTCCTTCGATCACCTGGCCATTCGAGGTAGCTTTGATCTGCTGGGTCTGGCGCCAGACGGCACTAAGGTTCGCTACTATTCAGGCTGGGTAGACGGCACTGAGCTAGAGGTGTACCCCGAGATGGTTGCTGTGACGCCGCCGAAAACGGTGACGCCCAATCCGCTGGATGCGATCGCCGCTGAACTCCCGGCATCTTCAGGCCCGTAGCGCTCTTTTCGCTATCCTAAAAGAACGATTCCTTACGTTCAATCTATGTCATCTTCTGACGCTTCTACCCCGAAGCCCACACTGTCTACTTCGATAAATGCCGAGAAAAGCTCTCCTGAAGCGCAGTTTCAAAGTCTGCTTGATGATGCGTCCTTAACGCGCCCGATGTGGATGCTGTGGATTTTATCGGCTGGCCTAATTGCGCTTGACGGCTTCGACTTTTTTATTATCGGCGTGGCGATGCCGTTTATTCAAAGAGACTTTGGCTTGAGCGTAGGGTGGGTAGGTGCGATCGCCACTGCCGCTCTAGCTGGTGCGCTCATCGGTTCACTCACGCTTGGCCCTATCACCGATAAAGTTGGCCGTCAGCTCATGCTGGTGATTGATATTGGTTTGTTCATTATCGCCTCAGCCGCAACGGCCCTCGCCTGGAACGCGTGGTCTCTGCTAATCTTTCGCTTTTTTGTCGGCGTTGGCATCGGTGCAGACTATCCCATCAGCGTGTCGTACATCACTGAAAACATTCCAGCTAGGCTGCGAGGCCGAATGGTGATCGGAGCTTTTAGCTTCCAGTCCGTAGGTGCGCTGCTAGGAGCCTTGGTCGGCTGGGCTACGATTTGGGGATTTCAACAGATTGCGCCGGAGATGGCGATCGCCTATGCATGGCGATGGATGCTGGGCGTCGGTGTTATTCTCTCTTTCATAGTGGGCGGTCTGCGGCTGCTGTTTTTATTAGAGAGTCCCAGCTATCATCTGGCTAAAGGAGAGTATGAAGAAGCTTCTAAAGCGGCCTCCGAACTACTAGAAACAACCGTTCATTTTGAACCTACTGCCACACAAACAGGCGCCGAACCTGCGGGCGAGAAGCTAGGCTACGCTGACTTATTTTCCTCAACCTATCGCAGACGAACAGCTTTAGCGGCTATTCCGTGGTTTTTACAAGACATTGCTACCTACGGCATCGGGATTTTTACGCCAACAATTATTGCGGCACTCACCTTTTCAAATGAAAGCAATCTGCTGATGCAAGAAATGTCTTCAGCTAAGGGTGCTGCGATTGTAAACGTGTTTTTAGTGGTTGGCTTTACTCTGGCCGTTTTACTCATTAATCGTGTCGGACGCATTCCATTGCAGATGCTCGGCTTTATGGGTATGGCAGCAGGCTTGTGGATACTTTCTGTTTCGGGAACAAGTCTTGCTTTACTGTTTATAGGTTTTATCTTGTTCAACTTAATGATGAACATGGGGCCAAATTCCACGACTTTTTTACTATCAGGAGAAGTCTTTCCACCGGCTATTCGCGCGAGCGGCGCTGGACTTGCAGGGGGGATTGCAAAGTCAGGCGCTGTATTAGGAGCCTTGGCGTTACCAATACTGCAAGAAAGCATTGGACTTGTAAGCGTGCTACAGCTACTTGCGCTCCTCTGCGTACTGGCGGCTGCTGTGACTTACAGTTTGCGCGATAGATCTCCACAGAATTTCAACGAGGCTGTTAAATCATGAAAACAATTGAGCTTTCTTCCGGGCAAGAAATCCCTGTATTAGGAATGGGCACCTGGCGCATGGGTGAAAATCCTCAGCACCGTCAGCGAGAAGTTGATGCGCTGCGACATGGCCTAGATTTAGGCTTTTCGCTGATTGACACGGCTGAGATGTACGGAGAAGGGGGCGCGGAAGAGGTTGTCGGTGAAGCGATCGCCCGTCACCGTTCAAAGGTATTTCTGGTGAGCAAAGTCTATCCGCACAATGCCGCTAGAAAAGGGGCGATCGCCGCTTGCGAAAGAAGTCTCAAACGCTTAAACACAGACCGCATCGATCTATATCTGCTCCACTGGCGCAGCTCTGTACCGCTTTCAGAAACTTTGGAGGCCTTTCAATCGTTACAGCAGGCGGGCAAAATTCGCAGCTACGGCGTCAGCAATTTTGACACCGACGATATGAAAAGCGCTCTGAAATTAAAAGGAGGGCAGTCAATCTGCACGAACCAGGTGCTATACAACCTCACCCGACGCGGTGTTGAGCTGAATCTGTTGCCCTGGTGTCAGCAGCACCATATTCCTGTAATGGCATATTCTCCTATTGAGCAGGGACGGCTTCTCGGCAATGCAATGCTAGAGGCGATCGCACAAGAGAAAGGCGCCACCGCAGCTCAGATTGCGATCGCCTGGTTACTCCACCAAAAAAACGTCATTGTCATCCCAAAGTCCAGCCGCATTGAGCACATAGAACAAAACTACGCTGCCTCTCATATTGTCTTAAGTACAAAAGACCTCAAAGACCTAGAGACTGCTTTCCCACCGCCCGATCGTCCTATTCCACTAGAAATGCTTTGAGTCAACCCATTATGGAGAAGTGAACATGCCTGAAGGAAAAGATTGGTACATTGCAAAAGAAATCTCTGAGCAGTGCAAAATTTTGTCGGCACAAGACCTAGCCGCATTAGAGACGCCACCAGCAGAACAGTGGGGGCCGTTTGAAACTAAAAATCAGGCCATCGCAAAACGCGTTGGCCTGATTAGAGCAGGTAAATGCAAACCCAGTTAGTCGGTCATTTAGCTTTTATCCGCTAATGACTGCGCGTCTATTTAGAAACCTCAGCCGTGTTTGCTGACTGCCTTTGAGCGCGAATAGAATCTGTGAGCACATCCAATGCTTTGGAGTACTGCGGATCTTCCAAAGTCCCGATTTTGTCGCGATTCTCAGCTAGCGCATCTCGCTGTTCATCCGTTAGTTCAACAATGACATCGGGCTCAATCCCTAGCTTGTTGATATCTCTGCCCGAAGGCGTGAGGTACTTAGCAATAGTAACGGCCACACCAGAACCATCCGCCAAACCGCGAACAGATTGTACTAGCCCCTTACCAAAGGTTTGGGTGCCTACAAGTGATGCCCGGTCATTGTCCTGTAAAGCGCCAGAGAGAATTTCACTCGCACTTGCCGAACCGCCGTCTACCAATACAACCAAAGGAAGATCAGTAATCGCCTGGTTTCTCGCCACTTCTTCATCGCTCTTTGAGTCGCGATCTACGGTCGATACAATCGTGCCTTCGTCAATCCACATTTTGGCGATGTCGATGCTGGCAAAAAGCAGTCCGCCAGGGTTAGAGCGCAGATCGAGCACATAGCCGGTTACATCGCGCTCTTCAAGCGCTCTAATAGCATCGCGCATTTCATCAGAAGCGTTCGCGCTAAACTGCGTCAGGCGAATGTATCCTATGGCGCCTTCAGGGCCAGTTTTTACAGAGTAGCGAACGGGATGAATTTCAATTCGAGCGCGGGTGAGTTCAAAATCAAGCGGCTTACCTTCACGGGTCACTGAAAGCTTGACCGACGAGTTGACCGGGCCGCGGATGAGATTAACGGCGTCGCTAAGGTCTAAGCCTTCTGTATCTTGTCCATCAATAGAGACAATAATGTCTCCTGACAGTAGACCTGCTTCAAAAGCAGGCGTGTCTTCAATCGGAGAGACCACCAAAATTTCTTTTGTGTCTTCGTCCTGAGAAATTTGAATACCGACCCCGGTTAGCTCTCCCGAGGTGTCTATTTGCATATTGCTAAATTCTTGAGGGTCCATAAACCGCGTGTAGGGATCGTCAAGCTGCTCTAGCATCTCGCGAACGGCGGTGTAGGCCTCTTCTTGATCGGTGTAGTTACGCTCTAAATAAGAGGTGCGAACGTCGTTCCAATCGAGGGCGTTAAAAGACTCATCAACATACTCATGATCGATGAGCTGCCACACCTCGTCAATGAGTTCTTTAGGGCTCTCCTTAAAAAAGGCTTGGCCCGCAGATAGATGAATGCCGGTTCCTGTAATGACCACGGCGGCACTTGCGAGTGCAGTTGCGCCGAGGATAAGGCCGCGCTTCGTAATAGCCATAGACTAAAAAATCCTGTGTGGAGGACGCTAATTACGCCCAATTTAGCACACACCCTTTACTCCTAACCTGAGTCTAAGGTGAAGTGCTTGTGCCAAGTATATGAGAATGCACGAATATTCAGATTAAAGGGAAGTGGGGGGTGAATCCTTCTGAGAATAGGACAGTTTATCGACTGCATCTCTACGATGTTTTCTCTTCTGGCTCTACCCAGCGTCCATCAGCCTTAATTAAATTAATGAGTTCCTCAACGCCTTCTGCTTCAGGCACGCGCTTAATCTCTTCACGGCCTCTATACAGCGCAATTGTCCCCGGCTGCTTGCCGACGTATCCATAGTCAGCATCGGCCATCTCGCCAGGGCCATTCACAATGCAGCCCATCACGGCGATATCTAAGCCGGTAAGGTGGCTAGTGGCGTTGCGAACTTTGTGCAGTACGTCTTCTAGGTTGAACAGAGTGCGTCCGCATGAGGGGCAGGCAACGTATTCGACCATGGTTTTGCGAAGGCCCAGCGCCTGCAAAATGCTGTAGCAAACGGGAATTTCTTTTTCGGGTGCTTCAGTCAGCGAGACGCGAATAGTGTCACCAATGCCCAGCGCTAAGAGTGTGCCAATCCCGGCAGTGGACTTGATGCGGCCATATTCACCATCGCCTGCTTCAGTTACGCCCAGGTGTAGCGGGTAGTGCATGCCTTCGTCATTCATGCGCTTTACCATCAGCTGGTAGGCGGCAAGCATGACGGGGACGCGTGAGGCTTTAAGCGAGATAATGAGGTTGTAAAAGTTGAGAGATTCGCAGATGCGGATAAATTCTAGGGCGGACTCCACCATGCCTTCGGGCGTGTCGCCGTAGGTGAAGAGCATGCGCTCTGCCAAGGAGCCGTGGTTGACGCCAATGCGCATGGCCTTGTCCTGATCGCGCAGTGAGATGACAAGAGGCTCTAGGGTTTCGCGGATTTTTGCACCGATATTGTCGAACTCGGCTTGGGTGTATTCGGTGCGATCGCTATCCGACTTTTCAAAGACATACAGCCCCGGATTAATCCGCACCTTATCGACATGCTTCGCAACTTCTAGCGCAATTTTCATGCCGTTATGATGCACGTCAGCCACCAGCGGCACCGTCTGGTACGTTTCGGATAACTTCTGCTTAATTTCCGCTAGCGCTCTAGCGTGCGCCATACTCGGCACTGTAACTCGCACAATTTCACAGCCAGCTTCATGCAGCCGGCGAATACCCGCTACTGAGCCGTCAATATCTAACGTGTCCTCATTAATCATGGACTGCACCACCACCGGATGGCCGCCGCCAATGGTGACATCGCCTACCCGTACCGGGCGAGTTTTACGTCGCACAATGGTTGGATCAAAAGCAGCGTTGTCAGCGGCTTGAGAATGGTCAGGCGTAGCGATGGGTGGTGTAGACAGAGTTTGCATAGTTCTAGCGGTTCACTCAGGGGTGTATCCGTTTCAACGGGGCTATAGTTTAGCGCTCTTTCAGGTTGCCACAGAACGCGCCGGTTTGAATGAGTCAACCCAGCTTTGCGGTGCATTCTAAGATCATGCGCTGGTTGGTTAAGGCGTAGGGCTGCACTGCTAACGCCTGTCGAAAGGCCTGAATGGCGGCAGTGTAGTTCCCAACTGCGCTATGAGATAGGCCAAGGCCGTGAAGGGCTCCGAAGTGGTAGGGCACTAGCTCAATGACTTTTTGGCAGTCAGCGATCGCCCGCCAGTATTCACCTTGCATATAGCGTAAAACCGCTCTCCGGTTCCAAGCCTCGGCAAAGTCAGGCTGAGCTTGAATAATATCGTTGAGCAGACTGCTGGCCTGGTTCACCTGGTCGGATTGTATCAGCGACTCAGCCTGCATCAGCTGCTGCGCGCCGTAGGTTCCTTTTTGATGAAACCAGCGGTGCCAGAGCATAGATGAAGCGCGATCGCGAACAGCTGAATCAGGCTGTTTAAGATCAGCAAGCAGTTGTTCAACCTGATCAGCATCCATACTTTTTCGTAAAAACTGACAACAGTTACGATGCTACACTGTCTCCCTAAATTAGGAGGCCATGCTACCAGCCGTGCCCTCAAAATTCCAAAAGAAAAACCTGATAACCCTAAGGGCACCAGGCTTTTAACATCTTTCAGTCTCTAATCTGGGGGCTTAGCAGTCCGTTGTGTGCAACACAACTCAGCTAGGAAACATTGGGCTATTGAGCCGCCTGTTACGTAGCTGAGATGACATAGACTTTCACGGGCTGCGATTGAACCATTAATCGGCAAGTGATCGGCAAGCGGATCGGCGGCTTGATCGATAGCTGTGCTAAGGGCTTTAGAGCGCAGCTGTCGGTGTTGCTAGTAATAAGAGCAGTTTGAAATTAAACTGCTTTCTTACGCTTAACAACGCTCAAACCGGCTGCTGCGATCGCCAAACCGGCCAAAGTTGCAGGCTCAGGGATCTTTGTAGGCTCATTAGCCGAAGAGATGGCTTCGGACATAATTTCCCCATCTGTTGCCCCTTCTTCAGACGTAACTGGGGGCAGCACGTCATCAATAGAAGGCGTATCAGTATCGAGATTGATAGCGATTTCAGGCGCGTTGAGGTTGGCACTCTCAACGTTGGGTGTACCAAAGCCAGCGCTAGGTTGTGCTGCTGCTGCAACCGCTTCAGAAGAAACAGTCGCAACATCAGCCTGCTGTGCAGAAGACGTACCCTCACCGCAAGCAGTAGTTAGTAGTAGCACAGGCAGGCAAACCTTCAAACCATGAGTCTTTAGAAATTGGATCATTTTAGGTTAATAGAAACCTCCGTATCAGAGTCTTAGAATTAGATAGCTCGTAATACCACGCAGGCTTTACCTCAGCGATAACGTGCTATCTGAGTACATCTATTCATAAAAACAAGAAGAGATCCGCAAAAACCACCAGGCTTTATACGGACTATATATCTTGCTTGCGTGAAAGCACTGAGCCTATACATATCCTGCCTTTGCTAATTCAAGCTGAATGACTAAGTTCCCAACTAGGAGAGATTGCTCAAACGGCTCCCCTATCGAGCTTTCTAGGCCTTTTGATATAGAAATAGCAGTCTATTAACGTATCAATTTATATGACTTTGAAACTTTTCTGAGTGCCTTCCGCAGCCTCATAGAATCCTGATGATTTCAGCTTGGTAAATGACGCTCTCCAACAGAAAATGTGTTGTATTACGGACATTACTCAACGGCCAAAGACACACGGCGTCCGCCGATCGCTCTAAGTTCGTTAAGTAGAACAGCAATATCGTCATATGGCAGAGCGCGATCGGCTTTGAGCATGATGGTGCCGTCAGGATTTTCCTTGAAGTAGGTTTCGATAGCAGGCGCGATCGCTTGGAGGCTAGTGGGCTCACCTTCTATAACCAGCGCTTTATCGCGGGTGAGTCCGATAGTAAAAGGCTCGCTCTCACTTTCTTTGTCTGTAATGGTCTGATCTGCACCCTCCACCGATTTGGGCAGCGTCACACCGTTAACTTTCACGCCCGTCAGGCCCATAGAAATAATTACAAAAAAGATGAGCACCGTCATCAACACGTCCATCATCGGAACTAAGTTGACTTCAGGGATACGGCTTTTGGGACGGCGACGCGTGCGCATACGATTGCTCCGTGAAGGTTATCTATTCGTTTAAAGGGCTGTCTTCGGTATCTTCAAGTGCGAGAGAGACGCGATCGCCCCCAACCGTACGCATATCGCCTAAAAAGCGCATGACTTGCTCATACGACAGCTGCCGATCGGGCACGAGATACACAACATTCTCTTTGTTTTGAGCGAGATAGGTTTGCACGCTTACCGACAGCTGGTCTGAACCAGTCGGTTCGCCGTTTAGCAGCTGCTGACCCGAGGCGTCCATTTCTACAATGAAGGGCTCTTTTACAGCGTCTTCAGCAGGTGGCGTGTCTTCTGCTTGCTCAGGCGGCAGATCGACTTGAATAAGCTGCTCGCTGCCTAATGACACTGCAACAACAACAAAAAAGGCCAAAACGCCCATCATCACGGTGAGCATTGGAATCAGATCAATCGTTGGAATGCCGCTATCTTCTGGCTCTTGGCGAAAGCGCATGGTGGATTTAGTAGGGCGGGTTTAGAAGGACGGGCGGTGCTGCATTTTGAGGGACAGGCGGCCTGTCTGCTTCATGCCAATGCTGACGGTAGATGAGGTCTAGCTCGTTCCCGGCTTCAGAAAAGTAATCCATCTGTTGAGCCTGAAGCGTGACCATAACGCGCAGTACCAGTAGTGCAACAATGGCAACTACCATACCGGCAGCGGTAGTAACCAGGGCTTCTCCAATTCCACCAGCCGCTTCTGTTGCACCTACGCCAGCATCGCTCCCGCCGATATTAAGGCTTTCAAAGGTGGCGATAAGGCCAGTCACCGTTCCCAGCAGTCCAAGCAAGGGCGCAACAGCGACGACGGTTTCTAGAAGCTTGTCGCCTTTTCTCATTTTTACAAATTCTTTGTCGCCTGCGGCTTCTAGGGCTAGACGAAAGGTTTCGGGGGAGGGATTTTTGAGGCTGAGCGGGGCCAGGAGGAAGCGGGCGATAGGCAGATCGCGATCCCTCGCAGCGATCGCAGCTGCTTCTGATAAATCCCTACGGGACATATCCAACACTTCGTTGACGACCCTACCTTCACGCTTAAGCAAATCTGTCCAGAACGTAGCCCGCTCTAAAGCGCAGGCCACCGTGAAAACAGATGCGCCCACAATCGGCACCATTACCGGGCCACCTTTAGCAAGAAAATCGAATACGGTTGACATAGGTTTAGAAGAAAAAGCGAATTCGGCACTAGCGCGTCCGATATTGAATATATATAGATACTCTCTAGAAATACTCGGTGACCATACCGCTACAAATTCAGCGCTGGGTAAATAGAAGATTAGAACGAGTTTTCTGGTGGTAACGACCGTAGACTATATGAGATCGTGACCCCGCATTTCACTCAGGAGCCAGTTTGCCATCGTGGCTCTGCGTGTCAGCCTGGGCACGAGCTGATCGACCGAATAGCCCTTAAAGCCCAGCAGCGTTTTGAGCAGCTGCTTATTTTCTTTTGGAATAGAGCGCGTTAGCTGTACGGTAGCAGGGCGGCTCTCAATAAAGTTGGGCGGCTCAGGATATTTCTCCTGCCATTGTTCACTCACGTCTTCAGCGTGCCATTTGGCGGTGGTCTCATCGTAGCGATAGCCTAGCTGATGCCATACGATCCGATTTACGGTATCGTCAGGCAGTTCGTTGTTAAGAATGGCCCACAGCGTTTCGGTGGTCAGAGGAGGAAGGGTCGTCGTCATATCGTTGGAGAAGATTCAAGCAGCTCTCAAAGGTGATGGCGCTCACTTAGGGATTTCCTCTGAGTTTAGACGGGTTCGCTCTCAATTTGACGTGCATATATTTGAAAGCGTGCCTTCTACCAGTACAAAGCTTTGGGAGATGCTAGCCGCAGGAGCTGAGGCCGGAACCGTTGCGATCGCTCATCACCAGCACTCAGGCCGAGGTCAGCGCGGTAGAATATGGCAGTCCAATCCCGGCGGGCTGTATCTTTCCTTAGCACTAGAGCCTGACTGGCCAGTGAGTCGCAGTGCCCATCTCACCTGCCTGAGCGCATGGGGAATTGCTACCGCCCTACGCAACCTAGGCGTGCCCGTTCAAATTAAATGGCCCAACGACTTATTTTTTGAAGGTAAAAAACTAGGCGGCATCTTAACAGAAACTAAACTGGCACAATCAACGTCCAACTCTTCAGCTGCGTTTGGCGCTGCTCAGCCCCCAGCCCGTATAAAACAGGCTGTGATTGGAGTAGGCATAAATTGGCACAATTCGGTGCCTGCTACGGCTACTACGCTGGCAAAAATACTAGAGGCTTTGCCGCAAATCACCCAAAACAAAATTAATTGTTTAGAGATGCTAGCTGCCCTAGTCCTTAAGGGAATTCTACAGGGGTACCTTTTCCAGCAGCGGGTAGGGAGTCAAGTTTTCATGAAGGCCTACTCAAATTTACTGACACAGGTGGGTAAGGTTGTTTCATTAGAAGGTAGCTTATTAAGCCTGAACCCAGGTTCAAGTGCCACTTTAATAGGCAAGTGTCAACTGACACCCAGACAATTAGAAAACCGTTCCGGAGAGGTCATCGGTATCTCGGAAGAGGGTTACTTACAGGTCGCTTTATTACACCCGGATAGCGAACCTTTCCAAAAGCCCGCTCAAAAGGGATACAAAAAGGACTGTATCGAAGATATCTTGCTTTTCAAACCGAGCGAGATTCACATAAGTTAAGATTGATTGATTGATTGGGATTATTTTTAGGTTATTGACTATGACTGCGCCCCAGCATACTGCCCACTCGAAAGCAGACAAACAGGACTCGTCTGTTGCGAAGACGGAGGCTAAGACGCCTTCGACCACCTACCAGCAAAGAAGGTGCTGGTTCATGGCCCTGGGCCTTTTGGGTGGCTTTGGCTTTGTGGCCAGTCAAATGAGCTTTGCTAGAGCAGAAGGCGATTTCTTAATCAACGACTACGCTTCAAATGCTGACAGCTTGTCGGGTGATTATTCAGTATCAGATACCACTTTTTCAGCATCCGGCAGTGCTTCAACGCTACAGCCTCTGCCAGATGCCTTTATTGATGCCCCCCCTGCCCCTGCGATCGCGGCTGAGACATATGTTGTAGATGCTGCGCCTGCTTATGTGCCCCCAGCGCCTGCGGCGCCTCAAGTATTCACACCAGCACCTGCTCCAGTGGTTTCTGCGCCAGCGCCAGTGGCGGCACCTGTAGCCGCAGCGCCCGCTGTAAAACCCGCTGTACCTGTGGTTGCTGTACCTGTGGTTGCTGTACCTGTGGTTGCTGTACCTGTAGAGCCTTCCGCACCGGGAGTTTCAGAGCCAGTGGTCGTGACACCACCTGCAAAACCAGCTGCACCAGTAGCCTCCAAGCCCAAGCCCAAGCCCTCTATCACGATTGAAATTGAGCCCGCTCAGTCGGTACGCCCTGAAGTCACTGCCGTAGCGCCTCCTACGTTCGCTTCGGTCAGAAAGCCAGCGGCTAAGGCGGCAAAGCGCGGTAATCCTCTGGTGAACTTGATAGAAGCACAGGCTTTGTCGGCACCATTCTCCGCAAGTCGTGGCGTCATTGGCCGCAGTGCAGCAACGTTAGGCGTTGCTGAAGTCTCTGCGAGAACAGCGGGTACGCTCGTTGCCATGGACGATTTGGAAGCCGTTCCTGCTGACATTCCAGACTTTATACCAGCTGTAGAAGCACCTCCGGCGCCAGCGCCTGAAATTGCCGCGCCGCCGATTGTTGATATTGCACCTATCGCTGAAGAGCCTGCGCCGATTCAAGCCACTGAACTTGTGCCCGCAGCGCTTCCTGAGGGGACTAACCTGCCTGAAGAGTACAACAGCATTTTTGTTGACCCGACTGACTACAGCATTGGCGCTACTCAGTCTCCTGATGTCGTCGTTTCTGAGCAGTCTACGGGCTGTGAATTTACAGTTGGAGCTGGTGGTTCTGTACCTAACGGGGCCTGTGGAACCGGGCGAGCACCTGCCTCTGCGCCCGTGGCAGGTGCCGGCTACCCGCAGGCGTATCAGCAGGCTCCGATTGCAAATAATGCACCTGCTAACACTGGCTATTCCCAACAGGCTCCGGTTGCTAGTGCGCCCGCTGTCAACGTTGGCCCAGTAAGCTTTAGCACTGCTGGTATTCGGTTCTCAAGCTCTACAACGGCAGCAGGTCGTGAGTATTTGAACCGCTCCGTTCGCCCAATGGTGAATCTTCAGGCGGCAGAGCAGTTCATATTCCCGCTAGCGATTCCTGCACCGATTACGTCTTTGTTTGGCTTTAGAATTCATCCTATCTCTGGCGATCACCGCTTCCACGCGGGTACAGACATCGGAGCTGAGCAGGGGACGCCTGTGCTAGCCGCTCAAGATGGTGAGGTGGTAAGTGCTAACTATGCGGGCGGCTACGGCCTGATGGTGGTACTAGAGCACAAGGTTGAAGCGACTGAGCTGCAAAGTCGGTACGCTCACCTATCCGATATTTTGGTGGAGCCTGGTAAGACGGTTAAAAAGGGTGACGTGATTGGCCTTGTGGGTAGTACAGGCAATTCAACTGGCCCTCACCTGCACTTTGAGATGCTGCAAAATACGGCAGATGGCTGGGTGCTAGTAAATGCAGACGGGCTCGTGCAGAATTCACTTGCTAAGCTGGTGACCGCGCTGAATAATCCGCTGAAGGCGATGCAGGCGATGAACTTCAGCTTGGCTGATTTGAATTTGAGCACGATTAAGAAGTCACCGGCTCCGGCCCAGCCTGGTGTCTCAGGTGTCTCAGTCGATTTGCCAGGACAAAATGGGGTGCCGTTCCGTCCGGCACAGCCAAATGCTAGCTAGTGTATTCCTACACTCGGACGATTCGGTTTCATGAGACAGATGCGGCTGGGGTGGTGTATTTCGCGAACTTACTGACGCTGTGCCACGAGGCCTATGAGGCCTCGCTGGCTGACGTTGGCGTGGATATGAAACGCTTTTTTTCGGGGGCTGATGAGGTAGCAGTGCCAGTTGTTCATGCGGCGGTTGACTTTTTTCAACCGCTGTTTTGTGGCGAGGCGATCGCGATTACCCTCACCCCAAAACAGCTCAACGCCTACAGCTTTGAGATTACCTACACCATCACTCGCGCCGACAATCTTACAAACGGCAGGCTTAAAAAAGTTGCGCAAGCTTTAACCCGGCACGTGAGCATCAGCCCTCAGACTCGCCGCCGTTCTCCGTTGACTAACGATCTGTTGGCATGGATTGAGATAACTGCCCAATCAGCTGCTGACGATTGAGCTTGCCTTGTGCGTTTCTAGGTAATGTGGTGAGTTCAATCCACTGTTTGGGCTGCTTGTAACGGCTCAGCGTAGTAGCGATCGCCTCTCTCAAACCCTTTACAGAAACCTCTGGCCACGCCGGGACATAGGCCGCCACAACAATTTCCCCCCACTGACTATCTGGCCAACCCAAAACGCAAACGTCTTTAACCTGTCCGGTACTCCGTAAAGCCGCCTCTACTTCTGCTGGAAAAATATTCTCACCGCCGCTGATAATTTTATGGCTGGCTCTACCTGTTATGTGCAGATGTCCGTCTGCATCTAAGTAGCCTAAATCGTCTGTATAGAGGAGATTTTGCTGAGCGGCTGTCTCTGTGGTGGTTCGGGCGATTGTCTGAGCGATCGCAGCCGATTGAATGACAACCTGGCCTATCTCGGTGTGCTGAAGCGATCGCCCCTCTTTGAGAATCTGAATAGTTGCATGAGGAAGCGATCGCCCACTACTCCGAACACCTTGCAAAAAGTCAGAAGGCTGCAAAGCTGTCACCATCGCGGCTGTCTCTGTCATGCCATATGAAAGGCACAGCGGAATTTTGAGCGCCCTAGCGCGATCTAGTAACGACGGCCAAGGAGGCGCACCGCCGAGAAAGACAGCCTGAAACTGACTAAGCCAAGAGCCTTTTTGAGCGCGGATCAGCCGCTCTAGTTGAGTTGGGACTAAGGAGATGTACCTGCTTTGCACAGGCACAAGAGATGAAGCGGTTTCTATCTGTTTGAAAGGGGCGATCGCAACCTGCCCGCCACCCACCCAAGATCGAAGCGCCTGCATCAAGCCGCTAACGTGATAGACCGGCAAAACGCAGCAGGTATGAATCGGTTCGCCATCAGGCGTAAAGTACTGGCAAAATCCATTGACCGAAGCCATCAGGCTCGTCCAGGTATGATGCGCAAACTTAACTTTTCCAGAGCTACCACCGGTTGGAATGAGAATCGCAGGCGCTGATAGCTCTGTTGACTGGGCTGTTGATCGAGCGTTAAAACAGTCAACCTGCTTAGCCGCTTCACCCCAAACGGTATCGGGACAAATCAGTTCGCCTACCGACTGCCACTCCTGAGAGCCCCACTGATGATTGGCCAGTGCAATATTCCATTTAGCGAGTAAAGCGGCCCAAAAGCTAGCCAAAAAAATAGCGGGGTCAGATTCAGCGATCAGAACAAGCGGCGTTGATAGATTGGCAGATGTTTTTGAATAGGCTTGCAGTTGACGGCGGCGATCGCCCACTTGCTCAAACCAATCTTCACAGCTCATATCCGCAATCAGCCAGTCTTTTCTAACTTTTGCCCATAGTGCTGCTGGATCGTCTAATACTTCTACATTTAGCTTCGATAAAGCCTTTGCCAAAGCGCCTCCCAATTGGGATCATCAAGGCCGTCGTTTGGCAGCCACTGCTGAGTGCCCAAGCCCAGGACTCGGTGCGGCGCGTTCGGTAGCAACGCATCTAGCTCTACCGTCAAATCAATCAGCGCCTGCCTGCCAATATCCGTTTCAAACACGGATGAAATCACAATATCGATCGGGTAGTCCACACAGAACTGCTTCAGCCGACTGGGCGAGCCCAGAATGGCGGCTTTAAGAACGTAGATACCTTCCCAACCTCGAAAATAATGGGTTTTTAGCTGCTCAAGCGTTGTAATCGACTCATCTAGGGCAATCGGCGTGCGATAGCGGTGAGAGAGCCTAACCGTATTGTTGAACTGGTGCGGTGGCAGAGGCTGCTCGATAAATTCGATGCGGCGACCGAGGCGATCGCAATAATCTAACCAATGATGCGCCGCCAGTTCATCTAGCCCGCCATTAGCATCCAGCCGCAGCTTTGCGCCTAACGGCAGCTGCTCCATTAGCTTCGAGAGCCAAGCCAGTTCTACAGCCACCGGAGCCACCCCAATTTTCCACTTAAAGGTGCGATGGCCTACGGCCCACGATGCGGCCCAAGCAGAAAGTGCCGCCTCACCTGCTGGCAGCAGCGCACTGTACTGATTTTTTTCTAGCTCAGCACAGTGAATATCGCGCGCGATGTTGTCTATTGCAATTTCGAAGCCAAACTTGCAGGCGGGCAAAGTCGGCATGATGGTGAACACATTATGCTCCGAGAGTTGAGAGGGCAGCTGCAAGCAAAAAGAAAGGGCCTGCGCCTGCGTTTCGGTGCCAAACCAGGGCAGCGGCGCAATTTCGCCAAAGCCAACGCGCCCCTGCTCGTCTGTGACCTTGAGAATGATGCCTTCACGGTGCCTCCAGGTTCCGTGGCTGGTTGTAAGCGCTGTGCGGAAGGGGCGGCGGTAGGGACGAAACTCGAAGCGATAGGCCATGAGCCGCTATCCGATTGCTGGCGTAATTGCTGAAATAAGGAGGCCGACGGCTAGCAGCAGTCCACTCCAAAAGTGAAAGTGGATGGCTAGAAACTTAGCGTTACTAACGCGCGCGGGCTGGTCGTGAAACTCTAGCACATGCCTGCAAAGACGGATGGCTGCGGGCGCACTGGCCCAGAGTAAAAGCGTGCTGAGAGGAAGTCCGCCTTGAAAGGTGGCGATCGCCCAAGCGCCAAAAATGCCACCGCACGCGACAGGCAATAGCTGTGCTCCTCGCTGAGTGCCCAGACGCACGATGGGCGATCGCTTCCCCGCTGCTAAGTCATCTTCTACCTGATGAAAATGAGAGCAAAAGAGCACGAGCGTTGTGGCAATTCCTACGATAATGGCCGCTGGCAGCAGCGGATTTTGCCAGCTCCAAGCGGGTGAGGTGCCCACGCTCCACTGCCGAACCTGCGCGTAGTAAGCTGCGCCTACAGCCAGTGGCCCAAAGCTAAAAAAGCACAGAATTTCACCTAAGCCCTGATATCCGAGGCGGAAAGGCGGGCCTTGATAGAGATAGCCAAGGGCGCAGCAGGCGAGCACCATCGTGAGGACGGTGATGTCTTTTTGCTGAAGAGCGATCGCAACAATGCCAGCGATGCCCAAAAGTAAAGCCGCATTGCCTATCCAAAAAATAAGCGGCTGGTTGCGCGTCAGGTTTACCAGCGAATGATGCTTGTTTTTATCGATGCCCGTTGCTGCATCAAAAACATCGTTACTAAGATTTTCCCAAACCAGTAGCAGCACTGCTGAGAGTGCAAACGTTAGGAATACGCCTAGCCTGAATACGCCGGTTTGAGCGTAGGCAACGGCACTGCCAACCAGAATCGGCATAACAGCCACACAGTACATCGGTGGCTTAATAGCCGCCATCCACAGTCTGGATCGATCAGGCTGCTGGCTCTCTGGTGCATTCACCAGCGCATCCGTGGGCGCACTCGTAGAAGAATTGGGCTTGGCCGTTTGGGAGGTCATCTAAGTCGAGATAGCAAAGAATAAGCATAGCCTTTCGTCCTATGTTGCTTGTCCCGATGGCAAAAAAACTCAAAGTTATGACCGTGCTTTTCGGATCGCGCTTTGTGTTCTGAGTCTTTTCTAGGCGATCGCTCAGACTTAATCAAAATAGATAAACTCATCAAATATATTTAGTGCGTCCAGAGTTTCACGGGCAACTTTTGTCAAGTTCTCTGGTAGAGTTCAGTGCGACTCAAGCACCTTCCACACCCAATCCAGCTCAAGACCTGGCTTAAGCTCATGGTTCAAGACTCAGCAAAAACCCCTAAAACCACTCAGGAGAAGGCGACCTCTTCTAACTTTTGGCCCAAGCGACTCAAAAAGCCGCCTAAGATTTTGCTGCTGGGCGGTGCGCTTTTGCTGGCAGGCGGGGCGATCGCCTCTCTAAACTTTGCCCAGCGTGCGCCCAAAAGCCTCTCTCCTACAGGCACACAGCTGGTTCCTCAAACGGCCTTAGCCACGATGACCGTCACCACCGACGAGCTGACCTGGACAAAGCTCCGGCAGTTTGGCACGGCTGAAACGCAGCAGCAGTTCGATGGTCTGCTGCGCGAGTGGAAAGACCGGCTATTTACGGATAATGGCTATAGCTTTAAGCGCGATATCAAGCCCTGGATAGGCGATCGCGTCACGCTAGCGGTGCTCAATGAGAAGCCCATTGACGGTCGTGCCTCTGGTGGTGGCCTTGAATCTATTGGCGAAAATCTGGTGCTGGTGGTACCGATTGCAGATCCTATAAAGGCGAAGTCGCTGATAGGCGAGGGGCCAAAAAACTCAGCGGTGACCTGGACGGATCGCAGCTACAAAGGCGTGGGCATTAAAACAATTAAGGCTAAGGATGACGCGGCGTTTGAATCGGCGGTAATTGGCACAAGCTGGCTTTTGCTTAGCAACAGTCAGGAGGCCTTAGAGCAGGCGATTGATACGCATAAAGGCGGGCGATCGCTCCTAGACGTATCTGGCTATCGCAAGGCCGCAACGCGCATAGAATCTCCGCAGCCGCCCGGTAAAAACTTTGCTCAAATCTATATCAATATTCCAGTAATGACTAAGGCGATAACGCCGCCTTCGGGAAGTGCTTCGCGAGGCAGTATCGTTCCTTTGCAGGGATCTCAGGGAATCGTCGCCACCGCATTGATAGAGTCTGAAGGGATGCGGCTGCAAGGGACAAGCTGGCTTTTACCCAAAAACGATCTGGTTTACAGCGACCTGAGTAACGATGCCAGTGAAATGCCGCGCCGCCTGCCGGATGACACGCTAGTGATGATGTCGGGCAGTAACCTTCAGCAGTTCTGGAGCGGCTTTAGCGAGGGCAATAGCTCGCCACCCTTTTTCCCAAATCCGCAGAACCTAGAGGCTGGGCTGCTAACTCAGACCGGTTTGGATTTGGAGGAAGACATTCTGCCCTGGGCCGCAGGTGAGTTTTCCCTGGGCCTGCTGCCGCCTTTGTCTAATGATCAGTCTGGAGAGCCGCTTGGAAGCGCAAACGGTGAAGAAGGCAATCGGTCTGAAGCCGCAGGGACTTCTCCAATTGGGCCGGAAGGCACTGAAGGAGAAGCTGCCAATAAACCGGTGATTGAAAGTGCGCCGCTGGTTGTGATGGTGCAAACGAACGATCGAAAGACGGCAGAGTCGGCGTGGGCGCAGCTGGATGATGTGATGGTGAGCCGGTATCGCTATCAGGTGGAGACAAAAGAGATAGACGGTGGCTCGATTACGGAGTGGGTGTCGCCGTTTCAGGGCGTTCAGTTTAGCCACGGGTGGCTACCGGGGAATGTAACCTTTTTTGCGGTCGGGAATGCGGCGGGCGGGGCGATCGCTCCCAAGCCTGAGCGATCGCTCGCTGAAACTCGACAGTTTCAAGTTCTCACCAGCAAAGTTCCTCAGCCA
This sequence comes from uncultured cyanobacterium, assembly GCA_963803535.1. Classification (GTDB taxonomy): domain Bacteria; phylum Cyanobacteriota; class Cyanobacteriia; order Phormidesmidales; family Phormidesmidaceae; genus Phormidesmis. Next base: position 65,154 of record CAWDNC010000010.1, on the reverse strand, counting down.
AACAACGGTCACTTCTATATCGATCTGGCCCAAATCAACGCGCTGAACGGGGGCGTTTTTCCACTGCCTCAGCTACCTGAAGAGGGGGCAACCAGGGCGATTGAAGCCATTGGCATGACTTCTACAGTAGGCGATCGCACCATGGACTACGACCTCTATATCAAGCTCGCTAAAGCTGCCAAGCCAGAACCGCTATAGCCTTTTTAGCGGCTGCGCTTGAATACAAAACGGTAGCAATCCCTACGCAATCTTGCTATCTGGCTCGAGGCGACTACTATTCTCTGATAAACTCGAAGATGGCCTCGGAAGAATTAAAGACTCTTTTAACAAGGCTCTTTTACATCGGCTATATTCGGCAGTTTGGAGGAATAAATATCCCGTGGAAACCACCCTCGGATTAGAGATCATTGAAGTCGTCGAGCAAGCAGCGATCGCATCTGCTCGCTGGATGGGGAAAGGCGAAAAGGACATTGCTGACGAAGTAGCTGTAGAAGCTATGCGTGAGCGCATGAACAAAATTCACATGCGCGGCAAGATCGTAATTGGTGAAGGCGAGCGCGACGATGCGCCTATGCTCTACATCGGTGAGGAAGTGGGCATCTGCACACAGCCTGATGCTGACAAGGTTTGTACGCCTGACGAGCTGATTGAAATTGACATCGCGGTAGACCCTTGCGAAGGCACCAACCTTTGTGCCTACGGTCAGCCCGGTTCTATGGCTGTTTTGGCAATTTCTGAAAAAGGTGGCTTGTTCGCAGCCCCTGACTTCTACATGCGTAAGCTCGCAGCGCCTCCAGCGGCTAAAGGCAAAGTAGACATCAACAAGTCTCCTGCTGAAAACCTCAAGATTTTGGGCGAGTGCCTAGAGCGCGGCGTCGATGAGCTGGTGGTCATCGTGATGAAGCGCGAGCGTCACAACGGTTTGATCCAAGAGATTCGCGATGCGGGTGCTCGGGTTCGCCTCATTAGCGACGGCGACGTTTCAGCGGCTATTTCTTGCGGCTTTGAAGGTACTAACGTTCATGCCCTCATGGGTATTGGCGCAGCGCCTGAAGGTGTGATTTCCGCAGCGGCAATGCGCTGCCTGGGCGGTCACTTCCAAGGTCAGCTGATTTACGATCCTGCGGTTGTAAAAACGGGCCTCATTGGTGAAAGCAAGGAAGCAAACCTAGAACGTTTGACTTCCATGGGCATCACCGATCCTGACAAGATCTACACGGCTGAAGAGCTGGCTAACGGTGAGAACGTTCTCTTTGCAGGCTGTGGTATTACACCTGGCACGCTAATGAACGGCGTTCGTTTCTTTAACGGCGGCTACCGCACTCAGAGCCTGGTTATCTCTAGCCAGTCTAAGACGGCTCGCTTTGTAGATACTGTGCACATGGGCGGCAATCCTAAGCGCGTGAACTTGGTGTAAGCCAGTGTTCAACTTCGCTCATCCCTCGGGTTATTAACGACGGGCGCTGGGCGGAGTCGTAGAGCTTTGCTCTTCTCGTAGAGTAGTGCCTTTTACAAGGGCGTCAGATTTATCTGGTGCCTTTTGTTGTTTGTACGCTAGCGCCCTGAATATTTTGTTAAGGATTGTTCTCTCTTACGTTTCCTAAAATAGAGTTTTGTTGAGTTCCCTTGAGATAGCGCTTTGGTTATTTAATACTTTAGAAAGAGAGCCCGCGTGCGCTCACTATGAGTAGAAGCGTCTTCACTCGCTTTAACACCCCTTAGGAAGCAAAGATGAACATTGCCGTCATTGGGCTTAGCCACCAGACTGCGCCCGTTGAAGTTAGAGAAAAACTGAGCATCCCTTCTGCTCAAGTTGCCGATGCGATCGCTCACCTTAGCGGCTCTCCCACCCTCGAAGAAGTTTCTATTCTCAGCACCTGTAATCGCTTAGAAATTCACATTGTTTCTACTGAAACTGAAGCAGGCGTCCGCGACGTAATGCGCTTTTTGTCTGAGCACAGCGGCATTCCTTTAAACGAGCTGCGCCCCCACCTATTTGTACTGCTCCAGCAAGATGCGGTCATGCACCTGATGCGCGTCTCGGCTGGTCTTGATAGCCTGGTGCTTGGGGAAGGTCAGATTTTGGCGCAGGTAAAGCACGCGCTCAGCTTAGGCCAGCAGCATAAGGGCGTCGGTCGCATTCTCAACCGTTTGCTCAAAGATTCTATTAAGGCCGGTAAGCGCGTACGCACCGAAACGAACTTAGGCACGGGCGCAGTTTCAATCAGCTCAGCGGCTGCCGAACTCGCCTTGATGAAGGTTGAAAGCTTTGAGAACTGCCATATTGCAATCTTGGGCGCGGGCAAAATGGCTCGCCTGCTGGTGCAGCATTTAATCTCTAAGCGAGCCCAAAAAATTACGCTGCTGAACCGTACAATTAAGCGCGCTGATGAGCTAGCTGCGCAGTTTGGCGATGTAGATATCACAACAGGCACGCTCGATGGGATGTTAGACGCGGTTGTTGCTGCTGATGTGGTGTTTACCTGCACCTCCTCAGTTGAGCCAATTTTACACAAAGAGAATTTGCAGCCTGTTTGTAATGGCTCTCAGATTATGGTGTTCGATATTGCCGTGCCACGTAATGTGCATAGCAATATTAGTGAAATTGAGAAGGTGTTTGCCTTTAATGTGGACGACCTAAAGGCGGTTGTGGCGCAAAACCAAGAGAGTCGCCGGCAGATGGCTATGGAGGCTGAGGTGCTTTTGGATGAAGAGGTTGAGGCGTTTATGGACTGGTTGCGATCGCTCGACACCGTACCTACTATCAGCAGCCTGCGCAGCAAAGTAGAAACCATTCGCACCCAAGAGCTAGAAAAAGCCATGTCGCGCCTGGGCTCAGAGTTTTCTGAAAAACATCGTGGCGTCGTTGAAGCCCTGACTCGCGGCATCGTGAACAAAATCTTGCACGATCCAATGACGCAGCTAAGGGCACAGCGAGATATGGACGCGCGCGATAATGCGATGGAAACACTACAGGTGCTGTTTAATTTGGAAACGGCTGCTCGGAATAGAGTAGGCAGCAATCGCTAGCTGAATTTTTGCGCAATAAAGAGCCGCTTCGAGTCAGTCAAAAAGACAGACATCCGAAGCGGCTTTTCGTATAGAAGAAATCGCTCAGCCCAGAGTAGTGTCGCAACAGTCATAGACTAAATATTCTTATGCTTTCGCGCTTTCGCCGCTACGCTGGTCGTTTCTTCAACAAGAGTCGCAAAATCAATCACGAGCCGATCAACAAGATCAGCCTGATTGTTATTATTATTGTGGACCTGTTTATTCTGTTCAACGTGTTTTCAGGGCTAGATGACGTAAGCCGTTGGCCCATTAGCCCTTATCAAGAATATCCCTGTCAGCAAGACTGGCAAAACTATCGAGAAAGCACGCTAGAAGATAAAGACTATAACGCTATCGATCGGGCGGTAAGCAACCCGCAGTGGCCAACCTTTAAAGCTTATGAGAGCAACGCTTTTGGCAGCTTGGGCCAGGTCTCTGAAATTTGTCTTGACTATGGCGATGCTAGCGATCGCGCGATGACTGCGGGCCGCGATCTGGCCAAACAAATAAACGATACGCAGGCTGAAATATCTTCTTTTCAACAACAGAACTCAATCATTCGCCAGCAGTACGATTCTACGCTGCTAGAGGAGATTGCAGGGCAGTCGCGTGAGCAGTCGATTAACAACGTGGAGGCGTCGCAGGCTAGGGCTGAGATTGAGCAGAATGACCGGGCGATCGCGCAAAGAAAACAAACGCTCGATAGCCTCAAAGCTGAACTCATTAACCAGCCAGAAAGTCAGGCCTTTATAGGTCTTCTGAGCAACGATGCGCTGTTTGCTCAAGTCGATCAGAGTTACGAGCGCGCTAGCTTTTGGTATCCCAGCATTCAGCTCTTGTTTCAAGGGCTATTTTTACTGCCGTTGCTTGCGATCGCCTCATTCATTCACCGCTACGCCCAGCGTAAAAACTACGGCTACGTCGCCCTCATCAGCTGGCACCTGCTGGTTATCTTCTTCATTCCGCTGGTTTGGAAAGTCTTTGAATTTCTACAAATTGGCTTCTTGTTTGAGTGGCTAGCGAATGTTCTCGAAGTTCTTTTTGGGGGTCTGCGCTTTCTATGGAACTACGTGCAAATTTTGCTGATTCCCATCATTGGGTTTGGCATTATAAAATTCTTTCAAAAAGTTGTTTTCAACACGCGGCTGCAAGCGGCCAACCGCATTCAGAAAATGCGCTGCGTTCACTGCGCCAAAAGAATTCGCAAGCACGACGTTCACTGTCCCCATTGTAGCTATCTACAGTATCAAGACTGTCATAGCTGCCACAACCCAACCTACAAGCATCTACCCCACTGCAAGCACTGTGGTGCTAACCAGCCGCTCGATTTGTAGACAGCGCCGTACCAAAGTACTAGACAATAGAAAATAACTACTCTTGCCATGTCGATATGCGTCTTTCAAGCCTGCTGAACCGAATTACCCTCCGAGCCATTACCTGCTGTCTTTTGATGTCGCTTACGTTAGGCTGCACTGCCACCGCTACCGAACCAGCTAATGGCCCCTACCGCTATAAATCTCCTAGCTCAGACGGCATTGGCAAAGTGTACTATGGCCGCGAAATTGCGAACGTAATGGGCTACCAAGGCGCAAACTGGCTTGCTCGCCCTAGCCGCACTACTGAGGAACGCTCTGACATGGCGGTAGATGCGCTTATGCTAGAGCGCGACGATGTTGTTGCTGATATTGGCGCTGGACTGGGCTACATCAGCTTCCAACTAGCGCACTGGGTCGATGAGGGCAGAGTCGTTGCCGTAGACGTTCAGCCCGAAATGCTAGCGATGCTAGAAGCCGAACGCGACCAGTACGAAGTGAAGAATATAGAGACCGTTCTGAGCACGGAAAAAGATCCTAATCTACCGGCTGAAAGTATCGATATGGCGGTCATGTTTGATGCATACCACGAGTTTGCCTATCCGCAGGAAATGATGGCTGGAATTGTAAAAGCACTGAAGCTAGGTGGACAGGTTGTCTTGGCCGAGTACAGAGCTGAAAATCCGCTAGTGCTGATTAAAAAGCACCATAAGATGACTCAAAAGCAGGTAAAAAAAGAGCTGACGGCTGCGGGACTAACGTGGATTAAAACAGACGACCGGCTACCTCAACAACACCTAATGTTTTTTAAAAAAGCATCGTAGACACTGCTTCTGTCCCAATCATTGCCAATCTACAAGGTCTTCGACAGGTGCGCCTTCAGAAGTGACTTCTAATTCTTCCCGACGAAGTGTCTCTTGCGTTTTCACCACGTCTTGTACGGTCTCTTTTCGTACGGTGATGTTTTGATAGGGCACTACCTGACGGCACACCTCGGTTTGTTCCTCATAAATGCCCATTCGTGTTGTGCCATCTTCAGCAACTTCAGCATCACCAAAGTCCACACGAGTCTCGCCACCGTAGATGGACTCTATTTCAATAATGACTTTTTCTCGGGTGATAGGCGTACTGGTATTTTGTTGCTCTGTAACAGTACGCTTTGAGATTTTGATTTCGCCTGTTTTTACGCGCTGCTTGCGAGTGGTCAAGCGTTCTTCAAACAGCTGGATAGGGCGGTCTATATTTGCGGTCGTCTCTGGTTCTTTAATGACTGGTTCTCTAATGACTGGTTCTTGAACGGCTGCTTTCTGGGTAGCTGCCTGCGTGGCGATGACCTCCCCTGACACAGGTCTAGTCATCTCTACAGGAAGCGATCGCTCTACAGGATTCGTCTGATACATCCGTAGCACCTGCCCTGCTTCGCCCGCTTGGCTATCGTCGTATCTAGGGAGCGTTTTGAACTCCTCTCTGTTTAGAGTGGGCATATATATGCGCTTCTCACTGGGCATATCGGTGCACTGCCCAATTGGTAACAGCGTTTTCCTCTGACCGTGAGACTTCACGACAATGTACTGTAGCTGATCTTTATCATCGATTAAGAAGTCGTCAACGCTACCTACGTTATGGTTTTCAGCACTGTACACCGTAAGGCCCTTAAGATCTCTGCCTTTAAAGTATGTTTCTTTATAGTTGGGGTGGCGATCGCTAATCCTGTATAAATTCATCGTAGCGAACCTTAGTTTATTGGATAGTTTAATACCTCCAAACATAGTGGAATAGTTTCTCGACTCCTTCCATCGAAGGAGATAACCTTAGCCCAGACAGAGCAGTCTAAACAGAGTGCTTTCCCTATACAGTCCTTGCAGCGCAGGCGCAAAGTAGAAAATAGCTATGCCTATCGCGCAACGGGTCTCCTTCCTTCGGTAGGTTCGCAATGAACATTGTTCCCGTAGTGTTGATATCACTGAAATCAGTAGGGGGAAAAGCGATGTTCGCTCACCTGCTGTACAGCAAAAAAAATGCTTACTAAGGAACTTTGAGTCATGGCCTATACAGAAAGAGCAGGCGACGTAGGTGTTCGGACTGCGCCAATTGCAGCTCCCGCCCCCATTGCTGAGTATCACGACACCGTACGCTGGGGGCCAATCCTGGCAGGTATTGTTGTCTCTGTCGTTTCTCAGCTCATGTTGAGTGCGCTTGGTGCCTCAATTGGAGGACTTGCTGCTGGTGAAGCTGCGGCTGGCACAATCGGTACTGGACTAGGGATTTGGGCCGTGCTCAGCCTGCTCATCTCTTTATTTTTGGGCGCGTGGGTAATGGCTTCATCCTGCGGGCCAATGAACAGCAAAACAGCTATGCTGAATGGCACTATTATGTGGGCAACCACCTTAGTCATTAGCGGCTGGTTACTAGCTAGCGGCGTATCCGGTACGTTTGGCGTCTTAGTCTCTAGCGCAGGGGGTGCCGCTGGCGAGGTCTTTAACCAGGTAAGAGAGCCCGGTGGCGCTTCTATCCCTAGCCCTGACCAAGTAGCACAGGCTGTTCCTGACGTGAGCGCTCCAGAAGCCGCTGCTTACGCTGCCAACGCTGCTAAAGCGGGCTTTACGTTCCTCATTGGCTCCCTGTTAGGCCTAGTGGCTTCCTTAATAGGTTCTACAGTCGGCGCTAAAAAGCCTAGAGCCGTTGTTCGATAAAGCGAGAGCTTCGCTAGCATCGTTTTTAGAACAGTCGCTTTTAGAACAATAGAATATGCTTAGACAAAAGAGAAGGGAAGGTTACACCCACGTCCCCTTCTCTTTTTCTTTTATCTTTTGATTGAGACGGTTCCCACTATTGGTATAGACTGGCTGCTGGCTATCTCTCTCTATTGATCCAACATAGACACAGGGCATTTCGTTAGTTTAGAGGCATGGCAATAATCGCCTGAAGAACTAGTAATGGAGCCTCGAACATATGACACTTGTTAGCCTCAAAGAAACTTACCCTGACTATCGCAACACGTTTAGTGACCCTAGCCTTAGCCACCTCGACGACTATAGCGTCTACGCAGACGGCGATGACAAAGTTGGCTCTGTAGAAGACGGTCTGTTTGACTCTACAACAGGACAGTTCCGCTACTTAATTGTTGATACAGGCATTTGGATCTTTGGCAAAAAAGTATTGTTGCCGATTGGCCGTGCTCGTTTTGATAACAGCGAAAAGCGCGTGTACGTTTCTGGCTTGACTAAAGATCAGGTAGAAAATCTGCCCAAATACGAAGGTGCTGACCACGTAGATTACAGCTATGAAGAGAATGTTCGCGGCGTATACCGTGAGAATGCAGCTAGTAAAAGTGCAGCAGTCGGTACTAGCGCGCCCGTCTACACGAACGAAACTTACAGCTACGAAGACTACGATGCCGATTTGTACACTGTTCCTGAAACTGAGAAGGTCAACCAGCCTATTCGTCTGTACGAAGAGCGCTTAGTTGCCGATAAGGATCGCGTGAAAGCGGGTGGCGTGACTGTAGGCAAACGCATAGAATCTGAGACCGCTAGCGTAGCTGTTCCAGTTGAAAAAGATCGTGTTGTCATTGAGCGGACTGCCGCGACGGGTACAGCTGCGACAGACCCTAATCATGCTTTTACAGATGGTGAGGTTGCTCGCGTAGAAGTATACGAAGAGAGAGCCAAGATTGGGAAAGAAGCGTTTGTCCGTGAAGAGGTGAGCGTACGCAAAGAAACTGAGCAGGAAGTTGTCACTGAAGAAGCAACTGTTCGCCGCGAAGAGCTAGACGTTGTGACCGATGGCGATACTCAAGTTGTTAATCGCTAAATCCAACCGTTGGTTATTAGTATCTAAGGAGTCACACAGTCTAGTCGTGACTTGGGATAGATAGCAACGAACATTATTAAAAGCGAAGCGACTGTTTGCCGGTGAGGTAAGGTCGCTTCGCTTTTCTTTTGTGACTGGCCGCCTCTGAGTTGCCGCCTCATGGCACAATTGAGGATAGCTATGAGGATGGAAGGAGCTAAGTGAAAATGTTAAAGCGATTGGCCGCGCTGCTGTTAGTAGTATTTATGTTTGTGGGCACGCAGGGGCTACAAGGGTGCTCTAGTACAGCGAGTTTGCAGTCGTACAACGATAGCTATGAAGGATACGAGTTTAAGTATCCGACAGGGTGGGTGGAAGCAGATGTGCCAGACGGGCCGGATACGGTTTTTCACGACATTATTAACGGCAGTGAAAACGTAAGCGTGATTATTAGCCCGGTATCGGGTGGAAAAACGCTTCCTGATTTGGGGACGCCAACTGAGGTTGGCTACAAGCTTTCTAAGAGCATCACGTCTATGAGCACGGATGATCGCAATGTGGAGCTGGTGAATGCGCAGTCTTTTGAGGCAGGCGATAAGCTTTACTACATTTTGGAATACGTAGCGAATTTACCGTCGGGTACGCGCCATGATTTAGCCAGCGTAATTGTGCGTCGTGGTCAGCTTTATACCTTTAACGCCTCTATTCCTGAGCGTCGTTGGGAGACGCTGAAGGACACAATGAAGCAGACAGTGGCGTCGTTCAGCGTCTATTAACGCGGTAGCTTGCGCTTTGTCATTACCGCGTAATCACCGCGTAATCACCGCGTAACCACAAAGCGCGCGAGTTCTAATTTTTCTTTTTGGTTGTCTAGATCCCTATGGCCGATACTCAATTTGTGCTGGCTTCTGCTTCAACGGCGCGACGTAAGCTGCTGGTAGACGCTGGCATTCAGCCTTTTGTATATCCCAGCAATTTTGATGAAGACCAGGTGGTGATTAGCGATCCGCCGGAGCTGGTGAAGGTGCTGGCGGCTGGAAAGGCTGAAATGGTGGCTCCGGTGTTTCCGAGTGCGCTGGTGCTGGGCTGTGACTCGGTATTGGCTGTAGACGGTGCGATCTATGGTAAGCCTGAGAGTCGGGGAGAGGCGATCGCCCGATGGCAGCAAATGCGGGGAGGCTCTGGCGAACTCCATACTGGCTACGCGCTAATCGCGCCGGGCCGAGAGCCGCTGGTGAAGTCGCGAATGACGCGAGTATTTTTTGCGAATGTAACGAATGAAGAGATTGAGGCCTACATCGATACGGGCGAGCCGATGCACTGCGCGGGCGCATTTGCGACAGACGGTAAAGGCAGCATGTTTGTTGAAAAAATTGAGGGCTGTCACACTAACGTGATTGGCTTGAGCATTCCGCTGCTGCGGCACATGATGGCAGAACTGGGCTATCGTGCGATAGATTTCTGGAGCCAGTAGATATCTTCAGACTCGGTGTGAACTATGGCTAGGGCTCAAGATCGCCGCTCGCAGGATTCTGTGCCTCTCGGCGCTAGGCGCTACTTAGGGGCGCGATGGCTGGGAAAAGTGCGATCGCCCGCCGGAAAAATCATCCTGCTCGGTACGCTCCTAAGCCTAATTGCGGCTTACGTCATCACTTACTACATGGCAGAAGGCCTGTGGTTCGACGAGCTAAACTTTGCGGATGAATTTTGGCTGCGATCGCGCGTTCAGCTTGGTCTAGGCCTAACCGTCCTTTTCACCAGCCTAGCTGCCACTTTCTACAATCTCAGGGTAGCCGACCGGCTTCAGTTCAATCAAAACTGCCTTTTGCCCAACCAGGCCAACTTACGCACTGGCTTAGGGCTAAAAGGGCTGCTGCCGCTGCTAATTTTGCTGAGCACACTCATTAGTGCTGGGCTGCTTTATCACGGCTATCTTGCGATTGAAGAACTCAATACCGTACGCGCTGCTATTCCGAAGCCGTTTGGGATAAATGCCGAGCTGGACTGGGCGTTAATTCAGCAGCTAGCGCAGCAGCCGGTCGGGTTGGCGTTGGTTGGCGTTGGCACAATTGCACTGGTGGCACTTCCCGGGCTGTTGCTGAGGCTGAGCGCACTCTTTTTGAGCCTGTGCTTTGGCGCGATCGCCACTGAAGAATGGGCTAGAGTACTGCCAGCGCTCGATCCAACGCCATTTAACCAGATCGATCCCGTCTTTGGCCGCGAGCTGAGCTTCTACATTTTTAAGCTACCGCTGTTGGAGCTGGTGAACTTTTGGCTCTCAGGCTTACTGCTATTTGTACTGGCAGCGGTCGCTTTAATCTATTTGCTGGCGGGTGACACCTTTAGTCAGGGCCGATTTGCCGGATTTTCATCGGCGCAGCAGCAGCATTTGTATGCGATCGCTGCGGGTCTGCTTATCACCACATCTATGAGCCACTGGCTAGGCCGCTTTGAGCTGCTCTACTCCGAGCAAGGCATTACCTACGGCGCTGCATTTACAGATATCAACGTGGACTTACCTGTAAATGCAGCCTTGAGCCTAATTTCGCTGGGCCTAGCGCTATTTCTAGTTTGGAAAACGCTGGTCTGGCCTCGTGTAGGAGAAGTCGTCAAGCGCCCGGTAAATATCCTTAAAAATGGCGGACGGCTGCGTCGTTTTTTGTACGCTCACCCGATTGTTTTTGCCATTATTCTCTACCTGCTGCTGGCCCTGCTCGGCAATACGGCCGTGCCCTGGGTCGTGCAGCGAATTGCCGTACAGCCCAACGAATTGCTCATTGAAACCCCTTACATTGAGCGCACCATTGCCTTTACTCGCGACGCTTTTGGCCTCACCGATATTGAAACAGAAGCCTTCGATCCGCAAGGCAACCTAACAGCAGCAGACCTCAAAGAAAATGATCTGACCATCCGCAATATTCGCCTGTGGGATACGCGCCCGCTGTTGGAATCCAACCGACAGCTTCAGCAAATCCGGCTGTACTACGAATTTGCCGACGCCGATGTAGATCGGTACAGCCTGATTGGCGACGGCGATGTGACAGATCGCAGGCAGGTGCTAATTTCTGCACGTGAATTGAACTATAAGCAGGTACCGGCTGAGGCTCAAACCTGGGTGAACGAACACCTCACCTATACGCACGGCTACGGCTTCACCATGAGCCCGGTAAACACCGCAGGCCCAAGTGGCCTGCCAGATTATTTCATCAAAGATATTGCGCATACGCCCAGCTCAGCCAGCGTGGCGCGATCTATTCCGGTAGGCAAGCCGCGTACGTACTTTGGTGAGCTGACAAACACCTATGTAATGACGAACAGTCGGGTGCCGGAGCTAGATTTTCCTAGCGGCAGTGAGAACGTATACAACCGCTATGACGGACAGGGCGGCATTAACATCGGGCCGTTTTGGAAGCGGCTGCTGTTTGCCAAACATTTGGGCGATTGGAAAATGCTGCTCACGGACGATTTCACGTCCGATACGCGGCTGATGTTTCGGCGTAATATTAAGCGACGGGTGCGGCGAATTGCACCATTTCTACAGTTTGATGGCGATCCCTACCTGGTGGCCGCTGATGCAAAAGGTGCGTTTTCACCGCCGCCAGAAGAATCCGGTGAAAACTATATGTACTGGATGATGGATGCGTATACGATGAGCGATCGCTATCCCTATTCAGACCCCGGTAAAAACAGCTTTAACTACATTCGCAACTCGGTAAAAGTCGTCATCGACGCCTACAATGGCTCCGTTCACTTCTACACAGCAGACGCAGAAGACCCCATTATCCGCACCTGGGCGCAGATATTTCCTAACATGTTTGAGCCGCTTGAGGCGATGCCATCTGCCCTGCTCTCTCACATTCGCTATCCTCCGGACTTCTCTCTTATCCAATCTAATCAGCTGCTCACCTATCACATGACCGACCCTCAGGTGTTCTATAACCGAGAGGATCAGTGGCGCGCGCCAAATGAGATATATGCCAATGAAGAACAGGTGGTGGAGCCTTACTACCTGATCATGAAGCTCCCTGGAGAAGATGCAGGAGAGTTTGTGCTGCTGCGTCCGTTTACCCCAGCCCAGCGCAACAACTTAGTCGCTTGGCTGGCCGCACGCTCAGATGGAGAGCAGTACGGGCGTCAGCTGCTGTATCAGTTTCCTAAGCAGGAGCTGGTGTTTGGGCCTGAACAAATCGAGGCTCGAATCAATCAAGAGCCTGAAATCTCTCAGCGCATTTCGCTCTGGAACACGCAGGGCTCTAGGGCAAATCAGGGTAATTTGCTGGTGATTCCAATTGAACAATCTTTGCTATATGTAGAACCTCTGTATTTAGAAGCTGAACAAAATCGGCTGCCTATTTTAGCGCGGGTCATTGTGGCTTACCAAAACAGAATTGCGATGGCAGAGACCCTAGAAGAGGGGTTGGCAGCAATTTTTAGCAGGCCGGAGCGCAGCAGCCCTGCCATTATTCGAGAGTTAGACGGTGGGGGCGATGATGATGTTGAAGAGCTGCTGCTGCCGAGCGCCAGTGAGCCTGCACCGATAGGCGATGCGGTCGCTGAGTAATGTAACGACGTTGATAGCTACCGTCGCGCAATCGAGAACGTTTCGCTAAATTCGGTTAAACCGGCATCGGCTCTGCTGGTTAAGCGGAACTGATAGTCGTTGCCGCTTCTGGTGTAGCTGGGAATATTCCAGGTGTAGCTACCGTCGCTGGCCGTAGAGCTGGTGAGGGTGCGGCTGTATTTACCGCCCTTGTAGAGTTCGATTTTGAGGGTTTCACTGAGGTTATCGTTCCAGCGAAGCTCGAAGCGATCGCCTGTTTTTAGAGTGCTACCACCCATGCTGAGCGGGCTAAGGTCTAGGAAGGGTTTGGCTTGAATGGTGAAGGGGCGATCGCTAAAGCTATAGATATCGCTATTTTCAGCGCTGCTAATCTTCAGACGATAGTAACCGTTTTCAGCTAAGCCTTCGGGTACGCGCCAAACATCTTCGCCATCGCTAGGCGTGTCGTTAACAATCGTGCGGATGTAGCGATCGCCCTCATATAGCTCAATTTTTACCTGTTCTGTAAGGTTGTCGTTCCAACGCAACAGATAGGTCTCTCCAACCTGTAGCTGAGTCATCTCGCGACCGTCTCTACTGTTGATTGCTAATACATTCAGCTCAGGAACTGGCTTTAGCGAAGAATAATCAACGGTGTAGCCAATGTCATCTAGCAGCGCCACGTCTAGCAGCGTAAGCAGCTTTCTCGTACCTTTTCTCAAGCTAGGATCTAGAGCATGTTCATCTAGGCCAGCCACTTCAAATCCATCCTCAATATGAGAGCCTCTACGATCTAACGGAATCGGCTCACCGCCATTCACAGCAGAAGATTTTTCCCCCGTGAACTTTCCATTAATAATTAAATTTCTAAAGGCTGCAATGTTCGAAGATACGCCTAGAATGTGGCCAATTTCATGAACGGCAACAGAAAGGAAATCTGCTTGACCAAAAGGTACGTCAGGCGTTCTATCAGTATTGGCATCAACAAACCACGACTCTGCGCTGTTAAATTCAATCTCACCTAGCCAGGGCTGAAAGAGACTTTCCGTATTGCGATCGCCTTCATAAGTTGTTGCCCCAGCTTCAGCTAGCGCGTTCCCAAGTCTATCAGCATAGGCAAACACCACCACATCATCAATTTCATAGTCCAGCGTAAAGGCTTCAAACCCGCTGCCGTCTGGCTTAGACGCGTGTACTGTCTCCCCTGCTTTAATATTCTCAAAGTCGTCTAGAATAATGGACTCCCATATCTCAGCGGCTTTCTCTAAAACAGCTTTCTTACTGTCATCAAACCAACCGGCCGTATCAAACCGGTAGTCAAACTGAATATCAAAGCCGTCTTGATCAGAAGGCGTACCAAGGTCTTCAGCCTCTGCCTCAGGCTGAGTGACTACAATTTCTTCCGTAATTTCTCTACGCTCTACAGCCGTTACAGACCGCTGCCAGCCAGCCACGGTAGGGTGCAGCTTACTGCTCATCGCGGGCAGCACGATTTCAGCCTGCTTTTGAGGGTTCTCGCCCGCACTCATCTGCCAGACTACAGGGTTATCAAAACCCCTGTGTCGCCAAAAGATATCAACCTGCCCGTCTTGATTAAAGTCAGCGATACCGTTAATTCTCCAGTCTACGTCTCGCTGGGCGAGATTAGATTGCGATCGCAGCTGAGTGCCGTCCTCTCCTTCCATAAACCAAATAATGCTCTCGCCCTGGTCATTGTGAAACACAATATCAGCGTGGCTGTCTAGGTCAAAGTCTCCAACGCCAGCAACATCCCACTCAGGCGCAAGCGTTTGCAGCGTACCTTTCTCAAGAACCTCTATGCCTTTCTCGCCGCCCATAAACCAAACAGAATTCTCGCCTGTTCTGTTGTTATGCCACAGCAAGTCGGCCTGATTATCCTGATTAAAATCAGCAACGCCCTTGAGTCCCCACTCGCTGTTCGGACTTTCTATTGCAGCGCTGCTGGCACGTTTAGTCCCCCCTTCAGCCATGAACCAAACCTCAGCGGCGCCTGTTCTATGGTTGTGCCACAGCAAGTCGGTTTGTCCATCTGCATCTAAATCAGCAGCGCTTTTAATGCGCCAGTCTCCATTCATCGCATCTATGTCTATGCTGACGCGGTACCGGTCGCTGTTATCGCCTTCCATCAGCCAAAGCTGGTTCTCATTTGAGACTGAATTATGCCAGAGAACATCAGGACTATTGTTACCGTCAAAATCAAACCCGTAAGCGCTTGAGCCGGTGACCGCTTCCTTTGTAGAAGCGAGTAAATTGTCCGTTTCAGTTGAAGCAAATGATTCGTTAAACATATAGAAAATGCGGCGCTATCCAGCTTTTTTAAGGGGTAAAAGGGAGTTTGTTCTACACATAGTCAAGCGAAACTAGCAACACCCCTATACGCGTTGCCACATCGCCACTTGAAATGCGAAAAACTAGAAGTTAGAACAACTTTTTATGCATAGTTGCAGTACAAAAAATTGCCGTTTGCGAGAACAAACGAACATCAAAGAACTATTCTGGCGGAGAAAAGCTGCGCCTACGTCTGTTGTAAAATGCTAGAGGGACGGTATTTATGGAATAGCATTGTTCAATAGTGCGACGGCTTTACAGTAAAAACACACTAATAAAATTATGCCCAACGATAGAAAGGAATATACACACGTAGAGCACTAAGCGTCCGAAATTGTCTACCTGTTTTGAAAAGAATTTACAAGAGCCATGGCCACTAAGCGTATACACGTAATATCAGTGCGCTAGGCTATGCGGAAGCTATATTTGGCTACGCTGGTCGTTCAGTATCTTTACGCTCAAACAACAAAACAGCAAGGCATAACAACGCCTCACCGTAGCTTTGCGTATTCGCCAAAGCACTGTTCTTACAAGGTGCGAGTCAGCAGAACACTGCGGCTCAGTAGATCTGTACCGTTAGCATTAACCTATTCGGAGAATTGTTCTTACATCAGGATTTAAACGAGTGCTAAAAGCTCTTTTATCTGAGCTTCTAGCGCGTTCAGGCTGAATGCTTGAGCGCAGTAGTCCTGCCCTTGGGTCACAAGGGACTGGCGCAGCGCTGGCGTTTCAACAAGCTGGCGGAGCTTAGTGTCCCACTCGTCAGGTTCGGCAACAAGGATATGCTCTTCGGGGGTAAATTGGCTGTAGACAACGCCGCTGCTGGCGATAACGGGAATGCCGCAGGCGGTGTATTCAAGGTATTTAGTAGGCGTTTTACAGTGGTTGAAGTCGGTGGCTTTGAGCGGCGCTAGGCCAATGTCCCAGCTGAGCTGCTGAAGCTGGTTTAAGAAGCTGGCGTAGTCGGGCCTAGTCGGGTAGGCGCGGGTGCGATCGCCAAACTCCTTCAGTTCTTCAGGCATTTCAATTGTGCCAAACGTTTCAAAGCGCATGTTTGGGTAGTCTTTCATCAGTTGCGCCAGCGTACTTGCAACCATCGCTAAGTCTATCTGGTGTCCTTTCGAGCCCATGTAGCCTACAGTTAAAGGCTTGGTTAAAGGCTCGGTTAAAGGCTTATTCTTGGGTGCTTTAGCCTCTTTATTAATTAGAAAGTCGAGATAGGGCGTAATTTTGCTGCTGAAGATTTGCTGCTGCGGGAATTGGGTCGCGAGGCGATCGCCTAAAAAAACCGTAGAGGCATAAACCAGATCCGTCTCCTCTAGCAAAATCCGTCGCGCGCGCTGTACAACCTCATCGCCCTGTCGTTGCTGAATCTCTTCGCCTAAATCCGGGTTAATGTTCAGCAGGTCATCATCAATATGGCAAACTGTAGACACCGCTTGCTGCTTGAATAGCTGCGGCAGTACGTCACCATGCGGCACACCGTATCGGCTAAAAATCACCAGCGTTGGCTGCATATCTTCAATGACTTGGGAAACAAACGCTTCGGGCGACTGCTTTTTAGTCCATCGAGCAATCTCGGCGCTGTCCACTACAAAAAAGGCTAGGCTTTCTGCCTGGTGTAGTCGCTCTAGTACATAGTGGAAGCTTAAAAAGTAGGTGGCGCGAACGTTGTCTACCAGAATTAGAATGCGCGGACGCTTAAACGGCGACTGAAAAGCGTAGGCGTAGCGTGGCGAGTTGCTTCCAGGTACAAATTTTTCAGCGGCTGTACTGATACCCTCTGTGAGCTTAGGGCTTTTTTTAAAGAGGGATTTAAGTGAATTCATAGGATAGACGCGCTGTTAACAGAAGCACCGGATGACTGCGGACATCTTATCGGTATCTGCCTATGTCTTGCTAACGGCGATATACCCAACTTACGGTCACTAATGGCTACTAAGCTCTAATTCAGCCTTCTGCCGTACTTTGATAGCCTGCTGCCGAATTTTTTTGAGTCGATACACTTCTTTATGCGCGGTATAGGGTTTATCGAGTAGGCGCATGAGCTTGTGAAACTGAAGCCGTAGAAAGTTGGGAATGCGGTGACCCCACTGCACGTCAATCATCAAAGACGGGCGGAAATGGCCGAGGTTAATTTCTTCGGTGAGCTGCGATCGCGCTAAAGATCCGTTCTTCAGCATCAGCCGCACTTCATTTAGCCACAGCTCACCATACTGATTTTGTGAATACACCCAGGGCTGCGTCGCCATATCGGTGTAGTGAATCAGCGCCGTTTCCCCCGGCTGGTAATACTCCATGCTGTTCCAGTGAAACGGCACCGCGTACTTAATAGCCTGCTCTGGCAAAATGCACAGGTCGTACATCAGCTTTTCGTAGTCGTAGTCGCCCTGGTCAAAGCCGGTGATGATATCGTCTATTTTCCAGGTGAGGCGATCGCAATCTAATAGCATCACCGCACACTGCTTTACCCGTTTAGCCGGTGCCCCAGGTTTTTTATTCGTCTGCTGTCGTTCTTCAGGCAGCTCTTCTTGAATAATGACTTGCGCACCGTCAAAGGGAATATTCCACAGCGAAGCAATATCGGTGAACACCATCATATCGGCGTCTAGATACAGCGCTTTGCCCTGATAGCCTGCTAGCTCAGGAATGCAGAAGCGGCTGAAGGAAAAACCTGTGCGCTGCCAGTTGAGCGGATCTTGGGGCGATCGCACCGGCAAATCCACCATCGCATGCACCTCCACCGGCAGCTGCGTATGGCGTTTAATCGAATGCTCTAATACCTTCACCGCCAGCATCTGAGAGCGGTCGGCTCCCACAAAAACTCTAACCGGCTCACCTATCTCCACCTTTCACTCCTCAAAACAGTACGCGCTAGCCGTATCGAGCGATTATATCAATGAAGAGAGCGAAGCCAAAAGCACCTTATCGGGTTTGTTTTATCTGCCGCTGAGCTGCCTGAAAGAACTAACGCTTAAAGCTACCAACTTTTGCATTGGGAAACCTGGGTAGCTCAATTGATGCCAGTGAGCCAATTTTCTTTTGTGGACGCAGTGGTTTTACCACAGGTGCAATGGTCGAATCGGTTGTGCTTTCTGTGGCTGGTAAATAGTCGTAGCTATCCAGTGCCTGAGACATTGCAGCCTGAGCAGCCGCAGGGATAGTCTCTACAGGTTGCGGCAGTGGCTTGCCCCATGGCGAAGGTTCTGTGAAGGCCACTTCTGTCTCTAGTCTTTGACGTGTGGCCGCAGCGAAAGATTTCTCAACGTCTATTGGCGTAATGTGAGGTTCCACTTGTGGACTCGTCGCAGTCTCGATAGAAGGATCTTCAGAAGATAGCATTTCTGAAGTATTAGCCTTCAACGCATCGACTTCAGCAGCTTTGCCTTTAGTTTGCCAGTTAAGCTTTGGAATCTCTGTTTCCTTCGATTCAGGCGTTTCTACAACAGATTCAGAAGATACTACGACTGTTTCGACAGCTGCTATTGCAGTGCTTTTTTCTACAGCCTGCACGCTGTCTATTATTTTGACTTCGGAGGCGATCGCACCCTCTAGTTTCCCTTCCCCCGCGACGGTTTCTTCCCCAACCGCTGCCGCAGGCTTATCCGCTGCCGCTGTACTCATCACTCGCTCAATATCCTGCCATAGCTTCGCCTCTGCTTCAGTCGCAACCGGCTTACTGACAACCGTCTCGGACACTTCAGCTTTGGCAGAGACTCCTGCCGGCTCGTTAGGCCTACCCACGCTCCGAATCAGGGTTTCTAAATGTGGATCGATGCCCTGGAATGGTGAGCTCGAAGGTGCAGAGGCCCAAGGCATAATGCGCTGAGCTTTAGGCATTACAACTGAGGCAGTGTCTTTAAAGGGCACTGGCTGGGTCACATCAGCCTTGATAGAGCTGCCTTCGGTGCGACTGCTGACGGTGAGCGACTTTTCTAACGCAGCTTTGAACTGAAGGGTGTATCGCTGCTGGCGCTGAAGCCGAGCTTTCAAATCACGGCTGGTGGTCTCCGCTTTAACCCTGGCTTTAGCTTCTTCGGCATGCGCTTGGGCGTTAAGCGCGCAGTCTCTTTCTAACTGTGTGATGCGCTCTAAGCTGTTGTCTAGCTCTGTTTGTAAGTTCTCGTTAATGAGCTGCTGTCGGCTTAGCGCCTGCTCGGTAGTCTCTAGCTGTGTAACGACTTTGGCCACCTGCTGCTGCGCGTTTTGCGAAACCTGCTGAACAGAAGCATGCTCAGCAGACATCTGCTTAGACATTCTCTCTTGTATCGTTCTAGTTGCCGCTTGAGCTTTCTCGATTTCAGCTTTAGAAGCAGCCTGCGTTTGTTCTAAAGTCTCTTCCAGCTGCGTCACCCGTGAGAGCAGTGCGTCGTTACACTCATTAAGATCGTGAATAAGCGCCAGCAGCTCTGTTTCTCGAGAGATTGTTTCGACTTGCGCCGTGCTTTTGACCGCTTCTCCGACGGACTGCTCACGACTGCTCGCAGGTTCAGCGGCCTCCCATAAGTCCATAGGCTCTAGCGGCAGCGCTTGTTGAGCACCCTCGTTCATAAGCTGGCTAATGCCGTCCATGCTGCCTAGCTGATTGGTGGGTTGAGCCTCGGACGAATTTTGGCAGGACTGATTTTCACTCATATCTATTTAAAGTTGCAGGCAAGACGTGCAGGAAGCAAAGCTGGGTCGTAAAAAGCGAATTTGAGCGGCTTAAGGGAACCCTTACCCAATCGCTCATTAAAGTAGTAGCACAGAAAAACGGATAACATTCACTCTAAACAATAAACATCGGTAAATTCAGTAAATACCACGATAAATCCAGCTTTATAAAGGCCTCTGGCTGCAAAAAACTATGACAACGTGTATCGCTCAACACCAGCGCCTAACGCAAAATTTGAGCCAGCATGTCTTTGTGCATAAAGGCTCTATCCACCTGCGACTGGATTTGATCGGGGTTGAGCGCGTCGCCGTTGACGTAAAAGTCTAGCCAGGTTTTGCAGATGGACTGCGGGTCGGCGGGCAGCGGGGGTAGGGCCGAGGGATTGGGGGATAAGTCCCAGCCGGGTAAGGCAAGATCCTGGGCGATCGCATCCACCTTGGGGTCGTAGCTAATCGCAAAGCATCGACAGCCTTCTGCTGCCGACATTACCAGCGCATGAAACCGCATGCCAATCGTCATTTCTACGCCGCGAAATAGGCCTTTGAGCTGCTGCGGCTGATCGAGACAGTAGATATGGTGCGGGCCGCTTTGCTGTTCAGTAAGATAGTCTGCGATGAACTGGGCGATCGCTAAATCTTTGACAGGCTGAAAAGGCGCAAGCACGATGCAGACGCCTGTGGCTTTTTGAAAGTTCGCGATCGCCTGCGCCAAAACCTCTAGTCTGCGATCGCTCAAATGCTCATGCGGCCGCAGCGCCACGGCCACTCTTGGCGCAGGTAAATCCCACAGGCCCTTAACCGGGGCATGGTCTAGCCCCCATACTGGATCGGGTGCAAGCAGGCAGTTTTGCTGCCATTCGCCTAAGAGCGCTTCAGAATTGCGATCGCGCACGCTTACCGAACTGCATCGCTTCAGCGCTGTCCGCGTCAGCCACTGGCTAAACGGCTTATTCAAAGGCCCGATGCCTTGTGCCCAGGCAATCGTCTTCAGGCCCATCGTTTGCGCCAGTAGCATCAGCCCACCGTAATACACCGGATTCAGCGCACTGCTCGCATCTTGCATGAGGCTACCGCCGCCCCAAATAAAAGCATCTGCACCACGAAGGGCTGAGAATACTGCACCTAAAGACTTGCGAGGAACCGCCTCCACATTATGCCGCTGGCGTGTTTCCTGTGGATTCCCCGAGAGGACAACCGGCGTCACGTTCGTAGGCAACATTTGCAGCAGTGCAGCCAGTAGCGCCTCATCGCCGCCGTTGCCCATTCCGTAGTAGCCACACAACACTGCTCGCATATGTTTCGCCTGTATTCTTGACGGCATATTAACCGCCTGCACCGACTTCATCTTTGTCCAACCGATCTTTAGAATACAGAAGAAAGCACTACAAAAAAGCTCCCTATGCACGCGCTCTCAATTCCCACCTGGATGGTTCATGTCTCTAGCGTTATCGAATGGATCGCCGCCATTTGGTTCATTTGGCAGTATGCGGAGGCGAGTGGCTATTTGGCATGGCGATCGCTCTCTTTTGGCATGCTGCCTGCTCTCATTAGCGCCATGTGTGCCTGCACCTGGCACTTTTTCGACAACGCCCCTGCGCTCACTTGGCTAGTCACACTTCAAGCGGCGATGACGGTGGTAGGTAACTGCACAGTTTGTCTGGCGGCCTGGTGGATCTGGCGGCAGTCTAAAGCATCACAAAACCCTAAAGAGAGTATCGAAGCATGACGAAAGAATCTTTGTTCGCGATATCGCTTTTTCCCTATCTAGGATTTCTGTGGTTCCTAACTAAGTCGAAGCAAACGCCCCGGCTGGCGCTGATCGGATTCTACGTATTGCTGATCTTTGTAGCCGTGACGATTCCGGCGGGCATTTATGCCAAGCAAGCCTACGGTGAGGAGCTGGCAAATGTGGACTGGCTACACGGCAGCGCGGAGTTGTTTTTAACGCTCTCTAATATATTGGTCGTTTTAGGCTTTCGGCAGGCGACAATCCGATATCGTTCGGGGGCGCGTTCTAATCGGCTGAAGGAGACTGGTGCAGAATGAGGCGATTGCCGTCTGGGTCATAGGCATAGATTTCTTGTCCGTGAGAGGTGTGCATAATATTGCCGGGTGGAGGGTAGCCGAGGGAAATTAGTTGTGCGATCGCCTCTTCCAAGTCATTTACTTCTAAGCACAAACTCATTGCGCCACTATTAGCGGCAGCAAATTCTGTTGCGTTGTCTGCCTTGGGTTTGAAGATGGCTAGGCGAAGGCCAGTGAGCTGGAATTCTGCGTAGGTTGGGGTGTTGGGTTTGGGTGCGATCGCTAACAGCTCACTGTAAAACGGTACCAATCTGTGTACCTGCAAGCTGGCCAAGGTTATAAATGCTTCTTGATGAAAGTCTTGCATTTTCGATTACTGCTATGTCTTTATCGATATCTGCTTTAATCAGAACAACGCAGTCTCTCAGCGTTATGAGTTCAAGCTCGAATATAGCTCTCAATTTTCAAACTCGACTATTAGAGAGATATTTACGTGGAAGTTTGACTCTTCCAGCAGATTAGAGTTTGATTCCTACAAATTTTCAGAATGATTTCTGAGCTGTTAGCGATCGCTTAAAACCCACCTTAAGTTAGGCATTCATACCCACAATCTACGCTACTGTCTAGGCAACCCTTCAACGTCCTAAGAGGAGATTAGCACCCGTGGTAGCCACATCAGCGCAAACTGGAACTAGCAGATCTATTGCCGACTGGCTGGGTGACGAGGCCGATAGATTGCTAAGCTACCGGGCGAAAGTAGACAAAAGCCAGCTACATCTCCCCGGCCCAGACTGGGTAAATCGCATTTTTGCGCAGAGTGATAGGTCTCCCCAAGTTCTTCGTAGCCTTCAGCAGCTCTACAGCACAGGTCGTCTTGCTAATACGGGCTACCTCTCTATCCTTCCAGTAGACCAAGGCATAGAGCACTCCGCCGCTGCTTCCTTTGCACCGAATCCAATTTACTTCGACCCCGAAAACATTATCAATCTCGCCATCTCAGGCGGATGCAATGCGGTTGCCACCACACTAGGCGTGCTAGGCATGACCTCTCGTAAATACGCTCACAAAATCCCATTCATCGTTAAGCTCAATCACAACGAACTGCTGAGCTACCCCAAAGAATACGACCAGACCATGTTTGCCTCAGTCGATCAGGCCTGGAACTTAGGCGCAGTTGCCGTCGGTGCAACCATCTACTTTGGTTCTTCAGAATCAACTCGGCAAATTCAAGAAGTCAGCAAAGCATTTGCCCGCGCCCACGAACTCGGCATGGCCACAATTTTGTGGTGCTACCTGCGCAACGACGTATTCAAGCAAGACAAAGACTATCACCTATCGGCTGACCTCACCGGACAGGCCAACCATCTTGGGGTCACGATTCAGGCCGATATCATTAAGCAAAAGCTGCCCGAAAATAACGGGGGCTACAAAGCAGTTTCTGATGCGATCGGTAAAGTCCTACGGCAGAACCGACGACCTTGTTTACTCAGCGCTAACGAGCGACCATCCAATTGATCTAACGCGCTATCAGGTGCTGAACTGCTATGCGGGACGTGCGGGGCTGATTAACTCTGGTGGTTCATCGGGTGAGAATGACTTTGCTCAGGCCATTCGTACGGCTGTGATCAATAAGCGAGCAGGCGGGTGCGGCCTAATCTCCGGGCGCAAGACATTTCAAAGAGACTTTAAAGAAGGCGTCAAGCTATTTCGCCTGATTCAAGATGTGTATTTATCTGAAGAGGTCACAGTAGCGTAGGGATTGCGTTGAGTGTCGAAGGTACGTAGCCGTTATTAAATGCATCTTCTCACTCGTAAATATTCCTATGGCTGAGCAGCTGATGCCGAATCTGAGCCCGATGGCTTAGCGCACCAGGCGGCCCAGGCAATTAGGACAAACTGAAACGGAAGCCGAATGCCGTGCAGCCACCAGCTATCGGGAATGCCAGCTAGTTTAATGTGGTTAAAGGCCATGTTGAGGTTGGCCGGATACACGGCAATAAACAGTGCAACAAGTCCCCAGGCAGAAATCCAGCGAGTGGGTTTAAAGACTAGTCCGAACCCTAACAGGATTTCAAAGACGCCGCTGATGTACACCAGCGCTGCGGGGTAGGGCAAAAAGCCTGGCACAATTTTGATGAATGGCTCGGGAGTGGCAAAGTGTAAAAAGCCTGCAAAGACCATAAAGAAGGCCAGCATATTACGAAGCGTTGTTTTGTTCTTTTGAAGGATTCTTTTAATCAGTGCCATAGCTATCAGAGACTCTTTAAAGCTGCTACGCGAACGGTAACGGCTTCATTACGCTTATATTCTTAGCACTCGCCCGCATTTCATCCTTCTTTCTACGGATGGGCATTGCGTGTCGAATTTCGTTTTTTTAATCAAGGGATAGTGCTATGGTCTCGAAGATAATCGCAATTGGCGGAGACGGTGGATTTTCCGCAGAAGCGGGTGCCCCTTCCCTCATTCAGTATTGTTTGAGCCAAACTGGTAAGGCTGCTCCGAACGTTTGCTTTGTGCCCACAGCTAGCGGCGATTCGGAAGACTATATTGAACGTTTTGAGAGAGCGTTCGGCCGGTATGCGTGCGATCGCTCCCTTCTCACGGTTTTCCGCAAACCCACGCCTAGCACCCTTCCTCTATCCAACCTTGAAGCCCACCTACTCAAGCAAGACCTACTTTACGTAGGCGGTGGTAACACCCAAGCCATGCTCACCGTATGGCGCGAATGGAATCTAGACAAAATTCTGCGAAACGTTTGGCAATCGGGCGTTGTACTAGCAGGCGTTAGCGCCGGAGCCCTTTGCTGGTTTGACTACGGCGGCAGCGACTCTACCTACGTGGGCTCGCTCAGCCCGCTAAAAGGTATCGGCCTATTACCGGGCAGCTGCACGCCACACTACAGCAATGAGCCGAACCGCAGACCCGACGTTCATCAGCTGCTCAAAAACAAAACGCTACCTGCGGGCATTGGTATTGATGACGGTGTAGCCGTTTTATTTGAAGGGAAAGAGATAGCCGAAGCTGTAGCAACGCGGCAAGAGGCGAAGGCCTGTAGCGTACAGCTAAAAGATAAACAAATTGTGGAAACACCGATTGAGATCAGGACGCTTTAACTAACAGAAGCGATCGCCCGTGACTTCTAAAAATATCCGAAAAGTTTGACGCATTGCTTAACATCACAGTCCTGAAACCTCAAAATCGATCTAGTCTATTTAACTAATCCTTTTTTGTGTGCAGGCAATCAGGTTCCTGCAAAAACAGCCCATGAAGCTCGCCTCCCGTATCCGTCAAGTGACGCCTTCAATGACGTTGGCTATTTCTGCCAAAGCTAAGGCCATGAAAAAAGACGGATTAGATGTCTGTAGCTTTAGCGCTGGCGAGCCTGATTTTAATACGCCTAAGCATATCTGCGAAGCTGCTAAAACGGCGATTGATGAAGGCAAGACACGCTACGGTGCAGCGGCGGGTGAACCGGCCTTAAGAGATGCGATCGCCCAAAAGCTTCAAACCGACAACCAGCTCAGCTACAGCCGTGAAAATATCATAGTGACTAACGGCGGTAAGCACTCGCTGTACAATCTCATGCTGGCGATGATTGAGCCCGGTGACGAGGTAATTATTCCTGCGCCTTACTGGGTAAGCTATCCCGAAATGGTTAAGCTAGCAGGCGGTACGCCTGTGATTGTGCAGGCGTCTGCGGACACGAACTATAAAATCACAGCTGAGCAGCTACGTCAGGCTATTACGCCTAAAACCCGCCTGTTTGTACTCAACTCGCCGTCCAATCCGACCGGCATGGTGTACACGCCCGAAGAAATCAAAGCCTTAGCAGCGGTTGTTGTAGCAGCGGATATTTGGGTGGTTTCCGATGAGATTTACGAGAAGATTCTCTACGATGGCGCGGAGCATGTGAGCATTGGCTCAGTGAATCCAGAGATATTTAAGCGCACAATTATTAGCAATGGGTTTGCAAAAGCCTATGCAATGACGGGCTGGCGCTTGGGTTATTTGGCGGCTCCCGCTGAGCTGATTGCAGGTGTAAGTACGCTGCAAAGCCACAGCACCTCGAACGTGTGTACGTTTGCGCAGTATGGGGCGATCGCTGCGCTCACCGAACCCTCAGACAGTATTGAAGTCATGCGTCAGGCTTTTGCTAAGCGCCGCATCGCCGTTATGAATATGGTGGATGGCATTGATGGCCTGAGCTATGTAGAGCCCAACGGCGCATTCTATTTGTTCATCGATATCAGTAAATTAGGGCTGGGCTCTGAAGATTTTTGCCGCAAGCTGCTAGATGAAAAGCATGTGGCGACAATTCCAGGCGTGGCTTTTGGCGCAGCAGGAACGATTCGCATCTCCTACGCCACCGATCTGGACACGATTGAGCGGGGCATGGATCGGATGAGTGCTTTTGTGCGATCGCACTCATCCTAATTTAAGCCACGGCATTTAGACCACGACCGGGTGATCGGCTGGCCCGGTAATGCCTGTGACAACGGCAACCGCCTGCCGCAGCGCCTCAGTGCGACTCTCTAAAAACCGTTCGGCAGGCACGATCTTTAGCAGCCCTAACTTGGTCAGACGCTTATACGTCTGGCCCTTTGCGCCCACGATGTAAACGGTGCGATCGCCTTCCACCGCTTCTTGAATTGAATTTTCAATCGACAGCGATGTGGTGACACCTAGGTGAGGCACCTCACTCAAGTCGAGCACAAGCACCTTGCAGTTTTGAACAGCCTCGCGCTGCCGCGAAATCGCCTTGGCGACCCCAAAAATCATCGGCCCGCTAAGGCTAAAGAGCAAAATTCTGTCTGCGCCTTGTTCTAACAGCGTCTTCTCCTCGGGGCTCAGCGCAATCGTATCGTCATCGTCTGTAATCGCTGTCACGCCTTTATCCGACCGCAGCTGAGAGAGCTTATCGATGGTCAGGATGTTCGCCACAAAAATACCCACGCCAACAGCCACCACCAAGTCTACAAACACGGTGAGAAAAATCACGCCGTACATGATCGCCGCCGACTTATAAGAGATATCGTGTGCGCGCCTCAAAAAGCCCCAGTCAATAATATCGATACCGACTTTAATAATGATGCCAGCCAGCACCGCTAGCGGAATATTCTGCGTCAGGCTACTCGCGCCCAGCACCACAATCAGCAAAATCACCGCTCGCGAGAGGCCCGAAAGTGCCGTACGCCCGCCCGCTTTAATATTAACGACCGTGCCCATCGTCGCTCCGGCACCCGGCAGTCCACCAAACAGGCCCGACATAATGTTGCCGATACCCTGACCGACAAGCTCTTTATTAGAGTCATGTTCGGTTCGTGTCAAACTATCTGCGACGACTGAAGTTAATAGCGCGTCAATGCTGCCCAATATGCCAAGAACGCCCGCGTCCACAAGCATGTTGCGCATTTGAGCGCCGCTAAACGTAGGTATCGTCAGCGTCGGCACCGAAATTTCAATGACGCCAATTCGAGGGAGCTCATCTCCAACAGCACCTAAAACGGTGAGCGATAGCACCGTACCGATAATCATAGCCACTAGCTGGGGTGGCGCAAATTTCCGCAGTCCCTTAGGAAAGAAAAGGATAATCAGCACCGTTATCAGCGCCAATATGGCCGCGCTCGGCTCCATACCGCCAAGCAAATCAGGCAGGCTGCTCACGGTTCCAAGCACGCCGCCTTTGGGTGCAGCTTGCCCCAACGCTGGCCCAATTTGTAAAATAATCAGAATCAGCCCAATCCCTGACATAAAGCCAGAGACCACGTTGTAAGGCATCAGCGTGACGTATTTTCCCAGCTTGAGTACGCCAATGAGTATTTGAAAGGCCCCGGCCATCATGACGACGGTAAAGGCCATGGTTAATCCGTTCTCTGGATCTGCGGCAATCAGGCTAGCAATCACTGACGTGATCACCACCGTCATCGGCCCGGTTGGCTCTGAAATGAGCGTAGGCGTGCCGCCGAATAAGGCCGCAAAAAAGCCAACGATGATGGCACCGTATATGCCTGCTGTTGGCCCTGCGCCTGAAGCAAAGCCGAATGCAAGCGCCATCGGCAGGGCAATGACGGCGGCGGTGAGTCCTCCAAACAGGTCACCGCGCAGGTACTTGAAGCTGATGTAATTTGTAAACTTATAGGATCGTGTCATGGCAGAAAAGCAGCCTTTAACGTTATCGCTACTATCAGTGTCTCATGACTTCTTAAGAAAGTCTTACAAAGCTAGTACTACGTGGCCGACTGGCTTGGCGATGCAGGTGAGCACATGTCCGTTAGCGCGATCGCCCGCGCTTAATCCTTTAGGTTCTACGGCATAGCACACCTCTCCATCTACTTTTTGCTTACACATTCCACAGCTGCCCATGCGGCAACCGCTTGGCATCGTAACCCCTGCTTGCTCAGCGGCATCTAATAGCGTGTCAGAATTATCACAGGCGATCGCCTGCCCCGACACCGAAAACGTCACCAAAGGCTCACCATCTGAGGCCGCATTTTCCGACTCTGCCGCTTCTGCCATAGCAACAGGTCGTGAAACTTGAGCACCTCCAAAACTCTCTTCGTGATAGTTTTCTGTGGGAAACCCTTCGGCTTCTAGCAATCCTTTCGTGCTGTCCATAAAGCCCGCTGGGCCGCACACAAAAGCGCTCCGCTCCTTAAAGTCGGGACAGATGGCCGATAGCAATGCTGGATTTAGCCGCCCGCGATAGCCCGCCCAAGGTACTGCGGGCGTCTCCTGAGTCAGCGTGAAGGCGAGCTTGAAGTGAGGATGTTGAGCCGCAAGGAGTTCTAATCGCTGACGAAAAACCAAGTCGTGCGGGGTGCGAGCTGCATGGATAAACGCGATGTCTGTATTTGCAGCGCGATCGCTCAACCACTGTGACATAGACATCATCGGCGTAATTCCACTCCCCGCTGAAATCAGCAGCAGCTTATCAGCTGGGTAATCTACGCAGTTAAACTGACCGAACGGCCCCTGCATCTGCAACGTCATGCCTACTTCAAAGCAGTCATGCAACCAGTTTGAAACTATGCCCGGTGGCAAATCGCAGCTAACGGCACCCACTCGCTTCACGGTGATATCTAATGTATGAGGCCGCGAAGGGCTAGAAGAAATGGAATACGAACGCATAGCTGGCGGATGAGCTGTCCCCTCGATCGGTACTTGCAGCGTGACAAACTGCCCTGGCTTGAAGCTGAATAGCTGATCGGGCTCAGCGATAAAGCGAAACGTTTTGACATCGTGCGTTTCTTGAATAATTTGCACGCAGCGGGCAGTCATCCCGTTCGACCAGTCCGACGTTTGATCCGTAGATTGTGTAGGTCTAAGGGCTTCTACTTCAAGATCTTCTACAACAAGGGCGAACTCGCCAATACGAATAACGTCGTCTGGTGCAATCACGTAGCCTCGATTCACCAACGCTTCTTCATTATTCAGCCGCGAACCGTCCGTACTCCCTAAGTCTGTAAAAAAGCACTGCCCCGCCTCAAACAAAATCCGCCCGTGCACCCGGCTCACGGCTGGCCCGTCTAAAATTAGGTCGCAGTTAGGGTGCCGCCCAATTAAGCACTCCGACTGTTGCTCAGAGCGAGGCGATAGCTCAGCTGAGTAAACATCGTTAGTGTTGTAGTTAATGACCTTTGTTTTTAACATGATAAAAAGAGACTCCTTGAGCTACAGAAATTGAGCTACAGAAAAGTTGTTGTCGTTTCGACTACTGCAAAGCGGTTTTAGAAACTTCTTGCTCAAGACAAGTCTGGTTTTCTCTACGCTTGCGAATAATTGTCTGAGGCATTGTCAAATCTTCAGAACGCTTTTTCTCAGTCGATTTCTGAGCAAGGTGAGGAAGAATGTTTGCAAGCACGCCAACCGTCTCTTCGCCTAGCTGCGCAAGCGTTTGGCTTCCATTTGAATGACTCAGCAGTTCGTCTACATCCAGCGCTAACTTTTTGAGCTGGCGGCGGTGCTTATCCGCTGAGCCTTCCTGCTGATAGACCTTCTCACCGCGTCCCCAGGTTCGATACAGCCAAAGGCTGCTTACAACGGCTATCACCGTTTGAAAGGTTAGCTGTGCAGCCATCGGTAGCCTATTAATTTCAGGGCGACCGCCGTAGATAAAGAAGATGTTGAAGGCGATGAATGTGCAGATAGAGAACATTCTGTGGAGGCTTTGGTCGCTAGCGGTAGCGCTGTGTAGAGACGTTTTCTTAAGATGGCCTCTGTAATAGCGTTCTATCCACGTGCAGATCCAACAGCTGGTGGCAGCGAAGGTCGCGAGCGTAAGTGGGGCGGCGATAATTTTGGGAAGTGCGATCGCCCGCCCTGCCACATAAAACCCAGGATCAAAAAGCGCTTCTACCGTTCTCAGCTCATGACTCCACACCCCTGAAAAGTAGTACTCGAAGTTGCCGGCGTACAGCCCGTAATAGCAAAAGTAGCCAATCACCAAGCCCAGGTAGCCATACTGCACCAGCTTTCTTCCGGGCTTGCGCATCTGCGCCCAATAAGACTGCTCCGCATCAATATCCATACAGGCCGCCTTGCAGGACGTGCAGGCGCTTTCCTCGCCCTGAGCGCCCACCGTTCGGCACATTGACTGCGTAATACTGTAGGGCGGCGCTTTGTGTGCTGGGCTATCTAGCAAGCCGCTCGGGCCGGTAAAAACCGTCTGCACCATACCAAAAGGACAGACATAATGACACCAGCTTCTGCCACCATACAAAGCAACCACACCCGCCGCCGATAGCAGCGTCACAATAAAAAATATTCCAGCCGCCGACCTCACCGAGTTAAACAACAAAATTCGACCGTTAATACCCAAAAAGAACAGAGCAAATTGAACATAAAAATGGTTAGTCTGTAGCCACTGATTTTGTTCAATGTTTAGTAAGGGCTTGAGCCCTAGCGCTCTGGGTATTTGAGAGAAGAAGTAAAGCGGACAAATTCGTCGCCAAAACTCGTGGCCGAATACCAAAACAACAAAAATAGCGCTGGGTATCACCATGCCCCAAAATATGCGAGTGGAGATTGCATAAGGTGCGATCGGCACGCAATAGCCTTGAGCACTCACGCATTCATCAGGGCTTGTAGCGTGGGCGATCGTCTCATCCGCCAGCCAGCTCCAGGTACTCGCCGGGTCAGTTAACACCGCCGAAACCGGATCGTAAAACAAAGAGACTATCAGCAATCCCCACGCCAAAAGAACGGCCCAGCGAATCGCGTGCATTTTTTTCTCAGACAGGGTAGATAGCATTAGTCGTTACGTGTAGCGTTGGTATAACGACCTATCAGTAAAATTACGCCCTCTTCTGCAAACTTCTATTCAGCAAGATACATATCTGTCCCCATCAATCCGTCATACGCTCTAATAGTCGATACAAAGAATTGATTTGGCATCCTCTACCGTTCTTACTGCTGATTGGTTTAACCGGCCCTCTCCTAACGTGGCTGAAGATCTGATCGGCTGCACACTGGTGCGAGTCGTCGATGGAGAGACGGTTCGTGGTCAAATTGTTGAGACGGAGGCCTATGAGTCTGGCGATCCGGCGATGTACGCCTACGAAACAAAAACGGCTCACAATGAGGTCGTGCATGGCCCTGCTGGATTTGTCTATGTCTATCGCATCTATCACCGGTATCACTGCTTTAATATCGTGACTGACCGCGCAGGCTTTCCCAGCACTATTTTGATTCGAGCGATAGATTTAGAAGCGCGGCCAAGCTGGATCGATCCGAACAAAGAGAAGCTGCCTAGAGTGGCGGCTGGCCCTGGAAAAATGTGCCGCACGCTGAAGATTGATGAGTCTTTAAAGGGCGTCCTAGCGCATCCTGATTCAGGTATTTGGGTGGAAGCGCGATCGCATCTGCTGACAACGGCGACTCCTAGCCTATTCGATACACCGCCTGTCATTACGCAAACAACCCGCATTGGTCTTTCTAAAGGCATCGATATTCCTTGGCGCTGGTACCTTACGGACTCACCTGCGGTATCTCGCAAAAAGTAACCATAGCAAAAGCCGGTGAGATCTCGATTAAAGGAGATTTCACCGGCTTATTGTAGCTAAAGCAATAGCTCAGGCATGTTAGTAGCTTTTGCCAAACTCAGCCCACAGTGTGCCTTCACCAGGAATAACCACCTGAACATCAGCATCGCTAGCAGCTGTCGCTGGCGCCTGAACCCTTTCTGCTAGGCTAACGCGAACGACGGTATAGCCTAAAACAAACATGACGCCAGCTGCAAAAACACCGGCAATCGCCTGACCAGCGCCCGACGTACGAGTAGAAGTGTTGTAGCTCATTTGAACGAAGCCCTTTGTAATCGATAGTTCTCTATCTATAGTCCCAGGCTTTTTGGTATCCACTGATACCGTTTATATTTGTTTAATATCCTTCCAAACTTAAATTAATATTTGAGAACGCACGTAAACTTCTTCTAGTCTCTGAGAACCTGACTCCCTGACAAAGGCTGCGTAATCTGGTCGCTCAAAGACATTGGAAGATCTGCTTGATGAGACACCACACCATGGCTAATACCTGCGATAAGTCCCAGAGCAGCAGGCAAAATCAAAGCAACCAAGTTATTCATAAAACCGTAATACGCTACTTACATAAGATTCCCAAGTTCGGCATCTTCCTTTTGTAGCAGTTTTTACCATCTGCAATAAAACTACACGGCAATATGCAAATATCACATCTTATAAATGCAATATTTGAAATATTACAGCTACCAGAAACGCTATGGGCTCGAAAAGTTCTTTCAAATCCATAGCGTTTTCATTGTTTTAAGTTTGGCTAGCTCAAATCTGAGACATTCTAAAATGCCTTTGAAACTTAGCTACCAGATTTCAGCGCATCTGTTTTGCGAGTCAGTCTATCGGTAAAGAACGTGATGATCCGACGCTTCCGCAGTTTGATATTGGCGCTAAGCGACATCCCTGAGCGTATATCTAAAACCACATCGTCTACTACGAAGTCTTGTGTTTCTAGCTCAATGTCCGCCGGGAACCGATAGAACGGAAATAGCTCATCTGGGGGCAGCGCATCGGTACCAATTCTAGCGATAGTCCCCTCTATATCGCCAAATTCACTATATGAAAAGGCATCGATTCGAACATCTACTTTCTGCCCAACCTTAATAAAGCCAATATCCTTGTTAGGAATGAAGATGCGGGCTACCAGCGCGTCTTGAGGCACAATCTGCATCATGGGCTCTGTAGAGTTTGCAACATACCCTGGTCGATTGGCCTTGAGATCAAAGACCGTTCCGGCTATAGGCGCCGTCAGGTTCTGCTGGGTCTGGCTTTGCTCTAGCTGAATAAGCTCACTCTCTAGCTGCGCAATCTGTCGGTTGTTGTCAATAACCCTTTGACCCAGCTGACTTTCAATATCGTCAACACGCTGTTCGTTCACTTCAAGCCGGTTATACAGATCTACCTGAGAACTAGAGTTTGTTCTATCAACTTGCGTTTCTGCCTGAGCAATTTGAAACTGCAGTACAGCAATTTCTTCTTCTAGAGTGCCAACCGCCGCTATCTTGTTGCTAACTTCTTGCTCCTGCTGCAAAAAAGAAAGCTCCGCAACGGCCCCTTCTTTAAAGAGTCGCTCTAACCTGGTTAGAATTTCGCGGTTGGTATCCAAATCATTTCTAGCATTGACCAGCTGAAGTCGAGCCTGGTCGAGCTGTTCTCTCAGCTCACCAGCTCTAGAACGGTTGATGCTTTGTTCGTTGCTTTTGTCATTTCGTGAGGCTTCAAATTGAGCCCGCTGAGAAGGCGTTAAGCCTGAGGGATCGCCGCTAATCTGTGCTCTATATAGGCGATTACTGGCGATCAAGCCGAGGCGATCGCTACTCCTTTGAATCAATGCAGGTGAAACCCCTTCGGGTGCTACCGCATCAATTCCAGCTTGTTGAGCGCTGTAGTAGGCGCTCTCTTCCTCTAATGCCTTTAGGCGCTCTTTTGCTGACTCAATTTGCGCTTGAGTTGAGGTTTCATCCAGCGTGGCCACTACCTGACCTTTCTCAACTAGCTCGCCCTCTGTCACCAGAACTTCATCCACCACACCGCCCTGCGGTGCTTGTACCACCTGTACCGCACTCAAAGGCTCTAGCTTTCCCTGTGCTCCAATACTTTCATCGACCTTGAAGATAAAAGCGGCGAGCACCGTAGTGACCGTAAAGCCCATAATACCGATGGCAATCCACCTAGCCCATGCAGGTGACTGCCTTAAAATGACGGGCTTATCAAATGCCTGCGGTACATAGTCACCAAACTTTGGCCCACCGCCATTGCCGTTGCCTGCAAGGCTGACGCTACCGTTGCCGCCGCCGTTACCGTTCCCATTCATCTGGCCGCCGTTGCCATTACCGTTCGCTTGGCCGTTGCCATTCATCAGGCTACTGCCATTTACCTGGCCGTTGCCATTCGTACTAGGTGGACGATTCGGCGTGTCTCTCAGCGCGCCCTGAACCGGGTTCACCTGACCGTTAATTTGGCCTTTGCCGTTAGGAAGTTGGGGTTTGTTAGAACTACTTTTCATGGGTCGTTATCCTTCCTTCTGCTCAGATAGGCAGTAATAGCGGCCCTTAAGGGCCATGAGTTCTTCGTGGGTGCCTAGCTCTACCACTGAGCCTTTGTCCATGACTAGAATGCGGTCGGCTTGGCGAATCGTGCTCAGTCGGTGGGTGATAAAGAACACCGTGCGGCCGTTTGCCCAGCGCTTGAGGTTGTAGCAAACTTGAGCTTCCGTATCGTAGTCAAGGGCGCTAGTAGCCTCGTCCAAAATTAGCAGGCGTGGATTTTGAAGAATGGTGCGGGCGATCGCAATCCGCTGCCGCTGCCCGCCCGAAAGCGATGATCCCCGCTCGCCCACCCGCGAGTTGTAGCCACTAGACAAGTCCATGATGAACTCATGAGCATTGGCAATTTTAGCCGCCTCAATAATTTCTTCCGTACTCGCTTGAGGGTTCGTCAGCGCGATATTCTCTTGAATGCTACCTTCAAACAGCAAGCTGTCTTGAGGGACAATTCCTACCTGCTGACGCAGGGAATACAGCTCTACTTTTCTAATATCGTAGCTATCAATCAAAATTCGGCCCGACTCAGCGTTATACAGGCGAGGCAGCAGCTTCATCAGCGTACTTTTACCCGAACCACTCTGTCCGACAATGCCGATAAATTCTCCGGCATAGAATTCAAGATTGACGTTGACTAGCTGCAACGGCCCAGAGGGTGCAAATCGGAACGAAAGGTTCTCGTAAGTCACGTTGCCCTGAATCTCTGGCATCGGAATCTGAGCGCGGTCTTCTTCAGCTTGCTCTTGAGGGTTGTCAATAATGTCGCTCAAACGCTCCAGCGACAGCGCAGTTTCCTGGAAGTTCTGCCAGAGCTGAGTCAGACGCAGTAGCGGCTGCGTTACGTAGCCTGAAATAATTCGGAAGGCAATCAGTCCCCCTAACGTCAGTTCGCCCTCTAGCACCAGCGCTGCGCCAAACCACAGTACAAGCAGGCCCGACATTTTATTCAAGAAGCCACTGGCAGATCCTGCCGTTGTGGAAGTGAGTACGGTCTTAAAGCCGTCACTGACGTAGCGAGCGTACTTTTCTTGCCACTTCCAACGCGTCTTAAGCTCCATGTTCTGTGCTTTTACCGTCTGAATACCAGACAAGGCTTCCACCAGAAAAGACTGCGTTTCAGCGTTTCGCTCAGCCTTAGCTCTCAGCTGACGACGCACGATCGGTGATACGAAGAACGTCAGAATCATAAACAGTGGAATGGTTGCAAGCGACACAAAGGTGAGCTTGATGCTGTAAAGGAACATCACCAGAATGTAGAGCACTGAGAACAGCGCATCTAGCACCACCGTTAGCGCGGTACCTGTCAAGAACTGACGAATGTTTTCTAGCTCATTGACGCGGCTAGAAAGTTCACCGACCGGGCGGCGGTCAAAGTAACGCAGCGGCAGCCGCAGCAGGTGGTCAATAATCTCGGCCCCCAGAGCCATGTCAATTCGATTGGTCGTATCTACGAATAGATACGTGCGAAGGCTGGTAAGCACGGCTTCAAAAATAGCCACAAAGACCAGAATAGTACCGAGTACGTGCAGCGTATCGATACTGTTTTGCCCGATAACCTTATCGATGATGACCTGAACCATCAGCGGATTGGCTAGTCCAAATACCTGCACGAATAGAGAGGCAATGAGTACCGTTGTCAGGACACTCTTATACTTTTTGAGCGATGGGATGAACCAGGCTAGGCCAAACTTTTGCTGTGGCGTTTGCTCGGTGGTCTCAACTAATAGAATTTCGCCTTCTGGCCCCCAAATTTCCTCAAAGGCTTGCGGCGAATGGCGCACAATTTTGTTGTCAGCCGGTACGCCTAAGACGAATTCTTTCTCAGACGTTTCGTAAACAATCGCAAAACCTTCACGCCACTTGATTAGCGCTAGTTTTGGTAGCCTGGACATCGCGCTAGCGGGGACTTTTGCCAGCTGAGGCTTGAGCCCTACCAGATCAGCAACTGCGCCACAGGCTGTGAGCGATAGATGACCTAGCCGCTCGCGTTGATTAGAGAGCACCCGCTCTACCACATCGCGCTTGAAAGGCATTTCTAAGTGCTGAGCAATCATGGCAAAGCAGGCTAGCGCCGTGCCGACATCATCGCGGCCTCGCATGACTGGATACTTAATGGCTTTGGCGCGCTCTGAGCCTTCTTCTACAATGTTGGCGTCGTATTTAAGATCGGGTGCGTAGGGAACCTCACCCTCTTGGCTCGCTAGCCTGCTATCTATGGTGTCAGAAAGTCTGCCGCCGCCGTTCGTAGTGGCGAGCTGTCCATTACTCGGGATATAGGGAAGCGCGCCGTTGCCATTCGAGGCCGAGCCGCTTTGGGCCGCTAGCTGGCGCATATCTATGCCGACCAGCCGCGTACTTTTTTGGCTAACAATGCGGCCGTCAAGCATCTGTGCGGTGAGCCAGCTGCCAGCGGGATGGCTGGAGATACTTTCTGAGCTGACAAACCACAGGCGGTTGGGATCAGGATCGGACAGTGAGACGGAGCCTGACCGGAGCGTGGTGGCGATCGCCCCTTCTAAAAGCATCCGAGACGTCCCCGCAGCATCCTCTACATTGCGTGCCTGCGTCTGAAAATACTGACTGGCTAAGTCAAAAACCTCTGCCAGATAGCAGCGCCCGGTCACGGCCTGAGCGAATTTTTCATTCTCGGCAATGAGCTGACGCACGGCGGTTGCCGGGATGGTGATGGCGGTGACTTCAGAAGAGGCGATCGCGCTCTCACAAGGCACGCCTCTCACCAGTCCGGCTAGGCCCAATATCGATCCTGGCTCCAGCAGCTCCAGCGTCATTGGCGTTTTTTGATAAGGGTCATAGCCCAGCAGGCGACCCTTTCCTTCGATAATAACGACCAGCTGATAGGGCATCGATTCTCTACGCAGCATCGGCTGACCGATTCGATACCGCAGCATTTGACAGCCGCTAGCAAGAGACTCTAGCGCCGAGGCTGGCAGCTGATCAAAGGGGAAAATGTCCCCTAGACTCTGTTCAAATGAAACTTTGGTATATGTCATAACGAGCGTGGGGCTAAGCGCATTTCAATAAAAAAACGGATAACTATGGCTGAAGTTAGCTTTACGAGGGCGCTAACTCTTCATCAGGCTCCTTCACGGTAGTTTCTTGAAGCTGCTGCGTAAGCCATGCTTGAAACTGCTCAGCGAGCAGCCGCT
The DNA here is from genome assembly GCA_963803535.1 of uncultured cyanobacterium. GTDB lineage: Bacteria > Cyanobacteriota > Cyanobacteriia > Phormidesmidales > Phormidesmidaceae > Phormidesmis. The sequence continues at coordinate 27,693 of CAWDNC010000010.1, read as the reverse complement.
GTCGCATGGCGTCATCGAACTGGGCAGGGACAAACTGCTCTAAACGGGCAATCACCAGCCATTCGCCAATTTGAGTCGGTGCCCAAAGCTGCCCTGGCTTACTGACCATGAGCATCCTAGCCAACACAGGATGAGGCACGCTCAGCTCTACTGGGCCAACCATACCGCCTGTTTTGGCCTCTTGCCCCTCCGAATATTCACTGGCAAGGGTAGCAAAAGAGTCTCCGTCGTCATTGAGGCGGAAGTAAACTTCCTGGGCAAGGCTGGCGTCTTTAGTGCGAATCAACGAGTAGCGAACGCGATCTAGCTGTGCCTTTCGCTGCAAAAAGTACGACTCTATCTGCTCTCCCCAGGTTTGATCTTGAAACAGCAACAGCTTTTGTTCTCGCATGGCTGCTGCGGCCATTTGCTCGGGCGTTTGCTGCTGCTGCTGGCACCAGGCCTGCTGCTGCTCCCGCGAAAACAGGCCTCGCTTGGCGCAAAAAGACTGTAGTGCCTCTTGCGAGTCGCAGCTGATGTCTGCGATCGCCTCGTCAATAATAATTTCTTGCACTAGCTTCGGTAGCAGCTGATGTGCCTTAAGCTTTTCAATAAGTGCAGGTGCATCTAGCACCGCTTGACCAACGCAAAGAATCGCTGCCATACCCTGATTTCTTATAACAATTCTTGTTTATTAATCCCACAATAGAATATGCACACATCAAAAGATATAGTTACACACCCAAATTATTCATACGTTCATACACTGCTTTATCCGTATGAAATATTCATCAATAATTGCTGATTACCACTAGCTATACGAAGAATTTGCCGTAAAAAAGTTGCCCGCTGCTGAAGGTATTTACTTTATTTTTGGGAAAAGGCAAACTTTTAGGTCACCGTGCACGCGCCGTGTCATGAATGGCTGGCGATCGCTATACGCTAAACGTGATTCCGCACTTTTCTTTAGCACGTTCTCTTGTGATTAAGCGATTCATTCAGCTCATTCGTGGTCAGTTTTCTCGCCAGCTGCTGCCTCAGCCGTCTTACGGACGATCGCACCAGCCGATCCCACCACACATCCCAAGCGCCGAACCTGCCTACGCACCTAATAGCGTTATATACGCTGTTTCCAGAGCAGAAATCGTCAATCAGCTAAACCATACGCTTCAGCAATCGTCCTCACCTGACAGGTTTAGCCATTCCAACCGCCAGCAGAACCATCAGCAATCCAGCCGAAAGGAAGCGCCTGCCAGCCACACCGATACAATTGCCTCACTGGCAGACGCTGCCTTTCTATATGAGCGCCAGCGCCGCTATGGAGAAGCAGAACGGCTTTATAAGCAAGTGCTGATGCTGCGTCAGCAGCAATTTGGTAACCAGCAGATATGCGTTGCCGAAAGCCTTAGCGAACTCGCAGCCCTCTACCGGTTTCAGCAGCGCTACGACGAAGCGCTGCCGCTATTGCAGCAGTCGCTCAAAATTCGACAGCAGCTACTGACTAGCCATCATCTCAAAATCGGCATCAATTTACATCATCTAGCCGATACCTATCGCCACCTGCGACTGTACGGAAAAGCCGAGCCCCTCTTTCAGCAAGCTTTGACTATTCTCCGTCAGCAGCTAGGTTCAGAACATTCAAAAACACAGTTGGTCTATAGCGACTTGATGCAGATGCTAGCAACGGCTATTGAATCAGGTCGGTTCGACGAACTTGTCGCCGAGCTACCACCGCCAGACTTAAGCACCCTGAGCGAAACTTACAGCTGGGCAAGGCCGAACTGGGAGTGCTGAGAATTACTGCTAGATTTATAGGGTGTACTTTGCTGATGTTGCGAGCGTATGAAGGTTATTTTGATACTGCTCTTAAAAGGGTATCGCCAGCTAATCTCACCTTTATTTCCACCGGTCTGCCGGTTTGAGCCAACCTGCTCTTGCTACGCCATTGAAGCGATTGAGCGATTCGGCCCGCTTCAGGGCAGCTGGCTAGCAGCAAGGCGTATTACTCGGTGTCATCCTTTTCATCCCGGTGGTTATGATCCCGTTCCAGAGCAAGATGCGACCGACTAGCTAAAGCAAGTTTGCTACAGTAACTTTACACAGGCAAACACACTCTAGCGAGTCCCCTATCAAAACATATGAAGAAAACCTACGTCCTTGATACCAACGTATTGCTGCATGATCCCAATGCACTGCTGCGGTTTGAAGACAACGACGTAGTGCTGCCGATTACGGTCATCGAAGAGCTAGACCGCTTTAAAAAGCGACCAGAGGAAACCGGCCGAAATGCAAGGCAGACCTCACGGATGCTGGACTCGCTGCGACAAAAGGGGAGCCTGATTGAAGGTATTCCCTTAGAAAAAAATGGTGGCAAGCTGCGGGTAGCACTATGCCGCCGTGAAACCTTAGATAATTTACCGGCAGAACTTTATAGCGGTGGCTGCGGTGACGGCGGTGACAATGCCATCCTGGCGGTTGCACTAGAAGTAAAGCACCAATGCGATCGCCCAGTCGTAATGGTGAGTAAAGACACCAACATGCGCATCAAGGCCGATACGTTAGGGCTAACGGCTGAAGATTACGAAACCGACAAAATAGATGTTGACGACCTCTACACAGGCATTGGCGAGGTACTGGTGAGCGCTGAGCAAATGTCAGCGGTGTTTCAATCTAATGAAGTGGCCGATCTGTCTCACCTAAGCGATAAGTTTTCGCCCAATCAGGCGCTAACGCTGGTAGATGTTAACAACCCAAATCATACGGCGCTTGCTATTTTGAACGCCAGTGGACAGCTGGTGCCGCTGCCAAAGATGCCCTATAACGGCGTATCGCGTATGCGGGCTCGCAACCGGGAGCAGCGCTTTGCCCTGGCACTACTGCTGGATGATGCCGTTCCGCTGGTGACGCTGGTCGGCAAAGCCGGTACGGGTAAAACGCTATTGGCGATCGCAGCTGGCCTGCAAAAAGTGACCGAAGAAAGGCGCTACACCCGCCTGCTCATTTCCCGCCCTGTCGTCCCTATGGGCAAAGACATCGGCTACCTACCCGGCGATATGACCGAAAAGCTCACGCCCTGGATGCAGCCGCTGTACGACAACTTTGATTTAATCTTTAACACACAAGATGGTGCCGACAAGCCAGAGCACTGGCGACGCGGCCATGAAGAACTCATGGATTTAGGCCTACTTCAAATTGAAGCCCTGACCTACATTCGCGGGCGCACCATTCCCAAGCAATTTTTTGTTATCGACGAAGCGCAAAACCTAACGCCTCATGAAGTAAAAACTATTCTCACGCGCGCAGGCGAAGGCACCAAAATAGTCCTCACAGGCGACACTGCCCAAATTGACAATCCCTACGTTGATGCGGCAAGCAATGGACTCACCTATGTAATAGAGCGCTTTCGCAACGAGCCGTTAGCAGGCCACATAACGCTCTATCAGGGCGAACGTTCGGACTTGGCCGCTCGGGCCGCAGGTCTGCTGTAAGGAAAATCCTGCACGCGTCGATAAAAGACGTGCTCGCGGTTCGGTATGATTCACATACTTAGAGAAGCGGCGGTTGCTTCCTTCATTTTTTGTGTGAGGCCGAGCATATGAATAGCGCCATTGTCGATCCCAAGCTACAGCAGCAAAAGCTCGCGATCGCCAGTCTCCTCGCCGAGCTAGAAGACTTTGCCCAGGCGATTGATAACGCCGCTTTGACAAAGACCATTCAAAACCTACAGGAGAATATCAGCCAGCCTTTTCTGTTCGTAGTGATTGGAGAAGTAAAAGCCGGTAAAAGTAGCTTCATAAACGCCCTGTTAGGCAGCGGTGAAATTTGCGAAGTCGGTGCAGATCCGCGCACTAATATGGTCGCCAAGATCGTGCATACCGAAGGAGATGGTTACAGCCGTGAAACTAAACCAGGCGAGCTTAGAGAAATTGGTCGTCCGGTGCCTATTCTCCAGCAAATTGCGATTGTTGACACGCCTGGAACCAACAGCCCTTTTCAGCAGCACGAAGACATCACCAAAGAATTCATTCCAAACAGCGATTTAGTCGTATTTGTCTTCTTTTCTAAAAACCCTTACACCAACACAGCCTGGTCTTTAGTAGACTTCGCTCATCGCGAATGGAAAAAGCCGGTCATTTTTGTGCTTCAGCAAGCAGATCTGGCTGATGAGCGAGAGCTTCAGACTTCTCTCGACTATATTCATCAAGAAGCCGAGCAGCGAAAAATTGAATCTCCACATGTTTTCGCAACCTCTGCTAGGCAAGCTATCAATGGCGAGGATGGCGGTTTTTCGTCTATTCAAGAATTTGTTCGCGATACAGTTACAGGCGGCAAGGGCTACCAGCTTAAGCTTGCCTCTAACGTAAGTGCAATAGAGCAGATTACCAATCGCCTGGGTCACGATATGACCTTGATCAAGCAGCAGCTACAGACAGATGAGGCGGTTGTTGAAAAAATTCAGCAGCGTTTGGGGCAAGGGCGAGAGCGATCGCGCTATGAAATAGACTCATTAGTTGATCGGCTCATGGCCCAGTACGAGCGCATTGTCTATCAAATCAAAGACGACTTTAGGCAGGGTCTCTCTATTTACGTGCTCGCCAAACGTTCTTTTCTATCCGTATTTAGCCGCAAGCAGCGCATAGAAACCTGGATTAGCGATCTAAAAACTCGCGCTCAAAGTGAACTAGAAGCTACTTTAGATGAAACCTCAAAAGAAGGTGCCAAGCTATTTTTAGACGGCATCCAACTCCTTATTCGGCAGCTGCTCGCTGAGCTAAGTACCCTTCAAAACGACAGTCTTAGAAACACAGAAATATCGCTACCAATTGTTGAATATCGATATGAAGTGATAGAAGGCGTTAAAAGTAAAATTGCGAATTTGCTCAACGATGAGACCTTTATCGATTGCCTCGCAAATACAGCTGACAGCGTAGGCCCTAAAGTTGCAGGCGGCGGCCTACTCGCCGTGCTAGGAGGCGTCATCACAACAATTACTGAAATCGCAATTATCGATATTATCGGTACGGTCTTTTTAGGCGTCGGCGTTTTACTTGCTGGTGGAGTTCTCGTTATCAAGCGGCGACGGCTTATCCAAAAGCTAGACGACGAACTCGATCGTAACAAAGCGCGGTTCGAGTCAACCGTTTCAGAACAGCTCAATGCCAAACTTAGCGTTATCTATGAAGAGATTGATCGCAGCTTCGCTGACCTATATACCTATGTAGATCAAGAGCGCAGCAGCCTTCTTCCCCTAGTGACTCAGTTTGAGCGGATTCGGCACTCAGCTCAACAGCTGTCACGCGATATTCAACAGCAATAGTCAGACATCAGTATTTTTTACGTTTTAAATTCTAAGAAGAATTACGGAACTTAGCGTCAGAGATTGATTGAGAAAGACGGGAATTTTAAGCTTAAACGCTAGCAAAATCACGGATTCTCTAATAATAATGACAGTTTCTTCCTTACAACAGACGCTAAAGCGCGTGCTTTGCGAGCAGCCGCTCACTTTCTTAGATCCTACTTTTTATACCAACGTAGATCTAGAGCAGCTAGAGCAGCAAAACATTTTCAGTAAAACATGGCTATACGCAGGCCATACTTCTAAGCTCAGCGAACCGGGCGCTGTAATGGCCGTTGAGATTGCAGGGCGTAGCATCCTCATCATGCGTTCTAAGCAGGGCAAGTTAGCTGCATTTCACAACGCCTGTTCTCACAGAGGGTCTGCGCTGCGTAATACGTCTGCACCAGCATCAGTGAACTGCCTGGTGTGCCCTTATCACGGCTGGACGTTTGATACCGAAGGCCAGCTAAAAGGCCTTCCTGAAAAGGCTCGATTTGCTAGTGGCGTAGACTTAGAGAAGCTGTCGCTTAAGCAGGTGCGATTAGAGACTTGGGGGCCTTTGATGTTCGTTTCGCTCAGTCAAAACGTGCCGTCTCTCTCTCAGTTTTTAGGAAAAGCAACCGAATTAATGGCAGGCTTCCCTATGGACTCACTTCAGCTTCTTTTTAGTGATAACTACGACCTAAAGTGCAACTGGAAGACGTTTCACGACAACGGGCTGTGCGATTACCACGTTAATATCGCTCACAAGGACACGCTAAAAGACATTCAAGGGCAAATCAAAAACTATCAGTATGTTTTTGAGGACTATATCAACGCGCTTGTAACGCCGATTACGCCTTCGTGGAAAGCAGATAACGTCATTTGGGAGGCCTTAGAAGCGCCTTTCCGCTCGCGATTCGTGACATTCGGCATCTTTCCTAACCTGCACGTTTATGCCTTGCCCGATGGCACGCTCTATGTGGAGCGAATTGATGCTATTTCAACACACCATTGCAGAATGCATGCAGAAGTCTATGGCCTTCCTCGTCATCTAGAGTCTGTTGATTTGATTAGAAAATGGTACGACGAGCTGTTTGCTGAAGATAAAATGCTTGCAGAGTCGGTGCAGCAAGGCTACGTCAGCATTCGTAGAGATGCTGCCGATGTCCACCAGTTTACGCCAGGGCCGATTAACTATCTAGAGTCACGCGTTGTGCATCAGCAGCAGTTGATTCGTCGATTTTTACTGTCAGGGCTTCCTCAAGAAATGGCAACGCCCATTGGCAGCACCTATTCAGATGCTTTTCAGAAGTCTGATACCTTCAATACATTTATTCGTCGGCCCGTAGCAGGCGCTTAACGGTTCAGTAGCCGTGTAGTTGCCGTCTTTTCAAAGGTATCTGTCGTAGGGGGAGGGGCATGATGAGCAGGCGTATATTGATTTAAGACTCATTGGCCTATGTTGTCAAAAAAGGCGAAGCAGCTGGTTTTACAAGTCGTCGGTAAAGGGCGCGATCGCTCACCCTCAGATCATAGCCAGGCGCAAAATTTCAACAGGTATCAAGGCTCTCTTGCCAGAGAAGCGCTAGCCACAATGACCGTCAGAATCATTGGGGTCGTTGGCGTCTCAGCACTTATTAGCTATCTGCACTTTATCTCTAACCTTGAGCTTCAGGTGAAAGAACAGCTAGAGAAGTATATTGTTGAAAGAGGCCAAAAAGAAAGCAACTTATTCCTACTGGCTGAAGACAACCATACAACGTTTAAAAAAGAGTTCTTAGAGCGTTTTGCCGCGTCAGAAGGTCAAGATCCCTGGTTCGAGTTTATCGATATCTTTTCTGATGCTGATGACGGCACGATGCGCATCAGGCCTGATTTGTTCAAAAATCCCAATGCAGTCGGCCCAGATGCGCATATTGGCATAACAGGCGTCATTGGGGTTGAAGAAACAAAATCTTTAGACGCCAAGCTAAGACTGACTACCAGCCTAGCTGCGGATATGGTGATGACCTACGGCCCAGCTTGGCGCAATCGTTTTCCTGATCTCTATGTGTCTACGCCCAAAAACGTCATGGTCATCTATTGGCCAGAAGAACCTTGGGGAGCAGACATTTCACCCGACTTAGACTTTAGCGGAGAGGAGTGGTCATACACGGCTAACACAACCAACAACATCACCCGAGAGACCGCTTGGACAGGCTCATACTACGATGTCGGCTCAGACTTTTACATGGTGAGCGCTGCCACCCCAGTTGACTATAAGGGGGAGCACATTGTTACCATCGGCAGCGACATTCTGCTCAATGACCTCGTTGAACGCACGCTCAACGACAGCCTAGAAGGAACTCACAACATCATCTTTAGGAAGGATGGCCGCCTGATTGCCCATCCTGAACTAATGGAGAGGATTAAAGCAGAAGATGGCTATTTGGGAGTAGCCGATGTCAACGAATTCGATTTAAAAAATACGTTCAATCTTGTTAAAGCAGCGGTGGCTGATCAAGACATTGTGACCTTCAACAGACAGACCAATGACTTTTTGGCGGTGACTAGAATTCATGGCCCAGACTGGTACTTTGTCACTGTCTATCCCAAGTCGCTGCTGTCTGGATCGGCAATAGAGAGCGCTAGATTTGTGCTGCTAGCTGGGCTCGCCGCGTTTGCTTGTGAGGTACTGCTGCTGTTTTCTGTGCTAAATAAGAAAGTAGCACAGCCACTTAATGAGCTAATTAAAGCAAGCGACCATGTTGCAGAAGGTAACTTTAATGTGCAGCTAGACGATCAGCGTACTGATGAAGTGGGCCGACTAGCGCATTCGTTTAAGAGTATGGTGAAGCAGCTACAAAGCTCATTCGTTGTGCTAGAGCAGCGCGTGGTTGAGCGAACGACTGAACTAGAAACGGCTAAAGAAGTAGCCGACAACGCCAACCGGGCTAAAAGCGAATTTTTGGCCAATATGAGCCATGAACTGAGGACGCCGCTCAACGGCATACTGGGCTATGCCCAAATTTTACGGCGGTCTGGCAGCCTCACAGAAAAAGAACTCAAAGGCGTGAGCGTCATAGACCAGTGCGGCTCCCATCTACTAAATTTGATCAATGATATTCTTGATCTTTCTAAGATAGAAGCTAGAAAGATGGAGCTTCACCCTGGCGAATTCCACTTTATTTCGTTTCTGCACAGCGTTGGCGAAATGTGTCGAATTCGTGCTGAAGACAAGGCAGTTGAGTTTGAATTACTGCTTGAGCCAGACTTGCCTAGAGGCATTGTTGCCGATGAAAAGCGACTGCGACAAGTCCTTCTTAATCTTTTGGGTAACGCCATTAAATTTACGGATGCCGGTAAAGTTTCACTGGTCGTCAAATCTCAGCCAGCTGCACCTGAAACCGCTAGCAGTTCAGCAAAAAAAAGGACGTCTGTGCTCAGGCTGTTTCGGTTTCAGGTCTCTGATACGGGCGTAGGAATGACACCGGAGCAGCTAAAAAAAGTTTTTAATCCTTTTGAGCAAGTAGGCAGCGTCAAGAAGCAAGGTGAAGGTACAGGACTAGGCCTCTCTATTAGTCAAAACATCGTGTCTTTGATGGGTGGAGAGCTACAGGCTATCAGTGAGCCAGGTAAAGGCAGCACATTTTGGTTTGATGTAGAGCTGCCGGAAGATAATAACTGCACAGAGCAATTGCAGCCGCATTTAGATGGCAAAGTTACGGGCTATAAGGGAGATCGTAAAACGATTCTAGTTATAGATGACGGCTGGGAGAATCGTTCCATATTGACTCACTTGCTTGAGCCTCTGGGCTTTGACGTGATTGAAGCTGAGAATGGCAAAGTGGGGCTAGCTAAGGCTACTGACTCTAATCCTGATCTGGTCATTACAGATCTAGCAATGCCGGTAATGGACGGACTGAAATTTTTAGAGCATTTCCGTCAGGTTCCTAAGTTCAAACATACGAGCGTTCTAGTTTCCTCTGCAAGCGTATCGTTAGCGTCACAGTATAAAAGTACTCAGGCAGGCGGCAATGATTTTATTCCCAAGCCTGTGCAGGCCGCAGAGCTGTTTTCAGCAATTGAGAAACATCTTGACATAACCTGGAAGTATGAAAAACCGAATAGATATCCAGAGAGTGCTTCTTCGCAAGAGACTGTGAGGTTGACGCCACCGTCCGAGCAAACGCTACGACACTTCTACACGCTAGCAAGCAGCGGGGATATTTTTGGCTTAGCTGATGAGGCAAAAGCACTGGCGATCGCACAGCCGAATCTAGAACCCTTCTGTCGTCATCTTGCAGACTTAGCCGACAATTTTGAAATTCCGCCGATTCAAGACTTTATCAAACAGTATTGCCATGAGTTGTAATACCCGTTTTTTGGGGACTCTAGTCAAGAGAGTGTTGATCCTCTTGAAAGGCGTATAAAATTCGATTTGGATTTTGAGATGATGGCAGCCAGCGTGCAGTCTTCTGAGTTTGTTTTGATTGTGGATGATACTCCCACTAATATTTCTGTGCTGGCGCAGACACTCCGCCAAGCTGGGTTAGCTATTCGGATTGCGAATGATGGGGTGGGCGCACTAGCGCAAATTGAACGCGAACAGCCCTCTTTAATTTTGCTAGACGTTCAAATGCCTATTATGGACGGGTTTGAAACCTGCCGGCGGCTCAAAGCTGATGAGAACACTCGCGATATTCCTATCATCTTTATGACGGCACTTTCTGATAAGGCTAGCCGAGTGAAGGGGTTGTCTTTAGGGGCAGTGGACTACATTGCCAAGCCTTTTGAGCAGGACGAGGTGCTTGCTAGAGTTAAAGTTCATCTTCAGCTAAAGCAGCTGACTGAGCAGCTGGAGCAGCGGGTTGAAGAACGCACAAGTGAGCTCAGGAACGCTCAGGTACAGCTTGTACAGCAGGAAAAGCTGGCCACGCTGGGCCAACTGATTGCAGGTGTTGCACATGAGATCAACAATCCAATGGCCTGCATCGCGAATAATATTGAACCTGCGCACGAGTATATTCGAGATTTGGCAGAGGTACTCAGTCTTTACCAGCAGCACTACAGCGAGCCTGTTCCAGAAATTCGCAACTTACTACAGGAGCGAGACATTGAGTTTGCTGTGCAGGATCTGCCGAAGCTGCTAGATTCTATGCGGTTGAGCACGGAGCGGATTGGTCATATCTCTACCTCTTTGCGTAATTTTTCTCGAGTGGATACCGATAAGAAAGTGGCGGTTGATCTGCATGAGGGGTTAGATAGTACGCTCGTCATTTTAGGCCATCGAATAAAGTCTTTAGGCCATCGTCCAGAAATTTCAATTGTGAAGCGGTACGGCCAACTTCCTGAGGTGTGCTGTTTTCCGTCCTCCATTAATCAGGTGTTTATGAACATTTTGGCCAATGCGATGGATGCGTTGGAAGGAGTTGATGCACCTGAAATTTTGATTGAGACTAAGCGTGTAGATGAGGGTTGGGTTGCTGTTGAAATAGCAGATAACGGGCCAGGACTCACGGAAATTATCAAGCAGCGCTTGTTTGAGCCATTGTTTACAACGAAGCCAATGGGTAAAGGAACAGGGCTTGGCCTTTCAATTAGCCGTCAGATTGTAGTTGATAAGCACCACGGACGAATTGAATGTGTTTCGGCTCCGGGGAAGGGGTGTAGGTTCGTACTAGAGCTACCTGTGAACATTCAGGAAAGTCAGCCGGTGGCAGTAAGCTCAATGGCTGCTGTTACTTTGTAAGATTGAGCTGTCGCACATAGCGTTTGGCGCTATAGTATTGCTTCTGTGTGTAGATGCTGTGAAAGAAGATGCACGGCTACCGAGTAATGCGATCGCCTATGGATTACACGATTCGCTTGGCAAAAGAGAAGGACATCGCCAGCTTGCCGGAGATAGAGACGGCAACGGCTCAGCAGTTCTTGCCATATTTAGAATGGTTGCAGATCTCAGCAGATATTTTAGAAGGACTGGTTTCTCAAAGTTTTTTGCTGAATGCGCAGTTAGACAGTCGGCTATGGGTCGCTACTACTGAAGAAGGTCAGCTTGAGAAACCGGTCGGATTTATTGTGGTTAAGTTTTTGCTGGAGAGCTGCTTTGTCGTAGAGCTAGATGTCCATCCAGATTATGGTCGAAGAGGCATCGGTTCGGCGCTGATAGAGGCCTGCTGCTGCGGTGCTCGTGATCGCGGTTTTAGAGAAGTCTTACTCACTACGTTTCGCAAAGTGCCTTGGAATATTCCCTTTTATCGGCATGCAGGATTTGAGGGGTTGCCCAAGGCAGCATGGTCGCAGGAGATCCATGCGATTGTAGACCATGAGGCCCGCTATGGATTTGCCCGTGAAAAGCGGGTCGTCATGCGTCGGGAGCTGCCGCCTCTAGCGTCTGGCTTTTTAGATGAAAGGTAGATGGCATGGATAGTGAACAGGTGAAAGCGAAGGCGATCGCCCTTGGCTTTCATCAGGTTGGGATTGCCGCGATTGATCCGCAGCCGTCTGCTGCTGAGAAGTCTGCACAGGCGACTTTGGACAGCTGGCTGGCTCAGGGATTTCAGGCAGATATGGGCTGGATGGAGAGCGATCGCCGCAAAGATATTCGACGGGTAATGCCCTCGGCCCAGTCCATTATTTGCATAGCGCTAAACTACTACACCGATCATCAAAGGCCCGAAGGGGCTAGCTATGCAAAAATTTCACGCTACGGATGGGGACGCGACTATCACCGAGTCCTGACGAAAAAGCTGAAGCAGCTAGCCGCTTGGCTGCAAGATCAAGGCTCTGGCGTAGAGGCTCGCCTGTATGCCGATACCGGGCCTGTGCAGGATAAGTTTTGGGCACAGCAGGCGGGTCTCGGCTGGATTGCTAAAAATGGCAACGTAATCACTCGGCGCTATGGCTCCTGGGTTTTCTTAGGCGAAGTTATCACCAACGTTGCATTACAGGCGGATCAGCCACATACGGCCCATTGCGGCAGCTGTGCTCGCTGCATCTCAGCTTGTCCTACGGAGGCAATTCGTGCGCCCGGGGTGGTCGATGCTAATCGCTGCATTGCCTACCATACGATTGAGAATCGCGCGGAGGTTTTGCCAGAGGCGATCGCAAACAACTTAAACAACTGGGTCGCAGGCTGCGATATCTGCCAGGACGTATGTCCCTGGAATCAGCGGTTTGCTAAAGAAACCGACGTAGAGGCTTTTCAGCCTTATTCTGACAACGTAGCACCGACGCTGGCTGAGATTGCTGAAATCAGCGAGGAAGATTGGAACGACCGCTTTCCTGCATCAGCATTGCGGCGAATTAAACCAACGATGCTAAGGCGCAACGCCCAAGCTGCGATCAAAGCCCAACATAGATTAAGCGCTTCGGAAGAATGATATGGTCACTATGACGCTCTCTTTTGTATCTAGGAGGAGCACTTGCAATAGGACTTAAAGGCGAGATGGCAGCTGAAAAATCAAAAGCGAACGATACGTTAGAAGACGGTAAAAGCAAAGGCGATTCAAAAGGTATTTGGCAAACGCTTTTTCTCGATAACGCTAAGTTGGTAACGGTTGCGCTAGCGATCGCGCTATTTGTTCGCTTTTTTATTGCCGAACCGCGCTTTATCCCGTCGCCTTCGATGGTGCCGACTTTGGCAGTAGGCGATCGCCTACTCGTCGAGAAAGTATCCTATCGCCTGCGCTCCCCTCAAAAGGGTGACATCGTTGTCTTCGAGCCACCGCCTCAGCTACAAGAGTATGGATATTCAGCGAGCCAAGCCTTTATCAAGCGAGTAATTGGTTTACCCGGACAAACGGTTCAAGTCGATCAGGGCAAGGTTTTTATCGACGGTCAGCCGCTCAATGAGCCCTACATTCTAGAAGCGCCTGACTACGAAATGCCGCTACTACAGGTACCGGCAGGCAGTTTATTTATGATGGGAGACAATCGCAACGATAGTAATGACTCTCACGTATGGGGATTTTTGCCTGTCCAGAACGCAATTGGTAGAGCTGCGTTTCGCTTTTGGCCTTTAGAAAAAATAGGGCGAGTTTAAAATTTGAGATAGTACAGAAGCTCTGCGGTAGCAGCGGTCGTCAGCCTTAAGCGCTGCTGAAGGTCTGCAAGGTTATCGTAGAGACCGTCTTTTCGGTAGTAAATGATAGCGCGTCCTAAAAAAGTATCTACGCTTGGAATGGTTGTCAGCTGCTCGATAGTTGCTGTGTTAGCATCAACCGCCATCGGTTCAAGACGATTTTCCGGGCTGTAGTATGAAAACTGAACGGCTTCGTTCCAAGGCTGAATGTGTTGAAGTGGGACGCATAAAGCCGCTGCAACGTCCTCTAAGCAGTTAAACGCAACGCCGCCTTCTGTCAGCTTAGCAAGTGACCTAGCCTGGTGAATTGAAATTCCTGGCAGTCTTAACCAGTCATCTACAGAGGCCGTATTTGCGTCGATACGCAGCCCCCAGCTAACAGCAAGGTGTAGTTCTTCAAAAGACTGAAAGCGATAGTAAGGTTCTTGCTGCAACCGCTTCTGCAATGGATGAATGCGAGCTTTAGCTAACCACTTCCTAAGCATAGTGCTTCTCACATCTGCTCGAGCAGCTTACGACGTTTTTGCTCAAATTCGTACTCAGTCATGAGTCCTTCCTGCCGAAGCTGTTCTAAATCTCTGAGGGCAGCAGCCACCTGACTAGCGGCTTGAGCCGATGTAGATTTTTCTGCCGCTGTTGCGGCTGTTGTCATCTGATCAGACGTATGAGATAGCGCAGCAGGTAATCCAGCGTTAGGAAAACGCGCCTTAAATTCATCATCGCTTTGCATCAGATACCAAACGCCCTCTAGAGAGCATGCGACTTGCGGTAGCAGCGTAGGTGCAAGCACTAAGTAGGCGATGCCCCATAGATACTGCTTGAGGTAAAACTTGTGGAGCCAAGCGAGCGGAAGCGGCGTTGGTAGCGCTCCTGCGAAGGCGAGTGCGATCGCAATTTTACGCTGAGCAGCGGGCACTTGAGCAGGAGAGGACATTAAAACATAATAGCCATTTAGGCCAGAGGACTGGGCATTTTAGAGGTAATCGTAGTGCATCGCGATCTTGATTAGTAGGGCTGCTTTTTTGCATGTCAGAAGCCGAACTTTTTACTGAATTAATAAACCTGGTTGAGGTTGATCCGTTTGCCCTGATTGGGGTCTCGGTAAGTGCTGATGAAAAGCGAATTGCGAAGCGCTACCGGCAGATTGCCAAACGGCTACATCCAGATGCGCTAGCGAGCGGTCAGGCGGCTAAAGGAATGGCTCAGGCGATCGCTGCTCAGGTGATAGCGCGTATTGTAAACCCGTCTTACCAAAAGCTCAAACATGAAAATGGTCGGCAAGAATCACTAGCGACCGTTCGATTCAAAGTAAGGCGCCTGGTGAGAACTGAAAAACTGGTGCCAACGTTTCAAAGCGCTCAGCAGCTCATAGACGTTGCTGACGATGGCGTTGATATTTTCTATGAGCAGTCACTGACCTGGCTAGCAGAGAGCCAGTTTCAGTCATTACACGAGCTGCATACTTATTCCTTAGAAATCAGCCAGCTCAACTTAATCTTCCTAAGTCGTAAGCTAGAAAATTTGGTGATTCGACCCAAGCGAGCTGGGCTAATGTCGGCAGTAGTGACCCCTACAGCCGCAGTGCCTGCCCCTACCATTGCCCCGTCTGATAGCGCGTCAGCTGCAAACGGAACCCTCGCTGTCCCGGTAAAACCTGAGATTAATTACGCGCAGAAGCACACTGCAAGAGCAAAGACGTACCTAACGCAGCAAAACTATGAGATGGCTGTGCAGGAGCTGCGCGAGGCGCTGAAGATTTCTCCACAAAATCCAGAAATTCACTCAATGATTGGCCAAGCCTACTACAAGCAAAATATGTCTGGCATGGCTAAAACTTATTTTCGTCAGGCGCTGAAGCTAAAACCTGGTCATAAGGTTGCGCTGAAATATAGCAAGCTACTTGGTATGTCGGCAGACGACAGCGTAAAACCTACACCCACTGCTTCTGAAGTCATTCCTAAAAGGCAATGGTTAGGGAAACTGCTCAACCGCTAGCATTTAACTAACAAACTGAGTGAGGATATCCACCTTGGCGTGCTTGCTCTAACCTTTTACGCTATAGCTATAAATTAAAAGTACGCGCATACAGCTAGGCTGACTATGATGCGGCAATATGCGTGCCCTCGTGAAGTGGTGATAATCATGGGAATGTTTGATTCAGACCTAGTACAGCAAGAAGCGACACAGCTCTTTCAGGACTATCAGTCCTTGATGCAGCTAGGCGGCAATTATGGCAAGTTTGATCAAAAAGGCAAGAAGATCTTTATTGAACAAATGGAGTCGGTGATGGAGCGCTACAAAATTTTTATGAAGCGCTTTGAGCTATCTGAAGATTTCATGGCGAAGATGACGATGGAACAGCTCAAGACACAGCTGAGCCAGTTTGGCACTAACCCCCAACAAATGTTCGATCAGATGCACCAGACCCTGGAGCGGATGAAGTCGGAAGTTGGAGAAGAATGAGCTTCGAGGCTGCTTCCGAGGGCTGAGCGGAGTCGAAGCCCGGTGACTACGGACGAATAAATTCGCCCGGTGAGCGGAAGTCTTCAACCGGCTCATCGCGTAGAGCTGCAATCATAAAGTTGCGCCAAACGGGTGCTGCATAGCCGCCGCCCGTTGCGCCTCTACCGAGCGGACGGTAGTCGTCATTACCAACCCATACGGCCGTCGCGAGCTGAGGCACGTAGCCTACAAACCACACGTCGCGTTGTGAGTCGGTTGTCCCTGTCTTACCCGCAGCAGGACGACCAATTTGAGCATTGGTGGCGGTACCTTGAGAAATCACGCCGCGAAGGACATCGGTAAGCGCAGCACTGGCCCAGGGGTCTAAGACAAGCTGAGGCTTAGGCGTGTTGTCTAAGATGACGTTGCCGCTGCTGTCGGTGACCTGCATAATGAGCGTTGGATCTGAGTGCCAGCCGTAGTTGGCAAAAGTGGCGTAGGCTCCAGCTAGCTCTAATGGGGTTAGGTCAACAGCGCCCAGCGGTAGGGAAATAACAGGGTCCATGGGGCTCTTGATGCCGAGCGTGCGTGCGATTTCGACCACGCGATTGATGCCAACAGATTGACCCAGCTTAACCGCAGGGATATTTCGAGACGTTTCTAGAGCTTTGCGCAAAGGAATGCTGCCCATGAACGACTTGTCGTAGTTTTGAGGGGTGTAGTAGCCGAATCCGTCTGGATAGGTCACAGAAGCGTCGTTAATGACGCTGTTGGGTGTGAACTTACCTGATGCAAAAGCAGCGTAGTAGACAAAAGGCTTAAAGGCTGAACCCGGCTGTCGTCTGGACTGTACGGCTCGGTTGAACTGACTTGATTCGTGATCGACACCGCCAACGAGCGCTTTAACGAAGTGCGTGCGCGGATCAACGGCGACCAAGGCCATCTGATCGGCATATGCACCGCTGCCGAAGAACCGATAGTAGCTATCAGCCACGACATCTTCTGCGGTTTGCTGCATGTTCAGATCAATAGTGGTCTGAATGCGCATGCCGCCTTTTGACATGGCCTCTTCACCGAACTGGTCGGTGAGTTCCTGCATGACGGCTTCGGTCACGTAGGGCGCTTGGCTAGAGCGGAAGGAAGTGATTTCCCCAAGACGAAGGGGTTGAGCCTTAGCGGCTTGCTGCTCGGCAGAGGTGATCCAGTTGAGATCGCGCATCCGCTTAAGCACAATGCTTTGACGTAGTTTTGCTTCTTCATAGTCTAGGAAAGGGCTGAAGCTTTCAGGAGCCTGAATAAGACCGGCCATCATGGCCGATTCGCCCAGAGTAAGATCCTTGGCTGATTTGTTGAAGTAGCTTTGAGCGGCAGTTTCTACGCCATAGGTGTTGTGTCCCCAGTACACCTGGTTGAGATACAGCTCAAAGATTTCGTTTTTTTCAAAGATTTGCTCAATGCGCATGGCCAGTACGACTTCGACGAGCTTACGGCTGATGGTGCGCTCGGGAGAGAGAAAGAGGTTCTTGACCAGCTGCATAGTGACGGTAGAGCCACCTTGAACGGTTTGACCTGCGCTGAAGTTCGCAAGGAAGGCTCGGGCAATACCACTAGGGTTGATGCCGCTATGGGTGTAGTAGTAGCTATCTTCAATGGCGAGGACGGCGCGCTTGATGTTGGGACTAATTTCGTTAAGATCAACGACTTCGCGGTTGGCTTCACCGTGAACGCTATCTAACAGCGTGCCTTTGATGTCGTAGACGTAGCTGGTTTCTGAAGGGGTATAGTTGCGCAGTACCCGGACATCAGGGAGATTGCGGAAGCTAACGGCTAGGCCGACTAGGCCACCTGCGACTACTGAGCTACCTAGCATGGTAACGGTGAGTAGGGTGGTTGCTCCAATTTGGCCAACGTCTTGGATGTATCGTAGAACTTGAGGCGATCGCGTTGTTCTGCGAGGACGAGGGCGTACTTTGCGATAAGTATTAGAAGACACAGGGAGACGATATTTCCTAACTTAAGGGAGCTTTTGAGAGGACTGCTGGCCGATTCTAACGCAGGGGCTTCTCGACTTGGCTTTTGGCTTTTGAATTAGCGTTTGAAAAGGAGATCTGCGTATCTTGTAGGCTACTACAAAAAAATTACACTTCAGCTATCTCGTCAATATAGATGATCTCTGGCTAATGTCTAGTCTTTTCCAAACTATTTTGTGAAATTTGCTGTGATTAAAGGTATAAAGCCGCAGTTTTACTCAGACCTGCTGCTGCCTTTGAGCGCGCGGATGCTGCGGAAAGTACTGTGATTTTGATTCAATATCTGCCAATGCACAAGCTACACTGGCATAGCCTTGTGCGTTGGCCACTTTTGTTTTTTAGGTTTGCTTGCTCCTATGTCTGCTAGTACTGCTTCTGATATCTCTTCCTCTTTACCTACCGAGATTCCCGCAGAATTTGCTGATATCTATAGAGGCGTGAGCGAGGTTTTTCCTTCGCAGCTAGATTCAACGGATGAGAACGATAATTTGCTGGTGAGATTGCAGCAAAGTGAAAAGCCTCTGCGGGTGAAGCTTGGGATTGATCCGACTGGCTCAGAAATTCATCTTGGCCACAGCATTTTGGTTCGTAAGCTGCGAGCTTTTCAGGACGCAGGGCATACGGCAGTGCTGCTAATTGGAGATTTTACGGCGCGAATTGGCGATCCGACTGACCGTGCGGAAGTGAGAAAGCAGCTGAGTGTAGAAGAGGTGAAAGCAAACGCTGAGACTTATATAGAGCAGGTGCGGCCTATTTTAGATTTTGAGACACCAGGACGGTTGGAGATTCGCTATAACTCCGAGTGGCTGTCAGGCGTTGACTTGAGCAAAATGCTGGAGCTGCTGAGCACGATGACGCTAGGGCAGATGCTGGCTAAAGAGGGCTTCGCGAACCGGTACGAGAAAGGCACACCGGTCTTTTTGCACGAGTTTCTGTATCCGCTGCTTCAGGGTTACGACTCGGTGGCGCTTGAGTCGGATGTAGAGCTAGGCGGTACGGATCAGAAGTTTAATGTGACGGTAGGAAGAGATTTGCAGCGGCACTTTGGCCAGCGTCCGCAGTTTGGAATGCTGCTGCCGCTGTTGATTGGGACGGATGGATCTCAAAAGATGTCGAAGTCTTTGGGCAACTATGTGGGCTTGCAGGAAGATCCGCTGTCGATGTATTCCAAGCTGGAGAAGACGGCGGATGCGGTGATTGTGGATTACTTTACGCATTTAACGAATTTGCCTTTGGATAGCTTGCCAAAGAATCCTAGAGACCAGCAAAAGCTGCTGGCACTGACGGTGACGGGGCAGTTTCACGGAGAGCAGGCAGCTGAGCAAGCGCAGCAAGACGCGCTGACGTTGATTGCAGGGCAGGCGCAGGCGGCTGAAGCGGTGGCAGAGTTTTCTTTAGCTGAGGTCGGGTTTCCGGCGAAGGCGTTCTATTTATTGGGGGCAACGCCGTTGTGTACGAGCAGTAGTGAGGCGCGGCGGCATATTAAAGGTGGGGCTGTAAAGCTGGATGGTGAGAAGGTCGGCGATCCTAATTTGACGTTTGAGGGGCCAGATGAGCTAGCTGGTAAAGTGTTGCAGGTTGGGAAGAAGAAGTTTGTGCGGCTGGTTCATTAAAGAGGTGATGTATGGAAAGTGTGGCTGAGCGGATTATTGTGCCGTTGGATGTGCCGGGAGAAAGTGAGGCGATCGCCCTCATCGAAGCCATCCCACAAGTCACTTTCTGGAAAGTGGGCCTAGAACTATTCGTTAGCAGCGGCCCCAGCATTCTTAACGCGCTCAAAAGCCGCAATAAACGCATCTTTCTAGACCTGAAAATTCACGATATTCCCAATACGATGGCAGGCGCTTGCCGCGCAGCAGGGCGCTATGGTGTGGACTTACTGACAGTTCATGCAAGTGCTGGTAGCGTTGCGCTTCAGGCAGCTCAGGCGGCTGCGGTTGAAGGGGCTAAATCAATAGGATGCGCGCCGCCCAGGGTAATTGCGGTGACTTTGTTGACGAGTATTGACGGGCGATCGCTCACAGACGAACTAAACATTCCGCTAGATGTAAACGCCTATGCGCAAAAGATGGCGCTGCTCGCCCAAAACAGCGGATTAGGCGGTGCCGTTTGTTCTCCACAAGAAGCAACCATGCTTAGAGCAGCCTGTAATGATGACTTTTGGCTAGTGTGTCCGGGCGTGCGGCCCACCTGGGCGCAAAAGGGCGATCAGCAGCGAGCGATGACGCCGCGCGAAGCCATGCAGGCAGGCGCTAATTACCTAGTGATTGGAAGACCGATTACGCAGGCTGACAATCCGGCAGCGGCCTTCGATCAAATTTGTGAGGAAATCAGTGCGTGAGGAAGTGGAACATTGCGCTATTGGTGGGGCTAATAGCTGGGTTCGCGATGCCCCCTTCAGCAGAGGCTGTTCAGGTGGCGGCTTTGTCAGCGCAGGAGAGCGTTTTAGAGAACGAGGCGCCTGAGATAGATCTGCCGATTGACGATGTGGAGATTCCAGATATAGAGAACCCTCGGCCCTATAATCCACTGCGATCGCCCACTGACTGCCCAACCACCGCAGAAGCGCTCACAGAACTGCTCATTCGCGATATTCCCAACTACACCAACCGCGTTCTTCAGCGAACGGTTGCGGCCATTCCAACTAGCGAACCGAACGTTCAAGAGCTTGGCAGCCTTCTGCGTCGTGAGCCCTATCGCCCTTCTTACGTTTTAATTGCGGGTCGGCCTGAGCTAGAGCCAGTGGATTTAAATGAGTACGCATTCACGACTGAGCCAGAATCCGGTGGGCCTTTGACTCAGCTGTTTTTTACAACGCTATCTCGACAGTACTCAGGGCTCAACGTGAACGAAGTGCAGGAGTATCACTGGCTGTTTTTGTCGCAGGCCTATGATGGGTGGCGGCTGGCGTTTATGTTTTCGGCGGTAGATGATGTGGAGACGGTGCGATCGCCTACGCCCCCACGTGAAAACAGTGAAGGCAGCGTAGGTCAAGCCGTACAGCTATGGCTAAGAGACTGTCGAGCAGGCGCGATTAGTCCCTTGTGAACTACGCCACAGCGCGGATTTCGTCTAGCTTGGCCTTAACGGCTTGAATGTCCTGCCACATGAGCCACTTGGGCTTGCCCGGATCGCGAGAAGGATTGCGCAAAAGGTAGGCAGGGTGGAGGATAGGCATACACTGGCGACCTTCCCATTCAATCCAGGTGCCGCGAATTTTGGTGATGCCGCGCTTTTCGCTAGGGATAATGCCTTTAACGGCAGTGGCTCCAGTGAGCAAGATAATTTTAGGATCGACCAGACGGATTTGTTCGAGGATGTAGGGCTTGCAGGCGCTGACTTCTGGAGCCAATGGATTGCGGTTACCGGGCGGGCGACATTTTACGATATTGCAGATGTAGGTGTCTTTTTCACTGTCTAGGCGGACGGCGGCGAGGATTTTTTCGAGGAGCTGGCCGGATCTGCCGACGAAGGGAAGGCCTTGCTCATCCTCTTGCTGGCCAGGGCCTTCGCCAATAATCATAATTGGGGCGTTGGGATTGCCTCGACTGACAACGACATTAGTGCGCGTTTCGGCCAGCTCGCAGCGCTGGCAGCTGTTGCAGTGAGCGGCGAGCGGTTCGAGTGAATCGTAGGTTCCAGTAGGAATCGGAATTTTGGCGCTGGTGGGAATTTTGGCAGGGTCGAAGTCAGCTGGGGGTGGGGTGGCATCTACGCCGCTAGCGCTAAAAAGATCGATCTGGTCAGCCATGAACTCGGTAGGTGTGTATAAAGGATCGCTACGTTTAAGTGTAGAGGCAAACTTGTCACCCTGTGAAAAGGCTGCGGATTGTTGGATAGTGAGCCTGTAGCTTTCATGTGAATCCAGCGCGCGTGCTTTTATGGACAGATTTGACCAGCAGCATTTGGAGCAAGTGATTGCAGAAGTCTCGCGCCTCTACGATCAGCAGCAAGACAATGTTGATACTAAGCAGATTCGAGAGATTTTGGCCTCTCTGAACTTGCCGCCGGAGCTGTTGGAAGCGGCCACGATGCAAATTCATCGTCGTGAATCTATTTGTAAAGCGCAGCGGTGATCGCAGCTAGATCGGGTGGTAGGACAGCGCGATCGCATCACCCTAACTCAAGATGATGGCGACAGCTTACAGACGGTTTTTCGACAAAAGGGGCAGGTGCTGTTTTATCGGGTGACGCTGGACGAGGCACCCATTGGTAGGGCGCTATCGCTTTCTTGTCGCTGGATAGATCCGAGCGGGCAGGTCGTTCACCAGAATGCATACAAAACTCAGCTGGTGAGCACGCCGGTATGGGACACCTATTGCCGCCATACGCTAGGAACTAGCGCACCAGTAGGGCCGTGGTCGGTGAAGATGTTCTTAGGCGATCGCCCCATAGAAGACATCACATTTGAGGTGCAGTAGTGAGGGCGATCGCCACGACAGAAACAGCCGTCTGTGAAGTGGCTACCTACGCTCATGCCTGCGGCCAGCAGTGGATAGGCTACTGGGGCTGGGGCGATACGGCACAGCTTATTTGGGCGCTGTCAGCAGGGACGCAGAGAACCTGGCACATAGGTCATATGGACAGTAATACGAGACTTAAAGGAGAGAATCATGCGCCGCTAAAAACGTTTTTGAGCGATCGCCCACGATGGCCAGAAAACAAACCACAAATGACGGATGAAACGGCTGCGATTGCTCAGCTTCAGCAGCTGCTCACATCCGCAGTTGCATCACGCATTACTGATTTGCCCAGCGATAAGCCGGTGGGTGTTTTACTCTCTGGCGGACTGGATTCTTCATTAGTGGCGGCGTTGCTGGTCAGAGCAGGCGTAAAGGTGCGAGCGTACACGCTAGATTTGGGTGAGTATGGCCTGTCGGAGGTGCCTTATGCTGAGCAGGTTGCCAAGTTTTTGGGTATTTCGCTGGTGAAAGTAGCCGCTACGCCTGAGCGGATAAAGCAAGCGATGGTGCCCGCGATTCAGGCGCTAGATATGCCCTTTGGAGATAGCGTATGCGTGCCGCTTTATCTGCTCAAGCAAAGGGCTAGTCAGGATGTCAGCGTAATTTTTAACGGAGAAGGGGGCGATCAGCTGTTTGCGGGTTGGACGAACAAGCCGTTGATTGCAGCGAAGCTTTATCAAGAAGTGCATCCGGCGGCTGAGCAAACGCTGGTGAGTCAGTACATGCAGACGTTTCATCGACTGTGGGGATATGAGCGGCAGGCGTTTCAGCCAGAGATAGCAGACCGGGTGCAGGCGATACGGCCAGAAGATTGGGTGGCTCCGGCGCTAGGTGAGGCGCATACGTCTGCTTTTATGCATCAGATGCGACGGGCTTCAGTGGCGCTTAAGGGCGCTCAGAATATTCACCTGCGAGCGACGAATATAGGATTTGCCTGCGGGCTAAATGTGCGATCGCCCTTCTGTGATTTGCCGCTGGCCCTCTGGACGTTTGGGATCTCGGGCGAACTATTTTTAAAAGGAAGCTGCGAAAAATATATTCTGAAGCGCGCTGCGTTCGACTGGCCCACATTTGGCAAAGCAATTTCTGATCGGCTAAAGAAAGTGCCTGATATTGAGCTAGTGATTGAACCGGGGCGGGCGGCGATCGCAGGCTGTGCCACACTGCTCACCACGGTTGTTTCGACTAAGTGGCAGGGCGATAAACAAATTGTTGGTGTTGATACAACAGTGGCAAACTTATCGGTGCCGTCGGTACACGGCGGCTATCGGACAGTTGAAACATTAATAAATTCTTCTCAACAGGGCGCTGCCGCTAACGCACATAAACACTACGCCACCGATGTCTGTGGCAACACAACCTACTCACGTGACTATTTGGCAAAAGGCTGTTTGCTACCAAAGCTACAGCCCGGTGATGTGCTGAAGGTTTTAGACGTAGGTGCCTATGGTTATGCGATGTCCTCTCACTTTTTGCATCGGCCCCGGCCTGCTGAGGTATTAGTAGAAGGCGAACGTCACCGGTTAATTCGCCACAGAGAGAGCTATCAGATACTGATAGAGAATCAAATTTTTGAAAAGCAAGCGTGAGTCCCCGTCATTAATCCTAAGCTTCCCCGTCATCTATCCTAAGCTTCTTCTAAGCTTCTAAGGGAAAAACAATGAAATGTATTTCGTGTGACGCTAACAACAACCGAAAATCCAGGGTGGCCCAGGGTGGCCGATGCGCTCGGTGCGGTCATCGCTTTGTCTTTGAACCGATGGCAACGGTTGATCATCCTCAGTTTACAGATCGCTTTTTTAAAAAAGCAATTGAAGATATTACCGCGAACAATACGCTTTCTTTTACGCGAAAACAGTTCCATCACTTTCTTGACCGCCGCCTGAAACGCAGAGTCTACGGTAGATTGGGCGGAAACGTTCTTTTTGGGTTTGTTCAGCCGTTTGTTTGGGCGCTATTTCCTACGTTTGCTTCTATACTGATATTTGCTGGCTTATTACAACAGACCGCCTTTGTAGCACCGTTCAACATTCATGAAGATCATGCTCCGTTGATTTTCTACTTATTGTGGTGGGTAGCCGCCCATTCCTTTTTCCATTATCGAAGGTATCTCCAATTAAGCCGTGCATCTAACGCTAGCGCTCAGGTTCGTCGGCTACAGGCTGTTGAATTACAGATTATAGGTATGTTAATTACAGGTGTCGGTGCCTTTTGGAACTCGACGACGACCCTGACGAGCTGGCTAGTAATGGTCGCTGTGGGTTCATTAACGGTAGTGCTAGGTACTGTGCAAAAACGGCCTACCACAGGCCGCTCTGATAGTTTTTTAATCACTAAAACACAGGTAGATGATTGGCTGAATCGTTGGGATAGGGCCAATGGGCCTATAGAGCAGCTGTTACGGCCTCTCCCGATAAGATCAACAGAATCAGAATCTTTTCGAGTCGATAATGAAAGCCTTTTTAGATCAGATATTACGGCTTACAGCTTTGACCGGGCAGTTATTTGTCAGGACGATGCGATCGCGCAAATGCTGATCGCCAACAACTTTCATTTTGAGAATAACTGCGCAATTCTCAGCATATCGGGCTATCCCCAGCGCATTTTCGACACCACCATGCAAATGCTGCGGCGCAACCCGGCGCTAACGGTGTATGCCTTTCACGACTGTAGCCCTGAGGGCATAACCTTAGCTACTCAGCTTCGTACTGATCCAAAGTGGTTTCCCAATTCGGCTATCACGATTGTTGATTTGGGGCTATCGCCACGTCAGATTTTAACAACTAGTCAGGGTGCTTTTGTTCACAACGATAAAGCGATCGCGGCTGAGTCAGCTCTTTTATATCTCAGTATGAAGCAAAGCTTATCTGCTGAGGAACTAACGTGGTTAGAAGCCGGTAATACTGTAGAACTTGAATCATTTACACCACAGCGATTGATCAGAGTGTTGCTACAGGGTATTTCTATGAGTGCGCATGCAAACTGGGGGGTAAAAGGTGGCTTTTCGCTGAGTAATACCAAAGGAGCTGGTATCGCCTTCGTAGCTGAGCCACTGGCGGATAACAGACTGATTGATATAGGGTACAATCGCCGCATTTCGATTCAGCAACAGCCCTTTCGCCTGCCGCCGCCAATACTTATAAAAGCCTAGCTGCACGGGCACCATCATGCCGCTTTTAGGGCGATTCAGAATTGTGTCAGGTAGCAGATCGGCAAACGCCCGTTTGAGCACTGCTTTTTCCTGCGCGCCCAAGAGCTTATGCTCAGGTGGAATATTCATGCTAAGGGCAACAATTCGCTGATCAAACAGAGGCGATCGCCCCTGCAACCCCACCGCCTGAGTTAAATTATTCACCTTAGTCAAAATATGATCGGCCCCCTTAAATTTACGGAAGGCTGCTGATAGACAGCGTTCCACACATTGGGCATGAGCAGCTCAGAGAGATCTTCAGCGCATTTATGGAACGAGCGTAAGTAAAACTGCAACAGCTTTTGATTAGTCTTATTGTCGTGACCATCTTTAGAAAAGCGTGCTTCAGAAGCATATAGCTGAGAGAGCAGCATCGGCTGATTTTTTGGTTCACCAAAGCAAGGATCGCCACCTTCCCCATTCAAAATTACGTTGACACTACCTTTAGCTAGTCGCCCCAGCAGCAAATTAGGCACCGTTAGCGGGTCGCCAATCGGGTCATCTAGCAAAGCCATGGTTTCTGGCAGCGTTTCCCACATCTGGCGAAACGTGATTTCTAGAACGTGATGTTGCGTTTTACAGTGCCTAGCGACCAGGTTAGAAAATTCTAGTTCGTTAGGCGTGTCCTTGCCAAAGTGAATGGAGTAAGTATGGACGGGTGCATTGTGAAGCTTTGCTGCTAGGGCCGTGATGCCGCTAGAGTCTAATCCGCCGGATAGAAAAATGCCGACAGCTTCCGATGTAGGCAGATATTCTTGAACGACCTGATTGAGTTCTGAGCGTAGATGCTGAGCGTTGTGCGTTAGCGAAAGCCCCGTTTGGGCCTCAGTATTAAGGCCTGTTGGAATTTGCCAGTAGGGATGGTGACGCTCCATGGGAAAGGAAAGTAGGGTGCCGGGTCTGAGTTCTTTGACCTGCTGCCATAGGGTGCGATCGCCCGGGACAAAAGCGCAGCAAAGGTAGTCACGCAGGGCGATTGGATCGAGCGATTTGTTGTGATAGGGGGAAAGCGATCGCACGCTAGGCCCAATCCACCGAGTTGAGTCTTCTGTTGAGCCTTCAGCGGTGTAGTAGAGCGTACGCGCACCAATGCGATCGCGCGCTAGCGTCAAAACCTGCTGCGCGCAGTCCCATACGACTAGGCCAAACATACCGATTAGCTTACTGGCTGTATCATCGCCCCAAACTTCCCAAGCTTCAGCGATCAGCCGCAAATCGCCCTGAGGTGGATCGCCTGCTAGCTGCTGATCTAAAATCTGCTTTAAAGGCTGACGGTTGCTCAGCCACGCATCACCAACGACAACAAAACGTCCGGAAGCACTCTGACTAAAATAGCTGGCGGTCTCTAGATCTGCCTGCGGCTGAAAAACAGCGAACTGCTCGCTTTTCCACACGGCATTTTGACCTGCGAAATTTTCCCCCCAAGCCAAATGCCAGGCAGGCAGAGGGCTTGGAGACGATCGATGCTGACTAAACCCAAACCGCATTCAGTTCTGCTCAGTGCTACAACGGCGTTGCCTGAGATTTATACTACAGCGCTAGCTTCCTTAGCTTGTGGTTAAAAGCTCATAGTAGGTGTCGGTCATTTGATGTGCGATCGCCGCCCAGCTATATTTTTCTGCCGCGCACCGCTGAGCATTCTCTCCTCGCTGCTGCCGTACCTCCGGCTGCGACAAAGCCTCCGCTAAAGCGTTTGTCAGCGAGCCGACCTCTGTTTGTACCACCCATCCAGACTCGCTCTTTTGAACGGCGGGCCAAATATGCACCTGGTCAGAAATTACTACAGGTATCTTTGCCGCCATAGCCTCGGCCACAGCAATTCCAAAGTTCTCATAGTAGGAAGGCAGCACAAATACATCGGCAGCGCTCAGGAGCTGAGCCTTTAGCTCACCTGACACAAAACCGCTAATCGTCGCCCAGCTTGACCAGGCAGATGATTGAATCGCCTTCCGAATGCTGGTCTCATAAACCCTATCTTGAGGATTTGCGCCGCATAGCAAAAAGTGAAAGGGTTTGTTGTGCTCGTGCAGCTGTTCTAGAGCAGGCAACAGCAGGTCGAAGCCTTTTTTAGGATCTATTCGAGACATAAATAGAATAATGGGACGCTCGGGAGGAATGTTAAATCTCTTTCGGACGGCTTGTTGTGAGAGGCTGCGATCGGGCAGTTGGGGCAAGGCGACGCCGAGCGGAATGACTTTTCCAGGTGT
>CAWDNC010000009.1:0-257161 GCA_963803535.1 uncultured cyanobacterium | reverse complement strand
ACTCGGGCGTTTCTATCACCGAAAACCAGCTTCACCGTTTAGATGCGCTGCTAAGAAATAGAAAGATCAAGAGTATTCTAATCTTTCCATCTCAAGGAAATCCAGAAGAAGCGGCAAGCTTGGTTAAGCAGTACACCAAGTGAAATAACAAGAAGTGAAATAACAAAAAGTGAGATAACAGAACGTGGATAGCAGAACGACTGAAGGATTTCTGGTGGAAAAAGAAATCCTTCAGCTATTTCCTACACTTTCTCTACTAGCTTCTCAAACCTGGCAACAGACTTGTCAACAATTGCGAGACTATCCTGCCAGAACTGAGGCTGCGTTAAGTCCTTTTTAAGATGCTGCTGCACCAAGTCTTCTGCCGTCATTGTTCCAGTGTCGCGCAACAGATTCGTGTAGCGTTCGTTGAAATCGCTACCGCCGGATGGAGACTGCTGCGCGTAGATGCCTAGGCTAAAGAGATAGCCGAAGAGATACGGATAGTTGTAGAAGCCCAAGCTAGAGATAGAGAAGTGAAGCTTGCTAGCCCAGAACAGCTCATCGTACTGACTTAGGCTGTCTTCAAACCACATCTGCCAGCTATCGCTCATCATTTTGCTAAGCTGCGCGGGCCTTTGCGCACCTACTTTCCTCGCTTCCACTAGGCGCTTTTCAAACTCAAAGCGAGCGGGAATGTTCAGCAGAAAAACAGCGGCGCTGCTGGCGTCTTCCCAAGCAATTTCCATCTGTTGTGCGGGCGTCTTTGCTTTCTGCATCAGCGCATCACGCACGAGCGTTTCGGCAAAGATGCTAGCCGTTTCTGCAAGCGTCATTGGATAGCGAGATTTGCTTTTTGGAAGATCGCGCATTACCCAGTTGTGCCAAGCGTGACCCAGCTCGTGAGCGAGGGTGATGACGTTGCTCATGGTGCCTTCGTAGGTGAGAAAAATGCGCGGCTCTTTAGGGTCGGAGAAGCCGGAGCAGTAGGCACCTGTGGCTCGGTTAGGGGTGGGCTTGCCGTCTATCCAGCCCTTTTCGGCCATCATCACAGCGAAGTCGCCCATTTCGGGGGTGAGGTTGTTGAAGGCGTTTGAGATTAAGGCGATCGCATCTTCCCAAGCAATCTTTTCTTCACCACCAGCAGCCACAGGCGCACCTGCCATCGTATCCCAAGGATTCATCTGCTTTTGGCCCAGCGCTTTGGCCATTGCCGCCAGTGCTCGGTGCCCAATGTCGCGATTTTGATAGGTTGTCTCCATCAGCGCATCCAGCGTGGCTCTCTCAATTCGGCTTTGGTGGCAGCTTTTGTCGAGGTAGTGAAGCTGCCTTTTGGTCGAACGCTTTTTCGCTTCCTCCAGTCGCCAGCCATTGATAGCATTGAGGCCTGCGGCTACCGGTGCTTGCTGAGTTTCCCAGGCGCTGTGAATGCCGTCCCAAGCTGCTTTTCGCGTATCAGCACTAGGATGACTCAGTAAATTGGCAGCTTGCGCAAGGCCCATGGTTTCGCCCTGTACTTCGCACTTCAGCGTGCCTGCTAATTCGCTGTAAAGGTTGCCCCAGGTGTGTAGGCCATTGGTGGCTAAAGCCGTCATCAGCTGCTCTTCCGCAACGCTGAGTGAAAAGTCTCTTTGCTTGCGCGCATGACGCAGTAAAAACGCCATTTCGTTTAAGTCAGGATCAGCTAAGAGTGCGGTAATAAAGTCTTCGCTGGCCCGCTCCATAAAAATGTTGAGCGGCTTCGTCCCTTCTTCTAGGTCAGCGCTCAGCTTTTGCAGCATGGGCATCCAAGCGTTGGCGCTGTTGTCTTGGGTATCGACGCTAAGAGCGGTGTAGATGAATGTGCCTGTGTTGCCTAGCTGCTTGAGAATGTCTTTGCGCTGCTGGTAGATAGGGCGGATTTTGTTGATGAGATCGGTGTAGTCAGCAGGATCGATGGTTTCGGCGGTATCTACGAGGTCGGTGAAGGGTTTGCAGGCATCGGCTATTTCAGCGATGTCAGCCTTAAGAGACTCGACCGTGGTTTCAATTTTGGGATCGCGGGTGCTGGCGAAAAATTGGGCGTTGTCCCAGGTTTGGCGGAGTGTGGTGGTGGGCTTTGCAGGAATGGTAGCTGTCATAAAGGGTTGAAGGGCGGCTGTACCTCTTTATGCTAGCGAAACTGG
Source organism: uncultured cyanobacterium (assembly GCA_963803535.1). Classification (GTDB taxonomy): domain Bacteria; phylum Cyanobacteriota; class Cyanobacteriia; order Phormidesmidales; family Phormidesmidaceae; genus Phormidesmis. The sequence continues at coordinate 255,017 of CAWDNC010000009.1, read as the reverse complement.
AACACGGCAGATTGTATGTGAAGGCATAAGGATACAAAATAAGAGCGGTTTTGTTATGTCGGCAGCGCGCCTGGTAGCCATGAGTAGTTTGATTGGGAAACGCCTGCAAGGGGGCAAGTACAAGCTAGAGGCTGTGCTGGGTCGTGGGGGCTTTGGCCTGACGTTTCGGGCGCATCAGACTTATTTGGATCAGGTGGTGGTGATTAAGACGCTGCACGAGTCGCACTGGCGATCGCCTAACCTAAGCGACCTGCAAGGGCAGTTTCAAGACGAAGCGCGGCGGCTCGCGATGTGCAGCCACCCAAACGTAGTGCGAGTCAGCGACTTTTTTATAGAAGACGATTTGCCCTACATGGTGATGGACTACATTCCAGGGCGATCGCTTGCGGACATTGTTCTCCCTAGCAATCCGCTGCCTGTAAAAGCCTCGGTTGACTACATTAGCCAAATCGGTCTTGCCCTACAGGCGGTGCATGCAAAAGGCCTGCTGCATCGGGATGTGAAGCCGCAGAACATCATGATTCATGAGCTGACGGGTGAAGCCATTCTGATTGACTTTGGGATTGCTCGCGAGCTGACGCAAAACTCAACGCAGACGCACACGAGCATTGTCTCGGAAGGGTACGCGCCGATTGAGCAGTATTTACCCAAGGCGCATCGGTCGGCGGCGACGGATGTGTATGGCTTAGCGGCGACTTTGTATACGCTGCTGACGGCTGAGGTGCCGGTGGCGGCGGTGCTGCGCGATCGCAATCCACTTACGCCTATCAGACAGCTCAGACCCGATGTGAAAGAGCCGATGGCACTGGCAATTGATCAGGGGATGAATATTGAATTGCCAGGTCGCCCGCAGTCAGTTGGGCGCTGGCTCACCATGCTCACAGAAGGACAGAAGACTGGCCGCAAATCAGGCCTGCTTGGGCGATCGCAAAAACCAACAAACGGAGCAGCCTCTAGCCCAGTTCTAAGCCCTTCAGAAGTCCCTACTCGGGTTGCCGCACCAGCCTATTCATCAAGAACCGCTGCAAAATATGGGACAGAAGAGAGAACGGTCGCCGTACCCATACCAACCGGATATAGAGAAGAGACTGCCTACCGTCCGAGCAGTCAACCCAGCTATCAGCCACAAGCTCAGAAAAAGGGACTGGGCTGTCTTTCTGTTTTAGGCCTGATGACGGTGCTTGTTGCGGGCGTGTTTGCAGGAGGCGGATATTGGCTGTACCGTAACGTTTCAGAAGGATTGAGCAATATTCCTGAGATCTCTTTGCCAGACGAGTTAAAGCTGCCAACCTCAACTGATAACGAAGAGGACGCGGCTGAAACAGACAGCGATAAAAAAGAGAAGGTAGCTGAAAAAGAGAAAAAAGAAGAGATCTCAGATGCTGAAGAACGTGATGTTATAGATGAACAACCAACAATAACAGAGCCAGAGTATGCACCGCTGCCTGAGACCCCATCCGCTAACGACAGCAGACCACCGCTGGTGCTAACAAACAGCGGTAGCTCAACCGATGCGCGGGCTAGCAATCCTGGTAAAACACCCACCGTGCCTGGATTTTCGCCAGGGTCTTCTGAAGATGAGATTAGAGCGGCATTGGGTGCGCCCACCGACGAGCGCTCAGGCAATGGATTTTACACAAGCACCTATACGCTGGTGCCGAATCGAGTCACGCTTGCCTACACCTATGAGAATGGATCGGATCGGGTAAGACAGTCTGAAGCGGCCTTTGCACCCGGTATTGATAGGTTCATTGTGCGAACGGCTTTGGTGAGTATGTTGGATGGCCGCTCTACAAGAGAAATTGAAAATGGGCTAAAGGCGCTACGGAAAGGCGATCGCGATCGCGTTGAGATAGATACCAATCAGTTTGTAGGCGCAATAGAGCGCAACGCCAATGACTATGTGCATATCTATATTCGAGCGAGAGAGTAGGAAGCGCGCGTTTTACAAGATTTATTCACGGCCTCTCCCGAACGTCAGGTTTTCTAAGCTTTGACCCGGCGGCAGATCGATGAAAACGCGATCGCCTTCCACCAGTCCATCCACAATTTGAATGCGATCGCCCACCTGAGACCCGAGCACCACGGGCTCAAACTGCGCGGCCCCTTCTTCATCCGGCACCAGCACACCGGATTCACCGCCCTGCGTGATGATTGAGACGGTGGGGACGACTAGGGCCTCTGCCACGCGATCGCCAATGAAGGCCACCGTTGTATTCATATTCGAGCGCAGCTGATCTTGACCGGTTAACAGCTTTATTCGTACCTGAAACACGGTCACGTTTTGCTGTTCAATCGCTTCAGGTGCTAGCAAACGCACCTCACCTTCAAACACTTTGTCTGGAAAAGCATCGGTTTGGATCTCGACCGTTTGCCCTTTTCTAATGCGGCTAATATCAGCTTCGGGCACTTCGGCAATCACCTCTAGGCCGCTGGCGATCGCCACAATCGCCGTAGAGGTCGCAGATGTTACATCTGAAGCTGTCGCCGTCGGTGTAACAAACGCCCCTACCTCAGCAAATCGCTGCGTCACAATGCCATCAAACGGCGCGCGAATTTCGGTATCGGCCATCTGCACCTGCACGGCCTGAAGCTGCCCCTGGGCTCTGGCCAATCGCGCTTCAGCCTGAGCAATGGTTTCGGCGTCGTTGCCATCCCTTTGATCGAACATGCGCTGTTCGGCTTCATCTATGCGAGCGATCGCCTGGTCAATACCTGACAGCGCACTGCGATTTTCATTCACCGTCCTGTCTAAATCGCTTCGAGAAATCGCGCCTTGCTCATAAAGCCGCCGGTTCCGATCAAGATCGCTTTCAGACAGCGTTTGCCTCGCTTGAGCATCGGTAAGCTGAGCGCGAGCGGCGGCTAAAGCAGCCTCGGCTTGGCCAATGTCTGTATCAGAGGCACCGTTTAAAGCGTCGTCAAGCTGGGCGCGAGCTTCGGCTACGCCCGCTCTGTTTTGCACCAGCTGAGCATCAAGCTGGGCGCTGTCCATGAGGCCGATGAGCTGGCCTTGGGTAACCGGGTCGCCCTGCTCTACTAGCAAAGCTTCTAGCGTACCTGACGTTTTTGGGCTTAGGTTAACCGTGCGAATGGGCTCTACGCTGCCGCTGGCGGTGATACGGACGGTGAGTTCGGATGAGGTAACTGGAATGGTGAGCGCGTCAAGATCGTAGTTGGGGCCGCGCTGGGTGGTGGCAAAGGCGATCGCGCCCGCTGCGGCTATGCCCGCTAATCCGAGTAAAACCCAGGGTAGCGGACGTTTGAGACGACCAGGAAAAGACAAACGCATGAAGGTAACTACACCAAAAATTAGCCGCAGTGAGCCACAATTTAGATTGTGAAGACTGCTTTATTAAGGATAGTGATTTTTGTCGGGATTATGGGCCAGACGGCTTATTCGATCGCTTGTACAGCCTGATTTTTCGGAATATTAAGCTTATCTAAAGGGGAACTAATCAGCTCAGCGCCTGGTCAGTTTCAGTGTCAAAGACGACACAGGCATTTTCCTTGGCACCTACCTCCACAGCTCAAGCAACGATTGATGAGAAAGCAGGACTCCTACATCACCACGGTCTACATCATTTGATCGAGGCGCAGGTAGCGCGATCGCCAGATGCGATCGCCGTTACCCACCAGGGCCGCACGCTCACCTACCGGCAGCTAAACGAACGCTCAAACCAGCTGGCGCACTACCTAGTGAGTTTGGGTGTAAAAGCTGAGCAGCTGATTGCCATTAGCCTGGTGCGATCGCCCGAAATGCTCGTCGCCTTCCTCGGCGTTCTCAAAGCGGGAGCCGCCTATGTCCCGATTGATCCAAACTATCCAGAAGCCCGCCGCCAGTACATCTTGGCCGACGCTCAGGTCAAAATTACGCTGACTCAAAGCGATCTGGCTCAATCACTGATAGACCAAGGCTCAGCAAAAGACTCGCTGATTTGCTTAGATGCCGAAGACGCTCTTCTCTGCCAGCAACCTGCCACAAACCTAACGACAAAAATCAGTCCAGAACAGCTTGCCTACGTCATTTACACCTCAGGCTCTACAGGCAATCCAAAAGGTGTGATGGCCCACCACCTGGGCCTGGTGAACTACAGCCTAGCGCTAGCTGAAGCGACTGATTTGACTGCGGGCGATCGCATGCTTCAGTTCTCCACCATGAGCTTCGACTTCATCGTTTCAGAGGTTTATCCTACTCTCGCCGTTGGCGGCACGCTGGTGCTGCGCTCAGATGAGATGGTGACCTCTACCAAAGCTTTTGTGGACTTTATTGCCGCTGAAGAAGTCTCTGTGATCCAGTTCACAACTGCCTTCTGGCACGAGCTGGTCAGCGGTATTGACAGGTTGGGTATTACGCTTCCACCCAGCCTGCGACTGGTTTTGTTCGGGGGTGAAAAAGCGTCTCTGGCACTCTGCCAGCAGTGGCTGGAAAAAGTGGGCAGCTATCCTCGCCTGTTCAACGCTTATGGCCCTACGGAATCGACGGTGATTACGACGCTGTATGACACGGGTGCAGAAGGCTTTGACGGCAGTAAAGATCTGCCGATTGGGCGAGCGGTTCGTAATGCGCAAACCTATGTTTTAGACGAGAACTTAGCGCCTGTGAGCCCTGGAGAATCGGGTGAGCTATACATTGGTGGCCCGGGCGTTACCCGTGGCTATTTAAATTTGCCAGAGAAGACGGCCAGCGTTTTTATCGACAGTCCGTTCCAGCCTGGAGCGCGCCTTTACAAAACAGGTGACCTGGTGAAGATGGATGAGAGCGGCCTGATTGAATTTGTAGGTCGAGTTGATTTTCAGGTGAAGATTCGCGGCTTCCGCATTGAGCTAGGCGAGATTGAAAGCTGTTTGGATCAGTACGAGCCGCTGGAGTATCGGATTGTAATTGCCCGTGAGGATGTGCCGGGGGATAAGCGGCTGGTGGCGTATGTGGTAATGAAAGCGGGGCGATCGCTCGATAGAGACGATCTAAAGGCGTTTTTGCAGTCGAAGCTGCCTGCCTTTATGGTGCCTTCGGCCATTGTGGTGATGCCCGCGCTGCCTAAAAATGCGAATGGCAAAATTGATCGTAAGGCGTTGCTTGCACCCACTCAGGACGATACACAGCGATCGCTCGTGTCACCGCGTACACCTTTAGAAGAAAAGCTAGCCAGTCTTTGGCAGTCGGTGCTCGGCATTGATTCTGTGGGGATTACAGATGATTTCTTTGATGTGGGCGGCAATTCTCTTTTGGTGATGCGGCTGTTTAGTGAATTAGAGGCCCTGTTCGATCAGCGACTGCCGCTGGTGGAGATTTTTGTAGCGCCGACGATTGAGAAAATGGCTGAGCGGCTAGAGCAGGTGGTTGGAGCAGATGAGAAGGTAGGCGACCTGGCTCAAGCCACCGTCTCTGATAAATCACCTTACATAGATTCCATCGTCCCGCTCAGACTAGGCGCTGCCACGCCACCGCTGTTCTTAGTCCACGATGCAGACGGCGACACGGCGCTATATCTTCATCTCGCAAGACGGTTAGAACAAGATGAAAATACCTCTGCTGAAGAGACGCGCGCCGTCTATGCCATCAAGCCGCAGAAAATGTGGCAAAGGCTAGGCAACAGTGACGATGCGCCCTTGGCCCACAGCCGTATTCCTGAACTCGCCCAGCACTGCGTAGAACAAATCCTCCGGATGCAGCCGGATGGCCCCTACCTCGTAAGCGGCCTGTGCGCAGGCGGCGTCATCGCCTTTGAAACCGCGCGGCAGCTAGAAGTAATGGGCCACACCGTCTCACTTGTTTTGTTAGACACCCCTGCGCCTGCTGCTCAAAAGCGTGAAGGCCTAATCGCTAACCAGCGTAAGGAAAGTTTGGGCGGCGTGTGGTCTTCTAATAGAAACTTGTTGCAAATCGCCAGCAAAGTTTGGCAAAAAGGCACCAACACCCTTCGCTACGAAATCTCTTCGACCTATCGCACTGTCACCACCTGCGCGCGCACGCACGCTTTCCAGTGGTTTCAAGACAAGTCTCTCCCTATGCCTAGCGTGCTGCAAAGTCTCTCTGTTCGCGATCTGATCTTGTTTGCCTATCACACCTATCGCCTGCCCAATCACCCGCAGGAGAAGTTTGCAGGCAAGGTAATGCTGATTCGGGCCACTGAAGGCGACGGCTCTAAAGCGGATGCTGCCTTCGTCAGTGAGTACGAAGATCCGCAGTTTGGCTGGGGTGAGTATGTTCAGCAGCCGATTGAAGTGCGTGACGTTCCGGGCGGACATTCCACAATGCTCAGTGACAAGCACGCTCAGGACTTAGTGGAGGCTATAGAGCCTTTCCTTAAGGTCGCGCTGAGCCAATAGCACCGTCTCTTTTATTCACTCATTCTCTTTTAACAAATAGTTCTATGATTGCAACCTCTAAAAGCATCACAAAGCCAAATTACGCAGCGCCTCGCATTCGCTGGAGCCCTGAAGACTATGCGACATTTGGCCGTAAAACCCAACTGTTTGATCACGGCTATGGCCAGCTACCGCTATTTGAAAAGCCAGCGCTAATTGCCTTACTCGATACCTACCCACGCTCTTGCCTTCAGGCCTTTACGATGGGCACTGACAAAACGCAGCGCTCTGACTGGCAAAGCGTGGACATCCACCCGGACAGTACGGGCGAAGACCTTTGGAACGCTGTAGAAAAGGGGCGTCTGTGGCTGAATATTATCTCTTTGGAGCAGCACAGTGAAAATTTTGCTGAGCTGGTGAAGGGAATGTACGCGCACTTAGATGAGCGCTGTTCGCACTTGGGTGAGCTGATGGCGAGCTTCACCACGATGCTGATTTCTTCGCCGGGGGCGCAGGTGTACTACCACATGGACGAGTCCCCAAATATGCTGTGGCATATCAGCGGCCAAAAGCGGCTGTGGGTGTATCCGGCGATGGACTTGCGGTTTGTGCCACAGGACTTTTTAGAAGAGATTTATACGGGTGAAATTTCTGAGTTTTTGCCGTATGAGCCTAGGTTCGATGACGATGCGGAGAGCTTTTTGCTGACGCCAGGTAAGGTGGTGTCTTGGCCGCATAATGCGCCGCATCGGATTGAGAACTTGACGATGAATGTATCGATGACGACAAGCTTTCGAGCGCATACACAGAGAAGGCGATCGCTCGTCCAGCAGGCCAATCGATACATCATGCGCAACCTGGGCGTAAAGCACCGTTCTATGCGGGAAGACGGCTTTCGCTCGGCCGTAAAGCAACTGAGCTATCGCGTCATTAACAAGGTGAAGCCGTTTCAGCCCACGAAGCACCCCCACGACGACTATGTGACGACCCTACAGATCGATCCTAGAGAGCCTAACGGGGTGCGGGTTTTAGACAAGGCAGTGGTGGCCTCTTTTTCTAAAGATCGAAAGGGTTAGATTCAGCCAAACCACGTTTTTTAGCACATCACTTTTTTCTGATCACCGCAAATTATCCTGAATAAAAGCAGCACGCTCGTATAAATTAGTGTGCCTAAGTTAGTAATTTTAACGAAGGCACACTGCCGTGCAGCAGGTTGTGGCTTTTTGAATAAGACCCCCTCAGCTTTCTTGAAAAAACAGGCTGACACCTCTCCTTTTTGGCGGGGCGCGGCTCTCTACGAACAGTGCATTGCCGCTGGCGTACATCATTCTCAACAGGCCGATTTTTTGTACGCCTATGGCTACGAATTTTTAGGAATGGCCTACAGCGTCTATATTCAAAAGCTGATTGAAAAAATCAATCAGTTCGGTATTGACCACGTTATGTTTGTGGCCCGTGAAGGCTATCTGTTTCAAAAAATCTACGAAATTTTCACCCGTCACGAGCCTGCGGCCGTTCATCCAGAAGTCTCTACCTGCTATGCCTACCTATCGCGGGTTTCTACCTTTTTAGCGTCCACACCTCACCTCACCACCCGAGAGCTGGTGCTCACAACCGATAAGCCAGGGCAGCAGGGACTGTGGAGCGTGCTAAAAACGCTGGGTCTGCCGCCCGCTGCGTTTGAACCTTTTGCAGAGGCCCATGGGATTGACTTGCGATCGCCCACCGCCGACTACTGGAACGACCCCAGACTGCTCAACTTTTTAAGCGACAAAGGCGTTCAGTCCCAAGTACAAGCACACCATCAGATCGCCCACGCCTCTTTGTACCAGTACCTGAGGCAGTGTAGCTTTTGGGGTTCTAGCCGCAAAGTAGCGCTGGTTGATATTGGCTGGGAAGGCACCATTCAAGACAATCTGGTGCGGGCCTTTAACCAGCTAGGAGAGTTTCCTTTGCTTCACGGACTGTACTTTGGTCGCCGCGAACGAAAGACATTTTTGAAGTATTCAAATTCGTTCTCTCATGGCCTGATTTACGAGTCGCGCAACCGAAACATCAATACTGAAAGCGTCGATATTTTTGTAGAGATTTTTGAGAAAGGAGCTGGGGCGCCCCATGCGTCTACTACGGGCTATGAGCCTATCGATAGCCATATAGAAGATGGCGTGCGTCCGGTGTTTAAGTCGGCTAGCAGCCAGTCACGGCAGGCTGAACTGGCTGCAAACGGGGCGATCGCGGTGATGCAGCAAGGCATTTTAGACTTTGCCGAGCAGTACGCTCAGCGCTGGCAGCAGCAAGGTTTCACGTCCGCTGCAATGCAGCCTTTTGTAGGAGCTTTGATCACCCGGCACATTGCGTTTCCTACGCATGAAGAGGCCTATCGAGTGGCGACTCAGCTGGGGCAGCAGGCCGAAGATTTGGGTGAAGACAAAGTGGCTAGCCTGGCGGTGACCGCTCAAGCGTTTTGGCCACCGCTCAGGCGAGGCGATATTAAGACGCCGCTAAAGCTGTTTAAAGGCGCTTCCTGGCGACCTGGCACTTTTAGGCTCATCAAGATTCCTGGGCTGCTAGCACTTTACCGGCTCAAGCGCTTTCTCTCTTTTTAGTCTGTACGCTCTTTAAGATCATTTTTCCAGGTTCTCTGCCCTACCTTTTGACTATGACTTCAGTTTTCATCTCGAAGGTTCAGCCCCATCTATCAGAAGCTGATGACGACTTGTTCCAGCTGACCGCCGTTTTAGACAGCTGCGGCCCTGCTGAACTTTCTAGAATCAGTACGCTTTCACGTCTTAAAACCAATTTGGCAGCGGCTATTAGCGCTTACGAACTGGCTATTGAGGTTCACTCACCGAGCGACGTGGTTTTGATGAAGCAAGCTGATTTGCTGTGGCAGCGTAACCAGTGCGACTACTACTTAAGTCACCGAGATGCGATCGCTGCACCGAGCCGCCCATCAAAGAACAGAGGCCTCTGGCAGATTCGGGCTGTGATTGTAGCGGTTACTCACTTCAAGCTGCTGACCTATCTTCGCAGGGCGCTGCCGGGAGCAAACATCGTGTCTTTGTCGTGGCGTGATATTTTGCCGGGATTCAGGCTTTGGCTCATGCGATTTAAATCGTCGTAATCGCGGCAGAAAAGTGCTAGTGCGACAGCAGAAAAGTGTTACGGATGCCCAATCAAGCCCCTATAAGAACGACTATTCCAAAATCTTCTATCGCTCAATATTTCTCTTTCGACGTTTTTGACACCTGCGTGACTCGCCACTGCGTTAATCCCACGGATCTGTTTGAGGCGCTATTTGCGAAGCTGCTGCTGGATACAAAGCTGCCGCCGCATGGGCTAGAAACGGCAGCGAAAAGTTTGGCGCGATCGCGCATTCAAGCCGAAACGACAGCGCGGCAACAGTCCGACCGTGACGACATTGCCCTAGCCAAAATTTATCAGACGCTGAAGCCCGCGCTAGAAGGCTATGGCATTAGCTCAGACCATGCGCTCGCTGAGGAAATGGAGCAGGAGCTTGCGGCCGTCAGCCCCATTTTGAGCACGCGGCTACGCATTCAGCAGCTGCGTCAGCAAGGCTATGGCATTGTTTTTATCTCTGATATGTATCTGCCGGGGTCGGTGGTTCGTCAAATGCTGATAGAGCACGGCTTTACAGACGGCAGTGATGGCGTGTATGTCTCTGCTGATGTGGGCTTGAGCAAGGGCAGCGGGCGGCTGTTTACCCATGTATGTCAGCAGCTTGGCATTGCGCTTAAGCAGCTACATCACACGGGTGATAATTTGTATGCTGACGTGCGGGCGGCGCATTTGCTGGGGATTCAGGCGACGCACTTTACGCACAGCGAGGCTAACCGGTACGAGCGCGGATTTAGATCAGAGCTGATGGGCAATGACTGGGTGCGATCGCATCTTATCGGCATCAGTCGAGCGGTTCGGTTACGGCATGCACCCGGCACGGCAGCAGGCGATCGGCACGCGGCGATCGCCTCAGACGTTCTCGCCCCGCTGCTCACCAGCTATATTTCCTGGGTACTCATCACCGCCCAGCAAGCAGGCGTTCAGCGTTTGCGCTTTGTTGATCCGGGCCTGCTGGCGATCGCACAGGTCATCTGCCAACACTGGAGCCAGCCAGCCATACAGCCCCACCCCTACCGCTTGGAAATTGAGTGCTGCGAGCTATCAGACAAGGAAAAGGCTTCGGGCGATCGCCTCCCTATCTGGACGATTATCGGCACCGATATCGGCACCGAGTCATCGTCAAATCGGACTCAACCCAACGAAGGCTTTCACTTCACGCTTTTGAACGCCGTCGAATGGGCTGTGAGCCCAGACCCTTTGCAAACGCATCTGGCTTACATAGAGGCACCTGTCGGCTCTCATAAGCTGCCAGAAGGCACCCTCTATTTATTTGAATATCACTCGCTGCTGGCGCTGCTGTTTTCTGTAACCAGCGGACGCTTGTTTCCTAGCTACCGGGCGATGGTGCTTGACTATGCTGCGGCCTTTGCGCGATCGCCCACCCTAAAAACCCACCTCGACATGCTTAAGCGCTACGCCACCCGTAACGCCATTGCCTTTCTCGCTGAGCCAGAAGCCGCCGACGTTCAAGCCCTGATCGATCTGCAAGCAGCCATCGGCACTCAGCCTAACCGCCTGATGGCCAGACCCATCCAGCTGTGGGAATTTCCTATTTTTTGCAAGCGACTGCTCAAGGGGGCGCAAACTCAGACGAGTGAGACAGCCAGTGGTCTGGCAGACGGCATGGCAAATAGCATGACAGACCGGTGGATTGAAGGCTCTATGCTGCTCTCTTCTCGGCTGATTCGGCTGCTGCTCAAGGGGGCGCGATCGCTCTACGACTACCTAGCCCCCAAAAAAATAAAATGGCTCCGCTGAGCCTGTCTTGTATTAATACATAGTAAAAGAGTCTTTTTTATACAAATGCTATTTATGCAATTAGGCTTTCTTATGCGTTTTGAGTAAAACAACAATGAAGAAATTGTTTGCGATCTCTACCTTTTGAAAACGTCGTGATAGAGTTTAATATCTCAAAATCCAGACCCTTTTGACCTGACGTAAGATCCTCCATCTGTCGGATCGTCAAAAATTCTGTTTTTCGGTGATGTGCCTCTTTCTATATCGGCCCACTTTATACTAGCGCGGGTGCTAAGTCATTATATGGTATCTAGTCTTACAAAAAGCTAAAACACAGTGTGCTTGACTCTTCAAAGCGTGTCTTAGGAGAGTGTCTGTAAGAAACGCAAAAGGGGTATCTCAAGGCTGTCGAAGCAATATATACAAAAGGTTTAAGCCTGATGACAGATGCTTTTGTTTCGAGTCGGTGTCTAAATGTATCTTATCAGCTAGTCGCTGTTGCATATCGTCAAAGCACCAGCATTTAAAAGCTGCGAGCTGCGCCGAGGTACGGTCATCACGATGAGCTATCACCACCGAAAAAACACTCTTCTTTTGACACAATATAGGCAGTCGAAAAAGCGTTCAAAACAAAGCAAAAGCTTGTTAGATCTGCGAGCGCATAGCTCACTAGAAGACGCAATTCTCAGGAAGCTCTCAGCGGTGACTCAATGTCCTCTTACGTCTTCTTTTTAGACTAGACGCAAAGCAACCGGTTGATCTCCTGGCTCACTCATCTCAAAAGGTCTTTGTACTATGCTAATATAAACTCATAATGATTCCGAGTTAAGCGGAAATTTTTCTCTATGAAAGCTCTGCAAAAGCTAGCTAGACGATCCAATCAGCAAAAAATCAGCAAAAGGTAGGTTAGCAGCTTTGTAGCTGTGATTCGCAGTGTTCATAGATGCGCCTGCTATCCAAAGCTCACCTACCCTAAGAATTTCTCGGCGGAGGCCCTTTTAGACAATGGCAAGTACATCCCAATCAACCAAAACTCAAGCGGGCGCTCAGCTAGCTGACAAAGGCAACAGTAAGGGCACTAAGACGTCCAGCAAAAAAGCGACTATGGCTAAAAAAGCAGCCGATACTAAGGCGACAGGCAAAGTAAAGAAAACCACCAAAACAAAAAAGGCAACCCGCTCAAAAGCGAAGCCTTATTCAACAGATGCCGTGCGCGCCTACCTGCATGAAATTGGTCGCGTTCCACTGTTGAGTCATGAAGATGAGATTGTTTTAGGTAAGCAGGTGCAGAAGCTGATGGCGCTGCTAGAAATTAAGTCAACTTTGGAAGCCGATCTGCCTGAGGCTGATGGCGCTGCTGAAGCGGATGAACAGCCGACGGAAAAGCCAGAGATTTCTCAGGCAGAGTGGGCCGCCGCTGCAAATATGACGGTAGCCGAGCTTGAAAACCATCTGCATCGTGGTCAGCGCTCCAAGCGTAAAATGATTGAGGCTAATTTGCGGCTAGTGGTCGCGGTGGCTAAAAAGTATCAGAAGCGCAATCTTGAGTTTCTTGATCTTATTCAAGAAGGCACATTGGGACTAGAGCGCGGCGTTGAAAAGTTTGACCCGATGAAGGGCTATAAGTTTTCGACCTATGCTTACTGGTGGATTCGTCAGGCGATTACGCGGGCGATCGCGCAGCAGGCACGCACTATTCGTTTGCCTATTCACATCACCGAAAAGCTCAACAAAATCAAGCGCGTCCAGCGCGAGCTGTCTCAGTCGTTAGGTCGTAGCCCCAATGCTGTAGAAATTGGCAAAGAGCTAGAGCTAGAGCCTAAGCAGGTTCGTGAATATCTCTCGATTGCACGCCAGCCGATCTCTCTTGATGTTCGCATTGGTGACAATCAGGACACTGAGCTGCAAGATTTGTTGGAAGACGATGGAGCCTCTCCTGAGGACTACACCGTGCAGCAGTCGCTACGTCAAGATATCTTCAGAATGCTCTCTGAACTCACGCCTCAGCAGCAAGAAGTGATTAACCTGCGCTTTGGCTTAGGTGACGGTACGCCGCTGTCTCTGGCGAAAGTGGGTCAGCGTATGGGCATTAGCCGCGAGCGCGTTCGTCAGCTAGAGCAGCAGGCACTCAAGCACTTGCGTCGTCGCAAGGCGAGCATTAACGGCTATCTTGCGGCTAGCTAGTAGCGCTTGTTAATTGAAAATAGAAAGCGGACGATAGAGAAATCTACCGTCCGCTTTTTTGTGAGCCGTGTGCTTCAAAAATAGGCTTCTTTTAGATGACTGCTTCGTAGGTTTCTAGCAAGTCGTCTGTAAACGGAAACTTAGCTTTGTCTGGAAAGGGGTGAGCGACATCTAGCTGCCAGCTCCCGTTGAGCGCGGTGCTGCCCACTTTTCCTTGAGAGGCGTGAACGCTGACGCCTGCTAAAAAATGTAGCTTCTCTAAAAATTCCTCTCCAGCATCACCCACGGCAACGCTACAGGCATAGAGCGATAGAAAGCTTTCACGCGACTGAATCTTGATGCTAGATCCTCGGTGGAGCGGGCGGTAGCTAAACCACGACTCGATTTCAGCTGCGTAGGTATGGAGGTTGTCAAGATTGAGATCGCCACTGCTGAAGTGAAGGCATCCTGGGGAGCCGTGGGTGACGATGTGTAGGCTCTCGAACCTACCGGGGAAGCGGTGGATTTCTGTGGTGATCTGAGCGATCGCATCCTTTTGAGAATCCAGCATCAGCAGCTTAGAGCCTCTAATCGCTCCCGCGGCGAGCGCATCACCATGATCAACGCTGGCGTCAATCGCAATCAGCATACCGCGCCCGGCCTGACCCCGCTGAAGTCGCCTGGGCATGAGCCCTTTTGAAAACAGCTTGGCTGGCGTGAACGCAGAAGGAGAAAAAGTAGTCATAAAAAAGTTTGAGCGGCAGCAAAGATGCTCGAAAGCGACCGTGACTGCCAGGTCAATCGTCTAATTGTTTGGTTCTCAGGTCTATGGGTGAAGTGCAATCAGCTGAGTGCATCAGCCGTTCGCTTATATGTGAACATTCTTAAAGTTCCCAGCTGTTTTGTATCGGTTATAGGTTGAGCTACGCATGCAAGAAGCGCCTAATAGCGCTCTGCCTACGTCAAATTGACGATGCTCTGCAAAATAAATATTGTTCTCATTCAACAATATCGTCTGATGTATGTATGGCTGTACAGGGTTATTACGGAAGCTATGGCGTGCGCTTTAAACCAGCTTACATAGCGCAGATGGCTGAGCGTATCGCTTGCTACGAAGCCGGGCCGCAGCTGCCTTCAAAGGCGGTAGCAAATCAAGTGAAACGGCTAGAGAATTAAGGTCTCGAAAGTCTGAGCGCTTTTCTTTTTTAGGCCCGTGGTAGTCGCTGCCGCCGGTCATGAGTAGATTGTGAGCCTCGCAGTATTCTTCTAGCTTGCGGGTTTGACTGGGGCTGTGCGTGGGATGGTACACCTCTAGGCCCATTAGTCCGGCTGCAATGAGTTCAGGCAGAATCGTTTCGACGGTGCCGCCGCGAAATATAAAGGGATGCGCCCATACGGGAACGGCGCCGCAGCTGAGCAAAAGTTCTATGCCCTGCTGTGCGGTGAACTTTTCGTAGGGGACGTAGGCGGGGCCATCGTCCTTTAAAAAGCGGTCGAAGGCTTCGTTGTGCGATTGCACGTGACCGGCGGCTTTTAGGGCGCTGGCAATGTGGGGGCGTCCGGGCGCCATCGCACCAGACATATCGGGCAGCTGAATGGGAAACCCGAGGTCTGCAAGCTTTTCGGCCATTTTATGCGCGCGGCGCTTGCGGCCTTCTACGCGTTCTTGCAAGGGGGCGCGTAGCTTTGCTTCGTTTGGGTAGAAGCCCAGAATGTGCATCGAGCGGCCGTTGTATACGGTGCTCAGTTCTAGGCCGGGGACGATTTCTAGATTGAGCGGAGTGGCGGTGGCGATCGCCTCATCCCATCCCGCCATCGTGTCATGATCGGTAATGGCCAGTGCCTTCACGCCTTGCTTGGCAGCAAACGTCACTAGCTCAGCGGGCGTAAGGCTACCGTCGGAACAGGTTGTGTGGCTGTGAAGTTCAAGCATGGGGATGCACTGAAAGGATAAACGGAGCGCTGTATCTTTATTATGAACGGGTTTGAACAAACTCACTTGCATCCACTTCTACCTTTGCGCAATGGCTAACTCGGCGGTTGATGTTTTTATCTCGTATGCCCATGAGGATGAAGGGCTGCGAGAGAAGCTGAATAAGCATTTGAAGTCGCTCGAACGAGAAGGCCTGATCAAACCTTGGCACGACCGCAAGATTACGGCGGGCAGCGAGTGGGCACGCGGCCATTGGTGAAAACTTGGCGGCGGCAGATGTTATTTTGCTGCTCATCAGTGCTGACTTTATCGAGTTCTCGACTATTGCTATGACATTGAGATGGCTCGCGCGCTTGAACGACATGAGGCTGGTGAGGCAAGGGTTATTCCGATTATTCTGCGGGCTTGCGATTGGGAAAATTCACCTTTTAGCAAATTGAATGCGCTACCTGAGGAGGGTAGGCCGATTACGTCTTTGGGAAGATGAGGACGAGGCGTTTACGGATGTGGTAGAGGGGATTCGGCGGGCGATCGCACATCTAACAGGCGTACCGATTTCAGCTGATGCTGATAGACGAACTCAGAGAACGGTTAGGACGCCTCAGAATTTGCCGCGTAGTGGTGTGGTGAAGTTTGTTGGGCGCGAGCAAAAGCTAGAAGAGCTGCATGAGCAGTTGCAGCGGAATGAGCGGATTGCAATTACGGCAATTTCTGGAATGGGGGGTATTGGGAAGACGGAGCTGGCTTTGCAGTATGCGATCGCGCAATTTCAGGCAGGTAATTACCCTGGCGGCATCTGCTGGCTGAGAGCGAGAGATCAGGAGGTCGCGACGCAAATTACTAGCTTTGCACAGGTGAAATTTAGGTTTGACGCTACCCGAGTTAGAGATTGATGAACAGATTCGCTACTGCTGGCAGCAGTGGCCTGCGGGTGAGGTACTGATTGCGATTGACGACGTGACAGATCTATGAAGTAGTTGCGCCGTATCTACCACCGTCTGATCCTCGCTTTAAGCTGCTGATTACGACGCGTCTGAACTTGGGGCGTAGCGTGGAGAACTTCGCGATTGAGGAGCTGGATGAGGATAGTGCAATTACGTTGCTGGCATGATCATTGTGAGAGATGGGCGTATTCAAGCACAGATAGTAGATGCGAAGGCTCTGTGTAAGTGGGTAGGTTATCTACCTTTAGGTTTAGAGCTTGTAGGCCGATATCTAGACGAATGTAACGACCGATCAATTCAGTCATTACTGGGAGATCTAGAGAAAACCCGGATAGAAGCTGAAAGTCTGCAATCGGTGGAGGCTGGCATGACGGCTGAACTGGGAGTAATTCAGGCTCTAGAGCTGAGTTGGAGAGAACTTACTGAACCAGAGAAAGATTTAGCTTGTCTGTTAGGGATGTTTGCGGCTGCACCGATTCCTTGGGATTTAGTAGAGAAATGTTTTGTCGAAGCAGATTTAAAAGCGATTGAGAAGGCAAGGCAAAAGGGGCTATTGTATCGAAATCTATTGAAGAGAACAGATAGTAACCTCTATCAGCTTCATCAAATTGTTCAGGAGTTTTTTCGGCTCAAGCTATCTCGAAAAACTGATGGTGGTAAAGCTCTAAAATCTTCTTTCTGCTATGCACTTGCGACTGTTTCACAAAGCATAGGCCAAAGGCTTACGCTTAATCAGTCAGACGAAATGAAAAAAAACATTTCCCATTTAGAAGAGCTAGCAAGTTACTGGGTAAGCAGTTTGAGCGATGACGTATTAAAATGGCCTTTCATAGGAATCGGCCGCTTTTATAAGAGTCAAGGCCTTTACAACTTAGCGTTGCCATGGTCTTTAGATTGTCTAAAACAAACTAGAAGTAGGTTTGGGGAAGTTCACTTAGACATAGCCGCTAGTCAAAACAACTTAGCCACTATCTACCGTAGCCAGGGTCGATATAAGGAGGCCGAACTACTGTATGAAGAAGCGCTGGCTATAGACATGCAGTTGTTAGGTGAATCCCATACATACGTAGCCACGGGATGGAATAACTTAGCCAATCTTTACCGCAGTCAAGGCAAATATGATGAAGCCGAACCGCGGTATAAGGAAGCTTTAGCGATGAGAAAAAAAATACTGGGAGATGTCCATCCAGACGTAGCTACTAGCTCAAATGACTTAGCCAATGTCTATCGTAACCAAGGTCGATACGATGAGGCCGAACCGCTGTATGAGGAAGCTTTGAAAATGAGGAAGCAGTTATTAGGTGAATCGCATCCATCTGTGATTACTACTCTGAATAACTTTGCCGGACTTTATCTTGATCAGAAAAAATACGCTGAGGCCGAACCGCTGTATGAGGAAGCTTTGGAAACGAGGAAGCAGTTATTAGGTGAATCGCATCCGCTTGTGGCTCTTAGCTTAACTGGCTTAGCCAACGTCTACCGCAATCAAGGACGATACGATAAGGCCAAACCACTGTATGAAGAAGCTTTGGAAATGAGGCGGCGGTTATTAGGTGAACTGCATCACTCTGTAGCCACAAGTCTGAACGAATTGGCTAACCTCTACCGTGATCAAGATAAGTATGAGATGGCCGAATCACGGTATGTAGAGGCGCTAGCAATATATAAGAAGTCTTTAGGCGAATCGCATCCGAATTTGGCTATGGTCTACCGAAATCTCGGCGTACTGTACCAAAAGAGAGAAGATTATCAGCAAGCTAGGATGCTGTACGGAAAAGCGCTTGAGATCGCCCAATCCACCCTCGGCCCGGATCATCCAACGACTCAAGACATCCAGAGCTGGCTCAATTCTCTGCCATCAATGACTGACGAATGAACGAGAATTGTTGCAGCGTGGTCTGCATCAAGTGCAGCGTGGTCGTCAACGATTTTGCAGCGGTCTGCATCAAATGCAGTTTGTGGATGAATGATTTTGCAGTGCGACGCATCAAGTGCAGCGTGGTGATGAACGATTCCAGCGTGGCGACTGATAAAGTGCAGTGTGTGGATGAATGATTTTGCAGTGTGACGCATTGAGTGCAGTGTCATGCAAAGCGATTTCTGAGCGGCCGATTCCTCAGGAACGAAAAGACTACGAGCAAAACGCCCTCTAAAACTATGGAAAACCCAAACGACGAACTACTACCAGAATATAGATTTGATTACGCTCAGGCTAAGCCAAACCGCTTTTCTCGCCAAGCCGAATCGCAAACTCAACGAATGGTGATATTAGATGAGGATGTCGCTCAAGTATTTACAACGCCGGAGTCGGTGAATAAAGTGCTTAGGGCACTTATCGCTTCAATGCCTAAATCGACAGACGACGTAGTTTCATAGGTTCATCGTAGTTTCGCTCTAGCGAAATAACGGTGCAGTTGCAGGCTTTTAGAAAGTTAGCCATAAGTCAGCCTTTTCCTAGCCTCTTAACGTAGCCTTCCGAATTATCTAATAGAGACATAGAGCAGCAAACAAGCGCTCTGCACATCACGCAAACCACTCTATTAGGTACTCTCATGAAACGCTTCATTCTTTCCGCTTTCTCCCTTGTGCTTGCTGTTAATGCGTTGCAGCCCCTAGCGCACAGGCTTTTCCAAAAGTCGATCCTGCTTTCAAGATTCAAACGCTTCGCCTTCGTGAGTTTGACGCTCGCAACAAATCTGAAGAGGCTCAGCAGCCTGATTATGGTTACACTCAAACGCCGGAATGGGATAGCCCCGAGGCTGTGACCACTGAGGAAAAGCGTGTGGCTGAGCCTGAGGCGATCGCACCACAGCCCACCGAAACAGCTACCGAAGAAAGTGCTTCAGCCAACTCAATTACAGAGCGCCGTCAGCAAGCATTAGATCGCAGCTAGCCGTAAAAAAGGAGGTAAATTGGCTGCTCAGCGACTGATGGCTAGTCTGGCTTGCTGAGCAGCGCTAAACCCGAAAGACCCAGAAGCGCGATCGCCCCTACCCAAGCCCAGTTTCCCCACACCGTCCAGTCAATTTTATTCACCGCTCTATCCACCACCCAAATGCCTGCTAGCACCAGGCCGCTAAACGTCACTTGAACAGCGCCTAACGCTTTGAGTTCAACTGCTGTTGCTTTTAATGAAAGTATTGCAGCGCCCACCGCACCCGTCAGAAAAATAGAGCTGTAAAGCTGAGAATGAAAAACATCTAAAGGCCAGGGCCACCCGCTTCCTATCGTGGCTGGCATGAACAAAAGGCCTAACCCATACGCGCCCAAAAGTCCGGCCTGTAAGCCTAAGCCAACAGACCAGACTCTAGATAGTCGCCGCAGTCCTTCATAGGAACGCTGCCGGTAGTAGCCCAGATAGTAGCTAGCCGCTATGCAGTCTACTAAATACAGCACAAACCAAATATCGGTGGCTTTTCGGCTAGCGGTGAATTGTTGAAGCTGTAAGCATGACACCGTAAGTACAACAGTCGTAAACACCCACATCATTGGAATAATCAGGCGAGTGAGCGCCTCTCGCTTTGCCAGCACCAGACTCAGAAAGGCTCACCAGCGCCGTCAAATAAATAGCGCCTAAAAATCTTGTATTAAAAGGTGCCAGCGGCCAGAGCCAGCGAGGTTGAGAAAACGTAGGAAAGAAAAACAAACCACCGCCCACAATCACCAATAAAATAATCGAGATGATGACAAGCGTTAGCAGCAGCGCGGGCAGCAGAGACTTGGGCTCTGGCTCAAGGCTGTTGGCTTGATAAGAGGGGGTGGTCGATACCTTTGTCATAAGATCTCTGCTTAATGAGTAACTGCGCCTAGCTGTTCTAATGTGGATATCTCCGACCGAGTGAGCCCAACAACACCTGTAATATTCATCCCTTCGTAGGGCTCTTTGTTTTTGAGCGTGTTCAAGCACTGCCCTGTTTTCACCGACCATAGCTTAATCGTTTTGTCGTCACTGCCGCTCGCTAGCTGCTGCCCGTCGGGGCTAAAGGCAACCGACCACACGCTATTAGAATGCTCGGTGAGTGTGCGTACTAGCTCGCCATTACTAGCGTCCCAAAGCCTGACGGTGTGGTCGGCGCTACCGCTAGCAACCCACCGCCCATCGGGACTAATGGCAACAGACATCACCCAGTTTTCGTGGCCTGTTAATATTTGTTGGCACTCTCCGCTGCTGACGTTCCAAAGCCTAACGGTCTGATCGATGCCGCTGCTGGCTAAAAAGTCTCCTTTGGGTGAAAAGGCAATGCACCAAATCCCGCTGGTGTGACCTGTCCAGGTTTCTAGGCATTTGCTCGTGTCCAAGTCCCAAAGCTTGATGGTGCGATCGTAAGCGCCGCTGGCTAAGAGATTTTGGGTGGGATGATACGCCACCGAGCAAACCCAGTGTTCATGACCGGTGAGCGTCTGTTGGCATTGCTTTGTTTTGATATCCCAAAGCTTGATGCTCTGATCCGCGCTGCCGCTGGCTAATGTTTTGCCTTTAGGGTTGAACGCTACCGACCAAATTGTTTTGGTATGTCCGGCTAGCTGATGCGTGGTGCGAGTATGAACACCTTTGGCCGAAATATCCCATAGATTTATTTTGCCATCTTCATTGCCACTGACGACCCACTGACCGTTAGGGCTAAAGGCGACTGACCAAATCGCTTTTTGCGCGCCCGATAGGGTTTCTAGCGGCGCTTGAGCGTGGGTATCCCACAGGTGAACAAGGCGATCGCCCTGACCGCTGGCCAGCGTTTTGCCATCGGCACTAAAAGCCACTGACCACACCCAGTTACTGCTGCCCTGCAACAGCTTCAGGCACTGACCGCTGTTCAAATCCCACAGCCGCATTGTTCTATCTTCACTGCCGCTTGTGAGATAGCTGCCATCGGGGCTAAAGGCGACCGACCACACCCAGTTGCTATGCCCTGTTAGCACTCTGAGGCACTGGCCCGTCTGGCTACGACCTGTTTTTATGGCCCATAGCCGCACCGTCTGATCGGCACTCCCGCTGGCGAGCGTTTTGCCATCGGGGCTAAAGGCCACTCTCCACACCCAGTTGCGATGACCGCTCAAAACCTGCTGGCAGGTTCCTGAGGCTACCGCCCACAGCCGCACCGTCTGATCGGCGCTCCCGCTGGCGAGCATTTTGCCATCGGGGCTGAAGGCGACTGACCAGACGCCATGCTCGTGTCCTTTTAGCGATCGCACACATTCCCCCGTACTCACCTCCCACAGCTTGATGGTTCGATCCGCGCTAGCGCTAGCCAGCGTTTTGCCATCGGGACTAAAGGCCACTGACCAGACGCCGTGTCGATGCCCCTCCAGCGTTTGCAGGCACTCGCCCGTAGTCGCATCCCACAGCTTGATGGTTCGATCTGCGCTGCCGCTGGCTAGCCGCTCGCCATCAGGACTAAACACCGCCGACATTACCCAGTTACTGTGCCCTGTGAGCGTTTGCAGACAGTGACTTGTCTCTCTCTCCCACAGCTTGATGGTTCGATCCGCACTGCCGCTGAGCAACCGCGTACCGTCTGAGCTAAAGGCAATAGAGCACACCCAATTCTCGTGTCCCTTAAGGGTAGAAACGTGCGCCCCGATTTCTCCAGAAGTCTGTGACGATAGTGCCGTTTGCCAAAGCCAGATCTCGCAGTTCGTATCGCCGGTGGCTAAAATCTCTTCACCAGGGCTAGACGCGGGGCTAAAGGCCATCGTGCGAATGCTGCCGAAAGGCTGGTTGAAAACACAGTTGGAAAGGTCTGAGCCTGTAAAATTAACATCGTGCAAATTTAGACCCTGAAGGTAAGCCTGCCAGATGGTCAAATGAGAAAAATCGTAGCCTTGCAGATCAACGTCTAGGTGACGCAAAAGCGTTAAGATATTGCCGCCTGTGTAGCCGCTATCTGAAGCAAGCTGATTTCGTTCATGCCCAAGGCTTTCCATAAGCGTTGCTGCTAAAGCTTGGGTGTCGGGCTGTTCTGCAAGCAGGCGGCTGATAACAGGCTGTAGGAGAAACCTTGTTTGGGCCTGACAGATATAGTCGCTGCTGCTGGCCTTGACCAATGGGTGCGATCGCAACAGCTCTCGTCTGTGCTCAAAAACTTCCTGACAAATTCGAGCGATAATTTCCTCTGTAAAGTAGTCTAGAATCACCGCCTGCTGAGTGATTTTTGAGTTCTTTCTCTCTAATAGAGATCGACGCTCTAAAGAGTCAATGGCCTGTAAAATTTCGTTGAGAGGTACCGCTGAAACCAGATCGGTTTGAAGGGTTTGCCAAGCGACCGGCTCTCGGTTGATGGCCAGCCAATACATAATCTCTTCTTCGAGCGGCGTTAACCGGCTAATCTGTCGAACCAGCAGCTGCTTGACATCACCTAAAATAAGAGAGTCTTGCTGAAGCGCTCGCAGAAAATCAGAAAGGCACCCGTCAAAGTAATCTCTGACGGCAGCGGCAATCATCTTAAGCGCCAGTGGATTACCGCTATAGGCCCGAATTAGCGTTTCCCAGTCGCCTACAGAGCCGGTAAATTCTCCTAGCGCTTCAAGGAGTTCTCGTCCATCGGCCTCCGGCAGTCCTGAGAGCTGAAAGCATCGGGTTGGCAGCGCCTCACCTGAAAGCACCTTTATCTCTTTCGGGAGTTCGCGAGTCGTGATCAGCAGGCAGCTATGATGCGGCGTTTCTCCTATCGTCTTAAACAGATGGCCGTAGCCTTCGTAGCCTTTGCGGTAGGTGCCTGCGGGATGCCTTAGGCTTGCTGACGCTGAGGGCGAAGCCATCTCTTCAAACAGTGACTCTACATTATCTAAAACAATGAGACAGCGATGGTTGCGCATACAGCTGATGAGCTGTCGCAGCTGCGCATCCGGCGTATCGGCAGTCTCACTTTTAAACAGATTAATTTCTGGCTGCTCCAAAAAAAAGCTCAGTAGCGTTGTTGTTGTTTCCTGCACAGGCGGCGCGTTTTTTAAACTTCGCCAAATTAGGTAGTCAAACTCATCTTCGACAACGTGAGCAAGCTTAGCGGTGAGCGTCGTTTTTCCCATGCCGCCAAGACCGCAGAGTGCGACCAGGCGAGTGCGATCGCGCACAATCCAATCCCCTAGCGTTTTCAGCTCTGACTGGCGACCGTAGAATATTGAGACATCGACCGCGCTGCCCCAGTCTTGGGCGTTTGGGCGTTTGGGGGATTGGGGTGGAGTGCTCGGCAGAGATGGATTGCGTGGGGGCTGACTGCCTAAGTCAGCAATATCTTCCCAGTCTAGATTGAGCGTTTCGCAAAGCTCTGTAAACGTGGCAAAATCAACTGGCTTGCCGCCTAAGAACTTTTTGACGGTCGCCAGTGAATATCCGGCCCGTTCTGATAAGGCCCGCTGCGTGGGGAACCCGTTTCGCTTTACCGCAATGCGGATGGTGTCAAAACAGTTTGGATGGGCTTTTATCGAACGCGGCATCGCTAGTGTCTCAAGAATCATCCCAAACCGAGGTATAAAAACCACAGCATGGTGCAGTTACCCATTCATTAAACCAGCACTTCGGTCTGATGGCGGTTCGTTCTTAATTAGGCAACTCTCAATCGGCTCTAAATAGTCAGCTGCCGTTTCCTTCCCAACCTTACAAGCTGTCCGGTCTACCTTCAATAGGTTTTCGCCCCAAATGACTTGGCCAATTTCAATGCTTTTCCCCTTATCTGGCTTCCAATCTGCGCTGACAAACTTTTGCGTACAGTCCACTACGCCACCATCAAACAGGTGCCCGATACTGAAATAAACATCTTGTAGTACTAACGGCACCGAGGGTCGGTGTAGCTGACCGCGTGAGTTTGGGCTGCGAGCCTTGTATTTAGATCTAGGAAATAGTCCGTAAAGATTTTTGAGCGATGCTGAAATAAGGGGCTTGCCTTTAAGATGTGTTTTCTTGAATGCGCCGATCGAAATGCGACAGTCTACTTCTTGCAGGAGCTTGGGCGCCCACATTGTTTTGAAGCGCACGGGCTCGGGGGACTGGTTCGGATATTCTATACACTCCAGTTCGTCTGCATTTAGGAGCCGAACGCCGTCTGTAAGTAGGTTGTTTAGGCCGTTAATCTCAGCAATTTCAGAGAGCGATCGCTTAGAGCAAACCCCTTCTACAATCAAAATTTCAGCCATAGGACTGGCCTCTCGCAATCCTTCAATTACGCTGCCTAAAACAGCCATGCTCACCGTGACGGGTGGCCCGACCGGATAGCCCAAGTTTGGCTTTACCAAAATGCGCTGCGCGCCCCTGGCTGCTTCAGGCGGGGTATAAATAGATGTTTCAATAAAGGCCTCTGTGCGGGCGACGTGAGCTGAATCCATGACTTTTAAGATTGTGACCCCTGGGTATGAGCAGACATTTGAACGGTGGACGGATGCGCTGGAAAAGGCGAACGCGATGCGGCCTTCGCTGAATAGCTGGTTCAAAGATATTCGTATTTTAGAGACTACCGAGCGAGGTTGGGTGCCGGTGTGGGTGTTTGGGCGCGGGCGGAAGCATCCGGAGTATTTGGGGCCGGGGACTTACGACCGGCTGGCGCGGCTGTTTATGGAAGAGGGGCGAGCGGCGGCGGCCAGTAAAGCGGCAGGTGAGGCGAAGCAGCCCTGGCAAATTCGCGATCATCGGTTTGAGTGGGGCTCTCGTTCTTATTTGATGGGCGTGCTGAATGTGACGCCGGATAGCTTTAGCGATGGCGGTGAGTTCAATACGGTGGAAGGGGCGATCGCACAGGCCAAAGCCTTAGTAGAAGCCGACATGGACATTCTAGACATCGGCGGTCAATCTACGCGGCCAGGAGCAGGACAAATTTCTTTGGAGGAGGAGTGCGATCGCGTCATCCCCATCATCAAAGCCATTCGCGCCTCTACTCACGACTGGCTACGAGATATCCCAATCTCTATTGATACCACTCGTGCTGAAGTGGCCCGCGCGGCGATTGAAGCAGGCGCAGATATTATCAACGATATTTCAGGTGGTACATATGAGCCCGATATTCTGAAAGTTGCGGCCGAGACGGATGCTTTTGTGATGCTGATGCACCTGCGTGGCACCCCCGAAACCATGCAGCAAATGACTGACTATGACGATTTGATGGGTGAGCTTGCGGGCTTCTTGGCGGCGCAAGCTGATAAAGCGGTTGAGGCAGGCATTGACCCGAAGAAGATTGCGGTTGATCCAGGGATTGGCTTTGCGAAGACGGTGGCGCAGAATATTACAATTTTGCGTGAGCTGGAGAAGCTGAAGACGCTGGGATGTCCAATACTGGTGGGCACTTCGCGCAAAAGCTTTATTGGTAAGCTGCTAAATCAGCCGGAGGCAAAGGCGCGGATATGGGGCACGGCGGCGACCTTGGACTGTGCGATCGCCCATGGTGCCGATATTTTACGCGTGCACGATGGCCCCCAAATGCGCGACGTATGCCGAATGGCAGATGCGCTGTGGCGAATGGAGGCCTAGCCGTAAGTGTCTCTAAACCTTAAGGGCGTTTGAACTGAGGGCAGCGTGATTTACACTAGATCGCGCACTCTTTATACGAAACGCGAGGTTTTCCATGAGACGATACAGAGCCGTAGTTGGGGTTTTAATGGCTGCGATCGCTACTTTCTTAGTCAGCTGCGGCAGTGCCCCAGACGCGGTAGCGCCAACGTACACCCCCGAAAAAATCTCCCAGCTGCAAAACTACGTTAACCGCGTTGAAATCGCGCGCGAACGGTTACCTGAGCTAGAGAACTACATTGAAAAAGACAACTGGGTCAACGTAGATAACTTTACTCACGGCCCGCTAGGCCAAATCCGCACTGAGCTAACGCGCTTGTCTAACCAGCTACTGCCTGTCGATCAGCCTAAAGCTAAGCTGATTGCCGAAGATATTTTAGGCCACCTACAAAATCTTGACGAAGCGTCTCAGTCTCGCAACTACAGCAACGCCATTTCTCAGTACCGCGAGTTCGTTGATGATTTTGACGCTTTCCTAAGCATCGTGCCTGAAGATGCTCGCAAAAAAGCAGAAGAATTTGAAGAGCCTAGCGTCTACGACATGACGACAACAATGCCTGAGCCTGAAGCGATTCGCGCTGAGCCTGAAGACATGGTACGCGTACCGGTAATGGTAGACAATGAGCCTGCTACGCCTGAGAACGCGCCTGAAGCTATCGATAAAGGCGAGAACGACTAGTTTTTCGATGAGTCTATAGGCCGACTGACAACGTTCGAGTCGGCTGAAAAATGCAAACCTTATTGAGCAGAGAATGGCAATCCGTTCTCTGCTTTTTTTGCCTATGAGCATGCCTAAAATTGTTGTTGTTGGCTGTGGAATTGTCGGTGCCCTGGTGGCCTATGAGCTAAGTAGCCAAATCCGCGCTGACATTGTTGTATTAGACAAACAGCCGCCTGCTCAAGCGTCAACAGGTGCAGCGCTAGGTGTGCTGATGGGTGCGATTAGTGGCAAGGTGAAAGGGCGAACCTGGCGGCTAAGAGAGGCGAGCATTCGGCGCTACCCGGTCTTAATTGCTGAGCTGGCTGAGCAGGGCTTTGTTGTGCCATTTAACCGCGATGGCATTGTGAGCCTGTGCTATGACGAATCTAAGCTGCCGCGATGGGAAACGCTCCAAGAGAAGCGTCAGGCTCAGGGCTGGCCGTTGGAAATTTGGACGCCTGATGAGCTGAAAGATCGCTGCGAGCAGGTTAGCTTGGGCACTGGCCCGCAGGCTGACTTACCCGCAGTAAAAGCCGCTATTTACTCACCGGCTGACGGACAGGTGCACCCTAAAGAACTGACAAGTGCTTTGGTAATGGCGGCTCAAAAACGCGGCGTTACTTTTTACGATGATGCTGAAGTCACGCAGTTTGAAATGTCTGGATTGCGCTGCTCACAGGTACAAACCAGCAGAGGTGCTTTTGAAGCAGATTGGGTTGTTGTAACCGCAGGCTTGGGGGCGGCGGCGCTCACGCAGTTTAGTTCGGAACCTTTGGCGCTGATGCCGGTACTGGGTCAGGCAATGGAGATTCAGCTACCGGTAACGCTAGGTAAAAAAGATTTTCAGCCGGTGATTAATGGTCATGATATTCAGTTCGTGCCTTTGGGGGAGGGGCGCTATTGGCTGGGGGCGACGGTGGAGTTTCCGCCTGATGACTGGCCCAAGATGGATCGGCTGGACGCTGAGGCTGATGGTCTGGTGAATTTACGTCGGGGGGCTGAGGGGTTTGTTGGCGCGATCGCACAGGCCACCATCCTCAAAACCTGGAGCGGCCTGCGCCCTCGTCCGGTCGGACAGCCTGCGCCTGTGATTAAGCCGCTGGCAGACACCGATAACATCACGCTCGCAACTGGCCACTATCGCAACGGCGTACTGCTCGCACCTGCGACGGCTCAGCAGGTTTGCGATCTGTTGAAACCTGTTTTTCCTCAGCGTGCGTAGTCATTTTCAGCATTCATTTTTAAAAGGTAAAATCATCGGGTACGTTAGGCACAATCAAAAAGCATGGAGAAGATACGGTTGAGAAAATCGCCCTTTCCTTTCCTTTCCTCACGCTTAGGTGCATCGCTTTTGGGCTTTGCGTTAGCCATGGTAATGGCATTCATTCCAACCGCTCCAGCGATCGCCCAAAGCCCAATCACCTGGGATGATCTACAGGCTCAATCAACCCACTTAACCAATCCTTACGCGCATCTCAGTACAGGGCAAACCTACCAACTTTCTAGCCTGTATCAGTTGCAGGAGTGGGTTAAGGAAAATCAGCCTGCTTCTGATAGCTTTGAAGTTCAAGAGATTCGGCGGTTGGAGCAGTCGCTGGCAGAAGAGGGTATTGATGCGGCAAAGCTGCTTACCCGTGTCGGTGAAGCGCAAGATTATTGGCGATCGCAATCACAATCCACCAACCCTGACCTGGAAGATAGCGCTGTTCAGCTTTCTGGCTACATTCTGCCGCTAAACGAAGATAGCCAAGCACGAAAATCCCGGCAGGTCAGTGAGTTTTTGCTCGTGCCCTACGTGGGCGCTTGCATTCATGTGCCCACGCCGCCGCCGAACCAGATGGTCTATATAAAGCCAACGGCAGCGATTAAGAATCCTGGGATATTTTCATCGGTGCTGGTCACGGGCACGCTTCGCGCCAGCGCTGGCAGCTACGAACTGTTCCAAATTGATGGCTCGCGGACGGTAGACGTGAGCTACACGATGGATTTGGAGGAGATAGTCTCAGATCCAAACGCCCCCATGCCGCAAATTACAGGTGCCTGGTGGCAAACGTTTCCGGCTAAAGTCTCAGGCGTATTAACAACATCGCTAGGAAACCTGTCGAACCAAATGTCAGGGCGATCGCTAATTTTGGCCTTACTGCTGTCGTTTAGCTACGGCGTGCTGCACACGCTAGGGCCAGGGCATGGCAAAGCGGTGATTGTGTCTTATTTTGTTGGGCATGATGGCAGCTTGCAGCGGGGAATTACGATGGGCGTGCGGATTGCCATTTTTCATGTGCTCTCTGCGGTTGTCATCGCTATTTTGACCAACACCGTTGTGCAGCAGGTCGGCGGCAGTAGCGCTGGCAGCTATCGGATTGTTCGGCTGATTAGCTATGGGGCGATCGCGCTAATCGGACTGTGGATGCTCAAGCGAGCGTTTCAAAAGAGAGCGCAACAAAGCAAACAACAATCCAAATATCCCGCTTATTTAGGCGCAAATGCTGCTGATATCATGCTGTATCCCAGCCTGAGCCAGCAAATATCAGCATCAACAAAGCGAGAAGAACAGCCTGCGCTAGCGGCCTGTGACTGCATAAGCTGCGATGAACCCAAAGGCTTAGGCGGTTGGCTATCGCTGGCGGTGGGTGCAGTGCCCTGTAGCGGTGCTTTGCTGGTGCTGCTGTACGGGCTAGCCAACGATTTACTGTGGCCCAGTATTGCAATGGTGGTCGCAATCTCGGTTGGGATGGCCTTTACCCTGGGTTGGATTGGAGCGCTCGCTATTCTCGGCAACCGATTTGGTCAGCAGCTTGCAGCTCGCCGCCAGCAGACATCATCCTGGGCTAAAAAGCACCAGAAAGTCGCGGTTTTCGCTGGTTCAAGTTGGGCAAATTATCGGTGCGAGCTGCGTATCGCTGCTAGGCATGGGGCTATTTTCTCTAACGTTGCTGACCGCTTACTGAATACTTGCTTTGGTGAGTGCCGGGACAATGCGATCGCACGCCAGCTTTGCGCCGAACAGGTTCCTAGCCACTGGCCCGACCTGCAACGCACTCCACGGCCCCATCAAAAACAAATTACATCCCGGCCAGCGCAAGTATTTGTCCAACACCGGCAGACCATTGACAGTCTCTACAGGATATTTCGCCAAAATCTCTCCTAAAAGAGCGTGTGCTGTAATATCAAGCTGCGTGCCGGTTGCCAGCCAAATTCGATCAATTTGCTGATGCTCAAAACAATCATGCACTGCCGGATTGTTACACTGCACCTGCCAGTGAGTCTCTTTCCAGACAGCGCTAGTCACCTCGCACTGCTCATAGAGAACAACGCGATTTTCTCGGGAGAGTTTTCGCAATTTTGTGAGTGCTTCAGGCGTAAATGAGCCCCCATCGCGAGCCTGTTGAATCATCTGCCAGCGCTGATGCCAGTCAGATTCAGCCTCAAACCCTTTCAAATATTTTGGCCCTAGCCAGCCAGGAGCCGCATCAAAAATCTTCTCTTGAAACAACCTGCGTCCTAGCAGCAGCACCTTTGCCCCGCGTTTGACCGCACCAATTGCCAGATGAGCACTCGTCAGTCCACCGCCGACAATTAACACGGTTTTCCCTGTCAATGTTGGCACCGCTGGCAACCGAACCGATTGGGCATGACACAAGCGTTCAGATGGATAGTGAGCGAGCGGCTTAGCCCATTTGGGCAGCTTGGGAACTCTCGCACCGCCTGCAAAAATGACTCGACGGGCGAGTAGCGATCGCCCATCATCTAACGTCAAACAAAACCCTTTCTTCCGAGACGTTAACCCCACAACCTGGGCCTTCACGACCTGATCTCGCAAATGCCAGCGGTCAATCACCGTCTCACAAAACTCATGAAATAGCTTTGTGCCGGGTCGATTATACGGCGCGTATAGTTCATCCTGTCGCGCTTCCGCAAAGTTCAGCAGCGTGTGCGGGTTGCTATCAGGATGATGAACTGCCGGAGAGCGCAGGTGAGGAATCTCTTGGTCGGCAAACTGATGGTGCCATTGAGCTAGCCAGGTGCCGCTGGGGTCAAATACGTGAAAGCCAGGGGAACGGCCAGCGCTTAGGCGATTTTCGTGCCGAAAGGCGTTGCCAACGCGCATTTTCTTGTTCTTTTGCAACAGGTGCGTCACCAGCGTCAACGCCTGTGGCCCTGCCCCAATCACTGCAATATCTGTTTGAAACATACTCAAATTCAATTAATATTCAACGTCTAAATAGCTAATAAAGCCTGAGCCGCTGCCTGGTCACAGGTACCGCCCAAACCATTGACGATAGTGCAGGTATTCGTCACCAGCATTCCCTGATAGCTCGCTGCTGGCGTGTCAGCCTCTCCTAAGCCATCGGCATAAATGGGATCTTCAGAAACCGCAATCTCCGTTTCTCTAGAAACCGTTTCAATCAGGCCCGGATTGCTAGTGGACTCTACAAAAATGCTCGACACATTCTTTTCAGCAACCACATCGACTAACGCCTTAATATTCTCGGCTGAGGGCCGAGCTTCAGTACTAAAGCTATCGAGGGCGGCTTCCATCTCAATGCCATAGGCGGCGGCATAGTAGCTCAGCGCATCGTGGGTACTAATGAGCGTGCGGCTAGTGGCCGGTACAGTGTCTACCTGCGTCTGAATCCAGGTATCAAGTTGTTCTAGTTGAGCCACTAAAGCGTCGGCATTAGTCTCATACAAAGCAACATTCTCTGGAGAGACTTCACTGAGCTGTCGCTGAATTTCTCTGACCATAGCAACGCCATTTTCAGCATCATGCCAAACATGAGGATCGGCTTCCATTTCGCCCTCTTCATGGTCTTCATGTCCTTCATGCTCCTCGCCCTCTGCATGATCTTCTTCACCGTGATCATGAGGTTTGCCTAACAGTGGGGCTGACACAGCAGCTTCAGAAACAGCCACTGCGGGCACAGAAAGATCGGTGGCTTCTACCATCTTGATAATTTCAGGCTCAAACTCATACCCCCCGTACAAAACCAGATCGGCTTCTTCAATCGCTCGTCTGTCCGCAGGGGTCGCGCTATATGTGTGTGGGTCTTGCCCTGCTCCGATTAGACAGGTAACCCCTACAGTGGTTTGCGCAATTTGCTCCGTCAAGTCACAAAGCACGCTGTAGCTTGCAACCACTTGAGGTATGCCTTCAGTGGAGGCTTCGGATGGTGATTGGCCACCGGCATTTTGAGCGAGATTGCCTTCGGGCGCTGTGCAGCCTACAACAGCCAGCGCCAGTGAAAATGCAGTCAATTTTGAGCAGAGACGAAGTGATGTGTGCATTGGGGCGCAGCTTGCTGAAGGACTTGAGAATAAATTTGATAATGATTATCATTCTTGAATATATATCAAGAAGCGCCTTTTGCAACGACCGTTCACAAATTTGTGTCAGGGTGGCGGGCCGCTAGAATTGATAGGTAAACCTTGCACCTGTTGAAAATTGTGATCCAAGCTAAGTCCAGCGACATTTGCCAAGTTCGGTGTTTTAACGAGGCGCTGGTTGCTCAGGTGGGTGAGGCACTGCCAGCGGAAAGTTTGTTAGAGAATGCTCAAATTCTGTTCAATGCGTTGGCAGATAGATCGCGATTAAAAATTCTCCATGCGCTGAGTGAAGGGCAAGAGCTTTGCGTCTGCGACGTGGCGGCTTTACTAAACGTAAAAGTGGCTGCGGCGTCTCACCACCTGCGCAAGCTGCGCGATCTCAAAATTTTAAAGCATAGAAATGAGGGCAAGCTGGCCTACTACTCTCTCAAAGATCTGCGTACTGCCAATATTCTTAGCTACGCTCTCAAGCAGCTAGCCGAATAGATTGTCTTGATCAAAAACGTTCTGGCGATGGTTAGAACGTATAGTCGTTTGTGATAATATTCTGATGAACGTTTGAACGTTGTAATGAGGATGCAGGTGATGAGTGATAGCTGCTGTCAGCGCAAGGGGGATGATCTGGCCAAGCTTCAGAAGAATCAGTCGAAGGTGCTGTGGGTCGTTTTGCTGATTAATGGCGTGATGTTTGTGATTGAGTTTGGCGCGGGTATTCGGGCACAGTCGCTTTCTTTGACTGGAGACTCGTTGGATATGCTGGGCGATGCGCTGGTGTATGCCAGCAGTTTGTACGTGGTGAATAAGGGGCGCAGAGCGCAGGCAGGCTCGGCTTTTTTCAAGGGCGTCATTATGTTTTTGTTTGCGATCGCAGTCTTCGCCAGAGCCGTCTATCAGCTCTTTGCCGAGGTCACGCCTGCTGCCACACTTATGGGCACAATCGGCATAGTGGCCTTACTCGCTAATCTCACTTGCTTGCTGCTGCTCTCCAGGCACCGAGAGGATAATTTGAATATGTCTTCTGTGTGGCTGTGCTCCAGAAACGACATCATTGCCAACACCTCTGTGCTGGTTGCAGCAGGGCTAGTCTTTCTCACAGATTCGATCATTCCTGACTTAGCAGTAGGTTTTTTGTTGACGTTCGTTTTTGCCAAGTCAGCGGGAAAAGTGCTGACTCAATCGTGGCAGGAGATGCAGCGCGTTTGAAACACAGGCGTTGGCGCTAGCGGAGCCATGTTCTGTAGGCCATCGACAGCCTACACCGTGTCGTCATCAAGATGAACAGCTATAGTACGATACGCCACCGACGTTAGAAAACGCCTTAGGTTTTAGACGATAGTATTTATCTTCTACGTCTTGTGATTGCTCATCATATGGATAGCTCAGTACTTCTTGCAACTCTTTAACCAACGTGTAGTCGCCCTGCATGGCTTGTTGATAGGCAGGAACAATCAACCACTCTCGCCATGCGTATTTTGGGTTAGTCTGTCTCATCTTTGTTGATATCTCAGTCAGTGATATCTCAGCTAAGTCGCCGCCCTCAATGACGAGCTCGCGCCAGCTTTTTAGCCAAGATTGCCACCGTTTATCTAACGGGTCATCGAGTTGTTGTGAAGCTTTACCATAGAAGCTCTTTTTTAATGCTGGGACATCTTCTGGTATGTGTGATAGCTCGCGGAAGAAAATGGTGTAATCGACCTCTGAGTGGGTCATTAACTGCATTAATTCCTTAAATAGCGCCTTAAACGAATCGGAGTGATATTCGCTCAAGCCAAGTTTGGCTGCCCACATTTTCTGTATTTGTTCTTGCATGGCTTCTGCAAAGTCACGGCGCACTTGGTCGAACTGTTCTAGGGCTTCGGCATCTTCTGCGAGTAGCGGTCTCACAGCTTTCCAAAACATGTGATAATTCGCGGCGGCTGCGTTTGGCTGATTGAAGAATGAAAAGTGTTCGCCGCCGCCAGTCCAAGGTTGAAACCAAGGGTCAAAATTTTCACAAAATCCAAAGGGGCCATAGTCGAGCGTAAAGCCACCAGCGGCGCAGTTGTCACTATTAAAATTACCCTGGCAATAACCAACGCGTAGCCAATTGGCCACCAGTGAAGTGAGACGCTGGCGAAATAGCTTAGCCAGCTCAACCAATTGATCCGCAAAACCAAGGTTTTGATTAATATCGCTTTTGTATTCTCGCTCAATTAAATGCGACACTATCATGCGCAACTCTTCTAATGCTTTTGGATGAGCATTGCTGTGATTGCGGCGGGCAAATAACTCTATCTGACCCACGCGCAAAAAAGAGGGGGCAACGCGAGTTGAAATGGCCACAGGATTGTCCACCAAAACATCAGGCTCAGTGGAGTGGGCGTCTTGAGAATACCAAGGCCGAGTAACGGTCTCAGACTTAGAAACGTACAGTGTGAAAGCGCGCGATGTGGGAACACCTAGCGCGTGCATATATTCTTGCGCTAGAAACTCACGCACACTGGAACGGAGTACTGTGCGCCCGTCGCCACCACGGCAATAAGGGGTTGGCCCGCCCCCTTTCAACTGCATTTCCCAGCGCTGGCCACTGAGTATTCCTTCAAATACAGATATCGCCCGACCATCGCCATAGCCATTACCCGTACCGAATGGACATTGTTGGATATATTCGGTGCCATAAATCGACAGTGCATAACCCGTCGCCCAGCCAACCGGACGCATCGGCTCATGCGCCGCAGAGAGATCACCAGAAAACACGTGACGAAATTTTTCATCCTGTGCCAGCTCATCGCTCAACCCAAGTTCCTTAAAAAAGGTGCTGCTATGGGTTACATATTCTGGCTCTGCAAGCGGCGTGGGTGTCACCGGTACGAAATGACCCGAAAACACCTGGCGGGCACGGTGATCATCACCATCTCCGGTGGCATCAGGATCGGCATTTAAGGTATCCATCAGAGAATAATCTGCTAATTTCACAAACTCATCGAAGGTTGTTACGCAGGTATCAGCAGATGATTTAGATGGATGTGACATGGTTGCTAGCGCCCGTATTGTCGGGAAAAATTCATGCTTAATTGAGGACATTGTAGAGGCTAGCATAATTAAATGTGGCGCTTTTTGAATATGTCTTCTGTGTGGCTGTGTTCTAGAAACGACATCATTGCCAATCAATCTTTTCACGAATGCCATATCTTGTGGCTGAGCGGGCGCTGTACTATAAAGTGATAATGATTATCATTCGTATAGTACATCTATGGATTGGCTGATGAATTGGCTGTTAGAGCCATTTAACTACGAGTTCATGCGTCAGGCATTGATGGCAGGTGTGCTTATTGGCATTTTGTGTCCGGTGATTGGCACGTACCTGATTGTGCAGCGGATGGCACTGTTGGGTGATGTGGTGGCTCATGCGGTGCTGCCGGGATTAGCGATCGCAAACTTTCTCAATTTCCCTCTGCTCACCGGAGCCTTCATCTCCGGCATGTTTAGTACTTTTGTTACCGCCTGGATTCGCGCGCAATCCAAAGTCAAGGTCGATACGGCGATGGCAATCACCTTCTCTAGCTTTTTCTCTTTAGGCATTACGCTACTCACGAGCCTGCGTAGCCGCTTAGATCTTGAAGAACTGCTTTTTGGCAATATCTTGAGCATTACACCCGCTGATATAAGAGAGATTGCACTGATTACGGTCGTTGTCTTGCTCGCGATCAAAGTGTTTTATAAAGAGCTGTTGTTCTTCACCTTCGACAGGTTGGGCGCAGAAGCAGTTGGCTTGCCAGTCACCGCGATTAATATTGGGCTAATGGCCGCGATTACGCTAACGATTGTGGCCAGTATCAAAACGGTCGGAGTGATTTTGGTAATCGCGCTGATGGTGAGTCCGGCAGCCGCAGCTTATTTATTAACGAAAGAGCTGCACTGGATGATGATAGTAGGCTCAGGGTTGGGCGTGCTCTCTTGCCTGATTGGTATGTACATTAGCTACTATTTCAATACGCCTTCAGGGCCAGCGATCGCACTCACGCTATTCACCTGTTTCTTACTCTCGCTACTGTTCAGCCCAAGCCAAGGAATTTTTACCCGTGATTTGAGAAGACGCGATCACTAGCTTATCACTGTAAGTTGATAGACTAGCAAAGATAGCATTTACAGAGTAGAGAATTTATGCCCAACACCACTTCAATCATCAGCGCGTCTCCTGATGTCATGAGCGGAACTCCAGTTTTTTCTGGGACTAGAGTACCTATTCAAACCTTTCTAGACTATCTCAAGGCGGGAGAGTCCATAGACGATTTTTTAGATGGATTTCCAACTGTGAATAGAGAGCAAGTCATCGCTTTCCTAGAAGAAGCGGGAAAACAACTCATTAGCATAGTTGCATAGCATGAGACTTTTACTAGATGAGTGCATTGACCGTAGACTATCTAGGGAACTAACTGCTCATGAGGTTATAACGGTTCCTCAAATGGGATGGGCCGGTATTAAAGATGGTCAACTGCTGACACTTGCAGAAACGGAATTTGATGTTTTCATTACAGTCGATCGCAACTTATCATTTCAACAAAACCTATCGCAATTCAACATTGCAGTCATTGTTCTACAGGCTTCATCTAACCGTTTGACAGATCTAAAGCCCTTAGCACCAAAAATTTTAGCGATTTTAGATAGAGCAGCTAAAGGACAAGCTACGTCAGTTATTGCCTGACATCCAGCATCAAATTGAAACTAGTTAACTCAATCGCCAGCTTGCTACATTAAGAATCAAAAATACGAAAAAGCCTCTCTCAATATTTGAAAGAGACTCTTATCGATGTATTCTCTAAAGGCGTTTTTTCTAAATTTCAAATTTAGAAAACAGTCCGCTGTATGCCACCTGTACAAGTCGCGCAGGTACAGGCTAATGCATCCTCAATAGGGTTCGAGTCGTCTTGAACTAGAGTGGGCATGGCATCATCAGAATTTACAGTGACAGTGCTGGCGATCGCTGGACTACTGATTGCTAGCACCGCAGCCAAAGAACCCGCACAGCCCAAAGCCGTTAACACAGTTTGCTGATTTCTCATAAAAACGTACCAAGATTGATTGTCATAGCATAGCCAACCTACCCAGCCCTGGCAATAGTTACCTGGCTTAGTTCGCTAGTCTTGCCTACCGCTAGTAACATTACTCTGACCTAGCAAACAAAAGGCACAGGCGCTGCTCCGTTGAGCACTGACTGAATATTGGTGCCGTAGGCTTGCTGAATGTTGTCTATTGTCATCACCGCTTGAGGCGTGTCGTTAGCTAATACACGGCGATTGAGTAACAGCAGCCGATGATAGCGATTGAGCGCCTCTCCCCATTCGTGGCTACAAACCAACAGTGTTTTACCCTGCGTGCTTAGCTCAGCAAAAATGCTCATCATAATCGCTTCTGTCTTTTTATCAATGCCGCTAAAAGGCTCATCTAATAGAAACAAAGCGGGCTGCTGGGCTAGCGCACGAGCCAGAAAAATACGCTGCTGCTGACCGCCTGAGAGCTGACCGATTTGGCGGTGTCGTAAGGGCAACATTTCTACGCGATCTAGCGCGGCGCTGACCCTTCTTTTGGCTTTGGCATCTGGCGATCGCCCCCAGCCGAGAGCCATCGTCTGCGCCATCATCACCACGTTCCAGGCGGTCACCGGATAGTCCCAATCTATTTGCGATCGCTGCGGTACATAGGCCACCTGTCGCCGCTGCCGCCTGAGCGTCGTCCCGTTCAGCAAAATCTGTCCTTTGTAAGGCACCAGGCTCAAAATCGCCTTTATCAGCGTGCTTTTTCCAGCACCGTTGGGGCCAATGAGTCCGACCCATTCACCAGGATTTAAGGTCAGTGAAACCCCTGTTAGCGCCTCAATACCTCGATAGTTAACAGATAAATCATGAACCGCTAGCATCTTAAAATGATTATCATTATCAGAACTTACGGGAAGCATAGCAGATTTTTTTGACGTGGCCTCAATCTTGGTATATAAATAAAAATGATTATCATTCTCATTTGATATGAGAGGCCATCAATGTCATCTACAGCATCACTTACGACATCACCAGCCACACTGTCTGCCAGCTCTATCTTGAAAGGCGTTGATGCAGCAACGCTCAATTGCTTGCCACCTGTTTGGCAGAAAATAGCGGCTCAAGAAGTCGAGTTTGGGCACAGCGATCCTGACTTTTTGATTGCCCTAGCTCGATTGTTTTTTACGAAAGGAACAGACAGCAGTTCGGAGATATTTCAACAAGGATCGTATCAAACCTCTACCTTTCAAGCTTTCTACAGCGAGGGGGTATACGAAACTCTGGCGTTCTTTGGTCATGACTTTTTGACTACGGCGTATCCTAACTTTGAGCGATCGCGCCAAACCGCCAAAGCCCAAGATGGCGCTGAACGAGTGATTGCCTTTGCTCAGTCAACATTTGAAGACTTTGGCTATAGCTTGCCTGCTAGCTTCTACTGGATGCTGCTATGCCCTATTGAGCGAGATTCAATTTACGAAGCGCGTCCCATGTTTTTTGATCCACAAATGCAGGGTGTCAAGCGAGCCTATGATGCTTGCCTGCATGGGTTTAACGTAACGGCAATGCTGATGCGGGTGCAGGCCCACGCTTCTGAGCAGGGATTGTTGCTTCAGCATGGCTGTGGCTGCGATCATTCCTTGGCGCAGATGATTCCAGGTCAGTCAAAACTCTCTTTTGAGTTTGAAAGTGCTCGTGGACGACAGAAAGCGGTTACCGCCTATTTATGGCGCTGTTGGAATGAGTATTTGCTCTTTCCTTTAGGGGTTCATGCGCACACCTTAGCGCTGTAGCTGACAAGTGAGAATTGCGATCGCAGGTGCAGGCATCAGCGGCTTTGCTACGCTTGGCCACCTGGTTGAAAATCTGCGCGCTGTGCCTTCAAGTAAAGTTGTTATCTACTGGCTACAGCCACCTAGAGATATTCAAACCAACAACTTGAGCACGGCGCAGCGCGATCGCCTCACCCATCTAAAAAGCATCGGCATCGATCCCACTCAGCTCTTTGGCGGCGGGCAGGTCTACCACCCGGTTCAGCCCTCACTGTTTACCTTCAATGGCAGCAGCGCCGCCCGTGGGTTCAACTTTGCCGATGGACGCTACGATAGCACCGACTACTTTGAGTGGGTGCAGGCTAATCGCCCCCTGCTTGCGATCCTCTATCCAGACTTTGCGCCCGAAACCGGTCAGCAGCGCCACCCTGGCCATACCCTTGATGACATTAAAGGCACGACACCTCGCGGCGTGTATGGGCTGTACCTTCACGCTCAATTTTTGGCGTTTAAAGCTCGCTTGCCTGAACATATAACGCTCAAAGTGATTCCCGAAGCGCTGCAATTGTTTACTCAAACAAAGCAAACAATTGCGATTACAACCCGTGCAGGTCAGCTAACGGTTGATTATCTGGTAAAGGCTACCGGGCACCACTTTGCTAAGCTTCGTGATGAATGGGCTGGTCGCGTATTTACAGCTTATCCGTGCGATCGCTATAGCAAAAACTTATCCCGACAAATCTCCGTCGTTGGGGCTGGCCCTGCCGGTATAGAAGTCGCCCTTCACGCCTTGCACAATCTACAGGTAGAACACGTTACTCTAATCAGCCGTCATGCTCAGTCTCGGCTTCCGCAGGTAGAACCAACAGAACCCTACGAGTGTCAATGGTTCACCCGAGCGCAAATGCAGCTTAAACCCACGGCAAAACATGCTGAAGAACTCTTGCGTAGAGAGTTAGCTGCCTGCTATCAAGCTTGCAATTTGCCTCATCCAGGTTGGGACACATTTTTAAACATCAAAGATTATCCGAGATTTTTAGAACAGTATCTCCAAGCGATAAAACGATCCCCCAACCATCCCTTCGCCCATTTGGTTCGTCCAGTCATGTCATTTTATGCCCAGGTAAAAGATCTGTTGCCGGTCACTGAACAAGCTGGTGTAAGACAGCTCATCGATCGGGTGAGACCGCTATTTGCTACACAGTCCTGGCCCTGCGCAGAGCTGATGATAGCCGCACTTAAGGCAAAGCGCTTAAAACTAATGGCAGGCGAGTTTTTACCAGAGCAGGCCACACCCACTATTTTGCTTCCAGACGGTACTTACATTCATCCAAACTGCGTGATCTTAGCAACCGGACTAGTCCCGTTCATTCCCGCCTTTTCCCCACAGATCCACAGTAATCGCTGCTACAGCGTAACGGGGACTTCACTTAGTTCAGTGGACAGTCAGGCGGCAAAAGTCGCGATCGCTATTACGCAAGCAGCCGCAGACAAGTTTCGAGCGGCGTAGTTTACCGATTGGGTGTGTCCTTATAAATCGATACTTTTCAAACGCTC
This sequence comes from uncultured cyanobacterium, assembly GCA_963803535.1. GTDB lineage: Bacteria > Cyanobacteriota > Cyanobacteriia > Phormidesmidales > Phormidesmidaceae > Phormidesmis. The sequence goes on along the minus strand of CAWDNC010000009.1, from coordinate 214,931 downwards.
TTTTATTGGCTCTGTTTTCCGCTACGTTGATAAACGTACACTCTCAACAGGTAGTAACCTAATGTCCGCTGAACTAGGGTTTACCTACGATCTGATGCTAGTGCTCGGGGCCGCAGCGGTGGGTGGCTATGCGGCAAACCGACTGGGACAGCCGGTACTGCTGGGATACTTAGCGAGTGGCCTAACGGTTGGCCCGCTGGGCGCGCGGCTGATTACCGATACCGCGAACATTCAGTCGTTAGCTGAGCTGGGCGTGGCGTTTTTACTGTTTGCTTTGGGCGTGCAGTTTTCTTTGGAGGAGCTGAATCGGGTTCGGAGTGTAGCGATGCAAGGAAGCGTGCTGCAAATTGGGCTGACGGCTGGGTTTGTGTGTGCGATCGCGCTCACCTTCGGCTGGGCAGACACCCTCGGGCAAGGCATTTTCTGGGGCGCTTTGCTGTCACTCTCTTCTACCGCCGTTGTGCTCAAAACGCTCACAGAGCGCGGCGAAATCAACACCCGTCACGGTCAGATCATGCTAGCTATTTTAATTGCTCAGGATTTAGCATTAGGTCTGATGCTGGCGATTTTACCAGCGGTGAATCAGCCGGGGCCGCTGTGGCAGGTCGTGGGCCTGGTATTTCTGAAGGTAATTGGCTTCTTGCTGGCGGCGCTGGCGATTGGGCGCTGGGTGATTCCGGTGGTGATTCGGCAGGTAGTGCTCACTGAAAATAGTGAGCTGTTTTTGCTGACGCTGATTGCGCTGTGCTTAGGCGTGGCGCTAATTACCGCCAGAGCTAGGCCTTTCGATTGAGATTGGCGCTTTTGTTGCAGGGCTGATGATTGCTGAAATTGACTATGCTGACCATGCGCTGGCAAAAGTTTTGCCGCTGCGAGATACCTTTGCCAGCTTGTTTTTTGTCTCGATTGGAATGTTGATTGATCCGGGCGTGCTGGTGAGTAATGCAGCCGGTATTTTGGGTTTGGTGAGTCTGGTGATGATCGGCAAAGCGCTGATTATTTTGCCAGTTGTACTGTGGTTTGGCTACTCGCTCAAAACGGCGGTGCTGACGAGCTTGGGCATTAATCAAATTGGTGAATTCTCTTTTGTGCTGGCGCTAGTTGGCTTGCAAAGTGAATTGATTTCAGAAGATACCTACCTTTTACTACTGGGCACAACCGCGATTACGCTCGTGCTGACACCGCTCTCTTTTCGACTGGCAGTACCTGTCTCGGACTGGCTCTACCATCAGCCACAAATATCTTCTTTTTTACGCAAGCGAGAGTCTGGGAAGAAAGAAGATGAGCAATCTTCTATTCGCAATCATGTAGTGGTAGCGGGCTATGGCCGGGTAGGACAGGTGATTGTCAATCTGTTGCGACAGCGCAATCATCCGGTGCTGGTGCTAGAGAACAACGAGGCGGCGGTGCAGTCTTTGCGGCGGCAGAAGATTCAGTTTGTGCTGGGCGATGCGGACTCGGAGCTGATTTTAGCGAAGGCGGCGCTGGAGAATGCGAAGGCGCTGGTGATTGCGCTGCCAGATCCGAACAGTACGCGGCTGTTGCTAATGCGGGCACGGGCGATCGCACCCAAACTAGACATCATCGCCCGCGCTCATACCACCAAAGAACTCGATCAGCTCAGTCAGCTTGGCGCGCAAGAAGTGGTTCAGCCTGAGTTTGAGGCGGCGTTAGCGCTCTGCACTCACTTGCTGTGTACGCTGGGTGACATCGACGATCAGTTGGATATGACGATGGCTTTGATTCGAGCCGATCACTATCAGAGCGTGCGCGATCGCCAAGCCCTCCTATAAATTAGGTTCATCCAGTACATGGAAAGGACATTTCCAGTCTTTTTCTACATGCCTTCCTGAATACTGTCGGGCTTCAAAGGCTGCATGGGAGTCGGTTAGATTGGGATTGATGAACCCCTGTAGCTTTTTATCCCGCTGTCGGTTCACCGATTCCATTCTGCTATAGGTGCCTTGCTCCTTTAAATGCTTGAACTGGTCTTGATCGTTAAAAATTAGAGTCGGCCACGCGAATCGCCTAGACCAGCGAGAACTCATAGGGTGAAGCCCTACGACAAAAAATGCCTTTTTGAAAATGCTAAAAGAGAAATGGGCGCTTTCTGGATCGCTGCTAAACGACTCATTCCACTCACCAGATATATCCATGCTATGTAGCATTCCCAACTGCTTCCACAGCAACTTTTCAAACTGTAGTTCGCTAGTGACGTTAGCCGCTTTGAATGAGGCTACAAACGTTGAAGGTACCCCAGCACTTCGTTGATATACGTGTGTAAACCTGTATAGATCGCTGAACAAGGACTTTGTTGAACGGTCTGCTCCAATCTCTTCATGCAATCCAAACAGATAAGCGTTCCTATTAAACGAAGACTTTGCACCTACGCAAGGATAATGAGGGCTTAAGACCATCCCTCTGAACTGGTCGTGTACAAACTCAGCTAAAACCTTGTTCTTCTGGTGGTCAATAATGAGATTTTGGAGAGAACAGGCTTTCATTGCGATCGCTTAGCAGATTTATGTCTTAAACATCCTCGATAGAACAAAGAGTCTTGGATGAAATTAAATGAGATAGTCTCACAAGTGTTATGGCGAGAGCCGTCTACGTCTACTTCCACTAAGGCGCAGCATAAGTAGACGGAACTCTCGCTAGCAAGCTATTCGCTAGTAAAGACTGCTAACACCTAATCGAGCCGATAGCTGCTGCTGAAGCGCCGAAGGCACCAGGACACGATTTATCTGATGAATGATACCGTTGCTGGCTTGTATATCGGCTTGGGTGACGCTAGCATTATTAACCACTACGCCACTTTCATAAACCCCTATAGCGAGCCCGCCACCTAGAGCGCTCACGCCGCCTGTAGAAAGATCGCCAGAAGAGACTTCACCTGGAACCACATGATAGGTAAGCACTTGTGTCAGCAAATCTTCGTTCTCCGGCAGTAGAAGAAACTCAAGCGCACCGTCTGGCAGTGCGGCAAACGCGGCGTCTGTAGGGGCAAAAACGGTGTAAGGCCCTGCTCCAGCAAGCGTACTTACAAGGTCTGCTGATTCTAAGGCTTGTACTAGTGTCTCAAAGGACTCGCTACCGCTAGCGATATCAACAATTGTGCTGCTAGACATGGATGAACCCATAGCGTCGGAATCCATAGCGTCAGAATCCATAGCGTCAGGATTCATGGTGTCAGAATCCATAGCTTCGCCGCCAGTATGATCGTCAGCAACAAGTATGTTTTTAGCGTTTTTAGACTCGGCTATTTCAGCGGATGCGGGTGTTGATATCCATGCGCCTGCACTCACTACGAGAGCAGCTAGTGCAGCGGTTTTAGAAAAGAATGAAAAGGTCGTCATAGGGCTTTTTGGTTTTTAGAATCAACAACATTACGGTAGTGGACTCTGTTCATTTATTATCTCTTTCTTCAGAAGGAGATATGTTCCTATTGTGTTAGCGAAGGGTATTTTCTAGAAAACTCATTAGAGCATTCCATGATTGGGTGTCTGCTTTGGCGTCGTAACGAGAATTCTCTGGATCGCCTGTCCATACGGTAAAAGCATGGGGAGCGCCTCCATATATTTCCATGTTGTACTGCACGTCAGCCGCGTTCAATTCGTCAGCGAGTGCCGCCACTTGAGCCATCGGTGCAACTGAATCAGCGCTGCCATGAAGCACTAATATAGGAGGGCCTGCCGCTTCGCTGTAGTCCTGGCCTTCTGGGGTTTCTAAGCCGCCATGAAAGGTCACAAATCCGTCTACATCTGCCCCTGCTCGTGCCAGTTCTAGTACCGCAGCGCCGCCGAAGCAATAGCCAATTGCCACTGCTCGTTCGGCATCGATTCCTGGCATACTTTGGGCCTGAGATAATCCAGCGAACAAACGCGCCCTCATGGCCGCGCGATCGCTATACAGCATCCCACTTTGAGCCTGAGACTCTTCTCTTGTGGTTGGCCGCACGCCTTGCCCGTACATATCTACCGCAAACGCTGCATATCCTTGTTGGGCCAACATTTCTACCCGACGCTTTTCGTATGAGTCAATACCGTCCCAGTCGTGAACCAGCATAACCACAGGCTGGCTATCGCCATCAGTGTAGTGAAGCTGATGACGCAAATGACGGTTAAACAAATCAGGCCTATTTTCTTCAGCATGTGAATATACTTATTTTGTTGATCAAAGTCTTTATCAAGCGATTATTTGCAGGCATCGATCCAATCGACCTCAAGTGTAAAGGGGCCGTCGTCAACATCGTTAAGCATTAAACCCAGCCGGGATGCCATGTCTTTTTGAAAGGGGGTTGCCTCAACCGGGTCTCCGAAAACTGTAGGCTGAAGCTGATCGAACCCAATAGAAACGGTCTGCCATTCGCCTGTTGGGCCAAACTCAATATCCTTGCGGTGAACCATCTGCGATGTTCGCGTTTCAAGGTTGTCTTCCATAATGATTCTATACGCTCGTCCGTCAGGCTTTAGCCGTAAGACAATTTTGTTGTATGGCTCTAGGGCATCAGGCGCGATCGCTTTACGAACCGAAGAAAACCCACCCCCATTTGTGTTGATATAGCCCGAAAACGTCATCACAGAACTATCGAATTCTGAACCGCCGAGAGACCGCCCGCCCATAACGTTGTCGTTTACAACAACCCAGTCGCTGTTCTCTTCTGGCGTCTCAAAATCAGTTAAACGCTTGCATTGAGAGGCTTCGACGGCCTCTGGTGATTCGATTGTATTTGCTGACCTGACCGACTGAGGTAGCTCAACGGCTTCAGCGCACGACGCCATCAGGCTTAGAAGCGAAACTGATAAAAGCATGCGCTTGCGCACTGGAAGCTGGTGTAACCTATTCATGTTTTCTTTTGCTGAGTCTGTCAAGCTTTGCATTCTCTTTCGTGGTTCTGAATCCTTTTTTTGAGTACTTCGGTCTTTAAGGATGTTAAAAGAAAGCCGTGGAAAATGTGTGGAATTCAACCGCATCTTTAGAAAAATGCTCGTTTATCTATCTAAAGATGGAAAATCATCTAACTTTTAGATAGATAGAACTGTCAGCAACTACGGTCGTTCTTTGGCTTAACTGACTCTCAATTTGCAGTACACCCCCTTTGCATACGGCAGACTGCATTAAACCCTGCTTCTTCCATCATGCTACTTACGTCAAACACCTAACCTCTGGTGTCGTCGCATCAAAGGAAAAATTTTGGATGGATTAAATTAGGATAGATAGGCTAGAACAATTTCTGTTGTTGTATTCAATTGTCCGTAACTGCAACATTTGTGATCCGGCTTTCTTATTGGATACTGTGTATAGAGAATATCCACTACATTTGTCTATCACTCGGAAATTTTATGAAGCGTTTAACGCCCTTGTTCCTTTTGGGTCTTTTTTCGGTGGGATCTGTGGGCCTGATGGGTGCCGACCTGGATGGGAGCGGGCTTTTGGGCTCAGCTATTTCTAGCGGTGAACGCGGCGCTGAGCTTGTTGATTGCTTATTTGGGTTTGAAGACAATTACGGAGTCTGCTTAGGGAGTTGAGAGAGATTGATATCGCTTGCTTAGATAGATGCGCTGCCTGCGCCTAAACTTGCCTGTGCCTAAACTTAAGAGAGCGGGTAGTGCATTACAATCATAGAGATGGTGGGATGTTTTCGCGCGATCGCCTCTGGCACAACACCCACTGCTGAGCTGCGCGTTACTAGCCGCTGAGGGTGAGTATTCACCTCTAACATCAGTAAGTCGTTTTCCTGAAGCCGCTTGGCAATGCGATTGGCTAGCTTGCCCTGTGCTTGCTCAAGCGGAACCTCAACATTCAGCTCATCGATCTCTGCGGCGGTGAGCTGCCTTTGTTTTTGGGCGACTACAATCAGCACCTGAAGCGACGTTTTTAGCTCGTTTGCAATCATCTGAGCCGTCGTTAATGTCGGCTGAAAGTTTTCAGAAAGCGCCTGTTGCTTATCGACTGCTAAAACAATGCGTTCAGTATGAGAGATAGGATGGGTGAAACGAGTCACCATGACAGGCACGCGGGCCCGACTGGCCACCGTGTCTAAAACGCTGCCGAAGAAGTTGTCTTTGTAGGTGGAAAAGCCTTTCCAGCCGCTGATAATAACGCTTGCATCCTGCTCTAGAGCCGTTCGCAAGATTCCACCGTCGATAGTGTTGTCTACGCGGGCGATGGGGCTTACTTCTGTTGCAGCAGCATGGGCAATGTTCTCAGCTTCTGCTAAAAGCTGAGTTTGTTTTTGAATAGCCTCTTCAGAGACCGGGCCGCGATGATCTGAAAGAACGTTCAGCGGCAAAAGCGTTCCACCACCTGCTTTGGTGAGGATAAGGGCAAGATTAAGCAAAGAATCTTCTGTTGTTGGATTTGCAACCGTGACCAGCACGCGACGGGTTAGATCTTGCGAGAGACTATCGGTCTTTGCTTTGCCTGCATCAACATTTTGGCCCCAGCGCTGGGTAATCCAGGGTGAGAGAATAGAGGTGAACAGAATCATTGCCACAACGCCGTTAACGGTGGACTGATCGACTAGGCCAATGTTGAAGGCGACGGTGATGGCGGCGAGCGTAGAGGCCGCTTGAGCCGTGGAGAGCCCGAACATCACCATAATACCGGGAAATTCAACTTTGAAGAGTGCGCCCGCAGCGGCAGCGGCGATAAATTTGCCGATAAGTTCTGCGCCAATCATGACGGCTGCAATTAGGAGAACGCGCGGCTCGCGGATAAGCACTATCGGATCGATGAGCATACCGACGGAGATCAGAAAAAAGGGGATAAAGAGCGCGTTGCCGATGAACTGAATGCGGTTCATCAGGGGACTCATTTGCGGAATCAGCGGGGTGAGGGCGATGCCTGCTAGAAAAGCGCCGATGATCGGCTCTACGTCGATAGCCCCAGCAATGTAGGAGACAATAAACAGTGTCGCCAGCACAAAGATAAATTCGGCGTTTTCGTCATGGCCAAACTTGGCAAAAAACCAGCGACCTATTTTGGGTACGCCCCACAGACAGCCGATGGTGTAGATGGTGAGGGCAGGAATAAGAAACAGCCAAAAGCCAGCGGTGAGGTTGCCCTGAAAGGCTTTGACAATGACGGCGAGGGTAAGTAGGGCGAGTACGTTGGTAATGAGGGTTGCGCCCAGGGTGATGACGACGGCAGGCGATCGCATAATTCCCAACTTATTAAGCACGGGTAGCGCCAGCAGCGTATGCGACGAAAAGCATGAGGCCACCAGCAGCGCCGCTAGCCAGCTGTAGCCCAGTAGCAGCATTGCGCCCGTGCCCACCACCATCGGAATAACAAACGTTAAAACGCCGAAGAATGCCGCCTTATCACCGTCTTCTTTAAAGTCATCCAGGCTGGTTTCTAACCCGGCCATAAACATCAAAAACAGCAGTCCTACCGTACCTAGCAGCACAATCGTACTGTCGCGCTGAAGCAGCCCTAGCCCATCGGGGCCAACCACCACGCCTGCCAGGATAAGCCCCACAATGCCCGGTAGCTGAAAGCGCTCAAACAGCAGCGGCGCAACCAGCATAATGGTCAAAATGGTGAGAAAGATAGCAACCGGATCGGTAATGGGATCGGAAAAGAGGGTTGCAATCATGGCGTGGTTTTAGATTGTTGAAAGAGAAATTAGGATGCTTTCTTGGGCTGATGGCTGAACATAGGTTGTAGGTCTCTAAAGAAACAGACGACGCCTACAAAGACGGTGAAGAATTCTAGCCGCCCTAAGAACATGCCAATTACCTGCGTCCATAAAACGCCGACCGGCGCGTCAGCAGCCGTCACGCCAATAGATAGGCCAACCGTGCCCAGGGTGCTGGCATATTCAAATAAGCTGTCTTGCAGGGGGTAGCCGTAGCTAGTCATAACCGCGCTACCGATTAGGAAAACCATAAGATAGAGAAACACAAACAGCGCCACCTTCCGAACCTGGTTAGCAGGTACAAAACGGCGCTGCTCTCCCTGCCAAATTTCGGTTTCACTAATAGCGCCTTTAGGCCTGACCATCTGCATTGCTTCGGTCATGAGGGCGCGAAAGAGAATGTATATTCGCAGCTGCTTAATGCCGCCAGCCGTAGAGCCTGCACCGCCGCCAATCAGCATTAGCACCAGCATGGCTAGCCAGGGAAGGCTGTTCCAGTCGCTGTAGCCGACGGTCGAAAAACCGGTGGTGGTTAGCGCAGTCACGGCCTCAAAGATGGCAACGCGAATGGCTTTACCCAGCGTGGGATAGAGCGTGAGGGCAGAGCCGAAGAAGATAGCAACAGCGGCCAGTGGGATCATCACGGCCTGCAACCGTACCTGGCCGTTGCGGATGACTGATTTAATCTGGCCAGTTAGCAACAGATAAATGGTGACAAAGTTTAGCCCGCCAAACAGCATCAGTACGATGGTGACCGCTTCAACAAAAGGGCTGTCCCAGTAGCCGATAGAGTCAGTGCGAGTCGAAAATCCGCCAGTGGAGAGTGCGGCAAACGAATGGTTCACCGCGTCGAACCAGCCCATTCCAGAAATTCTGAGGGCGACTGTACCCACCGCGCACAGTCCGCTGTAGATAATCAGCACGAGCTTGGCAGAGCGGCGAACGTTCGGGGCTAGCTGCTCGGTGCGGCCTTCTGCGCTGGTTAAACTCGCCCCGCAGGGCCAGCGATCGCACTCAAGGTCACAATTGCCAAGCCCGCCCCGCCAAACAGCTCAAGAATGCTGCGATACAGCAAAATTAAGTACGACGTTTCGGTTACGTCCACCACTGAGAGCCCGGTGGTTGTCCAGCCGCTGGTAGACTCAAACATTGCCTGCGTAAAATTGAGATCGGCAATTAGCATGAACGGAATGGTGCCGACTAGCACCGCGACGAGCCAGGAGAAAACGACGATGACAGCGCCTTCTTGAAGGGTGAGCGTTGTCGCCTGTGCGGCGTCTGGTTTGGGTGCGAGCGATCGCCAAAGCACCAGTCCTAGCAGGCTCAGTCCTAAACCCGGCAGCAAAAAGGCCCAGGCCAAATTAGCCTCTTCAGGGTAGGCCACCAGTGCAATCAGCGGAGAGAGAATTGCCAGTCCGGCAATCATGCAAACCAGGCCGGTATAGCCTAAAATTGCTCGATAGCGGCGGCGAAGATAGCTTTGATAGCGCATGGATTAGGCTCCTTTTCCTGCAAGCGTTTGCTGAGCCTGACCGTAGCGGTCGTCTTCACTGATGAGCAGCACGCGATCGCCTTCCATCAAATGCGTCCGTCTTTTTCCCAGCATCACGTGCCCTCGTCTCACCACGCAGGCCACTACAGCCCCGCTTAGCTCCAAATCCTTAATCGCTCGACCTATTGCAGGGCTGTTTTTATCGAGCACCACTTCAGAAATAGTCACCCCACTATCGTTTACGGGTACCAGGTTGCGTAAGTCCGTACTCGCGGTGCGCTGGTCAATCATTGACCCTAAAATTTCAGTGGCCGAAAAAACAACATCCACCCCTAGCTCTTCAAAAATCTCTCGGTTATCAGGATCGTTGACAATCGCGACCGTTTTCGGTACGCCAAATCGATCCTGCGAAATCTGGCAGGCAATCAAGTTATCCGGGTCTCGACTGGTCAGCGCTAGAACCACATCAGTTTGATAAGCACCCGCTTCCTGAAGCACGGTCGGATCGCTGCCGTTCCCGGTAATAACTGTCGCCTTCAGCCGTCGCGATAGGCTGACAGCTTCTGAAGCGCTAGGAGTAACAATAGTAAGGAAGTAGCCCTTGCTGGCAAACTGTCTGCCCAGGAAGTAGGTGAGCTTATCCTCCCCGATTAAAATGACTCTCATGAAAAGTACCTGTTTTAATTGCCTTTAAAGATTTTTAGCTGTGGCCCGTGAGTGTTGCTTCAAGTGTTTTTCTGAGCGAGCTGAGCGTCTAGCTTTTGCAGAAACAGATCGGCAGAGAGCTGAGTCGGGCTAATTGTCTCGATATCAAACTCTGCATAGATAGCCTCACGCGCTGGGTCAAAGACGCGGGCCAGTACAGCGGGAATCTCAAAAACAGTTTTGCCGATTTGGGCCACCATCAGATTTACGTTGTCTTCTCTTGTGACCGCTAACAGGCAGTTTGCTTTGTCTGCTTTGGCCTGCTTCAAAGTGGCTAGCTCAGCGGCATCTCCTACAATTTGAAAGCCGCTGAACTCTCCTGAAAGGTTCTCAAACGCGGCCTCATTACGATCGATCACAACAACGCTATGGCCTTGAGCGCTGAGCTGAGCTGCTAGCAAAGAACCCAGCCTGCCGCAGCCAATGACAACAATGTATTGTGAGCCTTTGGCCTTGCCGCTAAAAAGATTAGAAACCATAGAGAAACCTGCTGTACTTACGATATCTAGAGATTAAGTTGGCTGCTTGGATGAACAATGGATTTAGAAACTAGGCCTAGACTTGGGGTTCATGGCCGCTCGACTTAGGTTGTCGCTAGCTGATTTGCAAGTGGGGTCTAAATCCAACGCGACGCGATAGTTTTTGAGCGCTTCAGCCTGATCGCCACTGGCTTCTAACAGCTCACCGAGTAGGTTGAATCCAGCGGCATTTTCAGGATGGGAGCCGATGCACTGTTTTGCCAGGGCGATCGCATCCTCATACTGACTATTGCTCGCCATCCCCCGAGCCTGCTCAATCTGCGCATCATAATCATCGGCGGGCATCGCCTCGCGGTTAAGCACTCGGTCTACCGCTTCTCTCAGCTCAGAGGGCGTAAACGGCTTTTGCAGATAGTCCACTGCGCCTAGCTTCATCGCATCTACCGCGCTGTCGATAGAGCCGTGGGCCGATACCATAATCACCTTTAGCGAGGGCTGCTGTGCCATTGCCGCTTGCAGCACTTCAATCCCGTCCATCCCAGGCATTTGAATATCTAGTAGCAGCAGATCGGTAGGGTCAGCTTCGAGCTGTTCTAAAGCCGTACGGCCATCGACGGCAGTGTTCACCTTGTAGCCCTGCGTAGAAAGCGCTTGCTGAATGGTGAGACGAATACTTTTTTCATCGTCGGCAACCAGGATAGTAGTCTCAGGCATGGTGAATCTCCTGTGATATAGAGGTTTGGGATGTAGACGTTTGAGAGACGGAAGCAGCGGACGCCGATACAGCGGGTAGTGTGAACGCGAATTTACAGCCGTGACCAGGTGTTGAATCAACCCAGATGGTGCCACCGTGGGCTTTGATCATTTCCTTGCAGATGGCGAGCCCAAGTCCTGTTCCACCCACGTCCTTTTCTGTTTTTACCTGCACAAACTTATCGAATATTTTGCTTTGGTAGGCAGGATCAATGCCGGGGCCGTCGTCTATAACTGTGATAGAAATCCAGCTGCCGTGAGGCTTTGCGGTAATTTCTATGGTGCTATTTGCGTAGCGCAGCGCGTTGGCAATTAGGTTGGTGAGCACCCAGGTCACTTTGTTAGGATCAGCGTTCACTTGAGAGAGATTGTTTGCTATCTGAGTACTCACCTCAATCTCTTTTTTATCTGACTGAACTTTTAGCAGGTCAACTGCCTTTTCAATGATTTGCTTAGGATCGACTACTTCAATGTCGAGATCAATTTTGCCAGATTCTATTTTAGAAAGATCTAAGAGATCATTGACAAGATCTCTTAGTCGCTGAACGTCTTCCTGAGCTGTTTTTAGCAGCTCTTGCTCTACCTCAGACAGCTTTGTCTGTGCGGTTTCTTGCAGCAGGTCTATGCTCATGGCCATGCCGGTGAGCGGCGTTCTTAGCTCATGAGAGGCGGTCATTACAAACTCACTTTTGAGCTGGTCGAGCTGTTTTAAGTTAGTCACATTTTGCAGCAGTAGCACGACGCCTAGCTGTTGATGCTCTTCTGTTGTAACTGGGGTGATGAGATACTGATAGTGTTCTGTTGTAACGCCTTCAACGGTTAGCTCAGATTGAGTCTCAGCAGATTGAGTGTCTGTAGCCTCTGCGGTGGCCCTGTGAGAGAGCGCTGACTGAATTTGAGTATATAGCCCCTTGTTCTCAATAATTTCTAGGCAGTGGCGACCTTGGGCAAGGCTGGGTTTGGTTTCAAATATAGCGGCGGCTACTGGGTTAATAGCAACCACGTGCAGCCGATCGTCAATTACAACAATACCGTCCGTCAGGCTATGAATAATCGCCTCACTTCGCTGCTTTTCGGCAACAAGCTTGTTAAGGTTCAGCGCCTTAAAAGATTGAAGCCGCTGACTCATCTCGTTGATTTCTCTCGCTAGCTGGCCTAGCTCATCGGTCGTATTCACGTCGAGCTGAATGTCGTAATTGCCATCGGCGATTTGCTCAGTGGCGCTGTACATTGCCTGAACGGGACGAACCAGATTGCGAGAGAGAATCCAGCTGATGATAAGGCCTATGAGTGAGGCTGTGAAACCAGCGATCGCGACCGAAAGAATTGCGTTTCGAGAGGTGACGCTAGCTCGCTGTGAGGCTAGGCTCATCGCCTCTTGGTTAAGGTCGCGGAGCTGCGTTGCGGCGTCTCGGACGGTTTGAAAGGCAGGACGCACCTGAGCTTCATACACAGCGATATCGCTATTTTCTGGCTGAGCTTCTCCTGCGAGTAGCGTGAGTTCATCAACGCGGGTTAGATAGCTGATATAGGCTGTCTCTAGCGTTTCTAGCGTTTTTGCCTCATTGTCGAGCGTGACGTTATCCTTGGCACGACCCAGCCGCTGCAAAAAGAGAATTTCATTTTCTTGAAAAAGGGCGCGGCCCGAGGCGGCATCGTTTAGTAACAGAATTAAAGTGGCGCTGTCCTGGCGTTCTAACGCGTCAATCATGCCATCAGCTGCGCGAATGCTGCGATAGTTGTCCTGCAAAATATTTCTGCTAGCCTGCCCTAGCTGCCTGAGATTAAAGACACCCCAAAGCCCTACCAGCACAACCAGCATTAAGCTCGCAGCGTAGCCCGATAGGATTTTGGCCTGTAGCTTCATAAGGGAGTCAAAACAAAAGCGGGTGGACTTTGCAGGCTTTTATCCTGTCGCTTTTCCCTCAGCTTGTGAATATATCAGGCAATATATTTGTGCGCTATATGAATAGATATAGGAAAATGCAGCTATCTGCTAGTGCCTCAGCTGTTAAGCGGCGCATATCTCTATATCATTTGATATAGGCAGCTACAGCGGCTGCCTGCAAACCTTTGATTTAAGCTTCCAAACTACGGCTATGACGCCTATTGCTCCGAAAAAGTCGCGCTTATGGCCTCTATCTATTCGGCGGCGGCAGTCGGTTTATGGTTGGATTACGATTATCTTTTTAGCCGTTATTTGGCTGGAGTACACAACGCCTTCAGTCTATGTTTTTGGCTATTTGTATACGGGTGCGATTATCCTGACTTATCGCCACCTGGGCCGCCGACAGGTTGTGAGCGTCACCTTAGCGGCGGCAGCGCTGACTTTATTCAACCTGGTATTTCCAAGCGTTGAGCTTCGTAGTTTGCCGACGCTGGCGAACCGCTTAATTGCGATCGCAGCCCTACTCATCACCGGCTATCTCACCGAGCGCAACCGCTTTTATGAAAGTGAGATTGCCCAGCAGCAGGCGCATATTCGCACCCAAGCGCAGCTTGCCGAGCTTCGAGAAGATTTTGCCTCTACGCTAACTCACGATCTCAAGACGCCACTTTTGGGCGCAATTGAAACGATAAAGTCTTTTCGACTGGAGCAGTTCGGGAGCGTTAGCTCAGGCCAGCACCAGGTTTTAGATTTGATGGCGCGATCGCACGACGACACCCTACAGCTAGTCGAAGCCATGCTGGATGTTTATCGCAACGATGCAGAGGGTTTGAGCTTGGCGCGATCGCCGGTTGAGCTGCGATCGCTACTGACGGATACAATCACCGCCCTCACCTCGCTAGCCCAGTCTCGTCAGGTTCAAGTCAATCTGACGCCCAAAAGCCCAGAGTTCTGGATCTCAGGTGACGCGCTACAGCTACGGCGCGTTTTTGAAAACCTTCTTGCCAACGCAATCAGCCACACACCGACAGGCACGCAGGTAGAGGTCATTTTACAAACTGCTGAATACCGCTACGAACGCCAGTGGCAGATACAAATTCGAGACTGCGGCCCCGGTATCGACCCTCGAGAGCTGCCTTACCTTTTCATCCGGTTCTATCAAGGCCATAGCGGCCGTCAGGGTAAAGGCTACGGACTGGGGCTTTATCTCAGCCGTCAAATTATTGAAGCCCACGGCGGTAAAATTTGGGCTGAGAATTCCGCCGAGTCTAGTTCTCCTTCCTCTAGCGTGCAGGGCGCAATCTTTTACTGCTGTCTACCGGCGACGACCCATGACCGTTGAAAAAACGCTGCGGATTCTTATTGTTGAAGATGATGAGCTATTTCGCTTAGGACTCTCTACTCGCTTTCAGCGAGAGAATTCTCTTCAGGTGGTGGCAGAAGCCGTGGATAGTGAAAGCGCGATCGCCCTTACCAACCATACACAGCCGGACGTTGTACTCCTCGATGTAGGACTGCCGGGTATCGGTGGCGTAGAAACCTGTCGCCGCATCAAGCAACAGCATCCCGACCTTCCCATTCTTGTTTTAACGGCGCATTCTCAAAAGTCGCTGATAGAACAGCTCATCGCCGCAGGGGCTAGCGGTTTCTGCCTTAAAGGAATTGAGGCAGATACGCTGTTTTTGGCTTTGCGATCGGTCGCTGCTGGAGCCTCTTGGTGGGATCGGCGCAGCACAAAAGAAATTCATACAGCCTATGCTGCTCAGTCGAAAACAAGCGAGCCGTCTATATCTGGCTTAAAAGCTGACGCACTACCGCGTCGAGAATCAACTGCTGATGGTATGAATTTACTGACGCAGCGAGAACGAGAGATTTTATCTCTGATGGCACAGGGACATAACAACCAGGAGATTGCTGAATGGTTAAACATTACGGTTGGGACGGTGCGCGTGCATGTTCATGCTGTTTTGCAAAAGCTGAATGTACGCGATCGCACCCAAGCCGTCATTCTTGTCCTACAAGGCTCTTAGCCTAATACAGAGTTGTTAAACAGGAAGCAGAAAAAAAGTCCGAAGAATTTCTCCGGACTTTGATTAATTCACGTAAACGTTGAGAATAAATAACAACAGAAAAGGGCACTCATCACAGAACGATAAATGCCCCAATATAAAGGTGTGAGTCTTGAATGCTTTATTAAGATATTTGAGGACAGAAGTACTTGTAATTAAGAAGGTGTCATTTTAGCAACCGGGTCTTGATAGTGAGACTTTTTAGAAGGACGATAGGCTTCACCGCTGTAGGGCTGTATACCTACGGTAGGGTATGAGTCGTGGTTGGGGCTAAAGAGTTCTAGTGACCCTTCAGCGAGATATCCGAGAGAGCTAACAAGTCCGTTGAGAAGTTTCATAACAAGTGGCCTCTTTTGAAGATGTGACTAATATAGCGATGGCATGTGTCAGGAATATGACCGATTGCATCAAAAGCTGTGTCAGTTTTCTTTTGCTGCCGTTTTCTAATGCGGTATTTTAGAGGGATGTGTTGATGTGAAGGGCTTTGAGCGTGTGAATAAGCAGATACTGATTGTTGAAGATGAAATTGAAATTGCGCATTTGATTCAGCAGCTTCTTGAAAAGGAAGGCTTTAGCTGTCAGCACTGTGGTGAGGGGGCGCTAGCGATCGCAGCTTTTGAAAGCGCTCAGCCCGATCTGGTGATATTGGACTGGATGCTGCCGGGTGAGCTAGATGGTTTGGAAATTTGCACGCGCATTCGCCATCATTCGAGTCAGGCCGATCCGTATGTGCTGATGCTGACGGCTAGAGGGGAGGAGATTGACCGGGTAATTGGCCTTTCAACGGGCGCAGATGATTACCTGGTAAAGCCCTTCAGCCCGATTGAGCTGGTGGCTAGAGTGCGGGCGTTGCTCCGCCGTAGATTGCGTGAAACGGTTAGCGCGCAGGTTTATCAAAGCCCGCACTTTAGTGTGAATGTTGAGGAGCATAAGGCTCAGCGCTTGCTGGACAATCAGCCTGTTGAAACGCTGGCGCTTGCGGCCTTGGAGTTTAAGCTGCTGGCGACGTTTTTGAGCCATCCAGGTAGAGCCTGGACGCGCAGCCAGCTGATTGAGAGCCTGTGGGGCGATGATTTTTTTGGAGATGACCGGGTGGTGGATACTCAGGTAGCTAGGCTGCGGAAAAAGGTAGAGCCTAACCCAGCTCAGCCGACGTTTATTAAAACCGTCACGGGCGTGGGCTATAAGTTTGAAGATGCTTAAGTCAAAGATCATTTAAGTGAAAACATCCTCTGAGAAAGCGCGATATGCCTGGACTGAATCTGCACTATCGACTGTTTGTTTCTCATCTGTCAGTGCTGTTGCTAGGACTACTGAGCTTCGCCGCGATTAGCAATCTCTCTTCGGCGCATCTGTTCTCACGCCATCTAGATAGCCTAGAGAGCAATGGTTTTTCTATTCAAGACGCTCGGACGGATCTGGTGCAAGGCTTCGACTGGGCCTGGAACTACAGCACGCTGCTAGCCTTGATTGTTGGTATTGCGATCGCTGCACTTTTAAGCGACTGGATAGCCTCTCGGATTAATCACTCTCTAGTAGAAATTGAACAGGCGGCTTATCGCTTAGCCAACGGACATTTAAACGAGCGCGTACCTACCAGCGAAATCCCTGAGCTAGCGCGGCTAGGAAGAAGCTTGAATCAGATGGTCGGTGCGCTTGAAGATGCTGAGGCCCGACGCCGAGAGATCGTGACGGATCTCTCGCACGAGCTGCGAACGCCTTTGACGGTGATTCGAGGCTATTTAGAAGAAATGGATAGCGATCGCATTCAGCCCACGCCCGACATTCGCAAACGCCTGCTGGGTGAAACTAAGCGGCTACAGCGCCTGGTCAACAATCTACAAGATCTGTCTAAGGCTGAATCCGGTAGCTTACCTATATCGCTTCAGGTGCTGCCGTTGCCGCCTTTACTCTTTGAACTGATAGAGCGATTCGAGTCTCAAATCATGGACGAAGGGCCAGGGCTGCGGTTGGACTGTCCGGCTGATTTACCGAAGGTGTGGGCAGATAGCGATCGCACTGAGCAAATTCTCGTCAATCTGCTAGGCAATGCCATTCGGCACACGCAACAAGGAAGCATTACTCTCAAAGCCTGGTCAGCGGGTGAGCGGGTTTGGATATCGGTGATTGATACGGGCTGCGGGCTGTCGGCCAGTGAACTGCCCCATGTATTTGAGCGATTTTGGCGGTCTGAAAAGGCGCGATCGCAGCACCGCAGCGGCACCGGCATTGGTCTGACCATTACCCGCCAGCTTGTAGAACTGCAAGGCGGTGAAATTTTTGTCGAAAGTCAGCCTAATCAAGGAACAACTTTCCAATTTTGGCTACCTAAAACCCTCTTATAGCCGCAGCCGATCGCGCTCAACCCAGCCATAAAATTCAATCGCCTCAGGCGCGCAGCTACGGCACCCCCCGCATAGCTTACCGTCTTCTCTACTCACGCGCCCTTTACGAATCAATCGGCTCAAAATACCGCGCAGGGCATCCGCCTCCATCCGAAAGTGTAGCTGTAGCTCAGACATAGAGACCTTGTGCTGAGTCCTTAAGTATTGTTGTAGTTCAGTGACGATCATGTTGGTTACGCCTTTAGCAACGTATTGAAAGTTGAAATTATGGCAGCTTGAGCGCCGCGCGATTCTGCCTGACCTCTGGAGCCGCCAGCTTTAGCCCTAAGATGACAGCCGATAGAACAACCGCTAAGCCACCGACCCACAGCAGCGATGAAAACGGATGAGCCGCAAAAGTGGCCATCTGGTAATAGGCAACGGCCACTCCATAGGCTAGGCCGGTTGTCCAACAGCTGATAAAGACCGTCCACCCCAAGTTTGTTTCGCGGTAAATAGCGCCCGTTGCTGACACGCAGGGAAAATACAGCAGCACAAACAACAGATAGGCAAACGCCGACTGCGTGCTGCCAAACCGCTGGGCCATTTGGCCGTAGGTGCTAAGCGAAACGCCTTGGGCTGTTGCAACAGACTGGGCTTTAGCCTCTGAGCGGGCGATATCTTCTGAGCTAAGTCCTTGGGTGTTGGCGCTGCCAAAGCCAAAGGGATCGAGCAGTAGCTGGGGCACTTCAGTCGTTAGGTTTTTAGGAATGCTGGCAAATGCCTGACCGATACTGTCCCAAAAACGATAGGGCGGATCGGGCATAGCCGTTGCGGCTGTCTGCGCCTGCGCGAGTTCTCCATAGAGAGAATTTAGCGTGCCTACCATCACCTCTTTAGCCAGTACTCCCGTCATTAGACCAACCGTAGCAGGCCAGTTCTCGTTCGTAATGCCCATGGGCGCAAAGGCAGGCGTCACCGTGCGACCAACCGTACTGAGTAAAGAATCCTGGCTGTTGTGTTTGCCAAAGGAGCCGTCGGTGCCCACAGCATTTAAAAAGCCTAGAATCATCACGACTAAAACAATTGCCTTGCCCGCTTTTGTCACAAAAGCAGTTGTTCTTTCATAGCCTCTGAGCAGCACGCTTTTGAGCTTAGGAACGTGATAGGGAGGTAGCTCCATCACAAACGGAGCCACTTCGCCGGGGAGCAGGGTGTGTTTGAGCACTAGTCCGGTGAAAATAGCAGCCAAAATGCCAAGCAGATAAAGGCCCATGACTTTGTTTTGTCCGCCGACGGGGAAAAACGCCGCACAAAACAGCGCGTACACCGTGAGGCGGGCACTGCAAGACATAAACGGATTCATCATAATAGTCATAAAGCGATCGCGCTTATTCTCCAACGTTCGCGTGGCCATCACCCCTGGGATATTGCAGCCAAAGCCCACCAGCATCGGCACAAAAGACTTTCCTGGTAAGCCCACAAAGCGCATTAGCCGATCCATCACAAACGCTGCTCTTGCCATATAGCCCGAATCTTCTAGAACAGACATCAGCACAAACAACAGAAAAATTTGCGGGATAAAGGTCGCGGTGGTTTGAATGCCGCCGCCAATGCCATCGGCGAGGATGCCAATTAGCCAGCCAGGGGCCTGGGCTTGCTGAAGCAGATGAGCCACGCCATCTACAAAGACACTGCCAAAGCTGATATCAAAGAAGTCAATAAAAGCGCCGCCTACGTTGATAGAGATTGTGAACATGACGTACATCACCAGCAGAAAAATTGGAATTCCCCACCAGCGGCTTAGCGCGATCCGATCAATGCGATCAGAAAAATGGGTGGTGACTTCTTGACTGGCCTGCACAACGCTATCGACTAGCTGACGGATGTAGCTGTAGCGATAGTCAGCAATTAGCAAATCAAGATCTTCTTCAAGCGCGACTTCTATTGACTGCCGGTGAGCGCTGACGATGCGGACTACCGCCTCACCATAGTGAGCTGTGGCGCTGCCGGTCTCATCACTCAACAGATTAATGGCGAGCCAGCGACAATCTACAGCGTTGTTTTGGTGGGTCTGTTGCAGCGTGGGAATGATTGCCGCGATCGCCGCCTCAATTTCTGGTGCGTACACCACTTGCGCCGCAGGTACCGCTAGGTGAGTCCCTTGCGTTTGCACGCAGCGCTTGAGCTGTGAGACACCCTGACCAGAGGCCGCACTCAGCGAAACGACCGGGCAGCCTAGCTTTTCTGCTAGGGCGATCGCATCAATCTTGATATCGCGTTTGCGGGCGATATCCATCATATTCAGCGCCAAAATCAGCGGCACCCCCATCTCCAGTATCTGCGTTGTGAGATAGAGATTACGCTCTAGATTAGACGCGTCAACGATATTGATAATGACATCGGCCTCGCCCGCTAGCAGATAGTCTCTCGCGACCAGTTCATCGAGTCCGGTGGCTGTATCTTCAGCATCTAACGAGTACACACCCGGCAAGTCTACAACAACAACCGTTTGTTCTGATCCCTGTGATTGCTGTCGGTAGCGGCCTTCTTTGCGCTCTACGGTGACCCCTGGCCAGTTCCCTACCCGCTGATTAGCGCCTGTGAGCGCATTGAACAGAGTGGTTTTGCCACAGTTGGGATTGCCGACTAATCCAATCACAGGGCTAGTAGTAGGATTAGATACAGGACTAGAGATAGGGTTAGGCATGGGGCTGCACTAGTAGCGCATCGGCCTCGTCTTTGCGTAGGCTTAGGCTAAAGCCGCGAACTCGAATTTCAATTGGGTCACCAAGGGGTGCTCGCCTGACAACGGTAAACTGAGTTGTTTTCGTTAGACCCATCGCCAGCAGCTTGCGTCGGTAGGGGCGAGCTGCTGGGCTATAGCCCACGACTTCGGCGGTGCTGCCAACGGCCAGATCTTTTAGCCGAATAGTTGACGGAGCGATCGCGGGCTCAACCCGAATTCTCTCAGCAATTTCGAGGCCTAACGCAAGTCTTTGATGGTTCAGAGCAACCACAATAGACCCTCGAACATCTGTGTTGACGACTTCTAACAAGACGCCCGGAATCAGCCCCATGCCCAGCAGCCGAGCGTTATCGTTTTGTCCAGATAGTGCAACAATTTCAAGGCGATCACCCAATTTAGCCGCTGATAGCAGAAAGCCTGCGTTCTCCACAGAGAGACAGCGCTCAGCAGTTTCGACAAAACCCTTTTTTCTCATTGAGTTGAAACGCTTTTATGATCTAAAGAATGTCTTAGATCATAGAACACTATCGACATTAATTATCAATTAGTGTAAAAAATTAGCGTATTAAAAAATACCCTAAGCTTCAACGACTCCCTCAACGACTTGAGAGGACTTACCTTGAGAGCGGCCAAACAGCCCTAGCATAGAGGCTCCTGTCACCAGCAGCCCAATCACGCCTATGCCGTTGAAAATAGGGTAGATAGCCTGCAAACCGAACAGCTCTCCCGTGTGCAGCTTCAGCAAAAAGCGAGAGCTAAGGCCCAGATTAACAGGCCATTCCTGGCTCATCGTCGTCAGCATTCCGGTAATAACAGTTAAGCTCAAAGGCGCAAGTATCACCAGCGCTAGCCAGCGGTGATACTTACGAAGCAAACGTTTCATGGGAGGCCTCTTCCAAAAAATAGTGTTTAGCAAAAATGCTGATCGACGACAGGCTCTATTGCGAAACGGTTGCTAATGTTGTTTCTAGTTCGCTGAGATGATCAACCACCATTGC
This sequence comes from uncultured cyanobacterium, assembly GCA_963803535.1. Taxonomy (GTDB): domain Bacteria; phylum Cyanobacteriota; class Cyanobacteriia; order Phormidesmidales; family Phormidesmidaceae; genus Phormidesmis. The sequence goes on along the minus strand of CAWDNC010000009.1, from coordinate 193,832 downwards.
CTTGTCAGGATTATCTTCCTTGAGGGCGCTATTGAGCCCGTCTATATGAGTTTCTACCGTGTCATAGGCCGCTTTGTTAGTATCCTTGATGTCGTCTTCTACATCTTTCCAGTCGCCTTCAATTTGCCCACCCAAAACTTTAGCCGTACGCCAATCATCCGCCTCAACGGCTGCCTTCGTATCTACGACTAGTTTTGACATCATCTCTAAGTCAGAGGTATCAGCAACAGTCGGCTGGCTCGTCTCGGCAACTGGCGCAGAAGAGCTGACTTCAGCTTCTGGAGAAGCACTACAGCCCGTGAGTGAGAACAAACCGAGAGCGCTCACCAAACCCAACGCGAGAATTTTGTTACGACTGAACATGGACAGATTTCCTTGAAAGTCAGCTGACTTCAAAATAAGAGAGAAAATTGATGAAGGACTGCTGCAAATACCGCAGGGCCTGAGCATCGTAGCCGGTTATGGCAGCTTTAGTCTATCGTGAGCTTTGGGCGATGCAAGTGTCTAAAATGTGTCATCTGTGTGTCATCTCTACAGGCCTGATGCAATACCTAACGCAGCTTCGCATTGGGCGCTTTGCTCGCAGACTTTTGGAAGAATGACCCCGACCACCAGTTCCACTTGCCCATTAACTTCATGCTGGCTGGAACCAGGATAATGCGGATAAGCGTTGTGTCGATGGCGATGGCGATCGCAACACCCAAACCCAGCGCCTTCACAAAGATCAGGCTAGTGAAAGCAAAAGCACTCGTCACAATAATCACCAGCAAAGCAGCGCTGGTGATGAGCTGACCTGTCTGTTCTAATCCGATGATGACGCTGGCCGTATTGTTCTTATTCGCGGGCTCTCCATTGTGCTTTAGCGCGTCATAGGTTTCCTTAATGCGCGTTAGCAAAAAGACCTCGTAGTCCATACTGAGACCAAACAACACGCAAAAAAGCACCACCGGCAGCAGAATATCTATGTAGCCAACCGGCTCGAAGTTGAGCAGGCGCTGGAAGTGTCCTTCTTGAAAAATGAAGACCAACGCACCAAAGGACGCCCCCATAGAGAGCAGATTCATGATGATGGCCTTGATGGGTAGCACGAGCGATCGCAGTAACAGGCTAAGCGTGATAAACGTCGCCACCATAATCAGGCTCAGCACTAGGGGTAGGCGGCGTTCAATCGCCGCGATAACGTCTAGTTCGCTAGCGGTTTGTCCGGCTACTTGAATGTTCAAATCTTCTAACGCTGTACTGCGAAAGTCTTGAACTAGCTCGCGAGTCGCCTCGGACTGCTGGTCGGTCTTACTTTTGACAATAACCAATGTTGTTTTCTGCTCCGTAAGCCGATCGAGTGCGGCGGCAATTTGAGGCAGTGGAATTTGGTCGGGGTTGGCGTATAGCTGCTGGTAGTTTTGCAGCGTCAGCGTAGGATCGAGGTTGACAATGCTCTGTACGCTACTCACTCGCGGATCTTGCTGTAGGCTGTCTACAAAGTTATATAAGGTGGCTATGTGCTCGGTAGAGAGGAGCGGTTCATCGGCAGCGCCCGGTTGAACGGTCAGCAAAATAGGCGCGGTTTCACCTGGGCCAAACGCCTGTGTTATCTGGTCTACGCCCGCCCTAGCAGGCGCAGAAACAGGTAGGATATCAGCGTTGCCTACGCCGAATTTGGCAGAGAAAAAAGGCGCAGTGAGTCCGGCGACAACCAACAGAACCAGCAGCGTAAAAAGAACGCTACGGCGGATAACGGCGCGGGCAACTTTGCCCCAGAACTTTGGCTGTTTGTTACCTCTTGAAAAAAGGCTGCCGTAGTGAATACCGTGACCAATGACGCTCAGTAAAGCAGGCAGCAGGGTCAGCGCCGTGAGGACGGACAGGGAGACGACAATTGCCCCAGCGATGCCAAGAGATTGGAGGAGGCGAATGGGAAAGAGAATAAGCCCAAAGAGACTAATGCAGACGGTAATGCCAGAGAAGAAGATGGCGCGTCCGGCGGTATCTGAGGTAATGCTGATAGCTTCCTCTACGGAGTGAGCGGCCAGCTCTTTTTGAAAGCGATTGACGATTAGCAGGGCGTAGTCAATGCCGAGCCCGAGCCCGAGCATACTGGTGAGGTTGAGTGCAAAGACAGAAACGCTGAGTCTTTGGGCGACTAGGTAAAGCAGCCCCAGCGTGACAGAAACCGCCACAATGCCCATAGCGATTGGCATAGTAGCAGCGACAGCTGAACCAAACACAAGCACTAAAACGACTAGCGTAATGGGGAGAACGGCTAGCTCTACTCTGCGCAGGTCGGCTTTGCTGACGCGCTGAACGGCTCGATCGACAGCGGGCTTGCCTGTTAAATAGATATCTACGTTTTGAGTTGGGCGATCGGCAATGAGCTGTTCTATCTGTTCAATGGTGTCGGTGCCTGATGGCTTCAGATTGATGATGCCATACTGAGTTTGGCCGTCGGCGCTGATGTACTCAGGGTATTCGCTTGGGCGGGCGATCGCACTGACATCCGATCGCTCACTAATTGAGTCAAGGGTAGCCTCTATCTCTTCTAACGCCTCAGATTTATCCAGGCTTGGTGCTTGCTTAAAAACAATCGTCAGCGCATTGGGATCAACATCAAATGCTTGCTGTATGAGCTGTTCGGTGCGGTTGGCCTCGCCTGTTTCATCGGCAACCTTAACCTCTTGCAGCGAATTTTCCAGACGAGGCGCTGCGGCCAAGCTCACTAGGGTAACGACTGCCCAGACAATAAGCGTCCAGACTCGGTAGCGATAGAGGTAAGCCCCTAGCTTGGCAAAAGTGGACTTGGAACCAGCGGTGGAAGGCGACACTTTCTTATAATCCAAAGTAGATAAGCTATTTATATGACAATATTGCGGACGAAACTAGGAGACTATGCACCCGCAGCCACAGGGGCTTTGATGTTAGTGGAGATTATGAGCGATCGCAAAAGCAAAAGCGGAGTAGCTATAAAAGCTACCATACAAGGGACTGCGAAAGGCAAAGGCCGCTTCTCAAATGAGAACTCCTTCTCTAGATAGAGCAAAAAAATCAGCGGCAGTCGGACTATGTAGCCACGTTTAAGTCCAGCAACGATCAATATTTCGACAAATACCTCAACACAGACGACCAGATCGGAGTGCCCTGGTTGTCCGCTATGCATTATCTAGCCCTGTCATAGAGTAGTTTGGCTATGTTGTTTTTGGTAGAGTCCGTTTCAGAAGCGCTGCATGTGTATGGCCCGCGCACAACAAAGCTGTACCAAACGCGGGTAAGAAATCGGTCACTTAGTGGGCGAGCCGCAGTCTCGGCCCGTACGCCAGAAGCTAAGACAAAAGCAGATATCACCTGAGCTATCGCTGGCTTCTGAAATGAACTAGCGCTGAAAGGTGCTTCATCTCGCTTATTAAGCGTAGACACTTACAGAATTAGACAAACCACTCATTATTAAGGGAGGCGACTGGACAATTTATTAAGGCAAGAAAGCATCTATGCGTTTATCTCAAACAGCACTTCGGGCCGTGGCCACGTGGTTAAAGAAACCCTACCGGCTTTGCCTTTTCCTATTAATTGCTATCAGCCTATGCCTAATGCTCGCGCCAGCTTCTCACGCTCTTAAAACTATAGACACAACAAACGCCAGTGTAGTTGTAGATGGGCGTCCGGTTTTTCGTGTTGAGCCGTCGCAGGCGTACACGGCCCAGCAGCGAGCAAATCAGGCTAATAGGCAGCTGTTGCTGCTGGCAAATTTGGTGAAAGAAACCAGCGTGAAGGTCGTTGAACGCAATCAGCAGCCCACTATTGTTGCTAACGGGCAGTACCTACTAACCGTGACAGATTTAGATACAACGCTATACAACGCTAGACAAAACGCCCTCGGAGCAGGCGGAAGAGTGGGCTAACCAAATTGAGATCGTGCTTCGTCAAGCTCGGTTAGAAAGAGAACCGGACTATATGCTGTATGCCACCTGGCTAACAGGGTTTGCGGCTTTAGTGGCCATCTCTCTCCACTACGGACTGGGCTATTTTTGGCAGCGTCCCCTACGGAGGGTGCTTAGGCAAGTCATTCCTAAAATTCCGAAGACAGGAATGCCCGGTGCGCAAGACTTTCATTTTGTGCTGAAGCTCAAGCTAGCATTTGTCAGGTTTTTGGTTTGGGTGAGCTTTGCGTGGTTCGTTTCCTCCCTATTTCCGACGCTACGGCAAAGGCGATATACCTTGCTAAACAGTTCCACCGCAGGTATTCGTGCGCCGGTTGTAAGCGTGGGCGGACAGGCCTATACGCTAGCCGACTTACTCATATTAGTCTGCTTGATTTGGGGATTGTTTGTTCTCATTCAGGTATCTGCCAGAGTTTTGAGTACTCAAATTCTTAGGCGCACGCAGCTAGCGCGGGGAGCTAAAGAGGTCGTTACGCAAACGTATCGCTACAGTACGTTTGCCGTTGGCTTATTAATTATCTTGCAGGCATGGGGCATTGACTTGCGATCTGTTGCGCTCTTAGGAAGTGCCTTGGGAATTGGTATCGGGTTTGGCTTTCAAGATATCGCTAAAAACTTTGGTAGTGGCTTAGTGCTTTTATTTGAACGCTCTATCCAGGTAGGAGACTTTATCGAAATTGAACCTCATATGGGTGTCGTAGAGCGTATTGGTACCAGAAGTATTACCCTGCGAAATCTTGATAACATTTCGGTGCTGGTGCCTAACGCGCATTTAATCGAATGCTTGGTGATGAACTGGAATCACGATCATCCGGTCTCTCGCCTACACTTAAACGTAGGGATCGCCTATGGCAGCAACTGTAAAGTGGTAAAAGCTGCGCTATTGGAGGCCGCGCGAGAACATGGAGAAGTTTTACCAAAGCCGCTGCCAGAAGTCTATCTCAAAACGTTTGGCGATAGCGCGATTGAGTTTGACCTGATGGTATGGATTCGCAATCCAGAACTCCACCTTAAAATTCGCAGCGACCTATATTTTCGAATAGAAGAGATTTTAAGAGATAATGGTATTGAAATTCCTTATCCCCAGCGCGATCTGCACTTGCGTAGCGGAACACTGCCTATAGAATTTCCGCCAGGGATAGTTGAGGCTATGATAAAGGCTTTTGAATCTATTCATCGTTAGTTCTAGCCCACGGTTTTTGCGCCGCAATTACCTTGTGGCTAATGACACCACAGGGCTATGTAAAACAACAGGCATGGCTGATACGATGTGATCGGTCTATTACAAACAACAGGTTCGTAGGAGAGCGCCGAGATGGAACACCGATTACCTCGCTGGCTGCTTTGGTGCTTGGTGCTACTGAGACAGCTCAAGTAGAAGCGAAAGTTTAGCGCGTGCGATCGCCAGAGAGTTCTTTTTGTAAAGCAGGTCAACTTCTTTGAGTTTTTAGATCATTTTTGGATCAGTGGTATAGAAAGAGCTACCCGCTGCAATTTCAGGGATACGCATCTTCCTTATGAAACACACAAACACCTCTCTCCTAAGCTTTCTCTAATAAAAACTACAATTTTCACAGCGAAGACTCAAAGGCATCTGGTCTCAACATATCCTCCCTAAAATACCGCATTAAAAACGGCCATAGAGGCAACTGTCACAGCTTTGAATAATGTTGGTCATATTCCTGACACATGCTCTGGATATAGTCATAGCATCTTCAAAAGAGGCCACTTGTTATGAAACTTTTCACAGGATTCACCAGCGCTCTTGGATACATCGCTGAAGGCTCATTAGAGATCTTTAGTCCTAACCACGACTCCTATCCGCTTGCAGGCGTCCAGCCCTACAGCGGTGAAGTCTATCATCCCTCTAAAAAATCTCACTATTTGCAACCCGTTGCGAAGATGTCAAAATCCTAGCCAGCCATTCTTTTTTGCTGAATTTCAACTGAAGTATTACGAACCTCACATCTATCACACTAGGGCGATCGTCGCGATAAAGGGCGATCGCCCTTTTTTCTCTATTAAGGTATCGCTATGAACTTTCGGAATTTCTCGTTTAGACGAATTTTTGCGATGGCTCCTTTACTTCTCCCTTTCGGCACCATGCTAGAGCCTGCTAAGATTTTTGTAGGTCGTACCTCAACGCGAGTCTTCCGCAGTGCCGGTATTTACGATGCTAGATTGAACCGTGAAAATGAAGCGTACTTGAATGTTCTTACAGAGAAACTTCCGCTGTTTGATGACCCGCTCTACTAATCTCGTCATTTTATACAGGTGCGATCGCTATGCCATCTACACCTGAACCTTCTCCTAGCTCAGGGTGCAATTAAAAGTGAAATTTTTTCTAAAACACCTCCTCAAAGGCTAGCAAATACGTGCTGCTTATGAACGAGTTTTCAAGGGTCTTAGCATCCTGACTTTCACTTTTAATTACACCCAATGCACACTACCATCTCATCTACACCAGAGTGGCCCTTTAAAGACTTCCGGATGATTCAGCCAGGCAGAATATCAAGGAACGATGAATTTATCAACAATATTGGCTTCTCAGCAGATTTACCCAAATTAAACAGCGGTAAATTTATGCTTGACCGTGTTTTGCTTGCGCCCGATTTTGAGAAACAAACGCTCTGAGATTTTAACCTAACCCTACTTTGAGACACCCCTCTCAACGGAGACACCCATGTCAGCTTCAACAGCTACGTCTACTGCCTTGATCCCTAGCACATCCGTCGTTTCAAAGCCTCTCTTAAAGCAAGCCAACGTAGATACAGATGGAAATGGAATCGATAACATTGTAGTAACTTACGCCTACGATACAGCGGACAGAGTTACCTTCCAGAATGCAGCCTTCTCCGGTGGAGACGTTCCTGGCTTTAGTTTTAGTATTACTTATACCTATGATGAAGTCGGCAATCTAATCGCTCAAAATCAATCTGGCGGTATCACAATACTTTACACTTACGATGAGTCAGGCAACGTAACGGGTCAATCTGTCGATACCAACAGTGACGGTATATCCGACCAACCCATCTACTTGCTAACCTACAACGAAGCCGGAAAGGTTGCCGCTTACTCAACAGGCTTCTCTGGAGGTATACCCACTCAGACAACGACCTACACCTACGACTCTGCTGGCAGCCTCAACACCCTATTTAATACTTTTGATTTTAATAGAGATGGTACACCCGAAGTATCGACTCTCAGCACATATGCCTACAACGCATCTGGCCTTGAAACCAGCTTGTCTATAGACTATGACCAAGACGGCGTGCCTAATTACCTCGCAGCGTCCGAGTATATCTATGACGCCGCTGAGAGCCTTACCAGAACTCTCTCGGTAGACAGCGACGCAGATGGAAAAATTGAAACCATCTATACCTATACGTACAATGCAGACGGAAGCATCATTGGGACAACCACAGACGACAATGCAGACGGCATCTTAGACTACGCTACTGCCTATACTTACGATAGCAACGGCAATTTTACCGGCGAATCTATCGACAGCAATGCAGACGGTACGCCTGATAGCTTGACAACCTATACCTACAACGAAGCTGACCAAATTACTGGCGTCTTTGTTGATCGCAATGCCGATGGTACGCCTGATGGCATCACTAGGTTCGCTTACGACGCCGCTGGCAGTTTCATCAGCGAGACACGCGATAACGATGGCGATGGAAAGCTCGATTTTATTGTGACCTATGCTTACGAGAACAGCTTAGGTTCGGACGCTTCTGCTTTGTTTAGCAGCGATGATGTCTTTGATAGCGATGCGACTATAGCCCTGGCCAATGCAGATATAACCACACTGCCATCCGCTCAGTTCAGCATTATCTAACCATTTGTGTTCAACCCCTTAGGGGTAGCAACTTAAAGCGGGACAGAAGGTGCTGACAAAGCTGTATCAATAAGCACATTAAAAAAGCTCTGCGGCAAAGCCCAGAGCCATGTATCGTCACCCTAACAAGTTAAAACAAGGGCACGATGATCATCAGTATAAGAGCACGGAGCCAGAAAGTTGCCGCTTGTGTCGACGCAAATGTACGAGAGACACTCAGAAAGATCGCCGTAACGACCGGTATTAGTAAAAGCAGTGTGCATCGACACCGGCAGGCCATAAAGCGCCGCAATCAATACCCAGAATCGAGCTTTTGGGAGACCGCAGCAGGCAGCCAATGGCTATCGCCATGCCCGGTTGACGTACCAGGCGCAAACCCGCCGCCAGCTCTAGAAGAGACTTCAATGGTGTCGTCACCCTCGCCGCCTCTAATCTGAGCGTTTTCAGCGCCTGTGCTAATCGAAGAATTCTGTACGCGATCGGCTGCTGAGATAACAATCGTATCGCTGCCTTGTCCACCATTAACCGCAGAATTTCTGATGCCGATAGACTGCACGTCAAACGCAGTCGGTGCTGCTGAGTTGGTCGCTGAAATCGTGATAGCGTCGTTTCCTTCACCACCAAAGAGCGTCGAGTTGTTATCAAGCCCTATGCTAGAGGCCGACCTAAAGCCCGAAGCAGAAGCGCTCACGTTAACGATGTCATCACCTGCCCCACCAAACACTTCAGACTCGTTGACGGCAGTAGAAGCCGCGTTGATCGCCGAGCTATCTGCGACAATCTCTAGCGTGTCATCTCCGGCTCGGCCCTGCACCGTAGTCCGCAGTAGCCCGAAGCCTTTGCCAAACTGAACGCCGTTCCCTGAGCCTGTGAACGTTACGCTGTCATTATCTGTGCCTACATCAACAACAGAGTCTACGATGCCAATGCCAGTGGTGCCTTCGGCGCTGAGCCAGGAGCTAACGCTGGCGAGCCCTTCAACGCTATCGTTACCGCCGAATGTTCTAAAATCGGTTGACTCAAAAGCCGCCACGCTGAGGCGATCAGCCGGTGCATTTTGTTCCTCAATAATATTTGAAAAGCTGTCACTGCCGCCAGTACCGGTGTTGGTGCCTGACTGAGTATTAGGCCATGAAAAATCTACTTCCTGTAACAGAAGCTTAAGAGAAGGTTACTCTCGATTAGACGTAAATTTCTATCTTTTTCTCCCAGCTCGTAACACAGGCTACTAATCGCTGTTTTTCAAGTACGTTTGAACAAGCTACCTTGCCGCAACCGATTCTTGAATTTCCTGAACGACAGGTAAGAGCTGGTCTATCTCTGCTGCTGCTGCGATGACAATCATTCTTATGTAGAAGTTGTTAGGCTGTACCGCTAAGTATTGAATAACAACATTGTCTTGCAGCTCAGCTGATACAAAATAGCCGTCGCTCCCGGCAAACTCTATGGGCGATTGTTCAGTCACAACTGCCGCCTCAAAACCGGCTGTGCTGTTGAGTAGATAGGTAGAATACTCGGCTATGTCAGTCGTTTGTACAGGGCTAATTGAGCTAGCGATAATAATGAGTGAATCGTCGTCAGAAGCCACTGACCCATGGTTGGAACTCAGCACGACACTTGAACCTAGGAGAACATCGAACACTTTGAAGGGGTCAGCGATCGCAAACGTAAAAGGGAGTTCAGCAACTTTCTGTTGAATAGAGAGCACGGGCCTAGTCTCGACAGATTGAACGGTGTCGATGACGCTCTGCTCGCTAAGCTGATTTTCATCTAATACATTGAACGTTAGTAGAACGGTACTTTCTTCCCCTAGCAGCGCAAAATATTTTTTGACCTGCATACCCGAAATTGTCTGAGTGCCCTCTACGAAGGGGGCTTGAGTGCCTTCTACTGAAATACTAGAAACGTTTTCTACGTCTAGCACAATGCCCTGACTTGCAAAGAGTTCAGTAATCTCTTCAGGTGTAGACGATAGCGCCTCTGCCAATTCTGAATAGGCTTCTAGAGGTAGTTCGGTGAGTACAATGCTGGATAGGTTTGCTTCACTGACAAAGCCTGAAAACCGTTCTGAGAGTGTAAAGCCTGGTGGCGGTGATAGTGAAACGCTGGTGCCTGGGATGATAACTTGCTCTGGCTGATCCAGCTTGACGGTGTTTTCAGCGCCTGTATCTACCGGTAGAGAATCGCGCTGAGAGAGAGTGGTAGTGCTTTGATAGTCGGCAGCATCAGCGGGCCTGATGACTGGGTTAATAAGATTAGCTGTGACAAGGGCGATCGCACCTATCGTCAATTTATAGATTTTACTTCTGATATCTGTCCTGATATCCCTAATATCTGTGTGGTGGCTACTCAACGTTTTTAGTTCTCCATAAACTGTTTATTCTGCGATTTCTGCACTACCGGTAGATCTCACCACCGAGCCATCTAAATCAGTCCGATACACCCACTGCTCTTCTCCACTGCTGGCGGTGACTTCCCAGCCGTCAACGATTGCAAAAGTACAGATCTCGTCAGGGCCACCTAATCCTAAGCAGCCATCTGGCCAAGCCTCAGGCCGATATGAAATCACCTGTATCGACTCAGCTGGAACATTAGACGTGCTGGCAATGTCTTGAAGAACACTGGTTTCTACAGAAGTGGGTAGCGCTGTGTTGCCGACGGGTGGCGCTTCGACAGGGACAGAAACATCAGTAGGCTCCGTTGGATTTGGATCAGCAACGGGTGCTTTGGCTGGCCCCGCGCAGCTAGAGAGCACAACGCTGCTTGTTAATAGAAAAGCAAGTCCTGCGACCTGTGCCTGTCTTAATAAGTTTTGTTGTTTCATGCCAGTACCGTCCGTAAATCCAACATTTGTTACTGAATAAGCATAGTGGCTACTCTAATAAAAGGTGGCCTGTGCCCTTTCCCTTATCTAATTTACCTTTCGGAGACCTTATGCGGCGTCTTATACCCCTGTTCTTTTTAGGGCTTGTCATTGCCGGGATAGTCGGCATTTTTAAGTTTAGCGGGAGTCTTGCTCGAACGGGCGAATTTGATTCGATTGTTCTGGACTTTAGAGACAATCCGGCAGCCGTGGCGCAGGTAGAAAACGCGGCGCAAAAGTTTGGGCTAGCGCTGACGCCGAACAGCAAGTTTTCGACGGAGGATCATGTATATGTGGCGAAGGGCGATCGCGCTACCATCGACCGCTTTCGTCAGTCAGATCTATCCGAATTTCTAGAATTTGTAGAGCCTAACTACATCTACAGCACTTTTTTTGGTGGCCCTAACGATCCTGACTTTGCCAAGCAGTGGAACCTCACAAACATCAATGCACAAGATGCCTGGAAGGTAAGCAGGGGAAAAGGCGTAACCGTGGCGGTGATTGACACAGGCGTCACCCAGGTAAAAGACTTAAGCAACACGCAGTTTGTCCCCGGCTACGACTTTGTAAACGACCGCGAAAAAGCCGACGATGACAACGGCCACGGCACCCACGTGGCAGGCACCATCGCCCAGTCTACAAATAACCGCTATGGCGTAGCCGGTATTGCTTACGAAGCAAAAATTATGCCGCTTAAGGTGCTCAGCGCTCAGGGTGGCGGCACCACGGCTGACATTGCTGAGGCCATTCGCTTTGCCGCTGACAATGGCGCAGATGTGATCAATATGAGCCTGGGCGGCGGCGGCAAGTCTCAGCTTATGCAGGACGCGATTGACTATGCCTATAACAAAGGCGTTTTCATCATTGCAGCCGCGGGTAACGCCGGACAAAATGCAGCCTCGTACCCCGCTAGATACGCTCACGTCATGGGCGTTTCTGCGACCGATGCGAAGAATGCAAAAGCGCCCTATTCAAACTATGGGGCTGGCGTTGATATCTCTGCGCCCGGTGGCAATACTCGCGAGGGTGAAGCAGGCGGCATTTTGCAAGAAACGGTGGATCGTCAAAAGGGATCGGCCTTTAAGTATTTTCAGGGGACTAGCATGGCTGCGCCTCACGTGGCAGGGGTTGCAGCGGCGGTAAAGGCGTTGGGCGTAAAAGAGCCTGAGCGGGTGTGGGCTATTTTGCAGAAGTCATCTTTGTCAGTGCCGGGTGATGAGCGTAACTTTTTTGGCTCCGGCCGATTAGACGCGGCCGCCGCTGTGAATCTGGCTCGCAAAGGCAAGCTACCCTTCTCTTTTGTGAGCAGTGCAACCAATCCACTCAACAGCCGTATCTGGTATAACTGGGGCGCCATTCAGTGGAAAAAGATCGTCATTCTTTGGAGCGTGACGATGGCGCTAACCTGGGCCGTGAGTAAGGCCGCTGATCATTACAACTGGAACGCAGATTACTGGCTGGGCGCGGTTCTTGGCAGCGTCGGCCTCTTCTTGATTCCACCGCTGCACCTATTCGACCTGCCTCACTGGCCTTTACGTTTAGTAGGTAGCTCTCTTCCTGAGCTGGGCAATGTTGTCTTTCACTCTGCTAAGCTGCATCCACTGACGGCTAGCGCGCTAGATTCCTTTTGTGATGCTGGCGCTTTTGCTGAGTCATCCCCGTTTGGGCTGGATCACGATAGGGGCGAGCGTCGGTGTGGCCGCGACCCTTGGCGTGAGCGTATTTTTGTATCCTCACCTGGTTTGGATTGGGTCGGGAGTCGGGGCACAGCTATTTTTAGCCGTGAATGCTGCTTTGAGCTTGTTGATTGCGTATCTTGGGCTCAAAACGATTACTGAGTCTGCTTAGGCGGTGTACAAGATAGATCGGCTGCAACCTCTCTAATTGCGGGGGAGTGTTGCAGCCGATTTTTGGTTTAATGATCGAAAATATCGAAAATGTTGTGAGGGGCTGAGGCGATGACAATTACCGGCACGATTACTTGGGTAGAGATGGGCACCGGCACCTGGGCGCTCTCTGGTGATGATGGGCAAACCTATGAGCTGTACGGGTCGAAAGCTGAAGCATTGGATACTGAAGGGCAAAAGGTGTCAATTACTGGCACGATTCGCGAAGACGTGATGACGATGGCGATGATTGGGCCAGTGCTAGAGGTTGAGTCTTTTGAGGTGACGAAATAAATAAATTGTTTTTTGATGCTCAAACGATGAGCTGCCAAAGCGCGACCGTTAAGCCTAGTGTGAGGCTGTGCTGTGGCATTAGCTTTGGCCAAGGTTGACGAGCAATTTTTTGAGTAAGTACGATGCTGAGTAGCGTGCCCAGTAATAACGCTGTGCCCTGTAAGAATGCGATCACGGCAGGATGCGCGACGAAACTAATATCCGTAATGGAAAGGCCTAGTGTGGTTTCCATCACGGGGATGATCTGTCCGGCTTCGGTGAGACCTAAGCAGTAGGTAGTGGGCGAGGCTGGCAAATAGTAGAAGGGGGAGGTAACCGTAGGCAAGCTCTATGAAGGTGCGTTTAGCGCCTGTGCCTTGGATTTGAAGCCGTAGCTGATCGGCAAAAAGGGCGATCGCACTCGGTAAAAACAAAGCAATGATTGAGGCGATCGCATGTCCCCAAAATCCATCTAACACGCTCGCATCTCCCAATACCAAAGTTGTCAACTGCGGCAGTCGATGCAAAAACACCGCGCCCAACAGCAACAACAACAGAGCCACTTCATAGCTGGTTCCTTTGTGCGTCGTCCACAGCTCTATTCCCGGCGGGCGCAGGTTTAGCTCTACTGACTGATGGGGGCAGGCCTTGGCACAGGTCATACACAGCACGCAGTTGCGATTGTCCGTAAGCTGCGCGGGATGTGAGTAAATAGGACAGCCATTTGTCGCTTGGCCAACGCCTTCAGCAGGCCCGCCTTTGTAGCAGTGGTAGGTGTTGCAGCTAGCCGAACAGATGCCTTGCTGTGCCCGCAGCTCTACCATAGAAAGCTTGGCAAACAGGCCGTTCATGCCGCCAATAGGACAGAGATAGCGGCACCAGAATCTTCTTTCAAACAGAACAGAACAAATCACGGCTCCAGCGGTAATAATCAGCAGTAGCCAGCCGGAGAGATAGGCGGTATTTTCTAAATTCCACAGCTCTTCCCACAACAGAATGAGCGCGAAGCCGCCGTATAAAATCCAGCCGCCCCAGCGTTCGGCCCACGCGCGGGGCCAGCCTCGTAGCTTTCTGGGCCATATTTTGAGTGAGAGAAACTGCGCGACTTCGCCGTAGATCATAAAGGGGCAAACGGCGCACCACAGCCTGCCGACAAACGGAAAGCTGAGGAGAATGAGCGGCCACCACCAGGCCCAGAAGAAGTTTAGGGCGAAGTTTTGATCGCGCGTTTGTGGCCCCCACATCAAAATGGCAACAACGATCGGGTAGAACCAGAGCGTGAAGCCGTAGTTGATCCTGATCGGGCCACCACGGGCTGAGGAGAAACTTTTTGAGCTTGGGATAGCCCTGAAGGAGATTGAAGCGAAAGCGACGGCTTTGTTTTTCAGCGGCCCAGAAAACATCTTCGGTGAGGGTAGTGCGATCGCCCGACTGACCCACCGCCCGCTCCACCATATTTTCTAATTCAGTAATGTTACCGGGAAAGTCATAGCTTTGCAGTCGCCGCAGCGCTTCGGTCTCCAGCTTCTTTTTGCACAGTCCCTGCTCACGACACAGCAGCTGTGCAAAGTAGATTTACCTGCGTTTCTATGTCCGCTTTTCTCACGCGCAGAGGCGGTACTTTGATTTGCTTGATGCGATCGCATCGCCTAATATCAGGCACCGCATTTTCAGCCACCATCAAAACCCAGGCTCGCGATGTTCTCAGAGGCAACGGCGCGTCACCTTCACGAGAAACCGGCTGATATTGCCCGGTTTCTATCAGCTGTACAATCGGCTTTTTCAGCGCCTCGTCTAAATCTTGCACATTGTTCAACAGCAGCGTGCCATCAGCGAGCCAGTCCAACAATCCAGGCTGATCTCCTTTGCCAAACAGATCTTGGGCTCTCAGCCGCTCGCAGTTCACCTGAATCATTGGCTTAGCTTTGTTGCTGGAGCCAAAGTGAATCAGCGCTGCGAGGTTGTCTTTACCCAGTCCAGGTTCGCCTGATATGAGAATAGGCGCGCGCCTGCTACTTTTGGGCTCGGCTTTTGTCGCCTCACGAATATCTTTTCTGAGCCGAATTGCGTACCGACTGCCGCCGACCACGCCACGCTTCACCCGAGCCACTAAGTAAGGCCTAAGTGCAAGCTGACGCTCTTGTTCTTGGGCGAGCTGTTTGGAGACTTCTTCAAGTTCGTTAGCGAGCAGGCGAGAGAGTTCTTGGCTAAGTTCTGAGAATTCTTCAGCAAGTTCTTGAAATCTGCCTTTGTCTAATCGCCAGAGGGTGCAGTCTGTGAGGGAGACCAGCGTTTGGCTGGTGGGTTCGTTGAGGAGGAGCGATCGCAAGTGTAAAACGTAACCAGGCTCTAGCTCAGTGACCTGCGCGGCGCTATTTTTGCGGGTTCGGTAGCTTTCTAATCGTCCAGATTTGAGAATGTAGAGGGCGTCGGGCTCGGTGTCTTCGAGAATGAGGCGGCGGTTGGCGGCGAAGGGAACGGTGGTGAGGCAAGGGGCGATCGCGTTCACCAAGTCATTAGGCAAATCGCGAAAAATCGTGTGGGTCTGTAGCCAATTTGCGCGCGCGGCAGCGTCCATTGCAGGTGATGATAAGAAGGGGCTTATGAGCGATCTTATTCGCGATCGCGCCCCAGATGATGCGTTGTAAAGGAACTTGTGATGACGACTGATTTGTTTTGCTTGCTGGCACTGGCGCTGTGGTCAATTCCGCTGAACCATATTCCGGCCTTCGGTAGAGTGGCGGATGCGGGCATTGAGTGGGCCGCGAGCAATCGTGAGAAGGCGGTAGATGGTGCGCCGTGGGTGGGTAGAGCGGATCGGGCGCAGCGGAACCATCATGATAATTTGGCGATGATTGCGGTGGTGATTTTGACGGCGGCGGTGACGGGGCAGGCAGATGATGTGACGGCAAAGGCGTCGATCGCGATTTTGGTGTGCCGGGTGCTGCATGGGGCGGCGTATTATGCGGGGATTAGTTTGGTGCGATCGCTAGCTTACTTTGGTTCAATCATCGGCGTTGGCGTTATCGTATGGCGAATTTTGGCCTAGCTTTTTTCGGTATTCAGTTCTGACAAAGGGAATAGATAGCAAAAGAGAGAACGATGCCATCTATACCGCTGGCGATAACATTCAGCAAGCCTTGCCTTTAGGAAGAGACTATCCGCCGAACAGATTCAGTATTGATAAAAGAGTTAACCTCACACTCTAAATTTATCTATGAGTACTGATAACACTCTGACGACTGGGCGTATTTGTGCGCTGGTAATTGGCCTAGTTTTTACAGTTCTTGGCTTCGCGGGCTTTGTTCCTGATTTTGTATCGCTGCCTGCTAACGCGGTCAGCTCAGGCGCGCCTCTGACCGGCGGCGACGTTTC
This sequence comes from uncultured cyanobacterium, assembly GCA_963803535.1. Taxonomy (GTDB): domain Bacteria; phylum Cyanobacteriota; class Cyanobacteriia; order Phormidesmidales; family Phormidesmidaceae; genus Phormidesmis. The sequence goes on along the minus strand of CAWDNC010000009.1, from coordinate 177,662 downwards.
ACTGACTGCGGGAACGGACTATGTTGATGGCTTTGTTCGTGGATTTGGCTATCTGTTTGGAATTTTCCCAACCAATACGCTGCACAATATTTTGGGCGCAGCGCTAGGCCTTATTGGCCTGTATTCTTCTACGGGCGATCGCGGCAGCTACAACTACAATCGCTTCTGCGCGGTTTTCCTGCCGCTGGGTGCTTTGGTGGGTCTGTTGCCTATCACTAATTCTGTATTTGGGGTAATGCCTGTTTACGGTAACAACGTTTGGGTGAGTGCGATTACGGGTGCGATCGCCGTATACGCCACGGTCAGCAGCGAAAAGCCAAGTGGCGAAATATCTGTTTAGTCTATTTTCTGTAGCCGCAATCGAAGCAGGCTATGAAGTGGCTATTGAAGATGTCGTCTTGTGTGTGTTTGGTGTGGGTGGGTCGCTTAGGTTGCCGACCCACCCCGTCGCTACGCGCCACCCCTCCGATGGAGGGGATTTTCTTTGGGCTGTGAAGATAGATGTTGTTGAATCTCCTTCAAACACGCAGCCCAGAAAGATCTCCTCTTGGGAGGAGTGCCCTTATATTTTTTGGGATGCGAGGTGGGTCGGCACCTGTGGCCCTCAGCCAACAACCTCATAGTTGCACGCACGCATAGAAATAGAACGCTACGCAACTCACCAATCAGATCACAATTGCTTTCGCAACAGACTAATGGCTTCGCTTTGAGCGGGCGCAATTATCAGTGGCTCCTCAATGGATAAAACAGGCGTCCATAGGATGGTTTCGGTGTAGTGGAGGGTGTGGAGTAGGTGGATGGTTTGGCGAATGGCCTCGGGTTCGCCTAGCAGGATGTGGCGGATGGATTTTTTGGGTGGGGTGCCGGAGGGGGCGAACTGGGGCAGCGGGCGCAGGTGGGCGGCGATGGCTTGTTCGGGTGGTATTTTTGTGGGCATTGGGTGCTGTGGCTGACCTGTGGAAGATAGGCCAGTCAATGGGTTAGTGGATTTCATGGGGCTCTCCTTTTGTGGGGTAGAAAAGCCGCACGAAAAAAATAGCCACCCTCAACTTGCCAAGAGTCAGGGTGGCTGTGTCATCATTGACACAACCCGCTGACCGGGCTAGACGGTCTGGGGGCGAGCTGGCGGCGATTGTTGGTAGCAGTCGTCGTCAGTGGCTAAGTTTTTCGGGGCGGTTTCGCTGCTGCGCATTCGGATGAGTGCCGAACAACAGCTATGGAAATTAGCGTAGCGCTACGGTATCGGTGCTGTCAATTATTTGACATGAAATCCTCACAAATGCGTAGTGAGCTCGTTTTATGAAAAACAGTATTGACTGAATATTGTTGTATTTAGTAGCCTTGCAATAGTATTTTCGACGCAATTGTCACGATAACCCTCGCAATACAGCTGATTGACTGCGGTATGCTGTCAACAGCAATAGTGGCAGAAAAAGGTGACTCAAGAAGAATTGCTTAGACTGATTGATGAGGCAGCAGCAGACGAACGAACGACGCTAGATTTGGCCGGTATGAAGCTGGATGAGCTACCGCCAGAAATTGGAAGACTGACAAAGTTAGAGACACTCGTACTAGGAAAAATTGATCGTAAGCAGTCGAAAATTATTGGCAACAACTTAACAGCGTTGCCCCGTGAACTTGGTCAGCTAACGAACCTGCAATCGCTCTCCCTCAGGAGCAATCAGCTCAGCACCTTGCCCGAGGTAATCGGTCAGCTAACGAACCTGCAATCGCTCGACCTCATGAGCAATCAGCTCAGCACCTTGCCCGAGGTCATCGGTCAGCTAACGAACCTGCAATCGCTCGACCTCAGGAGCAATCAGCTCAGCACCTTGCCCGAGGTAATCGGTCAGCTAACGAACCTGCAATCGCTCGACCTCATGAGCAATCAGCTCAGCACCTTGCCCGAGATAATCGGTCAGCTAACGAACCTGCAATCGCTCGACCTCATGAGCAATCAGCTCAGCACCTTGCCCGAGGTAATCGGTCAGCTAACGAACTTGCAATCGCTCGACCTCATGAGCAATCAGCTCAGCACCTTGCCCGAGGTAATCGGTCAGCTAACGAACCTGCAATCGCTCTACCTCAGTGACAATCAGCTCAGCACCTTGCCCGAGGTAATCGGTCAGCTAACGAACCTGCAATCGCTCTACCTCATGAGCAATCAGCTCAGCACCTTGCCCGAGGTAATCGGTCAGCTAACGAACCTGCAATCGCTCGACCTCATAAGCAATCAGCTCAGCACCTTGCCCGAGGTAACCAGTCAGCTAACGAACCTGCAATCGCTCTCCCTCAGGAGCAATCAGCTCAGCACCTTGCCCGAGGTAATCGGTCAGCTAACGAACCTGCAATCGCTCTCCCTCATGAGCAATCAGCTCAGCACCTTGCCCGAGATAACCGGTCAGCTAACGAACCTGCAATCGCTCTCCCTCAGTTTCAATCAGCTCAGCACCTTGCCCGAGGTCATCGGACAGCTAACGAACCTGCAAACGCTCAACCTCAGTGGCAATCAGCTCAGCACCTTACCAATCTGGGCTAAATCGCTAGAAAGATTAGAGACGCTAGACATGCGCGGGAACCCATTACCTATTCCACCAGAAATATTAGGGCCAAAAGAAAGCTACGAAAAGCCTAGCCCTGCAATAGAAACACTAGGCTTTTACTTTTCACTACAAGCAGAACAAGGCTCTACACCTCTGTACGAAGCAAAGCTTATTCTTGTAGGCGAAGGCGGTGCAGGCAAAACGTCCCTAGCTAAGAAAATTGATGACGAAGCCTACGAGCTACCCGAGGACGAAGCCTCAACCGAAGGCATTGACGTAATCCGCTGGGACTTCCCGCTATCTGACGGCAACACCTTCCGCGTCAACATTTGGGACTTTGGCGGACAAGAAATCTATCACGCCACACACCAGTTCTTCCTCACCAAACGCTCCCTATATCTTCTAGTTGCCGACACCCGCCAGGAAAATACCGACTTCTACTACTGGCTAAAAATAGTCGAACTCCTCAGCGACAGCAGCCCCGTGTTAGTGATCAAAAACGAAAAGCAAAACCGCCAATGCGAAATTGACGAAGGCCAATTTAAAAGCCAGTTCAACAACCTCAAAGACTACCTGCCCACCAACCTAAAAGATAATCGCGGCCTCAACGACATCAAAGACGCCATCCGCTACCACATCAGCAAACTTCCCCACGTCGGCCAGCCGCTGCCTAAAATCTGGGTTCGCGTCCGCGCCGCCCTAGAAAACTACGCCCAAAACTGCAACACCATCACCGTAGATCAATACTTCGATATCTGCCGCCAAAACGGCTTTGCCGACAAACAACAGATGCTGTCCCTCAGCAGCTATCTTCACGATCTCGGCGTATGCCTCCACTTCCAAGACGACAAAATTCTAAAACGCACGGTCATCCTCAGTCCCGAATGGGCCACCGCCGCCGTCTACAAAGTTGCCGACAGCGATATCGTCCGCAACAGCAAAGGCCGCTTCACCGAGCAAGACACTGAAAATATCTGGAGCGACAGCCAGTACTCGGAGCTACGCGATGAACTTCTTCAGCTGATGATGCGCTTCAAGCTCGCCTACGAAATCCCCGGACAACAAGGCCAATACATCGCGCCTCAACTCCTCCCTATCAGCAAGCCCGACTTTCCTTGGGAAGATAGCAACAATCTCATCATTCGCTACCGCTACGACTTCATGCCAAAAGGCATTCTCACCCGCTTCATCGTAGAAACGCATTCGCTGATAGAAGATCAAAACCACGTTTGGAAAAATGGCGTTGTCCTATCTGACAAATGGGCGCGCGCTCAGGTAATTGAAAACTATCCCAAAAATGAAATCAACGTCCGCGTCAGTGGTAGCAACAAAAAGCCCCTACTCGAAAACGTCCGTCACGAGCTTTGGAAAATTCACGAATCCTACGAGCGCTTACAATACGACGAGCTAATTCCCTGCAACTGCGAGCAGTGCAAAGACAGCGCCCAGCCAGAGTCTTATCCTTACGATTTGCTGATGAAATATATTGGCGATCATCAGTACGATATTGACTGCCGAAAAAGCTATAAAAAAGTAGATGTTCGCCGCTTGATGAGTGATGTTAGCGACCGAGCTGCCCGCTATGACATAGAAGAAGGTGGGCGCGGCTATGGCCAAATAGACAAGCAATTTAAAGGCTATTACACACAGCCGCCCGCTGTTCAGCGAGAAAAGATTTTAGCTGATGTCACTGTTCCTGAGTCAAAAAAGAACATCTTTCTCTCGTACGCTCGCGCTGATGGAACCGCAGCCGCAAAACGGTTTCGAGATGAAGTGGGCGCTGCCGGATTTTCGGTGTGGCAAGACATTACGGATATGGAGGGCGGCAAAGAGTGGAAAGCACAGCTGCGAAAGGCTTTACGTGAAGTGAATGCGGTTGTTGTGCTGCTAACGCCCGGTGCCGTTGCCTCGACTTATGTGGAGTGGGAGCTAGAAATGGCGCGGATGGTAGAGAAAAAGATTGTTCCGGTGCTGATTTCGGCGTGCGAAATTCCGGATGAGATAGAGCGCGTGCACTATCGAGACCTTAGCAATGGGGACACATACAATAACGAGCTGTTGTATGTAATTAAAGACTTGAGAAGTTGATAGTGGGCCTGTAGGTTTTGGCTTTGTGCCGCTCCGCTTAACTTTATTCGTGAGTAAAATAACGAGATGAGGTGGCCGAACGTGTGAAGCCGTCGTGATTCGTTCGGACAGCATTCTATTTGCTTTGTAAAATACTTTGCGACTGCTGGCACCAATGGCCTTACTCAACCAAAAGACAAAGGTATGAAAACCTTCAAAAAATTACTGATGGGGGCCGCGATCGCTGGAGCGATCGCTACTTTTATCATCACCAGTCATCCGGCCTCAGCCCAAAACTGGGAGTCGCTAAACCCAGGCGCAGGCGGCCAAATCCAAGACGTTGTGCTCGATCCGCTCAACAGCGATCGCGCCTTCGTCCTCTCTGATGTAGACGGCCTTTATCACACGCTTGACGGCGGCAGCAGCTGGACTTACGCCTCACGCGGCCTTGCGGGAACCAACGCGCTCAGCTTGGCCTACGACCCCAAAAATGCCAATCGAGTTTATTTAGGCACCACAGTAGGCCTGCATACCTCTCGCGATGGCGGGCGTTCCTGGCAGCTACATTCGGATACCAGTCGTCGCGCCCATCCTGAGCTACTGACAAAAACTGACCGTGATGAAGAACTTGCAGTTGGTAGCGTACTGGTGGATTCTACAAACAATCGGCAGGTGATCGCGGGTGTAGGCAACAAGCGCGATAGCACCCTCACGCAGGCCGCAGTGTTTCGCTCCGCAGACGGCGGCTCCACGTTTAGCACCGTTCGCTTTGGGCCAGTCTCTGAGCAAGACAAAAGCATTTTACAGCTGGCACAAGACCCCACCCGGCAGACCGTATTTGCAGCGACGGCGGCAGGCGGACTGTGGCGAGGCGATGGCTTTGGTGCGTCTGGCCAATGGTCACAGGTTCACCAATCCTGCCAACACTTCTGCCCGAGTAGAGGGCGTAGCCGTAGCGCCAGACGGCACGCTGTATGCTGCGTTTGGTCGCGCGGACTCAGCAGGCACCGCCCTGTTTGTCAGTCGCGATCAGGGTGCAACCTGGCAGGCTTTGGCCGGAAACGGAATGCCAGACGACCCTGAAGCGGCCTTTCGCAATATTGTCGTTGATCCGCGTAGTCGCGATCGCCACAGCCTACTCGTCGCAGACGGCGAGCAGCGAACCGGACTCTACGAAGTCACCATCAGCTGGCAAAACAGCCAGCCAGTCGCTCAGCCAGTGGCTAGTTGGGAGCAGGTATTTTGGTACGACCAGCGCAGCACAGCGGCCTTTGGAATCGGCTGGGAAGGCGGCATTTATGGGAACAAGCCTCGCGCGCTGGCCTATCAGTATGCGCCTTTGCCTTGGGGCGATCGCAGCATCTGGACAGCAGGCGATCAAACCCTGTTCAAAGTAGACGAAGCGAGCCCAAGTGCGGCGAACTGGCACAACAGCTGGGAACCGATCTACACCAGCCCGCCGCAGACGACCTTTACTGAGGTGCCGGTAAATGCGGCCTTTATGGGAGATGCGATCGCCACGGTGGATCAAATCGACACCTACCACAGCATTGGCTGGCAAAGCACCGTAGACATGGACATCAGCCGCTACGGCAACGTGGTGATGCGCTCGGGAGCAGACCACGGCGTTACGATGAGCTGGGATGGCGGGCAAAGCTGGGAAGATGTCTCTAGCCCGCGCCGCGCCAAGTCTCAAGCGAATGCCATCGTCACAAAAGGCGACGACGTTTATCTGCTAGCGCACTACAGTGGCCCCTTCGACTTTGGGGCCAACAATACCGAAGGCGAACTGTGGGCCGCGCAAATCGACCCGGCGAATCCACAGCCAGTGCGCTGGTACTTTTTGGCAGGAGGCACCGGAAAATACGGTGACGGGCGCGGACTGGCGAGCGACGTATACACCAACATTGTTGCCGATCCCAGTGAGCCGGGACGCGTGTATATCAGCACGCGCGGTCAGGGAATCTATGTCATTCCTGATATTGCTTACCTCTACTACGCTCGTTTGAACGACTTAGCACTCGACTATTTCCCACGCCTGCCTGATAGCCCTAGTGCAAACGAATACGAGGGTTCTATGGTGCTTGATCCTAACAACAACAAAGTGCTTTATGTTGCTGACGGCAATACGCTGTACAAAGGCGCGCGTGACGGTAACAGTAATTTACCGCTGAAAGAACAGCGTTGGACATGGACACCGATTCTCTCTTCAGATGCGCTGGTGACGTTTGATGCGTGGGATCAGGCGGGCACAACGGTGGTTGCAGCGGCCACAAAATCAGGCGATCGCTGGCAGCTACAGCTTTCAGATAATGGGGGCGATCGCTGGCAACCTTTGTTAGATGTAAACGATCTTACCGCCCGCCGCAAACCGCTGTTCGATTTCAGCGAGGTCAGCCCCATCATCTTTGCAGTTTCAGGTCTTGACGACAAAGTTTATCTCAGCGCACAGACACTCGCACCAACAAACCTGGGTCACGGCATGTACGAAGTCACTTTAGCCAACAACAAAGCCTCCAACATTCTCGACATCACAGGCGATCTCTCTTTTCCAAAGTCATTTCGCACCAAAATCATCACTGACCCCGTGACCGCAGAAACCCATCTCTATATCGCTTCCTGGGGCAGCGGTACCTGGCGGCTTCCGCTGCCACCTGCACAGTAGTACAATAGCTTCTTCACGTTCAGGCAGCTCATTCATCGTCGCGATCGCAACCATATGAAGCGAGATACTATTTTCTACAAGCTGTTTAGGCAGTCACCAACTCTTTTATTTGAACTGGTTCCTACGATCCCTGACAACGCAGATCGCTACCGCTTTGATTCGGTAGCTGTCAAAGAGCCAAAATTTGAGATTGACGGCGTACTGCTCCCACCAGAAGGTAGTATAGACCCCGTTTTCTTTGTTGAAGTTCAGTTTCAAAAAGATGAAAAGCTTTACGAAAGAATCTTTGCCGAAACAGCACTATACTTTTACCGTAACTGTGAAAAGTTCAGTGACTGGCAGGTGGTCGTTATCTACCCATCGCGAAGCACTGAGCAAAACAAGCTGTATCCTCATCGCAGCTTACTAAATAACGGGCAGACACATCGCATTTTTCTTGACCAGCTAGGCAACATCAGAAGCCAACCTATCTGGGTCGCACTTATGATGCTCACAACGGTGAAGGAAAAACAGGCCCCGTCGGAGGCTCGCTACATCATTGAGAGATCAGAGCGAGAAGTTCATCAATCTGAAAGTCGTGCCATCATAGAAATGGTCACCACGATCATCTCATACAAGTTCAAACAGCTAAGTACAAAAGAGGTAGAGGCGATGCTAGATATTACCTTTGAAGAGACGCGGGTTTATCAAGAAGTCAAAGAAGCCGCAGAAAAAAAAGGTCTTGAGCAAGGTCTTGTTAAGGGCATTGAGCAGGGCATTGAGCAAGGCATTGAGCAAGGCATTGAGCAGGGCCGTCGAGAAGAAGCGGCAAACCTTATTAATAGGATGCTAACGAAGCGCTTTGGAACCCTTTCAAGCACGCTTCAGAAGTCTGTGTTTGAGCTACCTACTGCGAGCTTAGAGGCACTCGGTGAAGCGATATTTGATCTCAAAGACTTAGGCGATTTAGATCAATGGCTAAAGTCTCTATAGCTACTCGGAAATTGCCCACTTTACGGCTGCGGCGGCATGAATTTCGGTGGTGTCAAACAGCGGCACTGGGCTATCTTCGGGCTTCACCAGCAGGCCGATTTCCGTGCAGCCTAAAATGATCGCTTCAGCGCCTGAGTTAACCAGATTGTTGATGACTTGGCGATAGCGATCGCGCGATCGCTGCCGAATATCTCCCAAACACAGCTCATCATAAATCACATCGTGAACCAGATCGCGCTCCTCTCCATTGGGCACCTGCACCGCCAGCCCATGCTGATATATCAGCCGATCCTTATAAAAAGACTCTTCCATCGTAAAGCGCGTTCCCAACAGTCCCACTCTATTCACGCCCTGCCGCTTAATCTCTTCGGCCGTCGCATCGGCAATGTGAATTAAAGGAATAGACGTGGCCACCGTAATCGCATCGGCAACTTTGTGCATCGTATTGGTGGCTAGCAAAATGCAGTCCGCGCCCCCGCCTTCCAAATCAACAGCGGCCTCAGCCAGCAGCCGTCCGATTCTGCTCCAGTCACCTTTGTGCTTAAGGTAAACCAGCTCCTCAAAGTCAAACGAGTACATCAGAATTTTGGCAGAGTGCAGTCCGCCCAGCTCGGCTTTGACCATTTGATTCAGCAGCCGGTAGTACTCAATGGTTGATTCCCAGCTCATGCCGCCCAGCAATCCAATCGTTTTCATGACGAGCTAAGCCTTGCGTTTAGGTTTTGCCTGGTACTTATCTTGCAGGGTTTGGTACCACAGCGCGTTTCCGGCTACGGTGAGCACGAATGCTGCGCCGCCGCCAATTACCGCCATTTTTGGGTTATAGCCACTTCGGCCCAGCGTTTCCATCCAGGTCGCGGTGAGCTCAGAAGGGTTGAATGAATTCGCAGCGGCGGGCACTAAATAGATCAGCGAAGCGCCAACAATCAGCCAGCCCACCATAGAGGCTAGCAAAAAAACAGTTTTGGCCGGAGATTGGCCTTGGGTCGGGACAGACATCGCTTGCGTTTGAGGATTTTTTTGACGTTTTGGAGCTTGGCGCAATACTTTCCTACCGTACCATGCGGTATTTACCTAAAGCGGAATCACAAAGCTATCAGGATGATGAAAGTCGGCTTCTGAAGGCGAATGGGCAACGGCCCAAAAAGTCTCTCGTTCTTTTGCCAGTAAAAGAACCGCGCTCACGCCCAAAAACAGGGGCTCGGCGGTCAGCGGCAGCGAAGCTATATCTACTGATATCTGTAGATATAGCTCAGTGGGTGAAGTGCGCACTGTGAAAGGCATAGTAGAGAAGGCCGATTCTTCTTTCAAGCCGTCTCGATAGCCGCTGAGTGCGAACACATTCCACTCACCCGTAGGAGATAGGTTGAACTCCCAGTAGGGCGATGTTTTGGAAGGCTTTTCTCCCTGCATAATGAAGAACTCGAAGCAGGTTTTTTCCCACAGGCGATCGCGCCTTTCCGAGCTTTGCCCTACTGCCGGAATCACCACCGAACTCAGGTGTCCCGACAGCGTATAGACAATAGAGAGCAGGGTCTGGCTCCGAGAAACCTCAGCGTTTAGCGACAGCTCAGCTGTCTGTTTATCTGTTTGACCATCTGCTTGGCCATCTGTCTGGCCATCTGCTTGGCCATCTGCTGCAAACGGCTGCAATACAAACGTGCCTAGCGCCCTCATCGCAGTGTCCTTCATCGCAGCGCCTGAATGATGGCCCGTAGCGTATCCGCCTGCTGTTCAATGCTTTCAGTAAGTCTAAACTGTACCAGCGCGCGAGTGAGATTGTGCGCTGGATGCTTCACCTTAAAGTACACATTGCCTGCCAGGTAGTCCGTAAAAAATCTTAGCCCCAGCTCAAACGCAATCAGGCGAATGCCGTCATACAGGTAGTCGTAGTCTTTCTCAGTCAAAAAATCGCCTGCTAAGGATAGATAGCCTTGCAGCATTGCCCGCGCTAAGTCTGCATCGAAAACGACCTGCTCCCAGTCCTCTGTTTCCTCACCCAGCGGGTTGCACCCTGATCGCAGGCAGTCGCCAATATCGTAGTGAACCAGCCCAGGTTTGATAGTGTCTAAGTCAATTAGGCTCACCGCCTCGCCGTTAGCGCCCATCATGATGTTGTTTACCTTTGGATCGCCATGAATCGGGCGTAGCTGTAAATGTCCGTTCGCTTTTGCTTGCTCCAACACATTCGCCCCATCCTTGCGCGCGGCGATAAACGCTAGACAGAATTGAGTTTCTTTGGAGTCTTTTTCTAAAAGATCTGGGTGACGCTCGTTCAATATCTGTTCATAGTCTGCTAGGTAAGTCGGCGTGATGTGAAAGCCCGGTAGCGTGTCTGCCAGCTGATTGGCCGGTAGCGTGCTAATTAGGCGGTGGAACATGGCGAGGCCGTAGCCGATTTCTTTGGCGTGGGCAACATTCGTGACGGTTTCAAAGACGTGAGCGCCTTCAATAAAGCTAATGGCTCGCCAGTATTCACCTGCTGTATCTATCCAAAAATGTTCGCCTTGCTGGGTGGGCAGAATGCGGGGCGTTTCCCAACGGCGAGACGGCTTGATAGCTGACTGGCCCAGGTGATCGTCCAGGTGATTGCTCAGGTGATTGCTCAGGTGATTGCTCAGTGTCACCATATTTTGAATGACGAGCTTAGGCTGGCGAAAAACTTGCCGGTTGATACGCTGAAGGACAAATCGCGGAGTGGCGTCTTCTGTCGGCGCGGCTGCCTGCTCAGCTATAGGCTCAATGGTTACTAAAAAAGTGCTGTTGATGTTGCCGTTGCCTAAAGGTGCGATCGCCTTCACCTCATGCCCATTCGCAAACTGCTGCGCAATCTCTCGCAAGTCATCATCCATCATCTTTCAAACCCTCCTACAGCGAACTAGAATTCAAGCTCTCAGCCTCTTCCGGCGTCTGCGGAATATGAATGCCGCACTCCTGCTTTAGCCCGTTAAACCGCGTGGCCCTACCGTCCTTATCATCTGCGCCGAGCGGCCTGCTGGAGTGTGCATCACCCACGCTCACATAGCCCTCCGTCCACAGCGGATGATAGGGCAGATCATTCGCCTTCAAATACATATACACATCTCTCGATGTCCAGTGCAGAATCGGCAGTAGCTTGTATCGATTTGCCTGCATCTCAATGCGGTCAAGCGTTTTACGATGGTCTGTTTGCTTTGCCCGCAGCCCTGTCAGCCAAGCCGTTGCGCCTAAGTCTTTTAGCGCCCTGTGCATGGGCTCTACCTTCCGAATGCTGTCGTACTTATTAAAAGCCTCAATTGTGCCCTCTTCCCATAGCCGCCCATATAGCGCTTCCATCCGCGCCGGACTCAGCGGCGACTGATACACCTTGATATTGAGCGACAGACGCTTGATCAGCTTTTCGGCAAAGCGATAGGTTTCTACCGGTAAGTAGCCCGTATCGACCCAAATCACTGGGATATCAGGGACTACGCTGGTCACCAGGCCCAGCATCACCGCTGACTGAATGCCGAAGCTGGTGCTCATCACCAGCCCTTCACCAAAGGTGTCATGCCCCCACTTAATGAGTTCGGTGGCTTTTGCCTGGTCAAAGGTTTGGTTTAGCGACTCCAAATCGAGTTCTTTAGCAATCTTCAGATGAGGGTGCGCACTGGTCATACGGAAAATTCCCGCTTCTATCGGTAGCATGTAGCCTGAAGTAACAGCTTCCCATGTTCGGCTAAGTAAGTGAAGCGATTAGGAAGCGATTAGGTGGAGCCACCGTAAAGCACCGATGTAAGTTCTGGGGCTATTCCATATCGACATTTTTTCGGGTGGCCTTAAGCTGCGATCGCTTCTTTTTCCCTTCTAGCCGCCGCCGCTTCGCTCCCTTCGTTGGCTTCGTTGGCTTTCGTTTTTTCGGCAGCACCGTCACCGACTTCACCATTTCCTGCAAGCGCGCCAAAGCGTCTTCCCGGTTGCGCATTTGAGAGCGATGCTGTTGCGACTTGATCACAATCACGCCATCTTTAGTCATCCGCTTATCGCGCAGCTTCAGCAGCCGCCGTTTGTAATAGTCGGGCAGCGAAGAGGCTGTCGATATCGAAACGCAAGTGAACGGCGGTTTCTACCTTGTTTACATTTTGACCGCCCGCGCCCTGCGATCGCATCGCACTCATCTCAATCTCACTGTCTGGAATCGAAACCATACTGGAGATTTTTAACATTGACTCAATTCCTCAAACGTCTGCCAGCACAAATACAGTGCCCTAGGCACATGAAAACAGCCCTTCCACTTTCCCCCTTTTAAAGGCAGCAGCACTTCCCCCCGCCGGTTGAGATAGCCATACCACTCACCCGCTTCAGCATCTGCAAAGTGATTCCAGGTGTACTCATGCACCTTCTGGTACCAAATCCAGCAGTCTTCACGCCCGGTTATTTTGTAGGCCATTGCCAGCGCCACCAGCGTTTCTAAATGCACCCACCACAGCTTTTGATCCCACTCCAGCTGGTGCGGCGGATGGCCCTGGGCGTCCATGAAGTAGTAGAGGCCGCCGTATTGCTCATCCCAGGCGTAGTTGAGAATGTTGAGGACAACATCGGTGGCTCGGTTGCTGAGAGCTTTGTTGTTCTTTCTTTGGGCGATCGCCATCATGAACCACATCGCCTCAATTCCATGTCCTGGATTGATCAGTCGCCCTTCATAGCAGTCCACCTGCTTTCCCTCTGGCGTGATGTGCTCATACATTAGGCCGCCGTGCAAAAAATCTTCCATCACCTCATGAACCGTTTTATCTAGCACCGCATCTAGCTGAGCATCAGCCAGGAGCCAGTCCATCTCTAACGAGAGATTGGCGAGAATCATAGGAACCGCTAAGGACTTAAGCTGCCGGGTGCCTGGATAAGCTTTGTTGTACTTGCCCTTAGGATCGTCCTGACGGCGCAGAACGTTGTGATAAGCCTGCAACGCAATTTCTTTGGCGGCGTCTTCACCCGAGGCCAGCGCGTATTGACTAAATGCCATGGCAGCGAAGCAGTCTGAAAAAATGTTGTAGGGCTGCACCAGGGGCTGGCCTTCTCGGTTGAGAGAGAAGTACCAGTTGCCTTCGGCGTCGCGTCCGTGAGCGGCTAAAAAGTCAGCGCCTCCCTGTGCGATCGCTAACCACCGCTTCTTCTGTTCAGGCTGATCTTTAAGCTGATTGCACAGCATCGAAAATAGCCACACCTGACGGTTTTGCAGCCAGATAAACTTGTCGGTGTCGTATACGCTGCCATCACGTGCGAGGCAGGTAAAATAGCCGCCGTATTTCTGGTCGATAGAATGTTGTTCCCAAAAGGGGACAACGTTGTCTAACAGCGTGGATTTGTAGAGTGATGAGAGCGTTGTAAAGTCAAAAGCCATTTTCAAAGTGCTAGCAGCGCGGGTCTCACAGAACGATTCGAGAAGGTCTATAGAAAATAGAGTTAAAACAAGTTTATTTGTTTTGTCGCTTTGGGCACCGTAGGTCTAGGTGCAAAGCTCTAGGTGCAAAGCTCGTTCTAGTACACGTACAGGCTATCACCCGGAGGGCCGCGTTCAGTTCTTGTATAGAGGGGTAAGAAAAAGTGTTTTTTTTATTGACACAACTGCTTGTTCTCACATCCCAGCAGGTCTACATGCAGCCTCCCAAAGACGCCAGAGTAATGGATGGATTGAAAGTAAGTCACCGTTTGGAAGCGCGATCGCCTCTATCGGATAGTGCTAAGCACTGGGCTATAAAGCATGGCTGGGTGCAGGCTGGAACTATTACCAGTGCAGCCGCAGGCGTCGTCCTACCGCTGGTCGCAGAGCCCGCGATCGCCTATCAACCCGCTCCTGCTGAGACAATTTCACCCGCACAAACCGCGCAGACCAATAAAAGCACCGTTACCGATGCGATCAGTCAGGGCCGTGCCGTCTTAGCCCAAACTTCTCCGGTCGCTCAGGCGAATTTTAGCCCTGCTAGCAACGCTGCTGCTAGCACTCAAAGCGAATCGGCGCCCCTCATAAAGCAGGCAGACGATGGCAGCTGGACACTATCGGCTCCAGCCGGCAGTGCCGGCCAGTCAGCTGAAACGCAGTCGACGCTTAGAAACCTGACTCAGGAAGCTAGCCCAAAAAACAGCCCAAAAACGGATCAAGCAGCTGGCCAAACAGCTAGTCAGTGCTCAGGCAGTCGCTGTACAGGCATTGACTACATCGATAGGCAGCTGCCAAAGGCACGGCAGCAGGTGAAGGCTGCTCAGGCCAAACTACGAGATTTTGAGGCCGCGCACGCGCAGCAGAATATGACGGCCTACCAGCAGGTGCTCGCCGATCGCCTGACGGAAATTATTCAGCAGAAAAGTAAGCTGGCGATCACGATTGAACAAACGCAGCAGCGTGTTGGCAACCTTAAGCAGCAGCTAGCTAGCATGGATGCTGAGGTTGGCTTAGCACAAAGAGCCTTAGACCAAAGTTCGGAGTACCAGGCTAAGTGGGAGAAGCTGAAGCTCACCGAGCAAAATCTGCTGGAAGAATTCAGTCGAGCCAAAATTGACGCGACGGCGCTCAACGAAATTTACGATGACTACGAGTACAACCAGCAGGCGCTGCAAGGCGTGGCCACCGAAGTGCTGGGCGCATACTTGATGAACCCTAACACGGTCATTCCTAGCTTTATTCAGCGCGTGCCAGACTCACTCAACGTTGTGCAAAGCCTGGTGACGGCCACTCACGATCAGCAAGTGCAGCTGCTGCGCCAGGAGACCATTGCCAACATTGAGCAAAAGCTCAAAACTCGCCAAAGTCAGCTGGCTGGAAACGTTGGAGAATACGAGCAGCTTCAGCGGGCAGAGCAGACGGCACTACAGATGGTGAGTCAGTATGAGGCCGAGCGTCAGGCAATTGTTGATAAGCAGCCTTTACCGCGACAGGAGGCGGGCAGTGATTTGGTAATGGCCCGGGCGAAAAAGCTGGCGCCTCAGCTTCCCAAAGATTCTAGCGCTCAGGCCATTATTTACACGGTGCTAGCGGCAGGGGCGATCGCCACAATTTCTGCCTACCGCCGCTCCAAACAGCGCGCCTTTGTCCCCACGCTGAACCTACAGCCTGACCGCTTTCATGATCCCAACCTGCAAAAGTCAGGCTTTCAAAATGGCGACCTGCACAAGGCGCGTTTCAAAAATGCAGGCCTCGCCAGCGCGCTGGCACCAGACTTACAGCTCGCAGCTACTGGGCCATCAATCATTCAGCCCACTCAATATCTCTCTATTAACAAGCTTCTAGAACTGAACGCCACTGCTTCTACGCTAGGTTTTTCAAGCATCGGCCAGCTGTCTGTTAGTCCGTTGGAAGTAAAGCCCATGGATGTGATTACGGCTGTGAACCATACGGCTGTGAACCGTTCCCAGCTGGGTCATTCTCCAATAGCCAGTGCTCAGGTAGACCTCTCTCAACTAGACAAGCCTCAAATAGATGATCTTCAACTAGACGATCTTCAAATAGACCGTACTCAAGCTGATAGTGAAGCCGAAGTCCCTACAACGATTCCATTCACTCGGCCGCTTAGCCTGGAAGAAATCTTGGCTGGAGAAGGGCAGGCGGAACGCGCTAGAGAGCAAGAAAGTACTGATGCCTTTGAACAGCGCATATTGGCTGAACTGCAAGAGATAACCGGGCAGTCTGTTCGACTAACAGAGGCCCCTGCTGAGCTGACCGTTGATTCTTTAGAGGATAGCTTGAGCATTGAAATGATGTCTCGTGATTTGCATGAGATGTTCTTGAACACCCCGGACTTGGACATCGCAGCCGAGTCGCGCTCGAACCAGGAAAATGAGCCGACCGAGATTGCGCCGATTACCCTACCCATAGACAGCGTTAATCTGTTTGCAGACCAGGCCATTGACTGGGTGATTAAGGACTTGGGGCTCTCTCCTATGGCCGCTGAGCTAGATAGGGCGGAAAGAGAGCAGGCTGAGGCTGAACTGGAGGCGATCGCAGCTATCAACGAAGCCGTTGCAGCAGGCGAGGCGATTGATATTGAATCGTTAGAGATTAAGCGACCGGTTAGAGCCTTCAGCAAAATGCAAGCTGCTAAGGCGATGGCGAGCGTCTAGGGACACTAAAGTTCCGCTAGGCTGGTAGAGAAATCTACTCATCCCAACTTTTCTTTTGTGGCGATCCTTACCCCGGTTACGAAATGGTTTGACCAGCAAAACTGGAAGCCCATCGCCTTTCAAAAAAAGACTTGGCAGGCCTATCTGTCGGGCCATAGCGGTATCATTCAGGTTCCCACTGGCTCAGGGAAAACTTACGGGGCGGTTATGGGGCCAGTGGCCCAAATGCTGGCCGCCGCAGAAAAGACAGGAGAGAAAGCAGGTAAGCCCCTAAGTGGTCTCCAGCTGCTGTACATCACGCCATTGCGGGCGCTGTCACGAGACATCGAAATCTCAATTAAGCGGCCAATTGAAGAGATGGGCTGGCCGATTACGGTGGAGTCGCGTACGGGTGACACCAAAGCTTCGGTGAAGAGTCGGCAAATTAAAAAGATGCCGAACGTGTTGATTACCACGCCTGAGTCGCTGTCAGTGCTGCTGTCTTACAAGGGATCTGCAAAGCGGTTTGAGTCGCTGCGCTGCGTGATTTTAGACGAGTGGCATGAGCTGATGTCGTCTAAACGAGGGACGCAGGTGGAGCTGTGCATGTCGAGCGTGCGATCGCTTCAGCCAGCCGTACAGACGTGGGCCATTTCAGCCACGCTCGGGAACTTGCAGGAGGCGGCCGAGGCGGCAACGGGCATCGGTAGCAATCCCGTTGTCATCCAGTCAAAAATTAAGCGTAAGACGGTGATTACCAGCGTACTGCCCGCGTCTGTCGATAGCTTTCCTTGGGCAGGGCACTTAGGCCTAAGAATGTTTGAAGAACTGGTGGCCGTGCTGGATATTGAGCGCTCTACGCTGATTTTTACGAACACCCGATCGCAGGCAGAGAAATGGTTTCAAGCCCTTACCTTTTCCATGCCCGATCACGAACACCAGATCGCGCTGCATCACGGCTCTATCGATTTCAACACTCGTCTTGCCATCGAAGCGGGACTCAAAGCAGGCAAAATAAAGTGGGTGGTATGCACTTCCTCCTTAGATCTGGGCGTAGACTTTCAGCCTGTAGAGCGTGTGGTGCAGGTCGGCAGCGCAAAGAATCTAGCCCGACTGCTGCAAAGAGCAGGCCGTTCAGCGCACTTACCGGGCGGAACCTCTGAAGTGTTCTTTCTACCGACTAATGCGCTGGAGCTGTTGGAAATATCTGCGTTTAGGCGGGGACTGAAGGCAGGCGATATTGAGTCACGACATACGCTAAATAAGCCTTATGACGTGCTGCTTCAGCATTTGGTAACGTTAGCCTGCGGTGATGGCTTTGCGCCCGATGAGACTTTTGATGCTGTAACAAAGACATTCTCCTACCAAGACTTAACGAAAGAAGAGTTTGGCTGGATGCTGAACTTTTTAGAGAAAGGGGGAAAGTGTCTGAAGGCGTATCCACGCTATCAAAAGATTGTGTTGGAAGCCGGTGTGTATCGGGTAGAAGACGGGCGAATTTTGCGGATGCATAAGATGAGCATCGGCACGATTACGGGCAATCAGCAGGTGAAAATTACCTATGCTAAGGGAAAGTCTATTGGCACGGTAGAAGAGAGCTTTGTCTCTCGATTAAAGAAAGGGGATGTGTTCTTTTTTGCGGGCAGGCAGCTTGAATTTTTTCAAATGAAGGATATGACGCTGTATGTGAAAAACGCGAAGAAGAAGTCTAGCGTGGTGCCGGTGTGGAGCGGCGGGTATTTAGCGATTTCAGATCGGCTAAGCCAGTACATACGAGAAGAAATTACGCAGGTAAAAGAAGGCAACGTCAGCCCTGAGGTGGCCTGTATTATGCCAATTTTGGCGACCCAAGACAGTATTTCACATTTGCCAGGAGTGGGTCAGTTTTTGATGGAATGCTGCCGAACTAGAGAAGGACAGCACTTATATGTGTATCCGTTTGAAGGGCGCAATGTACACGAAGGTATTGGCTTTTTGTGGGCCTACCGACTTTCGCAGCTGCAAAAGGCTACGTTTACGGTGTCGGTGAATGACTATGGCTTTGAGATTTTAGCGCCAAAGGACTATCCGTTTAAGGCGTTATTTAGCGCAGACTTTTTCTCAACGCGAGACTTGTATGCGGAGATAAAAGAGAGCTTGAATATTTCTGAGCTGACGCAGCGGAGATTTAGAGGAATCTCTCAGGTCTCAGGGCTGGTATTTAAGGGCTATCCGGGGTCTAAGAAAACGGCGAATCAGGTGCAGATTAGTTCGTCGCTGATCTATGAGGTGTTTAGTAAGTATGAGCCGGAGAATTTATTGCTTCAGCAGGCGGAGCGAGAGGTGATTGAAACGCAGCTAGAGGCACCGAGGCTGACCGCAGCGCTGAAGCGGATGAAGGCAATGGAGCTGGTGTGGATGGATGTGGAGCGACCGTCGCCGTTTGGGTTCCCGCTACTGGTGGAGCGGCTGAGTTCGAGGCTGACGAGTGAGAGCTTGCGCGATCGCATCGAGCGCCTAAAGCAGCAGTGGGATCGATAGCGCCCCTTTGTAGACGGTTTGAATGTAGACGGTTTGAAAATGGCTTTAAAAAGAAAAAAGGAGAGCCCCGAACTAATGCCGGTGACTCTCCCTACCATCAGGGTGCATCTACATGACCACAGTATGGCATGAGAGGGGTGGGGGGCGTAACCCCTCTTCTGTACTTATTCTAGAATTTATACGTTCGTATTCTAGAATTTGTGAGCATAATCACCGGCAATCCGTTGTATAGAACACCTGGCTTTAAGCAATCGGCCTAGCCCGCTAGCTTCTTACCTAGTAGCTGATTGGTCAATTTAGGATCGGCTCTACCGCCCGTGCGCTTCATCACCTGACCAACAAAAAAGCCTTTAAGCTTCGTTTTACCCGCTCTAAACTTGGCGAGTTCATCAGGGTTAGCGGCCAATACCTCGTCAATCATAGCTTCGATCTCAGCCGGGTCTGAAATCTGGCTTAGCCCTTTACTTTCCACGATTTTCTTCGGAGATCCGCCATTATTTAATAGCTCCGGCAGAATATCTTTACCGATCTTATTGCTAATAGTGCCGTCCTCAATCAGCTTCACCATCTCAGCCAAGGCTTCAGGCGTTAGCTTAATCTCGTTAATGCTTAGCTTTTCGGCATTAAGGTACCCGGCAATGTCGCTCATAATCCAGTTCACGACTAGCTTGGTGTCAGCTCCCGTAGAAATAGCCTTTTCAAAGTATTCGGCTACCGCGCGATCGTCCGCAATTACCCCCGTATCATAAGGCGATAGGCCTAGCTCATCTACGTAGCGCTTACGTTTTTCAGCGGGTAATTCAGGCAGCTCAGACTTCCATTCATTGAGCTGATCGGCGGACACTTCAATCGGTGGCAAATCAGGCTCAGGGAAATAGCGATAGTCGCTAGAGCCTTCCTTCATTCGCATGCTTTTCGTACGGTTCGGCCCTTCTTCCCACAGGCGCGTTTCCTGGTAGATGGGCTCACCGGCTTCTACCGCGGCGATTTGGCGTTCAATTTCGTAATCAATGGCTTTAGCGATCGCACTAAAGCTATTCATGTTCTTAATCTCAACCTTCGTGCCAAATTCCTCACGCCCCACCGGCCGCACCGAAATATTCACATCACAGCGCAGCGAGCCCTCCTGCATGTTGCCATCGCCCACGCCCAAGTAGCGAATAATCCGCCGAATCTCTTCTGCATATGCCGCTGCTTCCTCACCCGAGCGAATATCCGGCTCCGACACAATCTCAATGAGCGGCACGCCTGCCCGGTTATAGTCCACCAGCGAATAAGACGAACCGGCCAAGTCGCTGCCAGCATGCACCAGCTTGCCCGCATCTTCTTCCATATGCAGTCGCGTCACCCCAATCCGCTTCCGAACCGGCTCACCGTCTTTCAACGTCTCAATTTCTAGCCAGCCATGCTCAGCAATCGGCAGGTCAAACTGAGAGATCTGATAGTTTTTAGGCAAGTCAGGATAGAAGTACTGTTTGCGATCAAACTTGCTGTAGGGCGCGATCTGACAGTTCAGCGCAAGGCCTGCTTTGACGGCGTATTCCAAAACTTTTTCGTTTAGAACAGGCAGCACGCCAGGTAACCCCATTGTCACAGGGTCTACGTGGGTGTTTGGGTCAGCGCCAAAGGCAGCAGAGCTTGTGGAGAAAATCTTAGTTTCCGTGCTGAGCTGACAGTGCGTTTCTAAACCGATAACGGCTTCGTATTCAGTGACGGCATTTGTCTTTGCAGGTGCGGCGGCAGTCATAGAGGCTTCTAGTGTGGATGGGGTGGCTATATATAGATGGGTTTTACACGGGTTATTGTAGCTCTATAGCCATCAACTGAATTGTGTAAAACCGTAATGCTTAACTAACAGAGAGTAAAAAATTGCAGAACGCGTTGAGCTGCTTAACCAGAGAGTCGTAGCAATTCTCAAGGATCTGAAAGTTTTCATCGATCCTTTTGGGCTCAAGTCTGTAGGCGTAGCTGCTCCGAACAACATGGCGAAAGGCTAAATATTGTTCCAGAGCGCGGAACGTTTTTTCATCAATGACAGCGGGGCGAATATTCGGCATAGTAGCCGTCATCTGCTCTAACAAATCCTTATGCCAGCGATCAGACTTTTTATCGATATACCCGTCTGCATCGCGAGCGATTTGCTCAAATATTTTCTCTAGCCCGGTATAGATTCCGTGCAAGCCAAGGCTTACAGCCATCCAGTAAGCAACTTGATCGGTTTCTCTAGCCGTTTCTAGCTGACCGCGTGTCTGTATATATTGGACATCTATATCTTTCAGTTCCCGATGGATGCGGCCTGCTAAGGCTGTGTAGTTTGGCATAGAGGGGTTGTCTCTCGTCAACATATCGCTTTCAGGAATGCTCGCGCCCAGTATTAGGCCTGCCCGCGCGATATAAGACATCAGACTGTCTGAAGCTTCTTCAATGCGCACTAAATCAACGCGAAACGCTTTAGATCTATCTACTAGAGCACTCAGAGCCTCTAGATAGTCTTTTGACGGCAAATCCCATACGGCTAGGTCAATATCTGAACTCATGTGAGTATTGTTGACCGAAAGCATGGAGCCGAACAGGACGACTTTGGTTACGCCAAAGTCTGTTTTGAGAACGTCAGCGAGTTCTTTTGCTTGTTTTAGGCCAGACTGGTGGCGCTTTTTTAGACGCGATCGCCCCTCAGCCTTAACCCGTTGCCGACGCTCAACATAAGGCCGAAGTTCTTCAGAGATAGCTTGTTCAGTGTGAGAAGCTTTCATAGCCAGAATTATACAAGCTCTACCAGCAGCCACATCCTTCTAAAATATTTCCTCTAAAGCGAAGTCGTTATGAGTATAATATAGAAGTTCAACTAAGGTCTTACAATTTCAGTCAAGCGTGAAACAATAGCTCAAAACATAGCGTGCTACTGTGTGCGCTACTGTCTATATATCTCGCTGCTCTGATACACCCTTTACAGCTGCTGTAACAGCAAAGCTCTAAAGGTACTTAGACCCTTAACTCTGGAGACTCTTATGGCTTCAACCACAGCTTCCAAAACTTCTTTCTACCCCACCCGCATCGATCTCCCGCTAGACACGCGCCAGTCAGTCGTCGCCATGCTCAACGGCACACTCGCGGCCACCACCGACTTGCGTACTCAAACCAAGCAGGCCCACTGGAACGTCAAAGGCAAAGACTTCTACCAGCTCCATCTCCTTTTCGATGAAATGGCAGGCGAGCTAGAAGAATACAGCGACATGGTAGCCGAGCGCGTCACGGCCCTAGCTGGAACTGCTATGGGCACCGTCCGCATGGCGGCCAGCGAATCCATTTTGCCCGAGTACGACTTTGACGCCGTGGGTGGCATGGAGCATGTCGCGGCCCTAGCCGATCGCTATGCACTCTACGCCAAGCACCTCCGTGAAAGCATCGATAAAGCCGATGACTTGGGCGATCAGGACACTAACGATCTGTACGTCGAAATTTCTCGCACTATCGACAAGCGCCTCTGGTTCTTAGAGGCGCACTTGGTTGGCTAAGGGCGGCTGTTCTATCCCAAAAAACTAGCTTAAACAAAACGAGGAAAGTGCTAAATATGCCCTTCCTCGTTTTTTGTTTAGGCACGAAGTTGAACGTCTGCAACTGCTATGAACCTGCTCAATCAAATTCAACAGGCGAAAGCAAAACGATAGAGCTGAAATTACAGCTTCCTCAGCACAACCAGATTGTGAAAACGGTCGTAGCTTTTGCCAATACAAGTGGTGGCAAGCTAGTTGTTGGTGTGAATGACGACCGAGAAATAGTAGCCTAGATGAAGACGATATTTTTGCTTTGCAAGATCGGTCGCTTCAATTGTTTTGACCGCTGCTATCCAGCTATTTTGCCAGAGATCTCAGTGCTAATTTGCAGAAAGCTGTGCTGGTTGTGAGGTGTTCGAGCAATCTGCTGCCTTACTATTTAAGTCGCAAGGTAAAAATACCACCTATTTACGAGTGGCTCACAAATCGCTTAGCCGATTTTGAGAACATCCTAGAGCTAGAGCGGCAAAAAAGAAATCGAAGCTTTGATGAGAAATTTGCTGGAACAGCCTCTAGCTGATTTATCTACACCTTTGCAGCACAATTTTCACCGAAAGAACTCTCGAGAACTTAACTTAACTGTCCAAGCCGCTCTGCATCCTACCAATTTATTCTGTTAAAATCACGTAATCATAATCGCTCATTTAACGATTAGCGTTTCTTATCAAAGATCGCTATTTTTCATCAGCTCGCAGCGAGCGTTGAAAACTCCGATCTGCGCGATAATTGGCGCTGATCCCGGATTCCAGAGAGCTTTGCGAGGCGTTGATGCACTCGGCCCGACTCCCATCAGCATGTAAGTTGATCCATTTATGTCGCCGGACTGCCAGACCTACCAGCTGTAGCCTCTTTTTTGTTTTGTTTTTTTTTTTAGACAATCAGCGATGCTGACTAACGGTGCTGTGTAATCACTTCTAAAATGTCTGAGGTGACAGACAGACTTTCTTCAAAGAGAACGTCCTCGCCCCATCGCTGTAGCTGCTGGCCCAGCAGTAGGTCTGAGCGCTGATCGGAGAGAGACGTGACCTCTTTTACGAGGCTACTTTGGGCGCTGCCGCCCGACTCCATTCTCATACAGCCCACCGTTTCAGAACACAAAATAGTGTTGCAGTTGGCCTGAGGATTGGTCGATTGCAAGCGTACGCCGGTGAGATCGCCCGTGACTTCGCCCTGGTCGATAACAGGAATGCCTGCGAGTTCGGCTTCGATGGTGCGATCGCCTTCCCCGACAAAATAAACCCGCTCCACATCATAATCACCACCCTCGTACTCATACGACTTCAGCGTCCACTCCATCCGACTCGCCAGCCAGCCCAACATCATCAGCGCCTGCGCCGGATTGCCTTTCTCATAATCAATGCCAACTCTATCAACCTCTTTAAGCGCCATCCGCCGCTCTGGTGGATCAAAAGCAGCCGCAGCCAGCTCTTGCCAGGGGGCGAGGCGATACCAGTTGAGGTCGGCAATATTTGTGTGCTCGTCTACCAGCTTCTGAATTTTGACAATCTCAGCGCCCGCGTCACCGTAGTAGCTGGAGTCTAAAATTAAGCAGCTGCTGGTGAGCGCTAGCGTTTGGAACAACGTTTGCTCAGGATTGGGCGTTCCCTTCCACCATACAAACTTAGGCAAATCGCCAATAACTAGCGAGTTCACCAAATCGCCGACGCCTTCTAGTGCTTCTTTAGTCCCCCGCAAAGTAATGTACTCGCAGCACACCATTTTGCCACTACCGGCCTTTTGCACTGGGCAGTAAGCAGATACTTGTGCGGTAACGCCCGTGTCTTCACCAAAGGTTGGACAAAGCGTAATCACCCGAGCTGGGTTTTGAGCCGCCAAAGGCCCGTCAAAGTTAAACCCGCGAATGTCAGCATTTTTGAGCTTTCGCTGTTCGAGCGGTAGGTTACTGACTTCTTCGCGTAGCTTAGCGAGCGTCGCAGTATCTACTCGCCCCGTGAGCCTTAAATTGTAGGCTTTTTGTGCCAACAAAATCGCTTCTCTGGTTTCTGAGCGATGCAGGCCGTCGATGTCATTTTTGTAAAAGCTCAGGGTGCCGAGCAGCTGCTGAATTTCTTCTGGCTCGTAGATGACCATGGTGAAGGTATCGGCCCGTTTGACGCTGGGGGTGTTGCGATCGCCTTCCTGCGTCTGCCAAATATTCTGTAGCTCTGTCTCGATATCACTCGGCGAGATGTTTTTAGGCTTTTGGAGCGCCAGCGTAGAGGTTGCAACAGGTGGCTTGTATTTAGTAGTTGTCATGGTTACCCAGAAGAGTGTTTAGAAGGACTAAGGAAAATAGCAAATGCGTTTGCCTATCTTTAAAGTCTGCGCCAGCGGCGACGGGTGCGGTTGAGCAGTAGCTCGGCTTCAATTGGCCCCCAAGTACCTGCCTCATATAAAGGAATGCTGTTAGGCGGTGCAGGTGCATCCCAGACTTCTAACAGCGGTGTCAGCACACGCCAAGACTGTTCTACTTCGTCGCCTCGGGTGAACAAAGTTTGGTCGCCAAGCATCGCATCAATGAGCAGGCGGCTATAGGCATCGGTGCTGGGCTGACCGAAGGCTGCATCATAGCGAAAGTCCATTTCTACCGAACGCGTGCGCAAAGAAGACCCCGGCGTTTTTACCTCAAAGCGCATGGCAATGCCTTCATTCGGCTGAATGCGTAGCGCCAAAATGTTGTTGTTCAGCTGCTTGGTCGCCGACTGAAACATCAGGTGAGGCACAGACTTGAAGTGGATCGAGATTTCAGAGACTTTTTTCGGCAGGCGCTTGCCCGTGCGCAGATAGAACGGAACTCCCTGCCAGCGCCAGTTATCGACTCTTAGTGAAAGTGCGGCAAACGTGTTGTTGGTCGATTCTTCAATGCCTTCTTCCTCCTCGCGGTAGCCAGGAACCTGTTTTCCTTTCATCCAGCCTGGAGAATACTGTCCGCGCACCGCTGACTTAGAAAGATCGGTGTCGTCGGCCAAGCGAGTTGCTTGCAACACCTTTACCTTTTCACTGCGAATGCTGGCTGCGTCTAATGAGTTAGGTGTCTCCATCGCCGTTAGGCTAAAGAGCTGCATCAGGTGGTTTTGTACCATGTCACGAATGGCACCTGCGGTTTCGTAGTAGCCCGCTCTACCTTCAAGTCCGACCGTTTCAGCTACCGTAATTTGCACGTGGTCTACGAACTGACGGTTCCACAGAGGTTCGAAGATCGCGTTTGCAAAGCGAAACACCAATAGGTTCTGAACCGTTTCTTTGCCTAAGTAGTGGTCAATCCGGTAAATTTGCTCCTCAGCGCAAACGTTACGCACCTTGTAGTTCAGGGCTTGCGCGGAAGCTAAATCTCGACCAAAAGGCTTTTCAATGACTAACCGCTGTTTACTCGGATCAGCCAGCATTCCAGCGCCCCCTAGCTGCTGGGCTGCTTCTGCAAAGAACCGAGGCGCAACGGAAAGATAAAATACTCGGTTGCCCTGCGTGCCTCTTTTTTCATCCAGCTCGGCTAAGAATTGCTTGAGCCGCTGGTAGTCTTCAGGTGTATCGATGTTGCCAGGACAGTAAAACAGGCCTTCGGCAAACTTATCCCATACAGAACTATCCGGTCCCAAGCCGCCGCCAAACTCCTCGACTCCTTCTTTCATATGCTGGCGGAAGTAGTCGTGGCTCCACTCACGACGAGCGACCCCCACAATTGTGAGTTCTGGCGGCAGGCGCCGCTCTAGCCGCATTTGGTACAGTGCGGGGACAAGCTTACGCTGGGTAAGGTCGCCAGATGCGCCGAAGATGACCAGAATTTGGGGGGCAGGAATGCGGTCGTGTTGGAGGCCAACGCGGAGTGGGTTTTCGAGAAGTGAGACCATATCGAAAGTAGCTTTAAAAGAAGAGTGCTTGGGAAGAGTTTAGTGCGTTTGGTGAGCTGTGCGTTTGGTGAACCGTGAGCAGGACGTTAGAAAATATGACTACAGATAAAAATCACTTTGGGTAGACTACCTAACTTGCACGTGCCAAGTCTGTTACCTCTATATCAGTTTATCTCGGTCATTTTATTTAGGTTGCCTTGGCCAAATCAGCTAGCTGACGAGCCGACGGCTTCAGGCGGCCTTTCCAGCTTGCTGTCTTGAAGGAACGATTTTACTAGCTCCACATCTTCGGCGCTACCAATCACCAGCGGCGTTCTCATATGAATTTGAGTCGGTTGCACGTCTAGGACTGCCTGCTCGCCAGTGGTGGCTTTTCCACCCGCCTGCTCGGCTAAGAATGCCAGTGGCGCAGACTCATACAGCAGTCTTAGCTTGCCTTCGGGCTTTTTCTCGGTGCCGGGATACAGAAATACGCCGCCCTGCATCAGAATGCGGTGAAAGTCGCCAACCAGTGCGCCGCTGTAGCGACCCGAATAGCCCTCATGACGGTGCATGTAGCGAATGTAGTCGCGATAGGGATCGTGCCACTGCCAGAAGTTTCCTTCGTTGGCACTGTAGTTGGGGCCGTGCTTGGGGATCTGAATATTTTCGCTGGCTAGGATGAACTCGCCCAGGCTGGGATCGAGCGTGAAGGCGTGAACCCCTTTGCCGATGGTATATACAAAAACGGTGCTAGGGCCGTAGAGAATATAGCCTGCTACCAGCTGATTTTTTCCAGGGGTCAGTAAGTCAGCGCCGGTTTTATCGAGGTCGTCGCCCTGCTGTCGGCGCAGCGCGAAAATAGAACCTACGTTGAGGTTGATATCTACGTTAGAGGAGCCGTCAATGGGATCATATAAAAGCGTGTAGCGGCTAATAGAGCAGCTGTCGGGCATGTAGTAGATATCGTCCATTTCCTCAGAGACAAGCCGGCAGACTAGGCCGCTTTGCTTGAATACGGAGATAAAAACGTCGTTGGCATACACGTCCATCTTTTTGACGGATTCACCTTGAACGTTTTGACGCCCGGTAAAGCCCATAGCGTCTTCTACTAGACCTGCTCTGGTGAGTCTGCGGGATACGAGCTTTCCGGCAAAGGCGATCCGATTCATGATGGCGCTTAAGTCTTGCGCTTCGGGGCCGAAGCTATCGAGCTGCTGCAAGACGTGCTGTGAGAGCGTCATGCTGTCACGACCTAGTGAGCCTTCTAGTTCGCTGGCTGAAGATTCGTCTGCGGTGGGCTGATAGCGAGTAGCTGCCATGTAACATCCTTAAGATTCTGAGATGTCTTTATCTTAAGAAGGCGTTTTGGATTCAGAAATCAACCTTTAGACGAACTATAGAAAGTCGTGGGTTTATAAACTTTTCTTAATTAGAAAACTCATAAACCTAAGCGTCTGAGCAGATCGTATCCCTACGTCGTGATGGCGCTGCTGTCGGGTGAGCCTTCGCTTCTTAGATAGCTTGGTTTCCAACCTGGCAGCGTTTTTTGAGGGGTGCGGGTGAGCGCTAGGCAGTCGGACTCTACGTCTTTGGTGAGCGTGGAGCCTGCGGCGATGGTGACATCTGCGCCGATAGTGATAGGGGCGACTAGGGTGGTGTTTGCGCCAGTTTTTGTGCGATCGCCTATCACCGTCTTATGTTTATACTTCCCGTCATAATTTGCCGTAATAGTTCCAGCTCCAACGTTCACCTTCTCGCCTAGCTCAGCATCTCCTAGATAAGAAAGATGCGCCATATTAGAGTTCGCGCCAATCGTTGACTTCTTAATTTCAACAAAGTTGCCAATTCGACAGTTCTCGCCTACGCTCGCCTTTCCGCGAATGTGCGCAAATGGCCCAATACGTCCACCTGCTGCGACTTCACTATCTGTCACCATGGAGTGAACGAGCAGCGTGTTCTCTCCAATCGTGCTGTTTTCAATAAAAGACCCTGGGCCAATCCGACAGCCGGATTTAATAATAGAATTCCCGCGCAGGTTTGTCTGCGGCTCCAAAATAACGTCAGGCTCTACGATGACTGTCGAATCAATGGTAATACTCTGTGCATTAATGAGCGTTACGCCCGAGAGCAACAGCTCGTCTTTAATTCTCTTTTGCATTACCGCTTCTGCTTCTGAAAGCTGCTTGCGGTTGTTGATACCCGCAACCTCTGAGGGCGAAACGTCCATAGCCATCACGGGCGAGAGTTCTTTAATCACATCTGTGAGGTAGTACTCGTTTTGGTCGTTGTCTGACTTGAGGTGGGGCAGAATCGTCATCAGCGCAGACCAGCTGAAGCAGTAGATGCCAGCGTTGGTTCGATTGTTGTTACGCTGCTCGTCGGTACAGTCTCGGTGCTCAATAATCTCTTCAACAATTAGATTGTTGTCGCAAAAGACGCGGCCATAGCCGGTTGGCTCGTCCATTTGCGCGGTGAGGATGGTGGCTGCGTTACCGTTGTCGTTGTGAGTTTTCAGCATGCTCTCGATGGTCTCAGGTCGCAGCAGTGGCACGTCGCCGTTGAGCACCAGTAAGTTGCCCTCAAAGCCTTCTAGCGCCGGAATCACCTGCTGTACGGCATGACCCGTGCCGAGCTGTTCGGTTTGTTCAACAAACTCTAGATCGGCCACTTTGGAGAGGGCTGCTTTTACCTGTTCGGCTTCGTAGCCGATGATGGCGATCTTGCGAGTGGGGCTGACTAGCGAAGTGCTAGCGAGGACATTTTCAACGAGGGTGAGGCCGCTGAGACGATGGAGCACTTTGGGCAGTGATGAGCGCATGCGGGTGCCTTTGCCTGCTGCTAGAATTGCGATCGCCAATGAATCCGCCATATGTCCCTCGTGAAAAATATACTGAACTAGTTAATAAAATCTAAAAAGCTGTTGAAAGCTATGAGATTAGCGCTGTATCTTTTAGCTTTCCACCATCGCAATACACTCAATTTCAACCAAAACGTCTTTAGGCAAACGAGCTACTTCAACGCAGGCGCGAGCAGGCGCACTTTCATCACCAAAGTGCTTGGCATAGACCTTATTCATCTCTACAAAGTCGTTCATGTCCTTTAAAAAGACAGAGGTTTTAACCACTTGAGAGATATCTGAGCCTGCCGCTTCAATCACGGCTGTTAAATTCTGTAGCGCTTTTTCAGTCTGCTCAGAAACCGTTTCACCGACTAGTTCACCTGTGGCCGCGTCCAATGGAATTTGTCCGGCGACAAATAGCATTGCGCCTGAAGCAACGACGCCTTGATTGTAGGGGCCAACCGGAGCAGGGGCTTGATCGGTCTGAATAATTTTGCGCACAGCATCTATATAAATTTAGGTCGAGGCTTATTCTAAGGGGTGAGGCTTCAAGCTCGCAATGTTCCTAGCTACACGGCGGTGCTTGATGAACCTGTGGGAGAAACCGTTGGACGGTGACCGTAATGACGATAGCGCCAGTAGTCCTGTAGGATTTTGTCGTGGTCGAAGCATAAAGAATCGGGCATTTCCCACGGGTTTAAAACGGCTAGACTTTTGGCGTCGTCTTGAGCGGTGGCCTCCCCAGTGGCCGTTGCAATAAAGACAATGCTTAGCGTATGTTTGCGCTTGTCTCTGGCTGGATCTGAATATACATAGAACTGCTCTACGAGCGTGACGGCTAAGTTCGTTTCTTCTTGGGCTTCTCGCACGGCTGCTGTTTCTACCGATTCGCCGTAGTCTACAAAGCCACCTGGTAACGCCCAGCCGAAGGGCGTGTTCAGTCGCTCAATTAAAACGATAGGCCTATGAGGGCGATCTATCATTTCGATAATGAGATCTACCGTAGGCGCGGGATTTCTATAGCTACGACCCTGTGGGGTATCTAAGTTATCTGGGGTGTCTGAAGAGGTCATAATTGCATCGAATCTATTCAAGTTTTGACATTCTCTCACCTGCTTCTTTCAAAAAGTAGAGTTTTGGGTTCAGCTGCCCGTGATAGAGTTTTTGGCGTCGTCAAAAAAATGCCACAGAAGTATTTATGTCCTTTCCCAGATCCAGCGGCATTTTGCTACACCCTACCTCGCTACCGGGCCGCTATGGCATTGGAGATTTGGGCGCGCAGGCCTACCGCTTTGTAGACTTTTTAGAAGATTCTCAGCAGTCACTGTGGCAAATTTTACCGCTGGGGCCAACGGGACATGGAAACTCTCCCTACATGGCCTATTCGGCAATGGCGGGCAATCCGCTGCTGATTAATTTAGAAAACCTTCAGGCGCAGGGCTTACTAGACGCTGAGGATTTTACCCTGGGCCAGGGATTTTCAGATCAGGCGGTGGATTATCAGGCAGTGTATGCGTTTAAGCTTTCACTGCTGAAGAAGGCGTCTGAGCGGTTTAAGGATATCGCGAGTGAGGGCGATCGCAAAGAATTTGATGACTTTCGGAAGCACTGCCGCAACTGGCTAGAAGATTACGGCCTGTTTATGGCGCTAAAAGATGAGAACGGGGGCGTGCCCTGGTCGCAGTGGGATAGTGCGATCGCCCAGCGCGATCCCTTCGTGCTCAACCAGTACAGAGTCGATCTGGCTGGCGAAATCTTCTTTCACGAGTACATGCAGTTCGAATTTTACCGGCAGTGGTCTGGCCTCAAAAACTACGCCAACGCTCGCGGCATCAAAATTGTGGGCGACATGCCTATCTATGTCGCCCACGACAGCGCTGACGTATGGGCACGCCCCGAAAACTTTATGCTTGACCCAGAGACCCTAGAGCCTTCACAAATGGCTGGGGTACCGCCCGACTACTTCAGCGCCACGGGTCAGCTATGGGGTAATCCCACCTACAACTGGGAGGCCGTTGAGGCTGGCGGCTTCAAATGGTGGTTACAGCGTCTTCAGGCTTCGCTTGAGCAGGTAGATATCATCCGCATCGACCACTTCCGAGCCTTTGCGGCCTTTTGGGCAGTGCCTGCGGGTCACGAAACCGCGATGGACGGTGAATGGATTAAAGCGCCTGGTGAGGCCTTTTTTGAGACGGTCGAAAGAGAGCTTGGCCAGCTTCCTTTCTTAGCAGAAGACCTGGGTTTGATTGACGAAGACGTTGAAGTCTTGCGCGACAAGTTTGATTTGCCTGGTATGAAAATTCTTCAGTTTGCCTTTGGCGGCGACCACAAGAACCCATACCTTCCATTCAATATAGACAATAACTTTGTTGTCTATACCGGCACCCATGACAACGACACCACTGTCGGCTGGTTCGCGCAAGCCACCGAGTACGAAAAGCAGCGTCTTGCGGCCTACATCGGCGCTTTTAACCCTGACAGCGTTCACTGGTCAATGATTCGGCTGGCGATGTCATCTACGGCTAACCAAGCGGTTACACCTTTGCAAGACCTATTAGGCCTCGGCTCTCAGGCTCGTATGAATACCCCCGGCGTGGGCAACGGCAACTGGGAATGGCGCTACTCGCAGGCAATGCTGACGCCCACTATGAGCGAACAGCTTAAGCAGATGACCGAGCTGTACGGGCGGGCGCGCGATTCGGACTAGGCGCGATCGCCAGTAAACCGAACCTCCTAACCGAACCTCCTAAGCAGACAAGCTTTGCTAGGCTAAAATCTCAAGTTTTAGATTGGGTTCGACTTTAGGAGGGAGGCTAAATATGGCTGCAACTGACTTCAAAGATTACTACGCCATTTTAGGGGTCAGCAAAACAGCCGATGCCAGCGATATTAAAAAATCCTTTCGTAAGCTGGCACGAAAGTATCACCCTGACGTTAATCCTGATAATAAAGCGGCTGAAGCTAAGTTTAAAGAGGTCAGTGAGGCCTACGAAGTCCTTTCAGACGACGATAAGCGTAAGAAATACGATCAGTTTGGTCAGTATTGGCAGCAGGCGGGTCGAGCAGGTGCGGGCGAGTTCTTCTGGCTTCGGTGGGCCAGGTGGATTCGGTGGTGGTTCAGGCGGCGTAGGTGGCTTTGATTTTGGTGCGTACGGTAGCTTTGAAGACTTTATTAATGAGTTGATGGGGCGCAGCGCGGGCGCTGGGCGGCAGACCTATAGCTATCAGCAGGGGCCGGGTGGCTTTGATCCACGAGCGGGCGCAAGGACGGCGAGTCGTGCGAGCAGCCGATCTGCTTCGGGGCGTAGTGCTTTTGATCAGGAAGCCGATCTGAAGCTGAGTATGTCAGAAGCTTTTCGGGGCACTGAGAAGCGGTTTACGATTGGCTCTGAGTCTGTAAAGGTTCGGATTCCAGCGGGCGTAAGGTCAGGCAGCAAAATTAGGATTAAGGGAAAAGGGGCGACTAACCCTCAAACCAAGCAGCGTGGGGATGTGTACCTCTCTGTTGAGCTGTTGTCGCACGGTTTTTTTGAGCTGGATGGCGACAACTTAGTTTGTGAAGTGCCGATTGCACCAGATGAAGCCGTGCTGGGTGCAAAGGTCGACGTGCCTACGCCAGATGGCAGTGTCACGGTGAGCGTTCCGGCAGGCGTGAAGTCTGGGCAGTCTTTGCGGTTGCGTGGGAAGGGTTGGCCTGGGAAAAAGGGTAAAGACCGTGGCGATCAGCTTGTGAAAGTCGTGATTACGCCACCTAAGAATATTAGCGATAAAGAGAAGGCGCTGTACCAGCAAATCTGTGATAGTCGCTCTACCGATCCACGAGCTGAGATTGTAAACAATAGGTTGTAAAAAAGCACTGCCTCTTTTACTTTACGAACGGAAACACCATCGTCTATTTCACAGCTTTGGAGCGACGATTGCTTACAGTAACTGTAAGGTTTGAGTCACCCAGTGCTGATTAAAAACCATTGCGTAGATACGATTGGCGATACTTAGCTGATTAGGCTGCCGAGCAACTAGTCCGGATAGGCGTAGTTCAGTTTGTTCAGGGCTATCGTCAACGGGGACTGGCATGTCTGATAGGAGCTGTTGGTAGAGAGATAGCATGGCTTTGGTTTGGGCGGGGTAGCTGAGTAGGCGATCGCGTATCGTCTTCAAATGCTCTGGATCGTCTTTAGTTTCCCAATTATTAATAATTCGCGATCGCACCAACTCCTCCACACACGCGCGCTCTTCTCCTTCTGCAATCGGCTGCTTTGAATGTCGAATCATCTGACAAATTTTCTGTGACAAAAACGGCTGCCCTCCTGTCCAAGCAAGCACTTCGGCAAGTACGCTTTGAGGTCGAGCCACGGTTTCAGGCAATCCTTGTAAAAGTGGATGTGCCTCATGAAGCTGAAAGCCTTTAAGTTCTATGGCTTGGCCAATGTTAAACGGGGTTCGATGAGCATCTTGAATGAGCTGAGAGGGGGTAGCTACGCCTAATAGAACAAAGGTGAGTCGCTGATAGCTAGAATCATCGGCACGCTGGTTGAAACAGGTGCGCAGCCAGATAAAGAAATCATCGGCCTCAAAGTCGAGACCCATAACGCTATCGACTTCATCGATAAATACAACAATGTTTTTAGAGACCTTAGCAAGAATCACTTGACGAACAAATTCGTCTAGCCGCTGAAGCGGGGATAACAGCATGTGATCTTTCCACCAGGCTCGGATATCTACCGCTTGACTCAGGCTTAGGCCGCTGGCCAAGACGTACATGAAGCCTGCATACCATTGCTCTTGAGTGGTTTGGCGATTGCCAATGACAGAGAGATCGATTGCCACGCACGCAGCGCCCTCGGTTTGCATGCGCTTCATCATCTGTACGCGCAAACTCGACTTGCCCATTTGTCTGGCGTTGAAAATGTAGCAGTATTGCTGGTGCCGAAGTGCCTTATAGAGCTGGCGATCGGCCTGACGCACAACGTAGGTGGGTGCGTCTGTCGCGAGCGATCCACCGACCTGATAGTCGTAGGTAGCATCTGCTTCGTCTGTTCTGAGTAAGGCATTTTCAATGACAAGTTCTGCCTGAGTAGCTTTGAGCACCGCCAGCGTTTGAGATAGTTCCTGGGTGCGGTTTTGTACCTTTTGCTCTAGCGTGCGGGTAAATTCGAGTGCGCTGTTGTTCGGCTTGTTTGCGCAGGGTAATGTCTTGAAAGGCGGTGATAGCGTAGGTGATGTCTCCTTTGGCGTTGAATACAGGGGTAGAAGAGACTTCTAAAGGGATGATGCGATCGCCCTGATGCACTTCCATATCGTCAACGGTAACGCTTTCGCCACGCAGCGCTTGGACAATAGGCAGCTGATTGGTTGGGTACAGGCGAGATGTCCCTGCTTGATAGGCCTGGTAGATTTCGGTGAGATTATTTTGAGCGACTTGGGGATAGAGCCCCTTGCCTAAGATTTGCTGGGCAACCTGGTTGGCATAGTAAGGCTGGCCCTGCGCGTCTACAACAAATACCCCAACTGGAATACCTTCTAGGAGCTGAGTGAGGCGCTGCTCATTGTCTCTAAGGATAGTTTCGCTGGCTTGCCGACGGGCTACTTCCTGTTGCAGATTGCTGTTGAGCGATCGCATCTGTTCGTACAGCCTAGCGTTGGTCAGCGAAATAGCCGTCTGAGCAGAGAGCAGACTCAACACTTCTAGCCTTTCGGGCGTGAAGGCTCCGGTGGTTAAGTTATTTTCGAGGTACAGCAGGCCGATAAGCTGGCCCCGGTAGCCAATGGGCATACAGAGAATGGATTTTGGCTGGTGCTGGGTGATGTAAGGATCGGGGGAGAATGTATCGGACGTAAGACTATTGGCCAGCACGACCGCTTCTTGTGTTCTGGCCACGTAGTTCATAATCGCAACGGGCATCACCTTCGATATCTCGATGGACTGCACCTGTTGCGTCAGAATGTTGCCCTCGTGATTGCTAAGCGCTTCAACCACCCAGGGGCGATCGGGATCTGAGATGCCTTCTGGGCGCAGTAGCAAAACGCCGGTTTGGGCTCCGGCATTTTCTATCACAATTTGCATGAGCGTTTGCAGGAGGCCTTCTAAGCGAATTTCGCTGGCGATCGCCTGAGAAGCTTTCATCACGGTTGCCAGATCCAGTCGGTTCTCTTCGCCTTCGCTGGCTGACAAGGTTGTTTGATTAGCACTGCTAAGACGATTGTTATCCGATGAGATGGTACGGGGCGTGCTAGTGACTAGCAACCCTGGATAGTGCGCGGCGATTGCATTAGCCTTGGCCGTAGAGCCCCACTGTTTGTAGGCATGGTAAGCCGATCTGGCATAGGTGATAGCCACATTGTTGTTGCCTCTAGAGCGCCAGAACTGAGCGGTTTTTTCGTTCGCGATCGCCATGTTCTGAATAAAGCCATACGTCTGCGCTGAGGTGATTGCCTGGTCGTAATAGTCCAGCGCATCGCTAGGCTGATGAGACAACCGCGCCATTTCAGCGGCCACCAGCAGATATTTATGCTGGTAGTTTGCTGCGCAGCTTTTGGCCCAGCCTTGCAGCCGAATGAGATGCTTTTCTAGAATGGCCCAGTAGGTGCGCTGCTGCGAGATGCTGGCGGTGTCGTATAGCGCCGTGAGTACCAAAGAATGGTAGAAGACATGCTCTGATTCGGCGGCTAGTCCAGCTACAAACACAATGAACTGTTCATTCTCCTCACACAGCGCCAGCGCTTTCTCGTATTGCTCGAACAAAAAGTGATAGACGACTTTGAGCAATAGCAGGGTTGCAACGCCCGTAAAATACTGATTGTCCTGGAAAAGCTGCTGACAGCGGGCTTCGTCAAAGTCTCTTAGACTCCCTTTTTTATGAGAAAATGTACCGGTTTGGTAGGCCGAAATGCAGTAAAGGTAGGCCTGCATCTGCTGAGCAAAAACTTGATTTTGACTCTTGTGAAGATAGGCTGATAGAAGACTGACCTCAGCTTGAATCTCACTGAGTTCTGCGCCCATTAAAATAAGGTGTAGCGACAGCACGTGTGCTACATAGCCGGTAAAAACATCGCCAATCTCGACGCCTGCTAAGTAGCCTCTGCGCAACAGGGGAATGTCTTTTTCTAGTGGAACGTGCCAGTGGCTAATAAATCCAACATAAGAGTTCAGCGTTTTGGATTCGTTGTAGTTGTTGTAGCGTTCGGTGAGCTGTAGACCCACTTTCCCAAAGGCATAGGCTGTTTTGTAGTCTTGATAAGCTGCTGAGAGCATTGCTCCCCAAAATACATATCCCTGCGCGGCCCACTGTGAGCTGCCATACTGCATGGATAAAACAGACATTTTTAACGTGATTAGCGTAACTAGGGTGGGGTCTGTAAAGTACGCAGGCCCTGTCATACTCACCAGTAGCTGCATACAGGTGCGAGCGGTTACGTCCGTCATCTCGGGCTGTTCTACTAGGCGAGAAATATCGGAATGTTCTGCGAGCTGCTGCTGATAGACAATCTGTTCTTTCTCAAGAATAGCGGCCGTGTCATCGGCGGTATTTGGCCAGCTCAGGCCCAAGTTTCGTAAGGCTTCGCCGCCAACGCTTAGGTTTTCAGTAAACTTGCCCTGATTGTCGTATAGGACGATACGGATTAGCTGAATGGTTGCCTGATCGATGGCGGAAGCTGCCTGGGCGATCGCCTGTTCAAATAGCTGCTCTGCTCGCTCAAACTGACCGCAGAGATAGGCACATTCAGAAACGTCTCGATAGAGTGCAAACGTGCGCTCATAGTGCGTTTGCCAAGCTTCATCGGGCAGTAGTGAAACGCCCGTATCAAAGTAGCTTAGCGCGCTCTCATAAGCGTTGGCGGCTTTGGCTTTGCGGCCTGCCTGCCAGTTCAAATCCGCCATCAAATAGCGCTCAGCGTCCGTTGTGGCCAGTGCTTTGCCTCGGTTTAACGGATTGACGATTTCAAAAATGTTCTCTTCTAATGTCTTTTTTAACGTTTCTTTTGACGTTTTCTGGGAAATCTGTTCATCCTGCGAGTCTATTTGCTGGAGGCGTAGGTTCCCAATTTTCCAGTGTGTGCGATCGCGTACCTCATCTGGCAGTAGTTTATAGGCGGCTTCTTGTACTCTGTCGTGAACAAACTTATAGCGAATGCTTTCAAGCACCTCAGGCGAAAGATCCTCCGAAAGATCTTCAGGCTCAAGCAGCATCGGAATTTGATAGTCTTCTCCTAGCGGTACGATTAGCCCAGCGGCCAACGCGGGCCAGAGCGAGCGAGCGACTTCTGTCGGTGACTGCTTAGAAACCACAGAGAGTACGGATAAATCGAAGCGATCGCCTATGCAGGCTGCTAGGGTTAACAGCTGTTGTACCGGCTCAGGCAGGTGGTGAATCCGGCTCATCATTAGCGCTACAACATTATCGGTAAGGCTGACCTCCTGTAGCTGAGCGATATCCCACTGCCAGCTAGAATCGGTAAAGCTGAACGTAAGCTGTTTGTCTCGGTAAAGCGCATTGAACAAAGCGCGCGTAAAAAATGCATTCCCCGCTGCTTTTTGAAAAATGAGTGAGCTGAGTGGTTCAACCACTGCTGTCTGCGTCGTGAGCGTATCAGCAACAAGCTGCTGTACATGCTCTGGCTGTAGGGGCTTCAGCGCAATTTCACTAATTGTTGTTTGCTGTCTGCGCAGCTGCTCTAAGGTCAGCATTAGAGGATGAGCGGGGCCAACTTCATTGTCCCGATAAGCGCCGATGATGAGGGCGTGCTGAGTCTCTACGTCAGAGAGAATTTGCGTAAGTAGATCGAGAGAGGCGCGATCTACCCACTGCAGGTCATCTAGAAAAATCACTAGCGGATGCGTGGGCTGTGCAAACGCGCGCACCATCTTTTGAAAGGTTTGATTGAACCGAGCTTGAGACTCAGCCGAGGTGACGGCTGCTAAGGGGGGCTGCGGGCCGATAATCAGCGCTAGCTCTGGAATGACATCAACAAGCACCTGACCGCTGCCACCTAAGCGAGCTTGCAGGCGCTGACGCCACTGATCTAGCTCTGTTTCACCTTCGCTCAATAGCTGGCGTATCAGGTCTTGGAAGGCTTGAATGAGGGATGCATAGGGAATGTTGCGCTTGAGCTGGTCGAATTTGCCGGCGATGAAATACCCGCGCTGCCGCACGATGGGCTTGTGGATTTCGTTGATGAGGGCGGATTTGCCGATGCCGGAATAGCCACTGACGAGCATTAACTCACGGCTGCCCTGGCTCATCCGGTCAAAGGTTGCTAGCAGCGTTTGAAGTTCTGAGCTTCGTCCGTACAGGCGTTGCGGTATCTGGAACTGCCCTGAGCTATCTTGACTACCCAGCGTAAAAGACGAAATTTTGCCGTTTGGCGTTAGCTGTTTTAAGCAGCGTTTGAGATCCGCGTTTAAGCCTTCGGCCTGCTGATATCGGGCTTCTGCGGTCTTGGCCAATAGCTTGGCGACAATCTGCGAAAGTACTTTAGGTACCTTTGGGTTAGCGGCTTTGAGCGGGATGGGCGCTTTGGCAATATGGCAGTAAACCCAAGAAAGGGCGTCGGTGGCTTCAAAGGGTAGCGAGCCTGCCAGCATTTGATAGAAGGTAACGCCGAGAGAATAGAGATCGCTGCGGGAGTCTACCGTTCGGTTCATGCGCCCGGTTTGTTCGGGTGACATGTAGGCATAGGTGCCTGCGGGCTGACGGCCTTTGAGATTGACGTAAACAGCGCCGTTTTGGGGGGCGTTTTGCGTCAGTCTTGAGGCCAGCCCAAAGTCAATCAGCCTAACGTCTTTGCTGTCGGGGTTGATGAGAATGTTGCTAGGCTTGATGTCGCGGTGGATTAGCTGCTGCTGGTGAATGTGGCCGAGCGTTTCGGTCAGGGCGATCGCGACCGGCAAAAACACAGACAGCGGCATGGCGCCGCGCTCTTTTAAAAAGTCTGTAAGGGAGAGGCCTAAATAGTTTTCTAATACAAGGGCAGGCGCTGAGGCTCGCCATTCAACAGCTTTGATGGCGCCGGGAATGTCGGTGCTGTGCAGAATTTCATATTCGTGTTTAAGCGTGGCGATCGCGCCCAACGTTGGATACTGAGCCGTCAGCGTTTTAAGAATAAAAAACTTGCCGTCTACGCGACGCTTTGCTCTATATACAAGCGATCGCCCGCCGCTATAAAGCAGTTCTGTAACGTCATATCCGGCAATGGTCAGCATACTTTTAAGGCAATCAAGGCAAATCAAAAAGGCGACGCACGGGTTCGGTAACGCCACCTTGTAAATACGCTCCTGATTGTAGCGCTACAGCCAGCCGGTTTCTTCGCCTCGAATGTCTTCTGTAAGCGATCGCCCCTCTCTTTTCATAATCGCCCTTGCCGCCTGCAATCCTGAAATCACCGTGGGCTCAATCGCGCCTGCGTTAAATCCATTTCGCAGCCAGTCGCCAGTTAAATACAAATTATCAAATCCAGACCCACCAGCTGTTAGCCGATAAGCGGTGCTGTCGGGCGCAGCCATCACGTAGCGCTCCGTTGGAGAGATGTTAATGCGCACGTATTGAGAGACCACCAAAGACGCATCTAATCCCTGGCTATTGGGATAGGTCGCATCGGGCCAAAGCACGCCAATATCGTTGTCTAAAAAGGCCTGAAACTTTTGCTCGAACTCCGCTTGGGCGACGGCTGGAAACGCGTGTTCATCAGCCGCAGGAATGCCCGGATCTCGAATTACGCCTGTAAAGTAAGCCAGATTCTGTGGCCTATCGATCTCGGGCCAGTTCTCTTGAGGCAGCAGGTGCGCCATATCTGCGTAGGTGTCCAGTGGTTCGGTGTAGGTGGTCACAATCGCGCTAGGCATTGTCCAGCCCAGCTGCGATAGCGTGGGCTTGAGCCATAGCTGTTCGCCCTGGGTGGCCACTGTTTGGACTTTGGCAAACATATCGCGCCATTTTTGACTGGCTGCCAGCGCCGCAGCCGTTTTGTTCGCCTGGGTTAACTCTTGACACAGGAAGGGCAGCGCCGCGATAGAAATGCCTAGCAGCACCTGATCGAATTCGCCGTCCGGGTTGTCGTCGGTTCTGGCCGTCAGCGTTAAATCAGGATCTGCATCTTTCCACGGCGTCCAAAAAGATTCTAAGTCGATGTTGTCCTTTTGAAGCGCGTCTGCCTGCGTAGGATCAATCTGTTCATAGCGAGGCTCGCTAGGCCAGCACAGCAGGTCTTTTACCCGAATCAGAGGATCGTACGTTGTGTCAGGCTTGAGCGTTACCTGACGGCTAACGTCAACGCGTTCAATGCTCGATTGATCGGCTGAAAGATGCAGCGCCGTAACGCGGTGAAAGAACTCAAACTTAACGCCGCGCTGCTTAAGCACTTTATACATTGGGGCAAAAATGGTGTCGCCCATGCCCGCCTGCATTTTCCACATGACCGATCCTTTGTAGCGAAAAAAGATGTTGATGACCACGCGAAGGGCTACGCCTGCGGCCATGCGCGGGCGTTGAATATCTCCTGATTCGTAGGAATATGTGAGATCGTAGACGGAGCGTACCATGGGCGATCGCAAGGTCTCATCCCAAGCCCCATAGCGCTGTAGCCACTCTCCATAATCGTGCTGGTCGAGCACATCTAAATCAGGCTCAAACAAAATGCCCGACGCTAAAATAGCGTGAATATTAGCAAGGCCATAGTTAATAATGATTAGCTCTCTGCGCAGGTCTGCGCTGATTTGAAGCTTATCGTGCCAGCAGTCCTCAAGTTCTGCCATAAAGCGCTCGATTAGCGCTATCAAAACATTGCAGTGCTCTTTTCGATGGTAGTGCGTGTTTTCGGGCAGGCTGTCAGCCAGCTCTTTGGCCAAATGAAGATAAACAACTTCTGAATTGAATGCGGTGGTTTGAGACATTTTCTCAACCTGCTCACCGATTGAGCCCATTTGGTCTAGCCACTGCTGCGGATCTTCTACGAAAGAGGTTCCTGAAGTTCTCATGCTTTCTGCTGAAAGATGTGAGAGCCAGGTGTTGCTCATCAACCCAAGCGCTTCTAAGTTGCGATAGGTTTGCTTAAAAAATGCATCCACACAGCAGCCGTCAGGATTAGGCGGCTGAGCCGTGCCTAACACCTCAGAATTTTCCCACACTCGATAGATCAGCTTCAGCGCTGAAATAACGTGCTGCCAAAGATTTGTCGGACGATTCTTTTCCCAGGGCAGCAGATTGTTCTTGGGAAAGTCGAACCGCCAGGGGTCCCAGTCTCCATTGTGCTCGTTGTATAGCACGACAAAATTGTGCGGCTTAAAGGCATCTGTCACAGACTTAAAGGAGCCGTCATCTTCTAGTTCTTCATAGCACTCCTTCATAAGCCGAAAAGCGTTCTCATAAAATCCAAAGAAGATATGCAGGCCGTGCTCTTCAACGCGATCGTTCGGGGCTTGGTCAGGATTGTTCGCATATGGTTTTACGCTGCGCCCGCTGGCCCCTTTACCGCCTAGCCGCCAGCCCAGCTGATACACCGTAATGTCGTAATGCTCTTTCCAGTCAGGCTCGCTAGTCAAGGCCCAAACGGTAGACAGCGACCCCATGCCGCCGCCAAGTACTGCAATTTTCTTTATCGTTTCTTGTGACATAAAGCTACTCTTCTTTCTCCTATATCAGTTCAATAAATCTCTTAAGCAATGCGGATGACTTCTCTCCCTTTCGCTAGCAGAAAATCAAACTCTAGCCAGCAAGCCAGCTTAATGGGCGGCATGCAGCTACCTAACCCCAGCTCGCTCACAATCGGATGACTGGCGAAGTTGTTGATATTCATACTGAACGGATGATTGATCAGACCGCCGCCGTGAAACTTTTTAAGGTCTGTGCTGGCTTCGACAATGGCCTGATAACAGGGCTTACTGCCGTCGTAGATATCTCGAAACTGCTTTAAGTACACGAAGGGAACTGCGCCCGTGAGCAGGCCCAAGATAATCTGAGCATTAACACCTGCGCCTGGAATGGGGATATTTCGGTTGTTGCCGAGGAGTTTTGTTGCGATCGCCTCTACCCCCTGCTGATGAGAGCGCCACTGTCTAGGTAAATAACAGGGGCGCTCATTGCAGTCCATTCTATCCACCGTAATTATCGGCTTCCGCGTGGCCAAAGTTGTTGGCAAAAAGATTTCAAACACATCCGCTTCAACGCTCAGTCGATCGACAGGCTGGTCTTTATCCGGCACGTCTAGCCAGCCCCATTCTTTGGGATAGCCATACACTTCGCGCCCAGTCGCCATTGCGTAAGAGCTATCGACAAATAGATAGGGCATAAACCAAGCTAGGTGATCGATCCAAAAGAACGGGCCGACCTGACGACCTGCCATCGTGAGCATCCAAATGGCGACTTCGTTTTCGCTGACGAAGCCAACATCTTTTTGACTGGGTGCTTGCGATCGCAGCTCCGGATTTTGGCCAAACGTCACCAGCACAAAGGGCATGGCCGGACGATACTGAATACGTCCTTGAGCCGGATCATTCAAATATTTATCGCACAACTGTTGAAGATTCGAGACAGCCCCCTCTAATACAAAGGCATACAGTCGCGAACGTGTGCTCGTATTGGGCTGGGCAAAGGTTTGTTCTCCGCCTCGATTGATATAGCGTGCAGAGGAATTCCTCTGAGTCTGCGGCCAACAGTGATTCTGTAGCATTTTCCTCAACCAGGTTTGGTGACTTTGTTTTATTTAGAAGAATATTAATATCGAGCTGGAACAGTAGAAAGAGCGCATCTACCGTAGTCCTTTTGTATTGATTCGATTACGCTACGGATAACCGGTCGAATCGGCTGGAAACTTCCCTTAGTATGTAAACACCCTCAGCCCACCCCTTTACGCATGAAGTCTCGAATGCCCGATCCATACCGTCAAAAATCTGTCCGCGTTAGAACACCAAGCAGGCGGCAGTCACGCAAGCCTCAAAAGTCGCCTGTGATGAAGGGATTGCAGCTAATGGCGATCGCAACGACAGGCGGTGCGGTGATGCTGGCAAGCCTTGCGGGCCTAGCGTTTATGCGGTCGGGCACTCAGTTTCTGGACGGGGTGAAAATGGCCCTTACGCTAAAGCCGCCGGAAGATAAGACGGATATTCGTACCGTGGTAGTGAAGCAAATGCGGGGGGCGAGCGAGCTGACGACGGCTGTATTTACAATGGAGGCGGTGGTGCCTGCCCAGAGCGATCGCAAGCTGGGCGACTATACGATTGCGAAAACGAATCTGCTGTATGTGGCCTACGGTGAAGTGAGAGCAGGCGTGGATCTCGAAGAGCTAGAAAGTTCAGATGTGAGCACGTCTGAAGACGGCAGGAGCGTCACGCTAAAGCTGCCTGCACCTAAAATACTGGATAAGAAGATAGACGTTGATCGCTCGGAAGTGTACGACTACAGCAGAGGATTTTTGAATCTGGGGCCAGACAGAGGCTTGCAGCTTCAAGGCCTAGCGCAGCAGGAGGCGATTAAAAAAATAGAGCTAGCGGCTGTTTGTGAACAAAATATTTTAGGTCAGGCGAACGAGCGCGCTGAGCTAGTGATTACCAAGCTACTGATGAGCACCGGCTTTGAAAACATTGTTATAGAACCGACTGAAGGCGACACGTCGGCCTGCAAAGCCTAGAAGAAAAAAGCCTCCTCGATAAATATAAATCGAGGAGGCTTAACACAAGGTATATGAGAATAAACGGGCTTACTGAACCGCTTCAGTTTCGTTGATATCGGCATCGGCTTCAGGGGCCAGTGGCACAATCACCCGATCGATCACGTGAATCACGCCGTTGCTAGCGGCGACATCGGCCTGTACGACTTCTGCATTGTTCACCGTGACCGTCTCACCCACATCAATCGTTAAGTCACTGCCTTCTACAGTCGCGACACTGCCCGTTTCAAGATCCGTGGAAAGCACTGCTCCAGGAACCACGTGATACGTCAGTATCTGGATGAGGACGGCCTTGTTTTCAGGGAGCAATAGCTGCTCAATCATGCCTTCAGGCAAATCAGCGAAGGCTTCGTCAGTAGGTGCAAACACAGTAAACGGGCCTTCACTGCTGAGCACTTCACCCAGCTCAGCAGCTT
Organism: uncultured cyanobacterium; assembly: GCA_963803535.1. Lineage (GTDB taxonomy): Bacteria > Cyanobacteriota > Cyanobacteriia > Phormidesmidales > Phormidesmidaceae > Phormidesmis. Next base: position 133,546 of record CAWDNC010000009.1, on the reverse strand, counting down.
CTAGCGCAGCAGATAGCACCTGAAAAGAGTCATTGAGACTTGTGAGTTCAGCAATCGTGAACGCTGTTGTGTCCATTTCTTCTGTTGCCACATCTCCAGAAGCTTCTACGGGTTCTTCAGCAACCGGCTCATCGTTTCAGCGCAGCGGCAGGCTCTGCTTCAGTCACTGCATCTGCTTCAACAGCATCGCCAGTCGTTTCAGCTCTGCAACCGGCTCTGCTTCCATCAGCGCGTCTGCTTCAGTGACCGGCTCTGCTTCAGCCTCAGTGTCTGCAACGACCTCTTCTACCGCTTCATCTGTATCCGCCGCCGCTTCTTCTACCGCTTCATCTGTGTCAGCAGCGGCCTCTTCCACCGCTTCATCTGCGGCATCTACTGCTTCTTCTACCGCGGCTTCTGCTTCATCAATAGCCTCTTCTACCGCGTTAGCAACCGGAAGCGTTTCTTCAGCAGTGGGCTCGGGCATAGCTGAGCCGGGAAGGGCCACAAAGGCACCTGCGCTACTGGCAATTAAGCCGATCATGAAGCGTTTGACGAAACGGGGGCTATTGTTATTGTGCATGGAACCTCTGATGCTAGTTTTTGACAAGTGAAGTGAGCTAATTGTCAGAATTATTTACTTAATGCCGTAAAAGCTTTACTAAAGTTCATTAAGCTTCTACAAAGTGTATCGGAAAAAATGTCAGTGGCATTGCTGGTAAATAGGTAGATGCTTATTTGTGGATGAAGCGTCAAGATAGATGCGCTGTTGAAAATGGGGATGTTCTATCTCTGCGTGACAAGCGTGAACCGCCTGTATCAAAAGAGGTATAGCGTCTGTAATTTTCACTGAAGCTAGATTGAAAACACCTTAACGAAGGACTATTTGAATGATTGAGCTTTACCAGTTTGAAGCGTCTCACTATAGCGAAAAGGTAAGGCTGCTCTTGGATTACAAGCAATTGCCTTACAAAACGATTGAAGTTACCCCAGGTATTGGCCAGATAGATCTCTATAGAATGTCTGGGCAGCGCCAGGTACCCGTGCTTAAGGATGGGGATGAGATTATTCCTGATTCGAGTGCGATCGCCCGCTACCTAGACAAAAAATATATCGAGCGACCCCTCATTCCTGTCGATGCGCATAAAAAAGGCCTGTGCCTGATAATGGAAGCCTGGGCGGATGAGTCAATCGGCCCGAATGCTCGCAAGGTCATGATTGGTGCGTTTAACCAGCATCCCAACTTCAGAACGGCGCTGCTGCCGATTTCTACCCCAGATGTGGTGAAGACAGTGGTGGGCGCGGTGCCGGGTGATGTGCTGAACTTGCTTGGGGCTGGTGCTGGCTTTGGGGCGGATGCGGTGAAGTCAGCAACGGAAATTTTGCGGCAGGACTTGGAGGCGCTGTGTTTGATTTTGGAAACGCAGGCCTACTTATGTGGCGACGAGCCGACGCTGGCCGACTTTGCGGTCGCGGGACTGTCTATGTATATTAAGTTTCCGACAGAGGCCTATGTGGACTTGCCGGTGGGCATTTGCAACAAGGGTGTGCCGGGGCTCGCAGACGATCCGGCGTTCGCGGCTTTTTGGCTATGGCGCGATCAGCTGTACGGTAATTTCCGTCAGGTGCGGGGTAGCGGGCCTTCGGCAGGTGCGCCTGTAGCAGGTGGGCCTGTGTCGATTGGAATTGATTAGGTTTTTAATTAGCCTGTGGCGTTGAGTCGGGCGATCGCTATCCGGTAGCATAGCTACTTGGAAAGAAACGTGAGAGCTGCAAATGAGTGACGTAACCGCCGAGATGTCTGATGTGTTGGCGGGCGTTGTGGGCGCGCAAAACGTGGTGCTTTGGAACGATTTATCGCCCTCGCTGAGCCTACAAGTTCAAGCGTCTATTGCCTCTGACCAGCTGCCGAACTGTATGGTGTTGCCCGGCACGAGTGAGGAACTTGGCCGGGTGATGGCGTTGGCTAATAAGCATGGCTGGCAAGTGCTGCCCACCGGACAAGGGAGCAAGCTGAGCTGGGGTGGCTTGGCGACAGGGATTGATTTGATAGTGGGAACCGCGCGGCTGAACCGGGTGGTGGAACATGCGGTAGGAGACTTTACGGTCACGGTGGAGCCGGGGCTGAAGGTCGCTGACTTGCAGCGGCAGCTACTGGAAAAAGGACAGTTTTTAGCCGTTGACCCGGCGTTTGAAGAGGTGGCAACGGTAGGCGGGCTAGTAGCGACGGCGGATACTGGCTCGCTGCGGCAGCGGTATGGCGGGCTACGGGATATGTTGATTGGCGTGCAGTTTGTACGATATGACGGGGCGATCGCTAAAGCAGGTGGGCGCGTTGTCAAGAACGTAGCGGGCTATGACCTGATGAAGCTGCTAACTGGGGCGTATGGCAGCCTGGGAATTTTGAGCGAGCTGACGTTTCGGCTATATCCGGTGCAGGCCTGTTCGCGTACGGTGGTGCTGAGTGGGGGTGGGCTGGCGATTGAGGCGGCTGCGGCTGAGGTGAGGCTGTCGGGACTGACGCCGGTAGCGTTGGATGTGCTGTCGGGGAGTTTGACTGAGCGGAGTCGAAGCCTGGTCGCGCGCTTTCAGGGCATTGAAGCGGGCGTGGACGAGCAGACTGAGCGGCTGAGGAAAATTGGGACGACGCACGGGATGACGTTTGAGCAGCTAGATGGTGCAGACGATGAGGCCTTTTGGCGGCGATCTGCGCAGATGATCCGGCCTGATACGGTGCTGTGCAAGGTGGGATTGCGGCCGAGCGGAATTCCGTGGCTAATTGAGCTGGCTGACAAGGTGGTTCCTGGCGCGCAGGTGCGGCTATATGGCAGTAGCGGGCTGGGGTGGATTCAGTTTGATGATGACAAGTCAGCCGATAGTATCGTTCGTGGGCTGGAGGAATTGCGATCGCACTGTCAAAAGAACGCAGGATTTCTCACCCTTCTGCAAGCGCCTAAAGCCGTTAAGCAGCGCATAGACGTATGGGGATACAGCGGCAACGCCCTTGGCATGATGAGCGATATCAAACAGAAGTTTGATCCTCAAAACATACTCAGCCCGGGTCGATTTGTCGGTGGGCTGTAATCTTACAGCGCGCTCTTCCTTTAGGCATACGCGCAAACCTGTCTGCGGTCGTAAAAGATAGGAACAAGTCGGATAGTTTTAGGATAACGAGAGGTCTAAACAGTAGGATCAGGGCTGTTGTATATGAGACCTCTGTTTAGAGACCTAACCTATGAGTATGACTTTGAGCGTGCCTTCTATTAAGTGTGCAGGCTGTGGCGAGACGATCACCAAAGAAATCAAGGTTCACGATGCTGGTGCGACCGTGAACGTAGATATTGAAAAAAAGACGGTTGAAGTAGATTCAGACTCTTTGTCTGAGTCTTCTGTGAAGCAGGCAATTACGGCTGTAGGCCATGAAGTTGCCTAGCGATCGCGCTCCTATGCACTAGGAATACAAAAATGTCTTTACGGCAGTGGCTTTGGCTAGGGGTGCTGGCCTTTTTTTGGGGCAGCGCCTTCATTTTCATGGAGCTAGCGCTGCCGACATTTGCGCCGATCGCTGTCGTGATGGGGCGCATGAGCATAGCTGCACTGGTGCTTAACGTACTGGTGTGGCAGCGCAGCTTATCAGCAGATCCGCGAGGATCAGATCCGCTGGGCCAACCTGCCGAACGATTGAAGAAGATGCCGCTGACCGTTTGGCTGAAATGTGGCGGGCTGAGCATTGTGAGCAATCTGCTGCCTTTTTCGTTGATTGTGTGGGGGCAGCAGCACATCAGCGCCAGCTTGGCGTCTATTTTAGTGACGGCAGCGCCTTTATTTACGGTGGTAATTGCGGCGCTGTGGACATCCGAAAAGCTGACGATTGCTCGCGGACTGGGCGTCGTGCTTGGTTTTGCAGGCGTGGTGGTTTTGGTGGGGCCAGAGGTGCTACGTGGGTTCAGCTTGCAGGGTGTCGGTGAGCTAGCCGTTTTGGCAGCGGCACTCTCTTATGCGATCGCTGGCTTTGTGGGCAAGCGACTTAGCCACATTCCCTCGCAGCTAGTGTCGCGAATGACGGCGACCATGGGGACGCTGATTGTGGTGCCGATAGGATTTGGATCGGCGTTTGTTAGCGGCGTACCATTGGCCAGCGAGTGGGAGTGGTCTGCGGTTCTTGCGGTGGTTTGTTTGGGCGTGTTTTCAACCGCGATCGCCTATCTCATTTACTACCGGCTACTGGCTGAAGCAGGCGTGGTCAACACGTCTTTGGTCTCTTTTTTAGTACCGCTCAGCGCGTTGCTTCTAGGCTCACTCTTTCTCCAGGAGCAGCTAAACAGCGCAGACATCACTGGCATGACGCTCATTCTCTCAGGATTAGCTGTTTTAGATGGCCGACTGATTAACCGAGCAATGAAGGGACTATCGTAAGTGTCTCTAAAGGCTGAGAACTAGAAATAGATTTGTTGTAACCGCCGTTTGCTGCTCATAGAGTTCTCAATACTGCTTCGCAAATCCTACGCAAACCTAGACAAATCACCGGTTTGAACTTGAGGCTTTCGGGTGAAGAGCGCGATGCATTGTTGAAGATTAAAGAGAGGACAGGAATGTCTTTGAATACTCTGATTCGTGCCGCGATCAAAACGTATATTCAAGAGCACGGCAAAGATGGGTAGGCTTGAGCAGGCTTTTGTATCCCATTCCCTCGGTCAACTCTAGAATTCTAAACACAAAAAAACTGCGCAGCTGGTAGAGTTTTGAAGCTCTCTAGCTGCGCAGTTTTTATGCCTAGATCATTCCTTGCTCGAGCGAGACAAACTCTTTTTAACCGGCGGATACAGATACCCTTCTCAGGGTATGAACCAGGGACGCTGCCCTCAGCTATCGATGAGCTGACGGACGAAGAGCTGCAAGCGCTCAATGCCAATGTAGAGTGGAATGCTTTTGTTGTTGATAGACACGGCAGACGATTCGGCAATAGAGCTAGCAGCCGAAAGCGAGCTGAGCCGCAAGCACTACCTGATAAGCGAATCACTTTGCTCGCTGAGCAATTCCAGTTGAAGGGCAAGCACGTTGCAGAGCTAGGATGTTTTGAGGGTATCCATACCATCGGCCTTTGTGGTGTAGCTGGTTCTGTCTCCGCTTATGATGCAAGGATTGAGAACGTGGTCAAAGCTCGCATCCGCTGCCAGCTCTATTACTGCAACCCTAGAATATTCAAGGTTGACCTAGAAGACTCACCAGGCGAGTCACAAATCGAGTGCGATGTCATGTTTCATTGCGGGGTGCTGTACCACCTAGCTGACCCGGTTCGACATCTGTTAAGCCTTGAGAGTACTGTCAGCGATGGCTTGCTGCTCGATACCCATTACGCGGAACCAGAGGAAGCAATGGAAGCCTATGAGGTGAGAGGCCATCGCTATTCGTTCAAACTGTATGCAGAGGGCGGCTACAGAAATGTTTTTGCGGGCACGCAACCGATCGCGCGTTGGTTGACGTTGGACACCATTGTCGAGCTGCTCAGCCAAGCTGGTTTCGCCGATGTGCAGATACACGAAAAGCGGGCCGAAAGGAACGGCCCGCGTGTGTTGCTGATTGCTAAGCGTTAGCCGTGAGGTCTACTATTGAAACAGTCCCCAAACTTGGCGGCGAAACGATTCGTCAATGTCATATTGACTGTTTGTACCCAAGAATTGCCGAGGACGAATAACAACCTCAGAGGCTTCTCCCCCATTCGTGCGAGTTAAAGAGCCAGGGGTTCCTCCGCCTGTTGTTGATAATGCTCTTTAGAAATTTGTCGAATTGACAGATTGTTGAAGAAGATAAAACGACTGCCTGCGATCGTTTTCAGAAAGCGATTGAAAACGATCGCACGACCTCTTTGACTTTGAACACAATCGCTCTCGGGAGGAGAGCCAAGTGCCCTCAAATTTTCAGTCGCTTCTCAATTTCGGACTTCACCGCATCCACGCTAGCCGGTAAATGCACTGCCGGATTCGCATACTCGCTCGTCACCCCTTCAATATTTGACTCGTGATAAGCCACCTTAAAGTCAGTAAACTTCAAAGCGTGCGCCGTACTAATAACCACCGTCTTATCTGTGGACTTAATCACGCCTCGCTTTAACAGCTTCGTGAGTACGGCTAAGGCAACGCCCGTATGCGGACAGGTAAACATGCCTGTTAAATCAGCATGTGCCGCCGCTGCTGCTAATTCGTTTTCAGTCGCCTGCTCAACAATGCCATCGGTTTCTAAAATTGCCTTTGTCGCTTTGTCGTAGCTCACCGGATCGCCAATTCTGATGGCGTTCGCCAGCGTGCTTTGCGCCGTTACCGTCACTTTTTCTTTGAACCCATTCTTAAACGATTCATAAAAAGGATTTGCTCTCGCCGCTTGCGCTGCCACCAGCCTGGGCATTCGAGAAATTAAGCCTAAATCCATCATCAGCTGGAACCCTTTATAAAGCGCGCTGACGTTACCTAAGTTGCCAACCGGGATAATTATCCAGTCTGGAACAGCCCAGTCGAACTGTCTGACAATTTCGATGCCAACCGTCTTTTGTCCCTCAATCCGCAGAGAGTTCATCGAGTTCGCTAAGTAGATCGAATTGTCTTCCGTTACGTCTTTGACAATTTTCATGCAGCCGTCAAAGTCAGTATCGAGCGCCAGTACGTGCGCCCCGTTAGAAACTGGCTGAATGAGCTGCGCGGTACTTACCTTGCCCGCAGGTAAAAAGATCACTGCGGGAATGCCTGCATAGGCCGCGTAAGAGGCCAGTGCGGCGCTGGTATCGCCCGTACTCGCGCAAGCCACCGCTTTTACAGAGCTGCCCTGAGCCATCATTTGCTTCACCACGCTCACCAGCACGGTCATGCCCAAATCTTTGAAGCTGCCGGTATGGCTGTTGCCGCAAAGCTTAATCCATAGGTCAGGGATGCCGAGCTGATGGCCTAAGCGCTCAGCCCAAAACAGGTTCGTGTTGCCTTCGCACATGCTGACAACATTTTCGTCTTTGAGTGAGGGCACCACCCACTCACGCATACTCCATACGCCGCTGCCATAGGGCCATTTTGTGGTGCCTACCCGAGAGGAAAATAGCTGCTTCCACTCGGACGCATCACGCTTTTTGAGCGGCTCGCGCTCGTGGTGCACCTCTAGCAAGCTGCCGCAGGATGGGCAGGTGTAAATGACGTCATAAAGCGAGTGCTTGGCGGAGCATCCCGCAATGCAGCGAAAATATACGGTTTGATTATCGGTAGCGGGTTTGGTCGCGACAGCTGACAGCATTACAGATTCCTAGTGGTTGCTCATCAGTTGATATTGTACGCAATGCGGGGGGCGTTAGCCTTATGTTGAAGCATTCTAGACGCTCACTTGCTGAAGTAAAATTTTAAGATTATAACTATTGCGCGATCGCTCATGACAGCAAACATCAACTTTGGCCGTGCTATCTGTAGCGACCTGACAGAAGCGACTCAGCGCGAATGGCTGATTACAAACGGCACTGGCAGCTATGGCTGCGGCACCATTTCAGGCATTTTGACGCGCTGCTATCACGGCTATTTGGTGGCTGCACTCAACCCGCCGCTAGAACGCACGCTTTTACTCACAAAGCTAGATGAGGCGGTGCAATATCAGGGCACCGCCTATCCGCTGGGATGCGATCGCTATTCAGGCGGTACTACCACCGGCCACGGCTACCGCAACCTCCAAAGCTTCCATCTCGAAGGCACCACCCCCACCTGGACATATGCTTGTGCCGATGCCCTCATCGAAAAACGCATATGGATGCAGCCGGGTGAAAACACAACTTACACCCGTTACAAGCTTGTTCGCGCCAGCGCCCCGCTTAGCATCAGCGTCAAAGCGATTGTTAACCACCGCAATCACCATCACACGACTCAAAGCAACGCCACCGGCAAACCCTGGCAAATTCAAACCAAAGCACACCCGAGAGGCCTAAAAGTTCAGGCGTTCGACGGTGCCGCTCCTTTTTACCTACTCTCTAGCAAAGGGCAGCTATTTCCAGCAAACAAATGGTACCAGCACTACTTTCTCACTCAAGAAAAGTATCGCGGACTCCGGCATCTAGACGACCACTTTCACGCAGCCACGCTTAAAACAACGCTTGCCCAGGGCGATATGCTCACGGTGGTTGCTAGCACTGAACCTACACCAAACACAGACGGTAGTTCTGCCCTACAGGAAAGAGAACGTTATGAAAAGAATCTTTTAGAGGCTAGTGGGACTAAAGGCAACGCTAACACTGCTCAGCTTGTGCTGGCGGCCGATCAGTTTGTGGTTAATCGCGCCACGTCTGAAACGCCTAACGGTAAAACAATTATTGCGGGCTATCCCTGGTTTGGAGACTGGGGCCGCGATACCATGATTGCCCTTCCAGGCCTTACGCTCGCTACGGGCCGTCCCGAAATCGCCAAGCCTATCCTGCGCACGTTCTCTCACTATCTCAGTCAGGGAATGCTGCCCAACGCTTTTCCAGAAGCAAACAACACGCCTGGTTACAACACCGTAGATGCCACGCTTTGGTACTTTGAGGCCATCCGTGCTTATGTCGAAGCCACACAAGATACAGACCTGTTGCAAGAACTCTTTCCGGCCCTGCAAGAGATTGTTGAATGGCACGTAAAAGGGACTCGCTACAACATTAAGTGCGATAGTCAAGACGGATTGCTTTACGCGGGTGAAGCTGGCGCGCAGCTGACCTGGATGGATGCCAAAGTAGAAGACTGGGTAGTGACGCCTCGCATCGGCAAGCCCGTTGAAGTCAACGCCCTTTGGATCAATGCAATCTCCTGCATGGCTCGCTTTGCTAGAATGTTAGGCAAATCTGAAATTGAGTATGCCAGGTTGGCTGCTCAAGCTGCTAGCGGCTTTGAAAAGTTCTGGGACTCAGAATTGGGCTACTGCTACGACATCATTGATGTTCCCAATGGACAAAATAGCGGCAAAGATGCCTCGCTCAGACCCAATCAGCTATTTTCGATTTCTTTGCCTTATGGCCCGGTGCTCTCTACCTTTCAGCAAAAAAGCATTGTCGACATTTGTGCGCAGCAGTTGGTTACCTCTCATGGAGTGCGATCGCTCGCCCAATCTCATCCTGACTACATCGGCACCTACGGCGGCAACCCGCTCAAGCGCGATGGCGCGTATCACCAGGGCACCGTTTGGAGCTGGCTAATTGGCCCCTTCGTGCAGGCGCATCTCAAGGTGTATAACAATCCTGCGATCGCCCGCACTTTTCTAACACCACTTAGCCATCACCTCAGCGCAGGCTGCGTCGGCACGCTGAGTGAAATCTTCGATGGCGATCAGCCTTTTGTCTCCCGTGGCGCTTTTGCACAGGCCTGGTCAGTCGCTGAAGTCCTACGCGCGTGGCAGCTAATAGAGAAGTTCTCTAGCCCCGACAGCCATAGCCTTTGAAGCCCTCAACGCCTCTTCTTTTTAGGCCGGGCAGATCTGGTCTGAGTAGATTTATGCTGAAATCCTTTCGACCGAATCTCCTCGTCTAAAAACTTTTGATTCACCTGTCGAATCTTGGCGGCTGCATCGTCGTATAAAAATGGCAGGTAAGCATACCGGAATCCTTTGGTAACCGGTGTTGCCTCATGCAGTAGTGAACAAGAGAACACAACGGCTCCACCGGCTGGGGCGCTGTAAGTCTGCTGTCCAAATTCAGGAAATCGGAGGCAGCCGCCCTCATAGTCTCCTGTGTTGAGATTTAGAGAGACGGCAAATTTTCGGTGAGCGGTGCCTTTGGTTGTGTTGTCTCGATGAGATTTAAAGAAGCCTCCGCTGGCGCTGTCATAGCAAGCCACAATATGCCGCTCGATCCGGGTGGCTTTGAACTGGAACGCTTTTTCAATCTCTGGCACTAAGCAATTGTGAACACGCATCATCGCCGTGTTTTGCAGGCCTTCATCTATAATCTGTTGATCTCGGCGACGCTTAAATTTAGAGTCGCTAACTCGCATCGTACGCCCTTTCTCCTCCCGCATAAATCCTGATTCTTCACCGCCATGCTGCTGGTAATGGTCAATCAGTGCTGAACAAAGCTTAGGTTCGAAGATGCGGGGAACAACCAAAATAGGTGCCTGCACTGAGGCGGGTGCAGCGGGCGGAATCTTGGGCAGCTTTGAGAGAATGGCTATCAGCTGAGAAAGATGATTTTCGGGCTGACTGGCAAAGGGAAGTACTGCTATCACACGTAGCCGTTCATCGAGAACATAGGTGCACAGATGATATGTATTCTCTTGATCTACGACGCCAAACTGTTGACTGATCGTTTGATCGAAGTCCCAAAAGAAGCGGATGCCAGGTATTTGGGTTTGGAGACGGGACAACTGCTGATCTTCTAGATCGGTGCTGACGCCAAAAAAGCAGCAAAACTCATCGTCAAATGCTTTGCGGTACTGCGCTAAATCTTCCAGCACTTTTTGACTGGCTTGATGACGGGAAGATTGGAGGAAGCTGAGTAATACATATCGTCCGGCGGCGCTTCCAAACTGGTAATGAGGATTGGTAATAGACGCTGCTGTAAATAAGGGTGCAGGTTCTCCTGCGGAAATAAACATACTGCTCATTAGCCTTAACTTGTATTGTCAAAAACTTATACGGTCAAAAACTTATACGGTCAAAAATAATATTTTACGGACGTTAGCCACAACGGTATTTATGATTTCGAGCCTGTGCTAAACCTGATGTTAGCTAATGGTAAAGGAAGCTTTCGTTACATCGCTCAACCATCTCAACCGATCGCCCGTCCGGTAGAAACAGGCGCAGGCGCTCGGGGCTGACTTTTGCGCTGACGCGATCGCCCACCTCTAGCCGCACGTTTGCAGGCGATCGCACCTCCAAAACCTGCCCAGCCTCCATCAGCAGCGAATACTGATACTCCCGCCCCAAAAACTGCCGCCCCTGCACCAGCAGCGGGCCCTGTTCATCTCGCACAATCTGCAAATCTTCCTGAGCAATCATCAAATCGCCTTCAGTCGCATCTGTCGAAAAGGGCGCTAAAGCCAACGAACCTAAAGCTGTTTTCCATTCGTCTGCTTGCCGCACTGCCGGAACAAAGTTCGCCTGCGTCACAAACTCAGCGACAAACCTCGATGCGGGGCTTTGATAGATGTCTTCTGGCGTGTCTAGCTGGACGAGCTTGCCCTGGTGCATGACGGCGACTTTATCTGCGATCGCCAGCGCTTCCTCCTGATCGTGCGTCACAAAAATTCCCGACGCCCCCACATTCTTCAAAATATCGCGCACTTCCTGCCGCAGCCGCAGCCGCACCTGCACATCCAAATTACTAAACGGCTCATCCATCAAAATCAGCGGCGGACGCGGAGCCAGTGCCCGAGCCAACGCCACCCGCTGCTGCTGACCGCCCGACAGCTCATGCGGATAGCGCTTTTCCATACTCGAAAGACCCACCAGGTTAATAGACTCGCTTGCTAGCTCACGAATCTGCTTTTTGGGCAGCTTACCCTTCCGGCACAGCTGCTTCAGGCCAAACGTCACATTCTCATAGACGCTCAGGTGCGGGAACAGCGCGTAGTCCTGAAAAACCACGCCCACCTGCCGCTTCTCTGGCGGTACCCAGACCCCGCTTTCGCAAACTTGCTGCCCCGATAGCGTAATCTCCCCCGACTGCGGCCGCTCAAAGCCCGCCATAATCCGCAGCAGCGTCGTTTTTCCACAGCCTGATGGCCCTAAAAGCCCCAAAAGCTCGCCTTGATACAAATCAAAGCCCACATCGCTCACCGCCGCTACTGCCGCCCTATCGAAGCGCTTTGTAATGTTGTGGCACGACAGAACAGGAGCCAGTGACGCCATAATTTTCAAGCAAATTTAAACAGGAATTTTTCTTACTATACGGCATCTCACTCTAGATTTATTCTCATTAAGCGACCGTAGAACCTCTGACCTAATCGACCCACCGCCGCATTAAGTTGCTCAAGCTTTTTGAAATGAGATCGAACTCGTTGGTTTTCCCGGCCGCCGCGCCCTGAGCAAAGAGCGATCGCCTCACCGTATCCAGCTCAAACAAAATCTCCCGCCGCCCGTGGTCACGCACCCAGCTTTGCACCCAGCCCACCGCCGCCCATCGCACCCCGCTCACCACTGGCTCAACCCGATGCAAGCTAGACGACGGGTACACCAGCAAGGCCCCCGCCGCTAGCTTGTACGACTGCTCACTATCCACGCTTTCTACCACCAGCTCACCGCCTTCGTAGCTATCAGGATCTGAGAGAAACAGCGTAAAGGAAAGGTCAGAGCGAGCCCCAGCCATCAGCGCATTGTCCGTATGTCGCCCATAAAACATGCCATCGCTATAGCGATTAAAGCGGATCGTATGAATCTGCTTCGGCCTTGCTGCCGCCTGAAACAGCGGATGCTTCATGGCCGCTGTTTTTACCTGATTAATCAAAGGCGCAGCCGTCGGATGCTTGCGATCTAGCTGCTGATTCTGCTTGACCTCTTGAGCGTGCCAGCCAGCCGTCGTTTTGCCATTTACCATGTCAGCAGAGGACAGCTTGCCTACTAAAGTAGCGACCTCTTCTGGAGGCAAAAGCCCAGGAATCGTAAAAATCATTCCCAGCCCGCTCTGTCAACAATTTCATTCACCTCAGCGTTGTTGCGTCCGTAAGAAGCAACATTTACCGCGTCTACTTTAAACGCGCCTAGCTCAGCCACAATTGGCTCTAGCTCTACGCCTGCAACTACCGGATACTCGTTGTTGCTCTCGGCAAATACTTTTTGGGCTTCTGGGCTCACCAAAAACTCCATAAACGCAATGCCGTTTTCAGGATGGGGCGCGCCTGCGACGAGTCCGATGCCGCTAATGTTTACGTGCGTGCCCCGGTCATCCTGGTTGGGGAAAAAGACGGCGGTTTTCGCGATCGCCGCCTTATCCCCCGCATCATCCGACTTTGCCATTCTGGCCCAGTAGTAATGGTTTGCAATGGCCACATCACACTGCCCAGCCGCCACTGCTTTAATTTGATCCACATCGCCGCCTTCAGGCTGCCGTGCAAAGTTCGCCACTAACCCTTCTGCCCAGGTCTCAGTCGCCTCAGCGCCATCTGTCTCCACCATCGAGCCCACCAGTGACTGGTTGTACACGTTCCCCGAACTGCGCACACACACCTTTCCTTTCCACTTCGGATCGGCTAAGTCCTCGTAAGTAGATAGCTCTTCTGGCTTCACATTGTCCGTGTTGTACACCAGTACTCGCGCTCTGGTGGTCAGCCCAAACCAGTTGTTACCGGGCTCTCGCAGGCTCTCGGGCACCTTGCTATTGAGAATTTCAGAATCCGTCACGGGCTGAAAAATGCCTGCCTCCTGCGCTCGCCACAGTCGGCCCGCATCCACCGCTACAAACACATCCGCCGGACTCTGCGCACCCTCATTTTTAATCCGCTCAATCAGCTCATCTGGCTGACCTTCCAGCACGTTTACCTGAATGCCCGTCTCATCTGTAAACGTCTCGTACAGCTGCTCATCGACATCGTAGTGCCGCGCTGAATACAGGTTTACAACATTCTCGTTATCACCAGAGACTGCACCACTGTCACCTGCTGAATCAGAACTGGGCTGGCCCTGACACGACGCGATGCCAATTGATAAAAGGCAGGCCATGCCCAAAAGATATCTATTGGGCTGTCGTCTGGTAAATTTCATGCTTTTAAGATTGCTTGTTGACAATAATTACTACTAAAGACCTTTTCAGTCTAATACGAAACTCTCCCTGATTTGCGACCGAATTTATGACGGTCCTGTTAGAAATCTTTGCTGATCTGCTCAATTCAGATAACCGTGAGCCTAAAAAATCTCCTAAAACCCTCTAGAATGATTTGGATTTGCTGAGCCCCCCTGTTTTTTCTATCGCGTTTTAGGTGCCCTATGCCTCGTCGAAGTGACCTCAAAAAAATAATGCTCATCGGTTCTGGCCCTATCGTTATTGGCCAAGCCTGCGAGTTTGACTACTCAGGTACACAAGCGTGTAAAGCCCTGCGTGAGGAAGGCTACGAGGTCGTGCTGGTGAACTCCAATCCAGCGACGATTATGACCGATCCCGAAATTGCGGATCGCACCTACATTGAGCCGCTGACGCCAGCACTGCTGGAGCAAATTATTGCGCAGGAAAGGCCAGACGCGCTGCTGCCCACGATGGGCGGACAGACGGCGCTGAACCTGGCGGTAGACCTAGCCAAAAGCGGCGCGCTTGAAAAATATGGCGTAGAGCTGATTGGTGCAAAGCTAGAGGCGATTGAAAAAGCTGAAGATCGCAAGCTCTTTAAAGAAGCAATGATCAAAATTGGCGTCGGCGTGTGTCCTTCTGGCCTCGCTGAAACCATGGACGAAGCGAAAACGATCGGTAAGCAAATCGGCAGCTATCCGCTGATTATTCGCCCTGCCTTTACGATGGGCGGCAGCGGCGGCGGCATTGCCTACAACCAAGAAGAGTTTTACACCATCTGTAACTCTGGCCTGGAAGCTAGCCCGGTTTCACAAATTTTGATCGAGCAGTCTCTCTTGGGGTGGAAAGAGTACGAGCTAGAGGTGATGCGCGATTTGGCCGATAACGTCGTTATCATCTGCTCGATTGAAAACATCGACCCAATGGGCGTTCATACCGGCGACTCTATTACGGTGGCACCGGCTCAAACCCTCACAGATAAAGAATATCAGCGCCTTCGTGACGCTTCGATTAAAATTATTCGCGAAATCGGCGTAGAAACCGGTGGCTCTAACATTCAGTTCTCGGTGAATCCAGAAGACGGTGAGGTGGTGGTGATTGAAATGAACCCTCGCGTCTCTCGGAGTTCGGCGCTGGCATCTAAGGCGACAGGCTTCCCAATCGCAAAATTTGCGGCCAAGCTAGCGGTGGGCTATCGCCTCAACGAAATTTCCAACGACATTACCGAAAAGACGCCTGCGAGCTTTGAGCCTACGATTGACTACGTGGTGACTAAGGTGCCTCGCTTTGCGTTTGAAAAGTTTCCCGGCGCGTCGTCTACCCTCACCACTCAGATGAAGTCGGTAGGGGAGGCCATGGCGATTGGCCGAACGTTTAATGAGTCTTTTCAAAAGGCATTGCGATCGCTAGAAACCGGCAGAGCTGGCTGGGGCTGCGACCAGTCTGAAAAGCTCCCTACCCTCTCCCAAGTTCGCTCTGATTTGCGCCGTCCTCACCCCGAGCGTATCTTCGCCATTCGCCACGCCATGCAGCTCGGTCTGACCCCCGAAGAAATCTACGAACTCACCGCCATCGACATCTGGTTCCTAGACAAGTTCAAAACCCTGCTCACCGTCGAGAAATTCATTAAGCGCACGCCGCTACCGGATATCACAAAAGCCCAAATGCTCGCGGTTAAGCAAGAGGGCTTTAGCGATAAGCAAATTGCCTTTGCGGCAAAAACAACAGAAGATGCCGTCCGCGACTATCGCAAATCGCTGGGCGTTGTTCCTGTCTATAAGATGGTGGATACCTGCGCGGCTGAATTTGAATCGAATACGCCTTATTACTATTCGACCTATGAAGAAGAGAGCGAGGTGCTGCCGTCCGATCGTCGCAAGGTGATGATTCTTGGGCGGTGGCCCCAACCGGATTGGGCAAGGCATCGAGTTTGACTACTGCTGCTGTCATGCGTCTTTTGCATTGCAGGACGACGACTATGAAACCATCATGGTGAACTCGAATCCTGAGACGGTTTCGACAGACTATGACACGAGCGATCGCCTCTATTTCGAGCCGCTAACCAAAGAAGACGTGCTCAACATCATCGAAGCCGAAAACCCCGATGGCGTGATCATCCAGTTCGGTGGCCAAACCCCCCTCAAGCTAGCCGTTCCTATTCAGGCCTATCTTGACGCGCTCGGAGACGATTCCGAGATCAAAACTAAAATCTGGGGCACCTCTCCCGATGCCATTGATGCCGCTGAAGACCGTGAGCGCTTTGAGCAAATCCTGCGTGAGCTAGATATTCGTCAGCCGCCCAATGGCTTGGCGCGTAGCTATGATGAATCGTTAGCGATCGCCCAAAAAATTGACTACCCCGTCGTCGTTCGCCCCAGCTACGTCCTCGGCGGTCGCGCCATGGAAATTGTCTACTCCGACGCCGATCTTGAGCGCTACATGACCACCGCCGTTCAGGTTGAACCCGATCACCCCATCCTGATCGATAAATTCCTCGAAAACGCCGTAGAAGTAGACGTAGATGCCATCTGCGACCACACCGGCCAAGCCGTGATCGGCGGCATCATGGAACACATCGAGCAAGCAGGCATCCACTCCGGCGACTCTGCCTGCTCCCTCCCGACTATCACGCTTTCCGAAAAAGCCCTCGCCACCATCCGCGACTGGACGTTCAAGCTCGCCAAACGCCTGAAGGTGATTGGCCTCATGAACATCCAATACGCCATCCAAGGCGATCAGGTCTTCATCATCGAAGCCAATCCGCGCGCCTCACGCACCGTTCCGTTTGTCTCCAAAGCCACCGGAATCCCCTTAGCTCAGATGGCCGTTCGCGTGATGTCCGGCAAAACCTTGGCTGAACTTGGCTACACCGAAGAAATTATCCCCAAACACACCGCCGTCAAAGAAGCCGTCTTCCCCTTCAACAAATTCCCCGGCACCGACATTCTCCTCGGCCCAGAAATGCGCTCCACCGGAGAAGTCATGGGCATCGACATCAGCTTTGGTCTCGCCTATGCCAAAGCCGAGCTTGCCGCCAGCCAGCACCTACCGTCTTCAGGCACCGTCTTTATCTCTGTGAATGACCGAGACAAGCCTGCCGTTATCCCCATCGCTCAAGGCTTTGCCGATCTGGGCTTCAGCATCCTCGCCACCGGAGGCACCAACAAAACGCTCAAAGAAGCCGGCATCCCTGTAGAACTCACGCTTAAAATCCACGAAGGTCGCCCTCACGTGGGAGATGCCCTCAAAAACCAGGACATTCAGCTCGTGATCAACTCACCGATCGGCATCGCTGCTCAAGAGGACGACCGCATCATTCGTCGTAGTGCTTTGGAGTACAAGATTCCTATTGTGACGACCATTGCGGGGGCTAAGGCAACCCTAGCGGCGATTCAGTCACTTAAGGACTCTAAAATTACGGTCAAGGCGCTGCAAGATTATCTTCAAGTAGCGATCGCCCACGCCCCGAAAGTCCCTACGGCCTTTCTTCTAAATAGATGGCCAGTGCTCCACCCATTGTGATCAGCACCATGCCACCCATTGCGATGCCGTTGGGAATTTCGTTAAAGAACAGCCAGCCAATAATGGCTGAAAAGATCACGCTGCTGTACTGAAAAACGCCTATCTGATGCGGCTCCGCGTAGCGATAGGCTTTTACCAACAGCAGCTGAAAGGATAGAAACGCTGCTGCCGCTGCCACTACAAAGCCTACGGTGTCGGTGGTGAGTGGTTGCCATTGCCATAGCGCAACCGGGGCTATTAGCACCGCGCCGATGAGCAAGTAGTAGAGCGTTTGGCTAAGCGGCGACTGTGTTTTTGCCAGCTTGCGCACGGTCAGAAATTCTATGGCGGCTGAGAGGCCTGCGCCCAGCCCGATTAAATTAGCGGGGTTTTGTAGAAGCGCTGCGTTGGGCTGTACGACGAGGAGAAGACCGAAGAAACCTAGGGCGATCGCACCCCAAAGCTTCAGCGAAATCTGCTGACCCAGCACAGCCGCCCCAATCACCGGAATAAAAATCGGCGTTGTATTCAGCAGCACATTGGCACTCACCAAGCTCCCCAATCCAGCTGCCCAAATAAATAGATAAAATCCACTCAGCCCAAAAACCGCCCTCAGTAGGTAATACGGCAACACCTGACGGTTAAATCCTGCTTTGAGATCTTGACCTCGCCGAACCGCCTCAATCGGCATCAGTACCGCCAGCGCCAGTAGAATCAATAGCCACAAAAACTGACCGGCCCCAATCGAATCTTGCGCAACCTTACCTAACGCGCCCTGCACCGTATTCGCTAAAAAGCCCAACGTAATCAGTCCTGCACCCAGCAGCAGCGACTGTTCTGACGCCTCAGAAGAAGCCTCTCCAGGTACAGCTGTATCTTTGAGCGAAGCTGAAGCATCTGAAGCCATAGGAAAAATCGGCGGCGAAAAGGGTAAGTCGTCGTTGATTATGGTACGGCGTGTGGCAATAAATCATCCGTCTTCAAAAATAGATCGTCAGCCATCTACCTTCGCTATCTTCTAGCGGTACGTTCTGGCATCGCCAAGCCACTTTTATTCTTATTGTTCTTTCTTATAAAAGCCTTTCAGCATGAAACTATTCCAGCAATCCTTCAAAAGATGGCCCCTTAGAAAATGGCAGATCGCCGTTGCCCTTCCCACCGCGCTGATTGCAACAGCCTGCGGATATTCTACCGAGCAATTCAATCTGTTGAATTCGTCTACACCTAGCAGTACCGTTCAGGCACAGGCTGCTGACTGGGCGACTGTAGAACAAAACTTAATTGTCGAACACAACCGCGTTCGGCAAAATCCGCAGAGCTACATTCCGCTGTTAGAAGCGCGCTTGGCCAGCATGAACAGCCAAGGCAATATTTCTAACGGCTGTGGCCGCAACTGTACGCTGATGACCAGTGAAGGTAAGCCCGCAGTAGAAGAAGCCATTCGGTATCTGCGAAAGCAGCCTGCGGTGGGGGCGCTAACGCCTTCTGCGAATATCGCTCAGGCTGCGAAAGCTCACGCGGTTGATCAAAGTGATGGCTCGATTGGTCATAACGGTTCAGATGGGAGCCGTTCGAGCGATCGCTTAGCTCGATTCGGCGTTGTCAACGTAGGCACTGGTGAAAACATCGCCTACGGCCCGAGCACCGCCGAAGATATTATGGTTAACCTAATTGTGGATGATGGTGTGGCCGACCGAGGCCACCGCACGAATATCTTTCGGCCTAGCTGGGCAATGGCAGGCGCAGGCTGTGGCTCGCATGAGGTATACCGCGTAGTCTGTGTGATCAACTATGCGGATGCGGTCAGAGGATCGGTGGCGAGCGATCGCCAGTTTACGGTCATCAATAACGGTACGGTTGAGCTGCGATCGCTCCAGGTATCTGGCAACGGTGTTCTTAACACGCCGCTCGCCGTTGGTCAGACCAAACAGATCCCGCTCAGCAACGAGTGCAAAGTGAATCTCACCATTCAGCTTGGTGGAAACTACCGGCCCTCTAGACTGGAACGATCTAGATTTATGCGCGGCGACGCTCACCATCGATAGTCAAAACAACTTTAAGGTGCAGTATTAATCGATGAACAGGTGACGGGCGCAGTCGCGGTTTTCCGCGATATTGATCGACAGAAGCAAGCTGAGCGATCGCTGCAAAAATCAAGCGAGGCCGCTCAGACACAGGCGACACTCTTAAAAGAGACGATAGAGAAGCTCAAGGCAACTCAGGCCACGCTAGTTCAAACTGAAAAAATGAGCAGCTTAGGTAAAACGGTTGCTGGCGTAGCCCACGAAATTAACAATCCTGTGAGCTTCATTCACGGCAACTTACAACATGCAAAATGTGCCTTTCAAAACTTAATCACTATCGTTAATCTCTTTCAAAAAGCTTATCCAGCACCACCCGCAGAAATCGTCTCAGCGATTGAAGAAGCGGATTTAGCCTTTATGGTTGCAGACCTCCCTAAAATGCTCAATTCTATGAGCAGCGGCACAGCGCGTATCAGAGAGATTGTGGCCTCGCTAAGAACATTCTCTCGACTAGACGAAGCCGATTGGAAACCGGTTGATATCCATCAAGGGCTTGAGAGTGCGCTCATGCTCCTTCAATCGCGAATAGAGGCATCAGCGCTCAATCTACCCATAGAAATTAGCCGGTGCTACGGAAGCCTATCGCCAGTTGAGTGTCATGTGAGCCAGATCAACCAAACCTTTGTTAATATCCTTACTAATGCTGTCGATGCGCTTCATGAATCCTCGCTCCATAAATCCTCAAAGCCTCCAAAAATTACAATTCACACCGAACAGCTTGCAGAAACTGTTGTGATTAAAATTACAGATAACGGAACTGGCATTCCTATCGAAACCCAACCCAGCATTTTTGATCCATTTTTTACCACGAAACCAGTGGGTCAAGGCGTTGGCCTAGGCCTATTTGTGTGCCATCGAATTATTGTAGAAACGCACGGTGGCTCGCTGAAATGTGCTTCAGAAGCTGATAAAGGTAGCGAATTTATCATACAGCTTCCCATCAGCAGATAGTCTGACTTTCAAAGCCGCTTTCTCTATTCGAATCGCTCGCAAATCTTTGAAAATGTGGGCCTTTGGTCTGGGCTCAGGCTCACACAGTCCTGCTTAGCCGTCGCAAACGGTCTATACTCGCACCCGAATTGGAGCAGCGAACTAGCAGATCTTCTAACAAACAGCCAAACGCTCTAGACTCCATTCGTTCTAGTGATTTTCCCAAATTTGAATCAGCCGTGTCGTAAAAAGACGCGGCTCCAAAATCGCCTAAAATGCTCTCTCCTATGTCATCAATCAAAATATTATGAGCATACAAATCGCCGTGAACAATTCCCCGCGCGTGAAGATGGTTAATAGCTGAAGCAATTCCTTTCGCTATTTTCAAAACTGTAGGTAGCGTAAAAGAAATCTCATCACCGTACGTATCTCTTGTACAAGATTCTAAACTGGGTGGCCCTCCCAGATTCTGATAGTCACTGGGAATAAATGAGAACACCAGACCTGCTTTTTTACCCTCAAGCCGACCCAGAACCCTCACCAAGTTAGGATGTTCCCCAGCACCCATACAGGCGCACATCTCATCAGCAGGCAAGCCATCGCTTGTAATTTCTCCTTTAAACAATTTAACGGCAACAGTCCGACGCTTCATCCTCTCATCTGTCCAGGCCGCTTTGTAGATAATGCCAGAAGCCCCTTGGCCCAAGATCTCTCCTATCTCTAACGCATCTTCTGGGATAGAAGGCAGCACTGACTCTATCGCTGAACGTTTTTTGAGGAAAGCTTTGGTATTGCAGAAAGGATTTCCCGCGTAGGCCAGCCAGGACAATCGCGGCAGCGAAAATAGCCAGCGTGGGAGTTCTTGAAGCTGATTGGCCGACAGCCGAATCAGCTCTAAATTTTGACATTCCTTCATTTCAATCGGCAGAAATTGAAGCTGGTTACCCGCGAGCATTAGCTTTTGCAGTTTGCCTAGTTTCCCGATATCAGCGGGCAGCGTCTCAAGACGGTTATCTGTCAAAATCAGCCAGCGAATAGCAGGTGATAACACGCCTTCTGGGATTGCGCTAATGTTGTTGCCCTTAAAGCTGATCATCGAAAGGCTAGGACACTTTGCCAACACGGTTGGAAACGTTTCGAATGCGTTGTTGTTGAAGAAAACGACCTTGAGTTTTTTGAGCTGACTAAATTCTTCAGGCAGGTTGCTCAAGCGATTATTAGAAAGCACTAGCAGCTCTAGCGAATCTGCCAAATCCAAAATCTCCATAGGAAACTCTGTCAGCGCTGCTGATATCTTTAGCTCTTTTTTCCCTAACAGCTGGCCAGATTTCAGTAGCGCTAAAGCTTCCATATGTTGGTTTAAATACAAAGAGGAACACGGTGCTACTTACATGCATCGTTTAGGCAGGCTCAGCATAATACTATGGAAGCTATATAGCCACCTTAGTTTCTGTCAAACGCAAACAAAATCACTGCTATGTTTCGTCAGCGAAAGCCCCCAGCGCGTCCTCATCTCTCTATCCCTCTCAAAATTTGCATAGCACTTGTAACCGCTTTATCGTTTGTGTTTGCAGGCCAGTCTGCCGCGCAAGTTGACGTTGCCGTCAGTCGCGATTTTGATGCGATCGCCACCATCTGGTTAATCGTAGCAGCGGCCCTAGTCTTCTTCATGAATGCGGGCTTTGCCATGTTAGAAACTGGATTTTGCCGCACGCGAAATGCCGTCAACGTTCTAGCCAAAAACCTGATTGTCTTCTGCGTGGCAACGCTAGCCTTCTGGCTGTTCGGCTTTAGGTTTATGTTTGGCGATAGCCCCAGTCTTGTCATCGGTCAGATAGGCCTGTTCGTCGATTTCCCCTTTCCCTCTGCGGCGATTCCTAATCCCTTCCCGCCAGGATTCACCAATCTATCTAGCCAGTGGCCCGGGCGCTCTTTTGCCGCGCTGTTCTTCTTTCAGCTCGTGTTTGCAGGCACTGCGGCCACCATCGTTTCCGGTGCCGTCGCAGAGCGCGTAAAATTTTGGGCCTTCATTCTATTCAGCTTCATCCTAGTCGGATTTATCTATCCGCTAACCGGCCACTGGATATGGGGAAACGGTTGGCTGGCGGCGGCACTCATACAGTTCCGTGATTTTGCAGGTTCTACAGCCGTACATTCTGTGGGTGGCATGGCGGCGCTGGTAGGTGCTTTGCTCATTGGCCCACGACAGGGAAAATTCGGCTACCGAGCAGAAACAAACAGCTTCCCAACGGCTGAAGAAACCGAAAGGTTCCAGCCCTACAACCTCAGCCTTGCAACCTTAGGCTGTCTGATTTTATGGCTGGGCTGGTTTGGCTTCAACGGAGGCTCTACGGCAAACCTCACCTACGTTCCGCACATCATGATCACCACCTTCTGCTCAGCAGCAGCCGGTGGCATCGGGGCCGTTATTTTTAGCCCATTTGCAACGGATCAAAAAGCTAGGCTGTATTCTATTATCAACGGAATATTAGGTGGGCTAGTCGGGATCACCGCTTCGTCTGCCTACGTCAGTGTCGGCATCGCTATTATTATTGGAGCCGTTAGCGGGCTTTTAGTTTTGTGGGCAGGCCAGCGTCTTAATGAATTGAAAATAGACGATCCAGTGGGCGCTATTCCGGTTCACCTTGTCTGTGGCGGCTGGGGAACGCTCGCCGTGGGTTTGTTTGCCAGCCCTAGCTCCAGCGAGTACCAAATAGACAACTATCGCCGCATCACGCAGATTTTGAGTCAGATGATGGGCTGGGTCAGCGTTTGCGCGGTAGTGGCAGTGCTTAGTCTGTGCGCTTGGCTTTTTGTGGGTACGGTGCTATATCTATCTGGCCCTACGTCAGAAAAAATCAGCAAGCGTCAGCTAGAGACGCAGCAGTCAAAATATTCTACGGCTAGTGTCCAAACAATGTCTATTTTTGCCTATCTGGTACACATCAGCAGACAGGGGATAAGAGTATCTACCGACATGGAAGAAAAAGGGGGTGCCCCCACCATCATTCCATAGCGCAGTGGCTGTCGTTCAAGCCACTATTTCGAGAGTCATTATTCCAAGAGCCACTATTCGAGAGATTACTGGATAGCGCGCTCTAGGGCCATATCTGCAATGGTGCAGCTTGTGCCCTGCTCTTGCACCACGATGTTCTTTGCAATCAAAATATCTTCTGGATAGAGCCTGATCCACTGCGTCAGGTGCTTTTCAGCTGGGATAAAGTAGGTAGACTCTGGTGAGAGCTGGCAAAACTCTCTCATCATATGCACCCAGCGGCTATTTTTCGCGTGTTCTTCGCCATTGTCAAAGAGTGCTTTATCAGCAGCTAGACTTCCTTTTCTCGCGGGTGCTACCGTAGCAGAGGGCGCCAGAGCACCAGGATCTACCAGAGCAGGTTGCTCAACGGATAGCGAGTCGCTGGTGGTATCGATCGCGATCGCCTCTCCCCCAGACTCTTTCATATACGAAGAAATGGCGGCCCCTAGCACTACCAATCCACAGGCGGCGATCGCCAGCTTAGAATACAGCTTAGATCGAGAAGACGGGCCATCACTCGATTTTTTGGATGCAATGATTGCTACCGGCTTAGTGATTCCTGGCAGCTGCCGTTCGACCCAGGTCGAATCGAACACCTTTGCGTATAGAGGACTGGCTACTTTCAAGCTACCGCGCTCTATTTCTACTAGCCCAGAGCGCAGTAGAACGAACTGTTCAGAACTATTATCAGCAGGCACCTTGCCTCGCTGCAAAACCTGTATGTAGGAAATTAGCAGCGAGTCTCGGCGGTCATAGCTCAGGAGAGTTTGCTTAATTCTATTGAGATAGGGCGCAACCTTACTACTTTCCCAGTTCTCAACAATCTCTTGCTGAACGATGGTGTCTACAGCTGCCTTCGCATTAGCATCGGTTATTTGCGACCCATATTGAATCACGTAGTCACAAAGAATGCCGGTAAGATCAGGCTGATTGCCAACCCAGTATTGAATGCGCTCTAGCACGACTGGAATGGCCAGTGCATCCATTTTGCGAAGCGCACTCTCCCAGAACTGCGATACGGTTTCCGAAAGCTTATCTTGAGACTGTGATGAGTTCATACGTTTTGCTGGTTAGCAATCTAGGTAACTACAAGTAGAGATATCTTTCGGCTGTTCGCTGCTGACGCCGCAATCGGCTACTACGCTTATAAGTTTGTGAAGCCTGCATAGGACGAATGCAAATTATCTCAGGAATGATGTCAGTATTATCCCCTATCTACAAAAGAGTCAAGTAGGAAGGCCTTCAGTACAATTCCTTATATCACAGGCCTTTGGCAGGATTTGAAGCCCGTATTCTTTACAGACTTTTTATCTATATTTTGTGTGAAAAAGCACTCTAATTATACTAAAAAGACGACAAAGACTTCGACTGCAAAAAGCTTTCAATCGGTATTTTTCCTCATGGGAAAAATGGTCAATATTCAAAAACCGCTGAATAATCCAAGATTGGCGGCATATTCTCCATAAATGAATGAGTTTACTCGTGGATATATATCGCTAAAATTGCTTATCGCAATGTTCAGTGTGCCAAGCAACAATAAGAACATGCCTTTTTAAAAACTTGTCTGAAAAAACGGGAGGTTATTGTCACAGAAAATAGACATGATTGTGACTCAAAAGCCTGCTGTCTTCAGCTAAGAACAGTCTTTCCCTTCAGAAGCAAGACTAAGGCAGATGCTCAAACTGCCCTGCCTATAAGCTCTGCGGAGATTTCTATAGATTCTATAGGAAAATTTATTAAGAAGATTTACTTTTGACCGGATATTAAAAAAAGTAAGGAACTTTTATCTATTACTTTGTTCTTTTATCCTGCTTGTAACTTTAGATACATCCTACTGAGTTCGTTTTATATGGCCCTCATCATAAGGATCTCACGGCAGAAGATATCACGATTGAAGGCGACGCTGCTGACGGACAACGCCTTTAAAAACGTAGCTATGTAGCCAAGCTCCAATCGCTAGCAGGGTTCCGATGACAATCAGTCGGCTTCGCCAGCTCGTCGATAAAGCGGGGAGGTCGTACAGTGCCGCCTCTAGCAGCCGCATGCCAAATGCCGTCGCCAGCCCCCAATACAAGTAAGCCGCTGAGTTTAGAAATCCCCAAAGAATTTTTTGACTTTGCGATCGCCCCAGCACAACCCCGCCGCACGCTCCCGCCAGCACCCAAGAGAGCACCCAGCCAGCCATCACATACTGGTTAAATGAGCCATCGGCTCTAAAGCTGGGCACCGTGGCGATCGCATAGGCCGTCGGCGCAGCCATACCCACCGCCATGCTAGCCACATTAGTCACCAGCCACTGCATGAGCCGTAGCTTGCTAAGCAACAGAACAATCGTCTGCAATCCCGATACAATGAAGCCTTGAGCGGCCCCACAAAGCAGCAGCCGCACCAGTAGCTTCACGGCATCTAGACCATCTGTGCTGTAGTTTATGGTGAGCAGCGTATACAGAAAAAAAGCGATCAGCGTACCTGTCGTAATTCCAATAAAATTAACTAAAATCCAGACAACCGAAACGCTTATCTGCTTTTTACTACCTAACATACGCTCATCTAAAATATTTGTTCTAGTCAGGGGTTAAATCCCCACGAAACCCTTAGGCTGCCCACAGTAGATGTACGCAAGCGCATCACCTTGAAAAAAGTAATATTGCTTAGTCTTTTTACTCAGTCCTTTTGGCCGACCAGTTTCTCGATTCAGAAGGCCCTGTATGCCAGCTTTTACACAAATCATTCAAAAGGCTTTGGCTCTAGTCAAGCGCCGCCTGATCGCTGCACCGCCGCTACCTCAGTCGCTGAAGGCAGCACTCCCTCATAAAGAGACTTCGGTAGCGCCAGCGCAAACAGCTCTTTCTCTTCCCGATACGCTTCAACGCGAAATCCGAATGCAGCGTAAGTTTTCTCTCGCTGAAGCCATCGGTCGAGAGGGCGGTAGCTTCATGAAAGGTGAGTCCACAGTTCCCAGACCGTTGAGAGCGATCGCCCAAATTAACCAGTTCATCACCGCTCACCTCAGCGATCCAACCAGCGCACTTTCTATAACGCTACAAAGCTGGGCCTGTAACGATATCCGCGTGAGCCGCTATCTAGATACGCCTTTAGTCGCACTAGACCAGGTGATCGCAAGTCTGCTTTTGGAGCCCACTACTTTTTATGAGCTGGCCCGGCAAACTGCGATCGCCCACAGCCAAATCACAGGCGATCGCCCCTATTTTCAGCCACCCCATCAGCCGCCTCATCCGGAAGCCGACTACACCCATGCTTCTATCCGCGCCGAACTTACCGACTTACAGCAACACCTTCAGCAGGCGCTTCAGTCTGTAGAGCCGCCGTCTTAGCAATCTTTCCATACAGCGTGTCGCGCTGCTGGGCTGGACGGTTGAGTGAGGCGATCGCTGCTTTTAAAGTCGCTTCACTCTGACAGGTGCCTCCCATCGCGCCAGCCATAGACGTAATATGCTCCTCCATCAAAATTCCGCCAATATCGTTACAGCCCCAGCGCAGCGCCTCGGTTGCCCCAGCCATTCCCAGCTTTACCCAGCTAGGCTGATGGTTCACAATCCAGTTGCCTAAGAAAATCCTCGCTACAGCCGTCAGCAGCAGCGCGTCCTCTAGCACCGGCTGATCGCGACCCACTCTTCGTCGCAGTGGCTTGGGGGCTTCTTGTCCTACAAACGGCAGCAAAATGAATTCTGAAATACCGGGGTATCCTGATGCGTGCGATCGCTGTTGCAGCTGCCGCAACAAATCCAGATGAACCATCTGTTGCTCAACCGTCTCGATATGTCCAGAAAGCATCGTGCTCGTCGTTGGTAGCCCGACTGCATGCGCTAGTCCGACAATCTTTAACCATTCTGCTGCCGTTGTCTTCTCTGGGCACAGTATCCGTCTGACGCTATCGTCTAGCACTTCAGCAGCGGTTCCTGGCAAAGAGCCCACACCCGCATCACGCAGTGCGACCAAAACCGCTTTGAGCGATAGGCCATCTTCTCTGGCGATAAACTGCACCTCCTGAGGCGAAAACGCATGAACGTGCAGCTTAGGCGATGCGGTCTTAATTGTCTCCACCAGCTTGCAGTAATAGGCTAAAGAGGTTCCATTGACCTTAGCCTCCGGGTTTAGCCCGCCCTGCATACACACTTCAGTGGCACCTAAAGCCACCGCCTCGACTGCCTTTTCTAAAATGCCGCTCCAGTCCACCCAGTAGGCACCTGCCTGACCCGCATCGCGACGAAAGGCGCAAAAGCTACAGTGCTGCTCACAGATATTTGTATAGTTAATGTTGCGATTGAGCACATAGGTCACCGTATCGCCAACCTGTCTGTGCCTCAGCGTATCTGCTGCCACTCGAATCATCTCTTTGTGCGCAGGCGCTGTTGCTTTCAATAAGGCAACCCCATCCGCAACAGAAACGTCTTCACCCAGCAAAGCACGATCTAAAATCTTCTCAATCATCACCTAGAATTCTCTCAATACATTGGCGCGCAGGCCACCCAGCAGCTTGTTCCTTCATCCTACTACTTCCAAAGAAAAAGACGGACACAGCGCCTCAGCGTCTGCCCGTCTTCAATCCTCGTGTCAATTTTTCTCTAATATTTCTCTGGCGTCTCTTAACTCACCCTTTCAGCGCGCTGAGGGCATAGCCTACAGCATCGCAATTGGCGCGCCCGCAATATCTGCAAGTCCTACCGACTCCAGCAGTTCGTACCAGTGATTTGCGATCGCCTCATCATTTGCCGGTTCTTGCAGCAGAGCTAGCTTAGCGGCAGTGTCGTACCAGATGCCATTAGCACCCAAGGCCTCAGCCTCCGACAGCGCATTTCCAACGGCTAAAGCGGCCGCTAGCTCAGGACTAGGCGCAATCCGCCTGATCCAACCATCTACAAAAGGGCTGGCGGGGCTAAGCTCACCGTCAAGCTTGATGGCGGCATACCACTGATAGTTCTGATCAATGGCCAGCTCCGGGGCATCAGCAGGCATTTCGACGGCCATTACACCACCGCTTTCAGGAACCGCGATCGCCGTTTGATACACCATATTTTTAGCCTCATCTTTAAGGCTAAAAATGATCTCTTCAGCATTAGAGGCCGGTGCATATATCAAAATGGTCGGTCGGGCTTCCAAGGTCGTGCCGTAGAAGCTATTAGGCATGACCGCTAGCATTGAGGGCACCTCTAGACCTGCCGAGGAATAGGTAACGCCATATGTGTTGCTGCGAGATAGTTCCTCACCGCGCGTCGCGCCACCCGATGAACTCTGCGGCGTAGCGTTTCTAGGGTCTGGCGTGAAAAAATCACCCCGCGTCGCGCCTCCCGAACCTCGTTTAGGCTTTGCATGCTCAGCGTCGGGCGTAAAGAGGCTACCGCGAGAGGCGCCGCCTGCTCCCATTCCCTCTTGTGGCGTAGCACTTCCCGGTGGAGGGGTAAAAAATCCGCCACGAGAGGCGCCGCCTGTTCCGCGAGGGGCTGAACCATCGGGCGGCTCAAAAGACACTGCATGGGCAGCGCCCGCCTGAGTCCAGACGATTCCCATCGCCATTACGGCACTTAACGTACCTGCAAACCAGTTTTGTCTCATGGCGCGTTCCTTAATTATTTGGGCTCCTGTGAATCGTCAAACCGAATCGTCAAACCGAATCGTCAAACCGAGTATGTCTGAGGCTTGTGAACAACATCCATGATAAAAAACTGCTCGCCGCCGCGCGTACGGTAGCCCCCCGGATATTTGTATAAATCTTCTGCAAAGCCTGGTGGAACATACGGGGCTCAACGCCAGTTGCCAACTAGCGTGTAGGCCGACCAAAAGAACGGGTCGCTGTAGCTAGGATCGTTAAGCAAACTCAGCTGCGCTCGGCGAAGGGCTTCTGCTTTGCTGACGCCTGATTTACCAATGTTTTCATACAGCGCTCTCATCAGCTTGGCCGCCGCTTGGTCTTTCACCGGCCACAGCGTAGCAACCGTTGATCTGGCTCCCGACTTCACGGCCAAGCCTGCTAAACCCAGTACCGCACGGTCGTCACCAGAAGCCGTGTCACAGGCGCTCAGCACCAGCAGCTCAATCGCGTTTGACTGTCCTCTTACTGAGAGTATTTCAGAAAGTTCTTTAACGCTGAGCTGACCTTCCCAGGTGGATAGAAAGGTGTCTTCGAGCCTAGAGCTGAACTGACCGTGGGTGGCTAGGTGAACAATGCTTGCTGAGCTTTTCTTTACATCTTTAGCTAGGCCTTCGCTAGTAAAGGCTTCGTTTATTAGCGTGTTTGCCGACACCAGATTGCTAATATCAGCAATCTCTTCTTTCACCGCGGGCAGGGCGCTCAGGCCATTTCGAGCTTCGCTAATACCCCCGACCACCGCATGGGTACTGATTTGATCGAGCGATTTGGAACTCATGAGCTGTAGTCCTGGCGAGAGCGCTACTGCGTACTTCTCGATCAAGTACTGATCGCCATCGTGTAGTGCGGCCATAGGCACGTTTCGCAGCAGTCCGTCTAATACAAAAACCATCGTCTGAGTGTTAGCCAGCCCACTGTCAGCTTCGATTGGGCGAACAAGCCAGTCGTAAAGCTGCTCAGAAATTTTTAGCCGCTCACGATTATCTGAAACAGGATGGATGGCGCTGAGCAGTTCACTAATGGTAGATTCTACGACCTGGGCACTGACCGGCGCTGCATGGTATTTCAGCTGACCGGCGCTGGAGGTAATCACCGCGAGCTTGTCTGGCAAAATGATGGGATAGACGACCGTTGCACTGCTGTCTACCTGATCAATTTGCTGGGACTCTACATCAATGCAGGCTTCCTGGAAAAAGTTGTCTAGTTCAGCGAGCTGTAGGGCTTCTAAGACTTCTCTAGCCTGGGTCAAATTTTGTTGGCTGGGGCGATCGCTCTCTAGCAGCAAGCTGACCATTTCTCGATAGATAGGCTCTACGTTTTCTCTAAACGAGAACTGCACGTCCTGGTCAATAGCTACCAGGTCGTTTCGTAGAGACTGAAGCGCGTCAATGGCTTCACCGTAGGCAGCGATCGCTGTCGGTTGTATTGTTTTGCTGTTTAAGAATGCGTCCTAGCTGCCAAGCAGACTGCGAAGCGATGTCATCGGCTTGAACAGTGCGTGCAATATCCAGAGACTTTTCAGTGAGCTTGAGCGCGTCTGACCACTGCTGAGTTTTCATATATAGTGCGCCCCACTGGTTTAGGGCGTAGGCTTCGGCCTGCTTGTCATTCAAGGCTTGAGCAGACTCGACGGCGGTTGCCAGCAGCTGATTGACCTGTTCTACAGGCAGAGCGCGATCGTTCTGAGCCTTTGCTAGGCTAGCGCTCAGGTTCACTGCACCATAGACAGATAGGCGGCTAGGCGGTAGTGCTTTGAGCTGCTGGGCAATGTCGGTTGCAGCACGCGCGATACTTTCTGTTTCAGACCGCTCTGAATACAGCCGCAGTCGGCTGAGGTCAGCTTGAAGCGCATCGGCTGGATTTTTGGCCACTTGCTTAGCGAGATCAAACATTTCCATTGCGGCGCTGCCATCGCCCCAGTCACCAGCTGTTCTGCCTAAGCTGAGATAAGTTGCACTAAGTTCGTTAGTTGCATTGATAGCAATTGCAATATTGGCGCTCTCAAACAGAGCCGCGCGGCTGGCGCTTAAGTCTCCAAGTACCTGAAGCGCAGTGCCGAGCGTTCTTAGTCCATTGACCTTAAGTTCGGAGTCGGGCATTGATCTAAGCTGCTGGGCGATCGCTTCTAGCTGCTGGCGCGATCGCCGGTAAAACCCTAAGCTTTGTAGCGCCTGCGCCTGATTAATTTGCGTGCCTAAAATGCCTTGCCTATCCTTTGCCTGTCGGTAGTAATCTTCGGCTTGAGCCCAAAGATCTAGTGCAGGTTCAGCCTGACCCAAGTGATAGGCTAGGCTTGCTTTTGTGTTCAGCACCTGAGCCCATAGCCCTGCCTCTGTTCCCTTTGCTGAGGCGGCTTCTAAGCGCTGGAGGCTGGTATCAACTGCGCTCTGTGCCTTGTCCCACTGGTTTAGCTCTTGATAGCCCAGAGACAAATAGCTTAGCGCGATCGCCTCGGTTAAAATATCCTGATTTCGATCGGCTGTAACAACCGCGGCCTCCCAGCTTTCTATCGCTGCTGAAAACTGTCCTTTATTAAAAAAGTCTCTTCCTCGGGCGATCGCATCTTGGTCAGAGATTGGTATAACCGCCTGCTGGTTAATACTGTCAGATGCTGCTTGGTTCAAAGCGATCGCTGAAGAGGGGACAATGCCACTGATTGCACCTGCGCCTAACAAGCTTGCCACTACATATTGCCAGGTGCACTTCATTTTTATTTTCGCCTAAGCTCAGGTCTTGAAAAGCTGATTTTTCTGTCATCAGCATTCCTCGATAGAATTCCCCTGACCTCAGAAAGACAACGACCACTTCCCGCTGGGCACATACACACCGCCATAGCCCTGCACCCGTTCTCGCCGCATTTTGTAAATCCAAGCCTGCGCTAGCGGCTGATAGTTCGGACTCAATATTTGTTGTTGACAGCGCTGATAATCATTTTCTTCAGGCGAGCGACTTTCCAAATAGCCTTCTAAAGCATCTAATCGTTGCAGAATATCTGTGCAGACTGCGGCGCTTTGATGAAAGGTGAGTAGATAGCCTTGAACCCAGTCGCTGCCATCCGTCATCGCCGGATAGCCTCGCTGTGGAAAATCGTATAGCTGGCCTTGGGCGATCGCTGCTACCGCCTCAGTTAAAAACTCACCGCAATAGCGTGGGTGATATCGCCCGCCCGGTTTTAACGTTCCATACACAAAAACCCGCAGCTCAACACTATAAAGCTCAGACACTTTTTCTCACTCGCTAGCCGTCTAAACGCCACGTCAGCCACTAAAATACAACCTTAGCAACTGTGAAGTCATCAAGGAACCTGAACGGCGTGGAATTGCGATATAGCCCAGCAGACATCGAAACCAAGTGGCAAAAGTACTGGGCTGACCACGATTTGTACAAAACGCTTGAGCCACAAGATGCCGAAGGCTCTAAGGAAAAATTCTACGTCCTAGCGATGTTTCCTTACCCTTCTGGGGATTTGCACATGGGCCACGTGCGCAACTACACCATTCCGGATGTGATCGCACGCGTGCGGCGGATGCAAGGCTATCGAGTGCTCCACCCAATGGGCTGGGACGCCTTTGGCTTGCCGGCTGAGAATGCAGCTATTAAAAGAGGCATTCCGCCCGCTGAATGGACGCTTAAAAACATTGCCCAAATGCGCGAGCAGTTCAAAATACTCGGTATCTCTTACGACTGGAATCGCGAAGTTGCGACCTGCCTGCCTAACTACTACCGCTGGACACAGTGGATTTTTCTCCAGTTTTTTGACATGGGCCTTGCCTACCAAAAGGAAGCGGCTGTCAACTGGGACCCGATCGATCAAACGGTACTGGCTAATGAGCAAGTAGATAGCGAAGGGCGTTCCTGGCGCTCAGGTGCCAAAGTAGAGCGCAAGCTGTTGCGTCAGTGGTTTTTTAAAATCACCGAGTATGCAGAGCAGCTGCTCAGTGACCTAGACAAGCTTCCCGGCTGGCCAGAGCGGGTAAAAACCATGCAGGCTAACTGGATCGGTAAGTCCACAGGTGCTCAGGTTACGTTCAAAACCGAAGCTGGCGACGACTTGGTGGTTTATACCACGCGCCCAGATACCCTTTGGGGTGCGACCTTTATGGTGATTGCGCCTGAGCATCCGTTTGTGGAAACGCTGACGACGCCTGGGCAGGCAGATGCGGTTAAGGCCTATCAGGACGCTGCGGCGAACTTGAGTACGATTGACCGAACGGCTGAGGGCAGAGAAAAAACGGGCGTGTGGACGGGCGGATATGCGATGAATCCCGTAAACGGTGAAAAGGTGCCGGTGTGGACGGCTGACTACGTGATGATGGACTACGGCACGGGTGCGATTATGGCGGTGCCTGCGCACGACCAAAGAGACTTTGAGTTTGCGCGGAAGTTTGAGATTCCGGTCAAAGCTGGTTTTTCAGCCGGAAGGAGAGACCTTAGACGGAAACACGATGGATGCAGCCTACGTCGGGGCTGGCACAATGGTTCAGTCTGGGCCAATGGACGGGGCGATCGCAGGGAAAGGTGAAGGCGAAAGCGTTGAGCAGGCGATCGCCTACCTGGAAGAAAAGTCTTTGGGCCAAGGCACCACCAACTACCGCCTGCGCGACTGGCTCGTGTCTCGTCAGCGCTATTGGGGCGCGCCCATTCCGATTATTCACTGCGCTGAGTGTGGTGCGGTGCCGGTACCCGATGCGGATTTGCCGGTGAAGCTACCGGAGAACGTGGAATTTACCGGCAAAGGGGCGTCTCCTTTGGCTAAAATTGACGACTGGGTGAACGTGCCCTGCCCAAGCTGTGGAAAAGGTGCCCAGCGTGAGACCGATACGATGGATACTTTTTTGGATTCGTCTTGGTATTTTTTGCGCTATGCCGATGCCAATAATGACGAGGCTATCTTTACGCCAGAGCGGGCGAACAGCTGGCTCCCGGTCGATCAGTATGTGGGCGGGATTGAGCATGCGATTTTGCACTTGCTATATTCGCGGTTTTTTACAAAGGTGTTGCGCGATCGCAAGCTCCTAAACTTTGATGAGCCCTTTCAGCGATTGCTCACTCAAGGAATGGTGCAAGCCATTACCTATAAAAATGCGGCAGGCCAGTTTGTCGTCCCTGAAAAGATTGCTCACTTAGACAATCCGGTCGATCCTGAAACAGGTGAACCGCTTCAGGTCTCTTTTGAGAAAATGTCGAAGTCTAAGTTTAACGGCGTTCCTCCTTCTCAGGTGCTGGCAAAATATGGCGCGGATACCGCTCGCATGTTCATTCTCTTTAAGGCGCCGCCCGAGAAAGACTTGGAGTGGGACGATGCTGATGTAGAAGGTCAGTATCGCTTCTTGAACCGGGTATGGCGCGCGGTCACTTCGTTTGCTCAGTCTGACAGTGCTGTGCTGGCAAAAGAGATTGCTGAGATTGAGCAAAGCAAGCTGAGCAAAGAAGACAAAGCGCTCCGTAAGGCGACGCATACCGCCATAAAAGAGATTACTGAAGATATTGAAGGAGACTATCAGTTTAATACGGCTGTCTCTGAGCTGATGAAGCTTAGCAACGCGCTCAACGATGCAAAAGATAAGACAACGTTGGCCTATGCAGAAGGCATCTGCACGCTTGTTTTACTGATTGCACCTTTTGCCCCGCACGTTGCCGATGAGCTGTGGTCTCAAATTTTTAGCGCTCAGTCGGCGTCTGAGTCAACCTCTCATCCAACGTCAGAGTCGGTGCATCAACAGACTTGGCCTGTGGTCGATTCAGCGGCGTTAGTAGCCGATGAAATTACGCTGGTGGTGCAAATTATGGGCAAAACTCGGGGGACTTTGCAGGTGCCTGCTGGCGCGGATAAAGCTGCGCTAGAAACATATGCTCGTGAGTCGGAAGTGGCTCAGCGATATTTAGAGGGAAAAACGATTAAGAAAGTAATTGTTGTGCCTGGGAAGCTGGTCAACTTTGTAGCCGTTTAACGACCTTTTCGGCAGTTTTTTCAGGGTTTTTGGTTAAGGAAAGATTAATACGTAAAGATATTCACGAATCCCTATCAAACCCGCGCTTCTATCCTGTGGTATTCCCTGATAAAATTTCGGTGAAAAGACACAAAGGTTCCTTTAATGGGTTCTTTACAGGCAGCACCGGTTCAAACAGATGTCCAAACGGATGTTCGGATCGGACTTGGCAAGGTTTTACTGGTTGAAGACGAAGCGCTTATTCGTGAAACGGTGGCTTTATCGCTAGCAGATGAAGGATTTGAGGTGTTTGTTGCTGATAACGGGCAGCGCGCCTTGGAAATGCTTTTGGGCGCTCCAGGTGGTGGGAGCGCGGGATCGCAGAAGGCGATCGCTGACATTAGCCTGGTCGTTCTTGATTTGATGCTGCCGGGTATGAATGGTTTAGACCTGTGCCGGCTAGTTCGGCATAGAGGCCTAAACGTTCCTATTTTGATATTGAGTGCGAAGGGCACCGAAACCGATCGGGTGCTGGGTCTAGAAGTGGGCGCTGATGATTATTTAACAAAGCCTTTTGGCATGAGAGAACTGATTGCGCGCTGTCGGGCTTTGCTCAGGCGATCGCAGTCCAAATCGCAGCAGGCCGATAAGTCTGTGCGCAAGTTTGAAGATATTGCGCTGCATACCGATGAATGTCGCGTGTTTTTGGCCGAAAAAGAGATAAATCTGTCGCCTAAAGAGTTCAAAATTCTGGAGCTACTAATGAGCCAGCCCAAACGCGTATGGTCTCGCGATCAGATTATTGATCAGGTATGGGGCTACGACTTTATGGGTGACAACAAAACAGTTGACGTGCATATTCGCTGGCTGCGCGAGAAGCTAGAGGAAGTGCCCAGCAGTCCGAAGTACCTTAAAACCGTTCGCGGCTTTGGCTATCGCTTAGGCTAAAGCATCCGGATAGTTTTCAGGCCTATAAGTAATAGGAAAGAGGGGATGGCGTATGGGCGCTAGACCTTCTTTTTTGTCTTCTGAAGGACGGCCGAACCTGCACTTAGTGACCGCTTTGGTTCGCAGTAACAGACATTTCAAGGTATAGTGCGATCGCCCACCAAAAAAGCCGCTGCCGCTCAACGCATAGAACGCTCTCCTAGCAGCGTTGCGTTTGAGACCACACCTGATGGTACTGAGGCGACAAGTTACAGCTCATACCTCAATATCCAGCCTCAGTATAGATGTTTGTTTTTTGTCCTGATCCCAGTGGATATACTAGTATCATTAGAAATGAAAAGAGACAGCTGGCAACGCTTCTGGGTCTTTTTTGAGTGAAAACACTGCTCATCTAGTCTGTGACAGCACAGCAACTTTTTAATTAATTTATCTGGCGATAAAGCTATAGGTAAAAGCAACAAAAAATCTTGATTACGTGACGTCAAAAAAATACGCTGACAGGTGTAAACACGTACTACGAAGAAGTGTTATTTTGACAAATATAGAAGGTTCCTGCAATCAATCGTCACGGGCGCTGGTGTGGTCACTGCGCAACCTACAGAACTTCGTCTACAACTCTTGCTTGTACGAGTTTGAGGACATTATCAGTGACGTAGATGAAGCCGACATTCTCTCGCCAGTAGAGTACAGCCCGATGGGCACGTTCTTTAAAAGAGTTGTTGAAAATACGACTCGATATACCAACGTCTCTGCGCTGGCTAATATCAATCCTTACGGCAGCAGCATTGACCTGGCATACGACTACGAAATCTACTTCGTAACGTTAGATTTTCCTTGGAGCATTGCTTCAATCAATCTGTTGAAAAACTGGCGCAAGCGCTGCCGAATCGCGGTGTGCTACATCGTCGAGATTTGGAACAGCGATTTGGAACAGCTCGCTCACTTCAAGAAGTTCTTTAGCAAATTTGACTTAGTTTGCGTCGGAACGTATCACGTTTTAGAAGACGTTGAGAAGATTTTAGATGCGCCCTGCCTGTTTGTGCTTCCCGGTATCGACACGCTCAAGTTCTGTCCTGATTTTGAAAAAGAGCGCTCGTTGGATATTGTCAGCATTGGCAGGCGATCGCCCGTTACGCACAAGGCCCTGGTCGAGCGCTCAGAAAACGAAAGCTTCTTCTACTACCACGAGCTCACCAATGGCTCTGTGCTGCGCATTGAGAACCACCAGCAGCACCGCACGCTCACCTCTAACGTGCTCAAAAGCAGCCGCTACTTCCTCACCAACTATGCCAAGGCCGATCTGCCCGATCAGATCTTAGGCGAGTATGAAATTGGCTATCGCTTCTTTGAAGGCGCAGCAGCAGGCAACGTTTTGATCGGCGCGCAGCCACACGGTCACCTCTACGAGCGCTTCTTTGACTGGGAAGATTCCATTATCCCCATCAACTTTGACGAGCCTGATATCAACAATATTATTGATGAGCTGGATGCGCAGCCTGAGCGAATTGAGCGGATTAGTCGTAACAACGTTGCGAACTCTCTGCTAAAGCATGACTGGGTATATCGCTGGGAGCAGATATTGAACAAGTTAGGCGAGTCAATTCCTCAGGGATTAGAAGACAGAAAACAGCTGCTAAAAGAGAAGGCCACGGCAATTAAGTCCGCAGCGCCCCAGCCTGTAGAACGTCAGGCCGAAGCGCACGTGCCGGCTGTTGCATCAGCGGCGGCTAGTTAGTGTGCCTGTTGAGTGGTTTCTCTTGTAACCCGATAGAATGGGCTTGCATGTCTAGGTGATTTGCGATCGCATGGTTGTTGCGGCTTCTGACATAAAAGCTGAACCAGAGCCACCCACTATTTTTAAAGAGCGGGTGGCTCTGCATAGCGTGAGCTAGGTGCTTACCTTAGAATTCTCAATGTGCTTCCTCAGCAGCGTCGCTTCAGACTTACTTACGATGGCGGCTTGGTAAAAATTACAGTGCCGTTTGAGAAGCACGAGTTTTCGGGACGGCTACTTGAGCTGTAGAATTCGACGGGAACCCCATTCCGAACGCAAAGAGCAAGCCACTAGCCATGAGCGAAAAAAATCAGTCATCTGCATACGCCCTCCCGCGCCGCTTGTCTGCCCTGATCTTTCCAGGCGTCATTCTTCTCGGCGGCATCTTGCTCACGCTGTGGATGCAGACGTTCTCTACAGGTGGCGTAGTCTTTAGCGGTGATGGTGGGCTCAAGGCACTGCTGGCTCAGCAAATCTCTCAGCAGCTTTCTACCGGGTCTTTTCCATTAGAGATGTCTTTGCGCCTGCCGACTGAAGCGGGCGCAGACTGGATTGATACGCTGTGGCAAGAAGGGCTTTACCCATTCACGCCGCCTTTTGTCTATGAGGTTGGCTTGCAGCGCTTCATCACCTTTCCATTCACGTTCCCGCTGATCACTGCGCCTTTTCACGCGTTGTTTGGCGATCGCGGCCTCTACATCATTCCAATGATTGCCCTATGGGCGACCTGGGCGCGGTTTTGGCAAATTGGCCTGCGGGCTGGGCTAGATGCCGTTGCCCTATGCATTGGCCTGATAACTCTTATTTTTGCCTCTCCCCTGAGCCTTTACGGCGGCATGTATTGGGAGCATACGCTGGCCGTGGCCTTAGCGTTTTGGGGCGTCACGGCGCTGCTTTTTCCGAAAGCGCCGTCTGATAGTCGTTCTGCTATTGCAGCGGTTTCTGGCTATCGGGCTTTGGTGAGTGGGGTACTCATTGGGCTATCTGTTTGGTTTCGGCCAGAGCTATTGTGTTTAGTCGTGGGGGTGAGCGTATTGGCGATCGCAAGCTGCCTTTTCCCACGCTGGCGACTGTCACCACTGCTGACGGTTGCGAAGGTATGCATTTTTATGGGCGCGATCGCCTGCACAATCGGCATGTTCTTCGCACTCAACTACGGCGTCTATGGACACCCGCTCGGCATTCACGCCATTCAAATTGTAGAAGAGTCCACGACAGCTGCTCAGATTGCGCAGGCAAAAGCTGGCTATCAGCAGCTGCTACCTGCACTTTGGCAGTACTTCCCAGCCGTTATTTTTATCGGCCTTGTGATCCTTTGCGGGCCAGAGTTCAAAAAAGAGTATCTGAAGACAACTAGCCGATTTAAAGGATTCAAAACACCTAATGCTGAAGCTATCGGTATTGTTAGGCCAGCAGAAGCTGCGCCGATTGTGACTCGATTTCTGCTGGCTCTGAGCCTGCTATTTGTGCTAAGCGTGCCGTTGATTGTGCCGCCCGGTGGCGGGGGAAAGCAGTGGGGGCCAAGGTTTTATCTAATCGTGATGCCACTCCTTTCGTGGGTTGTTGCCGAGCAGCTTCGCGCGGGCTTTCTTCAGCCCTGGGCACGTAGAGTCGCGCTTGTAGGTGCTGCTGTCATGCTGGCTTTTGGTATTCATACCAATACGATAAATGGTGTATTTCAGGCCTTTGATGAAGATAGGCCCGTTAGATCCATTTCGCTGCCCGCTAACTATGAGCCGATTGCACCTGCGATCGCTCAGCTAAAAGAACAACCTTTGCCCTGGATTGCAATGTCTCATCAGTTTGTTGCCCAGCAGCTGTGGACGGCACTTCCTGACAAAACTTTCTTTCGTACAGAGACTATTGCTGAGGTAAAGCAGCTGGCAACGGCACTTGCTGAGCAGAATGAAAGGGACTTCTTGTATGTCTGCTATCCGCACAGAGCGTGCCCTGCGCCAGAGACCTCAGCCGACGAATTGAACCTGGCAAACGGCGGTAATATTTCTTTTGAAGAACTAGGAACCTATGGCAAATATCCGCTCTACAAAGTAGAGATCGCATCGTGAAGTTTCCAATCGGTCGGTTTTTAAGATTTGGCGTTGTGGGCTTCAGCGGCCTGTTCGTCGATATCGTTGTGTTCTATTTGCTACGTGAAGCGATAGGGTTTCCCTTACTCGTAAGCACGGTGTTCTCGATTGAGGTCGCGATTGTTAACAACTTTTTGTGGAATGATGCCTGGACGTTTGCTGATTTGGCGCAAAAGCAGAAGGGCTGGTCAGCAAGGCTGCAAAGGTTTGGCAAGTTCAATTTGGTCTGTGTCGCTGGCGCAGGACTACAGATTGGCATCATGTTTCTGATTTTATCGATCCCGGCTGTGAATCAGATTCCGACGCTGGTAGGGCGGTTTGTTAGCGCGGGCTGGACGGATAATGTGAATGAGTATTTTGCCAAGATTGTGGCGATCGCGCTCGTCACAATCTGGAATTTTTGGCTCAATCTGAAGCTAAGCTGGCGCTCCAAGCCATAAGGCGCAGCCTGTAAAGCTCTACTATAAATTTTCCTAAAACAGCGATGATTAACCATATCTTTCTGAAATAGGTTTGCACCCTCGTAAAAACAATTACGTAGCGAACAGGCTTTATATTTTTTTGAGTAAGACATTATTTATGATATACAAACTGCGCTTGATTGAACCAGCGCTATGGCATTATCTATAGAGATTCAGTAACGCTTCAGAAACAGTTAAGAGCAGAAATAGTTAAGAGTAGAAACAGGTGACGCTGACATGAGGGACGAAATGACTGCTGTGACAGAAAAAAATCAAGATGGACAACAGCCGTCAATTCAGACTGACAGTCAGCCTCAGCTAGCGTCGGACTTAGCTGAGGCTTCAGCGACCGCTAACCTCCCTGAAATTGTCGAGATATACCTGCGTCAGGCCCAGGCCTTTTGCAAAGCAAAGCAGTGGGACAAAGCGATTGAAGCCTGCAAAGAGGCGCTACAAGCCGATCCCGCCGCCGCCGAAGCCTACAAGCTGTGGGGCAACATTATGCAAAAGCAAGGCATGCCCATTGATGCGATGGGTTTTTACGCGAAGGCGTTGTCCATACGCCCAGACTATGCTGAGGCCTACCATAACCTAGGTACCATAGAGGCCGGTCAGCAAAATTGGGAGCAGGCCATCCTCTACTACCAAAAGGCCATTGAAAAAGATGCTGACTTTGCAGCCGCCTACTTGAATCTATCTAAGGTTTGGAAAGCACTTGACGAAGACGATAAAGAAGTTGACTGCCTAGTCACAGCCTTTAGACTACAGCCCGATTTTGGAGTAGCTAAAGACCATTATAAAATTGGTCAGAAATTAGAGGCTCGTGAGAATGAAGAGGCGGCGATCGCCTTCTATCGTCAGGCGGTCGAAAAAGACCCTAATTTTGTCCTAGCCTACCAGCGCCTAGCCGACCTGCTAGAAAACCAAGACGACTGGCAAGAAGCGGCGGTTTGCTATCGCAAGGTCATTGAGCTCAATGAAGTGAGTGCGCAGGCCAGCCAGCAAACTAATAGCCAAACCAATGCCCAAACCAATGTCCAGGCAGGTGCCCTAGCCACGCGCTCGAATCAGACAGAGGCGATCGCGCCATCAAACCAATCAGCTCAACAACCCGCAGCGCCCCTAACCCTATCAAAAGGTGACCAAGCCAAACTGCAAAAGCTACTACAAATCTCTTCGACAAGAACGCTAATAGGCCCCAACGCTTCTCAACAACCAACAGCTTCCAAGCCTGCGCCTGCCGCGTTACCCGCTGCTGTATCTGCTCAACAGAGCGATCGAGATAAAAAGCAGCGCAGCGTCATTCAAGCCCTAGAGCAAGCTATTCAAAAAGACCCTCAGTCCGCCGCACTGTACCGAAATTTAGCGAAAGTTCTTGATCAAAGTAACCAGAAGCAAAGGGCCGCAGTCGCCTGGTATCGCTCTTTTATGCTGGAGCCCAGCTGGCCCAGTATGGAGCAATGCCTAGAACTTGGCGATGTCATGCTGGCCCAGAACAATACTGAAGCCGCCATAAACTGTTACCAACAAGCGATTCGCCTGCGTCCTGACTTTCGCCTCTCCTACGATAAGCTCTCTCAGCTGCTGCGTAGCCAAGGCAACACACAAGCCGCAGAGGCGGTTGCTCAGCAGTACGTAGCCACTTATCAAGAGAATGGAAAAAAAAAAGCGTTGGCAGCGCCTCTTCCAGCGAGAACCGCTCAGCGCTAGTTACGCCTGAAGCAGCGGTTGAAGATAGTATTGAAAAGGGAAAGGCGATCGCTGCTCATAAGCAAGGCGAAGCCCTAAGAGAAAAAGAACAGTGGGCCGAAGCCGCTGAAGCTTATCGAGCAGCGACGATGCTTAATCCTCAATTCTCCTGGTCGCAGCATAGCCTAGGCGACTGCTATAAAAAGCTTGAAGATTGGCCCAAAGCAGCGGTCGCCTATCAATCTGCCGTCGTTCTAAATCCTGATTTTGTTTGGTCTTACTACAGCCTTGGAGAAGTGCTAGAGCAGTTAGCGCAGTGGGAAGCGGCGGCTCAAGTTTACCGGCAGGTGCTGACGATAGACTCTGACAACGAACAGGCCCCAGCTCGCCTAGCCATCGTTCTACACCAGCTTTTACAGCAAGACCCTCGCAACGTCGATTACTACAAAGAGTTTGCTGAGCAGCAAATAGCCCAGGGCAAAACCGATGAAGCTATTTCGGCTTACCAAATGGCGCTACAAATTCAGCCCAGTGACTCAGCCTTAGCGCTCAAGCTTTCTACAATGTTGTCGCAGAAAGACCCACAGCTCGCTCATTCCCTGCTAGATCGCGCCCTATCTAGCTCAGCTGCTCAGGGCACCTACTCACCAGACGACTTGAGTAACCTTTGGGCCGTTGAAGCGCTGCTCACACAAACTCATCTGTTTGACCCGGTGTATTATCGCGCAACGAATCCAGAAATTGCGGATAGAAGCGATCGCGCCCTACTACGCCACTACATTGAACACGGTAGCGCCGCTAATCGTAACCCCAATCCCCTTTTCGATGAGCAATACTACCGCGCTCGGCACCCTGAAATTGTACAAAAAGGAATCAATTCACTTGCCCACTATCACCAAATTGGCTACAAAGTAGGCGACGATCCGCACCCCTTCTTCAGCGGCGCTTTTTATCAGCGCACTCATGCCGATGTGGCAGCTACCGCTGTTAACCCGTTAGAACACTACCTTGGCTACGGCGCTAAGGAAGGAAGAGCCGCATTTTCAGAAAAGCAGTGCAGCCAGCTGATTACCGCAAAAACGCCTGATAACGCCGACTACTTGAAGCCTTGGCAAGGCGAAAGCACGATGCCCTCTTCTCAGCGACTAGGCGTGTACTGCAATTCGCTAGGCAACTACTTTATTACCGAGATTGCTGATTTTATTGCCGCTGCACTGAGTCAATCTGGCCATACCGTTATTCGTTTGAGCGAAGCAGATACGCCACCTGAAAGTTTGGACGGGCACTGGGTGATTGCGCCCCATGAGTTCTTCTATTTAGGTGAAGGCGCGGGGTGGGCACAAAAGCAGCGTTGGCTGTCGCAGGCAGTCATGGTAAATGTAGAACAGCCTCAAACCACCTGGTTCTCCAAGGCCTTCCACTTCTTACGACATACCAAGGTGATTTTTGATATCAACGTAAAGTCAGCTGCGATTATGCAAAAATTGGGCCTACCGGCCTATTGGCTACCTCTAGGATATTTGCCCAACTATGCGCCTTTTGCTGCGGACGAAAAGCTACCTGACTTACGTGCTGTGCGTAGCCTGTCACCGCAAGTAAGTCAGCGACTTCCAGCGTTAGAAGCGCCTTTAGAAGAGCGGCCTTTGGATATTCATTTTATTGGGACGCTCAACTCCCGCAGAGAACAGTTCTTTGCGAAAAATGCAGCCTGGTTAAGTCGGTACCGATGCTTTTTCCATATCCCACCGATGGGTGTTCCGCTAATTAAGGGACAAGATCAGGCCCTAGACACAGCGGCAGTAGTGGGCCTGAGTCGGCGGAGTAAAATTCTGTTGAATATTCATCGAGACGCGCTGCCTTACTTTGAGTGGCATCGAATTATATTTCATGGACTTTGGCAAAATACATTGGTTGTCACAGAGCCTTGTCACGATATTCCTGGCTTAGTTGCAGGAGAACATTTTATAGAATGTCCGCTGTCGGATATGGAAGATAGAGTTGGTTGGCTGCTGATGAGCTATGAAGGACAGAAGGTTGCTGAGCGAGTTCGGCAAGCTGGTCATCAGGCACTTAAGGAAAAATTTGATGGCATAGCGATTATGA
Source organism: uncultured cyanobacterium (assembly GCA_963803535.1). Classification (GTDB taxonomy): domain Bacteria; phylum Cyanobacteriota; class Cyanobacteriia; order Phormidesmidales; family Phormidesmidaceae; genus Phormidesmis. The sequence goes on along the minus strand of CAWDNC010000009.1, from coordinate 89,716 downwards.
GAAGAGCGTTAGCTCTGGCTAATGCTGCTCTAGGGCAGCAGGACAGCACAGGAGGTACTCTTATGAACAACTCACATGAGTACACGGTGATTTTCTTTCAAGAGGGGATTCTCTCCAGCCAGGTCACCGTTTGTATTAGTCTTTATAACTATCAGCAGCATATTGTAGAAACGCTGCAGTCGGTGCATAAGCAAACTCAGTTGAAGTTGGATCTTGTTGTTGTAGAAGATCGTTCGACTGATGATTCTTTGGCTATCGCAAAGCACTGGCTAGAAGATAATAAGCAGCGCTTCAATACGGTGCATTTAGCACAGCACAATCAAAATCAGGGGCTCTCAGCAGCTCGCAATACGGCTATCGGCATTAGCACAACACCCTATGTGTTTATTCTAGATGCCGATAATCTGCTATATCCTCGCTGCATTGAGCGATGCTTAGAAGGCTTAGAGGCAGATCCTCAGGCTTCTGTTGCCTATCCTATTGTCGAAAAATTTGGAGAAGAGCAGGCGTTGATTGGCAATGTCGTGTGGGATCGCGATAGATTTAAGCGTAGAAACTGTGTTGATGCTATGAGCCTGATTAGAAGCAGGCGTTAGAAGCCGTAGATGGCTATTCAGAGCTAGCTGCTGTTGGCAAGCTCGGCTGGGAGGACTACGAGCTATGGTGTAAGTTCATCGACCAGGGATTTTATGGTGTACCAGTTCCAGAGATTTTGGCACGGTACCGCACACATAAAACATCTATGCTAAATAGCATCAGCAACCAGCAAGACAATATCGACCGACTGCATAGAGAGATGATGCAGCTGCATCCGTGGCTAGATCTACCTGTGTAACTAAATAGCTATTTTTTAACTATATTTTGAACTACGAGAGTGCTGGCATGAATGCTGAAACTGAGACAGCGAATAGCCTTAAAGAGCTGAAAGATAGAATTGAGTATCATCAGCGAGAAAGCGATTGGACTTCAGCACTATCGTTACTAAATGAGCTAGTGATATTGGTTCCTGATGATTGGAGAAGCCATGTCTCCAGGGGAGACGCGTTTTTCAATTTGGAAGATTGGCAAAATGCTGCTAGCGCCTATAAATCGGCGCTGACTATTGAAGGCGGATTTGACTGGGCTTGGCATAACTTAAGCGTATCCCTATTCAACTTAGGAGACTTTAACGACTCTTACAGGTGCTATCATTCGCTGAAGGCTATCAACCCTAGCTTTTGGACAGTTAACGCAGATATTCCTTTAGTGACAAAGTACGCTAACTTTATCTCCAAAGATAGGTCTGAAGGCAATGTGCGACAACATGAGCTAGTGCCAGGAACGGCGATCGCTAGCAGCCTGCCAAAGCCAGTTGAAATTCTTTATAAGGAAGGTCAGGCGCTAGCGGCGAAGGGGCGCTATGAAGAAGCTGTTACGGCCTACCAAGTTGCCGTTCGCCTTCACCCTAACCATGCTGAGCTACGACATCTTCTAGGTGATGCTCTTTTGACTCTGGATCGGCTTGATGAGGCCATTTTTGAGTACAAAGCAGCTCTTAAGATTAATCCGACTAGCAACTGGGTTTGCTTCAACTTAGGCAAGGCACTTATAAAAAGTGGAGATCCGATACAGGCAGTTAAGTACCTTCGCGAGATTTTATACTTTGATCCGAACTTTACTCACGTCTATCTGCTGCTTGCAAACACGCTAGAGGGCATTGGTCAGTGGGTAGAGGCGACGGATATCTATCGTCTGTATTTAGAGAAAGTAGATCCTGAGAACATTGCCGTTATTGAAAGACTAAACGAGCTGCTGCCTCAGCGAGCAGCGCTTTCTGTCAGCAGACTGACTCAGCACTTGCAAAAGGCATACAAGGCGCAGCCTCAAGAAACTGTCGATAGCAAGCGGCTAGAAACAGCAAAGCGGCAGCTGGAGCGTTTGAATGTGATCGCACTAGATAGCTTCATCGCCACGAATGCCAAAATTAAGCTGCCGGAAGCGACTACTCCGAAAGTGACGATTATTTTGGTTTTGTATAACAGGGCCGAGCTAACGTTTAGCTGCTTGAACTCTATTTTGAAGAGTAATTTGAAGTCGGTTGAGCTGGTGATTGTTGATAATGATTCGAGCGATCGCACCCGGCAGCTGTTAGCGCGAATTGAAGGGGCGAAAATTATTCTCAATGATGAAAATAAGCACTTTCTGCTGGCCTGCAATCAGGCTAGCGAGCTGGCCGCAGGAGAGTACCTGCTGTTTTTGAATAACGATGCTCAGGTGCTAGGCAATGGCATAGAGCAGGCGCTGCGTACGATTGAGTCTTCGGTTGAGATTGGCGCGGTCGGCGGCAAGGTAATTTTGCCGGATGGTTCGCTTCAGGAAGCGGGCAGCATTATTTGGCAGGATGGCTCTTGCCTGGGCTATGGCCGAGGGCACGATCCCTACTCACCGGAGTATATGTTTCAGCGGGAAGTTGACTACTGTTCGGGTGCGTTTTTACTCACGAGTAGACAGCTCTTTAACGACCTGGGCGGGTTTGATGAGGCCTTTAAGCCGGCTTATTACGAAGAGACTGACTACTGCGTTCGCGTTGCTAAGCACGGCAAAACGCTGGTGTACGATCCTGACGTGGTGATTTTGCACTATGAGTTTGCAAGCTCTAGTAGCTCTGAAAGAAGCGAGCAAGCGACTCGCCTTCAGCAGCAAAATCGAAAAACGTTTGTGAGTAAGCATAGCGACTGGCTAGCGGATCAGCAACTACCTGCAAGAGCCAACATATTGGCGGCTAGATCCTCGCTTAAAAACAGGTCAAAAGTACTGTTTATTGAGGATCGTATTCCTCATATTTACTATGGTTCTGGCCATGCGAGAGGCAATACTATCTTGCGCGCTATGGCGGATTTAAACTGCGCTGTAACGCTTTACCCGACAGACCTTTCTTATGTTGAGGAATGGGCCGATGCCTACTCGGATATTCCTCGGCAGGTGGAGATTATGATGGGCTACGGCAGACCGAAGCTGGAGGCATTTTTGGCTGAAAGGGCTGGATATTATGACTTTGTGGTGGTGAGCCGTCCGCATAATATGGAATTTCTTTCGGGAGCGATCGCTCAAAAAGACTATTTGAAAAATGCTCAGCTCATTTATGACGCGGAAGCTATTTTCTGTGAGCGGGAGTTTGTAAAACGCCGGCTCGCGGGAGAAGTACTGTCGGAAAGCTATATGCAGGCGAAAGTTTCAGAAGAGATGGCGCTTTGCAAAGATGCTGACCGTATCCTGGCCGTCTCAGAGAAAGATGCGGCTCAGTTTAGAGAAGCGGGCTGCTCAAATGTGAACGTTTTGGGTCATGTTTTAGAGATTAAGCCGACACCTAAAGCCTTTTTAGAGCGCAAAGATTTCTTGTTTGTCGGCGCTATTTATGAGATTGATTCACCGAATGCTGATTCAGTTTTGTGGTTTTCAAAAGAGGTATTTCCAAAAATTCAGGCCGCCCTGGGTACTGATGTAAGGCTGATAGTAGCCGGTACAAACACGGTCGGTGAACTGAGTAATCAGGTGACTCAAATGGGTAACGATTCGATTGCAATGCTGGGCCGAGTTGATGACTTAACTGACCTATACAATAGCGCCAGAGTTTTTGTGGTGCCGACTCGCTTTGCAGCTGGTATTCCTCACAAGGCGCACGAAGCCGCCGCTAGAGGTTTGCCGATGGTAACCACTTCTTTGATTCAAAAACAGCTCGGTTGGGCGAATCAAACGCACTTACTTACGGCCGATACGGCGAAAGAATTTGCGAAAGCTTGTGTTAGTTTATACAGCGATCAGGCGATGTGGACTGATATTCGGCTGAATTCTATTAATCAAGTAAAATATGATTGCAACGCGGCTTCTTTTAATGAAACAATTAAGGAAGCACTGCTACGTTAAATACATCTACTAAAGTTTGGCTGAAACATTAATAGTTGAGAAGCTAGATTTGTCTAGGGCTAGCTAGTTGAAAAACATCTAAAAGTTCATACATTTAATTGGAACAATGGTTGAAGTAATCTCTGTTCATATGCCCAAAACAGCCGGAACTGCGTTTCGGCATATTTTGTATGACGTGTATGAGAAGGCAGAGCTTTTAGAAGACTATCCGCCTGATCGGATGTTTGATCCTAATAATAGTCAAGTTGCCTCTAGCGTGAAGATAGTTCATGGCCATTTTCAGCCAGCGACTAAGTACGACCAGGCTTTTCCAGATGCTATGAAAATAGTTTGGCTGCGGCATCCGATATTTAGGCTGATCTCTGAATATTTTTTCGCGAAGACGATTAATGACAAAAATAACCCGATTCATGTGGAGCTGGTAGAAAAGGACTTAAGCTTGCTGGAGTTTGCACAGCTTCCGACAATGAGAAACTTCCAGCAGCAATATATTAGTGGGCTATCGGCTGATGACTTCTTTTTTATCGGTATTCAGGAATACTACGCTGAAGACATTCGAGATCTGGGCGAAATTTTGGGGTGGTCAGCGTTTGAGGTGAGCGCTAAAAATAGAAATAAGTATCCTAAGTATCAAGACTACTTAATTGAAATTTTTCAGGATACAGCGCTTGTTAATCAGCTTGCTTTGATTAACGATGCGGATATGAAGCTGTATAGTGAGGCGCTGCTTAAGCGGGCTAAGCGTAGAGGCGAGTCGGCATATATACAGTCTACGGTTGCTGACTGGAATCGCGCTCAGTTTTTGCTGAATGAGTCGAATGCTGAGCTGAGAGCGTTAAGAGATAGCGTAGAGCAGCTGAATGCGCTGGCTGAGTCTGTAGATCCTGAGTCTTTAGGAGACATTATGATTAGCCACAATACTTCTAAGGCTTATCGTGATCAGGTTTTGGGTTTTAACATAGATAACCAGGGGCCAAAGCTGCCCGTGCGTGATGGCAAGCTGCACTTGAGAGGCTGGATTGTTGGGCGCCATGCGGAGGTTAGTGTGATACGGGCTGTGCGAGGAGAAACTGTGCTGAGTAAGTCTGCTCTAGATAGGGATCGGCCTGATGTTGCTAACTTTTTGAACCGGCCTGAGTGTACTTGTAGTGGGTTCGAGATGAGCATTTTAGGTGCTCATTTTGCTCGCTGCTCAGAGGTGCGGATAGAAGCGGTGCTCGCTGATGGGAGTGTGGTGGTGATGGGTTCGGTAGCGGCAGCACCGAAGGCTTCTGTAGCAGAAGTTTCGGCAGCGGTTTATGCAAGCTAGTACTTAGTGGGTTTGAGTAGAGTCGCTTGTATGCAACAGAACGTGATAAGTTTTCAGAACTATATTCAAGAGGGGCACAGCTTTAGGCGCGCTGGGAAGTTGGCTGAGGCGATGGCTGCATACAGGGCCGCAACTGATGCCGTACCGCTTCACTATCTTCCCTATGCTCAGATGGGGCTGACCTGTTCGCTCAAAGAATCGTTTGATGAGGCGGTTGGCTATCATCAGCGGTCTGTAGATTTGAGTATTGGCGATGCTAAAGAGCAGTCTTTAGCGTACTACTATCTCGCTTCTACGCTTGCTAAAAAAGGAGAGGTGCAAGAAGCTATTGATGCCTATGGTGTTTCGATTGAGCTTCAGCCTGATTTTGCAAAGGCTTTGAGCGAGCGAGCTGAGCTGCTGGCTAAGAAGGGACGCTTGGAAGAGGCTTTGGAGCTGGCGCAGAGGGCGAGGGCGATCGCGCCTGAAAATGACTCGATTAACTGGACAGCTGAGATACTATCAGCTCGTAAGGAGAACGCTGAGCTGCTCAAGGATTGCTCTACCAAGGTGATCTCTTTGGGCAGTGACTGCCTACCACGAACCATACTAACGCGCTGGGGCATTAAGCCTAGCAGGGCACAGGGAGAGCTGTCTTGTCCCTTTGACTTAGCGGGCTGCACTTATGGTGGTGTCTTAAGACTTCTTAGAGATGACTTCAAAGATCTTAGTCAATCCTGATTGTTTGAAGACGCTCAGTAGTCATAATGCTCATTTTGGCATTCCTATGCCAGCGAATCATCAATATGGCTTAACGTTCAATCATGAAAGGGGTGACTACTGGATTGAAGATGACTTCAAGAACTTAATCTCTCGCTATCAGAAGAGAATTGATAACTTCTATCAATACATAAAATCGCATCCAGTTCTATTCGTTTTTCATGACTGGCAGGGTGACTTTTAACGCAAGCATGAGCAGCTTGCTCAGCAGAAAGTTTGGTAAGTACGATTATGAGCTACTAGTTACTTAACACGAGTGGAAAACCACTTGAATCTTCGCTCAAGTTCTAGTGATAACGTCACGATTCTAGAGTTCCTTTGCCTTCAGAAGATTACAAGTGGTCGCTTGTCTGCCTTTTATGAGTCGAAGAAAGGCATTAGCTTCGAGCGTAAGATTCAGGAAACGGTAAGAGAAGTTCTGCTTGTAAAGAGGAGGGTAACTAGAAGTCTTACGGAATCTACGGCTAGGTAGCCACCCTTACTATTCCAGCATCTGAGAGCATCACAGAAGCAAACGCAGGTTTTATTTTTTGGCAACTGTCAGGCTTTTGCTCTTAAGTTCTTTACTCTCTCAGCTGCTTGCAAGATGACAGTGTGAATTTGGAAGCGCTCTCTAATAATGCGAGAACTGGAAACTTTAAGAGTGAGGATGAGATATTACACAAGCTAGCGACGTGCGGATGTAGTGATATATCAACCGTTGGGAGAGAAGCATGGCGCGCTTGAGCGAACTCAACCTGAAGCGGATTACGGATTCTGAGTGCTACGCTGGTATCTTTTCCATACCTTTTTAATTCTGGAATGTATTCTTTAGGTCATGCTCCGCTGGCAATGAATAATGAGTATGGCTTTATTTATGGGGAAGATATTGTTAGAAACTTGCTGCTACAGGAATATAGTTTAGAGGACGTTTTGAGATTGTATAGAAATGGATTGATAGACTTTGACCTAAGAAATCGGTTCAATTTCTGTATGGGCGAGCTGTCTAAGGCGTGAGGCTATACAGACATTAAGGTCGCAGATTTCATTAGAAGAGAATTATCAACAGAAGAAAGCTATTTTTGACTCACAATCATCCGACAACTTTCTTTTTTAAGGAGGTATGCCGTCAGATTGTACGGCTTGTGGATTTGCCGTTTGACTTAAACAAATCAAGATTCGACAATGACAATCAAGCGAAGCTGAGTCAAACGAATACGCCAATAAGCTCGTTGGATGTGAAAGTGCATGGTTATCAGTTTGCGCCTAGTCGTGACTGGTTTTATCAAGGTAAAGCGCTGATATTGACAATTTATAAGTCGATGTCCGTAGAGCGTGAAGACTATTAGCGAGAAAAGAGGATAGAGTATATCTAAAACTACTATTTCCTATGGTTGTTCTAGTTCTAGACTGCGTTTTTAATACAGAATTTCTATAGATATTGATACTTTAGTTATACTCTGAAGAGTCTTGAGTTTATAATCATGATTTAGTATCGTCTTTGCGTCGCTATTGAGTATCTCTCAAGCCCATGATACACCTCGTCGAAGCATTCATCGCTACAATAATCAACTTAACCATTGAGTGCTGGCTGTTAGATAGAGATTTTCGTAGAGTAACGCAGCAGAATCGACACGTGAACCACTTTCTACCCTCCGAATTTTGCTGTATTACAAGTTTACGCATACAGGATATCGTCGTTTTATCCTGTAACCATAAGAAAAGCCTGAAGTATGAATTCAAAGGAAATATGCAAATGTCGACTTCAATAGCAATCTTCATATCGGAAGATGTTTCTATCTCCCCACTTCAACTTTGGTTTTCCTGATCTAACTTAGATAAGGATAGTGTTAACACGTTCAACTTAGTTAAGAGCCGAAGATCAATATTGGTATTGTCGTAGCGAGGCAAAGGATGACTGACTCAACAACTGCAACACAGAAACTCCAGCACCTAGCCGATGTTGATAAGCAATGGCCATTGATTTCGGAGCTAGCTAATTTCACTATCAAGCAGGTGACTTCCGGGAGAAAAGACCCTTTTTATCTATCGTTCAGGCTATGAGGCTTAGTCTTGTTAGACCGAAGAAGTAGCGCTAAAATTAGCTGAATATCCCTTATTCTAAGTTTTTAACGCTTAGCTCAATAGCGATGTGAGAATGCTAACAAACGGCTACGAAGTCTGAGTGGTAGTGCATTAATGTAAAGGATAGAGGAAAATAAGACATGGCTGTTGCAACTTCCGAGGAATGAAGCAGATGAAAGTCGAGATGACCTGTCCTACCTGCGGTTCTCACGAGATATCAAAGAACGGGACAACGCGGCGTGGCAAGCAAAACTATAAATGTCGTGACTGCAACCGTCAGTTCGTAGAAGACCCGCAGTGGAAACCCAAAGATAAAGACACACTAGCTTTAGTCAATTTGTTGTTGCTAGAGAAAATTCCATTAGCAGGTATCGCGAGAGCCACGGGCGTTTCAGACAGTTGGCTGCAAGACTACGTGAATGCCTGCTATGAAGCAGTGCCGCGAACAGCAGAGGTGATACCCAAAACCAAAGGCAAGCTAAAGGTGCAGATGGACGAGCTGTGGTCGTTTGTCGATAACAAAGGCAACAAGCAGTGGGTATGGCTAGCAATGGATGTAGACACCCGAGAAATTATCGGCTGTTACATCGGCGATCGCTCTAGGAAATCAGCCATTGCACTTTGGGAGTCATTACCTGGCGTATACAGGCAATGTGCCAAGGTCTACACCGATTATTGGGAGGCCTATGTCAGTGTCATTCCGATCAAGCGGCATGTTGCGGTTGGCAAAGAGAGTGGCTTGACTAGCTACATTGAAAGACTAAACAACACATTGAGACAGCGGATTTCGCGGCTGGTCAGGAAGACTTTATCCTTCTCAAAGAAGCTAGAGAACCACATGGGCGCGATTTGGATGTTCATCCATGAGTACAATCGCTCAATCAGAAAGAAGATAGCAAAAAGAGAAGATCCTATCTTTTTCTCTGTCCTTTACTAAAATGCACTACCGTCTGAGTAATTATTGAACGTCTCTTCTCAAAACGTTGTCAGTTCAGCAGAATAAGATTCTCTTTAAGAATGTATGTAGCTATGTCAGAGGCTTGATTAGGGATATGAGTCAACAGATGGATAATACGATAAAGACAAGTTTGTCACCAGAATTTGATAGCCACAAGAGAAAAGCCGAACAGCATCAAGAAGCTGGCCTTTGGAAGGATGCTTTAGCTCAGTGCCTCTCTGCGCTATCGATTAACCCGGAAGACTGGGATACGTATGTGCTTATGGGTGATATATTGATGCGTTTAGGACGATGGAAAGAAGCAAGCGAGGCTTTCAGCAAAGCTTTGCCATTCATGCCTGAAGTATTGCTATTAAATCACAAAAAGGCAGTTACCCTAGAGCGACTCGGCAAACAAAGTGAAGCAGACAAATGTTACGCATACATCTTTGCTAAGCAGACGGATTTTGAGAAAGGACACCCCAACGACTTTAATATTCAGCGTCAAGCGGGTGGCTACTTCTTCAGGCGCCAAGAATGGCAACGTTCGATGGAGGCGTACCAAAGGGCTATTGAGATTGAGCCAAACAATTGTTGGGTTCATATCAATCTTGGGCGTTTGCTCGCGAAGTTAGATAGACATAGAGAATCTATCGCTGTGCTTGAAAAGGCAACTTTCCTCAATCCAAATATTGGTTGGGGACATTATCACCTAGCGGAAGTCTTACATGATCGAGGTCAGTTAGAATCTGCTTCTGAGTCATGTCGTCGTTCGCTTTTGTTGATGCCAAATCATCTAGGGTCTAAAACCTTGATGTCAAACATTAACGATAGAGCTAGCCATTACAATCAAGTTGAAGATATTTACTCTCTTTATAAAGCTTTAAAAAAAGTACATGCATCGAATATTTCAGATCTTGGAAATGCAACAGTATTTCTATATCCTGATTATCGGGAAACAAATCCATACCAGGACTTACTTTACTCAGACTTGCCAGAAGGTATTGAACTGAGATCTGGCTCTATTAAAGATGCTTTAGAAAAGTCGCGAGCAGGCAGTGGAAAGGTGATTTTTCACTTGCATTGGACATCTCCTATTCTCGCAAGAGCTAAATCAATAGAAGATGCAAGATATTTAAGAAAGCAATTTGAATCTAATCTTCTTAAATTTGTACTTGAAGGAGGTATTATAATTTGGACTATCCATAATACAACTCCCCACAATCCTACTTTTCTTGAAGAAGAGATAAGCCTGCGAAAGTCTATTTGCGCTCTAGCTAGTAAGATTCACGTTCACTCCAATAGATCTATTCCTGAAATTGAAAAAGAATTCGATCTTCCGAGAGAAAAAGTACATGTGATTCATCATGGAAATTATATCGCGGTTAGCGTGAACTATGTTGATCGCACTACTGCCAGAAAAAGGTTTGGCTTCAAGGAGCACGACATTGTTTTCATGTTCTTAGGCCAGATACGCCCATACAAAGGACTAGAAGATCTCTTTAGCGCTTTTTCTCAGGTAAGAGGAAGATACGAAAATGCGCATCTTTTGATTGCAGGAAAACCTGTATATCCTACAAAGCTGGGATATGTAGCAGCAAGAGCAAAGCTGCTGAGAAACGTACATGTTTACGAAGGAGCAGTAAAAGACAAAGATCTACAATGGTTTTTTAACACCACAGATGTTGTTGTTTTGCCATATAAAAAAATCCTCACTTCTGGATCAGTCCTAAATGCGTTGTCTTTTGGTCGTCCTGTCATAGCTCCTCGGGTAGGAATGATTGAGGAGATAATTGTTGAGAGTGAGAATGGTTTTTTATATGAAACTGGCGATATAGATGCCTTAACTAAGGCAATGTTTAAATACGCAGAAACCAGTATAAGTGATAGAAGAATACTGTTTGATTCTTCTTTAGAACGTGCTCGCGACTTCAGTTGGGATGGGTCAGCTAAAAGAATATTAGAAGATCTGACAGCTACTGAAAAATACAAAGATTTTGAAACAGAGACTGGAACTGTAAGATGTAAGCTATGGGATTCGCTCAGGCTTACTCATAAAAGTGCGAAAGTTGCAGTTATTATCCTTAACTATCAAAGCCTCAATGATACTGAAAAACTAATAGACTCCTTGGAAGAATCTATCGTAGATGATTTTGAAATAGTCATCGTGGACAATAGATATCCAGGCATCTACTTTAGTGATTTAGTTGAAAGGTTTCATAAGCATACAATAATTCAATCGCCTGAAAATGTAGGATATGCTGCGGGAAACAACTTTGGCTTGCAGTATGCGAGAGAGAAAGATTTTGAATTTTTCTGGATTCTTAACCCTGATACTTTCGTCAAGAAAGATTCGCTAGAGCAACTACTGCTTGCTGCATCTGAACGTCCCGACATTAGTCTCTATGGCTCTGTTATTCTCTGGGGCCACCGGCCAGATACTGTCTGGTTTGGCGGTGGTAGTATCAACCAGCAGGAAAGCAGTATCGAAGTCTTTCATATGTATGGTGGGCTAACAGAAGATATATTGCCTATTGACATCTATGAAGTAGATTATATTACGGGAGCTAGTGTCTTTTTTCGGAGTGACTTACTTGAGGAGATCGGACTCATCCCAGAACGATATTTTTTATATTTTGAAGAAACCGATTGGTGCTTGTCAGCAAGAAGGGCTGGTCATAAATTAGCTGTTGTCCCATCTAGCCGAATATACCATTCTAAAAGGTCGCAAAGCGGATCTCTCCCAACAAATTATTACTTCTACTACTATATTCGTAGTTCAGTGCTGTTTATGGCTAAGTTCTTTCTGAACGATCAAAAGCTGTTGGAAAGAAATATTAGAGATAGATTTATTGAACCTTGGCTATTGAAAGTTAAAAAGGCTTCTTCAACGCAATATCCATACTTTGAAGCTTTATCAGAAAAGGCTATAGAACACGGACTAGCAGGTGTCGTGGGTAAAGTGGATCTGTCTCAGGTACTAGCGAGCGATAGCAATGGTGCACTACCCGACTATGACGGGCCTGTCTATGAGGGCGCTCTAACAAGAGTAGACAAAACTAACATTTCTGGATGGGCCAGAAACATCAGGCAGCCTATTGAACGAGTTAAAGCTCAAATCAAGATAGATAATGAGATAGAGGTCGTCACGGTTTCTGATATATATACAGAAACTCTTGATAAGAAGGGGCTTGGGGATGGCTGTTACGGATTTTCTCTATCTACTCCTGATCGATTGTTCGATGGAAAAGTCCATATTGTTGAAGTCTTTGTCGACGATGTGTTTGAACTTCCTTGCGAGGTTTCCAACACTTTTTGCTTTGAGCCAAAAGCTCCACAATACAAAGGTCGAATTGATGGAATTAAAGATAGAAAGGTCAAAGGATGGGCTCTAGACGTTCACAACAGTACTAGCATCTTAACTGTAGAAATACTAGATGGTGATTCTGTTATTGCAACAACGCTTTGTGACATAGAAAGAAAGGATTCGAGAAAAGCGGGATTCAAAACATCTCTTGCGGGTTTCAGCACTCCTATTCCGCTACAATACTGTGACGGCGATAAGCATCTGTTAGCTCTGAGAGTACTAGGTGAGAAAACTATCTTGTCAAAAAGGCACGTTCTAATGTCAGTTGACAACTTCCCAATGCTCTCAATTGACGATAATAATGAAGACTTATGGTGCTGGTTACATCATCATCGGGAAGTTTCAATGGTACATTCTAAAAACCGAGATTCTAGCTGCTGGAAGTATCTTTTAGAGCTTCGGCAAGATCTTCAAAAGAAATTTGCGGCAGCTTCTCAAGACGCTAGAGTTTCGATAATTATGCCAGCATTTAATAGAGAATTGACGATTATCAGTGCAATGAAATCTGTAGTGTCTCAATCTTATAGAAATTGGGAGTTAATTGTAATTGATGATGGCAGCAGTGACGGTACGAAAGAAGCAGTTTGTTCGTTCATAAACGAACAAAGAAATAGAACGGTTCATCTAATCACGCTGGATAATAATGAAGGCGTCTCAAGGGCTCGTAATGCAGGCCTCGCTGAAGCTAAGGGAGAACTTGTTGCTTATCTTGATTCTGACAACACTTGGGACAGTGATTTTTTAAGTATTATGGCAGGCGTAATGCAAGAGAATGTGGAGTTCAGTACCGCATATTGTGGAGATCGAATATGGCAATACTATCAAGGTAATACAACTCTCAAGAATTCTATGGAAGTTGTTTCTAAGCGCCTCGGGTACTTTAATAAGTCACTCATTGAAAATCGAAACTATATTGACTTGAATGTGTTTATACACAGGCGGCAGGCTTACGAGGAGCTAGGCGGGTTTAAAGAGGACATGAGAAGGCTTGTTGATTGGGAACTCATTGTTAGGTATACAGAACATTTTAGGCCAAAGTTTGTACCTGCCATTCTTGCGAACTACTTTATGGGATTGTGTGAAAATCAAATTACTAGAGTGGAAAACTATCAAGACAATGCCTCAAAAATGAGAAAAATCCTGATGGGTTTATAGAACTAAAGATACTTCTTCAGAGAATAGACATGCTTCACAAGGACATTATTATCATTAATGCTTGCCAATATTCGACAGAATGTATACGTCTGTGTATTGACTCGTTACTCGAAACTATTCAAGATGAGCTAGTAAAAGTTACTATTTTCTTAGATGAAGATTCTAGATTAAATGACTGTTTTGCTAGCCCTCCTAATTATCACAAAGAAATCGAGTGCGTTAAAACTACTGAAACAAAGATATCGCAGATGCTTTTAAAAAGTACTAAGGATATTGAACTCTCTAAAGTAACTGTTTTAATGACTGCTGATGCGATAGTGTCTCGGGGGTGGCTTTCTGCTTTAAGAAAGGCCGTGAGTAGAGAAGACGTGGTTGCTGCCATGCCGAGAAATATCGTGCAGCCTAGCTGCCGAGATGCACTACTAGCGGTGCCATATGCTCAGGCTCCTAACGATATTGACATTGCTCTTGATGCTACGTCTAATCAGCTTGTGAATCCCGCATTTGATGAGCACCTATCACTTTCAAGCGTAGAGCGAGCGAGCCCTACCTGTACGCTTTTTAAGTCCATGCTATTTCAAAAGATTGACCTTAACGAATTAGCAGGACTAGGAGATACTTCTTGGTTTGACGCTATTTCTAAAGAAATTAGGACTCATATGAACTCTTCAATCGTCTATACTCCCGACTCTAAAATCTTTAACTCAAAGTATTTTTATACTTGATTTAACTTCGTTTAGATTCTATACTTACGTCTAACTGAAAAGAGTTCTAGCTACATGTAGTTATCATTTGATATGGAGAAACCTGAGTTCTATGGCTGTTATCTCACGTAAATACAAATTTATCTATTCTTTAGCACCAAGAACCGCTAGCACAGCGACGGCAGACTACCTAATAAAAAAGTTCGAAGCCGAATGGATTCCTGAAAAAGATCTCATAAACGAAAAGGGTTTTATTGCGGTTGATAGAAAGCACTCGACATTCTCAGAGCTTATAGATCATAAAATACTACCTAAAAAAACGGTTAAAGATTTTTTAACGTTTGTTACGGTTAGGAATCCTTTTGATTCTTTATATTCTGCCTGGTTCAAGAAACGCAAGACGTACGTAGCTTTACTAGACGATCCGGATTCGTTTATCCATAAAAAACCAGGCTTTGTTGAAGATATGATGTTCATTAAAGATCATAGCTTTAGCGAATGGATTATTGAAAACTACAGCAGCCTAGCTGATGATGACGTTGATAGACATATGAACGGAAAATTTCTTCACTATGCTGATAGGGTAATTAAATTTGAAAATCTAGAAGATGAGTTTAGAACCCTTCTGAAAGAGTATGATATTCCATACGCGGGGAAAATTCCTATAGTCAACAAGACTGATGGTAAGCCGTGCAGTTATAGAGACTACTACACTGATGAAGCGAAGAATATAGTGGAAAGATCTTATTCTTCTGACTTTGACAAGTTCTCTTATAGATTTTAATTCTTATCCATGAGCATATTCATCAGTGCATGGTGAAGTATCTTTAAGATAGTATATCAATAAGGAAACGTTTCAACTAGTAGATGAGAGGAATGATGAGACGTGTATTGATTCATATTGGAACTGAGAAGACGGGGACAACAACAATACAAGAGTTTCTACATATTAACAGAGAGAAGCTCTATTCTAAGGGAATAGTCTTTCTTAAATCTCCTGGAGAGCGGAATCATAGAGATTTAGTCACATACTGTATGAACCCTCATAGGGTTGACAAGCATGCTCACAAGCTAGAGTTGACCTCTTATCCTGCTCGTCTCGACTGGATGAATCAGTTCAAACATAGGTTTTCCCAGGAGATTGAAAGCATTACAGATGATAAATCTGTTATCATATCCTCTGAGCATTTTCATTCGAGACTTGAAACAAGGGAAGAGATCGAGAGATTATTTGCGCTGCTCAAGAAACGATTCTCTGAAATTAAAGTACTGGTCTATCTTAGGCGTCAAGATCAAGTTGCGGTAAGTCTATACAGCACACTGTGCAGAACTGGAGGCTATAGAGAATCTATTTTCCCAAAAAATATTACTGAAGACAACCATTACTATAACTATTATCTATTGTTAGAAAAGTGGTCGAATGTATTTGGACAGGAAAATCTTGTACCTAGAATTTTTGAGCGAGAGCATCTTTTAAACAAAGACTTGCTGAGCGATTTTGCTTATTCTTCAGGTATGATTGATTTGAACTGGGACTTAATAAAATCAGAGCCAGCGAATGAATCATTGTCTTCGATCGCGCAGAACGTAACTTTCTTGTTTAATAGAAAAATTCAAGCTCAAACAGATCGCAAAGTTAGACACAGAATTAATAAAACTCGAAGAATGCTTTTGCTTGAATTAAATAAGCAGTTCCCAGGCCCGCCTATAATGCCAACAGAGAAAAATGCGAGAAAGTTCCTGAACGTATTCGCTCACTCTAATCAGAAGCTGTTTAGCAAATGGTTTAGAGAGCAGATGAAATTTTCTCGTGATTTTTCTAGATATAGCGATGTTTCTGATAACTCAAATCTCAGTCACCTACCTGTAGAAGTTTTAGATTCAGTATTTTCAGTTTTTGCGAATCATTTACGTAGAGTTTAGTCTATTACCATCTTTGAAAACAATGCCTACTTGCAATATCTGTGAAAAAGAAGATTTTCGATTTGGCCCTAAAGGCCGAACAGGAAAAAATGGAAAGCCCCCAGCATGTTCAAACTGTAATTCTTTGGAGAGACATCGCTCCTTGCGAGAGTTGTATACGGTTCTAAACGAACGAATCCCCTTTTCATCACTATCAGCGCTACAGATCTCTAGTGACAAAGCGATTGACCCTCTTTGGTTTGATTCTCATGAGCTTTCTATCTATGAAGGCTTTAATTCACTAGACATTCAGAATATTGATCGTGCTGAAGAATCATACAATATAGTGATATGTAATCATGTCCTTGAACACGTAGAGAATGATCGGAAGGCTGTTCAAGAAATGATGAGAGTAACATCTCTTGAAGGGTTTTTTCAACTTTCAGTACCATCGCCACTGGAGTACAGAACTACAAAGGATTGGGGCTTTCCTGACTTTGCAAAACACGGTCATTTCCGAATATATGGGAATGATATCGTGACTATGCTTAAAGAGGCTTTGCCCGTCAATATTCTGAAACTAAGCGTAGTTGTTCCTGATCCAGTAACGGAGTCTGAAAGTTTATTTTTCTTCTTTACTAGATCGAATCTAGTTTTTGCTATGCTCAAGAATGCATTCTCCGACCGGCAAGTAGATAGCTTATAGCGGCTTTATTGTGCGAATCAGCGGTGAGGAAGAGACTCTCTACTGCGACTATTCTTTAGGCCTCAACCGGATAGCTGTCAGGAATTTATAGCTGAGTTAGTTTGTCAAGCGCCTTGCATTCAATCATTAGCTTGGCCGTTTGCGTTTCCAACTGCCTCGCATACGTCTCGCCCGTGAAAATGGTTTTGAGTCGATGCGTCCCAGTTTCGCTTAGCGAGCGACGGCGGTAGTCAATCTACTCTTTCTAAGCCGAGCATTCTACTGTCCGAGTGCATCTGAGGTTCTTATCGCGAGGATGCGCTGGCCCTTTGCGGTTACCGTGAAATTAAATCTTGGCATTTTTGCGGAGTGGTATCGCAGCAGTCGCATCACGCTCCTCAACATATAAAAAAAGGGAAATGTATATGGCTATGATGGCGGTAAAAAAGCTAAAGGCCGAAAACGAGATATCGTAGTCGGCTCAAGGTTTCTTGACTGGCGTAGTGGTCACTGAAGCTAACATGTCAGAGCGGTTAGGGGCGGTTATTGCGCTGAACGAATCAGCCAATGATCTCTCCAAATTGTTTGGGTAGGCAAAGGCTACTTAGAGAAGAACTTAGAGCAGGGTGAAACAAGTCTGTGATGCGAGGCAGCCAGGATAGATATAATTGAGGGAAAATATCGCTGAAGTTTGACGTTCTATTATCTCGTTATGTATCTAGCTTCTTTATCAAGAACCAAAATACTAAAAACAGTACCAGTGGTATAGCTAGTAGTATGATTGCCTGAACCTTCAATCCCTGTAAGAATAGATATATGCCAAATCCCAAGTAGGGAACCATGCAGAGGCTTACAAAGAGAATTCGCGCTGTCAGGCTTTCAATAAAACCTAAATACTTCTTACCAGTATTAATGCTTCCTCTACCACGATTTGGGGGGATCGGGTCGCTAAACCCAGGTATACCACCTTTTCTCATAGGATCTCCGCTCATAGTGATTCTTCTGAAAGATCAATAAGTAAAATAGTAGCAGAATATTGACGTGTAGCGGTTTACTGAAGTTCAGACAAATAGTGTTGAAAGAGTGATCGCTACCGCAGATCGCTCGATAGGCAACACTGAGAGAACTACCCACCTCAAGAGCCTATAAACAGCTCCATCGGTAATGCAATAAAGTAGATGATAGAGAAAAACATAACGTAACTGTAGTTCTATGGTGATGCGATGCCAGTTTGATCAGAAATGACCTGCCCAACCTATGGCTCTCACAATATCTCGAAGAACGGCACAACACGGCGTGGCAAACAGAGCTATACGTGCCGCGACTGTGGCAGACAGTTTGTGGAAGACCCGCAGTAAAAGCCGAAGGACAAGAACACCTTCAGGCTGGTTGATTTGCTGCTGCTAGAGAAGCTATCGCTAGCCGGACATTAAGCACACTTTATAGAGCTACCCTCTCAACACTACCCCCATAGACATCTCATCAGACCTCCAGCAGTAAGCACAAAACCTACTCGACCAGATGCCTGCTGAAATATTGCGGCAAGTTGTTAATCACATAGAAGCGCTTCAGCAGACACCATCTACTCCATCTGAATCTGACACTCAACCCACCCAAAAAAACTACGACTTTTCTGACCTAGCTGGTCAGCTAGAGTGGAAAGGAAATGTCCTTGACCGATAGCGGCCACAACCGCGATATCATAAGTATCGGTAGGTATAGGGTAATGTCCATAAAGCTAACAGACAAGTCCAATGAGACGAGGCAAAGGTGCTCATCGGCTCTATCGGGTGCCTAATCAGAAGCGTCCGTACTCGATTCCCTGGCACAGCCCAAAGCAAGAGCTGGGTAGCAACGTAGCTAGATCGTTTAAGCAACTGCTGCGAGCAAACAACGTCATCAAAACAGGGAGATAGCCGATGACTAACAATCGCTCTAAAACTACCGATCGCTGGGAGAGCGTACCTTTTCACAGCACTTACAAAGGACTAACAGCAACTGTTGAACGCTCTTTAGTAGATGGGAGCTTACAGGCCGTAGTCAACTTTCCTGATGAGGACGACTTTCTCACTTTTGGGGGCTCTGATGCTGGAGAACTAGCTGCTAACTTTGTCTATGCCGTTGATGACTATCTTGCGGCCTGCGCGGCCGAAAGTATTGAAGTACGGATGCCCAATGCTGTCGCAGCTTAATTTTTGTGTCTACGTCGTCAGCCTAAACGCTCTGCTCGACGCTAATCCTATGGTTATGCGTATCTGTATGCAAAGTAGCTAGCACCAAGATTCAAACTACCCGCACCATAGCCTTCTAACACTGCGAGGAGATCGCCACCGCGAAGCTCATCAGCGCCAGTCCCGCCACTGAGGATATCGTTGCCTGCATCGCCGTACAGGAAATCGCGATCGCTTCTAGAAAACGCTTTATCCATGAGTGCTATCATTAAGCACGCTTTATTGAGTTACCCTCTCAACACCATCCTCATGGACACCTCCCCAGACCTCCAGCAGCAAGCACAAAAATTACTTGACCAGATGCCTGCTGAAATATTGCAGCAAGTTGTTAGTCTCTTAGAAGTACTTCAGCAGACATTATCCTCTCCACCTGAATCTGACACTCAACCCACTAAAAAAAAATACGACTTTTCTGATCTAGCCGGTCAGCTAGAGTGGAAAGGAAATGCCCTCCAAACTCAACGAGCCTTAAGAGATGAGTGGTAAGCGCTATCTACTTGATACCAACGCCATTATTTTTCTATTGGCCGATAATCAAGATATTTTCGACGTAGTACAAGAGGCCGACTGGCTCGGCATTTCTATCATCAGCCAATTAGAATTCTTAGCCTTTAGTGGATTGAGTCAAAACGATCAGGACTTATTCAAACAGTTTGTGCAGCGGGTGAACGTCATAGACCTCTCAAGCAAACAGCCACTGCTGATAGATAAAATTATAGAAATTCGCAAACAATATCGACTCAAGCTGCCAGATGCCATCATTGCAGCTAGTGCTATTCAAAGCTCATCGATTCTCATCACCGCAGACAAAGCGTTTCAGAAGGTTGAGACCATTAAGCTTCATCTTCTTACCGAAAGTCTCGATAAGTTCCGATAAGTCCTAAGATAGCGCCATTCCACAATCGCAACAAAACAGTTGTGCAGAGCTTAACTTTGTGTATATGTCGTCAGCCTAAACGCTCTGCTCGACGCTAATCCTATAGTTATGCATAGCTGTATGCAAAGTAGCTAGCACTAAGATTCAAACTACCCGCACCATAGCCTTCTAACACTGCGAGGAGATCGCCACCGCGAAGCTCCTCAGCGCCAGTCCCGCCACTGAGGATATCGTTGCCTGCATCGCCGTATAGGAAATCGCGATCGCTCCTAAAAAATGCTTCATCTACGAGTGCTATCGTTAAGCACGCTTTATTGAGTTACTCGCTTAACACCATCCTTATAGGCACTTCATCAGACGCCTCATCAAAGAAAGAATGGCCGAAGAGCATTGTTCTGATATCTTCTCTATCCTCTACTAAAATGCACTACCAAAAATTTGATGTTCCCATCGTAAAGCGATCATTCTAAGCAAATCGCCATTACAGACGTGAGTAGATTAAGTACAGCGATAAGTATCAATCACCCACGTGATCGCAATTTGTACTGAATGGATAGTACAAATCATACTCAGTAGAGTGACGCATACTGTCGAGTGAGTCTGAACCAGCTACGGTAACGTATTCTGTACCATGCATTCAGTACAAAATGAGCAGTCATACTACGCTCTGTACTAACCCAGCAGTACAAGAAGCGAATCAGATAAGCTGCGATTTTTTCCTAAGTTTCTGTAGTCCGCTCAAACTTTAACTCTCCGACCTGCTGATTAGCCTTTGAAGCCAAGCATTCCGATACAATCAAGAAGCCTGAAGGCAAAATAGCTTTCAGCTCAGTTGAGCGATCGCCCTAAACTGATCAAAGTCTTCTAACAAATCATGTCGGCATCTTTCAATCGCCTGACGAACACGCTGTTTCTCAGCGTTGTTAGCATGCTGTAGCATTCCAACAATATCGCTAATATCGACAGCGCGAGTAGCTGACAGCTTAAGGATAATAAGATACGGCAGGTCAATAATTTGTAAACTGGCTGATGTTTTGATAGGAGAATCCAGCGCCGCTGTAACCCAAGCTTGATCTGGAGCATGAAGGAGGTCTATCAGTTCACCCTTATCAGATTGCCAGCTACTTCCCCCAAAACTAACAACACCTAGCCGAGTCCATCCGTCACGTCGCAGAGATTTCTCCACAGTAATAGCGTCCTCAGCTAACACCATCAGAGCAACATCTTCGGTGAATCTAGCAGGCTGATAATGCGCCGATGCCATGCCGCCTACAACGACGTAGCGTAACCCAGACGATAGAAGCGATTTAAGCGTTTCCGTACTAGGCAGCATCTGATTTAGTCGATAAACAGCATTCAGAGAAATAGAAGGACGGAGTGCATGATCAGATGCTTTGCAGCGGATTTTAGTTAAAGCTAACAGGGCTTTGACGGTATCTCTGCTTAGAATGGGTTGACGAGTCACCATATTTTTATTTTCGCGCCGAGCTGATAAAAAATCGCGGCTTAGCTCCCACAACCTCGTCAGTATTCATTGAGCTAAGTCACGCTTAAACACTACATCTTCATAAAGAGCCAAAAACGTATCCGTGAAGTCAATGCTCTGTAGCGTAAAATCTTTCATCTTTGGCACATAAGATTGCAGCACCCAAAGCCCTGCCGTATTACGACGAAAGCACTCTACCCTCTGACAGCGAGTATTGATTAACACATACTCTTCTAGGCTCTCTAACAGCTGATAGTCAATAAACTTATCGCCTCGATCAAACGCCTCGGTCGATTGAGAAAGCACCTCTATCACTAGCTTAGGAAAGCGCTTATAGTCCGAAGCTTCCTGATCGCGAACGTCACATGTCACCATCACATCAGGATAATAAGAGCGGTTTCGAGCATCAATGCGAGCTTTCATATCAGAAATATAGGCCCGACAGCTCGTCCCACGCACATGATTACGAAGCAAGGCAAACAGATTGCCCGCAATCGTCACATGAGCATCATTAGCGTCAGCCATTGCATACACTTCGCCATCAATGTACTCATGTTTGACAGCACTTTCAGCCTCTAGCTGAAGGTATTCATCAGGCGAAAAATAGTGAGAAGAGGCAATCATGGGCTTACTTTTCTTGGTAAAACCTAATGGCTTTAGAATAGCTTAAAAGCCCAATGTCAGTATCCAAAGCACTCAATATTCAAAATGCCTTGCTCACAAATATCTCGCTTTTTCTTGATATGAAAGACAGCGATTTCTCCTGGGAAGCTTAAAGCTAAGATAAACAGCTTCATCATTTCTTGTTGTTATCCATATCCTATCTATTTAAACTACGAGGGACATCCACCATGCCTGCTAAAAACGTCAACGCCGAACTACAGCCCAAAGACTTAGACACCATCAAAACCTCACTCAAAGCCGTACAAACCAAAATGCCCTTTTTGATTCATCTATCCGTTCAGGAGCGACGCCGCTTTTTAAAAATGGGAGACAAGAGTTTGGCCTTCGTCACCAACAGTCTTTCAGCCGCACAGTCCAATCCAGAAATTTTACCCAGCAGCTTCGATGTCGCTAGCCTTAGCCGCGACTATCAGCTTTCGCGAGACTTACTAGAAGTGCAAACTCTGCTCAGACAGCTCAACGAGCAGGTAGACGATACCCTGCTAGCCGTCGGCAGCGAGGCCATGACCAACAGCCTAAGCATTTACGACTATGTAAAAGCCGCCGCCAAGCGAGAACCCGGCTTAAAAGGACTGGCTGAGCAGCTCGGCGAGCGCTTTAAAAAAATTCGTAGGCGATCGCCCCGTCAGCTACAAAAAGTTTAGTTTAGCCCACCACAATGATTTTTTCACTCAGAGCCCTAAAGCTTCTGGTTATGGCTCTGAGTCCGCTTTTTAGCTACGCTACCAGCCTCTACGCATAGCTATAAGCAAAGTAGCTAGCGCCTATATTCAGGCTGTTGTAACCTTCAACAATTGCCAACAGATCGCCACCGCTGCTATAAATACCTGCTCCACGAGGCAGAGCGCCAGTGGTAGCCGCAATCGCATAGTTGTCATTCCCCAGCTCAATCACATCTTGAGCCGTATTAAAGCCCTTAATTAGCGCATAGTCGCTATTGCCAAATTCGCCATACATATACTGCACAACATACGCATCCCCACCGCTACCACCATCAAGCGTATCAACTGCCGCCACCGTATCGCCACTATCTAGCACACCCCCGATCAGCACATCATTACCCGCACCACCCACTAAAAAGTCTCGGCCAGATCCGCCCGTCAGCGAGTCGCTGCCATCACCGCCGCTAAGCGTATCGTTACCCGCATCGCCATCCAAAAAGTCATTGCCGTTCAAACCCAGGAGAACATCTGTGCCAGCGCCACCGTAGAGCGTATCATTGCCGCTTTCTCCGCCGTTGAGCGTATCGTTACCCGCATCGCCATACAGGGTGTCATCTTCTCGACCACCGTTGAGCAAGTCGTTGCCGCCGCCGCCGTAAAGAATATCGATGTTGCCATAGCCAAACAGCCGATCGTTGCCCGCCCCCCCGTCTAACAAATCATCACCATCCAAGCCGCTCAGGATATCGTCTCCCGCACCGCCTTCTAGCACATCGTTACCGATCCCCGCACCAATAATGTCGTTGCCCGCTTCCCCATACAGAAAGTCGCTCCCATCTAGGCCGTAGAGAATATCGTTGCCAATGCCGCCTCTCAGCGTATCGTTACCGAGCTGACCGCCGTTCAGCTTGTCGTTGCCAGCATCTCCAAAGAGTGTATCGTCTCCGTCACCGCCATTAAGGATGTCGTTGTCTGCGCCCCCTCTTTGGGTATCATTACCGCCGTAGCCAAACAGCCGATCTTCCCCTGCACCACCGTCTAGCGAGTCGTTGCCATCACCGCCCGTGATAATGTCATTACCGGCCTGACCGCTAAGAATGTCATTACCACTAAGGCCATAGAGCGTATCGTTGCCATCACCGCCTACTAGGGTATCGTTGCCGCTCTCACCACCGTTGAGAATGTCATCGCCAGCGTCACCATACAGAATGTCATCACCTGCGCCGCCGTTGAGCAGGTCGTTGTTGTCACCACCGCGAAGCGTATCGCGATCACCCTGCCCAAATAGCTTATCTGCTCCAATTCCGCCATCTAATGAGTCAGCACCATCAAACCCAACCAGCGTATCGTCGCCCGCTAGGCCTAATACGTTGTCATTACCGGGCGTGCCGTACAGGGTGTCGTTGTTAGGCGTACCTGTAATGTTGGGATTAGATGAAGAAGCAAATTTGAAATGAGTGGCATTGAGGTTGTTGATGTTGATGCTTTCTAGAGAAATCCAGCGATTTCCATCAACAACAACAGTTGCATTGGTGCTCCACTGCTGAAGTAGCGGCTGCACCTGCGCAAAAGAACTAAGTCCTAAGGCAGAAACATCAACTTTATCAGCATTCAGCTCAAAATCGCCAACAAAGTCCTGTCCACCGCTGTAAACATAGGTATCTGCGCCTGCGCCGCCTAAATAGAAGTCATTGCCGCCCAGCCCTTTGAGGATGTCATTGCCTGCTAGTCCGTACAGTTCATCGTTGCCCGCGCTGCCAGTCAAAATATCGTTGCTTGAGGTGCCGTTGATAATGCCTCCGGTGCCGCCAACCAAGTCAGCGTATTGTTTGAGCAGCACGCCAGCATCGCGCAAGGTGCCGTCGTTGTGAGTAAGCCGAACCTTCCGGTAACTTCGCTGCCTTCAATGTTGCCGTCGCCATTGGTATCACTCCCATCGTCGAATAGTCTGTAGGCCGTTGCGGCGCGCACATCATCCCAGCCCTGGATAAGCTGTAAAGCTATTTCCATGTAGTCTACAACCTGAGCCTCGGGTGTGACCTAATCTTGATGTGATTATAAATTGGTGTTATAGTTCGGCATTCGTTTACCAGAAGGTAGGTGTAGGATTTATGAGTGCAACTATCGTAGAGAGTGATGTGAATTCAGTTACTATCCAAATCACGATACCGTTTGAGGGGTCTATGCTGGCGAGCGAAGAGAGCATTCAAACTCACTTGAACGCAGCGGGCGTGCTGGCCAGTGGTAAAGCGTTAGAACAATTCGACACAGATGGCGCACCCTTAGCGGTCGGCGGCGTAGTTTACACCAGCAAAGGGCGACAGCCGAAAAGCTATCAAAGTCCCTATGGAAAAGTCTCGATAGCGCGACATGTGTATCAAAGTAGTCAAGGGGGCGCAACCATTTGCCCGCTAGAAGTAGACGGACGCATTATCGTAACCTCCACACCGCGATTTGCCAAACAGATTAGCCATAAGTATGCAGAAATGAGTGGGCCTCGGGTGGTGAATGACCTGCGAGAAAACCATGGGCGTCAGGTGCCCCGCTCATTTGTTCAGACCTTGGCAGAAACGGTGGGCAGTATTGCCCTCGCCCAAGAAGAAAGCTGGCATTATCAAACCCCGACCCTCTCAGAGCCGATTGCCACGGTCAGTATCGGGGTCGATGGCACCTGTATGCTGATGTGCGAAGACCATTACCGAGAAGCGATGGTCGGCACCATCAGCTTGGTTGATGCCCAAGGAGAACGACAGCATACGACCTACATCGGTGCGAGCCCTGAGTACGGCAAAGAGACCTTCTTCAAGCGGATGACTCGCGAGATTGAACATGTTCGCAACCTGTTTCCAGAGGCTCATTATCAAGGGCTCGCCGACGGGGCTTCAGAGAACTGGGACTTTCTCGAACCGCTGACCGATACTCAAGTCTTGGACTTTTACCATGCCTGTCAATATCTCAAGGGCGTGGCCAAAAGTCGCTATCCGCGCAGTCCTAGCAAACGAGAAGCCTGGCTAGATGAACAATGCCATGCCTTAAAGCACGACCAGGGTGCGGCTCACAGAATACTGGCAGAGATGCTAGAGATGGATGATAGCAAGCTAGGCAAAACCAATCGTGAAGCCCTCCAAGCGGCGATTACTTACTTTCGCAATCACGTCCATCAAATGAACTATGCCGCAGCGATCACCCAGCACTTACCCATTGGCTCAGGGGTGACGGAAGCCGGCTGCAAGATTATTGTTAAAGCCCGATTGGGTGGGGCCGGCATGAAGTGGAAGGATGCCGGAGCCGCTATTGTGTTGAGTCTCAGAACACTGAGTTATACCGCAGGCAGATGGCCCCAATTTTGGGCAAAGATTAACCAGTAAGATAGCCATTACCGTGTGTCCATCCGAATTCAGTGATCGAAAAATCTGTATCAACTCTCGCACGAAGTTCGTTCATGCCTACTTCAAAAGACCACAGCTTGTTGAGCGTGGGGCGATCGCTAGCATTTAGCTCTGCAAGTGTTGCATCTGGTGCCCAAGGAATGGTCTCTGCTTCAGTATTGCCCTGGTTGTCATTTATCCGGGTGTAAGGGTGCACAGATAGCCCATCAAACTGCGCTCCTGCATCAAGCATCGCCTGAACATATTGAAAGTCAGTATTTACTGAACCGCCTAATACGGTAATGTCTCTATTGGCATTATCTGCAACGCTGTGAGAGCAGCATAAGCAGTATTGAGCATCGCTACATATTCACTGGCAAACGAGGTATTGATTAAAACAAACGATTCGTTCCCATCAACTGTCCTAGGCGCAGTCCCGTCAGCGCTACTCCAAAACTCGAATACATTAGGTTCGTTCCAAATTTCCCAAGCAACAATATTGTCTTCTACGGCAAGCAGCTGACTATAAAAGTAAGAGACTGCATTAGCGTAGTCATTGTTATTAGCAGGGCGATGCCATACATCGTTAGGATCGGTACCCGGTCTGGCCCAGTCTGGCGTTTGGGCAAATAGCATAATCACCTGCACGCCATTGTCTTTAGCATACTGAATAGCCGCACGGGTATCGTTGATGTAGTCTGTGTTCCATGCACCTTTGCTAGGCTCTAGCAGGTTCCAGTCACCTGGATAGCGAATAACATCGACGCCCAGTTTAATTGCCTCGTCAATATGATTGCGCAGGGTGGTTGCTTCATCTGCGCCTGTCAGACGAGAAGGCCCATTGAACAACATATGAGTGCCGAAGAGCGTATCAGTAGCCATAAGAAAAATTCTAAAGAATAAACAGATGTAATATTTTTAGGAGCTGAGCGAAATTACAACAACTTCGCTCAGCTCTTGTTACCAGCGTCTAGCTTATGCCCGAGTGATCCGCTAGATGCTTGTCTCTAGTGAGTAGAGATCTAACGAAGTAGCTAGCGTTGATGTTCAGATCGCTGGCGCTGTAGCCTGCAACGACTGCCAACAACTCGCTGCCGCTGTAGATACCCGCACCGCTTGGCAGCGTGCCTGATGTGTTTGCCAGTGTGTAAGAACCACTGCCTAGTTCAATCACATCTTGAGCGGTATTGAAGCCTCTAATGAGAGCGTAGTCGCTATCGCCAAAGCCGCCGTAGAAGTTTTGTACAGCGTAGGTGTCTGCACCTGCCCCACCGTCTAGCGTATCTATTTCTACCGTGCCTATCACGCCGCCAATCAACACGTCATTCCCGTTGCCACCAACTAAGAAGTCGTTACCGCCTTCACCTCGCAGCGCGTCGTTGCCGTCACCGCCGCTGAGCGTATCGTTGCCTTCGCCGCCGTTGAGTGCGTCGTTTGCCGTTAAGGCCGAGTAGAACGTCATTACCAGCACCCCCGAATAGTGTATCGTTACCGCTGTTACCGCCGTTGAGTCTGTCGTCACCTGCTTCACCATACAAGAAGTCATCATTCGCACCTCCATCCAGCAGGTCGTTGCCCTCACCGCCGTACAGAAAGTCGGTGTCGTCGTAACCTAGCAAACGGTCTGCACCTGCGTTGCCATACAGCGTGTCGCTACCGCCTAGGCCGCTAATGATGTCATTGCCAGCGCCACCTTCTACGGTATCGTCGCCTTCACCTGCGCCAACAATGTCGTTACCCGCTTCGCCATAGATGAAGTCGTTGCCATCTAAGCCATAGAGCGTGTCGTTCCCGTTACCACCTCTGAGAACATCGTTGCCGCTGTTACCACCGTTTAGGATGTCGTTGCCATCATCGCCAAAGAGCTGGTCGTCACCGCCGCCGCCGTTGAGGATGTCGTTGTCTGCACCGCCTCTTTGGATATCGTTGCCACCGTAGCCAAACACGCGATCTTCACCGTGCCGCCGTCTAGCGTATCGTTGCCGTCGCCACCCGTCACAATGTCGTTACCAGCCTGTCCGTCTACGATATCGTCACCACTGAGGCCATATAGGATGTCGTCACCATCACCGCCTAGCAGCGTATCGTTACCTGTTTCGCCACCGTTAAGAACATCGTTGCCTGCTTCGCCATAGAGGATGTCATCTTCGTCGACCGCCGTTGAGCGTATCGTTGCCATCGCCGCCTCGAGCGTATCAGCATCACCCTGGCCAAATAAGCGATCTTCACCAGGGCCACCATCGAGGATGTCATCTTCCTCAAAGCCAATTAGGATATCGTTGCCACCAAGTCCTAAGATGTATCTTTCCCAGGCGTGCCGTAGAGCGTATCGTTGTTGTCTGTGCCAGTAACGGTATTGTTGCCACCTGTTGTTGGCGCTGCGTAGATGAAGTCTAACGATGAGAGAGAAAGGCCAGTGACATTGCGGATAATGCCTATTCGCTCGTTAGGTTCAGTGCCTGGCTTGTTGAGATAGATGTCGGTGTTAGTGCCATTGATGACTAAAGAATAGTTGCTAGCACTGCCTTGAATCTGAATAGTATCTTCGCCAGATACAAAGTCCATAATTTCAGCGTAGTCAGAGTTTCCTGCGCTGTCGGTATCGCCATCGTCATAACCAATCCAAGTACTAGCGCCTAGCACAAAGCGATCAGCACCGCTTCCACCATACATATCATCCCTTTCGCCTTCACCTGGTCTGATAGCAGTAGCGTTAACGCCAATAAGTATATCGTCGCCTGTATTGCCGTAGAGTCTATCACCGCCTGCATTGCCGGTTAACGTATCGTTGCCATCACCACCGTAGAGGCTGTCGTAGCTAGTTCCACCGCTGAGAATGTCGTTCCCACTAAATCCTTCCATAGTGGTGCCGAAACCGGACACCGCTGAGATATCTAGCGTATCTGCGCTCTCGCTACCTTCAACAAAGAACCGTTCGATACTAGTGAAGGTATTACCTTTCGAGTCTGACTTGTCAGTAGCTGTGTAGTTGAGTGTGATGCCAGTTGTCGATGACTGGTAGTCTAGCGTGACATCATCATCACCATCGCCACCGTTAAAAACATTCGCCCCTCTATCGTCATAGAAGTCATCATTACCATCGCCACCATTCAGAGTATCGTTGCCTTCATCGCCATAGAGGGATCGCCACCTGCATTACCATTTAGGGTATCGTTACCCTCACCGCCATAAAGACTGTCGTAGCTAGTTCCACCGCTGAGAATGTCGTTCCCACCCAGTCCTTTTACAGTGGTGCCGAAACCGGACACCGCTGAGATATCTAGCGTATCGGCGCTCTCGCTACCTTCAACAAAGAACCGTTCGATACTAGTGAAGGTATTACCTTTCGAGTCTGACTTGTCAGTAGCTGTGTAGTTGAGTGTGATGCCAGTTGTCGATGACTGGTAGTCTAGCGTGACAGCATCATCACCACCGCCGCCGTTAAAGACATTTACACCTATGCTCACATCATAAAAGTCGTCGTTGCCAGCACCACCATTCAGAGTATCGTTGCCTTCACCGCCATAGAGGCGATCGCCACCTGCATTACCATTTAGGGTATCGTTACCCTCACCGCCATAAAGACTGTCGTAGCTAATTCCACCGCTGAGAATGTCGTTCCCACCCAGTCCTTTTACAGTGGTGCCGAAACCGGACACCGCTGAGATATCAGCGTATCGGCGCTCTCGCTACCTTCAACAAAGAACCGTTCGATACTAGTGAAGGTATTGCCTTTCGAGTCTGACTTGTCAGTAGCTGTCTAGTTGAGTATGATGCCAGTTGTCGATGACTGGTAGTCTAGCGTGACATCATCATCACCACCGCCGCCGTTAAAGACATTTATACCTATGTCATCATAGAAGTCGTCGTTGCCAGCACCACCATTCAGAGTATCGTTGCCTTCACCGCCATAGAGACGATCATTCCCTGCGTTGCCGTTGAGCGTGTCGTTGCCCGCGTATCCATAGATGGAGTCAGAGCTATCTGTTCATTGAGCGTATCGTTGCCTGGTGTTCCATCAATTCTAGCCATAAGTCAGTTCAATGATTGCGTAAGTATTAGGTTTTGGTGGTAGATGAACCTAAAGGTCGTTTCCATAAGTCTCTACAGCTCACTCTTGTTTTCTAGCCACTAATCGTTGTAACTGTCTACGCGCTTAAGCAGGCGGCTTCTAGCTTTCTGATTAGAGAATATGTGGCTTAGCCGAATTTTAAGGAGAGAGAAATAGCTTTCAGGAATTGCACTCTGTTCTCTATGCTTAAGCAAGTGCAACAAAACTATCGAACATTCACTGCTCGTAAAAGCGGCGAATGCTAAAACTTCTAACTTTTACTCGCGTCATTGATAGAAGCTGATTCTACTTAAAGGACAATAGTAAAATTAAAGATCAGCTTGCTTTCGCTTATCTGCAATAATTCAGGAGACAAACAAATGAGGCTATATCAGAAGTATAAAAGATGAATAGACATTTTTCTACGGAATAAAAATGCAAAAATACGTGCACGTTTCTGCAATGTTGTTTTTGTAACTAGCCAAAATACTGATGCCTGCGTGTATTATTTGCAAATTCTCTGGTATGCAACAGATTGCCAGACATTCATCATGAAAGATATAAGCTAGTGTCACAGTTTTGATACATTTGATACCGTTTGATTTCAGTGGATTCAAACTAAAACTCTGATAAGAAACATCACAAGAGGTAGCTGTCTATTTTTCCTAAGGCAGGAGGCAAGTAGGGAAAAAATATGATAGATTTTCGAGCATTCATGCAGTCGCTCGGTGTATATCAAAATAGATGGTCTCAGAAGAGCTGATAACGCTGGTAGTGGAACTAAGTAAGCGCCTAGAAAAACAGGCTCAGCAGCTTCAGCAGCAAGCTCAACGGATAGCCGAGTTAGAAGCTGAGAACCAGGGATTAAAGGAACGGCTGTCGTCGGAGGCCGCGAAGAAAGGGTCGAAACCGCCGAAGTTTACAGAGAATTACAGCGTTGAGAAACACAAAGGGCAAGGAAAAAGCAAACGGGGCAAAGACGCGACCGGTCGCCGCCCGCAATCAGCCAAGCTAGCGCGGGTAGATCGGACGGAAGAGGTGTACGAAGCGGGCGTGCCGAAAGCGGAGTGCGTGGCGCGAGGGTATCAGTACGTATGGCGCATCGAAGCGGGCCGAGCGCAATACATCTGCTACCGATTCTTCACGCATCCCGAGACAGTGAGGGTGCCGCCATTGCCAGGCGTGCGCAACCGGTTGAGTGAATACGGCCTAGAAGTGATATTAATCGTGGCCTACTTGCACTATTGGGTGGGGATATCGCTAGACCATACCTGTGGTGTGGTGGAATTTTTCACGGGGTTAGCGTTGAGCAAGTCGCAAGCTAATTCACTGTTGAGTCAGCTGAGCAATGACTGGCAGGAAGCCTATGACAGCATCGCTGAACTGTTGTCGTATCAGCTGGTGCTCTACATAGATGAAACCGGCTGGCGGGTGGGTAAAGATAGCTGTTACACCTGGGCATTCTCGACGGCGATGCATGTGTTGTTTCGCTGTGGGGTTGGCCGTGGCAAAGCCGAAGCGCAAGCGATTGTGGGTGAGAAGTTTGAGGGCATTGGCGTCACCGACGATTACGGGGCTTACCAATCGCTGTTCAGTGAGCACCAACTCTGTTGGGCACATCTGTTGCGTAAAGCCATCAAGTTGATGCTTCAGCATCCCACCGAAGATGAATACAAGCGCTTTTTAGATGAGTTGTACCGGATTTATCAGCAGGCCGTCCGCTGGCAGAAAGACCAACGGTTGAGCACCGGACGCGCTGAAAAAGTTGAGCGTTTACAGGCTCGCATTCAAAGACTGTGTAACCGCGCAGGCACTCCGATTGACAAAGCCGCGATGCCTGTTGCAGAACAAACCTTTATCCGCTTACAAAATGAGTTAGTCAATAGCTTGAAGGCTTTGTTCGTCTTCGTGATTCATCCTCAAGTTGAGCCGACGAACAATCGCAGCGAGCGTAATGTCCGACGCGAAGCAGAAGTCAGAAAGGGCGGGCGCACGAGCAAAACGCAGGCCGGGGCAAAACGGCGCGGTGTCATTATGACCGTATTGGCATCCCTCAATACTCGCTTTGAGGCTTTTACACTTCAGTCGCTACTCGACGAAATTGCGCGTTGGGCTGAGAATGGCATCTCGCTATTTCAAGCTGAACTTGATGACATCAAGATGGCTCATGCGCCTCCCACTGCTTAGAGGCTTCAACGTCGATATCGATCAATGGCTTCTCCTCTGAAGTCACACTTCTGACTGGAAATAGACAGCTACCACAAGAGCTGTCTTTTTAGTATCTTGAACATATTTGTAAGTAAATCGCTCAATAGATAACCTTGAAGAAAATGCCACTAACTTCAGCTATCTATTAAGCGATTTGTGTGGATTTGAAGCGTGCGATCGCATCACCTATACAGCAGTCAGCAGTATCTTTTGCTTGTACTTGCTACAAAACTAAGCAAAGTAATCAGCATTCACATTCAAACTAGCCGTCGTGTAGCCTTGAAGAATAGCGAGTAGATCGTTACTTGCACTGTAAATGCCTGCGCCGCTAGGCACGCCACCTGATGTATCTGTAATTGTGAAAGAGCTACCTATAGCAAGAACATCGTTCGCGGTATTAAAGCCTTTGATTAGCGCATAGTCGCTGTCACCAAATCTGTCGTACATTCCTCGTATAACGTAGAGATCTGCGCCTGCGCCACCGTCTAGCGTGTCTATCGCTGCAAGGCCGCTGACCGTTCCCTCCACGCCGCCATACAGTTTGTCGTCACCGTTGCCACCAACTAAGAAGTCGCTACCTTCTCCACCACGCAGCGTATCGCCGCCGTCGCCACCACTTAGAATGTCGTCGCCGTTATCGCCAAAGAGCGCATCGTTATCACTGAGTCCTAGCAGCGTATCGTTGCCATCGCCACCATGCAGGTTATCAGCACCGCTCTGCCCACCATTAAGCCTATCGTCGCCTGCATCGCCATAGAGTCTATCGTTGCCATTGCCACCATCGAGCAAGTCGTTGCCATCTTCCCCTTCCAGCAGATCGTCACCGTCATAGCCCAGCAGACGATCTGCGCCTGCTCCTCCTAGTAGCGTATCTACGCCGCCTAGTCCGCTAATGATGTCGTTGCCCGCACCGCCTTCCACATAGTCATCACCTGCACCCGCACCAACAACGTCGTTGCCGTCTTCACCATAGATAAAGTCGTTACCATCCAAGCCATAGAGCGTGTCGTTGCCCTCGCCACCAAAGAGCGTATCGTTACCGCTTTGACCGCCATTGAGGATGTCGTCGCCAGTATCGCCAAAGAGCTGATCGTCGTTGCCACCACCGTTGAGAATGTCGTTATCAGCCCCACCTCTTTGGGTATCGTTGCCGCCGTAGCCAAAGAGGCGATCTGTGCCGCTGCCGCCTTCAAGGGTATCGTCACCATCGCCGCCACTGACAATATCGTTGCCCGCTTCACCTTGAAGGATGTCGTTACCGCTAAGCCCAAACAGGGTGTCGTTACCGTCGCCACCGATTAAGGTGTCGTTACCAGTTGGGCCACCGTTGAGGGTATCGTTGCCTGTTCCACCGTAGAGGGCGTCGTCTTCGCTGCCACCGTTGAGCAGATCGTTACCGTCTCCGCCCTTGAGCGTATCAGCGCCACTATAGCCAAACAGACGGTCTTGTCCCGCATCACCTTCTAAAATATCGTTGCCGTCAGCGCCTATAAGGATATCATCACCTAATAGCCCCAGTATCGTGTCGTCTACAGGGGTTCCATAAAGAGTGTCGTTGTCAAAAGTGCCGGTAATCACATCGTTGTTGGCGTTGATTTTGCTGATAAAACGAAAGCTGCTTGAGGAGAGCGCTAGCCCAACGACACCGCCTACAATACCAATTAGCTCATTAGGCTCACTGCCTTCTTTGTCGAGATAGATGTATGTGCTAAAGCCGTTTGACGTTAGCTGATAGTCACTGGATGTGCCTTGAAGCTGAATGGCATCTGTTCCAATTTTAAAGTCGTAAATGTAGGCATAGTCTGATGTTCCTGCACTGGTGCTTATTCCATCGTCGTAGCCAATCCAAGTGCGATCGCCCAGAACAAAGAGATTCGCGCCGCTACCGCCATATAGTGAGTCTACTTCTTGTGCGCCGGGGCGATCACTTGCAATATCAACACCAATGAGTACGTCATTACCCGCTTCGCCATAGAGATTATCTCTACCGCTATTTCCTCGCATTGTATCGTTGCCTGTCCCACCAGAAATGCTGTCATCACTGGCACTGCCGGCGATCGCATCGTTCCCGCCGTAACCATTTAAAATATTAAAGCCTCCGATCGCTCTAGAAATATCAATTGTATCTGCGTGATCGCTGCCTTCAATGTCAAAGCTTTCTATTCTGACAAACGTTTTGCCATCAGAGGCAGACCGATTGTTTGCTGTGTAGTTAACCGTAACGCCCGTTGCAGAAGCACGATAGTTAAGAATCACCTTGTCGTTACCGCTGCCACCATCTATGGCATCTGCACCGACTTCACTGTAGATAATGTCGTTGCCTGCGCTGCTGTTGATAACGTCATTACCTGCGCCGCCATAGACAATGTCGTTACCAGAGCCGAGTGTGATAATATCATCGCCGCCGTTTCCTCTAGTTGTATTGGAGCTAGCTATGGCACTGGAGATGTTGATGATGTCTGCGCGATCGCTACCTTTAATAGCAAATCCTTCAATACCAGAGAACGTTTTCCCATCAGAAGCCGACTTATCAGTTTCGGTGTAGCTAATAGTTACACCAGTGGCAGAAGATGTGTAGTCAAGGATAGCCCCATCGATACCCGCACCACCGTTAATTACATCTGCACCTTCTCCACCGTAGATGAAGTCGTTTCCAGCATTGCCGTTTAGCGTATCGTCACCCGCTTCGCCATAGAGAATGTCGTTGCCTGCATTGCCATTGACTACGTCGTTGCCCGTACCGCCCCAAATGGTATTTGAACCGGAACCATCCGTAATGCGGTCGTTACCATCGTTTCCATGAATGCTATTGCCGTTGGAGATTGCGCTAGAAATATTGATGTTGTCGTCATAACCGCTCCCATCAATATCAAATCCTTCAATATTGATAAAAGTATTGCCATTAGAGTCTGATTTATCAGTAGCTATGTAGCTAACCGCGACACCCGTCGTGAGGGTTTCATAGCTAAGACTAACCTCATCTTGTCCTTCTCCTCCATCGATTATATTTGCACCTTGTCCGCCACTGATGTAGTCATTTTCAGCACCGCCATTAATGGTGTCGTTTCCATCCCCACCATAGAGATAGTCGCTTCCATCTTCGCCATTAATGGTGTCGTTTCCACCCTCACCATAGAGATAGTCGCGGCTTTCTCTGCCGTTGATGATATCGTTACCCTCTCTCCCATAAATAAAGTCTTCTGAAAATGTTCCATTCAGAATGTCGTCGTTTGGCGTGCCATTTATAAAAGCCATTGTCAATCTAAGATATTTAGTAAGTGTTTTTGCAATGATTCTAAATAGAACAACCCTGCTTTGAGGCGCAGCAATGCTACGCCGCTATGCCTCAAAAATAATCTACCGTGCTGAAAAAAAGAGTTGTTTCTAGCACGCGTCTTTTATCGTGATCGCTTAGCTATATACAAAGTAACCAGCGCTTACATCCAAGCTTCCAGCACCATAACCTTCCACAACTGCCAGCAAATCACCGCTGCTAGTGTTGTATATACCCACGCCGCTTGGTAGATTGCCTGTTGTGGCCGACAGCGTATGATTCACATCTTCTAGAACAATCACGTCATTAGCTGTGCTAAAGCCCTTGATAAGTGCATAGTCGTTGTTGCCAAAGCTGCCGTACATACGCTCTATAACGTAAGTATCTGCGCCCGATCCGCCATCAAGGGTGTCAATAAAGGCTGCATTAGCCGCTGGGCCAAATCGTACGCCTCCAATCAGAGTATCGTTGCCTGCACCACCGACCAAAAAGTCGTTACCGGCCTCACCCGTCAGCGCATCATTGCCGTCGCCACCACTGAGAATGTCGTTGCCACTACCGCCAATAAGCGTATCGTTACCGTTTAGGCCTAGCAGAGTGTCATTCCCATCGCCACCATCAAGTGCGTCGGCACCACTTTGGCCGCCATTGAGTCTGTCGTCACCCGCTTCGCCATACAAGAAGTCATCATTCGCACCGCCGTCGAGCAGGTCATTGCCGTCGCCACCATACAGAAAATCGGTGTCGTCATAGCCCAGCAGACGGTCTGCGCCCGTGCCGCCAAATAGTGTATCAGAGCCACCTAAACCACTAATGATGTCGTTACCAGCACCGCCTTCTACCGTATCGTCGCCTTCACCTGCACCCACGATATCGTTACCTGCTTCGCCATAGATGAAGTCGTTGCCATCTAGGCCATACAGTGTGTCGTTACCATCACCGCCGTACAGCGTGTCGTTACCGCTTTGGCCACCGTTAAGAATGTCGTTACCTGCATCGCCGAAGAGAACATCGTCACCGCCACCGCCATTGAGAATATCGTTGTCCTCGCCGCCTCGCTGCGTGTCGTTGCCTGCATAGCCAAACACACGGTCTTCGCCAGTTCCGCCTTCTAGCGTGTCATTTCCGTCACCGCCAGTCACAATATCGTTACCAGCCTGTCCGTCTGCAATGTCGTCGCCGCTGAGACCGAAGATTGTATCGTTGCCGTCACCACCTAACAGGGTATCGTTGCCACTTTCGCCTCCATTTAGCGTGTCATCGCCCGCATCACCGTAGAGAATATCGTCACTTGCACCGCCGTTGAGAAGGTCATTGCCTTCTCCCCCACGAAGGGTGTCAGAATTCCCTTGGCCAAACAATCGATCCTGTCCGATGCCGCCGTCTAAGATATCATCGCCATCAAAACCGATAAGCGTGTCATTTCCTGCTAGTCCTAAGATAGTGTCGTTGTTTGGCGTACCGTAGAGCGTGTCGTTGTTTGGCGTGCCGGTAACTGTGTTGTTTCCTGTTCCAGATGAACTCTTGAAGCTAAAGTTAGATGAGTTGAGCGACAGGCCAACAACATTACGGACGATACCTATTAGCTCGTTAGGTTCAGTATTTGATTTGTTGATGTAGATGCCCGTGTCGCTGCCGTTCACGACAAGTAAATAATTACTAGCTGAGCCCTGAAGCTGAATTTTGTCTTCTCCAGTATTGAAGTCTTTAATGTCTGCATAGCTAGAGCTTCCCGCACTACTATTGATGCCATCGTCGTAGCCAACCCATGCACTGTCTCCTAAAACAAATAAATCAGCGCCTAAGCCACCAGTGAGGGTATCAGTTTCGTCAAACCCAGGTGCCGCGTCGTTAGTATCTACACCGATTAATGTATCGTTGCCTTGTCCACCTTCCAAGTTGTCATTGCCTTGTCCACCTTCTAACGTATCGTTGCCCGATCCACCGAATAGGCCAATTCTCTGAGCTGCCCTAAGCCGTCCTTCACTATTGGTGTAGTTGTTAATACCGCTATCGTCACCAGCTCCACCGTAAATGAAGTCATCACCTTCCTCTCCAAGCAGTCGGTCTCGACCAGATCCACCCACAATAGTATCGTTGCCGTCACCAGTCGCAA
The DNA here is from genome assembly GCA_963803535.1 of uncultured cyanobacterium. Lineage (GTDB taxonomy): Bacteria > Cyanobacteriota > Cyanobacteriia > Phormidesmidales > Phormidesmidaceae > Phormidesmis. Next base: position 51,974 of record CAWDNC010000009.1, on the reverse strand, counting down.
TCAAGCTACCCTCAAGGCCAAATTCTCCACTGCTAGTCGCCGCTGCGTTAATAGAGTCATTACCGTTGCCCGTATCAATCCCAACCGCTTCAATATTGCGAACGGTATTGCCGCTAGACGTTGTACCGCTAGCGTTGGTATAGACAAAGCTAATATCGGTCGTTGCTGTTCTAAAATCTAGGCCTAGCACGTCAAAATCTGTACCGCCGTCAACAACGTAGTTACCTTCTCCAGGACTGAGAAAGTCGTCACCTGCCCCACCTTCTAACGTGTCATTGCCAGCCCCACCAAACAGGCCAATTATCTGAGCGGCTCTTAGTCTTCCCTCGCTATTGGTGTAGTTGTTGATACTGCTATCATCGCCATCACCGCCACGAATAATGTCATTGCCGTCCTCTCCAAGTAGTCGGTCTCGACCAGATCCGCCTACGATGATATCGTCACCGCCACCTGCCGCAATCAAGCTGCCCTCCAATCCAAACTCCCCGCCACTTGTCGCGGAAGCATTGATAAAGTCGTTGCCATTACCCGTGTCAATACCAACCGCTTCGATATTACGAATCGTATTGTTGCCAAATGTTGTACCACTAGCATCGGTATAGACGAAGTTTATATTGGCTGTTGCTGTCCTGTAGTCCAAGCCTAGAACGTCAAAATCTGTACCACCATCAACAACATAATCACCTTCTCCAGGGCTGAGAAAGTCGTCCCCTTCTCCACCTTCCAGTGTGTCGTTACCTGCACCGCCAAACAAGCCAATTATCTGAGCGGCTCTTAAGCGTCCTTCACTTGTAGTGTAGTTGTTTATGCTGCTATCATCGCCGCCACCACCACTGATGAAGTCATCACCGTTTCCACCAAGTAGCCGATCTCGACCAAATCCACCAATAATCGTATCGTTGCCATCTCCCGTATCGATTAAACTGCCTTCAAATCCAAACACTCCACCGCTTGTCGCCGATGCATTAATGGAATCATTACCGCTACCACTAATAATACCGACTGATTCTATGTTGCGAATCGTATTGCCGCCAAATGTTGTGCCGCTGGCATTGCTATACAGGAAGCTAATAGCGGTTGTTGATGCGCTATAGTCCAGACCTAAAACATCAAAATCTGTGCCACCATCGACAACATAATTACCTTCTCCAGGATTAAGAAAGTCGTCGCCTTCTCCCCCTTCTAGGGTGTCATTTCCTGCTCCACCAAATAGACCAGCGATTCTAGCAAAAACGATGCTTCCACTGCTAGTTGTGAGGTCGCGAGTGCCACTATCGTCATCATTGCTACCTCGCAGCAAATCGTCGCCATCGCCGCCTTCTAAGCGATCGCTGCCAAATAACCCATCAATGACATCATTCGCACTAGTTCCAATCAAGAGATCATCTTGATTTGTGCCTGAAATATTCATGCTTTAAGCCTTAAATTGTTGTTGAAATTATTGTTCGCTGTCTAGGCTGCTTATTCTTTTTAAGTAAGCCTTTATTTCTGCCTAAGAGATAAAGTTAGGCATACCGTTCTCTCTCCAAGCACAGCTATTGTTGTTTCCGCATTAGCTGAGTGAAAGAAGTGTAATGCAATTTATGCGTAGGTGCAAACCAAATCCATATCTACGTGTAGATGAAAGACGGATCGTTCTGCATCCGTATTACATGTGTTCTGAGTTCGTGTAGAAAATCTCCCATTTCTCCTAAATGATGTTTCTTTACAAATTCGAGAACATTCACTTTTTTTCTTATTGACCAAAGACCTTGTTTTACAAAGGGCATAGAAAATTAAATCGGCTAGATATACACATGCCTCAGCAAATACGTTGATATATTTACTACCTACTTAATCTCGGTATTAATACGGTTATCTAGATTTTGAAAAATATCAAACAAACAGGTTCCTGTAAGTATTTCCCAAGAACCTGTTTGACTTTTGCAAACAAACCTATGCAATTGTTACTCACGCATAGTTGTAGGCGAAGTAGCTAGCACCCAAATTAAGGCTGCCAGCGCCGTATCCTTCAACAATAGCCAGCAGGTCGCCGCTACTGCTGTAGATGCCAGTACCACCGGGCAGCGCACCACCCGTCGCTGATAGCGTATGGGAACCGCTACCCAGCTCAATCACATCATTAGCAGTACTAAATCCTTTAATAAGGGCATAGTCGCTATTGCCAAATCTGCTGTACATGTACTGCACAATATAAGCATCTGCACCTGTGCCACCGTCAAGCCGATCTATTTGTGCAACGCTTCCACTGGTGTTCAGCTCGCCGCCGAGTAAAGTATCGTTACCGTTTCCACCGACGAGTAAGTCATCACCAAATCCACCACTGAGATAATCGCTGCCATCGCCACCACTGAGAACATCGTTACCCATTTCACCATAGAGAAAGTCAGCACCATCAAGGCCAAGAAGAACATCATCGCCTGTACCGCCCGCCAGAGTATCGTTACCGCTTTGACCACCGTTGAGTGTGTCGTTACCAGCATCGCCAAAGAGTACATCGTTATCGCGGCCACCGTTCAGTAAGTCATCGCCAAACCCACCGTAAAGCGTATCAACACCGCCGTAACCGAATAGGCGATCGCGCCCGATCCTCCACTCAACGTATCGTTGCCATCCAATCCGCTTACCGTGTCATCACCCGCACCACCTTCGGCATAGTCATCACCTGCGCCCGCACCGATAATGTCATTACCATCCTCTCCATAGATAACATCATTACCATCTAACCCATACAGCGTGTCGTTGTTAGCGCCCCCATACAGCGTATCGTCACCGCTTTGACCACCGTTGAGAATATCGTTACCCGCATCCCCATACAGCGTATCGTTGCCATCACCGCCATTCAAAATATCGTTATCAAGGCCACCACGCTGTGTGTCGTTGCCCGCATAGCCAAACAGACGATCTTCACCGCTGCCGCCGTTTAATACGTCATCTCCATCGCCGCCGCTCAGAATGTCGTTATCGGCCTCACCCTCTAGTACATCGTTACCGCTAAGGCCATACAGCGTGTCTGTGCCAGAGCCCCCGTATAGCGTATCGTTACCGCTTTGACCGCCGTTGAGGATATCGTTACCCGCATCCCCATACAGTGTGTCATCGTCACTGCCTCCGTTAAGCAGATCGTCGCCCTCGCCACCTTTAAGCGTATCGGTGCCCTCGTAGCCAAATAGGCGATCGCGCCCCGCCCCACCTTCCAAAAGGTCACTGCCAGCAAAGCCTATCAGCGTATCGTTGCCACCCAATCCAAAAATGCTGTCGTTCGCATTTGTCCCGTAAAGCGTATCGTCCCCCGACGTACCATAGTACTGATTGCCCGTCACCTGATCTATTCTAATTCCAGGAAGTGCATCTAGCTGCGCATCGGTCAGCGGCGCGCCGCCATAGAGGCCGTATAGCCTCGCCAAAGCACCTGTGAAGGCAGCATTGTAATCTAGCGCTACTTCATTGCCCTGGTAGTCAGTACGATCATCTCGATAGCTAAAGTCATTAAAAGTACTAGGCCCACCAACCAAGCCGCCATACAGAACATTTTGATTGGGCTGAGGAGAGTCATAGTTCTCCCAACCGCTAATACCGTGAGCGCCGCCGTGATGAGGCTGCACTGGAAAGTTGTTGCCAAAGCCAATCAGGTAGCTAGAGTTTCTAGGATTATCGCCTAAAATATAGTTGATTTGGTCTTGTGCAAAGTCGGCATAGCGCGCATCGCTACTGACCGTATCGTTATAAACGCCAGCCAAAAAAGCTGTATTGGCACTGTATCGTAAAGACGCCCACACCTCATTTCTAAGGTCTTGATCTCCATCAAATCCTTCGTAGGCCTGAGCGTACGCTAGGCCTCCGGTCGTATAGGGCACGCCGCCACCAGGCATCCAGTTATTCAGCCAGGTTTCGATGCTTGTTTTATATTGAGATTCTCCTGTAATCTGGGCAAGCAGTATAGCTGTTCCATGATCTTTACCGTCCCATGACTGCGTGCCCTCATTCCACAGACCGTTCGCGTAGGTACTTCTCGCTTGATTAAGATAGCTGTTGTTGCTTGCACCTGCTGCGGTTGAGGCCTTATAAAGCCACGCTGCTCCCCACGCTAGTTCATCGTTGTACTCATAAGAATCATATACGCCCAAATTCTCGTAGTTCACGCCGTTCGGATTGGTGAGATTATCTGAGTACTTTCCTCTTTGGTTTCCAGGCGTGGTGCTATCAGCGTCATTAGCAAAACGATAAAGCTGTTTTGCATTGTCTAGAAGTGTATTTGCATAAACTGAGTCAGTCGGTCGAAAGAGAATAGAGGCAGCGGCTAGTGCTGCTGCCGCTTCGCTAGCTAAATCAGTGCCAGGATTCAGCCGATCAATCTTGTAAGACGGTCTGCTCGTAACGTTATGAACGTTTTCAGCAGATCCCCACTGACCATGATCGGCAGCAACATCGCCTACCTGTCCCCAAAGCGCTTGAGTCGTCCCAGCAGTATCCGTTTGATGAGCATTCAGTAAAAAATCAGTTCCCCACTTAACTGCATCCAAGACTTCATCAAGCTGGCCGCTAGCTACATAGGCATCGCGGTACTCAATAGCGCCCCAAGATAGCATCGTCAGAGCGCTTGACATTGGGAAAACAAGCTTGAGCGTATCACCTGCGTCAAAATATCCTCCTGAGAGATCAACACCTACATCAGAGCCATCCGCTAGAGTAGAATCTCCTCGCCATTCAATTCTGTTATCAGAAGAAAGATCGCCAGCGCGCTGTGCTTCATAAAACAAGAAAGATTTTTGAAGTGCTTCTCCATAGGCAAAAGAGGCATTGCTCGCGGAAAAAGGAAGCGAAGCGGAGCTTGCTTGTGCAATTGCTGTGTCCATAATTTTAAGCGCGTGTTTTTTAACAAAAAGAGAAAGAACGTTTAGCCGACAGATAAAACTTTTTTTGCTTTGTCAGATAGCGCGATCGCCCTATCTATTTTCAGCACCTATGCATAGTTTTTTGCAAAATAGCTAGCATCAAGATTTAAGCTGTTAGCACTATAGCCTTCAACAACTGCAAGCAAATCGCCACCACTGTTGTAAATGCCAGCACCATTTGGCAAAGCGCCATTTGTTGTTGCAATTGAATGTGAACCACCACCCAGCTCAATTACGTCATTGGCTGTATTAAATCCTCGAATCAACGCATAGTCGCTATTACCAAAGCTGCTGTACATGTACTGCACAACATAGGCGTCCGCACCTGCACCCCCATCAAGCGTATCTACTGCCGCACCGCTGTTAGTACCTAGCACGCCGCCTACTAACGTATCGTTACCATTGCCGCCTACAAGCAGGTCGTTGCCTGCCTCGCCTGTGAGCTGATCGTTACCTGCACCGCCGCTAAGAATATCATTGCCAACATTGCCAAAGAGGCTGTCGTTTCCATTCAGGCCAAGCAGCGTATCGTTGCCTGCACCGCCAAAGAGAAAATCATTACCGCTCTGGCCACCGTTAAGCCTATCATCGCCTGCCTCGCCGTACAGAAAATCGTCTTCTGTACCACCATCGAGCAAGTCATTGCCGTCGCCACCGTATAGGAAGTCAGTGTCACCATAGCCCAGCAATCGATCTATTCCTGCACCGCCAAACAGCGTGTCGACACCACCTAGCCCGCTAATAATGTCGTTGCCAGCACCCCCCTCTACCGTATCGTCGCCTTCACCAGCACCTACAATGTCGTTGCCCGCTTCGCCGTAGATAAAGTCATTGCCATCTAGGCCATAGAGCGTATCGTTTCCAGTGCCACCTCTGAGCGTATCATTGCCACTTTGTCCACCGTTAAGAATGTCGTTACCAGCATCGCCATAGAGTTCATCATCACCGCTGCCGCCGTTGAGAATATCGTTATCCTCACCGCCCCTCTGGATATCGTTGCCTGCGTAGCCAAACACGCGGTCTTCACCAAGGCCACCCTGCAACGTATCGTTGCCATCACCACCCGTCACAATATCGTTACCTGCTTGGCCATCAGCAATGTCATCACCGCTCAGCCCATAAAGTTTATCTGCACCAGGGCCACCAATTAGTATGTCATCACCACTTTGGCCACCGTTGAGAATATCATCGCCTGCCTCGCCATAGAGCGTGTCGTTCTCACTGCCGCCGTTTAGCAGATCGTTGTTGTCGCCGCCGCGCAGTGTGTCAGCGCCCTCATATCCAAACAATTTGTCTTCGCCAGAGCCGCCGTCTATTGTATCGTTGCCTGCAAACCCAATTATCGTATCGTTGCCTGCTAGTCCAGAGATTGTATCGTCGTTGTTAGTACCATACAGCGTGTCGCTATTGGACGTTCCAACAATAGTATTTATGCCAGAATTTGCAGCAATGAAGCTGAAGCTATTAGAGTTTAGTGAAAGCCCAGTAATGCCACTAACAATACCGACTAACTCGTTAGGTTCAGCGTTTGGCTTGTTGATGTAGATGCTGGTATTGCCGCCGCTAGTAGCAAGCAAATAGTTGTTAGCTGCGCCTTGAAGCTGAATTTTATCTTGACTAAAGGTAAAGTCTGAGATGGTTGCATAGTCAGAGGTGCCAGCAGTATTGGCGTTGCCATCGTCATAGGCTATCCAGGTGCGATCGCCTAATACAAACACATCAGCACCGCTACCACCTGTTAGGCGATCTCTCTCACCAGTACCTGGATTACCATCAGTGATATCGACCCCGATCAAAATATCGTTGCCAGCAAGGCTGCTAATACTATCGCTACCCTTGCCGCCTCTCATGATGTTATTCGCAGCATTCCCTGTAATAGAGTCGTTACTAGAGCTGCCAATTAAGTTTTCAATCACTGCGCTAGAAGCAATCCGCGTACCGTAGCTGAAAGTCGTATAAGGGCCAGTATTAAAAGAGTAATGAAAATAGGTTTCTCTATCTATCGCTGCTGTCTCAGTAATGAGACCACCAGCAGACATATCTACGCTATACCCAGAGAAATCTTGCGCAAGATTAGACAGATCTAACCAATCTGTACCACCGTTGTCAATAATAGTTCGTTTTACAGGTGCCGAAGGGCCATCTTCTGGCGTTGCACCATCTACAAAATCATACACGGTAGAAAACTGGTACACGGTGTCGCCAGCGTTATAGCTTCGCGTGCCGTACAGGTACTGTAATACTTTGATATCAACTGGCATCAAGGTAGCAGCGTTGGCACCTACATCGTGATAGGTCATCACGGTATTGCTATTATTATCTTCTGCTTCAGGTAGGTATGGACCATTCTCTGGTGAGCTGTCGTAGTCGCCAGAATGATCAATACCCAAGCCGTGTAGGGTTTCATGAATTAAAGTGGCCCAACCGTAAGAGCCTACTGGGTTCTGAAATCCGCTGAAATCATTGTTGTCATACGCTGGGTTTAGATGAGTGTCTCCGCCCACATCAACAAATGATGACGGATAATATGCGTATGCGTATCCAGGCCCGTTCGAGAGCATATAGCGTAGGGTGCCATAGTTATCAGTCGAGTCATTAACTTCTACAAAATCAACGTTTATGTAGGGCTCGATTACATTCTCAAGAATAAATCGAACGCTTTGCTTAATCGGCTCACTCACTTCAGATACAGCTTCATCACCGTAGTAGCTAGAACCATTAGTAAAAAAGCTATATGTAAGCGTTGAGCTTTGCCACTTTGTATTGCTTAAGAGTCCATCAATTTGGTAGTCTCCACTGGGAGAAACACCGCCGGTAGGCGCAGAGGCTGTGCCAGCGCGCCTAGTTACTGGTGCCGTCCGAGGTGCATCGCGCTTAGGTAAAATTGTTTTAGGTGGAAGCGTTTTCTCTTCTAGATTGGAAATAGTGTGTGCTGAGCGCATGATACTTCACCTTGAAAAATTACTTGCAAAAACTCAGTTGAATCTGTTTGCCCTCGAGCAAATCAAGCTAATGTGTCTGATCTAACTCTGAGAAATATGGAACCATTGCTCTTGCCTAGGTTGATTAATCTTCGCTGTCTACATAAACAAAGCAGCCAGCGCTAATATTTAGGCTGATTCCTGTAGATTCCCACGCAACTACAGCTTAATCATCGCTACCGATGCTGACGTAGAGTCTTAGTACGCTAAGCCCGATACAACAAGCCTCAACAAGCTTTACTGCAGCGGTGCCTTGCTCATGCGTAGGTTGCTGGCCCTCTTTAGATGTAAGTGATAACGGGCATCACCCTCATCCGTACAAAATATGGTCTTCGGGTTAGTGTAGCGATTTTCTTATTTTTCCTGATTGCTGTTTTGTATCTAGAAAGGCTACTGATCTCCTACGTGTATCAATCTGCTTAATTCCTTTACCTTAATACGTTCGCCGAAAAAATATTTTAGAAAGCGTAGAAGAATTATAGATAGATTGTTTTATTTGTTACTTAGCTTGTCATAGTGTTAATGCGGAAAGTGGAGCTGGAAGACTCCTTCTATCTAAATGTTTCTGTAAGCATTGCAGTAAGAACATAAAGAAGCAAATCGGCTAGCCATCGCGCTCACTAGAGTCTTTCGTACTAAAGTCCCTCGCACGATAATTTCTGAAGCTTTTCAAACATACTAAAGACGAATATTACGTTTAAACATAAAAGCTCTCGTAGAATATAATCTTCGAGAGGTTTGACTATTAGCGCAGATTGGTAGATTAAAAGATAATTGTGATTCTTGTATCTAGCTATCGCTATACGGTCATAGTGAAGTAGCTAGCATTAAGGTTCAAACTGCTAGCGCTGTAGCCTGAAACAATAGCTAGCAATTCGCTACCTTCGTAGATACCCGCGCCGCTAGGTAGAACGCCTGTTGTATTCGCTAGCGTATAAGAGCCACTACCTAACTCAATCACATCGTTAGTAGTGCTGAATGCTTTGATTAGAGCATAGTCATTGTTCCCAAATCCGCTGTACATAGTTTGGACAACATAGGTATCTGCACCTGTACCACCATCTAGCGTGTCGATCGCTGCTGTAATACCGCTTGTACCTAGCACGCCGCCAATCAACCTATCATTTCCAGCGCCGCCTACTAGAAGGTCATTACCAGCGTCACCTCGGAGGATATCGTTACCATCACCACCACTTAGTGTATCGTCACCAGCCTCGCCATAGAGTAAGTCAGTTCCATTAAGACCTAAAAGAACATCGTTACCCGCACCACCATAGAGCGTATCGTTTCCGCTCTCGCCACCATTGAGCGTGTCGTTACCCTCATCACCATATAAGAGGTCATCATCGCGCCCCCCATTAAGCAAGTCATTTCCTTCACCACCTCTAATCGTATCGGCATCGTTATAGCCAAACAAACGATCAGCACCGGTACCACCAAGAATCGTATCGTTGCCATTTAGGCCGCTGATTGTATCGTCACCCGCATTACCTTCTAGCGTATCGTTGCCATCGCCACCGCCAAGGATATCGTTACCGGCCCCACCGTAAAGAAAATCATCATCACTAAGACCGTACAAGGTATCGTTGCCGTCGCCGCCATAGAGCATATCTTTACCTGTCTCGCCACCGTTGAGAATGTCATTGCCAGCGTCGCCATACAGCACGTCATCACCGCCGCCGCCGTTGAGAATGTCGTCGTTATCGCCGCCTCTTTGGGTATCGTTCCCGCCATAGCCGAATACCCGGTCATCACCAGCGCCACCCTCTAGCGTATCGCTCCCGTCGCCACCGCTTAAAATATCGTTACCGGCCTGACCGCTCAGAATATCGTTGCCGCCAAGTCCATAGAGTGTGTCGTTGCCATCACCACCAACGAGCGTATCGCTACCAGCTTTGCCGTTGAGCGTATCGTTACCTGCATCGCCATACAGCACATCGTCTCCATTGCCGCCATCGAGCACGTCGCCACCTTCACCGCCACGCAGCGTGTCAGCACCGTCGTAGCCAAAGAGTCGATCTATTCCGTCATCGCCATCTAATGTGTCATCACCATCTAAGCCGATTAATATGTCATTGCCTGCGAGCCCAAAGATAAGATCGCGTCAGCAGTACCTGTTATTGTTTCTGAACTAGACGTGCCCGTAATGACGTTAGCTGTTTTGCGATCGCTAAACTTTACCCCACCTACCGTTTCATCTGGCCTAACCTGAACAACTTGACCCTGCAAACCATCAGTATTAGCCCTCAGCAGCCAGTTATAGCCGCTCGCTGCGCTGGCCGAAAAGCTGTTCGGATTAGAAGAAGTTGCTTGCCAAGATTTTCCAGCAGGCGTTGTTGTATCGCGAGGGACTAGCGTGAACTCAGAATCAACGCCTTCATAGAAAGCGCCGATAAAAAACGTACCGTTGACGGTGGTAGGGGCGATCGCCACATTCGCAAATCCTTTTTGCCCTGTCAAAGCAACATTTACTTCTAGTTTCTTCTCATTGTCATCCGGCCGATTATCGCCGTCTAGATCTTCATATACAAACAGCTTGGTAGCATTCTTAAGCCCGGGATAATTAGGGATTTCTGGCGAAAGGCCGATAGATATAGACGTTAAGGTCTGCGGGCCGCCTTGCGTTTGAAACTGATTGAAGATGAGCGCGTCGCCGCCCGAAACAGACAGTGCGGTGAAGTTCTCGTAGCTGCCATCGTCTAGCTGATAAAACTCATTGCCTAGCGGCGAAGTTGGAAATGTTTGCTGGCGTCCGGTTGGAATATCTGGGCGAACGCTGTAGGTTCCTGCTGCCAGGTTGTTGAAGATGTAAACGCCATTTGCATCTGTTGTGGTGACGCGATCGCTACTATCGCGCAGTCCATTTTGATTAAGATCTAAAAAGAGACTACGGTTGGCAATTCCGCTTTCACCTAAATCCTTGATGCCGTTACCATTCGCATCATCAAACTGGAGACCCGTAATTTTTCCCAGGCCAGCAGATGGCGCAACGCCTACATCAATAAAGGTGTCGAGCTTAACACTCTGGCTGCCAACAACAACATTGTTGACGGTTTTCAACGTTGCGCCATTGCGGACAAAGCTGACGGTGTAGTTACCTTGTGGTACCAGCGTTTGGTATCCGCCTGCTGAGCCTGTCTGTACAGATTTGGTAAAGCCAGTGCTAGAGATGTTGACGGTAACGTCGTCTAATCCTTCTCCGACGCTGTAGAAGTCGTTGTCGTCAAAGTCTCGAAAAGCAACGCCTAGCAGCCACTTATCTGTGCCCGTGCTGCGATTGCCAAAATGCTGAGTGACTACGAGCGGGCCAACTTCAGTATTAGGATTGTCCTCGGCAATAATCGACAGGCCCACTTCACGATAGGTGTTGTTAGTGAGCGTGGCACGGTGCCCAGCGGGGTTTTGTATCCCTGTGCCAAAACCGTTGGTCGAGTTAGCATCATCGTCGCCCCAGTCGATTGCCAAGCCTGCGTGCGCGTAAAAGGGTGAATCGCTGTAGGCATAGAGGTTCTCGGCTACAGCGCTGTAGCTATTGCTGCCTGCATTGTTAATGCGGTTTAGCAGGCTTGGCTCACCTGGAAAATCATGGCTCTGCTGGTTAGCTCCGACCATCAGCTGGTTGTGAGTAGCTGCTGAGGTACCCAGCTGCGTTGACCAGGCTAGCGGCTGAGCGGCTGTTAGGCTACTCCACTGGTTCGCAAGTAGCGTTAGGTCTGTGCCGAAGTAGCCCAGGGCACTATTGACATCAGCATCACCTGAATTGACTAGTAAATCGTACTCTGCGGCTGGGTTGGTGCGAAAGCGGTTGATGAGTTCGAGCAGATATTGTTCTTGCGCACTAGGTTGAGCCATAGATTTAAAAGCTTTCTACCGAGAAAAATAGCAGTGTGTTCCTTTTTTCTAAGTAGGGTCTGTGCATCAGGCAGGAAAGAGATGAAGCTTTTGTGTCCAAATTGGGGGCTTCTCATCACGATCTTCACGATCGGCAAAGGATGCGATCGCCAATCACTACCGATCGATATGAGATAGCTTTTGGAGGAAAAGCAAAAATGCTATTGAATAAGTAAAAATGACCTGTCACCACACGATTGCTTTTAAGCACCTTTAAAGATGACCGAGAATGACGCGGCGTTTGAGCGCTATATAAAGCAGGCGCAAGCGGATACTGAAGCGGGGCAATGGCACTATGCGATCGCAAACTATCAGAGGGCACTGGCCACTCATCCCAACCAGCACGTGTGGCTGTATCAGGCCCTCGGCCAGCTGCTTTGTCAGGTAGATCAAGTAGATGACGCGCTTAGCTGCTACAGAAAGGCGCAGGCGATCGCCCCGGATGATGCCATGACATACGCTTTGGTAGGGCAGGCCGTCGCGAAAAAGGGGCTGATTTCTGATGCGATCGCTAGCTACGGCAAGGCGATCGCTCTCGCCCCTCAGCCCGCATGGGTACACAAAGAAATAGGCGATCTGTTGAGCAAACGGGCTGCTAACGACTACGTTCACTCAGCCATTAGCTACATTCAGGTAATGCAGGCCCAAGACCAATTTCACTGCTATAAGCTGCTACAAAAAACGCTGGCAAAAGCACCTGAGCTATCTGCACTACCGCCAGCAAAGCAGTTGCAGATACTGCGGCTAGGCTATAAACGGCGACCAGCAGAAGACTTTGCTTTTCCTCAGCGGCTAGCAACGCTAGGATTCTTACAGCTGTCTGACTCGCCAGTGAGTCCTTCTAGCTACTACTTTGTCAATGAACAGCTCAAAACCATTTATTGCAGTATCCCTAAAAATGCCTGTACGCTATTTAAGACAATGCTTGTCAACCATAGCGATCTTGAGACCGAATTTAAGGTATCGCAGCAAAATATTCATGTCTTCCTAAGTCAAAAAACGGCTACAGCAAGCGCCGATGCTTTGCTAGAGCGCCTAGACTCCCCCGAGTATTACAAATTCACGGTGCTCAGAAATCCCTTTCATCGAATCGTTAGTGGCTACCTAGATAAGTTCGCTAAACATCCCGTTCCCGAATCGTTTGCTCAAGCGGTGGTTAAAAGCGTACAGACCTCGCTAGGTCTAGCGCTAGATATCGAAAAATCGATCACGTTTCGTCAGTTTGTTGATTATTTGGTCAGTACTCCTGACGACCAGCTAAACGATCACTGGCGACCTCAGCACAACTTTATGGCAGCCGTAAAGTTTGATTTGATAGGTCAGTTTGAAAAGCTTGATGAGGTGATAGCGTCTTTAGAAAACGCGCTAGGCGTTCAGGTTCAAAGAAACGTGTCGAAACATGCCACGAAGTACAAGCAATTTAGTGAACGTGCTGACTTTTGTGATTGGTACCCGCTAGAGCTGAGAGCTTTAGACGGTATGCCGCAGGCTCATCAGCTATTTTCTAAAGATCTAAAAATTAAGATTCAGTTGCGATATCAGCAGGACATCGCACTGTATGAGAAGGTCTTTGAGAGAGATGCCAATAGTCTTGACGCAAATACGGGAAAAAATTGAGGTGCTCTGATGACAGCCACAACCGTCAACCCGCTAGCTTACGATGTGCCGGGGCCAAAGCCCGCGCCGCTGATCGGCCGAACGCTGAACATACTTCAATTTTCAAAAGACTCTATTGCCTACACGCGATCGCTATTCGAAAAGTACGGCAACCTCGTCTCTTTAGTAGAAGGCGGCGGCACCCGGATCTACTCCTCCCGCCCTGTCTGTCCAGGCACTATTTTTGCCTGTGGCCCAGAGCTAACCCGACAGGTCGCCACCCAGCAGGAGATCTATCACAAATGTCCGCTTACCGGCCCGCTGTACGGCCTGCGCAACCAGTCGGCGCGTACCAAACCGCTCAATCATTTTTTGGTAGGCCTCTTTGGTGATAACGAAGGACGGCATTTACAGCAGCGTAAGCTGATGATGCCTGCATTCCATCGTCAGCGGTTGCAAACCTATGTCAACGATATGGTGGCCATTACTGACAATGAACTAAACAAACTATCTGCCGGTCAGGTTCACAACATTTCAGAAGCGATGCGGCTAGTAACGCTGCGCATTGTCACCAAATCTCTCTTTGGAGAAGATGTTGGCACCAAAGGCGGTAGTACCGGTGAGATTATTCAGGAGGCTTTGACGCTACAGGTGAGCCTGTTGATGAAGCTACTGCGTTTCGATTTGCCAGGGCTTCCATGGCACCGATACTTGAACCTCGCTGCGCAGTATGAAAGTGGAATGCGAGATTTGATTGAGGCCAAAAAGCGACGCGGTGGCGATGAACCTGACGTGCTCTCTATGCTTATGCAGGTGCAAGATGAAGAGACCAATACTGGGCTCTCTGAAGCAGAGCTGCTGGGTCATGTGGGCGTAATATTTGTAGCAGGCCATGAGACTAGCGCTAATGCGCTTACCTGGACATTGTTTTTGCTATCGCAGCATCCGCAGGTTATGGCTGATGTTCTTGATGAGTTGCAGGCTGTGCTTCAGGGCGGAGCACCAACTTTAGAAGCACTTCAGCGTTTGCCTTTGCTAGAGCGAGTGATTAAAGAGAGTATGCGGGTGCTCTCTCCTGTGCCCTGGAATGGACGCGTGACGGATAAACCGACAGAGCTAGGCGGATACAGCATACCAAAAGGAACAGAAGTATTTGTCAGTATTTCGCAAACGCACCATATGAGTGAGCTATATCCTGATCCTGAGTCGTTCGATCCGAGCCGCTGGGAAACTATCTCGCCCACTGCCTACGAGTACAATCCTTTTAGTGCGGGGCCGCGAGTTTGCATTGGAGCAGGGTTTGCCATGATGGAAATCAAAATTGTGCTGACAATGCTGTTGCAGCGCTATCGACTGGAGTTTGTGCCTACGCAGCGAATCGATCGGGCTGGCGTCATTGTGATGAGGCCGAAGCTAGGGATGTTGATGAAGCTTCATCCGCAAGACCGTCAGTTCGAAGCGGGTGTCGGCGGGGTGCAGGGCAATATTCGAGAGATGGTTCATCTGCCAAACTAAGGGCTAAACGAATCGTCAGTCCTTACGGCCGATGGCACCATCATTTCTAGGCGCTACAATTTTAGGGCTGCTTTGGCTATCGAATAGCCCGTTATATGGATTTTGCTGAAAGCCTGAAAATGGCCACTAAAACGCTAAGCGCAAATAAGCTCCGCAGCGCTTTGACTATGCTGGGTATTATCATTGGTAACGCCTCGGTGATTGCCATGATCGGGATTGGAGAAGGCGCACAAAAATACGTGAACGGGCAGCTGCAAAGCCTGGGACCGAACGTGCTTTTTATTGTGCCAGGGAACCGTGAGGCGCGTAATTTAGGGGATATTGACGTACCGCGTAATTTGGTGGTCGCAGACGCAATGGCGATCGCCTCTCAAGTCCCTTCTGTCGCTGCTGTCGCCGCCGAAAAAAATACGCAGGGCATCATCAGCTACCGCAGCCGCAATACCAGCAGTAGCGTCATCGGCACCACGGAAGGCTTCTTAAACGTCCGTAGCTTTGAAGTGGCTCAAGGCCGCTTCTTGAATGATCTCGACCAGCGCTCTAATAGCCTAGTTGCCGTTATCGGCAGCACCTTATCCGAGCGTTTATTTGACGATCAAAGCCCTTTAGGAAAGCAGATTCGCATTAAAGGCATCTCTTTTGAAGTGGTTGGGCTACTGGAGAAAAAAGGATCAAACCTGGGGCTAGACTACGACGATGCGGTGATGATTCCGATTACCACGCTCGCCAGTCGGATTGTGGGCCGCACCTCTCCGTATGGCGTAGATGTCACCTTTATTTCAGTCTCAGCGAACGATCCGCAGGCAATGGAAACCGCTGAGTTTCAAATTACTAACCTGCTGCGGCTGCGTCATGGCATTACTGAAAACGACGACTTTTATATTTCTAGTCAGGAAACGCTGCTGAATATTGCAGATACCGTAACAGGGGCGCTGACCTTAATGCTGGCGGCGATCGCCTCAATCTCTCTCTTTGTTGGCGGCATTGGTATTATGAACATTATGCTTGTCTCTGTCCGCGAGCGCACCCAAGAAATCGGCCTGCGCAAAGCCATCGGTGCCACCCAAAAAGACATCCTTAGCCAGTTCCTCATTGAAGCGGTGATTCTCTCTGCCATTGGCGGCGCTGTTGGCACGGGGCTAGGCGTCAGCGGTATTTTTCTGATCGCAGCGTTCTCTCCTTTTGAGGCAGGCGTTTCTATCAGTGCCGTGGTCATTGCAGTTGGAGTTTCAGGCACAATTGGTCTTTTCTTTGGCGTCGTGCCTGCTCGCCAAGCGGCTAAATTAGATCCGATTGTTGCTTTGCGTAGTGCGTAAGTGTGTAGTGCGTAAGTGTGTAGTGCGTAATAAAATGGCTCCTTTAATTCAATTCAACAAAGTGACTAAAATCTACGGCGCAGGCAACACCGAAGTTCGTGCCCTGTGGAACGTCAATATGACGATTGAACCGGGGGAGTACTGTTCAATTATGGGGCCTTCTGGCTCAGGTAAATCGACCGCGATGAATATGGTGGGCTGTCTCGATCAGCCCACGAGCGGCGAGTATTTGTTCGATGGGCAAAACGTGGCGCAGCTGCCTGAAGATGAGCTAGCTCACATTCGCAATCGTAAAATTGGCTTTGTTTTTCAACAGTTTCACCTGCTTAGCCACCTCAGCGCCCAGGAGAATGTGGAACAGCCCATGATGTACTCAGGCGTTTCGGGCGCTGATCGTAGGGAACGTGCTGCTGATGCATTAGCTCAGGTGGGACTGAGCGATCGCCTTAACAACCGACCCAATCAGCTCTCTGGCGGACAGCAGCAAAGAGTCGCGATCGCCCGCGCAATTGTCAATCAGCCGCTCCTGATCCTAGCAGACGAACCCACGGGCGCTCTAGATACTCAAACAACTCAAGACGTTATTGATATTTTCTCTCGTCTCAACGATAGTGGCATTACTGTTGTAATGGTTACTCACGAACCTGACGTTGCTCGTTTAACCAATCGCGTCGTTTGGTTCCGCGACGGCGAGGTCATGAATCACGACTTAGATCCCGCTGATTTAGGTAGCGTTACCGCCACCTCAGCAGCTGCTAGATAACGCCGATCAGACAAAAGGAAACCAGCGATCGCAACTTCAAAGAAAGAAGAAACGGAGCAAAATATTCTGTTGCCTTGGCACTGTAGCGAGCGAGCCTCCTCGAGCTTCTTAGATAGACGACGCTTTGAGCGCGCTCACATTACAAAATGCCGTTAAGCCCACTCTTCTTTAGGGAAACTTTATATCAACAAAACTAATATATCAATTAAAGCTACTCAGACAACGTATAGAAAACTACTCAAAAACAATGAACCAAGTCGCTAGACGTCGTTAGCTAGCCACTAAAGCCCTCTTGTCTTGTTACGCACCGAACTATGGCCAGTACATCTATCATTCAGGCACTGACTAGCAAGCTTCACTCACATAAGCAAAGTCAGTTCACTGGAATTGTGCACATTAGCGCCGGCAAAATACCTCAGTGGTCTATTTACTTTCATATGGGGCGAGTGGTGTGGTCACATTCACGACTGCACCCTATTCGCAGATGGCATCGTCAAATTGCCAAGCACTGCCCGCAGCTACTCAAAAGCTTTGAGCGAGAACATGAGCAAGCTGAGATTAAGCCCTACGCTGAGCTCCACTACAGCAAGCTCGTGGCCAAAGTCAGAAAAGGAGAGTTGAACCGGATTGACATGGCTAAGGCCGTTGAGGACTATCTCTCTGAAATTCTATTTGACATCGTTCATCAAGGTACGCTGCGGACACTTCAATCCAAAGTCGATTTCACGTTCACAGACGTTAAAAAGCGATTTGCTAGCGATCTATTTCTAATTGTTAGATCAGAGCAAGCTTGGCAGCAATCGCAATACGACTGGCAGGCCTGGCAGCTCGCAGGGCTAGTAAAATGCTCACCCAACCTTGCCCCCGTCATAGGACAGCGCGAAGAACTTAGAAAGAATGCGTCAGAAGCGATCTATCAGCACCTTGTCAGTATTATCGACGGCAAGCAAACGTTTAGAGACCTGTCCGTTCAGCTCAACCAGCCCCTGCTGCCGCTCACACGCAGAATCATTCCCTATATCCGCAAAGGCCTGATAGGCTTAGTGCGCGCTGATGACCTAGCACCCAAGCTGTCAGCGGCAAGCGGCCACGCCCAACTTGAAGACACCCACCGTTTAAAAGACAAAGCAGTTAGTCAGCCGCCTCACACTGAAAAATACACAGGGCAAAAACACACAGGGCAAAAACACACAGGGCAAAAACGCACAAACCCAACGAAGCACCGATCCTTCACACTCTCTAACGCTGAATCAGTTACCAGTAACGCTACGCCTACACCTCATTTGCGTGCCAAGGTAGCAAGCAACGCACCTTTAATTATCTATATCGACGATAGCCCCATGGATAGCAAAATTATGGGCGATATTTTGCAAGATGCAGGCTTCCGATTTCGGAATATTCAAGAGTCAACCCACGCGCTGCCGCTACTCATTGAGCACAAACCGCAGCTCATTTTCTTAGATTTGGTCATGCCAGTCGCCAACGGCTATGAAATTTGCTCTCAGGTACGGCGCGTCTCGCTTTTTAAAGGGATTCCAATCGTCATCGTCACCAGCAACAACACGCTTGCCGATCGCGTTCATGCAAAAGTTGTTGGCGCTTCCGGTTTTTTAAGCAAACCCATTCAAAAAGAAAAGGTGCTTAAAACGGTACATCGGCTGCTAAACGATACTGCTAGCGTCGTTGAAGCCAACCAGACAACAACCTCTATTAAAACCAGCATCGCTAAAGCTAAAGTGGCAAGGTCTGCTCAAGCTCTTAAAGGATAGTGCAAAAACAATTTTGATAAATGCAACGGTATCAACTGGCACAGATACGACACGGCGCTGACAACTATTTAGATAAGTTGGTAGATACACCTTATCAGTTGCTGAAAACAATTTGTTGCTATGAAAAGGCTCACTCGCTACCAGGCCTGTCTAATTTTGCTGGCCTCTATGGGCATCAGTACTGGCCCCCTAACGCATGTGGCTGAAGCTAGCACCAATCCTTTTCACCTGTTAGCACAAAACACTGTGGCCGACGATGCACTAGAAGAAGGCATCAACCTGATCAAGCAGGGCAATGTAACAGACGCGATCGCTGCTTTTGAGCGAGCCACTGCCCTTAACCCAGCATCAGCCGCTGCTCACTACAATCTAGGCCTCGCCTTACGTCAAGATAACCAGCTACAGCAAGCAGCTAATTCATTCTGGCAAGCTACCCAGGCTGACCCGCAGCTCACACTCGCCTACGTCAACCTAGGTGCAGCCCTATTAGAAGGTGAAAACCTCGATCAGGCCGAAAGCTACCTAGCCAGAGCCATCGAAATCGATCCTGAGCTAGGCCTTGCGCACTACAACATAGGCCTACTACAGCGCCGCAAAGGTAATCAAGCCGCTGCATTTGAAGCGTTTAATCTAGCTACTCTCTACAGCCCCGCTGCGCCTGAGCCCCACTATCATATCGGTGCTATTTACCAGCGCCAGGAGCAGTACCCACAGGCGCAGCAGGCTTTTGAGCAGGCGATCGCCCTAGATCCTAGCTACTCACAAGCCCACTACAGCCTCGGCGTCACCCTAGTCCGGCAAGGCCAGTCGGAAGCTGCGATTGGTAAGTTTGAGCAGGCCTTTACCCAGGTGCCGACCTTCGGCCATGCTTACTACGCTCAAGGGGTCGCCCTAGCCGAGCTACAGCGCTATGACGAGGCAAAAGCGCAGCTACAGTCAGCGATTAACATTTACATCGCGCAAGGGAATACAGACTGGGCCAATGTGGCCCAACAGCAGCTCACGCGTTTAGACAGGCTGTAGTCGCGATATTCCCGCCGCCTAGTCAAAGGTGTAGGCAGCGGGAATATTGCCTAGTCGATCAGGTCAGTCCTAATTGCGATCGCCTCGCCCACAATCGGCAAATTGGCCCAGTTTTCTAGCCCCACACTCGGGTCGCTCAGCATATTTTGCCAAATCTCAGCCAGGTTCTGGTTTGTTGGATCGCTTTGCCGTAGCTGTGCTAAAGAAGAAAGCGTTTCGTGCCAGATGTGATGGTTAGCATAGGCCTCTACTTCTTCCAAGGGCGAGCTGGCGATCGCCAGCTCGCTCTCTAGCGCATCAGAAGACGCCACCCGCTGCACCAGTCCGGTGACCGTAGCAGGCACGGGCACCTCTGACGGGTCTATCTGAGGGCAGCCAATTTCAAAGTACCACCGGTATGACTTATCCGCCTCCAGCGCCGGCAGCGTTTTCGGCATGACAATTTCAACAATACCTGGGGTTGTCGGCAGCTGAATGCTCTGCTGATAAACCTCTGTATTGTCTTTTTGCAGTGAAAAGAGAGCGGTTGACACATCGCCTCGATCGTAGGGCACGTACACCCAAAAGCTAGGATGGTCGCTCACGGTAAGGTCTAGCCCTCGGCTACCTGAGAGCTGAATGAGCGGTGGCATGTTCGCATTTTGCAGGCAGGAGCCTCGGCTGCCCGTACCGTAGGGCGCCGGTGGCGTACCTCTATCAGGCGGCGGCGTGCCGGGCTGAAAACGAATGTTCCTGGGCTTTTTAGACTGCGCCTCCTGGCTTTGCGCCTGTCCGCTTTGTGCCTGTCCGCTTTGTGCCTGTCCGCTTTGCGACTGTCTGCTCTGCGATCGCCGGCTTCGAGGCCGCCGACCTCGAGCCAAAGAGACTTCATCTTGGCTCGTCTGTTCAGCGATCTGTTCAACAGCGATCGTTTTAGCGGTCGCTGGCAAGCAGAGAAGGCTCAGGCTTGCTAGCAACCCTACCGACAAACTGATCGATCCAGCGGTAACAAGGCGAAAATTATCTTTTTGAACTTTTGCCAGCGCCTGTTGAACAGACTGTTTAACAAAAGGGTGACTGAAGCTTCGCGAATGTATGTGCACGGTTATTCCTCGGCAGCATGTTTGCGTAGACGACCGTATAAGAATATACAACTTCCCGAAATTGTGCCACTCATTAGCGGAGGAATCAGCGGAACCCACCCGCCTTGTAGTAGCAAAAAGTAGCAGCTTCCGTACAGTAAAACCGCCAGCGCTCCACCACTAGCGATACGCCTGTATCGCCCTGGTAGACGCCATATCAGCAGTCCGCTTGCTATCGACCAGCCAAAAATCCACAGCACTTCATGCTCTTCTTTCCACCACCAAATTAAAGGTCGATTATCCTGTACGGTACTTAGAATTTGGCTCACCATATGTGCCTGTATTTCTACCCCGGTCATGGTGGATTCTGAGAGCGCTTCATTGTTGATAGGGATCAGCTCATTGAGCGGCGTAAACCAGCGCGTATCGTTAAAGCTAGAAGCGACTGTTCCGATTAGAACAACTCGATCTTTGACTGTCTCTGGATCGAAATTGTCGCTTAAGACCTCGCTCAGCGTCAGGTTTTGAGCAATTTGCTTGGAGGCTCGATAGTTCATCATCAGCTGATGACCCGTATCTTCGATATTGTGGTATCCGCCCGTGTTAGGTTCAACCGCTTTGAAAACAATCTCGCCTATCTGTAAATAGCCTTCTTCGTTGTAAAAAGGATAGATGCCCTCATCTTCTAGGTAGCGCTGCGCCAGTAGAAGACTAAGTGAATAGTAGTTGTCGCAAGGGGCTGGATCGGTAACAGCCAGCAGCTGACGGCGAATAATATTGTCGGGCGAGTCCAGCAGCGCGTTGTTGAGGCTTTGCCTTTCAACCGGCACTTCAGGTGGGGCCAAAACGCCTGAGCTGCCGTAGTGGCAAATAGCATAAAAGCGATCGTCACTTTCTAGAGAGGTCTTAAGAACATCGTTACCTGGGCGCACCGGCGCATCTCGATAAATATCTAGGCCAATCGCGCGCGGCTGGGCAGGTTCTATTTTTTCAAGCAGCTGGTTGAGTGACTTATCTGAGAGCGACGTGCCCCCGCGATCGCTACTAGGCTGATCGATCACGTCCTGCCCGGTTACCGTAATCAACAGCAGCCGGTCGTCGGGGGCTTCTGCTGGACGCAAGCGCATAAGCTGATCGTAAGCTTGAAGCTCCCAAGATTGCAGCCAGCCCACGCTGCGAAAGGTGATCACGCCCATCGCTGCGGCCACGCTCCAAACCATCGCCTGCCAGAGTGTCAGCTGCGCTTTTTTCTCTTTTTTTCTCAGCTGCTGATCGGTCCAGCCCAAATCAAAAACAGACTGGTAAATTTTGTTTTTGACAATCAAGTAGCCTGCATTTTGAGTGACTAGGCCAGAGAGCCTGAGCTCTAGTGAGGTTTGCGTGTCCCGGCAGGGAATTTTGCCCCGGCGAATAATGCTGCGATAGCGCTGAAGCAGCCGCTCGCTCGCAGGAGAGTTGCGAAGGATGCGATCGCGAATGGTTCGCAAATGCTCCGGTTCATCCTGCCGCTCCCAGTTCTCAATAATCTGACTATAAATCAAGCCCGTAATAAAAGACTTTACGTCTATCGGCTCACCGCCATCTGCCTGCGTTATCTTCTCAATCCCCTGACTGATCAAGCAGCACAGCTTCTGCGTTAAAAACGGCTGCCCGCCCGTCCAATTCAAAATCTCCTGAATCGCCTGCTGCGGGTCTTTTACCTTGCCCACGAGCCCATCTGCTAGCACTTCACTTTCGCTCGGCTTAAAGCCCTGCACCTCTATGGCCCGACCAATATTAAAGGGCGTTGAGCGCTCATCTTGAATCAGCTCTGAAGGCGTCGCAACCCCAATCATCGCAAAGCTCAGGCGCTGGTAGTCTGGATAGCTAGCCCGCTTGTCGTAACAGTTACGGAGCAGCGCAAAAAATTCGTCCGTTGAAAAATTGAGGCTAAGGACGCTATCAATCTCATCGATAAAGATAACGATTGGCTGCTCGATTTGCTTGAGCAGCACGGTTTCGATAAAATCACCCAGGCTCTGTAAAGGAGAAATATCAGCGCGATCGCCCAGCCACTGCCGCCGGTTCACCTTCAGCCCAAAGCCACTAATCAGTTCTTGAATAAAACCGCCATACCACTGCCTAGCCGTAATCTCCTGACTACCAATGCCGCTCAGCTCCACTTCTGTGCAGACAATGCCTTCCGCCTGAAGCCTTGCCATAGTTTGAATGCGCAGGCTAGATTTTCCCATCTGCCGCGCGTTGAGCACATAGCAATACTCTCTTGCGAGTAGCGCCTCATACAGCTCAATATCGGCCTGCCGGGTTACATAGGAAGGTGCATTCGCAGGAAGGCTCCCGCCAAGCTGATAGTGCTTATCAAAATCGTATGCCGCACTCATGCAAAACTGGCCCGTACTGCTTAACTTAATTATGCTGAACCTATGTAAACTAAGTCGTATACTAATAAGCACAGCGCTGGCGTGTTACTCTCTAAAATCCTCTTCTTTTAAAACTTACAAACAACTATAAGAATCTATCGATTCCACAATCATGAGCTTTGGGATAGAAGAAGCCATCAGAGCGGCTGACCAACTTATCTTTCAACAGACACAAAGGCATCTTACAGATGTTGAGATGTCTGTCCTTAGAGGCGCTTGGGAAAAGCTTGAATACGATCAAATCGCAGCTCAAAACAAGTATGCCACCAGCTACATCAGTCAGGATGCTGCACCTAAGTTATGGAAGCTGTTGGGAAACGGACTCGGTGAGAAAGTTAGAAAGAGCAACTTTAAAGAGGCGCTTAAGCGAAGCTGGGAAAAGCACAATAACGCTTTAGCTAGCCGCAGCACAACCACATCCAAAATAACAGATATTGCAGAGGATACAACGAGAGAAAGTTTCTCTAAAGGAAGTTTCCGCTTCAGTAGCGCAGGTGTCGGCGCTAGCTCTCATCCAAGCGCACACCCTGAAAGTATCTACATTGAACGGCCACCCGTAGAATCGATGTGCTACGAAGCCCTCAGCCAGCCAGGGGCGCTGATTCGCATTAAAGCCCCCAGATTCATGGGCAAAACGTCCTTAGCCAACTACCTGCTTTTGCAGCTGCTAGGGCAGCTGCCGGATACAGACTATCGTAGCGTCAACCTCAGCTTTGAACTAGCCGATCGCAGTACGCACCTCACCGACCTCAACAAATTTCTCCGCTGGATGTGCTTAAACATCAGCCGCGAACTCGGCATCAATCCAGATGAAAATGGACTGCACCCCCTAGATGAGATCTGGGACGAGGCAGGCATTGGGGCAAAGGTGAGCTGTACAGCTTATTTTGAAGAATATCTGCTGCCTTTTTCGGCGGCGCCGCTGGTGCTGTGCTTAGACGATGTAGACCTGTTGTTTCCCTACCCAGAAGTCTATGAAGATTTTTTTGGCCTACTGCGCTCTTGGTACGAGAAGGCCAGGAATCGCCCCATGTGGAAAAATCTTCGTCTCATTATTGTTCATGCGACAGACGTGTACATTCGTTTGAATATTAATCAGTCTCCCTTTAACGTTGGCGTCGCTGTAGAGCTGCCTGAGTTTTCTGCCGAGCAGGTTCAAGACTTTGCGCAGCGCAGCAACATTCAAGAGTCTCCTGTACAAGTAGAATCGCTGATGAAGTGGGTAGGCGGTCATCCTTACCTGTTAGAGCAGGCATTTACTCACTTAAAAATGCATCCTGATGTAACGCTGAAAGCCTTACTAGCTAAAGATGGTGCTATTACAGAAGTGTACCGGAACCATCTCAAAGATCAGTGGGTGAGCCTGCAAAAAAATGCGCCGCTAACCTCAGCGTTTGCGAAAGTTGTTCAGGCCAGCGATCCGATTCAGCTTGATCCCATGCTGACCTATCAGCTCCAGAGTATGGGCTTGGTCAAATCGTTCGGAAACAAAGTAACTTCTCGCTGTAAGCTGTACAGCGAGTATTTTAAGAAGCACTTGCTATAGAGGCTTTAATTGGCCTTTCGCAAGTCGGCCTTTCGTAAACAAACCTCTAGGGCTCACTCAATTAGTGAGTTTCAGAAGTTCGACTTTAGCAAGAAGATTCTCTACGGATTTGAGCAACATTATCTGTCCACAGCCACTCGTTCTTTGCCTGGGGGGGCCGGTCGTAGCGTCTAGGATGCTTTTGTCTGTCAAGATCTATTGTAGTAGGGTTTTCTTCTACAGCGGGCCTGTCACTTAAGGGCCTGTAGGCTGGGGTCATAAATACGTGAAGCGGCTGTAGTGGGCTGTTGTGATCGCTTTTTGCCTTTACAAAATGCGTGTAGTCGCTCCATCCAAACAGGCCTGATTCAAACTTCTCTTTGTTGAAGGTTTCTGGCGTGCGGGGGCTAGATTGCAGAATATTGTTGTATGCCAGCGTTAGCGGTGAGGAATGATAGACCAAACGATTTTGAACCGCAGACTGAGTGTGTTTCATATCAGTAAGCTTATTCGACAGGCTAATGGTGAAGAGCAACAGAGTAGCGACAGCTGAGGTGGCGGCTAGGGCAAATGTAATATTGAGGACAGCGCCCGTAAGATAAACGCCGAGGAGGGTGCTGCTAGTGATAGAGACTAAAGCTGTCAATATTAAAAGAGGGCCAGTAGATTCTGCGATCGCATGCCTGCGAGGCGGGTGTTCTTCGATATCCATACGCTTTGAGCTAAACGACTCCTGATGGGTGGATAAAGCTAAACGCTTACCCCCTTCATAGAAAAGAGATAAGCGCTAGGCTTGTCTTCATTTAGTCTTTATATAAAACAACGTTCCTTGAAAGTTGAGTTTGTTTCAGGGTTATAGGCTTTTAAGAACGCTTCAGGCGCTGAGTGCGCTTAGCTCAGTTCAGTTGAATTTAGGTGGGTAAGTCGGTGTCTGCTTGGAGAGCTGTAGAGGACGTTCTCTTACGCTCAGCCAGCTTCAGCATGATTTCAGTATGGGCCTCGCGGGTGATGGGATAAAAGTAAATTAATACGACGCCGCAAATTACAAATACCAGCGGCACTGGCCCCATAAAAAAGCGAATGGCCTGAAGCGCCGATTCAGGCTGTGTGACGGTTCCTTCTACAAATCCCGAAGCTTCCAAAGCTGCGCCTACGACAAATAGGCCTACGGCAAGGCCTACTTTTTGCAGCAGCGTCATAAAGGAATAAAACGTACCTTCCCGACGTTTGCCAGTATTCAGCTCGTCCAGGTCGATTACGTCCGGGAGGATAGACCAGGGGACGACATAGGCCGTCGCTACGCCAAAGCTAGCGAGCAGGCACAGGCCATAGAGAATGCTGGTTTGGCCGCGCTGTAGGAAGAACAGTGCGAGCTGCACAATAATCCAGAGGCCAGAGCCGAGAAAGTAAAGATTTTTTTTGCCGATGCGCTTACTCAAGCTGGCGCAGACAAACATCATGATGATGGCAGGCCCCTGGACGAGCAGCGCGATCTGATTGGCATCGACGTCCATTACAGATGTGGCATAGAAGGGAATGATGGCAGCGGTAATTTGTAGCGCCAGCCAAGAAAATAAATAGATGCCGACGACGAATAGGAAAGGGCGATTACTCAAGACGACACGAAGCTGCTGAAGAAAAGACTCTTGAGCTATTTCATTCCCCTCAGCATCTGTAGAAATAGCATTCAACGTTTGGCCTTCAGCAGCGGCCTTTTGGCGCATATAGCCATAGGTGCCAAACACGCACCAGTAAATAGAGAGCACCGAGGCTAGCCCGCCTACGGCACCTATCGCCATGTAGTACGTGCCTTGCTCGATAATAATTTGGCCTAAGATCCCGGCAACGATCAAGATAGCCACGCCGCCAGCCACCGAAAAGGCCAGTCGAAAAGACGTTAGCTCTGTGCCTTCGTCATAAGAGCGGCTCATTTCAGCCGTTAAGGCCGTGTAGGGCAAGTTAGTGGTGGTAAAAAAGATTTGGAATACGGTTGTGATCACAACGTAGTACCAAAACTGCGCCGCGGAACTTTCAAAGCCGGGGGTAATCCAAATAAAGAAGTAGGACAGGCCAAAGGGAATGGCGGTCAGAAACATCCAGGGGTAGCGGCGACCCCATTTGGTTTTAGTGCGATCGCTCAGCATCCCCACCAGCGGATCGTTCACGGCATCCCAAATTTTGCCGAAAGCCAGCACCGAGCCTGCTACCAGCGGACTCATCTTGGCGACGTCAATTAAAAAGATCAGTAAGAAAAACGCCATGAACTGAGATGTGAGCCCCGCGCCAAAGTCACCTGCGCCGTAGGCCAGCTTGACCGGCAGCGATAGCTTAAGCGGCCGCCCAGGCCGTGAACCCTCTGCCTTTGATTCTCCAGCTCCCAAGTTGACCATAGAAAAACCCTGTATAAATAACTGTATAGATTTGCCTACGTATCCGCCCATGCCAGACACTGCTCAGCCCAACCTACCCACGACAGACGGCCCCCTCACAGATCCCCTCACAGACCTACACATATCTTGGTCAGAGTACCACCGCACGATTGAACAATTGGCCCTGATGGTACACCGCTCTGAGTGGTCGTTTAATCAGATTGTGTGTTTGGCCAAGGGCGGCTTACGCATTGGCGACATTCTGTGTCGGATGTCAGGCCAGCCGCTGGCGATTTTATCGACCGCTTCTTATGGCGGCGAGGGCAACCGCACCCGAGGCTCACTGACGTTCTCAAAAGACTTAAGCATGACCACTGCCAACTTGGGGTCGCGCGTTTTGCTGGTAGATGATTTGGTGGACTCTGGCCAAAGCCTGAAGCGCAGCATCTCCTGGCTACAGCATCGCTATGGCTTCTATATCGACGAGGTTCGGACGGCGGTGCTGTGGCATAAAGACTGCTCTATCATCACCCCTGACTACGCTGTACACTACCTAGAAGATAACCCTTGGATTCATCAGCCCTTTGAAAGATACGAGGAAATGAAATGGGACGATTTAGCGAGTGTTCATGCAGGCCCAACAGCGGTAACAGCCAGCTAGAAGGATAGCTTTTTTTGTGAGTAACTCTCCCCACCAAAACGTTTCCCCTGACGATGATGTCGCAAGTGATATTCCACTGGCTCGCCGTCAGCCTGCGGAGATTTCCTTAGATGAAATCGACAAGGCTTCAACGGCGATGCAGCCAAAAGCTAAGCAGCGTAAAAATCGGCTCACCGCAGCCCTGATCCTGGTTGCGGGTCTGGCAGGCCTCAGCGCTTGGCAGTGGCCTTGGTTGAGCCCTCGGGTGGACGGGGTAAGAGAGGCGATCGCAGCCGGAAGCTTCCGATTAGGAAAGGACACCGAGCCCAACGATCCGGCTGATACAGCCTCAGATCCTCAAGCTGATGATCCTAACCATTCAGCGCCGGATATTGCCACCGTCCCGACGACTGAAGGCCTTTCAACTGAAGGCTCTATAGAATCAGCAGAATTAGAGCCAGAATCAGCAGAATTAGAATCAGCGGAGCCAGACACGCTGCTAAACCACCGCCGCTACGAAGAAGCGCCTCAGTCAGAACTTCTTCAGCTCAACCCTAACAGCGCGCTCAAGCTACGGCCAGCGGCTCAGGCGAGCGTGAATGCCATGATCGCTAAAGCTAAATCTGAAGGCGTGCAGCTCGGCATTGTTTCTGGCTTTCGCACCATAGAAGATCAGGACTACCTATATTTTAAGGTCAAAGCCGAGCGCGGACAAAGTGCTAAAACTCGCGCCGAAGTCAGTGCGCCGCCAGGATACAGCGAGCACCATACTGGCTACGCTGTCGATTTAATTGACGAGAGCAAACCTGATACTCACGTAGAAGAAAGCTTTGAAACGACGCCCGCCTACCAATGGCTCGAAAAAAATGCGGCCTTCTTCAACTTTGAAATGTCCTTTCCAAAAGACAACGAATCTGCCGTCAAATATGAGCCCTGGCACTGGCGCTACGTCGGTGACCAAGATAGCCTAGAAACCTTCTACGCCCAATGAACCCTACCACGCTCAATCTCCTTGCCGTTTCTGTATTTGCCTTTACGCTGCTTAGCTTGGTTGGCCCCCTGCTAAATATTTCACCGGGGGCTGTCGCGATCGCCCTTACTGGCTGCGCAGGCGTTGTCGCCCTAGACCGCTTTACCTGGCAAGGCAAAGGTAGCAACCTGTTGATAGATCTTCTATCCGGCCAGTCTTCTGAATATCGTCAGCGAATTTTACATCATGAAGCAGGCCATTTTTTAGCCGCTCACCTGCTGAATATTCCAGTTAAAAGCTATACGCTGAGCGCATGGCAGGGTATTAAAGCCGGTTTACCAGGGCTCGGCGGCGTTGTCGTTGATACCTCAGAAGTGGAGACACCCGCATCAGGCGACACCTCGCTGACGGCACTCTCTAGTCAGCAAGTTAATCGCTACTGCATCGTTTGGATGGCTGGAATTGCAGCTGAAAGCCAAGCCTACGGCAGTGCTAAAGGCGGCGACGACGACAAAATGCAGCTGCGCAGGCTGTGGCAGCAGGCAACCCCCGCGGGCCCATCGGACGCCGAAATAGAAACGCAGCTACGATGGTCGCTATTGCAGGCAAACACTCTGATCGAAGGACAGAAAGATGCCTACCAAGCTCTGGTCGGTGCTATGGCGAACCGGGCCTCTGTAGAAGACTGCTGCCAGCAGATAGAGGCGAATCGAGTTCCCGTAGATACAGAATAGCTACAGACAGTTTCGATCGCTGATGACTCGATTGCGGCCTGACGCCTTTGCCTCAAGCAGGTGCTGATCTGCTCTGTGTAGAAAACTTCGGCCTTGCGGATCGTCACTCTCTCTCAACTCCGTTAAACCAATGCTGATAGTTAGCGGTAGCTGCGTAATGTCGTTAACGCTTTGGGTGATTTTGAAAGGTTCCTGACTGATAGAGTGACGTAACCGCTGGGCGATCGCCATGCCTTCCGTAAGATCGGTATTGTTTAGCGTAATGACAAACTCTTCGCCACCGTAGCGAAAAGGCGTGTCGTAAAACCGCATGTTCGCTAGCAGTCGCTTGGCCAGCAGCTTGAGCACATCGTCGCCTACCAAATGACCATAGCGATCGTTCACAGATTTAAACAAATCAATATCAACCACCATCAGCGACAGCGGCGTGTTTTTGGTGCGCGCCAGTTTGATCTGGCGCGGCAGCTCCAGATCAAAAGAGCGTCGATTGCTCAGCTGAGTGAGCGCGTCTACTAACGCAACCGCTGAGAGCCAGTCATTAATTCGGGAGAGATCCCGATATCGCTGAGCCCGATTGAGCCCGATTTGGATGTAGGCCTGAATCAGGCGCTGCTGACTTTTGCGAAATGGAATCGGGATGGCAAGATCAGAAGCCTCAGGATCTATGGTGCTGACGATAGATCCCGAGGCGCCATTATACGCAGCCGCTTCACAAGTCACTAAGCTGGTTGCCTTTGGCTGAGGGCTCACTGGCATCAGCCAAATGTAGGCGTCGGCGCCTGCTTCTAACGCGATGATTTTCTTTTCAATATAGTACTCAGAAAGACCCTCTATGGCCCCGTGAGAAAGCTTCGATAAATCGTGCTCGGCGTCGGTTCGTTGAGCGTTGCCTGGGTGGCAATCTAAGGAAAAACGACTGGGATGATCGAGCACTACAAAATAGACGCTGTGTCGCTCCTGACTAAACGTTTCGAGCACAGACCCTTCTGTCAGGTGAGAGGCCTGTACTAGAACGACATCGGGCACTGCTTTTTGCATCAGTGCGATCGCTGCTGGAACCGTGGTTACAGCCGTTGATGTGAGTACATCTAGCCCGCGAACCTGCATCGCCACACTGGCCGTAAAACATTCACTTCCAATTAGCAACACACTGTTCATGAAAACTGGACACTAGATATAAAAAACTAAAGTTAGATCGTGAAAGGTCTATTTATAAGAAACGCTGTGAAGGCGACTTATTTGAAATAAGCTCTGGTTTTTAAATTGAGAAATGTCTTTTGAATATAAAACTATAGAGACTTGACAGATCTATAGGAAACAGCTATCGGTAAGTTCGAATCAGTGCGCTGAAGTTCGAGCAATCCCTAAAACGAAGAAACCTGAATGCTAAGCAGCTTAGAAAAACTCTACGTATGGATGCAATAGGCAGCATTGATATCGATAGGTAGTTTTTCAAGATAAAGAGTTACCCCTACTTTCAATAATCGTCTATGCCACCTTCCATACCATCTATATTTCAACAGACGATCGATTAATTTTGACGATTAAAGGCTTTTATTTAAGCAATGGGCGATTACTCTACCGATACATTAGTGCAAAACTGGATGACTTCAAACAAATTCGCGTCTGTATACAATTTGTTCTCGCGTATTAACGAAGGAACAAATTGTTCTTGAAGAGTAAAAAGAGTTTCCGGTTTACGCAACTGCTTGCGCGGATAACGTTCTTTCGTTATCTGTGCGTTTCGTTTCTGTGCGTTTCGTTTCTGTGCATTTTTGGCAGGTGGCTGACCGACTCCCTCTAAAAGTAGTCCGCCGAAACCTTCAAGATTATGGCACCATTGATCAATCCTGTGGAGTGCCGCGTCGTCTTACTAGCCTTTAGTGTTTATGTCTGTTCCTCAAGAAAACTTAAAAAACGATCCCGCTCAGTCTCCTCAGCTAGTTTCTTTAAGCGGCGCTGACATTCGCCGTAAGTTTTTAGACTTCTATCAGGCTAGAGGTCACCAGAGACTCGACAGCGCGTCACTGATCCCAGAAGACCCAACGGTGCTGCTCACGATTGCGGGCATGCTGCCTTTTAAGCCGATTTTTTTGGGCCAGCGCAAAGCTGAGTTTGACCGGGCGACGACGGCTCAAAAGTGCATTCGCACCAACGATATTGAAAACGTAGGCCGGACAGCGCGGCACCATACGTTTTTTGAAATGCTGGGTAATTTTAGCTTCGGTGACTACTTTAAAAAAGAGGCGATCGCCTGGGCCTGGGAACTCTCCACCCAAGTCTTCAAGCTACCGCCTGAGCGCATCGTTCCTAGCGTCTTTCGCGAAGACGACGAAGCCTTTGCCATCTGGCGCGACGATATCGGCATCGCCGAAAACCGCATCATTCGCATGGGCGAAGCCGACAACTTTTGGAAGTCTGGGGCCACTGGCCCCTGTGGCCCCTGCTCAGAGCTTTACTACGACTTTCACCCAGAACGCGGTGACGACAGCATCGATCTGGAAGACGACCGCCGCTTCATTGAGTACTACAACCTAGTATTCATGCAGTACAACCGCGATGTGGAAGGCAAGCTTACCCCTTTACAGGCGCAAAATATCGACACGGGCCTCGGCCTAGAGCGCATGGCCCAAATTTTGCAGGGCGTGCCGAACAACTACGAAACAGACTTAATTTTTCCGATTATCAAAACAGCCGCTGATATTGCAAAGCTGGACTATCACAAGGCGACACCCGCGCAGAAAGTATCGCTTAAAGTAATCGGGGATCACGTGCGCTCCGTGATGCATATGGTTACAGACGGGATTGCTGCTTCTAATGTAGGCCGAGGCTATGTGCTGCGCCGACTCATCCGCCGGGTGGTTCGTCACGGCAGACGGCTGGGGATTGATGAGCTGTTTACGGTGAAAGTGGCTGAGACGGCGATTCAGCTGTCTGAGGATGCTTATCCAGCAGTTCGCAAGCGAGAAAATGCGATCGCTAATGAGCTGGCGCGCGAGGAAGTGCAGTTTTTAAAGACGCTGGAGCGAGGTGAGAAACGGCTGGCCGATATTTTGGCCAGCAAGCCTGAGCAGGTTTCTGGAGCCGATGCCTTTGAGCTTTATGACACCTATGGCTTTCCGTTTGAGCTGACGCAGGAAATTGCTGAGGAAAGCGGGCTAACGGTGGATGAAGCGGGCTTTAACACTGAAATGGAGCAGCAGCGACAGCGCTCAAAAGAGGCCCACGAAACGATCGATCTGACGGTTCAAGGCAGCTTGGATACGCTCGCTGGCAAAATTGAGTCTACTCAGTTTGTGGGCTACGAGCAGCTGAACACCCAGAGCAACGTCGAGGCGATTTTACTAGAAGGTGAGTCAGTGGGCGCTGCTGAGACAGGCAGCGAGGTGCAGATTGTGCTGAGCGAGACGCCTTTTTATGCGGAATCTGGCGGGCAGATTGGCGATCGCGGCTATCTTTCTGGCGACAACCTAGTCATCCGCATTGAAGATGTGAAAAAAGAAGGTGCTTTCTTTGTTCACTTTGGCAAAGTGGAGCGCGGCAGCCTCCGCGTGGGCGAGCAGGTCAGTGCCAAAATTGACCGGGCCTGCCGCCGTCGGGCGCAGGCAAACCACACCGCGACCCACCTTTTACAGGCCGCGCTGAAGTCACTGGTTGACGAATCGATTTCTCAAGCAGGCTCTTTAGTAGACTTCGACCGCTTACGCTTCGACTTTCATGCGCCTAAAGCACTTACCTCTGAGCAGCTTCAGCAGGTAGAAAAGCAGGTAAACACCTGGATTGCAGAAGCGCATGGCGCAGACGTACAGACAATGCCGATTGCCGAGGCAAAGGCTAAAGGTGCGGTGGCCATGTTTGGTGAAAAGTATGGTGACGAGGTGCGGGTGATTGACTATCCCGGCATTTCAATGGAGCTATGCGGTGGCACGCACGTAGGGAATACGGCTGAAATTGGCGTGTTCAAAATTATCTCTGAGACAGGCGTAGCCGCTGGGATTCGGCGGATTGAGGCGGTCGCTGGGCCTGCGGTACTAGATTATTTGGAGGTGCGCGATCGCATTGTGCGAGACTTGAGCGATCGCTTCAAAACCAAGCCTGAGGAAATTAGCGATCGCGTCTCTAGCCTTCAAAGTGACCTTAAAGCAGCGCAAAAAGAACTCTCAGCGATTAAATCTGAACTGGCGCTCTCAAAATCCGATCAACTCCTGAATCAAACTGAAGTGTTCGGTGATATTCCAGTCATTGTTGCCAACATGGATGCGGTGGAGCCTGACGCGCTCAAAGCGGCGGCAGAAAGGCTGCTGCAAAAGCTGGGAGACGGCGCGGTGGTGCTAGGGTCAGTGCCTGCT
This sequence comes from uncultured cyanobacterium, assembly GCA_963803535.1. Taxonomy (GTDB): domain Bacteria; phylum Cyanobacteriota; class Cyanobacteriia; order Phormidesmidales; family Phormidesmidaceae; genus Phormidesmis. The sequence goes on along the minus strand of CAWDNC010000009.1, from coordinate 18,157 downwards.
GAAGGAAAAGTTAGCTTAGTAGCGGCGTTTAGTAAGCCAGCGATCGCAAAAGGGCTACAGGCCGGTAAATTTATCGGCGGTATCGCGAAGCTGTGTGGCGGCGGCGGCGGCGGCAGACCTAATTTTGCACAGGCCGGCGGTCGTGACGAATCTAAACTGCCTGAAGCTTTAGAAACTGCCAAGGCACAGATTAAGGAAGCTTTAGGCTAATGCCTATTTGGCTAGCGGGCGTAGCAGCATCACTTTAGAGCCTTGCTCATAGTCAAATGAAATTTCGACGCTGTAGTTTTGTGCGATCGCCTCCTCTAGCACTGCTTTATGTGGCGTCAATCTATCTAGCACCAGCCACAAGCGCTCATACTCCCCAGGAAACGCGCTTAGCCACTGTGAAACATCCGCCTCACTTTTCACTGCTTCAACAGAGTTCATATACACGTTCATACGCCCGGTGTAGTAGCGCCTCAGCCCGCTTTCGCAGCATTTGTAGCTCCAAATCAAACCATCACCCGGCTGCTCGTGTTGCATTAGCGTAGCCACATTGAACTTATAGTCTGAGCGGTGCTGTGCTGTGTAGTGATGAAACAGTCCGCCGCTCACGGCGATGAAGTAGATTGTGGCGATCGCGATCGCCGAAATTCGCCACTGTCGCCATAGACGCATCAGTCCAGCTGCGAGCAACAGGAAGAGATAGGGACTGATAAAGAGCAGGTAGCGCGTTCGCCAAACCGGTGTCACCCAGTAAGAGAAAGCCACAATCGGAATCACGGGTAGAAAGCACCAGGCGCAAACCCATAGGAGATTGGGCGACTTGTGCTTTTGAAAAATTCCAGCACCAGCGAGCCCAGCCATCAATAGGGTAAAAACCTTGTAGAAACGTGCTGCGATCGCATTGTCCTGCGCGCTAAATGGCCACACCGTCAAAAACTTAAACAGCCTTACCACGCTCGCGGCATCTGGCGGGCTATCGCCGCTGTGATCGCTAGCGTACGTAGAGCTAGGCGACGATGCGGCGGCGACCGAAAGCACGGCTGGAGACCATAGCGCAAATAGAATCAGCAGCCATTTGCCGAATTTAAGCAATACAGCTTTTTGCTGTCTGAATCGGAGGGCGATCGCCAGCACATCCGGTAAAAGCAACAGAATATTAAGCGGCACCGTATACATCGCCAGCACCCTAAACAGCGCCCATCCCGCTATTGTTGTTTGCTTTGGCCGCTGAGTTCTTTCAACTAGCAGCGCATTCACTAAAAACAAAGTGCCTGCTAGCCCTAAGCCAAGGCTAAGCGTATACATCCGAATTTCTTGCGCATGATTAACAACAACCGGCGAAATGGCTAGCAGTAGCGCTGCTATTAGCCCTTCTGCTTCTCCTATAGCGCGGCGACCGATCCTATATAGCAAAAAGACGCTAATTAAGGCAAAAGCAACAGACGGTATCCGCAGCCAAACATCGCTGTTTCCAAACTGCATCCATCCTATCAAAACCAGATAGTAGAGCGGCCTAACCGGATGTTCTAAGTAGCTGAGCGCTGAGTTGTGCGTAGCGTCTTGAACACTGTTGAGTTCATCTAACCAAAGCCCTTCACTGCCTAGCTTGTAGCTAAACAAAGCGGTAGCGAGCGTTAAAATAAGAGAGATAGGTAGCCACTGAATGGCTGATTCAGTAGCTGATTGAGGCAATAGCGCACGCTTTGCTTTAACTAAGCTTGGTTGTACAATTCTTGTTTTTATAGTCATGCTAAGATGCACCGCTGTCAGCGGGTAAGAAAGCTCTGAGCGGCTAAGAAGGCGCCAAGAGCGATGTTAATTTCCTGCTCAGTTTCAACAAGTATCTACGACAGTTTTGCCAACAAAACTGTGCACAAACGCTTTAGAATGGCGGGTATAAAAAGGTGAGGTTTAAATATCTTTAGCGCTGATTACGTAGAAATAGAATGCAGCAAAATAGCTGCACGACGATAAGGCATTCTCGCTTCCAGGAAGCGTGTGTAGTTTGAAATATGGCCTTTGAGAACTAGACCGTTGCCAGCCCTAGCTAAAACTACCGGCAAAGCCCGCTATCACCTATCAAAAAAAGTCACTTTCATAAAAGATTCATGCGTATTAGCACCTGTTTAAACGGAGGATAAAGTTAACTTGATGAGCTTTGACGATCTAATCGCATTAAAGGCAAATCCATGCGGACTTAAGCTGTCAGCGAACGCTGTTCCGTCACGAACGGCTATTCAGCCCTTGCTCGTGACTGCTGTACAAATGCAGCAGATTGAGCAGCGAATTTTTAACGCTGGAATGCCGGTCGCTGCGCTGATGGAGAAGGTTAGTAGGTTGATTGTGGAATGGTTTCTATCCCATCTGCCTGACAGCAGTTACGCGGATAAAGCTGACTTTAGCGTTGGAATTTTAGCAGGGCCAGGACACAACGGCGGCGATGCATTAGTGGTTGCCCGAGAGCTTCATCTTTTAGGCTATACGGTCAAGATTTACCAGCCCTTTCCCAGTTGCAAACCCCTAACAAGTCAGCATGCTAACTATGCTAAAAGCCTCGGCATTATTTTTGTTGAGTCAGTATCAGATTTAACCGGAGTGCGATGCCATTATTGACGGTTGGTTTGGCTTTGGTTTAACACGCCCTATTACTGATAGCTTGGCCGAAGACATTCATATGCTTAACCAGCAAGAGATGCCTGTTTTCAGTATTGATCTTCCATCAGGCATTCATACAGATACAGGCAAGGTGATGGGCACTGCTATTAGGGCGAGCCATACGGCTTGTCTTGGCCTGTGGAAGCGGGGGTTTATGCAGGAATCGGCGCTGTCTTACTTGGGAGCGTGTACTTTGATAGATTTTGACATTCCACTTGCTGATGTCAAGGCGATATTAGGAGAGAATCCGGTTGCGACGCGCATTACTGATAACCATGCGATCGCAACCCTCCCGCTCAATCGTTCTTTGACAGCACACAAATATAAAGCTGGAAATCTCTTGCTAATTGCAGGTTCGCGGCAATATGCAGGAGCGGCGATGCTGACGGGACTAGGTGCGATCGCCAGCGGGGTTGGCATGCTCACCCTAGCCGTACCAGAATCCATCCGCTTGGCGCTATTGCCGCATCTACCCGGCGCGCTGCTCATTGGCTGTGCTGAAACTGAATTAGGTGCGATTGCTTCCCTCCCCAAAGCACTAGATCTTAGTAAGTACGATGCGATCGCTCTTGGCCCCGGCTTAACTCCTACCGTCCCCGCCCTACTCGCACAGGTTCTCGCCGCCGACTGTCCAATTCTTCTAGATGCCGACGGTTTAAACCTTCTGGCAAACAAACATCCAATCCAACAGCTTCAAGATCGAAAGGCTTCTACCGTCCTCACGCCTCATTTAGGAGAATTCAAACGCTTATTTCCAGATATTCAAGACGACTTGCCTGGAGAGATTGCGCTTAAAGCGGCTCAAGCAAGTAGTGCAACTGTGTTGTTAAAGGGGCCAAGGAGCGCAATCTCAGATGGCACAAATCTCTGGTTCAATCCGCAAAGCACGCCTGCCTTAGCCCGAGGTGGCAGCGGCGATGTGTTAACGGGTCTAATGGGCGGGCTAATGGCTTCAGCGGCGCAGTCAAACAAAGAGATTACGTCGGCTGTGGTGGGTGCAGCTTGGTGGCATTCTCAGGCGGCGATATACGCAGAAAGGGAGCGATCGCTTCTCGGCGTTGACCCTTTGCACCTGGCGCGATCGCTAAATCTGGCCTTACAGACAATTTTGCAAGCGAACGGATAAAAAGGTGCCTTACAGCTATCTGTCTGTGATGTGCTGTGATGCAATGTCTTTTTCCGCAGCGGCTATTGGCAAAATGCTAACAGCATCCGTACCGTAGCCCCATAAGCTGGATGCTGTTGCCCAAACTACTCAAACTAACCATGCTCAACCGCCTTCTTCTTCTCCTTCTAGTCGCACTAGGTGGGGCAGGTCTTGCTGTACAAATTGCTTGGAACGCTCGTTTGCGACTCTCAACAGGTTCTCCAATTCTTACCACAATAGTTTCGCTAAGCGTCAGCTTACTCTCTCTTCTTTTGCTGTGGACTAGCGGAACCGTCGAGCGAGGCGCGCTACCTGCATTCCACGCAGTTCCAACGTGGGCGTGGCTAGGCGGTATCTTTGCAGCTTATTATCTAGTTTCATCACTTGTAGCCATTCCTAAGCTAGGCGTTGCCTCTGTTTTCTCTCTAGTCATCGCTGGACAAGTCATAATGTCACTTGTTTTGGATGCAACAGGTGCATTTGGCGTTGAGCAGATTTCCCCTAGCGGATACCGTCTCCTGGGGACGCTGATGATGCTTGCCGGAGCTGTTCTCATTCAAAGGTAGCGTCTTAGCCGTAGGATTAAATGCAGTGTTTGATAGCAGAACTACGCCTCTGCTATCTCTTGTTGTTTCGAGCCAGCGAAGCGATGTAAGACACTTTCTATATCCGGGTGGTCGGGCAGCACCAACCGAAACTCACGATCTAGAACCCAGCGAAGCTCTTCTGCTGTAGTGAGTACGCGGTGTTCCGTTGCTCCGTTCAGGCAATGAATAGCGAAGCGGTTGTCGTGCAAACTATAACGACACCCTTTCTTTAGTCTAGAGACCATCAATGAATTGACAAATAGTGACTTAGGATGAGTCGAAACATGCCAATTACTGACCTCATAGTCAGCGGGGTACTGCGGTTGCAGATCGAACTGATAGAGCGACTGCCACGTTTGGGCGAAATAGATTTGCAAGATATAGCTATCCTCTGCCTGAATTAACCGAAACGGCTCATGGGAGGTGGACTGAGCAATATTAGGTGTCAGCCGAATCGGCGTTGGGAGAGTGGAGCCGCCAAAGCCGACATCGCAGATGTAGGGGACATCATCGATATGAACCATCAACAACATGTGACTGCGCGGCGTCATCACGCCTGCTGGTACGCCCCAAAGCACTCGCGCTACTAGACTAGTAACCTGAAAACCTAAGGCCGCGAGTGCTAAGCGAAGTAAGCCATTTTGCTCAAAACAATAGCCACCCCGTCCGGCATCAACTAGTTTGTGTTGAAGAGCGGGCAGATCTAGCAAAACCGGCTGTCCAAGCAGAGGGCTCAAGTTTTCAAAGGCGATCGCATTCGTATGGCAGGCGTGAATAGCTTCTAACGTAGGCAAGCTCGCCGTGCGCGCTCCTGAATAGCCAATCCGTTGAAAGTAGGCCTCAAGATCAATGGTGTCTATGGATGTGTCTTGCATAGGACAATGGTAGGCCAAGGCCACGCTAGCTTTTCGACCGGCTTCATCAAGCTTCTAAAATTATTCGTTGTTTTTGAAATGTAATAAGAGATTGCAGGCGCTGTCTCATATCTAGAGAGTCGCTGGGCTTGTTTAAGAGGCTGCCATCAATGCCGGCTTGAGCGAGAAAATCTGGTGTCTACTGGCTAGGTAAGGCTGAGTCAGAATAGAGAGGCCCTCTTTTTTCATTGCGCTATGAGTACTGACCAGATGCGAAGACTATGGATAGCTCAAACTAGCCGCCGTCGTTTTCTAAAGCGATCGCCCTACTTCTTTGCAGCGCTTGGCCTCACCGCTTGCGGGCAACCGGCCGAGCGCTCTAGCTCAGGTAAGGCTCAGGCTCAAAGCTCATCATCACGACTGCCCGCCACGCCTGCTTGTGGAGACTACGCGCTCACGCCTAGCCAGACGTCTGGCCCGTTCTATAGTCCCAATTCGCCTCAGCGACAGTCGCTACTCACACCAGCAACAGCAGGCACTCAACTCATTGTGACCGGGCGAGTACTCACAGCAGACTGCACGCCGATTTCCGATAGCCTCATCGACGTTTGGCAAACGGACGCACAAGGAAAATATGACAATGAAGGGGATAAACTGCGAGGGCACCAGTTCACTGACGCTGAGGGACGCTACTGGCTTGAAACAATTGTCCCGGGGCTATATCCAGGGCGTACCCGTCACCTACATATCAAGGTGCAAGCTCCCGATCACCCAATTCTAACCACTCAGCTGTATCTTCCTCAAGAGCCCCTCAACGAAAAAGACTTTCTCTTTCAGCCAGCGCTGTTGATGGCGGTTCAAGATACCGCTGAAGGCAAGCGGGCGCTCTTTGATTTTGTACTTAGCTAAGATCGTGTCTACAGCACCTCTCATTCAATGGGCGGCTCTCTTTGAGTCGATCTAGTCGATCTATATTCACCAACCTAAGATTCACCAACCTAAGGTGCCAAACTCTCCTTTAAACGGGCCAACAATATCCTGTGTAATCCACCCGGCATAAAAATTGCCAGCCTGAGGTTTTACTTTCTCATCGTCCACGTAGCAGGCATCCATTGGCCCAGGGTAGAACCCTACGTATCCCTTGAGCTGCTCATATGCAGGCGTAATTTCTGGATAGTACCAAGCCACATTTACAAGCGCGCGATCGCCTACTTGTAGCGTGTAGTAATGCGCTCGCCCTTTCCATTCACAGTAGGTAGAATGCGTGCTTAGCAGCAGGTACTCTACCTTGATATCGGCCATTGGAATGTAGTAGTTAGGCGGATGACTGGTTTCTAAAATTCTTTGAGCGCTATGGGTGTCAGCAATCAGCTCACCGTTAAAGATAATTCTGATGTGCTTGTCTGTGGCCTCAAGCCGAGGAGGCCGAGGGTAATCCCATACAGATTCTTGATTAGGGCTAGGGGAAATGGGCTCAGGGCGCATAGGTAAGAGTCCGAGAGAATGCGAGCTACGATTAAAGCCTAGACCAAAGTAGCAGCGAGCACAGCCAAAAATATTGTTGTCTGCGACGAGAAAATAGGTCAGCGCAGTAGGAATTTTATGGACAGAAATTCTATGACATAGAGATTCATGAATGAGTTTAGCGCCTTCATGAATCTCGACTCTAGCTGAATCCTGCCACATCTACACCTACCGCCAAAGCTTACTTATCACCTCAACTAGCACTGGCACCGAATTAATTTCCCGCTGTTCCTCCGGCTCCAACAAACCCAAAGTCGCGGCTGGATCGTTCCGATTATTCAAAAGCAGCAGCGCTAGCTTAGCCACCGTAATGATCTGATCGTTGTCCCCGTTCAGCAAATTGCGTACAGCAGGCACAGCCGGTAATGCTTGACGCCCCAGATAGGTCAGACCCAGAGCCGCGAGTTCGCGCGTTTCCACCTCGCCATCGCTTAGTCCTGATACCAGCGTCGGCAAAATTAAGCTGCTGTCTTTGGTCAGCACCCAAATGGCATCTGCCGCATACAGCCGCGTCAGCGGATCGTCACTATTCAGCGCGTTTGTCAGCCCCGGCACAGACTGTTGACCTATCCGCGTTAGGCTCGCCGCCGCCGTTTGACTCAAGCTCGAATTGTTACCTAATAGCGCCTGCGAAAGTGCAGGAATCGCGACATCTGCCAGAGGCCCAAAGTCACCCAGCGACTCAGCAGCGGCTCTTCGCACGTCGCTATCACCATTGTTCAGCGTATTCGCCAAAATCGAAATGGCTGTCTGTACGGCAGTACCTCCAATCTCATCTGCCTGGTTAATGTCTCCGATCAGCGTCGCCGCTGACTGCTTTGCAAAGCTGCTAACCGCCTCATTTTCTAGCAGGCTACCTAGCGCGGGCACCGCATCGCCACCAATATTCACCAGTGCATCTGCCGCAATATCCTTTACCAGCCCAGACTCATTTTGAATAGCCGCTGTCAGCACATTAATCAGCACATTCTGGTCTAGCCCAACCTGCGCGAGTGTACTTGTCGCCAGCGCGCGAACGATCTCATCATCGTCCTTCAACAGCTCTAGTAGCGTGGGAGTAGCAGGCGCGGCATCGGCACCGATTTCATTTAAAGCATAAGCAGCCGCTGCTCGCGTTTCCACACGATCAGATTCCAGCGCCAGCGTTAAATCCGGTACTGCGGCGGCACCGTTAGCGGCTAACGTATCAGCGGCCGCTTTACGCGTACTGGTATCGTCACTGCTCAAAGACGCGACTAGCTCAGCAAATTCTTCTGTAGGTGTCTGAGTAACAGGGGGTTGAGTAGGCGTTTCTGTAGTGGGCGTTTCTGTAGTGGGCGTTTCTATAGCAGGCTGTCCGGCAATGATAGGAACGTATGGAGAGTTAATGGCATTTGCCTGTCCAGCATTGACTAAAGCCTGATGCGTGATAGCTGCAATCTCAGCTCGGCTCGCATTCTTCAGTGGGTTTAGGCGGCGTACGTTTGGATAGTTTACGGTCAGCTGTTTATCAGCAGCGATCGCAACCACGTCCTCAGCCCATTCTGGAATCGCCCCACTATCTTCAAAAGCTGCCAGCAACGCCTCTGTCTCAGCGGCGGTCGCCAGCCCCAACCCATTCGTCAAAGACACCAGCACTTCTAGCCTAGTAATTGGCTGATTCAATCCAAATGTACCGTCCGGATAGCCGCTCAGCCAGCCCTTTGAGTAAGCCTGAGAAATGACTCCCGCCGCCCAGTGATCAGCAGGCACATCTCTAAACGTAATCGGGTCGCGCACGTCATTTCGTAAAAATGCGCCTGCCAAAACAGAGGCAAACTGCGCTCGCGTCATTTCCGCATCAGGTCGAAATGTCCCATCTGGAAACCCGCTGATCACATTCTTCTGCGTGAGTGACTGCACGTACTGGTTCGCCCAATAGCTGCTTTCTACATCACTAAAACGCGTTGAGGCTTGCGCAAATACCGGAGGCGCGATCGCTGCCATCGTGATGGTCAAAGTGCTGGAGAGGGCGATCGCACTATTCAAATACTGATTTTGGCCAAACATAACGAAATCCTGATGTGTCTTGAGGGCGGATGCGAGAACTTGCTGAAGTTGATAGCAGAATATCTCGCAACCACCACCAAGCGCCAATTACAGGAGCCGGTTCTTGCATCTGGCCTGCAAAAGTGCACTTTCTTGCCTTGCTTTCTTGTCTCGAAAGTGATCGGCATCACGTAGGCGCGATCGCCCACCCAGCCGTCTTTTCAGCCCATCAACAACCCTCGATACATCAGCCGCCCACAGCAGGGCCGGTTACAACACCGTCCCTATCCAATCAGGACGCCGCCCCAAGAAATTATGCAGACTTCACCGAATGATTTTTCAAATCTTCAAGGCTCACATGCCGCAACGCCGCCTCATGCGTAGACTCCAAAACCACAGGCGGTGCAACCCCATCATCCATTGCCTCTTTCCATCGAGATGCACACAAGCACCACTTATCTCCCGGCTTTAGCCCTGGAAAATTATGCTCAGGTCTCGGCGTACTCAAGTCATTGCCTTGTGCCTTCGTATAGCTCAAAAAGGCCTCCGTCAGCTCAGCACACACCACATGCACGCCCCTATCCTGCGGCCCCGTCTGACAAACCCCATCCCGAAAAAATCCCGTCATCGGCGAAGTACAACAACTCTGCAAATCGCCTCTCAGTACGTTCTGGCTCTCAGCCATAAAAGTAGTCTCCTAAATGATCTCCAGCTATTCTTATACCGTTCCTTTTTCCCTATGTTCTCTAACCGCCGCCGTATATTGCGCAGGCACCAGCACCAAAAACAACAGCCACCACACTGCCATCACACTCGCTACTGGCAGCGTAATCCACCATTGATGCAACAACATCCATGAACCTAGAGGAATCGCCACTCCCGTCAGCACAATTGACCAAGGCTGGCACCACCAGGGCTTAGCCTCCCACATCGACTCCGGCATCTGCTCTAAATCTTCATTCATCATCACTTCCTAAAAATCTCCACCGGCTCAATCTCATCAGCAAGCTCAAACCCAAAAATCTGCGAATAAAACGACAGCTCTGCATCTAGCGATCGCTTAATATTTTCCGCCTTCCGAAACCCGTGCTGTTCCCCTTCAAACAGCAAATAAGCCACCGGAATTCCCTTTTGCTTCAGCGCCTCTACCATCACCTCAGCCTGATTCGGCGGCACAATCTTATCCTCCGAGCCCTGCAAAAAAATAATCGGACAAGAGAGCTGATCCACCGCATTAATCGGAGATCGTTCCTCATACACCGACTTTTTCTCCGGATACGGCCCCACCAAACTATCCAAATACCGCGACTCAAACTTATGCGTCTCCGCCGCAAGGCTCGACATATCACTTACGCCGTAATAGCTCGCCCCTGCCTTAAACACATCGCGAAACGTTAGGGCCCCCAGCGTCGTATATCCGCCAGCACTCCCCCCATCAATCGCTAGCCGCGCCTCATCTGCTTTTCCCTTCTCTACCAGATACAAAGCCCCATTCACACAGTCATCAATATCCACAATTCCCCATGCACCCTGAAGCCGGTTCCGATATGCCCGTCCATAGCCCGTGCTGCCGCCATAGTTCACATCTAACACCGCAATCCCTCGGCTCGTCCAGTACTGAATCGAAGGATTAAATGCCGCCGAAGCCGCCGCCGTTGGCCCGCCGTGACTCTTCACCAATAAAGGCGGACGCTCCGTTACCAATGGCTCATAGTCCTTATTTTGAGGTCGATAGTAAATGCCGTATGCATTAAAGCCTCCCGTCGTTGGGAACGAAATCACCTCCGGCTCAGACAAATACCCCGGATCAATAGACACGTTGCTAGCCTTTCGCAGCTCCGTCATCACCAAGGTGTCTAAATTCATTCGAACTAAAGCGCTCGGCTTGTTAGTACTCGCTGCCAAAAATACCGCAACGCCTTCGCCAACCTGCAAGCTTCCGATACCGCAGTAAGGCATTTCGATCTCGTCCATAGACCGCGCCCGAGTATCGAACCGAGCCAGCCGCCGAATGCCCTCATATATATAAGTGCAAATGATCGTCGTATTATCTTCAAAGCCATAGCTGCTCTGGCCAAAGTTCCACTGCGGCCCTGCAAACTCAGCCTCCATTGGAAACAGTGGCTCAGCTCGCTCACCTTCCCACCGATATAAATTCCACCAGCCCGTCGCATCGCTAATAAAATACAGCGATCCACCCGGCGACCACTGCGGCTGACATACCGACTCCTTCACATTTCCAGTGAGCTTACGTGGGCGGCTCAAGCTGCCATCATCGCTTACATAAGCCATCCATAGCTCCGTCCCATCCCACGGCATCTGCGGATGATTCCAGGTGATCCATACCAGCTGCGTACCGTCTGGGCTCAGCCGAGGTGATGAGTAAAAATCGTTTCCGCTTACCAGTATTCGAGGAGAGCCCCCTTCCACTGGCACAGTAGCGATCGCATTCACCGCCTCTCCACCCTGACGGTGATCCTCCACCACACAAATCAATCGCTCTCGCCGCGCATCCACTACCGCATCTGCATATCTCAATCCAGCAGCCGGACTCACCTCCGGCGTGATCGCAACCGGCTCTGCGCCCGCATCCTGTCGGTACAGCAGCTGGTCAGCAAAGTTAGAGAAAAACACCGTTCCCCGATGCACCACGTACGCCCCACCGCCATACTCATGCACCCGCGTTCGCACGCTAAAAGGCGCAGGCGTAATATCGCTCGCCGTCCCGATCTCATCATCTGGCCCGTAGCGCACCACCAGCTGCCGTCCATTTTCCTTTGGCCTTAGCTCGCTCCAGTAAATATCTGAGCCGTCTAGCTGCACTGCTCCCAGTCGAATAGAGCTAGATACAATTGACTCAGAGGTGATAGGCGACAGCCAAGATCCGTAACCTGTCGTATTAGCCATAGAAAACATAGATAAGGAAGCTTTTCAACAGTCTATATAATCGCACCATCCAATTCACGAAATTAATACAGACTGTCCACCATATCCTCTCAAAACACTCAATCAAACGCTACGCTAAGCGCGTTATCTGCGCCCCTATCAGCCGCCTGCCACCATCTGACGTCAAAGGAACCTAACCATGGTCAAACCCGTTAAAAAACATTCTTCCAGCACCGTCTATCAAGCTTTAAAGCGCTACGGAACCATTAGCGCCGCCATTCTCCTTGCAGCTTTAGGTGTCGCACTACCCAGCATGGCTCAAAGCAACGACCCGCTTCCCGACGTAGAAGCAGGCTCCGGCAGTAGCGAACTTCCTGACGATGACGTTCGCTTCGAGTGCCAGCTCTTCAACGGCCAGTACACGGTGATGTATCTGCCCGAAAGTCAGCCTGGTCAGGCATATCCTTGGGCCACGCCCACAGCATTAGGTGGCGGCTGGACAGCTGAAACCCGCTGCTTTACGATTAGCGATCGCCTAGAAGCCTACCGCCCTGAAGGCCTAGCCGAACTACAGGTCGGCACCGAAAACGGCTACGACATTGTTTGTGCTACCACCGAGCAAATTCCCGGCCTGTGCAAAATCGTCTTCACCGTACCCCCCGGTCAAAACCCAGTCGCCACCCGCGACCTTGTATTTGAAAATCTTACCCTTGCTGACGGCGGCACCGACACCACCATTGTCAACACCTACACGGGCAGCGGAGGGATTGACGTTCTCGGGCAAATTGGCGAGGCGCTTGGAACAACGATTGGCTTTCCCCTCCCAACAGCCCGATCGTCGTATAGCAATGGCATTAACCTAAAGCCCTTCTTAGATAGAGCCGATGGTGGTACTGGGACAGCAATCAAATCGTCTACAGCGCCCAGTCGCATATTAAATCCAGACAGATTTCGCTAGCATTGGCCAACTAAAATCTGATTAGTCAAAGAAACGCAAAAGCCTGCCCTGGATATGTCCAGGGCAGGCTTTTAATTGATTTTCAATTGAGAGAATGGCTAGGTTTAAGCCGCTTCTACAACGCTCCGATTGCTGTTTAATCGCTTACGTACGCCGACAAAGCCTAGCATTAGCAATCCACCCACAACAGAAGGCTCAGGAATGTCCTTTGGCCCTGCGTCCTTAGTGCTCCACTGAATACCAGCGATCGCGCCGCTACCAGGGTACTCAAACTCAACCTGCTCAAAACGCATATTCGCAAAATAGGTTTCATCTAAATCAAACTGGTACATGGAGTTATCGCCGCGTTTTTTACCGACCTGAGTAATCGTCACACCATCTCGGGTAAACGTGCTGCCTTGAGAATTACCGTTAGCCGCCTTGTGGTCATTAATTAGCCTATCCACATCAATATTGAGATTGCCATTGACGCTGCTTCCCTTCACTCGAATTCTGTTCTGATCGTTGTGATTGTTATCGTCAATATCCATCAGCAGAAAGCTATTGAGAAAAACAGCTTCTGCAAAATCAAATTTGATTTCGCCACCAGCACCTTCATCATCAGCTGTGTACTTCCCAGTGGTTGTATTAAAGCTGCGACCGTCCTCTTCTTGAATAATTAGAACGTTTCCCTGCTTTTCTACACCAGTATCGATAAACTCTCCTTTTCTAGTGAAAGTGCCCGTTGTCAAATCCCAATCTCTATCGATGCCATCGTTTCTAAACACGCTTGAATTGTATGTATTTAATACAGCAGCACCGTTAGTTCTATTGTTGACACCTGAGATGTTGTTGAGGCCAATGCCTGCCCACTGCTGCGTATCTAGCGAACCATCTGTGTTGTATCTAACAGCACCGCCATTAGCGCCGCTGTCAAAATCAAGGCTAAATGTAGCTGCTTCAGCATTAGGTGAAACCGTTCCAACAGCTGCAATTGCAAGGCCTGCCGACAGCGCTATCCATTTGTTGTTTGTGCTGTTCTGAGAATTAGATGTAGTCATAGTTAAAAGCCAAATTCAGTACCTAAAACCGTTAAAACACGCATTTACTCATAAATAGAAGATCTCAGCCTGCAATTTGATAGAAGGAAAATATTTCTAGCCGATAAGTTAAGGAATCAACAACCTAGAGAATATACGGCGGCTAGCTATAAACACAGAGGCTGTATTTGTAAGTGAATATGCGTACTTTTTTGCCTATGTAATCAGTCATATGTGTAAAAAATAAGTGATTAAACTTAGAAAAGAAAATACTCCCTGAGTTTTGTTGGTAAATATACGTAAATAATGGAATTATTTTCGCCTCTAGAGGCAGTTTTGCCGTATTTACACTGGCAAGAGGCAAAGAGAGGGTTTTCTAGCGATCAGGAGAGTCCTCACCGCGATCACACTTAACAAAGAATCACGGTGAGCTTTATAGACCTATTTTTACAAAAGAAATTAAGCGTTGATTTTCTTTCATACAAGGGGTTACGGCATGTCTTTAATTATGAATGTCAGAAAAAAGCGCGCGTCATAATCTCTCCGTACGTTCAACTATTCAGACGGTTCCAGCCGCTATTTTTTAGCTTTATATGCTCTCTTCTTATCCGTTTCTTTAAGTACAAGCCAGCAATATCAACGGACTACAGCTCGGTTTTAGCAGCTAGCTTGAGTAGGCAGGTCAAATTTTATACGGAGCTAATAAGACAGCCTAATGAAAATGCAGAAACGGTCTACTCTAATATGTGCTGGTACGGTCGCAACCGCCTTATGTGCAGCAGCACAGCCAGCCAATGCTTTCTCTATTGCTAATACAAGTGCCACTTGGGACAATGTTCTAACCAGGTCTGGAGATACTGTCGGCTCCAGTGGTATTGCGGCTAGCGATGTCAACCTAGTTAAGTTTTTAGAGGCTGATGGCACCAGCCAGGTACGCTGGGGCGAGGCATTCTACGGCGGACATTATGAGGACGTCACTGAATACATTACTCAAGATGTCACTGAATACGTTACTCAAGATGTTGTTAAAGAAGTTTTAGTAGATGTTACTGAATATGTTGACGAAGAAGTCGTAACGCAAGAGCGCGTAAAAAAAACTCGACAAGTGCCCAAAACTAATAAGAAAGGTGAGATTCAGTACAAGAAAAACGGAGACGCGAAGACAAAGAAAGAGAACTACTTTGTAATGGAAGATGTGGTAACAACTGTTAGAAAGCCTGTAACTAGACAGGTAAAACAGCAGGTTACAGAGCAAGTTGAAGTGCCCGTAACTAAACAGGTGACAACGCCTGTAACGACACAAGTTTGGGTTCCACCCACTTACGAGAATCAGAGTGGATTGGGCTTTGCGGGCGTTAGCAACCTTGATCTCACGCTTGGTGAGGCTTTCAATATCGGTCAGCTCAGCCATTTTAACCAAACAATCTATACGAATGACTTCATTGGCGAGAGCGCCGAAATTGCACTGACGCTCGACTTTGGTATTCCCGAAATCGGGGCCAAAACTTTCAACTTTGGCTTCAATATTGATGAGACGACAAACTATAAAGGGCAAAACAACAACGGTGCAAGTTGTGCCTACCAAACGACAGCTGGACTAGGCTGTTCTGACAAAATCACCTGGGACTTTTCCGTAGATGAGAGCAACAGCTTTACCTACGACGGTGAGGACTATTCTCTAGAGCTAGTTGGCTTTGCAGAAGATTTGGCAGGTAGAAACCTGGCTACCAACTTTATCTCTCAAGAAGAAGGGAATAGCTCTTCTAACCTGTTTGCTCGCTTAATCAAGCTGCCGACTAGTACGCCTGAAACCCCTCAAGATATTCCCGAGCCTACTGCGCTACTAGGGCTAGCTGGACTAGGGCTCTACGGTGCACGCTCTCGTAAAAAACGTTCTGAAGCGCAGCTAGCGTAGGCCCAAACTTTTGACTGTCTCAACAGTCCGGTTTGAGTGATTTTATTAAAGCCGTATTACTAAATTTGACCGAGGGCTGCGTATTTAAATGCGCAGCCCTTTCTTATGTTGAAATCTAAGTAATAGAAGCGACTAGAACTATTTGTGTACTGGAACGATGGGCTCCTTTTTTTGGTGCTAAAATCCACCCAGTACAACCATTAGGCCTATGACTGCTGCTCAGCTCATCGCTCAAGATCTATCTGTTCAAGCCAAGCAAGTAGAAGCGGCGCTTGCCTTGTTACTAGAAGGGGCGACTGTTCCTTTCATTGCTCGCTACAGAAAGGAAAAGACGGGTGAGCTAGATGAAATTCAGCTACGGAAAATTGCGGAGCAGTATGAGTATTTGACAGAGCTGGCTGCTCGTAAGAAAACGGTGCTAGAGGCGATCGCTAAACAAAAAGCACTCACCCCACAGCTACAGTCCACCATTGAGCGCTGCCAAAGTAAAACTGAGCTAGAAGATCTTTACCTGCCTTATAAGCCTAAGCGTCGTACGCGTGCCACGATTGCTAAAGAGAACGGATTAGAGCCTTTAGCAACAGCAATTTTTGAGGCGAATACAGCCGGAAGAGCGGTAAACTTACAGGCGATCGCCCAGCCGTACATCAGCGAAAAAATATCTACGGCAGAAGAGGCACTACAAGGCGCTTCAGATATTCTGGCAGAGCGTATGGCAGAACAGGCTCCGCTACGAGCATTTATACGCAGCTTTTTCTTGAAAAAAGGTCAATTTATCTCAAGAATCAAGGCCGATTATCCTGAAGGGACAACCAAATATGAGATGTACCGTAGCTACCAGGTACAGATTAGTAAGGTTGCGCCTCACAATCTACTAGCGCTACTCAGAGGACAGAAAGAAAATATTCTCAAGCTTTCGTTAGCCTTCGAAGAGGCAGACGTACTCAACTATTTATTGAGCACTCAGCTGAAAACAAGAGACAAAAGCCTTGGTCAGTTTTACACCGCGCTAGTCAAAGACGGATTTAACCGGCTGATGAAATCTTCCTTGACTAACGAGGTTATCGCTGAGAAAAAAGCTTGGGCTGACGGAGAATCGATTCAGACGTTTGCTGAAAATTTGCGGAATTTGATGCTTGCAGCACCAGCAGGGATGAAGCCAACACTTGGTGTCGATCCTGGTTTTCGGACGGGCTGTAAAGTGGCGGCGATCAGTGAAACGGGTCAGTTTCTGGCATACAAGGCCATCTATCCTCATTCTGGCCAAGGTCGGCGGATAGATGCGGCAGAAGTGCTCACGAGGCTTATTACCGAAAATAATATTGAGCTAATTGCGATTGGCAATGGAACCGCTAGCCGTGAGACCGATGAGTTTATAAGCGAGATTATCACCAGCTTAGATGATCCGCCAACGAAGGTAATGGTGAATGAGTCAGGCGCTTCTATATATTCAGCAAGTGACGTGGCGATCGCTGAATTTCCAGACCTGGACATTACCGTACGCGGTGCCATCAGTATTGGTCGCCGTCTGCAAGATCCGCTAGCTGAGCTTGTAAAGCTAGATCCTAAGTCGATTGGCGTCGGCCAGTATCAGCATGATGTCGATCAAAAGCGGCTAAAGCAAAAGCTAGACGATACGGTAGAAAGCTGCGTGAACTATGTAGGCGTGAACTTAAATACGGCCTCGCGCGAGCTACTGCGCTATGTATCTGGTGTGAGTGAGGCGATCGCGAACAACATCGTTAGCTTTCGTGATGAAATGGGTCAGTTTAGCGATCGTAAAACTCTCCTTAAAGTAAGCAAGCTCGGCCCTAAAGCCTATGAGCAGGCCGCTGGCTTTCTGCGCATTCGAGAAGGTGATAATCCGTTAGACAATACTGCTGTGCACCCTGAAAGCTACAGCATTGTCCAGACCATAGCAAAAGATTTGAAAGTACCGCTGAAAGAGATTTCACAAGCTACTGACAAGCTCAAACAGCTATCACTCAAAACATACGTCACAGAGAAAATAGGAGAGCCAACGCTCAGAGATATTTTAAATGAACTAGAAAAGCCAGGTCGCGACCCTAGAGCACAGTTTACCTATGCGACCTTTGCCAAAGGCATTAACGAAATTAGCGACTTGAAAGCGGGAATGACGTTAGAAGGCATTGTTACTAACGTCGCAAATTTTGGTGCCTTTGTCGATATCGGCGTGCACCAAGATGGGCTCGTTCATGTCTCTCAAATGTCCGACCGATTTGTAAAAGATCCTAAAGAGATTGTTCAGGTGGGTCAGGTTGTTGAAGTGAGAGTGATGGAGATACAAGAGAAACTCAAGCGCATAGGGCTAAGCATGAAACTGGCTGGCGGCAGTGCACCTTCCGACCCTTCCTCTAATGCTCAAAGAACGGCTCCGCCCAAACCCGTTTCATCCAGGCCTATTTCCAAAACCATCCACAAATCTGTGCAATCTGCACGGCCTACGACAGATAAATCTCGCCCTTCAGACACAGCAGCCTTTGATAGCAGTGCTCTTAAAAAAAGATTTGATCGCCGCAGACCATAGCTAAACGCAATGGCGCAAAAACAACTGCGCGCATAAGTTCTAGCCACTATAAGGATCTGTAGAAAATGG
>CAWDNC010000008.1:1130000-1812299 GCA_963803535.1 uncultured cyanobacterium | reverse complement strand
GTTGTAATCAAACCAAATTTTTTCAAGCTACCTTGATGAATCAACTCAGCAGATTTGTGCCACCAATACATTACGTAGTCAACTGCTTCAGGTACTTCCGTGGAAGGTCATCGCGCAACGACTTCAGAGTACCCATCCCCTAGAAAATTCCGCATCAATATGTTCCGATAAAAGGTGGATTAGACACGATGTAGTCCGCCTTTGGCCACGTCTGCTTTCCGCGCATTTGAGTACCGATAAATCACCTTTTGATCCGCTGAATCCGGCACTTCCTCCCCCGTCACCGGATGCGTCATCATCCGCCCACCCCATCTCGTCCTCACCTCACCCGTCTTCTCATCCACATCCGGCACCTTCCCGTCATACGCCAACACCGCATCCCGACACTCAATATTGCCAAACGCCTGCAACACCGGCTCCGGCGGCTCCGCATTGCCATACCGCTTAAAGTACCACTGCAAATAACCTATCCAAATCACCAGCTCTGCAATAGCTGCTGCCCTTGGATTAATCTCAATACCCAAAAACTGCGAAGGATTAATCTGTTCAAACCCAAGCTGAACCTCTCCCGCCACGTCCACCAACCGCTGAACAACTTCCTGCTCCAACCCCTTCAGCAAATCCAAAGACACATACAGAAAGTTACCCGTCCCACAGGCCGGATCAAGAATCTTAATCGTCTCGCAGCTTATCCAAGAACGTCTCGAATCTCCTGCTCAGCCTTCTTCCGCTGATTCGCCGTCGGCTCCGCCTTCCCCTCACCCGGCTCCAACAGCCGCTTAATCTCTAGCTCCACCTCATCCCATTCCTGGCGCAGCGGCTCCATCACCACCGGCCTCACCAGCCGCTCCACATATGACCTCGGCGTATAGTGCGCTCCCAGCCGACTGCGCTCCTTCTTCTCCAGCGCCCGCTCCACCAGCGTTCCAAAAATCGCAGGCTCCACCTGGCTCCAATCCTTTGCCGCCGCCGCATACAGCACCTCAAGCTGTTCCTTTGGCAGCGCAAACGCCGTCGCATCCTCAAAAAAGCTGCCGTTAAACTTCAAAATACGGTCGAAGCCAAACGTGCCCCCCGTATTCATCGTTTGCCATAGCTCCTCAATCTGTGGCTGAAACGAGTTCGGTGTCGGAATCCAGCGATCGCGCAACGCCTTCGTAAACACATCCTCCTTCAGCAGCCCCACATCTTCCGCAAACATCGTAAAAATGCAGCGCATCAAAAAGCTAGACGCCTTCTGCGCATCATGCCCCTGCTCCTCCAGCCACCGTGACAGCTTCGCCAGCTCCGCCGCCACCTCCCGAGTCACCCGCGCCCGCAGCTTCTCAGGGTTCAACGCCTGCGGATCAGTAAATATTTTCACAAAGCGGTCAAACACATCCGCCTGCGCCAAATCATTCAGATTCACCCGCTGCCGAGCGCCATAGCTGCCATACTCACCGCTAAAGCCCTCCCACACCTCAAAGTGAGAGCCAATATCGCAAGTAATTAAAAACGGAGGCCGCGCCACCAGCGACCCCGTATAAGACCTCGCCTGATTAAACGCCTTCTGCATCGCATCTCGATACACCTTAGTCCCGCGCTTACCATGCCCCTTACTAGAATCCGTACTGCCCTGCTTCGCCTCAATTAAAAAGTGACCCGCCTTATAAAAGTCCGCAAAGCGCGTCGTCGGAGCCGTCTTACTCCCGCTGTAGGTTCTAATATCCTTATCAAAGCAGTAAGGATCATCCTGAACACTGCCCTTTGGCGGTGGCCCTTCCACACTCAGCGCCCGACACAGATCCTGAAAAAAGCCCTGATAGTTGGCCCGCTCATTGCCACCCGAGCCCAACCAGCGACCCAAAAACTGCTGAACCCTTTCCTGATCCGCCTTATCCATCCGCAACCCATCTACACTAGCCAAGCAAAGCGCAACGCCTCTCAGCTACCAGTATTCACAGACTAATCATCTTTGTCAGTGACGAAACCACAAAACTTGATAAGGAATTTGGCCCTCACCTACCAGAAACCTCCGCCCCTATTCCTGCACTCGCTGCTACTGCGCCAGCACCAGTATCCTTTTATCTAAAAGCTGCTGCCGCTTCTTTAAAACTCGCTACCACTCCTTCAGATCTCGCTGCTGCTTATTTGCAACCCGCTACCACTTCTTCAGATCTTGCCACCACGCTTCTAAAACCTGTCGCCACTTCTCTACAATCTTGCTGCCACTTCTTTGAAGCTTCCTGCCACTCCTTTAAAGCTCGCGCCTTTTATAGCTGATCCAGGTAACACTGCTCTAAAAGCAGTAGATGAAAGTGATGAAAGATAACCCGCTACCTCACACCCCTACTCACAACACCAAAAAGATATCTCTAAATATCTAGCATCTCCGTAACTTCACTACGACGGCTCTGTATCTTTTGTTCGTAATAACGGGCACTTTTAGTTCAGCAAGACAGCAGATTGTGTTGCAAGCCGTCGTTATAAAAAGGAAAAAGGTGCAATATGGCACGACGTAAGAAAGGCTCTCGAATGCTTACCAAAGCCGAAAGACGGCTAGCTGGAATCAAATCTATTGACGCCAAGCTAGACTTGGGCAATGGCCTATCGACTGCTTGGTACGAAAAGGAAGTGACCAAGCTTCGTCAGGCCGTAGAAGAGTACAATATGCTGCTCTCTAAGGTAGATGATGCTTCTAATAACGTAGAAGCGGTTGAAAAACAGCTCGCCACCGCTTCGGAGAATGTGCTGCTTGGCGTGAAAATAAAATTTGGTAAAGACAGCAGCCAGTATGAGATGGCAGGCGGCACCCGGTTAAGCGATCGCCGTCGTAAATCCAGTCAGCCATCGGGCCAGCAAACCAGCCAATCGGCAAGTGAGTCAGTCCGAGAAGCTGCATCTGTTTAATCTTATTGTTTTATCTTAGCCATAGTGATAATGGGAGATGGCTGCTGTCATCTCCTTTTTTTAAAGCACTATCTACGATTGGCCCGCGATATGACAGCCAATTTTAGTCAAAGTTAAAATGCTTGCTAAAGGCAAAAACCTCACCCTCAAATCCAGGACAAGAGGGCGACGGAATGATGACATTGACCTTTGCAAAGCCGTTTGCCAGCATCTCAACCGCATTAGTGCCTACAGACTGGTTCGGATTCATCAGACAAAACTCCTGAGACGTTAGCTCTGAGAGCTGCATCGGAAAGCGTCTGAGATGTGCGCCCTGAAGCTCGTTGTTCTCTTTTGCAACCGCCTTGGTAATAGAGCCTGTATCAAAATGATCTGCGAAGATAAAAGTATCTCCTTTAAAGTTCAGGGCAAGACGAGTTAGGAATCACAACATTGACCTTCGCAAATCCATTTTTAACAGGCTCAATATTGCCAATTCCGACCGATTCGCCCGTTTCAAGAACGCAGAAGTTGCCTGCCCCTAACGCCGAAAGCTGCTCAGGTCTGCGTCTGAGGTGCGCACCATCGAATCCATTATTTTTTGCAACTACGTTAATAATGGACTCATGCTGAAGATATTCGTGGTTGATGAATTCAACAGCCTCAGCGGTTTCATTCGCGGTGCGCATCGTGACGGTGGCGACGGTTGCGCCCGTCCCAAAAAAGTCGGGAAACCAGCCAAAGTTTCTCACGTTCCACTGATTGCTAGGGAGTAGGGCCGTGTTCGTGCCTGAAATACTGACCGGGCGCTGATACTGAAATCGAGCGTCTTTAGTGGAAATGTTCAAGTCCTGTCGCCTCGCGCTTTCGCTGTGGCAGCTCACACAGTCGGTGTTGAAAAAGTGAGCAATCTGAGGATTCGCAATAATATCAGGAATGTCTTGTAAAAGAGGACGCGGCTGGCTAGGATCTTGCCTGGATGAAAGCTGCACGTCTGGTTCAAACAGAACGGCTGTATTAACGCCATGCTTACCGTCTGAACCGTTGGGAATTGATACGGGGAAAACAACATCTCCTCCAACAAAGCCCAGCATCTGAGCCTGGTTGCGCCCTAGCGTAGGGGCTGGAATGCGAACAAACGCGCCGTTTACTTTGGTCATTGCAAAAAAGATCCAGGGCTCTGGCGGCTCTAGGCCCATAAAGGCAACGCCCGTTAAACGGTCGAGCGAAAGATGCTTTTTGAGAAAGGCAGTTAGCGCGTCTTCAAAGGTGAACGTGCCATCGTTAAATCCTGGATGAACGCCTAGCTTTAGACCGGCTGTAGAAATTCCTGTGGACGCCATCTTCAGCTTTAAGTCTCTTAGGTCGCTGACGATCTCTGTGAACTTAGCTTTGTCGGGCCTGGGTTTGCCGCCACCCCTTTGAGTAAAGTCGTACACTAGGTGAGCAGTGTAGTCATGCACTTCTACGTTGCCGAAGTTATCAACGGTCACGGGCTGCATAATTAGGCGAACTTGAGGCCTTGAGCCAAACTGCCTGATGAGTCTTGAGCTTGAGCCGGGTGCAGATGGATCGATCCGAATGCCTACTACTTTCCACGTGTGTGGCTGACGAAAGGCGGTTTGCAGGCGGGGCTCACCAAAGCTAATCGCGTGAGTGGTGCCGGTTGAATCGCTGAGCTGCACGGTTTGGGCTGTTTTGATAACGGAGTCGAATACAAAGGCGGGCCAAATCTCGGATGTTCCATTGGCGGTGCGATCGTCTGCTGAAATTAGCTCGTTGACCTCAGAGCGCTGTGTCGGTACCGGCCACAGTATGGAAATATCGTTGACATCGAATCCTATATTGTTGGTGGTAGCTGCGATCGCAACATCTGGAACCACCACCCAACCCAACAAAAACAATAGACCCGTAGCTAAAGAGACAATAGTGCGGCACATACTATAAGGTCGATAGAGGTTTGATTAAGCTGTCGATGTCACCTATTCAAAGATTACACTAACGCGCAGTCAAACCCTGGTAACAATGGTGAAGTTAGTCTGTCTACGCTTAGTAACAGTCAGATAACTGCAACCGAGACCTGCTAACGATACACTTCGATTGTTGCGATCGCCAATCTACTATCCAATACTCCTGCACACCATGTAGCGATTGAAATTTCAGCTTAGTTTGCGATCGCGCTGTTCATTCTTGCTACCGCCAGAAAGCACTTCAACAACTAGCTCAGGCACAGTTGTAAAATGTCCGGCGTCATCAAGGCTGCTGGCCCAACGCTCTTTGCTCACCCAAACAACATCAGGAATGACAGCATCTCCTTCCGTAAGCACAACGCCAGGTGCTTCTAAAGATCTGCCTAAGCCCGTTTCCCGAGACCAAGCCGTTAGCTCGAAGTGAATATTGCTGCCTGCATTTTGATGCCAAGCTGAGGGGCACGCGTCACAAGAAGTTCTCCTTCTATTATTTCGTAGCGCATCCAACCGCTGTTGTCGGGCATCGCGTCTAAGTCTCGAACTGTCCAGCGAATGGAGTTGCAACCATGATATGTCCGTGGGTAAACCTGCCGTGTAAGCTTGTCTATAGTGTAGTGTATGGCCACGTATTCAGCCGATAGCAGCTAAGCATCACTTCAGCAAATTCAGCTAAGCATTGAAGGGAGATAGCGCTATCTCCCTTCTTCTCTCTAAAGGTCAACGAAAAGAAAGATCAACGAACCAATCGCCGCAACAGGCTCATCGCTTCACCTTGCGCAGGCGTAATAATCATCTGCTCCTCCACCGTTACCGTTGGGCTCCACAGCACCGTTTCGGCATAGCGCAGCGTATGCAGCAAATGAATGGTTTGTCGCACCGCGCCAGGACTGCCGAGCAAAATGTGCTTAACTACTTCTCCCGGTTCGGTACCGTCTGGCGTGAGCTGCGGAAGCGCGACCGCTGGATATAAATCGGAAGGCGAAACTTGGCCAGCCGCAAGCGGTTGACCGGACTAGGCATGTGATTGTTTTCATGGTCTTTCTTCTGTGGTGGGTTAGAAAAACCTGAAAAACTTAGCCCCCCCAACTTGCCAAGAGTCAGGGGGGCTATGGCATAATCGCCACAACCTCTCTCACTGTGTCGTCAGTGTTAGGGGCGAGCTGTTGGTGTTGGGGTCTCAGGCCAACGCCAGCAGCGGCTAAATTTTTCGAGGCGGTTTAGGCAATCGGTTCAAAACAGCTCTTATGAGCGAGTGAAGTGCGATCGCCTAAAAATAAGCCTATCAGTAAGCTTTTAAACGCGTCAACTAAATTGACATAGAATTTTGACAGTACGGAGAAAGGCCAAACCTCTCATTAAATCCTATGCCGCATTCCCGCTCTATCCCTGATTTAGTCGCACCAGTAGGCTATCGGCCTCAAGCTGTCGATATCTCAGTTGAGGCCGATTTGCTGGACTTCTATCTACTAAGGCAGCGCTCAGTAACAGAAAGACTTGCGATCGCAGCTCACCTTATCAATGGCGCTCGCGAATTTTCTTTATTGTGTTTAAGCCGACAGTTTAACCATTTAAATGCTCAACAGTTTGCACGCAAAATAGCCGAGGCATGGCTACAAGAGCGTTGCCCTACCCATTACATTCCACCCTATGCTTCAGCAGAAGGCTCACAGATGAGTTGGATTCAAAATTCAGCAGAACTTGCCGCACAGCTTCACCCCGTCTTTGAAGCGGCAGACATTCCCTACTACATCACAGGCGGTGTTGCCGCGATCGCCTATGGCGATCCGCGAACCACCAGAGACTTAGACGTTGTTATTCAAATTCCTCTTTCTGTCGTAACAGAACTCCAGTCAATTCTTGAACAAGCGGGCTTCTATGTTGCAGGCGTAGACGATGTTGTCTCCGGTCGAATGGCAACACTGCAAATCACCCATATCGAGACTATTTCACGAGCCGATCTGATGGTTTCAGATAACAGCGTCTATGCTCAGCAGCAGTTCCTCCGGCGACGGCTAACGCCATTTCCAAATCAGGCTGAGGCGTATGTTGCTGCGCCCGAGGACGTGATTGTTAGCAAGCTACGCTGGGGATTGAGCAGTGAATCAGAAAAACAACAGCGAGACGTGCTAGCCATTCTCAAAGTTCAGCAGGCAGCTTTGAACTATTCGTACATGCGTCAGTGGGCAGCTGAATTTAGTCTCTTAGAGCAGTTAGAGAACCTAATTGTTGCTGCTGGCGTTAAAGCGATCGCCGACGCCCAATAAAAACAAACCCTCACCATGTTTCCAAACTTCACCGCTCAAAAAATCCAGCTTGCCGACGTCGCCCTCCACACGCGCATCGGCGGCAGTGGCCCACCGCTTCTGCTCCTCCACGGCTACCCACAAACCCACGTCATGTGGCACAAAGTCGCCCCCGCTCTAGCCCAACACTTCACCCTCATCTGCCCCGACCTGCGCGGCTACGGCGACTCCGACGCACCACCCTCCGACTCACAGCACGCCACCTACTCCAAACGCACCGTCGCAACCGATCTCATCCAGCTGATGACCCACCTCGGTCACGACACCTTCATGGCCGCCGGACACGATCGCGGCGCCCGAGTCCTTCACCGCCTTCTACTCGACCACCCTCACGCCGTCACCCGCGCCGCCGTCCTCGATATCGTCCCCACCCACTACATCTTCAAAACCATCAACCAGCAGATGGCCACCACCTACGAGCACTGGTTCTTCCTCATCCAGCCCGACGGCTTCCCCGAACACCTCATTGGCAAAGACCCCGACTACTACCTCACCACCAAGCTCAACCGCTGGAGCGCCAACGCTGATGATAACAACCCCACCTTCACCCCCGAAGCGATGGCCGAATACCTCCGCTGCTTCCGCCGCCCTGAAGTTATCCACGCCACCTGCGAAGACTACCGTGCCGCCGCCAGCATTGATTTAGAACATGATGAAGCTGATCTGGGTCGCAAAATTGAAGGCCCCTTGCTGGTGCTGTGGGGCGGTAAGGGTGCGATGGAGAAGAATTATGATGTGCTGGAAGTTTGGCGGGATTACGCTGAGCAGGTTCAGGGTGAGGCGTTGCCTTGCGGGCATTTTGTGGCGGAGGAATGGCCTGAAGGGGTTGCGCGATCGCTCCTCAACTTCTTCGCTTCACACTAAAGGACAGGGGCAAAATAAGCTCAGAAGAACAACCATCAAATATCCCGTTTCAATCCCCTGCCATCTCATCTAAAAGATCTGCAAAGGTCAGTAGCTTCTGCCTTACTTGAGTCAGCGTCGGCTGTAGCTGATCGATTAGCAACTCAATTTGCGGCGCATCTAAATTAAATGTGTACACATTGCGAACAACATGCCGGAAACCGCGATATCGGTTCAGCTTCTCTTGGCTAGTAGGGTTAATCACCGCAGGCCGAACGCCTTTTATTTCGCTAGCTAGCTGGGAAAGCAATTCTGTATGCCAGTTAGCACCCGATGGCTTAGCACCGTCAACGCTACCAGCAATAATCTCTAACATCCTCTCAACGCCTGCATAAAAGCCGTGCATATTAAGCGCTGCTGCATCCACATGGTACTCATCTTCAGGATGAACACGCTGACCGTTTCCCCAAATTCGTAGCGTTCTACGTACGACACTATCCAAGTCTTCTATCTCGCGCCTAATACGTCTTGAAACCGTTAAAAACTGTACATTCATAGCAGCCGACCTTCAGCCAAAACAACAGACTTGAAGCCAAGCGGAATACGCTCTAGCTGCACAAGGTCGATCTTAAAATTTTGAGAAATATCTTGAAGCTTAGCTACCGCCGTCAGACAGTCACCCGGTGACAGTTCCTCAATAGCTAGATCAATGTCGGAAGTCATTGTGAACCACTGGCTTTGTATTAGCGACCCAAAAAGCCATACATGCTTCACTCCATATGTTTGCTTGATCCATTCAGCCGCTTGCATAGCAACATTCTGAGCCTCTTCTACCCGCTGATTGAGAATATCTTTTCTCAGCGCAGCTCGTTTTCTCATGGTGCATTTGTAACTTTCTATTTTCGGACGTGGCGATGAACTCACCATAAGCTCAATCTCTCAGGTAAGGACTATCTATACTGAGCCTTTCTACCCCTATCATAAATTCTCGTCGCTAGTATATTATTCTGTTCTATCTTCTTGAAGTTCGTTCTCTATGTAATATTGAGCCAGTCCGATCAGCGTACTGTTTGTCAGTCGAAATGACTTGGAAGCGTACTTATTCTGAGGAAAGTGAAGTCCTATTCTATCTGCCGACCAGTTCTTAAATCCATCAGAGAGCATAACCGTGTAAAGAAGTTTTATCTCTTCTTCCTCAACTCCGAATGATGCTATTGCCTGTTTTCTCCTTTCAATTTCTCTATCGTGATAATCCTGTCCTTTTGCCCATCTAAAGAACACATTTCGAATGCTTGTATTTGGGGCAAGGTCATGACACTCTCTACACATTAGAAACAGATTGTTGACTTCATCAGTCCCGCCTAAAGATCGGTGAATAATGTGGCACCTCTGAAGAGGCATCTTCTCCCATCCACGATATATGAGAGCTATAGAAGCGGTGCTATCTTTTATGTCGTACTTACTTCCGTAGTGAAACCCGCAAGCCCAACAGCTAGGCTCTCCCCAGTCTATAAAAAGTCCATGCTCAAAAATGCGATTTTTCCAATGCTCAAAAATCTCAGTTTTGGAAGGTAGTTTATCGTGGTACATGATTTTGTAGGCTAGCGTCAGCGAGACGATAGAGCATAAATAGCGAAAAGACCTACAAGCAGTGCCTATAGGTCTTTTCGTTATAAGCTTTTAACTTAAGTTACTCAAATCCAAGCAGATCAAAGATATCGCGATCCTTCAGCGGCTCAATCTCAAGCGGCGTTGCGTCATCAATCATCGTCTTCGCTAGCTTCAGGTACTCGTCCTGAACTGTCTTCACTTCAGGATCGGTGTCTTCCATCTCAAAGACGGTGCACTTCTTCAGAGCGGCTGCGACGAATTGCATCTACCGTCTTGAAGTGAGCCAGCGTCTTAAGGCCAACGCGATCGTTGTACTTGTCAATTTGGTCGGTGCCTTCACTGCGGTTAGCAATGATGCCGCCCAAACGAACTTTGTAGTTTTTCGCTTTGGAGCGAATGGCCGCAACAATGCGGTTCATGGCAAAGATGGAGTCGAAGTCGTTAGCGGTCACGATCAGGCAGTAGTGTGCGTGCTGTAACGGTGCTGCAAATCCACCACAAACCACGTCGCCTAGCACATCAAAGATAACTACGTCGGTTTCTTCGAGGAGGTGATGCTCTTTGAGAAGCTTCACGGTTTGGCCAGTGACGTATCCGCCGCAGCCTGTTCCGGCAGGTGGGCCACCCGCTTCAATGCACTGAACGCCGTTGTAGCCTTCAAACATGAAGTCTTCGGTCTGGAGTTCTTCTGAGTGAAAATCGACTTCTTCGAGAATGTCGATAACGGTAGGCACCATTCTCTTGGTGAGGGTGAAGGTGCTGTCGTGCTTAGGGTCGCAGCCGATTTGGAGGACGCGCTTGCCGAGCTTGGAGAAGGCGGCTGAAAGGTTGGAAGACGTGGTGGATTTACCAATGCCGCCTTTGCCATAGACGGCGATGACGAGTGCGCCGGTTTCCATTTTCAC
This sequence comes from uncultured cyanobacterium, assembly GCA_963803535.1. Classification (GTDB taxonomy): domain Bacteria; phylum Cyanobacteriota; class Cyanobacteriia; order Phormidesmidales; family Phormidesmidaceae; genus Phormidesmis. Next base: position 1,801,799 of record CAWDNC010000008.1, on the reverse strand, counting down.
GGCGTCGTCCAGATGGACTTGAACGCTGCCTTCGCCGTCTAGGCCTTTCTGCTGTTTTTCTGTCTGGGCGGGGGGACGAACGGTTGAAGCTACCAAAGTAAAGTCTCCTATTTCTTGTCTTGTTCTAAAAATTTTGGCGGGCACAGAGATGGAATTTAACGCAAACTTGTCTATTTGAGCGGGCTATTTGCCGATCGCTGCTTTTGCCTCGTAGAGGGTGTCTACTGTGATGGAAGAGATGCCGCGATCGCCCGCAAACTTCTCTGTGTTCCGCTTCACCTTGCCACGCACAAAGAAGGGAATCTTCTTCAGCTCAGCCAAACCATCAGCACTCCAGTTCATGCCATTTAACTCAGCAGCAGACTCAGCGGCAGACTCAGCAGCAGATTCAGGTTCAGACCCCATTGCCTTAGCGTCTGAATTCACGGCAACTGGCGCAGCATCTGTGTTTTTGTCTTCAGAGGCATGAGGTGCGGTGTGCAGATGGCTCATATGACCTTCGGCAAACTCGAAGTCTTCGCGGAACATCCCTATTAGATGCTCCTCTAAACCCATCATTAATGGGTGAACCCAGTCATCAAAAATTACATTTGATCCTTCCCAGCCCATTTGAGGCGAGTAGCGAGCGGGTACATCCTGTACGTGAATGGGGGTGGAGATGACCGCGCAAGGAATGCCGAGGCGCTTCGCGATATGGCGCTCCATTTGCGTGCCAAGAACGAGTTCGGGAGCCGCTTCAGCTACTGCCTCTTCTACGGCTAGGTAGTCGTCGCTGATGACGGCTTCGAGGCCATGTTCTTTGGCGACCGCGCGTACCTGACGGGCGAACTTGCGGCTGTATGTGCCGATGCCGACTAGGGTAAAGCCGAGTTCTTCAGTGGCGATTCTAGCAGCAGCGATCGCATGAGTCGCATCGCCAAAGATAAACACCCGCTTACCCGTCAGATAAGTCGAGTCAACAGAACGCGAATACCAAGGAAGCCGTGAAGCCCCTGCTGGCGCAGAAGAAGAGAGTCGTGAAGCGCCCCAGGCTCCCAGCGTATCTGCGTGAGACCTTTCAATCGCACGGCTAACATCAATACCAGCGACTTCGCCAATTTCAGTGAGGAAGTCACGCGTGGCACCAACACCGATGGGAACGGTTTTAACAATCGGCTGATCAAAGCTGCGCTTCAGCCAATCGCAGGTGGTCTGCGCAATTTCAGGATACAAACAGATGTTGAAATCTGCATCGGGCATCCGCATCAGGTCGTCAGGGGTCGCGCCGAGTGGTGCAACAACGTTGGCATCTACGCCAATTTCAGCGAGCAGCTTCAACACTTCTTGGATGTCGTCGCGGCAGCGAAAGCCTAAGGCTGTTGGGCCAATAATGTTAGCCTTTGGGCGAATAGCGGGATCTCTTTGGGGGCGTTTTTCGCCGGGTGGGAGAACTTTGGAGAGAAGGAGCGATCGCACCAAATGATACAGCGACTCACTCGCGCCCCAATTCTCTTTTTTGGAGTAAGCAGGCAGCTCCAAGCTCACCACAGGTATCGGCAACCCCATACTCTTCGCCAGCGATCCCGGCTGATCTTGAATGAGTTCAGCCGTACAGCTCTCACCGACTAGCATCACATCCGGCTTAAAGCGCTCGTACGCCTCACGCACAGAAGTTTTCACCATTTCAGCCGTATCACCACCCAAATCTCTCGCTTGGAAAGTGGTATAGCTCACAGGTGGCCGCTTGTCACGACGCTCAATCATCGTAAACAACAAGTCAGCGTAGGTATCACCCTGAGGTGCATGAAGAACATAGTGCACGCCTTCCATTGAAGTGGCGATGCGCATCGTTCCTACATGAGGAGGGCCTTCGTAAGTCCAGAGAGTCAGTTCCATAGTTCAGATAAAGTTTGTTGGCAGCGTATTTTTGAAGTCAGAAATATTTGTTAAACCGTCAATCTTCTCCGTCTCTCTGAAGATCTTACAAACAGTTCTGCCAAATCGCCTGCCTGGTCGTAGCCGTGTAAAGGAGAGAACACCAGCTCAATTGACCACTTTGTTGAGAGCCCTTCAGCCTCCAGCGGATTCGCTAAGCCCAGGCCACACACCGTAATATCAGGTCGTGCTTCACGACAGCGATCGAGCTGTTTCTCCACATCCTGGCCTTCAGAGATCAAAGTCCCATCCGGCAACAAAGCAATCTCAGTCTCCATCAACAGTCGGTCAATATAGGGCGTGCCGACTTCAACCAGCTCCATGCCACATTCTCTTGAAAGAAAGCGCGCTAAAGGAATTTCTAGCTGAGAATCTGGGAATAAGAAAGCTTTACGACCGTTGAGAACTTCTTTGTAGCGTTCCAGGCCCATGGTGGCTCTGGCAACAGCAGGTGCGATCGCCTTATCAAACGCCTCACCATCAATGCCCCAAGCATCTGCCGCTGTCTTCAGCCAAGCAGTGGTGCCCTCAATACCGAACGGATATGGCGAAGGCAGCAGTTCTGCACCTTTGGCCATGAGCGATCGCACCGTCGCACTCAAAAATGGCTGAGCTATCAGCATCTTTGTTCCTTTCCCAATCGAAGGCAAATCAGAAGCTCGACGCGGTGGAAAGAACGCAACCGGCCCAATCCCCATCTGATCAAACAATCGTCTGAACTGATCTTCAACAACATCTGCAAGGCTACCGACAATTAGCAGCTCAGCTTCTTCAGTTACTTTTGCAGGCAGCACAGGCACCATCGAATCCAAGCAAGCGTCCTCACCTTCAGTAAAGGTGGTCTCAATGCCGCTACCTGAATAGTTAAGAACTCTCGTTTTGGGAAAGTAAGTGTGGTTCAGCCTTTCAGCAGCCTTAGCCAAATCCAGCTTGATGACTTCCGAAGGGCAAGAGCCGACTAAAAACAAAGTGCTGATGTCAGGACGACGGCTTAGCAGCTGTGCTACTACACGCTCTAGCTCATCGTTCGCATCGGCAAGGCCCGCTAGGTCACGCTCGCCCAAAATCGCCGTACCAAACCTGGGCTCAGCAAAAATCATCACGCCCGCTGCCGACTGAATCAGGTGCGCGCACGTGCGAGAGCCCACTACCAAAAAGAAAGCATCCTGCATTTTACGATGCAGCCACACGATGCCCGTCAGTCCGCAAAAGACTTCTCTTTGGCCGCGCTCTTTCAACACCGGCAGCTCTTCTCTGGTGGCTAAGTCTTTGCTAGCGCCTGATTCATTTAGAGGGGCCTTTGAGGCTAAGTCCTTAGCAGGTGCGCTCGTGCTGTTTGTATCGATCGGAGTTTGAGTGCAAGGCTCTAGCGCCATAGTTTGACTTCTCTGTGTTCTCTACTGGTGATTCTCTGCTGGGCTTGTGGTTGCGAGTCTGTGCCCTACTTATTCATTAAAGAAAGAATTTTTGGGCTAACCAATCCGTACAAAATTACGATGGCACCTAAAATTCATCTGCAAACATCATAGTCACCGTCCTTGCACGAGTGGCGACTGACCCAGCTTTATTTACATTCAGCCATCAATGTTCACAATGGAGCACGCACAAGTTCATTCCACCCTTCACAATCTGAAGAGAAGTAGTGGAAAATCCATTATCGTAAGGCTGAAGTCCTTTGGATGAAGCGCTTTACTTTGTCAGTCAGATTTGTCGTAAATCTTCATTTTCGTAGCAGAAGACTTATCCATCGAGTAAGGCTTCAACGAATTCGTAGCTGGAGAATGGCCGCAAATCTTCGATGCCTTCACCCGCACCGATGAAGCGGATAGGGAGGCCGAGCTGCTGCACAACGGCTAAAGCAACGCCGCCTCGGGCAGTGCCATCTAGCTTGGTAAGGACAACGCCGCTGAGCTGAGCCGCTTCGGCAAATACCTGGGCTTGACGCAGGCCGTTTTGACCCAAAGTTGCATCTAGGACTAGCAGCGACTCCACGTTGGCATCAGGCGCTTTCTTGTCGATGATTTTACGAACTTTAGATAGCTCGTCCATCAGGTTCTTTTTGTTTTGTAGACGGCCTGCGGTGTCAATGAGTAGCAGCTCTGTGCCCCGCGAGTTCGCGGCGCTGATGGCGTCGAATACAACTGCGGCAGGATCGGTGTTCTGTCCAGGATTGGCAATCACCTCTACACCGCTACGCTCGCCCCATACTTTTACCTGTTCTACAGCGGCGGCGCGGAAGGTGTCGGCAGCGCCAATTAGGCATTTGAAGCCTGATTTGGTGGCAATGTGGGTGAGTTTGCCGATGGTGGTGGTTTTGCCTGCGCCGTTTACGCCAGTCATGAGCCACACGCTGAGCTTGTCTTTTTCGGGGGTGAAGGTGAGGTTGTGACCGCCGCCTAATGGGGCGTCGAGCATGTCGCGAAGGAGGGATTTTAGATAGGCGATCGCCTGCTCTGGCGGCAACGTTTCTTCTCGTAACCGAGCCTGCAAAGAACCAATAATCTTATCTGTCGCCGCGACGCCCACATCAGCCTGAAGCAGCAGCGACTCAATCTCATCAACCGCTTCATCGTTCAGCGGCCCTTGGCCCACAATGGCCTTGAGCTGATTAACCAGGCCACGCCGGGTTTTGTCTAATCCCTGCCGCAGCTTATTGAGCCAGGTAATTTCTTCAATCGAAATTTGGTCAGGTCGCCGTCCTTGAGAAGCCAGCACTTCCGCCGACCATAAGAAGGCTTCGTCTAAGTCAATGTCTAGCGGAACGAACTTAGGCTCAGGCGGTGCAGGTTCGGGTTCGGGCTCAGGTTCTAAAATTGCCTCGGCCTGCAAGCGCTCTAGGCGTTCTTCGCGCTCGGCCTGTGCCTGTGCCCAGAAAGGTTGGGCGGCTACGGGTTCAGGTATATCGTTCGATTCTGCTTCGAACGACTGGTCAACAGCTTCTGGCGTTTCTTCTGGCGTTTCTTCTGCCGCTTCTTCAGCAGTCATTTCTTCAGAGATAGAGGCGATTTCTGAAGAGTCTTCAGCAGCCGGTTCCGCTTCAGTATCGGGCGCTGCGTCAGCTTCTGTTTCGTCAGAATCCGCATCAGTCTCTAACGCTTCACTGGAATCTTCAGCGCTTGTGTCTGGCGTTTCTACGTCAGCTTCTACGGCTGTGTCGGGCTCGTCAGCTTCAGGTTCTGGCGCTTCAGGTTCAGCAGTTTCTTCTTCAGCAGCGTCAGTCCCTTGTCCTTGCCTCGATTGAATGTTTTGGTAAGCCGCTTTTGCCCAGTTCAAATAGTCTTCAGAACTGACAGGGGTTTCTTCAGCTTTTTCCTCTACAGGAGCCGCTTCTTCTTTTGGCTTTTCAGGCTCCTCGTAGCTGCGCTTAAACCAGTTGAAACCTGCCATTACCCTAAACTCTCTTGCTTGGAACTTATTGCGTATTGATTAACATTAGCGTGCCACTGCCGACTACAACGAGTGCCTACACAGTCGCGGTGTCCATTTTATCGGTCGCACGACGCAGCACTCCATTAATAAAGCGATAGCCGTCTTCATCGCTGTAGCGTTTGGCCATTTCAACGGCTTCGTCAATGGCCACTTTGGTGGGCACTTCCATATGCACCATTTCCATCATTGCTAGACGCAAAATGTCGCGGTCTACTCGGGCAAGGCGGCGCATACTCCACTTTTCCATCGCCTCGTTGAGCTGGTCATCAATGTCGTGCCAGTGACTGATCCAGTTGTAGAGCAGGTCACAGGCGTAGCTACGGACATCTGCGTGGTCGATAATTTTAGAGAAGCTGCCGGGGGCTAGAAGATTGTGGAGTTCGGTGGTGACGTTGCGGACTAGGGCGATCGCAGTCTGAATTTCCTTCCGAGCATCGTTGATATTCGCGGCCCTACGCTCATGCTCAATCAAAAGCTGATTGCCTTTCTCCAAGTGTGTAGAGGCTGAAACCAGCTGATTTCTAGAAGCCATCACTTCCTGCTTGTCGCCCTGCTGCGCAAAAATTAGCAGCTCCAAGGTTTCGCCTGCCTGGTTAATAGCAGATTGCACCAGGGGAAAAGCGGGCTCAATGCGCGATCGCACCTCATCGCTCTCCACCGTCCGCGTCTCACTTTCTAGTATCAGCCGCTCTCCGCGTTGCAGCTCGCCATCTGCCGTATCCAACGTCTCTTTCGCATCCGCGCTTAATGCCTTCAGCGCCTTCATCAATAGCGCATCTAGCTGCTTACTCGAAATGGTATGACCCGCCTCTTTGCCGGTGTCAGCCTTTACTTTGTCAGGGTTGTCCGTGAGCTGGCTAATGCCCAACAGAGCCAATTCGCGGGCAATAGATCGCGCCTTCATGCAGTACCGTCAGCTGTGGAGTTTAGCCATTTTATCAGCCTTTTAGAGTTCCAAAAGTAGAGTTCTGAGTGGCCTTACGCGATCTCTTCTGCGGGCGCAGTACTCGGACTAAGCGGTGAAGGCTGAGAAACGGTGGTCTCCGATGGCAGCTCAGCAGGTGGTTGACTAGTACCAAGGCGCTCAGCGGGCAGCTCAGCGGCCAGGTTAGGGCCGACAATGCCGCCAGAGAGCAGTACTTTGAAGGCGTCTTCAATCGAGATAGAAAGGTTGAGCACGTCGTCTTCGGAGACGATGGAGTACCAGCCGCTGGTGGGGTTAGGCGTAGTGGGAATGAAGACGCTGATCATTTTGTTAGAGGCGTCAGTGACGGCGACGCCGGTAACGAAGGCGATCGCCCACAGTCCTCTTCTTGGATACTCAATCAGCACGACCCGGCGAAAGCGCGATTTAGAATCTTGAAAAACGCTCTGGATCAGCTGCTGAATGGTTTTGTATACCGATCCAGCCAGCGGAATTGACTGCACAATGCGTTCGCCAATATCTAGCAGCCAGCGCCCTGCAAAGTTACGCGCCATCAGGCCAATGAGCAAAATGCCGAACAGCGGGATTGCAAAGCCGATGCCCAGGTTGATCATCCAGCGTAAAAGCGGGTTTAGCTCGGTGAAGGGATTGAGCTGTTTGGGAAAGCGCGTGATGAACTGAACAACCCAGATAGCGACGTTGATGGTGAGCCAAATCGTGGTTGCTAGCGGAATAATGACCACTAGCCCAGCAATAAAGTCGTTCTTAAGATCTTGCTTGAACTTTTGAAGCACAGGTCACCCGTGGAGATATCTGTTGGCTACACTGACCCACACACAGCAGATAAATCAGCCGGGATCATGAGGCAGCAAGCCTTATATTCCCTAATTTTGATTGCATCTGCTCAGGGATTATATCAATTTTAACAAGTATATTTCGCTGGGTTTATGTCGCGCTCCATACACAAACCAGTCCTAACTGATCCGTACTAAAGGGATTAAAGGCCTAAGACCTGTCGGGCTAGATTTAGATAGATTAAAACGCCTATCACATCCACAATCGTGGTGATAAAGGGCGCAGACATCAGAGCAGGATCGAGGCCAAAAGATTGAAATAGGAACGGCAGGCCTGCGCCAGCGCTAGATGCCAGAATTGAGATGGCAACCAGTGAAACGCCGACCACAATTGAAACGGGTAGAGTCAGTCAGGCGCTCCGCCCTGAAGGAAATAGGCCCACGCGGTGACGACGATGCCGAGCATTAGGCCGAGGAAAGCACCCGCGATCGCCTCTCGTCTAATCACCTGAAACGCATCCTTTATCTTCAGCTCATCGGTATTGAGCCCGCGAATCACCACCGTAGAAGACTGCGCGCCTACGTTGCCGCCCGTGCCAATCAGCAACGGAATAAAGGCTGCTAGCACGACCACGCTCTGTAAAATATCCTGCTGCGAGCGAATCACCGCTGCCGTCACCGTGTTCGTAATCAGCAGCACCGACAGCCACACCACCCGCTTACGCGCCACATCTAGCAAATTGCTCTGGAAGTAATTGTCACCGCCCGACTGCACGCCGCCCAGCGTATAGATATCTTCGGTCGCCTCAGCTTCCAAAATATCAATCACGTCGTCCACGGTGATGATCCCCACCAGTCGATTTTCGGTATCGACCACGGGCACCGCCAAAAAGTCATAGCGCTGAATAATGCGCGCCACCTCTTCTTGATCGGCGCTGGTTTGTACCGAAACCACTTCGCGCGTCATAATTTCGCCAATGGTCTGCTCAGCCTGGCCGACCACCAGCTGCCGCAAAGAGAGAATGCCGGTGAGCTGCCGATCCGCGTTCGTCACAAATAAGTAATAGACCGTTTCGCTCAGCTCCGCTTGAGCCCGAATATGATCGAGCGCTCTGGCCACCGTCCAGTTTTCCTTGAGCGCTACGTACTCCGGGGTCATAATTCGACCCGCCGTTTGCGCCTCGTAGCCCAGCAGTAGCGCGGTTGCCTGTCGTTCTTGCGTGCTGAGCTGCTCTAGCAAACGGCGAACGATTTTAGCGGGCAGCTCGTCAAACAAGCGCACCCGATCGTCCGGCGACATCTTATCGACAATATCGATCAGATCCTGGCGCTTGAACTCTTCAATTAGCGCCTGCTGAACGGAGGAATCTAGATTTTCGTATACCTCAATGGCTTCGTTCTTAGCGATTAGGCGAAAGGCGATCGCCTGCATCGTCTCTGGGCAGTCCTTCAATCGCCTCCGCCACATCGGCAGGCTGCACCGGCACCAAGAGCGCTTTAGCTCCGCGAAAATTATCCTGCTCTAATAAAGCTTGGAGCTGCGATCGCACCAGTTCAGTCAGCTCATGGCGAGAGATCGTTTGTGCTTTTGCACCAGAATCACTATTTGGCAAAGCTAAAGCCCCCTCACGACGTACTACAGTCTAGCGGTTGCCCAGACCCGCCCGTATTAACAAGCCGCTGACTCTATTACTAGAACACCTGCTAGAACGCCTACTTTTAGCTATGCCAGGTTGTTATCTCTTTTTCAGAGGCGATCGCCTTTGGCCGCACGACAGCTCATTTCCTCTAAAGGCAAAGCTGACTCAAGCGCATCATCTGCAACAGTCAGCATCTCTAGGAGGCTGGCTGATGCACCGGAAGTGGAGTCGGAATGCTTTGCAGTGACTTCTGGTGGCCCGCTGTAGTAACAATGCTGTGGCGCTATAGAAACAAGTCCATCCGCAGAATTAACGACCGCGCGATTTCGGCCTCGTAGCTTAGCGGTGTACAGCGCCTCATCTGCACCGTGAATTAAGACATCGTGGTTGTGTTGTGAGCTATCAGGCCGCAGCGTACAGATTCCAATACTCAACGTCACATGAGAATTGACCAAAGAGGCCTGATGCGGCACCTGGGCACGCGTCAGCTCCGACTGCACAGCAAGGGCAACCTGCTGAGCGCCTTTAGCGTCCGTCGCAGGCAGCAAAATCGCGAACTCTTCTCCACCGTAGCGAGCCACCTGATCGCTATGACGATGAGCGCCCCGCACCATGCATCGGCAACCGCTTGCAGGCAGGTATCCCCTGCCGGATGGCCATAAGCGTCGTTGTAGCGCTTGAAGTAGTCAATGTCGCAAAGGAGAAGAGAGAGCGGCTGCTGGTCGAAGATCGCCCCGGCCCACAGCGCAGCAATCTTCTCATTAAAGCTGTGGCGATTAGCCACTTTCGTCAGTCCATCGGTAAAAGCCAAACGCTGCAAGATCTGGTTCTCCTTTGCCAGTGAAACCTGTTGCTCTTCGTGCTGTCTTAAAATGTGATTGTACGACCAGATCTTCTGGTGCAGGCTAGCCTTCTCAGCTTCTAGACCTCGTACCAGTTGGACGGTTCGCAGATGACGCTCTAGCCTTAGCCAGCACTCTTCTGCGCTCACTGGTAGCTGCACATATTCGTTGCCGCCACAGCGCAGCGCACTTACCAGCTCAGAATCCTGCCTACGCGTACCCACAAATGCGACGGGAACGGTGCTCGTGCGAGGAAGCTTACGCAGGATTTTACAGAATTCGTAGCCTTCATCTCCGGCAGGCTTGTAAATAGATAATCAGCAGATCCGGCACGCTCTCTAACACGGCCTGAAGTGCTTCACTTTCTTGATTAACGGTTGTCACACGATAGCCACGCTGCTGCAAAGTAGGAAGTAAGGGCTCTCCGCCGCAGTGCTCGCTATGATTTTGCCAAACTACGACAGATCCTACGGAAGGTGTGACGAGCGAATGGGACATAGATTTATGAAGCGTAAATGATGAACCAGAAAGCTTGAAACGCAATGTATAGGTATGGCTTTCTGTATGAGAAACCTATCAATTTTCACTAATATGTGAGTCCGTACAAATACGACTGTGCATAGCGAAAACCTCTACAGAAGCGATTTTCTGTAGAGGTTTCTAAGACGTGAAAACTGGCGCTACGCAAGCGCTCGTCACGGATCGAAGCGGATTGAACGATGAAAGTATACAAATCTTTAGACTTTATAAAGACTGCAATTATTATCTCAGCTTGCATTCACGAGTCCTCGATGGCGTAGTAGCGCCTGGGTGCTGGGCTCACGGCCTCTGAAGTCTTTGAATACCTCCATTGGATGCCGGCTTCCACCTTCAGCGAGCACGGTGTCGCGGAACTCTGCGACCAATGGTAGCGACTTGATCCTTATTTTCTAGGCCTGCTTCTTCAAACGCTGAGAAGGCATCAGCGCTAAGCACTTCGGCCCAGAAGTAGCTGTAGTAGCCCGCTGCGTAGCCGCCTGAGAAAATGTGGCCAAAGCTGCATAGAAAAGCGTCTTCAGCGAGTGGTTCGAGCAGGGTGGTTTTTTCGGCAATGCGATCGCGCACTTCCCACACCGACTCCTCACCTTCAGGCTGATACTGCGAGTGCAGCGCCATATCTACCCAGCCAAAGCTCACCTGCCGCAAAATCGCATTGCCCGTCATAAAGTGGCGAGCGGCCAGCAGCTTTTGATAGTCTTCCTCTGGCAGCGCCTCACCCGTGTCATAGTGCTTCGCCATCCCAAAGAGCGTGTCGCGGTCGTAGCACCAGTTCTCCATAAACTGGCTCGGCAGCTCCACCGCGTCCCACTCCACGTTGTTAATGCCCGCTGCGCCTGAGTAATCCACCCGCGTGAGCATGTGCTGCAACCCGTGACCAAACTCGTGAAACAGCGTTTCTACCTCGCGAAAAGTCATCAGGCTCGGCTTGCCGTCTACCGGTGGCGACTGATTGCACACTAGGTAAGCGACTGGCAAACGCACGCCTTTATCTTTCTTTGCTCTGACGATGCACTCGTCCATCCAGGCCCCGCCGCGCTTTTCCGCCGGACGACTGTAGGGATCGAGATAAAAGTGAGCGATTTTTTCGCTGTTTTCAGCATCTGAAACCTGGAAGTAGCGTACGTCTGAATGCCAGACGGGGGCTTCGCCATCTGCGGCTGTAATATTGATGCCAAATAGCCGCTCTGCTAGGCCAAACAGGCCTTCTAATACTCTAGGTAGTGGAAAGTAAGGGCGTAGCGCTTCGTCATTAAGATCAAACTTGATCTCTCGCATCCGCTCTGTCCAAAAAGGAACGTCCCACTGCTTAATGTCTTCAGATTTGGGTGCGCCTTGAGCGATCGCAAAGTCCTTAATTTCCTCAAGCTCCCGCTCAGCTGCCTCATAGCTGGCCGACCGCAGCTCCTCCATCAACTCTTCTACCGCCGAAACAGACGGTGCCATCTTGCGCGCCAAACTCAGATCAGCGTAATTTTCAAACCCTAGCAGTTCAGCCTTTTGCTTGCGAAAGCCCAAAATTTTCTCAATCAGCGGCGCGTTATTCAACTCACCTGAAGAGGCCCGCGTGATGAAAGCGCGATACAGCTTTTCTCTCAGGTCACGGCGCTGAGCGTGACGCAAAAAGGGAATGTAGCACGGCATATCTAGCGTGATTCGCCATGGCCCAGCCTCAGCGGTTGCGCTTTCTTCACCCGCTTCGCGAGCTGCTTGAGCCGTCAAGCTCAGCAGGCTAGGCGGCAGTCCAGCCACTTCTTCAGGCTCAGTGAGCGTTAGGCTAAATGCTTTTGTGGCATCTAGAACATGATTCGAGAACTGTGTAGATAGCTCGGCTAGCGACTGCTGAATAGCGTTGAACTTTTCTTTGGGTTCGCCAGATAGCCCCACGCCGGATAGCTCTGCATCACGCAGGTCAGATTCGACAATACGCTTTTGAGCAGAATCTAGATCATTCCATCCTTCGCTTTGGCGTAGTCGCTTGAGCGCATTGTAAATGGCTTGACTTTGATTGATCTGTGTAGAGAACTGCACCAGGCTTGGCTGTACGCTTTCGTAAGCTTCTCGAAGCTCGGGGCTATTCTGCACGCCCATCAGGTGGCCAACAATGCCCCAGCTCCAGCTCAGCTTTTCAGTGATAGGGGTGATCGGTTCGACGAGATCTTGCCAGGTGGGAGCATCGTTACTTTCGAGCTTTGAAGTGAGCTGGGTTTCGAGCGATCGCAGCGCCCCTGCCAACGCTTTCAATAGCTGCTCAATTCCTGGCACCACATGCTCAGGCTTGATATCACCAAAAGGCGGCAGTCCTTTTCCAATTAAAAGTGGATTGCCAGCAGCAGAATCAGTGATCTCAGACTGGTTTTTTTCAGAAGCAGACGAAGAAACAGCGCTCATAGACCTAGAAGAAAATTAAGGGTAGAAACTGAAACTCATAACGAGTATGACTTACACGTACATCATAAGCTTATTAGTAATTTCCAGGTGCCGTGTAGCCCTGAAGGTTTTCAGGCCGCATCGGACGCAAAATGCGGCTCGCTTCAGAGAGCAGCGCATCTGAGCCTTTGACAATCACCAGGTATTTACCAGCATTGAGCCGGTTGCGATACGAAACCGTATCACCGCCACCTACGCCTACGCCCACACCGCCCCCAATAAAAAAGCCGCCCATCGCGCCTGCGCCTGCCCCCAGAAGCCCACCGATGATCTGGTTGCCGATGACGCCAGCCCAGGGAAAGGTATTTAAGCCTGTAATGGCGTTGAAAGAGACGCCGCCAACAAAGCCAAAGGGAATCGTCCAGACGGCGAGGCGTTTAATCTGTTTCATAGCCTCTTCGTTCGGATCAACGAGGCCGTATTCATCGGCAGACTTGAAGCCTTTGCCTAATATAGAGACCTTATCCATGGTGATGTTGGCACTTTCTAAGGCGGTGTATAGCTCCTCTGCTTTGATGCGATCGCCCGCCACCGCTACTAAATAATTATTCATTTCCGCGCACTCTCCTGTTCTGTCTGACGTTCCTGTTCAATTTGATCTACCGTTGCGGCCGACTTCTCTGCAACCGGCTTAGGTCTGAACAAATGGTCGTGCGTTGGGTTATACAGCCGAGATCTAGCCGATAGCCGGTCTTCTAATGCAGGCGAGATAATGTAGAGCGTTGTTCGCACTAAGTTCTCAGACTCGGTAACCTCAGCCATTTTCTCTAGCGGCACTACCGTAATCTGCTCGTCCGGCCAGCCGACTCGAAAGCAAATGGCCACGGGCGTCTGCGCCGGATAGTGCTTCATCAGCTGCACCTGCGACGCTTGTACATGCCGCGCGCTCAAATACAGACACAAACTTGCCTTATGCGCCGCTAGTCCAGAAAGCTCCTCGGTCTCGGGCACCTGCGTACGACCGCTAATCCGCGTCAAAATAATGCTTTGCACCTGCGCTGGAATCGTCAGCTCCACGTTCAGCTTCGCCGCTGCTGCTTGAAACGCACTAATTCCGGGTATTACCTCAAACGGCACCTCAGCCTCGCTGAGCTGTAGCATTTGCTCATGAATCGCGCTATATAGGCTTGGGTCGCCAGAATGAAGCCTCACCACCGATTTACCCTCTCTTACCCGCTCAATCATCAGCGGCACGATGTCTTCTAGGGTCATATTGGCCGTTGCGATCTTTTCTGCACTAGGCCGAATGGCTGAGAGTATTTGAGGCGGAACCAGCGAATTGGCGTAGACTAAAACGTCCGCTTGCTGTATCAATTTTAGCGCTTTTACTGTCAGTAAGTCGGGGTCGCCAGGCCCAGCCCCAACAATATAAACAGCTGGAGAAATAGTCATAGAACTAGTAGAAGAAACGGCTGCTGCTGCCGCTGAATAATCTGCTGTTGGCAACTTGTCAGAATCCATGAAAGCCTTTGCTCGCTGGGGTGTGGGGTTGTCTAAAAAGATACGAAAATAGATATTATCGGTTGTTTAAGATGTCAAGGAACACATCAAATAAAATTGTCATTTGAGTTCCAATATTCATCAACTTACTATCATCGCTATCCATTGTTTGAAGAATAAATGAAGTCATCGGTGAAACTCCAGAAGCGGTGAAGAAATGCTGCATCTTGGTATGTAGATGCACCCTGATTCCGAGCCCCAAAGGTCGTAAGACCTAAGGGGCTTTTTCTTTGGTTTAGCGGCGCGTTGCTCCCGTATAGGCTGCCGATACTGGTGCTTCCCATCAGCGCTTTGGCACTTGAGTATCTGTGGCCTCAGCCCGCCGCGCTTTGTCAGCAGGTGGAATGGTATCTGGCAGGCGCTTGCCCATGCCATACGTCCAAATCAATCCTATCCAGCCCGCTGCAATACCCGTCAGGCTCACAATCTGGGCAATTCGCAGCGGCCCAATCATCAAGCTATCAGTGCGCAACCCTTCAATCCACAATCGGCCAGCTCCGTAGGCAATCATGTACACCAAAAATAATGTGCCTGCCCTAAAGCGCCCGGGATGCCTGAGCCCCCAAAAGAACAGAGCCATCAGCAAGCCAAACACGCCCAAATTCCACAGCGATTCGTACAAAAACGTGGGGTGAAAGTATTCAAACTCCTGATAGCCTGCGGGCCGCCTTGCTAAAGGAATGAAGAGCTTCCAGGGTAGATCCGTTGGGCCTCCAAAGGCTTCTGAATTAAAAAAGTTGCCCCAGCGGCCAATAGCCTGACCTAGAATCAGCGACGGTGCGATGATGTCGCTGAGCTGCCAGAAAGAGAGCCTGTTGAATTTGGCAAATAGCCAAGCGCCAAGTGTGCCACCGATGACCGCGCCGTGAATGGCAATGCCGCCTTTCCAAATAGCAATAATGTCACCGGGTCTGGCGGCATAGGAAGGCCACTCAAACAGGACGTAGTAAAGCCGGGCGCAGGGAATGGCCAAAATGACTAGCCAAATCACCATGTCACCGACTTTTTCAGGGTCGATGCCTTTCTTTTTTGCTAGATACTGAGAGAGCGCAACGCCGATAAGTACGGCTGAGGCAATGAGCAGGCCATACCACCGCAGCGTAACGGGGCCAATGCTGACAATATCGGGGCCGGGAGACTGAAACCGAGCAAGCAGAACGTCAGCAGGCTGAGCGTTGGCAAACAAAGCGTTGGCAAGCAGAACGTTAAGGAGGGCCAAACTGTTAATGGCCAGATCATTCATGGAGGGACGCCTGCGTGTATAGGTTTCCTAACCGCAGACAACTGCTGCGATCACTGTCTTATTGTGCCAGCGATCGCCCCTCTCCATGTTTCATCGAATAACTAACTTAATTCTCAACTTCAGCCATTTCGATTACTTCCCCGTCAAAGTCTTTAACCAGGAAGTTTAGCGGGCGATCGCGCCGCAATTTATGCCGAATCCCTCGCGTCTGCACCTGCATCAGTAAATACTCTAAGCAGGCATGATCGAAGCAAACGTGCCGCTGACGGTTTCGATTGCCCAAGCTCGCGCCCGCAATCACGTGCAGCTGCGTATTCTTTTTCAGCTGGTACCACAGCCCGTCGGGTGTGCCATAGCCCGTCGGATTGCTGAGGCTAGAAGCACCTAAAGACGACGCGCCAAACATCGGATCGATACCGGCGGTGCCTAGCGTTTGCTCATAGTTGTAGTAATAGTGCAGCGGCACATCTGCGGCTGAAAGGCTCAGCACGCCTTCGTAAAAGCGGCGGGCTAAGTCCAAATCCGACACCATTACGGTATGCACTTTGGGCGCGCTGCTCAAAAACGCCCACATTGCACCCGCGTAGGCTACCAGCAGCATTACCATAATGCCTTGGGTGGAGACCAAAGCATCTAGCGGCAGACCCTGAAAGATACTGGCCATTAGCCTATCTGAGCTGCATGCGGAGGTGAGTGACATCATGGCGAAAAAGATATCAAAGAAGAATTTTGCTTTAGTCTACCAACTAGCTACTGTAAACATTTTGTGGGAACGCTGTGAAGCGATAGATTAATCAGTATTGATTAGTTAGCCTCTTAGTGATTCCATGCGTATGGCCATTTATCTTTGGGGGCTATCAGCTAGCGTCAATCGGCTTTTTTCACGCTACCTGTTACTCTCTCCAATGAGTCTTGCTTAAATCCTGTGCAAATTCCCACCTTTCCTGAATGTGACCATGCGTTGGTTAAGTCGCTAATCCACCTTAGCGACTACAATCTCGTAGACTCTTTGCAAAAGTCACCCAAGGACGGGAAGTATTTCACGGCACTTTTTTGCCGGTATAGCCCGGTGGTGTACTCGCTCATTCGCCACTCAGCCAAGTCACCTGTTCAGGCTGACTACTTATTTGCGCTCACCTGGCGGCATATTCTCAACGAGCTTGGCGGCATTGATCTGACACCATTCAAGGCGCCGAGCCAGCCGCCTGTGAGAGACCCTGCTGGCAATAGTGAAGATTTAGCAACCAATCCCATTGCAGAATCAGCCGCAGAATTTTCTCTGCAAGGGTGGCTCATCAGTCTGACCGCTGCCCATATCAATCAGGCTGTACTGCCTGACGTGGAGTCGATTCACTACTCACTCAAAAACGCGCCGCCGCCGCTTTGGTGCTACACCGAACGCGCGCTAGACGGCCTGTTGCCTAAGCATCGCCTGATTATTTTGATGGCCCAAACCTTTGCCTGGAGCGATACCCGCATTGCGGCGTACCTACAGGCCGAAGGTGAGCGCATTTCTCCAACAGAAGTTGGCGCTGAGTTGCAGGTGGCCTATCAGGCGCTAGAGCGGGCTATTCCTGAAGATATGCGAGCTATCTATATAGAGAATAATCCGCTGGCTGCTGTGTCAGAAGGTGGGGCGATCTCTGGAAAAATGGCCGAAGAGATGACTGAGAGAAATGGCCGAAGAAATGGCCGGTCTGATGACCATTGAGTTCGACGAAATTGACCTTTGAAGTGTGGGTATGTTAAGGGCATAACGCCACCTTTGGAAAATCGTCATGAGCCGTTGGTACACACGCGCCTCGCAGCTTCAGGTTGTGCAGATCGCTACATCCGCCGCTGCGATAATGGCGGTTGCAGCGTTGGGCTTGCCTGCTTCGGTGAAAGCTGCGCCTAGCCTGACCGAGCAGCTTCATAAGCCGCCGCAGGATGAAATTCGAGCGCAGCGAGACGTGGCCGATCAGTTTTTGTTGGTGGGGCGATCGCAGCTAAAAGCCGGTGACCATGGGCAGGCGATCGCCGCGCTAGATGAAGCCGCTGACGCCTACCATTACCTCGGTGATTTTGTTGGCATGGGCGAGGCTTACGAGCAGCTGGTGAAGGTATATAGCGAGCTAGGCCGGTATCGCGAGGCCGAACGCGTGGTGCGCAGGCAGCTGGCGATCGCCAACAGCAACAACAATTTCAGCGATCAAATTCTGGCCTACAACAACCTTGGCACCCTCACGCTGCAAGAAGGTGATTTGGCTACGGCTCAAGCCGCCTTTAACGAAGGGCTCACCGTCGCTCAAGACGTGGGGAGCCAGAGCGGTATCGGCCTTTCGCTCAGCAACCTTGGTTTGGTGTCAGCGGCTCAAGGAAAGACAGACGATGCCCGCAAGTACTATGAAATCGCTGCTAACTACCGCGCTCGGGCTCGGGACTACACTGGTCAGGCAAACACCGACAGCAATTTGGGTGATATCTATCTCGCTACCGGTCGCCTGCGAGAAGCTATCGGTGCTTATCGTCTTTCGCTATCGCTGGCTCGCGATGTGGACGAACCTTATATCCAGCTGCGAGCAATCGATGGCCTGATTGCAGCTTACCGTCAGATGCAGCTACCGCGCGAAGTGGAAAAGTATTTGGTGGATCGAATCGCGCTGACGTTGCGCACAGGTGATGATTGGCAGCGGCTGCTAACGTTCCGCACCATGGGTGAAATTTATGAAGAAAACGGCGATTTGACAGCGGCCTATGAGTCCTATCAGCGGGCGCTGAGAATGGCGATAGGATTGGATCAAAAGACGGTTCAGGCGGACTTGTCGAACCGGGTGCGATCGCTCTCTATTCAGCTCGTCGATTAAAAGAACGCATATGGGCGCGGTGTATCATCCTCAAAAGGCCTCAAGCTACAAGAGGGGCCGCGATTCATCTCCCCTATGCCTCCAACGCCTCTCCGCTTCGATATCATTACTCTTTTCCCAGACTTTTTCACCTCACCGCTAAGTGCCAGCCTTATCGGCCGCGCCCTTAATCGCGACATCGCCTCGGTACATATCACCAACCCGCGCGATTTCACCACTGACAAGCACCATAAAGTAGATGACATTCCCTACGGTGGCGGCGTTGGCATGGTGATGAAGCCAGAGCCTATTTTTGCGGCGATTGAATCTTTACCTCAGCTGCCTCGGCGCGAAGTGATCCTAATGACGCCTCAAGGGCAGACCATGAATCAGCCTATGTTCAAAGAATTGGTGGCTAATTACGATCAGCTTGTGCTGATTTGCGGTCACTACGAAGGGGTGGATGAGCGCGTGCTGAACCTGGTAACTAGAGAAGTTTCTCTGGGTGACTTTGTGCTCACGGGTGGCGAAATTCCAGCGCTAACGTTGCTCAACGGCGTGGTTCGGCTGATGCCTGGAACCGTCGGCAAAACTGACTCGCTAAAGTACGAGAGCTTTGAGGCGGGGCTATTGGACTATCCGCAGTACACGCGGCCTGCGACGTTTCGAGAGTGGGCGGTACCGGATGTTTTGATGTCGGGCAATCACGGCGCGATTGCTCGCTGGAGAAGGCAGCAGCAAATCGAGCGAACTCAGCAAAGAAGGCCTGATTTGTTTGAGCAGTGGCAGCCAACTTCGGACGATCTTTAGAGATAATCTTTAGAGCACAGTTAAAAAATAAGCTTAGATCACAGGCTTTGAAGATACATGAATATACGCATTGGGAATGGCTACGACATTCATCGGCTTACGAGCGATCGCAAGCTTATTTTAGGCGGCGTGGATATCCCTCATGAAAAAGGCCTGCTGGGCCATAGCGATGCCGACGCGCTGACCCACGCCATTATGGACGCGCTGTTGGGTGCGCTGAGCCTGGGCGATATCGGCCTGTACTTTCCCCCTAGCGATCCGAAATGGGCTGGGGCCGATAGTCAGGTGCTGCTAAAGCAGGTGTACCAGCTAGTTCAGGATCGAGGCTGGGGCATCAGCAATATTGATAGCGTCGTGATTGCTGAGCGGCCTAAGCTTAAGCCTCATATTCAGACGATGCGCGATCGTCTCGCCACCACGCTTAAAGTTGAACCTGATCAAATTGGAATTAAAGCCACCACTCATGAAAAGCTAGGCCCACTAGGCCGAGAAGAAGGTATCGCGGCTTATGCTGTCGCGCTTATTCATAAGATGTAGCTTCATAAGGTGCGAGTTCGTACGTACGTGCAGTGGACGGTTCAAATACGTGGCTACCTACGCTGAGACATCCACCGACCTTTACTGTAGTTTTACAATGTGTGCCTAAAATTTTCTGAGAAAGCACTTATTTCCCGTAAAAGTGCGGCTTTTTTGAAAGAGAAGCACATCAAGTATCAGAATATACGCAAATATCCTTGTATTATTTATACAATCTTTGCTAATTATGTAAGAAGAGCGTGCTGAGCAGGCTTTTCTTTCATTGCTTACGTAAAGACTATTTAAAAATTTGCGTAATTGTTACAAAAACTACGTATGTAGGATTAGCAGTCTTTAAAGAAAGCGCGATCTATAGATTTTAAAGGTCAAGAGCATGGGTGTGTTGGGTGAATCGTCTGTAGTGCTAATTCCAGCTGTGAACAAACCGTTCGGGGCCGTGACGAAGGAATACTCTATTAACGGATTTCGGAGCAGTCCGCCCGAACGGATTGGCATTGGCGGTGAATACGACTACAACGGCCTTGCCAAGCGAGTGACCCAATGCTTTGAGCAGACAGCCGGCGATGAAGTGGCCCAGCTCAAAGTGCGTCAGCGTGGATGCGTGGTTATTTTAACCGGCGTTGTCTCTTCTCGCTGTTTGCTCAATCACCTCGTGAGCCTAGCGACCAAAGTTGAAGGAACCGCGCTGGTCGAACTCTATCGCGTGACCTTTATAGAAGACGAGGTTACGCCGCGAAAGGTTGGTTAGTTTTCCATCATGGTCGCGACAAAGTTGGTGTACACCTCTCCTTTCAAAAACAGAGGATGCTCCAACACCTTTTGATGAAATCCAATCGTGGTGGGCAGTCCTGTAATGGCACACTCGCGGAGGGCTCTTCTCATTCGGCTAATCGCGGTTGCCCGGTCAGGCCCCCATACAATGAGCTTGCCAATGAGCGAGTCGTAGTATGGCGGGATTTCGTAGTCGGTATAGACGTGAGAATCCATCCGTACGCCCAGCCCGCCAGGAGCCAAGTAGCCGCTAATGCGACCAGGATTTGGTCGAAAGTTGTGTTCAGGATCTTCTGCGTTAATGCGGCATTCAATAGAGTGACCGCGTAAAACGATGTCGTCCTGGGTAAAGGGAAGGCGATCGCCCTGAGCGACCCGAATCTGCTCGGCAATCAGATCGATCCCGGTCACCATCTCCGTTACCGGATGCTCTACCTGAATCCGCGTATTCATCTCCATAAAGTAAAAATTACCGGAGTGATCCACTAAAAACTCTACGGTGCCTGCGCCCACGTAGTTAATAGACTGGGCCGCCCGCACCGCTGCTTTACCCATCTGCTTTCTCAGCTTGCTATCTAAAACTGCGCTAGGCGCTTCTTCTAAAAGCTTCTGGTGGCGGCGCTGAATTGAACAGTCACGCTCGCCTAAGTGCACCACATTGCCGTGGCTATCGGCCAAAATTTGAAACTCTATATGACGCGGATTCTCAACAAACTTCTCTAAATAAACGCCAGGATTACCAAAGGATGCCTCAGCTTCTCCCTGCGCGGCCATAAACATTTTCCTCAGTTCCTCAGGCTCTTTCACCAGCCGCATGCCTCGACCGCCGCCACCCGCTGTTGCCTTAATAATGACCGGATAGCCAATGTCCTCGGCGAGTTTCGCGGCTTCTTCGGGGCTGCTGAGCAGTCCTTCGCTACCTGGAACGGTCGGCACTTTTACCCGCTGCATGGTGGCCTTAGCCGTGGCCTTATCACCCATTGCCCGCATTGCGCTCGCAGTTGGGCCAATAAACGTCAGGTTATGGTCTGCGCAAATTTCGGCAAAGCGAGCGTTCTCTGCCAAAAAGCCGTAGCCGGGATGGATGGCCGTAGCCCCTCTTGTCAGGGCAGCGGCGATGATATTTGGAATATTTAGATAGCTTTTACTGCTGGAAGCTTCGCCAATACAAACAGCCTCGTCAGCCAGCTGAACGTGAAGTGCACTGCGATCAACGGTGGAATGGACTGCGACTGTTGCGATTCCCATCTCTTCGCAGCTACGGATAATTCGCAGGGCAATTTCGCCGCGATTGGCAATCAAAATTTTGGAAAAGCTCATCTGGCAGACCAGCCGTTTTTAGCTGAGTTGTTAAGAAGATGATCGTATCATGCAGGGCATTCTTCCTTTGTCTTGTACGGGCACGGGGCAAAAAGTCAGCGGCAAAGTGTTTAAAGGCGGCGCGTTATGTCGTATTGTTATTAACCGATGCCTTTTCGCGGATGTGGTGGAATTGGTAGACACGCACGCTTGAGGGGCGTGTGGCGCAAGCCTTGCGAGTTCGAGTCTCGCCATCCGCATAGGATACAAACTAAAGAGCCCCGTATGAAGCCCAATGGGTTGTTCATGCGGGGCTTTTTGCTGAGTGATTATTTGAGCGTTTGCAAGACCGATGGCATAGTGAAGACACATGCACTGGGTAGGTTCTTCGCTATGATGAGAGCAGAAAGTAAACTTTTGTAAACTCCTCTTTTGTAACCGTTTTGACGCCAGCCTCTACTCCGCTCGACTTGCCCTTTGCCCACGCTAAACCCGCTGACTGGAATTCTTTGCAGCCTTTATGGCAAGGCAATAAAGCTGTCGTTCAGCAAGGGCTGCCTCACGATCAGCTTTCGCCCGCCTGGCAAATTTTGATGCTGGGCGACGGCTCGCCTACGCGTCACTTGCAGCTGCTGACCAGAGAGCCGACTGAGGTGGACGTGATTGATATGTCTCCGGTGGGTGAAGAGGGTGATAGAGCGCCTATTCAAATTGAGAAGGTGCCAGGGCCGCATTTGCGACGGCAGGTTTGGCTGCGCACGGCGTCGGGGCAGCGGCTGGCCTATGCAACATCGTGGTGGGAGGCCAGTCATGTAGATGAGTACTTGAAGAACCGGTCGCTGCCGATTTGGGCGAGCCTAGCGGAGCTTCGCACGGAGCTGTATCGCGATATTCAAGGTATTTATTTTGGTGAGTCTAAAGCGTTGGAAGATGCGTTTGAGCAAAAGGGGCCGTTTTGGGGGCGGCACTACTTGTTTTGGCATCATGGCAAGCCGCTGACGCTGATTTACGAAGTGTTCTCGCCTTATTTAATTCGGTATTTGGGGCCAATGAGTTCAAGGCCTTGACTGTTGAGCAGCGGATCTTTTTGTGAGCCGATTGGTTTGTTCTAGCCAGATTTGGGTTTTCACTGGCCCGTAGTGGTCTCTAAGTGATTTTTTGACGCGATCGCCAATTGAACTAGAGAGCACCATAAACTCAGGATGCAGCGCCAGGTGTAGCTCTATCCAGACGTGACGGCCGACGAGCCCGCGTGAAAGGATGCGGGTGCAGCGCGTGACACCTTCTACCTGACAGGCGATTTTGTTGATGGCCTCTGGGGCGATCGCCATCGGTTTTAGCAGCATCGGCAGCTGCTGGTGCAGCACCAGCCAAAGGCTTCTGGCCGACAGCGCCACAACCAATATAGCCAGCGCTGGATCTAACCATCGATAGCCCTGTGCGATCACCACTAAACAAACGAGCACCAGCCCGGTTATCCATACATCTGTCAAAATGTGCTGGCTCGTTAGCTTGAGCGCCAGACTATTCATTCGCTGGCTTTGACGAGAGGCGGCAAGCACCGCTGCTAGCAGCAGCAGGTTCACTACCCACGTCAATATCATTAGCGGTGCAGTGATCTGTATGGGAAATGCGCTGGCTGCATTTTGCCAGAAGGCTGCAATGAGCTGACTGGACGCGATCGCCCCAATTGAAAATCCAGCAAATCCTAGCACCGCTGTTAGCAGCAGCGCTCCTGTCGCCTCACTTCGCCCATATCCCCAAACCTCTTTGCCTAGCGTGCGTCGAGGCGAGGCCACCGCAACTAGGCCCAACAGCGCACTAAACACGTCAATTAGCGTATGCAAAGACTCCGCTAACAAACACAAAGATTGACTCGCCCAGCCTGCCGTCAGCTCCACGGCAAACACCAAAAGTGTTGCCCACAATATCATCAGTAGCAGGCGATAGCTCATTCGCCGCTGGTATCCGTGTCCGTTCATAGCGCACAGGCTATCACGAAGGGAACGAAACTGCCTGTAGCTTGGTGCACCAGAAGCTGACAGCCGTAGCTTGAGGTACTAACCCTCTAGCTGTCTGTAATTGAGGTGGGGAAAAATTGCGCTTACTTATATAGAGCGGTGAAGCGGTGTGCCTCTACATAAATATCGAGGGCGTTAATTTTAAAGACAGAAAAGGCACCGACGACTGGCCGTGTTTCGTCTCGGTGCCTTAACTGGTTCGCTCCTCACACTTCATTAATATAGGGGATTTCTTTAAGTTTGTCACTTCACATGGACATTCCTATTGACTGTCACATCTATAATCTATCAGCCCTGAGAAAGGCGTGGATTTGCCTAGAGTGAGGTAGGTGCTTCAGCACATAAGTAGCCTGTTAAAAGGGTTTCGAGCGTTTTTTGAGCCATGCGGATTAGGTGAAATCGGGCTTGAAATTTGTGAATAGATGCGATCGCACCCGACTGAGAAATGCTAGAGAAACCAGTCAAACACGTCGCACAAAATCGCTCAAGCGCCTGACACAGAAAGGTTGCGCGCTCTAAAAGCAAAAAATATTGCTTGGAGTTCCACTGATAAGGAATCCAAAACATGTGGTCGGTCACTTCAACGAGCGAATGAACCAGCTGGGTGTGTTCACAGCTGGTCTCTAGCCAGGGCCAATTGATTAATCTGCTGTCAACGCTGCTATCGAATTGTAAGGCAGCTGAAGAGGCTGTAGACATCGCACATACTTGGTGCCACAGGCGCAGTAAGCAGCAGCAGCGAGCGTGAGCATACTGTAATTTCCACATCAACGTCTCTGACGCCTGAGAACGTTGCTGATAGTCCGAATGCATTAGAACCTGTTTTTTGTGCAAAACAATGCTGATGTCATATTGATTGATGCAGTGGGTCAGCCAACGGCCAATTCCTGCTTGAGAAAGATGAAAACCAATCCATCCAGGACGGTGAGTTTCTATCTTCAATTCGTGCCAAATTTGAGAAATTGAAGAAACATCATAGCCGTTGTGATCTAGCTCACAATCCATTGCTTCAAACATAACTTTTTGAAGTCTGCTGACGATGTGCTGAGAAATTTCTGGAAGTGATCGCGATTGCAAGAAAACATTATTAGCAAACAATATTTGAGGCACCGCAGATGTGTAGGTAACAGTGCCATGGCGACTTCGCTTTAAGCTTTTTTTCTGAAGCGGTATTGGGCGAGAATGTCGATCGATCCCCTCGCTCGAAAAGCTTCTTCCATGCAGGCCATGCCGCTGTTTAGGTAGTAAATAGGCGGTGGCTAGCTGGCTCAAATCATCAGGTTGAGCACGCCTGCTTTGTGAAAAGTCAGTAAAGTCTAAACCACCTTCTTCACAGATACTAAATAAAGCCTGCTCTAAACCGTACACCAACGTCCCCTTGAGGGATAAAATTGCGACTGCGTTAGTCACTGAGTGATGGCCTCTAAAGCACGTTGACCCGAAAAAACTTCATGGATTTCACGAGTATTTGTGTCGTTTTCTTCATGTAGTCTCCTAAGAAATGCTGAAGTAGTTGTAAAGAAGGGAATTTAGTCATACAAAACCCAACAATTTATATTAATGTACTTACAACATTCGACTTGTCGTGTTTGATTACTGTATGCACTGTCTGCCGGTTAATACAGTAGTGATTGCGCTTACATCAGCTACTATCTACCCCTTTTAAAAGCAGCTCCGTAAGAACACTCATTTAGAGCGCCCCCATCTATCAAAACGAACGCCGGTTAGTCTCCGTATTTATACGGTTATTTATGGCGTTGGCCATTTCGTCTGCTGCGCACCTCAAAGTTATGCAATTATTCGCACTTGTTAGATGACACTATCTACAACGGTTAAATTCAATTCTAGTATTGTTAATATGGCTTCCCCTTCTCAACCAGATAGCGCACGGCCCTTCTTAGCTTGGCAACGTATCTCTGATTGGGCGAGCGAGCACTATCGCTGCCGCACTTTCAACAAAGATGAAAAAATCCCAGCGCGACCAGGGCTGCTTTATTTGGTTCAAAAAGGATCGGTTCGGCTGCTCGGTAATGCCCAAGTAAGCGCCACTAGCAAGCAAAAGAGTATCAACTCTCGAATGCCTCTGGTCGCTTCTGAAGAAGCGTTCTTAGGCTTTGTCGGTGCAGGGCAGCCCTTTGAAGTGGTCGCACAGCCACCGTTCACGCTTCAGAGCTTTGCCCATGTGGATCAAACCACGGTGATCTGGCTCTACTGGAACGATCTCGACACGTGGCCTCACTTTCAAAAAGAGGTGTTAGATGCTTTTCGTCGTCAGCATCAGCGCAAGCTGCTATGGCTAAGTACGCTAGGTCAGCGCCGCACCATCGATCGTTTGCTAGGCTTTCTAACCCTGTTGATTGATGAGCATGGCGAGCAGTGCGAGCAGGGTTACTACCTGCCCTTTCCCCTCACTCACGCTCAGATTGGTAGCGCCATTGGCTCTACACGCGTGACCGTGACTCGGTTGATGGGCAAGTTGCGTCAGAGCGGACTCATTGAGCAATATGGAGAAAATTTAATCTGTATCTCTAACAGTGCTACCTGGAAGAAGCAGGGTTAACTACGCACGGATACCTACGCTTTTATTGAAAAGGCTCGACTTGCTTTTGCACGGTCGAGCCTTTTTTATTGAGATCTGAAGATTATTAATGGCGATGGATCTATGGGCGGTGTAGCTTGAGAAGCAAAGAGTTGAGGACGACAGTGACAGAGCTAAGGGCCATGAGACCGCCGGCAAAGCCGGGATTGAGAGAAAGGCCAAAAGCGGGCAGAAATGCACCAGCTGCAAGGGGAATACAGATGAGGTTGTAGGTAAAAGCCCAGGCCAGGTTTTGACGAATTTTATTGAAGGTGGCGCGGCTGAGCTTGATGGCAGCGATCGCATCTCCTAGCGCATCTCGCATCAGCACAATATCAGCCGTTTCCATCGCCACGTCAGTCCCTGAGTTCAAGGCAATCCCGACATCTGCTTGTGCTAGCGCAGGTGCGTCATTAATCCCATCTCCGACCAGGCCAACGCGATGTCCGTTCTTTTGAAGGGCGGCGATCGCATCTAGTTTTCCCTGAGGCGTGACCTCAGCTTGAACCTGCGAATCACTAAGGCCCAGTTGCGTTGCGATCGCCATCGCCGCTGCCTGAGTGTCCCCACTCAAAATTTGAACAGATAGATCGAGCTGACGCAGCTGCTTGATCGTCTCAATCGCGTCAGGTCTTAAGCTATCAGAAACACCGATAACGCCCACTATTTGCTTTTCTTGAGCCACAAACACAGCTGTTTTTCCAGCCTTGCCCAGCGTTTTAGCCACAGATTGCGCGTCGCTATCTATGGCACAGTCGTTCTTTTCCATCCAGGCTGCGTTGCCTAGCAAGACTGAACCTACTTGGTCTATGTGTGCAGCGATGCCGAAGCCTGCTTGCGTGCTAAAGTCCTGAGCTGGCAGCATAGACAGGTTTTTCTGAGCGGCTGCCTGCTGAATGGCGAGCCCAAGCGGATGGCGCGTACCGGATTCTACGGTGGCGGCAATTTGTAGTAGGCGATCGCGCGAGATTTCAGGAACAAGGGAATGGCAGTCCGTCAGCTGAGGCTTTCCCGTGGTCAGCGTACCGGTTTTATCGAATATCAGCGTATCTAAGCCACGAGCCGCTTCTAAAATATCGCCGCCGCGAATGAGTAGGCCTTGCTGCGCGCCCATACCGGAGCCGACTAAGATAGCGGTTGGCGTTGCGAGCCCAAGGGCGCAGGGACAGGCGACAACAACAACGGCGATCGCCAGCTTTAAGCTCACCAGCCATCGCAGCGACTGCCCGCTGACCGCTAAATCGGATGTTTGGCCCACCATCTCACCGGCCATTTGATGGCTTGCCACGGCACCATGATGCACATGACCCATCGCGACGGCGGCTACATCAGGCCACATAGGCACACCGACAAAGAACCAAAAGCAGAAGGTTAGCGCCGAGCAAGTCAGCACACCATAAGTAAAGTAACCAGAAATTATGTCTGCTAGTCCCTGAATCGGTGCTTTTCTGGTCTGGGCCGTTTCGACTAGGTGGATCATTTGCGCCAGCGTCGTATCTAGTCCCGTGCGCAAAACCTGAATCGTAATCGCGCCCGACTGGTTAAGGCTACCGGCGACTACCTCGTCGCCCGCTTGCTTGACAACAGATACCGACTCGCCCGTAAGCATAGACTCGTCTACGGTGGTTTGCCCGAGGGCGATCGCCCCATCCACAGGAATTTTTTCGCTGGGCAGCACCTGTAACCATTCTCCAACCTGTACCTGACCCGCTGGAATCTGAACGCCTGCGGCCTCAGCGGCCTGCGGCTCATTAGAAGCTGGCTCAGAGGGTTCAGATTTAGAAAGATTGGGTGCGGGTACGAGTCTAGCGAGCGTGGGCTGTAGCGCAATGAGCGATCGCAATGAGCTAGCCGCCTGAAATCTAGCCCGCTGCTCCAACGTGCGCCCCAGCAAAATAAAGCTAAGCAGCATCACCGGCTCATCAAAAAAGCACTCCCAGCCGAGGCCAGGAAAAATCAGCGCCGCCAAACTCGTTGAATACGCGCTGATAGCCCCTAAGCTCACCAGCGTATTCATATTGGGCGCGCCGCGCCGCGCGCCTTGAAATCCTTCGACTAAGATTTTACGGGCTGGAAAAATCAGCGTCAGCGTTGCCAGCGTTCCATGAAACCAAAGCGTGCTGAGGACAGGAATAGAGAACTCCTCAGCCCATTTGAAATGTTCTAGGTGACCAATGGTCGAGAGCACCAGCAGTATCAGTGCGACAATGACCTGTTTCTTCTGATCTTTTTGAGCCTGTTCCTTGCGCGATAGCCAGTCTGCTTCGGCGGCCAGCGGGCTGCTACTGTCGGTAGATCTAATTTTGCTGGGATAGCCTGCTTCGGTGAGCGTTTGCGCGATCGCCTCTGGATTGGCTTCCTCTGTACAGGTCACCGCCGCTACTTCAGTGACCAAGTTCACCGTCGCCGCCTGCACCCCGCCACACTGCGACAGTTTTTTCTCCACCGTACTTACGCAGCCCGCGCACATCATGCCCTGCACATCTAGCACGATGGTTTCTATCGGCGCGTTTTCAGGGTTGCGATCTGCCTTTGGAGAAGGCGCTGTCGGTGTCACAAGCTGGGTCATAACGCGGAGTTGTTCGCTAGTAAATAGTCTTCTTATTGAGCCTAAAACACTTTTTCCCTTTCAAACGCAAAAAGCACATGAACGGTGAGTTTCTTCAGTCTTATTCTGGCAAAAGTGTAGTGAGCGATCGCTAGCTGGCACACCTACGGAGAGTACAATCTTGTGACATCTGGGTTGCGGCTATTGAGGAAAATACGGAGTAGGGGAGAAATATGTTTTCTGATATTGCAAACCATTGGGCTAGCGGGTGCATTATCGCACTGGTACGACGCGGCATCGTTAGTGGCTATCCCAACGGCACGTTTCGACCCAAGGCCGTTGTGAAACGGGCTGAGTTTGCGGCACTGATGCCAAAGGTCTTTCCGGATATGACTGACCAGCGAGCGGCGCTTATTTTTCGGGATGTGCCGCTTGAGCACTGGGCTCATAAGGTGGTGGCGTGGACCACGGAGCGCGGCCTTTTTAATGGTTATGAGGATCAAACCTTTCGGCCTCGGCTGAGTCTTTCTCGGGCGCAGGCGATTACCGTGCTGATGGCTGGGCTACAGGCTACGCAGGGAGCCAGCGCAGCAATGTTTCCGGTGAATGAACCATCCGTTGCCGATCCGGTAATAGCGCAATTTAGCGATGCTGCGGAGATTCCAGATTATGCGAGAGAGGCGATCGCTTCAGCCCTCAGTCAAAACCTTCTAGAAACGCTTCGCGAACCTCGTCTGCTGTATCCTAACCAAGCCATTACCCGCGGCGAAGTCGCGGCGCTACTCTGCCGCGCGTTAGATGTACCGGCAACAGAACTAGTGCGTGACTATCCAGCTTTGCAGGCGGCTAAGGATTCGTCTGCTGTTTTTCAGCGGTTTCTTCAGCAGGAAAAAGGATTTGATGAGTCGAAGCTGGCCTTTTTGGATAGTGGGATTAGGCGATCGCCCTATCGAGATGACATTCAAAAGTACGCCCTTCATCTGCAAATTCCAGATGCAGTCATTTCTCCTATAGACAACGCAACAACCTATCCCAAGAAAGGTGACGTATTCTTTGTAAATGAAGACGGTCTAGAATTTCTTTCGCCTGACGTTTTATCGGGCTGCGTATGCATCGCTACAGAGCGAGAGGGTGAGCTGAAGGGACGCTGGCTGGGTCGGGATGCTTTGAGCGATCGCCAGCTCTGGAGTGCGACAAAATTTATTCCACTCCTTAACGTGGCCGCACGCGCCAATGCCGTGTCAGCCAGCACCGATATCAGCCAGTGCCGAGTTCGCGCCGCAGGCAGCACCGGTAAGTTCAGCGGCTTTCCCTTTCAGGATTTAGCTGAAGGGATTATGACCTATGACAATCGTATTTCTAGCTCTAACTCGCTTGCAGTGATGTTCAAGAACTTTGAAACGCCAGAGCGCTTGGAGAAATGGATGCAGCAGCTCACGGGCAATCAGTCGCTTTCCTTTCAGGGTCGCTATGGCGAAGTGCCCTTTATTCAGTTCCCCGAGCTATTCGATCCACAGGTTAATAGGGCTTTGTTAAAGTCTCCGAAGGCCACGCATTCGGGTCAAAACCTAATGTCTACCTACGATTTGACCCGGCTGATTACTATGTTGGGCTGGCACTGGCGACTGCCAGCCCAGTCGAGAATTCCGGATATGCAGACGAAGAGTTTGGCGAGCATTATCAGAGCGATGGGCGCAGATACGGCTCGGTATGTGGATGTGGCGCTGAAGACGCTGGGACTCGATGAAATGGTGCGATCGCCCGTCATTATTTCTAAAAGCGGGTTTGGTCGGAGCGATGAGCGCGATCGCACAGAGCTTACCTACTGCGCTCTAGCTCAATTCAGTCTCCCCCGCCAAATTGCTCATCAAAATATAGGCGCTTATGATCCGACCGCTGCCTATCAAAACTATTCAATCGGCTTTACCCTCATCGCTGCCCAAAACGTCGGTGATGCGAACGAAGAAGCTCGATATGTAGACGCGCTGATGGCCGCATCGGTCACAGAAATTATTCGCCGCTTGTCGCTCAACAGCTATAAGATAGGCACTCCTAGAGCCGACTAAGGCTGATCTGCTTGAACCACATCCAAGCGAGACTCAGCGAGACGCTTCAGCCAGCCGCCCAGATAATCGCGGTTTAGCACCTGCTCTTTAGGATCGCTCGTATCGGCTGCGTAGGGCATCAAGCCGCGTACCGCTGCTTCGGTAACGCAGAACATCGACTTTTGAAAGCTCTGGCTAAGCTGCACGCGAATATCGTCCTGGCCTCGCTTAGAGCGCTGATAAAGTTCGCGCAAATACGCTGGCACGTAGTGACGCATATCCTGCATGAGTAGCGTTGGCGGAATGCCCGCGCCCCCAATCGGTAGCGGATCGGCAAACAGCGCACCGTAGCCAAACTGCGCCTGGTCGATCGGCACCTGCTGCGCCTGTGCGTTGTAAGAAACCGTGCCAAAAAACGGCGTGCCTCGCAGAAAAATAGTTTCCACGTAAGGCACTGCCGTATCCGATAAAAAGGTGAGGCCTACCGACTCAGGAATAATGTCGTATTCAGTGCCACCTACTTTCACAGAATAGGTAATGGGCTTGCCAGCACTGGCCACCAGACCATCTTTTACCAGTGAAACCACTTCGGAAATCGACTTAATACTGCCTTGGTTGTACTCATTAGCGAGGTGCATGAAAATGTCGCTCATCACGCGCCAAAATTGACCTAAACCCGAATAGTAGCAAAGCTGTCGCACCTGCTCTGCTAGGTAGTCTGGGAAAATGCCGTTAATGCCTAGCAGCATCGGATTAAACCGACTTTTAGCGCGAACCGCTGGACTACAGCACGCCCAAAAATCGTCCGAGTCTAAATAGGCGTCTAGCCCGCCGCCGCCGTGCCACATCATCGTGCGCATTACGTACTCTGCGTACTCGTAGTTGATGCGGTCGTGCCAGAGATGCTTGGCAATTTTTTGGGGCGTGACTTCCCCGTTGAAATACTTAAACAGCGGAAAGAGTACTAGAAACTGGCTATCCGCGATGTAGTTGAGGTTGATTGAGTAGGCATTTAGCACCACCCCGTACGCGTCCAGCACACCGACGACTTCTTTCAAATTTTCGGGCGTATCCGGCAGCAACGTACCGCCATCTACAAGCCGATCGATGTAGTCTACCGATGAGTAGACTGGGGCGGCTCTTAGCTGCGTGGCAGAAGGTGTTTGGGTCATAGCGGATACGCTTTGAAAATAGTCAATTTTTTAGTTAATGATTTAACGTAGGTGCACTTAATAACGGAAGTTGCGATAGAGGATGCGGAAGGCTAGCAACGCTTGTTGTATCAGGTTCGGAGCGGATGAGGAAGGTGCTGGTAGTAGATTCCATCCAGCGAGTCATCCATTCTGGCTGTAGGCCAAACGCGAATATCAGCAGAACGAGCGCTAGTGCGGGTGCGCGATCGCGCCATTTTACGCCAGATATCAGCGCATCAACCGGGGCATTAAGCCCGGCCGGTGTTACCGTCAGCCGCCCAAAGAACACCCGGTTGATCATTAGCAAAAAGTATACCGCTGTGAGTCCAGAACCCACCATGCACAGCAGCGTTTGCGGCGCTTGCGTTTCAAAACTGCCTCGAAACACAATAAATTCTGAGATAAAGCCCATCATGCCGGGAATGCCAGCGCTGGCCATCGCCCCTAACACCATCAACGATCCTACAAAAGGCAGGCCTCTTTCCGGGGCCATTAGCCCACGCAACACGGTTAAATCACGGGTACCTGTTTTTTTGTAGACAACGCCGACAAGCAGGAACATTAGAGCAGAAATGAGTCCGTGGCTGACCATTTGCATGACGGTGCCTAAAATGCTGAGCGGCGTAGCAGCCGCTGCGGCTAAAAGAATGTAGCCCATGTGACCTACTGAGCTGTAGGCGACCATCTTTTTCATATCGGTTTGAGCGATCGCAGCCAACGATCCATACAGCACGCTCACCACTGCCCACCAGGCCAGCCAGGGTGAAACCTGGAGCCAAGCCTCGGGAAATAGTCCCAGACAAAATCTGAGCAGCCCATACGTTCCTAGCTTAAGCAGCACGCCTGCTAAGAGTACTGAGATGGGTGTGGAGGCCTCAACGTGAGCATCTGGAAGCCAGGTGTGAAAGGGCACTAGCGGAATTTTGATGCCGAATCCGACGAGCAAAACGCCCATGAGCAGGGTTTGTTGAGCGAGCGTTAGGGTTTGGGCGATCGCTGGATTATAGTCAAAGCTGCCGGTGCCAGAAAGAAACGCAAGTCCTAAGAAAGCGCCCAGTATCAAAATGCCAGAGAACGCGGTATATATCAGAAACTTAGTGGCCGCATAGCCGCGTCGCGCGCCGCCCCAAATGGCAATCAGCAGATAAAGCGGAATCAGCTCTAGCTCATAAAACAGAAAGAACAACAGAAGATTCTGCGCTAGAAACGCCCCCGCGACTGCGCCTGAAATGATCAGCAGCAGGGGGAAGTAAAGCCGAGGCCGATTTATATTGGCGCTCAAATAAACGGACACAAAGCTCAATAGCGCGTTGATCACCACTAGCGGCAGCGCAATGCCATCGACACCCATACTGTAAGAGAGTCCCAATGGCTCTATCCAGCTCAGCTGCTCTACAAATTGGAAGCCCGGATTAGTAATATCAAACTGGCTAACCAAATAAAGAGAAAGTAATAGCGCTACGCCCAGTGTGATTAAAGCGCCTAGTCTGGCCTGAGAAGACTCAAGCTTGCTAGGCCAAATGCCAATGATCAAAGCGCCTAACAGCGGAACTAATAGCAGTGAACTCAATAACACAATCTTTCCCTTACCTTGTCGCCGTTCATTGATCTACCGTTAACCAACTGTTTCTAACCGTTTTTCCTGACTGCTTTGAGGGCCTACCACATTGCCCATGTCGTCATCAGTACCAGCAGCCCGGTACCCACGACAATTGTGAGAATGTAATTTTGCGATCGCCCCGAAGCACTATATTTGAGCCCTTCACCCGTCAGTAAAGAGGCCGCTCCGACCAAATTCACCGCCCCATCAATCACATAGCGATCCATCCAGTTACTCAGATTCGATAGCTGTGACACCAACCGCACCACCGTCACCTCGTACAGCTTTTCGGTGTAGAAGTCGTTACCGAGCAAGTCTTGTACGACTCGTAACGCTGCCATGCTTGAGCGCGACCAAGCCCGATTGAGCGGTAGATATAGGCCAAGTCCGGCGCCTAATAAACCAGAGGCTACCAGCAAAACGACAGCCTCTACCGTGAAATAATCCAGTGGCGGCAGCATCGCCATCCGCCACATCATCACCGGTACGAGCAGCACGATAACTGAAAGCGTCACCATGGGTACTGCCATCAGCCATCCCACCTCAGGCGTACGACGCGTTTTTGGCTGTGGCTTACCCAAAAAGACTAGCCGAAACACGCGCACCATATTGAGCGTTGTCAGGAAGTTGACGAGTAGAAATACGCCCACTAGCAGCGGATGCTCCTCCCACAAAAACTCAATACCCAGACAAAAAGACCAAAAGCAGCCAAATGGCAAAATGCCCGTTAGCCCCAACGTACCGGTAACGTAGGCCGTCGTCGTTGCGGGCATTCGCGACCAAATCCCACCAAACTCTGTCAAATCCTGATTGTTTGTAGAAAAGATGATTGCGCCGATACTCATAAAAATGAGGGCTTTTGCAACCGCATGCGTAAACAAGAGCATTAAGGCAACACCTGGCCACTCTGTTCCTACTGCAATAAAAACCAAGCCAATGTAGGCGCTGGTGGAATAGGAAAATGCTCGCTTGAAGTCGATTTGAGCTAAGGCCACCAGAGAAGCGCCCACCGCTGTAACCGAACCAATCACGATCAAAGCGTCTAGTGCAATGGGAGAAAGAACAATGACCGGCTGAATTTCAATGAGCACGTAGGCGCCTGTGGTCACCACCACTGAATTACGCAGAATGGATGCGGGACTAGGCCCTTCCATCGCCTCGTCTAGCCACAGGTGTAGCGGAAACTGAGCACATTTACCCATCGGCCCTGCAATCAGCGCTAGGC
The DNA here is from genome assembly GCA_963803535.1 of uncultured cyanobacterium. Classification (GTDB taxonomy): domain Bacteria; phylum Cyanobacteriota; class Cyanobacteriia; order Phormidesmidales; family Phormidesmidaceae; genus Phormidesmis. The sequence goes on along the minus strand of CAWDNC010000008.1, from coordinate 1,767,093 downwards.
CTGTAAGCGTTGCTGCTAAAGGGGTGATGTCAGCAACTTTCACCCAGTTATACAGATCGTTATAGTCGAGGCTCCCTGCATATGTGCTTAGCGCAATGAGGCCCATAAACAGCAGAACGTCGCCCACTCGCTTGGTTAAGAAGGCATCTCGAGCCGCTGTGACCACCAGCGGCTGAGCATACCAAAAGCCCACAATGAGATAGGTTGAGAGCGTCAGCATCTCTAGTAAAAAGTAGCTAGAGAATAATGAACTGCTGAGAATAACGCCGCTGATCGCACCCTCAAAAAATCCCATAAGAGCGAAAAATCGAGCGAGCGCCCAATCTTTCTCTAGGTAGCCCATTGCAAATATCTGGGCTAGCAGGCTAAGGCCTGTTGTCAGCTCTAGAAAAATTAGGTTGGTTGCCGAGAGATCTAGGGAGGCAGATAGGTTGAGCCCAGTAACCGAAAGCCATTGAAAGCTCACCTGCTGGGTGCCTTCGTTCCAAATTGCTTGGAGGAGTATAAAGCCGTGCAAAGAGGCGAACACGGTCATCAAAACGTTGATGTACATCGCTGGCCTTGGCCCAGTTCTACGAATCAACCGAGTGGCCCAGGGGAGCGCTAGCAGCGCGCCGACAAGGCCGTACAACGGTATCAACCAACTCCATTGGATGAAAAACTGCATCGTTAGCTACTTCAGAATTTTTTAAAAACCGGTCAAAAACGCAATCGAATGAGTTGTGATAGCACTCCTCTTTCACACCTTACTAAGGCATTCCAGTAGCCCAACTAAATTGTTTAACAAAAGAATAAAAGACTGTTTTGGAGCGGCTAATTCGACAGGCGTTTTTCTCGTGTCCTTCTTGCATATGACTCATTTTCAAACGTCTTCAGATATTTTCACTTTACAAGTGAGCGCGCTCTCATATTTCTTTATATTACCTGACGGGCGGATCGCCCATACCTTGGATGTCTTCAATAGTTGACTGCGAGTCGAGCTTATAGCTTTAGAAATTGCAAATGAGTACAGCAACCGGTGCTTATTGAAGTCTGCGAAGATTTGAGCGATCGCGAGCAATAGGCGATCGCCCGTCTCAACACCCCATGGCACCTTAATTTAGCTTTACGTTTAAACACAAAGCGCCACGATCGCTGCATAAGCTTTAATAATGTCCGCTATTAGCGGCAATCATTGAGGCTTATATTGTCAAAGGGGCAACACCACTTTATTCTGAAGTTATAACGCAGGAGTCATGCACAGCTCGCCTGAGATACATTTTTAGGATCGGTTTGTTAAGAATCGAGCTTTTAAAACTAAGCTTTGCACGGAACTTTTAGATGAGTTTCCAGGTGGACTTTAGACGGTCAAAGGGCTGGTTTTAGCAGCTGAATTTGTACGTGAATCGCACGCAAATCCCTTCACTTCTACTGATAGAATTAAAGGATCGATGCAGGCGCACTAAGGCAAGTTTTTAGATGCCAAAAGTCAACTGTGTAATAGCTTTTTATATTCAAGGAGATCTCGACTAATGCCTATTGCTGTTGGAATGATTGAAACAAAGGGTTTTCCCGCAGTCGTTGAAGCGGCTGACGCGATGGTGAAAGCCGCTCGCGTTACCTTGACTGGCTATGAAAAGATCGGAAGTGGCCGCGTTACCGTCATTGTGCGTGGCGATGTCTCTGAAGTTCAAGCATCTGTTGCAGCTGGCGTTGAGTCCGTTAAGCGCGTAAACGGCGGTGAAGTGCTGTCTACTCACATCATTGCGCGCCCACACGAAAACCTGGAGTTTGTGCTGCCAATTCGCTACACCGAGGCGGTTGAGCAGTTCCGTTCTTAGGGATTTTGGGTGATTTTGGGCTGAGGTAAAGGGTGAGCTTGAAAACTTGCCCTTACTTAACGTTTGTTTTGATCAGTGTTTTTTAGGAAGAAAATATGGCAATTGCAGTAGGCATGGTGGAAACGCTTGGTTTCCCCGCAATCGTTGAAGCCGCTGACGCGATGGTGAAAGCGGCTCGCGTAACGCTAGTAGGCTATGAGAAAATTGGTAGTGGTCGCGTCACGGTAATTGTTCGTGGCGATGTTTCCGAAGTGCAGGCGTCTGTGGCCGCTGGCGTTGAGAACGTTAAGCGCGTAAACGGCGGGCAGGTACTGTCCACTCACATCATCGCGCGGCCACACGAGAACCTAGAGTTTGTGCTGCCAATTCGCTACACAGAGGCGGTCGAACAGTTTCGCGAGAGCGTAAGCGGCATTCGCCCATACGGCAGATAGGGTCTAGAAAGAAACAGATATAAAACTCTATGCGCCTAGCAAAAGTAAGAGGGACTGTCGTTAGCACCGTCAAAGACGACAGCCTTAGGGGGGTCAAGCTCCTGCTCGTTCAGCTTATTGCAGAGTCGGGCGATCTTCAAAGCGAATACGAAGTGGCTGCTGATGTCGTCGGTGCAGGTGTCGGTGAGTGGGTGCTCGTGAGTCGAGGGAGTGCGGCTCGTCAGCAACAGGGCTATAGCCAACGGCCGGTAGATGCCGCGATTATCGCGATTGTAGATACTGTGAGCCTTGACTCAGGCCTGCTGTACGACAAACGAGAAGATTTTAGATAAATTTTGAATGGCATGTCTTACGAGGCAAAGCGGCAAATAATGGCCCGACGAAAGGTTCAATTAAAGGCCCAAGCAAAAGCCCAAACGCAATCGGGGAGGTCGCAGTGCCGAACTTAGGTCTGTTGACCAATCCAAAAGTACATGCGTCTGCTGATGTTCATGAGTTCTCTTTTATAGAGGGCGATGTTTCTATTGGTGCAGGCGTAACAGTAGCACCTGGCACTGCGATTACAGCGAGTGCTGGGGCTTCTGTTGTTGTGGGCGAAGGGTGTGCTTTGCTGCCGGGCGTGCTGGTAGAAGGTGTCGGTGGGGCCCAGGTGATGAGCCAAGCCGGGGATAGCTGCTCTGTGTGGGTAGGCGATCGCACCACCATCTCTCATAAATCCGTCATTCACAGTCCGGCCTTTATTGGCTCAGGCTGTTTTGTGGGTTTTCGCTCCACCATCTTTAACGCCCGCCTCGGTGACGGCTGCATCGTGATGATGCACGCGCTGGTTCAAGACGTAGAGATTCCACCCGGTAAATGCGTGCCTTCTGGCAGCATCATCACCAGTCAGCACCAAGCCGATCAGCTGCCGAGCGTACGGTCAGAAGATCGTGAGTTTGCCAAAGAAATCCTTGGGACTTCAGGGCCAGCTGCGCGCTCATCGAACCGTTCAAACAGCTCAGCTTCTTCTCGCAACCGTTCCAAAGCCAAACTCGTTTCGATCAAGAGCAATTCCTATTCCAGCTCGTCTCGGCCATCTACTAGCCGGTCAGCCACTCAAACCACATACGCTAACTCATCCTCTTCACAAGCAGGAGCCAATACAGGAGCCACCATGCAAACCCAAAGACTTTCTCCCGAAATCGTTCAGCAGGTACGTCAGTTTCTCGGCCAGGGATTCCGTATTGGTATGGAACACGCCGATACAAGACGCTACCGCAGCGGCGTTTGGGAAACCTGCACGCCCATTAAAGAAACGCGTGAGCAAGCCGTCTTTGAAGCCCTTGAGCGCTGTTTAGCAGAGCACCAAGGAGAATACGTTCGCATGTTCGGTATTGATCCTCAAGCTAAGCGCCGTGTTGGCATGTCTACCGTTCAGCGCCCGGGTAGCAAGCCTGCTAGCCGCAATGCTAAGTCTGGTTCTCAACCCTCCGGCAGCTACAGTAGCCAGAGCCGAAGCAGTAATTCTAGTAGCGAAGCAGGTGGCGGTGGCTTGACTGCCGATGTCGTGAAGCAAATCCGCAATTTGCTCGGCAGCGGCAACATTATTGGCACCGAGCACGCAGATACTCGCCACTACAAGAGTAACGTTTGGAAAAGCTGCTCTCCGATTAAGTCCACCAATGAAAGCGATGTAATTGCTCATCTAGAACATTGCTTAGCAGAACACAGCGGTGAATACGTCCGCATGTTTGGAATTAATCCCAGCGTCAAGCGCCGTACCTCTTCTATCACCATCCAAAGAGCGGACGGTAAGCCGGTTGATAATTCAGGGCCTGCTGCGGGTGCTCAGTCCTACAGCAGCGCTAGCAGCAGTCAATCCTATGGTTCTTCTTATGGGTCTCGAGGCGGATCTCAGGGCGGCTCGCAAAGTGGCGGTAGCGCGGCCGCTGTTGCTGTCAATCAAATTTTGGGTCAGGGTAACCAGATTGGCGTTGAGTTTGCGGATGCACGGCGCTACCGCAGCGGTATTTGGCAAACTGCACCTTCTGTTCAATCTCTCAATCAGCTTCAAGGCTTCCTGAGCCAGCACGAAGATAAATACGTTCGTGTCTTCGGCATTAACCAGTCTCAAAAGACGCGAGGCTCCTCAACAACTATCCAAAAGCCAGGACAAAAGCAACAGATTCAACCATCTGGGCAGAATGGCTCTCAAGATAGACAAGATCCCATCAATGAGAATCCACCTCACTACGATGACCCCGCTTTTCGCGGTCAGCCTAGCAGCTACAGCACTACCAGCTACAGCAGCGAGCGAGCCGGTGGACAGGGTGGTGTTAATGCTGGCGTGTTAGACCAGGTGACTCAGCTTGTAAACCAAGGTCACAAAATTTCGATTGAGTATGCCGATAAGCGTCGCTATCGCAGCGGCATCTGGAAAACGGGCGCAGCGATTAACGCTCGTCGTCCGGCAGAGGCAATTTCTGAACTAGGCAAGCAGCTGGCTCGCCATAAAGACGACTATGTGCGTCTAGTCGGCATTGACACTAATGCCAAGCGCAGAGTGACAGAAACCACGATTCAAAAGCCCGGTCAGGGTGGCTATAAGGCTGTTTCCGGCACTGGCGAAGACCCGATTAATGCGAATCCTCCGCACTACGACGATCCTGCTTTTCGCGGTCAGCCTAGCAGCTATAACACCACTAGCTATAGCAGTCAGCGTGCAGGTGGCAGTGGCAATAATGGCAACGGCAACGGGCTGGATTCTGGTGTGCTAGATCAAATCACGCAGCTTGTGAACCAGGGCCACAAAATCTCGATTGAGTATGCTGATAAGCGTCGCTTCCGTAGCGGTATTTGGAAGGATGGTGCTGCAATTAATGCGCGTCGTCCGGCAGAAGCTATTTCTGAACTGGGTAAGCAGCTGGCTCGCCATGAAGGTGAGTATGTGCGTCTAGTTGGCGTTGATACTCAGGCAAAACGTCGTGTGTTAGAAGCTACGATTCAACGTCCGTAAGCAGCAATCGCGATCTTTAAAAAGGGTCTGCTTGGATGTGATGTGTTCATTGCTCCAAGCAGACTTACCTGATTTATTTGTATGCAGCCTTTAACTGATGTGCTCCAAAAGGAACCTACGCTGATTAGCAACACTCACTACTGCGTGGTGGGTGATGTGGCTATTGATGATTCGAGTGCGATCGCACCCGGCGTAGTTCTTCAAGCCTCCTCAGGTAGCCGAATTGTTATCGGTAAAGGCGTCTGCATCGCAGCAGGCGTCTGCATCCAATCTCGCTCGGGCGCACTCACTATTTCCAGCGGCGTCAGTTTAGGCGCAAACGTCCTTATTGTTGGTAACGGCACGATTGGCGCGAATGCCTGCATTGGTCCGGGCAGCACCCTGATTAATCCAACGGTAGAGGCCGAAGCTATTCTGCCACCCGCATCGCTAGTGGGTGCAAACCCAACTGCGAGTAGCCCTCGAAGTACAAGCGCTCAGAACAACTTTCAGAACAACTTTCAGAACAACAGCTTTAAAGGCAACAGCTCAGCTACTTTGAACAGCAGCAACAACGGCTATACCTACAGTCAGCCGTCGCCTAGTGTGCCACCACTAAATACGCCTTCGCCAGCCGTTCGGTCCGAGACGTTCAAAAATACTTTTGTAGAGCCTGAACCTATTGCCGCAAAGCCAATCTCTATTCCAGAAATTGGTGATCAGTCTAACGAGTTTGTCCCGCCACCGCCGATCAACCAGCCTCTGAATCAGCCTTACAATCAAACTAATGGCGTACAATCGGGTCAGGGCTCGTCATCGTTAGCCGTACACTCAAGCAATGAGGTGTATGGCAAATCGCAGGTAAATCAGCTCATCGCCGCGCTGTTTCCTAGCCGACAGTCCTTGAACGGCAACTCCTCCTCATAAACGTATGCAATCCGATGCGACACCTCTTCGCAAGCCGACCGTAACTGCCCGTAACTGGCTGTACGATACGGCGCTGGGCATGGTTTCTACGACAAGCTTTCCGGCCATTATTGGCACCGCAGACGCGATGATGAAGTCTGCCAATGTGTTTTTAGTAGGCTACGAAAAGACGGGTGGCGGACACTGTACGGCAATTGTGCGCGGTGGCGTGGCCGATGTGCGAATGGCGGTGAAGGCTGGCGAGGAAACGGCGCGGCAGTTTGGGCAGTTTGTATCGGCAACTATGATTCCTCGCCCGATGGCGAATTTGGAGGCGGTACTGCCGATTAATACGCGGCTTGAAGCGCTTGAAGGCGTTGGCAATTCGATGGGTGGCAGTGCGATTGGCCTATTAGAAACCCGAGGGTTTCCGGCGATGGTAGGTGCGGCGGATGCGATGACAAAATCGGCTGAGATTACGCTACTTTCTCATGAAACGATTGGGGAAGGGCTGTGTACGATTATCATTCAGGGCTCGCTGTCTAGCGTGGTGATTGCGGTTGAAGCGGGGATGAATGAGGCGGAACGGATCGGTGAACTAAATTCGGTGATGGTGATTCCAAGACCTTTGGATGAGCTGGAGCGAAGCTTGCCGAAGACGAAGGTGATGGAAGAGAAGCAGCCGATGAGACTGCCGCTGAAGCTGGAAGAGCGCATTGAAGAACGGCAGGAAGAGAAGCAGGAAGAGCGGCAGAAGGAATTGATTCCAGCGAGATCTCCTGAGTTTGAGCCTTTGAAGGAAAAGAAGATTGCGGTGCCGATTAAGGAACTAGAAACCGAAGAGCTATAGCGTTAGGAATTGATTTACGCGATCCGATACCTGCTGGACTAGCTGTGGAGCGCCAGCTGGAAACCATTCGATCTGAGGTTCTTTGCGGAACCATGTGCGCTGACGTTTTGCAAACTGACAGGTGTGCTGAATAATTCGCTCAATTGCAACTTCTAATGAACACTCTCTAGCTATGTACGGCAGCATTTCTGCATAGCCTAGCGTCTTGAGCAGCGGTAAATCTGAACCGTACTTTTCGATTAGGTAAGTGACTTCTGTGGCTAGTCCAGATTCAATCATTTGATGCACGCGAGTCGTGATACGCGATCGCAGCACTTCCACATCACAAGTAAGCCCTATATATAGAATCGGATAGCTTGGCGGATTCTCCCCCTGCTGGCTCGAAATCGTTCGCCCCGTCACATAAAAAACTTCTAGCGCCCGCAGCGTACGCACCTGATCGTTTTGATGAATGCGGTGGGTAGCTTGGGAATCTACTTGTTGCAGCAGTCTGTAGCAGTAGGGCTGACCGAGTGCGGTTAATTGTGATCGCAGTTCCAAATGAGGCGGCACGCGTGGTATTTTAAGTCCCTTGGCAATGGCATTGATGTACAAACCCGTGCCACCTACTAACAAAGGAGACCGTTCGCCTTTTTGATGAATTTGAGCGATCGCTCCTTGAGCCCGCTGCTGATAGTCCGCGACCGTCAGCACCTCAGTGGGCTCGCAAATGTCGATGAACTGATGGGGGACTTGCTGGCGATCGCCCACCGAAGGCTTCGCTGTCCCAATATCAAACTCTCGGTATACCTGCCGAGAATCCGCACTCAAAATGACGGATGGCCTTTGACTTGCTACTGCCATCGCCAGCCCAGACTTTCCTGAAGCCGTCGGGCCAACAATAATAATCAAATGTGGTTTAGTGTAGTACAAAAGAACTGAATAGAGCCGCTCTACACGGCCATAAAACAAAGAATTACCCCATTAATATAGAGGCGGCCTGTAAAGTTACCTTTCAGCCCCAAAATTGCGCGGCTAAAAAACGGCACTACGATCCTATTTTAATAAAGGCGCTGAGACAGCTCTAAAATCGCTTTTAACGCCTTTGTGCTAGAATTCATAAGCACAATATCATCTCATCGCCTTAAAACGTCTCTGTAAGCAAAACAAGCAAGAGAAAACAGGCACACGCAAAATAGGTAAAAAAAGACCTAGGAGAACACGTATGGCGAATAACAATAACTACGGCGCACAGCAGATTCAGGTTCTAGAAGGACTTGAGCCTGTTCGTAAGCGTCCGGGGATGTACATCGGTAGCACCGGCCCACGCGGCCTGCACCACTTGGTGTACGAAGTTATTGATAATTCCGTCGATGAAGCGCTTGCCGGTCACTGTAGCCGAATTACAGCCGCGCTTAACGCCGATGGTTCCGTCACTGTTGTGGATGACGGTCGCGGCATTCCCACCGACATTCACCCCACCACGGGGAAGTCTGCTTTAGAAACCGTTCTCACTGTCCTTCACGCAGGCGGTAAATTTGGCGGCGATAGCGGCTACAAGGTATCTGGCGGCCTGCACGGCGTCGGTGTCTCGGTTGTAAACGCACTGTCTGAATGGGTCGAAGTCACCGTATGGCGTGAGGGCAAAGTTCATACTCAGCGCTTTGAGCAGGGCAATCCTATCGGCACCCTCAAAACTGAAAAGGGCAGCAGCAGAACGGGTACTCAGGTTGTTTTCAAGCCGGATGCGACTATCTTCACGCACACTACCGAGTTTGACTATGACACCCTTGCTCGCCGTCTGCGGGAGCTAGCCTACCTGAATGCAGGCGTAGACATCACCTTCACGGACTACCGCCTAGAGCTGATTAAAGCAAAGCAGCCGCGCGAATCTCGCTTTTGCTACGAGGGCGGCATTAAGGAGTACGTCGAGTACATCAACGATGGCAAAGAGCCCCTTCACCCCGAGATTATCTACGTCAATTCAGAGAAGAATGGTGTACAGGTAGAAGCGGCGTTGCAATGGTGCGGCGATGCGTATTCCGATAACCTAATGGGTTTTGCGAACAACATTCGCACCATTGACGGTGGTACGCACTTAGAAGGCCTAAAAACGGTGCTGACTCGCACGATGAACGTGGTGGCGCGTAAGCGTAAAAAGCGTAAAGACGGTGAGTCAAATATGGCGGGTGAGAACATCCGTGAAGGCCTAACCGCCGTAGTCTCGGTGAAGGTGCCTGACCCTGAGTTTGAGGGACAAACGAAGACAAAGCTGGGCAATACTGAAGTGCGCGGCATTGTGGACTCTCTGGTGGGTGAAGCGCTCACAGAGTATCTAGACTTTAACCCGAACGTAGCGGATGCCATCCTATCGAAGGCCATTCAGGCGTTCAATGCAGCAGAGGCCGCTAAGAAAGCGCGTGACCTAGTTCGTCGTAAGTCGGTGCTTGAGTCTTCTACGCTGCCAGGTAAGCTGTCTGACTGTAGCTCTCGCGACCCGTCTGAATCGGAGATCTTTATTGTTGAGGGAGATTCTGCGGGGGGTAGTGCGAAGCAAGGGCGCGATCGCCGTTTCCAAGCTATTCTGCCTTTGCGAGGCAAAATTCTCAATATTGAGAAAACAGACGACTCAAAGATCTATAAAAACAACGAAGTTCAGTCTCTGATTACGGCGCTAGGTCTTGGTATTAAAGGCGCTGAGTTTGACCCTGCAACCCTTCGCTATCACCGCATTTGCCTAATGACAGACGCGGATGTAGACGGCTCGCACATTCGCACGCTGCTGCTCACCTTTTTCTACCGCTATCAGCGCGACTTGGTAGATCAGGGCTACATCTACATTGCCTGCCCACCGTTGTATAAGCTAGAGCGTGGTAAAAACCATACCTACTGCTACAGCGAACGCGAGCTAGCCGACGGTATTGCCGCTTTGCCTGAAAATGCAAAGTACAACATACAGCGATTTAAGGGACTAGGCGAGATGATGCCTCAACAGCTGTGGGATACCACCATGAATCCTGAGTCTCGAACGTTGAAGCGGATTGAGATTGAGGACGCAGCTGAAGCGGATCGAATCTTTACGGTACTGATGGGCGATCGCGTAGCCCCTCGCCGCGAATTCATCGAAACCCACGGGCCACGCCTGAACATGACCGATCTCGATATCTAGATACGCTTCAGAATTGCAACATTAGAAGAACCCTTCGGCGTCTATCTAGATCCGGAGGGTTTTCTATCAAAAACTTAGCTCCTTTTAATTCCTTAGAGCACCCTCTCGAATAAACTCTCAACGTGAAATAATGTTGCGAATTCTTTCTTTGGGTAGAGCGCTCGCCTTAAAATTTAAGTTCAATACGTTCTTCCCCCTTATAACACTCATGAGCAACAACTTAGCGACCCAGCTCCGTGAGGGCACCAAAAAAGCCCACACCATGGCCGAAAACGTCGGATTTGTTCGATGCTTTTTACGGGGCGTTGTTGAGAAAAAGTCCTACCGAAAGCTAGTCGGTAACTTCTACTTCATCTACTGTGCAATGGAAGAAGAGCTAGAAAAGCACAAAGATCACGCAGTGGTTTCTAAGGTGTACTTCCCTGAGCTCAACCGTAAGAAGAGCTTGGAAGAAGATCTTGCTTTCTACTACGGTGCAAACTGGAAAGAGCAGATTGTGCTCTCCAAGGCAGGCCAAAAGTACGTTGATCGCATTCGTGAAATCTCAAACACTCAGCCTGAGCTACTCATTGGTCACTCCTACACTCGCTACCTAGGTGACCTGTCTGGTGGTCAAATCCTTAAGGGCATTTCTCAACGGGCGATGAACCTTACAGGTAGTGATGGCGTTTCCTTCTATGAGTTTCCAACCATTGAAGATGAAAAAGCTTTCAAAAATAAGTACCGTGAATCTCTGGGCGAAGCACCCGTTGATGAAGCCATGGCGAATGCCATTGTTGAAGAAGCTAATGACGCTTTTGGCATCAATATGGAGCTATTCCAAGAGCTAGAAGGCAATCTGATCAAGGCAGTGGGTGTAATGCTATTCAACAGCCTAGTGGGCGGTCGTCGTCGTGGCAGCACGGAGCTTGCAACCGAAGGCTAGAGCTTTAGGCTAATAAGGCTTGCAGCTGATAATTCTTAAAGGGGCTAGATCTATTAAGGTCTGCCCCTTTTTATTAGAGAAAATCATAGGTATTATTTTCTAGAAATAAAGATATTACGTGTGTCACATTTTGACGCATCCACAATAGCTGACACATAGGGAATTCATGGTCAAGATTGTAGGCATTGGCGGCAGCTTAAGAACAGAGTCGTATAGTATGCAGGCACTGAGATTGGCGGGCGATCGCACCAAAGCCCTAGGTGCAGATGTCCAGATTCTCGATCTTAAAGATATGAACCTACCCTTCTGCGATGGTGGTAGCGACTATCCTGACCACCCCGATGTAGAAGTCATGCGTAGAGCTGTCACCGCAGCAGACGGCCTAATTCTTTCCACACCCGAATATCATGGCAGCGTCAGCGGCGTCATTAAAAATGCTCTAGATCTTATGAGCTTCGACCATTTAGATGGGAAGGTCGCTGGTGTAATCAGCGTTTTAGGCGGACAGTCTAATAGCAACGCTCTTAATGACATGCGTGTGATTATGCGGTGGGTTCATGCCTGGGTTATTCCCGAACAAATCGCCATCGGTCAAGCTTGGAAAGCCTTTGATAAAGCAGGCAACCTGGTAGACGAAAAGCTCTCAGAGCGATTTGATGTGTTCGCTAAGAGCCTGGTCGAAAATACAAAGCGGTTGAGAAGCGTAAGTTAGCATCAGCCGGTGAGAAGGTCTTCTTCGGGGAAGTGGATGGCGCTTGGGCTAGGGTCACCAAGCAATGCGGACATGAGTAGCAAGATGCCAACGCGGCCTATATACATCGTGACGATGATGAATAGCTGTCCGAGGACAGAGAGATCGGCGGTGATGCCGGTGGAGAGGCCAACGGTGGCAAAAGCAGAGACGGACTCAAACAGAATGCTGATAAAGGAGAGACCTGGATCGCTGATGGAGATGCAGGTGGTAATGATGACAACGCTGATCACCGAGGCGACGACGACGGAAAGTGCTTTGAGCACTCGGGCGCCTGGAATTTGCCTTTGGTAGCAGTTGACTTCTTCTTTGCCTCGGAGTGCTGCATAGGTGCTTACCAGTAAAATGCGGACGGTGGTGGTTTTGATGCCGCCGCCCGTGCTGCCTGGGCTTGCGCCGACAAACATGAGCGCGATCGCCATAAACAATGAGCTGGTCTCCATTGCCCCAATATCAATTGAGTTAAACCCGGCTGTGCGCATCACCACCGACTGAAAGCCTGCAAACAATAGCTGAGTGCCAACGCCTTTATCTGCCAGGGTATCTACGTTGTCAAACTCAATAAACAAGAAAGCAATGGTGCCCAGTACTAGCAGCGCAAACGTTGTGCTGGTAACCACTTTGAAATGTAGTGAAAAGACATTACAGGTTTTGCGACGACGGAAGCGATCGCGCAGCCACATAAATCCCTCCATAATCACCTGATAGCCAATGCCACCGATAATAATCAGCGCTGAAATAATGGCAATGGGCCAAGCTTGATCGGCATAGCCAACCAGGCTATCAGGAAACAGACTAAAGCCTGCATTGTTGAATGCGCTAATGCTGTGGAAAACAGAAAGCCATAGCGATCGCCCCACGCCAAAATCTTCCAGAAACGTCGGCATCAGCAAAAACGCCCCGGACAATTCAAAAATCAGCACCATTGAAATAATCGAGATTACCAGCGCCTTCACGTTTGCCAGCTCAGAGGTCTCCATGGCCTGCTGAATCGCTAGCCGGTCTTTTAGACCCAATCGCCGACCAATCAGTAGCAGCAATAAAGTCGTTGCCGCCATGTAGCCCAACCCGCCCAGCTGAATCAGCATCAAAATAACGCCCTGACCAAAAGATGTAAAGTACGTTCCCGTATCGACTACGATTAAACCCGTCACACAGACCGCAGAGGTGGCCGTAAACAGCGCGGTCAGTGGGCTATTCCAATCGCCACTGGTTAGTGAAAACGGCAGCATTAGTAGCATGGTGCCCACTACAATTAAGGCGAGAAAGCCAATACAAATCGTTCTAGAGACGGTCATGAGGTAGGTCGCGCTTCAATGAATGAATTGGGGAAGTGAATTAGGAAATAGGTTCGGTGAGCATAGATATCCTTCCATTAAGACACCTAACGTCGCAAGCCCTAATCGAATCAGCCTCTTTACACTAAAGAAATTCCACTACCGACTTAAAGAGGCTACGCCGCATAGATGGGCACAACAATCACCGAAAAAATTCAGCAGTTCTACGACGAGTCCTCTTTGCTGTGGGAACGCACGTGGGGCGAGCATATGCACCATGGCTACTACGGCAGCAGCGGTCAGCATCGAAAAGACAGACGCCAAGCGCAAATCGATCTGATAGAAGAGTTACTGCGTTGGGCTGAGGTAGGCTCGGCACAAAAGATTCTGGATGTGGGCTGTGGCATTGGCGGCAGCACGCTTTATTTAGCAGAGCAGTTTCAGGCAAAAGCCGTTGGCATCACGCTCAGCCCCGTGCAGGCAACCCGCGCAGGTGAACGCGCGGGCGAAAAAGGCATTGCCTTGCAGCCTTGGGACAGCTTCGATGAGAGCGATACGCCCGTTGCCGTTGACTTTAAGGTCACAGACGCGCTGGCCACGCCTTTCCCAGATGACTATTTCGACTTTGTGTGGTCAATGGAAAGTGGCGAGCATATGCCGGATAAGCAGGCCTTCTTATCAGAGTGCTACCGAGTGCTCAAGCCCGGTGGAAAGTTTTTGATGGCGACTTGGTGCCATCGGGAAATTGATAATTTGGCTGGGCCACTGACCGACAGCGAGCAGATGCATCTTGATACGCTCTACCAGCTATACCACTTGCCTTATGTCATTTCGCTTTCTAACTACGGCGATTTGGCTGAGCGGGTTGGGTTTAGAGACCTTACCACCGCAGACTGGTCGCAGCAGGTGGAATTCTTTTGGCAGGATGTGGTGCGTTCGGCGCTTGATCCAAAGGTGATTGCTGGCATTTTTCAGGCGGGTTCGAAAACGGTAAGAGGAACAGCTGCGATCGCGCTAATGACCACCGGATTCGAGCGCGGCCTCATTCGCTACGGCCTACTGCGCGGCTCTAAATAGCGTTAAAGAGCTACTAAAGAAAAGCCCCTGTATGAAAATGCAGGGGCTTCTTAGGAGATTTATCTACTCATGTTTGATCTATCTAGCGATCGCATTGCCTGTCTTTACAGACCTGCTGTTGTATCAGAACAATCAAGCAAACGCACCATAGCGGCGGCCGCAAAGTTGCGTTGAGCAGGCGTGTTTGGCGCAAAGTTGCTACCCGTCTCGTTCAAAGGCGTTGCAATACCACAGTACTGAGACAGGCTAGAGATAGTGTCTTGAGCCCAATGACCTTGAGTATCGCTGAAGCTCGTCGTGGTCTGGTTAGAAACCAGCGTGGCGCTGTTGGTTTTGTACTGAGCCGCGCGGCGCATAATGGCCATCAGCTCAGCACGCGTAACCACCTGAGTTGGCTTGAATGTGCCATCTTGATAGCCGCTGATCAAGCCAAGATCCTTCGCCATCTCGATTTTGGTCGCGCTCCAGCGGTTAGCGGGTACGTCAGGATAAGGATTGCCCGTGACAGGCGCACGCTGCGGAATAGAGAGTCCATCGAGAGCCATAGAAACGAGCTGCTCGCGGGTAAGCGCAGCCGTTGGACGGAAGGTGTTGTCTTCCTTAAAGCCAGCAATGAAGCCAATTTGAACCGCGCGGTCGATTTCGCTGGCGTAGATATCGCCTCGAACATCGGGGAAAGTAGCCGGTGCAGGCGTTGTCGGTGGCGTCGGTGGGGTGACGACAACAGGTGGCTGCGTCGTCGTCGGTGGCTGAGCGATAACATTGCCGCCAGACTGCTCAACGAGCTGTGCAACCGTCATGTCATTGGCTAGGTAAGTGCGGCCTGTGACTCTATCGTTAAACGTTTGACGCGCTAGTCTCCAGCCATCGTTCAAAAAGATTTTGGTGTAGCCGCTAGGCGCAATGCCGTCAGTTTGGCCGATGACGAAAGGCTGTGAGCCGCGTGGCGCGAATGGCGTGGGCTTAGCATAGAGCACAAGTACGCCGTTCTCTTCTTCCAAAACGGGATCGTATTTAACGTCTTGACCCGCAGTGCGAACAAGATAGCCGTTCGTGTCGGTGCTGCGACCGCAGAGACCAGAAAAGTCAGGCAGCTGGGCAAGCAGTGGCAGAACCACAGTAGGATTAGAGCCAACGGTATCGAAGCAAAGTGGCTCTGCTCTTTTTTGCTCCAGAATCATCAGGCCGTAGCGCTGACGGCCGCCAAGGCGACTCGT
This sequence comes from uncultured cyanobacterium, assembly GCA_963803535.1. Lineage (GTDB taxonomy): Bacteria > Cyanobacteriota > Cyanobacteriia > Phormidesmidales > Phormidesmidaceae > Phormidesmis. The sequence continues at coordinate 1,751,714 of CAWDNC010000008.1, read as the reverse complement.
TGGGTTAGTAACCAAAAGGTAGGGAGACTGGTCAGTTTGCTGTGCGCCAAAGGTAGAGGCTTGTGCAAGCTGAATAGGGGTTGCTGTTGTCGAAGCTTGGGCGAATGCTTTGGGCGCGTTGGTGGCTGTGATGGCAACGGCAGCGGTAGCCAATGCGGCGAGTGAGAAGCGGAGTGATTTCATCTTTTTCGTATGTCCTGTAGTAGATTTCACGATATCGGGGGCAGCGTGAATGATGTGCACCGATATTTATTGAGGGTTCCCAATGCAAAAGTGTGTAGATTTCACTAATGTTTTGAGCGTTTTTTAGTTAGACAGACACAGATATTGACCGTGTAACTGGCTAAGCTAACGTAAAACGAGAATGGGTCACATCCGTAAAACCCCCGTTAAATAACTGTGTGAGAGCGATTTTGAGGGGCTGATAATGCTATCCGGTGATGAGGGGGCAACCTCTGTAAGTAGTTTGTGAGCGTTTGGCTATCAGCGAGCTGTGAGCCTTGTCACATTTCTACGATGTCTGACACCATAGAAAAAAGTCTTTGAGGCGTGTCCCTTCGTCATGTATATAGAGATAATTGATTCAATTCGTAAGTGCGATCAGCAAAGGGTCGCTTTCGCATTCGGCACATTTCTGGTAGGGGCGATCGCCCTCAACCCAATCACCACATCTAGCGCTATAGCCGCTAAAGACGAAGCCATCGAAAGACTCATCAGAGACAATGCCTGCGCGGGCTGCGACCTTCATGAAGCTGACTTGAGGCGGCTTGATTTATCTGGTGCAGACCTCACCGGAGCCGATTTAGAAGGGGCTAACTTTTACTATGCCAATTTGGACGGTGCCCAGCTATCGGGCGCTAACCTAATCGACGTTAATTTGGGTTACACCAGCGCTCGCGGCACGATACTCGACGGCTCAGATCTACGCTATGCCATCTTTGATCACACCGATTTAACCGGCGCATCCATGATCGATACTGACCTGCGTGAGTCTTATATAAAGGACGCTAACTTTACGGGCGCGGTGCTAGATGGCTCAAATATGAAAGACACCCTGTTTTTTGATGCCGACTTCTCTGTCGCCGCTAGCCTCTGCGGGGTTATCACCTGGGCTGGAAGCGAGTATCGTCGAGATTGTAGTGTGGCAGTTCCCGATCAGATTGACGATCCGTTCTAAAGCTTTTGACGCTTACTTTTGACGCTTGGTATGCCACCAGTTTTGCAGCTGCATAGAAAAGTTGATGGTGTACAGCGTCATGATCACTGGCTCGCTGCGATAGCTTTGGCCTACGATTTCTACACAGTAGGAAGGGTGCCTGCGGGTAGAGAGATCGACGGTGAATCGCTTGCCGATACGTCGCCAGCTCGGTTCTTTACTCCGCCACTGAATCCGGCAGCAGGGCCATGGCAGCTGATCGCGATCGTACAGGCGGCAGCAGGGGCCAATGACTCGGTAGGTGAGGTGCGCGCCTGGGCTTTCAAAGATGTATCCAGTGGGCCAGGGGTGTACAGGCGGATACGCTGAGGTGCGATGGACTGATTGGGAACGAGCCGTCATGAAAAAGCAGGTATTGTCTATGATGGAAAGACGCGATAGAAAGACGTAAGAAGGGCTAACCAACCGCACAGAAACAACCGCACAGAAATAACGGTGCTCTGGGGTGGTGCTTTGGAATTGTAGTGTTAAAGAGGACGGAAAAGATGGCAGCAGCCAATCAGTCGGACGTGAAGACGGAAAGAGGCCATTTGGAAAAAATTACGCCTCAAGTGAGCGATCGCATTTGCAAACACATGAACCGCGACCATGCCGAAGCCGTTCTTACCTATGCCCAGCGCTACGGCAACCAGGCGAATGCAGCGGCGGCTACACTCACCGCCATAGACGATACCGGCATGGACTTGCAAGCAGACGTTGAAGGCGAAACCGTTCCCGTCCGCGTCACGTTTGACCACGAGCTAAAAGATGCTGCCGATGCTCATCACACCCTGGTTGCGATGCTCAAGGCTTAGTTCGGAGCTTAGTTCAAGATTTAATGGGACTATAATTGCTCCAAGCTCATCCCCCAAATTCATTAATTTGTAAACGGTGTAAATGACGACGGTAGATATTCACTTTTTGCCGGATGATGTCACCACAACTGCGAAAGTGGGAGAGTCTTGGCTGACGGTTGCTTCTAGAGCAGGCGTTCATATTGCGACAGGTTGCCTTTCTGGCGCTTGTCATGCTTGCGAGATTGAAGTTGATGGAGAAGAGGAGAGCGTGCTGGCTTGCCTTCAAGTCGTTCCCAATAGCGCTGAAACTATCGAAGTTAATCTGCTAGACGACCCAACGTGGTAGTGGCTATCTCGCTTGAGGACGCTTAATCTTGAGAGAACTTTAGCCTGACTTTATTCGTCTAAATTTTAGATGAACCTGCATAAACGGCGCTGTTTAAACGAGAGTAGTTGTTCGGTTGTCATTCGGTTTCAACCCATAGGCGAAGCTAAACCGACTTGTTACAGTGTCACTACAAGCCCAAAGAAAGCCCAAAAAAGAAAGAGCGAAACCCACTGTAGAATCGCGTTCTATCAGGTTAAAGAACATTTAAAGATAGGTATCAACATGGATGATGTCACCGGGAAGTTGCCAGAATTTATGGAAAACAGAATGGAATCCAACTCTGCAAGCGAAAACGACCTGCTCAGCTATGTAAAGACAATGGACCCTGAGACCATTACGCAGCTGTCGCGTCCCGATTCGGCTGACGTTATGCAGGTTATCGAGCACAACGTAATGGGCCTGCTAGGTGGGCTTCCTTCTCAGAATTTTGACGTTACGGTCACCACGAATCGCGAAAACTTAGGTCGTTTGCTGGCTTCAGCGATGGTTAGCGGATACTTTTTGCGCGGTGCTGAGCAGCGTCTGAAGTTTGAAGAGCAGTTTGAAGCGTCTCTATTTGCTGATGGCCAGTCATAGCTCTTGATGGCTCGTCGCACTTCGACCGATAGAAGACGACCCAATAGCAAACGTGAAAGCTCGGTAGAGAAACCTCTATCGGGCTTTTTGCTATCTGAAAATACGGTTTTAGACCTTCGCACTCAGCTCCTCACTTGGTATGCCTCTCAAGGCCGTGATTTGCCCTGGCGACGAACCCGAGATCCGTATGCCATTTGGATCTCTGAGATTATGCTTCAGCAAACTCAGGTGAAAACGGTCATTCCTTACTATGAGCGCTGGCTAGAGACGTTTCCGACGGTGGAGGCTTTGGCCTCAGCCGAGCAGCAGACGGTGCTGAAGCTGTGGGAAGGGCTGGGTTACTATGCGCGAGCCAGAAATTTACATAAGGCGGCACAGCAGGTCGTAAGTGAGTTTGGCGGGGTATTTCCGAATGATTTGGCAGGGGCGATCGCACTCAAGGGCATCGGTCGTACTACCGCAGGCGGCATCCTCAGCGCTGCCTTTAACCTCCCTACGGCAATTCTCGATGGCAACGTAAAGCGCGTCCTTGCCCGCCTAGTCGCTTTCCCCTTTGTCCCTAACAAAGCCTTAAACCCGCTTTGGGACATCTCCGAACAAGTCATCGATCCAAAGCATCCGCGAGATTTTAACCAGGCCATCATGGACTTAGGGGCAACCCTTTGCACGCGCCATAATCCTGCCTGCCTGCTGTGCCCATGGCAGACTCACTGCGCAGCGTACAATCAAAATGCTGTAACCGACTTTCCCATGACAGAATCTCGTAAGCCCGTTCCGCATAAGCATATTGGCGTCGCCGTTATCACCGATGCGCAAGGCAATATTTTGATTGACCGTCGCAAGCAGGAAGGCTTGTTAGGCGGCTTATGGGAGTTTCCGGGTGGCAAAATTGAGCCGGGTGAGAGCGCAGAAGCTTGTGTGAAGAGGGAGATTATGGAGGAGCTAGGGATTGAGATTGAAGTGGGCGATCGCCTCATCACCATCGATCATGCCTACACGCACTTCAAAGTTACGCTCAACGTATTTAACTGCACGCACATCAGCGGCAAACCACAGCCTATTGAATGCGACGAAGTAAAGTGGGTGACCCTCAATGAGATTGATGAGTATCCATTTCCAAAAGCAAATGGACAGATTATTGATGCAATGAAGCAGCAGGCTGAGTAGGAGGGCGATCGCGAATTACATAACCGCTAACGCCAGTGCTAGTTTTAACGACTCGCTGTAGTCATCTTCAAAAACGATTGACTCAATTAGCTCGCACAGTAGCTCTTTTGTGATTTTTCCTTCTGCTAGCCAGACCGCAATGTTCTCCATCTCAAACACAAACTTTTTAACAACATATTTGTAGCCGTTCAGTTCTAGAAAATAGGCACCTAATGCAATGCTAGACCGCTTGTTTCCATCAGAGAACGCATGAAATTTATTGATCGAAAAAACTAAGTGCGCCAGTTTATGCTTTAGCTCTGGGTAATAAAGATCGTTTTGTACGTGCTGCAAGGCGCTTTCTAAAAGGCCTAGATTATTAGCCCCGGCTAGACCACCTGATTTATCAATGATTTTGTCATGCTGTGCGATCGCGTACTGCATATTGAAATAAATAAACCGCTGCGCCATTTTCTAACGATCTCTTAAGCGTTTAAACACAGCTAAAATCTCAGGATCTGCAAACTGCTCTTCTAAAGAGCGGCTGGTTTCGCCTAAGAAACGGTCAAAGTCACCTTCTGGAATTGTTTGAATATAGGTTTCCAGTTTTCGGTGAAGTGCATCACGAAAGCCTAAATCGCGACTAGCCATTTTAACTCTGGCATCTTCAATGACTGGCTTTAGGTAGGGGTTATTAGCAGTCGCTGAAAATAAGGCATCGACTTCAGCTGGTAACAGTTTTCTACCTAATGTCTGTGATTTATCCTGCATCTCCGCAGCCAAGCCATTCTCTATACTGGCGATCGCAGTCAACACTTCTGCATACATCGTGTCACGCACTCTATCTTCTTTCTTCAGCTTCAATATCAGCTTGTATTCTGCTGCATTCTCTTCAAAGACAAGCTGATACACTCTGTTGGTATACCGACTGTATTTTATACTGCCTAAATCAACAAAGTTCTTGAGCGCATCGGTAAAAGTTTTACGATAGTTAAACTGTTGATAGGCAGCAGGCAAAAAGTTATCGTCTCGCTGGTTGATGTATTTGGTGTGTCCTCCAGACTTTTCAGCTATTACATCAATAACAATGTCAAGAATGCGAGAACGAATAGCCTTTGCGAAGTCACTTTCCACTAAAAGCATCGCCAAATTGAGCGTTGCTCGAAACGTAAATACACCGAGGACGGTCGTTTTGGTACCGTAATCATTTACGGTACCAGCCACCAAAGCCTTGAACTCTTTAAGCCTTCGGCCTCGCAATACTACGTAGCCATTATTACTGAGTTCCCCTCCATGGCTCTTTATGTACTTTTCAATAGTGCTGTCACTGATGCCGAAAATATTGATGAGCTGCTGTTTCGTGAAGAGAATTTCCCCATCGTAGAGCGTACCGCCTAACCCTAAATGAGCATCAAGCTTTTCTAATGCATATCGATTGTTGAGAATGTTCTGTCGATCAATTGAAGATGTTGTTAAATCTTTTGCCAACGTTTATTTTTCCTCTTTGCTAACGCTACCGTGGCAACACTATTTCTTTAAACAGCGGACTGCTTCTAGCATACCCTTGGCTTTGTTCAATGTTTCTTGATACTCACTTTCAGGAACTGAGTCTGCAACTAAGCCAGCGCCTGCCTGTACACTGATGGTTTGGCTACCATCTTCAGCAGACTGGACGACCATCGTGCGAATAGTGATTGCGCTGTTAAGTTGGCCTTCAAAGTCGTAGTAGCCGTAGACGCCAGAGTAGGGGCCGCGACGGTCAGGCTCTAAGTCATTGATGATCTGCATTGCCCGAATTTTGGGTGCGCCGCTTACAGTGCCAGCGGGAAAGCTCGCGGTGAGTAAGTCCCAGGCGGTCTTATCGGGGGCCAAATCGCCAACGACATTACTGACAATGTGCATCACATGAGAATAGTTTTCTATCACCATCAGCTCGTCTACGACGACGGTGCCGCTAGTGCAAACGCGACCCAAATCATTGCGGCCTAAGTCTACTAGCATCACATGTTCAGCAACTTCTTTAGGATCGGCTAAAAGATCAGCTGCATACTCGGCGTCCTCAGCAGGCGTTTTTCCTCTGGGCCTGGTGCCTGCAATGGGGCGGAGGGTGGCCTGCATGGGCGCGTTAGGATCGGAGGCTTGTGCGTTGCGGGTGGCCTTGACCATCACTTCGGGGCTAGATCCGATAAGCTGCCAGCCGTTGAAGTTGAAGTAGCACATGTAAGGCGAGGGATTGACTAGCCTTAGGGAGCGGTAGAGATCAAACGGCTCGCCGCTGTAGCTGGCTTGGAGACGTTGGGAGGCGACGACTTGGAAGATGTCTCCGGCGCGAATGTGGGCTTTGGCTTTTTCGACGCAGGTGCAGAATTCTTCTTTTGTGCGATTGCTGGTGTATTCGAGCGGGGGCGCGGTGCTGGCCTCGGGCGATGTCCACTGTAAGAGGGTGTCTTTTTCGGTTAGAGGGAGGCGTAGCTTGGTGATGAGGTTTGTGGCGCGATCGCACGCCCCCTCATAAGCCTTCTGTAAATCTACGTCCGTCTCTCTCAAATCGGCATAGGCGACGGCCCACACCTTCCGCTTCACCTGATCAAAGACCAACAGATTATCCATCTGCATCCACAGCCCATCTGGCAGATCGTCTTCGGTGCGCGGATAGGTGGTGACCGTCGGTTCAATCCAATTGATGAGTTCGTAGCCCCAAAAGCCAAATAGGCCCCCGATGCCTGGTGGTAATTGAGGCAGTAGAACCGGTTTTAGAGGCTCCAAGCAATCTTGCAAAATATCAAAAGGATTGCCGTTTATCACCTGCTTGGAGGCATCTCGAAACGTTTGGGTGGTTTGGCTCCCTTTGCTCTCAAGTACCCACATCGGATCGCAGCCTAAAAAGCTATAGCGTCCTAGCGTTTCGCCCCCTTCTACAGACTCCAGGAGAAAGCTATAGGGCTGACCTGTACAGACTTTGTACCAAGCCGAAACAGGCGTATCCAAATCGGCAACCCATTCTTGGTATACCGGCACGAAGTTGCCTTGTTTAGCGAGGTCACAGAAGGTTTTAAAGTCTGGAAAGATCATGGGATTTCGGGCTGGTATAAAAGTATCTCAGCTAACGCTTATTGTAGAAGCGAACAAAACAAAAGGGCAGCTCTAAAGCCGCCCTTTTGTTTGAGTTTATTTTTGCTGCGGTTGGAGAGAAAGTACCTTTTCACCTTCCGGAGACAGTGAAAAGGTATCTTGTAAAATTAAACCTCGAAGGTTTCTTTGCCACCAAATTTGATGGTTGCAGGGTCAGGGTTTTCGCCAATACGACGATCCTTTTTCCCGCTGTAGCCACGGCCTTCGTTCACTTTCTCTGGCACCACGCCATCGGCAGGGTGAAGATAAGTGGTTTCGCCGTTAGGCAGAATGCGATAGATTTTGTAGTCAGTAATTTTAGGCTTGAACTTAGTTTTGAGCTGTCGGCTCAACGCTAGGCACTGCTCTTTGCGGGATAGATACAGCAGGTTCTCGCCTTCATTCATAATGGCCGCACCCGCCGTAGGCATTTCAAAGACCTGCTCTTTTTCAGAGGTCCAAGTAATGGCGTACTTTTCTTCAACAGCTGCCTTGGTTAGGAGGCCGCCGGTGCTGCCTCCAAATTTGGGCATTTTACCAGTCAGTTTCTCTGCCATGAATGAAATTCTCTCACTTCTTAGCTGATTGGGATCGTATCATTGCCGTACGGACACTTTTACCGGCACGATACGAAGCGTAATAGTTCGTTATATGTGTGCGGGCGAGCGATGCAGCGCTACCGAAAAGGCCAGCCGGACACGGCTTGACGCTCTGCCACAAGCAAGCGTGTAAGCACGGATTAACGGGCTCGGCTTTTGGCTGTTTTTGCGTTGGGCTTAGCAGAATCTGAGTCTTTTTCCTGCGTGGCTGCTGTCTTTTTTGAGCGGGTTGCTTTCGACTTTGACGCTGATTTTTTGAGTAGCTTAGCCTGTCCGTATCGAGGGGGTTTGCCTGCGGCTGGCAGCGTGAAATGAATTTGTGTGCCCTGATTTTTTCCGGCTGAGGTGGCCCAAATCTTCCCACCCAAGCCTTCTATAATTTGCTGGCAAATGGCGAGGCCTAACCCGGTGCCGCCTACAGAGCGACGAAGCGCACCTTCTTCTTGATAGAACCGCTCGAACACGGTTTCTAATCGGTCTGACTCAATGCCCCTACCGCTGTCGCTGACGGTGATTTCGACCATTTTCTTGCCAGCGGCTTCGGCGTGAATGGTCACCTGACCGTTGGCTTCTGTGAACTTGCAGGCGTTGTCGAGCAGCTTGGAGAGCACTTCAACAATCCATTCGCCATCGGCCCGAACAAAGGGCAGATTGTCGCTGAGATCGGTGTCTATGCGCATGGAGGGCGCTGCGTTAGACGAGTTTTGCCAGCGCAGACTGCTGAGGGCCAGGTCTACGCATTCCTGTAGCGATAGCGATTCTAAGTTCCACTCGACGCGGCGGCTTTCGAGTCTAGAAAGCGTGAGGAAGTCTTGGACGAGCTTGCGCATACGCTCGGCGTCGGTCATGGCGGTGTCGAGCATGATTTGGCGCATGTCGGCGTCCATGTCGGGCTCGGTGGCTAGGCTCTCTAGGCACACGCGGATGGTGGAGAGTGGCGTGCGTAGTTCGTGGCCAGTGATGGCAATGAGATTGCTACGGGTGCGTTCTAAGTCGGCCAGCTGCTGGTTGAGATCTTCGAGGTTGGCGTAGGCTTCGGCTTGGATAAGCGCAACGCTGAGCTGGTTGGCGATCGCCTCACTTAACATCACTTCATCATCATCCCACTGCCGGTGGCGGCCGCCGCTAAGGTGCAGCTCCACCATGCCCAGCAGGCGATTTTTGTGTACCAGCGGCACTAGCAAACAGCTGCGAATCTGCCAGCGCTGGAGTCGGGGCAGGGTCGCGCTTAAGTCAACATCATCAGCGACTTTGCCAGTCACATCGTCAATCGCCAAAGATTCGTGATGACTTTTTACCCACTGGTATAGCGGGTTGTGCTTTAGCGGCCAAGCAATGCCTTTGAGTGAGTTTAGGTGAGGCTGGCGGTATTCGTGTTTGATGGTGATGTCGGCATCATTAGGCTCGACGCGGTAGATGATGCAGCGGCTGACGTTGAGAACGCTGCCGAGTTCTTGGGTGGCGATCGCAAATATTTCAGCGGGATTAAGCGATTGCCGAATCGCAGCGGTAATAGAGTTCACCAGTCTGGCCCGTTGCTCTTGGAGTGCGATCGCCTTATATGCTTTCAGCTGCTTGTACTGCCCTGCCTGCAAGTAGGTAATCAGCCGCTGCGCAAACGGATCGGCCTCTACCTCTAAGTCGGTGCTCAGCTTCTTAGGAATAAATCGCGTTCTAGCTACCTTGATTTTCTCTGCTAGCTCAGGCCGGTAGCGCTCAATGCGATCGAGTAGCAGGCCTGCTGCGCGCCTGCTGACCTGCCGATCTAGCGTCCACACGCCTTCAAACCGGCGGGTTTGATCTAGATGAGGGGTTGAAATGCCTTCAACTAGGCTCTCTTTGACGTCGTTACTGTCGTGATGCTCGCGGCAAATGAGGGCTGCGCTGTAGCGATCGCCCAACACCACCAGATGCCACTCTTCTGCTAAAGCATCTTCCTCATCAAAGCTAATTTTTTCGTAGCCATCCTCTGAATCACTAAACTTAGTTTCCGCTGCTGAGAGCACATAGACCTGATCGCTCAGCCCCCCAATCCGCTCATAGCGGTGCGCCTCTTGCCGGTAAAACCGTTCCTGCTGAAAGCTAGCAATAATCAGCGGTGCGACCTCTGTTCCTGCCAGCACCTGATCCTCCATTGCATGAGAAAGCGCTGTCAGCGATGTTTTGAAATACATTTGAGACCGTAGCATCGGCAGCGCCTCAAATATTTCTTCCACAATGGAAGTTGGGTTACCCATAGGAGGTTGTGCTTATCCTAATTAAGGCGGCAAATAGAGAAGTTCAGTTTTTTTATAGTGTCTTAATAAGTACCGTTAGAATAGCAGGCGAGCTAGGGCGCAAAGGCGAGAAGTTAACTAAAGGTAAAACACGCTTTAAAACATCTCTAGACATGCAAAAGCGAAGGGCAGAGATCATTGGTGATCTCTACCCTTCGCCGTGACTGAGAATGATGCTAGCTAGATTGCATAGAAGCCTTTATAAGACATCCTTGCCGTCTAGATAATCCCACCCATATCGCTAGTGTCCTTGAGGAAACCACTGTAAGCTTCCATGCCATGCTCACCAATATCCAAGCCTTTTATCTCTTCTTCAGAAGACACGCGCAGGCCAATCAGTGACTTGAGAACGACCCACAGAATAGAGGTCACAATCACCGTGAACAGACCGACAGCTACGATACCGATGATTTGAGCAATCAGCTGAGTGACACCGCCACCGAAAAACAAACCGCTAGTTTGATCGAACAGGCCGACTGCCAACGTACCCCAAATACCGCAGACGAGGTGAACAGAGGTTGCACCAACCGGATCGTCGATTTTGATGCTGTCAAAGAAGCCTACGGAGAAGACCACAATCACACCGGCAATGCCGCCGACAATAACCGCACCCCAGTAGCCAATGCCACCACAGCCCGCTGTAATGCCAACTAGGCCAGCTAAGATGCCGTTGATAACCATAGATAGGTCAGGCTTACCGCTAAGCGCCCAGGCTGTGAACGTTGCCGCTACACCACCTGCTGCTGCGGCAAGGTTAGTCACCAGCGCAATCTGAGGAACGTTTAGGCTAGCAGCTAGCTCAGATCCAGGATTAAAGCCAAACCAGCCAATCCACAAAATGAGGCAACCGAGCGTTGCAATACTCATGTTGTGACCTGGAATCGCATTGACGCCCCCGTTTTGGTACTTTCCAATGCGAGGCCCGAGGAAGATAGCGCCCATCAGCGCAGCCCAACCACCAACAGAGTGAACTACGGTAGAACCAGCAAAGTCGCTGAAAGCAACGCCTTCACCTAAGAAGGACATATCGCTCAGCCAGCCGCCGCCCCAGACCCAGTGAGCCGTGATGGGATAGCAAATAGCGGTGAGCAAGATGCTGAAGATGATGAAGCTAGAGAACTTTACGCGCTCAGCAACCGCACCCGATACGATAGTGGCCGCCGTTCCCGCAAATGCTGCCTGGAACAGGAAGAACACAGGCACGGTGAGCGTGAGTCCATCGACGAGCGTGTCGGGTTGAGACCCTGCTAAGAAGAAGCCGTTGAGGCCGATTAGCGCATTTCCTGAGCCAAAAGCCAGTGCGTAGCCTAGCGCCCAGAAAGAGAGTGTTGCTAGAGCAAAAACAATCAGGTTCTTCGTGAGAATGTTAACGGCATTCTTTTGACGGCAAAAGCCGGTTTCTAACATGCCGAAGCCAGCATTCATGAAAATAACTAAGACAGCCGCGATGACAATCCAGATATTGTCGAGAATGATTTGCACATCGCTTGCAAGTACTTCGTCCTGAGCGTGTGCGGCAAATCCCCAAGTTGCCACAATTACAAATGACAAGGGAATGCAAGCGAGCCAACCCCAAGCGAACTTACGACCAAATGCACCGTTAAGAGCACGCTTAGCCATTTCGGTAAACGGAGGGACGTTAGCCTCCCAAGGCGATGTAGAGCGCTTGGGATACTTTCTTTTTTTGAGTGTAAAATTAGACATTTTTGTCGAGCGTTCCTAACGCAAATTAGACAGTAATCCGTGGCCTTAGGTGGGCTAGCTACGCAAGGACATATCCGTAATGCGTACCTGTCAAACTGTTGGTGCTCATTCCACCAAGTCTGAGCCCAGCATTCTGTATCGGCTGATACTTTTGATAGAGGATCGACTACCCTAGATCTAATTTCTTAAACAGGTTTTAGTGAAAATTTACACAGCGACTCACTTCTCTCTCCTAAAAAGTCACTTTGTATCATTTTCGCAACATCAATTTTTCTCGATTTAATCAGGCTTTTGGCCTCTGTGTCGTGAATGTTACAGGTCTTTTTCGGTATCCGGAAAGTTTTGTCAAAACTCCCTATAAAAACATTTGAGTGCTTGCGTATTTATCAACTTTTTAGGCGGTGACTTTGACAGATGCCAGCATAAAATGATGCACTGCTCAAATGACAGGTGCTGACAGTGCGTGAGGTCACCTTTTTTGTATCGTTATGTGTTGATCATATGCTTTAAATACTGACGGGCTCCGAGCGCTACAAGCTGGTTTTGCTTGTCATTAACCATTGTTTTGAGCTGCTGGCGATAGTCCAATATCTGTTCGAGCAGGTCAGGCCGATGTGCACCGAGTATTTGTACTGCGAGCAGGCCTGCGTTTTTGGCATTGCCAATGGCGACGGTGGCCACCGGAATGCCCGCTGGCATTTGCACAATAGAATACAGAGAGTCTAATCCGGAGAGCGCTTTGGTTTTGACCGGCACCCCGATGACGGGCAGCGGCGATAGTGCCGCGACCATTCCCGGTAGGTGGGCGGCGCCGCCTGCGCCTGCGATAATAACTTTGAGCCCTCGGGTATGTGCGGTTTCTGCGTAGGAGACCATGCGCTGCGGGGTGCGATGGGCCGATACAATCGCAACTTCGTGGGGGATGTTGAATTTTTCACAGATGGCGATCGCGCCCATCATCGTCGGCAAATCCGAGTCGCTGCCCATCACAATTCCAATCTCTGCCGGTGCACCTGCTGCCTGTGGAGTGGTCATAGCCTCAGTTCTTCTTTTTCAATTCTAATCGTGTCCATGTCTGATAGTACTGTCATTCTCAACGCTCACCTCCCTAGCTCTCTCTATGAGGGTAGAAAAGCTACGACGCTCTATCAAATTGAGCTAGAAGCCGCGATTGTGCGCGCGATAACACCGATGGAAGATGTACAGGAACCGGGCGTTAACAAGGTGGTGATAGATGTCGCGGGCGACTGGATCTCTCAAGGCGCAGTCGATCTACAAATTAATGGTGCTTTAGGTCTGGCCTTTCCCGATCTTAGACCTGCTCGCTTTGAACAGCTTCAAGCTATTTGCGACTTGCTCTGGCAGCAGGGCGTAGATGGATTTTGTCCCACTATAGTCACCACATCGCTAGAGAACTTTCACGGTAGCTTAGCCGCAATTCGAGACTTTCAATCGCAACAACAGAAGAACAATGCTGCAACCATCATAGGGGCCCATCTAGAGGGGCCGTTTCTAGATTCAACAAAGCGCGGTGCTCATCCCGCAGAATTTTTACAGCCGCTGACGCTGGATGCGGTCAAAACTGTTGTTGACGATTTTGCAGATGTTATTAGCATTGTGACGCTAGCGCCTGAGCTTGGAGAAGATTCTGGTGTGATTGAGTGGTTGTGCGATCGCAACATCACCGTCAGCATGGGTCATTCTCTTGCCACCGCCCAGCAGGCTAATAAAGCGTTTTCACAAGGCGCAACAATGGTCACCCACGCCTTCAATGCAATGCCTGGACTACATCATCGAGATCCTGGTTTATTAGGTGCAGCTCTAACAGACGATCGCGTTTCCTGCGGCTTTATTGCCGACGGCCAACACATTTGTCCAACTATGCTCGATCTGCTGCTGCGTTCAGGCAGAGGCACGGCTAAGAAAGTGATGAATGGGCTGTTTTTAGTTAGCGATGCGCTCTCTCCGCTCGGCCTGCCAGATGGGAAGTACCCTTGGGACTCTCGCGAGATCGAAGTGATAAACGGCACGGCTCGGTTAGCTGATGGCACGCTTTCGGGAACAACCTTGCCGCTAATTGAGGGTGCTCAGAACTTGGTGAAGTGGGGGCTTTGTGATGTAGAAGAGGCGATCGCACTGGTCACCCAGGCTCCTCGTCAAGCTGTTGAGCTTCCGGGCTTTGTGGTTGGAAGTCCTGCGCAGCTATTGCGATGGGAAGATAAAGAGGATCAGCTTAACTGGGCTAGATTAGCTGTGTAAATAGATACAAGTCTTCAAAGACTAAAGAGAGAATTGACTCTATAATCGGGAAAACCTTCATCAGAAAGTCTCGATTACGGAATAAGCTCATGATCTTTCCACCAGTCTTCAAGTTCAACAACTTCGATGGACGCAACGGCTTTGTCCTTGATGGCCCTGATGGAGAAAACACTAGCAGTTCGGTAGATATTGTCGGAGACGTCAATGGTGATGGCATTGATGACTTTATTATCGATGTAGCACCGATGAGTTCTGGCGATATCTCGCTTGGCAAAAGCTATGTTGTCTTTGGCAATGCTTCAGGATTCGGTGACGTAGTGCTCAGCGAGCTTAATGGTAGTAACGGCTTTGTGGTTAATGGTAGCCTTAGAGATGGCGCGACAGCAGATAAGGGGACTGGTGGCCTGGTTAGCCGTGCGGGTGATGTGAATGGCGACGGTATTGATGACCTCCTTTTCGGCATAGATCGAGGCATCGTTGGCTTTCGAGAAGGAGAGGTTTCCGTTGTTTTTGGTCGCCAGTCAGGGTTTGAGGCCAGTATTGAGCTGAGCGAACTAAACGGCAGCAACGGCTTTTATATTACTGAAGAGAACGGTGCCATTAGGCCTAACGGCACCAGACTGAATAGGCGTAACGCTATCAGCGAAGCTGGCGACATTAATGGCGATGGCATTGGTGATATTGTGATCGGCTCTGATAGCAATGGCAGCAGTGATAGCAAAAGCTACGTTGTCTTCGGCAAACGCTCACCGTTTACAACGAGTATAGACATCTCAGATCTTGACGGCAGCAATGGCTTTGTGATCAATGGCCCCGGATTGCCCAACAACGGCTTTGGTCAGTCGGTGAGTACGGCTGGTGACATTAATAATGATGGCATCGACGACATTATTATTGGTGCTCCCGAAGTTGGTGACAGATCTTCGCTAACTTTTCCCGGCAGAGGCTACGTGATATATGGCAGCGCTGACGGGTTTTCCCCCGTTCTAGACGTTTCAGACCTAAACGGTAGCAATGGCTTTACGATTGAGGCCAGCGCTCGTGATGGTGGACTGGGCGCGGCTGTAAGCAATGCTGGAGACGTTAATGGTGACGGCATTAGTGATCTTATTATCAGTGCGCCTGATGCGAACACAAGAGCCATTCCAGGACGTTTTACCATCTTAGGATTTGTCGCGACGGGTGCGAGCTATATTCTGTTTGGTCGTGATGGGGGCTTTGGCGCTAGCGTGGCGCTATCGAGCCTAGATGGCAGCAATGGCTTTGCGCTTGAAGGTGCCCAAGAGAGTAACAATCGGCTTGGGAGCCGAATTGACACGGCGGGTGATATCAACGGTGATGGGTTTGACGATATTGTAATTAGCAAAAATACGGCTGGTCTCAATTCACGTAGTGATTCGGAAGTTATCATTTTTGGCAAAGGCTCGGGATTTGAGCCGTTCAGAAGGGTTGATAGTCTCAACGCTACGGACGGATTTGAGGTAGCAGGCGGCGGACTTCGCTCATTCGCGGGGGGCGGCGATATCAATGGCGACGGCTTAGACGATCTTGTCTTAGGGCGGTCTGGCAGCTATGTTCTCTTGGGCAGAGACGATCAGTCGAGCATGCCGCCGATTGTAGATGGCAGGTTTGCTACTCTCTACGTTGATGATGCCGGCATTGTTGTTGGTAAAGAGTCTCCTCAAGCAGGTGAACCGTATGAAGGTTCGCTGGTTAGCAACACAGATAATACACTTGATACTGACGACATTATTGTAGGTACTGACGGCGACGACTTTCTGACGGGAGGTAGTCAGGGTAATGACGTTTTGATGGCAGGAGCTGGTAACGATTTTATTGGGTTGGGCGATCGCACCAGCGGTAATTTCCCTCCCATTGAAGTAGATGCCGGTGAGGGTGATGACTTTGTTTATACGCTGGGGGGCGATCGCGCAGGAAACGCAACTATCAACTTAGGTAGTGGCAACGATATTTTCTACACGCAAGGCCTCTACAGCAACATCACTGGCAGCGGCAACAACATTATCGGCATCGGCAACGGCGACGATGATATCAATACAGGCGATGGTGACGATTTTGTTTACACCACATCAGACCAATACTCCTACGACGATATCAACTTAGGAGATGGCAACAACAACGCTTGGATTCAGCAGGGCTTTCACACAATTACCGCAGGTAGCGGCAACGATATTATCGGTGTCGGCAGAATAGGCGGCTCGATTAATGCTGGCGATGGCAACAACATTATCTACACTATCGAGTCTAGCGGTGAGTTTGACTACGGCCTAGACATTGTTACTGGAACAGGCGACGACTATATCCAGGGTGGGAGAAAAGACGATCTGATTGATCCAGGTGCTGGATTCAACACGCTAGTGGGTGGCGAAGGTAGCGACACGTTCACGCTTAGAACAAACGCTTATAACTATATAGAAGACTTTGCGCTTACCCAGGACGTGTTTAAGCTAGCTGATGTGAGCTTTGAGTCGCTGAGCTTTTATCAGGGCAGTGCGGCAGATGGCAATCAGAGCAGTGCTTTTATCTTTGCTGAGGGGAGTGCGATCGCTCAAATAGAAAATACAACAGTCAGCGAGCTAAACAACGCCGAGAACTTCGTATAGAATGCACTGCCTGCTTCTTGTCCGTGATCTTCTGGATGTGGCAAGTATCAGTGCCATCAGGAAATTCACGAACGAGAAGACCTTGTAAAGGTGAGCGAAGTCACCCACAGGTGGGAATTATAGTGGCTAAGCTTAGAGCAAGTTTTTTTGATATGTTCGTCAATAATCTACGGATTGTCCGTAGAAGCGACGTAGAAAAATAACATCTCGACTGTTTTAACAGCTTGCATCACTCTCATTTTCCAAGGATTTCTAATGGCTAGCAAAGTCACTCCTCTGTATGCTGAAACGCGCGTTCTTTTGAACCTATGGGCGCTAGACGAATCACCCGTAGCTCAATATAAATTTGTTCCCAGCGGTAAAGCTTATAAAACAGCCTTAGAGCAGCTATCGACCAATGGCGCGCTTAGCAAGGAAAAAGTAAAGGGTCACAATCGATACGCTGTCACTCAGCAGGGTGAGCAAAAGCTAGCCGATGGCCTCACGAGTGATAAGTTTGAATTTGCCGGATCTAGTATTGGAATCAAGACTATAAACGCTGTTATTAGATGGTTTAGACAAAATACGTCTACTCAGGTTTCTGCTAAGCCTCCTAAAGCTAAATCTAGTCAGTGCAACGGTAATGGTCTTATTGAATCCTACGAATCATTTTCAAAGACAGCTTTAGAGACCTACGACCAGCTAAATCAGGACTATAACCTGGATGACTTGGTGCCGATTTATCGCATTCGTAGGGAGATAGGCGATCGCCTCCCCCGAAAGAAGTTCAACGAATGGCTGCTCGAAGTTCAGGCTAACGACCTTGTGCAGCTGATGGGCAGCGATCTTTCCAACGTTACACCCGATCAGATGGAAGACTCTTTAACCATTCCCGGCGCGGGCGCACGTTTTTTTGTGAAGCGACTGTCTTAGATAAAAGAAACTCCTCAAACAACAGATCCACATACCCTTCCAGACCTAAACACAATGTCTGCTTCCCAGAAAAGCTCTGCCGAATCTGCGATCATTTCTGCACTAAATGCAAATAATCCTTTTGAAAGACCCCCTGTTGTCAGAGAACAGAATATTTGGGGCGACTCTTTCCCAGATATTGCATCCGTAAACGAAATAGCTTCCAACAGCTTGTTTGATGCGACAAATCAAGTGCGAGCTGCTGACTCTGCTTTAGAGAAAATTACTTCCTTGGTTTTCCTCTCTGACAGAGGTGTTGGCAAAAGCCACGTCATCAAGCGTATTCGCAGAAGGTTGCAGGCTACTAGCGAAGGCATCTTTATCTACGCTAGTGCTGATAGATACGGAAACCTAGCGCTGATAAATTCCCTCTTTCAACAGTCTATTGCAGAAAGCCTAGATCAACCGGGCAGCGAGGGTGTTACGCAATGGCAAGAAATTGCTGCGCTAATCGTAGCAGATGCAATGAGATCAGCTAACCCAGACGCCAAAGTTTTTACGGCTTCACGGCTAGTCGAAAAATTTGACCAGGCATATCGAAACAAGCACGCTCGGGGCAAAGATTTAGTCGGTGCTTTCGTAAACATTATTCTGAAGCAAAAATCTAATATTGATATGTACGTTTTGAGAGCTCTTATATGGACGCTCTCTGAAGAACGTGGGTCTCTGGCTGTGAAGTGGCTAGCAGGTGAACAGCTAGGAGAGCAAGATGCAAATGATCTTCGATTACCTGCCAACAATAAGAGTGAGGGAGAAGCTAACGCGTCAGCACCGACCACGGTTACAAAGCTGATCTCGTTAATTGCTGAGTACAAAACGGCTGTTGTCTGCTTTGACGAGCTAGACACGTCTGCTATTGATGAAGATGGCCGGAATGCGCCCTACCTAATTGTGAATTTGGTTAAGCGGCTATTTGACTCAGTGCAGCAGTCAAACAAAGCCAAAGGCGTTGTTATTTTGACTTCAGTGCTGCCTAACGCATGGAATCAAATGAAGCAAAATATTCAAGTTTCTTTAGCAAGAATATCTGCATATGGCGATCCCATCACGCTAACGAACTTGAATGAGGAAACTGCCATAGAGCTTTGTGCCTTAACGCTCCAGAAATTCTATGAAAGAAAGGGGCTCACAGCGTCCGATCCGATATATCCGTTTAGCAAAGAAGAGATTGCTGCTTTTGGAAAAGGTAGGCCGTCAGCTCGCGAAGCGCTGAAGTGGTTTGCAAGGACGTTAGACGAGAAGCTGAAAACAATAGAGCCGCCATCGCTCTCTTACGTAGAAAGATTTGAGCAGGCCTATCAGAATGCGCTAGATCAGTTTGAGTTAGATGATCTCAATGGCAACGAAGTAGCTGCTTCTGCACTACGGTTCTGTTTTGAGAGAATTCTTGATATTGACAAGATTAAGGAGCAGCCGATCGAGGGCGTGGTTATTCGAGGCGTAGAAGAGGTTACGCCTAAGTCAAAAAATGACGGAAGGCTTCACTTTAAGATAGTGGGCGAGGAAAATAGCGAACCTGTCGTCATTGGCTTAGGTGTCATTCAACAGACTCATGGGCTTTCAGTGGGTGCTGGGTTTAGAAGGCTGCTAGATACAGAGACGTTCGGGCTGTCGCGAGGGTGTTTGGTGCGATCGCGCGACCGAAAAATAAAGCGCTATTGGGATTCCTTTGAGTACTACCAGCAGCTTATAGAACAGGGTGGCGAATGGGTAGACCTTGCCGCAGATGATATCAAGCCGCTGCTAGCGCTGCAATATGTTTACGAGCATCACGAAAAATTTGAACTGACCACCAAACGGCTAGATTCTTTCGCTTTTACACGCAAGCTGTTGCAAAACAACCCATTAATCAAAGAAATCCTTAGTCGCCCAGAAGGCTACGTCGCAGAAGACGCGCTAGAAGGAGATGAGCTTCAGCGACTGAGTGATGATATCGATATCAACGAGCTTGAGGCTGACTTGTCGCGATCGCTCTCCCCAGAAAGTGCGCTTATCGATGAAGCTGAAATCCAATCTGAAATGCAAGATTTTGCTGACGCGCTCTCCGCATGACCTTAATTAACATCTCGCTCTGTCTTCCTGAACTCGATATCGTGGCGCTTAGACAAAAGCGTTCTGTTGTCGCGGTTACTCGAAGATTTATTGTGCCGGATAGATCGTTTGCACTGCTGCCCTGTCGGGCAGCGACCGATTCAGACCAATACCATTCGCAAATTATTCATGAGCTTAATGCCTTCGCCCTGCCTGAAAATAGGCAGATGGAGGCAACGCATTGGGCTAGGTGTGTGTTGTGTCAGCAGGTGAGCGAAGAAGCGATCGCAACCCTCTCTAACCTCACAGTTTGGACGGAAGACTCTCTAAACAGCCATTTGCAAAACGGTAGCCTTTTTCTTTCCTTCCTAAGAGTTTATGCGCTGCCTGATCCTTTCCCGGTTGAAACAGAACCCGTTTGCGATCAGCTTTACAAGTTCATGCCGCTGCCCAATTACATAGATGTTGATACAGCTTTTCCCTTGCTCAGCGACGAGGAATTTGTACTAGCGCAAAAAGCAATCTTAGAGCCTGAAGTACCTGAACCTTTAGTAAAAATAGAATCTGAAGTTGTTCTCGAAGTTTCGAAGATTGAAGAAAACAATATCTTAGATTCTGGCGACTGGGTAGCTAAGATCGCTGAAGTTGGCAACTCTAGCGATGGTCATACCTTTGAAAAACTAGTGAGAAAGGGACTGATTGCGCTAGGGTTCAGCAATTCATTAGATAATCCGAAAGCAAGCCTAGACCCAAATGCAACAGGTGGAGCAGGGGGTATAGATTTTTATGCAGATCAGCCGTATAAAATTGTAGGAGAATGCAAAGCAACAGCTCTGAGAAGCGTAGGCGATCCAGCTACTCAGCTACACAAGCTGGCATTCAAATATCTATCCAAAGAAGATTATGAAAGCTCGACTAAGCTGATTGTTGCCGCAGGTCGAATTACCAGTGATTCCAATCAGATAGCCGTCGGTCAAAAGATGAATGTGATTCTACCAGAGACCTTTCAGTCATTGGTAGAACTGAAAGCTGAGTATCAATCGTTTAGAGTCTCTGAGCTAGAAGCTAGCTTGCATTCACCGCCGTTTGGTATAGAAGCTGATGATAAGCTTTTCTCCTTGATCCAGAAGAAGAAAAAAGATTTAGAAGAAGAAGCGCAGTATCTTCCTCGTAGAAGGCAGATTATTCAAACTGTTAAAGAGCTGTCGGCGCAGCCTTTTCAGAAGAGGAGAACGGCCTTTAGCGTGGTGGAAGTGCGATCGCATCACAACGCAAAGTATCAATCATTTATAACGGATGAAGCTGCAAAGAATATGCTAATAGAGCTATCTTCCCCCCTATCTGGCTTCCTAGGAAAAGACCAAGCAGACGGCCAACCGTACTTTTATTTCAAAAAGGACATGCCACAGGCAGCTCTGTAGACATCGCATCACATAGAATCAAGAGGCATACAAGATTGGAGCAGTAGATAAGCATGAACGAGCCCTCTTGCTATGAAAACGACTTCTATGCTTGGACTCAGCAACAATCTAAACTTATCACCCTAGAGAAGTGGGACAGCGTAGATGCTGCTAACCTCGTCGAGGAAATAGAGTCTTTGGGTCGCAAAGAAAGACAAGAACTTAGAAATCGACTGGGTATTTTGCTCGGGCACCTTTTGAAGTGGCAATTTCAGCCAGAGCAGCGAAGCAACAGCTGGCGCGGCACCATTCGCGAACAGCGAAAGCAGATTAACCTGCTGATTAAAGACAGCCCGAGTCTCAAACCGTACCTAAAAGAAGCGCTGGAAGATGCTTATGATTTGGGTATTGCACTTGCTATAAAAGAAACACAGCTATCAGAAGATACTTTCCCCACAGTCTGTCCCTATCAGCTCTCAGATATTTTAGAAGAAAGCTTTTTTGGCCTTAAAGCGTAGAGTCGTGCGATCGCCCTGAAGTCGCCCTGAATCTAAGACGGATTCACGGGCATCGCAAACAGCAGCACCCAGCAGCAAGCCAACCCTAGCGCTACTCCCACAGAGAGTCCGCTCATACTGTACCCTTGCTACAAATCACTCTAAATATGCGCTTATCTAGGCCCGTCATACGGTAGCCGCTCCCAGTCAGGGTCAACCGCCATCAGCCAGTCTTCGCCCACTCGAATCGTAATATCTGACTCGATATCGCCGGTAGAGTCGAACACAACCTGGCCAATATCTACGGTATCTTGCACCGAGCGAGCGCTACCGATATCGCCACGCTGCGCTACCACAGAAGTCTTACGGTTCACATCCGCCCAATCACGGACGACATACACATTGTAAAAGCCAAGATCTCTTAGATGCTCGGCCATAGAATAGCTAGCATACTGATCGTCTGTTGCATTTTGCACGGCAATTTTCAGGGCACTGACCGCGCGAGCAGAAGGTGGCTCGTAATAGTTAATCCCCTGTCCAGCATCTGCGACTAGCTCAGTAGGCTGCGCGTCAAAGTAGGTACGCATCAAGTCACTGCTCGCTGACCGATCAGAGATCCAGTAGCTAGCGCTGTATTCTTCAGGATCGCTAAATCGTCCTGGCAGCATCACCATATGCAAATCTTTGCTGTCTAGCTCTATGCCAAAGCCCGCTAGCGCCAGCAGCTCTTGCATGGTGAGATTAGTATCGATATGCGTTTGCAGAACTCGAACAATTTGCGGCAGCTTTGGGAGCACCGTTGGATTCGTCATCCGCTTGCGCAATGCCTTCAGCAGCACCTGCTGACGCTGCACCCGGCCAATATCACCATAAGAATCCTGACGGAACCGGGCAAACTGCTCAGCCTCATTCCCATTCAAAATCTGGAGACCGGGTTCCAAATCAATCACCAGACCCTGAGTTTTGTCCTCGTACTTCATCTCTTTTGGCACCATCACCTCAATGCCGCCCACCAAATCCACAATCTCTCTAAACGCAGCCGTACTCACGCGCACGTAGCGATCCACCTGAACGTTGTCAAAGTTGTGTATCACCGTCTGCGCGGCCAGTTCAGCGCCCCCTTCAAAGTTAGCCTGGTTAATTTTTTCAATGCCGTATCCCGGAATTTCTACCCGCGTATCGCGAGGAATAGACATCACGTTGACGGCTTTTTCTTCCGGATCGACGCGAGTGAGCAGCATTGTGTCAGTACGACCGACTAAATCACCGGGCTCAGCGCCTTCTACGTCACGGGCTTCATCTAGCCCCATTATTAAGATGTTGACCGGGCGTGATACCTGATAGCGAAAGCCTGAACGCCATAGGTCTGTGAGCGGCGGTGCTACCGTTTCTCCGCTGACCTGTCTAGGTAGAGGGAACGTAATGACAGCGAGCGTGCCCAACCCAGCGGTGGCTAACGCTGTAGACCCAAAGACCGTTGCCCAAAAAGTACCCCGCACTAGTTTGCGCAGGTTGAAGCGACCTTTTTTACGACGGCTGGCCTTTGGCTTGGCCACTAACGTGCTCTTTATCGGTTGGCCGAATGGAACAATTGCGCCACTTTGTCTTTTAAAGGGCGGCGGGGATGACGCTTCGACGTAAGCTTTTGCCTTTTTATCGTTAGGCTGAGTAGTCATGCTGGGCCAGAAGCGGGATGAGGGTGGGCAAAAGGCTATGAGCTAATAGGAAGAATCTACCAGACCCTTTGAAATCAGCTGTGCGTAAATCTACTATTTAGTAGCAGTGATAATCACGATGCACCCGGAAGGTTGGGCAAACTTTTGCAAGTTTGTGTTTTGTTAATCAATTGTTAAAAAAATTGTAGCTTGTAATCTTCCCTGCAAGGGTAGGATAAACCGGAATCTGGAATGGCACAAAGGTTGCCTATGGGGTTAGTTATGGCGCGTTTTGTCCCTATTATTTTGGCTGGTGGAAAGGGAGAGCGCTTCTGGCCCGTAAGTAGATTGAAGCGGCCCAAGCAGTTTCTTTGCCTAGATGGCGGTGATAGATCGCTGCTTCAGTCCACCGCTGATCGGCTGTTGCCTTTGGCCGATTGGGATTCACTGTTTGTGATTACGGCCGCACATTTGGCTGATGGCGTGCGCGAGCAGCTGCCTGAGATGCCGGTAGAAAATATTTTAGTAGAGCCGCAGGGGAGAGATACTGCGCCCGCCGTTGCCTGGGCTACGTTGGAAGTCGCTAAGCGGTATGGTGACGAGGCGGTTTGTGGCTTTTTTCCGGCAGATCACTATATTACGGACGAGGTGGGCTACTGCGATACGCTGCGGGCGGCCACAGAGCTGGCGGTAAGTGCTGGGGCGATCGCAACTTTAGGCATTACACCTACCTTCCCGTCCACAGGCTACGGATACATTGAACAAGGTGCGGCCGCTGGAGAATTCAGCGCAGGTACCGTGACCGATCTGCCCGCATACAAAGTCAGCCGCTTTGCCGAAAAGCCAGACAAAGCGACGGCTGAAGTATTCCTAAGCAGCGGTAACTACAGCTGGAATAGTGGCATGTTTATTTTTCCAGCCGCTGTGATGATTGCTGAGCTAAAAGCCCATGCGCCTGAGATGACCCAGGCGCTGATGGAAAAAGGTGTGGATGCTTACGCCAATTTGGAAAAGCTCAGCATTGACTATGCGGTGATGGAGAAAACCGATCGCGCCTATGTGGTGCCCGCTAACTTTGGCTGGGATGATTTGGGCGATTGGAATGCAATTGAGCGATTGCTAAAGGGCGATGCGGATAATGTAGAGATGTGCCAGCACGTTGGGATTGATACGAACGGCAGCATTCTATATAGCGCCGATCCAGAAGAGGTGATTGTCACGATCGGTCTAGAAGATGTGGTGGTAGTGCGCGACGGCAATGCCACGCTGATTGTGAAGAAGGATCGTACGCAAGAAATCAAGCAGGCGGTGAAAGCTTTGGGGGCAGAAGATAAGTTTCAGCATTTGCTGTAGTGCTACTGACTGGCCGCTAAAAATAGATCGCCAATAAAGCCCTGTGAAACGACGTAGCGTTTAACGGGGCTTTCTTTATCTGCCAATATCTACCGATTTGTACGGAGGCGATCGCCAGCTCTTACGTTAAATTTGAGTATGTTTACGGAATCTTTTTGTCTGAATTTAGATATGCTGTAAACTTTTTTTGTGCTCAGGTTCTAATTTTGGGAAGTTTTAGAAAATTTCCCAGGGGCGACTCATTTTCTCGAAATACCTACAATCCTACGAAATACGATGGCATTTACTTATTTTTCAAAAATAGCGATCGCCGCTAGCATCTTGAGCGCGAGTTTGATAGCAGTTGCACCAGCTACTGCCTCTGTCCTAGTTGATCCCATGGTTCGAAGAGGTGACGGATCAACCGAAAGCGTTTCTGAAGCTGACGGCAACATCGTTGAGCTTGCGAGCACGACAGAAGGCTTTAGCACCCTAACAGCGGCGCTACAGGCTGCCGATCTCACCAGCATCCTGGCGGGTGAAGGCCCTTTCACCGTATTTGCCCCGACTGACGCTGCTTTCAGCGCCCTGCCCGAAGGTGCTCTAGATACATTGCTACTGCCTGAAAATAGAGATTTGCTGGTTCAGGTGCTCTACAACCACGTGGGCTACGGCAACGCAACGTCCGATCAGCTCAGCTCAGGTGCGTTTGAAACCTTTGATGGCAGCGTAGACGTGGCCGTTTTGCCTACAGGCGTCACCGTGGATGGTGCCAACGTTGTGCAAGCAGACGTGAGTGCCACTAACGGCGTGATTCACGCGGTAGATAGTGTGCTTTTACCCTTTGGCTTTACCGAGCAGCTCCAGGCGCGGATGAGCGGCGGCTCAATGTCTTCTAGCGGCTCGAGTACTTCCGCTAGCTCGTCTCAAATTACGCGCTCAACGACGCTTCAGCAAGGCGCAATCGATCGCTCTGTAACTCCTGCACCCGTTGCGCCAGCGGCACCGCCGGCACCTGAGCCAATTGCACAGCCGGTCGCACAGCCAGCACCTG
This sequence comes from uncultured cyanobacterium, assembly GCA_963803535.1. Taxonomy (GTDB): domain Bacteria; phylum Cyanobacteriota; class Cyanobacteriia; order Phormidesmidales; family Phormidesmidaceae; genus Phormidesmis. The sequence continues at coordinate 1,726,119 of CAWDNC010000008.1, read as the reverse complement.
AGCCTGCTGCGGTACAAGAGCCTGTTCGTGGCCTCTGGTAGGTCTGTCTGGTAGGTCTGAGCAAAGCCTCGTCATGTAGCGGCCTGATTTAAAACAGTCACAGGCCGCGCACCAAGGCTTGTAGCGAGCTGCGCAGTATGGGCTATACCGTTTTGCAAAGGCTCGCTGACTCTCAACATTTTCAGTCGTTTGGATGAATAAAGGAAGCACTATGAAACTATCCAGGTCTTTTTCAGCGCTGCTGTGGGCTGGACTCGCACTGGGTACGGCCACACCTGCAATCGCCCAGTCTGTACCAGAAGCTGCATCTACGCCCATCACAACGCCTCGTGAAACGGCCAGAGCCTCAGCGACGAAAACAGCCTACTCTTCAGCCGCAGCGCAGTCATCTAGCAGCCAAATTGTGCTCAGCTTGCAGCAGCGCCGCGTATTTCTCTATCGCAACGATATGCTCGTGAGCAGCTATCCGGTGGCGATCGGCACCGACGAAACGCCAACGCCCCAAGGTGAGTTCACCGTGTCGCAAATGGTGACCAATCCTGTATGGCAAAGCCCCTGGACAGGTGAAGTGCATGAGCCAGGAGCTGATAGCGCGCTGGGCCTAAGGTGGATAGAATTTGCGACGAGTGATGAAGGCGCGTTTGGCTTCCACGGCACGCCTACGGTTGAATCTATTGGGCAGGCTGCTTCTAACGGGTGCGTGCGAATGCACAACGAGGATGTGGTGGCGCTATTTGCTCAGGTGGATGTGGGTACTCGCGTGGTTGTGCAGCAGTAAGTAAATGAACCTTCAGTGGCGTCAGTTTCAAATAGTAGGCTTGGTGGCGATCGCACCTCTCCTTATAGGCCGCGAAGCCAAGGCAATCGCAGTCACACCTCCCGAAGAACCTGCAACTCAAACAATATCTGCGCTAGGTAGTAGCACTCAAACCTTACCGCTAAGCCTAGTGCTCAACCTGTCGGCTCGGCGCGTTTCAGTCTATCGCGGTGAAATGCTGATTTCTAGCTATGCCGTCGCCGTAGGTCGCGAAGGGTGGAACACGCCCACCGGACAGTTCAGCGTTTTTCAAAAGCAGGTCAATCCAGCTTGGGAACATCCTTTTACTGGCGAGGTACTGCCCCCTGGCCCAGAAAATCCGCTGGGTGCTCGGTGGATTGGCTTTTGGTCAGACGGCACAAATTCTATTGGCTTTCACGGCACGCCTGATGAATCGGTCATTGGTAGCGCGGTCTCTCATGGCTGCGTGCGGATGCACAATGAAGATGTGCTGGCGCTATATGAGCAGGTTGGGCTAAATACACCCGTTACGGTTTTGCCTTAGACACCTGAATCCTCGCTTCTAGGTTAAAACGCTACGCTAATAGAGGTCATTTTTGTTTTATAAACCCCTATTACAACTTGGTATCTACCTCTAGGTTTTCAGCCTTTATTAGAAACGCCAGCAGCTCCCTCACAATTTTCAAAAACATGCCTCGGCTGGTACGGCTGGTATGGAGCGCAGCGCCTGGGTCGCTAATTATGAGCCTCATATTGACGCTCACTAGCGCGCTGATACCGGCCACTCAAATCTACATTAGTAAGCTGATTGTAGATAAGGTGGTGGACTTGGTGGGAGACGGCGTGGCGATCGCGCTCATCATTCAGTCTTTAACGCCTTTAGTCGCGGCTGGGTTTGGCTTTCTCTTGCTCCAAGCAATATTGCAACAGCTCGATAGCTATATCACTCAGATAATGAGCGATCGCTTCCTCCTATTTGCCAACACCCAGCTCCTCCAGCAAGCCACCCGCCTGGATCTGGCCCACTACGAATCGTCAGAATTCCACGACATCCTCGATCGCGCTCGCCAAAGCGGCAGCAACTACCCCATGCGGGTGCTACGCCTATCCCTACAGCTATTGGGCCAGGTCACTCGCCTAATCGGACTGCTCGCCCTCTTACTTCGCTTCAATCCGCTCGTATTCGTCCTTCTCCTCCTCAGCGCCCTGCCCACCTTTTGGGTCAGCGTCCGCTTCTCCGAGCGTCGCTTTTGGATGACCCGCCGCCAAACCCCCAGCCGTCGTCTCGCTGACTACTTCGGCAAAGTCCTTACTGAACCCGAGTTTGTTAAAGAAGTGCGATTGTTCAATCTGGGCGGCTACATGGCCAAGCAGTATCAGGATATCCGCGCAGAGTTCAACGAAGAATCTAAAATACTGGCCCGTAGGCAGGCCTTAGCTCAAGTTGCACTAGAGATCATTTCAGCAATTGGCTTCTATGGCGCTTATGCCTTGGTGCTTTGGGAAACCATTCGCGGCCTGGTCACAATTGGCGACTTAACGCTGTATGCAGGTACTTTTCAGCAGGCCCAGGCGGCCACCTCAGGCATTCTGCTCACCATTGCCACGCTGTACGAGTTCAATCTCTACGTCTCTCAATACTTTGAGTTTATTGACCTTGCCCCACAGGTCGTTAGCCCTCATCGCCCCAAGTCCTTTCCTGAACCTATCCGCGAAGGCCTCGTCCTACAAAACGTTTACTTCACCTATCCCGGCAGCGATACCCCGACCCTTAAAAACATCAGCTTAGAAGTTGGCTCGCAGGAATGCATTGCGCTTGTGGGACTCAACGGCTCGGGTAAAACCACCTTACTGAAACTGTTAACTCGGCTATACGACATTGATCGAGGCCGAATTTCAATTGATGATATTCCTTTAAGCGCGTTTCATCTCAGAGATCTGCGGCGCAATATCGGCGTGCTGTTCCAGGATTTTGCTCGCTACGCACTGACTGCTAAAGACAACATTGGGTTTGGTAATCTGCCCGACCGCGAGGATGATGAGCAGGTGCTTCAGGCAGCCACCGATGCGGGCGCAACGGCTGTAATTGATGGGCTAGACGGCGGCTACGATACGGTGCTGGGCAAGATGTTCGATGGTGGCGTGGATTTGTCGGGCGGGCAGTGGCAAAAAATTGGGCTGGCTCGGGCGTTCATGTCGCAGGCTCAGGTGTTGATTTTGGATGAACCCACGGCGGCGGTGGATGCGATCGCTGAACACGACCTCTTCGAGCGCTTCCGCCAGCTCACCCAGGGCAAAATGACCTTCCTCGTCAGCCACCGATTCTCAACCGTACGCATGGCCGATCGCATTGTGGTGCTAGAGAACGGCGAGGTGATTGAAACAGGCACGCACGATGAGCTAGTGGCGCTAGAAGGCCGCTACGAGGAAATGTTTCGCTTGCAGGCTGAGAGCTACACAAACGTTTAGCTTTGCGCCTCTGAAATATCGTCCGTTTCAGGGCTCCAAAAGTTATCGGTTTCTCGATAGGATGAGAACGACCACTTATCACCCTACTTTCAATGGACATTCGGTTTAAGCTTTGGCTCGGCGTTTTCGGTTCGCTACTTACCCTCTGGCTCGCCGTCAACTTTTTAGTGTGAGGTCGATAATAGTTCTGAGCTGATCTCAAGGCCGATTTATCAGCTCAGAATAGAAGATCATCAGTGATCATCCCCTGCGTATATCCACATAGGCTCTGTTTTGCCCGCCCTTGTAAATCCGCACTTTTGGTAGAACGTAGCTGCTTCTCTATCAGCAACAAGCATCTGCATGTGCATTCCTTCGTACTTTTTACAAAGGATTTCCATCATCTCTTTACCAATACCTCGCTGCTGATAGTCTGGGTGAACTAGCAAATGTGGATAGTAAACAACTAAGAAGCCATCACATTTAGCTCATACACAGGGAGAATCTGTTCGATTGTTATGTCCCTTCGGTTTGAGAACGTAATCATTTTCGATACTGGTTTAGGCTGCTGCGAATAAATGTTTCCAGTCAATCTCAGCAGGGCGATCGCCTTTAGAAATCATCTCAAACGCCTTATTCTGTGCGGCCTCAATTTTCAAACAAGCCACGCAGGCCGCCGCTACATCGATTCGGCTCGTCTGACCATTGAGCGTATCGCCCGTTTCCATCACCACGCCTAGCTTTCCTTCCGTACTCGCCTGCACCAGCGTATTAAAGTCGCGCGAAGTGTAAGGGCCATCGGTTAGCTGCCCTGGTCGGATAATGGTGTACGGTAGGCCAGAGCGCAAAATAGCATTCTCGCCTTTTCCTTTCGCATCTAATACGCCAAAGGCATTGAGCACGCTGTAGGGAAACTGGTCTTTGCGTGCAACCCCGCAAGATGACACGAACACAAATCGCCTTAAGTCTTTGGGTGCGGCCTGTACTAGATTGCTGACGCCAATCGCATCGACAGCTTCAGGCGTATTGCGAGCATTGGCGTTGCGAAAGTCCGCGTCTAAGTAAATTTTTGACCAGGTAGCAAACTGCTCTATCGGATTGCTACCCATGTCCACTTTAAAGTCCCACCGATCGGAGGGCAGCGCAGTCGTTCCTGCTGCGCAAATGACGTGCGTGACACCCGAGACTGCATCCGGCAATGTCCCTGGCTTTGTAATGTCACCTACGGCGATCTCCACTCTATCTGCAAACATCGTCTTCGCTTTTTGTTCGCTGCGAGTCAGCACGCGTACGCTGTAGCCCTGCGCTATCAAGTTTGCAACTGCTAGCTGGCCAACGCCACCTGTAGCACCTGCAACCAGTACAAGTGTGTCAGCTTTTGCACTGTCATCCATTGAGAAAGTTTGATTGGATGTGAGGGTATCCTTTCCGGCAGTCATGCGTTTACCTGAGCGTTCAACCCAATATCATGAAGGTGGGCACCTCTATTATCTATTTGGCGTCATGAAGTTTAATAATTCGTCTACTATCTACTAGAGGAATCCGTCTAGAGGAGAAGGGCAACTATTGCTGTAGCCGTTGCCTCAATCCGCTGGAAAATGTCAGGGTTTTACCCCTCTGCAATTGAAAAGGTTGCAAGCACAAAGCAGCTCACTGCAAGCCGTTAAATTCAGAAATTATGCTCAAGCAGCCTTCTTTAAAACAAGCTTTGAACAGTCTTTTTGCAAAAAACTCAGCGAAAGCATCTGCTGACTCTATCCAGGCGGTAGGTCAAAAGGCAGAAGAAACACCAACAAGAATTCAGCTCCCTGCTGAGCAAATCCAGGTCGAAAAGGATGCTGACACCCCAGCGTTGGGCGAAAAAGCGTTGGGCGAAAAAAAGCTGGGTGAAAAGGCAGGCAAGCAGCGAGCTGGTTTGCCGAAGCGAAAGATAGCAATTGGATTGGGACTATTGGGCGCAAGTACCGGGCTTGCGTTCACCCAGGTTTCGCCAGAGTCTTTGCAGGCGGCGGCGGCGATTTTGCCTGAGCGGCCCGAGCCGGTTTTGCCGCTGCGGCAGGTGGACGATCCGACTATGGAGCCTGTGCTAGGAGCGCGTGGGCTGTTTTTAACGAATGAGATTTTTTATCGCAAAATTGAGGCGATCGCCCAAGTCCCCAGAACTCAAACCAACGGCCAAACTGCTTTAGTAACACCGTCCTCAATCGCTTCAGGTGCCGCGCAGCCCAAGCCAACGGCGTCAGCTTCAAAGAAGACCGACTCTAAACAGAACTCAAAGGCAAATACAACCGATAAGGCGACAGCTCAGCAGCAGGCCGAGCAAGTGGTGGCCGTAGCACCCCCTGCGCCTAAAGCAGCACCTGTTGTATTTGCTGGAACCACGATTGATAGCGTGTTGGAAATGCGCGTGGCGGTGGCAAAAGATGTCAGTGCGATCGCCTTTGCCACATCTAACGGCGGCACCGTTACCGACCTAGACGGCAACCTGCTCAAAACCCTTTCAGCTGAAACCTCGTCCCTCGCTGAAATGGGTAGCGGCATCGTCGTTGACGGCGAAACTCTGCCTACCGCCTTTTGGGTATATCCAGAAGACGGCGGCTACGTCGCAGTCGGTAGCAGCTGGTATCGCGGACGCGTCTTAGTAGCGCTTCGAGAACGTGGCCTCATTGCTGTTAACTACGTCCTTTTAGGCGACTACCTCTACAGCGTTGTTGGCAGCGAAATGTCTCCAGGCTGGGCCATTGAATCACTCAAAGCGCAAGCCGTTGCCGCCCGCTCATACGCGCTCACTCACAACATTCACCCTGCAAGTGAATCCTACTTCGATTTAGACAACACGCAAAGATTCCAGGCCTACAAAGGAATTGACCGTGAAGCAGACACCACGCAATCTGCGGTTCAAGCGACTGCTGGCGAATTTATTAGCCACGAAGGCGGCATTGTAGAGTCCCTGTATGCGGCATCACAGGCAATTGTGGACGATGCGCATAAGGGCAGCGGCATGAGCCAGCTAGGCGCTCGTGACCTAGCCGATCAGGGCTACAGCTATACGGAGATTTTGGGTCACTATTATCCGGGCACCGCATTGGGCCGAATAGAAACAGATCCACAATAAGAGGTTGTGTAAACCCATCTAGCCATATCAGAAATAGTCGATAGAATAAGAGCACAGGGCTTGCATTTCTACCTTATATTTCTATGCTGGCGATACTTTTTTCTGAATTGCTCGTTTTCACGGTGTAGAAGCTAGTGGTGTAGAAGTTAGGGTGCGCCCTAAGAAAGTTGCAAATCGCTTTTGAGAATGTCATGAAAGAGCCTGATGAGTCTGTTTATCCTGTTCGGCCTTTGGCAACGAGCCCAGAAACGGCAGGTCGTACGATAGCGAGCTACGTGCTGTGGCTGGCTTGCCTATCAGGCTTTTGCGGTGTTCATCGGTTTTATAATGGAAAGCCAAGGACAGGACTGCTGTGGCTGTGTACTTTTGGGCTGTTCGGAATTGGGCAGCTGGTAGATTTGGCGAATATTCCTGAGATGGCTGAGATGCGATCGCGCCAGCTCCGTAAACGCAAATATCAGCTCGCCAAATTTGATGACCCTGCTCTCGTTTACACACCTCAGCCTCAAAAGCCCTCCCTCACCATCCAGCTGCTTCAGCTTGCCAAACGTAAAAAAGGTCGCCTCACCGTGACTGACTGCGTGATAGAAACGCAAGCTACCATTGCAGAAGTAGAGCAACAGCTTAAGGAGTTGGTGAAATCTGGCTATGCACTGGTCACTAACGACGTGCAGTCGGGCGTTGTCGTGTACGAAATTCCTGAGCTAGAAGCCTAGAACACCAGCTAGCTTGTGAGAATCAGCTATATCAACAATTGTTCTTCCGTAAAAATGTTCGGGAAGCCTGAAGAGATAGGTCTAACTATCGTGGAAGAAATTGTTGTACTGTTATGGCTCAAAAAAGAAAATCTTCTAACAGTACAGATCGCGATGGATGTGGATGTCTTCTCTTACTTTCGTTCATCGGATTTTCTGTTTGGTTAGCGCCAAGACTGCAAAATATAAACAGTAACAACCTCGAGAACTTCTCGGCTGATAGAGTAGGCGATATCGCCAGCGACATTTTAAGCAAGCAAGAGGCGCCGTCAACATCTAAGCCACTACCGCCTCCTAAATTATCTATTCCCTCTGTGCAGCCAGCACAACCTAGTGCCCATGCAGGGCCGATGGCGTGGCCTACGCTGCCAGCAAATTGGGCTAGTAAGGAGATGAGAGGTATTTACATCAGCCGATACGCGATTACGAATCGGGCGAGTGAAAAGGTGATTCGCGATCGCGTCCGCTACTACAAGGCCCAAGGCATCAACACCATCATTCATGGCGTATGGGGCAACGGCTGCACCATGTACAAAAGCGAGGTAATGCAACAAACCCTCGGCTACTCCAGCTGCCCAAACTTGTTTCAAGATGACTGGCTAAACTGGCTTATCGACGAAGCCCACTACCAGGGCATGGAAGTCCACGCCTACTTTGAGAAAGGCATCAAGCTGGACAAGAACAGTCCCATTTTTGATTTGGCCACGCAGAAGAAGTGGCTTGTGCCCGGTATTGATAAAACCTACGCAGGCGTTGATCATTACTTGCTAGACGTAGAGAAGCCAGAGGTTGCTAAGTACTTTCACGAAATTCAAGCTGAGTTTGTTCGTAAATATTCCAACATTGACGCGGTGCAGTGGGATGACTACCTTGGCTATCACGAAGAGATATCAGGCGGTGTAGATCGCATCCAAGCGTTGACTGATTTTGTTTTAGGTTTGCGAAATGCCGTAAAACAAACAAACCCAAACGTTAGCTTTGATATTTGCCATCACAACCCCTATTGGGGCAAACGATATTTCGACGCCGACTGGAAAAACTGGAACGTAGACCGCGCATTCATTCAAGCCTATGACGACAAAAACTTTGCAGTAGAGCTAGGGTACATAGAACAATCTGAAGGCATTGCTGTTTCTGACGATCAGTTTACTCGGTTAGAGAGCCTAGCTAATAACCCCAACGTAAAAAGCGTTTTTCTCTTTCCTTCTAATGGCAATTCAGAAGAAACAGCCGCTCGATTTAAGCAATCGGCGGGCGTAAAATAGACGAATGGAGGTAAATTGATGCAGAGCAAGGTTAAAGCGGTGTCTGCCCAGATTAGACACGGATACCTTGAGATAGTTTTCAATATCGGAATGTGCGGTCGGTGGCCTCTCAGGATTTTACAGTTTGCTAAGTGTACCGATCGAGTACTGACTGACTTTTATCCGAATGCCGAGGAAGTTTCTGAAGTGGAAGTGTGGCCTAGCGGTGAAGTCGTTGAATTTTCTCGCGTTGATCAAGCCTTTCGCCTTTCGGCCTTGATGCCAGGTGACGTAAGGTTAATAGCAGTCTACATCCCAGGTTAGACGCTGGATTCCTCGAGATTGTTTTCAATATCGGAATGTCGCGGTCTGGTGGCCTCTTAGGTTATTTTTCAGTTTGCTAAGTTTTCCGTTGGAAGTACTGAGTGACTTTTATCCGAATGCCGAAAACTTTCTGATGTGGAAGTGTGGCCTAGCGGTGAAGTCGTTGAATTTTCTCGCGTTGATCAAGCCTTTCAAGTTTCGGCATTGATGAGAGGTGAAGTTGGTAATGTTGAATGGATGAAGCAGCTCACTGTAGGTGTGGCTTAAAAGACTGAATGTAAAAGCGGTTATGGAAGCGGGACGAAGCCTGCTGCTTTGAGAAGTTCGCCGCCTTCATCGGTTTGGAGGAGTTGGGCGTAGGCGGTGCCTGCTTGCTCTCCCGGCTGGCCGTCCTTGCGGATGATGACGTAGAGCGGGCGGATGAGGGGATAGCTTTGGGTTTGGAAGGCGCTGAGGTTTAGCTGGTTGCGTTGAGTGGGGCAGCTAGCGGGCGTGACGTAGGGATTTTGGTAGGGGGCGACGAGCTGAGTGCCTGATGTGCCAATGGGCAATCGGGGCAACGGTGCACTGGCCTACAATTTCGGGCGCGGAGGCGTAGTAGATAGCGCCGGGATTATTGCTGACGAAGCGGAGGGCTGCGGTGGTGGTGCCGAGCTGCTGGATAGCCGAAGAGAAGTTTTGGCCTTGGAGAACCGATTCTTGGAAGAACTGAACGGTGCCGGAGTCGCCTCGGGAGATGGGACTCACGGGAAGGTTGGGGCCGCCGACCTGGTTCCAGTTGGTGATGGAGCCGGTGTAGATATCTTTGAGTTGAGTGAGCGTGAGGCCGGGGATAGGGAGATTGGGATGGACAGCGATCGCAACCGCTTCCATTGCCACTGGTATCTCCTGTAAGGTAATTCCTTGCTGCTGTGCCTGCTGCCTTTCTTGATTACTCAAAGGCCGTGACGACTGCGCAAACGACAGCTCACCATTCATCAGCATCTGAATGCCGTCGCTTGAGCCTGAAGCATCTTTGTACACCAAAGAAAATCCTGGCTGTGCCTGTTGCACTTTAGGATCGAATGTTCCTCTTAGCGGAGCCCAAGTGGTACTGCCACCATAGAAAAAGCGGCCGTTTGGAATATTAGAGACATCTGAAAACGCGCCGCCCGAAAAAGAGCTAGAGATATTAACAGGTGTACTCGATTGTCCGTTGTCTGTAGCAGATTGCGCTATTTGATTAGAGCCACCGCCCGAAAGCACGCCGCTATTCATGAGCCACCAGCCGCCAGCGCCAACGATGGCAAGTGTGACACCCAAGGCAACGATTAGAGCGGGCGTTTCATTCTTAGACTGGCTCATGGCGAAAAACTAATTAAAGGACAGCTTTGAATAGCGTTAGCCATAAGCTACCCATCTAAAACACTTGATTCCATTCGTAAACGGAATACTCGGTCCAAATGCCGTTTGCCCAGTAAGGATCGCCTTCTACGAGCTGTCGCACAGCTGCCTCGCTGTCAGCTTCGTAGGTGGCAAATACCTTTGTGTTGTCAGTCGTTGGGCCAAGGGCTGTTAGGACACCGCTTTCTTTTTGCTCGGTGAGGCCTTTGAGATGGGCTTCTCGGTAGGGCGATCGCTTCTCTAGCGCGTCTTCGCAGTAGCTGCCCCACATCACAAACTTTGCCATTGCCTTTCCCTCATTGCGTTGCTACGCCTCTATCAAATCACAGAATCAAATCATAAAAATCAGCGCTTGCGACTTCAGCTGTTGTGATTTCAAAATCCACTCCATACGTCTTCAAAAGATCGCAGGTGGTGTGATCGACGATGTTGGTATCGCTAAGCTCCAAGTTGTAAAAGTTCACCGTGTCGTGATCAAAATAGGGGCCAGCGTGCCAGGTTCCTATCTCTAGTTTTACAAAACAGCTGCCTGGAATCTTAAATACCTTGATGTCTTCAATTTGAGGATTGGGTTGCTCGCCCGGTGGTGCAACGCCTAAAAACCATTCGCACCCGTCTAAAGATCCAAGACACTGAGTGCATTGGCCATGCCGAGTAATGTGATGAAACCTTCGTCCGCGCTGGTGCAGCTGCATGATGTAAAAACGCGGTGTGCCGTTTTGTAAGCTGAGCTGAGCGTCTTGATGGTTAAAGGGCACGTGGCCGGATTGTGGCTCAATGACTTGTCCGAAGGGGGCGAAGGCTTCAGGCGTGATGGGTATGGCTGGAATTTGCATGGTTTGCGTGAGCGGAGAGGAGCCAATCAAAATAGTCACAAAGTTATAAGAATCGGGTGAAAACCTATTTGCTAGGGCGCTGTATCATTCTAGGGAAAGTAGCTTGCGATATTACATGGACGACAAACTAATGCTGATGATTCCGGGACCCACCCCGGTTCCCGAAAAAGTTCTGCTGGCGATGGCTAAGCATCCGATTGGGCATCGCAGCGGCGAATTTAGTCAGATTATCGCTGAGACGAATGCCAGTTTGAAGTGGCTTTTTCAGACTAAAAATCACGTGATGCCGCTGTGTGCGAGCGGAACCGGCACGATTGAAGCGGCGATTATTAACTTTTTGAGTACGGGCGATCGCGTCATTGTCGGCAGTAACGGCAAATTTGGCGACCGATGGGCACAAATTGCCAAAGCCTATGGCCTGGACGTGCAGCTCGTTAAAGCCGAGTGGGGCGAGCCGCTAAACCCGGATGACTTTGCCAAAGCGCTCAAGGCTGATAAGAGCGTTAAAGCGGTCATCATTACCCACAGCGAAACCTCTACAGGCGTACTCAACGACTTAGAGGCGATTAATAAAGCGGTAAAAGACAACAGTGACGCGCTGATCATTGTGGATGCGGTTACGAGCTTGGGCTCCTACAACATTCCGGTAGACGAGTGGGGCATTGACGTGATTGGCTCTGGCTCGCAAAAAGGCTTTATGCTGCCGCCAGGATTGGGTTTTGTGACCGCTAGTGACAAAGCTTGGAAGGCGTATGAAACCGCAACGCTGCCGAAGTTCTATTTAGATCTGGGTAAGTATCGTAAGGCCGCTGATAAAGAAAGTACGCCGTTTACGCCCCCGGTGAATCTGTACTTTGGGATGAAAGTGGCCTTGGAGATGATGAAGGCAGAAGGGCTAGAGAGCATTTTTGCGCGACATACTCGTCACAAGGAAGCGGCGCGTGCAGCGATGAAGGCACTTGGACTGCCTTTGTTTGCACCGGATAGCAACGCGAGTCCAGCGGTGACTTCTGTAGTGCCTGACGGGGTAGATGCTGAGAAGATTCGCTCGGTGATGAAGAACCGCTTTGATATTGCCTTAGCGGGCGGTCAGGATCATATGAAGGGCAAGATGTTTCGGATGGGTCACCTGGGCTTTGTGAGCGATCGCGATGTCCTCTGTGCTATCAGCGCATTGGAAGCAACGCTAGCAGAGCTGGGTCACAAAGCGCCTGGTAGTGGTGTGACAGCGGCTAGCGAAAGAATCCAGAAAGGCTAAGCCTCTTACCAGCGGATGCTAAAGGCAGCGACTGTTTAAGTACGAGCGGTCGCTGCTTTTTGAGAGAAGACTCTCTAGCTTGATCTTCTATTCAGAAGCCCCTGCGTGACCGCTGTTTCTAGAGTCTACGAGGAGGCCACCATTGGTTTTGCAACGTAGTCGGCGTTTTTGGCATTACCCTCACCGATCATCGTGATGTCGTAGCCCCATGCTTTCAGAAGTTCCAAAGTTCTTTTCTGGTTGACAGCGCCGTGAGTGGCAATAAACAAAACGGGCTTGTGTTCATTGATGAAAGATTTTCCGCCCTGAAGTACCCAGTACTCCATGCCTTCGGTGTCTATCTTTAAGACGCTAGGTATAGGGGCTTTGTTGTCGGCAATCAGACTGTCTAAGGTGACGACTTCTACAACGAGCGCGTTTTCGTCGGGGGCGCTTTTATCAGAGGCAATATCGCTAAGGTGACCCATAAAAAGATTCGCAGATTGGAAGCTTCTTTGGCCTGGGGTACCGCCTACCGCAACTTCTTGCAAGGTGACATTATCGCAGTGATTGAGGCGGCAATGCTCCTTAATATATTCACTATTTTCAGGGAAGGGTTCAAAGGCAACAACTTGTCCGTTCTTCCCGGCTAGTCGAGATGCAATGAGGGTAAAGTATCCAGCCTGAGCGCCGATATCAAAGACAATATCGCCCGGTTGAATATGTTCTGCAAAAGCGTTGACGTAGGCTTTCTCGTGCTTGCCTAGCCAGTAAGCATGATTGCCAGAAGGTGGCAGCCACTTCCAACCTCGCAGAGGGCCTGAAAAGACCGGAACGGCTGCATCTTTAAGGAGCGAGTGCAGTAGTGTTGAGATGTTTTGCTTGATGACCATAGTACAGAGGTTGAATAGTACGGAGATTGGTAAGCGTTCTTTTAGTCATTTATACTCAACATTTCGCCAAGCCTACATATATTCACTTGATCCTTGTATAAAGAACGTATGCTCGCTAAGCGTATCCTGATTATTTTTTCGATTAGCTTAAGTAAGGATAGAATTCTTTGAATGCCTGTGATTTTGTCCGTCCGGATACTGTCGGGTGACTGCTCTAATTTATTTTTAGTGAGTAATGAGTAACTACATTAGCCGCCGTGATTATGCTGATACGTTTGGGCCGACGGTGGGCGATCGCATCCGATTAGCCGACACAGAACTCTTCCTAGAAGTAGAACAAGACCTGACGACATACGGCGGCACTTACTACGGCGACGAAGTAAAGTTCGGCGGCGGCAAAGTGATTCGTGATGGCATGGGGCAGTCGCCAATCTCTAGAGCAGATGGCGCGGTAGATACTGTAATTACGAACGCGCTGATCCTCGACTGGTGGGGCGTGGTGAAAGCGGATGTAGGCATTAAGGACGGCAATATTGCCAAGATAGGGAAGGCAGGCAATCCCTACACGCAAAATGATATCGATATTATTATTGGGCCAAGTACAGAGATTATTGCGGGTGAAGGGAAGATCCTGACGGCGGGCGCGATTGACTCGCATATTCACTTTATTTGTCCGCAGCAGATTGATGTGGCGATCGCATCTGGCGTCACCACTATGCTTGGCGGCGGCACCGGCCCAGCCACTGGCACCTTAGCAACCACCTGCACTCCCGGCGCGTGGAATATTCACAGAATGCTAGAAGCTGCTGAAGCCTTCCCGATGAACCTTGGCTTTATGGGCAAAGGCAACTCCAGTAAGCCAGAGGCGCTAGTAGAACAGGTAAATGCTGGAGCAATGAGCCTGAAGCTGCATGAGGACTGGGGCACCACCGCAGCCGCGATTGACAACTGCCTGACGGTTGCAGATGAGTACGATGTGCAAGTCGCCATCCATACCGACTCTCTCAATGAGGCTGGATTTGTTGAAACAACAGTCGCAGCCTTTAAAGACCGCGTGATTCATACCTTCCATACCGAAGGCGCGGGCGGCGGCCACTCTCCTGACATTCTTACGGTGTGTAAGTACAACAACGTTTTGCCTGCCTCAACTAACCCAACGCGGCCCTACACCATCAACACCTTTGATGAGCATAAGGATATGCTGATGGTGTGCCATCACCTCGATAAAAACATTCCTGAAGATGTAAAGTTTGCAGAGTCTCGAATTCGCAGAGAGACGATTGCGGCAGAGGATTTGCTGCATGACATGGGGGCGTTTAGCATTATGGCCTCTGACTCGCAGGCGATGGGGCGTGTGGGCGAGGTGATTACCAGGACATGGCAGACGGCGCATAAGATGAAGGTGCAGAAAGGACTGTTGCCAAGCCCTGAGAACGATAGTGAGACGCACGATAATTTTCGAGCGAAGCGATATGTAGCGAAATACACAATTAATCCAGCGATCGCGCACGGCATTTCTCACTGTGTCGGCTCAGTAGAAGAGGGCAAGCTGGCTGACTTGTGCCTATGGAATCCAGCGTTTTTCGGTGTAAAGCCCGATATTGTTGTCAAAGGTGGCTTTATTGCCTGGGCGCAGATGGGCGATGCGAACGCGAGTATTTCTACGCCAGGGCCGGTACATATGCGGCCGATGTTTGGCAGCTACGGGAAGACGATCAATAGCACTGCATACACCTTTGTCTCGCAAGCCGCCATGGACTTAGGGATTGCCGATACAGTAGGCCTGAATGCCAAACGCCTACGCCCTGTTTTCAACACCCGCGAGCTGAAAAAGACAGACCTTAAGCTCAACGGGGTGCTGCCTAATATTGAAGTTACGCCCGAGACCTTTGAAGTGAGAGTTGATGGCAAGCTATTGACCTGTGAACCTGCTGAGGTGCTGCCAATGGCTCAACGGTATTTCCTATTTTAGAGGCTGATGTTCGCTTGATTTAACGACGGAGCCATCGGCGGCATGGCTTTTTGCTAAGCATTTGCGTAAATAACTTCATCTTTACGTATCAAAACTAGCGCTTACGATGTGCTACGCGAGGACGCTTACTTGATTACTTTAAAGTAATCGAATTTAGTATCGTACGATACAACCTAAGCAATCTTTGGGCCATAGGATACCCTCACGATCAGTAAAAGTGCTGACAGACTTTCGGCGTGTGTTTTCGTGACACATTTTTGAGATTCACGAGAGCTTCAAGAGAGTATTTTTATCACTTCTCTCACGCTCCGAAGAACAACTGTGCATCTGTCTTGATTGTGTGAGTTAGGGAGTTTAAGAGCGATTTAATGGGAAAGCTTGGCAGACGTAAATTTTTGGCATATACCTCCGCAGCAGCGGGTGCCAGCATATTGTTAAATGCCTGTGGTGGCGGCGCAGATGAGGCCGCTACCGATACAGGAAGCGACGCAGCGCCGGCTGCGGGCGGTAGTGATGATGTTATTACAGTCGGCATTTTGCACTCTTTGAGTGGCACGATGGCGATTAGTGAAACCACTGTCGTCGATGCTGAAGAACTGGCTATTGAAGAGATTAACGCGGCGGGCGGCGTGCTTGGCAAGCAGATTGTTGCCGTTAAAGAAGACGGTGCTTCTGACTGGCCAACGTTTGCTGAGAAAGCTGAAAAGCTGATTGACCAGGACGAAGTTGCGGTTGTATTCGGCTGCTGGACATCGGCTAGTCGCAAGGCCGTACTGCCGGTTTTTGAAGAGAAAGACCACATGCTGTGGTACCCCGTGCAGTACGAGGGCCAAGAGTGTTCTAAAAACATCTTCTACACAGGCGCTGCGCCCAACCAGCAGATTGAGCCTGCGGTAGACTGGCTGCTAGAAAACAAAGGAACAGAGTTCTTCCTCGTAGGCTCTGACTATGTATTCCCTCGCACAGCTAACAACATTATTAAAGAGCAGCTAGCGGCAAAAGGCGGCACGGTTGCAGGCGAAGACTACCTGCCTTTGGGCAACTCGGAAGTGACGCCGATTATCAACAAAATTCAGCAGGCGCTGCCTGACGGTGGCGTTATCTTCAACAGTTTGAACGGAGACAGCAACGTTGCTTTGTTCAAACAGATGAAGAGTGCAGGCATGGGGCCAGACAAGTACCCTGTCATGTCTGTGAGTATTGCTGAAGAAGAAGTTCGCCAAATCGGGCCTGAGTTCTTAGAAGGTCACTATGCTGCTTGGAACTACTTCCAGACGGTTGAGAGCCCTGAGAATGAGAAGTGGGTTGCTGACTTCAAGGCGAAGTACGGTGAAGATCGCGTGACAAACGATCCGATGGAAGCGGCTTACATCATGGTGTATTTGTGGGCGCAGGCGGTCGAAAAAGCAGGCACTACTGATATTGCCGCAGTGCGTGAGGCCGCTTACGGGCAAACGTTTGATGCGCCTGAAGGCCTAGTGACCATGCAGCCTAACCACCACATCTCTAAAACGGTGCGGATTGGTGAAGTTCGTGAAGATGGTCTCTTTGAGATTGTTTCTTCTACCGATGGGCCTTTAGATCCGATTCCTTGGAATCAGTACGTTGCTGATACAAAAGGCTTTGCCTGTGACTGGTCTGATCCTGAAAAGGGCGGCAAGTACGAGACTGAAGGAGCCTAAGCTTATCTGCTGAAGTAGGTATTCTACTAGGTCGATAGATAAAGGGGCCGGAGGTTGTTGAGACTTTCGGCCCCTTTATCTATCTTTTTTGGGGGTGTACAGGCATTCGGTGACCAACGCAAAAGACGAGAGCTGTTGAGATGGATTTAAACGGGTTAATTACAACCGTATTCAATGGAGTCAGTATCGGGACGGTGCTGCTGATTGTCGCTTTGGGGCTGGCGATTGTGTTTGGCCTGATGGGCGTGATTAATCTGGCGCATGGCGAGCTGATGATGCTAGGTGCCTATACGACCTATGTAGTGCAGAGCGGATTTAAAGAGCTAGGCGACGGCTGGCAGGGTTTGTACATTTGGGTGGCGATTCCGCTGTCTTTTTTGGTGGCGGCGCTAGTCGGACTGGCGCTGGAGCGAGGGGTGATTCGCTTTTTGTACGGCAGGCCGCTGGAGACGCTGCTGGCGACCTGGGGTGTGAGCCTGATTCTCCGGCAGTTTGTGCGCAGCGTGAGCGGGTCGATGACGATTGGGCTGATTGTGTTTAGCGGACTGTTTTTTGGTGGAAAGTGGGCGCTGGACAGATTCGCTCGAATGACGGAGCCGAGGCAGAATTTGGCAGCTACGGTTTTGTTTTTACTTTCGGGCGCGATCGCCTGGACATTCGGCAGCTTTCTCAACAACGACGACACGCTTTCAAAACCCTGGTTCAGCACGCGCAACGTAGACGTAACTGCGCCCGGATGGTTGCAAGGCAGCTTTTCAGTGAGCGATACGCTACAGTTTCCAATCTCCAGATTGTTTATTATTGCGCTGACCCTTTTGTGCTTGTTTGGCGTGTACTGGTTCTTGCAAAAATCAGCCTGGGGCCTGCGAATTCGCTCGGTTACTCAAAACCGAGACATGAGCGCGTGCTTAGGCATTCCCACGGCGCAGGTTGACGCAATGACGTTTGCGCTGGGATCTGGGCTGGCGGGCGTTGCCGGATTTGCGGTGACGCTGCTGGGCTCGGTTGGCCCGAACTTAGGCGGGAACTACATCGTGGACGCGTTTATGGTTGTCGTCGTAGGTGGCGTTGGAAATCTATTAGGCAGCGTAATTGCAGCGCTAGGCATTGGCATTTTGACCTACTTATTAGGATCGGGAACGCTGCCGCTGATGCTGAGTTCTTACGAAAACTTGCAGCCAGTGACGGACTTCTTCAACTTCTTTGCGACCACGAGCATGGCCAAGGTGATGGTGTTTGCCTTAATTATTGTGTTCTTACAAGTGCGTCCGGCGGGATTATTTCCGCCTAAAGGCCGCTCTGCGGAGGTTTAGATATGGCTGGTGTTGTGAATTCGGGCGTTTCCACTGCGCCTAAGGCTGCGAAAGGACGAAAGCGGCTAGAAGTGATAGGCGTTTGCGCTGTAGCTCTTCTCCTAATATTTGTTTTCCCCGCTATCCTTTCCGATTTCCGCTTAGGTCTCCTCAGCCGCTTTCTCTCCTTAGCCATCGTCGCTTTAGGCATCGATTTAATCTGGGGATTCACAGGCCTGCTGAGCTTAGGTCATGGCATATTCTTTGCCCTCGGCGGCTATGCCTTTGCCATGTTCTTGCAGTTGCAGGGTGTCGGTGACTCTATTCCCGACTTTTTCAGCCTGTACGGCGTTTCTGAGCTTCCCTGGTTCTGGAAGCCGTTTTACTCGTTTCCTTTCACGCTGGTTGCAATTGTCCTTGTTCCAACCTTAATTGCTGGAGCGCTGGGCTACCTTGTCTTTCGCAACCGCATTCGCGGCGTCTATTTCTCCATTCTCACCCAGGCCGCGCTGGTTGTCTTTTTCAACTTCTTTAACGGCCAGCAAAAGCTTATCAACGGTACCAACGGGCTTAAAACAAACACAGCGACACTCTTTGGCCAGTCCGTTGGCGGTGACAACATGCAGTTTGTGTTTTACTGCCTGACGGTTTTGATGCTGGCGCTCTCTTATGGCCTGTGTCGGTGGCTCACAAGCGGCCGGTTTGGCAGAATGCTGATAGCGATTCGAGACGATGAGAACAGAGTTAGATTCTCTGGCTACGATCCAACGGCGTTTAAGGTGCTGGTGTTTGCGGTATCTGGCGGTATTGCGGGTATCGCTGGGGCGCTGTACACCGTGCAGTCAGGCATTGTGTCGCCGCAGTATATGGATATTGCTTTCTCTATCGAGATGGTGATTTGGGTTGCGGTCGGCGGTCGCGGTACGCTGATTGGCGCAATTATTGGTGCGCTGGCGGTGAACTGGGGGCGGGCGCTATTAAGTGAGAGCTATCCAACGATTTGGCTATTTTTTCAGGGTGCGTTGTTTCTGATTGTAGTGACGGTGTTGCCAGATGGAATTGTAGGCTGGGCACGGTATCGTGCGTTGGATCAGTTTAGATCGCTCTTTGGCAAGCCTAAGCCATCGGCCACTTATCCGCAGCTCGAAGTGGATGAGTCAATTCGTCAGGAAGCTGAGATGTATGGTTCATCGCCTACGTCATCCCCGAATCAGGTGGTGCAGACTGAGACCGACCCGGCGGTGACTCAACGCCCTAATTCATAGCTCGTTCATAGCTCAACAGATACACAGGAGATAAGTTTGTGCCAACAGATGTGTTGAATAAAACGACGCCTTCACTACTAGAAATTGAGAACGTTACCGTTAGCTTTGATGGCTTTAAGGCAATCAACGGTCTGAATTTTTCAGTGAGTGGTCAGGAGCTGAGGGTCATTATTGGGCCGAACGGGGCTGGGAAGACAACCTTTTTGGATGTGATTACGGGAAAGGTGCAGCCGACAGAAGGGCGAGCGCTGTTTAAGGGAAAGGATCTTAAGGCTAAGTCTGAACATGCGATCGCCCGTCTTGGCATCGGCCGCAAATTCCAAACCCCCCGCGTCTATCTAAACCTCACACCCCGCGAGAATCTAGAACTCTCTTGCAACCGCGTCAAAACAGTTTGGAACACCCTATTTAAACCCACACCCAAAGCAGAGTCTCGAACGGTAGGTGGCCTGCTAGAAACCGTTGGCCTATCGGCAAAAGCAGACGTGCCAGCGGCGCTACTTTCTCACGGAGAAAAGCAGTGGCTAGAGATTGGCATGCTGGTCGCGCAATCGCCTGATCTGCTGCTAGTTGATGAGCCGGTAGCAGGGCTAACTGACGAGGAAACTGAGCGCACTGGCGATCTCTTGATATCGCTCGCTGAAAGCCATGGCGTGATTGTAATTGAGCACGATATGGAATTTGTGCGGCAGATTGCGCGAGATAATCAGGTAACGGTGCTACACGAGGGCAGCGTTTTATGTGAGGGCACGATGGACGAGATTCAGAGCGATCCGCGTGTAATCAAGGTGTATTTAGGCGATCCTGACGCAACATAGAAACTATGCAAACTTCGACTTTACCGACGATTTCAACTGCTGTTACCGCGCCCACGCTAAAAGTCTCTGCGCTTAACGTTTATTACGGCGAAAGCCATATTTTGCGCGACGTAGACATGACTATTCCCCAAGGCAAAATGGTGTGCCTGATTGGCCGCAACGGCGTGGGCAAAACCACGATGCTCAAGACCATCATGGGCCTGCTGGCTCCGCGCAGTGGCCGAATTGACTATGAGGGGCGATCGCTCCTCCCACTTCCCACTAATAAACGCGCCCGTCTCGGCATCGGCTACGTCCCTCAAGGCCGAGAGGTGATTCCTAGACTAACAGTGAAAGAGAACTTGCTGATTGGCTTAGAAGCGAGAGCCAAAAGAGAAAAGGGCAGCCGCGATACGATTCCTGAAGACATTATGCAGCTATTTCCGGTGCTAAAGCAGATGCTTTCTCGGATGGGGGGAGACTTGAGTGGAGGGCAGCAGCAGCAGCTAGCGATCGCCCGCGCCCTGATGGGTCGGCCCAAACTGCTCGTGCTTGACGAACCTACCGAAGGCATCCAGCCATCCATTATCCTCGACATTGAAAATGCCGTTCGCCAAATCGTTGAAACTAGCGGCGTGTCCGTTTTGCTGGTAGAACAGCACTTACACTTTGCTCAGCAGGCAGACTACTACTACGCCATGCAGAAAGGTGGCATCGTCGCCTCGGGTGAGGCTAGCCAGCTGAGCGGCGATGTGATTCAGAAGTTCTTAGCCGTATAGAACTGGCCGTATAGAACACTTGTGAAAACAAGCTTAAGAAGTATCCTACCTACCAGAAAAATGGAACGCAGCCCTCAAAGCTAAGAGTGTCTCAAAAGGCACCACTGAGATGTTTTGTAATATATATGACATGTTTATTACGGCATCTACAGTTTTTGTTAAGGCAGGTATATTCTTCCGCTCGGATAAGAGACAATAAAAAGTCCTAAAAGGTAAATGTCTAAAAATGGAAATTTTTCGCAGCATTATTTTGCCGTGAATTTTTATCCGACTTAGAGTGCCTTCTGTCTCTTCTGCCTTGAGAACAGTCCTTCACTTTTCCTGGTTTTTTTGCGATGGCTCCTTCCGCTCAATCTACATACAGCCCCATAAACCAATCTATTTCCCAGGTAGCGCCTCAGAAACAGCCGCTCAAGCAAGGCCTATACGATCCTGCTAACGAGCACGATGCCTGCGGCGTCGGCTTTGTCGTACAGATGAAAGGCAAAGCCTCCCACGAAATTGTGCAGCAAGGCCTAACGGTACTGCTGAATTTAGACCACCGAGGTGCGGTGGGCGCTGAGCCGAATACGGGTGATGGCGCTGGTATTTTGATGCAAATACCACACAAGTTTATGCAGAAAGTAGCGCGGGCCGAGGGCATTACGCTACCTGCGGCTGGCCAGTATGGCGTGGCGATGGTTTACGCTAGCCCAGATGCAGCAGCCAGAGCTGAGGGCCGCAAAAAGTTTGAGAAAGTAACGGCTGAGGCTGGTTTGGAAGTCCTTGGCTGGCGAGACGTTCCGACCGATAATTCTTCGTTAGGGCCAACGGCACAGGCGAGCGAGCCGTTTATGCAGCAGGCCTTTGTGGGAAAAGGTAGCCTGAGCGACTTAGATGAACTTGGCCTAGAGCGAAAGCTGTATGTGATTCGGAAGCTGTCGCACCGTGACATTCGCGGCGAGGGCGTTAGAAACTACTGGTATGTGGCGACAATCTCTTGCCGCACGATTGTGTATAAGGGCATGCTGATGCCTGAGCAGGTGGCTAAGTACTATTTGGATTTGAACGATCCGGATATGGAAAGCGCTTTGTCGCTGGTGCATTCAAGATTTAGTACGAATACGTTTCCAAGCTGGGAGCGATCGCACCCCTATCGCTACATCGCTCACAACGGCGAAATCAACACCCTGCGCGGCAACATCAACTGGATGACCGCCCGCCAGTCCATGCTTGAGTCTGAACTATTCGGTGACGACCTAGAAAAAGCTAAGCCACTGATCAACATAGACGGCAGCGACTCGACAATTTTTGACAATACATTAGAGCTGCTAGCGCTCAGCGGCCGGTCTTTGCCACATTCACTGATGATGATGGTGCCCGAGCCTTGGTCAGGCCATGAGACCATGGATGCCAAGAAGAAAGCGTTCTATGAGTACCATTCCTGCCTCATTGAACCTTGGGATGGCCCTGCTTCTATTGCCTTCACTGACGGTACGCAAATGGGCGCGGTGCTTGATAGAAACGGGCTTCGCCCTGGTCGCTACTACGTCACCAAAGATGATCTTGTAGTAATGGCTTCTGAAGCGGGCGTGCTATCTATTCCACCTGAAGACATTGTTAAAAAAGGCCGCTTAGAACCCGGCAAAATGTTCTTGGTCGATACGAAAGAGGGGCGCATTATCCCTGACGAAGAGATCAAACAACAGATTACGACAGACGAACCTTATCAAAAGTGGTTAGATGAGAACCTGGTCACGCTCAACCAGCTGCCTGATGCAGAAGAAGCGCTGACTGATATGAGTAAGGATGCAGTCACTCAGCGGCAAATTGCCTTTGGCTATACCTTTGAAGAGCTGCGGATGCTGCTTGCGCCAATGGGCCAAAACGGCGTAGAAGCTATTGGCGCGATGGGCACAGACACGCCCTTGCCCGTGCTTTCTAACCGTCCTAAGCTGCTGTACAACTACTTTCAACAGCTTTTTGCTCAAGTTACCAATCCGCCGATTGACTCGATTCGTGAGGCGATTATTACCTCTGCAACAACAACGATTGGATCAGAGCGTAATTTACTAGAGCCTACGCCCGAAAGCTGTCACTTGCTTCAGCTAAAGACGCCGTTTATTACAAACGATGAGCTGGCTAAAATTAAGCACAACGATCAGTTAAAGACGGCGGTACTGCCTATTTTGTTCGATCCTGATGCGGGCCAGTCAGGTCTTGCAGGCGCTATTGAAGCGCTGTGCATGAAAGCGGATGAAGAGATTGAAGCAGGCCGCGAGATTCTGATTCTTTCTGATCGCGATATTGAGCAGAACAAAGCACCGATTCCTGCGCTGCTGGCGGTGGCCGGACTGCATCACCATCTCATTCGCACAGGCACTCGTACGCGCATCGGTATCGTTCTAGAATCTGGCGAGCCTCGCGAAGTTCACCACTTTGCAGTTCTGTTGGGATATGGCTGCGGCGCGATTAATCCGTACATGGCCTTTGAAACGTTCCAGCAGATGATCGATGAAAATGTGTTGCGCGGCGTGGAGTACAAGGAAGCTTGTAAGAACTACATTAAGGCGGCGACCAAAGGTGTCGTTAAAATTGCGGCGAAGATTGGTATCTCTACGATTCAGAGCTACCGTGGCGCGCAGATCTTCGAGGCGATTGGTTTAAACGATTCTGTGATTAACAAGTACTTCACCTGGACGGCTTCTCGCATTCAGGGTGTGGGCTTAGACGTGCTTGCAGAAGAAGCGGTG
Organism: uncultured cyanobacterium; assembly: GCA_963803535.1. GTDB lineage: Bacteria > Cyanobacteriota > Cyanobacteriia > Phormidesmidales > Phormidesmidaceae > Phormidesmis. The sequence goes on along the minus strand of CAWDNC010000008.1, from coordinate 1,702,587 downwards.
ATGCGCCATCGCCATGCGTTCCCCGATCGCCCAACGTCTGAAACGAAAAATGCAGCGACCTTAGAGGCAGGTGGTGAGTACCAGTGGCGCAAAGACGGCGAGGCTCACTTGCTGAGTCCGCAGAGCATTCACCTGTTGCAAAAGGCCACGCGAGACGGTGACTACGCACTGTATCAGCAGTATGCAAAGCTGGTGAATGAGCAAGGTAAAAACTTCTTCCGGCTGCGCGATCTGTTGGACTTTCAGCCGCAGGAGCCAGTGCCGATTGAAGAGGTGGAGTCGGTTGAAGCGATTATGAGTCGGTTTAAGACCGGGGCGATGAGCTACGGGTCTATTTCCCAAGAAGCGCATGAGACTTTAGCGATCGCCATGAACCGCATCGGTGGCCGCTCTAACACAGGTGAAGGCGGTGAAGATCCCGCTCGCTACACGTGGACGAACGAAAGAGGAGACTCTAAAAACAGCGCGATTAAGCAGGTCGCCTCAGGTCGATTTGGCGTCAGCAGCCTGTATCTGTCTAAGGCCAAAGAGATTCAAATCAAAATGGCCCAAGGTGCCAAGCCGGGTGAAGGCGGACAGCTTCCTGGCAAAAAGGTATATCCCTGGATTGCCAAAGTTCGCAACTCTACGCCAGGTGTTGGCCTGATTTCGCCGCCGCCGCACCACGACATTTACTCGATTGAAGACCTTGCTGAGCTGATTCATGACCTGAAGAATGCGAACCGAGAAGCGAGAGTGAGCGTCAAGCTAGTCTCTGAAGTGGGCGTGGGTACGATTGCTGCGGGCGTGGCCAAAGCACACGCGGATGTTGTTCTCGTTTCTGGTTTTGATGGTGGTACAGGCGCGTCTCCGCAGACTTCGATTAAGCATGCGGGTCTGCCTTGGGAACTAGGCTTGGCTGAAACGCATCAGACGCTGGTGCTCAATAATCTTCGTTCTCGGATTGTGATTGAGACGGACGGGCAGATGAAGACGGGAAGAGATGTTGCGATCGCAGCTCTTCTCGGCGCAGAAGAATTTGGCTTTTCCACCGCGCCTTTGGTCAGCCTCGGCTGTATCATGATGCGCGTTTGCCATCTCAACACCTGCCCTGTGGGCGTTGCTACTCAAAACCCCGAGCTGCGCAAGCAGTTCAAAGGCGATCCTGAGCACGCCGTAAACTTCATGAAATTCATCGCCCAAGAAACGCGTGAAATTATGGCCGAACTAGGCTTCCGCACGCTGAATGAAATGGTGGGCCGCACCGATATTCTCGCGGCCAAAACCGCCATCGACCACTGGAAAGCAAAAGGCATCGACCTGTCTGCCCTGCTCCACAAGCCTGACGTTGGCCCCGAAATTGGTCGCTACTGCACCGAATCACAAGATCACGGCTTAGATAAGTCAATGGACATCACAAAGCTGTTGGACATTTGTAAGCCAGCGATTGAGAACGGTGAAAAGGTGAAGGCCAGCTTGCCTATTCGCAACATCAACCGCGTAGTCGGCACGATTGTCGGCAACGAAATCACCAAAAACCACGAAGCGGGTCTCCCTGAAGACACCGTGCAGCTTCACTTTGAAGGCACCGCTGGTCAAAGCTTTGGAGCCTTTATGCCCAAAGGCATGACCTTAGAACTAGAAGGCGATACCAACGACTATTTGGGCAAAGGCCTCAGCGGCGGCAAGATTGTTCTTTATCCGGCAAAAGCCTCCACGCTTGTCGCCGCAGAGAACATTATTGCGGGCAACGTTGCGCTGTATGGTGCAACTGGCGGTGAAGCCTACGTCAACGGCATGGCAGGCGAGCGGTTCTGCGTTCGTAACTCGGGGGCCACGGCTGTTGTTGAAGGCATCGGTGACCATGGCTGCGAATATATGACGGGTGGTAAGGCCATCATTTTAGGCATCACGGGCCGTAACTTTGCCGCTGGCATGAGCGGCGGCGTCGCTTACGTGCTGGATGAAGCCGGTGATTTTGCTAGCCGCTGCAACACTGAAATGGTCGGCCTAGAGCGCGTTGAAACCGCTGGCGAGAATCAGGAGCTGCGAGATATTATTCAGAAGCACGCTGACTACACTGGCAGCAACAAAGCCAAATCTGTTCTCGACAGCTGGGATGCCACCTTGCCTAAGTTTGTGAAAGTGATGCCACGCGACTACAAGCGAGTATTGCAACACATTCAAAAAGCGCTGGCTGATGGCCTTAGTAACGACGAAGCCATGTCAGCCGCCTTTGAAGAAAACGCGCGCGACATCGCCCGCGTCAGTGGCGGCTAAATCTCTCGCCACACAGTCTAAAGTAAATCCCCTCCTCGGAGGGGTGCCTGCAAGGCGGGGTGGGTTCGACAACTTCAAACGGCCTAAGAATCTACCCCCTACCCCCTTCCGAGAGGGGAAACCTCCATTTCTGATATCTCAAACCTCACACCTCAACACGCAAACTCATGGGAAAACCAACCGGCTTTATTGACTACCTCCGCGAAGCACCTGCCGAATCTTCGCCTAAAGACCGCATCCGTAACTGGGACGAGTTCCATCTTCCGATGCCAGACGAAGCGCTGCAAACCCAAGGCGCTCGCTGCATGGACTGCGGCACACCCTTTTGCCATACCGGCTCTATGATCAGCGGCATGGCCAGCGGCTGCCCTGTCAACAACCTCATTCCTGATTGGAATGACCTGATATACAGAGGCCTCTGGCGCGAAGCTCTAGATCGTCTGCATAAAACCAACAACTTCCCCGAATTTACAGGTCGCGTTTGCCCCGCACCCTGCGAAGGTTCCTGTGTGCTCGGCATCACCAGCCCACCTGTAACCATCAAAAATATCGAGTATTCCATTATCGAAAAGGGCTGGGAAGAAGGCTGGATTACGCCTCAGCTACCGGGTAAGCGAACTGGCAAGAAAGTCGCTGTTGTGGGCTCTGGCCCCGCTGGCCTTGCCGCTGCCGATCAGCTCAACAAAGCGGGCCATTGGGTTACCGTTTTTGAGCGAGCGAACCGCCCTGGTGGCCTGCTTACCTACGGCATTCCTAATATGAAGCTCGACAAAAACGACATTGTTCGTCGTCGGCTCGACGTGTTAGAAGCTGAAGGTATCACCTTTGTGTGCGACACCGAAGTTGGCAAAGACTTACCGGCTGAAAAGCTGTTGAATGACTACGATTCTGTCATTTTATGCACAGGTTCTACGCGGCCTCGCGATTTGCCAATCGAAGGCAGAGATCTGAAAGGAATTAACTTCGCGATGGAGTTTTTAACCGCGAATACTAAGGCCGTATTGGACGGGACGCCTGGAGATGACTATATTTCAGCGGCGGGTAAGGATGTGGTTATTATTGGCGGTGGTGATACCGGCACAGACTGTGTAGCCACTTCTGTTCGTCACGGCTGTAAGAGCGTCAATCAGCTGGAGATTATGCCTAAGCCTCCGGAAGAGCGATCACCTGCAAATCCTTGGCCAGAGTGGCCCAAAATCTATCGTTTAGACTACGGCCAAGAGGAGGCAAAGGCGCTCTTTGGGGAAGATCCTCGGGGCTATGTGACGACAGCCACTAAGTTTGAAGATGATGGTAATGGCAATGTAGCCGCTGTGCATACGGTAGAAGTGGACTGGGTTCGTGATGAGAACGGTCGCTTTACACCAAACCATGTACCGGGAAGTGAAAAGAGAATTCCAGCTCAAGTTGTTCTGTTGGCGATGGGCTTTTTGGGGCCTGAGACTCCTCTGCTAGATGCGCTGGGTCTGGAGAAAACTGAGCGGAGCAATATTAAAGCTGAGCACGAGGAGTTTACGACAAATAAGCCGGGTGTGTTTGCTGCTGGGGATTGTCGTCGAGGTCAGAGTTTGATTGTGTGGGCGATTAATGAAGGCAGAGGGGTTGCGCGAGAGTGCGATCGCTATCTCATGGGCACTACCGAGCTGCCATAAACCTGAGTTTTTAGTCAAATGGCGTTGCTGTATAACAGCAACGCCATTTGAATGAGAGAAGCATGTTCGGACTATGCGCGGCTACCAATTCCGTACAGAAGCCCGCAGCCAACAGCTAGTAAGACAAGTGCTAAGTAAACTGTGTTTGAAACGCCAGGAATGAGGCCAGTTGCCTGAAGCAACAAAAGCGCGGCAAAGATGACAAGGAGAACGCCGCCTGTGTAAAGGCCAATCGTCGTAATTAGGTTAGGTCTTCTTCTACGTCCCATCAATTTTTCCTGATTTAAGGTGATGACATAACCTACCCTACTCAGGCTCGATGATTGCCGGCTTATAGAAAAATACGTGAAGCCACTATTCTTTTGAAATTTTTGATACAGCTTAAAAATTGCGTACATATCTATTTGACTGACGATGAAAGTCTTGTCTGAAGCTAGTTAGGTGCTTTAGTCCAGCCGTTAGCGATCGCCTCATTCTCCGTACAAAACCATCGCTCTCCATGATCAGGCTGGATATTGGTTTTTTCATAGTCTTCCATGCCCGGTAAATGGTACAGCTTTCGTCCAGAGCTAATTGAAATATTACCTTTGATCTGACACGCCGGCTTCGGAGCAGATGTGCTTAACACGGCAAAGAGATCACCTCTATATTCAGCTGCAACCATGATGACCAACGCCATACCGCCAAGTCGAAGCAGAGAAGAAGAGTATGCTGGCTTATGCGTTTTTTGATGGTGAGAATACTTCATGAGAGCAAAGGCCTGCTTGCAGCTGCATAAAAGTTTCCCTACTCACTTGAAGACGTATCGCAATAACCAATGTACTGGACTCTCTTGAATTCGCTTACTCGCATTTTATGATTGCGACGGCGCGCACGTACCCTCATTCTTCTTGGCCGGTCGCACAAAGTTTATTTGTAGCTCGCAGCCTACGGCTTGGGCGTATTTTTGTAATGTCGATAGTGAAGGAGAATGTTTTCTACTTCCCAAGGACGATTCTAAGCGAGTCACCGCAGGTGCTTTTGTCCCCATCCGCTCAGCGACTTCTGCTTGTGTAAGGCCAGCGCTCTGTCTTGCCGCTAGCATTTGTCGTAGCAGAGCAAACTCTGGCTCCATGCTATCGTAAGCTGCTTTTGTTCCTGCATTGGACAAAAGCTTAGCGACTAATTCGTCATGCTTCATTGTTTTTCACCTCTCTCAATCGACGCTTGGCAATACGTAAGTCTTTACTTGGTGTCTTCCGAGACTTTTTCACAAATCCATGCAACATCACTATGCGCTTATCCACGAGAGTGCAGTAAAACACTCTGACAATACCCTCTTTCCCCCTAACACGTAGTTCAAAGAGCCCATCGGACATTGCTTTTGTATGCGGAAGCCCAAGGTTACCGCCAAATTCTAACATGAGCGCCGTAACGCGGACGTATCGACCACTTATGCCAGGAGGTAGCTCAATAATGAAATCCTCAACGTCTTCGTACGGATATTCTATAGTCCACGTCATTCTCAAATAGTAACATATTTGTTATGTGCCTATTTCGTTGAGCCACGATAAATTGCTAGCCGCTGTTTCTAGCAGTGTGTGTTTGATGTCGCCCCAGCGCTGTCCAGACTTAGCTTTTTGGGCTGAGAGCTGTTCGATAATGGTGACTGAGGCGATCGCACGAACGGGTGCAAGCTGCCCTAGCTGTCTGGCTAGCCGATAGTGATACGACTTGCAGAGTTCATGTTCTAACTGTTGTGCTATTACCTGCAAGCTCTTTTCTGTGAAATCCAATAGCAGCACATAGTGCGCTGTAGGTTCTCGTATTGGCAATAGGCACTGAAACGTTGCTTCTGAAATATTCAGCTGGCCAATCGCACTACTGACGAACTGAACATGTAGTTTTTCACCGACAAGATCGCTCACGTCTTTGCCTCGCCCCACAAACTTTAAACAGGGCGTTTTCAGATAGTGGTGAGTAACTTGAACGCGATCGCCCATTCGATATCGATACAAGCCTCCCTTTTGAGAAATAATTATCTCGTAAGTTTCTCCCACTAATAGCTCATGCAGCCTATAGATATTACCCTCTAGGCTCTCAAATTCAAAGAAAATCTCGTCTAGCAGCGGTACCTGACCTTTTGCTGCCACCAGTGGAACGGTCATGGGTGCTTCAGTCGCAAGTAATCCTTTGCCCTGAGTAAGAACGTCAGGAAAGTATTGACGCAATCCGTTGGCACCATCAGCAGCGGTCATGCTGTCCCAACAGGAAATGAGCTTGAGGTGAGGCCATAGTTTGGCCCAAGGGATTTTAGATTGGAGGAGAAGGTGCGATCGCTCCTCCGACAAATCCCCTGCCAGTCTCTCTCTATTAGCGAAAATATAATCTAGCTGAGCTGTTAAAAAGCTCGGACTCCAAATAGAAATAATCTCTAAATTCTCAGCCTGCAACAGTGTCTTTGCAAGATTCTCCTTAAAGACTTCAGGAGATTTCGACACGGGCGCGATTACTAAAAACGGCTTCAGCAGCCAGCGTAGCCAAGGATCTAAATAGTCGGCGTCATCAGTTGTCCCTTCTGCTCCTTTATCGCTAAAGCTTGGAGAGATAGAAAAATAGAGCTTTCCTTTTGAAAAGGTCGGCCCGTGAGCGATTAAGTCATGCGCCCATACGCAGAATAGGTGATTGAACGAGCGGCGTAGGGAACGCGTGTAGGGAACTCGTTTTATAGGGCCGCTGCTGCCTGAAGTGGGTTCATAAAACAGGATAGGTTCTGGCGTTAGTGGGCTCTCCTTTTGAGTGGAAACGGCAATCTGTGGCTGTAAATCGGCATAGTCAACAATAGGCAGCCTGTGCCAGTCTGCGCTGCTACGAATGTTGAATTGATGCCCATATTCGCAGTTTTTTAGCTGTTGAACTAGATGTTGCTGAACCTGCTTCTGAGCCTGTTCAGGATTTGCTAGTGCCGTATGGAATCGTTTTGAGGCAGGTGCTAGGAGGTAGCCAAAGGTCTTTATCCAGGTGCGGGTGAAGAATTCTCGCATGGGTCTGTGGTGGGCGGATTGCTTTGTTGATTGGGGAAAAGGTCTGTGGTGACGGGTAGGGAAGTGTTGGGGGCGATCGCAACGCCGGGGCCGAGGCGAGAGGCTGAGCCGATGAAGGCATTTTCGCCAATGTGGATGCGTTTTATGTAGAGAAGGAGGTCTTTGCGTTTGGGTTTGATGACGTGAGCGTATAGGCCGACGCGATGGCCGATGATGGCGCGATCGCCTACCGTCAAAAGTCCCCGATCGGCAATCTCTAGTCCCGGTGCCCAGTACACCTGCTGCCCAATATCAGAACCCCACATTCGCAGCCAAAAGGAGAACATTCCTGGCATAAGTCGCAACAATGTTTCAAGCGCAGGAAAAGCAATATAGATAAGCTGAATTTGATGACTGCCCCACCAGGGAGAATACTCACTGCCCTGTAAGTAGCTTATTCCCTCCGTCACAGGATAAAATCTGCTGTGCAATCGATAGCCTAGTAAAGGCAAGCCGTATAGAACAAAGCACAACAGAAATAGACGCCCTAAGGCTTCTGCCCAGCTACTTGCGACAAACAGCCATAACGCCGATACTCCTGAGAGTCCGATGATCAAACTAGGAAAAAGGGAGAGCAGTCTGCTGAGCCACGTCATAATAGTTCAAAGGGATATAACAGCTTTTGCCACAGGTTTAATGATGTTTTAATACCCAGTTTGCTAACATCACCTGTTGCTGTTTTTGCCGTGCCGTGCAGCCGATCCCATAGCTTTAAATTAGCTCCGAAGTTGTAGGTGTGCATTTGCTTAGAATGGTGGATCGCGTGATCCTGTGGCAGCGTTAGCCAGGGCGATAGGAGAGAATAAAGCCAGCCATTGGCTTCTGGCCCTAGCTGGGAGTGCCGCCACAGGTCGAGCATAGCGGTTAGGCTAATGCCCCACAGGTAGCCATTAGGATCTTTTAGCAGATACAGCATAAGTGCATGAATCCATAGATACAGAATAAACAAGCTGCTCCACAGGCTATTGCGAGAGGTGCCGAGTACGTCTAAATGGGTGACGGTGTGATGCACCTGATGAATAGCCCAGCCGTAAGCGTGTAGCCACCGATGATTCCAGTAATAGCCATAGTCTATAAGGACTACGCACACTAAAAAAGAGAGAACAGGAGAGATTGTCAGGCTATTGGCGGCTTGAGGCCATAGCCAGTGGAGGCCTTGATATAGCAGCCCAACCTGTAACGCTGGAATAACAATGCCTTGAACGATGAGACCGCAGACATCTAAAATCCAATCGGCTTTAGGCTTGTAACGTAGCTGCTGCAAAGCTTTGGGTCGCTTTAGGTTCATGGCGATGAGCAGCCAAAAGGTGAGCAGAATAGGCGTGTCAAAGATTGTCATCGGTCATACCCAGAAGGTGACTTCAGCAGATTTGTCAGGGAGCTGATGCGGATCTTTGTTTTGGGCTAGGGCGGTGCGGATAGATTCAACAAATATGTGGATAGTGTCGGCTGGAGTGTGGGCGAAGTGTTCACCGTATTTATTAATTGTTTCTTGCTGTCGGTTTAGCGCAACAATGTCTTGATTAATAATTTTTTGCGCCGTCCAGCGGACAAACGGACGGGCGATACGGTTCCATATTCCGTAGTTGAAAGTCACGTCTGTATAGACAAGCGTAGAGGTGTCGGTTTCAGGAATTGATTGGCTGGTGATGAAGCAGCGGCGTGGTCGATGCGTGCTTTGGCCCATGTCGTATTCTACGCTGGTGACGTTGGGCATCAAAAAGCGGTCGATATGAACAATCTCTTTTCCTTCTGGGTTTAAAAACCAGCCAAACCAGCCCAGGTTATCGGTTTCTTTGCAATAAGTGGCTGTGACTGTGCCTTTACTGCGCTCTACTATCATCTGGAGCTGTTGCTGCTTCGTTTTGCGGAAGATGCCGGGATGGACTGAGGCGGTGTGAGGAATGTCGATGAAGTTTTCGGCGCAGTTGGTGACGGTGTTTTGAAAGCGATTGATGACTCTTATGGTTGACCAGCCGGGTAACTGATAGTGCGGCATTACAAAAGGTTCGACTGCGGGTTCGCCCAGGCAGGCGTAAATGTAGCCGTCTTGTTCTTTGGTGCGGTAGCTGATAGCTCGGCGCGATATTTTGGAGCCGCTATTTTGAGTGGAGCCTTCAGCAGGAACGGTGACGACGCATCCGTTTTTGTCGTACTGCCAGCCGTGGTAGGGGCATTGGATGTTGCCTGCACAGACTTTGCCTGCTGAAAGGCGGCTGTTGCGGTGCAGGCATCTGTCTTGTAGGGCGACGGGTTTTCCTTGGCGATCGCGAAACACTACCAGCCACTCATCCAGTACCGTTCGCGATAAAACGGAGGTTGCTGTTAGCTGCTCACTCAGCGCAACCACATACCAGAAGTTTGAAAAGTTCATGGCTTAAGCGGCGTCAGTGAACAATCGCCAGTAAGCTGTATTTGACAGGCGAGACGAGCGGTGGGAGCCTTGGGCGCTAAGATGTCGAGAACTTCTTGTTCTTCAGGTGTGGGTGCTGCAAGGTTGCCTGCGGCCGAGACAAGGCACGTGCCGCAAATACCCGTGCGACAGCCGAAGAGAATAGGCGAGTTTTGGAGAGTAAGGGCTATAGAAAGTGGCCGGTCGCTATCGATAGCAACCGGCAGATAGGTGCTGTTAGGGAAGTGAACAGTAGGGTGTTCTGCTGCCATTGTGCTGACTTTAGGATTTTCCAAGTTAAGCTTTATAAGCTTTATATCCCAATCAGAATGCCTCCATCGGCACCGATGTGCACAAATGTATGACAGCAGAAATCGGCATAGCGTCAATGGAACGTTTCTTTTAAGCTATGTCGCTGTAGAGGCTTGTCGAGCCGCTATTTCTAGCCTTGAGCAGGCAGTGGTTCAGGGCGAAGTGAGAACTGCTGAGCATTACCCTGCCTATCTATTTCTAGCCGTAGCTGACGCTTAAGACCGTTTGCTTCCACCGCACTTTGAACGTCTTTGCCAGTTGCGATCGCCTCTCCATTCACCTGGCTCACCACGTCACCCGCTCGTAATCCTGCCTTAGCCGCAGGCGAACCGGGCACCACACTAGCGACCAGCACCCCGCTATCGGCCGCTACCTGAAAGCCTCGGTTCGGATCTTCATTAATTGAGTTGCGCACCTCCGGCGTGAGGTTGATCATCTGAATGCCGATGAAAGGATGCTCTACCGTTCCAGTTGCCACCAGCTGCTCAGAGATTCGCTGCACTGAATCAATCGGAATAGCAAACCCAAGCCCTTGCGCGCCGCTAATAATCGCGGTATTCATACCAATCACTTCGCCCTTAGCATTCAGTAGCGGCCCGCCAGAGTTGCCGGGGTTAATGGCGGCGTCTGTTTGGATGAAGTCCACGCGCTTGTCGGGAATGCCGACTTGCCCACTGGTTCGCCCGGTGGCGCTGACGATGCCGACCGTGACCGTGTTGTCTAGGCCGAGCGGATTGCCGATTGCGATCGCGGCTTCCCCAGGCATTAGCTCAGCACTACTAATAGAGATTGTCGGCAAGTTGTTTGCTTCCAAGTCGATCACCGCCACATCGGTTAGCGGATCGCTGCCGAGTACCTTTCCTTCAAAGGTACGGCCGTCCTTGAGCGTCACCTGTACCGTATCTGCACCTTCTACCACGTGAGCATTGGTGAGAATGCGACCATCTTCGCTAACAATAAAACCTGAGCCCACGCCGCTCTCGGTTCTTTCTCGTGGCATTTGAGACGGCATTCTGTTGCCAAAGAATCTGCGAAACTCTTCAGGCATTTCAGTAGCGCCACTTGAAACCGTGCGCGATGCGTTAATGCGAACAACCGCAGGGCCGACTGCCTGGACTACTTCAGCAACAGAGCTAGCTTCTGTCGGTAGCGACAGACTCACAGGCTCTGTTTGATAAGCATTTTGAGCGACGGCAACAGGCTCGGACTGGTCGGCAGACTCACCGATATAGTAAGACCCGGCAGTGGCGGCACCTGCACCTAGCATAACTAGGGCTAAAGAGGCGATCGCGCGTTTGCCAGCCTTAGCAAAAGAACGATTTTCGGCAGGAGAGGCGTGATGAGATGTCATAAGAATTGTCAAAGTAAGCGACGACTACGCTCAATATAAGCAGGCGGTTTGACAACGGCGTGACGAGGGTATGGCAATCGTGTGATGCCTGAAAGTAAACCTGAGGAAATCACCCTGATGAAGGATAGTTCGCTAGAGGTTTTCTGGTTCAATACGAGGTGATTAGAACAGAAAAATACAAAAATAGTAGCCGCAGGGCGCGTAAATTATGGACAGCAAATCAACCGTTGTATGGCAGGGCAGTGCCAAAGAAGGTAAAGGCGAAATTACAACAGAAAGCGGCGTGCTAAAAAGCTCGGTGTACACCTACGGCACCCGGTTTGAAGAGAATCCGGGTACTAACCCTGAAGAACTCATTGCCGCTGCACATGCTGCCTGCTTCACGATGGCAACAGCCGATGAGCTAGGCAGTGCTGGCATTACGCCTGAGCGTCTAGAAACGGTGGCAACGGTTACGCTAAGTACAGAAGGCAACGCGCCTGAAGTGTCTCAAATTCACTTAGATATTACGGCAAAGCTGCCTAGTGGCGATAAAGACGCATTTGAAAAAGCAGCAAACAGTGCAAAAGAAAACTGCCCTATTTCCAGACTAATGAATGCAGATATTTCTTTAGATACGCATCTACAAAGCTAACCGTATTGCGCTTTGTCTTAATTATCAATAATGCACTCTACAAGGCTTAGGCCCTAGTCAGGCACATTTTGGAACGTTGGAATCGTCATGGTAAAACAAGTTCCTTCAGGCTCAGCCGCAGAAAAGGCCAGCTTGCCGTGATGTTTTTCGGTAATAATTCCGTGGCTAATAGACATGCCTAAGCCTGTCCCTTTTCCGACAGGTTTAGTGGTGAAAAACGGATCAAAAATCCGTTCTCTTAGTTTCATCGGAATACCCGGGCCGTTATCAATAATTTGAATATTAACGCTATCTTTTTCCACAAGAGCTGTGCGAACTAAAATTCTAGGCTGCCAGTCGCTGCGTTCTTCGGCTTTACTCTCTAAGGCATCGATTGCATTGCTCAAAATATTCATGAAAACCTGATTCAGCTGCCCTGGATAGCACCGAATATTAGGCAGGTCGCCATACTCTTTTTCTATAGCGATCGGAGGTAAAACGTTGCTCCCCTTTAGCCGGCTGTTCAATATCAGCAGCGTACTATCGATACCTTCGTGAAGGTTAACGTCCTTAACGTCTGCTTCATCCAAACGAGAAAAAATCCGCAGGCTTAAAACGATGTCGCGAATACGATCGGTTCCGACTGCCATCGATCCAATAATTTTGGGGAAGTCTGATGTGATAAAGTCAACATCGACTTTTTCTAGCTCGTCGCGAATTTCAGACTCAGGGCTAGGATAATGTTTTCTGTACAGATGGACTAAATTCAATAAGCTAGTCGTGTATTCGCTAGCATAAGTAACATTGCCATGAATAAAGTTTATTGGATTGTTAATCTCATGAGCTACGCCTGCAACCATCTGTCCTAGCGCTGACATCTTCTCCTGCTGAATGAGTTTGACTTGAGCCTGCTGTAGGTTCTTTAGCGTTGTCGAAAGTGCCTGGGTTCGCTCAGAAACGCGCCGCTCGAGATCCTTATTGAGACACTCAAGCGCGGTATTGGCGGTCAGTAGCTTTGTTTCTGTTTGTTCTCTACGGCTAACCTCTTCTTTTAATATGGCGTTTTGGGTTTGTAGCGTTCTGGCTAAATTTTGTACTTTCAGATGAATCCTGACTCTAGCTATGACCTCTTCCTGTTGGAAAGGTTTGGTGATGTAATCGACAGCGCCCAAAGACAGCCCCCTAACTTTGTGTTGGGTATCTGAAAGTGCCGTCATGAAAATGACCGGGATATCATAGGTCTCTGGGTTTTCTTTTAGCCGCTGACAAGTTTCAAATCCATCAATTCCGGGCATCATCACATCCAGTAAGATTAGCTCTGGTCGATGGTATACTACCTGCTCTAGAGCGCTTTCTCCATCGATTGCAACCGCTACTTGAAATCCAGCTTGAATTAAAGACTCTGAAAGAACTTCTAGATTGGTCGGGTTATCATCAACAACTAAAATACCCTTTGATTCTGCTGACTTCATGTTAAAAGTAGGTTTGTTGTAAACATAGTAAAGGACTTATGGTCGTAGCTAGCAGCGTAGTTGAAGACGGCAGTATTGCTAGTTTGTGTCTTGTGCTGACTTTATGTGCTGCTCTAGTAGTTCGCGCATTTCTCTAAGCCTAAACTTCTTTGCCATTTCTAGCAGCTGATGAACAAACTCAGCGTATTGGTTTTCTTCAAGGGCTAGTTTCTCCAGTGCTTGAGTCAAATCATTGACTAACCCTCGTCTGGCAAAATCGTACAGCGATTCCAGCGTATCTATAGATGGAATAGCGCAGGTGTCTGCTGACTTGTCAGGTGCTGTCGTTTCTATTGGCTGTACTTGTTCAGGTACTTCGTAGCGCCATTCTAAGTTGAGCAGCTGTTTTAACGCTGCTAGTAAGCTGCGAGACTGAATCGGCTTGGGCAAAAACTCGTTTGCGCCGGCTTCAAAGCTTTCGTGCTGATCAGATGCGAACACACTAGCAGAAGACACAACAATAGGAATAGAGTTCACGGCGTTATCTTCTAGGTTTCGGATGTCGCTAATCATCTCGTAGCCATCTTTTATAGGCATTGCAATATCTGAGATGATTAAGTCGGGACGATGTTTTACCGCCTTCTCTAGTCCTGTCTGGCCGTTGTCTGCCTCTAAAACAGTAAAGCCTAGAGGCTCTAAGAGATTGACTAGTACAGATAGGTTTTCCCAACGGTCATCTACTACAAGCAGCTGACGAGGAGTCCCTTCATAGCCGATAATTCTTCCTTTTTGAGAGCTAACTGCGGCGCTAGCCCAATCTGTAGCGACAACAACATCAATGTCAAACCAGAATATGCTGCCTTTACCCGGTTCGCTTTGCACCTCTAACGTGCTGTCCATCATGCCAATGATATTGTGGGTAATGGTGAGCCCAAGTCCTGTTCCCTCAGACTGCTTATGAACTTCGCCAACCTGCTCAAATGGCAAGAATATTTTAGCCAGCTGGTCTTCATTCATCCCAACGCCTGTGTCTGTCACCTGAAATCTCATTCGATAAAACGGCTGCTGGGCTGATGATTCTGAGTTTGCCGATGACGTATCCAAGCCTGGCTGAGTTTTAACAATCATCTTCACGGTGCCATCGTCTGTAAACTTAATGGCATTACTCAACAGATTGATTAGCACCTGCCGCAGGCGCTTTTCATCTGTCGTCACTCCTGTTGGCATGTCGCCGTCAGTTTCATAGATAAAATCGACGCCCTTTTGCTCAGCCTTGATGCGACAGATCTCTGTTATCCCCTGCATAAACGAAGGAAAATGAAATTCAGTGGGCTGTAACACCATCTTTTGAGCTTCAATTTTAGAGAGATCTAAAATGTCGTTAATTAGCGTTAGTAGATGGGCTCCGCACTGGTTGATGATGCCAACGCCTTTCTTTTCCTTTTTGTCTAGAGTCGGCGATCGCTCTAAAATTTGCGCATAGCCTAAAATCCCGTTTAGTGGCGTTCGCAGCTCATGGCTCATGTTTGCCAAGAACTCACTTTTAGCGGTATTTGCGACTTCAGCAGATTCTTTCGCCTCAGAGAGTTCAGCGGTTCGTTCGCTGACTCTTAACTCTAGCTCCACATTGGTTTTCGCAAGCTTATTGAAAGATTCTCTTAACTGCTGTGCCATCTGGTTGAACAGGTAGGCTAGCCTACCTAGCTCGTCTTGCCGCGTCACATCTACTTCAACGTCCATATCTCCTGTTGAGATATTCTCAGTTGCTTCCATTAACTTAATGAGTGGAGAAGAGATCTGCTTTTCTAAAATCAAGTAGATTAAGACGATCTCCACAAGCAGTGCTGATAGGCCTAAAATCAAAAGAATTCTAGCAGAGGCGATCGCTTCTTTTTTGACTAGCGCCTTAGGAAAAACCGTCACTAAATGCCAGCCTGGTTCCTCAATGGCCGTAGCTGCTAGATATTCGTCACCTTTAGAGTTATCGATAATAACTTTGCCTTCGCTGCGTTGAGTGACTAGCTCAAAGATTCTGCGAAGATTTGGATCTCCCGACTGGGCAATCGAAAACTGTCCGTTGCCATTCTGTATTTCTTCAATCAGCTCTGGATGGGCAACTAGTCGCCCATCTGAGCGAAAAATCATATTGTAGGTGCCCTCTAGCGTTTCTTTAATAGTGCGCGATCGCAGCTCGTCAATCAAAATATCGTGACCCAAAGTCGCAATGTGCTTGCCTTCCACATCAACAGGTGTGACGCCAGAGGCCATCCAGGCTTTTGCAACCTGGTCGTAATAAATCCCCGTCCAAACGGTCTCTCTCTGGGGATTGTTCTCAATATTTGTAATATAGAAAGACTCATCATCCGTTACTCGAAAAGACACATCAGAAGGCGCATTCTCCGCCCAAGAATATGTCGGCATGTAAATTACAATTCCATTCTCTGGAATTTGCATATACGTATTTACAAAACGATTTTGCCATGCAGGTCCATAGGCTTTCAACAGGTCAAAATATGTTAAGACACGACGTTTCATGTCTGTGTCTACATCAACGTTTCCCCCCAGAAAAAGACCTGGCGTTGTTTTTACCTCGAATCCATCAGGATAGTTTCGAGTTGTTCCATCTTCAAAAGCCTCGAACAGCCAGTCAAAGTCTGCGTTAGGATCTATAGACTCATTTTCTGCTAGTTTCTCCAACAAGCTTGCTTTTAACAGCGTATGGTTATCTTCGGCTAGTCTGAAAACAGAGCGCTCTCTTTGCGCCCTTAGCTGGACGTAGTTTTCAAGCTGATCCAGCGTATCCGCTGTAATTCGAGACATTAGCTGAAAATAGCCGACGCCTGTAGAAGCGACAATCACAACACCTATGCTAAGTGCTGTTTTATATAAAGTCTGTCGCGTAAGCGACTGCTTTATTTTGCCCCGGGACTCCTCTTCGGGATATGACGTCGATTGAGCCTGCATGAGTCAATTCCATGTGCCGTTATCAAGCACAGAATACCCAATATCTAATATGTGCATTTCGACTTTTCTTTATTTTGATCGGTGAATTAGTAGATCGGGTGCCAGCCACTCGTAAAACGGCTGAAAGCAAATGCCTTCAGCCGTTTTGATAGCGCCGTTTAAATGAACTATTTATGACTTTAAGCAGTTACCGCTTGCTCTCGAGTGGCAGGTAGAGCTTTCAAAAGCTGCTGACGCTCCAAGTCTGCTATGCATGCTTTTATAAACTGCGGTTCTACAGAAGGACATGAAACACCCTGAGCTGAAAGCCTTTGCTGGGTACTGCCACACGTAAGGTCAAAAGCGCCCAGTGACTTTTGAATAAATTGGCGGTTGGAGAAAAGAGCCGCTAGTGGCACCAGCATATTGTTTGTGGTTTGGCTTTCAACCTTGAGTAAATCTGCATACCAAGATTCATAAGCGAGGCGCTTGACTGGATAGCCTGCATCAGTCGCCGTTTCTAATAAGTCGCTCCAGTAGATTGACTGGGGATTAATGATATTCATTGACTGGCCTAGCGATGCTTGCTGCTGTGAGAGGGTCACCACTGCCCGACTAACATAGTCAACTGGGACAATATTCAGCAGAGCCTCAATTTCTGGTGCTGCTTTCATGTGTAGGCAGCCTTGCAGCATTTTTATGACAAAAGAATCTATTGGAAAAGTGCTGGCTTTATAAGACCCAAGAATATTGCTAGGTCGATAAATAGAGACTGGCAGCCCTCTTTCTCCTGCTGCGATCACTAGCTTCTCAGCAACATACTTACTCTGAGCATAGCCGCTATAGAGTTGATTCCCAGGCCCGATAGCATCTTTTTCGCTGACTGCTCTGAGCCCTGTTTCTTGTACAAAGGGATAGACATCTACCGTTGAGATGAAATGAACTGGCTTGATCTGACCTTGACAAGCCATCTTCAGAATTTCTTCTGTACCTTTAACATTTGCGGCTTTAAGGGCTGAGTATGGATAGATGACATTTACCCAAGCTCCACAGTGGTAAATAGCGTCAATCTTTTCAGAAAGCCGACAGAATCTTTTCTCTGTTAGCCCTAGCCTGGGCAGGCTCAAATCACCAATGACTGGAAAAATTCTGTCGGCTAGATCTTCTTTCCACAGGTTGTGCTGCTTGAGCTGGTTTTGCAGCTTTGCTCTGCCCTCTTCTACGCTAGAGGCCCTAACCAAACAGTGCACATCTGCTCGGGTCTGAGTAAGTAGGTCACTTAGTAGAAACGTCCCTAAAAATCCGCTGGCCCCTGTTAATAGAAGCTCAGGAACAGACTCACTCATGCTTTTTTGCGGAAAAATGTTGCAGTTTAAGAAAGCGTCGCTATCTATATTATCATCAGACACCGTAGGGATAGTGCTGCCACTGAGGACAGCTTCTACTTTCTTCGAAAATTCTTCTATCTCAGGCGCTTCTAAAAAATCGTTAAGAGAAATTTTAGCTCTAAGCTTTTCGTTGACTTCTGAAACCACACGAACAGAGAGTAATGAGTTGCCTCCAAACTCTTCAAAACTATCACGAACGCCTATCTTATCTACCTCAACTTCTAGGATGTCTCCCCAAATTTTGGCAAGCTTTCTTTCGATAGATGTTTTCGGCGCTACGTATCTTCCTGTTTTTGAGTGTGTTACGGAAGGAACGGGTAGGGCACGCCTATCAATTTTTCCGTTAAGCGTTAGCGGTAGCTGGTCTAATAAAATAAAGGCTGAAGGCACCATGTAGTCGGGCAGCTTTTGCCCTAGGAAAGCTCTTAGAACCCGTGATAGCGTGTTTCGAGTTAGCGTGTGCTGCTGTTGCAACAGTTTTTTGGGGACAATGTAGGCAATAACGCTTTTACTACCAGATACGCCTTCTCTGGCGACGACCACCACCTGACTGACAGCGTAATGTTCTAGCAAGCAAGACTCTATCTCTCCCAATTCAATTCGGAAACCACGAATCTTTACCTGGTTATCGATTCGGCCAAAAAACTTCAGGTTTCCATCGCTATCGGAAGCGGCTAGATCTCCGGTTTTATAGAGGCGAGATTCTATTTGAGAGTCGTCTTGTGGAAAGGGGCAGGTAATAAATTTTTGAGCGGTTAGCTCAGGGCGGTTGAGATATCCTCTTGCTAATCCTGGGCCGCTGATATGAATTTCGCCTTCTGTTCCAGTGGGAACTAGGTTCATTTCAGCATCTAGAAGATATATCTTGGTATTGGATATAGGTTTGCCAATAGAGGGAATGTTGTTCGAGCCACGAGGCACTAGGAATGTTGTAGAGTATGTGGTGTCTTCTGAGGGGCCGTATAGGTTATAAACCTTGTCTACATGGCCCAGTTGATAGAGCTGTTGCACTAGCGCGTTTTGCAGAGGCTCGCCAGCTAAGTTGATGGTTTGTACTGAGGGCGGTATGCAGTTGAGCCTTAGTAGCTCATTGATAGCAGATGGAACCGTGTTGATGAGTGTGACATCTGTTGGGGAAACTAAGTTAGGAACATCTAGTGCGTTTTCAACAACAATAACTTTTCCGCCACAGCTTAAGGTAACGAAGACTTCGAAGATGGACAGATCAAAGCAGAGTGACGTAGACGCCAGCACGCCTTTTAGCTGATGAGCGGTATATGTTTGGCTGGCCCATTCGATGAGGGCAAGCGTATTGCGGTGTTCAATAGCTACGCCTTTGGGTCTTCCTGTTGAGCCAGAGGTATATAAGACGTAAGCGAGATTATGCTCGAAAACCTCAACATTGAGGTTTTCTTTAGGCTGCTGGTCAATGGCTTGTGCGGCTTGCTCGATGAGTATAACTTCGGCTTTGTTCTCGGGAATAACGTTAACTAAATGCTGTTGCGTAATCACAAATGGAAGCTGCGCGTCTTCAATAGTGACGGCTAAGCGCTCTCTGGGATAGGTAGGATCTAACGGAACGTAGGCAGCACCTGCTTTTAAGATGCCTAGCAGAGTAACAACCGTTTCTATAGAGCGTTCGATACACACGCCCACCAGCATCTCTGTTTGAACGCCAAGTGATTTGAGATAATGAGCAAGCTGATTAGCTTGCTGGTTCAGTGCCTGGTAGGTGAGCGAGTCATTTTGAAACGTAACGGCTACGGCCTGAGGTGTTTCAATGACCTGCTGTTCTATTAACTGATGGATAGAGATTCGGTTCATGGGAAGGCTGATTGTATTAAACGCTAGGCTGACTAAAACGGTTTTTATACATCTACCCTCAGGGCTTTAACGTAGGGTAGCCGCATGTAAGGACGCTGATTTTCTCGCTTTTGACTCTCTTACGTTGCCCCAAGTCGTTTAGAAACTATACATATCGACTATGTATAAAAGGGTGGTGACGCGATCGCATCTCTACTGACTTTGCGCCGACTTTTACGCGTGCTGGCACAATAGAAGGGTTCACCCACACCCGATGACTTTGTGCTAGCGCCTGAAACCCTGTTCCCCTTCCCGTTAGACGACTTTCAGCTAGAGGCGATCGCCGCACTCAACCAGGGCGAATCAGTCATCGTCTGCGCGCCCACAGGCTCGGGAAAAACGCTTGTTGGGGAATACGCCATTCATCGGGCCTTAGCTATGGGCAAGCGCGTGTTTTACACCACGCCACTCAAGGCACTTTCTAACCAAAAGCTACGAGACTTCCGGCGCACCTTTGGTGACGAAAACGTTGGCTTGCTTACAGGCGATAATTCCGTAAACCGGGACGCTTCAGTGATTGTCATGACCACCGAAATTTTCCGCAACATGCTCTACGGCACCACTATCGGAGAAGTGGGAACGTCTTTACGGGACGTGCAGGCCGTCGTGCTAGATGAGTGCCACTATATGAACGACCGGCAGCGCGGCACCGTGTGGGAGGAGTCTGTTATCTACTGCCCGCCCGAAGTTCAGCTGGTGGGCCTGTCGGCAACGGTGGCCAATGGCGGACAGCTCACCGACTGGATTAGCGAAGTCCACGGCCCTACTCGCCTCATTTATTCAGACTTTCGCCCGGTGCCACTGAATTTTCACTTCGCGGTCGAAAAGGGCATTTTCCCACTCCTTAATCCAGACAAAACGAGCATTCATACTCGGTTGAAGAACCACCGTAAGCCGCCGCGCCGTCAGCGGGGACAAAAGAAGCCAGCAGCAGGCGCGACCTTACCTGGCATTATTAGTAGGCTTCAGCAACGGGATATGCTGCCCGCTATCTACTTTATTTTTAGTCGTAAAGGATGCGACAAGTCAGTGCAAGCTGTTGCACATATGAGCCTAGTGACCGCAGCTGAGGCTGAGCTGTTGAAGCGTCGTATTGATGACTTCGTACATCGTAACCCTGAAGCGGTGAGGGACAATCAGCTAGATGCTCTGTACCAAGGAATTGCGGCTCACCATGCGGGCATTCTTCCGGCCTGGAAGAGCCTGGTAGAGCAGCTGTTTCAAGCAGGACTTATCAAAGTAGTGTTTGCCACTGAGACACTGGCGGCAGGAATCAACATGCCTGCGCGAACCACGGTAATTGCGAGCCTTTCTAAACGAACGGATGATGGACACCGGCTGCTACACGCGTCTGAATTCTTGCAAATGTCGGGTCGTGCTGGGCGACGCGGGATGGATAAAGAGGGGCATGTGGTGACGGTGGAGTCGCCCTTTGAGGGAGCAAAAGAGGCGTCTCGGCTAGCGCTTTCGCCACCCGATCCGCTGGTGAGTCAGTTTACGCCCAGCTATGGGATGGTGCTAAACCTGCTGCAAATCCATACGGTGGAGGAGGCGCAGGAGCTGATTGAGCGTAGCTTTGGGCAGTATTTGGCGACGCTGCATTTGGCTCCGCAGCGGCAGGCGATTGAGCTGGTGGAGCATGAGATTGCGGTACTGCAAGATCAGCTGGCTTATGTGGATGATGAGGCGATCGCGGAATATGAAAAGCTGCGTGGCTGGCTTAAAGAAGAACAAAGGCTACTGAAAATATTGCAGAAACAGGCCGAAGAGACCTTGGGAAGCGATCCGGTAGCCGCTTCTTTTGCAATGTCTGGCACGGTGCTTTCGCTTAAAGGTAAAAACGTAAAGGTATCTGTTCCTTTGCCTTCGCTGTTGGTGAGTAAGCTGCCGGGGCCAGGTCAGTTTCCCTATCTGGTGTGCTTAGGTCAGGATAACCGCTGGTATGTGGCGACTGCCAAAGATATTGTGATGATGCATAGCGACCTTGAAAGAGTGAAAGAGGCCGATGCGCTAACGCCGCCAGCAGATTTAAACGCGGTGCCAGGCGCTTCCAAAAAAGGAGATGAACAAACGGCTGCGGTGCTTGCTAAAATGCCTGAGGTGTTGGGGTTTGAAGCACAGGCACCTGAGGTTAAGGCGCAACGAGAAAGGGCGGAGGCCGTACAGGAAAAGCTGTCGCAAAATCCGGTGGCGCAGCTAGAGAATCCGAAGGCGGTGGTGAAGCAGCAGAAGCGATTGCGACGGCTTGAGGAAGAGAGAGGCGATCGCACGCGAAAGTATGAAGATCAGACGCATCACTATTGGCAGGAGTTTGTGGGCCTGATGCAGGTGCTGGAGAACTTTGAGTGCTTGGCAGACGATGGCCCAACTGATTTGGGCCAAATGTGTGCGGCCATTCGAGGAGAGAATGAGCTGTGGCTGGGGTCTGGCGATTGCCTCAGGAGAATTTGACGCGCTGGAGCCACAACAGTTTGCCGCTGCTTGTGCGGGCATTTTAATGGAGAACAATCGCCCGGACACCTGGATTCGCTTTCAGCCGACTAATCCGGTTGTAGATGCACTTGGCTGGACTGCGCGGGCTCAGACGGCGCATTTTTCAGGAGCAAAGGCGACAGGATATTCAAATTCCGGTGGCGCTAGAGTGGGATTTGATTGCGATTGTAGAACAATGGGCGCTAGAAACAGAATGGGCCGATTTAGTCGATAACACTAGCCTAGATGAGGGTGATATTGTTCGAATTTTACGACGCACCTTAGACATTCTCTCTCAAATTCCCCATGTCCCTTATCTCTCTAATGAGGTGAGAAGTACTGCGCGGCAGGCGGCTTTTTTGATTGATCGTTTTCCGGTGAATGAGAGTGCTAGCTAGTTTGAGCGATCGCGCCGAATATATCGAACAAATTTAGGCGTAAGGGCAAATATAATCTCAATAAGCGGGGAGATAACAATACTCCATAGGCCGATAAATATCATCAGCTCATCAATTTCATCTAGCGTCATCTCTCCTGTTGTCGCAAGCGGATAGACTATCAGCATCCACAATAGGGCTGTGAGTATTCCCGTGAATATCGCAGCTCTCATGATACGTGGGTAGTCACGATTGACTGTGCCAGTCCTTGGCCCGCTGACGAATTTCGTTCAGTTCATCGTCTGACATTCTATCTAAGTTTTTCAAAATGAAGTTCATGCGCCCTTGAGTCCTTAGCTTTTCTCGGTGACGGTCGAGAAAGTCCCAGTAGAAAAAGTTAAAAGGGCAGGCGTCTTCGCCGACGCGAGCTTTTTTGTCATATGAGCAGCCCTTACAGTAGTCGCTCATTTTATTAACGTAGTTAGCGCTAGAAGCATAGGGCTTTGTTGCTAACACACCACCGTCGGCAAAAAGTCCCATGCCGATGACGTTGGTTTGCATTACCCAGTCGTAGGCGTCAATGAAGGCAGCGTGGAACCAGTCTTCTACTTCTTGTGGAGAGAGTCCGGCAATAAGAGAGAAGTTGGCCAGGATCATCAAGCGCTGGATGTGGTGAGCGTAGCCCGTGCGCTTAACCGTATCAATAGTTTGGTGCAGGCAGTTCATCTGCGTATCGCCATCCCAAAAGAAGTCAGGCAGCGGCGCGATGTGCTCGAAGTAGTTGCGAGAGGGATAGTCAGCATCTACATGGTTGTATACGCCGCGCATGTATTCGCGCCAGCCCATGACCTGACGAATGAAGCCTTCTACGCAGTTGAGCGGAATATCACCCGCATCATAGGCAGACTCTACGGCGGTAATTACCTCCATTGGCTGTAGCAAGCCGATATTGAGATAAGGCGAAAGGAGAGCGTGCCACATGGTGTCTTCGCCTGTGACCATGGCGTCTTGATAGGGGCCGAAAGTGTTGAGGCGATCGCGCACAAAATAATCCAGCACCTCTAGCGCCTGCGCTCTCGTCACCGCCCAGCCAAAGGCCTCAGACTCACCAAACGTGGGGTACTCAGCCGCCTCTACCAGCTCAACCACCGTCTGCGTCATCTCATCTGGCTCAAACATCAAAGGTGCAGGCGGCGAAATCTTCCCCTTTGGCGGCTTCCGATTCTCCTTATCAAAGTTCCACTTCTCACCGACAGGCTTTTTGCCATCTATCAAAATGTTGAACCGCTTTCTCCCTTCTCGGTAAAACGACTCCATCAAAAGACTTTTGCGCGTAGCCGCCCATTCTTCAAAGTCTTCGGTAGACCAAAGGAAATGGTTGTTCGGCGTTTGTACTAAATCGCAAGGCAATTCTAGCGTGGATAAATACTCAGCAAACGGCTTATCCGCAGGCTGCATCACTCTCAGCTCGTCAACTGAGTTCTGCTTAACCCAGCTGTTCAAAGGCGCTTCAAACGTATCAGCCGTTTCGTACGTGACGTGCCAGTCATCGGCCTTTAATTCTTCTGCAAAGTGACGCATGGCCGACCAAATAAGAATCAGCTTTTGCTTGTGGTAACGCCGCTCTTTCACATGCGATCGCGACTCAATCATAATAACGGGCGTATTTGCTTTATCTTCCGCGCAACTTTCTATCGCCGATTGCCCTTGCCATAGCTGGTCGCCCAATACCCAGATTCCAACAGTCATAAATTGATTGAAATATACTTACACGCTGTGTAGTATCGCTGCTAATCCATCGGCACGCCACCCCAATTTGAGATATGCGCCTTTAGCCACTCTAATTCTTGGCGACTGCCGGAGATTTGAATGCGATCGCGACCCGGCTGATTTTGTGGAGAAATGCAAAAGCTGATACGACCACCAGACGTAGCATCAGGGCCAAGGACATCGAGCGATTTTAACTGCATGTCTCGACAGTGCGCTTTGTTATCTGACAAGTTTATGTCTACGTTTTCAGCTGTTGAGGGCAGCGTAAACAGACTTAAAATCAGCTTGCCATTAGAAGAACGTGCCAGCCTTAGTCTAGCCTCTACACTCTCTCCGAAATTAAATGATGACAACACCGGAAAGCCTAATCCAAACACTATAATAGCGAGAAGTAACGCTAAAATTAGCGTGCCTGTACTAAATAAGATAATCGTGAACAGCGCAACGCTGAATAGCACAGCAATCGTTGATAGCTCTATTACTGAAAGCTTTCTGTCAAAAAACTTGAACAGTTTGATCTTTGTGAAATTAGTAGAGATGCGGTACGCCCAGCATCGTATCTCTAGCGTTTGAGTCGTTGAGATAACCTTAAAGTCATTGAGATCGGACTTAATTAATGCAGATGATGGGGTGCGAGAGATATTGATAGAGTGCTGACGTACAGAGCCTACTTCCTTAACAGGCTGTGGACGAATGAGTTGCTGTAAGGCTTGTCTTGCAGAAGACGTTCGTTTTGATAAGTCTGAGTAAGTGAGCTGTCTGATCCAGCGGGTGAGGAAGGGTGAAAGGTTTGAGTAGGCTTCAAAAGCGATTTGGATATTGTCTTGAAAATTGTCTGAGGTGAGATCGGCGGGATGTTTGCCGGTGGATAAGTAAATGAGGGTTGCCCCTAAGCTGTAGAGGTCGGAAGCGGGTTGGGCGCGGCCCCCGAATTGCTCGGGTGGCATGTAGCCGTAGGTGCCTACGATGGTCATAGTGCCGCTGCTTTGGGCGGTTTTAACAGAGCCGAAGTCTACAAGGTAGAGCTGGTTGGTTTCGGGCTCAAACAGGATGTTGCTGGGTTTGAGGTCGCGGTGGATGACGGGTGGATTGCGGTGGTGGAGGTAGTTGAGGATTTTGAGTAGGGCTTGGGCGATCGCACACAAATCCTTTTCACTAAACGTCCGCCCCGCACTCACCCACTCTTGCAGCGACCTGGCTTCAATATAGGTCTGCACCAGCGCAAACCCTCTTCCCCAATCCATCTCAACTTCAAAGGAGTCTAAATACTTTGGAATCGCTGGATGATCTAAAGACTGAAGCGTTTCAGCCTCTCGCTCAAATAGCTTAAGATCCTGCCAATCAAAATCAGGCGAAAATAGGACAAGCTTAACGACGACAGGCTGCTGCGTTTGGCGGTCTTGTGCTAAAAAGGTACGGCGACCTGACTGCTTGCCTAATAGTGATTGAATTTTATAGCGTTGGCCTTGCTTCTCCCCAAGAGAGTCTCCTAACATCTCTCCAATCATTTCATTCATGAAGATACTTTCCTCTCTCGATCAGCTACACTGGCCTCTTTCCACTGACCTATCATCTTAAATAGCCATTGCACATCTTCAGAGTCGCCTGAGATAGAAACTGCCTTATACTGAAGCCTATCTCTATGTGCGCATTCAAATATAACGGTATCTCCTAATTTCGTAGATTTGATGATTTTTACCGGCCAGTTAGGGCAATGTTCCACCCGCTCCACATATCCATTTTGCTCAGTGGTTGTCGATAAATTCATTATCAAAGCTCCTTCTCCAAGCGCCCATAGTTTGAGATGAGCCGTCTTTTGATGAGGTAGCTTAGACTTTTTCGGAGTCTCAAAGAATGCTTTTAGCCATATGACAAGGGCTATAGAGAGAAAGAACCAACCGCCAATAGATAATCCGACGATGAACACTACGATTTTGAATAAATCTAGCAAAAAGCTGTCTGGGCTACTGATAGAAGTGCTGTCTTTCAGCCGTAGTGGAGAAAACCGTATCTCTAGCTCCTGAGGCGTGGAAAAAACTTCCAAGTCCTTGTGAGCCGACTGAAAAGGAAGGTTTGATGCCTGGTGAAAATGACCAGGTGGCACGGGTGCAAAGTTGACTGGTTCTGTGAGCTGTTGTAGAGCCTTTTGTGCAGAGATCGTTCGCCTGGATAAATCAGCGTTGGTAAGCTGCTCCATCCATTTGATGAAGGATCGCGAGAGATGTTCGGGTGGTGTGAATGCGATTTGTAGGTTGTCTTGGGTGAGTTCGGCGGGGTGCTGACCGGTGATTAAGTAGATTAATGTTGCGCCCAGGCTGTAGAGGTCGGAAGCGGGTTGGGCACGTCCGCCGAATTGCTCGGGCGGCATGTAGCCGTAGGTGCCTACGACGGTCATGGTGCCGCTAGAAGGCGCAGTTTGTACGGAGCCAAAATCTACGAGATAGAGGCTGTTTTCGGCTGAGGGATCTTGTGTGGCAAGGAGGATGTTGCTGGGTTTGATGTCGCGGTGGATGACGGGCGGCTGGCGCTGGTGCAGATAGCTCAAAATGTTGAGGAGGTGGGTTGCGATCGCCCGCAAGTCCACTTCACTAAACGTATGGCCACCGCTCACCCATTCCCGCAGCGACTTTGCCTCAATATAAGTCTGCACTAACGCAAACCCGCGCCCTAACACAGTCTCCACATCAAAAGAATCCAAATACTTTGGAATGGCCGGATGCTCTAAAGCCTGAATCGTCTGCGCCTCACGTTGAAACAGCTTAAGATCGTCCCAAGTAAAATCAGGCCCAAACAGTACTAGTTTTACCACCACTAGCTCGCCTGTTTGTCGGTCTTCAGCCAGAAACGTCCTGCGACCTATTTGCTTTCCCAACAAAGACTTTATTTGATAGTGATCGCGTCCATTTTCAACAGAATTACCCAGACGCTGCCCAATCATCTGCTCCATAACGTTCTAACAATCAAACATGAACAGGTACACAATAAGAAACACCACAAACCTTGGTAATTCCCAATATAGCGACTATCTACTCCACTGAATTGGAATATCCTTCCACCGCAATAAGTGGTCGCACAGCCCATTTAGGCAGACGGCTGATTGTTCCATTTTGAGATTCTATCGTGTAGCCATCGGATTTCTTGCTGGGAGCCGGTAATGCGCAGCTTGTTTCTGCCATTGCGATCGCGCTCATACAGCGTCACGCTCAGCTGCCCACCAAATAGATAAGTATTGGCCGAAACCAGCCGCACCGGAAGGTTTGAGAAATGGACTTCGCCGCCTGAATCAGGTGGTGACGGCGAATAGCGCTTGTGGTGTGAAAGCTTATTGTGAGACTCAGGCATCGTTGTCATACTTAGTAGAGTGCGGCCATTGGGCGTATTTACGAACCGCAGTGTAGCTGAGTGAGCCTTACTTTCTTTAGGTGCAGGTTTTGCGACCTTGTACAACATCGGTAATATTCCAGCAATGACCGCTCCAAAAATTGCAGAGCTGGTAAGTGCAACCGCGCCGCCTACTAGCGTCACAGTGGCTAGGGCAGAGCGGATACTGAGCCCTGAAGGCATATCAGCCGCGTCTTTTTGCTGCTTGAAGACGAGGCGATCGCGGATACGTTTTTCAGCCAGCTGCAATTCAAGACCATAAGGCGTTGGTCGCAGCCGAAAGTCGGCCAGCGTATTTTGTGGCTTAGCCGTTAGTCCGCCGCGCACAATAGATAAATTATCCTGTGACTGAGAGGACGTATCAAGATGAGTGTTGTTGTAGCGAGTCATAGCAGTGATGTGGAATATCGCGATCGCAAAAGCGCTTGAGACAAAGCGTCTTCGGTAGAGAATCGCGCTGTAGCTGATGGATTGGAATAGACAGACATATGAAGTGGTAGGGTGCATCGCCGTCACTAGATAATCCGTGGTTTGTGCACAGTGCAGATAAAAAATAGGTATAAAAAAACACAGCGTATAAACACTGAGCCAAAATATAAAGACTGCTTACATTTAGGTGAATATAGGGAACTTATTGCTGCGGCCCTGTGAAAAGCCTTTGAAATCAATCCTTTTTGATTACATCAATAGATTTATCAGATTCTAAAAAGCTCCTATAAGTTTGTATGCTGGGCATGAACGTTCACCGCACATCTATGCAACATCAAGGAACTTGCCTAAAGCCCCTAGTAGACTGCATCGATCAAACCTTCGTAATCGCCTATAAAGAACCTACCGAGCAGCTAACGCGATCGCTTACTGATGCAGGGTGCCGTTGCAGCGTGCTCAGGCAAGTTCATCAATCTGGCTACGAAACCTATTCGCCTAGCTTTTTATGCTTACTCAACCACCGCAGTGCCTGGGAGCTGGCGCTGCGCTCTGAAAAACCGACGCTGATTGTAGAAGCTGATTTTGTTCCCGTTGAGAACTTCGCGAAGCTGCCGTCGCCGTTTGATCCAACAGATGCAGATGTTGGTATTGCGTGGCTGTATACCTGTGCAGCTCAGATTTATAGCGTAGTAGAGAGAGATAGCCATAGCTTTGCGCAGGGCTACTCTACTTCTATGGTGGCCTATGTCATTACCGCCAAGAGCGCGCGGCTGCTGATAGATCTAGCGGCGCAGGTTGAGAAGGAGCCAGGGCCGAGAGCCTATTCGCCTTGGGACTCTGGCATTGAATACTATTTAAGAGACAGGGGACTTTGCAACTATGTTCCGTTCCGTAACTATGGCGAGCATGGTGGACTGCCAAATCCTGAGCATGGGCGTAACCGACTGAGTAAGGCGCACCGAGCGGATGTGCTGTACGGCCAGCTGGCGTTTGCGCCGATGTACGCGTGCCGGAATGGCGCGATAAATCGTTGGGCTTGGCTGAAAGGACGAGCGTACGGACGAATTAAAGGAATTGGGAGACTGTTGCTGTTGAAGTATTTGCGGGCAGAGGTGGTGCGAAAGTCAGCGCAGGGAATGCGGCTGGTGAGGTGGGCGATCGCACGTCACCTTCCATTTATTAAAAGATAGCTATAGTCTGTCGAAATAAGCACTGTCTGGGTTTTATCCATCTATATCCATTTTCGACAGGCTCACCAACGCATCACCCGTAACGCGGCATCCCGTCCATTCGTCCATAAGGATGGCACCGATGCGCTTGTAAAAGGCGATCGCACTTTCGTTCCAATCAAGCACGTTCCACTCTAGCCGTCCGCAGCCCTGGCTGATGGCATGGCTAGCTAGATATTGCAGTAAAGCAGTTGCAACCCCTTTGCGCCGATAGTCAGGTAAAACAAAGAGATCTTCTAAATGGATACCTGGTTTCATGAGAAAGGTCGAGAAGTTGTAGAAGAACAGCGCCATTCCAGCAGCTTCCCCATCCACTTCAGCAATTAAAACTTCAGCATAGGAGGGTGATCCAAACAGTCCTTCGCGTAGGTCAGCCTCAGTACCCACCATTTCATGCGCAAGCTTCTCATATTCGCTTAGCGCTTGAATAAGAGCAAAGATAGTAGAAACGTCTTCGGGTTTTGCAAAGCGGAGCGTAAGGGCCATGATAATGCGTTAGGAAAATTTGCTGGATAAGAAAATTTGCTGGATAAATAGTTAAAACAGACGGCTAGTGACTTTACCAATAACTAGGTTTCTGGCAACGACGCCGAATGTGTGGCTGTCTGTGCCTTCGGCAACATTGTCGCTGACTACATAGCAGCTACCGTCGTAAAACGTTTCGCTTACGCGTTTAATGATGCGCAAGTTTGGCTGAGCAGGGTGAAAGCAAACAACAATATCGTTGGGAGAGATTTTAGTGACGCTGCTAACGGGCACGACTAAAACGTCTTCTCCTGGCTTAAGCGTGGGCAGCATGGAGCGGCCCGCCACATGGAATCGCCAGCGTTTGCCGAGTGCCCAAAGGCCAATTTCTGTCCATCTGCGGCTTAGTTTCACAGAGCTAAATGGATGGGATGACTACACACAAACAATAAAAGAGGGCTCAGCAATGCCAAGCCCTACATCCGAAATGTGGCTGCTAACGGAGGTTAGCTAGCGGTGTACCAAGAGACATCACGGCTCTTAGTTTCCCAAAAGATGTTGTGAATTTTTTGCACGGCGTCCATGAGTTCAGAGCAGTGCTGAGTGCTGACTTCTACTTTACAAGCAGAGCAGGTTTTAGCCGCTTTCCAGAACGTATCATGCAGGTCAGGATACTTCTCTAGATGAACAGGCTTGAAGTAGTCAGTCCACAGAATCAACAGCTCGTCTTTAGTGAGCTGAGCCTGCTCTTCTTTGATGGCAATAAAGCGAGACATGGTGTTTTGGTAAGATGCCATGGCCTGAGTGTCGCCCTCTTCAGGGTGCTTCAAGTCCAAAATCTTTTTGGTCATCGATACGACAGCTTCAGCGGCAATGCGGGCAGAAGACGGATCGTATACGCCACAAGGGCCGTCGCAGTGAGCCTGCACTTCAGGCGCTGGAAAGCGATTCTTAAAAGCGGAGATAGCGGTGCTAAACATAAGGTACAGAAAAATCAAAATCGTTACGGACTTAGTATACCGCTCTAGCTTTTCGGTGGCCTAACTATTAAGGAGGCTGTTAAGAACCTGGGGAGAAAGATGTTCAGCATGACATCGTGCGGTATAGGGTATAGGGCACGCGCAAATGAAATGTAGCGAAGGCGCACGTGTATCTGTATGCAAGGGTTCAAATGGTTTCAGTTCGCTCAAAGATCGATTCCTTGGGCGGTGCTCTGTATGGTGTCGATGGCGATACTCAGCGGCTGCGATACGGCGGCTCCAGATATTGCGAGTCTGCCACCTTGTGTCGATAATTACTGCGACTGTAGCGATTTTGCAAGTCAGGATTTGGCGCAGACAGCATTTGATGCTTTTGAAACTGACGAGAACGGTCTAGACAAAGATGGTAATGGGCTTGCTTGTGAGAGCTTGCCACAGGTGGATTTGACCCTAGCCCAGGCGACATATTTTTCAAATAGCGAGCATTTGGAGTTTGGCAATCCGAGTAACGCAGGCTCGGGCGATTTGGATAACTACCTAATTGAACGGGAGCAGTATGCGCTTTCGTATAGTCAATCGCGCAATGTTTTGAACTGGGCGAGCTGGCGGGTAGACGATCGCTGGCTAGGGCAGGCAGAGCGGCAGGATGATTTTCGTCCGGATGGGGGATTGCCTAAAGGGGTCTATCAGGTGACGCCGGGTGAGTATCGGCGCAGTGGGTACGACCGAGGACATATGGTGCCATCGGGCGATCGCACCTACAGCCCCAAAGACAATTCGCTCACCTTTTTAATGAGCAACATTTTCCCACAGGCCAGCGAGAACAATCGTGGCCCCTGGCGAGAGCTGGAGCAGTATGGCCGTGATTTAGTGCGTGAGCAGGGCAAGGCGCTCTATGTCATCGGCGGTATTTATGGCGATAAAGCGACGGTTGGGAAAGTAACCGTGCCGGGGAGGGTGTGGAAGGTGATTGTGGTGCTGGATGATTTGGATGATGCGGTGACTCAAGGCACGGAGGTGATTGCAGTGGATATGCCGAATAGCGATCGCATTACCAAAAATTGGCAGGACTACCGCACCACTGTAGATCGTATTGAAATTGCAACAGGCTATGATTTGCTCTCAGAGGTTTCTGGGGGCGTTCAGGCCGTAGTTGAAAGCCGTTAGTGTTCAGTGATAGCCACCTGGATATAATAGCTGCTTGAGTTTGGCCCGTTGACGAAAGGTTGAGTCGATGTCTAAGTTTCGTACGCCTGGTTACAACCCCCTTCGGAAAATGAACGTCATTTTTTCGGGGCTCTACATTGCTGTGGTCACTGACTTTAGCGTGGCTTACAAAGTCGTTTTATCAGTGCCTATTTTAGCGATCGCATTCTGGTTCAATCAATGGGTTGATGCCAGTCTCATTTTGTTAGCAATGGGGCTGACGCTAATTTCTGAATTGTTCAACAGCGCCATTGAAGTGCTGTGTGACTTTGTAGAACCTCAGAGAAACGAGCAAATCCGAATTATTAAAGATATTGCCGCAGCGGCAACCGGACTGAGCATATTGGTGTGGGCCGCTATTCTCGTTATCGAGAGTATTCGTCTCTTTAGCTTGCGATAGTCTGCGAGATAGTCCCGACAAGATGCAGTGAGCTAGTCAATCCAGGGTGGCGTTAGATTAACGGGGGTAGATTTTGCTGTAGAGGGCGCTGTTTGCCTCTGCGGTGCCCTGGCTGGATTCTGCGAATTTGCGGTTACGGTCAGGTTAGAAAATAGCACAGACATGAGAATACCAGCGACGATGCCAATGCTCAATGCCCACCCGTGAGAGGGTTCTATTGTGCAACATAAATGGCGATCGCCATCATAAACGTGAATAGACCAGCCTTCGCTAGTTGGAGGTGGCTTAACCTTTAGCGTTTTCATGGAAACTCTTGATGTGAAAGCTTTCTCTTATCATGCCTGAAATCTTTGACTCAAACAATTTCAGGTGATAACAATTTCAAAAGACAGAAATAAACTGGCTATATCAGTTGGTAGACATTTGATAATTTGTTGCTAGTTAGACGCTACGAGTGTTTTCAGAGAGACTGTGGAAAAACAAGAGAAAACCGTGAGAATTATGCTGATTTTTATCGCTTTGACTTATTGATAGATTGTTAAATTATAAGTTTTAATTATGTGTGAATTCTGAAATTGGCATTTTACACGTCAGAGAGGCTGCGTCAACATGAGTGTATCGAAGAGTAAATAACAACCTCGCTACACAAGGAGAGAAGTCGCATGGTGACACTAGTTGACACATCTCGTTC
The DNA here is from genome assembly GCA_963803535.1 of uncultured cyanobacterium. GTDB lineage: Bacteria > Cyanobacteriota > Cyanobacteriia > Phormidesmidales > Phormidesmidaceae > Phormidesmis. The sequence goes on along the minus strand of CAWDNC010000008.1, from coordinate 1,669,901 downwards.
ACGTCAGACTCGTAACCGGCTAACGCTTCAGACCGCTGAAATCGCGCTGGATACAACAGCGCTGCGCTGCCTAGATTGGGATCGCGATAAGTTCGACATTGAGTTTGAACTCAACAATGGCACAACCTATAATTCTTTTTTAATTCGCGCGCCGAAAGGTGCGCTGATCGATACCTCTCACGGTAAGTTTCGCGACCAGTACGTAGAATACATTATCCGGCACGTTAATCCCTTAGATCTCACCTATCTAATCGTCAACCATACCGAGCCCGACCACAGCGGCCTGATTAAAGATATTTTGGCCTGGGCTCCTCACCTTGTTGTTGTTGGCTCCAAAGTCGCCATCAAATTTCTTAAGGGCATGGTGCATCAGCCTTTTAATACGCTTGTGGTGAAAAGCGGAGATACGCTGGACTTGGGAAAGGGGCACGAGCTGTCGTTTGTAAGCGCGCCTAACCTACACTGGCCGGATACGATTTTTACCTATGATGCACTCACGCGCGTGCTCTACACCTGTGATGTGTTTGGGATGCACTACTGCGATGATTTTCTCTTCGATGAATCGCCTCATCTGTTGAAGACCGATTTTCGATATTACTATGACTGTTTGATGGGGCCAAATGCGCGATCGGTGCTGATGGCGCTCAAGCGAATTGCTAAGTTTTCAGTGGATATTATTGCCACAGGGCACGGCCCCTTGCTCAAGCACCACCGAGAAGATTGGATTGAGCAGTACCGCACCTGGAGCGAGAGCCAAACCAAAGCGGATACCTTTGTGGCGCTGTTTTATATGGAAGACTATGGCTATAGCGATCGCATCGTTAAAGCCATTGCCGAGGGCATTACCAAAGTAGGGGTCGAGGTTGAGCTAGTCGAACTATCTGTTGCAGATGCTCACGAGGTGAGAGCCTTAGCAGGTAGTGCTGCGAGTATTGTTATCGGGATGCCGCCTCAGCAAAAGCGAGGCGTGGCCATGCATCCGGCCTTGAGTACGCTGCTCACCTCGGTGAATAAAAAGCAATCTGTGGGCCTGTTTGAAACGGGCGGGGGGCACGATGAACCGATTTATCCACTGCGCAATCAGCTTCAGGCGCTCGGGTTAAAAGAAGCCTTTCCGCCGATTGCCATTAAGCGATCGCCAGACGAAGCCACCGACCAGCTCTGCCACGAGTCGGGCGTTGACTTGGGCCACTGGCTCACCAGAGACAAAACCGTAAGGCAGAGTAAGCAGCTAGACGCCAGCTTGAATCGGGCGCTGGGCCGAATTAGCAACGGCCTATATATTATTACGGCAAAGAAAGGCGATGTTTCTAGTGCGATGTTTGCCTCCTGGGTCATGCAGGCGAGCTTTGAGCCGCTGGGCGTTGCGATTTCTGTGGCTAAAGATCGGGCGATTGAGTCGTTGCTGCAAAGTGGCGATCGCTTTGTGCTAAACGTTTTAGAAGAGGGCCACTACCAGCCGCTGATGAAGCACTTTTTAAAGCGATTTTCACCGGGTGCCGATCGCTTTGTCGGCATTGAAACGCATCCAGCCGCAAACGGGGCACCGATTTTGGCACAGGCTTTGGCCTACATAGAGTGCGAGGTTACCAGCCGATATGAATGTAGCGATCACATGATGGTGTATGCCACCGTGCAGGCTGGGCGCGTTGCCAAAAGAGACGGGCTCACAGCCGTGCATCACCGCAAGGCAGGTAACCATTACTAATGCTCCAACACTTATCTCACACGCTCCCACAACATTCTCTTTCATATTCTGTTGCTTTAATCACGCCGCAGGCAATCTCTCATGCTATTGGACACACCACCACCTTCTACATCACCATCTTCTGCACCGCAGTCTCGTGCACTACGCTCTTTTGTACCGCCATCTTCACCGCCATCTCCTACGGCACCCGCCCGTGACGTACAAATTGCAGAGATAGGTGAGGGCACGCTGGCATTGCGATCGCGCGCTTGGGAAAGACTCAAGTTTGAGGTAGAGTACAGCCGTCGTCAGGGCACTACCGCTAACGCCTATTTGATTCAAGGTGAGACTACAGCGTTAATTGATCCGCCTGGAGCCTCGTTCACTTCTATTTTTTTAGAAGCGATCGCCCCCCATTTAGCCAAAGCGCCGCTCGACTATATCGTGGTGAGCCACGTCAACCCCAACCGCATGGTGACCCTCGCTGCTTTGATGGAACGCGAGCCACAGGCCGTTGTGATCTGTTCTCGTCCGGCGGCTCAGGCGCTCAGACTCGCCTTTCCCAACTGGGAAGAGACGCGCATTCAGCCGATTTGTCCGCCCTGGTCAAGCCTGGACTTAGGACAAGGGCACTGCCTGCAACTGCTGACGGTGCCCACTCCCCGCTGGCCAGACGGGCTTTGCAGCTACGATCCGCTCACGCAGACGCTCTTTAGCGACAAGCTGTTTGGCACTCACGTGTGTGGTGAGACGGTGCTAGATGAAGACTGGCGATCGCTCGAAGATGACAGACGCTATTATTTCGACTGCCTGCACGCCGCCCAAACCAAGCAGGTAGAGGCGGTTCTAGACCATCTCGACAGGCTGGTGCTAAAGTGCATCGCGCCTGGACACGGCTCCATGGTTCGCTACAGCCTAAGCCGCCTTAAAGATGACTATCGCCACTGGTGCCAGCAGCAAGATCAACAAAGTTTTCAGGTGGCGTTGCTCTACGCTTCGGCCTATGGCAATACGGCAACCTTGGCCAATGCGATCGCGCAAGGACTGATTCAATCTGATATCGCCGTCGAGCTAGTGAACTGCGAATCGGTAGAGGCCGACGAGCTAACGCATATTATCGAATCGAGCGACGGGTTTATTATCGGCTCGCCTACGCTGGCTGGGCACGCCCCCGTGCAGATTCAGACCGCACTTGGTACAGTCCTTTCTTCGGCAGTAAAAACCAAGCTAGCGGGCGTTTTTGGTTCCTACGGCTGGAGTGGAGAAGCCATTGACATGCTGGAGCAAAAGCTGCGCGATCACAACTATCGCTTTGGCTTTGAGACGATTCGGGTTTGCTTTAGCCCTGAGCTAGAGACGCTAGAGCAGTGTCAGCAGGCGGGCGTTGAATTTGCCCAACAGCTCAGAAAGCAGAAGAAACAGCAGGTGCCGCGTCAGGCGATTACTGAAGTGCAGGCGGGCCGAACCGAACAGGCGGTGGGCCGGGTGGTGGGCTCTATTAGCGTGCTCACGACCTGTCAGGGCGATCGCCACAGCGGCGTGCTCACCTCCTGGATTTCGCAGGCGACGTTTAATCCACCGGGGATTATGGTGGCGATCGCGTCCAATGAGGCCGCTCAGCACCTCGCCCAGCCCGACACCCCGTTTGTGCTCAATCTGTTGAAAGAAGGCCGCGCCTTGCGAAGGCACTTTCAGCCCAGCGATCCAGGATCTTCTCGACCTGACAACGACCCTTTTACTAACGTTGACCACGAGATGGCTAACAACGGCTGCTACATTTTAGAAGACGCCCTGGCTTATCTAGAATGTAAGGTGCAAGGTCGTATAGACTGCGGCGATCACCAGCTGATTTATGCGTCCGTTGACGCAGGCGATGTGTTGGAAGATCAGGGCGTGACCGCTGTTCAACACCGAAAATCAGGCAGTCAGTATTAACAGAACAGTTTCTACCGCTTGAAATTGAAAGCGCTATATGTAATCGACGGTATAGTTAGCCTAATTAAGCTGCACGTAACAGAGCAATAGGACATGACTGATCAAGAACTGCTAGCGCGAATATCGTCCGATGCAAAGGTGCTTGCAGGGAAGCCTGTCATTAGAGGCACAAGACTATCTGTGGACTTTATTCTCAATCTCCTTGCTCACGGTGCAAGCTTTAGTGAAATCCTTGAAGAATACGAAGGTCTAGAGCGATCCGATATTCAAGCTTGCTTGCTGTTTGCTTCTAAATCGCTATCGAGTGCGGTGTTCATGCCTTTAACCGTTCAATCTGCATAAATGAAGTTTCTCGTTGATGAATGTACAGGCCCTGCTGTTGCAAAATGGCTAAAAGCTGAAGGATATGAAGTCTTCTCAGTATTTGAGGAACTGCGAGGAGCAAGCGATGAAGACATTTTAGAAAAAGCCCGCGCAGAATATTGGATTCTGATTACCAATGATAAAGACTTTGGCGAAATGGTTTATAGAGAGAGACTTTCCCACTGCGGTATTATTTTTTTGAGACTGCACAGTCAACGTGCAGATGCAAAAATTAGTGCACTCAGAAAATTGTTCACAGCCTACGCGCAGCAGCTGCCTGATGCCTTTGTTGTCGTTACAGAAGCGCAGGTTCGATTCACATCTAGATAGATGGTAATCCGCTTGCTATGAGAATGACTGGCTTTCGTCGTGGCTATTCTCCCTGGAGATCTTTGGAACGCTAATCTTTTAACCGTTCCTTCAAATGAGCGCCGACTCGCAACGCGTTCGCCATTACGGTTAGTGCAGGCCCAACGCTTGCGCAGGAGGGAAAAAAGCTGCTATCAACCACATATAAGTTATCAATTTCATGCGTGCGACAGTTCAGGTCTAGCACTGAAGTTGCCGGATCTGTACCCATTCGGCAGGTGCCGCTTTGGTAGCCCACTACCTCAATAGGAGACTCGCCCCTGGGATACACGGTGCTCTGTCGCATTCCGATTGAGGAGCCCTCAAGTTCCTTGAGTATCCCCATCCAGCGATACACCAGCCGGTCGTGAGCTTCAAGGTTGTTGGGCGTAAATTCGTAGCGCAGTTTCTTTTTCTTGCGACCGTCTTTTAAATACACGCGGTTTTCGGCCTTGGGTAGCGTGCCGGTTTGAGCCCACCAGCCAATAGAGCTGGTTGCGAGCTTTGTTAGGCCAACGTTGGGAACAAGGCGAGCGAGCACTGAGAGCAGCGGCGGCGATTCGGCAAAAATAACATCTTGTAGCAGTCCGCCGCTGTTTTGAATGTGGCCCATCGGATAGGGAAAATTGTAGAAGTCTTCATCGCCCCAGTAAAAGTCGTTGATACTGACGCTGCGAGGAAACTGGCCATCGTTTTTAGCCGCACCGCGCTCTACAATCACCGTCATTAGGTGCTTCATAAGGTTGCGGCCTAGCTGATCGGATTTGTTGGCAAGGCCGTGGGGATGCTGGTCGTTTGCAGACACTAGCATGAGGGCAGCTGAGTTGACTGCGCCGCAGGCAAGGACAACAATGTCGGCTTTGAAGAGAATGGGCTGAGCGCCGACTTCGGCCTGTACGCCTTTGATTTCGGTGCCAGTGGTGTTGGTGTGCAGGCTAATGACTTTGGCGTTGGTTTTGAGGGTGACGTTGGGATGGGCGATCGCAACATCAATCCCAAAAACTTCGGCATCTCCACTGGGGTCTTCCTCCTGCTGTGTCAGGCTCATAGGAAGAGAGGTGGGATGGAGTCCTTTGTTGGCGATCGCCTCCACAATCGGCACCATCACAGGCGCATGATCCACCGCCGAGTGAGCATAGCCCAAACTATGAAATGGCTCAGTCGGATCGGTTTGCTGATCGCCATGCACCTTGTACAGCTGCTCAGCTTCGGTGTAATAAGGCTCCCATTCTGTATATTTAATCGGCCATTCGGGCGTTACGCCGTTTTGATAGGTGACTGACTCAAAATCGCGATCGCGCATCCGCATCAAAGACGCATTGTAGATCTTTGTATTCCCACCTACCGCATAGTTCGTCTGCGGCGAAAACGGCTCACCTACCTCGTCATACCACTGCTCCGGCGCATGATAACGCTCTTTTTTGAACACATCCACATCAGCCCGGTTCTGATCTTCAAGCGCCATTCTTCCACCGCGCTCTAGTATCAAAATCCGCTTGCCCGTCGGCGCCAGCTTTTGCGCCAGCGTGCCGCCACCCGCGCCCGTGCCCACAATAATTACGTCGTAGTGCTGATCGTCAATAATCATGAGCTACTGCCACACATAAATCAAAATAAACAACAGAATCCAAATCACGTCCACAAAGTGCCAAAACAACGAAGTCGCAGCCACCCCGTATTCGCCATTCTCATAGTTATTTGGAATAAAAGAGCGCCCCAGCATCACGCCCTGCAACAATACGCCTGTGAGCACATGTAGCCCGTGAAAGCCCGTCAGCAAGTAGAACACACCGCCAAACACGCCCGACGTAAAGCCAAACGGCAAGCCCATCCACTCCACCGCCTGACCGTAGAGAAAGAACGTGCCCATCGCCATCGTCATCAGCCAGAAGATCCGAAAGCCCCAAAGGTTTTCACGATGCAAAAAGCGCTCAGCAAAGTAAATCACAAAGCTGCTAGAGACTAAAACGATGGTATTGATTAGCGGCTCTCTAACTTCTAAGCCTTCAAATCCTTCGGGTAACCAGTTTGCCGCGCCCGTTTTGAAGACAATATAGCCTACGAAAAAGCTAAAGAAGATAACGCTCTCAGAGAGCAAGAAAACAACAAATCCGAACATGCGGTTGTCTTCTTCAGCTTCTTCGAGATGCTCCAGGACGGGTACAGGCTTCGAGTTAAGCGTAGGGTCTACATTTGTCGTACTCATGCCAAAGCCCCCTCTGCCGTACTCCCTTCAGGATTGCCCACCGGATGCCCCGCAGGCTCATTAGACACCAGCGGCTCATCGCTACCATAGCCATACGGCGGCGATACAACGACCGGAATCTCTTCAAAGTTCTCATGTGGCGGTGGTGAAGATACCAGCCACTCTAAACCAATCGCTCGCCAAGGATTATCACCTGCTTCCTCACCGCGCACCCAAGAACTGAGCATGTTCAAGATAAAGGGCAGGGTTGAAACACCGAGTAAAAAGCCTCCCAGACTAGCAATTACGTTGTAAAAAGCAAACTCAGGATCGTAGGAAGCTACGCGCCGAGGCATCCCCATCAGGCCTAGCGGATGCATAGGCAAAAAGATCATATTGATGCCAATGAACGTAAGCGCAAAGTGCAGTTTGCCTAAGCCCTCGTAGTACATGCGCCCCGTCATTTTAGGGAACCAGTGGTAGATTGCGGCGTAAAAGCCCATTACTACCGCACCGTTAATCACGTAGTGAAAGTGACCGACTACGAAATAAGTGTTGTTGACGTGAATATCAAACGGCGTTGAGGCCAGCATGATACCTGTGATGCCTGCAAATAAGAATGTAGTGAGTCCACCCAAAGCGAACAGCATTCCTGACGTTAGCCGCAGCTTGCCGCCCCATACTGTGGCTACCCAAGCAAAGACTTTAATTCCAGTTGGAATGGAGATCGCCATGGTGCTAAACATGAACAACATTCTCATCCAGCCTGGTGTGCCGCTAGCAAACATGTGGTGAACCCACACAACCAAGCTGAACAATGTGATCAGCAAGGAGGAGACCACCACCACTTTGTAGCCAAAGAGCGGCTTGCGAGCGTATACCGGAAAGATTTCAGAGAACACGCCGAAGATTGGCAGAATAATCACATACACTGCCGGGTGAGAGTAGAACCAGAAGAAGTGCTGATAGAGTACCGGATCACCGCCACGGCTAGGATCGAAGAAGCTGGTGCCGACTGTGAGGTCTAACAGTAGCATGACCGCGCCAGCCGTCAGCGCTGGTAAACCGATGAGCTGAATCATCTGTGCAGAAAGGACTGTCCAGCAGAAGGCGGGCATTTTGAACCAGGTCATTCCCGGCGCACGCATTCTAAAAATGGTGGTGACCAGATTCACCGCGCCTAAGATAGAAGAGACGCCCGAGAGCGCAACGGCAACCAGCCAAAGTGCCTGTCCGTTGATGAGGTTGCCGGTAGGATTTTGCAGGCTGACGGGCGGGTAGGCCCACCAGCCAGATTGGGAGGGGCCACCGGGAATGAAGAAGCTAGCAACGAGGATGACGCCAAAAACGGGGACGAGCCAGAAGGCCACGGCATTAATTCTCGGAAACGCCGTATCCCTAGCCCCAATCTGCAACGGCACCAGATAGTTCGCCAGTCCGTTCAGCATTGGGAACGTCCACATGAACAGCATAATCGTGCCGTGCATCGTGAATAAACCGTTATACACCGTGCGATCTACCAGGTCAGCTTCAGGCGTAATCAGCTCGCCGCGCATCACCATCGCCAGCAGCCCGCCAAACAAAAAGAAGATGAAGGCCGTGACAATGTACTGAATCCCAATCACCTTGTGATCGGTACTGAACGTAAAAAAGCGCTTCCAATTGTCGGGAGCCCCGGGTTCAGGCGTGAGGTTTTGCTGCGGCTGATCCGGCTTCACCTTCTCTAACGTTGCGTTACTCATAGGAATCCTCTTCTGAACTGGTGTAGTTGACCATGGGGGCCGGGGCAGGTTTTACGGTCGCCCAGCCCAAATTAATAGAGCCTTCTTCGGCATTCACTGCCATATTTTCCGCAGCATATGGCGTTGTAGCTGCCGCTGATGCTAACCATTGCTGATAGTCTTCTTCAGACTCGACAACCACGTTGGTTTGATTAGAGGCAAAATAAGTGCCGCTGTACTGAGAATCTCGCAGGCGATAGCGGCCTTCTCGAATGGGCGTGAATGAAAAATCAATCTCTCTACCTGGGATAATGTCTTGCTTCACTCGAAAAGCGGGGACGTAAAACCCATGCAACACATCGTCTGAAGTCAGCTTAAATCGGGCGCGTTGGTTAACTGGAATATGCAGTTCTGTGCTGCTGACATTCTGTTCGGGATAGCGAAATTCCCAAGACCACTGCCGAGAATGCACTTCAATAGGCGGTTCTTGCTTGTCTTGCTCAAGATCACCAGGCACCGCTTTTGTCGGCTCCAACGGCACCGTTCCCACCGTTTCCATTTTCACAGGCGCAAAAGACTCAAGCAAACTCATCTGGTCGTAGGTTTGAAAGCTCACCGTGCCGATCCAAATGATTAGCATAATCGGCACCGCTGTCCACACAATCTCTAGCTTAGTGTTGCCTTCAATCGGTGGCCCATCGGTCGGGTCGTACTTAGCCGCCCGTTGATAAATCATTGAGTACAGCAGCGTCCCAGTCACCCCAATAAAAATGAATGTGCCCACAGCTGTCATAAAGCTGAAGAGCTTATCTACTAGTACCGCTTCAGAAGACGCCTGAGGGGGCAGCCACCCGTATGCCTGCTGGCCCATCCAAAAGCTGATCGCAAAGTTTGCACTAGCTAGAGCAGATAGGCCTAAAATCCTGCGCCAGTTAAGTACCCGGCCTAAATCTCTCGTCCGTTCAGGTTCAGCGTTGTTCTCAAGCTGCTGCTTTTTAATCTGTTCTTGTTCGCTGCTCATGCTACTCCTGCGAAATAGAATCTGGGCCAGAACCTGGGCCAAACTCTCTAGGGCCAACAATGCGAGGCTGCTTTACCGCCTCAGTCACTGGGGTATCTGACAAGGCTTTTCCCATTTCTTCGTTAGGGTTCACCCCTGCGTAAATGAGCCGGTCAGCGGTGACATGCACGCCAAAGTCTCCACCCAAATGCGCACCCAGCGTACCTTGTGCAAACATCAGGACAAATATTAGTAGCCCTGCGCCCAAATAGCTCCACTGCACCTGCCGCGCCCGGTCTTCTCGCCATACGTAGCGCTGAAAGCCCCGCCATACGGTCATCCCTACAATCAGCGTCAGCAGCAAAACGCCGCCAATGCCGTGCCATACCATCGTGTCGGTCGCATTCAATCCCCAGGGGCTAATGATGTCGTCTGGCGGATCGGCCAGGATGATTTCGTAAAAGCCAGCGGCGACGGTGAAAAAGGTGACCACAGCTGCCGCGATCATGTTGTACCAGCCCACGTCGTAGAGGCCGGAGCTGGTGGCGGGGATCGCGAGGAACTTGAAGATGGGCTTTTCTAGCGGGTAGAGGGCCGCGACAATATCGAAGGCGATCGCGACAATAAACAACCCCAGCGTCAAATGCACCAAATTAGGATGAATCGGAATACTATACGGCAGTCCGTTCGCCTCTAATAAAATAGTCATCGTCAAAAAATCCAACATTACTTCAAAAGCCCAGCTCTGGCCGCTTCAACCACCGCCTCTGTATGCAGTCCGTACACCCACACCAGCTTGTCGCCTAAATACACCTGAAAAAGCACTATCACTGTTAGCACCGCGTTCATGCCCATATAGGCCGCAGGCAAAACCCCCGGCGACTTTAGCCGAATGATATAGCGCCAGCCGGTAATCGCGGCCAAAATTGCCGATAGCGACCAGCCGAGCAAGGTATGTAAATTTAAATCACCCGCCGCCGCTGCATAAGGGGTGGCTAGTCCGGCCTCTATTTGGCCAAACACAATGGCGATAAAAATCGAAATCGTAGCGAATACCATATTCCACCAGCCCACCTCATGCAGGCTTTTATTCTTGGTGAAATAGCCGATCCCGTCGCACACAATCGCAAACAACACCATCGCAATCACGAAATGCACCACAATCGGATGAATCGTATCAGGGTAGGGCAAATTGTGATTATTTAGCGGCGGAAGCAAATTTTCAAACAAGGCACTCTCCTTCAGAATCTTTTATCAATGAACGTTCAAAAAGACCGTCAAATCAAACTTCGTCAAAATTATAGCGCCTTCGTCCATATACGTTACGGACGCATTGTCAAGTATCTTTTACTCAAGTTTCAACCAAAATGGTCTTGACACCTGCGATGTCTCCACTCGGCGTATAGCCCAATACAAATACGCTAATTTCTACCTCACCACAGCGGTACACTTGGAGGTGCTTAAGCTCGTTTGTTAACAAAGCTTTGAGCTGCTGAAGGCGATCGCACTCCTCTCTATCTTCTTGGGTATGCCAGCTTTTAGGGGCTGTTGCCCGCTCAAAGAAATCTTCTATATCCACGATCTGCACGTCTACATCATCTGCACAGTCAAACATTTCGCGAACCGCTGATGCCGCAACTGGCGAATCCGTACTGGCCCCTTCTGGCGCAGCAGGGTTCCAGACTACTTTTACGGGATAGTCACTCTCGCTGCTCCACCACAAATCATTGCAGGCCGTTTTTAATTTGGATTTGAGCGTGTTAGCCACCATGGTCGCTTTTCATCCTTTTTGTAGTCGCGATCGCCGCTCAACCTATCCTATGCTTCGTCTACTATATGGCCTGCTGGCCCATCTTCCCCTCCTTACATGCGCATTCTCCTCTGGCTCCGCAACGATCTCCGCCTCCACGACCACGAACCGCTCACCAGAGCTTTAGAGAAAAAAGCCGAAGTCATCCCGCTCTACTGCTTCGATCCGCGCCACTTTGGAGAAACGTCGTTTGGCTTTGCAAAAACGGGTGCGTACCGGGCCAAGTTTTTGCTGGAGACGGTGGCTGACTTGAGAGAGGGCTGGCGATCGCGCGGCAGCGATTTAGTCATTCGCCAGGGCAAACCCGAAGACGAAATTCCCAAGCTCGTAAAAGCACTCAACATCGAGTCCGTATACTGGCACGAAGAAGTCACCTCTGAAGAAACCGACATAGAGCGCAAGGTTGAAAAAGCCCTCAAAGACCTTCGAGTCGCCTCAGAAGTCTACTGGGGCGCAACGCTCTATCACCCCGACGACCTACCCTTTGAAATCAACAGACTGCCAGAGGTTTTCACACAGTTTCGCAAGGCCATAGAAAAAGAGAGCCAAATATCCCCTGCTTTTTCCACGCCAGAAAAGCTACCGCCTCTACCCACCGAAGTCGATCCTGGCAAGATACCGACGCTCTCGGAGTTAGGACTAGAAGAGAGTCCGATAGATCCCAGAGGCGTACTCCAATTCAAAGGCGGAGAAACAGAAGCCTTCAAACGATTGCAGCATTACTTTTGGGATGCAGATCGCCTACAAGTGTACAAAGAGACTCGCAACGGAATGCTCGGTGCTGACTACTCCTCTAAGTTTTCAGCTTGGCTAGCCAACGGTTCTCTTTCGCCTCGCAAAGTACACGAAGAGGTACAAAAGTACGAGAGCCAGCGCAGAAAGAACAATTCCACCTACTGGATGATCTTTGAGCTGGTATGGCGAGACTACTTCCGGTTTGTCTGCGCAAAGTATGGCCGCAAAATATTTCGCAAAGGCGGCATTCGCGCCCTGCCGATTGAGTGGCAGCAGGACTGGAAACGCTTTGACAAGTGGCGAGAAGGTGAAACGGGCTACCCCCTAATTGACGCCAACATGAAAGAGATTGCCTCAACCGGCTTCATGTCTAACCGAGGCAGGCAGAACGTGGCCAGCTTTTTGACCAAAAACCTCGGCATTGACTGGCAAATGGGCGCTGAGTGGTTTGAGTCCTTACTGATTGACTATGACGTGTGCAGCAATTGGGGCAACTGGAACTACACAGCAGGCGTCGGCAATGACGCTCGCGGCTTCCGCTACTTCAACATTCCAAAGCAGTCAAAAGACTACGACGCCGATGGCTCGTACGTGAAGCACTGGTTGCCAGTATTGGAAGCATTGCCTGCCAAAAAAGTTCATAGCCCTTGGAAGTTACAGTCAGTAGAACAAAAGCGATTTGACGTGCGACTAGGCGTTGACTATCCAAATCCTGTGGTGGAGTTGCAGAAGTCTGTTGAAGTCAATCAGCGAAAGTATGACGAAGCTTGGGATAGAAAGAAGTCTCAAAAGCGATAGTCTCTTTCGTTTCATCCGTAATCACTTTGTTCTGCGGATCTTCTACAAACTGTCTGCCACAGTCATTGTAACGATGATCCTGTTTGCTGTTGTGAATGAAACCATTTTTAGCAACGTTATTAGAGTCACAGTTGGGACAGGCTAAAGGTACGGAAGACACGATTAAACTCTAGATGGCTGCACTTTCATTGTGACTGGACAGAGGCGATCGCGCCCCTGATATCCAATAGAATATCTTTACCTGTTAAGGACTACCAACAAGAGATGAGAACAGGTCTCACCTCTTGATATTTTCAACTTCAGCTGAAAGTAACGACATAGTGCCTTTTACTCAAGATGACCCTCTTCTATCTTGCGGTTGCAACAACTTTGCTGAACCCTGGAATGGTGATGGTCTGGCCACCTGAAAACGTCTGAACGGTCACATCGAGATCGCTCTGGCGCGCTACCGTCTTCCAAGGGTCGCCCGTGTATGTTCGCACCTCCCAGTCTCGTCCGGTCGGTAGCGCCAAACTCTCGCTTCTATCATCTGCGTTCACCGCTGAGATATTATCGACGCTGTTGGTCACGCGCCAAGCAATAAAGGACTCACCACTTTTTAACAGCGTAGCCGTTCCCGAATCAAAGACCTCGGCGGTCTCTTTCAGCACAAGTCCCAGTGCAGTGGGCTGAAAGCGCTCGCTGCTATTTTCGGTAAACGGCAAGTCTGTAATGCCTCGCTGATTGCCGTCAATCTGGCTTCCCTTTTCATTAGTGATGGCCTGCCACTGTGGATTTCCCGTGAGTACGTGCGCCGTAGAAACTGCCGTACGCTCATCTTTTAAGAACTCCTGCGTATGGAAGTCTACAAGCAGTGCATGAACCCAGCTGTTGCCCAGAATAACTTCGTCGTTTTCAAGAATGTTGTGTTCAGTAATCCACATCTGTTTGTTTTGAATGGCGGCGTTATCTAAGGCGGGATTGTCTAAAATTTGACGCATGAGGGCGATGCCGTCGCGCGCGATTTGACCGGCTCTGGTGCGATCGCCCACGTCACTCTTTTGAACATTGACATTGCTGCCGCTGTAGTAAGGATGAATCGTGAAAGCATCTACAACGTCTATAGCGCTGCGATTATCTGCGCCGGTAGGTGTCGTCAGCGCCGACCACCAACTTTGCACCCGCGTGCTCGATCGAGAGTCAGGAATGGCCCCTGTAATCGCGATGGTCGTGTTGGCTAGCTCAGGCGTAGATTTGATAGCCAATGCCCAGTCCTTTGCAGATTGAGCGTAAGCCTCTGCCGTTTCGAGCGTTCCAGCAGAGCGCGTGTAGTTGGGCAGTGCAAAGTACAGCTCGTTGCCCAGCTCTATTCGATTTACGCTGAAGCCCAACTGCTTAGCCTCTACCAAATGTCGAATCTCTTTTTCAAGACTAGATGTGTTCATGTTCACCACCCAAATTGGCTCGGCACCTGAGCTATCAATCAGTGGCTTTATGTTGCGGAGCGTGGCGTTTGTATTGTGCTGATAGTTGAGGCTAAGCGGCAGCGGCTGAATCAAATCAAACGGCATCGTAAACGGATTGCGCGCCTCAATAATGCCGCCAATGTCCCAGTCCCAGTAGTTTGCACCGTCGCCACCCGGTAGCCGCAGCGTCTGTGCGCCTACGTTTCTAGCTGCGTTGCCTAATTCTGAAACCGCAGCAGCATCACCCCAGTTAGAAAATTCAACCGCATCGGTGTTGTAGCCGCTGTAGTTGACTGGCACGATGCGGCTGAAAACTCCGTCCTGAGGCACTGGGTCTTCAGGATTCTCAATAACCAACACTGGCGCATTGCTACCCCACTCGATAATGCCTCTCAAAGTGCTGTAAACATGGTTGTCATCCCACTGCTGATTCTGGCCGAAATTGGTGTTGCCATAGTCTTGAGTCCCTTGCCAGTCGCTAGGTTCGCCGGGTGCCCAGTTGGTGTAAGTTATGGCCTCGCCGCTGGCCCACTTAAAGGTGCCTTCTTGGTCAGCATCGCTCATGCCCATCCAGAAAGACTCGTCTGTGCCAAAGGTCTGCTTGAGCCAATCATCTTCAGCAGCGCTGTTGATAGTGACTAGGTTTGAGCCGGTGGCACGGGCTTCTGCCTGTGCTACTTCCCAGGTTTGAGCATCGGCTAGCCAGTAGTAGCTTCCGTTGAATTCCCTGACATCATAGCTAGAGACCGCTGCCGTTTCGGGTGCCGTGAGCGCTCTGGGTGTGATGTCAGGCGCTACTTCGGTGATGCCTGGATTTGCATCGGTCGGGTCAATTTCAACGATGCCGCGCATAAGGCTTGTCGCCTGATCGTCGTCCCACTGGCGATCGCTGCCAAAATTGATGCGGCCGTAGTCCTGATTGCCTTGCCAGTCATTGGGTTCGCCGGGTGCCCAGTTGGTGTAAGTCACGGCCTCGCCGTTAGCCCACTGAAACACGCCTTCTTGAGCCTGGTCGCTAAGCCCAATCCAAAAGGCTTCTTCTGAGCCAAAATTTTGCTGAATCCAGACTTCCTCAGCAGCGCTGTTAATCGTGACTAGGTTGCCACCAAGCCTTTGGGCTTCGGCCTGTGCGTCCTCCCAGGTTTTACGGCTAGTGAGCACGTATTCTTTGCCGTCGTAGGTTGCCAGCGTGCCGCTATAGCTACCTTGAGTGATGGTGTCTAAAATAACCTGTGCTTCAATCGAGCCTGCGGTGACTTCTAAGTCCCAGTCTCCACCTACGCCTGTGAGATCGTCAGAGGCTGCAACGTCTGCGCCAGTCAGGCCGCTGAGCTGTTCGATGAAGTGCTGGCCGGTGGAGCCCGCAGCCAGGTTGCAGCCATAGAGCAGAATATCGCCTTCGGGGGCGATCGCCTCTCCCCATTCACTCATCTCGTCTGCATAGCGATTTAGTCTGGCCGCATCTAAGTCGCTGTTGCCGAGCTGAAGCACGCCAGCGTCGGCATGAGAAAAGATGTGTAGGCTGTCTATTTCTGCGCTATCGAACGAGGCGATCGCCTGAGTAATCTGAGCGATACCGTCCTGATCGCCCGCTAAAATCACGACCTGAGATGCCTCCAGGTTCGCCGTTAGCTGTTCGATATTGTCAACGGCTGAATCGATGACAACAAGATGATTTTTAGGCTCGCTGCTAGCAAAAGGATCGGATAGGGATGCTTGAGATAAGTAGGATAAGTTGCCTTCTAATGGGGCTGCTGAGGGGCTTTGTAAGGGGTAGAAAGCACTGGCTGTCATATTGATTTATGGCTTAAAAAGAGGCGAATAGAGCATGGAATAGGGCATTTTCGACTGGCGGAAGAATAATAACTTAGGAATTCTGGCCTATATGAAAGTAAAAAATGTCCGGATGCGTCCTGAACGAGCCTGTAAATACCAATGGGTAGGTATGACCAATTGATTTTTTAAAAGCGTTAATGCTCAGTATTTCTTGATATGTGCGTTTCAAACGCGGCTTTGCAAAAACGTGAAAATGATTTCACGGCAGCTTTAATTTTCTAAAAGCAGCCTTTTTAGACCACGCTTAGACCATTCAAGCGATTTTTGATACCGCTTCAAAATTACGTTCTTAGTGTCATACCGTGCCCGAAGGCACAGCCTGCATTCAGGGCGAGCGACACGTGTTTCAACGCACTGCCCCCCTGCTCTCTGGGACACAGGAACTTTCGTAAAGGTTGATAAGACCCTATATTTACTGAGTCGCTACAAGTAAACCGTGTTCCCATTCTTACTTAAAAACTTCCCGCAGCGTGAAAATGCTTAAGTATGCATGGCCTTGCGACATTAAATAGCACTATATAGCTTGAGTACTAACCCTGTACGGGCTGTCGGTATCTCTGAACCAATACTCAAAAAAAACAGCGCACAGTGAGATCTGTGCGCAGCTGCGATCGCTGGGGTAAGCGAAGCCGAACCCCAGCCAAGACAAAAGCTTTTCAGAAGGAACAGCCAAATCTATCTAATCTTCGTTCCTTGTCACTGAATGCTGATACCGCTTGCGGCCAGTAATCAGCAACGCCGCTGCGGCCAGCCCGAGCCCGATTGCCGCGCCAGGTTCCGGCACCGATTGAACATCGCCTTCAGCCTGTGCTACCAAGTAAGCCGGTGAACTGACTACCCCACTGCCCGGTTCTTTAGCAACTGCGCCAACGGTGGCAACCACCTCTGCTGTAGCCACCATGCCTGCAACCCCCGCATCTGATATCACCAAGCTCCCCGGCTGGCGGGGCGTTCTTCGAGCCACCACTTCAATGGTTGGCTCCTTATCTTCACCATCAGCAGGCGGACGGGGGCGATCGCCGGTCAGTGAAGCCGTTGCAATAATTTTGCTAAATGCTGGAATGTTGAGAATCGAGCCGCCCGTCAAAATCTCCAGCGCAATTTCAAGATCCTCTTCGCTATCGATGGTGGCCCAAGGGTCGCCAATAAAGGTCAGTACCTCCCAAATTTCGCCTTCGGGCAGCTCCAGCGATTCGTCTTCATCTGTTGCATTAACGGCTGATATTTTATCGGTACCCGCCGCTTCATCTTCCACTCGCCATGCCACAGAAGCCGCGCCCTCGTGTAACAAAGTAGCCGTACCGTTCACAAACACATCGGCACTTTTTCCGAGCACGAGTCCAGTCGCCGTTTGTGAGAAGGGCTGAGCGTGTGGGCTATTTGCGGTACCGGTTGTAAATGAGTTGGCGGTTCCTCTTTTGTTAGGATCGACAACCACTCCAATTTCATCCGCGATCGCCTGCCACTGAGGGTTGCCCGTCAGCACGTGCGCGCAGGAAACCTCTGTACGAGAATCCTTCAAAAATTCTTGTCCATGCAGGTCTACCATCAGCGCACCCACCCACGTATTCCCAACAACTACGTTGTCGTTCGGCTCAATCATGTTGTGCTCTGTAATCCACAGCTTCTTGTTGCCATTCTTTGCAGCGCCGATATCTGGATCGGCGATGATACTGCGTAGATTAGACAGGCCATCGCGAGCAATCTGTCCAGCTCTAGCACGATTACCGATATCAGCGCTAGTAACACCAATATCTGCCGCTGAATAATAGGGATGAATCGTAAAGGCATCGGCCGCATTCATCGCACTCCGATTATCGGCACCTCTAGGCTTTCTAAGTTCAGTCATCCAATCTTGAATACGTGTAGAGGGATTGGTGCCACGTGCCACGCCTGTCAACGCAATTTGAGCATCGGGGAAAGCGACGCGAACCGCATCTGCCCACTCTTTGGCTGCTGTGGCATAGTCTGCTGCTGTGCGAAGTCCACCAACCTGTGGCGGCGTACCACCAAAGTCCTGCCGTTCATAATTGCCTAACGTGCCAGGTGCTGGCACGGTTATGCCACTAAAGTACAGCTCATTCCCCAGCTCTATGCGATTGACGGACATGCCCAGAGATTCTGCTTTTTGAAGATGCGCAATCTCCTTTTCCAGAAAAGAAGTGGTCATATTCATCACCCAAATGGGTTCTGCGCTGGCGCCAGAAACAAAGGCCTCTACGTTTTCTAGAGTGGCGTTGGTGCCGTACTGAAACCGAACATCGTTAGGCAGCTCTTGCGGTAAAAAGAACGGGTATTGGTTGGGGCGACGGGAGTCGGTGAAGCCATTCGTTTGATCATTGAAGCTGTACCAGTCAACAATGCCACCGTTGTTACCGTACTCGGCAACAGTAGGCTGACCACTGGCATCGGTAAAGCTATAGTCTTCCCAGTGCCAATAGTTGGCGGTGTTGCCGCCAGGGACTCGTAGCGACTGGCCTCCCGCTCTTTGTGCGGCCTGTGAAAAGGCCGGCATGTTCACAGTGTCCCAGTTGTTGATGGCGATTGATTCAGTGTTGTAACAGCTATAGTCGCTAGGGACGGTGCGGGTCGTTTGGGCGATCGCAACTTCTGGCAGGGCAATACTGGCAGCGAGGACTCCTGCGCATAGTCTAAAGAAGCGATTTAGAGGCGTCACGGTCATGCCTAGTTTCCTTATAGATCGTTGATTTACGGAGGGCAAGTAAAAGGGTCATTAGCGCGAATACCAAAAGCGATCGCTACTAACGTAAAATTTGAAATAAAAAGCGGGTAGGAAAACCCACCGCGTCTTACAACAAGACGCGACGATGGCAAACGGCTGCTTTGCAAACAAGCGACCTGAAGTAAGCAGCTTGTGATTGTCAGCTACGAGGAGAGTTCTTTAGCGGTAGTTCTTTATAGTGAGATAGATGCAAGTATTTGAATAGAAAAAGAAATGGCTGAGCCCGACCTTTTAATAAGTATGGGGCTATCCATTGGTTGGCTGCACCTGAGTCTTCTGAGGCTATTTCATCTGCTGATGCATAGCTTCAAAACATGCGGTTATCTCGCGTTATTTAATGAAACAACAGCGAATATCCTTTTGCATCGAATGTGAAGCGATTTTATGTGAGCTTCATTGGGATGTGTAGATGCGTTTTAAAAAAGCGTTTTTTTCCTTCTGCTACACCGGTGACAACGCACTCTTCGTCTGTAGTGTTCAGCGGTCTGTAGTGCTGCCCCTACAATAACTTTCTCATTGTCGTCCAGTCGTCGCTTTTAACCAGCCAGGGTGCAACCGGCACCTTCTTTGTGATGCCCTCATCATCAATATAAATGCGACGGCTATCTGCTTTGACCACATCCCACGAGTCAAAGGTATAGCGCTTAACTACGACGCCAAATAGGTTGTATACCGTCAGCTGTCGAGGCTCTAGTAAAAAGTAAGGGCGATTGAGGCAGTACAGGCCAAAAACCATGATCATGAGACATAGCAATGCGCTCAACACAGGCTGCGATGAAAAGGGCGTGGTCTGAACAGCCACCCATATGCTTGCCACTACACCGGCACCGCCACTGACTAAGAAAAAGAGGCTGAGCGTGATGGTGTAGTAGGCCGTTAGGTGAGACTCAGGGCGAGTGGGTGGCATGAAGGTTCGAGTGACGCGCTTATGTGTAGCTCAAAAGTCGTGTGTGAGTGAGTAGGTATGAGTCGCCACGCAGCACCTTTATGGTTTAAAGGATTTCGGTACGGCTTGCATGGAGAATATCACTGAAACATCGCATTTAATTGATGGCTTTTGGGAATGACTTTTTTGAACGTCTGAGGCGGCTCCTTAGCTATCTTTTGGGGCCTCTACGGTGTAGCGCCAGTGCCAAGGCTGTTTAAAGCTGCCGCCCAGCGTTCTATCTTCGACAAAAGCTGGCTCAAATCCATAGGTTTTGGCATTGTTTTTCAGCCACGTGAACTCTGGCGCTTGGGCAAAACCAGCTTGCTTGTCTAAGCTCTGTGCGGCGCCGCCAATATCAACGGCATATCCGGTTGCATACTCGCCGTTTCCTTTTTCGTAGCCCGCCAGTGGATACAGCGCGATGCTGTCTGCTTTGGCCGCAGCCACCATTTCCCAAAAGGCTTCAGCGGCATCGGGCTGAAGCAAAATGCTGCCATCTGCCAGAAGGGGAACTAGCGTCTTGGGGTTGGCGGCTGGCGGTGTGCCGCTTTCTCGCCAGTCCTGCCAGGTTTGTGGCAAGCGACTGAGGCGATATTCGCCCCACTGATAGGTTTTAACGCCGACGCCAATAGCGATGACAGCAGCGATACTGCCAATGGCTAGCTTGAGAAGATATGGATTGAGCGCGATGGCCCCATAGGATGGGCTGTGGGTTGAGCTGATTCCAGCGGCCGTTCCCCGCTGCGTCTGTTCTGGTTTTGTAAGCTTTCCACCGGGGGCGGCGACGATGGTAGGCAGGCGACTGTCCTTAGCAATTTGGCTGCGAGCGTTTTGGTCATTGAAGGTTTGGAGGGCGTCTTTGGCCGTAGAGAAGCGATCCTGCCACTCATGACGAACCAGCCGGTCGATAAACTCTGCGAGCGGTAGGCTGACGGTTGCCTGCTCACGCCATCGCAGGCCTTTGACCGGATCGTAAGAAAACGCATGATGTTTTTGTCCGGTCAGCGCTTCAATGGCAATGAGCCCGAGTGCATAGAGGTCGCTGGCTGGCTGTGGCCCAGCGGCATGAGTAGAAGCCGCTTGTGACGAACGCTGTTCGGGTGCGGTGTAGGGATGCAGGCTGACGGGGACGCTGCTGCCCAAGGTGCCATCGTCTCCAATTTTACTTCTGGCGATTTTAGAAAGTGCGCCGAAGTGGATTAAAAATATTTGACCGTCGGAGGCCTGCCTAATCAGGTGCTCTGGATGCAGGTTTTGATGAACGACGCCCTGTTTATGGGTGAAGGTAAGCGCCGTGAGTACATCGTGGATTAGCTTGGTGACGTAGCTTTCGCTCAGCGGCTTGTCTGGCTGAATTTCTTTGCTGAGCGGGTGGCCGCTGATGCGATCTTGAACGATGTAAAAGGTGCCTTCTGATTTGCTGCCCTGCTCGGCTTTGTAGAAGTAGGTGAGTAGGCTAGGGATTTGGGCATGACGGCCAATGCGCTCTAGAATTTGAGCTTCGCGCTCTAGGCGGTGGCGGATTTCTCGCTGGTAGTAGGGGATGGCGGTGATGAGGCAGTGAGGGCGGTGGATGTATTTGCGATCGCACGCCAAATACACCGTACTAAAATCGGTACAGCTCAACTGCGATTCAATTTCAAAGCGGTCTTTAAGTAGCTGGGTGGTCATGCAAAGATCAAAAGGGCGCTAAAAACTGTCTACGTATACCTTCAACCACAATAGTCAAATTCAAGACAGCCTTTTGTATCTGTGACTAATTTCTTAAGCAGAAGTTCGCAAAGCTGATAGTTGCTACTATTGTCTCAAATCTAAACCTGGTAGCCGTTATGGTTTTTGAGATTGAAGTGGAGCAAGAAAGAAGATGGACGTTGGATCGCAGAGATTACAGATCTACCTGGCGTGATGGTTCATGGTCAAACCCTAGAAGACGCCAAGAATAAAGTACAGGCCTTAGCCTTACGAGTACTGGCTGAACGTATTGAGAATAGCGAGACGCAGCCAAAGCTTTTCAGCGTTGCTTTTAACGCAGCATGAGTCAGTGGGGAAGCACTAAAGCTCAACGAGTTTTGGCAGCGTTAATTAAAATAGGTTGGCAGGTGAAACGACAGTCAGGATCACACCGTATTTTGTCTCGCGACGGTTGGCCCGACACTGTATTTGCTTTTCATGATGGACAAGAGATCGGCCCACGTATGTTGTCGCGTATTCCAAAAAAGACTGGACTGCAACCTAATGATTTGTGAATGTGTCGTGCGCACCCCTGTCTGGACTTCATAACAGTCGAGAGCCGCTTAATCTTTACAATCAAGCGGCTCCCGTAAGATGCTGAGACAGAAGACGGTAAGGTCTGCTCTTTGACCTATCTTTCAGTGTTGATTTTTATTTAGCTTTTGCCTCCAAATTCTCCAACCTACTCTTTAAGTCTTTGTTTGTTTTCTTCACCTCGTCAAGCTCAGAGCGAAGGTCTGCGATCGCCTTATCCGATCCAATCTTCTTCCCTACTCTTTGAGCCGCCTCATCCGCTCTTCTTTTCACCCGTCCATCCGGACTATGATCCGCCAGCTGTCGCAAAATCTTAATCGCCCCGCGCACTTCCATTTGCGCCAACGCGCCGACCGTTGCGACCTGCGTTAAAAAGAAGTCTTCGCGTGAAAGAGATTCCAACCTTTCCAGAATTCTCTCAATGGCAAGCTTTTCTTGACCGAGAGAAATAGCGCCGAGTGAGCGAATGGCAACTAAGCGTAGGGCTTGAGGCACGCCGAGTTCGGTGTAAGGAAGCAGTAAATCTAGAGCGGCCTCGGATGTCTTGAACTGAGCTAGACCTGATATCGCCCCACTTCTCACCACCTCATTCCATCCGCTGCGCTCTTTCAAAACTGTATCCAACAGTTTCAGCGTCTTTTTCTCTTTCTCTTTTCCATCGATGGTGGCCGTCCCAACTTTGCCGAGCGACCTAGCCGCCGTTGCTTCCACGTAATAGCTTTCGTCTCCTTTCTCTACTACGCCTTTTAGTGCCTTATAGCTATCTGCCGTTTTTACACCGCCCAAAGCCGTCACAACAGCCCGTCGCACCTTAGCGTTTTTATCTTTTAATCCCTTTACCAAAGCAGCCTCAGCCTGAGTCAGCTGTACAGATCCTAGCTGCTCGGCCACCTCTGCACGAACGGCCCAGAACGGATCGTGACTCAATGACTTCTCAAGTGCGGTTACCGCTTCCAAACTCCCCTTTTTCGCTAAGGCCTCTGCTGCAAATAAGCGAGAGATCGGATCAGGATCATGCTTGAGCTGCGCTTTTAGTTCCGCCACTGGATAGGTCAGCTCTACCGTTTTTAATAGGTGATTACCCACATCAAAGCTAATAAAGTCAGGCTTTCTCTCTAACGGAAAATACAGCGCCTGCTCACGCTCGTGCACCCGCACTTTAATGGTTTTGACCTCAGCTTTGCCGTCAGTTACATAGCCAAATCCAATCGGCACCTTCAAATCAAACAGACCTTCCTGCACCTGGGACTTTCCATCTTCTACCTGAGTCTGCGTCACCGTCAGCTTGGCTAAGCTGCTATCTCCATCCCAGCTATAGCCCACTTTGTAGTCAGGATGGCCGCCGCGATACACATATTGATCGAACAAGAAGCGCAGATTGCGACCGGTTGCTTTATCAATAGCGCGGAGCAAGTCAATGGTTTCGACGGTGCTATGCGCATTGTCCGTTAGCAGCGTGCTGAGTGTTCTGGTAAATAGCTCGTCGCCGATTTCGGTACGGATCATGTGATACACACAAGATCCTTTTTCATAGATATGTCGGTCATACAGCTCAATCGCTTCGCGGTAAATGTGTGTCACTAGCGGGCGACGATACCGGCTTTTGTCTTCACTGAGATAGGCCCGCGCGTGATTGAGGTGATAGTAGAGCGCCTCTTCTTTTCCCAGCGTTTCTTCTACCCAAAGCACTTCTGAGTAAGTAGCCGCACCTTCTTTTACCCACGCCTGCGACCAGTGATTAATCACAATCAAATCACCGAACCACTGATGCGCTAGCTCGTGGGCGACTAACGTTTCAGCCCGCTCATTGTCGATCGCTGCGCGCTTGTCGATCATGCAGCGGTCGGTCAGAAGCGTAGTAGTGGTGTTCTCCATGCCGCCAAAGATAAAGTCGCTGACGCAAACCTGGTCGTAGTTGGAGAAGGGATACTCGTAGCCGAACCATTTGCTGAGCGCGGCCATCATCTGTGGCGTTTTGCCCATTGTGAGCTTGGCTTCTGCCTTACGGCCTTTTTCAAAGTAGTAGCGAACCGGCTTGCCGTTCCACTCGTCTTTAATTTCGTCAAAGGCTCCTATTGCTAGCGTCATCAGGTAGCTAGGATGAACCTTCTCCAGCTTCCAGTGATAAATTTTGTCGCTGCCCTCTTCCTCGGTGCTGACTAGCTCACCGTTAGAAACGACAAAGAACTTTTTAGGCACCCTCGCTGTAATCTCTGACGTTGCGAGCTGACCGGGATAGTCGAAGCACGGAAACCAGAAGCGAGAGTCTTCATCTTCGCCTTGTGTCCACACCTGGGTGGGCTTGTCGGGATAGTGCTCGTCGGGGCCGACAAAGTAGATGCCGCGCTGTGGATTCTCGTTGGTGTAGTCGATAGTGAGGGTAAAGGACTTGCCAAACTTTGTTGGGGTTTTGAGTGAGATTTTGAGCTGTTCGCCGTCGTAGTCAAAAGATTGCTTGGTGCCGCCAATTTTGACGCTGTTGATTTTGAGATCTACTGCGTCCATGGTGAGGCTATTGATGCCATCGACGATAGGGGCGATGCGGACTTTGCAGGTGCCGCTATAGCTCTTGTTAGGAATGTCGAAAGCAAGATCTAGGGCAATGTGTTCTACCTGGCCAGGGCGATCGGGGTTGTAGTGAGGGTATGCGCCGGGAAGTTCAAAGGGTTTCCGGCTGGACTGATCGACTAGGTGGGTGTGGACGTTGGCCATAGCGGTAGAACTTGGAAAAAGTGTGATAGGTAAGCAAACGGCAAGACTGTCATTGTAGAGTAGCTTTTGAGTGCGAACTTGTAATCTTTCTGACGGGTTTTGTTATGAATGCGATCGCGTCTTCTGTCATCAACGGGCTGCTTTCGGTAAAGCCACTGGCTAAATTTGCGAAAAACCGAGCGCGTACCATGATGATGGACAGGGCTGAGGGCTTGGGTGTGTACTGGCGCGATGAGGTGAAGGCGTTGCAGGCGAGACCGGGTTGGGAGGATGAGCTGAAGGCGATCGCAAACCCAAACATCACCTACCCGAGCTACTACACCACTAGCTTCCACGCCTACGACGAAGGCAACTTAGGCTGGCTTCCGGCAATGGAAGTCGATGTCGCGGCCCGCGCCGTTCACGCTCGCATTTGGCCAGCTGGCGATCCGCGCGGCGGCATTAATGGCGATGCTAGCCTGCGTGAAAGCTATCATCAGGTGCTAAAGCAGACGCTCTCAACAGCCCCTAAAAGCATTATCGATTTGGGCTGTGGGGCAGGCCGAAGTACCGTTACGCTGCAAGAAACCTTTCCAGCAGCTCAGCTCACGGGCGTAGATTTATCACCTTATTTCGTCACGGTGGCTCAGCATATGGCCCGTCAGCCGTTGGCCTCTGAAGGGCATCAGATTCGTTGGGTTCATGCGCCTGCTGAAGAAACTGGCTTACCTGCTAACGCTGCGGATTTGGTCTCTGTTTGCTTAGTGTTCCACGAGCTGCCGAAAAGTGCGGCTGAGGCCATCATCGCTGAAGCCTATCGGCTGGTGAAACCAGGCGGGCATTTCGCCATTATGGATATGAATCCTCAGTGTGAAACGTTTACTAAAATGCCGCCCTACATTTTGACGCTGCTTAAAAGTACGGAGCCTTATTTAGACCAATACTTTGCGCTAAATATGGAGGCTGCGTTTCAAGCTGCCGGATTTGATAAGCCCACAACTGTAGCCAATAGCCCTCGGCATCGCAGCATTATTGCTCAAAAGAACGTTGATTAGGCACGGTTAGGTGTTAGTGCTCAGCGCCCAAACGAGTGGCCAGCGATTGAAACTGGCCCTCAGAAGCCGCACGAATTGACACCCGTTCGTTAGCTTTTCGATACACACATCAATTTTTCTTTTTATGTTGATTTTGTATCTCTAAAGCTATCTCTAAGCCATGTCTAGTAACACTAGCAATCGTAGTAATGCAACGCTGATTATTTGTGAAATTATCGCCGCGATCGCCATCATATTTGGCGGAGCATACTGGCAGTTCAAAGCCACTCCGGCTGCACCCTACAGCCAGCTCATCGGTAGCGTTATCGATGCTAAAAGCGATCTGCCAGTAGCCGACGCCGATGTCAAATTAGAACGAACAGGATCGCTGCCAGCGAGCACGCAGACAGATTCTAACGGCAGCTTTGTTTTTGAGCTGCCTGATTCGGGTGGGTTAGCTCGGGTGCGCATAGAGGCTAGTGGCTACGACAGTCTCAACCAGTTAGTTTCTCTAGCCGGTGTCGCTGTCAACGAGAGAATAGAATTGCAGCCTTCTAAATCCTCTATTCCCGCTGTAGAGACCCCGCAGGGTGCTGATGACGACGCAGAGCCTACTCGTGATTGCTCTAGGCTGAGAATAAATACGGTGCGATACCAGCGCTGTTTGAAGCGGCTAGAGGTGTAGATGCTTATGGCGATTAAAAAAAGAGCTTGGCAAAAAGCCAAGCCCGAGGGTTCCATGAATAGTTAAAGGTTTGATCTAAAGTTGCCTACTAAAGCAGCGGTTTTAAAAGACTAAGAAAGACTCTTAGTAATGAGGTCTTTAGTCAGTCTGCGAGGTGTGAGGCCAACACGCGGCGCTGGAGTAACGCCTTACTGACTAAAGTGTTGTAGCTAATATAAAGATCTCAAAGTTGAATAGCTGTGTTCTGTGCAACAGTTTCTCCAAAACGATTAAATTTTTTGTGATTGTGCACTCAGATCACAGCGTGCTGGGATTTATCCCGGTGCCAGTTGGCTGGTTAGGATTGCTCAGGCGCTGGTTGAGAGCTGCTAAAACTTTAGGATTTTGGGCGAGTTGAGTCGCGATCGCAGCCGCCCCTTCCTGATTAATATGACTGGGATCGGCAAATAGCCCCGGCTGCGCGCTCCACTGCGTCAATAAGTCCACTACGCCAAACCCCAAAGCCGTACTTTGCCGCTGTAAAAACTGCTGAAACTGCCCTTCGTAATACAGCCGGTAGTCGTCTAAATAGCTACCGCTCAGCGGCAAATTCACAAAGATCATCTGAGACCCGTTTGTTCTAAAAAAGTTAGCTAGCTCTGCTAAGGCCGTTGTCTGCTGGCCATACAGCGTAAACGGCGAATAGGCACCGTCGTAGCGGCCGTTCACCTGAGGAAATTGCTGGTAGTAAGTTTGAGGCATGAATGTATCACCCACTGCCGAAAAACCAAACGCGTCTAAGTTTCCTGGAATATCGGGCAAAGGCGATCGCGCCGTCACCCGCACCCCTCGCGCCATCCGACTCGGCGGGGTTCCCATTGCCAACGCCCGATAGCCCGGGGATGACATAATGCTCTCCCACGTGCGATCGCGCCGCCCATCATTAAACGCCCGCGACCCATCCCCCCACACAATCACCTTTGGCAGCGGCTCCGGCAATAGCTCCGAAAGCACAAAATTCACCACCTGCGCCGTGGCCCCATTCACACTAAAGTTAAACACCTTCAGATCTTGATAGCCCCGCCCTCTTAACGTCTGCTGCATGACGGCTGGATCAATGCCTTGCAACGCCCGCGAGCTACCCACAATCAAAACATCGGGCGTGCCCACCGTCGCCACATAAGACAGATAGCCTGCAAGCTGAGCATCAAACAAGTCGCTGCCTAAGCTCGGCAGTCTAGCGGCTGAACTGGCTTGCTCTGTGCGCTGCTGAACCTGAAGTAGCTGCTGCAAGTAGCCGCGCATTTGCCTTTGGGCCACGATGCGAGAAGGACTGGTTGGGGGCACGGACTGAGTAAGGGCGATCGCCTGCAACCACTGACTCATCACGCTATCCCAATCGGCTGCGGTGGCTGCGGTTTGGGTCAAAAGCTCGGCTCGAATGGCGAAGTCTGTAGCCTGTTGAAGGGTCGCGATCGCCTCACCGTTATCAAAAACCTCTATTTCTTCCTCGGGCTCTCTCGACTCACCATTTAAGAGCCGATCCAACGTAGAAGGCTCATCTGCATAGGCTCTAAGTCTCGGTAAATCCACTGCTCCTGTACTGGCTAAGCACAGCGCTGTCACCCCGACACTACGCGCAATGAACCGCCGACCAGCCAGCCGATGAAAGCTTTTCTTAACCGGATTAATGAATGCCATGTCACACCTGTTACAGCAGCGGTTGCCACTCGCACGCTGCTAATAAGTAATTACGCCTAAACAATTCTACCGAGTGGCCTGACCCCTCCCAAACAATTCGTTAAAATCTCCAATCAATAGGTTGCATAGAAAACCAAAACAGCGTAGAAAAGGGCGTAGTCAGTATATTATGTTAGTACAAGTTTACTATCTTGAAAAATGGTTCAATATACCCTCGCACAGAGCCCCGAAGTTTTAATTGATGTCGCCGGACGCGACTCCAACAAAGCCCGTGAAAAAGCTATGGATCAGCTCATGGCCCTTATGGATGATGACAAACTGCCCACCGAATTAGACGATGGCTTTAACCCCAAGGACTTTATTGAAGTGAAAGAGCCCAAGAACGATCCGACCGAAGAAGAAAATGCAGTGGTTGATGCGGTACAAACCCTCAGCAACCTTTCTAAGCTAAAAGTTAAGGTGCAGGGCTCTCGCGAAGAAGCGCTGAAAGTTCGTGACCTGATTGACCTGCTATTCACTGACGAAGTGATTGAAGAAGAGCAAATTGAAGAACTCAACAGCGGCTTCAAAACGCTTAAGACGTTTGCTCAAACCAATCTAAAATATCGCGATGCTAAAGATGATGCCGAGTCAGCGCGTGAAGTGCTGGACAATGCGCTGAATCCTCCTAGCAAGAAAAAGTAGATCTACTTTAGATAGCGTGTAAGGACTCAGCCTGTTTGCTAATGCGGGCTGAGTCTTTTATCTTTCAGTTATCGCTATTCTTTTCTTGCATTTCCATTTCGCCATGCTCACCATGGTTCATCAGACCCATGCTGGACTGACCCATTGAGATAACGCCCATTGAAACAGCGCCTGCTGTCAGTACGCCCATCGATACGAGGCCTGCTGAAAAGACGCCCATTGAGATGACGCCGATTGAGACGATGCCGTGCGAGATAATTCCAATTGAAACGACGCCGTGTGCCGTAACGCCCACCGCGATTATCCCGTGCGCCCCTAGTCCGAAGGAAAATATTTTTCTGGGCTTTTTGTCGGGTGTCGCTGTCATCACAAAGAAGGCCTAAGCATATTGTTAGGAACCTAGCTTGCTTTGCAAACTTCAGTCAAAAGACCGGCTGTCGTGTGTCTTGAGGGCTCATCCAAGGATGAGTGATTTTGTCTGTATTCTTTCTAGAGCGATCGCGCCCAAGCTACCAACAGCGCATGCAAACGCGGCTGATTTTGGGCTTCTATGTGCTCAATAAAGACCTTTCCAGGTGTCATCTCCTCTTCTCTAGAACCGAAGCAAAGTCTTTCTTCTAGTGGGTTCGTCAGGTCATTTAGCTTGTTCAGAGCGGCCCGATTTTCTAATTGAGTGGTTTTATCAGCGCGTAGGCTTTCGAGCCGCGATACATTGGTTTGTCCTAAATCCCACAGACTATCAATATAGGGACGGCTGATAAGCGTACTTACGGCTTGATGCGCAATCTCAATTTCTTCTGAACGCAACCAACAAGCCGAATGATTAATCGTTAGGTAGTAGGTCAGCATCAGCGAATTTACAGCGCCTTGTCTAATCTCAGGACTGCTTCCGCTTTCAGCGACTTTCACCAACGCCTCTAGGCTCGGCGCTTCCACCAAAAAGCTGCCGCTAACGTAAGAAATCAGCTCAGATAGCGTATTGGCAGCACTCAATCGCATGGTGAGCGTTTCGCTTTCGTCTGCAACTACCGCAGTTAGCGCGCGGTTAGAGACTTCGAAATAGTTGCTAGCCGGGGCGATGTTTAGCTTAGTCATGTACAGCTCTACAAACTTCATTGCGCCTAGTCGGATGGCTATAGGGAGGTCTTGCGATCGCAAAACCTCTATCAGCGTTGTATTGCTGAAGCTATCCTCAGCGTACTGATTTTCTTCCTGCCCAAGAACAGTCTCAATTCCTTTTAGCCCAATACTTTGAAGTTCAGTGCGATCGCTCTCCTGTGGCAGGTTATTGCCTAGCGCTGCAAATAAATCATATATGGCCGCTTCTGATCCTATCTGACCTATTAGTCGAGCCGTTAGATATCGGGTTTGCAATCGCACTGTGCTGTCATTCATAACGGTAGTAAGTGAGCTAACTGCGCTATCACCACAGTTTCTCAGCGCCGCTGCGCCTGGCAAATACGACTCACGCCAGCGTTCAATCAGCGGCTCGAGCTCCGAATCATCACAGACATTAACCTGATCGTTAGAAACCTTTTTGCTTAGCTCAGGGCGACTACGCTCCAGTGCTGAAGCTGGTGAACCACTCGCTAACAGCGTTAGAAGACCGATGGCTACAAAGTTGAAGCGAGACCAAAGCGCTTTGTTCATGATGGCGTGACGATTAGAGGAATGCTTGCACCCTAGCAAGCCTCTATCGGTCAAATCGTTTATGTGTAGCTATCTTTCTCAACTGGACGGTTGATGGTCTATAGATTGCTATTTACAGATTGCTATTTACTTTTTGATGGCAGTGCCTCTGTAGAAGTAGCCCATAATTTTAGGCAAATCGTCTGCATAAAACTCTTCTACCGTTACCTCATCAAAAATGTTGTTGATTAATTCGTCTATCTGGCGATTGAGATGACAGCCATCTGCAACAACTTTTTGAACCGGCGTAATTCTGTTCTGCCAGGTCTGAATGTTGGGTTCGTTGCTTAGCCCGTGTTCGATAAAGAAGAACTTGCCGCCGGGTTTTAGCACTCGGTAGGCTTCGCTTAAGGCCTTTTCTACGTTAGGAATGCTGCATAGCGTCCAAGTGCAGACAATATTGTCAAAGCTGGCATCGGCCATGGGGAGACTTTCGCCGCTGAGAACTTTGTTGGTGACGGGGATGGGACTTTGGTCGATGCGTTTTTGAGCGATCGCACCCATCCCCTCATTCGGATCTACCGTCGTTAGCGATGTCACCGTTTCTGGATAATGAGGCAAATTCAGCCCGGTTCCAAAGCCAATTTCTAATACGTCGCCGCTTACGTCTTTTAGTAGCTGCTGCCGGTAGCTCGTCATCGATTCTGACGACATGCTCAGCTCTAGCAGGCGCGGAAAAATTAGCTGTGAATAGATACCCATGAGATGGTTCCTTTTGCGATCGCTTCTTTGATCTTTTACATCGAATCCCTTCAGTGTCACCCCAAACGGAGCAGTGCGCCTATTCCCTATTCAGAGATCTTCTGATAGCGTTTTAACTTGCCTTACACTTAACCACCTCGGAGCAAAATCTATGGCGACACTCAAGGGGAGAAACCTTCTGAGCTTGGCAGATTTGACAAAGGAAGAAATGAGCCAGTTGCTCAGCACCGCCGCCAAGATAAAGTCAGGCAAAATTAATCCTCAGTGTCCTCAAAAAATCCTGGGCCTCGTGTTCAAAAAGGCGTCTACCCGTACTCGCGTGAGCTTCACCGCTGCGATGTACAAGCTAGGTGGTCAGGTGATTGACCTCAATGCTAATCTCACGCAAATCGGGCGGGGTGAGCCAACTGCCGATACGGCTCGCGTGCTGGATCGCTACTTAGATGTACTGGCCATTCGTACTTACGAGCAAGCGGAGGTTGAAGAATTTGCGCAGCATAGCAGCATTCCAATTATCAATGCGCTCACAGATTTGGAGCATCCCTGTCAGATTTTGGCTGACCTGCTGACTGTGCAGGAGGAATTTGGCAGCTGTGAAGGGCTAACGATGACCTATTTAGGTGACGGCAATAACGTCGCTCATTCCTTGATTTTGGGCTGTGCGCTCATGGGCATGAACGTACGTATTGCCACGCCCGAAGGATATGAGCCGGATCTCTCAGTTGTGAAGCAGGCAAAAGATATTGCTCAAGACCGCAGTGAAGTTGTGATTACGCAAGACGCTAAGGCTGCTGTGGATGGTGCACACACCCTATATACAGACGTATGGGCCAGCATGGGGCAAGAGGATTTGGCAGATTCTCGAATTCCAATTTTTGAGCCGTATCAGATTAATAGTGAGCTGCTGTCAGCGGCCGATCCCAAAGCGATTGTGCTGCACTGCCTGCCTGCGCATCGGGGTGAAGAGATTACTGAGGATGTGATGGAAGGGGCTCAGTCTCGCATTTGGGATGAAGTTGAAAATCGGATGCACGCACAGCAGGCTTTGCTGGCTGAAGTGTTGGGTGCTATCTAGCGTTATTCGGCTGCTGGCACAAGGCTGGCTTGGTACTCGCTCTCTAGCATCGAGAGAATCAGCATATCTTCGTAGCCGCTAGTTGTTTTCCAGCTGTCGTTCGTTTGGTGAGGCGATCGCTTGCTCGTGCCGTGCCTGTGTCCACTGGCCAATATAGGGCGCATTGCTCAAGTCTCGTTCAGTGTTTAAAACGAAGGCAAGATCGTCTATGCCTGTAGCTCTCACGCGTATTGGGTCTGTGCTCATTTTCTGTCGATTGATCTACAAAGCGATTAGGAAGGCGATCGAGGGATTGGTATTATATTTCCAGTTGCAGAAGAACCCGCTTTTTGTATCTTATTTGCGTTGACGCGCTGTAATAATCAGGTATAAATTTTTACTATAAAAAATCTTATACGGCCTCTTTCTGGCTCAAAAATCAGCTGACATCATCGGATAGGGTTGATAGCTACAGATTAAAGTGCTTATCGCCACCGCCTTTACAGTTCCTATGCTTCACGATATCTACCCATCGTCACTGTTCCTATCTCTACTATCTTCAACTCTCCTTACAGCGTGTCTATCTAGTCGCGCTCTGTGGGTCTGCCTCTGCTCAAATAAGCGGCAGAGGAAATGCCCATGCCCCTAAATCAAAAACAGCTTGACCAAAAGGTTGCGCTGATTACGAGCAGTAGCCCAGGTATTTGCGCGAGTACGGCGCGTCAGCTTGCCATTGCAGGGGCAAAAGTAATGGTGTGCGGCCGCAATGCCAGTCAGGGGCTCGCGACGGTCAAGCAAATTCGCAGTGAAGGCGGTAGCGCTACGTTCGTACTGGCCGACATGGCAACGCTCGCTGACGTTCAGGCGATGGTTGATGAAACCATTGCGACCTACGGGCGATTGGATATTTTGTTTAATAACGTCAGCAATCGCTATCCGCACGATGGGCCGCTGCTGAGCGTTTCAGAGTCTGTATGGGATAGAGTCGTCGAGCCTCTATTGAAGGGGACTTTTTTTTGCTGTCAGTACGCGCTGCCGTTTTTACAGCAGGGTGAAAGTGGCACCATTATTAACCTGGTTGAGAAAATACCGGGCGGTGCCTGCTCAGTGTCTGCAATTTGTCAGGGTGGAATGCTGGCCATGACCCGCGCGATCGCCCAGCAGTTTTCTGCCACGGCTGTCACGGCTAACGTAATCTGGGCCACCTCGTCTGCTAATGAACCTAACAGCGCTTCATCAGGTGCTAAAGCTTCTTCTTTGCCACCCATAGACATCAGCCTGCTATCGTCGCAGCTGCTGACTGGCCCAATATTAGGGGCGGACGGTTCTCCTATCGATGAGGCTCGCCCTTTTGCAGATATTGCAGAAGCGGTCATGTATCTTGCTTGCTATGGTGAAACGCTTCACGGTTCAGCCCTACGGGTTAATGTCTCAAGCGATCGCTAACGACCATAGCTAACTTCTACGGGGGCTTCTAACCTTCTAGTAAGTCGTATTCGCCTGTCCAAACAGCCGTCAGCAGCGCGAGTCCCTTTTGGGTCAGCGCGGCCTCATTTTCATCAATTTCAATATCTTCTGGCTCACCGCCTGCGGCCTCAATCAGGTCTTGCATCCAGATATAGCAGGACTCAGATTCTTGCCTTAGCAGCTTTTCTAGCAAAGCCTGTTTGTCTAAGGGTAGTTGCCTTTGCAAGAGCACATACAAAGGAACGTTAGTACGATGTTCCACACCACCAAGGACTTGCTGCAAATACCAGGTTGCCTGCGGTGGATTTAGTTGGCTCATGCGCTGCTCAACGCGAGTCAGGATGCGTTCAACAAAGTCGATACCTAAGTAGGTGTTGAGATATTCGGCGGGTAGGTTGGGATCGACCTCTACGCGATCGCATATGCTCATCCAGTCCACGTCAGGGAAGGCCGTCTTTAGCTTTTCAAAGGCGCGATCGCTTATTTGAGCCGAACTGCTCTGCAAGTCATACGAAAAATCCTCACCGGGAACCGCCCCCGCTTCCACCAGCATCCGAAACAGTTTAATCGCATCATCCGCCATCGGCTTACTTTGCCTCTCGCCACGCCGCATGCACCGCATTCACGTTATACCAGTTCAAGAATATCCGCGATACCTGCTGCGATAGCTGCGGATGTCCTTTCTCAATCAGCCAGCGCATCACCGGCCCCAGCGTTCGCTCATTCAAAGCACCTCCCAGCGACAGTCCGCCCCAAAGAATGCGATGAAGCCAGGTCATTTGAATCATCATCCGCACGTCCAGCGTCGGATGCTTTTTGTAGAATACAACGCCCATGCGAGCGCTCTGCATTTCTCGGCTGATTAAGTCAGGCAGTTCTTCTACAGAGAAGGCGGGATGCCAGTGGTAGCCTACCGCTTCAGGGCACTTGATTAGCGATAGACCGTTGTTTTTAAGCCGTACGCCAAGCTCCAAATCTTCCCAGCCGTACTGCGTGAACTGCGTGTCGAATAGGCCTGCTTCTATCAGCCAGCGTTTGGCGATCGCCACATTACCCGTCGCAAAAAACGCCCTCGAATAATCCGTCACCTTGAATGGTTCCGTCGTCGGCGCTTCAAAATTACAGGTATTGACCACTCTGCCGTAGGTAAATACACGCTCGTTTCCTGTTTCGTAAGCCGCTGTGAGCGCGTCGGCGTGATACTGCAAAAAGCTATCTAATACGACCAGATCGCTGTCGATGAAGATGATGGTATCGCCTTCAGCTTTTTGTACACCGAAGTTTCGCGCGATCGCCGCCCCCTCGTGATCCTGCTCATACAGCTTCACATGCGAAAATTCAGCCGAACTGCCCTTAATCCATTCCACCGTGCCATCGGTAGAGCCATCATCTACCAGCACAATTTCATAGCCTTGCACCTGTCCGTCAGGCCGCAGCACCTGACTTTCCATCGCCCGCAGGCACTTCTCCAAAATCGGCTTGCGATTGTAGGTCGGAATGACAACGCTGAAGAACAGAGGACTCGAAGGCATGGTGTAAACAGGCGTGGTGGCAGGAAAGATGTTCTCATTCCATCACATTCTATTTCATCGGTTAGATACCCGCGTAGATCGTTCCAATTTACGAGCTGTCCTGTATTTGAGCAATCAGGTCTTGACTCCGCTTGGCCCTCAGCCTGGTAACGATTGATACTAACCCGGGGGCTGAGTGAAGCCGAAGCCCCACTTTCAGACACCCCTCTTGTAATAATATGAAGCTGATTACTTCATATTTGGACACAAACAGCTATGGGTCAGGCAGATAAAGTCGTTTTGGCATACTCGGGCGGCGTAGATACGACCGTATGTATTCCGTACCTCAAAAAAGAGTACGGCGTTAAGGAAGTCATTACGCTCGCCGCTGACTTAGGCCAAGGCGATGAGCTAGAGCCTATTCGCAAAAAGGCACTGGACTGTGGCGCATCTGAATCTGTGGTGACGGATGTAACCGAGCCGTTTATCCGAGACTACGCATTTCCAGCGATTCAGGCGAACGCCCTTTACGAAAATCGCTATCCGCTTTCGACCGCGCTGGCACGCCCTCTCATTGCCAAGCTGCTTGTGGATACGGCGGCTAAGTATGGCGCAGATGCGGTAGCGCACGGCTGTACGGGTAAAGGCAATGACCAGGTGCGATTTGATGTCGCGATCGCTGCCCTTAACCCCGACCTCAAAGTCCTTGCACCCGCCCGCGAGTGGGGCATGAGTCGCGAAGAGGCCATGGCCTATGGTGAAAAGTTCGGCCTCACCTTCCCCGTGAAGAAGTCCTCGCCCTACAGCATCGACCGTAACTTGCTCGGTCGCTCAGTTGAAGCAGGGCCGTTGGAAGATCCTTGGAACGAGCCGACTGAAGACATCTTTGTGATGACCAGTGCGATCGCAGATGCTCCAGACGAACCCGAGTACGTTGAAATTGGCTTTGAAAAAGGCCTTCCCGTGAGCCTTAACGGCGATTCGCTTTCTCCTGTCGCCCTCGTCACCAAGCTCAACGAAATTGTCGGTCGCCACGGCGTTGGTCGTATCGACATGGTAGAGAATCGTCTGGTCGGTATCAAATCGCGTGAGATCTACGAAGCGCCTGCGTTGCTCGTACTCATTCACGCTCATCGCGACCTCGAAAGCCTCACGCTCACAGGCGATGTCACTCAGTACAAGCGCAACATTGAGCAAAGCTATGGCCAAATGATCTACAACGGTTTGTGGTATAGCCCGCTAAAATCTGCACTAGATGCCTTCATTTTTCAGACTCAGGAGCGCGTCACAGGCACTGTCAGAGTCAAGCTGTTCAAGGGCAACGCTATTATGGCCGGTCGCAAGTCAGATAACACCTTATATACTGACGAACTCTCTACCTACGGCGAAGACGATAAGTTTGACCATAAGGCGGCTGAAGGCTTCATCTATGTGTGGGGTTTGCCAACACGCGTTTGGGCTCAAAGAACTCGATAGTCAATAGCGCTCTATCTATAGCGATTCGATTCTAAACGATTCGATTGTTTTGCCAGCAGTACTTAGTTTTGTGAGTTCTTTAGTGCTCGCTAAGTGCCGCTGGCATTCCTTTTATGTAAACATTCTTTGATAAAGTTAACAGCTTGATCCCCGTAGGCTAGTTTCTCTCTCATAATCCGATGCGGATTGATATGATGTCGTGGTCAACATCCGTATACAACAGACCAAGACACAAAAGACACAAGGCGTGTGTGTTGGCGCACTCTCTCCATTAGAGAATTGCGCAACTGAACTCACTCGCCTCTTTAACATTTCAATATCTTTGGAGAGCCACTCGCGCCATGTCAATTTATGTAGGCAACTTGTCTTACGCTGCAAAAGAAGAAGATCTCGAACAGGTCTTCTCTGAACACGGCAAGGTCAAGCGCATTACCCTACCCACCGATCGCGAAACCGGTCGCCCTCGTGGATTTGCTTTTGTAGAAATGGAAGACGAAGCTACCGAGGACAAAGCGATAGAGGCTTTGGACGGCGCTGAGTGGATGGAGCGTGAGCTGAGAGTCAATAAGGCCAAACCGCGCGAGCAGCGATCGCGTCCATCCAGCGGCGGCGGCTGGAGCTAACGCAGTCGGGTTTCCCATATCAGAGTTCGCCATATCAGGCAATGTTGGGGTACCATTATCGTTCGAGCTAAAAAGGAAATAAGGAGGTGAAAGATATATGGCTCAAGTTGTCCTCGGACAAGATGAAAATCTCGAAGCCGCGCTCCGACGCTTTAAGCGTAAAGTTGTGCGAGCAGGTATTTTCCAAGACATCAAGAAAAACCGCTATTTTGAGACACCTCCCGAAAAGCACAAACGTAAGGCGCTAGCACGTCAGCGTCAGCGCAAGCGTCGTTCTCGCCGCTAGATAATGTGTTTCTTTCGACGCCGAGTGTAGAAAATCGGTTCAGTCAAAAAGAAAAATAGTAAAAAGGGTCTGGGAATTGCTTAGTGCGATCGCAGACCCTTTTTAGTAAGCAAAACTCCAGGAATAAATTACCCCCTGAACATACTGCTCACCGAACTTTCCTCGTGAATGCGCGAAATCGCTTCCCCCAGCATGTCCGCCACCGACAGCATCGTTAATTGCTCAAAATGCCGATCGGCAGGCACTGGGATCGTATTGGTCACAATTACTTCTTCAAATAAACCGCTCGAAAGCCGCTCAACCGCAGGCGGCGAAAAGACCGCATGCGTCGCACAGGCATATACCCGCTTAGCCCCGTTATCTCTGAGCACTTTTGCCCCAGCTGAAATGGTGCCTGCCGTGTCAATCATGTCGTCCACCAGCACTGCGGTCTTTCCTTCCACATCGCCAATAATGTTCATCACTTCAGCCACATTATGGGCCTGACGCCGCTTATCGATAATGGCTAGCGGCGCGTCATCTAGCATTTTTGCAAATGCCCGAGCCCGGGCCACGCCGCCTACATCCGGCGAAACGACCACGAGGTCTTCAATGCCTTTGTTTGCCAAGTACTTCACCAAAACCGGTGAGCCATACACATGGTCGCAAGGAATATCGAAGTAGCCCTGAATCTGCGCGGAGTGCAAATCAATCGAGAGCACCCGGTCGGCGCCTGCTTGGGTCATTAAGTTGGCCACAAGTTTGGCCGTAATAGACTCGCGGCCTGCTGTTTTACGATCAGCTCTGGCGTAGCCGTAGTAAGGAACCACCGCCGTAATTTGACGAGCCGAGGCCCGACGGCAGGCATCAATCATAATCAGCAGCTCCATCAGGTTGTCATTTACCGGATGGCAGGTCGGCTGAATCAAATAAACGTCACAGCCTCGAATGGATTCTTGAATTTGAACGTAGAGTTCGCCATCGGCAAAGCGCTTACGTACCATTGGCCCCAAGTCGGTGCCTAGGTAGCGAGCCACCTCACGCGATAGCGAACGGTTAGATGAACCCGAAAAAAGCTTAAGTCTACTGCTACCGTGGCTTTCGATGCGGGAGAGCACCGTATTCAGTGGCAGTGTGGCAGAGCGGATCACGGCTGGTCCTCAAAACTTACGTGGGAGATAAAAGATGCGAGTCTTGAACTGTTGTGTTAAATCGTTGGGTCACGCAGATTTTTCAGCCCATCAGCAGATGAGCTGACTATCAACGTGAAAACTCATGAGGTAGATAGCCGTTTCGTAGATTCTAATGGCTCCTCTATAGAGAAACGTTGAAGAAAGTATTTTTTTAAAGGGTTGAACAGGTTGATGAAAATCGCTTTGAGTTTGTTCGTAAAAACAAACGTGGTATAAAAACTTAACGATTCTAGTATACGAAGGAACTCATCTCAAAATACTACTGTTCGTCAGCTTTGTACGGTTGGCAGGCCTCATAAATCAGCCGTATTCTTTACAGCCATTGACGTTCCTTTAATGCGACTTAACCTTTTTTGGTTTGTAATAGACTAGGTGCTGACGCTGCTATCTATACGCCGAGCTGCTGATACGTGACGTTAATAGAATTGCCTATAAAAGCCACTCAGAGGCTCTAGATCCTAAGTCCACAGGAATGCTCACAGCTTTCCCCAGTCTTGGTCGCTCGTTAGTTTGCGCTATAAACGATTGAATCTGGTGGGTGGCACCCCAGGCGTTGAGGTAGGCGGTGACTTCGTCGAGATGCGCAAAGTAGTCGCTTTCGCTCATGGGGAATGAGGCTTGCTCAAGATAGCGCCACATCACCTGAAAGAACACCTTTCTCGGCAGCTTGCGTAGCTGAACGTCGTAGGAATAACCCCATTTCTCGATAAGAAGTTCGTGCAGTTCTTGTCCAGTCATAGGGCACAGATAGTTGCGAGATTATATAGATGAGACGGGCGGCATATATCTGATGTTAGCGGCTATTGGGCTAGGCCACTGGCCAGATTTAGAGTCGCTGGTAGCCGCATCTGTGTTTACATTTATTTACATGAATGAGGCTAGGTTTTGAAGGGCTTAGACGCTTCGTCGAGTGGGCGATCGCAGCGTATATTCGCTACCTTATCTATTCGGCCCAAAAGCTTAAAAACCACTGAATTCAATATATACAGGGTAGTTTTAACTATCGAAACACACGTTGCCTGAGCTTGCTGAAACTGCACCTTACGCTATCGATAGGTGCGATGACTTCTCTCATAAGAGAGCTTTCGCGGCTCTGAACGATGTAATAATAAGCTAAGAAACTGCTAACTTCTGTGACAAAACGCCTCACTCCGAGGGCATTCCTGGAGGCGTTTGAGCAAGTTTTAGTTTCCACTTATATATCATGTAGCGTTTAGACAGCTGACCTATGACCCAAGCTTCTGGAAACCCCGATGTCCCTGATTTAGGGCGTCGCCAATTTATGAACCTGCTGACCTTTGGTACCATCACAGGTACTGTTTTAGGCGCTTCATATCCCATTATTAAGTACTTCATTCCGCCCAGCAGTGGCGGTGGTGGTGGCGGTGTCACGGCCAAAGATGCCTTGGGTGATAACGTCAAAGCGTCTGCGTTTTTAGCTGATCATAATGCGGGCGACAGAGAGCTCGTTCAAGGTCTAAAAGGCGATCCGACCTATCTAGTTGTCACTGAAGAAGGCAGCATAGAAGACTACGCGGTCAGCTCTATTTGCACGCACCTTGGCTGTGTGGTGCCCTGGAACGCCAATGCCGGTAAGTTCATGTGTCCTTGCCATGGCTCCCAGTACGATTCCACTGGCAAAGTCGTTCGAGGCCCTGCGCCTTTATCTCTGGCCTTGGCTCATGCCGATGTCACTGAAGATGATGCCGTGGTGCTCACCAACTGGACAGAAACCGACTTCCGCACAGGCGACAAGCCTTGGTGGTAAGCCAGCTGGTGCCTTAAGCCAGTGCTTTGAATCTACGAAATTCAATCATCCTGTTACTTTGCTAGCCCGCATGAAACCCTTCCCTATGACCGCAAGATCTATAGCTGCAAAGCTAAAAGCTGCCTCTCAGAAAACGCTACAGAGCACAGCTGTCCTACTAGCTGCTTTCATCCTTCTTTGCGCCAGCAGCTGGACAATGCCTCAGTCCGCTCAGGCCTATCCTTTCTGGGCACAAGAGAACTACGAAACGCCGCGTGAAGCCACTGGCAAAATCGTCTGTGCCAACTGCCACCTCGCTGAAAAAAAGACGGTACTCGAAGTGCCTCAGTCTGTTTTGCCTGACACCGTATTTAAAGCAACCGTTCAGATTCCTTACGACCTAGATACTCAGCAAGTCCTGGGCGACGGCAGCAAAGGTGGCCTCAACGTCGGTGCTGTCCTTATGCTTCCTGATGGCTTTACCATCGCACCTGCTGACCGCATTCCTGAAGAGATTAAAGAAGAAGTCGGCGGTACTTACTTCCAGGAGTACAGCGACGAGCATCCTAACTGGGCAATTGTTGGCCCGCTTCCTGGCGAACAGTACCAAGAAATCGTATTTCCTGTACTTTCTCCAGATCCTGCTACTAACAAGAATGTCCACTTCGGCAAAAGCCTAGTCTTTGTAGGCGGCAACCGTGGTCGCGGTCAGGTTTATCCTACCGGCCTTGCTTCTAACAACGCGGTTTACAACGCGCCTGCTACAGGCACTGTTGCAGGCATCGATAAAACAGATGCTGGCTACACCGTCACTATTACTAAAGAAGACGGCAGTACCGTCACTGATGATATCCCATTCGGCCCTGAGCTACTAGTGGCTCAAGGTGATGCTGTTACAGCAGGCACACCACTCACGACTAACCCAAACATGGGCGGCTTTGGTCAAACTGAGAAAGAGATTGTGCTACAGAGTCCTAACCGCATTAAAGGTTTGATCGCTTTCTTAGCTGCCATCAGTCTCTCTCAAATTCTGCTTGTTTTGAAGAAGAAGCAGGTTGAGCGAGTTCAGGCTGCTGAAATGAGCTTCTAAAGCTTCAGTCCTCTTCTAGAAATAAATAAACGAAAAGGAGGTGAGTCTAACAGCTTGCCTCTTTTTTATGGATTATAGTCTTACAGACTAGAATTGTGAGAAGCCTAATGTTCTCTATTCATTCTGTAGGTCATTGAGATGGAAAACGTTACAACCCAGCCTATTTCGCAAAAAGAAGCGCTGCAAGAGAGCCTGTACGAGATAGATTTTTATGCTTGGACGCAGAAACAGGCGGCGTTGATACAGTCTAGACAGTGGACTGATATTGATGTGCAAAATCTAGTCGAGGAGATTGAATCTTTGGGCAAGCAGCATCGCAGAGAAATGCGCAATCGTTTGGCTGTGCTACTAGCTCACCTACTAAAGTGGGAGTACCAGTCGTATAAAAGATCTCGCAGCTGGATAGCCACTATTCAGGTGCAGCGCAAAGATATACTGCGGCTGCTCAAAGAGAGTCCTAGCTTAAAGCCTTATCTAGAGGATGCTGTATTTGGGGCCTACAGTGATGCTAGATATCTGGCTATGGGTGAAACTGAGCTTCCAAGGACGACTTTTCCGGAAGCGTGTGGTTATAGCTGGGCGCAGATTGTGGACGATCGGTTCTTTCCAGGTGAGTCTAGCGCACTAACCGATTAACGATGTGTTGATGTTGTTGTTACTCTACAAAGTAAAAGCTGCACTGCTTTTACGATCACCTCTGGCTGGTCGATCCAGACAAAGTGACTGCTGTTTGCTGGAATTTGAGTGCAGCGGGTGGAAAGCATCATCAAGTCGCTATGCATTCCTTCTCTAAGCTGCTCAATTTTATTAAGCGGGAGTCTTTTGGTGAGCCAGGTCGGCTTAAAGAAGTAGCGGGCTCTAATGTTAACAATAGGTAGGTTGCCGAAGTGATTAGCGGCCCGTAGTTGTCTACCGCTGTTGTCTACCTGCGCAATCTCTCGGGCCATCGTCAGCCAGTGCTTTGGTCGGCAGAAGCTACGGATCACAGGTTTTAGATCGGCTGAAGGAATTTGTTTTAGCTCAGGTTTGATCAACTCGAATACGCCAAATCTAGCGGCGGCTCGAACGATTCCCAGGGCTGAGCCCAGAATGCTGGCTAAGAATCCTGTGAAGAATAAAATCTGTAGTAGCCGTAGCTGAATCGGCATTTTTAAGAGTGCTTTTTCGTGCAGGCCATCGGTGAGTACCATGCCAGCGACTTTTTTAGGGAAGCGGTGGGCATATAGCCGCATGTTGTAGCTGCCGAGGGAGTCGCCAACTAAAATGTAGGGTGGTTTTATGTGGGCTTTGGTGAGGGCAATGTCTAGCGATCGCACCCACTCCCCACTCGTCGCCGCCTTCCGACTCACATCACTCCAGCCATAGCCAAAGCGATCGCACAAACAAACCTCCGCATCCTTAGCAATCTCTTTGATTAGCAAGTAGCCTTCCACACCACCCAAGCTGTGGTCAATCACTACCGTTGGCTTAGCCGCAATCACCTTGTTTCTTGAGGTGAGGTGCAGCAAATGTATACGGCGATCGCCTACTTTGATGAGCTGTCCGGGTGGCTTGAGCTTGTTTTCTTGAGTGGTGGCAATCCTCTGCCACCCTGCCGTCACTACCAAAATCGGCAAAAGCCACCAAAACAAAAAGCCGCTGAACATAAAAACTTTGCTGTGTGTTGTGACTATCATCACACAGCAAAGCGCTCAGTTCAGGGCGCTGCAATCATTCACCGTAAAGGCTTTGTACAGCTCACCTACTCTATACAGTTTTGCAAAAAGCTCCCTATTACAAGGAACTTTCAACCTCTGTCCTTAGGTTCATAAAGGCCGATACGTCCGATAGTTCACATTCGGAAAGATATTGTCAATCTCCTCAACCTTCTCCAACCAGCCCGAATCAATTTGCTCAGCGCGAATATCTTCCCACAGCTTGTTAAACCGCATTAGGTGCGATCGCGTCCGTCTCACCGCATAGGGCACCATCGTTCCCGTACGCATAATAAACGCCCAGTCTGAAGCCTGCGCCAGCAGCAGCTCCCGCGCCGCCTGATTCAACGCTCGCCACTGCAACTCATCTGCCGGTTCCCGCTTAGCCAGCTCAATCATCCGCTCAGCCGCCTTGTGCAAATGCGGATAAACCCAGGCATTCTTCTCATTTAGCCAGTACTCATGAAATCCCTTGTAACCCCAGCTCGACTGCGAAGGCCGCGCTACCTGCTGCGTTGGATTCGACTGCAAATAATCAGCCAGGTGCGTCATTTCATACGTCCCTTGGTCGTGCCAGCTTTTACGGAAAAAGTAATCTAAGAACCACGGGCCTTCGTACCACCAGTGTCCATACAGCTCCGCATCGTAAGGCGATACCACAATGGGCTTGCGCTGCATCATGTTGTTGAGTTTGCCAACCTGCTGCTCGCGGTTAAACATAAAGTTAGCTGCGTGCTCAGCCGCTTTTTCCCGAGCCCAGTAAGGGTCGTACCAGGCTTTATCGTCGCCGCCGACCTCTTTGCCCGTAATTTTGTGATACTTGATACCTACATTCTTCCGCTGCCCGTTCGGCATAATGTACGGCTTAATGTACTCGTACTCAGCATCCCAACCCAAATCACGATAAAACTCTCGGTACTCTGAAGCACCCGGATAGCCCACCTTAGAAGACCACACCTGCTGAGAAGATTCCTGATCGCGTCCAAAGGCTGCAACCCCCGATTCTGTGTAAATCGGGGCGTAGGCTCCGTACCTTGGTCGCGGACGCGCATACAAAATGCCGTGCCCATCGGTGAGAAAGTAGCGCAAGCCAGCATCCGCGAGCATCCGCTCTAGGCCTTCGTAATAGGCGCACTCCGGTAGCCAGATGCCGGTAGGTCTGCGCCCAAAATTCTCCTCGTGGCTCTGGCAGGCTACTTCAATTTGCGCCCATACTGCTTCGGGGTACATCTTCATCAGCGGCAAATAGCCGTGAGTCGCCCCGCAGGTCATGATGTCGAGATTGCCGCTGTCTAAAAACTTCCGAAATCCTTTTGTTAAGTCGCCGCCGTAGTGCTCCCACACCTTGCGCACACTGGCAAATTCGTTTGCGTAGTACTCCGCGAGATACTTGATATGGCCGTTGTGCGTGTTGCGCGCTATCTCCATCTCCAGCAGTTCTTCTAGCTGGGTGAGATGTACGTCATAGCGCTCTTGGAGCAAAGGATCTCGCAGCATGGAGGCCAGCGGTGGCGTCATGCTCATTGTCATCTTGAAGTCGATGCCGTCCCTTTTCAGCCCCTCGAACATCGTAAGGAGGGGCACGTAGGTTTCAGTAATCGCTTCAAATAGCCACTCTTCTTCTAGTACAAAGTCGCTTTCCGGGTGGCGAACAAAGGGAAGATGGGCGTGGAGA
Source organism: uncultured cyanobacterium (assembly GCA_963803535.1). Lineage (GTDB taxonomy): Bacteria > Cyanobacteriota > Cyanobacteriia > Phormidesmidales > Phormidesmidaceae > Phormidesmis. Next base: position 1,625,142 of record CAWDNC010000008.1, on the reverse strand, counting down.
ACAAGTGCAACATAACCGATCGACATAGGAAGAAATGCCCAGAGTAAAACTGCTTTAAAAGCGAAGGGCTAGTGCATCCTTTGACGTTTACTACACACCACCAATCCAACGCTTTTCGCTTAAGTGATTGTACGGCAAAAGTATTCTCTACGATGAGAGAATCTTAAGACTATCTAAAGCGAAATTGACCGGAAATGACGGCACGCTGCTCTTTTGCCTGTGTTTTCATCTATGTTTCTACAGGCCGGCCTGAGCGCATCCTTCTGGTCGGTACCACACTAAAGACGCCTGGTTTTCGTCGCGCCAGCGCATCCAGCCTTCAGTGACGGTTGCACCTGTGAGCGGACGGCAGGCAGAGGCCGGACGGGTGACCTTAACCTGCATCCAGTCGCCATCAAAAGCAACGGGTTCGATCAGGCTCCCGGCAGGCACCATGCTCAGCATATTAGTGGCGTCTTCGGGTTGCGATCGCAATGCCTGAGCCTCACCCGTCTCCAAAAAATAAACCGAACCCTGCGTCTCTAACTGCGTCTCCCATCCTTCTACCGCCAGCGGTACGCCACCGAGATCCAGCTGCGAAGAATGCGCCCAAGCGCTACCGCCAGACGTGTACTGCACCCGAAACCAGCCATCTTCACGCGTTTCTAGCACTGGAAACGTGTACAAGCTTTCGTAAGCCTTCACCATCGCAAAACCAGCGTCTCGACCAATCGCTAAATATGTCTGTCCTTTTGGAATCAGCCAGCCTTGATAGATCCAACCCCAATGATCGCCGCCTGGTGTGACATATAAAGGCAAAATTACAGACTTCAGCCAGTCCACATCGTCAGCAGCTAACGCGTCTACATTCCGAGGCCGTAATTGACCGACGCTCATGATAGAACTTGTGTCGGCTGATAGATCGACGATGCCTGCAAGGACTGGAGAAAAGGGATCAGGCGCAGGCGACGGCGCTGCGGGTGGGGCAATTACTTCAGCCGCTACGACTTGCGTTTGATTGACACTTTGTTTTGTGGCTTCAGGTTCTATGGCTTCAGGTTCTATGGCTTCAGTGCTATTGACCTGCGCTGTCGCAATGCTTGAAAGGCTGAGAGCAACTGCGATCGCCCCTCCAGCCAACCCACACAGACGCCTCGCCTTTCCAAACGTAGTACAGCGAGATGACTCAATAGTCCGAACAGCAGTTATAGACGTGAAGAAAACCATGGAACCTAGCCTTAAAGCGGTGCTACATACATATACGACTCACTAGTACGGGATACTAGAAGCCATATTTCTCAGTATTCACAAAAACCTCATCTCATCCATGGAGTTTTGCAATTACTTTTCACTTCGCAACAGTTTTTATACGGCTCTGCAAACAAAAGTCAATAGCGCTAGCGAATCTTACTCATATTGCTCACCAAATCCTGCTGCATTCGATCCAAATCAGCTTCTGCCAGCGTTAGCGAATCTTCTAGCTCGCGCCGTAAGCTGCTCTCCATCTGGCCTGGATTGGCACCTTCGTCCTCATCTCTCAACAGCTTTCTAATTGCCAAAAGCTGTGCCGTTTTCAAAGACAGCTCTTTTGGTACCTTAAAGCTTGGCAGTACGCCGCTTCCTTCCCAGTTCTCACCGGTCACTAAGCTAATTGCCTGCCCGGTTGGAATGAACATCCAGAAATGATCGTGCAGCCGAAAGCCCGCGCCTGGATTGGCACCACCCGCCGTAGTTTCTCCCACAATGACCGCTCGTTTTAGATGCTTCAGATTGTAGGCAAACTCTTCGGCTGCTGAAAACGTATCAGGCCCAATGAGAATGTACACAGGCTTGTCGAGATAGCGCGTTCCTGGGACGTAGGGCAGCGTCCAGGACTGCTGCGATCGCTCTTCTTTAGGCCAATATAAATCGGTTAAATGAACCGATGGATAAGCGGGCAGCAAATAGCTCGTCAGCAGGGCAACCATGCTAGCTGAGCCGCCTCGATTGCGTCGCAAATCAATAATCAAAGCGCTGGTATGTGCTAAAAACTGCATCGCAGCGGCGGCAACTTCTCCTGCAAATTCAGGTGGCTCAAAGCTGAACAGCTCCAAGTAGCCTACGTTTCCCCGCAAGCGTTCAACGCGATTAAAGTCAAAATTTCGCAGCTCGCTCAGCCGCCGCTGATGTTCGAGTTCTGCGGATGGAATCTCTGTTTGTGGTTCCAAGTGAGGTAGTACAGCGGGGCTAAAGTACACCTTCAAATGCCGGTCTTTACTAATCTCTTGAAGCTGTGCGGTCAGCGTTTCCGCTAGCTGCTGCCCGCTTTTAATGTCCTGATAGCCTTCTTCATCAAGGCGCTTTTGGATGTCCTGCTGAATTTTTTTGGCAACGTCAGGGAAGGCGTACTCGTCGAGCTTGCTAGAGATAGCGGTGAGTACTTCCGTTCGCATGGCGGCTTCTAATGGCAGGTCGTAGGCCGTATTGCGATCGCTAGCAGAATCAGAAGCACTCATATCGTCGATGAACCCACTGTAAAAAAATGGGAAAAAGCAGGGCAAAAAAAGCAGTGCTCTACTTATATCACTCGCTCACCGCGCAAAACTTCTCAACAATCTGCACAAAGGTCTCCACCCCGACGCTCAAGGCCGTTTCGTCGAAGTTAAAACGGGGATGATGGTGCGGATAGTCTAGTCCTTTTTCACTATTTGCAGAGCCTAAAAAGAAATAGCATCCAGGTACCGCCTGCAAAAAGAAAGATACGTCCTCACCCCCCATGGTTTGGCACTCAGGGACGATGCCTGCGGGCGTTTCTACTACGGATAGAGCGACTGAACGGACAAGGTGGGCGATCGCTTCATCATTTACAACCGGCGGATATAGCCGCACGTAGTCCAGCTCATAGCTCGCGCCGTGGGCCGCGCATATTCCCGCAATCACCTGCTCAATCCGCTCAGGAATCAGCGCCCCGTAAGCTTCTTCAAAATAGCGAACCGTTCCACTCAAGTAGGCGCTATCTGCAATCACGTTGACCGCTGTGCCTGCTTTGAATTCTCCAACGGTCACGACTGCTGACTTCAACGGGTCGATATTGCGAGCCACAATTGTTTGCAGTGCGTTCACAATTTGAGCGGTCACCACAATCGCATCGATCGTCTGCTGCGGAATTGCGCCATGCCCGCCCTTTCCTTGAATGGTACAGGTAAAAAACTCAGTGGCGGCCATCATTGGCCCGCTACGAACGCCCAGAGTCCCTAGCGGTAGGTTGTTCCACAAATGCAGTCCAACCATTGCATCTACGGTCGGATTGGTCAGTACGCCCGCCTCAATCATAGGCTTTGCCCCGCCTGGGCCTTCTTCTGCGGGTTGGAATACGATTTTAACGGTGCCTGCGAACTGCTCACGGTGCTCGCTTAGGTATTTGGCTGTGCCAAGGGCGATCGCAACATGTCCATCATGACCACAGGCATGCATCTTTCCTTCGTGCACAGAGCAATAGGGCACCTCATTCAATTCCTGCACAGGCAATCCATCCATATCGGCGCGAATCCCTAATACAGGATATTTTTCGCCTTTCCCTGTGCCTTCGATGGTGGCAACAACGCCTGTTTTAGCAATGCCGCTGGTGTGGTTAACGTTCCATTCGGTCAGGCGATCGCCAATAAACCCCGCCGTCATCTCTTCCGCAAATCCTAGTTCGGGCCGCTGATGTATCTGCCGTCGCCAGCGCACCAAATCACTCTGCAACGCCTCAATCTCAGGTCGCAACGCCGAAAAATTATCAGTCAAAGGATGCGAAAGTGCCTGCATAACTCCTCTCTAACAGTTTTTCTATCTTGACAGATTTGTTTAAAGCTGACAGAGTTCCGCCGCGCCAAGCTTTAAGCCCAAAAAGCCTTTGGCATAATTCGCTCTAAATCTAACTGAGCAGCCGCTTCGGCCAGTATTTCTACATCTTTAATTTGCTTTAGGTGAGGTAGCACGCCCAGTACAGGCACCCGCGTTAGTGACTCAATCATCTCTATCGGAGTCCAGTTCTCTATCTGCCCCTGCGTGCAGGGCACCGTACAGTTCAGCACGATGCCTTTCAGCTTTATTTTCTTTTGTTCGGCTAGGGCTACGTTGGCAACGGCTGAGGCGATCGCCCCCAACTTCACCGGCACGACTAGCACCGCAGGCAGCCGCCACTGCTGCGCAATATCCGCCACCGTTAGCTCCTCAGTCACCGGCGAGCCTAATCCACCAGCCCCTTCCACCAGCGTCCAATCTCGCGTCGCTTCTAGCTCAGAAAACATCTTCCAGGCAAAGGCGAGATCAACGCTTTTGCCGTCTATCGCGGCTGCTAAAGGTGGTGCAACGGGCGTTTTGTACCACAGTGGATTGAGCTGTTCAGGCGTTTGATCAAGATCGAAGACTCGGGTGTAGAATTCGCGATCGCCTGTTCCAGACTGCACCGGCTTACACACGCCCAGCTTATAGGCCCAACAGTACCGCTGCCAGTAAGCAATCAGCGCCGCTGTCAGTATGGTCTTCCCACTATCTGTATCAGTTCCTGTTATCAGCAAAGCAGCCAAACTCGATCCTCTAACCCGTTTCACTCAATCTAATGCTTCTAACCTACCGTTTAGTTAGTCGGCAGCGGCGCTGTCGCTCGAATCTCCAGCGTAAACTCAGTGCGCTGAGTGGCCTGCACATCAATTGCATAGTCACCCCCTACCGGCAGTATCCCCTCCCACCAAACAATGCCACTCGCATCAGCGACCATTTCTCCACCAGGTAGCAGCACGTCAAAATCTGCTCGTCCACCCTGCGAAGCCGTAACCCTAGCCGATAAAATCTGCCCTTCCTGAGCATTTACAATGTAGCGGCGCACAGTTCCTGGCCCCGTACTATTAGCCACCAGTATGCCGTCCTGCCCACTCGGGAAAGAAATTCGCTGAGACTGTACCTGCGGCTGTACGGGCGGCACTGTGACCGGCGGTTCTGTCACCGGCGGCTCAGTGGGTTCCACGACAGGCGGCTCTGTTGGCTCTACAATCGGCGGCTCAGTGGGTTCTACGACAGGCGGCGGTGGACTCGTCAGGGTCACAGCCAACCGATAGTCACTACTTTTGACACCTCGCACAGGACTTAGCTGCACGCGATACTCACCTGACTCTTCAATTTCTCCTTCCCATTCAAATACTTTGTCAGCACGACGGCTAATGGGTCTCCCATTCGGCCCTAGCACGCTGAGTCGCACATCATCTACAGATTGCTCTACCCTTAGCCTCTGACCGGCTTCAGCCGCCAGCGGATAGTTCACCTTATCGCCCTGTCGCATGTTGCCCTCAACGATTTTGGTCGTCCCAGGTATCAAGTCCAGCGGTTGCTGTTCGTACTCTACAGGCTTCGGTGACGATTGAATCGGCGTCGGTGTAGGGGTTGGCTCGGTGCCCAATGGTGGCAGTGATGTGATAGTTGGTGTCGGCGTTGGCGCGCTATCTAAAGTTTGAACCACACCGTAGCCAGCAAGACCGGCGATCATTGCCAATCCTGCCGCTAGTCCGCCAACTGCCAAAGGATTTTCTAAGAAAGATGAGCGCTCCTTTTCTGAAGGCATCACTATGGGATCTACTATGGGATTTTTGGAGCGCTGACTGGTTCGCGGCCCGCTCGATTGCCCCACGGTCGTCGGCCGACTGACGGTTCTATTTCCACCAAGTTCTGGATTAGGCCGACCGACCGCGACTGTCTTCATCTGTGAAACAGGCGGTGTTGGGTTAACAGGAATAGGACGTTTCGCAGGGACTGCTCCAGTGAGTCCACCTGAGAGCTGATTGGCTGGGCCGTTTGCGGGACTGCCCGATCGCAAGGCTAAGGCCATATCTTTTACAGACTGATAGCGATCGCCCGCCCGATAGCTCAGCGCCTTATTCAGCACAGTTGCCAGCTGGGGGCTTGCCGTTGCCGACGTTTGCCACTTCCACACCGCATTCACGTCATCAAACAAATTCTGCGGTTCCTTTCCGGTCAGTAGCACAATGGCCGTAACGGCCAAAGCATACAGGTCGCTACTGGGATAGGCTCTACCCGTCTGCATTTGCTCACTCGGCGCGTAGCCAGCTTTACCTACCGTCGTCGCATGGCTCACCACGCCATCCATCTGCATTCGCGTCACCACTTCTTTCACCACGCCAAAATCAATCAGCACGGGTAATCCATCCTGCTGCCGCAAAATAATATTGTCCGGGCTCACATCCCGATGAATAATCCCTTTCGCATGAATATGCGCCAGCACTGGCAGCATCTGCTGCAAAAACTGTCTTACCTCAGTTTCAGAGAATGCTCTTCCCTGCTCTTGCCGCTGCTTTAGCACTTCGTGGTAGGTTGGCCCCTCTACATAGTCCTGCACCAAAAACAGTCTTTCTTCCTCCTCAAATGTCGCCCGAAACTGTGGAATTTGAGGATGACTGATCTGATACAAAACAGAGGCTTCACGCTGAAAGAGCTGAGTGGCCTTATCCGAAAACCCACTCTCACCTTGAACCGGCACAAACTCTTTAATCGCGCAGCGCTCGTTAAATCGCCCCTGGTCTTCTGCCAGATAGGTTCGCCCAAAGCCACCCTGCCCCAATAGCTGAACGACACGGTAGTGGTTTTGCAGCAAAGTGCCTATCGAAATAGCAGGTTGCATAAGCGAGCGTAATATCTACATATAGTCACTCTAAGTCTACTCCATGTCTTTACCGATCAGCGTTCGGTCAGTATCTACGCGGATGCCACCTTCCTTAGATGAGGTCTCTGTAAAGTTACGGGTTCATCTCCTTTCACCTCAGGGAATGCTGAATTAACTAATTTTTTGTTTTAATGCGCACCGCATGATGTACGGCACTTCTAACGCTACAGATCAGAGACTCGCTGACAGCCACTCCATAAAAACGCAGCTCTCTTGTCTTCTCGAAGGGAGCTCCCCCGCGCAGCGAGATCAAGCACGCACGCAAACGATAGGAGATTTGGGTCTTAATAGCTCTGAAGCAGTTCCTATTTTCGATGAAGCGACCCAGACAGTATCCAGACTGCTCGCTATGCCGATTAGTATTCTCAGCGTGGTAGATACTGAAACGCAGCACTTTAAATCTGTCGTTGGGCTCTCCAGTTTGGGCTTGATGAACCAGCTAGCTGCGGCTCGCCATCTGCCTCGTCAGGAGTCTTTTTGTACGCAGGTTATAGACAGTGGGAAAACATTTGCGCTAGAAGATGCCACCGCTCACCCCGCGTTCTCTCGCAGTTTGTTAGTTCAGCAGTATGGTATTCAGTCTTATCTAGGTGCGCCCTTAATCACCGCTGAAGGTTGCTGCATTGGCACGCTTGCCGTCATGGACTTAATGCCACATCAGTTCTCCGAGCAGGAAGTTGCCTTTCTAGAGATGACCGCTCGCTGGTGTATGAGCGAGTTTGAAAATCGACGGGCGATCGCAAAACTACAGCAAGGCATTCATCCCCTTCAGTCGCCACAGACAGGAGAAGCAGGTGCTCAAAATGTTACAGATGAGACTTCTCTGCTCTCTAAGCTTAACCAGGTTCGTTTCAATCTTGTGGTACAGCTCACTCAAGATTTGCGTAATCCGCTAACGTCCATTGCGGGTATGGCTAACATGCTCAGTAGAGAAATTTACGGCCCTTTGAGCGAAAAGCAGCAGGAGTACACCAATATTGTTCTCAGCAGCTCCCAGCAAATGCTAGGCATGGTTGATGAGATTGTTGAAGTAGGTGAATTGAAAGAAGCTGACGATCAGCTATCTCTTGCTTCTGTAGATGTTGAGATGATTGCTCAACAGGCGATCGCGGCTCTCGACACGCTATCCAAACGGCAAGGCTTACAGGTAAAACTAACTGTCGAGCCTGGATCACGCATTTGGAGCTTAGACAAGCGGATCATTAGACAGCTCATCTACCACCTCGTTTTCAGCATCATTGAAATGTCCACGACAGGCAGTACTATTCGCCTACACATTTCTCGCAAGGACAGCGGCATTAGCCTAGCGCTTTGGGTTTCTAACCCCTGGCTAGGAGAAGACCTACCACAAGCTGTCATCGCATGGGGCCAGAAAAGTAAGTCGCTGACGTCTAAAGCGATCGCTTCGTCTATTGATCCTATCGCCAGTAGCCTCAGTGTTCATTCGCTCGAAGAACAGTCCTCTTCAGATCATGCCGTACAGCCAGATACTGCTCGGCAAGAGCTTGGGCTTCTGCTCAGTCGTTATCTTACAGAGATGCACGGTGGCGAAGCTGCTGTTCAAGGGTCTGGAGCAACAGGATACCGTTACATCATCACCCTGCCACCCCATGAAATACCGGAAGATACCGGCCAAAAGCAATCAACCTAAGCCCGAAGGCAAGCTAACACAATAAAAATTTCCGCTACTGACCACTTTCTATATACGAGAGTGGTTTTTCGTTTAAATCATCTTGCCAGGGTCTAGTTACATCCGTACACAGCATCAAGCATTAGAGCCCCCCAGTTGCTTGCCAGCAAGGGTTTGGAACGTTTTTCTGTAGAACTACCAACCGTAGTGTCAAAACAACAATTTCTGATACTTCAGTAATTAAACCTATCTGAGCATCGCAACAACCGGGCAGGATAAGTCCGGTTACATCTAAACCAAATCAAACTTTCTACATTTGATTCTGGCTTATAGATGTGAACCTATCAAAAGAGCATGGAGAATCTTTTGAAAAGACCTCACAAAAGTGAGCCCTACGTTGAAACAAGTCGGCAGCCTTCGGCCATCCAGGTTCGTTCCGGTTCTGTTAAGCAAAGGCTCGACAAGGGCTAAAGGCTTCACCGCCTCAGCCGCCTTGAATCGACAGCAACGGTTGATGCTCACGGCGTGACGTTTATAAATTTTTCGTTTGGTTTAACCTACTCTGCTTGAAAATTTAGCTATCACAATAATGGCAAAAACAGTACAACAGAAAAAATTCCGCTGGCAGGCACACAAGCCTCTACTCGCAGCTACTCTCGCAGTCGCAGGCGTGTTCAACATGGTCGGCGCTGTGGTTGCAGAAGGCACAGCTGCTGGGACAACTATTAGTAACACCGCAACAGCTACCTACGAAGACGACAATAACAGCGTCATCAACGCGACTTCTAATACCGTCGATATTCAAGTTGCTGAAGTGGCTGGCTTGACTGCTGTACCTACTGGCATCAACGACGTTGATGGCGATGCGGTAGAAAATGGCGACGTTTTGGAATATTTCTTTGAAGTGACCAACACGGGCAACGCTGCAACCAACGTCTTTATTCCAGGTATCGATGGTGTTAACGGAGCTGATCTTCCGATAGATCCTGCTACTGGTGCTGTAGATCCGCTCGATAAAAAGCTGACTGCAACCAGCGTTGACATTGTTACGATTGATGCCACAACGGGTGTTGTCACATCAGTTCAACCAATTGCTGATATCGGCGAACGAAGCGCAATTGCCGTTGGCGCTGACGAGACTATTATTGTCCGAGTGACCGGTACACCTGAAGCTGGCACAAGAGCTGGTGAAAACGTTGTCGTAACTTTGGGTAACGTTCCACCTAATGACAACTCAAGCAACACACAGAACCAGCCGTTCACCGCAAACGGTATTTCCGATCTCTACACCGAAGACTCAGATGCAACGCTAGCACCCGTCAACGGTGTTCGTGAAGCGAGTGCAACGCAGGATATTAGCTTTGCATCTTCTGTAAATCCGTTAGCCTTCGCAACGGTGCTGAAAAACTCGGCTCAAGTCGTTAATAATCCAGCCAACACTCAAGACGATCTCATCACCTACGGATTAGGTCTACGGGTAGAAAACAACGATCCGACGAGTGTCTATCAGCCCGCAGCATTGGCTGGAACACCGCTAGTCATTGATAGCGATCCGGCTACGAACTATGTCTTGGTTTCAGACGCTATTCCCGAAGGCACTGTTTTCTCCTCAGTCGAACAAAATCTTCCTTCAGGATGGAGAGTCATTTACTCTACATCCCCGCTAGCAAATGCTGATCCTCTAGATCCGGTAGCTACTACATGGACGCGTACTCAGCCTACTAACTTAGCTGCGATTACTAGAGTCGGTTTTATCAATGCGACTTCGCTAGCGCCAGGTTCTGAGGTATTGACAGACCTCACAGCACCTGCCACGCCTGGTCTAAGATTTACAGTAGTGACCACGAACTTAGATCCGCTAAGTGACACTGTAGACAACATCGCTCAGGTGTTTGGTAGCACGGCCGGTGGCACTCCTACTCAGGTCATCTATGATGAGTCAGGTGATACTAGCCCTAACAACAACACAGAGCCTACAGGCGGTACTAACTATACACCTGATGATGGTGTTGCTAATCCTGCGGTTGATGGCGTTGATCCTGGGAACAACAATACAGGTATCAATACAGACACCGACGGTGAAGTTAACCAAATTACGATTACAGCAACCACTGACGATATCCTCAACGGCCCTGACGGTTCACCGGGTGCGGTGGGGCCCAACAACGACAACGACGACTTTACAAACGACTCCACAGATGTTCCTGCTGGCCTAGCAGAGGGCGACACCTTCACACCTAGTAGCGTTACTTTCACAAACACCGTCTCAAACCCAACCGCAGGAAGGATTGCTGATGTTGCGCTTCAGCCGCTTTCTACCGTACAAGCGGCGGCTGTCTCAGCTGGCGGAGCCTATGGTGTTGGCACTTCAGCTGCTGACAACACAGATATTCCTTTCGACACAGTTGTGACGATTCGCTACGATGAGGATGGTGATGGAACGCCAGATCAGACAGCTGAGTATACATACAATGGTACTACGTTCATCCTCACTAACGGAGCAATCGTAAACGTAGGAGATATTCTACCAAGCACGCCTGGTAACAACACTGATGTTACCTACACGGTTGAAGTCGCTCTAGGAGAGACTGTAGTTCTAGATGAAGTTCCCATTCCAATCATCGCCTTCCCTGAGGACTCTGTAGATACCTCACCTGGATTCACAGACGAGGTGACTAACAACATCACTATTGATCGAGTCTACACAGGCTTTATGAGACTTGCGAAGACAGCACGCATATTAAATGCAGATGGTAGCGAGCGTGTTCCATTCTCTAACGATTTTGATCCTTCAACGATCGCAAATCAAATTCGCCCAGGTGAGATTATTGAATACAAAATTGACTACTCCAACATCTCCACGAACGGTGCTGGCGCTGGCGCTGGTAACGTTACGATGAATGCCAACAACTTTGTTCTACTAGAGGACGGAACTGTCGGGTTTGGCCCAGACGGCGTTGTCAACACAGCTGACGACATTCCTGGCAACAACTGGGTGGGCTTCACAACTCATCAAGTAGGTGCAAATGCTAGCGCTGGAAGTGTTTCGTACCGAGAGGTATCAGGTGGCGCGCCGGTACCCGCTGAACCCGCTAGTGGTTCGGATGTTGAATCTTATGAGAATAACGTGGGTACGGTTGCACCTAGCCAGTCTGGCGACTTCACTTTCCGTCGCGTAGTGGAATAGGTTCTATCTTTTTGCCGTCTTGTTAGTTGCCGCTATCAAGTAACGGTTTGACGCTAATAACGCACGATATGAGAGGCGGCGTGACTGATGCTCTATCGCCTCTCATATCTTCTCCCATTACACATTTTGTACAGTCGAAAGGATTTAATCATCAATGAAACGTAAATTTTTGTTTGGTATCGGTATTGCCGCACTGGCTGTCACGGCACCACTCACAATGACAACGCCTGTGCTTGCAAACTTGCAGGCAGCCGGAACCGCGATCGCTCAGCAGCTCCTTCAGCCTGACGTAAAGCTCGTTATGGGTGCTGAAAAGCAGGTTACAACCGTTGACGAAAACGGCCAAGCCAAAATGGTCTGGCAGGCACTTGAAGGTGAAGCGACTGTTCAACCTGGCGATGTTCTTCGCTACGCCGTAGAAACTTCCAACGAAGGCGAAATGGCCGCGAAGAATCTAGAGATTACCCAGCCTATCCCTGCCAGAATGGCCTTCGTTATTGGTTCTGACGAAGGTAATGCCACTGCAAAAGCCACCTACAGCATTGATAGCGGTGCAACATTTGTAGCAGAGCCTAAGGTAGAAGTGACTTTGCCTGACGGTACAGTAGAAATGCAGCCAGCGCCTGCCGAAGCCTACACTCATGTCAAGTGGAACTTTGACGAAGAACTGGCTTCTTCTGTTGCCGTTAATGTTTCGCACGAAGTCGTCGTTAAGTAGATCAAAACGTAGCCGCTGCTCTTTTGAAGGGAGTCAAAAGAGCAGCGGTTTCATCTAAACTCAGCATAAATTATTGAGCTTGTAAAAGCAGCTCTCTACACGCTGCAAAATTTTCTTGCTCTAACAAATTTAAGCCAACATACCAAGCTGTTGCTCCGAATCTAAATCTGTCTTTCGTGAGGCAAAGAGCTATACAGACATACGACGTTTATCAAGATGCCACTCTCTTCATTGCCCCAGTTTTTTACGCAGCCGTTGCAGATGGAAAAAGCTACTTGCGCTATTTCTATCTAGCTGTCTGGTTCACTCTTCTACAGCAGCGATTGCCCAAGAGATCACGCTCTTTAACTCAGCGACGGCTCGCTATACAACAGTCTCTGGAACCCAGATTCGTACCACCTCTAACTTAATTTCCGTCTCCTCTGAAGAGGGTGAGCTAATCGATCCTGCTGGCGTCTTACTAGGTTGCGATGGTCAAACCCTGAGTAGCTATGCCGGTTTCTTCATGGCACTTTATGAGCCAGATGCCACAGGGTTAGACCTGGGTGCTACTGTCGCACTCACAACCACTACAGGCAGCGACAGCATCGCGCCTAATCTTTCAAATATAAATCCTTTTCCACTCACAGTAGATGAAGGTCGATACAACTTCCTACTGGACTCTGAAGCAGCTTTAAGAAGTCCTATCAACGCAGGACTTAAGCAAACTGATGCAAATGCTCAGTACATTCTGCTGATCAATCCTCCTGAAAACTCCGAATACACAGAGCGGCGTATTCTCATTGAGCTGCTTGGCAAAGTAACCACAAGCAGCGAATCGTCCCTTAGCTATAGAGCAACCTCGTTAGACGGCAATCCAATTTCTATAGATGGCTCGCTTACCTTAGTCAATACGGTGACCGTTGCTGATGCACCGGGTCAATCACTCACCTTCTTTGAAATCGGCCTTGATACGGCTATCTGCGAAGCTCAGCAGGTCAGAATTGTTAAATCCGCCGATCGCTCTGCGGCCCAACCTGGCGATACAGCGGTATACCGGCTCTCTATTCAAAGCCTTGCCACGGTAGAAATAGACTCCGTGGTTGCAATAGATACGCTGCCTATCGGCTTTGAACTCATCGCAGATTCAGTGTCTGGTCAAGTAGCAGGGGCGCCTGTTCAGGTGAATACTCGCACTAGTGGCAACAGCGTTGGGTTTAGCATTGCTGAGCCAATAGCTACTGACCAAACGCTGGACATTGTTTACGCGGTGCGAGTAACGCCCGATGCGCTGAGAGGATCTGGGCAAAATGATGCGATAGTCACCGCACAAAGAACAGATAGCGGGTTTGAATTGCAAGATGGCCCAAGCAGCCACCGGATGAACTTAGAGCCAGGTATCTTGTCAGATTGTGGCACGCTCATCGGTCGTGTTTTTGAAGACAAAAACTTCGATGGAGAACAGCAGTCTGGAGAAGCAGGCATTCCAAACGCAGTTATTTTTCTAGACGATGGCAATCGAATTGTAACCGACGCGGATGGTCTCTTTTCGGTTCAAAAGATGCTTCCTGGACAGCGCGTTGGCACGTTAGATATTGCGAGCTTACCAGGATACACACTCGCACCTAACCTCTACTTCAATGAACGCAACAGCCAATCTCGACTGGTGAATTTGTCACCCGGTGGACTTGTGAAGATGAACTTCGGAGTAACGCCCACTTTTGAGGAGTCAAACAACTAATCATGACTTCTACAAATAAAAAGCACCTGCTATCCTACTGTCGATTCCTAACGACTTCTGTTCTCTCAGCCGTTATACTATCAGCCTCAGTGTTCTTTATAGGTGAGGCCAAAGCCCAATCTACAGAGGGTGATGGCGATGGTGATAAAGAGAAAAACCCGGATGATTCGGGATCTCCAAACGACACTGAAGAAATAGCGGAGACCGGAGAAGATAGCTTTAATCCAAATGTGGTTGTCAAAGTTCACGATGTAGAACGGCACAGGCTGCCTGAGGTGCCTGTTTTATCCAACTCTCAACGCGAGCTTGAGTTTCCTCTGTTTATTCCTGCTCAACAGCTAGCAGCCGTCACAGAATCAGAAGAGTCTGAACTAGAAAGTGACCTGTTTGCGTTTTCTATCACCAGTGAGCAGAGCCAGCGTCAGCCGCAAAAGGCGCCCTGGCTGGCTAGCTCGATTACACCGCTTGAGCCCGAAACTTCACTCGAAACGCAGTTTGCATTTAGGCCTTCAGCATCAAACGGCGCGCCCGCAGAAAAGCCCGACACGCCCTGGATAACGCGCGCACTAGATACAGAGAGCGAGGAAGAAGCCTCGCGCGCTGACCTTATTGCTCGCTTGAATGCGGCAACCTCTGATCCAGAGGACTCGCTTGAAGCGGCTACTCAGTCAGGCGAAGTCGAATTCTCGTACCTCAACAATACGAAAAGGGCTAATAATTGGGTTTCGAGCATTCCCGATGTCTTAATTGCGCCGAGTACGTCGAACCCTAACTCATCAGTTGCCGCTATCGGTTCACCCAGCGTTAGGCCTATTAATCCTGACAGTGGCTTTTATGATGTGAACACTCTGCCTCAGGGGACTATCACGCCCTCCTATTTAGCGAACAGCAATGAAAGAGAGATTGCCGTTGATGCTAGTCAAGTAGAGTTTTTGAGCCCAGATGCAAATACTTTTTTGAATACGCCTGCTACTTCGGTCGTCCTTCGCTTTCCAGTCGGGGCCAAAATTGCGCTGCTTGTAAACGGTCAGCCCGTTGCGACCGATTTGATTGGTAGAACAGAAACGGACTCTGAAACTCAGCTGCGGACACAGACATGGTATGGTGTTGCGTTCTCTGCTGGAGAAAACCAGCTAGAGGTCGTTTCTATAGAAACGGGCCAGGTGCTTCAGAGTAGGACGGTTACGGTTAAGGGCGTACCCACAGAGATGACACTGCTTTCTCCGGGTGCGATCCCAGCAGACGGCCGCTCAACCAGCAAAATTCGCGGCCAGCTGCTAGATGAACTGGGCAACATCTCTCGCTGGGAGTCTATCGTGACGCTCCGAACGAGCGACGGTGAGTTTTTAGGAACAGATGCCAATCCTGATTTGCCAGGTTTCCAGGTTAGAGCGCAAGGCGGTGAGTTCTTTGCTGAGCTACAGTCGTCTTTAGAAGCGCATGTTGTTCAGCTAAAAGCGAATACTGCTGGATTTGAAGCCTTTAGTCAAATTCAGTTTTTGACACCGCAAAGACCTAGCTTAGTTTCGGGTGTTGTTGACCTGCGGTTTGGCGCGCGGGGTACAGATTACTACGATAGCTATCGAGATTTTTTGCCGCCGGATGGAGATAACGACTATGAAGTTGATGTCGATGCAGCGGTGTTTGCCACTGGTAATATTGGTGAGTGGCTATATACCGGCGCTTATAATAGCGATCGCACGCTAAACCAGGACTGCAACGGAGACTCTAGACTCTTTAGAGCTAACAGCAGTAACTGCGACAATACCTATGCAACCTACGGCGATGACTCTCAGTCAGATATCGTCGCGCCTTCTTTAGACAGCGTTTATTTGCGGCTAGAGCGAACCTCTCCTAGCGCAGATGCGGGCGTTGACTACGCAATGTGGGGAGACTTTGACACTCAAGAATTCTCTACAGCTTCTCAGCTCTTTACCGCAACGAACCGACAGCTTCATGGCTTCAAGACTAACTACAACTTTGGTGATTTGGCAGTTACCGGTCTGTATGCAAACAACGTAGAGGGCTTTCAGCGAGACACAATTGCGCCAGATGGAACGAGCGGGTACTACTTCACCTCTGAAAGAAACTTGGTGCCTGGAAGTGAGCAGGTTTATCTGGAGCTAGAAGAGCTAGAGCGGCCTGGTACGGTGCTGGATCGTCAGGCACTGGCGCGCGGCGCAGACTATCAGATTGATTATGATCGCGGTACGATCTTATTCAACGATCCGGTGACGCGCACGTCTGTAGATAGTTTCGGTCAGCTGTTAGTTCGACGGATCGTGACCACCTATCAGCATGAAGACGGTGAAGATACCAACATTTTGGCAGGTCGCTTACAGTACAACTTCGATCAAAAGCAGGGTCAAGCGTCTTGGATTGGCACGAGCTACTTTGCCGAAGCGCAAGGCGATCGCGACTTCTCCCTTTTTGGTGCAGACGCTCATATATCACTGGGAGAAAACACTCAGCTTATTGCCGAAGTCGCCAATTCTACAAGCGATTTTGACACGTCAGATGAAGTCAGCGGCAGTGCTTACCGCGTAGAGCTAGACACCAATTTAGGGAGATGGCTCAACGGCCGCGCCTATTTCCGTTCTACGGATACTGGCTTTTCTAATGCGGCAACCACTAGCTTTGTTCCTGGCCAAACGCGCTACGGTGCTCAGCTCTCTAGCAGTATTGGTACAGATACCACGCTGCGGGCTCGCTTTGACCAGGAAGAGAATACGGGGAACGCACCTCGCGTGATTACCGATTTGTCTGATCTGCTTTCAGGCTTTGAAAATCAGCCGGGTAGCGCGTTAGATAATTCACTGACGACGTATTCTTTTGGCTTAAGTCAGAAAATCGGCCGCAGTACGGCAGAAATAGACTGGCTGCATCGCGATCGCACCGACAGGCTCAACAGCGATAACACCGTTAGTTCTGATCAGCTTAGAACCCGATTGACAACACCTATCTCTAAGCGGTTGTCTCTGGTCGCTCAAAACGAACTCAATCTCTCTTCAAATGTCGATCCAATCTACCCAAGTCGCACCTTAATCGGACTGAACTGGGAGGTAATGGATGGTCTCAACGTTGGCGTCAATCAGCTTTTTTACGGCGGTGGCGGTAATGACCGGGGAAGCGCCACAAGCATCGACGTTTCTGGTGAGCATACGTTTGACTCTGATACGACCATTCGCGGGCGTTTCTCTACGGTAGATGGGCGTCAAATTGGCGGGACGATTGGTCTTGAGCAGGGTATCAACTTAGCACCAGGGCTGGATTTAGATCTGGGCTATGAGAAAGTGTTCTCAACGCTGGGGAATGAAACAGCCGCGAGCAGTCAGTTCAGTCAGCCATTTGCACCGAGCCGAGGGGCTTCTGCCATTGGTCTATCGGGTGGAGAGAGCTACAGCGTCGGCCTTTCTTATACAGACAATCCTGATTTTCAAGCAAGTACCCGGTTTGAGCACCGATCTTCAAGAAGAAGCTCTAACACAGTCTTTAATCTGTCTGCGCTAGGTCGAATTACGCCAGAGCTGACTTTACTAGGCGACTACCGTGTTGCAAATGCCGCCAATCAAGGCATTACTGGCTTAGGCACGACTAGCTTGCTGAAGCTGGGTATGGCCTACCGGAATCCAGATAACGATAAGTTCAACGCGCTGCTTCGCTATGAGCATCGGATGAATCCGAACTCAATTCCATCTAGTGCTAACTTAGGTTCTTCAACAGAGACGCAAGAGCATCTGTTTTCTGCGGAGGCGATTTATTCGCCTAGCTGGCGCTGGGAGCTATATGGTAAATACGCGCTGCGCAACAGTAAGACCGCATTTAGCGGCGCAGGCAATGATTTTTCCAATAGCAATACTGCGCAGCTTGCCCAGGCCAGAGCAACCTATCGCTTGGGCTACCGTTGGGACACGGTAGGAGAACTTCGCTGGTTTGGCAGTGATGGCTACAGTGAAACGGGATTCTCGCTAGAAGCGGGCTACTATCCGCTGCCGGACTTGCGGCTTTCGGCAGGCTACAGCGGCGGCGCGACCGACAGTGACTTTGGCGAAAATCGTAGCGCTGGGGGCTTCTATTTTGGCGCAACGGCTAAGCTCAGCGGCTTGCTCAATGGCTTTGGCACTCAGCCTAGCGCGCCTTCTCAGCAGCAGGAGTCGGCTATTCGGGTTAGTTCAGACGATTTAGCACCTGGCTTAGAAGGCGAACTGCTATTAAATCAGCGAGATGAGCTGACAGGTGAGCCTATTATTGTCGAGCAATAGAAAGGCCATCGAGTTATACAGCCTGGTTCTCAGGATTCCTCCCATTTTGCAACAATTCCACTCCTTATCCGGCCCTACAGATGGCTTATCAATACGCTAAAAGACAGTATTTTCAACGTCTTGCTTTTTATAGTTTGCTAAGCTCGCTAGCAAACAGCCTATGGCTATTTGCGCCAGCACTGGCTCAATCCGATATCGCTCCAAACACCACTCCGAACATCACTCAGGCGCCTTTACAGGTGACTGTAAATAGTTCTGAAGATGGCCCGCCGCTAGCCAATGCTGCGCTGACGCTGCGAGAGGCCATTGAAATTATCAACGGTACTCTGTTGCGCTCTGAGCTAAGTCGCGAAGAGCAGCAGCTTGTGGTTTCTGCATCGGCTAGTTCAGAAATTCGCTTTAGCTTGCCTACAGAGCAAACGGTGATTCAAATTGAGTCGATATTACCGGCGATCGCGCAGCCCAACGTTGTAATCGATGGCACGACGCAACCGGGCTACGATGCTAGTCGCTCAACAACAGCAGAGATTTTTATTCCGACGCCAGTAGTCGTCATTCGTCCAACGCCTGGAAGAGAAGTTTTTAGAGGTTTGACGCTATCGGCTGATAACATTACGGTTAGAGGCCTGAGTCTATATGGATTTAACGCACCAAGTCGAATAGCAAACGCTACGCCGCCAGCTGATATCTTCATTAGCCATCGACCTACGCCGCTTAATCGAGCGTCTAGCTTACCGTTTGCAGGTAGAGCGACTACCGACACGCCACCGACTGGAATTTTAATTGACCAAAACTGGCTGGGGCTACCGATTGATGAATCGATGCCAGAGACAGCTTCAGGATTTGGCGTCTCTGTATTTGACAGTCGTGGAACCACCATTCAGAACAACCGAATTGAGTACCACAACGGTAGCGGCATCATCACAGGCCGACAGGCCGACAATCTAAAAGTCCTCCAGAACATTATTGTTGGAAATGGTCTGGCAGGAATGCCGGATGCTATTCGCCTAGACGGCCAGGTAAAAGAAGGACTTATTTCAAGCAATCTCATTTGTGGGAACGATGGCAGCGGCATTTTTATGTTCAAGCCCGAAGGGGCAGTGGCTATCAGAGACAATACTATTCGCTATAACGGCCAGCGGCTAAGACGAGCCGCTGTGTATGTGATGGGTGACGATCACATTATTGAGAACAACTCTATTTCAAATCAAAAAGGAAGCGGCGTTGCCGTCACTGCGTTTGGACAAGGGCCTAATACTCAAAGTATTAACAACGTTATTAAGAACAATCGCTTTGATCATATTGAAGGGCTCAGCATTGATTTGAACGTTAGGCGTACGCGATCGCCACAGGCCTTTCAAAGGGGAGACGGGCCAAATCCCGTTAGGAATTCTCGTAACCGCAGGCAGGATACGGGAAACGGTGCGGTGAATGCGCCCCGTTTCGACAGTGCTGAGTTCTTTGTGATTGATGACACTGTGGTGATGAGCGGCGTTGCCGATGCAGGGAGTGAGGTGCAGCTCTATCGTTCGGCTGGAACAATAGACGAGTACGGGCCGCTGACGCTGCCTGTTGAAACGACGGTGGCCGATGAGGCAGGGCGTTTTGAGTTTGTGCGGGATGACTTGGTTGGAGGGGAAGTGTTTAGTGCGATCGCGACCGATCCGCGATACGGCACATCTGAACCGGCTATGAATACTGTGGTGCGATCGCTGACTGGCGTAGCAGCCTCATCAGAGACTGGCCCCGTAGCAATGCCGCAATGCACTACGCCACCAGCACCGCCTGTCGAAGTCCCGCCTGTTGAAATTCCGCCCGTTGAAACCCCGCCATCTCCACCTATCGAAGCTCCGATGCCCGAAGAAGTTCGGCTCGAAGTTCCTCGCAATGTTCATTACGGCCTCGATGAAGACTTTATCAATGCTGATAGCGCAGCGATATTAGATCGAATAGCTGCGGTGATGAAGCAGTATCCATCAATAGTTGTTGATTTACATGGGCATACTGACTCGAGAGCGAGTGTGGCCTACAACCAGGACTTGGCTCGACGGCGAGCTGAAAATGCGCGGCGATATTTGATGCAGGTAGGCGTAGCGCCGGAGCGGATGACGATTCGCTCTTTTGGAGAAACTCAGCTACGAGTAGAGGAAACGGATCGAGTGAACTATGCGCGCAATCGCCGGGTGGAATTTGTCTTTAGCGAAGTGCGAGGCGCAGAGATCACGTTTGTTAATCAAGAAAGCGACCTACAGATTGAGCCATAGGGTCGCTCATCTGTAATATTTCTCTTTCTCAACATCCCAAAAATATTCATGACATCCTTTCTGCGACGTATTCAATCAATTCAACAGGAATCGCCTCGACGCTCCTGGTTATTTTCTAGAGTCGCTACCAAAACAGCGATTGCGGGACTAGCATTCTCGCTCAGTTTGTTTGGCAATCAAGCCTAGCGTGGCTGCTACTACGACACTTTCATTTAATAACACTCAACCCTAGTGAGTGGGACAGCTCGAACGCAGGGGGCTGTCTACCGCTTTGCGAATGTAGTGCCTGGTGTCGATGCAATGGTGCAGGTGCCAAGCCAAGCACGGCTGCTACCACGACGCTTTCATTTAATAGCGCTCCTACCCTAGTGAGTGGAGCAGCTAGAACGCAGGGGGCTGTCTACCGCTTTGCGAATGTAGCACCAGGCGTCGATGCATTGGTGCAGGTTGCAACTATACAAAACGCTCAGTTGAAAATAATTGATGACAATTCAACCTTTTCTAGTCGCTTTCAGCCGACGATTGCACCTTCACCGACATCGCTGACAAACGCTACATCCTACGTTAGATTCAACTTTAAGCTGACGCCTTATTCAACGACACCGCTAGCTATTCCTCGGTGGAACCTTCGTTCACGGCTGCGCCAGCGGCAACGGCAACCAATAGTGCGTATATTTCAGCGCGCAGGATGTAGATGGCAACTCGGGAACCAACACGATTCGCGAATTTGTAGAAACGATCGATGCGACTACCTCATACATTGCCAACCCAACATTTTTGCAACGAATGGCCACACCGCCGGTCGCAGGCGGCGTCGGCTACGAGCAAATCAGCTCTCAAAATGTTCAACCTGGAATCGGTACAGACGATAGATACGAGTTTTATAGCTTTTTAGGTACATCTGTTAGCGCATTTTCTGTAGTTGGAGGCAACATTACTGGTACAGCAGGCTGTGCACTCAATAATGCGGGCTGCGATCGCCAAAACTCTTGGACATTTGATGTCACGGACGTGCAAAGGCTTGATTTTGGTGATGCAGCACTGAATTGCTTTGGTGACGCTACTCATCAGATCCTGGTCGCCTCGTGCGTATGGTCTTTTTCGGTGCCAACGCGAATCGCACCATAGCGTGAGCATTCTAAGAAATACAGACTCGTTAGTTATACAGAGCTTACAACAACTTCTATATTGTTTTGTCGTCACACTATGCTATCTCGATATTTGCACTCCAGTTCACAACCAATGAATGGTAACAGAGATGCCGCTGATGGCTCGCTAAGCTGTTGACAGCTGGTGCGAGTCATGGTGACGACAGTAGTCACTGGCTGCAGTGCGACTGGGCAATGAAGACGGTCCGACCCCTGGCACTGTCATTACAAACCAGCAACGGTAGCTTCGTTGATTCGAGCGATGGCAGTCTCCGGCTAACGATCGACTGGTGCAGGTCGAGCGTACTGAAGTCGCAGGCAATAGCGTTGCCAGTTTTCCAACTCTTTTGACCAATGCTACTAGCTATTCGCTCAATTTGACCTGCGTAGGAACCAACACACCTGTCACTGGCTGGATAGACTTCAATAAAAATGGCACCTTTGAGAACACAACAGAAAAAGCCTCGGGTACTTGTAATGGCAGTACAGTAACGCTCAACTGGACAGGTTTAAGCGGACTCAGCACGGGCAATACCTACGCTCGCTTTCGAACAGCCAGCATTGCTTCTGAAGTCACTAATCCAACTGGGCAAGCCTCTAACGGTGAAGTAGAAGACTATCAGGTTGCGATCACACCACCAAACAGTGTTTCCGGTACGCTGTTTGAAGATAGAAATAGAGACGATTTGCTGACTGGCGGTGAACCTAGGCTGCCAGCAGGCGCTGTAGTTCGTCTGCTCAATGGAAACGACCCGAACATCGAAATCGCAACGGCAACAACAGACGCCAATGGTCAGTATAGTTTTCCAAACATAGCTAACGGTAACTATACAGTGCAAGTGGATACGGCAACCGTCTCGGCAGGCTATCTGCTTGGCAGTCCTAACAACAGACCGATTACAGTGGCTAGTGCATCTGTTGTTGTTGATTTCCCGTTCGATACAATTAATGTTGCCGGTACTGTTTTTGAAGACTTCGACGGCAACAATGCGCAAAATGGTTCGGAATTTGGGTTGCCAGGCATTACCGTTAGCCTCTTTCAAGATCTCAACAATGACGGCAGCTTAAACAGCAGCGATGATACTAACGCCGATGGCCGCATAGATAGCAGCGATAGTGTTGCTATTACCGTGACTGACGTTGATGGGAAGTACGGATTTAACGTATCTGATGGTAATTACCTAGTGTTAGTGGACAGTGCCGATAGCGACCTAGGCAATCGTCCATACGGCGGCGTCACCAACAGCCCCAACAATGCCCTCAACAATCCGCGTAACGCTGATGTCAGCGGGTCTTCTGTTGCAACTGGGCTTGACTTTCCCTACGACGTTGGCTCTCCACCCGACATCTGCAACGGCGAGGTGTATACACCCCTGTCCTTCGAAAATGCAACTCTGATTGAGGGAAGTGCCCTATCGCTTAATGCTGTCTACCGGTTTCCAAATGTGACCTCTGGGTTAGATGCGCTTGTCAAAATTACCAGTCTTAATAACAATGCTGTGCTTACAGAGATAGACGGAACAGCGCTCGGCGTAGCATCAGCGCTACAGCCCAGTCTAGACTCTTTTCCTAATACAGATTCTAGCGTTGACTTTGAAATAACCTTTGTCGCTGCGGGCACGAGCGCTCAAGCGGCTATCAGCAGTTTCTCAGCAGGCGGACTAGACATCGACGGAGATGGCAACTCGCTGAGAGAGTATATCGAACTGACAAACTTTTCGGCATACCGCTTAGAAACACCGACTACGCTGACGGCATCCTATACGCCACCGACTGGTCGCTTTGAGTCTGCAATAACACAGGGCCAACCCGGCATTAGCGTTAACGTGAAGCAGGCGATCGCTGTTGGTGACTTTGACAACGTTTCTCAGTTTCGCTATCGCGTCGGCGCAATCGATACAGCCAACACTGGGGCGGGAGCTAGACTCAATTCCCTATTCTTCGGCTGTGTCGAATTCGACAATTCAAACACGGCAACGACTGCTTATGCTATCAGCGGCACCTTATACAGAGATGACGATGGTAACGACAGCTTTAACAATGGCGAATCGACTTTGCCAGCGGGTATCTCCGTTGAGCTACTAGACGGGAGCGATGTGGTCGCAACAACAATCACCGACAGCAGCGGTCAGTATACGTTCACTAGTGTGACGAACGGCACCTACTCAGTGAGAGTGAACACTGACGATGCCAATATCCCTAACGGTACGTTATTGGGAACACCTAACGACGTTTCCGTGACCATTGCCGATGCCGCCCCTCTACCTGTTAATTTTGGATTTGACACGGTTCCTGTCGCTAGCGATCCCAATATGTTGTTGGTCAAACGAATCACGGCTATCAATCGAGGGCTTTCTGAGAGAGAACAGCTATTTGATAACAGCTATATAGATGTGGCTGGAGACCCAAATGACAATGAGACAGCTTGGCCGGGAGGTTCAACCGCAGCGACAATTGGCGGCGGCACCGTAGAGAGCTATCTCGCTGGAATTACGGGCGCTGACGATGCGGCGGCAATATCGGGTGTTACGGTGCGCCCTGGTGACGAAATAGAGTATACGATTCCGTTTTTATCGGCTGGGAATGCACCTGCTGAAAATGTGCTAATTTGCGATCGCATTCCCCCAAACACCACGTTCGTCTTGGGCGCCTTTAACGGCAGTATGCCAGCTGGATCTGGCTCGGGCGATCGCGGCATCTTATTAGAATTCAACGGCAGCAGAGTGGCACTTACTAACGACAACGATGGCGACGAGATTAGTAGCAGTGGCGTTGGTGGCTACTATTTTCCGGCTGGCATAGAGCCGACTACGCTCTTTCCAAATATTAGCTGCGGTGGCAGCAATGACAATGGCACCATCGTGGTTGATTTGAGCGACATTCCTAATACCACTGGAGAAGGAACCCCGGTCAACTCATATGGCTTCATTCGCTTTAGAGCTACGGTAGATTAAGCTGACTGACGGTTACTCTTCGACTCGGGAAAGATATTAGAGCGAAAACATGCAGCCGCATAGCCACATAAAAGAGCCTCCTACGTGGCTATAGCTTCTGTCGAATTGATCAGGACAGGTTCATTTTATCTGTTAGCCCTGAGGCGCTAAAAATAGAGCATCAGCTAGCTAGCTGTGAAGCTATGAGCGATCAGCTCATCTCACCGAGCGCTCATGGATTGTCCTCAGGGATGGTTCAAGCGAACGAGCGCTTGAAACTGACAAATGCTCCATTTGCAGATCCCAAAACTCTGTCCACAGATCGCAGTACGCCTTACACAAGCTCGAAACGCGCTCGTGCTCTCCAGGCACAAGCGACTGAGCCAATACGTATTTTAAGTCTAATGAATGCGTGTCATCATCAGCCTGGGCCTGAGTGTCGCTGCTAGTGCCATGACACCAGTAATAGCCAGTGCTCACGTCTGTTCCTATTGCTTTGACGTTTTCTCGAAGCGGCGCGCTAAAGAGAACGACCACCTCTTCGGCCACCATCAAAAGGCTCACGACATCGCTTAAATTCTCGTAAGAAAGCTCTAGAAACTTGCGCAGCTCGTTAGCTTGCTGAGAAGGTACATAGCTGCCTCGCTCATCATTGCTGATAGCTAAATCGTCTAGCACTCTCTCGTAAAGCGGATAGTGAGCTTTGTTCGGATCGCCAGAATATGAATCCACCTGAGAGACAGATGGTGTAAATCCAAACTCATCTAAGATATTGAACGTTAGCAAAAATCGCGAGAACATTTTTTGCCCTGACGTCAATCTTGGCTCCAGCTGCCGACACTGGTACTGAGCCATGAGCAGTGCATCCGTGAAGATCTGCACGATGGCATGTCGATACTCTAAGTGAATCTGTTTTAGTGCGTCTTCATCAAAATCCCCAGACTCTAGTGCGGCGATCGCAGGATGGCTAGAGACTGAGTGCTGCTGAATCTGGTTGCCTAAATTCTCTATAACGCTCTCATTAGCGACCCAGAGGTCACTCGGAACTGATTTTTGAATTTCAGCTCTTGCCGCTTCGCGGGAATCAATATGCATATGTATAGCTTTCCGTGATTTAGTCGTGATGTTGTTTGAACAAGAGATGGGCGTTGAAATGCGCGCATCAAAAACAGACAGCTTGCGAGCTAGCTCCATAGATACCCACAGCCGTTTGTAGATATGGTGAAATATATCCTAAAAACCGCTTATTTGCAGAACAAAGTACCCGCAGCGCTAACCCGAAAATATAAATCACTGACAGATAGTAGTACAGATCTGTCCTGATACATCTGACGTTAGTTCACTTTTTAAAGATTTAATATTTCACATGCAAACTTACTTTTGCTACATCGTGTAGTAGCTATAAGCCGCTATTATCCTTTGTAGGGAAACGCGTTCAGCACCTGTTGGTGCTATTTAAGGAGTACTAGTAGTACCCAATCTCTCATTTCTCTCATTTAGAGGCGACTGGCAAACAATAGGCACTATTCTGTATTATTTTTAATTATAGATACCGTATTATTACTGACTTTTCGCTAATCCTGTTTATATAAATTCCACCTTAATTAACCATGGTCACCAAGCCCAAGGAACGTCTGCTGCTAAATGCCCTAGAGCTATTTAGCCTGCGTGGATTTCACGCTACTGGGATCGATACTATTCTCGCTCAATCCAAGGTGGCAAAAACTACGCTGTATAGGCATTTTAGATCAAAAGAAGAGCTGATTATAGCGGTTCTGCGGAAGCGGGACGAAGACTTTCGCAACTGGTTAATGCGCTCAATAGATCGCACAGGCACTCAGGGGGCTGAAAAACTGCTGGCGGTTTTTGATGTGCATCGGCAGTGGGCTGAAGACGCTGACTTCAATGGCTGCCTGTTTGTCAAAGCTGCTCATGAATTCCCTGATGCGGACTCCCCTATCAATACGCTGTGCGTTGAACACAAAAGGCTGGTCACACGGTACCTGAAAGGGCTAGCAGAATTTAGCGAAACCATCGACCCTCAAGAGATAGCTGCTCAGATGATGGTGCTGATAGACGGTGCTACCGTATCGGCTCAGATGACGGGAAATTCGCTGGTATTTGAGCGCGCTAAGGCCTCGGCCAGGAAGCTATTGATTCAGTAGCAAGGCAGCTTATGTTTTGCGTAGCATGCGCAATGACCTGCTTTTTAGGCTTAAAGCCAACGTATTGATAGCTTTAGGCCTAAAAAACGAAAGAGACCCAGGCTAACCACTGTTTTCAAGGTTGGCCTGGGTCTTTCGGGTATGGGCCTCTGCTATAAGCGCATTCATCCCGCAGCCCTTAAGATGATGGCATTCATCGATAGGCAAGTGACCTTTCAAGACGCTGATATAAATTATTGAATTACTCAGCTGAGCCAGTGTGCCTCGATCTTCCAATGTAAAGATTTAAATTCATAATTGGTGATCTGAGTCACAATTGCCTCTCATCTCTTACCCTTTGCGATACAAATCTGTATCCAATTTATCTATGTACGACCGATAGTTTTTACTAGAATCCATTTCAAAACGGTAAGATTCCTTTGTTTTCAGGAGTTTTAGCCCTCCTTAGACTTCGTTGACATAGACACAGAACGGTACTATATTAACTATGTATGAAATATCTATAGGGAAACGCCATCTAGCCCAACTTCAAATACACTAAATTCATATTCTCTTATGTCGTTCTTGACAAAGAAAATGACTTTTCTCACATGTGAAGCTTGTCGTAATTTGCGTCGCACAGACTCTAGGTTATATAAGCTCCAGAATCTGTAGAAAGTTTCTTCTAGTTTTTGCTAGAAGGTTTTGTCAAGCAATATGCTTTGTCAAACCTATGTAGCGAAAATTAGCAGAAGAGCGTCTTTCAAGTAAGTCAGCTAAGTTAAGCATTGCGTCAGATACCGGGCTTCGACTTCGCTCAGCCCTCGGGTTGTGCGCTGTTGTTTGAATGAGCTTTGCTTGAAAACAGCAGATAGAAAACACTTTGAACAATTCATGGGCAGATCTTTGGAAATTAGAAAGAGCTTGGCTAAAGTCTCTTTTTGATGAGAGCCTCTACTGGTTTTAATCAATCTTGTCTGTTGTCAGCTTTGTGGCAAACGGTAAGGTTCAGGCCTGTGTACTTTTTTTGAACGCTAGCCAAAAGTATTCATGATAGCTGAGGCAAGCACTATGTGTAGGTTTAAGAATGGGGGTTTCTAAGCCAATCCTAAGCTCTCAGTGCGTTTGAGAGCGTGTGCCCAAGGCAGAAAAGCAACACTCTTGCTAAGCAAAAAAAAGTGTTGCTTTTCTGCGTTTTTTATTTTTTCTTCCACTTCTCTTGTGAAAACTACTTTTCTGATTATTTTGTAAGATTTGGGTAGATGCGCGGAATGAACAACAACTCTTGCTATGTAAAGTAATAGTTGTTGGCAAACAAAATATTTCGCAGCCAAGCCTCAGTCAAGCCTCAGCTAAGTCTCATAGACCTCTTTCCTCATCGGCAGATGATCTTATGGGCACCAGATTTTCTTTGACTATAAGTTAGATAGAACGGTTTTTATCATGACAGCTTTACTGCCCTGGTCGTGGCAGCTACTGCTGTTAGTGAACTGTGACAGGCATCTAGAAAATATTCTTCAGACAAGCTTTGTAGAACCTATCTACCCAGCTTGCCTGAGAAGATTCTGTTGCCTAGCGGACTATCTTTCACACATTGATGCTTATCGAAACAACACCACCTAATTGAATATGAATCAGCATTATTTTTCTGCTCATCCTGTCTATCGGAACTTTCAGTGGCCCGATAGCTATCTAATGCAGCCTCTAAGCGCCGTTCCATTGTATCCAACCTGTCAAATAGCCTACATTCGTTCTCTTCAGCGCAGTCGAAACCACCCTATCAAAATTCTTGACTGGCTAATGCTTTCCTGTCCTGATAATACAGGGCTTTGGGATGTTGATGTTCTATCGATACAGCTAGCTATGATTGCGCTGAAGCAACAGTTAATCCAGGATATCTCTAATATTTCAGTATGACAGCCACTGCTTTTGCCTAGCGCTAGCGCCTGATGCGATCGCCCAGCTTTTATAAGTTTTGAGAAGAAGTATCTCCTTCAAAATGTGCTTCTTCTTTTCCTCTTTCCTGGCTAGCTCTGTACAGACGTCGATAGTCAAAACAAACCTTCCTCGCGATAGCGATGACATGCGTTTGCTTGACTATAATGGCCTGAGCTAGCACCTGGTACTAGCCAAGATTATTTGGCTACATAAGTTTCGAGGAGAAGCATCTCCCTAAACGTGCTTCTCCTTTTTCTCTTTGCTCTCCTCGCTCTACTGACGACTTCTTCAGATCGCTTCGACTTTCTCAACAGAATTAGCTTTGCTATGCCTTCACAATCACAAACACGTTCTATAGCCACTGCCAGATCTAGCAGTCGTCGTATAGGCCGTCCGTCAGCGGTTCAGCGGCTACTCAATACCTTTTTATATGCAATGTTTGGCATTTGGATCGCATTGGGGCCGCATTTGTTGAGTCCGCCTATGTCACATGCGCATTACGTGGCACAACCCATGCAAAATTTCACGATTGTGCCTGAGGCGACTACCTTGCTGAGTCAGCGCGTGCGAGACGGCAACAATGGCCTTTCCCAGGAGATGAGGTTAGCTACGCGAGTAAATTCTACGCCTTGAACACTATCAAATTCTCGCAAGTTTTGCCTCAATACTTACTTGTAAAAATGAATGGAATACCATGTCTAAACGCTGCTTGAAAAGTGCTTTGATTGCTTCAGCTACGCTATTAGGCCCTCTATTGTTCAATTGTGAGATAATAGCCAATGAGCTGCCGAGTAGAACAATTGAGGGCAGCGCAGCAGGTGCCTATACCGACTCAAGCGATCGCACCAGACATTCTGTAACCAGTATCCCTACCCTTATCCGAATTGAGCTAGCCGACCCTGAATCAGCCGAGCATGAACAGCATGAAGATCTATCTGAAAGCGAAGACATAACGATAGAAGCAGATGCTCAGCTTGTTGAAACTGTTGAAGAATCAGCTGACTGCTCAATTCGCGACTACAAAACCACAGATACTCAGCTCAGCCCAACAGATTTAGCCAGCGATTCGTGTCGCCAAAACAGCCAGTCCCGCTAAAATCTGTTTTTCTTGAAATCACTAAAACGCAATCTCATTTCTTTCTCACAAAAACGCGTTTGCCCAAGATACTTGTGACCAGCTAGGAGCAGAACTCGTTAGAGGCAGAACTATAGGCGATAATTGCTCTAGTCAACTAGGCTCTAACCAATCTAGACAGAGCAAAACGCTATGGCCAAACTTGTACTGAGCAAGCTGTATATCTATCCGATTAAGTCGGCAGGAGGAATTTCTATCTCTCAAAGTCAGCTGACATCCCGAGGGCTTCAGTTTGACCGGCGCTGGATGGTGGTTGCGCCAAACGGACAGTTTATGACGCAGCGACAGTTCCCGAAAATGGCGCTGATTGCAGTAGAAGTCTTATCGGCGGATAGGTCATCGGGTACAGCCTCTGATGCGGTATTGCGCGTCAGTGCGCCAGGAATGCCTGCGCTGACGGTTTCACATAAGGAGCATGAAGATCGGGCGGGTGAGCATAAAGCGGTGGAAGTGTGGGGCGATCGCGCGCAGTCTATCGATGCAGGAAAAGACGCTCAAGCCTGGTTTACGCGTTTTTTGCAAACGCCGTGTCAGCTTGTGTACATGCCTGAAAGTACTCACAGGCCAACCGATCACGGCATGCTAGGGGCCAATAGCCTAGTGAGCTTTGCAGACGCCTATCCCTATCTGCTCATTTCAGAGGCCTCTCTAAACGGGCTCAACCAAAAGCTGAGCGCAAAAGGCGAGCATGCCGTTACGATGAAGCGATTTCGGCCCAATTTGGTCGTGAGCGGCGTCGAGCTGCCTCATGATGAAGATCAATGGGCCACGGTCAAAATTGGTGCAGCTATGTTTGATTTGCCGAAGCTGTGCGCCCGCTGCTCTATTCCAAACGTAAATCCACAGACTGGCGATCGCAGCAAAGAACCAGCTCAAACGCTCTCAACCTACCGCCAATGGGACAAAGGCATATGGTTTGGTCAAAACTGCGTGCAGCAACCATCAAGTTTGCCTGCGCAGGATGTCGATACGCTGCGAGTCGGAGATGCGGTTGAAGTACTGGCTACGCGCTCGTAACCGCCCGCTAACCGTTCTGCTCATCACGCTGCTCGTCACGCTGCTCATCGTTGTTAAAAATGTAGGACACGAGCTGAACGTATGGTGATTAGTACCCGTATATTAACGTAATTTGATGTACCCAGAAGAACAGTGGGAAAGCTATGACGTATCGTATATTCGATTTTTTTAGCACTGTTTCCCTGGCACTGTTTTCTTAGCAGTGTTCTCTACTGATGAGAAAGCATATTTACCTTGGCGTATTGAGTACGCTGACCTGGCTAAGCTGCATAGCTGGATTTTACGCGCCCAGCGCCTACGCAGAAGGTAGCCAAGACTTAATTAATAGTGGGGGCGATCGCCCTTATCTAGAAGACCGTCAGGACACCAACGCAGGCGTTCTTAGGAGCACAACTATCAAGGTTTACGTCAACGCAGGCGAGACGATTGACTTAGGATCGAGCGCGGTCGGTAAAGGTATCGGCGTTATCAACTACCGTAGGGCCAACAATACGACAGGCTCTTGTGGTGCAAATGGACTAATCCCCGATAGAGCCGCAGAATTAGCAGGGCCAAGAGCTGGGTTCACCCCCTGTATTGTGACGGTCGGATCGGGCCAGAGTGGCGTTTGGGAGATTAAGTTTGTGAGTCCTAACCCGAATAAAACAACAGGGCAAAATACTAATCCAGCGCCTATTGCGGGCACGGCTAACTGGTTACAGTCGAGTGATATCGGGACAATTTCTGCCTGGGATGTAACGGTTAGAACGAGCGGTGGCACGCCAATCTCTGGGCGAGTATATGCAAATTACTATGCCTTGAACATGGGCGCTAACGGCCGTTCGCTTAGCTCAAGTCTTTATGTTTTAACCAGAGAAGGGTATCAGTACAGCGTTGACCTCAATGGCCTAGATCCGTTCGGATTTCTTCTGTTTGCCAACCGCAGCGGCTTTTTCGATAGCAACTCAGCGATTCCGGGAAATTCTATCTACCGCTCGCTTCAGTTCACCGGCCCAAACCCCGGCGGTCTGCCACCTGGCTACGGATTTCAAAATCCTAATGCGCCGGATACAGATGTATTTGTCACGCATAAAACGTTCATCAACCTGCCTGACAGCAGCATGCCGACGACGGCAAACACGCCCAGTGGTTCAACCTGGCTGTATCGTCCGCCCGTCCCCCCACCTATTCCTAGCAACCTGGCATTTGTAGGCGCTGAAGGTACGAGCGGACAGGCAGGGACAAGCACCCCCAACGGAAACGGCGATCCGGTAGGCTTCATCACCTTCAACAGCACGTCGCGCAATGCCTATTCCATCACCATAGATCTCAATAGCAGCGGCACCTTTGGCGATGGTAACGACCGTACCTTTGTCGGCAGATCTGTTATTGGTGAGAACAGCGTGCCCTGGGATGGCTTAGACGGCAATGGCGATATTATTCCAGCAAACGGTATCAGCTACAGCCTTCGGATGAATCAGTATGGCGGTGAGGCCCATTTTCCCTTAATTGATCCTGAGCAAAATCCACAGGGCATCAAAATACGGCGGCTGAATCAACCTGCCGGGGCTACGAGCCTATCGGATAATCCCAATAACGTTTACTACAATGACACCAACACAGGCGGTGACTATACGCTGTGTGCTGCGCAGGAAGCGACGACCAATAGCGGTGTGGCGGCTCCAATTTGCTATGGCGGGCCGCCAACGCCCAGGCAGGCGCTATCGGGCATAAACAGCTCATCCGGTGCACATGCTTTCTCCTCTCTATTTGGCGATCGCAGAGGCATCGATACCTGGGTGTACTATCCTTCTACGGATGTAGCGCTAGCGGACAGCATCACGTTTAAAGAAGCCGATTTAATCGTGAATAAAACAGTCGATTTAGACGTTGCAGGCCCAGGTGACCGGCTTACCTACACCATTACAGTAAAAAACGATGGCCCCAGTGACTCACCGGGCGCTCGCTTTGAAGACACTGTACCTAGCGAGCTAAGCAACGTCAGCTGGCGCTGCGAAATGACAGAAGGCGATGGCTTGTGCAATGAAGAGAGCGGCAGCGGCAACGCTATCAGTACCACGTTGGACTTGAACAATCAGGCGATCGCAACTTACACCGTAACAGGCACGCTTGGCCTAACGACATCTGGAACAGTAACCAACTCAGCCAGCGTCGCTCGAAACAAAGACATCACCGATCCTAACTTGGACAACAATGATGACGATGCGGTAACAACCGTCAGAGAACTCGCGCTCAAGCTAGTGAAGCGGGTGACCAGCGTAGGCGGCACTCGGATTACGGCTGTAAAGGACAATCCCAACGATATCGAAGATGATTCGCCCGACTGGCCTGATGACTATTTGCAGGGCGATTTTGATACTGCCGCACAGCCTGATCAAACGGTTGAATATACGATTTATTTTCTCTCTGATGGCAGTGCGCCGATTAGCAATGTTCAGATCTGTGATTTGATACCGGAGAATACCGCCTATGTTGCAGGATCTTTGCAGCTGAGCCAAGGGCTGAGCCTGGCGCAGAACCTGACGGATGCCGCAGATGCCGATGCGGGTGAGCTATTTGGGACGGTGGCTACGCCGCCAGGGCCATGCGATCGCGGCACCAATACAGACGGCGGAATTTTGGTTCGCGTGCCTGGGAGTCTGCCAAATGCGGTCTCTTCAGGCAACCCAGAGACCTCCTACGGCTTTGTCCGATTTTCGGTGCTGATAGATTAAGTCCGTCGGACGCTATTGTGAGATCATAAAAGGCAATTACCTCAGACAGCACCCGAATTAAAGATGGCTATCAAAACGGTTTCAACCACTCCTTTTGACGACCAAAAGCCTGGGACATCAGGCTTACGCAAGCAGGTTCCAACCTTTCAGCAGCCTCACTACCTAGAAAATTTCATTCAGTCTACGTTTGATAGCCTGGAAGATTACAAAGGCAAAACGCTGGTGGTTGGTGGCGACGGCCGCTACTATAACCGCCCTGCGATTCAGACTATTTTGAAGATGGCTGCGGCTAACGGCATTGGTAAATGCTTAGTCGGGCAGGGCGGCATTCTCTCTACGCCTGCCGCGTCCTGCCTAATTCGCAAATACGGCGCAATGGGTGGCATTGTGCTTTCTGCAAGCCACAACCCCGGTGGGCCTGAAGGCGATTTTGGTGTGAAGTACAACGTTTCTAACGGTGGCCCCGCGCCTGAGAAGGTGACGAGCGCGATTTTTGAGCATACGAAGTCGATTAGTGAGTACAAGACTACAGAGACGGACGACATTGACTTAGACTCGCTAGGGTCTACTCAAATTGGCGAGATGGCGGTAGAAATTGTTGACTCGGTGGCCGACTACGCTGAGCTGATGGAGAAGCTGTTTGACTTTGGAAAAATTCGCAAGTTGCTTGAAGGTAACTTCAGCATGTGTATGGATTCGCTGCATGCAGTAACTGGGCCTTATGCGAAGGCGATTTTTGAGCAGGCGCTGGGTGCTAAAGCTGGAACGGTGACGAACGGCGAGCCTTTAGAAGACTTTGGTGGCGGGCACCCCGATCCAAACTTGGTGTATGCGCATGATTTGGTTGAGACGATGTTTGCTGATGATGCGCCTGACTTTGGGGCGGCTTCGGATGGCGATGGCGATCGCAACATGATCTTGGGCAACAACTTTTTCGTCAACCCAAGTGACAGTCTTGCTTTAATTGCTGCGAACGCAACGCTAGTTCCCGGCTACAAAGACGGTCTTTCGGGCATTGCTCGCTCTATGCCCACGAGCCAAGCTGCCGATCGCGTGGCTGAAAAACTAGGCCTCGACTGCTATGAAACGCCTACTGGCTGGAAGTTCTTTGGCAATCTGTTAGATGCTGACAAAATCACGGTTTGTGGTGAAGAGAGTTTTGGTACGGGCTCTAACCACGTGCGAGAGAAAGATGGTTTGTGGGCGGTGCTGTTTTGGCTGAATATTTTGGCGGAGCGTCAGCAGTCTGTTGAAGAGATTGTTGTGGAGCATTGGAAAACATACGGACGAAACTTCTATTCTCGCCACGACTATGAAGGCGTCGATAGTGCAAAGGCCAATGAGCTGATGAGCGGACTGCAAGCGCAGCTTTCTGATCTGCCCGGTAAAAAGCTGGGTGAGTACACCGTGGAGTACGCAGATGATTTTAGCTATACCGATCCGATCGACGGTAGCGTGAGTGAAAAGCAGGGCGTTCGCATTGGCTTTACGGACGGCTCGCGGATGGTGTTTCGACTGTCTGGGACAGGGACTTCGGGGGCAACGCTGCGACTGTATTTAGAGAGCTATGAGCCAGATGCGTCGAAGCATGATGTTGATCCTCAAGAAGCGCTGAAGCCTTTGATTGTTTTGGCGGATGAGACAGCTAAGATTAAGGCTCTGACAGGTCGCGATGAGCCTACCGTAATCACATAAAAAGAGTACATACAAGAGATTACGTACCATGCAAACGACTGCTGAATATGCCTGTGCTTTTTGCGGCGAGGTGAGTACGACCTTTGTTGATTTAAGTGCGGGTAGCACGCAGTCTTACATAGAGGACTGTCAGGTTTGCTGTCGGCCTAATATTTTGTATGTGTCTGTCGATGAAGAAACGCTAGATGTTGAGATTCAAACCGACTACCAGGAGTAGCGAGGCGGGCGCAGTTTATACAGGCTTTGTCAGTGAAACTGCTGGAAATTAGGACGCGAAACGGCGTATGGAGCGAAAGATGCGATCGCTCTAAATATGTCTGCTACGATTTCCTCTATACTTCTAGTCTATATAAGGAGCTTTAGTGAGATTTCTCCTGAGGCGCTTTGTGCATTGCGGCCATCTAAGCGAGCGACATGAAATATTGGGAATTTCTGATCCAAAAAGAAGGCGATCAAACCTGGCTGCCGCTTGAAACGCAGCAGGTAGAAATTTTAGAAGGTCGATATCGAGTGGTGGCGCACACCGATCGCGCTAACACCGAGATGGATATTTTGGTGAGCCAGTTAATGACTGAGGAGCTGCCACCCCGCAAACGTGTTCGTAAGCGCACGAGCCAAACCAACAATTCTGGTTTAGTTGTCGTGATGCCGTACGTGCATCTTCAGCCAGGGCAGTGGGAGCTAACGTGCAGCAGCACTAGCGCAGTAGATGGCCTGATAGGCGATAACTGGCAGTACAGCGTGCAGCTACAGGTATTTGCGCCAACAGATGAAGATTGGTCGGCCGAGTGGCCAGTGCCCGCTGATTCTGATGCGATCGCTAGCGTAGTGGCAGAAGATGCATCTGATGATGACACCGCTTCAGATTTAGTGAATCAAGATTTGCCGTTGATGCAGGCGCAGGCTGAGCTAGAGACGCATTTGCAAGCGCGTGCCGACAATGAATCCGGGACTTCGGCCGCAGACCTAGCCAGCAGTGCAGCTGCGCCGATGAGCTATTGGGTAGCGCTTCGGCAGCAGGCGTATTTGGCTCAGCAAAATACGCCGATGACGATTGTAGGCCGGGTGACTTCGCTGTCTGAGGCAGTGCATGAAGAGACGAGTCAGCTGTGGATTCGGTTGCAAAACCCTCAAACGGCACAGGTGATTATGGAGGCGCATCGGCCTTTGAGCTTGGCGCGGTTGCCTGCGGACTTCAAGGTGCAGATACAGCTGCCTGCGGAAGTGACCACGCGAGTGATTCTAGGGGAGGTGTCGCTGCGAACAGCTGCGATTGTGCCGGGAGATGAAGTCAGGGTTTTAGCGTCTACTGCGTTTACCATTACCGCTGGGATTGCGCAGCTTTTGGATGCGATCGCCAGTCAAGATCCCGGTACGTTTGCAGGCGCTTTTGAAGAAGAAATGCTGCCCACGCCGACTTCTATCCGCTCACTTTCATCTGAAAACGACGCGGGGCCATCATTTACGGTGCCGCTCAGCGATCCCACTCAAAAGCGGGCCGTGCCTGCTATCGGTGTGGTTCCTCAGTTTGATAGCGAGATGCCTCAGCTCATGCCGACAGGTCTTGATCTCTTGGGCACTCAATCTAGCGTTGAGCCTGCGCTGCCGAGCTTTATTGAGTCGGATGTGTCAGCTAACTTAATTGTGAGCGATCGCTCTTCTGAAACAGCTGAAAATCCTCTAGAAACGGAGGTAGAGGCTCCCGACGAGATTGAATCGCCACCTGTTGCTGCTTCACCATCACCGTCAGCGGCACCGCCCGAAAGATTTGTTGAAAGGCACGTTCCGATGGTGTCTCAACCCGCGCAGTTTTTAGGCACAAGCGTTGAAGACAGCGATTTGGAAGCCGATGAAATTGCGGCGGTGCTGGAGGATATTGACCAAGACTTGCGATCTGAAGAATCAGATTTAGATGCGTTAGAGCCACCAGGTATAGAAGGGGCGTTACCCAACAATCGGGCAAACGGTCGATCTGCTGCGAGCCGTGTGAACGCTCCAGGGAATGGCGCATTCTCTGAGCCTGCTAATGGCCGAGCTACGGGTAAAGACTTTGCAGGCAATGGCCGACAGAATCCCAGTCAGCCAACAGACCGGCAGGTGGCCGCCGGGTTAGATTTTCAGTCTTTGCGACTGAAAGATCACTTTTGGAACCGGCTTTCGTCTTTGACACACGAGAGCCACAAAGAGGCCACTCAGATAGCAAAAGGAATGAGAGAAGCCGGTGTTAGCCGAGGACGTTCTTTTTTGCCAGCTGCACCAGTATTTCCTCAAGACAGCGAAGTCGTCATTTACGATGAGACACCTCCGGCTCCACAGCCCACCGCATTTGCCACAAATCCAACCGTGGCTAACTCGCCAGAACCGACGAAGCCGAGTCCGCCTTCTCAAGAAGATTTGCCTGAAATGGCACTGCCCGTGATTAGCGTTCCGCTGGGAGACTTTGTGGCCGGTGAGATGATTTCGGTGACGGTACGAACCCGGCCTTCTACCTATAAGCCTTTTATTAAGCTGTGGATGATCGATCGGCAGAGCCGCAGCTTGGTGATAGAGCCACAGCTGTTGACTAGTCTGAAGCCAGATGCGCTAGGTGACTTGCAGGCGACTGCCGAGCTAAAGGTACCGATGGATTGTTTGGACGTGCAGATTGCTGCGATCGCAGTCGATATGGCCACCCAGCAAGAAAGTAATAAGGCGATTGTGAACCGTCACGTTGTTCCTGCTGGGCAGCCCGCCTCCACTAGTGGATTTAGCTTCTAGCGGCTACCAGGCTTACCGTTTAGATGACGACTTCGATGGACGCTGCGCCAGCCAGTAACCTAAGCCGATGCCTGCTAAGCTGCATATCATATCGCCAGGATCGAGCGTACGGTAGGGAGAGAACCCTTGTATGAGCTCCTCGGTGACGGTGAACAGTGTGAACAGCGCTGGAAAGACGGGCACAGAGAGAGAACTTTGTTTGAAGGGCCTTTTGAGGTGTTTTTGCTTGCAGAGGCGATGCCCAAGGTAGGTTGGGATACAGTAGAGTACGACGTGGCCAACCTTGTCGTAGTTGGGAAACTGAGAAAGCCAAACTAATGGCAGGCGGTTGTTATAAGCGGCCCATAGTGTGATGAGGAAAGCAAGGCCGTAGAGTGCCGCTAGAATCGCAATTTTTCGAGAAATTGGTGAACCGTTAGCAGTGGTCGATTCGGAAGTCCGCGGCATGATAAGCGTGCTCATAGGTTGGCTTTGAGCAGCTACAGCTTACTAATTACAAAAATCCGACATAATAAGGAAGATTGTTTCTTCTTGCTATTGGCTTTTTGAGTTTTATGAAAGTTCGCGCTGCACACACCCGCTTGTTTGTTTCAGATATCGCAACTTGCGCTGAGTTCTATCGCGATGTGCTTAAGTTCAAGCCCATTGCAATGCAAATTGAAAAAGGCTACGCGGAGTTTGAAATGGGTGAAGATAACAGCGGTGTACGATTGTCCTTGTTTCGTAAGCAGGAGATGTCAGAAATTTTAAGAACGACGGATAAGCCAGGCGTGGCTGACTGTCAGGATAACTTTGGCCTCATCTTTCACGTTCGTGATATCGATACTATCTATCACGAGCTACGGCAAGCCGACGTTACTTTTGATGAGCCGCCGACTCAAAACCAGGAGTTCTCTTTGAAGGTGGCTTACTTTCGTGACCCAGAGGATAATCTGATTGGTCTGTTTGAATCAATGATGTAGCGTTTTTGATGCCCGTAGCTGCGAATTTTTACGCTACGGCTACGGGCTGCTTGCTGACGCTGAAGCGGTGCTAGAGCGATCGCGCCTATCACTTCAACCCGCCTGCGTGATCCACTCCACCAATAGCCGCACGCCATAACCGGTTGCGCCAGGGCTGTTGTAGCCGCTTTCTTTATCTGTCCAGACGGGGCCAGCAATATCTAGGTGCGCCCAAGGCGTTTCTTTGACAAACTGCTTGAGGAAAAGCGCCGCTGTGATTGAGCCACCAGCTCTGGGCCCGGTATTTTTCATGTCGGCCACCACAGACTTTAAGCCCTCGAA
Source organism: uncultured cyanobacterium (assembly GCA_963803535.1). Taxonomy (GTDB): domain Bacteria; phylum Cyanobacteriota; class Cyanobacteriia; order Phormidesmidales; family Phormidesmidaceae; genus Phormidesmis. The sequence goes on along the minus strand of CAWDNC010000008.1, from coordinate 1,585,921 downwards.
GTATTTTTCTTCCATGGGCATCTGCCAAAGCTTTTCCCCAGATTGACTGGCTGCTGAGGTGAGCGTTTGCGACAGTTCTTCGTGCGGGCTAAAGAGCGCGCCGATATCATCGCCTAGCGCGACGACGCAGGCTCCGGTTAGCGTGGCCAAGTCAATCATGGCATCGACTCCGAGCTTATCGGCGTAGACCAGCGCGTCGGCCAGGGTGAGCCGACCTTCGGCGTCGGTGTTGTTGACCTCGATGGTTTTACCGTTAGAGGCGGTGAGGATATCGCCGGGGCGCATGGCATGGCCGCTGACCATGTTTTCGGTCGCAGCGCTGATGAAGTGAACTTCTACGTCGGGCTTGATCTGTGCGATCGCCTTCGCGGCCCCTAGCACTGCGCCTGCACCGCCCATATCAACCTTCATCATCTCAATGCCTGAACCCCCTGTTTTCAGGTTGAGCCCGCCTGAATCAAACGTGAGCCCTTTGCCGATGATGGCAAGCTTGCGCCGGGCCTTTCCAGCCGGCTTGTAGATGAGATGAATGAACTTGGGCGGTAGATCTGATGCTTTGGCGACGCCTAAGTAAGCGCCCATGCCGAGTTCTTCACACTGCTCGCGCTCTAGAATATTCAGCTCCAGTCCATAGTCTTTGGCAATGTCTGCGGCCGTTTCAGCAAGCTTGCCAGGGGTAACGACGTTAGGCGGTGCTGCCACCAGCTCTCGGGCTAACACAACGCCTTCACAGACGGCCTTAGCCCTTTCAAGGGCGCTTTCTTCGCCAGGAAACATGAGGAGATGCACCTCAGAAAGCTTAGCCTTTGTTTTGTCAGGCTCAGATTTGAAGCGATGATCCTGACTGAGCGCTAGAGCTGCGCCTTCACTGAGGGCCTGCGCGGTTAGCGACTGGCTGTTGTTCCACACTGGAAAACTGATGCCGAGTGAGCTGCTTTTCGCTTTGTTTGCCAAGCGAGCGGCGGCGGCAGCACCCAGGCGAAGGCTTTCTAGCGCCATCGTATCGGAGCTGCCGAGGCCAACAATACCGATTTTCTTGACGTTAGAGCTAGGGCTGAGGCGCGTAATAGCAGTGGAGCCTGCCTTACCCTCAAAGGCTTCTTCCTCGATGAGGGTTTGTAGCAGTCCGTCTACCTTGTCATTGAGATCTGACAGGATGCCTGTGAGCGGCAATGATTCTTCTAAGAGACCGATTACCAGACAATCCCCTTCCCAATCCATACAAGACTGATCCGACGCTATAAAATCCATTCCCTACTTCTTTTTGGTTATCTAAATTCCCGTTCTATAGTATCTACTGATTTCGTCGTTTTTCGCGCTTGCATATTTTTTGAGCGGATGGCTGCATCCAAAACCGCTACTTTTGATAGAGTGACCCGAGAAATTGAGCGCGCGTAGCTTGTGATAGTAGCTTTTGACACGGTGCGATCGCGCACCTCCCCCCTCTCAATCGCACCGCTTTTCTGCTAAAACGTCAGAGACTGTATTCAAAAAATATTGATGCACTCCCTTCGTTCTAACCCCAGCCTTTCTTATTCAGAATCAGGCTAACTAAGATATCAACTTATGCTGAAAACGCTCAAAGAAAAGTGGCCGCTGATTGCACTTGCAGGCATAAGTACGCTGTCGGTAGGGCTGATTGTAGGACTGCTGAAGACCACAGATTCTTTCAATCCGGTGGTGATAAACCCGAGCGTGGTTCCTGAGCAGTCGCCGCGTGCTATAGAAGCTTCTACGGTGCTCAGCTTAGCAAAGCAGTCACCGGAGGCGCGGGGCGAGGCATTAAGTGCGATCGCCAGCAGCGACCAGAGCGTTGAAGGCTACCGCGCTCGCTATTTGCTAGCAACCGACTTGGTTGCGCAGGGTAAAGGTGGCAGTGCTTTATCCGTATTAGACAACCTAGACGACCGCTACACTTCACTAGCGCCCTATGTGCTGCTCAAGCGAGGCGAGGCAGAAGCGGCCGCCGGTCAGCCAGAAGCAGCACAGGCAACTTGGATGCAGCTGGCTGACGAGTATCCAGATAGTGCGGCAACCGCTGAAGCGCTCTATCAGCTAGGTAAGCAAGAGACGCCGGATGCTGCTAAGTACTGGGACACGCTGCTCGCCAACGTTCCGGCCCATCCGCGCAGTGTAGAAGTGGCGTTGTCACGATTGAGTCGTTCAGAACCTTCTCAAACTAGCGATCAAACGCTTTTAGAGACGCCAAAGGTGGTTCAGGTGAAGGCGATGCTTCCGAAGAGAGACTTCGTTAATGCCCAAGCCACCCCTGATTCGCCTGAGGCTGCTCCTAACACTGCTGATTCTGAGGCGATATCTCTCCTCAAGCTTGTGGCGTACTACGGTGTCAATCAACCGGGCTACAGCCAAGCGCTCAACCAGCTTACGAGTCAGTACAGCAGCGCTCTAACGCCGGAAGACTGGGAGGCGATCGGGTTTGGCTACTGGGAAAATCAGGTCTATGGGCAGGCTGGTGATGCCTACGCGAAAGCCTCCCCAACCGCAGTGGGTCTGTATCGCGCAGGTCGTGGCAAAGAGCGGGCTGGCAAAACAACGGAAGCTGTGGCTGCTTATCAACAGCTGAATCAGCTATTTCCTGAGGCGCCAGAGACCGCCGATGGTCTCCTGAATCTTGCGAATTTACTGCCGAGTCCTGCGGCACTGATCACGCTCGATCAGGTGATTGAGCGTTTTCCTGACCGCGCTGCTGAAGCCTTAGTCGCGCGGGCCAGTATTTTAGACGCGATGAAGAGCCCGGACTCTGCAAAGCAGGCGCGAGATTCTATTCTTTCTCAGTATTCAGGGTCAGAAGAGGCGGCTAAAATTCGCTTGAAAAATGCAAAAGCGAATGCCAAAAAGGGCAACTATGCCAATGCCGTTCAGTGGGCGCAGCAGCTGGTTGACGCCGCACCGCAGGATGATTTGGCTGCTGAAGGCGGCTTTTGGCTGGGTAGATGGCTGATGCAGCAGAACCAGCCAGACGCGGCTAGAGCGGCCTTTGAACAGGTGATTCGCAATCATCCTGAGGCCTATCATGCTTGGCGTTCGGCCGTTTATCTAGACTGGAACGTTGGAGACTTCGATACGGTCAGAACCTTTATGCCTGAGGTGGTGACACCCGCTAGGCGATCGCCCCTTCCCGCAGGCTCTGCCACCTTGCAAGAGCTATATCTGCTCGGCCAAGATCAGGCGGCTTGGTCTCAGTGGCAAACGGAATTTAGCAACCCCCGTCAGCCCACTGTCAACGAACAGTTTACAGATGGCGTTTTACGGCTGGGCGTTGGCGATAACCTCAACGCTATCTTTATGGCTGCGAGCCTCGCTTGGCGCGACACCCCTGAGGAGCAACGCGAGTATCAGCAGCTCAAAGAAGACCCTGCGTACTGGCGCGTGATCTATCCCTTTCCATATTCGGATTTGATTGTGAACTGGGCGCAGACTAGAGCGCTCAATCCGCTGCTGGTAACAGGCCTGGTTCGTCAGGAGTCGAGGTTTCAGCCTCAAATTGAGTCGGTGGTCGGCGCGGTGGGCCTGATGCAGGTGATGCCTGAGACGGCTGCGTGGATTGGCGAGCGTACGGGTAAGGAGAGCTATAGCCTGAAGAAGCCCGAAGACAACGTGGAGTTTGGCACCTGGTTTTTGGACTTTACACACGAGCAGTTTGGTAACAATTCGCTGTACGCGGTCGCTAGCTACAACGCGGGGCCTGCGATTGTCGATGAGTGGGTAAACAAGGCTGATTTTACGAACGCTGACGAGTTTGTTGAGAAGATTCCATATCCTGAAACAAAGGGCTACATAGACTCTGTATTTGGCGGATATTGGAACTATTTGCGGCTATACAATCCCGAAATTGCAGCGAAGGTTGCGGAGTTATAGGTATTCCCCACATGCCCACGCGATCGCTGATACGATGGTCAACGATTACTTGATAGGATGATTTGAGTAAACATACATAGACGTATGTCCAAAGCATCCAAGGCATCTGTGGTGTGAAGAACTATCCGTCGTCGGTTTCCATGGAGTATTGTGACTAAATTTAGTGCCCCGCAGCAGAATCAACTTGCACAAATTGGCGCTTTCCTGCGTGAAAACAGAGAAAAGCAGGCAAAGTCCCTAGAAGATATTGCGATTCGCACCTATATTCGCCCGCAGCTGCTGAACGGTATTGAAACGGGCAACCCCGACACCTTGCCTGAGCCGATTTTCGTGCAGGGTTTTATTCGTCGCTATGCAGAAGCGCTAGGGCTCAATGGCGTCGATCTCGCCCAGCAGTTCACGGTCACCTCAATCCCGTCTACGCCCCGTCCGGCTCGCCCCGCGCCGCCAGTGGACAGCGCGACCACCCGTCTTACCCGCCCGAGTGACGCTGGCCCAAGTGATGCTGGTGTGCCGTCCGTTGCAGATACTGCGGATACCTCTATTCCAATGTTTAGCGCAGGCGGCGCGTCATTTGCGGAAACTCAAATGGGTCAGGGAGACGATTTGCTCACGCTAGGCAAAGAATCAAGCGAACCGCTGTTTGAGTCTAATCCAGACTTTGATGCTGCGGTCAATGGCATCGCGACTAGCGATGTGGGCACCGATACTATCGGTGCAGATGTGCCGCTAGAGACTGCTGCCGATGCTACATCTTTAGACGCTGAGCTTAAGCAGCAGTTAGAGGTAGCTACTGGCTCAAGCACTGAATCGGCTGATGATGACTTTGCCAGTAAGATCGCGGCTTTTGATCAGGCCAACCTAGAAGAGCCTTATTTAGACCAAACTAGCGTTGTCGATCAAACTAGTGGTGCCTCAACGGAGCTTAGTGAACCGCCTGTAGACAGGCTCTCCGACAGTCCTTCCTCATACGATTTGCCTGTAGAGCAGCCAATCTCAGGCCAAACAGCGCTATCTCAACCGACTGAGCCACCGGCTTTAGAAGAGGTTTCGCTGAATAATCAATCCGATTTGGATGCTACGGCAAACACTGCTTTTGATGATGATTTGCCTGCGGCCTATACCACTGAGGCTGAGCCGTTTATACCGCAAACGAGCCGTGAGCCCATGCCGGTTGGCGTGGACTATGGCGATCAGCCTAACTTAAAGCCTTTTATTATCGGTGGGGTTTTAGCAGCGATCGCAGTGCTCGCCCTTCTTCTGGCTAGCGTGTTGGGCGGCGGTAATCGTCAGCCTCAAGTGGCTGATACGGTAGAGCCTGCGGAGTCTTCAGAAGCCGTCACTGAGCTGCCCGAGCTGCCTGAACCAGTAGAGCCGACGACACCACCTGCGAGTACAGCGCCTGTGTTTGTAGAGGCCGAAGTGACTGAAGAAGCGTGGGTGAGCGTTGAGGCCGATGGAAATACTATTTTTGAGGGCATCTTGCAGCCTGGAGATACGAATGTTTGGGAAGCTGAAGAACGCATCAGCGTTTATTCGGCTAATGCTGGGGGCGTTACGCTTGCTGCCAATGGTGGCGACTCGGAAGTGATGGGTGCCTCTGGTCAGCTGGCAGAGAAAATATTCCCGCAGTAACATTTTTAAATGACGATACTCCTTACCGAACGATTTGCTTATGACGCCCCCTGCTGATCTTGAGACGGCAAGTGATGCCAAACTCTGGGCACCAGAGAAAGGGGCAGCTGTAGATGAGACTGCTCGTGATACCTTTTTGGATGAGGCCCCCGATGATATTGAGATGTCGCTATTTGACCATCTCGATGAATTGCGGCAGCGGCTTTTATATGCGGTGATTGCGATCGCAGTTAGCGTCGTCACCTGCTTCACCAGCGTCAGGCAAATCGTCGAGCTGCTAGAAGTTCCCGCCCAGGGCGCAAAGTTCCTACAGCTTTCACCCGGTGAATACTTCTTTGTCTCGATTAAAGTTGCGGGCTACAGCGGCCTGCTTTTAGCTAGCCCGTTTATTCTCTACCAGATCATTCAGTTCGTGCTGCCAGGGCTTACCCGCCGAGAACGTCGATTGATCGCGCCCGTCGTGATGGGTTCTAGCGTTCTATTCTTTGCGGGTCTTGCCTTTGCTTACATTGCGCTAGTGCCCGCTGCGCTGAACTTTTTCATCAACTACGGTGCAGACGTTGTAGAGCAGATGTGGTCTATTGATCGCTATTTTGAATTTGTGCTGCTGCTGCTATTTAGTACGGGCATCGCTTTTCAAATTCCGGTTATTCAGCTGCTGCTCGGCTTACTAGGAATTGTTGGCTCTAAGCAGATGCTTTCAGGCTGGCGTTACGTGCTGTTAGGTGCGGCTATTCTAGGTGCAGTACTAACGCCTTCTACCGATCCGATTACCCAAAGCTTACTAGGTGGAGCGGTGTTGTTTTTGTACTTTGGTGGTATCGGCCTAGTCAAGGCAATTGGCAAGTAATCTCGATGCCTACCGAGGCATTTAATCAAATGCAAAAGCTTCTTAATGAACAGCCGTTAGCTACTCTCTTTATAAGTAGCTAACGGCTGTTTTCTTGCTTATGAGCACTCTTTAAAAGCTTCTTTCTTCAGATAGTTTAGCAAGTCTGATTAGAGTGAATAATCTCTTTATTACTTTCTGGTGACTGGCCGAACAAGCTATCTAAGTAAATGCGGCTGACCTGCCGTTCAGTTACGCCATTCTGCATGAGAAATAGGGAGATGGCAGCACGGAACAAGCGGTCTTGGCTCCATCCAGAATGTACGTTTAGATAGTTTTGAATGGACACGTGGAGGTCTTCTGGAATTTCAACGGATAAGCTGACGGATTGCTGCATCGCAAAGGCTCCTTTGGATTCTTGAGAGGATGACTATTAACGGACTTAACTTAATGAACTTGGACTTAGCGAACTGGACTTAACGAACTGGACTTAACGAACTGGACTTAGCGAACTTAACTGCTGACGAAAGCTTGCTAATTGCAGCGTGTAATCACAGATTTATTCAAACAAAATCTGCCGCATTACTGAACGCCTCTTTCGCGTCTTCGGATGATGAGAAAAGAGAGCTGAATTATTACAGACAAGTCGTTTCCTTGAGGTGCTAATCATTGTGGGACAAGTGCTTAGAAAAGGCAATGCTCTTAAATGCGACAGGCGCTCCTCGCTAACTTTATGTCTGATAAAGAAGTCAGTTTCGGCCTACTTTTCGTTACACAAGTTTGCAATTTGGACTCAGAGGTTCCCCTGCAAGTGCCCTGCTGAATAATCCACAAAAGCGAGTGGGATCGCCTAATTACGTTCTAGCCTGTGGAAAACTTATAAGCGGCCTGTGGAAAACTTGTGGAAAACCTGTGGAGAAGTTAGCTTGCATACTAAGAGTTGTGAATTTATAGAATTTGGGATATTTCTTAGAAATAGTCCAGGGCCTGCTGAAGAATGGCTTTAACCTCATCGGGCAGTCGGCGCACGACTTTGCGATTGGCGACATTTACCGTGACGAGTGTGACCTTTCCTGTGAGATGAATTTGAGGTGGTTTGCTTTCTATGGCCGCCGTTTCAATTTCGTATAGCCAGTTTAGCCGAATGCCCTGCATCGGCGCTAGACGAGTCTTCACAACTGCTTTCGCGCCTAAGCTAAGCGGCTGGTGATAGCGAATATCTAATCCAACCACGGGCAGGTCGTAACCGAGCTTAACAAGTTTTTCAAACGGCACACCCGCTGCTCTGAGGCATTCTACTCTAGCGGACTCTAGCCAGGTGATGTAGGTACCGTGCCAGACAACGCCACCGTAGTCTGTGTGATGTGGCTGTACGCGGATGGGATAGTTAAACCAGCTATTCGGCTTTGCGTCAGTGTCTGTCATGGCTATTTTTCTTTGGACAGCGGTTTTAAGTTTGTTGACCGATTGCGTGAGTTTGTGTCGGTTCGTTTCTAGATTGATAAGAGAAGCTGCTGTGTTTGAAGGGAAATAACATACCTGCCATGATTAAGAATATATTGCTGGCTGACTCGGGTATTGGAAACACCCGAGAGATGATGAAAAAGCTGATGCAGATTCCTCGCATTGAGCGATCGCGCATCACCGTTCTTCACGTAGTCCCTCCTCAATCCACCGCGCAGGCCATGGCCGAATACTGGGAAAAAGGCGGTCGAACCCTCGCCGAGGCAGTGAGCGAACTGAATTTAGATCCCGCTCGCGTGAACGCGCTATTGAGAGAGGGCGAGCCTAAGGACGTGGTGGGCAAAGTGGCCGATGAAATCGATGCTGACTTGATTGTGATGGGCTCTAGAGGCCTGAAAGGGCTGAGTGCCATCATGGGCAACTCTGTGAGCCAGTACGTGTTTCAGCTATCTTCGCGGCCGATGCTGCTAGTTAAAGACGACCTTTACAGCATTCAGGCGATTCGGCGTATTTTAGTGGCCGTTGATAAGTCTGACTCGGCTAAGCAGAGCCTAGACGTGGCGATTGATTTGGCTCGTGATATTGAGGGCAGTGAAATTATCCTGGTGCACTCTGTGTCTAAGCTGAACGCCAAGCTGACCGAGGCGATTCAGGAGAGCCCTGAGAACGATCCGGTGCTGGCCGACGCAATTTCTAAGGTTCGTCGAATGGGGATTCGCTATCGCTGTGTGGCTCCTCAGGGTAAGCCTGGAGCGCGCATTTGTGAGCTGGCTGATGAGCTGAATGTGAATCTGCTGATTTTGGGCTCGCCGGATAGAAGGCCTTCGATTGCAAAGGGAATGCCTGATCTCGATCGGCTGTTAGGCGAGTCGCTGTCGGACTACGTACGGGTGTATGCGAACTGTCCGGTACTGCTGACGCGCATAGAAGCGTGACCTCGGCCTTGCTTGGCCACTAGCTCGGCACTGGGGTTAGATAAATTTGCAGGGGAGCTGTACGGCTTCTTGTAGGGTGGCTTCGTAAATGGCCTGCTCGACTTCAAATGCGCCGAAGCGGGCCAGGTGGGGGTTGATAATTTGGGCGTCGAAAAGGAGGAAGTTGCGCGATCGCAGGTGCTCTACCAACAGCACCATTGCCGCCTTTGAGCCTTCTGGAATGCGGTAAAACATCGACTCGCCAATAAACGCACCGCCCAGCACAATGCCTAGAAACCCGCCTGCCAGCTCACTGCCCTGCCAGGTTTCAAAACTGTGCGCGTATCCCGCTCGATGTAGGCGAAAATACACTTCCTTTAGCTCATCGGAAATCCAGGTTGTCTCACGATTTGCGCAGCCTTCTACAACGGCTTCAAAGTCTTTGTTAATGGCGGGCGTGAAGTGCTTTTGGTTAAGCTGTCGCCTTAGAGACTTAGGATAGCGAAACCGCTCGTCTAAAGGAATCAGCGCTCGCTTTTGGCTAGAGTACCAGTTGACTTGGCCGCTATCTTCGGCCATCAGAAAGTAGCCCTGGGCGTAGCACTGAAGGATGTGTGGAACAGAATAAACCATCTTTTTATGGTAAGTGATTGTCTGCGTCCATATTGTTTCAGCAGGTGCGTTAAGTCACACTTTCGCGAGCCCTTTGCATCCAGTGAGCGTTCTTTTGCAAAATCGTTACGGTACGTGAAGGAATGCTTACTTTTGCCCGCTAACCCTTCATAACGCTTTAGCCTTATATCAGCAGTAGCGACAATTTATTTAAAGCGATCGCAAATCATCAACATGCCCGATTCACCCGACGCTAACTTTGATGCTGACGCTATGAGTTCGGTACCGCAAAGCAATAGCTCCAGTGCCGAACCTATAGAATCTATTGAACTGCCGCCACCTGAAGACGCTGTGGAAGAAGGGCAGTGGCTAAAGTCAACGCTGCATAAATGGCTAGACGAAGAGTTTTTGCCAGAGATTGTGAACGAGCATATTGCTGCTAGAGCCTCTCAGGTATTCGTGAGGCAGCGAATGGAGGGCGAAAATAATTTGAATGCTCTGGTGCTTGCTATCTTGACTGAAATGCAGGGCTATGACTTTTCTAAAAGCTTCTACAGCGAGTTTGCCGTTGCTAACGCGGTAGGCGATCTGCTGCTAGACAGCCTCGGTATTGAGCGATGCTGTGGCAATAACAGCTAGATCGCTAGGCGAAAATGCACCCGTAGCCTCGACAAATAAAAAAGGTGTTCTGCCATGAAGAAGCAAAACACCTTTTCTGTGAAATTAGTTGATGTACCTACCAGCTAGACTTCACAACGCCAGGTAGCAGGCCTTGGTGAGCCATCTCACGCAAGGCGTTACGGCAAAGACCAAAATCGCGATAGTAGCCACGAGGGCGACCCGTTTTCCAACAGCGATTGTTTAGCCGAGTGGGCGCACTATTTCTAGGCAGCTGCTGAATTTTGCGGTGAACTTCTAGCTTTTGAAGCTGGTTGGGGGCTTCATCAAATTCTTTGAGCAAAGCCTCACGCTTGGTAGCGTACTTTGCAACTAGCTTCTGGCGCTTCTTCTCGCGCGCAACCATACTTTTTTTAGCCATGAGGCGGGGTTCAATCTTTATTTCTATTACACAGTATTTAATACTAAGCCGTTCTGATAGGTTTTGCAAACCCTTTATTTCTTAGCGTTGACCTTTGCAGCCTTTCTGTTTGCAGCTTTCTCAGCAGCCTTGGCTTTTGCCGCTTTTGCCTTCTTCATATCCTTTGCCTTTGCTGCTCTTGCTGCTTCTTTGCGAATTTTTGCCGCACCCGGGCACACATCCAACAAATCGCACTGAATACACTGCGGATTCCGAGCTGAGCATATAGCCCGACCGTGATAAACCAACCGGATTGACCAGTTCTCCCAATCGGGCTGAGGCAGTAGCTTCATTAAGTCTTGCTCAATCTTGACCGGCTCAGTGTGCTTTGTGAGGCCAAATAGACCAGAGATCCGAGTCACATGTGTGTCTACCGTGACTCCTTCATGAATATCAAAAGCATGTGCCAGCACCACATTAGCCGTTTTGCGCGCAACCCCCGGCAGACTAATCAAAGCCTCCATTGAGTTAGGCACGCTTCCATCGAACTCAGCTACTATTTTGCGGGCAGCCGCCTGAATATTCTTGGCCTTATTCCGGTAAAACCCCGTTGAGCGTACCAACTCCTCTAGCTCTGAAATTTCGGCACCTGCCATCGCTTCGGCATCGGGAAAACGCTCAAACAGTGCCGGTGTAACTTTGTTGACGCGAGCGTCGGTGCACTGTGCCGCCAGCATTGTAGCCACCATCAGCTGCACAGGCGTTTCGTAATCCAGTGAGCAGGGCGCTACTGGGTAAATAACCTTTAGCCGCCTAAGCATTTCCAAAGCTCGCTGCTTTTTAGGCAGCTTTTGGAAGGCTCTTAGCGGCGGCGGTGGCATGTCTGGTAGTGGCAAAGGAATGGCTTGATAGCCGTTTTCCTGGGTGGGGATGCGCTGATCTAAACCAGAGATGACTGCCTTCACTGTCGTAAGTTTTGCAGGACTTCAAGCTGAGTGGTGTCGCGGATGATTAAGAAGATACCGAGACCGAGTAGTAAGAAAATGCCGGTTTGCATGACGCTTTCTTGGAAACGCATGGGAAGAGGCTTACCTCGCAGCGCTTCAATCAATAGGAAGGCGAGTTGACCGCCATCTAGAGCAGGCAAAGGCAAGATGTTGATGATGGCTAGGTTGATGCTGATGATGGCTGCGAAGGGGAAGAGGCTTCTACTATCGGTTTTTGCAAGTCCTGCGCCCTGCTCGACAATTTTGACGGGGCTGCCGACCTGGCCTGCCATTGAAGAGAAGTTGGTGAATAGAGACAGCATGCCACTAGCGACCAGCTGAGTCTTTTCTTGAAACTCACGAGCGGCTTCCGTTAGCACTTCTACGGGGCCGCTGGCTGGTCGGTAAGAGGTTGTGCCGTTAGGGAGGAGGGCGACGCCAATGACAGCATTGCCGCTTTGCTCGCTGATTTCAGGGGTTACGGAGATTTCTATTTCTTTGTCAAACCGCTGAAGCGTCAGATCTACTGACTTGTTGGGACTTGCTTGAATAATTTTAATGAGGTCTTGCTGAACGGTTTCGCGATCGCCCAAACGCTCATTATTCGCTGCTACGATCACATCACCCGCTTTCAGGCCTGCGACTGATGCCGGTGTATTAGGCATCACCTCTGGAATAAACACCCCTGGCTTAAGGTTGAATGCATCCGGCACACCAATGCTGCCGAACTGTATGACAAATACAAGATAGGCAAATATCATGTTGGCGATAACGCCTGCGCTGATGACAATTGCTCGATCTAAAACGGGACGGTTACGTAGCAGGTTAGGGTCATCTGCTGGAATATTGCTCTCGGGATCATCGTCAGGAAAGCCAACGAAACCACCTAGCGGCACAGCTCTGAGCGCGTACTCTGTATCGGGGCCTTGATATTTCCACAAAATAGGGCCAAAGCCGATGGAGAATCGGTTGACGTGGATACCCTGCAAACGAGCTGCCATAAAATGGCCAAGTTCGTGAACAAAAATGAGAAGGGCTAGAACCCCAATTACGGCCAATACGGTCATAAGAGCGCGCTGCTGGATAGGTTAACTTTTGTTATTGTACAGGGCTATATCAGTGAATGTGTGGCTCCTGCGGTACAGAAGTCAAGAGAGCTGACGCTCAAGAAGACAGGGCGATGAGGCGATCGCTACGCTTCTATAACGGTTTTCCCCATGTACTTTTGCAAAACCTCAGGCACCTGAATGCTGCCGTCTGACTGCTGATAGTTTTCTAAAATAGCAGCCATCGTTCGGCCCACCGCGAGCCCTGACCCGTTAAGCGTATGAACGTACTGAGTGCCTTTTTTACCGGCTTCTTTAAATCGGATATTAGCTCTGCGACCTTGGAAGTCAACACAGTTAGAGCAGCTTGAAATTTCGCGATATTTCCCGGCAGACGGTAGCCAAACTTCTAGGTCGTAGGTTTTGGCTGCGCCGAATCCAAGGTCGCCTGTGCAGAGTTCTAGCACGCGGTAGGGCAGCTTGAGCTGCTGCAAAATGTCTTCGGCATCGGCCGTGAGCTTTTCGAGTTCGTCAAAAGAAGTGTCGGGATGAACGAACTTGTACATCTCTACTTTGTTGAACTGATGAAGGCGGATCAGCCCTCGAGTATCGCGGCCATAGCTACCGGCTTCGCGACGAAAGCAAGGCGTGTAGGCGCAATAGTTAACAGGTAGCTGGTCTGAAGTGAGAACTTCGTCGCGGTGAAGGTTGGTCAGCGGAACTTCGGCAGTGGGGGTGAGCCACAGGTCATCGCGATCGCACTTAAACCCATCTTCTGCAAACTTAGGCAGCTGCCCCGAACCGGTCATCGAATCCGAGTTCACCAAAATCGGCGGCATAATTTCGGTATAGCCAACGCCCGTATGTCGCTCTAGCATGAAAGAAATCAGCGCTCTTTCCAACGCTGCGCCTGCGCCGATGAGCGTCACAAACCGACTCTGCGCAATTTTCACAGAGCGCTCAAAATTCATAATGCCGAGCTTTTCACCCATTTCATAGTGAGGCAGCTTCTCACCTGCTGGGATATGCTCATCTCCCCAGCGCCGCACTTCTACATTGTCATCTTCGCTTTTGCCTTCAGGCGCAGAGTCACTAGGCAGGTTTGGCAGCGTCAGCAAAATATCTTCAATCTGCGCCTTCAGCTCTCGCTCTTGAGGCTCTAGCTCACTTAGTTTCTGCTTAACCCGGTTGCCTTCATCCCGCAGCCCTTTAACTTCATCGCCTTTAGGATCGGCGCCTTCGCGGATTTTTTGCCCAACCGACTTGCCGACCTCATTACTCTTTGCTTGCAAGTCAGAACGCTTTTTCTCAATCTCTCGCTGCTGAGCATCTAAATCGAGCAGCGGCTGCAAATCGTACGCACCTTTCTTATCTAAGGCAGTCTTAACCTGCTCGGTCTGATTGCGAATGAGCTTGATATCCAGCACGGCCTTGCGTTCCTTATATGTCCTGGGCTTTTCCCATAAGCAAGGTTACCAGACTAAATAGCTAAAAAGAGAGGCGGTCAGAACCAATGCTCTGCCGCCTCCCAATACGTGGGTGTGTATCCACTTAACCTAGTACGGACTATTGCACCTGCTGGATTTCAGCAATCTCGGGAATAAATTCACGTAAGCGGCGCTCAATGCCCATCCGTAGCGTCATTGCTGAGCTAGGGCAGGTACTGCAAGCACCGTTCAAGCGTAGCTTTACGATGGGGCCGTCTAGCTCTACTAGCTCCACGTTGCCGCCATCTGCGAGCAGATAAGGGCGTAGCTCATCCAAAACTTGTTCTACGTTAGGTTCGGTCAAGGCTAAAGTTGCCATTTTTTAGATCTCCTCTATTAATTAGCTCAGTTTTTATAGTCTAGCGTTTATGCTGCTTTTCTCGTTCACGGGTGTTAACCGAACTAAGACGCTAGCTTTGCAGCTCGTCTAATCGTGCGAGCACCTCTTGACTGTGGATGGCTGGGCGTACGCCTAAGAAACGCTCCTTTAAATTGCCCTCGGGATCTATTAGATAAGTGTGGCGCATCGACATTGGCTTCATCCAAGAACCGTAGGCTTTACTGACGGTGCCGTCAGGATCAGAGAGCAGAGGGAAAACAAGTGATTCTGCATCGCAAAACTCCTCATGGGAGGCTACGTCGTCTGCGCTGACGCCTAGAATTTGGACGTTGCGAGTTTGGTACTCTGGCAAATCGCGTTGAAATCGCTGTGCTTCTAATGTGCAGCCGGGGGTGAAGTCGCGGGGATAAAAGTAGAGGACGACCCACTGCCCAGCGTAATCGCTGAGGGATACGCTGCCGTCTTCGATGGTGCTAGGTAGCGTAAAAGTTGGTGCAGGTTGATTTAGCTCGGGCTGCTTTCCGCCCATAGCGTAGGCAGATGGGATAGATGGTGTAAAGAAGGTCGCTAGGCTGAATAACGCAGCGAGACAAAAGGATAAAAGCGATCGCGTGAGAAGTGTCCGACGAAGCGTCATAGAAGCGGTTAGTGAAGGGTTACTTCCAAGTTTATAATGCGCTCACTATGAAAAGATACTGGCGTGAAAGTTGGGCGGTGGCTCGGCGCATTTTGACGGAACTGTTTCGGCGCAAGCGCAGCCTCATCTCTTGGATGATTTTCCCGGCGCTGATTTTGATGCTGAACGGGCTAATCACTGCTGAGCGTGCTGATACGACGGTGAGCACGGCTTTTGAGATAGCAGCTCCGCCAACGCTGGTGGGGGCGGCTTTGTTTTTTAGCTGCTTGGGCGGCGGTGTGGCGACGGTGGTGTCGGAACGGGAGCAGCAGACGCTGAAGCGGCTGTTTCTATCGCCCTTGAGTGGGGTGTCTTATTTTTTAGGAATTTTTCTGGCGCATAGCGTGATTGGGGTGGGGCAGACGCTGGTGATTTTTGCGATCGCCACCTTTGCCGGAGCCTCTTTCCCAGATGCAGCATGGCCTCTAGCCGTTCTCATTATCCTACTAAGCATTCTTTCCTATGTAGGTCTAGGGTTCATGCTAGGTACTCAATTCGCTCGCCGTACTGAAGACGTGAGCGCGCTAATTGCTGCTTTTGGCGTTCCTTTGATGGTGCTAGGCGGCGCGTTCCTACCGATTTCTCTTTTCCCCGACTCTTTGCTAGAAATTGCTAAGTTCAATCCGATTTATCACATGACTGAAGCGCTGACGGATTCGCTGATGAATACGGAAAGTCCCTTGGGTGAGAATGGAACGCACTTTTGGTTCTTAGTAATGTTTGCGATCGCGATGGTCGCGGTCGGCTGGCTTTGCTATAGAAGAATGCTCGTTCAAGAACGGCAGCTTTAACTGATATACATGAAGCCATGAAACAATCGGTGGCTAATCGGTGGCTGTGGTTAATCGGTGGTAGCCCTTGCAGGCATGGCTAACCTGTCGGAAGTTTCTCTTTTTTCTATAGCTATGCGCTGCGCAATTTTAGTACAGGTGTGAGCCGCCACAATAAAGCACCCTTCTGAAAAGAGCTTTAGGCTTTCTTCGGGTACAAAGAGCCAGCTCATGAGCGCTTCAACGGTCTCTGGCGAAAACATTGAAAGAAGAATATCGTTTCTGTTGGTGAGTACGTCTACGCCAACCATTAAAAATAAAAGAACAAACCCGGCAACGACATAGGGCAGCACTACGCGATACTTTTTTAGCTCACGGCGGTAGAGCACGAATAGGCCAATGGCAATGAGGCCATAGCCGCCTACGATCAAATCGTCAATGCGATCGCTCATTCCCGTTTCTTGAATTTGGCCATATCGATGAATGCTTTTGTCAAAAAACTCGTGAATCATCAACAGATCGTCTAAAGCGAGAAAGGAGAAGCCCAGGCTAGTGATTCCCCAAATGGCGACTGGTGACTTCCAGGGACGATTAAATAGCGGCCGTCGAATCTTAAATATGCGGCAGGCTAAGTAAGACACAATGAAAAGCTGAATGACTGAGAAGTAGGTAATAAACCCGCCGTCTTCAAACTGCCGGTAGACCTTTTGAAACGGGCTGGCCAGAATGATAGTGGCGGCGATCGCACAAAAATTAAGAAAAAGAACTTTATACAACAGTGACTTAGCTGACATCGATAGCAAGAGAGAATGTGCTTTAAGATACATCCACCATAGCCAAAGCGCTGAGAGATTGTCTCATCAATGAAGCACAAATCATAAAAACGCCCTCTGACAACATAATGTTTGCAGAGGGCGTTTGATTGGGAACCTGCTGGCGCTATGCCAAATCAGCCAAAACCTGCTTCAGAGCAGCCAAGAACTTGTCTACGTTCTCAGGCGTGGCGTTGTAGCCCATCAGCCCGACGCGCCATACCTGACCAGCCAAATCGCCCAGGCCGCCGCCTAATTCCATATTGTGGTCGTCAATCAGCTTAGCGGTGACAGCCTTGCCATCAACGCCCTCAGGAATGCGGACGGTGGTTAGCGTGTGCAAACGATATTCGCGAGGCACGTGGCACTCAAGGCCCATTGCTTCAAGGCCAGCGTACAGGCGCTCTGCTGCATTTTGATGACGCGTCCACCGCGCTTCTAAGCCTTCTTCGGCTAGCAGGCGCAGCGCCTCGCGGATAGCGTAGGTCATATTTACGGGGGCGGTGTGGTGGTAAGTGCGGCCTTTACCCCAGTAGTTGGCGAGCAAAGACATATCTAAGTACCAGTTGGCGACTTTGCTCTGGCGGCTTTGAAGCTTTTTCAGGGCGCGATCGCTCATCGTAAACGGTGAACTTCCCGGCGGGCAGCTCAACCCTTTTTGACTACAGCTATAGGCCAAATCCACGCCCCACTTATCTAAGAACAACGGCACGCCGCCCAGGCTAGTCACCGTATCTAATATCAGCAAGCAGTCATATTCACGACACAGATCGCCAATACCTTCCATCGGCTGGCATACGCCGGTAGAGGTTTCGGCATGGACAATCGCCATAATCGCTGGACGGTGGGTCTCTAGCGCCTCGCGGATGTCAGCGGTGGTAAAGACCTCACCCCAAGGGCGATTGATGTTGACGACCTCTGCACCATAGCGCCCCGCCATATCCATCAGGCGATGGCCAAAATAGCCATTTACGCACACCAGCACTTTATCACCGGGCTCTACTGTGTTGGCCAAGGTGGCTTCCATGGCCGCAGAGCCTGTACCGCTCACCGGTAGCGTCATGCGGTTGTCGGTTTGCCACGCGTAGCGCATTAGCTCCTGCACTTCGTCCATGAGGCCCAAGTAAGCTTTGTCTAAGTGGCCGATAGGCTGACGATCCATCGCCGCGAGTACCGCTGGGTCGGCATTAGATGGGCCAGGGCCAAGCAGCAGACGGGCGGGAATGTCGAGCTTGTCTGAGCGATTTGAGATGAGTGTTATCGATACCGTAGGTGCTGGTTGAAAGCGTGGTGGTCATGAGGAAACCGGATGAAAAACTGTATATTAGCCTACCTTTTTGTGTGGGTGCGTTCATAGGGGCCTACACAGGTTTCCCTGGCAAATTGTCAGCAAAATTTGTTGGGAAAATGGATGGTATGGATACTTGGTTCACGTAGGCTCTTGCGGTATGGTGACTTATCTGTTGGCCAAAGACCGAGCCTGAGGAAGTGGAAAAATGGTGTCTTTAGAAACGTTGCAAGATGATATCTATCGGGGTAAAACTCAGTTTTATCAGTGCGATCGCCCCGTCAACCTCTACCAAACGCCGACCTGCCAGGGCCTAGTCACCCAAGCCGACACGCACAACCATCTCCACGTTCTAGAAATCGCTAAAAGCCAGCACGCCATTCGCGTCTGCATCTGCAAAGACGACTACCTCGGCTGGATTCCCGCGACCAGCGTCGGCCACCTAACGCCTGCAACCACCTATCAGGCCCCGAGCCTGACCGTCTCCGAAATTCAATTCCGCCTGCCTAAAGTGATTGAATTTGCCCATGCCGCTATGGCCGAGCCTAACGAATATTTGTGGGGCGGCACTAGCGCTCCCAACTACGACTGCTCTGGCCTGGTGCAGTCTGCATTTATGGCCGCAGGCATCCAGCTCCCTCGCGACTCCTATCAGCAAGAAGACTTTACCGAGCGCGTTTCACAGGCCGACTTGCAGCCAGGAGACCTCATCTTTTTTGGCACGCCAGAACGAACGACGCACGTGGCTTTGTACATTGGCGACGGCAAGTACATCCATAGCTCTGGTAAGGATAAAGGCCGCAACGGCATTGGTATTGATTCACTCACCGAGCTTAGCCATCCGGTGAGCGCCAGCTACCACGGTTTGCTGCGGTGCTTTGGCAGAGTAGTCAAAAGCTATCAGCCGACAGGACGCTGCTAAGGTCTGCTCTTTAAAAATAAAAAAGCATTACCCAACTGCCCTTACAGGCGAATCAAGTAATGCGGTTAAATAAAAAGTCAAATAATGGAGCGGATTCCAGTCAGGTTAGTATTTTGACCCGACTTAGCAACTCAAAAAGTCCTCACGCTGCGAGTTTACGCTTAGCACCTTGTGCACCGAGTGCAGCTACGCCCAGCATGCCCAGCAGCAAAGAAGGCTCAGGGACTTCTTCAGATGGCTTTTGAGAAAGACCTTTCACTGCAAATACAACATCGTTGAAGTCTCTATCAACTGCATAGTTGTAGCCGTTGTTCCTATCTTTGTTGCGTGAGTCCTGTACACCCCAAAGATCTTCAAAGCCGATAATGGTGTAGTTCTCTTGCTCTACTTCGTCGAAGTAGTTGTAGGCAATCATGTGAGCGAGCCCGTCGGTGTTGACTTCTCTGCCGTCAACCATGGTACCTGTGAGTTCATCAGCGCCGAAGAGGTTGGTGCCGCCTCTGTTGCCGTCAGCGTTGATAAAGAAAGACAGCTGCGTTGGGCCATCAAATCTACCCAGTCCTCTCCCTTCGCCGAGGGCGAGTGCAGCGTTGCCTTGATCCATGATGCTGCCGCTGCCAGAGACATTATCAAAAATCATGTTTAGCGGATTATCGTTAGCGCGAAAGAGCAGCTGGTTCTGAAATCCAGCGCCTTCGTCCACAAAAAAGACTTCTACAGGGTCTACGCCATCCCAATAAAGATCGGTGGCATCTAGTCTATTGAGGGACGGATCGTTAAAGGCGACGCCTTCAGCTTGAACATAGCTAGAGAATCTGGTGAGTAAGTCGCTTCTGAGCGAGTCAATCCCGAGTAAGTCACCTCCAAGGCTGAGGCCTGCGGCTTCTGCGTTGGGTGCAAAGGCGAGAAGTGACAGTGTAGATGCGGCGACTAGGCCCAGTTTGATTCCTGACTTGTTCATGAGTTGTCTTTATATATTGAGGAGGTTTGTAGTGCACTGTGCAGCACACGAGCATTTGAAATGTGCTCATGTTTGTTTTTATACTGCACGCGAAAGGCTACGAGGCTCCGTGAAAACCCGTCAGAACAAGCGTTAAAGCTCTATGTTCTGAATGAGAAGATTGGATGAAGTGATAATTAATTGCTGGTCTGTCTGTACAAATACGTGTAAGCAGCAAGTAGTGTAGAGCGGTCTTGTGTAGAGAGGCCTATGTGCTTTCGGAGAAAAAGAAGTCAGGAAGCCAGTTGCGAATGGTGTCCCAAACATCTGTAGGGCCGATGCCAAAGGCGAGCCAAAGGCCAATCAGAAAGAACATGACGAGGAAGGCTGTTTTGAGGGTGGTTTTGACCACGCCAATGAGCCAGAAGAATACGACGGCTGCGATCGCTACCGCCCCCAGGGTTAAAACTATCTCCATCTCGCTTTCTCCGGCTCCTTCATATGCATGCACCTAGCTTGAGTTTAGCGGGCGCGAATGAGTTAACTTCATACCCAAACCAGCCAGTTCCTGATCAGGCTACCGCTGCACCTACAGTCGCGCTGAGCTCAATGATGGCGGTGCGTGCCCATTGGTCTACCGCTAGAATGTCTGCTAGCCCTGGTTCGGTAGTGAGGTCTTTTTGATGGCGATCGCACACTTTCTCAATCACCTTAGGAATATCCAAGTAGTGAATCTTTTCCTCTAAAAACAGCGCCACCGCCTGCTCATTTGCCGCATTTAGCACAGCCGTCATCGTGCCGCCCGCGCGACCTGCTGCGTAGGCTAGATCCATACAGGGGTATTTGTCATGGTCAGGATCACGGAAGGTAAGATCACCCGACTTGACTAAATCAAGCGGTTTCCAGTCTGTGTAGATGCGTTCGGGCCAGGATAGGGCGTATAGCAAAGGCAGTCGCATGTCGGGCCAGCCCATCTGCGCGAGCATAGAAGTATCTTGTAGTTCGATGAGCGAATGGATGATACTTTGCGGGTGAATGACAATATCGATGTTGTCGTAGTCCATGCCAAACAGATAGTGCGCTTCAATCACCTCTAGGCCTTTATTCATCAGCGTGGCTGAATCGACGGTAATTTTGCGACCCATTGACCAGTTCGGATGCTTAATGGCATCGGCCATGGTAACTTTGGGCAAATCTTCTACGGGCCAGTCGCGAAACGCACCGCCGGAAGCTGTAAGCAAAATTCTGCGCAGGCCTTTTTCTGGAACGCCCTGCAAGCACTGGAAAATAGCAGAGTGTTCAGAGTCGGCAGGCAATAGCTTAACGTTGTGCTTTTCGGCCAGCGGCAAAACGACTGGGCCACCGGCAATTAGCGTCTCTTTGTTGGCTAAAGCGATGTCTTTTCCAGCTTCGATCGCCGCGATCGTTGGCAACAAACCTGCGCAGCCTACGATGCCTGTTACTACCGCTTCAGCATCTCCATAGCGAGCAACTTCAACGATGCCTTCTTCGCCAGCTAGGATGACGGGCTGCGGATCTAAAGATGAGATAGATTCTTTGAGCTCGGCTACCTTACTTTTGTCGCAGATAGCGACGATCTCGGGCTTAAACTGCATGACCTGCTCGGCCAGCAGCGTGACGTTACTGCCTGCGGCGATGCCCACTAACCTGAACTTATCAGGGTGTGAGGCTACAATATCGAGCGTTTGGGTGCCGATAGAGCCAGTAGAGCCGAGCAGGGTTATCGCTTTCACAGGAAAGTACCGTTCGTAATGTTTTCTTTACTGTTCACTATATAGGTATTCGTTGACCTATTTTTTGGGTGGGCCTAAACGCATTGTGAGCGCGCAAGGTTGTTATAGAGTAGGCACGTCATAATAGAATCAACTGTCACTCACGCTTAGGAGCGATCGCCTTGATGGACGCATTCGCGCAGTTTCCGCCTGTCTGGACAAAAGATGCCGTGCACGCCCAACCGTTTGGCTGTCCGAACTGTGGTGAGGGCAGCCGGGAAGCGAAGAACGTTTGGCTCAATCGGCGTGCGCCTGTATTTGAGGGGCGGAAGCGGAAGTGGCAGGAGTTCTATCAGTGTGAGTGTGATGCGGTTTGGTGGGGCTGGAGTTCGGATAGGCCGCCGTTGGATTTGAGTAAGCCGTCGGATGAGGATGATTGATTCGTGGCGGATGTGGTGGTGCTGGGCAGCGTGAATATGGATTTGGTGGCGCGGGTAGCGCGACTGCCGAAGCCGGGTGAAACGCTGATGGGATCGGATTTTGTAACGGTGCCGGGGGGTAAAGGGGCCAATCAGGCGGTGGCGGTCGCTCGGCTGGGCGTGGAGACGGCGATGGTGGGCCGGGTGGGAGATGATGGGTTTGGTGAGGTTTTGCGCGATCGCCTCAGTTCAGAAAACATCGACACCTCAGCCCTCAGCACTAGCAAAACCGCACCTTCTGGCACTGCGCTCATCGCCCTTGCTCCAGACAACAACCAAATCATCGTCGTTTCAGGCGCGAATGGCGAAGTTAGCGATTCTGATTTGGATCGCCTTACGCCCTACTTCGAGCAGGCCAAGGTTCTTTTACTTCAGTTTGAAATTCCGCTGGCTACCGTTAAGAAAGCAGCGGCGCTGGCAGCTTCAGCTGGACTGATCGTGATTGTCGATCCTGCGCCTGTGCCCGCTGATGCCGACGTGCTGAGTGCAGACTTTTGTAAGCATATTTCGATTTTGACGCCGAATCAGACGGAGGCTGCGCTGCTGACTGGGATGGATGTGGTGGATGTGGAAGGGGCGATCGCTGCTGCCGAAACCCTTCAGCGCAAGGGTATAGAAGTCGTCCTCATCAAAATGGGCGAGCTAGGCTGCGTCTGCGCTACTGCAAGCGAAGCTTTTGTCGTACCTGCCTTTCCGGTAACCGTTGCCGATACTGTTGCCGCAGGTGATGCCTTCAACGGCGGCCTAGCTGCTGCGCTTCTGCCAAGCCGATCTTTCTCTTGATCAGTTCGTTCACCCTACTTGATCACGACTCTTCTAGGCACCACTACATTACGCTAGCGCTGTTGCAGCACTCGCCGTCACCCGATCTGGTGCGCAGTCGTCTATGCCTACCAGCTGATTGAACGAAGAAGCTTTCTCTTAGATACGCAGTAGTCATATGCTATACCTAATTCCTATGAGCAATCTTCAACTGAATGACGGTGCCCTACCGGGGCTCTTTCAGTCATCAGATAAAGCCTCGCTCAAAGCACAGTCATCACTATTATTTCTGGATTCGAGCCTATCTATCTCTACTGATTGCTAGCTGCTGTTAGTATCCTTTGTTATGGCCGACAGATAGCATGGGCGTGCGATCTGTTCAGCAACACTGTTCGTTATTGCGTTAGTCATTCTATCATGTTGAGACTTAGACGTCCAGACGACATTTGGTACAACGGTAGAGCGGTTGCTGAATCAGTAAAGACAATCTCCTGGCGATGGGTGATGCGAGCAGAACCGTACGAGATACCCTGAATTAGAAACTGCTGTTCAGCATTTTATTGACGATCTTAAAGAGATTCTTAAACAAAACACAAGCTTGTCTAGAGTTTCCCGCCGCTGATGCCGGTACTTAAGAATTCGGTTTCAGACACGATGAGAGCAAATTAGAGGCTTTCTGTTTCAGAAAGATTGAAAGTATATAAGAGACAAAGAATTAATGATCAGGCTCATTGGTATCATCTAAATCTAAAACTAATAAGAGAAGAGCCACGGTTTGGCTTTGGGTTTCACGTAATCTGCTTCACCTAACGGCAGTTGGAATGCTAGTGCTCAGATTGCAAACCTAGCTAAACTTTCCCATCGAAGTAGATTGCAACTGCCGCAGGTGCGGCACTTGCTTGGCTAGAGTCAAAAAAATATAATGAGCTAACTCATCCTATCGCTAGCTGCTCATGAGATTGGCGATTATTCAGAGACGAAGCGAGCAACGTTAAAACAGAGAAAGAACTCGCTATAGTTTGTCCGTAAATAGCGAGAATGCGTTTTCGAGAGAACACACGCAGTGGGTCGCTAGAAATCTACATAGCGATCGCCTACTTCATGCTCGCTAGTTGGCTCTGCCGTATCCGCCCCCACCGGGTGTTTCAATTATTAATTTCATCACCGGCTGCATTTCGACAGTAGCAGTTGCTGCTAGCACTTCGCACGTCACCACCATGCGTCTTGAACAGTCGCGCGTACCCGGTTTCCCAGGCTTCTCCACCTGCTAGTCCAAATGATTGAGTTTCCGACGGCCCGAGAGCAGGTTAGCAGTCATAGTCTTCACTGAAAAAGAAGACGCCTGACAACACCATTACCACCTGCTGTGCTGGCCATTTCCGCCACTATTAGCGCGAATGGAAAATTCTTTGAGCAGTACTGGAAATCGAAGTTCTAGCACTTCTGGATCGGTAAGGCGAGAGTTGGTCATGTGCGTTTGTACGGCGTCTGTGCCGTTGAAGCCTTCGCCGTTAGAGTGGATGCCTGCACCGGAGCCGCCGCAGATGGTTTCGTAGTATTGGTACTGGCTGTTGCCGAAGGTGAAGTTGTTCATGGTGCCTTGTGAGGCAGCGAGTATGCCGAGGGCTCCGTAGAGAGCGTCAGTGACAGCTTGTGAGGTTTCGACGTTGCCTGCGACGACAGCAGCGGGATAGGTGGGGTTGAGCATAGAGCCAGCGGGGACGCGGATGTCTAGCGGTTTGAGGCATCCGGCGTTGAGGGGAATGGGGGCTTCTACTAGGGTGCGGAAGACGTAGAGGACGGCGGCTTTGCAGACGGCGAGCGGGGCGTTGAAGTTGTTGGGCTGTTGGGGGGAGGTGCCGGTGAAGTCGATGATGGCGCTGTTGTCGGTGGGATTTAGGGTGATGGTGACGTTGATTTGTGCGCCGCAGTCCATGGGGACGGTGCAGCCGGTGGGCTGGGTGTGTTGGGCGCAAAGCTGGCTGATGACTTTGCGGACGGCCTGTTCAGCGTTGTTTTGAACGTGCTGCATGTAGGCCTGTACGGTGCCCAGGCCGTATTGTGTGACCATGCGCTGGAGTTCTTGAGCGCCTTTGTTGTTGGCGGCGATTTGGGCCTGGAGGTCGGCTAGGTTTTGATTGGGATTGCGGGCTGGGTAGGGGGCGGTGGTGAGGCGATCGCGCAACCCTCTCTCATCCAAAACACCTCCTTTCACCAGCAAAAAGTTATCCAACAAAACGCCTTCCTGCTCTAAGGTCGTGCTATTCGGCGGCATTGAACCCGGCGTAATTCCACCCACGTCGGCATGATGCCCTCGTGAAGCCACAAAGAATAAGGGCTTGTCACTTTCAGAGAATACGGGCGTAATCGCGGTGATATCTGGAAGGTGGGTGCCGCCGTTGTAAGGATTGTTGGAGATGAATACGTCTCCTGGCTGGAAAGGTTTGATTTGATCGGTGATGAGTGCCTGAACGCTTTCGCCCATAGAGCCCAGGTGTACGGGAATATGAGGGGCATTGGCGACGAGCTGGCCGCTGCTGTCGAAAATGGCACAGGAAAAGTCTAAGCGTTCTTTGATATTGACCGATGAGCTGGTGTTTTGGAGGGTGAAGCCCATTTGCTGCGCGATCGCCTGAAATAGGTTATTGAAAATCTCTAGCCGCACCGGATCAGGCGCCGCGTTTGGGTTGATTTCCTCTTGAATAGAGGCCGTTTTTATAGATAGCTGATTGAGAACCAGATCGCCCAGCCCGGTTACGCTAACCTGCCATCCTGGCTCAATAATGTTGGTACCGGTGGCTTCTAAAATAATCGCTGGGCCAATCAGCTGCTGCCCCGACTGCAATGCCTGCCGCTGATACACAGGCGTATCGTGCCATGCATTTGCTGAAAAAAGCGGCACGCGAGCACTCTCATCTGGTGCCATCTTTGACAGTCTACTGTCGTCTGCTGAAGGATTTTCTACCCGCGTTGCTTTGCCGATAGCCTCAGCTGTAATGGTCGCTACGACCAATCCTTTATCCGCCAGCGTAATCCCGTACTGCTGCTGATAGCGCTGTTCAAACTGCTGACGCATTGCCGCTGCTGAGCCAAACGTCACGGCTAGCGTAGAATCTGTGCCTTCGTATCGAAGATGTGCTTGCTGAATGACTTCAATGGTGTTGATATCGCGATCGCCCTGTTCCTCAAGTTCTACTGTCGCCGCAGCGGTTAATGTCTCTAGCTGTTGCGTTAAATCTGTTGAAAGCGGTGCTTCTATCGACCGTTCTTTGAGCACTCGCCTATCTGCTAAGCCCATGCCATAGGCGGAAAGCACGCCTGCATAGGGATGAATTAAAATGGTCTTCATTCCCAGGCTTTCAGCCAAACGGCAAGCGTGCTGACCACCCGCTGCCCCAAAGCAGCAAAGGGTGTAGTCGCCCACGTCATAGCCGCGCTGAACGGAGATCTTTTTAATGGCGTTGGCCATGTTGTCTATCGCAATCGATAAGAATCCTTCAGCGACCTGTTCTGGTGAATTATCAATGTCCGTTGAATCTTTTATCTGCTTAGCAAGCTCAACAAACTTGGTCTTCACACCCTCACGGTCTAATGGCTGATCGCCCTTGGCTCCAAACACTTTAGGAAAAAACTGAGGCTGAATTTTGCCGACCATGACATTGCAGTCTGTCACGGTGAGCGGGCCATTGTTGCGATAGCAGGCAGGGCCAGGATATGCGCCTGCTGATTCGGGGCCGACTTTGTAGCGATCGCCATCAAATCCCAACACCGAGCCGCCACCCGCCGCCACCGTATGAATCGCCATCATCGGTGCACGCATTCGCACGCCTGCTACTTCTGTTTCAAATACGCGCTCATAGCCACCCTCGTTCTCTCCATTAAAGTGGGCGACATCTGTAGAGGTGCCCCCCATGTCAAAGGTGATAATTTTGTTGAATCCTGCAATGCGGCTAGTCTGTACTGCGCCGACAATGCCGCCTGCTGGCCCAGAGAGAATGCTGTCTTTTCCTTGGAAGAACTGAGCTGGAACCAAGCCGCCATTAGACTGCATAAACAGCACCTGCGGTTGAGTATCACCCTCTGAAGATAGCGACTTTTCGATGCGATCTACATAGCGGCGGAGTAGTGGAGAAAGGTAGGCGTCTACAACGGTCGTATCGCCGCGACTGACCCATTTGATGAGCGGGCTAACTTTGTGAGAAACAGAGATTTGAGTGAAGCCGATTTGCGCTGCGATCGCTGCAATTTGTTGTTCGTGAGCGGGGTAGCGGTAGCCGTGGACAAAGGCGATCGCACAGGATCGAATCCCTTCATCATAAGCAGTCTGCAAGTCTCCAAGCACCTGCCTCTCAGTCTCAGCAGTAATCGCCTGAAACACCTGACCGTCCGCGCTCATTCGCTCATCTACCTCAATCACTTTTTCATAAAGCATCTCAGGTAGAACAATCTCTCTAGCAAAGATATCAGGCCGGTTTTGATAGCCGATGCGCAGGCCATCGCGGAAGCCTTTTGTCGTGATAAGCAGCGTGCGATCGCCCTTCCGCTCCAGCAAAGCATTCGTGGCTACCGTTGTACCCATCTTCACCACCGAAATCTTTTCCGCTGGAATCGGCTCACCCTCGGGCACCTCAAGCAGCTCGCGAATGCCTTGAATGGGGGCATCTTCATAGCGCTCAGGATTCTCTGATAGCAGCTTATGAACGCAGGTTGTGCCGTTTGGACGCTGGGCCACAATATCGGTAAACGTGCCGCCACGATCAATCCAAAACTGCCACTGGTTAGCTGTCAAAGATTTGTTAGAAGCGCTTGTGTTAGACATTTGCTTTTCTCTCATTTGCTTTTTTCTCATTTGCTTTTCTCTCATCGGTGTGATTACAATCTACAAACTAGATGAAACACAAAGCAATGGCTATTTGGCTAACTCAAGATATCGAGATAGATATAGTAGTAAGGTTTTAGATGATGGATGCACTGCTCAAAAACAGTATAGAGATTCGTCAAATCTGTTATTTCCTGACGATAGTTGAGTGCGATAACAGCTTTAGCAGGGCGGCAGAGAGATTACACATTGAACAGCCGCCGCTGAGCCAGCGGATTAAGTCTCTTGAAAAGCGACTGAAGGTGACGCTGTTTGACAGGCGCAGGCGTCCGGTGCGTTTGACGGCAGCGGGCAAAGTGTTTTGGGAGGAGTCGCAGAAGGCGATTGAACAGTTGGAAAAGGCGATCGCGCAAGCCGGACGGGCTGAAAAAGGTGACATTGGACATCTTACGGTCGGCTTAGCGAGTTCGGCTGCAAATGGAATATTCTCCGATCTGCTACGAAAGTTTCGACTGTCTTATCCAGCGGTGACGGTAGCCATTAAAGAACTGACTGCTGAGCAACAAATTACAGCGCTGGAAGCCGGTCAGCTAGATATAGGATTTGAGGTGATATCACCCTCGCAGATAGAAAACCGTGGGTTGCAATGGCAAGTTGTCACAGAAGAGTCACTGGTTGTTGTTGTTCCTGAAGATCATCCACTAGCGGCGAAGAATACGGTCGCGCTCACATCACTTGCCGCACAGCCTCTCATTCTGCCAAACGTACAGGCATTTCCGTTCTATCAGGCGTTTATGAATCAGTGTTCGGCAGCTGGATTTGAGCCGAAGATTGTAGAGAGCACAACGGCAACCTGGATGCTGTCGATTTTAAGCTTAGTGGCGGCTGGGGTTGGACTGGCAATTTTGCCGGATAATGTTCTGAATCTTCAGCGCAAAGGCGTAGTATATCGAGAGATTTCTGGACTTGATTTGACGCGCCAGATAGTTGCTGTATGGCGCGGTGAGCATAATTCTGCAACGCTGAGACGATTTTTAGAGATGTTGAAAGATAGATAGTTTTTATAAAAGACTTATAATCGTAGAGGTTGTTCGCCCGCCCATATTCATGGATCGAACCGTACTGGTTTGCCAAAATACAGTTTGTAGAAAGCAAGGCTCTCCGAAGGTGTTGGAGGCGTTGGCAGCGCAGGCTCCTGAAGGCATTTCGGTCACAGGTTCGGGCTGCTTGGGTCAGTGTGGCAGTGGCCCTACTGTACTCATATTGCCAGAGCAAACCTGGTGCCTGCACGTTCAGCCGTATCTAGTGCCGAGCGTTGTAAAGCAGCACCTTGAGGATGCGAATAGTGAAGCAGCTCCCCCTAGCCGTCGCGGGCTACGTATTTGGCTCTTTTCTTTAGGATTGAGCATTGCCATCATTGGCCTAGTCACCTGGATAGTGGCACAGCAAACCTATTATTTTTAATCCCTCGTTACTATCTCGCAAGCTTTCAGTTCGTAATGCTTCACCTTGCTTCGGTGTAAGCACGCGTCTTGCGACCTAGGCCTTTTATCTTCTTGGGTTGAGCCTACATAATAGGCCTAACGCACAGAAGCTAGGCATTTTTGTATGCAAACTGAACTTGTCAAAATCACAGAGCTGACAGCTGTAGATAAAGCGGCCATGCACGCGCTGCTAAGCCGTCACTTCGCAGGCGCAACATCGAGCGTTTTTGAAACCGATCTGAACTTGAAGAACTGGGTGCTTTTGCTGAAAGACGGGCTCGAAGATGAGCCTTGCACGTTAAAAGGCTTTTCGACGTTGTTGATGTACGACATTGCTTTTGAAGGCGAGCTGATTACGGTGGTGTATTCGGGCGATACGATTGTAGATCCGAGCGTGTGGTCGAGTTCGGCGCTGTCTTTGGCTTGGATAGCGGCGGTGAACGAGCTGAAGACGCAGTACAAAGGCGCGAAGCTCTACTGGCTGTTGATTTCGTCGGGATTTCGTACCTATCGATTTTTGCCTACGTTTTGGCAAACTTTTTATCCCAGACATGACCAGGCGATGCCAGAAAAGTCTCGTCGCCTGATGAAATTCCTATGCCATCGTCAGTTTGGAGAATGGTATGACGAGGTGGCGGGTATTGTTCGTTTTCCTGCGCCACAAAGGCTGAAGGGACATTTGGAAGGGATTCCGCTGGAACGACTGCGCAATCCACATGTCAGATTTTTTGACGAGCAAAATCCTGGGGCGATGCAAGGTGATGAGCTGGTGTGTTTGACTGAGATTTCGGAAGACAATTTGACGAGGGCTGGGCGACGAATGTGGTTTTCTCAGGCTTCTGTTGTTTCGGCAGCCAAGGGTTGATGGCGATGAGAACGGCGACCGCAACAATCTTTAATCAGGCCGATCGCTTTGCTCAAGGGTGGTATTGGGCGATCGCGTCAAAAAAACTAAAGTCCCAACCTCAAGCCGTAACTTTGCTAGGGCGCGACCTGGTGCTCTACCGCCAGCAAACGGGTGAACCGGTCGCGTTAGATGCTCACTGTCCGCATTTAGGTGCATCTTTAGCACAAGGTACGGTGAAAGAAAGCAACATTCAGTGCCCGCTTCACCACTGGCAGTTTGACAAGCAGGGTCGCTGCGTCAGCCAGTGTGCCGCGTCGGGCCAGTCCTCGCCTTTAGAATCTATGCCGTTAGAAACGACTGTAAAGGCTTGGCCGACGGCTGAGCGCTACGGATTAGTGTGGGTTTGGGTGGGTGAAGAACAGCCTGAAGTGGCTTCTTTGCCCTATGTTCCTGACTTAGGCACTCAGGCTTGTGATGCGTCACTAAGCTACAGCTTTCGTCGAAACTGCCATCCGAACGTAGTGCTGATCAATGCGATTGACGCACATCACTTTAACTCAGTGCATAACTTGCCGTTGGATATTCGATTTGAAACGAAGGCTTTGAACAACCGCGCTATCACGTTTCGTAACACCACGCGAGGCGGTGAGGCTTCTCGGTTTGTTAGATTAATTCGCCCGCTGTATCCGGAGGCGGTGACGTATCGGCTTTGCTACTGGTATGGCAGCACGGGCACGGTGACGGTGGGGCCAGATTTTCTGAATTTTTACTTGATGTTTGCGCTGAGGCCGACGGTGGGTGGGGGAACTGAAGGATGGGTGATTGTGCTGACGCCTGAGCGATCGGGTGCGGTGGGGTGGCTTGTGAATCGGGTGCTATTGACGGTGAGTAAGGGGGTGGCGAGTTATTTTGCGAAGGGCGATCGCGAAGTTTTCGACAGCATCAAGTTCGACTTCAAAACGCCGCTACAGGCCGATCAATCTATCCTCGATTTTATAAAGCATATAGAACAACAGCCCGCGCTGAATTGGAAAACCTGGAGCCCTATCACATGAGCAATATCTCTGAGCTGGTCGCTGGAATAGCGCTGCCTGAGCTAGCATCTTCTCACAAATTGAATCGAATTTTAAAGGCCGCTTTGACTGGTAGACAGCTATCAAAAGTAGAAACAGTTGATTCACCGCCTTGGAATGCTGAATTCTTTAATTTAGTCTCTGTGCCTGTCTTTCAATCAGCCACGTTGGAAGAACAGCATCGGATTTTGCAGATTGCGAATCGGGCGCTGTTGGCTGAGTCTTATTTTATTGAGAAGGCGGGCGTAGGCTATATGGCGAAGATGACGCTGATGGCTGAAACGACTGAGGAGCGGGTGTTATACGCGCTATTTGGGGCGGACGAGGCGATGCATTTGTCAGCGCTGAAGCCTTTGATTCCAGACGGTGACAGGCTGGGGACTGGCGATCCTTTTTTGCAGCTGTTGTCGTCTGTGTTGGAATCGGGCGATCGCGCCACGTTAATATTTGTCATTCAAGTGGTTCTCGAAGGTTGGGGACTCAGCCACTATCGCAGCCTAAGCAGAGGCTGTTGCAATCCAACGCTAGCTGCGCTGTTTCATAGCTTTTTGCAGGCGGAGGCGAAGCATCATGGCGCGGGCGTGACGCTGCTTGAGGGTGAGACCATTTCGCTAGCGAGTCGGCGGGCGATTGCGGAAGTGCTGGCGGCGTTTTTGCAGATGGTGCAGGTGGGGCCGCAGGGGGTGGTAAGTGCGATCGCTGCTGTGAAAGGCGGTCTATCGCGGGCCCAGTCGATTGATGTGCTAGCGGCGTTGGATACGGAAAGCCATAGCAGAAAACGGTTGGGGGTATTGCGATCGCTCATAACGCCTGTCGATTCTATGATCGCAGACATCCTAGAAAGTAAAAACCTATTCTCTCCATTACCCGCTGCGCAATGCGTACTAGGAGATTTGTAAGATGATAGCTACTGCCACACGCGCAACAGCAGATACATTAGACCGAAAAATTCAGCTAAACTATCGGCGAAACCAACAGCAAGACCAAACCGAGAAACTAGAAGAAGTCGCGCGTGACTTTTGCTATGAAGACTGGAAAGATTGCTACTGGCAAGCTGAAAAATTCTCTTTGCTCTACGGCACGCCGCTATGGGCACAAGCCACTGAAGACCAGCGCCGCACGCTCAATCACCTGTACTGGGTTGCCTACTACTCGCAAATTATCTCAGCTGAAATCGCCACCATTTACTTCAACCAAACCAGCGCCGCCGGACTCTACGCTCACGAAGGCTTTCGCAGCATCTGCAACATGCTCGATTTGGAGTCAGCACAGGAACGCGCCCACATACAGGCCTTTCAAACGATTGCCCGTCGCACTGAAGCCGCACTGTTTGACCAGCCCCTATTCAGCTATCCGATGCGCGGCCCCTTCACAGAAACCATGCTGTTTGCGGATACTGACAAGCTAAAAAGAAAGTGGAAACAGATACAGCTACAGGCCTTTGGTTTGGTATCGGCAAGTAACACATTTCTAGCCTGTCAGTATTTCACCGTGCGAGGGCTACGTACGCTCAACGGTAAGCTTGTGCAGCATCAACTCAGTCAATATTGCGCTAAAGACGTTGAAACCGCGCCGATTCCGAGTCAGGTTTCTCACTATCACTTTTTAGATGAGAGCTTTCACTTCAACAGTTCAACGCTGATTTCTCAAGAGGTGATTGGCTGCTTAGAGGCACCTACTAAGCTAGAAAGGCAGATTGCAAACTTAGGAATTAAAGGCTGTCAGCAAGATCATTCTACGTTTTCTGTGGTGATTAACGGCATTTTTTGGCACGATCCTGGGCTGTACGAAACGGTTTATAGGCTGCTCCGCTCACCTTTGTTTTCCTTTGATGTTCGTCAGGCAAAAGAGATGATGCGCCAGTGTTTTACTCAGGAGTCGGACGGGTTACACCAGAGCTATCAGACACATCATGAGGCGATGAGTGCTTACAGGGCTTATATTGCACCGCTTACCTATGTTTGGCCGAGCAATCGGGAGATGCGGGTGATGGCGACCGCTTCGATAGAACAGTATTTGAGGCGGCAACGGCGATCGCTCCCCAAGTTTTTAGCGACAAAAGGAGACTGACTATGAATGTTCCTGTGATCGTGACTATTTTCAACAATCCTGATGTGGTTGCTAAAGGCTGGTATATCGTGTGCGCTAGCCGGTCTTTGCCGGTTAAGCGCATTCAGTCTTTTGAGGTGTGCGGGCAGCGGATTGCGGTGTTTAGAGGTGAGGATGGGGTGGTGCGATCGCTCGACGCCTACTGTCCGCATATGGGCACAGATTTGGGCATTGGCGATGTGGTGGGCAATCAGGCCCGCTGCTTTTTTCATCACTGGGCCTTTGATGGTTCGGGCGAGTGCCAGCAAATTCCCTGTCAGTCGCATATTCCTACCGGGGCAAGGCTCCAGTCCTATGCGACGGCTGAAAAATACGGATTTGTTTGGGTTTATCCTGAGGCGATCGCACCTTTTGACATCCCTGAGTTTGACGAACTCAAAGGCCACGACGTTGTTGCTCAAGCCGATAAAACACTAGAACGTCAGTGCCATCACCACATCTGCATGATGAACGGGATTGATGTGCAGCATCTGCAAACCGTACACAATCTGCCGGTTGAGATGGAACTTTCTTTAGAACAAGATAAAGCGCGCGGCCTGATTGACTTTACGCTGACTGGCGACATGCCAAAAGGTATGAGTCAAACGCTGCTAGGCCCGACGTACACCTATGCCATGCGCTATTCTCATGGGTGCATTGGCCTACTTACTATGATGAAAAACGTACGGTTTTTACCGCCGCTGCATCTGGTGTACGCCTATTTACCACTACCTTCGGGTGGTACTCGCATTCAGCCTATTTACGTGACCCGCAAGCGAAAAGGCCCGTTGGGTTGGGTGATAAGCATGCTGTTGTTACTGCTGACTCGGCTTTGCTATTACATGCTACGCGGCGAAGATGGCAAAATATACGACAACATTCAATTTAACGCGCAAAACCTGCTTCCTATCGATCGTCCTTTGGTTGAGTACATTCAGTCCGTGAACGATTTGGCTCCGTCTCAGTGGTCGAATACTTCATCTGAGGTGTGCTCGGAGCTGGGTGCCTTTTTGAAGGCGATCGCGCCACATCCCTCAATCTTCCTTCAACTTCGCTGCTTTCGCATCTATCTCCACGCGCCACTCACTCGCAGAGCCCAGTTCGCTGATGGCTTCTTTGTGCGCCGTATATAGGCTAGAAACGACCGCATTTAACTGCCGCTCGGAACAAGTCTCTATCAGCGCACCAAGCACTTCAGCTGCATTCGCAGCGCCCTGGCCCAAAAAGGGGCTTAGGCCCCATACGTCTTCGACCCATTCCTTAGCGTCCTCATGCTCAAACATGAAGTCATACAGAAGCTTTTTGGCGGTTTTGCTGCTGACGGTCATAGGAAAGAATGCCCTGCTTACAAAATGGTTTGCAAAATGATGGATTAGGTTGCGTTTTAGTTCGGCGCTTCTAGCCTATCAATTCATGAGCCTGTAAAAAGCCTCATGTTCTAAAAATGAAGTAGCACGCTATCGTGTAAATGCATCTGCGCGATACAAATGAGAGATATTTCAGGGTTTCTTACTGAATCAGAGTAATATAGTAACCGCTGCAAAATGAACGAGAAAAAGCCTGGAAAGGTGTTCAGAATCTTGATGCTTAGCCTGTGCGTTTTAGGCATCTTGTTAAGATTTCACAATTTAGACTACAAAGTTTTTTCTAATGACGAGACCTTTAGCCTCCTGACTATTTTCGGCCATCAGCTAGGAGATATTCAAGCTAGCGGTATTGTCACCGTAAGCACCCTACAGTCCTTTCAGCGCATTGATACGCAGGAGACGATTCTCTCATCACTTCACCGACACGTTGCCGAACCTTACGTTTTTCCACCGCTGTACTCAGCTTTAATGAGTCTTTGGGCCAGATTTTGGAGTCAATATCTTACGCAGCCTGCTGTAATTACCCGCAGCTTATCCGTTGCTCTCGGCGTGCTTTGTTTGCCAAGCGCCTATTGGCTTAGCGACGAGCTGTTTAATTCTCGTCGCGCTGCTTGGCTGACCGCCGGCCTGTTTGCAATTTCTCCTTTCCATCTGCAATATGCGCAAATTGTGAGAACTTACAGTCTGACAACGCTTTCAGTTTTGATGTCTACCACGTTGCTGCTACGGGCTACGCGGTTGAAGACTCGCGCTAGCTGGATCTTTTACGGTGTGTCTGTATCAATCGCACTCTACTCAAACCTATTATGCGGCTTTTTGATCATCTCCCACGTGCTGTATGTCCTATGGCTAGAAAGGTTTAGGATAACTACAGCGGCAAAGGGCTGCGTGGTGGCTGCTACCGCAGGTGGATTGGCCTTTGTTCCCTGGTTTTATTTATTTGTCACCAAGCCCGGACTGCTAGGCTACTCGGTTGCTCAAGTTCAGGCTGCTGATTTGTCATCGATAGCGCGAGTAACCCGATGGATTAGAGTCGCCTGTCTGATATTTTCTGACTTTAATAATCCCTGGATGGACTCAACGGCTGCTTTGCGCCCCTTACAACAGCTGAGCTTTGCGATGGTTGTTCCAATTATCGCGGTCTCCTTTTACTTTCTCCTAAAAAGGGCCTCCAGAACCGCTCGGATTTTATTGTTGAGCTTGGTACTGTGTACTGGCGCCAGCTTAATGCTGAAAGATGTCCTATGGGGAGGAACGTATTCTAGCCGTCCTCGCTATATGATTCCGTATGTAATCGCGATTGAGCTAACTGTAATCGCCTGGATATCCTACGAAATGGTCTCGACGATTCGATGGAGAAAGTGGACGGCGTTGGTTAGCCTAGTAGTTATTTTAGGCAGCGGGTTGCTATCGAGTTTAGTAATTTCTAAATCACAAAGCTGGTCAGCTTTTGGCGCACCCGACTACCCTATGATTGCAGCCGTGATCAATCAGAGTACTAATCCTGTTGTCTTATTTGAAGACTTTGGAGATGCGTTAGCGCTGAGTTATCTCCTAGAAAGCAACATTCACATCCACCTGAATCGCGATTCAGCAGTATCTTTATTACAGGAGAAAGGTCAGCCGTACCAATGCTTTGACAATATTTACTTCTTCAAGCCTGAGGAAGAAACCCTTGCCAAATTACAGCAGTCGGACGATTTAGCTATTGAAGCCGTGTTTAGTCAAGATGACCGACCTCAAAAAATTGGACTGTGGCTAGTTAACGCTTGAGCTTCTTAGGCGTTATTCAAAGTTGGTTCTATGAGCGATCGCCACAAGATAAAGCCGCTGTCATACTCTGGCTCAAACGCTTATATTTTGACACTACATACGTGTCAAAATGCTTACCTTTGCCCTTTTATCAGCCGACAGCTCTTTTATCTCATCGAGCGTCAGCAGTCCTTCCTTCACCAGCCGAGAGAGCGTAAACGTCAAAAAGTCTTCTCTATCGTCATATTTTCCGTCAATATCATGCCGTCTGCCGCTCAAATAGTCGTGAAGCTGCCATACCTCTTCAGTCGTCTCAATCAAGCCTGCTTTCTCTCTAATATTCTGTACCAGCGCCTCAACTTCTCTGTCGTAAGCTGACTTCAGCGCCGCTTTCGCAACAGCCTTTTCTCCCTCACTCCACTGCACATCAGTTTGTTGCGTCATCTTTCTTGAAATTTATATCCTTGGTCTATTTTTACTATTACGGTCTGTTTTTACTATCACACATGCCAAAACCCACTCCGAAAGCGATAGAGTGGGCTCACGACTTCAGGCGGCTAGCTGTACTAACGAACTAATGCTAACGAACCAGGTTCAGCAGCTCTTTAGGCGATGCCAGCAAATCGATTGCAACAAAGAAAATTTTGCCTTCAGGGTTCAGCAAAAAGCGCCACGCAATGTTCATGCCAACCGCCGCACCAAACCAGGGCGTCTGGCACTTACCTGTGACCTTAATTTGCTTGTAGCCTTCTTCAGCTTCTTCGTCCACCGCTCGCTCAGGGATCAGGTTAAGGTTCTGACACTCTTCTTTAAAGAAACGCAAAACGGCTTCTTTACCTACAATTGGCTTGCGGAAAGGAGGCTGCAACGCGCCATCGGCTGCAAATAGCTCAATCAACGCATCGAAATCGTTAGCGTTGAGGTTGTCCATGTAGCTCAGCACGGTGGCATTATTAGTGCCTTCAATGCTTACTTTTTTGCGCTGGCCAATAGAAGTTGGAGGCGAAACGGGTTCGGCAACGCGATCAAAGCTGCCGAGCTTACCCGTGTCATAGCCCATATCTACAACAGAACTGCGCAACACGGTAATCTGCTGACCGGACTCCAATCCTCGAATGGTTTGTAGAATTGCCGCGGCGTTTGCGGATAGCTTGTAGCCTTCAGGAATCGGCGCAACGAAGCCTTCTTCCATCCATTCGCCGAGTCTGTACCAAAAGCCTAGCTTAATGTTTGGCGTCCAAGTCGAGTAGGTACGAGAGATTTCAGAATCTGCTCTGTTTGCTAAATCACACATGGCCTGGGATTGCTCCAGTGGCGTCATGTTTTTGATTTTGTTCATGGTGATTTCAGCAAACTGCATGTTAGCAGCGCCGGGAGCCGCGATCGTAATGCCTTGGCCCATTTCAAGATAGGCAAACCAAATAAGCGCTAGCTGGTCTTCTGCACTAAGCTGAGCAAACCGCGCGATGGTTGCAGGAACGGCATCCGCAGAGAGCGTGCTAGGAAAGATGTTACGTGCAGTATCAACGGTATAAGCCATAGGTTAAGTTAGTAAGTACAACAAATTAGAGCGCTAAGAGCTGGCCCAGCCGCTGGCCGTAAGATGGCGCTCAGAGTGGAACAGCAGTTAGCCATGAAAGGGAAAGCGATCGCTCTGGATATCTCTCTCCAACAGGAATAGAAGATTTGTGGTACGAATGTCTTACTAATGGGGTAAGAAGGCACGGCTTTTACTTGCTGTGCATTGCGCCCAAGTCAATCTTTAATGACCTGCTTTACAAACGGTAACATATCTTTGCTCTTTGAAGCGCAAAAATAAAACTTTGTAGCCGATGGTGGCTAAACCATGCTTTATACAGGCCTTTCAGAAATTATTCTGCTGGGTAAGGCCGTTTTAATTAGCCATAAAACACGGTCAAAACGGTAGCTTTCTCTACACGAATAGCAATTGTTTCCGGACTTAGAGAACGTTTGACCGCAGGATACTTCCTTTTTGTTTAAATATGTGCTTTGAGGAAATGCGATCGCTCTTTGATGACCTAGAGCATCGACAGCGAGGCGTAAAAATTAAAGCGTAGAGCGCTATACAACCATAAAAAAAGAGCGTCCACAAAGAACGCTCTAGGCAAGGTTACATCTACCAAAATTTAAGGAAGCTGATGGCTTTTAGGCTAGCTAGCAGCAACCGCAGCCTGTCGGACGGGTCGCTTGCGATCGCGCTTACGCACACCACCGGCCATTTCATACTCATTGCTGTCCTTGCCGTATTGAGCCGCTACGCCCAGCAGCATTCTTTCAGAATATTCAGAGACTTCTTTTTCGCTATCGGCAATTCTATTTTGCAGCGCGTCCACGGTAGAGAGCACCGTATTGTAGGCGCTGATGTCAGCACGCAGCTGAACGATGGCTTTTTCGTAGCCCGGTGCGGTGAATCCGCCACCCGCATCTAGCTTAGGATTTACTGATTTGATACCGTCAAACCGAACGGTGGCTTTTTCGAGTGCACGCGAGCTGCGCTTTTTTCTGGACATAGCGTTTACATTAGCCCCTGATAATGGAGTGTTTGAATGGGCGTTCCGTGGCTGTCGGAACATGTTCATAGTGTCTTTTTTGATACGCACTAGCTTACGTACAACTGGGTATTTTTTTGAGGTGTCTGCGATCGCTTTCCGTAAGGCTAGGGAGATAGCCTGCGCGTGACGGGCTAATGGACTTGTTGCAGAAGCTGCATGACAAATTGTTCTTGATGCAATAAGTTTGCAAGTGTGAATGGGCTTGTTGTCATTGATTACGGTTGGTGCGATCGCAACCGTAATACAAATTGTTCTTTGTGCAATAAGTTGGTAGGGGTTAGATGGGCTTGTTGTGTTTGGTTGATCCTCTCAAGCTACCGTGTACACGTAAGCCTGAGAGATTTATGATTGGTGTGTGGCAGGGGTTGCTGACCCACCCCGGCCTACGGCCACCCCTCCAGCGGAGGGGATTTACTTCGGGCTATGGGGATAGAGGTTGCTGGATTTTCCTTCAACACGTTAGTGGGCACTTTAAAGAGGGCAGCAGGCTAAGCAAGATAGATGCTTGAATTGGCTATGAAAAATCATTTTGTTCCTTATAATCCAAAGCTGAAGGCTCGAGCACGCGAACTGCGCAGCAATATGACGGTAGGAGAGAAGGCGCTTTGGCAGCGGCTCAGGAAAAAACAGATCATGGGATATGACTTTGACCGTCAGAAGCCGATGGATCAGTTTATTGTTGATTTTTACTGTAAGGCGTTGGCGTTGGCAATTGAGGTGGATGGCTCAGTGCATGACAGCCCAGAGGCAAAGCTGCGCGATCAGGAAAGGCAGGCGCGGCTAGAACAGTTGGGCGTGCGCTTTTTGCGATTTTCAGACGATGCTGTGAGACAGGCTGCCCAACAGCCACCAAAAAAGTCACAACCCGCAATCCATCTGACAGAACAACCAAAAATCCAGCCCTCACAGCCAACATTCACCCCTCTCGGGAGGGGCCGGGGGTGGGTCAACCATAGTTTCTACCAGTTGACGTATCTACAGTTTGTAATATCCAACCTTTACAGCATCTAACCCTATGTGCATGGCATAAAGCAGGTATAAGTAGCAGATTTAAGTAGCAAGTCATACCGCAAACGATTCTGTTGTCACAATCTGAGGCGCTAAACTCATCTGGCTCAGGCTATCTTGAATTTCCTGCTGATACAGCGGATTCATCACAATCACAACATCAGGTTGATAGTCCTTCATGCGCTCAGGCGCGACAATCTCCTGTCCCGTCCCCGGAATAAACTTCCCCTGCTTACGTGGATTAATATCAACCGCATACTCAACGCCGC
Organism: uncultured cyanobacterium; assembly: GCA_963803535.1. Taxonomy (GTDB): domain Bacteria; phylum Cyanobacteriota; class Cyanobacteriia; order Phormidesmidales; family Phormidesmidaceae; genus Phormidesmis. The sequence continues at coordinate 1,546,049 of CAWDNC010000008.1, read as the reverse complement.
CTTGAGTCGTGCTAGATAGCCCCAACAGGTTTAGAAACGTCACGCCCTTAGATCCTGAGCCCCATATCACAATCTTTTCTCCCTGCTCAAATAGATGACTCAAGCTAGCTTCCCACTGCTGCTGCTGCCCGTTGAATCGATGCTCAAAGCCTTCAATGGTTGCCGTCAATTTAGCTAAAGCTTCTGCATCCACAGTCTGTTCATTCTCAACGCGATTAGAAGACCGCTTGGCTTCAATGCTCAGGAACTGCCCGCCAAATTCTTCAGAAACTGCGCTTGTTTTATAGCCTGTTGCCGCGAATGCGTAGGCTAAAGAAACTGGCGTGAAGTAGGTGCAGTGTTCATAAATGATGTCCCAAATCATCATGTTCCCAAAAGTGTAAAGGCCGTTAGGGACTTCAAAAAAGAGCGTGGTATCCGGGCATTCAGCGATTGCTTTGCCGACTGGAATCAGCAGCTCACCGGGTCTTTTGACATGCTCTAGCACCTGCCGGCAGCATACAAAGTCGGCTGAATAGTGAGCGTATTTATCAGAGTAAAAGTCTTGAATGAACTGGACGCGATCGCCCATCCCCTCATGCTCATCACGCACCGCATAGCTACTATCAAACCCAATGCCCTTATTCTCTCCCAGCTCACACAGCGAAACTAAAAAGTCTCCTTTTCCACAGCCAATCTCAATAATTGTCTTGTTCTGTAGCTGATGCTTTTTAACCAGGCGCTCAGCTAGTGCCTGCGCATATTCCTGAAACCTGGCGGAATAGTGCAGAGAGTTCTCATAGTCTTGTGAGTAGCCTAGCTTGCTGGGGTCGAAGGCAGTGTTGGTGATAGCGCCGCAGGTGTTGCAAAAGGCCAGGCGAATATCGCCTTTAGGGCAAGCGATCGCCTCATCGCGATCGCGCCACAGCAAATTACAATAAATCGGCAGATTCAGCAGTTCCGTAAAAGCAACTGCCGACTTTGCATCACAAACTGGACAAATCGTTGTTTCTTCCATCACTACAGCGCCACCAGTTCCGTCTTCACGCCCATCTCATCCAGCATCGCCCCAATCTCATCGCAATAAATCTCATTCATCACAATCACCTGATCCGGCTGATACTCTTTTAAGAACTCAGGCGACATAATCTGCTTACCCACGCCCGGAATAAACTTGCCATGTCGATGCGGATTAATGTCTACAACATACTGAATCTTGTCGATGGTATCTAACGTGGTTAAAAAGGCCACGCACTTAGACCCCGAGCCCCAAACAACCGTTTTTTTATTTTCCTTTTGCGCTGTCGTCAAGCGATCTCTCCAACTGCCCAGCGTACTGTCGATTTGGTCGATGTAATGCTGCACGTCTTTAGCAATTTGCTCAGGGCTATCTTCTATCGGCTGAATGTTTCCATCAGCGGGTGCCGCTATCGGCTTAGCGTCTACTAATAAATATTGGTCGCCATACGCCCGGTACAGGTCGGTAATCTCGAAGCCGCAGCTACGAAACAGACGTGCCAAAGAGCCCGGGGTGAAGTAGGAACAGTGCTCGTAGTAAATGTCTTCAAAGGCGATTTCTTTGAGCACGCGGACGGTATCGGGAATTTCAAAGACGACAGCGACATCGCGATCGCCAATAGACTTTCTCACCGTACGTACAAACTCAGCGGTCGGCTGAATATGTTCTAGCGTATGCCGACAGCAAATAAAATCACCCACATACTCCGCGTACTTTTCCGAGTAATAGTCCTGAATCAGCGTCACTCTATCTGCCGCGCTGCTGCTCACACGCCCTGGTACCGCGCTCGGATCGATGCCGACGCCCGTGTTGTTGCCTAGCTCGCAAAGCAGGTGCAAAAAGTCTCCTTTACTACAGCCAATTTCAACAATTGACTTGTTGTGCAAGTCGTATTTATCTATTAGCTTTTGTGCCAGTTCTTTGGCAAACCTGTTAAAGGTGGGTGAAAAGCTTTGCTGATCTTCATAGTTCGGCGCGTAGGCCGACCATTTAGAATCGAACTCAGTGTTAGTAATAAAGCCGCAGGTATCGCAGAACCCCAGCACCACATCACCCGATGGAAAATCTAACGCGTCCTCAGCCGAAGATAGCATCAGACAGCTATGCACCGGTACGTCTTTCACTTCATAGAAAATAGAAAGTCCGATCGAGCCGCAGTTAGGACAGGCTTTATCTGCTAAAAATCGCGTTTTCTCTGAGCTAAGTAATGAATTTGAATGCTGTTGAACCACGAACCTTTTACCTCTATTTCCTTAGATTGACTTAAACTTTTCCGACAAACTGACTAAATGTTGTCCCTGTATCGTCTCCCCATTCCCAGTTCGCAACAATACCAACTCTATTAATCTTTAGCGGCGCTAGCGTTGGGTAAATGTCTTCGAGCGAACGATATAGAACTGGTTCGCCATCGATATAGGCCATAAAATTGAGCCCATCAAAAACGACTCTAAACTGGTGCTTTACGCCCCAGGCAACGCGATCGCCTAAGTTACTCCACACCGCGTCATAAATCTCTTCAAACCCGTCAATCTGAAAAAACGCAGACACCGCCGATCCTGCAAACGTATCATCTAGCCACTGGTTAAGAATGAGATAATGGTTTTGATCTTGCCAGAAAATGACGCCGCCTCTGCCTTTTTCTTTTTGGTGTCGGGCAGTTCCTGGTGGCAAAATATCGACGGATATATCTGCCAGCCTCGGATTTGGCCACGCTACCGTGTAGGCCAACCGGCCTTTATTTGGCTCGCTGGATGACGCCTCGACTTTTACCGCTTTGGCATCTGTCAGCAGCATTCTTCCTCTGCCGATTTCTTTTCGCCATGGCTGATCGCCTACGTCGCTACGCCGTCCGGCTAAATCTTGTCGGGTGTGCTGTGGGTTTATTGAAAAGCTGTCTGCGATCGCAACCTCATTTCCCTCCGCACACCAGGGCTCACCTGATCTCATCTGCTCAGGCATCAAAATGTTGCGCGGATGGGCCTCTATATTTTGAAAAGAGAGAACCGTCTCCTCATCAGATCCAGAAGAGTGAACAATCAATCCTATTTTCTTCTCGGCATTGAATTCGGATTGCACAGACTGATCTTCAAACAAACCGTCGCCATTGAGATAAAGACTAAACGACTCACCCGTATCTAGAATTTGAACAGCATTCATCCCAGCCTTTAGCCCGTACCGCTTTTCCTGCGCGATCTGAGACCACACGCCGTTTTCACAGCGCCTAAGGTAGCAGTCGCCATCGCAAAACCAAAGCCCCCAAGCATTGTCCTCATCCTGCACACGCCAAAGCACCGCAAAATCGGGCACTTCCTCACCCAAAATCTCACCCGCACTCACCATCACATGAACCGCCCCGGCAGGCTCAGACATCTCCAGCAAAGCCACATTATAAGCCCGCCGCCCTATCAGCCCTTTTTCTGTTCTTTCAAACTCACCTTGTAATACACGCCACGTTCCACCGATCTCGGCCGCTGATTGATCTAGCCCTGCGTTTCCAACCAGCGTATCAGCCGCCTGTGCCGTCCCGTACCACGCCGACAGCGCAGGCAGCACCTCCGCACGCACACCATACACCCGACTATCAACCCTAAACCCAACCTGACCCAGCGCCCCTTGGTGAATGCCTGCAAAAACAGTCTTGTCGTCGCTAAACGCATCAATGCCGACCAGCCGCATGTAGGGATACGCCGCTAGGCCACGGGCACCTGCTACAGAAGCCGCGTAATAAGCAGCCCCTTCCTCTCTAAGGACAACAACGTAATAGGCTTGAAGATTCTGCAATCCTTTGACTGTGGCTGTCGTGCGATCGCCCATCCGAACACACAGCGCCCCATTCTCCGCCTCGCTTGCTTGAATAACAATTGCATTTCCTGCCTCTGTCGGATCTTGCGGGTAGGCCTCAGGAAACCAGCCCACCGCCAAATTCTCTAAAAGATGTCCGTCTGCAAAGCGCCCTTTACGATTGCGCAGCCACCGGTAAAACAGCTCTATTCTGTTGCGATGGTGCGAACTCAGCGTCCATCTTATGAGCCTGCTGCCAATGGGATACGTTCCACTGCCTCTCAGCCAGCGAAAAAAGCGACCTTTCAAGGTTTCTCCAATGTCGTTACCTTCCGAGGCATGGTGACCATTGAGCATGAATACGCTCAGCGTTAGCCCTGCTTGCCGCTGATAAGGGCCATAGGCAACGCCTGCTCTTTGCCACCCCGGACTTATCAGCGGGCGAAAACGTAGTGCACCGTTGTCGATAGAGATTGTTTTTTCAACATCAATACCTTGGCGAATTTGACCGTTGCTGCTTTGGGTTCCAATGACCTGGCCGGAGAGTTGCGCCACCGAAAAGTCATCTATAATCGAGGGCTGTAAAATCGGCTGTTCTATCGTATTAGACACGGTGGAAAGTCTCGCGATGGAAAATCTCATAGTCTTGGAAAAAACAGTCTAAAAAGTCACCCCGAGAGACATCTTTTAGAATAGGCCAGTTTGGATTACCGTCTCGCCTCTGCATTTGAGAAGCGTGATGGTTTAGAGCCGCTTGCTTTTGCTTAAGCACCTCACCGACATACACAGAATGCTGAAAGTCTTTAAAGACGGCGTTGCCAAAATAGCTGGTGACGCTGGCCTTCAGAATTTTCAACGTTTCTCGCTTGCTGCGGCCCTCAGGATATGTCCACGGCCAGTGCTGCCAGTACCAGATTGGATAGCTGTAAACAGTCGGTGTAATTTTCTGCTGTAGCAATCGCTGCCATCACGGCTCGATACGTTGCCACGTGGTCAGCTGGTGGCTCAAGTTCGTATGGGATAAAAACTTCGGCAGGTGGGTGTTGTGCCAGTAAAGATTGAATGCGATCGCTTACCTCATGCTCACACGCCCTCAGCTGCCCATCTTCAAACCCTAAAAAAACAACGTCCTCTACCCCAACACCTAATGCCTGGGCTGCATTAAGCGCTTCCTTTTCCCTGATCTCCTTAAGCTCTGATTTTGCGATTAATGCCGCATGCGACCGGCTACCGTCCGTCAAAAACACAATCTTAACGACCGCACCCGCTGCTTTTTTGCGAATGATCGTGCCGCCACAGCCTAGCGTTTCATCGTCTGGATGCGGCGCAAATACGATGGCTGGCTGGGTGAGATCGGTGATTTGTCTTTTGGCCATTACCTGCTTGAGTTTTGACTGGTAGCGCGATCGCACAAAGCTCATGACCTAGATTCCTCGGCAGAGAGAAGGCCATTGTAAAGGCTGAAAAGATGAGTTGCGATCGCTTCCCAGTCAAACACATTCACAGCTCTTTCCCGGCCTGCTTTTCCCATTCGCGTGCGTAAGTCTGAGTCGGTGAGTAGGGTTTGAAGTGCGATCGCTAGCGCCGCCGAATCATCTGGTGGCACCAGCAGCCCCGTCTCTCCATCCACCACCACATCCTGCATGCCACCCACCCGAGTGGCTACCGTCGGTGTCCCGGTTGCCATCGCTTCCACCAAGCTCATTCCAAAGGCCTCACTCAGCGACGGGTTAACCAAAACAGCGGCCGTCTGAAAGTGCTGATGAAGCGTTAGGTGAGAAACCGAGCCCGTAAAAAAGACACTTCTCTTTTAATGACTCTGGCAGTTGGCGCTTCAGATTTCGTAGATAGTTAGGCGGATCTAATCGCGCCAAATTTTGCACCATTGGCTCGTCGCTTAGCTCCGCGATAAACTCAGCGGCGGTAGGTTTGTTTGGCCCAATCAAAAATAATTTTGAGTCTGGAAGAGCGTCCGCGACTTTCTCAAAGGCCTCAATCAGCGTATGCAGCCCCTTCTCCGGTGAAATTCTCCCGACAAACAACAGATTGAGATCTTCGGTAGATTTAGATGCCCCAGATTGAACGGGCTGAAACTGCTCAGTATCAACGCCGTTATATACCCGCTGGCAGCGATGAGCTAATTCTGGGAAGCGGGCTTTTATTTTGTCAGTAATATAGTCACTACAGCCGATGATGAGATCGGTTTGGCGCAGGCGTGGGGCGATCGCCTCTCGATCAAACTGACTCAACCACTCGCAGTGCATATGCAGCACAATCTTAATCTTTGGGTTCAGCGCCCTGATCACTGGCACAAACTGAGAGAAATTGTGAATATGAACAATGTCGCAGGACTGTCTTCTTAAATCAGCCGCAATTCTTAGAGCATAGGGGAAGCAGTAAAGCCGCGAGCAAAGGTAGCGAAACGTGGGAGAGATTCGAGAGAGTGCTTTGGCAACGCCGTTATAAACCCTTGTCCCTGATACCTCAATGCGGCGATAGCTAACGCCCTCATCGGTTTCGTGGGCTAGCTGCCCTTCGCTGCGCCGCGCGTAGACGATAACGTCACAGCCATCTGAGAGATTTAGATTGGAGAGTTTTCGGGCGATCGCACTCGTCCAAATCGGAATAGACCCTGCGCTCACAGGTAGCTGCAACGTATCCCAAGGCTGACTAACAAAGGCAACTTTCATGTTCTTCAGCTCCTTTGACACCAATCGGTGGCGCTATACAACCTTAGGCGATGGAATCGGCACAATAAATCGCCCGCCCTTCTGCGCATACTCGCTCTGCTGTTCCATAATCTCCTTAGCAAAGTTCCACGCCAAAATCAGGACATAATCGGGCTGCTCCGCCAGCAGCTTCTCAGGCGAATAAATCGGCAGATGATTACCGCCCATATAGCGCCCATGCTTCACCGGATTCAAATCCACCACATAGTCAATCAGCGTCCTGTCAATTCCCACATAGGCCATCATCGTCGCCGCCTTCGCCGCCGCCCCATAGCCTACAATCGTCTTCCCTTGCCCCTTCAGATCTTTCAAAATCTCTAGCAGCTCACGCCTAATCGTCTCCACCCGCGCTGCAAACGTCTGATAGTAGTCAAACCGATCAACTTTGTTATCCCTTTCCCGATCCAAGAGCGTTTTTACCATCGGCTGCACATCCTCACGCGGCTCTACAAACAGCCGCAAAGATCCGCCGTGAATTTTAGTCTGTTCAACATTGTTCAAAAACAAACCGTGTCGCCGAAACAGCCGATCCAGCGCCGTCACTGAAAAGTAACAAAGGTGCTGATGATAAATTGTGTCAAACTCCCCATGCTCTACCAAATCCACCAGATAGGGCGCTTCAATTACCGCTACCCCGGTCTCTTTCAGCAGCAGCTTAATGCCCGCCACGAATCCGTTTAGATCCGGCACGTGCGCCAGAACGTTATTGGCCAGAAACACATCTGCCACCTGCCCTTCTTCTTTCAGCTCAGCCGCGAGCGTTTTACTAAAGAACGTACAGCGCGTTGGAATTCCTGCCTTCTGCGCTGCCTCCGCAGGCCCATCAGCCGGGTCAATACCCAGTACCGGAATGCCTTGCTCTGCAAAAACTTTCAGCATATAGCCGTCGTTGCTTGCGGCCTCAACCACCATACTGTTCGAGTCTAGATTACGTGACTCAATCACGGCTTCAGCGCTGTCTCTAAAATGTTTTAGCAGGCTAGGCGACACCGAAGAGAAATAAGGATAGTTTCTACAGAACAGAATTTCAGGCGGCACGCTAACCGTAATCTGCACCAGGCTACAGTCCGCACAAAACACGAGATCTAGCGGCGCGGTATATTCTGTTTCATTGAGCTGCTCTTTCGTTAGCAGCGCGTCTGCAAGCGTGGTTTCGCCAAAAGAGATAATGGGCTTTAAGTCAGCGCTGTTGCAAGAACGGCAAATCGGAGTAGATGTTGTCATAGTAGGTTGCCTCTACGCGATCGCCCCCACCTTCCATCGCAAATCCTCACCCAGCTCGCCTTTTGCCAACAGCGACTTAATATGCGCAATCCGCTGATAGCGATCGCCCTCAAACTCCTCTAACGTCAGACCCACCTTTTGATAGGCCTCATACAGCTCCTTCACGCCTTTTCTGGCATCCCACTGCGGCTCAAACTCAGGCAGCACCCGCTTAATCTTGCTACAGTCCACCCGATAGCAGCGCTTATCTGGCCCTGCATCTTCGGCGTACTCAATCCGACAGTCCGGCACCGTCTCCTTTACAATATCTGCCAGCTCACGAATCTGATAGTTATCTTCATTGCGGCCCACATTAAAGGCCTCGTTATGCACCTTCTCTCTCGGTGCATGCAGCGCCGCCACAAACGCCCGCGAAATATCTTCAATATGAACAATCGGTCGCCAGGGCGTTCCGTCACTCTTAATGAACACTCTTCCGGTGGTAAAGGCCCAGGCCGTTAGATTGTTCAATACCAGGTCAAACCGTAGGCGAGGCGATACGCCAAACGCCGTCGCATTGCGCAAGTACGTCGGGCTAAAGCTATCGTCAGCCAGCTCAGCCAGGCCCTGCTCCGACTTCACCTTAGACACCCCATAAGGCGTCACCGGATTAAAGTCCGACTCCTCAGTCAGCCAGTCCTGTCCGCCTGCACCATAGTTACTGCACGACGACGAGAAAATGTATCGGCTCGCCCCTGCCTGCTTCGCTAGCTCACCCAAGCGAACCGTCGCCAAGTGATTAATATCACGCGTCAAATTTGGATTGAGATTGCCGAGCGGATCGTTAGAGAGTCCGGCCAGGTGCAAAACCGCTTCAAAGCCTTCTAAGTCTTTCGCCGTGGCATCGCGAACGTCTTTTCTAATGCAGGGAATTTCTGGCATTTCATCGCCAAACGTGCTGTTTTCGTACAGGTCACTATCAAAGCCAGCTACGTCATGCCCCGCTTCTAGTAGCATCGGCACAAGGATGGTGCCGATATAGCCCTGGTGTCCGGTTACAAGTACACGCATAGTCGAATTCTCTTAAATGGTCGGTAGATTATCAGAGTCAAGATTAAGTTGAAAAGGAACCTTTTGTTTCAACGTTCTAGTGTTGAAGTTCCGGCGTTAAAAACGGCAGGCTCACCATGTTTTCCAGGGTGCTTCACCAGAGGCCCAAAGGCTCTCTAGCCGCCTTTTATCACGCAGCGTATCCATACACTGCCAAAAGCCACCGTATTTGTAGGCCATCAGCTGCCCGTCTTTCGCCAAATTCTCCAGCGGGGCTTTTTCCCAGGGCGTCTTATCCCCTTCGATATAGTCAAAAATACCAGGCTCTAGCACAAAAAACGCGCCGTTTATCCAGCCTTCTCGGGTCTGTGGCTTTTCCGAAAAGTCAACAATCTGATCGCCCTCTAGATCCAAATGGCCGAATCTAGCAGGCGGGCGAACGGCGGTTAGGGTCGCTAGCTTGCCGTGAGACTTATGAAACGCCAGCAGCTCATGCAGGTCAATATCTGAAACGCCATCGCCCCAGGTGAGCATAAAGGTTTCGCCGTTCACGTAGGGCTGTAGTCGCTTGATGCGTCCGCCTGTGTTGGTGTGCAGTCCCGTGTCGATTAAGTCCACTGTCCAATCAGGTGCGTCGCCCTTGTGCCGTTTTACATGGCCGCTCTTGAGGTGTACGGTCAAATCGCTGTTGAGTGAGCAGTAGTCCACCATGTATTTTTTGATGACTTCTGCTTTGTAGCCAAGGGCGATCGCGAAGTCCTCAAAGCCATAGTGCGCGTAGTGCATCATGATGTGCCAAATGATCGGCGTGCCCCCAACTTCCACCATCGGCTTAGGCTTTTCGACAGTCTCTTCCGACAGCCGAGTGCCCAGCCCGCCTGCTAGTATGGCTACTTTCATAGTAAAAACACGCTCGCAAAGATGACTGTCTATACCAACAGACATCTGTATATTTACTGGTCTACTCTACTGCCTGAGTGGACTTGTGTTAAGCCTGATTTATTATTTTTAGAGTCTTCTTCCAGAACTTTTATGGGCTGACCCGCTAGCCTACGGATGTACTGAACTAGGGCGATCGCTAAATCCCTACAGAGCTTAGCGAGCGTTGCACCCGAGAGAGCCCACCTCGCTAGTATCCGCCAGCAGGCGAGCTTTTCAGGCGCGCTCATGGATACCGCGCTAATGGCTGAAAAATACTCATAAAAGATTCGCCAGTTGGGCAGCAGAATTTTGCCCTTGTTTTTAGGATCAAACCAAACGGCGTAGTCATGCATTCTCAAATGCTTGTGCCGAGGATTTCTGAGCATCGCAATTGACTGCTGCTCATGTTCTCTCGCCTTAAATAAAGGCGCTGGCACAACTTCAAACGGGCCTTGTAAAATGAGCCGACTCAGCAGCACGCGATCAGAGCCTGCATAAGCGCCAATTAGATCGGTTTGTGCCAAAATATCTGTTCTAATGAGGCCAAAAATCTCATAGCATCGATGCTTAAGGCTGATGGTCTCTTGAAAACGCTGTGCTGGGTACTGGCTATTCAGCGACATCTCAACCTCATAGGGCCTAATATCGCGGGTCTTCCCGTCGATAATACTCACCTGTGAAAAGCTCAAAACCGCTCTCGGATTTTGGATAAGGCGCTCTAGCGTTCTATTTAGAAACGTGGGTTCAAATACATCGTCATGAGCCGCCCATTTGAAGTAGTCGCCTTTAGCGAGCTGGAAGACGCGGTTGTAGTTCCAGGCAGGGCCGTTATTGGTATAGCTTCGATAGTAGCGAATCCGCCTATCTTGCGCCGCATAGCGCTGACAAATGGCCTGGGTAGCATCGGTAGAAGCATTATCAGAGATTACCAGCTCGTAATCCTGAAATGTCTGGGCCAGAACGCTTTTGATCGCTTCTGCCAAAAAGTTCTCACCGTTATACACAGGGAGGCCGATGCTGATAGTCGGTACGTCAGTTGCCGAGGAAATTTCTAGGCAATCGGTATCGTAGCGGATAGGTAGCACCTTTCGCTTGGTATTCACCATGTTGTTTTTGAGTAGTCTCTCTTATAGATGACAAAAACAATGGAAGATAGCTTGTCTAGGTCATGTAGACTCGACGTATTGCGACTCAGTACTCCATTGCACTGCTGCTATGGAAAATCTGAAAACACACCCAATAATAAAGTTGAGACCTAAGTATTTTTGGTCAGAAGCACGTATTTAACGCTATCAGGATATACCAGCGTCTTTCAATTAATGTTTCAACTTTCTTTGAATCTTCATACTCAAGCAGATGTGCTTTTTATGTAAGGATGCGATCGCTCGCCGCCTTATCAAACACATGGCAATACTGCTCGTGCCCTTCTGGAAATGCCACATTCAGCCGTAGCGGATCGGCATTATCTCCAGGGCCAGTAGTCACTTTTACAATACCTGATTCTTCAGTTAGCACAAGCGGCTTACGGTTTTTAAGTTCGCCGCCGCTGCTGTCTACGTACACGGTAATGTTGCCGCTGTTAAAGGGCTCGTTGAGGTTTTGAATGAGCTGCAAAAAGTTGCGATCGCTCCCCCCTCTTTTCACTTCTTCACTCTCTTGCACCTTAGCTGTCACCGTATCACCTACACCCACAATTAATGGCATTTGTTCCGGATCAAAGTTTTCTGTGACGAGCTGTACCAAAGCATCCATATCATGCGGAGCCTGACGCGCATTAAAGCCTTCACCCAGCGGATAGCGACCTATTCGATCGAAATAGTAACGGTTGAGCAACGCCAGCACGCCCGCCTCTTTAATCGCACCTCGCAGCATAAACTGAAAGTCTGTTGTTCCTGATTCTCCTTTCTGCGCAAACCAAACCACTTCTTTGCTGGCTTTGTCTCTGCCTAAGTTAGGCGCATAGTGAATAAAGAAAGAATCCTCTAGGCCTTGACTGGCGGCTTCAGCGAGTAAGTTTTCGAGTAGCGATCGCACCTTCTTCTGAAGTGCAACAAACGTCTTTGGATCATCTGCAAAAAATGGATACAGGCTGTTTAAGTTCGCAGTAGGAGACGCCACATTTTTCAGCAACGTCGCCGCGATAAATCGATCCAAATCTTGTTCTAACTCAGGTGGACAAGACTTATCAGCTAAAAACTCCCGCAAGCAGGCCTCCATTTTATCTGGCACTGTTTGTAGAAAAGTCAGTTCGGCTTCACTGACGCCAGGATGCGTCACCACCCCATCTCGGGCCTGCCACTGCACGCCACCGGCTGCTAGCCCTGGGAGATAGCCGTTTTGCGATCGCAATACCTCCGCATTCGCCCCAAACGCCTGCTCCACAATCTTATTGACCCCGCGCCTACCGGTATGCTCTCCATTGGTCAGCACGTAAAAATGCCCGTCAAACGCCTGAGTCGCCATGATGTAGCCAGGAATCACCCGCCGCGTCAGCGGATCGTTTACCAGCCCCATGCAAACGCCATCAAGATCTTGAATAATCAGCAAGTTCTCGGTGGTTGAAAGCGTTTGGGCAAAAGCTTGATGATCGAGAGAAAGCGTTTGCTGGTGAAGCGGTAGCGACATGAAAAGAAGTTCCTGTTGAGGTGTGCTGGTGGGGTTGTGGTTTTGACTCAGATCCAGTCCTTCGCCCTCGCCACTGCCTTCTCCCATCGCTCAAAATGCTCCGCACTTACTTTCTCCGCCTGCGGCTCAAACACCTTCCCCACCTTCCGCGTATCCACAATTGCCTGATAGTCGTTCCAAAACCCCACAGCTAATCCTGCTGCAAAAGCCGCTCCCTGCGCTGTCGCGTCCAATACCTCGGGCCGCTCCACCGAAATCCCTAACGCATCTGCCTGAAACTGCATCAAAAAGTCGTTGTTACACGCACCGCCGTCTACTTTGAGCTGCTTAATCGGCGTGTCACTGGCTGAGTTTGCCGCGTTCACAACTTCTTTCACCTGGAAGGCGATCGCCTCTAGCACCGCCCGCACCATATGCTCTCGTTTCGCCCCGCCCGTGAGCCCCATAAAGGCTCCACGCGCCGACATATCCCAGTGCGGCGCGCCCAGTCCACTGAGTGCAGGCACAAAATAAACGCCGTTACTATCCGGCACCTGTTCCGCCATCTTCGCCGTTTCAGCCGCATTTTCAAACAGCTTCAGGCCGTCTCGCAGCCACTGAATGCAGGCTCCACTGGTAAACATTGCCCCTTCTAGCGCGTAGCTTACTTTCACCGAGTCGCCCTTTTTCTCGCTCCAGGCAATCGTGCTTAGTAGCTGCGGTGCGCGGACGACTTCATCGCCTGTATGCGCGACTAAGAAGCTGCCGGTGCCGTAGGTGCACTTGAGTAAGCCGGGGCGATCGCACCCATGCGCAAACAGCGCCGCCTGCTGATCGCCTAATATTGCCATAATCGGAATTTCCACGCCTAAAATGCGCTTATCTAGCATCCCAAACTCGCTCAGGCTCGGCCGTACCTCTGGCATTAGCCCCGCTGGAATCCCAAATAAATCCAGCAGCTCGCTATCCCAGTCGTGTGTGCTCAAGTTCAGCAGCATTGTCCGACTTGCGTTGCTGTGGTCTGTGGCGTGAACCTTGCGGCCCGTCAAATTCCATAGCGCCCAGCAGTCTACCGTACCTGCTAGAACATTGCTGAGGTCGCTAACGCCCTGTTTTTTCACGGCGTCTAGCAGCCAGTTCAGCTTGGTAGCTGAGAAATAGGCGTCTAAAATAAGGCCGGTTTTTTCGTAGACGAGTTCGGCTTTGCCTTCAGCGCGGAGGCGATCGCACAACGCCGCCGTCCGCCTGTCCTGCCAAACAATCGCCTTATGCAGCGGCTCCCCTGTCGTCTTATCCCACAGCAGACAAGTCTCACGCTGCACCGTCAGCCCAATTGAAGCAATCTCAGCTGCGTCAATCTGCGCCTCTTTCACCGCCTGCTTCATCGCCCACTGCACTTCGCCCCAAATCTCAGCTGCATCGTGCTCCAGCCACCCCGGCTGAGGATAGTGCTGCGTCAGCTCTCGATAGGCCTGCCCTTGAATGCTGCCATCGCGATTGAAAATAATGGCGCGGTTGCCAGTGGTGCCCAAATCGAGGGCCATGACGTAGTTAGGTTGGCTCATGGCAGTGGTTTAAGTGTGAATTAGCTCCTTTTGACTGTAGGATCGCCTGCCCCCCAAACACACCATCTCTGCCATGATTGTTAGATATTGTTATCCATCGATCAGGCTAGAATCGACTTCTTTTCTAGCAAAACGGCCTGCCCATCTTCTAACGTAAGGCCCGTGAGCGACTCGGCATCGTCTAAATGCAAGCCGGGTGAGGTCAGCACAATATTCCACTCGCTAGGATCAAGCTGTAGCCAGTCGAATAGCGCCGTTTGGGCTGGGTTGCCGCCCATATGGGCCAGTATGGCGACTTGCTTATAGTCCACAATCGGACTGGATTCACCTGGAATAGCGCGAGTGCGCACGCCGTAGAACAAGGTGTGGCCCTGCTCGCTGATGCGATTGAAGCGATCGGTACCCGAAAGATTTTCAGCCAGCCACGGATTTTCCTGTCGGTACTTGCGCAGCTTTAGGTTAAAGGCCGCACGATTACCCGGCATGCTGCGTTTGGCTCGGCTAATCACAGCTGGATCGGTCAGCGGCAGAGTTTGCTTTACGTCTTCTTCCGGCTTTTCCTCTGCCTCTGCTGATGCCGCCTTGGGTTCCCTCGGCTGAATCGCCTTATTCGAGTCGTTCACTTCCTTTTCAAAATGAGACACTCGGCTAAACTCATGGCTATCTTCCATGAAAGCCAAGGCAAACATCCTCAGCTGATTTGCCTCCAAATGATTAAAAAAGTCTTTTAGCACTGGGAACCTTTCTGCTAGCCCTCCCGACTCTAAGGATTGCTCTCTACAGTCACTTGCTACCACGTCTAGGTCGTACTCACGCGTCTCCATCGCCGTTGCCAGCATCCTTGTAAACTGCTTTAGCATGTCAAGATTTCGAAATCCAAACTGCTTAAGCTGCTTAAAAAATGGCGGCTTGTTGTAAAACTCAGCGGTAACCTGCCAGTCCAAAAAGCCAATCTCCTCAGCCGCTACTTTCACACCATATAAGTCGTCGGTATTACGGAAAAATCCCCAGCCGCTGTGCATCAACGCGTTTAAAAAGTCCATGGGCAGCCCAGGACTAAACGCATACACCCACAGCGATGTCGCCGGGTTGTCATACGCGTTGTTGAGCACTTCAGGCAGCGTCTTACCCAAGTTCCAGTTGATGTTCGTATCTTCAGCATCTAGCGGAATCTGATTGCCTCGGCGCACGGTGTCATGATTTCCGCATCCGGTAATCCAGCGATCGCCCTTTAGCATCACTTCTTGCACCCGAGGCCACTTGTAATCCCAAAATCCCTTCAAAGCAGGCGTATTGTGCGCAAAAATCAGCGGCCCCCATTGAAAAGAATCAGGCCGCAAATTAATGAGCTCGCGGTAAGTAGACGTTGTTTCCCAGCCTTCTTCTGGCCAGGGGCGACCATCCTCAAAAATGGTAAACATCAGCCGCTGGTCGCCGTTGATTTCTTGCACCACATCGCTCATCGCTAGCAGATAGTTATCGTCATACTCCAGCCGTCCAGAGAACGGATTGAAGAAACGAAAGTCCTGCCCGCCGTCGATCCGAATGCCATCAATGCCTGTATTCACCTTACGGCGCTGCAATTCCAGCAGGGTCGCTCGCACCATCGGCAGCGTATGGCTTAGGTCTTGCCCGTACATGTTCGGCCCCGCTAAAAACTGGCGGTTCAACAGTTCTAACGCCTGATTGTCCGAATGGCCGTACACCAGGTCATAAATCACCTGAATCGGCTTACCTGGAAAGTTGTGCATTTCTACGACGAAATCAACCACTTCATCGGGCCGCAGGCTGCTCAGCAACGATGCGTTCGTCGTTGAAGATCCCAAAATAGGCACGTCGTAGCCCCAGTTTTGAGTATTCGGCTTACGCAGCGTCACCATGAGCGGCTCAGCCGTGCAGACTGGCCCATCGGCTCCGTACACCTCCCGATTTTCTTTGCCTGCTATTGAAAAGAAGTCGCGAGATCCATCTTCTGCGCGAAATTCAATCGTGGGTTCGGTTGGTAGCAGCTGAACGGCGTCGTAGCCTACATAGTTCTGTTCAGCAGGCGTTAGCGGCTCGTCGTTTCTAATTTTTTCAGCGATCGCCCGGTAAACGCGCGTCAGTCCGGCTAAGGTGCCTTCTTCAGAGGCGGTCGGCACGTGCATCTGCAAAATGTTGACGGGCGCAGCCGTGCGCGGCAGCTTAGGTTCGTCGCCCCTTTCAGCTGGAACCACAGGAGGCGCTTGAGCGGCCTCGGTGAAGTAATCGCGATCGCCTCTTTCCCTTTGTAGCTGCTCAAAGTCATATAGTTCTGCGGGCGCGTACACCCCATACGGCAGTGAATAGGGCGCAACGTCTCGCACCGTTCGCATTCTGCCGTCTTGCATATCTCGGTAGCGTAGCCAGTACAGGCTGCCGAGCTGGTCGCGCGTCCCCACCTGCATGTCCGTAACTACTCCCCACACAAACTCCCCCTGTAGCCGCAGCTCCACACACTCATACCGAAACGGCACCTGCTGCTCTGGCTTACTAAAGTCCACCGCTTCAACCGGCGTGAATATCTCCAAATATACGTGGCGCTCACTCGGCAAAATTTGACCTGCCAGCGCAGGTACCCAAAAGCCTAATTCCACCAGCCCATCTTCAATCGGATGCGCCCCTAATCGATGGGCTAGCAGCTGTCCGATTTCAAAGTAGGTGGCTTTAGAGCTAGCAACCTTAAGTGCCCAGGCCATCAGGGCCTCAGTTTCTGATTCTTGTAGCTCAACGGGAGAAAAAGAGGCGGAAGAATGGCTCATGAAAAAATAGTCCTGGCAGTTATCCTTTGTACGCAGCATTTTAGTGCAGGCACAAGCATCGTTTCTCACTCTAAACCCAATGCAATTTTTTTCGGCTGTCCCCTGCAAAAAATAGAAAAAAATCAGTAAATTTCGTTGCGTCAAATCGCTAAAAATCACGCAGTATCCTATTGATTCGGAACGGGGCGATCGCCTCACTTTTTCACCCCTTATTATCGAGGTGAGGAATTAGCTACAGGCCTCTAAACATAAGCAATACACCGGCTTAGAGCAATAGATTCCTATAGCCAACGCCCCGATTTAGTGTGAGTATTGGGTCGAGGCGGCCATCGCGATTTCCCATAGAAACAGACCCGTTAAAGGTCTATGAAAAACCAAGGCTCGCTCTAATTTTTGCCTGAAGTGACTATCTCTGTTTCAGCTCACGCGATCGTTCTGTCAACACCTACTCAATGAGGTCTTATAAGCCATGAAATCATCCCTGGTCATTCTCTACCATCGCGAGCCCTACGATGAGGTCGTAGAAGATGGAAAGACCGTCTACAAAGAGAAAAAAAGCCCCAACGGCATTCTCCCCACCATCAAAAGCTTTTTTGCCAATGCCGAGCGCAGCACCTGGATTGCCTGGAAGCAAATAAACCCTAAGCGCAAGGGTGGCTTTGAAGAACGCATGAGCTTTGAAGACAACCCCAACGGTGTCGTCCATCGCATTCCCCTCACGGCCGATGAGGTTAAAAATTTCTACCACGTCACCTCCAAAGAAGCCTTTTGGCCTATTCTCCACTCCTTTCCCTGGCAGTTCACCTATGAGTCTTCCGACTGGGAAAACTTCCAAAACATCAACAAAAAGTTCGCTGACGCCGCCTGTGAAAATGCAGCCGACGACGCCCTCATCTGGATTCACGACTACAACCTCTGGCTAACGCCCTACTACATCCGCCAGCAGCGCCCCAACGCCAAAATTATCTTTTTTCACCACACGCCATTCCCGGGCTCCGATGCCTTCAACGTTCTCCCCTGGCGTGAAGAAATTATCGACAGCCTGCTCTGCTGCGACGTTTGCGGCTTCCACATTCCCCGCTATGTCGAAAACTTTGTCTCAATCGCCCAGGGCTTCCGCGATATTGAAATCGTTGAGAAGCTTCCTGTTGCCAAAGAATTTACGCCGCGTGGCACCGCGCTTGCCGCGCCGGAAATGACGACAAAGGTGAGGTACAAAGACCAGCTTGTTCACTTAGGTGCGTTTCCGGTCGGTACGAACGTAGACTTTATTCGCTCTGTAGTTGAAAAGGAAGCGGTTAAAAAACGGGTGGAAGAGATTAGAACGGAAATGGGAGGCGATCGCCAGCTGATCGTTTCAGCCGGACGCGTGGACTACGTAAAAGGCACCAAAGAAATGCTTCTCTGCTACGAGCGCCTGCTCACCCGCCGTCCCGAGCTTCAGGGCAAAATTAACTTCGTCGTCGCCGTCGCCAAACCCGCCTCCGGTATGCGCATCTACCGCACGGCCCAAAGCGAAATCGAGCGCCTAGTCGGTAAAATCAATGGCCGCTTTGCCAAACTGAGCTGGACACCCATTCTCCTATTCACCTCAGCGCTCCCACTCGAAGAAATTCTCGCTCTTTACGCCGCTGCTGACATCGCCTGGATCACTCCGCTGCGCGACGGACTAAACCTAGTCGGTAAAGAATTCGTCGTCGCTAAAGGTGGTAAAGACGGCGTACTCGTTTTCTCTGAGTTTGCCGGTGCCGCTGTAGAGCTACCCGACGCGGTACTGACAAACCCTTACGCCGACAGCAGCATGGATAAAGCCATTGACGAAGCGCTGGCTATGGAACCTGCCGAACAAACCGAAAGAATGGGCCGTATGTACGAGGCTGTTAAGGCCTACGACGTAGACCGCTGGGCTAAAGAATTACTAGGCGCAGCCGATTAAGATAAGGAAGAAGTGAGCTTCGACTTATTCTCAATGGGTAAATCGTGATGGCTAACACGCTATCAACTCCTCAAACTCTAAAAACCGACGCTTGGGTAAAAGCAACCTGGCACGAGCTGACCAAGCTGAAGCAACGTCCGGAGTTTGAGGAGGCTAGGTTCTATGACGATGCTGGCTACGTCAGCCAGAGTTGGCTTACTACATCGGCTCCGATGTTCAGTGTCCATCTAAGAATAATCAGGCGATTGACATAGACACCTTTGGCCCACCTACGTTAGCAATTGAAATATCTGCGACGACCTGAGAAGACGACTTAGGCAGTAAGCGGCGGCTGTATGAGCGTCTGGGCGTTCAAGAATACTGGGTGGTTGATGTGGAAAAAGCTGCCGTTATTGCGTTTTCTATAGCCAATGGCGGTAGCCGCAGAATTCAAACGTCCGCAGTGGTTACTGACCTGTCGATGGCAACTGTTGAGGAAGCGCTACGGCGTAGTAAGACGGAAAAAGAGAGAGAGATTAACCGCTGGCTCTTGACTCAGTTCAGCTAGGGCTATGCCAAGGTGGTTCCTGTAACGCAAGCACCCGTCAAGTTTGCGCCCACTGTAATCGCGCCGTTCAAATCCGCACACAGTAAGTTAGCGCGGGTTAAAGAAGCCCCTGTAAAGTTGGCTTCTTGTAAGTTGGCTTCTTCTAGGTTGGCTTCGGTTAGGGTCGCGCCCTGCAAATCTGCTCGGGAAAGATCGGTGCTGCGCAGGTTGCTGTCGCTCAAATTAGCACCGCGCAGATCCGCGCCCCTCATGTCCGCACCCTTTAAATTGGCATTCATTAGAGTCGCTCCGCTTAGGAACGCGCCCGTTAAGCTCGCGCCCGTCAGCTTAGCGCCCATAAGGTTCGCCCCTCGCAAATTCGCGCCGCGCAGGTCAGCGCCTGTCAAATCGCATTGCATTAGGTTTGCGCCCCATAAGTTAGCTCGCAAGTCGGCGCCTGATAAGTTTGCGCCGACTAAGTTGCTGCCTTCTAAATGAGTGCGGTTAAGATTTGCTCGGCTTAAATCACAGCCTGAAAGGGTTGCCCCTGCGAGCTGCGCACCTGAAAGATCAATACCTGATAGATCTGTATCGTCTAGCTTCGCACCGGCTAGCTTTTTGAGGTCACCCGCCCGAACGGCATCAATATTAATGGATTCACTCATTATCTTAAATATGCTGGCGCGTCTTAAATTAACTGTACGTTATTGAATACTATGCAGACTGAGCGGGTGCAGAAATCTTCAGCTCAGGCCAAACCTCAGAAACCTCAGGATTGAGCAGTCCTGTGCTTAGGGTCATCTTCAAAGGAATCGTTGGCAGGCTCAAACCCTGCTGTAACCCTGTAACTAAGAACCCCAGGATCTCGACAAGCTTAGGGTCCCACTTTGCCCCTGAGTCGTTCTTACAATCAGCAAATGCATCGGTCACCTGCTGCCACTCGTTGCCATCGGGAGGCGTAGATTCTTGACTCGCTTCATGCCGACGGCGCGCAACTTCTTGCTGAAAGGTTGCGACCAGGCCTAGAATTCGGGACTCTACCGGGATGCTATCCCCTTTGATGCCCGCAGGCTGTCCGCTGCCGTCCCAGGCCTCGTGCTGGTGGGAAATAATTTGAGCGATCGCCCGTAACCTTGGCAATATTCGCAGCGTCTGCGCCCCAGGATTGAGCGGGCAGCTATCGCCTTCTTTCTCAGTTTCTCCTTTGTCAAACTGAGCGGGCGCAATTCGGTGCAGCAAGCTAGCTAGTCTCAACCGCTGCATCTGCCACACAGGCAAATCCAAAAACTGACCCATCATTTCTGAAAGTGATGCTACTTCAGCTGCACCCAGCGGATTAGTCGGATCGGCCAAATCAGCAAGCTGAGCCATGCGCAAGTAAGCCTGTAGCTCATTAGAGACTAGGTTTTGACTCAGCGAATCTGCGAACTTGAAGCTCTCGGTTTGATCGATCTTGCGATCGCCCCCCTGCAAATACTCCACCACCCGCATCACAACGTTGCCCACCTCTTCAGTCTTCGTCGAGGCCTCATCGTCTATCTTTGCTAATCTCTCTTCTATCTCAGCTTGCAGCTTAGGCGCATAGCGACCAATATGATCTGCCGAAATTGCAATCGTCTCTGCCACCAGCGATGGATCAAACGTCCAAAACCCGTAAAACTTGCGCTCTAGATCATTTTCAGGTGGCCCGTTTGGCCCGTATTCTTCATCCGTCAGCTCCTGGCACAGCACCATGGCGCTGTAGGTCGAGCCCATAATCATCAGGTGCCACTCTTGCGCTACCGGATCGCTATCGTCCAAGTCAACCAGTGAAACATTCTCTCGCTTACCGGTCGGGTGCTCCCTAAAGCCAGCGCCCGGTGCTGCCATAATCACAACTCTATCGGCAGTATCCGCTAGGTCTGCGTAGCGATCGGCCTCTTGTAAATACCACTTTCCTTTTTGGAAAGCCGTTACTATCAGCGGCGATGTTTTAGTCGCCAACACGGCATCTTCTAGGGCGTGACACAGCGCCACCAGCGTATTTTTGTAATACACCCCAAAGTTCAGCGGCGTGCGACCTGAGGTTTGCTCGGCAGCGTCGCCTGCGCCCGATTTACCTGAGGTGCGATCGCTCTTTACTGGCGAACTATCGCCATCGCGACCACGCATAAGTCTTTGAAGAATTGAGCCCGCCAACATGCTGTTTCTAAAAAATTACTAAAGAGTACGTGTCTCTAACGAAAGACAATCGAAATAATGCGTAAAAAACTTTCTTCTTATGATACCCCAGCTAAGGCACGGCTTTGGCTATCTTTTGCACCTTTTACAGGGGCACTTAGCGCTTCTGTCAATGGGGACTTACCCAAACGCCGCTCCAAAATCGCCATCACCGTTCGCCCAAAATCATCTGGGTTTTCGCGCATCGCCTGCAAGCACACATCGCCAAAGAAGGCGCCTAGCTTTCCAGGATTCCACAGCAGCTTGAGCGCCACCCAAGGCAGATAAATCGCGAGTGGGTTGTAACCTTTCTTAAGAATATTGTGCTCAAAGGCATATTCTTCAAGGTGGGTGTGCGGCTGCAATCCAATAAAGAAAATAGCGGGCTCTACTTTGTCTACCCCGAAGATTTCTTCTAGCTCGCGATGGTACGCGATGGTTTGACGAATGGTTTCATCGCGCTCATCGATCACGTTGAACGAGTAGTTGACCGATACATACTCGTTAAAGCCTGCGGCTACCAGGTCACGACAGTTTTGCAGCACAGTTTTGAGGTTGTAGCCCATCCGCATTTTGCGCACCAGCTCCTGAGAGCCGCTGGTGATGCCGATTTCAAAGTAGTTCATGCCGGTGGCTACCATCAGCTCGCACAGGCGTGGCGTCAGGTTGTCGGCTCGAATGTACGCTGCCCAGTTAATATCCGTCATGCCCGAGGCCTGAATCTTCTCTAGTAGCTCAATCGCATCGTCGATATAGCGCTTGGCCGGAATAAACTGCGCATCGGTAAACCAAAACTTACGAATGCCTCGGTCGTAAAGCTGCTGCATTTCTTTGACGACTTCATCGGCCGGGTTAATGCGCACCTGCTTGCCTTCTACCACGGTATAGATGCAGTAGCAGCAGTTATGCGGGCAACCGCGCTTGGTCTGTACGCCGATGTAAAAGTCTTGCTCTTGCAGGTAGTACTCAAACTCTGGCCACATGGCTTCGATGTAGTCGTAGTCGCAGGCTGATTTTTCTATCGGCGTAGGCTGCTCATGAATAAGGCGATCGCGCGGTTCTTCACCCACCACATAGCACCGCTCACTCGAAAAGTCCTCGCCACGCAGCAGCTTCTCAAGCAGCGTCTCACCCTCACCCACAGACACAATCGCGCCATCTGGCAGCATCTGAGGCATTTGCTCGTAAAACACACTCACCGCGCCGCCGCCAATCACCACCTTGGCATTGGGCTGATGTCGCTTTGCTCTTTTGAGCCCTCGTTTAACTAACTTCTCATTCCGACGCAGCTCGGCCATGTACGTTGCGGTCATCCGTGCACCGCCAATGGCCCCTCTCATTCTTACGAGAGGATTAGGTGCGTAGGCAAACTCAAAAGCATTCTGTAGCGGGTTTCCGCCTCGGCCCCCAACGGGTGCATATATTTGAATGTCGCGCCAAGAGAACACTAGCAGCGTTGGCTGAAAGCTATCGATACGCTCATCCAGCGACGCTGTAAAGTCCAGTGGCGGTACGGTGCCCATGTCGAATATTTGCTGCTCTACATCGGGGAACAACTTATGGACATGATCGGCTAGATAAACAACGCCAATTGGGAAAATTGGATTGCAGGGCAAGCGAACGTAAAGAATGCGGTCACTCATAACACTCAGTTTTTTCATATATCTTTACGATAGCACCGCAATAAGCAGGCGTGCCTGTGTTTTTCATGCTTGATTTCAAGCAAAGCTTTGTTACACTTAGTAGCGTTTTGTAACTTTCTTGATGGATAAACTCAAAATTTCTCACTATTGATAGAGAAGACTAGTAAAAGCTACGTCCTCTGGCCCTAGCCTATCGCGCTGTGTTTTACGAATACTGATCACAGCGATCTTGCAGACGTTTGTGTAGAAATCTATAGCGTTTGAGCCCTGTCAACAGGGGATCACAATCGGTAGCTTGGTAGTCGTTTTTACAGCTCGTGCAATATTCAAGTGTTAGCTTTTGGGAGTGTGAAGTGTTGACAACTGTTTCTTCTCGTGACTCAACCATGGCCCAAATTATAGACCCTCTGCCTTCGGACGACTCAGATCCGCTTCTGTGTTGCTACGTCAATGCCACCAGTAAAATTCAGATAGCCCGCGTGACCAACGTACCTGACTGGTACTTTGAGCGGGTGGTGTTTCCAGGGCAGCGGCTGATGTTTGAAGCCGTGCCAACAGCCATGTTAGAAATTCATACGGGCATGATGGCGAGCGCCATTCTGTCGGATACGATTCCCTGCCAGCGGTTGATAGTAGAGTCCAACGATGTAACTGGTGCGGCTGCCGTTGCAGGATTTCCTTCATCAGACGCTTTAAATGCCTCTTTAAGTCAAGCACCTGACCCTGATAGCGAAAGTTCTAGATCGGATACCGGAACTTTGACAGGGGCGATCGCTGAGTAGCCGCTGTTAACCTACTGAACTTTTGCTCTCGTTCTCGTCTCGAATAAACCCCACCGTCTTCCTTTTGTGGATACGACTGTGGGGTTTAAGCTTTAAAATGCGCAAAAGTGCTATGCCTTTAAGAGCGTGTTTTTTAACAAGGTCGTTCAAAAGGGCCGTTAGCCTTATGGATCTTCCATCTTTTATCTGGCTGTGGCGAATTGCGGCTTGGTCTATGGGCCTCTCGCTCACGGCGTTTGGTTTGCTTGCTGTGACAGGTGGAACCCTGATTTACGCCCGGTCTCAAGATGCTAGAGGAGCGGCCTCTTTTGAGCGGCCTAACTGGCTAAGACCGCTGCACTTCACGATAGGCGGTATTTTGGTGCTGCTAGTGCTGCTGCTGCTGAGTATCGGTGTAGTTGGAACATTAGGGGAATATGGCAGGCTTGGGCATTCGGTTCATTTGCCTGCGGGGCTGACGGTGGTTGCGCTGACGCTAGGTTCGGCTTGGTGTGCCACTCGCATCAGTCCTGAGCGACCTTGGGCTCGTAAAGCGCATCTCACGCTCAACGGTATTTTGCTAGTCGGATTTATTGTCGTGACCGCGACCGGCTGGAGCGTCGTCCAAAAATATCTGTAGTTTTTCCAACGTTATGGCCCATTCAGATTTGCCTGCCTCAGATAGCTTCAAAATTTCGCCTCTGATTCAGCTAACGCTGACTGCTTTGTACATCGCGCTAGTGATTCCGCTACCTTTTTTAGCCGCGGCGACGAACGCGCCGGTTTCGCCTACGCTGCTGTGGATTGCTTTGCCAGTAGGCGGAGCGGCTTTGTATAGCGGACTGAGCGAGCGTGTCTTGGTGAATGATGACGGGATTGCCGTGACCTACCCTAAGTGGGTGCAAGCGTTTGGTCGCAGAGGCTGGTCGCTACAGTGGAGCGACATTACTGCCTTGAAGCCGCGTTCTACGGGGCAAGGTGGGATTGTGTATTATTTTCTCAACCAGGCGAAAGACCGGGCGTATTTGCTGCCGATGCGGGTGGTTGGGTTTGCTCGACTGGTGCGCTATGTGGAAGCAAAAACTGATATCGAGACCGGTGATGTGAAGCCGCTTGCCCAGCCCTGGATGTATTTAATTTTGCTGGGGGTGACGGCGCTGCTGCTGCTGGTGGATATTTGGGCGATCGCAACAGCAAGCACGTTCACGCCGCCCGCTTAATTATTAATAACTACTCAAAGGAGCCCTTGCTTGGTGTCTGTCTTAACGTTTGAGCAGGTGACAATGCGGGCCTCTACTGGAATTGTCGAAATCTTGAAAAATGTTAGCTTTTCAGTGGAGCCTGGAGAGTTTGTGGCGTTGATTGGGGCTTCAGGGGCTGGCAAGACTAGCGTACTGAGATTGATGAACCGGCTTGCAGAGATTTCGAGCGGATCGATTCAGCTAGAGGGGCAGGATATTCGCCAGCTGCCCGTAGTGAATTTGCGGCGGCAGGTCGCCTTGGTCAATCAGGAGAGCCGACTGCTAGGAATGACTGTTGAGGAGACTTTGGGCTATCCGCTGCGGTTGAGAGAGAAGAAAGAAAGAGGAGATTTCTGAAGCGATCGCCCAGTGGTCTGATCGGCTAAACATTCCTGCTGACTGGATGGGCCGCACGGCAGTGAATTTATCGATGGGCCAGCGGCAACGAATCGCGATCGCTCGCACCCTCATCACCGAACCCAAAATATTGTTACTAGACGAACCCACCTCTTCTCAGGATGTTGGCTATGGCGAATTTCTGCTCTCTCGTCTCGCCGAATGGACTAAGCAACAAAAGCTCACCGTAATCATGGCCAACCATCAGATTGACTTAGCGGCGCGTTATGTAGATCGGATGCTACATATCAGCGATGGCCGATTGATTGAAGATTTGCCCGCTGACCAAGTGAACTGGACGCAGCTACGGCAAACCCTAGTAGCGGCAGAGCAGCAGGCCGAGGCCGAGTGGTCTTAAGCGCTGTTTGATTGGGTGGTTTAGGCTGGGGTGCCGTGGGCGATCGCTAAAGCCTCCACATTTTCTATGTGATCTTCTACCTGACTCACACAGATCCGATAGCCCACGTTTCGCACCGTCTGAATCAAGTCGGGATGACGCGGATCGGGCTCAATTTTCTTGCGCAGTGACAGCACATGCGTGTCCACCGTACGTGGATTATCAATCGCATCTGGCCACGCTCTGCGCAGCAAATCGATTCGGCTTAGCGGCTCACCTTCGGCCTGAGTGAGCACATATAGCAAGCTGAATTCTTGAGGTGTGAGATCTACAAATTCGCCCTGGTAGCGCACGCGCCTTTGCACCAAGTCGATATGCAAATCACCACAGTCAATTGCTAGTGGCGTTGCGGCGTTGCGGCTACGACGAGAAAGCGACTCAATCCTTGCTAAAAACTCCTGCATCCCAAAAGGCTTTTTCAAATAGTCGTCAGCGCCAGCTCTTAGGCCAGCAACAACGTCGCTTTCGGAGATGCGAGCAGAAAGCATCAAAATCAGTGGATGACCCTGATGGCGCAGCCAATGGCAAAGCTGTAGGCCTTGCCCCCCGGCAAACTCTGCTTCTAGCACGACAATTCCCGGCTGCTGCGACTGGAAGCCATCTCTGGCCGAAACCATGTCAGAGGCGTGCTTTACCTTATAGCCTGCCTGCTGCAAATTCCAGCTCAGCAGCGATCGCAGATTTAAATTGCTCTCAATAACCTGGACATGAATGTCAGTAATGGCGCTCACAAAGAAGATAGAGCAGTTAGGCTGCTGGCGACAGATCTTATATTAATCAAAACAGTAACAGGCCTACTTTATGACTTCTGTAATCGAAGTTACCGAGGCTCACTCTATTGGCTGAAAGATTACTTAATAAGTGCTGAAAGCTGGCTGAGCCATAGTTTTCCTGATAAAATAGCAATAGAAATACTGAAGAATCTAGTCACATCCAACACATTTGGCGTAGCCAATGCTAACCACCTCGCCAGTGGTGCTATGCGTAAAGAGCACACTATCCCTTGTCGTTCTACTTACGCTCGCATTCGTACCAATCCTTTTTTAGTTGAGTGAGGCCCGCAGAAAACATGCTTCAGGACGCAAGAGTCATCCGTTATTACCAGCGAATTACGGACACCCTCGTAGACTACTGGCACAAAGGTTACAGAACTGACGAACTCAGGCTATATCTGGAGGGCTACATCACATCGATGCGTCACTCAGGCGCTGTCGAGTCATACTTGATCAATCAGCTTGAGCAGGAAGCCATCCGCTTTCTCTACGATTCTTCTAACTTCATGGTGGCTCAGCCGGAAGTAGAAACCGACTATCGATAAAACTTTAAAAAAATGGCAAAGCGCACCGCTTGAGTTAATCAGGCGGTGCGCTTTATGTTTTTTGTAGATTGATGGGCTGTGGCTTCTCTGCTGTGCCTTCTTTAGGAGGCCAGCGCAACCTGCACGGTTTCTTGCAAGTTGCCTTCGTTATACATCTCTATCAAAGTGTCAGAGCCGCCCAAAAATTCGCCATCAACATACACTTGAGGAATCGTAGGCCAGCTTGAGTACTCCTTGATGCCCTGACGAATTTCAGGATCGGCTAGCACATCTATCGTCTCAAATGGAACACCTAGCGTGTTCAAAATCTGTACGACATTGTTGGAGAAGCCGCACTGAGGCATCAGCTTATTGCCCTTCATGAACACTAAAATTTTGTTCTCTGCAACTAGGCTGTCAATTTTGGCTTTGGTTTCTGGAGACATTGGCGCAATCCTAAAAAGTACGAAGGGTCAGTAGTCAACCTTAACGAAATGTTCGCTGATTTAGCTAGCGGTCACTTCTGCGGGCGTATTGGTTTTTAAAGACAGCGCATGAATCGCTTCAGAGGACATCGCCTCATTGACAGCTTTGTACACAAGCTGATGCCGCTTGACTAGGCTCAATCCTTCAAACGCAGCGGACACGATTGCAACTTGATAGTGGTCACCGCTGCCTTTCATATCTTCAGCAACGACCTTTGCATCGGGCATATCCGCCTTAATCATGGCCTCTATTTGAGCAGGGCTAACCATCGTGACCTCCGTTTGGGTTAATTTTCTCTACCCATTATGGCGCAAGAAGCCACGATTTTTAGGCCGTAGCTACTTTGTAAGGTGCTCTACTGTCCTGCTGTTTCGTAGGGAACGGATACAAAGCCCAATTCGTATAGCTGCTGGTAAGCCTGCTGACCGAGCGGGCGGGTAGGTTGCTGTGACTGCACAACTTCGACGAGTAACGGAACGGCTAGCTCAGGGCGACTTTGGGCGCGGTACACAACTGCTAGCTGGTAGCTGGCCTGATCTCGTACCTGCGCGGATTCTAGAGCAAGCGTGCGGAGGCCGTCGTTGACTCTTCTATCTACGCCAGTGAAGACGCCAGAGAGATCTTGGTAGTAAGTAGACACGTCGTTAAGAGCTTTGCGAGCGGCGACGAGCTTTTCAGAGGCGAGGGTGTAGTTTTGCTGGGCGATCGCACTTTCAGCTTCGTTCATTAAAGCCTGACCCGAGGCGATGCCAATGGGGCTATTGGACTGTTCTATTGTACGAGTGGCATCGGGGGCTTCAGCGGGTGGCTGCGTGGACTGCGCCAGGAGCTTTCCTGATAAATCTTTAGGGAGTTCTGCGGGCTGCGCCTGTGCGGCGAAGGGAGCAGACATTACGGTTAAAACGGCACTAGCTGCTGCTACCAAAGCGATCTTTGGGGCTGCTTTTGAGACGATGGAAGCCATGAATGACAAATAGCTGATAAGAACAGCTTCGTTTAAGTAATTCAACCTAGATTAGGGCATTGATAGTGCGGTTGTCTTATTCGGATGTGACTCTTGCGTAGCTGGCTATATATCGCTATGTAGTTATGGAGAGTTTATGAATTTTGGGTCTGATTTTTTAAGTTTATGGCTGAACTAAAACTTAAACCTTGCGATCGCTGCAAACAGCCTGTCAAAATTCGCTACCGCGTTCAATACACCGAGTCGGCGGAATGGTTCTTGATATGTCCAACATGCTGGCATCAGGTAAGCCCCGAAAACCCTTACTATCGCTACGGTGGCACGTGGAAAGCTAGGAAGCGATAAACGGCGGTGCATATTCTGGTGCGTATTATCAAGAGGATTGTAGAGTGGTGCAGCTAGGCGAGGCTTCGGGCGACAAAGGCGTATTACCAGGACAAGAGGGGGTGATATTGCAACGAGGCGGTGAGGAGCTGCGGCTGCAAAAGGTGAAGGATCGGTTGACGCTGTGTCTGAATGATTTGGAGGTGCTAGCGCCTTTGATTGATCAGATGAAGCCGCAGCAGGTGCGCAATATTACACCTCAAGCAGTTGGCCAGAGTCCCATTGTGGTGGAGTGGACACTTCCGGCTAGTCAGCTTGAAGAGAGGCTATCCCAGCTGCGCATTACGCCCGGTATTTTATACGCCTCTCACGTGTACTCGCTGGAGCTAAGCCCCGGCACCTATGTGTATTTGGCCAATCAGCTGACGGTGCAGTTTGCTCAGGATGTAGCAATTGGCAGCATCGAAAAAGCGGCTCAGTCGCTGGGGCTTATCCGCAGTCATGCCCTGGCCGATAGCGGCAATACGTATTGCTTTATTGTTGGTTCAAAAGCAAAACAGAACCCTTTGAAGATTGCGAATGAGCTGGCTAGGCGTGCGGATGTTTTGCTGGCTGAGCCGAACATTATTATGGCGATCGCCCCCTCCTATCGCCCCACCGACACCCGCTACCCCGAACAGTGGTACCTCTCCCATCGCAGCAGAGCTTCGGACTTAGACCCCAAGGCTCACGTCTTTGCCGAAAAAGCTTGGGACATTACCCGAGGCGCGCGCTCCGTTGTCATTGCCATTACCGACGATAGCTTTGACTTGGCTCACCGAGATCTGCAAGGCTCTGGCAAAATTGTGGCCCCACGAGATTTTAAGAATAGGGATGGCTTGCCGACGCCGACAGCAGACTACGAAAATCATGGAACGGCGGTAGCGGGTGTTGCTTTGGCTGAAGAAACGGGCGAGGGCATTGTCGGCATTGCGCCTGGCTGTAGCCTTATGCCGCTTCAGACGACGGGTTTTTTGGATGATGCTTCGATTGAGCAGCTGTTTGACTGGGCGATCGCGCAAGGTGCAGACATCATCTCGTGCAGCTGGTCGCCCGCTGCGGTGTACTTTCCACTCTCTAGACGCATCAGCAGAGCCATTAATAAAGCGGCTACAGAAGGCCGAAAGGGTAAAGGCTGCGTGGTTCTATTTTCCGCAGGTAACGCCAATCGCCCGGTAGACGGTCGGGTGGAAGAAACCGGATGGGCGCGTAATTTGCTCAAAGGCGTGACGACCTGGCTTAGCGGCTTTGCCATTCATCCCGACGTGATTACGGTGTCGGCCTGTACGAGCTTGAATCGAAAGGCGGCATACAGCAATTGGGGTAAGCATATTTCAGTCGCAGCGCCGAGTAATAACGCGCCGCCGAATATGGCGCTGTCTGAAGGGACGTTTGACACGGGGCCACCGATTCGGGAGCGGTTGATTGGGCGGTCTGTACTGACGAGCGATCGCACGGGCCTAAAAGGCTACACCACTGACGACTACACCGGCTTCGGCGGTACCTCCAGCGCCTGCCCTTTGGTCGCAGGCATCGTTGGCCTTATGCTTTCTGCCAATCCCGATCTCACGGCTGGTGACGTAAAGCGGCTTTTGCAAGATACGACAGACAAAATTGTCGATGAAAATCCTGACCCGCAGCTCGGACAGCGTAACGGCACTTACGACAACAGAGGCCATTCGCTTTGGTTTGGCTATGGCAAGGTGAATGCGTATAAGGCGGTGAAGGCGGCTCAAGATAGGGCGTTGAGCGATCGCGCTCTACATCAAACGCTCACCTTTCAAAATCAAACGACGCTCAGCATTCCTGACAATGCCCCCCGAGGCATCTTCAGCCCTATCACTGTCAGCGATAGCGGCGCGCTGCAAGATATCAAGATCTACATTCAAGCTGAGCACGAATTCTTTGGAGACGTTAGCTTTACGCTGCAAAACCCGCAGGGACTTTCTGTTTTGATTCAAAGCCGTACGTTAGGTCGTCAAACGCGGCTGCAAAGAACATATTCTCTCGTCAGCACACCCGCTTTACGCCGACTTCTAAATACTTCGACTAAAGGCCGCTGGCAGCTTCAAGTGATTGATCATGTGCCGGATCATATTGGTCAGCTTAAGCAGTGGGAGCTAGTGCTCGGCATTTAATGTTTCGTGGCTAGTGCGGTCAGCTCGTCTTGCAAATCTGAGGTGAGCTTTTTTGATTGCAGTTTGGCCGCACCCGTTTTGTAATCGACAACAGATAGGGGCTTGCCGATTTGAATGGTGGCCGTACCGCGCCATTTTGGACAGGGATCGCTGTATCGCAGGCTGATGGGAACGATTTGAATATTGAGGTTTGGGCGGCTGCGTTCGGCACGGAGGGCGATGCGGGCAAGGCCTGGTTTTAGGGGGCTGATGCGATCGCGAAAAATATTGCCTTCTGGATAAATCACCAGCATTTCTTTAGCCTGCAACAGCTCTACTCCATGTCGCAGCGACTGCACAGATGGACTGCGCACATGCACTGGAAATCCGCCTAATCTTCTAATGAACCAGCCCTGAATCCCCAAGCACTCATCAGCGGTCACCATAAAACGCAAATACCTTCCCGCTCGCTTGCCCAGCAGCCCTACTAAAAGCGAATCCCAGCGGGCCTGATGGGTGGGTGCTAACAAAACAGGGCCTTCAGTCGGGATGTTTTCCTGCCCGATCACTTCTACCTTGCTGAAGTAAAACGGGAGGATGAGCTTTTCTCCGATGCCATACATAAGCGGTGCTAGCCAAGGCGAGAGGCGTGATCGCGTCACCGGGCACGGATGATCGCTAGCGCACTCGCCGTCTTTTTCTTTAGGTTGCTCTTTCGCTGGAGCAGTGGCTCTTTTTTGAGGATGATCCGTAGAACGCTCGTCAGGCATAGCCATATCAGCAGAGGAGTTTAAAAGCATGGAGGAAATAACAAATGCACTTAATGTAAAAACTGTAGAAAAAAAGCGTGCTCCCATGCATAAAAGCTAGAAACCAAGGTGAGATAGAAGTAGGGGCTGAGTACCGCTTTGGATCACCCTATGGGGGTAAGCCTCTTCATAGAACCTTTAACTTGACACTTTTGAGTGTGGTCTGTGCTAGCGATGTGTCTGTGTGTCTGATGCGATCGCCTACCGCCCCCCCTCTTTTTGGGCTCGTTTTTGGCGAAACCACTGCTGTAGCTGCCGCCGACAAGGTGCTTCTAATATCCCTCCCAAGACAGACAGTCGATGATTAGAACACGGGCCATCGGGTAGATTCAGCACAGAGCGAATAGCCCCTGCTTTTGTATCATCGGCCCCATACACCAGTAAGCCCAAGCGCGACTGAACGATTGCACCTGCGCACATCATGCAGGGCTCTAACGTTACATACAGCGTACAGCCAGTTAGGTGCCAGCTCCCCAGCCGGTTACCGGCTTCGCGCAGCGCCAAAACTTCAGCATGTGCCGTGGGGTCATGGTCATGCTCTTTACGATTCGCCATTTCGGCCAGTATTTCATTGTTTGGCCCAACCACGATTGCAGCTACGGGCACCTCTCCTGATTTGCCTGCCGCATCCGCTAGTGCGATCGCCCGTATCATCCACTTGCGGTGCCGTAGGTATATTTCGTTCTCAATTGCAGGTGGCGGAATGTCTACATTGCCCGTAGTACTGAGCAAAAAGATACTGGAGTCATCGGGCGAAACACTAGAGTCAGTCATGCGATGAGGCGATCACACTCGTTAGTTTACGGATCTCAACCGGTCGCATCATCTATCAACAGCAACGACAAGTGCCATACTATATCTGAAACGACGACGTAATCGGCGTCCTATAAGTTCTTTCAACGCCTTTTTCAATTAATTATGGTGACTACCGTAGATTTCCTTAGCCAGCTCAACCCTTCACAGCGCCAAGCCGTAGAGCACTTCTGCGGGCCTTTGCTGGTAGTGGCGGGCGCCGGTTCAGGAAAAACGCGTGCCCTCACCGCTCGCATTGCGAACCTCATTCTCAATCAAAGAGTTGATCCCGGCAACATCCTGGCAGTGACCTTTACGAACAAGGCCGCTCGAGAGATGAAGGAGCGGATTGAGCGGCTGTTTGCTGAGCAGGAGTCGATGGCTCGCCACGGTAAGCCGCTGCATATGCTGCCGCAGTACGAGCAGGTTCAGCTCCGTTCTTATGTGTACAAAAACTTTTTGAAGGAGCTTTGGATTGGGACGTTCCATTCCTTGTGCTCGCGTATTTTACGCTTCGATATTGAAAAGTACCAGAGCCCGCAGGGGCAAAGTTGGACAAAATCTTTCTCTATTTTTGATGAGTCAGATGCGCAAAGCCTGGTGAAGGGAATTGTGATTGGCCAGATGAATTTGGACGATCGCAAGTTTAATCCGCGTTCGGTGCGATTTGCAATTAGCAATGCGAAGAACCAGGGGCAAGATCCTGATGAGTATGAGGCGGCAAATCCTACGTTTAAAGGGCGGGCGATCGCTGAAGCCTATCGCTACTACCAAAAAGGCCTTTCTGCTAACAATGCTCTAGACTTTGACGATCTCATTCGTCTGCCCGTCCTGCTATTTCGTCAAAACCAGCAGGTGCTCGACTACTGGCATCGCCGCTTCCGCCACATCCTGGTTGATGAATATCAAGATACAAATCGCACGCAGTACGATCTTATTCAGCTGCTAGCCACAAACGGCAAAGGCAACGATAAATTTGAAGACTGGAACAATCGCTCTGTATTTGTTGTAGGCGATGCCGATCAAAGTATCTATTCGTTCCGTGCTGCTGACTTCACCATTTTGATGGGCTTTCAAAAGGAGTTTGGCGATGGCCAATCTGACGATGAAACTGAAACGCTGGTCAAACTAGAAGAAAACTATCGCTCTACTTCCAACATTCTGGACGTTGCCAATCACCTGATTGAAAACAACACCGAGCGCATCGACAAAGTGCTGCGCGCAACTAGAGGTGAAGGCGACTCTATCATGTGCCATCGCGCCGATAACGAGGCGATGGAAGCAGAGTATGTTGTCGGTCAAATTCGGGCTTTGGAGCTAAAAAATCCTGAGCTGAACTGGAAAGACTTTGCCGTTCTCTATCGCACAAACGCACAGTCGCGGGCAATGGAGGAAGTGCTTACACGCTTTAGCATTCCGTACAAAGTTGTTGGTGGCCTGCGATTTTACGATCGCCGTGAGATTAAAGACATTCTTGCTTACCTGCGCTTAGCTGTAAACCCGTCTGACAGCGTTAGCCTCAAGCGTATTATCAATACGCCTCGACGCGGCATTGGTAAAACAACGCTGGATAATTTGGATAAAGCGGCAGCAGAATTAGGCGTGCCGCTGTGGGACATTATCAAAGATGAGACTTCGGTGAAAACGTTAGCGGGGCGAGCGAGTAAGAGTGCGATCGCCTTCTCTCGCATGGTCAGTAGCTGGCAAGAACGCGTTGACACTGCAAAACCAACCGAAATTATTCAAGAAGTCATTGAAAATACAGGCTACCTGGAAGACCTCAAAAATAAGGGCACCGAAGAAGACATGACCCGCGTAGAAAACATTCAAGAACTCTACAGCGCCGTTATCCAATTTGAAGAAGAAAACGAAGACGCTACCCTAAATACCTTCCTCGCTAGCGCCGCGCTTAACTCCGACAACGACAACGATAAAGACGAAAACAATCAAGTCACCCTTATGACCCTCCACGCCTCCAAGGGTTTGGAATATCCTGTCGTCTTCCTGGTCGGCTTGGAGCAAGGCCTCTTCCCCAGCTTTCGCTCACTCGAAGATGCCGCCGCCATTGAAGAAGAACGCCGTCTTTGCTACGTCGGCATCACCCGCGCCCAAGACAAGCTCTACATGTCTCACGCCCGCGAACGCCGTACCTACGGGCACCAGCGCGAAGTCTCCACGCCTTCCATCTTCTTAGGCGAACTCCCTCGTGACTACATCGTCGCCACCGTCCCTAGCGCCCTCCCCGAACGCTGGGCCACCACCACTCGCCAAGCCAAACTCAAGAACCCCCAGCCTAACCTCAACAAACCCGGCACCCACGAAGACGACTGGAGCGTTGGCGCATCGGTTAATCATAAAGCCTTTGGTGAAGGCAAAGTCACTCACATCTTCGGCGCAGGCAATAAAATCTGTTTAGCCATTCACTTTCCCGGCATCGGTAAAAAGATTATCGATCCAAGAACAACAACAATAGATCGATTAGGCTAGGAAGTGAACCGCCTTTTTGCTGGAAAATGATTGTGTGTGCTCGATAGATCAGTAGAAAACAGTTACTTATAATCTCAATGCCTACGAACAATGGAGACAACAAATTTGCTGTAAAGCAGATTCAAGGAGATATTCAAAAGAAATTCTTAGACCTGATTGACCTACGCGATTTAGAAAAAACGCGTATAGACAAAAGCACTGCTTTTTTAAGTCGAGGTCTCGCAGCGTATACACTACATACACTTGCCGATATCAGTCCTAATGAGGCGGCACAATCAGTAATTGATGGAACAGGTGACAATGGATTAGATGCCATATTTTGGCATAAGAATAACAATGTCCTTTGGTTAATTCAATCAAAGTGGATAAAGAAAGGTAGCGGCCAACCTGAATACAAGGACATCAATAATTTTTCCACAGGTGTGAAAAACCTAATTAACGATGATCTTGATAGACCTAACTCTAAGCTGCTTTCTAAGAAAGATGAAGTAGAAAATGCACTTTCTACTATTGGAGTGAAAGTAAAAATCATCATTGCTCACACGGGGCAGGGCATCTCTAAACCTAGCCACAAGTCGCTAGAAAATACTATTAGAGATCTAAACATAAACGAGAGTGATGAAGGTGCATTTAGTTACGATATCTTTGATAGAGATAAAGCATATTCTACAGCAGTTGAAAATGCTAATAGGCTGAATATCGAGACGACTTTGAATCTCTCCAACTGGGGTAAGATGGACGACCCTTATACAGCCTTCTATGGGCAGGTTAATGCCTTAGAACTAGCAAAGCTTTGGGATAGTTATAAGAATAAGCTGTTTGCTAGAAATCTGAGAGATTTTATAGGTAGAACGAAAGCTAATGATGATATTTCTCAAACTCTCAAAGAAGACCCAGCTTCGTTCTGGTACTTCAATAACGGAGTAACAATTTTATGCGACGAGCTTCAGAAAAAAACGAGAAGTACGAAAAGGCTAAATGATGACTTTTGGTGTAGGGGTTTGAGCATCATAAACGGGGCACAGACAATAGGCAGTATTGGTCGATTATATGAGGAAGATCCTGAGAAATACCAGGATAACTTAGAACAGACAGAAGTATTTGTAAAGCTAATTTCTCTTAAAGATTGTCCTGACGGCTTTGACGTACAAGTTACGAGAGCAACCAACACGCAGAATCATGTAGACAGTAGAGACTTCGTATCTTTAGATTCGGTGCAGCAAAGACTTGCAAGAGAAATCAAAACTTGGGACGCAGATAAAACGTACTTCTACAAAAGATCGGAAGATATGGTGAGCAATGAATCTTCGTGTACTTTAACAGAATCAACAACAGCGCTTTCGTCCTACAGCGGTAACCTTGAACTTATATCTCTTGCAAAAAAAGATATAGCTGAGATATGGTCAGATACTTCTTCATCTTTTTACAAGCAAATATTCAATCCGAGTGTTTCAGCAATAAAACTATGGAGAACGGTAGAAATATATAGGCTCGTTAAGAAGTATCTATTTAGAAAATCAAAAGATTCTAAGTTACATAAGAAAATAAGCGACCACGCTGATCTGTTCGTAGCCTATTTGGTCTTTAACGATATAAAAGATAAAAAGGTGAACATCTTTAACCCAGATATTGATTCAGAAGATTATGAATTATTAGAGCTGTTGCGAAATAGTAGGAAGTAGAGGACGAACGACCTCGTGTTTTCCCATTTCTCTTAAGCGGCCTGTAGGTAGAAGTTCCATAGTCCAGCTGAGGTCAACATCAAGTGGTCATCGAAGTCCTGCTTGCGGTTTCGGTAGATATCTGCTGCCGCTTTGTAGCGCTTAGTGCCACCGAAAGCATGTTCAATGACAACTCGCTCACCGTTGAATGCTTTGTTTTCATCCTTTTGTTCATCGCTAAGACTGCCTCCACGCGGTCGCTTGTGCGGGAGATGAACGTTCTCGTACTCTTCTTCTAAACCCTTGAAGCCAAGGTCAACTTGAATCGGTACTCTATCGGGAATATGTTCGACTAGAATCGAACAGTCCAGTAGACACTTGTCATGAAACTTGCCATCGTGCGTTGGCGTGAGCACTAGGATTCGCTTGTCTTGGTCGCACGCGCCCAGCTGTTTGCGCGTATTGCGCTTCTTCTTGCCTGAGTAGGTTCGACGTTGACGTTCTTTATCTTGAGGTCGCTGGACAGGTCGCTCTACCCCGTCAATCACCACACGCTCTACTTCAGGAAAGCGTTTGATAAACTCTGCCATACTGGTAACCTGACGCTCTGGCAACACCATTTCTTTGCCGAGCGCTGCCTCTAGAATCGGCTGTAATCGATGCAGCCAGCGGTGAGCCTGAGCGCGGTCAAAATCAAACAGAATACCGGCTAGATCGAAAGTGGGATAGCACTTGAAGTAAAACAGCGCAAAGAATAGCTTGTCTGACATCTGCTGCAAATTAGCTTTGCGACCACCACCGGGCGCACGTTTACGGTTTTTAGAAACGGGATGGGCTTCTCTGTATGCGCGACTAAAGCTGGGCAATAGCGCATCAAAGGCCGTTCGATTTAAGCCAGTCATGGCTCGCATCAGACGGTCATTTTTGAAGGCGCGGTTGATATTCAGCATGGATACGAGGCGATCGCAACAAAGAGTCAGCTCTGCAAACATTTTAGCGGCTTATTTCGCAACAGGTCTATTATTTATTCCAAAGATGATTGCTGAGCAGACGGAACTCATCCACAAGGTGTTAGATACTAAATCTCCATCAACGAGACTAGGTATATTATTCAAGAGTTATAAGAGATGCTCTCAACTAGAACAAGAGATTATTCATTCCTCGAAGATGAAAGAAACATAGCCTCTCTCTAACAGAGAAGTTTTACTACACGTTCTTTGCATGAGTTTAAATCGTATTCGCGATGTGGGCTAGCCTTTTGATGACTTTCAGTACTTGTTCCAAGTCATCGTCCTGACTAATAACAAATTCGTTAGATTGTCCATATTCCGGATTACTCTTTAGAGTGCGATCTAGCTTTAAGAACACGAAATTCCTGCCATTGGTTACCATCCCATATAGCACCTTTTGAGAAGTTGGCGCTGCCAACATGTATGCCAATACCTGAGAAATGCCTACTATTAATGAGAATCCAGCTCTCTTAGACTCGATAGTTAATATCCAAAGAGATTCTTTGATAATAACAATGTCTAAACGCCCTTTGATTGTTACGTCTTTGTCCTTGGCGATAATCTCAACAGACTTTTCTGTCTCTACGTAGAACGGAGGAAGGAAGAGTCCAGCGGTTTCTAATAGGGGAGATATCACCGTCAGGCTAACTGTATTCTCTAGTGCAAAACGGTCTTCAAAGTTTTCGTAGATTGCTCTGAGGCGTGCTAGGCGATCACACTCATATTCAGTTAGCTCTGGTAGTGAAGTCTGCCATTCCGAGAAGAAGTTAGCATCGGACGTGCGCCTTAAGCCAAACTGCTGCTTCAAAGCAATCAAGCTCAACTTTTCTATCGCAACAGCTTGACTCATCTTCTTTTCCTTCTACTAACGTTTTTGGTACTAATCGTCTGGTAAACAGAGCACTAGATCTCAGATTTGCGCTTACGCTTCTGCCCCTGCTGCAACGAACTTCTTTTCCTTCAAATAAATCGTCTGGTTCATAAAGATACTCGAACCAATTACCGAAAGGATCGCGACCATAAAAGGATGCGGTGCCGTCACGATGATCGTGAATTTTGCCCACCTTTACACCGTCAGCTTTGAGCTTTTCGTAGGCAGTGTCAATTTCTGAGCTGATCGCTAAACACAAAGCCAAAGTGTGGGCCTGCTTGGTCGTACTCAGGGCTCATTAGCGCTAGTCCATCGTTACCCGCCTTTAAATAAGCCCAGTCGCTATCTTGCCAAACCAGCTTCATGCCTAAGTTTTTATAGAACTCAGCAGCCTTTGCTACATCTTCTACACAGACGGCTACGTGGCCAAGTCGCTTCATTTGCATTGCTGTTTATCCTCAAAGGTATCTCTACATTCTAGGGCAGGTTGAGATGAGGATGGGTGCTCGATCAAGAGGCTATTCTCATTCTTAAAGGCTTCGCCAGCGCCTGACGGTATTCACGAAATTCGACCGTATTTTCCCGGTAGAATAAAGCAGTTAATATAAATACATACGAGACAGCGCTTCAGGTGACTGGCTCAAAACCTAGATCACTGCAGAGGACTTAATTTTATGGAAACTACCTTCGATTCTGACAAGCGTAAGCTGCTATCCGTTGTTTCCCACGGCTCTATTTTCCTAAGCCAAACAATTTTGTTTGCAGGTATTCCTTTAGCTGTCTTGTTCCTTTCAGATGACCCAGTGGTTAAAGAAAACGCTAAAGAAGCCTTAAATTTTCACTTCAGCACCTGGCTATATAGCCTCCTGCTCATTATTCCAGCTTGGCTAATTATCGGACTGCCATTAGTAGGCTTGCTACTGCTGTTCCAAACTATTCTGCCAATTTTTGCTATTTTCAGCAGCGTGACTGCACCTGATGATGCTTTCCGCTATCCGCTCATCTTCCGTCCGCTTTAATTTGAGTTTTAAGGCTCTGGCTGAGCTTTAAAACATTGGTGGAATCGTCAGGCCTTTTAGGGGTCTGGCGATTTCTTTTTGGGTGAGGCCTTTTGCCTGAATGAGGACGCCGAAGTTGCCAAAGCCCATCGGGCTAATGAGCTGCTGAAGGGCTTCGCGGCGCATCATTATAGATTGAATGTTTTGAGGGGTGGCAGCCTGATCTGATGTGGGATTTGAGAGGTGGGAGAGGCGATCGCCCAGTCCCAAAGCCATCAAAAATAATCCCTGCTGCGTAAACCCAACCTTCGCTAACCCAACCTCATGCCCCCAGTTCTCCAGCGCTGAAAAGTCCACATGCGCCGTAATATCCTGCTTTCCAACATGCGCAAACGGATCGTCATGATGCGCGTGTCGGTAATAGCATTGCAAAGTCCCCTGACTTCGGGCCTTGCTGTAGTAGCGCTGGGCCGTATAGCCGTAATCAATCGTCAGCACATAGCCTCGCTTCATTCGCTCCGATACTGCCGTCAGCCAACCCAACGCCGCTAAATTCACCTCTGTTCGATAGCCGTCTGGATAACCAGAAAGATCGATCTCTACTTGATCAAAGTAAGTTTGTAGCTGAGGCGTAGAAAGCTCTGCAAGAACAGGTGTCAGGCCTTTTTCAGTTACGCCTACCCACATTTCATGCAGCGTTTGACCGTGCATCTCCACCCAATGCACCGGAAAAGCGTCAACCAGCTCATTAGAAAACATGCAGCCTACAATCGACTGTTTTGGAATATCGGTTAGTGTCTGCCAGTTAAGCTGAACACCTTGCTCTTGCCAATAGCTCAGCCGCTTTTTCTGCTCCGCCCTCAGCGCCGCCGACTTCTCAACCACAATGTATTGCAAACAAGCAAAGCAGTCAGGATATCTTTTCTGCAAATAGGCCAAAACATCTGCGGCAACAAGCCCTTGCCCTGCGCCCATTTCTACTAACGTAAAAGGGTTGGGCTGTTCTAACGCCTGCCACATATCCGCAAACTGCTCGGCAATGGTCTCGCCAAAATCGTGACCCATGTGAGGCGACGTAATGAAATCGCCTTGAGGGCCAAGAATGCTCTGGCGCGTGGAGTAGTAGCCAAACTGTGGATGATACAGCGCTAGCTCCATATATTCGGCAAACGTAATCTGCGATGACTCACGCTGCTGGATGGTTTGAATAATGGCCTGCTGTAGTTTTTCTGAACTTTCCAATCGCTGTACCGTGACCGCTTATCTGTTACTTGTATTCATCAAGATATCTCAGTTGGAGATCGATCGCCCGAGGGCACGATAGAGACCAGAGCGAATTGCTCGAAACGTTGATGTTTTAGGTGTGATGGCACAATATGCTGGCAAGAATTTGGAGTGCGTCACTGATTGGCATTGATGCTTTAAAGGTCGGTGTGGAGGTTGATCTATCAGGTGGGCTTCCTGGTGTTGTGATTGTGGGCTTGCCGGATGCTGCGGTACAAGAGTCAAGGGAGCGTGTTCGAGCGGCGCTGAAGAATGCGGGATTTGCCTTTCCGATGCGGAAGGTGGTGATTAATCTGACGCCAGCCGATGTGCGAAAGGAAGGGCCGATTTATGATTTGCCGATTGCGATTGGGATTTTGGCGGCGTCAGAAGCCGTAGCGCAAGACTGCTTGGATGACTATTTGTTCTTAGGCGAAATGTCATTAGATGGGACGCTGAGACCGGTGGCTGGTGTGGTTGCCATAGCCGCAGCGGCTCGTAGACTCGGACTGAAAGGCCTTGTTCTCCCAGCTGATAATGCTTATGAAGCGGCGGTGGTTCCTGGTTTGGACGTGTATGGCTTCAAGCATTTGAGTGAGGTGACGGATTTTTTGAATAATCCTGAGAGTCAGGAGCCTGTGAAGGTGAATGCGCCTGAGGAATTGTTGCGATCGCCCCGACCTGCCCAAGACCTTCGCGACGTAAAAGGCCAGGCCCAGGCCCGCCGTGCCTTGGAAATTGCCGCAGCAGGCGGTCATAATCTTTGCTTGATTGGCCCACCAGGAAGCGGTAAAACGATGCTCGCTCAGCGCCTTCCTGGCATCCTCCCACCCCTCACCTTTGCCGAAGCCTTAGAAGTCACTCAAATTCACTCTGTTGCAGGTCTACTCAAAGAAAAAGGCAGCTTGGTCAACCAGCGTCCCTTTCGCACCCCGCATCACTCCGCCTCTGGCCCTTCCCTAGTCGGCGGCGGTAGCTATCCCAAACCCGGCGAAATCTCCCTCGCTCACCGAGGTGTTCTCTTCCTTGACGAGCTAACCGAATTCAAACGCAGCGTCCTTGAATTTTTACGCCAGCCTCTAGAAGATGGCAAAGTCACCATTTCTAGAACCCGTCAGTCTGTAGAATTTCCAGCCCAGTTCACTTTGGTATCCAGCACAAACCCTTGCCCTTGTGGCTACTACGGTGACACCGTACAGCCCTGTACCTGCACCCCCCGAAACCGCGAACAGTATTGGGCAAAGCTGTCGGGGCCGCTGATGGATAGAATTGACTTACAGGTGATTGTTGGACGGCTCAAGCCGGAAGAAGTCACGCGTCAGCCGGAAGGTGAAGACTCTACGACGGTGCGAGCTAGGGTAGAGGCGGCTCGCCATCGCGCTCAGCTGAGGTTTGAAAAGGAGCCTGCGCTGAAGTGCAACGCAGATATGGAAAGCCGGCATATTCGCGAATGGTGTCCTTTTGACGAGACAACGCGCGGTCTGATTGAAGGAGCTGTTCGTAAGCTAGGGCTCTCTGCACGTGCCACTGACCGCATTCTTAAGGTGGCGCGTACCATCGCCGATTTGGGAGATGCCCCTAGTATCGAAACGCAACACGTCGCTGAAGCCATTCAATATCGAACCATTGATCGGATGCAGTAGCCGTTTACTTTATATCCCGAGACACAGAGGCACGGACAGTTTGTCCGCTATTGTTTAATCGTTACGTACAA
The DNA here is from genome assembly GCA_963803535.1 of uncultured cyanobacterium. Lineage (GTDB taxonomy): Bacteria > Cyanobacteriota > Cyanobacteriia > Phormidesmidales > Phormidesmidaceae > Phormidesmis. Next base: position 1,503,488 of record CAWDNC010000008.1, on the reverse strand, counting down.
AAATAAATTGATTCTAATCAGAGACAGGGCGACGACCTAATTAGGGTTTACTGTAACTGCGATTAAATGAGGAGTATCCGAATTATGTCTATGAGAAAGAAGCTTTTGGGCGCACTAGGCCTTGCGTTGATGACTGTGGGCATTCAGGTGGGTGTGCAACTACCTGCCAATGCACAAACACTCGAAGCGCCTGCCACTGAAGTAGAAGCGCTAACAACCCAGATGCCTGAAGAAATTGAAGCAAGCAGCTGGATGCAACCAGAAAGCCTCTCCGCTCAAGGTCTTCTTGAAGCAGACGCCACGTCAGGGCAGTTTGTTCCTGTTGCTGATGAGTATGCTACGTTCCAAGCAGAAGACATTGAGACGGCTGAGTCAGTAGAGCTAGCCCAAGCGCGTCGCCGTACTCGTAATAGTACTGCTGCTCGTAGAGGCGGTGGAAACTTTGTGGGTATTGGTGCTGACTTTGGCTATGCAGACGATGTGTCGTTCGCCGTTATTAGTAAGATTTCTCTGAGTCAGCAGGTTGCGCTACGCCCTTCCGTACTCGTCGGTGATAACTTCTCGGTACTGTTGCCGGTCACATACGAGTTCAGCCGATTTTCTACTGACGTTGGCAGCGGTTTTCAAATTCGCCCATATGCAGGCGTCGGCGCGTCTTATGTAGATGGCAATGACGACAACGATAGCGACGATGAGAACTTCAATGTGCTACTGGCCGCAGGTGCTGATGTGCCGCTCTCTAGACGCTTTACTTTGAACGCGCAGGCTAATCTAGGTTTGTTTAACGATACTGACTTTGGTGTGACGGTTGGCGTTGGCTACAACTTTGGTGGCTTAGGTCTCTAAGAATTAGGTCTCTTAAGAAAAGTACAAAGCTTTTGATAGCGAGATAGCAGAATAAGCGGCTGAAGACAGTGTTCTTCGGCCGCTTTTGCTTTTGCAGGACGTGGGAAGAATGAGTCAGTTCAGCTTGTGGAGCACTGTCATCGTTATCTCATCAATGAAGAAGCCAGTCGTCATGTCTGATTTGGAGCGGCTGCGGAAAAAGTTCAAGGAAACGTGGGGCTATGACGACTTTCGCTCGCCTCAGGGGGAGATCGCGCGATCGCTCCTAAACAGTCAAGATTCAATCACGATTATGCCAACCGGCGGTGGGAAGTCGGTGTGCTTCCAACTCCCAGCGCTCATGAAAACGGGCGTGACGTTAGTAATCTCGCCCCTGGTTGCGCTGATGGAGAACCAGGTTCAGGAACTGCATGAAAAGAATCTACCGGCGGCAGCTTTGCATAGTGAGCTTGATGGAAAGGCTCAATGGAGGACATTGCGATCGCTGCAAAACAACGCGCTTCGCCTCCTCTACCTATCCCCCGAGACCCTCCTCAGCAAAAAGGTATGGGAAATTCTGTGTCTACCTTCTGTCAAAATCAACGCGCTTGTTCTAGACGAAGCGCACTGCCTCACGCAATGGGGCGACAGCTTTCGGCCTACCTATCGCAGGCTTGGCGCGGTTCGGCCTGCGTTGCTAGCACATAAGCCCGAGGGCGCTAGGATTGCGATCGCTGCCTTCACTGCCACCGCCGATCCCTTTACTCAAAAAGCTCTACGCACCGTCCTACGTCTTCAAAACCCTCAGATCATCCGCCTCAACCCCTACCGCAGTAACCTACACCTATCAGTCAAAACGGTATGGACGCCTAAGCATCGTAAACAGGCGATGCTCAAATTTATTCAGAGCCAAGGCAAGCAGTCAGGCCTAGTGTACGCTCGCACGCGCCGAGGGACTGAAGCTTTAGCACAGTGGTTGGGAGATAAAGGCTACTCAGTCAGAGCGTATCATGGCGGACTTGCTGCCGCGCAACGTCGTCAAATCGAAGCGCAGTGGATTAACGGTGACTGTCAGTTTGTTGTATGTAGCTCCGCATTTGGCATGGGTATTAACAAGGCCGACTGTCGGTTTGTGATGCACTACGAGGTGCCTAGCTTGCTATCCGAATACGTTCAGGAAGTTGGGCGCGGTGGACGCGATGGCAAACCGGCTGTTGCCTTAGCACTCGTCAGTGAACCGACTGGCTGGATTGCGCCCGAAGATAAAAGACGCTGGCAATTTTTTGAACAGAAAGCTCAACAGCTCCAGATAGCAGCCTCGCACTTGATTGAGCAAATTCCAGCGCAGGGTCATATCGATGAGGTAAGGCGAAAGTTTAATAATGGTGAGCAAGTTCTGGCTTTGCTGCATCGTAACGGTCAGCTACGGTGGCTAGATCCGTTTACCTATCAAGTGCAGAAGCGATCTCAACCTAAGCTCGAAAAGCAGCCGCCTTCTATCACGGTCATGAAGCGCTATCTATTTACTCGGCGCTGTCGGTGGCAGGTGCTGCTAGAGGAATTTGGGTTTGAGCGCGAGGCGAAAGGAATGCGGTGTGGGACGTGCGATCGCTGCCTTGCATGCCGTGTCAGTTAGACCTTTTCAGAAAGCTGATCCTCGTCTGCGGTCACAAGCGTTTCTTGAGTAGATTCAGGCTTATCAGCTACAGCAGATGAAAGATTAGGAATAGTTACCGTGTCATCTTCGTCGCTGACTTTTTTGGAGAAGCCCCAGGCAAATAGGCTGAAGATGAGCGTGACCATAACCCATTCGGGCGGAACCCACTCGGGGTTGATGACGCGTACGAGCAAACGAATGCCGACGAAGGCAACTGTGACGAAGCCTGCATCTTCTAGACGAACGTAGATTTCTAGCCAGCGGATGAATAGACCTGCCATGAAGCGCAGGGCGATAATGCCGATAGTGCCGCCGAGTAAAACGATCAGGACATCTTTTGAAAGGGCGATCGCAGTGGTCACGCTATCAAGCGAAAAAGCGATATCTGTAAGCGCAATTGTAGGAACCGCCTGCCATAAGCTGCCAAACTTTGGCCCATGACCTTCGCCATCTTCGTCATCACCAGACATAAAGTGCTGATACACCAGCCATAGCAAGTACAAAGCGCCTGCCACTTCAAACTGCCAGTATTTGAGCACCCAGCCCGCTGCTAGAATTAGCGATACGCGTAGGATAAAAGCCACGACCAGACCGAGGTTGAGTGCCTTTTTTTGCAGCTCTTCGGTTTGGAGGCCTTGAGCGATCGCCGCTAAAGCGATCGCATTGTCCGCCGAGAGCACCAGCTCTAGCAGAATCAGCACAGGCAGTAGCAATAAGGTATCGCCTCCTAACGTAGGAGACATTTCAAGCAAGCGGTCTAGCATGTCTGAACTCTAAAGGTATGGGCGTTTGGTCTGGCCCTTTTAATTATTAGCAAGATAGGGCACCAAGGCCCTCCCCTATCTAGAATAGATCGAAAGCCCGAAGCTATTTTTTTACCTTCGGTTGAACTGCTCTTTCACACTTTGCGCCGTGCCCTCTTCTCTTTCAGCCTTTAGATCCCAATACCCAGAAGGCCGTCTCATTTCAGATTTGGTCACGATTCAAGATGGGCAGTATGTGGTGCGCACGATTATTCAGCTCTCAGGTGAAACGCTAGCTACGGGACTAGCGGCTAGTGCAGACGTGCAGATTGCTGAGGATAGGGCGAGAGAAAGGGCGATCGCAGCACTAGGCCTCAGAGATTTAGACGCTACCGTTACGCCGGATATAGAAACGCAGCACGCCGCCTCGCAAACGCTTGCGCCAGCCCCATCTATCAACGCTACAAATGGCTCTACACAGAAAGAAGCCGCAGCACCAGCGCCTGTAGTTGCTACAGCAACCATCAGCGACAGATCGTCAGATGAGTTTGTCGAGGAAGCGCCTACGCTGCCCTTAGAAGACTCAGCGCTACCGCCAGAAGAGGAGGACTTAGGGCCACCCATTGATGCGATTGAAGATGGCCCCATTGCACCGCCGCCGCCAGCTAGACCGTCTGCGGCGACGATTGCATTGGAAAGCTTCAACACTAGCGCTAACCCGGTAGACCTTTCGGATGTGATCGCGCAAACGGATGTGGAGCTGACTCGATTAGGTTGGACGAGCGTGCAGGGGCGTGAGTATTTGGAGAGTACGTATGGGAAGCGATCGCGCCAACAGCTCACAGACGAAGAACTCATGAGCTTTCTACTTTACTTAGAAGATCAAACTAAACATAAGCCTGTGCCGCTCGCTTCTGATCAATTTGGCTTTTAATATCTGCTGCCTGATTAAATAGCTCAGCCTGTGCCATCTCTGACTGGTCACCAGAAGCCAGCCACTTAAGCTGAACTTTCTCCGCCTCAGCCTCAGCGTCACCCAGTATTAGTCCTAAAATTGCGCCGCTACGATCGGCCCGCTTAAACTGTTTGCCAAAAGCACTACCGCTGAGATCAACCTCTACGGAGTAGCCTTGCTTTCTCAATTTGTCAGCGATCGCCGCCGACTGAAATTCCGCCTTCTCACCGCGAGAAATCAAGTACACATCTAGCTCAGGCGTCGTACTGTAGCGCCCCATTTGCTCTAGCAAAATGATCAGCCGCTCCAAGCCCATTCCAAAGCCAATAGCAGGCGTATCTGGCCCGCCCAGCTGAGAGACTAGACCGTCATAGCGACCGCCGCCGCAAACGGTTGCCTGCGCGCCCAAGTCAGAAGACTGGATTTCAAAGGCGGTATGCGTGTAGTAGTCTAAGCCGCGCACTAGTCGAGGGTTGATGTTGAAGGGGATGCCCAGGTTGGTAAGGTGCTGCTGCACGCCGTCAAAGTGGCGCTGAGAGTCTTCACTTAAAAAGTCTAGAAGGCTGGGCGCATCGACGACAATCTCTTGGGTGCGCTTGTCTTTGCTGTCCAGAATGCGTAGCGGATTGCGAGTGAGGCGATCTTGAGAATCTGTGTCTAGCTCATCTTTAAAGGGGGTGAAGTAGCTGACGAGGGCATCTCGGTATTGCTGGCGGTCTTCGCCGCTGCCGACTGAGTTGAGATCTAGAGAGAGGGCTTTGAGGCCGAGCGCGTTGAGAATTTGAGTAGCGATCGCAATAATCTCTACATCTGCCCGAGGATCTCGGCTTCCCAAAATTTCCACATCCAGCTGATGAAACTGTCGCTGTCGTCCTGCCTGAGGCCGCTCGTAGCGAAACGCAGGGCCAATATGCCACAGCCGCTGCACACCACCAAGCGCGTACAGTTTGTTTTGAATAAAGGCTCTTACTAAGCCCGCCGTAATCTCAGGCCGCAGCGCAATCGAACGACCGCCCCGATCTTCAAAGCTGTACATCTCCTTGCCAACAGCATCTGTCGCCTCACCAATGCCACGAGCAAACAGCTCCGTCTGCTCAAAGATAGGCGTCCGAATTTCTCGATAGGCAGAACTGTTAAGCGCACCTCTCGCTAAGCCTTCTATCACTTCCCACAAAGGAGACTCGGAGGGCAAAATGTCGCGGGTGCCGCGAATGGCTTGAATGCTGCTCATGAGAAAAAGAAACCTGATGTATCCAGGTAGATATCGAAGGGGCTAGGCGTCGGGCAAACGACAGCAGTTAAGCTCGTCAATGCATACCTTACCTGACTGCAACGCCCAGCGAACGAGGGCAACGCGATTGCCGGTCGCCGTTTTGTTGAGCACGTTGCTGACGTGGTTATCAACGGTACGCTTGCTAATATCTAGCTCTTTAGAAATTTCTTGATTGGTCATGCCTGCGGACACTAGCTCCACAATTTGCAGCTCTCGCTTAGATAGTTCTTGCGGTTCTAGAGCTTCTATGTGCTGCTCACCTAAAGGCTTTGATTTATCCGATGTCACTGCGTTTTCTTCTGTGATTTGGCTGTTGAATTTGACATGGGACTGGGAAGCGCGACTGCCGAGCATGAGCGTTTAATCTGTAATTATGCTTAGTATCCTTAGTGTAATCAATCTAACAAAATCAATGTCGAATCTTGACACTCTTAATAGAATGTTCGCGAATCAGATGCGCAGTTTAGAAATTCGTTTGAAGCGCGCTCAGGCCTTGGTGATAGCTAGTGCGTTTTGTTTGGTGAGTGGATGGGTAGGGGCGATCGCCCTTCCTTCCGCAAGCTTTGCTAGCGATATAGCACCGCCTACTGCTATCGAACAGATGGCTCCTTTATCCGACGGTGCTGATATTGCTGCTGATAAAGTGGATCAGTTTGCGATCGCCTACTTACAGGTACTAAAGCTATTAAGTGACAGAGAACCCGAGCTGCCCGCTGCTGAAACCAGCGCCGAGGCCGTCAAAGTGCAGCAGGCGATTGAAGCAGACGCCGTGAAGCTCATTGAAAGCAGCGGCCTAACAATGCCCGAATATATGCAAATGCTTGGACTCGCCAGCCAGGACACAACCTTCCGAGACAAAGTACTCAGTCGGATGGACGCATCCATTGAAGAGTAATTTGCTCAGTATAAAAAAGCGGACAGAAAGCTATATGAGTAGCTCTGTGTCCGCTTTTCTATCGCATAGTTTTGCCGAGCACGTGATTGTGATATTACCGGCTCATAGACTCCAGGCTCTCCCGGCTGTTTCTTTCAGTCAGCAAGCTAGAAAGTAACGACGCAGGCTGCTGCTTATGAGGCCAAGCAAACGAATGACGGAACGCCGCCGCCTGACAGGCCCGCAGCTCATCAAAGCCAATTACATCGTGCGTAAGCAAGTTCTCATATTCAAACGGCAGTCGCACATTGTGTAAGCCCGCATTGTCCGTACAGATTGCAATATCTACACCCGCATCAAAACAGCGCTTAAATACGGTCTTGAGCTGACCAATTTCTTCCAGCGTCCCTGTTTGCAAGTACGTCGTTGGGCACACCTCCAAACACTGGCCTCGCGCGGCAACATCCTTCAGCAGCTCAGGGTAATGCAAAGGAATTTGGATGCCGTGACCGATGCGCATCAGGTAGGGTAATAGCTCTGGATAGCAGCCATCTTTGGTCTCGTACAAATGACCCGTCGTATTCAAGCCCAGGCTCTGGGCATGCGCGTACAGTCGCTTAATTTCGTCCAAATTGTAAGCAGCGTCGCCACCTGCAATATCAATGCCGCACACATACTCAGGATATTGAGCCGCTAGCTCTAAAGTGGCGCGGTTAATTTCGTACGGCAGCCGCGAGTGCAAACAAAGAATCTGCTTTGTGATGACGGGATACTCGCTCTGGTGACTAGCACGGCCCACGACCTCAATAATTTCTGCCATCGCGTCAATTCTTTGGGTGTCACTAAGACGCGTGGGCGTACGATAAAACGGCGTATAGCGCAGCTCTAAATAAGCTAGATTCTCGAAAACGTAAGCGCCTCGAATCAATCGATAAATGAAGTAAGGAAGGGCTTCTTTGGTCTGTACGCTTTCAACTAGCGTGTGTAGCTCTAAGTACTCTTCGAGCGTGTCTTTCGGCTGCGTATAAAACTGCTCAAAGGCGGTGTAGTCAGCGAATTTATTTGAGATGTCAGGGCGGTTACGCTCAAAGTAGCGCCACAGAACCCGAGGAACCACGGAACCACCAAGATGCCGGTGCAGCTCTGCGTATAAACTCATCGTGAAATCCTCCAATTAGGAAATAGTTAGGTAGAAGCAAGTAGACAAAATGTAGGCTTATCGCTAGGACAAGCCTACTTAATGAATGTGTTGAAATAAAAGACTGAGTTGAAGCTTGAAAAGGGTTTGGTGGTTGAGCTTTATTGGCTAGCGATGTACTTTTGGCTTGAACTTTGTTGGCAATAGGTACCGGGCGTTTTCAAAAAATGCTTCGGTATCAGAATTTGTTAATTAGGGGAAGCGTAAGAAAACTTAATTAGTTATTTCTACAGCATAACCAAGATTTTTAGACGGAGGGGGGATAGCCCTCATTAAATACAGAATTTCGATGACAAATTGGCCCAAGTTCGTCCTAACGCTTCAATTTTTGTTGTTGACACTTCCCTCAGCGCTTGGTGATAATGGTTGTTTGAATTGAACTCTAGCGATGTATTCTCTTGGCTAACGTTATTGTTATCGGCGCTCAGTGGGGCGATGAAGGTAAAGGCAAAATCACAGATTTGTTGAGTAAATCAGCAGATGTGGTTGTGCGATATCAGGGCGGCGTCAATGCTGGCCACACCGTTGTCGTCGAAGACCAGACCTTTAAATTGCACCTGATTCCCTCAGGCATTCTCTACCCCAAAACCGAGTGCATAATCGGTAGCGGCACAGTGATAGACCCTAAAGAACTTATCGCTGAGTTAGATCAAGTAGAGGCGCTAAACGTTTCTTCTGAAAATCTATTTATCTCTCAAAGTGCGCATGTGACCATGCCCTATCACCGCATGATCGATCAGGCGGCTGAGGAGCGGCGCGGTAATAAGAAAATCGGCACCACCAAGCGTGGCATTGGCCCGACTTACGCAGATAAGTCAGAGCGTACGGGGATTCGTGTCATTGACATGATGGATACGGATGCGTTTAGGGAGCTGCTGGAGTGGACGATTGACTATAAGAACGTGGTGCTTGAGAAGCTTTATGACCTGAAGCCACTGAACTACAAGGATGTGTTGGACGAGTATGTGGCGTACGCAGATCGGTTGCGATCGCACATAACAGACAGCTCCCTCCAAATCTACAAAGCCCACCAGCAAAAAAAGAACATCCTCTTTGAAGGCGCACAAGGCACTCTGCTAGACCTTGATCATGGCACCTATCCTTACGTCACTTCCTCCAACCCTGTAGCCGGAGGAGCCTGCATCGGCTCAGGCGTTGGCCCTACGACCATTGACCGCGTAATCGGCGTGGCGAAAGCCTATACTACGCGCGTTGGCGAAGGCCCATTCCCCACTGAGCTAGACGATGAAGTCGGCAACATGATCTGCGAAGTCGGCGCGGAATTTGGCACGACCACGGGTCGCCGTCGCCGCTGCGGCTGGTTTGACGGGGTAGTGAGCCGCTATGCTGTCCGGATTAACGGGCTGGACTGTTTGGCGATTACGAAGCTAGACGTGCTGGATAATTTGGATGAGATTAAGGTGTGCGTGGCCTATGAGCTGGATGGCGATCGCATCACCGAAATGCCTACCAGCGCCCGTCAGTTTGGCCGCTGCAAACCCATCTACGAAAAGCTCCCCGGTTGGAAAACCTCCACTGAAAACTGCCGCACGCTTGAAGACTTGCCCAAGGCCGCGCTGGACTATCTAGAGTTTCTAGCCAAGCTCACCGAAGCGCCAATTGCAATTGTCTCCCTAGGCCCAGGCCGAGACCAGACTATTATCGTAGAAGACCCCATTCACGGGCCAAAGCGAGCGCTGCTTGAAGAACACACCAGTGCTTTTGGAAGCCAAGGTTGATCGCTCTCCTCAATCAGGTACAATCGATCTCCGGGCTTAATTTTCAACCGATTGAGCCTGCTAGCCTGCTCCGAAGGCACCCGCTGGCAAAACCACTTTTGACTGAACCACCCTAGTAACTCTCATGGATTTAAAGATTGACTGCACCCAGCGTGCCTCGGACGAAAAGCCCAAAAAACTGCGCCGCGAAGGCACTTTGCCCGCTGTGCTCTACGGCCACGACGGCACTGAATCCGTAGCGCTAAAGCTCAGCAACTACGACGCTGAAGCCTTGTTGCGCAAGGCCACCGTTAACAAATCAGTAATTACCGTTAACGTGCCTGACCTTCCTTGGAGCGGCAAAGTTATTTTGCGCGAAGTGCAAAAGCACCCTTGGAAAAACAAGATTCACCATCTCAGCTTCTTCTCTATTGCTTCGCAGAAGTTTATTGAAGTGAGCATGCCGATCAACTTTGTAGGCGAGGCCATCGGCGTTGTGAACAAGGGCGGCACGCTAGACATGGTAATGACTGAAGTTCAGCTCAAGTGTCCCCCCGATGCGATTCCTCAGTCGTTAGACGTAGACGTTTCTGGTATGGATATTGGTGACGCCCTGCACGTTGGCGAAATCACGCTACCTAAAGGCAGCTCCATTGCCGCTGATGACAAGCTTTTAGTGGTTTCAGTGCTTGCACCTCGAACCACGACGCTTGAAGAGGAAGATGCAGCCGCAGAAGGTGAGGCCGCAGCCGCAACCGCCGCCGAAGGCGAAGCACCTGAAGCAGAAGCTGCTCCATAGCAGCGCAGCTTCAATTAGACACACTTCAATTAGACGACTCGCAAAAGGGCTAGGAACTAGAAACTCCTAGCCCTTTTGTTGTGCATACATTCCTATCCAATTTATATATAAGGGCTTGCCCTCACAAGCTGGCATAATGGCTGGGCTTATTCCCCTGCATTCAAACTTACACTTCTCGCCATGACTGACTCTGCACTTCCGGCCATCGTTCAGCAAATGCTCAAGCCGGATTTTTATCCGCACTCGGTCACCGAGCCGATTCAGTTTATGCAGACGCACGTATCTCAGGTGCTGCTCACAGGCGACTACGTATACAAGCTCAAAAAGCCTGTGAACTTTGGCTTTTTAGACTATTCCACCTTAGAGAAGCGCAAGCATTTTTGCGAAGAAGAGATCAGGCTCAATCAACGTGGCGCTGGCAGCCTGTATCTAGGCGTTGTTCCTTTAACTCAAGATGGTGGTAAGTTCGCGATTGACGGCAGCGGTGAAACGGTTGAATATGCCGTTAAGATGCGCCAGTTTCCACAGTCAGCACTGCTAAGTGATCAGTTTGAGCGTGGTCTGATTGACGAAGAAAAAGTGCGACAGCTCGCCACTACGGTTGCACAGTTCCATGGCAAAACAGAAACCAGCGAGCACATTCGCAGCTACGGCACCATTCCAGCGATTCGTGAGGCCTTCGATGAAAACTACGAGCAGACAGTAGGTTTCACAGGTGGAGACGACATCACTAAACCCCAAACTCAGAAACAGTTCGACGAAACTAAAGCCTACACAGACAACTTTTTTAAGACACAAGAAGCCCTATTCGAAAAGCGCCTAGAACAAGATCGTATTCGTGCCTGTCACGGTGACCTTCACCTCGGCAATATCTGCGAGTGGGAAGACCAAATCTATCTATTCGACTGCATTGAATTCAACGAGCCTTTTCGCTTCGTCGATACGATGTATGACGTTGCCTATATCGTGATGGATCTAGAACTTGCAGGCCGCAGCGACCTCAGTAAGGTTTTCTTGAACCAGTACGTAGAAGAAACTGGTGACTACGAAGGCCTAGAAATTTTGCCTTTGTACGTGAGCCGTCAGTCTTATGTGCGCGGCAAAGTAACTTCTTTTATGCTGGGCGATCCGTCTGTTTCTGAAGCAGATAAGAAAGCGGCGCATGAGAAAGCGGCGAAGTACTACACATTAGCCTGGTCGTACGTTCAAAAAAAAACGGTAGCTTAGTGGCAATGGTTGGGCTGTCGGGCTCAGGCAAAAGTACGACAGCTCAACATTTAGCCGTTCAAGCTGGCGCAATTCGCCTGCGCTCAGATGCCGTTCGCAAGCATTTGGCAGGCGTGCCGCTGCACGAAAAAGCGGGCGATGAAATCTATACGCCTGCGATGAGTGATAAGACATACACGAGGTTGATTGAGCTAGGAACTGAGCTGGCTAGCCTGGGGTACCGAGTCATTTTGGATGCAAAGTTTGACCGACAGGCGAAGCGGGCAGAGGCAATACGTGCAGCTCAAAAGCATGATGTTCCTCTAACGTTTTTGCACTGTAGTGCGCCGATTGAAGTGCTCAGAGAACGAGTGATGGCGCGTACGGGCGATATTGCTGATGCGACGGCTGATATTTTAGCCAAACAGTCTATGGAGCCTTTTGGAGAAGCGGCTGTGGTGAAGACTATCGATACGACGCAAAGCATGGCGGATATTCAGAATCAGCTGACTGACCTATTTGTGTAGGTGGCGGCAACGTAGAAATCTATTATGCCGAGAGCAGCATTTGAGGCTTGGCTTCGGGCTATATTAAGGGCACTTAATTAGAGAACTGAACTGGACTAAGTGCTTTGGCTGATTTAATCATTCCAGCAACGTTGCAGATCTGGCTGATCTTTCTACTGGTGTTTGCGCTGTTAGGCTATTCGGTGCCGTTTAGCATCGTGTTTGGCGCAATTGGTGGACTTTCGGGCGGTATTGCAACGGCTTGGTGGCAGGTAAAAGGAGGTGCGCCCTCTGATCCTAAAGGTGAGGCTAAAGATCGCCCGCCGATTGATGCTCTTGAGCCACCAGAAACGTTTGTGCCGGAGTCGTCTTCTCGGTGGGATTTGCCCTTTTTTAGACCCAATAAGTCTAGAGAACGATATATGGCTAGAACTAGACGAGCTCGGCATAGACGGCTAAGGTAGGCCCTGCTCTGGTTGAAGTGTCGTATGTTTTTTCTGTCTAAGCTGCTGCCGATTTTCGTGTATCCGTTGGGCTTGAGCTGTCTGCTGATGGCGCTGGGACTGGTGTGGATATGGAAGCATCCTGGGCGGGCGACTTGGGCGATCGCGCTCTCCCTTTTCATCCTTTTTTCCACCAGCAATCCCATCATCAGCAACAAGCTAGTCAGCACCTTAGAGTGGCGTTATTTCCCGCTAGACCCAATGCCTACCGCCGATGCGATTGTGGTGTTAGGTGGCGCGACGGCTCCGGCTTCAGCGCCGCGTCCTTGGGTGGAAGTGCTTGAGGCAGGCGATCGCATCCTCTACGGAGCCCGTCTTTACACCCAAAAGCGCGCCCCAAAACTCATTCTCAGCGGCGGACGCGTCTCCTGGCGAGGTGACAGCGGCACCAGTGAAGCCGACGACATGAAGCAGTTCGCAGTCGCAATGAACGTGCCAGAATCAGCCATTTTGCTAGAAGGCGATTCACTCAACACGCGGCAAAACGCTGTGAACGTAAAAAAGATACTGGACGAACAATCTATTGAGTCCGTGCTGCTGGTCACTTCAGCAATCCATATGCCGCGCGCTGTGGCTATTTTCAAGAAGCTGGACATTGATGTCATTCCAGCACCGACGGATTACTTGGTGCCAACAGATGCTTATGAAAGCGTGAATTCTACCTGGCAGGGACGGATACTTTCTTTGCTGCCGGATTCAGAGGCGATCGCCCGCTTTACCCGTGCCCTCAAAGAATATGTGGGTTTCACAATATATCGCCTACGCGGCTGGGTGTAGCCGATAGGATGGAGTGTAGCCGCCCCTGAGAAAATCCCTACATGTTTCACTATTTGCTGCCCAAGTCAACAGCAGAGCTTCAGTGGATAGAAGAATCGCTACAGCTACAGCAATCCGCCCAAGAATTTCGGATGGAAGTGGAAAAGCGGCAGGTCGAAGACGCCTACTGTCAGTGGTATTACGACATGGCGAAGCAAACTCAGGCTGAGGTGGTAGCGATGGAAAATGATCCTAATTTCTTCAGTTGGTTCTGCGGACTAAAACGACGAAAATCATAATTGCTGACCTGCACCCGACATCAGAATACGAAAAGCTAACAAAAGGAGAAGGCTGTGGGTAACGTTTTAACGGTCGGAGGCTTTCGATTTTTTATGCCACCGAATGACCACGAACCCAGTCATGTTCACGTTGAGAAAGGCAATTTTGCTACCAAAATTGATATATCAGGTGATGAGGCTGTGCTGATGAAGGGAGAAGAAAATAAACGCGCTGCTAAAGACCCAAAACTTAAGAAAAAAGCACTTCGTATAGCGAACGATAACTTGCAAGAACTGAAAGCAGAATGGAAGGAACGGCAATGACTTTGACAACGCAAGCAATACCTAACATTGAAGAAGGTGTTGAGCCATTGGAAGCTCGCTACATAGCACAAAGCCGAGAGCTAGAAATCAGATTCAATACAGGGGCTCTCTACCGCTGGCCAGTCGATTCATTGCAAATGCAAGAGAAAACAGCAAGTGGTTGGCAAAACATTTCACCACCAACGGATAAGCAGCTAGCAAGTGTTCGGTTATGGCCACATAAGGAGGTTGTAGAGTTTTCTGATATTGAGCAGTGCTTTGAGATTGCTGCGTTAATGCGCGGTCAGCTTGGATCTAAGCAATGGATGAAAGCAGTTGCTGAGTCGCTAAGAGTTTTTAGATTGCTCTGAAAACTATCAGGAAAACCACTTCTCTTTATAGAAATTGACCAATCTCTGCAACATATCCTCTATCTTCTCTTTATCAACGTAGAAATCGGTAGGAGGGCCGTCGTCCCACTTTAGAACTGCATCAATAGGTGCTGGCCACTCATCTAAATGGAAGATCAGCACTGTAGCTAGTGTTGGGTACGGGATGATTGTCTGAATGCTCTACTTCTAAATGCTTTATACCGTTACATAAAGCCTGAACAGTTTTAAAGTCTTCTATTTTGTAGATATCATTGTAAAAATGCTGAGCTACCGTTTTTGCCGTTTGTTTGTATTTGTATCCGGGGGCAATCCATTCTCTCAGGTGCGCAAGACCCATTACTAGGAAAAAGAGATCTTCCACTCTTTTCACTTTACTCTTTTTGTATCGAGCTAAAGTACTCTCAAGACAATAGAAGAAATCATTTGCTGAGGTTAAGTGAAATCGAGCTAGAGATTTGTTTGTTTTTGACATTAGGCATCCATGAAGGTTCAATGACTTCAGCTTGTCGGTCTTATAATGTTTCCAACCTATTGAATAGTTCTTGGTTCTAAGTCTTTACGTCGCACTAGCTTCACCATAAAGAAGCCATCCATATGCTGGCGATGAGGCCACACTTTTATCCAGCCTTCTTCCGTTGCAGACAGTCCAAAGTCTGAATCAGGCGGCTGTATTTCCCAGCCTTCATGCTCGCTTAAAAACCACTGAATCTGCTCTTCATTTTCAGCAGGATGCAGCGTGCAGGTTGAATACACCATCACGCCACCCGGCTTCACCCAAGTAGAAGCGTGACTCAATAGCTCTCTTTGTAGGGTAACGAGCCCTTCAACACTTTCAGGCGTTTGTCGCCAGCGAGCATCGGCATGACGGTTCAAAGTGCCTAAGCCTGAGCAAGGAACGTCGAGTAATACGCGATCGGCTTTGCCGACAAAGGCAGATTGGTTGCGGCTATCGCACATGAGCGGGCGGACAATAGTTGAGCCTAATCGGTCGATGTTTTGTTGGATTTTTTTGGTGCGGGATGCAGTGCGATCGCAACTCCAAACCATCCCCTCATCACCCATCAGCTCAGCAAGGTGCAGGCTCTTACCACCCGGCGCACCACAAGCATCAATCACCGTCTCCCCCGGCTGCGGATCTAACAAATAACCCACTAACTGAGCGCTGCTATCCTGCACGGCCCACCAGCCGTCTGAATAACCTGGTAGCGCAGGAATCGCACCATATCGCCCTTTAACTCTCAACGCTGAAGGCACCGATTCAACCGGCTCCACCTCAGTCTCTGCGGCCTTAAATATCTCTATCGCCTCATCTAGGGAATGACGCTTTAAGTTAATTCGTAAATCAAGTGCAGGCGGCTGGTTGAACCATTCGCATAGCTCAGCGACTTCCTCGTCAGGCAGCATTGACTGCCACACGCGCACGATCCAGTTGGGGTAGCTATGTAGGATGCCGAGCTGTTGAGTCGGATTGTTCGGTAGCTCAATCGGATCGGTACTAGGTTCAGCGCCGCTCTGTCGAATGTACTCGCGCAACATGCCATTGACAACACCGCTAAGCTTGCCGAGACGCTGTGACTTTGCGAGCTGAACTGTCGTATCGACCACCGCATGATCGGGAACGTGCGAAAGGTAGCGAAGCTGATAAAAACCAATTCTCAAAATTTGTAGCAAATCGGTCTGTTGCTTCCCGGCGGCGCGATTACCTAGCTGACCAATGAGCGTATCTAAGGTTCGTCTGCGTCGAACCGTTCCGTATACCAGCTCAGTTACGAGCCCTTTGTCTTGCGCGCTTAAATCCGATTCGCGAAGCTTTCGATCTAGCACCACATCAGCAAAAGCGCCCCGGTCAATAGCTCGGAGCGCTTCAAAAGCTATTTCCCTGGATGTTTTCCCCACTGCCGTAGAGGCTGGCTTTTTATTGCGAGGGCGACTTTGGGTTCGTTCGGATTTAGGAACAAGTTTGGGCTTTTGATTCACAGATGCTGACTCGGGTGATGACTTATTAGCTACTTTTTGCGGTTCCCTCTCAGGTTAGCGGGTAGCGCGTCTATTTCTCTACCGCGTCTGCGGCGATCGCGCCACTCTACCGACGTTAAATAGCCAACGCCTACAGTCACCACAATCAGCAGCAAAAAAGCCAGCACCGCCAATACGCTCAGCAGCTGGCTCTCTAACGTAGCCTCCGAAAAAGAGGTAAAGAAACTCAAAACCCAAACACCTAAACTCGACAGTCACTCGACAGTTATCTCAATCTAGCTAGTTCTAAAAAAACTTTAGAAGCCGTTGCGACCCCAAATCACCATGGAGATGGAAAAGGTGAAGCAGCCCAATAGCGAAATCCAGCCCAAAGTCAAAATATCCATAATTAAAGCGTCAAAGTCTTCACCTTCTATCATACGGTAAAGCCAGACGGTGTAGACGGTCGTGGTAAAAAGTTTAACGAGTGGAGGAGCAACAGCAACGTGAGCGCATCAGAGATAGGCACTCCCAATAATCAGGCAGACAATCAGGCAGAAATATCGATTGCTCAGATGCGAATGGAGTCTATTAAAGCAGGACTTTGGGGGGCCGGAGCTGTCACGATCGCCGCAATATTAGCTTGGTCAGTTTTGATAGCTGTAAACTCAATATTTTCTGAGAGCGATCGCGTTCAGGCTGTTGCACTACCCATTGCCAGCACGCTGATCGAGTGGCTGGTGAACTTAGCGGTAGCTATTTGTTCTGGCTTTTTCTTTGGGGTGACGTATCGCTACATTGTGCGACGAGATGATAATTTGCATTTGGGAAGTGGAGCGGTTGGGGCGTTTGCTTTTGTGCGATCGCTCGCCCAAATAGAAGCCCTCTGGAACGACACCTTTGCCCTGCCCTTGTGGCTACTCATCACAGGCGAAAGCTTCCTATGGTTCGCTGCTGCCCGCTACACGCTGGACTGGGCCATTGGCAAAAACTGGATTCAGCCGCTCGACTAAAGCTCGAACACCTTGAACGCTTTGTCACTTCGCTTCATCGACAAGTCAATTGCAGAGAACACCTTGTTAACGGCCTTTTCATTCTCTAAACACTTCACAGCAAGCTCAGCAACTGCCGCCCTTGGAATCGATCCAGCCACGGTCGGATCTTCTGTCAGCACGGCTCTACCCGTCATCGGTTCAGAAAGCAGTCCGCCCGGACGAATCACCGTGTAGGCTAAACCGCTTTTTGCCAAATGTTCCTCAGCCTGCGCTTTTTCTTTTAGCACTGGCCCCAGCGTTTCTATCACGTTAGGCGGTAAGGCTTGAACGCTATCGCCGCTGCCAATTGAGCTGATTAAAATGAACCGCTTAGCCGAAGCAGCCACTGCTGCGTCAATCAAATTCTTATTACCCAAGAAATCTGCTCGAACACCACCATCATTAGGCAGTCCTCCAATTGTGCTAATGACCGCATCTGGTGAGCGCTCAGCAACCAACCGTGTCACTGTCTCAGCCTCTAGCGCATCACCTTTAACAACCGCAATATCCATAGCCATAAGCTCAGCTTCAGCAGCGCTACTTCGCAGAAGTGCTACAACCTCATAGCCTTTACTAACTAGCTGCTTTGCAAGTTCACGCCCAACGCCACGACTGGCTCCCGCAAGAAAAATACGAACCATAGTAATACTGCCTAAAATCACTGACGTTTCATTTAGATTTTATAGGCCTCTACAGCTTTTTATTTGAAATGACAGGTCATTAGCTACAACAGATGAATTTCTCTTTCTAAGAAAGGACTGGTTTCTTCTTCTAGGTGTAAAGGCGCGGCTTCTACCGTATTACCGTCAACCTGGATTTCGTAACGTTCAGGATATAGACGCTCTAGGTAATAGACACCTGCGCCATTGGTCACAGACATTTTTCGATGGCCACTGGCACTGATAGCCTCTACGCGCGCGCCTGAAACACCCTCCCCATTGCTATCAACTACCACACCAGACACGGTGTAAGACAGCGTTAGCGGAACGGTGACGGTGGTGTACTGTCCTGCGATAACGTCGGCGGCATAGGCCAACTCTCTTGCGGCTCTGTCGATGGGTAAGCCTGCTGGATCGATGTCTATTCGATAAGTGGCTGGAGGCATTGTCAGCAAAACACCATCAGGCTGAATCTCAGCCTGATGGGATTGTAGTGCGGCGTTATCAACCTTCAGTAGCAGATGCGGATCTTCTAGATAGAGTGGTTCTTCGGCTTCGCGGCTACCGTTGCCATTCGTATCCAAAAAGGGCTGAAGCACCATGCCACCTTGGTTTCGCAGACGGGCTTGGTTGCGGCTACCCCAGCCTAAACCGTTGCGGGTGTCTAAGTTAGAAACCAGTGATAGCTGAAAAGAATTTCTATCTGAGAAGGCAGAGACGCCCTGGTAGCGCATTTGAATATCAAAGCCTGATCCGAGCGCGACAGAGGCTGAGGCCAGTGGCCCGGAGCCTTGAGCTCCGACGCCGTAGCCTAAGGAATAGCTCCAGGCACTTCGACCATCAGTGGCTGTATTCGGCGACCGGTAGCGCCACTGGGCGATCGCTAAACGCCCGGTTGGGAGCGTGAGCTGGTTACCGTCAAAATCAAGACCTACAGAGAGCTGTCTGCGCGTTTCGTAGCTCAGCGCTAGCTGGTGTCCCAACCGACTAAACGCTGTCTTTGAACGACGGCTGGGCAGAAGGTATGAAGCCTCTGTGTAGGTGTAGACTTCACTACCCTGGTGAGCAAAATTAAACTTTTGATTACGAGCAGACAGCTGCCAGCGAAGGTTTTGACGCGTATCGATAGCAGCGTTGGCACTGCCTGCCCACTGACCTATGCGATAGCTAGCGTTAGCACCTATTGATAGAGCGCGTGTTCGGCTATTGCCCGCGACGCTCAACGCCATCCTGGGAGACAGCTTCCAGTCAACATCAAATCTCTGAGATAGCTGATCGCTATCGAAGGTCATCTTCAATTTTTTAGTTGGCTGATAGCGCACGTCGGCATCGACTCTTGTTTCACTGCTAGCTACATCGACCAGCGTAGAAAATGCGGCCTGTAGGGGAACGCCTTCTGGTAGATAAAACGCCTCTGTCAAAATCTGAGGCGAGCCATCTTGTATAAAGCCCGCACCAACCGTTAGGGCTTCGCTAACGCCTCGACGGTAAGCAATTCCGCCTCGAAACGTATTGAAATCACCTAGAATCTGATTCGGTTTTAGCTGGTGTCCCATGCCTACCGAGGCCACCATGGTTGATGCGCCTTTGGGTAGCTGTCCTGGCAACGTTGAAAAGGTTGCCGTGCGAATTTCAGGCGTATTTGTGAGCTGCCCATTGGCGTAAAGCTGCACCTGATAGCGCTGGCTGGCGTACTGAGACGAACCACCAATAGGCACATCTTCAAAACGATAAACCCCAGAAGAATCGACGATAGTTTCATCGAAGACTGGCCCGTTAAGACCCTGAGTTAACTGCACAAACGTACCGGGGTCAGCTTCGCCCGAAACGGTACGCCCAATTTGATTGGAGCGCATTCGCAACTGGGCATTGAAGCCGCCTTGTGAGGCATATGCTGGCGACGAAAAACCCCAGCGCTGAACCGTAGTGGCACCCCAAAATGACTGGTTGCGCTGCGATCGCCTTTGCTGGTTAAGCGATCGCCAAAACGTTGACTGAGAACCCAGCACGTAATCAGCATTTTGCGAAACGGCTTCCTCAGCTGAAGCGGGTGCACTGCTCTGGCGAAAGTACTGTAAGTCCTCTAGCTGCCAGCTACTCAAGCCACCTATCTCAGGCTGGTTAAACTGCGCGTACCATGAGCCACCTAAAACGCTACCGATCGCACTGATCTTTCCAGTCGGTTTGCCGATCGCACCGTTAGTTCCGGTGCTGTTGAGTCGGGTCTGCTGCTGCAATCCGCTGAGGCTCAGTGTAGAAGGGTTGACGACTGGAAGCCCTGTGGTTACGACAGGCTGAATATAGTATCGGTCTTGACGATTGGCGCTACCGCGTGTCAGTGCTCCGGTTGGCTGAACGCCCTTCGGTGGCAGAAAATTGATGGCATATTGGGCAAAGCTAAACTCGGCGGGAATACCAAACTTTTCTTCAATATCGGCGATGGAGATCACCTGGCCCAAGTCATCGTCTACCACTAGCTGCGATAGGTCTAAAGCGGTCGCTAGCCCTGGGGCACGAATGGCCACTAGCCCATCAGACTGCGGTGTCACGCTGGCACCAAGCGCAGCGATCGCATCATCAAAAGGAATTAGCCAGCTATCAAAGGCGATCGCACCTGCGCCATCTTCTCGTCCTTTCACCAAGGTCGCTTCAACGGTCGTCATATTATCGATCGCCAACCCTACGAGCAACATACCAAGCGCGTCTTCAGCCCTTTCATGACTGGCCAAGCTAGCCGATGCTTCTGGCAAAAGATCATCTAAACTAGTGTCTCGCTTAACTTGAACGGATGCTTCTAGTGTTACTAGCGGCTCTTCTGAGCTAAACGACGTCTCTTCTGATCCATTGTCCGGCACTAATGATAAGTTCGCCTCTGCCAGATAGTCGCGTGCCAACTGGTACGAGCCAGCTGGCTTACGATCACTCGCAGTCGTCTGATATCGGTGATCTTTATCTGCAATAGATTGATGCACAGCAGACTGATTGAAGCGAATGGCGTACTGACTTCGATCAAACTCAGCAGCGGCACCGAGCTGCGCTTCTATTTCGCCCACTGACCACACGAGACCCAACTGTGGATCGCGTTGGAGAGACTCCAGGCTAATGTGAGTCACCATTTCAGGTGACTTTAGTTCTAGACGGCCATCGGTTTGCAGCGTTTGCTTCAGGCCCAACACCTTAGTTGCATCGTCAAAAGGCAGCAGCCACCGCTTAAGCGCCTTCGCTCGGTAGCCGTCTTCTGCACCTTTAACTAAAGTAGGCACCTCAGCACCGCTTTGCTCAGACTGAAGTGACACCATTAGCGTGCCTAAAGTAATTTCATCTACACCGTCTTCGTCATGCTGTTCGTGATAGTCACCTGGCTCAAAAGACGCTATGTACTCAACGGGAAGTTCGTATTCTGAAACGACCTCTGTAACAATAAACTCGGATTCAGGCTCAGCGCTAACCTGAAGATCTAAGGGGGCTAGTTCAGATAGTGGCAAAGGCTCCAATCCGACGATGGGATAGACAACCTCATTTGGCAGCTGAGCTGCGATCGCAACAGG
The DNA here is from genome assembly GCA_963803535.1 of uncultured cyanobacterium. GTDB lineage: Bacteria > Cyanobacteriota > Cyanobacteriia > Phormidesmidales > Phormidesmidaceae > Phormidesmis. Next base: position 1,482,305 of record CAWDNC010000008.1, on the reverse strand, counting down.
CGGCTCTGAGGCCGAAGCTGCCAGCCCGATTAAAGGCAGCATCAAGCAGCAGCCAGAACCAGCCTCTACAAGCGTTTTTGTATTCATAAGTTAGAAAAATATCGGAAGGGGTTGCTCGAGCGTTGGCTCGTACAACTAAGCAAATAATTGTTTGCTACGGCACTAAAACAGCAAGCTCAAAAGATTCAGAAAGACCTTCTCCTAACGTTGCCCAGTAAAGATCGCCAGTCAGGGTGTAGCGACCTGAGGGCAGCGTGTTAGGTAGCGGCAGATGAATTGAGCGATCGCTCCCAGCCATGACGGTATATCCCCCTACTTCACCAGATGCAATTTCACCGCCATCTTGATGTAGTTTCCACCGAACGTTCGCTCGCGCCGTAGCCTCTCCCTTATTGGTCACCAGCAAATCAAGCTTCTGCGCATCTTGCTCGGAAGGGGTTGCAGAAAGGCCAACGATATCGGCAGAAAGCTCACCTTGGCGCATGTACACAGTCGTGCCAATTCGCGCTTTGAGCGTAACGCCAGCAGTGTCTAAAGATCGCTCTGTGAGTTCTTCAGCAAACACGACCGTTCGGTATTCACCATCTGGCAAACCAGGTGGAAATAGGCCCAGCAATCTCACTCGCTGCTGCATACCTGGCTCAATGACCGCTTCACGCGGTGAAAACTGTAGGTAAGGAGATAGATCAGCTGCATCTTCGCTCAGGCTGACAAAGCCATTGCGCCCATAGGCAAACGGTTCTGAATACACCCGCGCTCGAACAGGCTGATCACTATCGTTCATAAAGGTGATGACCCCCTGCCCTCGGCCTCGAACAACCGCTTCTTCTAAAAATAATGGCGACACGCCCAACTGCGCTGAGGCAGGCAAGATAAAGGCAAAACTTGCTACCAAACTCCCAGCGAAAGCAATCTTATAAGGTGAAAAGAAGAGACGCATTTGAATACAGATAGTGACTAAAAGATATGTTCTACAACTAAAAAAATCAGTTATAAACTAGGAGATATGCTGATAGGCTAGCTCGTAAAAAACAAACTAATACACTTAGATAGAATTTACCTACAATGCCTAAAATGAAGTAGATAGGAGATGTCTATAGATCACCTATCTACCCTTACGCTTGCACGCATTTAATCAAACATGTGCAAGCAGAAAAACCTTAGTTGGAGGTAATCGTAACGGGCACTTCAAACTCATAGACACCTGCTTGTAGTACAGATTGTCTGCTTTCCTCGCACTCATTTTAACTGTCTAATGCATTAACTTCCAGCAAGGCCACCGATAGGAAGCGAAAGTGCAGAGTCATCGTCCATTGACGATATATTTCCAAGCAAGTCTGTTGCTGTAGCTGTATAGACAGCATCATCAGGTAATGTTTCTCCAGCAAGCAGTCCACCCGTGAGCGTGGGCGTCTGCTGGACAGGCGTACCAACGCTTACGCTATGATCTGTATTGCATACAATACCTGCAATAGTGCCTGGTACTGTTGTTTCTAGAATGGTGCCATCCGCTGACGGAGTAAGGATACCCGGTGTTGCAGCGGTAAGACGTGCCAACATTACAGAGTGTGATAGCCACGCCCTTGAAGGGAACCGGAATCTTTTGCTCTACGGCAAATGCGTTAGATGCCGTAAATCCGAGTGAACCCAAAGCGATAATCAAGCCAGCAAAATAACGGTTCATAGTCTTTCCTCAAACGATGATTGTAGGGAACTGTGCAGTTCAGATAGCCATAAAAACAGACAGGTCTGTTCTCTTCCCATGTCCACAAACTAAACGAACCAAAACAGCTTTCGTAACGGAAATATTACTCAACTACGATGTCTCTTATGACTGTGCTAAAGAGCGTAGATCTACAGAATCTCTATATCAAAAGAAAGAGAAATACTGCGAGGTTTTATGCGAAATCCTTACGAGATCGAATATAAATTTTCACAAAAACTCAGAGGCTTTAGTCACCAGAATTCTCATAAAACAGCAGTGAAGTATAAGGAAGCCAACTAGAACCAGTCGTAGCAAAAAGCTTATCTACGTCTCAAGACTTTCCGAGTCTATTTCTTGAGGCACAGGTTAGGTGGCGGTGGTGTCGAATTTTATGAAGAAGCCAGCAGCAAGCGAATTCTATCGGTTGAGAGCTAGGACGACTTAGCGAAACGCCTAGCGGGGTTGCCGAACGCATCGACAATAAACTTAAGCTAATTAAACGATCTAGCTATGGGTTTAGGCGCTTCGAGCGTTTTCGGCTGCGATGCCTCATCTGTTTGAGCTGTCCCGTTGACGACACCTAGTCAATCCTGAGAAGTTGTCAGTTTCGCAAGTTTCGGGTTATCCACACTCTGCGAAAGGCGAGGAGAAGTCTGTACAATCAAGTGAACGAAATAACTGATCTCAAGTAGCTTCTAATGATTCCAACCGTTATCGAGCAATCGGGTCGCGGTGAACGCGCCTTCGATATCTACTCTCGCCTGCTCAGAGAGCGCATCATCTTTCTTCACGGGCAGGTCGATTCAGACTCTATGAACCTGATCGTGGCTCAGATGCTCTTTTTAGAAGCCGAAGACCCTGAAAAGGACATTTACCTGTACATCAATTCTCCAGGCGGCGTGATTAACGCAGGTTTAGGCTTGTACGACACCATGAACCATATCCGCCCGGATGTGGCCACTATCTGTATGGGCTTAGCGGCCAGTATGGGTGCGTTTTTGCTGAGCGCAGGCGCAAAGGGCAAGCGCATGATTTTACCTAACGCTCGCGTGATGATTCACCAACCTTCTGGTGGCGCTCAAGGTCAGGCGACTGATATTGAAATTCAGGCAAAGGAAATTTTGTACCTGAAAAGCTCTTTGAATGAGGCGATGGCTAAGCATACTGGTCAGCCTCTGGAAAAGATTAAAGAAGATACTGAACGTGACTTCTTTATGTCACCAGAAGAAGCTGTGGAGTACGGCATTGTAGACAAAGTGATTGATCGCCACGCTGTGGGCTCTCGGCCCACAGTAGTAGAGTAGTCATACGCTGAAAATACAACTTTAAAAAGTTAAAAGGGCCAAACGCAAAGTAACTCAGCGTTTGGCCCTTTTAATTTGCTTTGGTTACTGTTTGTCTTCTTTATCCTTATCAAAGGAGCATTCAACCGTAATGCTCAAATTGCTTTCAGCCGTGCCTTTGGTTACGTAAGGCACGCCTGCCTCACCCCCTACACGAATACCAAACTGTAAGGTCACTTTGTCCACGTTGCCTTGCGACATATCTTTAAAGGCGCTAAGCGTATGTGTCGTATACGTGCGAATGGTGCCCTCAATAGCCTTAAAGCTCTGAGCTGCCGCTGCGGCTGGCCCACCACCGCCGCCACCGCTAGGAAATCCTACCATTCCACGGGAGCCGCCACCGCCGCCCCAGCCTTTTTGCCCGCGCCGTACTTCCTCTTCGGGCTCATCATCTACATCAGCGGTAGGCGCAACGTCTACGTCGTCAGTGGACTCAATATAAATTTCGGTGCCGTCTTCTAGCTGAATAGGAACAAGCTGAGCCATGTTGAAAAACCCCTGTGTAGATTGTTTAGGTAGATTTTGAGAGATCGAAAGTAGGGATAGCGTGCCCAATCTTCGGTCTTCAAGTATCAAATTCTCTTGATAAATCTATTGGCTATCGGTTTTCCGCACTGCGCAAGCTTTAAGATTTTGGATAATGTATTAAAAGCTAGGCTTACTTGCCAGATTCCGTCTCTGTAGGCCCTCCGCCCGCTGCTCTATAGCCTTCACCTATCGCTATGACTGAACTATATGTGAGCGAGGACGCTCAGCAGATTTTGCAAATTGCGATCGCCAAAGACACCGAATCAGGTGAACTCACGCGCACGCAGCTCATGGAAATCGCGGCCGAGCTGAATATTTCGGCTGAGACGATGCATTTGGCTGAACAAGAATGGCGATCGCTTCAGAGCAAATCTCAGCAGCAAGCGCTGTTTAACCAGCACAAGCGCCAAAAATTTCAGCACCACCTCATTCGCTACGGTATCGTCAACGTATTTTTGCTGCTGCTTGGCTTAGCGTGGCCACCGATGTACGGTCTGTTCAAATTTGTAGCGCTAAGCTGGGGCCTGTTCCTAGCGCTTCACGGCTGGCAGGCATACCAATCTGCTGGCATTCGCTACCAGAAAGACTACGAAAAGTGGCTACGTCGCCAGCAGGTTAAAAAGTCGGTCAGCAACTTATTTAACCGTTTCCTCGGTGCTTGATTTAGCGCAGTCCTAGCCTACCTGTGCGGGAACCTTTTCCAGCATGAGCTTAGAGCTTTTTATTTCCATCGGAATATCAATCGGATAGTCGCCCGTAAAGCAGGCCGAGCAGAAGCTATTGACGTTTACACCGGTTGCTTCTAGCATTCCTTCCCAGCTTAGGTACGCCAAAGAGTCAGCGCCTAGCTGCGCTTCGATCTCCTTTACTGACTTGGTAGCTGCAATCAGCTGATCCTGATTGTCCGTATCAATGCCATAGAAGCAGGGATGCGTGACCGGTGGCGACGAAATTCTCATATGCACTTCCGTTGCGCCTGCCGCATAGAGCATCTGCACTAGCTTACGGCTCGTTGTGCCTCTCACAATTGAGTCATCCACGATCAAAATTCGCTTGCCTTCGAGGACATCGCGCATTGGGTTTAGCTTCATCCGAATGCCGACTTCACGCATTGCCTGCGTCGGCTGAATGAAGGTGCGTCCCACATAGCGGTTCTTAATTAACCCTTCTGCATAGGGAATTCCGGAGGCTTCTGAGTAGCCAATCGCAGCTGGGATGCCTGAATCTGGTACAGCCATAATTAAGTCCACATCTGCTGGAGACTCTTGAGCAAGGCGATGTCCAATTCGCTTGCGATAGCTATACAAACTCTCACCATGAACCACGCTGTCGGGTCTGGCGAAGTAAATCATTTCAAATACGCACAGCTTGCGGTCTGTATGAGCGGCCCACTGTACAGATTTCACACCGTTGTCATCAAGCCAGACCAGCTCACCAGGCGCGACATCTCGTAGGTAAGTCGCGCCTACAATATCGAGCCCACAGGTCTCTGAAGCGACGACAAACTTACCGGCTTCGTAACCATTCCCGTTCGCTGCGGGTTCTTCAGTGCCGATATAGCCGAGTACCAATGGCCTAATGCCGTGCGGATCGCGAGCGGCCACAATACCTTCAGGGGTGCCGATGACTAAGCTAAAGGCTCCTTCGCAGCGTTTGAAGGCAGCGATCGCCCCGTCTACCCAACCCTTGCCATCATTTATCGCTTCCATCATCGCAAACGCAATCAGCTCAGAATCTGAAGTCGTCCGCAAGCAGTAGTTCTCTCGCTCAAGCAGCGCTGTTCTCAAGCTATGCACGTTCACAATATTGCCATTGTGAGCAAGTGCTAGATCTCCTAAGCGAGTTTCTAGTACCGCAGGCTGAGCATTGGCCACGTGGCTAGATCCTGTGGTGGAGTAGCGCGTATGTCCTACTGCCCACTGCCCCGGAATATCCTTTAGCATCTCGTCGCTAAAGACCTGTGAAACCAAGCCCATACCCTTGCGCTCGTGCACCTTGCCTTGGTCAAAAGAGGCGATGCCTGCCGACTCTTGACCTCGATGCTGTAGCGCATACAGACCGAAGTAAGTCAGCGTCGCGACATCTTCACCAGGTGCGTGCACGCCAAATACACCACAGGCTTCTTCAGGTTTATCGGGGCGCATAGAAGCCGCTGTTTCACCAGATAGCTCAACATTCACAGCAGAATCGGGTGACTGATACATGCTCGATTAAAACTCCAATGCAACCGTTCAAGTAATTTCCTTTAACAAAGCAAGCTTAATGTTTTGTTAAACTTCTCTATGAAATCCTACCATTCTCCGTAGCGCTGACTGCTTATGCCGCAGTAGGTAAATGTGCTCTTTTATACTGTTTTCTGGCTATCTTGAGCGATCGCTCTTTCAATTGCACTCTCCCACTGATTTGCAGCCTGTGGCACAGACAAAGAAACAAGCTGGTTGATCGAAAGCGTTCCGTCAACCGCTCCAACCGTTCCAATCAGCTGAATATCACTTAGGTGAGTTTGACAGTAGCGCTCCCAACCGTCTTTATCGTCGGGTGAAACCGAGACAACGATACGCGCACCCCCCTCACCAAATAGCATTGTATCTAGTCTGAGTGGGCTTTGTGTAAAGGTGATGGCTGCGCCTTTTTGGCCGCTAATGCAGGATTCTGCTAAGGCGATCGCCAATCCTCCTTCCGAGCAATCATGGGCCGACTGAATCCATCTCTCACGAATGCCATGACGGCAAGCTGCCTGCACTTTCAGCTCCAGCGCTATATCCACCTTGGGCGGCTGCCCTGCCACCATCTGATGAATCAGCTTGAGATATTCAGAGCCGCCAAGCGTAACGGTGCCATCGCCTGTACTGTCAGTGCCAACACCTAGCAGATAGATCAAATCGCCTTCATTTTGAAACGCCTGTCCGCATACCTTGGTTAAGTCAGGTATTAAGCCAACCATTCCAACCACGGGCGTTGGATAGATAGGCTGTGGCTTTCCTGAGCTATCGAGCGTTTCGTTGTAGAGCGACACGTTGCCACCTGTGACAGGCGTTGCAAACTTTCGGCAGCCCTCGGCCAATCCTCGGCACGCTTCTGCCAGCTGCCAGTAGCCAATCGGTTTTTCAGGACTGCCGAAATTGAGATTGTCGGTCACAGCTACTGGCTCTGCGCCCACGCAGCTTAGGTTTCGAGCGGCTTCAGCAACAGCTGCGATCGCCCCTTCATAAGGATTGAGATACACATGGCGAGCATTGCAGTCTACGGTAGCTGCCAGCCCAGCATTAGCCTCTGGATCAGGCTTGATTTGTGACCTCAACCGAATCACCGCAGCATCAGCCCCACCCGGCATCAGCACTGTATTGTTTTGCACCTGATGGTCATACTGCCGGTATACCCACCGCTTAGACGCAATCGTTGGCGTTGCCAGTAGCTCCATCACCACTGCGTTCCAAGATTTGCCGCCCACGCCCTCAGTCGTCGCTTCTGGCAAAGAACTCTCCTGCCAAGCCCAGGCCGTCTGCGCATACTCAGGTGGCTCAGCCATCAGCTCATGCTTATAAATCGGCGTATTGTCCGATAGTGCCGTCGCTGGAATCTCAGCAGCAACGCCCCCTTCAAACAGAATTCGCACAATCGGCTCTTCAATCACCGACCCTGCTACTACTGCTTGCAGTCCCCAGCGATGAAATATTTCAATCAGCTCCTGCTCGCGCCCTTTGTGTGCCACAAACAGCATTCTTTCTTGAGACTCCGAAAGCAAATACTCATAAGGCACCATCCCCGGCTCTCGCTCAGGAATCAAATCAAGATCCAGCTCAATTCCCACGCCGCCATTCGCCGCCATCTCTGCTGTAGAACACGTAATGCCCGCCGCGCCCATGTCCTGAGCTGCTGCCACACCACCCGTTTTAAATGCCTCCAAGCAAGCCTCAACCAAAGACTTTTCTAAGAAAGGATCGCCCACCTGCACCGCAGGCCGATTCGCCTCCGACTCATCACTTAGCTCCGCGCTGGCAAAACTAGCGCCCCCCATCCCATCGCGCCCGGTGGTCGAACCTACATACAGCACCGGGTTCCCAATCCCCACCGCGCCCGACTTCATAATTTCGTCTATTTCCATCAGGCCAATGGCCATTGCATTCACTAATGGATTGCCACTGTAGGCCTCGTCAAAAAAAACTTCGCCACCGACGGTTGGCACGCCAAAGCAGTTACCGTAATGCGCGATGCCGGAGACAACACCCGTAAAAATTTGTCGAGTGCGTGCGTTTTCTAAGTTGCCGAAACGCAGAGAGTTCAGCGCCGCAATAGGACGCGCACCCATCGTGAAAATGTCTCTCAAAATTCCACCCACGCCTGTAGCAGCCCCTTGAAACGGCTCGATGGCTGACGGGTGGTTATGAGATTCGATTTTGAAGGCAACTCGCATGCCGTTACCAACATCAATAACGCCTGCATTTTCGCCAGGGCCAACCAATACGCGAGGCCCTTCCGTTGGAAACTGACTAAGTAAAGTTCGCGAGTTCTTATAGCAGCAGTGCTCTGACCACATCACCCCGAACATTCCTAGCTCGGCCCGGTTCGGATGGCGACCCAACCGATTCACAATCTCATCGTACTCATCGGGCTTCAGCCCCTCCGATGCAATCTCTTCAGGTGAGCAAGCAGAAGTCGCCATAGGTTTTACGCAGGTTGAGAGTAGCTGTTGGCACAAACAGCTATTAATTCTATCGCCCTACGGTGGACTTACCGTCTGCATCACACAACCTACGGCCTATTTCGCACGCGCAGCCCTCGGTGTATTGTTAAGGAAGCTTAACTATTTCTCTAATAGTTCAGGCTTCAAAACCAATTTTTAAGAGAGGGCTTTCCATGGCGACTTATAAAGTCACGCTCATCAATGAAGATGAAGGCATTAACGAAACGATCGAATGTGCTGATGACACCTATATCATCGAAGCTGCTGAAGATGCGGGTATTGACCTACCTGCATCCTGCCGAGCTGGTTCCTGCTCAAGCTGTACCGGTAAACTCGTCTCTGGCACAGTTGACCAGTCTGATCAGGTTTTCTTAGAAGAAGACCAAATCGAAGCTGGCTTCGTGCTAACTTGCGTGGCTTATCCTACGTCTGACTGTACGATTCAGACTCACCAAGAAGAAGCGCTTCTATAATTTTTCTGGTCAATAACTAAGCGAAAGCCCCTGTGTAAATCTTGACGATCTGCACAGGGGCTTTCGCTATTAGGTATCAGTGTCTACTTCAAAATATCTTTAGGATGCTTAGTTTCACGAAGCTTTGAAAGCTCCTTTTTAGAAAAAGCGCTACTTCGCTTTTCGGGCAAAATGTTGTTTAGCGCACTTTCTCGCTTATAGGAATTCTTGGCCGTATCCTTACTCTCAGGATGGTTTACGTTATTGCGAAGCGTTTGCTCTACAATTTCGCGCAAATCCTCACCGTGGTACTCAATTGTTTTCTCTCCTCTCGCTTCATCCATGCCCATATCGATGTTGTAAGCGAGTAACGTCTGCGTTGCCGGTAAGTTGGCAGCAAGCGCACTAGGCAAATGGCCGAAGCTTCCAGATAACCAAATGCATAGTGAAATCGTTGCGATCGCACCCCCCATAATCAACCGGCCACCACACGCTCTGATATAGCCCTTTATTTGATTCATTAATATAGAAACCGTTACATTTACTTTTCTTTATATAGATGATACAGAATTATTACTAAATTAACCCAAACAAAAAGCCCCCCGCAGTCCCATCAAAAGAGGGAGTGCGGGGGGCTTCATTGCTTATCAATGAACAATCATCTAATGATGACTACGCAGCGATAGAAGGCGCAGTCAAAGCAACAGGAGCTGCTTCGCCAGCGGCCAAGTCAAGCGGGAAGTTGTGAGCATTGCGCTCGTGCATTACTTCCATACCCAAGTTGGCACGGTTCAGTACATCTGCCCATGAACCAATCACGCGACCCTGTGAGTCGATGATGGACTGGTTGAAGTTGAAACCGTTTAGGTTGAACGCCATCGTGGAGATACCAAGCGCGGTAAACCAGATGCCGACAACAGGCCATGCACCCAACAAGAAGTGGAGTGAGCGGCTGTTGTTGAATGATGCATATTGGAAGATCAAACGACCGAAGTAGCCGTGGGCTGCAACGATGTTGTAAGTCTCTTCTTCTTGACCAAACTTGTAACCGTAGTTCTGTGACTCAGTTTCAGTCGTCTCTCTGACAAGAGAAGAAGTAACGAGCGAACCGTGCATCGCAGAGAACAAAGAACCACCGAATACACCAGCTACTCCCAACATGTGGAAGGGGTGCATCAGGATGTTGTGCTCAGCTTGGAACACCAACATGAAGTTGAATGTACCAGAGATACCCAAAGGCATACCGTCAGAGAATGAACCTTGACCTAGTGGATAGATCAAGAAGACTGCGGTTGCTGCTGCTACTGGAGCAGAGTAAGCAACACAGATCCAAGGACGCATACCGAGGCGGTAGGATAGCTCCCACTCACGACCCATGTAGCAGAAAACGCCGATGAGGAAGTGAAAGATGACCAGCTGGTAAGGGCCACCGTTGTAGAGCCACTCATCAAGTGAAGCAGCTTCCCAGATGGGGTAGAAGTGAAGGCCAATCGCGTTAGAAGAAGGCACAACCGCACCAGAGATGATGTTGTTGCCGTACATCAATGAACCTGCAACAGGCTCACGGATGCCATCGATGTCCACAGGAGGAGCCGCGATGAATGCGATGACGAAGCAGGCGGTAGCAGCGAGTAGTGTCGGAATCATCAGAACGCCGAACCAGCCTACGTAGAGGCGGTTTTCGGTGCTGGTGACCCACTGACAAAACTGCTCCCACAACGACGCGCTTTGGCGTGTTTGTAGAGTAGTAGTCATTAGTTATTATTTCGTTAGTTAGGTACGAGGCGGAACTCACAAAAAAGATGAACTTCGCCTATGAACTAATATTAGCGCAAATGATGCAGTTTGTAAAGTTAAGCAAACATTATGAAGGGCTAAAGCGATGCTCTTTAGGGCCATGTGAGGCTTCCGTGGCTAAAGAGTAATATCAGTCGAAAGCCTATGCATGCGGTAGTTTGAGAGGCAGTACATATAGGATGTATCTACGTATTTTTCGTGCTTCACGAATAGATATCTGACTCTGGTTTTGTAAACTTTTCAGATAAAACCAGCCTTTTATGAGAGCGTTTCAAGCCAAATGCTTGGCTTGCGCACCTGAGCAACCAGTTGACCTGGATAAGTATCTGTGCGGCTACCGTTAGGTGCGTTGAGCAAGGCAGTAAATTTTTCTATCTGCTGAAAGTTGGGCGGTTGAGGTAGCGCTCGCTGAAGTAGCTGACGTATGACGCGGCGCTGTAGCGCCTGCGGTGCACGAACGAGTGGCTGAATTTGAACTTCCCATGTGGAAGCTCCTTTTGTGAGGCGGTTGAAAGTTTCGGTGACCGTCTGGCTGTATAGCTTATTCGCTTGTTCCTGTAGATAAGTCGTGTCTGCGGCTGTAATTTCCGCGGTTTGTGAGAGCGATCGCTCCACCTGAGGGTTGAAGTGTTCGCGCAAATAAGGCAGTAGCTCAAGACGAATCCGATTCCGACGAAACTTAAGGTTCGCGTTACTGCTATCTTCCCAAACTTTAATGCTGTGCTGCTGGCAAAACTCACCTGTCTCTTGCCGATTAAAGTTTAGGAGTGGCCTAACGAGTGTGACATCGGGCTGATTCTCATCGAGTGGCCTTTGCCAAGGTAAGGTACTGATGCCGTCGATGCCAGTTCCCCTAATAAGGTTGTATAGGACGGTTTCTGCGCGATCGCTTGCGGTATGTCCTGTGACAACATAGGCGCAGCTTTGCCGTCTGGCAGTTTTGGCGATCGCACCATACCGCCACGCTCTAGCATCTGCCTCACTTTTAAGAGGAACATCCGCCACTTCTATATAGGCAGGAATGCCCCATTTCTCAGCGAGGCTTAGAACGTAAGCCGCATTCTCAGCAGAATCGGCACGCCAGCGGTGATCGCAGTGAACTAGCGATAGCGACCACTGCCACTTATGGCTGATATCTATAAGCAAGCGAGCCATACACAAAGAATCCTGCCCCCCGGAGACAGCCATCAAAATGGGGCTGTGATGAGGAAGCAGGCATTGCGATCGCAAGAGGGTATGCAGTTTAGCGTGGGTTAAAGACCAAGCCATCATCGTCATACCCATCTATAGCCAAGTAACGGCTGAATCAACTACTACTTATTGTTATCTGTGATGTCGTCCTTGATATCAGAAGTTGTCTCCTTCACCTGGTCGGTTGCCTGGTTGATGCGCTGTTTAGCACGATCTAGCCAGCTTTCTCCATTCACTATGTCGCCCTTTGTACTCTCAGCGGCCCCTTCAAGGTTAGTTCGAGCACCGTCAATGTTTCCTGGAACGTTTGAGCGAAGGTCGCCAAGCTCGCTTTTAGTAGATCCTTTCAGCCCGCCAATACCGTCTTGAACACTGCCTTCAACGCCCTCTGATCCGGTCGTGGCGTCGCCCGTTTTGTTCTTCATACGGCCAGCTACACCAGCACCTGCGGCGGCGGCACCCCCTGCTAAAGCTGTTCCCCCGGCAACGGCGCTGATGCCAGTAGCGCTGATGCCAGTAGCGTTGATGCCAGTAGCGCCTTCTTGACCTACTCTTCCTACAGATGTGGTGATACCTTCTGTCTCTAAAGCGCCTAAGCCAGAACCTGGTTTGGGAGTTGATACATCGCCACCTTTAAAGGAGCTGCGAATCCTATCGTCTCCCTTGCCGCTTGTGCTGGCACTGTAACCAGTTTCTTCTTCAGCGCCACGCTTGCCCGCAGCCCAAATCAACAGACCTAAACCGGCTAGCGGCAGCAGCAACCACCACCAGCGACCTCTACTGGCTGCTAATCCGTCAGCGCCATCAGCCGCTTCACCTGCTGTTGTCGTAATGCCATCCGCTGTTTCCCCAATACCGCTAGTGATATCGACCCCAACACCTGGTATGGGCGCCGCACCTTCTGCTAGTAGCACACCGTCAGCATCGACAAAGTTGCCATCGGCATCAATGAGATAACCCTCAGGGCTAATCAAGTTGCCGCCGGTATCTACTAAGTTGCCATCAGCGTTCAAGCTGCCAACGCCACCAATGACAGTGCCTTCTGGTGTCCCTGATGCAGACTCAGCGGCCGTTCCGCCAGCAGTCCCGTCGGGAGTTTCTACCTCATCACTAGCTCCAGCTTCTGTCCCAGCCTCGTTAGCCGGTGCTGCGCTGTAGCCGGTTAGCGCTGCTGTTTCAATTGCCGTTTGTCCGTCTGTGCCAGTGGCATAGCCTAAAAAGGCTGCGACTGCTGGAGAAGCGCCTCCTGCGTAGACAAAAGAGTAAGGCTGCGAGAAAGGATAGCGGGGATCGCTAGGGGGCGTTTTGTGTAGCTCGATGGCTTTAAGTGCTGATTGGCCTTCTAACTGACCTACCAGGATGTAGCCGATGCCGTCCGCGCCAATTTCTTTGGCAAGTGCCTCAGTGGTATCTTCGCTAAGCTGGGTGGCCGTATCGCCAGTTTTGAATTCGGCTGTTGTAAATACCGGATAGGGCTTAAGCGCTTGACGTGTCTCACTGGTATCGGGGCGATCGACGACACGGATAGGGCCAGCTTCTCCCCCCACTTCAGACCAATCTTTGATCTCGCCTCTAAATATCCGAGCAAATTGACTGCCAGTGATACTCTGTGCAAAAGGATTATCTTCTCCTACAACGATCGCAATCTTTTCGCGGCGAACCGGCACTGCAATCAGGCCTTTCGCTTCTTCTTCTGCCGTGAGCGGTCTGCTAATTGCAGCTAGGTCAGCATTGTCATTGAGTACGTCTTGAAGCGCCGCGCTGGCCTCTTTGTTAGTAACCGCTACTTTGGCTGAGTATTTGCTCTCGAAGCCTCTGCCTAACGCTTCGCTGATGGTATTTATATTGTCAGAACTGCTGCTGACGCGAACGTTGGTGCCTTTTGCAACGGAATCGGGTACATCGAACGTAGGTGCCGCTTGAGCAAGCATAGGAGCCATTATGGAGGCAGCCACCGACCTGGCTGGAATAGCGCAGGCAAGGAGCGCCGCTATGGTGAGGGCTGAGGCCGTTTTACGGTTAACCATTATTCAATAACACCTCTGTTAGGCGAGACAACGTTGAACTTTGCTGGGGGCAGCGATTGACAATATATACACTCTGACAGCGGTTACAAAGGATGCTTGTAAGTTCAGCAGGCCAAAAAACTTGAATCTTTCAAAATTCGGGGCCTATCACCCAAAAACGGCTGGTTTAGCGGTTTATTGAGTGCTCAAGTGATATTCATGCACCTTACACGGTAGGCCAGCTTTATCAAATTTTGGATTGAATTTATCTTTTCTTTAAGTGTGTACGGTACTCATTTAAAGTTTTTTGAGGTAATAGCTTTTATGTGTAGGCTCGAAGCGCGGCCTAAAGGCAGTCTCAACGCTCGTTGTGCAGGCCGCGCTAAAGCCGTAAAGGATTTCTTTTCCGTATGGTTCGCTAACCGCACGGTATCAATATGTTTTGATGAATCCGATACATTCAACCACGCGCTGTTCTCCATAAAGCAATAGTGTTCTAAGATGACCAAGGCCTTTGACTTGGCCTAATCTGTAGGCTTGAGTCTTGAATGTTCGGTTGATAATGGCGTCGGAGGCGTCGATAAATGATTTCAAATTTTTCGCCTCTGCAAAATGGTCAGCCTGCTGATGGTACTGACTTTAATAATTTTATTTTGGAAATTGAGCCTGATCCGGCTTCTGCTAAAGAGGAGTCTGTTCAGACTAAGCCTGAAAGCAATCCCAACTTACAAGTTCAGTTTAAGAGCGAGCGAGGACGGCTGCTGCTGCTGTTACCACCTGCGCCTGAGAAAAGCCGCAATCCGGTTCACTGGGATGAGCTGAGACAGCAGCTGAAGCGTCGGTTGAGCGGGGGAGAGCGTTTTTTTCAGCCCCACACCCCTGTTCATTTGATTGCACGCGATCGCCTTCTAGACGCTCAGCAAGTCCAAGAAATAGATACGCTTCTCAGCGAAGCTCAGCTCCCCCTCAAAAGAATCTATACCAACCGCAGGCAGAGTGCGGTGGCGGCAGCAACGGCTGGATACTCAGTAGAGCAGCAGACTATGCTAGGTCATTTGGGACAGGGGCAAGAAGCCTCTCGTCAGGCGATGGACGAACCGCTTTACCTACAAACCACGCTGCGCTCTGGCGTTGAAGTGCGCCATCGCGGCACGGTGATCGTTTTGGGGGATGCTAATCCTGGCAGCTCAGTTGTGGCGGAAGGTGACATCTTTATATGGGGACGATTGCGCGGGGTTGTGCATGCGGGGGCCGGTGGGAACGGTCAGTGCCGTATTATGGCTCTGCATATGCAGCCGACACAGCTACGCATTGCTGATCAAGTAGCCAGATCGCCTGAAGATCCGCCTGCGCAGTATCAGCCAGAGGTCGCTTATATTGGCCCTGACGGTATCCGGATTGCGATCGCCTCCGAATTCGCCCAGGCCGATATCGCTAACTCCGGAGCTAGTCCCTCAGGGGCCGACCCAGACATCAACTTAGAGACCTTCCCAAGGAATATCCAAGAGAGCACATGAGCCGCATTATCGTTATGACCTCCGGAAAGGGAGGCGTTGGTAAAACTACCTGCACCGCAAACTTAGGAATGGCCTTAGCAAAAGCCGGACAGCGCGTTGCGGTCGTCGATGCTGACTTTGGCTTACGAAACCTAGACCTGCTGTTAGGTCTTGAAAATCGCATTGTATATACAGCTTTAGATGTGCTAGCCGGTGAGTGTCGATTAGACCAGGCGCTGGTTAAAGACAAGCGACAGCCGAACCTTGCTTTATTACCTGCTGCGCAAAACCGCTCGAAAGAATCTATCAAGCCAGAGCAGATGAAGCGGCTGATTAAAGCGCTCACTAAGGTATATAACTTTATTTTGATCGACAGCCCAGCCGGTATTGAAATGGGCTTCCGTAACTCCATTGCCGCTGCGCGTGAAGCTATTATCGTTACCACGCCAGAGATTTCTGCCGTAAGAGACGCTGACCGAGTAATCGGATTGCTAGAGGCCAACGACATTAAAGCTGTACGCCTGGTCATCAATCGACTGAGACCCGCGATGGTCGCTGCCGAGCAAATGATGTCTGTAAAAGACGTACAGGGCATCCTTTCGATTCCCCTCTTGGGCGTCATCCCGGATGACGAACAGGTGATAGTTTCGACTAATAAAGGGGAGCCTTTAGTACTAGACGAAAAGCTGTCTCAAGCGGGTATCGCCTTTACGAACGTATCGCAGCGATTGCAGGGTGAGAAGGTTCCGCTTATGGACTTAAGCATTCCTCAGGAAAGTTTCTTTACTAGGCTCAAGCGGCTATTTAGAGGGTAAATGTCTCGGTTTTTATTTCGCTTTAAATAAAAACCTAACTGAAGGCCGACTTAGAATAGCGACATCACGGTGACTAACAATATGGCAATTCCTATAATCAGCAATCTCCTTGAGAGACTTTTTGGCCCTAGCGAAGATCCCCACAGTCGGGACGACGTAAAGCGTCGGCTGCAAATTGTGCTTGCACACGATAGGCTCGCGCTCGATCCTCAGACCCTGGAGATGATGCGTCAGGAAATCATTGCTGTAGTTTCTCGATATGTCGAAGTTGACTTTGAGTCTCTAGAGTTTTCGCTGGCAACCAATGAGCGTGTTACTGCGCTTACGGCCAATTTGCCTATTAGGCGAATTCGTCCATTGGGGAGAGGGGCGGATTCGCCGATTGCCACTGATGATGAAGCTGAAAAAATTGAGCTGGCTTCTCCAGCAGAAGCGCTCGCGTTAGATGCGAAGGAAACGGAAGCTGCGCTGAAACGGTTTGAGGCCGACAATAATAGCGACAGTTATCCTCATTTAGATATTGATCGAACCGGACTAGATGATGATGAGCTAGAGGAAAGCGTCGTGGAGGCGGCAGATTCGTCTAGGGCTGACTCAAAGACGGCCGTAACTGAGGGTGAATCGGTAGAGGCGTTGCTAGATGAACCCGCAACAGATGTTCCGGATATGTCCGTTGCTGATTCTTCTGTGACTGATCCCTCCATGACTGATTCCTCTGTGACTGATTCCTCTGTGACAGCTACTGGGCAGTCGGGTGCTTAGTGAGTGCTTGAGAAACAGCATTTAAGAATTTTAGATCCCTTGCAAAATAAGCTTTTGCAGGGTATTTTTTTGCGATCGCCTAACTTGTTCCTGAAGATACAGCAATGTATCGAATCATCGCGTATACTTTCTTTAAGGACATTAATTAAGATAAATAAAGCACTAGCTATGGAAAATAAAGATCAGATCGCGCCTTCAGGTTCCACGGCTGCTTTAGAGAGTAAGACTTTGGGCGTAAATCCAAACCGCTACTATCGCCCCGAGCCTCGGTTAGGCTTTACACCCTTCGCAGAGCTCTGGAATGGCCGCTTGGCGATGGTGGGCATTATCGTGGCTCTAGCGTTTGAAATTATCTCTAACCACGCACTTTAAGCTGCCAATCGCTTAACTGAGACAGTAAAGCATCAGATCCTGAAAATCCCGTTCGACTATATACAGTCGAACGGGATTTTTGCTTTTCACTAGGTTCACTAAACTATGCGATATCGGGTGGAATCTGTGAGGGCATCTGAGCTGCTGCTGGCATATTCTGCGTCAGGTGGCTTTGAAACATAGCCTTGAGGTCGCTGCGTCTCACCTCTATAGCCTGATCGCGAGTGTCTGTTTCTAAAAAGATGAGGCTATCTACTGGACTGACTGAAGGTAGCTGAAAGAGAAGTCTGGCGACAGGAATGGGTAGCGCCATCAGGCTGGGGTTGCTTTTAGCGAGTTTGTCGCTGGCAGCAGCAGCTAGAGACGGATAGGCGTAGATGACGCGCTTTGGTTGGCCAGGGTTGTCTTTGTGGGCGACGGTGGCCTGAAGCCATTGCTTGCTAACGGACTGCAAAATGTAGTACTCGGCGTGCTGTAGCTGCTTGGCGATCGCACGAATCACAGGCGAAACCGTTTCAATCGCCTGTTTCAGGTCGGCCTCAGGGGGCGCTCCGTCGATCAGATCTTGAAGCTGCTGGTCGATATCCATAAATTTTACGTTTGCCGAAAATAATTTTCTCTGAAACAGTGCGCTTGCAGTTGCTAAGCGTTGCTTATGGGGTGCGCAATCAAAAAACTCGTTATTGAAAGTGCAAGGATTGTACCTCTCAACCTTAATACTTCTGTGAATCTCGGGCCAGAAATGTTTAGAAGCACAGCTAAGTTGTCTATTCTCAACTTGGTGCCTACTGACTATCTATCCTGAAAATTACCTGCATTTTCAAATCTCCTAGTAACGCTTCAACCATCAGGGAACTAATTGTCATTAGCTGTGGATACGCTTTTTGAACGACTGTTTCAAGAACTGAGTCAGGCAACCCCCGCTTCAAAGCGCAATGCTCAAGAGGTGGCGACTCGAATTACCGAAGAAGTTCAGCGCATTTGCGCTGAAAGCCAACGCATTCAAAATTCCGGTGACGTGGACGGTTGGGCCAGTGAGCTAGCCAACCATCGGCTCAAGCAAATTAAACGCTACGTCAACTTTGGCTCAACCAAAGGGCGTTTAGAACTACACAGTAGCCTCAGCGCAATTGTGTACCGGTACATGACGCCGCCACAGGTGCAGTCAAGCTATCAGGCTCGCGTTTCGCTCATTGAAGACTTCTTGCAGAACTTTTACGTCGAGAGCATCAACGCTTTTAGACGTGAAAATGAAGTAGCGGCTGAATATCGTCCGAGATCTTCACTAGAACTCGCCGAGTACATGGCGTTTACAGAGCGCTATGCCAAACGACGGATTCCGCTCTCCAGGGGCCGAAGCCAACAGCTCATTATTTTACGCACGCAGACGTTTTCTAAGCAGCAACCGCCCGAAACGGCCATCGATATTCAGCAGGCCATAGAAGGAGGGGACACTGAGCAGCCTAGAACCGCACCTCTACAAAGGCTGCGCGAAGAACTCACAACGGGTGAAGATACCAGCGACTTTGAGAGCACCGTGCGCGAGCGCGTGGTGGAGCAGCTGATGGACTACCTCGTTGAGAAAGGGCAAAAAGACTGCGCAGACTACTTCAGCTTGAGGCTGATAGATCTGCCAACGCATGAAATTGAGTCAATTTTAGGCATAGATCCTCGTGAAAGGGACTACTTGCAGCAGCGATTTAAGTACCACTTGCTGAAGTTTTCATTCGCTCATAATTGGGAGCTAGTTCATGAGTGGCTTGGGGCAGAATTGGGTAAGAATCTGGGTTTGACGCCTCAGCAATGGGAGTATTTTCAGACGAAAATCAATCAAACTCAGGCTAAAATACTTATGCTGAAGCAACAGGGCCTGAACGATTCAGAAATATCTAAAACTCTCGACCTAACGCCGACTCAGCTACGGAAGCAGTGGTCTAAACTGTTAGAGCAGGCCTGGGACATTCGGAATATTTAAGCGAAGACTCTGGATCTATCCGGACTGGCATATCCGTCTATGAAGAATGATGCAGATTACATTCGGAACTTACTCTTGTGGCTTCTTCAGACATTTGTAGGCAAATCCTATCCAGGAAGCACCTGCAATCCGTCTGGCCCGACATTTTCTCTACCATCAGGAAATGGGTCTACATCAGAAGCCAATTCAAACAAGGTAAGTGATTACGAAGTCGGGTCTGATGCAACGTCTATGAAGCCTCCATACCAACAAGGGTCTGAGGAAGTTCCTGAAATATCGTCCTCTTATCCATCTACATGTGCTAGTGCCTTGCTCCAAGATATTTTCCGAGAGGATTTGTTTCGAGGAGCTGTGCAACCTAGCTTTTCAGCGGCTTCGAGAGATGTATCGCCAGTCGATACGTGCTCTCAGACGGCTCAGTCGTTTAACTTCGGAGAAATCCACGCTGTGCAAGAACGTTTCCAAGCTTTGATAAAGCAACGTCTCCTCTCGGAGTACGAAAACAATCCTCCTCTTTTCCCTTGGGAGTCAGAAGTCAGCGAGTATCCTGCTGAGGTGACTGATTACATACCTGCGGCGGCGGCGGCGACTACCCAGTCGCTACTGTGGAGCGCGCATGTGAGCGCGCTCAAGGTGCCAAGTTTGCTGCCTGCTGCGCTGATGAATACTTTGTTTGCGCGGTGCCAAGAAATTGTCGCTTCGCCTATAAAGCAAGGTGTTCGCTTAGTGCGAGCAGTTGAAGATCTGTTTCCAGAAAGTGCTGATATGTTGGAGCCTATTGCCAATATGGTATTGGTACCGGCTTACCGCTCTGGTGGTGCCAGCATAGATGCAGACAAGGATGTCATCATCCAAGAACTCGCGAATGCAGTCGGTGGCTATAGTTCTGCAATGCCTGAGCAGCAGGTCGCTCTGTCTATGCTGGCTGCGCAGGAAATATTAGGCGCTTTGACCCTATCGGTCAGTGCCGATAGGCCTTTTGAAAAGCGTAGCTGGGTCACGACTGTTGGGGTGTTAGAACTGACGGTTGGCTATAAGAATGATCAGTTGAGTGTGGTTGCGGTGCTGCCAGAGGGTGGCCAGGTGCGACTGTGCGGTGGGGATGTGGAGAAGCAGGCGGTGCGATCGCAACCTGGTTCTTTAGATCTTATCTGGGTCAAGCCAACGCTTGAAAAGAACTACGTCCTAGAAGTTTCTTTACAGGGTGAAGCTCACGCTTTGAGCTTTGTCATTCAAGTTGCTAATGCCGGTTCATCGCCTTACTTAGCAAGTAGCCTGTAGCTTTTACAAAGCTATATCAGAAACGGCAACATCTACACACAACGGTCTTTACCATGCGACCGACACACCCTTAGAAAGGCCAGCTTGTGATAAAGCTGGCCTTTTTTATGGGCCAGCAAGTATCCGCAGTGCACGTTAAACGCTTAAATCGGTAGGGTACGTTTAGAGAAAATTGGTGCTTGGAAAATCTAGATTTGCGCATTATTTTGACAAGCGTGAGCAGTTTTCCTTTCAGCGGAGCGATACAATTAACACTTCTCAACATTGTTGAGCGACGCTCGCTAAACTGCTCAAGGTTTCAGGTACTCCTCTCATTTAGTTTTCTAACGCCTTATGGTTTCTTCAATTCTGGTTTCTGACGCTTCAAAGACCGCTTCTATTGCAACGAAAGCTGAACTGGCTTCAGCAGATTTTCAGCCAGAGGTTTTCGATCAGCACGTGATGGCAACCTACGGTCGCTTTCCGATTGCCTTGGAGCGAGGCGAAGGCTGCCGAGTATGGGATTCTACGGGGCGTGAGTATTTGGACTTTGTGGCAGGAATTGCGACCTGCACGCTGGGCCATGCGAATCCGGCGATGATAGAGGCCGTGACTACTCAAATCAAGAAGCTGCATCACGTCTCTAATCTGTATTACATTCCTGAGCAAGGCGATTTGGCCCAGTGGCTGACCGAACGCTCATGTGCGGATCGCGTGTTCTTTTGTAATTCAGGCGCGGAGGCAAATGAAGGTGCGATTAAGCTCGCTCGCAAATATGGGCGTACGGAACTGGGAATAGAGACGCCCGTTATTATTACGGCGAACGCTAGTTTCCACGGTAGAACGCTGGCCACTGTAACGGCGACCGGACAGCCCAAGTACCAGAAGAACTTCAATCCGCTGGTGCCTGGTTTTCACTATGTGGACTACAACGATATTGACGGACTGCGCACGGCGATTGAGACGCTAGATGCTGACCAGCGACAGGTTGCCGCTGTCATGCTAGAGCCTATGCAGGGTGAAGGAGGCGTGTGCCCAGGCAATCCGATCTACTTCAAGCAGGTTCGCAAGCTGTGCGATGAGAAAGGCATTTTGTTGATTCTAGATGAGGTGCAGGTTGGCATGGGCCGCACCGGTAATCTGTGGGGCTATCAGACGGTGGGCGTAGAGCCTGATGTCTTTACTTCGGCAAAGGGCTTAGGCGGCGGCGTGCCCATCGGGGCGATTTTGACGAAGAGCCGCTGTGATGTGCTCAAAGCGGGCGAGCATGGCAGTACGTTCGGTGGAAATCCGTTTGTGTGTGGTGTGGCGCTGAAGGTGTGTCAGACGCTGGAGGCTGAATCGGTGCTGAAGAATGTGCGATCGCGCGGCAAGCAGCTTAGAAAAGGGTTGGGGGTGATCGCTAAAAAATACCCTTCACTATGCACTGGCGTACGTGGCTGGGGGCTCATCAACGGCCTAGTTCTCAAAGAAGGAACAGCTGCACTTGACGTTGTAAAGTCTGCTTTAGAAGAAGGTCTATTGGTGATTCCAGCTGGCAAAAAAGTTGTGCGACTCGTGCCGCCTTTGATTGTGACTGAGGCGGATGTTGATGAAGCCTTGACACTACTAGATCGAACGTTAGGCAAGATGGCGTAGCGGCGATCGCTTTTTTCCACTATCGCTTTTTCACTGTGTAATAAGTGCGCCACCACTCACCGTCAGGATCTGAGATTCTTTCAACCATTGAGAATCGAAAGCGCCGAGATGAGTGGTGGTAATTAGCGTTTGGAACCGATCTTGAATGGTTTCTAAAAGCTGATTTTGACGTTTGAGGTCGAGTTCGGCTAAGACATCATCGAGTAGGAGCAGGGGTGGCTCACCGATAACGGCTTCGATGAGTTCTAGCTCGGCAAGCTTTAGAGAAAGAACGAGCGTGCGCTGCTGGCCTTGAGAGCCGTATTGGCGAGCAGGTGTTTGGTTGATGGCAAAGTCTATATCGTCGCGGTGCGGGCCAACCAATGAAGTTCGCTGATGGTATTCTGCGACGGCACGAGACTGAATTTTCTCTAAGAAAGCCTGTTGAATAGTTGCCGGGTTGTCTTCGGTAAGCGGGACGTTTGGCTGATATTCGATGACGAGTTTTTCGGTGTCGCCGCTGATGGACTGGTGCCAGGATTGCGCGATTGGAATGAGACGGTTGAGGACGCGCGATCGCCGCCGAATGACCCGAGTTCCTGCTGTGGCTAGCTGCGCATCCCAAATCGCAATTTGATCAGACGCTATCTGACTAGACGCCGCTGATTTGTCTGTATCATCTGCTGTCTGCTGCTTGATGAAGGCGTTGCGCTGCTTTAGAACCTGGTTGTACTGCTGCAAAATGTAGGCATAGACCGGCTCTAACTGAGTAAGAAGCGTGTCGATCCAAATACGGCGACCGCCAGGGCCGCCGCGAACTAAGTCAATATCTAGGCTGGAGAACTGAACGGCGTTGAGATTGCCTAAGAAATCTTGCTGTCGCTTAAGGACTTCACCGTTAATGATTGCCGCACGGCGTCCACCGTTTCTGAGGACTAAGTTGAGTTCGCTAAGACCTAGATCTTTTTGGAGCTGAGCTTTGATATGGCCCGTGGCTTCGGTCTCTTTGACTAGATCGCGATCGCGGCTCGTGCGGTGAGACTTTAGCGTAGCCAGCAGCTCCACCGCCTCTAATAGATTGGATTTCCCCTGGGCATTGTCTCCTAACAAAATCGTTTTAGGCGCAGTGAACGCGACAGACTGGCTGCTGTAGTTACGAAAATTTTGGAGATGGAGATGCTGGAGAAACATAATCAATAGTTTAGGCCAGGGCTGGCGCGACTAAAGCCCTAAAATAGGGTTGATTTTGACTTAAAAAGAGAAGATTTTATGACGCAGGCGCTATTCGAGTCCGTTTTTTCACGATTAGGCGTTGTGTCATTTAGCGATCCGTGGCTGTGGCTGCTGGCGGTTATCTTTGCAAGCTTCGTGGCGAACGCTGAGTTTCATCGGCGATTTCAGTCGTCTATTCGGAGCGCTCCTAGACTAGATCCGCTGGTGAAGATGCCCGATAGCTTACCGAGCATCAGCGTGATTATTCCGGCCTACAACGAAGCGGTCAATATTGTGGGCTGTTTGGAAGCACTGCTAAGTAACGAGCTACCAGCAAGCGCCAATTTACAGGTGATTGTGGCCGACGATGAATCTAGTGACGATACGCAAGCTTTAGCTGAGCAGATTGCTGTAAAAGATGACCGGCTGGAGGTGTTTACGGTGCCTCCTCGTCCGACAGAGCGACTTTGGCTGGGTAAGAACTGGGCGTGCACGCAGGCTGCGAAGCGAGCGACGGGTGAGTATATATTGTTTTTAGATGCCGATGTGCGGTTGAGTAAGAGGGCGATCTCACAAACCCTCTCTAACGCAAAAGCCTATGATACTGACCTTCTCAGCTGCGCGCCTAGAATTCTCTACGGCTGTTTTTCAGAGTGGGTCGTGCAGCCCCTATTTGCGCTGCTAATTGCAGTTGGTTTCAGCTTTGAAGGCGTTAACGATTCTGATAAGCCAGACAAATCTGCGGCGGCAGGGCCATTTATGCTGTTTCGCCGTGCTGCCTACGACAAAATCGGCGGACATGAATCAGTTGCCTCAAATCCGGTGGAGGACTTTGCCCTAGCCCACGAAATCAAATCTAACGGCCTGACGCTTCGCTATGTGCTGGGTTTAGATGCAGCCAGCGTGAGAATGTATCAGTCGTTTGGCGATTTGTGGGAGGGGTGGACGAAGAACTTTCATTTAGCAGGGGGGCGAAATGTTGTGAAGACGTTCTTTTCTGCTGGGGCGATCGCGCTGCTATTTGTGGTGCCGTGGCTAGGGCTAGCGATCGGTTCTACAGGCTTATTTTTCGGTGCTTCGGCGTCTGGCGCAGCATTTGTGATGAGTGCGATCGCAGTTGCCGCTCAGCTATATATGCGAGTTGCCGCAAGTGATGTGATTGAGCAGCCGTGGCGATATTTGTGGCTGGGCTGGCTAGGTGGGGCAGTGGTAAGTGCGATCGCTCTGACCTCGTTGATAAAAACCGAAACTGGATGGGGCTGGACTTGGCGAGGCCGCTCTCTAGCAGGCCGGTAGGCAAGTCAGTAGGACGGTCAAATAGGCCAGATAAATCACGCCGCTTCTTGCCTGAAAGATATATCGAAAATATCTTTTCAATCGGTCGTTTGCAAACCGCATAGCCGGTGCTACAATATCTAGGCGAAAGCGTTGGGGTGTCGCCAAGTGGTAAGGCATCGGGTTTTGGTCTCGACATTCCTAGGTTCGAATCCTAGCACCCCAGTTATTTAAGTCCAGCTTATCTGAGTTAGCTATCAATTTGGCAGAGCAAGCCTGAGTAGGTTTTGCAAAGCTAGATTTCCTTCGAGCACTTTTTCTAACGAAGGCAGAAATCTACCATTGAGCCGGTAGTAAATCGTGCTCGCCAGCATTACTTAATCCTTACTCTATATCTGCATAAGCGGTCTAAGCATCCTAAGTCGATGTCTAGACCGCTTTTTGTATCTGGGTTTGAGGCTTACATCAAGATACGTTAAAGCCCATCGACTTTATTCGTTGAATTGGAACTTCCATAAAAATCACCACGTCTCCCTATGTGTGTCAGTGAAAGTACTGACTTTATATAGAGCCCGTTTCCTCATATTTTTTGCTAGGGCATCTGCTCACGGCTTGTTTGTTCCCCAAGTTTTTGACGCTCGCTATTCTACTTCGCCTCCTGAAAGGGCCTTATCTCGAACATGACCCAAATCGATACTGACCTAAACCCACTATCAGAAACCATGCCCTCAGAGGATGCCACGCTCGTTGTGGCCTATGGGGCAAGTCCTGAGCATCAGGAGGTAATTGATTTGCGATCGCCCACCCAAAACAGTCCCGGCACCATGCTTCTATCCCCTCAAGAAAGCCTGACCCTAAACACCGTTGCCGCAACTACGCTGCCTTCTAAGGTGGATTTGTTTGGCATGGACTTCGATAACTTTTCCAAGCAAGAACTGCTCTCCAACCTGCAAAGAGGTGTTGTATTCACGCCCAACGTGGATCACCTTATGAAACTGCGACGCGATCCAGACTTTGTATCGGTGTATCAAAAAGCGGACTTCAAAATCTGCGACAGCCAGATTTTGATGTATGCCTCTAAATTCCTCGGAAAGCCTCTCAAGGCGAAGCTTTCTGGTGCAGACCTATTTCCCTGGTTTTGCGACTACCACAAGCACAACGAAGCCATTAAGATATTTCTGCTCGGTGGCAGAGAAGGTATTGCTAAAGAAGCACAGAGTCGAATTAACCAGCGTATTGGCCGTCAAATTGTGGTGGGTGAATATTCGCCGCCTTATGGGTTTGACTCCGATCCAGAAGAGTGTGCCAAAATCATTGAGCTTATAGAGGCCTCGCCTGCCAACGTGCTGGTTGTTTGCTTAGGCGCGCCTAAACAGGAAAAGTGGATTGCCGCCTATCGCGATCATCTGCCTAATGTAGATATTTTTATGGCAGTTGGAGCGGTGGTAGATTTTGAAGCGGGCTGCAAGCCTAGAGCACCTAAATATGTGAGTGAGCTAGGGCTAGAGTGGCTGTACCGCTTAGTCAGTGAGCCCAGAAGACTGTGGCGTCGCTACCTGATTGAAGGGATGCCTTTTGTCGGATTAGTGCTGGTAGAAAAGTATAAGCAGGTGCGCCCTCGGAAGGCACAGGCAAATATTGAGTCTCTGAAACGCTAAAAGGTTTGCTCACTGAAAGGTCTGAAGCGCTAGCAAGTCTAAAGCACTGGTGCTGCAAGTGTATAGAGCAAACTGCGCTAGGGTAAACAGACAGCTCTATATTGTAGAAGACATGATCAACCGGCCGCAGACTGGTGATGCAGGGTATAAGAACAAAGCCTTGCAGTACTCAACTGAAGCTGTTCGCCGAGCTGAGCGAGCGGTGCGATGTTCTCCTTTTTATGTGAAGCTGCTGGCCGCAATGAGAGTGACTAGCGTGAGCGTGCTTGCCATTGCAGAAGACAGCGGTGCGCTGAAAGGCTATACGCAACAGCCTTTGTCGGAAGTGGCCGCAGAAAGGGAGCTAATGTGGCTGGTGGATGTGGGAATTTTGCGCCGCGAGGTGGATGGTCAGGGCTTGACCGACAGCTTCAGGCTGACGCCACTGGGTCGGCAGATTGTAGAACGGTGGCAATTGCAAGGTTGTCCGGACAAGCGAGCAAGCCTGATGGACTATATAAAAAATGCGATGGTTCGACGGCTCCGCATACCCGACTGGCTAATGTAAAATTTGTGAGTTTTTACAATAGCCCCACAGCTTGCTGAGAGTCCGCTTAGACAAATGACTGCTAACTCTTTAGGGGTTTGTACAGGAACTTTATGGTTCCATCAACTTTTTTTGCTTCATACTCGACCAACTTTGGGTAATGTGAAGTGGGTACAGACATTGTGGGGAGCAGCCAGTGGTGAAGTCAATAATGGTGGTGGGGACAACCTCGCACGCAGGTAAATCCATGCTGGTGGCTGCTCTGTGCCGTATTTTGAGCCGTCGCGGCTGGCGAGTTTCACCGTTTAAAGGGCAAAATATGGCCTTAAACTCGTACGTAAGCACGACGGGTGCGGAGATTGGCTATGCGCAGGCTGTGCAGGCGTGGGCCGCAGGTGTGCCGCCACAGGCAGAAATGAATCCAATACTGCTAAAGCCTCAAGGCGATAGTACCTCTCAAGTCATCTTAAAAGGCCGTCCTATTGGCACGACAACGGCACAAAAGTATTACGAAGAATTTTTTAGTACTGGCTGGCAGGCGATTCAAGAAAGCCTTGCGCGCTTGAGTCAAGAGTTTGATCTCATCATTTGCGAAGGTGCGGGCTCTCCAGCGGAAATCAATCTCAAACATCGCGATCTGGCCAACATGCGGATTGCTAGCTACCTCAAGTCGCCCACGATACTAATTGCAGACATTGATCGTGGCGGCGTATTTGCTCACATCGTTGGCACGCTGGAGCTGCTTGAGCCAGAAGAAAGAGCGCTGATTAAAGGCATCGTTATTAACAAATTTAGGGGGCAGCGATCTATCTTGCAGCCAGGGATTGACTGGTTAGAAGAGCGCACCGGCATCCCAGTGATTGGCGTAATTCCTTGGATTAATGAGGCCTTTCCCGCAGAAGATTCTCTTTCTCTATTAGAGAGACCTGCTGTGAAGTCGCAAGCTGAAATTACGGTTGCGGTAATTCGCTTGCCTCGGATCTCTAACTTTACTGACTTTGACTCATTAGAAGCTGAGCCTTCTGTGAATGTGAAGTACCTGACGCCAACTGACGATCTCGGCTATCCAGACGCGGTGATTATACCGGGTACAAAGACGACGATTGCTGATCTGCTTGTGCTTCAGCAAACCGGCATGGCTGAGGCGATTAGTAACTACGCAGCAGCGGGCGGAACTGTAATTGGCATCTGTGGCGGCTTTCAAATTATGGGCCAAATGCTAGCAGATCCAGAAGGGCTAGAGGGGCAAGAAGGCCGCTTTAACGGTTTAGGTTTGTTGCCCTTGCGCACTGTCATTACGCAGCAAAAGGTGGCTCGGCAGCGTACGGTAACTTCCAAATATCCTCAAGAAGGGCTGCCAGTGGTGGGATATGAAATCCATCAGGGTCGCACGCAGCTAGTGATGCCGACTGGCGGCGAAGAAGAGAACGCACCTTTGTTCATGCCTATTTTTGACGATCGTAGTCTGGGCATCGTGGACGAAGCGCAGTCCGTGTGGGGCACTTATTTGCACGGTATTTTTGACAACGGGCCTTGGCGTAGAGCCTGGTTGAATCGCTTGCGACAGCAGCGGGGTCTAAAGTCTATGCCCACTGGAATTGCGAACTATCGTGAGCAGCGCGACAGTATGTTGAACAGCTTAGCGACTACGATTGAAGAGTACATAGACCTGGCTCCGATTTTGTCTTAAAGAAAGGACGCGAAGGTCTTTTGGTTTATTTTCAGGTGAAAGTGTGACGCCTAGCGATGTTGTTTTTTTGTCGTTGGCTGGCTTAGTTTCAGGGGTGCTAGCTGGTTTTTTGGGAATTGGTGGCGGGACTTTGCTGGTGCCTGTGCTGATTCAGCTTGGCTTTTTGCCGGTGCAGGCCACCGCAACGAGTTCGCTGGCGATTTTAGTGACCTCTAGTGCAGGTAGCTTGCAAAACTGGCGAATGGGATTTCTTAATGTCAGGCAGATTTTGCTACTGGGCGCGCCTGCTGTCCTAACGGCTTTTGCAGGTGCCTTTGCTGCTGACTACGTTCGCCCTTACCTGTTGCTGTTCGGCTTTGGTCTGCTACTCGTTAGCAACCTGTATTTGGTTTCACTGAAAAAACGTGTGATTCGCACGGCGCAGTTTAGAGAGGGTCGAACGGCTACAACAGGCCCAGCTATCCACCCAATAACGGCTCGGATTGTCACCGGGGCGACGGCAGGGTTTATGGCAGGTCTATTTGGCGTGGGTGGTGGCGTAATTTTAGTTCCAATGCAGATTTTATTGCTGGGAGAACAAATCAAAACAGCAATCCGTACAAGCCTAGGTGTCATTGTGATCACGTCTGTTGCCGCAATTTCTGGGCACGCGCTTAAGGGCAACATCAACTTTGTTGCAGGCCTAATTTTGGGTGCGGGGGGACTAATTGGCGTACAGGTAAGCACGCGCTTTCTACCTAAGCTGAGCGACGCTGTGGTCACTCAGCTATTTAGAGCGATGCTAATTGTGCTCTCTATTTTCATCTTTTGGCAAGCTTGGCAGGCCTATCTCGCTACGATCTAAGCCTCACATATCGATTTCGCTAGTGCGATATCAAAGTATTTAGCATCTTCGACCTCTCCTGAAATTATCTCAAAAGGGGCACTAGGTTCACCAAAGTCACTAATCACTAGGGTGGCCTTAGCGAAGTCTTGTTGGCGAGTGTAGTCGTTAACGGTGACGATTGTTTTGAGGCCTGTTTGAGTGGCTGAGAGGAGGCCGTTATTAGTGTCTTCAAAGCCTAGGCAGTGCTCAGGCGGCAAATTTAGGTGCTCTAGGGCGTATTCAAAGATATCGGGAGCGGGCTTTTTGTGAGGTACCATGTCGCCTGCGGCGATGACCTCAAACCAGTCAAGGCTTTGCGGGCCGAGCGTATTTTCGAGAAGGGCTTGGACGTTAGCGGGAGTCGTCGTGGTAGCGATCGCTAACCGAATCCCCTTTTCCCTAGCCTCATTCAGCAGCCGCTCCACCCCAGGCCTTAGCGGAATCCTTCCTTCCTGAGCAAACTGCTTGTAGTACTGCGTTTTAGCCGCGTGCAGGTGCTTAATGAACTCGGTAATATCTGTAAATCCGTTAGGCAGTACGAAGTCAGGCTTTGACTGCTGCACGTAGGCCTTCATGCGCTCCTTCCCACCCGAGACTTCTAACAGTTCCCCGTAGCGCTCCTCTGACCAGTTCCAATCGAGACCATTATCAGCAAACGCCTGGTTGAATGCAGGCCGATGCCCGTCGCGCTCAGTTTCTGCTAGGGTGCCGTCTACGTCGAAAATCAGTGCTTTGAGATCAGCCACAGGCTCGCTCCTACAGGTTCTGTCAGTCGAGTTGATTTTACAGCTTTTCGCACTGGGCACTCTAAATTTTGATGGTGCGCGGTAGGGCGGCAAGTTGGCGACTGAAAGAGCATATTGGCTAGCGTGGTCGCAGATTAAGGGCGTAGGGCCGGTCACGATTAAGCATTTGTGGGAGCACTTTGGGGCTTTGGCTGAGGCTTGGCAGGCGTCAGCAGGGGATCTGCTGACGGTAGACGGCATCGGACTGCTGAGTGCTGAGAAGATTGTGTCGCAGCGGCGAAAGCTTAATCCTGAAGAACTGCTGGCTCAGCATGAGCAAGAAAATAAGGCTTTTTGGACACCCGCTGATCCTGACTATCCGGCGCTGCTATTTGCCATCAACGATCCGCCACCGCTGCTTTATTACCGAGGTGCGCTACGGCTAAATGACGTGCCAAACGCTCTGACCGTGGGCATTGTGGGAACGCGTCGGCCTTCCAGCTATGGCAAAAGGTGGACACAGCGATTGAGTGCTCGGCTCACTAAAAATGGCGCGGTGATTATTTCAGGGCTAGCAGCAGGGATTGATACGGACGCGCACACGAGCTGTTTGCAGCAGCGTGGTCTGACGGTTGCTGTGTTGGGCACCGGTGTGGATATGGTTTATCCGAGGTGGAATGTTGGGCTGTATCAGCAGGTTGTAGAGACGGGGCTGGTGGTGAGTGAATATCCAGATGGGACGGGGCCAGATAAGAAGCATTTTCCGCAGCGTAATCGGATTATCGCGGGGCTGAGTCGGGCAATTTTGGTGACGGAGGCTCCCGCTAGATCGGGGGCGCTGATTACGTCGCGGCTGGCAAATGATTATTGCCGGGAAGTATATGCGCTGCCTTGTGGCCTCGATAGCGCTCAAGGAGAAGGGTGCTTAAACATTATCAGCCAAGGGGCTCAGATGATTTTGGGTGAGGAGAGCTTGGTGGATGCCTTGAGCCAAATACCGGCGGTAGAGACCATTTTGCCGGGTGCTTTGCCTACAACAGTAGGAAATTTGCCCTCAGCGGGTGATGCGAGAAAAGTATTGGGGGCTGCTGCCGAGACGGAAGCGATCGCAGAAACAGAGATCTTATCTGAGGCCGGAGCGATCGCACAAAAGGCCAATCTGGCTACTCCCGATCTCCCCCCTTTGCTGAGTCAAGTCCTAGAAGCGGTGCCGATTGAGCCTGTGTTGCTTGACCAAATTGTGCAGTTTTCGCAGGTGGATACAGGTTTAGTGCTAGGCGCGCTGACACAGCTGGAGCTACTAGGGCTGGTAACGCAACTGCCAGGGAGCATGCAGTACCAAAGGGGATGATTTGCAACGTATGAGCCGATCGGTGAATTGAAACAGCCAGTCCGTAATCAATCAGGGCAAGCTGATATAAAGATCACATCTGATGATTGATTCGTCACTGGTTTTTATCGCTTGCTTCTTTGTGAATTCATGTCTTCTGTCACTAATCGCGCTCAGCCTGCTCTCGATTTTATTCCGCCGAGTTACAGTGGCTGCGTTAGGCGAGCGATGAAGCCGCTGATGCCAGTGTGGATAGCGCGGCAAACAAATATTGCAGACGTTGAGGCGCAAAATGTTGAGACGCTAGCGACGCTGTATCAAGAATTTGAGAAGGGTAGAACCAGGGTAATGCTGGCTTTTCGTCATCCCAATGCGAACGACCCCTATGTGCTGAGCCATTTGCTATGGCAGGCGCTGCCAAGAACGGCTAGAGAAATGGGGCTGAAAATAGGCACGGCACATTCTCATTTTATTTACGATCGCGGTATTCCGTTGTGGGCTGGAAGTTATCTGCGGTGGGTATTTGCCCAGCTAGGGGGCGTGCCGATTCAGCGCGGCAAGCTAGATTTGATGGCGCTGAAGACGGCGAGAGAATTGCTGTTGAACGGGCAGTTTCCGCTGGCGGTGGCTCCAGAGGGTGGGAATAACGGACATAACGAGATTATTAGCCCGCTAGAGCCTGGAATCGCTCAGCTGGCGTTTTGGTGTGCGGAAGATTTGAAGGCGGCCAAGCGGGATGAGTTGGTGGTGATTTTGCCGATAGGGATTCAGTATCGCTATGTGGAGGAGCCTTGGGCGCAGCTAGGTAAGCTGATTGATGAGATGGAAGCAGATAGCGGCATAGGTGAGCCGGATGCAGCAGAGAAGCGCGCGCTGCGTCAGATGTTTGCAGGTATAGATGAGCAGCGGCACGCGGGGCTTTATGTGCGATTGTACCGGCTAGCAGAACACCTGCTGACGCTGATGGAAGACTATTACAAGTCGTTCTACGGGGCGAGTTTTGATGAGGCTGCCTGTGAAGGTGTGGATGCTTGTGAGGGAGGGAATGAGCCGAACGTTCTGCTGGGCGATCGCTTAAAAAATCTTATGGACGAGTCGCTGCAAGTTGCTGAGCGCTACTTCAATCTCAAGCCTAAAGGGAGCATGATTGATCGCTGTCGCAAGCTAGAACAAGCGGGCTGGGATCGCATTTTTCGTGAGGATACGCCAGATCTTTCTCCGGTAGAGCTGGGCTTAGCGAATCGGATTGCAGAAGAGGCTGACTTAAGAATGTGGCATATGCGCTTGGTTGAGAGCTTTGTGGCCGTAACCGGATGCTACGTGAAAGATCATCCCAGCGCCGATCGCTTTGCAGAAACCGCAGTGCTGCTGCGCGACATGATTGCCAAGATTAAAGGGCGGACGGTGGCGCGGCCAGCGCTAGGAAAGCAAAAGGCAATTGTAACGGTGGGGCAGCCGATTGAGGTGACGCAGCGGCTGACGGACTATAAAGGGAAAAGACGACGGGCGATCGCGCAGCTTACCAAAGACCTGCAAGCAGAAATGGAATCCTTAATCATCACAACTTGAACGGCCTTCTCATCTATCTATGCCTTAACAAGCGGCTCCATTCTCTCAGCAATCACGGCATAAAATGGATCGCCGCCACCTAGCCCCATCATTTGCATAATGGCAGGGACTTCTGACTTTTTAACCACCGTCTCGATATTGCCAAACCCAGGAATAGCCTCGAAATACTGTTTTACCAGTGTCACTCGGCTGGCTTCGCTATTGTCTCGCCAAGCTGCGATCGCCTTCTCATAAAACATCCGATTCGAAAAGCTAAAAATTGCGATCCCACCTGGCTTCAGCACGCGGTACACCTCGGCAAAAATCTTTTCAGGATACTGGATGTACTGCACAGAAACCGTGTTCACCACCGCGTCAAAAGAGCGATCCTCTAGCGGCAGCGTTTGGTTCTCATTCAAATTTTGAACAAAGTAATGGTCTAGCTGCTTATTTCGCGCTAATTCTTCTTCATTTAGGCCGTGACCCTCGATATATGCGTAAGAGATATCGGTAGGCAAGTGTGAAACCCAGCTGCTCATGAAGTCGAGAACGCGGCTGTTTGGGGGAATGCGATCGCGATAAAGCTCAGTTAACTGAGAAATGAAGCCCTCGTCAACATGCGTTACGAATCGTGGTGAATTGTAAAACAGCGAATCGCTAGACGTATCGAGTTTTGTTCTTTGGCTGGGCTCAAGCAACATGAGAAACGGTTCAAATAAATGAGTGCCCTTCAATATATTTGCTGAGCCAGTGTAAAAACAACATCCATAGAGAAGAGAAAGCACAGAATATTGAGAAAATGGACGTGCTCAGCGTAGGCAAAGCGCCTCACAGCGTAAGTAAAACTGCGGAAAAATATTGCCTTTATCGGCCTACTCTTGTATTGAATGTTTCGTACTAATTCGTTGTAGCCGACAGGGCTTCTACGAATTGTGCTGCTGGTCTATTTTTAGTATTGTCTTGATGTCTCGTGGTTTCTACTGACGGTTTCTTCTAAAGGTTTTTAAACATAACAGGTTTTCAAATATGACCGACCAGCCTACCTTTCAAAGTCCTGACGGTGCACCGAAAAGTGAAGCAAGCTATGCCTTAGAAAAAGAGGCCAGACTGCCTCTCACCGGCTGGCAACAAGAAGTAGACAAAGGCTTAGAGTTTGGCTTAGAAGCCGCCGCCAGCATTAAAGATCGCTCAATTCCCACCTTTTCACGCGGCGAGCTGCCTCACTATGCAGGTATTACCACCTTCATGAAAGCGCCGTACCAAGAAGACGTACGCAAAGTCGGTGAGTACGATGTTGCGATTGTGGGTGTTCCTCACGACTCGGGAACAACTTATCGCCCAGGCACACGCTTTGGGCCTCAAGGCATTCGGCGGATCTCCGCGCTCTATACGCCCTACAACTTCGAGCTAGGCGTAGACTTAAGAGAACAAATTACGATGTGCGATGTTGGCGACATCTTCACCATTCCTGCCAACAATGAAAAGTCTTTTGACCAAATCTCTAAGGGCATCGCTCACATCTTTAGCTCCGGCGCATTCCCCATCATTTTGGGTGGGGATCACTCTATTGGCTTCCCCACCGTGCGCGGCGTCTGCCGTCACCTGGGCGACAAAAAAGTAGGCATCATTCACTTTGATCGCCATGTGGATACGCAAGAGACAGACTTAGACGAGCGAATGCACACCTGCCCCTGGTTCCATGCTACCAACATGGAAAATGCGCCAGCTAAGAACTTGGTGCAGCTTGGGATTGGTGGCTGGCAGGTGCCTCGCCCTGGTGTGAAAGTATGCCGTGAGCGAGCAACTAACATTTTGACGGTGACTGATATTACCGAGATGGGCCTCGATGCTGCGGTGGACTTTGCTGTAGAGCGAGCCACTGACGGCACTGACTGCGTGTATATCAGCTTCGATATTGACTGCATTGACGCGGGTTTTGTTCCAGGTACTGGCTGGCCTGAGCCCGGTGGCTTGCTGCCGCGTGAGGCTCTGTATCTGCTCGGCAAGATTGTGGAGAAGGTGAACGTGTGCGGGCTAGAAGTTGTTGAAGTGTCGCCGCCTTATGATGTGAGCGATATGACCTCGCTGATGGCCGCCAGAGTGATTTGCGATACGCTAGCGCATTTGGTGCTCTCAGGTCAGCTGCCGCGTGAGAAGCCTGACTACATTAACGACACGGCCAATATGGAACTGGGTAGCGGTTGGGAGTGACCTGTTGGTTGGGAATGACCTGTTATGCACGAGACCGATATGACGAAGGCGCTGATTTTTACCGTGAAAGATTGGCTGGCCGAGCAGCCAGGGCATCCAACGGTGGAGAAGGTGCATCTGACGGTAGGAGAGTTTACCTGCGTGGAGCCTGCGGGCCTTCAGTTTGCGTTTACGGCGCAGACGCAAGGAACATTTTTAGACGGGGTGGAGCTGGTGATTAAAGAGGTTCCTTTGGTGGCCTTCTGTGAGGCCTGCGCTCAAGAATATCAGCCCACCGTAGGGCTGCAATATGCGTGTCCTGATTGTGGTGCGCCGATGGGTGATATCCGATCGGGTCGCGAGTTGAAAATTGACCGGGTGGAGTTCTCTTATGCAGTATCTGCATAGGGGATCTGCAAGTATTGTTTTAGCCTTTTTGAGGGGTTTGTATGCATCAAACGTTTGACGCAGTGCTAGAGATGAATCTGCTACATGCTAATCAGGACGGGGCTGATGCGAATCGTCAGCGGTTCGACGAGTGGGGGATTACCTGCCTGAACTTGATGAGTTCTCCTGGATCTGGGAAGACGCAGCTACTGGAGAAAACGTTGCGATCGCTACAATCTGTGTTCCGAATGGCTGTTATTGAAGGAGATATGACCACACAGCTAGACGCCGATCGTCTGCGTAAATGCGGCACGCCCGTTGTCGCAATTAATACGGGAAGATCGTGTCACCTAGACTCTAAAATGGTGGCGGGTGGCTTGCATCAGTTGGAGCATGAGGAGAACCCTGAAGCTTTTGATCTGGTGTTTGTTGAGAACGTCGGTAACCTGGTATGCCCCGCAGAGTTTGAAGTGGGTGAACATGCCAAAGTTGCCTTGCTAAGCATTACTGAAGGAGAAGACAAGCCCCTTAAATACCCGATTATGTTCCGCGAAGCAGATTGCTTGCTGATTACCAAGATGGATTTAGCCCCTCATCTTGATGTCAGCGTTGAAACTATCATCGCGAACGTGCGTCAGCTTAACTCTGAAGTAACCATTATTCCGGTATCGGCTAAGACCGACGAAGGCCTCAACGATTGGTATAACTGGGTACGGCAGAG
The DNA here is from genome assembly GCA_963803535.1 of uncultured cyanobacterium. Classification (GTDB taxonomy): domain Bacteria; phylum Cyanobacteriota; class Cyanobacteriia; order Phormidesmidales; family Phormidesmidaceae; genus Phormidesmis. Next base: position 1,446,175 of record CAWDNC010000008.1, on the reverse strand, counting down.
GGTCGAAAGCCACGCGGCACTCTGCAACAAACAAGCCACACGACAACCCGCATAAGCTAACTCGCTTAGGCTGTATAAAACGTTTGACTAGAGTTTGGCTCTTCAATTAGCTTGAGCAAAGCTGAAGAGGGCCGTGAACTGCCTAAGGTGTGGCATCTACTAAGCGCTAAGTACTTTAGCGTTGCTCATACACTGCTTTTTGCCCCCGATTGCTCTATGTTGTTTTTAATCAAGCCGTTTATCCGCCGCCGCCGCAAAGCCCCCTATCGGTTGCGCAACCGATCAAAACAGACCGCTTCCTCTGTGTACGAGTGCTTTATGGACTAGGCCTAAGCCATTCGTTTAGATTCGGAAAGTCTCCACGTTCAGCTGTTGTTTAAATTCATTGAACGTTTGCTTTTTACCTTTCAGACTATGAAAAGACGCCAAGTCCTCTCGCTTTGTTTAGCTTTCTTTTGCACTGTATTTATCACTGTTAGCTGTGGCTCAGCGGGCGACAGTCCGTCTGATGGTTCATCAGGAGACAGTGCTAGTAGCGGAGATACGATTGTGATCGGCTATAGCACTTGGCCGGGCTGGTGGCCTTGGGCGATCGCAGAGAAAGAAGGTCTGTTTGAGGCCAACGGCGTCAACGTCGAAATGAAGTGGTTTGACGGCTACATTGAATCGATGGAAGCTTTTGCCGCCGGTCAGCTAGACGGCAACTGTCAAACGCTAAACGACACCATCTCTTTTGCAGCCGATGCGATTAACGGTGAAGTTGCCGTACTGGTTAATGACAACTCTGCGGGTAACGACAAAATTATTGTTGCCGAAGACATTAACTCTGTTGAAGACTTGGTAGGCAAGAAAGTCGCCGTAGAAGAGGGTGTCGTGGATGACTTTTTGCTGACGCTGGCGCTAGAAGATGCGGGTCTATCTAGAGACGACGTTGAAATTGTGCCGTTAGAAACCGGTGCTGCTGCCGCTGCTTTTGCCGCTGGTCAGGTTGATGCGGTTGGCGCGTTTCCGCCTTTTTGGTCTACGGCTTTGGAGCGTGAGGGCAGTAAGGAGCTGATCACCTCGAACGATTTTCCAGGCGCGATTCCCGACTTGCTCGTCATGAGTCAAAAGATCATTAACGAGCGACCAGACGATGTGCAGGCAATTGTGAACACCTGGTTCGATATTTTGGCCTTTATGGAAGAGAATCCAGAGCGTGCTGATGAGATTATTGCAGAGCGCGCTGCTATCACGACAGAAGAGCTACAGGAGCTGAAGTCAGGCACTCGCATGTTTACGCTAGAGGATAATCTTGAGGCCTTTAGCGATGGCGAAGAGATTAAGCATATGCCTGCTGCCGCCGAAGAAATGGCTGAATTTATGGTTGGCGTCGGCTTTATTCCTGAAGCCCCTGATTTGAGCACTATTCTAGACGATCAGTTTGTTCAGGCTTATGCAGACGCCCAGTAACCAATATGATCAGCAACTAATATGGTCAGTAACCAATATGCTCAGACGGCTCCGCCTATTCAAGGATTGCAGCAGCAGGCAAGACCGAGCCTGAAGCCAAGAGTATTCTGGAGAATGGGTGAGCCAATTCCGGCTCGGATGGACTGGAGCTTGCGCATTCTTTCTGTGGTGGTGCCGTTTACACTGTGGTGGCTAATTTCGAGTACGGGACTGGTGAATCCTAAGTTTTTGCCACCGCCAAATCAGGTGGTTGAGGCTTTTATGGAGCTGTTCGATAAGGGCCTGTTCTGGACGGATCTTCAGTCAAGTATTTTTAGAGTAGGCGCTGGTTTTTTAGCTTCGGTGCTTATTTCTGTGCCGCTGGGCATTGCGATGGGCGCATTTGCCTCTGTTCGCGCGATTTTTGAGCCGATTGTTGGCATCGTTCGCTATATGCCCGCGCCTGCTTTTATTCCACTGCTCATTATTTATTTGGGTGTAGATGAAGCGCCTAAGATTACGCTGATTTTTATTGGCGTGATCTTCTTCAATACGCTGATGATTATGGATGCAGTGAAGTTTGTGCCCAAACATTTGCTAGAGGCAACTTACACGTTGGGGGGCGATCGCAAGCAAGCCCTCTTACAAGTTATCGCGCCCTACGTCCTACCCAAAATCATTGATGCCTTTCGTGTCAACATGGCAGCGGCCTGGAACCTCGTGGTCATTGCCGAACTCATTGCCGCGAATGAAGGACTTGGTAAACGTATTGCTTTAGCTCGGCGCTTCTTCGATACGGACACTATTTTTGCTTATTTAATTGTGCTTGGCGTCATTGGCTTTTTAATCGATCTCTCTTTGCGCTGGCTTTTAAGAGCGACCTGCAAGTGGGCTGTCGATTAGCTTATTTGCAAATTTATTTTCACTCTTATGTATCTAGAAGTTTCTGGCTTACACAAACAGTTCTTAACCTCTGAAGGCCCAATGCTAGCCCTAAAGGATCTAAGCCTACACATTGAGAAAGGAGAGTTTGTGTGCGTAGTGGGTGCCTCTGGTTCGGGAAAGTCTACTTTGCTGCGGCTGGTGGCAGGACTAGAACAGCCGACATCGGGAGAGATTCGAGTAGAGCAACAGCTGGTGACTGGCCCTGGTGCTGATAGAGGCATGGTGTTTCAGAACTATACGCTGTACCCGTGGATGAGCGTGCAGCGCAATGTGGAGTTTGGACTGAAGCTACAGGGGATTGGAAGAAAAGAGAGACGAGAGCAGGCGTCGTACTATTTGGAAATGGTGGGCCTAAGTGAGTTTTCTCAGGTATTACCAAAGCAATTGTCGGGTGGGATGAAGCAAAGAGTTGCGATCGCTCGCGCCCTCACTAACCAGCCTAAAATTCTATTAATGGACGAGCCTTTTGGTGCCTTAGACGTGCAAACCAAAGAAACCATGCAGCAGTTTTTACTAGAGCTATGGAACCGGACAGGCACTAGCATTTTGATGATTACGCATGACGTGAGAGAGGCCGTTTTTCTATCACAGCGAATCTATGTGATGACGGCTCGACCTGGAACGATTAGGTCTGAGCTAGTGGTTGATCTGGGTGGCGATCGTACGGCAACGACTCGTCAAAATCCGAACTTTCAAAACTACCAAGATGAAGTTATGAGTATGTTGACTCAACCCACAGCCGCATAAACCAAAAGTCTTAATAAGCGCCTTTTCTGTGGCCCAAACTAACAACGCTTACAACTAGCGAAGTGTCTCGAATGACGTAAACAACACGGTAGTTACCCGTACGCACGCGGTACTGATTTTGCCTACCCTTGAGCTTCTTACATCCAGACGGTCTAGGGTCTGTTGATAAACTATCAATAAGCGGCTTTAAGCTCTTCTGAACATCTGGCGACAGCTTCTTAAGCTGCCTTTCAGCAGCAGGCTCAAAGATGATTTGATAGCTCACTACAGCCCTAGCTCCTCTTTCAGGCTCTCCCAAGTCACAGCTTCTCCAGGTTCTTGCAAAGCGATATCCGCATCGTAGACGTCTATCTCATCTTCAATCGCTTCGATAGCAGGCTCAAGATCTACTCGGTGTTTGAACTGTAGATACTGCAAGAAGTTATATAGCTCGTCTATAGCATGACGGGAAAGCGCCGGAATCTCTAAAGTAACGGGTTCAACTTTCGGCTTTTGCAGCGTAGTCATAACTCACCTAAAAATATAGCTGGGCGTTGAGATATTTTTATTGTAGCGAGGGGTGGTTGAGTAGAGCGAACGTTGCCACTACTTACGGCAGCGCGACTAGCCCTAGTCTTTGCCGGGTCTGTTGACCAAAGGTCGGATCGACTGCTTTTGCTAAACGAATGTACGCTTCGGCCTGAGCTGAGTTGTTGAGCGCAGTTTCAATGTCAGCAGCTCGATAGAAAATGCCTGCATCTTTGACGCCCTGCTCAAGCGCCTCGCCAACAAAGGCCTGAGCTTCTGAGTAGCGACCCGTGCGAGAGAGTGCCCAGGCCATTAGATCAAGCGTGCCAGCATCACGCCGGTTGTTCAGCTCGGTTTGCATAAGCGCGATCGCCTCATCTATATCCTCGTCACGTCCGCGTTCAAGCAATAGATGGGCCAGATCGCGTCGGTGGCTCAAAGCGCTGCCGTCCATATTCTCTCGTAGATAGGCCTCAGCGCCCTGCCATTCAGCTTCAGCGGACTCGCCTTGTAAGGACTTCACTCGAGCAATACCCTGCAAGCCCACATCGTCTAATGAGGGAAGGTTACTGATGCGCGTATAGTGCTGTTTTGCAGCTCGGTAGTTTCCTAAGCGAGTTTCTAGCTCGGCTAGGTGCAATAGCGCTAAGGGATAGTCAGGCACAATCTCTAAGGCTTCTTGGTATAGCGGCTTGGCCTGCTCAGGGTTGCCTTGTTCGGCGTAGAGGTCTCCTAAAAACGTTCTAATTTGGGCGGAGCCTCGCTGTTCGTTCGGTTCTTCGGCTGCGATCGCCTGTTCAAAATCCTGCATGGCACCAGTGCGATCGCCTGTTGCTTTGCGAACCACACCCCGTAAACTTAAGCTACCAAGAGAAGGCACAAATTCCACCAGCGCATTTGCCGCCGCCTCTGCCTCTGCAAGCTGTCCCATCGCCAGGTTTGAAGTCGCCACCACCGTCAGCGGTTTCTCTCCAGACAGCGGCTCTACCAAACTTAGCGCTTTTGCAAACTCGTGTTCGGCCTGCGCAATTTCAGCGAGCACCATTACAGCCGCGTTATTTTCAAAGGGCAAGTTAGCCAGTGACTGCTCAGCTTCCTGCTCTGCTAGCGAGTACCAGTCACCAGCTCCCGTCGCCCGACCCATTTTCAGGTAGGCTCCGGCCAGTGCCGCGCGATCCAAGCCATCGGTTGGATTCTGTTGAACGCGGCCCTGATAAAAGGATATTTCACTTTCTATCGTCTGCTGACCGTTAGCTTTTAAAGCGAGAGAAAAAGGATATTCGTAAGCGGACTGCGATTCTGAGATTAGCCTTTGACTAGGCGGTGTAGCTGCTAATAAAACAGTACCTGAAAGAATCCCTAGTAAAAGCGTGCTAGCGATTTTCCAGCGCTTGGAAAGAGGTTGACTTGAAGGAATAAGCTGCATGGCAAGCGTCTTTAGGTGAGCAAAAACGAGACTTAAAACAGTTAGCGTGTTTTAAGTCTCGTTCTAGGTTGTGTTTAGTTAGCAGGTGCTAGGTATGGAAAGTCTGAGATTAGCGGGTCGTGGCCTTGAGAAGGGTTGCCCGGTGTGCCTTCGTACGAAACGTTATCACCCTTGATAGCGCCATCTGTGAGCACAGAAAGCGTGATGTCAATTACGTCGTCTTCTAGCAAGCGACCTCGAATAGGGCTACCTTTTGCATTCAAGGCGTTGCCGTAGCCGCTGGCCTCAGTGGTATCAATTCGCATCACATCAGGGAGAAAAGCGCCAATTAAAGCACCAGTTCTCGCTTCATCGTTGCCCAGTGCCATTAGCGTGCGCTGAACTTCGCCCACGATAGGCGCAGCCGCAGAGGCAGCAGGCTCCTGTCCGGCTAGCACAGCAGCTTCAAAATCAGGGCCAACGCTGTTGAGCGTATTCAAAAAGCCGTTGGTAAATACCAAGCCTTCGTTGACTGCCGGACGCGCTAGTCGCTCAACCTGGTTGAAGCTTTTGCCGCTGCCGGTAGAGATGGTTTGCCATACGTCGAAGGTGGTGGTTTCGGTGCCGCCTTTGAGAAGCGCGATGGGAACTTGAACAGCGATCGCATTCACGTTGTAGCCCGCTGCAAAGTCCACTGCTTCAGACGGATCGCGAAATCCTACGGCTGGGCCAATACCCAATGCGCCAGCGCGAACTCTAAAGAACTGTTCTACGTCAAAGAAGAAAGGATCTTCTCGCAGGCCTGCGAACACTTTTACGGTTGATCCGTTAACGTCTGCTGAGTTGACAGCCGGATCGTTGTTTAAAGGCGTTGTTTTACCTGTAACGGTGCTAGTGTTGCTACCGTCGATCATTGTCATTGTGTATGACTGTTGATTGTTGGAGTCGGGTTCTGAGAACTCAAATCGCAGGGTGACATCAGCAACGCCTGTCGCTGCGGCGTCATTGTCGGCAATGCGAGTCACCATAAACTCATATCGAGCCTTAGTGCTGAAGTAGTACTGCTGTCTGGCGATGGAGCGTGGATTGGTGTTCATAATGAATACCAAGTCATCAGCCGATGCGCTGGGGTTTTGGTCGGCTTCACGGAATACGTACAAGTCAGTCAGGTTCAGATTTCGCCCTTTGATTTCGGTTTCGCCGTCGTCATGATCAGAAGCGTTGACCATCGTGGCGGTTCCTGCGACAGCCATTAGGCCAATGAGTAAGCCGCCTACGCTGAGTGCTTTCTTGAGGTTCAAAGAGAAGAATTTGTTGTTCATAGTTGTTATTTGTGAATGGATAATTGTTTTGTTCGTCAGCTGACTGGAAGATTAATCGGCTGACTTTTCTGTAGACTGGCCGCGTTGTGACAATAGCAGACCAGCGCCCACGGCCATGAGTCCTAGTGCGGTCGCGGGTTCAGGAACGCGAGCACTAGGATCTGGCGGATTGACGACTGTAGCCGCAATCGTTTGAGCGCCCGTTAGCGCGATGGTGTACTTACCGAATGAGTTGGTGCGATCGCCCTCAAACCCAATCAAAGGCGAACCACCTCCTGCGCCAGTTGGCCCCACCTCCTGGTCAAACGGCTCGCTAGGAAAAATTTGTCCATTTTCACTGACAGCTTCTAACCCCGTACCCGCAATGCCCAGAAAGTAAGTACCTGCCTCAACTGGTGAAAACCCGCTGGAGAGCAGCGCTGGCTGGGTTGATCCGAACCGATCGTCATTGGCATAAACACCGTTGCCCAAAGCATCGAATAAAAATAGTTTCGGATCGACCACTAGATTCGTTGGAATACCTAGCAGGGCGTCAATAGAGATTTGTGCAGTATCGGCACTGCTTGTTGTCGCTGAAAAGGTTTGTCCGCCTGTCAGAAAAATTTCAAACAGGTCAGAATCTCCTGCAAGGGCGCCTGTAATAGACGTCAAGGGTGACATTTGATCAGACACGATTGAAGCTGCTTGCCCCAGAGTTGAGCCTGCATCGTCAGTTTCGTTAAAAGTAGCGGCCCTCACAGCTCCGGCGGATAGCAGCAAGCTAACGCCTGATATGGCAGCCAGCTGCCTCAATCTAATTATTTTCATAAATATTATGTTTGCCTTTAAGTATCGGGAATGCCCGAATGCACCGCTGTAGATAGCTTTAGTGCGCAGTAAAAACGCCGCGTACCCATGTGTAATCCACAGGGCATAAACAAGTATGACCACCTACTAGCTCATTACGGTAGTGCGTAGGACTTCGGATTCATATTTTCCCAAAGTTACTTAATGTTGCTCGCATTAGATCGCTTCTGAGTGCCTTCTTCAGCGTGTTTCCAGCAAAAAAATCAGACCCTAGCAAGGCCTGACTTTTCAACCATCGTAGCCAAGCAGGCCAACAGCTGCGGGGAACGTGGCGTGTTCAAAATTGGCTATAAAAGAAAAGCGGCGCGTTTTACGCCGATAACATTGACTGGCTACTAAGCTATGCGCAGCGGCCTTCTCATGAATTCGATACGTCTCAGTTCAAATCGACCGCAACTGTCGGAAGAGTGCGATCGCAAGGTACGATTTGATATGTTTTCAACAGCTTTTTCAGTCCCTACTAAAGCCTCGGTAGATGATTCTATAGGCGCGTATCCAGCGAGCGTGCGATCGCTCGTCGCCCAGCTACAGAAAACGCCTGTTCTTTCACCCGATCGGGCTTGCGCTATGGTGAAAGCTGCCGACACCAGCCGCAGACTCTTGCAGCAGTCGGGCTACACCCTGCAAACTGTTCTACCCTTTGGGGAGCGCTTCTACCTACAGGAAAAAATCACCGCCTCAACGGGCTCAGACTATATAGATTGCACAGAAGCGCTGCATCCTGACATGATTCAAAAGTGCATTGAATTCTCGCGTCAGTTCTCTACGCTTACCGTTGGCTTTGATGTGCTGAGCGTAGATATCTCTCGCCCGCTGTCGGAGACTGGCGGCGCTTTTAATGAGTACAACTTTTTACCCTATGTTGACTTGCACGAGCACTGCAACATAGGGCAGAAGCGCCCGGTATGCCGGTTGATTTGGGACTACATTGAAGCGAATGAATCGCGGATTGTGACGCCTGAGTTTAATGCTTTTTAGGCAAATACCACGCCCTTTTGCGCATCATCTGAATATACGTGAAACGTCAGTCCGGGCTCTAGGCACCTCACTCGATGAATCCAATTATCATATTGCTGCGACTGTCCTGAAAACCAAGTTGTGTCTGTAGCGTGAAATCGTTGAGTTCCAGCTCCTTCCAACTTGTTATTAGATAGAACAAATCGATCTATCTCATACAGGCCGCTAATCACGTAGTAAAAAGAGAATTTGGGATGGCCGTGGACTGATGTTTTTACCTGCCCATCCCAACGCATGACGAAAGCCTCAAACGTTGCTTCGGCCATCTCTTCAGATGATTCTTCCGGCGAAGCCACCTCTTTTGCAACACAGTTACGCGTATAGCCCGCAGGGCTAAAGGGAAGATGGGTGAGATTTGGAAAGGGATGGCCTGCAAGCTGTTGCTGTAGCCAAGGGCCAAGCTGATGACTATCGGGAGTGCTGTTGCGATAGCAGATGAGCTGACGAAATAGCGCCGTTAAGTCCAGCGTCGCTACTGACTTTTTGACTGGTTTTGTCATTGAATGGCACCTTCGCGAGTGAGCCGCTGAGATATGTTCTCTTTTGCTGAGTTCTCTTCTATCTGAAGGGCGATCGCCTCGATATTCTTCAACAGCGCCTCAATATCTGCCAGCTGCGTTTGGTTGTTACAAATCACCAGCCGAAAGAAGGCCTGACCGTTCAGTTCAGCATAGTTCACCATCGCTAAACCCTTTTGCATCAGCACATCTCGTACCTGAAGCGTCAGCGCATTAGCATCCTGGCTTTGCCTGCTTGGCACGCACTGAAAGCAGATATTGACCGACTGCCGAGGGAAAACCATCGCCAGCGAATCAGACGTGTTAATTAAAGCTTCAGCCTCAGCTGCGATCGCGAAGTAGCGATCTATTAGCGTTTCCCAGCCGCGATCGCCCAGGTGCTGCCAAGCCAGCCATAGCTTAACCGCGTCCACGCGCCGCCCGCAGTGAATGGTCTGTGGCCCTAAGTCCGTAGGTGCTTCAGTCGCAGAATGGAACAGATAGTCCGTATCGTCTGCTGAAAATGCGCTCATCATCATGCCGCGCTGTTTCACAATCAGCATGGAACACATTAGGGTCATCCCCATCATTTTGTGCGCATCCCATACCACCGAATCGGCCAAATGAGCGCCCGCCATCCGATGACGATGCTGCTGGCTCATGAGCACGCTCGCGCCCCAAGCGCCGTCTATATGAAACCAAAGTCCTTCTCTTTTGGCGATAGGCGCAATTTTTGCAAACGGATCGTACGCACCTCGAACGGTCGTGGCGGCTGTACCAGCGACAAAGAAAGGCTTTGCACCTTGCGATCGCGCTAACACAATCAAAGACTCTAGAGCCGCAGGAATCATCGCCCCCTGCTCATCTACGGGCACTTTCCACAGCTGAGCTGAGCCCAAGCCCAAAAGCTGAGCGGCCTTAGTAAAGGAATAGTGGGCTTCTTCAGACACAAAGGCAACAAGCTTGGGTGCGCCTGTGGTGCCTTCTTTTTTGAGGTGTGGCATAGCCTGATGTCGAGCGATCGCGATCGCCATCAAATTTCCGTTGCTGCCCCCAGTCGTAAACTGACCTTCAGGGTTTTCAAAGCCAATCAGCTCGCCCATTTTGGCAATTAGCGTTTTTTCAATCAGCGTGGCAACCGGCGCGACCTCATGCGTATACATAGAGGTATTCGTGGCACTCGTGAGCATATCGCCCATAAAGCAGGCCGCACTGAAGCCGCCCCACAGCTGATTGAAGTAGCTGGGATGCGCTGTTTTTACCGCGTGGGTTAGGTAGCTGGCAATATCGGGCGCTAGTGCATTAAGCGGTTTGCCCTCAGCTGGCAGGGATAGAGAGAGGCGATCGCGCAGCGCCTCTGGGCTTAAGGGCTCGGCTACGGGGCGATCTCTGGCCGAATCGGCGAAAAACGTTTCGAGCTGTTGGAGTAAGTTTTGATAGTCGGAAGCTTGAAACATATAGGAGGCTGTATCTGATTTTTTATGCACTGACTACATTGAAGCGCATATAAATGAGAACGACCTTTGCAATCAACAAGTGAGCCTTACGCGATCAAGGCCTCGTCGTAGACAGCGCTGTGGGTGTCAATGGCCCGCACCAATATGTCGTTAGCAAGTACGCTAAAGGTTGTAAATCCTAGCTGAGAGCTAGCAAAAGCCGTCCAGCCTGAGCGACCGACGCGACGTAGCTTGGCACCGTTGCCTACGGTGATATAGGTCGTGCCGTCGATAGACTCTGTTCTTTCGTAGTGGTGATCGTGACCGTTGATGTATAGCTGCACGCCGTATTGAGCAAAAAGAGAAGACAGATCTTTAGCCAGATTGAGATCGGAGCCGTGAGCGCCTGATGAGTAGATAGGATGATGGGCAAATACGACTTTCCATCGGGCGGGCGATCGCTTCAGTTCTGTTTCTAGCCACTGAAGCTGCGCCTGCCAAAGCGTTTTTCCAGCTTTGCCTTCAATGTAGGCCTGGTTAGTATCTAGCCCAAAAAACTGAACAGACGACTGGGTAAACGTATAGTATCGCGAGGCCATATTGTAGCCAGGGTAGGCGATTTCGTCTTCGCCCTGACGACTGCGAAAGTCGTGATTGCCCAGCACCGCATAGAACCGAACGCCATTTTGCAGCAGCTCGGCGTAGGGCTTTTCAAAAACCTGGTTGACCTTTTCAATTTCACCATTTTCATAAATGTTGTCACCCGCTAGCAGCGCCAGAGCATAAGGAGAATTCTGCCAGCGCTGTGCCATTGCTTTAGCCACACGATACTGGCCGCGTTTGCCCGTGCCCACATCGCCTGCGGCTGCAAACTCAAGCAGAACATCGTTCGCGGGCAATCTTTCTCCAGAGAGCGAACTTCCTATCCCTTCGGCAGAAAGGTTTGGAAGCCTAGTAGGCATGTAGCGCTGCCCTACCGCAATTCCGAGCGTTCCCAAACCAAGTGAAAACAATGTTCGACGTTTCAACAGAACGTTCCTCTAATTTTTTTAAATGATTTTGAATAAATTGACCAAAGCTATAGTGCTATAAAAACGTCAAGAACTCGTCAAGACGCGTGCCTAGACCTAGGCTCAAACTAAGGCGCAGAAGCGACATCTTCCGCTTGTTTTTCCATCGTATCAAGTTCTGTGTCACAGACATTGGGCTGTCTATGAGACGGGCAAGAAAGCCACTGATGAACTTAAAGCCAGCATTCAAATTGTTTTCGATAATGTCTTGCCAAAATGGAACTACACCGCTTTGGCTCATCCCGACCAAATTGACTCAACTATTTAATCCTCGATCCTTAGCTGTTTGCTGGCATAAACCCTATAGTTAGGAAGACATCTAGGGGTTTGTCAAGAGAGCGCAATACGGTGGATATTACCAAAGCACAAAGTGCCAAGCGGTTAAAGATTGGTCAGGTTTCCAGGCAAACGGACGTGGCCGTCGGTGCGCTGCGCTACTACGAGGAACTAGGCCTGCTCAAAGCCATGCGTGGCGAAAACGGCTATCGCTACTATCCGCCCTCAGCCATCGGGCAGGTTCATTTCATCAAAAAAGCGCAGTCGCTGGGCTTCTCACTCGAAGACATTCGCCAAATACTCACCATCCACCATCAGGGCAACGTACCGTGCGACCTGGTGCAGTCACTGCTGCAAGAAAAAATAGAGCAGCTTGCGTCTCAAATTCGGGAGATGCAATCTTTTAAGGGCAGCTTGATACAGTATCGAGACAGATGGGCCTCTTCTCAGCCACGCCCAAAACCCGGAGACATTTGCCCCCTGATTGAAACTGTGCCGCTAAGCTCGCCTAAGTTTGAGTGAGGCAAAAAGTGGTATTGCCGCCTGTCGCTGGACGGTACACTACCTGACAAGTGCAAGCGTGATTGTAGATAGCTCTGTAATTTTTATAAGGAAAAAAGGATGACTGTAGAACTGTCGAGTGAATGGCAGCGGCTGCAAAATGGCTCGGATATTCGGGGGGTGGCGATAGAGGGCGTGCCGGGTGAGGCGGTGAACCTGACGCCGGAAATTGCCTATAAGCTAGGGCAAGGGTTCGTAACCTGGCTGGCTGGCTTATTGGAGAAAGGGGCCAGTGAGCTGGTGGTAGCCGTTGGGCGCGACAGCCGGATATCGGGGCCAGCGCTGATGGCGGGGCTCGCTGAAGGGATGATGGACTTGGGGGCGACGGTGTATGACTGTGCGATCGCCTCTACACCCGCCATGTTCATGAGCACCATCACCGAAGGCTATCGTTGCGACGGCGGTATTATGCTTACTGCCAGCCATCTTCCTTTCAACCGTAACGGCCTCAAATTTTTTACTGCCAAAGGTGGACTCAACAAACCTGATATCACTGCGATTCTATCTTTAGCAAGTCAAGACAACTTTTTAACCGCCGCGACAAAAGGAGAGATAATGCCAAAAGACTTTATCTCTGTTTATTCAGCAGGGCTGGTGAACATGGTGCGTGAGGCGGTAAACCATCCTGAACACTACAAAGAGCCGTTAAAAGGACTGCATATTGTTGTAGATGCTGGAAATGGTGCGGGCGGATTTTATGCAAGTAAGGTGCTAGCACCTTTGGGCGCAAACACGAGCGGCAGTCAGTTTTTAGAGCCAGACGGGACGTTTCCAAACCATGTTCCCAATCCAGAAAATGCCGAAGCGATGGCGGCAATCACTCAGGCTGTACTGAAAAACCAGGCGGACTTTGGCATTATTTTTGATACCGATGTAGACCGTTCAGCAGCCGTAGACCCTGAGGGGAATGAGCTAAATCGTAACAAGCTAATTGCGCTCATTTCGGCAGTGGTTTTACGAGAGCATCCCGGCTCTACGATTGTGACTGACTCGATTACGTCTGATGGTTTGGCTGAATTTATTACTGGCCTGGGCGGCAGACACCACCGGTTTAAGCGAGGGTACAAGAACGTCATTAATGAGTCGGTGCGGCTTGATGAGGCGGGTGAAGAATCGTGGCTAGCGATTGAGACTTCTGGGCACGGGGCGATGAAGGAGAATTACTTTTTAGACGACGGGGCCTACTTGGTGAGTAAGCTACTGGTGGAATTAGCCAGCGCGAAGCAGTCGGGCAAGGTGCTCACAGATTTGATTGGGCAGCTTAAAGAGCCTGCTGAGAGTGAGGAGTATCGGCTGAAGATTTTGGCTGAAGATTTTAAGACTCATGGCAACCTCGTGATCGGTGCGCTGGAGGATTTTGTGAGGGCGCAAAGTGACTGGGAAATCGTGCCTGATAACTATGAGGGCGTGCGCGTGGCGTGTGAGGCCTCAGCTGAAGACGGCTGGTTTTTGCTGCGGCTATCGCTGCACGATCCGGTGCTGCCTTTGAATATTGAGTCTAATGTTGCAGGGGGCGTAGAAACTATAAAGCAGCGACTCATCCGTTTTTTTGAAGGGATGAGTGACTTGGATACTTCTGCACTGGTCGAGGCATAGGCTGTTGAAAATGATGAAAGTAGCGCTGAAGACTTTAGCGGCGATCGCGCTGTTTGCCGCACTGGGCTGGTTTAATTTTGCGATGAAATCCTCACAAAATGCAGTGGCTGAGGCCGAAAAGAACCCAGAGGCGATCGCTCAAACTAAAGACATGAATCTAACTCAAGTGAACCCAAGCGAATTTGAACCGTATACAGTCACTGACTTTACAAACTCGGAAGCTGAGCGCGATCGCTGGCGCAACATAGACGACACCGTAATGGGCGGCATCTCTCAAGGCACCATCAGCTTCACCGAGCAAAACACCGCCATTTTTAGCGGCACATTGTCGCTAGAAAACAACGGTGGCTTTAGCTCGGTGCGTCGAAACGTTAGAGACATTGATTTGTCGCAGGCCACGGGGCTAAGCCTGCGGGTGAAAGGTGACGGTCGGCGCTATCAGCTTCGCGTGCAAACAGCGGATGCCGACAATATTTCCTATCGAGCTGAGTTTGAAACAACAGCCGGAGAATGGCAGCAGGTTCAATTTCCATTTTCAGCGTTTGAACCCGTCTTTCGCGGGCGCATTGTTTCAGACGCGCCCACACTTAACCCAACCGCAATAGAGCGGGTCGGATTTTTGATTGCAGACAAAAAAGAAGGCGAGTTCCAGCTAGAAATTGACTGGATTCAAGCGAGTCCAGAAAGATAGCCCAGAAAACCAGCTAGAAAGCTAGACAAAAGAGACTTTCACAATCATGTCGTCAAAGTCCATATCGCCACCGCCGATAATGTCTTCGTAGCCGAAGGTATTGTCAGCCAGCAACCGAACGTGCTCTGCGCGATCGCTATTCGCCCCGAGCTGACTAAAGAACACCGCTGGATCGTTCAACGTATCCGCATCTAGCAGGGCATCTATCGTCCCATTAGAGACAATAAAAGTAGAGAGCAAGCTACCAGTTGCTATTTGGGTGGTGTAGGTGGTGAGTTCTCCGTTGGTACCTGTGAGCGTCATGTCTATGCGTTGAGCGATCGCAGCTTTCGCATAGCCCACATCTTCAGGGCTGAGCACGTTCCCCGTTAGCGGATCTTTCACACTGCCCGCTGCATCTTCAGCCGTATAAAACCCAATCGTATTGTTGTAGCCAGCATTGCGCTCCACCTCAATAGAAGCTGTTACCATCGGCGCTTCAACCTGAGTGAGGTTGATAATTCTGTTTTCAGCGGTTTGTCCTTCAGTCCCCAACACAGGTGCGACATCTGGAATATCTTCTGCAAAGTCACGCGCGTAAACAAAAATATCTGTCCTACCGTTCGTATCATCCTCAACTAAGTTGCTAGCGCTCGACTGAAAGGCAATAAAGCGACCATCAGCAGAGAAAACAGATTCTCTTGATCCACTGTCCCCCTCAACCCCCGCCGCATTCATCGAAATCAGCTCAGTGGTTTGTGTCGTGCGGTCGTAGACAAAAACGTCTCTAGCTCGGTTGATATCATTCTCGGCTAGGTTGTTAGCAACAGAGCTATAGCTAACGTAGCGACCCCCGGTTGAAATATCGTGGTTAAACGAAAAGCCATTACTCTGCTCGCCGCTACTCGTGAGTGAAACGCGTTCTGTTGTCTGCGTAAGCCGGTCACGAACAAAGACATCGCCTACCTGATTCGTGTCATCGCTGACAAGGTTCGTCGCCGCAGACGAGTAGCTGACGTATCGCCCGTCTGCTGAGATGCTAGGCGCATTTGAAAACCCGTCGCCTTCAGTCCCTTCGCTGCCTACAGAAACGCGCTCAATCTCTTTTGTCTGGCGGTCGTAGACAAAGACATCGCTAGTGTCGTTTGTATCGTTTGCAACCAGATTGCTTGCCGAAGAGACAAAGGCAACGTATCTTCCGTCAGCCGATAGCGTCGGACTATCGGATCTGCCGTTACTCTGCTGCTCATCTAATCCTAAAGAGATACGTTCAGTTGTCTTATTAATTAGGTCGCGAACAAAAATGTCGTCCTGCTGGTTCGTGTCATCTGCAACTAAATTACTGGCTTCAGACCTGAATGCTACATAGCGACCATCGGCCGAGATATCAGCCTGGGTGGCTGACCCGATACCGACATTGCCGTCACTATCGAGCGCAATCCGCTCAACTGTTTTAGCCGTACGGTCGTATAAAAAGATGCCGCTAGCGTTTTCAGCGGTCGTATCGTCTAAGTCGTTAGTGGCCGATTGAAAAACGACGTAGCGGCCATCGGCAGATAGCTTGGGTGCGGAGGAAGGCTTGCTGTTTTCGCGGCCATTGTTAGCGACTGAAATACGCTCGATGGTATTGGTGAGGCGATCGCGCACAAAAATATCGCTTTCTTGGTTAGTGTCGCCCTCTACCAATTCACCTGCACTATCGCTAAAGGCTACGTAACGACCGTCGGCAGACAGGCTCGCTGAGGCGGCAAAGCCAATGCCCTCAAGGCCTTCACTGCTGAGCGAAACGCGTTCTATAGCGCGATCGACTTCAAAAGGGCTATCACTTTCAGCTGCTGCTGGTGTGGGAACAGGTGGAGTAGCAGCGGCTGGAGTATTAACGGCTGAAGTCGCCATATCATCGGCCGTGAGCGAGTCGGTGGGAGCAAGCATAGAGAGAGGTCTACTTTAAAGACAAATTCATACAGAACAGACCAACGCACCTTGATTTATCCTACCGGCATTAGCGCCTGTATTTTTGGTTGAGAACAAATCTTTGATGAAGAGATCTACTGGCGAACGAGGTCAAATCGGGCTGACTCTGTTAATTCTTTAGAAATGTATACCAAGTAAGCTGACCTTGCTGACGAGGCAAGGTGCGTAGATATTCTAGAACTATCGCGCTATGGTCGTATCGATTCACACGTTATTCCGCTTATGTCCAACAAAATAGCCTGCGCTGGAGAGGGAAGCGGCTTAGAAGCAGATAGCTGGAGACCTCTTATGTGTATATCTACGCATGTGTATATCTACGCATGATTCCTACCGACGACATATCAAAAGGATGCTTAACCTCTCCTTAGGCAGATAATAGTTTCTAATCTTTATTTTATATTTCTTTCACATAACAAATCTTTTAGGTAAAGCGTACCTAAGTAAATAAGTCTCTCTTTAAAAAACAGAAGATAAGCAGAAAGAAATAGATGCGCGCTCGGCATCTGTCGCAGAACGGGTATAGGGATATTGAGATAATTCATGAAGATTGCGATTGTTGGACTGCTTCACCATCCAATTGCAGAGCCGTTTGCGGGTGGGATGGAATCTCATACGTGGTGGCTTGCAAAAAAGCTTATTGAAAAGGGCCATGATGTCACACTGTTTGCCAGCGGAGACTCTGACGCTGGTATTGGTCTGTCAGCCTGTATTGACCGAGCCTTTGCCACCCATCCTAAAGCGCAGACCATTTTGGGGCGTCAGGCCTGCAATATGTCAGCCTACGCCAGCGTGATTCGCCGGATCTGCCAGGAAAACTTTGACGTTATTCACAACAATGCGCTGCATCCTTTTCTGCTGTTGAGCGCTGCTGATTTGCCGGTACCTATGCTGACGGTGCTGCATACGCCGCCCTATCCGGAGCTGGCTGCGGCGGTAGAGTATGCGGCTGCGCGCAATATAGGTGGCCGACTGATTGCAACGGCTGTGTCGCAAAGCCTAGCTGCTGAGTGGGCTCCCTTTATCTCGGCAAGTGTTGTTCATAACGGCATTGATGTCGATAGCTGGCCTTTCACGGCTGAGGTGGCCGCTAGTCAATCGGCGCTGTGGTATGGCCGCATTGTGCCAGAGAAAGCGCCTCACCTGGCAATTGAAGCCGCAATCAAGGCAGGCTACTCTATTCAGATTGCAGGGCCAGTGGGCAACGCGGACTACTTTGAAGCGTATGTTGCACCTTTACTGCAAAGCGATCGCGTTCACTACTTAGGTCATCTTTCTCACCTCGAAATCAAACAGGCGCTGGCCCAGACAAGCGTCTTTGTGAATACGCCCCTTTGGGCAGAGCCCTACGGGTTAGTGTATGCCGAGGCACTCGCTTCAGGCACGCCGGTCGCTACGTTTGACAGCGGCGCGTCTGGAGAGATTTTGGATGCGCGATCGGGGGTTGTTGCAGTCGAAAAGACAGTTGAAGCACTAGCAGAGGCGATCGCCTCTGCTGCCAAACTCTCTCGCCAAGACTGTCGCTATCGAGCTGAATCTTTTTGCCATATCGATACGATGATTAAAGGCTATGAACAGATGTACCAACAGCTGATGAGACGGCAGCAGCAAAAGAACAGGCGCCGTCATCGCCTTAATCACAAGGCGCATCGCTTTTCAGAAACGCAGTCATCAGAGCTTGTCGGCGCTATTTTGCAAGACTCTCTAGAAGTCATGGGCATTGCCACTTGAGCCGCCTATGAAAATTGCGTTTTATCTCAATCTTCAGGGCGCCGGTCACTGTCGGCGGTTTGAGGCGATCGCACGTCATCTCCCTAAATTCTGTCAGCTAGCCGTTGTCGGTATGGACGGCCCGCCGAAAATCACCCACCTCAACCGCCCCGTAGACTGCATCAGCGTTCCTGGCTACGGCCCACCCCCCACTAATCCATTTCTCCAACAGCAAACCGCTCACGACTACCACGACTTTCTCGTCAATCAGGGCGGAAACGCGGCCTTCGCAATGGCGATGGTGTCTTTTTTGAGCGAGTGGCAGCCGGATCTTCTCGTATCGGACGTGGGGCTAGAAGCCTCTATTTTAGGCAGAATGTGCGGCATTCCGGTGATATATGCCCGGCAGCACGGGCGAAGGTGGGACAAGGGGCATCAGCTTGCCTACGAGTGGGCCTGTTCTTTATGGGCACCGTTTTCACCTGAGATGGAGCAGGCAGACTGCCCTAAATGGATTAGAGAGAAGACTTTTTATAGCGGTGGATTCTGTCGGTTTTCAGCGCGATCGCCTGCCGTCTCTCTCCCCGATAGCTATATCCCAAACAAACCCAATGTACTTGTAATGACGGGTTTCGGTGGCACGGAAATCACACCGCAAAAGCTATCTACTGCGGCCGCTATGATGTCGCAGTGGCGGTGGCACTTATTGGGTAAAAACGTCATGGCCGAAGGTATTGCTTGTCACGGTGTTGTTGAAGACGTGTGGCCCTACCTATGCCATGCCGACTTGGTAGTCGCGAACGCGGGTCACAATTCAGTGATGGAGACTATAGCCGCAGAGGCCCCTGCCGTTTTTATTCCGGCTGAGCGTCCTTTTGATGAACAGATTTGCAAGGTGGATGTGCTGCGTGATTTAGGTGTAGGGATCATTTCGCAGGGATGGCCTGAGCTGGATGAGTGGGAGGGGCTTTGGATGCGATCGCACGCGCAAGATCGCTCTGGCTGGAGGCGTTTTCAGGATGCAGATGCGCCGCGTAAAGCTGCTGAGCATATGGTTGCGATCGCTCGAAAGTGCATAGAGCCTCAGCCAGCCAGTCAGTAGCGGCCTACTATTGCGGTCGTGCTGCTGCTGGAACGCGGATGATTTCAATGCGATCGCTCCCCATTGTCCAGTCCAAATAGCCTTCTTCAGCAAACACGCTCAGCCAGCTCTCCATCGGCCAGTGCCCCCACCGTCTCCGAAAAATCTTGGCGTTATGAATGATGCTATGAAAGTTGTTCCAAGGTGGCGTCTCGCTGTGATGATATTGGTGAAAAGAGAGTGCATCTGGCACCCAAAGTAAAGGAACGCCCTGGGATCTAGCCTTCCAAGCAAAATCAGTATCCTCTGCGCCGTAGCTAGGATAGCATTCGCTAAACTTGCCCAGCTGCTCGAATATGGTTCGCCGCAGACAAAAAGAAAGCGACCAGAACAAGCCGTAGTCTGGCTCTATAATGAGCGGTGACACTCTTGAAATATCTCTTTTAGGATGCGGCTTACTTTGCGACAGCAAAAAGGGTTCTGTCCAGCGATCGCCTAGCTGCTGCTGCAAATAGCGAACGCTGCCCATCGTAATGGCTTCGGGGGCTTCTAAAATAGCCCAATCATAGGCCTCTACCATCACCTCACAAGGCACACAGTCAACATCTAAAAACAGTAAAGCATCGCCTGTTGCCTGCTGCGCTGCAAAATTACGAGCCTGCGCTAGCGGCAGATCTGAAACCTCGCTGTGGTAGCTGTGATGGTAGCAGGGAAAAGGCAGCCGCTCAGTCAGATCGCTCAGCGGCTCAGCGGCCTCATTCATATGCACAACAATGCACTCGTCTGGTACCTGGCTAGAGCGCGCTAACCCTTTGAGTAAGTTGCGAAGGTGATGCGTGCGGTTGCGAGTCAGCGTTAGAACAGAAATTTTGCTCATAAGTGCACCCCTCAGTACTCTCAGTAGAGTAAGTCCCTAAAAGTAAGTCCCTAAAGAGTCCCACGTGTGCTCAAGATATCGCTCTTCATCAACACGCCACAGCTATCTAAAGGTAGACGATACGAACGTAACGCCTCGGTAATATTGCTGATAATTAAGCCTCTACCTTGGAGTTCTCTTTTGCAACTTGACATGCTCGCTGATGCTAGTCCACCTACACCTAGCCAAACCGATTCCAAGCAGAAGGTGCTGGTCATTCAAGCGCGACTATGCCAAGAATATGGCTGCCCTATTGGCTACTTTCACAACTTAGATCCACTTAGCGAGCTGATATCTTCGTCACTCTCTCATCGAACAAAAAACAAGGACTCAGGCCGCGCGTTTAAACAGCTTCGAGAGAAGTTTCCAACTTGGGCAGCTGTTAGAGATGCTGACACCGCAGATGTGCAAATGGCGATCGCACCCTGCACCTGGCCTGAGCAAAAGGCTCCTAGAATCCAACAGATTCTAAAACAAATCACGAAAGAACAAGGCAAGCTATCGGTTGATTTTCTGAAAGATATGCCCGTAAAAGAGGCGAGAAAATGGTTGGAAACGCTATCCGGCGTTGGCCCTAAAACCAGCGCGGCTGTACTCTCCTTTAGTACGCTGCGCAAAAGAGCGCTGCCGGTCGATAGCCATCATCATCGAGTGGCGATGCGCACAGGCCTGATTCCTGAGAAAGTTTCGGTCGGCCCTTCTCACAAAATATTAGAAGCGCAGCTACCGGAAGATTGGTCGGCGCAGCAGGTATACGATAATCACGAGGTGCTGATGCTACACGGGCAAAGGTGCTGCTATTACCGGAAGCCTGAGTGCGATCGCTGCGTTATTTTAGACCTGTGCCCCTTTGGCACAAATACTTTAGCAGCGACGAAACGCTTGTAAAAGAATGAGAAAGATGATGGTATTGCTATACCGACTGCGACGATAGATGCTTTCCCGCTAGGCATTGTGAGCAAAATACCTCATCTTTTACAGACAGCGCTGTAAAGTCCATACATAATGAAAAGCGTGCTGGAACCATAATTTGTGTATCCGTCGTCAGTTTGTAAGGAGCCTGATTCACATTTCAAACCGATTGTGCCAGCACCTGCATAGACGTTTCGTTAGCTTATAGTAATGCTCTACTTTATAGTCGTTTGGACGGGGCTTTTAGGCATATGCCTGGTCATAGGCTGCGGCTGGCTACATAGATTGAACGCGAGTATCTTAGCGCGTTCAACCGACCGATTTATTTTGGCAGCTTGGCTAGGACTCAGCATACTAGCCATACTCATGCTCACCGCTGCACTGCTTGTACCCCTTTCTTCTTCGGCAGGACTGGGCATAGCGCTACTTGCGATGTCTCCGGCATTGACTTCTTCATCGGCTCGTAGCGAGCTAGCACACTGGTGGCGACAAAGCTTTTCCGGGTGGCGCTTAGTTGGATACGGACTATGCAGCAGCCTAATCGCGGCTTTTATGAGCAAAGAGATTAGCTGGATAGATACAGGCGCATATCACTACGGTCTCATTCAGTGGTTCTCTGAATATGGCACTACTCCAGGCCTTGCGCTGATAAATAGGCAGTTCGGCTTTATCTCTGCCTGGTTCGCGCTAGCTGCGCCCTTCAATCCTGCTAGCGTAGAAGGGCGAGCAAGCACCGTGATGAATGGATTTATACTGCTGCTGGCTGTCGTACAGATGGCGATCGCGCTCCGATGCATTGTTGCACAATCTGTTTCACAATCCATAGATGAAAAGCCAAATGCGCTCAACAGCTGGTTTTTACTAACGTTCTCTTTCATCGTTTGTTTACTGGTTACTCAAACGCCCTTTCTCTCAAGAATCACAGTCTCGGCTTCTCCTGATATTGCGATCGCCCTATTTTCAGTCACCGTCTCCTGGTCAATATTAATCATTGATGCCGCTAGGCGTGAGCACCGCCCATCTAATCAGGCATCTCAGACCCCTTTTATCTCTAACATCAGCTTTATTCCAGTCGTTTTAGCCGCCGCTGCTTTTTCTATCAAGCTAACAGCGCTTCCACTGCTGCCGATTGCGCTAGGGTTTTACCTTTTTAGATCCTATAGCCCAGCGCACTGGGTCAAAGGCATCCTGCTGACCTTAATGCTAATAGCGCCATTTTTAATGACTCAAACCATTATCTCGGGCTACCCTCTTTACCCCTCAACTGCTCTTCAATTCAGCCTTCCTTGGACACGTGCCCTAGCTGACGTTCAAGAGCTTGCCAACAATACTCACGGTTGGGCTCACTGGTTTGGCCAACCACCCGCAGGCGAGAACCGATTCCTGTGGCTCTTTTTGCGGTGGTTCAACGGTATGAATACCAGCAAGCTAATCAGCATTCTGATTGTTCTATCGCTGGGCTCAGGTGCTCATTTACTCGCTCGGCCTAAAACCCGTAAAAACTACGGTTTTATCTGGCTAATGTTGCTCTCAGTAACAGGTATCACCTTTACGATGCTAAAAGCGCCGCTATTTCGATTTGGGATGGGATATGCCCTGCTGCTGCCTATGCTCTCAGCTTCGATGCTATGCAACTTTCTCTATAATCGCGTTGCAAAAATGCATCTAAAACCTATTCTGCTAGCTAAAAAAGTGAGAACGCCTTTAGCGATCGCAGCGCTCTCTTGTGCCGTGATAGCACTCTTTCCATTCTATGGCTCTGCCCGTAGCCACCTCGTTTTTGCCGCCCCACTGCCCAAAGCCCTACTGCAACAACAACAAATCAACGGCATCACTTACACCGTCACTCAAGACCCACAAAGACAGTGCTGGTTAGCTCAACTTCCCTGCATAGCTGATATCCCTTCACAAGTACAGATTCGCAACCCTAGCGCTGGCATTCAAGGCGGGTTTATCTACCTGGATGCACCGAAGGTATCACACTGATCCACATCGCCAGAGGCAAAGCCCCGCCTGAACCATTCGATTCGCTGCGCCGAGCTACCGTGTGTGAAAGAGTCGGGGTTGACGTAGCCGCGCTGCTGCTTTTGAAGATTGTCGTCACCTATTTGACCGGCGGCGTTAATCGCTTCTTCAATGTCACCTTCTTCTAAAATGTTGCGCTGACGGTCGGCGTTATGCGCCCACACGCCTGAAAAGCAGTCGGCCTGAAGCTCCTGCCGAACGGAGAGCTGATTTGCATCGGTTTCGCTCATCTGGCGCTGTGCGGCACGAACCTGTTCGGAGATGCCCAAAAGATTTTGCACGTGGTGGCCGACTTCGTGAGCGATTACGTAGGCCTGGGCAAAGTCGCCGGGTGCGCCGAGCTTGTACTTAAGATCTTGATAGAAGCCGAGGTCGATGTAGACCTGCTGGTCGGCAGGGCAGTAGAAGGGGCCGACGGCTGAAGTGGCTCTACCGCAGGCGGACTGGACTGCGCCTGTGAAAAGCACGAGGTCGGGTTCGCGATAGCTGCCGCCAAACTCACGAGGGAAAATGGTGCTCCAGGTGTCTTCGGTGTCGGCCAGGACAACGGAGACAAATTCGGCGAGCTGATCTTCTTCGGGGGAACTGGCCTGATAGGTGCCGCCAGCAGGACTACGGGTTTGTGCGGCGGAGTCTAGCAAAATAGTGGGGTCGCCGCCAAGCAGGGCAATCACAATGGCGACAACGACCATACCCAGACCGCCACCGCCGACCACTAACGGGCTACCGCCACCGCCACCGCGACCTCTGCGGTCTTGAATGTTTTGACTCCGACGACCTGTTTTCCAGCGCATAACCTTTTGGCTCTTGACGATTGAGAACGACGATTTCCACAGCTTACCATGTCATTTTTAGTGAAATGATCACGCTAAAAATCAGTTAGAAGACCTGCTTTGCGGCGTAGAAAGGTGATGACGGTTTCTTCGTTGGAGACGATGGTGACGCGGCCTTCGGTGCCCGGTTGAAGCTCGCAAATTTGGCCGCTGGTAGTGGAACGAAGCGTGGGAGTGTTGGCGGAAAGGGTGACGCTGTAGAAGGCCCCGGCTTGAGCTGAGGTCGGTGAATTTTCTTCACTGGGTGAGGTGAAGGTGATGGTATCGGGAGAGATAGCGGTGACTTCGCCTTTGAGGGTGCCGAATTCTGAGTAGGGGCAGGCGGAAACGCGCATTTGGGCGGGGTAGCCAACGTCTACTTTGTTGATTTGTTGGGCGGGAACGAGCGCTTTAATTTCGATAGGGGTTCTGTTGTTTGGCTGGTTGCTGTTTTGCGGATTGGCGTTTGGCTGGTTGTTGATTTGCCGGTTAGGAATGACTTTGGCAAGGGTTTCGCCGGGGGTGACCATTTGGCCTGTGTTGCGGAGGTTGAGTTCGTGGAGGGTGCCGGTGATGGGCGATCGCACCACCGAGTTCTGTAAACCCAAATTCACCTGCGCAATTTCCTGCTCCGTATTCTGCAACTGTTCTTGAATCTCTAATCCCTGCTGCACCAGCTGCTGCTTCGACTGCTGCAAACGCGCTAAGGTGGCTACCCCGCCTGCCTGCGCTTGCGCAATCCGTTCACGCGCTGCCTCCACTTCCCCGGCAGAGGGATCGAGCGCTGCTTGCAATCCGACCATTCGAGCCTGCGCAGATGCGAGCGCCGCTTGCTTTTCAGAAAGCTGAAGCCGAGAAACTGCGCCCGACTCTACCAGCTGGCTAAAGCTTTCCACTTCTCTTGCGGCCAAGTCTGCCTGGGCTTGAGCTTCTTGCACCGCCGCTTGAGCGGTGATGGTTTGGGTGCGCTGAGCCCGTTGAATTTGGCTGTAGTCGGCAGCAGAAGCCGCTACGCTACGCTGGGCTTGAGCCGCTTCTGCCGCGATTTGCTGATCGACAGTGGCCATTTGAGCGTTGATTTGCTGTAGCTTGCTTTGGCCCTGGTCTAAGTTGGCCAGTAGCTGAATGGCTCTAGCTTCTAGGCTAGAGGTGTCTAATAGTGCGATCGCTGCCCCTTTTTCAACCGTCGTATTGCTACGCGCCTTAATTTCTACCACTTGCCCGGTCACCGCCGCCTGCACCAAACGAGGCTGACCCGTTGGGCGAATAGTCGCAGAGGCCTTAACGGTCGTGCGATATTTGACTAAAAAAGAAGCGGCGATCGCACCCCCTAACGCCAGCACAATAAACCAGCTACCCGCAGTTACCCACCGGCTGACCGGCGGCAAAAACTCATTGGTCTTAATCGGTTCGAGCGCGTCGTTTGCAGGAGAAACAGGCATGGCAAAATAAGTCGGGAAAAGTGAGTCAACTAGCGCTTTAGGCCGAGGGTACAAAGTTTTCTACATTTAGATCTTCTATATCAGCTTGAGGCGGTGCCACCGTCACCCCCTGAAGGAAGTTGAGATGCTCGCCCTTTTGATTGGCCAGCTCGCCCGTGGCCCCTTCTATGGCCACGCGCCCCTCATCCATCATTACAATCCAGTGCGCGAGGCGAATGACGCTGGGCCGGTGGCTGATGATAATGGTGGACTTGCCGCGACGGTGCTTGAGCAGGCGGTGAAGCACTTCCGATTCGCTGACCGGATCGAGGCCTGAGGTGGATTCGTCGAGAATGAGAATAGGCGGATTGGTGACCAGGGCGCGGGCGATCGCCAGCCGTTGCCGCTGCCCGCCCGAAATATTCGAGCCAAACTCTCCTAACACAGTGCGATACTTGTCCGGTAGTTCGCTGATAAAATCATCGGCCCGAGAGATTCGACAGGCTTCAACAATCTCTTCAAAGGTGGCGTTAGGCGCGCCTAGCTTGAAGTTATCTAAAATAGACCGGCTCCAAAAGTGAGGCTCTTGCGGCACCAGCACAATCTGCTGGCGCAGGCTCTCAATGGCAATATCTTGAAGGTTATAAACGCCAATGCGAACCGCGCCCGACTGGTAAGGATGAAGGCCTGCCACGACCTTGGCTAGCGTGCTTTTGCCACAGCCAGATCTGCCGACTAGCGCAGTGACTTTGCCGCCGGGAATGACCAGCGAAAAGTCTTGTAACAGATCCACACGGCCAGGGTAGAAGAAGCGTAGATCCTGACAAACAATGTTGGCTTGAGGTGAAAGATCCACTAGCGCTTTGCGGTGATTCTCTTCTGACTCTTCAGTGGCGTCAATCACCTCGCCAAAGCGCTGCACCGCGGCCTGAGCCCGAGCAAAGTCATCTACAAAACCAATCACAAAGCTAATGAGACCGACAAAGTTAGCGTTCATGCCGTTGAAGGCAAGTAGCTGACCGATGCTGAGATGATTGCCAATCACCAGCGTACTGCCGTACCACAGCAGTAAAATGCTGCCAAAGCTAGACGTAAGGCTGGAAAAGCGGCTGTTGGCGATACTGAGCTGGGTGGTGCGATATTCTTCATTGGCCAGTCGTCCGTAGCGGCTTTGAAGCTCTTCCCAAATCTGCGGCTCTGAGCTGGTGGTTTTAAAGGTAAGTGCGCCTTTAAAGGTTTCTACCAAAACGCCCTGGTTCTCGGCGTCTAGTTCGAGGACTCGGCGCGATCGCCTTCTCAACATCGGTACAAATAGCATGGTAATCGTAGCCATCACCACCGCGACACCTACCGACATCAACGTTAGGCTCGGGCTATAAAACACCATCAGCACAAACGAAATCACCGCCGTGAAAAAGCGGCTCGGCAGCTCAATTACAATGTCAGAAACTAAGTTGTTGATGCGTGAAACGTCATCTAAACGGCTGACAATTTCACCGCTGCGCCGCGTTTCAAAATAAGACAGCGGCAGTCGTAGCAGCTTACTGCCGAACTCAAGCGTCATGCCTAGCTCTAGCCGCTGAGCCAGGTTAGCCACTAGGTTGTATTCCACCAGTTTAAGCACGTTGTTGACCACTGCCAGCAACATCACGCCGATAGATACGGTTGCTAGTAAGCTGGTATCACCGCGAATCAATACGTCATCGGTCAGTATTTGAATCAGGAAAGGACTGGCGAGTGACAGCAGTCCAATAATTTGCGCGTATAGAGAAGCCTGGAGGACGCTGTTGCGATAGGGCCAGACGCGGCGTAAAAAGCGGGTGAATCCGGCAGGGCGATCGCTATCTTGCTCATAAAATCCTTCCGCATCGGGAACCAGCAGCAGCATCGCGCCATTAGCCCAGGCCTTTTCTAATTTCTCCTTGTTTAAATAGCGAACGCCCAGGGCAGGATCGGCTACGACATAGCGCCTGCGCCGTTTGCCATAAAGCACAACCCAGTGCTTTCCCTTCCAGTGAATAATCGCGGGCAGTGGAATTTTGTCTAAGTTGTCGAGCATGTTCGCGGCAGCCTTGCCTGATCTGGCATGAAGCCCGAGCCCTTCAGCCCCACGGCGCAGCCCCAACAGCGTTGTGCCCAGCTGCCCGGTTCCTACCGCCTCTCGCACGCGGGTAATGGTAAAAATGCGCCCGTGATGCTTGGCCACCATCGCCAAACAAGCGGCTCCGCAGTCCTCCTCGCTATTTTGTTGAACAAAGGGATATTTCATGATGACTGGCATAATGACGGGTAGAACTGTTGAACCAGCCCGGTCGCAATTTGCTCGGTTCGGCTTAAGTCTGCTGAGCTGCTAAACCATCGGGTTGCTGTGCTGGTGATGACGTCGGCGGCGCTGATACCGGGCCATAGCGCCTCGGCAAATACGGGCAAATCAGGGCGTAACCAGGGCGATCGCTCACCAGAATGAGCTTCTGCTTTTTCCAAATGCTGGTTGGCTAGATGTTGATTAGCTAAATGCTGCTGCCAAATCTGTTCTATCAGCGGCAGAACCCGTGTGAATGCAGATTTGGGTATTCGTAGTGCGATCGCCTCTGGCCCCTCATAGTCTTCAGGCCGGTAGGGGACTTTGAGCGTATAGGGCACGGCCTGCTCACCATTTAGCGCGGTGGTTACCAGTGTCATCACAGGCGGCATTGCCACCGGAAAAGCCGCTAGATAAATCTCTACAGCCTGCATACCGTCTGTCACCGGGCCACAGTTTCCAATAGCAACGTAAGCACTCGAATACATCTCTGATTCAAAGCGATAGCCCGGTAGCTTGATAGAGACCGTGCGAGGTTGACTGGCCTGTTTTGGAGTATGTTTTTGAGTGTGTGGAGTGCGGGCGATCGCATCCCTTAAACGCAGACTTTTCCACATGAACAACAATGCCATCTTTTTTCACCGCAACAGTGTCATCAGCTTCTGTATGCAGCACCGTCCAGCCTGGATCAAAAAAGCCTGTGCCGCGATTGCTCTGCTGAAACTGTTCTAGTAAGCCCACGTGTAGCCCGCCGCCTAGCCGGTCGTTGGTCAATACTGGCGGCTCGTTAGTGCGATAAGACTGTTCAATCTCATCGACGCTACAAAAAGTCTCATATAAAAAGTTTCGCAGCCGTAGCTGTAGGTAATTGCGTGCGAAGGCTGCTGGCATCTGAGCAAAGCCTTGAGACGCCGTATCATCCGGCTCCCAGCGGTTACGATTGGGCGCAATCAGATGAAGGCCTGCGGGCGTCAGCGTAATTTGAGTTTTGGTCATTTCGTTTAGCGCGGTCTGACGGCGACACCTATGCTGCTCCGCTAAACTGGTGTCCAACTCAACTGGACAATTAGCGATCCAGTCAACATTGGTCAGCGGCGTTAGGAGTGTTTCAAAATCAACAGGGGCAATCATTTTCATACTGGCTGCGCGATCGCCTGACTAGCTGAAGCTTCTATATCCTCGCGAGCGCATCCAAACACGGTTGAAATAGCCGCTTCCGGCTGACACAGCAGCGACTTAGCCACCTGCACCATCGCCATTTCTATATTGCCAATGGGATGCTTTTGGGCGATATATAGCTGCACCTGCCGAACAAGACTTAACCCTGTAAATTGAACAACTT
The DNA here is from genome assembly GCA_963803535.1 of uncultured cyanobacterium. Lineage (GTDB taxonomy): Bacteria > Cyanobacteriota > Cyanobacteriia > Phormidesmidales > Phormidesmidaceae > Phormidesmis. The sequence goes on along the minus strand of CAWDNC010000008.1, from coordinate 1,417,357 downwards.
TGACAACAAACTCGGGCCGATGAGAGAGTATGTGTGGAAAGTCGGTGAGATAGGTGCGCAGCAGGGCCTCAGTGCTGGGCTGTATCGCCGCTAGCGGTACGGTGGCGCGATTTAACGTGTCTTTTAGGCTGAGGTTTGCACTCACGGGCAGGCTCTTAAGCCATAGCTTGAGGTAGTTTGCAACCAGCTGGGCCAGGTCATAGGCGGGATCGCCCCATGTCCATTTCTCCCAGTCGATAGCCTGTACGATTGCCTGCGGCTGACTGGCTGCAAATCTGTTGGCATCGTGCAGTAAAAAGTTGGCAAATCGAGGATCGTTATGTACGACGCAGCAGCCATCAAAGGTTTGGTTGACCGATTCGATGGCCTTACCGATGTCCGGGTAGCGCTGGTAGAATCGGAAGAATTTGAGCGCATCGGTTGGGATGACGCTAAAAGAGTCAGGGGTGAGCCTTCGCAGGCCTGCTAAAAAGTCTGGTCGTAGCTTGGACTCGCTTGAGCGCCTTCCGGCTAGCTGGTACTGGCGGAGCAAAAAGTCTTTGCACGGCTGCTTTTGAAAGGTGCTGCTGTGGAGTCTTGCAAAGGTTTCTCCCAGGGCGATCGCAATGCTGATCGGGAGATGACCTGCTGATAAAAGGGACTCGCTTTCTGCTTTGCAAAACTTGCTGTAGAAGCTGCTGAGATCGCAGACGTCATTGAGGAAGGGAAAAACAAGAATTGAGTTTTCGGCATCGAAGTGTAGCGGCCAGATAATGTGCGATCGCATTGTCGCTAGTGCAGGCACCTTCTCCACCTGCTCGTCTAATAGCTGCTCGCGTAATAGCTGATAAAACCACCATTCTTTGGCAAGTTCACCTGAAGATTTTTGATGGGGATGGTGAGTCTCCTGCTTAATGAGTAGGTCATAGTCGCCGCCTTTGACTCTAAGATTGAAGTTTTTACCGGGCTGGCGTTCTAGGCGATCGCATGCCAAAGAGGCTTCCCACAGTCCTGCTTGGGCTAGGTAAGTAAAAACGTTTTGAGAATTTAATAGAAAAGGCATATCCGATGGCGGCATCTCAAAAATAGATGTGCTATTTACGACATAACACCCGTAGGGAATTTGATATGATTAAGCGAATGCACCGAGACGATGATCAGTGGCCTCGGTGCAAGGGTTAGTGCAACCTAACTCGTTAAAGAGGATGAGCAGAACCACCCTGCTACAGGGTCGTTTGGCTTGTCCTTTTTAATGAGGCCTTTCTCATAAGACCGGTCGCGCTATTGGCTAGTGTTTAGTGGTAGTAGCAGTAGCCGTAGCCGCCTTTGCCAAAACCGCTTTTGCTAGAACCAGAACGGCTCTTGCTGCTCCTGCTGCTCTTGCTAGAGCCAGAACCGCCCTTCTTTTTGTGTCCACCGCCACCAGTCAGCACGGCTTCATCCGTTGCAGAAAGCTCGGTCAAAAAGCCTTCGCAATCAGCAAACAAAGCTGCACCTTGATTGGATTGAATCATTGTCTTGAGTCTCCAAGTGTTAAATAGAACATTAAATGTTAGATACGTCTCCGTAGAAACACGGCTAACACCCATCAATATTCATTGATATATTTAACGCTGTCAACTAACTATTGATGGTCGCAGCTCATCCATTGAGAGAGCATTCGTCCCCGTATTTTCTGAATAAGACGATGTATTCTGCAATACAACCGTCTGTATCTCTTGATATGAGACAGATATGTCACTTTAGAATTTAAAAAAGAGGCGCTGTGGATAGATAAAGATTATTTATGTTTCTCTTTTGCCCACATATTCAGACCGAACTTAAGGATGGCAGTTTCCGTCCGGTACTTTTCTGATTGAACTGAGACTCAAGCGCACGTATTTTTACAAATGTTATGTATAAAAAAGCGTTTTGTTGTACGAGCGTGACCGAGGTACTTTTAGCCTTTCAGAAGAAATGTGCAGTCGGCTGCTTTTCTCAAAAACATTCATTTTATTGAGATAGCCGTGTAAAAAGAGAAAAAGTCTGCTAATGAGGCTTGCTGTGGGGTGTTGGCCCTCAGCAGTGCCCACTTATGAGCATGGCGGGTTACTCAGAATGCATCAGAATTTTTGATTAGAAAATATTTAATAAAAGTAGAAAAAGAGGGCCAAAAGGAGGCGAAGAGAGCTGCTATTGAGAATAATTCTACAGGCGCTGAAGATAATCTTCTCCCCCTAGCTGGCTCATTTGCGTAAGAATCCAGCTTTGGCTATTCAGCACTTCCCAGGAAGGATCACCGACGCTGTAGAGTTCTGGGCCAGGTAGTACAGCGGCCAAAAGCGCTGCTTCTTCGGCGGTAAGGCTCTGAGCAGACACTTGAAAAAACTGTTGGCTGGCGGCTTCTACGCCGAATGTGCGATCGCTAAACTGTGCAATGTTCAAATACATCTCTAGAATTCGCTGTTTGTCCCACACCAGCTCTATAAAAAAAGTCAGCCAGACCTCTATGCCTTTGCGCGCAAAGCTACGCCCTGGCCAAAGGAACAGGTTTTTGGCGACCTGTTGAGAGATGGTACTGGCCCCACGCAGCTCAGCGCCGCTTCCCGCATCTCTTATTGCCGCGTTGATAGCATCTAGATCGAATCCGCTGTGATCGGGGAATCGCTGGTCTTCGGCTGCGATCGCCGCAAGCGCCATACTAGGCGCAATTTGCTCATAAGGCCGCCACTGATAGGCATAAAGGCCATTCCGAAAGGCGGTTTGCATCATGAAGCTGGTGGTTGGCGGGGGCACAAACCGCAGCAGCAGCACTATTAGCGCCGACAATACCCATAACCCCAGAAATAGCCCAACAAAAAAGCGAACGACCCACCAGATCGTGCGAAATGGGCCAAATCGCCTTCTACGTTTAGTGTTTCTATACATTGTCTAATTTTCGTTTGTAATGTGCACTGACCTCTCAGAAATCAGTTTTGTCACTGTTTGAATATTGTTTATCCATTCAGATGTCGCCTCGCTTCTCCACATTAGTAGTGTATTGATAGTGTCGTAATCAGCAGCCAGATCTCTTGAAAAAATAGGCTCATGATGAGCAATCCTATTCCTTAGAACTCTTATTCTGCGAAGATCTTCATAGATAGAAGCTCTCAATTTCGGTACGCTTAGCGCGGGAGAAGCATTTATAAACAGAGCCTTTATATGTCTGTCCCAAATTCTTGCATCATGACGCTTCGTAAACATTCTTTCCCAGAATATAAGGCTTAGCTCTGCGACAACTTTTCCCATAGTTGGCTGTTGTCTCGCTACGCCTTGAAGGTGCTTGCGAGGACTGTAACCAGAGCTTGGATTTGGAAGGCTGATAATGAAGCCTTGAGTCCACGGCCAGTTAGAGGTGTGTACGTCTTCTAACGCCTCAACCACTACATTGCGGATACCGACCTCTAAAACGTGCAGAGGAATAACGAAGGCGGCGGATATCTCTAGATTCCACTGATACAGTACTAGTGCTTTTTCTCTATCGTTTCTACAGTAGCGGAGGTATGTGGCAAACCGTGGCTCTGAGATGACGTGAGGAATGCCGACTAAGTGCTTATCAGAGAAGTGCATGTATAGCTGACTTTTGAAATTTTCTTTGGAGCCATATTGACGTATAGCACAAATTTCACTACCCTAATAGCATCAATAATGTTGTGAGGTCGCGGGCGAAAGCTTCCCCTCATGGCGGAATGACATTATAGGGGCTGACTCTTAGGGGTTAGTCCCTATTTTAATGAGCATGTACTTATTGATCTTGCCTAGCGAATGAGCTGGGTTCGTGCGATCGCGCCATTTGAGCGATCGCCTATGCCATTTGCCGTTTAATCAGCTGAGCAAACACGCCCGGTTGTGCGGCTAGCTCATCAAAGCTCCCTTTTTGGACAACGCGGCCTGCTTTGATGACGTAGATGCGGTCGGCATTGCGAATGGTAATGAGAATGCTCTCGCTGCCGTACGGAATCGCTTCGCCAATCAGCACTGCGGTAGCCTGCGGAATCGCCATTCCTAGCAGTGAAATGACTAGGCCCGTGAGCCCGACCATAACCATGTCTCACCTGCGCCCATGAAAGGCAAACTGCAATAGACTTAGGGCGGTGAGCTGTCCATCGGGCCGCGGACGATAAAAGACGGTCGCTGCTGGTGAAAGCTGATCGGCTATTGTTTCGGTGGCCAGCGTTCTGGTTAGCGTCACCGGATTTAACAGCTCGTACCGGCTGTTTTTAATCGGCAGCAAGGCTACAGGATTGTGGTCTTCACGAGTGTAGGCAACCATCGGGCCGCTGTCTTTAAGCCACCATTGGCCGCGTAGAAGTACCTGCCTGAGTCGAAGTTAAGAGGCGCGGGCGATCGCTTCTAAAGGTTCTTTAAGTCGATCCAAATCCTCACAGGTACTCGGCGGCGAAATTTTCACGCCCAGCACATTACCCACTGTGCCTGCGGCCACCAGCAGCGGCGTTTCTGCTGATAGAAAGCTGTCGTCTTTTGGCTTTAATAAAGAGGCGAGTCCTTGCAGCGTCTGCTTGGTGTCTTTTTGATTGAGCTGCTGGAACTGCTGGAACTGCTGCTGATCGGCGTCGTGCTTTTTCCCAATGAGCTGTTGAACATTTTGAAGATATTGCGCGGAGAATGCGAGCGGCGGCTCTGATGTTGGAAAGCCTTCTATTTGCTCGAAGTGCTGGCACCACTGGCTGACTTGTTCGCGGTGATTGTTGCTTTTACTCTCAGCAGGGGGATCAGCGATGTGAAGTTTGGTGGGCTCGAAGGCGATCGCAATCAGCTCATAGTCTTTCGGATTAACGCCGATTGCGACTTCGTCTGCTGTAATGGCAAATAGATAGTTTCGAGCGCCGACAGGTTCGCCATCTTTCCACGCGATGCCAAAAATACCAAGCGAACCAGAATCCACCTGCCACAGCTGGTTTGGCGTGCTCAGCGCTAATATCTTATTTCCAACCAGCATTTTGTGCTTTGGCGGCTCGCTCACTGGCTGGTCTACTGGCTGATTTACTGACTGATCTAAAGGCTGCATTGAAACCATTCCGATCTTCACTCTGTGGTGCGTCAAATACTTCATCCACGCTGTTTTCTAAAACGTCGTCTAGCCGCTCTAAGTTACCTTGCAGCGTTTGCAGCGTATTGGCAAAGCGTACCAGGTTGTTTACCGGGCCTTGAAAGCTTTGCGAGAGGAGCTAAAAAGCCACTAGCATACCGATAGAGAGCGAGCCGTGAATGACGCGCCAGCCGCCAATAATCAACAGCGCTAGCACCGTGAGCGTCGTGAGCAAAGGAGGCAATAGGCCCAAAAGGCGATTGGTCAGCCCTAGCTCTTGTTGGGCGTTAATCGCTTTGGTGTAATAGCCGCTCCATCGGGCAAAAAAGTCAGATTCTAGGCCAGATGCCTTTAGCGTTTCAATCCTTTGAAGACCGGCAATGCTCACCCCTGAAGCTTTACCATATTCTTGAATGAGACGGCGGTTTGCATCGGTACGAGAGCGAGATACCCACTGCAACACAATGACGTTAATCGCGGCAAAAGAAACAACAATGAGTGTCAGTGGAACGTCGTATTGCAGCATGGCGATCGCATAAAATACAATCATCACTGAGCTAATCGCTGTTGTGGTTAGCCGCCCAGAAAGTACGCTTGCTACGCTGTCGTTTAGGGCAATGTGATCGCTAATCTCTCCCGCATACCGCTGTGCATAAAACCCCGCAGGCAAGCGCAGCACGCGCCACACAAACCGACTCGTCATTCCTACCGAAAGCTTCACTCGTAGCGATCGCAAGTATCGCAGCTGCAAAGCCGTCAACAGCCCTTGTACCACTACTGTCAAAGCCATTCCCAGTAGCACGTAAGGTAGCCAGTCCAGCCGTTTTGCTAGCAGCACGTTATCGATGAAAACGCGGCTAAAGGCAGGCAGCGCTAGCGTTGGTAGCACCAGCAAAAAGTGATTAAAGTTCCAAAACACAATAAACGGCGGTGGCAGCTCTTTCAGTGCCTCAATACTCTTCTTAAATCTTTTGCCGTCAGCCCGTAGTTCCGCGCCGCTTTAAGAATGTTGGCCCGCGCCGCACTCCACAGCTTCCATCTGTCAAACGGTGGGCGTTTTTGCATGGGCCATGCTGTTGACCTTGACCTAGAAATGGCAGCACGAATGCGATGGGGGCTTTTTCTTCTAGGGTGACGCGGGCGATCGCAGGCATCCCCGCAATCGGAGCCATCATACTCGTCCCGGTAGACCAGTGATAGTCACCGTTCGCGTCCATATCTGGAATTAGCAGCACCTTCATCCCCGGCTGAATTTGAGCAATCTCACTCGCGCTAAAGTACGCCACGCCTTGCAGCTGTGTAGAAGGCTCTCCCGGCTGCGGCGGATCGTTATACACAATCACGCCGCGTCCTGTTGTGGTGACCGGAATTTTGCCCACAAAGCTCCACACCACGCCAACACTCATCAGTCCGCCGAGTACCACCAGCGGTAGCCAGCTACGGGGCGTAACAATTTGCATCAGCTGGTCGAGCTGTTCCGGTGAGGAGAGTCGTTCGAGCGCTTCTTTACGAAAAATGTTGCTTTTGTCCATGCCACATTTATCTGAATTAAGAGAGTCTGAGAGAAAGAAACAAAGCCCGGTGCTTCAGCCCGGGGCTGTAGTCTCGCGTCTCTCAGGTGAGTGTTAGCGAACAATCAATCCATATGCAAGAAGCCACTAACTTTACGCTCATCGTGTTAGCGTAAAAGCATGTTAACTCTAGAGTACAAGGTGAAGGCAAAACCTCAACAATTTGCCGCAATAGACGACGCTATTAGGACTGGGCAATTTGTTCAGAACAAAGCTTTGCGTTTGTGGATGGATGTTAAAGGTACGCTAATCAATTCCAGGATGTCAGCGCCGCCAGGAAAACCGGGTACTGTTCCGTAAAGTCCATAGCTTCAGCTTATTTTTACCGCAAAAATAGTCGTTATTTGATTAAAAAGTTACTGTCCAAATCAGTTCTAAAGCCATACTCAGAGACTTTTCATAAGCTACTCATCTTTTGAACACAACTTAGCTCCCAAGTCAATTGCGGATGCCGGTTGGTATCAGTTCAGAACGTGGCATAGAGCTACTCTATATTTACAGCCTTCCTATTGGACTGTTTGCGGGTAGCTCTGAACAACGCTCAATCGATATAATTAATGCAGTCAAGCTGAGCGAAACCATGACAGCGCCAATATTTCCAGGAATGAATCCTTATCTTGACAGCCCGTATCGTTGGCCGGAGATTCATCATGTGTTAATTTCTGAAATTGCAAGAACGCTCAACACTCAAATTGTTCCTAAGTATCGAGCAGCTATAGAAACCAGAGTATATATTGACACCGCTTTAGTCGGTATCCCGGATGTTTATGTTCATAGGCGATCGCTCTCAAAAGACACTCGCTCTTCTGCGATCGCTGTTTCTACAAAGCCAGAGAGAGTTACTATTCCAACGCCTTGTGAAGTAACGGAAGGCTATATAGAAATTAGAGAACCTTCAACAAAAAGAGTAATTACCGTAATAGAAGTACTGTCACCCGCAAATAAGCGAGTGGGTGAAGGACGAAAGAAATACTTAGCGAAAAGAGAAACAGTTCTGAGTAGCCAGACTCATTTTATCGAGATAGATCTGCTACGTCAGGGCGAGCCAATGCCTATATCAGGCGGGCAAGAGGCGAGCTACCAGATTTTAGTGAGTCGATCTGACGAGCGACCTAGCGCAGAAAGGTATGCTTTCAATATTCAAGAACCTATGCCTACAATTCTATTGCCTCTGGATGCGGAAGATGCTGAAAAAGAACCTCTTTTAGATCTCAAAGCATTGCTTAATCAGGTTTGTGAAAATACGGCTGTGGATATCGATATTGATTATAGTGTTCAGCCTCAGCCGCCTGTTTCTGAAGAGGATTTTAAGTGGGTGCGATCGCTCCTACCCTAAAGTTTGTTTGTCTTGGCACTAGAAACTTCTAACGCCCAGCGGCTGGCAATCGGCATTCTCCAACCAATACCAAAGGCCCGGTCAGTTACCTTTAGCACGGGCGCGGACTGTCTCCGTTTGAACTCGGCCCTGGTGACTAGTCGAACTACTTTTTCTACGACGGCTGCCGAATGTCCTGCTGCAACAATCTCATCTGCTGACTGTTGCTTTTGCATCAGCCGCTCTAAAATGTCGTCCAACACATCGTAATCGGGCAGCGAGTCCTGATCGACCTGATCTGGCTTTAGCTCTGCGCTAGGTGGCTTGGTGATGATGTTGCTCGGGATTACTTCATGGTCGCGATTCAACCAGCGGCAAATAGAATAAACGCTCGTTTTAGGCACGTCGGCAATCACCGCTAGCCCGCCATTCATATCGCCATATAGCGTACAGTAGCCCACCGCCATCTCTGACTTATTGCCGGTGGTAAGCAGCAAATGTCCAAATTTGTTGCTCACTGCCATTAACAAACTGCCGCGAATGCGAGACTGTAAATTCTCCTCAGTGACACCGCTTTCTGTGCCTTCAAACAGGCTTTCTAGGGTGCTGTCGTAGCCTTCCATGAGCTTACCGATAGAAATGGTTTGAGTGGTGATGCCTAAGTTGTTGGCAAGCTGTTCGGCGTCGCTGATGGAGTGGCCGGAGCTGTAGGGGGAGGGCATAAGAATGCCTAAAACGTTTTTGGGGCCGAGGGCAGTAGCGGCGATCGCACTCACCATCGCAGAGTCCACCCCACCACTCAGCCCAATCACCGCCTTAGTAAAACCACACTTCCTGGCATAGTCTTTCACACCCAGTACCAGCGCCTCCCAAATTTCAGCCTCTGTTGCTGTAGGTAATGGTTTGATCTCGCCTGTCTGTAGCGCCTTCTTCTCGCCTGCATCAAACGTCAAAACCTGTAAGTCACTATCAAATCCAGCAGCTCTGCTAACCAGTTCACCAGATCGATTAACAGCCACGCTTCGACCATCAAAAATCAGGTCGTCATTCCCTCCGACCTGATTGACATACACGATCGGACAGCCGTTCTGCTTGGCTGCATGTGCAATCATGCGCTCTCTTATGGACTGCTTTCCGCTGACAAAAGGAGACGCCGATAAATTAACAACAATATCGACACCTTTGGTAACCAGCTCTTCAGTGGGATCTATTGGATAGGCCCGCCCGCCCCAAAAAGACTCGTTGTTCCACAGGTCTTCGCAGATGGTGACGCCGACGTGAACGGTCGCGTGCTCACCTTCCCACACAAAGCTGTTGGCCTCGGTGCCTGATTCAAAGTAGCGATCTTCGTCAAATACGTCGTAAGTAGGCAGCAGCCGCTTATGGAAAATCTCTTTTACTTTGCCTGCTTGCAGTAGCGCCATGCTGTTGAAAATAGGCTTCTCTCCTTTCTTTGCCGCTTCACTATTTGCCTCTGCAATGCCGACGAGTGCCGTAATATTCTGTGGTAGTTCTGTTGCAAGCTGTATAACTCGCTGCTTCATTTGTTCAATAAAGCTAGGGCGCATCAGCAAATCGCGAGGTGGATAGCCGCAGAGTGAAAGCTCTGGGGTGAGCAGTAGATTTGCACCTAAGCGATCGGCTTCTTTGGCGGCGGTAAGAATCTGTTGAGCGTTGCCTTTGATGTCTCCAACCGTTGGATTTAGCTGAGCGATCGCAATTTTCATAGAAATACCATAGGTTTGTCTTTCAGCGGCTTAAAGGCTTCAGCATCAAAGCGATACAGGCTTGCAGGTCGTCCGGCCCCGCGCGATGTTTTCACCTTGGTATCTTTTAATATGCCAAGCTTCAACAGCCGCGTGCGAAAGTTGGAATAGTCTGAAAAGTCTTCTCCGAGCACGGTGGCGTACAGCTGATAAACGTCGCTGAGCGTGAAGGTTTCAGGCAGTACGTCAAAGGCCACAGGGCTGTATTCGATTTTGTTGCGTAGTCTCTGGTAGCCGTAGGTGAGAATTTGATTGTGATCAAACGCTAGCTTGGGTACGCGGCTCAGCGGATACCAGGCAATGCCGCTGAGGCCATCGGCAATGAGGGCGGTGTCTTCGTAGCGGACTAGGGCGAAGTAGCTTACTGAGAGATAGCGAACGTTGTAGGCGTCTTTGGCTTCTCTGGGATCGCGGTTTGGCCCGCCAAAGGTGAAAAGCTGTTCTAAATAGAGGTTGTTGACTCGAATCTTTTCAGTGAGCGCTCGGTCTGCGGCGGCCTCTAATGATTCGCCCACCTGCACGAGCGTTCCTGGCAGGCTCCAGTAGCCGCTGTAGGGATCTTCGTGACGCATTACCAGCAGTACCAGCAAACGATTCTGCTCGGTATCGACTGAAAAAATGACCGTATCGACGCCTACTTTGAAGTCGGCTAGTGCGGCATTGGGCGATCGCACGACTGAGCTGGCTACCGGCTGGTCGAGATTTGGGCCTGGGGTGTGGGCTGTTTTTGCAGACATGGATACAGATGATGCTCGCTAATGTAGTCGCGGATGACAGGAGGCAAATCGTTGGGCACGTCGCTACAGTTGGTAGCACGATAGCGGCTAGATGCAATGTTGTGCTGGTTCGGCGGATGCGCAATCTGAACGGTGGCCTGCTGCTTCAGCGTTGACAATGCTGGCCCATCTATCTGATAGCCAGGACGCGGAAACACCAATATTTCAACCTGTTCAAATATTTCTTTGGCCTGATACCACTTCGGCAGCTGTTCGACCAAATCAGCACCAACGACTAAGCTAAGCGTCGCGTTTGGCCAAATTTGACGGGCGCGAGCAATCGAGTGAATGCTATAGCGATCGCTCAAACTCTGATACACGCTCACCCGATTTCCTTCAGGCAGCGTATCGATTAGCAGCCGCAGCATTTGAGCGCGATCGCCCAGCGGCGACTGCTTATGCTTATATGGATTTTCCGCAGCCCACACGGCCACCTGATCAAACTCATGTGCCAGCCAGCTCAAAATGCTCTGGTGCCCGACATGCGGCGGATCGGCGCTGGTGCCAAATAGCGCTACTCGCATCGGTTTTGTCCAAAATGCCATAGGAGTCATAAAAACTATATAGGGCTGTTAAACAATAGAGTTGTTAGCGGAAGTCGTAGCGGTTATCGCTGCTGCCGGGTTGATTCGAGTAACTCATTGAGTCCGTGAGAAACCTCGACGGTCAATGGTTCGGGCGCTTTCAACCTGCGTACAGATTCTGGGAGCGTGCTCACCGCTGTAGCTGTTCGCTGAGCGATTTCATCCAGAGTAGGTGAAGGGGATAGCCGCAAACCGTGACTCATGACGCTTTCTAGCAGCGGATGTTCATCGGGTTTTGAAGCCTCAATGCTGAGCGCTAGGCGATCGCCCACAATCTGCCCGTCCTGATACTGTCGAAAAATCTGCTTTTGGCCGGGATAGGTCATTTTACCGCTGGACTCTTTCATCACGGGCGTTCCATCAATATCGACCAGTTTATACACGCCGTTAACAGGCTGCACCTGTAACCAGCTTGGTGCCGAGGCCGTAGCCGTCGATGCAGGCATCGCTGTTGCGAAGATCTGCGATCGCGTATTCATCCAAATCACCGCTGACAAAGATGGGTGTGTCGGGGAGATGCGATCGCACCTGTTTAGACATTTCACCCAAGTCACCCGAATCTATCCGCACGCCTGCCAAAGGCATTCCCTCTACTACCTTTTTAGCCAGTCGCTGTGCTGCTGCCGCCGTATCGTAAGTATCTATTAATAGAGGCGCGCCGGGAAAATGGCGGTGAAAGGCTTCAAATCCGCTGTCCTCACTACCTTCTAGGGCCGAAACTGCCATCACCAGCGCGTGGGCCATAGTGCCGACTGGCTTTCGCCCTAGCTTGAGCGCCGCAAGCACGTTGGAGGTTGCATCGAGTCCACCTGCGATCGCTGCTCTTGCAGCCCAAAGCGATCCCTGTGGGCTAAACGCCCGCCGCGTCCCAAACTCATACAGCTTTGCCGCTGGCCCTGCCGCCTGCCGCAGTCTCGCTGCCCGCGTGGCAATCAAAGTCTGATAGTTCAGCGTATTGAGCAAATAAGTTTCCGCGATTTGCGCCTGCCACAGCGGTGCTTCTATGCGCAGCATCGGCTCATTGGCAAAAATCGGCGTCCCCTCTGGCACCGCCCACACATCCCCTTCAAATCGAAAATCTTCAAGCAGCCCCCAAAAGCTATCCGGCGCATGCTCAAAAATTCCCGTTCGCTGCAAGTGCAAAATCTGCGTCGGGCTAAAGCTCAGCCGTTCCAGATAGTCCAGCCCCTGCTCTAATCCCATGGCAACTAGATATCCATAGCCATCAGGCAGCCTCCGCGTAAATAGCTCAAAGCTAGCGGGCCGCTGATGTAGCCCTTCTCCGACGTAGCAGGCCGACATCGTAAGCTGATACAAATCTGTCAGCAAACCATACTCGTCTTCTGCGACAGACAAAACCGATTCTTGAGTGCTTGACCGCTGCTCATTCACCGTGCTCAATCTGGTTACCTTCACCTCAGATACGTCACGCCGTGTATCTTTCTGCCTAGTAGGCTTTGTAATGGTCATACGACTGAATGCTAACCTTCATCGACTTATGGTTATTTTAACCATAACCTAGCGATAAATGTCATCTGTATTAATGAACTTATGGCCATAGAAGTCAGTTCGTAGCGTTCATTCGCATTTTGCTGACGAAATAGATGTCCTTTGATTTGGTAGATAAAACCAAAAATGCTGCCCTTTCTAACGTTTACCTAGTGCCTTCTAGCGCAGAAATATAAAGTATTGTAAAAGTGGCGAGACTTCTATATTTCAAGTTCTAAATTTTTATGAAACCCGCTCTAGACGGCCAGCCTCAAAAACAATACGGTAATGCGCCCGAGTCAACTTGGATGCGGATTGTGCGTCTGTTGCGTTGGGACAAGCCTGCCGGGAGACTGATTTTGATGATTCCGGCGCTGTGGGCGGTGGTGCTTGCGGCTAGTGGATTTCCAGCGCGATCGCCCCTAGCTGAGCGGCTACCCGAACTCCCTTTAATCGGCGTTATTGTCCTCGGCACCCTGGCCACCAGCGCAGGCGGCTGCGTCGTCAACGACCTGTGGGATCGAGACATTGACACTCAAGTAGAGCGCACCCAAAACAGACCGCTGGCTGCAAAAGCGCTATCGGTAAAAGTCGGCATTGGCGTTGCGTTGGTTTCGTTTTTCTGTGCCTGGGGACTGTCCTTTTATCTCAATCCGCTCAGCTTTTGGCTCTGTGTTGCGGCGGTGCCTGTGATTGTGCTCTATCCGCTTGCAAAACGGGTGTTTCCGGTTCCGCAGCTGGTACTCTCGATCGCTTGGGGCTTTGCAGTGCTCATTAGCTGGAGCGCGGTCACCAGCGAAATTGTGTTTCCGACCTGGTTGCTGTGGGCGGCAACCGTGCTATGGACAATGGGTTTTGATACGGTGTATGCCATTCCCGACCGGGAATTTGACCGCAAGCTCGGCATTAACTCTAGTGCCCTCTTTTTTGGCAAACGGGCTCCACAGGCAGTGGGCCTCTTTTTTGTAGGGACAACATTAGTGCTGGCTTGGCTCGGCGTTAATTTGCTGCTCGGCGTCTTTTACTGGCTGGCCTTGGCCGTCTCTGCCTACATCTGGTTCCGGCAGTATCGTCAGCTCGTGCGAGGGCCAAAGTCCCCGAAGGTCTTTGGCAATATCTTTCGACAAAATGTCACGATCGGATTCATTTTGCTAGCAGGGATGATGCTAGCGGTGGTAGTAGACCTTTGACGTGGCTTCTGTTTGCCTCACTGACTGCTTTTTTTGAAGCGTGCAAAGACGCAACGGGAAAGCAAAGCTTAAAGACGCTGGACGAATACTCGGTGCTGTTTGGCTTTATGGCCGTAGGCGTCGTTATTCTGCTGCCGATACTGTGGCTTGCAGGCGGAGTCCCAACGATTTCACCCGGCTTTTGGTGGGCGCTGCTGGTCGGTGGCGGGCTGAATATCCTGGCGTTTACGCTGTATATAAGGGCGATAAAGCTAGCGGACTTGTCTTTGACGGTGCCGCTGGTGACGTTAACGCCGCTATTTTTGCTGGTGACATCCCCCATTATTGTGCAGGAATGGCCGACCTGGGCCGATGGCGTTGGGGTTGTATTACTCGTGATTGGCTCCTATGTGCTGAATTTGAACTCAAATTTGAGCTCAGTAGATAGCTTGAGAGGTGGCGACAGACGTAGCGCGCTGTCTCCCTTGCTTGCAATGGCCCATAATCCGGGCAGTCGGCTGATGCTGTGCGTGGCATTTATCTGGAGCATTACGTCCAACTTTGACAAGATTGGCGTGGTGAATTCTTCGCCTTTGTTCTGGGCGATCGCGCTATTCACCACCATTGCAGGCGGCATGGTGCCTTTTGTCTTTCGCAATGGTCTATCATCAGGCCTACGTCCATTGACAAAGCAGTGGCGGCTGATTGGGATAACCGGGGGATTTAACGCGATCGCCATTACCTTCCAAATGCTCGCCCTTCCACTCGCCCCCGTCGCTCAAGTGATCGCGGTAAAACGAATGAGCGCCCTACTTTCCGTACTTTTTGGCCATTTTTTCTTTGGTGAAAAAGAAATGGAAAAACGGCTGTTAGGCGCGTCAATTATGGTTGTAGGCGTGGTGATCATGTCGTTGCGTTAAGCGGGCGTTCATGAATTGTGACGATATTTTCTCAATCAAACGTGATCTGAATTTCAAATTCGCTATAAGATGAGAGGGAAGAACTCGATATCGGTTACAGGTTTGCTTTTCTGTTTTCAATTCAAAGGGTTTCCCTTGATTTTTACAGGCTTCCGTCCGACCATCATTCTCAATACCCTGTTTTAATTTCTGGAGACTATTTGCATGGGCGTTTATGTAGGAAACCTTTCCTATGACGTAACAGAGGCTGACTTGAACAGCGTCTTTGCCGAGTACGGCACCGTCAAGCGCGTAACCCTACCCACCGATCGTGAAACCGGTCGCGTTCGCGGTTTTGCCTTCGTAGATCTAAGTTCTGATACTGAAGAGGATGCTGCCGTTGAAGCGCTAGACGGCGCTGAATGGATGGGCCGCGATTTGCGTGTCAACAAAGCCAAGCCTCGTGAGCCTCGTCGCTAAGCGATTGATCCCTTCCTTGTATAAGTTTCTTTTGTTCAGCTTTTTCTGTTCAGCAACGGCTGACTAACTCAATAGCCCAACCCGCCTTGGATTCTCAAGAGAGTCTAGGGCTTGTTGCGTTGGTCAATATACTGATGAAATTTCAGTGCATTAATCTTGCTAGCGTTAGCCTTCAGCCACCCCTTTCATTCGATTTTTTGGAGACTATTTGATATGGGCGTTTATGTAGGAAACCTTTCCTATGACGTAACCCAAGACGATCTAAACGGCGTTTTTGCCGAATATGGTACCGTCAAGCGCGTTACGCTCCCAACCGACCGTGAAACAGGCCGCGTTCGTGGCTTTGCCTTTGTTGATCTTGGCAGCGATGCTGAAGAACAAGCCGCCATTGATGCACTTGACGGTGCAGAGTGGATGGGCCGCGATTTGCGCGTCAACAAAGCTAAGCCCCGCGAGCCTAGATAATCTGCTTCCAATCTCAGGAACAGCCTTTATCACCTCTGGTAAAGGCGTTCAATTCAGCTAAACGTTGCTGCTAGCTTTGTCTCCTTCAATTCAGAGCTAACTCAATTCTCTCAACTTAATCTTCTTAACGTTAAGAGAGCTGTGTTGCCTAAGAAAAAAGCGACAAACTTGCTTTTTCACAAGTAACCGTTCCTGTTTTTGGCTCTATGACTGGTCAATAATGGCCAACAACTTTCATCTGTTTTGTGTAATTTTTGGAGACTATTGATATGGGCGTTTATGTTGGGAATCTTTCCTACGACGTAACTGAAGCCGACTTGAGCGGTGTTTTTGGCGAGTACGGTACTGTAAAGCGCCTCACGCTTCCTACCGACCGTGAGACAGGCCGCGTCCGTGGCTTCGCTTTCGTGGACTTGGGTAGCGATGCTGAAGAGCAAGCCGCTATTGATGCACTTGACGGTGCAGAATGGATGGGCCGCGATTTGCGCGTGAACAAAGCTAAGCCTCGTGAGCCTCGTCGCTAAGACGGGCTCGGCAGCTTTTTCTAAAGCTGTCTAGAAAAATAGGCTCCAGGTACTTCTAAGTATCTGGAGCCTATTTTTTTATGTTTATGTCTTTAGCTAATTTTGCGCGTCATAACAGCAGGACGGTCATTACCCTTTCTAATTTTTGAGCTATCTGATTCTTTACAGGAAACCAGAAAGAGATTTCGTACTAACCGCCTAGGTAGCCACTTTATGCACTGGCAGAGGCTGAAACTAGTGAGGTTATCTCATCTGTGACGGCTTGGGCTATCGCCGCATACTGAGGGTGTTGGTCAATCGACTAGGAATCCCAGGCAGCCATGAAAACAGATACTATTGCGCAAGCTGAATACAATACTTTTATTCGGCAAGTCAAGGATGACAAAGTTCAGCGAGTTACTATTCGTCCTAACAACAGAATTGACTATCGCCTAAAGTCTGAATTTGGCGCCGGGCGCTATGCAACAGCTAAGCCAGTGGGGTTTACTGACGATCTACCTTCGTTGCTCCGCACTCACGGCGTTGAGTTCTCTACGCTCGCTGATACTTCTTCGGCAGCGGCAGGTTTGGTTGGATTGTTGCTTTCTACGGGAGCGCTAGTCGGTGCGTTTGCATGGCTCTCTAAAAATGGCACGCTGGGAAACATGGCGGGCACTACGGGTAAAAGTAAAGCTCGAGCTTACAACCCAAGTGCGAGTAAGTCGAAAGACAAAGGAACTACGACGGTTACCTTTGCAGATGTTGCCGGCGTGGATGAAGCCAAGCAGGAGCTAAAAGAAGTTGTTGATTTTCTCAAAGATGGTGAGAAATACCGGAAGATTGGCGCGAAGATGCCAAAAGGTGTTCTTTTAGTTGGCCCGCCTGGAACCGGTAAGACGCTTTTGGCCAAAGCCGTCGCGGGCGAGGCAAATGTTCCTTTTTTGAGCATTGCGGCTTCAGAGTTTGTTGAAATGTATGTGGGTGTGGGTGCTTCAAGGGTTCGTGACTTGTTTAACAAGGCGAAAAAGCAAGCGCCTTGCATTGTGTTTATTGATGAGCTGGATGCGATCGGAAAGTCTCGTAGCAGCGGTAATCCTAACGGGGGTAATGATGAGCGAGAGCAGACGCTCAACCAGCTTTTGACTGAGATGGACGGCTTTGACGGTAATGCGGGCGTAATTTTAATTGCAGCGACGAACCGACCTGAGATTTTAGACCCGGCGCTAAAGCGGGCTGGGCGGTTTGACCGGCAGGTGCTGGTGGATCGGCCTGATAAGAGCGGGCGGCTAGAGATTTTGCAGGTGCATTCGCGAGCGGTGCTGATGAGTGAAGACGTGGATTTGGAGGCGATCGCAACTCAAACCTCAGGCTTTGCAGGCGCTGACTTGGCCAATCTTGTCAACGAAGCTGCGCTGCTCGGTGCCCGTAACAATCGTAAAGCGGTGATTATGGCCGACTTTAAAGAGGCCATTGAGCGGGTGGTGGCTGGACTAGAAAAGCGATCGCGCATTCTCTCTCCTACCGAGCGCAAAACAGTGGCCTATCACGAAGCGGGTCATGCGCTGGTCGGTTCGCTAATGCCTGGTGGCTCAAAAGTCTCTAAAATTTCTATTGTGCCTCGGGGCAAAGGCGCACTGGGCTACACGATGCAAACGCCGCAGGAAGATCGTTTCCTGATGCTAGAGGATGAATTGCGCGGTCAGCTTGCCACGTTGCTAGGGGGACGCGCGGCTGAAGAAGTTGTCTTTGGGAAAGTCTCTACTGGCGCAAGCGACGACATTCAAAAGGCCACTGAGCTAGCTGAAAAAGCGGTTACTCAATACGGCATGGCCCCTAGCCTCGGCCCGATCGCTTTTGAAAAAACGCAGTCTCAGTTTTTAGAGGGTGGCAGCACCCGGCGCGCGATTAGCGGTGAAGTCGCTGCTGAAATTGATCGCCTTGTTAAGCAGTCAATTGATCAAGCACACGGTACCGCGAAAGCTATCCTCGCTCTCAATGGCGATCTGTTAGAGACGATGACTCAGGCCTTGCTAAATGATGAGGTGCTAGAGGGCGATGCGCTAAAAGAAATGCTGGCTCAGGCAAAAGCGCCTGTAAATACGCAAATATGGCTAGCTACCGGACAGGTTGCGTAGCACTAATTGAGCAGAAGTAAGAAAGGGCACCGTCATGGTTATATGTCAGTGCCTGTTGGAACGTCAACGCTGCAAACCTTTTGTGTGATTCTTTTAACGGCTAAACCCGGTAGGCTGGTTGCCGGTGAAGCGGTTGGTTAAGCGTAGGGCGAATGGGAACCAGTGGACAGAGAAGAACCACTGAAATAGCTGCTCTCTAGCGGCTAGCGGCCTTTAAGGGGCTCTTTTGTAGCCTTCCAGCGCGTATAGTCAACTAGCGCGTGTAGTGAACGCCCCGGTAGGTAAGCTGTATGGGCTGTTGGTAGGCACGTCTATGAACGCGATTGGGGTGAGACCGCTTAATTTTGAAGTGAGCGCCTAAGAAAACGCCCTCTTTTTCAGTCTCAAATACTTCAGCGGTAGTGGAAGGGGCTATGTACGTTGCGCCGCGATAGGTTAACTCCATGGCTGCAATTCTCCAAAAGCCTCTGTAGATTTCAAAGGGTTCGTCAGCATAAGGTTTGTAGGCGTTCACTGCGAACTGACCGAACTTAAAAAACAGTATGCCGATTGGCCGCTGGCAAGTCCACGGACTTTTAGGAAGTTAAAAAGAAGATAAGTAAGAAGTTACGTGAGCCGATGTAAGCTTACGTGGATGAGAGGGCCGTATGGCTTAGCATCTGTCTGACCCAGCTCTGGTCAAAGACGTTGGCATAGAGTCGATTGGCAATTTTTAAATCGCCCCCTTGCCGAATTACCAGCCCCGATAGTCTCAGCTCCGTTTGAGCGCGGCTGTCGTCTGCAATAACCGGCACGGAAGATAGGAGCTGCTGGTATATTTTCAGCATTTGCTGCGTGGGGGTTGTGGGGCTAAGAATGCGATCGCGCACTGTTCTTAAATGCTCTGGGTCGTCTTTGGTTTCCCAGTTATTGATGATTTGCGATCGCACTAGCGCATCAATTTTTTCTGTCTCTTCACCTTCTGCAATCGCCATTCCGCTCGCTCGCACCAGCAAACACACCTTCTGAGACAGAAACGGCTGGCCGCCCGTCCAGGCCAAAACCTGCGTCAGCACCCGCTGCGGCCGCGCTATTTTATCTGAAAAGCCCTGCAATAGCGGATGCGCCTCGTGAAGCTGAAAGCCGTTGAGCCGAATAGCCTGGCCAATATTAAACGGTGCCCGGCTAGACTCTTTCATGAGCTGAGGCGGTGAGGCTACGCCTAGTAGCACAAAGGTGAGCCGCTGGTAGTGAGGCCATTCGGCGCGCTGGTTAAAGCAGGTGCGCAGCCAAATGAAGAAGTCATCGGCCTTAAAGTCAAGGCTCATAATGCTGTCTA
This sequence comes from uncultured cyanobacterium, assembly GCA_963803535.1. Taxonomy (GTDB): domain Bacteria; phylum Cyanobacteriota; class Cyanobacteriia; order Phormidesmidales; family Phormidesmidaceae; genus Phormidesmis. The sequence continues at coordinate 1,397,841 of CAWDNC010000008.1, read as the reverse complement.
CCTCGTCGATAAAGACAACAATATTTTTGTCGATATGCGCGAGCACTACCTGGCTGACAAATTCACCTAGCCGCTGCAAAGGGGGCAGAAACATGTGATCTTTCCACCAGGCCCGAGTGTTCACCAGCTCTCGGACGCCCAGACTCCCGGCCAAAATATACATAAATCCGGTGTACCACTGCTCCTGGGTCGTTTGCCGATTGCCAATGGATGAGAGATCAATAGAGCCGCAAACCGTGCCTTCTACCTCCATCCGTCGCATCATCTGCACCCGCAGGCTGGACTTGCCCATTTGCCGTGCGTTGAAGATGTAGCAGTATTGACCGCGCCGCAGCGCCTGATACAGCTGCCGATCGGCTTGACGCACCACGTATGTAAGCGACTCTAGCGGCAAGCTGCCGCCGACCTGATAGTCGTATTTAGAAGGGCGATCGCTCTCTCTTAGCAGCGCATTTTCTATCAGTAGCTCTGTCTGAGTGGCCTTGAGCACCTCTAGCGTTTGCGTGAGCTCCTGCGTGCGTGCTGCGACCCGATCTTCTAAGGCTTTATTTTGAGACTCTAGCGAGGCGGAACGCGCTTGGATTTCTTTGACCATTGCATTAAAAGCAACGGCTAAACGCTTTAGCTCATTGGGGCTGGTCACCGACACCAGCGTGCTGTAGTCGTAGTTTTGCACCCGCTCTGCGCCCGCTTGCAGTTCGGCAATCGGTGGCCCTATCCAGCGAGCCAGCCCAGCGGCCACTAGCCCCGAAAGGCCGATGCTGAGCAAAATAGCGCCTAAGCAAATCCACTTGAGCTGCCGGATGTAAGCAACTTCGCCAGTGGCATCTAAGTCCAGGCCCAGCACGGCAATGACGCGGCCACGCTCGTTTTTAATCGGGACGGCGGCAGTGAGCCAGGTGCCAAATTCGTCGGTATAAAAAGTATCGATGGTTTGCGATCGCCCTTCAAAGGCTTTTGCAAACGAATCATCGGGAATACGATACGCATTGCCGACTGGATTTCCGATCCAGTCGCCCGTGGGCTTATAGAGGCTATCCGCAATAAATTTAATTAGGCTGCGATCGGGCACCTCTGGAATCTCCACCATCAAATAGCCCGAGATAGTGATGGGGTTTCGGGTGGTTTTGAATTTGGGCTGAGGATAGTTATTCTGCGGAACGGCCATCTCCTCTCGACTGGCCTCCGTGATTCGACGCATCATCTGCACCAAATACTGAAAGTCTTCAGAGCGCATCAGCTCGCCCGCATCGTCAGGGGCGAGTGTCTCTACGGTTTCACCTGGCGGCGTATTGAGAATATCTGAGGTGATCGAAACCGAGCGCTCTTCAGTGGCCGCTTTCAGCCGTAGAATGCTAGCCTGCGCCCGCTGATCCGTTAAAAAAAAGCTGCTGGCTTGCCCCACCGTCTTCAGTCGTCCTGCCGACTGACGGACGAGTAGACTGTAGGTTTGAGAGTACAAAAGCGACACGCTAATGGTAGTCATACCAGCGGCGATCGCCGAAATAGCAAAGCCAAATTTGACTGCAAACGGGAGTCTTAAAAAACGGTTCATAGCAGTGGAGGTGGCCCGTAGGTCGCCGGAGCGGGAGTAGCCGATGTATCCGTGTACTCAACGATTCTTTAAGTACATTTGCATACATTGAGGGAGCGGCTCGTAATGTTTTTGTATGTAGCAGTCGCCAATCGCCCTTAAGCAGCGATTTGTGTGGTTCTGTAAGTAAATAACCGCTTGCTCACTGACAAAAATTACTTTTTCTGGCGATCGCTGACAAATCGACCTGCTGTCGGGGGCTGTTGCTTTACAATAAATGTGATTTTACCTGCGTGGGCGCTGAGCTGGCTATTTCTACTATCAAAAACAGCCTTCTCAATCCGTTTTTAAGCGCTTATTGCATGCGATCGCTCAAAATTTTAAGGCGTGACTCTATCTCTTAAATCTTTTTTTCCTATTTGTTATCGCTATCAGGCAGCAGTCCCCGTGAACATCAAAGCAGCGTCCCCGAAGCGTCGTCGTCAGCGTGGCGTCATTCTGACAGAATCTGGACTAAACCGTTTTCAGACAGCTAAAGCTGACGCTGAATACGCCAGTAACGAGGGACAGCGCTACACGCTCGAAGCCCTCAGCGAATTGACCGCCATCGGGATTGATACCTTAACGAAGGTGCTGGGCTGTGAAATGAGGGTTGATAAGCAAACGCTGAAATGCTGCTTTAAGGCATTTGGCTTAGAGCTGCGGCCTGCTGACTACTACAAGCCAGCCTCTCCAACCTCTTCAGCATCGGAGTCTGCACTTGAGGCTACGCCAGCGACTGCGTTTTCTCCGGCGCTACCGGGTGGCCTGCTGCCGCTCGATTCCTCGCTCTATATTCAGCGGCTGAAGGCTCAAACCGATAGCTATGCCGCAATCGATCAACCCGGCGCGCTGATTCGGCTTAAGGGGGCTCGCCGGACAGGTAAAACGTCGCTGATGGCAAGGCTTGCTCAGCAGGCTACTCAGCGAGGCTATCAGCCGGTTACGGTGAGCTTTCAGCTGGCAGATAAGCCGGTTTTACAAGATCTCGATCACCTATTGCAGTGGTTTTGTGCCAGCGTGGGCTTGGGCTTAGGGCTTGCGCCGAAAATGGAAACCTATTGGGATTCTCTGTTTGGCAGCAAGGTGAGCTGCAAAATTTATTTTGAGCAGTACTTGTTGAGCTTGAGCGATCGCCCAATCATTTTGATGCTAGATGATGTAGACAGGCTGTTTCGTGATGTGGAAATTGCCGATGAGTTTTTTGGGCTGCTGCGTACGTGGTACGAAGATGCGAAGGTTTCTGATATTTGGAAGCAGCTTAGAATTGTGATTGCTCAGTCTTCGGAAGTCTATATTCCACTAAATATCAATAAGTCTCCTTTTAACGTGGGCTTAGCGATTCCGCTGTCACCGTTTACGGCTGCTGATGTGCAGACGCTTGCGATCGCCTACGGTCTGCAATGGTCGCGACAAGAGGCTGCTGCGCTATGTCAGCTAGTACAAGGGCACGTCTATTTAACGCATCTTGCGATTGACTGTATTTGGAGAACTGAAACCACGCTGTCGCAGGTACTTCGCAATCCGCTGGGCGTGCACGTCTTTTTGCCCTATCTTCAGCATCACCTGCGCGAGGTTCAGTATCAGCCCAGGCTGACTAAAGCACTCTCTCAACTCATTGCAAAGCAGTCCGTTCCTCCTGAGCTGCTGACGTCTGTCTATCAGCTCCAGAGCATGGGCCTGATCGTGCTAGAGGATGACGGGCCGAGAATGGCGTGCGATTTATTTGAGCGTTACTTTTCAGAGGCGCTTGCTGTTCAAGCCGTGCATTCCGATGTGCCTATGGTGGTGGCGTCGTAGTCGATATGCTGTGTGGCGATATGCTCTCTTAAGCTCTTGAATAGACAAGCTCTCCTAGAATGTAGGTTGCCTGAACAGCGCGATCGTCCCCCATCATCATCAGTGAAAAAGCGCGGTCGGCTAGCTCGTTTAATGACGTAGGGACAGCTGGGCGGTTGCGAAAGGCCATGAGCGGCGTAGCTCGTGAATTCAGGACGATAAAGTCTGCGTCTTTGCCGACCTCAAAGTTGCCGAGGGTGTCTTCTAGGCACAGCGCTCTGGCACCGCCTAAGGTCGCTAGAAATAATGCCTTGAAAGGCGAGAGCTTTTGCTGGCGGAGCTGTGCAACTTTGTACGCCTCATTCGCCGTCTGCAACATCGAGAAGCTGGTGCCCGCGCCGATATCTGTTCCTAGCCCTACCTTTACTGGATAATCTGTTGATTTTGCCTGTTCTATTTTAAATAGGCCGCTGCCCAAGAAGAGATTAGAAGTGGGACAAAAGGCGATCGCACTTCCCGCTTCTGACAGCCGCTGAAACTCACCATCCGTTAGATGAATCCCATGGGCGAACACGCAGCGATCTTTCACCAGTCCCGCCTGGTCGTAGGCGTCTAAGTAGCCCTCGCAGTCTGGGAAAAGCTTTTTGACCCAAGCCACCTCGTCAAGGTTTTCAGAGAGGTGCGTGTGCAGATACACATCCGGAAATTCCTTTAGCAGTTCGCCTGCCTTTTGCAGCTGTTCAGGCGTGGAGGTAATCGCAAATCGAGGGGTAACCGCGTAGCGCAGGCGTCCTTTTTTGTGCCATTTGCAAATGAGTGCTTTGGTCTCCTGGTAAGCAGACTCGGCGGTATCGCACAGATAGTCGGGGGCATTGCGATCCATCATCACTTTGCCTGCAATCATGCAGAGATTACGGCGTTCGGCCGCTTTAAAGAAAGCCTCTACTGACTGCGGAAACACGGCTGCAAATACGAGCGCTGTCGTGGTGCCGTTGCTCAGCAGCTGATCTAAAAAAACATCGGCTATTTTTTCGGCATAGGCTTCATCTTGAAACTTACCTTCGGTAGGAAAAACATACTGGTCTAGCCACTCCAGAAGCTGTTCGCCATAGGCCGCAATGATTTCAGTTTGGGGGTAATGAATATGGGTATCGATAAACCCCGGCATAATCAGCTGCTCAGCATAAACCGTAGTGGGAATATTCCCATATTCACTTTGCAGCGTCTCGTAGTGCCCAAAGGCTTTAATCTTGCCGTTTTCAAGCACTAACAGCCCGTCTGGAATATAGCGAACGCTCTCTTCTTCAGCCGTGTAAAAAGGATCTTCTACAAAGTCTAAAAAAGATCCGCGAATCGCTATGTGCTTCACGTCGGTCATTGTATTAACCAAATCGTACGGCTTCAAACGCGAATCTGAAGATAAATATGGCTGCTAAAACCCAGGTGACCACCGGTATTTCGCGAGCGCGTCCGGCGGCTAGCTTGGTAAACGGGTAGAGGATCATACCCGCAGAGAGGCCAGCCGCAATAGAAAAGCCTAGCGGAATAAAGAACATGGTGACAAAAGCAGGAATGGCCTCTGTCAGGTCGCCCCAGCGAATGCTAGAAACAGCCGACATCATGAGCACGCCCACAATCAAAAGCGCCGGGGCAGTTGCAAAGGCAGGAACAGCTTCAAAAATAGGCACAAATAGCAGCGCGACAATGAACATCACAGCCGCGACGACTGCTGTAAGTCCGGTGCGACCCCCTTCAGAAACGCCAGCCGCAGATTCTGCGAATGTTGTGACGGTAGAGGTGCCCATAATTGCGCCTGCTGTCGTGGCGATCGCATCGGCTGAAAGTGCCTGATTGGCCCGAGGCAGCTCTCCTCTGTCGTCGATATAGCCAGCTTGGGTGCCCACGCCCATCAGCGTACCGATGGTGTCAAACATATCGACAAACAAAAAGACCAGTAGAACCGCGAGAAAATCGATAAGGTTGCTGCCGTTGATGCCGCCGAGACCGACAAACGCCTGTCCAAATAGGTTAGAGGGAAACGCCGGGATAGCTACAATGCCAGTCGGCGCTTGCGCAACGCCAAATATCCAGCCCAAAATAGCCGTACCGCCAATGCCCCAAAGCAAGGCTCCTTTAATTCGCCTGATAATAAAGAACGCCGACAGCAAAATGCCGAAAGTTGCCAGCAAAGTCGCGGGTTCTGTAAAGCTGCCAAAGGCTGTTTTTGTTGCTTCACTCGCAACAATAAGCCCTGCACCACCAATGGCTGGATCTCCACTCAATCCGATGTAAGCCAGAAACATGCCAATGCCGACCGTCGTAGAAGCCTTGATACAGGCGGGTACGGCGGAAATTAAATGGCGGCGAATATCTGTAACGGTTAAGGCAATAAAAATAAGGCCTTCAATTAGCACGGCCGCTAGGGCTACTCGCCACTCAATGCCTAACCCTAAAACAACAGAATAGGCAAAAAAGGCGTTGGTACCCATACCTGGCGCGAGCACAAACGGATACTTGGCATAAAGCCCCATCACCAAAGTGCCGATAGCGGCAGTAACGCCTGTGACGACTACCAATTCTCGAAACAGATCGCCAGACTCCTGCAAAAACACCGCATCTGACATGATCAGCGGATGCACGACCAAGATGTAGGCCATCGTCATGAAGGTGGTTAGCCCGGCCAGAATTTCGGTGCGGAAGTCGGTTCGGTGATGGTCAAAGTTGAAGTAGTTGGCAACTTTTGCCTGCCATCCTGAATATTGCGGTGGCGGTGGCGAGCCCAGAGGCCGTTTTTTGAACGCTACGCTGGGTTGATCCATAACAATTCTCCGGAAGAGCAGTGCTATCTAGCGCATAGATCTCATGCCTAGCTCAAAGACCTAATTTCAGGCTTGCTTGTGTGTCGAGAAAATTAGGAACAGGGCGAAGCTGTAATGCTGCAAGATTCCATGACTTTACCGAGGGACTTCCTCTAAGTTTGTCTCATCTGTTACACATTTTTTTAATAGAGACGATCGAGCCAGTCGCGCTGTTCTTCACTGGTGGGCAAATAAGGATAGAGCTTGGCTTTACTGCTGTAGCGCTGTTTTGATGAGATCACAGGTGATGGCGTAGACGGCTGAGGACGGTGCACCATAAAGGTTGTAACAGCTTTGTAGAGATGCTGTAGGGTTTGTCCTAGCGTTTGTTGAGTGGATTGATGATTTGCGGAATGGGAGTGAAACTTGTTTTGCACGATCTAAGCTGAAGGTTGGAATTGTATATTTAGATACCATTTTAGCTCGTAGGGTCTGTGTTGCTACGGTAAATCGATGAATGTTGGAAATATATGCCTTATGGCTAAAGCGTAAAAAGTGACGTAGATAACAATTAATTAGCTTTATTTTCGCCATGTTAAATAAAGGCTACTGGATTCAGTACCTGCAACTCTTAGCGTGTACAAAGTGAGAAGACTTCTATGACCGCAGCGATCGCTCAAACTCAAACTAAGTCTGTTTACCCTAGAGGCTGTACGTTTTCTGAACCTGATTGGGATGCGATCGCCCCTTTTTGGTATCCCGTCGCCTACAGCCACGAGGTTAAAGACGCGCCGGTTGCAGCTACCCTGCTCGATCAACGTCTCGTGATTTGGCGGACGGCTGAAGGCATTTCAGTCGCCAACGATATTTGCCTACATCGGGGCGTGCCGCTCAGTATGGGAAAACTCAACGGCGACCAGCTCATCTGCAAGTACCACGGTTTCCACTACGATAGCGCCGGTCAGTGCACCCTCATTCCTGCCAACCCGCAGGCCAGCATTCCTCAAAAGCTATGCCTCAAAACCTATCCGGTGAAAGAAGCCTTTGGTCTCGTGTGGACAACACTGATGGGCACCGCAGACGATAGTGACGCCCTGCCTGTTCTGCCTGAATGGACAAATCCTGACTACCAGACAATCTTGCCCGACGCAATTTCGATAGAAGCCGCCGCTGGTCAGCAAATGGAAGGCTTTTTAGACGTGGCGCACTTTGCTTGGGTGCATGCGGATTCCTTTGGCGATCCGGATAATCCCGTGGTGCCAAAATACGCGGTTTCGCCTACCGATCGCGGCCTTCATGCTGAATACATCAGCACGGTTAGCAATTTCCCTAAGGGCTTCCAGCATCGTGCACCTGAGGGCTTTGAATGGCTCAGAGCCTTTACCGTCTTTTTACCTTTCACAGCAATTCTAAGAGTTCACTTCCCGGGCGATGGCCGTCTTTGTATTCTCAACGCAGCCTCTCCTATTTCGGCCCGCAAAACTCGGCTGTTCAGTCCGCTGTGTCGAAATTTCGATAAAGACCAGCCTCTAGAGCCGGTCTATGAATTTAACTATCAGGTTTTTAGTGAAGACCAGGAAGTGGTTGAAGCCCAGTATCCAGAAGATCTGCCGCTTGATCTGAGCGCAGAATCGCATATTCAAGCGGATCAAACGTCCATTATTTATCGGAAGGGCTTAGCTAAATTAGGGCTGAGCAAGATTTATACGGCATAGTTAAGGCTATGAAAGTAAGGACTTTGAGCGGCTGATGGCGCCTAGCGTGACGAGATTGGCCATCTGCAAATCATTAAGGCCTTTGACGCCCTTAATCTCGATGTTTTCGTAGGGGCGATCGCGCTGAATCAACGGCGTCAGCACGCCCGCATCCAAATCTCCCGACGCACTCAGCACGTCCATTTGCCGCAAGTCTCCTTTGCGAATCATTTCATCTAAGCCACCGCTCACTACGTACTTGTCATCGGGGCTAAAGGTAACAGATCGAATGCCGCCTGCAAGCCCGGTATATTCCTGTGGCCCTAGCTCCAAACAGCGTTCATTTGGCTCAGGCACCTCTAAATCCCATACGTACACCACCTGATCTTCTCCACCTGCGGCCAGATACTTTCCGTTTGGGCTAAAAGCAACAGACTTAATTCCCAGCGTTGGCTGCGCGAAACGATGCACAATCTCTTGCCTGTTGACATCCCATAAAATAACGGCGGCATCATCTCCTCCGCTAGCGATGAGCGTGCCGTCTGGACTGTAGGCGACGGAGCACACGCGATGCTCGTGGCGAGTACAAATTTGGTAGGTGCCATCTTTTCTGTCCCAGCGGCGTACGGCCTGCTCGTCACCACCGGTAATGACGTAGCGACTGTTGGTGGGGCTAAATCCGACGGTGTAAATCCAGTGCTCAGAGCCTTCTAGTATTTTGATGCAGCCGCCGGAGAGTGGATTCCAAATTCTGAGGGTGCGGTCGTCTCCCGCGCTGGCTAAAAATCTGCCGTGACGGCTGAAGGCGATCGCCCGCACCCAGTTACTATGACCGGTCAGCGTATTGAGATCCTGGCCGGTCGCTGCGTCCCACAGGCGAATGGTGCTATCGTCGCTGGCGCTGGCAATGCGGGCGTTTTTGGTATCGACGGCCACTGACCAAATGCGACCGTGGTGGCGCGATAGAGAGGCGGTGCGATCGCCTGTTTGAATATCCCAAATGCCCAAGCTGCCGCTGTCGCCGCCGCCAACAATTTTGCGATCGCTCAAATAGGCCACCGATCTCAGGCTATTGGTATAGCCGCGATACGTTCTAATTAATCGGCTATTGATGGCTCGCTTTGCACTGGCTTCAGGCTTTACATCAGGTTCAACGTTAGGTTTGAATATCTGCCACAGCATCAGCTGCTGCTTATCACCGCCTGCGCTGAGTAAGAGGCGATCGCCCTGCTGCTGAAAATCTAAAGACCAGATGCGGCTAGTCTGCGTCGAAAACGTCTCAATGGTCGCTAGCGTTGCCATCTCCCACAGCTGTACTTGCGCGCCATCGCCGCCGCTAGCGAAATAATCACCCTCTGGGCTAATCGCCACCGCCCTTACGTTTCCGCCCACATGTCTCAAGGTCTTTAGCCGCTTAAAAACAGGCTTTCTCTCTATACTCTCTTTCTCTTTCTCCGTGCCGTCTGAATCTTCAGCGATCTGCCAAACTATAATTTTCTCATCTATGCTTCCGCTGACTAATCGCGTGCCGTCTGGGCTAAAACTGACGGCAGATACTAGGTCTTGATGTCCTTTTAGCTCGGCAGCCGGTGCAACTGTCTGATGGTCTTGTGAGATAGCTTTAACCGCCCACAGGCGGATGGTGCAGTCGTCGCCGCAGCTTGCGAGCCACTGGCCATCGGGGCTAAACGTCAGGGCTCGAACGCGGTTGTGCTGCGCAGATTTGCGCGGATTGTATGGCAAGTCAACGATAGGCGGCTGTGCTTTGTCCGCAGTCTGTCTGGGAATGCGGTCAATCAGTCGTCCGGTTCGCGTGTGATAGAGCGTGATTTTGTCGTCGCCGCCGCTGGCGATAATTTTGCCGTCATCACTCACGGCAACGGCATAGATGCGATCGCCCGAAGCTTTCTGCCACACCTGCTCTACTGCCCCAGCAGCCTGACGTGCTGGAGCAGGTAGTCGCCATAGCTTGAGCTGGCTATCGTCACCGCCCGTGACTAGTAACGGCTGATTAGGCACAAACGCAACGGCTCTCACCCAGCTTTGGTGTGCCAGCCACTGCGCTTGTTTTTGACCGCCTTCACTAGCCGCTTCAGCGCCGCTTCTATTGATTCGAAGCGTTTCTTGCAGGCGCGGTCGCGTATCCCAGAGATGAACAAATCCGCTGGTATCTCCCGCACACAGCAGACGCATTTCGCCGTTCTGGCTGCTGCTTTGTCTCTCTGTCTGCTGGCTGTTTGGGCTAAGGGCCACTGATAAAACATCGCTGAGCGTTTCAGTGAAAATGGATCGGTTCAGCGCGCACTGGTTAAAGTTAACGTCTCTCATCTGGGTGCCTTGCAAATAGGCCTGCCAAATCGTCAGATGAGAGAAATCTCTCTTCTGTAATGTGCCTTGAGAGAGCTGTACCAGCAGGTTTAAGAAATTGCCGCCTGCGTATCCTAGCTGTCCGGGATGACTATCTCGAAATTCATTCAGCCGATCGCTGAGATGTTTGTCTACTTTGTCGAGGCTTTTATAGTAATTTTTAAGCCGAACTAAAATGGGCTGAACAATTGTCTTTATCTGGGTCTCTCTCAGCTCTTCTTCTGCATCTGCTTTCATGAGCGCATACGCATTAAACAGCGTTAGCTTGCCGCGTATTAAGTCTTGAAAAACCGCTCGAATAAAGCGGTCTAATATGTACTCGGCCACAATAGGATGTAGATGAAATAAGACCCTTGAGTGCTGCTGCCGGTTGACCTGTACTAGAGAACGATGTTCTAGCGATCGCAGCGTGTAGAGCAAATTCTGCTTGCTTTCTTGGGCCACAATATCGGCTTGCAAATCCTCTAGCGAACAGGGCCACAGGTTAATCGCTAGCCAGTACATCGCCTCTTGTTCCGTTGGCGGCAGCTTGTTAAATTGCGATTTAAGCATGCCTCTTAAGTCATCAAAAACAGAGATCTCCTGATTTAAAAAGTCTCGAATGCTGCCGTCAAAAACATCTTTTACTGTGTTTGCTGCTAGCCTTAACGCCATTGGATGACCGTAATAGCGCGCTGCTAAATCCTGATAGTCTCTATCACCGCCTACTAGGTGAAAGCGCTCTAGCATCGTGGTCGCTTCACGGCTGTTGAGGCCTTCTAACACGTGCAGCTTGCCACCCGTGTCTTCTGCTGGAAAAGAAAGCATCTCTTTTGGCTTTTCTCTACTGGTGACTATCAGACAGCTCTGCAAGTAGGAACCGCTTTGGTCTACGTTCTGTTTAATAGCCGCGAGCAGTTTGCCATAGATTTCAAATCCTTCCTTGTACTGGCTGGCCTGCTGCTGACGGCTGACGTGAGCTGTCAGGGCTTCGTCTGGCTGCTCTTTTTTATGGGTTAGGTAGCTTTTGAAGGCTGCGTCAAATTTATCGAGGATGACAAGCGATCGCTGCTGAGCCAAAAGCATAACAATCTGTCGAATTACCTGATCGATAGGCTCGCGCCACTGGCTGTCAGATGAGACCTGTGGGCTGTTGCCGAGTCTGCGTAGGGGAAGGGTTTTATTGTCTTGAAGCGTTTTTTGGAGCGATCGTAATAAATCTTCGGGCGGCCTAGCTTTGTCTACCTTAAGCCACACTACCTTCTGAAAAGTATCGCCAACGTTCTCCGCTAGCTTCCGAACAAAATGCGTTTTTCCGATTCCACCGATGCCGCACACCGCTAGCAGCTTCGTTCCCTTTGCTGGCTGCAAAATCCAGCCTTTAAGCGTGCCCAAAGGCTGACACCGACCTTCAAAGTCACTGAGCGTCGGTGCGCTGCCCCAGTAATAAGCGGTGCCTGCTCGCGTATCTTCCCAACCTGTCGTGTGGCGGATGGCCGCAGAATGAATGCTTCCATATGAAGATAGCTGGGTTGGCGCGTTAGCCAAAGATGAGACAGTCTGCAAAGCGCTGCTGTCAGGCGACATACCCTCAGCAGCCTTCAGCGACTGTGCGTAGTCAGTCTCTAACGTTTTTTCCAAAGACGCTAGCTTACCTGGGCCGCTTCCCTTAATGCCAAACTTTTTGTAAACCTCGCCTAGCCGTTTACGCGCCGCCGCTTGAGAAATATTGAGCTGCTCGGCAATATCTTTGCTCTTACGCTTGGTCAGCGCCAGCTTCAGCGCCGCTAGCTCCCCTTCAGATACTCGCTTGTCTCTAGCAGCCTGGTTGAGAAATTCTTCAGAGATTTCGCGAAGCACCATAGGACTACCGGAATAGGTTCAAAAATGCTGTGAATAAGAACGCTGAGGCTAGAGCGGCTGTAAGAAAGGACATATTGGCCGTCTTTCAAGCTCACATAGCTTAGCCCAACTTTCACCCTTGTGAGAGCTGCCACCGGAAACGCGTTAAGAAACTAAACCTTATGCCGAAAAGCCTCTGCTGTAGCGCAGTACACAGAAATAAAAGTTCCTCTCACAAGGCATAGAATCGCTATCTCAAACCTCCAGTTTGCGCAATTTTAAAAAGAGCGTTACTTTATGAATGTGAGGTAAAACGTGAGATCAAAAATGTGAGGTTAATACGTGATAGTAAATCTTGTGTCACATTGACTGTGTTTAAAACACTGAGGATATCTCTCACTTCTATATTTCTGTATGCTCCTTTTGTTTTTCTACTCTGAGCAGGACAAATGATGCAAAGCCCCCCTTCTGACCTTCCTTCTAATGGGTCACCTGACGATTTGAGCGTCCAGCCAATTCCCAGCTTTGAGCAGCTGTTTCTGTTTCCCTGTTTTCCATATAGCTCACTAATTACTCACTTTCTGAATAGCGCAACTAATTCTCAGTCCGACTGGACTGTAAAGGAGGCTCCACCCATGCAAAATTCATTTAGTACCCAAGCGATCGCTGACAGTAGCGCTGCCACCTACAGAGCCGTTAACCAAAGCCCTGAGTGCATGCCTTTGCCAGAGCCTATAGTTGGGCTTAACCGTGAGCCCGCTCCGGTTACCGATAGTTTTGCAGCCGTTACAGCCGTTAGCTTGGAAAGCATGCAGGCGGTGATGCGTCAGCTAGCAGATGTGAAGGCAGAGCTGAATGCGATGAAGCAGTCTCAATCCAGACAGGCCCAAATCACCCAGGCTCAAAATAAGCAGCTCGAACGCAGGCTACAGCATTTCGTACAGAACCTGGTGAAGAGCGCAATGCATGATGCTATTCAGCGCTTTGCACGTCCTCGCAGCTCGGCTGTGCCTGAACCGGCTCGGCAACCGTCCACCTACATCGTTCCACAGCGATAAAATACTGGCATCTAAACGCTGGCATCTATAAGCTAAGCGCTTCTAGCATGCTGGAAGCATGAATTGAAAACGCCCTGGTAAGAGAGTACTCTCTACCAGGGCGTTCTTTGTGCTGGTGGGTTGTGGCTACTCGCCGCCCATAATCTTCGGCACCTTAAAGAAGTCAGCCTCACGCTCAGGCGCACTGTCTAAAATCTCCTCGCGTTCAGCGAACGTCTCCAGCTTATCGGGGCGCGTAATGTTACTCACTTCAATGGCCCGGGTGGTTGGCGGTACGTCTTTGGTATCCAGTTCATCTAGCTGCTGTACGTAGTCCAAAATGCTGTTGAGCTGGCCAGTGAACTGCTGCTCTTCGGCTTCGCTGAGCTGTAAACGTGCAAGGCTAGCGACTTTGCGAACCTGATCGATATCAATCATGAATGGTTTGAGTGAAACGAGGAATGAATAAACCAGCCTAGATCATATCGAGCTTCATTCGACCTGTTACCTTGAGCCAGTTTTGCGCTTCGATGTAGTTATTAGGGGCCATGCGAACGGCTTCTAGCCAGTAGCGTGCGGCTTCGTCGTATAGCTTGTCGGATGCGGTTTTATCACCCGAGGCTTCAGCTTGCTCGCCCCGGTAGTGATAGATCACAGCGGTGTTATTAAGCGCTTGAATCATGCGAGGGTTTAGGTCTAGCGCCTCTTGGTACAGCGATAGGGCTTCGTCGTGCTCGCCGTTGCTGGCGTGGATCAGGCCCATGTTGTAAAGGATGTAGCCTTTGTCGTAGGGATCTTCTTCTAGGGTGAGCGCTTCTCTGTAGTTGTCCATGGCTTCGGCGTACTCACCATCTGCCTGGGCTGACATGCCGTCTCGATAGTAGGCAAAGGCTTCTTTTGCCTGCTTCTTTGCCGGTAGCATCTTCAAGATCATGTCGGCCATGACGGTGAAAGACTTATCGATGAAGTTGTCGTTCTTCTGAGTTCTTGGCATGGAAGTCCTGGTTAAATCTGGTTAAATTTTGGGGCTTATGGCCTAAGTATTCGTGGGTTTAGGATATCAAACTTGGATGGGGGCGATCGCGCAAACGTAATGATTTTTAAGCAATCGGAAAATAAGAAACGCCCAAAGCAGTTGAATGCTTTGGGCGCTAAATTTCTTTTTACGGAACGCTCTGGGGTTGCTAGCGGTGGCTGCTTTAATCGTTTGCTGCGTTTACCTGCGCGACTAAAAAGTTAATAAGCTCACCAATCGTACAGAAGTCGGCTTCGTCAAAGCGATCGCTCAAGTCCAGCTCAAAGGCTTGAAAAAATTCTTCACAGAACGTGATTGTCCAGTCGAACCAGCACACCAGTGGAAATTTGAGGTTGGTATTTAAGCTGTCGTTAGGACGAACAAGGCTGAAGTCTAGACCGGAGTAGTCGCTAAAAGATTCGTAGACGAAGGCAAGTACGGGATGAGCTGAGTGACCGAAGAGCTGGCTCCAGGTAGAAAGGTCTAGCGCTTGGCGATCGCGTCTCGTCATCCAGGTGTTCACATCCTTGCGAACGGACAGGTCTGGGCTCATGTCGGCATAGGCATTGACGCTGCTAATAAAATTGTTGAGGCGATGGGTGCCTAGCGCCTCTGCTAAACCTGTTTCTGCCAGGTCGAGCTGTGCGATTGAATCAATTGTTAGCTGCATCGTCATGGTGTTTACCGGTTCAGCAGAACCTGTTAGAGCGTCTTGTGATTAATATGCCCAGCTAACTTGCGGTAATTACGGTATCTTTTCGGACTTCGCGTACTGAATTTGGTTTTTGGCTAATATCAAGATAGCTATATCCCTTAACTGGCAAGAGGTTTAGCGAATTTGAGAAGGCTCAGCAAAACTACTTGCGTATATATTCTTAAGCGAATTGATGCAGGTAAATTCATGCAGCATTCAGCCTATGCCAGCAGGGGCGCTTCAGTTTTAGCTTTAACGAATCTTTGTTCTATATCGCCAGCTGACATTGGCCGACCGACCCAGAATCCTTGCAGGTAGTCACACTGGTATTGGGTCAGTAGCGTCTGTTCTTCGAGGTTTTCGATACCTTCGGCTACTACCTTGAGCGATAGGCGATGAGCTAGCTCAATTGTGGACTGTAAAATCGCCTGGTTCTTAGGATCGTGGCTCGCGCCGCGTACGAAGCAGTTATCAATCTTGAGCGTGTCAATCGGCAGCTCTTTGAGATAGCTCAAGGAGGAGTAGCCGGTGCCAAAGTCGTCAATAGCCGTGCGAATGCCGAGAGATTTGAGTTCGGCCAGAATAGCGATCGCAGAAGCGGCATCCTGCATCAGCGCTGTTTCTGTCACCTCTAGCTCTAGCTGGTGGGGCGCAAGGCCTGTGGTAACCAGCGTATTTTTAATCGACTCGATTAAGTTGGGCTTGTTGAACTGAACGCTAGAGAGGTTGATGGAGATGTACTTCATGCCCATGTCCATTTCCTGCCAGCGTTTGGCCTGGGCGCAGGCGGTTTCTAGCACCCACTGACCAATTTCTACAATCAGACCCGTTTCTTCTGCAAGCGGCACAAACTTAGCGGGCGAAATGTAGCCGTGTTCAGGATGGCACCAGCGAATCAGGGCTTCACAGCCTTCTACCTGACCGTTGCTGAGGTTGAGCTGAGGCTGATAGTACACCTCAAACTCGTTGCGTTCTAGGGCATAGCGCAGCCACGTTTCCATTGCGATTTGGTCGCTAAAGGCTACGGGCATATCGGAGCGGTAGAACTGGCAGTAGTTGCTTTTTTGCTTTTTGGCGGCTTCTAGCGCGGCGTCGGCCTGACGGAGCAGCGAGTAGATGTCTTCGCTTTGATGAAGCAAAAAGGCAATGCCGATGCTGGTGGTGACAAAGACCTCTTGGCCCGGTAGCGAAAAAGGGTCGGCTGAGCGCATCCATCAGGTTGTCGGCGGTTTCTCTGGCCTGCTGCGATCGCTCCAGATTGGGAAGGACGACTGCGAACTGGTTGGCGGTGAGTCTGGCCAGGGTTGCGCCGGGCGGAAGGCAGGCCTGCATGCGTTTGGCTGAGGCCTTGAGCAGTTCGTCTCCCGCGGGAAAGCCCATCACGGTATTAACCAGGCGCAGGCGATCTAGGCTGACCGACATCAGCGCGAGGGTGTGCTGGCTGCGGTGGGCGGTGATAATGGCTTGGCTCAGCCGCTGATGAAGGAGCTGGTAGTTGGGTAAATCTGTCAGGCTGTCGTAGTGGGCGAGGCGGTTGATTTTTTCGGCGGTGTTGCGCAGCGTGGTGACGTAGAGTTCGCTGGTGGCCGTTTGCCGCTGAATGCGCGCGGCGATGGTGTTGGTGATTTCGGGATAGGCCACCGGGCGAACCAGGCAGTCGTCTGCACCAAGCTCCATGGCTCTACGAATGTGCGATCGCTGCGTTTCGTCTGTGATCAAAATGAAGGGCGTGAGCTGTAGTTCGCTATCTTGCCGCATCGCTGCGAGCACCTGATGTCCGTTTAGCCCTTTACGATGACCGTTGCTGTCTAGCTCAATATCGAATGAAGCGCTGCACAGCACCACATCGGGCCGATGCCGATGCCCTGCCTTGATTCCGGTGGGGCCGTCGTCAGCAGTGTTGACCAAAAAGTCTTCAGATTCTAGATAGCTGACGAGTTCGCTGCGTCTAGCGCCTGGGCTTTCAATGACTAAAACTTTTTGCATGGACGTTGTTAGCCCTAGCGTCTTTTAAGCGGATAAAAGGCGTAGGTGGAGTGAAGAGGTAGCGAAATGGCCAAGGATAAAGGTCGCGAAAGCGGTTAGGCCGGAGCGCAGATCTCACATCGTTAGCTAGTGGTAGGATTCCCGTGCTAGCAAAGGTGAAATCATGAGCGCGCTGAGATCTGCTTAAACATTAGCTTAGCTAGCGATTACTAGCGCTGCGATGTGTCCAGCGCAGCGACTGGCTGTGAGGCTGTTTAGCGATATCGATGAACCGCTATGGGTGGCTGACCTCCTCGAGGGTATCGAAGAAACTGGGATAAGAAACGGCGGCAGCTTCGGCCCGGTGAATTCGAGATTTGCCAGTGGTGCGAGTGGTGGCGATCGCCAGACTCATCGCGATCCGATGGTCGGTGTAGCTATCGAGCGTTGCGCCTGTGAGCTGCGCGCTGGCTCCCATACCGACAATATCCATGCCTTCAGGATGCTCGGTGACGCGACCGCCAAGTTTAGTGAGCGCGGCGGCCATCACGGCTAGGCGATCGCTTTCTTTTACCCGCAGCTCAGCGGCGTCTTTTATAGAGGTGGTGCCTTCTGCAAAAAGCGCCGCTACTGCCAAAATAGGAACCTCATCAATTAGCCTGGGAATCAAATCGCCATCGATTGTACATCCCTTTAGCTGGCTATGCCGCACGCGCAAATCGGCCACTGGCTCGCCGGTTACGTCACGCTCGTTCTCTAGCGTGATATCAGCT
Organism: uncultured cyanobacterium; assembly: GCA_963803535.1. Lineage (GTDB taxonomy): Bacteria > Cyanobacteriota > Cyanobacteriia > Phormidesmidales > Phormidesmidaceae > Phormidesmis. The sequence continues at coordinate 1,380,325 of CAWDNC010000008.1, read as the reverse complement.
TTCATCGCTTTTAAGCGCTTCGAACACGCCGGTACGAGTCGGATTGATGCCAACGTTTTTGACCAGCAGATTGGAGCCGGGGGTGATGGCGGCGGCAACAAGCCAAAAGGCGGCGGAGCTAATATCACCGGGGACGATGACGGTTTGGCCCGTGAGCTGAGCGGGGCCGTGAAGGGTGACGCTATGGGTGGCTGAATCGATGGAGAGGTCTGCGCCAAAGGCTTTGAGCATGCGCTCGCTGTGGTCACGCGAAAGGCTGGGCTCAGTGACGGTGGTGTCGCCGTTAATAGAGAGGCCCGCAAGCAGGAGGCAGGATTTTACCTGGGCTGAGGCGATGGGGGAGTGGTAGTGAAAGGGGCGCAGCTGCTGGCCTTTGACGCCGAGGGGGGCGAGGGTGTTGGCGGCTTTGCCTGCGATGGTCGCGCCCATTTGGGTGAGCGGATCAATCACGCGCTTCATGGGTCGCTGGCGGATGGAGGCGTCGCCGGTAACGGCGAAGAATTTGTTGGGCTGAGAGGCAAGCAGGCCGAGCATAAGCCGGAAGGTGGTGCCTGAGTTGCCGGTGTCTAGCACGTTGTCAGGTTCTTGAAGCTGTCCGCCGGTGCCTTCTACCGTGATCCATTCGTCTTCTAAGTTAGAGATTTTGGCGCCCATAGCACTAAAGCAGGCGGCGGTGCTGCGGGGGTCTTCACCAAGGAGAAGGCCTTTGATGCGGGTAGTGCCCTGAGCGATCGCGCCCAACATCAGCGACCGATGGGAGATAGATTTATCGCCAGGGACTGTAATTTCGCCAGTGAGAGGGCCGCTCTGGCTGCCATCGATTTCTAAGGTTTTGTGAGGAGCCTGATCGATTAGCTGCAAGAAGGTCATAGCCAGGTGGAGGGGTTAAACGCCAAAAATGAAGGACAAATTCAGATTTTACCGTTGCGGCGATCGCACACCGTTAAATATGGTTTCAAACGTAACCATCTAGCAGGTTCATTCTGGTGGCTGCGCGCAGTAGGCATTGACCTGTTCGAGAACGCCAGCTTCTTTGGTATCCAAAGACAAGATGTCGTCGTAGGCTCGGTTTTGTTTGGTCTGATAGGTGCTAAAAACGTTCCGTAGCGCCTCTTCTGTTTTGGCGTCGCGCACCAGCTGCATCGCATTACCAGCTGAGGCGGTAGCCGTTTTGTAGCCCGTGAGCGTAATCACGTAGCTTTCTTGGTATTCAGCCAGCTGCTCATCGGTAATATTTAGCTCGCTGATGTCTTGCAGCATCGTATCGATTTGCTCGGTCACGCGATTAATCGCAGCGGTGTAGTCGGCGGCGGCGGCCTGAACATCACTTAAATTTTGTGCGCCTGATATCTTAATTTGTGAGCTGGCTAGATCTGTTTCAAAGCCTTCTCTGAGCGTTTGGTACTGCTGAGTTACGTCGGCAAATTGTTTGCACTGACTAACGGTGCCGCCACAGCTGGCGAGCGTGGCGAGTAGAAACGTGCAGATGAAGGTCAGGGCTGTTTTGGGACGATGAACTTTTTGAGAGCGATTGCTTTTGAGTTTTGTCATGGGCACGTAGGATTGGCTGCTTAAGTTATTTACAGTAGTGGATAGCGATTATCTTGTTGATTTGAGGATTTTATATTGACAGCTAACTTAAGCGAGCATCGTCAGCAGTTTTCGCTGCTATCTGGCAAGCAGTATTTTAACTACGGCGGTCAGGGGCCAATGGCCGATAGCGCTTTGGCGGCGCTGCATCAGTCTCAGCAAAAGATTCAGGCGGAAGGGCCGTTTTCGAGTTCGGCGTATGAGTGGCTGAGCGCGGAAGGTGTGGCGGTGAGAGGGGCGATCGCACAGGCATTAGGCACTACACCTGAAACGATTACGCTGACGGAAAATGTGACGGTGGGCTGCAATATTCCGCTGTGGGGGTTGGATTGGAAGAGGGGCGATCGCATCCTTATAGGCGACTGCGAACATCCAGGCGTGGTCGCTGCGGTCAATGAAATTAGCCGCCGGTACGGCGTGCATATAGACACCTGCGCACTCGCAGCCACAATGAACGGTGGCGATCCGGTAGCCGTGATTGAGCAAGGACTACGGCCTGAGACTCGACTTGTTATCATCAGCCATATTTTATGGAATACAGGACAGGTTTTACCGCTCAAGGAGATTGTTGCAGCCTGCCATAGTAATGCACCTCACACGCGAGTTTTAGTGGACGCGGCTCAGTCGGCGGGCTCCCTACCGCTAGATCAGCCTGATTGGCTTTTGCCAGAAACTAAGGTGGACTATTACGCGTTCACTGGACATAAGTGGTGGTGCGGCCCAGCGGGAATTGGCGCGCTGTACATGCGGCCTGAAGTGCTGGAAGAGACTGCGCCTACGTTTATTGGCTGGCGAGGCATTGAGATGGATGCGGGCGGCAATCCTACGGGGTGGAAGCCGGACGGGCGGCGGTATGAGGTGGCGACTTCTGACTATCCTTTGTGGAGTGGATTGAAGGAGGCGATCGCCCTTCAGGAAAGCTGGGGCAGTAGTGCTGAACGGTATGCGCGAATCTGTGCGTTGAGTAAGCAGCTGTGGGAGGGCTTGAGAGAGATTCCTCAGGTGGCTTGTTTGCTGACTGACGCGCCGCCGCCGTCGGGGCTAGTGTCTTTTCAGCTGATGGCGGGTGGTGAGCCGAGCCCGGATATGCACAGTGCATTGGTGGAAGCGCTGGCAGCTGAGAAGATCTATGTGCGGACGCTGCTGTCGCCCAATTGTGTGAGGGCTTGCGTACACTATCTTTCTTTAGAGTCCGAGGTGGACACTTTGATTGCGCGAGTGAAGAAGTGGCTATAAATGATTCTTTAGATGCTATTGATGCAGAAGCCCTGCGGATTCTGGAGTTGCTCAACGACATGCCATTTGAAGAATGCTGTCCGCTGACTAGAGAATTTGTTGGGCTGCCGCCTAGTCCCGGTATCTACGCGGTCAAACATAGAACTCAGGGCATCCTTTATGTGGGTAAATCTAGTAGTATCAGAGGCCGCTTTAAAGGTGGGCATAAAGCTCTAGGCTGGGCGTTTATGGATCGATTGAATCCAGGTGATGTAAGAATTGCCGTCGTTACGCTCTCCTTACAATGGATTCGGTTATCATTACAGCTAGAGCAGATTGTTATTCGGCAGCTGTTACCTCCTTACAATGTGCGCGTTACGTAGGTTGACCAAGTACATGATTGATCCTGAAGTCTCTACTGATAATCGTATTCTGCAATCGCTACCAGATGATATTCATGCGGCAATCTTGACCTACGCAAATGCTTCAGACCTAGCGCCTGGTGAAGTTGTTGAAGGCGCGATCAAGCATTTTCTTGAACTGGATACTTCACTCAGTAGCGAACCTATCAGCACCGCTGATGATGCAAGTTTACTAGCTGTCTTACCTCCGATTCTTCAAAGTCAAGCAATACAGTATGCAGAGCAGATTGAGTTTCCTTCCGAGCTTGTGATTGAGTTGGCGATCGCACATTTTCTCGATCCCGATTCAGTTACATTTAGTGACTGCCGAGTGAAAGTAGAACAGAACTCTATCGCGTGGCTTAAACGGTACGTTGGTGGAATAGCTGCATAGATAAGAACTCAGCGAGAAGACTTAGAGAAAGACTTGCTTCTAAACAAACCCAGCTAAAAACGATGTTAAGCTCTAATTTCGGACGCTGCTCACAGCTCCTATGGAGATGAGAACGCTGAGGACGTAAAAGTATAAGGAGTGCTTAAGTCCGTTAATTTTGTTGCGCCCGTGCCAGTACATATATTTTACGATTTTCCATATGTGAATTAAATTTAAAGTTAGCTCTTATAGAAAAATCGGTATTGGAAGGGATTTGAATACTTTCGGTGGCAGTGCCACCTCTGCACATAGAAATAATACTCCCGTACTTTAATTTATCATTAGACATTATCGGAAATAGTAGTGAGTGAGTCAGAGCTTAAGCATCTCTTACCTTCCCTTTGTTCCTCGGTCGTTACCGGCGATATGCTAATCGGAAGTTGTGTAAACCACAAGCGATTTCCATCACTTCATCGACAAAACCCTCTGCCCGATTGCGAAATTTCTGCACCACTATCTGGCAGCGTTTAGCACCGCCTATCTGATGCTCTACTTCAACTCGTAAGCTCGATATCGCTCGGTTGATGATCTTCTCTGATTCGGTTAGTTCGCCCCCTCTTGGCTTCTTCTTTGGTTGCAGTATCATTACGCCTTCTGGTCGGTAGCCTTGATAGCCTGTGTCTTGCAATAGCTTGCTACCCCTCGGAAAACGATGGTCTTCTTCATCGGCTATCTTCTTGTCGTGCCGCTTCCCTTCATAGGTGTCACTCAGGTATCGAATCTTTCCTTTGCGCTCTACGATGAGGTTGTTCTTGACCGTATGCGCTTTCTTTTTGCCACTGTAGTAGTCTTTCTGCTTTTCGTTATCCTTTGGTCTATTGATAGGGCGTTCTGTCCCATCAATGATGAACTCCAAACTGGGACAGGCCGAGAGTACCGCTTCTAGTTTGGCTGGTCGCCGCTCGGGTAGCTGGAGTTCATCGCCTAACGCTTGCTTGAGCATTCCGCTTAAACGATGCACCCATTCGTTTGCTTGCGCCTGACTCATGCCGAAGAAAAATCCCTGTACTTCTTGGGTGGGATACTGTCGGTAATAGAACAAGATGAACAGCAACTTATCCTCTATGCTGCTCAAATGAGCCGTGCGGCCTGCGCCGTACGCTCGCTGACGGTTGGCCCTTTGCTCAAACGTATCTTCGACAAAATTGTCCCAGGCCGCGCTGAAGCTCGGCAATAACGCCTCGAACTCGGTCGGATTGAAGCCGGTTAGGCTGCGAAGCGTACGGGCTTTCTGCTTCAATTGGGCGTAGCGCATTTTCATCGAACGTTTTTTATTAGGCTGGGCTGATGCCTATTCTACCTAATTTCCGATTAAGTCTATTACTACTATTGTTGTGTGCGAAAACCATATCGCCGACATTAATCGAAATTGCTTCATCACTGCTATTCGCTGGGTTCGCTGAAAAACCAAATACGCTAATCCCATTGAAGACTTTAGTTGGCGTTCCTAAAAATATTTTAGAGGGTGACAGAAAAATAAATTTATGAAAGTGATCATTTAATATTTTACTGACAGAGACTCCAAACTCTCTTAAACATAGTGCTCTACTAATTACCAAATCTATGGACTCTAACTCTCCATCAAAGCTGCCATGAGATATCTCGTTGCGTCTCTGTGCTAGATCATCTAAATCAGAAGCCAATAACAATTCAAATACTTTTCTTTCGAAATTTGAGTCGATAGTATGCTTGTTTGCTATCGCATCTCTCAACTTTTCCTCTCTAAGTGAAGCTTCAGATACTCCGTGTATTCCAATTTTACAAAAGAGAGCATTTATAGAATCGTATCTAAAGTTCGCAGTATGGAGAGAAAACGCCTCTTCGTTTAGCTGGTAATCGTTAACCTCTTGAGCACAGGTGTGCATGTTTTGTAAAACGGATTTAATTTTGCTATTTTTTTGACTTTTACTATTTGCCTTCGTACGCTGAACTTTTTTCAGTAGATTAATTGACAATTCAAGATGAAATTGTTGGATTTCTTCAGGTAAAGAAGAAAACGAAATTTCGACTTGGTTTAAATTCTGTATGAACTCTCTGACTATATTTTCCAGAAAACTTTCAAGATAACCATACAGGGAAATAATTGAGTTTTTGTAAGTAAATTGCTTAGCATTAATTAGAGAAACTCGCTCCACATCTCTCAGATACTCAACAATCTCGTCTCTGATAGCAGACTCGCAATTATATCTTCTGACAATGTTTTTAAGGAAATCACCTCTTAGCTTTTCGTATTCTAAATGATTTATAAGATTGGTGATATTCCTAGAGAAAACTTTCTCACTATCAAACATTTTCTACGAATCCAGTAATATACTTAGAGAAAATCTGATCTCTTTTCTGAAGAGCTGCTGGGTTCGTATTCCGGCCTTCTAAGTACTTGTAGTTATCTGCGTATAGCTCAGTTAAGCCGTCCGTGATCTCTTTGCTTTTGGAAGTTAATGTTTGAGCGTGATGTATATTTTGACTCAAGGCAAACACTAGGGGATCATAAACTACCGTAGTAGGTCTTTCGTACCAAGACCATTTCCCTCTATACTCTCTATATAGAAAGAAAGCGCTATCTCCAAAAATATCAAAAGCTAGATTTATTGTGTCTTTGAATAAAATTTCTAGCCTGTTAGTGTGTTCTGATGCCTCCTTTTTGCAAGGTTGTTCTCTGTCTATATGCAAAGAATCGCAGTACTAGTTCCACGTCTTGCATCGTCTTAAAAAGCTTATTTACTGATCTCTCAGAGTGTATAGATAAAGATGATTGTGGAGGCTTCGGTAGTGGTATGCCCCATGTTTTGCACAAAGCAGTTTCTTCTGAAAGCTTGAGGCATAGTTTGTTTAGTTTTCCATCGAAGTTGGCATTTCGTTTCTCTTGAGGAGTGAGTTTCTCTCCTCCACTATTAATTCTATCGAACACCATCTGTTTGAGATAGTCAGCATCATCTTCATTTTTTGCTGTTTCATGAAGCAGGATAATCGATGAAATATATCTGCGATGATACCTTGCTTTACTAACTTAGGTAATGAAGAGTAAGTTTTCCCGTTTAGTTCTGGCTACTTCTCCAATCCTTCAAGTTCATAGTCGTCATCGTAAAACGATGCAATAGCTGTTAGTCTTTGCAATCCATCCATTACTTCGTAAGCGGAATACTCAAATTCATACAAGAATATCGGTGGTAGCGGCACGTTCATGATTAATGATTCAATCAAAGTAGATCGTTTCTTATTGCTCCAGCGATGCCTTCGCTGATATTCCGGGTTGAGCTTATAATCATCGCCCTTTAGAAGGGACGATATCGTGTTCAAGGGATATCGTGCTTGTTCAGTTACAATCCTTATCTCTCCATCACGATATTTCTTGTTGATTTCTTCATCGCTCATCGTAACTTTTCGAGAAACCTTTCCATCAAGGCTTATTTTTTCATCTGAAAATAGTATCATTTATAGCTTCTCTCCATTAACAAAAATCTGTATTGCATTTATTTATTAGAAGAAGAATTTCTTTTAATCTTCATTCACAAGTCTAGATAGATAGCAACACCTTTGCTTAAATATATCTGCTTTTCTTGGAGCTTCTCGATTTGCATACATTATTAGCGAATGTATGCAAATCGAGAAGATACTGCTGACATCGCTCACATTACACTACTCATACTCCTTTCCCTCGTATTCCTGGCATCCTTCACAGGGGCCAAAGGGATTAGCTGTGCAGCGTAAGTAGGGCGATCGCGCATTCAACTGACAGGTAATATCCCCAATCACCAACCCAATCCCATCCACATAGTGCTCGTCAGGATCTTTCGGGCGGCGATATCTCTGCCGAAACCGTTCTTGCTCAGCGTAGTCAGCGGCAAGCTGTAGGCTTTGCTGAAACTGCCTGCGCGAGTAGAACCCTACGATGAGAGAAAGAGCTGCGGGAATAAGTCCAACGAAGATAGTCAGCGCAATGAGCATGAAAACGTAAGGCGAAGGGCTACTGCTGATCCTAGCTCTTTAGACCTTCTTTGACTTTTGCTTTAGGGCTCTCTTTATCTTCCTTTTTGGGCTTAAACGTGGACTTTACGTGCAAGTCCTTAAGCTGGATGTCGTCTACGCTTGAAGGCGCGTTGGTGAGAAGGTCGCGGGCCTGCTGGGTTTTGGGGAAGGCGATCGCCTCTCGAATAGACTGTTCACCCGCTAGCAACATCACCAATCGGTCTAACCCGTAAGCAATGCCTCCGTGTGGCGGCGTCCCATACTCAAATGCCTCTAGCAAAAAGCCAAACTTATCATTTGCTTCTTCTTCAGAAAGGCCAATCGTTTCAAACACTTTGGCCTGCACGTCAGGCTGATAGATGCGCAGAGAGCCGCCGCCGATTTCGTAGCCGTTGTACACGATGTCGTAGGCGACGGCGCGAGCGGTGGTGAGGTCGGCGGTGTCGTCTGGATGCGGTGCGGTGAAAGGATGGTGGAGGGCTTCGTGACGATTTTCGTCGGCGTTCCACTCAAACATGGGGAATTCGGTGACCCAGAGGAGGTTGGTTTTGCTTTCGTCGATGAGCTTGAGTTCTTGTGCGATCGCCTGCCGTAATTTATCCAGAGTCGCATTCACCGTACTCACATCGCCCGCGCCAAACAACAGCAAATGCCCTGGCTCCGCCCCCGTTCTCTCTAGCAAAATCTTCTTTTGCTCAGATGTCAGATTATCTTTAATCGCGCCAATCGTATCAATTTCGCCGCCTTCACGTACCCGAATGTAGGCGACACCGCGTGCGCCAGCGTCGGTTGCCACCTTAAACAGATCGCCCTTCGGCTTAATTCGCACGTTAGAAATTGCATCATTGCCGCCTGGAATCGGCAGCACCTTTACCTGCCCGCCGCTAGCCACCGCGCCCGAAAATACCTTAAATCCAGAATCTTTCACGATATCTGAAACGTCTACCAGCTCCATGCCGTAGCGAGTGTCGGGTTTGTCGCTACCGTAGCGTGACATCGCCTCAGCGTAGGTAAGTCGAGGGAACGGTGTGGGAATATCGACGCCTTTGACAGCTTTAAATATATAGGAGAGAAGTCGCTCGTTTAGCGCCAGAATTTCCTCTTCGTCCATAAAGCTCATTTCCATGTCGAGCTGCGTGAACTCAGGCTGACGGTCGGCCCTAAGATCTTCATCGCGGAAGCAGCGAGCGACCTGATAGTAGCGATCCATGCCTGCCACCATCAAGATTTGCTTGAACAGCTGTGGTGATTGGGGTAGCGCGAACCAGTCGCCTTCGTTGACACGAGAAGGCAGAATGAAATCCCTTGCGCCTTCGGGTGTGGAGCGGGTGAGTATCGGCGTTTCAATCTCCATGAAGTCCTCTTGGTCTTCTAGGAAGCGGCGAATGGATTTGATCACGTCGTGGCGCAGGCGCATGTTGCGGGCCATGCGTTCTCGCCGTAGGTCTAGATAGCGATACTTTAGTCGCAGATCTTCACGGACATTTTCTTCTTCAGCCGTGGAAACCTGGAACGGCATTTGCTTGCGAACGGCGTTGAGAACAATCAGCTCGTCGGCGTAGATTTCGACTTCGCCGGTAGGAAGCTTTGGATTGAGAGAGTCTTCAGGCCTTTTCGTGACGCGGCCTACGACTTTGACGACGTATTCGTTGCGAACGTCTTCAGCGATGGGGTAGGAGTCGGGGGTGCGTTCGGGGTCACTGACAATTTGGACGGTGCCGGTGCGATCGCGCAAATCTAAAAACACCACGCCGCCATGGTCACGTCTACGATCCACCCAGCCATAGAGCGTTACCGTTTTGTCAATGTGCTCGGCTCGAAGGTGACCGCAATAAAGGCTACGCATGGCGACTTAGCAGGTTATGAAATAAAACCTTTTCATTATGAGTGATGACGGGCGGCAGCGGCACATAATATTTGCCAGACTTGATACGTCCTGTACAAACATAGTCAAAAGATGAACTTTGCCTAAGCAGTTTATTTTCGTGCCGATAGGTAGCCCCAAGTGTAGGCTGACGACACCATATAATCAACGGTGAACTCTGCGCCGAGCGGATAGAGGTATACGTCGAAGTAGTTTTCTACGGTGGGCCATGCCCAGGGGTTAGGGAAGGTGTGCGGTGCGAGTTCTTTGAGTGTCCAGTAGTCGCTGTACGTGCTGAAGTCGGCGGGGCCGTAGACGGTGATGCCGGGAGGTGGGGCTTGGGCGGTGATGCGCTGATCGATGATGAGTGGGTTTTGGGGCGATCGCGCTCCCATTCCCGTCGTCATCACCATATTGTCTGGATTTGCCCCAGCCGCAAACTGCGTGCTGCTAATACCCGCCTGCAAATATTTAGGATCTTGCGTGAGGGCGTGCGCCTGCAAAATGTTGACGCTTTTAGGCGCGCCGAGCCCGTTGCCCCAGCCTAGCGGCGCTTCAGGATGCTCTTTGCCCCAGCCAAATGCGGTGACTCTGGTTAGCGCTACCAAATCATCAACGTAGCGTAAGAAAGAGGCGCGAGCGTTGGCCTGAACCTGCTTGTTAATGTGTGGACTATTGAGCCGTGAATACAGAAAAGCCGCATCTCGCTGCTCGTGCTGTCCATATATAGAGGCCTCAGCTTGAGGATCTTTGAATACGGTGGTAGCTAAAAATACATCGTGCCATCTAGCATCGCTCGTCAGCCGGTACAGCTCCAGAGCTGCCAGGTTGCGCTGGTCTTTTACGTGGTGCTGAAGTTCGCCGGTGTAGTTGGCAGCTTTGTATCCACCGTACTGAGACTCTGCATACGCCATGGCGCGTAGAGCACTGTCTTGGTAGGGTTTCGCTAGCTGGGGACTGTAGCCTTTTAGGGTATGGGCAGCGCGGGCGGCAACCCCTGCATACATATAGCTCGACCAAACGTCGGGTGCGTAGGCCATGACGGCAAGCGACTCCTGCCAGCTAGCCTCACCGTAGTTGGGGTGCTTAGCCGACTCAATGCCACCACGGATACCGCCGTCTTTGGTTTGCAGGCGACGGAAAAAGTCGATAGACCACAGGGCCTCGTCGAGGATGTCGGGCAGCGCGTTGTTAGATTCTGGCAGGTTGAGACTGACCGATTTGAAATGTTCTGGAAATAGATTGTGTAGCTCTAGTAAGCTTCTAGGGACGGCTAAATGCTGAATGCGTCTGTCCCAGTCGCCTGCGTCGAAATAGCCGCCCCAAGCGTTTGGCACAATTTCACTGGTTTGGCTGGCCGATAGCGCTTCAAACGTAGGCGCTTCACCGATGCCCATGTCTACGCCTAGCAAGCTCACTTCGGACTGGTAGACTTTGACGCCATCTTCGGGATGGAAGGCGCGAGGGCGGGTGAAGTCGGAGAAAGGTGCGCCGATAGCAATGCCGCTACGCTGATGGTAGAAGCCTCTGGCCGAAGTGAAAAAGGCGTCGTCCCAAACGTCAGAAGCAATTTCAAAGTCGAATGAGCAGCCAACGCCATCGACACAGAGCCGGTATTCTCCGGGTTGGGTATAGGCGCTGAAGTCCAGCTGATGGACTTCGGTGAGGGTGTAGTCCTGGCCTCGGGGGTCTTCAGATTGCTGCTGTGGGCGGACGAGAAGCGCTCTGCCGCTGTAAACCGGCGTATCTGTTTGCTGATCGATGAGCTGAAATGACAGGCCGTCGGTGTAGTCTAGTCCGCCGCCGCTGCCCATCCAGGTGGAAAGGTAGCCGACTTTGAACGGATCGTCGGGGCGAAAACCGAGCTGGGAAACATGAACTGCTTCGCTACGGCTGTCGGTGGGCAGGTAGGTGAAGCTTGTGCCTGCAAGGCCTAAGCCTGGAAAGATGAAATCGTAGGTTTGACCAGGATCGATGGGGGTTGGCAGCGTAAGGAAGAGGGTGTGAGTCGCGGGCCAAACGCGCTGGTCTGCGGGGCCAATGTTGGCGTAGGCGGTCGGTTTGGTTTTGCGAAAAACGCTGGTGGGTGCGGTGGGCTGGGCGTAGTCGGTATCTTGGGGTGATGTAATGAGGTAGCTAGTTGAGGTATCGGCAGCAGCAAGATTGACGCGGCTTTCTTCAACCTGATCGTAGGTGTAGAGGATACGCTTGTTTCGGCCGACTAGCTCACCGATAGCAACGCCTGAGCGCTCTAGAATGGTGCGTTGGCCTTGCCTCTCCGTAGGAGAATCGCCTATCATCCTCGTGACATCTTCAGGCTGTGGCTCGTAAGGTTGCTGCGTGCCCGGTGTCACCGCAGGGGCTGCAATTTCTATGGCTAGCACCTGGGGGCTAACAGCGTAGACGTGTGCGGCTTGAGGCGCGTTAGCTAACATATCATCCAGGGCAAAGACGGTTTGCGTATTTATTCTAGGGCTATCGGTCAAAAGTTTACTAGCCGCAGCGCAGCTGCCGACGACCATTAGCGAGCCTGCTAGCAGTCGAGTGGTGTTTAGCTGTAGCTTGATTTCACCTAGCTGAACGTAGAGTGTACTAATGCTACTGGATCGATTCTCGGGCGCTGTGTCTTCTTTTATGACGGCTTCTGCTTCTTTAGAGAGCTCGTGTTCGCTCGATTTGGCCTTGTGCATACCTACAAATTAAAAGTGTGTCTAAAAGTTAGGGCAACTTTTTGGATTGGCTAGAACGCTTGTAGCGACATCTATATAGATACGAGCAGTGACTACTTAGAGATTGAATTATTGAGCTGGTATAAAATTAGGCACTTAAATAGTAGCGACTTCTGCCTAATGCAGCGATTAATTTGAGCGTTTGTTGAAATATTAAGGCTAAGTAATTTCACGTGAGGTTTTGCCTAAGGGAGTGTTACGATTCCCTTTATAGAAAAAGCTGCTTAAAAAATAGAAGCTTTTTGAAAACGCTAGGGGTGTCTTACTTTTTGCTTGCGCGGGGCGTGAGCGGGTAAGGCTGAGAACATACCCTTGAACCTGAGTCTGGATAATGCCAGCGGAGGAAAGCATGAAGTTTGTCCCGAAAACCCGGCAGGGCGTAGTCGTTCCCGATCCGTCAAATGCGGACGCTGGAAGCCAGCGGCTTGAAGATTACATGGTGAGCCGTAACCAGGTCGGGGGCGGCGTGGCCTTTGCGACCATTACGGCTTCAGCGCTGGGAGCCTGGATTTTGTTTAGTCCGCCCGAGGCGGGTTCTGCCTTTGGCGGCATTACGGCGATTTTGGGCTATTGTCTGGGGTCTGCGATCGCAATTTTCTTATTCGTATTCGTCGGCCCAAGGCTAAGGCAAATTATGCCCTGGGGCCACTCGCTAAATGAGTACGTACGCCACCGCTTTCGCCAAGGGTCTACGGGTGATAACCCTTTGGGCCTTGCGATGTACTGGCTAACAGTGGGCGTGATGCTGCTGTACATGTTTGTGTATTTGGCAGCTGAATTGACGGCGATCGCGCAAGCCCTACAGCTTGTTATCGACCTGCCGCTTCTCACTACCTCTCTCGCTGTCATCACCTTTGTGTTTCTCTACACGGCATACGGCGGACTCAAGGCCACCATCTTGACCGATGCCGTTCAGTTTGTGCTGATTGTGCCGCTGTTGCTCATCTGCTTTGGTGCAACCGTAGCGGCAATGGGGGGACTAAGTGCCGCCTTTGAGCCCGTGTCTACAGACACACCAGCGCTCCTTTCGCTGAACAACCTTGAGGGGCTTAGGTTTGGCGCGACCTTGGTGATTGCGGTTGTAGCTGCCGAGCTGTTCAATCAAGGAAACTGGCAGCGAGTGTATGCCTGCCGAGATGACGTAACGGTCAAACGGTCTTTTTTAGGATCGTCGCTAGTGATTTTGCCGCTGATATTTGTGGCCGGACTGCTGGGCGTGATGGCAGCAGGCGTTGGCATTAGCGGGCCGACCGCCTTTTTTGAACTGTTGCAAAGTTTGTCTATTCCGGTTTGGCTGCTGTGGTCGGTGGTTCTGTTGGCGCTAGCGCTGGTGATGAGTAGTTTGGATACGTTGCTCAACGGCATCGCGAGTGTTTTTACAGCAGATTTACTTAAGATTACGAACCAGCCCAATCGCGTATTGTTGATCTCAAGGCTGCTCATGGTGGTCGTTGGATTGCCTGCTGTTGCGATCGCCTCTCAAGGCTACAGCGTTCTCTATCTATTCTTCATTGCCGACTTACTCTGCGCAGCGCTGTTGTTTCCGGTCATATTCAGTCTCTACAACCGCTATCAAACCGCTGCTAATGCCTTTGTTAGTTCTCTAGTTGGCATCGGTATAGGCTTTTTGTTCTTTCCAAAACCCGACTTTTCCCCTCTGTTCAACATTCCAGGCGGCGGCGACTTACTCAACAGTTTTGCTGCTGCCCTGGTTACCTCAACGGCCATTACACTTTTGTGGAATGCCACCAATAATCATAAAAACCCTTTTAGCTACGCTGAATTGCAGGATGCAAAACCCGATTGCGCTTCCTGAAAAATTCTCCTTCATATAAAAACGTCTAGCGTTTAGACATTTTTTGTTTGTGTTCATCTTTTGCGTTCATCTAAGGACTCTACATATGACTGCTCAACTGCCTACTCAGTCGAAATCAAGCCGTGACACCGCTGCCAATGCCGAAAAGGTTGAAGCGAATCAGACCAATAAAGCAAGCGGTAGCCAATCAGCGGCCTCTGCTGGCAAGCCAGCGCTACGTACCGAATGGATTGCTAAGCGTAAAGGCCAAGCTAACGTTTCTCAAATGCACTACGCTCGCCAGGGTGTAATAACAGAAGAAATGGACTACGTGGCACGGCGCGAAAACCTGCCTGTAGAGCTGATTAAAGACGAAGTGGCTCGCGGCCGGATGATTATTCCGGCAAACATTAACCATCCTAATTTGGAGCCGATGGCGATTGGCATTGCCAGTAGGTGCAAGGTGAACGCGAATATTGGCGCCTCTCCTAATTCTTCGGATATTAACGAAGAGGTTGAAAAGCTCCACCTTGCCGTGAAATACGGCGCTGATACGCTGATGGATTTGTCCACGGGCGGCGGCAATCTTGATGAAATTCGCACGGCGGTTATCAACAACTCGCCGATTCCAATCGGCACCGTACCGATTTATCAGGCGCTAGAGAGCGTGCACGGCAGCATTGAGAATTTGGATGCGCAAGACTTTTTGCACATCATTGAAAAGCACGCGCAGCAAGGCGTGGACTATATGACCATTCACGCGGGCATCTTGATTGAGCACCTGCCTTTAGTGAAAAATCGCCTGACGGGCATTGTCTCGCGCGGTGGCGGCATTATGGCCCAGTGGATGCTGCATCACCACAAGCAAAACCCGCTGTTTACGCACTATGACGACATCACCGAAATCTTTAAAAAGTACGATGTCTCGTTCAGCTTAGGAGATTCTTTGCGTCCTGGCTGCCAGCACGATGCTTCCGATGAGGCGCAGTTTGCTGAGCTGAAGACGCTGGGAGACTTGACGCGCAGGGCCTGGAAGAGTGACGTGCAGGTGATGGTGGAGGGCCCAGGTCACGTACCGCTCGATCAAATCGAGATGAACGTGAAAAAGCAGATGAAAGAGTGTTCTGAAGCGCCTTTCTATGTGCTGGGGCCTTTGGTGACGGATATTGCACCGGGCTACGACCATATTACTTCTGCGATTGGCGCCGCGATGGCGGGCTGGCACGGTACGGCGATGCTTTGCTACGTTACGCCTAAGGAACACTTGGGCTTACCAGATGCTGAAGACGTTCGGAATGGTTTGATTGCCTACAAGATCGCAGCACATGCGGCGGATATTGCACGGCATCGTCCGGGCGCGCGCGATCGCGATGATGAACTCTCCCGTGCTCGCTACAACTTCGACTGGAACAAGCAGTTCGATCTCTCTTTAGATCCTGAGCGTGCTCGCGAGTATCACGATGAAACGCTGCCTGCTGATATCTACAAGACGGCTGAATTCTGTTCGATGTGTGGGCCTAAGTTCTGTCCTATGCAGACGAAGATTGATGCAGAGAAGCTTTCTGAGCTGGAGAAGTTTTTGGCGAAGGAGTCGGCAAGCTAAGAAATCGGGTTCTATATAGCTAGGAGACTGTTGGCTGAGTGGCGTAGGTGCTGACCCACCTCGCCCTGCGGGCACTCCTCCCAGGAGGAGATTTGTCCTGGCTGTGTGTTTGAAGGAAATCTGATAACCTTTATTCTCACAGCCTAAAGTAGATCCCCTCTTCGGAGCGGTGAGAACCCGCGTCGCTTTGCGGCGCTAGGGAACGCTCACCAAGACAGGGGTGGCCGTGGGCCGGGGTGGGTCAACAACCCAGGCGACTAGCCAATCAATCTCCTAAGTAACGGTTGTTACTTTAGCCGTTACCCGAGCGACTTGCTGGGGTGCTCGAATCTCTGAAAAGAGTGCGATCGCCCGCTCAAAATAATCCAACGACTGATCCACCTCTACTAGCTGTTCAACAGCCTCTGAAATGCTTTGAGAACACTGAAAATAAGCCTCTGCTAAATCACACTGAGCACCAATAGTTTCACACAACGCGATCGCCCGATCGTGTAGCGCTAAAGACACCTCATAATTTCCCTGCTGCCGTTGCAAAACAGCCAGCCCAGTCAGCGCCTTTGCTTTGACCTGCACGTAGTGACCGGCCTCGGCAAATTCAATCGCTCGTGCATACAGAATTTGAGCCTTTTCAAACTCTCCTAAGCTATCAAAAGTTTGGCCCAGTAACTGCAAAAAGTAGGCAGAGCGTCCGTGCTGGTCGGCAGGGCTATCGGTAAATTTTTCGTAGAGACTGTTGGCAAATTTCAATGCAGTGCGATCGCCCTCATAAGACCGCACCAACGCTAAACCCACCAGCGCCTTATCCGCCCAGGCTTGATGCGCCGTTTCAGAAGCCAGCGCAATCACTTCTTCAAACTGCTGTGCTGCTTGAGGTAGCTCCCACAGGTCTATGCAATAAAGCCCGATGCTTAAATGTGCATCGACAATCAGCATCTTGAAGTAGTAAGTCTCTTTTTCAAGGGATTCTGCATCCTTTAGGGTTTGTTCTTGGCAGGCGATCGCCTCATGAATTCGCCCCGTAATCCAATACACGTCTCCCAAAATATTGTTCAGCTCAGCACGACCTTGCTCAACGTGCGGCAATACTTTCGTAATGGCATTAATCACCGGTTGCAGCAATCCCATGCGGTAAAGACTGCTCGCTAACGGTAAAAACTGCTGCCATTGGTTGTGTCTGCTCTGAAGCAGTACAGCGGCTGCCCCGTCATAGTCTTTCGCTGTAATCAGGTGGTAGTAAGCCTCTATTGCCTGTAAGCCATCTTCTACCGATACAATTTGGTGAACGCAGGTGCTCCAGTACTGAGCGGCGGCCCGGTTGGATTGCTGCCAGTCGCCCTCTTGTCTGAGCCGGGCGATCGCCTCTGCTCTGCTCACCGGATGTAGCCAATAGTCTCCTTTCTGAAACTCCAGCAGCGAGCGATCGCGCAAAGAACTCAGCGTTTGTCTCTGTCGGTCGGGCTCAATATCCCACATTAGCGCTGCGATCGCTTCAGCCTTCAGTCTGGGCTGCTCCTGATAGCGGTAACATCCCAATCGGCAAAAGACTCGATACGCATCCGCATCTAGCTGCTTAAGCCGGTTGACCTGACTGACCACCAGATTTCTCAGATCAGTAGCTCCTAGCAAGTCAGTGCTGTTTTCTTTCCAGTAGGCGCGCAGGTCACCTTCAAAGTCTTCAGCTGCCGCCGCACACAGTATCTCCATTGCTTTGGCATTCCCACCGTAGGCCCGGTGCATTTTGGCTAAAATTTCTGTTGATGCGTCAGCACCTGCTCCATGAGCCGTAAAAAACTGCTGCCAAGCGTTGATATCAAGCCCCGGTAGCCGGTAATGGTGAACCTTTATGCCGGGTTCGCAGAGGCGATCGCGACTCGTCATCACCACGCTCGCTTTCGCAGAGGCCAGCGTCCGCAGCAGCTCTACATAGTGCCTGTGCGCCGCAATAAATTGCCCATTGCCATCGAGCGCAGGCTCTAGGTTGTCAATCAAAACGCCGATTCGTTTTTGCCTGCCGCTGGTATCTTCACCACCTTTATCTAGGTGCTGCTTCAGTCGGCTCAGCGTTACGCCAAATGCGCCGCCCGGCTCGTCGTCAAAGTGCTGTCTGAGCCATTCTTCCACCACGCTTTCAGCCGGGGTGATGTTCGCGGGCTCCTTGGCCATGGGTAGCTCTAGCAGCTGATCAAACTGACTGGCGAACTGCTGCGCCAGGGTTGTTTTACCAATGCCGCCTTCACCCTGAATGAGGATGATTCTGTGCGTTTGGGAAAGGGCCTGAAGCTTGTGTAAGGCTTGGGTGCGGCCGATGAACGCGGGAGAGTGGGCCAAGAGCGCGTCAGTGACGGCAAACTGAGATGCGTATTGAGAGGAGTACTGGGGGAAGGCCGGTCTGGCGACGATGGCGATAGATTCGTAGGCTTGGGGGGCGGCGTTTCTGACGGTGCGTTTTACCCGGTTGATGAGACGCGATCGCAAATTTCCCTTCGTAATCCGCTCACCCAAAGCCTCTGACAGCAGCTTCCAAAGCTGAGAAGCTACATCCTTGATATGGCCTTCGCTGTAGCCTGCCGCCAATGCCACCTCTCCATACGTTTGGCCCTGACAGCTCTGCTGAATAATACGGCTTTGCAAATCACTCAAATGCCGCCCTGTGCGCTCGTATAGCAGCTGGTCAGCATATTCAATTGCCGTATCTACGCTCATATCTCCCCATCGCCCTATCTCTCTGCAAGATTGACGCCAAAGCGCCTGATATCAAAGACCTTGGACACTATGGCTCTAAATCCCATCGCAAAAGTAGACTACCAGCTACCCGCTCGAAGTTCCGAGCACCGCGAACCATTTTTCTGATGATTTACGGAGTCTTCATCTTTACATCCTCATCCCCCCTACGTACCTCAGATTTTGCTTTCAGACCTTTCATCCGACCTTTTCCGACTGACGCTTTTCTCGCCTTCAACCTAACCTGATGAGGACTGCCGCTCAAGAGGCCATTTCACCTTGCTCGCTTTGTCGTTACCCAGTGCTCAGTTCCTTGCCCACCTCACCCAAACAGACTTACCTTCTATGCCCTCCGAAGTCTCCTGCGAGATAACGTCTTTGAGCAGCTGTCAGCTCACCAATCGCATCACCCAGATCACTCAGACCTACCTCTCGTTCGAGATACTACAGTCTCACATTCAGCAGCCAGTATTCAGTCGAGCTACAGCGTCTGTTCCTTCGCTTCGAGAGATTGGTGGTGAGTACGGGCTAACCTGCGCGCTGATTTGGCAAACTCTTTGGCAATCCATTGAACAGCCTTCATTATCAAACGACGCTCTGCTCAATGTGCAGGTACAGCAGCTATGCCTTGCTTGGGCTCATGCCAAACGATATTCTGCGGATGTCGCTTTTTTTGCGGCTAGCCCGACTCTCTTTTGCGGGCTTCAAGCCAAATGGAATCACCCTGATATTCAATTCGCGCTTCGCTACACAACTATTCAGCTTCAAAGCGATCGCTTCTATCAAGACACCCTTGCTCGCTTTTTCACGTGCTGGGCCTACCTCTTAGGGTGCGTAATGTATCAATTATTGCAGTGGAATCACCAGCTAACTCCCCATACCTTAAGGGAATCATGGCCAGTAGACCTACACCCAGACTCCCCAGTTTCGACACCCTTGCAGCGCTAGCGCAAATATCTTACATCTTGCTTTTCCCTGTCTAATTTAAATCTATTACTTTTCCGTTCTCGCTTACTACAAACTCTCCTGAAAAAATCTCATGAGCCTATATTCTGTTCTTCCCACCGATCTCAACCCAAAGTGTCTCCCTAAGCATGTTGCTGTCATTATGGATGGCAATGGTCGCTGGGCAAATCAACGGGGTCTTCCTCGAATCGCTGGGCACAGACAGGGTGCAAAGGTGCTAAAAGATTTGCTTCGCTGCTGCAAAGACTGGGGTATTGGTGCGCTAACGGCTTATGCTTTTTCTACTGAGAACTGGAGCAGACCGACTTCAGAAGTAGACTTTTTGATGGTGCTTTTTGAAAAAATGTTGCGTAAAGAGCTCAAAGAAATGCACACGGAAGGCGTTCGCATTCGCTTTATTGGTGACCTTTCTCAGCTATCGCCTGCTTTGCAAAGAGAGATGGCTAGGGCGATGGAAGAAACGGCAAGTAATACAGCAATTGACTTTAATGTCGCTATTAATTACGGCAGTCGAAACGAGATTGTTCATGCGTGTCAGCAGGTCGCACAAAAAGTCGAAGACGGTGAACTTTCCTCTAGTGACGTGAGCGAAGAGATTATTTCTCAGCATCTTTACACGACTGGGTGCGACCCTGACTTACTCATTCGTACGAGCGGCGAGCAGCGACTGAGCAACTTCCTGCTGTGGCAGCTTGCCTATACCGAGATGTATTTTACCAATGCCTTTTGGCCTAATTTTGATAGAGGCGAGTTCCACCGGGCCTTGCAAACTTTTCAGAAGCGCGACCGCCGCTTTGGTAACGCGGAAGATGCGGTTGCTGTGAAAGAACCTGCCCTGACTGCATAGAAGTGTCTGGTTACGCGCTCTGTCGCTAGGGTGCGATCGCCTGATTAGAGAAGCTGTCTAGCGCGCCTGCAACAGTCTGAATCGCTTCATTGCCACAGGCTCCTAGCTGATGCCGCCCGCCTAAGTAGCGCGGATCGTTGTAGGCGATATGAACTTGTCCGGCTTCATCTTCCCAAATCAGCATTTTCTGAGGCAGATCGATTGCAATACTTTGAGCGCACTGCATCAACGGTGTGCCCAGCTTTGGGTTCCCGAAAATAACGACCCGCGTAGGTCGTAGGCTGAGTCCCGCACTTTCTGCATTTTGGGCATGGTCTACAACGGCAAATGTGCTGATGCCTTTCTCTGTTAGAACAGCGTCGAGGCGAAGTTCAGTGGCTTCTACGCTATAGGGACTTTCCTTGATGACTAGGCCGGTTGGCGTGGGAACCGGTAAAGATTGACCCGAGCGGGCGCTTATTCCTAGCGCAATACCAAGGGTGAAAATTACGCCACACGCGCTTGTAATCTGTTTTCTCATAACGATTTCCTTAAACAACACAGACTCTAATTTTCTGGATTAACGGCGCTATAGATTGCGGAATAGTCTTTGTCTGCAAGTCCTTGCGCGATCGCCTCTTCAGCTACCCTACTCACCCCTTCCGCTACTCTCGCATCAATGCCTTGCGCCTGCGCGGCCTGAACGAACAGGTTCATATCTTTGAGCAGGTGTTTTGTCGGAAAGTTGGGGTTTGAGAAATTGCGATCGCACATTCGCTCTAATTTTTTATCAAACGTCGGTGCATACAGCGCACTTTCTCGCACAATCGCCATAAATTTCTCAATATCTAGCCCTTCTCGCTGCGCCAGTCCCAGGCTCATAGAAAACGCCGCCGTCAGCGTACCGATTAGCTGGTTCATCGCAAGCTTAGTGGCCGCAGCTGTGCCCACTGGCCCCATCAGCTGAGGATCTGGCCCAAAGCACTTCAGCACAGGAAGCCACTTTTCGTACTGTTCAGGCGTTGCGCCCACCATCAAGATCAGTGCGCCGCCAGTGACCTGTGGAATGCTGCCCAGCACGGGCGATTCTAAATAATCACCGCCTGCTGTTTTAATCTTCTCTGCAAGTTCACGGCTTTCAGCAGGTGCAATGGTTCCCATTTGTAGGAGGGTGCGATCCTTTAGAGCGCTAGGCTGCGTGCGGATAGCCGATTCGATGGCGGCGGCATCGCTGAGCATGGTGATAGTAATTTGGGATGAGGCGATCGCCTCGTGTGCGGTAGCCGCAATCCGAATACCTTCTTGCTGTAAAGGCACCAGCTTATCCGCCGACCGATTCCATGCTGTCACTTCAAAGCCGGCCTTATGTAGCTGCAAAGCCATCGGCTGGCCCATTAGCCCTGTCCCCAAAATTCCAACCTTCATTAACAAGCCGTCCGATGCTACAAAAATCACCTGCTCATCATAAATTTTTTAAGCGATCATTAAAAGCGCTTAATATTTGAGGCGCTTTTAGAAGCATCCCTATACCGTAGAGACTGTATAGATATTCGATTTAATACTTTTAATACTTACGGTTAGTCCCTTTTAACGCACCACAATCAGCAGTAGGCTTATGTCCAAGAAAAAAACGAGTTCGCCTAAAGCGTTAGAACTTAATGGCTCTGCGGTCGATGAAAAAACGGCGCCAGACGAGAACCACAACGATAAAGAAGAGACTTTGACGAAGCCGGCATCAAGTGGTAAATCAGGCGGTAAAAAGTCATCTAAAGTAAAGGATGATAAAAAGCCTAAAAAGCTTAGCAAGAAGGTATACAAAAAAGAGCTAGAGCGGCTGCAAAGAGAACTGGTCAAGCTTCAATATTGGGTGAAAGCGAAAGGGCTAAAGGTTGTTGTCCTTTTTGAAGGTAGAGACGCCGCTGGCAAGGGCGGTGCCATTAAGCGTATTTCTGAATGCTTAAATCCCCGAATTTGTAGAGTGGTCGCCCTTGGTACGCCTACCGATAAAGAAAAGACTCAGTGGTATTTTCAGCGCTACGTGGCCCAGCTACCCTCTGCGGGAGAGATCGCTTTGTTTGACCGTAGCTGGTATAACCGGGCGGGTGTAGAGCGGGTGATGGGCTTTTGCACGCATCAGGAGTACGTCGAGTTTTTACGCTCTTGCCCTGAGTTTGAGCACATGTTGCAGCGCGCGGGCATTGTGCTGGTTAAGTACTGGTTTTCTGTGAGCGATGAAGAGCAGGAAAAGCGTTTTCAAGATCGCCTAGAAGATCCGGCGAAGCGTTGGAAGCTAAGCCCGATGGACTTAGAAGCGCGGGCGCGGTGGGTGGAATACTCGAAGGCAAAGGACGATATGTTTGCGGCGACCGATACAACCAGATCGCCCTGGAATGTGGTCGAGGCAGACAACAAAAAGCGGGCTCGCCTCAACTGTATTAGTCACTTGCTAAGCCAAATAGAGTACGAAGATTTGACGCCACCGCCGCTGAAGCTACCGAAACGACAAAAGAACATTGACTATGAGCGCCCGCCAATAGATATGCAGAGCTTTGTTCCTGATAAATACTAGCTACCTGAATCCTTATGGCTAAGCAGTACGAGCATATTGACGATGCACATAAAGCGTTCATAGTGCAGCAGAAAGTCTTCTTTGTCGGAACTGCCGGCGCGGAAGGGCGGGTTAATGTATCGCCTAAGGGGATGGATAGTTTGCGTGTGCTGGGGCCAAATCGTGTTGTTTGGCTGAGCGTGACCGGTAGTGGGAATGAGAGTGCCGCGCACGTGCTTGAGAACGGTCGGATGACGGTGATGTTTTGTTCTTTTGAAGGGGCCCCGATGATCTTGCGGCTGTACGGTGCGGCTAAGGTTATTTATCCGCGTGACGATGACTGGACATCGTTGATTGGTGAGTTTCCAGAGACGCCGGGGACTCGGCAGCTGTTTGATCTGTCGGTGAAGGTTGTACAAACGTCTTGTGGGATGGCGGTGCCACTTTATGAGTATCAGACGGATCGAGAGATGCTGAACAAGTGGGCCGCTAAAAAAGGCCCCGAGGGTATCGAGGCCTACTGGCAAGAAAAAAACCAGGTGAGTATTGATGGCAAGCCGACTGAGATTTTTGGCTAAGTCGCTGATCTTTAGCCAGATCGCTCAGTCGGATAGCAGAAAAACAGAGGGTTACACGGTCGCGTATTCTCCGGTGAGCTTACCTAGCTGCTGCACTAGCAGGCTGAGGAACAAGCCGACATCTGTCACGACGCCGGTTGATTCTACCGAGCCGCGATCGCTCAACTTAGTCACCACTGCCGGGTTAATGTCCACGCACACCATCTTTACGCCTGAAGGGGTCATATTCCCAACGCCGATTGAGTGCAGCATGGTCGAAAGCATCAGAATTAAATCTGCACCTTCAATCAATCGGGCGTAGTCAGACTGCGCTTCGATTAGGTTCATTTTTGTGTCAGGCAAGGGGCCATCATCGCGGATAGAACCGGCCAAAGAGAACGGCACGTTGTTCTTTACACATTCGTACATGACGCCGCTGGTGAGCGCGCCTTTTTCAACCGCATTGGCAATGCTGCCGTGGCGACGAATGGTGTTAATTGCCTTGAGGTGATGGCGGTGCCCACCTTGAACTGAAACGCCGCGCTTCATATCCATGCCGAGCGAGGTGCCCATCATGGACTGTTCAATATCATGAACAGCGATCGCGTTCCCTCCTAATAAGGCATGAATATAGCCGCCCTGAATCAGCTTCTTCAGGTGCTCACTGCCGCCGGTATGGATCACCACTGGGCCTGCGGTAACCACAACTTTGCCACCGCGATCGCGAATTCTCCGCAGATCCCAGGCAATTTGTTCCACCACTAGCTCTACTCGACGCTCACTAGAAACGCCCGCACCCATAAAGCTAAAGTCATCTGTTTTGGTCTTTAGCGAAGGGGCTGTTCGCAGCGTATGAATGCCTTTGCTGCCAACAACAACCTCTTCACCCACCTTTAAATCGCGCAGAAGCTTGCAGGTCGCCACGGGCTTATCGGCTTCGTGCGTAATCGCGATCGCCCCATCCATCCGCTGACCCTGCACCCGATACCAGTGATCGCCAATCAGCACTTCAGAAGGGTAGATAGTGGTGACATAAAAGTCATCCGGTGCGACGCCATCTTGTACAACTGACTCTAGCTTCGCGGGCGCCGCTTCCTCCGGCAAACTTACGGCTCCAAGGTCAATCAGCTGACCCATGATGTCATCCATCACCGTAATATCAGGCGCACTTACCTTAACTTCGGCAACAGAGGTGTCCTGCCGCTGATTGCCTAGCTCAAAGTTCAAAACCTGGAAGCTACCGCCGCCAACGGTGATGGTGTCTAGGGCTCTATTGACGATCCCCGTGTCCAGCAAGTGACCTTCGAGGTGCACCACGCGGCTTTGAATCGTGGAAGTCTTTGGCGCATCCTGTCGGGGTTCAACAACTTTTAGCGTGAGGCACTTGGCCGCACCGCCTGCTTTGAGGAACTCGGTAAGGGGCGTTTCTTCTACCGTAAAACCGCGATCGCTCAACGTTTTCTTCAGCGCATCGCTCGCCTGGTTCATCACCACGACCTTACCCACGTTTACCGTGTTGCAGGCAAAGTTAATCGCATCTACTTCCCCAATCACAATCCGCTTTTCTGCGGGCACTCGCATTTCAATCAGACGGTTGGAATACGCGTCAAATGCAGGTGGGTAATACATCAAATACCCCTCTGTTAAAGGGCAAAAGCACGTATCTAAGTGATAGAACCGATTATCAACCAGTCTGAGCGAAAGCACCTCAACATCTAGCCAGTCGGCTAAGTAAGGATGAGAGTCTAGCTCGGAGCGGAAGCCGTAGCCTGCCCACAGCCAGCCACCTGCGCGATCAATTAGGGCATCACCTGCACCTTCAAACGGTAGGCTCTCAGGCAGCTTGTGCACGGTAAAGCCGTTGTCTTCAAACCATTTTTCAAAGTAGGGTTCTTCACCCTGGCGCTCAGGATGTAAAAATCGACTGAGGACAACGCGATCGCCCAGCACTAGCCCAGCGTTAGCGGCAAACACCATGTCAGGCCAGCCTTTCTCAGGGGTGACTAGCTCCACCGTGGCATGGCGCTTTAGCACCTCGTATAGCTTGTTCCATTGCGCCTCAGCGCGCTCTCGCGAAGATCGGTGAATGTTCCCTTCCATCCACGGATTAATTACGTAGTCCACATCGTAGTGATGGGGGGGACACATCAAAATTCGCATTGCATCGGTCATAGGAAATCCTCTTCTAAGCTGTGTGAGAAACTGTCAAAATAGCCAGAGACTTAAAAGCTTATATAAATACGGGCCTGGAAACACACATCAGCTGCTGTCAATCGGATGTGACTTCTGGCTACGGTCAGCTAAAAACTACGCAACAAATAGGTGCCTATCAAAAAAAATAGATTTTGAGTCACAACAGAAATATTCCGTAGTATCTGTTGCACAACAAAGATGCTTTCTGTTCCTGAGATCAGCTGACAGCAAAGAGACTCACGATGATTGTGATGCTGCGATCTGGAGTGAGAAAACATAGCAGCTGGTCATGTCATGAGATCTTAACCAACTGAGTTTTATCGTTAGAAAAGAGTGCTGTAGAATACCGTTATGTGGCAAAAGACGCAGCTAACTATCTAGATTATCGCTGTTTGACTGAATGTTTCGTGACCTATAAATGTTTGTGACCCATATCAGACCAGACAATAAAGCAAACGAGGAATTCATAGCTACATTTTATGTCGTTAAACAGCTAAAGTTTAAATATAAATATTTAAGAGATTGCTCGCTCATTTTTTAATTTTTTTTCATAAAAATTGCGTAACTCCCCAGACAGAGACTCATCTGCCTACTGATAAGTCTTTCCTATAAAACTTATTAGCAATTGATATTGAATTACCTTTGATAAGCCTCTAACCTTAAGTGTAGATGAGTAAATAATGTATATTATTTGACAGAAAGACATAGCATTTTGCTCTAAGTGCCTTCGGTGCCTTCAGGCGCTATCTACTGCTGAGGGGTTATCACAGTATTTTCACAGCCTACTTTCCGTTTTCGACAAGCCTCCGGAGCTGAGCTAAGCTCATACAGGTTTGCATCAGTGTTTTATCCTTCTATCCACTTTCACAAGGACATCATCATGCTTAAAGAAGCGCGTCAGTATTCCATCAGCACTATCCAAGACGAAGTGCGTGCGTTAGTCACAAAAGGCTCTATCGGTAAGCAGCATCAAATTTATGCCTTGTCTCGCTACTTTGGCGATAGAGAATGGCCCATGGTAGAGCGTGTGCTGGAAACAAATGACTATCTCCTTAGAGACCATATCTGTGATTTGATTGGTCAGGAATCTTGGATTAGCGACTAGGGTAGACGCTTCCTAGCTGCACCGCAAACCGATCAGAACCTGCTGTAAAGATTGTGGTGTCTCTAGACTTAGAAGATGGATGCTATCAACCATCTGAGCCGCTACTGAGTGGTGGCTTGTCAGTATTAGCGCTGCCGACAACGTATGTGATTTCTTGAGGGTCTTCAAGTCGGTTGGAGGCCTTTCTGAGCTCTAGGCCAATGACTTTCCCATCTTCGTCGTAGTCCAGTATCAGGCCGGGTGCTAGCTGGGCGGTCTCTTCAATGATGGCCTTGTTGAACGAAATCTGCAAAATATCTTTATCTGGGTCGTAGAGTACTTTCATGATGGCGTGCTACAGAGTTCTTTAAAGGCTACACCTACGAAAAAATAGGCATAGCTCAATCATAAGACGATTAGAAACCATAAAAGTGACTGTATACCATTCTGCAAAATAAAAGGAAGCTGCAAAATCATCCTTGTCAATACGTAGTGAATGTGTCTTGTAAGACAGTTAAGAAACCACTGAGTAGCGTTGTATTGTTTAAATAATGGGCCCTGAAGAATGGGCTCTTTTACATCCGTACATATCATTGGACTTAATTGATAGCTTATGCCTAGTTTTGAGGGCGCAATGAAACCAGCAACTGTTCGACCCATTGGTGTTTATGTACTCTCTGGGCTAGCCGTTGCGAGTCGTGAAAAGGGTGACTCTCGCTCTGAGGGGGCTCACCAACGCTTGCTAGGTGTAGATACGCTGCGGGGCTATTTGGTAGAGATTGATCCCCAGACGAACAATACAACTATTCTCAATACGCATCAGATTGCTGATTGGATTGGTGCAACGGGTCTATCTATTTGGGAAGATACGATTTGGTTTACGCAGGGGCAGTCTGTTTTTAGATGCCGCTTTGACGGCGATACCCTAGCGCCTCTGACGCCAACGCTGTTTTCAAAGCTGATTTATCCAGCAGACGCCGTGGCCGTTTGGAATAACGATGTATATATCACCTGCCAAAAGTCGGGATATATTCATATTTTTGACAAGGAAAAGCAGGAATGTGTTGGCAAGTTTCCACAGCCAGGGGTTGGCATAGAGGGAATTAGCGCGACTGAAGATTCCCTATGGGTGTGCGATCGCACAGAACAATCCGTCTACTGCCTAGAGCGCGAGACCGGCACGGTCAAATTCAGCGCGATTACCCCGTTTACCTCGCCTACTGGCATTACGCTATATTCTCCGCCTGGTCGTCAAGAGCCTGTTTGCTATGTGGCCTATTCGGCTGAAGAGGCCTACATTCGCGACGATCCAAATGCGTCTAACCCCTACCAGCTGACGTTTCGCGATCGCACCTTCATCCACCCGCTCTATATCCATCACGACAAGGCCGAAAACTACACCCTTTCCAACGGCTACCTTGCCGAAATCTCCTACGTCGAAGAACTTCTCCCCCTAGATGACGTACCCGCACTAAGTAACGTAGAATGGCGCATCGCGCTCCCTGCCGATACGCACAGACAGAAGGTTCGGAGTGTAGAGGCTGTTGGCCATCCTTTTACTGAAGAAATTCAGGACGGTCAGCGCGTGGCTGTCTATAAGTTCAACGAGTTAAAGCCGACTCAGGCGGGCTTAGTCGGCTGGAAGGCCACGGTTGAGATGTACAGCATTAAGTACAACCTCACGCCGCAAGATGTCACTGCCGTATCTGGACTCTCAGAAGATCTGAAGCAGCGCTACCTAGTCGATGACGACGAGCTAGCTATGGACTCAGATATTATCCGCAACGCGGCCAAAGAAGCAGCGGGCACTGAAACCAACCTGCTGCGAAAAGCCCTCCGCATACGCAACTACGTCTACGACCATCTCTCTTACGGTATTCAGCCTAAAATTGATACGCCTGACGTTGCTCTTAAGCGTGGCGTCGGCTCCTGCGGTGAATATGTTGGGGTCATCCTCGCGCTTTTCCGCCTCAATGGAATTGCCTGCCGCACCATTGGCCGCTACAAGTGTCCTCAAACCCCCGAACTCCGAAATCTCCCCCTAGAGCCAGACTTTAATCACGTGTGGATAGAGTTCTACATTCCTGATATTGGCTGGCTCCCCATGGAGTCGAACGTGGATGATGTTGTAGATCGCGGGCCGTATCCTAACCGCTTTTTCATGGGCCTTGCCTGGTATCATACTGAGCTGGGTAAAGGCATTCCTTTTGGTAAGCTCAAGGCTGACAACAGGCCAGAAAAGTTCTCTTTGAGCAATCTTGCCATTAACCATATCCGATTCACTCTTTTAGACGAACTCGATCCGTCTGCTTCTCAATAATTTTGTTTTTTAAGAAACAACTACACTCTCTATGAACAGCAACAGCTACTCTCTTATTATTCACGGCGGCGCAGGTGCACTTGAAGATCTTAAATACGAAGCAGGTGAATCAGAATTTAGAGAAAGCGTCATCGAGATTTTAGAAGCGGGCCGTCAGCGACTAGAGAAAGGAGAGTCTGCTTTAAACGTTGTTGAATTCTGCGTTAATCTTTTAGAAGACAATCCGCTCTACAACGCCGGCAAAGGATCTGTTCTTAACGAAAATGGCCAGGTAGAGATGGACGCTGCTTTGATGAGTGGCAGCGACCTGAAAGCGGGCGCGGTTACCTGCGTCAAAAACGTTAAAAACCCAATATCGCTTGCCCGACAGGTGCTAGAGCAAGGTGACCATGTGATGCTTGCCGCTGACGGTGCACGAGAGTTTGCCAAATTTTGCAAAGCGCCGCTGTGTGATGACGATTATTTCATTACTGACGCCCGTGTTAAACAGCTAGAAGAAGCTAAAGCCGCTGGACGCATGACGTTAGACCATGAGCGGATTAAGCCTGCTCAAAAGCTGGGTACTGTCGGTGCGGTTGCTCAAGATATTCACGGCAACTTAGCCGCTGCAACCTCTACCGGCGGCCTTGTGAACAAGCGCTGGGGCCGAGTGGGCGATACGCCTGTGGTCGGTGCAGGTGTGTTTGCCGACAATGAGACCTGCGGCGTTTCAGCAACTGGCTATGGAGAACAGTTTTTACGGACGGTGCTCTCTAAAACAGTCTCTGACTATGTGTACTTTAAAGGGATGAATGCAACAGAAGCGGCTAAAGCTGGCATTGACTACCTGGTTGCCAAAGTGAATGGCGAAGGCGGTGTTATTGTCATTGACGGTGAAGGCCGTTGCGCAGCCGCTCAGTCTACTTCTGGTCTAATTCATGGTTGGATTGAGTCCGGTGGAGAGGCAATTTGTAAACTGGGTTAATCAAGTAGTCGCTCGTTAGAGCTTGTCTAAGAGAGATTAGTTAGGCCTGTTCGTATAGCTCTAGCGGCAGTCCATCAGGATCTTTGAAAAAGGTGAATCGCTGGCCGGTAATTTCGTCTATGCGAATAGGTTCAGTTTCAACACCTTTTTCGGCTAATACAGCTATCTGCACGGTAAGATTATCTACCGCAAAGGCTAGGTGGCGCAATCCTTTTGCCTCTGGATAGCTCGGACGCTCGGGCCTGTGTGGGAATGAAAACAGCTCAATTTGATCCTTTTCGCCAACTCTCAAATCTAGCTTGTAAGAGTCGCGTTCAGCTCGATACGTTTCTTCAATGATCTCAAATCCAAGAATTTCTGTGTAGAAACGCTTGGAGCGTGGGTAGTCGGAGCAGATGATAGCCACGTGGTGGATTGATGAGATCATATGTGTGCGAGGAAGGGACTACTCTATTTTGACATTTTGGGAGACTTGGCAAACAAATGACGAGAGCTGCGATTATTGGCTGTGGGTATGTAGGAACGGCTGTCGCTAGGCACTGGCAGGAGAAAGGGCTAGATGTGCTGGTGACGACGACGCGTGAGGAGAGGGTTGCGGAACTGAGTGCGATCGCGAATCGAGTAGAGGTGGTAACAGGAACTGAGGGCGATCGCCTTCGATCCATCCTCTCAGATCGTCAAATTGTATTACTCTGTGTCGCCTCCAAACGTGGTGCTAGCTACGCTGACACCTACCTCAAAACAGCTGAGACGATGGCCCAAGTTCTACCACATACGCCTGTAGAGCAGCTCATCTATACCAGTAGCTGCTCAGTATACGGGAATCATGATGGTGCGTGGGTTACAGAGCTAATGCCACCCATGCCGATTACTGATAACGGAAAAATTATTGAACAAACTGAAGAGACTCTCCTTTCAGCTGTCAGCCCGCAGCGTAAAGTCTGTGTTCTCAGGCTTGGCGGCATCTATGGCCCTGACAGAACACTAGAGAGAATCTATAGTCGCGCTGCTGGCACCACCAGGCCGGGTAAGGGTGAGGAGGGTACAAACTGGGTGCATTTAAGCGATATTGTGAGAGGCATTGACTGGGCACGTGAGCGGCAGCTAGCGGGGCTTTATAATTTGGTGCAGGATGAGGTGCCGACGGTGAGAGCATTGATTGGAGAGGTGTGCGATCGCCATAACCTAGCCCCTGTCACCTGGAACGAAAGCGAGCCTAGCACTCGCAAAAACGTCCGCATCTCAAATGCAAAAATCAAAAGTACAGGCTATGAATTTGTACACCCAACGTTCTTTTTTCCGCAAGAATAAATGGGAATGTGACAGCTCAATAAGCGCCATATGGAGCCATCTCAAATCGCTGAAACGCTATCTATAAAACAGTTTTAGCAACATAAAGCTTAAGCAAACAACACATCAAGTTTAATAGATGTTGTAATTTCTCTGACCTCTTTTCTAATTACCCATGCCAGGATGTATCAGAAGGCTTTGAGACGCTACTACGCATGACACCTCTGTCACCAGACACCGCTCGATTTCGCTCCGTCACCGATTTTCCCAAAAACATTCAAACCGTTGAGCCAGAGCAAGCAAACGCGCTCTACGAAGAGATGCGCGACTGCCTGATTTTTACTAATCGCAGTCGCGCTCAGTTAGTTCGCAGAAACACGGAGCACAAGGGTAAAACGCTGGCGCTGCGCTCAAATATAGATACCCTACAAGGATTGATAAATCAGCTACAAACTCAAAAGCAGGCTCAAGTTCAAGAACGAGAGGCCATCATCGCTCAGCTTGCCGGTGAAATGACTGAAATGAGCACTCAGCTAGACACGCTCTCCGAAGTTTTTGATTCTGTTGGAGATGTGGCTTCAGAAGGTGAAACGCACTGGGGCCGCTTAATGTTTCCGACCCGCATCGTAAAACTGCTTCAGGCAGTCAAAGCTGTGATGCAGTGGTGGAAAACACAAGATGATTCTCAGATCGAAGAAACTGGTCGCCCCGTGCAGCTTATTGATGGTGCCGCCGATGAGCAAGACAAACGTGACTATCCAGAGCGGTACACTGATCAGGCCTCTATCAATCGTTCTTTGCTCGATAGATAGGTGAGCAATCACCACTCACGCGCTATAAGACTACCTATCAATAGGCATATGGGCAGACAGAAGATAGACCGACTACTAACGCAGCTAAAAAGTAGCCATCAGCAAGATGTTCAAAATGCGGCTGCTATATTTACGGTGGCTCAGGGGGCTGTGAATGAGCTAGGTAAGATCGATGAGGAGCAGGATGAGGCTCTTGCGATCGCCCCAGCCCTCCTGCAAGAGCCCTTACAGCTAACAAAGGCTGATTTGATTAGCCGCTATGGTGACTACAATGCTTGTCGTAAGGCAGCGAAAAAGGCTGGGGTTGTATTTAGCAAAACGCCTCGTTGGGATCAGCTAGCAGTGGCTTTCAGCTACGTGACGGCTTGTCAAAGTTGCGTAGCCAACTACGTAGCGCAGAATCCGAATCCTAATTTGAAAGGTATCAGCATAGCAGTCGTATTAGATGGGTAAGTAGAAAAAGAGCAGCCTCATCTTATCGACAGCGTATTTGACTCGATATCCAACTCATATAGTCCAGATCCTAGACCTACATTTTAGTGGTCAAAGATTGTAGGCTTAATATGATGAAGCCATATACACAACATCTCTATGACAGAAGAACCAATCTGGATTGTTACTCGTGACTCAGTTGATACTGACTCTATTGGCGGAAAGAAAGGATGGGGCCAGGATATTGCCCAGAGAGTGGTTTCTGCACTCAAATCTAATCCTGTCAGCCCAGAAAGGATTGAAAAGGAATGGACACGAACTATAGGATTTATCGGCAAGCTGATTCAGCAGGCAGAGAGTTCGGCTGATAACGACTTTAATATGAAATTGGATGAGGTAACTCTGTCAGTTGAGATTGACGGAAAAGGGAAAGTAAGCCTGATAGGTGCCTGTAGTGGTGAAGCTATCGGTAAAGGCGCAATCACGCTTAAGTTCAAGCGATTTGAACAGAAGTAGAATGCCGAAAAATCGTGCAATATCTATTGGGATAAATGGCTATCGGTACACGTCTTCGCTTAATTATGCAAAAAAAGATGCCTTGCTGTTTGCAAGTTTTTTTGAGAATGAAGCGAAATTTGACGAAGCGTGGTTGTTCTCCGATGACTCTCCAAATATTTACGGAGAGTCCACCATACCTGATCGAACATCCCTACTACGATTCTTTCGGAGACAGTTTGAAGGCCCATCTATGTCCATAGATGATAACCTTTGGTTGTTCTTTAGTGGGCACGGTGTTCAGCATGAGGGAAAAGACTACGTATTACCTATTGATGGAGATCCTGAAGATCCTGAAGAAACTGCTATCTCTCTAGATATGATAGTTGAAAGACTCAGACGAAGTAAGGCAGGTAATATAGTCTTAGCTGTAGATTCCTGTCGTATAGGAGGTAGAAAAGGTCAAGCTATAGAGGGGATTTCGTACGATGGCATCACGACTATTTTCTCATGCAAGCCAAATGAGTCTTCTTGGGAGATTGGTGACTCAATAGAACAAGGTGCGTTTACGCACGTACTAATACAGAATCTTAGACAGCAAATAAACGGTTCTTCTTTAACAATTGAACAGACAGAGAGGCACTTACAGAAAGAGCTGTCTATTTTGAACCGAAAGTATGGCAAGCAGATTCAAACACCGCATATCCGCTGTGAATCTGCTAGTAGAGCGAGCACCTTTTTATTGCCAGCATTCCTACACTTAAAAGATACTTCTCAACGGGAAGAAAACTTTTCAAAACAAGCTTCTAGAACATATTCAGGAAAAGCAGAAAACAAAAGCGGTCTTTCGCTAATAAGGAAAGAGGCCCTTCGAGCAGAAAAATCAGGTCGTCTGAATGAAGCTAAAAGTGTTTGGAGTCAAATAGCAGAAGAGTACCCTTCACAAAGAAATTCGTATGAAAAAGCAATGCAGCGAATTGGTGACAGATCGAAAATTGAATCACAAAAAGTAAGACTAAACCAGGAGTCTCAATCTGAAGCTGATTCCTCAAAGACTCAAGTGAAGAATAAGAATGACCGTACTTCAAAAAAGACCGATAGGAACAGCATTGCAAAGCAAGTAGCAGAGATTCAAAGATCTCAAAGCATCCAGAAATCCGAGTTTGCGGTTGTAAAGCTAGATTCGACAGGTGGAAATATCGATCAGGCTTGGAGTAGTGCCTACTCCTTTACAGAGAAAGTAGATGATGTAGCTATAGAGATGATCGTAATTCCAAGCGGTACTTTCTCAATGGGATCGTCTGAAGAAAGGCCAAGCCCTAATGAATTGCCTGTGCATGATGTGACAGTTGAGGGCTTCTTGATGAGCAAGTACCCGATCACAAAGGGACAGTGGAGAGAAATTGCGAAGAGATCAAAAGTTCATAGAGAACTGAAACTGCGGCCTTGTCTGCGCGGGAGCAGTCTTCACCCAGTCGTAGAAATTTCTTGGGACGCAGCCGTGGAATTCTGTGATCGCTTAACACAGGCTAGTGATCGCATATACAGACTCCCGACAGAGGCAGAGTGGGAGTATGCTTGCAGAGCTGAAACCACAAGCGCCTTTCACTTTGGTGATGGAATAAGCCGCAACGTTGCACAATTAGACGCATCAGCGCTAGCTCCAGTCAATCAATTTCATTTTCCCAACGCATTCGGATTGCACGGGATGCATGGAGGGGTTTGGGAATGGTGTCTTGACCAGTGGCATTCAAACTATATTGGAGCGCCTGAAGATGGAACAGCCTGGATAAACTCAGACAATACGAACCGAGACAGAATACAACGAGGCGGTTCGTGGCGAAATGAGCCTCAGCTGTGTCGTTCGGCATGTCGCATGTTCGATAATCCTCAATCTAAAGCTAATAATATTGGACTAAGAGTTGTTTGTTCACCATAAATCGTAGGCTATGTTCAAATCTAGGTTTATCATGCGGTCTCACCATTCAGATTAGGCCTATCTTCAGATGGAACCTGAGAATTCTTTTTCATAATGGCTTGAGTTCTTCTATGCTCCATCGCCTGCGGTACCTTCTCTAGATAAAGACTTTTAATAACACCCGTCTCTTCCTTTATATTTTCTACGGCTAGTATAATTTCCTCTAAAGAGGTAGAGAAGAACTCTCGTC
Organism: uncultured cyanobacterium; assembly: GCA_963803535.1. Lineage (GTDB taxonomy): Bacteria > Cyanobacteriota > Cyanobacteriia > Phormidesmidales > Phormidesmidaceae > Phormidesmis. The sequence goes on along the minus strand of CAWDNC010000008.1, from coordinate 1,345,353 downwards.
TCTCATTAAGCTTGTTCACTCTTCTATCATCGAAAGCTGTTTTCAATCTGGAAAATGTATCTAAGGCATCTTCTGAAACAAACCTTAGATGAATATCAAAGGGAAAGGGGACAACAGGAGTCATTTGTTTTATGTAATCGTCTGGATTACCGCTTTTCTTAGTCATGCATATTCTGTACACATCCCTTCCAAATGAACCAATATTTGAAATGACGTAAATATAGCCTGATTTAGTCATTGCAGCTTTTGCATTGGCCTTGTCTTTATCGCTTGTAGCTCTTTCAAGGTCTTGGTTCAGTTGCTGTATTTTCAGCTTTAACTTATCTCTCTCTATACCGTATCCGAGAGTTTGCTCTTGAAGTGCGTTCTCAAGCTCTAGCTGTGCATTCTCGATTTCTAACTGAATCTGGTTCTCTTTTTCCGCTGCTTCTTCAGCTTCTTTCATTGCCCGGTCTATTTTTTTACGTTCTTTAGCTTCCTCTCTTATAGCATTTTCCTGTTCTCTCTCTTCCTGCTGCTCACACTTCAACTGATATTGAAGGTGAAGCTCTTTCAGCTTCAAACTTAAATACTTCTGATTGATCTCACAGTGTATGACCTTAGAGTTCTTGTTCAAATTATGGAAAAGCTTTTCTATCTTCGCTTCGGTGATTTCTACGTTGCTGCTATATTTCAATTCAGAGATATTTGTACCGCATTCTGAGTTGAAAATTTTCAAAACTAGCTTCAAGAAGTTCTTAATCATACGCTCTCCTTCTTTCTTGCTCTCATTAACAGACCAAGGCGTATGACATACAGCAGCTTTATTAGTGCTTATCATCTTCCTCTGTAAAACCTTGATACGTTTGAGTTCAGAGGCATAGCTTCCAGCACTTATGAAATCGTATTTGGGCTGGTAGAATCCAAATGACTGAACATATTCTTCTTCTTGGAGTTCTTCAAGAATTGGCTTAAGTTTTGCTATAGAAGCAGCGATTTCTTCGTGCATACTCTCTAAGCGCGTATTTTCTTTCTGCTTGCGCTGAATATCGGTGTCAAGTGTTTCCTGAAAGCTTTCTTGGGAAGATAGATACTCGTACCTGCGTAAATTATGCTTTGCTCTTTCTAGTTCCTGATATGTCTGAAAAGCAAAGAAGGCTACGAAGATAAGTGCAGTGAATAAGAGTAAGCTCATCAGTTCCTAAAAGTTATTGAAGTAGCGCTTATTTATAATGACAATATCTATATAAGGTTGCTTGTCACAGTCCACAGCTGACTCACTGCGATAGATCGCCATGTAAGCATTACGTGTCTATTCTATCCTCTGATCACGGTAATTGACCGCCTGCCGGGCGATCGCACCGTTCCCACACTCACCCGATCCTCAATCGGCATTAGCCCACTGCGCCTATCAAAAACAACCAGCCACCCTGATGCCAGCTCTAACCTAGCCAAATAACTATCTAGCTGTTTTAATCCTGCTTGCAGCGGATCAGATCTGCCATCGCGCCATACTTTTAGCTCAATGCCAAGAATAACGGAGCCATAGCATAAGCACAAATCCATCCGGCCACTGCCCAAAGCATATTCTCTTTCTAAGCTGCCACCTCCGTTTATAACGCGATGTAGAAAAGCCATCATCACTAGATGAGGCGCTACTTCATGATAGAGCGCGCTTTTGAGCAGGGGCTCTCCATTCTGTTTCCAAAATTGCAAGAAAGCTTCTAGCAAAGCCTCTGAATCGAGCTTGCCTGAGGGATCTAGCCAGGTGGGTGAAATCTGCGGCATAGCAGCCATCGGAACAACCGCTAATACTCGGGGTAAAACTTCTTTGTAAATAGGGTTTGCGATCACTAACCCGCCATCTGGATTCATGACGCACAATCCTAGATCCAAGACAAACTGAACGTCCTCATTAGATACATTTCCTAGCGCCTGCCCCGAAAGCATCGGCTCGATAATTGCTCTTACTCTAGGATCTCTCGTAGCCTTTCCGCTAAGCTATCTAAATGCGTGTCTTGTCGTCGAATAAGACTCTCTTTTGCCTGGTTGACATGTTCTATGCCAGTTGTCGTCGTTGCTTCAGGCACGATCTCTTCTTTCATCTGTCTCGCTAAGGCATTGACAAACCACGGCTGTCCCTGCGTTAGATTATATACTTGCTGAAGTGCTTCTGAAGTAAAGGCTTGATCAGTATCAGCAGTGTGCTGTTCATACAAAAGACTCACTTCAGTCCGAGTGAAATTTCGCAGCGTTAAAGACTCTATTTTTATGTTGAAAGGGCTAGCTGAGCCCAGCCTGCTACTTCCGCCTGCGGCCACTTTGTAATCTCTTACATCTCGTAATCCTATCAGCGCTAAAGACTGTGGGAACCCGTCAGGCCGACGAGGATATCCATCCCTAAGCTGACGTAAAACAGAAATCAAAGCGTCATCTTGCAGTGCATCAATCTCATCAATAAATAGAACAATAGGCCGAGAACACTGAGCGGCCCATAGCTGCAAAGCTCTACCAATGCTGTCACAAGCTGACCAGTCAGGTGGCTGTAATTCCTCAGGTAGCCAGTATCTGATTGCATCTTCCCATGCTCTCAATATCGCTATATCTGCTCGCACAGGTGTATCAGAATAAGCTGCACCGACTTCGGCAGAGACCATCACCGCCGCATAGCGTCCTTCTTCAGTAAGCTGTTGAGCCAGCGTGAGCATGGCGGTTGTTTTACCCGTTTGCCGAGGTGCATGAATGACAAAGTAGCCACGCTGAGCGATTAGCCGCTCTAGTGAGGGTAATCGCTCCAGCGAAGGCAGCATATAGTGAATGTCACTTTGGCACGGGCCAGCGGTGTTAAACCAGCGGGTCATGAGGGTTCCAAGCGGATTTGGATACCTAGAGTGTACCGTGTGTTTTTACGAATCGACGCCTTCAATCGGTGCGAAGCCTTGGCGCTGGACGTTTTCGGTCACGACGCGGGGGTCCATGAACTGGGTGAGGTAGTCGGGGCCACCGGCTTTGGAGCCAACGCCGGAGAGCTTGAAGCCGCCAAAGGGCTGGCGAGCGACGATGGCTCCGGTGCAGGTGCGGTTGATGTACAGGTTGCCGACCTCGAAGTCTTCGTAGGCCTGGTCGATGTGGGAAGGGGTACGGGAGTAGAGTCCGCCGGTTAGAGCGAAGTTGGTGTTGTTGGCGATCGCCATCCCATCCTCAAAATCCTTAGCCCTTAGCACCGCCAGCACAGGCCCAAAAATTTCTTCTTGAGCAATCACACCATCCGGCTTCACATCTGTGAAAATCACTGGCCCAACAAAATATCCCTTTTCGGGAGACGGCAGCTCTAACGCTAAAGTCGCTTCTTCCTTTCCTTTAGCAATATACTCACGAATGTTCTTCTGCGCCGCAGCATCAATCACTGGCCCTACTCGGGTTGCAGGATCTTTAGCATCGCCTACATTCAAAGACTTTGTGGCTTCTATTAGGCGCGTCACAAACGTATCGTAGATAGAATCAACAACAACAACGCGCGAGCAAGCAGAACACTTTTGCCCGCTATAGCCAAAGGCAGAGTACACAACGCCTTGAACGGCCTGATCGAGATCGGCGCTTTCATCGACGATGATGGCATTTTTACCCCCCATTTCAGCGACAACGCGCTTCAGGTGCTTTTGTCCTGGCTGCAAAATCGCGGCGTCTGCATATATCTGACAGCCCACTTCCTGAGAGCCTGTAAATACGATCATATTCACGTCTTTGTGCTTCACCAAATGGTTGCCGACGGTCGATCCTTTGCCAGGAAGATACTGAAATACGCCTGGAGGAATGCCTGCTTCCAACAGAATCTCTGAGAGCTTGGCGGCGATCACGGAGGTGACAGCGGCGGGCTTGAGCATGACGCAGTTGCCCGTGACTAGGGCGGCAATGGTCATGCCAGTGGGAATGGCGAGTGGAAAGTTCCAGGGAGAGATGACGAGGACAAGGCCTTTTGCCTGGTAGAAGTAGCGATCGCTCTCCCCCGCTACGTCATACACAATCGGATCGTCCAAACGCTCCATTTCAGCTGCGTAGTACCGACAAAAATCAATTGCTTCCGAGACTTCTGCATCCGCCTGCTGTAAGGGCTTACCACCTTCTAGTACCATCCAAGCGTTCAACTCATGACGGCGCTTTTCTAGCAGTTCTCCCGCTCTACGAATGATATTGGCTCGCTTGATTGCAGGCGTTTTCTTCCAATCCTTAAAGGCCGCCTTTGCTGCTTCAACGGCCTGTTCAGCCTGATTAATGTTGATTTGACCAACGGTTCCAACCACTTCATCCGGGTCACAGGGATTTACCGAAGCGATCGTATCGCTGGTCTCAACAGACTCTCCGTTGATAATTGGCCAGTAGGTTTGACCCATTTGTTGCTGTACAGAAGAGAGATTTGCGATAGCGTCTTTTCTGAGTGCTTCGATGGCGTAATCAGTATCTGCTGCTAGGTCAATCCGTGTTACGGGATCTTCAAAAGAAGCAATGGGCATTGGCAGAACTTTGTCTTCATCTCTATCCCCCTCGCCCCAAGCAGGAATTTCCAACAGTTCCTCTGCTGGACGATCTTCCAAGCTCTGCTTCAAAAATGAGCTGTTGGCCGTATTCTCTAACAGCCTGCGGATGAGGTAGGCCATGCCAGGAATCAAATCGCCGTAAGGGCAATAAACGCGTATTCGATAGCCTTGCTTTACCAGTGCGGTCGCAATGGTGTCGGCCATACCATACAGCACCTGAAACTCAACGTGACGTGAGGGAATATCGAGTGCTTTGACGATGGCAAGCGCATGGGCCTGAGACCTTACATTGTGGCTACCAATGGCCGCATACAGCACATTGTGATTCTCTAACAGAAGCTGCGTCATTCTCTCGAAGTTCGCATCTGTTGAAGACTTGTGGTTGTAAACAGGGGTTGGCCAGTGGTTTTGGCGCGCCGTAATGGTTTCTTGATCCCAATAGGCCCCTTTCACTAAGCGTACGGTGATAGGTGTTCCTCGTTTCTTCGCCCACGCAATCAAATCTTTCAGGTCTTGATAGCTATCGCGTAAGTAAGCCTGGAGCGTGATGCCCAGGTCGCTACGCCCTTTAAACTCGTCTTCCATCAACAGCTTCTTCAGCGCAGCCAGCGTCGCATCTTTGTAGCGATACTGTTCCATATCGAAGTGAACGGCCACGCCCAGCTCTTTTGCCCTGCGCAACAGCGTGCGGATATGCTCACCAACTTTGGACTGAGACCCTTCTACGTCTAGCGGATCGAACTGTGAGTAAAAGGCTGTGAGCTTCATGGTCACCTGCACTTTAGGCAGCACTTCACCATCGGCAATATCTACTTGAGGTACCGTTGACCACTTTTTAGAGGCTTCTGTAAGCTGCTCCATTAGGTTCAAATACTGGTCAAGGTAGGCCTGAGCTTCTTGCTCGGTAACCACGGCTTCCCCGAGTAAGTCCATGGTGAAGGTCATGGACTGCTTGCGGATGCGCTCAATGCTTTTTAGCGCCTGCGTAATGTTCTCGCCTGAAACGTATTTGCGGGCTAGGGTTTCTACTGCGCCTGAGAGTGTGGTGGCCGCGACGTTGGCGGGCATGGATTTGGGATCGGCGTAGTTGAGCAGGCTTTTGAGTGCCTGGGGGACTTCTACACTTTTGTCTCCTAAGTACTCTTGCAGATGGCTGGCAATTTCAGGCTTGGAAGTGAGGGCAGGGAGGCAGTCGATGAGGCGGAACATCTGCACGCGCAGGCCTGGGTTGTCCATTGTCCAACCCAGGAGCTTGTCGTCCCATTTGAGCTGGTCTCGTACCTTGGAGAAAATGGATCGTTTGCCTTTGCTGTCTTCTAAAAGCTGTCGGGCGATCGCCTGCGTTTGCACTTCATAAGTGCTATTGGCAATGCTATTGGCTGAAGTATTATTTTCAGCCTGATTATTGGGGCGAGAGGCGCTGATAACCATTCCAAAGTCTCCTACGGTGTCGTGAGTGCTATCAAATATCTGGGTGCGATTAACTCAAAAAGGTATTAAAAATGCGGATACCGCGCAATGTCCCAAAAGGAAGGAATTCATTATCGCTGTACCCGCTCTTGTCTTTATGTCTGTCTTGCGAAAGTGTCTATTTTAGGGGCCCTTTATTGTATAGAACCAGCAGGCGCTGTGGCATTAAGATCCTTTACACCGCCCGCAGCAACGCCTACTTTTCCTTCGGTGATGGGGGGGCTAGGGAAAGCCATTCCTTTAGGAGAGGCGATCGCAGTAGCCGTATCGTCAGGCAGCGGATTGCGAGCTTTAATTAGCTCAATCACAGAGCCCACGCTTTCCGGCAAAATCACCACCAAGCTGTTATCTGGCGCGTTATCTAAAGCCCATTCAACGGCTTCGGTTTCATCCAGACAGATCTTGTATAGCTCGTTGAGCGCAGCTGGCAAGACGACAGTTGCTTTCTCTGTTTCCTTTCCTTCTAGGTTGTCTTTGCCTAGATTGTCTTTGCCTAGGTTGTCTTTGCCGGTTTTAACGCCGTCAGATTTCATCCCGAATCCGGTTCCAGCCTTTACGCTCGTAGGTGCAACCTCTAGCTCAATGGGTTGGACACCCTTTTCGCCCTGAGAATCTTCGCCTTGGGCGTTTTCAGCGGTTCCGCTGTTGACGATCCCCTGCGCAATAAGTGAGGCGACTGTCCCCGGCTCACGGCCACGTCTGTCTTTATCTTCTTTAATGACAACCTGATCGAAAATTCGGTTGGACAGAGTACCTAGCTCAATGAGATCTTCGTCTCTGCGATCGCCCGGTGCGCCGATGACCCCAATTGACTCACCCGGCCAGTTTGCTACAAAGCTACCCACGGCTTCATAGCCTGCTGGGTTGTGAGCATAGTCCACCAGCGCATGAAATTTGCCCATATTGAACAAGTTCATCCGACCTGGAATCTGCTGCGACGAGGCCTTAAAGCTCTTGAGCGCCGCTCGAATATCTTCTATTTTTACGCCCTGGACAAAGCCGACTAGGCTCGCGGCTAGCGCGTTGGCGATCATGAAGGGTGCCCGTCCGCCCATCGTGACCGGGACGTTCTCGGCTTTTTCAATTCGCAGCAGCCAGTCGCGCTGCAAAATAGAGAGATAGCCTTCTTCGTACACCGCAGCAACCCCACCTTCTTGAACGTGCGATCGCACCAGTTCATTGCCCGCATCCATCGAGAAATAAGCTACTTTGGCCTTCACTCGCTCTGCCATCGCCACGACTCTTTCATCGTCAGCGTTCAGCACCACATAGCCACCAGAACGAACCGACTCCGCTACGACAGCTTTGAGCTTAGCGAGCTGATCGATAGTATCGATATCTCCGATTCCCAGGTGGTCGGCAGCGACGTTTAGCACCACACCTACATCACACTGCTTAAACGCCAGCCCCGAACGCAGCAGTCCGCCGCGCGCGGTTTCTAGCACTGCCATCTCCACCGTCGGATCTTGCAAGATCATCCGCGCACTTTGCGGCCCGGTGGTATCTCCCTTTTCAACTAAATGCTCGCCTAGATAGATACCGTCGGTCGTTGTGAAACCAACCACATCGTATATTTGACGGAAAATATGAGCCGTTAGGCGAGTAGTGGTTGTTTTTCCATTCGTACCTGTAATGGCCACGATTGGAACGCGCGTAGGAGTCCCCGGCGGCAGTAGCATATCCATGATTGGGGCAGCGACGTTACGAGGAACGCCTTGGCTCGGCGCAACGTGCATCCGCAGGCCCGGTGCGGCGTTCACCTCTACGATGACGCTATTGGTCACCTTCATGGGCTGAGAGATGTCTGTGGTGACAATATCAATGCCCGCAACATCTAGGCCAATCAGGCGAGAAGCTCTTTCTGCAATCCAAATGGTCTCTGGATGAATCTCATCGGTGCGATCAATCGCAACGCCGCCCGTGCTAAGGTTTGCTGTTTCTCTCAAGTAGCAAATTTTGCCATCTTCTAGCACAGTCTCTAGCGTGTAGTCTTGCTGACGCAGCAGCCTGTCGGTCGTTTTATCCAGCTGAATTTGGGTCAGCATGTTGTCGTGCCCTTCGCCTCTGCGAGGGTCTTGATTTACCTTTTCAACTAAGATTTCAACGCTGTCTTTGCCGTTGCCAATCACGTGAGCCGGTATCCGTTCGGCTACTGCAATTACCTTGTGATCGACGACTAAAACGCGGTGGTCACGCCCTCTGTAAAAGTGCTCTACAATTACGCCCTCTGAGACTTCTTTGGCCTTGTCGTAGGCTACTTCGGCGTCTTCCCAATTTTCAATCTCCAGCGTGATCCCGCGTCCGTGGTTCCCGTTCAAAGGCTTTACCACAATCGGATAGCCGCCCAGGTAGTCCAGCGCGTCTTCCATTTCTCGCAGCGAATACACCACGCTGCCTTTAGGCACCGGAATGCCTGCACCTGCGAGCATTTGCTTGGTGCTCTCTTTATCGCAAGCCAGCTCGACGCCTAAAACATTGCTGTAGGCCGTCAAAGAGGCCTGTACGCGCTTTTGATACTTGCCGTAGCCAAACTGAAGCAGGCTGCGCACGTCCAGCTCAAACCACGGAATTTTGCGGGCCTCGGCTTCGCGGACTAGAGCCTCGGTGCTAGGGCCTAAAGCCGCACCAATGCGTAAGTCTTTGAGGTCTTCTATATCTTTTTCTATCTCGGAATTTGGGTAGCCGCCGGTCTCAACGATGCTCTCACAAATGCGCAGGGCGGCTCTGGCCGCATAGCGTCCAGCCTGCTCGTTCTCGTACTCAAATACGACTTGGTAGACGCCGGGTGTTGCAGTCTCACGCGTGCGGCCAAATCCAACATCCATGCCTGCTAGGCTCTGTAGCTCCAGCGCAATATGTTCCATAATGTGGCCCATCATGGTACCTTCCTTCAGCCGGTGCAGAAAGCCACCTCTGTGCCCTGGTGAGCAAAAGTGCTCAATGAGACTTGGCATTGCTGTCAGCAGTCCATCGTAGAAGCCTGGAATCGTGTCAGAAGGGCTGTCTGCCAAATCTTCTAAGTCCAGGCGAGCAACAATGAGGTTGGTGTATCCAATACTCCAGTAGTTGGGGCCACGAAGCGTTTGCGTCTTGAGAATTTTCATAAGATTCTGGGGGACAGTAACCTAACTGTGCCAATAACCTAGATACAACATTGATGCTTGTCTTCGGAAAAGAGGGGTGGGAAAAAACGACTGCTAAGAGAATTGACTGAGCTTGTGGCTACAGGTGTCCATGCGCTGGCCTCAAATGCTGATTTTATTCAACTTTGGCCTGCTAGATAGGAGGCTCTTATCAGGTTTCCCAAATATATCGGCGCGTTTTTTGAATTTTCAATTTTGCTACGCCGTATAGCTTTAGATGCCGGAGCAAATGCTTGGGCCAGGAACAGAAAAACGCTGGCGATATCGCTAGACAAGTGAACGATTTTTATAATCATACCGGTCGCCTTGCGTAAGCACATGTACCTTAAGATTGTGCAGGCTAAGGGGCATAGCCTCACTAACCTTGTGGTAGTTGGTATAGTCCATGCTGCCGGGATCGATGACGGTGATAGCGCCTTTGCCAATGACTTGAAAGGTGCCATTGCCAATCATGGCAACGCAGGTATCTTCGTCGATACCAATGCCTAGCTTATCTGGATTGGCGGCGACTGCGCTGAGCAAGCGCGCCATCCGATTACGATTGTGAAAGTGCTGATCCACGAGCATTTCGGGCACGATGCCTAGCCCAACGCCTAAATCTACGAGTGCTTGGTTAGGGGTTTCACCGCTGCTGCCGCCTGCGATCATTTTTTCACCCATCATGGCTGCGCCCGCGCTGGTTCCCGCTAGCACCAGCTTGCCGTCTTTAAGCTTGTCCTTGAGCGACTGAATCAGGCGGGTGTCGCCTAGCAGATCGCACAGGCGCACCTGGTCGCCACCTGTGACGAAGATGCCGCTACAGTCATCTAGAGCTTCTAGCCAGCGAGATTCTTCGCATTCTTCACGATGGCGAATGTCCATGACTTGAACTTGGCTTGCGCCCATGCCTTTAAATATTTGGTAGTAGCGATCGCCTACAAGGGTAGGCTCTCGCGATGCCGCCGGAATGATACCAATGGTTGCCTTATCACCGCCTGCGCTTTCAAAGAAGGCTTTGAGGATAGTGCATTCATTGATCTTATCTTCTGCCCCGCCAATGATCATCACTGGGTACTGGGTAGAGACTGCCATAGACTGTTGAGCCAAACGAGATTTCAGTTCCAGCATAAAACTATCCCAGCGATTTATTAAATCCATGCACCCAAAGCAACCCCGAAAACACTCAGTCGCTATTCTCTTACAAAACAGCCTAAATCTGAGGCTTTGCTTGGGATCACCTACAGTCACTGAGTTTATCAACGAGCCATGACATCATTTTGTATAAAATTTAACCGTATTTTAATTTTCAGAGGAGATCGGCGTAGCGTTTTACAATAAGCCCACCCTTATACGTGATCAAAAAGAATGAGCACAGAAGACGTTAAGCAATCCATCCAAGCGCTCCATGCTGAAATTGATCGGTTGGATACACCGGATGGGGCCGTGCGAGAAAAGCTATTGGCCCTCATCAGTGACGTTGAAAAACAGATGCAGCAGCCTGAAAGTGCTGAGCATAAGGAGGCTAATTTACAGAATCTGCCAGCGCTGATTGAGCAGTTTGAGAGCGATCATCCTAAGGTCACCACGACGCTGGGGAAGTTGCTTAATACGCTTAGCAGCATAGGTGTCTAGGCGGCGATTGAGTGGGTAGCTCTCAACCGTGGCACTGCTTGAACGGTTGAGAGCTGCCACACCAGCAGATCTCAGATGGCCCTGGTGTATGGGGCGGTAGCCTATCGCCGGTTGTGTATAGCCACTGGCCTGCTTTTTTCACGAAGTGCGATCGCTCATGCATCTGCTCTACCTCCCCAGCTGGTCTGACGCTCAGTATCGAACCAGCAGGTCTATAGGCGGCTACGAACTCTACGATGCCGCGTTTATCTCTGGCCTTTCCTTTCTGGGTATTTACAATAAGTAAATTCAGCCAGCGGGTGGTTTTAAGCGTGTTTGCTAAGTCTTTGCGATCGCTAGGCTTCCATTCCTTGCCGTCATGTGTGGCAACCAGGTAGTTGAGGTTGCCGGTGCAAAAGGCGGTGTAGCGCGATCGCATCAAGGCTTCAGCGGTAGGCGCTGCTACTTGGCTGGATAGATACTGCCCGCAGCACTGCGCCAGCGGCTTTCGACTGCCACACGGGCACGCCTCATCTGATAGCTCGCTCACGACTTCCTGCCATCTACGCTAATCAATCCAGGCCCGTGAGCTATTGTCATCAGCAGGCCACCAATTAGGCCCAAGTTTTTCAAAAATCCGCCCAGATCGGTCATTGGCGGATGGAAAAATACGGATGCTGGAATCAGAAATAAAATCAGCAGCAGCGCTCCGATTTTGGTTTTGTACCCTACGAGTAGAGAAATTGCACCCAGCAGTAAAAAGATAATCGTGGCCACCGCCAGTACGGGCGCAGCGGGTAGCCCCTTGGTTGCAATCACCTGCTGAAACTGCTGGAATCCTGTGAGATGGTTGTAGCCAGCATTTAAGAAAATGAGCGCTAGACAAACCCTAGCTGCTAAAGGTAAATAAGCCATAATCGAGATAAAACATCAAAGCAGTTAATGTACCTTATCGGTTCTGATCAATGCTTTCATGAGAGGGCCATAAATTCGCTGCTAAGATGAAGTCACTTGCCGCCTAGTACCTATGTCCCAGTCTACGCCTATCGCTACTGCCATAGAAACAACCGGAGAGACAGATGCGGTGATTCCTGAGGTATTGCCGGGTATTGAGCTAAGTCAGCAGCAGTGGCAGTCATTACAGGCGCTAGAAGACTTTGTTAATGGCGATGAAAAAATCTATTTGCTCACAGGCTATGCCGGAACCGGTAAAACAACGCTGCTTCAGGCGCTGATTGCGAGATTACAGCAGCAGTATGACGGTCGGCCTGTTGCGCTAACTGCGCTGAGTAACAAAGCGACTAAGGTGCTACAAGCGATGGCCTATCGGTGGGGCTGCGAGGTGGACTGCATGACCTGCTGCAAGCTGCTCGGCCTAAGGCCTGTGATTGATAAAGAGACGGGTGGGCAGAAGTTTGAGCCGGATCGCGATCGCAAAAATCTGACGACTGAGTACGATCTCGTCGTTGTCGATGAATGCTCCATGATTAATCAGGAGATGTGGGAGCTGTTAGTGAATTCTGTATCCCGATTGACTGATGGCACACAGCTATTATTCGTGGGCGATTCAGCCCAGCTTCCGCCGGTCGGCGAAGAAGAAGCGCCCTGCTTTGAGCACATTTTTCATCGCAGCGATCTGACTGAAGTTATCCGTTACGGCGGCGCAATTGGCCTGCTCGCAGAAGATATTCGCACAAACCTAGAGCGGCCAGCGATGCCGAAGCCCAGCAACGACTACAACAAAACCCATACGGAGGGCATCTTTTCGGTGCCGTCTGCGCAGTGGGAAAAGCTAATGCTGCGAGCGTTTAAGAGTAAAGCCTACGAGAAAGACCCCGACCATGTGCGCGTGCTGGCCTACACCAATGCCCGAGTCAACTATCTCAACAACAAAATTCGCGCGGCTATCTATGGCGAAAAGGCAGCTAGGTTTGTTTCTGGCGAGCGTCTAATTGCTAAAAACGTGTGCATGGGCAAAGACCGCATCTTGCTGCAAACTTCCGAAGAGTGCATGGTGATGGAGGCCTACCAGGTTCGCTTTGAAGGCTGGCGGGTATGGGAGCTAGAAATCGTGACCGAAGACCACCAGGAGCGCAAGCTCAGAGTGCTGCACGAAGATGAACAGCAGCGCTTCAAAATGCTGCTATCTGACTATTCAGAGAAAAGGCAGTGGATGGCCTTTTGGGACTACAAGCAGCTTTTTCATGAGCTGAGCTACGCCTACAGCATGACTGTACACAAAAGCCAAGGCTCTACGTTTCAAGATGTGTTTGTAGACGTACCGAATTTAATGCTGAATCGTAAGGTGACAGAGCGCAATCAGCTTTACTATGTCGCCTTTACGCGGGCAGCAAAGCGATTGTTTTTGTGCCAGTAGCCCTACGCACTGCCTATCTGTTCGAGATAAAGTTCTTTAAAATTGGAAGGACGCTCTCATCGCACCATAGAAGTTGTTATCGTTGCCAATACCTGAGTCATTATCAGCGTAAATTATTGCAGGTGTTAAGGATAGAAATTCGTTGACGTTAAATTTGTAGTAGGCCTCAACTAGAATCGGATCGCGACCGAAAGCAGGAGAAATCCCTCCATAGATGCCAAGCTCATCTGTTTCGCTCAATAAGCCGGGGATAGAAATGCCACCCATGTAAGAATCTAGATCGCCCTCAACGCCTTTGGCGGGGCTGTAAGCGTAGTGGCCCGCTAAAATAAAGCTATCAAAATCAAGGCTCAACATACCTGCAATTGTGTATTCCGGATTTACCTGTGATGTCAAAATTTCATCGCTGATACCGCCACCCAAGCTGATGCTCTGATCGCCATCCAGGTAGACGACTGCTGCGTCCAAAATACCGTCAGTTAACAAATTTATCTGTGCTAAATAGCTGTAGTTGTTGAATAGTCCCTGGCCTGCTTTGTTCTGGTTGCCTGTTGCTGATAGATAAGCCAAGTCGAGAATTAGGCTGTCTGTAAACTCGACGTTGGCCCCCGCACCAAAAGCACCCCCCGTGTAGAGAAAGTAAAACTCTGGCAACCCCGCTGCGGCGACTGCGTTTGTGCTAAACGGGACAATCACGCTGCTAACAAAGTCTTCGGGCAAAACGCTATTGGCGGCGATTTTAGCTGTGATGCGATCGCCCACTGGAAACTGATAAAACGCATCATCAATCCCGATATTATCCTCAAAACCGCCAATCCGATCTGTCGTATAGTTCAAGCCAGACTCACTATTACCGATTAGTCCGGCTGCATCTGTTGCCGAAACGCTGAGCAACAGTAAATCTTCACCCGTGAAGCTCGTTTCTAAGAGCAGCCTAGCCCAATATTCAAAAGCGGCATCCGCCTCTGGCCCACCGACAATGCCGTCAGTTGCGCTAGGCGAAGCTGTTGGATTTTTAGAGACAGATTCATCTGGAACTACCGTAGCATCGCTGAAAGGCACCACCAAATGCGCATCTATCACACCCCTTAGCTGTGTTGTCGTTGAAAACTGGTTAGCTTCTAGCTCAGCAACGTCGGTTTCCAATTTTGTAATCTCGCTACCTACCAAAGACAGCTCGGCAGCAAATTCTTCCTGCAATCGGCGGATAGTATCGTAGTCAGGCGTACTACTCGTCAGCTGAACAACAACATCTAAACAAGCGTTTAGCCCAGCGGCGAATTCGTAGCGAGCGATCGCTCGATTGCCGCGAAAAGTTCTGTCTGGATATCCTTCTAAGCAGCCGTATTCCTCCACTAGTCGCTGCAACGCCACAAAAGCCCAGTCATTTGGCTGCACGTCGTCCAGCTCGGACACACGTATCACTTGGGCTAAAGGCGTTGATACACGTATCGCCTTCTCATCAGACGAACTGCCTTGAAGGCTAACCGCCGCCATCCCACTATCTGAGAGGCCTAGTATGGCTGCTAGTATCGCCAGGATTGATGTCAGCAGCCGGGCGCGTAACTTATTTTCCATATACCAACGCTGAGCACAATAACAATTCACATAGGGCTACAGATTTCAATTAGCGTTCCTTCAATCGCGCGCACATAGGCCACCGTCTGCCCCCACGGCTTTTCTTTAGGCGGAGCCACCGGCAAAGCGCCCTCAATCAGTGCCTTTTCATAGTCGGCCATCACGTTTTCACTCACCAGCGCTAGCTCAAACCCAAAGGGCTTCTTTTCCAGCGCAGACTTTTGATAGAGTCCCTGTAAGTTTGTGGTTCCTAAGCTGTGTGAAGCAAACGCTAAAACCGTTTCTCCCGTTTTCATCTCGCCATAGTCAACCGCACCCGCTTGCTCGTATACCATCTTTGTTTCAAAGCCAAAGGCTCTGGTGTAAAAGTCCATAGTCTCTTTCACATCTGTGACGTAGATAATGACATAGCCTAATTTCATAAGTATTTTCCCTGACGATATTCTCTTTTTAGGATACTGAAGCTTTCGCTCGTTAGCTGACTTTGCTCGACCCTGCGCCATACTGATCCGTCGGAAGTGCAGGTCGATGATAAAGGGAGGGTCTGAGGCTCCGATCGGCTCGCTTAAGCGCTTCTAAGCGACTAGAAAACATGTTTTCAGGCGGCAGCATATCCAAAATTCCCATCGCCGCAAGTCGCTGTTGCGCATGGCCTTTGGTGCCTACCATTAACACCAGTCGCTGTTGCTGCCGCGCGTCACGCATCATATTTTCAATCGCTAATGAAGCCGTGATGCCTAGGCGAGGTACTTCTGCTAAATCCAAAATCAGCACCTCGAATTCATTCACAATCGACATGCGCTGCGAAATGGTTTTGGCCGCACCAAAGCTCATTGGCCCGCTGAGCCTGAACAGCAGCACTCGGCCTTCTATTGCTGTGAGCAGCGATCGCTCCTCATCGCTCAAAATCTCATCGCTCGGGCTAACGATGGTATGAATGTGCTTCCTCTGCTCGTCAGTCATTGTCTTTACGCTCAGCAAGTTCGACACGAAGATCCCAGCCGCAACCGCCGTAATCAAATCTACAAACACCGTCAAAAAGAGCACGCCATACATCACCCAGACAGCCTTCCAAGACACCCGATGCGCCCGCTTCAAAAAGCTCCAGTCAACAATGTCGATACCAACCTTGATCAAAATGCCGGATAGCACCGCTAGTGGAATTTGTCCGGTGATAGGCCCAGCCCATAGCATTACCGTCAGCAGCAGCAGCGCGTGGAAAATTCCCGATAGCGGCGTTTTCCCACCCGACTTCACGTTAATGACGGTGCGCATCGTCGCGCCTGCCCCCGGCAAGCCGCCGATTAACCCTGACACCATATTGCCAATCCCCTGGCCGACTAGCTCCTGATTAGAATCATGCTGAGTGCGCGTAATGTTGTCGGCGACTAAAGAGGTTAGCAGTGAGTCAATCGCGCCTAACGTGGCGAGTACCAAGCCATAGACCAGCATGTCTTGCAGCGCACCGGGATTGAACTGAGGGAAATAAAGCTCGGGTAAGCCTCGCGGAATTTCACCAATTCGAGGCACCGCGTTGTTTGCGAGCAGTAAAGACGCCAGCGTCCCTACGACCAGCGCGACTAGAGGCGCAGGCAGGATTCTACTAAGCCGACGTGGCATGCCAAACACAATGGCTAGCGTGAGTACGCCTAATCCAACGGCAGATACATTGGCCTGCGCTATTACGCTGGGCAATTGAAAAATCGACTCGGTGACGCTGGCAGATCCTTCAACACCGCAAAAGGGCGCAAGCTGCAACAAAAAAATAATCACCCCGATGCCCGACATAAAGCCAGAAATCACGGTGTAGGGCATGAGTGTGATGTATTCACCTAAGCGCAGTAGCCCAAAAATAATTTGGAAAAGCCCGCCTAGCATAACAATCGTAAAAGATAGGGCGAGGCCGCCTTCTGGATACTTGGCGATAAGGGCCGTAAATACTGTGGCGATGACGACCGTCATCGGGCCAGTGGGGCCAGAAATTTGGGAGGGCGTGCCGCCGAATAGAGCCGCAAAAAAGCCTGTAGCGATCGCGCCATACAGCCCTGCGGTTGCCCCCGCGCCCGAAGACACGCCAAAGGCTAGTGCCAGCGGCAGCGCTACAATTGCCGCCGTCAGTCCACCAAAAAAATCGCCTCGCAGATTGTGCAGACTTAACCGATTAATTTTAATTGCGCGAGCCATAGCAAGGTCACATAACACAGACCTCCAGAATGGTAAACGTAAAAAGAGCCCATATAGAGCAACATTCGTTACGACTGGTTATTCTTAAGTGTTTTTTGAGAATGGTTAAAACTTTATAAGCAACCCTTTCCCACCGCATCAATCACCTGATCTATCTGGTCTCGGCTCACCATCAAATTTGTGACTGCTCGAATGCGATGCTGACCCGTAGCTAAAACTGCAACACCTTCTTGAGCCAAGTTTTTCGCAACCTCCTCTGCTGCGCTGTCAGGCACATCGAAGTTAACGATGTTTGTCTGTACGCCTTGAGGATCTATTTCAATTCCTTTAATATTCTGCAAGCCTTGAGCTAGGTGCTGGGCGTTTTCGTGATCTTCTTTGAGGCGATCGCGATGATGCTGTAAAGCAAACAGCGCTCCCGCCGCAATCATTCCCGCCTGTCTCATACCCCCGCCAAACATCTTCCGAAACCGCCGTGCCTGTGCCATCTGCGCGTGCGTTCCGACTAAAGCTGACCCTACAGGCGCACCTAATCCTTTGGAAAAGCAAACGCTCACCGTATCAAAAGGTGCAGCATAAGCAGCCTCATCAATTCCAGTTGCCACGCAGGCATTCCAAAACCGCGCGCCGTCCATATGCAATATGAGATCCTGCTGCTGACACACCTGCGCAATCTCCTTAATAGCTGCCATCGGAAAAATTCTGCCGCCGCTGCGGTTATGCGTATTTTCTACGCAGACCATTTGCGCGCTCGGAAAGTGAGGATCTTGTGGTCTGATGGACTGCTTAAGTTGCGCCGCTGAAAAGACGCCGTTTTCGCCGGGTAGTAGGCGACAGCTCACGCCTGAAAGCGCTGCTGGGCCACCGCCTTCGTAGTAATAAATATGTGCCTCTGACTCCAAAAAGATCTCATCACCGGGCTGCGTATGTAGCCGCAGCGCCACTTGATTGGTCATTGTTCCAGACGGCATGTACACCGCTGCTTCTTTTCCTAGCAAGTCGGCCACAAAAGCCTCCAGCTCATTCACGCTAGGGTCGTCGCCCATCACATCGTCTCCCACTGGCGCCTGCGCCATGGCCTGTCGCATATCGTACGTGGGCTGTGTGACGGTATCACTTCGCAAATCGATCATGGCTTTACTGAGCCTTTTTCCAGGCCGCTGCTATAGAAACTATCGGTAGAGATTGCCCGTGGAGATTACCAGTGGAGATCGTTAGTGTAGCGATTTTTTAACCGTGGCCATGATGGCTAGTACATAGATATATCAACGTATTTTTTTATACTTGGATGCCGTAGATGGGCATTCTGGAGCTGTGCTTTCTCCAAATATTTAGTGCAGTCGGTAGCTATTATGAGTCCATCACTCCGTAAAACACCTAATGCTCAGCGTTTGCTGTTGAGAATGTCTGACTCGGTAAGAGTCGTATTTTCACCGAGCCAAATTCAGGCAATGGAAGAGGCTTTAGTGCCTCGGACGCACGCTGTTGATGTGCGGCTATTGCTGCCGCTAATGGGAAGAGGAGCCTATCTTGTGCTTGCGGCTGGCCCCAATCGACGAACTCCGAAGCGGACAGAACAGCTGCGATCGCAAGCCCCTAGCAGCGTGCCTCATGTCTTAGCTGATGTGATTGCAATGAGTCAGTCGTTCCAGGGAAGCCCCAATGCCTATCGAATGCTACAGCGAATGCCAAGGGCCGTAAGTACAACGTTTTCGGCGGTACAGATTCAGGCAATAGAAAATGCGCTGATTCCGCGTGGTCACGTGATTGACCTGCGGCTGTCGCTGCCTTTTTTAGGGAAGGGAGCCTACTTTGTGATGGCAGCGGGGCCAAATAAGCGATCGCACTACCGCAACCTGCAAAACGGCAATCCTTTCGTCATGCCTGCCGTGTTCACCAGCGTGATGATTGGCGCGGCTTCTATTGTGGGCCTAGTGGCGCTCAAAGGTAGCGAGCTACTAAAGCAGCCCGACCCTGTTTTTGCCCAGGGTGAAGAGTTCCATCCAACGGTTGTACCTTTTAAGAAAAACCGCCAGGAATGCGAGGAAAGTGGTAGGGAATGGACGAAAGAACAGTGTATTGATAGCGTTCACGATCCTGTTTTTTAGTCGCGTAGACGTGTGCGCACTCTGTCTATCTATTCGGGAAAATTAGAGTTATCAGCCTAGTGCCCAACACCATGAACACTCCCGTCCATCCGCAAATTCAGAGAACACTGGCCGCTATCGTGGTGACGGATGCGGTGGGCTTCAGCAAGCATATGTCGCGGGACGAAGACAGGGCGCTGACGATTATCAATAGAGACCTTCAGCTGATTTCAGAGCTGTGTGAGTTCTTCGAAGGCAAAATTCTGAAGACGGTGGGCGATGGGGTGCTGATGTATTTTGTGAGCGCTGTTCAGGCGGCGGCTTGTGCGGTAGAAATTCAAAAAACGTTTGCAGGATTCATAGAAAGTGGCAAAGAAGACGATCACTTTAGGCATCGGGTGGGGGTGCATTTAGGCGATATCTTTTTTAATCAGCAGGACATGATGGGGACGGGCGTAAATATCGCGGCTCGGCTAGAGTCGGAGGCAAAACCTGGCGCAATCTGTATGTCTCAGGTGGTGTATGACGTGGTGAAGTCGCGTCTGGATCTGGATGCTAGCTATATTGGCGAGCTGGATCTTAAGAACATTGAAGAGGCGATCGCGGCCTATCACGTTTGGCCGCTAGGGATGCGACCTGTAGAAAGTACCGAAGAAACGACAGAAGCGGTTGCACCACTGACCATCACACCGATTAATGCTGCCACTAAAGCACTGCTAGAGCATCCCAATAGCCGTCGAATTAAGAAGCTGCTGTACGGTACGCATCAGTCCGTTTGGGAAAATGATCCTGGCGTGCTAGAAGGTTGTTCACTAAAGGCACTGCTAGAATCGCTCACCGATCGCAATGCTTCTATTAACGAGTGTCGTAATAGCCTGTATCAAATTGTCGGCACGCTGAACCGCCGGGAAGAATATACTCAGGTGGCCGATACAATTCTTGAAAAGCTTGAGACTTTTTACATGGGGCCAAGCGGTACGCAAGTTGGCGTGCCCCTGCTAGAGCATCCTACAGACGTTTTGTACCGAGATATTTCAGATCAGCTCGATCAGGCCTTTGACAGGGTTCGGATGAAGAAGATGCTGTACTGCTTGTGCTATGACAGCTGGGAAAATGATAGCGATCGCATCGCCTCTCTAAGAACCATTGCACTGGTCACCGAGCTACATCAACAGATAGACACCCTTCAAGATTTGCAAGACCGACTGCGGGCCATTTTGCTACGACTCAATCGCAAAGTAAAATATGCGCCTATTGCTAACCTGATATTCAGTGAGTGCCAAATCCTTTATCCCGAGGCTAACGGCCAGGTTTCAATACCGGAACCTATGACTAGCGGCCTAGATAATGAAGACTCAGGCGGCGACAATACGCAAATTAACGTAGGCGGTACAACCTCCCAAAAATGGACAGCGCCAAAGCCAGTCGCAAGCATTCAAACGGCTAGTGCAGCTGCCCGGGCGCTCAGTCGCTCTACCGTATTTGGAAAATAACCCTGGGCCATAACGGCTGTCTTCAGCGAGCCTAAATCAGATATGATCGCCTCTTAACAACGGAGCAACGGAGGTTGGTTAATGGGCATCCCGACAGTCTTTATTGATGGCGAAGCAGGTACGACCGGGCTACAAATTTATCAGCGCCTAGCTGAGCGCAAAGATTTAGACGTTATCAGCATTGATCCAGCCAAGCGCAAAGACGCTACAGAACGCGCCAAGCTCCTCAACGCTGCTGATATATCCATTCTGTGTTTGCCTGATGATGCCGCTCGCGAAGCCGTCAGCTGGGTGACGAATTCAGACGCTAGAATTTTAGATGCGAGCACCGCGCACCGCACCGCTGACGATTGGGCCTATGGATTTCCTGAGCTGAGAAGCCAACAGCGCGATCGCATTGCTAACTCTACTCGCGTCAGCAACCCCGGCTGCTATCCCACCGGCTTTTTAGCGGTTGTCGCCCCCTTAGTGCAGGCGAAGCTACTACCTGCTGACTTTCCCTTTACGGTCAACGCCATTTCGGGCTATTCAGGCGGCGGCAAAAAGCTGATTGCCCAATACGAAGGCTTTCGCGCTGCTAGCCCGACGGCTGAATCGACGACGCCCTATAGCCCGTATGGTCTGAAGTTTGGCCATAAGCACGTTAAAGAGATGCAGGCCTATGCAGGCATTAGCCATACGCCGTTGTTCGTTCCAGCTGTTGGTGACTTTGAACAGGGGATGGTGGTACAGGTGCCGCTACCGCTATGGACGCTAAGTTCACCGCCGAGCGGGCAGCAGCTACACGATGCGCTGACGTCACACTATGAACAAGAACCGTTTGTACAAGTGATGCCATACCAAGACAATAGCCAGCTTCGTGACGACAACTTTTTAGAAGCTAAAAATGCAAACAACACCAATGAAGTTCAGCTATTTGTATTCGCTAATGACGAGACAAAAGAAGCGCTGCTGGTTGCCCGATTAGACAACCTGGGAAAAGGCGCTTCTGGTGCGGCTGTACAGAATCTCAATATTATGTTGGGGCTACCTGAGTCTTCGGGATTAGTGAAGGCTTAGCGGTTTTATGAAAAAGCTTTTGTAGTTAGCGCCTTTACCTTGTTGTTCATGATAAAAGAGTGCAAAGCGGGTACTTCAATAGGCACATCATGTTCGTGCATCTTGGACTCTTTGGCGCTAACAACAAAGTCGTTAATCTCTTCTCCAAATAGGCTTAGCGCACCTGTTTGGCCAGCGGTGCCTGTGATGATTGTATAGGGACAGCGCAGCGCCGGTAGCTGAGTGTAAAATTGTGGGCTCGCCATATTCTCGCCGCTTTGACCTGCAAACCACTTAAACGGTGGCAGTCTGGTATGGAGGCGATCGCACAGTCGTGCTGTAATTTCATCAAAAGACTCAGTTAGCGTTGTATAGCCGAACAAATCTGGACGATGGCCTACCTGCTTTAGGGCTTTTCCCATACCTGATATAGACAGCGGCGTTCGACCTAAGCCATGAATGAGAAGGATATTCATCGCTTACTAAACATCCCACTGCTATAGTTTCTCTAATTATCGCGCATAGGTTCACCATCATGGTTCAAGTTAAAATTACAGGCTGCGCCAGGAGTCTCAATTCCATTAAGGCAGAGCTCTCCGATATTGTTCATAGCTGCCTACAAGACGCCATCGGCACGCCAGAGAACAAACGGTTTCAACGATTTTTCCCGCTGGAAGAAGAAGACTTTTACTATCCCGCCGATAGATCGACGCAGTACACCATCATCGAGATTTTAATGTTTGAGGGGCGATCTGTTGCGGCCAAAAAGAAGCTGATACGCCTCTTGTTTGAGCGCATTAATCAGCAGCTAGGCATTGATACAGCCGATATTGAAATTGCGATGATCGAGCTTCCTCAACACAACTGGGGTATTCGCGGTGTCCCCGGCGATGAACTGATCTTGAACTATGTGGTTGAAGCCTGAGCGAATTACACAGCACACTGAGCTGCTTGTTTCGTTAAGAGATACATTTAATTGTTTTCGAACAGCTGTTCTTTTAGCCTTTGCAAGCGAACACGGCTAGAAATATACCAGGGCCAGCGATGGTATTCCGCTAGGAGCCATCCAGACATGATGCTGTGACTCATCAGCGTGAGCCCTGTCCACATTATTGGAAACTGAGATCCTTCTAGCGGCGGAAAAACATAGTTGGCAACTGCAATGATGGCAACAGGAGCTGCGGTCAACGCGCCTGCAAAGCTCCATACTACAGCGGCGGCTGTGTCATTTTGCTGTGCCGTTCGCCACCTTTGGCCGTTCCACTGCCACGCCATGGGCTGAAGGCTATCGGCTAGCTGCACAGACTGCGCTTGTAAGTTGGCTGTAAACATATGCCGACAAAAGTTGCAGGCAAATATATCCATCATGGCGATCGCACTCAGCTCGCCGCTACCACAGGCTGGACAGCGATAAGTCTCCTCGTACGCAAGCCTTGGGGTGGGCTGATGTTCTTTTGATGAGTGAGCGACTGAAAATAGCCGTTCACTCATTTCTCGATCTGACTCCTGACTGTAGCTAAACTCGCCCATATTGCCTTTTATCAGCGCTACTGTGGTGTGGCCTGACAACTGTGTACGGTGTTGCAGGCAACCTCTAAAAGATAGGCGAATCGAACCTAGTTCGTGCGGGGTCTATTCCAATTCTTAACAGAGCGTTTTGGGTCAATGCAGTTGCTCGGAGGCGCTATGGCTCGAATGCGATCGCGCTTTCCGCAAGCTTTCTCTGTCCAGTCGCCTGGAGCTTAATAATGAGCGCGTCAGCTTCTGCCTGGAGGTGCAGCAGCTCAACCTGCTGGTCAGGCTGGTATGGATATTGCTTTGTTTCAATCCAACAGACTTTATCTTCAATAGATTGATGGATAGCCCTGTGCGATCGCGCTTGCACAGAAGACAGCTCCGCAGCTGCCGAACGGCTAGCAATCGATACGGGCTTTTGTTCCAATACGGGCATGGTTTTACTCACAAAACTTACTCAACAGATACACGATTTTCAAGCCACCGACGAAACTAATGTCTGTGACAACGCACCCAGACAGTCTAGGGGCTATTTCCCGCAGCGCAATATGGGTATTACGCTAGCTAAAGGTCATAACTGATACCGCTAGCTGCATCGGTGCGGCTAATTTAAATCGCTAGACAGGCTGTGACATCTAGAAATAACGGCTAAGCTTATCAGCGATTTCCAGCCGATATGATAATCGACTAGTTATTTATACTTAACCAAAACTTAACAGCATTGTAAACCAGATGCTAGGCATTGATAGTAGCTGACTCAAAAATCTCCTTTATGGGCTACCTGTGGCGCTTTGCGAATTGTCTGGCGCGGACGATCGCTCTTTTGCCAGCAAATCCACGGCGTCTCCTAGCGCTGTGGTCAGGCTCTCACGGGTTTTTGCATGCTCAGTTTGCTCTTCTTGCAAACGTGTCTTAAGCTGTCCGCTTTGCCGTTTAGCGGCAACCAGCTGGGCCTGTAGCTGTTCTACCGAGCGATTGCTTCGAATGCTGGCGATTTCTGCCCCAAGCTTCCCCGCCTCCTCGCTCTCAGAGGATTGGAGTTCGGTCAGCCTGTTCTGCAACTCCTCAATTTTCTGCTGAGCGGCGGCGGCGTCTCTTTGCCGCTGGACGGCTTCTGATTCATAGAGTTTGCGGAGATTGTCTGCACTGGCATACGCTCGCGATCGCTCCTGCTGAAGCTCAGCCACCTTCCGCTGAAGCGACTGTATCTCAGCGAGCCACTGAGAGATATCCGGTGATATATCTGGAGCTATATCTTGAGACATCAGCCAATATTCCTCTCTACGCTTACGATCCCAAAGCTTACGGCAAAGGTGCTTAAAACAGTAGCCTTTCTAAAGACGTGGGCGCGGGCAAGATAATGATAATAAGCAGCGCGATCGCAGCAAGGCCTAAGAAATCACGGGGGCCGTTCAGCTCGCTAACGTCGTTCAGCGCAGGTTCAGCAGGCGGAATAAACAGCAGGAGTACCGCCCACAAAAAGAACTCTCGATACTTGAACGAAAGCACGAGCATCAGCAGCCGCGCGATTTGACTGACTATAGCAGCCGTTCGCTGTCCGTAAATAGCATGAACGATATGGCCACCGTCTAGCTGCCCGACAGGCATTAAATTGAGTGCGGTGACGATCAGACCTAAGCAGCCTGATATAGCAAACGGATGAAGCTGAATGGCGCTCTCTGGCTGTAGTGCAGCGCCTAATGCCAGCTTGCTGATGATTAGGAGGAGAATTGAGCGGCTTGGGTCTAGCGTTTCAAAGGTGAATAGCTGGGAGGCTTCCCCGACGGGAACCACTGTGGAATGGGCGAGCCCCCAGAACAGGAAGGGCAGGCTCATGACAAGGCCTGATAGCGGCCCGGATATACCCACGTCAAATAGGGCGCGGCGGTTGGGCATAGGCGATCGCATTTGAATAAATGCCCCAAATGTCCCTAACAAAAAAGGGACTGGAATGAAATATGGCAGCGTGGATTTGAGCTTGTGATAACGACTGGCGAGGTAATGACCGCTTTCGTGGACGGCCAGGATGGCCATTAGTGAGCAGCCGTAGGCAAAGCCCTGATTGAGTAACGTGGGGTCTGCCTGTAGTGCTTGGGGATCATCTACGCCGCCGATGAAGGTGATGCCTGCGAAGGTGGTGGTGACGAGCGTGGTGAGGGCAAGGGCGATCGCCAATCCTGGTCGCGTTAAGGATTTTTTGCTAAGCCTGCTAAGCCTTGCAGCGTGGAGCTTTTTGGCCACTTCATTTTGAGCGACATCTGGGGGAGCGTCCGACAGGCTTTCGGGCGGAATTTTGGACTGTGGATTGGGGACGAGCGCGAAGAAGGGGGTGCCGTTGAGGCCTTCTTGTAGAAGAACTAGGAAGCGATCGCCAAAGCTGCTTTCCACATTTTTTTGAACGGCCTGATAGGCCTTGCCGGGAGACGTTTTCAGCTTGCCTTTGCAAATCATGGCCTGCGGACGATACTCAATGTCTTGCAGGTAATACACCGACCAGGGAAAGCACCGCTGGAGAAGGGTTTCTTCATCCCGAGTGATGGGCTTTGTTTTTATTTTTGGCTTGTCTTTAGGGGCTTGTGCGTCTGCGATCGCCTGCTTTCCCTTTTGCTTTCCTTCGGGCGATGAGGCACCCACTAAAATCATCACTGCGTACAGCAGCGGACACAAAATCAGCAGACCGTAGAGCAAAATAGGCGGCGGTGGGGTGCTGCCATTTATCAGCGTCCAAAGAGTGAGCACCAGTACCGGCGTCATCATCACCAGCCACAGCATCCATACGGGCGTGGTGGTCATATTGGTGAAGCTACGGCTAATCACCAAGTACGTCACCAATCCTAAAAATAAGGCTAATAAAACAAGGGGCATGGACACTTCGCTTACAAACACAGCCGGTGCTAACTTAAGCACTTGACACATTGTAGGTCAGTCACTCAGCCTTTTTTAGTAGATAGATTTGCATGTCTACATTCCTCACGCGCTCGTTCGTTTAGAACGCTCACCCATGCCGGTTTCGACTAAAGCCCCTCAGCCTGTTTTTACTCAAGATTCTGATAGCAATCAGAGCGCTATATATGCTTTTTCCCCTAATCGCGAAACCCTGGGGGGTACGGCCTATCTCATTTGCGAGCAGTATACAGAAGGGCAAAGCGCAAACATCTTAATCGACTGTCCTGCTTTAAGCGAAACGCATCAAGATTTCATCGCAGCCCGCGGGGGCGTTAGCACGCTGTTCATCACACATCGAGGGGGGATGGCTCAGGTGCCTGAGTTTCAAAAGACGTTTGACTGCGATGTGCTGATTCAAGAACAGGAAGCGTATCTACTGCCAACGGTGAGAACTGAGGTGTTTCATCGCTATCACACCATCTCTCCTACAAGCAGAGTCTTTTGGACACCCGGTCACTCTCCTGGCTCTGCCTGTCTACATCACGCCAGTCACGGCGGCGTTCTTTTTACGGGTCGTCACCTGCTTCCTACTCGCGAGGGTAAGCCTACCCCGCTCAGACTCTCTAAAACCTTCCACTGGCCGCGCCAGCTCCGCTACAGTCAGCAGCTGCTAGCTGATTTTGATGCCGATACGCTCAGCTATATTTGCCCTGGTGCCAGTACGGGTTTTTTGCGCGGTGAAAAGAAGATCTCTGAGGCTTATGCCAAACTTCAGAGCGTTGATTGGGAGACTTTAAAGACGGCTGAACCAGGTTTGTAGCTGATTTTAATCGGCTGGAATATCCACGCTTCCCTCGGGCAGCGAGCAAACCTCTACGGTGACTTCTCTAGGGTAAATTAGCCAGGTTCTCTGAGCGGGCTGAGCCAACGTTTGAACTAAAGGCGAAAGCTGATTGATCTCTTGAAGCCCTCGCCGGGTTTTAATTTTGATGCCTTCCTGATAGGTTTTGTAGCCTTTGCTCCAGGTGTCTCTAAGCCCGCTGTATCGGTGGGCTTCAACGCCTTCGGCTGCGAGCTGTTGCTGTACGTTCGCTAGCAAGTTTTCTTGTTCTTCAGGCGTCGCGTAGGTGACTTCTAAGGCTTTAAGCAGTCGTCTATTTATATATCGGCGGCAAAAATCGGACAGGATAGAATCGGGATGGTGCTGCCAGCGCTGGACGTGATAGGTGAATACGATATCGTCGCCTTCTAAATAGCGCTCTAGAGAGACTTCACTCATGGGCTTGAGCAACCAATCAGTCACGGTGGGGTCAGCCTGTAACTCACCGCGCTTTAGGAGTTCGCGAGCCCGGTTAAAGGCCTGTTCCAGCACCCAGGTAGCTGTGAGGTTTTTAGGATGGTTATAAATTTGGCCGTACATAAATGAGCGGACGACAAGGTAGTGCTCAATGGCGGCAAGGCCTTTACGTTCTACGACGAGCTGCTGACTTTGCCGGTCGTAATTTAGGGCGAGCAGGATGCGGTCGAGATCAAGCCTGCCGTAGGAGGCTCCTGTGAAGTAGCTGTCTCGCATGAGGTAGTCAATGCGATCGCAATCCAACTGACTCGACACTAGCTGCCATACGCAGGGAACCGGGTGAGTATGACTGAACGCGTGAACAATGCTTCGCCAAAGATCCGCGTCATAGCTGTCTAGCAGAGCCCTCACCTCAGGTGACTTTTCCACAATCGCCATCGTCCATTCTTCGTGCTGCAAGCCAAACACTTCTTCTGCTGTATGGCTAAACGGGCCGTGGCCGATGTCGTGTAGTAGGGCTGCGCACAAAACCGTTGCTCGGTGCTCGCTTAGCTCTGTGTGAATATTGGCCAGCCGGTCGAACGCTCGTCTGGCAACTGACATGACGCCTAAAGAATGCGTGAACCGAGACATTTCTGCCCCATGAAAGATCAGGCTCGCTGGCCCGAGCTGTCGAATTCGCCTGAGCCTCTGAAAGGCGCTTGTTTCTATGAGCTTGGTGAGTAGTGCCTCTACGGGATCTGACTCGTCTAAAGTAATCGCTCCATGTAGCGGATCATGATAGGTCCGCGTCCTGTTGGTCACCCTGTCACCTTTTTTCTGTGTGTTATTTCATAGCCGTTTGAGGCTTTACTGCTAACGTTCCTTGATCGAAGGACTGAGCTAACAGGGCGATCGCTGCTTGGTACTGGGCGTCCTCTGGCGTACCAAACTGCTTACGAAACTCTACAGATGTTTCAACTTCCTGATTGGGCGTGATGCCTAGCTTATTAATATCGTGGTGGCTCGGCGTTTCATATTTGGCAATCGTTACGGCCAGTCCTGCTCCATTGGGTAAGTCGAACAGCGATTGAATCAGGCCTTTGCCAAATGTGGTTTCACCTACTAGCTGTGCTCGCTCGTTGTCTTGCAGCGCGCCTGCCAGAATTTCGCTGGCGCTGGCCGTTCCCTTATTGACTAGCACTACCAAAGGATCGTTGGTAATGGCTTTACCAACAGCATCGTAGTTACCTAAGCCACCCTGGCGATTCACGGTGTACACCACGGTGCCTTCGTTTAGCCACATCCGAGCAATTTCGATGCCTGCTGTGAGTAAGCCGCCGGGGTTGTTTCGTAAGTCTAAGATGTAGGCGTCAGCGCCCTGTTTTTCAAGGTTCTTTAAGGAGGCTTTAAGCTCATCAGCGGCATTGCCGTTGAACTGACCTAACCTTAGATAGCCTAGTTTGGGAAGGCCTGCTTCGGTGCGTAGCTCGGCTGAAACGGGGTTGATTTCGATGCGATCGCGTCGAACACTCACTTCAAAAGAAGGCTCATCTACACGCCCTACTTTTAAAGCCACCTGGCTCCCGACATTCCCACGCATTCGAGCCGCTGCTTCATCCAGGCTAATCGTATTAGTCGGCGTTCCATTGATCTCTAAAATTTCATCTTGAGGCAAAATGCCTGCCGCTTCAGCTGGAGATCCCTCAATCGGTGCAATCACTCGTAGGCTACTGGCTTCGTCGTCTTTGGCAATTTGCAAGCCGACGCCGACGAGCTCTCCGTTCGTATTGGTTTGCAAGCTCTGGTACTGATCTGGTGGCAAGAAGCGTGTGTAGGGATCATCGAGCACTGCCAGCATGTCTTGAATGGCTACGTAGGTGTCGTCCCAGGTTGGCAGCTGTTTTTTGAGTACCTTCTGCCGCAGAAACCACCAGTTCTGATGGTTGAAAGTTTCATCAACATAGCTGCGGTTAACGATGCGCCATACTTCCATCACCATCTGCTGCTGGTTGGTGAAGGCGAATGCGGCGGGGCTGTAGCCAGTGATCCCGCCGACTATTCCGCTAGTCAGCCATAGGGCGATCGCTAAACTCGCTGCAACGACCGCTCGAAAAACTCGTTTTCTCATAAAACTCAACAAATGTCCCAAGCCGATAAAGTCCACTGCACAAAAGCCTTCTACTAAGATACAGCCTGATACAAAGCTGCTCCGCTTGCTGCTAGCGCTTCGAGAAATAGCTCACTTTTGTAAAGGTATGTAAAGTATACGAAATATTTGATTTTCTTAAAGTTTCTCCGGCAATCTGGCTCAGCTCCGTATGGAAAGGCACCATCCCCCCTCTAGCAAGAGAAAAATTGATGTCTCTACTGAGTTCCCCTGCTCTAATGCACTCCGATAGACAGCTTGTAGCGGATCATTCTCCTGTGCTTATTGGGTTAGAACCCTTTAGCTGTGTTACATTTTTTAGTATTGGTACAAACCCTTCAGATACAAATTTTTGCTTCATGTTTACTAAGCAAGTCACCGACTCAAAAACCTATCAGTGGTTCGACGAGCGGCTAGAAATTCAGGCGCTGGCCGATGATATCTCTAGCAAATACGTTCCTCCCCACGTCAATATCTTTTACTGCCTTGGCGGAATCACTCTCGTTTGCTTCATCATCCAGTTCGCCACTGGATTTGCAATGACCTTCTACTATCGGCCTACTGTGACAGATGCTTTTGCATCCGTTCAGTACCTGATGACCGACGTTAACTTCGGCTGGCTCATCCGCTCCGTTCACCGCTGGAGTGCCAGCATGATGGTGCTCGTGATGATCTTGCACGTTTTCCGCGTCTACCTCACGGGCGGCTTCAAAAAGCCTCGCGAGCTGACTTGGGTAACAGGCGTTATTCTCGCTGTCATCACCGTTTCTTTCGGCGTAACTGGCTACTCTCTCCCTTGGGATCAGGTTGGCTACTGGGCTGTGAAGATCGTATCTGGCGTGCCTAGCGCAATTCCCGTAGTGGGCGGCACTATCGTTGAGCTTATGCGTGGTAGCGAAAGCGTTGGTCAAGCCACTTTGACTCGCTTTTATAGCCTGCATACGTTCGTATTGCCATGGTTCATCGCAGTCTTCATGCTGCTACACTTCATTATGATTCGCAAGCAGGGCATCTCCGGGCCTTTGTAAATCGCTGAATTGAAGTTCGGTTTTAGTCGTGTGTATCCAACGCTCACGACAGCTAGATTTAGGCTTGAGGCTGCTTTGCTCCAAAAATAATCCTTTTTGAGGAAATGTTAGGGGTAGAGCAGCTCAGGCTAAACTAGTTACCAGCTGTTGGTTTCATTCATTTTAGGAAGTATATCGATGTCAATTCTCAAGAAGCCAGATCTTACCGATCCGATGCTCAGAGAGAAGCTCAAAAAAGGCATGGGGCACAACTACTACGGCGAGCCCGCTTGGCCTAACGACCTTCTCTACGTCTTTCCCATTGTAATTATGGGAACGATTGCCTGTTGCGTAGCGCTTGCAGTGCTTGACCCTGCTTTGGTTGGTGAGCCTGCCAATCCATTCGCAACACCGCTAGAAATTTTGCCTGAGTGGTATTTGTACCCAACGTTCCAAATGTTGCGTGTGCTGCCTAACAAGCTTTTGGGTATTGCAGCAATGACTGCCATTCCACTTGGCCTGATTTTGGTTCCTTTCATCGAGAACGTGAACAAATTTCAGAACCCTTTCCGTCGCCCTGTTGCTACGGCTGTATTCCTGTTCGGTACGGCTGCAACGCTTTGGTTAGGTATTGGCGCTACGTTCCCTATTGATACTTCTTTAACGCTAGGTCTCTTCTAAAGTCGCCCTATACGGCGTTTTAGATTGTTAGATTAGTGCTAGTTGATAAGTATTAAGAATCGCTCGGGCTCTTTGGAGTCTGGGCGATTTGAGTGTTGGGGTAAGGGCGCAGCGCCGTGCGAACGTGAAATTACGGATCGGAAGGTTATTCGGCCCGGATGCATGGCTCTTACGGGCGAAGTCATAGTTGAGGACATGTGTGGCATGTCTTGCTACGATCTATATCGTGCTCGCTGTATGTGTAATTTCTGCTGGGAAGAATTGTGACTTGTAGGCGAGCTATCTGTAGGGTGCAAAAGATCGCAAAGCAGTCCTAAAACTAATAGCGTCGTTAGCTTTAGGAGTTACCGTGATAAATAGCCTTAGCTCAAGTCATAAATTAAAGGGATGGAACGTTACGTCTTGTCTTTATAGCTGGGTTCGCAATAGAGTAAATGTCGAGCTAAAAGACAGAAGAAGGTCTAATTTAAACATGCTTAGACAGGCTCACCTATCTGTTAGCAGTAATTTAGAGGAGCTATCGGCCGTTCAGCAGTGGTTTCAGTCGCTATTTTTCGGGCTGGCGAAAGACTCTTCTTGGCTAGCACCGCAGTTTGATCAGCTGAATTTGGCATTGGCCGAAGGATTCACGAATGCTGTCCGTCATGCGCATGCCAATCTCCCTAGCAGCACGCCGATTGATATTGAGCTTTGGTCTCAGAAGTTCGGCGAGGCAGATCGAGATGAGATGAAGCTGATCGAGATTCGTATTTTTGATCGAGGTGCACCGTTCGATCCTTCTAGTTTGACTGAGCCGAAGCCAGGTTCGCTGAGAGAAGGTGGCTATGGTTGGTTTTTGTTGCGGCGCTTAGCCGATCAGGTGACGTATGATGCTGTTTGCGATCGCTCCATAGAATCCACCTCACTTCAGCGGAACTGCCTGCGAATTGTGAAAATGGCCCAAGTTTTGTGAACTCTACCCGTAGGCTGGCTTCTAGCTTTGCCATTTGTTGAGCATGCTCAAATTTAGCGCTTGAAAATCCTATGACTAAAACTGCACTGATTACGGGAATAACGGGGCAGGACGGCTATTATCTAAGCCGTTTGATGTTAGGTAAGGGCTATCGCGTGGTGGGTCTGGTGCCGCCCGCTCGGCAAAGTAGCGTTGTTAAGCTAGCTGAGCTAGCTGAGCAAGTTGAGATCTATTCTGTGGAACTGACTGATGCAGCTGCGCTAACGCAGGCCGTTGAACAGCTTCAGCCTGATGAGATATATAATCTGGCAGCGCCTAGCTTTGTGCCTGCTTCTTGGGATGATCCATTAGGCACGCTCGATTTGGTGACGGGAACGGCAACGCGTTTGCTAAGTGCAACGCGGCAGCTGGGTTTGAAGACACGGTTCTATCAGGCCAGTTCTTCGGAAATATTTGG
The DNA here is from genome assembly GCA_963803535.1 of uncultured cyanobacterium. GTDB lineage: Bacteria > Cyanobacteriota > Cyanobacteriia > Phormidesmidales > Phormidesmidaceae > Phormidesmis. The sequence goes on along the minus strand of CAWDNC010000008.1, from coordinate 1,312,956 downwards.
AGATGTACAGTCTGCACCTCAAACGGCTGAAACACCCTTTCGTCCGAAAAATCCTTACGGTGCGGCTAAGCTGCATGCGCACTGGACGATGAGTCATCATCGCGATCGCTATGGCTTATTTGCCTGTAGCGGCATTTTGTTTAACCACGAATCGCCGCGTCGCCCACCGCAGTTTGTAACGCGCAAGATTTCTCTGGCAGCAGCCGAGATTAAGCTGGGGCTGCGCGATCGCCTTTCTATTGGTAACTTAGAGGCTAAGCGTGACTGGGGCTTTGCAGGCGATCATGTTGAGGCGATGTGGCGGATGCTGCAAGCCGATCGCGCTGAGGACTATGTAATTGGTACGGGCGTTTTGCATACGGTTCGAGATTTAGTGGCAGCAGCGTTTGCCTGTGTTGATTTGGACTGGCAGGCGTATGTTGAAACCGATCCGGGGCTGATTCGAGAGGACGAGCATTTTCAGCTGGTGGCCAATCCGACTAAGGCTAAGCAGAATTTGAATTGGGAACCGCAGGTTAGCTTCGATCAGCTGGTGAGCATGATGGTGCAAGCTGATTTGGAACGGCTGAAGGCTGGTAGCGTAGCACCTATGAGAGCTGGATAATATGAGACATGCCTTTGTATTTATTGAGGTATTTGGCTGTGAAGGGGGAATCCAGACCTATATTCAAGATATTTTAGGTGCTTACAACCAGCTAGCTAGCCAGAGCGCTGAGCTTATGAGCGCTGACGTATTTTTGCTAAGAGATCCTGAGATGGATCATGCGCTGAAAGATGGGGCTCTGTCATATCGCTATTTTAAGAGCGATCGCCCTATGACAGAGCGCGTTCGCCTTACTTTAGCGCTGACAACCTACCTCATCCGACATCGCCCTGATCACGTTTTTTGTGGGCATATCAACTTAGCTACGATGGTCAGTCAGGTATGCCGTGCGCTGAAGATTCCTTACACCATTCTCACTTACGGTAAAGAGGTTTGGTATGAGCTGCCTGATAGGGAAAAGAAGGCTTTAGTTGCGGCTAATAGAGTGTGGACAATCAGCCGCTATAGTCGCGATCTGGCTAGCCAGGCTAATCAGGTACCAGCCGCTCAGTTTGATATGCTGCCTTGCGTGGTTGACGGCCGCGTTTTTACACCGGGCTTGGCTCCTGAGTCATTGATAGAACGCTATCAGCTACAGGATGCGCGAGTGCTAACGACGGTTGCTCGCCTTTGGCCTGGGGATATATACAAGGGCGTTGATGTAACGATTCGCGCCCTGCCTAAGATTTTAGCGGCTTTTCCAAATGTGAAATATGTAGTGATTGGCCGAGGGGATGACCAGCCTCGCTTAGCGCAGTTAGCCGTGGATCTTGGCGTGGCTGGGCAGGTAGTTTTTGCGGGATTTGTGCCAAATGAAGAGCTGATCGACCACTACCGGATGGCTGATGTGTATGTGATGCCCTCTAAAGAAGGCTTCGGCATTGTGTATTTGGAGGCGATGGCCTGCGAGGTGCCTGTGATTGCAGGTGATGATGATGGTTCAGCCGATCCTTTGCAAGATGGGCGAGTGGGCTGGCAGGTGCCCTATCGCAATCCGGATGCGGTGGCTGACGCTTGTATTGAAGCATTGAGTGGACAGGACAGACGGTGCGATGGCGCTTGGCTAAGACAGGAGAGTTTGGCTAGCTTTAGCGCTCCGGCATTGATGAGTCGATTAGGTGACTTGCTAAGCGTGAGTGAGTCAGCCTGATAGTCACTGTAGTTTGATAGCGGGCTACACAAGCTAGCTTGGCGTAATGAACTGAGCGGTACGGTTTGCCAGCTTTGCGTCGGTTGGGCTTAGCACTAGGATGGAGGTGTACAACTCAACGCGATTCGTTACTTGCGGGGTAATACCGTGAATCAAAATTTTAATCAGCTACAGGTTCGATTTCCTGGGCTGGGCTGCTGGCTGTTCGTTTTAGTGGCCGTTTGGCTGCTGGGCGCAATTGGCATTGGCGGCATTATCAAGTCTATTTTTGCCTTGGTGCTGTTTGTGGTGCTGGCGCCTGTGCTAGCGTTTTTGGCGCTTCAGTTTTGGGTGAAGCGCAATTTGATACAGGGCAACTGTCCGGTTTGTGAGCAAACGCTGGCGGGACTGAAGAATTCAAAGATGCCCTGTCCCAACTGTGGTACGGAGCTATCTGTGACGGCTGGGGGCTTTGAGCGCTTCGCGACTGATGGGGTGATTGATATACGGGCGGTGGATGTGCAGGCGTCGAACGTGGCGAGCAATCGGGTGGCGCTGTCGGATGGAGACGTGCCGACAATTGATGTGGAAGTGGAGCGATTGCCGGATGCTGACGGCTAGATCGAGGGGCTAGACATTAAGCGTTTAGTTATGAGTGTTTAGCTAGCTGAAAAAAGGACGCAGGCGGTGTGTGGCCTGTGTCCCTTTTAGGTTTAGCTGGACTTTTTAAGCAGCGTTGATAAGCTATTGAGTGATAGAGAGGGTGTATGGGTGGCTTTCGCCTTTGCGATCGCCAATAAATACTTGATACTCACCTTGATTTAGCAAACCTGGCGCTTGAATGACACCGCCGTCGTAATTATGGGCAAACACGCATTCCTTAAAACCGTTGGGGCCAGTGATCAGTAGCGTATAGTCTCCCTGACTTTGCACCTCAAAGCTTAAGGAAGCGAAGGCTTCGGTGACGTTGATTCTTTGGCCTGTAGCGGTGTTGATGTTACCGCAAACAGAGCTTTCACGACCGCCGCTGGTTCCCGTCAGCTCAACGGGGGCTGATAGGGGGGTGCGTGCGATAGACTGAGCTGAGGCTGCTGAGCCCAATGCGCCAGCAGCAAGAGTGGCGACCGTCGCCGCGACTGAGGCCATAAGTAGGGAAGAGAAGCGTCGCATAGTAAACCTTTTCAAGAACGATATTAAAGCTACTAATCAGCTAAGCGGGTGGGTGACTATTTGCGAACTTGCCTAGCTAACGGGTAACCACATATTTATAGTTAGATCGTACCGGTAGTGGCTTGGCACCTGCTGTCAAAGCTGTGACAGTTCGTTGAATGGCGTCCGGGAAATCACGGTATCGTAACAGTTTTAGTTGTTACTTCGATGACGCTGTAACCTCATTAGCATTAATTTTTCTCCGTACGATGACAGGTGGCTGTGCCCATGCAAAGAACTCGGCTTAATACGCTTTTTAACCAGGCTACGCTGCAATTTAGGCAGTGGGTTTTCAATCCCTGGCGGCGATTGTCTGTGATTTTGATTAGCTTACTGTTCGGTAACTTTTTTGCAACGGCTATTTCTGCGACGGCTGGGCAAACGGCAAAGCTGGATGTGACAATCTCGGCCTTTCTGGTGCTAGGCGTTGAGCTAATTAGCTGGCTCTATTACCGGTTTACGCCCCGAAAGCGAGTAGCGGCGGCGGTGAATCAGCAGGCGATCGCCCCTAACATGACTTCTCCCAACCTACTCACGACTGACTCCATGACGGCCCCAGGGCTAGATATGGGGCCTGTGCGATCGCGCTCTACCCTAGCCGAATCACTCAATGCTTTCAAGCTCGGCATGATCTATGGTTTGTTTGTAGAAGCCTTCAAGCTAGGAAGCTGATTGGTCTAGGTGGCTAGGCGAGAGCAGGGTGAGCAGGTAGCGCGATCGCGCTTCAATCGCGTTCCAGTTTTCGGCAGCGACTTCTGCTTTAGGAAATAGCGCAGTCGAAAGGCCCACAGCGACGGCACCTGACTTTATTAGCTCAGGTGCGCTTTCACTCGTGACGCCGCCAGTTGGAATCAGTGGGATCTGCGATAGCGGCTCTAGAATGCTGCGAATGTAGGCCGCATTGCCGACTGCTGAAATAGGAAATACTTTGACGCTAGTTGCACCTGCTTGCCACGCAGCAACAATTTCAGTGGGTGTCATTGCGCCTGCCACGATAGGTAGGTTATGCGATTGAGCCAGTGATATGAGGTGGCTATCGGTGTGTGGGGTGAAGCAAAACTGGGCCTGCGAGGCGATCGCGTCATTCAAATTCTCTGCCGTCAACACCGTTCCCACGCCGACGATGCAGTCAGGAAGCGCCTGCTGAATAGCCGCTATCATTTCTGCCGGTTGAGCGTTATTCCAGGCGACTTCAATCAGCTGAAAGCCACCAGCGGCGGCGGCTTTTGCCATGTACAGGCCAGTGCGGATATTGGGCGCTCGAATGATAGCGATCGCCCGATGACGCATCAGCAGCGTGAGCCACTGCTTTCTTAACGCGATAGTTGCCGCACTTTCCACAGCCAGAACATGGAGCGTCTAGGCCAAACGCTTACGTAAAGACTCTGCTCTCCGCTGGGCCGTTTCGTTTTTGGGCTCAGCGACTAATGACTTTTCGTAAGTTTCTAGCGCCTGAGGCATGAGCTGTTTGCGCTCGTAGGCATGCGCCAGGTTATTGAGCGCTGTGACATAGCCGGGACTGATTTTCAAAGCTTCGTTGTACTGGCGAATGGCTAGATCAAACTGGTCTTGAGCAAAGTAAGCATATCCTAGTGCGTTATGTACTAAAACAGCGTTTTCGTTTTCTTCTTCAGATATCTCTTTGAGCGCTTTCTTTAAGTAGACAGCGGCCTGAGCGTACAGCTTTTTATCTAGCAAAATACTCCCAAGTTCGTAGTACTCTACGGCGCTTCCTTTGCCCTTGGTAAGTTTTGATTGCAGGTCAGATAGGGTCAGCTCTACGCGGCGAGTCACCCACACCTGTCTGAGCACAAAAAAGGCCGCTATGCTCAGCAGCACCAGCAGAATTCCGAGATAAATAATGAAGTAGTTGCCAGTTTCCATGGTCGGCGGTTTCGTCTTGTATTTTTCTACGCTGAACTTATTTTATAGCAATGGCACGGGGCTTCAATAGGCGCTAACAAAACGCAGCATCCATTTGCAAATGTTTTGATCGGAACGTTTGGGAGGATTCTGTCACATCAGGCGGTTTATGGGCCGATATTTGGCAGTTCGCTGTCGGTAGGCTCGTTGCCTGATGGCGTGTCAGGCGGCGCTACACGCTCGTCCTTTATCTCAATATCGACGGGTTCGACGGGTTCTTCCTCGCTAGGGCGAACTGCGGGGGCTGGCCCGATATTCACAAACTGTGACGACTCCGCGGGCAGTCCCCAATAGGCCGCTCTTTCCTGGAGCCATCCTTCGCCATACCAGTTACGCAGCGATTGGTTAACGGCTTCTTTGAGAGGAGTATATTGGGTGCCTTTAGGGATCGCAATAGATAGCGGCTCTGCTGAGATGATGCTAGGCAAAATACGGTAGGTTGCGTCACTGTTCTTCAGCCAGTTTGCTAGTACTGAAACGTCTCCAGCGAAGGCATCTGCTTGTTTTTGTTCTAGCAGACTTTCTCCTTCGGCATAGGAGGTAACGCCTGTTAATCCGGCAACTGGCAGGATGTAGCGAACGTGAGGAACGGTACTGGATCGATTGAGGAGGGCAATGTTGGCAGATTGAAGATCGCTGAGGGTTTGGATGCTGGGCTGGTTGGTGATGAAGGCGGTGCCGTCTAGGTAGTAGGGATGGCTGAAGTTGATGAGGCGGCGGCGGGGTTCGGTGATGGTGATGGCCGCGATCGCAATATCTGCCCGATCTTCTAATACCGCATTTAACCTGTCCACATTTTGTACAGGCACGAATCGAACAGCGGATTTATCACCTAGTAATTCTTCTGCTAGGCGCTGAGCAATCTCTATTTCAAAGCCGGTGAGATTGCCGTTCTGATCGATGAAGCCTAAAGGCGCACGGTTATTTTTGACTGCGACGGTGAGATAGCCGCGATCGCGAATCTCAGATAGCTCGGCGGCGATCAAAGGGCGCGTCGTAAAAAAACCAGCCATGAAAAATGAGGGCAACAGTAGCTGCGCCCCCAATACCAGACCTGATTTAACGAGTTTTAATCTCTTCAGGTTCAATTTCATTCTCAATAGAGCGAGCACAAAAGCACCGCGTATCTACTTGCTAGATGCCTTTTCGACCACTTTCGTAAAGGTCTCAGGGCTTAGCACCGCTAGCTGCGCCAGCATTTTACGGTTGATTTCAATGTTCGCTGTCTTTAGATCCCCGATCAAGCGGCTGTAGGTGGTGCCATTAAGGCGAGCCGCCGCGTTAATTCTGGCAATCCAGAGGCGGCGAAAATCGCGCTTACGACGGCGGCGATCGCGATAGGCATTTCGCAACGCCTTCATTACTTGCTGATTAGCGGTGCGAAATAGCTTAGAGTGCGAACCCCTAAAGCCTTTAGCCAGTTTAAGAACTTTCTTGCGGCGTTTGCGAGCTACATTACCGCGCTTAACACGTGCCATGGTCTAGTTTTTCCTTGTTATTTGAGTCTCTTGTGAGCGATCGCGACGATGGATAATCTAAGCCAAGGCTTAGAAGTAAGGCATCATCCGTTCAACTCTTTTAGCATCAGTTTCATGGACTTGTGCCATTTTACCGAGCTTGTTTTTGCGGGCCTCATCTTTGCGCTCCAGGAGGTGGTTCCTGAAGGCTTTGCGGCGCATGATTTTGCCAGTTCCACTGCGGCGGAACCGCTTTGCGGCAGCGCGGCGAGTTTTTAGTTTAGGCATAGTAATTGTGGTGTCTTGTCAGTTCAGCTGCCTTTCGATTTCAATTAAGAACAGTCAAAGGGCTATCTTTGCGTTTAATCGCAGTCTTTGATGATACTACTCGTGTGAGGGCATGACAAGCTCGGTATTTTAAGTGAGTTGTCAATCGTAGACCTTGCAAGCGGATCTCTGGCAGAATAAATGCTTGCAGTGTTTCCAAGTAAACAACCTACAGAACTCACAGATGACTATTTCCAATCAGACAGCTGCTTTTCAGCGTGCTCTTGACACTTCTTCTACGCTCAAAATCATTAGCGGCCTAACTAACCTAAACCGTCAGAACGTCGCTGATGTGGTTAAAGCTGCTCAGCAGGGCGGTGCTACGTTTGTTGACATCGCGGCGAATGCCGACTTAGTTCGCCTCGTAAAAAGCCTGGTAGATCTGCCAGTGTGTGTGTCGGCGGTTGAGCCCGCTCTGTTTGTATCCGCAGTTGATGCGGGTGCTGATTTGATTGAGATTGGTAACTTCGATGCGTTTTACGCGCAAGGGCGACGATTTGAAGGGCCTGAGGTTCTGGCTTTGACAGAGCAGACGCGGGCTTTGCTGCCAAATATTACGCTGTCTGTAACGGTTCCTCACATTTTGACGCTGGATGCTCAGGTACAGCTAGCTGAGGCTTTAGTCGCCGCGGGTGCAGATATTATTCAAACTGAAGGCGGCACTAGCAGCGCGCCTACGCACGGCGGCGTTTTGGGCCTAATTGAAAAGGCAGCTCCGACGTTGGCGGCGGCTCATGTTATTGCTCGCGCGGTAGATGTGCCCGTGCTGTGTGCATCTGGTATTTCTGATGTGACTGCACCGATGGCTTTGGCCGCCGGTGCTGCGGGCGTGGGCGTTGGTTCGGCGGTACACAAGTTGAACGATCCGCTGGCGATGGTGGCCGCTGTGCGGAGCTTGGTGGAGGCAATGCAGACGGTGCAAACTGCCAAAGCTGTCGTTCGCTAAATTTTGTTGTTGTAGAACAGAGCCCGCTGGCTGAGCGGAGTCGAAGTCCGGCCGGTTGTGGCTTTGACTCCGCTTAGCCAGCGGTATGTGCTGGGCTGCTGACTTAGCTCAGTTTTTCACGCCAGTGCTTTTGCAAGTTATCAATAGTGAATATGGGATGGAAGTTCAAGCCTTCCCTTGCGTACAGCTCCTGGCCACCCTGATTGCGATCTACTAAAGCTAGAATGTCGTTTACTTTGTAGCCTGCGTCTCTGAGGCGTTCTACTGCTTTCAGCGCTGATGCACCTGTTGTGACGACATCTTCTAAGATGACAACGCTGCTGCCTGCGGGTAGCTCTGGCCCTTCGATGTAAGCTTTGGTGCCGTGACCTTTGGCTTCTTTACGGATGATGAGGGGAGTAACAGGTCTGTTTTCGTAAGCGCCGACGATGCTGACCGCGCTAACCATAGGATCTGCGCCTAGCGTTAAGCCGCCGACGCCGACGGTGCCCGCTGGGAGCATGTCCAGCAAAAGGCGGGCGACCATCAGAGCGCCTTGGGCGTGGAGTGTGACCTGTTTGCCGTTGATGTAGTAGGTGCTTTTTTTGCCTGAGGATAGGGTGAAGTCGCCTTCTTTGTAGGCCACTTCGCACATTAGATCGAGCAAGGCTGAGCGGACTGAGCTTAGATCGGCGGTGGGTAGATCGGCTGGGGAAATTGGCATGGTGTGGCGGGCTACTTTTGAGTTGAGAAAGCTTGATTAGTGTATCGGGTATTCAAAGGTTCTCAGGGGCGGGCGGGTATCCTGTATAGAAATGTTCGTAGGCCGTTTGCTTAGCATGACATTTGCTTAGCACTGGCACTCTTGAGGAAACGTAATTATTATGTCTATTGAATTTGAGGGCGTAGCGGCCGATAACTTTTGGGGCCAGCTTTGGCGGACTTCGGTGCGGGCTGTGGGTACGGGAATGTTGGGGGCGATCGCAACGACTCTTGTCCTAACGCCTGCTGTCAGTGCGCAAGAAACCGTTCTAGAAGCTGTTGAAGATGTCGTTGAGCATCGCTCTGGCAACTACTACAAGCATCGCTCTATTTTTAGCCAGATTGGATTTATCAGCGGGCTAGGTGGTTTTCCGGAGCAGCGCCTTAACCGAGATGCCGCAGCGCTTTCTGAAGCCTATCAGGAGCTGCTGGTCTTGCAGACCCAAAATACGGCGACTGTTCGCACGCCTGATTTGCCTAACCCGTATACGTCTTCAGTGCAGCTGTTGCCAACCTCTCAGATCAATAGTCGGGTGATTGGTAGCGAGCTGAACTTTGAGCCTTTGCCACGCCGTTAACATGCCGTTAAAACGCCGTTAGTGTGGCGAAAATGAGCGAGGTGGCAGAGGCTCGAAGTCAAAGGGAAGTCAATAAAAAGGGATGCGCAGCTAACTTACTTAGGCGCATCCCTTTTGTTTTTCATTGCTTTTGCAATTGAGTCTAAAAATCCAGGGTGCAGGAGTTGAACCTGCCTGGGGCGAATTATGAGCTCGCTGCCTAAACCGCTCGGCCAACCCTGGGCGTTGTTAATATACTATCTTGATGGCCTTGGTATCTACCGTAAACCACCTAAAAAACAAAAAAGAATTCAGGTGCTATCAAATGGGCTTGATATCGGGTAGACTCCCACCATATTACGTGTTGACGCTGATCGACTGTGAGAATCGACTATGAGAATTAATCCGGCTGTTGCTTTTACGCTCATTTTGCTGACCTTCATGTTTGGCGCTGGCATTGTCAGCTCTTCTTGGGGCTATGCTTTAGGGCGAGAGGCGTTGACGGGCGTTCGACAGCCCGAGACGCGGCCCTCTAATGCGGCAGCAGCTAACCGTGCGGGCGAAAAGCCGGGGCAGCTGGTGTTTTTAGATGAAAATGAGATCATTGACGAGGTTCAGGCCCGAATTGATAGCGGGAACTAGTGTGCTGTTTAGGGGCGGCAGCTGAGGGCGACGGATAAGTTTGGGTTTGTTTTTGTGACTGTTCAGCCGCTGATGGCTCATTTATTGCTGGCTCAAATGGCGCCGTTGACTCAGGCCGATGTGTTTGCTCGGCTGCTGGCGGTGGTGACTTTAATTGGGCTGAATGCTTTTTTTGTGACGGTGGAATTTTCGATTGTGTCGGTGCGGCGATCGCGCATTAACCACCTTGTTTCAGTCGGTGACACCCAAGCTAAAACCGTCCAAAAGCTACAGCGTCAGCTCAGCAGCCTTTTGTCTACCACTCAGCTTGGCATTACCCTGTCTAGCTTGGCCTTAGGCTGGATTGGTGAGCATACGATGGCTGCGCTTATCAAGCACTGGCTAAGGAGCATTGCTCTGTGGATTCCACTCTCTTCAGATACCACACAGTTTCTCTCTCACTCTGCGGCCGTCCCGATTGCCTTTTTGCTGCTGGCGTATCTTCAAATCGTGCTGGGCGAACTGTGCCCTAAGTCGGTCGCACTGATCTATCCTGAAAAAATTTCTCGCTTTTTAGGCCCGCCAAGCCTGACGATTGCCAAGCTGCTGAATCCTTTTGTGTGGCTGCTAAACCAGTCAACGCGGCTATTGCTATCGCTGGCAGGTATTAAAAACTACGCTCCGGGCCATCATGGCCGAGTAACGCCAGATGAGCTGCGCCTGTTGATTACCACAGCCACTGAGATTCCCGAGCTTCAGCAAGAGGAGCGGGAGATTTTGAGCAATGTGTTTGAGTTTCGAGGGGCAACGGCAGAAGAAATTATGGTGCCGCGTACTAGCGTTGCGGCGCTGCCAGATAGCGCTACTTTTCAGGAACTGTTAGATGAGATTGTGGCGTCGGGGCACTCGCGCTATCCAATTATGGGAGAGTCGCTGGATGATATTCGCGGTATTCTTCACTTTAATGACCTGGCGATGCCGCTTTCCAAAGGTGAAATTGATCCTGATACGGAGGTGGCTCGCTGGCTTTTACCGGCTAGGGTAGTGCCGGAGTCTTTGCCTTTGAATGAGCTGCTCACTCAGATGCAGCAGTCGGCGCGGGAGATGGTGATTGTTGTCGATGAGTACGGGGGAACGGCTGGGCTGGTGACGTGGCGGGATTTGACGGCGGAGATTATTGGCGATATTGACATGCCAACGCCGGAGACGCGGGTGATTCAAAAGGATGCAAATACGGTTGTGTTTCCGGCGCAGACTGATTTGGAGGATGTGAATGAGCGTTTGTCGATTAATCTGCCAATGAGCGATGAGTATTTGAGCTTGGGCGGATTTGTGATTTTTGAGATGCAGAAGATTCCGCAGCTGAATGAAGTGCTGACTTATCAGAAGCTGGGTCACCATCTGGAGTTTACGATTGTCGCGGCTGAGGGGCCGAAGCTAGGAAAAATTCAGATTCATCGTCCGGGGCGATCGCTCACCCTAATCAAAGCCAACGCACCTGCTGCGGTTGGAAAGTCAGCGGCTTCTGCAAAAAAGCCCGTTCAGAACTCTCGAAAGATCAAAAAGAACATTTAGAACCCTGATTCATTTACAAAGAAAGGTTCTGATGGCTAGACCAGATCAGTAACCGGCAGTGGGATCAGCTCTGCGAGGGTGCTTACGACCTGTAATATTTATTAGGATATGTAAACAAACTGAGGTGTGAGACTGCTAATGAGCCAACCGCTACCGTTAGCTGACGCTGATTCTTTACCGTTGGCTGGTGCAAATTCTTCACCATTAGCAAGCAACGCTTCCACGCCTCTTTCTCAAGCTAAGCCCTACAATCGCAACCGTTCTGAGCCTGTAAAGGTGGGCGTGATTGGTATTGGCAATATGGGGCAGCATCATGCGCGGGTGCTTTCTCGGCTCAAAGATGTGCAGCTGGTAGGTGTTTCGGATGTCAACATTGAGCGCGGGATTGAAACTGCGAGTAAGTACCAGGTTCACTATTTTGAAGAGTATCAAAACCTTTTGCAGCACGTAGATGCGGTGTGTGTGGCGGTGCCAACTCGGCTACATCATTCGGTGGGGATGAGCTGCCTGAAGGCGGGCGTGCATGTGCTAATTGAGAAGCCGATTGCGGCGAGTATTGCTGAGGCAGAGTCGCTGGTGAACGCAGCGGCGGACTATGGCTGCATTTTGCAGGTGGGCCATATTGAACGGTTTAATCCGGCGTTTAAGGAACTGCACAATGTTTTGAAAACAGAGGACGTGCTGGCGATTGAGGCGCGGCGAATGAGTCCTTACTCCAAGCGGGCGAACGATGTGTCGGTGGTGTTGGACTTGATGATTCACGACATTGACTTGATTTTGGAGCTGGCAAATTCGCCGGTTGTGAAGCTGACAGCGAATGGAAGTAAGGGAATTGATTCTCCTTACTTGGACTATGTGACTTCTACGCTGGGCTTTGCCAACGGGATTGTGGCGACGGTGACGGCGAGTAAGGTGACGCATCGTAAGATTAGGAGCATTTCAGCGCACTGTCGGAATTCTCTGACGGAGGCTGATTTTTTGGCGAATAAGATTCAAATTCATCGGCAGACGAAGGAGAACTGTATGGCGGATTATGGCCAGGTGATGTACCGCCAGGATGGGCTGATTGAGCAGGTTTCGACGAGTAATACGGAACCGCTGCATGCTGAGCTAGAGCATTTTGTGCAGTGTGTGCGCGGAGGGGATAAGCCTTCTGTGGGTGGTGAGCAGGCGCTGAAGGCGTTGCGGCTGGCGAGCGTGATTGAGCAGATGGCGTTAGACGGACAGGCTTGGAAGTCGCAGGATGAGCTGAAGATGGTGCTGGAGCCGATGGCGGTAGGTTAGGGTGCTCGATCTAGGGATCAAAAAGAGTGAGGGTGGCTTGGGCGATCGCTTCTCCGACTAGCTCATTGCCTTCAGGGCTTAGGTGAATATGATCGCGGTACAGGCTTTCGGGCGCGGGATACTTTTGATAGGTTTCTAGCAGATCGATATACAGTACGTCAGCTTTGTCAGCCCAGTCTGTTAGTCGCTGACGGGCGACGAGTTCGTAGTCTCGGGGGCCGGGTAGCTCTCGTTTGAGCGGGGAGAGCACGAGGATGAATTTGCTGTCGCTTGTGACTGCTTTTTGATGGATTTCGATGATGGCAGTGAGGTTTTTGCCGACGCGATCGCCTGCTTCATTCTGAATTTCCTTAAGGCCAGAGATGGGCTGAGGCGTTTTGAATCGGTTTAGGATTTCGATGATGGCGAGCGGTGGATTTTTGTCTGGATAGCCGCGATCGCGCCCAACCTGCAAAGGCGACGGCTGCGTGCCAAACAAATCATCTGTATTTAACAAAAGCACCAGAACAGAGGCGCCAAACGTTCCATAGCGTTCTAGATACGCTAGCTCGTTACGCGGCCCCCAAGAGTTTGCAGAGGCGTTTATAGACTCTACTTCTTCGTAGCCTGAGGGAAGAGCGGGCTCTAGATAACGTGCGATTCGTGCCGATAGGATATCGGTTTGATCTGTCCATCCGTTGCCGTTGGCTAGAGAGTCTCCTAGCAGGAAGATTCGGAGGGTGTTTGAGTCGGGGCGTGGGGCGATCGCGCCTGCCCGCATAGAGTATTCATTAATTTCAATGCGATTGCCAAAACGCTTTAGCTTTTGATTGGGCGCAAGCAAATAGCCTATTTTTTCATCGCCTATATACAGCGGCGGATTGCCAAAGCCAAAGCCGACTCTCAGCCCAGTTTCGAGAAGGCCCAAAACCACCGCAATCACGGCGAGCGTTAACCATAGTGTTTTCATAGCGATAGATAATAGGTGAAAAGCGTCAGGAGGAAAAAACGTGGCCGATATTCTATATCCCCTACATGTTGCTGTGCAGGTGAGCGATTTAGAGAAAGCTGAAGAATTTTATACCGGTGTGATTGGATTGCAGAAGGTAGACCGGCAGCTTACTTTCCCGGGTACCTGGTATCAAGTAGGAGACTTTCAGATGCATTTGATTGTGAGCGAGTGGGCCAAAAATCCGGTAAGAGAAGATAAGTGGGGCAGGCATCCGCATATTACGTTTGCCATTCACGATTTGGACGGTGTGATTGCAGAACTTGACGCTCGTAAGGTGCCCTTTCAAATGAGTTCATCGGGCAGGGCGGCACTGTTTGTAAAAGACCCGGATGGCAACGTTGTAGAGCTATTGAAGGTGGATTAGGTCGCGGTTATCTGGGTTATTTTTGATAAGTGCTTGGGCTTACTTGAAAGGTGAGTTACCAATCGACACCCACCTTCGCGTATCCAACATGAGCACTATTAGTCCGCTTACCCTGGCTAGCTACATCCCTTCTAAAAAGCCTCGGATGCTGGTGGTAGATGATGAGCCCGATAACCTAGATTTGCTATATCGTACGTTTCGTCGCGAGTTCAAAGTGCTGCGAGCAGAGAGTGGCGCAGATGCGTTGAGGGTGCTGGAATCAGAGGGGGAAGTGGCGGTTATTATCTCCGATCAGCGGATGCCGGAGATGAAGGGAACCGAGTTTTTGAGTAAAACGGTGCCTGATTTTCCAGATACGGTGCGCATCATCTTGACGGGCTTTACGGATGTTGAAGACCTAGTGGATGCGATTAATGCGGGGCAGGTGTATCGATACATCACTAAGCCCTGGGACCCAGATGAGCTGAAGCGAGTGGTGGAAAGGGCTTCGGAAACGTATGACCTAATTAAGCAGCAGAATGAGGCGCTGCACTTGGCAGAGAAGCAGTCGAAGCTGATGGTGACGGTGGGACAGCTGGCTGCGCAGACGATGGGAACGGAAGAGATTCTGACGTTTTTGGCGGATGGTTTTGGTCAAATTTTGGGGGCGGATGGCTGCACCTTGCTGCTGACGAATGATCGGGGTGTTGGGTGCTTTGGTGCGACAGATGCCGCGGCGACCAAAGCCAATGGGCTAGTGACCGAGGCGATCGCCTCTCAATCCTCACAGTCAGCGGTCAATATTCAGGCGGATACAGCTAAAGCAGATGATCTTCTCTATATGCAGGGGGCGCAGTGTCATGCGGTTGTTCCGGTGCTTTATCAGGGTGAAACGTTGGCCGCGATCTCTCTTCAGTGGGAAACAGCCTATGCCACTGTAGGCGATGTGACTCAGCTGCTGAGCATTGTTGCACCTCAGGTTTCACTGTGCCTAAAGGCTGCTGGCATCTAAAAGCTAACCATCTACTTTTGTAACGTCAAAAGCCTGAGGTTGCCTAAAGTTATGGGATCTCAGGCTTTTGTTTGCTTTAAACCGCTAAACTTTTAACGGCGCTAAAGGATTATTGGGAAACGCTTCATGGCGGAAAATTCACTCACAGGCCGCCAGCAGCCGGAGGCCGATCGCATTCGTCAGCTGTTTGATCGGATTGCGCCGCAGTACGACCAGATGAACCGGGACATGAGCCTGGGCATGCATCAGGTGTGGAAGCAGATGGCGGTGCGCTGGAGCGGCGCGGCTGAGGGCCTGACCTGTTTGGATGTGTGCTGTGGCAGTGGGGATTTGGCGCTGCTGCTGGCCCGACAGGTAGGGGAGACGGGGCAGGTGACAGGGGCAGATTTTGCCGTGGAGCAGTTAGCGATCGCTGCCCAACGTAGCCCACATTTACAAGCTCGTCTGAGCTGGATAGAAGCCGATGCTTTGGCACTTCCTTTTGATAACGACAGCTTTGAGGCGGCTACGATGGCCTATGGTTTGCGCAACCTAACCGATATCCCTCAGGGCTTGGCTGAACTTTATCGTGTGCTTAAGCCGGGCGCGAAAGCCGCGATTCTTGATTTTCATACGCCCACAAATCCGCTGGTCAATCAGTTTCAGCAGTGGTATTTGGACACGATTGTAGTGCCTACGGCGGAGCGCTTTGGGATGAGTGAGGAGTATGCTTACATTGGCCCGAGCGTGGATCGCTTTCCGCAGGGGCCGAAGCAAGTTGCGTTGGCAAAGGCTGCTGGATTTACAAGCGCCGTGCACTATCCGATTGCGGGTGGCATGATGGGCGTTTTGGTGGCTGGTAAATAGAGTAAGGACGATATGAGCGCCGCTAATCTGTGGATAGTGCTTTTGCCGCCAGTGTTGGGGGGCGTGATTGGCTATTTTACAAATGATGTTGCGATTAAGATGCTGTTTCGGCCCTATAAGCCGAAGTATGTGTTCAGGCAGCGAATTCCGTTTACGCCGGGACTGATTCCGAGCAATCAATCTCGGCTGGCGCAGAAGATTTCGGATGTGATTATGCGATCGCTCCTCACCCCCGAGGAGATGCAAAAGCTCGCTCGCCGCCTGCTGCAAACTGAACGGACTGAAAAAGCAATCAGCTGGCTGCTGCAACTGGCCCTAGAGCAAATGCAGGGCAGCGCTCAGGCGAAAACAGCGAAAATTCTTGGCAACATACTGCAAGATTTGATGGGGCAGTCGCTGCCTCGGCTGCTGCGAGTGTGGTCGCGCCGCGATGATTTTCTAGAAGCGCAGCTCAACCAAATATTCGACCAGGTGCTGCTCGACTTTCAGCTTAATGATGAGCAGGCCTCACAGGTTTCGGACTGGGCGGTGAACGGTGTACTGCCGCCGAACCGGGTGCGCGAGCTGCTGATAGATTTTTTGACTGACTACAATATCCAGGTCATAGACGAAACGCTGCGGGCTAAAACGAGCGGGACGTATTGGGTGGTGGCCAATATTTTTGGCGTGCGAAATGCGCTAACTCGGCTGCGGACAATTTGTACGAATGAGCCGGATAAAAGTAATGCGCGAATCGCTGAGCTGACGGCGGGCCTGGGTGTGAAGGTGCGTTTGCAAAAGTGGCTTCAGCAGTTTTCTTTACAGGAGCTGCCGGTCTCTACGGTCAGGCAGCTGCGGACGACGCTGCGCAAAACGATTAAGAGCTATCTCAAAGATAACGGTAGCGACTTGCTACAAACTTTGAGCATGTCGATAGATTGGGAAAAGCTGGCGATGCAGCTATTGGGCCGCTTGCAGTCGTCTTCGGTAATGACGGAATCGTTGGATATGGTGAGTCAGGAGCTAGCGCTGATTTTAGAGCGTTACTTAGAAAGAGATTTAGAGACAATCGTGATGCAGACGATTCCTATCTTGAATATTGATGAGGTGATTATCGAGCGGGTGAATGCGACCTCGCCGCAGGAGCTGGAGAAGGCGATTCAGACAATTGTAAAAAGTGAGTTGCAGGCGATTGTGAATTTGGGCGGCATTTTGGGATTTGTGATTGGTAGCTTTCAGGCCGTGTTCTTATTTTTTCAGGGTTGAAGATGATGGGAAAGCGCTGCTTAGCTTTGTTCTGTGCTTTTCTTATATGTTTTGAAGGACGGCTAGGCAGGTTTGGATCATGCCGGTAGTGACAGCGGGCAGTTCCAGTTGGGGTGTGAGGCCAGTGGACTTGATGACCTCAAAGAGTTTGATAGCATCAGGATTTTTGGCGGCGAGCTTGCGACCGAGACCTGGCCCGGTGAAGGCGGCCTTTTCGCCCCATAGCAGTGTGGTGGGTGTGGTGAGCTGACCAATGTATTCAGCTAAGTCGAAGCAGAGGGTGCCGCGTACGAAGGAGAGGGCGGTGTATTCTGCGTTGGGCTTTTGGGCGGAGGCTAGGTAGGCGTCGATGATGTCTTGGGAGATGCGGCTAGGGTCTGCGAACTGGCGGGTTTTAAGAAAGCTTTCGATGCCGAAGGGCGTGGCGATCGCGCCTCGATAAATAAACTTGTCAATAAACGGCGTGCTCACGAGCTGGGCAAACGGACTTTGGGTGTAGTCATTACCAAAATCGGAGAGACCAGCGGGGGTCATGAGGATGAGAGATTTGAAGAGATTGGGCTGGGCGATCGCCACTCTCACTATCAGCGCAGCCGTCAGCGCAGAGGCAACCACCGTAACAGCTTGGCCAGGGCAGGTAGCCTGAATGAACTCTGGTAGGTTGTTGAGATAGTCATCAATGGTATAGTCGCGATCGAGATGGTCGGACTCTCCCCAGCCAATCAAGTCTGGTGCAATCACGCGGTAGTCGCTAGCAAACGCTGGAAATACTTTCGACCACTCAAATGCAGAAGAGCCACCGCCGAAGCCATGTAGAAAAACCAGCGTTTCACGCTCATCAATTGGCTTGATGGCAGGATACTCAGGTAGAGCAGGCATGTAGTAGGTCATTCGCCCTAGCTGTGTTTCTACGCTTTTAGTATCAATGAATGGCAGGTTGAGCATAGATCTTTAGGTTGCAAGCTGATGTATGGGGCAGTCGGCTTCAATGTATAAGACCTTTGCTAGAAAGAAATATAACTGAGGAGAGATCTATCCCATGGTTTTCTATGACTGTAGTTATTTTCTGTTTTGTCAGTACGGTAGCTAATTAGGCACCTACGTACCCCTAAGAACTACAGATGAGATGTTAGGTGATCTCGGAAATTTTCTATTCCACCATTATCGCGCCATCGCTCTAAAAAACGTCTCAAGTTTTCAATAGCATGAGGCTTTCCATCTCCAAGCGTGGGATTGAAGCCTAGCAGATCTCTTTGAGGTCGTAGATTCTGCCAGTTGCTCACTTCGGGCTGCCACCAGAGGATACGACACATACGATGATGCCAACCATTCTCTTCACAAGATTGGCAGTCAAGAATTTCAATTAGATGAGTAAGCTTGCCTTTTTGGATGAGTCCCATTTGATCAGCAACTTTAATCATTTCAGCTCTATTCGTCCGAAAGCCCAAAGGAAATACCGTTACCCCGTTGTAATTGATTACTCTGTTGTAATCGACGCTGCGAGACATTTCTTGAATGCGCTCACTATCATAGGCCCAACCAGTAGGATCGCTGACTACTTTCAACCATTTGAGCTTTGACAAATCGAGACGACTTACAGAATTAATTGACATAGTTCTACATGAGAATACTTCTTTTGAATTCCCGTTTGTTCAAGGCACTAAACACCTAAACGTTGCTTTGGATAACACCGTTCTAAGCACTCTTGCATAACGTAGTGATGGTTGAATGCTAGCGGCATGGTAATTGCCTTTTCGACCTCAACCCATCTTGCTTCAACGACTTCACCTTTAGAGACCTGTGGATTTAGCTGGGGCAATTCGGCCTCTTGCAGATGAAACATGAGCGCGTATTTGAGAGTTACGTTTTGCCGGCGCAGGGGCGTGCTGTAAACGTCGTAGGGTTGCTCAAGGTTGCCTTCAAATTTGAAGTCCTTTGCGAGCTGAGGGATGTCGAGCCCAAGTTCTTCCCACACTTCACGGTAGACGGCCTGAGTAGCGGTTTCGTCGTAGTCTAAATAGCCGCCGGGAAGCCCCCACTGGCCGACGCCTTCGGGTAGGTCTTCGCCCCTTAGGCCGAGGGGGACATATTGGATGCCTTTACTGACGAAGAAGAGGACGGGCAGTACGGTGACGCTGCGGCTGATCCAGATTTCTTTGCCGTCAATATGCATACATTGATTGGGCGTGCTTTTAAATTTCATGGGTTTCCCAGAGCGGAATGGGTCGAAACTATTCGAGTAAAATGGCATTCCAAAGTGACTTGATACCGATTCCCATGCCCTACTCAATCATTTATCGACTAAGGGTGCATTTCGGATAATGAGATCATAAGCGCCTTCAACCACGTCAAAAACTTCATCAGACAAAAATCTCTGAATTACCGTTTCGCCGTCAGCATGATTATCTTTGGCACGCGAATGACTATCATGCTGACAATACTTCCTTGAGCTATACGGAGAGAAATATGAAAGCGATTGGCTATACGGATGCAGGCCCAGTTTCAGCGAAGGATGCGCTGATTGAATTTGAGGCGGGCGAGCCACAGATTGAGCCAAAAGATCTGCTAGTAGAAGTTCGGGGCGTTTCGGTTAATCCGGTCGATGTGAAAGTGCGTGCCAGGGCGCAGCCGGAAAGCGGGCCTCGCATTTTGGGCTTTGATGCGGCGGGTGTTGTGAGAGAAGTGGGTTCAGATGCGACGCGATTTCGACCGGGTGATGAGGTGTTTTATGCGGGCGATATTAATCGTGCGGGTACCAATGCTGCGCTGCATGTCGTTGATGAGCGCATTGTGGGTCGCAAGCCCGCCTCTCTTGATTTTGCTGAGGCCGCAGGAATGCCGCTGACTAGCATTACCGCGTGGGAGATTCTGTTTGATAGCCTTGGGCTGAAGGCGGGCGAGGGGGGAGGTGAGGCGCTGCTTGTGGTCGGTGGAGCGGGCGGCGTGGGTTCTATTTTGATTCAGCTTGCGAAGAAACTGACAAATCTAAGCGTGGTGGCAACGGCGTCTCGTGAGGATACGCGCGCCTGGGTGAAAAAGATGGGCGCGGATTATGTAATCAACCATCACAATCCGCTTGACGAAGAGATGGAAGCGCTAGGTATTGTGCCAAAGTATGTTGCTTCGCTGACGCATACAGGAGAGCATTTTGCTGCGATTACTAAGTTGATCAAGCCGCGTGGGTGCATTGCTTTGATTGATGATCCAGATGCGCTAGATGTGGTCTCGCTTAAGCCCAAAGCGCTGTCTTTGAGTTGGGAGTTTATGTTTGCTCGCTCGATGTTTCAAACAGATGATATGGACGAGCAACATAAGCTGTTGAATAACGTTGCAGATCTTCTGGATGATGGCACGTTGATTTCGACGGTCAATAAGCATGGCGGTGCTTTGAGCGTGGAGAATCTACAGGCTGCTCATGAATTTCAGGAAAGCGGAAAGGCGATTGGTAAGACCGTTTTGGATGGTTTTTGCTAGCGACCATCCAGCAAAAAACAATAAAACGTAGGAGATGTCCGAAGATATCTCCTACGTTTTATTAGCCTATTGATATAGCTCTGTGCTTATGCGGCTACTGACGTTTTGTAAGTTGGGTAGTCGGTGTAGCCTTCAGCGTCGTGGGTGTACCAGGTGCTTTGGTCGTCGTCGTTGAGCCCCCAGCCGTTTTGGAATCGGGCTACTAGGTCGGGGTTGCTGATATATGGGCGACCGAAGGAGATGATATCGGCATCGCCGGACGCGATCGCCTTTTCCGCTTCCTCGCGGTCGTAGCCACAGTTCCCCATAATCGCACCGTTGTACACGGCCTTGAACTCGTCGAGCGTCATAGGTTCACCCTGCTCATGAAATCCAAAGGCAAGCCCATCCATAATGTGTAAGTAGCCTAGTTTGTAAGCGTTTAGCTGTTTGGCAACGTAGGTAAAAGTTTCGCGGTAGTCGGGTGAGCCCATGTCATTGAAGCTGCCGTTGGGCGAGATTCTGACACCGATACGGTCGGCTGGAAATACGGTTGAAACAGCTTCAACAATCTCTTTTAGAAACCGATATCGATTTTCGAGAGAGCCGCCGTATCCGTCTGTGCGCTGGTTGGTTTTAGACTGAAGAAATTCATCGATAAGATAGCCGTTTGCACCGTGGATCTCTACGCCGTCAAAGCCTGCTTTCTTGGCGTTTTCAGCGGCTTTGCGATAGTCTTCTACGACGCCTGAAATCTCTTCTGTTTCTAGCGCTCTAGGCGTGTCATGAGGCTTTTTCCCCTCTGAGGTGTGGGTTTCGCCTTCGATAGCGATCGCAGACGGTGCCACTGGAAGCTGGCCGTTTTCTTGAAAGTCACTGTGAGAGGCGCGGCCTGTGTGCCACATTTGCAAAAAGAAAGCGCAGTTTTGCTCGTGGACGGCATCTACAACCGGTTTCCACCCTTCAACCTGCGCTTCGCTGTAAATTCCAGGTGCTTGCACCCAGCCGTTACCTTGTTTGGAAGGCGCGGTACCTTCGGTGATGATTAAACCAGCCCCTGCACGTTGAGCATAATACTCTTTCATCAGAGCGTTGGGGACTCTGCTGCCGGGTTCGGCGCGACCACGAGTTAGTGGGGCCATGGCCACGCGATTTTTGAGCTTAAGTGATTTTAATTCAAGCGGGCTGAGAAGATGAGAGAGTGCGTTGGAAGAAGCCATAGGATATAGAAGGCAGGTATAGAAGGGGCGTGAGTAATCGTCCTGAGGCGTTTTTGAGATGTAGACGAAGACATCGTGAGGAAGCTGAAATATCGTGACTAAATTAAGGCCTAGTCGGGTCAGATTTACTTGGAGAATGCCGCGATCGCCTTTTCATTAAACGCTGGAATATCGTCAGGATTGCGGCTGGTAATTAGTCCGTTATCTTCAACAACTTCTTGATCAACCCAGGTGCCGCCTGCGTTGGTTAAATCTGTTTTGAGCGAAGGCCAAGAGGTGACTTTGCGAGACTTCACCACATCGGCTTCAATCAGCGTCCAGGGGCCGTGGCAAATGGCTGCAACGGGTTTGCCTGCCTCGAAAAAGGCTTTCACAAAGGCGACAGCTTTGTCTTTTGTCCGCAGCTGGTCGGGGTTGGCAACGCCACCCGGTAGCAGAAGACCATCATAGTCGGAGGCACTGGCTGCTTCGATAGAGACCTCTACTGGAAAGTAGTCTGCCTTATCAAAATGATTCCAGCCCTGGACGCGATCGCTCTGTGGAGACACAATTTGCGTGGTGGCACCTGCCGCTTCAAAGGCCTCTTTAGGCTTAGTCAGCTCTACCTGTTCAAAGCCATCCATGACTAAGATGGCAATCTTTTTTCCGTTTAATTCGTTAGACATGTTGTTTTTGAACTCTTGACTGTGAGATTTATAGTTCTTGCTTAGCTGGACGGATGATCATTTCGTTGATGTCTACGTCGCTGGGCTGTTCGATGGCGAAAGTGATAGCGCGGGCGATCGCCTCTGCATTAATGGCGATGTCGTATAGCTGGTTAGCCATATCAGCACTTTCATCGTGCGAAATGTGATCGGTTAGCTCAGTAGCAACAGCGCCCGGAGAAATATTGGTAGCGCGGATATCGCCGTCAGATTCTAGGCGAATGCCTTCAGAAATAGCCTTGACTGCAAACTTGGTTGCGCAATAAACCACGCCGCCAGGAAACACTTTATGCCCCGCGACAGAAGAGAGATTGATAATGTGACCAGACTTTTGTTCTTTCATGATTGGCATGACTGCTGCGATGCCGTAGAGAACGCCTTTAATGTTGACATCCACCATTTTTTCCCACTCATCAACCTTTAAAGCTGAGAGCGGTGAGAGCGGCATCAAACCTGCGTTATTCACTAAAACGTCTATGCGCCCGTAGGCCTCTTTTGTCGCTTCGACCAGAGACGTTACGTCTGACTTGTTTGTAACGTCCGTGATTTGGTATTTAGCAGTGCCGCCTGCCTTCTCGATATCTGCAACAATTTCTTTAAGGCGATCTTCTCGTCTTGCCGCGAACATAACCTTAGCGCCATTCTTTGCCAGCAGGCGACCTGTCGCTTCGCCTAGTCCACTACTGCCGCCAGTAATAATAACGACTTTATTCTCAATTTCAGACATGCTTATAAATCCTTCGTGCAATCTAGACCCCTTTAATAATGGGAATCTAGAAAATTAGTAGACCAGTCGTCTACTAATGCACTCTACAGTCTGGATATGAAAACTTAAATCTAACCAGCGATAGATTTGGCTGGAATAGAAGCTCTGAGAACCTGGCTGAACAATATCTGAACGAAGGTTCTGAGTGGTTCTATCGAGCGTTCTACTTTTGCTCGTAGCATTGCGCCTTGCCACCCCGATAGAATGAACTGCGCGGTCATGTTCGCATCTAGATGATGCGCTATTTCGCCTGATTCGCAGGCGGCATGGATGCACTGGGCAAAGTGCGCTTCCCAGTCTGAAAGAATGTGGTTGAGGCGATCGCGAAACACTTCACTTTGCGCCGATAGCTCTTGCGCTAAGTTGCCAATCAAGCAGCCATTCTCACACTGACTGGCTGCCATTTCGGCAATGCCTTTTTCAAAGTAGTTGTTGAGCCGTGTCAGCGGCGAAAACTGCTGGTTGCCTAAAATGGCCTCTAGCTCTTCTTGATATTTGCCAGCAAAGTCCTCAATAATGGCGAGCCCAAAGTCTTCCTTACTCTCAAAGTAGTAGTAAAAGGAGCCTTTGGGCACGCCTGCTGTATTCAAGATATCGCTGAGCCCTGCCGCGTTAAAGCCCTGCCTAATCACGATGTCGCGGCCAACTTGTATGAGATCGTCGCGTCTGCGAGTGCGTTTCATCGGGATGGATTCGTTGTAGCGGTAGGGCTTATGGCGTGTGTTTAGCTGAAGCGATCGCCAATGGCTTCTTCTAACACATCGGCTAGGCTTTTGCCTTCTGCCTGTGCTCTTGCCTTCATTTTGGTAAATAGCTCGTCAGATACGCCGATGCGGTTACGGCGACGGCCTGAGCCGACTGGTTTTGCAGGGACGTAGGTTTCGGAGAACT
Organism: uncultured cyanobacterium; assembly: GCA_963803535.1. Lineage (GTDB taxonomy): Bacteria > Cyanobacteriota > Cyanobacteriia > Phormidesmidales > Phormidesmidaceae > Phormidesmis. The sequence continues at coordinate 1,289,133 of CAWDNC010000008.1, read as the reverse complement.
GGCGGAGGGACTCGAATGTGTAGCGATCGCAAAAATCACCAAAGCTCTCACCCTCATTCCGATTCTGCTTAAAGCATACGAACAAAGGCTCAAACGTTTTCTCCAAGTCATCCTCGTGCATTTTCTCCATGTAAGGACGTGCCAACCGCGTTTGGTTCGGAGAACCCCCTAGCCATAGCTGATAGCTTTTTGGCGACTGACCCACAAAGCCTGCTTCTGCCATGTAAGGGCGCGCGCAGCCGTTCGGGCAGCCCGTCATCCGCGTGACAAAGGTTTCACCTCTAAGCCCAAGCCTATTCATCTGCTTGCGCAGCCGCTCCAACATGCTAGGAATGATTCGCTCAGATTCAGTCACCGCCAAGCCACAGGTCGGCAGCGCTGGGCAGGCCATTGAATAGCGCTCCAGCGAATCTACTTTGCTATCTGGCGTGATGCCATCGCGATCTAAAATGGCTTGAATTGCGGCCTTATCGTTGGGCTCGATGTCACAGAGAATTACGCTCTGATTAGGCGTGACTCGCATCGAAACTTTGAACGTTTCAACAATCTCTTTTAGCGCGGCTTTGTTGCGCAGCTTGCCCTGATTGTGCACGCGGCCATTGCGAACATGCACGCCCACAAATAGCTTGCCATCGCCCTGCTCATGCCAGCCCAGGTAGTCTTCAAACTTCCACTCAGGCAGCTCTCTGTAGGGCTCTAGCTTCTTCCCAAATCTCTTTTCAACTTCTGAAATGAATTTTGGTAGCCCCCATCGGTGAACCAAATACTTCATCCGAGACAGGCGGCGGTTGTAGCGCTCGCCATAGTCTCTTTGCGTAAAGACAATGGCTTTAGCTAAATCATACACATCGTCTTTGTCGACATAGCCAATATGATCAGCTACTCGTGCGAATGTTTCCGTTTTGTTGTGGGTACGGCCCATGCCGCCGCCTGCCATGACGTTGAAGCCTTGTAGCTCACCGTTATCGTCTGTAATGACCACAAAGGTGATGTCTTGCGTGTAGGCATCAACAGAGTTGTCGCCGGGTACGGTGACCGCGCACTTAAACTTACGGGGTAGGTAGTAAGTGTTGTAAATCGGCTCGATGGATGTTTCAAAGTCAGTGCTAACCCGGCCACCCTGGCGCGCTGCAACTACCTCAGGATCTTCTTCGGTGGTTACGACTTTCTCGCCGTCTAGCCACACTTCGTAGTAAGCAGGAGTTTGAGGCGTCAGCAGATCGGCAATATTGGTGGCGTACTTGCGGGCGATAACGTACTCAGGCTTGTTTTTGTAAGGTGCAGGTGGAGCCATCACGTTACGGCTGAGGTCACCGCAGGCACCTAATGTGGAGCCCATGCTGCGAATGATGTCTGCAAGGGTTGCTTTGAGATTCTTTTTAAGGATGCCGTGGAGCTGGAAGGCTTGGCGGGTGGTGGCTCTGATGGTGCCGTTGCCGTACTTGTCAGAGATTTCGTTTAGGGTGAGGTACAGCTCGGCGGGGATATAGCCGCCTGGGTTGCGAAGGCGGAGCATCATGGAATAGGGCTTTTCCTCGCCTCGTACAACGTCGTCGCGGTTGTACTGCTGATAGGAGCCGTGGAACTTGAGGATTTGGATGCCCGCTTCGGTGAAGTGGGTGGTGTCTTGCTTTAGCTCAGTCGCCACGGGTTCCCGCAGAAACTGGCTGCGCTCTTTGATGCCTTCTAGCTTAGAAACTTTTTTCTCAGCGGTGCTTTCGGCGGGCTTGATAGGCGTGTGAACCATAGGGAAGTTAGGGGTGCGAGTCGTGATGGGTAGGTGTTGTGTTTAATCCCCGGTAATCCGGTAGGGATTGCGGTGTATATGTAGAAATTTTATCACCGTAGACTAAAGAAGGTGTCTGAGTCTCAAGAAATCGACTTATTCTGATGCAAAGTGCGAAACGTTCTTTAACATCGTTTGCCCCGTCGCCCAGGAGCCTTATTTTATGACCAATTCGATGATGTACAGCGAGGAAATGTTTGTGTTTTTGACGCCAGATGCGGGTGAAACTTTCCTGACACCCGCTGAATTAACAGACAAGCTTAAGGAAGTTGTGCAGGCAAACAAAAGCCAGCTTTCGCCGGACTTGCAAAAGCTGGCTTCGGATGATGAGCGAGCTAAGTATTTAGTAGAAACGCACTGTGAGTTTGAAACGGCTCCGGGGGAGTCGGTGCAGTGGTACGCGGTACGGTTGGAAAAGTGACGCTAGGCAACAACTGCTTTCATGGCTAGCTCAACTTTCTTTTCCGCAGGCTGGCTCACTTCAGCGGTGATCCCAGGGCCAAAAAACGCCTCAATTTTAGGCTGCTTTTCCTGCCACTTTTCAAAAGGCACGTGTGGAGAATTGAATTCTAGAACCAGGGTGTACGCGCCTTCTCTTTGTTCTTCGTGTAGGCCTTCTAATACTGGGCGCTGCGGGTCGGTTGGGCTGAGGCCTAGTCGCTCTAATGTCTCGTCTAGGTGTGCTTCTTGGCCGTAGCGATAGCGGGTCACGTCTTTGCGTACCTGAGTTTGCGTCTGTGTGGCCTGATCTCGCAGGGCAATCACGGCTTCACTAGGCGGCTTTGTGTATGGTACGGGCTCTAGCTCGGCAGCACGCAGGGCGAGTCCCCCTAATAAGATGGGTACGCCGTAGAAGAAGCCGACTAGGTTGAGGGTGGCGTTTTCTTGGGCGTAGGCAACAAAGCCGACTGCTGTAAGGATGGCTCCTACAACGAGGAGGACGGTGCCAAGGGGAATTTTGCGCAGCATGAGTGTTGTTTTCCTGGGTATTTCCTTACGGATTTGTCTTTTGGTGTTATTAAATAAAGCGCGGACTTCAGCATCAAGATTGATGCGCTTGGTGCCAAATTTGCTTATCCTAGTGAGTCCTATAAAGAAATGTAACTCATCTCGGAGATCCGTTTGACATGGAATTTGCTGCACTCCAAACCAGAATTGAACTTATCCGCTCTAAGCGTCAGTCGCTGCTTCGCTTGCTAGAGCAGCCTGGGATTGGAACTTTGCGAATTGATATCAATCAGGCGCTAGAAGAAATTGACGATTTGCTTGAAGAGTTTGATCGCGCTTTCCCCGGTCAGGTAGCCTCTTAGGTAGGTTCACACTAAAAGAAGCAGATTTAGAAAAGCAATGGGTACAACGTTTACGGCTGAGATTAACCATCAGGGCACGGTTCATAGCATTCAAGTGCCTGAAGACCAGACGGTGCTGGTGGCGGCTCAGGCGGCAGGTTTGGATTTGCCGACATCGTGCAATGCGGGGGTGTGTACGACCTGTGCGGCCATGATTATTGAAGGAACGGTGAATCAGGCGGATGGCATGGGGGTAAGCCCTGAGCTTCAGGCGGATGGCTATGCGCTGCTGTGCGTGGCGTATCCAACGTCGGATTTGAAAATAGAGACTGAGAAGGAAGATGAGGTGTACGAGCGGCAGTTTGGTCAGCCGGGATAGATGCAGACGAAACTGATTGCTTTGGAAGTGTCTTTGCTCGCGCTGCCGAGTCAGTTGCGGCAGGCGGTGGCTGGTTCTGATCGGTTGCGTTCTGATGCGTTGCGATCGCACATAGAAACTCAGCTCACCCAACACGGCGATCCGCTTCGCTGGGCCATCACTCACATCGACTCGTCTACCAACACCGCACACATAGAAGCCGTCGTCACTACGCTCAAATGACCAAACTCCATACAACGATGCTAATTATCCCCACTGGCATTGGTGCGGCTATTGGTGGCTACGCGGGGGATGCTTTGCCTGTGGCCAGGGCGCTGGCTCAGGTAACTGACCGGCTGATCACGCATCCGAATGTAATGAACGGAGCGCAGCTTTACTGGCCGATGCCCAATGCGTATTACGTTGAAGGCTATGGTTTGGATCAGTTTGCAGCGGGTCATTGGGCTTTGCAGCCGGTGCATCAAAACTCGATTGGGCTGGTGATTGATAAAGGCGTGGAAGATGAGCTGCGATCGCGTCACCTTCAGGCCGCAGACGCCGCTAGAGCCACTTTAGGCTTAGATATTCGTGCTCACGTCGTCACTGATATGCCGTTGGGCATAACGCTAAAAACGGCTGAATCAGGAGCTTCTTGGGGGACGCTAGAGAATCCGGGTAGCTTGCTGCGGGCGGCGGAGCGGTTGATTAATGAGGCGGGCTGTCGGGCAATCGCCGTTATCGCTCGTTTTCCTGATGACGATAGCTCCCCTGAACTAGACGCTTACCGACAGGGCAAAGGCGTTGATCCTTTGGCGGGTGTGGAAGCCGTGATTAGCCATTTGATTGTGCGGACATTCAAGATTCCTTGTGCTCATGCGCCTGCACTTTCACCGTTGCCGTTAGATCCTACGATTTCACCTCGCTCAGCGGCTGAAGAGCTGGGTCACACGTTTTTGCCCTGTGTGCTGGCCGGGCTCAGTCGGGCGCCTCAGTTTGTGACCGATCAGCCTTCTGCGCCTGCAATTACGGCTGCTCAGGTGGATGCAGTTGTTGTGCCTGCCACTGCTTTTGGAGGAAGCGCGGTGATGAGCTTAGCTCCGATGCTGGCACGGCGGGGCGGACAGGTGATTGCAGTGGGAGAGAATAGTACGGCGATGGCGGTGAATGCGGCTGACTTGGGAATTAAGGCGATCGCAGTGAATACCTATTTGGAAGCGGTGGGGGCGATCGCCGCCTACCGAGCCGGAGTTACCCCCAAAGCCCTAAATCTTTTAATTCCTCCGCTCCCTTCTTTGGACTGAGTGCTAGATAACGTTAGATAAATATCAGGAATTTGCCCGCGTCCTGCGGTATCTTTTGAGTAAGCTTTAACGGCCATAGCTAGCGGGACGGCTATCCCCACTGGTTAAGACGGCCCATTATTTTGATATAGATTTTGAAATAGCTACGTATACTGGTTATTAAGCTAGAAGAACCAACTAGAAGAACTGGGGAAAATAACGACATGGGATTGTTTGATCGCGTTAGCCGAGTGGTGCGCTCTAACCTGAATGCAGCGGTGAGTTCTGCTGAAGATCCAGAAAAGATTCTGGAGCAGGCCATCATTGATATGCAGGAAGACCTGGTTCAGATGCGTCAGGCTGTAGCTAGGGCGATCGCGTCTCAAAAACGCTCTCAAACGCAGGCTGACCAGGCTAAAACAGCCGCAGGTCAGTGGCAACAGCGGGCTCAGCTAGCGTTGCAAAAGGGTAACGAAGAACTGGCTCGCGAAGCCCTTGTGCGAAAAAAAACGCACGCTGAAACGGCCTCCACTATTCAAGCTCAGCTCGATCAGCAAAAGTCTACAGTTGATACGCTCAAGCGTCAGCTCATTGGTTTAGAGAGCAAAATTTCTGAAGCTAAAACTAAGAAAAATATGCTCAAGGCGCGCGCGAGTGCGGCTAAGGCGAACGAGCAGCTACAAAATAGCGTCAGCAGCATGAACACCGGCAGTTCTATGGCCGCCTTTGAGCGCATGGAAGAGAAGGTGCTGATGATGGAAGCAAGCGGTCAGGCGGCGGCTGAGCTAGCGGGCGCTGATTTAGAAAGTCAGTTTGCTCAGCTAGAGTCGGGTAGCGATGTGGACTATGAGCTGGAGGCCATGAAGTCACAAATGCTAGGTGGCGCTGCGCCCTCTCAGGAGGCTTTGCCTGCTGCGGACGAGCCTGCGGTGACGCCAGATCAAAAGGCCGATTCGGCTGTAGACTCTGAGCTGGAAGCTTTGAAAACTGAGCTAGATAGTCTGTAGCCTGCAATCCTCTCCGTTTCCGTCCAATTTTCCCTTGTCTAGACTGGTTTCTAGATGAGGGATTCTCGTTTTTTACTCGTCCTTTTTCACTACCATTTTATGCAGATTGCCGATCGCCTTGCGCCTTTGCAGACTAACGTTTTTGCCGATATGGATCAGGCGAAAGCAAAGGCGATCGCTCACGGCAAGTCCATCATCGATCTCTCCTTGGGTTCTTCTGACCTACCGACGCCACCTCACGTACTCAACGCCATTTCTGAAGCGCTCAACGACCCAGAAACTCATGGCTACGCGCTATTCAATAGCACTAAGGATATGCGAGTTGCCGCTGCTCAGTGGTACGAACAAAAGTACGGCATCTCTGTTGATCCGGAAACGGAAGTACTGCCGCTAATTGGCTCTCAAGAAGGCACGGCGCATTTGCCTCTGGCGGTGATGAATCCGGGTGATATCGCGCTGCTGTTAGATCCTGGCTATCCTTCGCATGTGGGCGGCGTGTATCTGGCAGGCGGCGAGATTCATCCGATGTCGATTTTGGCTGAGAATGACTTTTTGCCGGTGCTTGCAGACATTCCGGATGAGGTTGCCGAGAAAGCTAGCATGATGGTTTTGAGCTATCCGCACAATCCGACGACGGCTCGGGCACCGCTTTCATTCTTCAAAGCAGCCGTTGCGTTTTGTCAGCAGCATAATATCGTGCTGGTTCACGACTTTCCGTACGCCGATCTATATTTTGAAGGCGATCCGGTACCGTCTGTTCTTCAGGCTGATTTGGATAAATCGGTGTCTATTGAATTTTTTACGCTGTCTAAGTCCTACAACATGGGTGGCTTTCGCGTAGGGTATGCGATTGGTAATGCAAAGCTGATTAAGGCTTTGCGGCAGGTGAAAGCGACGGTGGACTTTAATCAGTATCGAGGGATTTTGAGAGGGGCGATCGCAGCGCTGACTGGCCCACAAGATTGCGTAGCTCACATGGTAAAAACTTTTGCTAGCCGTAGAAATGCCGCCATAACCGCACTGCAATCAATTGGCTGGCAGGTGCCTGAGCCTGAGGCCACCATGTATATTTGGGCTAAGCTGCCTGATGGCTTACCCCGTGACTGGGCAAGTCACTCAATTGATTTTTGTACGGCGCTCGTTGCAGATACCGGCGTGGCGCTTTCTCCTGGACGCGGTTTCGGCACTTCTGGGGAAGGCTACGTGCGTTTTGCGCTGGTTCATCCGCCAGAAGTTTTGTCTGCGGCTATTGAAAAAATCGGTAAGTTTGTTCGAGCTAAAACTTAAGAAGTCTGTAAACAATTTCACCTAATATGTTCTATTTACAGACGTTTGACGGCTTTTTAGGCACATAATCAATGATGGCTGTCTGTATTACTGCACAGACAGCCGTATCACTATATCTATTTTAGTTCTTATTTTAAAGCCGCATACCAACTCACTGTCTGGCCCACGTCAGCCCTTATAAATGATGTCTTCTTTGGAGTTAGGTCGCGTCCTGATTTTAGAAAATGACTATGGTAACCGAATTTTATTTGCCGACTACCTTGAGCACTGTGGCTACACCGTCTCTACGCTTGCGGACGGTCAAAAAGTTTTCGATCGGCTACAAAGTTTTCAGCCAGACGTACTCATCCTTAATTTGAGAATGCCAGTTGTTGATGGCTTCACCATTATTGAACAGATTCGCGCTGAGTCTTGCTGGCGTAGTCTTGCCATCCTAGTTGTTAGCGGCTACACACTTGCGACCGACCAGCATAAAGCTTACCGGCTGGGTGCAAATGCCTATCTCACTAAGCCTGTGTTGCCGAGCGATCTTAGTGATACGGTGGCACGGTTAGTCGATAGCTTAAAGACCTAGCTGTCTGTTTAGCCCAGCGTTTGCTCCGACGGCTCATCTGTATCTTTTTCCGCTTTTAGAAAATCTTCTACCATTTGGTTAAGGCTTTGAACCGACGAACCGACCTCTACAATGGTGGACTCTAGTCGGTTAGAGATGATCGCCATAGACTGAAGTTCGTTGAGTATTTTGCTGACGGACTCTTGGTACTGGCTTTCAAATTCTTGGATGTTCACAGTGATAGCTAAGGGGTAGGACGTGACAGACAGGATGTGTAGAGCAGGATATACGTGTGTCGACTTATACATCAAATTTTCCTCTACACAGGAACGCTATGACAACAAGCTCGTCAAATCTTCTTGATTTTTCAGACTTTTTTGAAGACAAGCAAAAAGATAAATAGAATAAAGGAAGCTTGATAGCTGTCTGCTAGCCTGTTTGATCTTTAAATCTCCTTAGTTTTTCCACAGTGCCTAATTCTTCTCTTTCTAAAGCAACTGCCACCGTCTCTGCGAAAACGCTGCGAAAAGATCCTGAGCGGCTAGAAACTCGGCTCAAGGAGATTCCTCAAGAGCCGGGCGTGTACTTTATGCGAGATGAGACTGACCAAATTCTCTACATTGGTAAGTCAAAAAGTTTGCGTAACCGAGTGCGTTCGTATTTTCGCGATGCGGCGCACCATCACTCGCCGCGTATTGCTTCTATGGTGAGTAAGGTTGCCGATATTGAATTTATCGTGACGGATACAGAGGCTGAGGCGCTGGCGCTAGAGGCCAACCTGATTAAGCAGCATCAGCCTGAGTACAATGTGCTGCTCAAAGATGATAAAAAGTATCCTTTTTTGTGTATTACGTGGGGTGAGGACTATCCGCGCATTTTTATTACGCGCAAGCGGCGGAAAGATGCGAAAAGTCGCTATTACGGGCCTTATGTCGATACGGGATTACTGCGGCGGACGTTGCAGATTGCTAAGCGAATCTTTCCGTTGCGGCAACGGCGACAGCCGCTGTTTAAAGACAGGCCCTGCCTTAATTACGATATTGGTCAGTGTCCAGGGGTGTGTCAGCAAATGATTACGCCTGAGGACTATCACCAAATTGTGCAGCGGGTGGCGATGGTGTTTCAGGGGCGATCGCACGAGCTGATCGATATTCTCACTCAAAAGATGGAAACGGCTGCTGAGGATCTAGATTTTGAAAAGGCGGCTTTGATTCGCGACCAGGTGAAAGGACTAGAGACGCTAGGGGCTCATCAGAAGGTGGCACTGCCCGATGATACGGTTTCGAGAGATGCGATCGCCCTGTCTGCTGATGACGAACACGCCTGCATACAGCTGTTTCAAATTCGCGCCGGTCGCTTGGTGGGCCGCTTAGGCTTCGTGGCAGATACGCAATCTGGTACGCCCGGTGAAATATTGCAGCGCGTGCTGGAAGAACACTATCGCCTGGTCGATTCGGTTGAAATTCCAGCGGAGATTTTGGTGCAGCATACTCTGCCGGAGCGCGACATGCTGGCGGAATTTCTGACGGTGCAGAAAGGCAAAAAAGTCTCTATTGATATGCCTCAGCGCCAGTCTAAAGCTGAGCTGGTTGAAATGGTAGAGCGAAACGCGCAGTACGAGCTGGCGCGGACGCAGCGCTTTGCCGATCGCAACAACCAGGCAATGCAGGATCTAGCAGAGCTGGCTGATTTACCTGGGCCGCCTAAGCGCATCGAAGGCTACGATATCTCTCACATTCAGGGCTCAGACGCGGTGGCTTCTCAAGTGGTGTTTATCGACGGCCTGCCTGCTAAGCAGCACTACCGCACGTACAAAATTAAAAATCCTACCGTCACCAGCGGTCACTCCGATGACTTTGCCAGCATGGCTGAAGTGATTCGTCGCCGCTTTCGCCGGTACGCAGAAGACCCCAGCTTACAGCGTGTCGGGAACCCTGATTGGCCTGATTTGGTCATGATTGACGGTGGTAAGGGGCAACTGTCGGCAGTGGTTGCTGAGCTGGAAGATATGAACTTGCTAAGTGAGCTTAGGGTGGTGAGCTTAGCCAAGAGGCTAGAAGAGATATTTTTGCCGGGTGAGAAGAAATCGCTAGAGACTGAGGCGGATCAGCCAGGGGTAATGCTACTGCGACGGTTGCGAGATGAGGCCCATCGGTTTGCGGTGAGCTTTCACCGGAAGCGGCGAATGGGACGGATGAGGCGATCGCGCTTAGAAGATATTCCTGGGTTAGGCCACCAAAGGCGTAAGCAGCTGCTGGCTAACTTCCGATCGATCGACTACATTCGTGAGGCCTCACCTCAGCAGCTCGCTACGGTAGACGGCATTGGTTCGCAGCTAGCTCAGCAAATTTACGACTATTTTCACCCTTCGGCTGTTTCGTAGGGTTCGCTTTGAAGGGCTTTAAGTGCTGTTGACGAAACTAAACTGTTATAAAAACTGACGGAGAATAAGCGGGATCACTTAATAGAAACGTCTGCATTTTTCTGTAGGTTTAGATAATAGATAAACAAGTTGATGTGGAACTTACATATCTATTATCAGAAGAATAAAAAGTAGCGATTGCTACATTCTATCTCCTCCCTAAATTCTATTGATGAAACGATCATCTATCGATTGGCATACATAGAAAAGATAGTTTTAAAAGACGGGCTGAATTCGTATTAAGCGATTGAACTTATCGCCCTCAATAAAAGTGCTGTCTCTAATACAGCTAGTGGTTTTGAAAGTGAGAATCACATCTAAATTAACTCTTTTTAAGAATGCTTTATTAGATAGTGTTGAGAACCGTAACGCTATTAGATGGCAAATATAAAGCAAACCTTTATTTGTTAGTAGATAATAGGTGGAGAACTAGCCTGATTCGCCATGCTCAAGCGAGCATAAATACTCACCTATCCTTGAGCTGGCGAGCGTTTCAGTAAGTCGGGGATCAGTCTGAGGATAGGCGATCCCGAGTATTTAGTATGTCTTGCGACACTTTGCTTGTGCCTGAATAAGTTGGCATAATAGGAGAGTAAATTCAAATGTCAACACCCTGAACTTAAGCCTCGTAAAATTGCGATTTTTGAGTAACAGCGTCTAAAAAAATGAGTAAGTCATTAAGAACTATGAAGGCCATGGAAAGACCCGCCCAGCAATTGCTGGAGTCATTCTTATCGAAAGACCTTAGTAAAGCAGTTTCTCCTGCAACTGTGCAGCGAGTACATTGCCCTACTTGTGGTAGCTCTGCTGAGCGCTACTATCAAGAAGGAACGGTTCGGACACAGTGCTCTTGCTGTGACTATTTGATGACAATGTGCTCAGAGACCGGACGCGTTATTGAATCGTATGCGCCTAGCTTCTCACCCGCAACGATGGTGAGTATGACGGCAGCAGTGTAGCGACTACCAAATCTTAAAATCAAAGAGAAAAGCGCATCTACTTAAAATTAGTAAGGTGCGCTTTTTATTGATCTTATCGAAAGCTATGGACTTATTGCAGACTAGCGTTTCACAGAGAGTTAACTACTGGCGACGAGTGATGGCTTGCTTGAGTGCAACGAGTGCCTCAGCTGGTGCTACCGTCGATTCTACCTGGTTACTTTGAAGTGCTTTTGTCTGCTGTAGGTCGTTTACACCTAGCAAAACATATAGTGCCAGTGTGATTGTAGTGGCCTGCATTAACCTTGCGAACATTCCTAATTTCCTCTCACCCTAGCTACCGATTAGAGTAGAGAGTCTACGTGAACTCTCGAATCGGTAATGTTACCCAATTTGAATTGGCACAGTAGAACTTAATTCTGCCAAGACATTCCCAAGAGAGCCTTTGTTTACAGCTTTTTTGACCGGCTGAAGTATTAGGTCTGCTTTTGTTTGAATATGTGTATAACATAGCTCGCAGTCTTTGCTGCTGAGATATAGCTCAAATAAAGATTTGACAAACGTTTCAACAAGAGATAAGCCTTTTCTGCATGCCTTCTAACCACCTATAGAAATGCTTATTTTGCTTGCTGTCTAGGCTAGCGGTAAGCCGCTTGGTTTCTTCGCTGCCTATGCTGTTGAGCGCTCTCGTGATCTGAATGTTTTGCCCTATGCTTTATATATTCGTCGGGAGCCTATCTAAGGGCTAGATTCTGTAGGAGAATTCTATTGAAATTTGCTTTCATCATTGATCCCATCTCGCGGTTAGATCCAGGCCATGATACGAGTGTGGCAATTATGGAATCGGCGCAGGTGCTGGGCCATCAGGTGTATATAACGCAGGCCGATCGCTTAGGTGTAGTGGGTGCTAAGGCATGTGCTTTGTTGCAGCCTGTGACGATGAAGCCGGTGGCGAAGGAAGGCGATCGCTGGATATCTGAGCCAGATTGGTACCAGCTAGGCGAAAGCAAGTGGCGTCCGATGGAAGAGATGGATGCTGTTTTTATGCGAACCGATCCACCTGTGACAGTGCCTTATCTGTACGTTACTTATATTCTCGACTATATAGACAAATCGAAGACGCAGGTGATTAATTCACCAGGCGGCCTGCGAGCGGCTAACGAGAAAATGTATGCGCTTCAGTTTGCAGATGCGATTCCTGAGACGATTGTGAGCGCTGATAAGCAGGTAATTCGTGAGGCGGTGGAGCGCTGGGGTGCTGGGGTGCTAAAGCCTTTGGGCGGGAAGGCGGGCGAGGGGATTTTGTTTTTGGAGGGAGGCGATCGCAACTTCAATTCCATTATCGAAGTGAGCACTCATCAGGGCAAAGAGCCGGTGATGGTGCAAACCTATTTGCCTGCGGCAAAAGAGGGTGATAAGCGCGTGGTGATGCTCAACGGCGATCCGATTGGCGCGGTGAACCGGGTGCCGACTGGCAAAGAATTTCGCGGCAATATGGCCGTTGGTGGACGCAGTGATAAAACGGAGCTGACGGAGCGTGACTTAGAGATTTGTAGACAAGTTGCGCCTGCGCTGCGTAAAGACGGACTTGTTCTGGTAGGCATAGATATTATTGGCGGCTACCTAACTGAGGTTAATGTGACGAGCCCGACTGGTATTCGCGAGATTGATCGGTTAGATGATGTACGGCTGGGAAATCAGGTGGTGGAGTGGGTTGAGAAGGCGGCAAGTTTGGGGTAGCGAGGCGATCGCAGAAGTAGAAAATAGGGTTGTGCGATCGCAATTATCTGAAAAACCAAATGATGAATTCCTTTGTTGAGGTTCCAGCTGCTTCTCGCTACTGGTTGCGTAATGGACAAGTCCCTTCAACGCTGCTAGCTCAACTGCCTTCTGGCCCGCTGTTTAGGCAGCGCAGTCTATGTCGTGAGGATCTTGTCTCTGTAGATATAGAGGTGTGTGAGGGAAAAGTTGTTGCGCTGCAATCTGCCCGTTCAACGGCTTTTTCAACGGCTTTAAATAATATCCCTTCAGTTGACGTGCAGGCTGGATTGATTTGGCCCTGTTTTGTGGATATGCATACGCATTTAGATAAGGGCCATATTTGGTCGCGTAGTCCTAACCCCAATGGGACTTTTGGGGGTGCACTAGAGGCAGTCCGGCAGGACAGTACGCAGCGATGGGATGCAGAAGATGTGTCCCGACGGATGGCGTTTGGGCTGAAGTGTAGCTACGCGCATGGCACGCAGGCCATCCGAACGCATATAGACGCGTTTGACGGGCAGGGTGGGATTAGCTTTGAGGTGTTTCGGCAGCTGCGAGATGAGTGGCGTGGTCGGTTGCAGTTGCAGGCGGTTTGTTTAGTGACGCTGGACTATTTTATGGGGGCAAAAGGAGAAGATCTAGCTGATTTAGTGGCTAGTGCTGGTGGTGTTTTGGGGGGCGTTGCTTTTATGAACGCTGATATCGTGAAACAGCTCGATCGGGTGTTTGAGCTGGCAAAAGAGAGAGGGCTGGATCTTGATTTTCATACGGATGAGAGTTTGAATCCAGACGATGTAGCGCTGCGATACGTGGCTGAGGCGGCTGTTCGACACGAGTTCAAGGGACAAATCACCTGTGGGCACTGCTGTAGTTTGTCTGTGCAGTCGGAAGCGGATGTGCGTAAGACGATCGAGGCGGTGAAGGTCGCTGGGATTTCGGTTGTGAGTTTGCCGATGTGCAATCTGTATTTGCAAGATCGAAAGGCGGGAAGGACACCTCGGTATCGTGGGGTGACGATTTTGCACGAGCTGAAGGCGGCAGGTGTAGAGGTGGCCTTAGCGTCGGATAACTGCCGCGATCCGTTTTTTGCCTATGGCGATCATGATGGGCTGGAGGTGCTTACGCAGTCGGCGCGAATTGGGCATTTGGATCATCCGATTGGGGATTGGCCGCAGGCGGTGACCAAGGTGCCTGCAAGGATGATGGGGCTTGAGGGTGTGGGAGAAGTTGGCGTGGGAATGGTGGCGAATTTTGTGGTGTTTAAGGCGCGGAGCTTTAATGAGCTGATGGCGAGGGGGCAGGGCGATCGCGCAGTCATTAGGGCAGGTAAGCAAATCGACACAACGCTACCTGACTACGCAGAACTTGATGATTTAATGAGATAGCGTGCGAGAAGGCAACATCTTGAATTGATACACCAGATTGACTGAGTGCATAACCATTTGTGCAGCGTGTGGCTAATATCTTTTCAATCCGCTGTAATCCCTTTGAGGTACGCTTTGAAACTAATTATCGGCAACAAAAACTATTCTTCCTGGTCTTTGAGACCCTGGTTACTGCTCGCTACGTCCAATCTGGATTTTGAAGAGGTTCAGGAGTCGCTTCGAGCGGATGGCTTGCAAACGCGATTAAGTCGATATTCTCCAACGAGCAGAGTACCTGTATTGATTGATGGGGATCTTGTTGTTTGGGACTCTTTGGCTATTTGCGAGTATGTTTCTGAGAAGTATTTGGCGGGCAAAGGGTGGCCGGTAGATGAGGCCTTAAGAGCGGAGGCTAGAGCGGTTTGCGCGGAGATGCATGCTGGGTTTGCGGGCTTGCGGAGCGATATGCCGATGAACTGTCGGGCGTTGAGAACGGTGAAACCTTCAGACGCTGCGCTGCGAGATATTGCTAGGGTCGATGAAATCTGGTCGAGGTGTATGACCCGGAACGGCGGCCCTTGGCTGTTTGGTGATTTTTCGATTGCGGACTGCTTTTATGCGCCGGTTGTGATGCGGTTTAAAACGTACGGTGTAGTGCTTTCAGAGGCTGCGAGTAAGTATCAATCGTTTGCGCTAGAGCAGGATGCTTTGAACCTCTGGGTAGAGGCTGCAAAGGCTGAAACGGAAATTGTCCCTGAAGATGAAGCAGGCGTAGATCGGTAAACCCGATGGCTGAGCGGAGTCGAATCCCGGCTGGGATGTGGTTACTCTTCGAGAAGGCAAGGCCCACGACTCCGCTCAGCTATCAAAAATTAAGCGGCTACGGCAGTGGGGACGTAGCCCATTTCTTCGAGTTTAGCGATGACTTTGTTAACGCTCTCGTCTAAGGTCTCGTTATGCGTTTCGCAGTTGACTTCAGGATTCTTAGGCGCTTCGTACGGATCGCTGATGCCAGTGAACTGTTTGATTTCGCCGGAGCGGGCTTTGGCATAAAGGCCCTTCACATCGCGCTCTTCGCACACTTCTACAGGGGCGCTGACGTAGACTTCGATGAAGTCGCCAATGCGATCGCGCACCTCTTCACGAATAGCTCTATAAGGAGAAATCGCAGCCACTAATACAATCACGCCGTTGCGCGTAAGCAGGTTGGAGACGAATCCGATGCGGCGAACGTTCTCATCGCGATCTTCTTTGCTAAATCCTAAGCCTTTGGTGAGGTTAGTTCGGACGATATCGCCGTCTAACACTTCTAGTTTGACGCCGCGATCGCGCAACTTAGCCGTCAGCGCATCGTTAATCGTTGTTTTGCCCGCACCGCTAAGACCCGTAAACCAAACCGTAACGCCTTTCTGTTTTGATGACAGTTCTGATGGCATTGTTTTTATCTCCTAACACTTTCTAAGTTAAAAACTAAGCTGAAAAACAGTTTTACCAAAAGGAGGGTACTGAATAACCCAAGACGTTGAGCTAAATTCCTACAGTCCGTAGATCCAGATCGCTAGCGGCGGCGTGATAATCGCCATAATAATTGCCAGCGGCCCGCCTACTTTTACAAAGTCGGAGAAGCGGTAGCCGCCTGCGCTGTAGATCATCGTATTGGTTTGATAGCCGATAGGCGTCATGAAGCTGTTAGAGGCTGCAAAGGTAATGATAAACACGGCTGTGAGCGGCTCAATGCCGATGGATCGGGCGACCTGTGCGCCGATGGGAAGTAGCAAAATGACCGAAGCATTATTCGATAATACGGCGGTTAAGAGCACGGTGATGACGTAAAGCAGCGTGAGTAGCCAGTAGCTGGAGAGGTCGCCGCCAATGCTGACGAGCTGATTGGCGAGCCATTCGGTGGCACCGGAGTTTTGCATGGCGGTGCCGAGTGGGATTAGGCAGGCCAGTAAAAAGATGACATCCCAGCGGACGGCCTGGTAGAGTTCACCGGGTTTTAGGCAGCCGGTGAGGATCATGGCGACGACGCCTGCTAGGGCTGAAACCAGGATGGGATAGTCGGTAACCGCAGCGGCGAGGACGACAGCGAGGCCGATGGTGAGGGCGATGTTGGACTTGCCTGTGCGGAGGGTTTCTAGGCTTCTTTGCTCTAGCAAGAGCAGGTCTCGGCTGGTTTGGATACCGACTAAGCTTTGCTTTGGGCCTTGGACGAGAAGGAGGTCACCGAAGCGAAGGGGAACTTTACCCATGCGATCGCGCAAAAGCTCCTGTCCTCGCCTAATCGCTAACACCGTCACGTTATACCGCTGCCTAAATCGCATGTCTTTGAGCGTAGAACCAATCAGGTTGGAGTTGGCAATCACCAGCGCTTCGGCGATACCTTCTTCTTCTCCGACACCGCCTTGCCAAGACTTCTGGCCAAACTGAACGTCGGGCAGTATCTCTAATCCTTCACTTTCGCGAATCTTCAATAGATCTTGCTTGCCGCCGCGTGCGAGTAGAATATCGCCTGCTGACAGCGTTTTATCAGCAAAGGGCTGAGGAAAGTGAGTGTTGTTGCGAATGAGTTCGAGCACGTCTACGTCGAAGCGGCGCTGAAGCTGACTGGCTTGGAGGGTTTGATCTACTAGGCTAGAGCGCGGCGTAATCACTAGCTCGCTTACGTAGTCTTTCATGCCGTACTTTTGGCTGAGGCCGCGATCGTCTATCTGACGGTTGGGCAGTAGCTTGGGTGCAATGAGCGCTAGGTAGGCCATGCCGACGACAAACGTAATCGCGCCCAATGCAGTGAACTGAAAGAGAGAAAATTCGCCCAAGCCAAGTTCGGCAGATAGGCCGCTAGCAAGCACGCTGGTAGAGGTGCCGATAACGGTCATCATGCCGCCCAGGATAGTGGCAAAAGACAGCGGCATTAGTAGCTTGGATGGCGAGATGCGGTGCTGCTGGCAGAAGTCTTCGACGATAGGAAGAAAGACGGAGACGATAGCGGTGTTGTTGACGAGTGCCGACATAGGGCCAACGATGATGCCGAGCGCGAAGATCTGCTGTGGAAGCCGTTTTCCGCCCCATTTAATCAGCCAGCCGCTTGCTTTTTGAAGTGCGCCTGTGCGAGCAACGCCAGAGCTGAGGATGAACATGGCCATGACGGTAATGGTGGCCGGATTGCTAAAGCCCGCAATGCCTTCTTCAGGGGTGACTTGCTTAAGCAGAACGAGCGACACCATCACCGCCAGCGCCGTAATATCTGCCGGGAACAGCTCTACGATGAACAGCACTAAGGCCAGAGCCACGATGCCTAGAGTTAGTACGATACTGCTCACAATACGAGATAGCCATATAGAAGAAAAATAGGATGCATGGTTGCTTGGCGGCCCGGTCTAAGCGACAGGCTTCGCTAGGTTCTGTATTCAGCTCAACCAAATTGGGTCAGGATAGTTTTTCTTTCTGGAGTTTGGGCTGTAGATAGAGGTTTTCGAGGAGAACAGCGCAGCCTGCGACCCAGGGTGGCACGATCAGAGCCCCAATAATACCTAAAACTTGAGTTCCGCCCAAAACGGCGAGGAGCTGATAGAGCGGATGTACGCCGACTGAGGAGCCTACGAGCAGCGGATCGAGCAGGTAGGTTTCGATGTTTTGAATGACGACATAGAAGAGAATGACCCACAGCACTGTCCAGCCGCCTTGGGGAATGGCGACGATGAGGGCGGGAATTGCGCCAAGGATGGGGCCGAGGAAGGGGACGAGGTTGGTGACGCCTGCGATCGCCCCAAGCCCAATGGC
The DNA here is from genome assembly GCA_963803535.1 of uncultured cyanobacterium. GTDB lineage: Bacteria > Cyanobacteriota > Cyanobacteriia > Phormidesmidales > Phormidesmidaceae > Phormidesmis. The sequence continues at coordinate 1,271,305 of CAWDNC010000008.1, read as the reverse complement.
AAAATCCTGCAAGCCCAAAAAGCCCAGTCCGATGCCAGTCACAATGGCTAGCGTGCCTGAGACAATCAGCCGTCCGCGAATGTAGGTACCGATGCGGCCACCAATTTCGGGGAGCTGTTCGTTAATGCGCTGATCCCAGGGTGTGGGCAGCAACCGGACGAAGTTGGTGGTGAGCGTTTTGCTGTCGGCCAGCATGTAGCCAGAGATGAAGATGGCGAGAACTAGGCTGAGTAGCGTGCCCAAAAGGCCGGTTGTGAGACTGAAGGAGCGGAGGGCGACCTGGCGGGTTGAGCGGATGGCCCAGGCTGCGATCGCCTGCACGTCTAACTGATCAAATACTTGGCTGGTAAAGTCAGGTCGATTGTCGTTCAGCGCGAGTGCCCAAGCTTCTGTCTGCGTCAGTGCTTTTCGCAGCAGCAGCGGCAGCTGCCTAATCAGGAGCTGAATCTGATCGAGTACGGTGGGGCCGATGAGAAATATGAGGCCCACGAGCGTACCAATGATGGCTAAGTACGTCATCAGCGCGCCAAGCCACCGGGGCACTCGGTACTGTTCGGCCCAGTTGACGATTGGGGCAATGGAGCAGGCCAACACGACTGAAACCATGACCAGCAGCAGCAGCCCTCGAAGCTGCCAGCCGATGATAGCGGCTGGAATGGCGGCAAGTACGGTTAAAACACCGCTAAATGAGATAGAAAGACGCTGTTCAGATTCCATGAAGGCTGGAAACCGCCCTTGAGTATGAATGACAAGCTACAGCGTATAACGGAACTGGTCTATCAACATACCGGGCACCCACATGCCGCCGAGCGATCGCCTGTCATAAGTGCCGACATTGGGCAAAAAGCGCTGCGTTTGGGTGAGCCCAAGCAAACCTTCTCCTAAGAATCGGTAGAAGCTGTCGTCAAATCGTAGATTCTCAATGGGGGCGACGATCTGGCCATCTTCTACCCAAAAGCAGGCATAGCGGGTCATGCCAGTGATGCGTCCAGCGGTGAGATCGCTCCAGTTGAGATAGTGAAGGTTTGAGAGGTATAGGCCTGTGCCTAGCTCAGCTAAGATTTGGTCTTCTTGGATTTTACCAGGGGCGACGACGGGGGCACGCATAGATTCGCCGGTGCTGGCGGCGTTGCTGGGTTTGCTGTACTCTTTGGCGCTGCGATCGCTGACAAGTGAGTTCGCCCACTGGCCTTGGTGGATGATGGGTAGCTGGGTAGGGGCGATCGCGCCATTTCCGTTAAACCTCGGCACGCCAATTCGCTGAAAATCTTCACCTAAGGAGAACTGCTTAGACAGCGCGACTTCTCCTTGCTCTAGCTTTTCAAAAGCGCTGCTGCCCTGACGTAAATCAGCTTCCCCTAAGCCGCCGTAAGCGACCGTTTCCATCAAGTCAGCGACGGCGGCGGGAGCTAGATAAGTACGGTAGGCCCCTTTGGCAACGGCTTTGGTTGGTTTGGCGAGTAAGGAGAGCTGCTGACGGCTGGCGGCGATGTTCTGCTGGTAGCTGGCTGTGTTCCAGCGATCGCCTGCAAAAATGCCTTTGACGGCCTGATTGCGACTGTCGAACAGAGAATAGTCCAGGGTAAAGGACGGCGTTTCAAACCAGTGACGGTTTCCTGCTGAATCACCATAGGCTCGATAGGAAATACCGCCTGCGTATAAGCCCGAAAAGTCCAGTGCTTGAGCTGGTGCAATCAGCGTCTCAGCAACTTCATTTGCTGATGAGTAGCTGGCCGCTACGAACCTCTCGGCTGTGTCCTTTTGTCTGGTTAGACGGGAGAACGACGTAAGGATCGCTGGGAAGAATGGGGAAGATCGGCCTGGAGCTGGGTGAGCGTTTGCTGGGTGAGTGACCAGTCTGTCTCAAAGCTGCCGGTAAAGGGGATTTGCGCAGATGTTGTGCGATCTTCCTGCATCACCGCGAGCTTTAGCTGGCCGTCGCAAACGCGTCCACTCTGACGAACTTTAGCGCCGTTAAAGCGGGTGAACTGGCTGTTTTCACCGGCAAGCGATGCCTTGAAATAACAGCCGGTTTGAGCGGCTAACTGAGTGCTGATGGCTTCTATTAACCGGTTAAAAACGGTTTCGTACTGGCTACGCGTTTGGCTGGTGTGGCTATGGACTTCTTTAGATGTGGTGGTGCTGGATTCTGTAGAAGCTAAGGTCATTACTGGGCACCTCCAAAGACTTCGATATTGGTGAAGGCGCAGACGGGCGAGGCATGGCCAACGCGGACGAGCTGATTGGGCTCGCCTTTGCCGCAGTAAGGCGTGCCGTAGGTCTCTAGGGTTTGGCCGTTGCCAATTTGTGACAGGCTGCTCCAAAACTGTGGGGTGGTGGCTCGGTAGTTAGGGTTTTTAAGCGGTGTGGTGAGCTTGCCGTTTTCGATTTTGCGAGCGTATTCACAGCCGAACTGAAACTTATGTCGCTGATCGTCAATTGACCAGGAGCGGTTGGATTCCATATAGACGCCCTGTTCGATGTTGCCGATCATGGTTTCAAAGTCGGTTTCTCCCGGCTCTAAATTGATGTTGGCCATGCGGTCGATGGCGGGACGGTTCCAGCTACAGGCGCGGGTGCAGGCGACGCCGGGTACTTGCAGGCGAGCTTGGCTTTCGAGTCCGCCTAGCCCCCGTTTTAGGACGCCTTCTTGGATGAGATATTGCTTGTCTGCGGGGGTACCAGTGTCGTCAAATCCGTAGCTGGCGATTTCTCCGGGGCGGGTGGCATCAAAGTGACGTTCATCAGCGGTGAGCCGTAGACGAGGCTACCGAAGTCTTTGCGCTGTACGAAGCTGCCGCCTGCGTAGTTGCGTTCGTCGCCCAAAATGCGGTCTAGCTCTAGCGGATGCCCGACGCTTTCGTGGAGCTGAAGCATCATCTGATCGGGCGCAAGCACGAGCGTGGTGGCGGTGGTGGGGCAGTCTGGGGCGCTAAGGAGTTCTACGGCCTGCTTCCCGATGCGGGTGGCGCGTTCCCAAAGTTCAGATCCTTCAGCGCCGCCGCCCATGAGTTCCCAGCCGCCCTGGTAGCTGCGGGCTAGATAGCCGTTGTCTGAGCGAGACTGGGTGACGCCTGGGATTTGAGCGATCGCGCCCATATGTGTTTCCAACAGCATCAGCTTTTGATAAATCTCAGAGCCGTTGCTGCTGACAAACCAAGATTCAATTTCGTGACTGCGGGCCACGGCGCTAGTGCGAACGATTTCTGTAGATACCTTCAGCTGCTCGCATAGCTTGCGCAGCATATCGTTAATTTCACTAACGCCGAGCGTGTCTAAGGCCTGCTGGTAGGGAGAAATGTACTCGCCTTTCACGGATGGTCGGACGGATTGGGTAAAGCGATGGATGGCCCACTGGCTAGAGGCGATCGCCTGTCCATATGCCCGCTCTGCGGCTGCCCTAATCGCTTCGGGCGTGAGCTGATTGGTGGCGCTGTAACCAAACTGACCTTGAGCAAGCACTTCAACCATCGCCCCTTGGCTGAGCCCTCGTTCGTTTTGCTGCGGCAGGCCGTCGCGCATCGCTCTGCGGCTACTGCTTTCTTTGACGGCTCTGATGCCGATCCAGTCGGCGGGAATGTCGATGTGGTCAAGGGTTGCGGTGAGGTGCCCAATCATAAAAAGTGTGGATTTTGCAGGATAGATGCTCAATAGCGAAGTGAGTCGCTGCCTATAGTGCTTCAGGACGCTTTGCCAAGGTGGTAAGTGCCAGATTCACTATGGGTGACTGTTCCTTATTTACCCAGATTGTTGCTCACACTACGTAAGTTTGATAGGTTCTTTCTTTTTCGCTAAATTGCTTTAAAACGTAAAACGAGAAATTTATTTGTTTTTAAATTTTATATTTGATTTTAGGGATATAAAATAAGTAATATAGAAAAATATAGGTTAAAAAATAAATTAATGGATGTCGATGAACTTGACCGCAGAATTTTGGTGGCGTTGACTCAAGAAGGTCGAGTTCGCTGGTCGGCTTTGGCGGATCAGTTTGGGGTGTCGGCTCCGGCGATCGCTGACAGAGTACGTCGCCTAGAAACCGCTGGCATTATCACTGGCTACACCGCTCAGCTCAGTGCCGAGGCTCTGGGAGTAGACCTAACGGCCTTTGTTTCCGTCACGCTAGAGCACCCGAAGTACCGACAGGGCTTTGTGGACTTTGTGCAGTCAAGTAGCTGCGTTCAGTCCTGCCACCATGTCGTGGGCGATGCGGACTATTTGCTGAAGGTGCGATGTCGGTCTACGGCGGCGCTAGAGCATTTTTTGAGTGATGAGCTGAAGGCGCTGCCTGGAATTGTGCAAACGCGGACGACGATTGCGCTTTCGACGATGAAGGATGCGGCGGTGCTGCCGTTGGATTAAGTGGGTTTCTCACATCTTGAGGATGGGAAGATGCTGTTCTTTGTTTTTGTGAAAGGGGTTTTGATGGGGTTGGCGATCGCAGCTCCAGTCGGCCCAATTGGCGTTCTATGCATCCGTCGAACGCTAGCTCAGGGGCGATTGATCGGTGTTGTGACCGGGCTGGGTGCAGCCACGGCAGATGGCTTTTATGGAATGGTGGCCGCTTTTGGACTGACGGCTGTTTCAAATGCGCTGGTGGCGTACACGGGCTATCTACAAATTATCGGAGGGTTATTTCTTTGCTATTTAGGGCTGACGACGTTCTTTGTTAAGTCGGATCTTTCTAGCTATGAGGCCGTGGTGCCAACGGCGGCTCGAAGCCGGCATTTGCATGTGTCAGGCGCTTATTTTTCTACGCTAGGGCTAACGCTGACGAACCCAGCCACGATGCTTTCTTTTGTGGCAATTTTCGCGGGGCTCGGTATTACGCAAGCGGACATGGCAAGTTCTGTAACGCTTGTGACTGGTGTGTTTGCGGGCTCGGTGGGATGGTGGCTAGTGCTAGTGTCAGGGGTGGTTTATCTGCGCAGTCGGCTTACGCCAGAGCGGCTAGGCGCATTTAATTTCTGGTCAACTAAGGCCTTTGGAATTCTGATTTTGAGCTTTGGGATCGCAGCTTTGGTGCTTTGAGATCTGTCTCTTCTAATAAATAAACAGGCTTTGAGAAATGATGGTTTGGCTGCACTATCCCTGGAGAAAGCGCTGGCAAAAGTATTCGGGCTGGGTGTTTGCGATCGCCCTTACCGCCTTGCTCATGACTGGTAGCTTCACCCAAAGCCTCGCTCAAGACCTTGAAACCCAAACTATAGAACAGCTTCGCCAGCAGCGGGAGCAGCTCGACCAACAGCTCGACGCGCATAGTGAAACAGATAAGCGCTATCAGAAAGCTGAGAGCCAAGGCAAAGAAAAACTACGCAGCCTTTCTAAAACAATTCAGGGTACAGACACCTGGATTACGGATACTGAATATCAGCTAGCAGAAGCGGAACAGCAGCTCGATCGGCTAGAGGCAGATTTAGAAAAGAACAAAGAAACCTACGAAAAAGCGCGAACGGCTGTGGTGGGTCGGCTCCAGTTTATGCAGCGTCAGCAGAGCGCTCAGGGCTGGGCTCTATTACTGCAAAGTAGCAATCTTAATGATTTTTTAGACAGGCGCTACCGGCTTAAAGAAGTGTACGTGGCTGACCGGGCAATGCTGGTTGAGCTAGATGCGCAGTCCGATGACATCGTGTCGCAGCAGGAAGGCGTTGAGCAGCAAAAAAACAGCATTTCGCTATTGCGTCAGCAGCTGATGGCGAGTCGTGAGCAGTACACCGCGCAGCTTCAGCAGCAGGCTGAAACCGTGGATAGACTCAAACAGAACCGAAGTGCGCTCTCAGCGGCAATCAATCGGTTAGATAATGATTCTGACGAGATTACAAATTTGATCTTGAAACGGGTGGCTGAGGCTGAAGCTAAGGCGAGGGCTGAACAAGCGTCTATCAATGCGGCGGCGGCTAAGATGGCGCGTGAAGAAGCGCTGCGGGCGGCGCGTCGTTCTGGGAAAATGGTGATGCCTAGCCGGGGGCCAATTACCAGTAACTTTGGTAGCCGGTTTCATCCTGTGCTGGGCTACAGCCGTTTTCATGCGGGCACGGACTTTGGTGCTGAGCATGGCAGTCCTATTTTTGCGGCTGAAACGGGCGTGGTGATTTACGCTGGCTGGTATGGCGGCTATGGCAATGCTGTGATTCTCGATCACGGTGGCGGCATGACAACTCTCTACGCGCACGCGAGTCGGCTAGATGTGTATGAAGGCCAAGCGGTGAAAAAAGGGGATGTGATTGCTGCGATTGGAACGACCGGGCTTTCTACCGGGCCTCACCTACACTTTGAAGTTCGTCGTGGCGGCGAGCCCGTTGATCCATTAGCTTTTTTGTAGCGGGCTGACTTTTGGAGGGTTGCGGGCTAGTGTATCCCTATGAATTACCAGAAAATTTTGTTGGGTTGTCTAGCTGCTAGCTGCACAACAGCTTCAATACCTGCCGCTTTTGCGCAAACTGCTGTGGACACTTCACCGGCTGCGCCTGAACCGGCTGCACCGTTGAACCTCACACCAGAAGTGATTGAGCGCAGCCCGGTGCTTCAGCGATGGATAGAGGACGTGCCGGATGTGCGCGCCGATATTCGTAACGATCCTAGCTTTGTGACGCGGATTCAGGTGGGCTATAGCTATTTCCCCTCTTCTGATGGCACTAGCGGCTTCTTGATTGGTGTGGAGGACGTATTTATCGGCGATACGCCTCTGACGGTGAGCGCGGACTATCAGCAGAATTTTGAGGGCGATCGCCAATCTTTTGGCGCTGATTTGCACTACTACGTGCTGCCGCTGGGCGGCTATGTGAACGTTGCGCCTATCGTTGGCTATCGCTATGCCGAATCAGGTAACGACTACAGCGTTAGCGGCGCTAATCTCGGTGTTCGTCTGCGGGTTGTGCCGTCTCGTACGGGGGCCGCTGACTTCACCGTCGATCAGTCCTGGGTGGTTGGTGATAGTGAAGGGCTTAGCATTACGCAGCTAAATTTTGGCTATGCGGTCACTCAAAACCTGCGGGTTTCAACCGATCTCGAGTGGCAAAGTACGGCGGATGAAGGCGATAGCCGAGTGGGCGTTAATTTGGAATGGCGGCTTTGAAATACTGCTCTGAACGATTGCGTTGAAGATTGAGCAGCAGGCATAATAATGACTTCGTTTAGCTGTTGCATATCGACCGACGAACCATGGCAAAGCCGACCCAAGCCCACATTTCCAAAACTATATCTAAGCGAGAAGGACAGTTTTTTCGCGATCGCACCCTCAAGCAAACCGAATACTACATGGGTGCCAAGCTGTTAGAAGTCGGCGTCAACCCCAATAAGGGCGTTATCTATCGCTGGAAAACGGTGGACAAAGGCCCGAACGAAGAGTGGACGTACAGCGCTTATTGGGGTGACTCTAAAGAGAAAATCGAAGCTGAAGAGGCCTAGCTTATTGGTTGAGCTTTAGGCCTACTTACGCTCTACGCCAACCTCTATCTCTACAGCTTGAGTATTGGCCTCTTCCATCAGACGCTCTGCGATGAGCTGATTGTGCAGCACCATCGTGGTTGTGCTGTTGTGCTCAAAGCCAATGCGCTCATAAAAGCTCTGCTGGTGGGTGGTCATTAAGTAGGTGCGTTCCACCTTGTTCATATGTGGGTGAGCAATCAGCGTTTGAACCAGCTTTCGACCTAGCCCTGCGCCCTGGTAGTCGGGATGGATAACGACATCCCAAATCGTGGCTCTAAAAACGCCGTCACTGGTAGCACGGGAAAAGCCGATGAGGTGTTCGCCGTCCCATACAGTAACAACCGGCTTGCTGTGTGCGATCGCTCGTGCCATTTCAGAAGGCCGTCTCTCTCCTGCCCAGAAAGCTGCCACTTTGAAAAGATCACACAGCTGATTGAGGTGATTGGGCGAAAAAACTTGGGTATAGCGAAACTGAATATGCCGACTGTCCATAGAGTTCAGGTACCCAGGGTGGGCCTCCGTAAGAGCTTTGGTAAGTGCGTTGAAAGCAGAACTAGAGAAAGCGCGGTAATGAATACCAACGTTTCTTAACAAATGTATTTACATTGCTACTAAGGATAGTGGCTATATCTCAGGATTGCCTGCATAAAAGTAATGCTTTCCTGACTTGATGTAAAAGGCAATACTCCAGGGGAGTGGCTGCGCCAACGCACCCGTAGCCACAGCCCTTCAGGTGGTACCATTTCCAATGGATACGGAGTACTTTTGTAGGGTAAACCGCCCGGAATACCGTCTTCCGAGAGAGCCTTTGCTCCTCGTAACATGGGTTTAGATACAATATATCCGCCCGCCGTTTCTCTGCCTGCGACATGCTAAAAAGACTTTTAGGCGATCCTAATACCCGTAAACTCAAGCGATATCAGCCTGATATTAAAGAGATTAACCTGCTTGAAGAAGAAACGCAGGCGCTCTCTGATGCAGAGCTGACGGGCAAAACTGCCGAGTTTCGACAGCGCTTAAAAGATGGCGAGGACGAAGACGATATTTTAACTGAAGCGTTTGCTGTGGTTCGCGAAGCGGGCAAGCGCGTGCTAGGCATGCGTCACTACGACGTGCAGATGCTGGGCGGTATGGTGCTCCACGACGGGCAAATCGCTGAGATGAAGACAGGCGAGGGTAAAACTCTGGTCTCTACGCTGCCTGCCTATTTGAATGCAATTTCAGGTAAGGGTTCTCACGTCGTTACTGTAAACGACTACTTAGCTCGTCGTGATGCCGAGTGGATGGGTCAAGTTCACCGCTTTTTGGGCTTGAGCGTGGGCTTAATTCAGCAGGGCATGAGTCCGGCAGATCGTAAGAAAAACTATGCTTGCGACGTTACGTACGGCACTAACAGCGAATTTGGATTTGACTACTTGCGTGACAACATGAGCACGCAAATGGCGGATGTGGTGCAGCGTCCGTTTAACTTTTGTGTAATTGACGAAGTTGACTCAATTTTGGTGGACGAGGCCCGGACGCCGCTGATTATCTCAGGGCAGGTGGAGCGACCAGGTGAGAAGTATACGCAGGCGGCTGAAGTCGCAGCGCAGCTAGAAGGCGATGAGGTCGATTACGAAGTTGATGAGAAGGCGCGTAACGTACTTCTCACCGATGAAGGCTTTGAGAAGGCCGAGCAGCTTCTGAACGTTACGGATCTGTTTGATCCCAAAGATCCTTGGGCGCACTACATTTTTAATGCGCTTAAAGCAAAAGAACTCTTTACTAAGGACGTGAACTATATCGTCCGCGACAGTGAAGTGGTCATCGTTGATGAATTTACCGGGCGGGTGATGGCCGGTCGGCGGTGGAGCGATGGCTTGCACCAGGCGATTGAGGCCAAAGAGCACGTAGAGATTCAGCCTGAGACGCAAACGCTGGCTTCAATTACGTATCAGAACTTCTTTTTGCTGTATCCGAAGCTGTCAGGAATGACGGGTACGGCAAAGACTGAGGAAGCTGAATTTGAGAAGATATACAACCTAGAAGTCACGATTATTCCGACGAACCGGCCTTCTGCGCGGCGAGATTTGGCGGACGTGGTTTATAAAACTGAGAATGCGAAGTGGAATGCGATCGCTCAAGAATGCGCTGAAATGCACGAAACGGGTCGTCCTGTCTTAGTGGGTACGACCAGCGTTGAAAAGTCGGAGGTTCTTTCTGTTCTGCTTAAAGATCTCAACGTTGAGCACAACCTGCTAAATGCGAAGCCCGAGAACGTTGAACGTGAGTCTGAGATCGTGGCGCAAGCGGGCCGCAGCGGTTCGGTGACAATCGCGACGAACATGGCAGGACGCGGTACTGACATTATTTTGGGTGGTAACGCTGACTATATGGCGCGGCTAAAAGTGCGTGAGTACTTCATGCCTCGAGTCGTAAAGCCCGAGAAAGACGACAAGTTTGGCGTAGCTCAAGTTGCGGGCGCTAAAAGTGGCGATGCGGCTCAAGGCTTCGGCGATGGTAAGAAGAAGCCGAAGACCTGGAAAGTTGCGCCTCAAATTTTCCCTGCTGACTTGAGCCCACAGACCAAAGAGGCTTTGACAGAGGCGGTTGCTTTTGCGGTGAAGACTTATGGTTCGCAGAGCCTTTCGGAGCTAGATGCTGAAGATAAGATTGCGGTTGCCGCTGAGAAAGCACCTACAGACGATCCGGTGATTCAGAAGCTGCGTGATGTGTATAACCGTGTGCTGGATGAGTATGAGGTCATTACCTCAGCGGCCCACGATAGCGTGATCGAGCTGGGCGGCTTACACGTAATTGGTACGGAGCGTCATGAGTCTCGACGCGTTGATAACCAGCTGCGAGGTCGGGCAGGTCGTCAGGGTGACCCTGGTTCGACGAAGTTTTTCTTGAGCTTGGAAGATAACTTGCTGCGGATTTTTGGCGGCGATCGCGTAGCCGGACTGATGAATGCTTTCCGGGTGGAAGAGGATATGCCGATTGAGTCGGGGATGTTGACGCGATCGCTCGAAGGCGCACAAAAGAAAGTAGAAACCTACTACTACGACATCCGTAAACAGGTCTTTGAATACGACGAGGTTATGAACAACCAGCGCCGTGCCATCTACGCCGAGCGCCGCCGCGTCCTCGAAGGCCAAGACCTCAAAGAACTGGTTCTAGGCTACGCCGAGCAGACCATGAACGACATCGTAGAAGCCTACGTCAACCCCGAACTTCCTTCAGAAGAATGGGACTTAGGCAGCGTCGTCAGCAAAGTTCAAGAGTTCATCTACCTACTCGCCGACCTCACCCCCGAGCAGCTAGAAAACCTCTCAATGGGCGAAATGAAAACCTTCTTAGCCGAGCAGGTTCGCATCGCCTACGACCTCAAGGAAGCGCAAGTTGACCTGATTAAACCAGGCCTCATGCGTGAAGCCGAACGCTTCTTCATCCTTCAGCAAATCGACACCCTCTGGCGCGAACACCTCCAGCAAATGGACGCCTTGCGAGAAACCGTCGGCCTTCGTGGCTACGGCCAAAAAGATCCGCTCATCGAGTACAAGAGCGAAGGCTACGAAGTCTTCCTCGACATGATGACGGGCATTCGCCGGAACGTGGTTTATACCCTCTTCCAATTCCAACCCCAGCCACAGCCTGCTGCCAAGCAGTCTGAAATGGTGTAGATTGCTTAATGCCTTAGTCCATCATCAGTGCGCGAAAACCCGCTTGCATGAAATGACGGTCAGTCGTTAATACACTCACTATGTCGTTTTCGTCCATCACTACAAAAGATATACAATCCGTCAGCCCCAAGATTTATCTGAGCGCTTTTGATATAGGTCAAGTGCTCGTATAAGTAATTCTGTGTTGACAGGAACTACTTTGATGTTCTGTGTTGAATAGCATTGATTGATGAATTTGGCTGCTCCCTGGCGATTGAGCGCATTTAGTGCATTACCTACTTCAACTAAAACTGCCTCTGTTATCAAAACTGTAGAGGCAGTACGAACCCAAGGAAACAAAGATTTAGCTTTAGCATGGTGCTCATCTCGCGGGTTGAGTTCAACAGTGCCAATCATAGATTCCAACACGTCCCAAGCATTATCGTTTGCTTGCTGCTGCTGACGTAGCGTTGCAACAAACATCAAAACCTGCTGCTGCTGCTGCTGCTCGTCAGGCAAGTCAGCCATCCTATCGGCTACTTTTGCAATGATTGAGCTACTCATAATCACATGGCCCCAAAGGTATGACGGTGATTTCATCGTAGCGTTTTATGTTTTCACATAAAAATTGATCTTGATTGTCATCACTGTAACGTCTACCGAGATGAGTCCACAGGCGGCGCGTCTCTCAAACCTGATGCATACAAGGACTTAATAGAGTCCGAAAAGTAGATAGCTCAACTTTGAAAGCTTAATCCGAAAGATTACTCAGCTTAATTATTTAAAAATATTTTATTCGATAAATACCGAAACTGTCTCACCGCCTTCTTTTAGGAACAATTAGAACAACTTAATCAAGGCAGCTTAAGTTAAGTCGATCATAACCAACCGAAAAGAGAGCATGACCAACGTACAACTTTCTAAGGCACAAGCGAACCTGCAAATTGTTCTACTAGATAAGCAAGCTAAATTAACCTCTAGCGAAGATCTTTACATTAAGATGCAAAAGCTGGGGCTTCCAAACGAACTGTCTTCTAGGCTCCATTCGATGCTTCAGACAATAAAGGAAGTCGCTGGCAAAGCTATTCAGCTAGGCAAAATCATTGTACTTAACATACTTGAGTTTATTCAATCTAATCCGTCTCTTCTCAAGCAATTAGGAACAAAAGTTTTACTAAGCGCAGCAGTCATCAGTCTTTTGAATGCTGTCCCTTATATCGGGCCCCTGCTAGCACCTCTTGCAAAATTTATGGGCTCATCTATAGCAACCTCAGGCTCAAACGCTGGAAGTGAGCTTGACCAAGTTTCCTCAGAAGAAAGTATGGATCTTCTTGGAATTGCTCAGAATTTTTTTAAGATTCTAATAAAAACGCTGAATTCTATCGTTGATGATCAGCAAACAGTGCCAGTTCCTGCTTGAGTAGGCGACTGTTCATAGTTTGTAGGCACTAACCTTTATCAATATCTTTATCCTGACGGAGAACTTCGATATCCTCATGAATAAATCACAGAATCCTTCCAAGCAAGACATACTCGACACAATTGAAAATATAGAGAACAATCCCAACGATCGAGTGAGAATGCTCAGCGAACTAGGCGTTGCAGGCGTAGGTGCAGCCGGTGCTGGTGCAGCGGCAAGCATCATCGGTGCAACTACGGCCTCTGTATTTGGGATAGGCATTACAATGGCTGCGGCCCCTTTTGCTCTTGTTGCTGGTTCTGTCGTAGCAGGAGGTGCAGCTACTTACGGGCTAACGAAACTAGTGACTGGTGGTGGACGTCAGGAAGGTAAGAGACAGGCCATTAAAGCTACGTTGAAGGAAAAATTATCTAAGCTAGATGAGAAAGAGAAAAAAAGCCGTTTAACGACTGATGAAAAGACTCAGTTTATTTCTTCGTTAAAGCAACCATTAGAGATGGATACCATTACGCCGGAACAGGCCCAACAGCTTATTGCATTAGTTGAAAATGGTCAGATGTCTATTGAAGAAGCGAACGTTCTAATAAAAGACATAATCTCTGAGAGTTAGGTGCTGACTAGTGCTCATATTTTTCCTGCCTATTCTGTAGAAATTATGGGAGGAAAACTCCTTTAACCACTGGCTTTGCGTATCAATTAGACCTTAATCTAGTTGATGCGTGAAGAGAGAAGAACTCTACGACTTTGACTGTTTCGACTACGTGCAGTCATTTTGACTTTGGAGAAGACCATGCGGGAAGCCTAAGTTTTTTTGCTAGAGCTAAATAATTTCGATAACTCAGCTAACTTGCAAACGCACGCGCAGCTTTGGAAAGATCTGTATCACGCTCAAAAGGTAGAATCAGAAAGCCTTGGCTTTTATTCAGCCTTGCCAGTCAGCTTGAAGATGTACCTATGTTACCTATTGCCGCGATTACAACGACGCCTGCGGGCCTGCGCCGTTTAGCCCCACTGTGTGAAGATGTTGCGCAGCTATGGATTGCGCCTAAGCTACAGCGCGAAGCTACTACATTAAATATTGCTCATCGTGTTTATGACACTTCACTAGCAGATTTTTTGAAGGCGAACTGGCACGCGTACGAAGGCTTTGTTTTTTGTCTTGCTAGCGGTGCGGTGGTGCGTTTAATTGCGCCGCTTTTGACGGATAAGGCTGAAGATCCGGCTGTGGTGGTGGTGGGTCAAGATGGGAAGGTGGCGATTAGCTTGTGTGGTGGGCATAAGGGTGGGGGCGATCGCCTCACCCAACGCATCAGCAAACTCCTCAACGCCGAACCCATCATCACTGGCTCATCTCATTCCCTAGACCTACCCGGTATAGATACGCTGGGAATCCCTTTTGGTTGGACTATAGGATCGGGCGATTGGACGGGTGTGAGTGCGGCGATCGCGAGTCAATCTCCTGTTCAAATTCTTCAAGAAGCCGGTAGTACGCTCTGGCAGAAGCACCTGCCCAAAGACCATCCCTTTCAGTTTGGCTTTCCAGAATTTGAAGACCGAGAGGCTACAGCAAAGCCCAGGGGTCGCGTGTGGATTAGCCCCATTCAAAGAACGTTCGCGCCGGATGCTGAGCTGCCAAAAGTTCAGTGGCATCCTCGGGTTCTGTGGATAGGCGTTGGCTGTGAGCGAGATACAAGTAAGGCACTGATTGAGCAGGCGGTGGTGGAGACGTGCCGGAAGAATCACTTGGCAATAGGGGCGATCGCAGGCATAGCCACTATCGATCTCAAAGCAGATGAAGTTGGTTTGGTTGAGCTGGCTAAAGAACGCAACTGGCCGATGCGCTGTTTTAAGGCAAAGACGCTGAAGGCGATCGCAGTTCCTACACCTTCTAGGATTGTGGAACAAGAAGTTGGTACGCCGAGCGTTTCAGAGGCCGCGGCAATTGTGGCGGCTGGGTATCGGGATGCTATCGATACAGTGAGTGCGCTCAGGGTGAAGAAGCAGGTTGTAAAAGCTCAGGATGTTGAGCTGGTGGATGTTAAAGGGGCAGTGACGGTAGCGATCGCTCAATCTGAAACCGAATACATGGGCCGCACGGGCAAACTCCACCTTGTGGGCACTGGCCCCGGCAGTCTTAACCAAATTACACCGGCTGCTAGCGCTGCGATTACCAATGCAGATATTGTGATTGGCTATGAACTTTACGTTGATTTGATTCGACCTTTAATACGCCCGGGACAAATTGTAGAAGGGTTGCCGATTACGCAAGAGCGGCAGAGGGCTGAGCGGGCGATCGCGCTGGCCAACAAAGGCTTCACAGTAGCGGTCATTTCCTCCGGTGACTGCGGCATATATGGCATGGCAGGTTTGGTGCTAGAGCAGCTGCGGGCGGAGTCTTGGGATGGTAAAACGCCAAAAGTGGAAGTTTTTCCGGGTGTTAGCGCTCTTCAGTCAGCGGCATCACGAGTGGGTGCGCCGCTGATGCACGATTTTTGTGCAATTAGTTTGAGCAATTTGCTGACGCCTTGGGAGGTGATTCAAACCCGACTGCGAGCTGCGGCTGAAGCTGACTTCATCGTGGCGCTGTACAACCCTAAGTCGAGAACGCGAACCGATCAGATTATGTTTGCTCAGGAGATGTTTTTAAAGCATCGCAGCGCAGATACGCCTGTGGCTTTAGCGCGATCGCTCTATCGCCCCGACGAACAAATCACGCTCACTACGCTAGGCGACATGCTCAACAGCCCCATTGACATGCTCACTACCGTCATCATTGGCAACCGCAGCAGTCGCAACTACAAAGGCTGGTTTATCACGCCCAGAGGCTATCTGGGCGGCTTGACGGAACCTGATTAGGGTTGCGCTAGGGCATAACAGCCGTTTCGCTGGCATCATCTGAAAGCACCCGGCTCCTCAGCATCTCTAAGTCTGGCCCTTCTGCTCTCGGGGCACTGCATGTTTTTCTAAATCGATCGAACTCAGCATCTTGCCAAGCAAACGCAAAGTGGCTCACCGTATTAATTTGAGGTACGCTACGCTGCAATGCGTCCATCTGGGTCTCTAGCGAAGGTCGATTGCTCTGTGTAACGCCCCACGCACCTGCTAATGCGGGCTTTACTGTGGTTGGATTGCGTCGTACGCTCAGCACCCGGCGCACCTCATCGATAATGCAGTTCGCGTTTCCACACACTGCGTAGGACATAGGGTGTGCATCCATCCACTGTGGAAAGCGGTTCCAGTGCTGCAATCTGGCGTCGTAGCCACTGCCGACGGCTCGGTTGCCGTAGGGAAAGAAGACGGCTCCAGTGGGGATACCTGCCTGCCTTGCCGGCGTTGCGCCTGCTTGCAAAAAGTCCACAACGCCTTGAATAGCATGGGCTACGCTCAGCCGCCATAGCTCTAACTGTAGTTCAGGTCTACGCGAAGCGGGAGAAGCCAGATCCTTAGGCTCGACCGCTTTGGGATTGCGGCTTTGCCAAAGCGGTTCGCCTTCGTCTGGATACTGGCTATCGACTTGGGCAACGTCTGTTTCTGTAATGTAGCCACGCTGCAAAAACTTCTGGATAAGCGCTCTTCCTTTGTTGTTGGTGCCGCGCTGTACCAGTGCTTGACTTGCCGCTGAGCCGTAAATCCACAGATTGCTCACCTCACTGACGACAGATGCGCCGCCTGTTAAGCGCGGATAGCGCACATAGTCGTACAGTGCGCCGTCTGGCTTGCGAGCTAAGACGGCTCTTACCATCTGCGCATAGTCAGCTTGGGCCGTTGGATTGTAGGGGTCGATAAAGGATTCTTCAGAGGTGCCGCTGATGCCGTTGTCTGCATAGTCTCGGGTGTCTGCGCCGGAGCGGTTGCGGGCGAGCACCTGTCTGCGGTCTGAGCGCTGGCCGTAGGAGTAGCCAAAGTTCATAGTGAACATCCAAGCGTAGGCTTCGATATCTCTGGCTTTTGCAGAGGCGATCGCCTCTGCTAGCAAATCGCGATCTGCATCGGCGCTCGACTGCACGACGCTCGGCCACACCGTCGGATTGTCGTTTTTAGGCAGCAGCACCTGCCCGTTAGAAAATGCCTCAATATAAACCTGGTTGTAGCCCAGGTTCACAATGCGATCCATCAGGGCGTCTAATCTACCGGGCTGTAGGTCACAGGGGTATAGTCGCAGCCAAATGGCCTGATTCTCGGGCCAGTTCGTCCGTCGGCAGTCTTTTAAATCAGCTGTGTGCTGCCGCCTAAGTTCCTCATACTGTTGCTGCGCGGTGCGATCGCCTTGCTGCCCTGCCTCTCGTAGCGCCTCTTTTCTATCTGCGTCTGCCTGGTTGAGCTTGCAGTACCGATCCACTGCTGCTTGTGCAGGGGCTGGCGCGATGCCGTGAGCAATGACAGCAAGTGTGCCTGGTAGCAACACCCCTTGTACAAGTCCTTGTAGAAGTCTGTTCCAGCTCTTGCAATTTGCGCTAAAGACCATGTTGCTTGCGATGATTAAAAGTCACTATTTAGCCAGTACTGATTGCCGGACAAACCCGTATCGGCTGGCGGAAAATCCGACAATGGATGCTCTGGAGCAATCCTACGGCGCTCAATAGGAAATTTACCTAGCGGTTGTGCCACATCGGCGTACTGATCCTTTACAAACGTAAAGCGAGGCTACCCGCAAAAAACTTAGAAGCGCCAAAGAAATCCCGAAGAATTTTCAAAGAAATTGCTGACAGAACAGATTTGGGAAAAGCGACTTTACTTTTAGGCTTCAGGCGCTGCGGTCGCGCTTTTCTCTGCCTCTTCATCGTCTGGTTCGTTCGCTTCTTCTATGTGCTCTAACAGCGCAGTCAGCTTCATTCGAGTAATGTACGGCCAGCCGCCTTCCTGCTCAATATCTTTAAGCAGCCGGTATAGGTGCTGCCGGTTATCCGGCAGCGCATCTCGAAAAAGCGTATCTCTAATCTCGTAGTGCAGTTCGTTAAGCAGCCTGAGCAGCGCTAGTAGCTTTACACTGTCGCCCTTGCGACTCTGCGCGGCGGCATGGACGACTTCTATAAGCTGCGAAAGGTCGGCTGACGGGTCTTGAGAGGCACGATTGGACGAGGGCACAGACTTACTCACCGTTCTAAAATTTGGATTGGTTTTGGAAACCTTGTACTTTTGTAACTGCGATTTACGTTCTTTTAATTGTGCAGCAACCTGCCAGAGCATACCAGAGACTATGCGATCCGCTAACAATGGCGGTGGTAAACGCTTGCAAACAGCCAAGGTGCAGCGGTAGAAGCCTGCAAAACCGGGCGATCGCCATGTAAAATGGACAACTACATCCCCAGTGCCCGTTCCAATATTCAATAACATTCCACAGATTTTGAGGTTGACCATGAGGTATCGCGCCCTACTTGCTGCGTTTTTTGCTCTTTGCTTAGGTGTTCTAACGGCCTGTAGCGAAGCACCCAGCGCCACAAGTAACATTCCACTTACCTACGACGAAATTCGTAACACCGGGCTAGCTAACAGCTGTCCTCAGGTAGACGAAACCCGCCGTGGCCAAATTCCTATCGAGTCAGGCGTTGCCTACCAGCTCGTAGATCTTTGCATGGAGCCCACCAGTTTCTTTGTAAAGCAAGAGTCGCCCAACCAGCGCAAAGAAGCTGAATTCGTAGCCGGTAAGTCTCTCACTCGCTACACCACTTCTTTGGAGCAGGTGAGCGGTGACATCAAGCTTCAAGATGACGGCAGCCTAATTTTTGACGAAAAGCTCGGTATGGACTTCCAGCCCATCACCGTACTTCTTCCCGGTGGCGATCAGATTCCTTTCTTGTTCACCATCAAAGGTCTTAAAGCGCAGTCACAGCCCGGTCTTAACGCGATTACAACTTCCACTGACTTTGAAGGTGGTTTCCGCGTTCCTTCCTACCGCACTTCTAACTTCTTAGATCCTAAAGCACGCGGTCTGACGACTGGCTACGACAACGCTGTCGCATTGCCTGCTCGTGCTGATGCCGTTGACCTTAGCCGTGAGAACGTGAAAGCGTTTGATGTGGGCCGAGGAAACATCTCTTTGCAAATCTCTAAGGTAGATAGCAAGACAGGTGAAGTCGGTGGCACGTTCATCTCTGAGCAACCTTCTGATACTGACATGGGTACTGCTGCTGCTGACGATGTTCGCTTGCAGGGCGTGTTTTATGGTCGGATTGAATCTAGCCAAGATGCATAAGTAAAAGTCGCAGCTACGCTGTTTAACTAAACACAATTCTTTTAGAGAGGTCATCTTTGGATGGCCTCTTTTTTCGTGGGTAAACTGTCATTTTATAAACTCAGCCGCTGTCGCATTCTAGGGCTGCTGATTCCGTAGAAACCCAATTGTTTAGCGGAAAAGCGTTGATTAGGCTAGATGTGTCACCTTGGTATCTCTTATCAAACAGACATACCTTGATCCCATCTGCCAAGAGACCTTAACTGATAATTACAGGCTCTTTCCTATATGCGTTCATCGTCAAATCAAGTTATTAAGAACCAATCGTTTGAAATACTAACTACCTATCAAAAAGATCCTTCGCCGCAGCTTCGGAACCGTTTGGTACAGATGAATATTGGACTGGTGCGCCGAGAGGCCCATCGCTGGCTGCACAGCTCCGGAGAAACGTTTGATGACTTGATGCAGGTTGGTAGCCTAGGGCTTATTCGCGCGATTGAAAGGTTTGACTTGCAAAAGGGATTTGCCTTCAGCTCTTTTGCAATTCCCTATATTCGGGGTGAAATTCAGCACTATCTGAGAGATAAAGGGACGGTTGTGCGGATTCCGAGGCGCTGGCAAACGCTGCAAAATCAGTCGGCAAAGGCGATTCGTAGCTTGCAGGAGGATTTGAACCGCAGGCCTAGCGATCAGGAAGTGGCTGATGAGCTTGAGATTACGGTTGAAGAATGGCAGCAGGTGCGGATTGCGAGCAGTAACCGCAATTTGCTGAGCTTGGATGCACCGATTAAAGAGAATGATGGCGGGGCTTCATCTCTAGGAGATTTGCTGCCAGATTCTCGCTACCGAAGCTTTCAGCTGGCTCAAGAGGATCAGATTCGATTGCAGCAGGCGCTTTCTCAGCTAGAAAAGCGAACGCGTGAGGTGGTTGAGTTTGTGTTTTTGCATGATCTGACGCAGAAGGAGACGGCTGAGCGGTTGGGGATTAGTTCGGTGACGGTATCGCGCCGAGTGAAAAAAGGACTGAAGCATTTACAGGTGATTATGCGACCTGTCAGTGAGACCTGAGCAGATAAAGGGTTTAGCGGCTGAAATGTTGGATGGCTGGGATGTTCGGTTGGGATGGCTGGGACATTTCAACCTAATTTGCTAGATTCTTTGCCCGTCGCGTTAGTTTTTGAGCCAGTTGTGTCTACTCTAAGCAAGCAATGACCTAGATGCTGTATCTATGTTGCTTGCTTTTCTTTTGCTCACTTTTGTCCTGGGAGGGATTCACAACATGCGGCGTTTGCTGCTTATTTCACTGGCAACTATTCCACTGACTGGCTGCCAGTTTTTCAACTCCGACACGCCCGTTGTCGATGTTATCGAGTCTGTTGAGTCTGGAGAGGCGTTAGAAGCGATTCCAAATTCTATTTCTGCTTTAGGTGATAAAGAGGCTGAGGCGGATGCTGAAGCGTTTGAAGACCCGACAGTTGAAGGCAAAGGGGCCACTGGAACGGTGAAGGCTGATTTAATTCCTTCGACCAGTGCTGATGCTCGCAGGAAGGCGATCGCGCGTAGTCGAGTCGATCCGTTTGCGGTGCTACCGATTCCGCCGACGCCTGATCCAATTGTGGTGTCACCTAATGCGGTCGCAGCAGCCAGAAATGGTGCTGGCTCTGGAGGTGGTGGAGCCGCAGGAGCCAGTAATAATGGTGGCGGCGGTGGCGGTAGTCGTAGCAGAGGCGGCGGTAGTGCAGCGGTAAATGCAAGGCCTACTGCCACACCCGTTGCAGCAAGACCTACCCCAACGCCGCCGCCTGTGCGCGTGCAGCCCCCTAACCAACCTTTGGTATTGCCGACACCAATCGCGGCGCTACCTTCTATTCCGCAGCCTGTGATTGCGCCGACTATTTCGGTTTCGGGTGTGATTCAGCTAGGCAATGAGCCCTATGCGATTGTGCGGTCGGGGAGTGAGCCTGAACGGTATGTAAAAGTGGGCGATCGCCTTGCCGGTGGCAGCGTTCGGGTAAAGCGTATCGAAACGCTAGCCTTTGAGCCTCAAGTAATTTTAGAAGAAAATGGGATTGAGGTCGCTCGGCCAATTACAGCTGGCGGTGATGGCGAAGCGGTTGAAGATACGCCTGTTGCAGCTGTGCCTAACGTTGCGATTCCAGCGGCGGCAATTCCAAGTGCTCAGCCAGCGGTGTCTGCACTTCCTAGCATTCCGCTGATATCGGCACCAGCTGCCTTACCTATGCCTACCAGCTCGCTACAGCCTGCGCCGGGTAGCGTCCCTAGTTCACTTTTGCTACAGCCTGCTGAAGTGAATTCTCAAGCGGTTATTCCTGGCTTTCGAGTAGCGGTACCTCAGTCCGTGTAGCTCAATTGCTCTAATCTAATTCCTCCCTATAGAAGCTGTTGTGGAAACCTACGTGTTTTTCGACAGCTTTTTCTTTTGTAGATGAATTGTTGATAGTGGCGCTTTGTTAGAAAACAAGTTTGGTTTCGAGCGTAAAAGAGACCTTCTTTGCAAAAATTATCTTTTCCCAGCAATAAAACTTAAACAGTCAAAACGAGAGTTCTTCCCAGCAGAGTAGTAATCTAGGTATCGAGTGGCTTTTGATAGCAAGCGTTCAGATGTATTTCGTGCGCTTAGCTGACACTAGAAGTTACGACGACTTTATCTAACATTTTAATGAGGGTTAGTATTCATGGTTCAGCGTGGTTCTAAGGTTAGAATTCTCCGCCCCGAGTCCTACTGGTTCCGGGAAGTTGGCTCTGTTGCTTCAGTTGACCAAAGCGGTATTAAGTACCCGGTTGTAGTGCGCTTTAGCAAGGTGAACTATGCGGGCGTGAACACTAACAACTTTTCAGAGGCTGAAGTTGTAGAAGTGGAAGCACCGCCTAAGAAGGCTGCTAAAAAAGCGGCTGCTAAGTAGGATCTTAAAAGTCCACCGATACCGTTTGAGGCTTGCCTGGATGTCGTATAGATGTTGGGCGAGCCTTTGTCTGTTTGGTGGCACTGGCAATTGATGTAGTAGAAGATAAGTTTGTATGGTTCAGCGCGGCTCTAAGGTTAGGATTCTTCGCCCCGAGTCTTATTGGTATAGAGAGACTGGTTTGGTGGCTTCGGTAGACCAAAGCGGGATTAAATATCCGGTGGTGGTGCGCTTTAGTAAGGTGAATTATTCGGGCGTGAATACGAATAATTTTGCAGTGGCCGAGCTGGTAGAAGTAGAAGCGCCTGAGAAGAAGGCGGAACGTAAGCGATCGCCTCAAGTCAATACGTCTCAAAAGAGCAGTTCTCAAAAGAGCAGTTCTCAAAAGAGCAGTTCTCAAAATGGTAAGACTGCTAATAGTCAAAAATCTGCTGTAGCAAGTACCGCAACCAAGGCTGACGATAGCGCGGCCGATAAGCCGTACAGACATCCTGCTCCTAAAGCTAAAAGCAAGAAGCGCAGTGCCTGAGCTACCTGAAGTAGAGACGGTTCGCAAAGGGTTGAACCGGGTGTCGCTGAATCAACCAATTCGAGGCGGCGATATTCGGCTGGCGCGAACGATTGAGTTTCCTGAGCTGACGGATGATTTCTTAGCTGGAATGGCGGGTGTTCAGCTGGCAGCGTGGCACCGGCGGGGAAAGTATTTGTTAGGTGAGCTGAAGCGTGCTGATGCTAAAGGTTTGCTGGAACCGGCCGGATGGCTGGGCGTTCATTTGCGAATGACGGGGCAGCTGCTTTGGGTAGATCAAGGTGAAGCGCTGCAAACGCACTGCCGGGTGCGGCTGTTTTTTGATGGCGATCGCGAACTGCGCTATGTCGACCAGCGAACCTTTGGTCGGCTGTGGTGGGTGCCGCCGGATCGGCCTGTTGAAGAGATTATGACAGGGCTGCAACGGTTAGGGCCGGAGCCGTTCTCTGAAGCGTTTTCGGTGGACTATCTGGCGGCTTCTTTGAAAGGGAGACAGCGGCCGATTAAGAATGCGCTGCTTGACCAGCGGCTGGTAGCAGGGATTGGCAATATTTATGCGGATGAGGCGCTGTTTATGAGCGGCATTCGGCCTAAGGTGGTGTGCGATCGCCTCACCAAAAGACGCATTGCCAAGCTCCATGAAGCTATTGTTCAAGTGCTTACCACCAGCATTGAATCAGGCGGAACGACCTTTAGTGATTTTCGAGACGTGCACGGCACCAACGGCAACTATGGGGGCGTGGCCTGGGTGTATGGCCGCGAAGGCGAAGCCTGTCGTAACTGTGGCGCTGACATTGTGCGGCTGTCTTTAGCGGGGCGTTCGGCTCACTACTGCCCAAAGTGTCAGAAATAGGCGGCGCTTAGCCATTAAATAGACGGTTATGTAGACGTTTAGATGGCAGCTTGTAACGATACAATGAGCAGCAAGTCATTACTAAAGATAAAAAGCGAGTAGAGCTATGCCCGTAAAGAAAGGGGATTTCGTTCGTTTGGTGCGTGAAAAGTTTGAAAATAGCGTAGAGGCTAAGGCGAGCGATCGCAGGCTCTCTAACTATGTGTTTGATACCAAGGGCGAAATTTTGGATACTCGCGATGACTATGCGCTAGTGAAGTTTGGCCGGGTGCCGACGCCGAACGCTTGGCTGAAGCTAGATCAGCTTGAGAAGTTTGATTGACGCTCTCCCTCTAACCCTACGGGTATAGACGGAGATTCCTAGATCGCAGGGGAGACAGCTCTTAACCCCTAACTAGGCATCTTGACGGTGCGTCCCACCGCTGCACAGCCGCGCTGCATGACAACCTGCGCGGCTGCGATATCTCTATCGGTTTCGTACCCACACTCAGGGCAGGAGTGCACTCGCTCTGAGAGTTCTTTTTTACCCGTATGCGTCTGGCAAACAGGACACGTTTGAGAGGTGCCGTTTGCATCCACTTCAAGGTACAAAACGCCACGTTTCCAACAAACCCATGACAGTATGCGTAAGAATTCACCGTGCGCAGCATCAAGGGTGTGCTTTGAGAACAGACCGCTAGCCCAGGCCTTAAAGTTCAACTTTTCAGCGAACACCATGCCAACGCCATCACACAGCCTGTGAGCCAGCTTGTAAAACCAGTCTTGACGGCAGTTGCGAATGTGCTCATGCAGCCTTGCCACTCTCTGATGAGCGTTACGCCAGTTATTTGACCCCTTCGTTTTGCGGCTCGCTCTTTGTTGCAGCAATCGCAGCTTGCGTTGGAGCGAAACGAAAAATCTAGGGTTTCTAACTAGCAGCCCGTCAGAGGTGGCTAGATAACTCTGTAATCCAACGTCTATCCCTAAAGCTCTGCCGTGTGGCTGAATCTCAGGAACAGAAACATCAGACTGCAATGTGAGCATCACATACCAGCCGGATGCTTTCTTTACGACTTGGGCTTGCTTGAGTTCAAACCCATCAGGGATAGGGCGAGACATCCGCATCCGCACCTTGCCAATTCCAGGCAGCTTGACGGCATCACCCTGCATAGGATTTTTGCCTAGCTGTGGAAATAGCAGTGAGCGGAGACGACCACCCTTCTTGAACCGTGGGAAGCCATGTTTCTGCTCCCACATTGAGACGAACGCTTTTTCTAACCTACGCAGCACTTGCTGCAACATCTGAGCGTTAGCATTGGCCAAGAATTCAGACTCTTTTCTGGCTTGAGTAAGCGCTTTGCACTGACTGGCAAAGGTCGGACGCTTAGCGTCAGCAGACATAATGTACTCACTTTTGAGCGAGCATCTATCTCGCAAGCAGGCGCGAGACTTGAACCAATCTTTGCGCTCAGCCAAGGCATAATTCCATACTCTGCGAGAGGTTTCTAACCATTCCTCGCAAAGCTGAATCTGTGACTGACTAGGGCGCAGTCGATAGGTGTAAGTCAAGTTCAACATGCATTGAATGATACCATTCTAAAAAGAAATGTGTGTGTTTTTAGGATCAAGATTGTTCG
Organism: uncultured cyanobacterium; assembly: GCA_963803535.1. Taxonomy (GTDB): domain Bacteria; phylum Cyanobacteriota; class Cyanobacteriia; order Phormidesmidales; family Phormidesmidaceae; genus Phormidesmis. The sequence continues at coordinate 1,246,725 of CAWDNC010000008.1, read as the reverse complement.
CTGTGCTCACCTAGCTTTTACCACCCCCTAAGCTCCGCTATAGGCGGAGCACTAGCCGACTTTCGGTAGATGGGTGAGCTGTGGCTTCAGTGCCGACTGAGTGCCTGTTTCATCAAAATTTTGTGCGTGTCTCGCTTAGGCTCTCCTTTTTTCGGATGACGCTGGACGTAGGTGCCGTCTGGCTGCATTTCCCAAGCCTTGCGATTGTCTTCTAGGCAGATCTTTAACAGCTCATATAGCTCCTTTTTTAAAGTAGGATCTTCTATGGGTACTAACGCTTCAACGCGTCTGTCTAGGTTGCGTGGCATCCAGTCGGCTGAACCAATGTAGTAGCGATCGCCTCCGCTGCTACCGGCTTCTCCGCTTTGCTCACTGCCATTTTGAAAGTAAAAGATTCGCGAGTGCTCTAGAAATCGTCCGATGACGCTAGTGACTCTGATGTTGTCGCTAATGCCTGGTATCCCCGGTCGCAGGCAGCAGATGCCGCGAACGATTAAGTCTATTTCGACGCCAGCTTGAGAGGCTTTGTAAAGCTCTTCAATCATCTTAGGATCGACTAGCGCGTTCATTTTAACGATGATGCGCCCCTGCTTACCCTCTTTGGCGAGCCTTGCTTCTTGACGGATAAACTCGGTCATTTGGCTGCGCAGGCTGACGGGCGCAATCAGCAGCTTTTGGTACGACTGCTGCCTCGAGTAGCCCGTGAGATAGTTAAATAAGTCTGTGAGGTCAGTGCCTAGTTCTGGGCGGCAGCTCAGCAGGCCTAAATCGGTGTAGAGCTTGGCAGTTTTGGGGTTGTAGTTGCCAGTGCCGATGTGAACGTAGCGGCGGATCATGTCCTTTTCGCGGCGGACGACTAGAGCGACTTTGGTATGGGTTTTTAGGCCCATGAGGCCGTAGACGACGTGGACACCCGAGCGTTCAAGCGTGCGCGCCCAGTTGATGTTATTTTCTTCGTCGAAGCGGGCTTTGAGTTCAACGAGGGCGACGACCTGCTTGCCGTTTTCGGCGGCTTTAATGAGGGCGTTGACAATGGGAGAGTCGCCAGAGGTGCGGTACAGCGTCATTTTGATGGCGAGTACGTTGGGATCAGTGGCGGCTTGAGTGATAAAGGTTTGGACGGTGCCGGAGAAAGCTTGGTAGGGATGGTGGACGAGGCGATCGCGCCTGCGAATTAACGAAAATACGCTTTCACCCTCAGCATGAGCCACATTTTTCCAAGATGAAGGTGTAACCGGCGACCAGTGAGGATCTTTCAGCTCAGGTAGCGGTAAGCTCATCAGGCTCATCAAATCGGCTAGACCAAGCGGGCCTTCTACTTCATAGACATCCTCTTCCTGAATCTTCAGCTCATTCATGAGCGTAGAGCGCATGACCGGGTTCATGCCAGCTTCTAGCTCCATTCTGACGACAGAGCCACCGAGCCTGCGCTTACGTAGCTCTTGTTCGATGGCTAGCATCAGATCGTCTGCTTCGTCTTCTTCAACCGATAGATCGGCGTTGCGGGTAATGCGAAAAGAGTGGCAGTCTTTGATCTCCATGCCAGGGAAAAGGGCCGCAATATTGTGCGCAATTACCTGTTCCATAGGTACGCCGACCCAGGGAAAGGATTGATCGTCAGCCACAGCATCCAAGTCGGGCTCTAGGTTCTCGGGGAGCTGCACAAAGCGTGGCAGCACCTTGGGCACTTTAACTCTCGCAAAATGAGGCTCTGCGGACTCCTGGTCTTGAATTTCTACGGCGAGGTTGAGACTGAGGTTAGAGATGTAGGGGAAGGGATGGCCGGAGTCTACGGCGAGAGGGGTGAGAACAGGAAAGACCTGTTCGTTGAAGTAGGTGTCTAGGTAGGCGCTTTGCTCTGGGGTAAGGTCGGGGTAGCTCAGTAGGCAGATGCCATCTTTGAGCATTTTGGGCCGCAGATCGGTTTGGAAGTAGTGATGCATCTGCGTAATCATCGGGCGTAGGCGATCGCTAATAGCCCGCAGCTGCTCCGTTGGCGTCCGTCCATCGGGCGTTCGCTTGCTGACATTAACGTCGATTTGCTGCTTGGTAACGGCAACGCGCACCATGAAGTACTCGTCTAAGTTGGAGCTAAATATGGCTAAAAACTTGAGGCGTTCTAAGAGCGGGGTGCGTTCGTCTAGCGCTGCATGAAGGACGCGGCGGTTGAATTCTAACCAGCTGAGCTCGCGGCTAAGATACCACTGGCTATCGCTGAGACGAATGTCTTTATGGGTTGAACTGCTTGATTTTGTAGCCTTTTTTGAGTCTGATTGGGATGTTAGCTCAGACTTTTCCTCAGTCTTTTGTCCGGTCTGCGGCTTTTCAGCAGCTGTTTTGTTCTCGGCCTTATTCTCGGCGGCAGACGAGCTGTTGTTTTTACGATTAGCGGCGGCTTTACTCATGCGCTTTTTTGGGGCTGGTTGCTAGCTAAAACTGACAGGGATTGGTGGAAAAGAGATCGTATAGAGAGATTAGAAAACGTTTTTCTCTTGCCCTATCCACCATTCGCCTAGCTTCATTAGCTCCGCGTGGAGCTCAGCGAGCTGTGCGTTGAATTCTTCGGTTGTTAGCTCATGACGACGCTCTTTGAGCTTAGCGAGCCGAAGCTGAATGAGTAGCCAGGGTTTGCCCATACCGTCGGTGGCTTCTATGTATTTGGCTAGCTCTGTGCTTTTCATATCAACGATTGTTATGTCAGAGGCCATTGTATAGCAATGGCCAAAAGGAAACCCACCGCCAAAGGAGTGGTTCCTTTTGACGGTGGGCTACTTTTAACTCAGTGTTCTATATCGCTACAGCGTTTGTAGGGCTATAGAAACGAGCTGCATTTACTTTTTGAGTTCGCCAAGCCACTCTTTGAGCTGCTCGCCAGCAACGTCTCTGCCGCCGAGGCCAAAAGAGATTGCGATCGCGACAGCGACTGCGCCCAATAGCAAACCAAAGGCAAGGTTCACAATGTTTGGCGCAACGCCCATTTGCGCGAGTGCAAGCGCACCGACAAATACGAGGATGACGACTCTAGCTGCTTGTGCGACCATGCCAGAAATACCGCTGCTCTTGATGAGACGGAAGGCAAGGTTAGCCACATACAGGCCGATTGCGAAGATCACGACGCCGACTAGCACCTGAGCCGCAATTTCCATCACAGCGCGAACGATCAGCGTGAGCTGCTCTAGCTGAAGAATTTCAGTGGCAGTGACTGCGCCGAAGAGCACAATCGCAACCAACGTGATGAGGCCTGCTATTTCAGAAGGCGTTTTGGGTGTTGATGTATCAGTGGGTGGCTGAATCATCGTGGCACCCGGTGTACCTAAGTCCGCAACGGGTGTAGTGGGTGGCACGGGTGTTCTAGAGCCACCGACTTCAGGTAGACCCAGCATATCGAGGACGTTGTTGAAGCCAACGCTCTCGAGCAAGCCTGTGACGAGTTCGCTGACGAACTGACCGATGAAGTAGAACACGGTGAGAACAACGCCTGCTGCTATGAGCAGTGGAATGAAGTCAAGCACCTGACCGAGCATGTTGACAGCTGGGTCTGAGATGGCGTCAATGCTGAGCTGTTCTAGCGCTGCGATCGCAACTGGAATCAGAATTAAGACATAGACGATAGTGCCTGCTAGGCCAGAGAGGGAAAGCCCACCGCTGGAAGCAGGTGTTCTTGCTAAGCCAACCCGGTGCCCTAGTCCATCAATGCCAGAAGCCGCGAGCAAATTTGTCACAATGCTCCGAACAATCTTGGCAAGCAGCCAGCCTGCACCGAAGATCAAGAGCGCGGTGATAATTTTAGGAATTGCCGACAAGAACTGGTCGAGCAGGTTTTGAACGGGTGAAAGCAGGCCGTTCAGCTCCAGCGCATTGAGCACGGGTGGCAAAAACAGCAAAAACACGAACCAGTAGAGCGCAGTGCCCAAGGTTTCGTGGATGCGAATAGAGTTCTCTCTAGGATCTACGCCTGTGTTCTCAGCGAGCTTGTCGTCTAGGTTGAAGCCTTCAAAGACCCGGTTAACAATGGTTTTGACCACGGTTGCAATAACCCAAGCAACCAGCAGCAAAACGCCTGCGCTGATGAGTCGTGGGATGTACTGAAGCACCGTGTCGATAAGGTTGCCTAATGGCTCAGAGACGACCGTTAGATCCAGTGCATTCAGGAACCCGACTAGGGCCAGCAGCGCGATTATCCAAAAAACGCTGTTGCTAATCCACTTAGCTAGGTTGATATTGTTGCTTGATGAGCCGCTAATTGCAGAGGCAAGGCGTTCGTCAATGCTGGTTTTGTTGAGCAGGCTTTTGATAACCCAAGCAACGGCGAATGCCAGGATAAGGCCGCCGATTAAGACAACAAGAGCACCGAGTAGCTTAGGGACAAAGGAGAGGATGTTGTTTAAGATGGCGGCGAAACCAATGGTTTCTACCGTCGTTTGCGCCATCGTCGGTGGTAGGCCCAGCCCGACTAAGCGACTACCCATTTCGGGGGGTGGCATGAGATGAATCATATTTTGATTTACGTCGTGTTGATTTGCGTCGTGTGAAGTTTCTGAGCAGAGCTAGCATCATATATCAACGGAACTTGTTGATATTTAGACATAGGGTACAGCTATTAGCGCTACCCGCAGAAAAAACTGCTGCGATTGACTAATCTTTTTAACGCTGCCGTTTCCGTATATTTACCATGAAGATCCTACAGAAGGTCTGACTTGTGATATGGATCACGCGCTTGGTCTGACTTAAACGACAGTCGTTTCTAACTCGACTGGCTTAGAAGCCAAACCTTTGTGCTCCGCAGTTACGGGAGGTTAACTCGCTGCTGTGCTGATGACGCCTACCGAGAGGGGGATTCCTTTCGGTCAAGTTTTTGCATTGACCAAGCCTCTTCTGCAAAGAATGGCTTGAGCGGTAAGAAATGTAATGATTTGTAGTTGCGAACATATAAAAGCCGCCAATCATCCTTTTTGGCGATTGACGGCTTTTGACTTTTATCTCAGTCTGAAGGACGGATTTTAAGAGGTACTAGTTTCCGATCTCATTATTCCGTTTCGTCATTCTGATCAACCTGCTCGATTTCATCAATAGGCGTATCAGAGACTCTAGATACTGTGTCCTCTCCTGCTTCAGCCGCTTCTAGATCGGTGATGACCTGCGTTTCGGCAATGACATCTGCAACGACTTCAGCGATTTCTTCTGAAGGCAGATCTTCTTCCTCCTCTTCTATGTTGGGCACAAGGGCCACAGCGGCGATCGCATCGTCACTATCCAACCGTTGCAGCTGTACGCCCGTCGCCATCCGGGACTGAATTGAGATCGCAGCGATCGCCTGCCGCATAATAATGCCGCGCTGGCTCACAATCATCAGCTCGTCATCAACGCTGGCAATGCGCAGCGCCACCAGTTCGTCGTCGTCCTTACGGAACTTCATGGCCACAAGGCCCATTCCTGCCCGGTTTTGCAGCCTAAAGTTAGAGACGGGCACGCGCTTGCCAAGGCCTCCTGCTGAGACCACTAGCGCCCATGGGCCTTGATCGGCGGTGATATCTTCACCTTCTTCGTCAGCAGTCGCCGCTTCAATCGCTTCGACAATTTGAGAGGAGAGAATGTCCATGCTGATGAGGCGATCGCCATCCCGCAAAGACATGGCCCTAACGCCCTTCGTCGGCCTGCCCAAAGGTCTAAGCTGTGAATGATCGGTTTTAAAGTGAATCGTCATTCCGCGCTGCGAGCCGATTAGAATGCTGTCTTCGGCCCGAGCCAGCCGTACCCATCTCAGCTCATCACCTTCTTCGAGTGAAATCGCGATCAGGCCGTTCGTACGAATGCGGCTAAAAGCAGAAAGCGCCGTCTTTTTCACGAAGCCGCCCTGCGTAAGCATCACCAGATACTCGTCATCACTAAATTCACTGACGCTAATCACAGAAGTGACCTTTTCCTCTTTCGGAATTGGCAGCATCTGCACCAGCGGATAGCCTTTGGCCGTTCTCGAGCTTTCCGGGATCTGGTAGGCCCGCAGCGAGTAAGAAACGCCTCTATCGGTGAAGAACAGGACGTGATCGTGACTACAGCAAGTGAAGAAGTGCTCAATGCCATCGTCGTCTTTCATGCGGGTGCCGGACTTACCTCGCGTGGCTCGGTTCTGTGCTTCAAAGGTGTCTACCAGCATTCGCTTGATGTAGCCTTGCTCAGTCACCAAAATGGCGACCTGCTCGTTGGCAATCAGTGAAATATCAGAAAGATCGTTTTCGTCGGCTTCAAGTAGCGTCCGGCGCTCATTGGCGTGGGCATCACGAATAGCCGTAATTTCCTCTTTGATAATGGCTAGAATCCGCTCTCGGTTCGCCAGAATGTCTTCGAGGTCTTCGATCTTTTCAACCAGCGCTTCGTGCTCCTGCTGAATTTTTTCTGCTTCTAACGCCGTGAGACGCCGCAGCTGCATTTGCAGGATGGCATCCGCTTGCGTTTCAGAAAATCCGTAGGATTCTATCAGCTCTGTTTTAGCGCCGGTAGCATCAGCAGAGCCACGAATGAGGGCGATGACCGCATCTAGGTTGTCTAGTGCAATGAGATAGCCCTGCAAGAGATGATCGCGCTCTTGGGCTTTACGAAGCTGATAGCGGGTGCGGCGGGTAATCGTCTCTACGCGAAAGTCGAGGAAGACTTGAAGGAAGTCGAGTAGGGTAAGCAGCTGAGGCTCACCATTAACCAGGCCCAGCATGTTGACGCCGAAGTTGTTTTGCAGCGGCGTCTGCTTATATAGGTTGTTGAGGACAACGCGGGGATAGGCATCACGCTTGAGTTCGATGACGATACGCATACCGTCCCTGTCGCTCTCGTCTCGCAGGTCAGAAATACCTTCTAAGCGGCGCTCGTTCACCATATCCGCGATCTTTTCGATCAGTGCGGCCTTGTTCGTCTGGTAAGGCAGCTCTGTAATGATGATGGTTTCACGGTCAGGGCGACCTACGTTTTCCTGCGTTTCGATGGCGGCTACGCCGCGCATGGTGACCGAGCCGCGACCGGTTGCGTAGGACTCGCGAATGCCACGAGTGCCCATAATTAGCGCGCCCGTTGGAAAATCTGGCCCTGGAATGTACTCCATCAGCTCCATGCTGGTGAGTTCAGGGTTATCGATTAGGGCGATAGTACCGTTGATAACCTCGCCTAGGTTGTGAGGCGGGATGTTGGTGGCCATGCCGACTGCGATTCCCGAGGAGCCGTTGATCAGCAGCTGCGGAATGCGGGCAGGCAGGACGACGGGCTCTTGCTGCGAGCCGTCAAAGTTGTCGGCAAAGTCAACGGTTTCGGCTTCAATATCCTGTAGGAGCGCTGCGCCTGTGAGCGCCTGAAGCCGCGACTCTGTGTACCTCATGGCCGCTGGCGGATCGTTGTCGATGGAGCCGAAGTTACCGTGGCCGTTAATCAGCGGGTGGCGCATGGAGAAGTCTTGAGCCATCCGTACGAGCGCGTCGTATACCGCCGTATCGCCGTGAGGGTGGTACTTACCGAGGACTTCACCGACGACGCGGGCGCATTTTCTGAAGGGGCGATCGGCCGTGAGTCCTAGTTCGTGCATTGCGTACAGAATGCGCCGATGTACGGGCTTGAGGCCATCCCTGGCATCTGGGAGGGCTCTGCCTACAATTACGCTCATGGCGTACTCGAGGTAAGACCTTGACATCTCATTGCGCAAGTCTGTGGGTACGATGCGCTCTTGAGGACTACTCATGTAGAAAGCTCCAGAAAATTACGGGGAAATACGGAAGGTGACAGGTTAAGCGATTGTTTCAACTGTAGAATTGAAGCTCAAAACAGCGCCTGAAAGAATACTTTTGCTGTAGCTTTTAAAGCAGGTCTATTCTTAACAGATTGATGTCAACTCGTTGAGCTGCAAACTGTAGTTTTAGACGGTGATACGACTGTGAAACAATTATAGAAAAAACGTTTTTAATGAACCTTTGAAAACGGATGAAACAGGTAGACTATGCAGGCGGAAGGAACTCAATAAAGTGTGTGAAATTTAGAAGGCACAGTAGGGTCTTAAAACTAGCTTTAAATCAGCGTTAACTAAGAGTGTTATTCTATCACGTTTTAGCCCTTTTCAACCGGGGCGATCGCGCCTCAATAGCTCATCTCTCGCATCTCTGTAATCCTTATGGAAAGCCGGTTTCCCGTTTTTTATAGCAGTCGCTTCGCCGGTCACGATACGGGCGGTGGGCATCCAGAAAATGCAGGTCGCCTAGCAGCCGTTGTTGAGTATCTTAAAAAGCCTGAGAAAAAGCCTGAGACAAATCGCTTGGAAGGCGACAACAGAGATACTGCTTGGCTAGAGAAAATTAGCTGGGTTGAACCATCTCAAAGAGACGTATTGCCTGATGTCCATCAGGTGCATGAGCCTAGCTATGTGAGCGCGCTGAAGGCATTTGCTCAAAAAGGCGGTGGCCTGGTGGATGCCGATACTGTGATGAGCGCTCAAAGCTATGACCTAGCGCTGCTGGCGGTGGCAGCTTGGCTCGATGGTGTGGACTGGGTGAGCGCGCACAGGTCGCCTGCGTTTGCGCTGGTGAGGCCACCGGGACACCATGCAGAGCATGCTCGGGGAATGGGCTTTTGTTTGCTGTCGAACGGAGCGATCGCAGCCCACTATGCCTTAAAAAATCTAGCTGAAGTCAACCGAGTCGCCATTCTCGACTGGGATGTTCATCACGGCAACGGTACGCAGTCGCTAGTGGAAAATAACCCCAACATTGCCTACTGCTCTTTCCACCAGTCGCCCGCCTATCCGGGTACCGGCGCTGCTTCGGAAACAGGGATGCATAACAACGTCTTGAATATACCGATGCCCGAAGGGAGTCAGCTGGCGGACTACCAGGCGCTTTGGTCGAAGAAGGCGCAGCCGTTTTTTGAAAACTTTGATGCTGACTTTATGATCGTGAGCGCGGGTTACGATGCGACGGCCGCCGATCCACTGGCGGGCATTTCTTTGCAGCCTGAGGACTACAGCTGGTTTACAGAGGTTTGTTTGCAAATGACACCGCGCACTATGTTTGGGCTAGAAGGAGGCTATGATTACCGCGCTTTGGCGCAGTCAGTGGCGGCGACTATTCGGAGTGCGATTAATTACGGAGCAAGTGCTTGAAGGGTGAATTGAGCGTGAGAGGGCTGGTAGGCTATTGCTTATTGCTTCAGATTAGGTGCTTGAAACAAGTGCTTTAGACAGCTAGTGGCGTTAAATCAGGGGATTAGGATAAGCCATGTTTCGGATGTTTCTTCGCTTTTTCAATATATTTAGACGCCGTAAAAAGGCGCAGCCACCTGCTGTGAAGCCAGAAGCGCCGGCGAATGCTTCCGGCGGAACCCTTTCCGGTGCCAAAAAGTCTCCTGAGTCAAGCCGCTCTACTGTTCCTTCTTCCTCACCTACCGTGCCTTCTGAAAAGTCTTCTTCGATTAAAAACCTGAGCCTAGTGCTCAACGTTTTAAGAGCCTACATCGTTACCTTCGGTCAGCCAGATAGCGACCTTGAGCTGCGGGCGGTGATCGGGGCAATTGTGGCAAATTTGGTGGAGGTGAAGGTAGAGAATCCTCGGCTGGAGCGGTTTATTGATGAGGCGATCGCAGCCTATCAAAGCGTGGGTAAGGACGCTACGCTGGTTGATGTTACCTCGCAGCTGCTGGCAGAGCAGGTTGCCGTTTGGCTACGCGAGCAAGAAGTCACGGTTGATAATGTCCTGAGCGCTTACTTACAGCAGTTTGCACCGGATGATGCGAACTGGGAAGCCAGTGAAATCATTAGCCTGGTGCAAACGGTCATTGCCACGCTAAACGATGGTTCTCTAAGTCGATCGGGCGGGCGAGCTTTGGTTAATAAAGTGGTTGGAACCTTTGATCTAGACAAAGCGCTGAGCCAATGGGTCGCGCCCGAATGGGTGGCTTTAGCGCAGCAGGTAGCGAGCTACAACAGCAAAGAAGAATTACAGTCAGAAGTGCGCTCAATTGCCTGGGCGTACCTTCAGCAGTTTCAGGCGATTTTGAGCCCGCAGCTGATTGAGCAAATTATGGAAACAGGGCCGCTTAATCTGGCGCCTTCTGAAGTGCTATCGGGCAACTTTGGTGATTTTTCAAAGATGCTGTTCTACAAGTTTCAGCTGCTGGAGGCCGATCCGGTGGTGACTAAATCGCATGAGGAAATTGCGGCTGAGGTGAACCGGGCGATCGCAACTTTTAACGCCAATCGAACCCCGGCTTTTGACGCGACCCAAGGCATCCAAACCGGCGACTTAGAAATTAGCAGCCCCATCGGTCGTTCTTAAATGGAGCCTATGGCTGAAGTCTTGACTAGCTCATGCTCTAGCTCACACTAATCAATATAATTTGCTCAATAGTCTAGTCATAACGACTGAAGGGTGTTAGATTGCTGCGATATTGGGGCTATATGCGTAACGTTAACGGCAAACGCCCCGTTTCGGTTTGCTTGAACGATTCCTTACAGGTTAAAAGATGGCCTTTTTCGAGAACTTTACGTCGGTTATTAGAGACAAGTGGCTGGACTACTTTCGCGCCAACCGCACTTGGCTAGAAGTCCAGATGGCAACGACTTCTGTCCGTACGCCAGAAGGCGGTCGCCGTCCGTCCTCATTTTTGATTCTGGGCGTTGTCAACGCGCTAGAGCCTAAGCTTTCTAACCTGATGGTGCCGTTTTATCAGCTTAATTCTGACGAAGATGCGCTGATTGATGTGCTCGGCCTGAACTTTGATCCTGAATCGGTGTTAGATAACGGTGAAGTGAGCAAAACAATTGACGCCTCTTCCGATGGCGATACTCCTTTGCTAGGCAGTGAAAGCGGTGATGAAAGTTCTTTGCCTCAAGTGGATGATGGCTGGCCACCCAACTCCTAGTCGCTAATCGCTTCTCATAAGTCGGTCGTGATACCATTGGTTGGCAATTTACGTACAAGGCATAGAGATCGATGGCAGAGCGTCCTATCAAAAAGAGCGAGCGTGAGGCGGCAAAGCAGGCTGAGCCTACAGCCGCGCCTAAGAGCAACGTTCCTCCACCGATTAAAAAGGCTGACCGCAAAGACACTGGCGAGAGCGAAAGCCAAGGTGGCGGCCAAGGTGGCAGCCAGAGTGAAGGCAAAGCCGTTAGCTGGATGGACGATATCGACGATCGCGGCGGTCGCAATAAGGGTGGTAAAGGCCGCAAAGGCGGTAAGGGTCGCGGTAAAAGCGATGCGCCTAGAGGCCCTATGAATCCTGCTTTGATGCGTGGGCCAAAGCCTTCTGCAAAAGTGGCTGAGCCTGAAGTGCCTGAAGTGCCTGAAACGCCTGAAGCTGAATCAGCGGATGCGGGGGAAGCGACTGCTGAAGCAACTGAGGCGACGGCAGCGACTGAGACTGAATCTACTGAAGTAACTGAGCCGGTTTCAGAGGTTCCTATTGCAGATGCGCCCGATGATGCGCCCGCAGAAGAAACGGCTAGCTAGCGATCGCTTGTAATTGACTAGCTGCTGAAAATTGAACTGCTAAAAAGGGGGCTATTAAGTTAGCGCCCTTTTTTTAGGGACAAGCCCCTATCGCTAGAAAAAGTAGACAAAAAAATTCCCTAATGCTCGAAAAAGCATCAGGGAACGGTCAGGGTGCATCTACCACTTAACTATTCCAATCAGGTCGTTGCGTTCAGGACAAATACTGCAAAGGCCTAAAAAAATAGGCAAAATAACGAGAAGAAGGCTGGCGCGCGCTCTATCGCTTTAAAAATAGACAAAAAAATCCCCCAGCGCTCTTTTTGTTCAAGGTGGTGTCAAAAGACTCCATCCTTTAATTGAGAGCGCTGAGGAAACATCAGGGTGCATCTACCACTTATTAATACTCAAATGCTCACATGGGTCAGGATAATTTAGTGCCCAAGAATGGATCGATAGATAAAACGTGCGGCCTAAACTCGCGTTAGGATACAAAAACTTTTGCGATTTTCTCCTGTGCTAACACCTCTATGACTGTAACTTCTTCGCCTGTGCCTGCTGTTGGGAAACCGCGATCGCTCACCAGCGTCATCCTCCGCTCAGTCGCCTCTGGGCTGCTGTACTACGGCTACTACAAATGGATGATTCAAGACGAGCTAAAGGCCTACGCCAAACAACAATCTGATGGAGATTCGGGTGTTTTATCAGGCGCTTTGTCAGACGTCTGGTCTGGTGCGCTCTGTATCATTCCTTTTGTTTTGGGTATTGCAATTCCACTGGCGCTAGCCAAGTTTGATCCTGATGTGCCGAGCTGGTTTGGCTGGCTCGCTTTTTCAGGCGTGCTGTGGATTTATATTGTGCAGTTTCGGCTGTATAGAGAAGTGAATCGGCTCTATGTTGCTGAAGGCTTAAAGCCGCCCCTGGTTTGTTGGTGGATAGTCATTCCAGGATTGAACTTAATTGTTGGACTTAGACAAATTCACTTTTTGAGTGAGTATTGGGCGCGGCGGCGCGGTGAGACTATACCTGATCCAATTGCGAAGTTTTTGCCTTTTTTGTCTGACAATGGCTGATAGGGTAAAAACGCCCTGAAAATATCAAAACGTATAAAATACAAGACCTTTTTGGTGCATAGCTCGCGATGAAACTTTCGTTTTCTTCAATTCTTCTGCCAGTTCCTTTGGCAATTCCTTTGGCTGTTTCTTTGGCTGGGCTGTTAGCGCTGTCTGGCTGTCAGTCTAGGCCAACCGATACGACAGCTGCGGAAGATACTCGCGAACCTTTTACACTCAATAAAACAAGAGAACAGGCTAATTTAGAAGATGTTCGTAGCGAGTACGTTCTCAAGCTTCTCTATAGCCGTATTCCAACGACGTTGAATCCTCACTTGGCCAGCGGCTTTCAAGACTTTGAGGCGGCCAGAATTGTCTACGAACCACTGGCGACTTACGAGCCGAATGGAGATGTGTTGCCGGTGCTCGCTGCGCTGGTGCCAACGCCTGAAAACGGTGGAATTTCGGCAGATGGTCGTACGGTAACCTGGCGACTAAAGCCGGATGTTCGCTGGTCAGATGGTCAGCCTTTTACGGCAGCGGACGTTGTTTTTACCTATGAGTTCGTAAGCGATCCTAAGGTCGCAGCGGTGACTGCAAAGTATTACGAGGCTATTAAGACAGTAGAAGCGGTTGATCCGCTGACGGTAAAAATTACGTTTAAAGAGCCTAATCCTTCCTGGGCGCTGCCTTTCACGGGGCAAAACGGGATGATTTTGCCGAAGCATGTATTTGAAGGCACGAGGGGGATTGGTGCTCGCAGCGCTCCGGCGAATTTGCAGCCTGTGGGGACTGGCCCTTTTCGCTTTATTGCCATTATTGATGGGCTGTGGACGTTCGCTGCCAATGAACAGTTTCGAGATGGACTGCCGCCCTTTAAATTAGTGGAGCTAGAGGGTGGGGTGACGCCTTACGTGGCTGCAAAGCGTGTGTTGCGTGATGGCGATGCTGATTTTGCGCATGATGTGCAGCTTAGCATTGAGGATCGTTTGTCTTTAGTTGGTGGCGGCGCTGGGCGTGTGTTTGCAACGTTTGGCGCTTATGTAGAGCGGCTCATGCTAAATCCGACTGATCCGAACAAGGAGACTGAGGATGGTGAACGGTCTAGCGTGGAGAATCCGCATCCGTTTTTGAGTGAGGTTGAGGTGCGGCGGGCGATTGACTATGCGATTGATAGAGATGCGATCGCCAATGAAGTTTACGGAAACGCGGGCCAGCGCACCAACCAGCTGCTACCTTTTCCTGAACAGTACGCTAATTCCAGTATTTTCTATCGCTACTCTCCCGCTCGCGCGAATGAGCTTTTAGATAAGGCGGGTTGGGTAGATACTAACGATAACGGCATCCGCGATAAAGACGGTGAGGAAATGCGCGTTGTGTTTCAAACGCCGATTAATCCGGTGCGTCAGCAAACGCAGCTGATGATTCAAGAGAACTTAAAAGCGGTGGGCATTGATGTTGATATCCGCCGTGTTTTAGCCGAGGATTTCTTTTCAGCCGACCCTTCTCAAACGCGTAGCCTCAATCATTTTTACGCTGACATGCAGGAGTACAACACGGGCAGCGATACGCCCGATCCTGCGATTTATATGAGCTGGTGGCTGTGTGACGAGATTGCCTCGAAGAAAAACCAGTGGCAAAAGCCTAACAATGGCCGCTATTGCAATCCTGAGTACGACAAAGTATGGGAGGAGGCGAGTAAGGAACTAGATAGTGATAAAAGGGCGCAGCTGTTTCAACGGCTGAACACTATTTTGATGCAGGACTATGTGGTAATTCCGTTAGTGCGGCGGGCGGTGACGAATGGGGTGAGCGATCGCATTGCCGGACTAGACCCAACGCCTTGGGATACCAGCACTTGGGACATCGGTACCTGGGCTCCGGTGAACGCTCCAATTGAAGAACCTGCTGCGATAGAAGCTTCCGAAGAAGAAAATCAGGTAGAGATTAAGCCAGTTGAACAAGATGAAGCTGATATCTCTCAGCCGTCGCCTACACCTGAGTCTGTACCCGTTGCACCGCCTAAGTCTGACGGATAGTCTTAATTTTTAAAAGTCAAAAAGAGTGCCAATGAACCTCTCTTACAAGAACCTCATTAACACTCTCTTTTTACTAATCTAACGCTATCAACTTAAAGAACAGATTTAGCTAGCTTCAACGTCAATTACGGTGCCATCTTCTGTCACGACCGCGTTATCTACGCTCTCTTCCTTGCGGCCACTCAGGTAGCCCATCATCAAAGAAGAGAGTTCTGTAACGAGCAAAGTCGCCAGCAATCCGTCATCTAACCAACCAATAAATGGAATGAAGTCAGGCGAGATATCGATAGGGCTCACGAGATAAAAAGCTGTACCCAGTATGATTGCCCAGCGCCACTTAGGATGACGGAGCGCGTTGCGATACCAGCTATAGAATGATTCAATCAAATTTTTGTTGTCCATGGGAGCTGCCTGCGATTGGGGCTTGTGAAAACTTCTGTGCGTGACCTAGCAGAACCGTTTTTTGCTCAGCCACTCCGACATATTCAATATCGCAAGTTTAGCGGCTAGCTGCGAGTGTAGATATCCCTCCATAGCTATAACTCATGGGCTTGCGCGGACGTTTAAGCGAAAATTGAGAAAACGCTCTCTATATGGGCGATAGCAGGATAGGTGCGCCCGTATGGTCTTGTGGCGATGCGGCTGGCTCCACGGTAATACCTAATGCTGCAATGAATTCAGGCTGTTGAAATACGGTAGGTACGCTCAGCGCCTTGCTCACACCTCCTTGCTCGTCAACTTCAAATGTCGCAGTTAAAATAGCGCCTTTAGCATCGGTGGTAAAGGGCGCTTCTGGCTTGAGAACTGTCCACAGCACGTACACTTCGTCAGGGGCAATGTTTGGCAGCTGCGATGTGTTGAGCTTGGCAGTGAGTGTATCTGGATTGACCGATACTTCTGCGGTGCCTGACTGCGATGATTCGGTGCTGGAAAGCTGGAAAGTAAGCGGACGAGCGGCTTGTTCTTGTGGGGGGAGAACTGGGGTGATGACAACTTGTTGTTTGAGCGATCGCCACAGCATGTAGTTGAAAAACGTGCTTAATCCTAAGGCCGTAAGGAGCGCGATCGCTACGGCTTTTAGTGAGTAAGGTGTTCGGATAAAAGAACGCCGTTCAAAAGCAGGTGCTACACCGATAGGTTCTGATGGTGTAGACTCTAAACTGATTGGTGGTTCAGACTTCAATACAGCTGCTAAAACTTTCTCTTTTAGCTGAGGTGGCGGCGCGAGTTCTGGCATGTCGTAGGCACTTTCTAGTACCTGCTGCATCTGATCAACCTGTTCTATTAAGGTTGGATCTTCAATTACCATTTGCGCAAACATCTCTGCCTCAGCAGCATCTAGTGTGCCGAGTACATAGCCCGCGAGCAATAACGAAATTTGGTCTGTTGGCGCTGATTGACCCATGGACTCGTCGTTTCACCGAAATTATGTGGAGAGATGCACGAATACTAACTGACGATTAGCTTAGTCTTGAGATTGAGGAGCTTACTCTATGGCTTCTTCTATAGGTACTGGATCGGCTAAGAGCTGACGCAGCTTTATAAGGCCTCTGCGCGATCTTGTCTTTACAGTGCCCAATGGAATGTCTAAGCTTTGCGCGATCGCCGATTGACTTAGCCCCTCAAAGTACATCATGGTAAGTACCTGCTGTTCTGATTGGGATAGCTGGTCTAGTGCTGCTCGTAGCACGCCGTTTTGCTCGTTCTGACTAACCTTCTCTAACGGTACGTTGCTCAAGGGCGAAAGGTTTTGGTGAGCCTGTAGCCGGTTGACCTTGCGGTGAGCTGCGCCTTTTGAGCGCAGGCGATCTATTGCACGCGATCGCGTCAAAACCGCCAGATAAGTCCGCAGCGATCCCCTCTCTGGGTTGTAGCGTTGGGTACTCGCTAGCGTCACAAAAATATCTTGCGTCAGATCCTCAGCTGCCTGCGTATTGCCTAACACCTTAAGGCTAATGCCGTACACTAGCCCTGCGTGACGGCTGTACAAAGTACCTAGTGCCTGCGAATCGCCTTGCTGAACCGCTGCATACACCGCCGCATCCGTTTTTCCCTCGTCTGCCGAGGGCCCTGAATTTGGGCCGGAGCCATTAGATAGCGGTGAAGGCATGCGGTGTATGCACGGAAGACAGTCTCATCTTAATTCTATCTAGCTTTGGCTACAGTTCGCTTCACGGTATATCCTTCATACGAACAATACATTCATCTATTGTTTATCAAGCCTTGCGAAGCTTCCTAACACTCTTCTGCAACCATTAGATCCTGAAACAGAAGCGAATGTCTCTCTCCCTCCAGACATGGTTGCTGGTCTGACGCCTTATGCAACTTAGATCAAACTAGCCGACCAGCGTAGAGGCATTACGGGTGCTCTGCTTTTTGATGAGCAACCTGTCCTAGTCTCCATCAAACCTACTCACGCGAACGAAGGAGAAGAGCCCTCTAGAGGAACGCTTGTGATGGGTCAATTCTTGAATGAGAGTAAGCATGGCTATGCTATCGGAAACGATGCGGTTGCCTGTTGAGACGTTTGCCTATGGCAGTCAGAATCTTCCAGAAGATGTAAGTGAGGCACAAACTGAGGCGATGCAATCGGATAGCCTGTCTGCTGTGAACGTTTTAAGCAGGTTTCAGATTGCAGGCTATACGTTAATTTCCGATATCTCAGATCAACCGGTCTTGCTGCTAAAGACCAGTATGGATCGAGATATTTATGCAAAAGGGCAAACCACGCTTAGATACTATCTGTGGTCAACAGTAATCGTTGGACTTACCTTTTGCGGGCTGACGCTGCTGTTGCTGCGCAGGCTAATTTTGTCTCGCCTCGAAAGTTTGAGTCATCAGGTAAATGATGTTGTAGCGCAAGGCGATCGCGCCATTCAGCTCCCAGGTAAAGATGAACTTTCTGAGCTTGCTAACACTATCAATCAAACCTTTTCAACGCTCAATCAGCGTACTCAGGAGCTAGATTTGGCCAAGCAAGTTGCTGAAGCCGCAAAAGAAACTGCCGATAGCGCCAACCGAGCTAAAAGCTTTTTCTTAGCAAACATGAGCCGTGAGCTAAGCACTCCACTCAACGCAATCTTAGGCTTTGCTCAAGTGCTCGGTAGACCAAAATTGAGTCTGGGCGGATTGAACTCAATCAGCGCAGCTTTGATCTGTACTACATGCTAGAAACTCTAGAGGATATGCTACAGCTGAAGGCCCAGGCGCAGGGCATTTTGCTCGTCTTTAATCGTGCTGACAGCCTGCCTCGCTACATTTATTCCGATGAGAGAAAGCTCAGACAGGTGCTGCTTAACTTACTGAGCAATGCGCTGAAGTTTACAAAAGAAGGCTCGGTGCCGCTAACGGTTGATAGCAAAGTGGCTGCGGTCGATAAGACTCCTGCTGCCTTACCTGATAGCTCAAGCGATCGCCTCGCCTCATCTCACATTCAGCAAATGCAGTTTGATGAAGGCTGACGCGGCGGCGATTGATGCCGCGATGCTGTCTATGTCAGATACCTGGAATGAACAGCTTCTTCGAGCAGCGGCTCAGCTAAAAGAGAAAGAGATTTTTGCGCTACTGGCTCAAATTCCTGAGGAGTATAGCTACTTGAGCCAGGTGATTTCTGAGAAAGTAAATAACTTTGACTTTGACCAGGTAGAAGCGTTTGCTGAAAATGCGCTTAAGCGACCTGCTGCCGTATGACATAGATAGCGTACGACACCAATGGCATCACTGCTGCTAGCGCCGATTCCTAATAGCTAATTTCTTTGATAAAGCTCAATCCATGATGTACGCGACTAGCAATCCTGCCTTACTTAATCAACAAGACGATCTGGAGAGCCCTTCTTCTATAAGCCATCCTTTAGATGGACGGGCGACGGTTTTAATTGTGAATGATTCGCCAGATAACCTGCGGGTGTTGTCTTCAACGCTGTCTTCGTCACGCTATGAAATTCGCTGTGCGAAGAACGGCACAACGGCGATGAAGGCGATCGCCGCAGATGAACTGCCTGATCTCATTCTATTAGATATTCAGATGCCAGATATCAACGGTTACGAGGTGTGTCAGCGGCTCAAAGCAGATGCGCGTACTCGGCATATCCCCATTATCTTTATCAGCGCACTAGATGATGCACTTGATAAGGTAAAAGCTTTTGCCGTAGGCGGCGTGGACTATATTACAAAGCCTTTTCAGGTAGAAGAAGTGATCGCAAGAGTTCAAAATCAGCTCAGGCTCCAAGCGGCTCAGGTACAGCTTGCTTAGTCCGAGAAGATGGCGAGCCTGGGACAGCTAGTGGCAGGGCTTGCTCACGAAGTTAACAATCCAATCGGATTTGTTCAAGGAAACATTGCGCATCTTCGCGGATATATCGAAGATTTGAGCAGATTGCTAGATGCCTATCAGCAGCAGTACTCTACGCCTTCTGAGACGATTCAATCGCTTGCTCGCGATATTGACTTGGAGTATCTGCAAGAAGATGTTCCTAAAGTGTTGCAGTCTATGGAGATGGGGACTCATCGAATTACGAACATTGTCCGCTCCCTACGTAACTTTTCTCGGCTCGATGAACCTGATTGCAAATGCGATTGATGCAGTGGATGAGCGGCGGCGAGAGGCGATCGCCTCGTTTTCAGAAAACTACCAGCCTCAGATCACAATAACCACCGAGCAGATAGATCGGTCGATCATTATTCGTATCCGCGACAACGGCTATGGCATGAGTGAAACAGTCCAAGCGCGGCTATTCAATCCTTTTTTTACGACGAAGCCCGCTGGCAAAGGCACGGGGCTAGGTCTATCTATCAGCCACCAGATTATCCATGACAAACACAAAGGCTCCCTAAGCTGCCAGTCTCAAATTGGAACGGGTACGGAGTTCACGATTCAGATCCCTGCTTGAAAGAAGTTGATAAAATTCCGATCATTTTCGCCAGGGCCATCGAATATCTATCTTTGTTCCCATCTCCGTTTTGGCTGAAAAGACTAGATAGCCAAATAGCAGCGCAACACTCCCTATAAAAACAGCAGTATCCTGACTCATCACGCGGGTACCTCAACGACCTGTGTGCCTGCTAATCCAAAGGCAGAATGCACGACTCTAAGCGCCTCTACGCCCTGCTCTTGATTAACAACGCAGCTAATCTTGATTTCTGAGGTGGCAATCATTTGAATGTTGATGCCTGCGGCGGCTAAGGACTGGAACATAGCAGCGGCGATGCCTGGGCGGTGGATCATGCCAATGCCCACTACGCTGACTTTTGCGATCGCCCCATTTACCCACACCTCTCCATATCTCAGCTCAGCGGCGGCTGATTGCAGCACCTCTTTGGCCAGATCCGCTTCGGCTTCTCCTACCGTACAGGCAATATCTCGCGTCATTTGTCCCTTGTGCGGACGGCTGCGCTGGGACTGAATAATCATATCTACGCTAATGCCTCGGTCGGCCAAAATTTGAAAGATGCGGGCGGCGAGTCCTGGCTTATCAGGAACGTAGCGGATAGCGAGTTGAGCCTGCTCAAGATCTAGGGCTGCGCCTCGAATAGAAGGTAAGTCGCTAGGAATGCTGCGGGCCTGATCGAGTCTAGCCGGTGAGTTGGATACGTCAAAGTGTTTGCAGAGGGTGGCTATGGCGCGATCGCAATCCTCACCAGCGACCGTACAGCTTACCTTTACTTCCGAGGTCGAAATCATCTGGATATTGACCTTTGCTGCGGCCAGCGCTGAAAACATACCCGCCGCTACGCCCGGACGGCCAATCATGCCAGCGCCAGCAATGCTGATTTTGGCGATATTGTCAGAGGTTTGAACTTCGGCTTCGTCTGTTGACGTGAGGCGCGACCGCAGCGTTGGCGCAATGTGCTCAGCTACGCTCGTCGCCTGCGCCAGCGACTTGCTATGTACCGTAAAGGCAATATCGTTAGAGTTGCCTTCGTGAATAGATTGGATAATCAAATCCACATTCAGCGCCTGTCCGGCCAGCTCACCAAATAGCTGCGCGGCCACACCTGGCTTATCTGGCACCCGCAGCAGCGCCACCTTCGCCTGATTCGTATCAAACTCAACGGCGTCTACTGGATTGCCCAGCTCCAAACCTTCTAAGGCTCTGGGCTGTGGCGCGGGCGAGGTCACCCGGGTTCCTGGCTGATCTGTCCAACTAGAGCGTACGACGAGCATAATGCCGTAGTTGCGAGCAATCTCTACGGCCCGAGGGTGCAGTACGCTTGCCCCTAAGCTGGCCAACTCCAGCATCTCATCGCAGGTAATCTCATCCATAAGCTGCGCGTCAGGCACTACTCGCGGATCAGAGGTCAAAATACCTGGCACATCGGTGTAGATTTCACATTTCTCTGCCCGCATGGCTGCCGCTAGCGCCACTGCTGACGTGTCAGACCCGCCGCGTCCCAGCGTTGTAATTTCTAGATCGCTGCTCTGGTCATCATTCCGGCTCGTGCCCTGAAACCCGGCTACAACAATAACTTTGCCTTCTTCTAGATGTCTCTCCAAGCGGTCAGTTTTAATTTCTAAAATGCGAGCGCGACTGTGCTCTGCTTCTGTGACGATGCCAACCTGCGCCCCGGTTAGCGAAATGGCTGCTTGCCCGCGTTCGTGCAGCGCCATACTCAACAGCGCAATGGTCACCTGCTCACCGGTTGAGAGCAGCATATCCATTTCGCGACGGCTAGGATTGCTAGAAATTTCGGTAGCGAGCTGTACTAGGCTATCGGTACTTTTGCCCATCGCTGAGACCACCACAATCACAGAATTTCCGGCTATGGCGGTTTTGTGAATGCGCTCTGCAACGGCTTGAATGCGCTCTACGCTACCGACGGAAGTACCGCCGTACTTTTGAACAATAAGCCCCATGGATATGCTATCTCCTCACGCTGCTGTCGATTGAATGCAGCTGTCTAAACTCTACAATTTCTCAGCATCGTATCTGATAAATAAGCTACCAAACTCCACATATTGCGCACGGCCCCTTCACTTTTAAAAGTTGTAGTGATCGTCACAGCAAAAATGTTTGATAGGCGTCAACATTAGCGGGCACATTGATAAATAAATTAACGTCAGCGATCGCCTGACAACTTTCGATGAAGTGTCCTACCCAAGACTGGAAAAATAAGGCACTAGAGTTATAAACTTTAATTAAGTTACATAATCATTGGTTACTAACTATGACAGCAGTTCTCCAAAAGAAGCCCATCACGACTACAGCTGACAACACCTCTGCTCATCATGTTGTCATTGTCGGTGGCGGCTTTGGCGGACTGTATGCAGCCAAAGCACTTGGCAAAGCGAACGTCAAAGTCACTTTAATTGACAAGCGCAACTTCCATCTCTTTCAGCCGCTGCTGTATCAGGTGGCGACGGGTGGTTTGTCGGCTGGTGATATTTCCTCACCCCTGCGCGCCATTTTGAGCAAGCAAAAGAATGTGCAGGTGCTGATGGGCGAGGTGATTGGTATCAATCCTGGTACGAACGAAGTTCAGCTGCGAAGTGGCGAAGCGGTAGGCTACGACAGCCTGATTGTGGCAACAGGATCTAGCCATCATTATTTCGGTAAGGATGAGTGGTCGGCGATCGCACCCGGCATGAAGACCATTGAAGACGCGCTTGAGGTTCGTCGTCGCATTTTCCTCGCGTTTGAAGCAGCTGAAACTGAAACTGACCCAGCGCGTCGTGAGGCGCTGCTAACCTTCTTTATCGTGGGCGGCGGGCCAACGGGCGTGGAGCTTTCGGGGGCGATCGCTGAACTTGCCTACGAAACCCTCCGCGAAGACTTCCGCAGCATTAACCCTGGTGAAACTAAGGTGGTTTTGCTAGAAGGCATGGATAGAGTGCTGCCGCCTTACCCCAATGACCTTTCTGTCGCTGCAAAAAAATCACTGGAAAAGCTAGGCGTTGAAGTTCGGACTCAAACGCTGGTGACCAACATTGAAGGCGATATTGTTACGCTCAAAAGTGGCGATACTGAAGAGAAAGTTCAGGCATTTACGGTGCTTTGGGCGGCAGGTATTAAGGCCTCACCGATGGGGAAGGCGATCGCTGAAAAAACCGGTGCAGAGCTAGATCGCATTGGCCGCATCATTGTCGAGCCTGACCTGAGCGTTCCAGGCTGTCCAAACATTTTTATCGCAGGCGACCTGGCACACTACGCTCATAACAACGACGGCCCTGTGCCAGGTACTGCCTCTACTGCCATGCAGCAAGGTGAGTACCTAGCAGACTCTATTCAAAAACGCGTCGAAAACAAATTCGTTAGTAACTTCGACTATAAGGACAAAGGTAGTCTTGCTGTGATTGGTCGCAATGAGGCCGTTGCTAGCCTGGGCTTTGCTAATCTCTCCGGCTTCCCCGCCTGGATTATCTGGATCTTCGTCCATATTTACTATCTAATTGAGTTCGATAACAAGCTACTCGTTATGTTGCAGTGGGGTTGGCACTATTTCACTAACCAGCGCGGCGCTCGTTTAATTACTGGCGACGATTCTATTCCGGCGCTTTCTGCTTTGGTAGTAGACGAAATGGCTTTGGAAAAGAAGCAGGCTAAGGATAGCGCTGAGATCGCGAACGCCGCTTAAGCTTCTGCCTCAGAACAAGTGAAAGGCAGGCAAAGAATGTTCTTTGCCTGCCTTTTAGTAGAGCTTGTGAAAATCGAGAATTGTCGGAGCTGAATGCTCGGCCTTCTCCTCGTTAAACAACGGTTGATAAAACTATCTCATCTGCTGTGAGAATCTACCAAACGTCAAATCGCTTGGAATAGGGAACGCCGCTATAGGGCTGCAAGCCTGTCGCTGGATACGCATCATCATGAGGACTAAAAATTCGATAGACCCCTTCAGCCAAATAAACAAAAACGCTATTGAGTGTTTGGAAAAATGTCATGGCCTAAGTCTCCTAAAACATCGTTGGTTCGTCAAGCTCGTGCGGCACCAATGCCTATTGCTAGGGCAGCGTGCCGTTTTTCTTGACTTTGCTGAGGCTGCAATGAGTGTTGCGTCAGACTTTTACGGTGCAAAAACCGCAGCGTAAAAAGATAGACTCCTTTGTAAAAATTAGTGAAGATGAACCTGTTGCTTGTTTGAGCGACCCGACAGGAAGGTATCTCTTACAAAGCTCGTTCGGTTAGGAAAGCGTCGGTTAAAGGCTGTATCTGTAGAGGGCTGGCCGCTTTCAATGAATCGTAGCTGAACAACAGGACTCTGACGTTCAAGTCTCTTTTCAAGTCTTTTGGACGAGTAGCAATGCGTTAGAGGTGAAAGGCAGTGCTTTTCTTGAACATCTTTACTTTAGCTGGTTTTACTGTGGCTGCTGAATAGAGAAAAAGATTCTTCATCTGGCTACATGCAACTACACACTTCCTTTCGCAACAGATACAAATGAAGTCACTGTTTTCCACGCTCAAAATTGGTCTTAAAGTCTCAGCGGCTGCTTTGGGTGGCTTGGTGGCGGCGATCGCGCTAGCCTACGGTTTCCATTTGCTCAAAAGGCCTGTTCGTACCTCGGTGGTAAAACCGCTCTTTGAAGGCGTTAGATACGAACGCTACGCGCGTCAATCACCCCGGCCTTTGATGTTCCATGTGGTCTCGATTGATTTAACCGCGCCAGGAATTGAGTTTATTGCGACGCCGCAAGGAAACGATCCAAGCGGTAAAGAGACTTTGGCCGATACGGTACCGGGCTTTTTACAAAAGCAGGGCGCACAGGTGGCCATCAACGCTAACTTTTTCTACCCGATGCATGTACATCACCCTTTTGACTATGCGCCGTTGGTCGGTGAAGGGGTGAATGTAGTGGGCCTAGCAATTTCTGACGGCGATCGCTATTCTGCTGTCGAACCCGACTGGCCCGCTCTGTGCGTTGTCAGCACGCAGGCAATATCGATTTCTGAAGGGGGTGACTGTCCTGACGATACGATGCAGGCTTGGGCGGGCGATCGCTACTTCCTCAAAAATGCTCAGCTCGTACCCGATACCGACTACGGCGAGCTGTTTCCTCGCACGGTCGTCGCCTTAGATAAATCGCATAAAACGATGTGGCTAGTCACTGTAGACGGTCGTCAAAAGGGCTACAGCGAAGGCATTACGATTGCAGAACTTGCTGCGGAACTTATCGCTATGGGCGCGCACGAAGCGTTGAACTTTGATGGTGGTGGCTCGTCTACATTAGCGGTAGCTTCAGGCAAGAAGGCTATGGTTCTCAACTCACCCATTCAGGCCCGCGTACCCACCAACCTGAGGCCTGTCGCCAATCATCTAGGCATCTATGCAAATCCGCTACAGCCATAGCGTTCAACTATCCTTACGATACCTGTGAGACACCAAATCATTAAGGCAATTGTCAAAGCTGCATTTACTTTTTCAGCTAGCGTAGGTTCTGTAGCCGCGATCGCGGGCTTGTTCTATGGCTACCGGCTTGCTACTAGGCCAGATAGAAAACCAGCTTCACAAGATATATTTCAGGGCGTCACCTACGAGCGTCATATCCGTAATCGTCCTCGCCCGCTCGTATTGCACGTTGTTCAAGTAGATTTGACTGCACCCGGCATCGGTTTTTTGGTTAGTCCACCACAGCCTAGCCGTGGGCCTGACAATGAAGCATTAGAAAACACGGCTGACACGGTTCCTGGTTTCTTAGCGCGTTATGACGTGCAGGTGGCTGTTAATGGCAGCTTCTTTTTTCCGCATGAGGTGCGATCGCCCCTAAACTACTATCCTCGAGTAGGTGATGGTGCAAGTACGATGGGCGTAGGAATTTCTAATGGCGATCGCTACTCCAGCGCTGAAGAAGGCTGGGCCGCACTCTGCATCATTAGCAATCAAGACATTCGTATCACCGAGCAGGACTGTCCACCTAACACTCAGCAGGGTATCGCCGGAGATATTCAGTTTGTAAAAAACGGTGAGCTATACGATGGTGGGGTTGTCATTTTGCAAGGTAACGATGTTGCCTCGCTACCTCGAACCGTTGTTGCAGTTGACAGGCAATCTACAACGCTATGGATGGTGGTAGTAGATGGCAGACAAGCTGGCTACAGCGAGGGCATCACTCTAGCCGAGCTAGGGTCGTTTTTGATTGAGCTAGGGGCTGACCGAGCGCTTAACTTAGACGGGGGTGGATCTTCTACGCTAGCAATAGAAAATATAGGCCAACCAGTCGTACTGAATGCGCCCTTTCAAGCCCGCATTCCTATGAATCTACGCCCTGTTGCTAATCACTTTGGCCTGTATGCCCGTCCATTAAATGCTGACTGGTTGAGCACGGATGCCCACCATCCCACAAAATAGAATCGTGGACTAGATAGGCTTAAAAGCAAACCATGTCTAATGCTCAATCAAGCACTGGCACTGTTTATCTTCTTGGTGCGGGGCCGGGTAACCTCAGTTGCCTTACCGTACGCGGCCAGCAGCTGTTAAATCAGGCAGATGCCCTGGTTTACGATGCGCTAGTCGATAGCTCGCTGCTGCAAGAGATTTCGGTGACCTGCGAGCAGTGGCACGTGGGTAAACGCGGTGGAGCGCCGAGTACGCCTCAAGCTGAAATCAATCAGCTGCTAGTGCGGCTCTGTCAGTCGGGGAAGCAGGTGGTTCGGCTCAAAAGTGGAGATCCTTTTGTGTTCGGTCGAGCTGCGGCTGAGATTCAAGCGCTCAAGGCTGCGAGCTGTCATTTTGAAGTGGTGCCTGGGCTGTCTTCTGTATTAGTTGCCCCCTTGCTGGCGGGTATTCCGCTGACCGATCCTGTGCTAAGTCGTGGATTTGCTGCTTTTACGGCTCACGATTTGGATGCTTTGGAGTGGGAGGCGATCGCTCGCCTTGAAACCGCAGTTTTCTTAATGGGCGGCAGGCATCTAAGAGCTATTTGCGATCGCCTGGTCACCCACGGCAAACGCCCAGAAACCCCCGTTGCCATCGTCCGCTGGGCCAGTCAGCCTCAGCAACAGATCTGGCAAGGCACTTTGCTCAGCATTTCGCAGATAGTGGGCAGTGAAAAGCTCTCTCCCTGCGTCATCATCATCGGTGAAGTTGTTGCCCTGCGTGACTATCTATCCGCGCCCCCTGTGCCCCCTGCGCCGCTTGCGGGCAAAACTATTTTGGTGACGCGAGCGGCGAGTCAGTCGGGGCAGTTTAGCCAGATGCTGATGGGTAAAGGTGCAAGCGTGATTGATTTTCCAGCACTAGAGATTCGTGAACCGCGAAGCTGGACGCCGGTTGACGATGCGATCGCCTCTCTGGCCTCCTTCGACTGGCTCATTCTGACCTCCGCCAATGCCGTCGAGTTCTTTTTGGATCGACTGCTTCAGCAGGGTAAAGACTTCCGCGCGCTAGCTTCGCTTAAAATCGCAGTTGTTGGTAAAAAGACCCATGCAGTTCTCTTTCAGCGTGGGCTATTTGCCGATTTTATACCGCCACAGTTTGTTGCAGATTCTTTGATAGAACATTTCCCAGAAAATCCTTCTAAGCTCAAGCTGTTGTTTCCTCGGGTAGAGCAGGGAGGGCGAGAAGTGTTTGTTAAAGAGATGACAGCTAAAGGGGCACTGATAACGGAAGTGGCTGCCTACGAGTCAGCCTGTCCAAAGACTATTCCACCTGCCGCGAAGCTTGCGCTCGAAAGTAAAGCTGTAGATGCACTTACTTTTGCAAGTTCTAAGACGGTGCGACATTTTGCCCAGCTGATGCAGAAGACGTTTGGTGAGGGTTGGCTTACTTTACTCAACGATGTTGCGATCGCATCCATCGGCCCACAAACCTCCAGAGACTGTCAGGAACTGCTTGGCAAAGTTACCTTTGAGGCTAAAGAATATACGCTTACAGGGCTCACTGAAGGATTAGAGCAATGGGCGAAGTGATCTCTTCTCAGCGAAGGATTATAGGTTTGACAGGGGGTATTGCAACGGGTAAAAGTACTGCGTCAGACTACCTGTCGCAGCGACACAAGCTACCCGTGCTAGATGCCGACGTTTACGCTCGGCAGGCAGTGACGAAAGGCAGTGAAGTTTTGGATGCAATCATTCATCGCTATGGCTACGAAATTCTTTTGGCAGACGGTACGCTCAACCGCGCGCAGCTCGGTAAAATCATCTTTAACAACTCTGAAGAAAAAAGATGGATAGAACAGCAAATTCATCCCTTCGTCCGAGAGCAATTCAAAACAGCAGCAGAATCATTCTCTCCACTGCAAACGTTGGTGTACTCTATCCCGCTGCTATTCGAGGTCAAACTAACCCATCTAGTCACTGAAATTTGGGTAGTCACCTGCCAAGCATCTCAGCAAAAGCAGCGACTCATGCATCGCTCTGGGCTGTCAGCTAACGATGCACAATCACGAATAGACGCGCAGATAGACTTAAAGGATAAATGCCAGCTAGCTGACCATGTATTAGATAACTCTGCTGAAATAGCCTATTTACACAGGCAAATAGACGCCTTGGTTTAACCCCTTAAGCAAGCCCAAGCAGTGTCATTAAGCCTTTGCCTGTTAGCAGCTCAAGCAAAATCAATCCAACGATGCCGATCATGGCCGCTCTACCGTTCAGCTTTTCTGCGTACTGATTGAAGCCTTTTTTAGGACGCTCCATATTGGGTACTTTAGTAGGCTGAATACTGGCCATAGCTGCTCGCATAGTGGATTACGTTTCTATTGTCACCAGTGATTGCCACCTCAGTCAATGACGACATACAAATTGCCGTTTTTCATCAAGCCTTTACAGAACGCTAAAACACCTATTCTGATTGGCTTTCAGCGACCGAACGTATACACGTAAGTAGTATCACTATTCTCCAATGTATAGAAAATCCTTTAAGACAGAAAGGCAAAGCAGGCGGTTGTTGGCGCGATCGCACTAGCAGCCGACCTTAGCAAAGCCTGCAACTACCCTTCGATCAAGCGTGTAACAATGAGACGCTCTCACCTGACCAAATCTACCGTAGCCCTGACGATTGGGAGCCTGCTTGTTTTGGGCCCCCTAACTGGGCATAGCTTTGCCAATAATTCGCAAAGCGAACAAATTCGCCCAGGGTTACCCGGCAGACGAATCAGCGGCGGCTCAAGATCTCCAAACACAGCTTGTCTAAAGACGCCTAATCGACCCGTTGTCGCGCTCATGCCTAAGAGCAACTTAGGCCTCACGCTTTCTGGACACCCCACGCTTTGGTTCTCACTACCCGCTATCAGTCAAGATAGAAGTCTTGAGTTTGGCCTATACGATCAGACGGGAGACTTGGTTCACAAAACTAGCTTTAGCGCTACCGGAGAAGCCGGCGTTATTAATCTGTCGCTTCCCGAAACCTCCCCCCCTCTATCAGTGGAAGAAGATTATAGGTGGTACCTATCGGTTATTTGCAATAAAGAAAGTCCTGCTGAAAACTTAGTTGTTACCGGCTGGGTTCGACGAGTGATTCTTGAAAGCAGCTTTAACGAACGGCTCGCAGTGGCTACAGAGCTGGAACGGCTATCTATATACAAAGAATCTGAGCTCTGGTACGACGCACTCACAACATTAGCTCAACTACGCCGTAGCCAGTTTTCAGATGAACCCATTGCAAGCGATCTAGAGCGGCGATGGGCCGACCTTTTGGAATCTATAGAGCTTCCCCAAGTCATCGCAGCGCCTTTTGGACGACGCCTAATGCCTATTTCTCGTCTGGTGCAGGGCACAGCATCTCTTCAAAACTAGAA
The DNA here is from genome assembly GCA_963803535.1 of uncultured cyanobacterium. GTDB lineage: Bacteria > Cyanobacteriota > Cyanobacteriia > Phormidesmidales > Phormidesmidaceae > Phormidesmis. Next base: position 1,217,519 of record CAWDNC010000008.1, on the reverse strand, counting down.
CAAACGCCGACATCCTATATCCCTTAGAGAGCTCTCAAACATGCAATCCATCTGTTTTTCAAAATCACTATTAGCGGTTACGTTTGGTTTAGTCCTGGTGTCAAGCTCCTTGCCTCTGGCTAGTCTAGCTAACGATAGTGAAGATATCTCATACGGGTTGCCTGGTAGACGAATTAGTGGCGGCGTTAGGGACGACGCATGCTTTCCGGACTTTAATCAATCGGTGGTTGCCGTGATTCCTCATAGCTTGTTAGGTAAGACAGCTGAAGCTCGGCCTACTTTTTGGTTTTCTACGCCTGAGACGATCGAGCCTAAAAAAGCTGTTTTCGAGCTGTTTAATTTAGAAGGTGAACCGGTTTATTCTAGTCAAGTAAGCATTGCTAATAAATCCGGTATTAGCGGCTTTCAGCTGCCTGAGAATGCTCCCGAGCTAGCGATAGATGAAAACTACCAGTGGACGCTCTCTGTAGGTTGTCCCAATATTCCTGTCAACGTTGGCGTACAGGGCTGGGTTCGACGAGTCGCGACTACGGAGCGTATGTCTCGTCAAATAAGTACGGCTAGTCCTATTGAGAGAGTCGCCATGTATGAAGCTGCTGGACTGTGGCACGAACAAGTTACTGAGCTAATGAGCCTTCGTCGCGAGCGTCCCGCAGACTCAGCGGTTCAGCTCAAATGGGCAGCCTTGATGGAGGCCAAGGGCCTAACATCCGAAGTGTCAGGTAATATCTCGGATGCTATGAATGCAGTAGATTTACCTGCTATAAGCCTTCAAGGTAACTGATGAAAACAACGAGCTGATGGGCACTATCTTGGTATAAAATACGTCCGTCAGAATTGCTGTCGGGAGGGATCTTGCCCGTAATCGCCAGTCTCTATAAGAAACTAAAAAATGAGCCTTATTGGCTAGCAAGTATCCTGATTACAGGGCTACTAATAGCGCTTAGACAGGCAGGCGGTTTGCAGTCGCTAGAGCTTTTAGCGCTCGACCGTATGGTGAGGCTGAAGGGAGATAGCGGGCCAGATCCGCGTCTGTTGGTTGTTGAAGTTACAGAAGAAGATATTCGAGAACAGGGTGAATGGCCGCTTCCCGATCAAAAAATAGCGGATCTTATTCAACAGATTCAATCGAGCGCTCCTAAGTCAATTGGCCTAGACATCTATCGCGACATTCCTCAAGGTGATGGATATGAGGCCTTAGCAAAAGAGCTACAGGCTCCTAATGTCGTTGCAATTACAAGTCTAGGTACAAGTGATGCTGACAATATTCCGCCACCACCTAATCTAGATCCTAGTCAGGTAGGATTTAATGATTTTATTATTGATAATGACGGCATCCTACGGCGAAGTTTGTTGTTTGCCAAGCTATCTGTCGATGAACCTGTTTATTCTTTTGCCTTGCAGCTAAGCCTGAACTACTTAGGTGGAGAAGATGCTGTTGGATTTGCCGTTGATCAAGACTCTCTAAAGATAGGTTCTGCGGAGTTTTTAACGCTGCAACCTGATTCTGGTGGATATGACGATATCGACTCGGCGGGTCGTCAAATTCTTTTAGATTACCGCTCCTCTAACTGGGTCGCTCGCAGGGTGAGCCTCACCGAGATGCTTGCTGGCGATGTTGATCCTGGGTGGATTGAAGATAAAGCTGTGTTGATTGGCGTAACTGCGCCTAGTCTGAAAGATTTCTTTTATACGCCTTACAGCTCTGGGAAAAGTGATGAGCATGTAATGCCGGGTGTGCTAGTTCATTCTCAGATCGTGAGCCAAATATTGGGCAGCGTTTTAGACGGACAGCCGCTGTTTTGGTACTGGTCGAGGCGAGGAGAAATTGCTTGGATTTGGGCATGGTCTTTAGCGGGCGGTATTTTGGTTTGGCGGCTGAAGCGGTCTGCGCTGCTAGGGGGCGCGGTTTTAGCTAGTTTGGTGGGCTTAGGGGGTGCGTGCTTTGTAGCGTTTCTCTATATGGGCTGGATTCCGGTTGTGGCTCCAGCGCTTGGGCTACTGTTAACCAGCAGTGCCCTAATCACATATCAGGTATTCTATCAATCTTTTTATGACCTTCTAACAGGGTTGCCTAATCGCGCGCTCTTTATCAGACAGCTAAAGAAGACTATTCGGAGAAGCAATCAGGCTGATGTTCATACGTCTTCGGCTATTTTGCTACTCGATTTGGATCACTTCAAAGCTATTAATGAAAGCTTTGGTCATGAGTTTGGCGATCGCTTACTGGTGGCGGCGGCCAATCGAATTAAAGAGTATCTTCCTTCTCAAGCTAGAATTGCCAGAATCGGCGGCGATGAGTTTGCGATTTTGCTACAGGATTTGACTGAGGCGAGTCAGGTGACAAAAATTGCTGATGGTTTATATAACCAGCTGACGGAGCCGTTTAATATTGAGCAGCAAGCAATTACGATCAGCTTTAGCATCGGAATTGCCCTGAATCAAATTAGAGATGCGGCTGAAGCTGAAACTTTGATGCAGGATGCTCATCGAGCAATGGCTAGAGCTAGAGCTTTGGGTAAAGAGCACTATGAAATTTTTGATCCAGGGATGAGGGCCGAGGCTGTCAAGCGCTTTCAGTTGGAAGCTGAGCTGAGGCAGGCGATCATTAAAAAAGAGTTTGTGCTTTATTATCAGCCGATTGTGAACTTACAGACGGGAAGGCTGGCTGGGTTTGAGGCCTTGGTACGGTGGCAGCACCCTCAGCAGGGATTCGTCTCGCCAGGGGCTTTTATTCCGGCTGCTGAAGACACCGGGCTGATTGTGCCGATGGGTAGCTGGATTTTGGAAGAAGCTTGTAGCCAGATGCATTCATGGCATCAGAAATTTTCATACGCTAAAGACTTAATGGTGAGCGTTAATCTTTCAACTAAGCAATTTAACCAGGAGAAGTTGACTGAGGAAGTTGCGGCTATTTTGCAGGCGACGGGGTTAGATAGCCGATGCCTGAAGCTAGAGTTGACTGAGAGTGCGGCGATGGACGATGTGAATGGCGCAATTGAGCAGCTGGTGAAGCTGAAGTCTTTGAATTTGAAGCTGAGCTTGGATGACTTTGGGACGGGCTATTCTTCGCTGAGCTATTTACATCAGCTGCCGACAGATACGCTAAAGGTGGATCAGTCTTTCGTCGGGCGGATGGAAGAGAAGACGGGTGAGGATGGAGAGATTGTGAAGACGATTATCTCGCTAGGTCATCAGCTGGGTATGGACGTGATTGCTGAGGGCATTGAGACCGCTGGGCAGCTGGCAGGGTTACGGCGGTTGAGCTGTAACTATGGGCAGGGCTACTTTTTTGCAAAGCCGCTACCCGCAGATGCGGCTGAGGCTTTGGTTGCAGAAGATAAGGTGTGGCTAGATAGTAATTTAGACTTTGGTGGGGCTTTGTCGATGGCAATTGCAAGCTAACTTTCACGCACTGTATTAAAATCAGGGCGTATTTTTAAGGAGTGCACATGGCAGATTCTGTACAGTGGACGGCGGCAGCAGAGGCTATGCTCAAAGAAATCCCGTTTTTTGTACGGCCCGCAGCGCGTAAGAAGATAGAAAAATATGCGCGTGAGAATGGGCTCACTGATATATCAGAGACAGTGTACCAGCAGGCTAAGGCGCAGTTTGGACGAAAGAAGTAAAGTGCGATAGTTAGGTGAATGTAGAGACTGGGTAGTCCTACTTATGCCTTCTTGTGCCTTCTTGTGTAGATGAAGAAAGCCCCAAGAAGCTTACTGATTAGCTTCTTGGGGCTTTTCGTTTGCTATAGCGTGTAAAGGGTCTAGCGGATGACTTCGCTTTCTACCTCAATGACTACGGCATCGCTGCTGGCTGGTTCTGGTGCTGTTACTTCAGGCGCTGCATACCACGCATGAGCGAAGTCAAACTGTTCTTTAATGTTGTTGTAGCGTTGACCATAGCGATCGCTTAGCACGCTGTCTAGCTTGCTAGCTTGAGTTTTAATCTGAGGAAACAGCTTTTCTTTTGTCGCTTGGGCAAGGACACGAACAAAGCGAATGAGGCGCTCTGTAAGATCTTCAGCTTCGGCTTCTTGCTGCCATACCTGATTAACGGTTTGAGACGCCTGCTGACCTTTTTCCTTGACAGTTGCGACGGTTTCAGTGGTTACTTCCTTTGCCAAAGGACTAATTACAGCGCGACCTTCTTTGAACTCGGCGGCTGTTTCACTAAAGGCATTGCGTAGAATTTTGACAATGCGCTGCGATCGCTCTGTACTCTCTTTTTGAAGCGTCTTGAGCTTTTCAACTGTAGAAGGTGCAGCAACGGTCGTATCAGAAATTTCAGATTGTACAGTGTAAGTCATGGTTGTTTTCTCTTTGTTGAAGAGTGGGTTGTGTGAGGATTGAAGTGAATAAAGGAAACGGTTAGCCGACAGAGACAGCCTCGACCGTAATGGCTTGAGCGGTTTCAAGCTCTGTTTCAGATTCTACGTCTGGCTGTTTTTTACGCTTTAGCTGCTCTATCATGAGCTGGCTAACTTCTGTGACGAGAAGGCTAACGACTACGCCGTCATCTATCCAGCCAAGAACAGGAAATACGTCAGGAGAAATGTCTAGCGGGCTGACTAAATACAACAGTGTTCCGAAAATGACGACCCAGCGGTACTTGGTATGCTTGAGCGCTTTGCGGTACAGGTCGTGAAAGACGGATGCGAAGTGTTGTTTTTTCATTTGCTTAAGCCCCGCTTTTTAGTTGGGTGCTTTGTTCCAACAACTATATAATCGCAGATCTGCTTGTTGGAGTCAGGTGTAGATTACACACCGAACAATGGCTATACGGTTGTTGTTTGTTTTACGGTTAACCGCCACTTCGGCTACGGTTAACCGTAAAAAATTACAAGATGAGCGTAGTGAGGTGAACCAGCTCTGGAAGAATGAGGGCTTCTAGCGCTAGCTTGACGGCTTTGCTGGAACCGGGAACGGAGAAAATGAGTGTGTTGCGAGTGCTGCCATTGGTACCCTGGGTGCGGACGCCAGCAACGGCTCTAGAGGCGATCGCTCTCGACCCAATCTCTGCGTAACTTAGCTGCCTAAAGATTTCGCCGAATCCAGGAAGCTCTTTAGTGAGAAGTTTGCAGACTGCATCGTACGTGGTGTCGCGAGGTGCAATGCCAGTGCCGCCGTTGAGCAAGATAGCCTGAATCTCTGGTCGCTTGGAAAGGTTTTTGATAAGCGCTGTAATTTGCTCAGTATCGTCTTCAATAATTTGATAGTGCGCAACGGCATGCCCCGCGCTGGCCAGCTGATCTTTCATGAGCTGGCCGCTTTGGTCGGTGGCAGGCGTGCGGGTATCGCTGACGGTGAGCACCGCACAGGAAACACTAGTCGTACCTTTATTGGGATGAGGTGTTTGGTCTGACATTAATCAGATTTGGTGAGGCCCATATCGTTATCTCTGGCGTATCTGTCCATGAAGCGCATGAAACGTTCCCATTCTTCCTGGCCGCGCATGACAAAAACAGCCTCTACACCAGCAGGTTCACCGTTCACAAACTTGCCGTTTACGTCGCGGGTGGTGAGTTCGCCTTCTTCATCGACCATGTATAAACCCGTAATCTCACCGCCTTCTTCTACGAGTGCCTTGGGGCGATCAAAGTAAAAAGTGGCGGTGCCATCGGATAGGTCTTTGGCGCGAGTGATGCGGATGTCGGGGATGACCTCCTCTTTGACGCCGCGAGCAAACTGCATTTCAGCCATGGTGAATCTTTACGTTGCGTGAACTAACGCTTTTAGTTTCTCATTTTATCGAACCTTATTGAAGCGTTAGCTTGGAGAAACTTGATAGGGGGAGGATACGGATGGGAATTTGCCGCTGAGAACCAAGGACTGGTAAACCATCGCAGAGACTTCTGCACGGGTGGCCGCTCGGTTAGGACGGAGTTCTGCGAGGTTGGGACGATTGAAGACGAGGCCTAGCTGGGTGGCGGTGGCGATCGCACTTTCTGCATACCCTGGAATGTCTGATTTATCGGTGTAGAACTGAAGCGATCGCAGATTGGCTGGAGATACAGCCTGCATGTTCAATCCGCTCACTAACGCCAATAGTGCCTGCAATTTCGTCAGTGGGAAGTTAGGATCGAACGTCAGATCTGGAAAGCCCGAGATGAACTGAGCGCGGTAGGCCTGTTGAATAACGGACGCGGCCCAAAAGTCATCGGCAACGTCTCTAAACTTTACAGCAGGGCGTTTGGGTTCTGGATCGAAGGCACCGACGAGGAGAGCTGCAAACTGAGCGCGAGTCATCGGCGCATCTGGTTGGAAGGTGGCGTTGCGAAAGCCGCTGAGCCAGCCTTTTTGAATGAGTGGATCGATGAAGCCTTTGGCCCAGTGGCGGCTGGAAAGATCGGAAAAGTTGGGCGTGGATAGCTCAACTTGGGGGATGAAGGGAGAAGCAATGCGAGAGGTGTTGCCGGTGATGACGAGCGCCTGATGGACGAGCGCGGTGGTTTCGGCGCGGGTGATGGGGACGAGCGGGCGCAAGAGTGCGGGATCGGGGTAGCTGACAATCATTTGGCGTTCGGTGGCGGCGGCGACGGCTTCGATGGCATAGCTGGGGACTTGGGCGCGATCGCGATACACCAGTAAAGATTCAGAGCGGCCTTTGGTCGCAATGAAGCGATCGCCTAATCCATTTACTAGTGCCACGATGGCTTGCACTCTGGTCATCGGTGCATTTGGCCTGAAGGTGCCGTCGGGGAAGCCAGTGATGAAGCCCTGGGTTTGGGCCTGACGAATGGCTTTTGCGGCCCAGAAATTAGCGGGTACGTCTTGAAATCGGTTGAGCGATCGCGTGGCCTGAATATCGGGAAAGGACGCCGATACGAGAGCGGCAAACTGAGCCCGGGTGACCTGGGCGTCGGGCCTGAAGCTGCCGTCCAAGAAGCCTTTGATCAGCTTTTTCTCTGCGAGCGTTTCGACAAAAGGCGCTGCCCAGTGCCCAACCAAATCGTTAAATCTACTTTCTAAAGAAAGGCCAGATAGTGGATCTGAGCTGTCTTTGGGTGGGCTCGATGGCAGCGGTGTAGGCTCTACGTTGCCGAGTAAAACGGCGGGTACCGCGACGGCATCTGGAATTTCGCTAGGCAGGTAGGCAACGCGGCCCTGTACTCGAATGGGATTGATTTGGTTGCCTGCGGTGGCGAGGGGGGCAGCGGTATCGTTGCGGATGTCGTAGGTTTTGCCTTCAAATTTATTTTGGCCCAGATCTTGAGGGTGGCCGATGTCGGGTTCGGCTCGGTCTTTTGTCCACAGGCCGACTTCTCGGCTGGTTGATATTTGGTTTTTGCGGAGGACAGGGCGGGCGGTGTTGGCGATCGCTATTCCACAGCGGTTACTCGACATTTGATTGGCAATGACTAGCGGCGCTGCCTGATCTGCTATCGAAATGCCGTAGTCATTGCGCTCGAATTTGTTTTGCCGAACTTCGCCTTTTGCCCGAGCACCGATAGAAAGCCCGGTGACGCCGTTATCTACAAATTGGTTTTTAGACAGGAAAGGATGGGATTGGCCAGTGGCGACTATGCCGTGTTGCTGACAACGGATGAGCTGGTTGTTGACGATTAGAGCGGCTCCTTGCGAGGTAAAGATGCCGCTGCCGCTGGGATTGGTGATGGTGATGTTGCGAATTTGAGCGCGATCGCCCACTATCACCGCTACATTCTGCACGTCTTGCTGCGTATCTGACTGCTGTGTCAGCGTGCCGCCGCCTTCAACGACGATGGTTTGATTGGCTGCGCCTGCTACGGTGACGCCGGGAGGAATATTTAGAGGAAACTGCTCGCTTGCTTTGTAGGTGCCGGGCGCGAGCTGGATGATGCTACCGGGCTGCGATTGCTGTAGCGCACGCGTAACGGTTTTGAGCGGGAATTGAGCGGTGCCTTCGTGGCTATCTTGGCCCGTCGGGCTGACGTAAATAACAGGCATGACGGCAAGTGAGGCTACGTTTAGTTTAGATAACCATAAAACGTTAGCAACTGTCGTGTGATGGACATCTTGCTAAGTCGTTTTGTGAGAGGCTGTAGCCGTTAGAATGAGTGCAGACTTGACGACTGCGCTTGCTCTTTGAAACTTCTTTTGGCCCCACTTAACTCACCTGAACTATGGCAGATTGGCTAGAACATACCGTCCATGTCGATGTGGATGCACCTGTAGAAAAGGTTTGGGCGATGTGGTCTGACTTGGAGCAGATGCCCGGGTGGATGAAGTGGATTGATTCTGTAGAAATTTTAGAAGACGATCCAGAGCTCTCTCGCTGGAGCTTAAAGACGGGCGGACTGTCGTTTTCTTGGCTGTCGCGGATTGCTAATATTGTGCCGCAGCAGATTATTCGGTGGGAGTCGGTGGATGGACTGCCGAATAAGGGCGCGATTCGCTTTTATGGCCGTAAGGATGGGACGAGCACGGTGAAGATGACGATTGCTTATGCGCTGCCTGCGATTTTGGCGCGACTGATGATGAGTAGCTCTTTTGTTGATCGAGTGGTGACCTCTACGTTGCAGGCTGATTTGGATAGGTTCAAAGAGATGGCGACGGCATCACCTGATGATGAGTAAGCTTGAGGCGCGTGGATAAATTGGATTTGGATGCTGCGATAGAACAGTTGCGATCGCACGATATCAAAGCGCTTTTTATCGAAACTTTGGGCTGGCAGTCTGTAGAAGAGAGTGCGATCGCCAGCTGCAAATCCGTACAGAAACTTCAGCAGCGATGTGAGCCGGTTGCTTTTAGCCATCGAACGGCTGTTTGGCAGGTGCTGCTAACGGATGATGCGTTGTTTTCTTCAGAGATGAGGCGATCGTTGCATAAGGCTATTCGTCAGGAAACAGATTTGATTGAGGCCGTTGACGCGTCTCTTGTCATTTTTGTCTCTGCTGATAGAATGCGCAGCCTTTGGCTCCTAAAAACTGAAGAGAGTGCTGAAGCTGAAGAGAGCGCTGTGTATGTGGTTGGCCAGCCGATAACACTATGGGAATTTCGGCTAAAGCGGTTAGCTCAGCAGAACGCTGGACTGCTTGTTGTTGTCGAGAGGGCAAGCGTTAAGTACAAGATCTTCGCCCAGCTGTTACAAGGTCTGTTGGATGGCATCCGGGGCATTAGCAATCGTGCTGATAGAGAAGACTATGCGCTATTGACTATTCAGCGTCTAATACTGGTACAGAGTATTCAGGCCAAAGGCTGGCTAAATGGTGATACTTGGTACTTGCAAACGCGGTTTGGAGAGTCGTTGCAGCGAGGTGAGAATCTATTTTTTACGCTGTGTTTGCAGCCTCTCTATCGAAGCTTTGCCTTACCAGCGGTGGAGCGATCGCTCGCGTTGAAGGCAAACATAGGATCTGTTCCATTTCTAGGTAGGTGGTTTGATGAGCATCGGCTAGAGAAGCAGTATGGAGACGCGATCGCAGTTGATGACCGACCGTTTGAAGCCATTTTAGGCTGGCTGAGTGAGCAGTCTAGTGGCGATCTGCTAAATCCTTTTATGAGTGGGGATTTGGGATATTTGCTGGAACGGTATTGGATGCAGCGAGTGCAGCCGAAATCTGCATATGTGGGTGGGTTGACATTGGCTCGGAGCTTGAGCGATCGCACCCTAGAGCAGCTAATTCTGAACCGAATAGACAAATCACTTATTCCCTCCCTCCTACAGCAAGAAAAGATTAAAGAGATAGGCTTAAACAATCTGTTGTTTCACGCTTCATCTGAATTATGCCGCCATCTTATTCAAGATATTCTTCCTGAGCTGCGCATACTTGATCCTGCCTGCGGTAGCGGTAGTTTACTGGTGTCGTTACATCAGCAATTGCTTGAAGTGTTCAGCGTTCTGACTGGTTACGTTCAGCAAAAGCAGGATACGCAGCTGAAGATGTGGCGGCTGAGTATGGTGCAGGCATCGCCTGTAGAAGAGGACGTTTCGACGACGCAATCGGATGCAGACACCTATGCTTACGACGACAGCCTACTGCTGAATATTCAAAAGCGATTGCTGAAGAATACTCTTTATGGTGTTGATATTTCCTCAGGCGCTGTTGAAACAGCTCAATTTCATTTGCTAATGCATTTGATTACAATAGCTCGGCAGGCGGAAGGGCTAGAACCCTTGATAGATCTTTCATTCAACATCATGACAGGCAATAGTCTGATAGGGCTAATTACTGTTGATGAAGAACGCTTTGATCAGGTAAACAAAACGGGGCCGGTCGATATCTTACAGGGCAATTTGCTACAGCCTTTAGCCGCAGATGGGTACCAAACGACCCTAGCTGAAAAGAATTTGGCGCTGGAGCATTACAAGTCTCGAAATCATATGCTGGCCCAGGCCAAAAACATTCCTGCTTATGCCAGAGCCTCTTTACTTAGAGAAGAGATTTTGCAGCTTGATATGAAGGCGCAAAGTAAGCTGAATACCCATCTACTTAATCAAATGAGCCAGCAGCTGAGCATTCAGTATAAAGCGATGCAGCTGACTGACAAACCGCTGAAGAGACCGCTCACTATTGAAGATATTGATGTTTTACAGCCGTTCCACTGGGGCTATCATTTTAACACCATTATCGAACGGGGTGGATTTGATGCGATTGTATGCGCGCCGCCTTGGGGCGGACTCAAACCGACCGCTGAGGAGTTTTTTCAGCGGTTTCAAGATTTAGCTGAGGCGAAAGGTCTCGATAGTGAGAAAAGCGCAAAGCTGCTGAAGACTTCTAAGCAGGCGCTAGCGAAAGGCGATCCAGACATCGCTCAGGCATGGCTATTCTATCAAGACCAGTATGTTTATGCTGCCGACTATTTTTATCGGAGTCAGCAGTATGCTCACCAGTGCCCAGTAGTTAAGGGTAAAACAACGCGTCATCAGCTAATGCGAGAGCGACTGTTTATAGAGCAGTGTTTAAATTTGCTCGGGCCAAGTGGCCTGTTAGCTGTTGCATTACCTGGTGAGCTGTCAGAGGATACTAAGGCGCGATCGCTCTTTCAGCATCTACAAGAAAGTGGTCGCGTCAGCGAGCAAAGGTTTGAGTGCGACGCCGATGCAATGCTGATAGAATCTGCTGTTGTTTGTAGGGCTGTTGCTTGTAGGATAGCTGGCGAGGGCTTGAAAGATTTTTAGCAGCGAAAGGCTTGAATAGTGGTGCGCGATCGCCGAATTCGCATTGCCCCAGCTATGACCAGCAAACCAGCGATCGCAGTCGGCTCCGGTATATCTGTTGGCTGATCGGCTCCAGACCCGCCACTTGTCATAGAAGCCAGCTTTATTTGTGCAAACAAAGTGCTATCTACAGACTGATCTTCAGGAATTTGAAAGCTGCGGGTGAACGTTGCCCCATCATCTGGGCTAAATCCTAGTATCTCTATGCTGTAGGTATCCTGCTCAACCGTGAACGTTTGAGGTGAAGGATTTTCGGAGATTGTTAGGCTATCGGCGCTGTTGCTGTCTGTGTTGGGCGTTAGATTGAACGCAAAGCGGTATTCAAACTGCTGTTGCGATCGCGTAGGCTGTAGCAAGTTTATATTGACGCCGAGCGGAACGCTAGAAGCATTCGTGCCGCTAAAGGTTTGCCCGTTGAGATACTTAAGCGTGCCGACGGAGAAAGCCTGCTCGCTAGTCGCTGTAAAGTCTTTGCTGATAAAGGTAAGCTGGTTTGGCATGGAGTCCCCACCAGCTTCACCCAATGTGAAAGTCTCTGTTTGAGAATCCAGCTTTTCTATGCTGAAAAGAGATTCGGAATCTACGGACAAATCTACGAGCGGTGTGCCAAATGAGCCGCTGCTGCTTCCGCTAACAATGACCGCCGCCCATACCTTCGCGCTAGGTGCGAGCGCCGATAGCAGAACTGCTACAAGCGTAGCCGATGCGAACTTTACAGAGTGAAGCATGTCGGATATTCAGCATAGTGACAAACATATCAAGAAAAATTGATGCACCTAGACGCCCAATGTAATAATTTCACCGGGCTGATGCCTATAGCGAAACCATGGGTTGTTTAACTCTTCATCTGAGTCTTAAGCCTCTATCTTTGGCTTCTGTTAGAAACATCAAGAGGCGCTGTTATATTCAACAGAAAGATTGTGTGAGCGTCCTGATCCTTTCTATAAAGCTATGGTGAACATGCTTTAAAAACGAAGTCCTTAAAATTCACTGTAAGTTTATGAACGAGTTCCGGAAGCGCTAGAAACTCTCTATATCAACGTGTACAGCATTCTATATTTACGCTGCTGATAGCCACAATTGGCTACCGAACATATCTCAGTAATCTTTAAAAAAGCAGCTGTTGTGAGTTTAAGACAAAGAAAAGGATGCGAAAGATTTGTTGTCCTTCACATCCTTATTATTAACCGAAGCTATTTAGCTGTCTCGTTGTCTTTCTCTTAGAACATATGCGCTAAGCATCTGTTCAAGAATTTACTTCTCTGTTTCAGAGAACTCCGCATCGATAACATCATCTTCGCCAGAACCTGCACTGTCAGTTGGCTCACCTTCAGCGTCAGGCGCTGCCTCTGCACCTTCTGCGCCCTGCTGATACAGGTTGCTGCTGAGGGCGTAAAGTGCCTGCTGAAGCTCTTCCATAGCGGGCTTGATCTTGTCAAAGTCCTCAGCGGCAAGTGCTTCTTTGAGGGCCTTGATCTGGCCCTCAATTTTTTCCTTATCTTCAGCTGGAACCTTGTCACCTAGCTCCTCAATCTGCTTCTCAGCTTGATAAGCGAGCGAGTCAGCTTGGTTCTTCGTGTCGATGTTGTCGCGACGGGCTTTGTCTGTATCGGCATTGGCCTCTGCATCACGCACCATCTGATCGACTTCAGTATCCGAGAGCGTAGAAGCACCTGTGATGCTAATAGACTGCTCTTTGCCCGATCCTTTGTCTTTGGCTGTGACGTTTAAGATGCCGTTCGCGTCGATATCGAAAGTAACTTCGATTTGAGGAACGCCGCGCTGAGCGGATGGGATACCATCGAGACGGAAGACACCAAGGTCTTTGTTGTCATTGGCCATTTCCCGCTCACCTTGGAGCACATGAATTTCTACGTTGGTTTGACCATCGACAGCGGTAGAGAATACCTCTGACTTTTTCGTAGGAATCGTAGTATTGCGAGTAATGAGCTTAGTCATCACGCCGCCAAGGGTTTCAACGCCCAAGGACAGTGGCGTCACGTCTAGCAGCAGGATGTCTTTGACTTCACCGGCAAGTACGCCACCTTGAATGGCTGCGCCAATAGCGACAACTTCGTCAGGGTTAACGGTTTGGTTCGCAGGCTTGCCTAAGATTTTCTCAACGAGAGCCTGTACAGCAGGAATTCTAGTAGAACCACCCACGAGCACAACTTCATCGATTTCAGCTTTGCTGAGCTTGGCATCTTTGAGAGCGTTTTTGACAGGGACGCCGCAACGATCGATCAGATCAGAGCACAGCTCCTCAAACTTGGCGCGAGTCAGGGTGGTCTCTAAGTGCTTAGGGCCGTCTTGAGTAGCGGTGATGAACGGTAGGTTCACTTCCGCTTGGCTGACGTTAGAAAGTTCGATTTTGGCTTTTTCAGCAGCTTCAGTTAGGCGCTGTAGTGCCTGCTTGTCTTTGCGAAGGTCGATGCCTTCTTTTTTTGCAAAGTCCTCAGCGAGGTAGTCGACGAGCTTTTTGTCAAAGTCGTCGCCGCCTAGGTGCGTGTCGCCCGAGGTGGAGAGGACTTCAAATACGCCGTCGCCCACTTCAAGGATGGATACGTCGAAGGTACCGCCACCAAGGTCAAAAACGAGGATGGTTTCGTTGCTCTTTTTATCAAGGCCGTAGGCCAGTGCGGCTGCGGTAGGCTCGTTGATGATGCGAAGGACTTCTACGCCTGCGACTTTACCCGCGTCCTTAGTAGCCTGACGCTGAGAGTCGTTGAAGTAGGCAGGGACTGTAATGACGGCCTGCGTTACTTTTTCGCCGAGGTACTTGCTGGCGTCATCTACGAGCTTGCGCAGTACCTGAGCTGAGATCTCTTCGGGGGCGTACTGCTTGCCGTCAGAGGTTTCGATTTTTACGTTGCCGCCTACTTTAGCAATTTTGTAGGGGACTTCGCTGGACTCGTTGTTGACTTCATCGTACTGACGGCCGATGAAGCGCTTAACTGAGTACAGCGTGTTTTCAGGGTTCATGACCGCCTGACGCTTAGCGATTTGACCGACGAGGCGATCGCCATTTTTTGCATAAGCTACGACCGACGGCGTAGTGCGGAAACCCTCAGCATTAGCGATTACAGAAGGCTTTCCCCCCTCCATAACTGCGACGACCGAGTTGGTGGTTCCAAGGTCAATTCCAACAACTTTTCCCATGTGTATCTCCGGTGCTTTGAATAACTAACGACTAACTAAAATTTGTTCGTAAAGGTTATATACATAGTGCGCAATGGAGGTGGGTTTGCTGAAGGGGGGGTTACCGAACCGGGGGCTTCGGCTACGCTCATCTGCTGAAAATCAACGTGGTTTAAAAACCGCAACTCTAAGGAGTTCTAGCCAGTGTGGATGAGGCCGTCCAGTGAGTAACTCTGCGGGACTGCCTCATCCACCCGTTTAGACACTCAAGATCAATGAACCGCCGATGATTCACGAAGAATGGCAGAATGCTTGGATACGAAGCACCCAGGCTTCGGCGTAGAAAGAAGTAGTTACGCAGGCGAGAGTTGAGATTCTCCACCAGAAAGCTAGTTCTGGTCGTTGCTTTGAGAGCTTTGCTGACAGCTGCCATCAGCCTCAAGAATTTGTCTGAAAGCTGAGTATATAGGCGATCGCTATAATCAGCCGTGAAACGGCTGATTTGCCTGAAAGTGTCACCCAGTTTTTAACCACGCCTGCGGGCATTAGCAGCGGCTCTTTCGGACTGAACCTTTGCCATTTCTGTTGGATTTCCAATCGTTTCTTTGATCTCGTTTTGCAGGCGCTCTAGCGTAGAGTCAGCCTTCGCCCTCGCTAAAATGTCCTGCATAACCGTATTGACGCCGGTTGGCCCCCAGGTGCAGCCCTGTTGTAAATAGAGCTTTGCAGCTTGGCCCACTGCGTAGGTGCCGTAGCCTGCGGCACCTGCTTGAGCCGTCATTGCGCCTGCGTAGGCGGTGAAACCAGAGAAGCTTTCAAAGGCGCTCCATATAGCTGCGCCGCTTTTCCCGAAGCCGAGGATGAGGCTGGTGCCGAACTCACTGAGGAGTAGGGTGCCTGAACTGCGGATGATGGACTGCCATAGCGTGCTGGCTTCAAAGCGGGTCATAGGGAAGCCGTAGAGCTTTGAGAGGGCGCGGATCATGACAATATCGGAGCCGATGCCGCCGAGCATGTCTAGGATGGCGACTGGATTGATGGAGACTGCGATCGCCTTATATTTTGCATATGTCCAAATCAGCTCATCGGCATTTCCCCGATTTAGCTCAGCTGTCTCTTTCGATAGGTTCTCTTCTATCACGCCTGCCTGCCGCAGCGCATTCAGAGCAATCAACGTCGGCCCTTCTTCTCTCACAATTTTGAGCAAAGCTATTTTTAGCGGGTCTATCTGGGCGGGCGGGCTCTCCCACTCTTCAGTCGTATGGCCGTCGGGCCATTCCACGCGTATCTGCATGGGTGTGGGCTCAGCAGAAACCATCACAATATCGTCTACGAGCCTAGCGCCTTGAGGCAAATTAGCCTTACTTTCTGCCTTTTGCCATAAAGACTGTAGATTGTTGGCCACAGAGTCTCTATCTGCGTCTGGATAAAGATCTATTTTGTTGAATACCAGCAGTAGCGGCTTACTCGTGGCGTAAAGCTGCTGTAGCGCCTGATATTCTGTTTGTGTAACGTCGCCAGAAACAACAAACAGAATAAGATCGGCCTGCTGTGCGACTTCTTGGGCCACTTCGCCTCTCGACTGCCCTTCAATTTCATCGAGCCCAGGCGTATCTATCAGCTCTAGCTTTAGGGCTCGGTTCCCTTCATCAGGTGTCCAATATACCGAGCGGGGCCACTGCGTTACGCCGTTAAGCGGCCCGGTTTCCAGCACCTTCTCACCCATCAGCGCATTGATTACCGCCGATTTGCCTCGGCTCACCAGGCCAAACACAGCTACCCGCAGCAGTGAACTGTCCAGCTTATTCATTAGCGTTGTGAGCTGATCGATACCGGTTTTGACAGCGGCTTGACGGCTCAGTTCTTGAGCGTCTAACCGAGTCATTTTTAGCTGAGGGATGTAGCGATCTACGGACTGTCTGAGGCTGGTTCTGGCTTGTTCTACTAAAGGGTTTAGCTGCCCAGATGTATCTTTTGCCATGGTTAGGCGGCTTTAGGTTGTGGTTTGATAGGCAGGTGAGTGAGGGCTTGATCGACGAAGCCTTTAAGCGCTGAGGTTTGCTTGGCGGCTTTGAAGAGGGTTTGAAGGCGATCGCCCATGTCGGCAAACGCAAACTTCCGCTGCTCAGGTGCTAACAAGCTCTGCTCCTCAAAGAAGCCAATCAGGCTAATGCCTACCATTCTGGTGAGGTAAGCTGCGCTCACGCCTTGCAGCGCGCCACCCGCTACATAAGTAGCCGCGTGCGTTTTGAGCAAGCTACCTAGCGCCTGTGTGGACAGTTCCACCAGGCCAAGCTTTACCAGCAGCTCTGCGATTGTCCCGGCGGCAGTTTTTGCCTGCTCTAAAGTGAATTTTTGACCGTACACCGCGCCCAAATCCACAATCATTTGGGCATTGATAGCGGTAGAAGCGAGCAGATCTAAGCTTGGTAATGGGCTTGCAAACGCACTGCCGCCTGCAATCCACTGCATTTGCTCAACAAGTGGCATCGCTTTTTGCCGTCTGTAGCTGTTCAACAGCTGCTGAGATTCAACAAAGAGTGCGTTAGCTTGGCGCAGTGTTGTGGTCATTACTAACTGCTGCGCTTCGTTTTCAATCAGGTGGTTTAACCGATCGATGAGGTTAGTGAGCTGTGGCTGCGGCTGCTCGGTAATTTCTTGAATTTGGCCATCTTCCTGGTGGCGGCGGACTTTGATGGGGTTTGGTTTAGTGGCGATCGCACTCACCCCAACGCCCAAATCTTCTACCCGCGTCTGAATCTGTGCAATCACAGACTGGCGATCGAGCGGCGCAAGCTGATCTTGCTTATTAAAGACTATCTGGGTTCTGTAGCCCGCTTTTAACAAAGTCTGAATGCGCTGTAGCTCAGACTGCGTGAGATCAGCGGCTGTGACAAAAAGAACAAGATCGCTATCGATAGGTGGCAGTGCCGCTTCGCCTGTCACTTCTACAACAGATCTCACTTCGGCGGGTTGCCAGCTTTCAGATAGTTGAGACGCTAGGGCTGACTTACCCGTAGATTTGTTGCCGACAATTGCCAGAGAAAAAGAATCTCGATCGAGGTTGGTTAACAGCTGAGAAATGGCCTCACGCTGCTTTTCGATTTGCGTCCATACGGAGGCATCGGTCGTCGTTTCTTCAGGTAGTTCTGCCTTTAGCGTCTCTAAGCAATTTTCTACTTTTGCGATCGCAGCTTCAACGGCAGACCTATCAACCGGGCCAATCGCTAGCGGGGGCTCGAAGTCAACGCCAGAACCGCCCTGCTGCTTAAGCCACCATAGGCCAGAACCCAAAGCGATCGCGCCCAGCATCGTAGAGCCATCTGCAAGCGGCGCGTGTCCGACCACATTCATTAACCACAGGCTGGCCGATAGGCCTAAACCACCGACTAAAATGGGACGCTTCAGTTGCATGAGTGATTACCGTGAGCTGCTGTACCTATTGTACAGAGCTATATCAACATCATAAAAGTAGTGAGAACCGAGGCGGTCATCTATCAAAGCTAGATATCATTTAGTGTAAGCCACCTTTCGAGGCCATAATTATGCCGCTACCTAACGTTATTACGTCTTCTCGCACCAAAACCTTAATAGACTGGCTGGCGCGCCCTTACGATTTTTTAGACGAATGCGCTAAGTCCTACGGCGATACGTTCACCGTTCATTTTTTAGGGTTTAAGCCGCTGGTGTTTTTGAGCAATCCGCAGGCGATTAAGGAAATCTTTGGGGCAGATGCAAGGCAGTTTGATGTGGGTCGAGGGCAGGATATTTTGCGGCCTTTACTCGGGAGTAATTCTTTGATCGTCTTAGATGGCGATCGCCACAAGCGTGAACGCAAACTGCTGATGCCGCCGTTTCATGGCGCAAAGGTAAAATCTTACGGTGAAGATATTTGCCAGATTGCTGAAGAGGTGTGCAGCCAGTGGCAGCCGCAGCAGCAAATTGTAGCGGGTGAGGTCATGCCAGAGATTACGCTGGAGGTGATTTTGCAGACGGTGTTTGGGCTGAGGTCAGGCGATCGCTACGAAAAGCTAAAGTCTCTCCTGATTAGCCTGCTAGATCTCACAGGTTCACCCCTTAGCTCAAGTCTCCTTTTCTTCAAATGGTTACAAAAAGACTGGGGCAGCTGGAGCCCTTGGGGTAGAGTCGTGCGTCAAAGGCAGGCGGTGTATGACCTGCTGCAAGCGGAGATTGATGAGCGGCGGTCGCAGCCTGAGAAAAGCGGCGATGACGTTTTGAGTTTGATGCTGCTGGCGCGTGATGAAGACGGTGAGCCGATGCGTGATATTGAGCTAAAAGATGAGCTAATGACGATGCTCGTGGCTGGGCACGAAACCACTGCTAGCGTTCTGAGCTGGGCGCTGTACTGGATTCATAAGCTGCCGGAGGTGAAAGAAAAGCTGATGGCAGAGCTAGAGGCGCTACCGGAAGATGCAGATGTTTTAGCGATCGCAGCTTTGCCTTACCTAACGGCGGTGGCTTCAGAAACCCTGCGGCTATATCCGATTGCGCCGATTGTTTCACCCCGTATCTCAACAGAAACCGTCACAATCGACGGCCATACCTTTCCGCCTGAAACGTTTCTTTCACCGTGCATCTATTCTGTTCATCATCGAGAAGATCTCTACCCTAACTCCAAGCAGTTCAAGCCTGAGAGATTTATAGAGCGACAGTTCTCACCCTCGGAATTTATTCCGTTTGGCGGCGGCAACCGGCGATGCATTGGATACGCGCTAGCCAAGCTAGAAATCAATTTAGTGCTAGCCACGATTCTTAAGCATCGTACTTTAAGGCTCGCTAACAATCAGCCTGTGACACCGCGCCGCCGGGGTGTTGTTATTTCGACGAGTAACGGTGTTCCTTTGGTGGTAGAGAGTTGATAGAGTCATAGGGGTACGGATTGTTGGGTCTCACCTATGGTTGCCAAAGAGAACAAGTGGTATAGCTGGTACCAGACTTTTGATGAAAATCACAGCCCGGAAGAACGACAGCAGTGGTATAGCGGGGCGGCTAACGCGTACCGGTGGGCACGACCAACATATCCTGATTCGCTAGTGGATCGAGCTGTCGATCGGCTACGCGCTAAAGAAACTTTGCTAGAAATTGGCTGCGGCCCCGGTATTGCAACCACGGCGTTTGCAGAAAGAGGCTTCCGCATTGATAGCGTCGAGCCGAGTCCTGCTGCTTGCAAGCTGGCCCAACAATCTTGTCAGGCCTATGGCGATCGCGTCACTATCCACAACGGCACTTTTGAAGATTACCCGTTAGGCAATCAGCGGTTTGACGCTGTGCTGGCTGCGACCTCCTTTCACTGGGTATCTCCAGACGTTGCCTGTAAAAAATCAGCAGCGGCGCTTAACCCAGGCGGCTCGCTCATTTTGCTATGGGCAACTCCACCTCAGCCAAAAAATGAGATTTACGAGTATTTGCAGCCGGTCTATGACCGCTATGGCTTGGCAGAGATGGGCCACGAGCAGCACCGTACTCAGGCTTACTATCAAGGAAACTTTGAGAATTTTGCAAAAATCGTCGGTGATTCGGGATACTTTGAACTCACACCAGTTGAAATAGAAGCCCATCAGTCTATCTACAGTATTGAGAAGTATTTGGCGCTGCTAAGTACGCTATCGGGTTACATCGCCTTAGCGGCCGAAACGCGAGAGAACTTGCTGACTGAGCTGGGCGATCGCCTAGCCGAAAAGCTAGAAACCGGCGCACTTGAAGCTACCCACTGGTTTGCCTCACAGGTCGCTCCTTTAGTAACAAAGCCTTAGTAAAGCAACTTACAACTTTGCAAAACATGACGGTTGGTTGCATACAGACCTAGATATGGCAGCATTATCTATGGAAGTTCAGTCTTACCTAAGCCCCCAATGGAACAGCAGCAAAGCCCTACCGTCATTATCACTGGAGCCTCTTCAGGCGTTGGCCTCTACGCCGCTAAGGCGCTTGCGCAAAAAGGCTGGCATGTGATTATGGCCTGCCGCAATTTGCCTAAAACAGAGCGAGTTGCTAAAGAACAGAGCATTGCGCCTGAAAGCTATACCATCATTGAGCTTGATTTAGCTTCGCTTGATAGCGTTCGTAAGTTTGTAGAAGACTTTCGAGCAACGGGCCGTTCTTTAGATGCGCTGGTCGTGAATGCGGCGATCTATAAGCCTAGCCTCAAGTCGCCTGAGCGCAGCGTAGACGGATATGAAATTAGCGTCGCCACCAATCACCTCGGCCACTTTTTACTCTGTAACCTCATGCTAGAAGATCTCAAAAAATCTTCTCATCCAGAGCCTCGACTGGTGACCCTGGGCACCGTAACCGCCAATCCAAAGGAGCTAGGCGGCAAAATTCCGATTCCTGCGCCGCCAGATTTAGGCGATCTTAAAGGGATGGAGCTGGGCTTTAAGACCCCAATTGCAATGATTGATGGCAAAAAGTTTAAGCCTGGAAAAGCCTATAAAGATAGCAAGCTGTGCAATATGCTCACTATGCTGGAGATGCACCGCCGCTACAGCGAAGACACAGGCATTATCTTTAACGCGCTCTATCCCGGCTGCGTAGCCGAATCAGATTTGTTTAGAGATGCGCCTAAGCTGTTCCAAACCATTTTTCCTTTCTTTCAAAAGAACATTACCGGCGGCTATGTGACGGAAGAAGAGTCAGGTAAGCGTGTGGCTCAAGTGGTTGCAGACGAAGGCTTTAATAAGTCGGGCGTGTACTGGAGCTGGGGCAACCGGCAGGATGAAAATCGTGAGGCTTTTTGCCAGGAAGTTTCTAACGAAGCGGCAGATGCAAATAAGGCCGGTAAACTATGGGAGCTGAGCGAAAAGCTCGTAGGCATCTCATAGGAAACTTTCAGCATGTTTGACCCTTCGCTGTGCCAGCAGGTATCGCCTACAAGGGCGTGGACGCTGGTGAGCACCACGCTGCTGATTATTCTCTCTCGTCCGCTGATTGCGATCGCGATTCTGATGGCCTTTGCCAGCGTGCCCTGGCTGCTGCGAAAAAAACGCTGGCAAAAGCGAGTGATGATAGCTGGGGTCGCCTTAGCCGCGATCTATTTAATTGGAATTTCACCAATTGTGAGCAGCCTCGGCAGCCGGTTACTGATGAGCCCGGTGCCGCCAGATTCTGGAGAGCAGGCGGATGCGATTGTAGTGTTGGGGCGTGGGGTGCAACAGAATGAAGTGCGATCGCGCATCGCTGGAGAGCTATGGCAGGCTAAGCGAGCGCCTTTCATTTTTCCAAGCGGTCGTAAAGACGCCATCTTTATGCAGGAAATCATTCAAGAAGCGTTTCCGGGTGCGGTTGTAAAAGGCGAACCTTGCTCTCTGACAACAGATCAAAATGCAGAATTTACGGCTGCGCTGCTGCGTCCGCAAGGCGTGAAGACTATTCTCTTGATTACTGACCCGCCGCATATGTGGCGATCGCTCCTCACCTTTGAGAGCTTTGGTTTCAAAGTCATTCCCCACGTCAGTCCTTTATCTGAAGGCACCGATCCTACCAAAAAACGTTTTCTGGTGATTAGAGAAGGCATCGGCCTGCTGAACTACGGCATTCTAGGCCGCTATAGAATGCGAGACGTGCCGCCGCCTTCTATAATCTCTGATGATAATTAGCGCGCAGTCTCTTTTATGTTTGACCATCTTTCTGTAGGCGTGATCGACTTATCTCAAAGTCTCACTTTTTACGATGCAGCTTTGAAGCCTTTGGGCATTAATCGCATGTTTGCGATGAGCGATCGCGGTATCGCCGCCTACGTAGACAGCAACCAAGTCTCCTTCTGGCTCTATTCTAAAGACGCTGAACAAGCAAACCTGGGAGAACTTCCAAGTCCACCTCGCTTTCATCTCGCTTTTCGCGCCGCTGACAGATCGGCCGTAGATGATTTTTACACGGCTGCTCTGTCGCAAGGCGGCGCAGACGAGGGTGCACCGGGCATTCGCGCTCAGTACCATCCCAACTACTATGCGGCCTACGTTCGCGATCCGAATGGCTACAAAATAGAAGTGGTTTGTCAGAAGTAGCATGGTAAATGGAAGTTTTGAAACGCTGGCGTTAAGGCTGGGGCCGGGGGCTGATGTGAGGCGGGAGCTGGAGGCGATCGCTCAAGCTAAAAACATCAGCGCAGGTGTCATTCTCGGTGCAGTTGGCAGTTTGTCTCAGGTACGTTTGAGATTCGCAGGACAAGATGACCACGCTGAGCTAGAGGGCAAGCATGAAATCCTGACGCTATCAGGAATGATCAGCAAGGCGGGCGTGCATTTGCATATGAGCGTGGCGGACTTTCAGGGCACCTGTAAAGGCGGGCACCTGGTCTATGGATGCGAGGTTTATACGACTTTGGAGATTGCGATCGGACTCATTTCTGAAGTGGAGTTTCAGCGTGTGTACGATGAAACTACTGAATTCATTGAGCTGAAGGTATCTTCAATGCTAACTTCAAAGGATATTTGGTAACTTATATGTTACTTATGGTAGTATTGGATAAATATATGACAGGCAAGGCAAAAGAAAACGCAAAGAGCGGATATTAAGCGTGCTGTGGAGCTACACCAAGAGTATAAAGAGAGAAGTAAAGATGCTAAAGGAAAAAGTCAGTAGAAAGCAGTCGGTAGCAGAAGTATCTTCTACATCTCCATTGACAAGAGATGTAGAAGATACATTTAGATCTAGAATGCAGCGCGAACCTGAGTTTTCAGTCGCGCTGCTGAGTGAAGCCATTTCACTGCTTGCAAACGGGGAACCCGATGTTTGCAGGCTAACGCTGAGAGATATCGTCAACGGTACTTTGGGCTTTGAATCGATGGCGACTAAGTTAGAAAAGCCAAGTAAAAGTCTGCATCGTATGCTGTCAGCGAAAGGGAACCCGACTATGGATAACTTAGCTGCTATTATCAACGTGCTTCGTCAACATCTAGGTATCAGCTCAATTGAAGTAGAAGCTGCCTCTAACGAATGTTTAGAGGGCTCAGTAGCTCAAGAGTCGGGTGCGGGCGCAGCTTAACTGAATACTGAAAACTCTTATTTTTGTAAAAAGGGGCTCTCGTGTCGGTAGAAACTGTGCCCTCAGATAAATTAATAAAACATCGTGCACCTGGGCCCTCTGGATATTTGCTTTTCGGGCTCTCAAAGCTTCAGTCTCAGCCAATTGAGTATTTGGGCCAGTTTTGGCGCGAGTATGGGGACTTGGTACGACTGCCGGTTTTGCCGGGGATGACGATTTATTTGGCAACGCATCCAGACCATATGGAGCACATTTTAACGACGCATTCGGAGCGGTATGAAAAGCCTGATTTTTTCCTGAAGCCGATGGGCATGGTGCAAGGGAAAGGACTGTTTTCTAGTGAAGGTGCATTTTGGCGTCAGCAGCGGCGGTTGATGCAGCCTGCCTTTCAGCAAAAGCAGCTGGCTAAGCTACATGACATTATGTGGTGCTGTGTGGAAGAGATTTTAGACGAGTGGGCGCGAAAGCCTGCGGGCGAGGTAATTGATATTGCAGCTGAGATGACGCGGCTGACGCTAAAGATTGTCAGTCTTACTTTGTTTAGTGTGGATGTGAGCGATCGCTCAAACAATTTACGAAGTGCGTTAGAGATAGTGATTGATCAAGTCTTTTTGCGCTTAACCAATCCGCTGATGCCGCCGCTTTGGGTACCCACTCAAACGAATAAAGAATTTCGCGCAGCAAAAGAGACGATTGATGAGGCTGTTTTAGAAATTATTCGAGAGCGGCGGGCTAACCCGATTGAAGAGGTCGATTTGCTTGCGATGCTGTTGGCTGCTCGCGATGAGAAGACGGGTGAGGGCATGAGCGACCTGCAACTACTGAATGAGATTATTACGCTCATTAATGCTGGACATGAAACATCAGCAACCTCTCTAGCCTGGACGTGGCATTTGTTAGGCACTCACCCAGCAGTGATGGTGCAGATGCAGGATGAGGTTGATTCTGTTCTACAAGGTGGCATTCCAACGTTTGAGAGTCTGGCTAAGCTGCAATATACGCGCCAGGTGTTTGACGAATCCTTGCGGCTGCGTCCGCCTGCATCAGGACTTGCGCCCAGAGCTGCTGTGGAAGATGACGAAATTGATGGCTATCACATTTCAAAAGGGTCTATTTTCAACCTCGCTTTTTACTTTACGCTGCGGCATCCTGAGTTTTGGGAGAAGCCAGAGCAGTTTGATCCAGATCGCTTTTTACCAGAGCGGTCAGAAGGGCGGCCAAAGTATGCGTATATGCCTTGGGGCGCGGGGCCGCACGCCTGTATTGGAAAGAATTTTGCGCTGATGGAAGCCATGATGATTTTGAGTGCGATCGCTCAACGCTTCCAAGTCACTTTAGTTCCCAACCAAACTATTGAAGTAGAACCCAGATTCACGCTGCGACCTAAATATGGAATCCAGGTCACGATAGAAGAGAGAGCTTGAGCGTAACAGCTATGCTACAGATTTGATCACCCGGCACGGATTGCCGACTGCGACGACGTTATCTGGAATATCTTTAGTGACGACGCTGCCTGCACCGATTGTAGTGTTTGCCCCAATTGAAACGCCCGGACAGATGATAGCGCCGCCACCAATCCAGGCATTATCGCCAATGCTAACGGGGGCGGCGAGTTCTTTTTGTGTGAGGCGAATCTTTGGATCGGTTGGGTGATAGGCGGCGTAGATTTGTACCTTGGTGGCCATCAAAACGTTGTTGCCGATGTGGACTTCAGCGCAGTCTAAAATGGTGCAGTCGGCGTTCATGTACAGGTTCTCTCCTGCAAAAATATGACAGCCGTAGTCGCAATAAAATGGTGGCGTGATGGAAAATGTTTGACCAACTTTGCCGAAGAGCTGACGAATTATTCTCTTTTGCTCGATAACTTCTCTAGGATGCGACGTGTTGAATTCGTGCATGAGATCGAGCGCTTTGAAATGCAGCTCAGTTAGCTCTGAATCGCTGGCTAAATACAGCTCTCCAGCTAGCATTTTTTCTCTTTCTGTTTTGTTACTCATAAGCCCGATAGTCAAATAGCTCTGACTTACAGTAACCCGCGATAGCGAATAAACAGTAGTAAAGCGGCCCAAGAGCCGAGGGCAACTTTTAGCGCAACTAGCACGTTGAGAATAGGAATCCAGCCGCCGCTGGCTAGCGTGCCGAGGTTGCCGTAGGGGAGCTCTAGACCTAGCAGAATAAGAACCGTAATCGCAATGAAAATCAGTACGGAAACTTTCTCTAGCGTTGCTGCGTGCCAGCGTTTATAAAGTGCTTCCATGCGCCGCATAGATGAGGTAATTGCCACTAGGCCGATGGCGGTACCGCCTGCAATGCCCGCCGCGAAGCCGCCACCTGGGCTGAGGTGTCCGCGAATGGCTAGCTCAATGCTGACGAGTGCTGCAATGGTTGCGCCTAGCTGGGCGAGTACAACAGAAGGGTGATCGGTGAAGGCATGAACCGTGGCAGCGGGCTGTTCGTCAGAAAGTAAGAAGCGAACGCCCATAATGGCGACTGAAAAGACGACGACTTCAAATAGGGTGTCATACAGGCGGTTTCTAAAAATAATGCCGGATACTGCGTTGGAGACGCCGGTTTCTTGCACGACGGTTTCGACAATAGAAAGGTCAGTTACGTCTGCGGCTAGGTTTGGAAACAGCAGCACTTTGATAAAGAGGGCTACGCCCGCAGATAGATAAATCCATTTCATTACGAGGTCTCCAAAAGAAGATCGGGCTGGGTAGAGAGATGGGAGATATCTACATATCTCACGGTTTGGGGGGGCAGCTCTGCTTGTAAAATTTGGTGCAGGTGGTTGACTCTAGTGTGTAATCGCGGCTGTGGGGCAGGAATATATAGCGCGTGGATCTCTCTTCTTGTCAGCGCCTTTTTCATGGCTTGATTGGAAGGATAGGAGAGTATCTCTAGGCGAAGGTGATGGCGGGCGATCGCACTTTGCACCGCTGAATATGTCGCCTCATCCATTGCCTCCTCACTTTCGAGGAGGCCTATTTTCAGGAGCATAGAGGATCGAACCGCGATCGCATACAGCGTCACCGATAGCATCGTGCCCATGAGCGCTTCAGTTAGGGCAATGTCGGCTGCGCCAAACAGGGTGTAGGTAAGCGCGGCGATCGCACCCAACACCCCTCGAATGACCAAAGCGCGATAGGGATTTGTTTGCAGCACCAGCAGGCACGACGATAGCGGCAGTAGAGCCACAATCAGCAGTATCAGAATATTCTCAGACATGAGGCTCTCCTGTTTTCTCTCCTAAATTGTCGTAGTAGCAATAGGCCAGCACATAGCTAAGCACCGTGTTCCAAATAGCCAGAGAGAACAGCGCTAGCAGCAGCAAAGGCCACTCTCGAGAAAGCTGAATGAGCAGTCCAGCGATGATGCTCATAGAGCCTAATGTGTCAGAAACAGAGAGGCTGTGCAGCTTGAATAAAATAGAGCGATCGCCTTGCGAAGGCAAATCCAATAAAGGGGCAGTGCCCCACAGCCAAAATATTGCGCCCAGCGTAAAACAAAACACGCTTGCAATCGAGCTCATTAGTTCCATGCTTCTCTTACGTCTCGCTTCGTGTTCAATCGTCTTAATGTATGTGCAATCAGCATCAAAGAGGCGTTTCCTACGCTCAAAATCAGAACGCCGACGAGCCCAATCATCCAGTCGTCTCGCCATACAGAAACCACTAAAATCATCACCGACGTTTTCGTAGAGATGCTGGTAAACGCGAGCATTTTTGACCAGATACGCTCAGATTGAATGGCGGGCAGCGCATTTCTCTTATCCAGAAAGCTTTCTCTACAAAGGCTGTAGATTGGCATCATGAGCGCGATGGTCATGGCAATAAGTAAGGCCGTCATTTTGCGGGCCTCCGGCTGATGCTGTGTACCAAATAGTGTCCTTCGCCTGATTCGTTTTCGGTATAGTCCACCACGATTGTTTTGGGCGTAAAGGTAATGAGGAAAATATCTAAAAAGAGCAGTCCGCGAGTTGGCTTTGGCGGGCTTGGCTCGGTCGTAATCATCTCTAAGGTGTGCGGCCGTATCATCATTTCTATCGCTTCGAGGTAGGCGCGAGGAATGGCAGTAAATATCTGCCAGAACCCATGCAGCCAAGCTTTGATCGCAGAGCCTGCTGATTTTCGGCGCAGGCGCTTGCCAAACGTAGGCAGAAATAGGGCAATGCAAATTCCGATAGCGATGTTCGCTAAGCTTGTGTCAGCTGTGAGAAGAAACCAAAGGCTGAGTTTGAAGGTGAAGTCGAGAAATATCATGGGATAGCCCACCAAAACAACAACAAGAGAACGATGCTCATAGACCCAATTAGATGCTCTAGCCGTTCGGAAGCTTGAAATAGTGAGAGCTGTCCTGAGTCTGTGGCAAGCTGTTTTCTAACAAAGAAATAGTATGCTAGCCAGCCGCCTGCGATAGTCACTAGCGACTTTATGAGATTTGCCACCGTATATTGTTCGAGAGCTATGGTGCCGCCTGCTACTAAGCTTGCGAGTAGAACAGTAACGGCTATCCAAAAGCTGCCGTTCATCTTAAGAGAAGACTTGGTAGTGAATGGGAGGAAGATGAATTTGGCTAAAACAGCGGCGGTACCCACGGCGGCGATATTCATCGCGATCGCACTCCATCCGCCTAAACCCTTCAGCGTCAGCGCCTTCGCACCAAAGCCTGCAAGCAATGGAAAGCCAGAGATAGACAGGCTAGCGATGACGATAACGAGCCATAGCGATCGCGACACTGGCTGCTGTTTCAGCTCGGCAAACTTCCGACTAGGCAAACGCCCTGCTGATAGAAACAGAGCCGCTTTTGCTAGTCCATGACTGAGCGCATAGACCCCCGCAGCAGCAGGTGTAATTAGCACAAACCCCATCTGCGAAATCGTGCTCCAGGCCAGCGTTCGCTTCGTGTCTTTCTCAAACAGCGCACAGCCTGTGCCGAGTAGCGCGGTACCGATGCTAAACAGCTGAAGCATTGGCCCAATTTCTTCGACCAGCAGCGCGCAGCGCACTAAGGGAAAGACGCCTGTTTTGATCACAGCGCCAGAAAGCAGCGCAGAAACAGGCGTATCAGATTCGGCGTGCGTGAGCGGGAGCCATAGGCCCGAGATGAAGACGCCGCCTTTGGTGAGTAGGCCGAGTGAGATGAGCGCGATCGCCTCCCAAGGTGCGTTTTTGAGTCCTGTAAAGGCAAATGAATTATTCGACTGGTATACCAGCACCGCGCCCAAAAGATAGAACAGCATGGCGGTGTTGCTGACAAACAAATAGCGCAGGCCGACCCATAGGGTGCGATCGCTTCTCGGATAGGCAATCAGCAAAAAGGCGGCGACCCCAATCACTTCTAGGGCCACATACAAACTCATAAAGTCTGCACAGATAAAAACAGCGTTTACGCTGCCGTGCAAGAAGGCAATTTGGGCAAAGAAAAAAGCTGTTTTCCCGCCCGCATTTTTGCCTGCATTGCCGGCGGTCTTTGGCCAGCAGTACAGCACCACAGCCATGGTGACTAGCGCGTTGGTCAAAACAAAGTAGCCGCTGAGCGAATCGATCGCTAAGGTGATGCCAAAGCTACCCGTGAGCAAAAGCTGCGTGCTAGTGGGGGCGAGAATTTGAGAGAGGCCGTAGGCGGTGGACAGGAGTGCGATCGCCAGCGCCAGATAACGATCTAGCGCTGGCAGCAGGTAGATCACAAACCCTAGAAACAAAGGCAGTGCTATCCATACCACCGTTACCGCACTGAGCAGTTCAGTGCCTAATTCAATGCTCATGACGTAAAGCTCTCTTCGATCTCTTTACAGTCCAGCGTCGGATTATCTTTGGAAAGCTTCATTGCCCCCACCAGCATGAGCGCCTGAATGGAAAAGCCAATTACAATTGCCGTCAAAATCACGGCCTGAGGCACTGGGTCGGCATAGCTCACAGAGACGCGATCACCGCCAGAGCCCGCGATTGGCGTAAAAACACCTGTGCGCGAGGCTACTAAAACGTAATAAGCAATCACCCCTGTGCTCATCACGTCCATGGCGATAATTTTCATCATCAAGTTTTTCTTGAAAACAATTCCAAAGAATCCACAAAAAACAGTCGCAAATACAAACGCTTCCAGCATAGTTATGACTCACTCAAAGCGAGTTTCTAAAGTTGATTTGGTTTGTTATTCGCATGTGTTAGACCCCTTCTAAGCTCATAGATGTAACTCTATGAAAATAAACATTCATTGATTTTAGTCTATGCTAAATTGATCCAGAATAGAAAAAATAGGAATAAATATTTGTAATGCCGGTAAAAATAAAATTTGATGAATGCCACTTTTTGTATCGGACTTGCTTGATATAAACAGCTATGCCTCGACTTAATCGCTAGCAGCGTATGCTCGGCGTACTATTTTTTGAAGTGCGCAGTTGTCTCAGCCGTTGACTTTCTATGTCCAAGTTAGGTCTATGTCCAAGTTAGGCGCGCTAGGAACACCCTCTGCTGAAGTAGAGGTTAGTCAGAATGTTGTCTATCGACTGTTGAAGGCGCAGCATCCTGATATCGCCTATCTTCCCATTCGTCTGGTCGATGCCGGTTGGGACAACGCAATGTTTCGACTTGGCGATCAGCTTGCCGTTCGGCTTCCTCGCAGAAAAGCGGCGGCTGATTTAATTAAGCGAGAACAGATATGGCTCCCGCAGCTGGCCGCCCGGCTGCCGATTTCGGTGCCTACGCCTTGTCGAATCGGTCAGCCTGCTGAGCGCTATCCTTGGCATTGGAGCGTGGTGCCTTGGCTTGAAGGCGCTGCCGCTGACCAAGCAGCGTTAGATAGTGATCAGGCGGTTCGGTTTGCTGGTTTTTTGCGATCGCTTCACATTCCTGCCCCTATCAACGCGCCTGTTAACCCATTTCGCAATGCCCCTCTTGCCAGTAAAGCTAAAGATCTGAAAGCTAGAGTCCAGAGGTTAGAAGCAAAGACAAATCTAATCACGCCTGCTATTAAAAGCGCTCTTGATAACGCCTTTCTCATTCCGATTGATATTGAACCGACTTGGATACATGGCGATCTTCACCCTCGCAATATTCTGATTCACAAAGGAGAGATTGCTGGCATTATCGACTGGGGCGATATGACCTCGGGGGACGCAGCTACGGATTTGGCAGCGATTTGGATGTTGTTTTCGAGGAAAGCGGATCGAGAACGTGCGATCGCCTACTATGGCCACCTCTCCATAGCAACCCTACAACGCGCAAAAGGCTGGGCCATCTTCTTCGCCATCATCCTTCTAGACACAGGCCTTATCGATAATCCAAGGCACGCGGCTATAGGACGAAAGACCTTACACTATATAGAGGAAGATGTTAGGACTTGAAATCACCACCGAGTTCTATCAAGAACCGAGCTAGTACTCCGCCTATAGCCGCAGGCTTAGGGGGTGGTGTAAGCCGGGTGAGCGTTAGCGAACAATCTCCTCTTTGATGTCTCTAACCGCCTGACGAATTAAGGCATTTATCGACATCCCAGTCTGCTGTTTAACCTTGACAAGCTTTTCATGCTCTTCATCGGATAGTCTTACATTTACTGCTTTCATAGTGCTAAAATAATAGTACTTTCGCATCATAGCAAATGAAACAGCGTTACAAGTACCGAATTTATCCAACGCCCGCCCAGCGCAAGTCACTGGCGCAGTTGTTCGGATGTAGTCGAGTTGCTTGGAACGATGCTTTATCATTCTGTCTCGATGAGTATGCTGAGGGTCGTAAGTACGCAGGCTTTGTAAGCCTGTCGAAACGATTCACTGCTCTAAAGAAAGCGGATGCGTATCTGTGGCTTTCAGAAGTCGCCGCTGTACCTTTGCAACAATCGCTAAGAGATCTAGACGTTGCATTCCGCAATTTCTTTAGCTCAGTGACTGGCAAGCGCAAAGGGCCAAAAGTGCGGATGCCGCGATTCAAAAAGCGTAGCAATGCGCAGGCGGTTCGGTTTGTAGGTACTGCATTCAATGTTGGCGCAAAGCTGCGGCTAGCCAAGATCGGCGACATTAAAGTGAAGTGGAGCCGCGATCTGCCTTCTGAGCCGTCCAGTGTGACGGTGATTAAGGATGCAGCAGGGCGATACTTTGCGTCGTTCGTCGTTGAGGTCGAGGCTGAGCCGCTGCCTTGGACTGACAAAGCCATCGGCGTAGACTTGGGGATAACGACTTTCGTAACGCTGGACAATGGCACCAAGGTTGATGCACCTAAGCCCCTAAAGCGATACCTCAAAAAGCTGGCTCGATTGCAACGCAGACTTGCTAAATGCGAGAAAGGCAGCAATCGGCGCAAGCGGGCGGTGCTAGCAGTCGCTAAAGTACATGCTCGCATCAAAGATATCCGTACTGACTTCCTGCACCAGTCGAGTACCAAGCTGATTCGAGAGCACCAATCGATCAGTCTGGAAGATCTCAACGTGAGCGGGATGCTCAAAAATCGGAAGCTAGCCAAAGCAATCAGCGATCTAGGTTGGCGACAGTTTAGAACCATGCTCGAAGCGAAAGCTGAAATGTATGGTCGAGATGTTGCCGTGATTAGCAGGTGGGAGCCAACTTCGCAAATCTGTTCTTGCTGCGGTGAAAAAACATTGCAGAAGAAAGCCGGGATGGAAGGGCTGAAGATTCGTGAATGGTTGTGCTCCAACTGTGGCACTCACCACGACCGTGATGTGAATGCTGCGAAGAATATTAAAGTCGCCGGGGGATACTCGGAGACTCAAAACGAACGTCGGAGGGCCAGTAAGTCTAGAACGCTAGCAGCGCCCGTTGATGCGTTAACCCATCGGATAGGTGAACAGCTCAGCCTGTTTGCTTAGACCGGGAATCTCCCTCTATACCGCTAGGTTGGGGGGAGAGGATGTCAAGAGTGATATTACAGGGACTGTTCGAGCTACTTTAAAGGCTCAGCGAAAGCAAATTTTGTCGCTAGCTGAAAAGCATGGCGCGCAGAATGTACGAATATTTGGTTCTGTTGTTCGCGGAGAGGAAACGAACGATAGTGATATCGATATTCTGGTAGATTTGGGAAGTAATCTGAGTCCATGGTTCCCGATCGGCTTAATCCACGATTTAGAAGCGCTTCTAGGAAGAAAAATTGATGTAGTGACAGAAAAGTCACTACACCATTACATTCGTGAAAAAGTACTTGAAGAGGCTAGACCTCTATGAAAGAGCTAACCTTTACCTTGCTCATATAAAAGACGGTATTCGCCGGGTAGAGAAGTATACGGCAGAGGGAGAAGCTGCTTTTTCAGAAGATGAAAAAACACAGGATGCGGTTATTCGCAACTTAGAAGTCCTTTGCGAATCAACAGGACAGCTGCCGGAAGCATGGAAAGCTGACCATTCAGAGATTGACTGGAGAAAAATTAGTGATTTTCGGAATTTTCTCGCTCATCAGTATCTGGACGTAGACGATGAAGTCATTTGGAATGTTGTTGAAAACTATTTGCCGAGTCTTAAAGCTGCTATAGCGGCCATGGAACTCAAGGCTGATTAACTTGTTAGCTCAAAGCTGAGCTGGCGATGTAGCTGGGGGGCGGTTAGGTTAGACAGCGTAATGCCGAGCAGTCGCACGGGGCGCGTTCGTTCTAGGTGAGCGGCCAGTAGGCTCTGAGCCAAAGGTAGAATCTCAGCAGCTTTTTGAATAGGGGCTGCCAGCGTGCGGCTGCGGGTAATTGTATCGTAGTTGTTGTACTTTATCTTTAGCGTTAGCGTGTAGCCGCTACGTTCGTTTTTAGTGAGCCTCTGGTGCACTTCTTCTGCAATCTTTCCGAGCTCAGCGTTCATCTGGTCTAACTCAATCAAATCTTCAAAAAAGCTCTTTTCAGCACCAATAGACTTCCGAACGCGATTAGGATTCACAGGCCGATTATCTTGTGCTCTTACTACCTGATAGTAGTAGCTGCCGACCTTCCCAAAGGTCGCGACTAGCTGCTCGCGCTTCCAAGTCTTAAGATCTGCGCCTGTTTCAATGCCGAGCGATCGCATTTTCTTCGCTGTAGCAGGCCCGACACCATAAAACTCTTCTATTAGCAGCTTCTCTAAAAAGGCTTCTGCCTGTTCTGGCGCAATCAAATGCAGTCCATCGGGCTTGTCTAAATCTGAAGCAATTTTGGCTAAAAACTTGTTGATAGAAACGCCCGCAGAGGCCGTTAGGCTAACTTTGTCTTGAATTCGCTGTTTAATCTCTTTAGCAATCAGCACTGCCGAGCCTATGTTGCGCTTATCTTCTGTTACGTCTAAATATGCCTCATCTAAAGACAGCGGCTCTACGAGATCGGTATAGTCAAAAAAAATCTCTTGAATTTGAGCAGAAACCGCGCGATAGGCGTCGAAGCGAGGTTTTACAAAAATGAGGTGCGGGCAGCGCTGAATAGCCGTGCGAGAAGGCACAGCTGAGTGAACGCCGTACTGACGGGCTTCATAGCTTGCTGCGGCAACAGCCCCTCGTCTTTCAGGCGTGCCGCCTACGGCTACTGGCTTCCCGCGCAGCTCAGGATTATCTCGCTGCTCTACCGATGCGTAAAAAGCATCCATGTCCATATGGATAATCTTTCGATGGGGTGAAGTCGCAGGTGCCAAGACAGTTTTATAGAAGGGATACACGTATAAACATATAGGACAACGCTATGAGTCAGCTATCTTCAGCAGAAGCGGCTTCTCCAGAGGCTGCGATCGCCCTGCCTAAACCCATTCAACGCTACTTCGAGACTATTAACGGTAAGGATTTTGAGCAGACGGCGGCGCTTTTTGCTGAGGATGGGCAGCTGTTTCCCCCGTTTGATAAGCCAATACAGGGCCGCGAGGCGATCGCACAATACCTCACCAAAGAAGCTAGCGACATGACCTTTAGCCCTTCTCAATGCGTGCCAGCCCCTCCAGAACCGGCTAGTCCAGAGTCAGCTGAAGCTTTTCTCGTGAAAGGCAAAGTAAAAAACTCACTGTTTGCCGTCAATGTCTCCTGGCTATTTAGCCTGACTGCCTCGGATGAAATTGAGTTTGTAAAAGTAAAGCTACTCGCAAAGTTGGAGGAGTTGCTTAAGCTCAATCAAGCATAAGGAAGATGACAGACAAAAGGATGAGGCCGGGCTCGCTCGCACGTAAGAGACTATAGGCAATCGTGTTCACACTTTTGAAAGTAGAAAGCATTTCGTATCGCTCACTACTATAAGTACATCGACAGCGCAGTGCTCTCAAATATATTTCAAACATATTTTCGAGAGCTGGATAATGTCTGTAACAACCGTGCTACAAACGCTTTTTACAGACACTCCTAAAGAAAATCGCTAGCTAACGCTGTTGCTGAACACATTTATAAGGAATCACCTTTATGCCTATTTCAACCTCAACTGCTGACAAAAGCCAACATGACGCTTCTGACTACAACGACGACTTTAAAGAGTACAAAGCGCAGTTTAATAAGCTCAGCGGCGACGACAAGCTCGCAACGCTTTGGCATGTCTATGAAGGCTTAGGCGACGAGAGAATTGAGAATCCTGACGATAATAAAGAGTCAGACAGTTCTTCTGAGCTATACAACCAGCTGAAAGATAAGTCTCAAGACGATCAGCTACAGTTTATGCGTGACGTGCTATCTGGTACAGATAACGACTTAACTGGCCAGTACAACGAGCTATCAAACACAACGAAAGTTGCGCTGTGGTACCGACTAGGTGATGGCATGGTCTCAAATTCTGTTGTCAACGTACCTTCAGACTACAGCTTATCTGATGAAGGTAAAGATTTGGTGAGCAAGATGAACGCTAATAGCTTCGAGCAAAGCTATATCTTTGTGCGCGATGTTCTCGTAGCGTAGGTTCATACAAGACGCTGATAGATAGATATTTTTCTGGCGCAAAAAGTCGTATGCCCTTAGAGAGTAGTCTCTTTAGGCGTGCGGCTTTTTCGTTTGGCTATAAAGCTGCTGGCTGATTCTACTGGACGTTTAGTGAGACGTTTAACCGGGCGTTTAACTGGGCGTTTAAAAGTCTCTATAAAATCTTTGAGCTGATAATAATATCTATCTATAGGCTTTCTCTGGCTATACGACTTATTCCATTTGAGCAAGGTTTCCAGTCAGCGAAAAGTCTCTAATAAAAGCGTTAACTATTGCAAAGAAAATCTTTTATGGCAGTTCGCTACTTTTCTCTACTCGTTGGATTCGTTTACACGCTTATAGGCTTACTAGGCTTTTTCCCTAGCTTTGTAACGCCTTCTCAGCTCGCCGCGCCAGAAATTATGAATTTGGTCGGTACCGGCACCACCGCTGGTTTTGGCTATCTCCTTGGCATCTTGCCAGTTACGGTTTACACCAACATCTTTAATCTCACCATCGGTATTATCGGTATCGCTGGATTCTTAGGCACAGAGCAAGGCGCTCGCATTTTCTCAGATGCCCTGGCTGTTTGGTTCGGGCTGCTTACCTTTTTAGGCCTATTTCCAGTCGCTAACACGCTGTTTGGCCTCATGCCTATCTTTGGCAACAGCGTATGGCTGCACCTTGCCACTGGCGTTTTGGCCGCCTACTTTGGCTTTGCACTTGATAACGGACGCTTACAAAACGATCCTAACAAGGCGCTGACGGTTGAAGATCCCTATGGCAACACTCAGTTTCTGTAAGTCACAAAGAGATTAATTCGGCTACTTATCGCTAGCGGCTGTGGCTATCTGGGAAATACCCATAGCTGCGATCGCCCGCTGCTTTCACTGTATCCAGTGACCAAAAGCTGCTCTCCAAGCTTCGTGATTTCAGAAGAAAAAAGATCATAGCTGCCATCAGCAGATCCTACTTCCTGTATGCCTCGCCCGGTACCGTCTGTGCGAAACAGCTGACCATCGTTAGCAATGAAGTACAGATAGTCGTTGAAGACAGTGAGCGATCGCGGCATCGCATCGTTAGGCAGATCGTAAAAGACGCATCGCTCAGCAGGCCCAGTTTGCTTTGCGCGTTCTGCTAACGTTCCTGCTAGCGGCTCTGCTGGCGGTGAAAAGGTCTGCGTTGGGCAATTAGGAGAATAGCTTTTGCTGCCCGGTGATAAATCAATAACCGGGTAAGTGCCCTCGGCGCTGCCGTCGGTAACCCACAGCTCCTGCCCATTTTCTAGACTGTACCCGTTGAAAAAGAGGCGACCTTTGTAAGGCGTGAAGCTGGCAAAATAGTTGCTAAGCGCCAGCCCAAGACGCTGCGTACCAGCCTGAGTGCCGTCACTGACCCACAGGTCGAACAGCGGATTTGTGCTCGGGGCTTGGGTAAGCTTGTCAGTCTCTGTGGTCGGTGTAGCAAAAAAAACTTTGTTATCGTAGGCCGTGTAAATCAGACTTCCATCAAACTCAACGTCTGTGCTCAGTCGCTTTACGCGCCTCGTGCTTGCAGGTGATCCCTCTGTTGCCCATAGCTCCATGCCTTCGTCAGAGTTTGCTAGGAACAGATAAGTCTCTCCTACATTAGTAAGCATACGAGCCGTAGCGCCTTGCTCGCCAGGATAGATATCTTTGAGTACAGTCGTGCTGCTTTTGGTTCCTTCAGTAACCCATAGCTCTTCACCCAGCTCGGGCGTGTCTATTGTGAAGTAGGCACGGTCTCGAGCGGGCGTAAAAGACGACGGGAAGTATGAATCTGTTGAAATACTGTTGAACAAGGTTGTGCCTGCTGAAGTGCCGTCAGTGCGCCACAAGTCAGTGCTGCCCTCTGTGCCAGCGATAAATATTAGGTAGTTCTCAGCAGCATTTTTCATCTCAATAAAGGTATCTGGCACAAACCCTAGCTGCTGTCCGCTGCTGTCGTAGGCATGCGGAAAGTTTGCGAGTCGCTGCGTGCCTGCTGCGGTCGCCCCGTCTGTGAGCCAGATTTGGGCGCCTCCTGGCGTGTCAACGATCAAAGGGTACTTTTCAAAAAGGTTTAGGTTGTTGCGGGCAAGCAGCCAGTAGCTGGCGGTGGTTAGCGCTTGTGAAAGCTCTGGGCTAAGAGACGTAATCGCCTGCGTTCCTGCTACTGTGCCATCACTGCTCCAAATCCCCAATTGCAGGCTATCTGGCCGATCGTCTCTTCGAAACGTTTGATCGGTCTGAAACCACAGCCTGCTGTTTGTGGTTAGCACTATTGATAGATCCGTAGCTTGCAGCCTGCGGCCACCGCTTTCTAACGCTATCGTTTTGACCAGCCGGGTACCTGGTGGCGTACCGTCTGTTTCCCAAAGAGCGGCTGTGCCATCGCTGGTAGCCCCACCAAAAAACAGGCGATCGCCCAGCACCGTTTTCTGGTTTATAGGCGTTGGAAACGCTTGTGGAAACTCACGCAGCATTGAGAGCAGCGGCGGGGTGCCGGCATCTGCAATAAACTGGTTGGGCACATAGTAGCGAGCATCTGTTCCGGCCCTGTTGGTTCGGCAAAGTAAGGCAGTTGCTTCTCCTCGGGTAATGCTGTCGCTAGGTCGCAGTTCGTTTTGACGCGGGTAGGCAACCACCAAACCCTGCTGTGTTGCAGAAGCAATGTCTCCCTCGGCATAGCGTGGAATTTGACTGGCATCAATAAAGTGATCAAGAACAGCGCTGATGTTGATAATCGGCAACAGTCGCTGCGCTTTAGCCATCACAACAATTGCCTGCGCTCTGCTAATTGCCTGATTTGGCTGAAATATATTGTCAGGATATCCTGTTAAAAAACCGCGTTCGTAGGCTGCTGCGATCGCACCTTTCCCCCAAAAGTCCGATGGCACATCTGAGAAGTTCGCGGCCTCTCGAACTTTGGGCGCGTTGGGAAATGCCTTCACCATCACGGCGGCAAATTCTGCGCGGGTCATGGTGCCATTGGGCCGAAAGCTTCCGTTGGGATAGCCCTTCATCAGTGCTTCTGAGCCAATGCCTTCGATGCAGGCGATCGCCCAGTGATTCTGAATATCGTTAAATGAATAGCGGCGAGCGTTTTGGGCAGTGCTGGGCGCTGCGACGCCCAAAGGCGCAAGAGTAGCGACTGCCAGCACAGACAGCCTGAGTGCAAACGTTTTAGGAAGATGCATAGTATATGAAGTGGATTAGAGCCTTTCTGCAACCTGCTTAAGCCGCTGCAACTGGCTTTCCATATCCTTTTTTGTCCAGCTAGCTGCAAATTGATTGAAGCCAAAACTGACCAGTGGATTTGGAATTGTAAACTCAAATCGATTCAGTAAGGTTGTTCCACTGGCTTTTTCCCCGGCTTTTCTCCCGGCTTTTCCTGGGGCTTTTTCTGGGGCTTCTGGCTGGCACTCCCAGCGATCGCGTCCCCGAAAGAACCCGTCAAACCCCCACACTATCAGACCGGGCTCTCTTTCTATTACGGTGCTGTGCAGCGCTGGAGACAGCAGAGGAATTTTCAGCTTAAAGTCAAATTCGCTACCTAATGTTGTTGTCCAATCACCCACAGGCTCACATACCAGCGCTGGATTAAGCCACTGGTGCATAAGCTGTTGTTCTATAAAACAACGCTCTACAGTTGTTGCATTGGCCTGTATAAAAATAGACTGTTCGTAAACGTTGCTCATGAGATTTGCGCTCCCATGCTGCGTGCGGCCTGTTCAAAATCTTCTGTGGCCTTCAGCGTACCAGGCACGCTGAAAAAGGCCTGGGCGATCGCCTCAGAAAACGTGAACGTATCTACCCCTTGCGCCGCTAAAACGGAAATATCCTCAATCTCTCGAATGCTGGCGCTGAGCAGCCGCGTTTCACTCTTTACACTGTTGAGCGCCTGCTGCATCGCTGCCAAGTCCGCTCTCCCGTCTCGCCCCGAATCATTAATGCGGCCTAAGTAAGGAGCCGCATAGTCTGCGCCTATCGCGGCGGCAATGAGTACTTGGTGAACGGCATATACCGCCGTGATCGTGACTGGAACTCTAGAGCGAATGAGTGCCCTTGCCGCGGTGATTCCCGCCTGTGTGGCCGGAAGCTTAACTACAATTCGCTGGTCAATACGGCTGAGCGATCGCCCAATGTTTTCTAAGCCTTCGGCCGTATTGCCCCAGGCCTGTAAGTGGACTTCTTGCACGCCAAACGCTAACGCCTGTCTGGCCAAATTTTTTAGCGTCGCTAAATCGCACTTGATATCTGCTTTCTGTAGCAAAAGCGGATTGCAGGTAACCCCATAAAACAAGCCTGTCGGTAGCCAATTTTGCCAGCTAGCGACATCAGCAGTGTCTAGATACAGCCTTAAATGAGGCATGGAAAATAGCGTAGTAAAGAGGTGTACGTTACTACGCTATCTTATTCTTGTTTTTCGTTATAAGGAAGATTTCTCTATACGAAAGACGTTTGAGCGCTGTAATCCTCTGGATAGAATAGCGACGTATCGGCCATCAGGTGATTGCGATCGCCCGAAATAAGATCGCGATACACTTCGGGCTGCGGGCTAACGCCTAACACCTTGTCTCTTGCCTCGGTGACCACAATGTTGTCAATAAAACCACCCACGCTATCACTCGGGCCAATCGCTCGAAACGCCAGCGTACTTACCGTGCGATCGCTTCCCGCTAGCTCATAGTCAAAGCGTCGCCACTCGCCTTTTCCGCCACCGCTGAGCGTATCTACTTGCTTCCCTTCCCAAAATACCTGAATAGACGTTGTGCTCTCAGGCCTACCGCCATTGCTAAAGTCTACCGATACGTTATAGGTTTGGCCGGTCACCGTGTCTATATTCTGACCAATCGTGGCGTTTTGGCCAAAGGCATCTAGCTCCACCCAAGCGGTTCCCTCAGCAGCCTCTCCGCCGGAGTCAGGGCGTCTATCGACCTGAAACCCAGCCCCAGAAATCGTAGACCAGCCCTTAACCGTTTTGTATACCTCAGACTCACCCACCTTTACCGGCACATCTTCAAAGCTGCCGTTTGTCACCAGGTTGACAGCCGGTAAAACGCGTGACGAATTATCTTCAACAACAGACGGCTCAGACGTATCCTTTGTAGACACAAGCGTCCCGTCAAGCCGAGTTACGCTACCTTCGCCCTTTCCGTACAGGCTACTGATACCGTTGATATCATCCTGCAACAAAGCGGCTGGCTTATTTTTGAACTGGTTACCTAGCACCGAGTTCATAATTGCGATGTTATTACCATCGGCGTCCCTCCCGTCTTCGTGATCTAGGCCTAAGGAGTGCCCTAGCTCATGAACCGTGGTTTCCAAAAACATGATGTCGTTCCACAGCTCGCCCGTGTCGAACGTGATGTCGCCAACGCTAGGGAAGTAGGCAAAGGCTAACGTGCCGCTGCGCCCGTCAATCTCTTCGCTTTGCACATAGATATCAACCTGATTTCCCGTGCCAGGGTCTTTTTCCTCTTGAAAGTCAATAGGCGCATAGTCAGCCCAAATTTGCAAGGCTTCTTCAAAAAGTTCTTTCGCTCGGCTAGTGCTAACCCCATCGATTCTAAAGTCGTTGTCAAAAGCATATGTGACAACGGTTGCGCCCCTGCCGTCAGACTTACCATCAGGGCGCGTCCACTTCAGCTGGCTAGCACCAAAGGTAATGCCGTTTTCAATGCGACTACCGTCTCGCCCTACGGTTACAAACGCTGCCGCATTGTCAGGAACGCCTGTAATTCTGTTAAAAACAGATCCATTAAATGTATTAGATGTTGCCGATGCGTAAGATTCGATAGCGGCCGAAATGGCTTTAAGTCGATGCGAAGTCTCTGATGAAGTGAACGGCGAATTCGTTTCTGGTAGCCTATTTAAAATATCTACAAGCAGCATTTGGGTGGCCGCTTGAGCTGTCGTAAGACCATGCTGGCTGTGGCTGTGGCTGTGGTTATGGCTGTGGCGATCGCTACTGCTGCACATCGCACAGTTACAGCCGCTGTGGTTAGACTGAAGGCTAAGCTCATCTCCAATATTGGACAGATCAGTCGAGTGTTCGGACGCTACCGATAGGAAAGAAAGCGAAGACATTTATTTGACGAGAAAGCCTTGAGTAAAACAACTGGTAAAAACAAAGTGGAGCAACCCAGTTCTTTTTCGCAATCAGCGAGAAAAAAGCGGCGGTGAGTATACATCGCCGTAGCATGGCTGCTACCGATAACTGAAAAGGTCGCAATATGTCTTTCCGTGCCGCAGCTTGCTATGCCAATAGAGAGAAGCTAGCGCTAAACCTGTTCTTTATTTTGATAAAACAAGTCTTTGGAAAATTAGTTATTCGCGAAAAAATGCACAAGAGCGTAACGAAACGCTCACTCCCGATCCCTTATATCAATTATGGTAGATGCTTTTCAGATAGCCGCATTATAGTGTGAAGCGATCGCGATATGTCCCTGTATTTGAATAAAGTTTTTATGATGTACTTTACACTCTGTAGATTCACCTAGCAAACTGTCTTTTCTAATTACCTAATAAGGCGTTACGCTTCAGCAAATGCACGTTTGTTACTTTGTTCTTTGTCACAAGTATGCTCTCAATAACTTGTTCTATAAGCGGTTGCTAAGCAAAGATAAAGGGCATTATCTCTCTTAATCATGAATTTCTGTTGATAATTTCTCTTTTTTGACTGATTTTGTTACAACGCTGTGTCTCTGCTTGTTTTTGGGGGCACTGCGTGTTTCAACCGACAGTGCTCTCCTCGTACTAACATGAAGGTGTCAAAAGGGGGCTTAGCTTCTCCTACCTCGATGCTCGCATTAGAAAAACAAGCTCATGACTGGTGAACTCGGCTATTCTCTACCTCCGGCCATCCGCCGCATCGCGACCAACTTCAGGCTGGCTGGCTGGATTAGCCTTTGGGCACAAGCCGTCATTGGTGTCACCTCTAGCCTGCTATTTATTATTGACGCGTTAGAGAGCGACACGCGGTTTTCTAACGCAGGCTCGGGTCTATTTGCTGCGCTGGGCTTATTAGCCGCTTTTATTAGCGCATTTTGGGGATTTCGCTACGTGCTGCTAGGTCGCAAGCTGCGTACCAGTAATCCAGATTTGCGGCCTAAGCCGAAAGATGCAGTGCGGGCCGTACGAATTGGCATCATTATTAGTATGGTTGGTATGCTGCTGACGATTTTAGGCGGTTCTTCAGTGGTGGGCTCGCTTTGGCTGCGATCGCTCCGCCAGCTGCCCACCTCAGGCGTCATTCTTCAAGACAATTCCGCGTTCATCAACGCTGCCGACATCGCCGTCATTTTTTCAGTCATCAACACCATGATTGCTCACTACGTTGGCCTGTGCGTTTCCCTATGGCTGCAATACATTGTAGACAGGCAGTAACGGTAACCCTTGCGCTAAAACCGAGACCCAGGCTGCTGCAAAAACGCTATCTCTTCTGGCGTACTTTGCCTTCCTAAAACCTCATTGCGATGTGGAAATCGTCCAAATTGCTTAATTATGTCTCGGTGGCGAATCGCGTAGTCTAGCCCCCCTTTGAGGCCGTCGTCTAAGTCGGGACTGTCTGCACTTAGCTGCTTCATTAGCTCAATGCAGCGATTTTGATCGGCCAAGACTTCGCTGTGCTCAAACGGCACGTATACGAAGAAACGATAAGCAGGCGGCAGGGTTTTATCTGTGCCTGTCTCTACCATATTTTTTGCAACCTGAAGGGCTTGCGGATCGGTGGCGAAGCTTTTTGCGCTGCCTCTGTAAAGGTTGCGAGGGAATTGATCGAGCAGTAGCAATAAAGCAACCGCGCTACCTGAGGCTGACTGGAGATTGGTGGCCCACGCTTCGTACTCACCAACCGATGCTTTCTCTACGTCTGCTGAAAACCGCTCACGAATCTGATTGTCAAACTCAGGGTCTTTAATGAACCAGACCTTACGATAGTGGTTATTGCCTGCATTTGCTGGCTGAGCGAACCAAAAATCGAGAATCGCTTGCGGGCGATTAGAGGCATTAGCAGCTGGCACAAGGGCAAGTTTCCTTCAGACGTAATATAACTGATATCGAAATTAGGCTATATATGTCAGATTATGGCTGATGCGGGTTCTTTTGCTGATCTAGACGATTTTCTATGTCCATTTTTTCCGTTTTGATTGCGATCGCCTTGCTCTTAGCCCTCACTAGCTGGCTAACCGGCTATCGGCTACCCATTCAGCTGCCCAGAAAGGCTAGCGGAAGAACCGGCGGCAGTCGCAGCGTCAACAGCTCGCGTCCTCGTGGCGTATCAAGATCGACGCGCAAAGAACTTCTAGGTTTGGTGGGTGGCAACGCAGCGGTGGCCCAGCGGCTGGTGAGCGATGTGCAGGCGCGCAACCCCGGACGACCGGAGCAGTGGTGCTGGGAGAAAGCTATTTACGATATTGAGCGCGATCGCAGAGCATAGCGGCCATTTGTGAGGTCGCGACAAACCTATCTACCAATACATCACATAGTCTTGATGCATCCGACCGGATTGTTCTGCGCAGCTTGTGTAGTCTTGAGGTGCGCTAATTGTGGCCTAGATCACTGCGCGATGAAAACGGCGTCTGCTCATTTGATCCTTTACTCAA
Source organism: uncultured cyanobacterium (assembly GCA_963803535.1). Taxonomy (GTDB): domain Bacteria; phylum Cyanobacteriota; class Cyanobacteriia; order Phormidesmidales; family Phormidesmidaceae; genus Phormidesmis. The sequence goes on along the minus strand of CAWDNC010000008.1, from coordinate 1,173,802 downwards.
GATGCCTCTGGTGGTGATTTAACGACAGCGTTATCAAGGTTTCTTGATTCATTGTCTTTTTTGGGCATTCTGTAAGTCGAGACGCAACGCCGGTAACCGCATGGCTAGTAGCCATTACTAGCGCTACATCTACAAAATATTAATAGAGGATTCATAAAGTAATGACGCAATCGAAGCGTGCACTTATTACGGGTATTACCGGGCAAGACGGTTCCTATTTAGCAGAGCTTTTGCTCGAAAAAGGCTACGAAGTTCACGGCATTATCCGTCGTACTTCCACATTCAACACGGATCGAATCGATCATATTTATGTCGATCCTCATGCGCCAGATGCCAAGCTCTTTTTGCACTATGGCGATCTGAATGACGGCACGATGCTGCGCCGCATTTTAGAGCAGGTAGAGCCCCATGAAGTGTATAACCTGGGCGCGCAGTCTCACGTTCGCGTCAGCTTTGACTCACCTGAATACACCGTCGATACGGTCGCTATGGGCGCATTGCGTCTGTTAGAGGCGATTCGCGACTATCAGCACCGCACCAGCAACGAAGTTCGCTTCTATCAGGCCGGATCTTCTGAAATGTTCGGCAAGGTGCAGCATGTGCCTCAGTCTGAAGAAACGCCGTTTTACCCGCGCTCTCCTTACTCATGCGCGAAGGTATATGCTCACTGGCAAACGATTAACTATCGTGAGTCGTACGATATGTTTGCTACCAACGGCATCTTGTTTAATCACGAGTCGCCGCGTCGGGGTGAAACCTTTGTAACGCGCAAAATCACGCGAGCGATCGCACGCATCGTCGCTGGCCAACAAAAGACGCTTTACCTCGGCAACCTTGACTCCAAACGCGACTGGGGCTATGCCAAAGACTACGTAAGAGCCATGTGGCTCATGCTCCAGCAGGACAAGCCCGACGACTTTGTAATTGCAACTGGTGAAACCTACTCCATTCGCGAATTCTTAGATGTTGCGTTTAACTACGTCAATCTCAACTGGAATGATTATGTGGCCTTCGACGAGCGCTACTTACGCCCCGCAGAAGTAGATTTACTGATTGGCGATCCTTCCAAAGCCAAAAAAGCATTAGGCTGGCAGCCTGAAGTGAACTTTGAAGGGCTGGTGAAGCTGATGGTTGACTCTGATCTTGAAGCGATTGGCGAGCAGCCGATTGGAACGACCGAAAAGGGTCTAGACATTGCCACCATTCGCCGTCAGATGATCGGCTCTATGGCTTAGTTTTGGCCTAGTGTCTATCGGGGCTGCGATCGCCTTTTTCCAAAAGGGTATAGCAATGTCTATGCCCTTTTTGCTGATGAAACGCAGCACTGATGTGACCTAGCCGATGGCGTATATGTCTCTATAGTGAGTATTTGTTAGTGATTAGTTAAGCGTGTTGATGAACGCACATATGAGGACAGGATGGCTTGGTTATGGAATTAGCGAATAAGAAAATTTTGGTCACAGGTGGCGCTGGCTTCCTGGGCAAACAGGTTGTAGACCAGCTCAAACAGGCGGGCGCAAATCCTGACAATATTTTGGTTACCCGGTCACGTGACTACGACCTCACCAAAATGGACGCCTGCCAAAGAGCAGTTGTAGGCCAAGACGTGATTGTTCACCTTGCCGCTCACGTCGGCGGCATTGGCCTTAACCGTGAAAAGCCCGCCGAGCTGTTTTACGACAATCTGATGATGGGCACTCAGCTCATTCATGCGGCCTACGAGGCTGGTGCTGAAAAGTTTGTCTGCGTGGGCACCATCTGCGCCTACCCCAAGTTCACCCCCGTCCCCTTCAAAGAAGACGATCTGTGGGCAGGCTATCCCGAAGAAACGAACGCTCCCTACGGCATCGCCAAAAAAGCACTTCTCGTGCAGCTCGAAGCCTACCGCCAGCAGTACGGTTTTGACGGTATCTATCTGCTGCCGGTCAACCTCTACGGCCCAGAAGACAACTTCGATCCGCGTAGCTCTCATGTAATTCCAGCTTTAATTCACAAGGTGCATGAGGCCCAAACGCGTGGCGACAAAACGCTGCCGGTATGGGGCGACGGCAGCCCAACTCGCGAGTTTCTCTACTCTACGGATGCGGCCCGGGGCATTGTGATGGCCACGCAAAAGTATTCCGATGCGGCTCCTGTGAATTTGGGCACGAGTTCAGAAATTTCAATCAAAGACTTGGCTGAGCTCGTATGCGATGTGATGGGCTTTAAAGGTGAGCTCGTGTGGCAAACCGATCAGCCGAATGGCCAGCCCCGCCGCTGCTTAAATACTGAGCGCGCCAGGCAGGCATTTGGCTTTGAGGCCCAGGTAGACTTTCGTGAGGGTCTAAAAAACACGGTTGAATGGTATCGCCAGAATGCGGTGCTTCAGCCTGCTTGAGACCTCATCTAATGAGGAACAAAGGCCTATCGCTGTCTGTGGCTTTTTTATAGCCTTCTGGTGAAATGCTTTGCTAGAAGGCTGGTGAAATTTAAGTCCATAAGGGACAAAAAATTAACCTTAAAACTTCTATAATTGGGGCGCATGATAGAAGGCATTCAGCATAAAAAGCATGGCAGAGCAAAACAAGTCCAACGAAGATACTAGAGATATCGTAGAAGGCGCTAAGCCTGACGATACGGTTGCAGAGACTGCGAAGCCGGATGCGGATGCGAAAGGGCTGACGGATTCTGACGATAAGAAAACGGGTGAGCCGGTTGCCAAGGTAGAAGACGGGGCTGAGAGTAAGGCCAAAACCGGAAATGTGCCAGCGGGTAAGACGGCGGGCGAAGATAAAGCTAAAAAGCCCGCTGCTAAGCCTGCGGCTGAGAAGAAGCCTGCGGCGAAAAAGGAAAAACCGCCGAAGCTAGAAGATAAGCCGTTTAACGAGTTTATGGAGCAGCACTACTTGCCCAGCTTGAAAGAAGCGATGGCAAAAGAAGGTATCGATGAGCTGAGCCTGGAGTTTGCTAAGCGTAAGCTGGAGGTGATGGGTATGACTGGTAGCGATACTTACTGGCAGGTTCAGGGCCAGTGGGAAGAAGCAGGTGAAGGCCAGCGTCAGTTCAATATTGCTTTTATGGATGAAGATATTTCCGGGCAAAAGGTGTTCACGCTGACGGCGAATGGTGCCAAACCCAGCACGATTGAGCAGTTTATGGGCGATGAGCGTCGAATTACGCTGGGCCTAATGGTGCTGTATACGTTGCAGCGGCTGAACGGGCAGAAGTGGCTGACGCGGAACTAGGCCAACTCCTGCGAAGATGCTTGGTGAACGACTCCGCTCACGCCTGCGGGCTAGATTATCCAGTGTGCTATAACCCGGATGCAGCATGTAGGCCATCTCGGGTAACAGCCCCTGAGGGCTGAGCGGAGTCGAATCTCGGTATACACACCTAATGCAGAAAATGCCGCGTTCCTGTAAACGCCATCATGATTCCTAGCTCGTTTGCTGCCTTAATAGAGTCCTCATCTCGAATGCTGCCTCCAGGCTGAACAATGGCCTTAATCCCCGCAGCAGCGGCAGTTCGTACAGAGTCATCAAACGGAAAAAAGCCATCGCTGGCTAGCGTTGCGCCTTTAGTCTGTTCGCCTGCTTGCTCTAGCGCAATTTTAACTGCGCCTACTCGATTCATTTGCCCCGCCCCAACGCCAAGCGTCGTGTTGTCCTGCACCACTAAAATCGCGTTGGACTTTACGTGCTTCACCACTCTCCAAGCAAACAGCATTTCAGCGAGTTCTGCTTTGCTAGGCTTTAAGTCTGTAGGAATTGACCACTGGCTAGGATCTTCTCGCAGATCGTCAGAGGCCTGACTGAGAAATCCACCTGCGATCGCTCTCACTGCTTGCTTCGGCCCCTCCATCAGATCCGGCAGCACCAAAATCCGCAAATTCTTCTTCTTACTCAAAACTGCCTTCGCCGCTTCATCACATCCTGGTGCAACCACACATTCTAAAAAGGTGCCGGTCAATGCTTCTGCGGTCGCTTCATCAATCGAGCGGTTAAGCGCTACGATGCCGCCAAACGCCGAAATATTGTCTGCATTAAAGGCATCCTGATAGGCCACTGCCAGCGAGTCTCCTATCGAAACGCCGCAGGGGTTCGTGTGCTTAAGCACGGCGGCAGCGGGTTTTTCTTCACTGGGAAATTCTGCAATGATGCGTCTAGCTGCTTCTAGGTCTACTAAGTTGTTGTAGCTCAGCGCTTTGCCCTGAAGCTGTTCGGCGGCGGCCCAACCGGTCGCAACCCCACCGCTCTGATACCAGCCTGCGGCCTGATGCGGATTTTCGCCGTAGCGTAGGGTTTGCTTGAGCTGGCCGCTGAGGGCGTAATGAGTCGGTAGGGCTGCGGCTTCGTCGGGCTGGTTGGCGAGCGTTTGGGTTTGAGTGAGGTATTGGGCGATCGCACAGTCATAGCTGGCCGTATGCCAAAAAGCCTGCTGCGCGCACGAGGCTCTAAACGCCATCGGCGGCGCGCCTCCATTCGCCTTAGCCACTACTAGATAGTCGTCATACTGATTTGGATTGCACAGTACGGTTAGATACTTATGGTTCTTCGCCGCCGAACGGATCATGGTAGGGCCACCGATATCAATATTTTCGATGGCATCTGCTAGGCTCACATCCGGCTTAGCAATGGTTTGCTCAAAAGGATATAGGTTGACAACAACCAGATCGAACGGGCGAATGCCGTTGGCTTCTAAGTCTTTTTGATCGGCGGCTTGATCGGGCCGAGCTAAAATACCGCCGTGTACTTTGGGATGAAGTGTTTTTACCCGTCCGCCTAAAATTTCGGGTGAGCCTGTATAGTCAGAAACTTTGATGACTGGAATGCCTGCATCGCTGATGGCTTTGGCGGTGCCGCCTGAGCTGACTAGCTCAAAGTCCAGGTCTTGGGTGAGCGATCGCGCCAGTTCTACCAGACCAGTTTTATCAGAAACACTCAGAAGGGCTAGGCGAGACATGGGCAGTTCAAAAGTTACGGCAAAGGGCAAGTTTTAAACTATATATGAAGTTGATCTTTTCGCTAGAGGCAGCTTTCTTTGTCATTAAACGCAATTTCACTTTCCCCTGAACCCGATTCAGACCATCTGCTGGTACTGCTACACGGCTGGGGCGCAAACGCCCAAAACGTGGCGGGTGTCATTGAAGCTATCAACATGATTGCCATTCCTTTCAAAGGATTGCTACCGGATGCGCCTTTCGATCATCCGATGGCACCCGGTGGCAAGCAGTGGTATGGCTTCCCGCCTAACTACGACTTCCGCCGCCCTCACGATTTTGCGAGCCAATCCGACCTAATCGAAAGTCGCAGACTGCTGAGGGAATGGATGGACTCGCTGCCTGAAAAAACAGGCATTCCGCTTGAAAAAACAATCATGGGTGGTTTCTCACAAGGCGGCGCGATGACCTTAGATGTGGGGCCGCAGCTTCCTTTAGCCGCCATGCTAATTTTGAGCAGCTATAGCCACGCGCCGATCTCCTCTTTTGTGACACCGCGTCCAGTTTTGGTTATTCACGGCAGACAAGATCCCGTTGTTCCGTTGGCAAAAGCGCTAGATACCAAAGCTCAGCTAGCGCAAAAAGGGCAGACGGTAACCTACCAAGAATTTGATATGGGACATGAGGTGTCTTTAGAGGCACTCAAAGTCGCCAGTCAGTTTTGTCAGCGTTTGTAAACAAGTCTCTACAAATAGACATTCGTAAACAACATAGGGCTAACGTTCAGTTTTGTTTAGCTCTCTAACGTTTACACCGTTATTTACAAAATGTATGCTGAATACCCTTTAAGCTAAAATTTAGCGAAGTAGCGACTATTGCGCGCGCGATTGATGCGCCAATGCAGTAGCCTATGAACGTTGTCACTGCTAAGTAGGTAACCGGCTATGCAATCAGCAGAAATCCGTGAGTCTAATTTTCCAGCTGGGCTCATTCCCGAGCCAACACGTATCCCGGCTCAAGAAATTGCTCAAATGACGCCGGAAGATGTCGCTCAGCTAGCCCAGCGCCTAGAACAAGACGAGTACGACAGCGCTTTTGAAGGCCTAAAAGATTGGCACAGATTGCGTGCGGTTGCCTTTCAGCGCTCCGAGCTGGTGGAACCTTACATGCACCTGCTTGATCTAGAAGCTTTTGATGAGTCGTAACCCATACTAATAAACATCGATGAACGTCCTAATCGGCGTTACCGGTGGCATTGCCGCTTATAAGGTGTGCGAGGTGGTCTCCACTTTGGCCAAAGCTGAGGTGGCCGTTCGCGTCATTATGACCGAGCAAGCACAGGCGTTTGTGTCTGCGGTAACCTTTGCGGCTCTGTCACGCCAAGCCGTGTACACAGACGCTGATTTTTGGTCGCCTGCGCAAGGCAGACCCCTGCATATTGAGCTGGGCGAATGGGCTGATGTGTTTGTGCTATCACCGCTAACGGCAAACACGTTAGGAAAGCTAGCGCACGGCCTCGCGGACAATTTACTGACCAATACGGTGCTAGCTTCGGTGTGTCCGATATTGCTAGCACCTGCGATGAATACGGATATGTGGCAGCAGGCTGTGGTGCAGCGGAACTGGCACGAGCTACTGACAGAGGCCCGGTATCACTCTGTAGGGCCGGGAGCTGGAAGGCTGGCGTGTGATCGCGTTGGCACTGGACGGATGGCTGAACCGGCTGAAATTGTCGCCAATATCACCTCGCTACTTCACACAAAAGGTCGCTTAGATTTAAGCGGCAAACATCTTTTAATCAGTACCGGCAGCACTCGAGAGCATATAGATCCCGTGCGCTTTATTGGCAATCCTGCAACGGGGCGTATGGGCATTGCGCTGGCGCTAGCCGCTCAGCATCGAGGCGCGCAGGTCACGCTCGTACATGGCCCACTTTCACCAGAAGTAGCAGCAACGATACCTGGTGAAATTCAGGTATCGGCTGTCACAAGTGCTGCCGAAATGGAGCAGGTAATGGTTGCGCACTTTGCGGTGGCTAGCTGGGTAATTATGGCCGCAGCTGTGGCTGATGTTCGTCCTATAATGACTGCGGTAACCAAGCTTCCCAAAAAAGACCTGCCCGATCAGCTGCCGTTAGAACCCGTGGCAGATATTGTGGCTCAGCTGGCTGCTCGAAAAGCCTTTGGACAAAAGGTGATAGGGTTCGCGGCTCAAACCGGTGATATTGTCAGCCCCGCAAAAGAAAAGCTGAAGCGTAAGCAGCTAGATGCCATCGTGGCCAACCCGATCGATAAACCTAACAGCGGTTTTGCCAGTCAAAACAACGAGGCCATCATATTGTCAGCAGATGGCAGACACCGGAAAGTAGCACAGGGTAGCAAGCTGAGATTGGCTCATCAGATCTATGACTTTCTTCTTGAGTGACCCTTTACAAAGGTGACCCTTTGCAAAGGTGCTAGTTCATTCTTTTTACAAGGGTGTCAGCTTGTCATGCTTGCGGCTGCGAACTTTTAATATCGATCGATATTGACATGGAGAAATTGCCGTCTGTATTAGAAAGCGTTGTCCGTAATAATACGCAAGTCGGAAACTTAATGAATCTAGAAAGTTTATGATTAGCTGCTATCAGCTTCATACGAGCGGAGCTGATTTCAAAGTTTAGGCGAACCCTCTCCGCAAAACTACCGACTCTAGATAGTGGTTTCGTATGATGGCCTTAATCCTAAGTGATGAACTGAGGATTTTCGGATGAACTCATATGAAATCGAAGCATAAGGCTGTGGTAACTACTTTTTCTGGCAGCAGCGCCACAACAACGCTCGATCCTGAACAGGGTCACAATAGAGCAGCCGAAGTCGAGATCGCTGCTCAAAGCATTCACTGGGGCACTCCCTGTCGCGCGGCCACGAGTAAAGCGAAGCGCGTTATGGATATTTTTGGCTCGCTGGTGGGTTTGTCCATTGTGGGTGCGGCATTTGTGCCAATTGCGATCGCCATTCAGCTAGACAATCCAGGCCCAATTCTGTTTCGTCAGATGCGCTATGGCTACCGCGGTCGGCCTTTCTACATCTGGAAATTTCGCTCCATGGTGCCCGATGCAGATAACCGCAAGCACCTGGTCAAAAACGAAGCCAACGGCCTCATTTTTAAAAACGAAGAGGACCCTCGCGTTACCCGTGTTGGCAAGTTCCTACGCCGCACTAGTTTGGACGAGCTACCACAGTTTTTTAATGTACTTAAAGGCGATATGAGTATTGTCGGCACACGTCCCCCTGTGCTGAACGAAGTAGCTGGATACCGCCCCCATCACTGGCAAAGGCTCGCCGTGAAACCAGGCATTACCGGTCAATGGCAAACGAGCGGTCGTTCTAGCATTAAAGACTTTGAGCAGATTGTTGAAATGGATTTGGACTATCAAAAGCGATGGTCTCTATGGGGCGATATCAAAATTATCTTTAAAACGATTGCCGTTGTTTTTGGAAGTAAAGACGCCTGCTGAAGCGCAGCATCCTTAAAGCACTTGGCATAGACAACATAGCGCATAGCACAAACAGCAAAAGCCGACTGAATGTAAACGCCATCAATTAAATGGAGCGCTCAGTCGGCTTTATATTGACCAGGTTTGTGTTAACCGGGCAGTCTAGTGTGGCAGAAAATCGAATCGATGATAGATTACTGCGCGGGTGCACTATTCTGGCGGATAGACTCCATCGCTGCATAGTCTGGCCGAAACTGAATGCGGCTCAAGAAATCATTGTCTTCGGTATGCATTGCTAGCAAAACGTTCTCTAGCTGCACGACGCCGACACTAACAGTGGCTCTAGCCTCGGGATTTTGCTCCGCTAGATAGTTGAGTTCGGTTTCCAAGTCCGCGCGTGAAAAGAACAGTGGATAGATAGATTCACCCCCCTCTGGCGTCACGGGCAATAGCGTCCCGTCTTGGAGCTGAGCGTAAAATAGTGGAACGCCCCCGGGGTAAGCTTCGTTGATGGCCACCGCCTGACTAACTTCAGTCGGTTCAGGGACGTAGGCTACCTTGAAGGTACGATTTTCGCTGGCCAACGTTCGCTGATATAGCGTTTCAAGGCTGATAATTCCGACATCTGTATCATCTGCAAGGCTAGGGTTATTGGCCTTTTCGCGGTTCAAAAATGCCCGCGCATCTTGCTCCGACATAAAGACGGGGAGATTGGGCTGAGCGGCCTCACCTTCGCCTTCGGTCTGAATTGAGACGAGCCCTTCGTCATTGCCTAAAACGTAGACCGGGACGCCTGCGAGCTTTTGACTAACCTGTTCTTCAGGAAGTGCTAAAGCTGGATTTATTGCGATATCAGCACCTAATAAGCTGATACTAAGCGCGCTCATAGCAAGTGTTTGTGCGACTCGCTTGATTGCTCTTGGGCTGACGGCTATTTGAGCGGCACACTGGCGAATGAAAGACTGCATAAATCCTCTTAGATGCAAGTTTCAATTGATTTGGCTGGTTGCAAAGTATTCTTTGGCTAGTTAATCATGGGTGAGTAGCTAGAGACTGCCTAAGCTGCTGTGGCCAATTTATAAATTGGCCTGGAGATTTATCTAGTAGGCGATCGCTAGCCAACAGCGCACGAAAGCGTATCAGCGAGCAAGTGAACACAAAAAATCGGGATGACAGGATTCGAACCTGCGACATCCTGCTCCCAAAGCAGGCGCGCTACCAAGCTGCGCTACATCCCGGCCCCCAATGTAACATGTTCTAGCGCGTCTGCTTCGCTCATCTGAGCTAATAATTTTGACCCGCCTTCACTGCTCCCCTTCACTGATAGATTCATAATGCCCTCCACAATGCTCTATGGCCCTTTTGAAACAAGCATCTTTGATGTGTTTACCCAATGGTGAAATCTACTAATCACGCGATCGCACAGCTCCCAGGACTAACCAAGCCGCAAATAGCACAGCTAAACGCCGCTGGCATTTCAACAACGTTTGACCTGCTGCGTCAGGGCAACAGCGTTGTGCAGCGTCAGGCGCTTTCTCAGCGGCTGAGCACCAATATTAAATACATCAATAAGTGGGCAGCTCTGGCCAACTTGGCTCGAATTCCAGGCGTCGGGACTCAGCATTGCGGACTACTGCTGCATGCCGGGGTGAGCACGCCGCAGCAGCTATCGACGATGACGGTGCAAAGGCTCCACCCTCAGCTGCTGCGGCTTCAGATTCAGCTGTTCAATCGGGCTGATTTAGCGCCGGGTGTGGCTGAGGTTGCGGCTTGGATTCAGCAGGCCCAGCAGATGGTTCGGTAGGCAATTTGGTCGGCGATTGAACAGCCAGTGAGCACCAGTCTTTCTGCAATATTGAATAAATTTGATGGTCAACGAAGTGGGCGTTGAGCCACTGAGCGTCTCTCAGGGTGCCTTCATGAGTGAATCCGAGTCGCTTAGGAACGGCTTGGCTACGGATGTTTTGAGCGGCGCATAAAATTTCGATGCGGTTGAGGTTCAGCTCGCTGAAGGCATGATTGAGAATGGCTTTGCAAGCGTCGGTAATAAGGCCTTTGCCCTGGTAGCTTTCAGCTATCCAATAGCCAATGCTGCTGCGTCTGTCGGCCCAGTTAATACCGTTAAGTCCAGCGATGCCGACAATTTTTTGGTGGTAGCAGAGGGCGGCGGCAAAGCCCTGCTTGTCTTGATAGCGATCGCGCGTAAGCTGAATAAAATGCCGAGTATCATCGACTGTTCGCGTGGTATCTAGCCAGGACAACCACTGCTGGAGGTAGGCGCGATTGGCCTCTATTAATGCGAAAAGCTCATCAGCATCTGCTTTAGTAAGTAGACGCAGCTGATGATGTTCACTGATGGGCAACGAAAAGGACTGCGCGCGCGTGGATGGCTGAAAGACAACTTCTCCTGAGAACATGCGCACTGCTTAGTCTGGATACCAGAACATGCCTTTAATGCCCTCAGGATCGGGCATGAAGCCTAGCTGCTTGTAAAAGCTCACAACGTCAGGATCAGCAAACAGGGTGACGTTGCTAATATCTTCGCTACGGAGCTTTTTGATTAGCTGCTTCATCAGTGCTTTGCCCAGGCCTCTGCCTTGAGAGTCAGGATGAACCACCACATCCCAAATAGTGGCGTTGAAGGCGTGATCAGACGTTGCTCTTGAAAAGCCAATCAGGCGCTTGCGATTGCCGCGCTGCTCCCACATCGTGATCACTAAAAAGCTGTTTTGAATAGCCTTGCGAACTTTGCGAATAGGCCGACGAGACCAGCCCACCGCGTCGCACAGTTCCTCCAGCTCGTAGAGATCGATGGCGCGTTCGGTACTGAAAAATATGCGGGTGTTGCTGTCGGCGCTTTTGGCTTCGGCAAGGTAACCGGCAGTGGCTGTTTGCTGGGAAGCTGAAGCAGCTTCAGTGGTGGTGAACAAGCTTTTCCAGAAACCCATGCAGGCAAATTAATTATTTTCGTCGAGGTGAGCTTATTTAAGAAGTATATCGCCTGCTCGCTCACTTCATGGGTCTAGTTTGTGTCTTTAAGACTGAGCGCGCTCGCGAATTCGTGGAAATGAATCAACTAAACCTAATAGCGGGCTACCAAACCGGGCAAACTAGACCAGCGCCCAGCCTCTCTGGTTAAAACATCGTGCTAAAACGACTTGGTAGAGAGCCCCTGGGGCAGGCGACCCGCCCCCCTTTATGTCAGTAGCCCTTATGTCAGCTGCTCTTGAACCATCTACGTTGGACTTGCTCAAGCGGTTCAATCGAGCGTTCCCCCAGTTTTACGAGCAGTTTGTCGGCAGCGATATTCAGCTTCAAAATCTGCGCTTGGCCTATCAGCTTTTTAGAACGAAAAAAGCGGTGATTGAGATGACGGCTGAGGGCGATCGCACCGCGCTCCATTTTGCCTATCGCAATCAGTCTTTTCTCCTCAGCGATATCTTTGGTGTCTTAGCGGCCTACGGTCTTACTATTCATAGCCTCAGCTTGTACGGCCAGATCTACCCGCCCATGCTGGTGTTTGCCAAGCTAGTGGTTTCTCGCGGCGGCAAGGAGCTATCGCCTAAGACGGCGGAAAACGTACGACGAGCGGTAAGAGAAGCGCTTGCGGGCCGGTTTGAAGTAGAAGATATGCTCAATGTGGAGTTCAACTTAGACGCGGGCCTAGATCAAGTTGAGACGGAGTTCTATGTTGATCCAGTCTTTCATTTGCCCGCGATTTTGATTGAGGCGGACAACCAACCAGGTCTTTTTTATAAGGTGATGTACACCATTTGGCAGGAAGATCTGCTGGTGGTGAATGCAAATTTGCTGGTGTGGCGCGGCCGAACGCGACTGATTTTGTATTTACTGGGGCCGAATGAAGGGGTGATTCCGGAGTATTTGGGCCACAAGATTGCAGAGGGAATTCGCGATCGCCTGCTAGGACGCTAGAAATTAGGCGATAGAGCTTGGGGCACGGGCGCATTATCATGGAGATATGCCAATCGTTAACGTCTCAGGTGCGCCCCACGCCTACGATATATCTGCCTTACCCACCGCTGGCGAAACGCTGGTGTTCCTTCATGGTTGGCTTTTGAGCCGATCTTACTGGCAGCCGCTAGTGGATCAACTATCAGATAGATGTCGGTGCATTACGTACGATGCCCGTGGGTTTGGCGACTCAATTCAATCTTTAGCGACCGGAGAAGATACCGGAGCGGTGCAGACGCGGCGGTCTATTCAGTTGCCGAGCGATCGCACCTGGTACCCCAGTCACAGCGCTGAGCAAACGGTCGAGACCTCTATATATAGCCTTGCTGCCTACGCACAGGATCTAGGTGACCTGCTCGATCAGCTAGACATAGATCGCGTTTGGTTGATGGGTCATTCTTTAGGCGGTAGCGTGGCGCTGTGGGCCGCATATTTATTCCCTGAGCGAGTCAAAGGCGTGATTTGCCTAAACGCGGGTGGCGGCATCTATATTCCTAAGGAATTTGAGAAATTTCGGGCAGCGGGCCAGCAAATGGTGAAGTTTAGGCCACAGTGGCTCGCCCAGGTGCCGCTGCTACCGCGTGTCTTTTGCAGAGCAATGGTGCATAAAACATTGGCGCTTCAGTGGGGTCAGCAGCGCATTCGAGACTTTGTGCAAGCAGATAGGGCCGCAGCAGTTGGGGCGCTGCTTGAATCTACCACCTGTGAAGAAGTCCACCAGCTACCGCAGCTGATGAGCCAGCTAACTCAGCCGGTTCATTTCATCACAGCGAGCCAGGATACAATCATGCCGCCGCGCTATGTTCGCTACTTGGCGAGCTTTCATCCTCACTTTTGCGAGGCTGAAATGGTGTCTGAAATTTCGGACTGCGGACATATGGCTATGGTGGAGCAGCCACAGGCCGTTGCCAGCGTAGTGAAGTCTGTTCTATCGGTTCGCTAGGCTTCTCATTTTTAGAAGATAGATTACTCATTTGAGAGAGAAAATTAGCCTCGCATCAGATTTTGTAGGTATTTTCGCGAGCGGCGCAGCGGCAAGTGTTTCGGGATGTAAAGGCCTGCTGCTGCTTTCTTTACGTGGTTTCCAAACGAAGAGTATGATTACCTTCAAAGCTAGGCTTTACGTGCGAATTTTAATTGAACAAAACTTAATCAAAGTTCGTACTGGGGCTTCAGCCTTGCTGTTGTTCCGAAGCTTTGCCTTTTTAGTAATGAGAGGAAAACAATATATGAGACGGTTGTTTGCTCTGGCTCTAGTTCTCTGCCTTTCCTTGGGGTTTGCCTCTCCGGCTGCCGCAGGTATTGCAGGTGACGATGTATCAGGCCTTGTGCCTTGCAACGAGTCAGCCGCTTTTCAAAAACGTGCTGCTGCTGCGACGACAGATTCAGCAAAAGCTCGCTTCGAGTTCTATGGCAACACCAGCCTTCTGTGTGGCCCCGAAGGACTTCCCCACTTGATCGTAGATGGTGACCTAGCTCACGCTGGCGAATTCTTAATTCCTAGCGCGCTGTTCTTGCTGATTGCAGGCTGGATTGGCTGGGCAGGTCGCTCTTACGTGATTGCCGTTCGCGCAGACAAGTCTCCTGAAGAGAAAGAGATCATCATTGATGTTCCTTTGGCTATTAAGTGCTCTTTGGGTGCAGCAGCTTGGCCTCTGCTGGCATTTAAAGAGATAACGACTCGCGAAATGTTTGCGAAAAAGGAAGAGATTACGGTCTCTCCTCGCTAGACGCCGCTGTGCCTTTGGTTAGAAATAACTGGTTAGTCCATCTGTAGGCAGTGCTTGCAGGTGGCTAGCTAGATTTAAGCTAAGGGCTACGCTATTAATTTTGATCTCACAGCTCCAAGGAGGAGTTCTATGAGCAGTAATCTTCTGAAATATCTTTCAACGGCTCCGGTAATTGCGACCGTTTGGATGATTATCACCGCTGGCATCATCATCGAGTTTAACCGTTTCTTTCCTGACCTGCTATTACATCCGTAGTAGCGACGTTTTGACAGATTTTTAACTAAAGACTGTTGTTGAGTAAGTTTGGAGAACTCGAAGTAAAACAATGCCTTCATCATCGCAATTTATCAAACCCTACGCAGGCGATCCGCAGATCGGCAACCTGGAGACCCCTTTGAATTCATCGGGTCTTTCACAGGCGTTTATCAGCAATTTGCCTGCCTATCGTCAAGGGCTTTCTGCTCAGCGTCGTGGCCTGGAAGTGGGCATGGCTCACGGTTACTTGCTGTATGGCCCATTCGCGCTGCTTGGCCCCCTAAGAGATTCTGATGTGCCTGCGATCGCAGGTCTTTTGGCCGCAGTGGGCCTAGTGCTCATTTTGACGGTTTGCCTATCGCTGTACAGCGGCGCAAACGTCAGTCCTGCGGTATCTCGCAATACGCTACCCTACCAGCCCCCTGAAGGTCTTAGCACCGATGAAGGCTGGAGCGAGTTTGCAGGTAGCTTCTTAGTCGGCGGTATTGGCGGCGCAGCGTTTGCCTATGCGCTATCGGCTAATTTGCCCATGCTTTCTGCACTTGTAGCAGGCGGCCATTAATTCAGATGACTTGACCGGCTTACGGCTGGTGAAGCCGAAAAGATCCCTTTCTGGTTTTATGCCGGAAAGGGATTTTTGCTGGTTTTCTCTATTGAAGATGGTTATGAAGATACAGTTTATGTCCTGCTCCCTGTTTTAAGATGATCAAGTTTGTACTCACGACTAGGCCGTAGGCGATTTTTGTATGGATATTGGCGTTCCGAAAGAGATTAAGGATCAAGAATTTCGGGTGGGATTGAGTCCAGCTAGCGTGAGAGAACTGTGCGATCGCAAACACGCTGTGGTGGTGGAAACAAAGGCGGGTGTCGGTGCAGGCTTTAGCGATGACGACTATATCGCAGCAGGTGCCAAAATTGCGGCCAGTGCAGCTGAACCCTGGAATCAGGCAATGGTGGTGAAGGTGAAAGAGCCTTTGAGCGCGGAATACTCACACCTGAAGTCTGAGCAGATTTTGTTTACGTATTTGCATTTGGCGGCGGGCCGGGCGCTGACGGAGAAGCTGATGGCAAGCGGGGCCAGTGCGATCGCCTACGAAAGCGTCGAGAAAAACGGCACGCTGCCATTACTCATGCCCATGAGCGTAATCGCCGGTCGGCTATCGGTTCAGTTTGGAGCACGTTTTTTAGAAAAGCAGCAGGGCGGTCGCGGCGTATTGCTCGGCGGAATGCCCGGTGTTGCCGCAGGGAAAGTTGCCATTATCGGCGGCGGCGTTGTTGGGACTGAAGCGGCCAAAATGGCGGTCGGCCTTGGCGCTCAGGTAACTATCATTGATATCAGCGTGGAGCGACTGACCTATTTAGAAACGCTGTTTGGCTCGCGCGTGAGCTTGCTATACAGCAGCACGCCGAATATTGAAGCGGCCGTTGTCGATGCTGACTTGGTGATTGGCTCGGTGCTAGTGCCCAACCGAAAAGCGCCGACGCTGGTAAAGCGAGAGATGGTGGCGCAGATGCGCGCTGGCTCGGTCATTGTCGATGTGGCCGTAGATCAGGGCGGCTGCATTGAGACGCTAAAGGTGACGTCTCACAGTGAGCCAGTGTATACAGAATTGGGGGTCGTTCACTACGGCGTGCCCAATATGCCAGGAGCCGTGCCTTGGACAGCTACGCAGGCGCTCAATAACAGTACGCTGCCCTACGTGCTTCAGCTCGCAGAAAAGGGAATGGGCGCGCTGAATTCAGAGTCGGTGATGGGAAAAGGGTTGGCGATCGCGCTCAACGTACGCGACCATCAGCTGGTTCATCCCGCCCTGCAAAAGGCATTTCCCGATCTGCTATAGATACGGCTATCCCACACTACGTTAGCGCCGAAGAATATCTTTCTATTGAGCGTCAAAGTCAGACTCGCCACGAATATCGTCGTGGCCTGGTGTATGCAATGGCAGGCGGGACAGATAGTCACGATTGTATTACGGTCAACATTCTTACCCTCATCAATTTGCATTATTTAAGAGATTCAGCCTGTCGGGTTCATTCGGGTAATGTCAAGGTCAACTACAGGGACGGGCTTTCTTACTATCCAGATGCTTTCGTGACGTGTGATTTGCGCGATCTCAACACCCGCTATATCAAGCAGTATCCCAAGCTGATTGTTGAAGTGCTTTCTTCTAGCACACAAGCCTTTGACCGAGGTGACAAATCCAAGGACTATCAGCAAATAGAGTCTTTAGAAGAATATGTACTCATTTCTCAGCAGAGCCAGCAGGTAGAGTGCCGTCGCCGTACGTCTGGAGATCAGCGGGAAACGACAATCTACGGTGCAGGTGACCTAGTTTCGCTAAAAAGTATCGAGTTGGACTTTAAAGTTTCTGAGCTTTACCTCGACGTTGACAGATAGCTATCTAAACCCAATCTATTTCAGCTACCGCGCTTACTCTTGAGTGCTAATAGTGAGCACCTGCGGCGGCGTCGCATCGGGTGGATAGAGAAACTGCACGTTCACATCGCGCTGTTCGCCGGGTGCCAAAGTCATTTTGATCAGCGGCTGGCCCTGCTCTCCCTGGTTTTGAACCAAATAGGTGTAATGAGCGCGAGATCTGCCATCGTCTTCTTTGTAGAGAAACAGCACCGTGCCTCGGAAGAAAACACGAGGTTCCGGCGCGGCCTTGAATTGAAGGGCGTCCTTTAAACTGTCGTTTTGCAAAGGTGTCTGAACAGAAAGTGCAACCGTTTTAGGGCTGTCCGTGTTGTTTGCTAGCGGCAGCTCAAGGTTGTATTCAATGCCGTAGTTCCCGTTAGCACGATGAGCTGTGTCACCATACCGGGCCGTAATCGGCGCGCTCTGAATTTGCCCGGTGCCAAACGTGTTTTTTTCTAGCGTGCTGAGTGCATAGGAGATATGTTCTCCTATCGCTGGGATTTTGAGCTGGCTGCTTTTGCGATCGGTGAGGGCCGTGCGCCACTGAGAGCCGATGGCAATGCCAGCGACTCGACCATAGCGAAAGGGATTGTCGCGACTGCCCGGTCTGCTAGGGCCACCATCGCGCGGGGTTGCTAGCTTACCTTTAGCCAGTAGCTGTTTCCACTCATTCATGCTAGGAACAATCTCTTTTCCGTTTGCCTGTGGTGCGTGCATCGCAAGGCTTGCAACATATACAGGCCCGCTGCTATTGAGCCGCATGAGTGTAGAGCGACCGTTGAGCCGTGCACCTTCGCCAGAGCTGGCGCTAACAGGCGGCGGGGTAAGCTCGCTGCCGGGAGGCAGGGTGCCGTCTGTTGGGACGTTGAGGCGGCGAAGAGGAATGGGTGCGTTGAGCAGCAGGTGGCTCTGGCGGGGTGGGATGGTGACTTGAGCCGGGAATACGGACTGGCGGCGATCGCGCAGCACATCGTTTGTAACTCGGCTTCCTGGCCCAGAAAAGTTGTTGCTATAGAGGTTAGAACTCCCTGAGGCAATTTCATTCCAGGGCGATTCTTGACTGATGTGAGAGGCGCCGTCGCGAATAGAGAGGGTGACGGGGCGATCGCCTGGATTATGAACAATAATGGCTTCGTATATGGTGCGCGTATCTCTATCGTCTAAACCGCGAGCTATGTGGTGAGAGAATACATCGAAGCGACCATTAAAGGCGTAGTCAAGATGGGCTCTAGGGTGCGCCTTTCCTCGTTTTGGAAAGGTAGAGAGCAAAATACCATCGGATTGAATAATCTCGGGGCTGTTGCTATTGAAAACAGGTACGTCGTCTAATCCACCGGGCAGCGATCGCACCTGCTGCGGAACCGTAATCACGCCACTCTCTGATTGCGCAACCAGCTGTCCTCTGCTATTGGACGGGCTGCTGAGCTGCGACCGTGCTTCAGCAGCTGAGGTACCCACTAAAGGTGCCCCTGTCAGCAACTCGCTAAGGAAACAATGGAGAGTAGCGGAAACATCAATGTTAAAAACCTACTTCGATAAGTCGATCGCTTTACGTACAGCTCGAATTTTTAGCTGTAGCAAAATGAACAAGGGTGAACATATCACTCCATATAGACAATCTGCAATCAGAAGTAGACAGTTGCTTTTAGTGGACGATCTTTACGTTACCTTGCAAAATCGATTGCAGCTGGTCTTTTCCGAAAACGTACGGATGACTTGTCTCAAAACGGTTTTATGCAGAAAAATCGTTATTTTTACGCACATTCTTTCGTGCCGAGGGCCTTACTTTTCGCAGAAGAGAGTATTATGCTGCTTCCCTCAGGCTCACTCGGTCTTCTCAGGCTTTAGCTAATGCAAAACGAATTGGGCTGTTTTCCGCAGGCAATTTGATGCTTTGGGTACGTTCGTAATACAGTACGCACCGCCTGAGCCCCAAAATCCCACTGGGATCTGAGCGCAGCAGCTGTGCCTTCACTTAGATATCGTTATGCAAAAGCGGCTTTGGCAGAGGACTATTCCTACAACCTGGATAGCAGGCGTAGCGACGCTATTTCTCCCACGTCGCCTGTGTGCCAGCTGCCTATGCCAGGTGACCGCTGCTCCTGACGGTACGGGCACGACGGTTGTTAAAAATGGCAACCGCTTTAATATTACAGACGGCACTCAGGCTGGTGCTAACCTTTTTCATAACTTTGAATCGCTCAATATAGAGAGCAACGAAACCGTCAACTTTCTGCCTAATTCGGACGTTTTAAACATTGTTGGTCAAGTGTCTGAGGCCTGATCCGACATATATTGAGGGTCAGTTACGATGCAAGAATCAGCAATGCCAACCTTTACTTAATCAATCCACGGGTGTGCTTTTTGGCCCAGATGCGCAGCTTTCTTTATCCGGTTCATTTACCGCCACTACTGCCGATCAGATTGGGTTTGGAGACCGTTGGTTAGATGTTTCTGCGGCGGGTAGCGACTATACGAATCTGCCCGCCACACCCTTCAGCCTTTAGATTTACCGCAATCTCTGCTAGCCCTGTGGTAAATCAGGCTAATCTAGCCGTGCAGCCGGGAGAGTCGCTGACGCTGATCGGCGTGGAATGGTTGTGAGCGAAGGTCGACCTAGCTGCGCCCGGTGGTGAGATTGGCCTAGTCGCCGTAGGTGGCGAAAGCACCGTTCGGTCTGGCATACGCCGGGGAGTCTTGCTGAGCTTAGAAATGGCTGAACAGATTTTGCTTTGGGTGTCAGGCAGTTCTTTTTCACCTACTGATCTACCCGCACTGCTCACAGGAGAGTCAGGAGCAGGTACAGAGTCGCCTCGACAAATCTAGTCGAATTAACCTACAACAGAGTGCTATTAACAGGCACCGGCGTTGAGCCTGAAGAAGGTGTCTGTTACCGGAGAGATTTCAACGAGATCGCCTAGCGCTAACGGTGGCATCATTTCATTGGTAGGCCCTTCGGTAGATGTTCTTTCCGCGACAGTAGATGCCTCTGGCAACGTCGGCGGTTCCATCCGCATCGGCAGTGAGGCACTATCAGCTAATCTGGAAATCTGCCAGCGTCCAGGCTATTGCTGCTACGAGATAATCCGATCATCCAAGCGCAGGGGCTACAGGGTGCAGGTGGCAATATTATAATTAGCGTCCGACAAATGCTTCTAGGTTTAGAGATAACAAACTATTTCAGCACAGGGTAGCGACCCAAGGTGGTACGATTGAGACATCTGCAACCAGGGCTTTAACTGCTGTAGAGGTGATGTGGATGCAAGTGGTCAAACGGATAATGGACGCTGGCTACTGTTCGCCAGTGGTGTCAGTCAATTACTGTTAGTGCGAGTTTGATCGAAAACGGATTCATTAGCCGCATTGAGCGTGCATCTCAACGGCAGCAAACGAGGGATTGACACCGCTGGCCAGACATTTCCCTACTGGATTCTATTATTGTTCCGACAGGTAGCAGTCAGGCTAATCTGACGCTAACGTGACCGCCGATTTATAGCAAATGGCTCGACGATTAACTTAGGCAAGCACCGGACAGCTTTCGGTTGAGATAAATGCCACATCAACGCAGAACATCCGAGTGGAGTTCTGTTCGATCTACGATCGCCTCAGTCGGAATACGTAAACAGCACGCCTTTGATAATCTTGGGCGCAGCACTTACGACTTTTTCTGATACTGTTGTTATTGACAACGATATTGATATTGCAGGCGCAATCGACCGGTAAAACTATTCTTAGCGCCTTGAAAACGGTCGTATATTTGAACATAGCTTCAGGCATGACTGCAACCATAAAAGACTTAACGATAACAACTTCCGACAGCTTTGCTGATAGCGATATAGGCGGCGGCATTGACAACGCCGGAACGCTGAGCATTGACAACGTTCTTTTTGAAGACAACAGAGGTCTATTTGGTGGTGCAATTTACAACAAATCTGATGGTGTACTGACAGTTGCAAACAGCAGTTTGTGAACAACAGAGCGACTGAAGAGGGCGGTGCTATCAATGCCTACAATAGCGCTGTCAGCATTTTTAACTCAACGTTTAATGGAAACTCAGCAAAGTCAGGTGGCGCTATTAAGCTTGTATCGGCAGCTAGTCCTGTCAGTATTACAGGCTCAACTTTCACCGGCAACATGGCTGCTGGTGACGGCGGCGCGATCCTACTTAAGATACAGACACCACCATTTCAAATACAACCTTTACAAACAACACCTACAGATGACGGTGCTGCTGCTGCCATACGCAGCTCGGGTCAAACCACCTTTACATCAAGTGACGTTCAATCGCAACCGTGCTAATGACGGCGGTGCAGTGGCCGGTTGGATGGCGCTACCATCGTTTTTAATGAAACTACGTTCGATGGTAATAGTGCTACGGGATCAGGTGGTGCGCTTGTATTGAGCGACGGAACCTACCAGCTTAACGGCTCCACTTTAGAGAACAATACGGCTAACGCCTCAGGCGGCGGAATCCTCTCAGATCGGAGTGCTTTAGAAATCAATGACTCAACTATTCGCTCAAATACAGCCAACAGATCTGGCGGTGCCGTCAGCATAATAGGCACAGATAGTGCAGATACCAGTACAGCGGCGACCCAATCTACTTTTACCCGATCTCATTTTATCCGTAACACATCGAGAAGAATCTGACGGTGGCGCGATCCATCATTTCGACAACGCCGCAGTCAATGTCATCTGGCGCTACGTTGTGGATAATAATGCAGCCGCTAACCGGGGGGTGCTTTGTTTAACCAGGGAACCGTGTCTTTTGCTAATTCGTTACTGGCGAGTAATCAGGCGATCGCAGGTGGAGCAATTGCTAATACCGGAACGCTTGAGGCTGTCAACGTCACGCTAAGCGGCAACCAAGCGACCGATGAAGGGGGCGGAATTAAGACAGCGGGCGCAGCGGCGAATCTGCTACTGAGAAATACCACGCTGACGAACAACATTGCAGGTCGTCTGGGTGGTGGCATTCGTGAGTCTGAAGCTCAATCCACTCGGCTGTTGAATACAATTGTGGCTGAAAACCAAAGTGCTATAGCCGCTGATGTAAGCGGTCGCTTTCTCGATGAAGGCAGCAACTTGATCGGTCAATCAGACGGTTCTACAGGATTCACCCGCAGTTTTCTTGTGGGCGCGGCGACAAACCCGCTCAATCCAAAGCTCAATTCACTGGCGGACAATGGCGGCCCTAATAGAACCCATTTGCTTCGGGCAGATAGTCCGGCGATTAATGCGGGTGTTAACGACCGCCTGCCAGCCACCGATCAGCGAGGATTTGACCGCGTTGTTGGTGCAGCCGTAGATATCGGTGCTGTTGAGACAACGGCGACAGAAGTACCTCCTGAGCTATTAGCAGTTGTTTCACCCAACCTGCCTGATTTTGTGATTGCAGCTACACCTATTCCAGCGCTAGCAGCACTGCCATTAACGGCACTGAATGTCGCTTTACCAGCCATTTCTCAGCTCAGTACGGCCGCTTCTGACAGCTCTGAGAACAAAAATAGACTGTTGCCAACTTCAACAGAGGCGCAAGAGCGAGCAGACGATGTGGCTATTCGTAAAGTAGAGAGCACCTTTAGCCGAGGCTACCAAGACTATTGGAACATGCCTATTCAAGACGATCTCTCTTTTCAACAGGTTCAAGCCGTACTGCGTCGTGCTCAGGACGAATACCAGGTAAATTCAGCCGTCATCTATGCAGCGTTCACACCCGCAGAAGCGCCTATTGAACGGCGTGAAGATATTTTGAGTACAAAAGCGACGCGTTCTGATGATGACTTGTTGCAGCTATTGCTGGTAACGCCAAAAGGAGAGCTAGTCACTCACCAGCTACCAGTTACTCGAAAAGAAGCCGACCGGCAGGTGAGACTTTTTCGCAGCAACGTTGCTGACCCTGAAGATGCGTTTGGCTATCGCCCGCTAGCACAGCAGCTTTATCAGTGGCTGCTAGCGCCGCTTGAAGAAGACCTCGCCGCTCAGGGCATTCAAAACCTGTTGTACTCTTTAGACGAGGGTTTAAGAACAGTGCCTGTTGCGGCGATGCAGGATGATGACGGCTACTTGCTTGAGCGATACGGCATTTCTGTTATTCCGACGATGGGTCTTATGCAGGCAGACTTTTCGGCGCGCGTTCGTCGGCCTACGGTGGCTATGGGCGTCGCTGAGTTTGATAGGCAAGCCCCTTTGCCTGCGGTGCCGGTGGAGCTAGATTTTGTGAAAAATTTTATTCCCGCCGCTACTATCACTTTGAATGAGGGCACGACGCTCGCTGCTTTGCAGGCCGTTCAAACGTTGGAGCAACCGGGCGTGCTGCATTTGGCGACTCACGCTGACTTTGATTCGCGATCGCCCGAAAGCTCTTCTATCCATCTATGGCACAACCCGCTAAGCATGGCCGAATTCAAAGCTCTTGACTGGGCTAGCGCTGACTTGGAGATGCTGATTCTAAGCGCCTGCGTCACCGCACTCAGCAGTCCAAATTCAGAACTGGGCTTTGCGGGGCTGGCGGCTGCTTCCGGTGTAGATGCCACCGTTGGTAGCTTGTGGCAAGTCTCTGATACGGGGACGTTAGCGCTGATGAGTGAGTTCTATATTCAGTTAGAGAAAACAGGGTTAAGGTTTGAAGCCCTACGAAAAGCGCAGCTCTCTCTATTAAAGGGAGAAACCCGCATTCAAAATGGCAATCTGCTCACCAGTCAAGGTGAGATAGATTTGCCGGATGATTGGAATTTGCCAGATAAAGCAACGCTAGACCATCCGTTTTACTGGTCGGCCTTTACCATGGTGGGCAATCCCTGGTAATGCTTATGGGTACCCCCTTAGCGACTTTGATTCATGCGAGACTTTCATCTGCCCGGTCGATCGCCTGCCTATGCAAGCAAAGGTATGGCTGCTACGTCCCATACGCTAGCGACACTCACTGCGATTGAAGTGCTTCAGTCAGGCGGGAATGCGGTGGATAGTGCGATCGCAGCTTCAGCTGTTTTGTGTGTTGTGGAGCCACAGGCTACAGGCATTGGCGGCGACTGCTTTGTTCTATACGCTCCGGCAAACGCTGGTAAAGTGGTCGCGCTCAATGGCTCAGGCAAAGCTCCTGGGAAAGCAGATCTGAGCTGGTTTATCACCCAAGGTATGAAGCAGATTTCGCTGCAAAGCCCCCATTCTGTAACCGTACCGGGTGCAGTAGATGCTTGGTGTCAGCTACATAAGGATTACGGACGAAAGAATTTTGCTGAGCTACTTGCTCCGGCCATTCGACTGGCAAAAGAAGGCTATACCGTGCACCCGAGAGTGGCCTATGACTGGGCGCAGCTCGCGAAAAAGCTCAAGGCGACTAAGAATGCAACCCGAATGTTGTTGGTAAATAGGGAGGCTCCGAAGGCAGGCGATCGCCACACTCAACCCGAGCTAGGCCGTACGCTACAAATCATTGCTGACCACGGCAGAGACGGCTTTTATCAAGGCGAAGTGGCTGAAGATATCGTCAGCTATTTACAGTCTCTCGGTGGTTTGCACACGTTAGAAGACTTTGCTTCGCCTCAGGCAGAATACGTGACGCCGATTTCTACTCAGTACCGGGGCTACGACGTATTTGAGTGTCCGCCTAATGGTCAGGGCTTGACGGCGCTAATTATGTTGAATATTCTCTCGGGCTATGACCTCACAGATTTTGCGCCGATGAGTGCGCAGCGTCTGCATTTGGAATGCGAGGCTGCGAGGCTGGCTTATGGGGTGCGTGATCGCTACATAGCCGATCCCAACCAGGCAAACATTCCTTTAGACTTTCTCCTTTCTCAAGACTACGCCAGTCAGCTCCGTGCCAAAATCAGCTTAGACAAAACCATGCCGCCGCTAGAAGACTCTGATTTTCCAGCGCATCCAGACACTGTTTATCTGTGTGTTGTGGATGAGCGAAGGCAGTGCGGTGAGCTTTATTAATTCTGTTTTTCATGGGTTTGGTAGCGGACTGGTGAGCCCAAAGACAGGCGTTGTTTTGCAGAATAGGGGGGCGGGCTTTGTGTTGGAAGCAGGGCATCGGAATGCGATCGCGCCTCACAAACGCCCCCTTCACACCATCATCCCTGGAATGCTGATGAAAGCAGGCCGAGCCGTCATGCCCTTTGGCGTCATGGGCGGCCAATACCAACCCACCGGACACGCTCACTTTCTCACCAACCTGCTCGACTACCGCATGGACGTTCAAACCGCCCTAGATTTCCCCCGTGTCTTTCACGATGGAAAAGTGTGCCAGGTAGAGCGCGGCATTCCCACTCAAATAAAAGAAGCCTTAACGAACCTGGGTCATAAAGTTGTGCCTGCCGTTTTGCCACATGGCGGTGGTCAGGCCATTTGGATGAATGAGAACGGTGGACTTGTTGGCGGCTCTGACCCTCGTAAGGATGGCTGCGCGATGGGATATGAGTAAAGCGTCGCAATTTTGCGCTACTTTATCCAAAAGGCTCAAATAATGGCGGCGCGATGCAGAGTTTGCGTGAGTTTGGTAACTGGTTGAAGGAAGGAACTAAGCTTCCTTGGGGAAAGGGTGCCGAGCAGGTAATTGCGGCAATTAAGGCAACATCCGACCTGAGCAAAACTTGGAAAGAGGCCGCTTCAAAGATTGAAAGCCTGGAGGATTTGGATCAGCTAGATTCATTTTTCAAACTGTTCGAGTCTCCAGTGACTCAGCTTGCAGTCTCAGGTCTACCATTTGCTTCTGTGGGCATTGGACTGCTGCGGCTGTATTGGAATGTGACAAAACCGGAGCCGACGTTTGAGAGTTCGGTGATGATTTCGGCGCAAATGTCCTATCTAGAAAGCTTGGCTGGGGTGCTGGCTCGGACGGATGCGGAGACGAAGGCGAAGCTGGAGGCGGTGCGACTAGCGGCGGTGTTTGAGCGGCAGTTGCAAAAAAGTGATGACGTTTCGCTGTCGAAGGCGCGGGCGAAAAAGGTGCTGACTCAGCTACGGAAGTCTGAGCTGGTGGAGGCGTTTGATGAGGCTTTGGATGAGCTGCTATACCAACAGAGCTAAAGCATCAGCTTAATCTTGTCTAACAGGCATACTGATAGACTGACGCCACAAGCAGAATTGATGCTGGGTAATGCAGAATGACGTTGGCGTGGAACGAAAGTTAGAGAGTTCTGCTTTGTTGATGCGTGCATCCTGACGCACTTCGCTTTGCGATTGTTTTTCATAGCTTCTTTTTTTTGATGCGGGGCAATGCAGAACGATTCCCGAGTGCGATTGATAAAGGCCCGTTGGAGAATGAACGCTTCTCGGCGGATGTAGAACCGTTCCTGATCAGTGCAGAACACTTCCCGGCTGAACGAACACGATTTTCCAGCGAGCTTTTGCGATTGTTTTGTGCATGAGCAGCCTTGGGGAAGCTTCACCGTCTCAGTGCTGCTTGAATGCCATCATGCTGTGAGCGCTAGTATAAAAAGACCTTTCGCCTAGAGGCAATCCTAAAGTGGTTCAAACTCCCACTAAGCCGCTGACATTAGAAGCCTTTCTGACGCTTCCAGAAACGAAGCCTGCCAGCGAATACATAGATGGCAAAATTACTCAAAAGCCAATGCCTCAAGGAAAACACAGTGCGCTTCAGTCAGACTTGATGGCACTGATTAATACCGCTGTGCGAGCTAAGAAAATAGCGCGTGCCTTTCCTGAACTCCGCTGCACCTTTGATGGCAGCTCCATCGTTCCAGATATTGCTGTGTTTGCCTGGGCGCGCATTCAGCGAGATGAAAATGGAGAAATTGCAAACGCTTTCCCACTCGCTCCAGACTGGACGATTGAGATTCTATCGCCTGGACAAAGCTCTACTAAAGTCACCAAAAATATTTTGCGCTGCTTAAAACACGGTGCGCAGATGGGTTGGCTCATCGCACCTGAAGACAAAGCCGTATTTATCTACCGGCCTCAGCAGGAAATAGAAATTTTCGATGAGCCCGACGCAAGGCTTCCTATGCCAACCTTCATGCGTGAGCTAACCGTTAGCGTGAAAGAACTTTTTGACCTACTACTACTGTAGTTTCCCGTTTTTGTGATCGCGCTCTGATCGAAAGGCAAAGCGACTATGGAAACATGAGGTTCTCAAAGGGCTCGCGATTTTTCCAGCGGTACGTATTAAAGTCGCGCTGATCCGTTGATAGAATTCGTCCGTGGCCTAGCTGCTCCGCCAAAATGACTAGCGAAGCATCCGCTAAATCCATAGGCAAGTCAGCATATTGCCTCATCAAAGACGAGATACGTGGTGCCTGACTCAGCGAAGTTTCACGAACCTGAAAGTTGCCTGCAACCAAACGGTCTACAAACTCAGATTGTGCTTTATGTCCTTTTCTCGTTAAGAGAAAATAGCAAGTCTCTGTCATAACCGGTCATGTTGTGACTAAAGGCTCTTTTAATGTTGAAAAAGCTTGCGCTGCTTGACGATGGTAGGTGTCCCTGCGGCTCAGCAGCGCCAGCCAAAATCCTGTATCAGCGATTACCATACTTCTCTGCTAGGCCCTCTACCAGATAGTGTTTGTAATCGACTGAAAGGTCAGGCGGTGCGTCTTTTATACATCCGATAAGCCCGGACTCTTGGAATGCTTCATAGGGAGATGACGCCTTTTCTGCTGAAGGCTGTTCAGCGTCTTGTTGATTGTCTGTATTGCCGTGTAGCTGTTTTATGGCCTCAGCCACTGCCTGCAAAGCTTCAGCCGGTAGTGTTTGAATATCTTCTATTAGTCGTTTACGTAGCTCTTCCACAGATATCTGTGCTGTATTCACTTCTGTTTCCCCACTTGCGACCTTTTTCTTAGTTCTTCAACTCTATTCTACGTTCCGTACCCCGCGAGTCCGCAGCTCGCTACTATAAAGGGCAGTTGATTAAAAATAGGAATAAAATCCAGATATGAAAATTGCCGTTACGGGTGCCACAGGATTTGTTGGGTCTAAGTTAGTGGCTCGGTTAGTAGATGAAAGCCATGATGTGAAGGTGCTGACGCGCAGCATAGAAAAGGCGCGAAAGGTTTTTGTTGCGCCTAAGTTTAAGAACTTGGAATATGTGGCCTACAAGCCGACAGAATCAGGTGACTGGCAAGCGGCGATTTCGGGCTGTGATGGGGTAATTAATTTGGCTGGCGAGCCGATTTCGGAGCGGTGGTCGGCAGAAAGGAAGCGACGAATTATTGATAGCCGTCAGGTAGGCACGCAGAAGCTGGTAGAGGCCATTAAGAATGCGGAGCAGAAGCCTTCTGTGCTGGTGAGTGGTTCGGCCATTGGGTTTTATGGCACGAGTGAGTCGGCGGAGTTTCTTGAGACGAGTGAACCGGCTGAGAATGATTTTTTGTCTAAGGTGTGTCAGGGCTGGGAGGCTGCGGCCAGGAAGGCTAAAGATTATGGCGTGCGGGTGGCGATTATTCGCACGGGAATTGTGTTGGGAAATGGTGGGGCGATCGCCAAAATGCTCCCACCATTCAAACTCTACGCAGGTGGCCCCATCGGCAGTGGTCGTCAATGGTTTTCCTGGATTCACATAGATGATCTGGTGAACCTATTTATGAAAGCGCTGCTCGATCCTTCTATGCAAGGTGTCTACAATGGCACCGCGCCTAATCCTTTACGCATGAAAGACTTCTGCCAAACATTAGGTGAAGTGCTCGATCGCCCTTCCTGGTTGCCAGTGCCTGATTTTGCGATTGAGGCACTGTTGGGAGATGGCGCTGTGGTCGTGCTGAAAGGTCAGCAGGTGCTGCCGGAGAGAACACAGGCCTCGGGATTTTCGTTTGATTACGATGATGCCAAAGAAGCGATCAAAGACATCGTGAATTAGTGGCTTTTGTGGCGTGATCTGACGTGAAGCGCCTTGAACTGGGCGCAGTGTTGGATAAATCGTTGGGGGATTTCTAGGCGATCGCCCCAACACAAATGCACATAAGAAGCCTGTAAATTTCCCAGTCCA
The DNA here is from genome assembly GCA_963803535.1 of uncultured cyanobacterium. Classification (GTDB taxonomy): domain Bacteria; phylum Cyanobacteriota; class Cyanobacteriia; order Phormidesmidales; family Phormidesmidaceae; genus Phormidesmis. The sequence goes on along the minus strand of CAWDNC010000008.1, from coordinate 1,145,077 downwards.
TATCCTTCAGATTGCGCTGCTTCTTTCTCTCCCCAATACCGTCGAGTTTCATAGATTGGCTGACTGAGAGGTTCTACAACGCTGGATTTGTGAAACTCATGGCCAGTGACGGCTTGATTACGGGTGAGTAAGGGCGTGTCCTTTTTTAGCGATCGCCTCCCGATATCCCAAAGCAAGCCGCCCACCCATCTTCACCGTTTGAGGAATGACCCCCACCACCGGCCATGCTGTTCCATCAAAATCTACGATAGTGTCGCTCAGATACATCAGCCCACCACATTCAGCGTAAGTGGGCATTCCTTTTGTAATTGCCGCCGCAACCGCCTGCTTCATCGCTTTATTTTCGCTGAGCTGCTGTGCAAACACTTCTGGAAACCCACCGCCAAAGTAAAGACCGTCGCAATCAGGTAGTTCCTCATCTTTGATCGGACTCCAGTAAACCAGCTCCGCGCCTTGTTCAACTAATGCTTCTAAGTTATCCGGATAGTAAAAATTAAACGCTTTGTCTTTTGCGATCGCAATCCTGACTTTACTGCTACCGACCTTTTCTCTATCACCACCATCGGCGCAGTTGACTTCTCTACCCGTGGCCTGAGCGGAGTCGAAGGCCGGCCACTTAAAACATCGCTCACCCAAACCCGCAAGCCGCTCAGCAATCTCATCAAACTCACTCACCTCACCTGTAGGCACTAGTCCAAGGTGACGATCTGGCAACTGGATATCTTTTTCCCGCCTAAAAACACCAAAAATAGGCATACCAATCGCGCTTAAGGCATCGCTGAGCAGCTGAAGATGGCGATCGCTACCCACCCGATTCAACACCACGCCCACCACATTCACGCGCTTATCAAAATCGCGATATCCCTGCACTAAGGCCGCAAGCGATCGCGACATCCGCTGCGCATCCACCACCAGCACAACCGGCAGTCCCAACAATCGAGCAATATGCGCCGTACTGGCCGTATCATCAACGCCCGTTGCCCCATCAAACAAACCCATTACGCCTTCTACCACTGCATAGTCCGCGCCAGTACAATGCTTCCGATAGCTTTGCTGCACATAGGTTTCACTCGTTAGCACCGGGTCGAGGTTGTAGCAAGGTCGGCCCGTCACCGTGCTGTGAAACATCGGATCAATATAGTCTGGGCCAACTTTAAAAGATTGAACAGAACAGCCGCGTTTTTTAAGGGCCGCGAGCAAGGCTAAGGTGATGGTTGTTTTGCCAGTACCGCTGCGATCGCCCGCCAAAATAATCCCCATAGTTCCTTCGTCATTCATTGAGAGTCGTATTGTCTGGAATCCCTGCGCGACTCTGTGAGTCTTAGAGAAGCAAGTCGTTTCCTGCTGTAAAAGCCTGCAATCGTGCGCTAAAGCTATGCCACCTGCAAGATCTTCACAGCACGTGAAAATGTTTAAAAAGTGACTGGTTATACTTTAGCCGGAGACGGTTTACCCAGTGATGCGTCACTCCTATCTATCGCCGCACTAAACTATCCAGGTTATTGGGCACACTCCGCTTCCCTATCGTTTAATCCTCACTGCAATGACCTTTCAACCTCCTCACACGATGTCGTCATTCACCCAGCGTATTTTGAATCCTAATAGCCGCAAATTACGTGGCCGCAAGCTAGCAGCTCGGCTCGGAAGTGGCCTAATGGCACTGGGCCTTAGCGTTGGCTTGGCCCTCCCTTCATTTGCCGCAGATCCTTTCAGAGCAGGTACATCTGCCGAGCCCCACGACATTGGCCCTTTAACTGAAAGTGCGTTCAAGGCTATCTTTAAAGAAGGTGACTACACCAGCGCTCGCGACTATCTCAAGCAGGCTGAGACTGCCGAGTCTGGAGAGCCTTTGATTCATGCCATGCTGGCTTCAATGGCCTATCTAGATAATGACTTTGACAGTGTGTACGAGCGGGCGATCGCAACTCAAACCGCTGCTGAAGCCTTAAAATCTTCCGATCCTATGAGGGGCCATCTGTATTCAGCTGTCGGCGTCTTCCTTGAAGGCTCGCACGTTATGAAAACTGAGGGCGTTGCGAAAGGTACGCCTAAGGCGCTAGGCATGTTGCAGCAGGTCTTTAATGAGCTAGATGAAGCTGAAAGCATCGCGCCCAACGATCCGGAGCTGAATCTGATAAAAGGCTATATGGATCTGATGCTAGCGGTGAACTTACCCTTTTCTAACCCAGCAGAATCTATTGCTCGGATGGATCAGCACGGTAGCCCGACTTACTTAACTCAGCGTGGAATCGCTGTAGGCTATCGCGACTTAGAAAAGCTGGATGATGCGATTTTGGCTGTAGATGAGGCGATCGCGGCGGCTCCTGCAAACCCCGAACTCTTCTACTTAAAGGCTCAGCTTTTAGCGAAGCAAGGCGCACAGGCAGACAGCACTGTCCTCTTCAACGAGGCTTTAAAGTACTCTGATCAGCTTCCAACTTCTTTGGTTCAACAAATTACCTGGGAAGGCTGTGTGGTTGAAGGCGTTTCCAATGCTGAGCAATGCAAAGCTAAAAAGAACGCAGCGATAGGTGCTTTCTAAAGTAGACGCTAGCTGGTAGAAACCAATGAACCCCTGAGCTGAATCTTGTCGGCTCAGGGGTTTTTCTCTATCTCGAAAAGCTTCGTTCGCTATCAAACACAGCTCGGATTTGCAGCGTCCTTAATCTATTGATGGCTGCGGCCAGTTCAAATCGACGAAATTCGGATAGGTCACCTGAGATTTTAGGATGCTCAGGATCTATTCCTATCGCCAAAGCATCTAACCCACCGCGCTCAATATCTTGCATTACGCAGTCGAGTATTTGGCTAAGCGATCGCGTCCCATCAAAGTAATACTGCTGTGCGTAAACAATCGCCTGGGCGATCGCCCTAACCTGCCCCACTTCCACAATCTGCTCAACGGCTCTCAAGTCAATACTTTCATAACCCAAAGCTAGGAAATCTAAGCGAGCCTTAATCTTGATAGAACGATGATCTCTATTCGCTATCAAGCTTTCTTTTAGAACCGCTCGATGTGTGATTGCTCCAAACGTCTGCTCACCTTCTGACTGTCTTTGATTGCCGAAATTGAGCGCGATCGCCTTAGCCTCCTTCGTCACAATTCGAGGCTGATAATCCTCCATCGCAATCACCGTATCGGCCACTGCAAAATAATCACCGCTCCCACCCATCACCAAAATAGTCGAAACGCCATAGTCGTCATACAGCTGACGCACCTTATCCACAAAAGGTGTAATCGGCTCTTTCTCTTTTGCAATCAGCGCCTGCATTTGGCGGTCTCGAATCATAAAATTCGTCGCCGCCGTATCCTCATCAATGAGTACTACTTTTGCGCCCGCTTCAACCGCCTCGATCAGCCCCGCTGCCTGAGACGTACTCCCACTCGCATTCGCTGTCGAAAAACTGTCCGACCGCCGCCCCCTTGGCAAATGATTAATCACAGGCGAGATATCCACATTCGTCACGCTGCGCCTATCTTCCGCTCGTAACGTCACTGCATCGGTACGGGTCACCACTTGCTGCCGTCCATCCTCCGGTACGTGACTATAAATTCCTGTCTCAAGAGCTTTTAGTAGCGTGGACTTTCCGTGATACCCGCCCCCCACAATCAGCGTCACACCTTTGCGAATACCTAAGCCTTTCACACGTCCGCTATGAGGTGTTTCTAGTTCGATACAGTCCCCAACCGGAGGGACAAACGGCTCAACACTTTCTAGTAATGGACGTTCATCAACTCCGCTACGGCGAGGTAAACAGGCATCTGCGGCAATAAAGGCAACCAAGCCATTCGACGCTAGCTGATTTCTGAGTGCTTCAGCATCTTGAAAAGTTTGTACGTGCTGCTCCAAATCTTCTGGATCTAGTGCTGCGTATTTTAGCGATCGCTCCGCTAACCGAGGAATGTCATCACACAGTAATGCCGCCGCTTCATGTCCTGCAATTCGCCTTCCCCTAGCCGGTAGTCCAACTGTCAGCCTAGCTTCAATTCCCTCGATATTTATCCAAACAGCCGTACGCCGCAGAACTGCTTGGCTGGGGACTGATAGGTCAATATTGCCGCTCTTTCCAGACCCTCGCTTTTTTGCCAGAGACTGGGCCACTTGAGCGACTTGTCTAGTGACGTAATCTGCGATCGCTACCTGCGCCGCATAATCGGTTATCCACTCAGCAGGAAAGTTAGCCACTGATTGAGTCAATTTGATTTGAATCTGGCTAGGCGCTGCAAATGGATCGCCCTGTACGTAATCGATTGTTAACTCAAACTCAGGAAATTCGTAACGACCCTTAATGCCTTTGTATTTCCCGTAGCTACATCCTTCTAAATTCCGTAGCTGGTGCTGTAGACTCTGCCAGTTTTCTATCAAATCAAGCATTCTTTTCCATATTCTTAATGTTGTTTTTAGAATTTATTTCTTTTGACTAATCTCGGAAAAAGGATATGAAACTAATAACAGATGTGCCTTTTAGTAAAGGATCGTTATGTTTATGACAAGAAGGCCTTCAAAACGCGATAGAAAGCAAGTATACGTATCAGCGTATACATTGTTTCCTTCCTGAAACATTGGCTCACCGTCTTGTTTTCTGACTGCTTTTATAAAGCAAATGCCTTCACGAGAAAGCATTGAAAAGCATAGCTTTCAAGGCGCTTACGCACCTTAGCGACTCGGTTCATTGAGCAGATGAAAAGCGTTGGCTAAGTCTCTTTTCTATAGCATCGCCACTTCATCTATTCAGCTACAGAACCATTCTCATAAACTCAGCTAAACAGCGAGCCAAAAGCCATGACCTTCTCAAAACGTGCATCTTTCAAAACTCAGCTTGCAAAAGCCTCTCTTCTAGCTTTTGCTGCCCTTGGAATAGCCTTTCCCAGTATGAGTTCTGCTCAGGTATCTACGACTGCTGCAACTAGTCGAACCGTCATGGCAGATGGCGTCTACCTATTCGGCCAAAGCCCAACCCCAGATGAAGCAGGAATCACCTATGCTGTTCTATCGGTAAAAGACAATCAAACGACGGGTGCTTTCTATCAGCCCCGCTCTTCTTTTGACTGCTTCTCGGGTGAAATTGCCCCGAACCGTGTATCTATTAATGTGGTTGATAGCTACACGCAAACGTCACATCCATATGTCGTCGCGCTTACCTTAGAAGATTCTTTAGTGGCAGGCGAAGCCGCAGGCGCCTACATGCTAGAAGGCTTTCACCGCATCGAAAGCCTCAGTCCTCAAGACCATGAAATTCTGGCCACCTGTCAGGCTGGTGCTGTCCGATAGTCGCGACCTTCTCTTCTGCTCTTTATGCATACGGTGTCTGCCTGAAGGCGTATCCTTTACGCTTTCAGGTGAAGTAGTTTGGCGGATGCTCGTTAACAATTAAGTTTTATATACTAAGAATCAACGGTTACTTATTCCGTAACCCATCAGCTAGTGCTGTTTGGGCGGTGTCAAAACCTGTATTACGGGAAACACTCCATCAATTACGGCTCCCTCTAGTGCCACAACACCCGAGATGCAAGTATATTGACATAAGTAGATAAATAACTTAACGAACGCCAGCGCGAGAATAATAGTGTGCGCAGGTTGTATGCGCAACCTAGCAGTGCGTTAAGCCACTAAACCTGGTAGAGGTCTCTTCACATAATGTTTGAGCATTTTACAAACACAGCGATCGCGGTCATCATGCAGGCGCAAGAGGAGGCCCGTCGCCTGGGTCATAACTTTGTCGGTAGCGAGCAGTTGCTCCTCGGCATCATTAAAGAAAACACCAGCATCGCCGCTAAGGTGCTAGATGAGTTTGGTATCAACCTAGCGAATGCACGCACCGAAGTGGAATCCATTATCGGTCGCGGCTCGGGTAACGGCCCGGTAGAAATTCCGTTCACGCCTAAAGTTAAGCAAGTGTTCGAGCAAGCCTTTCAAGAAGCTCGTAAGCTCGACCATCCCTATATAGAGCCTGAGCATCTTTTGCTAAGTCTCACTCAGAACTCAGAGAGCGTTGCTTACAGAGTTATCGCTAACTTGGGCGTAGATCCGGACAAGATTCGCGTTCAGCTTGTGCGTGTGATTGGTGAAAGTACGCCGGTTGCTTCTGGTCGCTCTAGCGGTAGCGGTAAGTCTGAGCGTAAGACTGATGGCAGCGTGCTTACAGAGTATGGAACTGACCTGACGGCAGTTGCAGCTGAAGGTAAGCTAGACCCTGTGATTGGTCGCCATAAAGAAATTGAGCGCGTAGTTCAAATTTTGGGCCGTCGCACTAAGAATAATCCTGTGCTAGTGGGTGAGCCGGGCGTGGGTAAAACAGCGATCGCAGAAGGTCTAGCTCAGCGCATCGTTAATCAGGATGTTCCTGAAGCGCTCATTGATCGCCGCATCATTAGCCTAGATATGGGTCTGTTGGTATCCGGCACTCGTTTTAGAGGTGACTTTGAAGAGCGCATCACTCAAGTTATCGAGGAAGTCCGTAAGTCCCAGGACGTTATTCTCGTTATCGATGAAATTCACACGCTAGTCGGCGCTGGCTCTCTTGAAGGTGGCATGGATGCAGCGAACTTGCTGAAGCCCGCACTGGCCAGAGGTGAAATGCAGTGTATTGGTGCAACGACGATTGATGAGTACCGTAAGTACATTGAAAAAGACGCGGCGCTAGAGCGACGGTTCCAGCCTGTCACTATTGCACCGCCTTCTGTCGAAGACACTGTAGAAATTCTCTATGGTTTGCGCAGTCGGTATGAGCAGTTCCACCGTTTGAATATTACGGATGAGGCTGTTGAAGCGGCGGCTACCTTGAGCGATCGCTACATCACCGACCGTCACCTCCCTGACAAAGCCATTGACCTAATTGATGAAGCTGGCTCAAGAGTGCGCTTGCGTTACTCCAGAAAAATTCCGGCAAGCGATCTGCGCAGTGAACTGCGTCAAATCCAAAAAGACATCATCGAAGCGGTACAGCATCAAGACTACGATCAGGCTGCAACCCTACGTGAAACTGAATCTTCGCTGACTCAGCAAATTCAAGACACTTTGGAAGGCGATACCGTTATTACCGGCATTCCTGAAGTAAGCGACGAGGACATCGCAGACATCGTTTCTTCTTGGACAGGCGTTCCTGTTAACGCAATCACTGAGACTGAATCGGTCATGATGATGCACCTTGAAGACACCCTTCACGAGCGCGTCGTCGGTCAAAATGAAGCGGTTGTTGCGGTTTCTAAAGCAATTCGCAGAGCCCGCGTTGGCTTGCGTGGTATGGACAGACCCATTGCCAGCCTAGTGTTCTCTGGCCCTACAGGCGTTGGTAAAACTGAGCTGGCTAAAGCGCTCGCAAGCTCTGTCTTCGGCTCTGAAGAAGCCATGATTCGTTTGGACATGTCTGAGTTTATGGAATCACATACGGTTTCCAAGCTCATTGGCTCTCCTCCAGGCTTTGTCGGTTACGACGAAGGTGGCCAGCTTACCGAAGCCGTTCGTCGCAAGCCCTACAGCGTCATTCTCATGGATGAGATTGAAAAGGCTCACCCTGACGTGTTCAACATCTTGCTTCAGGTTTTAGATGACGGTCGCTTGTCTGATTCCAAGGGTCGGGAAGTTAGCTTCAAAAACACGCTTATTATTATGACCTCGAACATCGGTTCTAAGGTTATTGAAAAAGGTGGTGGTGGCCTCGGCTTTGAGCTATCCGAAGAAGATGTTACAACCAGCCGCTACAACAATATTCGCAACCTTGTGAATGAAGAAATGAAGCAGTTCTTTCGCCCTGAAATGATCAACCGGATTGATGAAATTATCGTCTTCCGTCAGCTCACGAAGGTTGAAGTCACTGAGATTGCTGAAATTCTTCTGAAGCAAGTCAGTAGCCGACTGGTTGAGCGTAATCTTTCTTTTAAGCTTACGGATGCTTTCAAGGCTCGCTTGGTTGAGGAAGGCTATGACCAAAGATATGGTGCAAGACCGATGCGTCGTGCGATCGCTCGCCTCGTTGAAGACCACCTAGCCGAAGCCATCTTGGCAGGCAACCTCAAAGATGGCGATACCGTTGTCTTCGATATCGATAAGGAAGGCGAGATTGTAGTTGCTCCTGAGCGCGAGCCTGCTTTAGCTGGTGCAAAGAAGTAAGGTCAATCACGCCGCTAGGTTAATTGAATAAATAGGAAAAGCCACGGAATATTCCGTGGCTTTTTTTCTAAGCTAATAAAGCCCTTTACAAATCCCCGCCTTTTTCCATGTCTCAATCTGCCTCTCCAAAGAAAGTCGTTGTTGTCGGTGCCGGTTGGGCCGGTTTAGGTGCGACTTATCACTTATCCAAACAAGGGTACGAAGTTACCTTATTAGAAGCGGGTACTTATCCCGGTGGCCTTGTCGCAGGCTGGCAAACAGAAAAAGGTCGCTCTGTTGAAGCAGGCATTCACGGCTTTTGGTATCCCTACAGCAACATCTTCGCCCTCACCGATGCACTCGGCATTCAACCCTTCACGCCCTACACCCGTTCCTCTCAATACTCTCCTGCTGGTCTAGAAGTTGAATCGCCTATCTTCCAGCGCAAGCCCTATCTGCCTACACCCCTGGGTACCTTCGTCTACACCCGCTTCAAGCGATTGCCCTTAGTAGATCGACTGTCTGCGCTGCCGCTGCTTCATTCCCTAATCGACTTTGATAATTCCGATGAAGCCTGGAAACGCTACGACAATATGACGGCCCGTGAGCTGTTTAAGCAATACGGCGTTTCGGAGCGCCTTTACAAAGAATCTTTCGAACCAATGCTTTTGGTTGGCTTGTTTGCCCCTGGTGAGCAGTGTTCAGCCGCAGCGGCTCTAGGTATGCTCTATTACTTTATTCTGGCCCATCAGCCGGACTTTGACGTGCGCTGGTGTCGGGGTACTGTTGGCGAAATGATTTTTCGTCCCTGGGTTAAGAAAATTGAGAAAACAGGTGGAAAGATTCTTGCCAATCATCGCGTTACAGACGTGCGAGTCGGCGCAGATAACGCTATTGATGCGGTCGTCTGCGATAACGAAGTATTTGAAGCTGATGCCGTTATTTTTTCAGTTGGCATCACTGGCATGAAAAAGATTGTGGGCCAGAGCGAGGTTTTGCGCGATCGCCCCGAATTCCGAAACCTGAGTAACCTCAACGGCATAGATGTCCTCGCCGCTCGTCTCTGGTTCGACCGTAAAATCGATATTCCTTTACCCTCTAATGCCTGCTTCGGCTTTCATCAAACTACAGGCTGGACATTTTTCGATCTCAACGCCCTTCACGACGAATACAAAAGCGAACCTGGTACCGTCGTCGAAGTCGATTACTATCATGCCAACCAGCTATTAAATCTCAGCGATGAACAGGTTATTCCTCTCGTTCAATCAGACTTAGCAGGCTGTATCCCAGCCTTTGGCGATGCTCAAGTCGTAGACCAATCAGTCGTCCGCATCCGTCAGGGGGTCACTCATTTTGCACCGGGTAGCTATCGCTATCTTCTCCCAGGCAAAACCAGTTTTTCTAATGTCTTTATGAGCGGAGACTGGATTACCACTCGTCACGGCTCTTGGTCACAGGAAAAAGCCTATGTGACCGGTTTAGAGGCTGCTAATAATGTGATCGATCAGCTAGGTACTGGTCAGGCCGCAAGCATTATTCCAATCGTTCCAGACGAACCCCATATTCAGGCCGCCCGCACCATTAATAAAGTTGCGCGAAAGCTTGGAGAACAGTTTCTACCTCAGTTCTGGCTTCCGTAATTTGTTAGTTTCAATGAACGGAGAGGGGGGGATTCGAACCCCCGTTAGGTTTGACCCTAAAACAGTTTTCGAGACTGCCGCATTCAACCACTCTGCCACCTCTCCAGAGTGGCTTATATCTTACACCTATTTCTCTGCCAATCTAGACCTAAAAAACGTGCTTTGATTTTTGCTCTTTTCTCCATATCCAAATGCAGATAGCTGCGTAGACGCCGTAGCTCACAACGACTGCCAGCGGCCCAAAACCCTCAAATGTGAAAGAGCTGCCAGGAAGTTGATTAAAGCGTTCTACTAGCCATATCAATATATGAATGGGGTAGTAAAACATAAAGGCGATCGCGCTTCCCAGCACAGGCCATACAATCGAAGCTGCCGCACTGACAAAGCCTCCCACGCTTGTGACTACCACCAAAGGCGTTGCAATACTATTTAGAAGCACACCGTAAGGTGGAACCCTCTCAAAATAGTAAAGCTGCAATGGAATCGTCCAAAAGTACGCTGCTATGGGAACAGCTAGTAAAGTAGCGATATTTGTAGGCAACCACTCCATCCGTGCCATTAGCCACGGCACCGTCACAATCAAACCCAGTGTCGCCACTGCGCTTAGCTCAAACCCCGCATCCCAAATCCATTGAGGGTTCCACAGCAAAATCAGGTTCGCTGCTGCCAGCAAACACCCTAAAGGCTTAACCTTTTGCTCTGATGCTAAACCGATCAAAGCACCTAGTCCCATCACAGACGCTCGTACAACACTCGGCTGCAATCCTGTGAGTCCAACGTACATCAGCAGTGTCAGCACTCCTGCGATCGCCTTCGTCCGCGGCAGCTGCGCCCTCAGTAACCCTAACACTAGGCCTAGTATCAAAGACACATGAAATCCAGATGCAGCCAGAGTGTGCGCTAATCCCGCATCAACAAAACTATCCTTCACATCAAAAGGCAAGTCCACAGCCTTCCTTCCCAACGTCATTGCACTTAGCAGATCACCCGCAGGCTCACCTAGCCAAACCCCCTGTGCCGCTACAATTCGCTGCCTCAATTTCCAAATCGCCCAGCGCGGCGGTTCTTGCTCAGGCAAAAACTCCACCCACCTCGTCCTAAACTTCGCGAAGCAACCTCGCTTTGCTAAATACCCAGAAAAGCCTGCCTTCTCACTCTTCCTAGGCGCTTTTACTTCCTCAACAAAGCCTTTCAGCTCTACCATTTGTCCAGGATAAAGTAGCTTACTCGGCTTCAAATGTGCCGTCACATACAGCTTGCCGCTGATGGTCTCTCTTGAAACGCTATCCCAATCAGTTCTCCTGCTAATCGACTGTGCCTCAAAGAGAAACTGTCCTTTGCTATGCCGGGTCGTCCTCGGCATTTCCAAAACCTTTCCTAACACCCACTGCTCTTGCTGTGAAACAAACCGACTAACATCATTCTCCGCAGGTTGGGGCGTCGTCCACAAACAATAGCTTGCAGCCATCCAAGCTACTAATCCTGCTATCCACCACTGCCTCTGCGTTGGCCCTATCCTCCAATATCGAGGCACCAGAATTCCTGCCACCGCCCCTATCGCAAAAACAGCGCCACCCGCGACAGAAACACTACCCAAAACTCTGAAATCAGTTATTCCTGTGACTAGAAGCCCCAGAATATAGGCCCAACTAGCAATTAAAACGCCCCAAGACGCCATGATCGAACCCAACTACTTCTCTTGTTTAGAGAGCCCATTTCAATAAAAAAGAGGCTATGGGATAACCCCATGCCTCTCTCAACCTACAAATTTTCTTGACCTTAGATAGAAAGGCCTAGCTGAGCACCGAATACTGCGTGAACGATTAGTAAAGCTAGTGCCGCGCTTCCAATATACGCATGAGCTGATCTCAAGGTTGCATTCCCCTTTCCGAATTTAGCTGCCGCGATAATTGCGTTGGTGGTAAGAAGTGCGATCGCTCCCATTCCCGTCCAGAAATGTGGACTCTCCAAAATCGGCTCTCCCTGCATCACCAGCGATAAAATCCCACCTGTCGCTCCCAGCACAATAAAGAAATACATCAGCGGTGCAATCTTTGCATGAGCCCGCTTCTGTTCCACAGCAACACCCGTATCTGTGGCTAAACGCCCCTGCCATCCAGCATAGGCAGCAGCTCCACCCATCACAAACACCACAATCGCCATCATCACCGGATGCCCCCAATGCACAATCGGCTCTGGCAAATCAAACTGCGCAAACCAATTTGCAATTGGCTCTAAGTACGTTCTCAAAGCAACGCCCACAATCTTTAATCCTCAATAGTACATAAGACATTCACTATCTCTCAACACGCTCCGACTCGTGACCCAAGCGCTTTGAGAACGCCTAGGCTGCCTCTACATCATCAGAAGATTGCTTCAACAGTGGAAACCCTAGCTTTTCTCGCTGCTCATAGTAAAGCTGTGCAACTTTCCTTGCAAGTCCTCTCACCTGACGAATATATCGAGTCCTCTCTGTCACTGAAATTACCCCACGTGCATCTAATAAATTGAAAGCGTGCGAGCATTTCAGCACGTAGTCATAGCTTGGCAGAACCAAATCCCTTGCCATAAGCTGTTCCGCCTCCTGCTGATACAGCCCAAACAGCTTGAACAGCAGTTCCGAACTAGATGCCTCAAAGTTATACGTCGAGTTCTCAACCTCTGCTTGCATATACACATCGCCGTATGTCAGCTCATCATTCCACTGAATTTTCGCCATCGCATCCACCTCTTGCAGATACATCGTCAGCCGCTCCAACCCATACGTAATCTCAATAGAAACAGGCCGACAGTCCAACCCCCCGCACTGCTGAAAGTAAGTAAACTGCGTCACTTCCATCCCATCAAGCCAAACCTCCCAGCCCACACCCCACGCCCCAACAGCCGCGTCCTCCCAGTTATCCTCTACAAACCTCACATCATGGTCTTCAGGCATAACCCCCAACGCCCTCAAAGACTCCAGATACAAATCCTGAATATTGTCAGGCGAAGGCTTAATCAAAACTTGATACTGAAAATAGTGCTGATAGCGATTAGGATTCTCTCCATATCGCCCGTCTGCTGGTCTCCGACAGGGCTCAACATAAGCAACTGACCAGGGCTCTGGCCCAATTGCCCTCAAAAAAGTATGCGGACTCTTCGTTCCAGCACCCTTCTCGGTATCGTAGGGCTGCATAATCAAACACCCTTGATTAGCCCAAAACTCATTTAACGTAGCAATTACAGACTGAAAATTCACTGAGCTTTCCCAAAAGTACTTTCAACACCTTATACAGTCTCCAGCTCCATTCCAATATACGGAAGCTCAAAACATACGATTAGCCTCACTGTTGAACGTAGAATCAAAAACGAAAAAGCTCCAGAGAACTCCAGAGCTTTTGTCCCAAATCCTATTCGGAGTAATTGTGTACTTTTAAAACCTATATATAGCGCGGGATACAGGCGTTTCTGACTTTTCTTTTTAAAATGGTTGACACTACTAGCCAAAGCTCGCTATATTAGTTGAGCGCTGAGGGACGCAGCGGTTCACGCCACTGCCACCGAGGCCGAGAGTAGCACCTAGAAAGTTGAATAATTTAGAGAAATGAAATTAACGAGACCCTCGTTAATGAATGATAAATTGCTCTGAGGATAACATGTTTATTTTCAGTAAGCAATAGGATAGCTAGTAAATAGCTTGAGTACGAGACAAACTGAGTTAGTTAGCATTAGTTAATTGATTCATCTACTAAAATGGAGAGTTTGATCCTGGCTCAGGATGAACGCTGGCGGCGTGCTTAACACATGCAAGTCGAACGAACCCTTTCGGGGGTGAGTGGCGGACGGGTGAGTAACGCGTGAGGATCTGCCTACAGGATGGGGACAACAGAGGGAAACTTCTGCTAAAACCCAATGTGCCGAGAGGTGAAATATTTATAGCCTGTAGATGAGCTCGCGTCTGATTAGCTAGTTGGTGAAGTAATGGTTTACCAAGGCGACGATCAGTAGCTGGTCTGAGAGGACGATCAGCCACACTGGGACTGAGACACGGCCCAGACTCCTACGGGAGGCAGCAGTGGGGAATTTTCCGCAATGGGCGCAAGCCTGACGGAGCAACGCCGCGTGAGGGAGGAAGGCCTGTGGGTTGTAAACCTCTTTTCTCAAGGAAGAAGTTCTGACGGTACTTGAGGAATCAGCATCGGCTAACTCCGTGCCAGCAGCCGCGGTAAGACGGAGGATGCAAGCGTTATCCGGAATTATTGGGCGTAAAGCGTCCGTAGGTGGCTTAGAAAGTCAGTTGTTAAAGCCCACAGCTCAACTGTGGATCGGCAATTGAAACTACTAGGCTTGAGTGTGGTAGGGGTAGAGGGAATTCCTAGTGTAGCGGTGAAATGCGTAGATATTAGGAAGAACACCAGTGGCGAAGGCGCTCTACTGGGCCATAACTGACACTGATGGACGAAAGCTAGGGGAGCGAAAGGGATTAGATACCCCTGTAGTCCTAGCTGTAAACGATGGACACTAGGTGTTGCGCGTATCGACCCGTGCAGTATCGAAGCAAACGCGTTAAGTGTCCCGCCTGGGGAGTACGCACGCAAGTGTGAAACTCAAAGGAATTGACGGGGGCCCGCACAAGCGGTGGAGTATGTGGTTTAATTCGATGCAACGCGAAGAACCTTACCAGGGATTGACATCCTGCGAACTTCTACGAAAGTAGTTGGTGCCTTCGGGAACGCAGAGACAGGTGGTGCATGGCTGTCGTCAGCTCGTGTCGTGAGATGTTGGGTTAAGTCCCGCAACGAGCGCAACCCTCGTCCTTAGTTGCCATCATTAAGTTGGGCACTTTGAGGAGACTGCCGGTGACAAACCGGAGGAAGGTGGGGATGACGTCAAGTCATCATGCCCCTTACATCCTGGGCTACACACGTACTACAATGCAACGGACAAAGGGCAGCCAACTAGCGATAGTGAGCTAATCCCATAAACCGTTGCTCAGTTCAGATTGCAGGCTGCAACTCGCCTGCATGAAGGCGGAATCGCTAGTAATCGCAGGTCAGCATACTGCGGTGAATACGTTCCCGGGCCTTGTACACACCGCCCGTCACACCATGGAAGTTGGCCACGCCCGAAGTCGTTACCCCAACCGTTTACGGAGGGGGACGCCGAAGGCAGGGCTGATGACTGGGGTGAAGTCGTAACAAGGTAGCCGTACCGGAAGGTGTGGCTGGATCACCTCCTTACAGGGAGACCTACTAGGTTATAGAACGAAAGCGATTTGCGAATAGTTCATAGCTGTAGTCACCTAAGGTCGTTGAGGGTCTTGTTAGTTTTAGCAGTTAAGTCTGCGAGTTCTCTAAATTATTCAGGT
>CAWDNC010000008.1:0-1125000 GCA_963803535.1 uncultured cyanobacterium | reverse complement strand
GATAGTGTGAACATCTCCCCATCCGAAAAGGATGGTACATCTTGCGTCTTCACCGTCGCGTCCGGCCCGACCTGATTCTTGGTAGTAACTTTCTAGATTTCGAGGAAGGTCGTAATGGATCACAAAGCGCACGTCGGGCTTATTGATGCCCATACCGAAAGCAATAGTTGCAACGATGATTTGAACGTCATCGCGAATGAACTGAGTTTGATTTGTTGCTCTCTCTCCAGCATTGAGTCCGGCATGATACGGCAGTGCTGAAATGCCGTCTTGCTTAAGCTTTGAGGTGATTTCGTTAACATGCTTGCGACTTAAGCAGTAAATAATTCCCGACCCTTTCTCTTTTCCCTGATGTTCGTTGATCGTACTGAGGAGCTGGTGATAGGCTTGTTTCGACTTTTGTTTTACCTCGTAGTACAGGTTTTCACGGTTAAAGCTAGAGATATAAATGTCGGGATCTTTCAGGCGAAGTTGCTGCACAATATCCGTACGAACCCTGCCAGTCGCTGTTGCCGTAAGCGCAATAATTGGTATTTGAGGATAGCGCTGCTTGAGCTGAAAGAGCTGGCGATATTCAGGGCGGAAGTCATGTCCCCATTCTGAAACGCAATGGGCTTCGTCGATGGCGAATGTGCTGATTCCAACTTTTTGACTCAGTCTTTCTATAAGTTCAATGAAAGATAGGGTGAAGAGTCTTTCAGGGGCTATATAGAGAAGCTTGACGCTACCTGAAAAGAGGGATTGTTCTCGTGATCGCGCTTCTTCCGATGTCAGCGTACTATTCAAGAACGTTGCACCGATCCCATTATCTTGTAGTGCCGTCACCTGATCTTGCATGAGTGCAATCAAAGGAGACACTACGATGGTAACGCCGTCTTTTAATAGAGCAGGTAGCTGATAGCAGAGCGACTTCCCGCCACCGGTCGGCATGATGACCAGCACATCCCTGTTTTTGATAACCTGCTCGATAATACGGCGCTGGTCAAACCGGAACTGGTCGTAGCCAAAGTGGTGCTTTAAGGCTTCTTTCAGTGAAGGTGGTGACTGTGGATCAAAAAAGTGGCCTTCTGAAGAAGACCGCAGCGGATCTGCTGAAATACTCATGAAAGGAAGAATCAACGTGTATAGAGGCTACCCTACGGTTTACTCGCTTAATACAGGATAGTCAGTGGTACCGGATATAGTCGAACTTCCCCATAACTCTTCAAGTTTAGTTGTTAACTTATGTATATATATTGACGTCAAGACAGCATGCTGTCTTGACAGCTTTATCCGAACCCGCTAACTTGTTATCCATATCCGGGGCCACACTCAACTTAAATCCGATATGCCAGCTAAGCAAAAAGTTACTCTTTACATTCCAAACGATCTGCATCGGCAGTTCAAGGTTCGCTCTGCGGTCGATGGTGAAACAATGTCTTCTATTGCACAGCGTGCGATTGAGTTCTATCTAGGTCACGCGGATGTTGTAGAAAGTTCGAGTGAAGATATAGGCAAGCAGTCAGGTCAAACGCATCGTATTCATACTTGCCCAAAATGTAGTACATCAGTCGTTCTGAGAGATGGGAGCTTGTCGTTGATTCAGCCGCAATCTAAGCAGTGTCATGAAGATATAGCTGGTTTAGAACGTATGGTGGAACTGAACTCAGATTCTCGTAGTCCTGAGGAGGAGAAGCTAGTGCCTTGCTAGCATATCCTACGGCAACATAGCGGTACTTCTTTTATAGAGGTTTTGTTGATTTTGCTACGGAAATATTGTTGTTACCGTTTTATCCTGTTAACTCTGCTGTAGATAGATAGTGATAGTTAAGTCGTCTTAACTGAGGGCGTTTGCCATGAAAGAAGATCTAAGCGTATTAATTCAGGCCCAGTATCCACTGATCTATCTGGTCACCTTTGAAGAGGAGCGAGCAGAACGTACGATCGCTTCGCTTTCTCAGCAGAGGCCTCTGCGGCGCATGTATACGTGGACAATGACGCACGGTATGATTGAGTACGGTCAAGAGAGAGGATCCGGGCAGCAAAACAATACGGTTTCTCCTCAGGCTGCTATCAACTGGGCGGTGCGGCAAAAGGAGCCTAGTATTTTTGTATTTAAGGATTTGCATCCTTTCAAAGATAGTCCTGAAGTTACACGTAGCCTGCGAGACGCTATCGAAGGATTTCGAGGGACGCAGAAGACAATTGTTCTGATGTCTCCCGTTCAGGAGATACCGATTGAGCTAGAGAAAGAGGTAGTGGTTTTAGACTTTACGCTACCTAGTATGTCTGATCTAAACAAAGTTCTCTCTGCTGAATTAGAGAAGTCTCGAACAACGGCGATCACTACAGAGGGTCGTGAAAAGCTTTTAAAAGCTGCCTTGGGCCTAACTCGAGATGAGGCTGAGAAGGTATTTCGCAAGTCTAGGGTGATGGCGGGGCAGTTAACGGAGAATGAGGTTAGTATTGTTCTTTCTGAGAAGAAGCAGCTAATTCGTCGTAACGGAATATTAGACTATATAGAAGAGGATGAAACGATTGACTCAGTAGGTGGCTTAGAGGAGCTGAAACACTGGTTGAAGCAACGATCTAACGCATTTACTGAAAGGGCCCGCGAGTATGGTTTGCCCCAGCCTAAAGGAATGCTGATTCTAGGTGTTCCTGGTTGTGGGAAGTCTTTGATTGCGAAAACAACGGCACGTTTGTGGGGGCTACCGCTCCTTCGGTTGGATATGGGCCGCGTTTATGATGGATCAATGGTCGGTCGGTCGGAGGCGAACTTGAGAGGTGCGCTGCGTACCGCTGAGTCTATTTCCCCAGCTGTGTTGTTTATTGACGAAATAGACAAGGCTTTTGCAGGAAGTGCAGGGTCGGCTGATTCAGACGGAGGAACGTCTAGTCGTATCTTTGGCAGCTTTTTAACTTGGATGCAGGAGAAGACCTCGCCTGTGTTTGTGATTGCTACTGCAAATAGAGTAGAGCGGTTGCCAAGTGAATTTTTACGGAAGGGGCGATTCGACGAAATTTTCTTTGTTGATTTACCCAACGAAGAAGAAAGAAAGGAGATCTTTAAGATTCATTTGAGTAAGCGCAGACCGAATGCAGAGCGGTTCGACTTTGATCAGTTAAGCAAAGTTTGTGAAGGGTTTTCGGGTGCTGAGATTGAACAAGGATTAATCTCAGCGATGTATGAGGCCTTTGCTCAGGGGCGAGAGTTTACTCAGCTAGACATTATTGCGGCAATCCGCGCTACGATGCCGCTGTCGAAGACGATGAGTGAACAGGTAACGGCCCTGCGTGATTGGGCTCGCCAGCGGGCTCGCCCAGCAGCTTCGTCGGTTGCAGAATATCAGCGAATGGAGTTCTGAGCTGATGGACGTTTCAACAGTCTTTTTCCTGCTCCTACAGGAAATGAGGCTAGCTAGGTTGTTCTTTGAATAATTAGGCTAGCAGCTTCAAAACAAGTCAGGTTCTATCTCATTTGATAGCTGACAGACTTTCGATTTCTAACCTCGTTGTCTCTCAATTTCTCTTCAGGAGGAAACTCACATGTCTCACTTTAGTACTTTGCGCACTAAAATCACTGACGCTGAAATTCTGAAGTCTTCTCTTAGCGACCTAGGTGTCACTATGAAGACTGAAGCTAACATCCGTGGCTACAATGGTCAGAACGTTCGTGCTGACATCGTAGCTGTACTCGAAGGTGATTATGATATCGGCTGGTCTCGCAATGCTGATGGTTCATTTGACTTGATTGCTGATCTTTGGGGTGTTGCGAAGAAGCACAACCAAACTGAGCTAATTAACTCTATCAATCAGAAGTATGCCGTTAATAAGACTTTGGCTGAAGTGAAGCGTCCTGGTTTGCAGAATGCAAATGTGCGCCTCGTTCTTCAGTAGTCTGCGGTCTGTTTTTGTGATGCCGTAACTACGAGGGGCTAGCCGACTGGCTAGCCCTTTTTTGTTGCCTAATTTACAGGACTTAGCTGACGCTACTTGGCGATAGTTTGATTGAGGAGTTCTGCGATCGCCCGATGTTCAATTGGCGGTTCTGCAACTACAGCCTGACGAGTGTCCGTAATCAACCAGTCTAAAGCCGCTGCTTGAACGTCAATAGAGGCTCCTGTTTTGTCTACACAGTAACGTCCGAAGACTAATTTATCGACTAGGCGAACGCCAGAGCCGATGCGTGAGTATTCAAATATGACGCTTTTGTCGATAATGGTTCCGCTCGAGATCAGGCAGTTTGAGCCGATCATACTAGGGCCAACGATCTTCGCGCCATCTTCTATGTGCGTCATTCCACCAATGTACACTGGGCCTTCGATATCGATTTTGTCCCAGTTCGCTTTGACATTGAGGCCTGCAAATACACCGGGGCGCACTTCGTTACCTGGCACACTGACGCCTTTTACTTGACCCGTGAGAACATCTTGGATGGCCTGCCAATAGTCAGGAACCTTGCCGATATCAACCCACTCGAAGTCCATGCGAATGCCATGAAATGCAGCGTTGTCTGCAACAAGCTTAGGAAAAAGGTCGCCTCCAATATCAAATTCTTGCCCAGAGGGAATGTAATCAAAAATTTCGGGCTCAAAGATATAGATGCCTGTGTTGATATCAGTACTCAAGGCTTCTTCTACGGTCGGTTTCTCCTGAAATGACTTGATACGACCATTTTCGTCCGTGACTACCACGCCATAGCTGGGTACTTGCTTCAGCGGTACCTGCTTCATGACGATAGTTGCAATTGACTTCTTCTCTCTGTGCTGGCGGACAGCTTCGGTGAGATCAAGATCGATGAGTGCATCGCCACAAAGCACGATGAAGGTGTCGTCGAAAAAAGGAGAAAAGTCTTGAATTTTGCGCATGCCGCCAGCTGAGCCAATGGCTTCACCGACCAGTTCGCCATCGGTGATGCAGCCCTCAAAGGAGTAGGCGAGTTCTACACCAAACCGCTGTCCATCTCGGAAGTAGCCTTCTATTTCGTTGGCGAGATGGCTAACGTTTGCCATGATTTGCGTGAACCCATGCTGGCGCAGTAGCTCTAGCAGGAACTCCATAACGGGTTTCTGCATAATTGGAATCATAGGCTTGGGAATGGTGTAGGTGATGGGGCGTACCCGCGTTCCTTTCCCAGCGGCCAAAATCATGGCTTTCATTTTGTGAGATTCCTCATGCGTAGACGTGATCAATTAATGGTTACCAGCCATGCTACCAAGGTTGACATCAATATACCCTGATTGAATTTGAGACTTCATTACTCCCTTACAGGTTTCCTGCAAGGACTTCGGGGTTAGATTATAGAAACCGTGAGCTGCGATCGCTCCAACCATAAAAAAGCCTAAGATCTACTAAGACCTCAGGCTTTGAGAATGTTAAAACTAGATGATTTCTAGTAGAGTTCTTCTTCTTGGTGAGTCTGAACGGTGCAGTCGGAAGTAGGATAGGCCACACAAGTGAGCACGTAGCCTGCTTCGATTTGATCGTCATCTAAGAAAGACTGATCTGACTGATCGACAGTACCTGTTGTAATTTTACCTGCGCAAGTTGAGCAAGCGCCTGCACGACAGGAGTAAGGAAGATCGATGCCTTGCTCTTCAGCAGCATCCAAAATGTACTCGTCTTCAGCCACTTCAATAGTGGTGTTCAGGTTCTCAGCTTCGTTGATGAGTGTGACTTTATAGCTAGCCATGCGAAATCCTCTCGGTTTAGTTCTGTTCGTTCTTTGTGCAAGGGGCTAGCTGCTAACGGTTGCTTATTTTGCCAGCAATTGCCCAGCGAAATTAGGCTTTAGCAGCAGCATAGTTTGATACTACGAGAAAACCATTGTGCTGTAACTATCCTCGGATGAAATGTTGAATGGTATTCGTAATATAAATTTGTGGATATACCCTGATTTGCTTATGATTAGCACGTTCCAATCTTCAGCGATTTAGATCTAAAGCCATTAGTAAAGAGGGATTCAGCTATTTAGATGTAGCTTGGCTCAAAATTTTTCGAGTCTTTATTTTATCAGTAACTGTCTTTATTATAAGTAGGGCTTATAGTCTATGAATACCAAAGATTGTGATAGTAACCTGCCTTTATTGAGACTGTTTTCTAACTAAAGGTGGTGGCTTTAAATAGGATATTCAGTGTTTGATTTGACTGAATCATGAGGTGATCGCAACTGTGGTTTCTCTGTCGTGATCGTTGTGATTAACCAGTACTAAGCTCGCTAAAGTTATGAGTATTCGATTTGGGATAGTGGGGACAGGCTACGCTGCTAAAGTGAGGGTCGGTGCTTTAGCAGAAGAGGCGCGTTCAGAGCCTTTGCTGGTCTCCGGATACAAAAATACAATAGCTTTTGCGGATGCTCATGGGCTGAAGGCCATAGATCGCTGGCAAGATTTGGTCTGTGATTCGAGTATTGATGCTGTGGTAGTGGCGAATGTAAGCGCGCTGCATGGCGCGGTGTCCGAGGCGGCGTTAAGTGCGGGTAAGCATGTTGTTGTGGAGTACCCGCTGTCTTTAGATATCGCTCAGGCTCAGAAACTGGTGGAGCTAGCCGCAGAACGTGAGCTGCTGCTACATGTGGAGCATATTGAACTGCTGGGTGGATTACATGTTGCGATGAGGGAGTACATGCCTCGTATCGGCGTGCCTGGGTATGTGAGCTACCGCACTTTAAATCCTCAGCATCCTGCACCCGTAAAATGGACGTACCGTCAGGATTTGTTTGGGTTTCCGTTTTGCGGTGCGCTTTCGCGGGTGCATCGGCTAACGAATTTGTTTGGCCGCGTGGAAGCCGCAACATGCTGTACTCAGGTTGCGAGAAGTGAGACTGATAAGGCTTATTTCAAAAGTATTTTAAGCTCTGGTCGGCTGCAATTTGAGAGTGGCGTGATTGCAGAGCTGACTTACGGAAAAGGTGAAAACCTGTGGGGCTATTGCCGTGAGATAGAAGCGCAGGGGCGTAAGGGGGCACTTTCTTTTAGTGGGAATAAGGGAGTGCTGACGACGATAGCGGGTGAAGAGGCGATCGCAGTTGCTCCACGTAGAGGCCTTTTTGTGCAGGATACAAAGCAGGTGCTGGACTATCTCACTGAAGGTGTACCCCTTTATGTCAGCGCAGAGGAGAGCTTGTATGCGCTAAAGGTTGGTGATGCCCTACGGCGAGCTTCTATTAGTGGTGAAACCGTCCGTATGGCACAGGGCTTTACGTAGCGCGTAAGTGTGCTAAGCAGTAGGCTACTTCCAGACCAGAATACCTGGGCTTTGCTGAATAGGCACGATGTCAAGAATGTCTAGCTGAGCGCAGTAGTCAATATCTACGGTGTTATTTTTGCGGAGCAGTCGCTGACCGTGGCTAGCCTGATGCAGTAGCTCGGTCAGCTTGGCTTGCCACTGTACGTACAGGCTTACAGCCGCGAGAGCGGAATCATTTCCGATAATGTCGGCGTAGCTAAGCTGGGCCTTGTCCATTGCGCCTTGAATGATAGCGCCTGCGCAAACGGTGTCTTCTAGTGAGTATTCGCCTTCCCAACCGGAGCCTACGAGCCAAATGGTTTCAGGCTGGTGTTCGAGCAGGTAGTTAACGACGGCTTTGCGGGTGGTGAGCGCGGCGGTGAGTACGGTGGGCGCTGACTGGATTCTTTGGAGGCAGCGGGTACCGTTGGTAGTACTCATGAAGAGGCGCTTGCCTTTGGTTGCTTTGGGGGAGTGGTCTAGCGGAGAGTTGCCAAGGTCGAAGCCGTCTACCTTTTGGCCGCCGCGTTCGCCTGCGCGGATGCGATCGCGCTCAGGCCATTTTTCACTTGCTTTCAGAAGTTCGTCAAGGTCGCTGAAGACTTGAATTGCCTCAGCTCCTGCCTTGAAGGCCGCGGCCATGGTGGTAGTGGCCCTAAGGACGTCAATAGCGATCGCACAGTCAGGCAGTGTCCCAGCGGGGACTTCTTCAGGCGTGTGATAGACGGATATTTTCAAGGTACTTGGGTGGCCCGCGCCTGTTTTAACTGCGTATGAAGATGAATCGTTTCAACGGAGAGGGTGGGATTCGAACCCACGGTACCTTTCGGCACACTCGATTTCAAGTCGAGCGCATTCGACCACTCTGCCACCTCTCCAAAGGTGATATCGGCTATTCACAGCAACTATTGTGGTGATAGCGAATAGGCTTGGCTATATTAGCTTGATTTGTCTAGCGGCGTCTACCAAAAATTAGCAAGCGGCGTAAATGATTTCTTCGGAGATGATTTCAAAGGCTTCGCCTAGCCATATCAGAACGATGGATTCGATGGCACCTTGGTTAAGGGTTACCACAGAAAAACTACGGCGATGGCCACTGTCGGTGGCTTCGATGCGAGGGACGTTAGCGGCGTTGAAGTAGAGTGTGCCGTTGGCGTCGGTGGCTACGCGTTTGCGAATTTGATCTGTGTCTTTGAGCTGGTGGTGCATGTGCCCAAAGGTGACGAGGGGAACGCGTTTGCCTGATTGCTGAGTGAGGGCGATCGCCTTGGCAAAATCAGGATCTCCATAGTCAGCGCTGCTTTTCCCCCAGTCTTTTCCGCAGGGATCATCCGCCTGATCGCCCAAACCGTAGGGGCCAACGTGACCTACGAAAATGAGCGTATTGTGTTCGGCTTCATCGGCAGCAGCGAGAATAAGATCGAAGGACTCCTCAAAGCCCCTGACATCAAATCTGTCTCGGTAGAATTTTTTGTGACGCCACTTGGAGCCGCCCCAGCTAAACGGACGGCCACCGACGATGGTAATCCCAAACTGAGGAAATTCTTTTTTGCTAAAGCCGATATGGGCTTCGCCTAAGAGATCCATTTGGAGCTGTACCCAGTCTTCTCGGGTGCGGTCGTAAGGACAGTTTTTGATGCCTTTGTTGCTAGCTGAGTAGTAGGCGTCGTGATTGCCCATGACGGCTACTTTTGGCAGGTCTACGGCGGCGATTCGGCGGACAACTTCAACTGATTCATTGCCGTAATCACCAACGAATACGGCTAAATCAACCTCAAGGTGCCTAAGCGCATCATTATCCTTTAGCTCCCATAGGTCATGAATGTCTCCAACAACGGCAATTTTGACGATGGGCTGATGCACAGGCTGCGTAATCTCGAAAAGTGCCTATTTAGCATATCTAACGAACGGGCCAATGAGCGGGTCAACGAATGCGTTCTCACGGGGGACAAAGGGCTCTAATCTTTTAGAAGGTAGGTGTTTTATAACTGCGGCTTAGAGGAGTTAGTGGGGAAAGTATGGTTGAGCAGATAATGTTGACTGTTTGGAACGGGTCATTTTTGAGAGCGATAGGCGGAGATGAGGCGCTACGAGACGAGATACGTGAGGCGATCGCTCAGCTGAAGGCCAAAGACATACCTGTGATTGTGCTAACAGAGTGCGATCGCGCTGAGCTTGAGCCTATCTACCAGCAGTTAAATCTGACCGCTCCTTTTATCACTGAAAGCGGCAGCGGCATTTTTACGCCTGTGAACCATAATTCATTTGATCCTGCTTTAGGTGAGCAGGATGGCGACTACTACGTGCAAGAACTGGGCTGCCCGTATGTGCAGGCGAGGGCGGCGCTGAGAGTGCTTGCCAATGGAATTTCTCATCCGCTTAAAGGCTTTGGTGATTTTACGGTGCCAAAGCTGGAGCAGTTCTTAAAGATTTCAGAGACGGCGGCACATCGGGCAAAAGATCGAGAGTTTAGCGAGCCCTTTATGACGCCAAAAGCAGTGGATACGGGAGTGCTGACTAAGGCTGCAAAAGAAATCGGGTTCGATATTATTCTGCGAGATCCAGAAGAGAATCGCTTCTCGGAACTGGTGGCTGCTGGCGTTAGCTTGTCGGCAGCGGTAGCGCAGGTTGTGAACGCTTATCAAAACCAGGCTTCGTTTGAGAAAGCTTTGCAGGTTATAGGGGTCAGCCGCCATGCAGAAGAGCTGGGGACGCTCGCAGAGGCCTGTCGTTCGGCGGCTTGGAAAGGACTGTCAGTTTTGCCGACAGATGAGATTGGCATGGGATGGCTGAAGGCGATCGCGCCCTTACTGGAGTAAATAGGCTGTAAAACAGGTAGCTCTGCTGATTATGCAATTTTGGTAAATTTGACTATAATTGAAATCTGGTAAATGGTAATTTAGAACATTTAGAGAGGAAAACCTGTGTTTGCGACTGTCAGCGCACCTGCTAAAGAAAAGGCGTTGCCTAAAGATCTTTTCGCGGCAATTGAGCAGCTTAAGAAAGACCTGAACGCGGTGGTTTTGGCGCATTATTACCAGGAGCCGGATATTCAAGATATTGCGGATTATATCGGTGATTCCTTGGGACTTTCTCAGCAAGCTGCTGCGACTAAGGCGGATGTAATTGTGTTTGCTGGGGTTCACTTTATGGCGGAAACTGCCAAAATTCTGAACCCAGATAAGCTGATTTTGCTCCCCGATTTGGAAGCAGGCTGTTCTTTAGCCGATAGCTGCCCGCCGGATGAGTTTGCCAAGTTTAAGGCGGCGCATCCTGATCACATCGTGATTTCTTATATCAACTGCACGGCTGAGATTAAGGCGATGAGCGATATTATCTGTACTAGTTCGAATGCGGTGAAGCTAGTGAATCAGCTACCGGCTGAGCAAAAGATCATTTTTGCGCCGGATCGTAATCTGGGCCGCTATGTGATGGAGCAGACCGGGCGCGACATGGTGCTTTGGCAGGGCAGCTGTATTGTGCACGAGACGTTTTCTGAGAAGAAGATGCTACAGCTGAAAATGGAACACCCTGATGCGGAAATTATCGCGCACCCGGAGTGTGAAGAGGGCGTGCTGCGTCATGCGAGCTTTATTGGTTCGACGACAGCTTTGCTGAAATATGTGGAGACGAGTGAGAGCGATCGCTTCATCGTGGCTACAGAACCCGGCATCATTCACCAGATGGAAAAGCAGGTGCCCAAAAAGCACTTTATTCCTGCACCGCCCGAAGCGAACTGTGCTTGTAACGAATGCCCGTATATGCGATTGAATACGCTGGAAAAGCTGTACCTGGCAATGAAGAACCAAACGCCTGAAGTCACGATTCCAGCCGAAATTCAGTCGGATGCGCTTGCGCCTATTCAGCGAATGTTAGAGATGAGTCGCTAAACCACTTGCGGTGATGACTACGTGGCGAGGTGGTTGCGAATTTGGAAGGCAAGCATATCGATAACGTTTTGGTCGCCTTTATTGAGCGAGGCTTTGGCTTCTTGTTCGGCTCGGGCAACGACTTCACTAGGCAACGAGAGAAGGCTCACAAGCGTTTTGTAGGCTTCACTTTCAGCCTGATTGACAGCAGGCTCATCGGGCGTGCGCGCGCTGGCATTAATGACTTCGTAGGAAAGGCGAAGCGCGACTTCTTTTTCAGCGGCGGTCGTGAGCTTAGCGACTGACTCTTCGAAAGGCACTTTTTGGACGAAGTATTCCTGGAGCTGCTGCTGTAGGTGAGTCTGCTGCTTGGGGTCGCTAGCAAAGAGCTGGCTAAAGCGGGTGAGCATGGTGTCAACTTCCTTTTGCTCTAGGCTTTCGTCGGCCCAGGCCATGGAAAGAACGACTCGCAGCAGGTTCATTTGGCGGGGTGAAATGGGCGGCGGCTGGATGTTCATGAGTTCGCACCTTTGCTTTGCGAGAGAACACGAGAGCGAGACGTTGCTACGCACTAGATTCTCTTTACTGTAGAAAGGAAGGTGGCAAAATTGGGCAATGCGCTGAAAAACTTAAAGATGCGATCGCTATCCCAACTTAGAAAGATGTCTAAGGCTCTTCATATCTAGCAGCTGAATTACGTCTCTATCGGTGTCAACTTTAAGCCACTGACGAGCGGTCAGTTTTTCTAATATTTTTGGAACTTCGGCTAGTTTGACATCAGAGATTGCGGCCAGATCGCTGACGGGTACGTTGAATATCTCAATCGCGTCACCGCGTTTTTCGCCGTAGGCCTCTGCCAAATCCACCAGGGCGTAGACCATTTTGACACCAGGCGGCTTGTTGCGCAGCTGAAAGCGTTTTTGAGTTTGCTTAAGGCGCATCACCATACTTTGCAGCATTTTATGGTGGAGCTGAGGATCTTTGAACAGCGTTTGAATGAAGAGCTGAGCAGGAATGCTGACGAGTTCGACTTTGGAGAGGGCGGCGACATCGGTAGAGCGTGGGGACTCGTTGAGAACGGCCATTTCTCCGAAGTACTCGCCTTTGCCCAGGATGACGAGGGTGACGTAGCCGTCGCCTGACTGAACGCGAACTTTGGCCCAGCCAGAGACGATCAGATAAACCGCGTTTCCCCAGGAGTCTTCCATGAGGACGGTGCGACCCGCAGGGCATTCGTTGAAGGTTGCGCCTTCGTGCAGCGTCTTCAGTGTTTCTGGGCTAGCGGCTTTGAAGAGTGGGAATAGCTCGCTAAAGTCCTCGGGTGACATAGGGAGTGATAGAGCGGTCAAGGCCATAGCGCTAAAGAAACGGGTAGAAGACGCGGATGTTTGGTCTTTAGATTACCCAGCCCGCTTCGATAAACTTTCTTTGATACGCGGTCTATAGCGTTTTGGGGCCGGTTCCCTGGTCTACTTCTTTGTCTGACTCTTTAAATTTGGCGGCTCCAGCAGCGGCGATGGAGACCAGGATGCAGGCGGTAAGCGATCGCACTGAAAGCCTTTCACCCAAAATCAGCAGGCCTGCGATCGCGCCCATCATGGGTTCCATGCTGAGCATGACGCCGAATACTTTAATGGGGAGCGATCGCAAGGCTACCATCTCAAACGAGTAGGGCAGCGTCGTTGAGAGCACCGCGACTCCAGCGCCCATCACTAACAATTTGGGATTGAGCAGCGCGCTACCGGCTGTAGCGATGCCGATAGGCAGTAGCAGAATGCTGCTCACGGCTAAGGCCCAGGCGAGTCCTTCAATACCGGAGATTCTTTGACCAACTTTGGCCGATAGAACAATATAGAGCGCCCAGAAAAAACCTGCTGTGAGGGCCAAAAGGACGCCCCATCCGTCTATGTTGGCTCCACTGAGCGGGGTGAGCAGGAGGATGCCGATGGCAGCAAGTAGCGCCCAGAGGCCATCTAGCCAACGTTGGGATTTGAGGATGGCGAGGCCTAGGGGGCCGGTGAATTCTAGGGCGATCGCAACCCCCAAAGGAATGCGATTAATAGAGGCATAAAAGCAAGAGTTCATGGCGGCAAACACGATGCCGAACGCAATGATGAGCCTAATATTTTGGCGAATGGTATCGTTCCATTTCAGCCGCCAGAGCGTGAATAGGATGAGGGTAGAAAAGCTAACGCGTAGGGAGACAACGCCCCATGGCCCAAGCTCTGTAAATAGTGATTTAGCGAGGGCTGAGCCAAACTGTACGGATACGATAGCTAGCAGTAACAAGCCCGTAGGCGTAGGCTTTTTGAACGTGATATTCATCACTAAAGCTTACGTCTTTTTTTGGTTTGAAGGATTATTTGACGCTGACAAAACGGGACTGCGCCATCGCCCTTAACCGCTGCAAATCTTCCCGCCGCGACACCGATAGCGGCACGGTCGCTTTGATCGTGTGTTCAATTAGATCCGTATTAACAGGACAACGCTCGTACAGTGCGTGATACAGCGCTGTGATAATAGCCTGCTCGATCTCTGCGCCGCTGAAGCCGTCGCTGGCCAGTACTAACCGAGCGAGATCGAACCGCTGCGGATCTTGCCTGTGCAGCGTCATGTGAATTTGCAAAATGGTGGCGCGTTCCTGGGCGTCAGGCAGATCAACGAAAAAGATTTCGTCGAAGCGGCCTTTGCGAAGGAGTTCGGGTGGAATCGCTGAAAGGTCGTTGGCGGTGGCGACAACAAACACTTCTTCCGATTTTTCTTGAAGCCACGTGAGAAATGAGCCAAATAACCTGCGGCTAAGTCCACCATCAGTATCGCTGCCGCTTTGACCCATGCTTTTTTCAATTTCATCGACCCACAGCACGGCAGGCGCTAGCTTTTCGGCTAAGCCGACGGCCTGACGGAAGTTTTTTTCTGAGCCGCCGATGTATTTGTCGTACAGCTTGCCAGTGTCGAGCTTTAGTAGCGGCATCTGCCACTGTTGGGCGATGGTCTTCGCGGCTAAAGACTTGCCGCAGCCCTGGATGCCGACGATTAAAATGCCCTTTGGCGGCGTGAGCCCGAAGCTTTTTGCCTGCTCGCTAAAGCCAGTGCGGGCGCGGTTGAGCCACTGCCTAAGGTTAGCAAAGCCGCCGAGCTGAGCGGTGTTCTTTTCAGGCGGAAAGTAGTCGAGCAGGCCGGTTTCGTGAATGACCTGAATTTTACGTTCTAGGACACGTTCGATGTCGTCGCTGTTGAGCTTGCCATCTGCGATCGCTGCATACGCAATCACTTTCCTAGCCTGCTTAAGCGTCATCCCCTGCACGGCTTTAATCAGCTGCTGAGAGTCCTGCGGCGAAAGATCCACCTTCACCCGACCCCGACAGGATTGCACCGCCTTATCAATTGCTTTTTTCAGTTCAATTGGGCCAGGTAGGGGCAGATCAAAGTAAACAGCTTCGTGGGCGGTTTCTTTGGGTAGAGAGACCTGTTCACCTGTGAGAATAAGCGCAGACTGATTGGCGCTGAAGGCGTGAGCTACTTCTCTAAACTGCCGAGCAATGACGGCATCTTCCAAATGCACCGCAAAATCTTTGAGCCAGTAAACGCCCTTGGTAGAGATGTTTTGAATATGACGTAAAACATCTAGCGGATCGGTCGTTTTTTCGATCACCTGTCGGGTGCTACCGGGCGGTGCGTATTCGTTTGCCCAACGACTTGATGCCCCTTGCAGGCGGCTCAGCCCCTGCGCAACGCTCCAGTCAAAAGCCATCATTTGCAGTTCGCCGGTTGCTTTGCCCAATAGCGTTTGAACGCGCTCTTCCTCAACGGTTTCAATCACAATGACGGGATGAAAGGACATCAGCAGCGTTTGGAGATGCTTGATGCTGCTAGTAAAACTGTTGTGTGAGGAAGACATTGCAATCGGGCGGATAAGACAGCATGCTTATCGTTCCCGAGTTTACGGCGTCGAACAGTCGATTAAACCGGTGTCTGAGACGTTTCCGGTGACGACAGCGTGGGCTTTTGTTCGATGTTTATTTCGGGCTCGGTACCTTGCGACGTTGGAATTAAGGAAACGCCTCTTTTCTTGATGGGTGAGAGCTTCCAGTGGTTGAGAACGTCTTTGATGAGAAGTTCTTGCAGCCAGGTTTTAGTGACGACCGTGAGGGGGAGCGCTAGCAGCAGACCCAGGAAGCCAAAGGTGGTGGCGAAGAAGATTTGGGCGATGAGGGTAAAGGCCGGGAGTAGCGAAACCTGGTGCGCCATGATAGTGGGCGTGACCCAGTAGGATTCGACCTGTTGAATGATGACGTAGAGGCCAATGACGGCGATCGCCTTCCAAGGGTCATCAGAAAGCAGCGTCACCACTAGCGGAAACACCATACTTAGCGTTGGCCCCAGATTGGGAATGAAGTTAAGCACGCCTGCCAACAGCGCGTGAGCGAAGGCCAGATCGACGCCTAATGCGACGAGTCCAACAAAGCTGAAGGTAAATACAAAGAGCGAGCTGATGATAATGCCGCCGAGCCAGTTGCCAAGTGCTAGCTCGCATTTGTCGAATATCTCTCGGGCGCGCTGGCGATAGAAAGAAGGAAACAGCAGCAAGATTCCTTCTATGTAGGCCGAAGGGCTCGCCAGCATCATAATTGCGAGAATGACGACGAAGAGCGTCTGAATCAGGATCTGTAGGGATGAGTTGAAGAAGGAGAAGAAGTTGCCGAAAACGTCTAAGACAGCAGAGTCTGGAGAGGTGAGCCAGTTGATGAATTCGCTAACTTCGGGCAGGCGAATGCGTTCAGGCAAGTTGGCCTGTAGCTGCATTAGCCGACTGGGCAGCGTTTGTGAGAAGCGAACGAGCAGGTCTATGAGCAGCCTGAACTGTTCGATAAAGGGGGGAACAATCCCGAGAATAAAGAGGAAGCCAATGATGATGGAAAGGGCGATCGCAATCGGAATTGCTAGCTTTCGAGGAACTCGTAGCCTGCGAATTAGGCGGGTGAGATTGTTGAGGGCGATCGCAATCACGACGGCTGCAAAGACAAGCAGCAGCAGCGCTCTGATCTGCCACAAAATGTAGGCTGCTGCTACAAAACACAGCAGGCTTACCCAGTCACCTAGCTTCATGGCTACGTATTCCTTTCCGAATTGCGATTATTGTATCTGAGCTGCTGCGAGCGTAAGGCGTTTGGCAGCAAATGTTCAGAAAATAGTGAAAATTGATACTTCTAGGCTGCCCTGGTTCTTCTGGCAGAATTCAGTTTGAGCAAATCGGATTTATGGTTAGCGCATTCGCTTTGGTTTGAAGTGCTAGCTTGAGGGAATGTCAGCTTAGACTCCCTTTGCTTTATGGCTAAAGATCCCTCTGCGCAAGAAACAGATCCCCTACAAAAAAGTGGGCAAAAGAATTGGCAGATAGCTTCGACTGGCTTTCAGTCGGATGCTCAATCTGGCGATCGCTTCAGTGAGTGGGTAAAAACGGTCGAGAAGCTTTCGGGACTGCCGAATCCTACTTTCGGCGCGCAGCTGTTGTGGAACAGAGAGCTGAGATCGGCTGAGGCGCTGAGAGGATTTTTGCGAGCTGACGGCTATACGCCTGCGAGTCCGTTTGAGTTTGGGGAGGAAATGGAATGGGCGGTGGAGCGGTTAATTGTGGCACGTGACGCTCACCAGAAAGTCGCGATTTGGGGTGACTTTGACGCTGACGGCGTGACTTCAACCGCTGTGCTATGGGACGGGCTCGGACAGTTTTTTACCGATTCTGAGCAGCTTAGCTATTTCATTCCAAATCGGCTCAAGGAATCTCATGGCCTGTCAATGATAGGCATTGAGCAGATAGCTGAGCAGGGCGTAAAGCTGATTGTGACTTGCGATACGGGCAGCACAAATCCGTTGGAAATTGAGCGAGCCAATGCACTGGGCATGGACGTAATTGTGAGCGATCATCACACGCTGCCGTCTGTGCGGCCTCCTGTCGTAGCGATTGTCAATCCTCGGGCGCTGCCTTCTGATCATCCGATGGCGCATCTGTCGGGTGTGGCGGTGGCTTACAAGCTGGTAGAGGCGCTGTACGAGCGGTTGCCAGAGGTGCCGACTCGACCGCTGAGCGAGCTAGTGGATTTGGTAGCGATTGGCTTGATTGCCGATTTGGTGGAGCTAAAAGGAGACTGTCGGTATTTAGCGCAGATTGGGATTGAGCAGCTACAGACGCATTTGCAGATGGATGAGCCAGTGCGACCAGGCGTCGCGAGATTGTTGCAATTGTGTAGACGGGCGGGCGATCGCCCCACCGATATTTCCTTTGGTCTTGGCCCCCGCATCAACGCCGTCAGTCGCATTTATGGCGACGCTAGCTTTTGCGTAGAGCTGCTGACTAGCCAAGATCCAGAGCGATGCCGGGTGCTGGCTGAAAAAGCTGAGCTGGCTAATGCAAGGCGCAAGGCGCTGCAAAACGACGTGTTGCAACAGGTCACGCATCAGCTAGAAACGCGCGACCTTTCGACAACAGGCGTGATTGTGCTGTGCGATCCTCAGTGGCCGGTTGGCGTGCTGGGCTTGGTGGCAGGGCAGGTGGCGCAGCAGTATGGAAAGCCGACTATTCTGCTGACGCTAGATTCTCCGGAAGAAGCAGGTAGCGCTGGTGAAGGTAAAACGTTGGCACGGGGATCGGCTCGTTCGGTCAATCAAATTGACCTATATGACTTGGTAAATTCCCAGGCGCATCTATTGATCGGATTTGGTGGCCATCCCTTTGCGGCGGGCCTGAGCCTGCCGGTTGAGGACTTACCGATGTTTACGGCGGCGATTAACCAGCAGTACCGACAGAAGATGGGCTCACAGCAAAGCTTGCCTACGGTGAATGCTGACTTGACGGTAACGGTGGCTGACTTGGGGCGTGAGCTATTTCAGGAGCTGAAGCTGCTGGAGCCCTGCGGTATGGGCAACCCGGTGCCAAAGCTACTCATTCAAAACTGCTGGTTTGAGGATGTGTGGCATCAAAAGCTGAAAGACCGGCTAGGCTCGAAGGTGGGCTACATCAAAGCGAGCTTTTTTCTGTGTGACCAGAGTATTGATGGCCGCCATGACCAGCGATTTCCAGGGCTGTGGTGGGGGCACTACAAGGATGATTTGCCGCCGGGTCGGTGGGATGTGATGGCAGAGCTGGACTACAACAGCCATCCTAAGAGCCGCCGGTATGAGATTCGGCTGGTGGATATTCGTCCGGCAGTGGATAGGGCAAGTGATCAGGAATCTTCGAATGCAAAGAGTGGCGATCGCTGGCTGCTAGACCACCGCATCACTGAAGGGGGCAAAGATATTGCTGAAACCAGTTTGATTTTGAATGAGTGTCCAACTCAGTGGCAGGAGCTGGCGCTTTGGCGGCACCAGTCTGATCAAACGCATCAGCCTTTGGCCTTGGCGTATGCTTCTCCAGCAGAAATTAATCCTATATATAAGTGGGAAATGTTGCTGGGGATTGCTAAGTATTTGAGTCGGGAGCAGGTGGCGGTGACGGTAGAGCGGCTGAGCGAAAAGCTGGGTGTAGGCGATCGCACGCTGTCTTTGGGCCTGATTGCGCTAGAAAAAACGGGATTTACCGTCAATCAATCAGCTATCGACATTCGGATAGCTGATTCGGCCGAGCTGTCAAAACCATCGGACGCTGTTTCTTCAGATGAGGCGCTGGCTAGATTTCTTTTAGCCGTTCAAGAGGAGCAGTTTCGTCGGCGTTACTTCTACGAGGCTCCGGTGACCACCTTGGAGCGGGCAATCAGTACAGAGCACGGGGGGCAGGTATAAAGATTAAGAAATCAAAAAAAGGTGTTTATACTCATTGTCAGCTATTTTCTGAAACGGTAACATTGAATACAGAAAAGCAAACGTTCATCTTTACTTCACTCAACTGAACATAAAGACGGAAGTAAGGGTTCACTGGGCTGTAGGCCTCACTAACTCTGAAGGAACGCGCCTCTTAAACTACACATTCTCTTTGAGGCGAATACCATGCAACTCTCTTACCGTGGCGTTAAGTACAATACTGCTAAGTCTGCTGTTGACACTGTAGAAACGCAGGAACTTGGCCACTATCGCGGTGCTACCTACCACGTGCGTCGTGCTGTTAACTCGGTTACACGCAAGTCTGCCGACGTTCTTAAGTACCGTGGCGCAATTGTCCGCTAGTGCTTAGAACCCATAAAAACTAGTTGACAAATCGATAGCTAAAGCAAAGGCGCATTCTCCTATGAGTGCGCCTTTTTGATTGCTGTATCATGAGCGTGATTGCCGTGTGGGAGCGCATAAGAGTCAGTGCTGGAATTTGTCATAGGGCTGTCGATTGGACTGGGTTTGCTAAGTATTTATCGCCAGCGTGACGATGCCAAAATGAAGCGGTTGCTGAGTCAGGTGGAAGATCGTCAGATGCCTTCTACGTTAGGGTACGACGCGCAGCTCGCAAGTGCGATCGCAGCTCAACAGTCTCAAACCCTCACGCTCAGCCAGCAGCTTCGAGATTTTCGTCAGATTCTTCAGCATGCGCCTATCGGCTATCTGCAAGTCGATGAAGAAAACCGACTGCTGTGGTGCAACCAGCGGGCACAGGAGTTTTTAGATATCGATCAAGGTGACTACGAACCGCCTCGGCTGCTGCTGGCCATTGTGCGATCGTATGAACTCGATCAGCTCGTGGAACGCACCCGCCAAACGCAGTCAGCGAGCGAGGCGCAGTGGACATTTAACTCTATTTCTACCGATCCGTTTAACTATTTGGAGCGGCCTGCCTATCCACTTCAGGGCTATGGCTTGCCGATGAGTAACGGTCAGGTCGGAATATTTTTAGAAAATCGGCAGGAAGCGGTGAGCTTGGCACAGCAGCGCGATCGCTGGATTTCAGATGTGGCTCACGAACTAAAAACGCCGCTGACCTCAATTCGACTGGTGGCAGAGACGCTTCAGTCACGAGTAGCCCCTTCCCTGACTAGCTGGGTAGATCGGCTACTGAACGAGGTGATTCGCCTGAGCAAGCTGGTGGATGATGTGCTCAATATGAGCAGCTTGGAACAGGGGCGATCGCAACCCACTCATCAAGAGCCTATTAATCTTGTCTCTGTCGTGCAAGCGGCATGGCGAAGCATAGAGCCACTTGCCAGGCTCACGCAGCTTAGCTTGGACTATCGAGGCCCAGAAGAACTCGTCATTAACTTTGACGCTAGCCTTATGCATCGGGTTTTGTTTAATTTGCTCAGCAACGCAGTGAAGTACTCTCCACCAAAGCAAAGTATTCAGGTGCGATTAAGCCTTGTCTCACGCGCTTCGCCGCCTTCCTTTTCGTCTGTTAAAACAGCACCTGTTTTAGCAATAACGGGCGATCCCACGGACGATGCTCATAAAACCACTGTTCTGATTGAAGTTATTGATGCTGGTGCCGGCTTAGATGAAAAAGACTTGCCCTTTGTATTTGACCGGTTCTATCGCGCTGATTTAGCCCGGAGCCATGGAACCGGTATGAGCTCGACAGGGTTAGAACGCGAGAACTCTGTTGAGATAGCGGAGCTTTCTAGCAGTGGGACGGGACTAGGCCTAGCGATTGTTCGTCAGATTGTAGAGTCGCATCAAGGGCAGGTAGAGGCAAAAAATAGCCCTGAGACGGGCGGCGCGTGGGTGCGAGTATGGCTACCTAGCAAGCGACTCGTGAAAAATACGGTATAGCGGTCACTATTTGTCGTGCTGCAAAAAGGTAATTTATCTATTGCGCGCACTGCTTAACTCAGCCTAGATTGCTCTTGAGTATATAGACGAAGTTTGTTTTGTATGCTTGTTTAAAGAAACTGTGAGGAAACTACAGACGTTGGCTCAGTAGATTAACGCAAGTAAGGACGACTAAAGTGCGCCTTTGCAAGGATTGTCACAGGGATTTGGGCATTTGCAGGGCTCCCAATGATAATAAATGTATGAAATCTTTTCTATTCAGTAGAATTGCCCCTTGTGAATACCGAGATATAGCTGCTTGAATGGGTAAGTATTCGCATGTCTGTAATCGCTTCAGTCGTTTTACGTAGCTAGCAATACTTATCTAGTGTTTTGCGCAGTCGTATTATTCATTGGCGGCAAAGCCTGCTTCCATATCGCTTGATCTTGCATCTTTGATCCCTATGGCCGAAAGGTTACAGAAGCTGTTAGCGCAGCGAGGCATTGCTTCTCGGCGTCAGTCTGAAAAGTTGATCTTAGCCGGTCGGGTTACGGTCAACGGAAAGGTTGCTGAAGTTGGCCAGCAGGCAGATACAAGGCGCGATCGCGTTTGTGTAGATGGTGTAGAAATAGGCCAGCCGCCCCGCTGCGTTTATCTCTTACTTCACAAGCCGAAGGGATTTGTTTCTACGTGTAAAGATCCTCAAGGGCGCAAAACCGTATTAGATTTACTGGATGCTTCTTTGCAGAGCGGTGTCGGCATTCATCCGGTGGGTCGCTTAGATGTGGACTCAACGGGTGCGCTTTTACTCACAAACGATGGCGAGCTGACCTATCAGCTGACGCATCCTCGCCACCAAATGCCTAAAACCTATCGGGTAAGGGTGAAAGGTGTGCCGACAGAAGCTACGCTTGAAAAGTGGCGCTCGGGTATCCGCCTAGATGACCGCAAGACGCTCCCAGCGGGGATCACGTTGATTC
Source organism: uncultured cyanobacterium (assembly GCA_963803535.1). Taxonomy (GTDB): domain Bacteria; phylum Cyanobacteriota; class Cyanobacteriia; order Phormidesmidales; family Phormidesmidaceae; genus Phormidesmis. The sequence goes on along the minus strand of CAWDNC010000008.1, from coordinate 1,103,275 downwards.
AGCAACCTTCTGCTGAGCAAGCGCTGGTTAAAGTGACGCTGACCGAAGGCCGCAATCGCCAAATTCGACGTGTTGCTGAGGCTCTAGGCCACCCTGTGACAGCCTTGCACAGAATAAAAATTGGCTCACTCGCGTTAGGAAGTTTGCCCCGTGGTCGCTATCGTTTACTTAAGGATGAGGAAGTTGCCCGACTGAAACATGACGCTGCGATCGCAAAAGCCAACGTTTCCAATGTTGCTCCTCCTATTATTTCCACTATTCGTTAGGGTTTGAGTCATTCAAAATCTTAAGCCGTACTTTCTAAACAATATTTTCACTGCCTTATTTAACCGCGCCGAACCCATGAAGCAGAAAGCTCGTATCAAGGAACCCACCGCCCAACAGCTACAGCAAGAGCAGCTCTATTCACTTGGCAACATGCTGAAGCAGGCGCGACTGCAACGAGGACTGTCTTTAGAAGCCATTGAAAAACGCACGCTTATCCGCCAGATGCTGCTATCTGCACTGGAGGAGGGCAAGGTGTCTGAGCTGCCTGAGCCCATCTATATTCGCGCGCTTTTGCGTCGGTATGGCAACGCTTTAGGGCTTGATGGTGAGACGCTAGCGAGTCAGTTTTTTACCCAGCCTGTGGTCAATCCACCGCGTTCTTCTTGGAAGGATTCGCCCGCGGCTCAGCTGCGTCCGCTGCACTTGTACGGCGCTTATGTGTTGCTCATTATGGGTGCAGTAAGTGCGCTGTCTGGATTTTTGCAGCGCAGTGCGCCAGACATGACGGCTCAGCCAATTTTAGATCCGGTGGCGATTGAGCAGCTGATGCCTAAGCAGACGGCGCAAGTGCCTCCGGCGACTAAGCCAGTTGAGGCCGTGAAGCCCAAGGTGCAGGAAAAGCCGGTTGAAGTGAACTTGGTATTAACGGGACAGTCTTGGGTTCGCGTGGTGACGGATGGTTCAACTGAGTTTGAAGATATTTTGGAGCAGGGTGAGAAGCGGTCTTGGGCGGCGGATCAGTCGATTACGGTGCGCGTGGGAAATGCGGGTGGCGTAATGTATTCCTACAATCAGTCGAAGGCTGAGCCGATGGGTGAGATGGGGATGCCTGAGGAACGGACGTTTGGGCCTGAGGTGAGTATGGCGGTGGAGTGACCCGCCTCCCCCTTCGGGTGCTCCTCCGAGGAGGAGATTTGTCTCGGCTGGGTGGCGATGGGGGCTGGCTGTATCTTAAGAATGGGGGAGTGCTTTGGTTGTAGTTGTGTGACCGGGCGCTTCTTTTTTTGCATGGGTTGATTTGATGGGGAGGGTGAGGGTGGCGGTGGTGCCTTGGCCGGGTTGACTAGACTGGCTGGTGAGGATGAGCTGGCCTTGGTGGTTTTCGGTAATGATTTTGGCGATCGCGAAGTCCAAGCCTGAGCCACCTGCTTTGCGACTGCGGGCCGCATCCACACGATAGAAGCGATCAAACACGTGGCTGAGATCTTTTTCGGGGATGCCGATGCCGGTGTCTTGCACGGTAATTAGAATTTGGCTGGCTGCTGTTTGTAGCGTGACGGTGACGGTGCCGGTGGGTGTGTAGTGGATGGCGTTGGCGATGAGATTGGTGAATAGGCGAGTGAGCTGATCGGCGTCGGCTTGGATGGGAAGATCTGATAGAGGAGATGTGTAGGTGAGTGAGAGATTTTTCTCTTGGGCGATCGCCTGTTGTTCTTCTACAACATTTTGAATGAGCTGAGCGAGGTTTGTGCGATCGCGTCTTATCGGCACCAGTCCACTTTCTTGCCTTGCGAGAAACAACAGATCGTCTACGAGCCTGCCGAGCCTGCGGGTAAGGCGTTCGACAACTTCTAGCTGAGCGCGCTGAAACTGTTCGTCGGGATCGTCTAGTGCAACCTGGACATTGGTTTGAATCACGGCGATGGGATTGCGGAGTTCGTGAGAGGCGTCGGCGGTGAACTGTTTGAGCTGCTGGTAGGAGGCGGCGACTGGCTGCATGGCGAGGCCGGAGAGAAACCAGCCAACGCTGGCGACGGTGGTGAGCATGGCGATAATGCCGATGCCAAGATCGATGATGAGCTGGCGGCTGGGCTTGGAGACTTCAAACCAGGGATGGCTGACGCGGAGATAGCCGAGGAGCTGGGCGCTTGAGGTGACGCGCTCGGTGATTTGCCTGGTGATTTGTCTGAGGGCAAGGCCGCTGTGAGGAATGACGGTTTCGCCATTTGGATTGACGTGGAGCGGGATGTTTTGCGGTTTGGAGAAGGTTGACCATTGCAGGTTGCCTTCGGGATCAAACCATTCGAGATCGATACGGTCGTCTTCGCTGGTTTCTTCGCTGTTGCGAAAGCTGGCTTCAATGTTGACGCGCAGGTTGTTTTCGGTGGTGATGCCGGTGGGGGTGAGGAGCCTTTTGCCGGTGCTTTGGGTGGGTTCTATGATGAGCGATCGCTCGACAATTTCAATCACATGATTGAGCGTGTCATCAACCCGTTCGACGAGGGTGCTGCGAACGTAGACATAAACGCCGCTGGCAAACAATAGGAGCAGGACGGCGGTGACGGCGGTGTACCAGAGGGCGAGGCGGCGGCGAGTGGTTTGAAACATAGATTCAGTTGTCGTACGCCTCTCGTCTGTGTCCTAGACTAACGACGCTGACAATTAAGGTCGTGTCCTGGATAGTGTAAATAACGCGATAGACGCCTGAGCGTACTCGGTATTAGTTTTGTTTTCCCTTTAACTTTTTGCAACCTGACGGTCTGGGGTTTTCTGCTAATTTGTCGATGACGGGACGCAAGCTTTGTTGCACAGCTACTGGGAGCCTTTTGAGCTGTCTTTTTGCGGCAGGCTCGAAAATAACTTTGTAAGTCACGATAGCCCCAACTCTTTTTTGAATTCCTCCCAAGGAATAGGCTCTCCAGGCTCTTGACGAGCGACATCGGCATCAAAGACGTCGATTTCGTCTTCTATAGCTTCAATCGCGGGTTCGAGATCTACCTGATGTTTGAACTGTAAGTACTGTAGAAAGTGATATAGCTCGTCTATGGCATGGCGAGAGAGGGAGGGAAGTTCTAGGGTGACAGGATCGATTTTGGGCTTTGCTTTAGTTTTAGTGTCTGGTGATACGGTCATGGATTGCCTAGATAGTAGCGATATGTCTTTATTTTAGCGATGTACGGCTGATCCACTCATCGAGGAAAGCGTCTGTGCTATGAGCAGGCTGTATATGCAAAGTTAAAGTTACTTGTGAATAGGGCTGGTTTGCAGCAATTTTTGTCGATAGGTGGCATAGTCTCGATGTAGATAGTGCGTACTGATTTAGAACATGCTGGAATCCTTGATGCTGGCTGAGCTGGGTGTGTTGTTGAAGGAGGTGGTCGGGCCTTTGGCAAAGGCTGCTGCTGAGGATTGGTGCAAAGACCGTCTGAAGGCAGGGGCGAATGAGGTGCTGGCTTTGAGTGCGCCGGATGCTTTGAAGAAGGCTGTGAAGCAGTCGCTGAAGAATTTCATTCGGCTGTTTGGGGATGAGCTTGAAAACTGTGGTTTGACCAGAGCACTGATCAAGCATGAGCTGGCAGAACCTTTAGGGCGTTTGCTGGCGACTGAATCAGTAATGCGAGAGCTGTGTTGGGCGTTTGAGACTGATGTCAAGGAAATTGATTGGCAGGTATTGCCGAGTGTGTGGAGTACGGTGTCTGCGCCTGCTAACTTTCCTGAAGAGTTTGAGTGGGATGAGCTGGCGAGGAATTATGTTCGACGGGTGAAGGGACTGGTTCGCAAGGATGCGGACTTAGCTCGGCAGTTGGAGCTAGATCAGCAGCGGGCGATTAAGGAGAGTAATGAGGCGCTGGTGGGTGTGCCTGTTCAGTTCAACTTGCGGGAGTATCAGGAGTCGCTGAAGGAGAAGTTTGGCAGCTTGAGTTTGGACTCGTTGGATACGACGGGGGCGGCTTATGACAATTTGCGGCTGTGGAAGATTTTTGTGGCGCAGGATGTGCGGGAGTGTGCGGAGTTTGCACCGCAGATGTATGAGCTGCCGAAGGAGCGGCTGTTGGCATTGCAGGCGGCGGGTGAGATCGATCCGCTGCTGTCGCTAGATGTTTTGGAGCAGCAGCGACGGATTTATGCGGAGAGTCCGGTTGAGTCTGTGCGGGGCGTGGTGGGATTGGAGGGGGCGGCGGCGGTTTTGCGGTCTGTGATTTTGGGCGATCCGGGGTCGGGGAAGTCTACGCTGCTGAGGGCTTTGGCGTTGAGCTGGGCGGATAGGCCGCTGGCAGCGCTGACAAGGTGAGCCGATTCCGCTTTTGATTGAGCTGCGGCTGTATGCGCAGGATAAGGAGAAGGGGGTTTGTAATGATTTTTTGGAGTATTTGCATAAGGGGAATACGGCTTGCCGACTGAATCAGCTTGAGCTGGATGCGCTGTTGAAGAGTGGGAAGGCGATCGCGCTGTTTGATGGGGTGGATGAGGTGTTCGATCCGAAGCTGCGGGAGGCGGTGGTGACGGATATTCATCGGTTTAGCAATCAGCTATGGGGCGGTGCAGATGGTGGTGACTTCTCGGTGGCTGGGGTATAAGGCGGAGGCTTTGCGGAAGGCGGAGTTTGCGCACTATATGTTGCAGGATTTGAATGATGAACAGATTGAGGATTTTTTGGAGCGGTGGCATGGGCTGACGTTTGCGAAGGGGCAGCAGGCGGAGCGGGAGAGAAAGCAGGGGCGGTTGCAGAAGGCGATTGTGGAGTCTAAGGCGATTCGAGAGCTGGCGGGGAATCCGCTGTTGCTGACGATGATGGCGATTTTGAATCGGAATCAGGAGCTGCCGAGAGATCGGGCGCGGCTGTATGAGGAGGCTAGTAAGGTGTTGCTGTATCAGTGGGATGTAGACGTGAAGCTTCATGAGCAGGAAGACTTGAAGTATTGGCAGATAGATGTGCGGGATAAGCAGGCGATGCTGCGGAAGGTGGCGCGTCATATGCAGGTAAATGAGGAGGGGCTGTCGGGAAGTGTGATTAGTCGGGATGATTTAGAAGAGATTTTGACGGATTATTTGAAGAAGCGAGATGTGGATAGGGCGCGTCCGGTGGCTAGGGTGATGATTAAACAGTTGAGGGAGCGCAATTTCATTTTGTGCTATCTCGGGGCTGATAATTATGCGTTTGTTCATCGCGTTTTTTTGGAGTATTTTTGCGCGAGCGAGTTTGTTCATCAGTTTGAGAAGGAGAAAAAGTTTGATGAAGAAGACCTGAAAGAATTGTATGGTCAGCATTTCTCAAACGAGGCATGGAAGGAGGTTCTACGTTTGATCGCTGGCATGGTGGAGCCGCGCTTTGTAGGAGAGATTATTGAATACTTGCTTGATAGATCTGTGCATCCTAGTGAGTTTTTCGAAGAAGGAGAGGCTGGAATTAATCGTCTCTTGCTAGCATCAGATTGCTTGTCTGAGGTAAGGACTTGTGATGAAGTTACTCATATCTCCAATCTGCTTCTGAATAAGATGAAGCAGGAAGTAAACGTTAACTATTCCCTGATTCATCAGTTGGGCGATGAATCGTTTAGAGGCTTGCTGATGTCAATTGCGAAAAACTGGAAACACAAGCTAGAAACAAAAGACTGGCTAATGAGTTGGCTATCTGTTGATAGTTATTTTTGTCTTTCAGATTTGTCTATTCAGGCGATTGCTGAGTGCTGGAAGGATGATCCAGAAACGCTGATACTTCTTAAAGTACGAGCACAACAAGATAAAGATGAGTATGTGCGTCTTGCAGCCGTTCGTGAGCTAGCGAAAGGATGGAAAGACGATCTAGAAACATTAGTCCTTCTTAAGGTATTAGTTCAGCGAGATGATAGCTGGAGAGTTCGTGGCGCAGCCGTTCAAGGTCTAGCGAAAGGGTGGAAAGACGAGCCAGAGACACTGATATTTCTTAAAGTACGGGCACAACAAGATGAAAATGAGTATGTCCGTTGCGTAGCCATACGTGAACTGGCGAAAGGGTGGAAAGACGATTCGGAGATGCTTTCGCTCCTCAAGACATATGCTCAACAAGTCGCAAGTAAGCATGTTCGCTATGCAGCCGTTCAGGAGTTATCAAAGGGCTGGAAAGATGAGTTTAGTCTGTTTGAGTTTTGGTGCGATCGCACTCTCAAAGATCCCTTTGAGAGAAAATATGACTTTGAGGATAACCCTCGCCAAATCGCTCTCAACGTTCTAGTTCGTCAATATCCTAATTATCCTAAAACTACAGAACTTCTTCATGACAGAGTGCAAAACGACACTGACGAAAAACTTCGCACTTGGGCAACAGAACAGCTTAGTCGTTTAGTACCAGAAGCTAGCTGAGCGCTATGGCTCCTTGCTTAAATGCGATCGCCCCAAAAGCTAATATCCACCGCAGACAAGCTTCGCATGACATAGCATCCGCGTTACCTGGCTTTTATGCTACGGCAGCTTCTACGTAGGCGGACGTACTTGATGGCACGGGCACGGGTTCACCTTCGAGCTGTAGACCTTCTATATGAAAAGCTATGGCTTCTTCCATACTTTTAGCAGTTGCTTCTTGAGTGGCTCCCGTTGTGACACAGCCAGGAAGATCGGGAGAATATGCTGAAAATCCGGTCTGAGTTTTCTCGATAACAACTAGGTACTTCATGGTTTTGAGCCTGCTTGGTTACTTTTCACGCGCTCTAGATTGCCGTCAGTACATAAGATACCAGTGAGCTGCGATCGCCCCTACCCCCTCAGCACTCATTCACTGCCTTGGCGCGATCGCTCTCGTACTTAAGCTGCGAAAGCTTTGACTAACAGGGCTAAGCTGCTATTTTATTTTGTTAAAGTCGTTTTCTGAGATTCCCAACTGCTTAAGAATTTCCTTGAATAGTCCGCCACCAATTTCTGCATTCCCATGAATAGGAATTGTCGTTGCTCTACCGTCGGGGTGCTTCCATCTAGCATGGCTGCCTTTTTGTCTAGCTTTGTTGAACCCTAGCTTGCCAGCGACTCGCTCTAACTCCTTTGCTTTAGCGGGCATGAGCTACTGCCAGCTCTACATCGTCAGGAAGTGATCGCCCTTCTTCTCTATACTCATCGCAAATCATATCAAATACATTTACCAGCTCTGTTCTGGCTTCTTCTTGCGTCTGTCCCCAAGCATGACACCCTTCAATCGCCGGAACGTAGGCAACAAAGGTGCCATTGTCGTCGGGACGCAATACAACGGTGTAGCTCTCTAAAGAAGGCATAGTAGTGGGCCGTATTGTTAGTGGCTTTAGTATATCGTGTGGCTGCGATCGCCTCCACCCCCCCCCAGCATTCATCCACTGCCTTAGCGCGATCGCAATCCGCAGAGTTTTTAGTAGTGCAGGGCAGAGCGATCGTGCGAACTTGCGAGGAAGGCCATTGTAAAATTCAATCGTGCTAAAGAACTAGATACTGAACTGGCAACGGCATCCAATGCCAGTTCAGTATCTAGCACAATGGTCGCGAGCTTGATGCTTGTTGTCGCTGAATGCTCAAAGCTTCGATGGAGAGCGATTTGAGGCTATTATGAATACTGTAAGTCGAGCGAATTGAGGAGGATGACAGATATGATCGACCAGGATAGTCAGTTTTCTCCACAATCGACTTTGCTAGAGAGTATGGTGAAGACTATTCTTGAAATAGCCTCACCTGAAAAAATTATCTTGTTTGGCTCGCAGGCGGTAGGAACCGCAACAGAAAGCTCTGACTATGACTTTTTGATTGTTGAGAATGAACCCTTTGGGAAAACGGGAAGTCGTCGAAAAGAGGCTGGTAAGCTGGGCTGGGCGCTTTCTAAGTTTGGTGTAGCTGCTGATATTTTAATATATAGCCCTGAAGAGATAGAACAACGCTGTCATTGGAAAAATGGTGTTGTTCTCGAAGCTCTAAATAAAGGAAGAATTCTTTATGAACGAGCTTGACGAGGCAAGCGTATTATTAGCTGCGGCTCGTAGAGACCTGAACGCTTTGCTTGGAATGCTTCAAGTTGAGGACTTGTTTTCTGATGAGATTTTTGGTTTGCATGTACAGCAGGCTGTGGAAAAACTTACCAAGGCATGGCTGGTTACTTTGGGCGAGCCTTATCCACGTATTCACAACTTAGATGCACTATTGCGACTTTTAGAGAAAGCAGGTTGCGATGTGACGCCTCACCTGGAACTGACGGAATTTACACCCTTTGGTACGCAGTTTCGATATGAGGCGCTGATAGGTGAACCTGACGCCATTGATAGAGAAGCTGCGATCTCTAAAGTCCAAAGCCTTTGTTCTTATGTAGAGACTGAATTACAGCTAGCAGAAGAGAGCAAAGTAGATTCAACCGAAGCGTAAATGTGCTGGGTAATAAGGAAATTTTGATTGGGATAAAAGAGTTTGGTACTACGGAGCAAAAGCTGAAGGCTGGACTGGCCGAGTTAGGCGCTGTTGAAAAGGCGAATTTGGTGTACAGGAAAAAGAAAAGGGAGAGGCGCAGGCGGCAACGCAGAAGCGAGATGCCGCGCTAGATGAGTTCCAGGACTGATTGAGTGATTATTTAGCGATCGCCAAAGTAGCCTTGGAAGAAGACCCGCAGCTATTAGAAGCTTTGGGTGTTTTGGTGCGATCGCCCGCCTAGATCATTAGAATAAGACAATCGATCAAATCTACTCATATAGCCAAGCGACTAGCTCACCGACAGTAAGTTGAAAGTTTGCGGCAAACTCTGGCACGGGTAACTGTGCATCAGATGCTTCGTACAGCACCACCCGTAGATCAGGTGTGTAGCCAACTACGCATTCTTCAGCAGGATCAACCAGCCATGCCAATTGGGTGCCGTGTGCTAGTGCATGCGCAATCTTTCTGAAAATCTTTATTGGGCTCTGCCCTGGCGATAGAATTTCAATCATCCAGTCAGGTGCGGTGAAAAGCTCATCAGCGAGCTTACCTTTTTCGTCCCGTGGAATCTTAGCCCACGGTAAGACCGTGACATCAGGTACGATTGAGCGGCCATCAAAGGTGCATCGAAGCTCGGGAAAAGCTCGGCCTGTTTTGTTAGGAATCAGCGCCGGATCAATGACTTTTATAAGGCCCGCTTGTATACCGCTATGAGCTGTTTTCGGCATAGGTTTTTGAATGACTTGACCGTCGATGTACTCGCTTGCAGGCTTTGTCTCTGACTGCTGCAAAAATTCTTCTAAGGTGAGGGTTCTTACGGGCGTTTGTACCATGGCTCAAAACCTACTTTCCATAGTTGATTATCGCAGTTCACTGGGGAAATGGCTGCTACTGTCGCGGCTCACCCGCGATACCTAGTTCACATTCAGGCGATATCATTGAGGCTAGCTCACGATCAAAGCGCCCTGCTGCTATGGTTCAAACCCCAGTTAAACCCGTTACGCTTGAAGCCTTGCTAAGCTGTCGAATGTGCTTAATGAAGTGCTGGAGGCCGAAGGGACAGGCTTGGCCTTTTCTGAGCTGAGATATACGTTTGGCGGCGTGTCGATTGTTCCAGATATTGTTGTATTAAGTCGCGATCGCATTCCCAAAGATGAAGACGGTGACATTGCCGACGTTATCAAAGTTGCACCCAACGCAGCCATCGAAATTTTGTCTCCTCAACAAGTGTCGGCAGGCTCTTTAGCTGGCTACAGATATAGTGCTCGTTACGATGACCTTGCTTCATAAGCTTGAGCGTTATCGAGAGACGCAGACAAAACCGCTTGCATCTACGTAGAAATACGCCTATTATCTTTTTTAAGGACGCAACGTCTGTTGCTGCCTTCTCAGAACTCAAAATGACTTAGCGCTACCGGCAGGTGATTGAGCCCACCCACCGGCAGCTGAACTCCCAAGATTAACACGCAATCTCGGTCGTCTAAGGGTAGCGTACCCTTTAGTCGTCAATTTTGCATATGTGCTGGGACGGCTGAGAAATCGCGAGTTCTGGGTTTCCTTAAACGCCTGTAAAAGGCCGTTAAAAGACAAACACACAGGAACCCAGATCGCTATGTTTACCCTTTTGCCCCCGACTGTTGTTAGGAGCGCGTTTGCGCCAATAAATCCTGGTGACAACAAACCTGTTACTCACGCTGAACCCGTGCGACTGATGATGTTTGGCAGCCTCAGTGCGGTACAGACCGCCATTAAAGACATTCACAAACACGGCTACGCAGAGCCTAACGACTGGAGCCTGCCGATGAGCACCGGGCGGGCTAACGAAGTGATGGCGATATTGACCAAGCGCGTCGTTAGCAGTCCTCCTGCCTAAAGGTATGGATAGCAAGATTGTTTACCTAGCCGCTGGATAGATGCGCTCAACCGAACCTCTTGTTACAAGAGGAGTCGTGAAAGCCGCCATTTCAGTATTTTTTACAGTACTTTAGCGGGTTTTCTACACCTCTTAGTCTCAAGAGGTCTTTTACTGTTAAAGAGTAAAGCAAAGGAGCTGAACTTAACATGAACAAACTCATTCGATTCATTCTCGGCATTGTACTGCCTCCCGTTGGCGTCTTTCTCACCTATGGCATTAGCTCAGCATTTTTTATCAACTTGGCTCTCACCTTTTTAGGCGTACTGCCCGGTAGCATCCATGCAGTGTGGGCGATCGCTAAGCACTACGAAACGGCTCAGCTGCCTGAGTCTTAAGAAATCGTTTCTACCTAGCCGTAGCTAGATTTCTGTTTATTTCATTTCAATCACTCCCCTCTAAAAAGAAGAGACAAAAAATATGTTGGGATTTTTCGTTACCACGCTAGTCACCGCTCTGAGCATTCTAGTTGTTGATCTGATCGTGCCAGGCGTAACTATTTCTACCTTTGTTGCAGCGCTGCTTGCCGCTGTCTCGCTAGGTGTTGTTAACGGCTCCGTTAAGCCTGTTCTAAAACTATTGTCGCTACCCGTAACCTTCCTTACGCTGGGCGCATTCTCTCTGGTTGTTAACGGTTTCTGCTTCTGGCTCGCGTCTGTTGTCGTGCCCGGATTTACCGTTCACGGCCTAATCGGCTTTATTGGTGGCCCCGTCGTGCTATCTGCTGTGAGCACCTTCCTCTCTGGCTACTTTGTTAAAAACGACGTAGAAGCTAAAATTGCGGGCGTTGCTAACAAGCTAGGCCTCAAGCAAGGCGATGGCAACGCTATTGAGTCCGTCACAGAGCAGGAGAAGCTAGAAGGCACCAAGCTTTCTTAGTTCACCGCTGCTTGAGCTGAGTCAATGATTCATTGAACTAATAACCCCTACGGCTAGCTCTAGCCGTAGGGGTTGTGTTTGGCTATGAAAATTTATGCTCGAGCTACGCTGCTTGTTAGTAAACAGCTAGGATACGCCGTCAATAAGCAGCTAGGAGCCCTTTCAGACAGTCGCTCTGCTCTATCTCCACCGATAGCGTTAGTAAGTCTTTTGACCGCAGAGTTTCTAGGCGTTTTCTCTGGGTTCATCTGCTGCCGGTAGCTCGCAGTCGTACTGTCTTCACGCACTGCACTGACAGCCACAGGAACTTTAATCTTCTGTGGCGCAGTTTCTTTTGAAGCCATGAAAGGTATCTTTTGAAGATAGCCGGATAGTCTACCTAAGAAAGACTTGCTGAGCTGAACAGACGTTTTCCGTCTGGGTTGATAGGTCGATTTAGCCGTCTGTATTAATGGAATCTCTTTAACAAGGCCTACAAAAATCAGACGAAACCCGGTCTTCTGAATGTCTACCGCAGGCAGCTTCAGATCTTTTGCAATTTTAGATAGAGACAGACCGCTTTGCGCTAGCCGAAGTACCGCTTTCTCTTGGGTCTGGAGTCGATAGGCCGAAGGGTCTTTTTTAATTAGCTTCAGCCCAGACTCTAAGCTCGGCAGCTTGTCTGCCAGTGCGCCCCAGTCTTTGAGTATGCGTAGGCTTGGTAGCGTAACGTCGGTGGCTTGAATCTTTACCCCGGTCATCTCCAGGTAGGGCACCGGATAAGCTGCGTGAAAAGAAAAGCTTGCATCGGGCGCTTGTAGCAGCATGCATACGTGCCTAAGTACTTGAGAGGCAAAGAGCGACTTGAGCTGCTTGCTTGTGAGTACCGCGCGATCTTTTAGAAACTTTCCCAGCGCGACTTTGGGCGGGCACTGTCGCACCAAACGAGGGAGCGCCGATCCTTGAATGAGCGATCGCGCCTGCAATATATCCAGCAGCCCTAATCCATCTAGTCGATTAGAGGCCGCGAGTAATTTACCTTTCTCAAACCAGAAAAAGTGTGAAGCTTCCCCCGCCTTGCTGGCTAGGTTGGAGCTTTCTATAACCTTCAGGGAGAGCCGACCTGTTTGCTGACTCTCTTGTAAAAACTTAAACAGCTCAGGTAGCGAAAACTCGGAAGTTAAACCTTGGAGATTCATATATTGTTACTGAATTAAGGCACAAAGCCATTTGACACGCTGTAGCGCTCGAGCAGAATCAGGGTGGCTGGTCTTGTAGATACCGTGATTATACTGAGCAGGTCAATCGTTACGAGAGGGTTTTATCTATACTTTTGATAAGTTATGTTTTCAGAAATATGACAAATTGAAAATAATGTTGACTACAGCATTCAGATTGAACCATTGCTGCTGTGAAAGTCACCTGCTAGCTGTATGAGCATAGATTGACTCATGAAAAAGGAACAAAGATCATAGACTTTGTTCCTTTAAAAGCTGACTGTGACTATGCTATCTGGACTCTGTATTGTTACTCCTGATACGAGAATTGAGCGTACTGACTCACCAGTGCTTCTAGTGCGTGAGTGACTGAGACCGGATCTAGTGCGTTGATAGAGACAAACGGTGGACGCCGGGCGGGGTCTGTAAATCCTGTTGCGATCGCCACGCTATCAAAATCCCAAGCATTCTCATGATCGGTATGCGTCACCCCCACAATCATCGGCAGGTTCACCCTATCTTCCATAAACTCATAAATCAGCTGAGCTTTGCGAAACTCGGCAGGTCTATGAGCAGGCACCAGCATGATATAAGCGTGAGCATAGGCAATTAGCTCATCCCACATAAAGTCAAAGCGCGCCTGCCCTGGGGTGCCATACAAATGCAGAACCATCTCAGGATCGAACTGTAGCCTGCCAAAATCAAATCCAACAGTCGTTGTCTCCTTCAGCAAGCTCGTTTCATCGGTCGCCTTGCGATCGGTATCAACCACATCAATCTCGCTTACCGCCCGAATAAATGTAGATTTGCCTGCACCCACTGGCCCTGTCACCACCAACCTCATAATTTCCATAGTCACCGAATATAGTCGCTGTATGAAGCTGTACGCGCAAGAATTATAGTGCTTAAATCACCGTTTCTAGCTCTGCTATGGCTTGCTTAATCGCGAGGTTAATCAGACCCTGCTTAGCCGCAGCCGAGGCCAAAACCAGCAAAACCGCATCCTGTCCGCAGCTTGTCAGCATGCAATATCCTTGGTTTCCTTCTACAAATACCCGCCCAACGTCGCCTCTTTGTAGCTCTCCCCCAATTCTTTCTCCAATAGAAAGCATTGAAGCCGCCATTGCAGAAACTCTTTCCTCATCCATATCAGGCGGTAGCGTAGAAACCAGCGGCAAACCATCGAGCGTTACTAACGCCGCCCCTTGAATTTCTGGGCCATTGCCAACAAGACTTTGCAACGTTGCCTGTACCTTTTGAACGTCCATAACCATAAGAAACAATACTCCTAAGTAAGATAGTGAAGCCTGTAAAAGTAAGGCTTATAAAATTGAGTGAAATTAGATCAAAGGTGTGAGTTCTACAACGTCGTGAGTGTCGCCTCTTAGCACGGAAGCTATCTGCTTTCCTCTCAGTCGCTTGCCGGTTACTTCCTCTAGTACGCCTTGAACAGCGCCCATCGTATAAGACAAATTTCGCTCAGAACCCGGCGCTTCCCCTGAAGAACATACCGTTTCTCGACAGTAGACCCGTATGCTGCCTTCTTCAACAGAATCAATCTTATCGATGATGCACAGCCGTGTTCCTTCGAGTCCTAGCGCTGAATTCATCAACGCTTGAATCTCATCAAGATTCTGAGTCGCTGCTGATAGGCCTAGCTCATTGGCTAACTGTTTGCCCCTAGCGCGACCCGCTGCGACTAACGCAATAGTGGCTGCTCTGGGGCCTAAAGCATTTTCAATGCCAATGACAACTGCTCGAAAGCAGACGATGCTGTTAAAGTCGCCTAGTTCGCTACGCAAGGTGTTTTGGGCCAAAGTCGGGTCCATATCGTCTCCTTCAGTGAATATGTTGCGAATCCAATCAGTCAAACGGCTCATGATCTCTATCTCAACTCTTTGCTCAAACTATTGCAGAAGACTCACACTTTCGTGAGTGCTTTTTTTTGAGCGAGTTTAAGATAAAAGATGAGCTAGGTAGAGAGTCTATTTAGGAAAATTTTATAGTGTGTGTTTGAAAAAGCACTTTGAAAAGTTGATTTGACGGTGCTACCACTCATACCCTGACGGGTTATCCCGAATAATTTCAAATAGTTTTGATGTGTTTTGAATGTTTATTTGGTGAAGAAATGCTCAATAGCGATCTACATTCTTTCCGATAGCGGCCTGACTGTTGTGAGAGCTGAGTTTTATCAACAGAAAAAAGCCTGACCACCGCCAATGTGTAGCGATAGTCAGGTTCAGGGCTAACGTAGAGATGACTAGGAAGATGGCTATTTAGCAGTCGTCTAAGGTCGCCGCGTGAGTGATGATCTGATCGATCAAGCTGCGAACATCTTGGCCACTAGCGTTCGTGTCATTCACTAGAATGCTCAGCGCTAGTGGGGGATGATTGGGGGGATTGAGGTAGCCGCTGAGCGTATACGTGTCGCTGAGCGTACCAGTTTTACCCTGGAATCGACCTTCGGCCATCGTGCCCCGCATCCGGTTGCGAAGGGTGCCGCTGCGACCGGCAACGGCAAGCGAGTTGCGGTAGATAGCGGCGTTTTCTGTTTTGGTCATAGCCTGGAGCGTGTCTACAAAGGCTTCAGGGGTAGCCAAGTTTTTACGAGAAAGACCAGATCCGTCAACCACATCGACGCTATTGGGTGCAACGCCTAAGTTGGTGAGGACGGTGCTGACGGCATCGGCACCGGCTTGATAGGTATTGGTGGTGGTGGGGTAGACGCTGCGGCCCAAGGATTTGAGCATCGCCTCGGCGTAGATGTTGACGCTGTAGAGGTTTGTTGGATCGATAAAGGCGCGTAGGGGAGGAGACTGAATGGCGGCGAGTTCGGATAGGCCGCTAGGCGGGTTGTTGTTGCTCGCTTGGCTGCGGGCTGTGGGCACGCCGTAGGCGTTTAGGCTTTGTTGAAACTGTTCTGCGAAGTAGCTGCCAGGGTCGAGAACGGCGATGGATGTGTTTTCAGAGGCGGAACCGGCGATGAGTGCACCGCGTACGTTCATCACTTTTTGTCCGGGCTTTTGGCCTGCGTCAATAAATTCGCTGCCGCTGCCAATGGTGCGAGAGTTGTTTTCTACGCGCCAGCCGCGTACGAATTCGGGGCGATCCCAAACGACGCTGAGGGGCTGGCCGACCCGGTTAGGGATGAGGGTGAAGCCAAGTTCGTTGCGATTGAGAATGAGGCTGTTGGCGGGTGCGCCGTAGCCTGCGCGGTAGTCTTCAGCGTCCCAGTAGGGATTGGCGGCAGGGCCGGTGAAGTAGTTGTCTACGGCGGTGAGGCTGTTGACGCGGCGGATACCCTGCTGCTTGAGCTGACTGGCGAGCAGGTTGATTTGATAGCTGGTGAAGGTAGGATCGCCTCGGCCCACAACGTAGAGATCCTGGTTGGGGCTGTTGGGCTGGCCGAATACGGAGGTGCGGATGCTGAAGCTGGGGCCGAGGTTGTGAAGGGCGGCGGCGGTGGTCAGCAGCTTGACGTTGGAGGCAGGCACGAATTTTTCTTGAGCGTTGCGGGCGTAGAGCGTGCGGGTGTCGGGGTTGGCGTCTTCGATGAGGATGCCGACCTTGGAGCCGCGTAGGGTGTAGCCATTGGCGATCGCGTCAATTTTCCTCGGCAAGTCTGCCCGGCAAATCCCAGCAAAGGCGGCATCAGCCTGCGCTAATACGACCAGACCCCCGATTAAGCTTAACGACGCTCTGCAAGCCCCCCGGAGAGACATCCGGAGAGAGGATTTCAATCGTTTGGAGAGTGGCTGCGAAGAAGATGTCATACGAAGTTTCGTCATAGCTTGAACGGGTCATGAGATGCAGTTGAACGGTTTTGTTCAATCTAGCCATGTTGCCGCTGAATGAGTAGAAACGCGGGTCAAATTCTGTAACCGGCCACTGCAAATCAAGATTAATTGAAATGTTATACCCAGCGATACCGTAAGTTTTCGGAGCTGCTGGATACTCCCGGTATTGTTAGCGTTTGGCGGCTTATAGCTAGCTTTGAAAGCTCAAAAGAAATGTTTTGACAGAAAATGTACCTGCTAACCAAAGTTGCCATTGGCACACCGAGCGGTACCGCTAATATGTATCACGACCTCCGATTGTTGCCGGTCATAATAAGAGAGGTTGATGCGCTGCATAAAAAAGGCTTAGAGAGAGAAGATGGCTGACGTTTCTATTATTATTCCTACGCTGAACGAAGGTGCTTGTTTGGCCAGAACGCTGCGCTATTTGAGCATATTAGAGCCGCCTGCTAAGGAAATTATTGTTGTGGATGGGGGGAGCACGGATGAGACGGTTGCGATCGCTCAGTCTGCAAACGTCTCTCTTTTCCAGAGCCCCAAATCTGGCCGCTCAATTCAAATGAACCTGGGGGCTAAACAGGCAAGGGGAGATTTTCTGTGTTTCGTACATGGCGATACGCTAGTTCCAGATGACTTAGTTTCTGTGATAGCAGAGACTTTAGCCGACTTGGGAGTCTCTGGCGGCGGCTTCATTTCACTGATGACAGGTAAGAAAACGCGCTGGGGCACTTCGCTACACAACAGCCTAAAAACCTACTACGCACCGCTAATCTTTCGGCCTCTACAGTTTTACAAGGGGCTGCGGTTGTTGTTTGGTGACCAGGTGATGTTTTGCCGTCGGCAAGACTTTGTGAGCTGCGGTGGCTTTGATGAAAACCTTAGCATTATGGAAGATGCAGACCTCTGTATTCGGCTCGCTAAGCTAGGTCGTATCCAACAGGTTAACCGAACTGTTCAGTCCTCAGATCGCCGAGTAGCTAGGTGGGGCGGGCTCAAAGCGAATGCTATCTACTTTTGTATCGGTGCGCTTTGGGGAATGGGTGTTTCAGCTAAAACCCTTAAGCAGTTTTATGAAGATGTTCGTTGATTTAGGCTCCAGTCGTAAGGGAGGTATTCGATATCAGGATTGACATCGAAGTTGGGATTGGTTGTATATTTTTGAATATAGCTTGGAACAGAAGCTGCCTGCGTCAAAAAGTCACTTTCGTACCATTTGAATATTTTGCTGCAATAGAGGATTTTGCTTGAGGCGTCATATTTTACCTTGTCAGGATTGTTGATAAAGCGGCGAGCATCTTCTTCTAGCTGCATGTCTAGCTTTTCAGGGACGTAAGCATTTCCTCGTATCAGCGGACAGCCCGTAGAGGCGCATACTAGAGCGAAATGGATACGAGGCTCGCGATATTTCTCTCTTAAGATGTCATGTTCGATGTTGTCTAGGCTGAGCGCGCGACGGCCATGCCACGCCTTTGGAGTGTCGCCTAACGTATAAATCTCCTTTTTGAAAAATGCTAGAAAGCTAGGCCAGTTTGGAATGCCTAAAACTTTCGGGCGAATGCTATCGATAGGATACTTTTGCAAGACTTGCTGGATGGTTAGGGCGTTGTACAGGTTGATGAAAAATGCGATCGCCGCCGCCGCTTCTAATCCTTCAATATCTACTTGCCTAACATCATTTAGCCATTGTTGCAGCTCGCCAACCGCCTCCTTTTGCCATCGGCCATAGTCTACAGTTCCGTCACTTACATACTCTTTGAGCATTTCATCCCACGGCTTGGTGTCAATCAACGATAAAATCCTCTTGCAATCTACCTCTCTGCATTATCGATGAAATGGCCCCGTGCTGCCCTCTATCCGCTACGATCTATTGCCTGGAAAGGTGTCAAAATTTGGGTGAAGCGCAGCTTTCCATCAGTACCAGCGATTTCTACTTCAACGCTGGCGACCTGGATGAAAGCTGATACGCCACTGCTGTTAGATGTGCGTAAGCCGGAAGAGTACGCGCTTAGCCATTTGCCCTCTGCTCATCGGGTAGAAACTGTCGCTGACGCTGCGTGCGTGATTCAGAAAACGGCCCAGCAGAGCCGCCCTTCCCGGCTGATCCCAATTGTGCTGTACTGCTCTATTGGCTATCGCTCTGGACGGTTGGGCGCGGCGCTACAGGCAGCAGGCTATGAGGTTGCGAATTTGGAGGGTTCTATTTTTCAGTGGGCCAATGAAGGACGACCGCTCACAAACGGGCAGCAGCTCACGAACGAAGTTCATCCTTACAGCAAGTTTTGGGGTTGGTTGCGATCGCCTTCTCGCTAAGCGGACTTTAGCGCGTACCACAGCGGTAAATCTTCCGGCATATCGATGTCTGAGAGAGTATCTAGCAGTGCGATAGAAAGGCGATGGTGGGTCGCGATCGCCTTCGTTTTTTCAAACACGTGCTTTGTACTCCAAGGAATATTCTCAAACAAAAAGGGGCGATGCTGATTTAGCCCAATGAGATAGTAGCCGCCGTCCGTTGCTGGGCCTAGCACCACATCATGCGTGTCTAAAAGCGCTATGGCCTTCAAAACTTTCTCCTTTTCTAAGCTTGGGCAGTCGCTGCCAATAATAACTATTTTGCCTATGCTGCTAGCAAAGCCTTGCTTGAAGGCGGCGGTTAGGCGATCGCCCAAGCTGCCTTCGGACTGCGGCACCAGTAAAAACTGACTGCCTATCCAGCGCTTCATTTGTGCTGTGGTGCCGCCTGTGAAATGGATTTGTAGCGATAGATTTTGGCGGGTTGCGATCGCCAATCGCGCTAGTAAATACTCTGTCATTTGCCTTTGTAGGTCAGCTGCGCCGCGTTTTCCCAATGCAGGAATGAGTCTGGTTTTAGTACATCCAGCCTGAGGAAAACGAGTAAACACAAAAAGAGCGTCCATATTGACTGCCGTATTGGCTGAGCGTAAAGAGAATACGGGTTTTCTTTTTACTGTTACACGTTCGCTCAAGCCCAGCCACCTACTCAGCCACCTAAAAGCCGCTATGATTTCAGAGTTACCTCTCAGGTTCTGATGTCTAACGTATCTCAGGGGCCGCCTCAGGCAGTATCGGCCAAACAAAGGGCTGTTGAGGTGGCTCATCGCAGTGCGCAGCTAGTGACGTTTGATGACGAGCAGGGTCGTCTTTGGAGCTGGCAGCAGGTCGCTGAGGCGCTATCAAATGACGCTGATTTTCGCGGCCTGTGGAATAAAACTTGGGCTGAGCTGCCGTTTGATTTTGAGTGGAAGCCGGTACCGATTCATCCCTACACGGCTAAAACGCATCCTTTTTTTGCGATCGCCTTCCCCGCCAAATTTCGTCCGGCAAACCCGCGGGACTTTCATTGCTATCTCGACGCGCTAAAGCCAGATGAGCTAACGGCGACGTTCGATAACTCTTCAGGCGATGCGCAGCTCCTGATTCCTGCAAATACAGGTGACTATGGGCATATTGCGGCGTTTTGTAGGACGGCAAATGCTGAAGCGTATCAGGCACTTTGGCAGGACGTGGGAGAAAGGTGTATGGCGGCGATCGCGCAAGAAAAACGCGTTTGGTGCAACACCCATGGTCACGGCGTACCCTGGCTACACGTCCGCTTTGATCGCCGTCTCAAGTATTCTCTCTTTCCACCTCGCGGCAGCATTAGCGCAAACTCTCAGGCCATTTGGTATCAGCGAATATATGACTCAGCTTAATGAGGCAGGATAACTGACCTGCCTCAGCGACTTCAGATATTCAGACTGTTTGGGCAACCGGTTTTTCTGCGGCGCGCTCGCTTTTCTCTGCGGCAAGCTTTTCCTCAATACTCGCCGCTGTTTCAATGAGAGAAATATTGTTTTCTATAGCCCACAATCTTAGGCTGGTGAATGAGCGATCGCGATACACTCCATACCGATCTCTTTTGTTCCTAACTCTCTTTTCCAGCGGCGGAATAATTCCCATATTTGGCGGCATGGGTTGAAAGTGCTTTGGCTCGGCTGAGCTGATAAAGTTTGTCAGTGCGCCTAGCATTGTTGTTTCAGGTAAAACCAAGGGATTTTGGCCAAGCGCGACTCTAGCGGCGTTTGTGCCTGCTAGCCACCCACCTGCGATCGCTGCCGTATATCCCTCAGTCCCTACCAGCTGCCCTGCTGCCAATAAAGTAGGCCGCTGCTTAAACTGCATTGAAGCATTCAACAGCTCCGGCGAATTAATAAACGTATTGCGGTGCATCACGCCCATTCGCACAAACTCCGCATCCTCTAATCCCGGAATCATCCGAAACACTCTCTTTTGCTCGCCCCAGCGCAAATTTGTCTGAAAGCCTACCATATTCCACAGCTGCCCAGCCTTATCTTCTTGGCGCAGCTGAATCACCGCATAAGGCTTATTCACTTTGTTCTCTGGCGTATCAAACGCCCCGTACTTCTCAGTATCAAACAGCCCTACCGGCTTCAGCGGCCCGTAGCGCATCGTGTCCTCCCCACGCCGCGCCATCTCCTCAATCGGCAAACACGCCTCAAAAAACTTCGCCGTCTCTCTTTCAAAGTCTTTTAGTTCAGCCTGCTCAGCTGCGCACAGCTCAGCATAGAAAGCCAAATACTGTTCTTTATTCATCGGACAGTTTAGATACGCCGCCTCTCCCCGGTCATACCGAGAGGCCATAAACGCGATGTCTCGATTGATCGACTCGCCTACAACAATGGGGCTGGCCGCGTCAAAAAAGCTCATATACGCCTGTCCTGCAAATCGCTCCAAGTCCTCACTCAGCGATTCACTCGTCAAAGGCCCAGTGGTCAGCACCGTGATTCCCTCTTCAGGAATCCTTTCCACCTCATCCCGCCGCAGCTCCACCAAAGGATGACTCTCCAACGCCGCCGTCAAATCCTTGCCAAACACCCCACGATCTACTGCCAAAGCACCACCCGCAGGCACCGAGTGCTCATCCGCCTTCCCAATCACCACCGACCCCAGCCGTCGTAGCTCCTCATGCAGCAGCCCTGACGCCCGATCAGTCCCCATCGCCCCAAAAGAATTGCTGCACACCAGCTCAGCCAAATGCTCCGAATGATGCGCCGGACTTTTCTTCACGGGCCGCATCTCGTGTAGCACCACAGGCACGCCAGCTTGAGCCACCTGCCAAGCCGCCTCCGTCCCCGCTAGCCCGCCCCCAATCACATGAATAGGCTGTCTATCTGTCATACTCTTTTTCACTTGCAAAGCACTTTTCCTTATCTTAAAGGCCTGTGCTGGCATTACTGTAAAATCTGGCCATGTACGATCCCATCTGCAAATTTCTGGTCGAAAACTTCTCAGCCGATTTTGCCAACTGGCTTTTAGGTGAACCCGTCAGCCTTTCGACTATTAACCCTTCGGAACTGTCCCTAGAGCCCATTCGCGCAGACAGTATCCTGCTCTTACAGACCGAGCCAGCCTCTGCCAATCAAAGTATCCTCCACATAGAATTTCAAACTCAACCTAAGCCAGACATTCCTTTTCGGATACTGGACTATTGGGTGCGAATCTACCGTGCTAACCCTCACAAGAGTATTCGCCAAGTGGTTATTTATTTGAGGCGATCGCAATCAAAGCTTGTCCAGCAGAATCGTTTTGAGCAACCAAACACCACGCATGCCTTTGAGGTCGTAAGGCTTTGGGAAGAACCCTTTGAATCCTTCCTACAATCACCAGGCCTTCTACCCTTTGCAATTTTGAGCAATATCGAAGACCCTGCCGTCGCGCTACAGCAAATCGCAACTAAAATTAGGGAAACTGTATCGCCGCCGCTTCAGGAAAGTGTTGGCTCATCCACTGCTATTCTGGCAGGGCTAGTATTAAAAGATAAGCTGTTGATTGAGAGGATTATCGGCATGGATCTATTAGAGCAGTCTTCTGTGTACCAAGGCCTGAAGCAAGAAGGCCGACAGGAAGGCCGACAGGAAGGCCGACAGGAAGGCCGACAGGAGGGAACAAGCACGTTAATTATTGCCCAGCTCACCCGAAAGCTTAACGAACTTCACCCAAGTTTGGAGGCTCAGATCAGAAAGCTCTCTATAGCCCAGCTAGAAAATCTGGGTGAAGCGCTATTTGATTTCGCGACAGTAGCAGATCTAAAGAGATGGCTATCTGAGCCTCAGAGCTAGCTTAGCTTCGCTCTAATTTGCGCTGGAGCAAGCTCGTGCCCAATGACCACTAACTTTGTTTGCCGAGGCTCGCCTGAGCGCCAAGGTCGATCATAAAAATAGTCAAACCGCTTGCCGACACCGTTAAGGACTAAGCGCATAGACTTACCGGGCACTGCAACAAAGCCCTTAATTCGATAAATCTCTTGCTCGCTAACGAGTGCGGTCAGTTGTTTTACTAAAGCATCGGGCTCGAACTCTTTCTCCAGCGTCAGTGGTATGGAGGTGATATCGTCATCGTGCTCATGTTCTTCTTCATGATCGTGATGGCTATGTCGGTTGTCTAAGTCATCTTCTACTGCCGCGCTAAACCCTAGGAGTACGTCCGGACTCAGCTCACCATTTTGACAGGGCACGACTTTTACGCCGTCGGCTAGCTCATGAGCCAGCCATTTTTTCACCTTATCTAGCTCGTTAGCCGTCACGCGATCTGCTTTAGTCAGCAGCACCATATCTGCGCAGCCTAGCTGATCCTCAAACAGCTCCTCAATCGGCGTCTCATGATCAAGCTCCTCGTCTGCTTGACGCTGGGCTTCGAGAGCGTCTAAATCTCCAACTAGTTCGCCTTTTGCTAGCGCTTCACAGTCAACAACGGTGACAACGCCGTCTACGGTTGCGCTGGTGCGAATTTCGGGCCAGCGAAAGGCCTGTACTAAGGGTTTTGGTAGCGCTAGCCCAGAGGTTTCAATCACCACACAGTCAATTTCGTCACGGCGTTCGATGAGCGCCTGCATCGTAGGCAAGAATTCTTCTTGTACCGTGCAGCACAAGCAGCCGTTCGCTAGCTCTAGAATGTTGTTGTTCGGAGCGTTGCTTGCTACAGAATCATCGTCTTCTTCGTCACATACCTGACAGTCACGCAACAGTTCGCCGTCAATCCCAACTTCGCCAAATTCGTTGACGATGACGGCAATGCGGCGCCCCTGATTGTTTTGAAGGAGATTTCTGACGAGCGTTGTTTTACCAGCGCCTAAGAAGCCGGTAACAACTGTGACAGGAAGCTTACTCATGTGGTTTTTAAAGAAGAAAGGGCGTTGTTGGAGCTAAACGAAGAGATTGCCTATGAGGATTGCGCCTGCGCCGCAGACGGCGAAACCAGCCTGTCTGATGGGGAGAATGCCAGCCGTATGGCTCTTGCTGATGGTGCGTTTGGAGAGGAGATAGGTTGTCGCAGCGATCGCCCCCTGCACCAGCGTAAACCCAGCTAAATAAGCAACCAAAGGCGTCGGTTCAGCGCCGATGACGGCTTCTCCGTAGGCATAGCCGTGAAACAGCCCAACAAGGGCAGTCAAAGCGACAACTGCTGGCGTACTCAAGTCGCGCCGCGTTACGGCTAAAAGGCCAAACAATAAAACGGAGAACGAAATGACTAGCTCTGGTGCGGGTAGGTTAGCGCCACTTAGGTGCAGGCCTGTTCCAGTTAAGGCAGCGAGTAGAAAGGCGAGCGGAATGGTGATGCCGCGTCGCAGTACGGCAGCAACTAGGCCCACTGCGATGGTGAATGCTAGATGATCGAAGCCTAGAACAGGGTGGCCGATGCCAGAGATGAGCCCTTCTAAAAAGGTTGCAGGGGCTGTACCACCAAACGGGTGGTGGGCAAGTGCTGGAGCCGCTAGCGTGAGGGTGGCGATCGCACCCAAACCCAGGGCATTCCGAACAGGCTTCAGACGGCCCAAAATACCCAAAATACGATGAGTTGCCATAATGACTTGCATCTGTACCGCGCAGATGAACTTAAGTGTATGAATCCTACAGGCATTCTGGCTTTGGCACTTGTGCTTTGACAGGCTTAACGCCAAGCACGCGCGTGCTATCACAGTTGCGGGACAGCGCCGGTTTTTCACCGAACTTTCCCTGTAAGAATAACTAGACTATCACGGCAGCTGGGGACACAATGATGAGGGTTTGTTGCACGAAAAGCGTTTTGAGCGGCCTATGATTAAAGCGATAATTTTCGATCTTGATGGCACGTTGACGGATAGCGATCGCGTTCATTTCAAGGTATTTGAAGCGTTCTTTGCCAAAAAAGGCATTTCCTTAGACAAAGAAACCTATCGAAAAAAGATTAGTGGCAGACAAAATTCAGCGATTCTAGCTGACTTTTTGCCCGAGCTATCAGCTGAAGAAGGTGAGGCTTTTAGCGCCGAGAAAGAAGCTAATTTTCGTGAGCTGGCAAAGGGGAGCCTATCGCCGCTGCCAGGGCTAATAGACTTACTAAATCAGCTAAAAGACAAAGGCTTAGCGGCTGCGGTGGTGACGAATGCGCCACCAGAAAACGCTGCTTTTATGCTGGGCGAACTCGGACTCACTGAGGCATTTAATCCGGTTGTGATTGGAGACGATTTGCCACGGGGAAAGCCCGATCCGCTGCCCTATCAGACGGCGTTGGACAAGCTGGGGATTGTGGCTGATGAGGCGATCGCCTTTGAAGACTCCAGCGCTGGCATTCGCTCAGCCACCGGCGCAGGCATTAAAACTATCGGCATGACCACCACGCACGATGAGGACGATTTGCTAGCGGTGGGCGCTGTTAAGGCGATCGCCAACTTCACCGATCCCTACATTCAAACGCTGATCTAACCTTCCTTTTCACCTTGTTCGGTGGACTGGTTGCGTCTACGCCGACAGCGCTCAGAGCAGTACTTCACCTCATCCCACACCTTTTCCCACTTTTTTCGCCAGGTGAAAGGTCTGCCACACACCGGACAAATTTTGGAAGGTAAATCAGACTTTGCTCGCTGACGGGCCATAGAACTTATAGCTGAAGAACTTAGCTATTGAAATAAAGAAACTTGCTCTAGACTCTAAAGCATGTCTCAAGTCACGCCCTCTACACCAGCGCTTAAAATGCCGCCAATCAGCACGGTTCGAATCGTGCTGGTGTCACCCGCTGGCCCGCTCAACGTGGGCTCAGCTGCGCGGGTGATGAAAAATTTCGGTCTTTCGCAGCTCGTTTTAGTAAATCCGCAGTGCAATCCTTTGGGCGAAGAAGCTTTGCAGATGGCGGTTCATGCTAAAGACGTACTCCAGAAGGCTCAGCGGGTGGATTCGGTGCCTGAGGCTTTGGCGGGGTGCTGGCGGGCGATCGCAACCACGGCTCGTCAAAGAGGTTTCAACGCTCCGTTAGAACTGCCTGAAACCGCCCTGCCGACGCTGTTTAGCTCGTCTGTAGAGGCCTCTGGTGATCCTGGTGACACCGCGATAATTTTCGGCCGTGAAGATAGCGGCCTTAGCAACGAAGAGCTTGCCTACGCTCAGCAGTTTATAAAAGTGCCTACTGATGACGGCTACAGCGCGCTTAATCTGGCTCAGGCGGTGGCTATTTGCTGCTATGAGCTGCATCGCGCGTGGGCATCGCTTCAGGCCTCAGCTTCGGTAAATTCACCGCTGAATCTACCCCCGTCACATTCATCAATTTATACAGAAAGTGAGCCAAAGCCTTTACGAAGTTCACCTCTATCTGGTAAACAGACGGAACCTAGTGTGCTGAATCAGGCCCAACCTTCTAACTCATTTAGGGCTCACCTCAATGAGCTGGAAGGCTATTACCAGCATCTAGAGCGCGTGCTGCTGCAAGTGGAGTATCTGTATCCACATACAAAAGCTAGCCGAATGCGCAAGCTGAGGCAGCTGTTACACCGGGCCGATCCGACCTCTAGCGAAGTTGCCTTGCTCAGAGGAATGCTCCGACAGATGGAATGGGCACTCTCTCATCCATCGCAGCTAAGTCAGACCAAAGACGAACTCACTTGACGTGCTAAACGAAGGTTAATTTGACACCATGACAGAGGCCAACGGCACCCGTGACAATTTGAACAGCTCTAACGGCTCAAGCGCGGCGAGTGAACAAACCACACAGCCTGCTACGCCTTGGTCAGAAGCCCCTAGTCATGATGAGATTCCGGGCCGCGAGATTCCGGGCCGAATAGAGCGGCCGCCGCTCAAGATTGTGTCTGATAAAGGCGTGAGTAAAACGCTATCTGCCTCGGGTCGCTTGGGCCGTCGTGATTCGGCTACCCCGCGTAAGCGGACAAAAGGTGCTGCCAAAGAAAGCCGTCGTCGCACCGCTTCCGGCAAAGCGCCCAGTAAATTAGTGCCCGGTAAATTAGTGCCCGGTAAATTAGCAGGAGACAAGACTCAAGTCGGGAGGCCCAAACGGCTAGCTGGCAGTGCTACTTCAGAGAATTTGCGCCGTCGATCGCGCCAGTCGGGTTCGCGGACAGCTGCGCTAACGCTGACGAAAGGGTCTGGAACTAGAGCCAACGCTAAGTGCCAGTGCCTTGGTGAGTACGCCGTCTGGCAAGAAGCCCATACCGCCTAATCTGAGTTTGGCGCGGCGGCGAAATGCGCGGCGAAAGATGCCGGTGCCGCTGCTGTATTTGGGCCGACTGGCGATCGCAGGCTTGGGTATTGCGGCACTGGGCGGCACGCTACTAACGGTGCTACCCAATAAAAACGCGCCGTCAGCGGAGGTGACTGAGGCTGCTTTAGTCTCTACAGCTGTGCCTGCTGCTGCGAAATTTCCAATCGCGCTGGGTCAGGAGATCGCGCCGCTAAAGTCAGAGCTGCAAGAGCTGCCTAATCTTTATCCAGGTCTTTCGGCAAAAGCTTTTTATATAGATATCGATACGGGCAACTACGTCGATCTTGAAGGCGGCGATTTAATTGCGGCAGCTAGCACGATCAAGCTGCCAATTCTACTGGCCTTTTTTGAAGAGGTGGATAAAAAGACTATCGACTTTAATCAAACCCTTACCATTGCGCCTGAGCAAATTGCTGAGGGCTCTGGCGACATGCAGGTATCGCCGCCCGGAACTCAGTTCACCGCGTTAGAAGTGGCCACTCAGATGATTGTCAAAAGTGACAATACGGCTACGAATATGATGATCGATTTGCTGGGTGGGCCGGAGGTGTTGAACGAGCGGTTCAAGCGCTACGGTCTGCAAAAAACGCAGCTCAACAGTCCACTGCCCGATCTGACTGGCACGAACACAACGAGCGCGAAAGATTTGGTGCATACGATGCTGTTGATTAGCAGCGAAGACCGACTGACGATAAAGTCACGCGATCGCATTCTCAATATTCTCAATCGCACCTACAACAAAAGCCTGCTGGCCGATGGCATGTACGAAAGAGATGCGCTCACCTATAACAAGACGGGCGATATTGAGTCGGTGCTTGGGGACGTTGCGCTGGTGGACTTGTCTAATGGCAAGCGATATATTGTCGCCACGCTTGTAGAGCGACCCAGTAATGATGGACGCGCCGCTGAGCTGATTCAGCGAATTTCTAAGCGTACTTATCAGGAAGCTGATGAGGCAATCCGGCCCGCTGTAACGCCGCTGGGCGATCCTAATGCGATCAGTCCTAGTCCGGCGAGTTCTGGTGCAGCGAGTTCTGGTGCAGCGAGTTCTGGTGCAGCGAGTTCTGGTGCAGTGAGGTCTGGCGCTGGGGAAGCCGGTGCTGAGGATGCTGGCGCTGCAAATTCAGTGGAAGTAGAGCCCGTAATTGAGGAAGCGCCTTACCCCAGCGCAAATCCTCGATCGGCTACAGAATCGACTGCGGAGCCAGTCACGGAGTAGGTATGTGGTATAAGAACCCGTAGCCGCATCCGTAGAAACTGGGTGCAATTCTTAAGAGATCGTGATATATCAAATAAATTGGGTAAGCTTCTACGCAAGTGAGAAGTTTTGCTCGAACTATCTACGGGCTAGTACATAAGCCAACTTTTAATAAACGCATTTGAACAGGCCCATTAATGGCGATCGCATTCCCTCAAGTTAATAGTTCGGCTGGGATTGATGAAAAAGCTGCTGTCGTTGCTTCGGCGCTTGATGAAATTGCCGCAAAAGTAAGCGCGCAGCTGGGTAAGAGAACTGAATCTAAAGCTCCTTTGCGAGCTCAAGAAGCCGTCAATATTACTTCGTCTGCGGCGATCGCGCCAAGCCAAACAGCGCCGACAGAAGTGATTATGGCGGCCGCAGGATCAATCGCTTCTCGCGAAAAGATTGTTGAAATCAGTGAGCCTTTGACTGAGCCGCCAGCGGCTTCACCTTCTGAGGTTACTGATGTTCGGCAGCTAGCGGCTGAGGGACATTTTCAGGCGATCGCCTACTGGCTTAATAAACCGCTGGTCGCCCAAAATATATACGCGCAGGTGCTCGCCGATGAGGTGCCCGGCCGGCTGAAAGTGCTGGTTGAGTTTGAGAAGTCGCCCCAAAAGGACAAGCTGATTCGGTTTGTGTGCGATCGCCTCTATCAGCTCAATTCAGACGTGATTGAAGGCGTTCATATCATCGCTCGCCTGCTGGGCGCGGCCAAAACGGACTGGGAAAAGTCTGTTCGTATTCCCACCGCCGCAGAGCGCCGAGAAAAGCAGCTACAGCAGAAAGCCGTGCTCGAAGAACAGCCTGAAGAACAAAAAGAGCAGTTGCAACAAGAAGATTCTCCAGCTACTCGCGGCCAGTTCAAGTTTTTCCGGGCAGCGCTGATGTGCGGATCTGCGATCGCCGCCCTATTCTTTGGCAGCTTTACGACCTTCCTTCTTGCGGATAGCCCCTCATTTTCAAGCGCTCAGCCCGCCGAAGACACTAGCCCCTGGTACGGAAAAGTCACCGAGCCTGATTTCTCACAGGTGACAGAAGTTTCGTTTCGTCCCGCCAGCCGATTTCAGGGAAGAACGGTCGAAGCTGCTCTAGAAACCGTTGCGGTGATTCCACATCGCAAAGTAGTCGATCCTGCTGATCCAACGGTCACTTTACTGTTTGGCGGTGAACTCGCGCTCAATGACTTTGTATTTGAGCAGTCTAGCGACATCGACCAGCTCTTTTCTGAAATAGATATCTATCAGCGCGCCGATGTCGCTATGGTTGGTTTGGCTGAGCCATTGGCCCACGCCAGCACCTCACTTCAAGAAGACTTTCACCAGCGCACCCGTCCGCAGGCCGCCCATGCCCTTGAGGCCGGTGGCATTGATATTGTCAATCTTGCGAGCGAAGGCAGCATGATCTATGGCGCTATGGGCCTTGCTGAAACGCTCAACAACCTAGATCGTCAAGGCATTTATCGCGTGGGTGCTGGGCGCAACCAGCAGGAAGCCCATCGACCTGAGATTTTGGAAGTGAAGGGTCAGCGCGTTGCCTACCTGGGCTACAATCCGGACGCCTCCCAAGGGGCAGACGCAGAGAAAGCAGGGGTGGCGCTTGCGAGTCATGAAGATCGGCAGCATATTGTCGAAGATATTCGAGCGATTCGCTCTCAGGTGGACTGGGTGGTGGTGAACTATCGCTGGGGCGATACGCTAGCAGCCGCTGAGGATGACGCTGCGGTAGATGAGGTAGCCGCTGAGGACGAATTGAAACCGCTGGTTGTGACTGTTCCAGAAGACTGGCAAAAATCGCTGGCACATGACGCTGTAGATGCCGGTGCCGACTTGGTTGTGGGCTATCATCCTCGGCATATTCAAGGGGCTGAAATTTATCGCGATCGCCCCATTGCCTATTCCCTTGGCGACTTTACCTTCAGCGACGGCCCGCTCAAAGATCACGACACCGCTGCTCTCAAAGTTTCGCTGCGAAATCAGCAGATGAAAGTAGAGTTTTTGCCCGTTACCATTCGCGAATCTAAGCTACAGAAAGCGACTGGAGAACAGGGTGCGGCCATTCTTCACGCTATCCGCAGCGCCTCTACAACATTTGATCAGCCGATGCAGTTTCCCGCTGTACTTAAAGCTGAACCTATTATTCCGCCCGAAGCTGCGCGAACCCGTTTACGAAGAGTCAGTTCCCCCGCACTATCCCTCGGCACCGCTATCGCCTGCACCTAACCCTACGATGCAGGAGTCGGAAGCGCTCTTCATGCCTGAAATGGATGGCGTGTCTGAAATGGATGGCATGCCTGAGATGAATGAAATGCCTGAAGCTGACGATGCGGTAGAGACCCCGTTAAATGAGTACCCGTTAAATGAGTACCTGTTAAATGAGTACATAGACGAGCCGCTGCCGGGCGAGCACCTGTCAGAGGAGTTATTCCTAGATGAGCACTTGATAAACGAGGCGCCAGATGAAACAACGGCCCCTCTCTCTGATGGCAAGCTAGAAGACGTGATGTCTTGGGAAGATCCTTTTGGAGACGATCTCCTTGAAGAACCGTCTGAATACTTGCTTAACGAACCCTCTAGTGCCGTTGAGACATACGCTGAGCCGATTCTAGGGCCGCTATCTGGTAAGCCGCTTAGCTTTGAGTAGATTGCGTGTTTTCACGTACGTGTTTAGTATGAATGTAGTAAGGTGCTAAGCAACTACAGACCGATTTACGTAACCGACACATTTGTTTTGTGCGATCGCTCACTAGCCTATAGCGGTAAACAGCAGACTCACAAAAAAATATTTGGATGATTTAACGCAGGCGTTAGGTTTAATAGCTGGGCGGGTGTTACGGCTAAAAGGCTTCAATCTTCAGGTGATTGAGTCAGTTTTAACCGGTTTTATCAGGCCGCTCCCTGTCAGTCAAATTCGTAAGGCGTTTGGCTGAGGTTCGATAGAGCACACGTAAAAAATAAATCACTCGCTTGTGGTGTCAATCCATATACTGTCCAGTGTTCGTTTCTTCGGTCAGTGCAATCTCTGAACATGTTCATATAACTTCAGTATAAATTCTTCAGGATTATAGATACTGAGGTGAGTAGTTATGAACATACTCAGATTCTGAGTTAGCCCTAAAAAGCAACTATCTGAAAATCCAACTCAACGTCTGAAAATCGTCATTTATTTGAGATATGAAAAAAATGGGCAGGGCAGGTAAGGCACTAAAGTACGTTCTCCAGCAATACGGCATCAGTCAAAACCGACTGGCCGTAACGATGGGAGTTGCTCGTTCCACCGTCAACCAGTGGGTAAACGAGGTCAGCGATCCGCTAGCAGATTCCATTCCCGAAATTATCAACGCCCTAGACGAGCTAGAGCCTTCTGCTGCGCAAATTTTTCTTCAGCTCTACATTCAGCGCGAATCTCGCCGTAATCAGCCGTAGCTAACGGGCCTTTCTACAGGAGGCCAGTAGGGTTCCTGTAGAATTTCTCTATGGCATCCAGGCGGGTTGACGGCCCGCTATTTCTAGCTCTGTGGGCGGCAAAGAAACGGGCTCACCGCGCAGTCGCTCTTCTATAGTGCCAAACAGCGGTAGCAGCCACAGTCGATGGGTTGCTTCGGTTAATCCTTCACCAGAAGGGAGCTGCTGTGAGTCACTGGTGAGTACTTCATCAAATAAAATAGCCAGTCCATCCGGCGATGGGCTGACCGTAATTTCAGGTTGAGGGGGCATCTCTATGAGTTTTTGCTCCTCACCTGTTTTGACGTTTATAGCGGTAAGGTACGGTGCGCTCTGATATTCATCCTCTCCTACTTCAATCAGCTGATTGATCAAACAGTAGAGGACTTCATTATTTTCACTAAACTGAGCGCTAACGATCGATCCGTCTGTTTGCAGTAGCGCTTTCTCCACGCCAGCATTAGACACCCAGAACAATGACTGAGTGAACTGCTTTTCAGGGTCGTCCTGATTGAAGTTCACAAAGGCCGCCGCGCTACCGTCGTTGGCAACGTCTAGCGTGAGGCCGTAGTCAGGCAAAAAGTCTAGAAGTCCGTCTGTGCTCTGGGCTTCTTCTAAGTCGGGATCTAACGAGACGACGGCAGTGCCTTCACCCTGTTGCAATAACAAAGAAGCGCTGTCTGGCGCAATTTGAAAGTCTCCGCTCGGCCCGGTTTCTAGCTTACGCGGCGGCTCTCCGTCCACTACAACCCAGGGGCCATAGTCAGCAGGATTTTGCTGATTTACGCGCTGAACGACAATGACTTCACCATTATCCGAGAGATCAAACTTGAGATTCTGATAGTTTTCGTTGTCTAGGACGGGCGTGATGTTGCCGGTAGTCTCTGTTTGGTTGCGACCATTGGGATCGCTGTCATTCTGCCAGAACTGCCACCACGGCGATGGGCTAGGTGAGGCGATACCCGTCGAGACGGTGTAAAGCTGCGGAAATGAAATGGTATTTGAGTCTTCTGTTTTTTGCGTGGCTGAATATAGAATGCGATCGCGCTCTGGATACGGCTTAAAGTCCATCACCACCTGATCTTCAGGCGTGAGCTGCGTTTTCTCCTTACGCGTCAGATTAAATAAAATCAGCCGTCCTTGATCCTCTCCCTCTGCGCCGATGTAGGCAAATATGCGATCGCGCGTATGAAACTCACTTGTAAATGGCTTAAAGCCGCCTCGGCCATGAAGAGCGGTGGCCTCTGGCAAGGAAATCGTATAGCTCTCGCCGTAGGGCGCAGGCACCGCTAGGGTATAGGCCATGCGCCGTCCGGCCCAGCTAAATTTACCAAGCAGCGCTGGCTCAATCTGCAAATTTTCCTCTACGCTCTGCGGATCTACGGGCTGCGTAAAGTTCAGCATGAAAGCGACATCATTTGAGCCGACCGCGCTACCCTGCCATGAAAACGTCCGCACGCGAATCAGCGCCTGAGACCCTAGCAAAAGCATGACTGCAATCACCACTGAAAGCACTGCCATGGTGATGAGTGCGGCGCGATCTAACGGCTGGTATTGCCCCTGATACTGCGCCGCTTCAGGCCCGCTGACTGTTTGACCTTGACGTTTGGTATTCCGAGAACGGTTGCCTTTGCGGCCTGCTCTTCTAGTACTCATACGGATTGTTAGGTTCTGGTATCGTCTTGATTTCAGTGGGGGCGATCGCAACTTGCCGCCGCTCTTCAAACGTTTCAGTAAATATTTCGCCCTTTACTGCTATCCAGCTATCGACCGGGTAAGGGCTACGGCTGGTCACCTTAACCGGTAGCCCAACGGGATAGGCATCTGCCGCACAGCAGGTAAGCACAAACCGAGACACCATAATGTAATCTTCGGGCCAGCCGTCTGGATAAAATACGAATCCTGTGAGGTCAACGGCTTCACCGCTGTAGGCGTCAGGTTCAGGATATGCGTTGATCAGGCGAATCCAGTCAATAACGGTGCGATCTTCAGGGGCATCGGCGCGAATAAAGCGCTGCGGCTGCGCTCTCGTTAACGTCAATGTTTCAGAAATGCCTCGCTGCATGGCCGTTTGGCTAGAAAAGGCCCGGGGTGTGTAAATCATCCCGAAGACGGCGACACCGAGTAATAGCGCGCTGCTGAGGCTGGGGGGGAGTAAGGTGACGTGGCCCTGATTCGCATCAGCTTGAGCGCGGTTTTGAGCGGGCGACCCGTATAGCTGAGTCAGAATTCGATAGATCGTGAAAGCGACTAGCAGGACAAGGGCGATCGCGGCTGTATTCGAGAGCCATGCGTAGTCAGGGTGTAATAATAGCAGCAGCTTGCCACCAAACCAGTAGCGAAACAGCATGGCGCTCCAGGCACTGAGTGCTAGCGCGTCCGTAATGTCCCGCCACGGCAGCGGCCTGGAGGGTCTGGCAGTAACGGGTTGAGAACGAGGCGATCGCACAGCACACTAGCCTACATATAGGTTGACAAACAGCGCGAAGCCAAAGCTCATCAGCGACGCTAATGCAAACAGATAAAACACCGCTCTGCCTTTGAATACCGTTAGCAGAAGCCCAATGTTTTTAAGATCGATCATGGGGCCAAAGATCAGGAACGCCAGCAGCGAGCCAGTGGTAAAGGTAGAGGCAAACGATAGCGCAAAAAATGAGTCTACCGTTGAGCAAATAGACACAACTGCCGCCAGGATCATCATTGCTAGAATTGACGACACCATACCCTGGCCCAGGCCTAGAATCAGCTCTCGGGGCACGGCGACTTGAACGGTAGCAGCGATCGCGCTTCCCAAAATTAGAATTGCACCCAGCTCCCGCAGCTCTCGCACCATATTCTCAGCCGCCAGCGTCAGCTTCTGCTCAAACGACTGCTCCAATGCAGGATTGGCCACAAAGCGCTGCGCCGCTGGAGAATCTAGTCGAATGGCCTCACCAATGCCACCAGCACCGACGCCCTGGATAAAAGTACCGCCCTGCAACAGCTGCAAAGAGCGATCGACTTCGGCCTTAGGGGCATCACCTCGAAACCGGCTTCGCGCCACCGCAGTTTGTAAAAACGGCCCAATGTCAGCCTGACGGCTAAACACCCAGCCCACCGTAGTGGCAATTAGCAGCGTGAAGCCCACGCGCATGAATACCACTTCTGGCTGGCCGCGAAACGCTACCCAGGTCGCCCAAAACACCACCGGATTGATAGTCGGTGCCGCGAGCAAAAAACCAATAGAAACGGCTGTAGGCGCGCCTTGAACCAGCAAACGACGTGCAACTGGCACATTGCCACACTCGCATACGGGAAACGCTAGCCCGATCAGACTCCCGGCCAGCGCGCCTAAAAACGCGTTCTTCGGCAGTATGCCAATTAGCTGCCGCTCGTCTACAAAAAACATCAGCAGGCTAGAAAAGGCCACGCCGATCAATAAAAAAGGGACTGCTTCTACCAGCAAACTGAGAAACAGCGTAAATCCAGTGTTGAGCTGAACCATTCATAGCGCCCAGAAGTCATTAATGCGCTGATATCTTACTACGGTGTGTCCTCGGCCCTAACATGCCAAGCCTCAAGAACCGCATAATTACATATTAACCATGCTTTTTTGATACCCCTTTTTCCAATATTTCCTTTTTTAATATTTCCTTTTTCAATATTAGGGACTTACCACAGCCGAACCTTCACCACGCTAATTCGCCCGCTCAAGCACACATCCACATCACCATCGGGATCGCGCAGTCTGTCTTCGTAGGCTCCCACGTAGCGAAATCCAGCTTCGTCTATTACAAAGTCTGTCGGCAATGGTTGAGTACAGCGATCGCACATCACTATCTCTGGGTCATCTGCTGACCCATCCGAAGGCGAGGCAGGCAAGTTCACATTCCAAAACTGTCCCGGCTCAGGCGTTTGCGCCATCAGCTCGCTCAGCACCTTTGCCGTTAGCCGCGTGGCTCTTTCCCAATCAGTCGGCTGAGCCCGGTAGCGATACTGCGAAATGGCGATTCCACTTTTGCGTAGCAAAGCTGCCTCACGTACCGCCGCCACCGTCCCCGAAATATAAACGTCTGAGCCCATATTCCCCCCCGCGTTAATGCCAGAGAGCACCCAGTCTGTTTCTTTGTACAGGTGGCTGATGGCGACTCGGGTACAGTCAGCAGGCGTGCCGCCAATGGCGTATTCATCTTGATCCCGCTGGTCGATCCCGATGATGCCGCCTCTGTTCATCTGGTGGCTACAGCCCGAAAGTGGTGCATCAGGGGCGACGATGACGCTTTTGCCTAAGTCTGCTGTGGCCGCCTGCAATGCCCGAATTCCAGGCGCATCGATTCCGTCAT
Source organism: uncultured cyanobacterium (assembly GCA_963803535.1). Lineage (GTDB taxonomy): Bacteria > Cyanobacteriota > Cyanobacteriia > Phormidesmidales > Phormidesmidaceae > Phormidesmis. The sequence continues at coordinate 1,067,571 of CAWDNC010000008.1, read as the reverse complement.
CATTGGTCAATACGAGTAAAGTCATGTTCTTAACGACCCGCCGCATCTACAAATGCGTTGCCGCTGAATACGAGCGTAGCTGGGCCAGTCATATAGACTCGGTTGCTTTCGGCCCATTCGATTTCTAGGTTGCCGCCGGGTAGCTCTACGGTGACTTTGCGATCGCACTTCCCATTAAGTACCGTCGCCACCGCCAGCGCACAGGCCCCTGTCCCGCAGGCCAGCGTTGGCCCTGCGCCGCGCTCCCACACCTTCATCTTCAAATAATCAGGCCGTACTACTTCTACAAATTCAGTATTGATCCGCGCTGGAAACGCCTTGTGATTTTCAAACTTAGGGCCGATTTCAGCTAAAGGCACCGCGTCTACATCTTCTACAAACGTGATGCAGTGCGGGTTGCCCATGCTTACGCAGCTCACCTGCCAGTCTTTTCCATCTATCGTCAGCGTTTTATCGATGGCTTTGTCTCCGTCGTCAGCGAGCGTGGTTGGAATTTCCTTTGCCAGCAGTCCCGGCTCACCCATATCGACAGTGACCTGCCCGTCAGGCTTTAGCTCGGGTCGAATGGTGCCCGCTAGCGTATGAATGCTGTAGGTGTGGGGCAGCGATCGCTTGTTCCCGTCTTTCTCTTCCAAGTCAGCAATGAACTTAGCCAAACAGCGAATGCCGTTGCCGCACATCTCTGGCTCTGAGCCGTCGGAGTTATAGATGCGCATGGTGTAGTCGGTTTGCTCTTTTTCGGAGCCCGTTTTAGGTAGGACAAAAATGACGCCATCTGCCCCGATGCCGAAGTTGCGATCGCACAAATCTACCGCCTGCTCTGGCGTCACCATTGGCTCATCACTGGCCCGGTTGTCTACCAATATAAAATCGTTGCCAAGGCCGTGATACTTGCTAAAAGGGAGAGTCGTCATATCAAAAAAGACTATGCATACAGCTCAAAGTATTCTACCGTCCTTACTCACCAGCTGAGCAAAGCTCAAATCTCGGGCCAAGTCTCGGGAAAACTATAGACTACAAACCTTTTCACACGACTCAAACACATGTCTATCAACGGATTCGATACTGGCCTGCCCAGCACGCGCACTATTCAAACCTTCGTTCGTGACCAGCAGAACATTGCAATTAAAGCCGTCACGGGCGATACGCTTGTCGGCACAATCATCTGGCAAGACGCTAATGCTTTGTGCATTAAGGATGCTGACGGGCTAGATACGATTTTGATGCGAGGGGCGATCGCCTACATCAAAACAGGCAGCTAGCTCTACATTCCAAATATCTCAAATATCTATAGTCTCAACGACAGCGACGTTCTTTCCATTAGTAAGGAGCGTCGCTGTTTTTAGCTGTTTTTATATAATCTGGCCACCGTCACACTGGCACAGCCCAAACACCACATCAGAGTGCTATTGTCTATACGATTTTTCAATATTTTTAGACCTGTATTTCGCTTCTTCACTATGATCTCTTTCAATTTTTCGCAGATGCGCGATCGCTGGCATCAATTCAACTTTCGGCTCACCCCCTGGCTGTGGCTGCCGGTGATGGCAACCGTGGTGCTGGTATGGAGTGCGATCGCCACGCCCGCTCACGCCTACCAAGTTCAAGTCTCACCCGCCCGCCCCGTCCTTGGCGACACCCTTTCTATTGTCATCACTGGCGAAGACAACGGCGTCACGCCCACCGTCACTGCCAGAGGCACCACCTATCAAGCTTTTACCCTCGCTCCCAATCGCTACCGCGCCCTCATTCCGACTAACCCAAATACCGCCCCTGGTCGCATGGAGCTCCAGGTCAGCGGCCCAGACGGGACTAACAACATTGCAGTCAGCATCGGCAACCGCAGCTTTAACACCCAATACATCACCCTCTCATCCAGCCGCGCTGGCTTAGAAGGCACCGACTACGAATTTGACCGCCTAGACGAACTGCGGGCGCTACGTACGCCACAGCGATTCTGGAACGGCCCCATGTCCAGACCCAGCAACGGCTACGTTAGCTCTGTTTACGGCAACCAGCGCTACTACAACGGCGTGTTTGCCGAAGACTATTACCACCGTGGCGTGGACTATGCAGCAGGTAACGGCGCACCCATCTATGCACCTGCTGCCGGACGCATTGCCCTCACTGGCAGAGTCGAAGATGGTTTTGAGCTCAATGGCAATACTATCGGTATCGATCATGGGCAGGGTGTGACTAGCGTCATGATCCACCTCTCCGGCTTTGCCGTTAAAGAAGGTGACATGGTTGAGCAAGGTCAGCTCATTGGCTACATGGGGGCTACCGGCTTTGCCACCGGGCCAAATCTCCATTGGGGTTTGTTTGTAAACGACATTGCAGTCGATCCAGTCCCCTGGCGCTATGACGGCGTAGAGTAAACGTCGTTTCAAAGCTCATTCGAACAACTTAGCTAAACGCAACGCCGGAAGCGCTACAGGTCAATGTGAGCTTCCGGTGTTTTGCCTGTGGAGGCAGCGGGAATACTTGATTAAAGATTCACACCAATGTTATTGGGTCGCTTGAACATATAAGTCGTTCTCACTAAACATCTTCCTAAACCTTTTAGCGGAATTATTAACCGGAGTTTTGAGTCAGCATGAGTAGTATCGAAAAAATCGTTGAACAGGCTTTACAAGACGGGTATCTAACCCCCGCAATGGAAGCAGAAGTCGGCCGCATTTGCGATACTGCTTCCGAATTGTCAATTGAAGAATACATGTCCCTTGACCGTCTGATGGGCTCACTGCTCACCGGAGAAGTGGTGGCCGTTCCTCGCAAGCAGTTTATTAACGTGATGGAGGAACTGGTTCTAACTGAGGCCATTTCTCAAGTTGCGGCGGTAGAAGCTAACAGTGAAAAAACGCTGGATCTAGGTGATGTTGCCGCCTATGCGCTCAACCGCCTGCCACCCCTGTACGCAACGACCGAAGAAGGCGCTAGCTATCAACGAGAAAAAGCGCGCGCCGAGCTGTCTGAGCTGATTGCACAGCAGGTTACTGAGTCGGTTGGTCGCAGCCTTGACCAGCCTGAATTCTTCCCTGGCCGCAAGGAAATTCAGCGTAGCGAAGAAAATGGTTTGCTCGGTCAAGTGAACAAGCTGCTTAAGGACTATGCTCACGATTTTGAACAGCAGCCAGCCGCTGCTTAGTTTTCTGCTCAAATGAAAGCCTTTTTAATAGAAGCGATCGCCTGGAGAATATCCAACGATCGCTTTCTACGTTTTAAAGCTTTACCTTGACCGAAGTCCCGACGGCTACATGCTTATACAGCGCCTGAATGTCCTTGTTTCGCATTCGCACGCAGCCATGAGAAACCGCTTCGCCAATGAGGTCTTCTTGGTTTGTTCCGTGAAAGCCAATTTGGGCTTGACCGTCGCTCCAAAAGGAAATCCAGTGTGTCCCCAGCGGATTGTCTGGGCCAGGTGGAATCTCTTCTTTTGTAATCGGATGCTGCCAAGCAGGATTTTCTAACTTATTAATTACTGAAAAGTCACCTGTGGGCGTTTGCCAGTCAGCCTGCCCCACGGCAACTTCGTACAGCACCGTTTCTTCTCCCGGCACCCGCACCTCTAACAGGCGCTGGCTCAAAGATAAAATGAGTTCAACGGGAGATTCTTCAACGGCTTCTACTCGCTGCGACTGTCCTAGTGGTAGCCAGCTGACTGCTCGCTCAAATCGGCCAGATTTCTTCGGCTTAGCTCCAGATTTTCTCCCTTGGATGCTAATGATGGCATCGGCATCAATCTCAGGTGCCGTGCCTAGCGTAATCACAGGATCTGGGAAGGGATTGCGCCATTCAAAAGCGGCTAGTGTGACTGCTGCACTGACGCAGAGGGCGACAAAGCAGCGAGCGATAGGGGGCTGCCTACGCATAGGATGACCTCCTAAGGGTATATGTCTTTAGCATGTGATTTAAATGTACCGTAGCGCATCTGTTTACACCCGCTATTGCTAAAATTAGAGCTGCAAACGGCGCTTGCATTTGATCTTGTATTGAGGCAAGCGACTCTCTAGAGGCAGTTACGCACGTGGTAGTGAAGCCAGAATGGTTACGGGTAAAAGCACCCCAGTGGGAACGAGTCGGGGATGTCAAAGGCATCTTGCAAGACTTAGGCCTCAATACCGTTTGCGAAGAGGCTTCTTGTCCTAATATCGGTGAGTGCTTCAATGCAGGCACGGCGACCTTTTTAATTATGGGGCCAGCTTGCACTAGAGCTTGCCCATATTGCGACATTGATTTTGACAAAACGCCCCGCGAGCTAGATCCGATGGAGCCGGTTCACCTGGCTGAAGCCGTGCGGCGAATGAAGCTAAACCACGTGGTGATTACGTCGGTGAACCGTGATGAGCTGCCGGACGGTGGCGCAAGTCAGTTTATTCGCTGCATAGAAGAGACGCGTAGGGTTTCGCCCGATACGACGATTGAGGTGCTAATTCCTGACCTGTGTGGCAATTGGGATGCGCTAGAGACTCTGCTGTTAGAAGGTCGGCCTGAAGTGCTCAACCATAATACTGAGACGGTACCTCGGCTGTATAAGCGAACGAGGCCCCAAGGTGAGTATTTGCGGAGCTTGGAGCTGTTGAAACAGGCGCGGGCGATCGCCCCTTGGACATACACCAAATCCGGCATCATGGTCGGCCTTGGTGAAACCGACGCTGAAGTCCGCCAGGTGCTCGGTGATCTTCGCGCGGTAGATTGCGATATCGTCACCATCGGCCAATACTTGCAGCCTAGCCAAAAGCACCTGGGCGTCGATACCTTTGTCACGCCCGAGCAATTCGACGCTTGGCGTGTTGCGGGTATGGAAATGGGCTTTTTACAGGTTGTTTCCTCACCGCTTACCCGCAGCTCCTATCACGCAGAGCAAGTGCGACAGCTCATGACAACCTATCCTCGCTTAAAGCCTAGCTTGGTGTAGATGCATTCGTAATTTGCTTCAAATTGTCTGAGTAGGGCGGGTACACAATTCCTTTCTCGGTGATGATTGCGCTGATGTATTCGGCAGGCGTGACATCAAAAGCAGGGTTGAGAACAGGCGTGTCATCAGGCGTAATTTGTTGGTCTTTTACGTGAGTGATTTCAGTGTCGGCGCGTTCTTCGATTTTGATTTCTTTACCGCTTGCTAGGCTCATGTCTAGCGTGCTGAGCGGGCAGGCGACATAGAAAGGAACGTTGTGGGCGCGAGCGACGAGTGCGAGGTTGTAGGTGCCGATTTTGTTGGCCACGTCTCCATTGGCGGCAACGCGATCGCATCCCACCAGACAAGCATCAATTTTTCGGGTGCTCATTACATAGCCTGAAGCGCCATCTACAATCACCGTATGCGGCACGCCCAAAGCCTTCATCTCAAACGCGGACAGACTAGCGCCCTGCATTCGAGGACGCGTTTCGTCTAAGAACACGTGAACATATTTGCCCTGCTCATGCGCTACTCGAACGATGCCAAGCGCCGTGCCGTAGTCTGAAGCGACGAGTGCACCAGTATTGCAGTGATGGATAAGCTGCGCTTCGTTGGGAATTAGAGATTGCGCATGAGTTCCGAGCCTTTTGCAAACGTCGAGGTCTGCTTGATATAGAGCCTGTGCTTCTGTAGCGATTGCCTGTCTCAAAGACTCAACTGTGGTGTTGGCATCGGCAGCTTTAGCCTCTGCGAACGTGAGAAGGTGGTTGACGGCCCAAGATAGATTGACAGCGGTGGGGCGCGATCGCATCAAACACTCCCCAGCTTTTTGAAAGTCACTTAAAAACGTATTGGGCTCATTGGCTGTAGACTGACGGGCTGCGATCGCCATGCCAAAAGCCGCCGCTAGCCCAATGGCTGGCGCGCCTCGCACTACCATTGTTTGAATCGCTTCAGCGACCGCTTCATAGTCGGTGTAGTCAAGGTAGGTAATCTCATGCGGCAGCTGCCTTTGATCGAGGAGCTGAAGCCGATGGTTATTCCAGTCCAGCGTGTGGAAGGTGCTCATGATTGCCGCGTGGATAAAAGGGCGCTGTTCCTATTATTTCACGGCCTCTCCACATCATTCCAGACCGATGATTCTAAAGAAAGCGACCTTTGCTAGCGTAAAATTTGCCCAGCGGTTGAAGTCTATAAAACAATCTGCTTCTCACAAGCTATTTGCTGAGGCGAGCGATGCCTGCTAATCCCTATTCATCTGGTGGCCCTGACACCCTCATGCCAGAGCTGACCACCCGGTCTCCAACCTCTGAAGATCGCTTTATCATTTGCGGTCTTGGCAGTTTAGGGCAGCAGTGCGTGCTCAATCTGAAAAAGTTTGACTATGACCCGTTTGAGGTTCATATCACCGCGATTGACCAGCGGAAGATGGGCACCTGGGAAATTGATGATTTGCCGAGCTATTTGGTGCAGCCCCCCGTAATCGGTGACTGTCGGCGTGAAGATGTGTTGCGGTTGGCTGGCATTAAGCGGGCACGGGCGATTTTGATTGTGACGAGTAATGAAAGTACGAATGTAGAATGTGCGATCGCCGCTCGTCGTCTCAACCCCAATATTCAAATTATCCTCCGTTCCTCTCGTCATAGCCTCAACGCGCTGCTATCTCGTCAGCTTGGTAAGTTCGTGGCCCTAGATGCTACCGAGCTGCCCGCGATGACCTTTGCTCTGGCGGGCTTGGGCGATGATATTATCAGCGTTTTCACCATCGGTCGTCATCAGTTCAAAGTCACTGAACGGCTGGTGAAAGCGGGCGATCCTCGATTCGACCAAATGCAGGTTCAGCAGCTCCACAAAGGGTTCTTTCGACTGCTGGATTTTAATCCGGTTGAAGCCCCTCAGCAGCCTTTAGGATGGGCCACAACGGCGTCTTCTATTTTTCATCGCTGGCAACCCTTTGTGCGCGTATCAGCAGGCGATCGCGTGGCATATATCGAAGTCAAAAACGCTGCCAATCAGCCCAAGCCCAGCCAGAATCCATTAATGGCAATCGCTCAGTGGGCGGACGATTTGCGTCATACCGACTGGCGAAAACGCATCAGTAACTGGCGGCGATCTTCAGAGGAATCTATCGGGCGAGTTGTGGCGATCGCCCTCTCTACAGCCCTAGCCTTGTGGATACTCGGCACGCTACTGCTCAAGTTTCACTACGGCGCTGTCCCTGGTGGGGTTCCCGATGACTTACCTGAAACGCTGAGCTGGGTGAAAGCCGTTAGCCTAGGCGCGATTTTACTGCTTGGCGGCTATGGCGACGTCTTCGGCGGCTTCAATAGCCCGGTCACCCCTGGCTGGGTGCAGCTAGTGTGTTTAACCATTACGCTTATTAGCATTTTGGTGGTTTTGGGCGTTTTGGGTTTGGTGGCTGAACGCCTGCTAAATTCACGCTTTGACTTTCTCCAAAAGCGACCTCGTATCCCGCGCAGCAATCATGTGGTGGTCGTTGGCTTAGGCCGAATTGGCCGCAAAGTCACGAGCCTACTGACTGAACTCAATCAGCCGCTGGTCGCCCTGGCTGACGCTCAAACTAACACCGCCGAGCTGTCTACAGAGCTATCTACCCAGGTGCCGCTGCTCGTCGGCAATATTTTAGAAGAACTGGCTTCAGCTAACTTGGCAACTGCCAAAAGCGTCATTGCGGTGACCAACGACCCCATGCTGAATTTGGAAGTAGCTCTGTTCGCTTCAGAAAAAGCGCTTAGCCGTACGTTTTCCCCGATTGTGCGCACCCGCAGCCAGAGCTTTAGCGACAATCTGATGGCGATGATGCCGCAGGCCCAAACCTTTAGCCCGTACGCACTTTCGGCGGAGGCTTTTGCCGGTGCTGCTTTTGGTGAGAATATTCTGGGCCTGTTTCGGTTGAGCGGCCAAAATATTTTGATTGCCGAGTATCTGATTACTTCAGGCGATACGCTGGCTGGCCGGCAAATGGGACAGATTGCCTATGGTTATGGCGTGGTGCCTATCTTGAGAGAGACGCGCGATCCGCAAAATAGGCCTTGTACGGTGCTGATGCCGACGGATGAGCAGCGCGTTTTACCGGGCGATCGCCTCTTCCTGCTCTCTTCTATCAACGGCCTACGCCGAATAGAACGCGGTGAAAGAACGGCGCCGCGCCGATGGCAGCTTTCAGCCGAAGCCCCTCAAAATAATACTCGGTCATTCTCTGACGTGGCTCGACTACTCGTACAGGTTACGGACTGCTCTCCTACAAGGGCCGATAAATTTGTCAAAAACCTGCCGTCAGATATGGTTATTGATCTTTATGATTACCAGGCGGCCTACCTGATTCAAAACATGAGGGAACGCTTACCCATGCATCTTTCACCCATTCCGTAGATGATCTTCTGCATAGCTGATGTCGTCTTAAAAAGCACAGCCTAAGTAAAGGTACTTAACTCAGACCACTGCTAAGCTTTACAATCAAGTTTGTTAAGTATGTAGATGCGCTATGCCGACACTCAAAACCAGGGAGCCTGCTACCAAACTGTCACCTTTGCAGATTGCTTCTGTTTCGTCAAAACCTAGCAGGCTTCGCAGATTTCGCAACTTTGCAGGTCGTCACTCTACGCTGACCCAAATTGTGACTTTTTTGGCGATCGCCAGTGGAACCAGCCTGGTTTTGATCTGCTTTTTATTTAAGGGCGCATGGTCGGGGCACAAAGACAACTTTGCTATTCTTAGTGCCATTTTCAAGATGGAGGCCAGTCGCGAAAGCAGTCTCACGATTGGCAATAGCGAACAAAGAGTCGTCACCCGCACATTTTCAACGCTAGAGCCGCATCTCGAGGCCGAGGGTTGGCAATGGATTAACCGCTTTGGTAGCACCATCACGTACGGCAAGCAAGATCAAAGGCTGATTGCCTCCTGTAGTCCTTACTCGCCGCTCTATATCGTCTGCGACTTTAGCGAAATTAAGTAGGGTTCCGATAGCTCTTAAGCTGCTCGCGCGGGGGGTAGCGCTGTGACCCTAACCGGCTTGGGTTCGGTGACTAGGAACTCACGGATTATTCTCGCGATCGCCCGCTGCACGACCCCGTTCACAATCCGCCGACCAATATCGCGCCCTTCTGGCTGGCCTACAAACTTAGGCACCACGTTTGCCACAGTCGCTAAGTTCACACCTTCGGTATCCCTCAGTAGCTTCAGCACCCGAACCGCTTGCTCCCAGCTACTGGTTCCCGCTGGCACGGGTTGAGCGCCTACCGGCGTAGGCTGGGTCAGGTGCTCGCGTCCAGGTAGTCGAAGCGTCTTGGCAATCTGCTGAACCACGCTGAACCCGGCTTTATCAAGTTCTTTTGCTAGCTCGTCAGCAATCCGAACCCGCAAAAACTCACCGCGATCTGAAAACAGATATTCCAGCGTCTGATCGACAACCTTATTTAAGTCGTACTCCTCGCTGTTTTTTGCATTCTTCAGCAGGTTTTCAAGCCGGTTCCAGCGGAAGCTGCCATCTTGAAACAGTAGAGCCTGTAAAGAGTTTCGCAGCTGAGGCGCTGGATCGGTTAGTAGCCGCTTGGACACATACGGATAGGCCTTACTAAGTACCTTGAAGTCAGGATCAACCGTAATTGCGATGCCGTCTAAGGTGACTAGAGAGCGAATAATCAGGGCGTAGTAAGCAGGAACTCGAAATGGATACTCGTACATCAGCGCTGAAAACTCATCGGTGATGCTTTTCAGATTGAGTTCCGCAACGCTAGCGCCCAGCGCATTGTTAAAGACGCCTGCCAGGGCTGGAATAATTGGGCTTAAATCTGTATCCGGCGTTAAAAACTCTAGCTTCACGTAGTCCTGAGCGAGTCCCTCAAAATCGCGATTCACCATATGTACGATGGCCTCAATCAGGCCATAGCGCTGATACGGCTCTACCTCGCACATCATGCCGAAGTCCAAATAGGCCAGCTTGCCTTCTGCTGTAACTAAAAGGTTTCCAGGGTGCGGATCGGCATGGAAAAAGCCGTGCTCTAGCAGCTGCCTGAGTGAACATTGCACGCCGACTTCAATGACGTGCGTTGGATCGATATTTCTACGTGCCAGCTCATCTAGCTCGGTGAGCTTGATCCCGTCAATCCACTCCATCGTCAGCACGCGACGACCGGTGTATTCCTTATAGATACTAGGCACCAGAATCTCGGGTAGATAGCCATACAGCTCACTAAAGCGCTCTGCATTCGCGCCTTCGTGGTTGTAGTCCATTTCCTCGAAGATGCGCGTTCCAAATTCGTCAACAATGCTAACCAGATCGCTACGAATTTGCTTGATGTTATTCGTCGCCCAGTTCGCCAGCACGCGGATGATGTAGATGTCTTTGGTGATTTGGTCAGCTAGGCCGGGGCGCTGCACTTTGACCGCTACGTCTTCACCTGTTTTTAGCTGGCCCTTGTACACTTGGCCTAACGAGGCAGCAGCAATTGGGTTGGGTGAAAGATACGCGTAAACGTTTTCAGGTGGCTGACCTATCTCTTCTTCAATGAAGCGCATTGCGATCTCATTAGAGAAGGCAGGAATTTGATCTTGCAGCTTCACCATTTCTGCCATGGCCGCAGGTGATACCAGATCGGGGCGTGTGGACAGGGCCTGACCGACCTTAATATACGCTGGCCCTAGCTTAGTGAGCATGAGCCGTAGGCCTTCTGCCCGTTTGGCTTCATTGATTTTTTGGCGGCCAGTTACTTTGTCCCACAGCAAGCCCAGCACATAGCCCGATGCCGTCCAGAAAATGGAGATGAGGCGGAAGAAGATTTGGAAGGGACGCTTGCGGTAGAAGGCTGCGATCGCCTCAGGGTCGTACACCAAAATATCTTCTAAAGACTTTGGCGGCATCGCTTTGGCTGCCGGAACGGCCGCGACTGTGACAGGGCGCGTTTCATCGAACGCCACAACAGGACGACCGTACTCGTCAACTGTTGACGCTATGGTGGGAAGTTCAGAAGGACGGGTAAAAAGGTCTGGAGAAGCTGCGCTCATAAAGGATGCTTGGAGAGAAGTTACTTAGAGAGAAATCTTCAAAAATATGCTTGTTTGGCCCAAGTTTCTAGGCTGCAACGGTAAAATAGTCTCCGGAAGAAGGATTGCTACCGAGCGCCCTAGAAAGTAGGGTCTAAAAGCGTTGTGAATAGAGCGTGCGATTTATCTGCATGGGTCTGTGATAGATAGACCGGTGATAGATAGATTGGCCATAGAATACAAAATATGTAAATTATTGTATCAAGCTATTGAAAGCTGTCTTCTGTCTCAAGCGATAGAAATTTTTTCTCGGCTATTAATTCTGACTATTAAGAATCTCTTCAAACTCAAACTTCCTGCGTGTAAAGGCGATATAGGGCTATGCTTTCTGCTTTGAAAATTGAGAATTTTGCCCTCATCGATCGTCTAGATCTTGAGCTAAAGCCAGGGCTCAACGTGCTTACGGGTGAAACGGGTGCGGGTAAATCTATTATCCTTGATGCTATTGATGCAGTGCTAGGGGGGAAAGCCTCCAGCCGGTGGGTGAGAACCGGTGCGACTAAGGCCATGGTGGAAGGCACATTTGCAATCGGCACAAGCGACGGTAAAAGCGATCCTAGGATTGCTAGCTGGCTGAGTGAATACGAGATCCCTGATAAAGGCAATTTACTGACCTGCCGTCGTGATTTGACCGCAGCCAAGGGCTCTGGCTCGGTGCGATCGCGCTCTCGGCTCAATGGCGTTGCGGTCAATAAGCCACAGATGGAGGAATTGCGCCGCCTGCTCATTGAAATCACGGCGCAAGGCCAAACGATGCAGCTGGGTTCGCCTGATCTCCAGCGCGACTGGTTGGATGGATTTGGTGATAGTAAGCTCGTTAAGCAAAGCGCGCAGGTGGCTAAGGACTACGAATCGGCGGCAGCGGCTAAGAAGCTGTTGGATACGCGTCGTCGGGCTGAGCAGCAGCGAACCAATCAGCTCGATATGTTTGAGTTTCAAAGTAAAGAGCTTACGGAAGCCGGCATTGCCGATCCTGATGAGCTAGAGACTTTACAGATTGAGCATCATCGCCTCAGCCATAGCGTGGAGTTGCAGCAGCAAAGCTATCAGACCTATCAGATCTTGTATGAGAACGAGAGCGGCGAGGCTTGCGCCGATATGTTGGGGCAGGCGGAGTCTATTTTGAGCGATATGCTGCGCTACGATCCTGAGGTGAATGCTGTTTTGGAGATGGTGAGTGATGCGATCGCTCAAGTCCAAGAAGCTGCCCGTCAAATCAACACCTACGGCGAAAACATCGAAACCGATCCGCAACGGCTTGAAGAAATAGACCAGCGTATTGCCCAGCTCAAGCAGCTTTGCCGCAAGTACAACCGCGATTTGCCTGAGCTGATTGAGTACTACGAAGGTATCCAGGCCTCATTAGCCGCCCTTCACGGCGATGGCCAGTCTATTGATGATTTAGAAGCGGCCTATCAAAGCAAACAAAAGGTGCTAATGAATAGCTGCGACGTGCTCACCAAGCTTCGCCAAAAAGCCGCTAAAAAGCTAGAGCAGGATCTGGTTGCGCAGCTTAAGCCGCTGGCGATGGAGCGCGTCAAGTTCAAAGTGGATATTCAGTCGCAAGCACCTACCGCTAGCGGCGCAGATCTGATTTCGTTTTTGTTTAGCCCGAACCCCGGTGAGCCGCTACAGCCGCTAGTTGAGATTGCTTCGGGCGGTGAGATGAGCCGGTTTTTGCTGGCGCTGAAGGCCTGCTTTTCCCGGGTCGATCCGATTGGCACGATGGTGTTTGATGAAATTGACGTGGGCGTTTCGGGGCGGGTGGCGCAGGCGATCGCTGAAAAACTCTATCAGCTAGGCCGTGAGCATCAGGTGCTGTGCGTGACGCACCAGCCGCTCGTTGCTGCTATGGCCGATGCTCACTTTCACGTGGGTAAGCATGTCGTAATGTTTGCGACAAAAGCCGCAAAGACCAGTCCTAAAAGAGCTTTAGATGTAAAAGAAGACGGAGAGGAGCGCACGATTGTGAAGGTGACGCCGCTGGACGCAAAGTCTAGACGAGATGAGCTGGCTCAGCTGGCGGGCGGGCGATCGCACAGCGAGGCGATCGCATTTGCCGACGCGCTTTTACAGCAAGCTGAAACAATCCGTAAGGCAGGGTAGTTCACAGCCCATCAGGCCTTACTATTAAAACGCTTTGGTACGAGCACCCATACGATGGGCTCACACTGTGGTCTTTACTATTGTTTTAACCTGTGATTGCTTTGTTTAGCTCTCTTTTAACGCCTTTGACAATTCCCTTCGGGCTCGCAGAAAACATGCACTGGCTAGCCGCATCGGTAGAGCCTGTCTTGGAAAACGTCGCCATTGAAGAAAACTTAAGACAGTTTTTGCTTGTACTTTCGGTGTCTTTAGGCGTAGCAACGCTTTCTCGGGTGTTCAGCATCCTCAGAAACATCCCCTACACGCTGCTGCTGCTCGTGGTTGGTTTAGGTCTAGCCCTCGCAGATGTTCGGCTAGTAAATCTTTCGCCCGAGCTAATCCTATTTATCTTCCTGCCGCCGCTGCTGTTTGAAGCCGCCTGGAATATTCAATGGAGCCGGTTAAAAAGCGATCTTTTCCCTATTCTTCTCTATGCAATCCTAGGCGTCGTCATCTGCGTGATGGGTCTGGTATTTGGGCTACAGCAGTTTGCAGGTGCCTCGCTCGCCACTGCTCTACTCGTTGGCGCTAGCTTGTCCGCAACCGATCCGGTCTCGGTGACCGCACTGTTTAGAGAACTCGGCGTAGATAAGCGCTTAACCACGCTGATGGAGGGCGAAAGCCTCTTTAACGATGGCGTTGCTGTGGTCGCCTTCAACCTATTGCTAGGGATTGCACTCGGCGTTGAGCAGTTCGATACTTCAGTGACGATCGCCCGATTTGCCATCTTTGTCGGCTTAGGCATTAGCGTAGGCGGACTCATTGGCTTTGGCATTTCCTTTCTGACCCAGCGGTTCGATATTCCACTTGTAGAACAGTCTCTAACGCTGGTATCGGCTTACGGTACCTACATCGTGGCCGAAGAGCTTGGCGGCTCGGGTGTGATCGCAGTGGTCACTATGGGGCTTATTCTCGGTAACTTTGGCTCGCGGATTGGGATGAACCCCCGAACGCGCTTAGTGGTGTCTGAGTTTTGGGAGTTCTTGGCCTTTTTCGTCAATTCGATCGTGTTTTTGCTGATTGGCGACCAGGTTCGGTTTCAGGCACTGATTGATAATTCGGACACGATTTTTATTGCGATCGCCATCATCATCACCGCTCGTGCCATCAGCGTTTACGGCTTAGGACTGCTCAGCAACTTCATCACCAAAGGTGAAAATATCTCTCTACCGGGCCAAACCGTCCTCTGGTGGGGCGGGCTTAGAGGTTCCGTTTCAGTCGCCCTAGCGCTCAGCGTGCCAGAGTCACTAGCCCAGCGAGAAGAAATCATCGCCGTCGTCTTCGGCGTCATGCTCTTTACTTTGTTAGTTCAAGGCTTAACCACTCAGCCTCTGCTCTCCTGGCTAGACCTGCTAGGCGACCAGCCCACTCGCCAGCGCTACACCCAGTTAGTTGCCCACCGCGTTGCACTTAACCGCGTCCTCGATCGACTCAAAGAACTTATCGAGCGTCAGGAAGTAGACGAAGAATTCGCTAGATATCAAATTGCTTTGGTAGAAGGTCAGCTCGAAGAACTTCAAGAAGACCTTGTTAAGCTACAGCGCTCCAATCCAGAGCTGCTAGTTTATGCAGCTGAACAGGTTAGAGATGAGCTGCTCGCTATAGAATCAGACACCTATGCAGAGTTTATTCGAGCCGGGCAGCTTAAAGATGAGCTTGCGCCACTGCTGCAAGACGTGTTGCCACAAACTTGAGTTCGGCTTGACTTCGCTTGACTTCGGCTTGGCTTCGGCTCCGCTCCGCCAAAGGATCAGTCGCTTACTGGGCGATCGAGCGGAGTTAGAGTCATATCACTCTCGGCTTTCTAGCGTCTCCCGTTCTAGCTTAAGCCGCTTTTCCAAATCCTGAATTTCGTCGCGTCGAGCGGCTGTCTCTAGCGCTCGACGCCGCACTTCCTGACTCTGCAAAGTTAGGGACTGTCGCCACTGCTCTGCTCGCTCCAGCTCCTCTTCTAACCCTTTGGGCGTAAGCCCCAACGTCAGGTATTCGGAGATAAAATCAAGCACCCATTGAGTGGCATCTTCCGCAGAGACCACATTCTCTTCTGCATCTAAGTCCACAAGCACGAGCACCTGCTCATTCACTGAGACACTCTGAGACACCGCAATCACTCTGGGGGGCGCTACCGACTCCCAAGTTTGCTCGCTGGTCTTGACGGCTAAAAGCTGAAGCTGAGCGCCTTTAGGCGAAGATTTGGTATGAACCTTTGCGAGGTATTGCATAGGCGTGGAGATTGCAAAAATCCGTGAAACAGCGTCTCTACATACTTAAAGATACATGGCTAAATACGCCAAGCCGCTACAAGTTAGCTTAAGCTCATCAATCTTTTGCGTAAAAAATCGCTAAAGCTGCGCGCATTGGTATCTATTATCCCTCAAACCTCTCTTAATTTCTGTTTTCATCCGTAATTACACGGCTGACGAATTCTCAAAATGACGAACTAATTTAATGACTTGTTCGTCTTTCAATATTAAGCTACAAACAGATGTACCCTGCTCATCTCATGTCTATATGCTCACGACTAAAACAAGCTAGCGTTTATTCAGCTACTGCACACAAGCCCCCTAATCAGTCAACGTTGATGACGCAGCCTGCCTACGCTAACGAACCTTCTCCTGAACAAGCTGGACAGGAGGCCTATACACAAGATGAGAAATGTGAGCTGCTCAGTGCTTACATCGATGATGAGTGCTCTTTCCAGGAGCGGCAGCTTGTAGAGCATTGGCTTGCCTCCGACTCACAAATGCAGCAGCAATATCGGGCTCAGCTTAAGCTACAGCTTGCGATTAAGACCTTCTTACAGGCGGAATAGTATTTATCCCTCTGTTTTCTCAATTGATGAACGAATCTTATTCAAATCGATATAGCGGTCGGTCACGTTACGCAGCTCGCGAGCAATCATTCCTTCTGTTGAGACGACCGTAATGTGTGTGTTTTTGGAACGAAGTAGCTCAATAGCTCGCTCAAAGTCACCGTCGCCACTTAGCAAAACCACCCGATCGTACTGCTCTACGGTGTTGAACATATCAACGACAATTTCTATGTCCAAGTTTGCTTTTTGAGAATATCGACCTGACGTGTCATCGTAATATTCTTTGAGTATTTTGGTTCGTACGGTGTAGCCTAAACTGATCAAGGCATCTCTAAAACCGCGCTGGTCTTGAGAATCTTTGAGTCCGGTGTACCAGAATGCATTGACTAAAGACAGCTCGTCTGTTTCGTTAACAAAGTGCTCTAGTACCCGTTTAGGGTCAAAAAACCAGCCGTTTTTTTGCTGGGCGTAGAACATGTTGTTGCCGTCTACAAAAATAGAAAGTCGATTGAGTGCTGATGATGCCATAAGAAAATATAGATTTTTGATTTAGATAATTAATAAGACTGAAGAACAGTCTAGAAAGAGCCAGACAGTAGAGAAGTTATGGGCGGCTTTAGAAAAGAAGTTTAATGAACCGGTTTTGCCCTAGAGTGCCAACTCTGAGAAGAACGTACCAGTTCCGCTTTTTGAAGGCGATTAATCCTGAGAGATCTGTATATTTGCGTATAGCTAACTAAGCGTTAATCACTGCTAAATGCGAACGGAATGCTGTAAAACGCCTGTGTTTTGAGTGCAAAGTATAAAATAATAATCTAAAAATTGCTGTTCGTAATCACTAGTTAGAGACATCACATAAGTTGTTAAAGATGTCGAAATGTAGAAAATAGACCTACGCTAAGGAGAGTAGAAATTCATGCTGAATTGATATTATACGCGTTTTCTTGATCGGTAGGTGCGATTTGATACCAACTTTGACTGCGCACGATCGGTCGCGCCAAGCAGTTCTTCTATAACGGGTCGTTTCTGAGTAAAAAATTGTAGTGGCCATGCCTCGATCTCCCCAGTCTAAATCTACCGATTCGCTATCGGCTAATAACGATGCTACAGCGACACTAACGACGAAAGACAAGCTAGTGGCTTGGCGACAGAGCATCGTTTCAAAGCACTGGCGGCTGGCGCTTTCTAGTACCTGTATTGCGATCGCAGCTAGCGCCGTTGGCCTCAACTTAGGCCTCGTGAATCTGTGGGAGCGGCAAACGCAAAGCCTGTTTTTTGAACTCAGAGGCCCGGTTGCTCCCCCTGAAGATATTGTTATTTTGGCCATCGATGAGGATTCGCTTTCACAGGGGCAGTACTACTCAGAAGATCCTGAGCGATACGCGTCGTTGCAGCCAATTGAATCTTGGCCCTGGCGACGGGAGGCTTACGCTATAGCGGTTAAGCGGCTGATGGATGCGGGTGCGAAGGCCGTGTCAGTTGATGTGGTTTTTCCGCTGACGAGTTCTTATGGCCCTGCTGACGATGAGGCGTTCACCAAAGTCTTGGAGGAATACGGCGACAATGTTGTCTTAGCCGCGATGTACGACACTGCTATGCGGCCTTATGGCATGGTGTCTGAGCCTACTTTGCCGCTAGATCAGTTCCAGGATGCTGGCGCGCAGATTGGTGTGATTAACTTTCGAGAAGAGCCTAACCGACAGCAAATTCATCGTTTGGGTCAGGAGTTTTTACGCGAACAGGCTGAGCTTGAGGCCGCGCTCTTGGGTGCTTCAGCTACTATCTTGGAAGAAGAAGATCAGCCGCTTTTGAGCTTTGCTCAGGCAACGTTGAAGGCTGCCGGTAAGTCTTTGAACTCTGAACCACAGGAAAACATCTTTTTCTACGGGCCGGACAATACCTTTACGCACGTTCCTTTCTGGCATGTGCTCGATGACGATCCCTGGCAGAATCAGCTAGGTGGCGGTCGCTTCTTTGAAGGTAAAACGGTTGTTATTGGATCTACAGCGAAGGTTCACCAGGACTCTCATCCTGCCCCTTTTTCTGAGAGCTTACTCTACCCTCATGCGATGGCGGGCGTCGAAATATTAGCGAATACGATTGCGACGTTAGATCAAGATATGTCGCCCACTCGACTGATTAAGCGGCCTGTTTCTAATGCCCTGCTGGTGTTAGTGCTGGGCCTTTCGGTGGCTGTTTTGATGAATCGCACTCAGAAGCCGCTGTGGCGAGCTGTGATTGCAGGGGGGGGATTTGGCACTTGGGCGCTGATTAGCTACGGGGCTTTTGTAGGGACTCAAACGGTGCTAATTACGGGAACGCCACTGATAGCGATCGCTGTCATGGGCCTTTTAGACTTCGGTGCAGGCTTTACTGTGGATAGATTTAGCCGCAAGCGCTTACGTACGACCCTAGCTCGCTATGCAACCTCGCCTTTGGTGCAGGAAATTATCAGCCAGCAGAATGATTTTCAAGATCTGCTGGATGCGAACAGAGCAGATTTGATTGGGACGTTGCTGTGCGATCGCTATCGAATTATCAAGGTTCTGGGCGCAGGTGGCTTTGGCGAAACCTATCTGGCGCAAGACACCCTGCGGCCCGGCAACCCGGTCTGTGTCGTCAAGCAGCTCAAAATCATCAGCGACAATCCCAAAGCGCACCAGCTCGCCAGACGACTTTTTGAAGCTGAAGCTGTCGTGCTAGGCAAGCTCGGTGAGCACAGCCAAATTCCCCGCCTGCTTGCCTACTTCGAAGTGCAGGAGTCCTTCTATCTCGTTCAAGAAATGGTTGAAGGTCGGCTGCTGCGTGATTTGCTAGCGCGGAGTAGACCTATCTCTCAAAAAGCAGTCGTTCACTTGCTGCGTGATTTACTGCCGGTGGTGAGCTTTGTGCATTCTCGAAACGTCATCCACCGTGACATTAAGCCATCTAATATTATTCGTCGCCGGTCGGATGGTCGCTACGTACTGATTGACTTCGGTGCGGTAAAGACTATCTCAAACAAGCTAGCGGGTAGTGCCACACAGATGACTTCTACGGTTGGGATCGGCACTCAGGGCTACATGCCCAGCGAGCAGTCTGCTGGAATGCCGACTGTTCGCAGTGATATCTATGCTCTCGGCATCACTGCAATTGAAGCGCTGACGGGTAGACCGCCTCACGCACTTAAGCGTAGCGACGATGGTGAAATTATCTGGTCTCACACCATCGATGATATTTCCCCTGCGCTCTCTAGCATTATCAATAGAATGGTGCGCTATGACTTTAACAAGCGATACCACTCCGCCGAAAGTGTTCTAGCTGATCTAGAAACGCTAGATTATGAGCGGTTGATCGACGCGCCAGCAGAAAGCCCTGACGAGCTGCAAGGTGTTTCTGAAATAACTTATAACCAGGGTACAAGACCTGGTGTTATTGATACGAACTCTGAATTAGACGAAACGAAAATTTTGCCGACCGACTGGCCACATGATTTGCCCACTCAGCCAGAAGATCTGCCGCAGTCTGAGTGAATAGAGGCCAGGCACCCAAAATTGAATGTGCGATCGCGCTAAAAGCTCTTCTAGAGCAAAACCCGTTCGTCTACCGGCCCGGCAGGCTGAGGCTGAGACACTGGTACTTCTTCAACCGGATTGCTATCGGTTGGGTTAGCTGGGCTATCTATGATCGGGTTATCGACTGGGCTATCTATGATAAGACTGCGAGGCTCAGAGGGCGGATTTTCAACCTGTTCAGGGACTTGTTCAGGTAGGTCTACCGGCTCAAGCGTTTCCTCTAGTGAAACACCCCCAACCTCAGGCTCATCAAATGGAACACCGCTGTCAAAGTCTTCAATGATAGTGGGTGCTGGCGCTGGCTCGGGCGCTGCTGGCTCGGGCGCTGCTTCTATAACAGGCTCTGGAGACTGTACCGGGTCAGATTCCTCAGGAACAGGGACTTCTTCTGGAAGAACAAGCTCAGCTGGCGTCTCAGGCAATATCACATCTCCAGGCGTATTGCTTCCATCTGCGCCTTCTATCACGACAGGAATAAGATCTGTAGAAGGATCTAACCGTAGATTGACGGGCCCCGGATCGACAGGCCCCGGACTGACAGGTGGCGCAGCCGGTACAGCCGTTTCTGGTGCTAGCTCAGAATCTAGAAGAAGGGGTGCATCTGGATTCTCGCTGGATTCTGGTAGAACAGGTGCTATATCTACCGGTGGAGCAGTAGAAGGCTCTGTTGGTGGTTCGGTGGTCTCAGGCGGCTCAACCGTGGGCGGCTCGGTAGTCGTCTCAGGCGGCTCGACAATAACTTCAACAGGAGGTTCTGCTGAACCAGGTGTTGGAGGATCTATCACCTCTTCTGTATCACCGTCTTCTGTGACGTTAGGATCTTTTTCACCCACCTGCGTGATAGGACGGCGGATACCATCTGTTTCATTCTCATTGATGAGTGGTTTATCTAAAGCGTCATCTATGGGTGTTGTTATCGTCGGTACAGCTATTTCATCTTGTCTAGCAGCAGGCTTGGCATCTAAGTCGTCTACCTTTTCTTCGGCAGATTGCACTGCGGGTGCTGTTGGAACTAATCTGCTGCCACCACCGTTCACAGCCTGTGTTGGCGACTCTATGAGCGGTGCCGCTAAGTAAGCTTCTGCGGGTGTCCCTTCAAATTCGAGCTCTACAACAGGCTCTTCAACTTCAGCAAGCTCTCCTTCTAGTACGGTATCCTCAACGGTTTCTGCTGCTGGTGCTGCCCCTGGAACCGGCTCAAGTACATCGCCGTCTGATTGGCTTGCTATAGGAACCTTTGTGGAGGTACCCGTCTCACTAGTCGCGTCTGTAGGTGCCTCTGCATCTGTTAACGCTGCACCTGTGCGTGTGCCGCTAGCCGTCTCTGAGTCAGCTGCTCCGGCTGTTCCGCCGACATTTTCGTTGGTAGCTTCGCTAGCCTCTTCGCTGGTAGCCTCGCCTTCTGAGTTTTCTGTTCCGTCATTGGCATTGGCTCCTGCATTCCCTGCTGATGTTGATGAACCGGTTGTCCCAGTCCCAACACCTGTGCCTGATGAGGACGTTTCTGAATCTGGGCGGCTAAAGGAAGAAGGATTCTCGATGACGCCTGTACCGTCACTTGGCAGCGGTGCTTGCTTAGAGACGGCTTCTCTAATTTCTTGACGTACGCCGTCTAGCGCATCATCGCCAGATGGAGAGGCGTCTTGCTCGTAGTTAAATCCTTCTGCTAGCCCACTGCTTTCCCAGAAAAGGCCGCTGTCGAATCGGTATAGTTCTGTAATTTGGTCGCCTTCAATGACGCCAATTTCATTAGCCTGTAGCGCTTGCTGCTCAGTACCGTCGCGATTGAAGAGCACCATTGGGCCATCGGGATTGTCAGTGAGCGCGCCGACAATGGTGGTGTCTGTTTCTGGAATGTAGCGAACGAAAAGGGCCGATCCTTGGATGCCTGTAACGGCGTTTGGCGTTTGAATTGTGCTTCGGCCTTTTCCAGGTGGAATCAGGAGCAGCACGGTGCCGTTGGTGAGCTGAAAGTTGCGCGTGTTGGGTGTAAATCGGAAGGTGGCTCTTTCGCCGATTCGGGCTAATGAATCGTCGTTGAAGCGGAGTTCTGCGCGCGATCGCCGCATCGTTCTAAGCGAATCACCAATGCGCAAAATATCGGAGATCTGCGCTCGTCGAGCGCTGTCAGCAGACGGCAAAAGCTGCACGCGATTTCGCAGAAAGTCTACTCTTGCCCATCGCAGTGCTTCTGGCTCAGCGTCATCAGCGATCGCCCGACAAGGTGCTAACAAAAGGCCTGCCAAGCCAAGTGCCATCGACAGCGCTCTAAAAGAACGTTTTCGTGTGGAATGATACCTAGTCATAGGTTGTATACGTAAAAAAACTAGCCAGAAGTCGCGACGTATCAGTAGGATAATTACATCTAGAAAAGTTAATGTATATGCCCAACTTAATGTGCTGTACTCTGGTTTTCTATGTAGATTTGCTTAACTTACCTTATGGTTTTGTGAAGTAGATGCGTTTAGAGCTGGCGATGCGTGGAACAAATCTCAGTTTGCACGGAGGGTTTCCTCCGCTTATATTAGCTCTTCATGCAAGCAATAAAACTTTAAAGTAATGAACAATCCTCGGCAAACAGTTTTGTGCTGATTCCTGTTTAGATATCTTGATATAAATAGCATTAGCCCATGCGTTTTTTAACCTGTTTGCCCCAATTTAGCGAGAAACCGCAGCTAAAGCCCCCATCTAACCCGGTCGTTCTTTTCATGCAAAACCAGGTATCCCCGGTTTGCCAGAGTATATTCGGTCTGAGTCTTAGCCTGGGCGGGATCATTGGTTCACTGTGTACGCCAGCGCTCGCTAACCTAGCAGCTCCGAAGTCTGAAGATTTATCGGCTCCTAGCAGGCATATCAGCAGTCACGCAACAGCTACCCACCTTCCGTCAGCAGCCTCTGTTGATTCTGAGCAATCTAATGTTGATGTTGACTACTTCGATCATGGGTATGAAAGCCATCAAATCGCTGTTGAAGACCATCAGCAGCCTAAGTTCTTTTCGTCGTGTGGCTTAGCAGAGTGCGATGCAGGCATTGCTGAGCTGATATCCGATCCGGCGCTGGCGCATATTGAGCGGGCTGATATTGGCTTAGTCGAGAAAGCTCAGACGCTTGGGCTAGGCGTGAGGCCACCCGGCTCTACTCAAAACGATTCGCCAGATGATTTTGTAAGCGATGTTTTGAATCTTCCAGAAATAGATGCGGAGCCTCCTTTGCGCGCTCAGGTTCCTGATTTGCGGGATTCTATTCCCAGAGAGCGGATAATTCGAGATCGAACGGTGGTTGAGGGGCCACCGGATGAAGATTTGGGCGAGTTGAGATTGCAGTTGCAGCGATCGCGCCAAAATGAAGATCTGGGCATTTTACGTCTGCTCAAAACCGCTGAAGCCGCGCCGCCGCCGCCCAAGCAGCCGGTTGCTTTTATCTCAGGCCGACTGGGATTTCTTGACTCTGACAACGTTTTTAGATCAGACGACCTAGGAACTCTTGATGGTGAAAGTATTCCACTCAGTCAGCGTAGGCTACCTACACGACGGTTAGATGAGCAGGTTTATCAGGCCGGTTTGACGGTCTTTTTGTTTCCTAAGCTGTCAGACGATACTAATTTTTATGCGATCGCTGGAACCAGTCTAGCTGCCTATGGAAGAGACCCTCAGCCCAACAACAATCAGCTAGATCTCCAGCTGGGCGTAAGACAGCGATTGTTCTCTCGAACCTATGCTCAGCTGGGGTGGCGAAACCAAAACTTCTATCGCTCTGGATACAGCAAAAAATTTCTTGGCATCAATTCTATAGAGGGTCAGCTTAGCCATCGCAGCATTTTGAACAATAGAACATGGATTGATGGCTTTTATCAGGCGCGCGTAAGTTTTGCCGACACGCAAGGCCGCAAAGATACGGTCAGCAAATTTCGTCAGACATTCACAGTTTCGCTTAACTATGGCGTTAGTCGCGATCTTCGTACCAGCCTTCTCTATCAGCTGGATCTTGATGACTTCGCTAAAACATCTCGGTACGACACCTACCACCAGGTTCTAGCCTCTCTTAGCTACAAGCTAACGCCTGAAGCCCGACTTAGCCTATTCGGCGGTACTCGATTCGGCCGATCCTCTAATCCCAATGTCAATTTGGACGACACCTTTTACGGTGCAGGCCTTAACGTCACGCTTCCTCTATTTTGAGCCATAGAAAAAGCCCCCTACGAAGACTTTTGATGGCTTACTAGCAGGGACTTTTTTGTTTTGAAAACGCTTATGCTTACGACTGGCTGACTGTTACAGATTCAGACTGCTTTACAGCTGCTGCCAGCATTTCCAACATTGCTGCTGTGGTGTCAATATCAACACAGGCATCCGTGATGCTTTGACCGTAGGTTAAATCGCCTAAATCCTTAGGAATGGGCTGTTTCCCAGCTATCAAATGGCTTTCAATCATCGCGCCAATGAGATGCTGTGAACCTTGCGCTACCTGCTTTGCAAGGCTTTCTAATACTAAAACTTGACGCGTATGATCCTTATTAGCATTCGCGTGGCTGCAATCTACCATTACCCGAGGATTCAGGTTTTGCTTCGCCAGTGCGGCGGCAGCGGCTTCTACGCTAGCAGCCTCGTAGTTAGGGCCTTGCTTACCACCGCGTAGCACCAAGTGACCATCCGCATTGCCCGTGGTAGAAACAATGCTGGCATGACCGCTCTGGTTGATACCTAGAAAATGGTGGGGATTGCTAGCAGCTAGCATTGCGTTAGCCGCTGCATCTAAGCTGCCGTTGGTATTGTTCTTAAAGCCTATGGGCATAGATAGGCCTGAAGCCATTTCCCTGTGCGTTTGGCTCTCTGTGGTTCGCGCGCCAATCGCCGTCCATGCGATCACATCAGCAATGTACTGCGGCGTAATCGGATCGAGCAGTTCAGTGCCAGCAGGAAGACCCATTTCAGCGAGATCGAGCAGCAGCTTACGCGCTAAACGCAGGCCCTCGTTGATATCGTAGCTACCATCTAAATGTGGATCGTTGATAAGACCTTTCCAGCCAATACTCGTGCGTGGCTTCTCAAAATATACCCGCATGACCACTTCTATCTGGTCAGAAAACTTTTCTCTCAGCTTGACCAGCTTTTGCGCGTAATCATAGGCGGCATCTACATCGTGAACTGAGCAGGGGCCGACGACGACGAGCAACCGGCGATCTTCGTTATGCATTATGTTACGAATGCGATCGCGTGTCTGCGCCACCAAAGCCGCTGCGGTTTCAGTGAGTGGAAGCTGTTCTAAAATCTGATTGGGCGAAAGCAAAGGACGATTTTCAACCACATGAAGGTCTTGGGTTTTATACATAGCGCGGGTGTCTACCAAGTAGGTGCCTACCAAAAGAAGAAACAAAAATAGCAAAAATAGCCAGTAATTTCCCCATTGTGACAGGTCACTGCCGAAATGGGGGAGCCCTTGACGGGGGATCAAAGGTCGCCTTAACAATGCTAATTCTCATCGCCTATCTTCACAGGTCGAGTGCGGTTAGTCTGCTCTCAAATGCCTCTGATGAGATGCCCTGTTCTATGTACTGGGGTGACTGTGGCTGGTAAGGGCCTTTCAGCCGATCAATCTGCTGAATGAGTGCGCTTTCCGGTAGCGTCGGCACCTCTGGATCGTAGGCCGTTGGACGCACTAGCGAGCTAGAAAAGCCTTTGAAGATGATAATAATATCGCTTTCGCCTTCAGCGTCAGCCTGCACCAGCAGCACTTCCTGAGGAAACCTAAGCGTATAGTTTTCTAGTCGAGCTAATAGCGTTGCAGAATTGCTCATGTCCCAATGACTAAACCAGATGTCTGCATAAATGAGTTTATTGATTGAGCGCTGAGCGCCCCTGCCTGCCTAGCTTTACAAGTAAGAAATAGCCTAGACATGCGGCGTATACCACTAAGCCAGCAATGCCCCAGAACGCCAAAAACCCGTCAGTGAGGCCGCCGTGGATGGTGTCTTTGAGCAGCAAAGAGGGCTCTAGCCAGGTCTGGCAGGTGGCTCCTGTGAATTCTGCGGTAGAGAAGGCGCAGCTAATGAATAGTAGCTGTATGATTGCGCCGATAGCGCAGTATATCGTAATTGCCCAGCGCCAAGCATTAAATCCTAGGTTGATGGAGCGCTTTGGCTGCTCACGAATTTCCTCGTTTAGATCTGCCCAAAACCAGACGCTAATCGGAATTAGCAGCTTAGATAAAAAGGCGGTTATGAAGCTAACTGCTAGCCCACCCATCATCAGATACACCGTAACGGCTAGCAGGCTCGCGACGCGCCAATAAATAGTTAGCAGCAGGCTGATTGCTTCAGACTTTTCGACCCACGACCAGATCAATAGCGTCAGCGGAATGAAGACGGCAAACAGCAGCGCTAGTCGGTAGTCAGTGAAAACCAGAGCACGAACTGCCGAAGGATTTACAAACACGGGAGTAACGATGGGTAATGAGCAGTCATCAATGTATCACCTACAGGCCGGTGAAAAGTTCAATGAAAAGTTGATTTGTGGGGCGATCGCATAAATGTGTTGAAAACACTGAGAAAAAAGGCTGAAATGCTCCGTAAAAACCGCTAAAAACACAAAAGGGAGAGAACACCTGCTAGTCGGTAAGTTCTCTCCCTTTACTTTATTTGAAGCTTTCTTAAAGCGTTAGCAAACCGCTATCGTCAGCATTGCTAACGCAGGTAGCTTCTAGTTGTCGTAGACGCGGCACTCGTCTGCTTCAGGATTATCGTCGCAGTACTTATCAAATGAAGACTTCTCAGGCTGCTTGCTCTTTTGGTGAGAAGCTTCGGCCTGAAGTTCTTCTACCGCGTCCCAAGCAGCTGCGCATTCTTCGGAGTTGCTGCCGTCGGTGGCGCAGGCTTCACGAGCCGATGTGATTTCAGTTTGGATTTTTTCTTGAATGTCGCTCATAGCAAACCGTATTTTGAGTAAATTTTAATGAGGTATGATTCTCAGTCATTCTAGCTCGGCCAACCGCCAAACTGCCGTATCATAGATGGCAGTTTCACAGCTGTCTAGAATGGCGACGCAGGTGTCTAACGATCAGTATCTCAGCCAAAATGGATAAAATGCTCTATCCATAGAATTATCTTAAGGAATCCCTTCGTATGGAGCGAGGCAGTATGAAGTGGGCCAGTGCAATTTCGACCAGTGCGTCTTTAGAAGCTGCGATTAAAGAAGTCACTCAAGAGGCAACCCGTCAGCTGGGGGGTAAAAAGCCTGACCTCGCGCTGGTGTTTGTCTCGGTTGCGTTTGCGAGTGAATACGCTCGACTGCTGCCTTTGCTCAAAGAACAGCTAGCGGTAACCCATATTGTGGGCTGTAGCGGCAGCGGCGTGATTGGCATGAGCGATGAGTTTCCGGAGGAGGTTGAGGAAGGTGCGGCTTTGAGCTTAACGCTGGCGCATCTGCCGAATGTTGATATCAAGAGCTTCCACTTTACAGCAGCTGATTTGCCCGATTTGGATAGTCCGCCGGGGCAGTGGAGCGAGCTGGTTGGGGTGGATTCTGCGGCGAGTCCTAGCTTTGTGCTGATGGCCGATCCGTTTTCGTCGGGGACTAGCGAGCTGCTTCAAGGCATCGATTTTGCCTATCCTGGATCTGCAAAAGTCGGTGGGCTGGCAGGTATTGAGAGTTTCAATCGCAGCAGCGGGCTTTTTTGCAATGACAAGCTGTACCGTGAGGGCATTGTGGGCGTAGCGCTTTCAGGTGAGATTGTGATGGAAGCGATTGTCGCTCAGGGGTGTCGGCCGATTGGTGAGCTGTACCGGGTGAGTGAGGGCGATCGCAATATTATGCTCAAGCTAGAGCAGGAAGATGTGAGCGAAGCCGAATCGCAAACGCCGCTTGAAGTATTACAAAATATTTTTCAATCGCTGGATGAAGAAGACCGCGAGCTAGCCCAAAATGCGCTATTCATCGGCGTGGCTCAAAGTGGCTTTAAGCCTAGCCTTACCCGCCGAGACTTTCTCATTCGTAACCTGGTTGGTGTAGATCCGCGCAATGGCTCTATCGCCGTCGCTGACAAAATTCGTCCGGGTATGCGCATTCAGTTCCATATGCGAGACGCTCAAACGTCTGCTGACGACTTAGAAAATCTGCTGCGTCGCTACCGAGTAGAGAGCATAGAGACTAATTTAGGCAGCGGTGGATCATCGCCAGTTGGCGCGCTGCTGTTTTCTTGTACGGGACGGGGCGAGGGTCTTTATGATGAGCCGAACTTCGACTCTGATCTATTTGAGCAGTATTTAGGGCCGCTGCCGATTGGTGGATTCTTTTGCAATGGAGAGATTGGCCCGGTGGGTGCGACTACATTCCTGCACGGCTTTACGTCTGTATTCGGTATTTGCTCTCAGCCAAAACAGTCTGCTGATAGTGCGTAGGTGCTGCTACGAGTATCTTTATTAGCTATAGAGATTATTAACTATAGAGATTCTCGATTGTGTGGTTGTATCAGCCCACCAAATCCTGGCCCTACAGGTACAATCCCGCCTGGATTGAGTGGAAATAGATTGCCGTAATAGTCACGCTTTACGGCTTCAATGTCACAGGTTTCTGCAATGCCAGGAAGTTGATAGATGTCGCGTAGGTAGCCGCTGAGATTTGGATAGTCGGCAATGCGATGGCGATCGCACTTAAAAATCCCGTGATAAGCCACATCAAACCGAATCAGCGTTGTAAACAGGCGCACGTCTGCCAGCGTCAGCACCTGCCCACACAAATATCTCGACTTAGCTAGCATTTCATCTAGCTCATCTAACGTGTCAAACAGCTCTCCAACCACCTTGTCGTAAGCTGCTTGCGTTTGCGCAAAACCGCAGCGATACACGCCATTGTTGACCGTGGCGTAAATTTTATCGTTGAGCGCATCAATATCAGCCTTTAGCGCTTCGGGATAAAGGTCTGGGCCGCTAGAAAATTCTTCAAATTCACTATTCAGCAGCTCAATAATATCAGCGCTTTCGTTGTTCACAATCGTCTGAGTTTGGCTATCCCAAAGCACGGGTACCGTAGCGCGTCCCGCATAACCTAAATGACAGCGGCTATAAAAGTCAGGAAGAGAACGGCAGTCTGTAAACGGCATAGCCGATTGGTCGGGCTCAAATAGCCACCGCCCTTCGTCTGTAGAAGGATAGACTTTGAGCGTGCCGACGATACCTGTAAGGCCTTTGATTTGACGGGTTACGAGCGTTCGGTGTGCCCAGGGGCAGCTCATGCCCACAATTAGAAAGTAACGCTGCGGTTTTGCGGTAATTTCACGCCCACGAAAGGTACTTTGTGGGCGTACATATTCGCCTGATTTGCTGCGCGGGGCCATCTGCGACATCATTGTGTGCCACATCGTATTCCATACAAACTTGCCGGTACGGACAATGAGCCCTGGGGGAAGTGCTGCGCGTTTGGGGGCCATAAGAAAAGATTGCAGTAGATGATAAGTTGTGCGAGCACAAAATAACCCGCAACCTAAATAGTAGACTGCGGGCGATTGAAATACATGGTGGCTCTGTGAGTGAACTAGCTGGCAACCTTGCTTGCCAGCAGCGTTTTGACCGTGCCTAGCAGCTCACCGGGGCGAAAAGGTTTGATGACATAGGCATCAGCCCCTTGCTTAATGCCCCAGTAGCGGTCGAATTCTTCGCTTTTGGATGAGCATAGAATGACCAGAACGTTTTGTGTCGGCGGATTACTTTTCACCCAGCGGCACAGCTCGTAGCCGTTCATGTTTGGCATTACAACATCAAGCACAACCAGATCAGGGGGATTGGCCAGAATTTTGTCTTTAGCTTCTTGGCCGTCTTTGGCCACTGTAATCGTGAGCCCTGATTTGTCTAAGAGACCTGAAATCATCTCTCGGAGCATGGGGCTATCATCTACGACTAGTATTGTGCTCATAGTTTGATGTAGATTCAACGGCTTGGTTTATCTAAGGTGCCCTAAGCCTGCTGAAGGAATCTGATTCACTTAAAGAAACGAATCCAGCGATAGGAGAGTTAAAGGCGATGCAATAAGCATTCCCTGCTAAGGCTTTTCTAGCGCTTCTAGCACAGCTTTTGGCTGCAATTTATCTTTAAACCAAACGATAGGTGCAGAAACGCCCTTGGTATCAACCCCTGCTTTCTCCAAGTTCAATCGCTCTGAAACAGCTAAAACTAAGTTGTCATTGTCAGCTTGACTAACCTGATAGAACTTTTTGCGTAGATACTCAGGTCGCCAGTAGCCGACAATTTCTAGTAAAAAAACGCGTCCGTCAGGGTGTACTAGGCGAAAGTCTGGAATCATGACGCTGCCAGGGATAGGCACCAGATCAACTTCTCGCTCTAGCCGCCATTCTGTTTTAGTTTTGGCCCACTTTTCGGCAAAGGCCTGCTCTAGCATGCTGTCGTAGGGTTTGCCGGGGGGATAGTGGCTGACCAAATCGCAGCTGTCGGCAAGGCTAAAGGACTTTTCCTGAGCGGTTTTAGTGTAGGGGTTTTTCCACTGAAGCTTAGCGGTGAGCTGCCAGCGGGTGACGTGCAGAATGGCGGGTACGAGCTTGGCAATATCTACGCCGTAGCGGGTG
This sequence comes from uncultured cyanobacterium, assembly GCA_963803535.1. GTDB lineage: Bacteria > Cyanobacteriota > Cyanobacteriia > Phormidesmidales > Phormidesmidaceae > Phormidesmis. Next base: position 1,037,528 of record CAWDNC010000008.1, on the reverse strand, counting down.
CTGTTGTTGAACAGGCTGGCGGGGCCGTCGATGGTGATGGTGAATCCCTGGTCGGCTTCGCCTTCTATGTAGGTCATGAGGCGGAAAAGCTTAAGGTATTTGAACATGAGCTTGTACTCGCCAGGATCGTTGCGATGCAGGTTCATGACCACGTGGCTGGCTTTGTAGAAGATGCCTTGGACTTGAGAGAGGTTGTAGCGGTGGAGGAGGGCTTCGGGTGTGGGTGCGTTGAAGCTGGTGAGGATGCGATTTTCTTTAAGATCGGCGTAGAGGCCTGCTTGGATATGGGTGGATTCTACGTCGCGGCCTAGTTCTCGGGTGAGCTGAGCAGCGAGGCTGGCGATGTGGGCTTTGGCGGCGGTTGGGCTAGGTGTGGTGGTGGCGGCTAGGGTGAAGGCGCGATCGCGCAATTTATCAGGATCTAGCGGGCTAACAATTTCAAATTCGCTAAAGCTGTTGCGCAAAATATGAGCGAGCCCGCGCTTGATACGATAGTCGGTGCCTTCGCCTTCCCAGAGATGGAGCTGCTGGTCGAGCGTGCCTTGGGTGGTGCCCCGAGCGGCGGCGAATAGGTCGATGGCGGACTGAGCGATCGCTAGAGTAGCAGGCTTAATCGCGAGCTTTTTAGGGACGAGAGAATCGCCGCTGTAGTTGTGAATCAGTAGGGGTGAAGGTAGCGTGGCTGGATTCCTCCAAATTACGTACGATTGCTGAGGTCTCTTACCTATAATAAGGAGAAACGCTTAAAGAATTTTGATGCTTTAAGCGGCTTGGCTTTTCGTTCAACTTTTTAGGTAAGTTATTTCCTTTGATTCAAGCTGAAACTCTAGATCTATTAGAATGGCCTCGGTTGTGTCGCCATTTGGCCACCTTTACCGCGACTAATATTGGGACGACTGCGGCGCAGAGACTGCCTATTCCGAAAGGCCGTGAAGAAAGTGAGGCGCTGTTAGCGCAGACGGTGGAAGCTACTCAGCTAGAGTCAACGGTTGGCGGATTGCAGTTTGGTGGGATTAGAGATATTGGGGTTGCGCTTGAGCGAGCGCAGGTACAGGGCATTCTTTCGGGCGATGAGCTACTTGATATTGCAACGACCCTAGCGGGTGCTCGGCGCCTGCGCAGGCAAATTGATGCCCAAGAAGATTTGCCGGTGCTTCAAGATCTGGTCTCTAACCTGACGACATTTCCAGAGTTGGAACAGGAGATTCACCGCTGCATTGATGATCGCGGGAAGGTGGCCGACCGGGCCAGTGACAAGCTGGGCGGGGTGCGTCAGCAGCTGAAGGTTGTGCGCGATCGCATTTACTCCAAGCTTCAGCGCATCATTCAGAGGCAGGGTGGTGCGGTGCAAGAAAGCTTGATTACTCAAAGGAGCGATCGCTTTGTCATACCCGTTAAATCTGACCGTAAAGACGCCATTCCCGGCATTGTTCACGACGTTTCAACCAGTGGAGCCACGCTATATGTGGAGCCTCACAGCGTGGTTGATAACGGCAATAAGCGCCGCGCCCTTCGCAAAGAAGAAGAGGTTGAGACAGAGCGAATTCGCCAGCAGCTTACCTATCAGGTGGCTGAAGTTCTCCCTGATCTAGAGCACTTAATGATTACCGTTGTGCGTTTAGATTTAGCAGCGGCTCGGGCTCGCTATGGCCTGTGGATGGATGGTAATGCACCTCGATTTGTTGAAAAAGAACAAATCACGCTTCGCAATTTAAAGCATCCTCTGTTGCTGTGGCAACAGAAAAAAGAACAAAAAGGAACAGTCGTCCCAACAGATTTAGTGATTCGCCCTGACCTAAGAGTGGTAGCGATTACCGGCCCTAACACTGGCGGGAAAACAGTCACTTTAAAGACATTAGGCTTGACTGCGCTGATGGCGAAAGTGGGTATGTATGTTCCGGCAAAGGAGCCTGTGGAGCTACCGTGGTTCGACTCGGTGCTTGCTGATATTGGCGACGAGCAATCTATTGAACAAAGTTTGTCCACGTTCTCAGGTCATGTAAAGCGAATTGGCAGAATTTTAGATGCGCTAGAAGAGAGTGAGCATTCTTTAGTGCTTCTAGATGAGGTGGGCGCGGGTACCGATCCCTCTGAGGGAAGTGCTTTAGCGATCGCACTCCTAAAACACCTAGCTGATCGCACTCGCCTCACCGTAGCCACCACCCACTACGGCGAACTCAAATCGCTCAAATACGAAGACGACCGCTTTGAAAACGCCTCAGTTGAATTTGATGATGTGAAGCTAGCCCCGACATATCGCTTGCTATGGGGCATTCCTGGCCGCTCGAACGCACTTTCGATTGCGCGGCGACTGGGCCTAAGAGAAAGTGTGCTTGACCAGGCTAAAAAGCAGATGGGCGGCAAGGATGAGGACGTTAATCAGGTGATTGAAGGGCTAGAGGCGCAGCGGCAGCGGCAAGAGAAGCGGGCTGAGGAAGCTGAAAAGCTAGTGGCGAAGGCAGAGAAATTCTATAAAGAGGTGGAGGCGCGGGCTCAGAGCTTGCGCGATAGAGAAGACAAGCTGAGGCGGCAGCAGGAAAAAGACGTAGAAACTGCGCTGCTGCATGCCCGAGCGGAAGTTGCCAAGGTAATTCGAGACCTGCAAAAGGGGGGGCAGACGGGGCAGGACGCACAGAAAGCGACTGAGGCGCTGAATGCGATTGAAGAGAAGCGGCTGCCGACGGGTAAGCATCCGGCCAAAGTAAAATCTACGGGGCTTGGCTATCGGCCCAAAGTTGGCGAGCGCGTGCGACTTTCTAGCCTGGGCGGCCAGCTTGCGGATGTGCTTGAAGAAGCTGACGATGACAACAAAGTTGCCGTGCGCTTTGGCATTATGAAAATGACGGTGGATTTGGCTGATGTTGAATCGCTGAAAGGTGAGAAGGCGGAAGTGGTGGAGAAGCCGCCCAAGACTCAACAGGCTCAGCCGATGGTGAAGACGCCGCCACCGGAAGCGCCGATGGTGAAGATGGAAAGTAATACGGTGGATTTGAGAGGAATGCGTGTGGTGGAGGCTGAGAGTGTGATGGAAGAGGCGATCGCACATGCCAACGGCCCGCTTTGGCTCATTCATGGGCACGGTACGGGCAAGCTTCGGCACGGCGTGCATGAGTATTTGAAAACGCATCCTCAGGTTAAAAGCTTTGAGGCCGCAGAGCAGGTTGATGGCGGAAAAGGTGTGACGGTTGCGAAAATATAGAATCTCTACAGTCCTAACCAAGCCTGCAAAGATTTATCGAGCTGTTGTGCATCAACATCAGCTAGTTTCCCAATCAGCTTCATGACTAAGCTGTCCTGTAGTGTGCCTCTCTTAACAGCTGTCTTCGTATTGAGCCCCGCTCCTGCCCAATCTGAAAGTACAAACTCGCCCACAAGTAACGACTTTGTTTTGCTAGTCAATGGGGTAATGAAAAGGTCGGTAGAACTATGTAGTGCATTCACGACAACAGCAGGTCTAACTTTTGAGTTTGATAGATCTGAAAAGGGATACCGAACCAGAATGATGTCGTATTTAGAGTAGTTGGGCATATACATCGTCCTCAGGATTGTCCCAAACGGCATCTAAAGAAGACTGGCTGACTTGAGCCCAAAATGCAGTTTCATTTTCGGTGTCAGGCAACACAGTTACGAGTACTTTTGTTCCCTCAGGAAGGTTGGTTAGTTCTAGAAGCTCAATTTTGCCTTCGCGAACGGTTGCCCAGACTGTTTTCAACATAGTTTGTAAGCGGTCTTATAAGAGTCCTATCGTCACATTTTAATGGCTTACAGAGATTGTTAATCAATAAAACTGGCTGTAAATGCTAGCCTGGAATTAGTATTTACAGACGAGCGCTGGCGCTGCTTTCCTTTAAGAGAGCTGCATTTGCCAAGTGTCGCCTCTACAAGCAAAAGCATGAGCAAAATTGTCGTTGGTTTATCAGGTGGTGTGGATAGTTCGGTGGCTGCTGCCGTTCTGCATGAGCAGGGCCACGACGTGACGGGCCTTACGCTTTGGCTGATGAAAGGCAAGGGCCAGTGCTGCTCGGAAGGCATGACGGATGCGGCTCAGCTTTGTGATGAATTAGGCATTGATTACCAGGTTGTGGACTCGCGTGAGGTGTTTGAAAAGCATATTATCAACTATGTGGTGGATGGCTATGCGCAGGGCGTCACGCCGCTACCCTGCTCGCAGTGCAACAGCACCGTCAAGTTTGGCCCTATGCTGAGCTACGCCATTAACGAGCTAGGCGCAGACTATATTGCTACCGGGCACTATGCTCGGATTACACATAACGAAAATACAGGGCGCTACGAGCTGCGGCGTGCGGTGGATCTCAATAAGGATCAATCCTACTTTTTGTACGATCTGACGCAGGATCATTTAGGAGCAACTCAGTTTCCTTTGGGTGAGAAGACGAAGCCGGAAACGCGGGCGATCGCATCTAATCTCGGCCTTCACACCGCTGAAAAGCCCGAAAGCCAAGACTTGTGCCTAGTAGAGCAACACGGCTCTATGAAAACCTTTTTGGAAAAGTACCTAGCGCCTAAGCCAGGTGACATTATCGATACGGCTGGCAAAATTGTCGGTCAGCACGAAGGCATTCATAACTACACGATTGGTCAGCGGCGCGGGCTGGGAATTGCTGCGCCTAATCCGCTGTATGTGGTGAGCTTAGACGTGGGCCGCAATCAGGTGGTGGTGGGTGAGCGCGATAGTGTGACGACGCCTGAATGTACGGCTCATCGGATGAACTGGGTATCGATTGCTGAGCCCAGTGGGCCGATTCAGGTGCTAGCGCAGATTCGGTATCGGTCGCAGGCGGTGGGTGCGACGGTGGTGCCGCTTGCGCTTGATGTGGCTCTTGATAGGCCTTTTAACGAGGCTTCTACCGGATCTCACGCAGAGAGTTCTGAAGATAACGTTAGGAATCGGACTCGTCGTGTCAAAATAATTTTTGATGAGCCCCAGTTTGGGGTGACGCCGGGGCAGGCTGCTGTTCTGTACGATGGCGGTGGTCGGGTGCTAGGGGGCGGTATTATTGAGCCCACTATTGAAATGCAGACCCAAAATAAGTAACTAAATAATAGAGGACTCTATCTTGAGTGCAGTAAAGGACGGTATCGCTCCCCACGGCGGTACGTTGATCAATCGCTTGGCGAGCGCTGAGCAAAAGAAAGAATTTTTGAGTAAGGCAGATTCTTTGCCGCGTGTGACGCTTGATAAGCGGGCGGCGTCTGATTTGGTGATGATCGCGATTGGCGGCTTTAGCCCAATCAAAGGGTTTATGGCTCAAGCGGACTATGAGCCTGTGGTCACAGATATGCGTTTGGCAAGCGGCTTGCCTTGGTCGGTGCCGGTGACGCTATCGGTAACCGAAGCCGTGGCTGAGCCTTTGCAAATTGGTCAGCTGGTGCGCTTGGATGATGAGACCGGGCGCTTTATTGGCGTGCTGGAGCTGAGCGAAAAGTACACCTACGACAAGAAGAAAGAGGCGATTAACGTTTACCGCACGGATGAAGACAAGCATCCTGGGGTGAAGGTCGTCTATGACCAGGGGCCGATTAACCTAGCTGGTGATGTGTGGCTATTAGATCGGGACGCGCATCCGCTGTTTCCTAGCTATCAGATTGACCCAGCTGAGTCGCGCAAGCAGTTTCGCGATCGCGGCTGGCAGCGCGTCGTTGGCTTTCAAACTCGCAACCCTATCCACCGGGCTCACGAGTACATTCAAAAGTGTGCGCTCGAAACTGTAGACGGCCTGTTTTTACATCCTCTGGTCGGTGCAACCAAAAGCGACGACATCCCGGCTGATGTGCGCATGCGCTGCTACGAAATCATGATGGAAAACTACTTTCCCAAGGATCGGGTAATCCTCGCGATTAATCCCTCTGCTATGCGCTACGCTGGCCCACGGGAAGCGATCTTTCACGCGCTGATTCGTAAAAACTATGGCTGCACTCACTTTATTGTGGGCCGCGACCATGCGGGCGTGGGTGACTACTACGGCACCTACGATGCGCAGGCAATCTTTGACGAGTTTGAGCCCGGTGAGCTGGGAATTACGCCGATGAAGTTTGAGCACGCGTTCTACTGCACGCGTACGAGCACGATGGCCACCACAAAAACGAGTCCAGCCACGCCAGAAGAGCGGATTCACCTGTCGGGGACGAAAGTGCGGGCCTTGCTACGGGAGGGCAAGCAGCCACCACCAGAGTTCTCTCGCCCAGAAGTCGCTGCTGAGCTGATTAAGGCAATGCAGGAGAAGTAAGAGAAGTCCGTACAGGGCGCTACTGCACAAGGTAACGCGCTCACGGTACATTGTCTTACGTTGGATTGTCCGCGCTAGGTTAAAAAGAGGAGGTGAGGTTTGATGGGTGTAAGCCGACGAGCATTGTTGAAGCAAACGGGTGCGGCGATCGCTGCATTGGGACTCACCGATCTGGCGACTAGTGCGGGCATTGGGCGTAAGGCTGAGGCCTACGCGCAGTCTTTGGGGCAGGTGCTGGGGTCTTCAGACGGTCGAAAGCTAGCTTTACTCATCGGGATTGATAGCTATCGGAAGGGGGTGCTACCGCCGGAGCAGTCGAAGCAGCTGGCGGGAGCGACAACGGATGTTGACTTGCAAAGAGAGCTGTTGATTCATCGGTTCGGCTTTTTGCCTGGAGATATTGTCTGTTTGAAAAATGAGCAGGCGACTAGGACAGGCATCTATCAGGCTTTTGCCAGTCATCTTATCGATCAAGCAAAGTCTGGGGATGTTGTTGTTGTTCATTTTAGTGGCTATGGCTCTCAGGTTCGTGTAGATGATGAGGTAGGTAGTCAGGAGACATTGCGATCGCTAGTTCCCCACGACGGACTGCTGCCTACACAAAGCCGCCCTGCGCTCAACGATATTTTAGAGATTGAGCTGAAGTCTCTTTTAAAGCAGCTCAAAACGAAGAAAATTACGACCGTGATTGACGCGGGATTTGTGGATATTTCTGCGCCCCTTTCAGGCGGACTGAGATCACGCTATCGAACGGCGATCGCGACTGGTCAGCGACCTGATGCATTTCCGCTGTTGGCTAGTGGACGCCTTGCAAAACCATCAGATCCGTTCCCGGGTACTTTGCTGCGCGGTGCTGAGCTGGACGATTCTGTCATTGAGCGGCAGTGGAATGACTTTAACGCGGGCGCGTTTACCTATGTGCTGACGCAGTATTTATGGTCGGCGTCAGCGCCTGCGATGGTGAAAGAGACGTTGGGGCGATCGCAAGAAACGCTAATGCGCTGGGGCGGCAGCAACCAACAGCCCACCCTTAGCGGTAATCGAGGATTGGATATTCTCAAATCGGACAAAACGCGCCCTATCTACGGCACGCCTGTTGTCAGCGATTTGCAGGGGCAAGGTGTTATTCAATCGATTAATGCAGATAGAACCGCAACGCTGTGGCTAGGAGGACTTTCGCCGCGATCGCTAGAATATTTAGATAACAACACCGTATTCTCCTGCGATGGCCGACGGCTCAATCTCAGATCTCATAATGGCCTCACCGCGAAAGCCAAGATTGTTGACGTCTCTAGTAGTGATGTTCTGCCTTTGCAAGCAGGTCAGCCTGTTTTTGAGTCCGTCAGAGTATTGCCTAAAAATATCAGTTTGATTGTTGCACTAGATAGCAGCCTTGAACGTATTGAGCGAGTTGACGCTACCAGCGCTCTCTCGGGACTTGCTTTTGTGACGTCTACTTCCGATACCGATTTGCCAGCGGATTGTCTGTTGGCAAAACCCATTGTCGATAGAACAGAAACGCTAACGGCTAGCTTGAAGCCTAGAAAGATGTCGCAGGCGAACTCGCCAGAAGAGAATCTTGATGGGGTGGATATGGTAGGGACAACTGGATATGGATTGTTTTCGCTGACGCGATCGCTCATCCCTGGCACCCTAGCCATACAAGAAGAAGCCATTAAACCCGCCATCAGTCGTCTGACCACCAAGCTACGGTCGTTAATGGCGCTAAAAATGCTGCGCCTCAGTGAAAATAGCGTCTCTTCACAGCTACCCGTTCGCGTCACCTTAGAAATGGTAGATCCTGAAGAACGACTTGTTGTTAGCCGTCAAACGCTGCGACCTAATCAGCTAAATCGTAAGCGAGCGGCTGTTCCAGCCAGCTTTACGCCCGAAGTCCCCGTGGGTAGCCGCATTCGCTATCGCATTTTCAACGATGGTGATATTCCGCTGTACTACACTTTAATTAACGTCGATCCGAGAGAGCGGCTATCGGCCTTTTGTCCTGTGATGGGCCTATCCGCGCAGCCTACGCAATCAACCCCTAATGAAGTTAGTGACGAAGCCAACAGCGTGATTGCCGCTGCCAGCATCGTACCGGGCAGTTCAGTAGTGGTGCCTAGCGGTGACCTTAACTGGTCAGTAGAAGCGCCTACTGGCCCTGTAGAAACCTATGTTGTGTGCAGCACGTCTCCACTTACTAACACTTTTAATACTCTGCTGGCCGCCGCTGCTAATAGCGGTCGCCAGCGCGTTAGTCCGCTGCCTAATCCTCTAGAAGTTGTCAAAGCGCTTTTCTCTGATATTAATCAGGGCGACAATCCAGATGCGTATACGCTAAACGTCGCTCAGTGGGCAACGCTCAACTTTACCTATCGCACGGTTTAGAGAGAAAGTACTGCTCGACAGTGCCCCTTAGCAAATCTGCGAGCTTGCTTGAATATGCGACCATGCAGATAAGTATATACAACACTCTCTAGATAGCATCCTCACGGATATATTCGGAAAAGAGAAGAGATTGACATAGCTTCGCGTTGCTATGTGATTTCGGCTCTGACAGTTAAATGTTTTAAGTGAGGACTTCTACACTCGTGAAAAAGTTTGTTTACCGTGCAATGATTGCTACTGCTGTTACGGCTACTGGCATTACAACCGCTGCTACCGGAGCCTTTGCACAGACTGCTGATGAAACCGTGAATTTCACAGGGACAGTCGGCAACGTTTGTGTATTCTCTAGTAATACGCCTGGTATTTTGGCTGTCGATGCTGTGGGCAATCAGATAGCAGCAAGTCTTCCGGGGGGCACGATGGGCTCTGTTGATTTGGATTGCACAGGTGGCGTAGATATCTCAGTCGGCATGCCCCAAGACAATAGTTCTACCACTGATCTACTTGCGACAGCACTGGACGTTAGATCCTCTGCTACCGTAGTTGGAATGCCGGGTGCAGGTGCTAATAATGATAACGGTACTGTGTCTTCAACAGGCGCAATTCCGGGCCCTTTTAGTGACACGCTTGAGGTAGATAGTGCCAGCCCTCTAAAGGTCATTTATGAACAGCTTAATGAACAGCTCAAGCCATTGCTATGAGCTGACTACCAGTCATTAGTATCTGAATGAGAGAGCATTACGATAGCTAAAGTAAGTGTCCCCAGTTTGCTCTAGACGTTGAATGATGGCGATAGTCACCCTTGCAAAGGAGCGTCTGGAACGATGATGGGAGAGGTATTTGAACGCTTTATCACCGAGAGCCCTCTGACGGTGATGCTGCGAGTTTTGCTAGAACAAAGTCTGCCGTCATCAGAGGTGGATCAACTGTTTGAGGACTATGCGCAGCGCCAATATCATCGAGAGCTGCTGTTCTCCACAGTCGTGAACCTGATGAGCTTAGTGGTGTGTGGCATCAGCGCTTCGGTGAATTCAGCCTATCAGTCAAAAGCGAAAGGCATTGGGGTGTCAATTCAATCGGTATACAACAAGCTGAATGGTCTAGAGCCCCCGATTATAGAGGCGCTAGTACGCCACGGGGTAAGCAAAGCACAGCTGCTGATTGCTTCCCTTGATGGCCGCTTACCTGCGTTACTTCCGGGCTATCGAGTCAAAATATTAGATGGCAATCATCTGGCAGCTACGGAACGGCGGTTGGGTGTGCTTCGCGACGTCGGGAGTGCGCCGCTACCGGGTCAGGCCTTAGTGATTTTAGATCCGGCCTTAATGCTCGCGACCGACGTATTTTCCTGTGAGGATGGTCATGCCCAAGAACGCTCGCTATTGGCACGGGTATTAGCCACCGTTGAAACGAACGACCTGTGGATAGCTGACCGAAATTTCTGCACGCTGGGCTTTCTGTTTGGCATCCATGCCAGAGGGGGTCGCTTTGTCATTCGTCAGCATGGCAACCTGCCTTGGCAGGCGCTCAACGAGTTGGCTTTACAGGGCCGCAACGAAACGGGCAGTGTCTGGGAGCAGTCGGTTCAACTGACATTGAGCCAGACGTTGATGCTGAGGCTACGACGCGTGGTCATTCGACTCAAACAGCCGACCCGAGATGGTGTCCTTGAAATTGCGATTCTGACCAATTTACCGGGCTGTGATGCCGCTGCGCTCAAAATCGCCTCGCTCTATCAGAAGCGGTGGCGCATAGAGCGACTATTTCAAGTGCTTGACCAGTGCTTTCGTGGTGAAATTAATACCTTGGCTTATCCTAGAGCGGCGTTGTTTGGCTTTTGCATGGCGCTGATTTGCTACAACTTACTGGCCGTCCTCAAAGCTGCCATGCGCACTGTTCATGGGGCTGACAAAATTGAGGCAGGCATTTCCCACTATTATCTAGCCGATGAAATCCGCCGCGTTCACGATGGCATGATGATTGCCATTCCCGCGAGTCAATGGCGACCGCTCGCTCAGCTTGACGTCCCAGATACGACTCGATTGCTTAAACAATTAGCGGCTCACATAGAACTCTCTAAGTTTCGCTCTCATCCTAGAGGTGAAAAGAAGAAAAAACCAAAACCTAAATTCAATAAGCAAAAGCCGCATGTCTCTACGGCTCGCTTACTCACAGAGGCTAAAGAAAACAAAAAAGCACCTTGAAAGGGCTGGACGTATCACTCTTAAGTTTCTCTCTGACTAAAGTAAAGCACTCAAAAAACAATGTTCTCAAGCAATATTTATGAGACTTCGCCCCCATCTGTTTGAAAGAGAATGACCTGCGTGAGTCCCCCGCGAGTTTCTGCAATATTTTGAGAAGGCAGTCCTGCTTCTTCATAAACCTCAGCGTTGGTTTCGTCTCGGAAGCGGGGTTGTACAACGACAGCTTCTGGATCTGATGATGAACAGCCTGTGCTGGTTAGTCCTAATTAGTACGGCTAGGATGCTAAGTGCAACAAAGGGCTGACAAACGTTTTTAATGAATGATGACATAGGATAAAAATCTGCACTGTTGCAGATGAAATAGTGACTCTATTTGTGAACAGTATTCCCTCCACCCCCGTTCCATGCAATTTCTGGTTTCGTCGGAATATTTCACATTCAGCTGCTTTTGCTTAAAGACGCGGTGACGATGATCAACTTTCCCCGCTGTCGCCCCGATCGCTAGAAGAACAAGAAACAGCCATCAACCAAATTAAGTCCAATGGCTAGTAATTTTCTAGAGGTTAAAGCAGGTATTAGCGTTCTAGAATTTTGGCGATCGCGAGACGTATTTTGAGCAGACGGCTTCATGGGAAGTGCTTACTAAGTGAAATACTCGCTTCGCGAACGAATATTCAAAAGTACTCCCTCTAATTTCTTATCGCCATGATCGCCAATTACTGATGTTCAAAGAGCATGCTAATCGGGAGTAATGGCTCAGCAAACTGTATTCCAAATCATTCCGAATAGGAATATATATAAAATATGGACACTATAAAATACACATTGTTATCCCAGTAGGCAGAGAATATTCAGTCGTCTGGACTGTTCTAACACTGGTTAAATCTATCGTTAAATCTGCTATCAAAAAGGCGTAGAAATCGCTTCGCCACGCCATTAAGATAAAAAAAGCCATCAAGCTAAGGCCGATAGCGAAGATTCTTCTATATTTTGTCTGTTTTAAAGCCCCGGTTAAAAGTCACTGCGGTTGGTTAGCGCAGTTTCTAAACGGGTGATGACTTCAGATAGCGCGATCGCACCCAAATCCCCATCTTTTCGAGTGCGAATACTCAAAGTACTTCCCTCTACTTCCTTATCGCCAATAACTGACATCACCGGAATCTTCGCCTTCTCAGAATTACGAATCATCTTGCCAAGTCGCTCCCCGCTCTTATCCACCTCAACCCGGACACCTAGCTTCCGCATCTGGATAGCAGCCTCATCTGCATAGGCGAAGTGGTCTGCGGTCACGGGCAGCAGCCGCACCTGCTCAGGTGCGAGCCACAAAGGAAAGTCTCCCGCATACTGCTCAATCAAAATGCCAATCAGCCGCTCTAGCGAACCAAATGGAGCCCGGTGAATCATCACTGGCCGCTGACGCGTACCGTCCTCTGCTACATACTCAAGGTCGAAGCGCTCCGGCAGGTTATAGTCCACCTGCACCGTCCCAAGCTGCCACTCCCGATCAAGCGCATCTCGCACGATAAAGTCTAGCTTTGGCCCATAGAAAGCAGCCTCGCCAATCCCTTCAAAATGATCCATGCCCATGGTCTCTACCGCTTTGCGAATAGCGCTTTGAGATTTCTCCCAGGCGTCGTCGGAGCCGATGTATTTAGACTTATTGTCAGGATCGCGGAAGCTTAGCCGTGCTCGGAAGGACTGATCGAGCTGAAGCGCCTTCAGCGTTACCTGAATCAGCTCCACCACTTTCAAAAACTCATCGTTGAGCTGATCGGGCGTGACAAACAGATGCGCATCGTCTTGAGTAAAGCCGCGCACACGAGTCAGTCCGCCTAGCTCACCAGACTGCTCGTAGCGATACACCGTACCAAATTCGGCTAAGCGAATCGGCAGCTCTTTGTATGACCGCAGCTGACTCTTATAAATCTGCACGTGAAACGGGCAGTTCATCGCTTTGAGCACAAAGCCATCGTCTTCACTTTTGCCCATCATCGGGAACAGGTCTTCGCTGTACTTTTGCCAGTGTCCGGAGGTCTTAAACAAATCAACTTTGCCCACATGCGGGGTCACGACTGGCTGATAGCCCCGCGCCACCTGCTCAGCTTTCAAAAAGTCTTCTAAAGTGGAGCGTAAAATAGTGCCCTTAGGTGTCCATAGCGGTAGTCCTGGCCCCACCTCTTCAGAAAAGACAAACAGACCCAGCTCTTTGCCAATCTTGCGGTGGTCTCGGCGCTTGGCCTCCTCTAACCGTCGCTTGTACTCTTTCAGCTCCTCAGGCGTTTCCCAGGCCGTACCATAAATGCGCTGAAGCTGAGCCTTATTTTCATCACCGCGCCAGTAAGCACCCGCTACACTGTCAAGCGAAAACGCCTTAGGATTCAAGTCCTTTGTGTTTTCAATATGTGGCCCTGCGCACAAGTCCCACCACTGGTCGCCCAGGTGATACAGCGTAATCGGCTCCTGTAAGCCTTCTAAAATCTCTAGTTTATAGGGCTCATCGAGTTCTTCAATGCGACGCTTAGCCTCTTCACGGCTCACCTCTTCTCGAATAACCGGCAGCCCTTTGTTGATGATTTTAATCATCTCTTTTTTGATTGACTTTAGATCCTTATCTGTGAAAGGTTCTGGACTGTCAAAATCGTAGTAAAAGCCGTAGTCGATTGAGGGGCCGATGGTGACCTGCGCTTTGGGGAAAAGGCGCTGTACGGCCATGGCCATGACGTGAGAAAAGGTATGGCGAATGCGCTCTAGCTTTTCAGATTCGTGAGTTCGCAGCAGCTTCATAGGCGGCTCGCCTGCAACGGCGCTGGCCTGAGTAGAGTCTGCCTGAGTGGAATCTTGAGAAGCAACCATAAAAGAAATGTGGATTTTAAGGAGAGTGGAGGGGTGGCTGTGACCGCCTAAAGCCGTCAATAACGAGGTAATTAGTGTAGCGCGAAGACCCAACTATCGAGCGCATCTACTCATAAATATTACAAGCACGTGTTTTATCTGATAACATGCAGACTCAGCTAAGTTTTTGAGCCTAATGTTCAAAAACAAAACGGCTTAAGCAGGCCGCTTGCAGGCAAGTCAGCAAACTGAAGCTATATAGATGATAAAATAGGTGATAAAGCTAGCAGAATAGCCAAATGCTGTTTCAGGCAACCTTGAGCGCATCTATGGCGTCTAGCATTGCAGAGGCGACCTAAATCTAAATCGAAGCGCTTGCTTTCATAGGCAGTGCCGACTTTTTGGTTTCGCTCTATTTGATTTTGCTCTATTAGTTTAGTTCCTGAAATCTATCAGCTTTTGACCTGTTAGCTCTACCTCAAGGTGGAATCGCTTTTATGAAAAAGGATTTAGTCTTACGAAAGATTAACGCCTCTAGAGCTTCGGCCACTTATTCGGTATAAGTTGATAGCGAATAATAGCAAAATCGTTTTGATAGCGACCTGCGAAAGCTGAATTAGCTAGGGCTGAACCGGCTATTGGTAACGACTGGTGAAATAGTGCTAGTGTCTTATCTGTATCAAGCGGCGTAACCAAAGGCGAAGTCGTTTTTCACAGTTGAACATTTACCGCAAGTATCCTGGCGAATGATCGCCCAACCGTAGCTGTAGACGACAACATTCGTTTAACTTTTTTACCAACAACAATATTCTCACAACTGAATTTATGACAAACGCAATGACGGCTAAGCCGCTGAATGACTCAGCAGTTGCCCATCCTATGGACAAGTTTCAGCGAAAAGTGCGATCGCTGGTCGAAACCAAGGCGATTTCCCCGGGCGATCACCTGTGGAAAATCGCCTTCATCTTCGGCGACAAGTGGCCCCACTGGAAAGCTGAGCTAGAAGCTTTTGACTTCACCACGCAAGATACTATTGCAGAGCTGCTGGCCGTTGACTGCTGGGAAGAAGACGAAGAAGCATAGATTTTAGGCCTTGACCTTAGGCAGATATAGGACTAAGGCTTGCGGATGAAGTCTCTCATGGGATCTTGAGCATTTGTGTCCCCATGAGAGAGTTTGGCGTGGAGAAAAGATAGTTATATTTGATGTACGTGTTTGGCTTTTACGACTTTCCTACGTGAATAAGCTTGCTTAAGTCATTGGGATCAACGTCATAGGCCTGACCAAATCCCATCACAAAGCGGCCACCGTGCGGACGCAGTTGAAAAATACGGAAGTCGGATAGGCCTTTCATAACTTCGACAATGTTGCCAAAGCGAGATTCAAACTGCTGGGCGATCGCTGCCCACTGCTCATCATCTCTATCTAGTAAGCTAGCCGTACAGTCGTAGCTCAGCCGCTTACGGGCGAATATTTGCTGCGTTTTGACCTCGTCTTCTATAAATAGGACGCTGGCTTTACCTGTCGCCGCTAAATTTTGCGTGTGCGCAGAGAGCCCGCTTACAAATATATAAATATTACGAGCCGCGTCAATAACACAGGGCGCGTAGCTCGCCTGAGGGAGTCCGTCATCACTCACGGTGCCTAACACAGCGCTGTCAAACTGCTGTGTAAATATTTGATAGGCCTGAGACGGTTTGTCTTGAGAAGAATTTTGCATACAAAAATAGTCGGTATAGAGGGGTCGCTATCTCTCATTAGAAAGGTTTGCTACTTAAGCATCCCTGGTACTGTGTGAGGGTGTGTTCTTAACAGATCTACATAAAGCAGCTTATTGTTCAAAAGATGCTTTAGCTTCTTTCATCTTACAGAGTCTCTTTCTTCATGACCGCTCGCGCTTTTTCGGCTACGTTGACCAAAGAGTCTTTTGTTTCTCTTTCTATTGCGACAATTATCCTACTTTTGTGGGGCCTGACCGCCTACGGAAGCCTGTTCGTGCTGCCTGCTGTAGAGATGATGCCTGTGATTGGCGTACTTATTGTCAT
Source organism: uncultured cyanobacterium (assembly GCA_963803535.1). Classification (GTDB taxonomy): domain Bacteria; phylum Cyanobacteriota; class Cyanobacteriia; order Phormidesmidales; family Phormidesmidaceae; genus Phormidesmis. The sequence goes on along the minus strand of CAWDNC010000008.1, from coordinate 1,021,814 downwards.
CTTGGTTAGATCTTTCCTGCACACGGGGCTGTTTATTTTGGCTCACGATGCCATGCACGGAACCCTGGCACCGGCTTATCCAAAGCTAAACGACTTAGCGGGTCGCGCTATTCTACGCATTTACAGCTTTTTGTCTTTCGACCAGATGCAGGCCTGTCACCATCAGCACCACCGCACGCCCGCTCAGTCAACAGACCCTGACTTTTACCCCGGTAGCTTTTGGCCGTGGTACTTCAAGTTTATGCGCGCTTATGTAGAGGGCGGTCAGGGCTGGGTTATCTTCTGGGGAATGTCTGCTTTTTTCTATCCATTAATTTGGATATTCCATGTGCCCATACTAAATGCAGTGCTGTTTTGGCTACTGCCTCAGGCAATTAGCTCCTGGCAGCTGTTTTACTTTGGCACCTATCGTCCGCACAAGCGACCAGCGGGCGGGCATACCAATACGCACCGGGCGGTTAGCTCTAAGGCCTTACCGCTGTGGTCGTTTTTGAGCTGCTACCATTTCGACTATCATTGGGAGCACCATCAGTACCCGCACCTGCCGTGGTATCGATTGCCTTCTATGCACAGTCGCTAGCCTCTGAAGAATTAGAGGCGCTAATAATAAACTTTTTTGGACTTCTACCATGTCTTTGTTCTCTTTTTCCGGTACGCCACCTACAGACTTAGGTGTCACTAACGGTCAGCTAAAAAGCTGCCCAAGTACGCCAAACTGCGTGTGTTCGCAAGCGCCTGCGGAGGATACTGAACATGCGATCGCCCCGTTTCCCTATACAGGTTCTGCTAAGGAGGCGATCGCCAATCTCAAGCAAATCATTGAAGGCATGGAGCGCTCCACTATTAATCAAGTCACCGACGACTACCTTTACGCCGAATTTTCTAGCAAGCTCATGGGCTTTGTGGACGACGTAGAGTTTTTTGCCCCCGCTGGCGAATCTGTAATCCACACACGCACGGCTGCTCGCCTAGGCAAATCGGATCTTGGCGTTAACCGGAAGCGAACTGAAGAAATTCGCGCTAAATTCGCGGCCGCCTAACGAAGAAGGGCACCTGAGCGGTAGGATAAGGTGAAAATGTAGACAGTGTTTTTGCGCAAATTGATGGTCAATACTATCGCAGTAGAGCGCCTAGCATCTGCTGAGGACTTAGCTCATACGCCCGTTTCTCTCAAGCTACAGAGCCGCCTCAGGGAAACGGGCCGTCAGGAGTTTGTACTGGCTGCGATAGATATTGGCACCAATTCTGTCCATATGGTGATCGCCAGCATAGACGCAGCGCTGCCATCGTTCAACATTATTGGCAAAGAGAAAGACACCGTTCGCCTGGGCGAGTTTTGCGAAGGCACTGGCGAGCTAACGGAAGACGCGATGAGCCGATGCATTAGCTCACTAAAGCGGTGTATGAAGGTTGCAGGCAGATTTAACGCCGATGATGTCGTGGCTGTTGCGACTAGCGCCGTTAGAGAAGCGGCGAACGGACAGGACTTTATCGACCGCGTGAAGCAAGAAGTCGGGCTTTCTATTAACCTTATTTCTGGGACAGAAGAGGCGCGGCGGATCTATCTGGGCGTTATCTCTGGCATGGAGCTAAAAGGTAAGCCTCATGCTGTGATTGATATTGGTGGCGGCTCTACAGAGATTATTCTAGGCAGCGGCGGCCCACCGGACTTTTTGAGCAGCAGTAAAGTAGGTGCCGTTCGTCTTGCTGCTAAATTTGTCTCTTCCGACCCGCTGAGTAGGAAAGAGTACGACTATCTAAAAGCCTACGTTCGTGGCGTATTGGAGCCTACGACCGATCAGCTCAAGCGAAAGCTCGCTAAGCGGCTTTATAAAGACGACAATACGGACGAAAAGCTGCGGATGATTGGCACATCTGGCACGATAGAGTGCCTAGCTATTTTGGCAGCGATGGACAAAACCGGCGTAGAGCCCGATCCGCTAAACGGCTATCGGATTGCGTTCGATGAGCTTACGCATTGGGTGAACCGGCTGCGGAAAATGTCTTACCATCAGCGCCTTGCCGTTCCCGGTATGTCTGACAGGCGTGCTGAAATTATTGTGCCGGGTGCGGTGATTTTGCATACGGCAATGGAACTGTTACAGCTAGACCAGCTGAGAATTTGCGAGCGAGCGCTAAGAGAAGGCGTGGTCGTAGACTGGATGCTGACAAACGGGCTGATTGAAGATCGCATGGAGTTTCAGGACTCAGTGCGGGATAGGTCTGTCAGAAAGCTAGCGCGTAAGTACAAGGCGGATGGCGATCGCGTGGCCAAATTCGCCCTTGAGCTATTCGATCAAACTCAAGTTATGCTCCACGATCTCAGTCCTCTAGAGCGAGAATACCTATGGGCTGCTGCCATGCTGCACAACAGTGGCCACTACATTAGCCATTCCGCCCATCACAAGCACTCTTACTACCTCATCCGTAACGGTGGCCTGCTAGGCTTCACTGAAACAGAAGTTGAAATTATCGCCAATATCGCTCGCTATCATCGCAAAAGCCAGCCCAAGCGCCGACATGAGGGATACAACAACTTGCCGACTAAGCGTGAACGGCTCATTGTTGATCAGCTAGGCGCAATGCTACGAATTGCCGTTGCCTTAGACAGAGGCCGCAGTGGTGCGGTAGAAACCATTAGCACTCAATACGAACCTAAATCTAAAACCATCACCTTGAACATCACACCTGTTCGAGCCGATAATGCCTGCGAGCTTGAGCTGTGGAATATCAACTTTAAAAAAGAATGGTTTGAAGTGGTCTTTGACCTTCAGCTTAAAGCTCAGCTGGCAAGCTCTACATCATGAGTTCTACAACATACTTTAAGCCATAGAATTTTTAGGCCATAGAATGACACATTTTTTCCAAGCAGCGTGAATTGATATGAGCTGGGATGCGACTAACTATCAAGACGACTTTAGCTACATTTGGCGGAACGGAGAGAGCTTACTAGCACAGCTAAATCCGCAGGCAGGGGAGCACATTTTGGATCTGGGCTGTGGTACGGGGCAGCTGACGCAGCAGATAGCTGAAAGTGGTGCAAAGGCTGTAGGTATTGATAGCGATCGCGCCATGATTACCAAAGCTCAAACCAACTACCCACATCTCACGTTCAAAGTCGCAGATGCCGCTAACTTTCAGCTAGAAACGCCTGTAGACGCCGTATTTTCTAACGCTGCGCTGCATTGGGTGGCGCAAGCAGAAGCTGCGGCTGGGTGTATTGTGCGATCGCTCAAACCAGGCGGACGGTTTGTAGCCGAATTAGGCGGCAAAGGTAATGTTCAAACTATTCTGGCCGCGCTAGAGAAAGTGAGCGGTCGCAGCGATCTCAACCCCTGGTATTTTCCCAGCGTTGGCGAATATACGACGCTGCTTGAGGCTTCAGGTTTAGAAGTGACGTTTGCAACCTTGTTCAATCGGCCTACGCCTTTGGGCAAAGCAGGACTTGCCGGGTGGTTAAAAATGTTTGGGCAGCGTTTCTTCAGCGATTTAAAAGAGTCTGAATGGGTGAGCGTTGTAGAAGCTGTAGAAAAAGAAGCTAGTAAGCTGTACCAGGCCGATGAATGGGTTGCTGACTATCGACGGCTGAGAGTTGTTGCTACTAGAATCGTGTAGATGTCGCTGCGCGTTTAATAGGCTGTTGTAGGCGACTCAGAGCGATCGCGCATCCCCTCAATCAAGCCTCGATACAGCGTAGAAAAATTCAGCTCATCAATTCCTGCTTTGTTGTTCCAGGTAGCGCTCACGCACAGCCTGTCACCGTTTTTATCGATTAGGTGGGTCGTAAAGTTCTCTACACCGGGTTCAGAACCACCTTTAAAGGAGACCTTTTCCCAGCTGCTCGGGTCAACCAGTCCAGGATTCACGCTCATTAGCGGTAAATCGGCAACTTCATTCATCGCCTTGCAGAGCTCGCGAGCCGTGAAAAACCACTCCACATCCAGCGACTGAGGGCCATCGTTAAATATGCCAGCTGAAGGAAGGGGCAGGGCGGCTAATGCCGAAAGAAACGTTTTCTTCTCCTGACTACGACGCCAGCGTCTAAGCACGCTGAGATTAGCAGGATCTTTAAGTACAAAGGCTTCTCGCGTGGTGAGGAAAGGTCGATTCCGAGGAGAAAGGGCTTCTACAGCATCGCGACCCACGATATGCAACAGATGATCGGTGGCTGTATTATCACTTTGAGAAATCATGAGCGTAGCCAGGCTCTCGATAGTGAGCTGAGAGCCTTCTGGCCAGGTTTGCAGAAAGCCGCTTGGCAGGCTTTTCCAGTCTTCTTTTAAAAGAATAACGTCGTCCCAGTTACGCTGCCCAGCGGCAATTTGCTCGCGGAGCACCTGCAAGATTAACAGCTTAAATGTAGAACCCACGGCTAGAGGCCGATCGGCATTGACTGCCGCGATTTCCTCGTCATTGCGGCTCGCTAAAATATGCACATCACCAGGTAGTGTCGATAGCGCAGAGACAGCTTCTTCGACAGAAACTTCTAGCTGAGGCGTCTCAAACAAAAGCCCGGTAATTTGCCCTTGCGCGTTAGCAGCTAAGTGAGTGGGCACGGTGCCACGCTCGAAGGTGAGCACAAAACCATTATCAACATCTTCTATGCTTTGGTAGTCACCGATGCTGCCTTCGATACCCTGAATAATTTGAGAGATTTCAGCAAGAGAAATTTGAGCGAGAAAAGAGTCTGCAAACCACTCCCTTTTTAGCTCGGGCTCGGTAAACAGTCGGGAGAGGACTTCAGTAGGTGGAACGATGTTTTGGGCCAAACTAGATTGAGCCACGATTGACTGGGCGATCGCTGTTGAAGGCAGGAAACATACGCTAAGTGTCCATAGCAGCGCACTCAAGCACAATCCTATTAGTAGACGCATCACAACGTTCGGCCAATACTCGCAACCCCATCATCATAGACGGGTATTTGCGTGATAGAGAGTTTTAAGTGTTAGGCCAGCACGCCTTCATAAGCACGTTGAGTTGCTGGCGTAAATGCGAGATGGGCAGCGTCTTGACCGTCTAGGTTCCAGTTTCCTTTGCCTATCTGCGTCTTTGAAGCCGATACGGCTGCCCCTGTTAGCCAGCTCAGCGTATCGATAAATTCTGTGCCTGCTTGCCCGACGCCGAGTTGACAGCTGTACAGCAAAAGCTTGGGCTCCAACACTCTAGCGACTGACGCTGGTGATTCTGGATCGACAGCAAACCACGTCTGTAGCTGCTTAACGTAGCTTTTCATAGTTTTGAGGCTGAGGTCGCCGCTGGTAAAGTGCAGCGCGCCAGGGGAACCAGGAACGACAAGGTGAAGACTGCTAAAAGGAACCACAGAGCGGCGTAGGGCCGTGGTAATTTGAGCGATCGCATCTTCCCCCCCGTCTAGCACCAGCACTTCAGCGCCTGACAACACACCTTGAGCCAGCAAATCATAATCCTTAACGCCCGGATCGATCACCACCAACATACCTTTGCCACTGCGAGATGCCGAGTTGATAGAGGCAGACTGAACCATAGTGAAAGAATATGTGAAGGGTTGAACACCTCTCCAGAATTCCCGAGGGGACAGGGCATGAACTGAGTGGAGCCACCGAATATTTGCGGCTTTTTGGTGACAGTGAAATAAAGATGTGGCGCCCGCATACGCGATCGCCTATCGAATTCTCACAAATGTCATAGAAGATGCTAGTAGGATCTACGGGGTGTTCGAGATGTACGGCTGAGGTGACGGCTATGGAATCTTCGCTGCTGACGTTTCAAACGACGGTATTAGGGCTGCTGCTGGTGGCTTGCTTAAGTGCGATCGCCCTGCGTAAGCTTCACTTCCCCTACACTATTGGACTTGTTATTGTCGGCCTTGCGCTGGGGTTCACCAGCAAGAGCATTCCAGGCATAGAAGCCCTAACCAGCTTAAATCTCTCTCACGAGTCTATTTTATTTCTCTTTTTACCGCCGCTAATTTTCGAGTCGGCGCTGACGCTCAACGCTAGGTTGCTGCTACGAAACATCACCCCGGTACTGGTTCTAGCAACGGCTGGGCTGCTGATTGCCACAGGGATTGTTAGCGTTGTAATGGTATGGCTTACGCCGCTTAATTGGCAGGAAAGCTTGCTGTTTGGCGCGCTGATTTCGGCTACTGACCCGGTAGCGGTCATTGCGTTGTTTAAAGAGCTGGGCGTGCCTAAGCAGCTGGTGGTACTGGTTGAAGGAGAGAGTTTGTTTAATGATGCGACGGCCATTGTCACGTTCAATTTGATCATGGCAGCAGGAGCCATGCAGACTGATAATATTGCGCTTGAAGGACTACAGCTATTTTTTAGCTCGTTCTTTGGCGGGATTGTCGTCGGGGCAATTTTGGCGTGGCTCACAAGTTATTTACTGATTGCCGCTTGGCGTAATTCTTTTATCCAGGGGACGCTTTCGGCCATTTTGGCCTTTGGTACGTTTATCTTGGCTGAGCACTATCTGCACTTCTCAGGCGTCATTGCCGTCCTGAGCGCAGGTATGGTAACGAGCTGGATTGTGTCGGTACAGCTGAAGCTGGAGTCCAGGCAGTTTTTACATGAGCTGTGGGAATATCTCTCTTTTTTGACAAACAGCCTGATCTTTTTGCTGGTGGGACTTGCGAGCGCTCAGGTGCTGATACAGGTTGAGGAAATTGGGATATTGTTGACTGCTCTGGGAGTGGCGATCGCAGCGGTTCTCCTGTCGCGCACGGTGGCCGTTTTCACCTTATTTACCCTGCTGGTGCCAGGGACAACCATGGGCGGGCTGCTCAACTGGCTCGGCTTCAACAAGTCTTATGTGCTGGATAGATTAGAAACCGCAGAGGCAACGGTGACAGCGAATCACAAAGCCTTAAAGGCGCTCAGTGATTTGAGCTTGGAAGGCGAGCAGTATCGAGCCGAGATTGATCAGATCAGCCATCAGGTAAGGCAGGCGCTAGATGAGGCTCAAAGGCAGCTGCACGGTGTGTGGAATGACAGGGAAACTGACCCCATGCAGCGGCGAGAGGCGACGTGGTTGCAGGCGATCGCGTTTTGACCACGCGCATCGAAATGGTGGGGACGGCATGGGCTAAGCGATTACTACCCATGCAAACGTGGCGCGATCGCGCAAATACTCAGCAGTTCTCTGCGCTCTATCAGTGCGATTTGGCGATCGCTCAGGTCACTCTCAGGTGATCAAACGGCTGCAAACGCTTCACCATCAGTGCCATACAGGTGGCCATGCAGACGACCAAGACCTTTTTCAAAGCTGCATACAGTACTATCGCGACGGACATCAGGCGGCTCAAAGGCGAATTGTCCGCAGCGCCAAACAGCATCCAGCCACTGCCCATAAGTTTGAACGGCGGATTGCGATGCAGGTAGCAGAGTCTGGGCGGGAAAGGGCGATCGCCCGCTTACTGAACGACGGCGTTATCTCCAATACGGTTGCCCAAAGGGTGAGTAGACAGTTTGAATCAGTCAAGAACACCCCTTAAACCATGCGGCGTCTGTATCTTTTGGCCTGCAAAACTTAACAGATAGCAATCATTACGACGTGGCTATGTCGCCCATCTCATAGTGTTGAAAAGGGATGTAGTGAGGCCGATGGATGATGTCGCCAGAGACTCAGACGCGATCGCATACTGCTATCAACTCATCTTTTTAGGATGTCTATTATGAGTCCTTCACTCGTTGCAGCAGAACTTGCTCAGTGTTTGGTTGCGTCTGTCGTGTATAATGCGCTAGCGATGCTGAAGGCTACGTGAAGCGAAATGGCCTAGTAACGCTGTGCTTCAAAAGCTTGTGATTACACAGCCAAGCTGACCGAGATGGAGTGTTGTCGTCTGTATCTGTTGTTCTTTGCAGCAGTCTGTTCAGGACTTGGATTGCCTCGAAGCTGAGCCGCCTATCTCTCAGCAGGCTGGTCTGAGTTTCAGCTAATGCTCAAAGCTAGGCTGCTCAGTACGTCAATCGAGTGGTCAATATCTCACCGCTGGAGCCAACTTCTCAGACGTGTTTTGATTGCAAAAGCAAGCGCTGCGGCAAAACGCTGTAAACATTGACTACAATCAAACAGATCCGCCGCCCATGTACCGTTTTATAGAATGCTCTATCGCCGCTTTGGCCGTACTGAACTACAGATGCCCGTATTCTCCTGCGGGGGGATGCGCTATCAGCATTCCTGGCAAGACGTAGAACCCAAGGATATTCCTCAAAAAAATCAGGACAATTTAGCCGCGACGATTGATCGAGCGCTAGAGCTGGGTATCAATCATATTGAAACAGCTAGAGGCTATGGCACGTCTGAAATTCAGCTGGGGAAGGTACTGCCAAATTTTGAGCGCGATCGCCTGATCATTCAGACTAAAGTCTCGCCCAAAGCCAACCCCAAAGACTTCCTAGAAACCGTCGAAACGTCCTTAGATAACCTCAACGTAGACTACATCGATCTGTTTGGATTCCACGGCATTAATAACGCCAAAACGTTAGAAAACACTGCGCGTCCTGGCGGCTGCATGGAAGTGGCTAAGCGATTGCAGGCTCAGGGAAAGCTTCGCCACATCGGCTTTTCGACCCATGGCCCCACGCAGGTGCTGGTCGATGCGATAGAAACCAATCAGTTCGACTACATTAACGTTCACTGGTACTACATTTTTCAAGACAACTGGCGGGCAATTGAAGCCGCCACCGAACGCGATATGGGCGTCTTTATCATCAGCCCTTCAGACAAAGGCGGACATCTGTACGCGCCACCGCAGCGACTCGTTGACTTGTGCAAGCCGCTAAGCCCAATGGTTTTCAACGACTTGTTTTGCCTGAGCCATCCGCAGGTGCACACGCTGAGCTTAGGAGCATCTAAGCCTGAAGATTTTGACGAGCATATGAAAGTGCTGCCGCTGGTTGAGAAGGCGGATGAGGTGCTGCCGCCGATTTTGGAGAAGCTGGAGGAGCGCGCGATCGCAACTTTAGGCGAAAACTGGTATCGCACCTGGCAAAAAGGACTGCCCGACATTCAGGCGACACCGGGGAATGTAAACATTGCGATCGCCCTCTGGCTAGGCAACCTCGCCCAAGCCTTCGACATGACCGAATACGCCCAGGCCCGCTATAACCTCCTCGGCGGCGCCAGCCACTGGTTTCCCGGCAACCGCGCCGATAACCTCGCCAACCTAGACCTCACCGAAAGCCTCCGCAACAGCCCCCACGCTACCGAAATTCCGAGTCGTCTAACCAAAATTCATGAGATGCTAGGCGGCAAAGCAGTGAAAAGATTATCACAGCAGTAATCGTTACCCACTCCATCCCTCATCCCCCGCTTCCATGGTTGCCCACGCCGCAAAATACCAGGGCCAATCCGCCCTTCTTTCCAAAGAGCTGCTTGCCTACTACCGCGAAGTCAGCCACGCTCCCCTTACCGTCGTAGACCTAGAAACCACCGGCTCACTTAGCCACAACGCCCGCGCCATCGAAGTCTCTATCCTGCACGCCAGCCTCGAAAACGGCATTGAGCATCAGGAGACGCACATGATTAATCCCAAGGTGAAGATTCCTGAATTCATCACTCAAATTACCGGTATCACCCCGGAGATGGTGTATCCCTCGCCGCCGCCTGAGGAAATTTGGCCTTTGTGTTTGCCTGCTTTAGCAGAAGGCGATCGCGTCTTCACCGCCCACAACCTCTCATTCGACTACGCCTTCATTCGCACCGAATACAAACGCCTCGGCACCCGCTTCTACAAGCCCCCCTTGCAAAAACTCTGCACCGTCATCCTCTCGCGGATGCTCCTGGCCGATCTGCCCTCGCGATCGCTCCCCAACCTCATCAAACATTTCAACTTCGACATCAGCACCTCCCACCGCGCCGAAGCCGACACCAAAGCCTGCTGGCTCCTAGCCGAACTGCTGCTCACCCAAATTCAAAACGAAGACGACGAAACCCTCCTCAAGCGCTTTGGTCAGCAGTGGATTCGCCTCAAGGACGCCGCCAAAATTTTGAACTGTCGCAAGGAAGACGCGCAGATAAAGCTAGACGCCGCCGAAGTCGAGACGCGCCTTTCCTTTAAGGGCAAAAATCCGATGTATCGCCGCTGGGGCGTAGAGCAGTTTTACTATGAAAAGCAAGGTCAGCAAATGTCTCTGCTGTAAAAACTAAAAAGCATCCCCAAGGCGGATGAATTATGATCGCCTTCACTCTATGCTAAGCGGTGTAAAGTTGCGTGGATAATTGACCATGAGTGAAAAAGATAAGTCTCAATATTCTTGGAAAGGCAGCTGGGATGCTGGTAAAGCCTTAATGGTTTTAGTGGGCGTACTCACCGTTGTGCTGTTTGCCTCCGGCTTCGTGTATTAAGCTGTCGAGGATAAAGTTGAAGAGCATTCGCAAGATGGCTCGTTCGTGCTTAGAAAAGACCCAAATCAAATTGTCAGAAGTGGCCGGCAACCTACACCCTCGTGGAGTTGTGCCGACCACTTCTGACAAATCGCTCTACTCAAACGAAAAACGCTGTCGCTTTCCATCAAACTTGATACAGAACTGATTCAAAATATCTCTACCGATAATCATCTGGCCCTTTACACCAATTGCCGCGGCTTCACAGCCAACGACTTTCGTCAAAGAAAACGTCCTTTCTCCAAATTGAAGATTCACTCGACAAGGAAAACCTATTGTCGTTCCACCACCAACACCAACAATTGGCACCCTATCGGCCAATATAGACAATCGTAAAACTGATATCGCTTCTAGTGGAATCAAAGTTACATCTGAGCCGGTATCTAATAGCGCATCTAGCTCATAAACACGGGTATTGTCTTGCATTGGGCTGAGCAGTGCAACTTTTAAGATAGGTGCAAGCGGAACCGCAGGATTTTCTGAGATAGCCTGATAGGGATACCACATTAAGTCAAAGGCTGTCGCGGCATCCGACATCCACCTACCGAATAAACCCGTTCATGCAGGCTCACTCTCTGCATGAGTAAGTCGCGGTAGCCATACTTCTCATACACTCGTTCCGCCAAACGCTGCCCATCGACATCGTGGTCGAGTATCCGCCCATCCTCAAAAGCAACGTACTCATCGAGATATTGCTCAACCAGAGCAGGCTTAGCTTCCTCGAAAAGTGCCCCTTGGCGCTCCATATACTCCAGTCGCTCTCGGTCAATATATTGCGAATAGTGTTTTAATTCTTCTTCTGTCATCATGAGCGTTCTCCCATCACGATAAACTAAGCGCGATACCATAACAGCTAGTATACCAACGGCCACTGTTCACGAATGCGCCTACCAGAAGACACCGACATTCAGCGCCCTAGCGTCAACATCCTGCCAATGATTGACGTGATCTTCGCGATTCTGGCATTCTTTATCCTATCTACGCTGTACCTCACCAAAGCTGAAGGTCTGCCGGTCAATTTGCCTCAGGCTGTTACGGCAACACCTCAAAATCAGATAGATGTGACCTTAACTATTTCGGCTGAAGGCGAACTGTTTTTAGGCGATCAGTCTGTAGCGATCGCAGACCTCTCCACCGAAATAACAGACCTAGCGGACGGCCAACCCATACTAGTCACCATCCGCGCCGATGAAGCCACAGCACACGGGCGCGTCGTGACCGCGATGGATCAGCTGCGTCAGGTCAGCGGCATAAAGCTTGGCATTGCAACAGCCCAACCATAGTCGGCTCACATAGCGAAAGTCTTTAAGGTTTGCTATCGTTTAGTCAATAACGGAGTCATACCCATGCAAAACTCACGTAACACTATCAGATAGCCACTCGGCGGATCTTGCGTTCACATATCCATCGTTTGGTTGTATCTCCAGTCCGAGCAATTCTTTTGCTGAACGGATTGACGGTTTTATTCGGCCACTTTTCTAAGGCCAACAACTTTAAACTAGATATGGGAAAACCATGGGCATTTTGGATTCTTCAAGTGATGCAGTCGTTCGTGTGATTGCGTCAGATAGCAATTGGATTGAAGGCAATGCGGTTCAACAGTTAGAGAGCACTGCAAAGCTAAAAGGCGTAAAAAGAGCCGTCGGGTTGCCAGACTTACATGCAGGGAAAGGGTGTCCGATTGGGGCTGCTTTTTTATCAGAAGGGTGGCTGTATCCTGCGCTAGTTGGCAATGACATTGGCTGTGGCATGGGACTATGGCGCACTGATCTGAAGGCTTCTAAGCTGAAGCTAGAGAAGTGGGCCGCTAAGCTTTATCTCGATGCGCCTTGGGAAGGTGATGCTGAGCGCTGGCTAGAGCGCTACGATTTGCCCGTAGACTTATTTCGCGAGTCTATCGGTACTATTGGCGGTGGGAATCACTTCGCCGAATTGCAGCAGGTTGAGACGATTCACGATGTAGAGGCCTGCGCGACGCTAGGCATTGATAAAAAGCGGCTGTACTTGCTCGCACATTCTGGCTCTCGTGGGTTAGGCCATGCAATTTTACGAGGCCATATTGACCGCTTTAGAGATAGTGGGCTTCAGGAAGATAGTGTTGAAGCAACAGAATATGTTGCAGATCACAATCAGGCTTTGCAGTGGGCGAGGGCAAATCGCGCACTGATTGCGCATCGTTTTGCTTCGGCATTAGGCACCAGTGAACAGAAAGTATTTGATGTTTCACACAATACGGTGACGCCTAAGGTAGTTGATGGCGTAATGTACTGGCTGCATCGCAAGGGGGCTTCGCCTTCAGATGAAGGGCCGTTAGTGATTCCAGGATCTCGAGGAACCTATAGCTATCTGGTGCAGCCGGTAGAGAAAGAACAAATTGAGAGTGCGTTCTCTTTGGCACATGGGGCGGGGCGTAAGTGGATTCGTTCGGACGTGAAAGGTCGGTTGTCTGGAAAGTATCGGCCTGATGATTTTTTAAAGACGGATTTGGGGGGGCTTGTTGTTTGTGAGGATAAGGCGCTGATTTATGAGGAGGCTCCGCAGGCCTATAAAAATATTGATGTGGTGATTCAAGATATGGTGGATGCGAATTTGATTCGGGTGCTGGCAGTGCTGCGGCCTGTGCTGAGCTATAAGACGCGAGGGCGATCGCAGCAGTGGAAGGAAGTGAACCCAAAGAAGGCGATCGCACGCAGAGGCACCCGTTGAAGGCAGCCCACCGGCACTAATCATCTTCAATCGGCATCCCAAACCGCACTTTGCCCTTGCCAAAATATCGTCCGAACTGAAGCTCGTACACCTCATCCTCATCCTGCGTTTCCACTTCTAGGTCACTGCGCGGGTAGCTCACACACAGCAGCGCGTAGCCTTCTTTTCGCAAGTCGGGCGATAGGCCCATCGCCTCATTTTGCTCTAGCTCGCCGGAGAGCACGCGCACCGCGCAAGTTGTGCAGGCTCCATTACGGCAGGCAAATGGCAAATCGGCAGTTTGGTTCTCAGCGGCCTGCAAAATATAGCGATCGCTCGGTACCTGAACCGTGTAAGACTTATTTTTTTGCCGGTCGTGAATGCGAATACTGTAGGTCTGTGCCATAAAACCGCTTTAAAACTATCGAGAGGGCTTATCAATGATCGCACAATCTCTGATACGATAGCAAAGCTGTTATGCACGCCTTGGAGAAACCTACGGGAGCACTTAAAGGAGCGCATTGCGGACTGTAGATGGAGAGATGGCCGAGCGGTTGAAGGCGCAGCACTGGAAATGCTGTAACGGGGCAACTTGTTCGAGGGTTCGAATCCCTCTCTCTCCGTCCTTATGAAAAATAACCTCTCAGACAATAAATCTGAGGGGTTATTTTTTTAGAGATCGTGGTTTGAAGATTTTGCAGCGGCTATGGTCAGCTTGTCTTGACCTAAGGCTGCACCCCCCATAGCCACTAAAATAATGCCTGTCCACTGAATGATGGCAAGTGACGGCCTAGGCGTGAAGCTCCAAGACAGCAGCAGCGTAACGACAGGCACGGCTGCGGCCACGATGGCGGTGCGAGCGCCGATCAGTCTAAGGCTGGTGTAGTTGAGCAGATATACCAGCAGCATGAGCACGCCGATTAACAGCCCCCATAGCGCAAAACTAGGCCAGCTGATTGACATTGGTGTAATGGGCTTTGCAAGCAGCACCACGCTGCTGAGCACGGCGACAGTCGCAAACTGCGTAAAGCCGACGGGAATGGGATGGCAGTGCTGCCGGTAGCTGAGATTTGTAAGCAAGATGTAGAGGCCAAAAGTAAGGCCTGCAAGGATGCCGAACCAGAGTGCCTGAACGGTGATGACGCCATCGCTTGTGTCGAGGATAGGCTTTATGAGTAGGATGCCGCCCATAGCGATCGCGACCAACGCAAGCCCGCCTAGAGAAGAGAGTCCGCGGGCCTTGCCAATGACTAGCCCTAAGGGTACGGCTGCTAGGGGATACAGAAACAGCAGCGCCCCACCGACCGCAGACCCTAGTAAACCAATGCACTGATAAACCAGTACCTGAGAGAAAAACAAAGCCACGCCGCTGGCAATCAGCAGCGCCAGCAGTCGGTTTCTGCTGTATATCCAGTCTTGAATCTCTTCCCAAGTCTCTGCATAGAGCTGGGGCGCAAGCAGCGCTAAGGCCGGTACCGTCACCAGCATTCTGAGCCACAGCAGCGCAACAGCTGGCATAAATCCTGTGCCTAGCTGCCCAATCGTAAATCCTAGCCAGCTGCCGCCCTGGCTGAGCGCGCTGACGATGCAAAACTGAAGCGCCATTAACAGAGTGGCGATCGCAGCCAAAATAATCCCTCTACGGGGACTCACCTGTAGTGCATCTATCTCCATTCGCCGCTGAATTCGCTTTTGCCGCCTTTGCTCTGAGGTGGAAGGAATGGGCAGCTCTATCTCTATGGGTTCAGCAGATTTAGAAGGCTCGGTAAATTTGGGCTCGGTAGGAGCGATGGCCATGGGCTCACCTGGCAACCTTGGCCCAGTCCCTAAGCGAGCGTCTTTCAGCGGCACGTCCGTTTCGGTTGGGTTGCTGTCTACAGTCTCATCTACGGACTGCTGTAGCGATCGCACGTCTGCTTCTAATACGGCATACACGTTCGTTAGCGCAGCAATCTCTGTTTGTAGCTGCGCCTTTTGAGTTTCTAGCTGTTCAATCTCCTGACTGAGCTGGTCGGAGTAGCGTCTCTGTAGCTTTTCCACCGGACTCATCGAAGCTGGCGTCGGTTCTATTGGTGGTGGAGACAATGACGGATCATCACCACCTTCAAGGGCTGAGCTATCTGGCTCCATTGTTTTCTATCAAACCTGCTTCTCTATCTAACTTGCTTCTCTATCAAACCGATTGCCTGTGAATATATCAGATTTGTCTCCGATTACAGCGCAATCAGGTACGGAAGCCCTCATACAAAGCAAGGCTCATACAACAATCCCCACGCTTGAGCGCCTTCTTTACAAAAGCATAAGCATGGGGGGCATGGTGTTTTTTAAGTATTGGGTGCGATCACCTAAGCTTGGGTTAAATGGAAGCTTGCGCTAAATAATCGTGCCGTCAGGAATGACCGCGTTTTTGAGTACAACGACAATGCCGCTACGAATGTAGTAGCCTTCGGACTCGCGCTCGGCTTCCTGCACATTATCCTTATTGATAATCTGCACGTTTTTACCAATACGCGCATTCTTATCAATAATGGCTTTGCGAATCACAGAGCCTTCGCCAATGCCCATCGGAATTTTTTCTCCGCTAGGAAACTGGCCGCTTTCATCCATGTTTTCGTAGTAATCACAGCCAATAATCAGGGCGTGATCGATTTCGCAGTTTGCATGGATGCGCTGACGCAGGCCAATCACCGACTTGTGAATGCGGCACTTTTTCAAGATGCAGCCTTCGCTGACAATCGATTCAGTGATGTTGCAATCGAGTAGTTTGCTAGGCGGAAGATAGCGCGATCGCGTATAAATCGGGGCTTCTTCTTTATAAAAGCTAAAGGCAGGATTCGGCTGATCGGTGAGCGCAATATTGGCCTCGTAGAACGCTTCAATCGTTCCAATATCTTCCCAATACCCCTTAAATAGGTAAGCCTGCACGTTGTAGTCGCGTGAAGAGGCTGGAATAATTTCCTTACCAAAGTCAGTCTGGTCAGGATGGTCGCGCAGCAGATCAATGAGCACCTGCTTTTTGAATACATAGATGCCCATTGACGCGATAAAGGGCTTTTCTTCAGCTTCTTCTGGCGATAGACCCATTCCTGAGGTATCGACCTTCATAGCCTCTAGCGCTTCACCTTTTGGCTTCTCTGAAAACTCTACAATGCGATTGTTCTCATCAACCTTCATGAGGCCAAAGCTAGAGGCGGTTTTATAGCCGATCGGCACGACTGAAAGCGTGACATCCGCGCCGCTCTCCCGGTGCTTTCTTACATAGTCGGCGTAGTCCATCCGATAGAGATGGTCGCCCGATAAAATAATAAATTCATCGACATCAGCTTCTTCAAACATCCAAAGATACTTGCGAACTGCGTCGGCGGTGCCTTCAAACCAGCTGGGAGAATCAGGCGTTTGCTGCGCGGCAAGGACTTCTACAAAGCCATCGCTAAATGTCGAAAAATTGTAGGCCTTTGAAATGTGTCGGTTCAAAGACGCCGAGTTGAACTGCGTCAACACGTAGATTTTGAGAATGTCTGAATTTAGACAGTTGCTGACCGGAATATCGATCAGGCGGTACATACCAGCTAAGGAGACGGCAGGCTTCGCACGATATTTTGTTAACGGGTAGAGACGCGTGCCAGCACCGCCTCCCAGGATTATTGAAAGAACTCTTTTCACAACTTCAAACCTTAGCTTAAGAAATAGGCCATCCTTACTTCATGATCAAGTGTGTTCCTGTATCTGCCTCTTGGCAAGAGGGGATCGGTAGATATATCTACTTCCATTGATAGAAATCGCCTATTCTGTCCGGATTATGTCGGCTGTAATACAGCTCTGTAAAAAAGTTGAGAAATTGGGCGATCGCACAGAACCACGACACAAGCCAAAATATTCACGGTTCAAGGCGCTATCAGAGCTGCTAATGTAACTAACTGGAGCAAAGGAAAATAAGGAACTACCCATGTCAGCCATCCGCGAGTTGCACCAACAGCTCACGAGCAAAGCACGCTCAGCCGTAGAAATTGCTCAGGCCCAACTCGACACCGCACAAGCCGTAGAGCCCAAGCTCAAAAGCTTTGTGACGCTCACGGCAGACAAGGCGCTGGCTCAGGCAAAAGCCGTCGATGAAAAAATTGCGGCAGGTGAAGACATTGGCTTGCTGGCAGGCATTCCCATTGCCCTAAAAGACAACCTTTGCACTAAAGGCATTCGCACCACCTGTAGCTCCAAAATTTTAGAAAACTTTGTGCCGCCCTACGAGTCCACTGTGACCGGTCGGCTCGATGAAGCAGGCGCCGTCTTCATTGGCAAAACGAACTTAGACGAGTTCGCGATGGGCGGCTCTACTGAGAATTCTGCATTTCAAACCACGGGCAATCCGTGGGATATCACCCGCGTTCCAGGCGGTTCTTCGGGCGGTTCGGCCGCAGCGGTCGCGGGCAATCAGGTGCCCATTTCGCTCGGATCAGATACGGGCGGCTCTATTCGTCAGCCGGCTTCTTTCTGTGGAATTGTCGGCATCAAGCCAACCTACGGTCTGGTGTCTCGCTATGGCCTGGTCGCGTTCGCCTCTTCGCTCGATCAGATCGGGCCGTTTGGACGGACGGTAGAGGATACGGCGATTTTGCTGGGTGCGATCGCCGGACACGATCCCAAAGACGCCACCAGCCTCAACGTCAAAATCCCTGACTACACAAAGTCTCTTAAAAAAGACACCCAGCAGCCCCTCAAAGGCCGCACCATCGGCATTATCAAAGAAACCTTCGGTGATGGGCTAGACACGCAAGTTGGCGACAGCGTAAACGCCGCCATCGAACAGCTCAAATCTCTAGGCGCAGATATCAAAACGATCTCCTGCCCAAAATTCGACTACGGCGTATCGGCCTATTACATCATTGCACCCTGCGAAGCCTCAGCTAACCTGGCCCGCTACGATGGCGTCCGCTACGGCCTACGTTCTGAAGAACCCAACCTAATTTCCATGTACAACAAAACCAGAGCCGACGGCTTTGGAGATGAAGTAAAGCGCCGCATCATGATTGGCACCTATGCCCTTTCGGCAGGCTACTACGATGCCTTTTATCTCAAAGCCCAAAAAGTAAGAACGCTAATCAAGCGAGACTTTGATGCTGCTTTTAAAGAAGTCGATATTTTAGTGAGTCCAACCGTACCAACCACTGCCTTTAAAGCGGGTGCAAAAGACGATCCGCTCAGCATGTACTTGCTAGACCTGATGACCATTCCAGTCAACATGGCAGGCCTTCCCGGCATGAGCGTTCCTTGTGGCTTTGACAGTGACGGAATGCCCATCGGCCTACAGCTTGTGAGCAACGTCCTGCGAGAAGATCTGCTGTTTGAAGCGGGGTACGCCTACGAGCAGTCGACGGAGTGGCATAAAAAGCAACCCAAGCTTTAAGCAATTTGGGTAGCGAGTACTATGTCTTGCACGCTCCTTATATAAAACAGATTAGGGCATTTATTAATAAACCAGGGCTAGCTAAATCTTTGGAGAATAAAGGCGATGAAGGAAACCAACCTTTATCTCTACAAAGGCTATCAGGCAAAGTTTGAAGTGGATATTGAAAGCGACCGCATCTTTGTTTCAGTTGAGAATGCACCCAAAATCCACAACATGACTGATGCTGAAACGGTTGCTCAGGCAAAGGCTGCTTTCAATCAGATGATAGATAAATACTTAGAGGCCTGTGAGACAGAAGATTGGGTGGTTGATCAGCCTCGTATCCTAGCTATCTAATCTTTTACAGATAGGCATGCCTGAGAGCCAAACTTATCTATACGAAACCTCTTTAAAAAGTGATGAATAAGCACCATGTTGCGACGAGAAGATCTAGTCGATATTAATGTCATCTCGCATCTCACATTTGAGAAAGGTATGTGGTTTGCCCATCTGGCGTCTCGTGCATCTTTCTAAAGACTTTTAACGACTACTGGTGTTAGCCTAACATCAGGGATCTAGCTCACCTCCCTCAACAGTTACAATCACGCGAACACAGCGATGCTAAGAGAGTTTGAGAGACTCATCAAATGCGAGTTGCCCTTTTTCGTCAATCGTTGCGGCCATTTCAATTACTTTCACAACTTTCTTGCATTTGTATGGATGATTACTTTCCAGTTTCTATCACATGTTTGGGTTTTGTCTACGAGCATCATAATGACCAGCAAAAGTAATGATTAAACGCAAGGTGAAGTCGGATAATGCTATGTAAGAATGATCTGAGCTTGAGCACTGCTTGAGCACAATAAAATGACGGTCATAAAGCAATGATGCTAAGCAACTAAATTTATGCAGAAATCTATAGCGCATGCATGATAAGAATTGTTTATACACAGTAGTTCTCTAGATTTTTTATAGAGAATTAGAAAAACTCAGGTATAGTTTTTACATGCATTAACGAGTCTAGAAAAGCCGAACAGACGAGGGGTAAAGTAACTATCTTGCAGCTTAAAATTTCTATAGAACAAGTTGACAGATCGAAAAAATTAAGTTCGATACAGGTTCTCAATCAAGACTATGTCCTTGTTCCCGGGCAAAAATACATAGCGGGTAGTGATAGAGGGTGTAGCTTACCCCTTCCAAATCTTTCTGATGTGTCTTCAAGTCACATTGAATTCAGCTTCAATTCTAATAATGATAAATGGCATGTAAAAGAGATTAGTGGGAAAGACAATGTTCTTATCAATGGAACTGCTCTTTCTCAATATCGACCTGTCACACAGTATCCGATAGACTCTAGAGTCTGGATCAAGATTGGGGACGAAGTTTCTTTAGTCGCAACTCCAAGCGATATTAAAGATCAATCATCGCCTAATGATGGTACGCCAGTTGTAAAAACAAATCCTGACATACTAGCTCATGGTTCTGAAAGAGCAAGAACGCAAAGTATAGGAAGCACTGCTACAGTTATCCAGACATCTACTCCTACAGGCAACCAAGGCAACCAAGAGAGTGATTCAATAGCCCGCAGTTTTGATTCTCTCAGTTGGGAAGATATCGGTCGGCCATCAGTCATCAATCTTGGGTCTAGCTGGTTCAAGATTAGCACTCCTGAAGATGGTGTCGGTCTGAAGATAGGTGCGTTTAATCTGAAACACACCTATCGAGTTGACCATAAAGAAAACAATATTGACGAGATCTGTCAGAAGCTCTACGTTCGCGTTTATCAAGCAGTTTCTGAAGGCCTTTTAGGAAATGCAAAGGTGCGCCCAGTAGTTTATGTTAAAGATGCGCTGAAAACGCGGGATCACCGAAGATACATCCTTATCACTAGGGATACCGTCTACGGGAATCGAACAACCATATTTGTTCGATTCCTTGAGTTTGGAGGATATCTTTATGTTGGACTGGATGTCTATACGCTAGGAAACGTGAGCTGGCTTAAGGTATTGAAGAAGCTAGCAATTACGATTGCTTTATTCCTTTTAACCCCTTTTACACTTTTCTTATCGCTGATTGCTATCCCTATAATATGGTGGAAGCTTTTCTGGCGTATGAGCTACGAAAAAAATGTGATGCTAGCTATTCGTCAAGAATTTCCGGGAGCAATCGGTGGTGGGCCATTTGATTCTGACGATGTATTTATGTTCTCGAAAAGCACTGTTTCTCTAATATTACCAACTGTAAGAAAAGTTTTTGAAGAAGAAAGCCTTCCACTTGAAAGTTTGGATGCCTTTATTCAGCAGATAAATAATGTGACACAAATCAATACTGAAGGGGGTGCTATTAGTATGATCGATTCAGCTATAGGCACAAACAATAAGTTGTCGTAACAACACTTTGAGAATCTAGATTCCTTCTGAGTTCAACAGGCATAAGCAGCTCAGAGCTGTGTACAACCAGGCAGTAAACAGATCAAAAGGCGAGGTAGCATAATGTCTAGCAACTTAAATAGTATAAATACCGGTGGCGGTGCTATTAATATGACGAATAGTGCAATCGGGCAAGAGAATAAAGTAAGCCGCAATCATTCTACTACTAACGCTTCTGCTGACGAAAACGACATTTCGACTTGTGAGGAGATACTAGAGGTGCTTCAGCAACTTCTTACTGGCTTAAGTCAGGCTGAAGACATACAACTAGATGATAGTAAAGACTTGAAATACAGTGTTAGAGAAGCTATGGATGCTGTGCAGGCACAGCCATCGAAGAAGAGTCGAGTAATTGATAAATTAGCTTCAGTCCAGAAGACTCTAGAGAGCTTGAAGAATAGCGCGAGTTCGGCAGTTACACTAGGCCAGCTTGCTAAGAGTGCTTTAGTAGCTGCCGGTACTCTCCTGTAGAAAGTATTCTTCCATAAGTCGAATGAGACAAAAAAGGAACGTACTTATTCTATATTCAGCGTGTCTGTGTGTGATTGGATTATGAAGCATGTTCTCAAAGTTGAACGATTTGAAACATGTCTATTCTGAGACGCACGGATAATAAGATTCAGATAATTGCCTTGTAAGCATCAATTAAGCGGCAAACAGTCAAAACCGAAAAAGCTTGATGATGAACATTTTATTGTGAAGTAATCTCCCCTACCCCCCAATCCCTCTGTTTGATAAGATCAAACGCTGACCCCATTCATCCCCCTTCAGACCAGAAGCGCTGAAGCCCCGCAGTTAAGGAGACTGTTTCCCTCATGGCCAAAATGTATTACGACAGCGACGCCAACCTCGATTTGCTCAATGGCAAGACAGTTGCCATTATTGGCTACGGCTCGCAAGGCCATGCCCACGCCCTTAACCTCAAAGACAGCGGTGTAAATGTCATCGTGGGTTTGTACGAAGGCTCTCGCTCTACTGAAAAAGCTGAAGCTGAAGGCCTCACCGTTAAGTCTGTAGCCGATGCGTCCAAAGCGGCTGATTTCATCATGATTTTGCTGCCTGATGAAATTCAGCGCAGCGTATACAAAGAAAGCATTGAGCCTGGACTCGAAGCGGGTAACGTGCTTGCCTTTGCTCATGGCTTCAACATTAACTTTGCACAGATTATTCCACCCGAAGACGTAGACGTTGTGATGGCTGCGCCTAAAGGCCCCGGTCACCTCGTTCGCCGCACCTATGAGCAAGGCCAAGGCGTACCTGCTTTGTTTGCGGTATTTCAGGATGCTTCCGGTCAGGCGCGTGATATTGCGATGGCCTACACCAAGGGCATTGGCGGCACTCGCGCTGGCGTGCTAGAAACGACGTTCCGTGAAGAAACTGAGACTGACTTGTTTGGCGAGCAGGCAGTCCTTTGCGGTGGCCTGAGCGAGCTAATCAAGGCAGGCTTTGAAACCCTTGTAGAAGCGGGCTATCAGCCGGAGCTAGCTTACTTTGAATGCCTGCACGAAGTGAAGCTCATTGTCGATCTCATCGTGGAAGGCGGTTTGGCGACGATGCGCGACAGTATCTCTAATACGGCGGAGTACGGCGACTATACTCGCGGCCCTCGCGTAATTACAGCCGATACAAAAGCGGCAATGAAGCAGATTCTCAAAGAGATTCAGACCGGTCAGTTTGCGCGTGAGTTTGTGCTGGAGGCGCAGTCAGGCAATGCTGGCTTCAATGCGATTCGTCGGATTGAGTCAGAGCATCAGATTGAGGAAGTGGGTAAAGACCTGCGGGCAATGTTTAGCTGGCTGAAGAAGGTATAGGCGCTTTTAGCGTTAAAGCCTATCTTAAAAGTCAATCAAACTCAGTAGCCCGTTGAAGCTTGTTTGCTTTGATGGGCTACTGGGTTTAAAGGTAGTCAGACTCTGGCTTCTAACGCTTAATCTGGTATCAAAAAATACGATTTGCGGTCATATCTTATGACTTTATATAGGTTCCTTCTTAACGAAGGAATCGCGTATACCCTTTAGTGAATCGAACGACGTAAGTTTTGACGCGTCCTTTTGCTTCAGACAGTGCTTTAGCTAACATCAATCTGCGAGTAGCCGCTAATCGTATTTAGCCGCTGCTTTTTTAGGTTCATTCCTTCACTTCCGCTTCTGACCCTCAAGCATTCGCGCTATTTTCGAGCACCTTTTATCCTCTCCTGAGTGACCTATGCAATCTAAAGAGATCAAAGACATCAACACCATGCCCGTGCACCCTTCTTGCCCCACTGTGGAAGACGATCGCACGGGCCTGACGCCCGAGGTTCTAAAGCGGGCTTTTTTGGACAACCTCTTTTACGTTCAAGGTAAGTCGCCAGAGATTTCTACGCTGCAAGACTATTACATGGCGCTAGCGTATACGGTGCGCGATCGCATGCTCCACCACTGGCTTAGCTCTGCGAGCACCTACCGCGAGCAAAAGTCTCGTACAGCGGTCTACCTCTCTGCCGAGTTCTTGATGGGGCCTTACTTAGGCAACAACCTGATCAACCTAGGCCTTTACGATGTCATTGAAAAAGCGATGGCCAGCTTAGGCCTTAGCCTCGCTGAGATTATGGCGCAAGAACAAGAGCCTGGTTTGGGTAACGGTGGCTTAGGTCGCCTTGCGGCCTGCTACCTGGACTCGATGGCAACGCTGCAAATTCCGTCGATAGGCTACGGCATTCGCTATGAGTTCGGCATCTTTAAGCAGGAGCTGTACGACGGCTGGCAGATTGAGAAGACCGACAAATGGCTGGCTGAAGGCAACCCTTGGGAAATTGCTCGGCCGCAGTGGGCTACGCAAGTCAAGCTAGGCGGTCATACAAAGGCCTATACCGACGTGCAGGGCAACTACCGGGTCGAGTGGGTAAGCGAGCGCGTCGTTAAAGGCGTTCCTTATGACACGCCTATTTTGGGCTACCAGGTCAACACTGCGACGACGCTACGCCTATGGAAGGCAGAGTCTCCTGACGCCTTCGACTTTGAGGCTTTCAACCAGGGCGACTATTCCGGCGCGGTCAACTCTAAGATTGTCTCTGAGAATATTTCAAAGGTTCTCTACCCCAATGACGAGCACCTAGAAGGCAAGCAGCTCCGTCTAGAGCAGCAGTACTTCTTCGTTTCTTGCTCCCTGCAAGATATGA
Organism: uncultured cyanobacterium; assembly: GCA_963803535.1. Lineage (GTDB taxonomy): Bacteria > Cyanobacteriota > Cyanobacteriia > Phormidesmidales > Phormidesmidaceae > Phormidesmis. The sequence continues at coordinate 997,789 of CAWDNC010000008.1, read as the reverse complement.
TTCGCATCCTGCTGCGCGATGGCATGACCATTGAGCAGTTCCCTGAAAAGTACACCATTCAGCTTAACGATACGCACCCTGCGATCGCTGTCGCCGAACTCATGCGTCTGCTCGGTAGACATCTACCAGCTAGATTGGAACAAAGCCTGGGAAATCACTCAAAAGTCCCTCGCTTACACCAACCACACGCTTCTGCCTGAGGCGCTAGAGCGCTGGCCGATCGATCTCTTTGGCAACCTCCTGCCACGCCACCTAGAGATCATCTTTGAAATCAACCGCCTCTTCCTAGAAGACGTGCGGCTCAAATTCGGTCAGAACAACGAAAAGCTCTCTCGCATGTCTATCATCGACGAAAGCGGTGGACGCTACGTTCGCATGGCTAACCTCGCCTGCGTTGGTTCTCATGCGATCAACGGCGTTGCCGCTCTTCATACAGAGCTGTTGCAACAAACCGTCCTTAACGACTTCTACCAGCTCTTCCCCGAGAAGTTCATCAATAAAACCAATGGCGTCACGCCTCGCCGCTGGATGGTGCTTAGCAACCCTAAGCTCACTCGCCTGATCAATCAGCGCATCGGCACTGAGTGGCCGACTCATCTCGATCAGCTCAAAAAGCTAGAAGCCTTTGCTGATGACCCCGGCTTCCGCACTGAGTGGCGTCAAATTAAGCAGGCCAACAAAGAGATTTTGGCGGCTCGCATTGAAAAAGCAACGGGCGTAAAAGTCAGTCCGACTTCAATGTTTGACGTGCAAATTAAGCGGATGCACGAGTACAAGCGTCAGCAGCTCAACGCTCTGCACATTATCTCGCTGTACAACAAGCTAAAGAACAACCCAGGGATGAATATCACCCCACGCACCTTTATCTTTGCGGGTAAAGCAGCGCCGGGTTACTTCATGGCCAAGCTGATTATCAAGCTGATTACTTCCGTAGGTCGAGTGGTTAACCGCGACCCTGATGTGCGTGACCAGCTCAAGGTCATCTTCTACCCTAACTACAACGTCACCAACGCTCAGCCGATCTATCCAGCGTCCGATCTCTCTGAGCAGATTTCTACTGCGGGCTTTGAAGCTTCGGGTACGGGCAACATGAAGTTTGCGATGAACGGTGCGCTTACCATTGGTACGCTTGACGGCGCTAACGTTGAGATTCGCGAAGAAGTGGGTGACGATAACTTCTTTCTCTTTGGCCTTCAGGCTCACGAAGTTGCAGAACTCAAAGAGAAAGGCTATAACCCTCGCGATTACTACAACAAAAACGAAGATCTTCGTGCGGTGATGGATCTCATTGGCTCTGGACTCTTCTCAAGCGGTGATACTGAGCTGTTTAAGCCGCTTACTGACAACCTGCTAAATCAGGATCGCTTTATGGTGATGGCTGACTATCAGGCTTACGTTGAGTGTCAAGAGGAAGTGAGCAAAGCCTACCAGGATCAGGACAAGTGGGTGCGTATGTCTATCTTGAACGCAGCGCGGATGGGTAAGTTTTCGAGCGATCGCTCCATCCAAGAGTACTGCGACGAGATTTGGAACATTAAGCCTGTGCCTGTCGAGCTGCGTGAGTATGCCAGAACGCTCACAATGCTTTCAGAAGACAGCGCTCGCCTATAGCCAGCCCAGCCTTTAGAGGCTAGTTTCAATAGATCTAATAAAGCCTCCGACTCTCATAAGAGTCGGAGGCTTTACAGTTAGAAGGGAAGCAATGTCCCTGGTTGCTGTCAAGCTCACCCTCAGCACAATCTGAGAGAGATTTACTTATTCTTTAGGTGGCTCGCCGGTCATAGCCGATTCTACGTACTTGGTTGCAGGCGGTACATAGCTGCCGTCTATCTTCACACGAAAGTCGTAGTGGGCTCCCGTACCTAAGCCGCTATTGCCTGAAAAAGCAATCACTTCTCCCGCCTCTGACTTGCCTGCTCTGCAACCATTTTTAGACATGTGCAACGACTGAAACACATAGTCAGGATAGGACTCAGCCGTTTGATTAACGACCCAGCCCCCGCCGCCATCGTCCCACCAGCACTTCACTGTAGTCACGTCCCCAGCTTTGCCGACCGCATGAATCGGCGTGCCAACCGGTGTCGCTAAATCCACGCCGTTGTGCGGTACGTTGGGTGCACCCGTGACAGGATGAAAAGGCCGGATGCCATATTCATCGCTGACTGGGTAACCGGCAACAGTATCGCCTGTCTTTGGCGTCACAATATCTTTTACGTTTTCTTTCCCAGTGATTACATCGGTTGTAATGGTGATGATGCGATCAGCGATATAGAGAAGCGACCCCACGATAACTGCTGCGCAAATGCCGGTCACAATCAGCTTGGGGAGTGATGTCCCAGATATAGGCAGTCCGTCGTCTGCGTCTTCTTTGAGTGGTGGTGGTGCGGCGGGCGTGTGGATGTGAATGTGCTGGGGAATCGTTTTCGCTGCTGGTTGGTACGTTTGCTTGCTGGCAGCGGGCGCTACTGCTGGCTCAATCTCATCGCTAGTGATGATGGAGAGTTCGCCGCTGCCAAGCTTTTCGAGCATGTCTGAAACGCTGCTGCATCCGGCTGCGATCGCCGCGGTTCTCGCCCCTTCCCATCCCGGTGCGGTCACGGTCACCCGACAAGGCCTTTTAGGGTTTGTAGAGTGAGTATTGGGAGAACTAGCTGAAGGATGAGCCGCATCACTATCGGATACTGCTTGCCTAAGTCCGCTACGAGATCTGCCGGACGATTTAGAAGAAGGTTGAGAAGTCACTTAGAGTACTATCACCAAAGTGAGCGGTCAGTTTATAAAAATTAAACGCAGTGACCTCTAGTTAGCCAGAAGAACTCGCTAGAGTTGCCGGTACAGCATCAAAGACGAAAATATAATAGCTCAAACTAGGGAATCACCGTTGATGAAGAAAGTAAAGCAAAACGAGTGGGCGGTTGGTCACGAGGAAGATGAGGAACGTCGCCACTGGGACTATCACTACGATCAAATCGGCACGGCCCCTGGCACGCTCGTGATTGATGATGATGCCTCCCCAACAGAGCTAACGCTGATTGACTATAGCGAAAAATCTGCCATTCGCCGCATGCTGCGATCGCCCGAAGAAGCCGCCAAACACATGACCAGCTCCACCATCTCCTGGATAGACCTGCAAGGACTCGGCAATGAAGACGTGCTGAACCGACTCGGCGAAGTTTTTCACCTTCATCCGCTCGTGCTCGAAGATGTCGTCAACGTACCTCAAAGGCCAAAAATTGAGTACTACAACGACCAGGTGCTGATCATCACGCGCATGGTGATGATGGATTCAGATGCTGACGAAGAAGATCCGCACTTCACCAGCGAACAGCTTAGCTTTGTACTTGGCAAAAACTATCTGCTCACCGTCCAAGAAGAACTCGATCAGGACTGCCTAGATCCGGTGCGCGTCCGCATCCGCCAAAACGTAGGCCGCATCCGGAACGAAGGGGCAGACTATCTGGCCTACGCACTATTAGACGCAGTGATTGACGCCTATTTTCCAGTGCTAGAAGCCTATGGAGAATATATAGAGTCGCTAGAAGACGAAGTGATTTTTGATCCAACCCGGCAGACGGTACAAAAAATCTATCGCGTCCGCCGCGAACTCATGTCTCTGCGCCGCTCCATTTGGCCTCAGCGCAACGCACTCAACCAGCTCATCCGCGACGGCAGCAGCGATCTTATCAGCGCCGAAGCCCGCGTTTACTTACAGGACTGCTACGACCACGTAGTGCAGGTACTCGATATTATCGAAACCTACCGCGAACTTACCGCGAACCTGATGGACGTATATCTCTCATCAGTGAGTAACAAGGCTAATGAAGTGATGAAAACCCTCACGGTGATTTCATCGATTTTCATTCCGCTAACGTTCATCGTAGGCGTGTACGGCATGAACTTTGATCCGTCCGTTTCGCCGTGGAATATGCCAGAGCTTAAAGCCTACTGGGGCTACCCAATCTGCTGGGCGGTGATGATTGCGATCGCGCTTTCCCTGTCCTACTACTTCTGGCGCAAAGGCTGGTTTGAAGGCTCAGTCGCCAAGAATCCGAAAGGATAGGGCAGATAGTGGCAATAAACGGCGCAACCGTTCCTAAGGCTGATAAGATACGCGTGACCATGAATCCGGTGTGCCCCGCGATGGATCTCAAAGCCCTCATCAAAGACATTCCCGACTTTCCGCAGCCAGGGATTATCTTTCGAGATATCACTACGCTGCTACAAGATCCAGCTGGCTTGCAGTACACCGTTACTCAGCTCAGCGAAAAAGGGGCTGAGCTAGATCCTAACTACGTAGCAGGCATAGAATCACGCGGCTTTATTTTTGGGATGCCCGTCGCTCATCAGCTGCGAAAAGGATTCGTCCCTGTCCGTAAGGGCGGCAAGCTGCCTCGGGCCGTCCACGCGGTAGAGTACACCTTAGAATATGGCAAAGATCGGCTAGAAGTACATCAAGACGCCTTTGACCCCAACAGCAAAGTGCTCATTGTTGATGACTTGCTAGCGACAGGTGGAACCGCTGCTGCTGCTGCCCAGCTCATTCAAAAGGCAGGCGCAACGGTTGCTGGGTTTGTTTTCGTGATTGAGCTCAACGGTTTGGCAGGTCGAGACAACTTACCTGCTGGCATTCCCGTCATTAGCCTGCTCCAGTACTAAATTCGGTACTAAATTCAGTACTAAATTGGTTTCACTCAACTCCTGTTGCCTTTTCCTATGTCACCGTCTACCCATCGAACCTCGCCGATTGCCAGCGCTGGACTGCTCCTGCGAGACTTCTTCCTGGGCGAAACCACAAGGTACATTGTCAAAAGGCTCTTTCAGGCCTTAATCACGCTGCTGCTGGCCACTGCCTTTAGCTTTCTCATCGTGCAGCTCGCACCGGGTGACTTCCTTACGCCTTTTCGACAAAATCCTGAAATATCGCCTGAAACCATTGCCCAAAGAGTGAAAGACTTTGGCCTAGATAAGCCGATATGGGTGCAGTACTTCAGCTGGCTCAGGCAGGTGATTACAAAAGGTGACTTTGGCACCAGCTTTGCCTACAACCGGCCAGCGGTAGAAATTTTGTGGGAGCGGGTGCCAAACACGCTTTTACTATCAGCCGCCTCTATTTTTGTGACCTGGGCGATCGCAATTCCCCTGGGCATCATCAGCGCCATCAACCAAAACAAACTTCCTGACCGCATCCTCCGCCTGCTCAGCTACTTTGCTCAAGGCTTTCCCACTATCATTACCGGCCTGCTCCTTCTTTTCTTCGCACAGGCCACCGCTCCATTGTTCCCTGTCGGCGGTCGCACCAGCCTTTACCACGAAGACCTCAACTGGATCGGCCAAATCCTAGATGTGCTCTGGCATCTTGTGCTTCCCACGCTCGCTCTGAGCATTACCAGTTTTGCGGGCCTACAACGCCTCATGCGCGGCCAGCTTCTAGACGTTCTTCGCCAGGACTACATCCAAACCGCTAGGGCGAAAGGCCTTCCTGAAAGCAAAGTCATTTACGTACACGCCCTGCGAAATGCAATTAATCCACTCATCACAATCTTAGGCTTTGAGTTTTCATCCCTACTCAGCGGCTCCTTCATCGTTGAAAATTTCTTCAGCTGGCCTGGACTTGGCACGCTCACGCTAGAAGCAGTTCAAAAGCAAGATTTGTACCTCATCATGGCGAGCCTTGTTTTAGGGGCTGTGATGCTAATTGTCGGGAACCTGTTAGCAGATCTTGCGCTTTCATTCGTTGATCCAAGAATCAAAATTTCTAGCATGAACTAGTCCTTTCGTCTCAACGACAGGAGCCCTTATGAACCAGGCCCGCTCTTTTGCTAGCTTACTAATTGGCTTCGTTATCTTTGGCGTAGTGCTGTGGATTGCTCGCTCTGTGCATAAAGAACTAGGAGATGCTGGCTTTGCGCAAACGGTTCTGATCGGGCTATGTGGCTGGGCGGTCGGCTGGCTGGTTGGCTTTTTAATATCGCCCAGCACTAGCCAGGAGATTAAGAAGTTTAGTCAAGCGGCTTCTACCATTAGCGCTTTTATCTGCGGCTTTGCCTTAGCAAAACTGGAGCCCTCGCTGACACCGCTGTTTGAAGATGGGCGGTTGATTAACGAGCCAATTTACGGGATTCGGCTGTTGATTTTTATGATTTGCTTTGCGATCGCAGCTATCAACATGTACGTCTACCGCGAAGGCCGCCGCTACTAGCGCTCAAATGAAAATTGAAATCACTACAGCTACGATAGCTGCACTAGTTTCTGCCTTTAGCGCTTTTTTGAGTCTCTACGGTCAGCAGCGAGGTCTCTAGCTCACCAATTAGCTGGCAAAACAGCGCGAAATTAGCGCGCTAATATCCCGGTACAAAAATCCGCTGTTGCGCTCAGCCATATATCTACAGAGCCGGCTATACGACATTCATCAACAGAATTTTCTGGGCTACTCTTACAACAAGTCACCCCTCATTAAAAAATATGCTGTTACGAATACTCTGTTCGTCATTGCTGAATACCTGGAATGGGTAGAAATTCTCCGTCGAGAGATTCAGTTTCTAGATTTGGGTAGCTCAGAACAGAATCGCCGTCTTACTGAGCGGTTGAACGCTATCAATCAAGCTTTTGCTAAAAGCAAGGGCGGGGGCGGAAGTCTTTTTATGATTTACAAGGGCGAGCAACGAGCCATTGGTGAAATAATGACCATCGCACTGCTTTACTTCCAAAATATCGTAGGATCGGGTGAATATTGTGCAAGATAACCTTACGATGCGTGCCGCAAGCAGTGAGGATAAGGCCGTTCTCTTTGTAATGCTGAAGCATGCAGCTCACGAATCTTCAACAGATACTGTACGAAACAATCCAGAGCTGATGCGGTACGTAGATAGCTGGGGGAGATCTAGCGATGTAGGCATCATTGCTGAGATAGATAGTAAACCGGTGGGTGCTGCTTGGCTGCGGCTATGGACTAAGGGCGATCGCGGCTATGGCTATCTAGATGATGAAACACCGGAGCTAGCGATCGCAGTTGTCCCTGAATCGAGAGGAAAGGGCATCGGTACATCACTGCTCGAACAGCTATTGACTGTCGCTTGCTCAGAATTTCCTAGCGTTTCCCTGAGCATTCGCGCCGATAATCCAGCATTACGGCTGTATGAACGCTTTGGCTTTGTGCGTGTAGCCGGAACCGAGGTCACTAATCGCGCAGGCAGCGTATCTTTCTCAATGTGCCGCCCGTTCAATAGTGATAAACAACGCTGAATCTTTACGGAATAATCCATGCCTATCAAGGACTTTTTCGATTTTGTTTTAGGTAGCATAGCCGCTCTTTTTCCCGTTATCGATCCAATTGGGAGCGTTCCTATTTTTCTGGTGCTGACGGCAGGCGTTCCCGAAAACTTGAGACGAAGATACGCTAAAAAAATTGCCATTTACGTCATTATTCTACTCGTCAGTTCTTTGCTATTAGGCGGCGGCATTCTGCGTTTTTTTGGTATTTCACTCGAAGTCGTACGAATTGCAGGTGGAATAGTCGTATTTCACGCAGCGTGGAACACCATGAACGCAGAGCCTAAGCTCAGTGATGAAGACAGTCAAGAGGTGATCGGCAAAGCGGGTCAGCCGAAAGATATTTCGTTCATGCCGATGACGATTCCGCTGCTGTCGGGGCCAGGTGCGATCGCAGTCACCTTAGGTTTAGCTGCCGAGGCCAGTCGAGGCTTTGAAACCGCCAGAACAGTACAAAATTTAATTGCAGTAACGGTCGCGATCGCGCTCATCGGACTCACCATTTTTATCGCCCTCCGCTCTTCCACGCTTTTGCTCAAATGGCTAGGGGCAAGCGGCATTCACGCACTTAGTCGCATACTGGGTCTCTTTGTCATGGCCATCGGCGTACAGCTTATCCTCAACGGCTTCGGTGATTGGATTGTGTCTTTAAATCTTTCCTGATTAGAAGCACATAAACTCAATTCTAGGCACGAGCGGATCATTCACAACGCCGACGCCTTTGTAGCTCCAGCGATCGCTGATTGTTTTGACCTGTCTGCGATCGCCCTGCTCTATCGCAAACTGAGAAGCTAGCTCACCCGCATGCGTATTTAAATAGCTCAGCGCATCAAAGTCAGCGATAAATAGCAGCAAATACGGCTCAGTCGGCTGCTCAGGATGCCCTCCCGGGACAGGCGGGCGCGCTACCAAATACTGTCCTGTAGACTTTGAGCGCAGCAAATAATAAGGCTGATCAAGCATAAAATATCTCACGCAAACGAATGACTATAGACTAACAACGAAAAGCCCCCCACCAAACGGTAGGAGGCTTATTCGTTATTCAGCTACTAGCTCGTATCGCCCGAAGACGATAAAGCTAATTAGTCTAGATCAGGCATTGCCAATACTGGCTCAGACTCACGATCCAAACCACGCTCAAAGCCGCCTTCAGCCGCACGTGCCCGGCCAGCATGCCAGAGGTGACCGACCAAGAAGAAGAACGCCATGACAAAGTGGAAGGACGCCAGCCACTGACGGGGGTTCACAAAGTTAACAGAGTTAACTTCAGTGATAATACCGCCTACAGAGTTGATAGATGCGTTAGGTGCGTGAGTCATGTACTCAGCCGCACGACGTACCTGCCAAGGCTGGATGTCATTTTTCAGCTTGTCCAAATCGAGGCCGTTAGTGCCCCGAAGTGGTGCGAGCCAAGGACCATCAAAGTCCCAGAAACGCATGGTCTCACCACCAAAGATGATCTCACCGGTTGGAGAGCGCATCAGGTACTTACCCAGACCCGTTGGGCCTTGTGCAGAACCAATGTTGGCACCCAAGCGCTGGTCACGAACCAAGAAGGTCATGGCCTGAGCCTGAGAAGCTTCTGCGTTAGTAGGGCCAAAGAACTCGCTAGGGTAAGCAGTGTTGTTGAACCAAACGTAGCAGGAGCAGATGAATGCCATTAGAGAAACGGCACCGATGGAGTAGGAGAGGTAAGCCTCACCGTTCCAAATCAAGGCGCGACGTGCCCAAGCAAATGGCTTTGTAAGAATGTGGAATACGCCGCCACCGATACAAATGAGTCCAACCCAAATGTGACCGCCGATGATGTCTTCCATGTTGTTAACGCCGCAAATCCAGCCTTCGCCACCAAATGGAGACGTGAGCAGATAGCCAAAGATAACGCTAGGATCGAGCGTTGGGTTCGTGATGACACGAACGTCGCCGCCGCCCGGTGCCCAAGTGTCGTAAACGCCACCAAGGAAGCAGGCTTTGATAACCAGCAGAAAAGCACCCAGTCCAAGCAGGACGAGGTGATAGCCGATGATGTTAGTCATCTGGTTTTTGTCTTTCCAGTCTTGGCTAAAGAAGCTGGAGTATTCTTCAAGCGTTTCAGGGCCGCGGACAGCGTGGTAGACACCGCCTAGACCTAGAACAGCAGAAGAGATGAGGTGAAGGACACCTACAACAAAGTAGGGGAAGGTGCTGATAACTTCACCACCAGGGCCGACGCCCCAACCTAGCGTTGCCAGGTGAGGAATCAAAATTGCGCCTTGTTCGTACATAGGCTTTTCAGCGACATAGTGAGAGACTTCAAACAAAGTCATCGCACCAGTCCACATCACGATCAGGCCAGCGTGGGCAACGTGTGCACCCAGCAGCTTACCGGAAAGATTAATTAGTCGGGCATTACCAGACCACCACGCATACCCGGTGGATGGTTGGTCGCGACCGCCTCCAATAACATTATTAGAGAGTGTTACCACGGGGGAGTACCTCTTCAGGGGAAAAAACAGTCTTTAAATAGGGTACCGCTTAAGCCGTACCCTTGCAGATGAAAACGCTCAGATGAAACGCTCAGATAAAAACGCCCATATAAAACGCCCATATAAAACGCTAGAAGAAAGCGGTTTAGGGCTAGCTTCTAGCGTAGGGTCGAACTTCTTAGAGCGCGTTACCACGAGGCAGGACTTCTTCAGGGAAGACAAACTGCTCATGTGGCTGGTCCTGTGGGCTCAACCACGCACGAATACCTTCGTTCAACAGAATGTTCTTGGTGTAGAACGTCTCGAACTCAGGGTCTTCAGCTGCGCGAATCTCTTGGCTCACGAAGTCATACGCACGTAGGTTCAACGCCAAACCCACGATGCCGATTGAACTCATCCATAGGCCCGTGACTGGCACGAACAGCATGAAGAAGTGCAGCCAGCGCTTGTTGGAGAACGCAATCCCGAAAATCTGTGACCAGAATCGGTTTGCCGTCACCATCGAGTAAGTCTCTTCAGACTGCGTTGGTTCGAAGGCGCGGAACGTGTTGGCGTTGTCGTCGTCTTGGAACAGCGTGTTCTCTACGGTCGCACCGTGAATAGCACACAAGCAGCGCGCCACCGAGGATACCAGCAACACCCATCATGTGGAAGGGGTTGAGCGTCCAGTTGTGGAAGCCTTGCAAGAACAGCAGGAAGCGGAAGATAGCCGCGACGCCGAAGCTCGGTGCAAAGAACCAGGAAGACTGGCCCAGTGGGTAGAGCAAAAATACCGATACAAACACTGCGATTGGGCCAGAAAAGGCGATCGCGTTGTATGGCCGGATGCCGACGAGGCGAGCAATCTCGAACTGACGCAGCATGAAGCCAATCAGGCCGAATGCGCCGTGCAGTGCGACGAATGCCCAGATGCCGCCGATTTGACACCAGCGAACGAAGTCACCTTGCGCTTCAGGGCCCCAGAGCAGCAAGAGCGAGTGGCCCATGCTGTCAGCGGGCGTAGAAACGGCTACGGTGAGGAAGTTGCAGCCCTCTAGGTAGGAGCTAGCGAGGCCGTGGGTGTACCACGAAGTGATGAAGGTGGTGCCAGTCATCCAGCCGCCGATGGCCATGAAGGCGCAGGGGAACAGGAGTAGACCAGACCAGCCGACGAATACGAAACGGTCGCGCTTTAGCCAGTCGTCAACGACGTCGAAACGTCCCCGAGCGGCGGGCGCGTTACCCATTGCAATTGTCATTAATGAATCCTCTTTGTCTTTGGTCTTAATGCGACCCTCGTGAAAGGGCGAAAGTAAGTCCTTTGTCAGTAACTAACGAGCGGATGAATCCACAGAAAAGCTTCTGGGAAAATATCAGGCCAGTCCATGACCAGGCAGCTAAAAATCACTGCCTTAAAGGATTTTGGCATGTACCTATCATAAAGACAGATTCATTTTTTTACAATCTGTCACGTAAATTCTCAGAATGCTATTTAGCGAAAAATATCTATATTTGGCGCTAATTTGAGGCGATCGCCCGTCTCTTTTTGCCGGTTAAAAAGCGCAAAAATTCAGCAAATCCCTCTTGTGACGCGGCATTCACTCATAAATGCCCTGCAAGTGCTGTAGAGAACATTTCTTAATATTGTTTTTCAAACCTCTGCTACGACATCGTAAGCAATTGAGCCAAATAGCGAGATGAGCAGATACTATTTATTATGTTCCCGCTTTTTAATGGGTTGCTGCTGGCATATCCTTAAAACTTTTTGACTATGGCTGCCTCTAAAACAAACGCTTCACCTGCTATGGCCTCTGCTAAAGCACCTGGCAAAACAATCCTTCGTCGAGAAATTTTAGGCGCTCGGCGTCCGAGTAACTACTTTTGGGCGGGCGTAACCGCAATTGGTGGCGTTGGATTTTTCCTATCGGGACTGTCTAGCTTTTTAAATACCAATCTGATGCCATTTTCAGACTTGCCTGCGCAGCTCGTTTTTATTCCGCAGGGCATTGCAATGGGATTTTATGGTGTTGCAGCGCTGCTGCTGTGCACTTATCTCACGCTCATTATTGTCTGGAACGTTGGCGGTGGATACAACGAGTTTGATAAAAGTGCTCAGGAAGCTCGCATTGTGAGAAGCGGCTTTCCAGGCAAGAACCGCAAGATTGAGCTGCGCTATCCGCTGAAGGATTTACTGGCCGTGCGCGCAGAGCTGAAAGAAGGGTTGAATCCTAAGCGATCGCTCTACTTAAGGGTGAAGGGCAAGGGCGATATTCCCTTAACTAGAGTAGGACAGCCAATTGCGCTTGCGGATTTGGAAAACCAGGGCGCTGAACTTGCTCGCTTTTTGCAGGTACCTTTGGAAGGCCTTTAAAAGAAGGTCGGTCAGGGGCCTAAGTTTTAGATTTGGGTAAATGCTCAACAAAAGTTACGCAGCACTTCAGCATATTGCTCGTTGAATTGGGTCATCGCCTCGTGACACAATGAGCAACCTTTTCTGGTTAGCTATGGCAGCTTTGTGCGGTCAATTTACAGCTAACAGACACTACATAGGGAGCATAAATATGATTTTAGGTATACGTTTGGGCCGTAGGTTAGGACTGTTGATGGCGATCGCATTGCTGATCGCGAGCTGTAGCCAACCCGAAAACCCAGTTGTTAACGATCCAGGCGATTCATCCACATCTGAGGTCGCTGCTGCCATTACCCCCGCAGCCGAGCAGCTGACGGCAGGTTTGCCCAGGCTAGACGGCAAGGCGACCGTTGAAATTATGGTGGGCTCTCGTACGATTACGGTGGAGCTAGATGGGGCTAAAGCGCCTTACACTGCCGGTAACTTTGTGGATTTGGCGCAGAAGGGCGTGTACGACGGCACGATTTTTCACCGGGTGGTGCGATCGCCTGATCCATTCGTCATTCAAGGCGGCGATCCGCAAAGTGCCGATCCCAACGTGCCGATTAGCCAGCTGGGTACGGGCGGCTACGAAGACGAAAACGGCCTCGAGCGCATGATTCCTCTGGAGATTTTGCCAGAAGATGCGGATGAGCCACTGTACGGTCGGACGTTTCCGGAAGCTGGAATCACTTCTCCACCCGTTTTGACACATAGGAAAGGCGCGATCGCCATGGCCCGATCTGGCGTCAATACCGCTTCAGCCCAGTTCTATATCACCCTAGCCGACGTGAACTTTCTAGATGGCAACTATGCGGTCTTTGGCTACGTTACTGACGGTATGGATGTTGTAGACGACGTTCAAGTAGAGGATGTGATTCGGTCTGTGACCGTGACAGCGGGCGCTGATAACTTGGTTCAGCCCGGTGCAGAGGATACGGCTGAGTAGGGCTTTTGAGTAAGCAGGATGTCGTTGTTACGGGAATGGGTCTGACGACAGCGTTAGGTTCAACCGCGCAGACAACCTGGCAAAGATTAAAGGCTGGTGAGAGTGCGATCGCGCTCCGCCAGCCTTTTTTAGATCTGGAGCCTATGCCGCTGGCGATATTGAGAGAACGACCTGAACCTTTGACTGAGATGACACAGCGGATTGTAAAAGCGGCGTGGCGCGATGCAGGCGTTAACTCCGCTCAGCCCTCGTGTGGTGAGAGCAGAGGGTTTGGTTTGGATTGTGGTGTTGTGATTGGTTCTAGCCGTAGCCACTTACGAGACTGGGAAGCGATGGCGATTCAGCAACGACAGGGAAACGTGAAGGGAGACTGGCTAGCCGCGTTGCCTCATGGGCCTGCACTAACGGCGGCTCAATGTGTTGGGGCGACAGGGCCGTTATTGGCTCCGATGGCAGCCTGTGCGACTGGGGTGTGGGCGATCGCGCAAGCCGCAGACCTCATTCGCAGCGGTCAGTGCCAGCGGGTGATTGCAGGGGCTGTAGAGTCACCTATTACACCGCTTACGATTGCGGGATTTCGCAAAATGGGGGCGCTGGCCAAAACAGGCTGCTATCCGTTTGATCGGTGCCGGGAAGGGTTTGTGTTGGGAGAAGGCGGAGCGGTGCTGGTGTTGGAGGCAGGGGCGATCGCAAGAGAGAGAAACGCTCAGATATACGGCAGCATTTTGTCAGCAGGCATTACGAATGACAGCCATCATGTCAGTTCTTTTGCTCCGAGCTACGTGATGGGAAAGCGGGCTGTGGAGATATGTTTGCAGCGTAGTGGACTTGTCCCTAGTGATATTGATGCGGTACATGTGCACGGTACAAGCACCGCCCAAAATGATCGGATGGAGGCAAGTTTGATAAAAGAGATTTTTGCGAATAGAAAAGAGATGCCAGTGATGGCGACAAAGGGCGCAACGGGACATACGCTAGGGGCTTCTGGGGCACTTATTATTGCGCTGAGCTTGATGAGTATAAAGGCGCAGCAGCTTTTGCCTTGTGTCGGTTTGCAGCAGGCAGATTTCGATTTGAACTTCGTGCGACAGGCACAGCAAATACCGCTAGAAACAATGCTGTGTTTTAGCTTTGGCTTTGGCGGGCAAAACGCGATTTTAGCGTTGGCGCGATAAATAGAAGAGACTTATGCCATGAGATCGCTGTTCTAGTTCGCGGATTTTTGAGCTGCTTTCAAAAGGCTTCGCTATGATCTTAAGTATCGTCACATTTGATACGTAGATTCCAACCTGTAGATTTGAAGATAGGGAGCTTACTACTGATGAAATGTTCAAAGCCATCTGTTGATTTTTTGAGTAGCGCGACAGTTCCATGCACAGTTGTCGCTAGCATTGTTGGCATTATGCTAATGTCCGTCCAACCTGCTAGAGCCGGTAGCTTAGTCGAAGACGTTTTGACAGGTGCAGGTGTCGGCCTCGGAACGGGATTGATTTTAGGCGATGACTTTGGTGTAGATGATGCGGCTAATGGCGCGGCGGCAGGGGCGGCCTGCCATATCGCTAATGAAGAGTGGCAGGAAGAGGGCAAGCGTAATCTAGGCGAAGATCTGGTGATTGGGGCGGTGACCGCTGGCGGTGTGGGGCTAATTACGAACGACGATAATGTTCTAGAGAATGCGGCTCAGGGTGCAGCAGCTTGCGGTGTTATCAACGTCCTAGACTGATATAGCCCATGGCCAATCTCTTACGGTTCTAGTAAGGCGCCTTCTGTCGGATCGAACAAGATGACGTGTGGATTTTTGTTTAGCCGCTCAACTAGATGGGTATAGTCGCTTATCAACACCATCTCCGGATCGTAGCCGTTGATTTCTAGACGAGCATTGCACTCCGCGCAAGGAACGTCAAAAAGCTCGGATATTTCAACGGATTCGTCAATGACTTCTTCTCCGTTGCGGTATTCGAGCGTGAGCTGGGCGTCACCATTTTCGATGATGACTGAGTTTTTATCTTCGGTGACACTGGATTCTGAGGAGGCGATCGCCTCAGCAATCACCACCACATCGCTTACTTTTACCGTAATTGTGGGCTTAAAAAGCGCAATAACGTCATACATTCTCTAAAGTCTCTCCTACAGCATTGCCAATCGTTCACGCACAAGTTCGGCCTGCTTTTCAGCTTCAGCCAAGGCATCTCTTGCACCTTGTACTACCTCTACCGGAGCCTGGTCAACAAAGCCCTTGTTTTTCAAGCGACCGCCAAAGGATTTCATCTCGCCTTCTGCCTTACTCAAGTCTTTTTCTAGCTTGGCTCGCAGCGCGTCCACATCAACAACACCCGTTAGCGGAATCAGCACCTGCACCGTGCCCGTTACCCCGGCAAACATTTTTCGCTGATCTTTACTCGGGTCGTACGTTGGCTTTGCATCCGAATTAGCTTTGATGATTTCAGCAGCAGTAACACCTTCAGGCGCAGGCGACATTTCAATAGTCTGCTTTGTTTTGGTTGGCAGTGTATCTGCTGTCTGAGTTTCTGCGAAGGCTTCGGGTGGCTTGCTAATAGACTTAGCCGCAGGTGCTGCAACTGGTTTAGCATTACCGCCCGAAACTTCAGCCCAAGCTTGCTTGAGTTCAGTGATAACGCGATCGCGCCTCTCCCCTTTTAAGAACTTACGCACCCCAAATTGAACGCTATAGCCCAGTCCAATCAGCTGCAAGAGACCTGCCAGCCCTGGGACATCACCAATGGCATTGAGTATAGAATGCAAGACTTTGTAGGTCATCCCCACGCCCAGCAAAATCGCGAGTGATAGCGCGGGCTTTTTATAGTCAACAAAAAAGTTGTCAAAATAGCGTGTGGGCTGACTTAAAAACTGTAGAACTGAGTTGGCGACCTGCTGCCAGGTAGCATCGCCATCAATCCCTTTGAACCGACCCGGTTCTTTCAACACAACAACAGCTTTCTCCGCCATTGTCTCTTGAATAACAGAGCTTTTAATAACGGCTTCCCTATCAATAGGCGTTTGGGCCTCGCCTTCTTTAACAATTTCGGCGGCCTCGCTAATTAGCAATGTTTCTGCTATCGGCGCTGAATCAGGGGCAAAATCGGTACGCGTGATAGTCAGCGTGTCTACTCTAGCAACCTGCTGAATATAGTCCTGGGTGGCATTAAGCGTAGAGAGTTCCCTGCTGCTATCTGTCTTTAAGATGGTCTCAATTTTGGCAGAAGGCTTAATTCCCGCTTCCACTCGCAGGTTGCGAATCGTACGAATCGTATCGATCAGTAGCTCGAACTGTTGCTCCAAGTCAGCGTCAATTTGAGTCGCATCCGAGGCAGGATAGCGTTGGCTGGCTAAACAATCTTCTTCCCCTATTCCCGTGAGCGTGTGCCACAGTTCTTCTGTAATGTGCGGCATGAAAGGATGCAGCAGTTTGAGGATGCCTTCTAGCACGTAGGCCAACGTTTGTTGCGCTGTGCGCTTGGTGTCTCCATCGCCGTACAGTCTAGGCTTCACTAGCTCGATGTACCAGTCGCAAAAGTCTCCTCGGGTAAATTCGTATAACTCCTTAGAGGCTTCGCCCATACCATAGCCATCTAGCTGCTTGCGGACGCTCTCAATGGTTTGATGGTAGCGAGAAAGAATCCACTGGTCGGCCAGCTCTAGCGTTTCACCTGCTGAACCAGGAACGCCTAAAACGTTAGGCGACTGACCTTCTAGGTTCATCATTACAAACCGAGAGGCGTTCCAGAGTTTATTCGTGAAGTTGCGAGAGGCTTCAACAGCTAAAGATTCGTCCTTAACGCGATCGTAATCCAGGCGAATGTCCTGTCCGGCTCCGGCCACTTCACGAATGAGCGTGTAGCGCAGTGCGTCTGTGCCGTACTTGTTGATTAGGATTAGCGGGTCGATACCGTTGCCCTTAGACTTAGACATCTTTTGGTTCTTTTCGTCGCGCACTAGACCGTGAATGTACACGGTGTCGAAGGGCATGTTGCCGGTGAAGTGGCCTGCCATCAGGGTCATACGAGCGACCCAGAAAAAGATAATGTCAAAGCCAGTGACGAGCGTTTGAGTGGGGTAGTAGAACTGATAGTCTGGCGCTTCAGTATTTGGCCAGCCGAGCGTTGACATAGGCCAGAGGCCAGAGGAGAACCAGGTATCAAGAACGTCAGGATCTTGGCGAACTTCTACTTCGCCGCCTTTTTGGGCAGCGGCTTTATTGAGCGCTTCGGTCTCATTCATGGCGACAACAAACGGCGTATCGTCGCGAATTTCACCGTCGGTTTCACTGACGATATACCAGGCTGGGATTTGATGCCCCCACCAGAGCTGGCGGGAAATGCACCAGTCTTTAAGATTTACGAGCCAGTCGCGGTATACCTTTGTCCAGCGTTCGGGAACAAACTGCGGATCGTGCTGGGCGTCTAGTGCGGCTAAAGCTTTGTCAGCCATGGGCCTGATTTTGACGAACCATTGGGTTGAGATGAGCGGTTCGATAGGGACTTTGCCGCGATCGCTATAGGGCACCGAGTGCTTATACTCTTCAATCTCACCCAGCCGCCCTTCCGATCTAAGCCGCTCGATCACCCACTCACGCGCCTCAAAGCGATCCACGCCTGAAAACTCGCCCGCATTGTCATTCAGCGTGCCATCTTTATTGAGGATATTAATCACCGGCAAATCATGCCGCTTACCCATCTCGAAGTCATTCGGATCGTGCGCGGGCGTTACCTTCACGCAGCCCGTGCCAAACTCCATATCAACGAACTCGTCGCCAATCACCGGAATTTCTCGGTTCATCAAAGGCAGCATCAGCGTCTGCCCAATCAAATGCTTATAGCGGTCGTCATTCGGATTAACCGCAACGGCAGTATCACCCAGCATGGTCTCAGGCCGTGTGGTTGCGACTTCAAGCTCACCTTCTCCACTGGTCAGCGGATAGCGAAAGTGCCACAGATGGCCGTCTACTTCCTTATTTTCTACTTCAAGATCAGATACGGCTGACTGGCTAGCAGGGCACCAGTTCACCATATAGCTACCCCGGTAAATCAGGCCTTCTTCATACAGGCGATTGAACGCGGTGGCGACAGCGGTAGAAAGGCCTTCGTCCATCGTGAAGCGTTCACGGCTCCAGTCGGCAGAAATGCCCAGCTTGCGTAGCTGATTGATAATCGTGCCGCCAGATTCAGCCTTCCATTCCCAGGCGCGCTCTAGAAACTTCTCGCGTCCCACTTCTTCGCGGGTTTTTCCTTCCTCTGCAAACTGCCGCTCAAGAATCGTTTGGACGGCAATACTGGCATGATCTGTGCCCGGTAGATACAGCGTATTGCGGCCCTTCATTCGCTGGTAGCGCACAACCGTATCGATTAAGGCCTGCTCGAACGCGTGGCCCATGTGCAGGCTACCCGTGACGTTTGGCGGCGGAATCATCACGCAAAAAGGATCGCCGCCTTTGCTGGGGTCGGCCTTAAATACTTCCTTTTGTTCCCAGTACTGCTGCCACTTGGTTTCGGTAACGGTTGGGTCGTACTGGCTCGCTAGCGTCGGTGGGGTTGCAGTCATTTGGGGGCGCGTGTTCACGGGTCGAATCAGGTTAAATGGTAGCAGCGATTTGAACCTTCATACGTTCGTGGGAGATAATCGGCACATATTATTGTCAAAATTTAGGCATGTAAAAAGCCCCCTGAAGGTTAGCTTCAGGGGGCTTTTTGTGTTTTGTCCTGGTGCTTTTTAAGCGGGGACTACTGTGCGATCGCCTCACCAGAAGTCGCATCTGCTTCAACTGCCCGCTGCTCTAAAATCGCTCGCTGCCGTGCCCGCAAAGACTCCGCCTCACGGTTAATCCGACGGCTCTGACTCCGACGGAAGCCGTCGTCTACGACACCACCGCCGCCAGATTGAACGCGATGCATTAACTGCCAAATATCTACATCTGAGCCAAGAATACCGTTACCACTGTCTGCTGACTTGAAGTCTTCAGCAGTATTCGCAACGCCTGAATCTTGAGCCATTGCCGGAGCCGCTGCAAAGCCCATGCCTCCCATACTTATTATGGCTAATCCAACGCCCATCAACCGAGTGGCCAATTTACGCATCTATTTATCCTCTTTGTTTGGTTTGGACAAAAATACGCTGGACTGTGCGGAATAAAGTGCCAGGTATTAACTGCCTTAAGTGTATCAACTTCGTTTGGATACACAAGCGCGATCTATGCCGATCTGTGGTTTGTCTGTTGGAACTAACTTGGGATTGGCTAGGAGATGCGGCGGCTGATGAGGGGGCGGATGGTGATGAAGGCGATCGCGCTAAACCCAACCAAGATCCCCAGCGCCATTCCCATACTGATATCGGCAAACGGCGCGGCCATCACAATGCTGCCCAGGTTCCAATCAGGATGCAAATAGATATAGCGAATCGGCTCAATTGCATAGCTGAGTGGGTTGAGGCTAGCGACAACCTGTAGCCAAGGCGGCATGAACGATAGAGGCACCAACGCAGTACTGGCGAACAATAACGGTAAGTTCGTAATGAAAATAACCGCCAGTAGCTCGATGTGACCCGGCAAAGCAAAAGCTAGGCCAAGGCTAAGCGCTGTCACACCAAATACCAGCGTCAGCACGATCGCAACCATCAATAATAGGCCGCTAACGCCCGGTAGTCCTGCGCCTAAAAATGCGCTGAGTACAACAATCGCAGTGGTCTGAATCAGGCTCAAGGTCGCAATAAAGAGTGCTGAGGCGACCACAATTGAAAAGCGGGAAGCCAACGGGGCTACTAGTAATCGGTTTAAGAATCCGAATTCGCGGTCGAACATCACCGGCAATCCGGCGTTGAGGGCTCCGGCAAAGGCAGTGAAGACAATGATGCCTGCACCTAGAAACTGCCCGTAGTTTTGGCTTTCTCCAAACAACCCTTTTGGTACGTTTTGAAACAATGCACCGAAGAGGATAAGCCACATTAAGGGCTGAATGACGCCTGCTACAAGCGTCGTGGGGCGGCGCTGAAGCTGAATGAAAAGGCGGCGCGTAAGAGCGATGGTTTCTTGAATGAATTCGGCGGTGCCGGGAGCTGTGGGGGCTTGGGGAACTGAGGTTTTGGGTGAGAGGGTTTGTGTCATTGGGTGGGGGTATAGGCGCTTTCTCTATTCTAAGAAGATATCTAGAAAATTTCGCTTAAATTGAGCTGAAGACCAGGGAGAACGGGATCACCTGAGACGATGCCAGAGAGTGCGCGAGTTTCAGCAGGAGTGTCTTGCTGATAGATTTCGATGGTTTTATCTTGAGGGTTGATGAGCCAGCCGAGCAGGAGGCCGTTGTCTAGGTATTCCTGCATTTTGGTTTGGATGTCGATGAGGCGATCGCTAGCTGAGCGAAGTTCTATCGCGAAGTCAGGACACAGCGGTAAAAACTTCTCAGGGTCTGGATTGACAGCTTCTATGCGGCTGCGCTTTACCCAGGCAACATCTGGTGAACGAACGGCACCGTTTGGTAAGCGAAACCCAGTGGATGAATCAAATGCTAACCCGGTGCCGTCTTTTCTAGCCCAACTGCTGACTTGCTCACTGAGACTGATGTTTCGATTACCTGTTTCCCATCCAGTCGGTGGCATTAATATTAGGTGTCCTTCAGCGGTGAGTTCGAGGCGCATGTCGCGGTTGGCCTGACACAACCGATAAAATTCGGCCTCGCTAAGGGCAAGGTCGGCGGAGCGCATGTCTAGGGTGAGGGGCATCATGGCGCAGGTTCCGTCAAAGCTTTGATGGGGAGTTTTAGATAGGGCTTTTTTGAAGGTGCTCTCTAGAGTTTAGTACGGTTCGCGAGTAGCGTGTTACAGCGCGAAAAGAGCGCTGATGGCAGGGAGGAGTCCGTTGCAAGCTTCTACAAACTTTGTCGTTTCGCCGAGGCCTACGGTCATGCCTTTGAGTACGGTGATGGCTCGCTTGGCGGCTTTTCTCATCGGCCCGTCCTGCGGTGCTTGGCCAGCGGCAGCGAGTTCTTTTACTTCTTCTAGGGCTTCAGTTTTTTGTTCTTCCGTGAACGCGGGCTCTGCTTCGATAGCGGTTTGAAGCTGGGTGAGCAAATCTTTGAGCTGAGTTTGAGTGGGTTCGTCGCTGAGCTGAGTGATTTGGTTGTTGACTTGCCCACTGATGGCGCGAAGGCTGACGACGGATTGATTAGCAGTGACGGTGAAGTCTCCTGTTACGTCGATGTTTTGGCTTTGGTCGTTACCGGTCATGAGCTTATTCTCGTTTACAAAAGTGTTGTTTTTGCCTGCGGATAGGAGCAGTGTTTGTTTGAGAAAATCGATGCTTTCTAGTTTTTCTGCGTCTCTGCCTGCTTTGAGCCCAGTTTGATAGCCTTCTTCCCAGGCGTGTTCTAGATCTGCTTTGTTGGTGCCTTCAGGGACTTGCAGGGTGAGCATTACGTCGGAGCCGTGCTTTTCGTAACCGGTGATGGCATCGGGCGTGATGTTTGGATTCTGTTGCATGATGCTTTGGAAGGCAGCGCGAAAGGCGGTAGGGTGGATGCCGTCGCGAATGAGAATTTGCACTTCGTCGAGCATTTCTTTGAAGAATTTCTCGAAGTCGCCAGGTTGAAAGGTTTTGTTGGGATCATGCGGGCGGCGTTCTTGGTCGCCATTTTTGTTGGGCTTTTCTAGCAGGAAGACGTAGCGGCAGTCGATGTTTTTTAGCACTGTGGTGCTGTCGATGTTCCAGCCTTCTAGTATGGCTCCGGTAAGGTTTGCGCCTTCGAGAATGGTTTTGTGAAGGCGGGCGTTGCTGAGAATGGAGCGGGTGAGGATGACGCTTTCTAGGGTGAGTCCGCTGAGATTTGCGCCCCGCAAGTTAGCGTTGGAGAGGTCTTGTTTATAGCCGCTTTTGGAACCATCTAGCAAGGTACGGATGCAGCGATCTTGCAGGACGGTGGTGCCAAGACGAGCGCGATTTAGCTGCTTGGCGCCTTGCCAGCAAACGTGAGTAAGGTTTGTTTTCCGGGTTTGAGAGCTAGCGAAGTTAGTGCTTTTAAGTCGGGCATAGCGGAAGGTGGTTCCTGTGAGGTTTGCACCATGAAACGAAGTGCCTCCCACGACAGATAATGCCAAACCGATGGTTCTAATAATGTCAAAGTTCTTATCTTCTTGGAGAGCGCGCCAGCCAACAAAGAGACTAAACAACAAACCTGCGAATGCAACTGCGACCGTGAATGCGACTGCGACTGCGACTGCGAATGTGCCTGCAAACACGACTGCGACTACGACTGCGAATGCGACGGCAAATGAGAATGCGACTGTGCCTGCACCTGCGACTGCAACTGCAAATGCGAAGGCACCTGCGACTGCGAATACGAATGCGAACATGACTGCACCTGCGACTGCGAAGGCGAAGGCAGTCATAATCGAGCCGAAAGCTCGAATTGAAAAGCCTTGCAACCAAATTGCAATATATGTAACAGCAATAAGTAGCAGATAGCCTGCTACTGAAACAACTTGCTGAAGAGAGCTACTAAAATTTGATGATTCTAAGAAGAAAGCAGCAAATGCGCCTGCGAAAGTCTGTAAAATTCCTGCGATTCCAGCGATCATCAGGATCAGTATTAGCTGTGCAGCAGCCCATCTCTTCTGCAATCCGGCCTGTGCCCGCGTAAAATTCACGCTCTTTAGAGTCGCATTGCTAAAATTAGCACTACGGATATCCGCATTGCTGAAATCTGCGCCGCTGAGGTCCTGCCCCTTGAAGTTCGCTCCACGCAGATTTGCCCCCTGAAAATTGCGCTCTCCGGCGGCATAGCGGAGTAATACTTCCGGAGCTTTCACCTTCGCGCGTCCTCTTTGCTATTCGCTCACTTTCTACAAGCGATAAACGGTGCTATCAGTAAAGGGCATTTGCTCAGTGTGTGCAAGCGTAAGCTGTGATTTTTGCAACGCATCGTCCTATAGTTGCTCATGATGGCTTGACTAGCGAAGCGATGCATGAACTTTGAATGGGATGAGCACAAGAATGCAGGCAAATCGCAAAACATGGTTTCGATTTAATGAGTGGCGTAGAGCGAGAAATAACCTTAGATATCAGACATATTGCGAAGCACTTGTTAGGAACTGTCTCGACTAATCGACTGCTAAGGAAAGGCAGAGCCGCTCACGTATTCAATGATGAAACTACGCTTGCCCGCGTGGCTCAAGCTATTATCAAAGAAGGCAAATACACAGGCTTTGCAAGAGGGTACGAACGCTATGGACTGCTCTTCTCAGAACCAATTGGTGTTCGGGTTAGTCCAGATGGCTCTACGATTCCTTTGTTCTATGGCGAGATAAAGATCAATGCAAACAACCAGTACCACCCAATTCCCCGCACCAAACCCAGTGAAGGATAGCTGGGACTTTTTAGAAAGCTGGATAGACCCCTTACAATCGCCACCTTACATACTGTTGCTTCTGGGTGATAAAGCGGGTGTCTGTCGCATCGTAGATCCTGCTGAACAGTACAAGCTCATTAAACGCTGTAGCACCTACAACGAGGCGCAGCTTTGGCTATTAGAAGACGAGTACGAACCTATAGAAGGAAGGTTCACAGAAGATCAGTAGAGATAAGCACTATGTGTAGCGTGATCGCCTCTCAGATACTTTTAAGCAAGCCCTATCGCATACTTTGCTTTTTCTCCTTCTTAATATCACGCTTGCCCACTGCGGCCATCTCCGCATCCATCAGAGTGCGACCTGTCGCCGCCAAATACACATCGTCTAGGCTGGGCTGACTTTGGGAAATGCCAAAGGTGGGAAGGTTTGCTGATTTAAGCGTGGCTTGCACGACGGCAAGGGCATCGGCGTTTTTGTCTACTACTAGGTTTAGTGAGTTGCCTTGGGCGCTGTTGATGATAGCTTCTTGAACTACGGGCAAATCGCTGAGGAGGGATTGGGCTTGGGTAGCTTCGTCGTCGGGGGTGAATTCGCGGATGCGGAGGGTGATGCGATCGCCCCCAACCTCAGCCTTTAACTCAGCCGGTGTTCCCGATGAAATCACCCGCCCTGCATCAATAATCGCCACCCGACTGGCCAACACATCCACCTCTTCTAAATAGTGGCTCGTGAGCAAAATCGTTGTGCCTTCATCGCGCAGCTGACGTAAAAAATTCCAAACCGCCGTGCGGCTCTCAATATCTAGCCCAACTGTTGGCTCATCTAAAATCAGCACCGCAGGCTGATGCAAAAGCCCTGTCGCCAAATCCAACCGTTTTAGCTGCCCGCCCGAATAAGTGCCTGTCTTCTTATCGGCAATATCAGAAATCTCAAGCAAATCGAGCATCTGCGCAATCTGCGACTTCGCTCTGTCTTTTGGCAAATGGTAAATTGCCGCCTGAAGCTCCATCATTTCGCGGCCCGTCAGCACCTTATCCGGTGAAACCTCTTGCGCAATGTAGCCCAGCATTTGCCGCGCCCTACGAGGATCGTTCAAAACAGAAACGCCGTTTAGCTCTAGCTCTCCAGCATCGGGCGTCATTAGCGTACAAAGACATCGGATCGTTGTCGTTTTACCTGCGCCATTAGGGCCAAGCAGTCCAAAAATCTCACCGGGCTCAATGGCAAAAGAGACATCTTTGACGGCCTCAACGTTGCCATACGATTTCTTAAGATTTTTGACTAAGACAGCAGGAGACATGGATTCCTTTGAAGCTATTGCTAGAGGCTATTTCTATAGACACATCCGCCCTAGCCAATCATCGGAATGGCCGCTAGTACAGACTGAACGCCGCTAACGAGAGAGGCGATGCCGTATCTAACGACGGGGAGAGAGTCAACTACCATCATCACAGAAAGCAGCATCATATAAAAGATGGAATACTTAAATGTGCTTTTGGCTAGGTCGCGGTCGTCATAGTTGTTGCGCAATGCCCAAGCCTGTTTGAGAAACAAGTACCCCAAACCAGACGCGCCTAACGCATATACCGCACCACATACGCCTAAAGGATAGACCAACACCAGCGTTAAAGGAACAAGCCCAACGGTGTAGCGCCAAATCTGACTTGCCGTTGCCTTATTACCGACAACAACCGGCAGCATTGGCACATTGACCTTTGCATAGTCGTCTTGAATCAGCATGGCTAGCGCCCAGAAGTGAGGGGGGGTCCATACGAATACAATGGCGAAGAGAACCCAGGCTGCGAGGCTGAGTCCTCCGGTGACTGCGGCCCAGCCGACTAGAGGTGGAATCGCACCTGCTGCGCCACCGATCACGATATTTTGAGGTGAAGACCGCTTGAGCCAGGTGGTGTATACGCCGATGTAAACGGCGATTCCTAGCATGGCTAAACCAGCGCTGAGGAGGTTTGCAAATACCGCTAGCAGGGAGAAAGACATCACTGCCATGATCAGCGCAAAGATCAGCGCGTCTTTTGGCTGGATGCGACCGGAAGGGATAGGACGGTGGCGCGTGCGCTCCATGTCGTAGTCGATATCGCGATCGTAAATGCAGTTAATCGTTTGAGCTGAGGCGGCGGCTAGGGTGCCGCTGAGTAGCGTGATTAGTAAGAGAGCGGGGCTGACTCGGCCCTGGCCTGCCACCCACATTCCGGCAGCTGTTTCAATCAGCAGTAGCGGAATAATGCGGGGCTTGGTGAGCTGCAAATAGCTTTGAATGACTTCGCCAAAGCTGTCGTGATGTCTTCTAGAAGCCCAAGTTGGGGAAGTTTGCATAGTGATAAGAGAAAAGTAATCTTCAAAAGGTTGTGAAAGGCTATGCGGCGGGTGTTGCGGTTGATAGCAGAATGTTTCTTCTAGCGGCTCTGTGGGTTAGAAAGTCTCGAAGGGAGAGGACTGTGAAGCAAACTAGCGTGCCGAGTAGCGCCGCGCCAATCGCCTGATGACAGACGGTGAGCGGTTCTACCTGGAGCCGAAGCTTAAAGGTGGCAACGCCGAGCGCAATTTGTAGAACAACTAGTAGACCCGCCACGTTTGCTAAATTGCGAAGCCAGCTACTGAGTGCAGGCCGACGCCATACGCTGATGACCAAGGCGACAACGGCCAAGGTTGGCGGAACAACGCCTGCAATGTGCGTATTCATAACGTTGCAAAGATCGGCTACGCCGAAGCACTGGTGCGCGGCCCAGCGAGATCCGACAAGTCCGCCAATAATGCTTTGTCCATATACCAGCACAGCGGCGGCCATGCCTAGCCAAGGAAGCTTGCCTGCATTCCCTGAGGCCTTATAGGGGAGCAGTGCCATCCCAATTGCGAGCAGCGTGCAAAAGAAGATGAGTGCGGTGCCAAGATGCGCCGTTACGATGTCAAATCGCAGTAGTTCAATGACCGTTAGGCCGCCTAGAATGCCCTGCACAACAATGAGGAAAAGCGCAACCAGTGAGGCCCAAGGAAGCCACGTAGGCAGAGACTCTCGGTACCAGGCGCATAGTCCTACGAGACCAATGGCCATGAGGCCAATAAGAGAGGCGTCTAGGCGGTGAAACCACTCTAAAAAGACTTGCAGGTTCATTTGCGCGGTGGGGACGAGCTGACCGTAGCAAAGGGGCCAGTCGGGGCAGGCGAGTCCGGCGTTCATAACGCGGGTGGCGCTGCCAACGGCCATGAGAAGTAGGGTTGCGATCGCCATTTTCCACACCCATCGCCTAATCAAAGTCTGGGCACAAAAACCAGACGATTTATCAGACGGCTTAGCAGAGAAAGGGGCGCTCGAAAAGCTGGGGTTAGTCATAAAAAGACGGCGTTAACGAAAACTACGGCTGTCAAATAATTAGGGGGCTAAAGTTACAAACGGTGAGCGTCAAAAGCTCGGCTTATTCTAGTTGCCAAGAACCTGGTGACGATGAAAATATAACGCACTCAAAAGAATATTCTCCGGTTGTAGACATTTTCTTCCAATTGATGGCTTTTGATTTTACGTTGCTTAACAATTAATGATTTAGAGGCTACGGCCATCAGATCTTTTTAATGACATAACAATCGCCTGAATCGCCTGCGTACTAGTGATTTCAAGCTATCTCATCCCTAGGATTTGACCTGCTGGTATTGCTGTATACAGCCGTTCGATGGAGAGTCACGTTAGGAGTGCGTTCAGCGCTCAGTCAACTGCTTTGTTGCGATTTGTATCTAGAATCAAAAAAGTCTCATATATAGTCAACTTATTATGTGAAAGCGCTATTTATATAATAAATACTAAGCCCGGTCATTGACAAAAACTAGGCGCTTAATTTCGCTTTTATATAGACAATATAGACAGGCGATTCTGTAGAAAAAGTTAAAGCGCAACACATCCCTTAAAAAATCACTCACATCACGCTAAAGAGCGCTACCTTATATAGGCGATATTTAGGCGACGATGAACGTAAGCGACCCGTCACACCAGTCCTTCGCTAGCAAGACGCAAAAAGGTTTAAAAGACCTGACTAAACCTAAACAACAGATCTATTGAGATCTGCAATGAAACACTGTGAATATTCCCAGCCCTATTCTGACGCTTCTAGTCGGTATTTTCATTACCTTGGCCAGCCTTTGGTACGGTCAAAACCACGGCCTCATGCCGGTGGCGGCTTCTGGTGAAGCCGAACTGGTAGACGGCTTGTTCAACACAATGATGACCATTGGCTTTGGCCTGTTTTTGCTGGTAGCCGGTGCGCTTGTAGTGATAGCCTTTCGATTCCGTCGCAAAGAAGGCGATATGGGCGACGGCGAGCACATAGAAGGCAACATTCCGTTAGAGATTGTGTGGACGGCGATTCCCGCTGTTGTTGTGCTTGGTATCTCTCTCTATAGCTTTGATGTTTACACCCGTATGGGTGGCCTCGACCTGATGAACCACAGCATGGCGCCTACCGCAGCGCCCGGGGTTCAGGTGGCCTACGCGATGGGTGAAGGCGGGCTGATGGCAGACGCGAGTGCGGGCATGGGCATGATGCCCGGTGAAGATCCGAACGCTGTTCTTTCTATAGATGTGCAGGGTTTGCAGTACGCATTCCTTTTCAACTATCCCAACGGCATTTTGGATGGTGAGCTGCACGTTCCTATCAATACGCCTGTAGAGCTGAATCTCAGTGCTCAAGACGTGCTTCATGCTTTTTGGCTACCCGAGTTTCGCATTAAGCAGGACATGGTGCCTGGGCAGGAGACGAAGCTGGTATTTAACGCGATTATAGAAGGCACGTATCCTGTAGTGTGCGCCGAGCTATGCGGGCCTTACCACGGCGGTATGAGAACTCAAATTATTGTACAGTCGGCGGAAGATTACGCGGCCTGGGTGGATAGTCGAGTAGCGGCGATGGACGCTGGCGATAATACGGTTGCGAATCTACCCAAGGCTCCTGCTGATAGAACAGAAGCAGAGTATTTGAATACCTTTGTTGAGCCGATGCAGCTAGCGGTTGCGCCTGAGAGCCTGATGGCGCTGCACGAAGGTCATCACCACCAGTAAGCGCCTCCATTCTCGATGCTGGGGATCTGAGTCAAGACGTTCTCACTAAATTTTCTCTTTTCAATTCAACTTCTCTTTTCAACTCAACATAGCTGTAGCGATATAAGGCTTTTAGCAATAACACAATGACAGCAACGACAGAAGCTCCTAAATCCAGGTCAGATGTGCCGATGCTTTTGGGCAACGAGCGCAAGTGGACTGATTATTTTACGTTTTGCACCGATCACAAGGTTATTGGCATTCAATACCTGGTGACGGCCTTTTTCTTCTATTTGGTAGGCGGCGCGCTGGCAACCGCGATGCGGACTGAGCTGGCAACACCTGCCCCCGATTTTGTGACGCCCGATGTTTATAACGGTATGCTGACGCTGCACGGCACGGTCATGCTGTTTTTGTGGATTGTGCCTGCGGGCGCGGGTTTGGCAAACTATCTGATTCCGCTGATGATTGGGGCGCGGGATATGGCCTTTCCAAGGCTGAACGCGATCGCCTTCTGGATGATCCCCCCTTCCGGCCTTCTGCTCATCAGCAGTTTCTTCTTTGAGCCACCTCAGGCTGGCTGGACGTCCTATCCTCCTTTGAGCCTAACGACAGGCGCACTGGGCGAAGGCATTTGGATTATGAGCCTTTTGGTCGGTGGAACGGCTTCTATTTTGGGTGGACTGAACTTCCTGGTCACCATCTTAAAAATGCGCGTTCCTAGCATGTCGCTTACGGATATGCCGCTGTTCTGCTGGGCAATGATCGCTACTTCTTTGCTGATTTTGATTAGTACGCCGGTTTTGGCAGGGGCATTGATCCTGCTAGCCTTTGACCTGCTAGCCGGTACCGCGTTCTTTAATCCCACAGGTGGCGGTAATCCGGTGGTTTACCAGCACATGTTCTGGTTCTACTCGCACCCGGCGGTGTACATCTTTGTGCTGCCGCTGTTTGGCGCGATTAGTGAGGTGATTTCAGTGCATGCGCGTAAGCCTATCTTTGGATATCGCGCGATCGCCTATTCCTCCATCGTCATCAGCTTCCTCGGCCTAATCGTGTGGGCACACCACATGTTTACCAGCGGCACGCCTCCCTGGTTGCGCATGTTCTTCATGATCACCACCATGGTGATCGCCGTTCCTACCGGCATTAAAGTCTTCGGCTGGGTCGCCACGCTCTGGCGCGGCAACATCGCCTTCACCAGTGCGATGCTGTTTGCCTTCGGCTTCCTAACGCTGTTTCTCATCGGCGGCATCAGCGGCGTTATGCTCGCAGCCGTCCCGTTTGATATTCACGTTCACGACACCTACTTTGTCGTGGCCCACTTCCACTACGTTCTATTTGGAGCCTCCGTATTCGGCGTATTTATGGCCGTGTACCACTGGTTTCCTAAAATGACCGGCCGCATGATGAACGAATTTTGGGGCCGCGTTCACTTCGCTCTCACCTTCGCCGGAATGAACCTTACCTTCATGCCTATGCACCAGCTAGGCCTGATGGGTATGAACCGCCGAATCGCCCTCTACGATCCGCAGTTCACCGACCTGAACGTGCTGGCGACAATTGGCGCGTATCTGATGGCAGTTTCGACAATTCCTTTTTTGCTCAACGCAGCGTGGTCTTGGAAGTATGGGCCAAAGGCACCCGCTAACCCATGGCGGGCGCTAACGCTGGAATGGCAGACGCTTTCGCCACCGCACATTGAGAACTTTGAGGAGCTTCCTGTGCTTAAGACCGGGCCTTACGATTACGGCTTAGGCTACACCGCTGAAGAAGATCCCGATGAGCTGTACGAGCATGGCATTCCAATTCCGGCTGCATCGTAGAAAGTTCAGCCCTTTATCGTAAGAAGTCTAATACTCCCCGCTAACAACCCACCGACCCTCCCCGCTAACTATGCAAGGTTCCATCGACACCACCACCCAGGGTACGATCAACATCGCCCAAGAAGGTGCAGCTAGCCATCACGAAGAACATCCCGATCATCGCATGTTTGGAATTCTCGTATTCCTCTGCGCTGAAAGTATGCTCTTTATGGGCTTGTTTGTAGCCTATGTTACGTTTCGCCTGGTGGCTACTGAGTGGCCACCAGCCGGTACACCTGAGCTAGAGATTTTGCTTCCTGGCATTAACTCCTTGATTCTGATCTCCAGCAGTTTTGTCATTCACAAAGCTGATACGGCTGTGAAGAATGACGATGTGGGCGGGGTTAAGACCTGGTTCACCGTGACTGCGCTAATGGGCGCTATCTTCTTGCTGGGTCAGGGCTACGAGTATGCAAACTTAGAATTCGGCTTGCGCGACAATTTGTTTGCCAGCACGTTTTATGTACTCACTGGCTTCCACGGTCTGCACGTATTTGTGGGTTTATTATTGATGCTCGCCGTACTGTGGCGTGCGCGTAAGCCTGGTCACTATTCTAGCGACAACCACTTTGGCATTGAAGCGGTAGAGCTTTATTGGCATTTTGTCGATGTGATCTGGATCATCTTATTCATTTTGTTGTATCTTTGGTAAATCAAGACAAGACATGTCTTTTGAAAGGGGCTCGCAGCTGTGAGCCCCTTTTTTTGTTTAATCTTCTTGTTTAATGGGCCGTCACAGATTCAATCCAATCTACGTATTTTGAAACGCGGGTGTAGTATTCTCGGACGCCGTAGTGCCCTTCGCCAAAGCCATCTGACTTTTGACCGGAGCTAACGCCTGCGATCGCCCACTTCCTATCCACTTCCAACAGCGCAGGCCCACCGCTATCCCCCGGCCCCGAAATTCCTTCCAAATCCGTCCCACCCGGCGGCGCATCGAACTTAAAAATCAGCCACTGCTCGTCTGCCTCTTCAACTCGATTAGTGGCTTTCCGCAGCTTGCCATCTACTTGATCTGGCCCAATTAGACCCGTCCCAAAGTCGCCTCTTCCTACAAAGGTCACTATCTTTTCAAGCTCGTCACTTTTTAGATACAGCGGCAATCGCGGAACGTCTTCGACAGGCTGATCGAGCTGAATCAGCGCGATATCGTGTTGGGCCATGTCGTCGTTTAAGCCGTAGTTGCAAAAGTTAGGATGAAGCACTATCTGTTGAATGCTGTATTCTGTCTCTCCAAACGTAATCTTTTTGCCTGGAGAAAGTTCTGCCGCAACGTGAGCTGCACTTAAGATCCAATTCGGTTTAATTAAGCTGCCCATGCCGTCGTAGCGAGTGTAAAACTTTGGCTCAATTCGAGCCGCTGGAATTAGGCTTGGCTTCAGCAGCTCGTCGATTTTGTCATACACCACCAGCTCCTGTTCTTGAGCGCTATCGACAGCGACGACAGCGGGAAACTCATCTTGTTCAGCTAAGTAGCGTTCGGCCTCGATATCGTGGCGAACAATCATCGTTTTACCGTGCGATTATTCATAGTCTCCGCCCGAGCCGTATTTGAGGGCTTCGCGCCAGCGGTTGGCAGCGTACTGTTTTTTCGCGGATTTTTTAGGCGATCGCTCCACCGATTCCTCAGCCGCATTCCAGGCATTATATCCACCCAAACTTATAAAGTGCCTCATCCAGCTTGCCACCGAGCCCACCCCAACTTGAGGCAAAATGCTCGCCACTAACAAAGGATGGCGCGTAGAGGTTCGCAGCATCGTTTTCGCCAGCGCCGGAAACTGCACAACGTCCTGCAAAAACGGTCGCAGCACATCGTCTCCCAAGGCTTCCATATCTGCAAAGATAGTCGAAAGCACCTCGTTAATCTTATTAGGCGACAGCTTTTGATTCACACCGACACTCATAGACTTTTGAAAGAGCCACGTCACCGAAAGATTCGGCTGATACGGCTGAAGTTTTCCGAGTGACTGAGCGTCCAAAGCATCTGCGCTCAACGCTTCGCTGACACCCAACGTCAGACGCTCTAAGTGCCGTACCATTGCACCAAAGCCACCAAAGCTAAGCGGTGATTGACTACCGCTGCTGTCGCCTACCGCGAGCGTGCGATTCCATTTGTACTGTAGTGGGCTGTCTTTGTAGCAAGGGAAAAAGCCAAACAGCGCACGAACAAAGTCCAACTGCTCAAGCGAAACGTTCTGATACTCCGGCAAAAGCGAGAGATAGTCTTCAAAAAACTGTTCTAAGCTAGGTCTGCTCGGGTGCGCGTCTAGATAGGTGAACATATACGTTGTGCGGCCATCACGTGCCGGAAAGGCCTCCCAAAAGTACTGACACTGATTTTTGATAGGTGTGAACGAGGCAATCAAATCGCCAGTTTTGTTATTTTCATACCCTTGCGCGCAAGTGCCAACAACCATACACACCGCATCTGGCTTCTCTCCTTTTCGTGCCTGCTGTACGATGGGAGAAAAATGACCCATCGCATCTACTAGCAGTCGGGCTGTGATTGATTCAGCCTCCTTGGTGTGAATAACAACACCGTCAGGATGAACTTCTGCCGACTGAAACGGTGTGTTCTCTAAAAGCGTGCCACCGCTATCAAGGAATTTTTGCTTTAGCGTTTCGAGTAAGTATTTTGGGTCTACGCCGATGTTGAGAACGTCTTCTACCCAAAGGTCTTTGCCACCGTTAAAGGTGATTCGTGCTGGGTTGTATTGTGATGCGATCGCCTCATCCAACTCCTGCCGGCTCAACAACCCCATCCGCACAAAGCTCTCCAGCTCTCGCCGCGAAATATTCCACTCCTGATCACGCCCTTGCAGCTTTCCTCTTTCTAGCAAAGCAACGTTCCATCCCTGCTGAACCAGCGCCGCCCCCAGCAATATCCCTAGCGTGCCACCACAAATTGCTACGTCATACTCTACCGACGGCAGCGATCGCGGTTCTTCTGTAATAACGGTGAGCGCCTGTCGAGGGCCAGCTTTGTATGCACTCCAAAGCTCATCCGCTTTTTTAAGACCTGCTAACGGATTACCCGGAATATGAGAAAGAATCTGTTCGGTTATATTCATCCTTTCAGTGTAAGGAATCTTTGCCAAAAAGCGCTCAAAGCACTGGTAGTTCGATTCACCTTCAAGAATCTTAAGCTCTGCTAACGGGCGAATTAACTACACTTTGGCTACGTGACGCCTTGTCAACTATTCGAGGCTGCACTACTACGCTAGCTATCGAATGCTCTTGCTAGTTCCTTTAAGAAAACACTATTAAACTTACAGGTACAGTCATGACTTCCCAGAACAGACTAATCACCTTAGAGAATAAGCCTTTCATCGCAGGCGATATTCCCCATCAAAAAACCATTTCATACAAACTAACGCGTGCGCTTAGCAGCGTTCTGAACTCGGCTCAAATGGCCATTGCAGAGGCCTACATTAATGGACTTGAAATTCCAGATAGCGTAATGCGAGCGGCAATGCACACTTCGATGCCTTTGTTCTTCAAGCATTTCCCGTCATTACTCGCCCCTTACGAGTGGGTGCTTACCGAAACGACTCAGGTCGCTGAAGGCTCTAAAGATCTGATGAACGTGCAGTATGACCTGCCTCAGGCCATGCTCAATCAGATGCTGGGAAACTGGGATGTGATTTACCCCAAGTACAGCATGGGCTTTTGGCAAGGCGGTGCTGCCAATTTGGAAGAAAGCCAAATGCACATGATCGATCAGGTAATTGAGCGACTTGATATTCAAGATGGTGACAACATTCTTGACTTCGGCTGCGGCTGGGGATGCGTACCTAACTATATTTTGTCTAAGTTTCCTAATGTTCGTTTCACCGGGCTGAACTTGAGCCATGAACAGTGTGAGTTCATTCGCAACAAAATGAAAGATCCTAACAGCTATCTCAGCTCAGAGCGATTTAACTTACACGAAGGCGATTTGAATGAGGCTAATTTCTCTGAAAAGTTCGACAAAGTTTTGACCATTGGCGTCTTTTGCCACGTCGGTAATTTAACCAAAGCCTTTAAAAAGCTAGCGTCAATGATTACAGACGAGGGGAAAGTTTTTATTCATATCATTACCGTGCGCACACCTAACAACATGTCGTCTGGATTTACGCACAAGTATATTTTTCCGCATGGCCGCTACTGGAACTACGATGCGGTACCAAGCTGCAATGGCGACTTGAAAACCATTGACCGGTGGTACATCAACGGCATTAACTACCACAAAACGCTGACCGCTTGGTTAGAGCGATTTGATGCCAGCCAAGCGGATGTAAAACTGTTGGACTACGGCATGGACTACGGCAAGTTTCGGCGCATGTGGCGATTTTATTTGCTGTTGCTCGGGACTATATTTGCAACGTGCGACGGTGAGTACAACGGCAACGGCCAGTTTTTACTGACAAAAGCCTAGCGCTTTGCTCCTCAGTCCGGCTGTGGTCACTAGCTCAATCGTGGTCGCTTAGGCGCTATTGAAGCCGGACTGAGAGCCATTCCTGTATGCTTTTAGATGGCTAAGGCGTTGAGTAGGATGGTGCAAACATGTCAGAAATTAGGGTTGCCGTCGTGGGGACTGGCTTTGGACAAAAGGTTCATATTCCTGGTTTGCAGGCGCATCACCGAACGCAGGTGGCGGCGGTGTGGAACCGGGACTTGGCTAAAGCTAAAACGGTGGCAGATGAGTGCGGGGTGGAGATGGCGTGCGATCGCCTCTCCGACATTCTCAATAACGACACCATTCAAGCCGTCACGCTCGCCACGCCACCCTTTGCCCACTACGACATGGCCTGCGACATCATCAAAGCAGGCAAACACCTTCTGCTAGAAAAACCCGTTACCCTCACCGTCAATGAAGCCCAGCACCTTCAGGCACTAGCAAAAGAAAATAATGTCATCGTTACGCCTGACTTTGAGTTTCGCTATATCCCGGCATGGCAACATTTTGCAGAGCTGCTAAATCAAGGCGTGGTAGGGAAAAAGCGCCTAATCAAAATCGACTGGCTCGCCTCTAGCCGAGCTAATCCACAGCGCGCCTGGAACTGGTACGCACAAAAGGATCTTGGCGGCGGCGCATTAGGCTCTATCGGCTCGCACACGTTCGACTATGTGAACTGGCTCTTTGGCCCTGCTGCTGAAATCAGCGCCACTTTGAGCACGTCTATCGCCCAAAGGCCTGATCCTGACACGGGGGAAATGAAGCCGGTGGACTCTGATGATGTGTGTGCGATCGCCCTCACCCTCGCAGATAGCACCCTCTGCCAAATCACGCTCAGCGCCGTTAGCTACGCCGGACGTGGCCACTGGATAGAAGTGTATGGCGAGAAAGGCACGCTCATCATCGGCAACCCTAGCCAAACAGACTACGTAAACGGCTTCAAAGTGCTGTTTAGCGAGCAAGGTAGCGAACCCAAAGAAATTCCAACACCAGAACGATTCGCTTTCCCTAAGGTGTACTCAGACGGACGAATCGCACCGTTTGTTCGAGTCGTTAATCATTGGGTGAACTGTATCGACGCGGGGCAATCTACCTCGCCGGGAATGCCCGAAGGCATTTACTCTCAGCTGCTGATGGATCTCACCCATCGCTCTCATCAAAGCGGCGCAAAGCTAACAATTTCAGCCTAACCGGATCGATTTATTGTGCCGTAGACGGAGGATAGGTAACGCTGTTGCATTTAGGGTGGTGGGCATATTGCCCTACAACCTCAAACCGCATTATGGATACAAAGACTCAGCAGATTACAGTCGGCTTTAGAACTGCCGAAGATTTGGCCCGCGCTGAACAGATGCTGAGTAGCCAGGGCATATCTGACTTTAAGATCGCTAAGCCTGCAATGCTAGGCAACCGTGTTCCACAGCAGCGCAGACCAGACAGTCAGTCGGGACTCCCAAAGGCAGCAGCCTTAGGCGGCGTCACTGGCGCGTTGATGGGCGCGGTAATTTCTACGTTTGCGCTCAACGTTCCTAACTTGCCTTCTATTGAAGGAAGTACGACGGAGATGTATGTACTGGTGCCTCTAGGCGGTGCTTTATTGGGTGCGATCGCTAGTAGCTTACTTTCTCTCCTCTCAGGCGCTAATCCAACCGATGAGGACATAGCGTACTTCAGGCTAAGCGCTAAGCCAACCACCGCCGAAGACGCACAATCTATCACTGACGCTCTGCTAAAAGCAGGCGGACGGCTGCTATAGCGTCTATGCCATTAGCCATACCTTCTATAGGGTTGAGATCTATCAAAAGGTAGAATGCCAGCCACCATACGATTAGCGTTGTCTAAACGTTGTTACTTTTGAGGAGGCGTTTCTCTATCAGAAAATGGCATTGTTTAGCAAATCCAGTAAAACAGACTACGAAGCAACCGCAGAAGCAAAAATGCAGCAGCTAGGGGCTCAGATTGATGAGCTACAGGCTAAAGCAAACTTGGCAAAAGCGGACGCTAAAGTGAAGTACCAAGAACAAATCGACGCACTGAAAGTGAAGCAGTCAGAGGCACAGGTAAAGTATGAAGCACTAAAGGGCTCTGCTGAAAACGCGTGGGAAGAGATGAAAGCGGGTGTAGATTCCGCATGGCAAGAGCTACAAACCGCGTTTGATAAAGCAAAATCTGAGCTAGACGCGTAGCACTACCCGAGCAAAACGGCTGAACGAAGTAGCAAAAAGCGCTTGCTAGACATCATCATCTAACAAGCGCTTTTCCATTTGATTTTAATCTTGGCTTTCTATGTCAAGCAGCTATCTATCGACAGAACCCATGATGATATCAACGCTGCCAAGAATTGGCATGATATCTGCAAGCTTCACGCCTTTAAGCAGGTTAGGCAGAATTTGCAGGTTGTTAAAGTCAGCTGCACGAATCTTCCATCGCCACGGGAAAACGTTGTCTTCACCGATGATATAGACGCCAACTTCGCCCTTGCCTGTTTCTACACGAACGTAGTGCTCGCCTTCAGGAATTTTGAACGTCGGCGCGATCTTTTTACCCGCGAACTGATAGTCAAAGCTATTCCACTCAGACTTTGGCCCTTCCATCATCCGCTTGGCTTCTAGGTTCTCAAACGGCCCACCAGGCAGCTGCTTCATCGCCTGACGGATGATTTTAACTGACTCACGCATCTCATTAATGCGCACGATGTAGCGAGCAAAGCAATCGCCTTCAGTCGCCCACTGCACATCCCAGTCAAGTTCGTCATAGCGCTCGTAGTGGTCTACCTTACGCAGATCCCATTTCACACCTGAAGCTCTCAGCATCGGGCCGGAGCAGCCCCAGTTGATCGCGTCTTCGCGCGACATGGTGCCTACGCCTTCTACGCGGCGGCGGAAGATAGGGTTGTCGGTGATCAGCTTTTCGTACTCATCAACCTTGGGCATGAAGTAGTCACAGAAGTCTTCACACTTATCGATCCAGCCGTAGGGAAGATCGGCTGCGACGCCGCCAATGCGGAAGTAGTTGTTGTTAATGAGGCGAGCGCCGGAAGCCGCTTCCCACAGGTCGTAGATGAGTTCACGCTCGCGGAAGATGTAGAAAAAGGGTGTGGTCGCACCGCAGTCGGCCATGAAGGGGCCCAGCCAAAGCAGGTGGTTGGCGATGCGGTTCAGCTCCAGCATAATCATGCGGATGTAGCTGGCGCGCTTGGGCACTTCGATGTCGGCTAGCTGCTCGGGCGCGTTGACCGTGATTGCTTCGTTAAACATGCCAGCAGCGTAGTCCCAGCGGCTGACATAGGGCACGAACATGACGTTGGTGCGGTTTTCGGCAATTTTTTCCATGCCGCGATGCAAATAGCCAATGACCGGCTCACAGTCAATCACGTCTTCACCGTCAAGCGTGACGATTAAACGGAGCACGCCGTGCATGGACGGATGGTGCGGCCCCATGTTGAT
Source organism: uncultured cyanobacterium (assembly GCA_963803535.1). Taxonomy (GTDB): domain Bacteria; phylum Cyanobacteriota; class Cyanobacteriia; order Phormidesmidales; family Phormidesmidaceae; genus Phormidesmis. Next base: position 959,598 of record CAWDNC010000008.1, on the reverse strand, counting down.
GACCATGGGTTCGGTCTTGGTTTGCAACGTAGCCATATGTTCTTCTAATGTCTCTTGGGGTTTTCGTGCGGGTTTTCGTGCGGGTTTCTGCGCGTTGTGCTTTCCTTTGTCGCCTTTATTGTCGTACGTTTACTCACAAGATTCAACGTGCAAAAGCACTATTTGCCTAGATTATACGGCACGGGCTAAAAATTATGTCTGAAGACAGAACTGACTTGGGTTTCTTTCATTTGCCCGTTTTGCCTGAGCAGGTGATGGATGGCCTGAGCGTTAAGCCAGGGGGCCGGTATTTGGATGCGACTGTAGGAGGTGGCGGTCATAGCCTGATGATTTTGCAGGCTGCGGCGGATGTGGAGCTGGTGGCGCTTGATCAGGATTTGCAGGCGATCGCAGCGGCAAAAGCCAGACTGTCCGAATATAGAAGTCGCGTCACCTTTCACCACACTAACTTCGCCCAATTCAAGCCAGGAGACCTTCGCTTCGACGGCATTCTGGCAGACATTGGCGTCAGTTCTACCCAATTAGACCAGGCGCAGCGAGGCTTTAGCTTTCGTCAAGAAGCACCTTTAGACATGCGAATGGACGACACGCAGGAACTGACGGCTGGAGAGATCGTGAACTACTGGGATGAGAAAACAATTGCCGACACGATTTATGAGTATGGGGAGGAGCGATTAAGCCGGCGGATTGCTCGGCGGATTGTTCAGAATCGACCGTTTAGCACAACCACGGAGCTGGCCTGGGAGGTGGCGGGCGCGTTTCCGGCAAAGGCGCGGCACGGAAGAATTCATCCAGCCACGCGAACGTTTCAGGCGCTGCGAATTGCGGTAAACGGTGAGCTAAAAGTACTAGAAGAATTTTTGGCGGCGGCTCCAGACTGGTTGAATCCGGGTGGACGGCTAGCGATTATCAGCTTTCACAGCTTGGAAGACCGGATTGTGAAGTATGCCTATCGTGGGGATGAGCGGCTACAGATTGTGACGAAAAAGCCGCTGGTGGCGACGGCTGAGGAGATTAGAGAGAATAAGCGATCGCGCTCTGCCAAACTCAGAATTGCTGAACGAAAAGCACAAACAGAATAATAGGCACAAAGTATTGTCACAGGCAGGATAAAGCTATCTCTCCTGCAAACTGCGAGGGTCTAACGCATCGCGCAAGCCATCACCTAATAAATTGAAGGATAGAACAGTCATCACAATCAGCGCAGCGGGTGGCCAAACGAGCCAAGGATTAAGCACCAAAATAGATGCGTTTGTCCCGGCTGAGAGCATGTTGCCCCACGAAGGATCGGGCTCCTGAATGCCAAGGCCAATGAGGCTGAGAACAGCTTCAGAGACAATGTAGCTAGGAATGGTGAGCGTAGCGGCAATGATCACGTAGGTGGCAGTTTGCGGCAGAATGTGGCGAGTAATAATGTGCAAACTTCGGCCTCCCATTGACTGAGACGCCTGCACAAACGTTCTCTCTTTGAGTGAAAGCACTTCGCCTCGAATCACTCGAGCCAGACCTGCCCAGCCGATAAACGAGATAATCAGCGTAATCAGAAAGAAGCGCTCAGAGCTAGTGAGCTGAGGAGGCAATATGACGCCCAACGCCACCAGCAAATAGATCGAGGGAATTGTCATAATCACTTCAACAATGCGCATCAGTACCGAATCAACGATGCCGCCAAAGTAGCCAGAAATCCCACCGACCAATAGGCCTAAAGGGAAAGAGATTGCAATGCCGATAAGGCCAATACTTAAGCTGATGCGGCCTCCATGGGCCAATCGGCTAAACACATCGCGCGCGGCATTATCTGTGCCTAAAATGTTGATGTAGGCAGAGGCCGTTTCAACCGCTTCGAGTGTTTCATCATCACCCGACTCTACAACTTGAGCCTCAGCGCCATACAGGTGCCAGTTGCTGGGGATGCCATCGAATATTCTCAGCTCTTTAAGCGCCAGCTCTCCATCAAATGAAAAGCTGGTGATAACTGGCAAAACCAGCTTAAACATTCGGTAGTCGCTACCCCGAACAAATAGCCTTACGGGTGCTGGGCGGCTGTAGTCTACCTCTAGCTCCTGAATACCCGTGTCCAGATCGATCGGGCCTTGAATGGTGGGATAAACATGCGGGCCGATGAAATCGCCTGACTCAGCGCTGCGCAAGTATATCTGAGTCGGTGGCAGCAGCGAGCCGTTGGGCTGTTGCGCTAAAGGATCGTAGGGTGCAAAAAAGTCAGCAAAAATCACCGTGATGTAGAAAATTGCTAGCACCACTGCTGCAAAGCGGGCCAGCGGATTGGATTTTAGCTTTTGCCACCAGGATCGTTCCATTTGCGCCGCTGAAGAATTAAGTTCATTTTGGAGTTCAGAGTAGCAGTAATCCAGTCATTCAGCCGCACGGGCATGAGATATCGCTACCGCAACTTTTCAAAAATACCAGCAGACTGTGGCTGTTTTGGCAGTGACTCATACGGGCACACAGATGGTTAAGAATGCGTAATAATGTGAATGTTAAGTTTTTATAAACAGTCATCAACCCTTATTTATTTGTTCACACAGGGCTCTATAAAGGCGCACCCCACTCTCTACAGCCGCATTTCTCTACAGCTACCCTGTTCGTTACCACCCACCTGTGACCTACCAAAATTTTCAAGATCAAAACTTTCAAGACGGTGAAGAGCCTGTCTTGAAAGAGAGCCACATTTCTACAGACCTATCGCCTAATCGCGATCATCAATCAGGCGGATGGCTTAGCGGCCCTAAAGGACTGCTGATTGGCCTCGGTCTTGGATTGGGATTGGCCTTCGTTGGTGCGAAGATTGCCCAGAATCAGTCAGCGCCTGCTATAGCGCCTGAGGCAATAGAACAGGTCTCTAGCGCCAGCGTTACGACGGTGCTGTCTCAAAGTGCGCCTATCCGCGAAACGATTACGGCTAGCGGCACAGTGGAGGCGTTCGATCTGCTGTCGGTTGCGCCCAGAGCGAGCGGGTTGCAGATTCAGTCTGTGACGGTGCGGGAGGGCGATCGCGTATTTGCCGGTCAAGTGCTTGCGGTGCTAGACGACTCTGTTTTACGCGCTCAAATAGAGCAGGCTGAGGCGCAGGTCACATCGGCGCAGGCCCAGGTGGTTCAAGCAGAAGCCCAGGTGGCTGAGGCGAGAGCGCAAGCGGCGGAAGCCAAAGAAAAATACGATCGCTTTGCCTCGCTGTTCTCTCAAGGTGCGATTAGCGAAGAGGCCTTAACCGAACGCCGAACGCAGCTGGTAACACAGCAGCAAGCCGTGGGCTCCAGTATTGCCGCAATTGATAGTGCAGAAGCCACCGTTCGCAGCAGACAGGCCGAAGTGACACAGCTAAACACGCAGCTCGACCAAACGCAGGTACTCGCGCCTGATAGCGGTGTGATCGCGAGAAAAGAATGCGACGGTGGGTGATATTGCGTCGGCCGGGACGCCTTTGTTCAAAATTATTAGCGGCGACCAGTTAGAGCTAGCGCTGACGATTCCACAGACTCAGCTGCCGAAAGTAAACGTTGGTGCTTCGGTACAAATTACGTCAGGCTCCGATCCGAACTTGCAGCTTCAGGGCACCGTGCGCAGTATTGATCCAACGGTGGATGCGCAGAGTCGGAAGGCGACGGTGAAAGTAGGATTGCCGGGAAGTGACAGCCTGCGCCCCGGTATGTTCCTTCAAGCCGCTATTGTCACGGGCTCACGCCAAGGTGTAGTCGTACCGGCTGAAGCTATTTTGCCTCAGGCTAACGGCGGTTTTATTGTGTACGTGCTCAATGCTGATGGCACGGTGAAGGCGAAATCTGTGGATGTGGGCGATCGCATACCCGCCGCAGGCAGCACACCTGCCCAAATCGAAATCACTGCCGGACTACGCCCTGACACCCCCGTTGTTGTCGAAGGCGCTAGCTACCTGCAAGACGGTGACTTAGTAGATGTTGTAGACACTAGCTTCACCACGCCCGCCAATTCTTCACCCGCTACTTCTTCATCTGACGAAGCCCAATAATACACCCGCCCTTTTTAAGTCATTTGCTCAAGCCCTATGTTCAATATCTCAGCCTGGTCAATTAAAAGGCCCGTGCCCACGATTGTGCTGTTTTTGGTGCTCACCGTGTCCGGCATGGTTGCATTCACCAACTTAGGTATTGATGCCAACCCTAATATCGATGTTCCAGCCGTACTGGTAAACGTGACCCAAACGGGCGCGGGGCCAGCTGAGATGGAAACCCAGATCACTAAAAAGGTAGAAGATGCGGTCGCGGGTTTAGGCAATATTGATCAGCTAACCTCAACGGTGTCAGACGGATCTTCTCGTACGGTGATTTCGTTCGACTTGGGCGTTGATACCGAGCAGGCGACGAATGATGTTCGCGATGCGATTACGCGCATCCGCCAAGATCTACCTCAAGACGCGCAAGATCCAACCGTGCGGCGGCTTGAGTTTGCAGGCGGCGCAACGGTGATTTATACCGTTGGCTCAAAGCAGCGATCTGTTGAAGAACTTAGCGATTTAGTTGATCGTACGATTAGCCGAAGGCTGCTAGCCGTTGATGGCGTTTCGCAGGTGAGCCGCGTGGGCGGGGTGGATCGCGAGATTCGAGTCAACCTTGAGCCTGAGCAGCTAAACGCATTAGGCATCACAGCCTCGCAGGTAAACGATCAGATTCGTCAGTTCAATATTGACTTGCCCGGTGGACGCAGCGATATTTCAGGCATAGAGCAGGGCATTCGGACGCTGGGCAGTGCGGATACGGTGGCGGCCTTGCAGGACTTTAATGTGGTTTTGCCAAACGGTGGAACGGTGCCGCTGACGAGCTTAGGCAGCGTTGAAGATGATTTTGGTGAGATTAGGGCGTCGGCCTATACCAACGATAGTCCGGTGGTGGGCTTTAGCGTGGCTCGCAGTAAGGGCAGCGTGGTAGTGAGTGTCGAGGATGGGATTAAGGAGGCGATCGCAGATCTTGAAACCACCCTCCCAGACGACATCACCTTCCAGCTAGTCTTCACCCGCGCCACCGAAATTCGCGACTCTTACCAGGCCTCTATTGATGCGCTCGTGCTGGGCTGCATCTTAGCCGTGGTTGTCGTTGGCGTTTTCCTGCGGGACTGGCGCACAACCTTAATTACCGCGACCGCGCTACCGCTCTCTATTATTCCAACGTTTTTAGTCATTCAGTCGCTGGGCTACACGCTCAACAGCATGTCTTTACTGGCGTTGACCCTGGCGGTCGGTAACCTTGTCGATGACGCCATCGTAGAAATTGAGAACGCCGAACGCCATATTCAAATGGGCAAAACGCCCTTTCAAGCCGCGTTAGATTCCACGGCTGAAGTCGGTCTAGCGGTGGTGACAACAACGGCCACTATCGTTGCGGTCTTTATTCCCGTGGCGTTTATGGGTGGCATTCCGGGCCAGTTCTTTCAGCCCTTTGGCGTGACGGTTGCAGTCGCCACGATGTTTTCTACGCTGGTGGCTCGCCTGGTCACGCCGATGATGTCGGCCTACCTACTCAAGCCTAAAGTTGAGGGTGGCGTTGATAATACGGTGCTGGCCGCAGATGGTCTGCGGGTGCCTAAAGCGCTGCTGCCGTATCACAAGCTTTTAAATAGTGCGCTCAAGCACCGGCTGCTGACTATCAGCATGGCGTTTGCTTTCTTTGTCGCTAGCCTGATGCTGGTTCAGTTTATTCCAACCTCTCTTTTCGACTCGGGCAATACTGATTTGACGACGGTATCGATTGAGCTGCCGCCAGGATCTACGCTGAAGAAGACGGATGAGGTGAGTAAGCTGGTGAGCGATCGCCTCCTAGCCAACCCCGCCACCGAGCGCGTATTCCGCACGCAAGAACCCGGCACTTCCACCGCGTACGTTCAGCTCAAGTCTAAAGATGAGCGCGTGACCCGCAGCGACTTCGAGCAGACCATGCGCACCGAGTTTCAAAAGATTCCAGGTACGCGCATTAACTTTGTGGCCCAGGGCGCAGGCGGTGGCGGCGGCAAGGGTTTAGAGATTGTACTCACGGGCGAAGATCCAGAACGCTTAAATGAGGCGGCTCAGGCCTTGACGCAGCAGATGCGACAGGTACCGGGGCTGGTAGAAGTGAGTTCTACGGCTGCTTTGGTACAGCCAGAGATTTTGATTCGGCCTGACCCTGTGCGTGCCGCTGACTTAGGTGTTTCGGTGAGTAGTATTGCCAGAACCGCTTCTTTGGCAACGCTAGGTGATGCGGAGCAGAATCTAGCTGACTTTGACGCGGGCGATCGCCAAATTCCTATCCGTGTCCGCCTCGCTCCCGACACGACCGACGACATCAGTACCCTTAGAAATCTACAGGTTCCGGCACAAAACGGTAACCTTGTTCCACTCATTGCCGTTGCCGACATTGAGTTTGGCAGCGGCCCCGCGCAGATCGATCGCTTTGACCGCTCTCGCCAGGTCACCGTCGGCGCAAACCTTCAGGGCATCGAACTCGGGGAAGGCATTGAAGCGGTGGACGCACTGCCCGCCCTACAAAATCTCCCAGATGGCGTTCGTCAGCAGGCCGCCGGAGATGCTGATATTCAAAAAGAGATCTTTGCTCGCTTTGGTATTGCGCTAGGCACCGCAATCATGATGATCTACGCCGTGCTTGTTCTGCTCTACAACGACTTTCTCTATCCTTTTGCGGTAATGATTGCCATTCCGCTCTGTATTGGCGGTGCGCTGATGGGTCTGTTGATTGCTCAAAAGCCTTTAGGACTGTTTGCCCTGATCGGGATTGTTCTGTTGATTGGCCTGGTGACTAAGAACTCGATTTTGCTCGTAGACTACGCGCTGATTGCGGTGAAGGAGGGTAAGTCTCGTCGTCAGGCTGTGATTGAAGCGGGCATTACCCGGCTACGACCCATTCTGATGACCTCAATTTCTACCGTGGCTGGGATGGTGCCGATCGCGCTAGCGATTGGAGCCGGGGGTGAGACCAGAAGTCCGATGGCGATCGCAGTCATTGGCGGCTTCTCCACCTCCACCCTGCTCACCCTGGTAGTTGTCCCCGTATTCTTCACCTACATCAGCGGCGCTCGCAGCCGCACCGCCCGCGTCCTTAGCCGCGCCACTGGCATCGGTAAAACAAAAACAGTACGTCCATCATCTGCCTCGTCCTAATGGTTTCTTCTTAGCGGTTTCTTCTTGGCAGTTTCTTCTCAGCTGTAGTGGTAGCGGCAGATTAGGAAATCAATCTTGGTATGGCCTACTCGATAAACCAGCCTATCTTCTAGGGTCACCCGTCGGCTCCAGATATCAGAACCGATGTGCTTTAACGGCTCAGGCTTTCCTGTTCCTGTAAAGGGATGTTCTAAACATTCATCAATGAACTTCCAAACCTTGTCGTAAGCTGCCGGATTGGTGCGCGCTAAAACCTTTAAATCCTCTCTAAATTCAGATTCAAAAACAGGAAGTCTTGTCAGCTGCGCATCAGGCGTTTTGTCCGGCAACTTCGACGGTATCCGCTTCTTCCGTTTGCTCACAGTACTGGCGTAGTTCCTCTAAAGATTGCTGATGACTCACAGAAATAGAAGCTTCGTCTAGCGGCTCATCTAGATCGCGTTCATAGGATTTTGCTAACGCTGAGAATAGCCGATCGGCATTTTTTCGCGATCGCAATAGATGTACCGTTTCAACCAAACCGCTCAGCTCAGCTTCAGCAATAATGGCAACATTAGGCGCATCCTTACGCTTCACAACGACAACCGAGCTGTCGTAAGCCACCTCATCTAGAATTTTGAAAAATTCCTTTCGAGCATTCGTTGCAGATTCTGTTTTGCTCACCAGCATACCTGTACCTAAAATCTGTACGTGTAGTATATCGCTAAACGATCTCAGTTCGCAGCTACGCCGTCTATCTAATTGAGTCCTGCACCTATAGGCGTGGGATTTAGATCTGCGGGATTGATAGGCGCGATCGCAGCATCTTCTAAACGGTTTGCCTGCCGTTTGCCCACAAATTCCTTACCCACAAATGGCGAAGTCATCGCTGAGAGCAGCCCGCCATAGTCGAGCCCAAAGTTCACCTCATCGCCAATCTGAAGCGGGTGATTTTCACTATCTAGAATAATATGATCGCTGCTAGATCCTAAAATCTCTAAGCTGCGTATAGACGTTAGCCCACCGGTTAAAACATCCTGCCTACCCAGCGCAATAATCGACCGCTGGCGAATGCCTCGGTCTTGAAACTTCGGAATATCTCCGAAGGCATCCTGACAAATTTCACCAAAGGGAAGCGATGCTTTTTCCTTAGATTCGATGACTTCTGCGACTAGTCGAAAGGTCTGCGTATGGAGTCCTGGAATAGGCTGTCTGCTTACGGTTTCACAGCCTAAGAGAATGGATTCTCCAATGCGAAGATTGTTGATTTCTCCAATCTCCTGGCCGGAATCTGCCCATTCGTGATTAGAAGAATTGCCGCCAGAAACAATCGGCAGCCGAATGCCTAGCTCACTTTGAACAATGTTGACCAGCTCAGAGAGCATGCTCATATTTCGCTTGGTTGGCTTCACGCCGCCATAGCAGGCCAAGTTGCAGCCAATGCCCGCGACCTGTATGCCGGGTAGCATCAGGGTTTTTCTCACAAACTGCACCAGATCGCAAGGGAGAACGCCTTCGCGCAAATCGCCAAGCTCCACCATAATAATGATCTGGTGAAGGGCACTTAATGCTTTGGCATGATAGGAGAGCTTTTCTATCGTTTTCAGCTCTGTATTGAGGCTGATATCTGCGTTTTGAACAATTGCTTCAGCCTGACTGGGCGCGGTGCGTAGGAGCACTAGCTGGGCAGAGATGCCTGCACGCTTCATTTTTTGAATATTCTCAATGCGCGAGTCGGCAATGAACTGGACACCGCCTGCGACCATGGCTTGAGCGATCGCAGGTTCTCCCAACACCGCTTTAGAAACGCCCATGAGCGAAATACCTTTTTGTCTGTAAAAGTCGCACAGCACGCGGGCATTTTCTTGAATCTTGAACAGAGAAATCTCTATTCTTGGCAAACACAGCTTCATTTTATTTGCAGACGGTGAAGCCTGAGGGGTTGCCGCACATATGACGGCAGACTGATTTCGACGAGATAGTCTTGGGTATTTGTTGCTGGCTTTACTGCCTTTTTAGAGTTGGAAAACGTTCAATCAATGCCTGAACGAGTTTTTGGCAACCATCGCGCAGTACGTCTGTTGTGGGTAGTTGAAACTGCTGCTCGTAGCGCGCTACAGCTTTAGGGATTTCGTCTAAAGGAAGGCCTTCGTGACTGAGTGCGATCGCCAGCACTTTTGCCTCAGAAATCGCCTCAATCAGCTCAATCTCGCGGGCCACCGTCGGCATCGGTAAGTTAGGAAAATCACAGCGCGCCTTTCTCGCAGGCGGATGCTGAAGAATAACGCCGTCTGGCAAGCTGCCCTTAAGAATGCCAATTGAACTCATAAAGGCCGGATGGCTAACGGCGCTTTGCCCTTCAACCAAAATAATATCGGGACTCTCCTGCTCAAAGGCGCTCACGACAGCATGCTCAACTTCGCCAATCACAAACTGCGAAACCAGCGCATCCATCGAGACACCGTACTTGGCTCCCTGCATCAGATTGGTCTGTCCGGTTCCAACTAAAACAGAGCGAATGCCCGCTGCGTTTAGCGCCTGATTGAGTTCTATGGCGGTGGTCATTTTGCCGCAGGCGCAGTCTGTGCCGAGCATGGCAATGACAGGAACCGTGACTTGAGCGATCGCCCCTGTAAACACATGCAAGTCCGCTAGCTTCGGCGGCTTGCGAATATCTCTAATGTGAACGTTATATTGCGCTGCTGCTGCAACAAACTCAGCATCTTCCGAGAAAAACTGATGCAGGCCGTTAACAATATCCATGCCCTTTTGCATGGCTTCTATAATCAGCGTTCTTTCCCCAGGCAAAATAGAGGCTTCTAAAGGCGCCTTCCCGTAAATATAAAAGTCAGGCGTATCAGATAAGTGGCTCAGCGCATCCTCTAAATCAGCAAAGATGGGAATATTTTTCTTTGTCTCACCTAGCGACTCTCCAGCATCCTGTCCGGCAAGCGCGCTGTCTAGTACACCTACAATTTTGTAGCGTTCAGAATGGCGAACCAGTCCGTGCGAGGTTTTACCGTCTACCTGTCCAAACTGTTGTTCGCAGTAGATTAATGCCGTCTTAGCAGGTACCGTCTTAGCAGGTGCCGTTTTGATAGATTTATCCTGTCGAGTGCCCTGAGCATATCTACCAGACCGTTTGCTGGCACGCTTCTACAATCAGTGCGCGGTGATTTCTTGCAACGAGCCTGAATGGTAGCATATGCTACTATTTTTGCTTATGGCTCGCAGGACGTAAGCGGCAGCAGAATCTCAAACTCAGTGCCCGTTGCGATCTGATCTGCTTCAGTGGGCAAAACTTCGCTGGCATGAAACGAGCGTATCCACAGCCTACCGCCGTGTTTCGCCGTTACGATTTGATAGCTCATTGCTAGCCCAGTTTCCCTAATAGAACGGCCCTCAGGCGAGAAAGAATTGATAATCTGATCTTTTGTGGCGGGCGGTATGCCAGGGCCGTTGTCGCTGATGATGATAGAAACCCAACGCGATTGATCAACGTTTTTGTCAGGGGCATCTTTCTCGGAACAAATGCAGGTTGTCACCGTGATCTGAGGCGCTAGGCCTAGTGAAATATGGCTCGAATCGTTGGAGTAGCTAGTCAGATGGGCCTGAGCGAGTAACGAATCGATCGCGTTGGTGAATATGTTCATAAATACCTGACTAAGCTGACCTGCAAAGCAAGGAACAGGGGGCAGCTTGCCGTAGCAGCGCTCTATTTGAATGGGACTGCTTAGACGACTTTTTAGCAGTCTTAGCGTGCTGTCGATGAGCGTATTGAGATCGGTTGGGCGCGGGTGGATTTCGTCGATATGACAGAAGTTTTGCAAGCTAGTCGCAAGCTGGCGAAGTCGGTACGCGCCGCCTTTTGCACTTTTTACGGCGGCAGGAAAGTCGCTTTTCAAGTAGTCGAACTCAATGTCTTCTCGAATTTGCACGATGCTCTCAGGGGGCGTGGGCAGGGCAGCTTCGTAAGCCGCGACGAGCGTGCCTTGCTGCTGAGCGTAGTTGGCGATGTAGCTCAGATTGCCCCAGATGAAGCTTACTGGATCGAGAATTTCGTGGGCAACACCATCGACTAAGCGGCCCAGTGCCGCCATTTTTTCGCTTTGAAGCAGCTGCATTTGTAGCCGCTCGTAGCGAATTTGAGTTTCAATCCCGCGAATTTGCCAGTGCGCGATGTTTAGCGTGTGGGCATCTAAAAGCTGATAGCGATCGCCATCTTTGACCAAAATAGGATCGCTTTGCTGTTCATAAGGACGCCTGAGTGCCTGCTGTGCACCTAGCAGAATAGAGGTATCACCCGAAAGAGAAAGCGCCTTGCGACTGCCTCTCGTGAAGACGGTATGAATAGATCCGTCCATCAAAAGGGTAGTGTGACCTAGCTCTAGCAAGCATTCTAAAAACTGCTGTCGTGAGAGCAAAACGACCCGACCCGCATCCGATAGCACCGCACCCGGCAGGTCTGGAAACTGCGTAAAGCGATCCATCAAGGCTCTGATATCGCACTCGGCGGTAACCGAGAACGTGTGGAGCGGCAGTTCAGCGATCGTAGAATCAATGCTCAGCGCATTGATAGCGCCTTTCGTAAAATCGGGAGCAGGTACGGTTGTGGGCGTCATCTCTTTAGATTCTGCATTCTGTGGCGCGGTGACATGCATAAAAAAGCTGGCGGTACAATTCACACAGACGTTGATGGGTGACTAAAAGAATAGATTGGGCAGCGGAATTGGACTCAGTGTGCCCGGAGCATCTTTTAGACGCCGTAGGTAAAGTGAGACTTTATAAAGGGATGAGTATGAATACGGATAGTTTGCGAATCGTGTCTTTAATTCCAAGTGCAACGGAGATTGTGGCGGCGCTGGGCTATGGCGATTGTCTGGTGGGGCGATCGCACGAATGCGACTATCCTTTATCAGTCAAATCTCTACCTATCTGCACGGAGCCCAAATTTGATCCTGCGGGCACCAGTGGAGAAATTCATGAGCGTGTGACCGAGCTGCTAACGTCTGCGCTCAGCGTATACCGCGTAAAAACCGAGGTGCTTGCCAACCTTCAGCCGACGCACATTATTACCCAAGCCCAGTGCGAGGTGTGCGCAGTTAGCCTGAGCGATGTTGAAAAAGCGGTTTCAGAACTGGTTGGACAGGGAAGTGATGCGACCAAACCTGCGATTCAAGTAGTCTCTTTGCAGCCGGAGAGACTTTCAGATATATGGACTGATATGGAAAGGGTCGCGGAAGCGATTGATAGCTCAGAAGAAAGCACCGCTTCAGCCGCTACTGTGATTCAACGGCTCAAAGATCGGCTCAAGCCGGTAGATCTGACGGGGACAAAGCCAAAGGTTGCCTGCATTGAGTGGACAGATCCGCTGATGGCCGCAGGAAACTGGGTGCCAGAGCTGGTGAGTATGGCGGGCGGGCACGATTGCTTTGGCAAAGCGGGCGCGCACTCTGACTGGATGAGCTGGGCGGATCTGACCGCTGCCGATCCTGACATTATTGTGGTGCTGCCTTGCGGCTATGACATGGCACAGACTCAACAGGCAACTGAGGAGATGGCGGCACACTCTGAGTGGGCGCAGCTGAAAGCAGTGAAAAATAATCGCGTGTATTTGACGGACGGTAATCAGTTTTTTAATCGGCCAGGGCCACGGCTAGTGGAATCTTGGGAGATTTTGACGGAGATTATTCAAGGCCGTGAAGTGAGTCAGTCTAGAGCGTCGAAAGGATGGGCCGCTTTCTAGATTGATTTTAGAATGGTTAGAACGGTCTTTTCTGAGGTGTCTAGCCACTTGTCGGGATTTGCCAAAACTTCCTTTTGCGCCTCACTCAGCTGGGCGATGAGCTGCCCTGCTAGATAATTTTCAGGCACGATTGGGTGAACGTAGTACTTCCGACAGGTGGCAGGCCGATTGCCTAGCTGAGTAGCGGCGGCTTTAATTGCTGCCACCACATTCTTTTTGGCCTCGGTCTCTTTGGCCCACTCGCCTAGCTGATTGAGCGTATCGGTCGCCACCGTTGTTCCGGCCCAGGTGCGAAAGTCTTTGGCGGTAAAGTCTTCGCCTGTAACGCTTTTTAGATAGTTGTTTACGTCACCAGAATCGACGGTTTGGCGATCGCCATCTTTATCGAAGTACTGAAATAGCTCGTAGCCTGGAATATCCCGACAGCGCTTAATAATTTTAGCGAGCTGCGGATCGTCTATTTCAATATCGTGCTTGACGCCGCTTTTGCCAACAAAGTGAAATTTAACGTGGCCTTTTTCAGCACCTTCGCCAGCTTCTTTACCAATGGCTACATGGCGATCGCGCAAGGTCGTCAGCCCAAAGGACTTGTTTCTCTGTGCATATTGCGCATTCCCCACCCGAATCAGCGTTCGATCCAACAGCTGCACCACCGTCGCAATCACCTTCTCGCGCGAAAGCGTTTTCAGCTTCATGTGCGCCTGAGTCTGCTCGCGCAGCGCCGGCAAAGTCAGGCCAAAGGGCACCATTCGATCAAACTTTTGTAGATTGCGAAACCTGCGCCAGTCAAGGTGGTAGCGATACTGCTTACGGCCTTTGTCATCACGTCCGGTAGCCTGCAAGTGACCTTTGGGATCGGGGCAAATCCAAACGTCGTCCCAGTTAGGCGGAATCGCTAAGGCCTCTATGTGCTCACGCATCTCACCAGGCTCTAACCGTTCACCACCGGGAAGCACATAGCTAAAGCCTTTGCCCCTGCGCTCACGGCGAATGCCCGGCATTTCATCGTGAACGTAGCGTAGACCCGCTGCTTTTGCCGCTTTCTCAGGATTCTCCTTCATTGCTCTTTACATCGCTTGTTACAAGGCGTAATCGAGCAAGAGGCGTCAGCTGGTATCGTATAGAAGATAATATTTTTGACGGGATAGAGCCTAAGCATGTATTTACTCGCGCAGGAAACAGCCGTTCCTTACTCTTTGTTTTTAACGATTGTGGGCGTTGTTGGCTTTGCCGCCGCCGTAGGCATTGGCTCTATCGCCTGGTACAACTCTAAGCGCCCTGCCGGTTGGGAAGGCAAAGAGCGACCTGACATTGTGCCTGAAATTGATAAGAACTCTGATTCATAAAACCGGCCTAATGCATCATACGGAGCCGTCAGATGGCTGTGAATCTGACCAGCGGATGAAATAATGGCGAAACAAAGCATAATGACGCGCTCACACGCTTTACGAGTGGGCGTGTCAGTGGGGCTTTCTTGGATGCTCTTTGGCTGTCGTCCTCCGTCTGTTAATACAGATGCGGTGCTACGGCCTGCTTATGGCAGCTTGGAAGAGCTTTTTCAAACTGAGATTGTCAGTATTGGCTTAGAAGAGCTGGGCTATGAGGTGGTCTCTGGCTCGGAGGTGGAGTACGACATTATTCACGAGGCGATCGCTAACAACTATCTCGACTACACGACGGTTCACTGGAACCCGCTGCACAACGATTTTTTTGAACAGAACGGCGGCACCGACACCATGACTCGGGTGGGCACGCTAATAGAAAATGCTGTTCAGGGCTATCTCATCGATCAGAAAACGGCGCAGCAGTATCAGATTACAAATTTGGAACAGCTGCAAGACGGGGCGATCGCCACTTTATTTGATACAGATGGCGATGGCAAAGCAAACCTAATCGGCTGTCCGCCCGGGTGGGGATGCCGGGACGTGATTGAGCACCATCTCACAGCCTACGGCCTTAGAGAAACCGTAGAGCACGACAGCGGCAACTATCTGGCCTCCATTAACGATGTTTTTGAAGCCTATGAAGCAGGCGAGCCGGTTTTGTACTATGCCTGGACGCCATTTTGGGTAACCAGTACGCTGGTGCCAGGTCAGCAGGTTGAGTGGCTAGAAGTGCCCTATACTGCGCTGCCAGGGCGCTATCCAAGCGGAACAGACACTAGCGTTGAGGGAAAAAACTTAGGCTTTTCGGTTAATCAGATTGAAATTTTAGCCAACAAATCGTTTTTACAAAAGAATCCTGTTGCCAAAGACTTTTTTGAAGTTGTACAAATTCCAATTGAAGCCGTGAACTTGCAAAATCAGAAAATGCGAGACGGGGAGAACACACCTGCTGATGTCAGAGCCCATGCGGAAGCGTGGATTGCTGATAATCAACAGGTGTTCGACAGCTGGATCGCTCAGGCCCAGTAAATCGGGAGGTTTAGCGTTCTAACTCGATAGCTGACCGCCCGTTACATCCACCAGTGCGCCCGTCATGAAGCTGCTGTCTTCTGCTGCCAAAAAGACATAGGCTGGTGCGAGTTCTTCTGGCTGACCGGCTCTGCCTAGCGCGTTATCACTGTCGTACTCAGCAACTTTCTCTTTCGGCATCGTAGCTGGAATATTTGGCGTCCATACTGGCCCAGGTACGACAGAATTTACGCGAATCTTTTTGTCCGCTAAGTTTTGAGCAAGGGATTTGGTGAAAGCATGAACGGCGCCTTTGCTAGAGGCGTAGTCTACCAGCATGCCTTTGCCCATTTTGCCGACAATGGAGCCCGTGTTGATAATAACGTCGCCTTCTTTGAGATGGGCGTAGGCGGCTTTGAACATATGGAAGTAGCCGAAAATGTTGGTTTCAAACGTTTCGTGAAACTGTTTGATGGTGAGATCGGCTAGGTCTTTTTGCACCATTTGAAAGGCGGCGTTGTTCACCAAAATGTCTAGCTTGCCAAACTTATCGATCGTTTGTTTTACCGCGTCTTCGCATTCTTCTGGCTTGCGCACGTCCATTTTGATAGGCAAACATTTGCCGCCGCGTTCTTCCACCAAGCTTTTGGTCTTTTGGGCATCGTCGTCGCTGGCATTGTACAAAATGGCGACGTTGGCTCCTTCCATCGCGTAGGCGATCGCGACGGCTCGGCCAATCCCCGAATCGCCACCGGTAATAATCGCTACCTTATCGGTAAGCTTTCCAGCGGCCTTATAGTTCGACAAGTCGCTATCAGGCGCGATGTTCATATCTTCTTGGCTGGCTGGATAGGCTAGCGTTTGGCCATCCATATCTTCGGGCTTGGGTCGGCGCTCTTGCTGATCGGTAGTCATTAGATTTAGCGTAAGTTCTTAGGTTTACAAAATGTGTTGAAATGGGTGCTCGCGGGTTTTGCAAGGCAAAAAAGAGGCCAAACAAACCCATTAATACGGTTCGCTTGGCCTTTCGCTCTTTACTGTTTAGTGCTCAAAACTGTTAAGTGCTCAAAGTGACTTCAGGCGTAAAGAGCGATCACTGCAACTGCTCTAGCGAGCTTCAGTCCCTTGATTTGGGCTACCTGCAACCGTACCGTCGTTGCCGGGGGCTTCTGGCTCAGCGCCATCACGGGTATCCGTTTTAGATCCTTGACCGGTCTTGCGAGTTTTGGCTTCTATGGGCGTTTGCTTGCCTTCAGTCTCTAAATTAATGTCTTTATTCTCTTTGCTTTCTGCTTTCTCAGCCATGGGAATTCTCCTTTGATTTTGCGTAAGACAATCCCACCTGCCCAGAGAAACCAGGTTATAAAGTCAGGAGCGATCGCCTACCTCTTCACAGTAGAGAACGCGATACAGCCGAGACTCTTCCCTGAGTCACAAACGTAAGCAGCATCCGCCCCGTCAAAAGAATGATTTACTGGCTAGCAGATGAGGCACTTAGGCAGCCTCTCTTTCCATTCGCTGTCAAAGTCTCAGCCAAATTCCAGCTTCTAACGGTGCCGTCATATCCACCACTCACCAACGTGCTGCCGCCATCTGCAAAAGCCACGCTATATACAAAGCCAGCGTGACCGCTTAAGGTGCATAGCTCTGTGGCCTCTGCCCAGTCCCACAGCTTAATAGATTCGTCAAAGCTGCTGCTGGCTAACGTTTTGCCATCGGGGCTAAACGCAACGTCAGAGACCACAAAGTTATGCCCTAACAGCGTTTGTACTGGTCTACCAGTAGTGAGGTTCCAAATGCGGATGATGTTGTCGTAGCTACCGCTGGCGACGTACTGACCATCGGGGCTAATCGATAGCGTATCGATCCGATCGGCGTCACTGGTGAGCGTGAGTGTCGGCTGGTTTCGCTGTAAGTCCCAAACTTGGATCACGCCGTCATGGTCGCCGCTGACTAGGCGATCTTTATTGGTGGGGTGAAAGGCTAGGGCGCTAATTTGCGGGCCGCTGGATGCGAGCACCTGGCCGCGAAGGTTAGTCTGGCTTTTCTGTTGAGCAACCTCTGCAACGGGCCATACTTTCAGCGTGCCGTTGCTGCTACCACTGGCAAATCGAGTCCCGTCCGGGCTAGCTGCAATGCTCACAATGCGGCCTGATTTGTCGGCAATGGTTGTAATTGCTTCGCCAGATCTGGGATTCCACAGCGTGATTTCACCAGAGCCGCTGCCTGTGACCAGCATTTGCCGATCGCCGCTGGTCACAAAGGCCAGATCGTTCACGCGGCCGTTGTGAGGGAGCGATCGCACTTCAGAGCGAATATCAGGGCGCGAGCTATTAGCAGCACCAAAGCTCCATACTTTGACGGTATTGTCGTAGCTGCCGCTAGCTACTAGCGAACGGTCGGGCGAACGGTCGAGCGAACGGCTAGTGCCTCGCTAAATGACTCACTAGATGGCTCGCTGGGCGCTGCCACGCTCAGTACGGTGGATTCGTGAATGCCCAGTGTTGCTGAGGCCGCAAGGCTGCCTACATCAGCCACAACCTGAGTATCTGAGGCAGATGATTCAGAGGCGATCGCGATGCCATCAATTGACAGATCAGGGCTGGCTGAATTAGACACGACGCTAGGCCCGCCGCCAACTTGATCAGAGGCCATCAGGATTGCTCCGCAGACGCCAAAAATAATGCCAGCGGTGGCGAGCACAGCGGTGATAGGAAACAGGTTTCGATTGTTTTGATGCATTTGCAAGTGCCAGAGCGAAAGCCGCTCTAATATCTCCTATGGGTTCTCCAGCCTCTCAGTTTGGCTGCTCACTTCAAGCTGCTCACTTCAAGCTGCTCACTTCAAGCTTCGTTCGGCCTCATTAAAAGTAAGACTCAGCTTTCAGTCTGAAAGTTGCCGAATGTACGCGCGGTTCTTTCTTAAAATTACACCCGAATTCCGTATATTCCCTGATCTATATAACTAGAGTCGATGAAACCTATACTCAAAACACATAAAGAATTGGTAGCGGGCGCGTAATGAGACGTCACCGGACGGATGAATGCTCTGTCGTTTGCTGCTACTGTTCTCTTAAGATTTGACGCAGTT
Organism: uncultured cyanobacterium; assembly: GCA_963803535.1. Classification (GTDB taxonomy): domain Bacteria; phylum Cyanobacteriota; class Cyanobacteriia; order Phormidesmidales; family Phormidesmidaceae; genus Phormidesmis. The sequence continues at coordinate 941,246 of CAWDNC010000008.1, read as the reverse complement.
GACCTTTAGGATACTCATGAGGCTTGTAAGCGATCCGGCGATCGCCACTAAAATCGCCAGGATGAAACAGCGGGTGCGCTGGCAGCACCCTTTAGTCACCCAACACGGTATCGATCAAACTCGGCTCGCTTTGCCAGATAAAGACAAAGCGAAAGCGCCTAGCAGCTTTTCTTTTTTAGTGCTGGGCGATAGCGGCACTAGTCGTCACGTGCAAGACAAGCCGCAGCGAAGAGTGGCTAAGCAAATGCTCAGGCATATGGATGACTGCGAATTTGTCTTACATACCGGAGATGTTGTTTACCTTTCGGGGTCTAGCGAGCAGTATCCTGACAACTTTATTAAGCCCTATCGAGAGTTTTTGGTGGGAGGCGATCGCCCCGAAAAAGTCCGATTCGACAAAATGACCTTCAAGCTGCCTTTCCTCCCGGTGCTAGGCAACCACGACTACTACGATCTCTCTTTGACCGCAGGCATTCTGACGAAAGTTTTTTCACCCCTGCGTCGTCTACTGCGAAAGCGCATCAATCTAGACATTGGCTGGCACGGCTCTTTTCAGGGTGAAGGCTATGCCAAGGCTTTTTTAGACTGCCTGGAGCTAGTAGGTTCGGCTCAAATAGCGCCGCATTTAGAGCAGCACTACACGCATCAAACTGAAACGGGAAGGGCGCTGAGCTACGTGCCGGGTCAGTTCACGCGGCTGCCTAACCGTTACTACACGTTTCAAAAAGAGGGCGTTGACTTTTTTGCACTCGATAGCAATACCTTCAACGCACCTCAGCCGCTGCCAAATACAAAAGAAGGCAAGGCTCAGCGCGAGAAAATAGTGGCCTACAGGCATGAAATAGAGGCCAAGGTGCGATCGCTCCTAGTAGAATCAGCCACCCTAAATACGGATGTACCTGAAGAAGCTGAGCGTGCCGGCAGCCTATACGCCAAGGTAGAGCAGTTTGAAGAGCAGCTGAACGATATCGACAAGCAGCTCAACATGTCTGAGCGTGATTTCACGGTCGATAATGAGCAGCTAGACTGGCTGCGCGATCGCCTCATTGCCTCTTGGAAAGACGGTAACGCCAAGGGCCGAGTGCTCTACTTTCACCATCCGCCCTACGTAACCGAAAAAACAAAGTGGTTCCAAGCGCAGACGCTCGCTGTCAGATTCCATCTGCGCCGGGTACTGGACGAGGTGCAGGCGGCTGTAGGCGAAATTGCAGGCGATCGCCCCTTGGTCAACTTGGTGCTCAGCGGCCACGCGCACTGCTTTGAGTACCTGGTGACGCAAGAGACCGGGCATGGCGATCGCAACATTCCCTGGATTGTTTGCGGCGGCAGTGGCTTTAGTCTGCGCAGACAGCGCAAAGAAGGCCCGGTTCTCGAAGAACTGGGCAAGCCCGTGGCTAAATGCCATCTATTCTTAGGCCGCTCCGGCCACGGCAGCAAAAAGCGCCGTCCCTACTCAGCGTTGCGGGTCGATGTGAAATACACAGACGGCACCGAACTTCCTCAGTTTGAGCTGAGGCCGTTGGTGGCTGAACGCTATCAGGGGAACTGGAACGACTACGATATTGACCCGATTGTGGCCGGTAGTGAAAAAGTTCCGGTTTACGCACAGCCTTCCGTTGAAACGCTGGATGTATCGAGTTAGCGTCGTCGCGTACGTGAGTACATTACCAGGGTACCGCCTACTGCTAACAAACCCAATACGCCACTGGGCTCTGGGACGCTGGCAGGATCTGTTGGGTCTGTTGGATTAGCTGCGCTAAGCGATCGCAGGGCGGCTTGTGCCACTACGCTATGACCTGCTGTTGTTGGATGAACATTATCCCAAAAGAAGAATGCATCCGGGTCACTACAAATGCCATCGAACGAGCGGTCTAACCCGAAGTTAGTCAGGCAGGACTCGTCGATATTCGTAAATCCAAACTCGGCTGGGCTCGCTGCGATTGCTTTGGTAACACCGTTCAAATCAAACTGAACGATGTCTATATTAGATCCTGCGGCGAAAGCGGTGAGCTTTTGACCGAGAAGCTGGTTGTGCTGCGCGGAGAGTGCCGTAAGTAAGCTGCTACTTTGAGGATTGAAAGCATTCAGCTGCTTAGCAAAGGGCTGCAAGCCCAAATCAGGTAGGTTACTGACTAAAATACTCTTTGCGCCTGCATCTGCTAGCTTAGTCACCGCAGCCAAGAGATTATCGGTGACCTGTTCAGGTAAAGCGGCTAAGGCTTCAGCAGAGGCGGCTTTGGAAATTCCTTCGTTGTAGTCATTCCCGCCTGCTAGCAGAATGCTGAGCGCTTCTGCACTCGGCATTCTGCTGGGTGGCGTTCCTGAGGCGATCGCGCTATACGCGGCAATTTGTTGCTGAAGGCCCGGCAGCGGCGAGCCGCCTACGTTAACATCAGAGCTTAGGCTCCCTCCCACTGCAAAGTTAATGCCATCAACAGGTGGCAGGCTTGTTCCGGCTAAAAGACCGGGCAAAACAACGCTAGAGAGCTGAGGCGTTATCCCCAATTCCGCGCCTAGCTGCTCTGCCCAAACTGGGCCGTTAGAAAATTTGCCAGCGTAGGGCGGTGATAAGGGAACAGTGCCGCCAGACAGTTTAAAAATGTTGCCTGCATCAACTAGGCTGTCGCCAAATATGTTGAGCTGTGTGTAGTCTTTGGCCAGTGCCTTTAGTGGTAGCAAAAAGCTGATAGCCAAGCTTCCCGCCAGCATTCCAACGACTGAAAACGTACGTCTTGCCCTGCTTGATTTATACATAAAATTGCCTTCATCCGCTTTTAAAGTGTTTTGTCAAAACACACCCTTTATTATCTATTCGTGAGTTTTCTCGTACAGACGCAGGAACTTCACGCAATAGCTCACTAACTTATAAGGCTAATTCAGTTTGTCACTCAGCTGGTCTCCGTATCTTCCACAAACCTTTACTGTACCTCACTGTGCATTGTTGAGCTTGTCCATTTGCCACGTGGTGAATGTCCCGATTGGGCTCCACAAAAAGTAGGGAATCAGCAGTACCGCCGCCCATCCTGAAACCTTTAACACGCTAAGCGTGAGCAGCAAACAAATCACGAAGCCTGTGCCGCCAATCAATGAAGCGAGCTTTAGACTGTGCGTCCAAAACAGGGCAGGTGTGAAGGCGATAGTGGCCAGCTCTAGCACGATGTATGCGCTCATCCAGCGCCACGACTGGGTTTGTTCCCATACAATGTAGGCCGACCACGCACCGCAGATAAAAACAACTGTCCAAATGACGGGAATGAGCTTTTCAAAGGTGAGCCAGCTGGGCCGCTCTAGCCGCCGAAACCACTTTACGTCTTTGGGTCTGATGATGTTTGAGAGCATGGCGATCGCAAACGTAACGATCCCAACAACCATCCAAGATTTCAGCATAGTATCAGCCTGTCCAAGGCGTACGGAACGAAGGAAACAGCGTTAGGCCACCGTCTACAAACAGCGTTTGCCCGGTAATATAAGCGGCGTCATCGCTCGCTAAGAAAGCCGCGACTGCGGCCATCTCTTCTGAAGTCCCCGAGCGGCCCATAGGAATATGACTTTCGATTTCAGCTTTGCGCTCTGGATCGTCTTTCCAAGGATTGATCGGCGTGAGGGTTGCGCCGGGTGCAAAAGAGTTAATCCGAATGTTGTCACGGGCGTATTCTAAAGCCAGCGTGCGGGTCATTGCATGCAAGCCTGACTTGCTCATGGTGTAGCCGACGTACTGCGGACGGGGAATGAGCTCGTGAACGCTGGAGTCGTTGACGATGATGCCGCCGCCGTTTTTAAGAAAGTGCGCGATCGCCTTGCGCGCGCACAAAAACGCCCCGCGCATATTGATATCAATCATCTTGTCAAAACTGTCTAGCGGAATCTCGTGAGACGCGCCCTGAATCTGCATGCCTGCATTGTTAACTAAGATATCGAGCCCGCCAAAGGTTGAGAGCACTTTCTCGAACATGGCGCTCACGTTTTCTTCTTTAGAGACATCGGCCTGCACGGTCATATCTTTGAGCGTGCCTGCTTCAAATCCTGCGGCTTGACTGGCTTCGTGCATTTGAGTCAGCGTCGCGATCGCCTCTTCTTCACCCTTGTAATAGTTCACGGCAACGTTGGCTCCCTCTTGAGCAAATCGGATCGCGATCGCCTGCCCAATCCCGCTACTCGCACCCGTTACCAATACGTTCTTACCTTTCAACCCACGCATACGCTGTCCTAAATAAAACCGAAGAAAACAACAAAGCTGACCCCAGAATTAATCCGGAAGGGCGGCTCTAGAAGTATAGGAGCTTACCCTACCTTTTTATAGACATGCGTCAGAAACGTCCGCTTTAAGAAAGAGAGCGACCTCTACCTCCCTGTAGAGGAATTGCAGTCACGCACCCTTTACATTGTTAACAAATGCAACACTTCACATCCGGGCGTCTGCTCTCATAGGCGCTTTGCGAGAGAGAAGATGCGCTCGCAGCTGATTTCAGTTCAGCATGCGAGAACTGTTAGGAGACTTTATAGACCAGATGGAAAATACAGATAGCCAAGCAAAGCAAACCGCAGTGGACAACAAAAGTGCCTATGCCGGTAACGTAATGCCCGAATCTGAAATCGGCGTCGATCAGCTAGGAGAACGTGCTGGCATGGATATTCAGCCAGAAACGCCGCTAGCAGTAAAGGACGAATTCGACCAGCGCGATCAAAATCGCTACGAATTAGATCCTGACTCAGCAGCCGACCATCCTACTCTCAACAAGCCAGCATCTTGAGATCTGCGCAAAAGCTCGCATTTTACACGACCCGAATTATCAAGAGGATTTTGACAATATGGCAGTAGATACCGCAGGCGAAGCCTTTGAAAAGGCCAAAGAAGGCGCAGATGCCGTTATCGAAAAGGCAAAGTCTGCTGAGCAAGACGCTCTAGACGCCGTAAAAGACGCTCAGCAAACGATTGGGAAAGCAACGCCAGTACCCACCGAATTTAAAGAAGTGACCACCCCTTCTGAAATTAAGGAGCGGCTGGACTGGGGTGAGCCTGCACTGACGATTATGGATGTGCGCGATCGCGATGCCTTTAACCAAGAGCGCATTATGGGCGCAATTTTCATCCCCGAAGGTAACATCGTCAGCGTAGCCAAGCAGTCTATGGCACCCGAGCGCAGCATCTACATTTATGGTGAAGGCGAGGCCGCCTCAAAAGCTGCGGCTAGTGAGCTCAGCGGCGCTGGATACACCAAAGTCAGCATCATTAAAGGTGGACTGGCCGCATGGAAAGCCATTAATGGCGCTGTAGAAGGCACCGGTCAGGCACCAGGTTTGTTAGACAAAGGCAAAGGAGCAACGCTAACTAACCAGAACTCCACGCCCTAAGCAAGTTGACAGTCAAAGGCCGGTAGAAATTGCTATCAGCCAATAAGCTAAAAGCCCGTAGCGCTATCTTTTTAGAGGTTGCACTACGGGCTTTTAACGTAGGCTCCTCGCAACAAAATACATAATCTACTGAACTAAGGATCGGTTATCGCCACTTTATGCGCCTACCCCTATCCTTATAGATTGATATCTGTAATTAGCACTCTCTGCTATCGAGTGCTAAATTTTGGAATGCAGGAATTGTAGTAACTGGCATATGGCGAAATTAATACTATTTGATGAAAAATCACGTCAGGCGCTTGAGCGTGGCGTCAATGCCTTGGCAGACGCGGTGAAAATTACCATGGGGCCAAAAGGCCGCAACGTTGTTTTAGAGAAAAAGTTTGGCGCACCTCAAATCGTCAACGACGGTATCACCATTGCCAAAGAAATTGAGCTAGAAGATCCCTATGAGAATACGGGTGCACGCCTAGTTCTGGAAGTGGCTTCTAAAACTAAAGACTTGGCAGGCGATGGGACAACAACGGCAACCGTCCTGGCTCAGGCGCTCATTCGTGAAGGCCTAAAAAACGTAGCCGCTGGCGCTAACCCCGTAAGCTTGCGTCGTGGGATTGAAAAGGCAACTGCGCAGCTTGTAAGTGATATTGCAGCTGCCGCAAAACCTGTTGCTGGTAACGATATTGCTCAAGTGGCAGCCGTTTCCTCTGGTAACGACGCGATGGTGGGCGACATGATCGCTCAGGCCATGGACAAAGTAACCAAAGACGGCGTAATCACCGTTGAAGAATCTAAGTCTCTTGATACTGAGCTAGACGTAGTTGAAGGGATGCAGATTGACCGGGGCTATATGTCGCCCTACTTTGTCACCGATCAAGAACGTATGATTGTTGAGCTAGAAAATGCTCGCATTCTGATTGTTGATAAAAAGATCAGCTCTGTTCAAGATTTGGTACCTGTGCTTGAGCAGGTCACTCGCTCTGGTCAGCCTTTGCTGATTATTGCTGAAGACGTTGAAGGTGAAGCCCTTGCGACTTTAGTCGTGAACAAAGCACGCGGCGTACTGAACGTAGCTTCTATTAAATCTCCTGGTTTTGGTGAGCGCCGCAAGGCACTGCTTGCCGACATCGCGGTTCTTACAGGTGGCCAGGTCATCTCTGAAGAAGTGGGCCTCAACCTAGAGACGGCAACACTCGATATGCTGGGCGTGGCTTCTAAGGTCACCATCACTAAGGACAACACAACCATTGTTTCCGAAAGTGGTAATAAGCCTGATATCGACAAGCGAGTCGAGCAAATTCGCAAAGAGATTGAGCTTTCTGACACGGACTACGACAAAGAAAAGCTCGCTGAGCGTTTAGCGAAGCTAGCCGGTGGTGTTGCCGTGATTAAAGTAGGCGCGGCCACTGAAACTGAGCTGAAGGATCGCAAGCTGCGAATCGAAGATGCTTTGAGCGCAACAAAAGCTGCGGTTGAAGAAGGCATCGTTCCTGGCGGTGGTGCAACCCTACTGCACCTGGCTCAAAAGCTAGATGCGCTTAAGGATTCTCTTTCTGATGAAGAGAAGACGGGTGTGGACATCGTTCAGCGCGCGCTAGAAGCGCCTTTGCGTCAGATTGCTGACAATGCAGGGGCTGAAGGCTACGTGGTCGTTGAAAAAGTGAAGGCAATGGACTTTAACTTTGGATTCAACGCGCTCACCAACGAGTACGAAGACCTGATGGCTAGCGGAATTGTTGATCCAGCTAAGGTTGTTCGCTCTGCGCTGCAAGATGCTGCTTCTGTTGCGGGCATGGTGCTAACGACTGAAGTGTTAGTAGTCGAGAAGCCTGAGCCTGAATCTGCAATGCCTGGTGGCGACATGGGCGGCATGGGCGGCATGGGCGGTATGGGTGGCATGGGCGGTATGGGTGGCATGGGCATGATGTAGCCCGCCGCTTGAGCCTTTGCTCATACGCATAAGCCTATTGGCTGAATAGCTTGATTGCAGAATAGAGAAGGAGGTAGGTTTTTTGAAGCTGTACCTCCTTTTTTATAGGAAAAGATCTATTCCACGATGCGAGCGAGAAGCAATCATCGCCTGAACGTTGACTAGCTGCTAAACTATTGCTTAAGTAGTTTTTATGTACTAGTTTTTGCCTGCGATATTTTGCAACTTTAATTTGCAGCCTTAAAACGCTGCGCCAGAAAACTGAAACGCATGACAAAGAACCTTATCGTGCCACAGCTCTCAGTCAATGAATTAACCGGGCGTATTCTGGAGATGGCTCAGACGGGCGTTTATCGAGAGTCTTTATTTGAGGCCTTTCGTTCGATGGCGACCAAAAAGCAGGTGAGCGCCTCGATTACGCTGGCAAAGCAGTTCGGCCTTCGCTCTGACCCTTCTCTTCGAGATTCAGAGCTGGGCACTTACTACCAGGTGGAGTCAGATAAGGTGAGTTCTTTTCAGTCGGTAATTCAAAACTCGATTACGCTGAGCGCAGGTGACGATATGGCCCGGCGGGTGCAGCTGGCTACGCGGACGGTGAAGCTGATGCTGGTAGTGTCGGGAATGAGTGCGATCGCTTTACTTCTTATCGGCGCAAGCTACGTCTTAGCAGGCAAATCAGAATCTGCCGCAGCCTGGTGGACGAGCGCCCTGTGTGCGGGTGGCATTTGGCGATGGCAAAAGAACGTCGCTAAGCCTCTGCTGTAGTTGTCGTGGTTATTGCGACTTCACACCCCAAAAGCTCACCCATACAACGGCATGCCACTTAGGCGCATCGTCTCGCTCGGCAATACGTCCGGCTTGCTTATCGACCTTGTAAATAGCATCGGCGCTGCAACAGTCCTCTAAAATCACCGTTGTTACTGAAAACAAGGACTGGCCGTAAGGGAGCACATCGCCCACTCTTGGCATCATGGCGCTGCGTAGGTACCAGTTGAGCTGACTCACTGGCGCATGGGGCGGCATCTGCTCTGTTTTTTCGGGAAAATAGAGCACTTTACAGAGGTAGGGGAATCGCCGTTCTAGGGCGAGGGAGCGGGTTGTGTTTCTCATGACTGTATTTCTCATGACTTATTGTGCAAACTGATACCTAGCTGCGTAAATACTCTTAGGCTAGCTATACACAACTCATATGGTTTTGCGCACAAACTTAATAGCTTCGTCAACAGAGTGTGTGCTCTCTGCTTAAACTGTGAAGCTCTTCTCCCTTTAACGCCCCTATGTTTATACTTTTGCAGGCAGCGGCCGAGGCTTCCACCGTATTTGCCGATCCTGTCATTCGTAACAATGTGATTATTTCGGCAGTGGGCCTCGCTGCTGTAATCGCTGTGCGAGTTGGCGTGACGCGCCTCATTAACCGGCAGGTGGTCGATCCTCGGCTGCGCTATTCGTGGCGAAAGTGGCTGGGCTATATATGCTATGGCTTTTACGGCTTTGTGATAGCGGTGCTGTGGCTGCCCTCTTTTGATGGACTGCCAACTTTTTTGGGTTTGTCGGCAGCAGGCTTGGCGGTGGTACTGCGCGACCCGCTGGTGAATGTGGTGGGATGGCTGTTTATTTTGTGGCGGCAGCCGTTTCGAATGGGCGATCGCATTCAGCTTGCCGAAAATGCGGGCGATGTGATCGACATTGGCGTATTTCAGTTCACGCTAATGGAAATTGGCAACTGGGTAGATACCGACCAGAGCACCGGGCGAATTATTCATGTGCCGAACGGACAGATATTTCAAAATGCGATCGCCAACTACTCCCAAGGGTTTAAATACATTTGGCACGAGATTCCGGTTCTGATTACCTTTGAAAGCGACTGGGAAGCGGCTAAAGCCATTCTGTTTACTCAGGTCAATACCCACGCCGAACACCTCAGCGGCACCGCTGAAGAACATCTGCGCAGAGCCGGTCACAAATATATGATCTTTTACTCTAAGCTCACGCCCACCGTATATACGACCGTCAAAGAAAGCGGCATTTTGCTGACGATGCGCTACCTGTGCGAGCCCAGGCGACGTAGGGGCTCGGAACAGGTGCTGTGGGAAAATGTCTTACGAGAATTTGCTAAAAACCCAGATATCTCACTGGCTTATCCGACCCAGCGGTTCTTCACAACCGCTGTAGATGTAGATGCTCCGGCCACACCAAAAACGCGATAGCCGTTACGGTAGGTACTACCCATCCCAAAAAGCTGGGTACGTCTTAATGAAATAATGAAAGGGTGTGTTTGTATACGCAGCGTTGTTTGCGTATATAAGGTGTGAGACTTTCTAAAAAATTATGGTAACTAGAGCGCTAAATCGAATACTGCCTCAATTTGTAATGACAGCGGTAGTTGTTTCCAGTGTAGGCTGCACTAATCGGCTGAGAGACTACACGCAGGTGACGCTACAGGCAAGCCCGCTTGAGAGCGGTTCAGCGATGAGTCCAGAAGTTTTAGAGGCCACAAAAGCGATTGTAGAAACGCGGCTGGTTGGGCTAGGCGTTGAACAAGCTGAGATAGACACATCGGAGCCCGATAAGATTATTGTCAGGCTCCCAGAACTGGTGAATGCTCGGGCCGCAGAAGCGATTTTAATCAGCACTGGCAAGCTGTATTTTCGGAATCAAAAGCCAGATACAGAAGCAGAGTTGACCAGCAACATTGAAGATTTGCAGCGACTGCTAATAGAACAAAATACGCTGGCCCAAACGGACGAACGGCCTGAGGCTGAGGCGCTACAGCAAGAGATAGATGAGCTGAGAGGGGCGATCGCATCCCTTTTTGAGCCCACCGATCTTACCGGCGAACTGCTCTACGATGCCGAAATTCAGCCGGCTGAGACCGGCAGTGACATCTGGGATGTTCATATTCAGTTTGACGAGCAGGGATCTGATATGTTCGCGGCGCAAACCAAGAATATGGCGGGCACGGGTCGCAGTATCGGTCTGTTTTTGGACGATGTGCTCTTAAGTACGCCTCAGGTCTCAGATATTTATGAGAAAACCGGAATTACGGTGGGTTCGGCAGTTATATCAGGCAACTTCACTAAAGCAGCCGCTAAAGACTTGCAGGTGCAGTTGCAGAGCGGCGCACTACCGGTCTCGCTCAAAACAGTAGAGCTGTGCCGCTATCAATCAGGGGAAGGTGCCTGTTGGAATAGCCTTGAGGCCGCAGGGCTGTAGCTCTTTTTGGGTGTAACTCTTTTGGGCTTGCGCCAAGATAGCTTAGGTTGAAATGGTAGAGACTGAGCCGCCGTCTACGCGCCAGTTAGAACCCACCACATAGCTGGCTTGCTCTGAGCAGAGGAAGGCAATCACAGCGGCGACTTCTTCTACGCGCCCGCGTCTGCCCACTTCAATGCCGGGACGGTTTTCTGCTAAAAAGCTCTTAACGGCTTCATCCATAGAGACGCCTCTTTCTTCTGCGCGCGATCGCATCATCGCATTAGTCATCGCCGTTTCTACAAACGCAGGTGACACCATATTGGTCAGCACGCCATCTTGCGCGTAGGCCTTAGAAAGATTTTTGGTGAGATTGAGCGTACCGGCCTTGCAAGAGCAATACGGCATATCCTCAATGTAGGGCTGTACTGCATCTTCAGAGCCCAACAGCACAATCCGCCCCCAACCAGCCGTTCTCATGGCGGGAATAAAGGCGCGGCAGACGCGAACGGTTCCCATCAAATTCACATTGATAGTATCCATCCAGCCTTTGTCGTCAATCTCTAAAAAGTCCCCGACTGCGCCGGTAATGCCTGCCGAGTGTACCAAAATTTCAGCAGGGCCGAAGTGTTCTGTCACCTGGTCGCGAGCCGCTTCAACCTGTTCTAAACTGGTGATATCGGCCTTTACGGGGAACGGATCGCCAAACGCCTTTAGATCATCAATTTCATCAAAAGAGCGGTTGAGAATCGCGACTTTAGCACCTTCTTTTAACAAAATTTCAGCCGTCGCTTTGCCAATTCCAGAGTCTCCCCCTGTGACTACCGCAACCTTGCCAGCCAAACCTAAATCCATAGAAACTGATTCCTTGAGTGTGCAAAACGATAAGTGTGCAAAACGATAAGTGTGCAAAACAATTTTTCGCAAAATGCGCATATGTTAAATACGCTGTGTTTTAGTCTATAGCACCGCCCTAACAAACACCTGTACACCTAAACACTCATACACCTAAACACTCATACACCGAAGACTTATGCCAAAGTGGAAACTATCGACAGAATTTACGTTTGACGCAGCTCACTTTATTCGTGATTACGATGGCCCCTGCGGCCGAATGCACGGCCACACCTATCGCGTCAGAGTAGAGGCGACGGCAAACAAGCTTCAGGCTTCTGAATACTGCCCGCATCCGGCGATGGTGGCTGATTTTAGAACGTTGCGCTGGGCGAAAAAAGACGCGCTGAAGGGTGGACTAGACCACTGCGTACTCAACGATGTCATGCCTGATGAGTATGAAACAACTGCGGAGATGATTGCGCAGTACATTCATGAGAAAACCACCAAGATGTTGCCAGAACACATTCAGCTCAAGGTTTGTGTTTCAGAGACGCCAGACTCTTGGGCAGAGTACGAATTGTAAATTTGCAAACAGATTTTGCACTGCTAGACGCGTTTTTATACTGCGCATGTCTTGCGGCAAGAAATCCGTTTAGGATAGAGAAAGTGTATCAATTGACGCGTTCATGACAATCTCTGTTTCTGTGAAAACACGGGCGCTGCCGGTCGTTGAGACGTTCCATTCAGTGCAGGGAGAGGGCGTTTGGACGGGGGTAAATGCCTTTTTTATTCGGCTGGCGGGCTGTGATGTGGGCTGTTCTTGGTGCGATACCAAACACTCTTGGCCCATGGAACAGCACCCTAAGCACAAGGTGAAAGAGCTGGTGCAAGCAGCGATCGCCCTGCGGCCTTTTATGGTGGTAATCACGGGCGGTGAGCCACTAATGCACGATTTAGATGAGCTAACAGCAAAGCTACGCGCGGCGGGACTTCGGGTGCATTTAGAAACGTCGGGATCGCACCCTTTGAGCGGTCAGTTCGACTGGATCTCGCTTTCCCCGAAGCGGTTTAAGCCACCACTAGAGGAGATTTATAGTCGAGCAGATGAACTCAAAGTGGTGGTGGGCGATCGCGCTGATATTCTTTGGGCAGAGCAGGCCGCTCGTAAAACGTTGCCTGAAGCTATAAAGTTGCTGCAACCGCAGTGGGAAAGCCCTGAGGGAGAGACCCTAGTGCTTGAATACGTGTTATCTAATCCTGAGTGGCGAGTGGGACTACAAACCCACAAGTTTCTGGGGGTGAGATAGAAGAGATATGGCAAACGGACAGACTGATCGAGATAGCAGCAACGGACACCAGAAGGGTCATCCTATGGCAAAAGCGGTTGTATTGCTCTCAGGGGGGCTAGATTCTGCGACCTGCGCGGCTCAGGCGATCGCAGATGGCTTTCAAGTGATCGCGCTTTCTTTTGACTATGGGCAGCGCCACGAGAAAGAGCTATCTGCGGCTAAGGAAGTGGCCCATCACCTCGGGATTACCCAGCATCACGTTGTCTCTGTGAACTTAGCTGAGTGGGGCGGATCTTCGCTCACCGATGAAGAGATGCCGCTGCCAACGGACGGCGTAAAGCCTGATGAAATTCCCTCAACCTATGTGCCCGGGCGAAATACGGTATTTATTGCGATCGCCCTTTCCCTAGCGGAAGCCGAAGCCGCCGAAGCCATTTATCTGGGCATCAATGCCGTTGACTATTCAGGCTATCCCGACTGCCGCCCTGAGTATCTTGCCGCCTTTCAAAACCTCGCGACCCTCTCTTCGAAAGCGGGCCTAGAAGGCAACGCGCCCGATTTGGTCGCGCCCTTAGTGATGGACTCAAAGGCAGATATTGTGCAGCGTGCTCTACGCTTGGGCGTGCCAATTGAAAAAACCTGGTCTTGCTACGAAGGCGGCATAAAACCTTGCGGCCTGTGCGACTCGTGCCGAATTCGCGATGCAGCCCTGATGCAAGTTGGCCAAGAAGATTTGGCAACAGAAATTGGCCGCACTGCATGGCCGAGCCCTATCTAGTATTCGGCTGAAATGTTCGCTTAAAATCCTTGCTGTATAAAGCCGATGAGCGGATTCGAACCGCTGACCTACTCATTACGAATGAGTTGCTCTACCAACTGAGCTACATCGGCAAGTCGCTAAAAATTATAGCGCTTGGGGTCGTAACCTGTCACGGTAAAATAGAGAATATGCATTCAAGGCGGTTATGCCAAAAGGTAAGTTAGAAAGTCAGTCGAAGAATCCATCAAAGAGCCAGTCATCGCAGAAAAACGCAAAGCCTAAAAAGGCCTGGAACACGCCAAACGCTAAGCCTCCTAGTGGGATGAGTCAGGAGCGCTACGCTCGTTTAGTCGCAGAGGCCAAAACGCCCTTCAAAGGGCTCCGCAAGTTCTTTTACGCCTCTTTTGCCGCCTCTGGTGCCATTGGCGGCTTTGTCTTTTTTACTAAGATTTTGGCGGGCCGTGATATTGAAAAATCGCTGCCTAACCTGGCCTTGCAGATTGGCGTGGTTGCGCTGATGGTCTTTTTGTTTCGCCTAGAAGATAGGAATAAGGAAGAAAGCTAGTGGCTGTAGAAAGCACTGCTATCAAAAATCCTGTCGTCCTGGTGCATGGTATTTGGAATACCGCCAATATTTTCTCTCCACTGCGAGCCTATCTAGAAGACTTAGGCTGGCAAACCTACGCGTTAAGCCTGTGTCCTAACAACGGGGATGCGCCGTTAGAACTGCTTGCTGAGCAGGTTTGTGAGTTTGTCACAGCGCAAATAGAACCGCATCAACCGTTCGATCTGGTGGGGTTTAGCATGGGCGGGCTTATTAGCCGGTACTACGTGCAGAGACTGGGCGGGCTAGCGCGCGTTCAACGGTTTGTAACGGTCTCTGCGCCGCATCAGGGCACTGTTTTAGGAGCCTTTAGCCGCCGCTACGGCATTCGGCAAATGAGACCGGGCTCTCCACTGATTAAGTCGCTCAATCAAGACATTCACCAGCTCAATACGCTGACGTTTTCTTCTTTGTGGACGCCGTTTGATTTGCTGATTTTGCCGCCTCGAAGCTCTGATTTGCAGAATTTTAAGACCATGGAGATTGGGCGATCGCACAAACTCCGCATCCCCGCTCACAACCGCATGATTCGTGACCGAGAAGGGCTTGAGGCGATCGCCCACGGCCTGTCTGTTTAGTCCATACAATCAATTGCTAGCGAGCATCCCCTACTTTTGAATATTGCAGTTCACCAAATACAGCGGTGGGATAAACGTAGTGCTTAAACTCCAACAGATTGTGAAAGGGATCTTCTAGAAAAAAGGTGCGATGTTCAATGCGATCGCCCTTAAACCGATGCTTAGGCTGCTGGTAAAACGTTAGTCCCTTCTCCTTCGCCCGATTTAGCGCCGCCGCCCACTCATCTTTAGTCTCAAACGTCAGCCCAAAGTGTCGAGGATAAATCCCTCGCTGCGGCTCTATAGCTGCCTCCATTACGTGTGCCACCAGCTGATGACCGTTCAAATTTAAGATAAGAGACCCTTTTCCCTGACGGCCAGCAACACACCCTAAACCCTCTACGTAAAATCGCTTAGTGTCTTCTAGATTTGCCACCGGAAAAGATAGATGAAAGATAGTGCTCATAACGCTTTGATAGATTTGGAAGAACAAGAACAGGGTTTTGTAGTAAGCGCTACAGCCAAAACCACTATTAGACAGGTACATGTGGATGTAGGCAATGTAATCCATACTCTAGAGAAACGCTAGAGACGCTTTTATGTCAATTTATGTTGGAAACCTGTCCTTCGATGCAACCCAGGAGGATATCAATCAGGTCTTTGGAGAGTACGGTAGCGTCAAATCTGTCAAAGTGCCTACCGATCGCGAAACCGGACGGGTTAGAGGCTTTGCCTTTGTTGAGATGGGCGCTGATACAGAAGAACAGGCCGCTATTGACGCCCTAGATGGGGCTGAGTGGATGGGCCGCACGCTCAAGGTGAACAAAGCCAGACCACGCACCTAATCATTTCTATTCCCGCTTTTTAACGCTGAAGCTAGCCATGGAGTGATAGCTTTTGATACGCAAGTAGGCCTTTACCGGCAACAGCAGACCGGTCAGGGCCTTTCTTGTCTGTAAAGGGACAGACAAGGGAGACACGAGCAATGACTTTCTCAGTATCAGGGTAAGCTTTATTAGCGCTTGGTTTAGCTTGTGTAAATGCGCCTATTGATTGGATAAAGTCTGACGAACTTCCGCACTTTACAGACACCTTCCCAAAAGCGGCCTCGTCTATCAATAGGTACTCTGCCTGTGCATTTACACTCAACCTCTCCCCAAAAAGAACTTGAAGCTCACCCCACAACAAAAAGAGCAGCTTAATCGGCCCCGCCCGCTTCTATTTTTAGGTATTCTCGGCTTATTTAGCCTGCCCTGGCTATTGCTGTTTCGCAATGGCGTTCTGTCACGGCAGCAGCAGCAGGCCACCGCCATTCAGTCGAATGCGTTTTTTGCTCAAGTCGAGACCTACCCCAGAAACGTCAGCGCCCAGCAATTTGATATTCTCGGTGCTGACCTGGGCTTTGATCCTAACGATCCGCGCAACCTTGACTTTAAGCTAGATAGACCGGCTGCGATCGCCTATCGCCAGATTGAAGACGATCTGACTCTATTTATCCAAACGCAAGCTGCTAGGGGCTCCGGGCCACTCTCCCCGCTACCGCCGCAGCTATTGGCCTATCTACAGTTCGCCAAACCTGAGCTAGAAAGAATTCAAACCCATCTGCTAGAGCGCGAGCCACCCGCTTGGGAAATGGACGTTGCTCAAATGTCAGAGCAAAACTATCCTTTCCCCAGCTTGGCAAATACAGCCAACGTGCAAAAGCTGCTGCTGCTCACGGCTATCGATAGTCACAGGCGCAGCCAATATGTTGAAATGCAAACGGCGCTAGAAGCTTCTTGGCGGCTTAATCAAGCAATTGTACGTCGCCCTGATCTCGTCTCTCAAGTCTCAGCTTCTGTTATCTCTAGCTATCAAACCGGCCTGTTACGACATTTCAGCAACGTGCCCGCTCAATGGCAAGCGCGGCTCGCTCAGCCGCCCTCTGTTTTATCTGGCCTTACCTTTGACGTTTGGCTACAATATGTCACGTTGCAAAAGCTTCTAGCTGCAACCGCTCAAGGTATTAATGCTGATGCCAGTACAGCATCTATACAAGCGCCTGATCAGGCGCTTGCCAACGTTTCAGAATTAGGACCTGCCGCGCGGCTAGCGGGCGCACTGTCGTACTGGTTCTCACCAGTTCACTATTTCATGCTGACCAATATCGATACGGCTAAAACAGCTCACCGTGCGATTGATCAGCTACAAAGCCTAAACGTGTGTTCTACGGCTCAAAGCGAGGCTCAGACGCTCCTGTCCGAACAGGAAACGGCTCGGTGGAATGAGGCGATCGCCCCTGTCCCATCCGTACTTGCCAGACGCTGGAAAACAGCAGGCGATCGCGCCCTCGCTCAAGAGCTCACGCAGCAAATCCTGCTCGCCAAACAGCACGTTGAGACCACTGGACATTGGCCCAAAAGTTTACCGAATAAAGCCTCCAAAGCCTGCCCAGGAGAGTACTGGATCTATGAGCACGCCTCTGACAATACGGTCGCTTTTTCCCTCAGCCGTCCGCTTGCAAGTCGCCTGCGTACCAGCGCCCTCCCCACGACCACCCTTCCTATTCCGCTTCGATACAGCACCAGTAAAAAAGCTCCAAGCGGGATAGTCCACTCAGAGCTGAAAGATAAAGAGTAATGCTAGGCCTCTTAGAAAAAAGAATCGTTAGCCAACTGCCTTAATGGCCTTTTCAGAAACGCTGTAAGTACCGCCACGGCCCCGAAACCAGTCACCGTCGCGAGCGCCTGCCGATAGGATATTAGAGACGCGGTTACGTGCTTTCAAAAAGTGAGTTTTAGGCATATCCTCTTTAAAAACTGCATTCATAACGTCTGCAATTTTGAAGATGTTATTAGGCTGAGCTTGCAACACACCGACAATCACATCGGGCAAAGGAGATTTGCTGTAGCTGTCTTGAACGTACTTTTGCCAGTTGGCCGTTCTGCCGCTGCGCTTGCTGCCAGCAGGCTTTTCAGCAGCGGCTTTTGCTTTTGCTGGGCGGCCGCGCGTTGCTTTAACTTTAGTGGTTTTCTCCTTAGCAGCTTTGGTGCTCTTTGCTTTTGCAGGCGCTTTTGCAGGCGCTTTTGTAGCGGCTTTTGTGGCCGTTTTAGTGGTTTTCGTCTTGGTCGCTTTTGCAGCTTTTGTCTGGGAGGCGCTGCTGGTTACAGAGGCGATCGCCTCAGCAGCAGGTGCACTTCCTGACTCAAACATTTCAATAACAGTTTGAATACCCTTTCTTTTTTCTTGAAGCTCACTGAGCTGCGCTTCTAGCTCGCTGACTTGATCGGAGAGTTCGGAATCAACTTTTATGAGCTGTGGCAGAACGGATGCAGACATACAGGCAGTCTCCTTATTTTTTGTATAGGAATAGTAAGCAAACGGTAAACGCTTTGGTGCCAGCAATTAGGTACAAAGCGCTTTCAATAAAAAGCTTTTATGAAAAGCTACGTGAGAAGATACCAAAACCTGTGAGCGACCTAATATCGCCCACAGCAAGCTTTTACTGTCCATGCATTCTCACTCAGATATTTTCAGCACCGAGTTCATAGAACCACTTACTCTACGAGAAATATTGAAAACCCACGAGCATAAAACTCTACTCAAATAGAGCTTTATGCTCACAAGTCTTCAAGAAACCAGTAGTGAGCGCGAAACAATTTAGAATGCGATTGGACAAAAATATCTCATTTGAGAATAACACTATTTAAACGTTTTGTTATTTATTGTTGAAACTTTTTCTCTATTTTTCTTGAAAATTAGGGGAGATTACCGTCTGAGGCCCAAGTACCTAGCTGCCGAACCAGCTTCTTAAAACCCTATTTCATCTGACCTTGCTGACTTTATTGTTGGTAAGCCGTACTTTATGAGAAGAAAGAGAACGATCAAGAGGAGTAGGCTCGAGGCTAAGAAAATTTGTGCAGTCTGGATAGGCCAGAGTAGAAGAAAGCTGAGCCCGACGATGTTTGCAACGATGATGGGCTTTCTATCAGAAGCGCCAAAGCTAACAACAGGCGGCGTTTTATCGGGTTCTAGCTGTACGTTTGCAAGCAGGTTGAACCATAGCTGACTGGCAATGATGATCGCGGCACCGACTGGGAGAGAGAACAAAGCCGTATAGAATCCTGTTAATTCTAGAGCAATTGTACTAGCAGCAACGTTATAAAATCGAATCAACCGAGAGTCTTCTTCTGATAGAGGCGGCTGGTTAGAAAAGAGCGCCAGGACGTTTTTGAGATCGACGCCCGCCATATGGGCTAGCTCAGGGCAAAACAGCGCTAGCGCTAGCGCTAACCCTCTGGTGGCGACTGTACTTGCAGGTGTAATGACCTGCATGATGAGCAGCACACCAGCTGGTACAAACAGAACAGGGACAAGCCGCGATGAAACAGGGAGGAGGGATCGCATAGATTTGGGCGTGTTGTGCGAAGAACGCAACGCAGTAGACTGCTGTTGGGATCATGTTAACTTTGGACGGATTGTGAGCTTATGGCCTCCTCTCGCTATATTTTGACGCTTTCCTGTCCGGATCGTGTGGGCGTCGTTGCTGCTGTAAGCGCGCTGATTGCGACAAACGGCGGATGGATTAGCGAAGCGCATCACCATTCGGATCGCGCTAGTCAGAGATTTTTTATGCGCCAGGAGATTCTGACAGACTCTCTCCCGTTTGGCCTAGCAGAGCTGCGGCGACGATTCTTGCCCGTTGCAGAGCAGTTCGATATGCGCTGGAGAGTTCGAGACTCTGCGCAAAAAAAGCGAGTTGTCATCTTAGTTTCAAAGGGTGGCCACTGCCTATACGATTTACTCTCTCGGTGGCGTGCTCAGGAGCTGGACATTGAGATTGCCTGTGTCATCTCTAATCATGATGTGTTTCGCGGGCTGGTGGAATGGCACGGCATTCCCTACCACCACATTCCGGTGACGCCCGAGACCAAAGTAAATGCTTACAAAGAGATTGTAGAGCGCTTTGAGGCCGCTCAGGGAGAGGTGATGGTGCTGGCGCGATATATGCAGATTTTGTCGCAGGCTGTGTGCGATCGCTATCCCGGCCAGATCATCAACATCCATCATTCATTCCTCCCTTCTTTTATTGGCGCTAAGCCCTACCATCAAGCCTACGAGCGGGGCGTCAAGCTCATCGGCGCAACCTGTCATTACGTCACAAAAGATCTAGACTGCGGGCCGATTATCGATCAAGACGTGCTGCGGATTGATCACTCTGATTCACCTGAAGATCTGGTGAGATTTGGCAAAGATATTGAAAAGACAGTTTTAGCAAGAGGTCTGCGCTACCACATTGAAGATCGGGTGATGCTGCACGAGCAAAAGACAATTGTATTTCGCTAGAGGCAAGATTTTCGTAACAAGATGATCGCGCGGATGCAACAACGTGCACAGAAGACGCTACACTCACTGTTGTGCACCAAGGCTATTTGCTTATACAGGCTGCTTACCTAATAGAGCCATTCGCATAGGGCTGTCACACTTCAACAACAAGGCTTTTTTGTAATCGGAATTTCTAGCATATGAGCGATCCAGTCCTTTCCCAACTCGTGACTGTCGAGAGCGATCTTTCTCAACAGGTCGAGAGCTTAGAGACTAAGCTTACTCAAATACGGGAGCAGCGAGATGGTCTGCGTACCGTAATCGATATGTTTGGCTCCGATGGTGGCGCTGCACCTTCTGTAGAAGAGAGTGCAACAACTGAAGCCCCCGAAAGCAAAGAAACCCCCCGTCGATCGGTGGGTCGTCCGCCTGGTAAAACAGCGGCCAAAAAGACGACGGCTAAGCGTAAAACGAGTAAAACAACAGCGAGCGCAGAGAAACAGGCAACGCCGAAAAAGAAGAAAGACGGTAGAGCAGCCAACTGGCAAAAGTACGTTCAGTCTGACTACAAAGAGGCTGCGCTGCCAGAAGCGGTTAGCAGTGTTTTACGCTCTGAGCCTTCTGAGGTGTTCACCATCGCAGACGTGATGTCTTCTATTTTTACAGAAAGCATGCCGCGCACGTCTTACTTAAAGGCGCGCAATCGTATCTCTAACATTTTGTCAGCGGGCGCGCGTGACGGCACCTGGTACCGAGGCCGTAACGGACGCTATTCTCAGTCAGAGAGTGTTACAAAAATGAAGTAGCCGGTATCCGCATCGGTTACTTTTCGCTATGTTTCGCTATACATGGAGCAATTCTTTCAATAGGATTGCTCTTTTTTATTGTTGTGATCACCAAAACCATGACCTTCCAAACTGCATTAGAAACCACGCTTCGAAATCCGTGGCAGGCGGCGGCTGTTGTTAATACCGTTTTAATTGCGATCGCCTTCCTCCTGCCCAAAAAGCTGTTGACTCCAGCAGGCTATGCCAACGCTTGGCTGCTGGGCGTGATTGTGTGGGGAGGCTTGGGGCCACGGGCCTATGCAACAACCTTGTTTTACTTTTTTGTGGGCTCAGCAGTGACTAAAGTGGGCATGGCCCAAAAGGAAGCCTATGGGATTGCTGAGGCTAGAGGGGGCGTAAGAGGCCCAGGTAACGTGTGGGGCTCTGCACTGACGGGGGCGCTGTGCGCGCTGTGTGCGGCGCTCTTGCCATTTATCTATTCAGAAGCTTATTCAGACAGTACGGCTTCAGAGAGTATGACTTCAGAGAGCATGACGCTGGCGCTATGGCAAACGCTTTTGGCGCTGGGCTTTGTCGCATCGCTCAGTACAAAGCTCTCTGATACGACGGCCACTGAAATTGGTAAGGCCTATGGCCAGCGCACCTTTTTGATTACAACCCTACAGCCGGTGCCTCGGGGTACTGAAGGGGCGGTAAGCCTAGAAGGGACGCTAGCAGGCGTGGCTGGGTCGGTGGCTTTAGCTGCGATCGCTCAGGTCGTCGGTCTAATTTCACCTATAGGTATTGTGATTTGCGCGATCGCTGCTTTTGTCGCAACCACCGTAGAAAGCCTAATTGGAGCCACCATTGAGGAGAAATTTGCGTGGCTAACGCACGATTTAGTCAACATCATCAATACGACGATAGGCGCGGCGGTTGCAATCTTACTAGGCAGGCTCCTGTATTAAATCGCCATATTGTTACGATTATTCAAAAGTACGTACACTTAATCTGAGTGAACCTCTGAGCGTTTCTGAGTAATTGCAGCGCCATAGAATAAGTCACAGTATGGGGCTAAAACACCGGAATATCCCTGTTGCAAGAGCATTTTTTAGCTTCGATTGCTAGCGACTCGATATAAACTTGGTATATATCTTTAGACGGAGAAATTTATGAGCTTTTCTTAAGAAAACATATAAAATGTAACTATGCCCAGCTTGAGTAAGTCGGTATAATCGTTACACAGAAAGGGGTTACGCCCTTTTTGAAAAGGTGTGTACATAAGCCCCCGCATGTTCAGCACCGTGCAGCAATTATGCTGCATCATAAAAAATAAAAATTTTAGATAAATAGAGCCCCAATCCTATGGTGATGATGACCACGGTTACTGAAGACAACTTTAATCAGGAAGTGCTTGCTTCTTCAGTCCCAGTATTTGTTCATTTTCAAGCGCCCTGGTGCGGTATTTGCCGACTGATTTCGCCCATCCTTAATAGCTACAAGGCTAAGTGGCCGACTCAGGTACGCATTCTTGAAATCAACGCAGATGAAAACTTTAAGCTCGCGAATCAGTATCAGCTAAAAACGCTGCCGACGCTGCTATACATCGAAAAAGGCAAAGTCATTCAGCGCATAGAAGGCTTTGAAGGCAGAGAGATCTTTCGCGCTCATCTAGATAATCTAGCCTGTCGCCATCACTTAGAGAGCACGTTTGAAAGCACTTGCACGCCTCGCTCTGCCTAGCTACGGATCTGCGAGTGACAGCTCTCAGGACAGGCCTGCTTAAGTGCGGATAGAAACACATTTTGAATATTGTAGCTGCGCCTTCCAAAACTAAGCTTCTGGAAGGCGCAGCCGATCGTTTTTAAGGCAGATAGCCCTGGAGTAAAAAATCCTCGCCGCTTGCCGCTATGCTCACCTGACTGAGCGTTTTGGCGCTCGTCATTTTTTCTAGATTAAGCTCTCCGATGGGTGAAGGAGCGTTTGCACCACCAATAATCTTAGGGGCGATGAAAGCCCATACTTTTTGCACCGCGCCAGCTGCGATCGCCTCAGCAGCCAGCGTTCCGCCACACTCCCAAAGCACGCTCATCAGCCCCCTTTCATACAAGCTGTCCATCACCCCCTTGGGCGTCAGCATTTCAAAGCTCACAACCTCAACGCCCTGCTGCTCAAGCGCTTTTCTTACTTCAGCATCTGCGTCGTGCTGAGTCATGACCAGGGTTGATGCGACTGAGGTGTCCCACAGATTTGCAGCTGCCGGCAGGTCGAGCTGGCGGCTCATGACAATGCGCAGCGGATTGCGATCGCCTTCCCCATGACTGGTTAAATTCGGGTCGTCTTTACGAACGGTATTGCCGCCGACGATCACCGCATCGCACCGGCTGCGCAGCTGATGCACCTGCTGTCGCGACTGGGGGCCGCTGACCCAGGCGCTATGACCTGTATTCGTCGCAATCTTCCCGTCTAGCGTCATCGCGTATTTCAAAATGCCAAAGGGCTGCTGGTGCGTAATGCGGTGAATGAAGGCTTCATTGAGCTGACGGCAGCGATCGCCCTCCACCCCAACGCTTACCTCAATGCCCGCAGCCCGCAGTTTTTCAATTCCGCCACTCGCCTTAGGGTTAGGATCTTGCATACCGATCACCACCCGGCGAATGCCTGCTGCCATGACAGCTTCACTACAGGGCGGCGTTCGGCCCGTGTGGTTGCAGGGCTCCAAATTGACATAAAGAGTTGCACCTTTAGCTAAATCGCCTGCCTCACGCAGCGCGAACACCTCCGCGTGAGGTTCTCCGGCTTTGGGATGGTAGCCTTCTCCAACGATTTTTAAGCCCTCTGCGCTGGTAGATGTGACCACAGAGCCCACCAGTGGATTAGGAGCTGTATGGCCTGCGGCTTTGGCGGCAAGTTCGCAGCAACGGCGCATCATGGCCGCATCTTGCAGGGCGAGATCTTGAGAGGAAAACTGACTCATAGGGCGCGTGTGATGGATTGGTCGTTTGCTTCATTGTGCTAGTAGGATGAAGCAATTCTCTCAAAAGACGGTCATCAGATCTGTTGATGCTCAGCTGCTTTATGTCCAAGCTTTTCAGGTGTATCGCCTTTGGTATGGCGATCGCACTTACCTTTTCTGGGCCTACCTTCACGCATGCGATCGCGCAGGAGAGTCGCCCAGATGTGCCGCAGTCGGCACCGCCATCGACAATAGAGCAAAAGCCCGCGGTCAGACGCCTGGTGCCCGACCAGTGGCTTTTGCCTTCTACCGGCATTGACGCTGCGCCTATCTATTTAGATGGAAGAACGCTTTTCCAGGTCAGTGCACCGGCTATTGCTGGGCAGCGTCCGGCTGAAGATAGAGCCCAGCAGGTTCAGCGGCAGTTAAACGGCATTACGCGTGAGATTGATGCGTCACCTAACGTCAAAGTCAGCGTCGATCAGCCCAGCAATCTGCCCGTGATTGAGGTGAACGATCAGATGCTGCTGACAGCGACGAATTTGGATGCGCAGCTGGGCGGCTATGCCAGTCCTAATTTACTGGCGATCACGCTGGCTGAGAATTTACGGACGGCGTTTGACCGGTATTTTTTAGAGCGATCGCCTGCTTTCCTCCAGCGTCAGGGCAAAATTGCACTCGGCATCATTATCAGCGCGATTGCCCTTCAGCTGGCGGCGATGCGCCTATCTCAGCGGCTAAAGCGCAGGCAAACTAGGCTGATGAATGCCAAAACCAAACTGGGCAGCGAACGCAATCCTCGTCCGATTGTGGCAGTGCCTGCAACGCTCGCGCTCAATAGCGTGTATGAGCAGTTCAAAGCGCGGTTAGACAATCACCAGAAGCGTAAGCTCAATGAGATGGAGCGCGGCCTGCTGCTGCTTTTTCAAGTGGCGCTGTGGATAGGCGGGCTGCTGTGGATACTGTATCTGTTTCCCTATAGCCGCTGGTTAACCGTGCTGCTGCTGCAATGGCTAAAAATTCCTGCTCAGATTTTTCTGTTGAGCGGTACGGCCTATGCCGTTGTACGACTGAGCGGTCTGGTTATTGACAAAATTGGCTTAGCGCTTCAAGAAGGCGCGCACTGGGCTCCTGAGCAGTCGCAGCGGCTTAACCTCCGATTCTCTACGTTTTCTCAGGTGGCAAAAGGAATTGCTGGGGTGGTCGTCATGGCCATCACGGTACTTTTCTCTTTGGCGATCGCAGGCATCCAAATTGCCCCTTTACTCGCAGGTGCAGGCATCGTCGGCATTGGTATATCGCTAGCCGCTCAAAGCCTAATTAAAGACATCATCAACGGCTTTTTGATCCTGTTTGAAGATCATTTTGGCATTGGCGATGTGGTTTCGATAGATGGCTTAACCGGTGTCGTCGAGCATGTGAATTTACGAATTACGCAGCTGAGAGACACTGAAGGGCGGCTAATTACCATTCCAAACAGCCAGATCAGCATTGTTCAAAACCTGTCTATGGACTGGGCGCAGGTGGACTTGTCCATTACGGTGGCCCATCAGAATGATCTAGGCGAGGTATTGAATGTGCTGAAGGCGATCGCGACCGATCTTTCCCAAGAGCCTGAGTGGCAGCGATTGATTTTAGAGCCGCCCGATATTTTAGGGGTAGAAGCCTTGGACTATAAAGGCATCACCGTGCGCATATTCCTTAAAACGCAGCCGCTACAGCAGTGGCCGGTTGCTAGAGAGCTGAGGCAAAGAATTAAAACCACTTTTGATTCTAAAGGAATTGCCATTGGAATTCCTCAAGAGCAAATTACGGTTCATCGAGAACCTAATCCTCAAGCGCCCAAAAACGAAAGCTTAGAGGAAGTTAGCAGTCAGTTGTTTTCCTGACATTCCAATCAATCCTAAGCGTCTGGTGAAATACCGTCTTCTGGAAATACCCACTTCGGCCCTTCGCTTTTCCGTTCCTGCTGCTTACGACGTACGGCTTCAGCGGCCATCTCTAACATCGTATCTAGAGACGTACTTTCGATGAAGCTAGACGCTTTTTCCTGTTCGTTTTTGTGGGGGCACTGGTCGCCTAGTACGCAGCCGTTCACGCAGTCTACAGCGCAGTTAATATCTGCCATGGTGTTGAAATAAAGTAATGTCCTCAGTTCCCAATTCTAAGGGATCGGGTGGTGCGGCTTTATCTACCGTTAGGTATTGGCTTCACTTTTCAGGCATTGCGCTAACGCCGCGATGAGCTGATCGATGTGTTGGCGCGTGTGAGTAGCCATGACGCTCATGCGCAGTCGGCTGATCGGTACCGTGGGGGGGCGGACGGCCGATGTGAAAATGCCCTGGGTTTTAAGCTGTGCAGATAGGTTCAAGACGGTGGCAGCGTCCTTTACTTGCAAACATACAATTGCAGAGTCTGTAGGCAAGCGTTTGAGATGCGTTTGCTGAGATGGCGGCAATGTTGTGATGAGCTGATCTAGCTGATGCGTTAGGTGTTGAACGTTTTGGTGGAGCTGGCTGAGGCGGTTGGGCTCTTGTTGGAGAATGGCGATCGCGCCCAGTGCCGCTGCCGTATCGGCCGGTGAAAGCCCCGTGGTATAAATCCAGCTCGACGCTCTGTTGCGTAAAAAATCAATCAGTTCGGCGCTGCCCGCTACGTAGCCGCCCAGGCTAGCAAAGGCTTTGCTCAGCGTGCCCATCTGCACCATCGGTCTGTTTTTACAGGCAAAGTATTCAGCGCAGCCTGCGCCAGTTTTGCCCAGTACGCCTGCGCTGTGGGCTTCATCGATCATCACCATCGACTCGAAGCGATCGCCCAGATCTAAAATCTCAGGCAAATGGCACGCATCCCCATCCATCCCAAACACGCCGTCCGTCAGAATCAGACAGCGACGATAGGCCAATCTGTATTCTTCAAGCTGCGCAGTGAGTTCTTCAATATTGCTGTGTTTGTAGCTGAGAACTTTTGCGCCGCTGAGGGTTGCGCCATTCTTTAAGCTGGCGTGATTGTACTTGTCAGCGCAAATGAGATCGCGATCGCCCACCAGGGCTGCAATTGTGCCGATATTAGCCAGATAGCCGCTGCTGAAGACGATGGCATCCTCTGTTTGTTTGAGCTGGGCGATCGCCGCTTCCAACTCACAATGCAAAGACCGATGGCCGCTTAGTAAGCGAGAGCCCGTTGAACCGGTGCCATAGGTTTGAGTCGCCGCGATTGACTTTTCAATAACCCGTGAATCTCCAGCCAGCCCCAAATAGTCATTGCTGGCAAAATTGACCATTCGACGGCCTGCCATGGTCACGACTGGGCCGCTGAGTCCGCTAGTTTCCTGTACCTGCCGGTACCAGTTAGCCTTGTGAATCGTGCGCAAAGACTTATCAATCCAGCGATAGGGGTCTGGCATTGTGAGCAGGAGAAAAGTTTCAACTCATAGCTTATGCCAAAGGCAATACCACTCGGCTTAGCGTGCGGCCATCTTCCATTTGTGAGAGCGTGAATTCTCCGCCTAGCTGCTGCATCAGCGACTGGCAAACCCATAAGTGGCTATTTTGAGGCTGCTGTAGCGTAGAAGGTGACAGTAAATCAGCAGGGCGACCTTGTTCTAGTTCTTGCATCACCTGTGGATCAACATTGCCTTCGTCGGTGATGGAGACTTCTAGCCAGTTGGCATCAATGGGGCGGCACCAGATGTCGATGCGATCGCCCACAGGAGATCGGTCGCACGCCTCTGCAATTAGCTCATACAGCACAAACTCAATTTTTGAAATATCGCCTGTAATCGTCAAATTACTCTCACAGTGCACCTTCGTCCACAGCTGCCGCTCCTGCACCAGCGAATTCGCTCGCGCCATCGCTCGCTTCAGCAGGCCAATCAGCGGCGTATCTTGACTATAGGTTTTCAGCGCCCAGCGTTCGTTTTCAGTCACATGACTCAGCCGTTCAGCCAGCGTATGCATTTTTTGTAGCAGCAGCTTCTGCCGAGCATCGGCACTACTCGGCTGCGCGTTCAGCTGCTTCAGGCACTCCTTGAATCCCTGATTGAGATCTTCAATCTGCTGCTGCTTATACCAGTTGAGCTGAGTGAGCTGCTGCTGATTGGCCAGCATCATTCTGGTTAGCTTCAAATGGCGACGGCACCAGGCCAGCTGATTGACCACGACCGCCAGCAAGCTAGTCTGCTCATCCGACCACTGACGCCCTGCGCTATCGGCCAGCACGATCACCGCGTTAGGCTCGTGCTCAGGTGCGGTACGCAGCGCCATCACCAACAGCTGCGCGCCTTCTGGCCCAGAGATCCACTGATGCTCAGCGGGCAAATCCTCTAGCTTCAGCGTCAGCAGCCCTTCGGTAGAGGCCGCCCAGTTCAGCAAAGCGTCTGCTTCTACCGAAATTTGACGATCTCCGTCTATCTGAAACCGGTTGCTTTGGGCGAGCACGTTACTCACCTGGGCAAAGGCCGCTCCGTTTTCCCAGGTGATAATAGCCGCTAGCGGTACATGCAAAATCTGTGAAATGTGTCGGGTTGCCGACTGATCAAGCGCCTCTATTTTTGAAAGTCGCTGTAAGCTTCGCATTCCCCACTGAACGCTCTCGTGCAGGTGGGCCTGCTGATCGGTTTGCTGCTGTAGCTGCCACTGATGCAGAATCAGGCCGATCTGATTGCTCAGCGCCTGCACTAGCTCGCGTTCGGCTTGGCTCCAGCGGCGCTCCATTTTATCGGAGACAATCACGATGCCTTCAGGCGTATGACCAGGCGACGTGTTGCTCACGAGTAAGGACTTTGTGCCGATAGTTTGGAGATGCGATCGCCACGGCGCAAACTTCAGATCATTCTCCACGCTCTCTACGCTCACAGGCGAATGTGCCCGCTTCAGCAGCTTCTCATCTACAGCATCTAGCGGCATCCAGTGCTCTGATTTGCCAATGCCAGTCCCCGTGCGATAGCACAGATCAAAGCCACCCCGTTCAGGGTTTGCGCTCAACACCATCAGCTGATCGGTACCGATACGCGCGGCCAGCTGTTCTATACAGAGCCCGAGTACGTGCTGCCAGTCGCGATCGCTATGAATACTGCGCGTCACCCCCGCACTCAACAAATGATCAGACTTCGCCTGACTCAGCGCCGCATCTACCTCACACGTCGGCATCGCCAGCCCGACCAGCTGCGCCACGCCTCGAACATAATCCTTTTCCGCAGCGCTCCAAATGCGAGCACTGACGCCTTCAACCGTAATAAATCCCTGCAATTCCCCTTGATAAATAATCGGCGCCGCCATCAGCGACTGAATCTTCAAGTGCTGCATCAAACGATTGGCTATGCTCGCCTTTAAAGAGCCTTCCGCTTCACCTAGCACCACCATTTCATCCGCACAAAGGCTCTGGTACAGGCCCTGCACTTCGCTTACCGACAAATTATTAGCTGCTTTCCCCGCCAGCTTTCCAACCCGACACCAAAAATGTCTTCCCCGAGGCTCTAGCCAGTAAACGCTAACCGGCGCACCGACAAACTTTTGAGTCTCGTCGGCAACGACCTCCAAACGAGCATCCAACCCTGGAAACGCACTCAAAGACCCTAGCAAAGACAGTAGCGGCTTCGCAGGCTGCTTTGTCTGCTGCCGCTGCGTCTCCAATGCATTTTGATGAATCGCCTCAGCCAGCGCATTAGTAATCGCCAGCAGCGTAGAATTCTCTAAAATTCCAGGCACCACGCCCCAGCGCCGCGATCCTAAAATCATCAGTCCAAAGCAAATGCCTTTGCGCTGAATCGGCAGCATCACCGTCCCTTGCAGCTCAAACGCCTTAGCAATTTGCTCCCACGCGCCCGCTCTAGACTCTTCTCTAATATCAGCAATCACCATCGCCTGTTGCTGCACAATCACCTGCTCTAGCAAGTCGCCAGGATGCAGCGTTAAAGACGACTGCGAAAACCGGCGCGGCCCGCTGGTAATCACGCCGCGAGTCGTAAGCTTATGATTAAACCGGTCGTACAGCCCTGTCCACAGCAGCGTGTAGCCAAACTCAGCGCGGATCGCTTCTAAGGCCTCCTGTATCGACTGCTCTATGGTTTCAGCTTCCCAGATTGCAGGCAGCACCTGAGAAAGATCTTGCTTGCTCAAGTCTTTTGCGGCCCGCCTATCAGCGGTCTGGGCGCGCTTGCCAGATCGTCTGTCGGGGCTGTGAGCTGTGGGCTTAACCATATTGAAACAAAGCCCCCAAGGAGCTGAAAACGGGCTGAGAACCGATATTGAACGGCAGTAAAAACGTAGATGCTAGACGCTGGAGAAACAGCAAGTGACTCGTAGAAATACTGAGTCAGCATGAAAATTTGTCGTCTCTTTACAGCCGTATGGTTCCCTTCATCTCTAGTTTGCCTAACGACATTTTTGGCCAGTCAGTTCAAGAACTGTCTATGCCACGGTCATGGGTCAAAAAAACGAGGGTGCCCCGGATATTGATATATTGCTATCGGTAGCCGCCTTGGTAGATGGCACTATTCAACGATTTTCGGAGAACTTCTTTTGCAGCAGCTTTATCGGTCTGGCCTCCGCCCGCTTTTGTTTAACGTACTAAAGGCTGACCCTGAAACTGTTCATCGCCAAACGATAGACTTGCTGGCGTGGCTAGCCACTCACCCTACCGCAGGCCCTGTATTTCATCAGCCCACCCGGCTTGCGGCCCAATCAGCATTATCTGGCCTTTGTAGAGTAGCCGATCCACGACTCACTCAATCGCTTTGGAATCTCTCTTTTGACAATCCCTTTGGCCTCGCTGCTGGCTTCGATAAAGACGGCACTGCCGCGCGCGCTTGGCCTCTGCTAGGCTTTGGCTTTGCAGAGCTTGGCACGGTAACCTATCACCCGCAGCCCGGTAATCCTAAGCCAAGAATGTTTCGCTTGCCTAACGATCGCGCTGCGCTCAATCGCATGGGATTCAACAACCAAGGTGCAGCAGCACTGTCTGAACGATTGAAAATGCTGTGGCCAGAAGGGCACTATCCCTTGCCGATTGGGATTAATTTAGGGAAATCGAAGGTGACGCCGTTAGAAGAAGCGGCTGAGGACTATCGTAAAAGCTTTGAGTTGTTGAAGCAGCAGGGAAGCTATTTTGTAGTGAATGTGTCTTCGCCTAATACGCCGGGGTTGCGATCGCTCCAGGCCAAAGAACAGCTTTTCCCTATCCTCGACACCCTACAAACTGCCAACGTAGACAACAGACCCCTGCTCGTCAAAATCTCTCCCGATCTGGCTACCGAAGATATTTATGAAATTGTAGAACTCGCTCAAGAATGCAAGCTAGCAGGCATCATCGCGACCAATACAACCATCAACCGAGACGCTTTAACCACTCGAACAATTGCCGCTACAGGCAAATCTGTGACTGAAGAATCGGGCGGCATCAGCGGCGCACCCGTTACCCAGCGATCCACAGAAGTTATCCGCCTTATCTACGAGCACACCCAAGGCAACCTCCCTATCATCGGCGTCGGCGGCATATTCAACGCCGATGACGCTTGGGCAAAAATCACCGCTGGAGCCTCCCTCCTACAAACTTATACGGGCTGGGTGTATGAAGGGCCAACCATGGTGAAATCAGTACTCAGCGGTTTATCAGCTCGATTAGATAAACATGGCTTAGACAACATTTCACAAGCTATCGGAGACTCATCTCTAGCCTAGAGTCTGTCAGGGTCAAGACCTAACTCTCTGAGCTTTTCCGCTAATGTTATCGGCGTAGTCTTTTAGCCGTAGCGTGCGGCTAAGGAGCTGGGGCTGATAGTCGTGAAATTCATCTGGTAGACCGGGTTCTTCTGGAAACTCACTGGGCATTTTATGTTCTTCACTCAGAGCGTTTGACGTAGGTATCTAGCCACTGCACCATTTCCCAAAGGACATGGCCGACAGCTTCGCGGGAGCGGTAGCCGTGTTCTTCGTAGGGGAGGCTGACGTAGCGGACGGTGCCGCCAAGGCCTTTCATGGCTTCGTAGAGGCGATCGCTCTGAATCGGAAAAGTCCCTGAGTTATTATCTTCCGCGCCATGAATTAGCAGCAGCGGGTGATTGATCTTATCGGCGCAGGTGAAAGGAGACATTTTCATGTAGGTGTCTGTGGCCTGCCAGAAATTGCGCTGCTCGCCTTGGAAGCCAAAGGGGGTAAGGCTGCGGTTGTATGCGCCGCTGCGAGCGATACCTGCCGAGAACAGATCGGTATGAGCGAGGAGATTGGCAGTGGTGAATGCGCCGTAGGAATGGCCGCCGATGGCAAGGCGATCGCGCGCGCATACCCCTCTTTCTACCAGATAATCTACCGCTGCTTTAGCACTTGCCACCAACTGTTCTAAATAAGTATCGTTGGGTTCAACATCGCCTTCTCCAATAATCGGCATCGTCGGGCCAGACAGCAGCGCATAGCCTTGAGTAAGCAAAAACATCACGGATGAACCGCTAGGACGACCAAACGTATCTTCAGCGCGAGTCACCTGGCTGGCGGTATCACGGCTTTTATGTTCTTCTGGATATACCCACAGCAGCGTAGGCAGCGGGCCGTCCGTCTCTAAATTATGACCGGGCGGAAGGTATAGCGTGCCGGAGAGTTCTAAGCCATCAGCACGGTTGTAACGCACAATCTCTTTGTGAATTTCTTCGTACCAGGGCAGCGGATCGCTGAAGTGAGTGAGGGTTGTTTCTGATTGTGTGAGCCGGTCATATAGCCAGTAGTTGCTAGGCTCTGTTTTACTTTCTTTCGCTACAATCAGCTGCCTAGCGGCTGGATCTAAAACTTTTCTGACTCTAGAAAATCCTTCTCCACTAGACTGCCATAGTCGTTCTTTTTCGCCTGTTTCCAGGTTGAATCTATCTAAAAAAGGATAGATTCCGTCTTCAGAAGCGCCTCTGCCGTTGAGGTAAACGTCGCCGCTTTCTGAAAGTTGCAAAACGTGCCATGCATACTCTCCACGTACCGTCATGGGTTCGCCGGGGTGGCTATAGGCATCTTGAAAGTTGCGTTCTTCTAGGAGCTTGGGTTCGGTTTGTTGGTCGGGTGCGATTCTCCAGGTGCGAACTTGACGGGTGTTGTAGAAGGCTTCGTAGGCGATCGCAACCTCTCCATTTCCCCATTCAATGCTGTTAAACCGCAGCTCTGTCTTCCACAACCGTTCAATCGGCTCGGTGAAAGGCGCTCTTAGCGTGTACAAGCTGTCTCGATATTCACTTTCTTGGTCAGCATCGCCACCGTCTAAAGCTTCTACCCAGTAAAGCGTTGCAGGCTTGTCAGCCCGCCATCCAGACGCCCGACGGCCTTCTCTTACCGAGTCGAAGTTAATAGAAATCTCTTCTGCTAGGGGCAGGTCTGCGACTGTAA
Organism: uncultured cyanobacterium; assembly: GCA_963803535.1. Taxonomy (GTDB): domain Bacteria; phylum Cyanobacteriota; class Cyanobacteriia; order Phormidesmidales; family Phormidesmidaceae; genus Phormidesmis. The sequence goes on along the minus strand of CAWDNC010000008.1, from coordinate 908,345 downwards.
AAACGGTTTCTCCTTGCAAGTCGATAATCTCGGTGCGCTTGGGAAAGCGAGAGAGCGGAACCTGATAGGAGAAAGGACGGTGCGTAGTGATGACTTTTAGCCAGCTGCCGTCGGGAGAAGGGGTGACGCCTGTGAACAGCTCCGCGCTGGTAATAGGGGTTTGCTTGCCTTCTAATGTTATTTGCACAAGCTGAGAGCTGAAGTAGTATTCCAGCAAAGCCTCATCGTGTGGGCTCGCCAATAGGTTTGTGTAGGTGCGAGCAGGTGCGGTGCGGCCTAAGTTTTCTTCAATAATGGGGCCAACGGGAAGCTCTGGCTTGTCGGGTGGTGGGCCTCCGTCTGTGCGGACTTTGCACAGCAGCGTACTGTCTGGTAGCCAGTGAACAGGACTGCCGCACGTAGCATGGAGAATTGGGCCGGTAACAGGTTTAGCCTGAGCGGTCTCTATCTCTAGTACCCACAGGCTAATGCCGCTTTTTTCGCCAGAGAGCTGAGTGAGTGTGAATGCAAGATACTTGCCGCAGTCTGACCAGCTAAGGTCACGAATGCGAGCATCGACGGGGAGCTTGACCGGCTGAGATTCTTTCTCTTCGCGGCGGCGGACAGAGAGGGCGCAGTAGTAACCGGCTTTGGCTGGCCCCCAGGTTTTGGGGTTGATTTGGATACCTGCGATCGCCACCGTCGTCTCTGCCAGTTCTTCAATCGGCGGCAGATCCATTTGCCCAAATTCTATAATCCATTTCGCATCAGGAGAAAATCCCACGTCCGGGAGCTGCGGCGCGTTGAGCATCGAAGCAATCGGCTCAGGGGGCGTTTTCCAGGTGTCCTGAGCGGGAAATGTCATAAGAAGTAAGGAGGTAGAAGAAAGGGAAAGTTCTATTAAAAAGAAGAAGCAAAAGAGAAGGAGCAGGCTGTTTAACCCGCTCCCCATTGTGTGGTTATTCGGTAAATTCGTCCATGGACGGGCAGGTGCAGATGAGATTGCGATCGCCAAAGGCCTGATCAATCCGATTGACAGACGGCCAGAATTTGCGATCGCGCGTCCACTGCGTCGGAAATACAGCCTCTTCCCGCGAATACTTTCTGTCCCACTCACTCACCAAATCAGCGGTGGTATGCGGCGCATGCAGCAAAGGACTATCTTCAGCGGCTACTGTTTTATCCTCAATGGCTCTGACCTCATCGCGAATGGCAATCATGGCGTCACAAAAGCGATCGAGTTCAGAAGTCGCCTCACTCTCGGTCGGCTCCACCATAATCGTGCCAGCCACCGGCCAAGACATCGTAGGCGGGTGAAAGCCGTAGTCAATCATGCGCTTGGCAATATCGTCTACATTCACATGCGCCGTCTTCTTAAACTCACGCAAATCAACGATGCACTCGTGCGCTACTAAGCCACTCGCACCTTTGTACAGAATGTCGTAATGCCCTTCCAACCGCTTAGCAATATAGTTCGCACTCAAAATTGCCAGCTCACTTGCCTTCTTGAGCCCTTTGGCACCCATCATCTGAATGTACATCCAAGAGATTGGCAAAATGCTTGCGCTTCCCCAGGGTGCAGCCGAAACCGCCCCGATAGCCTGATCGCCGCCCGTCTTCACCAGTGCGTGACCCGGCAAAAATGGAACAAGATGCGCCGCTACGCCGATAGGCCCCACGCCAGGGCCACCGCCACCGTGAGGAATGCAGAACGTCTTGTGCAAATTTAGGTGACAAACATCTGCGCCAATATCACCAGGACTACACAGTCCCACCTGAGCGTTCATGTTCGCTCCGTCCATGTACACCTGTCCGCCATGGCTGTGAACAATCTCACAAACCGCTTTAATGCTCTCTTCAAACACACCGTGCGTAGAAGGGTACGTCACCATCAGCGCAGAAAGATTATCCTTATGCTTCTCAGCTTTTGCCTTTAAATCGGTCACGTCAATATTGCCGTCGTCATCACATTTCACGGCAACAACTTTCATGCCCGCCATCACGGCGCTGGCAGGGTTTGTGCCATGTGCAGACTGAGGAATCAGGCAGATATTGCGATGCGTATCTCCGCGTGACTCGTGGTACTGATGAATTACCAACAATCCTGTATATTCACCCTGAGAGCCTGCGTTTGGCTGAAGAGAGACGCCCGCAAACCCTGTGATCTCTGAAAGCCAGTCTTCTAGCTGAGTAAACAGTATTTGGTAGCCCTTGGTTTGCGAGAGCGGTGCAAACGGATGAATTTGCCCAAACTCTGGCCAGGTAATTGGCACCATTTCAGCGGTTGCGTTTAGCTTCATGGTGCAAGAACCCAGCGGAATCATAGCATCGGCTAAAGAGAGATCCTTTTTTTGCAGGCTATATAGATAGCGCAATAGCTCAGTTTCACTGTGGTACTGGCTGAATACGGGATGCGTGAGATAGGCTGACTTACGGCTGAATGCTTTTGTCAGCGATTTGGGCTTTAGAGACTCTAGGTTTGGTACTTTTTGATCGCCTGAGAAAATCTCTAGCAGTTCAATAATTTGTTCAACACCCGTGGTCTCATCTAATGAGATTCCTAGCGTCTTCTGCTCGCTAGCGTCAGCATTGTCGACTCGCAAGTTGACTTGTTGTTCAGCGGCTCTGGCGATGATGTCAGCTGTTTTATCACCCGTTACGACCGTGAGCGTATCGAAGACGGGGCCGTCATTCAGCGTATAGCCGAGCTTACGCAGTCCATCGGCAAGGGCTGTGGTGAGCTGATGAACGCGATTGGCAATGTCTTTGAGTCCCTGCGGGCCGTGGTATACCGCATAGGTGCTGGCGATAATGGCGAGGAGAACCTGCGCGGTGCAGATGTTGCTGGTCGCGGAGTCGCGGCGAATGTGCTGCTCACGAGTTTGCAGGGCTAAGCGCAAAGCAGGTGCGCCTTTGCTGTCTTTTGAGAGGCCTACGAGGCGACCGGGGAGCTTGCGGGCGTATTCTTGCTTGGTAGCAAAGTAGGCAGCGTGAGGGCCACCGTAGCCAAGCGGTACGCCGAACCTTTGCGTGTTGCCAACGGCAATATCTGCGCCAAATTCGCCGGGTGCTTTTAGCAGCGTTAGGCTTAATATATCGGCTGCAACCGTGACGATCGCGCCGGTTTCATGCGCTTTTTCAATGAAGTCTGCGTAGTCAAAAATGGTGCCATCTGTGGCAGGGTACTGAAGCAGCGCGCCGAAGTAAGGGCCGCTTTCGGTGAAGTTGGTGTCTCTGTGGTCACCGATGACGACTTCTATGTTTAGGGGGTGCGATCGCGTCTTTATCACATCGATCGTCTGAGGATGGCACGCCGAAGACACCCAAAACTTCTTCGCCTTCTCCGCATCTTTGTTCTTACAAACGCCAAAGCTCATGCTCATCGCTTCAGCCGCTGCGGTGCCTTCATCTAGCAAGGAAGCGTTCGCAATCTCCAGCCCGGTTAAATCGCTCACCATTGTCTGGTAGTTCAGCAGCGCCTCTAGTCGGCCTTGAGAAATCTCCGGCTGATAGGGCGTGTACTGCGTGTACCAGCCGGGATTTTCTAGAATATTGCGTTGAATGACCGGCGGCGTGACGCAGCTGGAATAGCCCAGGCCGATGTAGCTGCGGTACACCTGGTTTTGCGCTGCAATACCGGCAATTTTCTTGAGCGCTTCGGTTTCACTCAGTGCGGCTTCTACGGCCAAAGGCTGCTTAAGGCGAATGCCTGCGGGTACGGCCTGTGCGATCAGATCTTCTACTGTGTCAAAGCCGAGCACCTTCAGCATTTTTTGCGTGTCGCTGTCGGTGGGGCCGAGGTGCCGAGACTCAAAGCGGTCAGATACTAGGTTTTGTGTCCAGGGCGATCGCGTCCCGACCGAAGCAGCACCGGCTGTACTATCAGCCGGTGCCGTTGATGTAAAAACAGCCTCAGAAGACGGAGCAGTTTGATCGTATGACATAGCAGGAAAAGGGGTGCAAAGAGGAGTTGAAAGTACACGCGAGGCCCAAGCAGGCATCGATGGCGTTCTTTATAAGCGTGTAAAGAACTCTTAGTATTGTGTAACAAAAAGCCCCAATAGCGTTGGTACAACGGCTACCGGTTTAAGATGTTTCGCCCTTTAATCAGTTTTATTTACTTGCCAAAAGACAACTTTCAATATCAATTGAATCTGCTCTATCTACTGCGAGTCGGCCCTTTCAGCAATTCATTCTGTGATTCGTATGAGACTAAATAAAGGTTGAATCTGTACGTATTGAAAAATTGAGCCGCTGGGCATCTACGACATTGATAGGTTGTCTGGTAATCACTAGGTAGCCGCAGAGCACCGTCTCTGCACCATTTCTGCACTCACCAAAAACACGACCCAAGAACTCACGACTGAGAGTCCTCGGGTCGTATTAAATGATTGATGACGCGTTCGGGTAACGTGTTCTAGCTTTCTTCGCCTTCTACCTGCTCCTCATATTCTGCTGCTGACATCGCCTCGTCCAGCTCAGAAAGGTCATCCGCTTTCACCTTAATTAGCCACGCCTCTCCATAGGGATCGTTAGCAATATCTTCTGGGGTTTCTAACAGCGAATCATTACGCTCTAGCACAGCGCCGTTAATCGGCGACTTCAAGTCCTCAACTGCCTTTACAGACTCGATGGTGCCAAAGTTCTCACCTTTTTCTACCGCATCGCCAATATCAGGCAGCTCTAAAAACACCACGTCACCCATTTGATCAACGGCGAACGCAGTAATGCCGACGGTTACAATCTTTTCTTCTTCATCCACACGAGCGTACTCATGCGTATCAAAATACTGCAAATCTTCGGGATAGTCGAATGCCATAGTGGTTCCTCAGTTCATAGAAATTATTCCACAGTCTTGCAGCAATTAGCCGCGCAAATCAACTGAGCAAATTGCTGATTTTCTGTTCAGCACCGCCCTAATCCGTCTTCTGACCTGCTTTGTAAAAAGGCCTTTTTACCACCGTGGCCGGAAACGTTTTGTTCCGAATGGCAACTTCTACCGTTTGTCCGACCTTTGCTAGCGCTGGCGGTACATAGCCTAGCGCGACCGGATAGCCCAGCGTCGGTGAAAGCGTTCCACTGGTTACAATGCCTACGGGCTTACCATCACTCATCAGCGGATAGTCGTGCCGAGCAATGTTGCGACCTTCTAACGTCAAGCCGACCAATCGACGAGCCAAGCCATCTGCCTTTTGCTGCTCTAGTACCGCTCTACCTATAAAATCTTCGGCCTTATCAAAGTGCACCAGCCAGCTCAAACCCGCCTCTAACGGTGTAATCGTATCGTTCACGTCTTGACCATACAGCGCCATCGCTGCCTCTAGCCGCAGGGTATCTCGCGCGCCTAAGCCGCAGGGCACGACGCCTTGCTCCATCAGCTTTTGCCAAACTTTAGCCGCAGCATCTACCGGCATCATCACTTCAAAACCATCTTCTCCGGTGTAGCCTGTTCGGGCAAAAAAGGCAGGATGACCCAGCAGTTTGCCGGTGAGGTGGTTGTATCGAGGCAGCGAGCTAATGTCTTCATCACTGGCAAGCTGCTGAAGTTTTGCAGTTGCCTTTGGCCCCTGTACTGCAATCAGCGCCTGCTCACGAGAAATGTCTTCAAATGTGATGGTGTCGCTCAAATGTCCTTGCAACCAGGCCTTGTCCTTATCAGTTGTTCCTGCGTTCACAATCAGCGTGATTCGCTCCTGGCCGTCTTGTTTGCCCTGGTGATACACGATTAAGTCGTCAATGATGCCGCCTTGCTCGTTAAGCAGCACGGTGTATTGCGCCTTGCCCTCTACTAGCTTGGAAAGATCAGAAGGCACTAGCTGCTGAAGCTGGGCGATCGCATCTGGCCCTGTCAGCACAAACTTGCCCATGTGCGAAATATCAAATGCACCTGCGGATGTGCGAACGGCGTCGTGCTCTTGGCGAATACCGCCGAACTGTACGGGCATTTCCCAGCCTGAAAAGCCGGTCATTCTAGCTTTTTGCTTAAGGCAAAGTTCGTATAGCGGCGTGCGGAGCAAAGAGGTCATAGCGATCGCAGTTAAGAAAAACTATAAGTGTGTTGTTTGGCTAAAGGTTGCTGGCACTATCTTCTCATAGTGCAAACGCGCTCAGTAATTATAGGGATAGTAAGTATTATTCCTGACATCATGAACAATCATAGGACTTCAACCCCTCGGCTAGCGGGTAGCTGGCTCAATACATTCCAAAGCGTGATGGGGTCGCGGCCTCACAAAGCCAGCTTTGTCGTGTTCGATATTGGTCAAAGCGGCTGCATGATGCTCTCCAAGTGGTTTTGCGCGCACGAGAGCATCACGTTTCAAGAAGATATTTTGAGCCGCGCCGTACGCTTTCCTCGTATGAGCGTTTATCAGCACGTACGGCAGGCTCAGCGTGAGGTCTATGGCTTTAGCGTAACCGTAGAGCAGCTTAGACAGGTGCAGCGAATGGCTGACCCGAACCAGTTTTTGCAGGATTTGCGCAGAGGCGGATGTCGGGTAATTGCGCTGAATCGGCGGGACGCTTTGAGGCATGCGATCGCCACCCTCAAAACCCATAGTGTCAACTGTCGCTTCGATGCCGCTGAAAGCAACACCCGCAGTAACAAAGTGACCGTAGATGTTGACGAGCTAGTTGCCTGCTTAAAGTACCTAGACAACCAGCGAGTAGAAGCCAACGCTATTTTGCACGATATCTCTCACCTAAGCCTGACGTACGAAGACGACTTAATTGACGTGAATAATCACGTAGCAACTGCCGAACGCCTTTCTGATTTCCTAGAGATTCCAAATATTAAACCCATCGGTAGCAGTATCAAATTAGTCCATCAGCAGCTAGCAGATATCGTCACCAATTACGACGAAATGCATGAAGGCATTGAGAAGTCTGACTATGCTTATCTGCTAACAGATAGCCGATATCTATTAACAGTCTGATCACTTAAAATCTAATCATTTAAAAACAGAGAGCTTAGAATCCTCTCTTCAATCAAAAAGCCCTCGCAGGATCAAGTCCTTGCGGGAGCTTCTCAATATCAGATTTTATAACAAGCGGTCATCTAATCTTCAGGCAAACCCTAGATCAACGTTGCTAAGTCAAGCGTTGGGGGCAGCAATACAGCATCCACTACATGAATCACACCGTTTTTAGCCACGATATCAGGCTGAACAACGTTCGCAGCCCCGTTCACCGTCACGCCCGCAGGATCGACAGAGATTTCAATGTCCTCACCTTCTACCGTGCTCACGGCACCTGACTGAATTTCGTCTGAAGCGATCGCCCCACTCACTACGTGATAAGCCAAGATCTGACTAAGCGCTTCCTGGTTCTCGGGCTTCTCTAGCTTCTCTACAGTGCCCTCAGGCAGCGCCGCAAACGCTTCATCGGTAGGGGCAAACACCGTGTACGGGCCTTCTTCGCTAAGCGTGCCTTCCAAGCCAGCGGCCTGCACAGCAGCGACCAGCGTGTCAAAAGAACCATCAGCCGCAGCCACTTCCACGATAGACTCACCGGATTCAACGGCTTCAAGCGATCCGGCTGGTGTGCCAGGTGCCAAATCAGCCTCGCCTTCAGCTGACTCAGGCACTTCGGAGGTAATATCAGTGTCGGCAGCTGTGTCTGGGCCGCAGGCAACTGCAACTGGCAGAATCATCAGGGCCGCAGCAACGCCAGCTAGTTTATTCAGAGATGCAGTGGGGGCAGAAAAACGCATATTGTTTGTATTAGTAACAGCTATAAGTAGCACAAGCAACCTGTCTGTTAAACAGCTCCGCTGTAGAGAAAAGCGTTACAGCCAGTCGCTCAGAGGGGCTAATTGCTTACGTTTTGAATTAAAGAATGCAAAAGTTAGCCGTTTTCACATGCTTTAGTTACATCTTTGTAATGCGAATCCAAAAGGCTTCTGCGGAAATTGTTATTCAGTAGGAGTAGCTAACACTAATAACAGCCTAAAAGGACTGGTAGAAATGCACGTTTTATTCGTAGAAGATGAGCCGAAGATTGCAAGCTTTGTTCAGATAGGGTTAAAGGAACACGGCTTTGTTGTGGACTACTGCGATCACGGCGATGTGGCTTACGAAAAAGCAATTGGAAATGAATATGACGTTATTTTGCTCGACATTATGATGCCGGGTAAAGACGGTCTTTTTATTCTGAAGCATCTACGTCAGTCGGGTCGTAACACGCCGGTTATTCTGCTGACTGCTCGCAACGAGCTTGACGACCGGTTACAAGGCCTGAATTTAGGCGCAGATGACTATATCGCCAAGCCCTTTTTTGTTGAGGAGCTGGTAGCTAGAATCCAGGCTGTTGTTCGCCGCAGCGTGGGAGAACGACAAAACTTAGTGACCGTTGGCCCGTTTAAGCTCGATCGAATTACGCGAACGGTGACTTGTGACCTTGAAGATGAGCAGCAGGCAGTGGAGCTGACGACTCGGGAGTTTAACTTACTGGAGTATTTGATGCGATCGCCCGGACGCGTCTTCACCCGCACCCAAATGCTAGAGCACGTATGGGGCTACGACTTCAACCCCAGCACCAACGTGGTAGACGTGTGCATTCAGCGCCTGCGCAAAAAAATAGACATTAAAGGCCAGGGCCGCTGGATAGAAAGCGTACGCGGCGTCGGCTACCGCTTCCGGCAGGCAGAGTAGGCAAGAAATATCTGACACTGTAGTGATCTACAAAGCACCTCAGAAAGGCAAAAGCCAGAAAATTCTGAGAGAAGGATTCCAGCCAATTGACTTTCCTTATGAGCCGCCTTATTCAGGCGGAAACTGTTACTTCGCTGGCCCAAACGATAGAAGCATTGCAGTGGAGTGCAACTACAACTATGGCGAGGGGATAATAGAGATTTCTATTGAGAAGGCCATATATGACCAGTTTTTCAAACCGCTTGAGAACCGATATGATGATGAGGCTAAAAGTAAACGGATTGAGCTGGTGGTTCCGCACTCTCTATTTGCTACGCTCAATCGGTGCCCGCGAGTTCTGAAGCAGCAGTAATTCCTATGCGTGATCATCAAGATTGGGAAGATGTTAAAGCTCGATATCCTTTAGGGAGATTCGTTCAAGGTGAAGCCGAATTTCATGCATCTTTTGGCGTCTTTCTCAACATTGGCGAACCCTCTGCAAAGGGATTAATCAAAATCCCTGATTTTTTGGACGAAGGTGTCATGAGCGAGGATATGTATCCCGAAATTGGGACAAGAGTAGGCGCTATTGTCGTTAGTTATAACAATAAAAACTGTCGTGAAGTCTATCTAAGTGCGAGACCTAGCGTATTACATAGAGCACTTGTTCCTTTAAGTGCCTCAGCTATAGCTAGCTGATATGTGTGAAGGCAAGAATATTCTAAACAGATAACAGAGCCTTTGCTGGATAGCGCTTCAAAGAGATATTTGAAACGGTGAAAATATTTAAGTGAAGCTGGGATCTTTTCGCTTACGGATTGCGCTGTTGTTGGTGGCCCTATCGGGTGGGGCGCTGGTGGGCTTTGGGCTGGTGGCGTGGCGGCTGATTTATGAGGCAAAGCTGCGGACGCTGAACGCGAATTTGAACAGTCAGCTTCAGCGGATGGCGTTTGTGAGAGAAGCTGAGTGGTGGCAGGAGTTTGGCCAGGAGCTGCCGCAGTCGCTGGGTACTCAGGTAGATACTAATACGCCGATTACCGTACTGGCTGTGGATGAAAAGGGGCGAACGCTACATTATTCGGTCAATGAGGCGCAGCTAGGCAGCGTCACGTTGGAGGTGAAGCAGCTGCTTTCTACGGTGTCTGAAGATTTGGGTGAAGATGAAAGGCCTTCGGAGAATCTGTCGAATAGCGGTATCTCGAAGCAGACTTCTACTCAGCATACGGCGACGGGAAGCTGGCAAATTGGAACGGTGGCGTCTGACGCGGGGCAAGGGGCGATCGCAGTCAGCTTACAGATCATCGATCAGGATATGGCGATTATCCGCAATATCTTTTTGGTAGCGATTCCGAGTACGCTGCTGGCGATCGCACTCGGCGCATGGGTGCTCTCCGGCAGCGCCCTAAAGCCCGTTCGCAAACTCACCAGCGTCATCAAACAAGTTACCGCCACCGGACTCGATCAGGAAGTCCCCATCGAAGGCACTGATGAAGAGTTTGTTGAGCTGATTGAAGTGTTTAACGAAATGCTCACGCGACTAGAGCGTAGTTTCAAACAGTCTTCTCGCTTTAGCGGCGATGCGGCGCATGAGCTGAAAACACCGCTTGCTATTTTGCGCGGTGAGCTAGAGCTGGCGATGCAACAGGCTGAATCAGGTTCAGAATTGCAGCAAAGTTTGAGCAAGCTGATGGACGAGGTGTCTCGGCTCAGTACGATTGTGAGAAAGCTGCTGCTGCTGTCTTTAGCGGATGCTGGACAGATGAGCGTGCGGCAGGCCAAGGTAGATCTTGGTGAAATTTTAGATGTGCTGGTTGAAGACATTGAGCTGCTAGCGCCTGATTTGCCAGTAATGGTGGAGCTGGAGAATAATTTGCAGGTGAGGGGCGATCGCGATTTGCTCACTCAAATTTTGCAAAACCTAATTGACAACGCAATTAAGTACAACTTGCCTGAAGGCTCAGAAAAAAGGTGGGTTTCAATTGTAGGGCGCAGGCAAACCAGCAGCGTGCAGGTGACGATAACCAATGCTTCTCAAGATATTCCAAAAGAGGAGAGCGATCGCCTCTTTGACCGCTTCTATCGGGGCGATTTATCTCGCAACCGCAAGCGAGAAGGCTTTGGTCTGGGCTTAAGCCTCTCTAGAGAGATTGCTCGCGCCCACAAAGGCAACCTCTGCCTAGATACTACGCCTAAAGGCCAAACCGCATTCACCCTAACGCTGCCGACCCAATAACCAAGCTCACAAGAGATGTCTGCTACTTTAAATAGATACAGATAGCCTTTGCATTATGACTGCCACCGCACTGCCCAAGTCGTCAGCACCGTTCGATAAATCTCTTAGCCCTCAGCCCTGGCACAAAGCGCTAGCGCAGCCCGCCCGCGAGTTCGCAACCACGACACTCGACGTTATTTCGGGCAACATTCCTAACGGACTGCGCGGCACGCTGTATCAAAACGGCACCGGACGGCTGCAAAGGGGCGGTGAGCCGGTTGGCCACTGGTTCGATGGCGACGGTGCTATTTTGCGAGTAGGCATTACTGACGAAGGTGCAACAGGAACATACCGCTACGTGCAAACTGAGGGGTACAAGGCCGAAAGTGAAGCCACCAAGTTTTTGTACAGCAACTATGGAATGCGCTATCCGGGGCCGCTATGGGAACATATCGCCGGACTGATAAAAGGCACCAGCGTAAAAAACTCAGCGAATACTTCTGTGCTGGCACTGCCCGATAAGCTGCTGGCGCTGTGGGAAGCTGGAAACCCTCATAGCCTAGACTTAGAGACGCTAGAAACACTTGGCCAGGAGTCTTTAGGCTGGCTCACGTCTGCGCAACCGTTCTCAGCTCATCCGCTACGAGATCCTGTTAGCCAAGAGATTTACAGCATCGGCGTAGATCCAATGTGCAACCTCAATCTTTACCGATGCGATGCGCGCTGCAATCTTATCAAAAAGGCAGTGATTCCGCTCAAAGATGTGCCCTTAGTACACAGCTTTGTGATGGCAGGGCCGTACTTAGTCTTTTTGATTTCGCCCGTAAAAGTAAATCTGTTACCGCTGTTGTTGAATCAAAAAAGCTATGCAGACTCTATTGAGTGGAAAGCAGAGCGCGGTACGAGAATAATTGTGGTTGAACGCGAGAGCTTGGAAGTTGTTTCTGATAGCGGTACCGATGCCTGGTTTCAATGGCACTACGGTAATGGCTGCGTAGATTCAGATGGCAACATAAGGCTAGATTTTGCTCGGTTTGATGACTTTGAGTCAATTAACGAAGTGTTGCGAGAAGTGCCTTCTGGCAAGATGAAAACAACCGCTTACGGTCGATTGTGGCAGCTGAGGCTAAATCCAAAAACAGGGCAGGTGCTCAGCAGTGAGTGTGTACTGGATAGAGACTGCGAGTTTCCGCAAGTGGCCGATGCTCAAAGAGGCCAGCCTTGGGCGAACACTTATGTATTGATGCACCGAGAAGGTGTATTAACTGGCCAAGATTGGTTTGGCGCGGTGGGTCGGTTTGACTATGAATCGGGCGAGCTAACCCAGACTGACTTAGGCGAAGGGAATTACGGCAGTGAGCCTTTGCATGTGGCCGATCGGCTTAATCCTGAAGCTGGCTGGCTGCTGGAGGTGGTCTTTAACTCAGCGGCCGAGCGCAGTGAGCTGTGGATTTTGGATGCTCATAGGCTAGGTGAGCCTGTGTGTCGGCTGGCACTACCGGGGATAATCCCGTTGGGATTTCATGGGACTTGGCAGGCGGCTTAAGCGGATCGTAAAAAAGTAAGGTTGCGTAAAAGTAAGGTTGCGTAAATGTAAAGTGACGTAGTGTTTCCCCAGGAAGTGTATCGCCCGAAGCGTATTGTTGGAGCTGCTGGATGAAGTCGTTAGGTAAACAGGTGAAGTCAGCAGCAGCGGGCGGTCGTGGTTTGCAGATGGCTTTGATTGGGCTGAGCGTGGTAGCGACGGCGCTGTGTGCGGGGTTGTTGTGGCGATCGCAGCACAAAACCCATGTTGTCCGCCTCGCTACCGGTGGGACAACGGGTGAATACTATGCTTTCGGAGAGGCGATCGCCCAGGTCACTCAAAGCCACTCTCCTAACCTTCGCATCGAAGTTCTTGAAGCCCCTGGCACCGTCCAAAATATGGATAGTGTCCAAAAAGGCGAAGTCGATATGGCCTTGGTACAAAGCGACACGCCCGTACTGCCCGCCGTAAAAGCCGTTGCCCAGCTCTATCCAGAACTCTTTCATCTGATTGCTAGCAAAAAAGCCAACATTCAGAGCATGACCGATCTGAAGGGCAAACGCATTGCTCTGATGCCAGAAGGCAGCGGCTCCTACCAGCTTTTTTGGCTGCTAGCGGGCCACTACGGCTTGTCAGCAAAAGATTTTGACACGCGGCCCATGACCTCTAATCAAGCTCACGAAGCCTTGAAAAAGGGAGAGGTAGACGCCCTTTTTCGGATTATTGGACTCGGTAATCCAGCCGTGGGTGAACTGCTTCAAACCGCAAAGTTCAATCTGGTTAGCATTGATCGAATCGGCGCGTTGCAGCTCACTCAGCCGTATCTACAGCCCACCGTAATCCCTCAAGGCAGCTACGACGGCAGCCAGCCTATTCCGCCTCAAGACCTACCTGTGGTTTCGGTCAGCGCTTTAATGGTTGCTAACGAGAAGGTCGATCCTGAAATTGTCAAAGCCATCACCGCTGTGCTTTACGAGCACCGTAATGAGCTGATCAACATCAATCCCAAAGCCGCCAGCATCCAATCACCTGAAGCAAGTCAAAATCTTGGCTTTCCCCTGCATCCAGGCGCGAAAGCCTACTACACCCAAGACAACCCGCCTTTTTTTGTTCAGTACGCTGAAACCATGGGCTTGCTGCTATCTCTAAGCATTCTCGGATTCTCGGGCGTATGGCAGTTTCGGCTATGGCTGATTGGACGACAAAAAAATCGCGCTGACGACTACAACCTGGAGATTCTGGCGCTTATTGAACAAGTAGAGCAGGCTTCAACCTATGAAGAGCTACAAAAGCTTCGCCAAGAGCTATTTTCTATTCTGCGTCAGGTTGTTGTCGATCTCGACATAGATAAAATCTCACCCGAATCTTTTCAGTCGTTCACATTTCCCTGGGAAGTGGCGATGACAAGCTTGCACCATCAGGAAACCGTTGTTAGAAGTACGAAAAAAATCTAGCGCAAATAAAAAGCGTGCCGAGAGATATTTCTACAGCACGCTTTTCACTTAGCTTAGATTGAGAGCTATCTACTTGTTAGGCTGAGGCGTCATCCGCAAGTAAGGCTTCACTTCAGTGATGCCTTTAGGAAACTGCTTCTTTGCATCTTCAGTCGAGATTGAAGGGACAACAACGCAATCGCCGCCATCTTTCCAGTTACCAGGCGTTGCAACTTTGTGGTAGTCGGTGAGCTGCAAGGAGTCAATCACGCGCAAAATCTCGTCGAAGTTACGGCCTGTGCTCGCAGGGTAGGTAATCGTCAGACGGATCTTTTTGTTGGGATCGATGACGAATACAGAGCGTACGGTGAGCGTGTTGCCTGCATCAGACTTGGGCTGAAGCATGCCGTAGAGGGTGGCAACCTTCTTGTCGTCGTCCGCCAAAATGGGGTAGTTGACGCTGGTGTTTTGAGTCTCGTCGATGTCTTTTATCCAGCCTTTATGAGACTCAACGCCGTCTACGCTTAGGGCAATGGTCTTCACATTGCGGCTTTTGAACTCTTCTTGCAAGGAGCCAACCAGGCCTAGCTCAGTGGTGCAAACGGGCGTGTAGTCAGCAGGGTGTGAAAAGAGCACGACCCAGCTATCGCCTGCCCACTCGTGAAAGTTGATGTCGCCCATTGAGGACTTTTGTGAAAAATCGGGAGCGATGTCCCCTAGTTGAAGTGCCATAGTTTAGAGTTACCTGTTCGATTTCCTAGTGTGGTGTCTTGAGTGTGATGTTTGTGGGAAACGTCTTCAGTGATTTTGCCACAATCCCCGGTATCCCGATGGGACTTTAGTAGATTTTTTAATATATGGGGCGATCGCTCTCATTAAGAAGCCCAGAAAAAGGTTGATCTAAAGCAGTCCCGGCAGGCCTAGTGCGATCGCTGTAATGGTACCGGCTACGCAAATTTCGCCACTGGCAATCATCGCGGGAATAGCGTCTATCGGCTTAAGTACCACCTCAATGTCTTCAGTATCGTCTAGCTGCTGAGCCTGGGCGAGCTGAGCTGGCTGGGCCTTGAAAAGATGAATGCGGTTATTCTGCTTGACGGGACTGTTATACAAAGTGGCGATCTGCTCCCAGCCCTTTGCCACATACCCCGTTTCCTCAGCCAGCTCCCGCTTCGCGACTGGAGTGTTTTCCATTTCTGTACGGATTTCTGCATAGCGACTGGCTTCTTCAGACGGTGGACATAGCGGTACTATCTATATACAAATACTTCACATTAAGCACCATGGCCGATCCCGTCGCTGACAAAGCCCCTAAAAAAGACGCCAGCAAAGCGCCCAGTAAAGTTCTACTGGTTGATGATGAACCGGGTCTTCGGGAGTCGGTGCAGGCCTACTTAGAAGACAGTAACTTTGAGGTGCGTGTAGCCAGTAACGCCGCTGAAGGCTGGGATTTGCTTCAGCAAGATACGCCTAGCGTGCTGATTTCAGACATTATGATGCCGCAGGTAGACGGCTATCAGTTTTTGAAGCAGGTGCGGGATGATGCTCGGTTTCAAGGCCTGCCGGTGGTGTTTTTGACGGCTCGGGGCATGACGAGCGATCGCATTCAAGGCTACAACGCAGGTGCCGATGCCTACTTACCAAAGCCTTTTGACCCTGAAGAACTCGTCGCTATCCTCAATAGCCTAATCGACCGCCGTGCGGCTCAGACACCAGAATCTTCAGGCACACCAGATATCGCCGTCATGGCTCGCCAAATTGAAGAGATTAAGGCGTTGCTCACTCAGCGTGGCAGCATGATTAAGCAAAACAACAGCGGCATCAAAATTGACTTTACGCCTCGTGAGCAGGATGTTTTAGACCTGGTTGCCGAGGGGCTGATGAATAAAGAAATTGCGAGCCGCCTGGGCACCACCGTACGAAACGTTGAAAAGTACGTCAGTCGGCTATTTGGTAAAACAGGCACCAATAGCCGAACTGAACTGGTTCGCTATGCCCTAGAAAATGGCTTGGTTACGATGTGATGTGCGATCGCCTCTAGTTTCTAGCTAGTCGATATACTGCACAACTTTGTCCGTTTCGTAGCGCACCTTAGCCATATCAGCCGCGCGATCTTCTTCAGATCGGTAGCCTGCGGTGCAGATCACGACAGACGAATAGCCCTGTTCTTTAAGGCCTAAAATTTCGTCAAACTTATCGGGCAAGAAGCCCTCTATCGGACAAGTATCAATCCCTAGCAAGGCTGCGCTGTATAAAAAGAAGCCCAGCGCCAAATAAACCTGCTTCGCAGACCATTTATCGGGAATGAGTTTAAAAGGCGGGTCTTGCAGGTAGCCTTTGATCATGTTCGACATCCCTTCGAGCTTATCTTCGGGCAGGTCACGAACTTCTTTGACCCGGCTGATGTAATTCGGCACGTCGTCTGTGCCGATATTGGTTTTAACCGTTAGGACAACTAAGTGCGAGGCTTCTGCGACTTTTCCTTGACCCCAGGATTGCTCTACAAGCTGCTGTCGAATGTCGGGATTGCGAACGACAAAAAATTTCCAGGGCTGCATTCCGAACGAGGAGGGCGCTAGCACCAAGCTTTGTTCCAGGGCGTGCCAAACATCATCTGGAATCTGCTTGCTGCCGTCAAACTTTTTGGTGGCGTAGCGCCAGTTGAGTGTATCGATGATCTGCTTGGGCGTAATATTAGGCTTAGTCATTTTTTGCTTTTGGGATAAAGTCGATGGGCTTAGTCGAGATGTCGGAGGCTAGCGAACTAGTCAGCGCTAGTCTACTGTTTGATAGCAATGTCTGTTTGATAACAATGTTAAGGGTGCTTGAAGCATCACAGAGATTCTTTCTAAAGACAGAGATTCCACCATCTCTCTCATTGTCATCACTAGAAGCGTTAAGAAATGCCCTACGATAGGTCGGTAAAATCCTAAAGAACGACAAGCCTTTAGCGCGCCACCTTATCACCTGCGGAGAACTGTGTGAGCTACCAGCCCATTGAAGACTACGGCCTTATCGGCAATATGCGAACCACCGCACTAGTCGGCCTAAATGGCTCTATTGACTGGTTTTGCCATCCTCGTCACGACTCACCCAGCATCTTTGGTGCGATCGTAGACAGCGAAAAGGGTGGCCATTTCAAAATCGAGTCGATGGTCAATGGAGACAATCACAAGCAGTTCTACTACCCCGAAACCAATATTGTTGTCACCCGATTCTTGTGTAATTGCGGTGTGGGTGAAGTCGTGGACTTTATGCCCTTAGGCAATTCAGTGATGCGCAACTGGATTATTCGGCAGGTGCGCAGCGTTCGCAGCAAGCTGACCTTTAGAGCTGAGTGCTATCCCGCGTTTGACTACGCTCGCGCCTCCCACAAAACCACGAAGACTGATAAAGGGGTGAGATTTACCTGCACAGACGATCCGTTTAACAGTACGCGCCCGAATGGATCGATTGGCGATACGGACATTGAGCTATGTCAACAGTTTGAGCTTGTCACCGAAGTGCCCTTGCAGACGAATGAGCGAGGAGCCTTTGCTGAGTTTTCGCTCCAAGAGGGTGAAACGGCAACCTTTATTTTCAAACCGGCTGACTGTAAAGAGGACTGCGAAGAGCCACCCAGTGTGGAAGCGCCCGACAGAGGCAAACCCAAGTCACAGCAGGTGAATCCAGCGATTGAGCTGACGCCCTATCAGCTTGAAGATCTTAACAAGACGGCTGAAGACTTCTTTGCAGAGACCACGGGCTACTGGCGTAAATGGCTTTCTCAGTGCGTGTATACCGGTCGCTGGCGCAGGCAGGTAGAGCGATCGGCTTTAGCGCTGAAGCTAATGACCTACGAGCCTACTGGCGCCATTATCGCTGCGCCTACCACCAGCCTGCCGGAGCAAATTGGCGGCGAGCGCAACTGGGACTATCGCTACACCTGGATTCGAGACGCCGCTTTTACGGTCTACGCGCTCATTCGGATTGGCTTTACCAAAGAGGCCCGAGGCTTTATGGACTGGCTGGAAGAACGCTGTCAGGAACTAGGCGACGGCGGCAGCTTGCAGGTGATGTATCGCATTGATGGCAAGCTGGATCTCGAAGAGGAGCATCTCGACCATTTAGACGGCTATAAAGGGTCTAGGCCGGTTCGGATTGGGAATGGTGCTTTTGATCAGCTTCAGCTAGATATCTGTGGAGAGCTGATGGACTCTGCTTACTTGTACAACAAGTACGGCAGCTTTATTTCTCACGATTTTTGGACGCACCTGCGCTATCTCACAAACTGGGTGTGTGATAACTGGCAGCGTAAAGATCAGGGCGTGTGGGAGTCTCGTGGGGGGAAGAAAGCTCACGTATATTCTCGGCTGATGTGCTGGGTGGCGGTGGATAGAGCGCTGCGAATTGCGAATAACCGCTCGTTTCCGGCTGAGCGATCGCACTGGGAAACCGTTCGCGATGAAATTTACGAAGATATTTTGAAAAACGGCTGGGATGAAGATCGTCAGGCCTTTGTGCAGGCATACGGCAGTAAAGATTTGGATGCGGGCTGCTTAATTATGCCGCTGGTGTTTTTCATGGCACCCAGCGATCCGAAAATGCTCAAAACCATCGAGGCGGTTAGAAAGCCTCCGCAGGAAGGTGGACTTACCGCAAACAGCCTGGTTTATCGGTACAACCCAAGCAGCTCTGACGGTGAATCTAGTGACGGTTTAGAAGGTGAAGAAGGCACCTTCAATCTCTGTACGTTCTGGCTAGTAGAAGCGCTTACCCGCGCGGGCCGCACCGATCCTGAAAAACTGGATGAAGCTCGCCGAATCTTTGAAGAAATGACTACCTATGCGAGTCCTTTAGGCCTCTATGCAGAAGAGACTGGCATAAGCGGCGAAGCGTTAGGAAACTTTCCGCAGGCATTTACACACATTGCGCTGATTAGTGCGGCCTGGAACTTAAGTGAGGCGCTAGGAGAAGATCAGCCTACCTAATGTTTCCAGCAGACATCTCTGGATTTAGTATTCACGAGAGTCGCTGATAAGGCAGCGAGCATTTTTGGCCGCTGCCTCGCTACTGGTGTAAAACTCACCGTCATCAAGCACGGTAAAATCTGGCGTAAATACCCAGCAGCGATAGCCAAGCTCTGTGCGGCCAATGGCGATAACCCAGCCAGGGTAGGTCAGAATATCAACGAGTTCACAGTTTTGCATGAGATACTGATATATTTTAAGGATGTCGATTTAGTTCAGTTGTACTAAAATAAGTATAGCGAATTTAGTATTAAACTTCGTAGAAACCATCCTCGGAAATACCTATGGCTGCCAACGCCTCCTCTGACAAGCAAAAAGCCCTCACCTCAGTGCTCACCCAGATAGAGCGCAACTTTGGTAAGGGCTCCATCATGCGGTTAGGTGAAGCCAACCGCATGACGGTAGAAACCATTCCTACGGGTGCGCTGACGCTGGATATGGCGCTAGGTGGCGGCTTGCCTAAAGGGCGTGTAATCGAGATTTACGGGCCGGAGAGTTCGGGTAAGACGACGCTGGCTTTGCACGCGATCGCAGAAATCCAGAATCAGGGTGGTGTGGCCGCCTTTATTGATGCAGAGCACGCGCTAGATCCTTACTATGCCGAAAACTTAGGCGTCAACATTGAAGACTTACTCATTTCACAGCCTGATACAGGCGAGATGGGCCTAGAAATTTGCGATCAGCTCGTGCGCTCCTCAGCCGTCGATCTCATCGTGATTGACTCTGTAGCTGCACTCACCCCACGCGCCGAAATTGAAGGCGAAATGGGCGACTCTCATATGGGTTTGCAGGCCCGATTAATGAGCCAGGCGCTTAGAAAAATCACCGGCAACATTGGTAAATCGCAGTGTACGGTTATTTTCCTCAATCAGCTTCGTCTCAAAATCGGTGTTACGTATGGTAACCCTGAAACCACAACGGGTGGTAACGCGCTGAAGTTCTACGCCTCTGTTCGCCTAGATATCCGCCGTATCCAAACGCTTAAGAAGGGTAACGACCAGTTTGGTATCCGCGTGAAGGTGAAGGTAGCCAAAAACAAGGTCGCGCCGCCGTTCAGAATTGCAGAATTTGACATCATCTTTGGCGAAGGCATCTCCATTCTGGGCTGTTTGCTAGATATTGCAGAAGAGTATGATATTGTCGTTCGAAAAGGCGCCTGGTACAGCTTTGAAGGTGCCAATGTGGGCCAGGGTCGAGACAACACCATTATCCGCATGAAGGAAGATCCTGAGTTTGCGGCGAAGGTGAAAGAGATGGTGATGGCGAAGCTGAAGCCGGAGGCGATTCCGATTGAGCCGGGTGAGGAGCCTGTGAAGCCACCTGTAGAAGTGGACGTAGAAGCAAAAGAGGCCGTTGAGGAAGTGGTGGCTGAAGCTGAAGAGAAGGCGACCAAAACCAAGGGGAGAAAAGCAAAAGCTAATTAGTTTTACCCCCTAAATTTACGTTTACTTAAAAGCCAACCGCTGAGAACAACGGTTGGCTTTTAAGCTTTTGTGAAGTGGCTGTAAATAAGTTTTGAAGTGATATTACCGATCTGTTTTTACTCTTTTATTTCAGTAAATGTACTGAATAGAGTGGGCGTAGTCTTAATCCTAATATCACATGCGCTTTTTTGTAACGGCTGGACTTTGTTTGGCACTTCTGACTAATTTTTCGGATTCCGCTTACGGCCAAAGCCGTTCATCTGATGGGGATGGGGCAATTGGTTATTTTAATTTGGCGAATGAGCTAGCAGAAGAAGGGAAAGTGGATGAGGCGATCGCTAACTACCGCAGCGCCATCCGCCTTGAACCGTACAATGCTGACGTACACTACAACTTGGGCTACTGGCTCAATGTACAGGGCCAGCTAGTAGAAGCAGAAGCGGCCTATCGAGAAGCCGATACGAATTAATCCTTTTGATGCGACAACTTACTACAACTTAGGCGCTTTGCTAGCGGAGCAATCACAGTTTTCAGAGGCTGAAGTGATATTTCGCAGAGTTGTTCTATTAGATCCAACTTACACAAATGGCTATCAGTATCTCGGTATGACGCTTTCTAATTTAGGCCGGATAGAAGAAGCAGAGGCTATCTACCGCAGAGCTATCAGACGCTTTCCGAACCATTCTAATTTTTACTACAACCTCGCCTTTTTATTAGACAAACAGGGACGCGATCAAGAGTCAGCTAGCCTGTACCAGTCAGCCCGCCAGCTTGAAATCGAACTGTGAGTTAGCAAGATTTTTAGACTCATCTGCGTTCTCCTACCGGCGTTCTAAGTCGGCAAGCGCTAGCCGAATCTGTTCAATCCGGCGGCGGTTTACCCCCAAGTCAGATTCGCCCATTCGCGCGGCAGCTCTAGCGTGAATAATACTTTCACCCTCAGGCAAATAAAATTCGGTGTCGTCCCGAAAGCCCATCAGACGGCTCTCTGACTCGACCAGGATATAGTCGTCGCTTTGTTGAATGATTTTAGTGCGGGGCACGACACCGAGGATGTCGATTAAGTTTTGGCGAGCGGTTTCGCGATCTGTGGTGTAGGTAATGGGTGCGATCGCATGTTCCTCATCCGCATTTTGACTCACCACACAGTTAGGAGAAGCTGGACAGCTTGCAAGCGTGCCATCGGTTACGCCAATATTGTCTGGTCTGGTGCCAGCGGTAAGTCCGCCGATGCCAGGAAGTGCGGCAATAGAAGTTGCCTGCGCGGCGATAGGGGCACTAAACACTATCAATACGGACAAAGCAATCGTTAAAAAAGTAGATAGAACAGATCTCACAGCGATCGCGGACTCCTTATATAGTGAGGACATTAAATCGATAAAACCGTCATTAGCATAGCGCTAGCGACGCTACCGATGTTATGGCATTCTTTCCTTTGCTATTTACCTTTTGCCCTTCGATGTTGCTGCCGCTTGCGCTTCCTTGGGCCGGACTGCCCGATTCTCTCGATACGCTCGCCAACATGGCAGCTCGGCTTCAGTCGGTAATCACGCTAGCTTTTAACCATCCAGTTTGGGCCATTGTCGCGATCGTGTTCACCATTGGCCTGCTGCAAATACTGGCTGATTTAGTAAAGCGTTTAATCAAGCTCAGCGTGGCGTTTGTGCTAAAGCTACCGCTAGCGCTCAGCCAGTGGATATGGAAAAGAGCGACGACAACCGCCGTTTCGCCTGAAGTCAAAATTGATCAGCTGGTCAACCGACTAGATACGCTGCGTGTAGAACAAGATCAGGTGATCGCAGAGCTTAAGCTATTGCTATTGCAGCGCAAAGCACCTGCACCGAATTCGATAGCCTTGGGCAAGCTGCTGACTAGCGCGTCTCGCCCTGAACAAATAGAAAGTAAAGAAACATCCGCGACTAAATCAGTTTCTAGCTAGCGGCTACTGATGAGCGCAGCGCTAGCTCGATGGTTTCTCCAGAGGCCGGGTTAATGACTTGAGTGTCGCTGTTGATTGCCTGGAGCTGCGATCGCAATTCATCCGCCCCACCTGACGTACGAATCACTGAAGAGATTAGGCCTTCGTAGTCCACCCGTCCGTTTTCAGCGGTGGGCACCATCACCTGCGGCTGAAGCTTTCGGGCGATATCTAGCGCCACCGCGCCGCCACGAACAACCGGCGCAACGTTCATCAGCGTGATATCTGCAACCGGCGTAATCACCACGTCAATTGAACCAATTTCTTGCAGCCGCTCAAAATCTGGGTAGCCGTGAGGCTCATAGTACAGACGGGTCTGTGACGCTGGCTGCGCGCCTGTAAATGTCAGCACATAGCCATTCTCTCGCTTAGTTGCACCGACGATGGCACCTTCTAAAGCTTCTATCGTCAGGCTGTTATGCCCGCCGTCTTCCTGACGCTCTTTTAGGATGCGATCGCCGTGGTCGGCTACCGTCACCGACGTATAGCCGCTATCTTTTGCGACCTTAGCCCCGTCAGGAGAAGCCACCACGGGAATAGATTTGTCGAGATGACCCAGCGTTTCAGGATGTGCGTGATCGGCTAAGCCCTGTGAGAGCAAAATGAGGTCGATGTCTTTGGGAATGTCTATCGTGTGCGATCGCACGCCTTTTACCAGCCAAGGCACATTGGCAAACACCAAATCGCCCACCAGCCAAGGGTCGATGAGAATTCGCCAGCCGTCCGCTTCAACCAGCCAAGAATTTGCATCGAACCAGGTAAGTTTCATAGGGATCTGCCACTGCGATTGAAAGTAGGTACCTACACTGTGACGAAAAATCGTAGGCGATCGCAACTATTTTCAGACGTAGATATGAGTGCGAGAAGTCTCATATTCTACGCGCTACCACATGTTGAGCAAATTCACATCTGTACATAAGTACGGCTATGCCTAAATAGTTAGGCTGATTCTTCTACAGAAATGTTTCAGAAGCTACGCCTTTATCGCCTGAAAGACCCACGGCATCAAGGTATAAACGCGCAGATTATCCGTAAAAATACGTAGATATAACATTAAGCTTTTCTTATGACTGCTTTGCTCTCCGTACACATATTCAGAAGTGACAGACATTATGGGGCGTGATCCCCGTATAATTTCGTAATTGTAAAGAAGAGATAAGTTTGCCGGATTCTTTTCAAATGCGTTGCGCAAGCAAACGCCTTTAACAATTCATGCGACAGCAGTTATACAGCAGTTACAAAACGCCTGACAGTCAGAGGCTCAGTACCGTAAAACACGGCACGCTAAAGCAAATCACTCGAAAGCGGCGAGAGCGAAATCGTGGGGAGTCTGCTGAAATCACGGTTACGCCGATGCGTGGCTTTTTTATTGCCCTTTTGTTTTTAGGTGTGCCTACTATTTCTTTAGGCGGGCTCTGTTTTTCCCTTCTGCAAAACAACCTTCGCCTCACTAGAACCAACAGCGAGCTCAGCGATATTGCAAACGAAGTGAAAGCTGAGATTGACGATCTTGGCGAAGAGATTGACTCGCTTAAAGCGCGCGCAGGCGTAGATAGCAACGAAGCTGTAGAACCTACTAGCAGCAGCGATAGTCAGGCATCTAAGTCACCTAGTCGTGCGCAGGACAATCTTCAAAGCACGCTGCCGAATATCACGGTGCAAAGTGCCGCGTTCGTTTTTCCAGTACGTGGCGGCGGAAGCCTAGCGAGAGACTTAACGCCCAGCACAACACCAAGAGGTGGCCCATCGCCAACCGTCACCGCTCTGGATCTGTTAAGGGATGCTAAGCAGCAGGTGCCTGAGCTAAACAAAGCCTTAGATTCAGCGATTAAGCCTGCTTTGGAAAAGACGCTGGCTGAAGAGGCAGCCTACCCTAGCGGCCAGCCGGTTGTCGGTCGAGTGATTGTGTCTTCTGAGTTTGGCATTCGCAGCAATCCTTTTAGTGGCAGCGGCTACGAAGTGCACGAAGGCATGGATTTTGTCGGTGACCATGGCGATATCATTGCAGCAGCTGGAGATGGCGTCATTACGCTGGCAGGCTACAACGGCGGCTACGGCAACACGGTAACGATTGAGCACGGATACGGCTATGAGACGCTGTATGCGCATATGTCTGAAGTGAAGGTGAAAGTGGGCGATCGCGTCAAGCGCGGCCAAATTATCGGCCACATTGGCAGCACGGGTCGTTCATCTGGGCCTCACCTGCACTACAGCCTGTACAAAAACGACAAGGCGATTGATCCGCGATCGCTGCTGAAGCTGCCTGAGAACATCCTGGCAGAAGGCCCAAGATAGCCCTTGCGTGGTCAGGTTTAAGGAGCGGATTTAAGGAGCGGATTTAAGGAGCGATCGCTAAATACGGTAGGATCAGTCTTGGTCTGTTTAGCGATCGCACCTTTCACTTCAAGCAAAACATGGGCAACACTTTCGGCCATCTTTTTCGGATTACTACCTTTGGAGAGTCTCACGGCGGTGGCGTCGGCGTCGTCATTGATGGCTGTCCGCCCCTGCTAGAAATTTCTGCCGAAGAGATTCAGGTTGACTTAGATCGCCGTCGCCCCGGCCAGAGTCGAATCACGACGCCTCGTAAGGAAACGGATACCTGCGAAATTGTGTCGGGCGTGTTTGAAGGCAAAACCTTAGGAACGCCTATTTCGATTTTGGTGCGCAATAAAGACGCCCGATCTCAAGATTATGATGAGATGTCGAAGAAGTATCGGCCTTCTCATGCGGATGCGACCTATGACGCTAAGTACGGCATTCGGAACTGGCAGGGTGGCGGACGATCTTCAGCCAGAGAGACGATTGGACGGGTGGCCGCAGGGGCGATCGCTAAAAAAATTCTTAAACAAGCCTGCGGCGTAGAAGTCATCGGCTACGTCAAGCGCATTCAAGATATTGAAGCACCGCTAGACCCTAACAGCGTCACCTTAGAAGACGTTGAAAGCAACATCGTTCGCTGTCCTAATCAGGACGTTGCCGAGCAAATGATTGAGCGCATTGATCAAATTCGCAAAGAAGGCGACTCGATTGGTGGCGTGGTGGAATGCGTGGCTAGGAACATGCCGAAAGGGTTAGGCGAGCCTGTCTTTGATAAGCTCAGCGCTGATTTGGCTAAAGGTGCCATGTCGCTACCTGCAACCAAAGGCTTTGAAATGGGCTCGGGTTTTGCAGGCACCTTGCTTACAGGTTCTCAGCATAACGATGAGATGTATCGCGGTGAAGACGGGACGTTTCGCAATCGGACTAACCGAGCGGGCGGCACGCAGGGCGGTATTTCTAATGGCGAAAATATCGTCATTCGCGTCGCCTTCAAGCCCACAGCCACCATTCGCAAAGAGCAAAACACCGTCGATAATACGGGTGAAGAAACGACGCTGGCTGGAAAAGGCCGTCATGATCCCTGCGTGCTGCCCCGGGCGGTACCGATGGTGGAGGCGATGGTTGCGCTTGTACTGTGCGATCATCTGCTCAGGCAGCGGGCACAGTGCGGTACCTTGAAAATGTGATGAGCGATCGCATTCCCTGGAGCGCTGGTAACTTGTGGCAAAAGCTCAAAGCTCAGCACGAATATGCCCTCAGCACGGGCGCTTTGCAGCCGATAGATACTAAGGTTGAGCACCTGTCCGAAGAGGGCATTCAGTTTGTAGTGCGAATTTTGGCGAGTCTTGAGCGTAAGGAAAAAGCGCTAAAGCAACAGAACAAAGCAGCGCCTAGCAATCCTTTTTTACCCTACGAAAAAGACTTATACGTCACAGATATTTCATCAACGCACTTGTGCCTGCTCAATAAGTTCAATGTTGTTGACTATCACTTTTTGATTATCACGCGCCAGTTTGAACCGCAGGAAAATTGGCTAACGCTGCCAGATTTTGAAGCACTCGTTTGCTGTTTAGCCGATGTTGACGGGCTAGCTTTTTTTAACGGCGGTACGGTAGCAGGATCAAGCCAGCCTCATAAGCATTTACAGGTGGTGCCTTACACCCCGTCTCTCAAGGCTTTTCCAACTGAAAGCGTTATTGATAAAGCCTGTACGGCTCGGTCAGAGGACGTTTGTACGGCAGAGGCTTTGGGATTTTGTCATGCGATCGCTCCTTTAAAGCCATCCTCATCTCAACAAATCTCTCAATCAGAAAAAGCTCATCACTATCTAAGAACCTATCGCACGCTCTTAGATACCGTCGGTATCAACACACCTCAAGCAGAAAGCGAGCAGTGGAAAGGTGAGCAAACAGCAGCTTACAACCTACTGTGCACACGTCACTGGATGATGATAGTCCCTCGCACTCAGGAGAAATATGCCAACATTTCAGTCAACTCATTAGGGTTTGCAGGTTCCCTCTTCGTGAAAAACAAAGAGAGTTTAGACGCGCTGAAATCTGTCGGGCCAATGACGCTGCTAGAGACTGTGAGCGGCAAGCCTCATTAGAGGTTAGTCAACACAGGGAAGGTGAGCAGCGTGGCTTGTGCTCAGTAGGAAAAAATACTTAAAACGCGTATGTCAGCTAGCAGGGATGAAGGGTAGCTAGTTGATATACGCGTAGAGAAAGAGATGCGATCGCCTGTGTGTGGCTAGGGACACTCCAAACGATGTGCTGTGTTAGTAACCAGATGCCTTACTCATAAGGCCTTTCGCAATCGATTTGCTTACGTTAGTGCTGCGATATCTTCGCCACATTCGTCTACCAAATAGCAAAGCGCCTTAAAGCGAAGCATCGTTAGCTGCTCATATAGCGGGTTGATTTTGCACATGGGTGGAATGTGGGCGACGACACGGCCAAAGAGCTTGAGATCTCTTTCAAAAGGACAGTCGGCAGGAATTAGTGAAACGATGCGGTGAGCCGTTTGTGGGTTCTCTACGGGAATGTTTTCTATCCGACGCTTGACGGGCTCTAGGATATCGAGAGATTTTTTGCTGGACTGAGAACTGAACTGAGAAAAAGCCATAACCACGAAGTTGTGAACAACTTAAAAATTCTTGAATGAAATGAAAAGATACTTGCGATTCTTAAACAACATACCCACCGCCTTGAATAAAGCAACCGAGGTAATTATGATTTTGTTAAAAGCGCACCTGCTCTTTATATAGAGGCTATTAACTACAGGTTAACTATGCCGAACCACCTTTTATAGTGAGGGTAGGCCCTGTTTCTGAAGCGTCATAGTGAATGGAGATAGCCGTTAAAAACTCTACAGAACTAAGCGGCAGAGCAGCGATTTTCTCTCTCACGCTCAACATAGTAGTCACTCAGATCGAAATTGACAGGTTCACAGAGAACATTTTGAGACTTATTATGCAAAATTCACATGTCTTTCATCCGCTCTCATACTAAAGTCACAGTTCTAACGAAATGCCGCTTAGTACGGGCCGTTCAGCCTGTTTCAGTAAGTATTTATGCTTGTTTCTCAGTGTTTATTTGATATATATCTATGCAAAATAAATAAGCCATAAGAACAGCTCTATCGAAAACCTCACGTTTCATACAAAAAGCCGCCTAAGGAGATTATCTTAGGCGGCTTTTATGAGAGCTATTTGATGGGGATCGGCCTTTAGATGAGAGATGCGCGAAAAAGATTAACGCATAGTGACAAACTCTTCTGCGGAGCTAGGGTGAATGCCGACGGTGTTGTCGAAGTCGGCTTTGGTTGCGCCCATTTTGAGGGCGATCGCCACGCCCTGAATAATCTCCGCCGCAGAATCACCGACCATGTGTGCGCCGAGCACTTTATCCGTTTCGGTATGCACCACCAGCTTCATCAAGGTTTTCTCATCCTTGTTTGGCAGCGTGTAATACATTGAGCGGAAGCGCGAGCGGAAAACGTGAATGTTGTCTTCGCCGTATTGCTCAATCGCCTCACCTTCGGTGATCCCCACGCTGGCAGATTCGGGCGTAGTGAATACCGCTGAAGGCACATTGTCGTAGGTCATCATGCGGGACTTGTTGCCGTAGATGGTGTCGGCTAGGGCGCGGCCTTCATTGATGGCCACGGGCGTGAGGTTAATGCGATCGGTGCAGTCGCCAATGGCGTAGATGCTAGGTTCTGCGGTTTGGCTGTATTTATCAGCTGCGATCGCCCCTCGATGCGTCTCTACGGCCGTATTCTCCAAGCCCAAATTCTCCAGCTTAGGCCGTCGCCCGGTCGCCGCCAGGCTCACCGCATCTGCCACAATCACCTGCTCAGTACCGTCGTTGATGGTCACAGTCACACCGTCAGCCGTTTTCTCAATGCCCACAATCTCAGCATTCGTCAGCAGATTAATGCCCTGCTTTACCATCGCCTCGTGCAGCTCATTGCGAATGTCCTTATCAAAGCCATTCAAAATTTGCTCCTTCCGAATCACCTGAGTCACCTTCGTCCCCAGCAAATTCATCACCGAAGCAAACTCACAGCCAATATAGCCACCGCCTAAAATCACCATGTGCTTAGGCTGCTCGGTCATCTCGAACATGCCATCAGAGGTAATCGCGTGCTCTATGCCCGGAATATCAGGCTTTACGGGCTTACCGCCCACCGCAATCAAAATCCGCTCAGCCGTGACTTTCTCATCACCGACTTCTAGCGTATGCGCGTCTAATAGCTTGGCGTGAACCGGAAAAATTTTCACTTCAGCATTGTCTACCATGCGCTGATAGATGCCGTTTAGTCGCTTCACCTCGTTATTCACGTCGGTGATCATCGTTTTCCAGTCAAAGTCAGCAGGCTTAACCGTCCAGCCGTAGCCTTCGGATTCTCTGGCGTACTTAGGAAAGCGTGAGGCATACACCATTAGCTTTTTAGGTACGCAGCCTTTGTTTACGCACGTGCCGCCGAGGCGATCGCTCTCAGCCACCGCCACCTTCGCACCATAAGAAGCCGCCCTGCGCGCCGTTGCAATGCCGCCAGAACCTCCACCGATCACAAAAAGATCAAAATCGTAAGCCATAAATCGCTCCCTCGTCAGCAAAAAAGTTTTGTGTTGAACCCGTTAAATAGTCGAAAAATATAAGAAGTATCGATACTTAGATCATAATAAATTTCAAATAATACGGGCTAACGACAACGATTTGCCGCTAGCCCATTTTGCTTAGCCTTCAATAAAAAGGAAAGCATCCATTCGCTAAGCCGCAGCTTTGTCCAGCTTCTCAAAGTAGGCTTCTAAATCCTCAGACCCACCGACAAGGCGACCGTCGATAAATACTTGAGGCGTTGTACCCGCTCCAGATACGGCATAAAGCGCCTTAGTCGAAACGCCACTGCCAGTTTCAACCTGCTCGTAGCTCATTCCGTGGGCGTCTAGCATTTTTCTAGCTTTCTCACAGAAGGGGCAACCGGGCTTGCTAAACAAGAACACACGATGAGGCTTGCCCGCCTTCTCGTTAATGTAGTTCAGCATCGTTTCAGCGTCAGACACTTCAAACGGATCGCCAGGAACTTCGGGCTCAATAAACATTTTCTCAACGGTGCCGTCTTTTACCAGCATGGAATAGCGCCAAGAACGCTTGCCAAAACCAAGGTCTTCTTTATCGACCAGCATGCCCATGCCTTCTGTGAACTCGCCGTTACCGTCCGGAATTACCGTGACGTTCTCAGCTTCTTGGTCTACCGACCAAGCGTTCATTACAAACGTATCGTTGACTGACATGCAAATGATGTCATCTACACCGTTTTGCTTGAGCAGGCCTGCATACTCGTTGTAACCAGGAAGGTGAGTCGTAGAGCAGGTGGGCGTAAAGGCGCCTGGTAAAGAAAAGACGGCGACTGTTTTGCCTTTAAACAGATCGTCAGTTGTCACATCTACCCACTCGTCATTTTGACGGGTGCGAAACGTAACGTTAGGGACTTTTTGACCTTCGCGGTTCTCTAGTGCCATGAAATAAATATCTCCTTATGATGTTCAGCAACCGACTACTGGCGTAAGAGGTTGCTTTATTGCTCATGTTGCTTACAGACTAAATCATACTCGTAATGAGTACGCTTTAGCAAGCAGAAAACGTACTCAGAAAAAATATATACCTTTAGGTATAGCTGACTTTTATGCCTTTATCAGCCCACTATCGACAAGCTGCTGAAACATCTCTACGAGTGACGCTTTTAGCGGGCGATAGCTGAGTCCTAGCGACTGAGTGCTTTTGCTATTGTCTGCTCGAAAGGGCAGGCCGATATTACGCGCAATGTATTTTCGAGTGGTGTTTTTCGCCAGAAACGGCCCGACGATCCAGACAAGCCATTTAGGCAGCGTCTTTTGCGGAAGGGGATAGGTCTCACCAAAGTTGTCTCTGAGAATTTCGGCAAATTCTGGAAAGTCGGTGTTGTGCCCAGAGACGATGTAGCGTCCTTTTGCGTCTGGGTTAAAAGCAGCGGCCATGTGGGCATCTGCAACATCTCGAACGTCTACAGCGCCGATGCCTAAGTCCACCATGCCGGACTTCATGGTGCCATCACCGAACTGCTGCACGAGTGAGAACGATGCTGAGGTAGCGTAGGGGTTGATGCCTGGGCCAAGCACTAAGGACGGATTGATGACGACCAGCTGCCAGCGGTCTTGGGCTTTGGCAATTTTCCAGGCTTCTTTTTCTGCAAGCACTTTGGAATAGGAGTAGGGCTGGTGCGATAGAGAGGACGTGGTGTTCCAGTCGTTTTCGGTGAAGCTATCTCCCGCCACAAGTTCGAGGTCGGCATTGTCGCCATAGATGGCCGCGCAGCTGCTAGTAACCACCACTCGCTTCACCGACTCTGTTCGGTTAGCCTGTTCTAAAACGTTTCGAGTACCGAGCTGGGCAGGTTCTATCAGCTCTTTTTGAGGGTTTTCAGTATCGAGTGTGAAGGGAGATGCCGTGTGAAAAACGACTTCGCAGCCTTGCATCGCTTCTGCATAGGAGCCTTGCTGTAGCAGGTCGGACTGGAAGTATTGAATGGTGCCAGAAGAGCGTTCTGCTAGTTCGTTCAAGTACTTTAGTTTCTCTGTGTTGTTAGGATTGCGTACGGCAGCATGGACAGTAAAGCCTTTGTCTAGCAGCCCTTTTACGATCCATCCTGCAACATAGCCAGTTGCGCCAGTGACTAATACGGGAGCTGAGGTGTTGTAGGTTAGCGCTGCCATATGTATCGCATCTTGATTAAGACTTCAACGGTTAAGATTAGCCCAAAGTAACGTCTAAAAACATCATCACAACGAACCCAATTAGCAGGCCAAAGGTGCCAACTTGGCCCAAATCTTTTTGGTCGATGTCTGGAATGATTTCATCGACGATGACGAACAGCATCGCTCCGGCGGCAAAGGCCATACCCCAGGGGAGAAGTATCGCTGAGACATTGACAACGCTTGCGCCCAGGAGGCCGCCGACGGGTTCGATCAGGCCGGTGAGGGTGGAGACGCCGCCAGCATCACGCCACCACCCACGCCTAGCAAAATCCCCTGAGCCCGATTCGACATCTCAAACGGCAGCATCACCGGCAGCGCGCCTACCCCCGTCGCCAGCCCTGCCCCCAAACTCGCTAAGAACCCAGCTAAAACGCTATTCATTCAAACTTCTCATTCAGGCTTTTCTTAGCTAGGCAAAAACTCATCAGACCACAGCCCCTTCGACTCCAACCATTCGCGATTAAAGATTTTAGACTGATAGCGCGAGCCCCCGTCACACAAAATCGTCACGATGGTGTGCCCCGGCCCCATCTCTTTAGCCAAAGCAACCGCCGCCGCAACGTTGATGCCGACAGAGCCACCCATAAACAGCCCCTCCTTATATAGAAGCTGATAAATCACACGCAACGCCTCGTGATCGTCTATCTGAATCGCGTCATCAATCGGAACCCCTTCCATATTTCCGGTAATGCGGCTATTCCCAATCCCTTCAGTCACTGAATTGCCTTCAGGCTTAATCTCACCCGTTTTCACATAGCTATACAAACCGCTACCCATCGGATCTGCAACCACGCACCGAGCGTCTGGATTTTTCTCTTTCAGAAACATTGACACACCGGCATAGGTACCGCCTGTCCCTGTCGCCGCCGTCCAGCCGTCAATTTTGCCGCCCGTCTGCGCCCACATTTCCGGCCCGGTCGTTTCATAGTGTGCCTGCCGGTTCGCCAAGTTTTCAAACTGATTGGCCCAAACCGCATTTTCTAGCTCATCGGCTAGGCGACCTGAAAACTTGACGTAGTTATTCTTGTCTTTGTAGGGCACTGCTGGAATAGGGCGTACATCTGCGCCCAGCGTCCGCAGCAAATCCATCTTCTCCTGAGACTGCGTTTCCGGAATAACAATGACGCACTTATAACCTTTAGCATTACAAATATGCGTCAGGCCGATGCCCGTATTGCCCGCCGTGCCTTCAACCACGGTGCCACCGGGCTTAAGCCTGCCGTCTTTTTCAGCCTGCTCAATAATATATAGAGCGGCCCGATCTTTCACTGAGCCGCCTGGATTTAGAAACTCAGCCTTACCCAAAATTTCGCAGCCGGTTTCTTCACTAAAGCTATTGAGCCGAATCAGGGGCGTATTGCCTACGGTGCCTACAAATCCCGATTTAATGTCCATTACGTATGTGCACATGCCTTTCAACCCTTTTATCGTAATAGCCAGCGGGCGATCGCTCATGCGTGATAAAAAGAAATATGGCAGGGCAAATGTCTGGTTGAGGATCAACAGTGAAGTTTGAATGGGATCCAACCAAGGAGCTAAAGAATGTTAAAAAACACTCGATTGATTTTACAGAAGCAACCACTGTGTTTAACGATCCGCTAGAACTGACTGTTTCTGATCCAGATCATTCAGTGGGTGAATCTCGATTCGTTAGTATTGGCTGTTCCTATACAAATCGCCTGTTGGTTGTGTCTTAGACTGAACGTGGAGATAACGTTAGAATCATCAGTGCACGAGATGCTTCCGCAAGAGAAAGGAGGGCCTATGAATCAGAATAATGAGCAGGATACGATGCGTGAAGAATACGACTTTTTAAATGGCACTAGAGGTAAGCATTACAAGGCATATAGGAAGGGGACAAACTTAATCCTTCTAGAACCTGAGGTCGCTAAGATGTTTAAAGATTCAGCTACAGTTAACTCAGCATTGAAGATGCTTGCTAAAATCGCTCCGGAGTATGTTGCGACTATCTAGTTACGATTTCACAGAATTAGTCAGAGAAACGCTTTTATTGATTCATGAGGCGTTAGCGCTTTCTCCCCATTGACAGATAGCTTTATCTCTTTGTTGAATAGGACTTTTGATACCCCAATACTGAGCGGCTTCTGAAGCAACCATGTTGAGGAGTTGTTCGTTACCTACAGGTAATTGTTTCTGTGGAATGATGGGTTGATGATTGAGGGCTTTGATGAGCTGAGTTGCGATCGCCCGTGCTAAAGGTGGCGGTACTGAGTTCCCAACCTGCCGAGCCCCATGCCATTTCGTTTGATGTAACCGAAACCAGTCTGGGAATCCATGCAGTCGCGCCATTTCTCGTACGGTGATGCAGCGGGCGTAGCGATAGTGGATGGGTCTGGGGCTGGTGAATGAGCCTCTAGCGGAGTCGGTACCGGCTCTGAGGGTGGTAGAAATGCCGTCTGCGGATAGGCGAAAAAAGTGAGAGATGGGTTCGCGAATGCCGGGTTGAGTATTGGCAAATCGGGCTCGTGATTTTTGGGAGTGATTGGTGCGGATGCTGTTGGTGAGCAGATTAGGATTCCAGTGTCTGCGGTAGCCGTAGTGCCAGCCTTCGGGGGAAGTGCAGCGCAAGCGGGCTGCGTATGGGCTGAGCGGTTTAGATAAGGAGCGCGTGTACCTCGCCTGCTGTGGTTAATATGTCGAACAGTTCGGCGTCAGGGAAGATCTTCTAGTGCATCTGCACAGGTAGGCGTGTCTTGTTGGGGAGCGGGATAGGAAGGTTTTGGAAAGTTGTTTTTTACGCCGATGAGAAATAACCTTTCTCGGCTTTGGGGAACGCCGTAGTTGCAGGCGTTGAGGACTTTCCAGGGAAGAAGGTGATAGTTGATTTTGGCGATTTGAGTGGTGATGGCATCGAGTACGTGTTTGTAGCGATCGCCCGTTAGCCCCTTTACATTTTCAAACACAAAATAGTTCGGTTGCAGCTCGTCTACTAGCCGTAAAAAGTCCTTCACCAGGGCGTTACGCGGATCGTCTAGCGACCGACGACCCATCACAGAAAACCCCTGACACGGCGCACCGCCTATCACCGCAGCAATCGGCTGATGAGGTAACAGCTTCGCCCGCTCACGAATTTCTTTACCTGTAATTTCTGTGACTGACCTTGGAATGGTCTGGCAGTGAGGAAAATTAAACTGATGAACAGCCGCGTGTACCGGATCGATTTCTACCGCTACGGGCACGTCAAATCCAGCCTGCTCAAAGCCTAAGCCAAGCCCTCCGGCCCCGGCAAACAGGTCGATTGCGATAGGTCTGTTGTTTGCAGCAGTGTTCATGCGATTTACTGTACTGCAAAAGGTGAAAAATAGCGATCGCACCCTTCCGGCTAGACCCTACGTTACTAAAACCTCATCGTCAGACCGTTGGCTGTTAAGGAGATCCTCCACAACTTGATGAAATGCCAAAGGAATATTCTTTTTTCGATTAATCAGCAACACATAGTGTCGTTCAGCCTCTGCCACCTTACCTTGCCTAATCAAATTCGATATGTAATTTGCCTGAATAGCTAGTGCATTTGGAAAGTTAATAGCTAGAGCTAACAACAGTTCATTTGAATACTTCTGGACAAAAACTTTTGATGGTTCTGAAAGAAACTGGTCATTTTGACTGATATCAGTGAGTCTGTTGAAAAATGATGCTCTCTGGGTAATCTGCTTCGTTTCTACTTTCTTTTGCTGTCGCTCTAGCAGGGTAGGCTCAAACAGATCTTGCGGTACAGCTGTAATGAATCTTTCGACCTGCTGACTAATGACAACATCTGGCTTAAACTCTTCTACTAGCTTAAAATCGACGTTAGGCTGCCATACAAAGACAGCTTCGCTGAAACTAGCTGCTAAAAAAGCGGTCATCTGATTACAAAAAGAATCTCTAAAAATAACGGCCCGCGGGAGCTCTCTACCGTTGTGATTTTTCCAAACTTGCAGATTTCCCGTATTCACGACGCCATTTGTCAAAGCGCATTTTATATTCGATTGAGGCATTGTCGCCTCGATATTAGTATCCTCACAGTCGTTGAAATGAACGCCAAGGTCGCTGTATTGAGTCAGCTGTTCAGAAAAGATGATTTCATCTGGCTCGATTTTGTGCAAAGGCACTCCAGAATCTAACATTCGCTGCGCTAGCGCCAAATAGCAGTGATACGCGCCTAATTGTGTCCAATGACTGTCTTTCAGCCTATACAGTAGGCCTTCATTTTTACAAGATAAAAGCTCATCGAACGGATACAAAAAAGAAGCAAACGAATCTTTTACGGCTTGAAATATTTGAGTAACAGGTCTATTTGGAGACAGACGGATATTATCAGGAAGATGCTCTGAATACAGACAGTGCTTGTTAGGAACTACCAGATAAAAGTATGGAATATTGTGCTTAGCCAACCAACAGTGTCTGGTTTCTAAGACCATTCTCCAGTTAAAAACTTCTTTCTGGCTCAGTTGCTTTCGCCCAGTAATTTGCTTGATAACTCCGTTAGAGTCATTGTCTAAGAAGTAGAAGCCTTCACGTGCTTGGATTGCTTTAGGGGCTTGGTTTGATTGCATCTGACATCAACGGTAATATTCATTGTAGGTAGAGGCCAGCCAAAATTTCGATCATTATCTTCGGGCTTAGTGTATCAGTATTTCTACCCCAAGATAGTGAGTACGCCTACGTCACGGGCTCGTTCCATAGATCGGTAGCCTGCCGAATGCTGGCCCAGTCTCCATTGCCCAAAATGAGATGGTCAAGCAGTGGAATGCCTAAGTAGTGAGCACCTTTTAGCAGCTGACGAGTGAGCGCAATATCCTCAGTGCTAGCTTCTAAGCTGCCTGAGGGATGATTGTGCGCCACAATTACTCGGGTGGCACCGCGCTTAATCACTTCGCGGAAAATGTCTCGGGGATGGGCCAAGGTTTCAGTGGCGGTGCCGATAGTAATTACCTTGGAGCCAATAATACGGTGCTTTACGTCCAGGAGCAAAACGGCAAAACGCTCTTGAGACTGCCACATAAGCTCATGACCGAGCGCGGCCGCAGCGACGCCCGGATCGTCTACCACCGTGAGCTGAGGCGGCTGACTTTGCAGCACTCGTTTGCCAAGCTCCATAGCCGCCAAGATCGTAGCCGCCTTAGCGGGGCCAATGCCCGATACTTTGACAAGTTCTTCAGCCGTGACTTCTCTGAGCATAGAGAGCCCGTCACTGTCGGTTTCGTCATTGCTCAGATGCTGTAGTAAAAACTGCCCTAGCCCGACTGCTGAGAGGCCGCCTTTGCCTTGTCCTGTACTGAGTAAAATGGCAATTAGCTCGGCGGCTGATAGGTGCTTGGCTCCGTAGGTTAGCAATCGCTCGCGAGGTCTTTCTGCGATCGCCATATCAGCAACTCGTAAGCTGTAAGTCATAAGTGGCGACCTGAATCTGGCAATAGGGACTGCCTTCAGTGAGCCCGAAATAGTAAGCAAAGCAGCGCTTGAAAGGAGCAGGAAAACACGTAAGCTGTATGAAACAAACCCCTACTAAGAAAGCCTTTTTGCTATGACTGCTACTGTAAATGACGATCTTGCAGGGGCGTTGGCGATCGCAGATCCCATCGCAAAGCTCAAAGCCGTTCGCCAGCAGCTCGTTATGTTGAGCATGGTGCACAAGCCCACCGAGCTATCAGCTACGCAGGCAGAAGATATTCGCTCAGCGTTGCGATGGCTCAATGAAATGAGTGAGTACCAAACGCTCGGCATTTGTGCAGGTGCTTTATCTGATGCAGAGGCCGCACTAAAAGGCTACATTGCCGCGCTAAGCCAGCCTATTAATGTAGATATTCCGACGCAAGAGGGCGCAGTGTTTTTGAAGTTTAATACGCTGAAGAACGCCTGGTACTTAGATGGCTATAGCGGTGAGTCGCGCGGGGTGCTGGTCACCTATCATACGTCTGAGCCTGAGCTAGAAGATGTTAACGGTACCTATGGCCCGTTTCCGCTAGATTTGTTTTCTGTCACACCTTCGTTCTGCATCTTGAGCAATTTTTACAATTGGGCAGTAATAGCCCCTTCATAAGGTTTTGTAATGGAAAATGAATCTGAGCCGACCTTAAGTCAAGTTCCTCAGCCTGAAGGATTGAAGTGTCTGATACTAGCCCAGTTGTTTATTTCACGACTGGCTTCTTCTTAGGATTATTGCCTACGCAGTGGTCGGTGCTTCGATGGAGTCTACTCACACCGCGATAGCCGAAATTGGCGGCTACAAACTAGCTATTGTTGGCTGCGATTCCTTTTATCTGTGGAGGCCTAGCCGTATGGCTTGAAAGACAGTTTCACGATCTCCACTGAGAAATTAGTGAATTCTGTAGGCAACTCTCATCGGATAGCAAACCGATATTGCATCAATTAAAGCTTATAAAAACACCCCGAGAAATCATCTTGCCTCGGGCGTTTTTCTGAATATTTCACGAACTAAGGTATACAAAACTAAAACCTTAAGCCTCGCCAGTGATTGAAAGCTCGCTTACCCAAATACGAGGACAGATACCGCCAGAGGTCACTTCTGCTTCTGGCTCAACGTGCAGAATACTGTTGAGGACTTCGCGAAAATCACCAGCTACGGTCGCAGACTCGACGCTGATGCGCTTGCCATCTTTCAATAGCCAGCCGTCGAAGGGTAAAGAGAAAGATCCTTGAAGCGCATTCACACCTGCGTGAAGTGCCTGCAAGTCATCGATAAGGACAACCCCATCAGCGCTGCTCGAGGTCGTAGGCACTATCGGCTTTTTCGCCGGCTGAAACCACCATATAGTTGAGCCCAACGCTGACTTTTGCGCCAATGCTGGCGTGACCTGTGGGCTCAGCGTTCATCCGCTTAGCGGTACCAGCGCTGTGTAAAAAGTTCTTGAGAATACCTTTTTCAATCAGAGGCAGTTCGCGAGTAGGCGTGCCCTCACCGTCAAATGTTTCAGCTGAAACGTTCTCGGGGTGTAGTTCGTTATCGGACACCGTGAGCAGCGGACTTGAGACCTGGGTGCCAATGGAGTCTTTGTTGGAAAGACTGCGATTGTCTAACACGCTTTGAGCGTTGTACATATTAGAAAATGCGCTCAGCAGACTTAAGAACGCTTCGGCTGAAAAAACAACAGGATACTTGCCTGACTCGATCTTCTCATAGTCTAGATGGCTGATTGTTTTATCAGCGGCTTCTTTGGCACAGCCCTTTACGTCTAGCTGTGCGAGTCCGTTTTTGAATCTCATGGCACCCGCGGCACGAGGCTTACGGCCTTCTTGCTCGGTTTTGCCATACAGATAGACAGAAGCATAGGAGCGTTCTTCACTGCGCTGTGCGCCCTGGCTGTTGAGATAGAAGCGTTCGATTTCGCGCTGGGCGATGCCGTTGTAGGGAACAGAGGCGATCGCATCATGCGATTCCAACACATCTTTTTCTGCCCCGATCAGCGCTTCAATCAGCTCAGGCACTGGGGCAGGTTGTGCGACAGGCACATTCACATCAGCCGTTGGCGCGGTTGCCTTTGGGCTAAAGTCAGGCGCGTTTTCTTTCACGCCAAAGGCACTCGCTTCGTAAGCTGTTTTTAGCGCCATTTCCAAGCCAGTTTCGTCAACATCTGTTGTCGAAGTTACGCCGATTTGATTTTGGTCGTTCCACACGCGAACAATCACGCTAGATCGGTTGGAGGCTTTGACCTGTTTGGGTTCACCTTTGTCTACCTGAACGCTGGTTTCGTCTACTGAGGAGCCGTAGATGTCGTATTTTGAGATGCTGAGCTTTTGCGCGATCGCCTCAGCCTGCTGCGCAATCGTTTGAATTTTAGCCATTTGAAGAAATTAAAGAAAGAGAGATGGGGTTTATTGAAAAGAGAGAAATTAGATAACCGTCTAACGACCACCCACCGTAATGTCGTCCACCCGAATATGAGGCTGACCCACCGTTACATACACGCTGCCGCTCACAGAGCCACAGAATCCAGGTGCCAAACTAATATCATTAGAACACATTGAAATCTTGTTCATGATGCCAGTCGCCTCACCAATCAAAGTCGCCCCCTTCAATGGCTTCGTAATTTTGCCATTCTCAATCAGGTACGCTTCATCCACTGAAAAGTTAAACTGACCGGTCGGCCCAACGCTACCGCCACCCATTTTTTTGCAGTAGATACCCTTTTCAACAGAAGCAAATAGCTCCTCAACCGTATGCTCACCCGGCGCGATGAACGTATTGCGCATTCGAGAAGCTGCTGCGAACGTATAGCCCTGGCGGCGACCGCTGCCCGTACGTGGGTGACCCGTGCGCATTTCACCCGCCCGATCAGAGATAAAGTTCTTCAAAATGCCGTTTTCAATCAGCAGCGTGCGCTGAACCGGCATGCCTTCATCGTCCATGTCAATCGTGCCAAAAGACTCAGTAGAAAGGCCCTCGTCCCAAGCAGTCAGGCTCTCGTGAGCGACCTTTTGACCTTTCTTATTCATAAAAGGCGTGGTCTCTTTTTCAATTTGAGTGGTTTCGAGTAAGTGACCGCAGGCCTCGTGGAAAATGACCCCACCAAAGTGGTTCGCCATAATAATCGGATAGTTGCCCGACTCTACATAGTCGGCGTACAGCATTTTACCTGCCGCTTCAGCTACTTTGGCCGCCGTCTCTTCGTAGTCCCAAGCCGTAAGGAAGCTTGGATCGCCCGTATTGCCTAACCGCTCACCAATCGAAGATCGATGCTCACCGTCCGCGCAAAGCAGGTTGAACCCAACGGACTGCGTAAGGCGAATATCGCGCGCAAAGGTACCGTCGCTAGAGGCCACTAAAACCTCTTGCCAGTCACGGAAATAAGCCGCACGGCGGGCTTGAACGTGCTCTGCTTTTTTCGCCAAAGCCGCATTGGCTTCTAGCAGGACTTCACCCATCGTCTGCATAGAAACGCAGCTTGCAAGCCAGTTTTCCTTGGCGCGGCTTTTGCCGTAATCTCGCAGCGGCTCCAGGTTAATTTCAGGAATGCTGGCATTTGGCCCAGGCAGCTCTAGCCCCATGATGGCAAGTCCCTTTTCGAGCGCAGCTTTCAGCCCGTCAAAGGACAGGTCGTTCGTACTGACATAGCAGTCAGACTTGCCTTTGAACACGCGAACGCCTGCGCCGGATACTAGGCTAGGGGAAATGCTGGTAATAGCGTCGTCTTCAGCTAAGCAGCTAATGTAGTTTTTGCGCTCTAAAAAGAACTCTACGAAGTCGGCACCGACAGCGCGACCTAAGCCTAGCAGCGTGGAAAGAGGTGCTTCCCACGTTTCATCAAACCGATCTGGGGTAGCTGTGTAGGTAAGGGAAGGAATCTGCTCTAGGCGTAAAGGCTGGTCATAAATGGCGGCTGTCATATGGGAGGCGAGTCCTTTGCGAAATCTTTATCCCTTCAGTTTACCAAATGTGCCAGTTCCTGTGATGTCTCTCAAATGGACGGTTTTCCGCCTGTGCTAGTGCAAATGGGTTTAGTGCGAATGCCTTGCAAATGGGAGCACTTTGTTTTGGGCGGTGAAGGCGTAGACCGTGTAGTCGTCAACGAGATCGCCCATCTCCATTCCGGGTGAACCCATCGGCATTCCCGGCGCTGTGATGCCGATAACGTCGGGCCTGTCGCTGAGTAGCTGTCGGACATCATTGGCAGGCACATGTCCTTCAATAACGTATCCATCTATCAGCGCGGTATGGCAAGAATCTAGTCCTTCAGGTACGCCATAGGTTTGTTTTACGGTGTCCATGTCTTCAGTGATGTTGTCTTTGATCGTAAAGCCTGCTGCTTTCATGTAGTCTAGCCAGTCGCCACAGCAGCCACAGGTTGGGCTACGAAAAACGGTAAGTTCGTACGGATTTACAGCGCTATCAGTAGATAGACTGCTCGCCAGTGCGTTGTTGCCACCCACGAATAAATACATGAACAAACACAGCGCTAGCAGCAGGCCATAAAGATAAGGCAAACGAAGACTCATGGGCTTTTAACAAGACTTTAAGGATGACTTCACTCTAGCTCAGCAGACTCATGTGTGAATGGATTAGAGCCCTTAGACGATACGTTGACTGGTCGAGCTATCAAAACCGATTAGCAGTAGATGTGTTGTCATTAGGATATAAGCCTTACTTTTTTTAGCCTGCTCGTGACTGCTATGCCGCCTAAACTTTCACGAAGATTTTCACAGGAGCTGATTCTTCTGCTCACAAAGGAGCGCGATCGCCCGCTGACGCTCGGTGATATTTTGGTGGAAACCTCTGAGCGCAGCTTTTCTCTGGTCATCATTTTACTGACCTTTCCGTTTCTCCTACCGATGATTCCAGGAGTATCCGTTATCTTTGGCTCAGCCTGTTTGGTTTTGTCGTTGCAGATGGCTAGAGGCCAGGAAGTGCCTTGGCTCCCGGCTCGTATTGCGCGATTTCAGTTCTCCGAAGCGTTTGTAAACAAGCTGTTAGTGGGTTTAAATAAGGGGGCTAAAACGTTTGAGTGGTTGACGAAGCCGCGC
The DNA here is from genome assembly GCA_963803535.1 of uncultured cyanobacterium. Classification (GTDB taxonomy): domain Bacteria; phylum Cyanobacteriota; class Cyanobacteriia; order Phormidesmidales; family Phormidesmidaceae; genus Phormidesmis. Next base: position 866,552 of record CAWDNC010000008.1, on the reverse strand, counting down.
TGGTCGAGGCTGGTGCGTGGCCATGTGGTGTGGCAGATCAATGGGGTTTGTATTGCTTGGCTAACGCTGCTATTAATGTCGCCAGTGCCGTTCACGAATCCGATTCCGGCGATGGGTATTTTGCTGCTGGCTATTTCTACGATTGAAATGGACGGGTTACTAATGCTGATGGGTTACTTTTTAGTGGGGTTGAATACGGCGCTGTTTTTATCTTTGGGCTATCTTGCGTTGCGATCGCCCGAGCTCATCCGTCAGTGGCTTCAGCAATCTCCCGACATCATTCAGCGGCTTTTCTAGGCGAGCGGCGAGGATGCGGTTCACCTACCAAAATCACAGAGTTGTGAATGCGGGCTAATAAAGGCTGCGTGAGGGTGCCTAATGTAAGGCCTGTGCCCGTACGGCGGCGCTGCGATCGCAAAATAACCAAATCATAATTTTGAGCCGCTTTCGCGATCGCCCCCACCACATTTTCCTGCACCATTATTCGAACTTCGAGCGTACAGTTGGCCGCTGGCAGCTCAGCAATCAGCTGCTCTAGCTGCCTTTGTACCCGCACCCGATGGCTCTCTGAAGAAAACGTACTGCATACGTGCACGATTCGCACTCTGCCATGATTGGCCGAGGCAATGACCTGCGCGAACCTGATTACTCTAGCCGTTAGCGGTGACGGATTTTCGATGGGCAGCAAAATGTCCTTGAGCTGTGCAGGCGGCACTTTTAGTTTGGCAACCACTACCGGACAGTGCGCCGCCCAAAGCACATCGCTATTAATACTATTGAGCGTGTAGGGTCTGAGCTGTGGCTGCGGGCTCATGCCGAGCACAATCAAGTTTGCGTTTTGCTCTCGGCTGAAGTGATAGATCGCCTGCGGCACATTATTTTCTATTCGGAGCATGGGCTCTATGGGAACAGAAAGCTCGCTGCCGAGTGCCCTAGCTATTTCTAGCCGTCTGTGGCCGTGGGCGATCGCGCGCATCATTCTAGGCGAATCCATCTGCGGCTGCGTAATGGTGACAGCCAAAGGCATCACCCGGCCATTCTCATAGCGAGCCACAATGGCCGCAAGTTCTAGCAGCTGTCGCTCTGTTTTGGGATTGTACACAGGCACAACCACGGTAAAAGACTGGTTGTCTTCTTGTGGAACCGGCAGCCAGCTTAAAGGCTCAGGTGCCGATAGCGTCTCTGTAATGGCCAAATGACGTGCGGCTTGAGCGGTGACCAGCGGCCCCAGTATAGAGGTGGTGAGCATCAGCAAAATGACGCTATTGAAGACCTGCGCGTTGATGATGTCGGCTTCGTAGCCAATGAGAGCCGCTGCTAAGGTAGCCGCGACCTGCGGGACAGAAAGCGACCACATTGTCCAAAGCTGAGGCCAGCTGTAGTGAAAGATGACTTTGGTGGCGATCGCAGCCAGCATCTTCGTGGCCAATAGTCCAAATACGATCAGCAGCGGCAGCTGAATAAACGTAAAGATGTCTCGCAGCGCATCTAAATCCAACAGCAGACCCATGTAAATGAAAAACATAGGAATGAACAGAACGCTGCCCAAGAACTCTGTTTTTTCTTTCACCGGGCCGTCGCCAATCACGCTGTTGATCGATAGCCCCGCTAAAAATGCACCGATAATGCCTTCTACGCCAATTAGCTGCGCGCCCACGGCGGCTAAAAACAAAGAGAGCATTACAAATAGAAACTGATTGCCCTCATCTTTACCCGTCGCGCGAAAGAACGCTTTTGCAAGCTGTCTGAGGCCAAAGAGAATCGCCAAAGCATACAGCCCTAACGATCCTAAGAGAATAAAGAGCTTCGGGGCTGTAAAGTTTCCTTTGCTAATGCCCAAGCAAACTGCTAGCACCACCAGCGCAGCGACATCGGTGAATATAGTCGCGCCCACCGTTACGGTCACCGCTTCGTCACCAACCACGCCTAAGCGTTGAACAATGGGATAGGCGAGCAGCGTGTGTGAGGCAAGCAAAGAGCCAATTAAAACGGATGCTAGCGGGCCAAAGCCAAAGTAAAAGCCAATGGCAGCACCACCGATAAACGGAAATATGAAGGTGAATACGCCAAAGCTAATAGAACGGTTTCTGGTTTTGTTGAACAGTACCAGGTCAATTTCTAAACCAGCGACAAACATCAGATAGATTTTGCCAATTTCTGAGAGCAGAATCAGGTTTTCGTCTTTGGCATCTAACCAGCCGAGGGCACTGCTGCCAAAAAGGATACCAGCGGCAAGCAGGCCGACTAATCCGGGAAGCTTGAGCCGCTCGAATATGGGCGGGATGATCAGTGCGATCGCCAGCAGCAGCACGAATGTGGTCACCGGAGAGCTGAGCGTTTCGGCAACAGATGTCACTAGAGTAATCGTTGAGATAAGCATGGGCTAAGCCTATCGTGAGAGTGTCTTTCAAAGCAGCTATGGTTGCGAAGTCATGAGCTGAGACGACGGATGAATGCGTCTACAGGCCAGACATTTTTATTTTCAGCCAAGGGTACTCTTTTCTCAGGGATAGACCTTAATTTATAGGAAAAATATCCTTTCATCTTATGAATGATTTAGAAGGGGGCGAACTTTGGCTTGGTTTAATGAAGGACTTGAATGACTAAAATCTTGATTATTGAAGACGAGCTGATTAACCAGCTAATTTTGAAGCAAAGCTTGGAGCGACAGGGCTATGAGGTTGCTGTAGCAAACGATGGTGAAACCGGACTAGCTATAGCTAGCAGCTTCTGTCCGGCTTTGATTATTTGTGACTGGGTGATGCCTCAGATGAGCGGGCTGGAGGTTTGCCAAAAGGTTAAGGCCGATCCGCTAACCGCGAATACCTTCTTCATTCTGCTGACGGCTAGAACGGAGGTTCAAGATCGAATAAAAGGGCTTGACGGTGGCGCTGATGAGTTTTTGAATAAGCCGGTTCGACCGGATGAGCTACAGGCCAGGGTGCGGGCAGGCCTGCGAATTTATCAGGCCCAGCAGGCGTTGCGATCGCTTACAGACGCGCTTCAGGCTCAGCAGCGGCGGCTGAATGCAGAGCTTTCTCAGGCGGCTAACTATGTCACGTCTTTGCTACCGCGATCGCTGTGCGGCAACGTTCAAGTCGAGTCTAGGTTTTTTCCGTCTCAGCAGCTGGGCGGTGACTGCTTCGATTTTTACTGGCTAGATGACGATCATCTCGTGCTTTATCTATTGGATGTGTCGGGTCATGGGCTGGGTGCGGCGCTGCCGTCTGTGTCTATGCAGCAGGTTTTGCGATCGCAGTCTCTGCCCAATGCCCGCTTTACCGATCCTACAAGTGTCTTAAACGGACTCAATCAAATTTTTCAGATGAGCGAGCAAAATCCTCGCTTCTTTTCCATTTGGTACGGCGTTTACTGCCATTCAACGCGATCACTTCGCTATGCGAGTGCCGGTCATCCCCCAGCGATTTTGGTGACACCAGCGGATGATGTTCAGCCTATAGGACAAGAGGGCCAGATACCCATTGGGATGTTTGCAGAGAGTGAGTATATGTCCAGTCAAATCGCGATCGCGCCCGGTAGTCACCTCTATCTTTTTAGCGATGGTCTGTATGAAATTCAGCAGACAAACGGCGATTTGTGGAATTATAAAGGGCTCACTCAACTTCTGGGACAACGACATCAATCTGCTGGAGAGACCTCTTTAGCCGCGCTCATTGAGACGATTCGCCAGATGAAACTGACTGCGCTTTTTGAAGATGACTGCTCGATTGTGCAAGCCTGCTTCTAGACGTTTGCTCGCTAGGCTCATCGCTGGTGCTGTTTTCTAAAATGTTGAATACTTTATTCATCCCGGTGAGCTGAAACAGCAACATAGCCTGCTCGTCTAAAGAACATAGCGCCAGTTGAATATGTAATTCTCTTGCTTTTTTGAGTGCCATAACCATTGCGCTAAGACCGGAGCTGTCTAGAAACGTGACAGCCTGACAGTCGATTACAAGCGTCTGTATGCCGCTCTCGAAGGTTGTGGTGACGGCCTGCCGCAGTGCTTCGCTAGTGTTGATGTCGAGTCTGCCGACAGGTCGAATGATAGCGCCTGCGCCCTGACGAATAATCTCCATAAGACTGCTTGTAATTATTTTATAAGTGGACAGGTGAAATGCGAGCAGCTAGACACGTGCGCTGATGCGCTACGCGCTTGTTTTAGGAGACCAGGTGGCCGCTCGAATCACTGACCATAACAGACACAAGCTGTACAGACTCCAGCCTGCATTTACCCAATATGTGCTGGGAACCGCTGTCTGGTGCATCAGTAGCTGCCCTGCGTTCCATAGCATGCCCAAAACAAGCAGGCTAAAAATGGTGACTTGAGGCCAGACTAGCTTGAGATAGATGCCTGACTGCCGCTGTTTTGGGGTGACTTGAAAGGTGAGCGGGCGTTTGAGAAAAACGCTCCAAACCGACTGGATAAAAAGTGGAAACAGGGCGGTACTGTACTGCTCTGAGCGCCAAACTTCGGATGCTGAGATTCCCCAAGCGATCGCGATAAAGGTGAGTCGATTAATGAGGTAGACGGGGACAAAGTGCATTAGAAAATCGGTGCCAAAGGCTTTAATTGGCATGGTTTCCGTGAAAAAGTAAACAATTGGACAAGCTAACAAGATTAAGGTAGAAAATCCTGAAAAATAGCTGTACATGGTTTGGAAGTACTGTAGGCGCTGCCAGAAGCTGAGTCCTGGTTTGGTGAGCGGATTTTCTGTTTGCAGTACTTGAAGCGTGCCTTGTGCCCATCTCAATCGCTGTTTTAGCGTGGAGCTTAAGTCGTCGGGTGCCAGACCGACCGCTAGAACTTCATCGTGATAGATAGAGCGCCAGCCAGCGGCATGAAGTCGCATGGCGGTGTTCATGTCTTCGGTAATGCTTTCGCTGGAGAGCCCGCCGATTAGATCAAATTCTGAGAGGCGATCGCTGTCTTTTTCGAAGGCTTCAGAAAAGCTTTGGAGGCCGGTAGTGACCAGCGCATCTCGCCTTAGAACAGCGTTAGTTCCCGTGTAAAAAGCTGAGTTGAGACCGTCTTTTCCCTGTTGGATGGGGCCGTAAAACAGGCTGGCCCGGTGGCCGAAGGGATCGGCGCTAGGGAGATTGCCAAACTGTTGAGGGGTTTGAACAAAGGCGATCGCATTGTCTTCATAGCGGCCCTTGCGCAGGTTGTACTCAAAGAAATAGGGCAAAACTCGCTGTAGAAACTGGGGCTTGGGGACGTGATCGGCATCAAGCGTGAGAATAAATTCGCCTACGGTTTTTCCAGAGAAAATGGCGTAGTTAATGTTGCCTGCTTTAGCATGATGCGGGCGATTAGCTGGTTTGGGTCGAGCGATGTACCGGCAGCGTGGGAGGGCGCTGAGCGCCAAGTCTTGAGTGTGAACTTTCTGTTCTAACTGTTCAATTGTGCTGGTAACTTGATCCGTCAGAGGCTGATGATTGGGGCTGAGCAGTTTTGAAACGCGCTGAATTAAGTCTTGATGAGGGCTCTTGGCCTGCTTGGCAAAAGCTTCAACATCTGGAAGCAATTCGGTGAGTTCACGCTGTTGGTTTACTAGCTGCTGCCGCTGGTCTGTGATCTTTTGAGCGTGCTGCTGTAGTGGGGGCGATCGCAAGTCCTCTTCGCAAAGCTGCTCGGTCATCGCCTTCATCTCAGAAGAATTGCCGTCGTCAAGCACGTAAACCCGAAGCTTTTCGACGGGATAGTCAATAGCTAGCGCAGCTCGGGCCGTTTTGGCAACCATCTCAGCTGGCTCGTTGTAGCAGGCGATGAAGATGTCTACGGTGGGCCACTGGTCAGGGGGTAGGCGTGGGGAAATTTGGGAGAGCGATCGCACCTGCCGAACGAGCGGTCGCCAGAGGCCAATGATAAACAGGGCGCCGCCTACATAGCTATAGATTTCTGCAAAGAGCAGCGGCAGGGCAATCCACCAGGCCTGCCAGTTTATAGATTCTGTGGTTCGCCAGGTGAGATACCAGGCCCCTAAAATTAGGTTGACGATAGCGAGATAGCGAAAAAGCAACGTTCTCTTTTTGAGCTGAGAGCGAGTGTTGCCAAAGAAGGTAGGTAGGCCTTCAAGGGTCGTAGCTGTCATAAGAATGCACCTAGTAGAAAAACGAGCGGCTCCGATTGAGTCAAGGATGGGTTTAGTCGATGATGGGCTGAGAGTCTCTTGCTTTGTAATAAAGAATTTCGAGAATAAGGCCGTTGGTGTTGCCCGTTAAAATTTTGTTGGGCCGATCGTTGGTTTCGTACTGTCCGGCATAGAATCCTTTACCAGATGGGTCTTGAAGTGTCTTAGCGGCTTCAAACACCTGTTGGGCGTAGTCGTCTTCAGGAAAGAGATAGTGCCAGCCAAAAGCTGCCTTGGTGCTGAGCGTTCTCAGCTGTGGATAGGCTTTGTTTTGATCGGTGATGACAGCCCAGTCTTCTCCATTGGCGTAGGCTGTGTTGTAGAGAAAATGAGGCGGCTGATCGATGTTGTCTTCAGAGACAGCGGTAAGTTCTCCGGTTCTTTTAAAGCGCTGTTCCTGCGCTTCTAACAGCTGTTTGGCTGTATTTTTTAGCTCGTTATCTAAGCCGAACTCAATACCTTCAAGAATGTAAGATTCGCTGACAACGTAGTTATTGGCGTTGGTGGTGGCATAGTCGCGGCTATCTGCCGGAAGCTCAATGCCTTCAAGATCAATTGTTTTCATGGGTTCTAGCTTGAGCGCTTCAGGAAGGCTGTAGCCCCACAGTTCGTAGCCTTTAGCCGCGTATTCTTCGTAGCCCAACCGGCCTTCTTGAACGCGCTGCGTTTTGCCGTTAGTCAGAACGGTTGCGCCAAATAGCTGGCCGTCTTCAACAGAATTAGCCAGATCCCAGTGCGCGATCGCCTGTGCAATGCTGCTGGCATACTGAGGGTGACAGGTGCGCGTAATGTGCAGCGCCGTTAAGAGACGGCCAATATCTAAAGCTGACCAGCCTAGTCCTCTAGCCGTAGGCTTGTTTTCATAGTCTACGGCCTCGCCCGTGGCACTGTTGTAGACTTTATGTGGCAAAGTTTCTTCAAATAGAGGAAGATTCTCTAGCCCGGTGAGAAAGCTGGCAAGCTGTCTGTCAAATTCGCGCTGGTCGATGAGATCTAGCCATAGGGCTGCGTTAAGAGCCGTGAGATAGTTGCCCTGATCCCAGAGCGTTCCGGACGGATAGCTATCGGCAGCATTTACAAGGCCTGTTGTTGTCTGACGGTTGTTGGTGAAATATTGCCACGCAACTTTTGCATAGTCCTGTTCTTCGGGTGAGAGCGATAAGCGCTTATCGCAAAGCTTAGTATCTGGAACCGAAGGACTCGAAACAGCAGGGCTCGAAACAGCGTTGGTTTTGGATTCAGGTACTGTGATTAAGCCAGGGCTACAGCTAATGAGCAGTCCGGATAGCAGCATCAATGGGGTAAGGCGAGCTGCCCGGCTAGAGAGCCGTTGAGTAGAAAAAGTCATGAGGGTAGAGGAATAAAGGTAGATAGGTGGATGTGGGTTAGCGCTCATTCAACAAATTGCGGATTCAACGGGTCGCTGATTCCCAAAACTGCTCTTGTCCACTGGTGTCGAACTGAATGGGAATAGCTGCCTTGCTAGGCAGGCCTTGACCGCGATCGCCTTCTGCAATGGCCTGCCACCAGGGGGAGTTGAGGCGATCGCTCGGCTGAATCAGCGGCTGCTGCGTGTTTTTGTGCAGCAGCGCCTGCAAAATCAAGCTGTTGGTTCCACCCGAGAACCCAATACCGGTGCGGCCCGCCTGCTCAAAAAAACCTTCGTAGTAGCCTAAAACAGGATTGTAGAGATCGAGGGTGGCCTGCCAGAGAGCTTGGCTATAGGGATGGTCGGGATAAAGGGTGAGGTAGGCAAAGGCAACTGCGGTACTTACCATGCGCGAGCTGGTGACGTTTTCGCCGCTGTCGGTGACGGCTTGCCAGGGCGTGCCATCGCTGACGAGGGCATTGTGCACGATGTAGGGCGCCTGACTCAAAAGGGTCGTACCTGAGGCGCTAAAAGTACCCGTACGCTCGTAGCGGGCGGCTTCTGCTTTGAAAATGGCATCCACGTGAGCGCGCATTTTAGGATCAAAGCCGAACTCTAAGCCGTAGAGAATAAAGGGCGTGCTGGTGGTGTTGAGCACCGTGTTCGCAGGGCGAGCGTTTTTCCGCTGAAGCGGCACGGGCTGGCCTTCTACAAGAACGGTGTCGTATTCGTTGCCAACCACTGAGCGAGAGACATCAAATCCCCACAGCTGAAAGGCCCGAGCGGCGTATTCTTCGTAGCCTAAGAGCGTGGCTGGATTGACTCGAATGCGATCGCGTCCCCGATCATTTTCCTGGAGCTGAGCGCTGGCCAGAAAACCATCGCGAACCACGCGCAGATAAGACCAGTCCAGTGCGATGCTATCAACAGCCTCGGTATAGGCCGGATGACACGTCTTTAGCGTGTGCAGTGCGGCTAATAGCCTGCCCACGTCTAACCCAGACCAGCCGTTTCCTTCGGGCTTTTGATTACCGCCGTAGTCTATAGGAGCCAGATTGGTTGTTTTGTAAGCGCGGTGGGGCAGCTCTCCGGCGAACAGCGGCATCTCGCGCAGGGCTCCGAGAAGATGCCGAACGCGCTGGTCGAACTGGCTATTAGGGATAGTGCCGAGGCTTTGAGCGGCGTGCAGTGCGGCCAAATAGTCCCCCATTCCCCATAGGGTTGAACCCTCTAGATCGCTGCGATCGTTGACTAGTCCGGTGGTTTGGTAGTTGGCCTGGAAGTACTGCCAAGCGTTGCGGGCATAGCGCTGGTCGGTGATGCTCAGTGACCGGGCTGGAACGGGACACACTGAAGGCTGAGGGCTGCCGACTGAGGAAATGGGCTCAATGGTGACCGATGAAATAGCGATAGGTGCTGGTGCTGGGGGAGAAGCTGCGATCGCTGGCGTTTCAGGCACAGTTGTTGTAGCTGCTGTTGTCGTAGATGTGGTTTCAACAGGAATAGACACGGCGGCAGCGGTTTGTCCGCCTCCAATCAAAGGCCGATTTCCTAGCGCTTTGTAGTAGAGAATTTCGAGAATGAGGCCGTTGGTGTTGCCTGTGAGTACATCGTTGAGCGGTGGTGGCGTGTCATATAAACCCGACTCGTAAATGCCTGCGTAGTAGCCTCTACCTGAGTCGGTAGTGTCTTTTACATAGTCAAAAAGCTGTTGTCCGTAAGGATCGTTGGGATAGACATAGTGCCAGCCGAAGGCTGCTTTTGTACTGAGCGTGCGCAGGTCAGGGCGCTGTTCATTCGCTTCGGTAATGACGGCCCAGGGAACGCCGTTGGCATAGACGGTGCTATAGAGAAAGTAGGGTGCCTGGTTGATGTTGTCTTCAGAGACGGCGGTGAGTAGGCCGGTGTCTTCGTAGCGGCGTTTTTGCGCTTCAAATACGCGCGCTGAATGGTCGGCCAGCTGGCCGCTAAGGCCAAATTCGATGGCATCTAGAATGTAGGACTCGCTGACGACGTAGTTGTTGGCATTGGTAGACTGAAAGTCTCGGGTGTCGGTAGGCACTTGGACGCCGTAGATATCTACCGTCTTGTAGGGATCAAATGCGATCGCCTGAGGCACGTTGAATCCCCAAAGCTCGAACCCGCGCGCGGCATATTCCTCGTAGCCAAGTCGGCCTTCTTGAACAAGTAGCGTGCTGTTGTCAGGCAGAATCATCGTGCCGTAGAGCTGTTCATCTTTTACCGCGAGGGCAACTTGCCAGCTCGCAACGATCCCATCGATCCAATCTGTGTAGTCAGGATGACAGTTTTGAACAATGCGAAAAGCAGACAAAATGCGCCCGATATCTAACGCTGACCAGCCAATACCGCGTTCGTTTAGTTCGTTGGCGTAGTCTACTAGCTCGCCAGTAGCGCTGTTATATACCTTGTTGGGCAGCGTGTCTTCAAACAGCCTGAGCTGGGCCAGTCCTGTGAGAAACTGATTGAGCCGACTGTCAAAATCTGTTTGGTCGATAATCCCCATCCAGCGAGCTGCGTTCATCGCTGTGAGATAGTTGCCCATGTCCCAAAGCGTGCCGGAAGGATAGCCACCAACAGAGTTAACAAATCCGGTATCTGGCTGTACGTTGTCTACAAAGTAAGTCCAGGCAGACTCTGCATAGCGGCGTTCTTCATCAGAGAGAGGCTGGCTAATCGCAGCGCACTGTCCGCCTGAAATGGGGCCATCTGAGGTCTGCTGCGCGACGCTGGGCCCGGCAGAGATTGCGAGTGAAGTTTGAACCAGTCCGCTAACTAAAAGACCCGTTAAAAAAAGTGCGATCGCTCGCTGCCACCGCCGGAGTAGATAAGGTCGTTTCATGGTTATGGATCGGTGAGGGTAGATGCGGTAGGGGCGGCAGCTGGTGGGCTACTGTCGTTTGCTCTTAGTCGATCAGCGCTGAGTTCTAGCCCGAAGATGAGCGCGATCGCCGTTGCGATTCCACCCACAATCGAGAAGACAGACCAGCCTAGCGGTGGCCCTTCAAAATCGCTGTTTTTCATAAAGTTTTATCGTGAGCGATCTGTGGTCTGTCTTAGTGTTGCTCACTTTACAGAGCATTTCTATTGCAGGAATACCGGATAATCTTGCTTTAAGCGCTGTTGTGGCGGGTGCATTTGGGTGAGGTTACTGAGCGAGCGATCACGCAGGTAAAGTTTTCACCATCTGCTTCAGTGCTTGTACAGATGGCTGAAACTGTTCTCTTATCCGATTGCAGATCGAAGAGATCTGCTCGATCTGCTGCTGTCCGACGTTTTCTAGCTGCTGGCAGCTATTACTGATGGCCGTGAGTCCTAGCGCAAGGCTGCTGGCTTTGAGGGTGTGTGCGGCGTAGGCGATCGCTGGATAGTCCTGATGCCACATTGCTTCATCTAACTGTTCTAACAGCGTGAGCCCTTGCGCTTCATAGAGCTTGATAAGCGGACACAGCCAGCTTTGCGTGAGGCCGTCCAGCTGCTGAGCAGTGGCCGCTAGTATCTGCTGGTCAAGCAGGCTTTCTGGGCTCCAGTCCGAGGGGATTTCAGCGGCTGTTGTGTCTTCTGGCGAACAGCACTGTTGAATAGTGGCTATCAGATCTTGCAGGTTCACCGGCTTACTGAGGTAGGCATCCATACCTGCTGCTAAGCAACGTTCGCGATCGCCTTTCATCGCATTCGCCGTCATGGCAATAATTTTGGGCCTTTGACTACCCCACTGCTGACAAATCTGTTGGGTGGCGGTAATGCCATCCATCATCGGCATCTGAACATCCATCAAAATCAGATCGTAATTGGCCTGTGAAAGACGGTCTAAAACAGCCTGCCCGTGATCGACCATATCTGCCTGGTAGCCCATTTTCTTCAGCCACTGCCGAACCAGCTGCTGGTTGACTAAATTGTCTTCTGCAACCAATATTTTGAGGGGTAGCTGCTCAGCCAGCTTGACGTTTCTGGGTGATTCTCTTTTCAGCTGGCTTCGCTGTCGATTATCTTGAAGAGTTGATTCTTCGCTGGCCGCAACAAGAATAGTAAATCCAAAACAAGCGCCTGCTTCAACGTTGCTTTCTACCCACATTTTTCCGCCCATCAGCTCGCACATCCGCTGGCTAATAGCAAGGCCGAGTCCTGTTCCACCGTACTGTCTAGAAATGGAAGAATCGACCTGGCTAAAGAGCTTAAAAAGCCGATCAAACTTATCAGGTGCGATGCCAATTCCAGTATCTTGCACGGTAAAGGTTAGCTCGTAGGAGGGATCTAAATCCGCCCGCTTTTCTGCCCCTAAGATATTGATGCTAACTGAGCCTGCGTCAGTAAACTTGATGGCGTTGCTAAGTAAGTTGACTAAAATCTGTCGGAGCCTGGTGGCATCTCCAATGACAATACTAGGAATATAGGGTGCGATTTGACAGCGAAGTGAGATTTGTTTTTCGTGAGCCTGAAGCTTAAATAGGTTTAGTACGTCGTTTATGCAGTCTCGAAAGGCGAAAGGACGCGCTTCTAGCACTAGCTTGTCGGACTCGATTTTCGACATGTCTAGGATGTCGTCAATGAGCTTTAGCAGCGAATCTGTACAGCTACGAACGGTTTCGGCATAGTGTCGCTGTTGCGGGCTTAGCGAAGTCTCTAACAAAAGATTGGTCATGCCAATGACGCCATTCATAGGCGTGCGAATTTCGTGGCTCATGACGGCTAAAAATTCACTCTTGATGCGGGTGGCTGCGATCGCGTCGTCTCTGGCCTGTTCTAGCGCCTGAGTCATGCGTTTGCGTTCGGCAAGCTCTCTTTGGGTTTGGTTGTGTAGGTCGGCTTGCTGCAAGGCGATCGCGACTTGAATGACTAGCGCTTGCAGCAGATCGACCTCCGAGTTTTTCCAGGCTCTAGTGGCTCGGCAATGATGCACCATCATCAGCCCCCACAGACTACTGGACTGAAAGATAGGAACAATTAGCTTGGCTTTAATCTGTAGCTGCTCTAAAAAGTCAATTTGCGGTGGGGTGTAGTGTGCCTGATGAATATCAGACACCACTCTAGGCTCTCCCGAGGCAAAAATCTCTGCGTAGTTGCTGCTTAAGCAAGGATCTGTAATGGTCTGCTGCAATACCGACGTCCAGCCGCTGTCTACTGATTCTACGGGGACAAAGCCGCTGCCATCGGCGTTGAAGGCATAGATTAAAACCCTGTCAGTTTGAAGGAACTGACGGATTTCATCGACGGTGGTTTGCAAGCAAGTTTGCAGATCTAACGATTCTCTAATTCTGAGTGCGATCGCATGAATCAGCTTTTCTTTCGCCACGCGCATTTTTAGCTCGATTGCATGGACGAGTCGTTCTTTATCGAGCTGCTGCTGAAGCACCCGCGCAGTTTGCCTGTGGGCCGTAATCTCTCGCCCAATTCCTTGAACAATCTGCTGCCCGTTAATATCAAAGTATCCAGCAGATATTTCTACCGGGAAGGTGCTACCGTCCTTGCGCTGGTATAGCGTCTCAAACCGAACCTCACTGGCACTTATCATCTGAGCAAAGGCGCGTTTGCACTGCTCGTAAACACTGGACGGATGAATGCAATCTAACGTGAGCGCTGAAGCTTCGTCTTGAGTGTAGCCTAGCAGTATTCTAGCTTTCTGATTGAGCGCTAGGATTCGTCCTGAAGCAGGATCGCAAATGACACAACAGTCTTTTATATTTTCAAAAATGGCCTGGTATGTCCAGTGAGGGCCAATACTGGAATGACTACTTAAAGAGAGATTTATCTCGGCTGAATCAGACGGCTTTACCCGATTAGTTTCCATTAAAATCGCACTCGAATGCTGCCAATAACTTGCTGGTTGCTGAAGGCACTGTCTTCGAGCAAGGCCGACTGATCGCTGCTAACGTTGCTAAACTGATAGCCCAAATCCACTTGCAGCGCAGCGGCGATATCGATAGTGCACAGCGCTCGTCCGCTATAAGCTAGCGCCCACTCTCCCGCAAGCCGCTGCTGCCCAACGCTGCCCAACGCACCGCAGCTAAAGCCCTCGGTAATTTTTTCTTGCCAGGACATCTCTGCCGTGGCGACTAAAAAATCACGAGGAGAAAAGTAGCCACTGGTTTCTTCAGCGCTCTGCTGAAAACTTTGGTTGATCAAATTTAAAGCAACGGTGGCCGTTTCTCCTATCTGCCTTTCGATGCGAGAAAAGGACTGTTGTTCAAAATTACCGTCGCTATAGTTACCAAGTCTTAGCGTAGAAAACAGCCTTGTTTTAGGCGACATCTCCCAATATAGGTCTGGCCCATACTGCCATCTAGAAATCTGATTTTCTAATGTTTGAGCGTTGATGAGATAAGGCCCTTGCGCTACGCTCAGCGATAGATTGGCTTTTTTCCCCAGCGGAAAGGTGGCCGCTGCATCTGCATGGGTGTCGGCTGAAAGGCGGTCAAATAGATTGATGCCGCCGCTGGCTTCGATTGCCACACCGCCAGCTTTCCCCTGCCAGCTTAGCGTGAGGGGCGTGTGGGTTACTGTCTCAAAATCGGTTTGATCAAACTGGCTAAAGCCTGTTGACAGACTAACTGTGTTGCCGTTAGCAAGCTGCCCGTTAAGACTCGGTAGAATAGACCAGCTAGATTCCCCAAAGTTGTTGAAGTCGCTGCTGATACCTATTTCTAAATCGCTCCACTCAATGAAGGGCCGCTCTGCCGCTTTGACTGTTGGCTGTTCAAATGTGGAAGGAGAGATAGGAACAGGCTCAGTCGGTAACTCGTCGCTAGGTGGAAAGGATGGATTATTCGGGATGAGAGAAGGCAGCGGCTGTGGTGGGCTACTCAGCCCAGGATTAAGATCTTGGGGGCCTGCTATTAGAATAGGAAGGTTATTGGGATTGCTGTTGAGCGATGGTTCTATTCGAGTTGTAAACGCAAGTTGGTGAGCGCTATCTGCTGCTTTATTCTGCTCACCTTTTTGGGTGAGATCTCCCAGCGAAAACCAGCTAAATTCTGGTTCTTCTGGGATGCTTGCTGTTAAGTTCTCTATCTCTGAGGGATCTACTTCTGAGAGATCTATTTTTGTGAACTGTTTTACTTCTTCTGAGACCTTTACTTCCTCTAAGATCTCTAATTCTTCTGTGCTGATGATACTTTTTGGAAGTGACTTTGCGACTGTGGCTAGTGGCTTTGGCACGCGGCCGGCATCAATGGGGGCAAGTGCAAGCTCTGCGGCCGTGGGATAGACGTAGGTATGTGTCAGCGCATCTTGAGGCACAAGCGTTGCGGCTGGAGATGCTAATGATGGCGCCGATTCATTTGATATCGTTTCGCCCGGTTGGGGGGTGGGCGTAAGTTCTATCGGTGCTGTTGCTGATGGAGACTCGCTGGGAGCTGTGTAGATGTCGGCGTCTATATTTTGGGGGGCGGGCGGACTGCTGGCGATCGCGGGTGGCGTATTGGCAATTGCAGGTAGCAAAAACTGATAGGTAAGCGCCTGTACAAAGAGGCCTTTGCTGCTGGTGGCGTTAATCCATAGGCTACGGAAGCGTTGGTTGGCTGGCTGGGACTCGAACCGCTGCCTCATCGTATTCGTTTACTCCATCAACTTTTTTAGATGCGCTATGGTTTGATGTTTCCCATTTCGGGAAATAAGCAGCCACTGAAAGTGCCAGATGGAAGTACCAGAGCTAATGTGTTTATAAGATCGGTGCAAGCAGGCGCGATACTCTAGCGGCTAGCTTAAACCAGAAAGGCCTGTGCTGATACTGGGCTAGGTCAACGAGTTTGCAGCTATCAAGATCGTCAGTGAGCATTTTCTCAACGCTGTCAATGAATTCAGACTCATCTTCGCTAGTGTCAACGCCTTCATTAAGAATGAAAGCCATGGCCTCAAAGTTGAGGAAAAATGAGCGGTTGTCGAGGTTGGTGGTGCCAACACCTGCAATATCGCGATCGCACAAAATAATCTTCTGATGCATAAATCCTGGCTGGTAGCGATACACCTGAATACCCACCTGTTTTAGCTCTTCATAGTAAGAAAAAGAGCACCAGTACACCAGCAGCTGATCGGGATTGTTCGGCAAAATAATCCGCACGTCTACGCCTCTGAGGGCCGCGAGCTTGAGCGCGTTCAGCACCGATGTACTCGGCACAAAGTAAGGGCTGGCAATCCACAGGCGCTCTTTGGCGTGGTTGATCACCGTGATGAAGAATAGCGCGCAAGACTGAATTGGATCGGCAGGGCCAGTGGCGAGAATAAAGGCGGTTTGATCGCCGCAGGCAGCGGGCAGCGATCGCGTTGTCCAAGACACCTCAGGAATTTCTTTGGTAGCCCAGTACCAGTCTGCTAAAAATGTCCTTTGCAGACATTTAACCGCCGTTCCTCTAATTTGCAGATGCGTATCGCGCCAGTGCCCAAACTTAGGATCTTTGCCCAAGTACTCGTCGCCAATGTTAAGCCCGCCCATAAAAGCAATATCGCCATCGACAATCAGGATCTTACGATGGTTGCGAAAGTTGATTTGGAAGCGTCTACCAAAGCCTTTGGTACTGCGAAAGCTTTTTACGATGACACCGTGTTCTTCTAATGAGGCAATGTAGCGTTTTGATAGCGTGCGTGCGCCGATGCCGTCGTATAGCAGGTAAATAGCAACGCCTTTTTTAGCCCTTTTAACTAGCGCATCTCGAAAGCGGACGCTCGCGGCGTCGCTGTGGATAATGTAAGTTTGAAACAGGATGTAGTGCTCGGCCTGGGCGATCGCGCCAAGCATATGGTCATACGTTTGCTCGCCATTAACCAGCAGCTTTGTACTGTTGTTGTTGGTAAAAGGCAGCGTAGAAAACGCGCTTGTAATCGTTTCTAAGCTGGCAAACGCTGGCTGCAAAGTGGCCTTGAACGCTAAAATTTCGCTGTAGGCGTGGTGTACCAGTTCGCGGTGGTCGCTGTAGGCCTTTTGCAAGCCTTCTGAATAGCCTTGAAATTTGTTTTTGCCCAGCGTCCAGTACAGCGGAATGGCAATCCAGGGAAGGGAGATGAGGGAAATGCTCCAGGCGATCGCCGCCCGAGAAGAGCGTACCGTCATCACCGCATGCGCTGCATTTAAGATTCCTAATCCGTGAACGATCAGCGAAAGCGCACTGTAAATAGAGAGCAGAACCGGCGTTGACCACATGCGATGTTACCTAAGCGCTGAGCGAACTAACCTTTATCAAACACACTTTCTCAAACACAAAGCTCTACGAACAAAGGATTGTGATCGGAGGCCTCAAAACTATCCAGAACCTTAGCGCTCAGCGGCTTTTGTCGAAGCCCTCGATAAAAGATATAGTCCAGCGGTGGCGAGAGCAAAAAGCTTTTGATCTTGCGCGTATCTTCTGGTGAAAAAGAAACTGCCTTCATCTTCAGCCGAGCCGTCATTCGGCGGAGCATCGCATACCGAGCCTGATTCCAGGTATTAAAGTCACCTGCCAAAATCAGCTTTCCCTGATGCGTGCTAAGTACTCCCTCAATTGCCTTAAGCTGCGCCTTGAACTTACTCAGCGCTACAAAATTAATCAGATGCGTGTTCACTGCCAGCAAATTTTCATCCCCATCGGCCAAAGCGTACTCAGTAAACAGCGATATCTTTGGCGTGTTGGCAATCGGTTCTGCATGCTGCGTCATCAGCGCTTTGCTGCTAATGGGATTATCTCTAGTGGCAATCAGCACGCCAGAGTAGGTGTTTTCAGCTCTGTCAATAAAATTTGGCGCAAAGCTCCAGCCCATTTTAGTTAGCTCAGGCACCTCTTTAGAAAGCGCGCACAGGCGCAGCTCCTGTAAAAATATCTTGTCGGGCTGATACTGCTCAACAATGGCCGAAAAATCTCTAATCCAGCCTGCCTCGTAGGTACTTTTATTAATATTCCAGCTCAGTATCCGGATTGAGCCTTGGTCTAAAAACGACGGTTCAGGGTGCGCTTTTTCAAGGGTGACTTCTGGCACAGATTCAAACCGACGGGCCGGATTGAGCTTGAGCTTTATTTGGCTATAGGAATCTAGGGCGGGGGTATCAGCCATAAAAAAGCGATGGGTGTAGGCAAAGTCTATCTCTATATGTAGAGGGTTCTTTTCGCGCAAATCAAATGAGATGCTAAGCAAACCTGTAGCATTCTCTATCACGTTTATATGCTGACTACTCTCCGCCGCCTTGCAGATTTCTGGACAAAGCATCTGAACCCCAGAATCAACTCGTTTATTGCTTTTTTTGGTGTGTTCTGGCTGGGCGTTTGCGGGCTGACGGTTTATCTTTTAGCTGAAATATCAGACGACGTGCTAGAGCAAGAGGCCTACGCGTTTGATGAAAGTATCTTACTGGGCATCCATCAGCTTGCCAGTCCAGCGTTAGACGCCATTATGGTTGCGATCACCCGCGTTGGCGATCCTCATACGGTTGTGCCGCTAACGCTGGTGGTGTTTGTGCTGCTGCTGTGGAAACGGCGCTTTTTAGAGGCTAAGTTCTTCGCGCTAGATACGGCGGGCGGTGCAGCCTTAAGCTATTTTCTTAAGCTCGCTTTTAGCAAAGATCGGCCTCGGCTGTGGGAGTCGCCCATTAATGAGGTGACTTATAGCTACCCGAGCGGGCATGCGCTGGGATCAATGGTGCTGTACGGATTTTTGTCTTATCTGGTGGCTCGGCTGTTTCCGCAGTATGCAAAGGCGTCTT
This sequence comes from uncultured cyanobacterium, assembly GCA_963803535.1. Classification (GTDB taxonomy): domain Bacteria; phylum Cyanobacteriota; class Cyanobacteriia; order Phormidesmidales; family Phormidesmidaceae; genus Phormidesmis. The sequence continues at coordinate 848,368 of CAWDNC010000008.1, read as the reverse complement.
ATGCGATCGCCACTCTCCTCATTCTCGCCATCGGCTTCAGCCGTCTGTACTTAGGCGTGCACTGGCCCACCGATATCATTGGCGGCTATGCCATCGGCTTCTTGTGGATTACCGTATGCATCTCTCTACTACGGCTACAGCGCCCTAACGATGCCTTCTAACTGGCTAGCCCTTGAGGTTTCAGCAGTTTTTCTTGCCGTAACGAAGACTACGGCTGAGTAGATACGCTGCTATGTGAAAGCGGAATAGAAATGACAAACTCAGACCCTTGCCCTAGCGAAGAGAAGCACTCCAAACGCCCTTCGTGCTTCTCAGTAATAATTTGGTAGCTTGTAGACAGCCCTAGTCCCATGCCCTGACCGACCTGCTTTGTCGTAAAAAAGGGATCAAAAATGTTCTTTTGAATGGTCTCAGGAATGCCCAGTCCATTATCTACAATGCGAATGACGATGCTATTGGGCTGCACTAGCTCTGTGGCAACACAGATAGTCCCTTGAAAATCAGCTGCGCTTCGGCCTTGCTGATTTGTAAGCTGGCTACCTTTTTCCTGCACAGCTTCAATGGCGTTGTACAAAAGGTTCATAATCACCTGATTTAGCTGTCCTGGATAGCATTCTATCGATGGAAAATCTCCGTATCGCTTAATCAACCGAATGTTAGAGCCATCTGCTTGCGGGTGAAGCTTGTCCTGAAGTAGAGATAGAACACTGTCCAAGTTTGCGTGCAAATCTATTGACTTGTAGTCTGACTCGTCTAGCCGAGAAAACGTTCGCAGCGACTGTACAATCTTTTGAATACGCTCTGCGCCTGATTTCATAGACGCAAATAGTTTTGGCAAATCTTCTGCCAGATAGTCTAGATCGAGGCTTTTATGCAGTGCCTCAATTTCCGCTGTAGGCTTTAGATGCTGACGATCGTAGAGATTAACCAGCTTTAGTAACGCCTGCATATTTTGAGAAACATACTTAAAATTGCCCTGAATGAAGGTGATTGGATTGTTGATTTCGTGGGCAACACCGCCAACCAGCCGCCCGAGTGCCGACATCTTTTCGCTTTGTATGAGCCTAGACTGAGTTTGTTGGAGTTCTGTCAGCGCTTGCTGTAATTCTTCAGCTTGATTCGCCAGTTTTATCGTCCGATTTTCAACCCGCATCTCTAGTTCTGTATTCAGCTTTTTCAAGGCGCTGATTGCATTCTTTCGCTCTAGCTCAGCGCTGGCCCGCGCGGCAAAGAGCTGAAGTAAGTCCTCGTGCAGCTTTCGCTCTAGAATAGGCTGGCTGTCTAAAACGACTAAATTACCGAGTACTTCGCCTTGATGGGTTCGTAGTGACACGCCCACGTAGCTGTCTGCTTCGAGTAGAGGCAATGCGGGCTGGTGTGGAAACAGCTGCTGCACACCGGTAGGACAATAGTAAATATCTTTTGCTAGCACCACGCCGCACGGCCCTGGCGCTGGATCGTACGTAATGTTGTCTGCAATCTGTCCATCGCTCCAAAACGCTAGCGTCCGCAGCTGACCGTTTTCAAGGAGTTCTGTTAATAAACAATGTCGAACTTTTAGAGCAGACGCAATGCTACGCACCAAATCTTCAAAAAAGTTCTGCCCCGTAGAGGCTGCGGTATCCCTCACAACAATCTCAATGATAGACTCGGCTGAGGGAAGATGGCCCGTTTTCTGAGCACCTTGAGATTCGCTAGCAGCTACCATAGTTTTGTGAAAATGACGAGGGCGGACGTGTTTAAAATTCCCGTTCTTAAAGCGACCCTACCCGGCAGCAGCGACGGCTTAGTCCGTGTACAGACTTAGTGTATGAAAGAAAATATCTATGCTCAACGATGGAACCGTGATGCCTGATTTTGAACTAGGCTTTCTAAGCGGGTTTTGGGCCTAATCAAAGAAAGGAGAGTTTTATGTGCGGACGCTATACGCAAACAAAATCGGGAGAGGCGATCGCCCATACCTTTGGCCTCGACACAACGCCTGCTCCGCAGCCTAGATACAACATCGCACCGACTCAGATGGTTAGCGCGATCGCCCAGCCTGCTGAAGAAAAAGAATACCGAGAATTTAAGTGGGGACTCGTGCCCTCCTGGGCAAAAGATCCGGGCATCGGCAGTCGCATGATCAACGCTCGGGCTGAAACCGCTGCTGAAAAGCCTTCGTTCAGGGCACCTTTCAAGCGGCGGCGCTGCCTAATTTTGGCAGATGGCTTTTACGAGTGGCAGAAGGCCGGAAAGCAGAAGCAGCCCTATTACATTCAGGTAGGCGATCGCGATCTTTTCGGCTTCGCGGGCCTATGGGAAAAGTGGGAAGACGGCGACGGCAGCTATCTAGAAACCTGCACGATTTTAACCACCGAGCCCAACGACTTGATGCAGACCATTCATAACCGAATGCCAGTCATCATCCGTCCTGAAGACTACGACCTGTGGCTCGACCCAGATATTCAAGACGGCCGGCACGTTCAGCACTTGCTGCGGCCTTACGAAGAGGATGCCATGGCGCTCTATCCCGTGAGTAAAACGGTGAACAGTCCGCGCAATGAAACGCCAGAGTGCGTTGAGCCGGTAGATTTAGAGGCCTAAGCCCCTTTTTTGTAGGTTCGCCCTCGCCACTGAATGCTGGTTTGTAGTGAAGAGAGCAAGATTCTGGTGACGGCTATCGGGTCAGCTAGAGGAGAGAGCCAGAAAAGCTGCGCGGGTGAGAATAGTTTTTTAGGTCTGTGGTAGGACGATGAAACGGCCAGCTGCATTCCCCATCGCACTAAAAGTAAGAACAGATTCAGCCCTAGCGCAAACTTGATCGTTAGACTGCTGCGATCTGTAAGTAGAAAAAGCGGAACAACAAGAATGGGGAGAGCTTGAGTGCTAACGAGCATGGCCAAATCACCCCATACCTGCTGCGGACTAGCGGCGTCTTTAAGATCGAGCGATCGCCCCCATTCCCGCCAGGTCTCAGCGGCCCCTTCATACATCCGCACGCTTATCACCTTGGCGCCATCCAAAAAGCTCACCCGGTAGCCAGCTGAGGCAATCTGTCGCGCCAGCGTCACATCATCGCAAAACGAATCTGCCGCACTGGTATAGCCATTTACCGCTGCTAGCACCGCCCGCCGACAGAAAAAGCACTGCCCGTTCGCCATGACTCGTTCCGGCTCAGAGCCTTTTACACCAGCCGAATCAAACCGATAGATTAGAGTCATCAACAGCGCGGGCTGTAGCCACCACTCTCCTGGAAAGAACAGCCTGAATCGGGGCGAAAGCGAGAGCAGGTCATAGCCCTTTTCAGCCTCGTGCAAAACCGCTGCTGCCAGCCCCGGCTGCGGTTCGGTATCGGCATCTATGCCCATCACCCACTGACTTTTGGGCGAGCTAGCCAAATATCCCGTATGCAGTGCCCACGGACGCCCCACCCACCCAGGCGGCAATGGCTCATCTGTTATTAAGCGAATTCGGCTGTCCTGTTGGGCAAACGCGTCTACTTTCTCTCTGGTTCCGTCAGTAGATCGACTATCGACAACAATAATCTCTCTGACTTCTTTACCCTGCTGAGATAGTCCCTTTAAGCAGGGTTCAATTCGATGGGCTTCATTAAGCGTCGGCACAATAATGCTAACGCTATCGGCCTGCTGAGGCGTTGAGGCTCTGGGCAGAATAGGCTGTTGCCGCCTTGCGCCCCGCAGTAGCCGAGACAACAGAACTGCGGTGAACGGGAGCTGCAAAAGCAGCAGCCCAAAAGCAAATGGGCTCATTCAGACCCTTTTACAGCAGAGGTAACCAAACCAGCACGCTGAGGCCATTGAGAATCTTGCGCGAGCCTTTCTGCTTTGGTTGCAAGGCGATAGAGCACGATTAGAGGTAAAACGCCCAGCAGCAAGCCAAGGAATATAGGGGGGTAGATTTCGCCGTCAATGCTGATGAGCATCGCAAAAACAAAGTTGGCGAGATAGATATTTAGCGGCAGCTCTAGGGAGATGTTGTTAGCCCACTGTTTAGGCTGCATTCTCCAGAGCAGCGTAGCGACGCTCATAAAAACAACGCCTGTACCGAACCAGCCTGCAAAGTTTTGGTAGGGCATACCGAAGAAGGCACCGGGCTGATCCCAGGCCCAAAACGGCATGGTGGTTTGACTCATGGCAGGATCGAGTACGAAGTCCCAGGCGGTGAGGAGAAGCGCGCCAATCAAGATAGCCCCGAGTTCGGAGAGGCGATCGCCCACAATCGTTTTGAAGCCCATATAGGCGATCAAATAGGCGCTAAAGCCCAGATAAAACCACGAGAGTGGAATTGTGAAGGGCACCAGTCCTGCCACTTTGTAGCCAAGTCCGGTGAGGTAGTGATAGTCGCCAAAAGGAAAGCCTGTGCTGGTGCCCAACAGCTCAGCGCCCAGCGAGAGCACCAGTGCGGGGATCGCGAAGCTGAAGCAGTGCCATGCGCCCAGCTGACGGTAGGCGTATAGGCCAACAGCCAGTGCGCCTGCCAGCATATAAACAGCGCCACCGCCAGCCATTGACCAGCGAAAGGCCGTGCGGCCAATCTCAGGAAGGGCCGCAATAAATTCTGCGTTAGGAAGGACAATGAGTAGACCTGCAAGCCCGAATACTAGCGCAGCGATATGCGTTGAAAAGCATATGCGCTGAGCGATCGCGAGAGATTTCATAAGGTTGGAAGCTCTTGGAAGAAAATAGAGAAACTTTGGTGCGTAAGCCCAAGGAATAGTTAGCAGTGCTACCGAAAAATAGCTCAGCTTTGCCCAAGGTCAACGCCTGAGGCAAACGTTAAAGATTTTAACTGAGCTGTCGTGCTTGCTATGCCCAAATGTAACAACAATTTTGCCATCAAAAATTAATAAAATGAGGAGAATTTTGTTACGTCGCCGCTTTCTGAACGCTTTTAGCGGTGATACTTTAAGACGACTTATTCATTAAAAAGGCGATCGCATCTACTAGATTTTCTAGCGTTGCGATCGCCCAAATTATGTCTTTATTTTTAGCCAGCGCATGTAAAACCAGGCCTAGACGCGCTGGCTTCCTACTAGCGGCGATGTTTTCTGGAGCAGATGCTGACCGAGGCGGCGTGCGATCGCCAAAATCGTAAAGGTCGGCGAATAGGAAGGGCCGGTCGGAAACACCGCCGAACTTGCTACGTACAGATTATCGGTTCCAAACACCCGACAGTTCGCGTCAACAACGCCCGCTTCAGGCCGATCTGCCATACGGGTAGTGCCCATTTGGTGGGCAGCATCGGTCATGGTCTCTAGGCTAGGCGGACTGCTGCCAAAGTCAAAAGTACCCAGGCCGGATGCTGCAAAGCGCTCGGTCAAAAGCTGTAGCGTTTTATCCATCGAACGCCGGTCGTGATCCGTAAAGCGCCAGTCTACCGCCAGCTTTTGCTCACCGAGCGCGTCCCGTTCTGTTCCCAGCTGAATGCGGCTGTCTTTTTGCGGTGCCTGCTCGGTGACAAACTTGACGCGATAGTGTCCTACCGCCCCGTTCCCGTCTCGACAGGCGGGCAGGCCTCGCAAGGTTCGCTGCACGCGCTTTAGCACCCGCTCGTAAATGGGCTCCAGGTACAGAACATGCTCTAGCAGCTCGTGCTCTCGCTGCGTTTTGTCGTCTAGCGCAAAGCAGATGCAGAAGCGGGGCTTGGGTGAGTACTGAAGCTCGTGGGCGTATTCTCTGGCTAGGTCGCCTGGGTGCAGTTTGCCGGTGTGGTGCTTGGGATGGTCTGTGTAAAACCGACCGACCAAATCGTGAGCATTGCCAATGCCTTCAGGAATCTGATGATTTGAAGCGAGCAAAAGGCGGGCGGACTCAAACGCCCCAGCCGCCAGAATAACCGTATCGCCTTCAACCGTTATCTCTTTCCCCTCTAATGAACGGCAGACAACAGCCGTCACCCGCTGGCAGGTTTCGTCGAGTTCTAACCGGGTTGCCGTTGCGCCTAATAGGACTTGTAGGTTTTTAGACTGACGCATTTCATCGCCAAAGCGTTTGGCCGTTCGCGTTGGGCTCTCTTCCCAATAAAAGCTGCTGAACTTCAAGCCCTCGGCGGTGATTTTGGCTCGCAAGTCTGACATTTCTGGCCGCACGGCTTCTGCTTCCAAATCACCAAATCCGTAGTCTTTAGCGGCTGAGCGGTAGTGTTCTATCAGATCGTCTAGCTGAATGGGCCAGCTGCTGTTGGCAATCCAGGGTCTGCCCTCAAAATCCCACGGCTGCAAGTATTTCCATTTTCCTGTCCAAACGTTGCTGGTGCCGCCAAACTGACGGACGCGGCTGACCCCTCGCAATGCAGGCGGGAGGTACTGATGGTAGTAGGAATTTGGATTCAGCTCGCGATGGCGTTTGCCCAAAAAGTTAACGTCGTTAAGCGCCTGAATGGCCGGATCAAAGCGATCGCGCCCGCTCTCAATTAAAATCACCTCTCGACCATTGCGAGACAGGTGTGTCGCTAGCTCAGAACCGGCAATGCCAGAGCCGATTACCACGACCTGCCCCCGCAGTTTGGTCTGTTCGCCCAGCTCAAGAATATCGGTCAACATTTTGCGATTTCCTTAGACAAAATAGATAAGAGACAAATAAATCTTCTAATAAGCGTTTGTAAAAACGGCTCAGCTATTAGCGACTGCTAGGCAACCGGCTGCGAATTTTATTAAATAGCATCGTCGTGAAAAACTTTCCTTCTCGGTAGCCACCCGGCAGCATCAGCCAGATTCCAACATAGCTGGCCACATAAATTAAGCCTTCAGCGCACAGGCGGATAGCGAGAAAGCCCAAAGAGGGAAGGGCAGATCGAACTAGCGTTAGGATCGCGGCGGCTGAAATAGCAGCGATCGCAGGTCGCCAAACGGCGCCCATAAAGTCCCCCAGCGTAATCGGTGACTTACGCACACAGTAAACGACCGCCGGATAGCTCAGTAAGCACATGCCCGTCGCGTAGCCCACCGCCACACCGTAGGCACCCCACCGTACGCCAATTGCGATCGCTACCACCATCACAGGCGTATGGACTAGGCTCCAACGAAACTGGCGCTGTGTCTCCCCAGCTGACACATAAATCCACTTGGTGACTCGATACATCATGCCAACAAAAACAGCCACCGTCAGCACGCGAAATATCGGAACAACCTCGTTCCACTGCGGGCCTAGCATCACTAAAATGACTTCTTGTGCGGTGACAAACAGATAGGCCAAAGCAGGCATACAAACGGCAAAAATCAGCAGCAGCCCTCGCTGGCAGTAAAGCCGATAGCGAGCCGGATCTGACAGGCTTCGGCTGAGGCTAGAGATGGCGACATCAAACAGCGGATAGTAAATTTGCCAGAACGGAAAATAGGCCCACTGATAGGCCATTGAATAGAGCCCCAGCGAGCTTGCGCTGCCCGCATAGCCCAACAGCACCCGATCCATTTTCATGCCGACTCGGCTAATAAAGCGAAAGCCCGTTAGATGCAGCCCATAAGAGAGCATAGAGCGCAGGTCTTTAGTCACGCGCTCGGCCTCTGCACCGTTGCGCTTAGGTCGCCAGTCGCAGAACACCCAGTAGGCAATGCTTTGGCTGATTTGAAGAACGGCCAGCTGCAAAACGAGCGCCCAGTAGCCAAAGCCTAACCAGGCAACCGTCACCGCCACCGCCGTACTCAGTACCAAAGCAGCCGTCTCAATCATCGTCAGCAGCTCAAACCGCATCTGCCGCTTGAGCAAAGACAGGTGCTGAAACGATAGGCAAATGCTGGTCGCCCCAACCGCGAGGCACAGCAAAATACTGGTCAATTCTGGACGATCGTAAAATCGAGCGACTAGCGGCGCGGATAGGGCCATGCCAACAATCACCACCGCATTGATCTTCAAAGAGAGCCAGAACACAGCGCTCGCCTGCTCTGGATTAAACTTTTGGCGCTGAATGGTCGCTGTTTCTAATCCCATATTGCTCAGGCTATCCACCATGCTCAGCACTGGCTGGGCCATGGCAAACACGCCGTAGTCAGTCGGAACCAAAAGCCGAGCCAGCAGCATTGTGCCGCCAATGCCGATCACAAACTTTAGCGGCTGAGCCCCCATTGCAACGATGCCTGACTGTAGCGATCGCCTGATTTAAGTTGCCTTGTAGCTCATCGGTTTCAAAATGCTGGTTAGACTTTGCCACGCCACCTCACCCAAAAGACATGACACAGAATGAGCGGAAAAAAAGACGGGCCAAGCAGCACCCGAAACCCAATCACTGAAAGCACCATCCCCGGCACGAAAATTAGCCTCGCCCGCCAACTGAACATCGCCAGCGGATAGCCGGTTTCTAAAAACAGCGTCGCTAGCCCCATACCCTGAGCAAGCCAGCTCTGACGAGACATCCACCCGCCCCACGAAATTAAGGCCTCTGGGTGTTCGGGGGGAAACTGGTGTTCTACCAAAATGAAAGACATATTGTCGGAGAGTGCCCACCCCAGGCCTCCTTGAGAGAGTTTGGCATAGCCCGCCGCAAAAAAGACAGTTGATAAGATCAGCCAGACGGTTCTCACCGGCCAGCGATATTCTCCGCTAGGAGCCGCCTTCTCTTTTGAGATAACGCGGTCTAATGAGTAGGCATCGCCGCTGTGAGCCAGCACCATCACGCCTAAAATCAGCGTTGCGGCCGCATCACCGTGGGCCAAGTCACCAAAGCAGTGCGGTAGTCCCAGCAGATAGAATCCGAGCCCGAACGCCGCCAAACTAGACAGACGGGTGAACAGGCCCAGACAGCTCAGAGCCAAAGAGACTTTCCACACAGCCGACATCAGGCTGAGTATGGCTGGAGAGAATAAGGGCAGGTTGAAGTACTCGAAAGGCCAGCATTTTTCTGGCATCCAAAACACATCTGCTAGCCGTCCCCAGGCCGAAAAATCATGCCGCAAGTTGAGCGCGAGTAGTCCGCCATAGAACAAAATTCGGCAAACGGCCAAATTCTCTGCTGAATCTGGCGTGAAAAAGAATCGGTTCCAGCGTCGGGTTAATTGATTGACAACCGTCATGGCTGCGTTTTTTCTCCTTTACGCTCTGCTAGCACCTCGGCAACAAAGTCCCTTTCCTCTGTCCGAATAAAATCTGGTGCATCAGGATCAATCGACCAGTCGATTTGATACAGCTGTAGCGATCGCAATGGCGGCCCATCATGTCGCCCTCGCTGGCGATTGTACTCATATCGCGCCATCGTGTCTTCTAACCCCTTTTTCACAGCCTCTGTTCCATCAGGGCCGTTCAGCATTCGTCTAAACGCCGCTCGCTGCCGGTACCACAGAAAGGGATAGATATACTTTGACTCATACAGAGGAAATGCTTCAGAACCATCTTCAGGAATCGCTAGCAGTGCGTGATGAACGACTCGTGCCTCCGTTCGCGTTTTGCTAAACATTGGGTAGGAGGAGAACGGCCAGTGCTCGCCGCGAACAGCGATCTCGTAGGCTGAAGCGATCAAAAGGCCGGTCAGTAAGAAGTTGACTAGCCATCGCCTGTTTTTTGATAGTCCAGACGGGAGGGTTTTAGTGGGCTCATACGCCATCGGATGATTTTCCTCTAGCCGCAAAATGTTTTTTAATTATGACGCCTGATTGCATAGGCTGGATGCGATCGCGCCCCTCTTCTTTAGCCCGATATAAAGCCTGATCCACCACGCTAACCAGCCCATCTTTGCTACCGCTGTACTCAGGCAAAGCCCCCACGCCGCCCGAAATTGTTGTTTGAATCACATGCTGCTTAAACTGAATGGCGGTTTCCTTCACGGCAACTCTCAGCCGATCGGCCCTGTCATAAGCTTCTTCTAAAGACATCCCTGGCATCGCTAAGATAAACTCTTCTCCACCGTAGCGACAGGCAATGTCGCTGGTGCGCACGTGCTCTTGAATAAGATTGGCAAAGACCTGTAGGGCGCAGTCTCCGGCCTGATGTCCGTAGGTGTCGTTGACGCGCTTAAAGTGGTCAATATCTACCAGGATGATGGCTAGCGGCGTGTTGTTTCGCTGCGCTTTTGCGAACTCTGCTAAGAGCGTTTCTTCAAAGTAGCGGCGGTTAAAGAGACCAGTGAGGCCATCGCGAATGGCGAGTTCTTTTAGCTGATGCTGTAGGGCTTCATTCTCACGCAGCCGACTTTCTAAAATGTCGTTGGCTTTTTTGAGCGCTAGCTGAGTTTGTCGCTGCTGGTCATTGATTTGTCTTAGCTCGATTTGGCCCTGATACATTGTGGTCATATCGCGGAGAACCAGAAGCTTGCCGGTAGGGCGCTGGTCGCGATCGCTTAGCAAGCTTAGCCTCAAATTAATATGCATCGGCGGCTGCTGAGAAATCGTTACCAGCACCTCCGTGTGGGTTCTACCGTGACAGTGCTTCAACAGATTTGGCCATTTGCCCAACACCTGTGAAATTGGCTGACCTAGCCAATAGTCCCGCTTCATAATTTCTTGAGGAGACTGTTCTAACGCAATTCGGTGAGCAAATTGCTGAGCGGCAGGGTTCATATCCACCACGCGGTTCTCGTTGTCGAGCACTAGGACGCTATCGCTCATATTTTCAACGAGGGTATCGCGAGCCACCGGCAGCAAGTCAAATAGGCGAAAGCGGAACAGGCTGGTGAAATAGATCAGCCCTGTTAGCAGAAAGCTCATGGGCATCAGGCTTATGCCCGGTGGAGTGAGCTCTAGTACGTGTATGGTGCCAACGATCAGAGGTGGCATCGCACTGGCAATGACGGCCAAGGCCTGCTGACGATATAGCGTGCCGGTTTTACTGGGTCGAAGGGCTGAACGGGCGACCAAAAGGGTGCCGGTGAGCACGTACATATAAAACCAAGCGGCTAGCCACAGGTAGCCGGTGCCGTGATAGAAAATAATGTGAACTCCGTCTGACATGACCTCGAAGTCTTGCCAAATGATTCGATGCCAGTGGTTGGTCATCACCAGCAGCATATTAAAAACGGGCAGGAGCCAAATTGTGAGCCGTCGCCAGGGCGTGAGCCAGCGAGGATGGCGAGAAAAATACAGGGTGAACGTGAAAAATAGGGCGACAACTGCGTTGGCGATGATGGTTTCTGCTGTGACCCAAAAGATGATGGCTGTGCTGCTAGTGACTGCGTTGCCGATGGCAGCTGAAGCAGAGTAGAAGGCGATCGCGATCATGAGCCAGGTAAAGGGTCGCGTGCTAGGTGCAGCGGCCCGTCGCAACCAGGCCGTAAATGCCACGCAGCCAGAAATGACCGCAGTTAGGCATAAAATCGCAAAATATGGATTATTCCGAAGAAGCATGTTAGATCGACTGGCAGATATTTGATCGCTGAAAATCCCGTTGAGAACCAGCAGCGTCCCTGCTCAGCAGAATTCCCATATGCCCAAATGAGTCTGCTAGGTGGCTGGTAAACGGAACATGCTGATGTACGGTATCTAGGACAAGCGATCGCACGTCCATCAAAAAAAGTTTATATAAACGTCAGTTAAGGGGAACTATGAGGACGCGAGTGTAGTATTGTAAAGCTTTGTAAATCTGACCTGAGAGCTAAAAGTCGTTAAGCTCGCCAGGTTTTTTGTTTTGACTAATAGGTAATACGTGCAACTAAGTACCCGGCCAACTGTTCCGTCTGCTTCAGAGCAAGATCTCCCTTTCACGCTCAAAGATCTTAAAGACGCCATTCCTGACTATTGTTTCCAGCCTTCTGCCGCACGTTCCTTATCCTACTTTTTTCTAGATATAGGCATTATTGCTGGGCTGTATGCCACAGCCTATAGCATCAACTCCTGGCTGTTCTTTCCCCTCTTTTGGGTGGCGCAAGGCACCATGTTTTGGGCGCTGTTTGTGGTCGGTCACGACTGTGGCCACGGCTCATTTTCTAAGCACAAGTGGCTCAATAACCTAATTGGCCACCTCAGCCATACGCCGATTTTGGTGCCCTATCACGGCTGGCGCATCAGCCACCGCACGCACCATGCCAACACGGGCAATATTGATACGGACGAAAGCTGGTATCCCATTTCTAAAGATACCTACGAAGAAATGAGCCCCTCGGCTAAGGCACTTCGCTTTGGACTCTTTTTGTTTGCCTATCCGTTTTATCTGTTCTTTCGTTCTCCAGGTCGTCAAGGTTCTCACTTTTTGCCCAGCAGCCCGCTCTTTCGCCCCAACGAAAAATGGGACGTGATCACTAGCACCACCTGCATAGCATTGTTTGTTGCTTTCCTCGCCTGGATCGGTTTTGCAATCGGCCCACTCTTTTTGCTTAACTACTACATCATGCCGTATTTGGTATTTGTTGTTTGGCTAGATTTAGTGACGTTTTTGCATCACACTGAGGCTGATATTCCCTGGTACCGCAACGACAGCTGGTATTTTCTCAAAGGCGCAATCTCAACGATTGATCGCGACTACGGCATCTTTAACGGCATTCATCACAACATTGGCACGCACGTTGCTCACCATGTGTTTTTGAATATGCCTCACTACCATCTCAAGGATGCGACTGAGGCGATTAAGCCCATTATGGGAGAGTATTTTAGAGAGTCTAAGGAGTCGATTTGGACGAGTGTGTGGAATTCTGCGAGAGAGTGCATTTATGTGCCTAATGAGGGGCAAAAGGTGTATTACCAAAAGCGTTCCTAATGCTCAATAGAGGGTTTTCTAGAATAATCTAAATAAGATAGAAGGCACTGCGATCGCGATGATTTCAGTGCCTTTTTCGATCAAATTAATGCCGAATCAATATTAAAAACGGCGTGCCATTCAAAAATCTGGTTCTTAACGGAAGGATTGTCCGGATGATGCGCGTATGCTTGGGGCCAGCTAAGGACGTTTGGTTATGCAGCTCGATATTAAACTGAATCTGAATTCTGAGGACAGGCGATCGCACATCCTACAAGGCCTAGACTATTGGGTTCAGCTGGGCCTGTTAGAAGAATGGCAGGTTCGCCAGCTCGCTAAAGTGATGAGTGAGCCGATTGCGGTTGCCCAAGTTGAACAGGCTGCACTGCCGCCTTACGCTGCGCCTGAGCTGGTTAGGGATTTTGACGAGCCGGTTACGCCAGCTCGCAAGCCAAAGGGAAGACAGTTGGGCCGAAAAGTCGGGCGGTCGTTGCGATCGCTTCTAGACGAAATCAGCGTCATTTGGCTGCTATTTCTAGGCGTGTTCCTAGTTGTTGTTTCTTCAGGCCTGCTCGCGGCGAGTCAATGGCAGTCCTTCTCATCGGTTGGCCAGTATTCGGTTTTGCTTGCCTACACCTTGGCATTTTGGGTTGCGAGCACCTGGACAAAGCAAAAAGAGACGCTTCAGGCGACGGCTAGAATGCTGACGCTGACCACGCTGCTGCTGATTCCGATTAACTTTTGGATGATGGACGCGCTGGGCATCCTGAAAAGTCCGGTGGGTATTGGTGTGGGTGGGCTTTCAGCGCTTTTGCTGAGCTGCCTACCGCTGAAGCTGTTGAACCATCGCTCCAATCAGCTCAACTTAATCGGGTTGAGCTGGCTGCACTGGGGATGGTTGGCGAGCGGCGCTACTTTTTGGCCGATTATTGCGACCTATTTAGGCACGATAGGCACCGCTGCAAACTTAACTTATCAAGATAAGCAGTCCACATCAGTGGAAGGATCGACGCGTTCAAGGCTGCTTTCTTTCGACGTGATGACGGTTGGCCTTGCCATTTCTATTTTGCTATTCCGCAGCCTGGTGATTGCGCAAGTACCGCTAGATCAGCTCGGTCTCGCAGCAGGAATATGCGGCTGGCTGATAGTGCGGCTCACTCAACGGAAGGTAAAGCAGCAGCCAAAGGCAGTCGCTGGCTTTGCTTTGCTAGGTATCGGCTGGGCCGTCTGTGTTGCGAAAACGCCACCTTTGCAGGCGGTCGGCGTGAGCTTACTGGCGCTTTGGCTACTTTGGGATTTGCTATTGGCGAACTGGCGCAAAGAATCGCTATTAGCACTGGTGGCGATCGCAGCCCAAACCTACTGGATCGGCGCGCGTTTAATTCCGCCAGGAACCCGAGACACCGTACTTAGCCGACTATCGGCCCAGCTCTCTTCAGTGCCCATTAGTCGCTACGAATGGATGAGCATCGGCTTTTTTCCGTTCATTCTGGGCCTATTGTTTTTTGCGAAAAAGCTGCGTCAGTGGAACAAGGCTGAGCTTTCACAAACAACAGAATATGTGGCGCTGGCTACCGGAGCTGCTTTGACTTTAATGGGATCTAGCAATCGCTTTACGGCAGCGGCTAATCTGTTAATTTCTACCGGGGTACTGATTGCAGTATTGCGGCGTCGATCTACTCAAGGCCGGTCTTCTATTGAGCTGGTGACGCTAACGCATGGCGTCGGGCTGCTGGCAGTGGCCGCGTGGATTGACTATTTAATCCCGGCTTTGGACGTGAAGCTATGGGCCTATGTGTTGTTAGGTGGGGCGATCGCTGAACTGCTGATTCATTTGAGCGATCGCACCGAGCACTGGCGACTCAGCACCTGGCACGCGGGCCTATTACTTGCTGGCGTGGGCTACTGGCTGCTACTTACGAGCTGGAACGGCTCCCCAGGCTATCAGTGGCTATCGATACCGATGGTTCTTACCTTTGTTGCAAACCATCGTCAGGCTCTAAAGCCCAAAGAAACGGCAGCATTTGCTATGGTCGCGCTAGTGCTACAGGCGCCCTGGATGACAAGCTGGCCCGCTGAGATTATCAGCTTTGCCGTGGCCACCGTCTGTATGAGCTTTAACAGCCGAATTCTGAGAAATTTGGTCGCTACATTTTTCACGGTAGGTGCTGCTCTATCGCTGGTGACGAGTGGCCTTTGGTACGGCTTGATTATGCGAATGAGCGACAGCGGTGGCCGCATGATGTTGGTTTGGGCCTTTGCCATTTGGGGTCTGTGGCTGGTGCAACGAAAGCTAAACCGCCGTTCGGATGACTTGTCAAAGCTTTATCAGCGCGCCGCTCAAATTTGGAGTCTGATTTTGATGGGCGGCCTTCTCCTATGGGGCTCTGGTGTAGCGTGGCTGGTACTCTCTCAAGCTGTTTATGGTTTTGCACCGTCGGCTTATTCACTCTTTTACACGGTGAACGTTCAGGGTTCGGGCCTGCGCTATGTCTTAGCTGCGATGGTTTTGTTGGTGGCGGCGTTGTTTGAAGCGATTCGGAATCAGCCTGCCGAGTGGCGCTACTGGAGCTTGGCCTGGGCAACTGAAATTATTGTTGTTTTGGGACTAGCGCTGCGGGGTTTAGATGCTGCGGGTATTGCGGTCGCGACTTTGGCTTTGGGCTTTGCTGCTCAGGTGGCGGCGGATGTGTGGGTGCTGCGCAGACCGCCTTATCGACAAAGCTGGCACGGCATTCCATTGGTGTTTGCTCTGTTGGGCGTGTTGTTAGGGCATAGCTATTTTGGCTCGGATACGGGGCTGTTTACGATTTTTGCAGGCGCGATCGCCATCGGCGTTGGCCGTAGAGCATCTTCGCTCAACCTGCTGAGCTATATCGGCTTGGCCACCCTTTCAGTCGGTGCCTACGAGCTGCTGATCTATCGCATGATGCAGGCTAGCGGCGGCGCGGCGGGCGATGGATTTACTTTGTTGGCGCTATTGACGTTAGCGATCGCCTTTATCCACAAGTTCCTCAGCAAATGGCTCCTTCGCTACCTTCAAATTTCAGCCAAAGGCCTACGCGGTGTCGCCAACGCCCATTGGCTACTGAGCAGCTTACTTATTCTTCTCGCTACAACTGCCGGACTCAGCCAGCCCAAAGGCATCACCCTCTGGACAGCAACCACTGTTCTTGCAGCCGCCTACGCCCTCATTAACGGCAACCGCCGCTGGACGCCGAATCTGTTCTTTTCTACCTATTCCATCTGGACAAGCCTCGGCATCCTTAGCATTCTCTTTTGCGCCGCGCATAACCGCCTCGTGTGGTTCCCCGACAGAATGTTCCTAGTCACCTGGGGCGGCATCGTCGCGTGTGGCGGAAGCCTTGTTCTATATTCAGTGCCATGGGAGCGCTTAGGATGGCCGCTGCGCCCGTGGCGACTACTCTCACTGTGGCTACCGCTCTCTGTATTAGGCGTTGCGCTAACTTACCGAGTGCCGACCCAAAGCTTACTAATTGTCGGTGCATTTTACGCGTGGATGGCAAAGCAGCGCAGTCAAATTCGCTTGAGCTACTTGAGCATATTGTTGTTGGACTGGGCGCTACTTCGCTACCTCTACGAAAGAGGCTGGTCAACAGATCCTATCGAACTTTTTGTTATAGCGATAACGCTGCTGTATGTCGCTCAAATAGAGCCTTATTTTCAAGGACTCGATAAGCGGCAGCAGCGTCACTGGATGAGAACGTTAGCCAGTGGTCTCATCGGTGCTACGGCGCTCTATCAAACTGAGGTTTCTAATCCTATGCTGCTATATGCCGCTATCGCCGTAGCGCTGAGCATCGTACTTATTTTTGCAGGGCTGGTGCTAAAGACAAGAGCATTTTTGTATGTGGGTACCGGCACCTTTTTACTACAGGTGATTCGGGTGCTGTGGCTATTTGTGAGTGCAAATTCTCTGCTGCTGTGGGCAATTGGAATCGTGCTGGGTCTTGTGTTTATTTGGATTGCAGCGACGTTTGAATCTAGGCGATCGCAAGTCACCAGCCGCCTCGACACCTGGACATCAGCCTTAGAAACTTGGGACTAACTAAATAGGTGCTATTTTCCTAATCCTCTATATTCATTTAATAATTGCTAGAGTGCTTGATTGCGAAGGATTGTTACCCGTTTTTTGCAAAATGTATCTAAAGACACTCACACTAGTTACATTTATTCATATATTGTTAGTACATAGACAACTGAGTGGCGTCTTAAGGGGTTCTCTTTTTGAGCTTTTAGGACACGGCAAGCGTTTCTTTTGGGATGCTTGAAGGCTTTTAGGCCGTAAGGCCAACGGTGGCACGGCCATTCAGAATCGTAACTGAGGATATTAAATATGCGTAATGCTTCTCATAATCAGTCGAAAGTAAAAGTGGCTGTAGCTTCTGCACAAGCACCTTCCCCTGAAGCTGAGCGTCAGCAGCTAAAAGAGCAAATTGCGATCGCTTTAGTCGGTCTAGGCGCTCTTATTGCAAGCGGCATGGCCTAGAGCTATTGCGCAGCGTGCGTGAAAGTGATTCATTTTATTTAGATCGCGTGCTGTAAAAATTCATCAACTTACTAACTCCTGCGGTGATTTCTCTTGCCGCAGGAATTTTTGTGTGTTTTCAGGCGAAGAGACTTTTTATAGCCTCGCTTTTTAGGCATATTCTCTTACGCACAGAGATTTCTTTCTGAGCGCTGCCACTGTGCCTAGTAGTATGTAAAGACACTGCATGGCAGTTGATAGCCCTTTAACGCTCTAAGAGTCATGCCGAGTTCGCCCGAAGCTAATTCTTCAGAACAAACCCCGGAGAGAGAGGGCGTCGAGGGAAGTCCTGAAGAGAATTTAGAGCCGACGCCACCGCCGCGTCGCCCGCACCGCCTGCGTCGTTTTTTGCTGAGGGCGGGTATTGGCGTGGGTGCTTTGGCGGCAACGGTAGGTGTTGTCGGCGTGATTTGGGGCGATCGCATCATTAATGAAACCGTCCTTCCTCGCCTAGAAGACGAAATTGAAAAGGCTATCGACAGGCCGGTTGAGCTAGGTAACGTAGAGCGATTTTACTTTTGGGGCGTGAGGCTAGGCACGACGACAATGCCGCCAACTGCAACGGACGAGTCTACAGCGGTAGTAGATAAGGTAGATGTGACGGCGGACTTGCGATCGCTCATTTTTCAAAAAAGCCTTAGGCCCAAAATTACCTTCATACGGCCCGATGTATCGCTAGCGCAGTCAGAAGACGGTCAGTGGCTAGAGCTTGGTTTGCCTGAGCCTTCGGAAAAAGAGCCGCTGATTACATTAGATATTGAGACAATTGAGGTTCAGGACGCGCGGCTGGTGGCTTCGCTTTATGAGCAGGAGTCTGAGGCGTCTGAGGTGTCTGGGGGAACAGTGCCGAGAGAGCCGTTGGAAGCGACCGGGACGGACGTGCTGATTTCGTTTTATGGAGAGGAGTCGGAGCAGGTTGACTTCGAACTGAACCGGAAGCTGAGCGGTGAGGACAAAGCGGGCGAGTTTGATGTTAAGGGCAAGGCGAACTTAGAGGAGAAGGCGGTGAAGGCGAGTGTGCGATCGCAAAATCTCCCAACAGTCGGTTTCAATCTCCTGCTGCCCGATAGCGTGGGCATCAGCTCAGGCACGCTCAACAGCAACTTAAAAGTAGAGGCCGCACTTACCGAAGACAACAAGCTCGACGAATCGGCGGTTGATGTTCGTGGAACGGTTGACTTGGAAGCGGGCGAAGTGAAGGTGGCTCAGCTGCCAGAGCCAATTAGCGATATTCGCAGCCGCATGAAGTTCAAGGGGCAGCGGGTCACGATTGAAGACACGGGCTTGCAGGTTGGTGACATTGCGCTGATCGCTTCGGGTGATGTGGATGTAGATGAGGGCTATGATTTAACGGCTCAAATTCCTGAGATTTCGATTGAGCAGGTGCAGGCATTTGCTGATTTGGATTTGCCGGTTGACGCGAGCGGACGGTTTCAGTTTACGACTGAGATAACGGGCGAGATAGAAGATCCGCGTGTGAAGGGGCGTTTGGCGAACTTACAGCCCGTACTGGTTGATAAGCTGGGGTTTGAGACGGCGGTGGCTGACTTCTCATTGGTTTCAGATGAGCCTTTATTTGAGGCGATCGCTGAAGATCCAGAGCGAATTCCCCTTCAGCTTGACCTCACGCAGCTTCGCCTGGTGACGCTAGACGGCGGCAGCGTTACCGCCAGCGGTGGAGCGAACCTAACCGACCTATCTAATCCTACGTTTCAGCTCACGGCACAGGCTGATTTAGAAGTTGATCCTTTCACTGAAACGTTCGGCGTTCAGCTACCAGAAGATACTGTGATTGGCTTTCTTACCGCAGACATAGAAGCGGCAGGTTCTCTAGAGTCACCCACGGCTTTCGCACAGTGGCAGCTATCAGACTCAACGTTTCCAGGTCAGGGCGAAATAACGTTTGCTGACAATGTTGTTGCTTTAGATAATACGCGGCTGCGCGTGGAAGAAGGCATCGTCACCGCAGAAGCGGTTGCGAGATTAGATGAAGGGACTTGGCAGGCGACGGCCTCTACTGCTCAGGTGCCGATTGATCGGTTTACGACTCAGGCTCAGGGTTTGCTAAGCGCAGATGTTGTGGCTTCGGGTCGTTTTGATGAGCTGGACTTAGAGAGCATTCAGGCGGAAGGATCGGCGGTGATTGCGAACGCTGAGGTGTATGTAGACGATACGCGCCGGTCTGTGATCGATCCTGGAACATGGCGAACGGCATTTGAGTGGCAGGGTGATCGCATTGCCGTTAATTCATTTACTGCCCCCGGTATTGATGCTAGCGGCACCATCGGCGTGGACTTTGAGAACAACATTCCCATTGACGCGCTGGATTTAGACGTAGCCCTTCGTTCATTTGATTTAGCGCCATTGAACAGATTTGCTTCGCCTACTGCTCAGGATGCTGTTCAGGTGGCAGGGCTGCTAAGCGCGGATGTGAATATTTTTGGACAGTTTGAGAATTTTGATTTAAGTCAGATTCGGGCGCAGGGAAGCGCGGCGATCGCGGACGCTGAAGTTTATGTTGATCAGGTCGGAGGGTCTGTGATTGAGCGCGGCACCTGGACAACGGCGTTTGGATTTGAAGGCGTTGGCGGAGCCTCTCCTTTGGAGGGTCGCCTCGTCGTTGATTCATTTACCGCCCCCGGTATCAGTGCGAACGGTACGATTGGCGTGGACTTCAACAACAACATTCCGATTGATGCGCTAGATCTAGACGTGGCGCTACGCTCATTCGACCTAGAACCGCTGAACGAGTTTGCCTCGCCTTCTGCTCAAGAAGCCGTTCAGGTAGCAGGGCTATTAAGCGCCGATGTGAATATATTTGGACAGTTTGACGAATTTGATTTGCGTCAGATTCAAGCGGATGGGACGGCGCAGGTCGCCAATGCTGAAGTTTCTGTAGACCGGGCGGGCGGGTCTGTAATTGAGCGCGGCACCTGGACGACGGCGTTTGGATTTGAAGGCAATCGCCTCGTCGTCGATTCATTCTCAGCCCCTGGCATTGATGCCAACGGCACCATCGGTTTAGATTTCAACAAATCTGTTCCTATCGGCAATCTTGCCCTAAACGTTGACCTGCGCTCATTCGATCTTGCACCGCTCAACAACTTTGCGCCGCCTACTGCTCAAGAATACGTTCAGGTCGCAGGCCTCACTAGCTTTAATGGTCGCGTCACCGGCACCCTAGACGACCCTCGCATTGCAGGAAACGCGAGAGTCAACAACCTGGCACTTAACGAGCTGTTGTTTGAACCGTTATCTGGCCCAATTGCCCTATCTTTATCCGAAGGTGGCCGCGCTAACTTGCAGGGGCAGCAGGATCAAATTCAGCTAGCGGTCGATCAAAACGCTTGGCCAGTCTCTTTTGAGGTTCAAAACCAGGACTTCATCGTCAGAGGCTACGGAGAGGCGAACCGACAGCTCCATGCCGACATCATTCAGCTGCCGCTGGGTGCTCTGAATATTCAGCCGCCTACTACCTCTGGACTAAGAGACTCACTAGGCGAGCTGAAAGGCCTTTTGACAGCAAGCATAGACGCTAACTTGCAAGACTTTTCTAATCCTGTTGTAGAGGGTGACCTAGTGGTTACCGATCCAGCAGTTAAGCCGCTCACAGCTCAGCAAGCCTCTGCAAGCTTTCGCTACGCCAACAGCACCGCCACGCTCAACCAGGGCGAACTTCTTTTTGACGATAGCCAGTATCTGTTAACCGGCAGCGCAACCTTAGCTCCCAACATTCAGTATCAGGGCGAACTCACCATTCCCCGAGGCCAAATTGAAGATCTAGTTGCCATTGTCGATAGCTTAGACTTAAGCGCGCTTGGGCCTGGCTCGCTGGCTACCCCTGGCGGCTCGGCAGCTGATTTAGTTACGCAGCCAGTCGGGCTACCGGAAACAACTTTTTTACAACGTTTGGAAAGCTTTGTCGCCTTTGCAGAAAGCCAGCCAGAAGAGACGCCTGACGATTCCGGTTTGTTAGCCGTACCGCCTCTAAAAGATTTAGAAGGCGAATTTACGGGCGCAATTAAAGTTGCTGGAAATTCTCTTTCTCCCGCAGATCTTACTGCCGACTTCAACCTTCAAGGCAGTAGCTGGGAGTGGGGCACATATACACCACCCAATCAGTTTCTTATTAGCGGTGATATTAAGCAGCAAACGTTCTCTCTAGACAATTTCACAATTGATGCAGGAGAGACGCAGGTCGATTTCACGGCTACTGCAAACGTAGAGCGTCTAGAAGGCCAGCTCAATGTTGAAAACCTACCGATAGCGCTAGCAGAACTCGTTTATCCTTTGCCCATTGACGTAGCGGGTGACTTAGATATCAATGCAAACTTTGATGGCAGTCTGTCTAATCCTGTTCTCGAAGGTAGCGCCGCAATCTCTGAGGCTCAGCTGGGCGAATATCCGTTAGACCGCGCGAATGCAAACTTCAGCTATCGTAATTCCGAACTCACTTTGGCCGCTGAGGCTGCGCTTGAGCCGACGGATGAACCGATTACGGTAGAAGGGAATCTGCTGTATGCGTTTCCTTTTATGGTGATACGTCCGCCGGTTGAAACCGTGCAGGCGATCGCAACTATCCCCAGCGACAGCTTCGACTTTATCAACACCCTCACTGAAGACCGGGTGCGTTGGGAAGGCGGCACGGGCGAAGTGGTTGTTCAAGTAGACGGTAGCTTGCAGGCTCCGATGGTTGTGGGTCAAGCTAGCGTTAGAGAAGGCCTTGTTAGCAGCACTTTTCTAGAGGATGACTTCACTAACATCAACGGCGATATTCAGTTTGACCTAACGCAGGTCGGCATTCAACAGCTACAGGCAAATATGGGGGACGGCCAGGTGGTTGTAAGCGGCCAGCTACCGCTTTTAGCCTCGGGCCAGTCTGTTTTAACAAGAGCCGGGTTAGGTAGCCCAGCGAGCGTTCCAGTTAGCAGCGCAAGTGGTATCGCGATCGCGCTAAACGATCTCCCGGTTGACTACGACAATGCGATAGAGGCCGTATTAGCAGGGCGGCTTTTAATCGTAGGGGCTGCACTCTCTCCTACTATCAGCGGCAGCATCGAAATTGATGATGGACAGGTGTTTGCAAACAGGCTGCTGGGCGAAGTGGGCTCGCTTGCTCTGCCTACCGAGGAATCAGAACTCGAAGCGGTAGAAGAAGTGAGTCCGTATCGAGTAGCGTATTTAGGGCTAGAGCCCGAGGATTTTGTAGAGGAGAAGCCTAAGGGATTTGCGGACGATGTAGCGTTACAAAATCTAGAAATAGCGTTTGGCGATCGCCTTAACATCATTGGCAGGCCTTTGTACAACCTCACCGCACTAGGAAGCCTCGTGGTGAATGGGACTTTGACCAATCTGCAACCTGAGGGCACCATTGCGCTACAGTCGGGCCTGATCAATCTGTTCTCTACTCAGTTTCGTTTAGATAAAAATGCACCTAATACGGCAACATTTATTCCTGAGAATGGACTTGATCCTATTTTAGATGTAGCGCTAAAAGCTCGGGTGCGCGATCGCCAAGCTGAACCTGCCCCGCCTGTTGTCAGCGGCTTTGCTACGGCTGAATCAGAGGTCAGCGCCAGCGTTGAAACCGTGGGCGAAGTTGAATTCATCAGAGTAAATGCGATCGCGCAGGGGCCAGCCAGTGAAATTGTTGATAATCTAGCAATTACTAGCAGCGACGGCTCTCGCTCACAGGGCGAGCTACTGGCCTTACTCGGCAGAGGCGCATACTCCGATCTCACCACAGCTTCCTTAACTCAGCTCACCGGGTTCTTAGGCGCAGGCACTCTGGCCAATTTTGGCAACACCGTTGCCAACGTCGTCGGCCTAAAATCCTTCAGCGTATTTCCAACAACAGATACCTCTCCCAACAGCTCGGTCGGCATCGGCATTGGTGTAGAGGCAACCGCTGGCATCGGCAACCGCTTCGACATCAGTGTCTTAGAGATCCTCAATAGCGACACGCCCCCTCAGCTAGGCGTAGAATATCGCTTCACCGACAGTCTAAATCTTCGAGGATCTTCTAACTTAGATGAGAGTATCATCCGCATAGAATACAACATTGACTTTTAGGAGATTTTGGAAGGTACGCTAGCTGGCCCAAGGAGAAACACTGGATCAGCTAGCGCTACGAGCAAACGGTAGGCCGCTAGCGCTCCGGTATCAGAGAGTTAGATAATCTATTCGACTGGAGTGAGTACAGCATCTTCTACAGACGTGAGTGATTCCGGCTCATCTAATACAAGCTGCAATAGAGGCGGTGCTATAAACGTGGTCAAAATCACCATCATGATAATGGCAGCTTCTAGCGGCTTATCCAAAACGCCGCTGGCCGAGCCAATCCCAGCAAATACCAGGCCGACTTCTCCGCGCGGAATCATGCCGACGCCAATAGCGAGCCGGTTGATACCGGGTTTGCCAAACACAGCCCAACCTGTAATCACCTTGCCAATAATCGCTACTGCAATCAAGAATGCCGCAATCACTAGTCCCGCTCGGTTTTCAGCAACGGCTGGATTCAGTACGCCGAAGTCGGCTTTTGCACCTACCGTCACAAAGAAAATAGGCACCAGCAAATCGGCAATGGGCATTACCTGCTGATCGAGCTCTTTGCGCTTGTCGGTTTCATCTAGCACAAGACCAGCGGCGAAGGCACCTAAAATCGCTTCTAGATGAATCACGTTGGCGAGAAAGGCCATGACGAAGGCAAAGGTAATAGCCGGGATGAGTAGCGCTCCTCGAGTTTGTAGCTTGTCTGCGATCGCGACAAAACTAGAGTTGAAGAACTTACCGAGAAAAATCGAGCCCAGCAGAAAGCCGCTCGCACTCAAAATTAAATAGACGACATTGAGTAAGTCAACCTCACCCGTCTTCGCTAGGCTAGCCACAACTGCCAAGACAATAATGCCTAACACATCGTCAATCACCGCCGCGCCAACAATAATTTGCCCTTCGGTTGATTTCAGATGTCCGAGTTCCGAAAGTACTTTAGAGGTAATGCCAATACTGGTTGCCGTCAGCGCCGCACCCGCGAAAATAGCTGGAATGACGGGGCTATGAAACAGCATCACTAAGCCCACCGTGCCTAGTAAAAAGGGCGCAGCGACTCCGACAACCGCCACAATTGCAGCCTGATAGCCGACCTTAGTGAGTTCCCTAAGATCCGACTCCAATCCAATCTCAAACAGCAAAACAATCACGCCTAGCTCTGCCAGCACAGAGATCACTTCACTTTGGCTTTCAAAGATATGAGTGACAGCCGCTGCATCTAGACCGCCCAAAGATTGCAGCAGATCCATCACAACGGAGCCTTCAGCTGTCGCCCCGGTTTCAGGAAACACCAACAGATGAAGCGCCGAGATACCAACGATGACGCCACCGACAAGTTCTCCTAAAACAGGCGGCAGGTTTAGCCGTTTCGAGAGTTCGCCACCTAGCTTACTGGCCGCGTAGACGATAACCAGCGTTAGCAACACACCAGCTAGCACCCAAGAGCCATACTCTGATTCCGGCGTTATGGCCAAAAGTGGAGGCATCTGTAGCCGCGATGCACCGGGTAAAAAATGATCAATGTTTGAGAGCATTATGAACTGCCTTTAAATATCAACAGTGTAAAAAGATAAACAATCTTGAGACGGGAGAGAACTTGACTGTCTGTTTAGGAGAAATGCCCTTAACCAAATCTGGGCACTGAACCAGCACCGAACGCCAATGCTGCTGAAACCTTTTCAGGTCAATGGACATAGCAATCATCAGATAAATTTTAAGATAGACTAAAATCTATCTTAAAAAAATACTTGATAGGTTTAAGTCTATCATTAGAGCAATAGAGTACCTCGCCCTTATTCGTAAGCGTCCGTGATGCTTCCAACAAGAAGAACTTATCGTTCAGAAAGCAAGAATCTTTAGACATTGATGAACGCCACCAGGCAAAAATGTGCTTGCAATTTACATTAGCCAGAGATATATCGAATATTGTCAAACAAAAGAAAACCTTATCATTCACATTTAACATTGCAATTCCGGTTTGTAACGGCCAGCGCAAATCGGAACACATTTCAAGATAGACTTAAACACATACAGATTTGATTCTTCATAGACGTATATCTATGAAAAACGGTACGGGACAGCTTTGCTCTCTTGTCCTGTTTTAAGAACGGCCACCTCTGGCCATCCTGTCAACAGGTTCTTACGTAACACCTGTGCTGTAAGGATGAAGCGCTTCACCTTTACTTTTCTCAGCTCTTTCAAAGCTCACTTATTACAATCTTAAGGAGGCGTTCCAACATGGATTTTCTATCCGATTTCATAACGCGTTTTATAGCGACAGCTACAGTCCCCAACGCTTGGCTTTTTAATTGGCGGTATGGTCGCTGCTGCGGTTGGTAGCCAACTAGCCATTCCAGATCCGGTCTACAAGTTCATTGTGTTTATGCTGCTGATAAAAGTCGGCCTAACCGGCGGTCAGGAGATTCGCGATGCCGATCTTGCGGCGATGATATTACCTGCACTGTTTGCCGTGGTATTAGGCATACTTATTGTGTTTATCGGACGCTACACACTATGTAAGCTGCCGAAAATCAACGTCGAGGATGGCCTTGCAACCGCAGGCTTATTCGGTGCGGTAAGTGGCTCTACCTTTGCTGCCGCTCTAACAATGTTAGAAGCACAAAACATCCCATACGAGGGTTGGTCTGCGGCCCTTTATCCCTTTATGGATATCCCTGCGCTCGTCACGGCAATTGTCTTGGCTAGCATCTATACCAGCAAGCGGCGTGGTACCGACAATGCACGGGTCAAAGTGTGGCCTATTGTAAAGGAGAGCCTCCAAGGGTCTGCTTTATCGGCACTGTTACTCGGCCTTGCGTTAGGTCTGCTAACCGAGCCAGAGAGCGTTTATACAACCTTCTACGAGCCTCTCTTTCGCGGTCTGCTTTCGGTACTGATGCTAATTATGGGAATGGAAGCTACCGCTCGGCTCGGCGAGCTGCGCAAAGTGGCTCAATGGTATGCTGTGTATGCTTTTGTAGCACCGCTGTTCCACGGATTTCTTGCCTTCGGTCTCGGCATGATTGCCCATGAGCTAACAGGATTTAGCCTTGGCGGTGTTGTTGTCTTAGCTGTTATGGCGGCGTCTAGTTCAGACATTTCTGGGCCACCCACTTTGCGTGCTGGTATCCCGTCGGCTAACCCCTCTGCCTACATCGGCGCGTCTACTGCCATCGGCACGCCGGTTGCCATTGCATTAGGAATACCGCTCTACATCGGACTGGCGCAAGCGCTGGCTGGCGGCTAATCCCAAACGGCTTACGATGACTGCCGGACTTCGTACTGACCCGGCAGTCAAATCAGCGCTATTGCGCGCGACGCCCTCGTCCTCCCAATTTCTATATAATTTAACAAATACACACCAAGAGGTAACATACATGGCTAAGCCAGCAAGCATGCTCGTCATCGTCACAGAAAAGTTGCTGCTAAAGAAGATTGCCAAGATCATAGATCAGGCCGGAGCGACCGGCTATACAGTGATGGCCGCTGGCGGTAAAGGCAGTCGCAACGTACGCTCTGGAGGACAACCCTCTGTTTCAAGCACCGCTTACGGAGATATCAAAATAGAGGTGCTCACTGACAATCGAGAGATGGCCCTGAAGATTTCAGATGAGGTCGCTGCGAAATTCTTTGAAGATTATGCGGGCATTGCCTATATCTGTGACGCAGAGGTGCTGAGTGCGCACGCGTTTTGTGGGCCAGACGGCTGTTAAATAGAGACTAAGCAAGAATCGACGAAGAGAATTGTCGCGTTCGTATGCACGTGGTGTAATAGCACTCTTACTACGGTGGGGTGCTATTACTGGTTTCTACGGTGTTAATGCTTCAAAAAAGTGTTGATACCGTTGAAACATTGTAGAAACAACAACGCCTTTTCTATGACTTACTCTTCTGATGACCTCCAGCGCTTTCTCGACATTGCTACCGAAGCTGCCTCAGCAGGCGGCGCAGTTCTGCAACACTACTGGGGCAACCTCTCCAATATTCAATCCAAAGGTCGCCCGGGCGATCTGGTAACTGAAGCAGATAAAGCCGCCGAAAAAGAAGTCCTTTCTGTTCTTCGTCTTCATTTTCCTGAGCACGCTATTCTAGCTGAAGAATCCGGCAGCTTGAGCGCATCCAAAAATCAAGCAGAAGGCCTTCTGTGGGCCGTAGATCCATTAGATGGCACGACTAACTACACTCATCAATATCCTTTTTGCGGCTGTTCGGTGGGCCTTTTAATTAACGGGAAACCCGCTGTTGGCGCAATCTTCGATCCAGTACACAACCATCTCTTTCGCGCGGCCAAAGGCCTGGGCGCAACCTGCAATCGTGAGCCTATCAGCGTCTCAGGCACCAGCGCACTCGCCGATAGCCTCCTGGTAACTGGCTTCGGCTACGACCGCCGCGAAACGATTGACAACAACTATGCCGAATTTTGCCACCTCACGCACCTTACGCGTGGCGTTCGTAGAGGGGGCGCGGCCTCTATGGATTTGGCTTACGTCGCCTGCGGCAGACTCGATGGCTATTGGGAGCGCGGGCTGTCGCCTTGGGATATCGCAGCCGGTGCAATTTTAGTAGAAGAGGCAGGCGGGCAGGTGACTGCCTATGACCAGAGCCCTTTTGAGATTAAGTCAGGGCGAATTTTGGCGACGAATGGCAAGGTGCACAGCGAGCTGAGTGAAGTACTCGGGAAGGTAAAGCCACTGGCACAGTTTGCACCGGGTATGGCTTTAGATAGCTAGTAGATAGCTGGCGCTTTAGGTCGCCAGATTGGCTAGTGACGACAGTTTGGAAAGCAGCTAAATACGGAAGCAGATCTGGTATAAAAAGTTTTGATAAAGCTTGTGCCAGATCACAGTGATGTTTATAAGCTTACGTAGGGAACGGCTTGAAACCAGCCCGACCTCAGCCCAAAAGCCTTTATGGCAGAGGGTTTGAGCAGCTTAGGGATAGCATCTATGTTTCTAAATTCCATTAATCACTTTCGCGCGATCGCCATCATTTTTATCGTCGCGGGCCACTGTTTTTATACCATTGATGCCAACATCAACGCGTTTAATCTAGCTGAGCGCACGTTCGTAAATCTGATTGCAGGGGGTACGGTTCTCTTCGTTTTTATCTCTGGCTTTTTGTTTCACCACATCTTCTACAAGCGCTATAGCTTCAAAAAGTTTGTGAGTAGCAAGCTCAAGAAAGTTTTGCTGCCCTACACGCTCCTGTCCATTGTCCCGATTTCGCTGTTAGTGCTGCGCGGCGATTCCTATTTTGATTTTTACGATCCGCAGGGCGCAGGCTTCATTAGCCGCTACATCGTCCCTGCGGTTAAGTACTACATCACAGGTGGGTTCCTAACGGCTTACTGGTATATCCCGTTTGCCATGCTTTTGTTTCTCATGTCGCCGCTGCACGTGGCCTTTATCAAGCTGAGATTCAACTATCAAATGATGATTACGCTCTTTCTCTTTGTACTTTCCCTTTTTATTCATCGCCCGGTAGACGATATTTTCATTTTGCAGGCGCTGGCTTATTTTATGCCGGTGTACCTGCTTGGGATTATGTGTTCAGAGAGAAAGGAGACTATCTACGACAGATTACAGGGTAAAGAAATTTACTTTCTTTTGGGTGCGATCGCCCTGGCCTTTTTCCAAGCAGCCATCGGTGAAATCGGCAACTACCACAAACCATTCCTAGCCTTTCAGGGCCTAGATCTGATGGTTTTTCAAAAGGTCGCGCTCTGCTTTTTCTTCATGGTGTGGCTGCACCGCTTTGAAAATCTCAACTCAAAGTATATCAACGCTTTAGCCTCTACTAGCTTTGCTATTTACTTCACGCATGGCTTTCTCATGCTGCTCATTCGCAGCTTTCGCCGGGTGGTGGGCATTACGGTTGAAAGCCCCTGGCTGTGGTATCCCTTTATTACCATTGGCATGATAGTGACCTGCCTTGTATTAGCCTTAGTAATGAAAAAGCTGTTGCCTAATCACAGCCGGTATATCATCGGCTACTAGTTTCCATGAAAAAGAATGTTGCGATACTCCGAAGGCGTGGCTTTGCCATCACGATTCTAACGTTGTCAGCCTGCACCTTATTATCTGCGGCAGTGTCTCAAAGGGCATTAGCCGATGAAGTCTGGACAACAGAACAAGATGATGTTGTCTATCAAGAAGATCGCAACCGAACGGCCGTCTGGAGCTACGGGGAAGAGGGCACCATTTTTATCGATGGATTAGCAGGCGTAACGACCGGCAGAGGCGCGTATCAAGGCTATTGGGTTCAAAAAGAATCGTCGCTGCGCTGTGATACCTATCGAGAAGACGCCGAGGGTGAGCCTACGTACTACTGGGGCCGGTTTGAGATTAACTTTATCGATGCAGACTTTCCGTCTCGGTGGCACGCTCACTTTGGGCGGTGTGACCAAGCCGCTACGATTCCACTAAACGGTACGCCAGTTACACCAGATATCAATCAGTAAAAAGCGTAGGGATGCATATTTATCAACCTCTATAGAAAGGTGTGCTTTTCTTTACGAAAACTCTACCTTTAGAGATATTTACGCAGAGCCGTAGCTAATTTGACGGCACGTAGTTAAGGCTGCGTGGTAGTTTTCAATACATCGGCGTAGCATTGAAGGCTTGGTATCAAGAGCAAGGCTAAATGACTGCTTTTCTGGTTTAGGTTTCAGGTGTTTTAAGGTGTACGTTGAACCGGCAAGGGCTTTACTTGCTGGCATTTAACAACACCTGTTTTTGCTGAGTCAGCTCCTTTTAGGGGCAGGCTCGACAGTTTGTAGTGGCGAAAATAATAATGGAACACAAATGATCGAAAACAAACGTTCTTTCTTAAGACCGCTTTCTGTGCTGAGTGCTTTTGTCGCTCAGCGGGTAGCTGGGTTAACTCGACTATCTGCCAGATGGTTTAGCAACGGCCCGGACGGCTGGGCGGTGCTGCCAATGCTGCTGGTTTTAATGGCGATCGCAGCCCCTGCCGCCATGGCTCAAGACGCGGTTGAACCGTCCTCTTCTCTAGCCGACGTTATTTTTCAGCCGGTTGTTGATGTGCTCTCGGTTGTCCTGTTCTTCAAAATAGGCGGCGAGAATGGCTTTCCGTTTATTGTGCTGTGGCTTTTTGTTGCCGCTGTGTTCTTTACCTTCCGCATGGGTTTTATCAACTTCAGAGGGCTCAAGCACGCTATTGCTGTGGTGCAGGGTAAGTTTGACGATCCGCATGATGAGGGTGAAGTTTCTCACTTTCAGGCACTTGCAACAGCGGTGTCCGGGACGGTGGGCCTGGGCAATATTGCCGGTGTGGCGATCGCGATTCAGCTCGGTGGCCCTGGCGCAATGTTTTGGCTCACGGTGGCCGGCCTTTGCGGCATGGTCAGCAAGTTCGTAGAGTGCACGCTCGCGGTTAAATATCGGCGGCAGCTACCTGACGGCACGATACTCGGTGGCCCGATGTACTACCTCAACCAGGGCTTATCGGCTCGCGGCATGCGTCCGGTGGGGCAAGGCCTCGCGATTCTGTTTAGCGTTCTCTGCTTGGGTGGCAGCATCGGCGGCGCCAATATGTTCCAGTCAAACCAGGCCTACGCGGCGATTTCTGGACTTGTTCCCGGCCTGCCTGCCTGGCTGTTCGGCCTGGTGCTTGCGGCCCTCTCAGCCTTCGTGATTATCGGTGGCATCAAGCGAATTGGTTCAGTCGCTGAAAAGCTCGTCCCCGCAATGGCCGTGCTTTATATCTTGGCTTGCCTCACTGTTATTGTTACCAACATTGCTGCGGTACCTAGTGCAATCGGCACTATCGTCAGCGAGGCCTTCGTGCCTAAAGCTGCGGTGGGTGGCTTTATTGGTGTGATGGTACAAGGGATTCGACGGAGTTCCTTTTCTAACGAAGCGGGCGTGGGTTCGGCGGCGATCGCACACTCTGCCGCTCGGACAGATGAGCCGGTCAGAGAAGGTCTAGTGTCTTTACTAGAACCCCTCATCGATACGGTAATCATCTGCAACCTCACAGCGATCAGCATTGTACTCACGGGCGCATACCTAGTCGATACTGGCGCTGAGCTTAGCGGCGTCGAAATGACCGCAACCGCTTTTGGCTCAGTGGTTAGCTGGTTCCCAATCGTGCTGAGCATTGCCGTTTGCCTGTTTGCATTCTCCACCATCATTTCGTGGAGCTACTACGGTATTCAGGCCTGGACATATCTATTCGGCGAGAACACAACCATTGTGTTCAAAGCCATCTATGTCACCTGTACGTTCTTAGGCTGTCTCACCAGTCTTTCTCTCATTATCGACTTCAGCGACCTGTTGCTGTTGGGCATGGCATTTCCTAACCTATTAGGCTGCTACATCCTTTCCAACGAAGTCGCTGGCGATTTAAAAGATTACTGGAGCCGGCTTCAGTCTGGACAGATGGTCATGGTAGAGCCTGTACCCGTGTCTACAGACGTTTAAGCGTTGTTTTCGCCTCTCTGCGCTAGCCATTGCTGGCGCGCTTGGGGCGATCGCACGGTGTACTCACCATAGAACTGACTAAATCTCCAAAACCACCGCAAAGCCCCCATCAATGGAGCTTCGCGGTGGTTTTGTTGTTCGTTGGGAGATGGGGTTTGAGACGGAACAGAAGGTGCTTTAACAATCATTGAAAGTATCCTAAAAGAAGATATTTCCAATGTAGTTCGGCAATATTAAAGCCGCAAAAGGCACAGCCGATAGCGCTTATGCAAAAAGCCGATAGGCATAGACAAGCTAGCCAATCGGCTTAGGAAAAAAGAACAGCCTCGACTTTTACGGCCTAAGCGTTACTGGTTTGAGCGTTGCTGTTTTGAGCGTTGCTGTTTTGAGCGCTACTGTTTTGAGCGCTACTGTCTGAGCACCAGCACAGGGCAGTGTGCAAAGCGAATTACCCTTTCGGCAATCGACCCCATAAAGAAGCGAGAGATTCCAGTGCGGCCCCGAGACGGCATCACAATTAGGCTGATTTTCTCTTTCTCTGCGTAGTCAATAATCTCAGCGGTAGGATCGCCCTTCTCAACCGAAAAATTGAGGCCAGGATACTCGCTACTCGGAAACTTCTCATCAAACAGCGCCTGCACCTTTTCCTTGCGGCTGCTGTCGTCTACCGTATCCCACACCACGCCTGGATCAACAGCCTCCAAAGGCTTGAGCACATGTACAACATGCACCGCAGACATTGAATCTGCAAACGCAATCGTTTCCGTCAGTGCCTGCAAAGACTTTTCCGAAAAGTCTGTCGGCACTAAAATGCGGTCTTTTGAAAATAAAACCATAGAACAAACCGTTGATTACACGATATCGGCGGCATTAACGGCTTAGCTTTTGTATTTAATGGTTTGGTGTTGGCTCAACCATACCAGATGGCTCTAACTTCACACGTGCAAACGAATACAATCGTTAAGAAACACCTGCTCCTCACACCTGCACCTCAATTTATCCGATGAACCTCCCGACAAACCTTACGTTCAAATTCGCTGTTGTCAGCGACCTACATATTGCCTTGCCGCACACGATATGGGATGCGCCCAACCGCTTTCACCTAGTAGAAGTCAGCATTCCAGCCTTTGAGCAAATTTTGACGCAGCTCATTGCAGATCAGCCTGACTTTTTGCTTTTACCCGGCGACTTAGTGCAGCACGGCGAGCGCGAAAATCATCAGTGGATGGTCGATCGGCTCTCTCAGCTACCGTTTCCGACCTATGTTGTGCCAGGTAATCACGACGTGGTGAGCCAGTGGGGCAGTTCGTTAGAAGGCAAAGACCGCATTGCCTTAGCTGATTTTCCCCAGCTCTACCAGCAGTTTGGCTACACCGATCAGCAGCTGTACTACCAGCAGGAAATTCTACCGGGCGTGCACCTAATCGGGCTAAATTCCAACGCGTTTGACGAGGCAGGCGAGCAGATTGGGACGGGGCTGATTGATGAGGCGCAGCTTGCTTGGCTAGACGAGCAGCTTGAGGCACTGGCTGGAAAGTTTGTGATGGTGATGGTGCATCATAATGTGCTGGAGCATTTGCCGGGACAGTCGCAGACGAAGCTGGGCCAGCGCTATATGATTAGCAACGCACCAGAGCTGGTAAAAAGGTTGCAGGCGGCGAAGGTTCCCGTGGCGTTTACGGGGCATCTGCACGTGCAGGATATTGCCCAGGCAGGGGGTTTTTATGCGATTACCACCGGATCTTTGGTGAGCTATCCCCACCCGTACCGGCTGATGTCGCTGACAACGGATGAGACGGGCGCACACCATTTAAAAATTGAGTCTCAGAGGATAGAGCAGGTGCCGGAGTGGCCGACGTTGCAAGAAACGTCTAAGGAATGGATGGGCGATCGCTCATT
This sequence comes from uncultured cyanobacterium, assembly GCA_963803535.1. Lineage (GTDB taxonomy): Bacteria > Cyanobacteriota > Cyanobacteriia > Phormidesmidales > Phormidesmidaceae > Phormidesmis. The sequence continues at coordinate 814,835 of CAWDNC010000008.1, read as the reverse complement.
TCCATTTATCCTCAAACTACTCACCGAGCCCCCGCTGTCTCTTAGCCTTCACCAGGCCAAAGAATACGCGCCGCACATCCGCGACTTCTGGGCCAGCGTAGCAGCCGGTGACGCCATTTTTGACTACCCTCAGCTGCCTATTGAAGTGCAGCAGTACTTTGGCCGATACGACGCAGTTTGCGCAGAAGGCCAGCCAAAGCTGATTGACAACAGCGCAACACTAGTACTGGCTATCTAGATATCTTCTGCCTAAGCGCTAAGCGCAGGTGCGTGGTCAAGATCTTGCTGGCGAGCAAGCTGATACAGTGCGCTGGCGGCCTCACGAGATATCGGCCATACCATGCCTGCCAAATTGTTAGTGGCCACGCTGTAGCCTTGGTTTGCCGAGCGGTAGTACCACCCCATCGCTTCAGTTTCGTTAACGTCTGTACCGCCCAGCCCAAGCTGGTAGAGGTTGCCGAGCAAACACTGGGCTTCGGCGCTGCCGCCATGAGCCGACTCCTTCAGCAGAGGAAGGGCTTCAGCATAGTCTTGATTGCGAAATTCTTGGATGCCGGGAGCTGCCATTTTCCAAATTCTCCGAGAGTGCTTTGCGCGGACTATTTTGAGGGCCATAGTTTTACAACCTTTTGCAGGTGCTGTGATTGAGGTAAGCGGCGCTGCGAGTCCGTTAGTTCAATTATAGTACATTTGTACTTTTAATGAAGTAGCATTCTCCTTTGGATGTGGTGAAAGACTGCCCAGTTAAAGTAGGCTCGTATCAGGATTTATTGATAGGGAGCAGTGAACCAGTGAGCGGATCTTTGTCTGAGCGGTACCTGGCGTTAATTGACGATATTGTGACGCAGACGCTGAAAGGGAACATCCGCTCTAAGGAACAGGTGCGATCGCAATTAGAGGAAGCCGTAGAAACGGGCACGGGCGAAATTTTTGAGCGGGCCGTCGCGAGTCGCATTACAGAGACCGAGGCCAAGCTAGAAAGTTCGCTGAAGGCGGGGCGAATACTGCGAGCGCTACAGACAATTGAGAGCGAGTGGCAAAAAGGGCAGACGGATCGACAGGTAGCAGGAGAGATTGCGATCGCAGCTCAAGCCCTTAGTGAAGCTGACCCATCAGATCGTCCTTTCGTATTTTCAGATCTGATAGATCCCAATCAGCCCAACAGTCTCAATCGCGTTCAGCTCAAGCAGTTAGCCAAGGCGCTAGAAGCCGATGAGGAAACGCAGTCTTGGGCGCAAGGCATTATGGCAGGGCTCGCTAGCTATCAGCGATTAGAGCCCGACATTGTGAGCTGGATTTATACGTCTGAGGGCAGCAACATTGGCTTTGGTTCCAAAAAAGACGTAGGGCCGTGGCCCGTGTGGAAAAAGCTGTCGGAAGGATTGCCCCGGCTGCTGTTTACGACGCTTACAGACGGTGAGCCGATAGACGCAGTGACCAGAACGGCAGTGGATACAGCCAGCTGGGCAAATTTAGCCGTCACCCTACACTTTTTGCAGCGCAGCTTGGTCACCTGGTTCGACAAACAGCCATACAGCGCCAAAGCGGGCAAGCAGCTCTCTTATAGTACGTCCATCATTTTTGCCGCGATTTGGGGGCAGCTCGCCCAAGGATTCAAAAGCGGTGGAGCCCGAAGCTATCAGGCGCTGGGTGACGGCAGCTTTCAGCTCATGCTACAGATTTTAAGAACCTTTTCTCAGCGAGACGATTTTCCGCTTTACGGCGGCGTGTTTGCCTCTTTTTCTGGAGACTATTTAGAAGATACGCTGGACTATTTTAGTGAGCCGCTGAGTCAGGTAGAAGGGAACTCAGGAGAAAGCGAGAATCCTGACGTTGTTGGGCTATTCCCGACAAATGCTGGGTCGGGCAGATGAGGCAGAAGACTTTTATGAGCAGGCTTTAGAGATTGCGCAAGCGGCGGGGGATTTGGCCTGTGAAACGGCAGATTTGTGCCATCTGGCGCGGAATGCGGCGCTGCGAAAAGACTATGGCGAGAGTATTTCAACCAGTCAGCGGGCGTTGATTTTGGCGCGGCAGAGAGGTGACAGGGTAGGTGAGGCGAATGCGCTGGTGAATCTGGGCTACGCGCTGGTGCTGCAAGGGCGAGCGAATGATGTAGGCGATGCGGCGGGTTATGATGGGGCGATCGCCTACCTGAACCAAGGACTAGATCTGGCTGTAAAACAAGGAGACTTTCAGTCTCAGGCACTGGCTTATAACAGTTTAGGGGTTGGGTATGTGATGTGCGATCGCCCACAAGACGGCCTCGACATTCTCACAAAAGGCGCAGACGCTGTAAAAGGCTCTGGCAACATCTACCTTCAAGGACTCTACACCCTTTACACGGCCGAAGCTCAACACAGCCTCAAGCACTCTGAAGAAGCCGTTTTCTACAGCTCACTGGCCATGTACCTGCTCGACAGCATCGGCTCAGAAGACTGGCGACAGGCCGCAGGCCTAGCCTCCATTTTACAAGGTCAGCTAGGCGAAGAAAAATTCCAACAAACCTTAGAGAAGTACCGCCGCCAGCTCGCACCTATTATGAGCATGGAAGGCTTTGAGACACTGCCTTCTCTACTAGAGAAATATCGACAGCGTTAGCTCGCACCTAAAAGCTTATCTATAGCTTCTAGCATTGAAGTCTCTCCGACTAGAATACATTGTGACATCAGCTGCATATCCAATCTAGAAAACGCAGGGATCAGACTGCGTTCGGCTCTTTCATAGCCATCAGATTCAAGACAATAAACTTCTAAAATACCGTCCTCCCAGATCCAAACTTCGTTAACGCCAAGCGCTTGATATCGCGCTAGCTTGGATATGTCACCACTTGTAAAGTTCACCTCGACTGCCAGCGTAAAGTCTTGAATCTCATAAGATTCATCCGGTTCACTAGAAGCAACGCCTTCCTTTTCTCTTGTCATTGAGCCGGTTGGCTTAAATTCAATTCTTTTAGAGATTAGAAACTGTTCGATTAAAATCGCTATTATTTTTTTAAATAGCTCATGTGCTTGCCCGGGCATGAGGATTTCAACCGTTCCATCATAATAAGAAAGCTTGACGCGCTTGACATTTTCAAACCCCTTTTGCAGGCATTTAAACTGTTCCCAAGTTCTATCTGGATGAATGCTTAAGACATCGCCCCTAGCAACTTCTACACTGGTGGATGGTCGGATAGCTGCAACTGTCATAGGACTGCTCTTGGCTGACTGTGAATAGGCCCAGAGGCTAAATATGGAGGCTGAACGAATGTTGAGATCATAGCACTACAATGAAAGGTAATCCTTTGCTACCGCCCTATCATGAAATTCTTTGAAAAACCCAGCGCCGACCTAGCCGATCGCGTTCCGCCGGGTCAGCACTTAGCCAAGGGATTCCCCGTGCTCACCTACGGCGATACGCCACAAATCAGCACAGACGACTGGCGCTTTACAGTCTCTGGTTTGGCATCGCCAAAAACGTTCTCCTGGCAAGACTTTATGGACATGCCGCAGAGCGAGTTCACCGCTGACTTTCACTGTGTAACGACGTGGAGCAAGCTAGATGTGAAGTGGCGCGGCGTCAAGGTCACAGATTTCTTAAAAGCAATTGAAGTCGATTCTCAAGCGGCTCACGTGATGCAGCACTGCTATGGGGACTATACAACAAATCTCTCACTCGAAGACTTTTCGCTTGAAGAGAACTTTTTTGCCCATACTCTTTTTGATGAGCCGCTACCGGCTGACCATGGTGGGCCGATGCGGCTAGTCGTGCCTCATTTGTACGCCTGGAAGAGTGCCAAGTGGATTAATGGGCTGGAGTTTCTAGAAGAAATGGAGCTAGGCTTTTGGGAGCGGAATGGCTATCACAAACGGGGCGAACCTTTTGCCGAAGAACGGTACAGCGATAGATAGCCTTGAGGCGTGTATAAAGGCAGCTACATTTTTTGATTGAACGGTAACTTGGGAAAACTAGGGTGACGATTTCTGCCGCGATCGCCCTGCCACCCATGACCCATTTTGATCTCAACAGCACGATACCTATTCTCTCTAGCCTGCCGGCCGAGGCGCGCGACTGGCTCACTAGCCTGCCGTGGCAGCAACGTCGCTATGTACTTTCACTGTGCCATTTAGTATGCGCAACGCCCTCGGCTCAGCAGGCAGAATTTTTAGATGCCTACACGGCTGAAGGACTGCTCTCACGAATTGTAGATGATGCAGATACGCGGCAGCGGGTGAACGAGCACCTGGTTCGGTTTCGCAGTGAGGCGGCCATTGATGATGAGACAGTGAGAAAATATATTCGCCAGGTGTACGTGCATTCTGTTCAAGATGCGCGGCAGCGGCCTGATTTGTATTTGGAAACGGCTCTGATGCTGATGGGCAGCACTCAGGAACACAGCAGCGTACTGAGCTATATCTTGGGCTTTGAGATTTTGAAGCTGTTGTTTGATATGAGCTGGGCGCAGCATGAGCGACTGTATCATTTGCAGCCAAACCAGGATGACTTTACGCGTGAGTACATTCGACCCGTGCAGCAGGCGCATAAGCGTCACGGGATTGTGAAACCGAGAGATGAAAAGAACTTTTTTGCGCGTCGTGATTACTTTATTCAACAGCCCAAAATTCATCCGCAGCGAATGGTTGGACTTATTATTGAATCGTTTACAGCCGATAAAATCATTGAGCTAGGGTTTTCGGTATTGCGACACCCCAATGCAATTCAATACGACTATGACTATATTTATGAGACGGCAGAGCGGTTGCACGGTGAGGCTGAGCCGCTAGCCGCTGCAAAAATCGCTGAGGCTCCAGATAGTCCACCTGCTCTTGAACCTAAAGAACAGATCGATGACGATTTTGGAGCCTTGTTTAGTATTGATGCTTAATTCGCGTTTAGCGTAGGCTACTGTTATTGTGTTGGCTGACTCAATCGAGCGATTTTACGACCGAACAAAGGCTTTTTGACAACCGCAGGTGCATCACTGCTGAAGCGCTCCATAGGAATAACGTCAACCTGTAGTGATACTGGGCGATCCAGTTCTTGAGAAAGTAAGGTGCGAGCGACATCGACCTGATCGGCAGAGATGCTACCTGGTGCAGCTTCTACCCCGAGATAAACCATGATCTCTTTGCCTTCTCTTTGAATAGATAGAGACTGAATTTTAGCGTCTGCAAATGTTTTACTGCGACGACGAATAACATCGTTAATTGTGATGCTAGCTTGCTTTTTAAGAACGAGATCCTGAAAAGAGAGGCTGAGTGGAATGCCAAGACACAGCAGTGTCACGATAGCGACCGTCATACCACGCTTTGCTCGCTGAATAGAACCATATTCTTGGGCTAAAAAGACTAGTCCACCGCTGAATATAATGCCAGCTAGGTTCGTTAGAAACAGCAGTAGCGAACCAAAAAAGACTTGCTGAGATCCAAAAGCGATACCCACACCAACAACGCTTAGAGGCGGGACAAGGGCCACTGCGATCGCAACTCCCGGCAGCGCATCCGAAATTCCCCGGCGAGACTTTGCCAGCGCGCCCGTAGCACCGGCTGCTAGCGCCACGCCCAAATCAATTAGCGTCGGCCTTGTACGAGCTGAAATTTCAGCTGTCAGCGAGTCAATCCCTACAATATTAGAAATAACCGCCGCCGTGATGATAGTCAGCAGCGAGCCTAAAATAAGAGACAGACTCGCCCGCTTCAGCAGCCTGCGATTCGCCATCACCATCGCAAAAGAAATGCCTTCGATTGGCCCCATCAGCGGCGCTACAATCATGGCACCGATGACGGTAGCACTACTGTTAGCCAATAGACCCAGAGTCGCAATCATTCCTGAGAAGAAAAGCAACAGATAATAGTTAGAAGATGATTCAGCGCTACGCCACAGGCTGCGATTGAGACTCGCTAATGGCACAGATTTGGTTTCCATCCAGCGCCAGCCACCTTTGTTCCGCTCTTTGAGCGTAGTGACCGTCTGAGAACTCCAAGCAAAAATACTTTTACTGATATTAGCCAACATACTCAAAGACTCCTCAAAAGCCAGATGAAGCGGAAGAGAGCAAAGCAGAGAAAATGAGAGAATGCCGCAGATGCTGGCACCAGGAAGGCGGTGATATGTGGAGCAAAAAACCGAGTGTAACGGTGATGTACTCGGCTTTAATTATACGACTATTTCGTTTTGTGAAGCGATCTAACCTGAGGAATATTTGTGAGGGAACCTAGCATCTCTGATTCAGCATCTTTGGGGCGGTATCCGCGTGCCTGCATTGATTCGGTTGAGGCCTTCTAAATTGAGAAGGGTGCTGTTGTAGCGAATAACGTTGAGCGTCAGCGGGGTGCCGCCGACGTTGATTGTCTCTGTGCCAATTTGACGGCCTCGGCGGAGCTTTAGGCGATCGCTCGCATTAAAGCTTTCAAACGTTTCACCCGTGCTAATAGGGATAAGGCCCGGGGACGACTGAATTGAAATGCCCGTTACCGTGTCCTCGTTAATCTGTCCCTGCACGCAAATGGCATCGTCGCTGATGTAGCCGAATATACCGGTGAAGTTGTTACCCCGCTTTCTAAATCTTACGACCAGGGTGCGTTCGCCGCTGGCTAAAAGCATGTCGTCTGAAACAATGCCTTCTGTGGGCTCGCCGTTCCAGTAGCGATAGTTGCCATCTGGAAGGTTGCCGATAGTGGGCTGGGCCGTCGGCGGGACAGTCGGCGGGTCGTGGGTGGCGTCACGGTCGTGGGCCTATCGATAACGTCTGCTTGCGTAATAATTGTTGCGGCCTCAGTTCTGCCGCAGTCTACATCGCCCTGGCAAGAGCGGGCGAGGATATCTGTGGTGCCGTAGGTGAGTTGAACCCTGGCCCCAACCAGGTCTTGCTGGCAAATTGAGAAGTCGGCAAACTGTACAAACGTGTTGTTATCGGCATCTGTAAGGCCGATGTAGCAGGCGCGATCGCCATTCTCTACCCGAGTGACCGTGCCTGTTTCTGGCGACGGCAACACCTCTACGGCAACAAGATCTCGAACAATTTGAATTCTGTTGCCGACTAGAACAGAGTCGCAGGTTAGCGCGTCGGTGACTTCTGTGATAGTTTGGCCTTCTGAACTGATGAGTGTGATATTGCAGCGATCGCCATCCGCATACTCTATACCCAACACGCTGCCTGTATAAGCCTGCTGCGCCCTAGCCGCCTGAGCGACGAAAGTAGTGCCCAAAGCAGCTAATAAAGCCGCACTCATCTTTGTTTGAATACTCATTGTTCTATCTTCAATATCTCACAGACAACAAATGAAAAACCGTTCAAGATCAGCATAGTCTTGAACGGTTTGTTTCATACAATTGTTTGCCTAAACGTTATATTTTGAGCTTCTCGACTATCGCTTAGGCCCCATTCCAATCGTGCCAGCATACACAGCCTGCGCACCTAGCTCATCTTCAATCCGCAGCAGCTGATTGTATTTAGCCACGCGCTCACTTCTGCAAAGCGAACCGGTCTTGATTTGACCCGCGCGAGTCGCCACTGCCAAGTCAGCAATTGTTGTATCTTCTGTTTCACCCGACCGGTGACTAATCACACAGGTAAACTGATTGCGCTTAGCCAAATCAATCGCCTGCAATGTCTCTGTCAGCGTGCCAATTTGATTGAGCTTCACCAGCAAAGAGTTTGCAGACTTTTGTTCAATCCCTTTTTGCAGGCGAGAAGGATTGGTTACAAACAAATCGTCGCCGACTAGCTGCACTTTGCCACCAATGCGCTCGGTCAGCTTCTTCCAGCTATCCCAGTCATCTTCGTGCAGGCCGTCTTCAATCGAAACAATCGGATAGTTGCTGGCAAGTCCGGCAAGATAGTCAATCATCTCGTCAGGGGAGTGCGCCGCACCGTCGTAGGTGTACTGGCCGTCTTTGTACATTTCGCTAGCCGCCACGTCTAGGGCCAAAGCCACCTGTTCACCGGGTTTGTAGCCCGCTTCAGAAATTGCAGACATCAGCAAATCTAGCGCTTCCTGGTTGGAGCCTAGGTTCGGGGCAAATCCACCTTCGTCGCCTACGCCTGTGAGCAAGCCTTTAGCATCCAGCACTTTGCTGAGCTGCGCAAAAATCTCTGCGCCCCAGCGCAGCGCTTCACGGAAGGTGCTAGCGCCCACGGGCATAATCATGAACTCTTGAATGTCCACGTTGTTGCTTGCGTGTTCGCCGCCGTTGATGACGTTCATCATCGGGACGGGCAGTACATTTGCAAGTGGGCCACCGAGATAGCGGTAAAGCGGCATTTCAGAAGCTTGAGCGGCTGCTTTTGCAGTAGCGAGTGATACCGCTAAAATTGCGTTGGCACCCAGGTTCTTTTTGTTGGGCGTGCCGTCTAGCGCGATCATGGTGCGATCGATTTCGATTTGGTTAAACGCATCTGAGCCCACCAGTTCGCGAGCGATGGTTTCATTGACGTTTTCGACCGCCTTCATGACGCCTTTTCCGCTGTAGCGATCGCTATCCCCATCACGTAGCTCATGCGCCTCAAAGCTACCTGTAGACGCGCCGCTAGGCACTTGGGCCATCCCTGCGGCCCCACCTGTCAAATACACTTCGGCCTCAATAGTAGGTCGGCCTCGTGAGTCAAGGATTTCTCTCGCCTGAATATCTTCAATCGCCGTGTCGAGGGAATCAATCATGCTATGCGCCTAGTTTGTCGATGATCTATTAGTCTGGTTATGGCTGCGAGCATTTGCTTTCACGCCAAAATGACCATATCAAAGAATAGGGCACAACGAGAGGATCAATGCAATGCGCTTACTACACACCATGCTTCGAGTCGGTGACCTGGAGAAGTCTCTAGCTTTTTACTGCGACGTACTGGGCATGAAACGCTTACGCCAAAAGGATTATCCCGGCGGCAAGTTTACCAACGCGTTCGTCGGCTATGGTGATGAGTCTGAGCAGGCCGTGTTAGAGCTTACTCACAATTGGGAGACGGATAGCTACGACTTGGGTAACGGTTACGGCCATGTGGCGTTAGGCGTGGATGATATTTACGCAACCTGCGAGGCAATTCGGAAGCAGGGTGGCAAAATTTCACGGGAGCCGGGGCCGATGAAGCACGGCACGACGGTGATCGCTTTTGTGGAAGATCCAGATGGCTACAAGATTGAGCTGATTGAAGGGCGAGATTAGCCGCCCTCAAGCGCGTAGTAAGTTGAACAAATCTCCAATGGTGTAGGTTAACTCGCCCATAAAATCTGGCATGGGTAAAGCGCTATCAGGTTCGTCAAGCAGAATAACCTGGGTTTCTTTTGCAGGCTGGTGAATGAGGACAGCCCTATCGTTAGGATCGATTAGCCAGCCTATGCCAGTGCCATGCTGCAAGCAGCACTGAATTTTCTTAATGACTCTTGGATAGCGTTGTCCCGGCGATAATATTTCGATCATCCAATCGGGCGCTATGGAGAATACGTTTGCAATCTCTCCGTTGTCATCAATAGGAAGGTGTTCCCAGGTAAAAACAGCAATATCTGGAACGACAGTATTTTTGCCACAGACGCATCGCAGCTCAGGGAACGCTCTCGCAAGTTTGTTAGGTCTAGCAACTGCATCTATAACTTTCGAGAATTCTAGCTGGAGCGTACTGTGTTTTCCCTGCGGCATTGGCTTTTGAATGATTTGACCATTGATGAAGTCGCTAGCGGGTTCTGTCTCTGGCAGTGCCAGAAACGCCTCTAGGGTCATGGGTCTGGACTGTGTTTGAACCATTCTCAGGCTGCCTCCGACCGTGTGCAATATGCCTATATCTTAGCCGTACGGTGCTTTGTTGATAATATTCGCGGGTTCGCCTGTACCTGTATTACGATGCTCACAGATAATGAGCTGTCGTAGCGTTTGGACTGAGACCACCGATGGATTTCCTGATCGAAAAGCTGATTGATGGGTTGCTGGAAGCTTCTGGCATAGGAGATAAGGTCAATAGCAATGAGCAGGTAGTTCGGCTAAAGGAAAAGCTTGGGCTCAATTCGCCTGAGTCGCTGACCACGTTTGAGGCAGTGTATGCCTATGCGGTGTATGAGTACGCTTGGGGCAAAAAGTCTGAGCGGGAAGCGGGGATAGTTGGTCTGCGTAAGCCGCGAGTGCTGGTGAACTTTTTTAAGCGGAAGGACGTGCGAGATGTGTTTCAGTCGGCTTATGCGGAGAATGCTCCGAAGGTTTGGTTGGAGAAGGGACAGGCGATCGCACAATTTCAGCTTAAAGATCATCAAGATCAGCTTGCGGGGCTAGACCCAAAGCAGGAGCTGGGAATTTTTGCGACGGTTTTTGTGGGGGTGATTAAGGAGACGCGATCGCCTAAAGAAATTCGTCAGGAACAACAGCTCAACAGTATTCAGAACCAGCTACGGGTTCAGGCTGAGCAACAGCGATTGACTCTAGAAGCCATCAATCAAAGTGTGGGACAACTCATGGGGGCTGAGCAGTCGCTGTTGCCTGCGGCGGCTCAAGAGAGTCGGGCGGCGGGGTTGGCTTATGAGATTAGTGAATGGTTTGAGGTGTTGGGCTACGACCGAGATCCTGAGTATGAGGTTTGGGAGCCTGAGTATTTTGAGTGGGCAATTGATTTTCCGATAACGCGCCGTAGGATGTCTCGTACGTTGGTACGGGGGGTGGCGGGAGAAGTGAGTATGGCGGACTTGCAAGCGTTTGCGAAGGCGATCGCATCGGTCGGGGCAGATGAGGGCTGGCTGGTGGGTAATCGGCGGGTGAGTAAGGCAGTGCGGGCGGCGGTGCAGGCGGATGAGGCCTACGATGCGGTTTCTTGCTACACCTTTGATGAGCTGTTGGATGAGGATGCGGACTTTGATCAGTATTTGGATTGGTTAGAGAAACAAATTAAAGAGAAAGGAGTGGACGTTGGGTATCTGCCTTTGGCTTGCCGAAAGGATGATTTAGATCCGGTGACGCAGCAAAAGATGGGGGTGAGTACCTACGGGGAGGCAGACGGGTGGATTGATGGCTATGTGGAAATGTGGCTAGATGATCCGGCCAAAGAGCATCTTTCGGTATTGGGAGAGTTTGGGACGGGGAAGACGTGGTTTTCGTTGCATTATGCCTGGGTGGCGATGCAGGCGTATCGAGAAGCGAAGAGAAAGGGGACGGAACGGCCAAGGGTGCCGATTGTGGTGCCACTGCGAGACTATGCAAAGTCGGTGACGGTGAAGTCTTTGTTTTCGGAGTTCTTTTTTGATAAGCATGAGATGCTTAAGAGCTATTCGGTGTTTGAGAAGCTGAACCGGATGGGGAAGCTGCTGTTGATTTTTGATGGCTTTGATGAGATGGCGGCGCGGGTGAACCGGCAGTCTATGATTGATAACTTTTGGGAGCTGGCGAAGGTGGTGGTGCCGGGAGCGAAGGCGATACTGACCTGCCGGACGGAGCATTTTCCAGATGCGATTGAGGGGCGGAAACTGTTGAATGCGGAGCTGAAGGCGTCTTTGGCAAGTCGGACGGGGGAGCCGCCGCAGTTTGAGGTGTTGGAGCTGGAGAAGTTTAGTGATGGGCAGATTGCGCAGCTATTAGCGCGGAAGGCGAAGGCCGAGACGGTGCAGAAGGTGATGGGGAATGCGCAGCTATTGGACTTAGCGCGGCGTCCGGTGATGGTGGATTTGATATTGGATGCGCTGCCAGAGATTGAGGCGGGGAAGCCGGTGGATATGGCGCGGGTGTATTTGTATGCGGTAACGCGCAAAATGCAGACAGATATTCGCAGCGAGCGGACGTTTACGTCGTTGGCAGACAAGCTTTACTTTTTGTGTGAGCTGTCTTGGGAGATGCTGTCTACCGATCAGATGAGTTTGAACTATCGAGCGTTTCCTGAGCGGTTGCAGCAGATGTTTGCGGAGCGGGTGAAGGAAGAGAAAGAGCTGGATCACTGGCGCTACGACATGATGGGCCAGACGATGCTGATTCGTAATTCAGAGGGGGATTATAGTCCGGCGCATCGGTCGCTGTTAGAGTTTTTTGCAGCGTATAAGATTGTTGCTTCGCTGGGGGCGATGGCGGAAGACTTTACGACGGTTGCGCGGAACAGTCTTATTTAGACATAGACGCTACCGATCCAGGACTATACTTGGGATGACTATTTTAAGAGAGAATGTGACAAAAATGGTGAGCTTGTACAGATATTTCGCGATTAGGTCAAGTTTGTCGGGATAAAGTTTGATGAATTATTACCACTAGTAGGGACAGGCAAAGCTAGCAAAAGCAGTACTAGATTTGGCACATCCAATGCTGGATGAAGCGACCATGAGAAAACAGTTGCTGCCATTGTTACAGGCAACAGTAAGCAGAACTATGACAGGAGAGTGGATATCTAGGAGGAAATGCAGCACAGCTTATGCTGGCAAAAACGCCTCATGCGTTGACAGATGCTAACCTGCGCGGAGTCAAGTTGCAGGGAATAGACTTTACTAAAACCTATTTGCGTCGGGTGAACTTGCAAGGAGCACATCTGGATGGAACTTCATTTTCTAAAATGCTGGGCGCTGTCAACTCTGTTAAATACAGTCCAGATGGTCTATATCTAGCAATTGGAGATAATGAAGGTGTTTTACAGGTTTGGCAAATTTCTACAGGACAAGTGGTTCTGTTTTGCATAGATCATGCTGCGGCTATCCAGTCGGTAGTTTTTAGACCCGATGGGCAGCAAATTGCCTCAGCCAGTGCCGACAGTACCATCAAGCTGTGGAACTTTGAAACCGGTAACTGCATAGCTACCTTGCAAGGCCATAAGGGGGAGGTTAAGTCGGTAGTTTTTAGACCCGATGGGCAGCAAATTGCCTCAGCCAGTGCCGACAATACCATCAAGCTGTGGAACTCTGAAACCGGTAACTGCATAGCTACCTTGCAAGGCCATGAGGAGGAAGTTTCATCGGTGGTCTATTGTCCAGATGGGCAGCTACTTGCCTCCGCTGGTGTTGACAGTGATATCAAGCTGTGGGAACTAGCGACCAGAAACTGCATAGCTACCTTGCAAGGTCATGAGGATTGGATTAAGTCAGTAATCTTTAGCCCTGATGGGCAACAGCTTGTATCCACCAGTCTTGACAACACTATAAGGCTGTGGGAATTAGCGACCAGGAAATGCATAGCTATCATGCAAAATTGCGAAGGTGATGTTCTATCGATGACATATCACCCCAACGACCAGCAGATTGCCTCCGCCGGTAGTGACAACACCGTAAAGCTATGGAACCCAGCAACTGGTGACTGTCTTTGCACCTTTGAAGGTCATAAGAATAGGATTAGATCGGTAGTTTTCAGCCCTGACGGACAGCAGGTTGCATCTGGCAGTAGTGATAGAACGGTGAAGCTATGGAACTTAAAATCAGGCAGTTGTATTCGTACCTTTGAAGGCCATGAGAGCATGTTTCTGTCAGTAGCGTTTGCTCCGGACAATCAAGAGATTGTCTCCGGTAGTAGTGATAAAACGGTGAAGCTATGGAACTCGAGATCAGGTAGCTGTGTTCGTATCTTGGAAAATCATGAGCATTGGGTTTGGTCGGTAGTTTTCAGCCCTGACGGACAGCAGGTTGCATCTGGCAGTAGTGATAAAACGGTGAAGCTATGGAGCTTAAAATCAGGCGATTGTATCCGCACCCTCGAAGGCCACAAGGATCCGGTTTGGTCAGTAGTTTTTAGCCCTGACGGACAGAAAGTTGCGTCTGGCAGTATTGATAAAACAGTGAGGCTATGGAGCTCAAGATCAGGCGATTGCATCCGCACTCTCAAGGGCCACAAAGAATCAGTTTTGTCATCATCTTTCAGTCCTGACGGACAACAGATTGCATCTGGCAGCGCTGACAAAACAATCAAGTTATGGAACGCAGAGTCAGGAGATCGCATCTGTATTCTCAAAGGCCATAGAAATGGAATCGGGCCGGTAGTATTCAGTCCCGATGGACAATATCTTGCGTCCGGCAGTGAAGATAAAACGGTGAAGCTGTGGAACGCAGGGTCGAATCACTGTATCCGTACCCTAAAAGGTCATAGAAACTGGATCTCGTCAGTAGCATTTAGTCCCAACGGACAGCGTATTGCATCTGGTAGTACTGACAAAACAGTAAAGATATGGGATACAGAATCAGGCAATTGCATTCGTACCTTAGAAGGTCACAAAGACTGGGTTTGGTCTGTGGCCTTCAGTCGCAGTGGAAAGCAGATTGCATCCGGGAGCCATGACAACACCATTCGCATTTGGGATGTGAATACAGGCGAGTGCCTGCGCGTACTAGACGATCGCGTGTGCGCAGGGCTAAATATTACGGGCACGGTGGGCCTCAGCGAGGGGCAGCGCACGGCGCTGAAGCTAATGGGAGCAATAGATGAAGGCGACGAATGAGGACAGTTACATCAAAATTCCAAACGATGCCATCATTCCAGTAGCCAAGCTGACTCGCTATTTATTAGTGCAGCGTGCCCGCAATGACAAATCTAAATTCTTAGCTCAGGCGGGCTTCAACGACCATGAGGCTCTAGAGAGTGCATTACGTGAGCTAATTCTAGCGGTTGAAGCGGTTGAGGATCGCACAGATGAGTACGGTACGTTCTATCAAGCGACAGGCAGCTTAAGAGGAGTCGATGGCGTCAGTCTTAACGTTGTCACTGTTTGGCTACAGCGTAAAATAGATGGACAGTTTCAGTTCGTTACCCTAGTTCCAGACAAGTAGTGCTCATAAAGGAAGGAGATTGCCTCATGGAAATAGCGCTCTATCAAGAAGTCGCCCTTAATTGTGATTTCCCTAACTACAACCTATACAAAGGTGATATGGCAACGCTCATTGACTATGTACCTCATCCTGATCAAGGAGAAAGAGGTGCAATCGTAGAAGTCTTTAATGCTTTTGGCGATACTGTTTCCGTTGTGACCGTACCAGCATCCAGCATCAACGCGCTACAGCCCAGTGATATTCCTTCTATTCGCCGTTTGGCACAGGCTTCTTAAGCGGGTCAAAATTAAATCGATAGGCACAAGCTGCTTTGTCTAAATGCAGGCTTGTCAGGTTTGAGCGTGTTTGATCTCAGTAACCGTGCGACAGAGCTTAGTAAGAACGCGATCGCCCCAACCAAAAACGCATTCCAACTTAGTAAAAACGCGTTCCAATTCGATCACAACGCGTCGCTACACGAGGCAAACGCGACTGAAGCTGGTACAAACGCAACTAATTTCCCTAATATCACTGAGCGATCGCACTCAAAGCCAATAAAAGTCAACAATTGTACGCAGGAAAAGACGTATAAAATAAGACATCTTAAAAGTGTTCCTATCTGGCAACGAGTCGGCACGGAACACAGCTACCAAATCTCCATTTATAAATACGAAGAAAGGGGCAACTACCCATGGCGAGAAAGAAACGAGGCTCTCGAACATTAGAAAACGCACAGAAGCGCTTAGATGGCATTCAGGCCGTCAACACTAAGCTGAACGCGGGCGCAGGCTTCACCGCCGCAGGCTACCTAAAGCTCATCAGTGAGCTACGCGCCGACATCAGCAATTACAACATTGCACTCTCCAATCTAGACGAACTCACCAACCGAGTCGCTGACAAAGAGAAAGTAGTCGCAGAATATTCTGAAAGAATGCTGCTAGGCGTCGCGGCCCAGTACGGTAAAGACAGCCATGAATATGAAAAAGCAGGCGGCGTGCGCAAACGCGATAGAAAAAGGCCCGCTCGCAAAGTCGCAGCAGTAGTGTAGCACCACTGAATCAAACAACGCGTTAGCGTGCCATAGCACTAATCCTTTTTTCTCAGAGCGTTCGATATCGAGCGCTCTTTTTTTGTTTGCTTGCCACACACCTTAGCCGCTAAATCAGCACGCTACAGTCAGCATCCACTCACCCGCAAAAGATACGAAAGCCCGTCCATTGCTATACTGAAAAACTGCACTAACCCTGCGTTTACAGCCCCTTCTCTCCTTATTTATGCAGCCAACCGATCCCGATAAGTTTACCGCTAAAGCCTGGGACGCCATCGTCGAAGCCCAGGATGTGGCCCGCCGGTTCAGGCAGCAGTATCTGGAAGTGGAGCATGTCACCCTCGCGGCGCTGGAGCAGTCGGGGCTAGCGGACGATATTTTGAGCAAAGCGGGGCTCTCACCTGAACAAATTTTGCAGGAGCTAGAGGTGTTTGCCAAGCGGCAGGCTCGGGTGCGGGTGGCGGTGGATAGCAATTTGTATTTGGGGCAAAGCCTGGATCGGATGCTGGATGCGGCGGACGGGGCGCGGCTGAATTTGCAGGATGAGCTGATCTCTGTCGAGCATTTGATGATCGGCTTTGTGGAAGATGAGCGAATTGGGCGGCGGTTACTGCGTGGCTTTGATGTGGATACGTCTCATATGATGAAGGCGATTCAGGCGCTGCGGGGTGAGAGCGAGACGACGGCGGCGGCGACGGTGGCGAGTGAAGAAGAGTATCCGGCGCTGAATAAGTATGGGCGTGACCTGACGGAAGAGGCGCGGGGCGGCAAGCTTGACCCGGTGATTGGGCGGGATGAGGAGATTCGCCGGGTGATTCATGTGCTGTCGCGGCGAACGAAGAATAATCCGGTGCTAATTGGGGAGCCAGGGGTGGGGAAGACTGCGATCGCAGAAGCCCTAGCCCAGCGAATTATCAACGGCGACGTGCCCGAATCGCTCAAGAACCGTACCTTAATCTCTCTAGATGTCGGCAGCCTGATTGCAGGTGCTAAATATCGCGGTGAGTTTGAAGATCGCCTGCGTTCGGTGCTCAAAGAAGTCACTGAATCAGGGGGGCAGGTTGTTTTGTTCATTGATGAGCTGCATACGGTAGTCGGTGCGGGTGCGGGGCAAAACAATGTAGACGCGGGCAATTTGCTCAAACCCGTGCTGGCTAGGGGCGGACTGCGCTGCATTGGGGCGAGCACGCTGGACGAGTATCGTAAGCATATTGAAAAAGATACGGCGCTGGAGCGGCGGTTTCAGCAGGTGTACGTGGGTCAGCCCAGCGTAGAAGATGCGGTTTCGATTTTGCGCGGGCTTAAGGAACGCTATGAGGTTCATCATGGGGTGACGATTTTGGACTCGGCGCTGGTGGCGGCGGCGACGCTTTCGGATCGGTATATTAGCGATCGCTTCCTCCCCGACAAAGCCATCGATTTGATCGACGAAGCCGCTGCCAAGCTAAAAATGGAGATAGACTCCAAACCTGAAGAACTCGAAATCATTGACCGGCGGCTGAAGCAGCTGGAGATGGAGAAGCTTTCTTTGGAGAGTGAAGAAGCGATCGCCTCAGAGAATCGTACGTCTAAGCAGCGCCTAGCCAAGCTAAAAGAAGAGATTGGCAGTCTTTCAAAAGAACAGAAAGTGCTTGATGAGCAGTGGCGCAGTGAAAAAGAAACGCTGAGCGCGATTAATGAGCTAAAAGAAGAAGAAGAGCGCACTCGGCTGAGGATGGTTAAGGCCGAACGCGCTGATGACTTAGAGCGGGCTGCGCAGCTAAAGTACGGTCGGCTAGAAGAAATTCAGCGAGAGTTAGAGGCACATGAAGCCAGTCTGCAAGAGATGCAGGATCAAGGCTCAACGATGCTGCAAGAGCAGGTAACTGAAGCTGACATTGCGGAGATTGTTGCTCGGTGGACAGGCATTCCGGTCAATCGCCTGATGGCGTCCGAACGGCAAAAGCTGTTGCAGTTAGAGAGCCATTTGCATGAGCGCGTCATTGGTCAGTCAGAGGCAGTCACTGCCGTATCTGCCGCCATTCGCCGCGCTCGCGCAGGCATGAAAGACCCAGGCCGTCCGATTGGCTCATTTCTATTTATGGGGCCAACCGGCGTCGGTAAAACTGAGCTAGCCCGCGCTCTTGCTGCCTTTTTGTTTGATACCGAAGAGGCGCTAATTCGCTTAGATATGTCTGAGTACATGGAGAAGAATTCGGTGTCTCGCTTGGTCGGCGCGCCTCCGGGCTATGTCGGCTACGAGGAAGGGGGACAGCTTTCTGAGGCAGTACGACGCAGGCCTTATTCTGTTGTATTGCTCGATGAAGTAGAAAAAGCGCATGCTGATGTGTTCAACATTCTGTTGCAGGTGCTAGACGACGGGCGCATTACCGACTCACAGGGGCGTACGGTAGACTTTCGCAATACTGTAATTGTGATGACCAGCAATATTGGTAGCGAGCATATTTTAGATGTGTCGGGTGATGATTCTAAGTATGAGGAGATGGAAGGGCTGGTGATGAGTGCATTGCGATCGCACTTTCGTCCCGAATTTCTCAACCGCATTGACGACACCATTCTCTTCCACGCCCTCAGCAAAAAAGAGCTGCGCAGCATCATTACCATTCAGCTCCAGCGCATTCACCGTCTGCTAAGCGATCAAAAAATCACCCTGCAAATGTCCGAAGCCGCCATCGATCATGTGGCCGATGCGGGCTACGATCCGGCCTACGGCGCGCGTCCGCTCAAGCGTGCTATTCAGCGCGAGCTAGAAAATCCGCTGGCTACGTTGATCTTAGAAAACAGCTTTACCGAAGGTAGTACGGTAAAAATTGGTGCGACTAAAGCAGGTAAGCTAACCTTTAAGGTGAAAGCAGCAGAAGCAGAACCACCTGTGGAAGTGATTGAAATAGAGCCCGAGCCGACTGTTGAAGATTCATCTGAAGACGAGCCCTTGAGAGAAGAAGCCGTAGCGGCCTCAGAGTGAGTCTATAAGGAGTGAGCCTATCAATAGGCGGTATATTGAAAAGACAGTTGTGTTTTGCTTAAGCTTATGACTGCACAAGTCTCTAATCATCGATTAACGCCAGAAGAATACTTAGCTTTGGAGGCAGAAAGCTCAGTTAAGCACGAGTACATCGATGGCATAGCTTATGCGATGTCCGGGACTACCGACACTCATAATATATTGTCTCAGAATGTACTCATCGCGCTTCGCAGTCATCTAAGAGGGACAGATTGCAGCGTTTATATAGCAGATATCAAAGCTCAGCTATCAACTCGAAGAAACTATTACTATCCTGACGTGATGGTGACTTGCAACCCAGTAGATGAGCAAGATCCCCTTTCCAAACGTTTCCCAAAGCTTATTGTCGAAGTTCTCTCTTCTTCTACAGAAGGATTTGATAGAGGCGATAAGTTCGTCGATTACCAGTCTTTTGAGAGCTTAGAAGAGTATGTTCTTATCAACACACGACACAAAAGAGTAGAAATATTTCGTAGAGCAGAAGGAGGGCTGTGGTCACTACAGATATATCGAGACAGTGAGGATGAAGATACCGTCGTCACATTCAAGAGCGTGGGACTCTCGGTGTCGCTAAGTGAGCTCTACTTAGACGCACGGCTTCAGAACGCTGAAGCTAAAGAGGAATCACAGCCTTCTTAAGAATTGCTGTCGGCTCTGTGTTCTCTCAGGAGTTGCCTTTTTGAGAAAGAAGCTTTTGTCATGGCTAGGGCCAGCGTTTGCGATCGCCCTCCTCATAGCCTCCATTGCCGTTATCCGCCAAGAGCTAAAAAACTACAGTCTTCAAGACATTCAACAGAGTCTAAGTGCGATCTCTGTAACTCAACGATGGCTGGCAGTTGCTTTCACTGCGATTGGCTATAGTGCAATGACGGGCTACGATGCGCTGGCGTTTGTTCACTTAAAGCATCCGCTGAGCTGCCGAAAAACGAGTACGACTAACTTTATCTGTAGTGCGGTGGGAAACACGATTGGGTTTCCGCTATTCACAGCCAGTGCGATTCGCTATCGGCGTTATGGACGGTGGGGCGTGCCGCTGATGGTCATCACAGAAGTGACAGCCTTTGCACTTGGTAGCTTTTGGCTTGGGTTATTTGTGCTTGGAGGGATAGCTTTCCTAGTCACGCCTTTGCAGGTTCCAGCGCAGCTTCAGCTTCCTTTCGAGACAGCGCGGCCTCTCGGTATTGCGCTGGCGCTTGCGGCTATTTTCTACTTTCTAGGCTGCTTGACAATTCGGAAGCCGCTAGTGATCAAAGGGCATGGGTTTCGTTTTCCGAATGTTGGGGTGGCGATCGCCCAATTCACAGTCTCCAGCCTAGACTGGGGCTATGGCCGCTGCCGTTCTCTACACGCTAATTTCCACCGACGACATTAGCTACTTCAGCTTTTTGAATATCTATTTGCTAGCAATGGGGGCAGGTTCCATTAGCAGCGTGCCAGGTGGCGCAGGCGTATTTGAAACAGTGGTTATCTTATTGCTAGATGGCAAAGTGCCAGGAGACGCGGTGCTGGCTGCTTTGCTGGTGTATCGGATAGTTTATTACTTGCTGCCGTTTGCGATCGCGCTTTTCCTTTTATTTGTTCAGGAGTCTTTCGCAAAGGGTGAGAGATAGTATTCCTAGCATGTTGTCAGCGTTTAGGGATGGACAAACTATCCCCGAATTACGACAATCTCTCGCTTCCCATTTGTCAAGGCTATTTCTGTTGAAGTGCGCTCTGCAATCGGTGGTAGTCCGGCTCGCTGATCGAAGATGACTAGCCAGCCTGTGTTCTGTGCTAAACAATTTGTTTGCTCAATCCATCAGACGAAAGTAATGCATCATTCTTTACGTCATTTCGTTAAAAAGTAAGGCGTGTTAAATCATTTGTGTACTCAATGCGTCGAAAAGTAATGCAGCCTCTAGTATTTCGTTAATAATACTAAGGTTGGAACTGGCCAAAACAGCATGGATGTAAAAGCAGCGATCGCCTTTGAAGCAGGCAAGCCCTTAACGATTGAAACGGTTCAGCTAGATGGGCCAAAGGCAGGCGAAGTGCTCGTAGAAATAAAGGCCACGGGCGTTTGCCATACGGATGCTTACACCCTGTCAGGCAAAGACTCTGAGGGTATTTTTCCTTCGATTCTGGGGCACGAGGGTGCTGGGATTGTACGGGAGGTGGGGCCAGATGTGAAAAGCCTAAAGCCGGGAGATCATGTGATTCCGCTGTATACCGCTGAGTGCCGGAACTGTGCGTACTGCTTGAGTCAGAAGACAAATTTGTGTCAGGCGGTGCGAGGCACGCAGGGGAAGGGGGTGATGCCGGATGGGACGAGCCGGTTCTCCTTCAAAGGCAAGCCGATTTACCACTACATGGGCACCTCTACGTTTGCGAACTACACGGTGCTGCCTGAGATTTCGCTGGCGAAGGTGCGTAAAGATGCGCCGTTCGATAAGATTTGCTATATCGGCTGCGGGGTGACGACGGGCATTGGTGCGGTGCTGTTTACCGCTAAGGTTGAGGCCGGGGCGAACGTGGTGGTGTTTGGCCTGGGGGGCATTGGGCTAAATGTGATTCAGGGCGCGAAGATGGTGGGCGCAGATAAGATTATTGGCGTGGATATTAACCCAGAGAAGCGGGCGATCGCACAAAAGTTCGGCATGACCCACTTCGTCAACCCAAAAGAGATTGAAGGCGATTTGGTAGATCATCTTGTAGCACTTACTGATGGCGGCGCAGACTATTCCTTTGAATGTATTGGTAACGTCAACGTGATGCGTCAGGCACTGGAATGCTGTCATAAAGGCTGGGGCGTTTGCACTATTATCGGCGTGGCTGAAGCAGGTGCTGAAATTAGTACCCGGCCCTTTCAACTAGTCACTGGGCGCGTATGGAAAGGGAGCGCGTTTGGTGGTGCCAGAGGCCGCACGGATGTGCCCAAAATTGTGGACTGGTATATGGACGGAAAGATTAACATTGACGATCTGATTACGCACACAATGCCGTTAGAGAAAATCAACAATGCCTTTGATTTGATGCACAGCGGTGAGTCCATTCGCAGTGTTGTTCTATACGATTAATATCCCCCCGGTATACAAGAGATGCAAGAGAAATCACGAACAAAGAGTTTTGGTGGAACAACGAGATTTTATAGCCATCGCTCTGAAGCTACAAACTGTGAGATGAACTTCGCAGTTTACGTTCCACCACAGGCCGAAGACGGGCCGGTGCCAGTGCTGTATTATCTTTCGGGGCTAACCTGTACGGAGAAAAACTTTATTGAAAAGGCCGGGGCGCAGCGCTACGCAGCAGAGTATGGGCTGATGTTAGTGGCGCCCGATACGAGCCCACGCGGCGTGAATTTGCCAGGTGAGGAAGATAGCTGGGACTTTGGCTCGGGGGCAGGGTTTTATGTGAATGCGACCGAGCAACCCTGGGCAAAGCACTACCAGATGTATGACTACGTGGTGGACGAGCTGCCAGCGCTGGTACAAAAAGAGTTTGGCGTGAAAGGCGATTACCATGCTGGTAGGTTTCACCAACGCGCTGGCATTTTCGGACACTCAATGGGCGGACACGGCGCGCTCGTCTGCGGTCTCAAAAACACAGATAAATATGCCTCCATCTCAGCCTTTGCTCCCATCGCCGCGCCTTCGCAGTGTCCGTGGGGACAAAAAGCTTTCGCAGGCTACCTTGGAACCGACAAACAACAGTGGAATGCTTACGATGCAACAGAGCTGGTAGAGGCAGGTAATCATATCGGCAGCTCAATTTTGATCGATCAAGGTGAAGCCGATTCATTTCTGCAACAGAACCAGCTTCTGCCTGAATTGTTTGAGACAGCCTGCAAAAAGAATGGTCAGCCGCTGGCGTTACGCATGCAGCCTGGATACGACCACAGCTACTACTTTATTGCCTCGTTTATGGGCGATCATATTCGCCATCATGCTTCTGCTCTTTGCATCGATTAACCGCTCCTAATTTAGCTAAATACTATGGCAAACATTCAAAGCAACAAAGACTATCTACATCCGCAGTATCAAAAAGATAGAAACTTGCTCAACACGATTATGGCGGGTACTGCCGACAAAATGAATATGGCAGAGCTAGCTCGATTGCGCGTACGATA
The DNA here is from genome assembly GCA_963803535.1 of uncultured cyanobacterium. Lineage (GTDB taxonomy): Bacteria > Cyanobacteriota > Cyanobacteriia > Phormidesmidales > Phormidesmidaceae > Phormidesmis. The sequence goes on along the minus strand of CAWDNC010000008.1, from coordinate 792,021 downwards.
CGACGGCTTTCAAGGCGCGCGTGATATTCAATCAGATTTGGACAAAGTACTAAAAAAGTGGGAGATGACGGAAGACGAGCTGTTTGCAAAAACACGAGCGCTGCACAGTACAGAAACTGTTTTCACACCAACTTGGATAAAAAAGGGTGAAGATTGGAGTTAAAAGGGGGCATTCTTACATAGAATATTTTTGGTATCAAATAACGCCCATAGTTAAGTATAATTGCTTGAAAGTTAGCGATCGCTATCCATAACGACCGTTTAACGCTCACGTGCGTAGGCAGAAGCATGTTGAGTTCAAAATCAGGGAACCTGGCGCAGTAATGCGTCTTCTGTATTAGCTGAGTCAAGAATTTTATGAGTGGTACTTATGAATTGGCGAGATGCAACCTATCCAGTAATGGCTTATTTTCGGCGCAAGCGACTCGCTGAGTTTCTAGAAATTTATCCAGATTTAGGAAACTATTCAGTATTGGACGTAGGCGGCAGGCCGTTTATGTGGGACTTGCTAAGAGCAGAGCATAATGTTGCACCTAAGCATTTAGTCTTGTTAAATACGCCTTCTGAAACGGCGCTACCTGAGTCAGAGAACTACACGGTGAAGATTGCGGACGGATGCAATCTACCCTATCCCAATCAGAGCTTTGATTTAGTTTTCTCTAACTCTGTAATAGAGCACGTCGGCAAAAAAGAAGAGATGGCACAGTTCTCCAGTGAGTGTGATCGCGTTGGCAAAAACATCTACATCCAAACGCCCAATCGCTGGTTCCCAGTAGACGCCCATCTAGGCGTTGCCTTCATCCACTGGCTACCGCGTCCGCTATACAAAAAGCTTTGTTTCTTGTCCTTACGCTATCCGTTCACTATCAACAATCCCTCTGAAAAGAAGAACTTCGACCTAGAGTTTGAAACCACGCGCCTGCTAACGCTATCGCAGCTAAAGCGGCTGTTTCCTCAAAAGAGAATTGTTCCAGAGAAGTTTCTCTTTTTTATCAAGTCGTTTGTTGTTGTTAGTCAATAGATGACCGCGGGTTTAGTCAATAGGCGTTAGCTTGCCAAACTGTCACAGGCAGCACGTCAGTTCTCAAATAAACCATCACAAATAATCGTTTCAATCGCCGGTATTTTCCCGGATTTGTGCTGTTAAGAGGGATCGCTCTATCTATCGCGTGCTAGGGTGACATGAGGCGATCACGCATATACACCGTTATTGCGGATGCTTGAGAGACCTGTGCGCTAGGCAACAGCTCAGCTCATGTTCACTCCCCCCTTATATAGACCAGGCATTCCTTATGAAAGCTTTGCTGATTTATCCCCTGTTTCCCAAAAGCTTCTGGTCTTTTGATAAGGCCATTGAACTCGCTGGACGCAAAGCAATTTTGCCGCCTTTGGGCCTGGTCACCGTTGCAGGTATTTTGCCGGACGAGTGGGAGTTGAGACTGGTCGATCGCAACGTTGAGGACTTAACAGAAGCTGACTGGGACTGGGCTGAACTGGTTATTTTTTCGGGCATGATTGTGCAAAAGCCCGATATGCTGGCGCAAATTCGTGAGGCGAAACGCCGGAATATTCCAGTTGCTGTAGGCGGGCCGTATGCCACTGCGCTGTCTGAAGAAGTGATTGAAGCGGGCGCTGATTTTCGCGTGCTAGATGAAGGCGAAATTACGCTGCCGATGCTGGTAGAAGCGATTGAAAAGGGCGAAACTGAAGGCACGTTCAGAGCCTTAGAACGCCCTGATGTTAGCACCAGCCCGGTGCCTCGCTTTGACTTGCTGAAGCTAGATGCCTACTCTGAAATGGCGGTTCAGTTTTCGCGCGGCTGTCCGTTTCAATGCGAGTTTTGCGACATTATTGTGCTCTACGGCCGCAAGCCTAGAACAAAATCTCCAGAGCAGATGATTAAAGAGCTGGAGTGCCTGTATGACCTGGGATGGCGGCGCAGCATCTTTATGGTCGATGACAACTTCATTGGCAATAAGCGCAACGTAAAGCTGATGCTGAAGGCACTGGTGCCTTGGATGAAGGAGAAAGGCTATCCGTTCACGTTCTCTACTGAGGCGTCGGTGGATTTGGCTCAAGACCAGGAGATGATGGACTTGATGACGGCCTCTAACTTTGGCGCAGTCTTTTTGGGTGTGGAAACGCCGGATGAGGAAAGTTTGGCGCTGACGCAAAAGTTTCAGAACAATCGCGACCCGCTTAGTGAGTCAATTCATAAAATTGCCAGCACCGGCATTCGGGTGATGGCGGGCTTTATTATTGGCTTTGATGGGGAAAAGAAGGGAGCAGGCGATCGCATCGTTCAATTCGTCGAAAAATGCTCCGTCCCCACTGCGCTCTTTAGTATGCTGCAAGCCCTACCAGACACCGCGCTATGGCACCGCCTAGAGAAAGAGAATCGGCTGCTGGCAGGCAAGGAAACCGCGAATATTCACCAAACAACGCTGATGAACTTCGTGCCAACACGCCCCGTCGAAGAAGTCGCCCAAGAATACGTCGATGCCTTTTGGAACCTGTACGATCCTCAAAAGTATTTAGACCGCTGCTACCGGCACTACCGAATTCTAGGCGAAGCGCCTTGCCACAACGATAAAAGCCGTGGGCCGAAGCCTAAGTCAGCCAAAGAGCCATTTAACTGGCACTTGGTCAGAGCGCTGGCAATTGTGTGCTGGAAGCAGGGCGTAGAAAGAGAAACCCGCTCTACGTTTTGGACATATCTTTTCCAGATGATCAAGCACAACCGGGGCGGCGTTGCGAGCTACCTAACCGTATGCGCCCAAATTGAGCACTTTTTGGAGTATCGCCAAATTGTAAAAGATGAAATTGAATCACAGATCGCTGAAGTGATTGCGACTCGGGAAACCAAAGCCGCTGATGCGGCACCAATGGTCGCAGCGGCTTCCTAGAAATATAATTCTACGGATAGGTCTTTTAGAAAGAATGTGCTTAGCCTATCCGTAGGAGTCGTGTCTTATTTACTACCCATTTCGGCGATCGCATTCCGCGTAAAGTTCACTCTTTCCTCAAAGTCTAGCGCTTTCACCATACCGATAAACTCATTCGTCTCTTCTGGCAGCTCATAGTCATCAGGAACATTAACAATGGTGCCTTCCTCCATGCCTTGAGCTAGCAGCAGCCAAAACTCAAGCATTCCGCTAGTACTCAGCGCGCCATACTCCTGGCAAAACTTACAGCCTGCTGAGTTAACAATGCTTCTTTGCGCGTCTAACTGCTCGTCTTTGGAGAGCATCTTAATCTGGTCGTATAGCGCGTTGCTAATAACTTCTACGTCATTACTGGGGTTGGGTTGCAAATCTTCTTTAAGATCTAGATAGCCGTACCATAGCAGGGCTAGCTTAGTATCAGCATCAAAAGTATTGAACTTTTTGAGGGGATTCTTAACGCTTTCAACGGTTGTATATGTCATAGAAAAATCTCTGTGATAACGACTTCTATAGCGTAGGCAAGCTCGCTTTTGAACTAAATGGCCTAGAGGCATATATTATCGGCAGCTGTCGCACGACAGATTCTGTCAGTCGAAAGAGGAAAGTTCGTTTAACTAGCAGCAAAGAGAGATTTAATATCTAACGCCAAATAGCGATCTAGAGCCTGATACATCCAGTAAATTTGAGTGTCGCGGCTGGTTTGCAGGCCAATTTTTTGAAAGCCCAAGGTTAGCGCCATAGTTTCGTAGCTAGGGTGAATAATGAGCGTATGCAGGTCGCACAAATTCGGAAAGTCTTGCTGCATTCTTCGTAGCGTATCTTGAGCATCGGCTAAAAATAGGGCGCGATAGTCGTTTATGTAGAGCGGGTCGATCATCCAGCTACGAATGAAGATAGCGGTGCAGTCAGGATCGCCAGGCGTCGCGAGCGTGAAAGGATCGGTATCGTTAGTACTGGTGAGGTGAAGTCCTTTAGTAGGTGAGCTAGAAAAGGTGATTTCGGACTCTGAGGCAGTAGGGTACATGAGGTAGAAGCCTACCGGATTGAGATTGTCGGTGCGGCGCAAGACACGCATCCCGGTGCTGTACTGCTGAGCCCAGCGGCGGAGCAGGCGAGTAATGCGATGGGGGACAATTTCTAGGCTGTTGTTCATCCAGCTGTAGTTAACAGCGAGAAGGTTAGCAACGGGAACGGCATCACTGCGAGGGTCAAAATTGTCAAGGCTGAGCGGAGTCTCGGTCTCTGAGTTTGCGGGTGAATTGGGCGAAGAGAGACTTGTGAGATCTAACGTAATTTCGATGCGGGTAGTGTTGCCGTCGAAGTATTTGTGAATGAGGCCGAGAGCAGCGAGTTTATCGAGCATCATACCAGCGGCTCTGTCGCTGCCAGTGTCTTTATCGCCGTAGAAGATACTGGCGGCTTCGCGGTGGCTACAGCTGACGGCTTCGGATAAAAGCGTGAGTTGTACAAACGGCTGCGGCTGAGGAGGCTTCTTCTGTTGAGAGCCCAGCTGTTCTTTTTGAATCTGTTCCTTAGCGACCTGTTCTTTGACGAGTAAGTACACCCACAGCCTGACGAAGTAGGTTGCCCGAGTATGGGTAAGGCCGACCTGCTGTGAAAGCTGCTTGATAATTGGCTTTTGTTGCTGTTGAGAAAACCAACGGTTGATCTGTGCTATGTCCATGCGAGTTGAAGGGCGTGACGGCGTTTGGCGGAACTCTACTTCACCCTAGTTCGAGCTAGTTCTTCTATGTACTCATACCGGTTGTCTGAGTTGGGGAAACCTGTGCCACTTCCACTGAAGGCTCCTGACAAAGGCGAGTCCGTATCAGCCCTTCTCTGCCAGCAACTTCCTTAGTATTTGCCAGAACGTTCGCATATCAGCCGGATCAACGCCTAGCGCTACATCCACTGTAAATCTGACTGGCGCAGGTAACAATTACTACCCAAATCTCATCGAAATCGAAATCGCTATCCCCAAATTGATAGAATACTCTGACAGCTCTTTAGGCAGTTGAAGGTCTGATATGCCACCCAATGAAAGCGCTTCACCTGCCTTAGCCAACACTTTCTCAATCGTTAGCATCGGCTCATCAGCCGGTGGTATCGAGGCGACTTCGGAGCTCATTAGTCATCTACCTAATGACATCGATTTTGCGGTGGTTGTCGTTCAGCATTTAGGCGCAAGCTCACCGAGTATGCTGAGCCAGATTCTAGCGCGTCAAACCCGTTTGAATGTGCAAGAAGCGACCCATCAGCAGGCCGTTCAGCCGGGGCAAATATATGTGATTCCGCCCGACAAACGCATGACGATAGAGGCGGGACATCTTCAGCTCGCACCTCGGGTAGAGAGTGAGCCTCCTGCGGAGAGGTCTCGCCATCGCCCCTTCATGTCTATTGACATTTTTATGAAGTCCTTGGCTAAATCCTGGCACAATCGGGCGATTGGCGTGGTGCTCTCTGGGCTAGACGGTGACGGCGCACGCGGGCTAGAAGCGATTAAACAGGCAGGTGGCATTACCTTTGCCCAAACTCAAGACAGCGCCCAGTATGGCGAGATGCCGAACACAGCGGTCGAAACGGGCTTTGTTGATTTTATTCTGTCGCCGGAAAATATCGCTCGTAAAATTGTCGATATTACCCAGCATCCTTACGTTTCTCAGGCAGATTTAGCCGCTGAATTGGCTGAGCCAGCTGAGCTATTGCTAGCAGCACCTGTTCCGTCTACGACTAGCCCAACTCCCAGCGGCAAGCCCGATTTATCCGAAATCTATGCGCTGCTCAGAGCCACAACGAGCACAGATTTTAGTCAGTATAAGCGGACTACCTTTGAGCGGAGAATGCAGCGGCGGATGGCGCTGTATCGGATTAGTGCGATCGCCGAATACGCCGAACTATTAAAGCAGCAGCCCAGCGAACTCAAGGCGCTGTACCGCGACGTACTAATTTCGGTTACCAGCTTTTTTCGCGATCCCGAGTCGTTTGAGTTTTTAAAGGAGACTATCTTTTCCTCGCTAGTCGAGCAAAAAGGGCTAGAGTCTTCCATTCGGCTTTGGGTGTCGGGCTGCTCTACGGGGCAGGAGTGCTATTCACTCGCGATCGCCCTGTTTGAGTATCTCTCTAGCCGCAACGTTAATATCTCCGTCCAAATCTTTGGCACCGATGTCAACGAAGATGTGATCGATATTGCCCGCAAAGGCATCTATACCGAAACGCAAATGGATGGCGTCTCACCAGAGCGTCGGCACCGCTTTTTTACCCGTATAGACGGTCACTATCAGGTCAGCAAAGCCGTTCGCGAGCTGTGCGTATTTGCCCGCCAAAACCTCGGTAGCGACGCCCCTTTCTCTAATATCGATCTCATCAGCTGCCGCAACGTGCTGATTTACTTTGACCCAGCGCTGCAAAAGCGAGTGCTGGCTATTTTTCACTACAGTCTCAACGTCAGCGGCTTTCTCTGGCTCGGCAGCTCCGAAAGCATTGGCGAAACGTCTGACTTGTTCTCAGTCGTCGATAGAAATCACAAGGCCTACAGCCGCAGTTCTATTGTCAACCGGCTCAACTTCGATTTTGTCACCAGCGACCAAACCGCCATCTACCCGATTTTATCCGGTGGGGACACAGCTATCCAGCGGCCCAGCTACTCAAACGTGCAGCGTCAGGCCGATCAAATTGTTCTCAACCGCTACGCCCCCGTAGGCGTCGTGATTAACGACCGGCTCGATATTCTCCACTTCAGAGGCGACACCAGCGCTTACTTAAGCCCCGCGCCTGGTGAGCCCAGCTTTAATCTACTCAAGATGTTGCAGCCTAGCCTACTGCTCGAAGTCCGCTCAGCTATAGACCAGGCCAAAAAGCAACAAACCTCTGTAAGAAGAGAGAACTTAGCAGTAGACGAAACCCCGGTAGATGGTCGCGCAGAGAGCCGCCCGCGCTACGTCCATTTGGAAGTAACGCCTATTAAAAACCCGCTCTCTCAAGACCGCAGCTACCTAGTCCTTTTTGAAGAGGGTACGCTGATTTCGAGCGGGCCTACCAGCGATTTGAGCAGTGCCGAGGCTACTGCCGACTCACCCGATGTCGCCCGACTCAAGCGAGAGCTAGCGGCCACCCGGCAAGAATTACTCGATACCCAAACCTACTTGCAGGCCACTATCGAAGAGCACGATGCCACCAACCAGCGGCTCACGACTGCTAACGAAGAGATTCTTTCGAGTAACGAGGAGCTACAAAGCACAAACGAAGAACTCCAAACGGCCAAAGAAGAGATTCAAGCGGCTAACGAAGAACTCAAGACCACCAACGAGGAGCTTCAGGGCCGCAACGCCGACGCTCGCTCTATTAATGACGATTTGCTCAACTTGCTTAACAACGTCAATGTGCCCGTGGTCATGCTCTCCAGCGACCTGCGCATTCGCCGCTTTACGCCCAACGCTCAAAGTCTGTTCAATCTTATTCCGAGTGATGTCGGCAGACCGCTGAGCAACATCCGCCTCGATATTGACATTCCTAATCTTGAATCAGTTATTTCCGCTGTGATTGATACGCTTGAGCCGCAGCAGCGCGAAGTCAGAGACAGTGAGGGCCACTGGTACCGGCTGCGCGTTCGGCCCTATCGCACTGCCGACAATCAAATTGATGGAGCGGTGATGGCCTTAGTTGACATTGACGATATTAAGCGCACTTTGCAACAGCTTGAAGCCTCTAGGCTCTACGCGGAAAGTATTGTTGAAACCGTACGCGAACCTCTAGTAGTGCTCACTCCCCAGCTCAAGATAAAAACGGCCAATCGCGCTTTTTACGAAGTTTTTCAGAGTTCGCCCGAAGAGACAGAAGGCCGCTGGCTGTTTGAAGTGAAAGACGGCCAGTGGAATATTCCGCTACTGCGCGCAGCTTTAGATAGCTTTCCTAATGGTGGCGAATCCATTCAAGATGTTGAAATAGAACACAATTTTAGCCAGCTTGGCCGAAAAACAATTCTGTTGAATGGTCGCGAGATTGAACAGATTTTGGATGAAGAGCAGCAACCTGCTGAATCGGCACGAATGCTCTTGCTTTCTATTGAAGATATTAGCAAGCGCAAGCGGGCAGAGCAAGAGAGATTACAGCTTGCAGAGGAACGCTCTGCGAGGGTAGAGGCGGAAGCGGCAAACGCTAGCAAGGACGAATTTTTGTCTGTGCTTTCGCACGAACTGCGCACGCCGCTCAACGCTATTTTAGGATGGACAGAAATTCTTCTAGCTCAGGCCAGCCCTGATCCGACGCTGCAAGCTAGAGCCCTTGCCAGCATTGACCGCAGTGCCCGCACTCAAACGCGCATTATCGAAGACTTGCTCGAGGTTTCTCGCATTATTCAGGGGCAGCTGTCATTGCAGCGCCGCTCTATCAATCTCACAGAACTCATTAGCAGTGTGGTAGAAGGCATTTTACCGGTCGCTGAGCGGTCATCGGTTCAGCTGGTCGCCAAGTTAGAAGAACCGCCTGACTATTACTATTTCGACCCGGAGCGTTTGCAGCAGGTATTCAACAATGCGCTGTCGAACGCGATTAAGTTCACGCCGCAGCAGGGCAGCGTTGAAATTACGCTCACCTATCAGGGCGATCGCGCTCAAATTCAAATAGCAGATACCGGTAACGGCATCGCGCCCGATTTTTTGCCCTATGTGTTCGATCGCTTTCGTCAGGCTGATAGCTCCAACTCAAGGCAGTATGGTGGCTTAGGATTAGGCCTTGCCATCATCAAGGTTTTTGTAGAAGCTCATGAAGGGACAGTGCAAATTAGCAGCCCTGGCGTCAATCAGGGAAGCACCCTCAACATCACGCTTCCGCTCACCGCCGCCGTGCCGCCGGTGCCGCCAATCGCCCCGCCTTTTCAAAGCGAAAACCTGCTGGGCAATCTGCAAATACTCGTGGTTGAAGACGACGCTGACAACTTAGATATCCTTACCGTCACGCTAGAGGCGCAGTCTGCAACGGTCATCACCGCCACCTCCGTAAACGAGGCGATTCAAAAAATGACCCGTGACGGTATGCCCGACCTGCTGATTAGCGACATTAGCTTGCCAGGGCGAGACGGGTTTTCTCTGATTGAATGGGTGCGATCGCGTCCCCCTACCCTCGGCGGCGACATGCCTGCGATCGCCCTTACTGGCTACGCCGCGCTCAGCGACACCGACAGCCTCCTAGCCGCAGGCTTCCAATACCACTTAGTCAAACCCACCAGCATGGACGAACTGCTATCGACCGTTATCAGCTTGGTTTAGCCTTGAACTAGCGCTTCAATCTCGTTGGCACCCGTAGGAAGTTTGCGGCTGAGGACTTCGTTGCCCTGCTCGGTAATCAGAATGTCGTCTTCTATGCGGATACCGCGCACGTCAGCAAATTGAGCAAGGCGCTCCCAGTCGATCAGGTCAGCATAGCGATCGCGATTCTTCCGGTCATTCAACATCGCAGGCACCTGATAAAACCCTGGCTCGATAGTAACCACCATTCCTACTTCCAAGGGCCGGTTGAGCCGAAGGAAAGACAGGCCGAAGCGATCGCTTCTCTGCCGCCCTTCTGCATAGCCCGACAAATCACCCAAATCCTCCATGTCGTGCACATCTAAGCCCATCAGGTGGCCCACACCATGGGGAAAAAACAAAGCGTGCGCATCTTGAGCCACCAAATCTTCTGGATCGCCCTTTAAAATGCCGACCTCTACTAGGCCCGCCGCGATAATCTCACAGGCAACCATATGAACTTTTTGGTACTCAACGCCATGTTTAGCCTTCTCAATACAGAAGTCATGAGCCGCGAGCACAATGTCATAAATATCGCGCTGCGTGGCCGAAAACTTGCCGCTAACAGGCCAGGTACGCGTGATATCTGCGGCCCAGCCGTTCGCAGTCTCTGCACCTACGTCGGCCAGTAGTAAATCACCTGCGCCGATAGGATTGCGGTAGTGATGATTGTGCAGAACTTCGCCCGCAATCGTCACAATGCTGCCGTAGGCACAAGCCATATCGCGGCCCATAATTACCGCTTCCATGGTGGCGCGGATATGCGCTTCGGTTTTGGCCTTAGGCGTAATCGCCATGCCGGCTTTGTGCGCTTCTACAGTCACCGCGATCGCCTTACGAATTGAGGCGATCGCCCCGTCATCCTGAATCATCCGCAGCTGCACAATCGCTTTTTCTAAATCCTGATTGCCCCGAGGGTGATGGCGAGACATGACGATACCGCGCTTGAGCATGGCCTGCTCTAAAGACTTAACCGTCTCGTCTTTATCGCCTAGCGTGGCTGTCCCCGAGGCTAGGTTCGCGAGTTCACTTAAGGGATGAGCGGCATCTGCGCCAATGCGCTCGGCAATTTTGTCACGACTGGGCTGAGGGCCGTGCCACAGCGCCTCTTCGGGGGTCGTGTCATCCATAAATAGGGTGAGGCGATCGCCCTCAATCCGAATGGCCGCGTTTTCTAGCGGGAGGCCTGCAAAGTACAAAAAGTGGCTGCTGGCGCGGTAAGGGTAAATGTTGGCTGCAAAGTTGCGAGGCTTGGCTGTTCCCGACCAGAGGAGAACCGGGAAATCGATGATTTTAGAGAGCCGTTGACGGCGGGCTTTTAGGATATTTGCTAAGGACGTTGCAGCTTTTTGTGTGGGTTTTTGCGGGGCAATTTGCATAGGGCTCGATATAACAATTCAGATAGAAACGATAGCAAGCGAGATAGAAACTATGATGTGACAGCGAACTTCGTTATTGTCTCTATTTATGTTCTCTGCGGCTGAAGCTGAGCGATTAATCTTTACGTTAGTAACGCCCACTAAGGCGACAGAAACGCTGGATTTGACCCGCGATATGGCGGCGTGCTTGGGCCGGGTGCTAGCAGAGCCTGTACGCAGCTCGCTGGATTTTCCGCACTGGGATAATTCGGCCATGGATGGATACGCGGTGCGAGCTGAGGACGTGCAGCAGGTGCCCGTGACGTTGCAAATAGTAGAAGACATTCCGGCGGGTCAGCGACCGCAAAAGAGAGTAGAGGCGCAGCAGGCGGCTAGGATTTTGACGGGGGCGATGATGCCTGTCGGGGCCGATACGGTGGTGATGCAGGAGGAGACTGAGCGGAATGGGAATCAGGTACAAATCCTAGAGTCTCCTGAACCCGAGTCGTTTGTGCGCAAACAAGGCAGCTTTGCTCAGATCGGCGACGAGCTACTAGCCGCAGGACGAGTGATTGCGCCCGCAGAAATTGCGCTGCTCGCGGCGGCTCAGCACACTCAAGTAACGGTGTATCGTCGGCCTAAAGTGGCGATTATTTCGACCGGAAGTGAGCTGGTAGCGCCCGATCAGCCTCTGCAAGCAGGACAAATTGTCGATTCTAATCAGTATGCACTGGCCGCGCTGGTGGCCCAGACGGGTGCGGTGCCCGTACCCATGGGGATTGTGGCGGACGATCGGGAGGCGGTGAAAGCTGCGATCGCCTCTGCACTCGATCAGGCTGATATGGTGCTTTCTTCGGGAGGGGTGTCGGTAGGTGACTACGACTATGTAGATGAGGTGCTCGAAGAATTAGGGCTGACGCTGCATATTCGATCGGTGGCGGTGAAGCCAGGGAAGCCGCTGACGGTAGCATCAACCCAAGAGAAGGTGTACTTCGGCCTGCCAGGGAATCCTGCTTCGGCAATGGTGAGCTTTTGGCGGTTTGTGGCACCTGCGATCGCGAAACTATCCGGCAAGCAAGGCCCGTGGGCACCTGAGTTTGTATGGGCAAAGGCTACGACAGCGCTAAAAGCAGGCGGCAAACGCGAAACCTATCTGTGGGGGCAGCTCACGCCAGGTGCAAACGGGTACGAATTTGGACGGGCAGCCGGTAGCCATAGCTCCGGAAATTTGGTGAACCTGGCGAATACTAATGGGTGTGGCGTCGTACCTCAAGGGGAGACTCAAATCTTGGAAGGGCAGCCTGTTCGAGTGCTTAAAGTTAGCTAGCTTGCAACTAACCAAAGACACAACTCGCCAAAGACACTTACGGCGATTTGCTGAACCCGACTACCTTAACCATCTGCTAATATCTATCACTTGTTACAATTGCATAACGTTACTTTGAGCTAACGCTCTGTTTGTACGGTCTGAAGACACGCGATCGCTAGGAAAGCTATGCCATCGAAATCCGACGCTGATAACGGCACTTCTCCCAGGCGTCCGCCTACTCCTGCGCCCAGCCCTATGCCTGCGCGCGACCCCGACTTTTACAGCATTCAAAATAGCGCCCAAACAAGGCCCCAGTTCACGAGTCAGACGCATATTCAAGACAACGGTCAAAAGAACGGTCGAACAAACGGTCAGAGTCACACGCCAGGGCATACTCAATCCATCGCGCCACAAAAGGCCGAGAATAATCCCTATCCCTCCAGCACTTTGCCTAAAGTCTCCTCCGAAAAGCCTTACCCGATAGGCGCAAAGTCCTCTTTGCTGGGCATTCGATGGCTCAAAAGCTGGCCCATCGTGGTACTGATTATCTTTGGCGTATTAGGCACGCTAGGCACCACAGCGGTAGTCAGTCTGTTTCGGATTCCCAGCTTGCCCAACTGCCGAGCAGTGTTTTGGCCGACGGCTTCGGCTTCGCTTCGGCTTCAGTGTGCTGAGACCTACGCGGCTGAAGGTGATGTAAAAAATCTGCTGGCTGCGATCGCGCTAGTCGATCAGCTGCCTGAAGACCACCCGCTACGCAGCGATATCATCAACAATCGCATTGAGGACTGGGCCACCGAAGTTTTGGATCTTTCAGAGCGCTTTTTTGAAGAAGGCGATCTGGAGCGAGCAATTGAGTCCGCTCAAAAAATTCCAGCGAGAACGGCCGCTGCAAAAGTAGTGGAAGAACGGATTGCCCGCTGGCAAAAAATTTGGAAAGAGGGCGAGGACGGTTTCAATATGGCCGTTGCCAAGCTCAAGGAAAAGAACTTTCAGTCGGCGTTTACGCTTTCTGTGGCGCTGCTAGACGTACCTAATAAGTTTTGGTCTACCGTCAAATATAACGAGCTGACCAAGCTAATTATGGCTGCACGTGAAGACAGCAGCACGATGTCTAAAGCGTTGGATCTCGCCAAAGAAGGCACGATTAAGGGCTTTGTTGAAGCGCTTAAGAAGCTGAAGGCGATCGGTGAAAAAAGCGTCTTTTACAGTGAGGCCCAAGGCGAGCGCAAAAAGATCGCGAAGCAGATGCTGGCGGTAGGTGAAGGGCTACTGGCGAACCGGCAGGTGTCTGATGCGCAGGCAATTTTGTCTGCTATTCCGCGTGATACCGGACTAGAAAAAGAGATTGACGACTTTCAGATTTTTGTAACGGCCTATCAGCAGGCTTGGAGCGGCACGATTGGCGGCTTAGAAAATGCGATTAAGCGAATGGGGACGCTGGGTAAAAACCGACCTAGCTATGCCAAAGGCCAGCGGCTGATTGCACAGTGGCAAGGCGAACTGCAAAATGTGGCGCTACTCACGCAAGCTCAAGAGCGTGCGAGCCGGGGCAGCACGGCTGATTTGACGGCGGCCATTGGGGTGGCTAGTCAGGTTTCTCGCAGTTCACCGCAGTGGGAAGAGGCTTCTAAGCAGATTGGCCGGTGGCAGTCGCGGGTAGAAACCGTGCAGGACAGGCCGATATTAGAGCGGGCCGATCGGCTAGCGCAGGCGGGCTCTCCTGACGGGCTGCGGGCGGCTATTCAGGAAGCTCGCAAGGTGGGCTCGGGGCGATCGCTAGGCAAAGAAGCCGACGAGCGAATTGCAAACTGGACAGAGCGAATTCAGCGGGTGGAGGATCAGCCGGTGCTCGATCAGGCTCGGCAGCGGGCGCGCTCGGGCGATGTGCCAGGGGCGATCGCCGTGGCCAGTCGAATTGGAGAGGGGCGATCGCTCTACGGCATGGCGCAAGATGAAATTTCTGGGTGGCAGGCTCAAGAGGATGGGCGATCGCGTCTCAATGAGGCGGTCAATGTGGCCTCACGGGGCGATGGTGACGCTTTGGCTAACGCAATTGAGATCGCTCAAAGAGTACCGGGACAAAGCGACAGTCGAAATCGGGCCGATAGTCAGATTAATAACTGGAGCTGGGATTTGTTACGGCAGGCTGAGACAGAGGCCAATCGTAACTTGGATAGTGCGATCGCGCTAGCCAGCCGCATTCCATCACAGGCTGAAGCTTACGATCCGGCTCAGGTCAGAATTGGCAACTGGCAAGAAACGCTGCGTCAAATTGAAGAATCTCGTCGTCCCAAGCCACAGCCGCAACAGATTCCAGATACCGGAGAGAATGGCGTGCCTAGCAACATTGAGCTTTCGTCACCTGACGGGCAATAAATGAGCAGTAAGCACTAGCATTAGACGCACAAAAGCCGCCAACTGTGACATTGGCGGCTTTTGTGGTTACGACTGAATAAAAGACTGTCGTAGGTTAAACAGCTTACTTGTTCATCTGATTAGGAACTCTGCCGTTCTTAGTTTGCTCGGTAGCGTTTTCTATCAAGCCACTGCTCTTATCGCGCAGGTCACTAGAGACTTTACGACCAGCAGACTTGACATCGTTAGAAACATCTTTTGCAGCTTCTTTGGCGTCGCTTGCCAGATTAGAAGCAGCGCCCGTTGCTTTGTCCTGTAAGTTATCAACAGCTTCTCTAGCAGGCTCTAGCGGATCGTCAGCCAGCGCCTTTCTACGCTTAGCAACATCTAGCAGCTCCTGCGCTTTAGCATCTGATTCTGTTGTATTCCGTCTAGGATCTACAGCATCAAAGTTGTTCATGCCGCCTTTCTCAGACTGAATCTTATCGTAGCGCTCTGTCCCTTGAATAGAGCCTCGCTCGTTTTTATAGTAGTCATTAGCATCAGCCGCTTGGGCGGGCGTAGCCATACTCCACAGGCTTAGGCTTACCAAACCGATTGCAAGCACTCGCTTGAAACCTTTTAGCAGGCTTTCTAGTAAAGTGTTCATTGTTCAAAATCTCCTTACGGATTTATCTGCCTCGAACAGTATAAGAAGATGCTCTTTCACCTACTATCCACCCAAAGAGAGTCATCCTATTGGGGCAACACAATCATTAGAAGGAGGTTTTTATCCTTACTTTGGCTGAATCTGCCTCAGCTGATTTAGATTGAATGGCTGCTGTTGTAAGCGATCGCACGCTCTCTAAACCCTTTCACATCTCTAAAGGCAGAGGCACTCTCTACATCCAAGTTTTGAACAACGCTGAACGCCCCGTCCGTCTCTAAAACAACCGCGTCAATATCTTCTAAGCTAGCGTTACCGTTCTCTCGAATGGCCGCTAAAACCTCACCTTTTGCAACCCGCTTGTCGATCATGACATCTTCCTGCATCTTGCCCTTAAACACCAACAGGCTTGGCTCCGCCTTAACTAGCTTTTGAATGACGTTGGAACGCACCGACAGCCAGGTAATCGTATACTGAAAAACTACAAGTAAGCCAATAGCCGCCATTGATTGGGCAAAGGGCGTGGTCTTACTCAGCAACGCGCTTGCTAAGATAGAGCCAAAAGCAATCGTGACCACAAAATCGAAGCTATTCCATTTTGACAGCGTGCGCTTGCCTGATACCCGTAGCCAAACAATCAGCCCGACATAAGTGAGCGTACCGGCAATCAAGGTGTGAGCCAGACCGCTCCAGCCGTTGAATAGGCTGTCTGATAAAGAATAATCCATTTTAGGTCACTGCTGATTCGTTTTGCTGGTTGCAAAGGGCCATTAGCCATCATAGTATGCACCCGTTTTCAGCCTCTCTTTACAGCGATAGATTATCTCAAGTTAGATTCTCGTAGCTGCTGCGCGGTATCAGTAGCGCTATTGCCTACGCGCTCTAATAAATTGCTGACTTTGAGCTTGACGGTTTGCTGTATCTGGTTGAGGCGATCGCGCAGCCTCTCCACAGGCGATAAACCCACTTGCTTAAGTTCAGGCAGTCGCGCCCTAGCTTCTACTACCGCCGTATTCAGTCGTCCTCGGAGCTGCTGAACATTTTGAAAAGAGACATAAGCACGGCGTTCTCCTTCGGGATGTCTAGCAGCTTCTATCACCGCATAAGGATCTAACCGAGAGGGTTCCATCGTAGGTGCGCTTGCGCCCGATGCATTCCCTACGCCTGCCTCTCGCACATCTTCTAGCACGTTTTGTTCAAAGATAATTCTCTCTTGGACAGGATCTTCTTCTACTTCAATCACAAAAACATCTATAGGCAGATCTTCTGAAGACTGACTAGAAGCTTCCGGCATAGGAGCAGACTGCACGGGCGCTGTTGCGAAAAAGCCGCACAGTGCAAAGGTAGTCAAGAAGATAAAAAGGACAGATTTGATGTTCATAGCTTTTAATCATGTCCTATTATCCTAATCGCTAGGGGGCGAGTTCTCATCCCAAACTTGACCATCAGGCAAAACGGTTTGGCTCAGCTTTGCGCCGTTGAGCTGCTCCTGATGGACTTCGGCCCAGCGCATTTCAGCATTGGCAAAATTCGTTTCCCATAGCTTAGCGTCCCAAAGAACGGTGCCTCGTAGCGTGGCTGCTCTTAAGTCAGCGGCGGTCAAGTCACTACCGACTAAATCTGCCTGGTTAAGGTTCGCACCGGTCAAGTTTGCGCCGGACAGGTTGGCTCCACGTAAGTTGGCCCCTTCTAGGTTCGTGCCCGCTAAGTTACAGCTCTGAAGATTGGCTTTGGGCAGCGAAATTCCAGCTAGGTTAGCCTTTGGTGCTTCTAGCCATTTGAGCGGTACACCGTCGCGATGCAGGTCTTGCAGCGCTTGATAGCGGGCGTAGCTGGTGGTGACGTTGGCAGCCGCAGCCGTATCTATCACGCGCCATGCTTCGTAGTGCTTTTGGGTTTTGCGGTCGGGTGCAGCTTTGACATAGAGGATGACGGCAATGGCTAGGGCGATCGCTTCAGCATCGCTCAGCACCATTCTCAGCACTTTGTTGACAGACATTGAGTCAAGTGGTTCAACGGTTTTGTGCTGGATCAGAACCACGGCTGTTGAGAGAATGAGGAAAGCTGCGATCGCCACCAACCAGGTCGGCACGCACTGAATCCGCTTTTCCAACTGATGGATAGACTGACGCGATAACAGTGAACGAGAACCCATCGCGGTCATTACTCCTTAAGATGCAAAAACTTAGAGCAGGCAGGATGTACCCTAAACTTATCAATATTTTCAAGGTTGATCGTGGGTAGTTCATAATGACCCAGATAGGAACCGTGATGTTTAGCCGCGTTCTGGTTCGTTTGAGGCACCAGCGCCTTTAAGAATCCAATCTTCCACAAAATCTGTTTGAGTTCTAAATAATCTAGCCCAAGCGCCCAAGGTGAGGCCTGCTCTACATCAATATCTCCAACTGCGATGGAAAGTAGAAGATAGTCAAGATCTTCTTTGTTGTAGTAAGTTTTTTGACCGCGAAAAACTTCAAATACGTCTAGCAGTGAAGGGTATTGGAAGCGGTATTCGGAGGCTAAGTCGCGCGTTTTTTGTTCGGAATAAGATTCTTCGGCAGCTGCGATCGCCCGCTCATCAATCCGCTTACTCACCAGCGAATAGTCTAAGCACTCCACACACTGCTTACAAAATTGCAGCAGCTCCCGAGGCCGCAGCTGCGTTCTATCAATAATGTAGTCCAGCGAATCAACATCCGAGCTAGATAGCTTAGACACAAAGATTGCCTTCCACCGCTTAATTGCAGGCATCCTCATTGTCTCCGGGAAAGAATGCACAATCCGTCGAGAAATCAGCTCTAGCAGCTCATTTTTGCCCCACCGAATCACCTCCACATCCTCTCGTATCTTCTGCGCATCCTCATAAATCTGCGGGATATTATCAAACAGCTCCTGGCGAATAGAGATATATATCTTCAGTGCAGAGCTAATCAAATTGATCTTCTGCGTCGCCTGAAACAGCCCCGCCACAAAATATTTAGCATCATCCGAATTATCCCAGCCCTTATCCAGCTCGTCTACAAGCACCGTAATTCGCGTACTTTTCAGCACATTCCTTAAGCTCGGCAACAGCGCCTTAATATCTTCCAAATCATACAGCGACTGCAAATCCTGCGAGCGAATCGTCCCCTCATGAGACTCAATCTTCACCCGCTCAATTCGCTTCAGGTAGTTCACCAAAATGCCAATAGAGCTATTTTCTCCGGCAATAGAACTCCCGCTAATGTAGTTGTAAATATTCTTTTGTGCCCCTAACAACAAGCCTCTTTTGTTGTCAGCAATCTTTCTAAAAATCAGGTTATACAATAAGTACTGCCACGCCACAGAATAGGCACTCTGCTTTCCCCAAGAGCCCTCCTTTTCAGTGCGCATATACTCCGAAAGCAATTCATACGAATACTCCTCCGGCGAAAGCTCCAGCACCAAATTCCCTTTCTTCCGTTCCGTGGTGCCAATGTACTTAAACATCGCGCTCTTCCCCGCACCCCGATTCCCCACCAAAATCGTCTTATGCCCGTTCAAAAAGCGATTGTACGTATCGTTTTGGTAAAAGTAGTCCGCTAGGCCAACGTCAATATCGCGTTCAGCCGAATCTGAGCCCAAGTTGAGGCTTTTGATGTCTAATCGCATAGAAGGCCAGTATGCAAAGGGCAGCGTATATAAAGTTAGGCGAGCTGTCAGTAATAACGCTTTAAAGCTTAGTCCTACACGCCCCCCTTGCAAAGTACTTCACCGAGCCCTTGACAATTGCCACTTTATACTCCACCTGGGACTGGTTATTCTTCCACGATTGAAGATCTAGTCCTTATCACCGAGAGAAGGCTATCCATCTCCTTCTAGTGGAGGAAATAGCCATCTATCTCTTTTGGTGGAAAATTTTTCCGGTAAACTACTTGCTTCTCTAAAACAATTGGACGGCTGGCACCGATAGGTAAAAGGTATACTAAAACATGAACATTGATAGCGTCTTCATCTTTTGGCACTAGCGGCCTTTTTGCTGTAGCCGTCAAAGAAACCCTTCCTGGCCCGTTGATAATAACCTCGCTAGTAGTACTCTCAATCGTCAAGGAACCAGGTTTTTCTACAAAAGGTCTATGCCGACCAGTACAGGGGTCAATTGCAATCCAGTGTGCCTCTAATATAGGAGCTTCGGGGAGCTTAAACTTGACGCGACACTTATGAAAAGGAATAGTTAATCGTTTTTCACTTTTGGGTGCAATATACATTTGACACACCAAGTTTATTGCTCCGTTATAGAAATTTCCGCCAAACGTACCCTCCACTTGATCCTTTATTTCGACTTCTAGGACTTCTATTTCCGGTAGCTGTTCTATGGGAGCCAGTAGCCGAACAAGGTCAGAGCGACGCGCAGATCTGATAGACGTATTTTCTCTCCAAGGAACCTCTAGTTCAACAGCTCCGCCCCCTGGAGAGCCGTACATAGGGTTCTTCACAACAAATGGAGCGCGTTCAGTTTCAAATAGTAAAGCTACTACGGTAGTCCCGTCTGTAGAAATGTTCAGTGGGGTCATTCTAGGAGCCAGCTCGTCAAAGTGAGACTCTACAGACGAATACCAGCTTGCTAAATCGTTTTCGGTAGCGCCGACTACGCCAGCAACCTCGTCAACACCTATCACCCAAAGGATATTCTCTCCTCCAGCAGCGTTGGCGTGACCGGCTATTCTTCGAGCTGCTTTCTCAGGATCTATCCACTTTCTTTTTAGCTCAACTAAAAAGATCTTCGTTAGGCTGCCCCCTATTAACCTGATCGATTATCCTTAAGACCCGATTCTCAATCTGTATAGGATTCATTTTAGCTTGCCAGTAAGAACATTTTTTCATAGCAACCGTTCGATGACGATCTCATTTGGTGCTGAAGCGCACTTGGGTTTCACTCACGACAGTGAAAGAGTCCGGTAGCTGTTTCGGTGTAAGTAGCCAGTAGCCGCTTTAATGCCTCAATTTTGACGACGGCTCGTTGACTATTCAATCGTAAGAAAATGATGCCGCAATGAGGATAGTTTTTTCGGTAAACCATCTCGCCAAAATCCTTATCGTTTGTGATTAGTATCCAACCCTCTGCATACGATTTCGCGAGAATTTTGTCATCGCCTAGACCTCTCGCTTCGTCAAAAACTGAAAAAACTTCGTAGCCCTCCTTCCTTAGCCACGTAGCAACGGCTGGGCCTGTGCATTCATCTACCAGAAATTTCATCTATGCTGATTCTACTGTCAAAGGCATAAATGCTGTGCTTGATAAAGACTGTGCAGCAAACAGCAAGCAAGCTTGAATATCTTGAACAGCTAGTCCCTCGTACTCGTCAATAATTTCATCAAAACTTGCACCGTGGGCTAGAAGATTGAGAATGAAATCAACAGATAGCCTCGTACCTCGAACGACAGGCTTTCCTAGAAGTACTTTCGGATCAGATGATATTCTCTCTATAAGTTCTCGATCGTCCATATATACTTAATCCATTACAAAACTGCTACCAGTTAGTATCTTAGTTTTAACGCTCTATCTTGTCTGCTAGCTCAATGCTATCTTTTTTCCAACCCGCCAATACGTCTAGAAGCCTAAATCTGATACGGCTGACTTCCGCAGCCTTAAATACCGCCGCATCCGACATCGTTTCCCAAGCCGAATCGCCAATCTCCTTATAAAACTGCGCATCGTAAGGCCGCGTCCTTACGACAACTGGCATCGGTACTGCATGACCTAATAACAGTGCCTGCTGCTTAGAATCTAGTTTAGAAAGAACAGACCGTAAGCTCTGTCCGCCGGAGACGCCTGTGAAAATTGCGTCAATGTCTTTCTCATCGTTTAACAATGCGGTAATTCGCGTCCC
The DNA here is from genome assembly GCA_963803535.1 of uncultured cyanobacterium. Classification (GTDB taxonomy): domain Bacteria; phylum Cyanobacteriota; class Cyanobacteriia; order Phormidesmidales; family Phormidesmidaceae; genus Phormidesmis. Next base: position 771,275 of record CAWDNC010000008.1, on the reverse strand, counting down.
AACTTGAGACATCACTTCGTTATCGATGCCTGAAGGTCGTTGGTCAACAACCAATAAAGTCACGAAGTACTTTCGCATTTCGCGGGCGATGACGCCGAAGATAGTTTGGCGAGCGGTGGCTGGATCTAGAAAGCGGTGGGCTTCTTCGATGGTGATGACCAGAGGCTGGGGCCGGTCACTGGGATTCTTACTCTGCAAAAAGCGATCCGCCTTTCTTACATAGCTCGCATGAATACGTCGCGCAATCACGTTTGTTGCCAGCATATACGAGAGCATATTACTCTGCGAACCAAACTCAATTACCACATGCTTGCCCGCATCAATCGTCTCTAAGATCTGGTTCACATAGTTATGCGGGCAGCTGCTGCGAATGTATTTCAGCTCGGCAAGGCGCGTCAGCTTACGCTGCAAGGCCATAATGGACGACTTGCTGCCCATCTTCACCTCACAAAACTCTTGAATTTCCTCATTGCTAAGCTGAAGCAGCCGGTTTATCCAGCTGCTGCCAAACTCGTTGCGTAAAATGATCGCGTTCTCTAAGCTTGCCTCGGACAGATTCAGCTCGCGGCTAATCAGCATCAGGTCTTCTACATCAATCTGATCGAAGCTGATGTATAGCTCCTGCGCATCCATCACGCCTCGCCGCTTCGTCGCTTCTGGGTCTAATGTAAAAATTTGCACCTGTCCTGGAAAAAGCTGCCTCAGCCCTTTTACCGTGCTGAATTCTTTACCCTCGCTCACAGCCTCCCAGCCATATTCTGAGTGCATGTCAAAAATGAGATTCACCGCTGCTTGCTTGCGAATGATGCCAGAGAGAATCAGCCGAGTGAGAAACGACTTACCTGTACCCGATTTACCAAAAATGCCGTTGCTGCGCTCCACAAATCGATCAAGATCGATACAGATCGGTACGTCCATATCAATTGGCTGACCGATAGCAAAGTTACGTCGATGTATATCATCTTCCCAGCCAAAGACGGCGCGAAAGTCACGTTCGGAGGCGTCATAGACCTGGCTGAAATGACCCGGAATTGTTTTTACTGGCAGCAGCTGAAGCGGGGCACTGGAGTTTGTTTCATAGGAGGCAAGGCCATTCGATTTTCCATTCGACTTTGAATTCACCGGGGGCTGAGCGGAGTCGTTCGTCTCTGACGTTCTCGCAGAGTAGTCCCCTTCTTTTGTGGGCGTGAACATCAGCATCGGTGTCAGATCTACGGTGCCGTAGGTGCCTGAGCCTGCTAAGACTTCTTGTAGGAAAATGTTGCTGGGTTCGGGAGGGCTCGCTAGTATGCGTTGGCTGGCGGTGCCAAGAGCGACATCGGTAAGCATGCAAAAAAAGCGCGATCGCACGCCCTGCACGACCAAAAATTTGCCCACCCGCATCTCTTCAACCAGCACGTCTGGATGCAGCCGAACCTCTAGCCCTTTACTCAAGGAGCCTTGAATTACCGATCCTAACGGACGCATCTCACGCATAGCCAAGCCTTAGCCTAAGTCTTTTCTAACAATTAAGACAGTGGGCTTATGGTAGCGAAAAATATCCGTTTAGTACATGGGTTCTAAATGAACGGATGGAAAGCTAGAACTGGTAGCCAACGCCGCCTTGAACGGCTGTATTAGTATCTCCGCCAATCGGGACAATGGCATTGCCGTAAAAGACTAGGTTGCTGTTGGTGGTGTAGTCTACGCCCGGCTGTACGACAAAAGAAGTGCCGTCGCCCATCACAGAGCCATCGCTAGCGAACGCAACGCCCGCACCCACGTAAATTTCGGTGTTGAAGTTAAGCGGAAAGTCGTAGGAGACCGTGGGGACAAAGGCTGAGCCTTCGCCTAAAAAGGCCGCGCCGCGAATGGAAATGGGTAGCTCTAAAATGTTATAGCGACCGTTGATAGCAACGGCAATATTGCCGTCACCGAAGGCAGGGCCAATACCGATGTAGCTGCCGTAAGCGGCCTGAGCTTTAGCAGGGGCCTGTAGCGAAAGGGCAATTGCCAAACTTCCTAGTGCCCAACCAGCTAAGCTAGCCAGCCGACCTCTAAAACCAGTAATCATTTGGGAACTCCTCACAACAGTAATGACGTAAACGGATTTGAGCGGTACGGAGATGGGGGTGTCATTTAACACAGACCCAACGGATAATGCAGGTAATAACCTACCACGGGGGCGGTAGTCAAGGCAGCATTTGGCAGCTAGAGCGCTAAAACAGGCTCTAAAATAAGGTATAGATGAATGGCGCGATCGCACTCCCTTGAGTAAAGACAATCAGCGCCCCCATCAATACTAGCGTTATCACCAGCGGGGCTAGCCAGTACTTCTTCCGCTTATTCATAAAGCCCCAAAAGTCCTGCAATGAATCAAAAAAAGTTTGTAGCACGGCAAAAATCTCTACCTATATAGTTGAGGGACGTGGCTGATAATGATCGACTAATAAGGTGTCGTCATATTGTCGTCAGTCGGTGGCTTGCTGATAATCCGATATGTGTTTTTTTCGCGCTCCAGCTTACGCTGCATCGGATCTTTTCTCAATAGCTTCATCACCATGGCCATCGGTGTCACAATCAGTGCAAAAACGATGCCAAGAACAATACGACTGTTAATCCATCCTAAGACAAGCGCCAAACTCATCCATACTCGATAGAAGGGTGCAAGGGATTTGGGTGCAATTAGAGCAAAGCTACATAAAATCGCCCCGGCAATCACTGGCCAACGATGAGGGTCTGCCCGCCAGAGAAATGGCAGCACAAAGCCAAATAACGCTGCAAAAATAATTCCTGTGGTCAGGCCAAACTTACGCAGTCCTGGTTTATCGAGCTGAGGAATTTCAGAGAAGTTAATGCTCATAGGTCAATCCAGCGCAAATTCTTCTTGCCACTTTTTATCGTCATCTCCTTTCGGCTGCTTTACTTTAGCGAGCAAACAGTTCTCTAGCACCAAATAATCCATCTCTGTTCGCATAAAGCAGCGATAGGCGTCTTCGGGCGTACACACAATCGGCTCTCCTCGAACGTTAAAAGAGGTATTTATCAGTACCCCACAGCCGGTTTTTGCCTCAAACTGGCGAATTAGCGTGTGGTAACGAGGATTGGTCTCCTTATGCACTGTCTGAATTCGAGCTGAATAGTTAACGTGGGTAACCGCTGGGATTTTGGAGTGAGGTACTTTTAGCTTGTCGAGGCCAAAGAGTATCTCCTGGCCTTCGTTAGGCGTTGGCGAAGCCTCTCCATAGGAGATTCGCAATCCTTCCTGAACACCTGCGACTAAAGTCATATAGGGGCTAACATGCTCTTTCTCTAGCTCAAAATAATCTGTTGCTCTTTCTGAGAGTACCGAAGGTGCAAACGGCCTAAAAGATTCTCGATATTTAATTTTCAAGTTCATTACCGACTGCATCTTAGGATTACGCGGATCGCCAATAATCGATCTGTTCCCTAACGCCCGAGGCCCAAACTCCATACGCCCCTGAAACCAGCCCACCACGTTCCCATCAGCCAAAATTTCGGCTAAGCGCGGCAGCAATTTTTCATCAGTAAGCTGTTCATACGGAGCCTCTAACTGAGAGAGACTTTCTACAACTGATTCGTTATTAAAATGTGGCCCTAAGTAGGCACCCTTCATACCATCTGGCTTCTGGGGTTGGCGAGGCGAATGGTGATGCTGATGCCACAGTGCCAACGCCGCACCAACCGCGCCGCCAGCATCCCCCGCCGCAGGCTGCACCCAAATCTCTTTGAACGGCCCTTCTCTTAGCAAGCGCCCGTTAGAAACACAGTTCAACGCAACGCCGCCTGCCAGACAAAGCGCGTCAACGCCTAGCTCTTCATGCGCCGCCTTCGCCAAACGAAGGACAACTTCTTCGGTTACCTGTTGAATAGAAGCGGCTAAGTCCATCTCCTTTTGTGTAATTTCGCTTTCGGCTTGTCGGGGTGGGCCACCAAATAACTTGTGGAAAGCGGGACTGGTCATCGTTAAGCCAGCAGCATAGTTAAAGTACGCCATATCTAGCTTAAAGGTGCCGTCAGATTTTAAATCCAACAGATTATCTAGGATGAGATCGGCGTACTTAGGTTCGCCGTAGGGCGCAAGACCCATGAGCTTGTATTCGCCTGAGTTGACCTTAAAACCGGTGTAGTAGGTGAAGGCAGAGTAGAGCAAACCTAGAGAATGAGGGAAATGAATCTCCCACTTTTGGGTAAGCTGATTGCTTTCGCCTAGCCATAGAGAGGTGGTGGCCCATTCGCCAACGGCGTCTAGGCAAAGGACGGCTGCTTTTTCAAACGGGCTGGGGAAGAAGGCTGAGGCGGCGTGAGATTGATGATGTTCTGAAAAGCGGAGATTAGGAAGATCTTTAAGCTCGCAGTCACCTAGTTTTGCCAGATCTTTTTTGAGGACGGTTTTGAGATAAAGCTTTTCTTGTAGCCATGCGGACATGGCCGTGACGAAAGAGCGGAAGCCACGTGGGGCGTAGGAGAGGTAGGTTTCTAGAAGGCGCTCGAAGGTGATTAAAGGTTTTTCGTAGAAGACGATGGCATCTATTTGAGTGAGCTTGAGGTTTGCTTCACTCAGGCAGTAGGCGATCGCGCCTTTTGGAAACCGCTCATCATGCTTTTTGCGCGAGAATCGTTCCTCCTGCGCCGCTGCCACAATTTGCCCGTCAACAATCAAAGCCGCCGCACTGTCATGAAAATAAGCCGATATGCCCAGAATGTTCATGAAATCTCGCGATTGCGCAGCACCTGCGCTTAGTGAAAAACAAAGAGATTATCTACTTTGCCGCGACCTCTTGCCTCACCACGTCACTCAGCAGCTCTGCAACGACCTGATGCCCGTACTTGGTTAGATGTCGATTGGTTTGATAGTACAGTATCTTCTCGGGCGTAGTGTAGTTTGGCGCGGCTGCTTGCAAACCTGGCGTTAGGTCAATAAATTTAAAGTCCAATTCCTGCGCTTTTGCCGCAAAAAAGGCTCTCAGCGCCTGGCTATAGGCGGGCATAATTTCGTCCAGCGCCGTTTGATCAAAGCTCACGGCATCGGCATAGGCCGTGTAGGCGGATGGTGTGTAGGCCACGATGGGCGTGAAGCCTTGGTCTTCGGCAATTTGAAGGAAGCGGGCGATCGCATCCGAAAAAACATCCGTGCTAATCTTGCCATCCGTCAAAAGCTTGGCATGGGCGACCTCATCTAAATCACCATTTTCCAAATTGAAAGGAACTTGCCCCGTCTCAAAGTTCAGCGTGTAGCGGAAGTTCTCATCCTCATCGGAGTAACCTTCAAAGAGATAAGTGCCTTGGTTTGCCGCTGACTGGTTTTGAGTCGCGATCGCCCTACCCAAGTTCCAAACATAGCTATACCGACTCAGCGGCCCAAACGTAGCTTCCGTCTCCACCTGCCGATCCGTCGCCCCCGACTCTCGATACGAAACATACTTCACCGCGTCACGCAGATCGTTGCCCTCATACACGTTTAGCACCACCACTTTAGGCGACTTTTCCAACCCAAAGCGTTCTAAAAACTGGAGGTATTCATATAGCCCGATCGCTGGCTTTCCAAGGTTGTAAGCAGACACATCTGCCACATCCGCGAGCTGCGCTACCCAAGTATCTTCAGGCGCTACGGTGGTGCACCACGTAAAGGAATCGCCCAGCCCAATCACATCAAACTGCGGCTGTTCGCTGTACAGCCCCTGCTCGTTACAAAAGCCCAGCTCATCCATCGTCACCGTGTTCACCGTGCCAGGATCTTCAAAGCTATAGCTAATTTCAGCAAACGGCTTCCAAATAGAAAACGGAAAGCCGCCGTCTGTACGCGTAAAGGCGACGGCATCTTCAGCGGTGGGAAAGCGGCCTGCGGCTATTTTGCTCCGTAGCGTGGGCTCAAAGTGAATCAGTAAGTTAGCGGGAATCACTGTCGGGAAAAACCGTAGTGCCGCTTCCACCAAGCCAGCCGTTAGCAGCAGATTAAGGCTGACGAGTCCGGCGATCTTGCTCCACTTCTTCATATAAACCAGCTTGAGCGACCGTATGTGCTTCTGCGCAGGGACGCTGTTTAAAGTAGCAAAGTGCGAGGCGATCGCAAAAGATACGAGCGCAGAGCGCTTAGCCCGTATTGCGCATTCCAGCGGCAACCCCGTTGATAGTAAGCAGCGCGCCACGTAGGAGTTCGCCTTTGCTGTAGCGCGATCGCACTCTTCCCGTCACCGCATCATTGCCATACTCCCTGAGTCGCTTCAGCAGCGCCACCTGCAAAAAGCTCAGCGGCACAATCGAACCATTTCGCAGCTGAACAGAGCGCTGCAAGCTCAAATCGCCATCTAATAGCTTCGTGTGATTGGTAATTTGCAACACCACTTCGCGAGTGCGATAAAACTCACTCGCAATCTGGTCAAACATCGCCTGAAAGTCCTCTCTCTTATCGTCGCTGCTAAGCTGACTGACATAGTGCTGCGCGATCTGCAAATCCACTTTCGCAAGCGTCATTTCCACCTTAGAAATCACCATCTTAAAGAAAGGCCACTTGCTGTAGAAATAGCGCAGCATCTCTAAATGCTCCTCGGTATTCTCGTCAATAAACTCCCTTAGCGCCGTGCCAACGCCATACCAAGACGGCAGCAAAAAGCGAGTTTGTGTCCAGCTAAAGACCCAGGGAATTGCCCGCAAACCGTCCAAGTTACGCTTACCTTTACGGCGAGCCGGACGAGAGCTAATTTGCAGCTGAGAAATTTCTTGAACCGGCGTAACCTGATGGAAAAATTCCACCAGATCAGGCTGTTCGTAAATGAGCGCCCGGTAGTGTTCGCGAGATCTCACGCTTAGCCGCTCCATAATCTCGTTCCAGGGCTCAATGCTGTCAAAGCTGCTGCCCAGCACGCTACCCTGAATGACTGCTGTGGTCACTGTCTCCAGGTTATACAGCGCTAAATCAGGCAGATTGTATTTAGACGCCAGCACTTCACCTTGCTCGGTGATTTTAATGCGGCCGTCTACACTGCGACCCGGTTGAGCCAGAATGGCCTCGTAAGCAGGGCCACCGCCACGGCCAACAGAACCACCGCGACCGTGAAAGATTCTGAGTGCGACGTTGTAGTTTTCCGCAAGACCTTGTAGCGCCTGCTGTGCCTTGTGAATCTCCCAGTTACTGCTGAGAAAACCTGAGTCTTTGTTGCTGTCCGAATAGCCCAGCATCACCTCTTGCAGTGCAGTTTCAGCTTCTTCAGGCTTGGATTCAGCGGCCTTCATTGCCTCATAGCCGCCTTGCAACATCGAACGATATAAAGGCAGCTCCCATAGCTGGCCCATCACCTCAGGTGCCAGTCGCAGGTCATTAACCGTTTCAAACAGCGGCACAATTTTAAGTGCACCGATGCCTGTCGCCGGATCGTAAAGGCCCGCTTCTTTAGCAAGAATGGCAACCTCCAGCAGATCGCTTGCGGTGTGGCTCATGCTGATGATGTAGCTCTGGCAAATGCCAGGGCCAAACTCCTGATGCAGCTTACGCACCATTCGAAAGGTTTGAATGATTTCGACGGTTCTCTCTGAAAAAGGAAGTTCACCAGGAATCAGCGGTCTGCGAGTGCGCAGCTCACCAATTAACCACTCGTTTTTCTCTTCTTCAGTCAGATCGTTATAGGGCTTGTCAAGGACGCCGAGGTATTCGGTGACTTCGTTAATCGCATCAGAGTGGTTGGTACTTTCTTGGCGAATGTCGAGCTGAGCTAAGTTGAATCCGTAGATTTTGACCTGGCAAATAAGCTCTTCAAGATCCTGACAAACTAAGCCAGTCTCCTTCAGGTTGGTTTGAATTAGTTCAAGCTCGCTTAAGAAGTCATCACCAGAAGCGTAGATGCGTCCTTTAGCAAGTCCAGCATCTAGGTTTGTTTCTTGCTCTTGAAGGTAGTCACCGTTGTAGAGCTTTTCAGATCTCTCTAACGTTGTTTTTAGCCGTTTTTCGATGTAGGCCAGCTTGAGTCGGTAGGGCTCTTGACGATAGCGAATGGCGAGCGATTCGTATAGCTCTGGCATCTGCGTTTGGTCTTGCTCTAGCGATTCGAGCAGTTCGGGCAGCACTTCGCTCCAGTGCAGCGACAGGCTGAGTAAATGCGTGAGCTTTTCTACCGAAGCAATGTACTTACCCAGTACCATATTGCGCTGGAAGTTAGCCGTTTTCCAGGTGACTTGCGGCGTGACAGACGGGTTGCCATCGCGATCGCTCCCGACCCAAGATCCAAACCGGCAAAAGCTTTGCTTCGGTGGATTCAACGTGGGGAACGTACCCTGCAACGCCCGACAAATGCGCTGGTAGAGCTGAGGCAGCGTGTCAAAGAGCACCACATCAAAGTAGTGCAGCGTAAAGTCCACCTCATCTAAAACAGAAGGCTTAAACTGATGCAGCTCGTCGGTTCTCCACCACAGCCGAATCTCTTCAATCAGCTGGGCCTGAAGCGCTTCTACTTCCCAAGAGGAAGATAAGCCAATGCTGCGCGCGCCTTCTTCTTCGCGATCTAGCTGCCTTAAAATGGACGAAATGCGGCGCTGCTTATCGCGGATAGTGTGCCGCACAATTTCAGTGGGGTGCGCGGTGAAAACAAGGCGCACATCTAGCTGATCGAGCAGGCGCTGGATCATTTTGGGCGGTACGTTTAGCCGTTTGAGGGTTGGAAACAGCCAGTAGAAGGTGCCCACTTCTTTGCCGCTTGAGAGCTCTGCCGATAGAGACTTCTCTGTCTCTGTATGGCCGTTGCGCTTAGGCGAAGCAGCCTGCGCATGCCCGTCTTCTGGCTGATGTGTCCCTGCTGCTAGGGCCGCGTCTTCGTAGGCGGCGCGATACTGCTGTTGCTGTCCGCGCTGCTCGTAGTGTTGCTCAACAATATTGATGAGCTGGAAATATAGGGCAAAGGCTCTGGCCATTTTGATGGCGTCACTAAGCTCTAGCTCTTCTATGAGCTTAAGTACAGGCGAAGCATCAGCCGCTTTGGCTTGGCCATCGGGGGCGCACAGCTTTCTAAGGCGGGTGAGCAGAGCTACCAATGCGGGGCCGCACTCGTCTTCTAAAACGGCAGCCCAAGTTTCTTCTACGCGTTTGAGTCGATTGCGCAGTAGCCAGTCGTGGGTGGCGATCGCCGAAATGGCCTCAACATCTGAGCTATCTGTAAGGGAACTGTCGGTTAGAGTCGTGGGCATTTTACCTGTTGAGTAGAGGCCTTGCGAGTGTCGTTCGAGATGATTGTAGGAGTTTTGGGGACGCTGCGGGATACTTTGAAAGCACGAACCTTGTTGGCGATCGCTGCGAGCGATCGCTTAACCCTCCTATTTATCCATCTATATCGTTCTGGTTTTGTAGTTTCCTACACGGTTTTTCCTACATATTTTTACGGAGTAGGGGGCGGCTAGGGAGGCGATCGCCCCGAAAGACTTCTTCACTGGCCTGACCTAACTGCCTTAGGCCATCAGATAAAGCATAGCCACCTGTCAGCAGGGCCAAAACGGGCAGCGTGCCTAAGCTCACAGCAAAATCTGCGGCCACTGGCAGTGGAATAGAGAGCTCGGGCAGGTTAGGCGCGGAAGGTTCACGGAAAGATTGCATAAAAATAACCTGTTATGGAGAGCGTTAAGCTGAAGGGTGAAGTAGCTGAGCTTGAGGGGGCGGGTACCACGTATATGTAGGGCGCAAAAGCTTTCAGCCCCTTCAGAGCTATGGGTAAAGCTCTATTCTACGGAACTTGCTTACGTACGTGTAGAGGCGACCGAGTAGTTGAAACTTTACGCAACGATCACATAAGATCTACTCGTGCGCAAAGCACAGGAGTGGCCTAAAATGCAGCGAGCGCACCCTTAGTGACGACTAGTAACGACCCGTAGCCTCACCCTCATTGCCCGCTTTTGCCCTCTATTGCTACCTAATGCTAGGTCATTCCCCTTCACTCCAAGTTGATGCCGACCCGGCTGCGCTCATTCCCTGGCTCAAGGACGTTGTTCTGCGCCCGGAAGACAGCCTAGTCACTGAAATTCAGGTGCGCTTGCGCGGCAATATTCTGCACGTTCTGTGCGAGTCCCATCAGACTGCGCTGTCGAAAGCCCCATTGCCCAAAGACTACGTGCTCATGCAGCTGGTGCGATCGCTCATGGAGCCTGAGATCAAAACTTGGCTGCAAGAAGACTTTCCTCAAATCTATCAGGTCTACGTTTACAGTCGCAAAGCGCCCAATCCCAAACCCGTTTGGAGCGCACCCATCTACCTTAACCGGCTAGAAAAGCATCTAGAGCGGCTAGTAGAAGGGGCAAAAGATGCCCAAGCAGTAGCTCATGTGGCCAAAAAAGCCAATCTGACAGCAGACACAAGAGTCAATATTTCTGCTCCCTCGCTGGGGCCTTCGCCTGAGCAGCTTGCAGATATTAGCTTGGCTCGGCAGGGCGACTCGGGTGCGATCGCCCGGTATCTCAGTGAAGCGCTCAGCGCGCTCAACGTCGGAGTGCAGGTCAGCGCTCGGGTGGTGCCCGGTAAGGCTCGTAAGGCGAAAGCTATCGTTGCTGCGAATTCTCTAGAGGTTCAGGACGCAGAGATAGCGGCTGAAACAGAACTTGCCATACCCGCAGATCATCTAGACAGCGAGCTGGTGTCTAGACTGTGGGTATTTTGCGAGGCCAGCTACAGCCCAGATCCGTTGCTGATTGCAGAGCCCATTGCTGAAAGGCTTCGCCAGCTCCATCTACAGCAGTTTCAAGACGCGGTTATCACCATTCAGGTCACGGGTGAAGCAGCTTCTGACTGGCGACTGCGCGTCGATTTAACGCCGCCGGAAGAAATGCTCAGGGAATGGGCGCGCTGGGGCGATGTGCCCGCAATTTCCATGCTGGCGAACCATATTTCACGGCGCTACGGGCTCAAGCTTGTCATTGAGTTCAAAAAAGAAACGCTGCACCTGATCAGCTATGCGCTCGGCGATAGGATGAAGCTGACGCCAGCGAGCGGGACGGCCTACAAAACAGACATTGATGAGCTGGTAAACGATATTTCATCGCTGTTGCAGGCGATCGCGCCCCAAGGCATCCACCGTGCCATGCTCTACGGCCCGTCTACCGACGACATTAGCCCAGAATGGCTACGCGGTATTGACCTGCCTGCGGCTGAAGATCCAGAGCTATCAGCCAGTGCCATCACACTGGCTAGGCAAGGAGACATGCCTGCACTGGCCTACAGCCTGACTCGCGTCCTCAACCCAGACATTAAAGACCAGCTAGCAACCGGTGGCGTTCGCGTACAGCTTTTGCTCAAAGACCGGCTGCTTCACATCATGGCCGATGGCCCCGTCTGTCCACCCAAAAACGCCATCGTACCGCTGGTTAGTCAAACCTTAGAGCCAGTGAATGCCGCTGGTCTTGCAGAAGGCATTCGGCTGTATGGACGTCGGGCAGGCCAAAAACAGCCGATTTGGACATACGGCCAGGACTATCAGGCCCGCGAGCGAATGGTGCCAGAGGCCAAGCCTGAATTTGCAGCGTCTGAGGCCTACATTGGTGAGCTAATTACCTCCGTAGGCGAAGGCAACCTGGTAGATGGTACTGAAGATGCCGATGAAGATATTAAATTTAGATCGGTGATTGCGCGAGCCTTACAGTTCGCTATGGTGAAAAGTCAGGTGTTTATTCCTGCCGATGACACTAACGGTCTGGCGTCTAAATCGCTACCGAAGGCTTTCCGAGCAGAAAGTGGAAAAATGGCCTTGATTTGGGGCGGAGTAGGGTTGTTTCTGGCCGTTCAGTTTGACTTCTTAGTAGGGCAGGCGCTTCAACAGGCAGCCGCTCCCGTAGTAAAAACGGCACAGACATCTTCACAAGAAGGCGTGCAAAAAATTAAGCCGAGTCCCTTTAATGAAGAACTCGCCGGACTAGATTGGAATGCATCTGAGTCAGAGCGAGATACCTGGAGTGAAGCGCAGACAGATGACTTTTCTGGAGAGGACTTTCCTGAAGATGGCTTTTCTCGCGGCGATACGGCTGTCCAAAAGCGTGGTCAACGATTTGACAGCCGCGACTTTACAGCCTCTGCTATCAACGACGACGAGCTAATCTACAGCCCGCAGCAAGATTTTGTCTCAACGTCCTCTCTGTTAGCCGGTTCCACGCTTCCTACATTTCACTCTCAGCAGCTAGATGAAAAGCTAGCGCTCTACCGCCGCCGTGTTTCCCAGTCCGGCCCACCAGACGTGCTGGTCATCGGGAGTTCTCGGGCGCTGCGCGGGGTCGATCCAGCGGCGCTCCGGCAGGCGTTAGATGCGTCTGGCTATGACGGCCTAAGCATTTTCAACTTTGGGGTGAACGGAGCGACTGCTCAGGTTGTGGACTTAATTGTGCGTCGGCTGATTCCGCCAGATCAGCTCCCGCAGCTAATTGTCTGGGCAGACGGAGCGCGGGCGTTTAATAGCGGCCGGGTGGATGTGACGTTTAATGCGATCGCCACTTCTGAAGGCTACCGACAGTTGCAGGCCAGCGATACGCCTGATGGCATGAACGATCTAGCACTGGGCAGCTTGTCCGAGCAGCTCAAGGTAAGAGCGAGATCTGCGGATAGAGGCCTCAGTGAGTTCTTTGGGCGAGTGTCTTCAGGGTATTCTCACCGGGCTAGAATTCGGACGGCGTTAGGGCAGGGATTTGGGGCGATCGCGCCCGATTTTGCCGGAACCGATGGCAGCACTCAGGTTGGAGACACGCCAACCGGCGCGCCTACAGAGACTAGCCTGATCGACTATGACGGCTTTCTCGCACTGTCTACTCGATTCAACCCCGCCACCTACTATCAAGAGCACGCGGAGGTCAAAGGACTTTACGACGGCGACTATAAGGACTTTCAGCTAGAAGGCAAGCAGACTGAAGCTACCCAAAACCTTCTTACTTTCACAAGTAACAAAGATGTCCCTGTCATTTTCATTAACACACCGCTCACCGACGAATATCTCGACAGCTATCGCAGCGAAGCTGAAGAAACCTTCAGCCAGTACATGGTTGAAATCTCACAGCGTTCTGACGACGTACTCACCTACCGTGATTTTGGACAGCTATGGCCCCAACGCTACGACTACTTCTCAGACCCTAGCCATCTCAACCGCTACGGCGCATACCAGGTCTCTAGCCGCCTCGCTCAAGACCCACTGATCCCCTGGCCCGAGCCCTTACCGCCAGCAGAAACCGCTGAACAATAGCTATGATCTTGCCGTCTATTCTCTACGGGTTCTTTCTAGCCGCAGTCGTGCTCCTTTACTGGCTCATGCCCAGCAAGCAGGCCAAGCTTTGGGTCATGCTCATGAGCAGCCTGTACTTTTACGCCTCCTTACAGTTCCACTACGTCCCGCTGATGCTGGTGCTCGTCGGGCTGAATTTCTTTATTGGCAAAGCGCTCGGCACCCCGCTCGACTGGCGCATTCCCAACGAAGCTTGGCAGTACGAGCAGGCCGACTGGAACAAACGACGCGTCCGCTTACTGGTCGTTGGCATTGCCCTCAACGCAGCCCTTCTACTAGGATTCAAATACCTTTTACCGACGCTCAACACACTCAACCTAAACGACGTGGCCACCGGCCCTGCGGCTGGCTGGCTAATGCCACTAGGCCTCAGCTTTTTCTCATTTGAATGCATCGCCTACCTCGTAGACGTGTACCGGGGCTCACCTGCCAGTAATCAGCTGTGGGAATTTGCGGCCTATAAAATGTTCTTTCCAAAGCTCATTTCTGGCCCGATCACTCGCTTTCACGGGTTCGCAGCTCAAATGAAGGGTCAGTCTTTCCCACCGATGAGCCAGGTATCAGAAGGGCTTTGGCTCATCGCATCAGGTACCGTCAAAAAGCTATTGATTGCCGATCATATTGGACTGCTGGTTAATGTGAGTGCAGGCAGTCTTCCACGTGCAGGCAGTGGAGACATTTGGCTGCTAGCCTTTGCCTATGGTCTACAGCTCTACCTCGACTTTAGCGGCTACGTGGATTTAGCCCGAGGCAGCGCCATGCTGCTAGGCTTCAACTTGCCGCAGAACTTTAACTTTCCTTACTTTGCAACCAGCATTGCTGACTTTTGGCGGCGCTGGCATATCACACTGGGCGACTGGCTACGGAACTATCTCTATTTTCCACTAGGCGGATCTCGTCGGAGCGTAGCGCGAACGTGTGTGAACTTGATGATTGTGATGCTGGTAGCTGGAATCTGGCATGGTGATCGCTGGGGCTTCATCGTTTGGGGCGCTATCCACGGCATCGCACTTACCGTTCATCGCCTGAGCCAATCATTCACAGAAAAATCCCCCCCCTTACAGGCTTTCTGGGCAAGCATTCCCGGCATAGTCTGCGCTTGGCTCATCACCCAGCTCACCGTCTTCTTCAGCTGGATCTTCTTCCGTCTACCGAACCTAACGGATGCCAGTCTTGCGATGAGCCACCTTTTTGGTCACTCCGCAGATAGTCAGTTCGCCCAGAAGGTCTATAGCGACTCATTCGGCCTCAACCGCCCACAGATCACGCTGTTACTCACTGGCCTTGTGGGCCTCATGGGCATCGCCTATGCCGTTCAGCGCGGTCTCAAGCTCCAGCTCAGCTGGCCTATCAAAGTCCTACTGCTCCCTGTTTGCTTCTATCTCGCCTGGGTGCTCGCCCCTTCAGAAGCCTCTCCGTACATATACTTTGACTTCTAGTCCGTATTACCGGAGATTACTGGGATGCGATCGCGGGATCACCCAGTGCTCTTGCACTTCGCAATTCTAAAGTAATCATTAAGGAAGATGTTTTTCTTCACACACTCACCTATATTATTTACAGAGCGAAACACAAGTTCACTTCTTTTAGAGTTTACAAACGTCTCGTTCTAATACGTACCTAACTAACGGAATAATAACTAATGACTACTACTCTACAAACACGCCAAAGCGCGTCGTTGTGGGAGCAGTTTTGTCAGTGGGTCACCAGCACCGAAAACCGCCTCTACGTAGGCTGGTTCGGCGTTCTGATGATTCCGACACTACTCGCTGCTACCGCCTGCTTCGTCATCGCATTCATCGCGGCTCCTCCTGTGGACATCGATGGTATCCGTGAGCCTGTTGCAGGTTCATTGATGTACGGCAACAACATCATCTCTGGTGCGGTTGTGCCTTCTTCTAACGCGATTGGCCTTCACTTCTACCCCATCTGGGAAGCTGCTTCACTTGATGAGTGGCTCTACAACGGTGGCCCTTACCAGCTGGTCATCTTTCACTTCCTCATTGGCGTTTTCTGCTACATGGGTCGTGAGTGGGAGCTTTCCTACCGCCTCGGTATGCGTCCTTGGATCTGTGTTGCTTACTCTGCTCCAGTAGCAGCAGCAACCGCAGTCTTCTTGATCTACCCACTAGGTCAAGGTTCATTCTCTGACGGTATGCCTTTGGGTATCTCTGGTACATTCAACTTCATGTTGGTGTTCCAAGCTGAGCACAACATCCTGATGCACCCCTTCCACATGTTGGGAGTAGCTGGTGTATTCGGTGGTTCTTTGTTCTCTGCGATGCACGGTTCGCTCGTTACTTCTTCTCTTGTAAGAGAGACGACTGAAACTGAGTCACAGAACTACGGTTACAAGTTTGGTCAAGAAGAAGAGACATACAACATCGTTGCAGCCCACGGCTACTTCGGTCGTTTGATCTTCCAATATGCATCGTTCAACAACAGCCGCTCACTCCACTTCTTGTTGGGTGCATGGCCTGTTGTCGGCATCTGGTTTACCGCGCTTGGTATTTCCACGATGGCGTTTAACCTGAACGGTTTCAACTTCAACCAGTCCATCATCGACTCACAGGGTCGCGTGATTGGTTCATGGGCAGATGTATTGAACCGCGCCAACTTGGGTATGGAAGTAATGCACGAGCGCAATGCTCACAACTTCCCGCTTGACTTGGCCGCTGGCGAAGCAGCTCCTGTTGCTTTGACTGCGCCTTCTATCGCTGCGTAGTCGTCATTTGACATTACTCTGCAATTGGCTTTAATTAGCTAACGAAAAGCCCCCGTACCCTATCTTTTGATGGGTGTGCGGGGGCTTTTTTGTGTTTGTATTAAATTAGGCTAGCCTGATCAAAGTTTATAGAGAAAGGAAAATGTCTTTTGGATTGAAGTTTGCGATCGCCCTCGCCCACTTCTCGGTTTACGCAGTCGTAGCTATTAGTATTTGGGTTTTTTCGCAGCGCAGCGATTTTTATCGTCACACGCTAAAGCTACGATCTCTGCCTAGTATTTACTGGGGCTACGCATGCTTTGCGGTAGCAACGTCCTATGAAGTTGCAGAGCACATGAACGACGATTGGTTTTATATCAGTCGGCTATCAGATCTCAACAATCTGTTCTATAGCTTTATTGTGTTTGGTGTTGGCTTTATTGCCATGGGGCTGAAAAAAAATACGCTGTTAGATTTTGTGCTGATTGCCTGCATGGTGGCAACGCCCCTCATCTATGGCACCAACGATAGCAAGAGCTTGCTTCAGATTCCTCAATTTATTGTGGCGGCGGTGTTTGTGTACAAGTGGTACGCCGTGATGAGAGATTGGCGAGTATTTCTTTACTTACTGTTTTCTAACGTTATTGCGTTAGGCTTCGGCATTGCTTTGATTGCAACAGGCAATCAGGTGTTCCATATATTCATTGGGCCTGCCAGCGGAATAGCGCTTCTGATCCTGGCCTACGTTGCCTGGATAAAGCCGCTACGATACGAACGGATGGAAGACGCTAGTGCAGAGTAGCTATTCTTGGTCACTTACAGACATTGATCTACTCAAATTAATTTCATAGCTACATGAACCGAAGGAATATGTGAGATGCCTAGAGCTGAAATTATTAAGCCCGATCAGTCCTACAGTTTTTCGGATTACTTTAAGCTGAACTTTGCGCCTCAAGATATTCTGGCGTACTTTGACGTTTCGCTCCACCGTCGTTCTGTAGTGCTACCGCACTATGCTGGCCCTTTAGATAGGTTAAGTGAGCTCAAGACTAGAATAGAAGAAAGCTTGCCGCTGCTGAGTTTGACCAGCGAAATGGCAAGACGAGAATTTTTGATTGCCCCGGTTCTAACAGATGTGTTGCACTACACCCAAGCGAGACTCGACGTTGAATACCCTGTTGCCGTGAGTCATCAGTTAAAGGGCTCTTTAGACTATCTTTTGCAAAACGGTCGGTCGTTTCTGATCGTTGAGGCAAAAAACGAAGATTTGGAGCGTGGGTTTGTGCAGCTAGCAGTTGAAATGATTGCGCTAGACCAGTGGATAGAGTCAGATCAGCCTGTTTTGAAAGGGGCGATCTCAACTGGAAATATTTGGCAGTTTGGAGAGTTTAACCGGGCTTCACGTGAGATAACGCAAGACTTAAATCTCTATCGCGTACCTGCTGATCTCGATGAGCTTTTACGAATTCTTGTTGAATGTTTGAAGGAATAATCGCTCAGAATGTTGAAGTAGGCAGAAGCAATGTTGGGGGCCATACTGTTTGGGATCGCGCTCCTATCCGGCCGCTGGCTCACCCTTTAGATACAGCGTCATCACATCCTCTTAATTTACCGGTCGTTCTAAGGTGTGTTTTTCGCAGCTAGGAGAACCTGTACTGTGAAAATGCGCCAGCCTATACCTGTCGTAATGTATACAAACGTAGTTCTTTTACAACAATAATTTTATGGGTATCGCGACTCGCACGGTCACCAATCGAATTGCGGTGGTTTTTGATTTTGATGAAACGCTTACGCCAAGAGATAGCTTTGCAGTATTACTAGAAGATCTTGGCTTAAACGAAGATGAGTTTGAAAATAGCCGGATGAAGCCTTTGCTGGAAGAAGGCTGGGAAAAGTATCTGGCAAGAGCTTACTGCCTGGTACAGGAGTCCCAGCAGCGCCGCGACAAGGTGACAAAAGAGCGGCTGGCTAAAGTGGGTCAGGAAATAGCGCTCTACGACGGAACAGAAACTTTGTTTGACTCGCTAAAAGCGGCAATCAGCGACATCAGTGGCGATATTGAGCTTGAGTTTTATTTGATTTCCGGTGGCTTTGTGGATATTCCTCGGAGTACGCCGATTGCAAAATATTTTAAGCGGATGTGGGGCTGTGAGTTTCACTACGGTAGCTCTGGCGAAATTGAGTTTATTAAAAAGCAGATGACTCACGTGGAGAAAACGCGCTATCTATATGCCATTTCTAAAGGCTTAGATCAGCAAAACGAGAACGACTTGGTTTATAACTACGAAAGCATCCCACCAAAAGATCTCTATATTCCACTAGATCAGGTTATCTACATCGGTGATGGTGCCTCCGATGTGCCTTGTTTCTCAGTCATTAAGGAATATGGCGGTGTCTCAATCGGCATTTACTCTGAAGATCGCAAGGCGGATGAGTGGCAGTATCTTGAAGGCGTGAGTCGCTCTCAGCGGCTTTCTAACCTGGTACCCGCTAGCTTTGACAAAGAGTCTGAGCTAGTGCGATCGCTCACCATTGGCGTAGAGTACATCGCCAAAAAAATTACGCTAGGCCAAATGAGCGTAGGAGAGTAAAGGCGAGCACGCTACGGCTGACTAAACAGAGGTATCTGGGATGACTTTAGAGACGGCATCTTCTGTTATCCACCCCTGGTCAGCCGCGTGCCTAGCCGCCGTAGAGGTTTCTAAAAACAGAATAAATTCAACGCCAGAGTCTCGGATATTTTGCGCGATCGCCTCAATCTCCTCTCTACGGTCATCATCATCAGACACCGCATCGCGAATATACACAGCCAAGATGCGATCTGGATAGGCCTGTATTAGCTGCTGATAAATTTCAGGATCTTTCTGGCCGCTATCTCCAATCAAAATAAAGGGCAGCTCTGGGAACCGTTGAAATATCGGTTCAATCTGTTCTTTTTTGTGCCCCTTATGACTAAACGAAGTCAAATTAGCAGGCGATAGCTCAATATCTCTAAGCAAGATTGGCCCGTTAGGAATGTTGTTAATACTCATGAACTTATCGAACAGATCGTACATGTTCCAAGGGCTGCTCGACACATAAAATATCGGATTGCCTTCGGTTTCCTCTTGTCCTTGCTGCAAAGCTTTATAAAAGGGCTCTACGCCTAGCAACGGCTTGCGGCTATGAGCATTTCCCATGTAGGCGATGCGAATCATTTTGCCAGTGTCGTTCGCAGCGGTATACACAACCGTATCGTCAATGTCGCTAATGACGCCAAACTTGGCAGTCGGAGAAACAACAAAAATCTCCCCAGTGACGATCACAGCTTCCTGCTTGCGAGTCGGTGGCGACAACAGCTCTATCTCCACGGAGTGCCAAAGTTCATCTGTCGGTATTGACGAACCTGGTTCAATCTTTGCTTCAAAGAAACCTTCTTCATTGGCACTGACCGTTTCTTGATGATCACCCACACAAATTCTGACTTCGGCGTTCGGAATCTCATCGCTTTCAAAGCGGCGGTACATGTTCTGAACGTTCTTCCACGCAGGCGCATCTTCTGGCAGCGTTTCGATGCCCTCCTTCTGTAAAACACGGCCCTTGATATAGAGCCATTCAGAGGTGCCATACCCCTTGTAGGGCAAAATCTTCAGCGGATCTTGAATACCTAGCTTTTCAGATACCTGCTTTTTTGCGCTGCCCCATGCGTCACTAACGCTATCTGTAGCCTCTGAAAGATTTTCTATAAAATCTGACACCGTACTAATGTTCTCCTAGCTTCACTTTTGTATAACAGCTTACCCCTTTTAGCAAAAAGACTCAGCACGGTACGCATGTCAGTCTATCGTAGGGTTATAGAGATGTTTTGGATAAGATACCAGGCGAAACCTTGCTATAGAGAATAGGGATTGAATATGGGACTGGCTATTGATATTTTTATTGGGCTTCTGATCGGCATTGGCGCGCTGGTTGCCATATTTTTGCTCAGTCTGTACATTCGGGGCGCGTTTAGATGGCGATCGCTCATGCACATCGACAATGCGATCGCCCCCACCGATCCTCGATTTCCATTGATGATAAAAAGCATCACAGGCTCCCTTTCTACCACGGGAACAATTACCAGCTTTTGGGGCGAACCACCCAATATTCAGCAGGCGCGTATAGAAGCGATTGAGAGCGCCGAGCGCAGCATTCACTTTGAAACGTTCATGATGACGCCGGGGAAGCGGGCGCAGGAGTTTGCTAGCGCGATCGCCCGAAAAGCCTCAGAAGGCGTCAAAGTACAGCTCCTCGTTGATAGCTTTGGCGCCAGAACACTGCCTGATAAGTACTGGAAAAGATTACGCTCAGCGGGCGTGCAGGTTGTTCTATTTAATCCATTTGACTGGCGCGCACCCGCGAACTTTGCCGGACGCACGCACCGGAAGCTGCTGATTATCGACGGGAAGCGCGCGATGATTGGCGGCGCAGGGATTTCCGATCTGTGGGATGGCAGCGAAAAATCGGACGATACCCGACCCTGGTTTGATATGGAGCTAGCGTTAACCGGTGAGGGCGTTGCGGTACTCGCCGCTATATTTCAGACACACTGGCAGGGACACAGACTCAAAGCGCATCGTAATAAGTCAGGCGTGACCGCAATTGATATGGATGCGGTGTATCCTTCAACAAAAGAGAAAGAGTCTGAAGAACAGAGTACTAAACAACAGAATTCTAAATCTCAAGACGGTGAAAAAGAGCCTGCTGAAAAAGCCGCGCACATACTCGTTACGGCCAGCACAAAGCCAAGCTATCGAGATTCTGCAATCGAGATTCTTAAGCAGACGCTAATTGCTAGTGCCAGACGTAGAGTTTGGCTATCTAGCCCGTACTTTTTACCTAATTTAAGTACGCGTAAGCTGCTAATCGCGGCCAAGCAAGCGGGTGTGGACGTACGCGTTTTGACCACGAGCATAGCCAGCGATAAAAAACCTGTGTACTACGCCTCTTATGAGGTCTACGGGTCTTTGCTAGAGGCAGGTATACAAATTTTTGAGTATCAGCCTAGTATGCTGCATGCCAAAATGCTGATCGTTGATGACAGTTGGGCGAACACTGGCAGCGCTAACTTCGACTACCGCAGTTTTTTACACAACGATGAGCTAGATATTGTGACCGATAGCCCAATGTTGTTTAGCAATATTGAACAGATGTTTGAGAAAGGGTTTGCCAGTAGCGATCAAATTGGCTTAAAGCAGTGGCAGCGGCGCTCCTGGCTCAAGCATCGGATTTTAGGAAATGCGGTGCGCCTGATGCAGTGGCAGCTATAGATTACTTGCGAAAGGGGCCGACCCAGAAAGCTGCGCCAGTAACGAGCGGAATAAGGGCAAAAATACCGCCAAAGATAAGGGAATGATTGCGGGCGTAGGGGACTGAGAGCATCGTGCCGATGACGATGCCACAGTAGGTGAGCGCGGCGAAGGGAACAACGCAAATGAGGAGGATCATCAGGCGCTCGTTAGATTCTAGTGAGGACATAGAGAAAGTGAAGAAGGAGAGACTGGAGAGTGCGATCGCGAAAGGAATCGTTTTGCTGCGGAAAAGCGGCGCAAATATATGTCGCTAACACAGCTTATAAACGTATCGTTAGTATGTGTATGCTACTCGATCTGCACGGGCGGTCGCTTAGGATATCGGTTTGGTAAATACCGCCCCCTTTGTTTTGTCTCTATTCATCAACTTGTCTGGTTCAAACATTGTCGCAAAGTAAGACTACTCAAAAAGAGACCTCAAAAAAAGCTGCTAAGAAAGGGCCTGTCGATGACTTGGGGCCAATTTTCTTAACAATGCTGATGTTTTTGGGAGTGGCTTGGACGCTGCACCAATGGTCGTATTCACCTGGAGCCCTAGAGCTAATGGGCGCAACAGACTATGTAGCTGCGCCGCTGCCGCTAAAGATGAGCGGGGGCGATCCGTATTTACGAGCGCTGATGCGGACGATTTCGGCAGCAGAGTCGAATACGAAAGATCCGTATCGGCTGCTGTATGGCGGCAAGCGGGTGAAGGATTTGAGCGTGCATCCAGACGAATGCGTGCGAATTGTGAACGGGCCCAATAAAAACGACTGTACGACAGCGGCAGGGCGCTATCAGTTTTTGACCACAACTTGGGAGTTAGAAGCGCGGAAGTATCATCCAGAGCGACCTGCCTGGTATGAAGTGTGGGAGCAGCCTAGCTTTGAGCCAGTGTACCAAGATGAGGTGGTGTATGCTTGGCTGGCTGACTCGTCGGTGTGGGGCACGGATTTATCGGTGCTGCTGCAAGCAGGGGAGGTAAATATGGTGCTACAGATGCTGTCAGGAACTTGGACGAGTTTGGGCTACGGCATTGAGGATAATAGTATGTCGGCGCTGCTGCCAAGAATTTATGAGGAGATGTTGGAAGAGGAGCTGGAGGGAGAGGCGTGACTTCGACTCCACCCAGCCACCCGGCCAGTGGACACATAGTTGAGGGCTTGAGCTGATAGATTGAACCTCGGGGTGAGGGCGAAGGGCGATCGCTGTTATAAAATGACCGTCTTAGAAGAAGATGGCTTGGAAGAAGATGGCTTAAGTCATCGACGGTAAGCGCCGTTGTGCGAACGGGCCATACGAACGGTATGTAAGAGAAAAGCAATGGCGACATATCGGACGGTGATTTTAGAAGCTCATGATGGTTCGAGGTGGCGATCGCTCTCTCAGCTCCCAACGTTTGAAGATCCAAAAATTAATCAGTACTTGCTATGGGAAAATCCGACGCTTTCTCCATTACCGAAGAAGGCCAGTGATTTTCCGCCAATCCCTGACGACTGTAGTGAGCGAGTCAAAGATCGGCTAAGAGGGGTCGCTTACCCAGTGGCGACCTGTTTAGACTTGGCTACGTTCAAGGCAGGGATAAAGCAGGTGGCGAAGGTACACAAGGCGCACAGCGTGCAGGCGATGACGGAAATGAGAGGGGCGATCGCAATGGCCGACGTTCTGACCGATGGCAATATTCCAGTGCGCTTTATTATTTTGCTAGACCATTAACTTTGATAAGAGGCCTGCTGAAGATTATGGCTTTTACCACTGCAATTAGTGCTATTGAGTTAGATCTGGGTAGTCGAATCACGATTCCAGATGTGAGCTGGCAGGCCTTCGAGTCCATTTTACAGGAGCAATGCGAATCTCGTAGAAGTCGCATTGCCTACAGCCAAAATACCTTAGAAGTTATGGCTCCACTGCCAGATCACGAGCGCTCAAAGATTTTGATATCGGATATTGTCAAGACTTTGCTACGGCATCAGTCGCGTGACAGCCAGCGTTTTAATCGCTTCAGAAATCGCGACGGTCATTTTATCAACCTTAGAATGGCTAGATCTATGCTATCAACTAGCCACTCGCTGTGGTATCGATGGCTGTTTTTATCTGTTGTAGCTTATGACTGACTGCGCCTGTTTGTAGAAGCGATCGCCCCAGATCAAACCCAGCTTCTACGCTCTCCGCGCGCCCAGCTCGCCATAGATAAAACCCGCTGTTCCACACTGCTGAAATGCTAATCTCGTTTGTTTTTCCGGCTAAAGCTTCCTGATATTGTTCAATCAAATCTTCAAGCGGAATAAACTCAGGATCTGTGCCTTCAAACCCATAATCACGAGGATGAAGCAGCAGCCGTTCGGTTTCGAGGATGCCTTCGTTTAGCTGATTGAGACAGATGATGCCAGTGCGATCGCGCGCAATATCACAGCTCCCTTCTAACCCCTTCACCGTTGTAAAGAACTCAATCCCACGCTGCGTAAAGGCATCCTGAGTGCGCCCTTCAGTTGGCGGATGCACATAGCCGCTCACCACATTGCTGCGGCCTGCGTAAGGCGACCACATAATCTCAACGGTCGCGAACGTTGGACGCTTGCCGATCTGCATACGGTAGGGCACGATGGCCTCGGCCTGCGGGAAATGCATCGGCTGATAGATGACGCCAAGTCCGGTTTGGGCAAAGACCGTCTGTGCCTGTTCGAGCGCAAGCTTATCCCAGTGGAGCGCTAAACCTTTAAATACTTCGATGGAAGGAAGGCCCATTTTTGTCGGCATTCGCCCCCCACCTGGCATCACAACAGGCGCGTTAGCAGCCGTCAGGATCAGCGCGGTCAGCGGCGTAATTGGGGCCGTACGCGACCGGCCATCATAAGGATTGCAAAAAACAGTCACTGGATAGGGCGTCTCAATCGCCGCGAGCCTCGGCCCGAGCGCGTCGTAAGTGTCGAGCATGCCCGCTAGTTCGGTGGGCGTAGGTCGCTTAATGCGATGGGCAATCATGAACGCGCCAATTTGGGCTGGGGTGGCCGCTTCGGTAAGGATGAGATGGGTGGCGATCGCAGCTTCTTCTCGACTGAGTGACTTAGACGTATGGGTGCCGCTCCCGACCTTTTTGAGCAGGTCTCTGAACTGATCAACCAGCGAAGTATCTGCTAGATTATCGGGTAAATTGTCTGGCGAACTGCTTTGTGAGATTGAAGAAAAGTCGTTCAAAAGTGTACTCGCATTCAGATGATTTAAGGATGTGCTAACTCGCAGCAGGTAAGATGGACAGCCTGTCCGTTTGTTCAAAATAGCGGCCAGCCTGCTGCTGAACCAGCGCGCAAAATTCTTGAATCGGTGGAATCAGCAACCGATCATGAGTCGTCACCATCACCACCTTGCGTAGCAGCGTCGGCTCACAGGTAGGCCGAACGGCTAAGGACACATCGCGTCGGCTTTCGGCCAGCGCCGATCGGGGTAGCAGCGCCACCATGTCACCCTGGCGGACAACGCCACGAAAGGCATCCAGCGTATTCAGCTCAAGGGCAATTTTAAAGTCTGTATCCTGGTCTTGAAACTGACTTTGCACAATTCGCTGCATCCCGTAGCCATCTTTAAACACAACCTGTGGATAGCGCGCAATCTCTGCCCAGGGCACCGCGTCATATTCAGTTAAGGGATGATCAACTGCCATCAGCACTTCTATCGGCTCTTCGTATAGCGGAGTGACGGACATTTCCTGGTTGCTGGTAAGCAGTGGATTGTGCATCACAATAGACACATCCACCAGGCCATCTCGCAGTACTTTTAGGGAGCGATCGCTGCCCAAAGCCGTCACCCGTAGCTGCACGTTAGGATGCGTCTGACAGTACTGTGTCACAATCGGCGGCAGTAAATAAGCACACACCGAATGAATGCCCGATACGCACAGCTCCGTCTGCTTGCCGTTGACCAAATCGCTAATATCTTGCTGCGCTTGCTTCCACTCCTTACACATCCGCAGCGCCCGAGGCAAAAGGCTGCTGCCCGCAAGCGTCAGCTTCGCCTGAGCCGTCCGATGAAACAGCGCCACCCCTAAGTCATCTTCAACTGAGCGCACCTGACGGCTAATGGTCGATTGCGTCACGCCACACTGACGAGCAGCAGCCTGAAAACTGCCGGTTTCGGCAACGGACAAAAAGGCCTGTAGCTGCTCTAGGCGCATAAGTTAAACAGTAGAGACCGTATCTTTTAACTGTAGTCGGCGGCTGATGTTTATTTTGTAGGGATTGTTACGGCAGATACGAACGACTCTCCTAAGCTTCTGCCAAGTAGGTGTAGCAATCCATTCCAGCTTTGTAGTTAGCCATTAGCTTGCGCGCCTCTTCAATCGTAATTTGTCCAGACTGAAGCGCCTGCTCAGAGCGACGGCGAATTTGTTCAATCATGGCCTCTGGGCTGTACTGTACCTGCGTGAGCACCTCATCAGTCGTGTTGCCGCGCACAACGTGCTCAATTGTGTAGCCCTGCTGAGATTTGGCTTTAGAAGCCAGGTGGATATGCACGGTGTTTGTATTGCCAAAGAGGTTGTGCAAGTTACCCAGGGTCTCTTGATACGCGCCCATTAGAAACATTCCTAGGTAGTAGGGCTCACCGGGTTTGAGTGAATGTAGCTCAAGCACTTCTTTTTGTCCTTTGGCGCCAATGAATCTAGCCACTTTGCCGTCACTGTCACAGGTGAGATCAGCGAGGGTTGCCCTTTGCGTAGGTTCTTCGTTGAGCCGGTGGATAGGCATGACAGGGAAAAGCTGCTCAATGGCCCAGCTGTCTAAGGCAGATTGGAAAAGGGACATGTTGGCGTAGTAGATAGACGCCATGCTTTTTTCTAGGTGCTCTAGTTCCTCGGGTACGTAGTCCTGATCTCGCAAGAGAGTGACAATTTTTTTGCAGCAGGCCCAGTACAGCCGCTCTACGCGGGCGCGTTCAGCTAGGCGCAGGTAGCTGAAGTTAAATAAGCTGGCGGCTTCCTTTTTGAACTGTAGGGCGTCGTTAAAGGCTTCCTGATAGTTTTCGGCATCTACAGAGGCATAGACGTCCCATAGCTCTTTTACGAGGCGATGCTCGCCGTCTTGATAGGCCTCGGGTTCGCTGTAGCTCGCTTCGCTGGTGCCGAGAATATCGAAGATAAGAACGGACTGGTGAGAGGCGATCGCCCGCCCGCTTTCGCTCACCAGCGTTGGCATCGGAACGTCCCTGGCGCTACAGGCGTCCTTCACCTCAGCGACGACATCGTTTGCGTAGTTCTGAATGCTGTAGTTTTTAGAGCCTTGAGAGCTGGTTTTAGAGCCGTCGTAGTCAACCCCTAAGCCGCCGCCTACGTCTAAGTAGCCCATCGGCGCGCCGAGTTTGACCAGCTCTACATATATCTGGCAGGCCTCACGCAAGGCGTCTTTAATCGTGCTAATTGCTGAAATTTGAGAGCCAATGTGAAAGTGCATTAGCTGAAGACAGCTCAGCATGCCGACAGCTTCTAGCCGTTCAACCACGGTGATAATTTCAGGAATGCTTAGACCAAATTTTGCTCTATCGCCCGCACTGTCGCCCCAGCGTCCGGAGCCTTTGGCCGCCAGCTTTGCTCGAACGCCCAGAACGGGCTGTATGCCCAGGCGCTGGCTAGCTGCGATCGCGACTTCAACCTCCTCAACTTGCTCTAGGACAATGATTGTCTTTTGCCCCAGCCGCTGCCCCAGCATCGCCGTTTCAATATAAGAGTCGTCCTTATAGCCATTACAAATAATCAGCGCCCCTGGCGTATTCAGGCTCGCCATCGCAATCATCAGCTCCGGCTTTGTCCCCGCCTCCAAGCCAAACTGATACGACTTGCCAAAGCGCACCAAATCTTCAATAATGTGGCGCTGCTGGTTGCACTTAACCGGGAAGACCCCTTGGTAGACGCCTTCGTAACTGTACCGGGCGATCGCCTTAGCAAAGCAAGCATTAATCCGCTCTAGGCGATCTTCTAATATCTCCGAAAAGCGAATCAGTAGAGGTAGCTGAAAGTCTCGCTGCTTCAGGCCTTCCACTAGCTTCAATAAATCTAAAGAGCCGCCGCGATCGCCCTGCGGTGAGACCGTAACGTTACCATCTGCATTAATCGAAAAGTAAGGATCGCCCCAGCCCTCAATGCGGTAAAGATCCTCACTCTCTTCAATATCCCAACCGGTCTGCTCGCTGAGTTCAGGACTACGAAGGGTGCTCTCGGGCAAGGATGTGCTGCTGTTGAAGTCGGTTGATGGGCTTGCAGACGTATAGATCGGGCTCACAAGTGCTCTCCGAGAGTAGGTAAGTGAAGAAAGCTAGACAGATAAGTAAAAGACTGTAGCTCAGATCCTCATCACTATAAATCCCTGCAAAGCATGCTTACGGGCGAATCACCGTAAATATACGGTCAAAAAAAGTATCAAATTGCGAAACTTCAAATCGGTTATGGGCGAATAGCGAAGATTTACGGACGCAGGCTATCTAAAACATATAGTCTTTGTGAACTTCGCGTTGAACACTGACAGATCCACGTAGAGATTGCTATTTGTAGTGTAATCGGGGCAATTCATCGAGTTTTGGATCTTCTGCTTGTACGAGCTTTTTACGAGCCAAACTGCGACTAAGGATTAATTCATCTACTGATTTAGCCACTAGCGGCTGCTTGCAATCGCCCATTCGCAACAACACTCGTAAATAGGTGCTTTAGCTATGAAACAATCCTCTCCCCAAACCGTTGATGTATCGGCTCAATCCATGTCGGGATTTACATCCGCTGCGGCCCAGCCCAGAGATATTAAAAGAGACTTGGGTATTGCAGTTCGCAAGTCCTTAAGCGTTGATTTTTTTCTGGTTTTTATCTCGTTACTAGTCGGTGGCCTATTCAGTATCGCGATTGGGGCAGTGGTTTTTCCTACTGATATTGCTAGCAACCTAAACAACGCCTTCTTTCTACCGCCCCGGTGGCTAGTTGTTGCAGTTTGTTTACTACCGGCATTGCTATGCACCCTATTAGATGGTCTCAGCGCCACCAATAATCCAGCAGCCTTACCATTTGCCCGCTCCAAATCTAGCAGGCTGGCCATCTACGCCAGCCGAATTCACCTGCTGCTACTAGCGTTCTATTTTACGGCTATTCTGACAGCACTATGCTGGTCGGCGCTATCGATGCCGCTGGTGTCCAAAATGTTTGTCGCTGCGATATTCTCTTTTGCACTCTATGCATTAGGCCAAAGCATTCCTTCAACCCGAATGAGCTTCATTGTCTCGGGCGTTTTGTTTTTGGTGGTGCTAATGCTCACGCAGGCTTTCATCGTGCTCAGGCTAGAGACTGATGCAGGTAAAGCAAGCCAGAAGGTACTAGACGAGCTATCTGAGCCTCAGGTGGAACAAGCAGAAGAAAAGCCAGACGCTGCTTTTGAAGAGGGTGCACCTTAAAGCTTCTCTACACTCTCCGGGGCTTCTACTCTCTCTCTGAGACACTTCTCAAAAGCTACTGAAGCTGTACGACGACCTGATCGTTCATCAGGGTATTAGTAGTTAGCAGGTCTTCTACAGTGATTCTTAAAAATCGTTTGTCGTCGATGCTGAGCAAAATGCGGATGCGATCGCTCCCTGGAAATCCAGGCGGCATCAGCTTTGCGATCGTCCGGGCACCCTCCTTATCGTTCAGCGCGTTAACGGTAGATCCCAACGCGTCATTTTTGCTTACGTTTGCCTGCCGTGTCACCAGCTGATCGCCCTCAAAATACACTTCGGTTGTCGTTTTCACCTCACCTATCTCACCTAAAATCAGCTCAATGCTAGGCTGCTCCGCGCGCGAGGCGCCTAAAAATAGCTCAATCGGCTCCGCCGTTGGATAGGCCTGCCCCTGTGGAATAATCGGATGCCAGTCGTGAGCGTTGGTTTGCCGGTTCCAGTAGCGAACGCCGTAGCTGTGATACAAAAAGTCCTGAAGCTTCGTATTGCCTAAGCTTAGGGCTCCTTGCGCGACCGCTTCAAAGGGGCGATCGCCTTTAATTTTTTCAGACTCAAAGTGACGCGCCACCCAAGCCTGCACGGCCGGAATTTGGGCGCTCCCGCCGACCAGCAACACCGCATCGATATCTGGCTTACCAATACTTTGGCGCTGGGCCTGCTGAAGCACCTGTTCTAAGCGGCCATCTAGCCGATCGAAAAAGCCTTGTTCTGTGAGGATTTTTTCAAAGCGATCGCGATCCAACTCAAGCTCATAGCTATCCAGCGTTTCCTCATCAAAGTAAGCCTCTGAAGCAGAATAACGACTTGAAAGCGCTATCTTCAGCTTCTCAACCAGCCGCAGCGTCACAGGCGTAATGGGCAAATCTTGAGCCTGTGCAAAGTACTCAGCCAGCCAGCGGTCGATGTCCGCACCGCCCAGATTCTCTCCCGCTTTTGCCAAAACTCTGACGGTTTTTGCCTTCTGCCGAGCACCTTGCGCTGTCGGCAGCGATTTTTGTCCCCACTTCAGCAGCAAGCCTATCGGCCTAGAAACGGTTGAATTCGGCTGAATCAAAGAAAAATCTAGCGTTCCGCCGCCAAAATCGACCACCAAAAGCGTTCGTTGTTCAGGGCTAAGCTGATAGCCCAAAGCTGCTGCCGTCGGTTCATCCAGCAGGCGTACCTGCTCAATATCTAACGATTGACAAACTTCAGTCAGCCACAGTCGGTACGCCTCAAAACTATCTACCGGCACCGTAAACACCACAGAACTCAGCGCAGGATCTTGCGCCTTGAGCTGCCTAATCACCTGACGTAAAAAGCAGCTACCAATTTGTTCAAATGAAAGCGTTTGACCGTCTATCTCAGGAATAAATCCCCGAATGGGCGTACCAATACCGCGCTTGAAGTTGCGAAAGAACCGAGGATCGGTAGACAGATCGAGACCTTGATCGCGTACAGACTGTCCTGCGATCGCCACTATCTCTTCTGCCGATTGCGCCGCCTTTGCGACATAAACTAAGCTCGGTACCAGCGGCGGATTGCCTTTCACCTGCGCTGAAAGTGCAGGCAGTCGCAGCGTTTCGGGCTGTTCAGTAACAGCATTCCATCGAGCGATAACTGTGTTACTGGTTCCAAAATCGATGGCGTACATAGCACTCTCTCAACTAACTTCAGCCTAACTGCGAACAGCGATCGCCAGCGTTAAAAAGCCAGCTAGCCCACCCAGACAAGTTCCGGCCAAGCAGGTTCCGATAACAGTCGTGAGGCTGCGGTTGTAGTCCATCGTTTGCCGCAGGCGCTCTCCTGTTTGCGCGTTCACAATTGCCGCTGCTGCCGTTAAAACAATGGCCAGCAGCGTCAGTAGCGCTAGAGCCACTAGCCCCACGAAAAAGCGAATATTGTCAAAGCTTTGACCCCCGCCGATGTAGTTAGTTGCGATCGCCAGCGCCATCACCAAAAACAGCGCGCCGACATAGGTGAACAACCCCAACATCCATTCAGACTTTCGATCGGGCACCACAGCCGGACGATTGAGCCCTAGGCTCAGCAGCACTGTCCCGACTACAGCAGGCACCCAAACCCAAATGGGCGGCGCAGGTACCGACAGCAGCAGGCCAATCAGCACATAAATCACAAACAGCGCCCCCACCATAGCCACCGGCAAGGCAGGCTTATTACTTCGGCGGCGCTTAGCGCTGCGGGGCGGTCTAGGGCTAGATCCTGTCATCAATTTGGCTTAAGTGAGGGACGGTGCTAATGGCTTAAAGCAGTATAGCCGGGAAGCAGAGCCTCAAGTAAGCGCGCTCGGGAGGACGCCCGGAAGGACGCTAGCTAGGCGCAAGGCCAAACTCTTGAACAGCCGGTAAAAAGTTGTTGTTTTCATGACTAGGACGGCTGAGTTTAATCAGCGCGAACCGTTGAAGCTCGCTCAGTTCAGCCCACTGCTGCACGTTCAACGGCACGTTTTGTGACCGAAACTTTTCATCCACCTGTGCTGGAATTTCTAAAGTGTTTTGCCAGTCGGGCGACGAGGAGACATCCAAAGTTTTCGCTGGCACGCCGCTTTTTTTCACAATCAGGGTCTGAAGGCGATCGCGATAGTTCTCAGCCGCTTCAGGCGTACTGCAATCCCAATCCACCAGCGCCTGCCGCTCCGCCTGATCAAACTGGTTCCAGTGCTCTAGCTTCAGCTTGACTCCGCAGGTATCTAAGCTGTGGCGCACGCTCATTGGAATGCAGCGCAGCGAGCCTACAAAGTCTTGCTCGAACTCAAAATAGGGCGATGCCATAAAAACTGCCGATAAAGTTTCCATTATGCGCCCGCGCCTGTCCTGTCAATTTCTATCTCTAAACCACGAGAATTTCATCCATACGACAGGCTCTAATCGCTTGACTCACCTAGCAACGTTAAGGGAGACTTAATATACAAAGGAGTAGTCACTCTCATTCGCTACGAACAACTGTAAAGTTTTGCTGCGATATAACTAGTTTATTTCAATGACATTGACTACGATTAAAGACATTATTACGCAGGCTTCTTTATAACGGTCTCTTATGGAAACGCTTGAGTTTGTAATCTATCCCGATGGCCGTGTTAAAGAAATGGTAACGGGCATCGTCGGAGCTTCTTGTGCGGCAGTAACCGCTGCTATTGAAGCTCAGCTAGGTGAAGTGATGGCGCAGGAGAATACATCTGAGTACTACGCTCAGCCTGTAACGCTCACTAGCCAAGCTTCAAGCGTTGCACATGCCAGCGTTTCGTTAGGCGCTAGCCGCTGGTAGCACGGCTGCCAACATTTTTTATAGGTCGCTATCTTTTTTTGTGGCTTCCTTCTTTGGTTTAGCATTTTCAGCTAAGCGTCTTCAGACAACCACTTTCAGCTAACAGTCTTTTTGCTCTTCTAGTCGGGTTTGAATAAATGTCTCACTTTAGCCAAATAAAAACGAAGCTCCGCAACCTTTCTTCCTTGCAGCTAGCGCTAAATGATGCAGGCGTCCGCTGGGAGAGCGGCCCTAAAGCCGTCCGTGGCTACCAGGGCAAAACGGAAACGGCTGAGGTTGTTATCGAGCAAGAAAACGGTTACGACCTGGGCTTTAAGCGCAACAATGAGTCGGGCGACTACGAGCTAGTTGCAGACTTGCAGTACTGGCAGCAGCCACTTTCTGTAGATGGTTTTCTAAGTCAGGTGACACAGCGCTACGCCTACCACACTGTTTTAAACGAGTCCGCCACTCAAGGCTTTCAGGTGTCTGAGCAGGTTGACAACAAAGATGGTTCTATTCGCCTAGTCCTTCAGCGTTGGGCCGCGTAAGCTATCTGGCTTGTTTTTAGGGCCATTTGAATTTTCTTAATTTGAAGGCCTTGGTTGAGCTATTTAACCAGGGTCTTTTGTTTGTCTAACTTGAATTAGCAAAAAGCGGTGAGCGGTATGGTAGATGGTTTGCACAGTCAGGAGCAGGGTCAAGAAGGACGTTCGGGGATGGAGCCTGAGCTAGGCGGCGTGCTCAGAGATGCGCAGTCTAGGAGTGGATTAGAGCCTGAGCTGGGCGGCCAGTTTCGGCAAACGGGCGTGTATGTCGATGAAATTACCTGTATTGGCTGTACGCACTGCGCTCATGTGGCTCGCAATACGTTTTACATTGAGCCAGACTACGGGCGCGCGCGCGTTGTTCGTCAGGGTGGCGATTCAGAGGCGCTGATTCAGGAGGCTATGGATACTTGCCCGGTGAACTGTATTCATCAGGTGGACTATACCGAGCTACGACAGCTGGAGCGTGATCGCCTCACTCAAGTAATGCCAGTAGTTGGCTTTCCTGCGGATAAAGCCGTTTACTTTGTTCAGCAGCGTCGCCGTAGGGCAAATCGTCGTCGGCACAAGTCTCAAGATCAAAAAGACTAAGCGATCGCTACGGCATTTGAGTGATTTTGACCTGTCCGTCGGGTGTGATTTCTACACGAAATGTGAGGTCGGCGATCGCCCCCAAGTTCTCCTGAGTCATATCAATCACCAGTCCCTCAGGCTGTAGGCGATCGCGATACCCCTCAGCCGTTGTCCCTTCAGCCTCAAACCTAACAACGTCACCCAGTTCAGACACACGCATCGTATAAACCAACGCCGCCTCTAGCGCCACATCAACACCATTCCACTGACTTTGAAAATAAGGCTGAGCCTGCACAATCATCTGGTCAGTCGGGCTCAAGCTAGAACGCATAGCACCCTCATCCATCACAGCGCTCATATCGCTGTTGATGTCGCTAGGCAAGGGGCTGCGGCTAGGGATGGGGCTAGTCTGGCGAGCAGTGCGACTCGGTATGCGCTGATTTGAACGGCCTAAGGCGCTATCTAGTTCGTAATCGCTAATGTCATCTTCCATCTCCTCGGATTGAGGGCTAGGCGCATCTTCTGGCAGTTTAGCAAGGGCTTCAGTCTGTACCGGCAATTGCGCTGTAGGCGCTTCAGGTACTGCTTCAGATATGGCTTCAGGCGCTGTGTCAGCGGCTGCCTGAGACGGTGCTGATTCGCGCTGCACTGTAGACGGTGAAACAGACGGTGGAACGGGCTCAACACTGGGCGCCGCTGCTACAACCTGCGGGGGGGCAGGCGATGGTGTATTGTTTTGCTCGCCGGAACGAGGCGCTACAAAAGCTGGCTCTGTACTATTGCTTGCCTTTGGCTTAAGTTTTTGTTTTTTAGGAAGAGAAGCACCCGACTCCAGCTTTTCTGACTGAGCCGGTACGATACTTTCAGGCACCTCAGCAGCAGCTCTAGGTAAAGCAGCGTCTGGTGAGAGACCGGCATTCGGCGGAGATAGCTCAAATTCAGTCGGCGCTGCGGCCGTGGTGAGCGATGAGCTGTTCTGACCGTTTTTCCACACCGCAGTGGTAAGCCCAACTGCCAGTAGCGCAGCAGCGGCTGAACTGGCCCATAGTTTCGGACGACGGCGAACCGCTGCAAAAGGAATGACGTGGCCGCTTCGGCGGTTTCTGATGTCGCTAACAGATTGAGCAGCCGGGGCAGAGACGGCTTCTGGCGCTGAGGCGATCGCAACCGGGAGCACTCGATCAGCCTGCTCGCATTGACGCATGACTATCGTCAAATCACAAAGCTGTAGGTAGCTAAGCGGCTGTACGAGCTGTAGCGAAGGTGGACGTTCTGGCGGTAGCGGCGCGCTTTTGCTGAGATGGGCGATCGCTAACTCTGACTGCACCTTTTGCGATAGGTAGTGTGAAATTTCTTGCAGGGCCGCGCGATCGCCCTCAGCAATCAAGCGCGGTAAAATCGCAACGCCCCGACTCCGCTCAATTGGCGGCTCAACGGGCTGCACCCACAGCTTAAACTGCAAATCCTGCACAATCGGCTGCGGATACCACTGCGACAGAGCCGACAGCTGTAAGACGATATCAAGCGTACAGCTGCCAGCGGTATAGCGTTTTTGAACAGGAGATACACCTGGCGTAGCCATTATGAAAAGTAGATATAGAGCACGCGCACTCTACTAGAGTAGCGATGAATCAAGATCTGACTCGACTGGTTACCGATATCGAAACGTCAGCGGCAGCTCTCTGAAAGCCATTAAGTCTGAAGGCCACTAGGAAGGGTAATAGTCGTTTTCGTCTTCCGATCTCTCTAGCGAAGTGTCATCTAGTGACTTGGAAGGCGGTTCAATCACGCGATAGTCTGCTTCGTAAACACCGTCTGGGCCAATCTCTTCAGCGCTATCTGCATCTAAATACGGCCCCTCATCATCGTACAGGCCGTCGTTGTACACGCGTTTCTGAGGTCGCGCTTGTGAACCATCAACGCTCGACGTTCCCTCATAGCTATCAAAATTTTCCCAGCCCCTGTCTAGCTCGTCACCATAGCGGTCTTTATAAGACTCTGAATTGTAATCATCAGCGCTATAGCCGTCAGAGCCATAGCCATCTGGCCGGGGTGAACTTTCATCCCATCCCGCCGCAATATCGTCAGCTATCCGATCTGCGGCCGGCGGCGACCCGCTGCCTAGCCCAATACCCGTTGCAATCGAGTCAAAGAATCCCGACTTTTTACCGGCTTCTTGATTAGAGGTTCTGGCAGATTCTCCAATGGCCTCCCAGCTATTAAGCTGCTCAGCTGTCCGCAAATCACCCCAATTATCTCCAACCTGCTTATTCTCTACGGAGCCTTCGCGCTGGCTTTTATCCTTTTTTTTTTGCGCAAAGGGATTTCTGATAGCTGGCCGTGGCTCTGAAGGCGCTTCCGACTCCACCATAGGCTCTATAGCGTCAGAGCTACTTACCTCAGGTGACGAAAAAGCGCGACCATAAGGTGCGTTTTCAGGTTCACTCTGATAGGCAGATTCACTTTGGTAGGGCGCGCCGTAGGGCTCTGCGTCCTGTGAACCGCGCTCTACAGGTGGAGGAGCCGGAGCCGAATCTTGAGGGATGGCAGGCTCGCTGACGAAGGCAGTACTTGGGCTGTCATAGGGCTTATCGTCGGGTTGATAGGCTGGCCCAGAAGGCGGCAACGTCGTGCTGCCAGGACTGTTAGGGTAGGGTACGCGCTGGCCCATAGGTCGATACTTGCTTTCAGGCGGGCGGCGCAAGCCAACCAGTCCATATAGAATTAGCGTAGTCAAACTACCTAAGGCAGCTGAACCAACCAGCATCAAGCCTAGCGGAATGTCTGGCGTTCTAGAGCCGCCCAAAATAACCAGCGATAGAGACTCAGGGTTCTGCACGGCCATAGCGGCCATTACCAGAACAATCAACAGCAGAATTATCAGTCGGGGCATGGGTCGGTACCGCCTGTCCATCTACGTAATGGTACACAGTCTATCGCAAGCTGATCCAGGGCTCTAGCCACCACAAAGTCAACTAGGTCGTTAATTGACTGTGGCTTGTGGTACCAAGCAGGAATGGCAGGCACGATTCTAGCGCCCGCTTCAGCTAGCGTCGTCAGGTTTCGCAGGTGAATCAGGCTCAAAGGCGTCTCGCGAGGTACCAGGACGAGCGATCGCCCTTCCTTTATCTGCACGTCCGCCGCCCGCTCTAGCAAGTCAGAACTCAGACCGGCCGCTAGCTTCCCCACCGTGCTCATGCTACAAGGCATCACCACCATCCCCAGCGCTCTATAAGACCCGCTAGCAATCGTTGCCCCCACGTTTCCAGACGCATGACAGCGCAGCGTTCCACTCTTCTCAACCCCTGCCTGCTCACGCCAAAAGACCGCCTGCTGCTCAGGGTTTGTCGGCATCTGAATGCCATCTTCTTTTAGCCACACCTGATGAGAAGCCCGCGAGGCCACCAAATCAACGGTATAGCCTGCACTGAGCAAATGTTTGAGTGCCCTAACCGGATATATCAGCCCAGAAGCTCCGCTCACGCCTATCACAACTGGCTTTTGAACCGTGAGCTTTTGAACCGTGAGCTTTTGAACTGCGGACGCTTGAGTCATCTATTCCTCTTCAACGTTAAAATCTTCGCCACCGTCATCGTCTTCAGCCGCTTCACTGCCGCCGCCAACGGCAACTAGATCAATCTGCTGTCGGTAGTAGTCCACGCTTTTTACCTGCACTTCGACGCGATCGCCCAGCCGATACTGCTGCCGGTTCTTGCGCCCTACCAGCTTTTGCTGTCGCGATCGATACTCATACCAGTCGTCTTTCAGCGAACTCACGTGAACTAAGCCCTCTACCAGCAGCTCCTCAAGCTCTACAAAGAATCCATACGACTGCACGCCGGTAATCAGTCCTTGAAACACCTCACCCGTATGCGCCTGCATAAAGGCCGCTTTCTTCAGCCCTTCCAAATCAGACTCAGCGTCCTGTGCTACCCGCTCACGCTCAGTCAGCTTAATCGCCGCGCGCGACAGCTGATCTTCCATCTCCTGCTGCACCGCAGGCGGCAAAACGCTCCAGTTAATACTGCCGTGGCAGGAGCTATGGCGCAGGTTCACGCGATCTTTTGACCGGGTAGAGCGGCGATCGCGCCCATGATCAAACACCGCGTGCAACAGCCTCTGCACTAGCACATCGGGATAGCGGCGCACGGGCGACGCAAAGTGAGTGTAGGCATCCTCAATCGCAAGGCCAAAGTGAGGCCCAGGCTGGTTACTATATAGAGCCGGTTTTAAGGTGGCTAGCAGCAAGTAAGTCAGCACCTTCTCAGCACCAGACTCCGCAAACTGCTCGGTAAAGTTGCGATAGTCAGAAGGCTTAACCTCTTCCTCGTTCTCTAGCTTAAGATCAAGCTCCATATTGTTTGCCAGCTTTATCAGCTCCTGCACATCAGATAGATCGGGCGTGCGATGAATACGATAGAGCCCTGGAATGCCTAGCTCCACAATATGCTTCGCCACCAGCTGATTCACCAGCAGCATAAACTCAGTCACCACAATCCGAGCAGGCAGCTTCTCCGAAACCACCATTGCCCCCAGGTTGCCTTCATCGTCGTATTGAAACTTCGGTGAAAGGTACGTCGCTAGATCTTCAGCCTCAGGCGGAAATACATGGTCGGGCAAGCTCAGTTCAAAAGAACCGCGCTCGTGACGATGCTGCCTCACTTCTTGCGCCAGCTGAAAGAGACTGTCAATTAAATCAAAAACAGGTTCAAACTCTTCTAGGTCGTTGGCATCAACGCCTAGCCGCTCTAGCTCATCGTCATCCTCACGCACCAAAATAGCCTGCGTTTGGTCATAGTCAAGCTGATGCTCTACCTGAATTACGCTGGGCTGAATTTCGTATTCCAGCACCTGACCGCCATCGTCGATGGTAATCAGGACTGAAATCGCTAGCCGATCTTTTCCAGGCACTAGCGAGCACAGCGCATTCGGCAGCGGCGGCGGTAGCATCGACACGACATCATCGCCTAAGTAAACTGCGCTGCCGCGTCTGCGGGCTTCCCTGTCAATAGATTCATCAGGCTGCACGTAATGAGCTACATCGGCAATGTGAATGCCCAGGCGACGCAGGCCATCGTCGGTAATATCTAGGCTAATGGCATCATCAACCACCTTTGGGTTAGGGCCGTCAATCGTAATGACGTTTTGACTGCGCAGGTCTATGCGGTTCTTGGTATCGGCTTTGCGGACGCGATTAGGCAGGCCTCTAGCGGCGATAAACACGTCTTCTTGAAAGTTCTGCGGCAGGTCATGCTTGCAGTACACGATGTCAATATCAGCTGCATCTTCAGCGTCGCTACCGAGTACTCGCGCAACCTTGCCTTGAGGCGGATTTTGAGCGAGCGGATAGCGAGTAATTTCAACGTGAATAAGATGATCAATCGAATCTGAAAGGTCTGTTTCGCTCTCAGTGATATCGAGTTCAAATAGCAGCCGGTCGTCTAGTGGAACTGCTTTGAATTTGTCGGCCTCATCGCCCGCTTTTACTTTAGAGAGCACTGAAGCGTTAGCGCGCTCTAAAATTAGCTTAACTTCGCCTTCAGGGCTGCGGCGACGGCTGCCGTCTTTAGTGACTTTTACCAGAACGCGATCGCCATTCCAGGCCGTATGCAGCTGGCTCTCTCGCACGTAGATATCGTCCGCTGTTTCTTCGTCTTGAATCGCAAAGCAAAAGCCCTTGCTAGAGCATCTCAGCTTGCCTTCTACAACGTCTTCGTCCTCTAGCTTGCGGTATTTTCCCCGCGACTTTTCTAAGACGTTGATTCGCTCCAGCGCATCTAGGGCAATTTGCAAATCTTTAGAG
Organism: uncultured cyanobacterium; assembly: GCA_963803535.1. Taxonomy (GTDB): domain Bacteria; phylum Cyanobacteriota; class Cyanobacteriia; order Phormidesmidales; family Phormidesmidaceae; genus Phormidesmis. Next base: position 732,405 of record CAWDNC010000008.1, on the reverse strand, counting down.
CCATCACCTGCGGTGCAGTTTAGCTTCTTTTCTAAGGCTTTAACGGCGACTAACTTATCATCTGAAAAATTGGCTAAAAGTGACGCAATCGAAAATTCCATGTAGCGATGAATCCTTAAGTTGAATCCTGAGATTTCGAAGAGAACTGGAGCTTAAACTGGGCTTAGAAGAGAACCTTTTGCGATCGCTTAGCGGCGAACCTGCTAGCTACTAGAAAGGATAGCTGCGGGCAAAAATGGCTAGTGGTTCAGCGGAAGGTCGTTGCGGATGCGAGCGGTAGATTTGAAGGGTATCGAGCGTTTTGTATAGCGCTGTACCTCAAAGATCAAAAAAAGCTCGGAGGCGAAAGTCTGCCTTTTATCTATTATTCTATCGGTGGGTTTTTATCGCTTTTTCTGAAGCTATCTCCGGGTTAGATATCAAGAGCGTATCGCCAAATTCACACCGTATGAGGATAAACGGTAGTCACAACCTTCTTATGGTTCCGCAATAGGTAGAGACCTGTCAAATTTTTCTTCTATTTTCCTGAGTTTAGACCTTTTTAAAAGCGTTCGCCGGTCACGACAAAAGTCACTCGCTTGCCTACGTTTGTCGCATGGTCAGCAATGCGCTCAAGCGCGCGAATCACTAGCACCAGCAAAATAATCGGCTCCATCGGCCCTTCGCTGCACTGGGTACTCACTAAGCGGTTGTAAAGCCGGTCGTAGTCGTCATCAACGGCATCGTCTTTTTGCTTGATGGTACGTCCAGCTTCAGAGTCTAATTCGGTGAGCGATCGCAAACACAGCGCCACCATCGACCGGCACCTATCGAGCATGGTTTCAATCTCGCCCATACAGGGATGCTCTGGGTAAGGAAATAGCTTAATCGCTGAATTCGCAATGCTTTTGGTGTAGTCACCAATGCGTTCAATATCGCGCACCATTTGCATAAAAGCGCTCACCATTCGCAAGTCTTGAGTGACGGGCGCTTCCAGGTTTAGAAGGTTCGTGCAGTCAACCTCTATCTGACGGTAAAGCGCATCGACCTGCTTGTCTTGAATCGGAATTTTTTGAGCGGCTTCTAAACTTCGTTGACACAGGGCCTCGCGCGCCAGCAGGCAGGAGTTCTCAACTAGCGCGCCCATTTTTAAAACGTCTCGCTGAATTCGGGTGAGCTTGCGATCTAGGTTGGCTCGGCTTGGGGGGGTGCGATCGCTAACTTCTGAGCTTGGCAAGCCAATATCCGCACCGGTCGCCTCTACGACTGCATTTGAGGTCTGATTTTGCTGTGCTGACAATGGCTAATAACTCTCTAAATTGTGCGTTCTCTTAAAAGTATGCGTATCGTTGAGCGAGCTTATTTCCATAAGGTTATACTTCACGTTTAACTGTATCGCTGTCGCCTAAACAACAGCCAACGCTTGACGTAAAGCCCCGTCAAGACATCTCAGACAGCGTGCTAAAGAAGTATGACAGTGTGTAACGGTTAGCCGTTAGGATGACGACAATATGGACGTTTTGTTCAACAATTCTAATATAGATGTCTAACCTATGTTAGGTGTCTGCTTTGCTTAGTAAACTCTTGAGAGGATAGTGACCGCATGGAATTATCAGATAGCCAAATCTATTTCGCCCTTATTTTTGCCCTAGTTCCCGGCTTCTTGGCGCTCCGCCTATCCACTGAGCTATACAAGTAGACGGACAGGTAAACGGTAAGGCTCACGCCTTGAACCTATTTACAAACATAAGGAATCTCCTGATTTAGTGCCATCGCAGGCTAAGCAATCAGGAGATTTTTTAGTAGTCACAAGCACACAAGAGAGCGATAAAACATAGGTATGCTCTAGCGGCAGGCTCATGATTGTGCGAACATTATTTAGCCCGTAATTTCTCGGAAGCTGTGCGTCTAAGAGTCCATTACAATCAGCTCGCTATTTTGGTGATCTTCCTTTTATGAACGCTGTTAAGCGCCCGGTTTCGCATCAGACAACCCCAAAAAAGAGCGCCTACCGCCCTCAGCGAATTCCCTATGCGGGTGCGCGTCAGGCGATCGCCTTCGAATCTTCTGTCAAGCTCACGGTAAACCTGCTGCTAGCAATTGTCGCAACCACCACTATTGCCAAGCTAGTCCCTTACTACCAGTCTCAGCACAGCCGTCTCGATACCCTACAAAAATCAGTAGACGTAGCCGAACGCAAAAACGCCGAATTGCGACAGCAGTTCGACCGCAACTTTGATCCCGCTCAGGCCTCACGCATCATGCAGGAGCAAAGCGGCATGGCCTACCCCAATCAAAAGCAGATTATCTGGCAAGCGCCCATAGAAGAGCGGCTGTAGAAGCATAGCCCTAGCAGAGCCTCTGCGGTAAGGCTCTTGAAGCTAGCTGAAGCTCAGCAATAAACAACCCAGACCGATACAATCGAGAGGTATAAATTTTCTCGAAATGTGCAAGGAATCCCTGTGGTTGATGCCGCTCCCGATGCGTTTAAGTTTGACTCAATAGAAGATGCTCTTGTCGATTTGGCCGCAGGGCGTGCCATTGTCGTAGTCGATGACGAGGATCGTGAAAACGAAGGGGACGTGATCTGCGCGGCGCAGTTTGCCACGCCCGATATGATCAACTTTATGGCCGTTGAGGCCAGGGGATTGATCTGTCTTGCCATGACAGGCGATCGCCTCGACGAGCTAGACCTGCCGCTAATGGTCACCAACAGCCCGTTTGAAGACGAAAGCGAGCAAACTGCCTTCACCGTCAGCATTGACGCAGGCTCAAAATGGGGCGTCACCACGGGCATTTCAGCCGAAGATCGCGCGCGCACCATTCAAGTGGCCATTAACGCCAAAGCGACCTCTCAAGACTTGCGCCGACCCGGCCATATCTTTCCACTTCGCGCCAGAGAAGGCGGTGTACTCAAGCGAGTGGGCCACACCGAAGCCAGTATCGATCTCGCTCGCCTAGCCGGTCTTTACCCAGCTGGTGTCATCTGCGAAATTTCTAATCCTGACGGCTCTATGGCTAGGCGTCCCGACTTAGTACATTACGCCAAACGCCACGGCCTTAAGTTCATCAGCATTGCCGATCTCATCAGCTACCGTCTGCGCCACGAACGCTTCATAAAAAGAGAAGCCGTCGCCGCTATGCCCACCAAATTCGGTGAGTTTCAGGTATATGCCTATCGCAACGAGCTAGACGGTTCTGAGCACTTAGCTCTGGTCAAAGGCGATCCGACAACCTTCAAGGATAATCCCACGATGGTTAGAATGCATTCAGAATGCCTGACCGGAGACGCGCTAGGCTCAATGCGCTGTGACTGCCGTATGCAGCTCCAGGCCGCGCTCAAAATGATTGACAACGCAGGCAAAGGTGCGGTCGTCTATCTGCGACAGGAGGGCAGAGGCATTGGGTTAGTCAACAAGCTTAAGGCCTACTCATTGCAGGATATGGGACTTGACACAGTAGAAGCCAATGAGCGGCTAGGCCTGCCTGTAGACCAGCGCAACTACGGGATGGGCGCGCAGATCTTGATGGATTTGGGCATTAACCAGTTCAAGCTCATTACCAATAATCCGCGCAAGATTGCAGGACTCAAAGGTTACGGCTTAGAGATGGTAGACCGAGTACCCCTGCTGATTGAGGCGACAACCTACAACGCAAGCTACCTGGCAACTAAAGCCGAAAAGATGGGCCACATGCTGCTGCAAACCTACCTGATCACAGTCGCCATTCACTGGCGCAACGGTAGCAATCCCTCAGATTCGACAGCTATAGATTCGACAGCAGAAACAGCTTCAGAGTTGACCACGGCTCGCTATGAGCGGCTTGAAAAGTTGCGCGAACTGGGGAAAAAGCACGACCTACTGCTACAAGAAGAGGCCCGTTCTGTCGCGGTTGCCGTGTTTGGGCAAATGCCGCTGATTGCACACTTGGGGCTCGACCAGCCTAACGTGGCAGATGACCGATGGTATAAAGACAGTGAGCATCCTTACGTGAAGGCGATCGCCTCTCTTTTAGATGACCTGATGAGCTGGCAAAACATCGATCAGTTTGAGTTCTTAGTATCGGCAGGCGGCGACCCGTTCACCCATCTAAAAGTCAGGCTCGATCAGCAAATTTTCCCCTGGGCTAAAGCAGGAAAACAGACGATCATGCCTAGCGATATTTGCCAAAAGCTAGACACGCAAAGAATCTACGCTTTTTCTCAACATACACCTGAGTAAGTGGCTACGGCTCTAGCGCCGGTTCTATACGGCCCAGCTGACTCGGTGGCTGAGAGGGTGAACCAGGCGTCGCGATTGCGGGCATTGCGCTTTGGCGACGGGCGATTACATCCGGCGTAATTGCTTCTACAGCCTGCACAAACTGCGGGTCAGCGCCTGTTCCTCGTAGGGCCGGATTGGTGTCTAAATCTCGTCTTTGCTGCTCAGTGAGCGTCACGTTCACATCTGGAGTGATGCCTCTACGGCTGATATCGGTGCCGTCTGGCGTGTAGTAATGCGCCACGGTCACCGCTAGCCCTGAGCCATCCGAAAGGCCATGCAGGCTCTGCACCAGCGCCTTACCAAAGGTAGGATTGCCCACGACAATGGCGCGATCGTTATCGCCCAAAGCACCCGTCACAATTTCACTAGAGCTAGCCGACTGACCGTTTACCAGTACGGCCATGGGCAAGTCTGTAATAGCCGTTCGGTTAGCCGTAATTTCGTCACTCTTACCGTCTCTATCTACCGTCCGAACAATGCTTCCTCTTGGCAGCCACATGCGGCTAATATCAATGCTCGCCTGCAACAGTCCACCCGGATTGCCTCGCAGATCTAAGACAAAGGCTTCTGCCCCCTGCTCAGTGAGCTTTTCTATCGCAGTGTGCATTTGCTCGGCAGCATGAGCGCTAAATTCGTCCAGGTGAATGTAGCCGACAGCCACGTTTCCCTGCTGCTGTAATTCGTACTGAACGGTAGGTACCGAAACGACCTGACGCGTCAGAGTCAGCGTTTCCTCGCTGCCGTTTTTGCGGCGCACCGTCATCGAAACCTGGCTACCGCTTTCACCGCGAATCAGCTGTGCTGCGCCTTCTACCGTCAGGTTCTTACCCGCTCTACCATCGATCATCAGAACAATATCACCCGATGTCAGGCCTGATTCCTGCGCAGGAGAATTATCTAGAACGCTGGAGACGACCAGGTTTTGGCCTTCTTTTTTCAAGCGCAGCCCGATACCGGATACTTCGCCCGAGGTTTGCTCGGTAAGGGCTGCGTATTGGGCCGGATTAAGGAAGCGTGTGTAGGGATCTTCCAATCGACGTAGAACTCTACGCAGCTCACTGTAAGCAGCGTCGCGGGTGGTGTACTCTCCACTTAGCAGCGTTTGCCTCACGCCGAGCCAGTCTACTCGGTTAAAGTCACCGTCTACGTATTCTTGGTGAACAAGCTGCCACGCTTCGTCTAAGACAACTTTAGGACTGTTGCGAAAATTGCTCTGAAGCTCTGATGCGGTAGCCGCTGGTGTGACCGCCGGAGCAAGGCCCGTTGCGATCGCTGGCAAAAGCAAAACCGCAGTACCCACTGAATATTTTTTAAGGAAGCCTAAAATACAGGCAGTATTTTTCATTTAAGACAGAGGCTACAAAGAATTTGGCAAATAGATAGACAGAACAAGAAAGTTTTAAGAAGCAACTTAGCTAAGTTGAACCGTTAGCGTTACAAAAGCCTCAGGCCTACGCCTACAGAGCTTATAGAAGAAATAAAGATCGTGCCATAGGAAGCGCCTACGACTAGTAAATGCTTTACCTAAAGTAGTCAATAAACCTAAGCTCGTAAATAAGTAATTGCTATGAGTTCGCCAGAATAATAAGTGTTCTAGGTAACGCTATTTACCTGTGCGCTTTATGCATGTACGCAACTTTCTTTTCTTCTTAAGAGACTACAACCTCCCGTCTAATCTTATGTTCATCTCTAGAAAAGGTGTATCAGGACTTTATTTTTCTCAACTGTAAATTTACGTAGACGAAAAGCACGTACATGCTGACGACGGCTAATGTCCGTACTTCATGCCATCTTTACCCTCTAGTACTATTCAGCCACAACAGCATGCACAGCTATATTCCGCCCGAACGTTTCTTTCCCTATCTAAGCTGGTCACAGATATCGGCGCTATCGGACAAGCAAAACACCCTAATTATTCAACCGATTGGGGCAATTGAGCAGCATGGGCCACATTTACCGCTGGTGGTAGATGCTGCGATCGCAACTGCTGTCGTCGGCCAGGCCCTCCAAAAGCTAAGTACCGCAACGCCTGCCTACGCGCTGCCCACGCTCCATTACGGCAAATCGAACGAGCACCGAAACTTTCCTGGAACCGTGACGCTCACGGCCCAAACGCTAATGGCGCTCTTAACAGAAATGGCCGAGGGCATCTATCGAGCTGGGTTTCGGAAGCTGGTATTTATTAACGGTCACGGCGGTCAACCGCAGGTATTAGAAATTGTGGCCCGAGATTTGCGGCAGCAGTATCCAGACCTGATGATATTTCCAATGTTTGTGTGGGGCGCGCCGCATAGTGCCGCTGAGATAGTCGGCCAAGATGAGTATGACCGAGGCATTCATGCAGGCGATGTAGAAACTAGCGTGATGCTGGCGCTGATGCCGGAGCAGGTTCGGATGGATGAAGCTGTGCAGGAGTTTCCCAATGAGCTGAGGACAAAAAGCGGGGAGGAGAGTCTGCTGAGCTTGGAGGGAAATTTGCCGATGGCGTGGATGATGGACGACCTAAGTAAAAGCGGCGTGGTAGGGAATGCAACGGCGGCGACAGCGGACAAAGGACGGGCACTCCTCTCTTCAGTATCCGACGGTTGGGTGCGTGTGTTTGAAGAACTCTATCAGTGCTCAGGGCCAAATCCTTCATAGCTCAGGCACTCAATTGCATAGATATTTGTGAAGGAGGATCAGATTGTGAATTTGATTGAGTTTAGAGTCTTGAGGAACGGTCAAGGAATTTAGAAATATGCAGTCTTTTGAGGCGCAAAATAATGATCAAATTACCCAAGCTCCTCAGGATCAAAAAGATCGGACGCAAGGTGGCCCTGATGTGATTAAGACGCTGGCGGTTGATATTGGCGGCAGCGGGATCAAGGTGCTGGTGATTGATCAAGAAGGACAGCCTTTGGGCGATCGCGAGCGCATTAAAACGCCTAAACCGGCTACGCCAGAAGCTGTTGTCGAGGTTATTGAAGAACTGGCTGGCAGAAAAAGTATTGATGGCTCGCCAGACTTTGATCGCGTCTCGGTTGGATTTCCTGGCGTGGTGAGAAACGGCGTTATATTTACGGCCGTTAACCTACATGAAACCTGGCAGGAGTACGACCTAGCTCAGCAGCTTAATGACAAGCTAGGAAAGCCCGTACGCGTGATTAACGATGCAGATATGCAAGGGCTAGGCGCAGTATCGGGCAAAGGCGTCGAGATGGTGATTACGCTAGGCACGGGATTTGGCACGGCGCTGTTTGTAAACGGTCATCTGGTGCCTAACTTAGAGTTCGGGCACCAGCGTTTTCGCAAAAGCCAAACGTATGAAGAACAGCTGGGCCGCGCGGCGCTAAACGAGGTTGGTCAAAAGACTTGGAATAATCGATTGGTGAAGGCGATCGCGGCTCTCTCTCACGGATTTAACTACGACCGCTTATATCTAGGCGGCGGTGAGGTTAAGCAGGTTAAAGCAGAGCTACCTGAAAATGTGATCATCGTCTCTAATGTGCTGGGCTTGTTGGGGGGTATTAAGCTATGGCAAGGTTTTAACGCTGCACCTTAAGCGCCTCATGGCTTACGAGTCATTGAGTCATTGAGGAACAGACCGCTTTCGGTACAGATACCATTGAGCTGAATATCCCAGCTTTCACGGGGTACCTGAGGCAGTCTGGCGTATTCAAATACGATGCCGATAGTTGTTTTACTGGCCCAGGCCGGATGAGAGAGCATTCGATCGTAGAAGCCGCCGCCATAACCCAGTCGATAACCGTTGATATCGCAGGCGAGGCAGGGTACCAAAATCAGATCGACCTGATAGGGCTCTACCGTCGGTGAGGTGGGATCAGGTTCGGTAATGCCGTAAGTACCAGGGCTCAGCGGCCACCCACAGGTTGGGAACCAGCGATGCCAAATGAGCTTTTGACCTTCGCAGCGGGGCAGTCCCCAAACGCGCTGCTGCTGAAGCAGAGAAGACAGATCGGGTTCGCCTCGAAAGCTGCAATAGGCCAGTGCTAAACGCGAACTCGCAAAAACTGGCCAGTTCTGTAAATGCTGGCAGATGCTCGCTGACTTTTCCGCTAAGATTCGCTGTGGCATTCGCTGCCGAGCCTTGAGCAGCTGGCGACGCTGACTTTCTTTTTGAGCTCGGGCCTGTTGATTGTGGGCCTGTTGATTGTGGGCCTGTTGATTGTGGTGAGTTGGCTCTTGAGATTGCGGTGCGAACGGGGGGATTTCGGCCATTCAAAAAGGTTACGCGCGTGACGAGTGCAGTCGCTATTCAGGCGACAATTTTTCGATATAGTTCAGAAATTTTATCAATTACCTGCTCAGCTGTGAGGGTGTCGGTGACGATTTCAATGGCATCGTCTGCTTTTTTGAGCGGGGATACGGCTCGGGTACTGTCTTTACGATCGCGCTCAGCAATCGAATCAGCCAAATCCTTCAAGGTCGGCAAATCAGCGCCTGCATCTACGGCCTGCAAATCCAAATGCCGCCGCTGCGCCCGCTCTTCCACAGAAGCCGTGAGATAAATCTTCAGCTCAGCCTCTGGAAATACTTTCGTACCGATATCACGACCGTCGGCCACGACACCGCCCTGAGTGCCGTACTGCTGCTGTTGTCTAACGAGATGCGCGCGGACAGCGGCTTGCGCAGCAATCGTAGAGACCTGGCTGGTGACCTCTGCTGTCCGAATCGCAGCGGTTACGTCCTGACCGTTTACACTCACCCGAGGCGGCTGAGGCGTGTCATTTTCGACGTTAGCCGTGAGCTGAATTTGGCAACGGGATAAAAGCTGAGCGATCGCACTTTCATCGCTTGGATCAACTTTCTGCTGAAGCACAAACCAGGTCAGCGCCCGGTACATCGCCCCGGTGTCTAAATAGAGAAGCTCCAGCTGATGAGCAATTTGGCGAGCAACGGTCGATTTTCCTGCACCGGCTGGGCCATCAATGGCAATGATCGGCTTGCGTTCGGTGTCTGATGATTCCAGAATTACGTTGTCGAGTAGCCGAGCTTTGCCTACATTTGCTGCGATCGCCATCATGCCTACGGTATTTACGGTTTGCAAAGGCTTCAGTGTATCAGGATGCACTAGCGACAGGTAGTCCAGTTCTACAGTGGGCTCAGTAGCTAAAACCCGATGGGCAGCTTGTAGGAGGCGATCGCCCGCCCGCTCCCCTTGGTCAAAAGCTGCCTTAACCGCCCTAAGACTCCGCTGAAGCACCGTTGCCTGCTGACGCTCTGCTCCCACCAAGTATCGATTACGAGAACTTAGTGCCAGACCATCGGGTTCTCTGACAATTGGACAAGGTACGATTTCTCCAGGCAGATTCAAGTCTTGAGCGAGGCGCTTAAGTACGGCAACCTGCTGGGCGTCCTTTTGCCCAAAGTAGGCACGCGTCGGGCGCACAATATTCAGCAGCTTCGTCACGACAGTCGCTACCCCCTGAAAGTGCGTTGGGCGCGACAGACCGCAGAGGCCACTGGTCATATCTTTGGGTGGCATTACCTGGGTGACAGTTGAAAGATTGGGACGCGCCACGCCGTAGAGGGCCTGAGGAGATGGCATAAATATGGCATCAACTTGAGCTGATTTACACAGCGCTGCATCTTCGGCAGCGGGCCTGGGATACTGGTCGAGATCTTCGTTGTCGCCAAATTGGAGAGGGTTTACAAAAATGCTGACGACGACCAGATCACAGTCGCTACGAGCCTGCCGAACTAGGCTCATATGGCCATCGTGAAGTGCACCCATTGTTGGCACCAGCCCGACTGTTTGGCCTGGGTGATCGCTCAGATAGTGGCGTAATTCAGCAACGGTATTGAACAGCCTCACGGTCATCTTCTTATCTACGGACAAAAGCAAAAAGGGGGCAACAGCAAAAAGACCCTTCGGTTAGGAAGAGCCTTCTTACACTTTAGATTAGGTTTAGAACCTTAGTAGCCAAGAACGTCAACTTGTACGGTGCCAACGCCCGAATCGACAAGACCAATCTGGTCGGCAGCAGCCATGGAAAGATCGATGATGCGATCGCCCGCATAAGGCCCACGATCGTTAATCCGAACCGTCACCTGACGCCCGTTATAAACGTTAGTCACCAGCACCAAAGTACCGAAAGGCAATGTCCGATGAGCCGCCGTCAGCGCGTACTGGTCAAAATATTCGCCATTCGCGCTCATTCTGCCGTGAAAACCAGGGCCGTACCAAGAAGCACCCCCAACGTTGCTAGAAACAATAGCAACCTGCTGCGGCTCCGCAGCGGCAGGGGCTACTTCAACGACGGGTTCAGGCTCGGGCTCAGGAAACCCTTCAATCTCGACAACTGGGTCAGCATCACCGAGCAGTCTACGCAGGCGGTTGGTGACCTGCAAGGCGTCTTCAGCTAAGTTGCTAGTCGTATCTGGCAAAATAGTGCGGCTGTCCAGCGCCAGTAAATCTTCGCCAGCCAAGGTAACGATATAACCTTCGTTATCCCAGCTTTCATTCCAGCGAACGGAAAGCTCAGTAGCTTCAATTTCGCCAGACTCAAGCGTTTCTCCAAGCGAAGACGCTCGCAAAACAGGATCGTTCTCCAGCTCTGCATCTAAAATGTCACCCGCTTCAGCGGTGTCAGCTTGAGCAGCAATAGACGGATCAGCCGCCGCCAGAGAAACGGCATCGCTGCTGTTAGACAGGCTATCGACATCCGTACCAATAAAGGTGAGTACTGGAATGTCTTTGACGTAAAGTGTGGCCGCGCGGCGACCATCTATTTCGTGAGCATGAACGAGAACGTCGCTGCTATCAGCAGACATCAGCTCGCTAACAGCTTCTGTGGGGCTATTGGCTTTGTTGCCAGAAGCAACGATATCGCCGGACACACTGCTGTTTGTGAGCAGGATGGGCGGATTGGAATCTAAGTTGGATTCATCAAAAACGGACGCGGACTCTTCACTATTAGGCGTGTCGCTAAGGAGCTGAGCACTGGTAATCGTTGCGCTTGCTCCAGTCAGCAGAAGGGCTGCGGCTAGAGACTTGGCGAACTGCTGTTTTATTGAACCGTTAGATAGCACAGACATAATAGGCTACATCGCACAGGCTCAAAGCCTTCGCTGTGAGCGAGCGGCTTTGGTTTGAACCGGTGTGTCATAGCAGCGCTGAAACCTCGATATCGAATGAAACGAACACAGCTAATCTACACGACTAAATTTGGCCCAAGATCCGCGTATTTTCGTGGCAACCCCCTTATAGAAATCTTCATCACTTCTTCACATAAAGTGCAAAGTGACGAAATGTAAAGGCTTGCAGGTTTACAGAACGTTAACAACTCATCGTTCAACGCTTATCACTGCTCAAAACTGTGTTCTAGATAACTAATCAATCAAAACTCATTTTTACTGTGCATAGTAGAATAGTCTTTGAAAGAATATGCAATTTTATGCATAAAAATAAGCGCAAACACGCATTCTCAGCCCGTCAGTTTCTTTTGAAAATCGCGTTTGATTTACGTAGGATGAGACACTAGATATGGACGCTCCCGACGGCTTAGGCCCTGAATTCAGGGATTTTTCTGACTATATGTTGAGAGAGAATAGGGAAGTCCGTTTTGGCACATAGCCGTCATAAATGCCTAAATATGAGCATTTGTAACGATTTTGAGCGTTCACACTTTTAATGGGAAGGGCTATCTATGGATTATCGGCAAGCTGGGGTTGATGTAGAGGCGGGCCGTGCGTTCGTCGATAAGATTCGTGACATGGTGAATGGAACTCATCGGCCCGGGGTGCTCGGTTCGCTAGGGGGATTCGGTGGTTGCTTTGAGCTGCCCGCAGGCTATCGGAAGCCTGTGCTGGTATCGGGGACAGATGGCGTAGGTACGAAGCTCAAACTTGCTCAAGCGCTAGATCGGCACGATACGGTCGGCATCGATCTGGTGGCGATGTGCGTAAATGACGTGCTGACGATTGGCGCTGAGCCGCTGTTTTTTCTGGACTACTTGGCAACCGGCAAGCTAGCGCCTGAGCAGCTAGCGCAGGTTGTGGCGGGTGTGGCCTCTGGTTGCAAGACCTCTGGCTGTGCGCTGCTCGGAGGCGAAACCGCTGAAATGCCTGGGTTTTATGCACCGGGAGAATATGACCTGGCGGGCTTTTGCGTGGGAATTGTCGAGAAGGATCGGATGTTGGATGGATCGAAAGTGGAGGTAGGCGATCGCCTAATAGGCCTGTCCAGCAGCGGCGTCCATAGCAACGGCTTTAGCCTAGTGCGCAAAATCGTAGCCGAAGGAAAAAGAGACGCGCGTGAGGCAGGCAGACCCGAAGGTTATGGCTGGAACGAAAAACCCAAAACACTAGGCGGAAAGTCTTTAGGCGAGGTGTTGCTAACGCCAACTCAGCTATACGTAAAGCCAGTATTAGCCGCCCTAAAGTCTGAGCTAGCCATTCATGGCATGGCTCACATTACGGGCGGTGGCTTGCCAGAGAACCTGCCCCGCTGCTTAGGCAAAGGACAGTCTATTCAGCTAGCGCCAGAAAGCTGGCCGATTTTGCCTGTGTTCGACTGGCTACGCGAGGCAGGCGAAGTGAGCGTGTCTGCGATGTACAACACCTTTAATATGGGCGTCGGATTTGTAGTGATTGTGCCGCCCGAAGAGGCTAAAGCCGGGTGCGAACAGTTTGTCGCAGCAGGAATCAACGCCTCAGTGATAGGTGAAGTAGTTGCTGGCGATGGCGAGTTGATAGGCGTGCCTGATAGCTGACAGTCAGTCCTCAGACCTTAACAATCTATAAAGGTCAGAAGGCGGTTCTTCAAATACGGCCTAGCTGTATCAAGTTAGGCTGTAGTGACGAGTAGGGGTTGTTTTAACCTCTATATATAAGGAAGGAGTTTTTGCATTGAGTGCGAACACAGGAAATAGTCAGCCGGTTATTATTGCAGCGATCGCAACGGTAGTCGCCATTGTCTTAGCGAGTAGTTTTGTCATTATTAATCCAGGCCAAGCAGGCGTACTAAGCGTGCTTGGATCAGCCCAAGACGGCGTGCTGCTAGAAGGCATTCACCTCAAGCCGCCGTTCGTATCGTATGTAGACGTGTACGACATTACGGTACAAAAGTTTGAGGTGCCCGCCGAGAGTTCCACAAAGGACTTGCAGGATCTAAAAGCGCGATTTGCGATTAACTTTCGCCTAGAGCCTGAGCAGATGGTGGACATTCGCCGGAAGCAAGGTTCACTTTCTAACATTGTGAACAAAATCATTGCGCCACAGACTCAGGAATCTTTCAAGGTCGCGGCGGCACGAAGAACCGTTGAGCAGGCGATTACCCAGCGCGCCATTCTCAAAGAAGACTTTGACGACGCGCTCGCGCTCAGACTAGAGAAGTATGGCATTGACGTACTGGATACTAGCGTTGTGGATTTAACCTTCTCACCTGAGTTTTCACGCGCGGTAGAAGAAAAGCAAATTGCTGAGCAAAGAGCCCAGCGAGCGGTATATGTCGCGCAAGAAGCTGAGCAAGAGGCGCTTGCAGAAATTAACCGGGCAAAAGGTAGAGCTGAATCGCAGCGTTTGATTGCCGACACGCTAAAGGCGCAAGGCGGTAAGTTAGTCCTGCAAAAAGAGGCGATTGAGGCCTGGAGTGCAGGGGGCGCACAGATGCCTCGCGTGCTAGTAATGGGTGGCCCCGACGGTGGTGGCGGCGTGCCGTTCATCTTTAATTTGGAGAAAGGCGACCAGTAATTACTGATGTGATTGCTATTGCGATCGCAGCACATAGTCAAACCAAAAAAGCCGCCGTATGGATATATTCATACGGCGGCTTTTCAATTTTCACATCAAGATTCGGCCGCTATGCCCCTCAAATAATCTAGAGACGACCTTGCATAATCTTCTCAACGGCCTCTTCAATTTGAGCAGGCTGCACAATCGTCAAATCTTCTAACCCTTTGTTGTAAGGCGTCGGAATATCTTGAGACGACATGCGAATTACCGGGCCATCCAGCTCATCAAAAAAGCGATCGTTAATAGAGGCGATGATTTCGGCAGCAATGCCTCCGGTTCTCATACACTCTTCAACAATAATGACGCGGTGCGTTTTACGAATGGACTCGCCAATGGTGTCGTAGTCGATCGGCTTCAGCGAGATCAGATCGATCACTTCAGGGTCGTAGCCCTTCTTCTCCAGATTCTCTACGGCCTGCATTACGTGGTAGCGCATTCGTGAGTAGGTCAAAATAGTGACATCTTTTCCTTCGCGAACCGTCTCAGCTTTATCTAGCGGCAAAATGTACTCGTCGTCTGGCAAATCTTCCTTTTGGAAATACAGCAGCACGTGCTCAAAGAACATCACCGGGTTGTTGTCGCGGATCGCTGCTTTCAGCAAACCTTTTGCATTCCGAGGGGTTGAGCAGGCCACAATTTTAAGACCGGGCACCGCTTGAAAGTAAGCTTCTAGCCGCTGAGAGTGCTCTGCACCGAGTTGAGAACCGACACCGCCGGGGCCACGGATGACCACTGGGATGGTGTAGTTGCCACCAGAGGTGTATCGCAACATTCCAGCATTGTTGGAAATTTGGTTGAAGGCGAGGAGCAAAAAGCCCATGTTCATGCCTTCAATAATCGGACGAAGGCCGGTCATGGCCGCGCCGATGCCCATGCCAGTGAAACTGTTTTCAGCAATGGGCGTATCGAGTACGCGCAGCTCGCCGTATTTTTCGTAAAGGTCTTTGGTGACTTTGTAAGAGCCGCCGTACTGGCCGACATCTTCACCCATGACCATGACGGTCTGGTCGCGAGCCATTTCTTCGTCAATGGCTTCGCGGAGGGCATCGAATAGAAAGGTTTGTGCCATGGGTAGTTAGTCTTCAGCAAAAATGTATTTGTACAGGTCAGCAGGGTTAGGCTCGGGGCTTTCTTCTGCAAAGGTGAGTGAGTCTTCGACAACTTCAGTGATTTTGTCGCGAACGGCTTTAAGATCGCTTTCGCTGCCAAGGTCTTGCTCTAGCATGTAGGCCTCGAAGCGTTTGATGGGATCGCGATCGCGCCAAAACTTCTTCTCTTCACTCGGTCTCAGCTCATCCGGATCGGCCACCGAATGCCCCCGATATCGGTAGGTCAAGCACTCCAAAAGCGTTGGGCCTTCACCTGCTCGTGCCCTTTCAACCGCTTTTTTAGCCGCCGCTCGAACGGCTAGCACGTCCATGCCATCAACCTCGTAACCCGGCATGCCAAAAACGCTCGCCTTCTTATAAATCTCTGGCTGAGAGGTCGCCCGCTCGTGCGCCATGCCGATTGCCCACTTGTTGTTTTCTACAACAAATAGAATCGGCAGCTTCCACAGCGCCGCCATGTTCAGACATTCAAAAAACTGACCGTTATTAGTGGTGCCATCACCAAAAAATGCTGCCGTCACCTGATCAGCGCCAGCGTCTCCCATCGCGTCGCGACGATAGCGCGTTTGAAACGCTGCGCCCAAAGCCACCGGAATCCCTTCACCGATAAAGGCAAAGCCACCCAACATATTGTGCTCTTTTGAAAACATGTGCATAGAGCCGCCTCGGCCCTTGCTGCACCCGGTTTCTTTCCCAAATAGCTCAGCCATCACCGAGCGAGCACTCACGCCCGCACTTAAGGCATGGACGTGATCTCGATAGGTACTACAGACGTAATCATCTGAACGCATCGCTTTGACCACACCCGAACAAACGGCCTCTTGACCGTTATATAGGTGTACAAATCCTTTGACCTTGCCCCGCTGGTATAGCTCGGCGCATTTATCTTCAAAGTACCGGCCTAGCAGCATATCCTCATAAATAAGGAGTCCTTCGTCTCTAGTCACCTGAGACTCAGACGCCTGAAATGTCGGTAGCGGTCTTTCCTGAACCATAGGTTTGTGTCCGTATGTCCTTGTTGGCAGCGTTTGCTCAGTACTGATTATTCGTCCAAATCGCCAAACAAGCAAACGCTTTAAAGATTAGGTACCACGCCTGAAGCTGCGTTTCAGTCACATTTGATCACAAATAAAGCGTGGTTGATAGATATAGTGTTGGCATCGCTTAAATTGTTTAGTTTAGGCGGTGTCATCATTGAGAAGCGTGCTTAATTTGCGCTACGTTTGATAGCGGCATCGTTTGAGTACAAGATTGGCTTAATGGCTGGGGATACAAAGAGTGCGAATTCCGCTGGACTATTATCGAATTCTGGGGTTGCCCATTCAGGCAACAGCTGAGCAGCTGAAGCAGTCGCATCGCGATCGCACGCTACAGGTGCCCAGAAAAGAATATTCAGAACTCGCCATCGACGCCCGCCGTCAGCTGCTCGATAAGGCCTACGACGTACTGGGTGACTACACGCGCCGCGCCGAATACGATCAGGAATTTTTAGCGACTTCCAAAGGCTCCGGTGAAGAGTCTGACGATCCAGAAGCAAACGTACCCACCATAGAAATTGAGAACCATCAGCTAGTCGGCGCGCTGCTAATTCTGCTAGAGCTAGGCGAGTATGAGCTGGTTCTGCGGTTGGGTCGGCCCTACCTAAAGCGGGATGTTCATAGCCCCGAAGGCCAGCAGATCAAAGAGCAGCCTGCGCTCCCCGATATTATTTTGACGCTAGCGGTAGCCTGCTTAGAGCTAGGACGCGAAGAGTGGCAGCAAAACCACTACGAGCACGCAGCCGAATCACTAGAAACCGGGCGAGAGCTGCTGCTCAAAGAAGACTTATTTCCGGTACTGCGTGCTGAAGTTCAGGCAGATTTATATAAGCTACGGCCCTATCGGTGTTTAGAGCTGATTGCGCGGCCTTTGGAGGAGCAGCGATCGCGTCAAGAAGGCGTCGGCCTTTTACGCGGCATGCTGCAAGATCGCGGCGGCATTGACGGTGCAGAAGACGATCTGTCTGGTCTAGGTGTTGACGACTTCCTCCGATTTGTACAGCAGCTACGCGGCTACCTCACCGCGACCGAGCAGCAGGACGTTTTTGAAGCCGAAGCCCAGCGCCCTTCAGCTGTCGGCACGTACCTAGCAGTTTATGCACTCCTAGCGAGGGGTTTTGCCCAACATCAGCCCGCCCTCATTCGCCGCGCTAAGCAAATGCTGCTGCGGCTCAGCGGCAGACAGGATGTACACCTAGAGCAAGCCGTCTGCGCCGTTTTACTCGGCCAAACAGAAGAAGCTAGCCGAGCCCTAGAACTCTCGCAAGAATACGATCCGCTAGCCTTTATTCGCGAGCACTCCCAAGGCTCACCCGACCTACTCCCTGGCCTATGCCTGTATGCCGAAAACTGGCTTCAGCAGGAAGTCTTTCCCTTCTTTCGCGATCTCGACCAGGAAACCGCTACCCTCAAAGACTATTTTGCAGACAGTGCCGTACAGAGCTACCTAGAAAACCTACCGCTTGAAAACGAACGCAATAATCGACAGGCTGCTTGGGCTACTCAAGAGCAGACTGCGCAAGCAATGGGGAGCCAAAGTACCGGCAGTCAAAGCAATGGAACCGAGACGCTGCTTCAGGAAAAAGGAGCTACTGCAAGCAGCGTCAATCCTTTTGGTACGGCAGCCTCTGATTTGGCATCGGGAAGATCGGTAGAGGACGGTTCGGCTGGCACTGTTTTAGAGAGACCTGGGCTGGGCCGCTTTGGTAAAGCAGGCGCTCTCGTCGGTGCAGCCAGTGCAGCGGGCGCAGTAGGCGCAGCGAGTATGGCCGAGAAAATTTCCAAGCTGTCTCCCACCGGTCAGCTGTCGCGCAGCTCAGATGTGAAAATGCCGAACATTCGGGATGGGGGCAGTCCCATATCACCGGCCCGCAGCGGTCGCACTGTCGGCGCAGCAGGTACCGCTGGCAATTTGGGTAAAGGCCGTCGCAATCGTCGTGGCAGCGCAGCAGCCTCACCAAACTGGGGCCGACTAGCGCTAGTGGTTGGCGTTGGCTTGGGCTGCCTAATTGTGGCGCTATTGCTGGCAAGAAGTTTATTCAGCTTGATAGGTGGCAGCAGCGGGCCGCAGATTCAAGGTGAACCCTTAGAGGATGTCACGATTAACGAGCCCGTAATTGAGATTACTGAAGCTCAGCCTACCGTAGACTCGGTATCAGAGAGTGACGCTGCGGGCATTGCTGAAGTGACTGTTAATCAGTGGCTGAGTGCCAAGCAGGCTGCTTATTCTAGTGACTACGACAGCGAAGGCCTTAATAGTGTCTTAGCGGGCACGCTTCTCAATGAAACGCAAATTGACGTAGATTCGGTTCGAGCAGATGATGTCTCGGTTGACTACTCATATGGTGATGTCACAATCTTATCTGTTGAGCCAGAAGATGCGACCGATGCTGACAGTCTCACAGTGAGAGCAGAGGTTGTTGAATCTGCCGAATTCTTTAAAGCAGGGCAGCGCTTGGATGCGCCTTCCTATACAGAAGATGTCATTACGGCTACCTATGAGCTAGTGCGTCAGGGAGATAACTGGTTAGTGGAAGATATTTCAGACGTCAGCTCGTAGCGCAGCGAGATCAGAAAATGGCCTTAAGATATTTTAAAGTTGCATCTCAGTAATACTACTGAGATACTGTTTGTATTATTTATACCTGTAGATATATTATGAAGTTATTGTAAGGGCAATGTATTCAATTGATGTACTAGGTAGGTGCATCAGACGGTACTATCAGGGCCAAAGGCGAAATTCAGGTGAACGTAGCCGTTCACATTTGTAATCTTTTGCGTGAAATCAAGAGATGTTGTTATGAGAGGGCTAGGTTTCGGGCAACTTCTACAAGGGAGTCGCGTCAAAGCCCGAATATCTGGCATAAGCATCTGGCCTGAACGACCGTTTTTCCGTACCTTTTATGGGCACTCGGTATCTTTAAAAGCTCAGACACTAGGGGTCGGGCGGTACCTGAATTACCCACAAATATGTTTTGATAAGACCTCTGAGTGAATAGCCGCCAACGTATGCAAGTACAGAGTCTCCCTACGACCCAGCCCGAAAATATTCAGCTGATCGACCAGCTGAGCACGCCTAAGGGAATTCCTAGCGAGTGCTCCAGGCGAGCAAAAACGCAGATTGATCTTATGCTCTTAGCGATTGAAGCACTTGATTTGGGCGGCGCTGAAGCCATGTTGGCCTCAGCGAAAGAGCTGGGCTTAGAAGAGGTCATTCGAGGTCGGGTGAATCTGTGGCTGCTTCGTAGCAGTAATCCTTTAAGACGGTTTAGTCAGCGTCAGCCAATGTCTCAAGATGAGGGTAAAGCGCTTGTCTTGATTACCTGCTTTTTGGCGAAGCGTCTAACCGTACTGATTCGTCAGCTTTTGTTGGGCTATCAGCAGCTGAGCGACCAGGGACTATCTTTTGACCACCACTTCAGGCTCTCGGACTACCTGGCGCGTTTTCGCTCTCACTTCAGGGCGCGGATGAACGATAAGCGCTCAGGCGTCATTGCCTATAGCACAGACGAAAAGCTGAACGAGCTAGCCATTGAGCTGCTCACTAAATTGTTATTTTGCACGGGTACCGAAGGCGCAGATCGTCTTTGGATAAGCCTGTTTGATGGAGAAGTGTCATGACGATTCGCAGACAGTACCAGCTGCCTAATTGCAGCCTGGTTTTAGACGGCCTGAGCATTAACCCTGAGCCCGGTAATGAGGAAACGATGTCGCTGCTAGTGAATGCAGAATGTCGTATTAGCGGATTAGAGCGATCGCTCAACGGCGGCTACAACTTTTTTGCCGCGCTCGTACGCGCCGTCAGCCAGTACGGTCAGGAAGTCCTTAGTGGCTTTGCGCATCCTCAGGTCATTGAGGGCGAACCCTTACTGGTTCATATCAATCCCGGCGAAGGCCCGTACCATCATCTCGTGATTCAGCCCGAGATTGCCGACTTAGGCGACTCAGGTGATGGCCGCGCCATTGACATTAAGCTTTCTGCCGTTCAGCTCTTTGATTTGACTGAAGCCGTCGATCAGTTTTTTGATGACAATCAGACGCTGCCTGAACTAGAGCCCGCCCTTTCGCCGCTGCCACGCCGGTTTGTTCGGACTGATGAGCCGTTGAGCGATCGCGCCCTCCCCGCCATTCTAGGTGTCGGTAGCCTGGTAGCGGCCACCCTGGCTATTGGCCTACTCCCACTCCCTGAAATGCGCGATCCGGCGGTTGAAGGTCGAGAAGATACCGCTGTTATTCAATCTGCTGATATCGACGGAGCCGAACCGCCTTCTGGGGATGGCTCTACGCCCGTTGTTGACGGCATTGCAGCGGCAAATACCTCTAGCGCGCTGTGGGAAAAAGCACCCAGAATTACGGACGACAGGGAGCTGGCGCTGCTTCAGTCGGGCCTACAGTCGCAGCTAGACGATGCGGTTGATCCAGACGCTAGCTTTGCCGAGCCGCTGTCCTATCAGGTGGCGGTCAATGAAGCGGGTGAAGTCGTTGGCTTCCAGTTCAATAACGACGCGGCGCTGCGAGATGTAGATAAGACACCGCTGCCTAGACTGGCTGGAGCGAATGCAGGCGTTGAAGGCTTAGAAGAGAATGCGATCGCCCAGTACGCCGTGAACTTCGATGCAGATGGTGTCGAAGTATTGCCTTGGGAGCAAGACACCACGGTGGCAACCAAGCCTGAGGAAAAAGCGCCGGCTGAAGAGGATACGCCAAAGCCGCCCAAGGCGGCTGAAATCAAAGAAGAGTCCGTTGCAGAAAAACCTGCTGCTACCAATAGCAGCAGCGATAACTTCACCGACGAACCGCCCTCAACGCTGAACACGTACGCCGAAGTAGAAGTCCTTAACAACCAGCTCAAGCGCACCATTGTCGAAAATCGCGAGCAGCCCAGGGTTGGTAAAGACGCGGCAACCTACCGCGTTCGGATTAACGAAGAGGGTACGGTGACGGGCTATCAGGCCGTTGACGATGACGCAACTAAGGCGCTAGATGAAACGCCGCTGCCCAATCTGGTAAAATCTGCGCCAGATGAAACGCCATCGGTGGACTACCGCGTGGTATTTACGGAGCGTGGCGTGGTGGAAGTGAGCCCTTGGTGGGGCTGGAGCTACTACGAATAAGGATCAAACTCAGGAAACTGCTATCTACGTATCCGCCAAAACATTCATCAGCTAGGATGATTAGCGGAGGGCTGATGCGTGAGAATGGATACCGGTAAAAACCCGTACGACGAGCTAGATCGCTTTGACGAAGACGATCTGATTGTCGATGCAGCCCCCGAATATGAGCCTGACCCACCGCCTGCCAGCTCGCCTGATTATTCTTCAACGGAGACCAGTCGCGTCAACGCAGCGCCTATCCAGGTTCCGCCAGCGGTAACGGTTCCTCAGCCTGCAACCCAGGTTCCAGCGCAGCCTGGCTCACCACCACGGCGATCTGTCTGGCCCTGGTCAAAACCTGAGCCTGTTTCTGAAGTGCTTGGCCCTTCAGGAGAACCCGGTCAATATATTGTGAATCCAGCGGACGGAAGCACGATATTTGTCCCTGCGCCGCCGCCAGCTTATTCTCCGGCTTGGTGGGAAAGACAGCCTTATTATGCGATCGCCCACGTCGCCGCAGTCAGTGGCACCCTTACCCTCGCTTGGCTATTCGGCATCCTTGTCGCCCAGATTTTGCCAGGAAACATCACCAAACCACCCATTCAAGAAACGGTTCTTAGAAAATCCAGTCGCCTGGTAGGTCGCTTGTGGCACTTTCGGCAGCTATGGCATACGCCCACCGCTGAAACTCGAATTGAGGCGATTCCGCTACCTAACATTGAGCCGGTTGTAGAGCCTGTAAAGCTATCGCCGATTGAAAGACAGCCGTTAATTGATGAGCTGAACGCGATTGAAACAGAGATTTTGACGCTAGATAGGCGTATGGCGACGTTAGAAAAACAGCTAGGCAGACCGCCCTATGAGGATGCCGATATTGATAACCGGGTGAATTCGCTGCGAGCCGCTATAGATCCGCCAGTGCGATCGCCCGCAGAACCCAGCTATAAACCTACGCCAGCCGATCCAAACGACGCGCTGCTAGACGTTGCCAAACTCAAAATCACGCTACCTAGCGATGCACTCTTCACTCCAGGTCAAAGTGACCTTAAAGCCGATCCACTACTCAATCAGGTGCTCGACCAGCTGGTGAACTATCCTGAGGCGACGGTTATTATTCGTAGCTTCAGTGACGATCAGGCTGATGCGATCGCGAGCCGGAAATATACGGTGGCTCAAGCTGATGTGCTGAGCAGTTATTTGAAGGCTTCGTTGCCGGAAGGATACCGGTGGGTTGTTTTTGGGGGTGGGCGATCGCAGCCCATCGCCAGCAACGAAGACGAGCTAGGCCGACAGAAAAATCGCCGCATCGAAATTTTGGTCGATACTCGATAGCCAGACTACGCTTCGAGAAGAGCGAAGCCAAAGCCACAACCTCATCCATCCACAACAAACGCTTACATGAAAATCGTCTTCTTCGGCACCCCCCAATTCGCCGTCCCCAGCCTAAAAAATCTCCTGAGCCACCCCAGCTTTGAAGTTCTTGCCGTCGTCACTCAGCCCGACAAACGCCGGGGCCGAGGCAGCAAAGTCACGCCCTCCCCGGTCAAAGCAGCCGCCCAGAAAATTAATCCCGACCTACCCATCTGGCAACCCGCCCGCATTAAAAAAGACCCTGACACCCTAGCCCAGCTCGAAGCCCTAAAAGCCGACGCCTTTGTCGTCATTGCCTACGGCCAAATTCTCTCCCAGCAAATCTTAGATATGCCAGACATAGGCTGCATCAATGCCCATGGCTCAATCTTGCCTGAATATCGTGGCGCGGCGCCCATTCAGTGGTGCCTATGCAGGGGCGAATACGAAACTGGCGTCACCACCATGCTCATGGACGCAGGTATGGATACTGGCCCCATGATTATGAAAGCAACCATGCCAATCGGGCTACTCGATAACGCTTGGCAAGTCGCTGAAAAGCTTTCCGAACTCAGCGCCGACCTATTGCCAGTCACGCTACAAAAGCTCCGACAGCAATTTATTCGCCCCATCCCACAAGACGACAGCTGCGCCACCTACGCACCGCTCATTAGTAAAGATGACTATCAGCTGGACTGGACAAAAAGTGCCAAAGCCCTTCATGACCAGGTGCGAGGCTTTTATCCAAACTGTGTGACTCAGTTTCAGGGCAGCCCGCTTAAGGTGATTGAGACGGTTCCTTTAGGAAAAAGCTATTGGGAGCAGCTGCCGGATGATATGGACGATGTGCGATCGCGCTATGAGTCTGCAACCCTCAACCCCAACAGCAAACCAGGCACCCTCCTCACCCTTCTCAAAAACTACGGCCCCGTTATCCAAACCGGAGACGGCCATCTGCTGCTACACGAAGTAAAGCCAGCAGGCAAAAAAGCCCTTTCTGGCTGGGACTTTGCCAACGGTAGTCGCATCGAAATCGGTGAAGTGCTTACAGCCGCTGAATAACGGCTCAAACAAAGTCTGTCTGATGAGTGCGTACCTGGGAAAACTAGCCTCGTTACATCACCGGCAGACCGTTGGCATCTATCGCAACCGATTCACACAACCGTTCAGCAAATCTAGGCGAGCACATCTATCAGCAGCAGCGTACGGCTTACGAAAATCTGCTCGCAGACTGCTGCCACTACGACGGCATTTTGTCTGTGCTCATGCAGCACCGCCCCTATTTTGAAGCGCTGCCCAGCGTCCGCCGTCCTGAAAATAGCGTCGTTGCGATTCCGCTGCCGAACGTCCGCAGCCGTGAGGTCACAGAAACTAGCGGCATTATCGACACGCACTATCGCATCCGCCAGCTACCATGTGATGTCGCCCTAATGATGTGCGATCCAGAATGGAAAATTAAAACGGGCATTGAAATTGTGCTATTCATTCAGCGGCCTGGAGAAGAATTTTCTGACTTATTAGGACGCTGGCGGCAGACGCAGATGGAGCTTGGTCAGGGCGTAGAATGGTTGATGCCTCGAAAGCACAAGCATTTGCTGGCAGAAGGCACCGAAACGCCGCATCCGTTATTTGTTGTATTTGCAGATGAAAAGGGCGATCTCGATATAGCTAGTGAAAGGGCAGTTCGCGGGCTGACAGGCGCTAGCTTACCGGTGGCAACGTGGACGGCTAATGCAGAAAACCTAAGACGAGTGGACGTTTCTGACAATGAAGTAGCTGATGGAGAGAGAAAGGATTGCGATCGCCAATCCAATTAGACTCACCCCTGAGACCTCTTTTAAATCCAAAATTATAATCTTCCTAGCTACCGCCGTCAGCGAAGTTACAATTACCAGCTCCACCTGCACTACATGCTTCTTCAGGTAGGCCGTAATGTTTTCTAAAATCTCCAGCGCAATCAACACGCTCAGGAAGAATCCAAAAATATCTAGCAGCGTTCGCCCAAAAAAAACGCTCGGGTTTTGACCGCTGATGATTTCAGCACCTAGGGAGGTTGTCAGGTATATACCTAAGTCAATGATGATGACAATAATCACCAGCACCATCGCAATCGAAAGCAGCTTAGAAACCCAACCTTCAAATCGCCCTAGATTTTTTAAGAAGCCCTCGTCACTCAGGTTGTTTCGCACAAACCTAATCAGTCGCTTACCCACACTGTCACCTACCCCTGCTGAGTACTCATTCATACTACAAGGTCAGGTACGACAGGAATTATGGCTTAACAATCACAGACGCAATCACAATGTCTTGGCTGTGATTGTACATAGGAACGCCCCGTAAGATGTTGCTAGCGTTTTTAATGTGTAGAAGTAAAGGCAAAGTACGCCTACTATCACTAACTCAGTCCAACGCTCACCGTCTGTCTATTTTCGACTGGACTAGGCTGCACCATCGCCATAATTTGTTCAGCGCTAGTTGGTGCGACCGTTGCCGGTTGAGTAGCAATTGGGGTGAGCTGTACAGCGCAGGCTTTTAGCTCAGGCTCTAGCGAAATGGGACAGACTTCGGGGTGGGTGAGGGCGTTTACTTCGGCATTTTTAGCCCACAGAAAGCCCCAGTGCATGGGCATGAAAACGGTGCCTCGGGCAATATTTTGGGTGACAAGGATGGGGAGATGAACAAAGCCTCTGCGCGATCGCACCTCAACCCAGTCCCCCGTCTGCAATTCCATCTTTTGCGCATCCCTCGGGTTCACCTCCAGCGTCGGCTGCGAATACTTCTCTGCAATCTTTTTGATCCGCCCGGTTCGCGTTTGCGTATGCCAGTGTCCCAGCAATCGCCCAGTGGTTAGCACCATCGGAAAGGCCTCATCCGGCGGCTCTGCTAAGCCTTTAATATGAAACGCCGCAAATTTAGCGCGACCGTTTTCTGTCAAAAACTGATAGTCGGTATACAGCCGCTTGTCAAACTTATCGGCCGCCGTTTCTGCCGTTTCACAAACGGGTGCAGGCCACTGAATCGGGCCAGCGACTGCTAGCCTTTCATGACTCAGCCCGCTCATGTCACACAGCCGTCCGGCCGTGAGCCCCACAAACTCGTCATACACTGCCGCCGCATCCGCCCAAGCAAACTGTTCTTCAAACCCCAGCCGACGACCCACCTCCGCAAAAATCTCCCAGTCTGCCTTCGCCTTCCCTACCGGCATTCTAAACGCCGGACACAGCGTCACCATCCGCTCAGAATTAGTCATCACTCCCGTCGCCTCACCAAACTGAGCCGCAGGCAGTACCACATGCGCATAGGCCGCAGTCTCGGTTGGATAGTAGGCATCCTGACAGATTGTAAATGGCGACTTCAGCAGCGCCTGCTTAGTTCGCTCAATATCCGGCATGCTCACCGCCGGATTGGTAGCCGCAATCCACATCACGCCCACCTGCTCTTGCTCTAGTGCCAGCATCATGTCCCAGGCCGCCAGCCCCGGACGCGGCGAAATACTCCCCTCAGGAAGCTGCCAAACTCGTTCAACCACGTCGCGATGCTCTGGATTCTTCACCAGCCGATAACCTGGCAAAATATGAGACAGCCCGCCCGCCTCACGACCACCCATCGCATTCGGCTGGCCTGTTAAAGAAAATGGCCCTGCGCCCGGACGGCCAATATTCCCTGTCATCAGGTGCAGATTTATAATCGTGCGAACCTTAGCAGTCCCCTCGGTAGACTGGTTTACGCCCATCGACCACAGCGACAGCACACGCTTAGAATCAGCCCACATCTGAGCAGCTAGCTCTACATCAGCCGGGGTAATACCACAGATTTCAGCGACTCTATCCGGCGGATACTGATCGACAACCTGAGCATAGTCAGCAAATCCGTCCGTGCAGTAATCGATAAACACCGGATCGTGCCTGCGCCAGCGAATGAGCAAGTGCGCAATGCCATTTAGCAAAGCAATGTCAGTTCCTGGTTTGATAGGCAAATGTAGATCCGCATCTTTTGCTGTGGCTGTCCGGCGCGGGTCAACCACGATCAGTTTCACTTTCTTGTTCTTCTTTTTATGCTTTTTGAGCCGATTAAAGACAATCGGATGACACTCTGCCGTATTGGTACCAATTAAAAAAGCACAGTCAGTTTGTTCTAAGTCGTCGTAACAACAAGGCGGCCCGTCAGAACCGAAGCTTTGAATATAGCCCGCCACAGCAGACGACATACATAATCGAGAGTTCGCATCGAAGTTATTAGTGCCAATGCAGCCTTTAATTAGCTTCTGTGCGGTGTAATAGTCTTCCGTTTGAAATTGCCCAGATCCATACATGCAAATAGAATCAGGGCCACGCTGGACAATGGACTGTTGGATTTCTGATGTAATACGACTAAAGGCATCTTCCCAACTGACGACTTGAAAAGGCTCGTTCAATGAGTCGCGCATCATCGGCTGCTTTAGCCGATCTTTGTCGAGTGATTCACCAACAGAGGCCCCTTTGATGCATACCTGCCCTTTGCTAGAGGGATGCGCGCGGTTTCCCACGGCCTGCCAAATGGGTCTGCCTTCACTATCGCGGGTAACGCCCCGTCCTTTTCGGGCAGGTGGAAATACTTCTAAGCCACAGCCAACGCCGCAGTAGGGACACATTGTCTTTTCTGACAGTGTTTTGGAAAGTGACATTAAAACCTCCTGGTTAAAAGATGCAGGGCTAAGAAAGGTTTGCAATTGCGCATGTCATCTTCAAGCGTGCGCCTTTTCTAACCCGATAAAAGTTCTTATGGCTACAAAAAGCGATAGGGGACGACCACCGCCCCCTATCGCTACTGATAAACATTTGTGCGCTAGCAACTAGCAATGCCAGCTTATTTGCCAATGTTTACCACAGGCGCAGCGAGTAGCTAGCTCATCACGGATGGATTTCCAGGGGAAACCGGAATAGCGACATCTTCCGCATCAGCTGCATGAGCATCTGCAAAAGAATTCTTAGGCTCGTCGAGGAAGAACGCACAGAGAAAGGCAACCACCAAACCAGCAACACCTAGCACCTGGAAGAACGCCGAGTTTGCAGCAGCGGTACCAGCGGCAACAAGCGCCGGGTCAACGCTATCGCCCGCAGGGACTAGCGCTTCTTTGAGCAGTAGCAAAATAGTCAGGTAAGCAACTGCACCCACGTTACCGTAAGCGCCTACGTTACCGGCGACTTGCCCTGTAATGCGAGACTTTACAAGCGGGACAAGTGCAAAGGTTGCACCTTCTGCGGCCTGTACAAAGAAAGAGCAAACCATTACAAGCAAAACCGCTAGTGGGAGCGACCAGCTGCTGCCAACCATGCTAAAGACCAAGTAGCCGATGCCCATACCTGCCAGTAGAACAGTCATTGTCCACTTCCGGCTACCGACAGAATCGGAGATGATGCCGCCGCCAGGACGAGAAACCAGGTTCATGAACGCATAGCTCGCGGCAATAATACCAGCGGTCGCTTTGTCTAGACCAAAGGTACCTTCAAAGAATGCAGGCAAGATAGATACAACAGCAAGCTCCGAGCCAAAGTTAACAATGTACGTAAGCTCTAACAGTGCAACCTGCTTAAATCGGTAGCGATCTTCGGCGGTGTAACGCTTTCTGCCCGCAAGCAACTCTTTGTTTACAGCCCAGCAGTTGTAAGATTGGAACGCATAGAGACCGAGTAAACCTAGCCAAACAATGTACATCACCGGAATGGAGATGAAGTTCACCTTAGTTAAGCGCCAAGCAAGCACCATCAAAATGGCCGTTAAAGGAATGTTCATTCCCATCAGGAACCAGAAGTCGCGAACGGTGGTAACTTCCATGCCGCGAGCGCTTTTAGGCTTGCGGTAAACCTTGCCAGGTGGGGTGTCTGTAACGTTGAAGTAATAGAAACAGCCGTAGAGGGCGGCGATGATGCCAGAGCCTGCGATCGCCGCACGCCAGTTCAACACGTCGCTACTAAAGCCAATCCCTAGTACGTTAAAGCTTTGCGCTTCAGGGAACTGGAAGGCGCCGGGCAAAAAGCTGAGCGCCATAGCGATAATGACCATGGTGAAGGCAGAAAACGCGGAGCCAAAGTTGCCCCAGCCGCCGTAAATACCTTCAGCGGTACCCACATCTTTAGGCGGGAACCACTCAGCGGTCATGCGAATACCGATCACAAAACCAGCACCGACAATACCCATCAGCAAGCGGCCTACAACCAGCTGGTTAAAGCTCGTCGCTGTTGCAAAAATTAAGCAAGGAATCGCCGCATAAATCAATAGGCACGAATAGGTTACGCGAGGACCATACTTGTCCAGCAGCATGCCGATAATAATTCGAGCTGGAACCGTTAAGGCTACGTTACACAGGCCGATGGTGCCTGCTTGAGCGGGCGTTAAGCCAAACTCCTGAACAATGGTAGTTGCGAACGGTGGAAAGTTAAACCACACTACAAACGATAAGAAAAACGCAAACCAAGTCAGGTGAAGTATCTTATACCTGCCTTGAGTTGGTTTTGTAAACAACTCTCCGATCATCTTGCGCTATGCTCCTAAGTATAAATATACGCTGCACTTGATATGAGCTGGATAGATGTCCAGCCATGTGCGTGCAGTGTTTTTTAGCCTGAAGCCCTAAGGTTGCCGCCTTTTGGGCTTCTTTTTTTTGGCCTGACACCCTATCCTTCAAAGCCTGCTTATAGGAGGTTCTTTAAAGAAATAGCCGTCAGGCCAGGGCTCTCAAATTGTCAAACTTTAGCAGTTGCACCAAACTTTTCTTTGAGCAAGCCAGACACTACTTCCTGCAAATCTTCGCAGGGAACGGCCTTCATCACTCGCTCGCCTAGCTGAGCGTGCTTGCCCACCTTGCCGCCCATATAAATATCTACGGCCTCAACCGATTTCCCGTCTTTGCGGGCCTTGGTTCCCAAGAAGCCAATGTCAGCAACCTGAGGCTGGCCGCAAGAGTTAGGACACCCTGTCCAATGCATCCGCACTTTTTGATCGACGTTTAGCATGGCGTCTAGCTCTTGAGCTAGGGCATGAGCGCGCTGCTTGGTTTCGATTAAAGCGAAGTTGCAGAACCTGGAGCCGGTACAGGAGACCTGCGTGCGAACCAGTGGAGAGGGATCTGTTGAGAACTTTTGCACGGGCTCTTCTTGAAAGAAGGCCTCTAGGCGATCGCTCGGAATATTTGGAACAATCAGGTTTTGCTCAACGGTCAGACGAATCTCTCCATTCCCATACACCTCAGCAAGGCGAGCAAACTCGAACATGTCTTCCGCGTAGAAGTGGCCTACGGGCACATGCAAGCCCACATAGTTAAGGCCTTCTTGCTTTTGCGGGTGAACGCCGAGGTGATCGCTTTTATCCTCTTCAGTGATGGCATCTTCTGGAGCAGCAGGCTCGAGCGTTTGGCCCATCTGCTTTTCTATCGCAGCGCGAAACGCTTCTAGGCCCATCGCTTCAATCAGCCACATCAGGCGCGTCTGCTGACGATTGCCTCGTGAGCCGCTGTCTCTAAAAACGGTCAGAATCGCACGACAAATTTCAACCACCGTATCGTCAGCGGGCACCCAGGCGTTGAGCGGAATGGCAGAATCACAGCGACGGGCAGAGAAGAAGCCGCCAACAATCACGTTAAAGCCTAGCTCTGAGCTTTCTGTACCGTCTTTGAAAGCTGGAACAAAGGCAATGTCATTAATTTCTGAGTGAATAGAATCTTCCCGGCTACCCTCTAGCGCGATGTTGAATTTGCGCGGCAGGTTTGTGAATTCATAATTACCTTCACCGTTGTTGGTAATCATGTCTTGAACTTTACGCACTAGCTCTTGTGTATCGATGAGTTCAGTGGCCGCGATGCCTGCAACCGGAGAGCCCGTAATGTTGCGAACGTTGTCCATGCCCGACTGCATTGAGGTCAGGTCGGCCTCTTTGAATCGGTCAAAAATACCGGGCATATCCTCCAGGCGCACGCCCCGCAGCTGTAGATTTTGACGCGTCGTAATATCGGCGCAGCCATCGTCACCGTAGCGCTCCACGATTTCAGCAAGAATGCGCATCTGCTCGCTAGAAATTACGCCATTGGGCATCCGCAAGCGCAGCATGAATTTGCCAGGAGTCACTTCTCGGTAAAAGATACCTAGCCACTTCAAACGGCCGGTTAAATCTGTTTTATCAACCGCTTCCCAGCCCATTTCAGCGAACTTATCCAGCTCGTCCTTAACGTCTAGACCGTCTTTTTCTGCTTTGTATTTTTCAAACTTATTCTTTTTTTCTACCTTTTCAACAACACTGGTTGGCGTAGACATGCTGTACCCAAATTATTAGTAACTATGCCGGACTCGATTCTCACTGGCGGTGACATCGAAAGGGCCGAATTATATGTGGAAGAAAGTGGTAGATGCGCACTATCAGAACGTTTCGCTAACGCGCTTGACTCGCGCACCTACCGACCACGCTTATAAGGAACCGTTTTAGGGTTTTGTTCAACTCATCTGCTGATTGAGTTGACATCACAATATGGAAGATTCACTTAGCGTTTTGTATTATTGGCTACTGTTCCTTGCCATTCTGTAGAAAATGTTTCGATGGCTGCATAACTACTATGCGACTATTGCAAATACCAGATGGATACAGATAGATAGCGGTTCATAGGCTCGCACTATCACGGTAGGAAAGCCTATGTTTGCTATACGTAAGCACCTACGGGCGATCGCGCAACAAAAACTCAGCAGACGTGCTACTTGGAAGCGGTATGAAAAGCCCAAACAATTATATTTTCGAGATAGAATTTCTGGAGCTTATTGATTTTTTGAAGTAAAAAACGACAGCCGTTCAGGCTTTAGTAGGCTGTTTGTCTATTTAGTTGCTAGGGAGTTTTTCAGGTCTTATGTCGATTGCGAAAATTACGTCTACATCGGACTTG
Organism: uncultured cyanobacterium; assembly: GCA_963803535.1. GTDB lineage: Bacteria > Cyanobacteriota > Cyanobacteriia > Phormidesmidales > Phormidesmidaceae > Phormidesmis. The sequence continues at coordinate 700,938 of CAWDNC010000008.1, read as the reverse complement.
AGTCATGACTATATAGAGGACGCACAACAAGCTGAGGTTGAGGCTCTGGACATAGCAGCTGATGATACAGAGCTTCAGCGGCAACAAATAGAGCAGGCGATCGCACAAATTACAACCGGCGACTTTCACCATAAGTGGGACAGCGTTCGCAACTTTCGCAAGCAGTTTGCACACTGGGATGATCGCCCAATCCCATTCCTTATCGAGCACCTTAACCGCAGCACAGATCCTGAAAATCAATGGTTTCTCATCCGCACGCTTAGCCACTACGACCACCCTATCGTCATCGAGACGCTAGCGAGCTTTTTGGTCGCAACGCCGGTTGAAGACTTGCAAATAGAGGTGACGAAGGCATTGACGCAGCTGGGAAATAGCGCGATCGCTAGCCTCACCCAGCTAATACAGCATCCCACTACAGAAAAAAGAATTCTGGCAGCGCGTACGCTAGCTAAAATTCGGACAGGCAAGGTTATCGAACCGCTGCTGAGCGTTGCAAATGACTCAAACTCACGGCTCAGACTGATTGCAACAGAAGCCCTTGGCAGCTTTCACGACTCGCGGATTACCGCTGTTCTCATACAGGCCCTTAAAGATGAATCTAACATTGCAATCGAAGCGGTTCGTGCGCTCGGTCGCAGATCTGATCTGCTAGCAACGACCGATTTGGTTGCGTCGCTACAGCAGTGCTTGCTAGAGGCCGATGAGACGGTAGCCAAAGAAAGTGCGATCGCCCTCGGCAGGCTAGGCACCGAGCCCTGCACCGTTGTCCTTGGCCAGTTCCTCACACTGCCTGCCCCAACCCACGTCAAAATTGCTGCCGTTAGGGCTTTAAGCTGGCTCAACACATCCTCCGCCATCCTTCATTTGGCTACAGCATTCGAGAGCCCTGTACCTCTTGTGATGCCAGCTGTAAAGCAAGAAATTGCCCGAGCCCTCGGCCAAACCCGCACACCCGCACTCAAGCCACTGGCAGCCAAGCCACTGGTCGCCTGGGTTGAAAGAGTCAATGCAAATACCGCCGATACAGACACCCTCAATGTAGAAAATACGTTCACGCTCAAGCAGGCTGTTGTCTCTGCGCTTTCTCGAATCGGCTCCAACGAGACAGTCAGCAGCCTTAAGCCACTACTCAACGACGCCGACGCCCGCATCCGTATGCACGTCGTCAGCGCATTAGAAAAAATTTCACCTGAGTCGCATCAGTAAACCGCTTCAAGCCGTGGGTAGCTTAAATTCACAACGCAGATATTGTTGGCCATTCAATCAGCACCCTAATCGGCATCATGACTTTAGAAAGCAGCACCTTACGCAATTGGGAACAGTTCAGCGCTAAGCGAAAAGAGGTCGCCACCACGCTAGGCACAATGATCTCGCTGATTGAAGAGGCCGAGACGTTAGGCCATCAGCAGTCTGGCTCTTTGGGCCTAGCTCAGCCGGTTGCAGACTTGCAGAATGCTGCCGATAGCCTAAATAAAGGCGTTTATCGGTTCATGGTGATGGGCGATATGAAGCGGGGTAAGAGCACGCTGCTGAATGCGCTGATTGGCGAAACGCTGCTGCCTAGTGATGTTAACCCCTGCACCGCACTGCTGACGGTGTTGCGCTACGGCCCAGACAAGCAGGTGATTTTACACTTTAAAGATGGCACCCCGCCTGAAAAAGTTGATATCGAAACCTTTAAGCAAACCTATGTGATCGATCCCACTGAGTCCAAGCGGCTTGAAGATCAGGCCACAGAAGCATTTCCTAACATGAGTCATGTGGTTGTGGAATATCCGCTGCCGCTGCTTCAGCAGGGCATTGAACTGATTGATACGCCTGGACTCAACGATACTGAGTCTCGAAATGCGCAGGTGCTCAGCTATTTGAACGACTGTCAGGCCGTGTTGTTTGTCATGGGAGCCACGCAGCCTTTCACCCTAGATGAGCAGCGCTATCTTAACAACTATTTAGCTGGTTCAGGCCTCGCTCTATTTTTTGTTGTCAACGGCTGGGATCGAATTGCCGCTAGCTTAGTTGATCCAGAAGATGCAACAGCAGTAGCTGAGGCTGAAGGAAAAGTAAGACAGGTATTTAACAGTAATCTCAGCGAGTATTCTGCCAAGCATGAGAACAGTCAGCGTCTGTTTGAGATTTCTGCGCTGCGGGCCCTACGACAGCGATTAAAAGGGGAGTCGTTAGAAGGATCTGGCCTGCCAGAGCTGATGGACAGCTTAGATTATTTCCTAGCTCACGAGCGTGGCCCTGCTGAGCTAGCGCGCGCCTTAAATGTTGCAAACCGGTCTTACAGGGCCGTGAGCACATCGATTGCGCGGCGGATTCCGCTATTGGACGAGTCGCTAGAAGATTTGGAAGCGAAGGTGGCTTCGGTGCAGAGTGACTTCGCTAAGTTGGAGGAAATTCGCGATCGCTATCGAAAGGTCATCCACACCAGCCGCGACCTGCACGCCAACAAAGTCAGCGAATCCTTTAGAACCTACATCCTCGGCCTAGAAGACACCTTTGAAGAAGACTTCGCCAGCTCCCAGCCCGATCTGGAGTTCATGGAATTTCTAGAAGCCGACAAACGACAGGCCTTTTACCGCAGCTTCAAACAAGCCTTCGAGCGCTACATCAACGATCGCCTCGCCGCCTGGGAGTTCACCGCCAAGCAAACCGTCGGCAGCGCCTTCGACGAACTCAACGACAGCGCCGCCGAATATCAGGTCGCCTACGCGGAGGTGATTGACGTGATTCATCGGAAAATTATGGGCAATCGCTTCTATGCAACTGGCCCAGACTTTGATCCTAAGCAGTCCAAAATCTGGGCCGATAGCGTCAAAGATGCGTTTGAAGATATTCCTGGTAACATGAACGGCACCATCCGCTCTTTTAACTACTTCTGGCAGTCCGTCTTCCAGATGGCGCTAATTTCAGTGTGTGCTACTATCGCACTTCAAATTCTTGGCCTGCTTTTCAGCAGCCTTTTTCTCAATATTGTCGGCGTTATTCTCGCAGGGGGTGGCATTCTCGCAGTGCAGGCCGAGATAGTACGCCAGGAATTCTTCAAGGCGACCAAAGCAGGCTTTGCGAAACAGCTCCCTCGCATTGCAACAGAGCAAACGCCGACGATTCACAGCACGGTCAGAGAGTGTTTTAGAGCCTACGAAAAACGTGCAATCGATCGCATTGATAGCGACATCGCCTCCCGCAGAGTTGAGTTGAGTAACTTAGTTGAGCAAAAGCAACAGCGGGAAGTGGATAAAGAAAAGGAGATTTCGCGGCTACGAAGCGTAGAACAGCAGGTAAAGGAAAATGTCTCTGCACTAGAAAGGGAGGCGCTGGGTTAGCCGGTGAAAGCGCCACACGAAAATGATGCCGCCGACTGCGATTCCGGTGTACTGCCCTATCCATAGGCCAACCGCCCCCCAGCCTGCGAGAAAGCAAAGCGCGTAGCCGCCAGTAAGACCGATTCCCCAGTATGCGATCGCACTCATAATCATAGGCGCGCGAGTATCTTGCAGCCCATAAAGCGCGCTCATAGCCACCCGCTGAATGCCGTCTACCATTTGAGCAAATACGGACACCAGAAGCAGATTCATAGCTAGCGCGATGACGGGCTCGTTTTGTGGGTTTTGCAGGTCGATAAAGAGGCCGATGACGGTGTAGCGGGAAAGGAAAAGGGCGATCGCGCCAAAAAACAAAAAGACCATAGCCGTTGCGATCGCCACATACCCCGCCCTTCTCGCGCTAATCAAATCCCCTTTACCCAACCACAAACCCACCCGAGCCGTCACCGCAAACGCCATCCCCAACGGCACCATAAAAATCATCGCCATCGTTTGAAAAGCGATTTGATGTGCAGCCAGCACCTCAGTGCCCAGGCTCCCAGCTATGTAGCCAACAGCCGCAAACATCCCAATCTCTAACGCCATCGTCACCGTAATCGGCAGTCCGATAGACAGCAGCCGTCGCAGGATGGCCAGATCTAGCTGATACCACCGTCGCCAGAACCGGTACTGGCTGAGCTGAGCATGACGCAAAATATAGGCCAATAGCAAACCGAACATCAGCCACAAACTAATGCTGCTGCCCAGCCCTAAGCCCGCTAGCTCCATCCGGGGAAAGCCCAGCTTGCCAAAGCCCAACACATAGTTCAGCGATACGTTGCACACCGTGCCAATCACCACAATTACGGTAATCACGTTCGCAATCGAAAAGGCCGATAGATAGCCTCTGAGCATGGCAAACCCCAGGGCGGGGAAAATACCTGCGGCAATCCACCGAAAGTATCGTTGAGCCAAATCAACAACAACATCTGGCTGCTGCAACCAAATTAAGACAGGCGTTGCCAGCCAGCAAAACAACCCCATCGGCAGCGTTAGCAATAGCGACAGCCACAAGCCCTGCCTTGCCATCTGCGCAATTCGGCTGCGCGCTCCAGCGCCATAGGCTTCAGCCGCCAGCACGCCTACCGACATCACAAAACCACTCAGGATAGCCAGCAGCATTTGGAACGTTGTAGAAGCAAGGCCACCTGCCGCTAACGTTTGCGTATTGAGGTGGCCCATCATAATGGTGTCGATAAAGCCGACTGAAAACTGAGCGATCTGCGCAGTGGCCAGCGGAATCGCTAAATTGAGAAACGCTTTGACTTCTGATGTAATACCGCTCTTACGGGCCCAGTGCCGAAGCGGTTTTATCTGATTCACTCACTCACCTTTGCAACCGCACCGCTGCGCCTAGAATCACCGGCCCCTTGAAGATCTCCTTTTTTGTCGATGCCAACGGAATGCACACCACCAAAAAACATATTGGACTGCTGCCAGCGAAGCACCCGATCAGTGCCTAACGCCACCTGTTCAAATGCGTCAGCACCACCGCCTAATCCCGGTTCTAAATGAAGTACACCATTCTCCCAATGCAGCCGTGCAGCCTCTACGGCGTCTGCCAGCGGCATCTTGAAGTCCACAATGTTAGAGATAACTTGTAAGACCGCCGTACGAATCCGATTCGAGCCACCAGAGCCCAGCGCTAGCTGCGGTTTACCGCCTTTGAGAATAATAGTAGGCGACATCATAGACGACATTCGCTGATTAGTTGTCCACTGGTTAAAGCCGCCAGGATTAAGATCTTCTTCGCCTAGCATGTTGTTCATCATAATTTGCGTACCCGGAACAACGTAGGCGGAACCCTCTCCATTGGAGGTCGTGACGCTAGCCGCGTTGCCTTCGCTATCCATGACGCTGATGTGCGTTGTGCTGCCCCATCGGTTTAAGCCTTGCTTCATAAGCGCCTGAAGGGGCTGAGCATATTTTTCGACCAGTTCAGGTGCGATAAATTGTTCGGCAATGGTAGGAGAAAATAGGGCGTCGTCTAGGTGCGATCGCCTTGCTTCATTCGCCTGTCGCATCACCTGAGACAGCAGCACAACATGCTCTGCCGAGCCCGGTTTGATTTGCGTTAAATCAAACCTATCTAACAGCTCTAGCCCGAACGCAATCAGCGAGCCACCTGCACTTGGCGGTGGATTGGTCAGCATCTGTACGCCGCGATAGTTAATAGAAAGCGGCGATCGCTCAATCACCGCATAGCCCTTAAAATCTTCTAACTGCAAGAACCCGCCGTTCTCCTGACATTCACGTACCGTCTCTTGCGCAATCTCACCTTCATAAAAAGCGCGCAAAGCCTCAGCATCGCCTAAGCTCGCCAAGTGTTCTAGCGTATCGGCAAACAGAGGCAGGTGCAGGCGATCGCCTCCCTTCAACCTTGTTCCCTGCGGCGCATAAATTTCCTTTGCCCCCACGGTCGCCACCAAAATAGGCTCCAGCAGCTCATAGCAGTACGCCTGAAAATCACTGACGGCCAGCCCACTGCGACCGCAGGCCACGGCAGGCTCTGCCACCACGCTCAGCGGTAACCGACCTAGCTTTGCATGAACCTTTAGCAAGCCTGCAAATACACCCGGCACCGCAATCGAAGCCAGCCCAATGTGAAACTCCTGCACCGCATCGCCAAAGTCAGCCTCAATGGGATAAAAATCTGGCTGATCGCATGCTGACCATTGAGACTGGCGATCGCTCGGTGTTTGAGTGAAAAAGTCGAACAGCGTATCCTGGCGATCGCGCGCACTATGCGCCAGCAAAAAACCGCCGCCGCCCAGCGAAGTCAATGTCGGCTCTGCAACGCAGGCCATAAAGGTGGCACCCACCGCCGCATCAAAAGCATTGCCACCGGCCTGCAAAATAAGTCTGCCAGCCTCAGCCGTCTTCTCGTGCCCCGCCGAAACCACACCCGCCATAAGCACTTATCCTTTTCTCATTAACGACTGAATTTAGCCCCTATGAACTCTACCAAATCGGGACAATCAACCCCATCTTCATACGCTAAAATAGTACACATGATCCAACCTCATTCTTCAATAGTTTCCTACCAAGTGGGTAATAATTTAGAGTGAAGGGCTCTTTTCAAAAAGGAATCTCGTGCCAAATGGCTATTATTGCACTCAAGGCTTGGTATCTCAGCACTTATGAACCCATCCGCGACGTGGAGAATCGGCCTCACGATTTGCGGCTTGCTAAAAATAGCCTTCTAAAGTCAGCCTTACGAGCCGATTTTTTAGAGCCTGCTGAAGATGTCAAAGAGGCCGAGTGGTTTCAGCGATACTTGGAAGGCGATCGCGTTGAATTTTATATAGAAGGGAGCGGGACGTATGCGATCGCCAATATCGATCTCATCAGTCACGAAATCTACTTCGCCAAGCAAGACTCCCTCTCCAACCTAGATCCCACTATATTTCTTAGCTATCAGACCGAATACACCGACTCCAGCGATCTGCTGCGCGAAGAGATAGAAGCCTTTATTAAAAAGTTCAACAGCAAATCCCGGCTCTCTATTTCCCTGGTAGAGTCCAATCGATTAAGCCAGGGCGCCGTGAAAATCAATAGCAATTTGATGCGACAAATTAGGCGATCGCTTCTCTACATCGCCGACTGCACACCTATCTTAGGCATCGACGGCACGCCCCCTCAGCTTGTGCCCAGCCCCAAAGTCTGTGTAGAAATGGGCTATGCCTTACAGTGCAAACGCTCAGAGCAAATTCTTTTATCTCAAATGGAGCGCTCAGATCTTCCAGGCCAGTTTCCGTTTGACACGCCCACCCACAACCGCCTGAGCTTCACCCAAAAAAGCGAGCTGCATAAAGAACTACCACAGCTATTGCAGGAACGATTGCAGCGGTTCAATTTGACCTGATGTTTTGACCAACCTAATATTTCCACCTAAGTTTCTATTGGCCTGAGAGTTTTCGCAGCCACCAACCAATACTAATTTCATTCATGCGAAAACTCAGGTTGTCAGATGCCCAGAACCCCCAGCGAATACGTTGTTCATATTGCCTTCGACGGTGGACATAAAGAAGAAGTCCGCTTCACAACCATTCAAGACTTTCAAAAATGGTACAGCGATAAGCTCATGCCCAAAGCCACCGCCGAAGAATTCATCAACGTACCCATTCCCAAAATCAATCCTGGCGAATACATGGTCATTCGCCCCTCACGCGTCGCCTGCATTCGCGTAGAGCCCGTCTTCAATTCCAGCGTAGAAAGGTATTAGCCAGTTCTACGACTTCAGTTACTTTTTAGCCGTGAGCGATCGCATTTCATCGCTCACGGCTTTTTGTTTGAATCAGTCAGCGCCTAAATGGCTCCAGAGAACAGCTGCTCTGCCGTTAGCACTAACAAAGGAAATGCTATAGAAACAATTTTCTGCTCATCTCCCTGATAAACCACCTCTTGATAAACACCGTCTACCAGCGTCAATACTGTAATCTGCGCTCGATGCGGATCAATAATCCAATATTCAGGAATCTGCCAGTCCTGATACTGCTGTCGCTTCCAAACGTAGTCTCGCAGATAGTTGCTACTCGATTCACCGCCCGGACTCACAACTTCCGCCACAAACTCAGGTGCAGCTTGCCCAAACTTTATAGCCTGCCTTGCATCCTGAAGATGCTCTGGCCGCATTAATAAAATATCAGGCTTGCGATTGACCCACTTATCGCCTAAGGGATGCACTTGAAGGTCTTTATTCCCGTTCCGAATTAATCGGAGAGAGGAAAGCCCTATGACACCAAGAATTGCTTCTATTAGTAAGTTGGCAAGCCACAAATTACCGTCATCTTCATCAGCCACTTCTATCACCTCTCCTGTGCTGAGCAAGCGATAGTTGATCTCGTGGTGTAGCTGATCATCGTCTAGATATTCCTGATAGCTTCGATAGCGACGTAGTGTGTAGGTCATGAGGTTGCCTCACAGAGCTGAAGAGCAGCGGCGACTGTATCTTTGAAGGGTCGTTTCACTCACGATAGCGCCTTTCTTCAGGGGTTAGCACAGTGTATGAGCGATTGTGACAGAGAAGGGAGCGAACCCTATTAATGCTCGGCAAAACCGTAGAGAGATAAGATCTACAGGGTAGATTTTGGGTGCTTCCTTTGCGAATCTCTCCGCGTACTTCTGTTCTGGCTCTGGCTAGATTGTCTTTGGTGGGGGCTGCGATCGCCCTCTCTCTCTCCAACGGCTTCAGCCGCGCAGATAGCACTCTGCCAGAAGTGCCCCAGCCGCCGCTAACCAGATTAAACAGTGGCGACATGCAAGAGATACCACTGTTTGAAACAGAATTTACGGAAGGCGATCGCCAAGCACTACTAACGGCGATTGACAACAGCCTCGCGTACTTGCGCACCCCAGGAGCCGTTTCAGACTACAAAAACTATTCCGTAGAAGGCGTTACCTATCGCCGCGTACGACAGAGCCTGTATCGTTTTCGTACCTTAGTCACACTGAGCCAATCAGCCGCAGAACTACAGAGGGCGATCGCCCAAGAATTCGACCTCTACAAATCCATCGGTCAGGATGGCGAAGGCACCGTAGCTTTCACAGGCTACTTTGAGCCCACCTACGCTGCGAGCCGCACGCCCAACGAGACCTACCGCTACCCGATATACAAAAGCCCATCAGATTTAGACCAGTGGACAGAACCCTACCCCACCCGACTAGAGCTGGAGGGGGCCGATGGTTTACAGGCCAGCCAAGGGCCGCTAGCAGGATTGGAACTCGCCTGGTTACCCGAACGGCTAGAAGCTTTCCTCATTCAGGTACAGGGGTCAGCTCGACTAGAAATGACCGATGGCAGCACGCTATCAGTAGGATATGGCGGCCGCACTGACTACCCCTACACCAGCATTGGTCGCGCCCTAATTGACGACGGCATCATCCCAGAAGACAAGCTATCGCTACCTGTTCTGATGGAATATTTTGAGCAAAATCCTGACGCTCTAGACAGCTACTTACCGCGTAACAACCGCTTCGTTTTTTTTAGAGAAACCAACGGCGCACCGGCCACAGGCAGTCTAGGATTTCCCGTTACGGCAGGCCGCTCCATTGCCACAGACAAATCGATAATGCCACCTGGGGCCCTAGCGCTGATTAATTTACCGTTGCCTCAGAGAAACCAAAATGGCGAACTTACCGTCACACCTACTAGTCGGACTAGTCGGATCGTTTTAGATCAAGATACTGGCGGCGCGATTAAAGGTGCAGGGCGCGTTGATCTGTTTGTAGGGACAGGCACCGAGGCAGGCGAAGTTGCTGGCCTTATCAACAATACCGGCACTCTGTATTACCTTCTGCTGAAAGAGTAGGGCAAGTAATCGTAAGAATTTGATGATTTAAGAATTTTTTATGCGGCTGAGCAAATAGTCGAGTTCAGGCCGTCAGGTGTCGAGGTATCAGTATTTTCCCCATCCTTTGCCATGACATTTATCACGACTTGGTAGCACAGAGTCCGTAACTTCACACAAGAAATCGATGAACTTCATGTAATATTTATATCAATCCAAGTGAGATAAATTACTTATCCCCTTTGGATAGACAGCTGGCATCTATCAGGGATGAGGTCTAAGCGCTTTGCGGCCACAGACCTGTCTTAACTGATTCTTCATCTATCTTGATTCTTAAGGACACTAAACAACCGTGCCCAAGCCCTGTAGCAGACCGCTGACCCCTAATCCTTTTGAAACGTACCGAGATCCGGTAACGGGTCGGTGGTCAGTGAAGTATCCAGATAGCCAGTCATCATCTGAAACGGAACTGGCTAAAACGAAGTCTTCTGCCATTGTGAAAGTTGACGACACGCTCAAGCGGTTTCCGCTCAGCGATGCCGCTCCCGTCCGCAGACGTTGGGACAGTCCTTCTCGAACAAAGGTGGCTTAAGATTTGTCTTGGGAGCTGGCTCACGCCCTAAAAAAACAGCAAAACCCAAACGCCCAGCAGCGCAATCAGCGCCCCAAACGCTGCTCTCCAGCTAATGCGATCGCCCAGCAACGCCGCCATCGGCAGTACAAACAAAGGGCTAGTCGCCAGTAGTGCCTGCGCAATCCCAGCGGCTGTGTACTTCAGCGCAATCTGCTGTAGCCAAATGCCTAGATACGTGGCGAAAAAGGAAGCCGTCGCAATGCCAAGGAGCAAGGAAGGCGTTTTTAAATCGGTTAGACTTTGCTGCCAGCGCGATCGCCACTTACTTTTATCAAAGCCTTCGAGTGAACATTCAGGCGAGCTTGCAAGCGGTTCTACTATCGGCTGATAGTTGCCTAGCTGATGCGGCTGAATCAGCGCCAGTACGCCCATAAACAAAAGGCCCGCGAACAGCCTAATCAAGCTGCTCCATAGCGGTGCAACTACCGTACCATCTAGCGCCGAACGAGAGAGCACCGCACCAGCGGCCTGACAAAACACAGCCAGCAGCGCAAACTTAATCCCCGCGCCCTGCTTCTTCTGGTCTGTACCTGGAACGCGCTCACTCACCACCCAGGCAATGCCAATTAGCGTCAGCCAAATTCCAATGACCGATGTTATGGAAAGCTGTTCTGATAAAAATATCCAGGCAAGAACGGCTGCGACAGGCGGCGCTAGCGTTTCTAGCAGTAAGGCTTTGCGAGCACCTAGCGTATTGATAGCTGAAAAGTAGGCAGTATCGCCCAAACCAATGCCAATTGCGCCGCTTAGAAGCAAGAGGATAGCGGCATCGGTAGGTAAAGATAGCGTGAAGCTGGGAGCTGCAACGACCTGTTGAATGACTAGAGTAACGGCCAGGAAAGCGATCGCAAACAAACCCTTCACGATATTGAGCACCAGTGGCGCAAGCTGCTTCCCTAATTTGCCAAACATCAGCGTAGCTGCCGCCCACAAAAACGCTGCCGTCAGCGCCGCTGCTTCCCCTACAAACGCACTGCCGTCTATTATCACCCAATCCATAATCACTCTAAAATGACAGCAAGCTTGATTATCATCGCCTAACGAGAGAGACCTTTGCAGGGTAACTATGTCCGTTAATACACTTGCGCCCGCTACCACTGAGTCTTCTACACCGTTAGTACTGTCTGATGAATTGCGATCGCGCCTAAGCACCCCTTTACACATTGGCAACGTCATCGTAAACAGCCGCGTGCTGCAATCGCCTTTATCGGGCGTCACCGATAAAGTATTCCGCAGGCTCGTACGTCGCCATGCCCCGCAGTCAATGATGTACACCGAAATGGTGAGCGCCGCTGAGCTAAAGCATCTTCGCCAGCTGCCCGAAGTGATGGACATCGATCTAAACGAGCGTCCTATCAGTATTCAATTATTTGACCGTCGGCCTGATTTCTTAGCCGAAGCTGCCCGCAAAGCCGTCGAGCAAGGTGCAGACACCATAGATATCAACATGGGCTGTCCTGTTAATAAGATTACGAAAAACGGCGGCGGCTCCTCTCTACTTCGCGATCCTGATACCGCTGTTCAAATTGTGGAAGCGGTCTGTGAGGCAGTGCTGGTGCCCGTGACGGTGAAAACGCGCATTGGATGGGATGACGACGCCATTAATGCCGTTGAGTTTGGCCAAGCCATGGAGGCCGCAGGCGCGCAGATGCTAACGCTACACGGGCGGACTCGGGCGCAAGGCTACAACGGCACCGCGCGTTGGGACTGGATTGCTAAAGTAAAGGCTGCGCTCACCATTCCGGTGATTGCCAACGGAGATATCTTTTCGGTAGATTCGGCGGTGCGTTGCTTGGCTCAGACGGGAGCCGATGGGATTATGTGCTCGAGAGGGACGTTAGGCTATCCATATTTAGTCGGCGAGATTGATCACTTTTTGAAGACGGGCGATCGCCTGCCCAAACCCGGCCCCATAGAACGACTGGAATGTGCCCGTGAACATCTGATTATGCTGTGGGAATACAAGGGCATTCGAGGCATTCGTCAGGCGAGAAAGCATATGGCCTGGTACGCGAAGGACTTTGCGGGCGCGGCTGACTTGCGCGATCGCCTTTACCAAACCGAATCGGTAGAGCAAGGATGCCAGCTGCTTGATGAAGCGATCGCCCGGCTAGAGTCTACGAAAATATAAGGAGGACGGTTTTACACCAAAGCCGACCGTTCCACAAGCGTGCTATAACCATTACCTAAGCGCGCGGTCGTTTAAATTGCCACCTGCTCGCAGGCCTTAGGTACAGTTGTAAAGGCACCTTTTGGCCACTGTTTTCACCTTGCACCCGTCGTTAGAAACTCCTCAACCGCTATGACTTCTTACGCCAGCTACACCTCGCCCCGAGCCGACATTGGTGAATTGCGTCGGCTGAGAAGCTTACTCCCGCCCGAGCTGCAAAGCTGGGTCACAGTAGAACCGGCAACTGATGTGGCACCGCCTCTCATTACCTGCGAAGAGCTAGGTCGCGACCAGGTAGAAGTTCAAATCGATCTTACTAAGTGGGAACAGCTTGCTATTGATCAGCGCAACCTGCTGTTTTGGCACGAGGTGGCTCGCGTCCAAAGTGACACCATTCCTCGCGATGGCTGGGAAATGGCGGCGTTAGCGATTGGTCTAGGTGGCGCAGTCGGTGAGCTGTGGGTACAAGACGGGCTGCTGCTGCTTTTGGCAATGGGTCTGTGTGGTGTTTCTGGCTGGCGGCTGTACAAACGCAATAACGGTCAAAAAACGCTGCAAGAGTCAATTTCAGCTGATGAAAAGGCCATTTCAATTGCGACCCGGTTTGGATACACGCTGCCAAATGCCTATAAGAGCTTGGGTAGCGCCTTGAAGACTTTGATTGAGCAAACGCCTAAGAAGAAACAGCGCGATCGCTACATCCGCAGACTAGAAGCTCTCAAAAAAAGCGCCAATCGTGCCAAGCAGCAGGTTCGATCCAGTAACGAACCGCGCCCTTCTTACTAAAAACAAAGCTCAGTAATCTGGCTCCAAGCATCTAAAATAGCTTCTCATAAAAGCCTCGGTACCGTTTTGCTGTCCCGAGGCTTTTTATGTAGGGTTTCCCAGCGTAATTTTTTCCTCTAGTAATTTTTTCCTCTATCAGGTCAGCGCCTGCGCAATCGCATCTGCTAAATCTACGTCTCCTGGTTCGATGATTTGATAACCGATCTGAGCTTCGCTGAGCATTGCTTGCTGGCGCGATCGCTCAACCTCATCCGAAGAGCCTACGACCACCAGCGGCACTCCTTTTCTTTGTCTACAAACGCTCATGTAGCGTACAGCCAGCTCAAAAGTTCCCGGTGTAAAGTTTGGATTAAGCTGACGATCATACTCAAACTTACTCAGCATCAGCTGAAAAGAAAATACCCTTTGAGGATCAAATGGCGGCGCATCTGCAACAGATTTCGCCCTAAACGTAGCCACCATCGCTTCAAAGGGAACCTCAACATCTGTCCAGATACCCGCAACGGTATCAAAACTATAGATATACGCAGGAGAATCCCAGCCACCGCTATTGCGCAAAATAAACTTGTAGCGCTGTCCGTCTCCTTTCACCCGCAGCCGCATTCCCTGCCAGCCCCCAAAATCAAACGGGGGATCAAAGTTCTGAGTTCTCACCGAAGAAAATCCGCCCGAATTATCAGTAGAGACATTACCGGCAAATACGGCCTGTCGCTCTCTCAAAAAAAAGCTCCCCTGGCTGATCCCGCCCATCACCACATCATCTAGCGCCCCCCAAGCCGCTAAATCACAATGGGGATCTGAAAAATCAAAAACACAAGACTCAACAACATTTTCAGCCATATTGAGTGATTTATCGGCAGAATCCTGCGTATCTCCAAGCAATCTTGCCAGATCAGACGGCTCTATCACAATCAGTGAATCTACCGTTCGAATTAATCGTATTAGCTCAGAAGATATCGTGTTAGGCTGCTGATACAAACGGTTAGAAGCCTTAGCAGAGCAACGCCCAGAGAGTATCGCCTCTTCAGACAGCAAGCCGATTGACACTGGTAGCTTTTTCCTCAATGTATCAATTAAGTCTAGGGAACAATTACTAACAGCAACGACTCTTTTATTCGTAATGCTCAAGGCTATACCAGGGACGCTAGGGCTTTGACCTAGCAATTGTTGCATCCAGCGAAAGCTTCCTAAAAAAGGAATCTCACCAAAATAATTCAACGTTGATACGAACCTCGCAATATCCCACTGAGATCGACTTTGTGAAGGCATAGTTTAGGCTCCCTATTTACGATTTTTAATTGAAGTAGGTATCTCAAAACATAAAAGATACGTGAATGGCCTGAGTTTTCTATTCCCTCCATTGGGAATTAGTAAATCAGGCTTGAAGTAACGATTAATACCTATCAAACATACTTAGTTTGATAGATTACCTTGCAAGCTCAAAGCAAAACACCCTTTATTGTCAAGGGTTTTGGTATAGCTTGCCACCTTTCCTATATCCCCTAGTGGTTATCAGTATGAACTGCTAATAGAGGAACTTAAAACAACTTCATTAACCGCCTATGTTTTTAGAAAATTCACACAAATATCCCTGTCTCTCTAAAGATTGTCTGAAGCCGAACCAATATTGATAGGCCCGATCAGACACAGAGATAGGCTTAACCAGTGAATAGTGATTAATGCCACCAGTACTTATGAGTACTCTTTCTGTTGCTTAGCCAGCTTTTTTACGCTTATCCGTATACCTGAAAACGCTTAGTTTAAAAGATCTACCCTTCATGCGTATCCTTCTCTATTCCTATAACTACGCCCCCGAACCGATTGGGATTGCCCCTCTAATGACAGAGCTTGCGGAGGGATTGGTTAGAAAAGGGCATCAAGTCAGAGTGATGACGGCGATGCCCAACTATCCAGAACGCAAAATATATCCCGAATATCAAGGGCACCTCTATAAAAGAGAAATTAGAAACGGCGTAGAAGTTGAAAGATGCTTTGTCGCCGTTCGTCCAAAGCCAGGGCTGCTTGGCAGAGTCATGCTAGATGGCAGCTTTGCACTTTTAAGTTTTTTTAAGGCCATGGTTGGCTGGAAGCCTGACATTATTCTTTCGACTAGTCCCTCGCTGTGTGCCTGCGTGCCAGTCGCAGCGGCGAAAGCGCTCTACCGCTGTCCGGTCGTTTTGAGCCTGCAAGATATTCTGCCAGAAGCGGCTATTCAAACGGGGCTCATCAGCAATAAGTTCGCCATTAAAGTATTTGAAAAGCTAGAAAGATTTGCCTACGCCAGTGCGACTAAAATCAGCGTTATTACGCCTTCTTTTGCCCAAAATTTGAAGCAAAAGGGCGTCTCACCTAGCAAGCTAACCTGTATTTCTAACTGGGTAGATGTTGGTGTCGTCAAACCACTCCCCAAAAAAGGCAACCGCTTTCGCCTCGCGCATGGCCTAGAGGACAAGTTTGTTGTACTTTACTCTGGCAACATTGCTCGCACTCAAGGCGTACGCACCATTATCCGTACCGCCCTACAGATCCAAAGCAATCGGGACATTCAGTTTGTCATTGTTGGAGAACAGAGCCAGCTGGCCGAACTCGACCAGCTTCGCCGAGAGCTTAAAGTACACAACGTTATGCTGTTGCCGTTTGTAGAAGCCAGCGCATTTCCTGAGATGCTAGCGGCGGCAGATGTGTCACTTATTATGCAAAAGCACAACGTTGTAGGCTTTAACATGCCTTCAAAGACACAAAAGATTATGGCCAGTGGCCGTCCTATCATCGCTTCAGTGCCTTTAAATGGCTCAGCAGCTGAAGCTGTTTTGCAAAGCGGTAGCGGGCTGGTGGTAGAGCCAGAAAGCCCTACTGAACTCACCAAAGCTATTCAGACGCTGTACGACAATCCAGACAAAGTAGACGATTTGGGTAAGCGTGGACGGCAGTATGCCATTGAAAACTACTCGTTCCATCAGGCGATTAATGCCTACGAGCAGCTTTTAAAGGGTCTAATTGAATCTGAGCCTGAACAGTCTTTTCAAGCGATCCAGACCAATCAACCGGTCACAGCACTGACCCCATCGCCCGATCTGAACGAGGTTCATTAGGAGCCCGCCCTAAGGCTGGTTCTGATCAAGCTGTTCTAGGAGCCGGCCTAACCGCTGCTGCGACTGACCGTAAGCGGCCCAATCACCGTTTTGCAGGGCTGTTTCACCTTGCTCATAGGCTTCAATAGCAGCCTGTACTAAGTCAGCCGGGGTATCCGGAACGCTAGAGACAGTGGCCGTATTAGCAGGAGAACTGCTTGAGAGTGGTGTTGATGGGCTACTGCTGCCAAAGACAGCTTCTAGGGCTTCAGGCAAAGTTTGACGCATAACAATAGTATTTTTAAATGCGACAATGACGCGTTTTAGCTCGGGGAGCGCGCCCTGGTCTGCCTGTAGATAGATAGGCTCAAAGTACAGTAGGGACTGTGCAATTGGGATCGCAAGCAAATTACCGCGAACAACGCTGGAACCTTCCTGATTCCAGAGGGTGAGCTGTTGAGAGATATCGGTGTTTTGATCGATGCGGCCTTCGATCTGTTGAGGGCCATATACCAGTACTTGCTTAGGAAATTCATACAGCACGAGTTTGCCGTACTGGTCGCCATCGCAGCGGGCGGCCATCCAAGCGACCATGTTGTCTTTCTTGGAAGGGGTAAATGGCAATATCTGTAGGAACTCTTCGCCTTCTGCGTTGGGTAGCCGCATGATGATGTAGTACGGCTGCATGGGTTCGCTATTGCCTTCTGTGCCCTGCTGCTGCGGGACTTGCCACAGATCTTCTTTGTTATAAAAGACCTCGGTGCTTTCCATATGGTAGGCCCGGTAGATTTGAGACTGAATTTGAAATAGGTTTAGCGGATAGCGGAAATGACGGCGTAGCTCATCAGAGGCAGAAGCCAGGGGCTGAAATAAATCGGGGAAAATCTTTTCATAGGTCATCAAGATGGGATCGCTTTCATCTACGGCGTAGAGAACGAGCGTTCCGTCGTATGCGTCGATCACGACTTTGGCAGCATCGCGAATATAGTTTGTGCCGCTTAGGGCAATGTCTTCTAGCTCTTGCTGGGTAGAGACTAAAGTGCCGATATTAGGGGAGTTGATTAGGGGTTCGGAGTAGGGATAGCGATCGCTCATCGTATACCCGTCAATAATCCACTTAAACCGCCCGTCAATTAAGGCTAAGTAAGGATCGCTATCCAGCTGCAAAAAGGGTGCAATCTGCTGAGCACGCTCCACGATGTCACGGTGGTAGTGAATTTTAGAGCTATCGGTGAAATAGTTCGAGATCAGCGGCTTTAGCGTACCAAAATCAAATGCGTAGGTAAGCTTTTTGAGCAGCGAGCCCATCGGCACACCGCCCGCGCCATCGTAGCGGTTAGGTGAATTATCACTGCCTAGCGGATAGTCAAATTCGTCTGTACTGGTGCCCGTGTAGATATGGTGATCGGTTTCTTCGCCGTAGTAGATACGAGGCTGGTCTATCTTGATATCGGTAGTCGTAACAGGCGGAATGTTTTTAATAAAAAAGTCAGGCAGACCTTCTACGGTTACCTGATTAACCGGACTCATTGCCACACCGTAGCCGTGCGTATACTTAAGCCGCTGGTTCACCCAGTTTTGAGCATTTTCAGGAACTGCGTCGTAGTCTAGTTCGCGAGCCGATAGCATGACCTGCCGGTAGTCATCTTGAATGTTGTAGCGGTCAATATCGACATCGTGAAAGCGGTAGTAAAGACGCAGGCTTTGGAGCTCTTGATAGGTGCTGAGCAGCGTTTTATAGTCCCACAAACGAAGGTTGTTGAGCGTACCTTCATTTTGCTCAAGCGCGGCGCTGTCAAGATTGTCTTCAACAACAAACTCCTCCCGCTGAACATCTGTAAGGCCGTAAGCCTGCCGCGTAAACTCCAAATTATGGGCGATGAAAGGGGTTTCCTTATCGAGTTCGTTTGGTTCAACAATGATGCTTTGCTGGAGCCAGGGGTAGATGCCGCTGACAACTAGGAAGATGGCGAAGTACAGAGCAATGCTGGTAACCGGAAGTGAAAAGCCTCGCCGCCATAGAGACACAATAAACAGCAGCCCGACGATGAGCGTAACGATGCCCATAATGCTGTAAGCGTGCAGGCGAGCGTTAACATCGGTGTAGCCTGCACCAAAGACGACGCCGCTAGTTGAATAAAGCAAGTCATAGCGGGCAAGCCAGTAGCCAAAGGCAGAGAATAGGGCGATCGCACTCAACAACACGCACAGATGAGCCTTTACCGGCCCCGTCATCAAATACTTCCAGCCGCGATCCCAGCGAATTTCACCGCGCACTGAATAGATCGCCAGTGACAGTATCAGCGCCCAGATTAAAAGCTCTAGCCCCTGACTTTGAAGCCCCTGGTAAACAGGCATTTGGAAGACATAAAACCCAATATCCCGTTGATAGATCGGGTCTGCGATGTTGAAGGCCGTTGGATTTAAAAATTTGAGTATCGGCTCCCAGGCCTGAGAGCCACGCTGGGCTGCGCCTGCGGCGAGCAGCACAATAAGACCTATGCTGCCGTAGATAGTGATCCCTGGAATAAAAGGAGCCCACTCGCTGTTTCTAGGGATGTAGAAGGGGCGATCGCGCGTTAGCCAAATCGCCAGCCAGTAGTTTGCAAACAGCACTACGCCGTAGACAGCGAAGGCTAAAACCGCACACAAGATACTCCAGCTTAGCCTTAGCTTAAACACATCAGCAAAGCCCGTCGTGTCATACCACCAGTACTCTGTGAGCCAGTGCGTCAGGGTGCTTGAGCAGGCAATGAGTAGAATAGCGAGCCCTAATAAAAGCCACCAGCGGCTTAGACTAGGCAGCTCAACGGGTTTTGGAACGGGGCGGCTAGAGGGGTTAGCGCGAGGTGATTTCACGAAGGGTCTGGGTTTATTTCCGTAGGGCCAATGTAGCGATTGTGAAGCATAGGACTTGGAAAAGACGAGTCTGGCTTGAATATTTAATTTGATGTAACCATGTCAAAATTAAGACTGTTCGTACGTTTCTAGATAGTTTTGGTTTGAACCAGTTTGATAGCTCACGTCAGCGCGTTCCAGTGCCATGCCAGACAATGAAAGTGGATATGCTGACGGTGCAGGTTTATGAGTCGGCAGAAGACGTGGCGCTAGCGGGTAGTGCGATCGCGCGGCAGATACTCGGTGAGGCAATTTTAGAAACAGGACGGGCGAGGGCTATTTTTGCGACAGGGCGATCGCAAGTAGGATTTCTCAGACACCTCACCGATCTCAATGCTCGACCTTCGCTAGACTGGCCAAAAATTACCGGCTTTCATTTAGACGAATATCTAGGCATCGCCGCAGACCATCCTGCAAGCTTTCGACGTTACTTGAAGACGCATCTCACTCAAAAAGTTGCTTTAGAGCAGTGGCATGACATTGAAGGTGACGGCTTACTGCCACTAAGCACTTGCCAGGAATATGAAGTACAGCTACGGACAGCACCTATCGACCTTTGCTGCTTAGGTATAGGCAACAATGGCCACCTAGCTTTTAATGATCCTACCGTCGCAAACTTTACCGATCCACACTGGGTAAAAATTGTTCGACTAGACGCAAAGAACCGTCTTCAGCAGGTCGAATCTAGTGCCTTTGAAAGCATAGAAGCTGTTCCGCAATATGCTTTCACGCTTACACTGAGCGCTATTCAAGCAGCACGCCATAGTCTTTGCATAGCTTACGGTGAGCATAAGTCTGCGGTTGTTCATCGGATGCTAACCCACTCAATTGACGTATCCTCTCCGGCTTCTATCCTCAGGAAAACCACTCAAGCACTATTACTAGTAGATACTGCCGCTGCGAGTTTATTCCTTAAGTCAGCGACGAAGCGTAGCTCTATTCTCTAGGATGAATAATCTTCCAGTCGGGATGGGAAGCGCCTTGCTCGTATATTTTCTCTAGGCGACGGGTGAAGTAGCGTTTTTCACCTTTAGAAAGGCCTAGTAGAATGTGGCGGCTTTCTGCAAATAACAGCGATATGGTGGAACTTAGACAAATCGCTAGGCCCAGCGCTGGCAGACGATTGAAGTACAGCATGTAGCGAACAGCGGCCCAGGTGAAATACTCATTTAGCTCCTGAAGCTCAAAGCGGAGCGACCACAAACTCAGTAGCCCAACGCTTAGCCAAAGCCCTAAAGACACCCACATCCAGCTTCGCGTTCTATGCTGCCGTAGCGCCTCTATCGCTTTTGCCTTCTCAGCAGTCGCATCTTCTCTCACAAATTTTTCCGAGCCTCTTTTCCTTTTCTACACAGCAGGTGCAGAATCTATAGACTCGTCTACAGGTTCGATTGAATCCTCACCGCCGAAGTTGTCATCTTCACTACGGCTGCGCCACCAGGCAAGCAGCGTGCTGGCAATAAAGATGCTTGAGTAGGCACCTGCTATAAATCCTGTGATTAAAGCAAGAGCAAAGAACTTGAGCGAACCACCGCCGAACAAAACAATGCTAAGCAGCGTTAAGACCGTAGTAAGCGTCGTATTAATAGAGCGGCCTAACGTGTCGTTTACGGAGTCGTCAACGATTTGATTGATGGGGCGATCGGGATGGAGCTTAAGAGTTTCACGAATGCGATCGTAAATGACGACCGTATCGTTGACGGAGAAACCAACGATGGTGAGTAGCGCCACGATGAAAAGGCTATCGGCTTCGTAGCCAATTACGAGGCTTAAAATCGAAAAAATGCCCAAGGTGACCAGCAAATCGTGCAGCAGCGCAACAATGGCTAAAATCGCATAGTCGAACTTGAAGCGTAGGCTGAGATAGGCCGCAATGAGTGCAAAGGCAACAATGAGAGAGAGAAGCCCGGTGGTGAGGAGCTGCTGACCTAGCACCGGCCCTACGGTGTCATTCTTAGTCGCATTCGGATCGATTGTGCCGATCGCTTCTTCTAATCCATCTTGCAGCGCGTCCCGCTGATCGACATCTAAATTGCTGGTACGGACAACAACCGCTTGGCCATCATCTCCAAATAGCTGAACGCTGCCGCCGGTTAAGCCTTGCTCGTTTAAAACCTGCTGTACGACGGAGGTTTCGATAGGGCTACTGCAATTGCCAGCAACGGTGCAATCGCGGCTGAGCTGTAGGCGAGTGCCGCCAATAAAGTCGAGGCTTGGCTTGATAGGTGCGCCATATTGATTCCAAGAAAACGCCATGGATGCAATGCCCACCAGAATGATAATTCCGGAGACAGCCCACCAGAGGCCTCTTTGTTTAATGACGTTGAGTTTCATCTATTTAAGTACGTGAAGAAGCTTAGGCTGAGAAAGAGCTATTGAGCAGAGGGGGTAGGGTTGGGCGATCGCGCAGGCACGTCCTCAACACCCGGACAAAACAAATTCGGCTTACGAAACTGAGGAAAGCCAATCGTGAAAAACATGAGCGTACGGCTACAGGTAACGGCTGTGAACATACTGA
The DNA here is from genome assembly GCA_963803535.1 of uncultured cyanobacterium. Taxonomy (GTDB): domain Bacteria; phylum Cyanobacteriota; class Cyanobacteriia; order Phormidesmidales; family Phormidesmidaceae; genus Phormidesmis. The sequence goes on along the minus strand of CAWDNC010000008.1, from coordinate 679,203 downwards.
TCACAACGCCGATTGCCAGCGTTAGCGCAAAGCCTTTGACCAGGCCTGTACCCAAAAAGAACAGCGCTCCGCAGGCAATTAGCGTCGTCACATTACTGTCTAGGATGCTGGAAAAGGCCCGATAGAAACCAGACTCCACAGAACGGTACAGCGTTTTACCTGCCCGCAGTTCTTCGCGAGTACGCTCGAAGATAAGCACATTAGCATCTACAGCCATACCAATACTCAAGATGAAGCCCGCGATTCCAGGCAGCGTGAGCGTTACGCCAAGCAGGTTATACGCGGCCCAAGTCAAGATGGCATAGACCACCAGTGCAACGTCAGCTAAGACACCAGGCAGGCGATAGTAAACCGCCATGAATACAAGCACTAGCGCTAAGCCAAATAGACCTGCGTACAAGCTGCGCGCCACACTATCTCGACCCAGCGTTGCACCCACTGTGCGGTTCTCAACAATCTCTACAGGCAGCGGCAGAGAACCCCCTCTAAGCTGAATTTCCAGATCGCGAGCTGACTCTGCATTGAAATTGCCAGAGATAACGGCGCTGCCACCTGTAATGCCAGTTTGGGCGTACTGCACATCTACGCTTGGGGCACTAATGAGCTGGTTGTCTAAGAAAATGCCGATGCCGCGACCTGTGCCTGCGATGTCGCGCGTAAGCTGAGAAAAGAGAGCTGAGCCTTCATTCGTAAATTCGATCACGACTTCCCACGCGCCACCTGGGCCACCCATCGGTCTTGCAAGGGCATCACGGAGTTTGTCGCCGGTTAGTTCGGTATCAGCAAACAGAGCAAGAATATCTTCTTGAGTCGCTTCAATAGAGGCCTGGTTGGCTGCGATCGCCTCCACGTCCCCCGTACTTTCTCTTACTTCCTTTTCAATTTGCTGCTGCTGCGCAATCGTTTGCAGCGCCTGAAACTCACCTTCTGTATTCGGCTTTTGGTTGCGAAACTCAAGCTGCGCCGTCCCGCCTAAAACCCTTTCAGCCTTTTCAGGATCGCTCACGCCCGGTAGCTGAATCGAAAGCTGGTCGAGCCCAACGCTTTGCACCACCGCCTCTGAAACACCCAGGCCGTTCACCCGATTCTCAATCACGCGCTGAACCGCTGCTAGCTCACGTTCGCCCACCTGAGTAATCTGCTCGTTTGGCTGAACCTGCATCGTCAGCTGAGTGCCCCCGCGAAGATCTAGACCCAGCTGGGTAGGCACATTTATGATGATGACAATGGCTGCAATCACGAGTGCCAGCAGGGCGGCTAGTATCGAGCGTTGCTTACTCATAGAATCCATGGTTACTTGTTTTCAGGCTATCAGGGTTCGAGCTGGCGAAGTGAGCCCAGTGCAGTTAAGTATCCTAATACCAAAATGCCTCAATCGCGATGACCGAGGCAAAAAGGTTGATTAATTGTGATTAGCGTAAGGATGACGCTACGGTCTATTTACCGGGCTTGGCCTTGTTGCCCACCTCTTTCGCCATGTCTAAATAGTCACTAGGATCGCTGTCGCCAGGGCTTTTAGTTTCACTACCAGAAGCTGCCGTTCCGACACCAGCACCGGCATCTTTACGATTGACGGGGTTAGGATCGCTAGACTGCGTGCCTGACCCATTTTCGTTCGCTTGCGCAATTTCGTACTCTTTATCGAAATCTGTATCCGTCACGTCCGCCGCCGCTCGCTCACGGGACTCTTTGTTAGAAGCGCTTAGGTCGTCTTTGAGCTGGTCTGCCTGCTGAGGAACGTTATTAGGATCTGCCATGTGGGCCTCTAATTGTTATCGTCGCTACCAATTTACGGCTTTCTACAAAAGCACCACATATCTCTGATGGCAGAGACTCACGCGACTGATAGTTATAGATATCAGAGCTTCTACTGAAACCTATACTGCGGTGCTGGAGCGCTAGACTGTAGGTAGGTTTAAGAAATGTAAAGGCTCATGTTAGGTAACGGCAAAGCGCAGCAAAAAGTAGTGGTCATTGGAGCGGGAATTGGGGGTCTAACGGCGGCGGCATTACTTGCACATCGAGGCTATCGGGTAAAGGTTTTTGATCAGGCAATTGTGCCGGGTGGATGCGCCTCTACCTTTAAGCGACGGGACTTTACATTTGACGTTGGCGCGACTCAGGTGGCTGGGCTAGAGCCGGGAGGAATTCATCACGAAATATTTGAGGAGCTGGGGATTGAGCTGCCGCCTGCGAGTCATTGTGACCCGGCCTGCGCGGTATTTCTGCCGGGAGAAAGTGAGCCGGTTAGCGTGTGGCGTGATCCGGATAAGTGGAAAGCGGAAAGAGAGCGTCAGTTTCCAGGGAGCGCGCCTTTTTGGGCGTTTATGAAATTGCTGTTTGACTATAGCTGGCGGTTTCAGCAGCGAGACCCGGTTTTGCCACCGCGTAGTCTCTGGGATATTTGGCAGCTAGGAACGGCGGTGAGGCCCGATACGCTGCTGACAGTACCGTTCACGTTTTCGACGGTGGGCGAAATTTTGCGGGGCTATAACCTGTATGACAATCGGCGGCTGCGGACGTTTTTAGATATGCAGCTAAAGCTATATTCGCAGACAACGGCGGATAAGACGGCGGTGCTGTATGCGGCAACAGCGCTAGGTGTTTCGCAGGCTCCACATGGGCTGTATCACCTGAAAGGGAGTATGCAGGTGCTGAGCGATCGCCTCCAGACAATCCTTAGAAAAAGACGGCGGCGAACTGCATATGCGCCACAAAGCCGAGGCGATCAACATCGAAGACGGCAGGCCCACGCAGGTAAAAATTACTAATAAAAAAGGCGAAAGCTGGCTAGAAGATGCCGACCATGTTGTGGCTAATGTGACAGTTCAAAACCTAGTGCGGCTTGCTCAAGACGGCAAAATGAAGGGCTACGAGAAAAGGGTTGAAAAGCTTGAGCCCTCTTCTGGTGCGTTCGTTATCTACCTGGGCGTAGAACAAGCTGCCATTCCCGCTGGCTGCCCGCCCCACCTACAGTTTATGTACGACTACGACGGGCCAATTGCAGAGAACAATTCTCTTTTTGTCTCCGTAAGTCGCCCCGGTGACGGACGTGCGCCGGAAGGAAAAGCCACCTTAATTGCCTCTTCTTTTACAGAAGTGCAGCAGTGGTATGACTGCGATGAAGCAGCTTACAAGGCAATGAAAGAACGCTACACCCAAGAAGCCATTTCTCGACTCAAGAGCTACTTTGACCTACGGCCCGAGCATTTGGTGCATGTGGAGGCGGCAACACCTAAAAGCTTTGAAACCTTTACCGGACGTGATCGCGGTATCGTTGGCGGCATCGGCCAGAGCGTCCCCACCTTTGGCCCTTTCGGCTTTGCCACCCGCACACCCGTTGAAAATTTATGGCTGGTGGGCGACAGCACGCATCCCGGCGAAGGCACCGCGGGCGTTAGCTATTCCGCGATGACAGCCGTGCGACAGATCGAGGCGAAGGCGGCTCGACGATAGCCGCGTCTTCAGTAACTACGTGGCGCGCTTGAGTTGAAGCTGGATGACTGGTGCCAAGGGTCACTGAGTTACTAGAGTATTGAATATTCCAGGCAAGGCCAACGCGGCTAAGCACATTGATGATCCACCAGCTTGGGTCGATTTGCCGCGGATACAGGCTGAATCTGGCCGCGTTTGGAAAGGCTTTATGATTGCTTTGCCAGCATTCGCCCAGCGTAATTAGGCCAAGTAAAGCGCTGTGCTGTTTAGGCGATCGCCCCGGACGAATGCCACCAAATGGCAACCGACCAGCCTGTCTGCCAAATCCGTGATGCGCCAAGTATTCTGCTAGCCATAAGCCCGTTGCGCACACCGCTACTCGCACATAAATTCCCCAAAACACCCAGCTCCAGCCCCCAAAATGATAAAAAGCCAGCGCCCAAGGCAGCTGCTGAAGCATCCAGGTTCTTTCTAACAGTGAATAAAAGCCATTGTCTGCAATCCTCGGCTCGTGCCGAAAGATAGGCGGGTAGTGAAGCTGAAGACTACAGTGAAAACTCCAAATCCAATCGACTAGAATATTTCGACGACTCGTAAAGTAAGCATGACAGTTGGGCTGACGCTGTGCCCAATCGCGCAGATCGTGCCTTTCAATAATCGAAAATGGCCCGCCAATGCCGGTAAGCACACCCAGGTAAACCAGCGCGTTTTCTAACCATTGATGACAGGTAAAGCTGTTGTGAATGAGGCGGCGATGAATACCGACTGAATATCCTGCGGAAAGTGTAATGAGGCTAGTGATGATAAAGAGAAGGAATGCGTCCCACTGAAGCGTTTGGGAGCCACCGAAAATAGCGCCTGCGTAGATGAACGTTATCCAAGGAGATTTAGCTGGTGACCAGTACACCTGCCCGAAGATAGCGCTAGAGCGGCCACTGTTAGAATCTACTCGGCTTGGTTCTGAGAACGCTTCTGAAGGCGCGTGGGAAAGGCTACTCATAGCGTTGGGGCATCACGGGCAATAAGGGCAGGAAAACCACGCTTACTGTCGATTTTTCTGTCCTCATACTAGATTGATTTTAGTTTGGTAGCAGAATAAATTTCACGAATATTTTGTACAAATCTTACGGATTAGACTAAACGACTATGGCTTTGGACAGTTTTCAGCGGGCGGTGGACTTGATTGAGGTAGAACGGCCTTTTGAGGCGCTGCCTTTGCTGAATGGGATCATAGCAGAGGAGCCAGAGAGGGCGGAGGCTTATGTACAAAGGGCGAAGGTGCGGCGACGGTTGAAAGATGGGGAAGGGGCGATCGCAGACTACAGCCAAGCAATTAAGCTAGCGCCGACAGCTTCGGTATATCTGGCTCGAGCGCTGGTGTGGCTGAGTTTGGATCAGGTGAAAGGAGCAATTACAGACAGTCGAGAAGCCATAAAGCTGAAGCCGGCTCTGGCGGGTGGGCATCGGCTGTTGGGGAAAGCGCTAGGGATGTTGGGTGATGGGAAGGGAGCGATCGCATCGTACAAGCAGGCGGCTCGCTGCTACTTAGACGCGAAAGATAAGCAGAATGTGCAGGCTTGTTTAGAGGCGATTGAATTATTGCGATCGCTGCCAGATATTGATTTCTCTCGTGCGCCACAGGCCGATACCAGGGCAGGCAGCACCGCTGGGCATGTCACTTCAATGAATGAGTTCATGCTACGGGTGCAGGCAAAGTACAACACGGGTCATTACGAATCCGCGCTAGAAGATGTGAACTGGCTTTTGGACTGCGACCCGTCTCAAATACAGGCGCTATGCTGGCGAGTGCTCATTCATGCTCATCTAGGCCACCGGGAGCAGGCAATCGCTAGCCTATCAATCGCCAAGCAACGCTATCCCGAAAATAGAGACATTGAGGTTTGCCAGGGGCAGATGCGGCTAATTTTGCAAGATGGCTATGGTGCAGTTGAAGAATTCTCTGCGTTGATTGAGAAAGCTCAGGCGAATAACGAATCAGCGGCGCAGTACTTTGCAGAAAGAGGACGCGGCTATCAGATGCTGGGAGAATTAGAAGCTGCCTTCAAAGACTACTCGAATGCCGTTTCGATTGATTCTGAAAATGCAGCACTGTATGAATTACGCGCAAAAATTCAGCAGGATACAGGAGGCATAGAAGGAGCACTGAATGATCTTCAAAAAGCCGCCACGCTGTGGCTAAATCAGGGAAATTGGAAGAAACATCAAAGCGTGGTGGAGTCGGTTCGCAAGCTCAGACAACAGCAGCAGTCTGAAAAGCAGGCGCAAAAGCAGGAAAGCGCAAACAACAACAGCTCCACAGTGCAGATCAAATCTTTTTTAAAGCACATGCCGGTTGTTGATGTCCTGTTTGATGGTGTGGCATCTTTTGACATGGTAATTGATAGAAATGCAACACATTCTATCGTGACTAAAGAAATGGCAGCACAGCTAAAGCTGGAGCCTGTGAGCTATCGATACGTATATTTAATAGATGGAACGCCGATGGAACTGTATATGGGTCGGTTGCGATCGGTAAAGATTGGCGGGACGATTATTACCGATGTGTATGTTGCGATCGCCCCTGACAAAGAAACAGCCGTACTTGGCAAAAACTGCTTCAGCGCCTACAGCGTAAGAATCAGCGGTAACGAAATTACGTTTTTACGACGTTGAACCTTCACAAAAAAGGCAGCAGCGAGATATCGCCACTGCCCTCTAAAGTGTAGAACTCAAACCAGGAAGAACAATACTAACTTCAGGTAAGCGCTTCTTGGTTAAGCGCTAAACTTCACAGCTTTCGCCGCCGCCACCGTTCACACAGAACGCGAACGCTAAGAATCGGCTTTCCTCTTGCGCAGTGGCTTCTGTGATGTTTTGTAGCTTAAAGAAGTTAGACGCTGCCTGAGACTGTTGCGCAGGCGTCTTTTGCAAGAACCAGTCGCTACTAGAAACCGTTTCAAAAGATACATCTTGGTTCTGAGCCTGCTGCATCACTAGCCAAGAAACCGTTTCTTGGTCAGCAGCGGACATATCTTCGTACCAAAGCTGATAGACCTGTAGCACTTGCCCTGTAGGATCATCTGCATCAATAGCGTCTTTGTTTGAGCTTAAATCTAAGCCCAAAGTGTTGCTTAAACTATTGACCGTATAGGCCGTTCCGTTGATAGTTCTATCTAAGCGGTTGACAGTGCCGTTGATTCTATCGACGGTGTTGAGTATATCGCCAAATCCAGCAGAAGCAGGCACTTGAGCTGCGGCTAAAAGGCACGCTGCTGAGATGAAACTTGTCAGTACTTTGTTGATTTTCATATTACAAGCAAGAAATGATTAAAAGTATTACTGCTCAGTAATTTGCTGAGCTTGCAAATGACGGACGTAGGTGAAAGCCTACAATCACACTTTAGATAGATGCAATACAAATTCGGTATAACAAGAAGAACTTTATACGGTCAAGTGTGCGTTGTACTGAACAAACGCCGTGATGGACAAGGACGCCACCTAGCCTTGTGCTCCGTCATGACAAGAATACGCGCATTCAGATCGCGAATACAACGTGCTCTCTAGTGAGCAAATCAGGTGCCATGGCATGTAAAGGTACAAAGAATTACTAATCGTAGGCTTGTGCTTTCAAGCGCGACCTGTAGAATTTCCATAGCCTTACTTTTATGAACAAGAAGGATTCGATAAATGATGCTAGGCAAGCTTTCTAGATTACTGAGTGGTTGCGGCTTAAGCTGGCTTTTACTACTAGCGCTACCGGCTCAGGCGCAAACAAACACTGTGCACCAGATGGGCGTTTTGGGTGCCAGCGATGAGCAGTTTAGTACAGGCAGCTACTTCGATAGCTACAAAATCGAAGGCAGCGAAGGGCAGCGCGTTTCTATTTCTTTGGACAGCTCAGATTTTGATACTTTCCTGGGACTACTCGACAGCGATGGCAATCTAGTCGCATCTAACAACAATGCAGCAGCAGATAATCTTAATTCGTTCATCTCTACAACACTGCCTCGCAACGATACCTACACCGTATTTGCGACTTCATCTGTATCTCAGAGCGGCGGTGATTATAGGATGGCTCTGCGTAACTTCAGCCCACCGCCAGTTTCTAGAACTCGTAATAATGGCAACCAAGACAGTTCGAGTACATTGGTCGCTAGCCCGCTTGGTCAGATGCTAATGCTAGGCTTTGCAGGGGCTCTTCTGGACTCTATGTTCTCAGGCGGCGGCTCGTCATCTGCACCCGACTATGAACTCATACGTACTGGCAACTCATATCCATCTACATCTCAAACTGCGCCCCAACCGGTTACACCAATAGGCGGAAACAGGGGATTCTATGGTAGCGATCACACGCCCTAGCTTCAGTCTTTATTTATGGGCGAGTGATTTCAACACCGACGGTGCCGCCAAAGTTGGGAATTGGTGGCGTTGGCTTTGTTACTTTCACGTTGATTTTTTGAATTCGCTCGTCGCTGGCAAGGGCATGAGCGGCGACAGCATCAGCAAGACTTTCGATAAGCTTGTATTTTTTAGTTTGAATGAGCTTTTTAGTTTCTTGAACAATCTCCACGTAGCTGTGGGTGTCTTCTAAAGCATCTGTTTTTCCGGCTTTGGAGAGATCGATAAATATTTTAAGATCAACGTGAAACCACTGACCTAGAACGTTTTCTTCGGGAAGAACACCGAGGTAGCCGAAGGCCTTGATGTCGTTAATGTGGATGATGTCCATTAAATGTCTTTGTGGGTGAAGGGTTTGGCGTTTTCGCCTGTGTAAGTGGCGACGATGTGGCCGTTGCCGATGAGCTGGTATTTGTAGGTGACGAGGCCTTCGAGTCCAACCGGGCCACGGGGGGGCATTTTTTGGGTGCTGATGCCGACTTCTGCGCCGAAGCCGTAGCGGAAGCCGTCAGAAAATCGGGTGGAGCAGTTGTGGAAGACGTTGGCGGCGTCAATTTGAGACATGAATTTATCGGCGGCGGCTTGATCGGTGGTGGCGATCGCCTCTGTATGCCGTGACCCATACTCGCCAATATGCTCCATGGCTGCATCCAGCGAATCGACCACCCGAACGGCCAAAATCAAGTCACTGTATTCGGTTGACCAGTCTTCTTCAGTTGCTGTCTTAATGTTCGTCAGAATCTGACGCGATTTTTCATCACCGCGTAGTTCTACGCCTTCAGCCTGGAGGGCTTTGGCTAATACGGGCAGCGCTTTATCTGCAATGTCGCTATGTACAAGCAGTGTTTCGATAGCATTGCAGGCGGACGGGTAGCCGACTTTGGCATCGACTGCGATAGGCGTGGCCTGTTCGATGTCAGCGGCTTTGTCTATATATAGGTGGCAGATGCCGTCGGCGTGACCGAGAACGGGAATGCGGGTGTTGGCCTGTACGTATTGGACGAAGCTGTTGGAGCCGCGAGGGATGATGAGATCGACATATTTGTCGAGTGAGAGTAGGGCGTTGGTTTCTTCGCGGGTGGTGAGAAGCTGGACGGCGTTCTGGAGATTGGGGTGATTATGACCTGCGTTAGTGATGCCTTGGCGAATGGCATTGACGAGGGCGGTGCAGGAGTTTTTGGCTTCGCGGCCACCTTTGAGGATGACGGCGTTGCCAGATTTGATGGCGAGGGTGGAGATTTGCATCACAGCATCGGGGCGGGATTCGAAAATGATGCCGAGGACGCCTAAGGGAACGCCAATGCGTTTGAGGGTTAAGTCGGTGTCAAGCTGTTTGTGAAGGGTGGTTTCGCCAGTGGGGTCTTTGAGTTTGGCAACGCTGCGGACGCCTTGGATGGCTCCTTTGAGTTTGGTGGGATCTAGTTTTAGGCGACCGTAGAGAGGTTTGGCAATGTTGTCAGTGAGGGCAGCTTCTAGATCTTGTTGGTTGGCGGTGGCGATCGCATCAGCGGAGTTTTCTAGGGACTGGGCGATCGCTTCAATAATTTCGTTTTTGGCGTGGGTGGAAAGCTGGGCTAGTTCTTGGGAGGCTTGTTTGGCTTGTTTACCAATGTCTATCAGGGAGAGGGTGGTTTGGGTGCTCATGAGGTGGCGTGGTTTAGGTTTAGTTAGTTTATCAAGCTAACTGATTAGATAGCTGAGAGGCGATGCGATCGCCTGCACCGGGATTACCCATTCTTTGTTTGCCGTTTTGGTAGACGAGCTGGAGGCGGTCGGGATTGCTGATGATTTTGGCGATCGCTAAACCGATGTCTTCAGGCCGAGTAACCATTTGAATGGAGGGGCCAAGCATTTTGGCTTGGACGGTGGCAAAGGCTTGGGTGAACTGGGGGCCGTTGCCGGGGAGGGTAATGGCGGGTTTGCCGAGGCCGACGAATTGCTCAGTAGCGGTACCTGCGGTAGCGATCGCGATTTCGGCTTCGTGGAGACAGTCGTTGTAGGCGTCGTTGATTAGTAACAGGGCTACGTCTTGACGGAGATAGGTTGGGTAGGTGGGGCTGAGATCTGTGGGCACCCAGCTGGTGGAGATGGCTGATTGGAGGCGGGTTGTGGAGAGAGTTGGGGCGATCGCGGCTAGCAGAATGAGCGGGCGGTGAGGAAAGGTAGTTATGAGGCTGGGGACGGCGGCAAGAATGTTTTCCCAGTTTTCGTAGGCTTCGTCTGCGCGTGAGCCCGGTAGCAGCACGAGGGTCAGCGGGGTAATGAGCTGCTGCTTTTTGGTGACGTACAGTGCGGTGGCACTGTCTTTTGGCGTGTTTTCAGGTTGGCTCAGGGCGCGGTTTGGCGCAAGTAGACTGGCGCGAAGGGTGTTTAGTAGTGGCGAGAGCTGGCCTGTGGGCTCAAGGCTATCCATCATAGGGTTGCCTGCGTACTGGGCCAGAATGCCAAGTTTGCTCAGATGGGCGGCGGTGAGGGCATCGCGAACGAAGATAGACTGGCAGCGATCGCTTGACATCAACCGCCGCTCCCAGGGGAGATAAACCGAGCCTGACCAGCCTTCTAGCTTTTGCCAAAAGGTTTTAGGAGGGAGTTTGCCGCGTTCATCGCGCAGCCAGTATTCCGACTTAGCGGTGCCTATAAAGCTGTACGGCAGGCCGCTAAGGTAGGCAAACAGAAGCGGGACAATATCACCAACGGCCAAGACGATGGATTTTGTAGTAGGTGTGCTGTTGGCCCAAGCTTTTACAGCAGATAGCTGCGCTCGGCTCAGCGAGAGCAGTCCTTTTTGAACGTCACGGGCGAGCTGCTTGGGATCGCGGTTGAGAAATCCACCCGAAGGGAGTTCTTGTGTGGGGCCAATGATCGGAATATTTTGTGAGCGGTAGGCGTTGCCCGCGCCCGCGATGGGTAGCGCGAATACGTCAAGGCTAGGATTTGCTTTGCGTAGCGGATTAAGAATGCGGAGGGCGATGACATCTTCGCCGTGGCCGTTGCTGATGCATAGCAATCTCATAGGGCAGATGTGACTGACATTATCTTGTTAACAATAAGGGGCGCTCGGCCTTTAAAGGTCACAAAGTGTTGCCTGCGGCCACCTAGATACTCGAAGCAGTCATGTAAAGCGATCGCATGAGAGCAGTTACGGAAGAATTACGGAGCGGTCATGAATTCAGCACAGCTAGAAAAGTCTTATAAAACGCCACCTAATTTACCAGCATCACAGCGCTTGCAGACCTATCTAAGCGATCGCGTTGCCCCAGTGGCTCAGCAAATAGATAGTGACCCTGCACTACTTTTTGAAGCATTTGAGGCGATGGGTGAGCTGAAGTTACTAACGCCTAAAGCACCTAGCAGCCTGGGTGGAAACGGATTGAGCACTCAACAATTCTGGCAGTTTCAAAGCTTAATGGCTCGCTATTCTGGCGCGTTGGCTTTTTTACAAACGCAGCATCAGAGCGCGGCTAGCTTTCTACTAACCAGCGAAAACAAGGCGCTTCAGCAGGACTATTTACCGGCAATGGCGGTTGGGAAAAAGCGCGTGGGCGTTGGATTTTCGCAGCTGCGCCGTCAGCCCTGTCCGCTACAAGCGCAACCTATACAGGAAGGCTATCTGCTTTCGGGAGAAGTGCCCTGGGTGAGCGGAGCAGGACTATTTGATGAGTTCGTGGGCGCGGCGGTACTGCCGTCAGGAGAGGCGGTGTTTGGGCTGCTGCCGCTAACAAGTCAGAAGGTGGCAAAGGGGCAGCTGATGGTGGACGAGCCGATGGCGCTAGCAGCAGTGCCGAGCACCAGTACAGTAAGAGTAAGGCTAAAGAATTGGGTTTTGGCGGCAGATTGTGTGGTGGGGCTACGGCCTGCGGGATGGATTGAATCGCGCGATCGCGCCAATCCACTCAGCCCACTAGGGCTCATGTTCGGCTGCGCTCAAGCAGGTATAGCATCAGCTGTGCAGTCTTTATCTCGCCGTCAAATTGAGCACGAGCTGATAGAGCAGCTCGAAACGCGACTCCATCAGCTGCAAGCAGAGCTGCCAAAAGCGTTCACACGGCCTGAGGCTGATTACGACTGCAAAATAGCGTTAAGAGGACAGGTGATCGCGCTGATGAACACCTGCGCTCAAACGGCCATAATTGCCGCTAGCGGCGCGGCTAACGCAGCAACGCATCCAGCTCAACGCATATATCGTGAATCTTTGGTGTTTAGCGTAAGCGGGCAGACGAAACAAAGTGCGATCGCCTCTTTTAACGCGCTCATGCCGACTATCAAACGCCCAACCATCCCGACCGGTTCACAAACCAACAGCAATCGGGACTGATATCTATGTTTCAGGCCTAATCTATATCTTTAGATAGACTTAAGGTTTCATTCTGGTAAAGCGATGTAACGCTGACGCCTTATCGCTGTTAAGAACGGTGTTTTAAAGGCCAAGACTCAGTTTTAGGTTACCAATGTGCGTTAAACCTAAAGATAATATAAAGGTTAAATTTTTATATGGATACCAGTCTCCTCCGTCAGCTTTGGTCTGTTGTAGAGTCTTTTCCAAATCATAGACTTTCTAAATTAGATGACACTTGTCTACTGCGATCGCTCGTAGACTCCCTACAGTCAGACCCTGCTTTCGACCCCGGCAACCTTCCCCTAGTTAGCAAGTACATCAGCACTCGAATACCGCTGATTAGAGAGCTATCTCAACAGACCTAGGCTAGCTCACACACTCATTCCGTCAGAAGCACGACTGGGTACAAGGCAAATGACAAATTTGTAATTTTTTACTTTCTCGCAGTCAACTTAAGAAAAGAGCTGAGTTTCTCCGTAAAAATAGTGATAAGGTTGAGCGCAATTGTTTCTCAATCGGTTTGGCGATCGGTTCAGGCATACTCGTGAAGCGCCTTACACCAAGGTTTTCCACTAAGTTGTTCATGCTGAACTAATCTACCTTTTTAATGCTAGTGGCAGCAACTTATATATCTGTTTAGGTTTCTCCGCTTTGCCAAACCTGTTGAGCTAAATTCTGTTCTCTTATTTTCTAGAATTACGTGAGGCTTGATATGAAGAAGTGGGGTTTAATGCTCGCTGCGAGCATGAGTGTATTGCCTTTAGTCGGCTGTGGTGCGCCCGGTGGCGGCGGTGAAACCGCCAGTGGCGACGGAGCCGTCATAGGCGGTGGCCCTAGCCGCTTGCAAACGGTCATTGATCGCGGCGAACTGGTCTGCGGTGTAGATGGCGGTATTCCCGGCTTTAGCTACGTAGAAGATGGCGAATACGCAGGTATTGACGTAGATATATGCAAAGCAGTAGCCGCCGCTCTGTACGACGACCCAACGCTGGTTCAGTACCGCGACTTAGACTCCACAGAGCGATTTGAAGCGCTTAAAGGTGGCGAGGTAGACATGCTGGCTCGCAACACAACCTGGACGCTTAGCCGCGATACTTCCGTAGGCATGGAGTTTGGCCCAACCACTTTCTACGACGGTCAAGGCATGCTAGTCCGCAGCGATAGCGGCATTACCGAGCTAGCCGACTTTGAAGGCAAATCGGTCTGTGTAGAAACCGGCACGACCACCGAGCTAAACCTCACGGATCAAATGCGTCAGCTAGGCGTCAGCTTTGAGCCTCAGACATTTCAAGATGCAGATGCAGCCTACGCAGCCTACGAAGCAGGTAGCTGTGAAGGTATGACCTCTGATAGATCTCAGCTAGTGGCCCGTCGCAGCACGCTCTCCAATCCTGCTGAGCACGAGCTGTTAGAAGTCACCATGTCTAAAGAGCCTTTAGGGCCGCTAACGACGAACAACGACTCAGCCTGGTTTGACACGGTTAAATGGGTGACCTACGCGCTGATTGAAGCTGAAGAGCTTGGCCTCACCGCCGACAACATTGATGAAGTGAGCGGGTCTACTGAAGATCCGAATATTCTGCGCTTTGTCGGTGCAGAAGGCACGCTAGGCACTGACATGGGCCTACCTAACGACTTCGCAGCTAGAGCGGTTAGAGCCGTGGGCAACTACGGTGAAGTTTTCGAACGCAATCTCGGCGCAGACTCTCAGTTTGAACTTCCTCGTGGTCAAAATGCCCTGTGGTCTGACGGTGGCTTAATGTACTCTCCACCGTTCCGCTAAGCCGCTGTCATAAAGTATCAAGACGACATATCAGCCTGTTTGACTTGGCAGAGAAGGGAGACCTCAAACTGTTGATTAAACTTTGTTGATATAACGTTTGGTTAAAAAAGCGCCGCTAACTTTCAACAAGCTAGCGGCGCTTTCATTGTTAAAAAGGAACGTTTTGGTATCTTTAACAACAATTAATTTCTTTTATAAGCAGCTTTCTATTACATTAGATAGCAACCTATATCATCTGAGTCTGCATCCGCTCTAGTCATTGCTGGCAACGGCTTATGATAAATAGCTATACAGCAGAAGTACAATTCGACTCTTGAGTTTACACAACTGTAAAAATGCAGACCGAAAATACTCAGCATCTGTGACATATTAACGGTACGTTTTAGCACTTAAAAAAATTCGCACTGCCTAAACGATCGTTACGTCTAAAAAGAGAACTGTAAGCAACAGCGTAAACCTATGGCAAATACCCCCCATAAGCCAGCCTCCGGGATTAAGGCTTTACTGCGGGACGAGCGATTTTGGCAGATAGCTTTTCAGGTCATTCTGGTCGTCATCGTCGCGACCGTTTTTTCCTATTTATTTGGCAACCTCAGTCGCAACATGTCTCGTAACGGCATCAGATTTGGCTTCGACTTCTTCAAGAATCCGGCCAGCTTTGCCATTGGCGAAAACCTTTTGGAATATCGCTCTCAAGACTCCTACACAAAAGTCATCCAGGCGGGCATCGTCAACTCCTTGCGGCTGGTTGCCGCAAGCATTATTACCGCCACTATCGTCGGCGTATCAGCCGGAGTCGCCAGCTTTTCTGATAACTGGCTGGTGCACAAAATTAGCCGGGTTTACGTGGGCCTCGTGCGGAACGTGCCGCTGCTGCTTCAGCTGTTCTTCTGGTATTTCGCCGTTTACCTAGCAGCGCCTAGAAAGGAGAACCAGATTGTACTCCCTAGCCCCGAGCGGCCCTGGCTAGTAGCCAGTAACAACAACTTAAATTTGACCGGGCCGGGGCTGCCGGATGAGGTGTGGGTAGGTCTGATGCTGCTAGCGCTCTCGATGCTGCTATTTGGCCTGCTGTTTAAGGCAGTAAATGCCTTTCGCGAGGGCCGATTTGCCGCTGGACTCTCAGGCTGGGTGTCGCGCATTGGCTACATCGTCTTAATTGCGGTGGTGCTAGTGGTGAACTACTACCTGCTGCTGAGTAATTCGGCTGAAGACAGGTTGTTTTTTAAAGGCGGTCTTATTGCCTTATTTACCAATCCAGCCGGGCTGTGGATTGTGGCGCTATTCGCGCTAGCAGTGGTGGCGCTTGTGCTATGGAACCTGCGCACGAAAGCCATGCTGGAGCGAGGAGAAGATGGCAAGGTGTTTTTGTTTGGACTGATCGGCGCGGCGATCGCAGCAGTTTGCATCATCATCTTCGCCTTCAACTGGACAGTGCCTACCCTTGTCGAAGGCGGCGGGGCTACTGGCGGGCTGGAGATGTCCATGCGCTATGCTGCGGCGCTCACAGGCCTGACGTTTTACACTGGCGCGTTTATTGCTGAAATTGTTCGAGCAGGCATTCAGTCTGTCGCGCGCGGTCAGTGGGAAGCGGCTCGTTCTGTGGGCTTAAGCAACGGCAAAGCGATGAGGCTGGTGGTGTTTCCGCAGTCGCTTCGCGTCATTATTCCACCGCTCAACAGTGAGTTTGCCAACCTCGCCAAAAACTCCAGCTTAGCCTTTGCCGTTGGCTACCCCGACCTTTACTCGGTCGCCAACACCACCTTCAACCAAACCGGCCGACCGATTGAAGTGTTCTTAGTGATGATGGCCACCTATCTGACACTCAATCTACTCATCTCTCTCAACATGAACCAGCTCAACAACGCCGTTCAATTTAAGGAGCGCTAAGCAATGACGACAACAACTTCACGGCCAGTAGAGCGCGGCGCACCAGTGGTTCGGAAAATGGGGCCAGTCGCCTGGAGCCAAAAGCATCTATTTAACAGCGTGTTCAATAGCGTGCTGACGGTTGTATTAGCAATCGCCTTAGGCTTAGCTTTATTTAACATACTCACCTGGGCCATTACGCAGGCGAACTGGTCGGTCGTCGTCGATAACTTCGCTGAGTTTATGGTGGGGCTGTATCCATCTGAGTCGTACTGGCGAGTTTGGACAGTTCTCGGCATTATTTTATCGCTATCAGGCTTGAGCTGGGGCGTGCTAGCTCGTAACCAAAAGCAGCTATTGAGTCGTAACGTACTCATTGCGCTAGGGCTAGTTGCGCTGTTCTTCGTCATTTTGCCCATGACAAGGCCCAGTCTGCTCTACATATTGGGTGGAATTGTTCTACTAATAGCGGGTGCGTTTGCAGGGCAGTCTATCGGCCGCAGCGCACCTGGAGCGGCCACCTGGATATCAGCAGCGTGGTTTGTCTCCTATTTTATTGCGCTCTATCTACTCGGCGGTGGCCCTTTTCTCGGGCGCGCTCCAGTGGTTAGCCCCAGTCTGTTCTACAGCATTATCATCATGCTCGGCGGTAGCTTAGCGGCTGGCTGGCAGCTCTCTCAACGGGTGACCATTCCAGCTATCCCAGGCTGGCTTAGTAAAGTCATTCTCTTCTTTGTCGGCTTTATTGTTGTCTATCAGATACTTCGGTGGATACCTTACCTGCTAGGTTTAGACTTCGGCTTACGCAATGTATCAACCAATAGCTGGGGCGGGCTAACGCTAACGCTGCTGCTTGCGATTAGCGGCATTGCCCTTTGCTTTCCAGCAGGCGTACTGCTCGCATTAGGTAGGCGTAGCAAGCTACCCATTGTCAGAGCCTTTTCGGTTGCCTACATCGAGCTAATTCGGGGCGTGCCTTTAATCTCCATTCTATTCATGGGCCAGGTACTCATTCCGCTATTTTTACCCGAAGGCGTACGCCCCGATCGCGTGGTTAGAGCCATCATCGGTCTGACTATTTTTAGTGCTGCCTATCTAGCAGAGAACGTGCGAGCTGGGCTACAGGCGGTACCGCAGGGTCAAGCAGAGGCCGCGCAATCTTTAGGACTCAACAAGCCGTTAACCACGTCGCTAATTGTTCTCCCACAGGCGCTGAAAACCGCAATTCCAGCCATTGTTGGACAGTTTATTAGCTTGTTTCAAGACACCACTTTACTAGGCATTGTGGGCCTTGTAGAGCTGCTGGGTATTTCTCAGAACCTACTGGCAAGCCCCAGATATCTAGGCGACTATAAAGAAGCCTACATTTTCATCGCGGCTATCTACTGGGTGTTCTGCTATGCCATGAGCTATGGCAGTCGTAAAATTGAATCGGCGCTCAATACAGACCTTCGTTAACATCCCTTTTCACCGAATTCCTTATTTTTTTAGCTAGACTTTTTACCTCTAGAGGAACCTCACCCATGACTCAATCTGAAATGAGCGTATCTGCCCCGATTCAGAATCCTGTTGGTTCTGAGGCGGTGATTGTCGCCAAGGATGTGCACAAGTGGTACGACAACGGCTTTCATGTGCTTCAGGGCGTCAGCATGAATGTGTACAAAGGTGAGGTGGTTGTCGTGATGGGGCCGTCGGGCTCGGGCAAGTCTACCTTTATCCGTACGTTCAACGCCTTAGAACCCTATCAGCAGGGCAGCATTGAGATTGACGGCGTGCTGATTGCCAACGACCTCAAGGATATTGAGTCAGTACGGCGTGAAGTAGGGATGGTGTTTCAACAGTTCAACTTATTTCCGCATTTAACCGTGCTGCAAAACGTGACGCTTGCGCCAATTTGGGTGCGCAGGTGGCCTAAGGCCAAAGCCGAAGAGATTGCAATGAGACTGTTGGATCGGGTGGGAATTGCAGAGCAGGCCTATAAGTTTCCAGGTCAGATGTCGGGCGGGCAGCAGCAAAGAGTAGCGATCGCCCGCTCCCTAGCCATGCAGCCCAAAGTTATGCTGTTCGACGAACCCACTTCTGCGCTAGACCCTGAAATGGTGCGCGAGGTGCTAGACGTGATGCGCAATTTAGCCAAAGACGGTATGACGATGGTATGCGTCACTCACGAAGTCGGCTTCGCTAGAGAAGTTGCCGATCGCGTGGTGCTAATGGACGGCGGCGTACTGGTAGAAGAGAATACGCCTGACGAGTTCTTCAACAATCCGAAAGAAGAGAGAAGTCAGGCGTTCTTGTCTCAGATTTTATAAACATCAGAAGTATGAGTGATGAACTTGTCGTTCATCACTCATCACTCTCTACATAAACTTCCCTGCCATTCCTAACATATCGCCCATATCCACATCACCATCGCCATCACCGTCTAAAAAGGCAGTGAGAATTGGATTGCTGTCTGTTGCAGCCGCGCCGCCTTTTTTGTTGCCAGTTTTCAAAAACTGCATGACCAAAGGTAATACCATCGGTAAAATGCCCTGAACCTGATTGGTGTTCAGACTAGTTTTTTGCGTGACCGCTGAGATCATTTCGGTCATTTGAGCGCTGTTAAACAGCTTAGGAATGACAGACGCGCCATTCGCTGCGCCTTCTTCTAACAGCTCTTGAGCTGCTGCATTGCCTTCGGTTTGGCGCTTATCTTTGAGTGAAGAGCGCACAAAGCCGCCGATTACAGACATCGCCTGCTGCATCGTGTCAGAGTCGGCGTTGTTTTGCTGCCCGATTTGCTTAGCTGCGCCTAAAATACTGGTAAGGCCGCCAGCGCTAGCCTGACGGCTAGGATCAGCAACCGCTTTCATAACCTGATCAAATAGTCCCATGGGGCAATTTTCCTTTCGTAGACGAATACGATAGTGGGGGTAACAACGGCATTATACGTCAGAGAAAAGAACTGGCAAAAGACCCAAAGAAAGGGTTTAGATCGAGATGCTATAACTCCAGTAGGGGCGTATTTTGAGTTTTCGTAATCTCTTTTGTTAAAAAATATTTGCTGTAAACCTATGGCTTTACTTTCCTGGCGACCCGTTCATTGGCTAACAGCAAGTGGCCTCGCATTTGCTGCGATCGCCTGCACCACCGCCCAAGTCACTGGCCAGTCTGCCGATGGCTCCGAAGCCCGCAAGCTTAGCGCCCTCCCAGCACTATCTGACGATGGCACGTCGGTCTGCGCGCTGAATGAGTCGGTCGTTAGCAAAAGCGGCAGCTACAGTGCCAATGTGGACTTAATATCGAGCGTGGCGTTAGCAGGCGATCGCGGTGTAGATGTCGTGATGACGCAGCAGGGAGCGATCACCGCCGTAAACACCGCAGCCGGTTCAACCTTGTATTGGATAGATCCTGCCACAGGCGAAATCGCCCAAAGGCTAGATCTACCCGCAGCCATTAGCGATTTGGCCTTTGATGGTGCAGATGATGGTGATAGCGCGGCAGCAGGCGGCGGGGTGCTGGCGATCGCCACTGAAAACAAGATTGTGCGGTTGAACGCGGCCAGTGGTGAAATGCTTAGCGAGATTGCGCTAGAAGGCGTGAACCGGGTGGCTATTTCGCCAGATGGGGTCGTGGGCGCGATCGCAAACAAAACCGTATACCTGTACGACGCAGACAACGCGGAAATCTTCTCAAAATTTCGAGACTATACAGAAGTTACCGATGTAGAGGTCCGTAGCTGCGGTGATGCTCAGCTCGTGTACGTCACCAGCTTTCGCAACACCTCCTTTGTGGGGCTTAAAGACGAACGCAACCCCGTTCAAATTGCCCGTTTAGAAGCTTTGAATTTTGCAGGAGAGGTGCAGTGGTCTCTCTTTAGCGATCCGTCTGAAACCATTCAGCAAAATGTAGCCGATACGCGCCTGTATCGGGTCACGCTCGGCCGTGACGGCTATCTGTATACTGCTGGCGAAAGTGCAGGCACCGCCACTATTTTTCGCTGGCGCGGTCAGCCCATGACCGAAGATGAACAGTATGGAAAAACAGATCCGTTTCTCACGCAAATAGACGTGCACTCTCAGCTACACAACAGCGGCTCTGCACACTTGCCCTACTATGCTAGAGTCCATCCCATTAAAGGCGAGCTAGTCACGTCTCAAATGAGCTTTCCCAGGCTCTCGAATACTAAAGCCAACGCGATGCGCATAGGCGATATTGCAGGCGCATCCGACGGTCGCCTTTATTTTGGCGGGGCGGCTAGCGCGTCTATTTTTAACCGAGAAAATCTGACTCTCAATGGAGTGCCCGCCGGTGGATATGCCGGACAAGATACCGCCTGGATGTCTGTGGCAAGTAACTTTCGAGATCGCAACTTTTGGACAGTGCTCTCAGCCGAAGGCGGCAAAGGTACCGTACAAGGCGTCGATGCAGGCTATGGCTACAGCGCCGCACTCAGTAACGTAGAAAGCGGAACGGTTCCGGTAACCACCGGCAAATCAGATAGCTCAGTCTTTATCAGCTTCACTACAGACTAGATTGTTATGCGTCGATCCTATCTGCTGATAAGCGCGATCGCCCTGCTGATAGGGTTAGGCATACTGCTGGGCATCGCTAGCTCTATAGGTCAGCTGTACGGCGCGATCGCATCTATATCTCCGCTTCTGGCCCAAGCCGTCACACTGCTCATTATCATCGCACTGCTAGGTGCGACCGGAATCCTTATCTATTACGGTCTGTTGTTTTTACGACCCAAGCATCAGCACACCGTAATCCTGCCCGAAAAACCTGCTGAAGTCGCTGAACTCAGCTTGCAGGCCGCGCAGCAGCAAATTAACCAAATTGAGGACGAGATCGCACGTAAAGCTTTAGGAGAACAGTCATCATCCTTAGCCCAGCGGCTAGAGCATCGAACGTTTCAAATTGTGGTGTTTGGGCTGGGCTCTGCGGGCA
This sequence comes from uncultured cyanobacterium, assembly GCA_963803535.1. Lineage (GTDB taxonomy): Bacteria > Cyanobacteriota > Cyanobacteriia > Phormidesmidales > Phormidesmidaceae > Phormidesmis. Next base: position 658,453 of record CAWDNC010000008.1, on the reverse strand, counting down.
AAACGGCTTTAGTAAATGCGCTATTGGGAGAAATGGCCGCGCCAATTGCAGCCACACTAGGTACGACTCAGGCCGCACAGACCTATCGAGTGGCGATGGACTTAGGGCGAACCCGAGCGGCAAAAGGCTCAGAGATTTTAATCACAGACACACCAGGACTGTTGGAAGCTAGCGCTCTCGGAGAAGCGAGAGGTCAGGAAGCGAAGACACTTGCCGCATCAGCAGATCTGTTGCTATTTGTCATAGACAATGACCTGCACCGAGCAGAGTATGAGCCGCTGAGCATGCTGGTGAAGATGGGCAAGCGATCGCTACTGGTGTTTAATAAAAGCGATCGCTATCTACCCGAAGAAAAAGAACAGATTTTACAGCGGCTAAAAGCAAGAACAAAAGAATTGATGGCTGCTGAAGATATTGTTGCGATCGCAGCAAACCCCTCATCCGTTGCTCTACCAGACGGCACTCAAGTTCAACCCGAGCCAGATATCGCTCACTTAATTAATCGCATCATCACTGTGCTTCGCAACGAAGGCTCCGACCTGATTGCGAACAATCTACTACTCCAGTCTCAGCGCATTAGCGAAGATGCTAAAGCCTTCTTAAGCGCTCAGCGGCAGCAGCAGGCAGACGCCATTATCGATCGCTATCAGTGGATAGGCGCAGGCGTGCTGGCCGCTACGCCGCTACCGGTCGTTGATATGCTGGCCACCGCAGCCGTTAACGCTCAAATGGTCGTGGAACTAGGCCGAGTGTACGACGTGGAGGTAAGCATTGAAGAAGCAAAAGCGCTCGCGATGTCGCTCGCAAAAACGATGGCGGCACTCAGCTTAGCCAAAGGCGTCATGAAAATGCTGGCGGTTGGATTGCAGGTAAACGTAGCAACTGCGGTAGCGAGCAAACTGGTGCAGGGTGCGAGCGCCGCCTATCTGACTCGAATTGCGGGCAAAAGCTTTGTGGTTTATTTTCAGTCCAATCAGAATTGGGGCGATCGCGGCATTCAGGCCGTCGTACAGCAGCAATATCAGCTCAACAAACGGGATGAATTTATGAAACAGTTTCTGCGTAGCGCTGCGGTACTTCTACAAAAATGAATTCGACGCGCCGAAATTGAGCTTAAGATAAGTTTGAAACGGCCAAGAAAAAAGAGCAAGCGTTTCCACCTGCCCTTGCACTGCTCAAAAGTAGCCAACCACTAACCATCAAACAAAGACGCCTTAACATCACCTTATAAAGCGGCAACGCCTGCGAAAATCAGTGTCAAACTGTTGCTTCTATAGTGCCCGCAACAACAGACAAAAGTCACGTTTACACCTTCGCATATTCACGCACTTATGCCCTTTGCCAGCGCCCATTGCGTCAGCTGAGGAAATAGCCGGTTCAGCTCAGTTGCCACGTTCGCTGGCCCCACGACCGTCTCCGTCTGTCGCTTCTCCACCATTTTCACAACAGCCTCGGCAATATCTTCCGGCTGGCTAACCCAGCTAGCACCTAAGGTATCCGCCATCCGCTGCCTCAGGCTATCCGTCTCTGCTGCCGACGCGCCTCGAAACACAGCCCGCTCCATAAAGTCGCTATCAATTACACCTGGATGCACAATCCCGACATGAATACCCTGCGCCGACATCTCCAGCCGCAGCGATTCCGTTAGGCCCGTCAGCGCATATTTACTGGTGCAGTAGGCCGTCATCTGCGGCAGCGGCATTTTCCCCCCGAAGGAACCTACGTTCACAATAGAGCCCTCTTTTCGCGCAAGCATCGTCGGCAGCGCCGCCTGAATAGTATGGATGCAGCCCCAAAGATTAGTATCTAAAATACGCTTCCAGTCATCTAGCGTCGTGTCAACCACTGAGCCCGTCAGGCAAATGCCCGCATTGTTGATGAGCGCATCTATTTTTCCAAACGTATTGAGGGATTGTTTAATCAAGTTAGAGACTTGATCGGCATCGCCTACGTCAGCTGGCACGGCTAGCGCTTTTTGGCCCGTTGCGCGAATTTGTTCAGCGACGGTATTGAGGCGATCGCCTCCGCGAGCCGTTAGCGTCACATCCCACCCTTTTCGGGCAAACAGCAGCGCCGTAGCTCGACCAGAGCCTTGTGAAGCACCCGTAATTAAAACATGCTGAGTCATTGACAATCATTGAAGTAAGCGCCTTATCTTAAACGATTCTTACTCATAACCAGACTGTCTAAAGGGTAAGATTTGAAGCTATAGCGAGCCGATAAGGGAGAGAATCTGAGGCGTAATTCCTGTCAGATCTTTTACTCTAGAAAAAGCTGTTGCATTAGGCCCAACTACCATTAGTGGAACTGAATTAAAGGTGTGCCGCTTTGTTGAGATATCTTCTATATTACCGTGGTCACTCGTCACAATTAGCGTGACGTTTAGCGGAAGATTGGCGATGATGCTGGCTAAAAAGCTGTCGATTCGCTGCAAATATTCAACAGCTTGTGCTTGATTTTGCGCGTGGCCTGCGTAGTCACATAGGTAGCATTCAAACAAAGTCACGCTGTAGCGATCGCTCAAATTAGCCAGCCGCCGCCCCGCCACTTTCGCAGAAATAGGAGACCGCGCTGAGCCTGTAATATTCCAATACAGCGCTTCACCCTGCTCGTATTCGTACTGCATTCTAAAAGGTAAGCCTGCGGACATGTTCAAAAGGGTGCAGACGGAGTAGCGACGTTTTCGTTGGGCGATCGCATAAAAATGATCGGGCGAATATGCATTGGCCAGCGTGGCTGTTTTGCCTCGCGTGACTGCCTGCAAAAACAAACCATATCGATCGATTAGCTGCCGCAAAGACCCGTTCGCAAACCCCGACTGATGCCGCCCTAAAAACTTCGGCGCATTCTGTCCGGTGTAAATTGTGGTTTGGCCCGTTGCACTTTGCGGCAACCCTGCCACACCCAGCGTTGGGTCTATTGGCTTTAGCAATACGCCAGCGCGGCTAACATTTGCGCCTGCTAGCAGCGGTCGCTCTAAAAACTGAGCGAGCAAAGGCATCGATTCAGGCGAAGACAAAGGATTGCGCTCATTGGCTACGCCCAAACCCAACCCGTCTAAAAACACCAGTAAACAGTGATTTTTCGCCAATACTAGCTGCCTGTCACTAGCGATCTTAAATATTCAGGCTGCTCACCCGTCTCAAAGTACTGGGCGATCGCGCTAAAAAACGCAAGCTCTATATCCAGCTCATCCTCAGTCAAATTCTCTTCGTCCATCACTACAGCCATCGTCTCTTCAAATTTCTTCAGATCAAAAATTACCTGCGCCTGCGCGCTAGCATCCAGCGTCTCGTATAGCGCGTACAAATCTTCAGGCCCAGTGACATTAAACTCATCTAGGCCCATACCATCCAAAGCCAGCCCACCTTGAGACCACAGACGGCCAATGTAGGGGAAAGGTTGATCGGGCGATTGAGCGATCGCAGCTGTAAACATATCTAAAGCATCCTGCCACCGCTCCTCATCTACCGACGCATTTGCAAACACCGTTAATCGCTCATAGTCAGAAGCAGCTCGCACCCGCAGCAAGTAGCTAGAGACATTATCAGAGACGGCCTCCCCGTCCATAGATAGCTGATAGTTAGCAGGCTGACGCGAAAACGCAAGGCGGTAGGTGCCCGTAGCCGGTAGCAAAAACGTACGATGCCGCCCATTATATTCAGAAAAATCAATCGCCTCTGAATAGTCACCGCCTTCATCAATCACATTGCCTTCATCACCATATAGCGATACCGAAGCACCGTAGTTTACGCCATTATCGGCATTCCAATAAGCCACAATCAGGTCGTTAGCATTACCGGTAAATGTATAGTCACGAATAAGATCGCCGTACGCAATAGACTCGTCTAGCTGAATTTGATCGTCAATATTGACCGTAAAAGCGTCAGACTGACTATCGACTAACACCTCCGTTTCTTCTGGTGGCACGTCCTGACTCTTCTGACTATATGCAGCCATCGGAGAAAGCAATCCTAGAAAAACCAACAAACCTATTGAGCGTTGCATCATAACTTTCTGCGACATATTAACTGCGACATATTAGGAACTTTTGATGACTGCAACCTGCTGAAATGGCTAAACCCAAGCAGCCATACAAACATATTCATGCTCATACAACGCCTTTCCTGATAGTTACATGTAGCATTTATCACCCCATCAGATCAAAGTGGGCTGAAGCTCTGGCTTTGGCTTTGGGATCACGACTTCACGCCTAATCCCCTCAGGCATTACCTGAAAATTAATTTCCTGTAGGCCTTCGACCTGCGGCGTCAGCGTCAGCTCCGCGCCCTCAATAGCTTCACCACCCATTTCAAAACGGTGCGTACCTTGCGATAAGTTATCTAGATAAAATATCCCAGCGGCGTTAGTCACCGAAAGCTGCCTTTGCCCAGACGCCGCTGAAATTGACTCAACTCTTTGCCCAGCCAGCGCCTTGCCGTCGCTATTAGTCACTGTGCCAATTAAAGTGTACGCCCGCGTTAGTGGAATTTCTACAGACGTATACTGTCCTGCTTGAGTGCTCACTGCGTACGCCTTTTCAGTCGTCTGCCAGTTTAGCGGATAGCCCGCCGGATCTAAATCCACGCGATATATATCGGGCGGCAGCGTCAAAAAAGCACCCTCACTGCGAATGTCTGCACGATATTGTCGTAAGTCTTCGTAATTTACAGAGAGCAACAGATCAAGATTGTCACGATATAGCTGTTCACTTTTATCTTTTACGCCATTACCATTCTCATCAAAAAACGGCTGAAGTAACAGCCCACCTTGAGTCCGAAGGCGATCTTGATGCTGGTTGTCAGCTCGGATGCGGCCGTTAAGACCGCTATTAAGGCCACCGCTAAAGCTTAAGCGCGGGCGAAATTCTAGCTGGAACGTGTTGCGATCGCTCACCGCAGAAACCCCTTGATACCGGGCCTGTACCTCCACCCCCGGCAAAATCGCCGTGCTCACCGTCGCCACTACACCACTTCCCTCGGAGCCTACGCCATATCCAACCTGCGCATCCCACAAATGGCGACCATCTCCCGTCCGCTGAGCTGAAAGATACCGCCAGCTCGCAGTCCCTAGCTGATTAAACGTACGGTTAAGATTACGTGTCTCGTAATTGAGCAAGACACCGTGACCGTCACCATATGCATAATTGTCTGAGAGACTGTAAAACAGCTCTGACTGCGTGGTGTTTTCGTTGCCAAAATGTCGCAGACCCATCGGCCCCAAACGAGAGTTCAGATTCCAGCGAAGGCGGCTTTTAGTATCGAGGGTGGCATTGCCCAAGAGAAAAAAGCTGCGGTTACTCACAGAAAACCTAGCCCCACCGGCTACCGACTCATCTCTAGTATTACCTCTCGCTAGCAGCGTCAATCCCTTCGTCACTCGCCATTCAGCATTGAACCGTTGGGAGAAGCGATCGCTATTAAACCCCATATACACTTTATTAGACGGCCGGTACTGCACATCTGCTGTCACATCCACCGCCGCCGTTTTAAGATCCGTCAGTGCCGACACCGCCACCTTCAGCGGCAAACCACTCGGCGCAAAAAAAGCTTCAGTCACCGCCTGCGGATTTTGAGCTTGAACAAATCCCACACCCACGGTCAGATCCTCACTCACCCCACGCTGATAGGCAACGCCACCTTGAAAATCACTAAAGTCTCTTAAAAAACTGTCTGCCGCTTGCCGGTTTACGCCCGCCGAAACCAACAGCGCCGAAGCCCCCGCCGGTAGCTGCCCAGGCAGTGCTGAAAACTGAGCCGTCCGAGTCTCAGGCAGCGCGGTCAGCTGCCCATTAGGATACAACAACACCTGATAGCCGCCGCCTCGACCGCTGAGCACCGCTTCAAATCGGTAAAGCCCTGAAGAGTCCACTAAGACTTCATCAACCACCGAGTTTTGTAGGCCTTGCGTCAGCTGTACCAGCGTTCCAGGGTCGGCAATGCCTGCAATCGTACGCCCTACTTCAGCCGCCTGAAGCCGCTGCCTCGGGCTAAATCCACCGGTTCCTCTCACCGTAGCCGGTTCAAAGCCCCACCGCTGCACATAGGTGGCACCCCAATAGCCTCCGGTCGTGCCCTCTCTTTTGTTTTGACTGCGCCAAAAAGTCGGCTGCGAGCCTAATGCAATATCTGTTGCTTCCGACTGCCGAAGATATTGCAGTTCACTCAGCCACCAGCTATCCGCATCGGTAACAGAAGGCTGCTGGGCGCGCGCATACCAAGATCCACCCAAAGCGGAGCCTAAGCCACTAATGCTTCCTTGGGTTGTGGTTTCCCCATCAGAAGAACCGGCCACCTTTACCGTTTGGGAGATGCCGCTGATACTAAGCGGGTCTGGATAAACAGTTGGCAGACCCTCAGTGATAATCGGGCGCGCTATGGTTTGTTGGGTTGAGCGACGTGCGCCTAGCCAAGGGGGATCGAATCGAACAGCGTAGTCCAGCTGATCGAACTGAGCGGGCACGCCTAACAGGGTCTCAATCTGTTGAATAGAGAGGACTAAGCCCAGGCTGCTGTCAGTTTGAAGGCTTTCAGGTGATAGGCGAATGGTAAATCCAGGCGATCGCAGCTCCCAGTCGCCACTCCCTAACGTTTCGACAGTAATACTAAGCGCCTGTGTGACGCTATCGAAAGGAATCAGCCAGCGGCTGAAGGCGATCGCTTCGCCGGTTTCTGTTCCTTTAATTAGCGTGGTAGAGACAATGTTGCGATCGCCCACGTTCAGCCCAACCGGAAAAACCGTCAGCCCATCAAACGCTACAACCAAATCTGGATCTTTCTGGGGCGGTACAGCAATCTTCGGATCTGATGACGGAAGCGGTTGCAGTCCCGATTCTAGAGGAGAAACGGATACATTATCTTCTATACGTCCAGCCGTTTCATCATCAGTGATTGTGTTGATATCAAATAGCTGTTCTCCCTCAATAAGATCTGTTGCTTCACCGACAGGCTCATCAGCTAAAAAATCATCGTTTAGGACATCTACATCGCTGTTGTTAGGCAAAGGGTCAGCGGCCTGCGCAGAAGAGAGTGCGCTTATCCAATATAGGCCCAAACTCATGCGCAGTAGATGATGCCGAACTGACATGATTATTTTTCCTATAGGGCAAACTACTGCGGTATGACCGTAAGCTGCACGCTGTACGTATAGGCATTTGCGGGATAAGGTTCAGGTCGTATCACCTGCATGCCGATTTCAAGATCGATGATACCGATCGCGTTTATATTTAGCGGTGAACCGTTAGCGACCGTTATGTTGTTGTAGCTAAGCGTACTCGCGTGCTGCGTGCCTTCTGGGTCGCTAAAATTCAATGGGGTAGGCGCTGTAACAACCATAGAAGCAGCCTCGTTCATCTGAATGGTGACGATCGCAGGTTGGGCTGAATCAAAGGTTGTATAAGGCGTATCTATCACTAAAGGGGCAGGCTGAATGTTCTGAATGGTGGCCACGACTTGAGCTTTAGCCGATGGCATTACAGCAATGGGGCTTATGAGTGCGATCGCCCCAGCAATTCGCCAGGTCATATACTGATTCATCACAGTAGTCTCTTTGATTTTTAACGAACCACCAGTGAAGTGCTAAAAGGCTGTGAAGCTTGTTCTGTCCCAAATCGCCAGATGAGCTCTCCGCTCAGCTCATAAGTGCCTGGTGGAAGCGTTTCAGCATTTTCATTAACGTACGGAAGTTGAAAAAGGCGATCGCCCCCTTCAATCACTGTCGTAGATCCACTTTCACCCACCGCAACAGCATTGCCATCGCGTCGAAGCGTCCACTTCACATTAGGCCGAGCTGTCACGTTCCCCTCATTACTCACTAGCATCTGAATGGCGCTGTTCTCAGCATTCCACTGAGCGCTTGTAATCGATAGCGCCGGATCTGCACCTGCCTGGTAAAAATAAACAGTAGAGCCGATTCTAGTTTGAATGCCCGCAACAGATTCTGCCGTTGGCGCATTTTCAGGCAGCGCTTCAGTGAAGATAACGGCCCGATACTCGCTCTCCACTAGGCTAGGCGGCAAAAGCCCAACAACTCGCACCCGCTGCTTTTCATTTGGCGGTACAACAAACTCGCGCGGTGAAAACTGAAGATAGGGCGTCAGGTCGTTAGTATCTTCACTCAGCGCTGTAAATCCAGTTTCTCGCCCGTAGGTAAAGGGCTGTGCGTACACCCGCACCCGCATCGGCTGATCGCTCGGATTGGTTACTGTAATCACGCTCTGCGCTTGGCCTCTGGTAATTTCAGACTGAATCACCATCGGATTTAAGCCGACTTGCGCCTGCGCCTGTGTGGCTGTGAGTAGTGCGATCGCGCCTGCTGAAATTCCTAAAAACGGCTTGATAAAAAAGGAGAATAGAGGCGATCGCACGACCTGCTTATACATAGCAAATTAAGTTGATATATTAGTGAAAAAAGTATTCCCAAACGCCACTATTAGTAGTCACCTTTTATTGACTTATCGTAGCGGGCTTGAGTATGAAGCCCGCTACAAGCGCTTTAGCTGAATGCATCAAGCATCTGTAAAACCGATTTAGAACGGAGTAGCTGTCACAATTACGTTGTAGTTGTAAGCGCCTTCTGGGATAAAGCCTGTGCTAATTTGCATACCCACAGAAACAGTCTCGTTAAACGGCCCTGGCATAGAACCATCAAACGGCCCGCCACCAGAACTATTAAAGGCATCAGTGAAGGGGCTAGGGCCACCTGGTGCGCCAACTTGTGCAAACGTATCGTATATAGCACCTGGATCGCTCAGCAGGTTAGTTGTAGAACCATTGTCCTGTGGCGCACTCACTGAAATGTTAGCGCCACCTGTACATTCCAAATCAACCATTCCCATAGTGCTTCCAGGTACGCCGCCACCACCAGGAGGCGCTGATTCTATAGAGCCACCATTTTGCATCAGCGTACCGCCGACCATGTTAGAGAAGAGGCAGACACTTCCTACCGTACCTGTGAAGTTGACGGTAGCATCAGCAGGTGCAGCTTGAGCGAATGCACCGCTAGCCGCTGTAACGACGCCAGTAGCCGCGATCGCAGAGGCAACTAACCCCTGATGAATAAACTTTCTCATAAGCTTAAAATCCCAGAACAAACGTGTTTCAACAAAACTGAACTATCTACAAAAAGCAGCTTGTTCAATCTTCAACGATCGTTCCCATATATCAATAAGCATCCATGAGTAATTTTTCGCATTCAGCACCACAAATATAAAAAAGCAGGCCAAGCAATGCCTGACCTGCCTACAATCCTATAGAGGCTGCAATCTTACTGACTTATCAAGAGAAAACCAGACTGCTCATACTAAAAACTTAGAACTTACTGAGGTGTTGCGGTAACAACAACGTTGTAATCGCAAGCGCCTGCCGGAATAGGCGCACCCGCATCAATAAGCATATCTACTACCGGTTTAAAGGCGCTGTTTTGATTATTTCAACTCGCTCAAGCACTTCTATGAAACCTGAGGAGCCCAAAACTATCACTGACACTTGGCTGATTCCTGATCAGCCAATATCTTATGAACAGGCCTCTACCTATCGCGCTATTTTGGATGCCGACTCAGACATCAACTTTGACCTGCTGCGGTTTATGGGTGAGCCAATGGTGACCGAAATACTGCTGAGATCTACGACGTTTTAAGCGCAGCTTATAAATGCGTTATGCTCAGCCACATTTTCTATATGCTCTGCCCCGCGCACTAACCCTGAAAATGCAGACGCTTATCAATGGGGTTAGTCCTATACAATGGCGGGAATTGTTCAACCCCTATCCTTGTTAGGACGCTCTTTACGTGCCTTCTTCCGTTACTGTCACCGTTCCTGCCACCACCGCGAACATCGGCCCTGGGTTTGACTGCCTCGGGGCTGCGTTCACCCTCTACAACCGCTTTCACTTCACCCCCTTCACGCCCCTTTCAGACAGTGAGCCGTTTCAGATCACTATCGAAGGTATGGAGTCGGCAAGGGTCAACAGCGGCGCAAGCAATCTGGTCTATCGCGCCTATCTAAAGTGCTATGAGCGCATCGGAGAGCCTGCGCCGCCTGTTCATATTCGGATTGTGCTGGGCGTACCGCTCTCTCGGGGGTTGGGTAGCTCATCCACTGCGATTGTTGGCGGCATTATGGGCGCAAATGCGCTGGCTGGCTCACCGTTAAGTGAGTCGATTTTGGTCGCGCTGGCCAACGAGATAGAGGGACATCCTGATAATGTAGTGCCTGCTTTACTCGGTGGGGCTCAGCTGGCAGCCGTGACGAACGGACGGTTGCAGGTGTGTGATTTGCCGTGGCATGAGTCGGTGGTTCCTGTTGTGATTATTCCTGAGTTTGAAGTATCTACAGCAGATGCTCGGCGGGTTTTGCCAGCGCAGTACTCGCGGGCTGATGCCATTTTTAGTACGTCGCATATTGCGCTCTTGCTGCGGGGCATTGCGACGGGAAATGGCGATTGGATTAGTGGAGGGATGGGCGATCGCATCCATCAGCCCTACCGCAAAAAGCTCATTCCTGGCTACAGCGACGTTCACCGAGCCGCCCTCAGAGCCGGAGCCTGGGGCCTAGTTATCAGTGGCTCTGGCCCAACATTGCTGGCCCTTTGCTCGCCTGATGTTGCCGAACCTGTCCGCGAGGCCATGGAATTAGCCTGGGAGCCTCAAAAATTTGCAACGCGCGCGCACTGCCTAAAGATAGATATGCAGGGCGCTGTTGTCGAAACGATTGGCTAGTGGTGGGATACGAGCGCAGTGCTTCCTACTTCTTTAAAGTCAGGAAAAGGCACTGGCTGCTTATGAAATTGACATATCAACATTGATTATTTGTTTCAAAGGGAATACTTGCTTAACAAAGGTTGGTTAAGTTTTGTATACTGTCCTTTGGGCGCATTCAAAATAAGTATTTGTGCTTATTGCCCGTCCGTTAGTTTTGCCTAGTGAAAGCGCCATTGGCCCTACAAGATACGGCAGCAACTGCACCTAGCACCTTGCTTTTTGTCTTATTATCTCGCCGTGCTCACAGCTAGACCCTTCTTTTTCGGTATGATTGCGTCTTTGTCGCTCTCGAAATTGCGTGAATTGTAATGATCGGTGAACAATTTCCGTGGCTGACGTTTCTAGTCATTTTCCCGCTTTTGGCCGCAATGCCTATACCGTTGCTGCCAGATACCGATGGTAAAACCATCCGCTGGTATGCACTAGGCGCGAGCCTCGCAGAATTTGGTTTGATTCTCTATGTCTTTGCGACCCAGTATGAACTGGGTACGTCAGGGCTCCAGCTCACTGAGGAGTTTTCATGGATTCCTCAGCTTGGCCTGAGCTGGTCTTTAGGGGTGGACGGACTGTCCTTCCCGCTGGTAGTTTTGAGCGGCTTGGTGACCACGCTAGCGGTGATCGCTTCGTGGAATATTACGCTCAAGCCGCGTCTGTACTACTCCCTGCTGCTGCTGATATTTAGCGCGCAGCTGGGCGTGTTTTTAGCCCAAGACATGATGCTCTTTTTCATCATGTGGGAAATTGAGCTGGTGCCGGTGTACCTGCTTATTGCTATTTGGGGCGGCTCAAGAAGGCAGTACGCTGCCACTAAGTTTATTATCTACACGGCCACCTGCTCCGTTTTCATCCTGATCGTGGCGCTAGCGCTGGCCTTCTCTGACGGTGGCTTTAGCTTTAATCTAACCGAGCTGGCTGCTAAGGAATATTCGCTGCCGTTTCAGCTGCTCTGCTACTTAGGTTTGCTGATTGCCTTCGGCGCGAAGCTGCCTATCTTCCCGCTACACACCTGGCTACCGGACGCGCACAGTGAAGCGCCCGCGCCGGTCTCAATGATCTTAGCGGGCGTACTGCTGAAGATGGCGGGCTATGGCCTGATTCGCATGAACATCTCAATGCTGCCGGATGCGCACTTGTACTTTGCGCCTGTGCTCGCATTCTTAGGCGTGATCAACATTGTGTATGCCTCGCTAACGGCTTTTGCTCAAGACAACTTGAAGCGACGAATGGCCTATTCTTCAGTGGCTCATATGGGCTTTGTGCTGGTGGGCTTAGCGGCGTTTAATTCGCTGGGTATGAGCGGTGCGATGCTGCAAATGATTTCTCACGGGCTAGTAGCAGCCGTTCTGTTCTTCCTCTCGGGCGTAGCTTACGACCGTACGCACACACTTTCGATGGACAAGATGGGCGGACTGGGTAAGGCGATGCCGATTGCGTTTGCCTTTTTTACAGCGGGCGCAATGGCTTCTTTGGCACTCCCTGGTATGAGCGGCTTTATCGCTGAAATTACGGTGTTTTTAGGCATGGCCACCAGCGATGCTTACAACGTTTTCTTTAAGTCAGTCATTATCATTTTGGCGGCTGTGGGCGTTGTCCTTTCACCGATTTATTTGCTCTCAATGCTGCGCAATATCTTCTACGGTGAGCCGGGTGAAGTGGCGCTACCGAAGGATCAGTCATGGGAGATTTTGCCGCGCGAGGCTTTTGTCGCCGTGTGCTTGCTAGTCCCTATCATTGGTATTGGTCTGTATCCTAAGCTGGCGATTCAAACCTATAGTGCGAAAACGGTAGAGGTGGCCGCGCAGATTCAGACGACGCTGCCGGATGTGCCAGATGCTGCGCCGCTCTCTAAGGTGATGACAATGCCTGAAGGGGAAAAGGCGATCGCGCCATCCCTTTAGTGACATAGCACTATTCTCTAGGCTCAAATCGCCCTAAAAAAAGCCCGCTCTCCATAATTTAGGAGAGCGGGCTTTTGTGTCACTGCCAAATGGTTCAAGTTTTCTGGATGCACCGCTTTAGCGAAAGCGCCCTCAACCCGCCAAACGTCAAGCACCTTCTCCCAAGTACAGGATCAATTAAGGATACCTACCGATGCCAACGCCATCTCTCAGCAAACTCTCAGCTATTTTGAGCGCCATTTTTGATTAAATCAGTCATGATGTCTCATGCTGCATTTTATACCCCTTAAATTAGGGACTGTTTCACCTATGATGCTTTCAACAATTCTGGTTTGGACGCTGCTGGCCGGATACTGCATTTTCATTTACGTGCTGGTTAAAAAAACAACGCCGGTAAAAGTTTCGGCTTCTGAGTTTTTTGGCGGGCTTTCTCAGCGAGGGCAGGCTCCAGGCCTATGGCTGCTGGTTTCAAGTGCGGCGATCTCTTGGATTTTTGCCAAGTCGATCGACAACGCCGCGACCTTAGGCGGTGCGTTTGGAATCACCGGCAGCATTGGCTATGCGATTTACTATCTGAGCTTTGTGACAGCAGCGATCGCACTCTACTTCCTTCGCACCAAAGGCGGCTACCACTCCATCCCAGAATTCCTAGTGAGCCGATACGGCAAGGTCTGCGCAAAGTTGTTCTTACTGGCGATTTCAATTCGCCTGCTCAATGAGGTTTGGTCAAACACCAAAGTATTCTCACTTTACTTTGGGGCTGAAGGCAGCTCAGGATACTGGATTGCGGCGGCACTAGTTACCGCTTTCACGGTTTACTACAGCCTCATAGGCGGCTTGCGCTCTAGCCTGCTAACCGATAGCGCTCAGATGGTGCTAGCAGCTGTTTTGCTCGTAGTGATTCTAGTAACATTGGGCCCAGGCTTTGCCAATCAAGGTCTGCCCGCTGTCGATACGGAGACCTCTTTAGCAGGTCTGACATTTTGCGGCCTAGCGTTTGTTCAGGTCTTCAGCTATCCCTTCCATGACCCAGTGATGACCGATCGCGCGTTTATCACCTCACCCAAGGTGATGTTTAAAGGCTTTATTCTGGCCGGACTCATCAGCGGCGGCTTTATTTTTCTCTTTAGCTTTGTCGGGCTTTATGCTCGGACAAACGGATTGGAAGGTCAGCCGACTTTAGCGGTTCCGGCGCTGCTCGGCCTGCCGATGCTGCTGATATTTAACGCCATTATGCTCACCAGCGCGGGCTCAACTTTAGACTCTACATTTTCCAGTGTGGCTAAGCTTGGCGCGCGCGACTGGAGCAACCGCAAAGGTGAGCCAACTGAGCGACAGGCGTTGCTAGGGCGCTGGTGGATTGTGGCGATCGCCCTCCTCGGCAACATCCCTTTATTCAGTATCTACATGGGCGATCGCATCGGCCCTGCCGTTATTCAAGCCACTACTATCAGCGGTACCATGGTCATGGGTCTTGCACCCATCTTCTTGCTTTCTTTCATCCGTAGAGCAGGCACGCTTAGCTTTCACCTCGCGTTTTGGCCCGGTCTTACCTTGGGCCTAATGCGGGTACTCGAAGGCGCTTTGAGCACTACGCTTTTCCCCAGCTGGATTAGCATCGGCAGCGGCAAGTATGCGCTTGATTTGGGCGTAAACGTTTACGGCCTCATAATTTGCGTGCTGGGCTATTTACTAGGCGCTATGCTCAGCCCGTCGCTCGGTCTTGAGCGCTCATCTGCCGCAGACGCAGCCAGCCGCCCGTCACAACGCCTAAAATCGCGATCGCTAAGTTAAGCAGCGACAGGGCTAAGGGCTCTGATGTCTCGCCAGTAAACGTGTAGAGGCTCCAGATGATCGTCACTACTAGGGATAGGGCGATCGCATGCTTCATCGGAGCCCGCCGTGCGACCAAAGCCGTCAGCCATCCGCTCACGGTGGCAAAACCCAAACTGCATACTGAGGCAAAAGCGAGGAACTGTGGCGTCATTTCCTTGCCTGCCTCACCAAGCCAGGTTGCATACAGCAAAGCTGTACTCATGCTGATAGTGAGGTATCCAACCACTAAAGAAAGGATAGTAAGAAACATAGAGCTCCTGCGAAAAATGGAGTCTTTACAAGATAAGACGCTCTGTGATTGTATCGTTGCAAAACGTAGAAGCGTTAATTCAGCGTTGCGGGACGTCTAGTTGCGGAATTCCTGCCACAAAAATGTTCTCATTTCTCCGCGACCTTTGATTAGTAAGTAGCCGCGATCTTCAAAAATATAGCTATCTTTGAGCTGGTGATAGGTTTCTTCACTCACCTGAATACGATTAATCACGCCGTGTGATTCCATTCGGCTAGCAATATTCACCGCATCGCCCCATAGGTCGTAGGAGAACTTTTTAGTCCCAATCACGCCTGCGACCACTGGCCCGGTATTGATGCCAATACGCAAACATAGCTGATGGCCGCTGCTCATTTTGTAGCTTTGGGCAAAGGTCATCATGTCTATGGCCATGGCCATAACAGCCTGCGCATTCCTTTCGTTGGGGATAGGTACGCCGCCAACCACCATGTAGGCATCTCCGATGGTTTTTATTTTTTCGAGGCTGTAGCGTTCTGCGATCGCATCAAAAGCTGAAAAGATATCGTTGAGCTGACTAACAAGTTCTGTCGGGCTGGTGTTGGCTGCTATGTCTGTGAAGCTAACAATATCGGCAAAGAGGATGGTGGCTGTTTCAAATCGACGGGCGATCGCTCCCTTGTTCTGTTCGTTGTTCTTAAGCTGCGCTGCAATCTCAGCCGGTAGAATATTAAGCAGCAACCGATTGGTTTTAGCTTGCTCCAGCCGTAAGTCAGCCTCAGCTTCCTCACGCATAAAAATCTCCATCTGAATCCGCTTGAACATCTCTTGAAAAGCTGTAGATACCTCCCCTAGCTCATTTGCTGCAATATTTTGAAAGCTTGCAAGAAGAGGCGTTTTGCCTTGAGAGATAGCTTCCCCTGCTGCTAACAGATCGTCCCGCAACAATAGCAAAGGCCGAATAGCAATTTGCTCCAACACGATCAGTATGAGCAGCGTAACAAAACAGGAGATAATCACCACTAACAGCGTGACGCCTAAAATGTAGCCACGCATTTCTCGTCTTACGCCAGTAGCATCGTGGCGAATGGCTAGCTTGTAAAATGACTGCGGATTTGGCCAGACGACATCGTAGCGATCGCCGTTCGCGCTAATTTCTCTAGCGATAATATTTTGGGTAAACACACTGCTTGGGAACTTTGGTGCCTCACCTAGGCTATCTACCTGTTCACCGAAAGCATTGTGCAAAGCAATGCCTTTAATTACGGAATTCTCTTGAAGCTGAACGTTCTTAAGCAGTTCCTCCTCCGGCATATTGCTCATAATGCTGAGTTTGACAGCACTTAGAACTTCTTGAGAAACGCCTTCTAGCTTCCGAAGTTCCTCAGTACGACGACGGCGGTAAGAGGGCACAAAAACAACGCCTTCGATCACAATAATGCCAAAAAATACCCAAGCGGCAATTTGCTTGGATAGCCGTGAGCGAAAAAGGCCAGCGCATATGGTCTTTAGCGGAGGAGAAAAAGTCTTTGCCATGGCATCAGAATGCCCCTGCCCAAACAAAAAGCCCCCCGCACATACCTCAAGAAGAGGGAGTGCGGGGGGCTTCATTGCTTATCAATGAACAATCATCTAATGATGACTACGCAGCGATAGAAGGCGCAGTCAAAGCAACAGGAGCTGCTTCGCCAGCTGCCAAGTCAAGCGGGAAGTTGTGAGCATTGCGCTCGTGCATTACTTCCATACCCAAGTTGGCGCGGTTCAATACATCTGCCCATGAACCAATCACGCGACCCTGTGAGTCGATGATGGACTGGTTGAAGTTGAAACCGTTCAGGTTAAACGCCATCGTGGAAATACCAAGCGCGGTAAACCAGATGCCGACAACAGGCCATGCACCCAACAAGAAGTGGAGTGAGCGGCTGTTGTTGAACGATGCATATTGGAAGATCAAACGACCGAAGTAGCCGTGGGCTGCAACGATGTTGTATGTCTCTTCTTCTTGACCAAACTTGTAACCGTAGTTCTGTGACTCAGTTTCAGTCGTCTCTCTTACAAGAGAAGAAGTAACGAGCGAACCGTGCATCGCAGAGAACAAAGAACCACCGAATACACCAGCTACTCCCAACATGTGGAAGGGGTGCATCAGGATGTTGTGCTCAGCTTGGAACACCAACATGAAGTTGAATGTACCAGAGATACCCAAAGGCATACCGTCAGAGAATGAACCTTGACCTAATGGGTAGATCAAGAAGACTGCGGTTGCTGCTGCTACTGGAGCAGAGTAAGCAACACAGATCCAAGGACGCATACCGAGGCGGTAGGAAAGCTCCCACTCACGACCCATGTAGCAGAAGACGCCAATGAGGAAGTGAAAGATGACCAGCTGGTAAGGGCCACCGTTGTAGAGCCACTCATCAAGTGAAGCAGCTTCCCAGATGGGGTAGAAGTGAAGGCCAATCGCGTTAGAAGAAGGCACAACCGCACCAGAGATGATGTTGTTGCCGTACATCAATGAACCTGCAACAGGCTCACGGATACCATCGATGTCCACAGGAGGAGCGGCGATGAATGCGATGACGAAGCAGGCGGTAGCAGCGAGTAGTGTCGGAATCATCAGAACGCCGAACCAGCCTACGTAGAGGCGGTTTTCGGTGCTGGTGACCCACTGACAAAACTGCTCCCACAACGACGCGCTTTGGCGTGTTTGTAGAGTAGTAGTCATTAGTTATTATTCCGTTAGTTAGGTACGTATTAGGCTGGAACGAAAGGCTTCAAAAGAAAGCGGTGCGTTTCAACCGATGTAATCAATATAACAAATGTAACGGAATATTACAAGCTCTCATCACAACTTCTTAAGGATTTATACCTAAAGACATAGAGCCTGAAAGCTTTCAACCGAGCGTCTTTTGACGTATTTAGCCCCCAATCGCGCCGATAATATTCGGGTGCGTGCTCGCCATCTGTGAGCACCCGGCGGTCTTAAGTCCAGTTCCAGTTGGCTGCTTTTCCTGAATATGTCAATATTTTTGGCCTATGTCCTCTTGCCTACGATGGTTCGGTGCCTAGGATCACTTGCGACTGTGACGATGGAGCTGAAACCGCTTTGGGCGATCGCGGCTTCAACATCAAAGGTGTAATAGTCATCGCTCCAAGGCTCTGTGCTTTTCATTAGCGTAAACAGAACTGGTGGCAGGCTCTGAATGACTGAAGAGCGCGGATCATTATCCACGATAGCTAGGCACCCATCTGAGCGCAAAAGCCTATGCGCTTCTGTAAAAATGGCCCGGGTGATATGACGCGGTAGCTCGTGAATGACGAACTGTAGCGTTATTAGATCGAAAGAAGCATCCGGTAGCTCTGTTTCCTCTGCCTTTGCATGAAGCCAGTGAATGTCGCTATCTTCGTTTTGATTTTGAGCCACAGCCAACATGTATGGCGATAAGTCTAGGCCTACCGTGCGAACAGGCGTTGCTTGGGCGTGCTGATAATACTGATGAATGGCCCGCGTTGAAATGCCTACGGAGCAGCCGATATCGAGAATGTCGCTGACGTGCTGAGGCCCATGCTGAGCCAGTATTTCGTGAAAGCTATTGCGCAAGCGGTCTTGAGCCGATTGCCAGGTCAAGTTCTCTTTTGGCCACACGCGAAGAGCCATAGCCTGCGTAGCTGAGGCTGCTTCAAAAGCAGCGGGCCAGCATAGGTTGCCTTTGTCGTAGGCGTGGAAGGGTTTTTGATAATAGTCTGGATAGGTGATGTCAGGATTAGAGAGGTGGGCGATCGCTTCTTTCACCCCCGAGTCCTCCAGCCGCCTGTAGTTTTCACGCCACTGAATATCATTCTTTTCAGCGGTTTTAATCAGCACTCGCCGCGCTTGGGACTTCATCACGGCGTAGATCGGCTTAGTTTTAATCAGCAGATTTACAGCGCGCGCGAGCAGATCGTCACCGGCCCAACTGGGTTTAGCTTTTGCGTTCATGCGATAGAGCAGCAGTCTAGAAGAACAATACTCATATTAGACCGATTGCATCGTTGGACTTATAGATGCCTATCTAACAGGTTCTATAGGTGGTTTTCTTCTATATGTGGTGGTCTTCAATAAGCGCTGATTCCATCCATACGCCGCGCTTGTCGTAGTAGCGAACTAGCCGCGATCGCTCACCACTATCTCTAAGCCACCCAACTTCTATTTGAAACGCAGTGTCTTTTCTGATTTTGCGAGGGATTAAACAGTAAGTTCCATTAGACAGCGGCATCAGCTGATAGTCTAAGTCACCTTTCAGCGCCACGAGCTGATGAGAAGAGGGTGCTGAGCTAGTAGCACGGGTGAGCGAGAGCGTATTAGATTGGTCATCAAAGGCATGGCTGCTCTTTAGGGCCGTATCCCCAAACGTCCATTGACTTGTTCCAGCTGTGGCTGGCTCCATGGTGGCAAATAGCACCGCGCTGGTGCCTGCCCATTCTCCTAGCATTTGCTCAGGCGCTGTATCGGCTTCAGTGAACTGAGTTCCGCCCGATTGCGTTTCGCGGATGAGGGTTACGTACTCTAGCTCGGTGCTGCCTTCTGACGTGCTGCGGTACATAATTACAAAGCGCGATCGCCTATCTCCCACCTTCAAAGACATCTCAGCACCAAATTGACTAAAAGCACGCCACTGAGCAGATCCTTGTGAAAAAGTGCCTGTCTCAAAAAAATAAGCGTAAGGTGCAGGCCCGGGTGCGGAAAACGAGCGGCTTGTCACCTCAGGTGCACCGTCGCTAGGCCATCGCTCCAGCGTCAGCTGCATGGTCTTATTCGTCTCTGTTTCTTCTAGCGTGAGTACGCTAGGCGTATCTTTTATCTGCTCTCCATCAGGAGAAAATTGAGTAAAAGAGCCCTGCCAAGTTCCGATGTTCTGTTGAATACACTGCCACTGAGATTTCATGATGCGCTGGCCTCACTTAAAGCGGTATCGGGTTCTTTCTCAGAATCCTTGAGAGAAGGCCGAACAGACAAGTAGAACAAAACGCCCAACAAGGGTACCAGTGCGCCAATCCAAAATAGGGCAGGCCCAGACGAGGTTTGCCACAGGCCACGCTTCGCCATATCATCCTTGAGTAGCGGCGAGACAATAGCGCACAGCATACAAAAGTCCAGACTCATCACATTAATGAACCGGCTGGTGCGCCATTGCTGGATAAAATCACTCCAGTTTGCGGCTAAGTCGCCGTTGAGCGTGCCGTAACTTAGCAGCGCCAAAGCACCCAGCAGTAAGAACCGACCTGTCCAGGGTGAATCAACAGCTTTTAGGAGAAGGCTTTTTTTAGCGTTGAATGTTTGGTTGCTATCGCGTAATGCCAGATAGGGCAGGAGTGCAAATGCGCCTACGCCGAACGAAAGTGCGACAAAGGGCCAAGCCGGAAGCTTTTGCCCCACGCCATCAACCAGTGCCATGCCAGCATAGATCATGGGCCATATGCCCATTAAATTAAATAAGGCAACAATGAGCGGATTGATGTTGTCCCACTGGCCGGAAGAGAGCTTAATGATGAGATCGAGCGTGTCGGGCTGTGAGGGGGGTGCGAGCGTGAAAGCGTAGAGACTAAACCCTAACCACAAGAGCGCAAAGCTAATCTTTCTAACCATTCTTTTTAATTAAAAATGAGGGCTGGGTGGATCGTATGTAAAGCTGTCTGAAGTATGAAATGTATGAACAGTAGCCATCCGAGAACTTGTTGAAAGTAGGAAACGTATGCTTACTTGCAGCTGCCTATTCCCAATTTCTGAGATCGGTCTTTCATATTGAATAAGAGACTCTTTAAACGTTCACGGTAGTTCATAAAGTTTTTAGTGACTATGTGAATAAGCCAACGCATTTCGCCTAATCAGCTTCTCTGAATATTATCTTAATAACCGTAACAACGATATTCTGCTTTCGGTGCATCGAACCGGTGCATTCTCTCAAAGAGAGCGAGCTTGAGCACGGGCTTTTATATAGGCTACTTTATGCAATCAAAAGATGTCCTACGCCTCTATGAAGAAGGCTATCGAGACTTCAAAGGCCTGCGTCTGACAGGGGCTGACTTAAGTGGTCAAATTTTGGTGGGCGTTAATTTTGCGGGCAGTGATCTAAGCGGTGCTAACCTTAGCCGCGCCTTTTTGACAAAGGTTAATTTTGCCAATGCAAACTTGAGTCGGGCAAATTTGATGTTTGCCAAAATGAACGATAGCCGCTTTACGCAGGCAACGTTGACGAAGGCAACGCTTCAGGGGGCGTTCGGCGTGCGGGCTAATTTTACACGGGCTCAGGTGAGCGGGGCGCATTTGGCTCATGTGAACTTGAGAGCCAGTGAGCTGATTGATGCGAATTTTAGCGGGGCAAATTTGACAGGCGCAAACTTGCGTAATGCTCAGCTGACAGGCACAAATTTTGCCTGGGCGAATCTGAGCGGGGTGCGGCTAGCGGGTGGTGCGATCGCGCAAACAAATTTTAGCCATGTCAACTTTGATCGGGCCTTTCTCAATGGCCTTAATTTTAGTGGCATGAACTTAAGCGGCGTTAGCTTTAAATCAGCGCGAGTGAAGGGCGTAATTTTCAAAGAAGCTGATTTGACGGCTGCAAATTTCAGTGAAGCCAGCTTACAAAACAGTGATTTTCAGGATGCTCAGCTCGCGGGCACTAATTTTGACTGGGCGCATCTGCACCGGGCTAGGTTTCACCGTGCAGACCTGCGGCGCATAGATGTAACGAATGTAGACTGGTCTGATGCTGATTTGACGGGCGCGTGCATGACTGAGACGGTTGTCAGCGAGGCGATCGCCTACGACTCAATGGTCACTACTCACTGGTAACGCTTCGATTCCTTTTAGAATTTACTAGCGGCCAGTGTTTCAGCTTCGTATTTATAGCGACGGCTGCGATCGGTTAGGCCATATAGATTGAAAGATATCGTAGGCTCGTCACCGACAGGCGCGACTTTATGTACGGCGTTACCGGTAAAACCGATGATGTCGCCGGGATAAAGCATTTTCTCCCCGACAGGTGCGATCGCCTCTGGATTCTCTAAGTCCTGCGTCCAAAAGGTATTTTTTTCCTGCCCACCAATCATGGCGACAATGCCCCAAGTGGCATGGTTATGTATGGTCGATTCGCTGCCGGGTGCCCACACCACCATTTGCACCGTAATCGGATACTCGTGCTCTCGATAGAGAAATTTAACCGACCAGCCCGTCTTTTCTGACGGGGGACTGTGCTCCATTTGTAGCCAGTAAGAGCTAATAAGCAGCTTTCGCACGAGTGGAATAATCGCCTGAACGCGCAGCGCATCATCAGGCTCACGCTCTAGGATATCTTCTAGCTCAGTGAGAAAGCGGTAGAGCCGGTAGGTCTTCTCGGGTGGCTCGTCTTCAATCGTGCCAAATGACCTGCATTCACCGTCATCTGTGACTAGCCAGTTGTAGTTACTCATAAACGGTTCATAAATGGTACGGAGCTTTTGTGGGATATAAGGTAGCGTTTTGGTGAGGAGCGATCTTAATGATAAATCCAATGCGTATGGTGTTCGCACTTTTAGGATTTTTGGCGAGCTGTCAAAGTGCTTCGCTAAGTCTTGATCCCGCTGTAGAGCCGATGAACGCTGCGGTTTGTAGCGTGCAGTCTGGATTTGCTTTTGTAGAAGGCGGTGAGTTTATTGCGGGAAGCGATCGCACTGAACGCGACATTGCCTATCGCATTAGCGCAGAAGGCGTTGCTGATTCTTTGGCAGACGTCCCTAACGCAGAAGCAGGCTATCGCAAAAGCGGCTGGTTTGACCGTGAGCCAGCGCGCCAAACGATGAATTTACCCGCGTTTTGCCTGAGTAAAAACCTGGTCACGAATGCAGACTACCGGGCGTTTGTGGTTGCGACTAGGCATAGAAAACCTGGTATTTCGGAAGCAGACTATCAGGCTCAAGGCTTTTTGGTTCACAGCTATGCTGAAGTCGAACCCTACCTATGGAAAGACAGCCAGTATCCAGCGGGGCAAGATCAGCATCCGGTTGTTCTGATTTCGCATGAAGATGCGCTGGCCTATGCCGAATGGCGATCTGATCAAGATAGCCTGGTTTCTTACCGGCTTCCAACCAAGTTTGAGTGGGAAAAGGCTGCGCGAGGTACAGACGGACGGTATTTTCCTTGGGGCAGCCAGTGGCGCGATGATGGAACAAACTGGGCGAAAAATGGGCCGTATGGAACGAGTGCGATCGCTACTTTTCCCCTCAGCCGTAGTCCTTACGGCATCGAAGATATGGCTGGTAACGTCTTCGAATACACCAGTACCCTCGCTGATAAACCTGAGCCTGAGGTCATCCTAAAAGGCTGCGGCTGGGATGACTATCCTGGTTTTTGTCGTGCCGCCTACGAGCACGACCGCCCGGTAGACTCAAGGCATATCTTGTTTGGCTTCCGCTTAGTGGTGGAGTAGCTTGGGCTCAAGCAGAGGTAGCCCCTGTACTATGAACGAAGCTGTCACCGTTTCAACATCCTCCTATGAACACTCCACAGTCTTCAGATTCTTCGGCTGGAAGCTCTGAACAACTACCTCAAGTCCTTTCCGAAATTCAGCGGCTGGTCGATACGATTGCTCAGCTACGTAATCCTGAAGGCGGCTGTCCGTGGGATTTGGCGCAGACGCCGCAGACGCTGACGCCTTATGTGATTGAAGAGGCCTATGAGGTTGTTGATGCGATCGCCTCAAACAATAAGCAAGATATTGTAGAAGAGCTAGGCGATCTGTTACTTCAAGTTGTTCTTCAAGCTCAAATATTCAAAGAGCAAGGAGACTTTGACCTTAGCGATGTAGCCAAAGGCATTACTGAAAAAATGATTCGTCGTCATCCTCATGTTTTTGAGGGCGGATCTGCTAAAACGCCGGCAGAAGTGAATGCGACCTGGGAACAGATTAAGGCCGCTGAAAAATCTGCCACTGAAGATCCTAATAAGCTTGCCCCAAAGCTGAAGCGCTATGCCCGTTCTATGCCGCCGATTGACGGGGCGATGAAGCTTTCTAAGAGGGCGGCAAAGGCTGGATTTGAATGGAACACTATTGAGGAAGTTTGGGAAAAGGTAGATGAGGAGCTGGCTGAATTTCGTCATGCGATCGCCCACGAGTCCAAAGCCGCTCAAGAAAGCGAGCTGGGTGACGTGTTCTTTTCCTTGATTCAGGTCGCCCGATGGCAAGGCCTAGATCCCGCAGCGGCGTTGCAGGGCACAAGCCGCCGGTTTGTGCAGCGATTTGCAGGTGTCGAGGCACAGGCCAATAGGCCGATGAATGAGTATAGCCCCGATGAACTAAACGCATTTTGGAACAAGGCAAAGCAACAAATAGCCCAGTCTAAAAAGCAGTCTGAAGAATCGGCTGAAAAGTCTCTTGAGTAGCGTTATTGAATCACCGTAAGCCCTCGGTTTGAGTCATTTCTGCCACCCATGGGTGCTAAGTCAGGGCTGACCTTTGCGCGAATGGCGATCGCGCTAATGTTGTCATGCCCGTTTACCTTATTCCCTAGCGCTATCAGCTCATCTACACCTATCTCAATCTCTTTTTTGCCTCTCAATATGGGGTCGAGATGACTCTTTAGATAGTCTTCTACTAAGTTGTTGTCGCTGAGACCGTCAGAGCACAGCAGCAGCAGCGTATCTTCTGAAAATGTAAGGTAGGAAACGCTCGGAGCCAAATGGTCACTGTCTCTTGGCCCTAGCGCCTGAGTTAGCTGGTAGGCATCTGGACGGGCGTAGGCAATCTCTTGCGGAATCCCTCTTTGAATCTCTCTTTGGCCCACTTCGTGGTCGATTGTTACCTGTCGTAAGCCTATTCGCCGGGTGTGCTGATACAACCGGCTGTCGCCCACATGAGCAACCATGGCATCTGTTCCTTGTAAAAGCACAATCACCAGCGTGGTGCCCATGCGCTCATGCCCCGCCCGAGATTCTTTTTCGTTGATGTCATAAATAGCCTGATTTGCTCGCTTCACGCCTTCAGTCACAACATCAGTTGGCGGCAGTGGGCTGGGCTTTTCTCCTGGCAAAGGATGTGGCCAGTGCCGTGCAAAATAGTCAATTAGCGTCTCGGCGGCCAGTTTGCTGGCGACTTCACCGCCTGCGTGCCCGCCCATGCCATCACACAGCACGTATAGTGAATGCGCTTCTGTGATTTGACCGCTGTTATCCGCGCGCTTTCGAGTGCTGCTATCAATGAAAAAACAGTCTTCATTGTGGTCACGCTGTCTGCCGACATCTGTACGACCCGCGGATTCTATGTCGATTAGCTTCATCGGCAAAACCATCGTAGCTTCGTCATTGATGGCTGGTTCAGGTAGCTCGATATCATCTGTTATGAAGTCTGCTTCTGTCGGCGTATTTTCTGTCGGCATATCGGTTACTAATGTTTCTGCTGTCGGCGTATCTTTTTTTAACTTTGCATGTGAGGGCGTAATGGCCTCTGGTGTGGAAAGCAAATACTCGCCAATTTCAGTCAGCTCACTGCGCAGCTGCTCTAACGTTTGCGCTGAGGTGATGGCGAGGATAATTTTCCTCATTTGTCTGAGCGGTGCAATGGTGCCCAAATGAGGCTGGGCGAGTAGCGACTGTAAAAAAGCTTTGAGTTCGGCTAGCGTAGGCGGTAGGCTACCAGGCGCTTGGGCGGGCGGAATAAACTGACGAACTCGCACGGACTGTTCGCGGTCGAGCCCTAGATTATCTGCGAGCAAAAGGCTGGAGCGCCACTGTGGCAACGGTTCAAGGGCCACCCATAGATCGGTGAGCATATACAGCCAGTACACATGCTGTAGGGGGTCTACTGCCGCAGAAAAAGCTTGAATGAGGGATGTGGTCGCGGCATACTTGGTAGAGATTTCTGTAGAGAGTTGGGCTGACGTAATTAAAACGGTGGTTTCGCCTTGCTGC
Organism: uncultured cyanobacterium; assembly: GCA_963803535.1. Taxonomy (GTDB): domain Bacteria; phylum Cyanobacteriota; class Cyanobacteriia; order Phormidesmidales; family Phormidesmidaceae; genus Phormidesmis. The sequence continues at coordinate 632,810 of CAWDNC010000008.1, read as the reverse complement.
CATGTGTCATACAGCGTTGGCGCGGCGCTGCTTAGCAGTAAGTATGGGTAGGCCGCTTCGGGGAGCAAAGGCACCGACTGCATCGCCTGTAAAGACTGCTGCTTGATCCGATTAAGTTCTTCTTGTAGCGGCGATCGCACATCTGGTGTCTCATCGCTAACCAGCGCGCTTCCCTGGCTGAGTACGGTGATGACTCGGTATCGTTTTGAACGCTCTTTTCCGTCTTCTATATTTCCGTCTTCTATATAGGTGGCAGGGCTCAACGCGAGCTTGCTGGGCGGCATCAAAATCGCCTGTAGCCGCCTTTTTTCTGCGGGCTTAGGGTCCTCTGTCGCTAGCGGTTCGCCGCACTGCTGGCAGAAATTATGACCGGGTGGATTTTCAAACTGACAGCTAGCGCAAATAAGCATGAGGCTACTTTTAATAGGGATTAGGTCAGCGTCAAGAAAAAGCGGTTGTTGTGCGAGTAATGTCTAAAGCCTGTGAAAAGGATTATCCCTGATAATGGTCGCCTGTGCGGCCAGATTCAAGTGCGCCTGCTGGGCAGCGATCGCCTTTCTGCTGTGGTCAGCTCGCGCCACTCTCCCGGCTGAAGCCCTTCTAGCGTCAGCACACAGCTTTCAGTCAAAAACAGCGCGCTTCTCACCAGTCGTAACGTTGGAAATCCTACAGCTGCTGTCATTCTGCGTACCTGTCGGTTTTTTCCTTCTGTCAGCCTCATCTGTATCCAGGCGGTGGGTATCTGCTTACGATAGCGAATCGGTGGATTTCTCGGTGCTAGGTTTGGTGGCGCGATCGCCTCAACCTGAGCCGGACGCGTCCGATATCCTCGAATAGTCACTCCACTTCGCATCTGAGCGAGTGCCGCCTCATCCGGCTCCCGTTCTACCTGCACCCAGTACTGACGCAAATGCTCAAACTTAGGATGGCTTAGCCGGTGCTGCATTGGCCCATCGTCCGTTAGCAGCAGCAGTCCCTCGCTATCTCGGTCTAAGCGACCCACGGCGTACACATCCGGCACCGATACAAACGGCTTGAGCGTCGTTCGATTTGTACCTTCGTCTGTAAACTGGCTGAGCACGTCATAAGGCTTGTAGAGCAGGAGATAGCGGTAGGTCACGGCAGTAGGTCACGTAAGCAATCTTATTAATTCTTGAACTCTATTGATAAATCGCCCTAAAACAAAAGTCACTCGATATCCTATTAAGACTTCTTGCTACATAGATACGCCAGAGACACTTCCCAGATACATTTCTTAAATTCTCTCTACAACGGAGCACGACACTATGGATAAAAAGTACCGAATGAATTGCACCCTCACCTTTGGGGATATCTACAGTCAAATTATTGTTTGGCTGATTGTGCTGTTTGTGAGCTTAGCGGCGGCTTTAGGCCTCATGGGCGCTAGTCGGCCAATCTATGCGTTGGCTACGGTGGGTCTTATTTTGGTGCTGTCGCTGCCGTTCTTACTCTTTGCCTTTGTGACGACGCTGCTCAACCATATTGAGTTTGATCAGGTAGATGCGATCGCAGAAGCGGAAGCTGATACTACTGTCACTGCCAGAGCCAAGCAGCTATCTCGACAGGGCGCATAAAACTACGCCCCGTTCTTGATTTTCTGCAAGTCGAAGAAACTTATTCAGCAGGCGGCGCTACCGGCGTTCCATTCCCTGCTTCTTCACTAGATTCAGCGCCTTCAGCATCAGCTGGAGGCGCTGTCTTTTCGTTAATAAGCTGTTGCACACCGTCTTTGTACTGTGTGGGTGCCATGGCTAAGGCTTCGTCAAAGAGCGTTTGCGCGGCGGCATCGTCACCTTTTTCCTTGAGCACTAAGGCTTTGGCTAAGGTAGGACGGAAATCAGGCTGACCGGGTGAAGCGGCCTGTGAGTCTGCGATCGCCTCGTCATACATCTTCAGCGCTTCGTCATACTTCTCCTGCTCTACAAACACCTGCCCTAGCAACAGCTTCACCGACAGCTGATCCACGCTACCTGGCGAAAGCTCATTAGTTTGGTCTGCCGTCGCCAGCGTATCGCGCAGCAAACCCACTGCCGCTTCTGTGCGCTCCTGACTCACCAGCAAAGCCACCAGCCCTTCAAGCGCTGGCACGTTCCCCGGATTATTCGTAAGCACGCGACGATAAATCTGCGCAGCGCCTTCTAAATCTTCCAGCTGCTGCTTCGTTTGAGCCAGCGCAATTGAATACTCCGGCGTGTTGGGATTAAGATTAGCCAGCCGCTCTAGTGGCTCTACGGTTCCTTCTAAATCGCCTAGCGCAATTTTGGCTTCAATAATGCCGATAAGTGCCGTTTGGTTATCGGGCTCCCGCTCTAGTACCGCCTTATAGCCATCAATTCGGCCCTGAAGCTGCTGCGTCTGATCGGGCGCATCTTGAGCGGTCGCCGCGCTGTCGCTCCGAGAAGAACGGCCACTGTTAAAGAGACCTACAAAGCCGACAGCGACAAATGCCCCCACCGCCAGAATCAGGACGCCTCTCACTAGCCAGCTGTCTTTCTTAAAAGCCACAACGCTCTCCTACTAAATACTTAAGTCTATTCATCAAAATAACTTGCTCATAGTAACCCTAACGTTCCCCTCACTGAACGTCTACTGGCCGGTAGCCAAAAAGCTCATGCGGCACTCGCCCGCAAAAAAGTACGGATTTTCTCTTATCCAGATGAACTATTAGTCACGAGATTTAACGCACTAGATTTGGCCCTAATTAACGGATTCAACTAGTTTTTTTGATTTTTTTGGCGGTAGGTGTTCCCTTTTAACAAGAACCGTGAACTCTCAGTGATGAAGGTTCGCGGCCTACGCTAGCCTTAACAAAGCAGCGTTTGGGAATGACCACTTCCCTTGCCAAAAGAGCTTAACAGCGTAATACCTCGTGAAACACTTGAGAAAGTATCTATTGCCATAAATCGAATTTGGCACGGATGCTACTCTAGTTTTTGCAGTCGTTATCACAGCCTTTGTCTGGCTTTCCCGCCAGAGTAGCAGGTACAGTTTCAGGAGTTTGAGGATTGATGAGTTCTGCCGCTAGTCGCCCCCCGCAATCTGTAGGTCAGTCTGTGAGTCCATCTTCAGAGCACCCATCTTCAGAAATAAAGAGCGCCGGTTTACGTAAGCCCCCTAGTCGTCCTCAGCTGATGGGGCCACCCTCTCGGCCCAAGCCGCCTGTCGCTGTCCCAGAGCCAGAGCCGGTTGCAAAGGCGATTCCCGCGCCACCCCCTGAGCCCGAAGTCCCTCAAAAAATTGGCCCTATCTCTCCGCCAAGCGAGCGCATGCAGTACCGAGCGATTGGCCTGCTCAAAGGGCAATACATCGCCTCTGAAGAACAGTTCAACCGAGGCAATATTGCCGTAGAAGACGGTACCCTTGTCGATGCTGTTTTGCTGGGCCGGGTCACCAGTTTGATCAAAAAGCACATTGATTTAGAAGCGCCTCATCTTTGGGTGGTGTATCCTCGAACGCTATACAGCGAGGAAAACGTACCTGCTCTCCACGTTCAAATTGTGGGCGTTTGGGAGCCAGAATCACTCAATGCTCGCAATGGCGAAGATGAGTCTACCGAAGAAGAGTCCAAATATCTATCGACCACTGAGGCTACTGAGCAGTGCGACACGTTCTCAGTAAGAGGCGAAATTGCCAAGTACACCGAAGATAAGAACGAAATCGTCGTCAATATCGTGCAGAAGAGCCGCTCCGAAACGGTTAAGCCTAAGCGTCCTTTTAAGCTGCTGATTAACGGTCAGCTTGAAGGTAGAGCCACGGGCTACTTCTGGGACTTGCTGGTAGAGCGTCAAGAAGGTCAGCTCATCCTTAAAGAATCTACTCAAATTGCGGTTGTTCCGCCGAAGAAGAAAGCAAAAGGCGGTGCTCGCAAAAGCGCAGGTCGTCGTCCGAGTGCAGGTAAGCCTCGTACGGGAGCGCCTGTACCTAAGCCAGTTCCAAAGCCTAAAGCCGTGGTGGAAAAAGAACCTGTTGAGGAATTGCCCGCTGAAGCAATGGCTACTGAGGCTACTACCACAGAAGTTTTAGTAGAATCAACTGCTCCTCAGTCGGAATAAGCGTCGTTTAACGAATATCGAACTGTGGCCCCCAGCTATCCTGTGGCATGAAACGGGTGTCTGTGGGGAGCGGCGCAACGGCTTCGGTAAGCTCAAATTCGCTATCGTCTATACGCTGCTTGAGATCGAGTGCGACTTGTTGAGCGAGATAGAGGCTGGAGAGCGGCGCGGTGCGGACAGTTTTACCATCGAGAGTGAGTTTGCCTGATTTTAGCTGGGCGTAACTGACGAGTCCGAATGTGGGGCGGACGCGCCGAGGAATAGAAAAGTCGATGACGGGAGCGACTAAATCTTGGTCGCTTACCGAGCAGCGGATGAGGACTTCTTCGTTAAGAATAGGAATGGGGACGCCGATGCCGAGCATGACGGAGGGGCCGTAGCCTTTGAAGTAGCAGCCGCGCACCCAGTGAGCGTCCATACGCTTGGCGTTGCCGATGACGGCTAGGGTGGCGGCGGGGCCAATGGGGGCATGGTTTGGCAGGCGGCGCTGGAGCGGGAAATGCTGCGTGCCTTCCCAGGTGATGTAGCCTTCACCGCCGCCGAGGAGAATGCGAGTGCCGATGCCAATGGTGTTGAGGTCGGGGTCGTTGAGGAGAGGGGAGAGGGCTCCGCTGTTGGCGTAGACAGCGTTGCCGAGGCGCGGTTGTAAGGGGCCGAGATAGGTAGATAGGGGGCGATCGCCTCCGTTAACCCCCACAATAAAGTTTTGATACAGATTGCGTGGATTGAATAGATAGAACTGGTTGATGCGATCGCGCGTAATGGTCGTATCTAAACTGCTGCGAGGGTAGCAATCAGTAATTTGTCCGGTTGCCGTAAGCGTGACGGGCTTATCCGCAATCAGGTCGGCAATTACATGCCCGCCACCGCGCTCTTCCGAGTCACCATCACGACTGGGCGTTGCCATCTGCCCCGCCCCAATATACAGATCCACCGCGCCAAAGCCCGCGTAAGCCAGCACGCCGTCTAAATGGCATTCGACAATCTTGATCGGCGGGTCAGTGTGACCTAAGTTGATGATTGCTCCGGAGCCTTCCATGGGCTCGAAGGTGCCGGTCGTGATCACATCGACGGTTTTAGCTGCTTGGACAGCGCCCATTTCTGCAATCAGAGCCTTGGCTTCAGTGATTGTCCAAACGGTGGCCTTTCCTCGAGCGGATTTTGTCGTTAATTTCAGCGACGGTGCGCATGGAGGGTTACCGCGATCGCCTGAGTAAAGCAACCAGTCCAATGCCGATCGCGATGCTAGGCAATACAACGATAGCGGTGACCAGTCCGTTGAGGCTTGAGGTGAAAGGCGATCGCAATGGCAGCAGCGGCCCACCGTATTTAATCAGCAGGCTTAAAAGTGCTGAGAGAATAATGACTTTAGCTAAAAAGCTAGCGGTATCGTTCATAAATCACTTACGACTTTAGGCGAATCGTCATCGCGCACCATTCATCTTTATGAGTCGTGCCGACGACTTCCCAACCATAAGCCACGAGGTGTTCTTCTACCCAAGGCGCTTTGCTGGTAAGAATGCCGCTGAGAATGCCCCAGGTTTCTGGCCCAGCTAGTTCGCTGAGTCGAGGAATGATCAAACCCACAATAATTTCGGAAAGGATGTTGCAAACGATGCCATCTACAGGCAGTTCGTTTGCATCTTGCGCCATTTTAATGACTTCAGGCAGGCTTCCAACCTGCACCTGTAGCTGCTCGGCATTGATGCTGTTGACTTTTGCGTTTGACTCTGTGGAGCTGAATGCGAGCGGATCGACATCAGCCGCGTAGGCCTGACGCGCGCCGTAGAGTAAGGCGACGATAGAAAGAATGCCGGAGCCGCAGCCGATGTCGGCAATGGTGACATCGGTGAGGGTTTGTTTCTCCAGCGCTTCTAGGCAGAGCTGGGTGGTGGCGTGGGCGCCTGTGCCGAAGGCGCTGCCGGGGTCGAGTGTGAGGATGGTGCGCTCGGTGGCGGGTGGTTCCATCCAGGCAGGATTGATGAGGAGGCGATCGCCTATTTCTTCAGCTTGCCAGTGTGTTTTCCAGCTCCGTGCCCAGTCCTCTTCATCAATCAGCTGCCAGCTAATATCGACCGATGGCATTGTGGTCATGTTGCCGGGTAGGTTCCCGGCCTGAGTGGCCGCGCTATCTAGCAGTCTTCTCCGCAGACCTTCAAAGTCTTTGACCTCGAATTGAACTTGTGGAAAGTAAGCGGTGACAATGCGGCGGTCGTCTTTTTTCTGGCTAGCAGTGCCTTTGCTGCCTAGCTCGTCAAATGCCCAGTAGACGCTATCTTCTAGGGCTAACGGGCAGATGACGGTGACTTCCCACCATTTTTCGAGGCCCCTTTTTGGTATGGAGATGTTTTCGGGCATGGCGATCGCGTCTTCTCCTATAGCGCCACCGTATAGGCATCCCGAATACCGGGCTCTTTTTTGATCTCATTCAAAATGCCTTCAGGCAGCGGATCGTCAATGCTAAGCACCATAACGGCGTCGCCGCGAACAATTTTTCTACCCACTTGCATACTGGCAATGTTGACGTTGAAGCTGCCTAGCAGAGAACCAATTTTGCCGATAATACCGGGCATGTCACGGTGCAGCGTAAAGAGCATGTACTTGGTGGGCGGTACGTTAATAGGGAAGTTATCCATATCGATGATGCGTACTTCGCTGCCGCCCAGCAAAACGCCGGTAACCGAGTGCTCACCAAGCGAACCTTTGGCTGATAGATACAGCGAGCCCGTGTAGTCCTCAGCGGTTGTGTCACGCGTTTCAATCACTCGAATGCCGCGCTCTTTGGCCTCAATCGACGCGTTTACGTAGTTCACACGTTCTTGCAGTGCGTTAGAAAGCATGCCTTTGAGCGCTGCAACCACGATGGGCTTTGTGTCGTTCTGCGCTAGCTCGCCCTGTAACTTGATGTTGAGTTCTTCAATGCGACCGCCTGCGAGCTGCCCGACAAAGTTACCGAGCGTTTCGGCTAGGTTCAAATAAGGGCGCAGCTTTTCGAGCATGTCCGGGCGTAGGCCAGGAATATTCACAGCTGAGCGAGCGGGCAAACCCAAGAGCACATCGCGGATTTGCTCAGCGACATCTACAGCCACGTTTACTTGAGCTTCAGCAGTAGAAGCGCCTAAGTGAGGCGTGAGTACCAAAGGCTTGCCGACCGAGCGTAAAGGTGAATCGCCTAAAGGCTCTGAGTCGTAAACGTCAAGTGCTGCACCTGCAATCACGCCATCTTGCAGGGCCTGAGCTAGGGCGGCTTCGTCGATGATGCCGCCGCGTGCGCAGTTAATGATGCGGGCGGTGGGCTTCATTTTCGCCAGAGAGTCGGCGTTGATGAGGTTGGCGGTGTCTTTGGTTTTGGGAATGTGGAGGGTGATGTAGTCCGACTCGCTGAGCAGGTAGTCCATTTCAACTAAGCGGCAGCCGAGTTCTTCAGCGCGATCGCTTGAAATGAACGGATCAAAGGCAATCAAGTTCATGCCCATCGCCCGCGCCACAGTGGCCACGTGAGAGCCAATTTTACCGAGGCCCACTACGCCCAGCGTCTTTTTATAAACTTCGACGCCGGTAAAGGCCTTGCGATCCCAGCCGCCTTCCTTCATCGACTTGTTTGCCGCTGGAATATAGCGAGACATTGAAAGCATCATTGCCAGTGCGTGCTCAGCAGCAGCAATCGTGTTGCCTTCAGGGGAGTTGACAACCACGATGCCTTTACGAGTTGCCCAAGGCACATCTATGTTATCGACCCCAACGCCTGCGCGACCGATGATCTTAAGATTGGTGCCTGCTTCGAGCACTTCTTTGGTCACTTTGGTGCCCGAACGGATCATCAGCGCGTCGTATTCTGGAATGATGGCGATGAGTTCTTCGAGCGGCAGCTTTGTTTTTACATCAACGCTGGCGACCTGGGAAAGAATGTCTATCCCCGTTTGGTCGATGGGGTCTGAGACGAGTACCTTGGGCATGGATGGCAAAGAGGGTTTGGGCAAATTTACATAGAGCGCTATCTTACTGCAAAGCGGTCAGTCTTAAGTTTGAACCTGTCGCATACGTTACAGCGCTTCTAGGGCGTTTAATGCGTTAAACGCATCCACAATCACCACATTCGACATCAGAAAACCTTCGGGATCGCTGAGGCGAATGCGGCTGCTAGGTTTAAGTTTTGTGTTACTTGCGGCAGCTGAAACAGGTTTGATGACAGCTTCGGTGATGGCCCAGTTGCTTTTGATATGGGGGGCGATCGCCTCTTCTACCCCTCTCAAACCAGCCTCTCCATATACCGCATACACGCCTTCCATCCCAATTCCCTCTTTCAGCCGCAGGCCCACCATAAAATTCTCTAGCACCTGTTCTTCGGGCGATATTTTTGGATCGTCTGTCCGCCCGCCTCGCTGAACAAACTGCGCTACCCAGTCTCGATAAGTCTTTTGCGTTCTAGGCCGATCAATTCGCTGGTGGCCTACGTAGCTGGTTGCGCCCATGCCGAAGCCGTAGCAGGGCTGGTTTTTCCAGTAGGTAATATTATGTTTAGCTTCGTGGCCAGGTTTGGCGTAGTTACAAATTTCGTAGTGGTCGTAGCCGCTGGCTGTGAGAACGCTTTGAGCCATGCGATACATCTCGGCGGTGCTGGTATCGCTAGGTAGCGGCGTCTGTCCAGGCGTGTAGTAGCGGGCGAAGGCAGTTTGGGGCTCTACGATAAGATCGTACTGAGAGATGTGAGTGGGGGAGAGGGCGATCGCCGCTTGTAAAGATGCCTGCCAAGTTTCCAACGTCTGATGGGGCAAGCCAGACATCAAATCAAAACTAATATTTTCAATGCCTGCTTGGCGCAGCGTTTCAACGGCTTGAAAAATATCCTTGCGCCGATGAAAGCGACCGCAGGCGGCTAACACGTCGTCCCGAAAATCTTGTACGCCCAGGCTGACGCGATTAACACCGGCTGCTCGATAGCCTTGCACGTGCCTAAGTTCAAATGTGGCTGGGTCCATCTCCATGGATACTTCAGCGGTTGTGGCAATTTCGAAGCGATCGGCGATCGCCTCTAAAATCGCTTCCAGCTGAGGTACTGCTAATAGAGAAGGTGTTCCCCCGCCGAAGAAAACGGTTTCTAAGGGAGAAGATGTTTCAACTGGCGTTGCGCTGATCTCTTGAATTAACGTTTCTACGTATTGGCTGATGGTTTGAGAGGAGTCGCCGCGCTTGCGATCGCCCACCACTGAAATTGCAAAATCGCAGTAGAAACAGCGGCGTCTGCAAAAGGGGATATGAATGTAGGCGGACTTTACCAAAAGCGAATGAGGCGACGTCTCGCCAGCAAGATTACAAAAAAAGCGATAAAGGCAGTGATTGTAAGGCCAGCCCCTATAATAGCCGTAATCATAACCGCATCAATGCTTTAACTGGCCTTATCCCTATCCTATGCTCGACGCACTGATCGTATTTTCATTTGTTTTGACCGGCGCAGGCATTGGCTTCTTCAGCGTCGAATTTTTACCCGACTCTGCCCTACAGCAGGTCACTAACATTGAAGGCCTAGAATCTGTAACGGCTGGCTTTGGCGCGCTTGTTGGCGTCGGCGCTGGCCTGGTTGTACAAACCAGCTACCGGCGGCTAGAACGGCAAATCAAAGAAATGACGCCTGACCTGCTGTTGGCCAGAGCCGTTGGATTAGTCATCGGGTTATTGATTGCTAACCTTATGTTAGCGCCTCTGTTTCTACTCCCCATCCCTGAAAAATTCGGCTTTGTTAAGCCGGTAACCGCTGTGATGGGCAGCTTGCTATTTGCAGTCTCTGGGATGTCACTGGCCGAAACAAATGGCAGAGCGCTCTTGCGACTGATCAATCCGAACAGCTATGAAACGATGCTCATCAATGAAGGCACGCTAAAGCCTGCCAAAAGCAAAGTTCTCGACACTAGCTGTATTATTGACGGCCGCATTGAGGATTTGCTAGAAACCGGCTTCATTGAAGGTCAGCTGCTGCTGCCTCAATTTGTACTACAGGAGCTACAGCGTGTCGCTGACTCAGCGAGCGATCAAAAGCGAGCACGCGGCAGACGTGGCCTAGATATCATCAACCGTATCCGCGAACAGTATCCCGACCGCGTGGTGATTGACCCGGCTGACTACGACGACATCAGCGCCGTCGATTCTAAGCTCGTGAAGCTAGCTCAGGAAATGAACGCCCAGCTGTTAACAAATGACTACAACCTCAACAAGGTTGCCAGCGTTCAACAGGTGAACGTTCTCAATATAAACGACCTCGCCAAAGCCATTCGACCGACTTACTTACCTGGCGATGATATTGAAATTAGAGTGCTCAAAGAAGGGAAAGAGCCCTCTCAGGGCATTGGCTATTTGAACGATGGCACCATGGTCGTGGTTGAAGAAGGTCACGACTTCATTGGTGATGACTTGCTAGTGGTCGTGACTGGCGCACTACAAACCTCCGCTGGCCGAATGATTTTTGCTCGGCCCAACCGCTCGGCTATGGCCTCTTCTTAAACGATTTGAACGCTCTTATCCCAATAAGCTAAGCTGCCTGCTGCTCAGCCTAGCTTTGCGCTTTTCAAGATTTTTGCGCTTAGCAAACGGCTGCTTTCTAGAATCGTTTGTCCAACTGTTGCTGACGACCAGCCAGGTGCGAAGCTGTTTGGCATGGTAGCTGTCGAGTTCGTCTAAGCTGAGCGCGCAGGGATAAAGACCTTTGATAGGCTGCTTAGCCCAATCGGTTTCGCTAGGAAATAAATCTGCACCGAACGGTGTGACATCTTTAGGCATTCGCGCGACCAGTGGCAAGACGTTCGGGGCGTGAATGACATCGTGGCGCAGATCTTGCAGGCGTTTGGCACGGCGGGCTCTAGCTTGAGCATAGTCCAATATAGGGGCGATATAGCCTTTGGTTTTCGGCGGTGTGCCGAGCTGCTCGGGTTTGAGATGGGCGAGTTCAGGCATCCAGTGGTGGATGAAGTGGCCTTCAGGATCGCAGCGGTCAACGGCTTCTTGCTCAGGGTTGTAGATGCGTGTCCAGGCCTGATTAAGACAGTGGGTGACGCCTGATTGCTGTGCCCACTGGTAGTGATCGATGGGGCAGTCGCCGTCGATAAGATGGCGCATGAAGTGAAGCGCGCCGTAGCGCCAGTCTATGCCAAGGAGGTTGCAAAGAAAGCTGGCGTAGATAGCGCGGACGCGGAAGTTGAGCGCGAGCCAGCCGCCAGTCGCCTGAAGGCAGCGAGCGGCAGCGTCAACAATGGGAAAGCCGGTATGGCCCGTTCGCCATGCGTCGTAAAGCTCGACGTTGAAAGGTTCCCAACCGTTTTGTGGGTTTTCTTCGGTAAAAGGAGTATAGAGCGATCGCACTTCCATTTGAGGCAGATAGCGAAAGCGCTGCGTAAAGCCGCTGCCCCACCGCAGGCGAGAAATAATATGACTGCTGCTGCGCTGTACGCGTTTGTCGCCAGCCCATTGAGGATCGTTTTGGTATTGCCATACGGCTTGGGCGCACTCACGCACCGAAATGGCGCCGTACTTAATGTATGGACTAAGGCCGCTGGTGGCGTTGGTGCCAGGATATGACATTTGCCAGTAGTAGCGCTCGGCCTTGCGATCGCGATAAAAAGCATCCAGCAAGCGTCGCGCCGCCGCACTCCCACCGTCGGGAATAAACTTTTCATCGGCAACGTGACCTAGTTTTTCAAGCGCGGGCAGGCTATCTGATGCGATATCAGCAGGCGTGCCAATGTGCTGCGGTGTCGGCACCTGCGCTTGCTTCATTTGCTCGTACCAGAACTGCCGGTACTGCGGATAAGCCATGAAATCAGGCTGACTGCCAATAGGCTCAAACCAGCGAATTTTGAGGTCTGCTTTGGCCAGCGCCCGGTTGAGATTAGCGTCACGCACTCGACCGTAGATGCGCTCAAAGTCTAGATAGCTATAGATGCCGTCAGCCTGTGATTCTCTAATTAGGGCCGGGAGAATATCTACCGGGTTGCCTTCTCGAAGAATGAGACTGCTGCCACGCGATCGCAGGTCTTCATCTAATGACTTCAGACAGCTCAGCATAAATCGCACTCGCCCTGCCCCTGTTTCCGGATGCAGCAGCAGCGCTCGGTCAAAGATAAAAACTGGAATCACTAGGCCACGTCGAGCGGCTTTATACAGCGGTTCGTGATCGCTAATTCGGAGGTCGCGGCGAAACCAGACGATTGTGCGATTCATAGAAAGTGTTGTGTAGCGCGCTGTTGGAACATACGCCCTTTGAAAAGTCTCCTTTTACTCTAAAGAAGATTTTACTATTCTGCATTAAAATAGTTCGCGTGTACTATAGTTGTGTTAGCGCCAGATTTTGGAGACAGCCAATGTCGCAACCTCGACCTTCCAGGAGAGTGAATCAAACGGTAGACCGTGACCCTGCTATTAATCCTGTGCAGAGGCAGGTAAAGCGAAAACCTCTGTGTAGAGCACCTCGTAAGGCTGTATGGGCGGGTGGATCGGTGGCTACCTTGGCGCTACTCGCAGTTGTGCCAACGACTGGAACCCCGCTGCCAGCGACGAGCTGTCAGGAAGTGGTAAGGTCTGGTGCGGAAATTTCACGTGGGCAGCTTTCTCAGCTGGTAGCCGTGTCTGAAGGTGAGGCCCACGCTGCGGTGCGATCGCTTATCAACGAGCCCTACTGCCTGCTGCCGGTAGCCGCTGATGCTGAAGAAAAAGCTGGTGATGAAAACGCAGGTTCCACGACAGCTCGCGAGGCCTATCCTTTAGCCTTCGATCCAGAAGCCTGGGTCGTTGTGAACTACGAATTAGGACAATACGTTGACTACGACTTTGTATTTAAGCCGTGACGTCTTTAGAGCGCTTTGGGCTGATTGCTTTGAGTGCCAGTGGCTTCTGAGGGGTTGCCTTTCCTACTCTTTGCTCTGGTTTTACATGCTTGGGCGATCGCTGGGAACGCTGCTTTAAAGTTGGAAGCTCAGCGGTTCTAGCTTTGCGCGTTCTAGTCCACTGCTTCCAACTATTGACTGGACGATTGAGTAGCGCGATCGCCTCATCTGCGGGCACTGCCTTTTGGAACAAATACCCCTGGCCGTACTCGCAGCCTAATGCCTGTAGCTGCTTGAGCTGAGCTGAGTTCTCAATCCCCTCAGCAATCACCTGCATTCCCATCGTTTTAGCAATATTGACGATCAGGGGCACGACGCCAAGACTATCTGGCTCAGCCGTTATCGGATTGACAAAAGAGCGATCGACCTTCAGGCAGTTTACCGGCAGCGTATGTAGATAGCTCAGCGCCGAATAGCCCGTGCCAAAATCATCAATGCTAATTTTCACATTGCGACGCTGCAACGCCTTGAGTACCTCATCGACAAACGTGCGGTTGTTGATAATAGAGCGCTCGGTCAGCTCAAGCCGGATGCGGTGGGCTGCAATACCTGCTGCGTCAATGGTGCTCTGAACGCGCTCTAAAATATCTGGCTGTAAAAGCTGCTGGGCAGCGACGTTGACGCTCACCGTAATTTGAGGCGTAATCACACCCGCTTCTTCCCACCTGGCCACATCTTCACAGGCCATTTTCAGTACCTGCTCGCCCAGCTGAACAATCAAGCCGGTATCTTCTGCAAAGCCAATAAAATCGTTAGGTAGAACTAATCCTTTGGTCGGATGCTGCCAGCGGACAAGGGCTTCAAATCCAACAATCTCTAACTGATAAAGATCGACAATAGGCTGGTAGTGAATCTCAAATTCTCCTCGCTCAAGCGCGAGTCGCAAGTCCGTTTCTAGCTGAAGCAAATGCACCTGCCTGCTGTGCATATCTGATTCAAACCAGCAGTAATAGCCACAGTTGCACTCTTTTGCCCGATACATCGCTACGTCGGCGTCGCGCAGTAGGTGCTCAGCTGCGTCGTAGCTTAAGTCGCCCCACACTAGGCCAAGGCTGGCATCAATAAAAATCTCACGTCCGGCCAGAGCAAAGGGCGCAGACAGCGTTTGTAGGACTTCCTCTGCGATCGCCTCTACCGCTGCCGCGTCATCAATATTAGCCAGCAGTAGCGCAAACTCATCGCCACCAAACCTAGCCACAGTATCGATAACGCCCTGCTCACGCTGAAGTTTAAACAGTCGTCTGGATACGCTTTTGAGCAGCTGGTCACCGACCCTATGTCCCAGTGAGTCGTTAATGCGTTTAAATCGGTCGCAGTCAAAAAACACCACGGCAAAATGCGCCTCTGGATGCGTATTTGCATGTGCCATGACCTTGCTCAGTCGCTTCACAAACGCCAATCGATTGGGCAATCGCGTTAGCCGGTCGGTCAGCGTGCCTTCCAATAGCTGAGAGTTTGCTATTTTGAGCAAATGAGTGCGTTCTTGCACCTGCTGCTCTAGCGCCTGATGCTGCCTTTGCTGCGTTTGCCGGTCAATTCTCAACTCAATTTGGTGTCGTATGCGAGCGAGCACTTCTTCTGCTTGAAAAGGCTTGGTCACGTAGTCAGCCGCGCCATTCTGAAACGCCTGCACCTTGTCGAGCGGGTCGTCTAAAGCGCTTAAGAAAATGACCGGAATGGCTGCCGTTGTGGGATTGGCCTGGAGCTGCTTGCAGACGGTATAGCCATCCATTCCTGGCATCATAATGTCAAGCAAAATGACGGTGGGATGTTGTTTTTGTGCGATCGCTAACGCCGTTTCGCCGTCTTTCGCTGCGTAGACTTCGTAGCCTTTTTGAGTGAGGAGCTTCGTGAGAATAAATCGATTAGTAGAGGTATCATCGACAATTAAAACACGACCTGTATGGCCAGGTGCTGAAGTAGATACGGTTGGTGGATTTGACAAAGTTCTGTCCAAATATGATCAGGACATGCGCTGTTAAATAATCTACGGCCTGATAGTAATACTGCCTGAGTAGAAAATGTATGTCAGCTGATTTCTCAATAATGCAGTGCCATGCTGATTATTTCAACGTTCTCTATATTTTCTTTTACTATTGTCTTTAGTAAAGAATTAATAGCTATGAAACAGTTTTCTATGCTGGTTTACATAGCTTTGAAAAGAGGTCTCAACATCAATGAACCAACCCTATTGTTGAGTCGTTAAAATTAGAAAAACCGTCTTTAAATCGTGTCTTATCACCACTAAAGAATAATGCAGCCACTAGACCACCTGCATCGTGATAAGTATTGAATAGCGTTTGTGTGGTTTGTGATTAAAAAGTCTCGTACTTCTACGACTTGTCAAGACGGCGCTGAAGACGATTGCTTAGCTTACAGCCGTCTTTTGCCACTCATTTTTTAGCTGATGATGCTGTTCAACAAATTCTGGCAAGCATCCGTTAGAAGGCTAATAACGTAGTCAAAGCCAGCCTCACCGCCATAATACGGATCAGGGACTTCTTCGTCACTGTGGCTAGTGGCAAACTCGCACATGAGCTTTACCTTGCCTACGTACTGGCCTTTGTCGTCTAAAGATAAGATGTCGTGGTAGTTACTGCGATCCATGGCCAAAATTAAATCGAAGCGCTCAAAGTCTGCGGCGATGAACTGGCGCGCGCTGCCGGTAAGGGTAATACCCTGACGCCCCGCGGCCATATTCATCCGCCGATCAGGCGCGCTGCCGACGTGATAGCTTGCCGTACCGGCTGAATCACAGGTTACTAAATCTTCCACTCCCTGCTGTTTGATCAGGTGGTTCATAATGTTCTCTGCCGACGGAGAACGACAGATATTGCCTAAGCAAACAAAGAGAAGTCGGGTGACCATAGCAAAGCAAGAAAAGAATCTGTTGAATTAAAGAACGGCTTATAGACCTGGTAGGTTCAAGCCTCCCGTTAGCTCTTCCATCTGTTCGCGCATGGTGGCGGTGGATTTGTTGTAGGCGTCTAACATGGCTGCTTTCACCAAATCAGAAAGAACGTCTGCACCTTCTTTAAGCGCATCTTCTGAAATCGTCACGTTACGAGGCTCTTGATTGCCGCTCATGGTGACAGTGACCATGCCGCCGCCTGCGGTGCCTTCAATTTCCATCTGCTCTAGCTCTAGCTGCAAACGCTGAGCGCCCTCTTGCACCTGCTGCGCTTTTTGAAAGGCTTCTTTAAGCTCTTTCATTTTGCCGAGGCCGAACCCGAATCCTTGCCCTTTAGTCATGGTTTGATGGAGTTAAGAATAAATTAACTGTCAAACTATAGCACTGAGTGTTCGGTTGGGCAGGAAGTGACTACGCTGCGAGAAGGCAAGGAGAAGACAAGCCGACGACTCCGCTCAGCCACTAGGCTTGTTGGTAATAGTCTTTAAAATTCACCGATAATTTTCACCTCTGTTTTCAGCTCAATGCCGTTGCGCTCGTAGATAACGGCTTGAGTGTGACGAATGAGCGCGAGTACATCGCTGGCTTTAGCACCGCCAAGATTGACGATGAAGTTAGCGTGGAGCGTAGAGGTCTGGGCTTGGCCGATCTGATGCCCTTTGAGCCCAGCCTGTTCTATTAAGCGTCCGGCGCTGTTCCCCGGCGGATTGCGAAAAACGCTGCCGCAGTTGGGTAGGTGGTACGGCTGGGTTTCGCGACGGGACTTGAGGTCGGTGGCGGTGGCTGCTTTGATGTCAGCCGGGTGATGGCCGGGGCTGAGCTGAAAGGTGGCGGTGGTGACAATGCGTTGGCGCAGCCTCTCCTTAGGAGAATCGCTCCCCTGAAGATCCGATGTTCGATAGCGAAAGCCCAAATCCTCTGGCCTTAACGTCGTCACTGTGCCATCTGGGCTAGCAACCTCAGCGTCTACTAAAATATCAGCCGTTTCTCCCCCATGCGCTCCGGCGTTCATCACCACCGCGCCGCCGACCGTTCCTGGAATGCCAATTGTCCACTCGAATCCTTTGAGGCCGTGCCGGGCTGCTTTCCAGGCTAGTGAAGACCAGGGTTCGCCAGCAGCGGCAACCACTCTGCCAGTGCTTTCATCAAATTCACTATGGCGCAGGGCGCGGGTGCAAATAACGAGTCCGGGGAGACCGCGATCGCTAATCAATAAGTTAGAACCAGCGCCTAGCATCGTAATCGGCAGACCTTCAGCGTGTCCCCAGCGCAGCGCCGCCTTCAGCTGTTCGACCGTTTTAGGCAGCGTCAGGTACTCGGCATTGCCGCCCACTCGAAAGGTCGTGAGCTTAGCGAGTGAGGCTGCTTGCTTGCACTCAAAGCCAAACTCAGCAGTTCTGGAAGCCAGGTTGGTAAGATCTTGGGTCATGGCTTTTAAGTGAGCGCTACTTCAGGCCGTGGCGCACCTTGGTAGGCTTCCATAACCTCTGGAATCACCTGGTTGAGGTTGCCTGCGGTCAGGAATATGACGATATCTCCAGGCCTGAGGCTGGTTTTAAGCGCTTGCTTCACGGCTTCCAGGCTGCCGTGATATTCGGTGTTGGGCTGATGCTGAGCGATCGCCTCTTTCACCTGTTCGCCCGTAATCCCCGACTTATTAGTTTCCCCTGCGCTATAAATGTCAGTTACTAGCACCCGATCGGCTTCATCAAACGCTGTAGCAAATTCGTCTAATAGCGTGGATGCTCGGCTGTAGCGGTGTGGCTGAAAAACAGCCACCACCTTGCGATCAATGCCTGAGGCCAGCGAACCGCTGCGCTGAACCTGAGCGGCTGCGAGCGTTGCCAGCACTTCACTGGGGTGGTGGGCGTAGTCGTCAATAAATAAGATGTCGTTGTAAAAGCCACGATGCTCAAATCGACGACGCGCGCCGCCAAAGTTAGGGAGGTGAGTGGCGATCGCCTCAAAGTCCACACCCAGCTTTCGGGCGACGGCCACTGCGGCCAGAACATTACTTAAGTTGTGCAGGCCCAGCAGCGGTGCCATCAGCTCACCCAGCTTTTCGCCGCGCTCCCACACTTCAGCGGTGGTGCCATCAGCTGCTTCTCGAATGTTTTTAGCAATGTAGTCTGCGCCGGAGTTGGGCTCTAGGCTATAGGAAATGTCGGGTTTAATGCGTTGGCGAGGCCCTTCGAATAGAAGCTCGCGCACCGTCGGACAGTCAATGCTGCCAATCACCGTTTCACACTGACTGACAAACTTATCAAAAATCTCTACAACCTGATCGAGGCTGCTGTAGTGGTCGGGGTGATCTAGCTCAATATTGGTAATTACGCCAATGTAAGAAGAGAGCTTTACCAGCGAACCGTCTGACTCATCTGCTTCGGCTACAACGTAGTCACTTTGGCCCAGGTAGGCATTCCCTGACCAGGTGCTAACCTCACCGCCGATAATAATAGTTGGGTCTACCCCAGCTTTAAGCAGCAAATAGCCGGTGATGCTGCTTGTGGTCGTTTTGCCATGCGTGCCCGCGATCGCAATCCCCTTTTTCTCATTCATCAGCGCCGCTAATATATCCGAGCGATGAAAAATAGGACAGCCGAGTGCGATCGCCTCTTGATACTCCGCATTGCTCTTGCTAATGGCTGTAGAACACACTACCTGAGGCAGCTTCTGCGTTCTTAGCCCAGCCGCATCCGGCGTCGTTTGGCCCGTAAAAAAAGACAGATTTTCTGCTTGCTGCTGATTAAAGATGTGCGCGCCCTTCTCCTCTAGCCGCCGAGTAATATGGCTCAAGCGCAAATCCGAGCCCGACACCGGCAATCCTCGGCAGGCCAGTACATGCGCCAAGGCTGACATTCCGATTCCACCAATCCCAATAAAATGGAATGGCTTACCGCTGAAATCCACTGAATTCAGCATGTTTAACTTCCTCTCAAGCCGTAGCACGTCATCTTAATCAGGCGTATCATAGCAGGATCTTTAGCCACTGCCTAACGACCCTGCAAAGACACCAAGGCGACTGCAAGCGCGTATAAAAACTCACTGTGCGCGGACTTGAAGGGTACGGCAATGCGATATGATAAGTACGCTTAATCAAGGCTTTACTTGATACTTACATTTTTTTTCGATACCCCTTCTATTTCTAAAGACACGAGGTTAACGCGCAGTGGTTAGAGTAGCGATCAATGGTTTTGGACGAATTGGCCGGAACTTCTTACGGTGTTGGTTGACCCGTGAAAACAGCAACCTAGATTTAGTTGCCGTCAACAACACATCCGATCCGAGAATCAACACTCACCTGTTGAAATACGATTCCTTGCTGGGTCGCCTAGATGCTGACATCTCCTACGATGCCAACACCATGACAGTCAACGGCAACGTCATCAAATGCTACTCGGATCGCAATCCTAGCAATCTTCCCTGGAAAGACTGGGGCATTGATTTGGTGATTGAATCTACTGGCGTTTTCAACAGTGAAGAAGGCGCTTCTCGCCACATTGAAGCAGGCGCTAAAAAAGTACTGATTACAGCACCCGGCAAAGGTGGCCACGTAGGCACCTACGTCATGGGCGTAAACGATCAGGACTACGAGCACGACAAGCAAAACGTTGTGAGTAACGCCAGCTGTACTACTAACTGCCTCGCACCGGTTGTAAAAGTTATCAACGATAACTTTGGCATCGTCAAAGGCACAATGACCACCACGCACAGCTACACAGGCGACCAGCGCATTTTGGATGCAAGCCATCGTGACTTACGCCGTGCCAGAGCCGCTGCGGTCAACATTGTTCCAACCACGACAGGTGCAGCTAAAGCAGTTGCCTTAGTTATTCCTGAAATGGCAGGCAAGCTAAACGGTATTGCACTGCGCGTACCTACGCCTAACGTTTCTATTGTTGACTTGGTTGCTCAGGTAAGCAAAAAGACAATTACTGAAGAACTCAACGACGTTCTTAAAAAAGCGTCTGAGACCACGATGAAAGGCATCTTGGGCTACACCGATGAGCCTTTGGTTTCAGTTGACTTCCGTAAAACAAACGAATCAGCCACTATTGACTCTCAGCTATCGCTGGTGATGGATGGCGATATGATCAAGGTGATTGCTTGGTACGACAACGAGTGGGGCTACTCCCAGCGCGTTGTTGACCTAGCTGAGCTAGTCGCTTCCAAGTGGAAAGACTAGACTCTTGAACTCTAAAACGTAGCTCTAAAGAGCTATCAAAGACATTGAAAAGCAGGGGTACGTAGCCTCTGCTTTTTGACGTTTAGGCTAGAATCCATAAGCCTCTTCTATTCTCTACCCGCCTGTTGTATCTGTGTCTAATTCGGTCTTCTCTCTTGAGAAACGTTTATTTACGTCTGCTGTGCCTCAAGACGATGCCATCAGACTAGTTTTTGCTTTCCCTAATGAGTACAGCGTCGGCATTACTAGTTTGGGTTACCAGGTCGTATGGGCGATGCTGTCGCAGCGCTCAGACGTAGACGTGAGCAGGCTGTTTACTGATGTGCGTGAGCCATTGCCTGCGCAGGCTGAGCTGATAGGATTTTCGCTTTCTTGGGAGCTAGACTACGTTAATATTCTGAATCTATTGGAAGATCAGGATGTGCCGCTGCGGGCAATAGAGAGAACGGATGCCCATCCGCTGGTGTTTGGCGGCGGGCCAGTCTTGACGGCAAACCCAGAGCCGTTTTCAGCTTTTTTCGATGTGATTTTGCTAGGCGATGGCGAAACGCTGCTGTATGACTTTTTGGATGCCTATCAGCAGGTGAGAAAGGCCGATCGCGCTCGTCAGCTAAAGGCGCTTGCTCAGGTGCCGGGCGTGTATATTCCTTCGCTGTATGAGGTGACTTACGAAAGTGCGGACGGGCCGTTGCACTCTATTTTGCCGGTTGATAGCGATGTGCCTGCGACGGTGAAAAAGCAGACCTATCGCGGGAATGTGCTGTCGGCTTCGACGGTGGTGACTGAGAAGGCGGCTTGGGAAAATATTTTTATGGTGGAGGTGGTGCGCAGCTGCCCGGAGATGTGTCGGTTTTGCCTCGCGAGCTACTTAACGCTGCCATTTAGAGCGGCGAGTGTGGAGGCGTCTTTGATGCCTGCGATTGAAAAGGGACTGGAAAAGACTCGGAGGTTGGGACTGCTTGGTGCTTCGATTACGCAGCATCCTGAATTTGAGGCGTTGCTGGACTATATTAACCGGCCTGAGTATGACGATGTGCGCGTGAGTATGTCGTCTGTGCGGACAAATACGGTGAACCAAAAGCTGGCTGAGACGCTGGTGAAGCATGACGCCCGCTCGATTACGATCGCGATTGAAAGCGGCTCGCAAAGGGTGCGCGATATTGTGAATAAAAAGCTGGATACGGCTGAGATTACGGCGGCAGCTGAGCAGGCTAAAGCGGGCGGACTAAAGGCGCTGAAGCTGTATGGAATGGCGGGCGTGCCGGGAGAAACCGAAGATGATTTGGCGCAGACGGCTGAGCTGATGATTGGGCTTAAGAAGAAGGTACCGGGGCTGCGATTTACGCTGGGGTGCTCTACGTTCGTGCCCAAAGGGCACACGCCGTTTCAGTGGTATGGCGTGAACCGGCAGGCTGAGAAGCGGCTAAAGTTTTTGCAGAAGCGGCTGCGGCCAGCGGGCATTGATTTTCGGCCTGAGAGCTATAGCTGGTCGGTGATTCAGGCGTTGATTTCTCGGGGCGATCGCCGCCTAGCCGATCTGCTGGAACTCACGAGAGGCTATGGCGATACTTTGGGCAGCTACCGTCGCGCTTTCAAAACGCTAAAGGGTACGCTGCCGCCGTTAGATTTTTACGTACATGACGAGTGGCCCACAGATCGGGTGCTGCCGTGGGATCATTTAGAAGGGCCGCTACCGAAGACAACTTTGGTGAAACATTTGGCTGAAGCGCAGCAGGCAATGGAAGCGGCGTTGCCTGCTGCTTAAGGCTGCGACTATAGAGGCTACGGCTTAGTGGAATAGGGCACCGACTTAAGATTCGCTGGTAGCTGAGGCCGGGTGCAGCGCGTTAATGAGCTTGGCAGATTCTTTGCTAGCGACTCTTTCTTTGGATTGCTGGCGGGCTTTTGTCGTACGAATTTTGCTACTGATAATGAAGGGAAGCGTAATGGGCCACAGCAGGGTGGCGATCGCAATAAAAGCCCATGCTTTTCCACTAATTTTTCGCGTTGCCTGATCTCTTAAAAAAGCGCTAAGGATGACAGCAAACGTGATTGTAGCAACAGTCCAATATGCAGTAGCCATTGACTTAAGAGTGAAGGATTGAATGATTTAAGATTCCCGAGCGGTTTATCAAATCAGCGTTAGATTCAAGAAACTTGATGGGCTCCTCTGCGCCTGCTAGCTTACTCGACAGTTCCTTTTAGAGAAAAATTGTGAAGCTATGGTAAAGATTCTAATACATATACGTAGAAACGATTCATTAATTTATACATGCTCTTCTAATCTCGCTCATTCTTGAATAGTAGGTGAGATGTTCCCGACTATGAGTAAAGATTTTCTTATTTGCTTCATATAGATTTATCTGCACGCTGAAGCTCCGCCAGCGCAGATGTTTTGGGCGCTGGGGAAAAGAATATGCGCAAGTTACATTGCTTAAAGATTTTTAGCTATCTGACGCTTTTAGCAAGGCTTGGAGAAGTCGTTGGGCGGCGGCTTCTGGTGAGAGCCCTGTGACATCGACTTCAGGGACGGGGCGATCGCGCTGCTCTAGTCCATAGCGATAGGCGCGATCGTAGTAGTCAAGCGTGATGGTCACCGCGCTAGCCAAATCACCAGACTGAATGTGTGCGATCGCCGCCTGTGTTCTATCCCCACCCAACCGCTTCCGAATTCGCTCAGTGGCCGCCACCAGCTCATCGCGATCGGCCTGACCGTAAATATCAACCAGCAGCGCCACCCTTTCTGACACCGGGCGCGTAATTTCTAGCGCGAAGGCTTCATTCATCTGTTCAAATAGCTCTGGCGGCACGCGACAAGATCCCACGCTGCGGCTTTCAGCTTCTACCCAAACGGGCCGCTGCGCCTCGAAGGTGCGCCACTCGGTGGCCACCATATTTTCAAAATGTTCGGTGCTGGGCTGCGGCGGCAGGCAGACCGCACCAAAGCTGCTGCCTCGGTGATTGGCGTAGCCTTCTAAGTCGAGCACCTGCTGACCTTGATTTTTGAGCGCATGAAGAATATCTGTTTTGGCGGTGCCGGTCATGCCGCCAAGGAGAACGATCTTTTTAGGCGTGGAGACGGCGTGGCGAACCCACTGGCGAAAAGCTTTGTAGCCGCCCGTGAGCGTTGTTGTATTAAAGCCTGCGAGATTGAGCATCCAGGCGATCGCCTCACTTCGCATGCCCCCACGCCAGCAGTGAACTCGAACCACCCTATCCGGCGCTATTTTCTTAGCCTTACGAACCATATCTCCAAACTTTGGCCCTGCTAAATCAAGCCCTAGCTCCACCGCTAGCTCACGACTCTTTTGTTTGTAGCACGTTCCCACCTGGGCCCGCTCATCATCGCTAAACAGCGGAAAGCTGATCGCATCTGGGATATGGCCCTGCGCATATTCTCCGGGGCTGCGCACGTCCAGTATCGGGCCAGGGGCTTCTAAAAAACGGTCGATAGCAAGCTGAGGCGTGGTGGGCGCTGGAGGCACAGGTGTTTCTCTTGAGGATCGTTGGACGGCCGTTTGGCTATTCGATTGTAAGGGGTTTGGTCGCCGGTTCGGTAGCGGCTCGATAGGAGACGACTTTCCCAATAGCTTGGCTGCTGGTATAGCCTAGCTGGCGCAATGCATTAAGGCAGGGCTCGACTTGTTCTGTTGGCACGCTAGCAAGTAGTCCCCCTGACGTTTGCGGATCGAAGAGAACTTGAAAAGCAGGCGAAGATGAATGAATAGAGTGCGTTTGAATACGGCTGATTGCACTCTGCTTGTTGCGCTCGTGCAGGGAGCTGACCAGACCGTTTCGCAGCGTATTGCCGACACCGGGCAACAGCTCAAGGGCGTTGATATTCAGACTAACGTTGACGTTGGATGCAGAGATCATTTCTAGCAGATGGCCCGCTAGTCCAAATCCTGTGACATCGGTGCAGGCGGTCGCGTCGTATTTTCTCAAACAGTCCGCAGCAGCTTGATTGGAGAGCAGCATGCTTTCTACAGCACTCTCTATCCATCGCCCTTTAGCCTGCTTTTGCATATCAGCGGCAAACAAACTGCCGGTGCCGAGTGCTTTGGTCAAGATCAGCGACTGACCTAACGCCATGCCACTTTTTCGCCATATTTGTTCGGGGTTTATCCAGCCGTTGCAGGCAAAGCCGAGTGAAAGCTCTGCCCCTTCGGTGGTGTGGCCCCCGACTAAGAACGTTTTGGACTGGGCGATCGCCTTCATCGCGCCAGAAAGCAGCTGATATAGCGTCTCTTCTTGTTTGGCATCGGTGCCATAGGGCACGGTAACCAGGGCTAAAACGCTGTGGCTGGTGGCCCCCATAGCAAACAGATCGCTCAGGCAGTGGTTCACGCAGATTTGTCCAAACACAAACGGATCGTCCACGATTGATCGAAACTGATCGACCGTATGAACAGCCAGCTTCCCAGAAGGCGTTTTGATGATCGCGGCATCATCGGGGGCATCGAGCCCTGCGTAAATGTTGTTGCGATAGGGCCAGTCGCTATCTGCTGGGGCTTCGGCTCGAATGCGATCTAAAGCGCGAGTGAGCACCTGCTCCCCGACTTTGGAGCCGCAGCCGGAGCAGTGCATTTGGGGAGTATGACTGTGTTGAGAAGATTCTCGAAGGCTGAGCGGAGTCGAAGCCTGACTATGTTCAGCCATCTCAGGAAAATCAGAGAACAGACCCATAAACTTGTGATCAATTCTGTTCTTCCAGGCGCGACACCATTTGGAATGAACGGCAAACGGCCCCCAAGAGGCGATCGCTTTCTCTGTATCCGTATCAATAATATTGAGATATCGGTTTTGGGGCTTAAACGGCTTCAGCGGCTGGCCCATCACGTAACGCTTCAGGTTCTCGTATAGCGGTGGGCCTTGGCGGACGGCGAATACACCGGCTTTAGGACGCTTGTGGTTGACCATGGTGGCCACGTCGCCTGCTGCAAAGATGTTTGAGTGCGATCGCGTCTGTAACGTATCTTCTACCGCCAAAAAGCCGTCTTCTGTGAGCGTCAGACCACTCTCTTTTAACCAAGTAGGCGCGCTGGCATTGGTGACCCAAAAGGTGCGATCGCATTTCACCACCAGACCCGACTCACAATGCACTGCCTCTGCTGTCACCTCACACACCGTCTCGCCGGTATGCACCCGGATATTTCGTTCCTTGCACATTTTCTCCACCATCCGCTGCGTCCATCGGTTGCGCCCTTTTGCCAAGTGCGGCCCCCGCTGAAAAATATGAACAGCAATCTGTTGAGGATGCTTTATCAGCTGTTGCAGGCGCGTTTGCATTGCAAAGGCCATCTCCACACCGCCCACGCCCCCGCCGACAATACTGATAGTTGCTGTCGATTGTGAATTGTCCGATAGTCTTTCTTCAACGCTGCTGAGATATTTATTCCAGGCTTTCAACAACTTGGGAACAGGTTTAGCTGGAATAGCGTGTTCTGCTGCGCCTGGAACCTGTGACTTTGTTGGCGTACTGCCAATGTCAATAGAAAGCGTGTCGTAGGCGATAGGCGGATGGCTACGGCAAAGGATTTTTTGCTTCGCGCTATCTAGCCCAACCATCTCGTCCATAATTAGCCGACAGTTGGCAAAGCGCGTCAGCGGCCTAAGGTCGATATGCGCCGTATCAAAGTCGTACAGTCCTGAGATGTGGCAGGGCAACATCCCTGAATAAGGCGTGTCCGCTAAATTTGTGATCAGCGTGAGGCGGACATCGGCTGGCCAAGGGCTCATCCCCATTTTTCGCAGCACTAGCGCATGGCTATGTCCACCGCCAACTAAAACTAGATCCTGATTAATAGGAGCCGTAGGCTGCATAGGAATATATGATTTTGTAAGTCACTTTCTAATGTAACGAGAATCGAAAGCAACGCCTAACGCAGTCTCTGACTCTTGATATCAAACCCTAATATTTTTTATGGACTACGAGCAAATTAAGTATGAGGTGGAGACGTCACCGACGCTGAAGCTGGTGAAGAGTCCGAATGCTGCGTTTGTGGTGAGCTTTTTGCACAAGCAGTTTAAGGTGGCGCATCGGGTTTCGGTGGCGCAGCTGGAGCTGGAGGAAAAGCTGGAGGACTACCTGACTGTATTTGCAGGAAAGCTATCCGGAGCGGGGGTGGAAGGGGGCTAAGGAGTATTTGAATGACTGGTGCAATGCGCAGTGGCTGAGGAAAACGTTTGAGAGGACGGGTGAGGCCTCAGATGAGCCGGTGTTTAGCCTGACGCCTGAGACGGAAAAGGCGATCGCATGGCTGGAAGACTTACAGCAGCGAGATGCGTTTATTGGTACAGAGTCTCGCTTTTTACAGATTTTGGGGCTGCTTAAAGAGATTAAAGAAGGCAGTACGATCAACGTGGAAGATCGCATTGCGCAGCTGGAGCAGGATAAGGCGAAAATTCAGCAGGAGATCGATGATATTCGCCAGACGGGTGAGGTGGATTCGTTTAATGAAACGCAGCTGAGAGAGCGGTTTATGTCGGCCAATAGCATGACGCGCCAGCTGATGAGTGACTTTCGGGCGGTGGAGCAGAATTTTCGAGATCTGACGCGTAAGGTGCAAGAGGCGCAGCTAGAGGTTGGCAGCCGTAGGGGAACGGTGGTGGGGCGGGTGCTAGATGCTGATGAGGCGCTGAAAGAGTCCGATCAGGGGCGGAGCTTTGAGACCTTTTTTAGGTTCTTAATGTCGGAGAGTAAGCAGCGGGAGCTGAAGGACACAATTGCGGAGGTGTATGAGCTGAATGCATTGCGATCGCTCACCCGAAACCAGGGCTTTTTACGGCGCATTGTCCGCAACCTGCTCAACTCCGCCGATCACATTGTGCAGTCTAACCACCGGCTAACTGAAAAGCTGCGACAGATGCTAGATGAGCGCAATATGCGAGAGAATCGGCGGGTAGCAGAGTTGATTGTAGAGGTGCAGCGACTGTCTCGACGGGTGGCTAGCAGCGCTGTAGATGAGCGAAGTTTTTGGACGCTAGAGGGAGATCCCAATATTAATCTGGTGATGGAGCGGCCTTTGCATCCGTTAGAAGAGAGTGAGGTGCCGACGTTTTCAGAGATGGACTTTGCGGAGGTCGATGACGATGCGCTAGAGGCGGAACTAGACGAGCTAGCGCAGCAGTTTTATGTGGATGAAGCCTTGCTAGCGCAGCGGATTGATCGCGAGCTAGAAGATCGATCTAAAATTGCGCTGACTGAGCTAATGGATCTCTATCCGATTACGAAAGGTCTGCCGGAAGTGGTGGGCTATCTGTCGCTTGCTACCAGGTCTGAACGACATTCTGTAAGTTCTAGTACTATTGACTTAGTGACGATTGAGGGCGTAGACGCTAAGGCAACGCTGACGCTGACGCTGCCCCAAGTCGTTTTTCACCGATAAGATCAACAAGACCGATAAGACCGATAAGACCGACAATATCAATAAGATCAATAAATAAAGTGAGCGCTGTTGTCATGTCGCCTGAGAGTCCGCCGCCCTACGCACCTGTTGTCATTAAGCTGCTGCAAGGCGTGGTGTATAGCGACGATTCGCCCTATTGGGATCAGCTGCAAAGCTATCTGACGCCCGTGAGCGAGTACTTCGGCAAAATTGGCCTGCGAGTGCAGAACTATGAGACCCAAGGCTTTGCTTTTTTAGAGCAGCCCGATCCTGACCCTGACGATCCGCCAGGCGATCGCCTGCCTCGGCTCACTATCCGCCACCGCCTTAGCTTCAAGGCGACCGTATTTTACGTCCTGTTGCGCGAGCAGCTTAGACAGTTTGATGCGAGTGACGATACCGGGCGGCTGGTGATGAGTCTGGAGGAGCTGCGCGATATGCTTGCGCCTTATTTGCCAGAGGAGAATAATGAGGCTAAGTTTCGGAGCGATGTGAAACGGCTGGTGAATGCGGCGGTGAAAGATATGGGCTTTTTGCAGCCCCTGTCAGGTTCGGAAGATAATTATGAAGTGCGCCCGATTATAAAAGCCAAAATTGACGCTGAAATGTTGGAGCGGTTAAAGCAAAAGCTGGAGAACTATGCAAATGCCCTTGAGGACGACTGACTTGACGACCGATTTAGTGACTGACTTAACGGCCAATTTGCTCTGAAGCGAACGGCTTTGACGCTAGCAAAGAGACGCTGACGGGCTTTCGCTTGCAGCGGCTAGAAGTGCTGAACTGGGGGACGTTTGACCAGCGGCCCTGGTCTCTGGATTTGTCGGGCGGGACGTCTTTGCTCACCGGGGCGAATGGCTCAGGGAAGTCTACGCTGGTAGATGGCCTGCTGACGCTGCTGGTGCCGAATCGGGGGCGAAACTACAATCAGGCGTCGGGTGATGCGGGCAAAAAGAAGGAGAGAAATGAGAAGAGCTATGTGCAGGGGGCGTATGCGCGTACGCGGTCGGAAGAAGGGTATGAGTCTAAGTCTAAGTTTTTAAGAGAGAAGGGTGAAATTTCGGTACTGCTGGCCTACTTTGCCGATGTGTCTTTGCACAAAGACGTGTCTTTGGCGCAGGTGCTGTGGATGGATAAGGGCAGCGTGCGGAAGTTTTTTGCGATCGCGGATGACGAGCTAAAGATGGAGTACTTTACCCAGTGTAAGTCTGTCTCGGTGCTCAAAAAGACGCTCAAAGAGAATGACGTTGAGCTGTTTGATAACTTTTCAACCTATGCGTTGCAGTTTCGCAGGCGGTTTGGACTCTCTTCTGATAAGGCGCTCGATTTGTTTAATCAGACGGTGAGCATTAAAGAGATTGACGGGCTCAATAAGTTTGTGCGCGACCACATGCTAGAAGCTGAGGATATGCGCCCCAAAATTGAGGGATTGCAGCAGGGGTATGAGAACCTGACGATTTCGCATACGGCGATTAAAAAGGCGCGTGAACAGCTTGAGGCGCTGATGCCGCTGACGAAAGATGCTGAAAAGTACCAAAAGCTGGCGCGTGAGGTGGGGTCGCTAGAGCGGGCGAAGGTGGTGGCACCGGCTTTTTTTGCGGCTCAGAAGCTGGCGCTGCTGGCCGATGAGCTGAGGGAGATTGAGCGGGATTTGGGGCGATCGCAAAATGCCAAGGAGGAATGCGATCGCCTGTTGAAAACCCAGCGCCAGCAGGAGAAAGATCTCGAATTTGCCATTCAGCAGGACAGCATTGGCCAAAGGCTGAAGGCGCTAAAGCAGGAAATAGAACAGATTCAAAAAGCGGTGAGTCAAAAGAAATCTGTTGCTAAAAGCTACGATGATTTGGCAGAGCGGCTGGAGCTTAAGGCCTACAGTGACAATGACACCTTTTACGCGAACCGAGAGAAAGGTGAAGCGCTCGGGACAACCATTAGCGCCGCGCTTGCTGAGATTGTGACGCAAAGAGATGCGCAGAAGCTACAGCAGTCTGAGCTAGAAAAACAGCGGCTTCAGCTAGATGAAGAACTCACTTCTCTGCGCAGCCGCAAGAGCCAGATTCCTAAGCAGAACTTGGATATTCGCGATCGCCTTACCGAAGCCCTCAACCTCAAAGATACCGATCTTCCCTTTGTGGGCGAGCTGCTTCAGGTGCGCTCTGAAGAAAAAGCCTGGGAAGGTGCGATTGAAAGGCTGCTGCGAGGCTTTGGCCTGTGCTTGCTCGTGCCTGAAACGCACTATTTAGCCGTGAATGCTTACGTGAACGAGACTAACTTGCGGGGGCGTTTGGTGTATTACAAGGTGACGCCGATTGCGCCCAATCCAACCCAAAGAGGGTCTGAGCCAAATCTGATTCCGGCCAAGCTACAGGTAAAGCAAGAGGATACGTTTTTTGAATGGCTCAGAGAGCAGCTGACGCAGCAGTTTAACTATCTGTGCTGCAAAGATATTGAACAGTTTCAGCGAGAGAAACGGGCGATTACGCAGTCGGGCTTGATTAAGCATGGCAAAGGGCGGCATGAAAAAGATGACAGCTCGCGGATTGACAACCGCAGTCGATACATTTTGGGCTGGAACAATGCGAGCAAAATTAAGGCCTTAGAAGACGATCTTAAGGCTGTTGATCAGCAGCTTGGCAAGATTGTAGCGGCGATCAAAAAGCTAGAGCAGCAGCGGGCTCAGCGGGAAACGCAAAGGTCGTGGCTGCAAGACTTTATGCGGTTTGCGGATTTTGCTGAGATTGACTGGGAAAAGGCTGAGGGCGATCGCCAGGAACGGTTGCAGCAAAAGCAGCAGCTGGAGGAAGGGTCTGACAAGCTTAAAAAACTGGAAGCGCAGCTAAAGGCGGTGCAGGAGGAGCTGGCGCAGACGAGTGAAGCGCGAGATCGGGCGGTTGCGGAGGCGCGATCGCTTACAGACCGTCAGCAGGCGAATGCAAAGGCGCAGGAGCAGTGCAGCATACTTTTAGAAACTGTACCTGCCGATGAACTTGAAGCGTTTGCGAAAAAGCATGCGAAAAAACTTAAAACTTACAGGCTGACGCTAGAGACTATCGCAGACGACGCAGCCGATATGAAAGATGCGTTGCAGGCCTTGCTCAGGCGGCGCGAACAGCAGCAGGGAGAGGTGAAAAATGCCATTGGTCGGTGCCTTGCTAAGTTCAAGGCTGAATTTGTTGAAGCGACGATGGAACTGGGCGATGACTATCAGTATTTAGATGAGTATCTGGCGCTGAAAAAGAAGATTGAGCAGGACGATTTGCCTCAGCATGAAAAGCGCTTCAAGCTGTTGATGAATGACACGGTGATTAAAACCTTCTCTATGTTCAAAAGTGATTTGGAGAAGCAGGAAGAAGAGATAGAGTTTGCGATTCATGATCTAAACGAGTCGCTTCGGCAGATTGACTACACCGATTCTACTTACATTGAGCTGCGGTGTGAAAAGACGAAAAGTCGCGAGATTAGAGACTTTAAGGAGAGCCTGAAATATTGCTTAGGAGACGTGGCGCATCAGTCTCCAGAAGATAATGAAGAGCGGTTCCAGCGGATTCGCACGAACCTGATTGAACGATTTAAGGCGGAAGATCGGTGGACGAAGCTGGTGACGGATGTGCGTAACTGGCTGGACTTTTCGGTGAGCGAGCGCTATCGGGAAGACGATGTGGAAAAGGAGCACCACACGGATTCTTCGGGGAAGTCGGGCGGGCAGAAGGTGAAGCTAGCCTATACAATTTTGGCCAGTGCGATCGCCTATCAGTTTGGCCTGACTCAAAACGACGGCTCCAGTCGTGGCAACGGTAGCAGCCTCAGAAATAGCCTTAACCAGAAGACGTTTCGGTTTGTTGTGATTGATGAAGCCTTTGGCCGCTCTGATGATGACAATGCACGCTATGCAATGGATCTATTCAGGAGTTTAGATCTTCAGCTATTGGTAATTACGCCGATGGGCAAAATTAATGTCATCGAATCTTATATCGACACGCTGCACCTAGTCTCTAATGCTGCTGAAGGTGATTATTCCAAGGTGATTTCTCTGTCGATTGAAGAGTTTCAGAAAAGAAGGGCCTCCGAGTCGGTGACCGCGCTGGCCGCATCGTGATTACGCCTGATGACATTAAAAAGAAGGCCGAGCGCCGCTATGATATGACTTCTGCTGCGGTGCCTGCCCTTGCCTCTTGGATCTATCGCTTTCCGCTCAAGGTCATCGAAAATAGTCAAGACTGGCCCGATTTGCTTAAGGTCTGTCAGTACTTTCAGCAAAATCCAAAGCCTAATTTGTATCTGCGAGAGCTGCCGATTGCCGTACACACCAAGTTCATTGAAGAACATCAAGATATTCTTGGCAGCCTGCTAGAAGAGATTTTGCCTGATGACCAGCTGGCATCTGTAGAAGGAAAAGGCCACACGTTTGAAAAGCGATTTTCTATCCGGTATCAAGAGCCTCTATTGCGGCTGCGAATTTTAGATGCTGACATTCAACAAAAGTACGGCTTTCCGCTCGCAGACTTTAGCCTAACTATCTCTGACTTTAATCAGCTCCAGCTAGGCCAGCCTCGGTGCTTCATTTCTGAAAACGTCATGCCTTTTCTCACCTTGCCGCCTATGGAAAACGCTGTCGCTATTTTCGGCTCGGGCTATGCCGTAGGGCGACTTAAGACTATCGGCTGGCTCGCAGAATGCCCTATCTTTTACTGGGGTGATATGGATGTCGATGGGTTTAAGATTTTGGCTCAGGTGCGATCGCACTTCCCCCAAACGCAGTCTGTGATGATGGATAAGCTCACCTACAGCCGCTTTCAATCATTTGCGGTGAGCATACAGACAAAGCACGCGGAAGAACCTGCCTTTTTAACTGCTGACGAACAAACCTTGTATGGCTACCTTGCTGACAATCACAAGCGTTTGGAGCAAGAAAGAATTAGTCAAACATATGTCAACCAGTATCTGCAAGCCCTGCTACTTTGATCGTTCTGACACCTTCTGTGCCGCTGAGTCGATATGAACGTCTCGCGATAGCGCACGCGATAGCATCTCGCGATCGCCCGTTGCTGCCCACAGCTCAATTGCTAGCTCTCCATCGCCTGATACAAAAATCTCAATCTTCTTCTTTGATATAGAACAAGAGACAGATTCAACCTGTTGATTTTTGGCTCTGTCTAAACCCACCGCAATTCTCAATAGCCCGCCTAATACCCAAACAGTTCGCTGCTGTTTGTTAGACAATCGCTTAAACTGCCCGTGCTTCGACTTGGGGTAGGCCTTGCGGTGATAGCGTACAACGTGGCCGATTAGCAGCATCTCTTCGTCTATGAAGCCGCGCGGCTTTTCTTTTTTGAGAATGTAGCGAGAGGTTTTGTGATAGCTCTTAAAAGAAACGTACTGACCAATATTATGCAACAGCGCTGCGTATTCTAATATCTCCTTTTCTAGCTTGCCGAACTGATGAACGTCCTGTAGCTGATCGAACAGCTGTAGTGCCAAATTGGCGATATGACTGTTTACATCCCAGTCCACACCGTATTTCTCTACGAGCTGCGCAGCTTTTCGGTGTCGCAGGTCTTCTGGCTCAACTGAAATGGTGGCAATGCTTTGAGAATGCTTTTCGATATAGTCGAGAATGAGACCTTCGCGTAAGGAGGCTTCGCAAAGGGTGAGTTCTTTGACCTCTGCCATCTGTAGCAGCTGCGTGAGCAAAACGCCGCCCAGATGAATGGCATCGCTGCGCTTGCTGCTAATGCCGTCAATTTTCTCTCTTTTGCTTGCCTTAATTGAAACAAGCTTATCGGTGATGCCCTCAAGCTCACTCAGCTTTACGACCTGAGCGTTGAGCGTTTGCAAAGGTTGCTCGCTGTGGGCTAGGTAGGCGGCTTCTCCGAGCGTGCGGATGCTGCCAGAGGTGCCGATGACGCGGGTAAAGCCGGTTTGCTTGGCCTGGGCGATCGCCTTCTGCGATAAAAATCGAATGTGCGATTCCAAAACGCTGCGGGCTTCTTCGCTAATCGCGCCACCCGCATTGTCAGCGCTTTCAAACATATCTAACAGACGAAGTACGCCCAGCTTCATACTCGTGCCAAAAAGAACGGCTTCTCTATTGCCAACCACGGCTTCGGTGCTGCCGCCGCCGATGTCGAGCACCAGGGCGTTTTCATTTTCTCCTAGAGCGATCGCGTTCCTCACCGCTAAAAAAATTAGCCTTGCCTCCTCCTTTCCCGAAATCACGCGCGGCCTAATCCCGGTGCGGCGGACAACTTCGCGCATGAAGGCCTCGCCATTTTGCGCTTCTCGGGTGGCGCTAGTCGCAGCGGTGATAATGTCATCTACGCCGAGTTCTTCGGCCAGGTGAACGTAGCGCTCAATGGTGTCGAGCCCGGTTTGGTAGGCGCGATCGCTCAGTCGATTGGTGGCAAATACGCCGACGCCTAGCTTCGCCATTTCCTTAACGCGATCAATCACCTCAAAGTTACGCTTTTGCAGCACCTTTACCACAATCATGTGAATGGAGTTGGTGCCGATATCAATCGCTGCTAATTTCATTAGCTCATGGCCTTTTATAGACTGCTTTCAATAGATTCCCCTCTATTATTCATGATTTGCGAGTCTTGCCAATTACCCCGTCAATTAGTAAAGAACGGCTAGCCATCCTGCGCTGCCCGCAGCCATACCTGACAATGACAGGGCGATAAAGAGCCACCAGGCTGCGATCGCCCCTTGCTTTCTAGCCGCGTCTGCCTGAGTTTGAATCTCTGCCTTCATAGCAGTGGCTTGTTCATCAAGCTTCTCTTTGGCCAGCCCAATCTGTTCTACTATGGTTTCTCTAGCCGTGTCTAAAGACGTATCTAAAGACGCATTATCTACCAGCGACAGCAGCTGCTCTGCTTGAGACTGCAAGCTTTGTAGCCAGATGCCAGCCTGTTTTACGACGGGCTTCCAGGCGGTTTCTCCCCACGCCAAAATCTCTTGAATTTCATCTACGGTTAGGTCTTTTCGCTTTTCTAGAGCCAGCTGCCAGCTGCTTTTGTCCCACAGCGTTTCTAGCTCAGCTAGGTTAGGCAAGTCGGACGGGTGAGGGAGCGATCGCAGTCCATGTCCCACGATGTGCGTCAAATCCTTGGCCATCTGCACCGGATGAAATGATAGCTTGTCTTGCTTTTGCAGGTATCGCGCTATCTGCGTTTTCATCTGACTGACCAAATCACCCGTGCCGTTAAGTGAAGGGGCTAGTACTTCCTGCCATTCGACTGCCTGCACGGAGCTTTCTAGCGCCTGCTGAATCTTTTGAGGGTAAGATTCTGTTTGTTTTGTTTCAGTTTCTGCTTCAGTTGAGGCCTCTGCTGAGCGTTGTTCTGGCTCTGACAGCTTTTGATGTTCGGCAGCTTCTAAAACGCCAATAAGCGCCCGCTTACTATCTCTATCTAAATTCTGTCGTCTAGATAAAACGTTTTCAACCGCTGCAATATCTACCTGAAGGTGTTCAAAGTCAGCAGAGTGTTCTTCTAGCTGTGATTCTATTTTTGCCGTCAGGTTCTCAGGCGTGAGTAAGTCTATATTGGTGTAACGGCAGTATGAAATTAACTTGCTCTGAATTTCTTGGTCGATAGCCGTTTGTTCTTTTGGCGCTTTTGATGCGGCTGTTGTCTCTGGTGGCTCCGCTGATGAGGATAAAGATACTTTCGTAACAGCTTCGTTTTCAATAGCGCTAGAAATAGAGCCTGCTTGAGTCGATGAATTAGATGCTGACGCTTTTTCTTGTAGTAGCGATGGGATTTGATACACCAGCGCCTCTATGTCTGAGAAGTCTATTTGGTCGATGACTCTTTGCGAAAGCTGCTGCCAGCTAGGGAGATCGAGCGTTGATCCAAGTTTAGAGACGAGGCTGGAAGATGAGCTTGCTGTGGAATAGCTCGGCGGTGAGACTTCGGGTTCTGTTGGGGTGATGTCGGTGAGGATGGTTTCTGTTTGAGTAGGAGAGAGCTGGGTGCGATCGCTAATCTCTTGTACCAGCGTTTCTCTTTGGCTGGCTAGCAGCGCGGGGAGCGCCTGCTGTGACTCTATAATTTGTGAAAGTTCGGTGGCTAGCCCTTGAAGAACCGAGTCTTCGTCAGGCTCTGGTGCGTTAGGAGACTTTTTAAGGACGGCGAGGATTTGCTTTATGCTGGCGATCGCGCCACCAAACAGGGCGTCTACAATGCCTGCGATGGTGGTGGTGCTTAGCCAAATTAGCAGCGTCCAGTAAATGGCCCAAAAGATAACGCCAAAGATAAGACCTCTGCGCGGCTGAATAATGGCGCTAAAGTCTGTAGAGACAAAGGCTGTCATGAAAATGAGGCCCGAAACGCCAAGGGCGATGCCAAAGCCTACCAGATGCGTGACGGGCAGTGAGAATCTTGGCAGTGAGAACTTTGGCAGTGAGAACTTTGATTGAGCCTCAGCAGGCTCTTTTTGAGCAGGCTCTTTTTGAGTACGGTTTTTTTGAGTACGGTCTTCTTGAGTCGCTGGCTGCGGCTTAGGAGACAGATCGAGCAGGGTAAGGCTGAGGGCGATGCCCAAGCTGGCGAACAAGAGTTGGATGATGAGGGCGATCGCCAGTCCACCCACCAGCGAGAAAATTAGCGTCATTTTTTGCTCTCCCTCATATCGTTCTAAAGATAGAGGCCTGAGACGATCGCATCATCTACCGCAAGTAGCGTTTACGGTGCGCATGCGATCGCGAAACTGAAAAGCTGACGCGCGATATTTTTAGCGTTGACACTGCACCAACGGCAGATCGAGTCAATATTTATACAGACTATATTGTAAGTAAGGACTACTATGTTCTTATGCCTTTTCGCCCATCTCTATAGCCTTGATTTTGCCTACATCTTTTAATTTATCTCGTCGCTGTGGCCTTGTTCGTAGAGGGCTAACGGTTGGCTTAGGGAGTTTGCTTATCGGTAGCCTGGGTGCTACGGGTGCGGCGGCTCAGCTTTCTTCACCGGCTCGTGAGCGGCCCCCCCTCACGCTGCAAGAACTGCTAGAAACGGTTAATACCCGCCCGGTTGCGCCAGCTGCCGAGCCGAGCGTTATCGATCCGCCTGCAAGCTCAACGCCGACAGAGGCTACTACGCCAGCCGTGGAGCAGCCTACTGACCAAGCTGAACAGACCGTGCGTCTGCGGCTAAATTTGAGCGATCGCAAAGTATACGTCTATCGCGGTGAAACGCTTGAAACCAGCTATCCGGTAGCAATTGGGCGACCGGGTTGGGAAACGCCGACCGGGGAATATGAGGTGTACTCGCAGCTTGTTAATCCCGGCTGGACGAATCCTTTAGATGGCAGCGTGATGACGCCTGGGCCAGATAATCCGCTGGGCGATCGCTGGATTGCCTTTTGGACAGACGGCACTAACGAGATTGGGTTTCACGGCACGCCCAACCGGGATTCTGTCGGGCAGGCGGCTTCTCACGGCTGCATTCGCATGTACAACGAAGATGTTCGTGAGCTGTACGAAGTCGTCGCGCTAGGAACCCCTGTGATTGTTGAGCCGTAGCGCTTTCTTTCACGCTCGCCTTTCACCTCCCTACAAACATCTATAAAACATCAAAAGCCCGCTGGATAATAAATGTCCGGCGGGCTTTTGATGTCTTTGTCTATGCGCTACTTAGGGATAGTGCTTAACTGGGGGCTATTGGCTTACCACAAAGCGCGAGGGCTATTAGAAGCAGGCGCTGCTGTAGGGGTAGGCGTTGCTGGTGTGGTGACGGCTGGGTTCGCCATAGGCGCTGGAGACGATGAATCCATGTCCATATCGGATTCCATCATGTCAGTATCCATGTCCATATCAGAGTCCATGTCAGAATCCATATCCATATCAGAATCCATATCCATGTCGGTATCCATGTCCATGTCGGTATCCATGTCCATGTCAGAATCCATATCGGACTCCATCATGTCTTCTTCCATATCAGAGTCCATCATGTCGGTGTCCATATCGGACTCCATCCCTTCGGTGGTTGCAGGGGGTGGGACAACTTGCCCAGTGCCTTCTTCAGAGTCTACGTTTATCTGACTACCGTCTACGCCCATTTGCGTTTCGGCTTCTTCTTGAGCGATCGCTGCAAAAGGAACCGCTGCTACGAAACCTAAAGCGGACAGTGTAGAGACCGAAATGACCAAGATTTTTTTAAGTTGTGCGCTTACCATGTGTAGGCTTATTCTCCGAAGTTAGTTGCTTTGAGCTATTGCTGTATAAATAGTTTCATACTTTGCTCAGTGCGCTCTCTGTCTGATGGCATGTATTATTATTCTCGTTTGCGGATATCAAACAGTTCTCTTAGAACAAGGCTTTAGATAGGAAGGAATTGGGAAAAACGAAACCATCAATGGTTGTTGATTCACGCTTTTCCAATAAGTTATAGAAACTGGGACTTTTTGCTTCAGAGAAATAGAATAGGGCGATCGCCTGCAAAACCCGCGCGCTACCCATCTAAAGAACGCGCCCACCTGTCAAAATAAAGACTCAGTATCAGCGCACTGACCCATGCGAAACCTACTCACATCGTGTTCCCGTCTCTATTTGCCTTTCAACGCACCCGAATGGAATCGTGGCTACCTGCGCCGCTCGATTGGGCAAGAGCGCGGCGGGCATATCTCTCCGCTGGCGGCTTACAACGCCGATACCGATCAGGTGCTGATTTTAGACGTGTCTCGATACAAATATCCGCCTGTGTGGGTCGAGGTTGAAGATCTTTGGAATGCAGTTAATACCGTAGATTCGGTTTCAGGGTTAACTCGTGGGGTTGTTGTGATTTCGTCTAAGGGTTGAGGCGTTCGGCGTTCGGCTGCTGGCAGGCGGACGCTTTGAGTTGGCGTTTGAAGGCGTGTATAAGCGGTGGGGCGATCGCATACCAAAAGATGCGATCGCCCTCTATCCCATCGAGCTAACCCTTTTCCCACACGAGCAAACACTTCTCCGACACGAGTACAAACTTCTCCCAGATGGCGTCACAGTGGTTCTAGATAGCGCGACACACTTTCCATTCGTCATCGCGCTTTACGCAAACGCCGTGGTGATGCTTCCAGTCAGCGCAGCCGTTCTCTCAGACGCCAGCGTGTATCTACTTCTCCTCGTCACCGTTCTACCGTGCGAGCTAATGCTTCTGTAACTCGCCTAAAGGTTCTGCAATCTTACTGAAAGTCCTATGTGATTTTTGTTCATAGTAACGGGCACTTTGATATCAGTACAGTAGCTGTTAACTAGCGCCTTGCGCTTAGCACGCAAATACTGGCAAGCAATATCCACCACTATTAAAAGGTGTGCACTATGGCACGACGCAAAAAGACATCCGCCACTTTGACCAAAGCCGAACAGCGCCTATCGGGGCTCAAATCTATTGCGACTAAAGTAGACTTGGGCAACGGCTTCACGTCAGATACGTTCGGCAAAGAAGTGGACGTTCTTCGTCAAAAAATAGAAAACTACAACACATTGCTTTCAAAAGCAGATGATGCGGTTAACGAAATTCAAAAGATGGAGAGACAGCTTTCTGTTTCAGCGGAGAATGTGCTGTTGGGGGTGAAGATGAAGTATGGCAAGGATAGCAGTCAGTATGAAATGGTGGGCGGGACGCGTCAGAGCGATCGCCGTCGTCGCCGGGAGAATAAGCTTGCGCAAGAAACTGTGACGGCATAGCCCGTTAGTTGTTGTATTAGGATAATCTTGTATGGGGAGATGGCGATGGTCATCTCCTTTTTTATGGGAAGGCGGGGTGAGGCCACAGTATGATACAGAAGCAGGCTCGCTGAATAAAATATTTAAGGAAAGTAGCGATAAAATTCTCTACGATGTAGCACGCGAATGAAGCGTACAGTCTCATCTTACAAAAACAGTCCAATGCGATAGTCACCTAGCCTAATGCGAAAGTAACCGTCTACGCCTTGAAGTTTTTTCAAGCTCGTAACATCTTCTAGAGCGCTAGCGATTTCTACAGCTTCAATGACTGACTTGATTTTGCTAAGCAGATTTTTATCACGAAGCTTCCTTAGATCCTTCTCAAAAGTCTTTCTAAACTCGACTTTCATTCTGGTTGCTCTAGAATAGAAAAAATAGTATCGCGGTCAACAATTGGGGAGTCTTTACCTTCGTCGATAGCTTTAACTAGGGCAATATCTTCTAAGGCTTCAGCAATCAAATCCTGAAAAAGATCGCGTCGTTCTTGAAAGATTTCTAAAATAGCGGCTTTCATCAGACTTTTGATCTGGATTTCATTCAAGCTTAAGTCAGACATGAAAGTGCTCTCCATGCAGCGAGTTTAGCTATAGTTTACTGTGATTATTGCGCTGACTGCTTGGGAAAGTGCCGACTGTCGCTTTTATCGTCCAAGCGAGACAAAACTATTTGCTTGGGCGATCAGCCAAGTAGAAAGAGAAGAGAGATTGTTGTTTGTATCTTGGGCTTCTTCGTAGTCGTCTGGGTAGAGCAGGTTGGGGCAGGTTTTGCGGTAGGGTTCGGTGTCACCGAGGTAGCGTTGCCATTCGCGGCGGGTGAGGTTGCGGGTGAGGCGATCGCGCTCATTACATCAATCACCTTGGCGCTAAGCAGTATAATGTTGAGCATCATATCCCTATGTTGGGTCGTCAAATTGGATTTTGATAGATGAGTAGAGAATTTAACGTAGTCATTGAAAGGGATGCAGACGGCTTTTATGTAGCGACAGTACCTGCACTACAAGGTTGTCATACTCAAGCGAAGTCTCTAGATGAACTGATGCAGCGCATTCAGGAGGCGATATCGCTCTGTCTGGAGTTTGAGAGTGAAGTGGTTGAACCGTTAGAGTTTGTAGGGATTCAAAAGGTTGCTGTACAGGTATGAGCCAGTTGCCTAGTTTGACTGGGAAAGAGGTCATCAAAGCGCTGCGACAGGCTGGCTTTGAAGTTGCCAGAGTAAAAGGGAGCCACCATATTCTGGCTCATGCAGATGGTCGTCGAACGGTTGTCCCTGTACATTCGAGTGAGACGCTTGGCAGAGGTCTACTTTCTCAGATTTTGCGGGATTGCAAGCTTACCAAAGACGAGTTTGATCAGCTGATTAGATAGCATTTCGCATTGGCGCGATGCTGAATTATCGAAGGGCTGTCGTAATACGATCGCCTATCCAACGCGAGAGGCTAGAAATTGGGCTGGCTGTTGTTTCGGCTTCGTAGTCGTCTGGGTAGGGGAGGTTGGGGCAGGTTTTGCGGTAGGGTTCGGTGTCACCGAGATAGCGTTGCCATTCGCGCGAGGGTGAGGTTGCGGGTGAGTCGATCGCAGGCTTGGGTGAGCACGTCTTGGGTGAAAACGTAGCGAATTTCGGCTGGTAGTCATCCCACTCGCGGTCGCCACATAGCGGCCATCGGGGCTGAAGTTCACTGCGCTAACAGCATAGTCATCGTGATTGAGCCGTGCAATCTCAGCACCGCTCTGGCTATCCCACACTCGGGCTGTATTGTCTCACTCGCAGTCGCGACATAGCGGCCATCGGGGCTAAAACTCACCGCGCTGACAGTGCATCGTGATTGAGTCGAGCAATTTCTGTCGCCGCTCTGGCTATCCCATACTCTGGCCGTATTGTCTCTAGCTCGCAGTGGCGACATAGCGGCCATCGGGGCTAAAGCTCACCGCGCTGACATCATCATCATGATTGAGCCGTGCAATTTCTTCACCGCTCTGGCTATTCCATACTCTGCGCCGTATTGTCGGTACTCGCAGTAGCGACATAGCGGCCATCGGGGCTAAAGCTCACCGCATTAACAATGCGTCGTGATTCAGTCGGGCAATTTCTTCGCCGCTTTGGCTATCCCACACTCCTGGCCGTATTGTCATCACTAGCGGTCGCCACAGTAGCGGCCATCGGGGCTAAAGCTCACCGCTATGACATCTGAATCGT
Source organism: uncultured cyanobacterium (assembly GCA_963803535.1). Lineage (GTDB taxonomy): Bacteria > Cyanobacteriota > Cyanobacteriia > Phormidesmidales > Phormidesmidaceae > Phormidesmis. The sequence goes on along the minus strand of CAWDNC010000008.1, from coordinate 591,488 downwards.
GATTGAGCCGGGCTATTTCTTCGCCGCTTTGGCTATCCCACACTCGGGCCGTATTATCTGCGCTTGCAGTCGCAACAGTGCTGGCCATCGGGACTAAAGCTCACTGCGTATAACAGATTCATCGTGATTGAGTCGAGCAATCTCTTCGCCGCTTTGGCATCCCACACTCTGGCCGTATTATCCTAACTCGCGGTCGCGACTAGCGGCCATCGGGGCTAAAGCTCACTGCGCTGACATCAGTCATCGTGATTGAGTCGAGCAATCTCGTTCACCACTTTGGCTATCCCACACTCTGGCCGTCTTATCATCACTCGCGGTAGCCACATGCGGCCATCGGGGCTAAATCTCACCGCGCTCATCAATCAGGCTTATCGTGATTGAGCCGATGTCATAATCTCGACGCGCTTTGGGTTATCCCACACCCGGCCGTGTTGTCCTGACTCGCGGTAACAACGTAACGGCCATCGGGACTAAAACTCACCGCGTTGACATATGAATCGTGAGTTAAGCCGAGCAATTTCTGTGCCACTCTGGCGGATCCCACACTCGGGCTGTATCGTCATCACTAGCAGTAACTACAGTACGGCCATCGGGGCTAAAGCTCACTTTAACACATGAAATCGTGATTCAGCCGAGCGATTTCTTGCGCCGCTTTGGATATCCCACACTCGTGGCTGTATTGTCCCCACTGGCTGTTGCGACATAGCTGGCCATCGGGGCTAAAGCTCACCGCGTTAACGACTGAGTCGTGATTAAGTCGAACAATTTCTTCGCCGCTTTGGCTATCCCACACTCGGGCCGTCGAATCTGCACTAGCAGTCGCTACAGTAGCGTCCATTGGGGCTAAAGCTCACCGCGCTGACACCTGAGTCGTGATTTAGCCGAGAAATTTCTTCGCCGCTTTGGCTATCCCACACTCGGGCCGTCGAATCTAAACTAGCAGTCGCTACATAGCGGCCATCGGGGCTAAAGCTCACTCGTTGACACTTCGCGTCGTGATTGAGCCGTATAATTTCTCCGCCGCTATGGCTATCCCACACCTGGCCGTCCCGTCAGCCTCGCACTCGCTACATAGCGGCCATCTGGGGCTAAAGCTCACTGCGTTGACGGCTCATCAGTAATTGAGCCGAGCGATCTCTGCGCCGCTCTGGCTGTCCCACAGCCGGGCCGTGTTGCCTCTACTCGCAGTCGCGACATAGCGTCCATCTGGACTGAAAGCTCACTGATTGACGTTTCGATCGTGATAGAAGCCGATTGCTATTTCTTGCGCCACTCTGAATATCCCACACTCGGGCCGTATTGTCATCACTTGCAGTAGCTACGTAGCGACCATCGGGGCTAAAGACTCACCGCACTACACCTGCTCGTGGTTGAATCGGCTGATTTCAGGTGCTTTAAGAGCGTAGTTACGTAGTGCCTGATCAGCCTCTCCTCGGTCAATTGGTGTTTGTTTCACCTGTATCAGTCGCTGACTAGATTCAGCTGCGAGCAATATGCTGGTGGGCAGCAAGCTTGCCTCGAAAGCGTCGGGTAGAGTCTGCCTGAGCGGCGAGCTGTCGTGCCAGAGAAATTCTGTTGTTGTTTGCTTTGCGGTTGCTGTCGCAGCTTCAGCATCCAGCCTAGCTTCACGTTCTGCCTTCGTTGCCACCCTCGCTGCCTGCCTGAGCTTGCTCAGCTTCCTGCTGCCGTTGCTCTGCAATCTGTCGCTGCTGCGCTTCCGTAAGCTTTGCAGTCTCCGCCTGTTGCCGAGCCACTTCTGCCTGATTGCGCTGCTCCTCGGCAGTTTTCCCAGCAGCTTCTGCTTCTTTGCGCCGTTCCTCAGCCTTCTTTTCTGAGGCTTCTGCTTCTTTTCTTCGCTCTCCCGCTATCTTTTCTTGCTCTGTTGCTTTCGCTAAAGCTTCCCTAGCATTTTGCGCTTCACCTTGCAGCAATATCTTTCTGTTCTTCTACCTGTGCCAGCAGCCCCTCAGCCCGATCTCGCTGCGCCGCTGCCTGCGCCCGCTCCTTCAGCGCCCAAGCCGTAAACCCCGACATCACCCCCAACAACAACAAACTCGCCGCAATCCCTCCCTGCAACCGCTGAATCCGCTTTCGCCAGTTCACCGGCAAATTCTCTTTTACCCACGCCCCATCAAACACCGTCTCATAAATCCGGTTACTCACCCGCAGCGTCTTATCCTCATCCCGCCGCACCACCCCCGACAGCTTCAAGTGAGACTTTACCAGCGACTGCTCCTCATCTCGCACCGGCTGTCGCCCTGCCCGCACCAGCCCATACGTCCCCAACACCTCATAAATATCCTGCCGCTCGTCCGTCAGCATCCCCTGCACAAACTGCAAGTTGTTATCCCGCTCCCGCATCTCACCAAAAAACGTCCCCGCAACCGCATCTGCCACCCCCACCGCCGTCCAGCTCGCCCCCTGCATCCGCTCATCTTCCGCCGCTCTTTCCGCCAGCGCCCGACACAGCTGCTGCGTCAAATACGGGTGCCCTCCCGTCCAATCCATCACCCATTCCATCACCTGATCCGCTTCTAGCGCAGCCAACCCCAACCCCGCCGCCAAAGGCTGCACCTCTACCGAGGTAAAGTCCGTTACCTCCACCCGCTGCCCCACGTTAAAAGGCGTCCGCTGTTTGTCTTGAATCAAATCCCCCGGCGTCGCCACCCCAATCAGCACAAAAGACAGCCGCTCAAACGCTGGCTTCGTCGCCCGCGACGTATAAAAGTAGCGAATCGCCACAAAAAAGTCGTCCGTAAACTCAAGCCCCAGCGTCGTATCAATCTCATCGACAAAAACAACAATGCGATCGCTCACCTCCGCCAGCAGCACCTTCTCCACAAACAGCGAAAACCGCTTCGACGGCCCCAAATCACCATTCTCCTTCCACCACCGCCGCACATTCGTTTCCAGCCACACATCCTGCTCTTCTAGCGCCTCCTCAAGCGACACCAAAAAATTCAGATACCACTGATCCACCGACACCAGCTTCCCCGACCCCTGAAGATCGACAATCGCCACCGCAATGCCATCTTCCGTCAGCGCCCGCGCCGTCCGCACCATCAGGCTGCTCTTGCCCATCTGCCTTGCCGTTAGCACATAGGCAAACGTCCCCTCTCGGCAAAGCGCCAGCAGCTCACCATCTGCCTTGCGCGGCACATACACACCGCCGCCCGCCTGCACGGGGCCACCCACGGTATAAAAGCTAGGATTCGGCTTGTTCATACTGCGTTGCCCTCACGACAAATGCTGGCGAAAATACTTTGTATATAGCTCACAGCGAGGCAACACCCGCATTCCCTCTTTCTTCACTAACCCCGCGCCCTCTAGTCGCCACACAAGCTGCTCATCGGCGCAGGCATTATTCCGCAAAATCTCCTGTAGCCCAGCGGTCAAATTATCCTTTCCCTTAAGCCGAAACAAATGCCGCCGCAAATGCCCGCCAAACGGCCCCTGATCGGTTCCCGCCGCCTCAAAAAAGCTAGCGGGCGTGTATTCACCCGTTGCCGTTAGGTAAAGCGCCCGCCTCACCAAATACGGCTGCCCCGATAACAGCCGCATCAGCTCATCTAGCTCGCCCGCCCCCAGCGGATGGCCATGTCGCTCGTTTAGCTCCGCCACCTGCGCCGCCGTAAAATCTTGCAGCCGCAGCGTTTGCCCCACATTAAACGGACTCTGATTCAAGATCCTCAATCAGCTGATACGGCTCGGTAGAAATCACCAGCACCTGGCTAAACCTGCGCCACAGCTTGCTCATTGCCCGCTTATTGTGCCAGCTTCGCAACATGCCAAAAAAGTCCGAGCGAAAGCTCGTATTCAGCACCCGATCCACCTCATCCATCGCCAGCACCACCGGCTCCTCAATCCCTTTAAGCAAATAGCGCCCCATATAGCTCGTACAAATTTTTGGCAGCGGCAAATCCACATCCCAATACTCATCCAGCCGATTCGGCAGCTCCAGCTCATCTGCCAAAAACGTACAAAACTGCCGAAAAAAGCGCTCCCGGTTCTCCAGCGCAGGCTGATCAAATAGCTGAAAGTCTAAAAAGATCACCCGCTGGTCGCGATCTACCGCCCCCGAAATCATCCGATTAAGCAGCGAGCTTTTACCCATCTGCCGCGCACCCTTAATAATCACCGTACCTTCCTGCGCATCCACCGCCCGCAGCGCCCGGTCATCCTCCACCCGCCGAATGTACAGCCGCGACTCCAGCGCCATCGTCCCCTGATCTGGCGACTCTAGCGGCACGGGCTGCGCCGAAGATGCCGGATTCGGAATCTCCGTCGAGGTCTTTACCTCCAGCAGGTTTGGCTTATCGGCCTCGGTAATAGATAGCGGTTCACCTGCGATCGCCCTCAATAATTCCGCAATCAGCCCAGCCGTATCCCCCGCATCCGTCCACATCGCCCAGTTCAGCGGATCTAAATATCGACTCAGCGGATACTGAAACGGCTGCCGGTACCCTAACCGCACCGGCAAAATCCTCAGACAGTTGCCGCCGCCCGCCGCCTGCTTCGCCTGTCCAAAGCGATAGGCCAGCGCCACCTCATGCTCCACCATTTCGCTATGCACCGAATGCGCCGACAGCAGCACAATCAGCACATCCGACCGCTCTAACTCCGCCTCAATTCGCTCTGCCCAAGGCGTCCCCACCAGCATCTTTCGATCGATAAACACATCGTGATGCACCTGCAACGCTGCGCAGATCGCCTGCGCCACCGGCTCATCCGGCTCTACGTCTCGCTTGTAGCTGATGAATATGCGCGATCGCTTTACAGGCGGCTCACCCACCAAAGCAATATCCCGTTTCCTCACCGGCTCCGTCTCTGGTGCTGGCTCTACCCGTTCGGCCTGCTGCTGCGATTCACCTCTGCGCTTCAACACCGGAATATGCGCCTGCGGAATGCCTTGCAGCTCCAGCGAGTTTCGCCCCAGCCGATAGGCAAACTCCACATCCCTCCCCGCACCCAATCCCCGATAAAACCCCTCTGCAAACCGAATCGCCGCCGTATCTCCAATCGGCTGATTCATCCCAATCACCGCGTCAATGTGCGCCACAATTGCCACCGCCTGCACCTCCGAATAGCAGGCATTGAGCACCACACACTTCACCTGATCGGCAAACAGCTCAAACAAATTCGCCAGCGCCTGAGCCTTTACAAACTGGCTCCGCCCGCTGTCATCTTCAAAAATTAAGCCTTTGGCCCCGTCACCATGTCCGCAAAAATGAACAATCTGTGGATTGTAGTCCAGCAGTGCCTGCTGAATATCGCTCGGGCGCGTGGCGTACTGCGGGCGGATATCAAAGCGATCGCGCTGTGTCGCCCGACTCAACACCGCTTCAATTTCACGCAGCTCCTCATCCAAACGCAGTCTGGACGAATCTAACGGATTAGCCGCAAGTATCAAGATCCTTTGCACTGGAGGCTGCACTGGATGCATAGAGCAACAGAAGTAGTAGAAGGTATATCACTGAATCTACCATCCTTCGCCGAATTGAAGCCTTTGTTTCTTGATACTGGCCGCTGCTTGGCCCTACTGCTGAGCCCTATGGCTGGCCCTACGGTGTCATCACAACCTTAATGCAATCGTCCTGTTTCTTCTGAAAAATCTCGTATCCCTTAGGCGCTTCATCCAACGTCAGCCGATGCGTGATAATCGCCGCCGGATCAATCTCTCCTTTCTCTATTCGCTCTAAAAGAGAAGGCATGTACTTTTGCATGTGGGTCTGCCCCATCTTCCAAGTCAAGCCCTTATTCATCGCAGGCCCCATCGGAAACATATTCAAATATCCGGTATACACACCGGGTACAGAGAGGTTGCCGCCCTTTCTACAGCACTTCACCATCTGCTGCAAAACGTAGGGATGCTGCAACTGCTTATCCAGCTTCATGGCATCTTTGACCGTATCGAGCATTTCAGTGGCCGCGCCGCTACCGTGCGCCTCCATGCCAACCGCGTCAATGCAGCGATCAGGCCCCCTGCCCTTTGTCATTTCCATCAGCTTGCTGTACACCTCATCCGCATCAAAGCTGTCAATGGTCTCCACGTTGGCATAGCTTTCTGCCAAACGCAGGCGCTCTGGCACGTGGTCAATGGCAATTACGCGCCCAGCGCCCAGCATCCAGGCACTCTTCATCGCAAACAGCCCTACCGGGCCACAGCCCCATACGGCTACCGTGTCACCTTTTTCTATGTCGGCATTGTCCGCCGCCATGTACCCCGTTGGGAAAATGTCAGAGAGGAACAGAACTTTCTCGTCTGGCAAGTCGCCCTCCACCTTTAGCGGGCCAACGTTGGCATAAGGCACGCGCACATATTCTGCCTGTCCGCCGGGGAAGCCCCCTGTGATATGTCCGTAGCCAAAGATGCCAGCCGCCGCGTGGCCCATTTGCTTACGCGCTAGGTCTTCGTTGGGATTGCTGATGTCGCATAGGGAGTAGAGGTCTCTTTCGCAAAAGAAGCAGTGACCGCAGGAGATGGTGAACGGAATGACGACGCGATCGCCCTTCTGCAAATGAGTGATGGACGTTCCGGTTTCAACCACTTCGCCCATAAACTCGTGCCCTAAAATGTCGCCTTCTTGCAGGGTGGCAACCTTTCCACCGTACAGGTGCAGATCTGAACCGCATATCGCGGTAGCCGTCACTTTAATGATCGCATCCGTAGGCGCCTCAATGGTTGGATCAGGAACGTTATCAACTCTCACGTCTTCCTTTCCGTGCCAGCGTAATGCTTTCATAATTTTGTCTTCCCGGTGTCTTCCTAGTTAAGTTTCTGTGATATCTACAGACCTTTTAACAGGCTTTTTCCTGTCGTTTATCTATCTAAAGATCCTGAAGTGGCGTATCCAAAGAAGAGGCGAGCGAATTATTCCTACCGGCTTATTTCCTTCTAAATAAGTCGAAAGAAGCGTATAGCCCTACCGCTAATCTGTCGCTAATTCTGTTGGTTCTGCGTTGGCCAACGCCTGACACCTTTAGTTACACAAGGTTACAGACCGTAACCTGGGCTTTTACGACCCAACAGATAATGTGATAAATAAACAGAACTCACGCGCTTGCGTCAGTAAATTCAATCAGGTGAATTTCTAAAAGCAACAAAATACTTACAGAGGCCAGCCCTAGCGATGCCAAAGCTTTCACTTTCCCAACCGACTGCTCTCTTTCTGTTAGCGGCTTCACTGTTTGCTGCAACAAGTAGTGCCCGCGCCCACGAGCCTAATAGCGTCACGAGCACCTTTCACAAACGGCCCCCTCACAGACAACAGAGGCCCTTGCTCCAACAGATCACCCTTTAGAGCACCCTCCCGAAAGCTATCATGCCTTCGACGATTCTGATCTGGCTATCACACAGTCACTACAAGACGTGCGCTATCAGGAACTGACCCAATCAATTCAAAGCTTCTTCGCAACGCTAGACGAACCCCAGCGCGCCGCTGCTGTGCTGGACTTTGACAATCCCTTCCGCACCCGCGCTTTTTGCTACGTACTCGCCCGCTGCAACGATGAGTACGTAGGCCTGCGGATGGTCGATCTCAGCGCCCCCCAGAAAATTGCGCTGAACAATTTGCTAATGAAAAGCTTTAGCGGCGCAGGCTATTCCAGGGCCATTCAAACCATGAACCGTGAATGGCTTGTTGAAGAAACTGAAAACGCCCACCGCGCCGATCCTGAAAACTATCCGACTGTTGGCAGTCCGCTGGTAGCAGAATGGACACCGCCGCCACAGCGCAGCGCCCCTAACTACTACATCGCCTTTTTTGGCGAGCCTGGTTCTATGGAGCCTTGGGGCCTTCGCTTTGAAGGGCATCACCTCAGCTACAACCTCACGTTTGGCGGCGAGGGCGAGCAGCCTACTGTGGGCACCTCACCGATGTTCTTTGGCGCTAGCCCGATGATTGTGACCGCAATTCCAGTGGTAGAAGCCGACCCTGACACACCCTATCCGTATGCTCGCTGGCAGCAGGAAGAAGGGCAGCAGCTACTGCACCGTGAGGCATGGCTCGCCCGCTCATTCCTCAATGCGTTAGACGCGCAAACGCGAGAACCGGGTACCTGGTCAGTGCTGCCGGATGTGGTGTTAGCGGGCGGTGCAGATGTGCCGTTAGACGCTTCAGCTTACTTAGAAGGCGAGAAAGCAGGCATTGCGGTTTCTGAGCTGAGCCCTTTGCAGCAGACCTTGCTGTTGGAGTTTGCGCTGGAGTTTTTGGAGCTGCAAGCCAGTCAGCATATTGATGTGGACGCCTTTGCCGAAAATATTGCGGATGCTCGGGTGTGGTGGTTTGGTGATAGAGAGAATGAGGAGGCCGATCTTTATTTTCGAATTCAGAGCGATCGCTATCTGATCGAACTGTTGCAGTCCAACACATTTGGCGTGGTGAGTGAAGTGGACTCCAACCATGTCCACGCCTCCTTTAGGGACTTAACCAACGACTGGGATCACAACGCGTTAGGCGCGCACCTGCACCAGCATCACGGTACTGCTGCGGCTCACTAAGCCTCTACCCAGAAATCTACATTAGGCATCTAATGTAGACTAGTGAAGCCCTAAAGAACCTGCCGCCTGCCATGAGCGAATCTCGCCGCTATCACGTCACCACCTTCGGCTGCCAAATGAATAAGGCAGACTCCGAACGCATGGCAGGCATTCTTGAAGATATGGGCATGTCTTGGGAAGAAGATCCCCTACAGGCCGATTTGGTGCTGTACAACACCTGCACGATTCGCGACAGCGCCGAGCAAAAGGTGTACTCGTACCTGGGTAAGCAGGCCAAACGCAAGCGCAAAAATCCGAATCTGACCCTGGTAGTGGCCGGCTGCGTGGCGCAGCAAGAAGGCGAGAACCTGCTGCGCCGGGTGCCCGAGCTAGATTTGGTGATGGGGCCGCAGCACGCCAATCAGCTAGAGAGCCTGCTAGCGCAGGTTGCACAGGGCAATCAGGTGGTGGCTACCGAGCCCGTGCATATTATGGAGGACATCACCAAGCCGCGCCGCGATAGTGAGGTGACGGCCTGGGTGAACGTGATTTACGGCTGCAATGAGCGGTGCACGTACTGCGTGGTGCCTGGGGTTCGCGGGCTGGAGCAGTCGCGGACTAAAGAGGCGATTCGCGCTGAGATGGTGGAGCTGGGTGAGCAAGGCTATTCAGAAGTGACGCTGTTGGGCCAAAATATTGACGCTTATGGTCGCGATCTCCCCGGTATTACGCCAGCAGGTAGGAGAGAAAACACGCTCACCGATCTGCTTTATTACGTTCACGATGTTCCTGGCATTGAGCGCATTCGATTTGCGACTAGCCACCCGCGCTACTTTACTGAACGACTGGTGAAGGCCTGTGCCGAGCTGCCAAAGGTGTGCGAGCACTTTCACATTCCGTTTCAGTCGGGCAATAACGAGGTGCTGAAGGCGATGGGCCGAGGCTACACCCGTGAAAAGTATTTGCGAATTATTGATACGGTGCGGCGCTATGTACCCGATGCCTCTTTGAGCGCGGATGTGATTGTGGCCTTTCCCGGTGAAACGGAAGCGCAGTTTCAGGACACGCTGAGCCTGATGGAAGAAATTGTGTTCGATATGGTGAATACGGCGGCGTATTCGCCACGGCCAGGAACGCCTGCGGCTGAGTGGGCCAATCAATTGGATGAAACGGAAAAGCAAGACAGGTTGCAGCGGATTAACCACCTGGTGAACTGGCAGGCTGAAGTGCGATCGCAACGATACCAAGGCCGCACTGAAACAGTCCTAGTCGAAGCGGTCAATCCTAAAGACCCTGCGCAGGTGATGGGTCGCACCCGAGGCAACCGCCTGACCTTTTTTCCCGGCGATATCAATACGCTCAAAGGCAAAATTGTGCCGGTGACGATTCACGAAATTCGCGCCTTTAGCCTAACGGGCACACCTTGCCCAGAACATAGCCGCTTAGTCACTATCTCGTAGCGGCCGGGTTTGCAATGCCGGGAAGCCTAAACAAATTAGGCACACCGTCTGGCGTAAGCAATCTGCGATGACTCATCTCGATCTTTTAAAGAGCGGTATAGAGCACTGGAATCAGTGGCGACTCGAGACAAAAGACAGTTCCAATGAACCTTGCGATCTCTCTGGACAAAACCTCAGCCAGGGCTACTTCTTTGAAGGTGACTTTAGCGGCATTAACTTAAAAGGGGCCAACCTGAAGCGAGCTTGCCTAATCGGCGCGGATCTTAGCGGTGCAGACCTCACCAATGCAGACTTAACCGGTGCCTACCTCGGTGATGCCAACCTCTACGGCGCAAACCTGAGTAACGCCAACTTCACCAAAGCAAATCTTGAAAGAGCCAACTTGCAGACCGCGAACCTGTTCGGCACCCAGTTTGCCGACGCGGATATCCGCACCACTCAGCTGCCTGAGGCCGAGGCTTCTCCCTATACTGATGCTGCGCTGACTTCACTGATTACCGGTCAGCGGGACGATAGTGCGATCGCTCCACAAAACACCTCCCAAACGGTACTCGTCAAAAGGCCCGCTGCAAATTCTACTGACAAACCCGCCTCTACAGCAGCAACCGCTGCACTCCGACAGTCGCTGCTCGCCCAAATGAGCATGCACCTTGCCTCTTTAACGTTCGATGCGCCGTCATCTGCCATGCTCCGGCAGCAGGCAATTCGTCAGTCATCTACGCCGCTCCCCGCCAAACGCATTCCCACTCAAGCCGTTCAGAACAACTGGGGGAGACGACAGGCTGACCAGCAGCTATCCGCTCGGGTGCGCCAGCAGCTCAGCAAGCGCAAAGTATGGATGCCAGCCGCCGCCGCAACGCTGCTCTTTATTGGCCTACCGCTCGGCGTTGTGAGCCTGAGATCCAGACAGGTGGTAGCCCAGTCTCAGCAGGCAGAACTGTTGGCATTGGCAAAGTCGTTAACGCGTGCGAGCCAGGTGTGGGCCGTGGCAGCTCAACCTGACGCTAGCGGAGCTGCCTGGGTCATTGGGGGCGGAGCCGATGGCAGCATTGAGGTTTGGGATGGGCAGACGGGGGCACTACTGCGAACGATGGGCGGGCATGAAAGTGGCGTGCGATCGCTGGCGATTTCATCTTCTGGGCAGTGGCTAGTCAGCGGCAGTCAGGACAGCCTTAGGATATGGCAGCTCAACACCGGTCAGCTCGCCTACAGCCGTCAGCAAGACTCTGACCTCAATAGCGTCACCGTCCGTCAGTGGGATGTCGCCTCAACCCAACTGCTCGAAGATTTTATCGGCCGCGAAGACGATATGCGTACCGTCGCGCTCAATCCTGACGGCACCATGCTGGTTAGCAATGATTCTGAGAATGGTGCTGAGCCGCCATCTCCTGCCATAAATCCTCCTGTCCTAAATCTCCCTTAGCCAGTAGAAACATTAGGCAAAATCTATATTTTTTAGGCGTACTCTCATCAAAGACTCAGCTGAACGGCATACTCTCTTGAGAAGCCCCTCAAAAGGTCTTTGAAAGACTTAGAAAGGCTGCAAGCGATAGAGAGGAGAAACGCAATGTCTGTAGAATACGATTTGGTGGTGATTGGCGGCGGCTCAGCCGGTTTGGTGGCCGCCAGTGCAGGCGCTCAAATCAACGCCAGAGTTGCGCTGGTCGAAAAGCATTTACTCGGGGGAGACTGCCTTCACTACGGCTGTGTCCCCAGCAAATCTCTGATTCACGCGGCCCAAATCGCGCACAACGTCAGAACTTCCTCTCAATTTGGCATTTACACCAGCGAGCCCACCATTAAGCTTGATGAAGCGATGGGTCACGTTCAGTCGGTGGTAGACACCATTCAAATTCACGATTCGGCTGAGCGCTTTGAAAAGCTCGGGGTCGATGTGATTTTTGGCACAGGTCAGTTTGTAGATGAAAAGACCTTTGAGGTGAATGGCCGTCAGCTGAAGGCGCGAGCGTTCTTGGTGGCGACGGGCTCTAGGCCTACGGTGCCGCCGGTAGAAGGGCTCAAAGAGGCGGGATTTTTGACCAACGAGCAGGTGTTTAGCGTTAAAGATCGGCCCGATGCGCTGGCGGTGATTGGGGCTGGCCCGATTGGCTGCGAGCTAGGACAGTCTTTTTCTCGGCTAGGATCTGAGGTGACGCTGCTGGCCAGTCGCGACGTGATCATGCCTAAGGAAGATCCTGAAGCGGCGAAGGTTGTGCAGCAAAAGATGCAGGAGGAAGGCGTCCGAATTTTGTGCAATACGCGCGCCAAAAAGGTGACGGTGGTAGACGGGCGCAAGCATGTCTTTACGGGTAGCGAAACCATTGTGGTTGATGAGATTTTGATTGCCACCGGGCGTACGCCGAACGTCGATTCTCTTAACTTAGAGGCCGCTGGCGTTGTTTATGACAAGCAGGGCATTAAGGTCGATGAGAAGCTGCGCACCAGCAACAAACGCATTTACGCGGCGGGCGACGTGATTGGCGGCTATCAGTTTACGCACGTGGCGGGCTTTGAGGCGGGCGTGGCGATGCAAAACGCGCTGATTTTCCCGACTAAAAAGGTTGACTACCGGGTGATTCCTTGGGCGACTTTTACTGATCCTGAGCTGGCGCGGGTGGGATTGACTGAGAAGCAGGCACGCGATCGCTACGGCGACGACGTGTTTGTATTGCGACAAAACTTTGATGGGGTAGATCGCGCCCTCGCAGAAGCTGCGGGCTATGGCTTTGCCAAATTTATTACCAAAGGCAACGGCGAGATTTTGGGCGCTCACATTGTCGGCCCGCATGCAGGCGAACTGATTCACGAGGCCGTGATTGCGATGAGCCAAAACCTGAAGGTGAGCGCGCTGCAATGCATTCACGTGTATCCGACGCTAAGCGAAATTAGTCCCAAAACGGCGCTTCAGCTCACCAAGCAAAAGTACGCGAAAAATACGCGCTTGCAAGGCATACTCAGAAAGTTCTTTAACTGGCGACGGTCAATTGCCTAGATAAAGCATCTGCTGACAAATAGCCTACTATCTTGTAGGGGTGTAGCGCTGCTATGTCCCTACGGCGTACTGGCTGCTCGAATTACAATGACTGAACTGGCTCAAGACATGACTTCTCAGCTATATAGAGCTTGGAATCAAGCTGTTGAGAAGGGCAGGCTGGTTAATGAATTTGAGGCTGCCGCAGATGATGCGGAAGGTCGGTGGACAAAAGGAGATGCGATCGCCTTCGGCATTAAGCGCGCTCTTGATCAAAATGTCTACTACGCCCAGAATCTCTCTCAATCTCGCCAAATAGCAGGCGCTGTTGAAGAGAAACAGATTGGAAATCAAGGATTTATCTGTCAGTTCAACGGCTATCGGGCGCTGCGCCCTGGGGGAGAACTCAAGCCTTTAGGCAGACAGCCCGGTATTTCACCCGAGCCTGAGCACTGCCGGTTTTCCTGTCAAAACAGCCACCATCCGCTCAGCCTACGCACGCGCGAACCGCTGCTTCAAGTGACGCTTCCTCACTTCACCTGGAACGCCTACTACAACGCTGCGCCCATAGATCCAAACGGTCATTTCTTATGGGTGCCCGATGCAACACTCACGCACTACCCTCAAGCCCTTTCTCTAGCATTTCTAACAGACGCGCTGGACTTGTATCGTCAGCTCGACCATACGCTGCTGTTTTTTAATTCAATTCATGCGGGTGCTTCAGTCAACCACATTCATTTTCAGGCCATTCGCTATCACCAGCCGCTGCCAGTCGAACGCTGGCCTTTGCTTGCTATTAAACATGAAGAATACGCGCTGCTAAAAGGCTATCCTGCTCGGGTGATGGTCTTTTCGCAAAGGCTATCACCACAGGCTGTGTTTGCTTGGATTGATTGGTTTCAACAGCATCAGATTCCTTTTAACTTGATGCTGATAGGCGATCGCATTCTGCTGATTCCAAGAGATATCAACCATGAAATTGTTGCAGAATTTCCAGGTAACGGAATTGCGGCTTTAGGTCTGTGCGGTAAAATCATCACCGTCGATCGTGAGGCTTACCTGCGCGCTGATGAAACCATCATTCAGCAGGCATTTACAAAGATGGTACTGACTAAAACGTCTTTGGCAAGAAAGACGGCCCTCTAGTGCTGGGCTGTTGAGCTAAAGCCGCCTAGAAGAAAGCGTCTTATACTCACCGGGTGCTACAGAAACGGTATGTTACCCGCTTGAACTGCTTTGCACCCGATTATTAGCCCTTAATGTTGCACAGCTTCACTCACCCGCCAGATGCGCAAAAAGAGAGAACGGCTGTCAAATAGCCGAACTACGCAATCATGGGTGCTAGCAAGTCGTCTACAAAAGGACTCGCAGGCTGATACTGCCAGTCATCACGATAGTTGGCAGTGAGCGATCGCCCAGCAATACTTTCCAAAAGCTCAGCGGTTGCCTGAGCAGCCGAGGCGGTTATCTCATCCATACTGCTAAACGCGGCTGAACTGTACGATAGCCGCTCGGTTTGAATAGCCGGCATGACCTGAGTGGTTACGCTAGCGTTGGCAAGTATCTCCATACTCGTCGTTTCTGCAACCGATGACACGCTAGAAGATCTGTTCATAGTGGCCGTACTGGTTAGAATACTGCGCACTTGAGCGTGGGTTAGATTGCGATTTGCGCTAAGCATTAGAGCAACAACGCCTGCGACGTGTGGCGCAGCCATAGAGGTGCCGCTAATGGAGCCATATCTATCATTAGGCAGCGTAGAGTAAATGCTTCCGCCAGGTGCCATCACATGATGCATCTGGCGACTACTGCCTGCCCGATTAGAGAAATCTGAAATGTCACCATCTCGATCTAACGAGCCTACAGAGATACCGTAGTCTGTGGCATAGCGGGCCGGATATCCAGGCTGGCTAGCGCTACTGTTTCCCGCAGCCATCACAACAAAGCTGCCCCGCTGAGTGGCATACGCGATCGCTGAGCTTAGAGCGCTGCTAGGTGTATCTCGTCCTAAGCTCAGGTTAATCACATCGGCACCGTTAGCAGCCGCATAGCGAATACCCTCAGCGACACTGTTACCAGAACTCCTGCCGCTAGTACCTAGCACTCTAACGGGCATAATCCGGGCACCGTAAGCGATGCCGGTTCCTCCAATATTGTTATTCGCAGCCGCAATCGTACCTGCCACATGAGTGCCATGGCCATTAGTATCTAAAGGCGTATTGTCATCACCAATAAAGTCCCAGCCCCTCACGTCGTCAATAAAGCCGTTGCCGTCGTCGTCAATGCCGTTGTTGGCAATTTCGCCAGTATTAACCCATATATTATTGCGCAGGTCATCGTGATAAACATCAACGCCAGAGTCAATTACCGCAACGGTTACGCCCCGTCCGGTGTAGCCTCTAGCCCAGGACTCCGGCGCGTTTACCATGTCGTTCCCCCACAGCCTGCCTCCAATGTCACGAACATTAGAAAACGTGGACTGTCCCCGAGCGCTAGCAACGGCTGCGGCTGCATCGACTAGGCCGTATCCGTAGGTGCTGCTGAAGCGATCGCTCGGCGGTGTTGGTGTGTCACTATCGCTGTCGCCCAGGTGAGCTGTCAGGCTATAGCCGCCTGTTTTATAGGAGTAGTAGCTGGTAGCTCTCACCAAATACTCTCTGTTTGCTTGAGCCGTAAACGTGACTTTAGAGTCCGTACCACTGCCGCCATCGTCGTTGTATCTAACCACTCTGCCAGTGCGGGCATCAACGAGCTGTAGATAGGTATCGAATGAAGAAGACTTCAAATCGAGCGTGACCTCTCTTGTACTATCTGTCTCCAGCCGATAATCGTCTTTGTAGGTTCGGCGGCGCGTTGGATTAAGCTCGTCACTGTATCGAGAGAGCCTGCCATAGACGGTTTGAGAACTGCTTGTGGCATCGCTTACTTCATGGTTGCCTAGACCGGTCAGTTCATCAGTGTCTAGCGCCGTAATCCTCCGAAAATCGAGCGTTGGTAGGTCAGTGCTGGCTGTTGAGAATGCTGCAACAAACGGATTGGCCTCTCGTGAAAAAATTGACTCGTTGCTAGCAATAGTGTCTTCAGACGCTGGCGCAGCAGCTAGGGATAGCCCGTTTCTATCAAACGCTAGGCCATACGCCGTCGGGTCTATATCAAAAGCACTGGTCAAAGATTGAGACAGTGGTGAGTTTGAGATGCCAATCGCTTTAAGCTCGTTTGTCGAAGAGATGGTAGACATTAAAGTCTCTCCTAATTTTTAGAAATCACAGCCGCCTTCGGGCTTGATCTAAAATTAGATTTCTCAGTGGATCAAAGCATCTATTATTTACGACATCTCGAATGGCGCTTCAAGCAGAGATGCTTTCACACAGATGCCTATAGCCTTTCACTTCTCTGTCTTTTCTTGACGACTTTTAGGCAACGCTACGCTGCACTTTTCTGAAAGCTATAGCATTTGCCGCTTTGCTATAGCTGAAAAAGAACAGTCTTCTTTGCTCATAAATTACTCACTCGCATAGGTGGCCAATCACCAGACGACCATCGGCCAGTGAATAGAGCGCCTGAGGTTCTTGAATAGCTGCGGTCTGTGGAGTCGTAGCAATCGGTTGAACGGTGCCGGTTGAGTAAGCGGGTGCAAGGCTATCGGCTGGAGATGTGGAAGGGCGATCGCGCCCATTCAAGACAAAAGTTCCGCGATCGCCTTCGCGTTGAGTAATGCAGCTACTCGCCAGCAGCCCATCAGATTGAATCAAGTCTTGCGGCAGGTCTGTCACGCTATTTTCAACCCGTCCTGTATCCGGCGCTTCTAGCACAACAGCACCGTCAACACCCTGATTAGAACTTGCGGTAATATCACTAGCAGCAGTCAGCTCGTTGCGAGCCTCTACTCCGAACACAGCCCGAGTTTGAAGATTTACCCGCCCACCCTCTCCTGAAAAAGCGTTAGCGGTAATATCACTATTCTCATCGGGTATCGCAACAATCACAGGTGCTGTGATGTCGATGTTGCCGCCATTGCCGCCTGCTCTATCTGTACCGGCTGTGGCAGTAATCTGACTGCTGTTACGAAGGACTAGGCTATCGGCCAGATTAATGTCAATGTTGCCACCATCAACGGTGGCAGATTCAGCGCTTAAAATAGCTCCGTCAAGGCTGAGCTGATCACCGTTAATCGTCAGGTTACCAGCGGCCCCTTCACCATTACTCGAAGCAGCAATCTGGCCACCGTTCAAAACTTCAATATTGCTAGCGTTGATTGTAATATCACCGCTACGCTCAGCGCTATTGGTTTCGGCTGCAACAATAGCGCCATTGGCTACGCTTAGTCTAGGCGTTGTCACGCGAATGTCGCCTCCCGCGCCGCTCCCAATATCTGTAATGGTCAAAACATTAGACGGGAGGCCGGTATCAGCAGCGCCTTCAATAGTGACCGATGACGTTGCATCAACCGAGATACGGCCCGCACTGCCACGACCTTCTGTCCGCGCGTCTAAGCTAGCGCCATTCGTTAGCAACAAATCAGCTGTTGTAATTTGAATATCGCCTCCCGAGCCTCTTCCCGTCGCAGCGACGCTACTGAACGCACCGTTCCCGAACGTCTCATTTAATCCCAAACCATTCAATACAATGTTCTCTTTAGCCTGAAGGGTTAAGTCGCCTGCATCACCCTCTCCAAAGGTACTGGTACCGAGCTGAGCAAGTCCTGCGACGGTGATTGAACGCGCCTCAACTGTGATGTCGCCACCTCGCCCGACACCGTTTGTTCCGACTGTGCTAAAAGCGCTACTGCCGAAGCTCCCGTTGAGGTTAAGACCGTCAAACACCACGTCTTCCCGCACTTTTAGCGTAATATTGCCTGCCCTACCATTTCCAGAAGTACTAGAAGATAGCTGCGCGCCTGCTTCAACTAAAAGAGACTGAGCGGTGATATTTATATTACCGCCCCTTCCAACGCCGTTGCTGTTGACGCTGCTGCGAGCACTGCTTCTAAACGTTCCATTAGCGCTCAAACCGCTGAACAAAACATGACCCTGCGCATCGATTAATACGCTCCCAGCTTTGCCGACACCAGAAGTCCCGGCATTTGCGATCGCTCCGTTTAGAAAAGAGACGCTCCCAGCAGAAATATTAATATCTCCCCCTTTCCCTCTGCTGCCGCTATTCGCGATACTAGCAGCAGCCGTCA
Organism: uncultured cyanobacterium; assembly: GCA_963803535.1. Lineage (GTDB taxonomy): Bacteria > Cyanobacteriota > Cyanobacteriia > Phormidesmidales > Phormidesmidaceae > Phormidesmis. The sequence continues at coordinate 573,393 of CAWDNC010000008.1, read as the reverse complement.
GGTTATTAGCCTCGCGCAGCTCAACACCATCATCAAACACGACACTTTCTTGAATATTAAAAGTAATATCGCCGGCATCTCCAGTTCCAGAGGTACTGGCGCTAAGTAGAGCGCCGTTCTTAACCAAAAGAGACTTTGCAGTAATTTTGATATCGCCTCCATCGCCTAGGCCGCCTTCAAGCACGCCGCTAACGGCATTGCTGCTAAACTGGCCACCTTCACTACGCCCGTCAAATAAGACGCGATCGCTTGCACGAATAAAGATGTTACCAGCATCACTCGCACCCTTCGTAGTAGCGATGAGCTGAGCTCCCCCTGTCACGTCAACGGAGCTAGCCGTGATATCAATATCACCGCCCTTTCCACTGGTACTTCCCGCATCTACATCGCTAAAAGCGCCGCTGCCAAACTGGCCATCCGCGCTGCGGCCATCCAGCACTACCTGCGCCTGTGCCTTGAAAGTAATATTGCCCGCGTCGCCGCTGCCATCATTGCTGGAGATCAGCTGCGAGCCATCTTCAATCAAAATAGAACGCGCGGTCACTTCGATATTGCCAGCGTTTCCATCGCCCCCTGCGGTAGCGTTGCTAAAGGCCGTACTGCCTAGCGCTGCTTCTCCGGCACTGAATAGGACGCGATCGCGCGCTCGAATCGAAATATTTCCCGCATCACCTGCTGTCTGCGTACTAGTCGTCAGCTGCGCGCCATCCGTTATAGTGACTGAATTAGCGGCAATATCAATATTGCCGCCCTGTCCTTGGCTGCTGGCGGCAGTTACATTACTCGCGATGCCACTGCCAAGCTCACCGCTGTCACTACGCCCTTTCAGCTCAATACTCTCTTGAACCTGAAGAATCACGTTTCCTGCACTGCCCGCGCCTCCTGTGTTCGCAATTAACTGTCCGCCGTCTTCAATAGAAAGAGACTTTGCAACAATTTCTATATTGCCGCCTTGGCCTATCCCGTCTGTTCCAACCCTACTAAGCGCATCGCTTTCAGTTCTTCCGTCTGCGCTACGACCGCGAAACGAGACGTTATTATTTGCGCGAATCAGAACGCTGCCGGAATCACCCGTTCCTAACGTACCGGTTGTCACCAGGGCTCCATTTATAAAAGAGATATTGTCAGCAACAATCTCTACATTGCCGCCCTGCCCTTCAGCCCCTGTATCTACAACGCTAAAGGCAGCGCTACGAAACGCATTATCCGCGCTGGTACCCTCGAATACAACGCTTTTCTTCGCACGGATAACAACATCGCCTACATTCCCCTGGCCTGCTGTACTAGTAATTAGCTGAGAGCCTTTCGTAACTTGCACTTCGTTTGCATCAATTTGAATGTCACCCGCATTCCCCACTGCATCAGTGCCAACAATATTTACGATCAAAGCATCATCTATAGCGATCGCACCCGCCGCGCTCAGATGCACGTCACCAGCCTGACTGCCCTCCGTCCCAAAACCGGACTCAATCCCGGCATTTATTCTACTTCCAGAAAGAATACTAATATTATCACCGAACAGCTGTACGTCTCCTGCTGTAGATAGCCGTACGTCAATGCTCGCTCCATTCTGCAACAGAATGTCACCCCGCTGACTTTGAGTTGGAACCGTAATCAATCCATCGTCTACAGTCACTAGAGCCGCGCCCTGTACTGCACCTAAACTCACCTTTCCTTCCCAGGCGTCTAGCTGTCCGCCATCTATAGATAGGTTCCGGCCCAGCAGCACCAGCGACTCGCCGTTGGGGACTTGCAGTTCAGGCGCGCTATCGCCCCGTGATAAGAAACTGATGTTGCCCTGATTTGACAGACTGTTGAAGAAGAAGGCTGAGGGCTGAACAGAGAGCAGATTGTCACGCTCTGGACTGACCGCACTAAAAAGGCCTTCATCACCCAGTCGCACGTCCGCAGCCGTTGTCGCTGTAAAAGCGCCCTGCACGTCTAACCTGGCACTGCCTTCAAAAACAATGCCGTTAGGATTAATTAGCGTGAGTGCCACACCCTCACTATTGGTTGTCCCTAATATGCCAGCAATGCTAGATGCGTTAGAACCTGTAACCCGACTAATGATGGACTCGATACCTGATGGACTCTGGAAGTATACGCGCTCAGCGTCGCCGATGTTAAATTCTAGGAAGCTGTGAAATAAGTTAGGGCCGCGAGTTGCACCCCCTTCGATTAGGTTCGCGATCGCTCCTTTTACTTCTATATCCGAAGTAATGATCGAAGACTCATCTCCAAGCGTTTGATCCGGCGTGATTTGGGCGCTAACAGGCGTGCTAGTGAGCGTAGCCAAACTCGTTAGCAAACAGGCAAACAACAAGCGGAGGTTGCTCATTATAAAAAAAGCGAAATCTATGAGGGGTTAAGAGCAACCTACCATGAAGCGATCGCAGGTGATATTGCAGAGAAGTGTAAAGTCTATGACTGAAAACAGCCATTGTCTTTAGGACTTGCTTTGTTTCTAAAGCCCTATTCGATAGCTCAATTCAATAGCTCAGCTTGGCAGCTCTATTTAATCCCTTTAAGCGTACGCGGCGGCCAAATCTTTTTCTAATTTCAGGCAGTTGCGATCGCCCCCCACCCTTAGCTGATACTCTACCCTGTCCATAATTCGGTGCAAAATTAGCCAGCCATAGCCACCCTCTTGAAAGTCACCCGGAGCAGGCGCGGCATAGTCATCTAGCTTAAAGCCCACGCCTTGATCCCACACCTCTAAAGAGAGATTGTTATCTTCCATCTCAATTTTTATCAGCACCGGCAGCTCTGGCTTTTCATTATGAGCATGACGAACAATATTGGAATACACTTCAACAACCACCAAACGCAGTCTTTTCTCTACGTTACTCCAGTCAATATCCTGATCAATTTCCAGCTGCAAGGACTCCAGCAGCCAATGCTCCACCACCGCCAAAAATTTGAGATCGCTTGGAACAATAAGTTCGGTTTTTAGCATGATGTCACCTCCAGCGATAGTACAGTTTGATCATCTTCCTGCTCGCCTTCAGGCAGATGGATATACGAGAGTAAATGATCTAAATCAAGCTGGGCAGGCTGCTGTTGTAGAAAGTCCCATAGCCCGTCTTGGTTCAGCATGCAGCAGCCGTCATCCCCCGTTCTACAGCCGGGAACTGTAGCTTCTGTAATGCCATCGCTGCTCAGCAAAAGCACATCGCCTTCTGTCAGCTGAAGCTTACCTGCCTTTGCCTTCCACACTGGCAAAATCCCGACCGGAACGCCTCGCACATCTAGATAGCTAGGTACCACAGTTGAAATATCTTCATCATTCTCTCGTAGCCTTACCAGCTCCTGGTGCGACCACACAATAGGATACACATGGCCTGCATTAGCGTACACCAGCCGCTGCGTCTTTTGAGTGTAGCGAACTAGCGCCATCGTGATAAAGCAGTTGTTGCTCATCAGGTCGTTCGCCAAACTATTGTTGAGATTGTGCATCACTTTTTCTGGCTCAGGCGACTTTTCTTGAGCCAGCTCGCGGCGCAATACTGAAATGGCACTTGCCATGAACAACGCTGCGGGCACCCCTTTCCCAGATACGTCGCCCACCGCCAGCCAAATGTCCCCTTGAGGATGCATAAACACCTCAAAAAAGTCTCCCCCCACTTCTCTAGCGGGCTCACATCGAGCCTGAATTTTTGTGCCTGCAACATCTGGCCAGCTTTGGTGCAGCAAATTACTCTGAATCTGCCTTGCCACATCTAGCTCTGCGCGCATCTGCAAAGACTGCCAGTGAATGCGCTGGTAGAGCTTAGCATGAGAGATAGCTAAAGCCACTTGCTCAGAAACGTTGTTGAGTAGCTCTATGGCGTTATCTGCCCATCGTTTTTGCTGCGTTTTTTTATACAGGCAAACGGTTGCACTCAGCTTACCTTGCTCTAAAAAAGGAACAACAATTCTGGTGGTGGGTGCCCCTTCTATTTCTATAGGCTCAGAAATGATCTCGCTGCTAGAATGCAGCGGCGGTAGCGCATCTAGGTCAGTACAAAATTCACCGTCAGCTTCAGAGTTCTCTTTAGATTGATTCTGGCTCTTTTTGCTAGGTCGAAAGAGCAACAGGTTTTGTAGCGTGCTGCCGGGTAAAACTTCTGCCGGGTAGAGGATAGCTAAGTCGGTATCAAAAGCTTTGCCGAGCGCGCTCACAACGGTTTGTAAGGTGCTGCCGTAGTCCAACGAACCCCGTACAGCCGTCATAATATTGTTGCTAAGTGACTCTTGTGCGAGTGCTCGGCTCAGCACTCTGGTGCGCTGCTTGATGACACGGTAGGTTTCAGCGGCCTGAGCGATCACTTCTTTTAGCTTCGTCGGATTCCAGGGCTTCGTGATGTATTTGAAAACTTTCCCTGAGTTAATTGCAGAGACCAGATCCTCTACATCTGTATAGCCGGTTAGCACCATTCGAATCGTGTCAGGAAATTTCTCGACGGTACGGCTCAAGAATTCTGTCCCGTTCATTTGGGGCATTCGCTGGTCGGAAATGATGATGGCCATTTCACCTTGGTCATCTAGCAAATCTAGCGCTTCTGCACCGCTTTTTGCTTTGAAGACTCTAAACTCCCGGCGAAAAGTACGGTATAGCAAATCTAGATTGTCGGGCTCATCATCGACGACAAGCAGCTTTAATTTTTCTTCCATTCTTATAGGTGCCTGCGGTAGCTTGCACAGAGCGGGCGGGGCATACTGAAACCAGTATCGGAGCTGTTATTTGAACGTGTTCTTGGCCCTAAGATGCCCGCCTAGCTGTCTTTGCTAGCGCAAATCATCCAAACTTGTATAAATGCTTTTTTATACAACTATCTATTGAATAAACACAGGAAAATCGACACAATTGGAGAAGAAGAATGAGCCAAACTGAAGATTGCAATCAGCGATGTGACGCAAAAGCTAAAAAGAAGATGCGCCGCTCGAATCGTGTTCTATGTACTGCCGTCGCGGGCTGGTTGGGCGCGCTAGCGGTTAGTACTCTGTCCATGCACGCTCTGCCTGCACAGGCTCAAAGCACAACTGTTTTTGATCTTGACCAGGCGATTTGTGCTAATAACTGGTCTACAGCCATCGGTATTATTGGTCAGCTGATGGCCAAAGACGAAACAACTCGTGAACAGCGCAGTTCTCTTTTGACGCTGCGCCGACAGCTAGAGCGCTATCGCACTGAAGGGATTTTGGTGTCGGATATAGAAGCGTGCGATCGCACTGACCCCTATCTACTCGCGTCTAACTTGCCTGCTACCGTACAAACCGGCAATCCATTAGGCTGGGAAGGGGCTGTGGCTGAAGCGACAGATAATCAATATCGAACCTCTGAATTTGCTACAGAATCAGTGCCCTTTGCGCTACCTGTAGAGATGGGGGAGCCCCTCGGACTGACGCCCGCCCAGCCGGTAGATTTGAGCCGAGGGCTCAATGTCGTCTCAGGTCATGTGAGTACAGGGCATGAAGTGTATGGCTTTGTGGCAAGAAGAGGCGATCGCCTTTCAGCTAACTTAGAAGTCACCCGCGTAATGACAGGAAGCCTGTACACCAGTGACGACTCTCAGCTGTTTATTTTTGATCGCTACGGTACTTTAATTGGTGCTGCTGACGATAGCAGCAGCACGCAGCAAGCCAGCATCGAGAGCCTTGTTGTCCCCAATACGGATTTGTACTTTGCGGTAGTGACGACCTACAACAACGATCCTATTTTAACGAGAGAAGGCCTTCTGACCGGCTGGCAAGATAACGGCGGCGGACGGTTTGACTACGTTTTGACACTTTCTGGGATTACACCTACGACCTCGCTGGTTAGATGAATTCGAATAACGTTGCAACCTATCCGCTTAGCCGCTGAAATCTTTACAACCTCATCCAAAGACTGAGCGCTTAAGACGCAAGAGACATCCACACTAAACATAGTGGATGTCTCTTTTTTATGAGAAAGGCACCAGCAATTCTACGTCCGTAAGACTACGCATTACACGAACTGTTACTGCTTCAGTACTTGATATGAGGGACGTTAACGTGCAAGATTCTATAAAAATTTCTCGTTTAAAACTACTGTAAACTGTCGCTTATAATACGTTCGTTAATCAGAACATCGAAGCATAGAGACTAAGAGAAATTAGAAACTGAAGCCTTTAACTTATGTTAGTAGACACTATGTGTATGAGTCAGGAGAGTCGCATAGATCGTCAGCTTACGCAGGATGCGAATACCGCGCTGCTGAAATTGCTGATTACGGGCATTGGCGAGGCTTCAGACCTGATGGCGGCGATCGCATCTACCGTCGAGATAGTTTGCCAGCATCAAAAATGGCAATACGGAGAAGCATGGCAGCTTGATCCTGACACCAACAGTTTGTACCGGCAGGCTACCTGGCACGAGCCGTTTCCTGCCATTATCGAGCAAAATATCGTATCTGCGTTTGTGGGCACGGATCGCTTCAATCAGCTTAGCCAAAACTACGCCTTTCCGCTGGGTGAGAGCCTCCCTGGTCGAATTTGGACATCTCAAAAGGTAGAGCAGTATGCTGACATTTTCAAAGTGCCAGAGACTGTGTTTTCACGGCAGGAAGAAGCGCGTCAGTGTGGCCTAAAAACAGCGCTAGCCATACCTTTAGTCGCCGATAGCTGCACCATAGCCGTACTCGTATTTTTTAGCCACCAGCCTATCGTGAGCGCGCCACCGCTAATAGAACAAATTCGAGCGATCGCGGTGCCGCTCAGCTTACTGATGCAGCACAAACAGTCTGAAGCAGAGCTAGCCGAAGAAAGAGAGCGGGCTGAAGTGACGCTGAACTCTATTGGCGATGCGGTTATCACCACCGATGCGCTGGGCTATGTTCGATATCTTAATCCGGTGGCTGAAACCCTAACGGGCTGGTCTCAGTCCGAGGCTGTGGGCAGTCCGATGGCCAGGGTGTTTAACATCATTCATGAGACGACCCACGAATCTACAGCGCATTTGATCGAACATGTTTTAAAAAAGCAGCAGAGCATCGATCGCGCTAATTACAACGTTTTAATTACGCGCAGCGGCGCAGAGCTTTCAATTGAGAACTCTGCCTCTCCGCTGTTGGCCAGCGATGGTCGCTTAATCGGTGCGGTCATGGTGTTTAGCGATGTTTCTAAAAATCGTCTGCTCACCCGGCAGCTGTCTTGGCAGGCCAATCACGATGCGCTCACCGGACTTGTTAATCGTAAACAATTTGAGCGGCACGTTAGTGAGGCGATTGATAACGCGCTGGCTCATCGAAAAACGCACACGCTTTGCTACTTTGACCTCGATAATTTTAAAATTATTAACGATACCTGCGGACATAGCGCAGGCGACAGCGTGCTGAAACAGGTTAGTGCCCTTTTGACTAACTACATTCGCACCACCGATACGCTCGCTAGATTAGACGGCGATGAGTTTGGTTTGCTGCTGGAGTACTGCCATTTAGATCATGCGCAAAGAACTGTCCATAAGCTCAGAGAAAAGCTAGAGACGCTGAAGTTTGTGTGTGGAGGAAGAACATTTTCAATCGGTGTGAGCATTGGTATCACGGCGATTACGGCGGCCACTACCAGTGTGGCTGCGGCCCTGAGCGATGCCGATGCGGCCTGCCATCTGGCCAAGCGAAAAGGGCGAAATCGCACTCATATTAACCAGCAAGACGATTTGGAGCTAGCTCAGCAGCGCGGTGAAATTCAGTGGGCGGCCTACATTACAGACGCTTTGGAAACTGAAAAATTTGAGCTGTATCAGCAGCCAATTTTGCCCTTGAGTCCGACTGAGACGGCCGGAGAACACTATGAGGTGCTGCTGCGACTGCGTGACCAGACCGGGCAGCTGGTTTCTCCTGCTGCCTTTATGCCTGCTGCGGAGCGCTACAACTTAATGCCGATGGTCGATCGGTGGGTGGTAAAAACGCTGTTTTCCACGCAGGCTAGCTACTATCAGCAGGTGTGGAAACAGCTTTGTACAGAAGCGCGTTCGTCTGAGTCGCCACCCTTTGCTAGCTCTTATCTGTATTCTATTAATCTTTCAGGCGCAAGCATTAATGACGACGACTTTATCTATTTTTTGAAAGAACAGTTTGAAAAGTACAGCATTCCGCCCGCGCTGATTTGTTTTGAAATCACTGAAACTGCGGCGATTGAAAACTTGACGAAGGCCGCTCAGTTTATCGCCGAGCTACGCGGCTTGGGCTGTCAGTTTGCGCTGGATGATTTCGGCAGCGGCATGTCTTCCTTTGCTTATTTAAAGACGCTGCCGGTGGACTATCTTAAAATTGACGGCCATTTCATTCAAAATATTGTGGAAGACAAAATTGACACGGCGATGGTGACAGCGATTCATCAAATTGCGCAGGTCATGAATATTCAAACCGTCGCTGAGTTTGTTGAGGATGAGGCTACGCTAAATACGGTTAAGGCGTTAGGAATTGGCTATGCTCAAGGGTACGGCATCGCACGGCCCATGCCTTTGTAGTTCCCCTATAGCTTTTGACTTATAGCTTTTGACTTATAGCTTTTGATAGGCCATGTCGCAATCTATGAAAATATCGGACTTGATTGAGGCCTTTGAGCGCTGGGCTCCGACCAGCTGGCAGGAAAAGTGGGATAACTGTGGCTGGCAGGTGGAGCCGGGTGTGCGATCGCAAGCAGCAGGCGTACTGGTATGCCTCACCCCAACTTTAGCTGTGATGCAAGAGGCGATCGCGCTCAAGTCACAGGGGCTTCCTGTCAATCTTATTTTCGCGCATCATCCGCTGATTTTCGGCGGGGTCTCTTCTGTGATGGCAGGCGATAGCGTCGGTGATGTGGTGAGAGCCGCGATCGCTCACAACATCGGTATCTATAGCGCCCATACTAATTTTGACCAGGTTGAAAACGGCACCGCTGATGTGCTCGCTCAGCTGCTCAAGCTTGAGGCGGTAGAACCAATAGAACTCAAAGCCCCTGCTACGGCCACTTCTCCTGCTAGAGGCTATGGCCGCGTCGGAAATTTGCCCGCACCGCAATCGCTTCAGCAGCTGCTAGATACCATTCAATCGGTTCTATTACCGCCTCAGCTGCTGCACTCTCCTACGGCAGATTTTCAGCAAAAGATTCAGCGCGTGGCCGTACTGGGTGGTTCTGGTGCCAGCTACCTTTCAGCCGTGAATCAGACCAGCGCGCAGGCTTACCTGACGGCCGACTGCAAGTTTCATCAGTTTCAAGAGAGTCGCGATCGCCATCTTGTCCTTATAGATGCGGGGCACTATGCCACCGAACGGCCTGCCTGCAAAAAGCTAGTCAGCTGGTTCAATCAACAGGGCGTTAGCTGGGCGCAGCTAAGCCAGAAAGACGAAGACTTCCGCCAGTTTTACTACAGCCATCAGGACTGAACATTCCCCGCATCTAGCATTCGCGAGGCACCTGCTTCCATTTCCTCATTCAGCGCATTTTCCAGATGGCTGATGTAGTACTCCATGCGGTGATCGGCAATCGAATCGAGTTCTCCACTCAGCGCGCGCTTGGCTGTGCCGATCACAACGTCTTTCATCCGTGCCCCAAGCTTATAGCTGCCGCTAGCCGTCAGCATTCCTTTTCCATTAAAGTAAGTCGCCTTACCCACATGACCGTAAAACCGAGTTGGATTCCATATTGAAAACGGCGGGGGGACGTGCGGCACAATGTCATTGTTGTTGACAAACCGGAAAACTTTACCGTCCGCGCTAGCTGCTAGCTGCTTTACGAATGTGCGATCGCCCACCCGAGGCTGCCCAAACGTATACACACCGGCAACCTCCACGCCATTGTCAGCTAGCCCAGCTGTTGCAATCGTTGCCAGCGCTCCGCCTAAGCTATGCCCAGTAATATACAGCGGCGGCAGCGGCTTGCCTTCACGATCCAATGTCTGCCGCCAGCGCTGAATTTGCGCCAGCACCGAGCTTTCGATAATGGCCCAGGCTAGAAAGAACCCGGTATGCACCCGCCCCTCATAAGAAGACAACGCTGGCACACCCTCCTTATTAATCGTGAAGCTGCGCAGCTGCGTCGTAAAATTCGTCATCCAGTCCTGAGGCTCCTGGCTACCGCGAAAGGCCAGCACCATATACTCATCCGTACGAAACATATAGGCCTGCGTATCGCGACCTTTATTGTTGAAATAGCGAAAGTTGTGGCGAATAACGTTGTCTTCAGAGCGACCCGTTAGCGCCGCCACCCAGCGGCCCACTATCTCGGCCACAAACTGCTTGTCCTGATAGGCCAGATAAGCGGCCTTTGCCAGCGTTAGCGCTAGCTGCGTACTGTATCCTGGCGCGACCTTCTGAATAGCAACCAAGTCCGTATCTTGATAAGGAGACGGCAAAATGCGGTAGTCAAACCGCTCAAACAGCTTTTGCACCCCAAAAAAGCCGCTGTGGTGAATATAGCTGTACAGCGCATCGTAAAACTTAGAGGCACCCGGCCTCCGGTAGGCCGGATCGGCAATGAGCTTAATCCAATAGCTCAGCCAGGGTTGCAGCTCTTTTTGCGTAAACAGCTCCGACTCTAGAAAATAGCCGAAGTGCTCCAGCCCGTTGAGCAATTTGTTAAACCAGTCTCGCAGTGCCGTTTCGATCTGGTACTGACGAAGTGACTCTGCTGTGAGTAAATTGTGTGCCTGATGCGTATTCAGCTGACGCTTATTCCGAGCCCGCTGGTCATGATTGGCTAGTGCGTTGCAAAGGAGTTCATCGTTAATACGGAAAACGATCTGTTCGGCAGGCTGATGGCCTTGTCCAGATAGTGTCCCCTGCGCGGCAGGAATAACATAATCTCGATACTCTTCAAAGTCTAGAATCTTAAGGGCGTTGCGAATATCAGGGTCTTGCTCAAACTCATTGACGGCCTGACGAAGGAACTCTATTCGCCGCCAGCGCTGCTGTCGTACATAGTGGCTGGTACCCCAGCTGATAGCACCGCCAGTCAGCAGAGCGCCGCAGGCCAGCAGCCATTTGGAAGCCACTAGTAAGTTTTGCTCGCTAATGATAGATACGGCTGGTGCGGTTGAGAGTACGGGAGCAGGTGGCTGTAAAGACTGTGCGGGCTTGGCAAACCACGTGAAGGCCAACAGGGGTGCTAGATAGAAAAATAGACGCATATTTCAAGGAAAGCGCACTGGCCAAGGCGTAAAGAAAGCGAATGACCCATTAGGAAATATTGAGAATTTTATAACCGGTAACCGGCTGGACTGGCCGGATAATGCACAAAGACTACCCACCGAGTGAATCATTATTAACCTGGATTATTAAAATTGTGCAAAGAATGGGCTGCAATGTGAGGTTAATAGCAAGTTTTTGGCAGAACTGACCCTCTGCAAGGCACTATGTACAGGTAAAAAGAGCGACAGGTAATATATAGCAGTTTCACTATGCGGTAAATACTGAGTTCTGTTCTCTAACCAGCTCCGGCTTCTCAAGCAATAGAGCTAATCTGTCAAACTAATCTGTCAAATTAATCTGTCAAACCAGTCACAAAGCTGTCACTTTTGGCTACTTATCCACTCCCAGCTAATCGATAAAATAGCAATCCTTACGTGCAATCTACTTTTGTTGATACATTGCAATTCGCTTAGAACACCTTCACATCGTCCCTAACGAGATCCCTTAAAGAGAGTATTGAAATGCAGGCGTTGCAACGGCTGGGAATGATAAGTGCTTTGGTCAGCTTGACCATCTGCGCGGCTGGAGGTGCGGCCAAAGCTGACACGCCTTTGCTAATAAGGCGGGGGGTACTGGCTGTAGGTGACGAGGCCTTTGATGATGAAAGCCTGTACGACAGGCACACTTTTTTGGGCAATGGCGGTCAGCAGGTCATCATCTCTCTAGAAAGCCAGGACTTCGATCCTTACCTTATATTGCTCGATCCTAACGGGCGAAGAATTAGCGAGAACGACGACATCAGCCGCAACAACCGTAATTCGCGGCTGGTCATTACGCTGCCTGCGACGGGTACCTATACTGCTGTGGCTAATAGCTATGAGCCTAATAAAAGCGGGCAGTACTCGCTGGAGGTTACTTTGTCGGACGGCCGGTCTTCTAGCACGAGCACGAGCGCCATTATTCGTGAGATGGCAGGCGCTGCGGTGCCAGAAAGCAGCAGTCGCTGTGACCTAGCCATTATTGAAGCGGTCGATACGCTAGAGCAGGGACGAGAGCTAGGCGTTTTAGTAGACGCTGCGCAGCTACATCAGCGGTTTTTGAGCGTGCCTGCGACTCGCCCTAACGGCATTAGCATGGGACTTGACGGGCCTGCCGCACGGTCGGTGATGTTTTCTCCTCAGTTTTTGACGATCCTTTCGACTGGGGTAATGCAGGACTGTACGACGGTTGGTGCTGTTGTGTATAGCTCTGCGGAGGCAGGATTTGAGCGGACGTTTGGCTATTTGCCTGCGCTAGAAACGGTGAGCCGCAGCCCTAATGCGGTGCCAGTGGGTGAGTTTGAGTGCATGGTGCCTAACGACCGACCTGCCAATCAAGGCGATAAGGTGCCGTGGGGCAATAGCATGTGCTTATAGCGTGGCACAATTGCTTTGAGATGCTTAACGGCTTCAGCTGCGGTGGATGGTTCTCGTGTCTGTTGACAATTTATCGATTGATTTGTCTGCGGCGCAGCTGACTAGCCTGAAGGCACAGCTGGATTTGGTGCTGATGGCGGTGGAGTCGCTGACGAATATTGGCTCTGATGCGGTGTTGGCGGCGGCGAAGGACTTGCAGCTAAGTGCGGTGCTAAGCGATCGCGTGAGCCTATGGCGGCTGCGGCAGTCGAGCCCGCTGCGTAAAGGTCAGGGTCGTAAAAAGCTAGATATTGAAGAAGCCAGGGCGTTGGTTTTGGTGGTTTGCCATTTGGCGCTAGCTCACCACGACAAGATTCGGCAGGCGGTTGCTAGGCTAGAAGAACTGAGCGCGCAGAACGAGCCGCCGCATCGGGCTGCGATCCTGGGCGATTACCTAGATAACTTTAATAATCTGTATGGCGATCGCATGACCGATCCCATTCCAGATGCGGATATACTCACCCAGCTCTCCCTTCGGCTACTGATAGATTTACTGTTCTACAGCGCTCCGGGCGGCGAGCGTCAGCTTTGGCTAGCGCTGCTAGATCGGGCCAATAGCCTGCCATAATTGAGAAGTGCACCCTATAAGCGTCTCTCTATTCCTGCACTTGCTATGACCGCTGATTTCTTGAAAAAAACGAACCTCTACCTAATCGGTATGATGGGCGCTGGTAAAACAACGATTGGTCGTAAGCTCGCGAACCGTCTGGGCTATCGCTTTTTAGATACGGATGCTTTGATTGAGCAAACGGCGAAAAAGCCGATTACCCAAATTTTTGCAGAGGAGGGTGAAGCCGCCTTTCGCCAGCTCGAAACTCAAGTGCTCGCTCAGGTGGCAAAACACACTAGCGTTGTGATTGCAACCGGCGGCGGCATTATCACGCAGCAAATGAACTGGAGCTATCTGCGGCATGGTGTCGTGATTTGGCTAGACGTGCCGGTGCCGGTGCTCATCTCTCGCCTATCAAACGATACGCACCGGCCGCTGTTGAATGTGGAGCCTGATGTAGAACCCAGTGTGGCGCTAGGTGAGAAGCTAAATTCGCTGATTGAGGCGCGAGGCGATCGCTATGCTCAAGCCGATATTCGGATTGCCTACGAGGGCCGCTCGGTTGGGAAAACGTGCGATCGCATTGTCGCAGCCCTACAGCAGAGCATCCGCCCTGACCCTAAGCTAATTGCTGATGAGGTAATCGTCAGTCAGTCCTCCATCAATCCGCCTGCAAATCTACAGACAATCCGTCCCGAAGAAGCCTAAAATCTTAGCTATCTCATCTATCTAGCCTCCACATTTTCTATGGTTGCCTCCTCTACTTCCAGTCCATCAACGACTTATGAAAGCGAATACCTTCAGCAGGTTGAAGCCGATCGCGTACGGATTTTAAGCGAAGCGCTGCCCTACATTCAGCAGTTTCGGGGGCGTACGGTGGTGGTGAAGTATGGCGGCGCAGCCATGAAAGACAGCGGCCTTAAGGCTAAAGTCATTCGCGATATCGTCTTTATGGCGAGCGTTGGCATTCGCCCGGTGGTGGTTCATGGCGGTGGCCCAGAAATTAATACCTGGCTCACCAAGCTCAACATTGAGCCGCAGTTTAAAGACGGGCTGCGGGTAACCGATGCTGACACGATGGACGTGGTGGAAATGGTGCTAGTGGGCCGCGTGAATAAAGAGCTGGTGTCACTAATTAATCAGGCGGGCGGAAAAGCCGTTGGTTTGTGCGGCAGAGACGGCAACTTGATTACAGCAAAGCCTAGACCGACTGAAGATGGCGTGGGCTATGTCGGTGAAGTCGGTCGAATTGATTCAGATTTAGTCAGTTCACTGGTAGAAGCTAGCTATATTCCGGTGGTTTCTAGCGTGGCAGGGGATGCCACCGGCCAGGCTTACAACATCAATGCCGACACCGTAGCCGGAGAACTAGCGGCGGCTTTAAGTGCAGAAAAGCTGATTTTGCTGACCGATACGCCGGGTATTATGCGCGACTTTAAAGACCCTAGCTCGCTGATTGATAAGCTCGATATTCACCAGGCCAGGGAGCTAATTGCCGATGGTACGGTGGGCGGCGGCATGATTCCTAAGGTGACCTGCTGCGTGCGATCGCTCGCTCAAGGTGTCCGCACGGCCACGATTTTAGATGGCCGAATGCCACATTCCCTTCTGCTCGAAATCTTTTCAGATGCAGGGATTGGTACGATGCTAGTCGCCTCTAGTTTTTCTACATAAATACTGGAATACGATATGTATCGGCTGCTTTCAGGGGCGCTATCGGTAGAGGCGCACACGATTCCTATTCAAGATTTGCCTGAGCGGCTGGTGGGCACCGTAATCGCCCAGCTATCGGACTTTCACTTTGACGGCCTGCGGCTTTCTGATCGCATGCTCGCCCGTACGATTGATCAAATGCGTGCGATCAACCCTGACTTGATCGCCCTTACGGGTGATTTTGTCACGCACGACCCGAGCCCGATTCATGAGCTTGCGCGTCAGCTTAAGCATTTGCCCAGCCGCTACGGCATGATTGCGGTACTGGGCAACCACGATATCGCCGTGAAGGGCGCACGGGGTGTGGTTACAAAGGCGTTAGAGGCCGCAGATATCCCGGTTTTGTGGAACGAAATTGCTACGCCGATGGGCTCAGATTTTCCGGTAGTTGGCTTTGCTGACTACTGGTCTGGCGAGTTCGATCCGCGCGTTTTAGACCAGCTAGATCCGGCGATACCGCGTTTGGTGCTCTCTCACAATCCGGATACGGCTGAGCCGCTGGCAAACTGGCGAGCTGACTTACAGCTGTCGGGGCATACGCATGGGGGGCAGATAAATATTCCATTTTTAGGATCTGGCCCTTTGGTGTGGAAGCGCATTCGACAGCGGGTGCCGAGCCGGATTCGGAACAGCATTCCATTTTTGAGCGATCGCTGCTTTCACGTCGTTCGCCATTGGGAATGGGGCCAAGGGTTGCACCGCATTAATAACAACTGGCTGTATGTAAATAGAGGGCTGGGTACCTATTTCCCTGGGCGCTTTTTATGTCCGCCTGAGCTGACCGTGCTTACGTTAGTAAGAGCGTAGAGCTTTAGTTTGGACGTAACTTTTTCACCTCAGCTCGGTGTAGCAAATTGCCTTTGTACAAACTGCCCGTATGCGTGACGCGAACGAATTCACCGGGTTCTGCAATGCCGCCTTTGAGCTGGTGAAGCGTAGGATCGTAGGGAACTTGAGCGTCTACCGGTGCGATCGCGGCCACTCCCCATTCTGCCATCAGCGCCTCAACCGGCTTCACAAAAGGCAAAATATTTACAGCTGGCACGTCCTTTCCTCTGTCTTTAGCGCGTTTGGCAATTGTGGGCCATTGCGTAAGCCAGGTTTCTAAGGTTTGCAGCGCCTCGGATTGGAATTGCGATCGCGCTATCTCCATCTGCTCTGTCATCTGCCTTTGCAACCGTGCGTACTCTTGCCGCAGCGCACTATCTACACCGGTTCCTACATCGGGCGCATCTTTAGGCCTATCGTTCTCTATCCCAAACTGGCTGAGCAGCTCGTGAATTGAAACATTGAGGGCCTCGGCCAAGCTAGAAACAACGGCTACTCTCATCCGGGCGATCGCCCCTACGCGAAGCTGCTGAACCTGCCATCTAGAAACCCCAGATTGAGTCGCGAGGGCCCGATAGCTGGCAATGTCTGCGGCCTCCATGAGCGATTTTAAGACCTCTGTGTAGGCTTTTGTGTGCTCCTTTTTACCTAGACTGACTGTGGCCATCTACACTCCCAAATTATCCTGACAATATCTAATTTGACCTTTTCAAATACAAATTTTACAGGCCATTACAGATACTGAGAAAGAAACCGTTAGGATGATACAAACGTAGGTATATCTGGGTCTGTAGAAACTTTGGAAAATTGCTTCAAGAAACGTTGTATTAAAACAAAACGGTTTGCATCAATTTGGGTTGAATAATAAAGGCGCTGGTCACATCACCGACCGCTGACTGTCACCCCTTGCTTCCCATCGGCTGCGTAGGCCTTTTTCCATATTTGACCGCTCTTGCTCCTTTGTACAGATACTCTTCATGAACCGTGCCTTGAAACTTTTAAGCGATCGCGCTAGAGCCGCGACGGTAGCCTCTCAATTTAAAGGGAAGGCCGCTAGGCTATTGGGCGCAAGCATGGCCAGTGTTGTGATGACAGGGACATTAGCGACCGGAATTGCGATAGTAGAAAGCACTGTTGCGACTCGACCTGCTCAAGCCCAATCGGCGTCTCCTAACCCCGAAATAAAGGTCGGCATTGTTCAGCGCTTTGGCGAGAAAGAAGACGATCAGATTGCGCTGGCGCCGCTAGCAGGCGATCAGGTTACAGTTACCTTCAAAACTGGCGGACAGGATCAAACCATCACCACAGACCGACTGCTAATAGACATTACAATGCAGCCGCTCGAAGCGCCCCAGCTTCAAGAATGGGTCGTGCTCAGCACGCACCGCAGCTTTGAGAGTGCTGAAGACAGTGCGCGTCGCTGGCGCGATGCGGGGATAGATGCAGAAATTGCTCAGCCTGATGCGTGGCAAGTGTGGGCTAAGCGGGACGATTACAACACGCCCGTTGTGCGCAGGCTGCTGCTCCAGAACCTACATGCGGCAGGCTATACCAATGCCTTTATCGATAGTCAGGTGATTAAAGCGGTGCCCAAAGTCGCGTTTACTGCCAACGGCTTTAAATACGCGCGAGATGAGTTCACCATCACAACTGCAAATCGCCGGTTTCAGATGGCCCAAGGCCCCGCAGCTTCTGGAACTCGCTACCGCGACATCTTTGCGGGCGATATGAAAATTCAGCCCAACTCTTACGGCAACTACACGCTAGTCAATCAGGTGCCCGTCGATATTTATCTGCGGGGCGTGGTGCCTCACGAGATTGGCGCAAGTGCCCCGCCTAAGGCGATCGAAGCGCAGGCAATTTTAGCCAGAACCTATGCCCTGCGGAACCTCAGACGCTTCGAGATTGACGATTACGAGATTTGCGCTGATACGCAGTGTCAGGTTTACTTTGGCCTAGCGGAGACCTATCCGGTTGCAGATCGGGCGATCGCAGCCACATCCGGCCAAGTACTCACCTACAACAATGAGCTTGTAGACGCCCTTTATTCTTCAACAACGGGTGGGGTTACCGCCCGCTTTACCGACGTTTGGAACGGTGAAGATCGCCCTTATCTGCGTCCTGTCATTGACTCCGTTCAGCCTAAATGGGACTTAGCGGCGCGTCCGCTTTCAGACGAAGCTAACTTCCGCGCCTTCATTGCGCTAAACAGCGGCTTTAATGAAGATGACTGGCCCCTGTTTCGCTGGAACCGCGCCGCTTCTTTAAAAGAGATTGGCGACGTGATGAAAGAGTATCTTTCTAAGCGTCAGCACCCACTTGCTAACTTTAGCCAGATTACTGGGCTTTCGGTCATAGAACGAGCTGAGTCAGGTCGCGTTCAAAAGCTCCAGGTCGATACAGATCTGGGCTCTTTTGAGCTGATTAAAGACGAGTCGGTAAAGGCGCTAGTGCCGCCCCGCAGTCTGCTGTTTTATTTAGAGCCCATGATGGAGGCGCCGAAAGCGACTAAGCCTGAGGATAGTGCGATCGCGAGCAACCCCGTGACGGCGGGTACTAAAATCGAACCAGACGCCAAGCCCGATAACAAACAGGGCAGTAAGCCCAGTACGGTCGAGCCTGTTCTCACCGGATATCGATTTATTGGCGGTGGCTTCGGACATGGCGTTGGCATGAGCCAAACAGGCGCTTACAATCTTGGCAAGCAGGGCTACTCCAGCAAGCAGATTTTAGAGTTTTACTACCCAGGAACATCACTACAGCCTATTAGCGAATCCACCATTTTCTATGATGCTGATAGCTAAAAATCAGCATGCAAAATCCAACGCGCTCAAGGTGCCTCTAAGTTAGCTCTTATGAGGGACGGTAGCTATGTCAGTAGATTTCTATGCTGTAGCTACATTAAGGATTTTTAAAAAATGAGCGAAGAATTGGGAATCGGTGAACAGGCGATCAGCAAGGCCGCCGAAGCTGCGATCAGAACGCAAATGGATGAGGCTGAGACGCTAGATGTTGAAATTCACACAGATCCTATTAAGCTCGCGCAGGGACAAGTTGATAATGTGGTGGTTGAAGGGACAGGTCTACTGGTTCAAAATGACCTGCGCACAGAAGAAATCAGGCTGGAGGCTAGCTCAGTAGACATCGATATGATGAAAGCGGCGCTAGGCCATATCGAGCTTGAGCAGCCAGCCGAAGCGGAAGCGCGAATTGTTCTAAGAGCTGAAGACATTCAAAAAGCATTCAATTCTGGCTATGTGAAGCAAAAGCTGCGCGGTCAAAAAATAGAGCTGTCGTCGGGTGAAACGGTGACTACCGATGCGAGTAACGTGCAGTTTCAAATTCCCGAAGCCGGTAAGATTGCGGTAGAAGCTGATGTGATGCTGATTGAAAAGGTGGAAACGCATCACGTGGCCTTTTCTGCGCGACCAAAGCTTATAGAGAATGGTCACGCGCTGGCTCTAGAAGACGTTCAGTATGACGATGCCACAAATGATAAGCCGGAGTTGACGCGATCGCTTATCGATAGCACCAAAGATCTGCTCGATTTGCGCAACTTTGAAATTGGCGATATGGCCCTTCAGTTTGATCAGCTAGATGTACAACCTGGCAAGCTCATCATCAAAGCTCAGGCCACGGTTGAGTCCTTAGAATAAAACTCTCTCAAAGAGAATATAAACGAATCTAAACAGCCCAGCACCGCAAATGAGCCCATCCGAGAGCAGGGGTGAAAAGTGCGGTGCCGGGTGAACTTTTTAGGTGCGTAATTAAGGTTGCTAGTCCCATGTGGAATAGCAAATTTTTCATTCGTAATCAGTAGAAACACGCTATCTTCATATTTCTGTTCAGTGGTACAAGCTTAGCTACAAGCCGACAACCATAAAGATACAATTATTATTCTTTCTTAAGACTGTCTGTTCATCGACCAAAGAATTTTGTGTAAGACTTACTCGTTGAAAGCTTCACGCCTGCAAATATTAAGAAATATGTCCTGAGAAACATTACTGAACCTGTAGTCTAAAGCGACCATTACAAGCGAAACCTTTCAGCCCCCTTTGTAGGATCTCCAAGGATCTCTTCGTATTATGTCCATCCCCAATGGCGTCATGATGCAGTTCTTTCACTGGTATGTAAAGCCAGACGGCTCACTATGGAACGAGCTAGCGAAGAAATCAAAAGACTTAGCTGAGGCCGGATTTACCTCCGTGTGGTTGCCCCCTGCCTATAAAGGATCTGAAGGCGGCCATGACGTTGGCTACAGCGTTTACGACCGCTATGACCTAGGCGAATTTGATCAAAAAGGCTCGGTACGCACAAAGTACGGCACTCGTGACGAGTACATTGGCGCCGTGAAAGCAGCCAAGCGATCTGGCATTGCTGTATACGCCGACGTTGTTCTCAATCATATGATGGGCGCAGACCATCAAGAAGAATTCAAAGCGACACCCTACGATCCCGACGACAGGCACCTAGCTATCGGTGAAGCAACCATCATCAAAAGCTGGACTCACTTCACCTTTCCGGGTCGTCAAGGAAAATACTCCGATTTGCAGTGGCACTGGTGGCATTTCAACGCCACCGATCACAATGAGTATGAACCTGAAGACTTTGAAGCAGTCTATCTCTTCGATGGAAAGTGTTTTGACGATCAGGTTGACTTAGAAAAAGGCAGTTTCGACTACCTCATGGGCTGTGACTTAGATGTTAACAATACAGAGGTTTCAGAGGCCCTTAAGCTTTGGGGTGAATGGTATGTAGACACCATCGATCTCGACGGCTTTCGCTTCGATGCCGTTAAGCATGTCCGCGCCGGTTTCTTCCCGCAGTGGCTCAATCACGTGCAGCGCTACACGGGCCGCTTCCTTTTTTCAGTAGGTGAGTATTGGTCAGGCGATATTAACGCGCTTCACCGCTTCATCGATCTAACAGACGATATGGTGACGCTATTCGACGCGCCCTTGCACTACAACTTTCACAAAGCTAGCCTGCAAGGCAGCGACTACGATCTATCAACCATATTCGACGACACGCTGGTTTCCAGCCGCCCAGATCTCGCAGTCACCTTAGTTGAAAACCACGATTCTCAACCCCTACAGTCTTTAGAATCTGTCGTTGAGCCCTGGTTCAAACCTCTCGCCTACGCCCTGATTTTGCTGAGACAGGACGGCTATCCCTGCGTTTTCTATGCAGACTACTACGGCACGCACTACACAGACATTGGCGACGATGGCCACGAGCATGAAATATTTCTCGACAGCCACCAGTGGATTATAGATAGGTTCTTGCAGGCTAGAAATACCTATGGCTACGGTGAGCAGCAAGACTACTTTGACCATTTCAACACGATTGGCTGGACAAGGCTGGGCACTGAACAAAACTTTGGCGGTATGGCAGTCGTGCTTAGCAACGGCGAGGCTGGCCATAAGCGCATGAGTTTGGAGCCTAATCAAACCTATATCGATATCACTGAGCACGTTGCTGAGCTTATAACTACCGACGATGAAGGCTGGGCTGACTTTAGCTGCGAGGCAGGATCGGTTTCTGTTTGGGTGCCGCAGAAATTAGGATCGCCATTACGAAGGAGAGGGCTATAGTGCCGTTATCATCGCGGGCATTCTGAGGCTACGACCTTTACCGTAGCTTTAAGAACTGGCCATGCCTATCAAAGAAGGGCTTTTCAAGCTCGATGTGACCGACCACCACGCCGTCCTTGGATTTTCCTTAGCAGAAGACCCTAAAAAGGTGCGTAAGCGATATTTGAAGATTGCTCGTAAGCTGCACCCAGATAGCTTGAGAGAGGCTTCGGATGAGCAGAAGAAGCTGGCTAGTGAGCTGCTTTCTAAACAGGTGAACCCAGCCTATGAGGTGCTGAGTCAGGCAAAGTCGGCAAAGGAGCACAGCATTTTATTGAAGATGAAGCAGGATCGGCTGGTGGCTCAGCCTATATTGCTGTCGGCTAAGAGCGATGCGGCGAAAAAGCTGCTGGGTACGAGCAATTTGGAGCAGGATTACACGACTGCGTTGCAAAAGGTTGCGGCTGGGCAGTTTGATGACTTGACTCGGGTGAATGAGGCGATCGCTCAAATTAGCGAACTTAACGCCGTCTATCTAATGCGAAAGGGTAGCGTGGGTGAGAAGCCAGCCGAATCCGGCGATGCTGCGGAAAAAGAACCAGCTAAAGGCGCCGATGAAGCCCCTCGTCGTCCGCAGCATGAGGCGATTATTGAAAGCTATTTGGGTCGAGCGAAAGAATTTGACTATAAACGCGACTACTCTCGCGCTATTTTAGAACTGCGAGAAGCGATCGCTGCTCATCCCCAAAGCGCTCCCTGCCACGGCTACCTATCTAGCCTATATCTCAAGGCTGGACAGGCAAAGCTAGCCAAAATTCATGCGCAAAGAGCGCTGGCTTTTGACGCTGAAAACGAAATGGCAAAAGCCGTACAGGCAAAGCTAGAGGCGAAGCCTACGGCTGGATCTGGCAAAGGCTCTAAAAAGGCCAGTGCAAGGGCTAGTGCGCAGAAAGGGAATGCAAAGAAAAGCGGTCTCTTTAGCGGATTGTTTGGTGGAAAAAAATAGTCAATGCCAGAAGGAAAAATCTATCAGCCCCCAACCGGTGGCCGCGACCTGCTCCCGCTCGACGTGGTGCAAAAGCGTTGGATTGAAGACCGGCTAGAGCAGGTTTTTCATCGATGGGGCTATCACCGCATCATTACGTCCACCGTCGAGACGATGGATACGCTGATGGCCGGGGGGGCGATTGAGCGCATTGAAGTGATTGAGCTGCAAATGTCTCAGCTGGGCGGCGCAAGACTTGGCCTGCGACCTGAACTGACCGCTTCTATTGCCAGGGCGGCCGTGACTCGGCTGGCCTCTGTCACCTATCCGCAGCGACTGTATTACAACGCCAACGTATTCAGGCGGTCAGCCAAGGGATCTCAGGGTGGACAGCAGGAATATCACCAGGCGGGCATTGAGCTACTAGGCGCGAGCGGGGTAATGGCGGATGCTGAAGCCGTACTGCTTGCCGCCGACTGCCTGAGCGCACTGAATTTAACCGATACCAAGATTGTGCTAGGTGAGGCAGCGCTGACCTATTCTTTGCTGAGCGCTTTTCCAGAAGATATTCGAGAAACCGTGCGTCATCATGTAGCTACGCTGAATCTGGTTGCGCTGGAGGAAATGGCGCTCTCAGATGAACTGCAAGCCCTCGTAGCGCGCCTGATGGCCCTGCGTGGAGATCCGAAGGCTGTACTAGATAAGCTCAGTCAATTCGATTTAGACGAGCCGCAGCAGATCATTATTGATCGGTTGAAGTCTTTAGTGGCGCTGCTGGATTTGGAGCGATCGCAAGGCATTTCCGTTCCTCCTATTGTTCTAGACCTCAGCCTAATTCGCCCCTTTGACTACTACACAGGCATCGTATTTGAAGTCGTTAGCGCCAGTCAGCATCAGGTACTAGGCCAAGGCGGTCGATATGACGATTTGCTCTCTGTGTACGATGCGCGTGAAGGCGATGCTGTCAAAGGCTTTCCCGGCATTGGCTTTGTGATGAATATTGAGCGGCTACAGCAGGAACTGTTGCCGAGCGGTCAGCTCCCAAGTGATATTCCACCCACGGACTGGCTGATTGTGCCGCAGGATGAGGCCGCCGCAGCGGTAGCTTTAGCGTATGCGCAAAAGGCTAGAGGATCTGAAAATACGGTGCGGGTCGAGATGAGCTTGGACTTAGCGCAGTCGGCAGATGAGGTGAGGGCGATCGCGCGTAAGCGAAACATCAGTCGAATTGCGTGGATATCTGAAAAAGGCTTGCCCGAAATCGAGGTTGTTCACTAAGCTTAATACTGAGCAAATTTGTTTTAAGCGAGAGTTAATCTTTGTGTCCCACACCATTGTGACTGATGTATGCGAAGGCATTGCCGACTGTGTAGATGCTTGCCCTGTCGCCTGCATTGACGAAGGCCCCGGTAAAAATAAAAAGGGCACTGGCTGGTACTGGATCGACTTTGACACCTGTATTGACTGTGGCATCTGCTTGCAGGTGTGCCCGGTAGAAGGTGCAATTTTACCTGAAGAAAAGCCTGCTTTGCAGCAGACGCCTGCATAAGCTCAATTCATAAAACGCTCTAAAAACAAGTAATAATCTAGCTGAAGGGCAAAAAAAATGCCTACATTGCTGCGTGAGAAATGTAAGGCAATCTTCGTATTTTGTAGGAGCGGAAGAGGGGGTGGGGCTTTGGCAGTTGGTTTTCACCAACCTCTAGTCTCCATAGTCGCTGAGGTAGCCTTCGAGGGCGTTAAAGCGATCAGCGTTAAGAGAGTAGTACATCCAGCGTCCTTGCTGGCGAGCGGTCACTAGACCCGCTTCCTTTAATGTTTTGAGATGAAAGGACAGCTTTGATTGAGCAATGCTGAGGCGATCGCACATATCGCCGACGCAAAATTCACCTTCCTGCAACAGTTCAATCACCTGTATGCGGATGGGCTCTGAAAGAGCATGAAATCCCGAGAAAACGGTGTCTGATGATTTGGCCATTGTTTATTAAGATTCAACTGAGATAGCTCCGAACATCCGCGTGATAGGAAAACCCTATGTGACGCTAGATACGCCAAGCTTAAACAAGAGAAATCGGTTTGGCCATCCGAGCTTATACGATGTGATCGAGCTATATCAAGAGTTCTCTGGATGCTGTAATGAGAGAAAGTGCGGCAATTGGCGCAGTCACTGCCCGTAAAATTGCGGAGCCTAAAGAGACTGTTTTGTAGCCGTTTGATATAGCAACCGTAATTTCCTCAGCCGTCCATCCGCCTTCTGGCCCGATCGCCAAAACGATGCTAGGTAAATTCTTAGATGCTGAATTTTGCGCCTGGTGTCTTAGTAAATAGGCCAATAAATGAAGACTGTCCGTACTAGCAGTGGTCGTACTGGATTTATCGTCAGCTCCACTTTGAGATATCTCGCACCGCGCATAGCAGATACAGTAAAGCGTCTGCCCGTTGGTAGATCCGCTTTGATCGATAGAGTGATCTTTCCAGCTCGGATGTTTTATGCAGTGCTGGAAAGCGATTGGTTCGTAAATCTCTGGAACGGTCAGTCGTTCACTTTGCTCTGACGCTTCTTGGGCAATTCTTCGCCAGCGCTCTAGTTTGTTGGCGCTGGGCTTTAGCAGGGTGCGATCGCTAATAACCGGATGGATGTGCGTTACGCCTAGCTCAGTGGTCTGGCGCACCACCTGATCAAAGCCATTGCCCTTTGGCAGCGCTGCAATCAATCTAATAGATGGTATGGAAGTAGATGGTAGCGAAGAGAGGGGAGAGGCGATCGCCTCTAGCACCTGCGCTCTACTAGCCTGGTCGCTAATCACGGCTAGCCACTGCTGCCCCTGACCATCTTGGGCAATGAAGCGATCGCCACTTTTAAGACGCAGCACCCGCAGCAGATAATGCACCTGATCGGGCCGAAGGGCAATGGACTGATCTGCCGTCTGATACTGCTGAGGGCTAATTGTAATGCGCTGAACCATCCTGAGGTGCTACTGACCCCACTGCACAATCTGCACGTCTACGGCGGAAATACCCGCGCTGTAGGTGCCCAAATCACGGGCGGCTTGCTCTGCAATATCAAGTGCACCACCAGAGCGATCGTTAATGCGGACGGTCACCACCGCGCCTGTATTGGGATTGGTGAGCTGTACTAAGGTGCCAAAGGGCCAGGTGGGATGCGCTGCCGTGTGGTTGTAGCGAGAGAATACTTCACCGTTTGCGGTGTAGCCGCCGTCAAAGCCTGGGCCGTACCAGCTGACGCGCATGCGATCGGCTAAAGCAGGCGAGGTGAGAGCTGCGGGTAGCAGCAGCAGGCCCATGCTGAGGCTGCTAATAAGGCAAACGTGTGGGAAGATGCGCTGACCGAAAACCATCGAAACATTCCTTTGAGGGACAGGTGAGAAAATCTATGGGCAGTTTGCGAGAATATTATCTCAATGGATGAAATTAAATGCAATGTTTCCCTATTTTCAAACGAAATGTGCTAAGCATTCTCCGATTATTTTTGAGTCTTTGGCTACACAAAGGGTGCTTCAGCGTGTGTAATACGAAAGTGGGCTTGTGAGTGCGATAGCACCCATTTTTAGAACTATGCACTTTCACCATCTACATTTCTACGTTGAAGACGTTGCGTTCTGGCAGGCGTGGTTTATCCGTAAGCTGGCCTTTAGGCCTGAATCAGCCTATGAGGGAACTCATATTTTGAGGCAAGGTGCGATTGAAGTGCGGCTCTCTGGCGGCGACGGATGCCATCACTATCTTCAGCAGCATCCATCGGGCTTAGTGGATGTGGGACTAGCGACGGATGATTTTGATCGGGTTTTAGCGCGATCGCTCACAGAAGGCGCTGTTCTTTTAAGCGAAGTGACGGTTAACCGCAAAGGCCAACGTCAGTGTCAGCTACAGGGCTGGGCTGACTTGCGACATACCTTAGTTGAAGTCTCTAGCCAGTGGATCAGTGCGCAGCAAGCCGAACCGTCAGCGGCTGAATCCTCAAAACTAGACTGGCTGTGGGCAGTTGATCATGTGGTGCTGAATGTCCCTTATGGCAAGCTCGCTGAGGCTTCAGACTGGTATCAGCGAATTTTTGGGCTAGTGACCGGGCAACAGTTTGATATCACTACGTCAAAATCTGGACTGCGCAGTCAGGTGCTTGTCCATCCGCAAGGCACGCTTCAGCTCCCGATTAATGAGCCGACTTCTGAAAACTCACAGGTTCAGGAGTTTTTGAAGCATAATCGCGGCGCGGGGATTCAGCACGTGGCGTTGCGCAGCCGGGATGCGGTGGGGGCGATCGCGCAATTCCGCCAGCAGGGGCTAGATTTAATCAGCGTTCCTAATACCTACTACGAAGGCCTGCACAGGCGGCCCGATCGCCCTGTGTTCGATACTTCAGCAGCGCGCGATCAGCAGCTACTACTGGACTGGGCTGAAGGTGGTCAGCAAGGGCTGCTGCTGCAAACGTTTACCAAGCCTATTTTTGCTGAGCCTACCTTCTTCTTTGAAATTATTGAGCGCGGCACGTATATAGAAAACGGTAAGACCTTCCAGGCCCAAGGATTTGGGGCAGGTAACTTTCAGGCGCTGTTTGAAGCTATTGAGCGCGCCCAAATAACGCGCGGCAGTCTGAGATAGTGCTTGATTGGGGAAAATGTATAAGACACAGTAAAACGAAGTCCTCAGATCCAGCTACAGATCTGAGGACTTCGTTTTACTCTAAGGCTGCAAATTTAGGGACTAGCGCAGAAAGCCTGTGACGAACCACAGAACCACTAGAATAATGCTAGCAACCGAAGCAGAGACCTGATTGGGCTCTAGCGCGGTGCCCTGGCTGGCGAAAACCTGAACGACAATAAAGCCTAAGGCAAAGCCCACCGCAACGCCTGCACTGGCGATGCCGAGCGATCGCCACAGCCGCCTGGTTTTTTGATTGAGAAAATAGATAGCGCCCATGATGCCCAGCGCTAAAGCTGTGGGCGCACCGGTAGCACTGTCTGTACTCATTAGCCAGCTAAGCCCAATCAGTACGGCAAACGTAATGGAAGGCCACAGCAGCTCACTGCTACTTTCAGGCTGATCTAATAAATCTGAGAACCACTGTGGGCCGCTACTCTCAACTGAACCAGCACCAGATGAGATCGAAACTTTAGGCTTGGACTGCTTCTCCGCGAAGCGAATCCTATCAGGCACCTTAATTTTGCCTTCTTGTCTGAGCCTGAGCCGTTCCATCAAAATAGCGTCATAAGCTGCTTCGATAGTTTCTTTTTTCTGAGGGCTGTCCTCATCTGCGACCAAACGCTTGCGCGCGGACTGTACCTCTTCAAACGAAGAAGCCTCTGTTAAGCCTAACGTTTCGTAGTGAACGTTTTGTTCGCTCATTCCTAACCCTCCGAATCGGTCCGATCGCTAATATGGCTCGCTAATATGGTCGTCACTTGCGCGGCAGGCAAAGATAAAATTTGACTACATAAAAACATACAGCCATAGTGTAGCTGCCAGGAGCCTGAAACGAAAACGCCTTGACGCCGAGTCGTTGGAAAAGTTGATACTTCTTAGGCGGCTCATAAGGCAGCTCACTGGGGCTGTTTTTACAACCATCTATATATACGCTGTCCACTTAAGTATGGCGAAAAGCTAGGAGTCTCAGCAAATACCGCTATACTTCCTTTGCTGCGGTTGGGTTTACGCCAGAATTACGCCAAAAAAAAGATGCTTTTTTTGCTAAGGTGTGAATGCATTATGAAAAAGTTTACTGAATCTTCTAAAACACTGAGAAGTAAAGTAAAGAACGTCCATTACAGTTACTTGCTCCCCGCGCTACCTTTTATTTGCTTTAGTACCAGGATTGTTAAATTATGGCCGCTGCCAAAATCCTCGTGGTTGATGATGAACCCGCTATCCGTAACCTGATCCACCGATTTTTAGCCAAGCAAGACTACCAAATGGAGTCGGCTGAAGATGGAAAGAGTGCGCTGACGGTGTTTGAACAGTTCAATCCCGATTTGGTGATTTTAGACGTTAACTTGCCCGATGCGAATGGCTACGACCTCTGTAAAGAGATGCAGTCGCGCACGGGTGTGTTTGTGCTAATGCTCACTAGCCGCACCGATGAGGCCGACAAAATTCGAGGCTTCAATACGGGCGCAGATGACTACATCACAAAGCCTTTTAGCTTGGGTGAACTCGAAGTTCGCCTGGGTGCCATTTTGAAACGTCAGCGTCCGGTAACGGTTGCCGAGCAGCAGTGCTTGACGTTTAATAAGCTTTCTATCGATCCGATTCGCCGTGAGGTAACGCTGGCGACCGACCTGGTGCCGCTAACGGCGCTGGAGTTCGATCTGTTGCACTTTTTGGCAGGGCATCCGGGCCGGGTGTGGCGCAGGTCTGAGCTGATTCAGAAGGTTTGGGACTACGAGTACGTGGGCGACCAGCGCGTGGTCGATGTCCATATCGGTCAGATTAGAAAGAAGATTGAGATTGATACGACGCAGCCGACGTTGATTCAGACGGTGCGCGGCGTGGGCTACAAGTTTGAGCCACCTGCTGATATGCAGAGTAGCGAAGAGTAGCGGCTAGAGAATAGGAATCAGATTCGGTAGCTGTCAGGTTCGACAGATGCCGAGTTTGGTAGATGCTAGATGTTGCAGTTGTGACTCTATGTGCTTAGGGCTTTATGTGTTTGGGCCAAGCCTATCGAGTTCTAGATAAAAATCCTGGTCAAACGAGAGCCTTGCCGGTTGTATCGGTAAGGCTCTTTTGTTTGAACCGTTCATTTTTTGTCGTTTTTAGCGTGCTGGTTACGAACTTTCCATGCGAGGCTGATGAGCTTGCCCCAACGGCGCTCTACTCGCTTAGGTGTCCACTTCAGTGCCTGGGCGATCGCAACATCAGTCGGCCCATTCTCAGGGTCTTCTAGCTGCTCCTGCTTGAGCGCGAGTAGCTGAGCCTGTTCGTCAGTAAGCTGCCCTAAGTAGATAGTCCACTCACGAGGCGATAGGCCAAAGTTTTTATCGAGATCTGCGCCGAGCCACTGGTGCACTAGCTCCCAACGGTGAAACTGAGCGAACTTTTCGACGTGGTACTTGAATCGCTGCTGGAGGTAGTCACGCTGACGAGAGGTGAGGCCGAGTACTTCGTCAATTTCAGAAGCGGCCATGTCCTGCAAGCGCAGGGTGAGATAGTCTACGCAGGCCTGCTGATCTTGCTCTGTAAGGTAGGCGATCAGCTCTTTGATAATGCGATCGCGCAGCACCGACTCAGAGGGATCAACGGTATTCGCGACCATCTTCTCTCTGATTTGCTGAATAGCAGGAGAGCGGAAGAAGCCATCGGCGTCATCACCTTTAGGCGAGTCTACCGCTTGCTCAATGTCTACAGAGGTTTCAGCCGGCAGTCTGCGGGCAAAGGCCTGAGCTCTCAGAACGACGAGCTGTTGGTTGTAGCAGCCAGGAAGTGAAATTCTGCGCTTGGCATAGTGCTCGCTAAAGGCCATGTACTCGGAGAGCTCTAGGCGCGTGCGGGGGGTGTAGGTGTCGCCTAGGTTGTTTTCGCGGCGAAAGGCTTTGAGCACTTCAATATAGAAGCCTTGCAAGAAGTCCTCTAGGAGGGTGCAGCGGCCTTGGAAGCCAAGCTGAGTTCTGGCGGGGGCGATATAGCGGTAGGCGATCGCACTGAGCCGACTGTGCAATTCAACGCGGCCCTGGCGAGATCCTAGCTTGTAGTAGTCAAGATACTTTTTAACTCGGTTTTGCGCGAGCGATCGCTGCCAGGAAGTCACTTCACCCGAAGCTTGAATCCGAGCGCTTTTTCGACAGATTCGAGCGACCTCAATGGCTAGGCGCGTTGCTACCGCATTAACCACTTTCTGGCTTGTTGTAATCTGGCCGTTGATTTCATTAGTGAGAAAGTCAATGAGCTTTTGATCAACTGGGCAAAGCGTTTGCTCGTCGCCTTCAGCGAGCGCAGGCGTGCTGCTGCTGATGATTTCTTTAGGCTGCGCTGAAGCGTCTTCTGTCGCGGGAGAGGACTTCTCTTTAGCAGGCGCTGAAGCAGGGTCTTGAGATGTCTCTTTTTTCGCGACAGGTGTGTTCGTATTTAAGCGTTCGTCCGGATGTTGCTTAGGCTGATCGGTAGTATAAAAAGCAACGTTAGATTGAGATGCACTGGATGGGCTTTCTGATAAGGGATTAAACATGGCAGATGAATTCATATTTCTTTTCGGGCTTTTGTAGAGCGCACAAGGGACTAGAGATTAACTGTTGAAGAAGCCAGCGGTTGCAGCGCTGTAAGTTGAGAAGCTTTCCGGATTCGACAGTTTCACTCTAGAGAATATGAATCCAATCTCTTTGAAAGGCTGTGGCAGAATTACAATCAACTGTCACATAGTAACTGGCACATGCAGAATTTGAGTTCGCTAGGGTTTTCATAGATGGTCCTGAGGGCTTTGATAGACAAGGGATACAACGTTCTTAACCGCAGACGTTCAGGTGCTCCGAGGGGTCTGAGTCTGCTATGCCAGTTGCATAAAAGGTCTATCAAAGACCAAGCTCAGCTCCCCACTCGATGGCTTGTTGCCAGTCGAGCCCTTGACGCGTTACTCGGGGCGAGTCGCCAGTCAAGTCTAGAATCGTGGACACCTGATACCTGAGTTCGGTATCACTATCAAGAATTACGTCTACCTGCTTGTCCATCCGGTCGAACAAATCGGCTTTAGATAAAGCTTCGATATCATCTTCCGTAGAATTACGAACAACAGATAAAGCCGATGTTGAAATTACAGGATTGTCGAGCGCTTCGATGAGAGATTTACAGAGTGGGCTTTTGGGGACGCGGATGCCAGTGGTGCGGCGTTTGGGGTTGACGACGAGCTTGGGAACCGTTTTGGTTGCGGGTAGCAAAAAGGTGTAAGGGCCAGGGATGAGGTGCTTAATGATGCGGTAGGCCGGATCGCTGACGTGGGCGTAGGTGGCGATGTTAGAGAGCGAGGAGCACAGGAAGGTAAGCGGCTTGTCGTTAGAAAGCTGTTTGAGCTGGCGCACCCGCTTGATGGCACTTTTGTCGCTTAAGTCGCAGCCGATGGCGTATACCGTGTCGGTGGGATAGAGCATAATTGCGCCTTGCTTAAGCGCTTTTTTGACGGCTTCAATTTCGCGGGTTTGTGGCGTTTCAGGATGAATGTTATAAACTTTGGCCATGGTTGGGTCTTAATGGATAGAGGTGTTAAAGTCAGCGGTGTCCTGATTTTCTCTTAATAGAGGCTGTTTATTTTTTGACGGCTGAACGCTTATGAAAACGTTAGCTTACTTAGACTGTCCGACGGGTATCTCTGGTGATATGTGTCTAGGCGCTTTGGTTCATGTGGGTGTACCGCTGTCTTATATAGAGGCGCAGCTATCGCGCTTAGGCATTCAGCATGAATTTCGGCTACGGTCTGAGTCTGTTTTGCGCAATCAGCAAGCCGCGACTAAGGTACATGTGGATCTAACCGGTCAGCACGAGCACTCTGCTCACGGCGACCCTGGTCACGATGGACATACTCACGACGACCATACTCATAGCGACCACACTCATGAGTATCCGCATCACTCACATACGGGTCGAAAGCTGCCTGACATTGAAGCGCTCATCCAACAGGCCAAGCTGCCTGAGCGTGCTACGGCTTGGAGTTTAGCGGTGTTTCGACGGCTGGCTGACGCGGAGGCGGCGGTGCATGGCATTCCACCCGCTCAGGTGCACTTTCATGAGGTAGGTGCGACCGATGCGATTGTGGATATTGTGGGGACTTGTTTGGGACTTGACTGGCTGAAGGTGGATGGGCTGGTGTGCTCGCCTTTGCCGACGGGCGGCGGAACGGTGCGGTGTGAGCATGGGCTGCTGCCGGTGCCTGCGCCTGCGGTGCTCAGTATGATGACGAGCGCGAATATTCCGGTGTATAGCAATGGAATTGAGAAGGAGCTGGTGACGCCGACGGGCTGTGCGATCGCCGCGACTCTGGCTAGTTCATTTGGCCCGCCACCTCGCTTTACGCTGCAAAAGGTCGGTTTAGGTGCAGGCGGCCGTGATTTAGCGCTGCCTAACATTCTGCGATTGTGGATTGGGACAGCAGATGCATCGCCACAACCAAAGCATACTCATCAGATAAACAGCGCTAGTTCGCCCGAGGTTGCACATGGCACTGAGACGATTGTTGAGCTGCAAACTCAGCTGGACGATATTTCTCCACAGGCGATCGCCTACACCCTAAACCAGCTTTTTACAGCGGGCGCGGTGGATGTGTTTACGCAGGCGATCGCAATGAAAAAGAATCGCTTAGGCACCTTACTCACGGTGCTGTGTCCTGAGAAAGCAGCTGCCGACTGCGAAGCGATGATCTTTCGCGAAACGACAACTTTAGGCATTCGGCGTACGTTGCAGCAGCGCTCTGTACTAGACCGAAAAATGGTGACGGTGAAAACCGACTACGGCGATATTCCAGTCAAAGTGGCGAGTCGCAGTGGAACCGTGATGACTGTGCAGCCGGAGTTTGAGGACTGTGCGCGGGTGGCGCGATCGCACGACGTTCCTTTTCCGCAGGTGCATAGGAGTGCGATCGCTGCTGCCGCTCATCTATACGATTCCGAGCCTAGAACATCACCACAAACATCAGTCTGAAATCCTTGAAACATCACTCTGACTGAGCCCGCCGTTTTTCTAACTCAATTTTGGCCTTCTTCTGCGCCGCTCTAAAGCTCCGAGAGAAGATACGGAACTCTTCTATAGGAGCCGGATTCTCAGCCGTTGGCTTTGCAGAGACCTGCACCAGGTTATATTCCACATTGTCACTGTAAATGGCGAACGTCACCCCGCAGATTTCTAAAAACTGGATAATGCTTCGGCACTCAGCCTCCATAAACTGCTTGTAGTAAGCGATCAAGTTAGCAAGGCGAGCCTCTAAATAGAGCTGAGAGTTGGGTGAAATCAGGACTATCTTCAGCAGTAAAACTACAACGTTTAGCGGATTGCCTTGAGAAATTAAGCGTGCAAACAGCATGGACGGCATGTTCTCATCTTCTGTCGTGAGATAGTCAATGAGCCGGTTGCAGGTTCTTAAGTTCAAAGACGGATCGACAATTTCAGCATTGTACTCTTGATACAGTGAAGGCAGCTTTTTGCCGAGCTGCGTTTCGAGCAGGGTTGCAAAGTCAAGATCGCTGATTGAAAAACACAGGTACTCAATCAGGCTTTCTTTGTAGTCCACATAGCTCGATTCAAATGTCTGCTGTTGAAACAGGCGCGCTACATTGCGATAGCTAAACTGCCCTCTACGCACCAGAATGGCCTTAATCAGCATCAGCACTTCATCCCCTAGCACCGTGGGATTCATGTACTTGTGGTTCAGCCGCGAAGAATTTTGAGAAAAGGCTGTGTACATTGCCAGGTCGTGCTTGTACTTGTTTTTTAACCTTTTAGACAAGCTACGGGCGGCTTCACGCTGCTCTAGCGAATTCTTCTCGTTTACGTATTGTGCAATCAGCTGATAGGCTGCATATCGACTGCTCCAGCTGCCCGTTTCAGTGGGGCCGATGCGCTGGGTTGCAAATAGCTGAAGCTCGTCAAAGTCTTTACTTTGGGCGAAATTTTGT
This sequence comes from uncultured cyanobacterium, assembly GCA_963803535.1. Lineage (GTDB taxonomy): Bacteria > Cyanobacteriota > Cyanobacteriia > Phormidesmidales > Phormidesmidaceae > Phormidesmis. The sequence goes on along the minus strand of CAWDNC010000008.1, from coordinate 539,574 downwards.
AGCCACTGGCGCAGCCGCTTCAGGCTAGGGGAAAGCGTGCTTTTACTTAGGCTTGGCTGCTTAAAGAGTTCTAGCAGGCTGTGGAGCATTTCGCCCTGGCGAGCCAGATCCCAGTTGTTGACAAAAATGTAGCAAGACCGCTTGAGCGTATTGAGAAACTCAGCTTCGTCGTCTGCAAACAGAATTTTGTATAAAAAAGGCGAGACATCTGCATCTAGCGAGTTGGCATGGCCAAAAAAGATAGATTCAAACTCTGCTAGCGCCTCTGCTGGCGGACTTTTGCGCACAGCTTCTAACAAATCGTCATATATCTGCTGCTGAGCCACGTAAAACTCCATCGGCATTCTTTGACCGACTGAAGGCTTGAATGTGTCATCTACAACCATCGCAATACGCTCAAGCAACTAACGCTGGGCTCGTAAGACCCGCTTTAGATTGCCCTTTACCGCGCTTAAAAGTCGTATTTGACTAAGTTAACTTGATATCTGGCCAGATTCTTGAGTATGGGGGCGGGGGGACTTGAACCCCCACGACTTTTACAGTCAACGGATTTTAAATCCGCAGCGTCTACCATTCCGCCACGCCCCCGTGAGCGGTGTACTTTTAACCAGTACTTAGCGCGTAGCCTTCCGACTTTTGCAAAACTCACAGATAACCATTCCACCACCAAGCGGGCATGGATGCAACCGGCAAAACGAATCTACCTAAAGATGCGCCTTGAAAGATATCGGTAATTCGCAGCTTGCGGTCTACTATATATAGAGCCAACGTCCTTATGCATATCAATGACCTTTCCTGCACTTGAAACGTCCACACTGCTGGGCCTAGCCACATACGCTGCTGTCGGCGGACTGTATTTGGTCGTCGTTCCACTCGCGCTGCTGTTTTATATTAAGGCCCGCTTTCACGAAATGAGTTCTATTGGACGGCTAGGCTTTTACGGCTTAGTGCTCGTCTTTTTTCCTGGAATGCTGCTACTGAGTCCCTTTTTGAACTTCCGACCTAAGCGGCGAGAAGTTTAGACGCTATGCGAAGAATTGACGTAATTGGCATTGGCATCGGCGTCTTTGCCGCGGGTGGCCTGCTGTATTTGGCGTTTGCCTGGGCAGGTATGGACGGTCTATCGGCAGGCATTTGGAGCCAGGTGGTATTTGTCGCAGGGCTGCTAGGCTGGACGGCGACCTATGTATCGCGGGCGCTGGGTAAAAAGATGACCTACTACCAGCAGCTTGAGGACTACGAAGATGCGGTGCTGCAAAAGCGGCTAGAGGAGATGAGCCCGGAAGAGCTGGCACAGCTTCAGGCGGAAGTAGAGGCGGAGCGGGCAGCTTTGGCTAGGCCGGAAGAGGCCTCGGAAAAAAGTGAGGAAAAGGCCGGTTCGGCGTCTTGAGCTGTATTTGAATTGTCTTTGGGCACTTAAGTTTGCGCGATCGCTTGTAGGCTGAGGCTGATTGACTGATAATCGGTGTTTGTTTCCTTAGTTTTTCCAAGCGGGAGTATTTTTTGTGGTGTCTGTTAAAGAGCAGTTTGATCGGTTGCAAGCGGCGGGAGAATGCGCGCTGATTCCGTTTATTACAGCGGGTGACCCGGATTTGCAGACGACGGCTGAAGCTTTGCAGGTGCTTGATCGCAATGGGGCTGATTTGATTGAGCTAGGGGTGCCCTATGCCGATCCGCTGGCAGATGGGCCGACTATTCAGGCGGCGGCGACGCGATCGCTCAAAAAAGGCACCACGCTAGACGCTGTTCTCGATCTAGTTAAAGAAGTCAGCCCGAAGCTCTCAGCCCCCATCATTTTGTTCACTTACTACAACCCTGTGCTTAACCGAGGCATAGAGACGTTTCTCAAAGACATTTACGCAGCAGGCGCCAGAGGGCTAGTGGTGCCTGATTTGCCATTAGAAGAAATGGACACCTTGCTTGCAGCCGCCGAGAAAACAGGCATTGCCGTTATTCTGTTGGTGGCACCCACCTCACCAGAAGAGAGAATTCGTGCCATTGTTGAAAAATCGCAGGGCTTTGTATATTTGGTGAGTGTAACCGGTGTGACCGGTGTTCGGCAGGAGATTGCTAACCGGGTAGAAGGTCTGCTTGCTGACCTGCACAGCGCCACAGATAAGCCCATTGGCGTTGGCTTTGGTGTCTCTGAACCGGCACAGGCAAAGCAGCTGAAGCTGTGGGGCGCTGATGGCGTGATTGTTGGCAGCGCGATTGTGAAGCGGCTGGCAAGCGGCACGCCCAAAGAAGGCTTAGCTGCGGTTGGCGAGTTTTGCAGTCAGCTCAAGGCGGCTATTCAATAGTTAGAGCGCTATTGTAGACAGCTAGGCATTATCTGCACGGGAGCTTGAACAAATGAGCAGGCCTCGAATTGTAGATCCTGTAGAGGAGCTACGCGTTCAGCAGCTATTTCGGGCTGAGCTTTGATGTCTGAAGATGTGTCTGCTGAACTAGGCTGCACCTATCGCCTTGAAATAGCTACATAGCTAGCGTCCAGCAGGCGCTGGACGCGTTGGTGCTGACATTGCTAGGTATTATTCAGCCCGCAGCACCTACTTTCTAGTACACCTATTACTTCTTACCTCCGCTTCCAGACTTTTGTGCAGCTTTAATCACATCTTCTAGTGGCACGGTGACTTTCGCTTCAGATTTTTTATCTTTCTTTTTAATGGGGTAGGCGGCGGAGTGAGCGCTCATGAATAAAAAGATGAATGCGATCGCTGCAAGAGGAAATATGGCTGGCATGATGCTGAGTGAGAAACAACAAAAGACGGAACTTAAAAACGTAGACACCCTTATCAACTACTTTGTTGCAGCTACGTACCTTCTTATGGAAGGCATTAGTAAATGCTACAGAAGTTTCTACGTAATATTACTGCTTTAAGCTCGCTTAAAATGATACGCTCCATACTTTATTCATAAATCTCATACCTACAGCAAAAGGGTCGAACTCATTTTTTTGGAGTCCGACCCTTTTGATTTCAGTTGCGGTAGTAGGGTGTAGCGGTTGCTGCTACGTGCGTGCTGATGAACACGAAGACAGCGATAATCGCAATGATGGGAAGTAATGCTGGCATAGCAGATACCACCTCTGATATAAATGCGGTCAGTAGTCGATGAAAGCGGGATTCTCAAAAGTTTACATATCCACTCCGTAATATTACTAGCAATGTCAAAGTTTGGCTACATTACGGAGGCATGCTCCCTTTAAGAGAACTCGTTAGGGTTTCTCATCTATCACAACATGCACGTCGCGCTGAGGGAACGGAATTTCGACATTGGCCTCTTTTAGCGCCTTACTCAGCATAAACAACAAATCGCTTTTAATAATAAACTGCCGACTAGGCTGCGCCACCCATACAAGTAAGTCAAATTGAAGTGCACTATCACCGAAGCTGCGAAAAAGAACGGTGCTCGGCGGCGTTTCGAGTACGTCGGGGTGACTGCGGCCTGTTTGTAGCAAAATCTCTCGCACTTGCTCAGGATCTGACTTGTAAGCTACGCCAACTGGGATGCGAATGCGAGAGATAGGATTGCGATGGCTCCAGTTAACAACCTCATTCTCTAAGAACTGCGAGTTTGGCACAATAATAGAAACCTGATCAAGCGTGCGAATTTCGGCTGAGCGAGCCCCAATTCTCTCCACGGTGCCAGTCTGCTCGCCAATTTGAACAAACTCTCCGACCTGCACCGGGCGCTCAAATACAAGCACCAGTCCACTGCCAACGTCCTTGACAATATTTTGTAGCCCTAAGCCTGCGCCGACGCCTAAAGCGCTGGCTAGCAGCGTTAGCGAACTAAGGTCGATGCCTGAAGCTTGCAAGACTACAATGCAGCCGATGAAGATAAGGCTGTAGCGCAAGATGATAGCGATCGCCTCTTGCACCCCTCGATTAATTCCAGTCTCTAACAAGATTCTGCGCTTAAGTACATTTGAAATAATCCGAGCGGCAACGGTAACTAGCAGCACCAGCCCCAGTACCTGAAAAATTTCTAAAATGGAGATGGGGCTGGTGCCAATGGGAATGGTTTTGCTGGTGAAAGATTCGTTGAGATAGGAGATAATGCGATAGCTAATCTGCCGCGTGTTCGGGAACAGGTCGGCGGTATAGAGCAGCGCGCCAATCCAAATGCCGAGGCGAAGCAGCAGCAGCGTTGCATTGAGAAAAAGGGTTACGGTTGTAAATTTTTCTCGTTCGCCGGGTGATGGCACGTCACCGTCCATGGCGGCTGCCCTGAGAAACTGAGTGAGATAGTTGCGCCACAGGATGCCGGATAGCCAATGGGCGATCGCGGCCAATAATGGCACAAACGGCACCTCCCACAAATGACTGCGAATGTATCGATTTTGACGCTGCTGCTTAGACTCTAAAAAAGTATTTTTAAGCTGGTTGGCCCACTGCTGCGCCTGGTCACTCGGTGACACTGAACCTGCTGACATATCTACTTGCGTCACCGTAAAACTAAACGAATTGTCTACTTCTTCTAAGCTAGGATATCCCAGCCAAAGGGTTGCAAGCCTGCCCGGTTCTATCCTTTCTACTTTTATTTCAGGCTGCTGTTCTGCCTGAGCGAACTGCTGAAGTCCATCGCTGATAAATTCAGCTCGTTCAGTAGCGCTGTCTGTGCTGGTGTCGGTGACGCGGAAAATGGAGCGGCCATCGACGACGACAGGCGCGGTGTCGTCACTGACGGTCATGCTATTAGGAAAGAGGGCGCGGGGCGCGACAAAGGGAAGGGCGATCGCAATCGTAAAGCTCAGCACCGCTGTAATCACCAGGCGAGCAATCCGCTGAGGACTGTACTGAGCCTGTTGTTTCTTGCCGAGTCGGGCGGCTGACGAATTCTGGGTAGATTTGTTGTTCACAGGCTAGCTTAGGCGTCGTTTTTATCAGCGTCTTACGGCATATCTGCTCTAGCTTAGATGAAGCGTGTTGCCTTTGCGTAAGCATCTGCAAACAACATTTGATACCGGCTGCTAGGCTTTTAAATAACAGTCTTTCTAGCGCTTCGAGGCGCGTTTTTGCATTCGCCGAATCAGCAGCGGCAGCCCTGAGAGCATCATCAAAACGGCCAGGCAGAAAAATAGTGGCAGTAGCCGACCGCTGCTCATAGCTTCAGCGCCAGTAACGCCTAGCCACGTGTACACCATCGTGCCGGGAATGATGCCAATGAGCGTACCGAGGGCGTAAGTGCCGATAGGAACGGGCGTTAACCCGAAGACAAAATTAACCACATTAAAAGGTGAGACAGGGGAGAATCGAATCAGCAGCACGCAGCTCAAGCCTTCAGAGCACAGCGTATCGTTTATCTTTTTGAATAGTGGGCGATGTGCAAATCTTTTCTGAAAGCGATCGTGAAGCCAGTATCGCGCCAGCCAAAATGCGCCGACGGCCCCTAGCGTTGCGCCCACTACCGACAATACCGTGCCCCACCATAGCCCATACACCGCGCCCCCAACAATTACCAGCACGGTACCTGGCACGCCAATGCTGTTGGCCACGAAGTGAGCAAATATAAAGAGCACCACGTTTAGAATCGGAGAGCTATTTTCACCTGTAAAAAAGCGAACCAGCGCAGCTTGATCAAACAGCAGAGCCGCTGTCTGCCAGTCGATTAGGCGAATGCCTATGACGAAACAAACAACGGCTACTACCGTGCTCCAAAATTTTCGATTGAGTTTCATATTTGAACGCGCGCAGAAGTCTCTTAAGACACTGCTAAAACCTTTCAGCTAGAATCGTCAAGCTAGAGTTGTTAGGCAGCATCTGCTACTGCCTTTTCTGATTCAGGAACTGACTCGTTGAGCGCCTTCTTAGCAATCTTAGCGATGTAAAGAGAGATAGCTACAATTGTCACGAAGATCAAGATTTTGATGATCCAGCCAATAACAACTTCTTGAGGCGACGTTTCAGCCGTTTCTTGCCCAATCATGGCTACATCACCAATTAGAGAGCCCAGGTAGACGTACATAATAGTGCCAGGAATAATGCCTGTGGTGCCTAATACATAGTCTGGAAGGGATACTTTCGTTAGGCCCAGCGCATAGTTTAGTAGGTTGAATGGAAAAGCTGGTGAAAGGCGAATTAAGAAGATAAGCTTGCGGCCCTCTTCGGCAATCGAGTTGTCTAAAGATTGAAAGAACCGATTGCCTGCAACCTTTTTGGCAATCCAATCGCGAGCAACAAACCGCCCAATCAGGAAGGCCAACGTTGCGCCAATCATGGCACCGATGAATACAAGAATAGAGCCGGTGACCACGCCAAAGATCGCGCCTGCGCCCAAGGTGACAACAGAAGCGGGTAGGAAAGCGACGGTGACCAGAACGTAGCCGATTAGAAAGACAATGTACTTAATAGAGCCAAGACCGTCTATCCACGTAAGCGCATCGGCAATTTTATCTTGGATTTGACCGATAAAGGCAAATGGGCCTGAGGCTTGGGCTGCACTTTCTTGGGCTAAGGCTGGGCCAACGGCTAGGAGCATGACGCCTAGCGTTGCAAACAGCGTAATTTTGACGACCTGACGTAGCCATTTAGGCAAAAGATAAAGCAGAAAACCAAAGAAATTCATAGAGATAGATCCGTGAAAGGAACACTTGAAAAACGAAGCAAATCAAGGTTACAGAAGCGACCCGCCGCAGCTAGACCCGCTGCCTGCTGTACAGCCGTAGCAGTAGGGCCGCGTCAGTACCTGATCGATAAGATCGAGTGAACCGGCAGCCAGTAGACTTTTCACCGTGACCGGGCTACCGTCGCGCGATCGCGCCGCTTCTCCCTCCATTTGGTTGAAATCGCAGTCGTATACGTTACCGAGATAGTCAATAGAGAGTTCGTTGCGGCACATGAGATGCTCTACTGTGCTGGCGTTGTGGTGAGCAGATAGAAACTTGAGATAGGGCTGGTGAAGCTTGCGATGCTGCAAATGAAACTTGGTGCGCCCAATTGGCAGGTTGGTGATGGTGAAAAGGTTGTTGAATACGATGCCAAAGTGATCTTTGAGGTAGGTTTTGTAGGCCTGTTGAAGTCCGGCCTGATCGGGCGTGAGTGAGAAATCGGTGCTGTCTGGAATGGGTGGGTTATAGACGAGATCTAAAGCCAGGTTGCTGCCAAGCCCGTAGCCAAGTGCGTTGAGCTTTTGAATTGCTCGTACTGAGTCGTCGTATACGCCTTTACCGCGCATAGCATCGACGTTATCTTCTAGGTAGCAGGGCAAGGAGGCGACGACGTGTAGCTGATGCTTTGCGAAATACTCGGGCAGGTCTTCGTAGCCCGGTTCAAAAAAGATAGTCAGATTTGAGCGGACGATGACTTCTTTACCTTTGGCTCTAGCGGCTTCAACTAAAGGTCGAAAGCCGTAGTTCATCTCGGGGGCTCCGCCGGTAAGATCGACCGTTGTAATTTGATCGAAGCGGTTGATGATTTCTAGTAGCTGGTCGCACACCTCAGGCGATAGCTCCTCGGTGCGGTGCGGGCCAGCTTCTACATGGCAGTGGCTACAGCTCAGGTTGCAGCGGCGGCCTAAGTTAATTTGCAGCACATTAATAGACTGCTTGGTAAGTGGCTGGCCAAGCGTTTTCTCAAAGGGCGTCATTGCAGATGGGGTGCTGGGCTGAGTTGTGGGGGCGGAAAACGTCTGAACCATGTATTTGAAGTTGAAATCGAGGAGGTTAAGCTTCAGTAGCACTGAGCTTTCACAAGCTTAGTGTTTATGGACGTGAATCCGCAGGCGCTTAACACTCTTTCTATTACAAGGCTATTAAGACAGGTGATACTGAGTGTTTGCTTAGAAGCGGCTGTGAAGTTTGGGGTGGGGCCAAAAAATTAGGTGAGCTGGTACTTAACGTTATTTTCGTAGATGGAGCCGTTTTGCTTGATGCGGTTTCTGAGGGAGTAGCCGCGATCGCGTAACCGCCGCTCTAATTCAAAAAATACCGACTACAAAGCGCATGGTACGCGACGACTCGGTTTTTGGCTCAACAAATTATGGGGCCATTATCAGCGTCTTCTAATCCGCATCCCGTATTCTCAAAGCAGCTGCACTCAACGCCTGGAAAAGCGCCCGCCATGAAATCTGTCGTCGATCCCAATTCCATTCAGTTTAGGCTCACCGTCGGTATGGTGCTGGCCTCTATCATCGGTATCGGCGGGCTTACGGGCTGGATCAATCTGCGAATGCGACAGCTTTTAATCCAAAACCACAAAGACAATGCGCTGATGATTGCTAATCGCCTCAGTGACGATGTGGGCCTGTACGAAGAAAGCATGATTGTTCCTGAAGCGCTGTCAATGGCGATTGACTATCGCGAGCAGCCGGATGTGGCGATTTGGGTGATGTCTCGATCTGGAAATATCGTGGCGGCTTCTGACACGTTGGACATGGGCTCTTGGCAGGTGGGTAATTTCTCAACAGAGCTGATGGCCGCAGTGCACAACAGTCCTAACGGGCTAGATATGATGAATCTGCAAAATCGCTATTTGGTAACCTGTTCTAGCCCGCTGAAAATAGAAGGGGAAACGGTCGGTACGCTGTATGTAGTAGACGATATTACTGAAGATCAAAATAGTCTGCATCGGATTACTCGAACGCTGGCGCTCTCTAGTTTGCTGGCGATTGGAGTGGGCGCGATCGCCACTTCCTTGTACGTTAACCGAGCCATGCGCCCCATTCGTAAAATGAGCCGTCTGGCGGGCAACATTTCTGCTGACAACCTGGCAAACGCCAAGCTTGAATTTGAGCGCCCGCCCACAGAGGTTCGCGAGCTAGCCCAAACCTGCAATATGATGATCTCTCGCCTGTCTGCCGCTTGGGATCAGCAAAAGCGATTCGTGAGTGATGTCTCACACGAACTGCGCACGCCATTGACGCTGGTTCACGGCTATTTGCAAAGTACGTTGCGCCGATCTGATAATCTCACTGCGCCGCAAAGAGAAGGGTTAGAAATCGCCGCAGACGAGGCCGATAGAATCATTCGCCTATTGCAAGATCTGTTGGATTTGGCGAGAGCTGACGGCGGGCACATGCGCTTTCAGCTGGACTATGAGCCGCTGCAAACGGTGGTCGGTGAGGTGTTAGAAATGAGTCAGTACGTGAGCGATCGCGTTCAATCTAACCTAGAGCCCGTAGATGCCTGGGTCGATCGCAGCCGCCTTAAGCAGGTACTGATCAACCTGGTTGACAACGCGATGAAATACTCAGATGATGACAAGCCAATTGAAGTCTCGTTAAAAAAGATAGGCGATCGCGCCTACATCGAAGTTAAAGACCAGGGGCGCGGCATTCCGCTCTCTGATCTGACTAAAATTTTTGAGCCCTTTTACCGCGTGGACGAAGATCGCTGTCGCACTACCGGCGGTACGGGCTTAGGCTTATCAATTGTTAAAACTTTAGTGGAAGGAATGGACGGTACGCTAAAGGTTCAATCTAAACTGGGTGAAGGCAGCGTATTTACCGTGAGCCTGCCTGCTAAAGAGCAGCAGATAGCTTGGAAGCTAGCGCAGAAATCGGATCAGATGGTAACGGCAACTTAGGAGATCTAAACGCAATGTCTGACGCTTCGGCTGACAAAGGCGCACGCATTTTAATCGTAGAAGATGAGGAAAAGCTCGCTAAGTTTGTGCAGCTAGAGCTAGGCTACGAAGGCTATGAGGTGACGGTGGCTAATGACGGCCTGAGCGGACTGATGGCGGCGCGCGATACCGAGCCTGATCTAATTTTGCTGGACTGGATGATGCCAGGGCTCACGGGCGTAGAGGTTTGTCGCCGGTTGCGATCGACGGGCGCGATGATGCCAGTTATTTTACTCACGGCTAAAGACGGCATTGAAGATCGCGTGGCTGGTCTGGATGCGGGCGCGGATGACTACGTGCTTAAGCCCTTTAGCATTGAAGAACTACTGGCGCGGGTGAGGGCGCATTTGCGACGCAATCAGCCTGAAGATCCTGAGATGTTTCAGTTTGCTGATTTGACCTTGAGTCGTAAGAGCCGAGAAGTGAAACGGGGCGATCGCGCGATAGAACTTACCGCAAAAGAGTTTGATTTGTTGGACTATTTAATCACGCATCCTAAACAGGTGTTGTCACGCGATCGCATTCTTGAAGAAGTGTGGGGCTACGACTTTATGGGCGACTCCAACATCATTGAAGTGTACATTCGCTACCTACGCCTCAAGCTAGAAGCTGAAAGCGAAAGCCGCCTGATTCAAACCGTACGCGGCGTGGGCTACGTCATGCGCAGTTAAAAGCCGTTACATCCAACATTTGAACCATTAGCCGCTATAGTATTGGCGAACAAATTTAATCCATCGTTTTAAAGAGAGGTGAACTGATGAAGCAAGTTAATTTCGTCGTAATTTTCGTAATTTGCTTAGCGTTGGTTCTCTTCGGCATCGAAAATACGACGCCTTCGGTGATTCATGTGGTTAAAGGCGTTGATTTTGAAGCGCCTTTGAGCGTAGAGCTGATTGTGGCGGCGGGGATTGGGGCTACGCTGGCCTGGGTATTTAGCGTGTGGGTGCAGCTACAGTCGATGGCGCAAAAGAAGCCTGAAATTGAGCAGCGCGAGCAGAGAATTCAGGAGCTGGAGCAGGATGTGGAGCGCTACAAAATTGAGCTAGAGCAGCTGCCGATGCTGCCTCAGGCTGATGAATAAATCTGAGTAAAGCTGATTAAAACAATGGGGGTTGCGCTTTTTGCCATTCGCGTATAGGCTTAGCGCACTATCCGGCAACAATTGCGACACCAATACTCTAGGTGGTGAGTCAAAAGCCTTGTGTGGATTAAGAAAAATTCAGCTTAAAGACACTTCGCTAAAAGCACGCTTTCTATGTCCAGTTCATTAGCTCAAGGCGCGATCGCATTTTTGATTGACCTGGCCGAAAAGGGTGAAATCGATCCCTGGGATGTTCAGGTGATTGATGTTATTGACCGTTTTTTAAAGACCCTACAAGATCAGCCGGTGGTGAAAAAGCCCACTGAACAAGGTCGTTCTTCTTATGAGTCGAGCCTTTCAGAGTCGGGGCAGGCCTTTTTGTATGCGTCTATGCTGGTGCTGCTAAAGGCGGATACGCTGGTGCGCCATGAGCTAGAGCAGGTAGAAGAGAGTGAAGGTGATGACTTTTTTGATGATGATGTTGATTACAGTGCTGACGAACTGCCGCGTAATTTAGAACAACATATTCATCGGCGAGCCGTGGCGCCGCCGCCTGCAAAACGACAGGTGACGCTGAAGGAATTGATTGGTCAGCTGGAGGCGATCGCGGCTGCCATGAGTGAGCCTTCTCGAATCCGCTCGCGCCGCCCTAAGGCCCATTCTAAAAAAGATGCGGTTCGCGCCATCTCTGAACTAGCACACCAAGAGAACCTAAACGAAATTGCCGATGCGCTCAACGCCTTTTTAGAAGACTATGGCGACGACGTGTTTGAAGACGCGGTGAGCTGGATGGACTTTGAGCTGCTGCTAAGCCACTGGACGAACTTTCGCCCTGAGATACTGGGTGGCCCCATTAAAGGAGAGCTTACCGAATCGGACTACAAGCATGAAAAGGTAGGCGTTTTTTGGGGGCTGTTGTTCCTCACCTCGCAGTCAAAAGTAGAGCTGTTGCAGGAGAACTTTTACCAAGATCTAAAGGTTCGACAGCTCAATGAAGTGACGCTGGCTGAAGTGCCTGCCTACGCGCTACCAGACTAAAAATACTTGACTGCTATCTCTACCGCTTGACTGTCATCGGTAAATTCAAAGCGAGTCTTTTCAAAACTCGGCGTTCCTTTGATAATACGCGGGTCGTTAGAGAACCCGATGCCTTCTTTGGGAATACCCAACAGTCCTGTATTGAGTTCGCCGTCTTTGTTTTCATCGTGTAGCACGCTCGCCGCGTAGCTCCCGTAAGGAACGTCAAAATTGACGGTCATCGGTAGCTCAGAGATCGCAAAACAGTTATTACAAACGGCGTGCGTATCGTCTTCGGGGAACCCAGTTTTGCTTTCAAATAAAGCTATGCAAACTTCTCCCTTTTGGTTCCTCAGTTTACTGATGGTTAGCGTCAAATTGGCCACTGAGTTGTACCTATGTGCTGGGTGTGCATTTTGTAAGCGCCTAAGTTTAGAGCCTAGCACCCACAAAGATGAAGTCGTTTCTAGCGCAGGAGAGAAGTTCTTTTAAGCGAGCTGAGCATTGCCGTACTGTGCGATCGCCCCTTCTCCAATCTGCCAGGCCCACAGCTGATCGCCGCATGAAAAGTGCCACCATTCATTAGGATGCTGCTGAAAACCAGCGGCGCTCATCGCCTCAGCGAGAATGCAGCGATGGCGGTGATACTGTTTCTCTTCGGGGCGATCGCTCTTTTCAAAATGACTCGGATACGAGCGCGGCGATATCTCATCGATTGCTGATCCCATATCAACTGCGACACCTTCTCCATCAACTAACGTAAGATCGACCGCGGCCCCCGTGCTGTGCGGCGGTGGCATAGCGGGATTAGGGTTAGGAATTGCCCAGAATTCAGCAACTTTTGACTGGAAGTGCGATCGCCTTTCGCTACTCAAGTCTTTCGCGGTCAGACCTGCTGCTTCTACTCAGCTGTCCAAACGTATAGTCCACCATAAACTGCTGAACGGGGATAGGGCGATAGGCATCAAAAATTTGCAGTCGCCAGTTTGGAAAGTGCTGTTGCAGGTGCTGTTGAGCCTGGAACAGCCGTTGCAAAACGCCTTCCCGTAGAAAGTAAGGAGAGAATTCACCGTATGGCGCACCGAGAGCCACATAGGCATGGGGCGCAACCACCGCAAATTTTTCTAAGGGAATCGCGGCTAAAGGCTCACCGCACTCTTTAATTTGAATGCTTTGGTAGGGTTTCACAAAAGTATTAGGGTTGTTGCTTACGCGGCTACCAGCTGCGTTTGACGAACATATTCAACAAAGTTACTCAAAATTTGCAGGCCAGCGGTAGAAGACTTTTCGGGGTGAAACTGCATGGCCATCAGGTTTCCTTTGGCAACAGCTGCCGTAACCGTTTGGCTACCGTGCGTGATGGTCGCCGCGTTAATAGACGGATCGCTAGGCGCCGCGTAGAAAGAGTGAACAAAGTAAACCCACGCTTCTGGCGGAACGTCTTTGAAAATAGGACAGTTTGGCTGCGTAAGCTGAAGCTGGTTCCAGCCCATGTGCGGAATGGTGATACCGGGTTCGCTTTGAAACTTGCGAATAGTGCCTGGAAAAATGCCGAGACCGGCTTCGGTGCCTTCTTCACTGCCTTCAAACAGAACCTGAAGGCCTAGGCAGATGCCTAAGAAGGGCTTGCCGCTGAGGGCAATACGGCGGATGGGTTCGATGAGATTGCGCGATCGCAAGTGCTGCATGGCCGGGTCAAACGCGCCAACACCGGGCAAAACTACGCCGTCTGCCTTTTCGATATCGGCAACCGAGTCGGTTACGAGTGTCGTTGCGCCCGCAAACTCTAGCCCTTTGCAGGCGGAGTGTAGGTTGCCCATGTCGTAGTCAATAACAGCGATGGTCGTCACAGCAGGTGTCTAACCTCTAGTATTGTGAAACTTTGCAGTGTATCAACCCAAAGTATATCGGTAATCATTGAGCAAAACCGCTAAACAAAATACTGTCATGAGCACAGGGCCAATTTTAATAACTTCCTTTCGGCCGTGGCGATCGCATCAACCCTCCAACTCATCAGACGATCTGATCGCAGCGCTCGTAAAAAGCAACCGGCTACCGACAGACGCCATTTGGTTACGCCACGTGCCTGTGAATTTTCAGCTAGCTTCAGTCCGCGTCATCACAGAAATGCAGCGGCTACGACCCCGCGTAGTGATCTGCTGTGGCATGGCCGAACGCCGCGCTTGCCTGAGCATAGAGAGCCAAGCGAAAGGTGTTTCTAAAGGCGCTTTCAGCGTGCTAAAAACAACCGCAAATACAGCCGAGTTAATAACAGATACGCTACTAAGTGAGATTAGTTGACGACGCGGGCAGCTATGTTTGCAATCGCCTCTATTACGACGTTCTAAAATTTATTCAGACATCTGCTTGGTCAACCACTGGTATCTTTATCCATGTCCCCGTTCTGAGCAAAGCGAATAAACCCTTTGTGCTCAGTGACTTTACAGCTGTTGTTGCAAAGGTTGCGAAGATAGGAGGTTAATCCTTCAGACGCTATGCTCTTACTTTTGCATTGGAAACCCGTGAAATCTATGCTTCTTTGGCTGACTGCATTCCCACTCATCGCTCAACCGTGGGCGTTTCAAACGCTAGCGCAGGCTGGGGCAGATCAGGTTGCGCCGCCTGAACCCGTAGAGCTGGTGACTCAGCAAACGGTGCGATCGCTCCCCGGTCAGCTCAACAGCGTCCCCGTCTTCAATAGCAACAGCCCTGAGCTAGTCGGTGAGCCCGGTATTCTACTCTCCACCTTTCCGCCGGAGGGAATGGCCGAACCAGAGGCACACCTTAACTTTGCCTTTGAAGGTCGGTTTGATGTGTTTGCGCACCACGTTTACAAGGCGCTAGATTACGATTCGGAAGCGCCTCAGCTGTTAGACAGTCTGTATTTAGGGGTGCTGGTTCATAATCCTGGAGAAGCGCCCGTGACGGTGCGGACACTTTCGGGCGCGAGCTACTTAAGTCAGCCAGATGCGCCGTTTATTCCACTGCCGCCGTTTATCCCGTTTAGTCCGCGACTTCCCGTCTTCGCAGGGCCAGGAAGTCGGGCAATGGGTGATATTTTGCAGGACAAACGCAGCGATATTTTCCCGGCGGTGATGACGATTGCACCCGGCGAAAGTGAACTGCTCATGAACGTGCCGATTCCGATTCGAGAGCTGGATCTGCCGATTAACGGACGCTCTACGCTGGCCTTAATGGAGAGCAGCGGGCCTGTGTATGTGGCGAGTTTGGCGCAGATCGTTGAGCTGGACGCGCAGGGTGAAGAGGTGCCACCGAGTTTGGCTTCTTGGCAGCAGATGTTGCAAACAGATGGACTGGCAGGGCCACGCGATCGCGCGCCTGCCCCTTTGCCTTTAGCTGAAGGCGTACAGCTTATCTATGGCCGAGTGGCTGGGGTTTCTGAAGGGTCGGCGTGGGAGGCGACTTTGGCGGATACAGAAGGCGACGGCACTTCCAAACTGACAATCCCAGCCGCAGGAGAGGCGTTTGCCTACGGCATTAGCCTGCTAGTTGGCGGCACGATGGGAACGGGCCAGGTGCAAAGTGCGCCGATGCTGGTGCGCTATCCAGATACGGCCTATCAGGCGCATGGAAACTATGGCGTGCGCTACAGCCTAGATATGCCGCTGCATAATCCGACGGACGAGGCGCAGACGGTGGACGTTATTTTGCAGACGGCGATTAAAGAAGATGAGTTGAGTGAGGATGGGCTGCGATTTTTGGAGCCGCCTGCGCCGCAGACGTTTTTTAGGGGGCCGGTGCAGGTGCGCTATCAGAGCGATCGCGGTCTTCCAGTCGTGCGCAATATTCATTTGGTGCAGCAGCGAGGGCAGCAGGCAGACCCACTGGCCACGATCGGGCTAGGGGCAGGCGAAACTCGAATGGTGAGCGTGGATTTGCTCTATCCGGCAGACTCAACGCCGCCGCAGGTTTTGACGGTGCAAACGCGCTAGATGAACGCCAAATGTGAGTGCTAAATTAAGCGCGCTGTGAAAAGCCTCAGTCAACGCTTATCTAATTATCATGTGCGGCCTAGGGCTAGCGAGCATACTCATAACAACAAGGAAAGCGAACAGACAAGCGCGCCTCCTTGTTTGAGTTTTTAGCTACGCATACCCCTTCGTTAGAGAGAATTGAAATCATGAAAGTATCCCTACTACAACAGATTAAGCTGGCTGGTTTGACGGTTGCGATCGCTGCCTTTAGCTCCCAGCTCCCTTCCCAAGCAATTCAACAACAAGCCTACAGTCTGCCACCAGCGAAGTCGCCACTTTAACCGCGTCAAAGCCGGTTGCAACACCGGGTGCTAAGGCCGCTAGTCAGTGGGGCGCGTTTGTGGGTGGCGATGGACACGACGTCTGCGGGCGTTGCCAAAATTGTTGAAGAAGATGGTCAGCGCTACTTAGAGTTTGATAGTGCTTTTCGCACTGATAGCGGCCCTGATTTGTTTGTGTTGCTTCACAAGCAAGCGACGCCTACGTCCTACAGCACTGACAACTACGTCAACCTGGGCCGCGTCCAAGAATTAGACGGTGCGCAGCGCTATGCGATTCCTGCGGATGTAGATATTGACGCGCTCAAGTCGGCAGTGATTTGGTGTCAGCAGTTTAACGTCACCTTTGGCTTTGCAACGTTTAGCTAGTCATGCGGATACGCAACGCCTTAAAGTGCAACTGATGGCGACTCGTATTTATAAGACTATGCGCATAAAAGGAACCACTCAGCTGCTGGGGGTGATTGGCTATCCGGTGGAGCATTCGTTTTCACCGTTGATGCACAACGCGGCGATCGCACACCTGAATAAGCAAGGCATCGCCGCCGACTTTGCCTATCTCCCCTTTCCCATTGCACCTGAGTCCTTAGAAGTTGCGATCGCTGGCTTCACCGCCATCGGCCTGCGCGGCTTCAACATCACCATCCCCCACAAGCAAACCATCATCCCTCTACTGGATGAGGTGAGCGAGGTAGCTCGGGCGATTGGTGCGGTGAATACGGTGTGGCGCAGTGAGGCTGGATGGAGCGGAACCAATACGGATGCGGTTGGCTTTTTGGCGCCGCTGAAGGCGCTGAATCGACGTTGGGGTGATAGCGCCTGCGATTGTTTTAGGCAATGGTGGGGCGGCTAGAGCGGTGGTGGCCGCCTGCGTGCAGCTGGGATGTCCGGAGGTTTGGGTGGTGGGGCGATCGCCTACTAAGCTAGAGACTTTTGCGCAAAGCTGGGCAGCGTCGCCTGATATTTCGGCCAAGCTATCGGTATTGCCGTGGGATGAGTTGGGCGATCGCCTGCCGAAAGCAGGGCTGGTCGTGAATGCAACGCCTGTGGGGATGCATCCTCAGGTGGGGGTGTCGCCGTTGAGCGGTGGGGAATTGGGGAGATTGAGGGAAGGGGCGATCGCCTACGACCTCATCTATACGCCCAGGCCCACACAGTTTTTACAGCAGGCGAGTGCGGCTGGCTTAACGGCAATAGACGGACTAGAAATGCTGGTACAGCAGGGCGCGGCAGCCTTAGAAATATGGCTAGGTACACCCGCACCGGTTGAGGTAATGCGACAAACCCTGCTGGATTATCTCAGTCAAAAATAGGCGTACATCCATAACCCACATCCATAACCCAAGAGACAGCGGAGCCCTCAACATTCACGGTAAGCTTGTTTTACTATTTCACGCCTCTTGTGTTCCTCCTTTCCATGGCCCTTCCATCACGCGCTAAGGTTTTAACGGTCTTCATCGCCTTCTGCTTCTGCTTTTTGAGCTGGATACCCGCCGCTCACGCGCTCACTCAAATCAAGCTTAAAGACCTAGTAACCGAGTCGTGCCCTGCCGATGCGGCCTATGCTGAAAACCTCACGGCAAGCGGATCGTCACAGCAAGCTACGTGCTACCTCATCAAAGGCACAGCCATTAACAACTCTGGTAAAGACATCGTAGACGCCGATATTTTCGGACGAATTTATGACGCGGCTGACAACTCTGTAATGAAAAACCGCTATCGCTTGGGCGGCATTGAGTACGTGCCCGCTGGCGAAAGCGACTTCTCTTTTAGAATCTCGGTACCTTCCGTACAGCCCACACCTTTTCGATTGGAAAAATTTAAGGCGACTGGATTTGCGAGTAAGGTACGACGCTTCCAGGCCTGGGATCAGTCTATTGATGAGTAAGTAGAAAAGATTCCATACAAAAAGCCGCCTTATGATTAGGGCGGCTTTTTTATTGTTCAGAACTAGCGCGGTTGCTTACGAGCCGTAAAACGGGCCACCGAGGGCGACTAAGCTGTAGCCTGCGGAGGTAATTAGTCCGGAGAGAATCTGAACGGCAAAGATGGCGACAATCGCTGAAAGGTCTAAGCCGCCGAGGGGAGGAATGATAGAGCGGAAAAGGTTGAGGTAGGGGTCGGTAAGCTGGGAGACGGTGGCGAAAAGGGGATTTGACCAGTCAATGTTAGGGAACCAGCTGAGCAAAATGCGAACGAGAAGCAGCGCCCAGTAGATGGTGAAAAACATTGCCACACCATCGACTAAATCTTTACCAGAGATGGCGAGGGCGTTGACAGCAGCAAGGTGGCTCATAGGTGTTTTTGTGAGATTGAGTGAGGTGTGCAGTATTGCCCTGTATTCTACCTGATGAAACTGGATGCAATGAGGTGCGGATAAGCACACTCTATGTTCTCTTTACGTTTGTAGCTTCTAAGCTACGAATTCAGATATCTCGCTCTAGGTGTGGGCGAGCGGTCGGGGTCGAAAAGTCAGCAGGTGAGCCGTTGACGTTGCCCATCTGCACGCGCACGTCTTCTATAGCCGTATTGAGCTGAGAAATCTTGTCTTCTAGGCCGCGTCGGGCAATTTCCATGCGCTCTTCGGTGGTGGCGTTTTCGAGCTGGCGGCGTTCTTCTTCTGATAGCTGGCTAAAGTCGTCAGGGGGCTCTCTGCGCAGGCGGTTGCTGGCAAGGACGCCGACAACGCCGCCGATGATACCGCCAACGAAGGCTCCAGCGATGAAGCCACCTGCAAAGTTGTTTTGACTCATGGGTTCTCCTTGTTGATCCTTAGTTGGGTTAGGTGCCGAAGGTGCGATCGCCCGCATCGCCCAGTCCAGGCACAATAAATCCGTTGTCATCTAGGCCTTCGTCAATAATGGCCGCGTAAATCGTCACGGTTGGATAGGATTCGGCGAGCTTTTGCAAGGCCTGAGGCGCGGTGACGATAGAGATAATGCGAACCAGCGCCGGGTCGATGCCGCGTGAGACCAGTTCGGCCATCGTTGCCATTATCGTACCGCCTGTGGCCAGCATAGGCTCAGAAATAATCAGGCGGGTGTTGGGTTTGAACTGCTCGGGGAGCTTGTTGAGATACCAGGTGGGCTCTAGAGTTTCTTCGTTACGAGCAAGGCCGATGTGGTAGGTGCTGCCGGTGGGTACGGCGCTTTGGATGCCTTCAACTAGGGCCAAGCCTGCGCGCAAAATCGGAACGATTGCAACCGGCGCTTCGGGATCTACAAAGGTGGCGGTGCAGCTGGTGAGCGGCGTTTCGATGGTCATGTCTACGGTGGGGAGCCAGTCGCGGACGGCTTCGTAGGCGAGCCAGCGGCCCAGCTCGGTCATGGCGCTGCGGAAGACGGGAGAAGGCGTGCTGGCACTGCGAAGGACGCCCAGCCAGTGCTTGATCAGGGGGTGGGGCGGGACGTAGATTCGCAGTTGTAGGGCCATGAAGAGAGTCGCTAGGGCGTGGGATAAAGGCCGGTAGGGCGCAGCTTAGATGAGATTAGAAACTTATCATACTGCTGTGGCTCCAATCCTTTAGCGATCGCCTCAATCAATCTACACTTTCACTTATCCTTATGCTCAAGGCTTTAGCTAAACCAGAATAGCCCGCCCAGCGTCAGCGCAATCCCAATCAGCGCAATCCACACAAACTGATTGTCGGCAGTGTTTACCTGGCTCAAGTCCAGCGGTTCGGGTTCGGGCTTGGGCTTACGACGACGCGGCTTTTTGGGCACTTGGGCGTAGCGTTTACCCTGGTCGTCTTCAAGGTCGGTAAGGTCTGGAATTTTAGTCACCCATTCGGGCCGCATTTCTAGCTCAGGGGCTTCAAGAATGTACAGCAGGCGCTTACTCTGGCGCTTGGTATCCAGATCTGGATGCAGGATCAGCTTGCGGCACAGCGAAAGGCCTGCTTCGTTGTCGCCGTTGGCGATGTAGGCGTTCACCAGCCACATTTGAATGTCGCCGCCTCTAGCGCCCATTGGGTTTGAGAGGGCGAGGGCGGCTCTGAAGTAGTCGATGGCTTTGCGGTAGCGGCCGCGCTCGAAGGTGGCTTGGCCTAGCGCAAAGGCTTCTTTGGCCTGAGCTTTTTTTTCGGGGCTGTCGAGTTTTTGCAGGGCGATCGCAATCCTGTCTGCCGCCGAGTCACTCTGCGCTGCCGAGCTATCTACTGAGCTATTGGGCTCTTCCGAGGTCATGAATCAATAAACTAAATGCAGGTCACTTTTTAGTTTATCGCGCCCGGTTTAGACTGCTCTAGAATCGAAGGCCGACACCGATAGATCCTTGTACTTCGTTAGAAAAAGTAACGTTTGCAAAGACCACACCGTATTCACCAATTGCACGTTCAGCAACTGCTAACCCAATGAGGCGAGTATCGTTTCTAGTCTTTTCTTCACCAACCTCCTCTTCCCTAAACTCAGTTCCTTCAGCAGGATCTCCGTTGTCATCAACGTCAACGGGAACAAACTGCTTCTCTCTAAATTTCTCTTCAGAATATTCAAATCCTGCCCCAGCGGCAAAGCGCCATTTGCCTCTCGAAATACTAGCGGTAGGCGCAACAACTGCAAGCCCTTCGCCTACAGTTGCTCTGAGCTGAAAATTATCTGAAAAGGAGTACACGCCATCTGCAGCGATAGGCACGTCTGAATCAGATCTATCAAAGCCAATTGAACCGCCTGCATACGATCCAATCGGATCGGCTTTGGCGGCGGTAGCGGACAGTAACGAGCAGGCAATAACTGTAGAGGCGGTAAGAATGCGAGACATGAGAAAAAACTGAACGTACGCTTAGAAAGTACAAGAGCGCCGTACGAACATCAGGTAAAAATGAGAACTTTACGATTCGCTCACGCTCACACAATGATGACGTCATCTTTTCAAGTGGGTCGTTGCTCAAATACGCTTTTAGAGCCTGTAGGATAGTGAACGCACGTTACGGTAGCGCAACCGATGTTGATGGTGATTTCTCCGGCTAAAACCCTAGATTATTCTGGGGCCGACTATCCTCACTTTACGGTGCCTGAAGTGCTAGAGAAAAGTGAAGTACTCGTAAATCAGCTCAGCACGTACGAGCCGCTTCAGCTCTCTGACCTGATGAAAATTAGCGATAAGCTAGCTGCGCTCAACCATCAGCGCTACCAGGACTTTGAAACGCCGTTTACGCCTGAGAATGCAAAGCAGGCGCTTTTAGTATTTAACGGGGACGTGTATCGGGGCATTCGCGTTGCGAGTATGACGATGAGGATTTAGCGTTTGCGCAAAGGCACCTGCGGATTTTGTCGGGGCTGTATGGCGTGCTGCGTCCGCTGGATTTGATGCAGCCTTATCGGCTAGAGATGGGCACGAAGCTGAAGACTGAAAAGGGTAAGAATCTGTATGAGTTTTGGGGGACGCAGATTGCGGAACTAATTAACGAGGCGCTGGCGTCGGAGGCCAATCCTTGCCTGGTGAATTTGGCCTCGAATGAGTACTTTAAATCAATCGATCGACAGGTGCTGAAGGCGAAGGTGTTGAATATTGCTTTCAAGGAGAACAAAAGCGGCGTTTATAAGATTGTTGCCATTCACGCGAAGCGGGCGCGAGGACTGATGGTGGATTTTGCGATTCGCAATCGGGTGGAGAATGTGGAGCAGCTAAAGGACTTTGATGCGGAGGGATATCGCTTTAGAAAGAATGAGTCGGAGCCCGATACTTGGGTGTTTTGTCGAGATTAGATATCTTCTGATAGCAGCACTTGAGCGGCGGATAGTGTGATAGTCGGAAAAGCCTTAGAGCGGATGATTTCGCTGTTTGTGTACACCTGTTCGGTATAGGTGTCGTCTGTCAAAATCAAAACGGTTACTTGCTGACGATGGCGATCGATAATCCAATATTCAGGAATCTCTAAGTCTTGATATTGCTGGCGCTTCCATTCATAGTCACGGCGGTAGTTGTCGCTGCTTTTGCCGCCTGGGCTCACGACCTCAGCTACAAATGCAGGGGCGGGCATCCCTAACAATATAGTGCTTTTCTTTGTCATCTTTAGCAGCTCAATATGCTCGGGTCGCAACATAATCACATCGGGCTCTCGATTGACGCGACCGTCACCGACTGGGTGAACCTGTATTTCTGTTGCAGACGTTCTGATAAGTCTTTTTGGCTTAACGACTTGGCCTAGTGCAAATAGAAGCTCTGTAGCGATACAAACATTCTCTTCATCTTCTGGGGGCAATTCAATCACTTCTCCGTTGCTAAGCAGGCGAAACTTGCCGTCTGGGCTAAGATCGGCTTCTAGATATTCCGCGTAGGTTTTATAGCGAACAGAGGTGTAGGTCATCTTGAGGGGTGCAGTTCCTAAGGTAAGCTCGCGTCACCCTAAAGTATATCAACAGTAGCCTTGGCTAGCTAAAGCGGATGGAAGGCGATCGCAAAACGCTTGAGACTTACGCGCAAGCAAAACGCTTGAGACTTACGCGCAAGCGAAAACAAGCCTATTCTTCTGAAGCTGCCAAAGGCGCGTAAAACGTGCCTTCAACTTCAACAATGTCATCCTGGTTTAAGCGATCGACTTCAACAATGGTTCTGGGTGGATAAGGGCCATCTCCCCACAGCTCCTGCTGAATCTGGTTCACAATTGGACGATAGCGATACATATCCGTGACATACACAATCAGTCTCACGCTATCTTGCAGCGTTGCCCCTTCCGATTCAGCAATCAGCTGCATGTTCAAAAACGCCTGTCTCACTCTGCCTTCTTCATCAGCGACGAGTGAGTTAGTGGCCGGATCAATCCCTCGCATGCCTGCCACATAAATAAAATCACCGGCCCTAGTGCCTAGCCCCCAGGTAGCCGTGGGGATAATGCCGCCTGCTGGCGTCAGGGCTCTGACGCCGTTTGGAGAAACAGACGGGTCTTCTTGGGCATTTACACTGACTGCGGCGAGCATCGTGGAGATAAAGGTTACGCCAACAACAGCTAGATTCAATTTCATCTGATTATCCTTAAGTCGTCTCTAATGCTTAATTTCTAACGTTTGATTTTGCAGCTTCCCTGATTTAGAAAACTCTAAAACCGGCTATCTGCTCTGTAGTATTCACTACATATTGGTGTATCAAAAAATAGTTTACCGGTTTGTGTAACACTTACTGCCGGGTATTACGAGCGATTGAGCTGATTATAAATAGCAGCTCGTAGGCGGGAAAGCTAGTCACTAACTGCCACAGGCCACATATTGTTCTTTGAGACATTTGCTCTCTTTTTAAAGACATTTACGCTGTCGCTTTGTGCCTATCACTTCTTAAGGACAATGACTAGTAATTCTCTTCCTGAACATAAACGCTTCCGCCTATGGCCGCGCGGGCAAAAGCGATCGCCTGCTACAGCGTCCTCTTCTTCTGCGAAAGTTACCGACTCATTCAAGCTCGGCAACTTTTGGACGCGGGCCGCGCTGGGGGGCACCGCAGTGTTTGTATGCGTAGCTAGCTACTGGAGCTACCAAACGGTGCGCAGCGTGCTGCTTGAGAATCTGAAAGATCAGGCTTTTTTAGAAGTGCAGCAGGGCGTCAACAAAGTGGATAGCTGGCTGAGCGAGCACAAGGCTTCTATGGCGGCCAGTGCTAATAATCCGGTGTTTAGAACGATGGATTGGGCGCAAATAGAGCCTTATCTCAAGTCTGAAGAACAGCGGCAGGCTGCGTTTATGTACTTCGGCATGATTGATGTGGAAGGCTTGCTGTATACGACCCTGGCCGATCAGCCGAAGGGGAAAATTGATCTGAGCGATCGCGCCCATGTCAAAGCGGCGCTTACCGGAGAAAACAGTCTTTCTGATCCGCTCATCGCTCGTATTCCCGCTGGCAAGCCGATTGTGGCCTACGCCATTCCGGTTTGGTCAGGGGTGCCTCAAGCCGATCAACCTCTGGGCGAAGTCATCGGCATGATGAATGGCGTGATTGGCATTGAGCAAATTATTGCGGTGATTAATGACTTGGCGTATGGGAAAGACAGCTATGCCTTTGCGCTGAATTCTAAAGGGGAAGCGATTGTTCATCCGAATGCCGAGCTGATGTCTACGCTTGAGAAACCAGCGCCGAGCCTTTTAGGTGCAGATGATCTGGGTTTGGCTACCGTTGCCCAGCGCATGATCGACGGGCAGCAGGGACTAAAGCTCGTCAACATTGATGGCATTGAGCAGTATGTTTCTTACGTTCCACTCACAGAGGCCAACTGGTCGGTGGCGCTGGTCATTCCGAAAAGCAACATTGAGGCCCAGCTGCGCCCGCTAAACTTGATGGCTTTGGTTGTCGTGGGCCTGACCGGGACGATGATCGCGGTGCTGTGGCAGGTGCAGGCGTTTGAACAGCAGCAGCTGAAGCGTTCTAAAGCCGCTGCTGATATGGCCAATCAGGCGAAGAGTGATTTTTTGGCGAATATGAGCCACGAGCTGCGCACGCCGCTTAACGGCATTTTGGGCTATGCGCAAATTATGCAGCGATCGCGCAGCTGGGGCGAAAAAGAACATCAGGGCGTTAGCATCATCCATCAGTGTGCGACCCATCTGCTGACGTTAATCAACGACATTCTCGATCTTTCTAAAATTGAGGCGCGGCGGCTAGAGCTGATGCCTCAGCCGGTTCATCTGCCGGCCTTTTTGCAGGGGGTGGTAGAAATGAGCCGCATTCGAGCCGATCAAAAGGGGCTGACGTTTCACTACCTGCCGGATATTCCCCTGCCGGAGGGCGTCAAAATAGATGAAAAGCGCCTGCGGCAGGTGCTGGTCAATCTGTTGGGGAATGCGGCTAAGTTTACCGATACGGGGGCGGTGACCTTGAGGGTGAATAGGCTGGAGCAATATAGCCAGTCGCAGTCTGGCCAGTCGCAGTCTAGCCAGTCGCAGTCGGTGCGGCTGCGGTTTCAGGTGGAGGATACGGGCGTGGGCATTGCGCCGGATGCGGTGTCGGCTATTTTTGAACCCTTTGAACAGGTGGGCGATCGCAAGCGTCAGTCGGAAGGGACGGGGCTAGGCCTGGCGATTAGCTATCGGATTGTGAAGGTGATGGGGTCTATGCTTCAGGTGGAAAGCGAGCTGGGGGTGGGGAGCCGGTTTTTCTTTGATGTGGATGTGCCGCTGGCGGCGGAATGGCAGCGGGCGATGAGCTATGGAGATAAGGGAGAAGTGGTGGGCTATGAGGGCGATCGCAAGACGCTCTTGATTGTGGACGATAAGTGGGAGAACCGCTCTGTGATTGTCAACTTGCTAGAGCCGCTTGGGTTTAGGGTGATTGAAGCGGAGAACGGACAGGTGGCGCTTGACCAGGTTCAAACCCACCGTCCTGAGCTGGTGATTACCGATTTGATTATGCCAGTGCTAGACGGCTACGCGTTTATGGCTCAGCTGCGACAGCTTGACGATAAGGCCTTAAGCCGGACGCGGGTAATTGTCTCTTCTGCGTCTGTATCTCAGCTCGATCGTCAGCACAGCTTGGATGCGGGCGGCGATGACTTTTTGCCTAAGCCTGTCCATACGGATGAATTGCTGCCTTTGCTACAACAGTATTTAGAGTTGGAATGGACGTGGGAAGCGCCGCCGACCGCTTTAGAGGCTGAGACCGGCGCGTCTGTTTCTTCAGCTTCAGCATCAGCGCCAACATTAGAGCCAACATCAGCACTTAATTCCACAGCGGATCTCTCGGATCTCTTGTTGCCAGAGTCAGAGGTATTGCAAGAGCTGCTCACAATGGTGCAGCAGGGACGGTTTAAAGCGTTGCAAGCGGCGTTAAAGCGCTTGGCGCAAGAGAACGAAAGCTACGCTCCTTTTGCCCATCAGCTCAAAACTTGGGCGCAACAGTTTCAGGCTGAAAGAATTGAAACGTTCCTTCAGCAGCATTTAAAGCAAGGGGCATCGGCTGATGACAGAGCCTAAAGACACTGACAGAGACACTAGCTCGATTTTGATTGTGGACGATATGCCCGCGAACTTGGCGGTGATGTCAGAAGCGTTGAGCGATGCGGGGTATGACGTGGCCGCGGCGCTTAGTGGCGATCGCGCCCTGCAACAGATTCAGCACTACCTGCCGGATCTAATTTTGCTGGACATTCAAATGCCGGGAATTGACGGCTTTGAAACCTGTCGTCGGCTGAAGGCCAATCCGGAGACTGCGGATATTCCGGTGATTTTTATGACGGCGCTCTCCGATGCGGCCAGCAAGGTAAAGGCCTTTAACCTGGGTGCGGTGGACTATGTGACTAAGCCGTTTCAGGAAATGGAGGTATTAGCGCGGGTGGCTACGCACATTAAGCTGCATAGGCTGAACCAGTCTTTAGAACATCAGGTGGTTGCTCGTACCCAAGAGTTAACTACGGCGCTTAAAACGGTCAAGCAGTCGCAGATACAGCTGATTCAGCAGGAGAAGTTTTCCGCGCTGGGTGGACTGGTGGCGGGAGTCGCGCATGAAATCAACAATCCAGTGGGGTTTATTGCTGGAAACTTGAGACCGGCTCAGGATTATGTTCAAAGTATCTTGGATTTGCTGGAGCTTTATCAACAGCAGTTTCCCGATCCGGGTGAGGTGATTTGCGAGTACATCGAAGACATTGACTTGGGCTACATTAGCGAAGACCTGCTTAAAATTTTGTCGTCTATGCGAGAAGGTACCGATCGCATTAAAGCGATTAGCCGCAGCCTTCGCACCTTTTCTCGGGCGGATGGCGATCGCAAAAATCCCTGCGACCTGCACCAGGGCATAGAGAGCACGCTGATGATTCTTAAGCACCGGCTCAAAGCGGATGAGAATCGCCCGGAAATTGAGATTGTAAAAGCGTATGGCCTTAGCGCTGAGGTGGCCTGTTTTCCGAGCCAGATTAACCAGGTGTTAATGAATTTGTTGGCGAATGCGATTGACGCTTTGGAAGAGAGTAATCAAGGTCGTCGTTTTGAAGAGATTAAGATTAGTCCTAATCAAATCACGATTGCAACTGAGCTGAGCGCCAATCAGCAGGCGGCGATTGTTCGCATTCGAGACAATGGTGCGGGTATTCCTGTGGCTGTTCAGTCACAAATTTTCGATCACTTTACGACTAAGCCTGTGGGCAAGGGAACCGGGTTGGGGCTGTCGATTGTGCATCAAATTGTGGTGGAAAACCATCAGGGGACTATTCAGGTGCACTCTGCGCCCGGACAGGGCACAGAGTTTGAGATTTGGTTGCCTTTGGTGGATGCTGCTGCGTAAGCGATCGCCTGAGGCGAGCAGGCTAAATTAAAGTCTCTCTTTTTCCCCAATGCTTACCCGCTTGGTTAAAATCGCCATCACTTCGCCGGTTCGCCCGGTTGAGATTAGGCGGCTCCAGTCGTTGGGTTCTGCGTAGCCTAGCTGGTGCAGGTGTTTGATGGTGGCTTTGACGACGGCGGGCGTGCCAAGCACCATGTGCCGTGCGTGTTCGCGGTTGAAGGATGAGCCCGCAGGGGGGTGGAAGGCAGGGCCGGAGGCGGTGGCTGTGGAAGGCTCGGAAGCACTGGAAGCAGCACTAGAAGCAGCACTAGAAACTGTGGACGCCGCAGCGCCCTCAATGGGGGAAATAAGCATGAGATCTGGTCTCCGAAGGGTTTGAATGTACTTTTATATGTACAGAGGGTTTCGAGAAAACCAGAACTCAACTGGCCTTAGTACCTCGGCAAAATGTGGTGCTAGTCGGGGTAGCTAAGGTACAGTGACCCTTAGCTGGCAGGACTGGCGTGATCAGTTTTGCGAGTTAGCGACTGGTGGATGTTGGAAGCATCTGCCAGTTGCGTTGGCCGAATTGAGTTCTGAAGAAACAAGTATGTGATAGGCATCACACGCTATAGCTATTGACGATAGGCTGATTTTTAATTGAAGTCAAGGGTGAGTTTTATCACTGCTTGCTCAGATGTGGAAGGGCATCGATAATGTTCAAGTCATCGTTTTTTAGAGAGGTCACCGTTTATGACAGTTCGACAGCCTCGATACAGTAAGGAAGAGTTTGCTCGGCGTGGCAACGAGATATATGAGACTCAGGTGCGATCGCAGGTTGAGCAGGGCAATGATGGAAAGATTGTAGCCATTGATATTGAAACGGGCGCTTTTGAAGTTGCAGATGATTTACTTCTAGCATCCAAACAGCTTGAAACGCGGTTGCCAGATGCTCAAACTTGGTTTGTGCGCATTGGACATGTGGCAGTTGATCACTTTGGCGCAAGGAGCCTGAAGGCAAAGCGATGATGCAAGGCCGCGTTAATCAAAATTGTGAAGCGACGTTAGCCCTTGTCATCAAAAACGACACAAAAACGAGGCTGGTAGATACCGTTATCGATACAGGTTTTTCTGGATTTTTAACCTTGCCGTCTGATGTTATTTCGGCGGTAAGACTTAAATGGAAAGGTCGAGATGGTGCAACTTTAGGAGACGGAACCTCTTGCACGTTCGATGTCTATACGGGACTTGTCATCTGGGATGGAGAATACCGCGAAATTTATATTAATGAGTCTGAGACAGTTCCTCTCATTGGGATGCGGTTGCTACGGGGCTATGACTTACAGATTCAAGCCATTGAAGAGGGTCTTGTTACAATTAAATCTTTAACCTAACAACAAGACGTAGGTGCTCAAATTTTCTGGTGAGAAATGAAAAAGGGACTTGCGATCGCCTGCATCACAAGTCCCTGTTCTGTTGATTCAAAAATAGCTGTTGTTTATGCCAGAGCGAGCTGTTCGGATTGGCGCTTGGTGCGTTTGCGATCGCTAGGCCGAGTACCGCCGACCATTTCATATTCGTTGCTGTCTTTGTCGTATAGGACGGCAACGCCGGGAAGTACTTTAACCGAAAGCGTGTTGAGGTCTTGTTCGGCGGCTTCGAGGTCGTTGGCGGCGGCGTCTGCCTGGCTGAGCAGGTCGTGATAGGCTTTTAGCTTTTGGCGAGTGGTGGTGATTTGGGCTTCCATGGTGGCGACGGTGCAGCCGCCGCCGAGGTTGAGCTTGGCTGTTGATGAGTTTCATGCCTGCGACGCGTTTTTCGGCTAGGGGAAGAACGGTCGATTGTTTTTTGATGCGTGGCATTGGGATGCTCCTGGTGGGTTTGAAGTAAAAGTGTGGAAAGTAGCGAACAACCTTTGGTGGCTTTGTAGCACAGGTTGTTTGGCTGCTTATACAGTGCCCGTAAGGAGTAGTAAAAAATAATAGTTAGTGGTAGCAGATATACAGATATTTTGAGCGTCGGAACGTTTTTGTGTTTGCTTTTACTCGTGAAACTACGAAGTAGATTAGATCCGTTTGGCTACTCAATAAGTCTGCGTAAGGTCTGGGTTGATAGAGGCTTGGGTGAATCGATTTGAATGAGGGTTGGATCGATTTGTGTTTGATGTGGATCGATCTGGGTGGCGTTTGGATTGATTGGGGTTTTGTGTGGATTGATGTGGAGAGAAGGGGAGGCAATTACTCTCTCGTATGAACCGATCAATGTTTTGTCTGAATTGATGTGGCCTTTAGCATTAGCGCTATGGCCACTGCGTGCAAACATCGCGGACGGCTTGAAGAATAGTAGGGAGAGTGTTGTCGTCACCTAGCCTTGTCACGGTTAGCCTGCTGTCGGGAAGGGCTTCAATCAGTTCAGAACGATTTTGGTAGGCGATGGTGTCTAAAATGCGAACCCATTCGGGAAAGAGAATGTTGAGTGATTCTAGTGAAGATAAAAATCCTTGCAGTGCTTTGGCACAGTAGTACTTGTCTTGAATTAACCAGGTAATTTCTAAAGCTTCCTGTAAGAAAGAAGTAGGCAGATGCTGAGCCATCGAGCTGAGCGCACTCGACCGAGAATCTTCATCTTTTATCTCGCGAGTGATGGCGAGTGCTTCGGGCCATAGTGCTTCTGGCAGATGCTGAGCCATCGAGCTGAGCGCACTCGACCGAGAATCTTCATCTTTTATCTCGCGAGTGATGGCGAGTGCTTCGGGCCATAGCTCTGGCAGATGCTGAGCCATCGAGCTGAGCGCACTCGACCGAGAATATTCATCTTTTATCTCGCGAGTGATGGCGAGTGCTTCGGGCCATAGCTCTGGCAGATGCTGAGCCATCGAGCTGAGCGCACGCGACCGAGAATATTCATCTTTTATCTCGCGAGTGATGGCGAGTGCTTCGGGCCATAGTGCTTCGGGCAGATGCTGAGCCATCGCAGCTCAGCGCACGCGACCGAGAATATTCATCTTTTATCTCGCGAGTGATGGCGAGTGCTTCGGGCCATAGCTTCGGCAGATGCTGAGCCATCGAGCTGAGCGCACTCGACCGAGAATATTCATCTTTTATCTCGCGAGTGATGGCGAGTGCTTCGGGCCATAGCTCTGGCAGATGCTGAGCCATCGAGCTCAGCGCACTCGACCGATAATATTCATCTTTTATCTCGCGAGTGATGGCTAGTGCTTCGGGCCATAGCGCTTCTGGCAGATGCTGAGCCATCGCAGCTCAGCGCACTCGACCGAGAAGATTCATCTTTTATCTCGCGAGTGATGTCTAGCGCTTCGGGCCATAACGCTTCTGGCAGATGCTGAGCCATCGTGCTCAGCGCACTCGACCGAGAATAGCTCAGCTTTTATCTCGCGAGTGATGGCTAGTGCTTCGGGCCATAGCGCTTCTGGCAGATGCTGAGCCATCGAGCTCAGCGCACTCGACCGAGAAAGTTCAGCTTTTATCTCGCGAGTGATTTCTAGGCTTCGGGCCATAGCTCCGGCAGATGCTGAGCCATACTGCTCAGCGCACTCGACCGAGAATATTCATCTTTTATCTCGCGAGTGATGGCGAGTGCTTCGGGCCATAGCTCTGGCAGATGCTGAGCCATCGCAGCTCAGCGCACGCGACCGAGAAGATTCAGCTTTTATCTCGCGAGTGATGGCGAGTGCTTCGGGCCATAGCGCTTCGGGCAGATGCTGTGCCATCGCAGCTCAGCGCACTCGACCGAGAATATTCATCTTTTATCTCGCGAGTGATGGCGAGTGCTTCGGGCCATAGTGCTTCTGGCAGATGCTGAGCCATCGAGCTGAGCGCACTCGACCGAGAATCTTCATTTTTTATCTCGCGAGTGATGGCGAGTGCTTCGGGCCATAGCTCTGGCAGATGCTGAGCCATCGAGCTGAGCGCACTCGACCGAGAATCTTCATCTTTTATCTCGCGAGTGATGGCGAGTGCTTCGGGCCATAGTGCTTCTGGCAGATGCTGAGCCATCGAGCTGAGCGCACGCGACCGAGAATATTCATCTTTTATCTCGCGAGTGATGGCGAGTGCTTCGGGCCATAGCTCTGGCAGATGCTGAGCCATCGAGCTGAGCGCACGCGACCGAGAATATTCATCTTTTATCTCGCGAGTGATGGCGAGTGCTTCGGGCCATAGTGCTTCGGGCAGATGCTGAGCCATCGAGCTGAGCGCACTCGACCGAGAATCTTCATCTTTTATCTCGCGAGTGATGGCGAGTGCTTCGGGCCATAGCTCTGGCAGATGCTGTGCAAGTTCACCTATCACCATTGCCCGATCAGCCGCATCTTGAATCTGACGACTAATATCAACAGCGCCCTCTAAACAGTGAGTCGGTAATTTTTCAATGACTTTAGTGAGGGCTAAAGCTCTATACGAGAATCCTTGTCGTCTGATGTCGATGACTTCCATACCGATCTTCTATCCGCTGAATGGTGTCCAGTACATCAGGCCAAACTTCTGGAAAGCGCTCTGCTAATTTACTCAGCACATAAGATCGGTAAGCCGCATCCTTTATCTGCCTCACTGTCTTCAGCACCTCCGGCAGTAGCGCCTCTGGCATATACGGCACAATCGCCGAAATACACTCCGCTCTTTGCCAGGGATTCTGCGCCTGCTGCGCATAGGCAAGCCCCTGCGCCGCCTGCCAATAGCCCTCTTTCACTAGCCCACCGACCATCTCAGCCGTCACATTACCCGCCAAGCTATTCAGCGAACCCCGCATCAGCGCATAGCGATACAACAGCGCCACCGTCTCCCCCGGTGCCTCCGCATAGTTCTCCACCGCCAGCTCCCACGCCCGCCCCAAATCATTCACAAATCCCGCAGGCTTCCCAATCGCATCACAAGCCTCATACCATCCATTCCGCCCCTGCTCATCACTCGCCCGCAGCAGCGCATGTATCATCCTCCGGCTGCCCCGCCCGCTCCATATGCCAGGTCAAATGCGCAAAAATATACCCGTCATCCGTCAGCGTATGCCACAGCCCCTCAGTCGTCTTCGCCCGATACCGACTCCAACAGCTCACCATGCGCCGCCGCCACACTCAGCCCCAGCCCCGGCAGCTCACCCTCCTTTTCCGGCACCACCGGCAACTGCAACAGCTTCTGCGCCAAATCATGCATCAAATCATGCATCCGATAGCTCGCCCGCCCGTCCGCCTGCTTCACCCCCTGCAACACCAGCGACTTCGCCCGAAACTGCCGCAAAATCGGCCCCGCCTGCCGCTTCGTCACCCCCCACAGCGTCTCCACCATTGCCTGCGTCAGGCTCACATCCTCCGGCACCACCCCCAACCACGCAAACTGCCGTAGCTGCTCATCACTTAGCTGCTTCAAACTCAAATTAAAACAAGCCAATAAGCTGTACTTCCGCCGCTTCTCATCATCCGGCATCTCCGACCGTCCATACACATCCAACGCCTCCAGCCGCGACACCTCATCGGTAAAGTCCGCCAGCAGCTCCGCC
The DNA here is from genome assembly GCA_963803535.1 of uncultured cyanobacterium. GTDB lineage: Bacteria > Cyanobacteriota > Cyanobacteriia > Phormidesmidales > Phormidesmidaceae > Phormidesmis. The sequence goes on along the minus strand of CAWDNC010000008.1, from coordinate 506,951 downwards.
CAGCTCACCCCATCCTCAATCTGCGACGCCGCCAGCTCCAGCGCCAAAGGCAAATACCCCACCCGCCCCGCAAACTCAACCGCCCGCTCGCGCTCCGCCTCACTCAGCGGCTCACTAATCTTCTGCGTCATCAGCGCCAGCGCCTGCGCCTCATCCATCACATCCAGCGAATGAATCCGCGCCTCCGCAATCCGCGCCTCCCGCGTCGTCACCAGCACCCGGCCCCTATCGCCCCCCACTCTAAAAGGCTCCAAATGCACCGGATTCCACACATCATCCACCACCAGCAAAATGCACTTGTCATACAGCAGCGTCCGCAAATGATTCGACGCCGACTCCACCGCCGTCGGCTTATAGTCGTTATCGCCCAGCGCCTGAATCCACCCGCTCAGCAGCGGCAAAATGTCCGGCTTCTGCCCCAGCGTCGCCCACAAAATGCCATCCGCAAAATAATCTCGCACCTCCGGGTCATGTGCCAGCTTCGTCGCCAGCACCGACTTCCCAATTCCACCCAGCCCATAAATGGCACTCACCACCAGCGTGCCAACCTTATCCTCACAAAGCAGCTGCGCCTTCACCGCATTCTGAGGCTCAGGCCGCTCCACAAAATGATCCGGCAGCGGTGGCATTTGCAGCGGCACATAGCGATTTTCCCTCGGAATCTTTGGCTTGCACCGGCTCAGCCTTTCGCTCAGCCGTCAGCAAGCCCTTCTCCAAAAAGCTTTTCTAGCTGATCCCAAAAGTGCTCTCTAAGTCCCTCAATATTCAGATACTCAGTTTTGTAATGCCTCAGCTCTTTTAGTTTGTCTTCAAAAGTCCCACAGGCTCTTTAAGTCTCGCGATCATCGCTAGGTTCGACGGCTTCTTAAAATAAGTCAAAATCACGGCTTACTCGTTTCTTCAAACTGACCAAACGCCCGATCAAATTCCTCAGCCGTGTACTTGCCTACCTTGTTGTGCGCCAGCAGCACAAAAATATCGCAACTCTCGATCGCCTTGTTGTATTCACTCTGTAAGCCGCCTGCCGACATTACATCGAGAAAGTTTTCCCAACGCACCAGTTGCAAAGAAATATCTCGTTCGCTCCAACCTTCTATTCCTGCGATTGATAAAAATCTCAAACTGATCGCGATCGTCTTTCAGCTCCGACGACGAGGCCAGGAAAATTTTTATCTCGCGCATGGACAAACTATCAGGATGAATACGAGTAGTTTACCTTGCCTTAATCGTAGTTGTAAGCTTGGCTGCTTCAGCTCGCTAGCGTATAAAATGGAATACACGTACTAGCTTAAGAGGCATAGCACTATGGGTTCTCCCTTTCCTGGAATGAATCCTTACTTAGAAAATCCAACGACCTGGCCCAATCTACACAGCCGTTTGATTGTTGCACTTGCCAACCTAATCGGATCTCAAGTTCGGCCTAAGTATCGTGTGGTTGTAGAAGAAGCCGTTTATCAACGGGACGAATCCGACCAGTCAGTTCTAATCGGCGTGCCGGATGTTTCCGTTCGCCAGGTTAGCAAATCTCGCGATACGCCTAGAGAGACTTCAACACAGGGAAACGTAGCCGTTATCGAACCTCAGCCGGTCGTCGTAACGCTGCCGATGCCAAGCATTGTAAAGCACCGCTACTTAGAAATTCGGAGCCTGCAAACCAGCGATGTCATCACAGTGATTGAGATTTTATCGCCGGTTAATAAGCGTGGACTAGGACGAGAGAAATACAAAAGCAAACGGCTAGAGATTCTAGAGAGTCAGACACACTTAGTAGAAATTGACTTACTTCATGCCGGAGAACCCATACCTGTGCTGGGATACGAGAGAGAAAGCCACTATCGAGTGCTAGTGAGCAAAAATAGCGATCGCCCGCAAGCCCAGCTATTTCCCTTCAACCTACAGCACGCCTTTCCCCGCTTTGGCATTCCACTAGCCTTAGAAGACGCAGCCATCGCAATTGATCTCAAACCGCTCATCAACGAAATCTATGCGCTATCAGGCTACGACTTAGATATAGACTACCGCCAAGATCCAATACCTAAGTGGCCCGCATCTGACCTGGAATGGATTGAACAATGGTTAACGCCTCAAGGGTTGCGTTAGGTTTGCGATCGCCCCACCAAGCTACATAGCTTATAAACAATCCGCGCCCCCACATTACCGTCCCACTCATCCGGCCCCACTTCACACAGGTCAAACCCAATAATCTCCCGCTGATCGGCCACCTCGCGCAGCAGACAAAAGGCTTCATCTAGCTCCAGCCCACCCGGCACGGGCGTCCCTGTTGTTGGGCAAAGCTTCGGGTCTAGCCCGTCAATATCAAAGCTAATGTAAACCTGCTCAGGCAAATCTGCAACAATCTTACGACAAAGCGCTCGCCAGGGCGTGCCGTCGTAACGCGATCGCTTCAACCCCGTATCGTGATGAACAATCACCCGCCCATTTGTAGAGGCCGCATACGCAATCTCATTAGGAGACACATCGCGAATCCCCACCTGCACTAGCTTAACCACCTGCGGCAAGTCCAACACATTGCGCATAATCGAAGCGTGGGAATATTGAAAGCCCTGATAGGCATCCCGCAAATCGCAGTGAGCATCGATGTGTAAAATGCCAAAGCTCGTATACTTTTCAGCAAGCGCCTGCAACGCCCCTAACGGCACGCTATGATCGCCCCCCAGCACGCCCACCTTTTTTCCCGCTGCGATCGCCTTTCTCGTTTCATCTGCTAGCCACTGATTGATCTTTTCACAGCCCGCATTCACACGGTTTCCCGCTTTTTTCAGCGCTTCCGTTTCAAGAGCAGCCGGGTTTTGTTCAGTCGCTTCTACAATTTGTTTGGCAGGCGATCGCAGCGCCTCATTCAGCTCACCAATCCACCCCGGCACAGGCGGCATATAAATCCCCTGCTTCCATCCCTCAGGATTGTCATAGTCATAAAAATCCAACTGAGGAGACGCCGCCAGCACTGCCGCTGGCCCCCGCGCCGTCCCACTGTGAAAAGAGACCGTCACCTCCCACGGCACGCCAAAGATAATAATATCTGCCGTCTCATAGTCAAACGGAAAGCCAAAAATGTTCCCGTTGTTGATACCAACACCACCAGGATCAAAGCTATCGATGAGCTGTTGTTTAGTCGGGTGCTTCATTCTCGGCTCAACATATTTTTAATAAACGTCGGCAAGCAAAACGCCGCCTGATGAATTTCACTGTTGTAATACTGCAAATTATGATCGCTTGCAAATTTGCTCGCACTGCCTGCATCTAAAGCCTGCACCGGATGCGTCCCCTGCTTCGTGCCATACGTAAAGCTCCACATCCCGGTCGGATAGGTCTGAATAAACACCAGATAAGGATGAACATTCTCCGGCCTAAAAATATCCTGCAAACAGTGACTCACATCCACAAACGCCTTCTGATTGAACCGAGGCGACTCGCTCTGCGCCGTCATCACCCCGTTTGGCGTCAAAATGCGATGCACATTTTGATAAAACTCAGGGCTAAAAAGACCCACCGACGGCCCCACCGGATCGGAGGAATCCACCACGATGAAGTCAAAGCTTTCATCTTCAGCTTGAGCCACGTAGTCAATGCCGTCACCAATCATTAGGTTCAGCTTAGGATCTTCTAACGACGAAGAGAGCGACGGCAAAAACTCGCGCGAGGCGCGCACCACTACCTCATCAATCTCCACCATCGTGACGCGCTCTACCGAGTCATGCTTCAGAATTTCGCGCACGCTGCCGCCATCGCCGCCGCCAATCACCAGCACATTTTTAATGCCAGGATTCGCCAGCATCGGCACGTGAATAATCATCTCGTGATAGGCCGCTTCGTCCTTTTCGCTACACATCACCATCTTGTCTACGGTGAGCATTTTGCCGTACTTAAACGTATCAAAAATCTCGACTAGCTGATACGGCGACCGTTCACTAAAGAGGCGATCGCCCTTATGCCGAATCGAAAGCGCAATATTGTCATCCCTATCGGTAAACCAAACGCTGCGGCTGTGCTTTGGCGGCATCAGCTTTTGCGTCGCCACATCGCGCATATCCCCCAAATCGATATTGATTTTCTCCAGCAGCTCTAGCTGCCCGCGATTTAGCTCAACCGCAGACCCGTGCTCTGCTTCAAACGCAGCCTTCAGGCTTTCGTAAGACACCCAGGGATTGACCGAATCACCGCAGGTAAACAAATCGACGGCGGCGTAGCGGTACTCTGGCCAGGTGTGAATCGCTAAATGACTCTCTTGAATGACGATGACGCCCGAAACGCCGAAGGGTGAAAAATGGTGAAAGACAGAGTTGATAATCGTTGCGCCAGATTTTGTGGCGGCTTCTAGCATGTCGTGTTCGATGCGGGGCACATCGTTCAAAATTTCGGCAGAACAGCCGTGAAATTCGACTAAGATATGGCGACCAAGAGACTTCATAAGCAAACTGTGGGGGCGAGATGCGAGTGGTTTGATAATTTGGAGTGGGCCGATCTTTTGAGGCCGCTACAATATCAACGAAATAAGACGACTAATAAAAATACTATTACAGGGGAAACATCTTATGAACGCAGGTAGTGAATACAGTCCATCTTCGTCACCGTCGCCGCTGGGCGATCGCTACACTATCGTCCGTGAGCTAGGACGCGGCGGATTTGGCCAAACCTACCTGGCAAAAGACCGCCATCGCCAGGATGAGCTGTGCGTGGTCAAAGAATTTGTGCCGCAGGTGGAAGGCCCAGAGCTACTGGCCAAAGCCAAAGAACTGTTTGAGCGCGAGGCCAAAACCCTCTACGAGCTAGACCATCCACAGATTCCTAAGTTCCGTCAGATGATAGCGGGCGAACTAGAGTCTGACAGTGGCCTGAGCAGCGGGTTGTATTTGGTTCAAGACTTCGTGCCTGGATTCACCTACCAGTCCATGCTCGAAGACCGTCAGGAGCACGGCGGCAGCTTCTCAGAAACTGAAATTACGCAGCTGCTCTATCAGCTGCTGCCCGTGCTGGCCTACATTCACCGGCTGGGCCTAGTGCACCGCGATATTTCTCCCGACAACCTCATCCTGCGGCCCGTAGATGGCCTGCCCGTACTGATTGACTTTGGCAGCGTCAAGGCGATCGCGGCCTCTATTCAAAATCAGCTCCCTATTCAAAATACAGACCCTACCGTCACCCGCATTGGCAAAGTGGGCTACGTTCCGCAAGAGCAAATGAGCAAAGGCGAGGCCGATGCCTCAAGCGATTTGTACAGCTTGGCAGCCACCTTACTGGTGCTCTCTACCGGCGAAGACCCTGAGATGCTGAACGACCCCGAACACGGCACCTGGCGCGGGTACGAGTCGCTGAGTCCTAAGCTGGGCCAAATTTTAAGAAAGATGCTTTCACCTAATGCGACCGACCGATTTCAGTCGGCTGAAGCCGTGCTCGATGCGCTTCAGGGCAGTGAAATGTCTTTAAACACAATAGAGGACGACTTAGAAGGGATTGAAGGGCCAGGGTTTTACTCACAGGCGGGCTTAGGGGCCGCAGGCGGTGCGGTCGCTGCTGGATTATCAGGGATGACGGGCGCAGCTGACTTTGAAGACGGTCAGGTGATGGCGATTACCTCGCCTGAGATTCTGCCCGCTGAATCGCTGCGGTCGGTCGATTCGGCGGCGAATGAGGCAGAGACGTACGAGCCAGAAGTACACACGCCCGCCCAAAGAGTCAGCGGTAAGTCTGATGAGCGGCAGGCGGTGATTGGCTTTTTAATTGTGCTGGGCCTAGCGCTGACGGCGCTGGCCTTTGGCCTGATTCGTCTGAGAAACCGCGATCCGCAGCTCGTGACTTCCACGCAGCAACCCCAAGGGCGACTGCTCTCAGACGGTGATTATTCTGACGAAGAAATTGCTCGTAAGCAGGAAATTGATAGCCGCCGGGAAGCTCAGGGCATCAGCAGCGCTTACTTTACGCGCCTAGTCGATCAGCTGTTCTATCAGGAATATCCTAAGCTCAACACCACCGGGCCAAACGGGGGGCGAAAGGCCCTGAGCGCCGCCGCTGAAGATGAGCCGCTGCGGATTCGGTGGGACAATATCGCACTGGGCCTGCTGGATACTACCAGCGATAGCTTTAGCGATCGCGCCCTCTCCAACTTAGGCAACTACAGTGAAGAGAGCCGCAGCGAATGGCGATCGCTGATTGCCGCGTCTAACGTGGGCGATCGCGCCCTCTTCGATCTCACAGACGCCAAGTTTTTTAGCCTTTTTCCCCAGCAGGCCGGTCGAGACTTTCTCACCCAGCCGATTGGTCAGCTGTATTATGCTTTGGCCAGCGATCGCGCCCGCGCCATAGAATCCGGCAGCGTTACCGAAAACATCCAGTTTGCAGCCAATGCCTTTAGTCAAGATGCCACCGGTCAGCTTGGCCCCGGCGAAGGCCGCATTTACACGATGTCTTTATCCGCCGGTCAGCTGCTGCGTTTGAACGTATCAGCCCCAGCCGAGAGCACCCAACTCTCTCTCTATCTACCCGAACCGACAGACGACAATCCAGCCGTTTTTGCCGACTCTGAACAAACCACCTGGTCAGGTGCACTCACACAGAGCGGCATCTATGAGGTTGTTGTCGTCAATCGCTCTAACAATGCAATTGACTACGAGCTAACGGTTGCCGTCGATAGAGTCACAGACGCGCCGGTCGCACCACCTAGAGAGGATTCTGGAGAAGGCTCTTCTGAAGAAGACACAGATGAACCTGTATTAAATGAAGATGAGCAGACAACAGAAGATACGGCCGAAGATAGCGAATCTTCTACGCGTGAAAATTAAAAACTTGATTGGCCTCTAGCCGTAAGCTTGAAAAGCTAGGCGAGACAACAAACCAACCACTTGTTCATGCGGGCCAGTTGGCTGCCTCTTAATCACAACTCCATCGTGCAGTTCGTAGCGTCCCGTTTCTGGCTTCCAGTCCAAAAATTCCTGAAACGTCAATAGCTGCGGCTGAGCTTGAACCACTACCAAAAACGCTCGTGACTGCCTGTATTACAGAGCGATCTAATTCGATAGCTAGTTCGATAGCTCAGTCACAAAAGGTGCGATCGCTTCTAAGCATAGTCGCCTGCCAGCAAGCCGCTTCCATCTGCGCCCCGCTCAAATTAGCCCCGCTCAAATCCGCGCCCGTCAGATCTGCGCCGCTCAAATTAGCCCCGCTCAAGTTGCTATAGCAAAGCTTAGCCCCACGTAAATCCGCGCCAGCAAAGCTTGCCCCGCTCAAATTGGCCAGCCGCAGATCGGTTCGGTGCAGGCTCGCCCCATTGAAGTTCGCAGCAGCGGCGTTAGCGCGAATCATGATCACCTGATGCAGATTAGCCCATCGAAAACTCGCTTGCTGTAGCGTCGCCCGCCACATCATCGCACCGCTCAAATCAGCATTATCTAGCTGAGTGCGATCAAAATTAGCACTGGTTAGATCAGCCCAACACAGGCGAATATTGTCGAGCTGCAATGAAGATAAATGAGTCTCGCGCAGATCAGCTCGCTCGAAATTGCGGTGACCTACGGCGTACCGTTCTACTACCTGATCACGGTTGAGCTGATAAGCGTCCATTGTAGTTGTTGCCTGATGCTCGACACCGGCTAAAGATTTGCCAAACACCTTATAGAGACACCTAATTAAAGTAAAGTTAAATTAACTCCTCTTAATGTAACAAAATGTAACTTAACTGACAACACTGTCCGAAATCTCGATCAGCCCTATCTATTAGCCTCTATTAGCATTAGTAGAGAGGACGCTGAGTGCTGCACACTGTAGACCACTGCTCATAATCTGTACGGGCGTCGAGCAGGCCACTGATCTCGCCTCGCTGAGCGACTAAGCGGGCTCGGTTAAGGGAGTCAGGTGTGGTGTAGGTGGTCAGCGTATCGAGGGTAGTGGCGGCGCAGACCCAGTCTTGCTGGTTGATAGCTTGGGCTAGGCGAGCTTCTAGCTGACCAATGACGCGTCGGCGAGGGGCGTCGCGTTCATGTTGGATGTAGTAGGCCATGTTGTCGGCGGCAGCGGCGGCGTAGGGTTGGCCGGGGCGAATCATCAGGGCGCGCTGGAAGTTGATCAAAGCGGTGTTGAAGTCGCCTTGGCGTGAAGCAGCATAGCCGACGCTCATCGCGTGCTCGAAGGTCATACCAGCGGTGGTCAGGCCAGGGGCGGGGGTGGCTCGGACGCGGCTGTCGGTTTGAGCCTCAGCAGATGGAGAATGCTGCAATTGTGGTCCCTGCCGTCAACAGGGCTGCAAGCCCAAGGATATAAGCGCGGTGTAGAGCTAGGATAAAGTGGCGCATGGACGGCTTTTACACACAAAATAAGAGATGCTCAACAGCGTACGCTACTTGACTGAGAGCCAGCATGGGTAAAACCGACCAGACTTGATGATTAGATGCTAGGTTTTGGCTAATGACTTCGTAAATTTACGGGCTGATCGAGACTAATCGGCAGGCTAAATTAACAGAATCTGAACTGACAGGAGCGACACAATGCAAATATGGGTCGATGCAGATGCTTGCCCAAATGCAATCAAAGAGATTATTTTTCGGGCGGCTAAGCGAGCAAAATCCGCCAGCAGCTCCGCCCAGCTCACCCCATCCTCAATCTGCGACGCCGCCAGCTCCAGCGCCAAAGGCAGATACCCCACCCGCCCCGCAAACTCAGCCGCCCGCTCGCGCTCCGCCTCACTCAGTGGCTCACTAATCTTCTGCGTCATCAGCGCCAGCGCCTGCGCCTCATCCATCACATCCAGCGAATGAATCCGCGCCTCCGCAATCCGCGCCTCCCGCGTCGTCACCAGCACCCGGCCCTTATCGCCCCCCACTCTAAAAGGCTCCAAATGCACCGGATTCCACACGTCATCTACCACCAGCAAAATGCACTTGTCATACAGCAGCGTCCGCAAATGATTCGACGCCGACTCCACTGCCGTTGGCTTATAGTCGTTATCGCCCAGCGCCTGAATCCATCCGCTCAGCAGCGGCAAAATGTCCGGCTTCTGCCCCAGCGTCGCCCACAAAATGCCATCGGCAAAATAATCTCGCACCTCCGGGTCATGTGCCAGCTTCGTCGCCAGCACCGACTTCCCAATCCCACCCAGTCCATAAATGGCACTCACCACCAGCGTGCCAACCTTATCCTCACAAAGCAGCTGCCCCTTCACCGCATTCTGAGGCTCAGGCCGCTCCACAAAATGATCCGGCAGCGGCGGCATTTGCAGCGGCACATAGCGATTTTCCTTTGGAAGCTTTGCCTGCACCGGCTCAGCCTTTCGGCTCAGCCGTCAGACAACCTTCCGCATCAAAGATGATCTAGCTGCTCCCAAAAGTGTCGTATCTAAGTCGCCTTCAGCATCAGAATAAGTTTTTTTGTAGTGGCCTAAGCCCTTCTATCTTGGATCTTGAAAGTCTACCAGGCTCATTAGATCTGGCGTAGAAATGCCAGGTGCCATCGGCTCCTTAAAATAGGTCAAAATGCAGCGGCTTGCTGCGTCTCTTGAAAACTGCCCAAACGCCCGATCAAATTCCTCAGCCGTGTACTTGCCTACCTTGTTGTGCGCCAGCAGCACAAAAATATCGCAACTTTCTACCGCCTTGTTGTACTCACTCTGTAAGCCACCTGCCGACATCACATCGAGAAAGTTTTCCCACCGAACCATTTTAAAAGAAATCTCTCGTTCCTTCCACATCTTTCATTTCTGCGATTGATAAAAATCTCAAACTGATCGCGATCGCCTTTCAGTTCCGACGACGAGGCCAGGAAAATTTTTATCTCGCGCATGGACAAACATCAGGATGAATACGAGTAGTTTACCTTGCCTTAATCGTAGTTGTAAGCTTGGCTGCTTCAGCTCGCTAGCGTATAAAATGGACTACACGTACTAGCTTAAGAGGCATAGCACTATGGGTTCTCCCTTTCCTGGAATGAATCCTTACTTAGAAAATCCAACGACCTGGCCCAATCTACACAGCCGTTTGATTGTTGCACTTGCCAACCTAATCGGATCTCAAGTTCGGCCTAAGTATCGTGTGGTTGTAGAAGAAGCCGTTTATCAGCGGGACGAATCCGACCAGTCAGTTCTAATCGGCGTGCCGGATGTTTCCGTTCGCCAAGTTAGCAAATCTCGCGATACGCCTAGAGAGACTTCAACACAGGGAAACGTAGCCGTTATCGAACCTCAGCCGGTCGTCGTAACGCTGCCGATGCCAAGCATTGTGAAGCACCGCTACTTAGAAATTCGGAGCCTGCAAACCAGCGATGTTATCACCGTGATTGAGATTTTATCGCCGGTTAATAAGCGTGGGCTAGGAAGAGAGAAATACAAAAGCAAACGGCTAGAGATTCTAGAGAGCCAGACACATCTGGTAGAAATTGATTTACTTCACGCCGGAGAACCCATACCTGTGCTGGGATACGAGAGAGAAAGCCACTATCGAGTGCTAGTGAGTAAAAATAGCGATCGCCCTCAAGCCCAGCTATTTCCCTTCAACCTACAGCACGCCTTTCCCCGCTTTGGCATTCCACTAGCCTCAGAAGACGCAGCCATCGCAATTGATCTCAAACCGCTCATCAACGAAATCTATGCGCTATCAGGCTACGACTTAGATATAGACTACCGTCAAGATCCAATGCCCAAGTGGCCCGCATCTGACCTGGAATGGATTGAACAATGGTTAACGCCTCAAGGGTTGCGTTAGGTTTGCGATCGCCCCACCAAGCTACATAGCTTATAAACAATCCGCGCCCCCACATTACCGTCCCACTCATCCGGCCCCACTTCACACAGGTCAAACCCAATAATCTCCCGCTGATCGGCCACCTCGCGCAGCAGACAAAAGGCTTCATCTAGCTCCAGCCCACCCGGCACGGGCGTCCCTGTTGACGGGCAAAGCTTCGGGTCTAGCCCATCAATATCAAAGCTAATGTAAACCTGCTCAGGCAAATCTGCAACAATCTTACGACAAAGCGCTCGCCAGGGCGTGCCATCGTAACGCGATCGCTTCAACCCCGTATCGTGATAAACAACAACCCTCCCTCCGTAGACGCTGCGAACGTCATCTCATTTGGAGACACATCGCGAATCCCCACCTGCACTAGCTTAACCACCTGCGACAAGTCCAACACATTGCGCATAATCGAAGCGTGGGAATATTGAAAGCCCTGATAGGCATCCCGCAAATCGCAGTGAGCATCAATGTGTAAAATGCCGAAGCTAGGATACTTTTCGGCAAGTGCCTGCAACGCCCCTAACGGCACGCTATGATCGCCCCCCAGCACGCCCACCTTTTTTCCAGCCGCGATCGCCTTTCTCGTTTCATCTGCTAGCCACTGATTGATCTTCTCACAGCCCGCATTGACACGGTTTCCCGCTTCTTTCAGCGCTTTTGTCTCCAGAGCCGCCGGGTTTTGTTCAGTCGCTTCTACAATTTGTTTGGCAGGCGATCGCAGCGCCTCATTCAGCTCACCAATCCACCCCGGCACAGGCGGCATATAAATCCCCTGCTTCCATCCCTCAGGATTGTCATAGTCATAAAAATCCAGCTGAGGAGACGCCGCCAGCACTGCCGCAGGCCCCCGCGCCGTCCCACTGTGAAAAGAGACCGTCACCTCCCACGGCACGCCAAAGATAATAATATCTGCCGTCTCATAGTCAAACGGAAAGCCAAAAATGTTCCCGTTGTTGATACCAACACCACCAGGATCAAAGCTATCGATGAGCTGTTGTTTAGTCGGGTGCTTCATTCTCGGCTCAACATATTTTTAATAAACGTCGGCAAGCAAAACGCCGCCTGATGAATTTCACTGTTGTAATACTGCAAATTATGATCGCTTGCAAATTTGCTCGCACTGCCTGCATCTAAAGCCTGCACCGGATGCGTCCCCTGCTTCGTGCCATACGTAAAGCTCCACATCCCGGTCGGATAGGTCTGAATAAACACCAGATAAGGATGAACATTCTCCGGCCTAAAAATATCCTGCAAACAGTGACTCACATCCACAAACGCCTTCTGATTGAACCGAGGCGACTCGCTCTGCGCCGTCATCACCCCGTTTGGCGTCAAAATGCGATGCACATTTTGATAAAACTCAGGGCTAAAAAGACCCACCGACGGCCCCACCGGATCGGAGGAATCCACCACGATGAAGTCAAAGCTTTCATCTTCAGCTTGAGCCACGTAGTCAATGCCGTCACCAATCATTAGGTTCAGCTTAGGATCTTCTAACGACGAAGAGAGCGACGGCAAAAACTCCCGCGAGGCGCGCACCACTACCTCATCAATCTCCACCATCGTGACGCGCTCTACCGAGTCATGCTTCAGAATTTCGCGCACGCTGCCGCCATCGCCGCCGCCAATCACCAGCACATTTTTAATGCCAGGATTCGCCAGCATCGGCACGTGAATAATCATCTCGTGATAGGCCGCTTCGTCCTTTTCGCTACACATCACCATCTTGTCTACGGTGAGCATTTTGCCGTACTTAAACGTATCAAAAATTTCGACTAGCTGATAGGGCGACCGTTCACTAAAGAGGCGATCGCCCTTATGCCGAATCGAAAGCGCAATATTGTCATCCCTATCGGTAAACCAAACGCTGCGGCTGTGCTTTGGCGGCATCAGCTTTTGCGTCGCCACATCGCGCATATCCCCCAAATCGATATTGATTTTCTCCAGCAGCTCTAGCTGCCCGCGATTTAGCTCAACCGCAGATCCGTGCTCTGCTTCAAACGCAGCCTTCAGGCTTTCGTAAGACACCCAGGGATTGACCGAATCACCGCAGGTAAACAAATCGACGGCGGCGTAGCGGTACTCTGGCCAGGTGTGAATCGCTAAATGACTCTCTTGAATGACGATGACGCCCGAAACGCCGAAGGGTGAAAAATGGTGAAAGACAGAGTTGATAATCGTTGCGCCAGATTTTGTGGCGGCTTCTAGCATGTCGTGTTCGATGCGGGGCACATCGTTCAAAATTTCGGCAGAACAGCCGTGAAATTCGACTAAGATATGGCGACCAAGAGACTTCATAAGCAAACTGTGGGGGCGAGATGCGAGTGGTTTGATAATTTGGAGTGGGCCGATCTTTTGAGGCCGCTACAATATCAACGAAATAAGACGACTAATAAAAATACTATTACAGGGGAAACATCTTATGAACGCAGGTAGTGAATACAGTCCATCTTCGTCACCGTCGCCGCTGGGCGATCGCTACACCATCGTCCGTGAGCTAGGACGCGGCGGATTTGGCCAAACCTACCTGGCAAAAGACCGTCATCGCCAGGATGAGCTGTGCGTGGTCAAAGAATTTGTGCCGCAGGTGGAAGGCCCAGAGCTACTGGCCAAAGCCAAAGAACTGTTTGAGCGCGAGGCCAAAACCCTCTACGAGCTAGACCATCCACAGATTCCTAAGTTCCGTCAGATGATCGCGGGCGAACTAGAGTCTGACAGTGGCCTGAGCAGCGGGTTGTATTTGGTTCAAGACTTCGTGCCTGGATTCACCTACCAGTCCATGCTCGAAGACCGTCAGGAGCACGGCGGCAGCTTCTCAGAAACTGAAATTACGCAGCTGCTCTATCAGCTGCTGCCCGTGCTGGCCTACATTCACCGGCTGGGCCTAGTGCACCGCGATATTTCTCCCGACAACCTCATCCTGCGGCCCGTAGATGGCCTGCCCGTACTAATTGACTTTGGCAGCGTCAAGGCGATCGCCGCCTCTATTCAAAATCAGCTCCCTATTCAAAATACAGACCCTACCGTCACCCGCATTGGCAAAGTGGGCTACGTTCCGCAAGAGCAAATGAGCAAAGGCGAGGCTGATGCCTCAAGCGATTTGTACAGCTTGGCAGCCACCTTACTGGTGCTCTCTACCGGCGAAGACCCTGAGATGCTGAACGACCCCGAACACGGCACCTGGCGCGGGTACGAGTCGCTGAGTCCTAAGCTGGGCCAAATTTTAAGAAAGATGCTTTCACCTAATGCGACCGACCGATTTCAGTCGGCTGAAGCCGTGCTCGATGCGCTTCAGGGCAGTGAAATGTCTTTAAACACAATAGAGGACGACTTAGAAGGAATTGAAGGGCCAGGGTTTTACTCACAGGCGGGCTTAGGGGCCGCAGGCGGTGCGGTCGCTGCTGGATTATCAGGGATGACGGGCGCAGCTGACTTTGAAGACGGTCAGGTGATGGCGATTACCTCGCCTGAGATTCTGCCCGCTGAATCGCTGCGGTCGGTCGATTCGGCGGCGAATGAGGCAGAGACGTACGAGCCAGAAGTACACACGCCCGCCCAAAGAGTCAGCGGTAAGTCTGATGAGCGGCAGGCGGTGATTGGCTTTTTAATTGTGCTGGGCCTAGCGCTGACGGCGCTGGCCTTTGGCCTGATTCGTCTGAGAAACCGCGATCCGCAGCTCGTGACTTCCACGCAGCAACCCCAAGGGCGACTGCTCTCAGACGGTGATTATTCTGACGAAGAAATTGCTCGTAAGCAGGAAATTGATAGCCGCCGGGAAGCTCAGGGCATCAGCAGCGCTTACTTTACGCGCCTGGTCGATCAGCTGTTCTATCAGGAATATCCTAAGCTCAACACCACCGGGCCAAACGGCGGGCGAAAGGCCCTGAGCGCCGCCGCTGAAGATGAGCCGCTGCGGATTCGGTGGGACAATATCGCACTGGGCCTGCTGGATACTACCAGCGATAGCTTTAGCGATCGCGCCCTCTCCGAGCTAGGCAACTACAGCGAAGAGAGCCGCAGCGAATGGCGATCGCGCATTGCAGAGTCTAACGTGGGCGATCGCGCCCTCTTCGATCTCACAGACGCCAAGTTTTTTAGCCTTTTTCCCCAGCAGGCCGGTCGAGACTTTCTCACCCAGCCGATTGGTCAGCTGTATTATGCTTTGGCCAGCGATCGCGCCCGCGCCATAGAATCCGGCAGCGTCACCGAAAACATTCAGTTTGCAGCTGGCGCCTTTAGTCAAGATGCCACCGGTCAGCTTGGCCCTGGCGAAGGCCGCATTTACACGATGTCTTTATCCGCCGGTCAGCTACTGCGTCTGAACGTATCAGCCCCAGCCGAAAGCACCCAACTCTCTCTCTATCTACCCGAACCGACAGACGACAATCCAGCCGTTTTTGCCGACTCTGAACAAACCACCTGGTCAGGTGCACTCACGCAGAGCGGCATCTATGAGGTTGTTGTCGTCAATCGCTCTAACAATGCAATTGACTACGAGCTAACGGTTGCCGTCGATAGAGTCACAGACGCGCCAGTCGCACCACCTAGAGAGGATTCTGGAGAAGGCTCTTCTGAAGAAGACACAGATGAACCTGTATTAAATGAAGATGAGCAAACAACAGAAGATACGGCCGAAGATAGCGAATCTTCTACGCGTGAAAATTAAAAACTTGATTGGCCTCTAGCCGTAAGCTTGAAAAGCTAGGCGAGACAACAAACCAACCACTTGTTCATGCGGGCCAGTTGGCTGCCTCTTAATCACAACTCCATCGTGCAGTTCGTAGCGTCCCGTTTCTGGCTTCCAGTCCAAAAATTCCTGAAACGTCAATAGCTGCGGCTGAGCTTGAACCATTACCAAAAACGCTCGTGACTGCCTGTATTACAGAGCGATCTAATTCGATAGCTAGTTCGATAGCTCAGTCACAAAAGGTGCGATCGCTTCTACAAACTCAGCGGTAGACTCATAGGGCAACACATTTCGCCCAGAAATCCTTACTCCTTGAGCCCGAGGAAAGCGATCCATATAGTCTTGTAGTCTTTTCTGACTGGGATTACCGGTCACTTTCTCAATTTCTTTGGCCGTTGTTCGATCGATAGTAGAGGCCTCTTCTCCCATTACAATCAGAACAGGTTGTTGAATGCGGGCGATCGCCTCAGCATAATCCTGCCGCCAAAACCCCGCCAAAAACGAAAACACCGCATACCGACTCGCCATATCCTGCGAGCCCTCATCCAGCATCTTTAGCCAGCCATCGGTGACATCTGCCGCCTTCTCAAACAGCTGCTTTTGCGAAAATGAATCTAAAAACTTTTCTCGTCTCGCATAGCGATAGAACAGATTTCCCAACGGCGAAGAGAACAATCCCCACGCCAGCTGATGCTTCCAACCCGCTGTCGGGGTGGTCATTAGCCGCCAAGCTGGTGGGCCTGACAGTATCAGTCCTTTGACACGATTGCCCGCGGGTAATTCCATCAGCCTCACCGCCACCGGCAGCAGCGCTCCTTGCACCACCAGCACCACAGTCTCTTCTGCAATCTGTTCAATAAAGTAAGCCAGCTGCTCAGCCCAGTCCTCAGGACAATAGGCTTTTCTCGGCATATCGCTTTGCCCGCAGCCCAACAAATCTACGTTATAAACTGCGCTGCTTAGCGTCTCAGCTCGCTGCCACTGCTCGATAAAGGGTTGCCAAAATTCTTTAGAGAGTCCGACCCCAATCGGATGAATCAGCAAAAGCGCAGGCCCAGCAGTAGAACCCGCAGCAACCTGCCCAGGCACCTTTTCAAAAGCACACTGATGGGTTTTCCAGGTATAAAAGGCCATAAAATCGCGGTGCAAAGACGGGTTAAAGTCGCTAGCTGGCTGCTCAGCGCTGCTAAACGGAAGCTAATGAATAGGGAAGGCTTTTGCCAGATGCCTTTTGCGGTGCAGATTCAAGCGCTAAGTTGGCATCCAGCTGAGCTCTATTTAGCATAGCGGACTGCCAGCAAACGGCTTCCATTCGAGCCCCGGTCAAGTCCGCTCCAGTTAAGTCCGCTCCAGTTAAGTCCGCCCCGGTCAAATCTGTATCGCGCAAATCGCTGTAGCACAGCTTAACGCCTCGTAAGTCTGCGCCTGCAAAGCTAGCCGCTCGAAGATTAGATAAGCGTAGGTCGGTGCGATGCAGGCTCGCGCCGGTAAAGTCCGCAGCCGCAGCATGGCATCGCACCATTACCGCCTGATGAAAATTTGCCCAGCGCAGGTTCGCCTGGTGTAGATTAGTCCGCCACATCATGGCTCCGGTTAAGTCAGCATTATCTAGCTGAGCCTGACTCAAATCGGCGCTGGTCAAATCCGCCCAGCATAGACGGGCTTCAGCAAGCTGTAGTGAATGCAGCTGAACTTCACGCAAATCGATGCGTTCGAAGTTGCGCTGCCCGGCCGTATATCTTTTTGCGATTTTATAAGCGTCCATTTTGCCCAATACCTATTTCTGGCGCTTAAAACCAGTGGCTATTACAGATGAGTCCTAAACGGTTTGTAAAGTTTAGTTAACTCTGATCAATGTAACAAAATGTAACTTTAGTTGCAACGACCAAAGTCAAAAAGCGCTGGCTCGTGAAATTTCCTGCTTACTCTGGAGTCTCTACTAGTAAACAGGCCCTTGGGCGCCGCATACCGTAGACCAGCGTTCATGGTCGATTCGAGCGTCGAGCAGGCCGCTGACTTCTCCGCGCTGCCCGACTAGGCGTTCGCGGTTAAGAGAGTTGGGCTGAGTGTAGGTTGTGAGCTGATCGAGCGTGGTGGCTGCACATACCCAGTCTTTTTGAGTGGTAGCGGTTGACAGTCGGGCATACAGTCGGTCGATGGCGCTTTGTCGGGTGGAGACGCGTTCGTACTGAATGTAGTAGGCCATATTGTCAGCGGCGGCAGCGGCGTAGGGGTTGCCGGGTCTGAGCATGAGCGCCCTTTGAAAGTTGATGAGCGCGGTGTTGAAGTCGCCCTGGCGAGAGGCTGCATAGCCGACGTTCATTGCTTGCTTAAAGCTCATGCCTGCTGTGGTTAAACCAGGCGCTGGGGTTGCCTGGACGCGGCTGGATTGGGTTCTGGTTTGAGCGATCGCCGCCCCTCCTGACACCATTGCGCTGGCCGAAAAGCTACCCGCTAAAATAACCCCCAAGATGCAGCTTTTGCGTAGCGTGGTCTTAATTAGAGGCAGCATGAGGCACGCGGGTGAAGAACAGCGAGAAAGATAGAGAGTTTCCCGATAGCGTAGGCCGTTGTGTTGACAGGTCGCATGGGTAAAATCGACCAAGCTTGATGGTTAGATGATAGGTTTTGAGTCGTGAGTCCGTGAGGGTACGGACAGGCTTTATGAAGCGCGACTAAAAGGGCCAAATAATAGTGAGCGAGCTAATGAAAATATGGGTGGATGCCGATGCGTGCCCAAACGCGATTAAAGAGATCATTTTTAGAGCTGCCAAGCGCACAGGCTGCCCGCTGACGCTAGTGGCTAATCATCCGGTGCAGGTGCCTGCCTATGCAGAAATGCTGGTCGTCCCTTCAGGGTTTGACGGTGCTGACAACAAAATTGTGGAGCTGCTGGTAGCAGGCGATCTGGTCATCACAGCAGACATTCCACTAGCCGCAAAAGTGTTAGATAAAGGCGGCTATGTGTTCAATCCCAGGGGAGACGAATATACGAGCCGAAATATTGGCGATCGCCTTTCCGTCCGCAACCTGCTTGAATCTTTTCGTGGCGGCGCGGAACCTGTAGGGGGCGGGCCGCCGCCGCTAAATAACCGTGACAAAGCCAACTTCGCCAATCAGCTGGATCGTTTTTTGGCAAAGCACTCGACGTGAGCTTCTTCTCAAACTGCTTTTAGCTGGCTTGGCGATCGCGATAGTGAAAGTCCGTTAAAGATTGAATCATCTTTTTCACCTGCGGGTCTTCCTCTCCATAGAGATCTACCCAATCGTAAAAAGTAAGCTCGGGCTCAAGATGCGCCGCTGGATTAACAGCACCTAACAGCATCGTCTCAGCAATGACCGTGTAGGCATCGCTCCAGGCCTTTGCAACCTCAGGCGTCCAGCTATCTCCCAAATACGAAGCTAGGGTTTCTAGTAGTGCTTGCCCCACCATTGGATAGTGCCGCTCTAGGGTGCCAACCTGAAAGTGCCTTGCCCCCAAGCTTTTCAGTGCGGGCTGAAGCACGTCTGGATTGCGCAAATTCTCAACGATAGCGGCCAGTGAAAAAACCAGCTTTTTCTCTTGCGCTTCTGGGCTAACTTCAGCAAACATCGGCTTGAGCTGAGGGTTGTGCTTGAACAGCGTTTCGTAAAAGCTTGCAGAGAAGGCGATCGCCTGCGGTGCAACCTGCTCAAAGGAACTTTCGAGGAGCGTGATGTCCATGAAATAGGGGCTAACGGTGGGCTACATCAAGGTACAAAGAAAAGTTTATAGCATGCGTAGCTTTGACTACAAAACGGCACAAAGCTACGCATATTCAAACTAGCGCTTGCTTAACCGTGTCACATTTAAGGACACTACGCTACCTTTGTCATCCAGATCGAAAATAATATTGTCAATGCCTTCGCTGCCGCTGAAGGTACCGCCCTGAATTGAGAAATTTCCCTCATTTCCTAACACATGAATGTGGGCTGTTGTGCCGATTCCACCTCTTAGTAAAGGATCGTCACTCATCACATCGATCATTGTGCAGTGCGTCAAATGCGGAAGCTGCGTTTGTTGTTCGCTGCGCCCGTACGAATAAGCAGCGTATCTTTGGACTTGAGGTCGTATCCGCTATCGGTATTACCGGAGGCAAACGTGTTTTCGTAAATAATGTTGTAAGGGCCCTAGTCTGTGACAATGCCGTCAGCATTCCAGTACTGTGAGTCGTCCTTTCGCTGAACGGCGTTGTTTATCGTGACCCGTCGATGCGTCACGTTGTAAACCGAGCCCTTGAGCTGAACACCCATGACAAAGTTATCACCATCCTGCTGCTGAGAATATCTAAGACATTTCCTATCAAAACGTTGTTGGTGTTGTACTACAAGCGAATAGCACCTTCAGAGAAACCGTTGACGTTAATATCTTGAATGGTGAGATTGCTCACAGATGCGATCTCTACGCCGCCTGAAACGTAGTTTTCAACAAAGCGGCGGATGTTGCTAGCCTCCATGTCTTCAATAGTAATATCTGTGAGATCACCACCGAGGCGAAAAGCGCCATTGCCAATGCTCTTAAAGTTGATGTTGTTGAAATGTATATGATTGGCTCCTGCTAGTAGCCGAAAGACCTCGGTGCTGTTGTTTTGACCCGGTGTCTATACTAATCACTTACCCTGTGACGTTAGCTGTCGAGTACTATCTCTTCGGCTTCTACCCTATCCGATAGCTGACGATTTTGCCGTTCCCTGTAGCTAAGCAGGTTCTATGAGTAGCCTCTCTGTTACCAATGCTTCTATTTCTTGAGAGCTATTGTCAGAGAGATTGATACTAAGCCTTTACGGACTGATGGATAGGGCATGCGATCGCCTAAAGCTGCTCTGTTAGAAAAATTTGAGTCATCTGGAGCTTGTGAGAACTCAATGAAGGTAGGAGAGAGACCGAATTCTTTGAAGGCGATCGCCCGAAAGATGCTGGTAAAATTACGAAGTGGAAAGGTTTAGTAAGCAAGCTCTAATCATGAAAACCTTTGAAAAAGTAGAAGTCATGAGTCGCGCTGAGTGGAGAGACTGGCTAGCTCGTAACCATTCTCAGGCGGAGAGTATCTGGCTCATAACGCATAAGAAACATACCGATCGCTACCTTTCCTCCGACTGCATTGTGGAAGAGGCACTATGCTTTGGCTGGATTGATAGCTTGCCGCGTAAGCTAGATAGCGATCGCACCATGTTGTTACTTTCCCCTCGCAAGCCTAAAAGCGTGTGGTCTAAGCTAAACAAAACTCGGGTAGCTTCGCTGATAGCGCGAGACCTGATGGCGGAATCGGGTCTTGAGAAAGTTGAAAGCGCTAAAGCTGACGGATCTTGGATATTTTTGGATGACGTAGAGGCGTTGGTTGTGCCCTCCGATCTTGAAGAGGCGCTAGCCGCTAGCCCTCTGGCAAAGAACAACTTTGAGGCGTTTAGCCCATCGGCTAAAAAAGGTATTTTGCAGTGGATAAAGATGGCGAAGCGTGAGTCAACTCGACAGCAGCGAATAGAGAAAACGGCTTTGCTAGCGGCTCAAAATATAAAGGCGAGATAGCGTGCCAGGAATAGCGTAATAGGAATAGCGTGATAACTGACGGTATACTCCACACAGCATTCACCCTCTTCAGCACTTGCAAATGCAAAAGTCTCCCTACCTCATAGATGTCCAGCGCTTATCAGAGCGCATCAACGACTCAAATGTTGTCGTCATCGATACGCGGTTTTCCCTCTCAGAGCCTGAACTCGGCCAGCGTCAATACCAGTCAGGCCATATCCCAGGAGCCTACTACCTAGATCTTAACAAGGACTTATCAGGAAGCGTCAAAACTCATGGCGGTCGCCATCCTTTGCCTACCTGGGATACCTTCACCGCTAAGCTCAATCAGATGGGAATTTATTCCAAAGCGCCTGAAGGGCCTACCCAAGTTGTTATCTATGACGATTCACGGTTTGCTTTTTCATCCCGGCTTTGGTGGATGCTGCAATACCTTGGGCACCAGCAGGTCGCGATATTAGATGGTGGCATTCAGGCTTGGGCCTCAGCTGGGTTTACGCTAAGTCAGGAAACGCCTGAACCAAAATCGGGAAATTTTATTCCGCAGCTTCAAACGAACTGGATCGTGGACATTGAGACGCTGCGACGGCGGAAAGATCGATCGGATGTGGTTGTGATTGATTCGCGATCGCCCGAAAGATTCCGAGGTGAAGTAGAACCTATCGACCCTATTGCCGGAAGCATCCCGGGCGCGACCAACGCATTCTGGAAAGAAATTACCACCGAAGATGGCTATAGCCAAAGCACACGAGTACTATCTAATCACTGGCGCGAACTCAGTCCAAATGACGAAATCATTGTTTACTGCGGCTCCGGCGTCACAGCCTGCGTCAATCTATTCTCTCTAGTGCTAGCAGGTCACCCTATGCACAAACTCTACCCCGGTGGCTGGAGCGACTGGTGCTCCTACGAAGCTTAATGCTCAACCGAAACTATGGCTGTTCGCATCTACGGTAATCGAACCATTAAAACGCTGCCGGGAGAAGCGACTCGGCCGACATCGGCGCGAGTTAGAGAAGCGCTGTTTAATATTTGGCAGGGACAGATTGCGGGCTGTCGGTGGCTAGATATTTGTGCAGGTAGCGGGGCGATGGGGGCTGAGGCGCTAGGGAGGCGCGCGGCCGAGGTCGTGGGTATTGAAAAGTCGGGCGCGGCCTGCCGGGTGATTGCTGAAAACTGGCAGATGATGGCGGGGCCTGAGCAGCGCTTTGAGGTGTTGAAAGGCGATGCTTTGCGGATGCTGAAGCAGCTGAAAGACAGTGATGATGAGCCACAAGCGGGCAGCTTTGACCGCATATATTTTGATCCGCCTTATTCGGGAGAGCTGTATGTGCCTGTATTGAATCAGCTCGCTTGTTTTTTGAGTCCGCAGGGTGAGGCGGCTGTGGAATATAGCGCGGCGCAGTGGCAACCTAGCGAGCTGCCTGCGGATTTGGAAATTGTGAAAGAGAAGCGGTATGGCAGTACGAATTTGATATTTTTGCGACGGGTTTCTGCTAGGGCGTAGGGGCAGATTTAATAGGTTTGATAAGTATTTATGACTGATTGCATACTGCGAAAAAGCGGCACTTGCGGCACAATATGACTAAAGCAACACTTTTGTTGCTAAACTCGCTTAAGCGCAGTTTGTATGGACTTGACCGCCGTGTGCGATAGGCCATACGTTCGCAAGAAATAGGAGATTCGTTATGGTTGCCGCCGCTGTTCAAGTCAAGGAAAATTTTGAGGAGCCCGTTCAAAAGCGTTTGTCAATGCAGGTTGAAAGCATTGCTGAGAACACGACAACGCTAAGATCTCAGGATTGGGATCGCGATAGATTTGACATCGAGTTTGGTCTGCAAAATGGTACAACCTACAACTCCTTTATCATCCAAGGCGAAAAGACGGCGCTGGTAGATACCTCGCACGCTAAGTTTCGCGAGCTATATATAGATGCGCTTAAGGGCGAAATTGACCCTGCCACGATTGACTATATTGTGGTGAGCCACACTGAGCCTGACCACAGCGGATTGATTAAAGATGTGCTGGCGCTGGCTCCGAATGCGGTGGTGGTGGGCGCAAAAGTTGCGATCGCCTTCCTAGAAGATTTGATCCACGCTCCATTTGAACGCCAAATCGTAAAGAGCGGCGAAACCCTAGATTTAGGCAACGGCCACCTGCTCGAATTCACTAACGCGCCAAACCTCCACTGGCCCGATACCATTTTCACCTTCGATCATAAAACCGGCATTCTCTACACCTGCGATGCCTTCGGCGCACACTACTGCACAGCAGACACCTTTGACGAAGATCTTGAAGCGCTCTCGCCTGATTTCCGTTTTTACTATGAGTGCCTGATGGCTCCGAATGCGCGTTCTGTGGTTTCAGCGATGAAGCGCATGGACAAGCTGGATGGCACGATTAATACGATTGCGACCGGGCACGGGCCTTTGCTGCGGCGCAATGTTGAGGAGCTGACCGGGCGCTACCGTGAGTGGAGCGCGCAAAAAAGCAATGCAGAGACGCTCGTGGCGGTGTTTTATGTCTCGGACTATGGGTATAGCGATCGCATTTCTCAAGCGATCGCCCGAGGCATTACTAAAACGGGCGTGGGCGTAGAAATGGTGGATTTGCGATCTGCCGACGCGCAGGACGTGAACGAAATCGTCAGCCGCTCTACCGGTATTGTGATCGGAATGCCACCATCTACGGGTAAAGGATCTGAAGAGACACGCGCGGCTTTAGGCACCATTCTTGCTGGCGTAGGCGAGAAGAAAACGTTTGGCTTGTTTGAATCCTACGGCGGAGATGACGAGCCGATTGATACGCTGCAAACGAAGCTACAAGATCTAGAGCTAAAGGTCGCCTTCGACCCCATTCGAGTAAAAGATACGCCGGATGAAGCGATCTATCAGCTATGCGAAGAGACAGGAACTGACTTGGGACAGGATCTGGCTCAGAAGAAAAAAATCAAGAAGATCAAAGCTCTAGACGCTGATCTGCAAAAAGCCTTAGGTCGAATTAGCAGCGGACTCTACATCATTACTGCAAAAAAAGGTGATGTGCAATCGGCGATGCTGGCGTCTTGGATTACGCAGGCGAGCTTTGAGCCCTTAGGCTTTACGGTAGCTGTGGCAAAAGACAGGGCAATTGAGTCTTTCATGCAGGTGGGTGACACCTTTGTTCTAAATATTTTAGAAGAGGGCAACCATCTGCCGCTCATGAAGCACTTTCTCAAGCGCTTTCCGCCCGGTGCCGATCGCTTTGCGGGTGTGCGGACACGTCCGGCTGCAAACAAGTCACCGATTTTGGCTGACTCACTGGCTTATTTAGAATGTGAAGTTGCAAGCCGAATGGAGCTGAGCGATCACTGGCTGGTGTATTGCACGGTAGATGAAGGCAAGGTGGCTAAAGAAGAAGCGCAGACGGCTGTGCATCACCGAAAGGTCGGCAACTACTACTAAATCTGGTACTAAATCTGGTTTATATAGTTGCAGGTTAAGACCGAGAAACGCCGTGAGAAGAGAAAGGGGTTCCCATGACAGCTCAAACGCCAACAGCATCTGTAGAAGACAAGTCCGTTGAAACGGGTCGCAGAGATGTGCAGGTGCTGCCCATCGCAGCCGATACCATTGCGTTGCGATCGCGCTCATGGGAACGTCTTCGATTCGAGATTGAATACGCGCTAGAAAAAGGCACGACGGCCAACTCGTATCTCATTCGAGGCAATCAGATAGCATTACTCGATCCGCCGGGTAGCTCGTTCACTGAGATATTTGTTGAGGCGCTGAAAGCTGAGATTAACCCGCATGACATTGACTACATCGTGCTGGGTCACACTAATCCCAACAGAATTAAGTCGCTGAAGACACTGCTGGAGCTTACGCCGCAGGCCACAGTCGTTTGCTCTAATCCGGCTGCCATTGCGCTCCAAAAGGCCTTAGAAGAAACAGACCTCAAAAATCTAATTCGAGTGATGAAAGCCGGATCTGAGATGGATCTAGATCTCGGTCAAGGTCACCATCTACAGTTCATCCCGACGCCAACGCCGCGCTGGCCCGATGCGATATGCACTTACGACAGCTACAGCGAAGTGCTCTACAGCGATAAGTTCTTTTGCGCGCACATTTGCGGCGAAGATGCTTATGACCTCAATCGGGAGACGCTGCTTGAAGACCAGCAGTACTACTTTGACTGCACGATGGCGCCAAATGCCAAGCAGGTTGAAACGGCGCTGGAGAAAATGAAAGACTATGCGCCGCGCTTGTACGCGGTGGGCCATGGCCCGCTGGTTCGCTATGGCGTCGCTGAGCTGGGTCAGTACTATACAGAGTGGGCGGCGAAGCAGAAGAAGAACGATCAGTCGGTGGCGTTAATTTATGCGTCTGCCTATGGGAATACGGCGACAATTGCACAGGCGATCGCACGCGGAATCACCAAAGCAGGCGTTAGCGTAGAGTCCATCAACGCCGAACAAACTACCACCGCCGACATCAAAGAAGCGGCTGAAAAATCTGCGGGCTTCATTATGGGCTCACCTACGCTGGGCGGACATGCACCGACTCAGATTCAGACGGCTTTAGGCGTTGTTCTTTCTGCGGCGAGTAAAACAAAACTAGCAGGCGTTTTCGGCTCCTTTGGCTGGAGTGGCGAGGCAATTGATTTACTAGAAAACAAGTTCAAAGATGCGGGCTATAGCTTTGGCTTTGATCCGATTCGCGTCAAGTTCACGCCGGATGCGAAGACGCTGCAAGAATGTGAGCAGGCGGGCACTGATTTTGCGCAACAGCTAAAGAAAACGAAGAAAGTAAAAGCGCCTCGAACCACAGCCTCTTCTGTAGAAAGAGCGATTGGCCGGCTGGTGGGCTCGATGTGCATTGTCACCGCTAAGCAAGACGATATAAGTAGCGCTATGCTGGCTTCCTGGGTTGCCCAAGCCACCTTTACGCCGCCTGGATTTACAGTCGCGGTTGCCAAGGAGAGAGCGGTGGAAGGCCTACTGCATACAGGCAGTGACTTTGTGCTTAATATTTTGGCAGAGGGTAAGCACCTGGGGCCGATGAAGCACTTTTTGAAGCCGTTTTCACCGGGTGAGGATCGCTTTGAGGGCGTGGAGACTCGGGAGACAGAAGATGGTCAGCTGGTATTGGAAGCGGCGATTGCCTTCTTAGAATGTACCGTGGCTAATCGAATGGACTGCGGCGATCACTGGGTGGTGTATGCCACCGTCGGCAGCGGTGAGGTCATCAACGACAACGCGAAGACCGCTATTCACCACCGTAAGACGGGCACGCACTATTAATCGCTACAATCGTAAGAAGCTGAAAGACCATAGATTTCTGCGGCTGTAGGACTTGTTTAGGAAAGTGCGAGATGCTATCTGTCTATATTCCTGTTGAGCCACTTAGCTTTGAAGCGTATCTGACTTATGACGATGGGTCGGGATGTCGCTATGAGCTATTGGACAATGGAGAGCTAATTGAATTGCCATACGAAAATGATATCAACGTTGTTTTGGCAACAGATTTGTACGAATATCTAAAGCAGTTTGTTAATCGTCACCTGATTCGGATGAATTCGACGGCTATCCAAGTGACACCAACGACTATGACACTCTCAGACGGGAGAACTAAAAGAATTCGACAGCAAAGTCGAATTCCCGATCTGATGGTCTTGACTTCAATCGGCGCACAGCAGATTTTCGGAACGCCTAGCGGTTTGGCGCTGCATCATGACAATCCACTGCTGATTGTGGAGTTTGTGAGCGAGTCTAATGCGGGTGAAGATTATTTTGATAAGCGGGTGCAGTACGAAGCCAGGGGTGTGCGTGAGTATTGGATTGCCGATCGCCATCAGCAGAAGGTGACAGTGCTAACGCTGGTTGATGATCGCTATGAAGAGGCTATTTATGAAGGGAATACGACTGTTCGATCAGGCGTGTTGCTAGATGTGGCGATCGCAGCCGAACAGATACTGATCGTTGATGAACTGTAGGTCGTCCTAAGCGCTAGTCCTAACCTTTAGTCCTAATCTTCACAGGCGCGGACGAAAACGTTTTGTGTGGACGGTTTTGACATCGGTAAGGCACATGAGAAAATTAAGAAATCGCCTGTCATTGCAACCTTCATGCCCTCTGCTGCGCCTGAATTTGATTTGTTTAAGGAATGGTCTAAAACAACGCCCCGAACGTCTGAGCCGGCTCGCTTTTTAAGATACGTTCAGCAGCAGGCGATCGCGACCAATCACGATAAAATTGCCAGCATTACCTTTCCAATTCCCTCAATTGCACCTTGGGCGGCGCTGTCTGCTTTAGGTAAAGCGCACCATCGTCATGTTTACTACGACTCTCCTCAGCCGTGGGCGCTCGTGGGCCTGGATGTGGCGGTAGGCTGTAGCGGCGAAGGCCCAGCGCGGTTTGATCAGGCGCAGCAGTTTATTCAATCGTGGCGATCGCAGTTCGTTTATGCTGAGCCGATTGCAAAGACGGCTTTTGCCGGTCGGTTCTTTTGTAGCGCAACATTTTTTGATCAGCCTTCCACTCATTTCCTTGAAGCGTCTGAGCAAACACCGTTTGAACCTGTCTATGTGTTTGTGCCTCAAGTTCAAGTCATGACGATGGACAGTGCTTCTACTGTGACGTTCAACTGTTTGATGACAGTGGACACTGATGTTGATGAAACGGTAAATCGGATTCAGGCGCAGATTCTAACTTTGAACGCGGTACCTTCAATCGGAGACGCGCGACCAGCTTCTCAAAAGATGGTTGTGAAAGATGTGGATGCGTTTGAACAAACGGTGGCCAAGGCGTTAAGTCAGACTGCGCTGAGCCAGGTGAGCCATTCGGTGGATGCGCTGCATAAGGTGGTGCTAGCAGATGTGATGGATGTGGTGGCCCCTCAGGCGGTGGATGTGGTGCGATCGCTCCAAACGCTCAGGAAAAACCACCCCGACTGCACCGTCTTTTCAGTCGGTAACGGCCAGGGCCAGTCTTTTATTGGCGCTAGCCCCGAACGGCTGCTGAGCATCAACGAAGGTCAGCTCACTACCGATGCCTTAGCCGGTTCTGCCTCCCGAGGAAAAACGCCTGATGCAGATAAAGCAATCGGTCAATCGCTGCTAGATAGTGAGAAGGAGCGATATGAACATCGTGTGGTGGTGGACTTTATCGTGCGTCAGCTGCGATCGCTCAACCTCATCCCGCACCACACCCCTGATCCAAAGCTGCTCCAGCTGCTCCATATCCAGCATCTGCACACCCCCATCACCGCTACGCTCGATCCTGCTAAAATCTCTCCTTTAGATATCCTCGCTAAGCTTCATCCCACCCCTGCGGTCGCCGGGCTTCCTCGCGAGGCCGCTTGCCAGCTCATCAGTCAGCATGAAACCTTTGATCGCAGCCTGTACGCCGCTCCCCTTGGTTGGATAGACACCCGAGGCAACAGCGAGTTTATTGTGGGTATTCGCTCGGCACTGATAGACGGCTGTAAAGCCAGACTATATGCCGGAGCAGGCATTGTCGCTGGTTCTGAACCGGCTAAGGAGCTGGCGGAGATCCGGCTAAAATTGCAGACGCTGCTCAACGCACTGGTATGAGTTTCAATGGCTCTTGATTTTCGGAATGTGAACAGCCTGTGGGCGTCCGTTGCAGTAGAAACACTGTCTCGGTTAGGCTTGAAAACCGCAGTGGTTTGTCCAGGTTCGCGCTCTACACCGCTCACCTATGCCTTTGCGAAGCATTCAACCGTGGAGACGCTGCCAATTTTAGACGAGCGTTCGGCCTCGTTTTTTGCGCTGGGCTGTGCCAAACGTCAGCATGCGCCAGTAGTTTTGGTATGCACCTCGGGTACGGCGGGTGCGAATTTTTATCCGGCAGTTATAGAAGCTTACGAGAGTGGCGTGCCGCTATTGGTTCTTACCGCCGATCGCCCGCCCGAAATGAGAGACTGTGCTTCGGGCCAAACGATTGACCAGCAAAAGCTCTTTGGCAGATTTACCCAGCACTATAGCGAGCTAGCCGTTCCTGTTGCTTCTCTGGCTATGCTGTCCTATCTACGGCAGACGCTTATGAATGCGTGGAGGCAATCTACATCACCTGACGCTGGGCCGGTTCATCTTAACTGTCCTTTTAGAGATCCGCTGCCGCCCCTGCCTGATGGAAAGACTGAAAAACTAGAAGAGAGATTTGACGAAAAGACTTTCTTCTGTTCGACTCTGCCGCCTGTCGCTGTAGTGAAGCAGTCACAGCTATTGCCGATAGACGCTTGGACTCAATGTGAGCGCGGTTTGATAATCGCAGGGCCGCATATCGCTAAAGACCCGCAGTCTTACTGTCAGGCCGTGAGCGAGTTTTCTCGCTTGCTAGGATGGCCTGTGCTGGCAGAAGGCCTGTCTCCTTTGCGTAACTATCATCATCTCAACGATTCTCTTATTTCTACCTACGATCTGATTCTTAGAAATTCAGAAAAAGCTGGTGCGCTTGTTCCTAAAGTTGTTGTTCAGCTTGGGCCGCTGCCGATTAGTAAAGTCTTGAGACAGTGGTTGCAACATCATCAGCCTCAGCGCTGGGTTGTTGGAAATAGTCAAAACTTAGACCCGCTACACGGGCCATCTCAATTTGTGTCTGCTAGCGTTGAACATATCGTAGATGAGATTAAAAGCATTGATTTCACGATGCATAGCAGTCAATATCTTCGACAGTGGCTATTTTATGAACAGCAGACGCGACAAGCTCTAGATGACCGGCTTGCAACAGAAACCGCAATAGTTGAAAGCAAACTCGTTTGGCTGCTTTCTGAGCATTTGCCGGTAGAAACCCCTTTGTTTATTGCGAACAGCATGCCGGTGCGCGATGTCGAATACTTTTGGCTAGCAAACGACCGCCGGATCTTGCCTGTTTTTAGCCGTGGGGCAAATGGTATTGACGGCACGCTTTCTACGGCGATGGGGCTAGCGCACCACAATCAGCCGACAGTATTGCTTACGGGCGATCTTGCATTTTTACACGATACAAACGGACTGTTGAATGCCCATCAGCTTTCAGGACATTTGACGGTCGTGCTGATAAACAATAATGGTGGCGGCATTTTTGAGATGCTGCCGATTGCTGAGTTTGAGCCTGAGTTTGAAAAGTATTTTGTAACGCCGCAGAACGTGGATTTGTTTTCGCTGTGCAAGGCTTATGGGGTGGAATATCGGCGGATTACGGACGTGAAAGATTTTGTGGACTGTGTGGAGGTGCTGCCAGTGCGGGGGATGCGGGTGTTGGAAGTGGTGTGCGATCGCAAACAAAGCGTGCAGCAAAGAAAATCTCTCCTAAGCACCCTATAGCCATGCCTCACCTGACGCTAAAGCACCATGCGCTGCACTACGCTGCCGTAGGCAATCCGAACGCTCAACCGCTCCTAATGCTTCATGGTTTTTTAGGTAGCCATCAGGACTTTTCAGCTATTCTATCAGCGCTATCTCAATCCTTTTACTGCCTCACACCTGATTTTCCTGGTCACGGTAAAACGCTTACGGAGCCTGGTTACTATACGTTTCCTGCCACCGCTCAAGCCTTTATAGAGCTGCTAGATCATTTGGATATTGCCAGCACTCATTTGCTGGGTTATTCCATGGGCGGGCGACTGGCGCTGTATCTCGCTTGTCAGTGGCCGGAGCGTTTTGCGAGCGTGGTTTTGGAGTCGGCTTCTCCAGGGTTAAAGACAGCTAAGGAGAGGCGGCTGAGAGTAGATACCGATGAGGCGATCGCGTACAAAATAGAAACGCTTCCACTGTCAGAATTTTTGTCCCAATGGTATGAGAACGCTTTGTTTAGCAGCCTGAAAAGTCATCCCAAACGGTACCAAAAGATGCTGAAGCGGCGGCTACAGAACCGCCCAGCCGATCTTGCCCGTGCACTACGTGGACTCAGTATTGGCCGTCAGCCGTCGCTATGGGAGGAGCTTGAAATAATTCGGTGTCCACTGTGCTTGCTGGTGGGTGAAAAGGATCAGAAGTTTGTCGCGATCGCTCAAGAAATACGTACGCTTTGCTCAAGAGAGACCGCCGTAGCCCTGCGGATTATCGAGGGCTGCGGCCACAATATTCATTTAGAATCACCTGATGACTACACCCAGCAGATTATTGCGTTCGTAGGCCTTAGTCATGGCGAATAATTTGACAAAAAAATGCCCTAGCGTTGCAATAACGCTAGGGCATGGATAACCTACTCAAAAAATGAAAGTTATTGCTACTCGAGGCAGTCGTCCAAAGCGGTAAACGCTCGTGGATCGAGCACGAACAGAACAAGAACAGCTACAAGCGAACATAGTCCAAACAAAACAGATCGAAGCATATCTACTTACCTAATAAAACAGTCGATGCTTGCTATCTCAGTGTAAACAACGACGTGTCGCTTGTCTTACTGTTGTATTCACTGAGGCCACTTGGCGGTAAGCGTACTCGGCATATGCTCACGACTTCTTCATAAAGGCAGCGTTTTGTGTTAGCTAATGTTGAACATGGCTAACGCTACTCAAGGTAGCTGCCACCGCTGGGGGTTGAAGTCAGCCAGCGTTTCTAAAATCTCATCTGCTTCCTGATACAGCTCGCGCTTCATATGGGCTGCGGGCACGGCCACTACAGACATTCCAGCGCGCTTGCCTGCTGCCACCCCTGCTGGCGAATCTTCAAAGACTAAACAGGCT
The DNA here is from genome assembly GCA_963803535.1 of uncultured cyanobacterium. Classification (GTDB taxonomy): domain Bacteria; phylum Cyanobacteriota; class Cyanobacteriia; order Phormidesmidales; family Phormidesmidaceae; genus Phormidesmis. Next base: position 475,320 of record CAWDNC010000008.1, on the reverse strand, counting down.
GCTGGATTAGCCTTAAGCCGCTGCGCTGCGACTAAAAAGCTGTCTGGCTCGGGCTTAGAGTGCTTTACTTCAGGATCGCTGCCCAGCACGATGGCATCGAAAGTAGCTAGCCAGTCTGGATAGCGCTGAGCTTTGAGATTGAAGGTGACTGCTGCTGAACTGGTGGCGATCGCCTGCGGTATCCCTAGCTCGTGAAATCGCTTTGTGATGTCTTTGGCTCCCGGCATCGGCAACGCCTCGGGCAGCATGTCAAAAATCAGCTCGTTCCTAGCCTGTAAGTGCTCTTCGGCCGTTAGCGGTAGTGCCAAATCAGTCACCAGTATCTGCGCGCAGTCTATGGCCTGACGACCCATTATTTTGCGATGCAGCGCTGGCGTGAATGTTTTGCCATAGCGCTGCGCAATCATCTCATTCACTCGGCAGTAAATCGGCTCTGTATCGAGCAGCAGTCCGTCGAAGTCGTAGATCAGATGAGTGATTTTGGGCATGTCTTTCGTCGCTGTTCGTAGCAGGGCGATCGCGTCGATATCACTATGCCATTAACTACGTCCCTAGATTCACTACGTCGCTAGAAGGAGAACTGAATGCCGCCGTCTACCCGCACGCTCTCACCGTCGTTCCAAATATCCTGAATCCGAGCGTAGAAACCAGGCCCTTTCGATCGTCCGGTGCCTACCATTTGCGCAAGGCGATCGCCTGCTTCATCGGTGACAAATCGATTGACGGCCAAGGCGATCGCCTTGCCTCCTTTCGCTATCAGCTGATCGATAACTGGCCGACCGTCAGCGTCTAGCACAGGCTCTGTTTTATACAGCGGTACCACATTCCCGGCCTGGTCATATCGATGCGCCTCACGCTGCTGTTCTCCAAAGGGATGAACCCTCACCTCTGCGCGCCAGCCCGCCTCCGAGCCGTCTCCCCCTCGACCTAAAACAGTTTCCCTGAGAAATAGCTCAGCCCGTACGGTATTTGCGGCCGGACTCCAGGGGGTGTGGCCAAAGTTCAGCACTCCACCCAGCGCCAGTGCGCCTTGAACCGGTGAGATATTTGCATAGCTATCCGTATCGCTAGTCACGTCCTGCTCTACTAGGCTTTGTCGAGTGCCTATGGTCTCTACAGAGGTTTCTGCCGTTGAATCAATCAGCGTTTCCTCGCCTCTTTGAAGGTTAGAGGTCGTCTGTAGCTCGCGGCGATTAGACTCGACAATTTCCGAAGATGTGGGCGAAAACGAGGCATTGGCAAGCAGCCCGTCAGGATTGATCTCGAAGCTTGCCAGTCCTGTGCTCTGGGTAGTGGTGGTCGTCTCAACGGTCGTTTCGTTGAGCTGAATGATAGGCGTTGAAAATAAGTTCGTTACCTGCTGAATTCGCCGCTGATCCGTTGCTGTTTCTATGGTCGAGCGCGTTTTCTGAAGCGTGTCTCGCTGGTTGCCAATGCCCGCCGTAAGCGAGCCGCTGATATAAAAGCCTGCTGCCCTCGTGGTTATTGCATAGGCACTCTGACCTTCATCGCCTGCGAGCGTAACTGTGTTACCGACTCTTGCATCTACTTCACTAGGTCTATCGAGATCGACCGTAGGCGATAGCCCCCCTTCTGAAGGCTCAATGTAGATTCCCTGAACACCGTTAAAAGTAGGCGTAGCCGCATTCTGCTCAGCGACCGTATCTTCTACCGCGTATACCTCTGTCATCTCTTGCAAAAAGTTTTGGGGCTGCTGGTCAGCAGAAATGACTTTGAATCCACCTGCGACCGTTTGATAGCCGTCTGCGCTGCCTGTGATCTCATAGGATTCGCCCAGGCTTAGCGACTGTCCTGGCTGCTGCGGCACCAGCGCATAAATGAGCCGAGTGGCCTCGCCGGCTGCCAAAGTAATTGGCGCTTGCTGATAGCCCCTTTTTGTCCACTGAGGAATAAAAGTAGCGCTGCCGTCAGCGGCCTGTGCAATCAAGCCGCCCACGTTATCGGTGTAGGCTGCGTTGCCTCGGCCGACGCGCCTAGCATCAGGCGGTGCAATCATGACAGCTCGATCGTCAGGCAGGCTAAAGATGCCGTTAACAGATATCAGCTGTGCGCCCTGCCTCATTCCATCCTGGCCTAGGCTCCCGCTGGCCGGGACATAGCCCACCAGTTTTCTATTGCTGAGCAATCCAGTGGGCTCAATGAGCTGCTGACCGCTTTGTTCAATAGCGCTGCCTAAAGCATCTGCTGCCGCTCGATGCGTGCGATTTAAAAACTGCGTAACGCCAGCTGAGGCGACAAGGCCTGCTTGCCCGTCGCCTACCCACGGATTAAAGGTAAGCTCTCCAGTAAACAGCGTGGGCGGGACGTTAGGATTTTTGATGAGTGGCGATAGCTGCCCTGCCGCGCTAAAGCCATCGCTCCCGGCCTGAATTTGCGCCGTGCTGGCATAGCGGTTGTACACCAGCTGTTCTCCGGCCTCTGTTTTTACGCCAACTGCGTGACCTAACCGGTTTGACTGAAACTCGCTGAGCGATAGGTTGCCTCGAATTCTCTCTTCGTTGATTACCTCTTCAGAGGTTTCAATGGTTTCGATGATGTCTTGCTCAACAAAGCTTTCTTCACGGATTTCTGGCGCGAGCGGCGTTTGTTCTACTTCGCTACTGAAGCTGATATCGCGGCTTTCTTCGGTGGCGATCGCCTCCCCTCTACCCACCTGAAAGTTCAGATAATCACCATCATTGAAATCGCGATCGCCGCCATCCTCAAAATCTTCAACAATCAAATCTCCATTTACATCAAAATAGACCCCAGACTCGCTAGCATCTGCACCATTGGCTCGAATATTGAGCATATTTAGCTCAACTCGCTCCCCTTCGCCATACGTGATGAACAAAACCTCACTTTCACTGAGCGGCGTCCCGTTAGGGCCAACGGTGACATCATCACCCCGCACAAACACCCGATCTATCAATTGCCCGTTGCCATCGGTTACCACCGCATCGGGAATAGGGTTGTTGTCTGCATCTAAGACTCTTACCCGAATGCCTTCTCCAAAGGAGTGGTTTCCAGGAAATCGCCGTAGATCAATGCCTGTTCTTACCTGAATAGAGCCATCCTGTAGCGTGTAGCTTGGCCCGTCAGCGCCGCCGTTAATCGTATTAGAGAAACTGCGCCGAATAAACGCCGCATCTGTACCTAAAATGACGCTGTTAGGTGCGAGCGTTCCCTCTACGATAGGGACGGCCTGGTTGATGGCGGTTCCTGCGGGCAGCTCGCTGGGCAAAGGAATGCCCGAATCGTTGCTTAAGTTTCCGGTGTCTAGGGTGTAAGCATTTCTATCAATACTCACGGCGCCTGTGTTGGGATCTCGATTGACCGTGACCTGCGCAATCGCCTCCCCTTGCAGCACCCATCCCATTCCACCCGTCGTCACTAATGCAGCTGCCAGCTTGTAGAGGTTTGGCGAAGTCGTGCTTTTCTTAAGTGGAGACATTTTCATAGCGATCTCTTCGGAGCGTCCTAAGGATGTTGCTAATTACGTTTCCGGCAACAAACCCTCATTTCCTGCTACTTTTTTTGAGCCGCTTTCTCTCATAAATCGCTGAAACCTTTGAAAATAAAAGATTTTGAGCCGAAACAAACATATCAAAAAAAATTGAAACTTTATTTCCTTAAACTTGCCATGTAGGTCGCCATGACAGAGATCACAGATACAAGAAAGGCACGCCTCTGAAATAGGGGCGTGCCTGCAAAAGTATCCTAAAACAAGGCCTAAAGTAGCATTAAAAGCAGCACTAGAAGGTGAACTGTAAACCACCATCAACGACTGCGCCGTCACCATCGTCCCAGGCGTCTTCTACGCGCAGGTAAACACCTGGCCCTTTCGGACGGCCCGTACCGACCTCTTGTGCGATGCGATCGCCATTCTCATCTTGCACAAACTTACTCACAGGCACCTCGACCCTATCGCCGTTGGCCATCGGCAGCAAATCAACCTTCCGCTGCCCGCTAGCATCCATATCTGGCTCAGTTTGATACAGCGGCACTAGGTTGCCAAACTCATCGTACTGATAGCCTTCGCGCTTCACTTCACCAAAGGGATAGAACGTGGCCTGTGCTCGCCAGCCAACCTCTGAGTCGTTGGAGCTGCGACCAATCACCGTGTCCCGGGCGAATAGCTCGGCGCGTACGGTATTTGCAGCCGGGCTCCAGGGCGTGTTGCCAAGGTTCAGCACGCCGCCTAGCGCAATCTCACCGCGAATAGGCGATGCGTTGGCATAGCTGTCGGTATCGGACGAGGTTGACTGATCGGCAGAGACAATGCGGGTACCTAATCCCTCAACCGTTTCTTCTGTGAAGGAGTCAATTTGGATTTCTTCACCAAGTCTAGTGTCGTCATTAGTCTCCAAGTCTCGACTGTTGCTACCGGTGTTTCTCGCGTCAGAAGTGGGTGTAAAGGCGACCTGCTCAAGCCGACCGTTATCGTTGATGTTGAAGCTGGCGCGGCCGTCCCTTTCGGTGGTGGTGGTGGTTTCGATGGTGGTAGAGATTACTTGCGATCGCGGTGTTGAAAACGTGTTAATTCTCCGCCGAGTCAGCAGCGAATCTGTCGCGGTTTCTACCGTAGAGCGTACCTCTGTGATTCGGTCTTCCTGGTTGCCGATACCGCCCGTCAGCGCGCCCCCAAGATACAGGCCAGCGGCCCGAGTGGTTCGGCTATAGGCTCTTTGTCCGTCAAAAATAAGGCTTAGGTCGTTGCCTACCCGCGCATCTGCTAATGATGGAATATCAGGGTCTACCGTGGGAATTAGCTCGTTGCTAGAGGGCTCAACGTAGAGTCCTCGGATGCCGTTAAATACAGCCGTTGCTGCGTTGTCAATATCCGATAGCGTGTCTTCTACGGTGTAGATCTCGGCCGTTTCCTGATAGAAGTTCTCGGGGTGCTGATCGGCTGAGATAATGGTGAACCCGCCGTCTGCAATTCGGTACTCAGGCCCAACCGCCTCGACCGCATAGTTTTGATCGAGCTGGAGATCTTGTCCGGTTTGCTGAGGGACAAGCGCATAGATAACGCGTCTGGCTTCCCCTGGATTTAGCGTCGTAGCGTCCTGTCGGTAGCCGTCGCGAGACCACTGTGGCACAAACGTTAAATCGCCCGCGGCATCTTCAAGAATAAAGCCCCCGACGTTATCGGTGTAGGCTGCGTTGCCTCGGCCAACTGCCTGAGAATTGGGCGGCTGAATAACGATTTGCTGTGACTGCGGCAGCGTAAAAATACCGCCATCAGAAGACAGCTGATCGCCACGAGCCGGAACATAGCCCACCATTCGTCGGTTGTTGAAAAGGCCGGTAGGCTCTAGCAGCCGATCGTCAGAGTCAACGGAGGTAATTTCATTGCCAAGTACGTCAGTCGCCGTGCGATGGGTTCGCGTTAAGAACTGAGTAATGCCTAAGGTCGTAGAGAAGCCTGCTTCGTTATCACCTGCAAACGGATCGAACGTCGCATCTGCTGAAAAGAGCGTTGGCGGCGCTTTAGGATTGCCGATTAGAGGACGGAGCTGACCGGTAACGCCCAAACCATCGCTACCTGCGCGGATACGGGCGGTGCTGCTGTAGCGGTCGTACACGAGCAACTCACCCTCTTCTGTCCGCTTGCCGACCGCGTGGCCCAGTCGGTTTGCAATTGAGTCAGGCGCTTCTACGCTGCCGAACTCTCTATTCTCGGCAATAACATCTTCTGAAACTTCTGTGGTGGTCTCAATTTCCTCGCTTTCAACTAGCGACTCGCGGCGAATCTCTGGCTCTAGCTCGGTTTCTTCTTCTCTCGTTTCAATGCTGGTATCGGTGGCTTGCTCTAGGGCGTCTGCCTCGCCGCTGCCGCTGGGGACGTCTAGGTACTCGCCGTCGTCAAAGTCTCTATCGCCGCCGTCTTGAAAGTCTTCTGCAATCAGCTGGCGATCTTGCGTGAAGTAAACGCCTGATTGAGTCGGTTGAGCATTGTTTTCCCGCAGGTTGAGCACGCGCAGCTCAACTCTGTCATTCACACCGTAGGTAACGCTAATTCGCCCTGTGCTAGGCAGCTCTTCTCCATTAGGCCCTCTAGTGACACCATCGCCTCTAACAAACATTTGTTCCTGGCTAACTACGTTGTCATTAGCATCAAATACCGTGACCTGAATGCCTTCTCCAAAGGAGTGATCGCCCTCTACATAGTTGATGTCGAAATTGGTTGTCGTGACTAAAGAATCGCGCTCAAGGGTGTAGTTTAGTCCGCCGACCCCCTGGTTCAAGGTATTGGTAAAAGACTGATTTATAAAATCAAAGTCTGTGGTGAGATCAACGCTGTTGGGCGCTAGCTGGCCTTCTACAAACTCAACCTCCTCTTCCTGTCCATTCCTGATAACAATGGGGGGCTCTCCCTCTCTTGTCCTATTTGGTAGAGCCGCAGGCAGTGGAATATTGGACGTATTCGTTAGCGGTCCAGTTTTAAGATCAAAGGCATTTTGATCGATTTCGACTGCGCCTGTGTTGGGATCTCGATTGATCTGAACCTGACGCTGAGCGATCGCGCTTTGTCCACTGAGTCCTAATCCACCTGCGGCCAGCGCTAAAGCCGTTAGTTGAGCGGTCATTGTGTTGCCGCGAAGCAAGCGAGCTGACCAGTCCTGAACGTTTTTAGAGCGAGTCATCTTAGCTTGAGATCTTAGCGGGATGGGCAGTGGCGTGGTGGATAAAGGCATGGGTGGATTTTCAGGATATTTAAGGTTTATTTTTAGAGATTGAGACAACGTGCGAGCTGCGCTGTCATACTCCTAACGAGTCGCCTTTGTAAGAACTTTGTGAGGCTTCTCAGGGAGACTACTGATATACCTTTCGGCGTTAACGATCATTTTCTGCACATTTTCGGAGAATGTCTTGTGAGCACTGATAGCTTTAAAAAGCCGGAAAGGTCACTAGAATCGGGGCTTATAGCTATAAAAGGCTCTAGAAACATATCTGAATCTTTATGTTCTTGAAATTCTGACGGGCACTTCACCCTCGTATTAAGACGGATAGTGATAGTACTCAGGCGTCAGTAAGATCACTTTTAAGATAAAGGCTTCAGCCAGTCATCATTCAATGTGTAGAGAATATGCAGCGCACGAAGTCATCGAAGCAGGTGCGTCAGCCAATGGGGGGAGGCGCTTTGTGCCGAAAGCCGGCCTTGGCAGCAATATCTCTGTTGAGCAATCATCTGTCCTCACTTAAAAACGCAACCTGAATTCGCGACTTAAATTGCAGGGGCCTGCTGCTTTGAGTCTTTATTTGAAGCGATTTTTCTCCAAGTAAATCCGTAATGCTGCTGAAAACGTAAGCTTAGTGAGCATACCGCCTGCCTGTAAGAAGTTACCGCTTCGTCCGTATTTCTCTGCGCTAATTTATATTTTCTTTACCTTGTGACAATCTAAAGCGATCGCCCTTCACTGAGGCAACTCTCTTCAGATCAAAAAGGTCATACCCGTCTACAGGCGGACATTTCATAACGTGACTACGAACACCACTGCTATGTACTAGGGCTGTGTGCACCACAAATGTAACTCAGTGTTAACACGTGTATCTGCGAGGCGATGTGTGGCCAAAAGATCGCTCTAGAAGGCAAACTGAATACCGCCAGCGATGAGCGCACCTTCGTCGTCACTGAGCACGTCTTCCAAACGTAGATAAACACCTGGGCCTTTGGCACGGCCCGTGCCCACTGTCTGCGCGACGCGATCGCCATTCTCATCTGTAACAAACTGATTCACGGGCACCTCAATCACCTCACCATCTGCGGTGGTTATGCTCTCAACTCGCTGCCGCCCGTTATCCATAACCGGCTCCGTTCGGTACACAGGCCTTGTATCGCCAGTATTGTTGTACTGATAAGCCTCTTTTTTCACTTCTCCAAATGGATGAAAAATTACTTCTGTGCGCCAACCGGTCTCACTGCCGCGGCTGCTTCGCCCAACTACGGTGTCTCTGGCAAATAGCTCAGCGCGAACGGTATTAGCCGCCGGACTCCAGGGCGTGTTGCCAAAGTTCAGCACGCCGCCCAAGGCCAGTTCGCCTTGTACCGCAGAGAAGTTGGCGTAGGAGTCTCTTTCTGTTGTTGTTTCTCTATCGCGCTCAGCAATAACTCGGCTAGACAAGACTTCTGTTGTCTCAGCGGTTTCTGTTTGAATAAGCTCTTCTTCACCCAAAACGATCGCCGTGCTTCTATCGATTTCTACAGAGTCAACATCTGTTGTTAAGTTTCCACTACTCACAAACCTCGCATCCACTAGCTGACCGCTGGTATCGATATCAAAGAAGGACACGCCCCTATCTTGAGTTGTTTGTGTTTCCTCTAGCGTGATGGAATCCACCTGTACGAGCGGCGTCATAAAGGTATTGAGTGTCCGCGTCGTTTTTAGCTCATCCATAGCTCGCTCTACGGTGGCAGTGGTGCGACTCACCGTATCTTTTTGGTTGCCGATGCCCGCTCTTAGCGCGCCGCCTAAATATAAGCCTGCGGCCCGAGTCGTCCGGGCATAGCCGACTTGCCCTTCCTCCGGTTCAATTGAGCTAACGGGAAACAGTTCGTTGCCTACTCGCGCATCGACTTCACCGAAAAGATCTACGTCTACTGTCGGTATCAGCTCACCCCCAAAAGTTTCTGCATAAACGCCCTGTATCCCGTTAAATACTTCGGTTGCCGTATTTCCATTGGGCAGCGTGTCTTCTACGGCGTACACCTCTGCGGTTTCCTGAGAAAAGTTTTGAGGGTGCCTGTCGGCCGAAATAATTGTAAATCCCCCGTCTGCGATTCTGTATTCATTTGCTTGGCTGGTGACTGCGTAGCGATCGCCTACCTGCAATGCTTGCCCCGGCTGCTGTGGGACGAGCGCGTAAATCACCCGCCTTGCCTCACCGGGTGCTAGCACAATTGACTCTTGCCGAAATCCATTTTCTGTCCACTGGGGCACAAAGGTGAGACTGCCGAAGGTGTCCTCAATGATAAGACCGCCTACGTTGTTGGTGTAGGCAGCGTTGCCTCGGCCGACTTGGCTCGGATCAGACGGGGCGATCGCGACGGTCTGATCGCTCGGCAGCTCAAAAATTCCGTTTTGTGAAAATATTTGATTGCCCAATACGGTCTGAGCTTGCGTAGACGGCACGTAGTTCACCCAGCGGCGATTGTTAAAAAGGCCAGTGGGCTCCAAAAGCGTAGGGCCATCTGGCCTCTCAATAGGATTGCCAAAAAGATCGGTGGCCTGACGGTGCGTTCGATTTAAAAACTGCGTGATGCCAACCGTCGCTGTGAGACCTGCCTCGTTATCCGCTAGAAAAGGATTAAAGTTCACATCGCCTGTAAACAGCGTAGGCGGCGCACTTGGATTTTTGACCAGTGGCGACAGCTGCCCAGCGGCGCGCAGGCCATCACTTCCCAGCCGAAACTGAGCCGTTGCCGAGTAGCGGTCGTACACTAGCTGCTCACCGTCAGCGCTACGAGCCCCTCTTGCATGGCCCAGTCTAACCGCATCAAACGTAGGTAGCTCGACGCTGCCAAACTCTCTTTCTCTAGCAACAACCTCATCAGACTCTTGAATACTTTGAATAATATCCGTTTCAACAATCTCTTCTTGACGCATTTCAGGATCTAATGGCGTCTCTTCAGTCTCCGTTTTAAAAGACGTTTCGTTGAGCTCAGCGCGTGTAATCCCCTGCCCGCGCCCCCCTGAAATTTGTACGTAGCGCCCGTCATTAAAGTCTTGATCCCCCCCATTTGGCAAATCTTCAACGATAAACTCTCCCTGCTCTGAGAAGTAAATACCTGACTCAGCCGGGTTTCCATTGTCTTCACTGATATTGAGCACTCGCAGCTCAACGCGGTCATTTGGCCCATAGGTGACGCTGATTTGATCTGACTCGGGAAGCTGTTCACCGTTTGGCCCAACTTGGACAATATCGCCGCGAACAAACACGGTCTCTTGAGAAATAATATTGTCATTTGGCCCATACACTGTCGCCTGGATACCTTCGCCATAGTCGTGATTATCAACGCTCCATTCCAAATCAAATTGGGTGGTAATTTCTATAGAATCTGGCTGTAGCTGATATTCTCTGCCGTCGGTTTGGGTGAGTACGTCTCGCAGTGACCGATCGATAAAGTCTGGATCAGAGGTTAGCTCAAGGCTGTTGGGTGCAAGTCGCTCAGACGTTGTGGGAATAGAGACGCCTTCGCGCGTTTGGGTGGGTAAGCCAGCAGGCAGTGGAATGTTAGATGCATTGCCAAATTTGTCTGTGCGAATATCGAAGGCGTTGTTATCTAGTTCAACAAATCCGGTGTTCGGCTCGAAAAAAATATTGGGGTTCTGCTGTGCCTGCGCCTCTCGTTTTGATACATCTAGTCCGCCTAGCGTGATCAGTAGCGCAATCACCAGCTTAGAGATCCCTTGGGTTGAAAATCGCTCAGGGATGGTTTGACTAGGGCGATGCGATCGCATGGCATCGGTTGCGCTAAAGTTCGTCATGACAATAATCCAGGTAGGCACTTACTTTGTATATGGCTATAAAATCAAGAAAAATTGATGCGGCAAGGCAGAGAGGTGCCACTAATTAAGGTCGTAATAGCCATCGTTTTGTATAAAAAAGAACTTCTTTCAGATTATAGTAATGCGTATCTGTAAGCATAGCGAGACTGAAATATGTGCCGCAGTGCAGGACATACACACTTATTACTGCCAACATTTCGCTGTAAGCCGCATATTTATGTCGATAAGAAGATGACAGGGATAGTCACTGTCACATCAGTATTTTTGCCAATACAGCCGACCGATGTCATTCAAAAGCTAATAGCCGAAAATCAGGATATTTCGGCCAATTTGAGAATTGTCTGGCTTAACGGCCCGTCCTTTCTGACGCTGACCCGTAAATCCTTTTGCCAGCTCATAAAAACCTCACACTACCTGTATCTACTTCATCCAAGATTTATCCGGATTAAAAAAGGTTCCGGAATTAGGAAATTTCAGTAAATTCAAAAAATAGATAAGTATAAAATAGCTCAACTTGTGAGTTCAGCACTGAAATTAGTTAAGTACGCTCTTTTATCCGACTGACGATCCGACCTTTTTGCCGACTTTTCCCCACTGTTTACGGAATGCGATCGCTCAAGTTTGTAGCACTCTAGACACAAGGGGCGCTGGGCAACCGTTTTTTAAGCCAGTCATCCAAAAACGGTTGCCTTTGAACAACTGCTGAGAGAACGCTTTAAATCGTCAAATTTATGAATCACTTTTCGAGTCTTATTAGGCTGCTGCGCGATCGCAAACAATTCCTAGAAGAAGTCCGCAGCAAGGTCAAGCTAGAGAGCAAAATTACCTCACTGCTCATCGCTAGCAGCTTCTTTTTTGCCATTTACGGTGGTATTGTCGGAGCCTACGGCGGCGGTCTTCAAATTATCTCTTCTGCTATCAAGCTCCCTGCCCTCTACCTATTAACGCTTCTCATTTGCCTGCCTACCCTCTATTTCTTCGATATCCTATCGGGCTCTCGCCTAGACTTTCGCCAATACGTCACCATGGCACTCACCGCTGTGTCCGTCATTAGCGTTCTGCTTTTTAGCTTTGCACCCGTTATTCTGTTCTTTCTCATCTCTGTCAAAGATTACTTCTTCTTTTTACTGCTCAACGTGCTGGTAATGGGCGTAACCGGTACTATCGGCGTCAGACTCTTTTATAAAGGCATGCGCGATATGTCTGGAAGCCCAGATGCTCCCAAGCCCGCGGGCACTCGCCGCTATCTGCTACAGGGGTGGGTGCTGCTATATGGTCTGGTGGGTTCTCAGCTCGGCTGGACGCTTAGGCCGTTTTTAGGCTTCGATGGTGAACCCTTTCAAGTGTTTAGGCCTGAGATAGACGGTAACTTTTACTCGCAGGTAGCACGCTCGGTTGGCATATTGATGGGGTGGAACTAGGCAATTCTCTGATGCAAATACGCTAGATCACGAATAAAAGGAATCCTATAAATGAATCATTTTTCTGTATTAATTCGACTGCTGCGCGATCGCAAACACTTTTTGGACGACGTTCGCAACGGCATAAAACTCGAAACTAAAATTGCCTCGCTCCTTGTTGCCAGCAGCTTCTTCTTCTCTGTATACGGCGCCATTATCGGCTCCTACGGCGGTGGCTTGCAGATTGTCTCCTCCGCTATCAAGCTCCCCGCGCTCTATCTCATTACGCTTATCATTTGCCTGCCCACCCTCTACTTCTTTGATATTCTCTTTGGCTCTAAGCTGGGCTTCAAGCAGTACGTCACCATGGCGCTCACGTCTGTATCGGTCATTAGCGTTCTCCTTTTCAGCTTTGCGCCGGTTGTCTTGTTCTTTCTCATCTCAGTTAAGGGCTACGACTTCTTCCTGCTGCTGAATGTTCTAATCATGACAATTACAGGCGCAGTCGGTGTACGATTATTTTACAAAGGCATGCGCGATATGACTGGGCCAGAAGCTGCCGATAAAGATTTTCGGCATAAGCTACTTAAAGGCTGGGTAGTTTTATACGGTTTGGTAGGTTCTCAGCTGGGCTGGACGCTACGTCCTTTCTTTGGTGCTGAAGGCGAGCCTTTTCAAATTTTTCGCCCTGAAATAAATGGAAACTTCTACGCCAAAGTCATAGAGTCTATTGGCACTATGCTAGGCTTTTAACCTTTCTCTCTAACCCCTCAGGAACAAACGACTGAGAACAAACGACAGCAAGCAAACTCCGCATCCGCAAAAGGCAACATGGCCGAAGCAACAGAACTCGCCAATTTAGACAATCTTAGAATTAGCTCGCGAGAGCTAGATAAGCTCACCGACTTAGACATTAGCGATGTCAGCATGGGCTGGGCCTACCGACAAACTGCTTTTGCGCCCCAGCGCCGACTTTCTTTTTTAAGCGATCAGCTGCTTACCGTTGGCGTAGCGCTGGTCTTTTGCGTTCCCCTCACGCTTTTGATGTCTCGGGCCGTTAGTGGTGACGACATGGATGCTGTCTGGCGATGGCTTCCAGTCGGTGGCTTGGGCGCAGTTGCTTTGACTGCGACTTGGACAACCTACCGATGGAAAGAAGGTCAGCGCCTGATTACCCTTAGCCACCTACTTGACGAAATCGACAGATTTAACGAAATGGTCGCTGCCGTTGAGATTTTGGAAGAGCTGGGCTCGACTCAAAACAGCCGCCTAAACTTAGAGAATCGGCATGAGGTGATTGAAGCGCTGCACCTCACCCGCGAGAGCCTGGTGTGCGGCCTTATGACCGAGCGTGTCATGCGAAAGCACCAGAAATTTATGGCGCGTCGTGAGGAAATGTTTTCTAGTATTGAGCGAAATTTAGCGACGCTACAGCTGCTACAGGTCAGTGACGACGCCAGTGACTATGGCCGATTGCTTAATGAAGCCATTCAAATCGGCACGAGCGTTCATCGCGAGCTGAGTGGAAAGGAAAGGTAGCGTACATTCGCTGCGCGCTCAAACATCAATGCCTTCGTCCATCTCTCCTTCAAAAAGCGTGTCTAGCGGGCTGGCATTTAGGTTCATTTCTTCAGTGAGGTAGCGAGAAAGTACGTCGTTTTGTCCGTGCGTGACATACACGTTTTTGGCTTTGGTTTGCTGCACAGTTTTAATCAGCCCTGGCCAGTCGGCATGATCGGATAGAACAAAGCCGCGTTCGTAGCCGCGTCGTCTGCGGGCGCCGCGTACGGCCATCCAGCCGGAGGCAAAAGCTGTTTGAGGGCGTTTGAACCGTTTCATCCAGCTAGAGCGATGGCCAGATGGCGGGGAAATGATCAGATCGCCTGCAAACTTGTGGGACTTTTCCATCTCAGAGACGGGGACGGTGGGCACCATGCTGATGCCAACCTCGCGGTAGATTTCAGTGAGGTTGTGAACCGCGCCATGAAGATAGACCGTTTGGTTTGTGAACTTGGTGAGCTCAGCCAGGACTCTTTGTGACTTCCCGAAGGCGTAGCAGAACAAAAGCGAGGGCCGCGTAAGGTCGCCTTGCCACCACTGATATATTTCTTCAGCGGTGAGTTCGCCGCTGTCCCAGTGATAGATGGGTAGGCCAAAGGTCGCTTCGGTAATAAAGCTGTCGCATTCGACAACTTCAAAGGGCTCACACGACGGATCAAGATCGCGCTTGTAGTCGCCTGAGACAGCCCACACGTCGTCTTTGTGCTCTACGCGGACTTGGGCTGAGCCAAGAACGTGGCCTGCTGAGTGAAAGGAGACCCAGGTATCACCGATCTTGATTTTTTCGCCGTAGGTGAGGCCGCTAAGATTGATGTCTTTTCCGAGGCGACGGCGCAGGATGCCTTCGGAGATGGCGGTAGCGTAGTAGTGCTGGTGGCCGCTGTAGGCGTGGTCGGCGTGGGCGTGGGTGATGAGGGCTGTCTCTACGGGTTTCCAGGGGTCAATGTAGAAGTTTCCAGCTTCGCAGTAAAGGCCTTCGGGGCGAACGGTAATCAGTGACATTTAATTTTCTTCACGCGAACAGTGCCGATATCTTTAAGGTGAGGTGTTTTTGAGTTTGCTCATCCGGTTTATCCACGTGGGAATTTTCCCTGTATTATCAGTCTTATGGCAGAAATTAATGTCAATAGAATTAAGCTGTCTCAGCTAAGGGCACTGGTGGCGATCGCCCGCACCGGTACCTTTAGTGATGCAGCTGCCAAGCTGGATCTATCGCAGTCGGCGGTGAGTCATGCGATCGCTACTCTAGAAGAAGAACTCGGCGTCAGCCTGCTAAGCCGGGGCCGTCAGGGTGCAGTGCTTACACCTGTGGGTCAAGAAATTACCAATGAAGCGACTAAAATGCTGGGCCTGCTCAAGGTGATTGGCCGCAGAGCGCAAGATGCTAAAGGCTTGCAGGCCGGTCTGGTTCGCGTTGTTGGCTTTCGTAGCGTGGCCACTCACGTGCTGCCGGTGGTGATCGAAGAATTTCGCAGGCAGTATCCCGGCATCAGCGTTTCGATTGGGGAAGGCAATGACGTGCGCGGGGCTGAGGAAATTTTACGACGGGGCGAGGCTGATGTTGGCTTTACCTATTTGCCAGTAAACGATGCTTTCGATGCTTGGGAGCTGTTTCGTGACGACTACGTTGCCTTACTGCCTAAAGATAAAGCACCTAAGAGTGAAGGCCCGCTGACCTGGGATGAGCTAAGGGCACTGCCGCTGATTTTGCCGCTGCCGGACGATGGCTGTCGGCATAATGTGGATCAGTATTTGCTGCGTTATGAGCAGGCGATCGCCCCTGCCTACGAAGTCAAAGAAGACTCTACGGTGGTGAGCATGGTGCGCCGGGGATTAGGCGCGACGATTATTGCTCAGCTAGCGGCTGAACCGATACCCAGAAGATGTCGTGGTTCGCCAACTGCCTGAGCCATTGCAGCGAGTGATTGGAGTGATCACGCTAGCTGATGCGCTGCAAACGCCTCCAGTCTTCGCCTTTTTAGACACGCTTAAAGAGACCTGGAAGCAAAAATCTGAGATTATTTAGTTAGTTGTAGAAACCCTGAGAGTAGAAAAAAAGCCCAGACGCTTTGTCTGAGCTTGAAAATACTAGGAAGCATAGTTGCTGGCTGAGAAGCTACCACTTTTTGTAAGGTAGGAACTTGCCGCACATGATAATTTTGACGCGATCGCCCTTCGGATCTTCTTCTCTTTCTACATCCACCGAAAAGTCAATCGCGCTCATAATGCCATCTCCAAACTTCTCATGCACCACTGCCTTAATCGGCGCACCATACACCTGCATAATTTCATAAAAGCGATAGATCAGCGGATCGGTCGGAATAACCGGTTCTAAGCTGCCTTTCATCGGGCACTCGGTCAAGGCTTCGGCAACCTCTGGCCCAAGCCCAAGCATCTCAGCCATCTTACCGGCCTCTTCTTCAGAAGCACTGGCCTGACGGTAAAAAACAGAAGCAATCCACACCTCATCAAAGCCAAGCTTCTCTTCAAGATCAGCAAAGCTGATGCCCTTATCTTTTTTAGCAGCTAGCAGCTTTTTCGTAATCTCTGGAATAGTCATGGTTAGTTCCCTTTAAGGTGAATAGTTTGATAAGCCTTTGATGAAAATAAATCAAACAAAACGTTAGCGAATGCGAGAAGCTTCTACTGCCTGCGTCTCTCGAAATAGATGGCGTTCCATTTCCATTTTTAGCTGGTGGTAGGCAGGATGCTGATCGATCGTCTCTCGATTTCGAGGTCTGGGGAAAGGCACTTCCAAAATCTCATCAACTCGCGCCGCTGGCCCGCGTGTCATCATCACAATTCGATCTGATAGCAGCAACGCCTCTTCAATGCTGTGCGTAATCATAATCACCGTCTTACGCTGCTGCTCCCAAATGCGCTCAACTTCGCTTTGCAAGAATCCTCTGGTCAGCGCATCTAACGCCCCAAACGGTTCATCCATCAGCAAAATCTGAGGATCAATCGCTAAGGCCCGAGCAATTCCAACCCTTTGACGCATACCACCCGATAGCTCGTGAGGATGCTTCTTTTCAGCGCCGACGAGCCCGACGAGCTGAATATTCTCTTTTATTCGCCGGGTCATTTGTTTGGCTGGAAGCTTCGGATAAACAGTTTCTACCGCAAATCGGATGTTTTCCTCAACGCTCATCCACGGCATCAGCGCGTAGTTTTGAAACACCATGCCCCGGTCTGGCCCCGGCCCCTCGATTGGATTGTTGTTGAGGATTATCTCTCCACCTGTAATATCAGAGAGGCCCGCAATCATATTGAGCAAGGTAGACTTGCCACAGCCCGAAGGGCCAATAATTGAAACAAAGGTATTAGGCTCGATATCTAGAGTGATGTCTTCAACGGCTACAAAATCACGCGTTGTCTTTCGCGATAGCTTACTAAAGATGTCTTTTTTGCCTTTAAAGACCTTGGTGACATTGCGAAGAGAAAGCTGTGCTAAAGGCGCTTCTGGTAAGGCAATAGTTTCTGAGGGCACAGTACGACGGGTGGGTTCACCCATAAAATTAGCAGGAGAATCAACAGAGGCAGTCTTCATGTTTTACGCCCAAACTCAACAAACTTTTCAAGCGCAGCAAAAATGCTGTCCAAAATCAGGCCGACCAGGCCAATGATAAAAATAGCGACCAGGATATTGGGAATATACAGGTTGTTCCATTCATTCCAGATAAAATAGCCTAAGCCCGTCCCTAAAAGCATTTCAGCTGCGACAATCACTAGCCAAGAGATACCCATGCTAATGCGCAGCCCTGAAACAATATTTGGCAATGCCGCTGGGATAATGATTTTGAAGATAGTTCTCAGCTTAGAGGCTCCTAATGTTTTTGAAACATCTAAATACTCCGGGCTAACGTTGGCTACTCCAAAGGCCGCATTAGTGAGCGTTGGCCAGATGCTAGAAATCAGGATAATGAATATTCCGGTGATTTCAGAGTCTCTAAAAATGTATAGGCCTAGTGGCAACCAGGCCAAAGGAGACACGGGCTTAAGAAGCTGTACGTAGGGATTAAACGCTTTGTAGGCGATTGGAGAAATGCCGATGAGAATGCCGAGGGGCACGGCGATGATAGAGGCGAGCGTATAGCCGATGGCGACCCGGCGAAGGCTGATGAGCAGGTTCCAGCCAATCCCCAAATCGTTTGGCCCGTTGTCGAAAAAGGGATGGGTTGACCACCACCATAGTTCTTCAAGCGTTTTAGAAGCGGTCGGCATGCCTTTAGCAAACCACTTCATGTTTGCGCCTAGCTCCCAAAAGCTCAGGAACAGCGCGAGCGAAAGCAAAAAGAGACCGATGGCTTTGACGTTTTCATTAAGCCAGGGAGACTCCTCTGTTGTTTTCAAATTTCCTGTTGTTGACTTTCCTGTCGTCATAGCGTCAGACCTCCTTAAACGCCAAATTTATCAATCTGTTCTTTGACATAAGTCCCTGGCGACTGTGGATCAAAGGTGTCAAACTCCAGCTTTTCCGTGCGATAAACGTCTGAAGGTGGATTTAAGCCCACTTCTTCAGCCAGCTCTCTGGCTAGATCGGTGAGGAATACTTCTTCACCCACTTCGTTGTAGCTTTCGTCCGTAATTTCCTGGGCGGCCTTACCGTCGCCCTGCAAGTCCCATCTCACTAGCTGAGAAGAAATCCAGTTAGCAAAGCTTTGCCAGGGATAAGGGTCAAAGTCGATTCGATCGGGAACGTCTAGCGTATTGCCGAGGCCATCATCAAACTTTCCGGTTAATACGGCTTCGACCACTTCGACGGGCTGGTTGAGGAAGGCGCGTTCAGAAATCGCTTTGGCAATTTCAGGGCGATTAGCCGGGTCGCTGGCGTATCCTGCGGCTTCGATAATGGATTTGTTGAGGGCTCTAAAGGTGTTGGGGTTGGCGTCTATCCACTGGTCGCTGGCGGCAAAGGCGCAGCAGGGGTGACCCGGCCAAATGTCTTTGGTGAGCTTGAAGATAAATCCAGCTTCTTCGTATACCGCTCTTTGGTTGAACGGGTCGGGCATGAGGTAGGCGTCAATGTCTCCGGCGATCAGCTGAGCGATGCTGTCTGGTGGCGGAACGGGGCGGATTTTAACGTCTACATCTGGATCGATGCCACCTGTAGCGAGGTAGTAGCGCAGGAGCAGGTTGTGCATGGAATACGGGAACGGGACGCCGATGGTGAAGCCTTTGAAGTCGGCAGGACCGTTGACCTGGCCCTGGTATTTGTTAGCAATGGTGATCGCTTGGCCGTTGATATTTTCGACGCTGGCAAGCTTGACGCCAAAGGCGCCTGAGCCAAGGCCAAGGGTCATCGCAATCGGCATAGGCGCAAGCATATGATAGGCGTCGAGTTCTCCAGCGATCGCACTATCTCTCACCGCGCCCCAGCTCGGCATCTTCACGACTTCTGCGTTAAACCCATACTTTTTATAAAAGCCCAAAGGCTCAGACATAATAATGGGCGTGGCACAGGTAATGGGAATAAACCCAATCTTCAAATCTGTTTTTTCCAGGCCAGAGGTATCTACAGGCGCGGCGCTGTCATCTGCTGCTGGCTCGTCATTGCTAGCACAGTTCGTCAGCGTCACCATCGCTGCACCAATCGCCAAGTTTCTCAAAAATTCCCTGCGAGTAGCGCCGCTGCTGCGAATGGTATCGGCAAAAAACAAACCGGCTTCCGGGCCAAATGCCGCTGCAAAGGCATTTTCAATTCCACCTGCCTGCTTTGCTAGCGCCAGTACTAATTTCTCTCTTTTAGGATTGCCCTTACCCGCAGCTTTAAGTAACAAAGCCTTGCGCAGCTCGTACGCGTTCACTTTGTCCGCAGCTTTGAACTGTTGTTCTTTATAAAGACCCATCTTGGCTAAGTCGCCTACCATATCTACCGGATCGGTAGGCATCGTTTGCAAAAAGTCCGAATGGTCACGAGAGAAGTGCATACCATCGCAGGCGCCACCGAAAACACCACAGTCGCAAAGGGATCGGCTTGATTGGATGCGACTCAAAAGACCGCTGCCACGATTAAGGCTCAGGGGTTGAGGGTGCGCTGAAACCATAAAATTATTCTCCTACAGGCGTATAAAATGCGCCTTTGAAGTTGTTGTTACTGTACTTATACAGTTAGAGAGAGATGTCTACATAGGACAATATCTTGAATAAAATAGGACTTTTCAACGATCTCTTAGAATCGCTATGCTTGTTTAGTTGCGGTTGTTACAGAGTTTGTTTGCTTTGTGACGATTGTTACCGATTGTGGCGTGAGCTGTTCGCGCCAAGCCTTGGGGGTAAGGCCGTATAGCTTGCGAAACTGGCGTGTAAAATATCCGGCGTCGGCGTAGCCTGTTTCTTCAGCAACTTGCCTGATAGAGTAGGCCGTGCTTTTGAGTAGCTGATGTGCTTTTGTCATTCGCCGCTGGGTGATCCATTGTTTAACCGTGCGTCCGGTATGGTTTTGACACAGGTGCGTGAGGTAGGCAGGAGAGTAGCCTGCTGCCTGGGCTACGTCGTCAAGATAAATTGACTGGCGGTAGTGAGTATCAATAAATTGAAATGCAGGTGCGAGCTTTGGGCAGTTAGGAAATATGCTTGTACGCGCCGATGGCGCAGGCGCTTGAGCGTTTTTTTGAATTTCCTTGTGGCGTTGGAGGCGGGCGGCGATCGCCTCTAAAAATTGCTCTACCGTACAGGGCTTTGTCAAATAGTCATCTGCGCCGAGCCCCATTCCCTGCCGCAGGTCGGCCATCGTTACTTTTGCAGTTAAAAAGATAAACGGAATAGCGCTTGCGATTTGCTGCGTCCTAATTGCCGTTAGCACGCCGTAACCGTCTAACCGTGGCATCATAATGTCACAAACAATCAAATCGGGCTGATACTGCGCGGCGAGCTTAACCCCAGTTTCACCATCTTTAGCACCCATCGCGCTAAAGTTTTCAAAGGCAAGACAGCGCAGAAAAATATCTCTCGTTTCATCCTCATCTTCGATGATCAAAATCTTAGTAACCATTCTTTTTCCCTGCGGCTCGCCTTCTATACGTACGAGTATCTTTCGTAGCTTGCGGTGTAATTGGCTACCGTATCCGCTAGACCTATCAGCAAAGTTTGAGGAGTAGCGCCGCTTGAGCAGTCAATTTAAACAAAAAGAATTAGACGCACTACGGCGTCAGCATCAGCTGATTCTTCAGGCTGTGGGCGAAGGTGTCTATGGCTTGGATTTGCAGGGCAACGTAACGTTCGCAAATCCAGCAGCAGCAGCGATGATCGACTGGGCGATCGCAGATCTCATCGGCCAGTCAATGCACAAGGTGCTGCACCATTCTCATCTCGACGGCACGCACTACCAGCGTGAAAGCTGTCCTATTTACGCGGCGCTTCACGACGGCAGCACGCACCGAGTTACCGATGAGGTCTTTTGGCGAAAGGATGGCACCAGCTTTCCGGTGGAATATATTAGTACGCCGATGCGAGATGAGCGGGGCTGTGTAATTGGCGCGGTGGTGACGTTTCGAGATATTACCCGGCAAAAGTGGGCTGAAAAGGTGCTGCACCAAGCCAATGAAGACTTGGAAGAGAAAGTGCGATCGCGCGCCGCCGAACTGTACACCGCCAACGAACATCTCAGAGCGCTTAGCGCTCTAAAATCTCGCTTCGTCGCGATGGTTTGCCACGAATTTCGCAACCCACTCAACAACATCGCACTTTCTGTTTCTTCGTTAGAACGCTACGATAAACAGCTATCTGAAGCGCAAAAGCATCAGTACCTCAGCGGCATTGCAGCCA
Source organism: uncultured cyanobacterium (assembly GCA_963803535.1). Lineage (GTDB taxonomy): Bacteria > Cyanobacteriota > Cyanobacteriia > Phormidesmidales > Phormidesmidaceae > Phormidesmis. Next base: position 454,079 of record CAWDNC010000008.1, on the reverse strand, counting down.
ACGTTGAGCGCATGACGCACATGATTGATGACATCCTAGTGCTAGGGAAAATTGAAGCCAAGCGTCTTGTCCTGAGCCCGGAACCCGTTGACCTCGTAGACTTTTGCCGCAGGCTGCTACAGGAAATGCAGCCATTTCAAAGGCAAATTGAATTTACCGGCAGATTTAAATCGCTGATTGCAGAGAGCGATCAGACGCTACTGCGCTCTATTTTAACCAACATTTTATCGAACGCAATTCGCTACAGCCCGGAGCACAGCGTCGTGCAGCTCTCACTTTCTCAGCGCAAGCATCAGGCGATTTTTCAGATAAAAGACCAGGGCATCGGCATTTTACCTGAAGATTATCCTTACTTGTTTGAGCCCTTTCATCGCGGTAAAAACGTTAGCAATATCCCAGGTACGGGGCTAGGGCTCAGCATCGTCAAACAGTTTGTAGAGCTACAGCAAGGAGACATTAAAGTAGAAAGTGAGGTCGGCGTCGGGACGACGTTTCGGATTATGCTGCCTCTATCGTATAGCAGATAACATTGTGACCTTTCTTTGAAAAAATCCTATTTCTTAAAAAGATCGTCCTATGCTGAGGAGGGCTTATCTGCATAAATAGAAGAAATACTCTCTGCTGTAGGATTTATTGCTAATGTCAGCTCAAAAGCTCGTGCCTCCATTTACCTGCGAAACGGCGACCCTAAAAGTACGCATGGCTGAAAATGCCTGGAACAGTCGAGATCCGCAGCGGGTTTCGATGGCCTATTCAGAAAATAGTCACTGGCGGAACCGGGCTGAAGTTTTTCAAGGAAGAGAGACCATTCGAGAGTTTTTGCAGCGTAAGTGGGATAAGGAGCTAGACTACCGGCTGACGAAAGAGATGTGGGCATTTGGGGAAAACAGAATTGCCGTGCGGTTTCAGTATGAGTGGCATGATGATTCGGGGCAATGGTACCGCGCCTACGGAAACGAGAACTGGGAGTTTGATGATGAGGGGCTGATGCGGCGGCGAGAAGCGAGCATTAACGATATGCCGATTAAAGCAGAAGATAGACGCTTTCATTGGCCTGCGCCTGGAAACAGGCCGGACAATCATCCCGGTCTGATCGATTCTCCTGTTTAGCCGTTTGTATTTGCTATGGCTCTGACTTAAGGGTCGAACAAGATAGAAAATCGCTGCAAACTCTGGTAGAAGTACATCAGAACCTTGCAAGCCACAATATCACCTTTTTCCAACTCTCAGGCAGCCGACATACTCAACGAATAATTTTTCAAAAGTTTGGGAGTAAACCGTGGCAAGATATCCTGCCAGCAACGAACGTGCTCAGCCTCTAGAAGCGGAAGTCATCGAGTCTTTTCGCAGTCGAGTGTTATACGCCATGGTCACACTGTGGGGGATGATTTATCTGTTGCGTTTCAGCGGATAAAAACCTAGTAAAAACAAGCCAAAGGCATCTCCTCTTGGATGAGTGGCGGCAGGTGGTGATTCGCCCTGTCGGATACCGGACCCACCCCAACGCACGGGCCACCCTCAGAAGGGTTCTGCAACGGTTAGTGCCAGAAACCGCTGAGGCATTAGCGACGCAGATGCCTAGGCCCACCACTGGTGTGGTCGCCGGGTGAAAGTGTTTGATGGCACAACCCTATTGATGGCCGATAGTGCAGCCAATCAAGCGGCGTATCCGCAGCATGGCAATCAAGCCGAAGGCTGCGGTTTTCCCTTGCCCGCTAGCGTGTTCTTCTGTCTATTAACGGGCGCGGTTGTTTCGGCCTGTGTAGCGGCCAAGACGACGAGTGAGATTGTGATGAGTCGTTTGCTTTACCATGACTTAATTGGCGAGTCGAACATTGCAATGGCTGACCAGGGTGTACCGACAGCTTTATTGAACAGGCGTTGATTCAACAACGGGATGAACAAATGGCGGCTAAGCTAAATATCATGCTCGCAAGATCTGACTGTTCGTAAGGTGAAAAGCTTTGGTTAATCGGTGACCGTCACTGTCGAGGCAAAAGCCCTAAGCTGCCCTCAGCATAGGACTGCTCATGAAATTAAGCGTTCCCGATACGTTGCAGTCAAAGATGTCCTGCCTGAAACTCTCATGCAGCGCTTCCCTTACCAGTTATGTATCGTGACAACATTCGGATGCTCAACGCTTCAGCCCCCCCGCTGGAACCGCTCTATCGCTCCAACGCTGAGCCGCTGAAACGTATCGTTCGGCGTTTTAATACAACCTTCAAAAAAGAGTTGCTAAGTCAGCCCAAACCCCCGCAATGGCGAACAACTCTGACCATCTACTGGCCCTTAGTCCACATTACGGCGCTGTATCTGGTGAACTAGACTTCTGCTCAGCATCATCCGCTTCCGGAACTTGAGGACTGTCTTTCAATGCTCCTGGAAGATTTTCACCGATCATCCATCCTATCTATATGCCAGCTCATACAGTGTCGCCGCCAACGAATACACATCCGTATACGCTCCCACAGGCCGATCACGCCCATATAGCTCAAACGGCGAAAACCCATCAATCAGCTCCCGCGTCCGAGTGCGTGTCAGCGCCGTATCACAATTCACCGCTAGCCCAAATCCTGTCAGCACCGCATCTACTCGGCTCCCCTCAATCCGCAAAAAAATATTGCTAGGCCGAATATCCCGATGCACTAGCCCCTGACCATGCACCACTGCCAACGCCTTCCCCACCTGCCGCACATACGCCAGCGCCACAGATTCCGTCAGCATCGGCTGTTGACGTTTCGCCAAGCTATCCCCAACCAAATACTCCACCGGCAAGCAAGCCAGATCCCCTTCCACAAAAGGCATCTCCGCCCTCACAATATGCGGCGTCCCACTGCACCGAACCAGCTTCACCGCCTCAGCTACAAACAGGCTTTTCACTCGGTCACGCTCTGCATCATCGCTCAAGCTTGCCAAAATCTGGGGATCTAAAACCTTGCTAAAACCTTAATCACCCACCGGCTACCATCATCGCGCCGAGCCAAATAAGAAACGCTCGTCGGCCCCTCCCGCAGCGGCCTCCCATCCTCAATTGTGTATTTGCCACCTTGTAATGTATCGCCCTGGCCAATCCCCATTCACTCCAATCCTCATCTACGCCTACCATCATCCGATCGCTCCAGTCATAGAATACTTTAAGTGCTCAAAGCCGTAATGGATACTGGCTACAATACTCTACAAGCCTTGAAATAGAGGCTAATACTATTGAGATTATGAAGGGTAAGGTCGTTACCTGTCTGGTGGATTGTATTTAAACTACGGCCCTTACAAAACGATCTAACATACTGTATTCACAGATATTGTTTTGCTAGCGTGATATGGATTCACCAGTGGTACTCATTACAGGCTGTTCATCGGGCCTCGGTCGCGCGCTTTGTTATGCCTTCCAAAGCAAAGGCTATCGCGTAGTAGCAACCGCTCGGAAAATAGATCGATTAGAGGCCTTGCGCGCAAAAGGAATGTCGATATTGATGCTAGATGTTGACGATCAGCAAGCCATTGAAAATGTTGTCCGGGCGATTGTTGCTTCTGAAGGCAAAATCGATGTTTTGGTCAATAATGCTGGATTTGGTCAATTCGGCCCCCTGATGGACATTGATGTAGATATGCTTCAGCGGCAGTTTAAAACCAACGTTTTTGCCCCGCTAGCGTTGGCGCAGCAGGTCGCTCCCATTATGAAAAAACAGGGATCGGGACTCATTGTCAATATAGGAAGTGTTTCAGGTGTTGTCACGACGCCTTTTGCGGGTGCTTATTGCGCGTCTAAAGCTGCGCTGCATAGTTTGTCTGAGGCGATGCGTATGGAGCTTGCACCGTTCAATATTCAGGTGGTGACGGTTCAGGCTGGCGCGATCGCCTCCAACTTTGGCCAGTCAGCAGAAAATAGCCTGACTGGCATTATGAGTCCTAACTCCTGGTATGCCGATTTAGAGCCAGACATACGCGCTAGAGCAAATCTTTCTCAATCTGCGGCTACCCCGGCTGACGAACTTGCAACAAAGCTAGTCACTCAGCTCACCCAGCCCAATCCACCTAACATCATCCGAATGGGAAAAAAGAGTCTCTGGCTGCCCTGGCTCAAAAGAATGCTGCCCGACCGTTTAATGTCATACATTCTCAGTCGAAAATTTGGCCTTGACAATCTAAAATAGTCGCTTCGCGTGCCTATCGAAACTGTTCTAATAGCCAAGCGCCTACCTGCGACTGATCTACTTTACGGCTACGTTGCAGCGCTTCTTCTAATACGGCCATTTCAAATCCTGGCAGTACCTGCGAAGTCTCTATCTGCCGACTGCCGCGCTCAAAAATTTCAAAGGCAGAAACTTTTGTCTTTTTTACATCAATTACCCAATATTCTACAAACCCCAAGTTTTCGTAAAGTGCTCTTTTAGTACCTAAGTCGTCTAATAGAGAACTTCTAGAAATCTCAATAGCTAGATCAGGCGTTGGAAAGCGGTCTAAACTAATAATGCTTGAAGTAACAGGTACCTTTTGAGCTTGCTTACCTATGTAGGCAGACAAATCTGGCTGACATTCATCCATTCCAGCTTTTCGGTAAGTACAGCTATCTGTCATTTGAATAGGAATCGCTTTGAGAATGCAAAATAGGTTCACTGCGTTGGCCGTTAGAACATGATCTGCACCGTGGTTAAATCCAACTGGTAGCATCTCAAATCTCCCATAACCTTTGTAGTAATAACCTTTGGCCCGCGCTAACTCAGGCCGTTCGGAACGAGTCAAAAACTCATCCCAATCCATTTCAATCCAGCTATTTACCACTACAGGCGTTTCTACAGCAATCATGGTTTGATTTCTCATGGATATAGCGATTGAAGCATTGTAACGCGGTTTTTATGGGTGCCAGGTTCTATTTATGCCGGATGCGTTCGTATACGCTTTCGTAGCGATCGCCCGGTTCCTGCCAAGAGTAACCACAGACCATGCCTTGCTTGGCGAGCTGTTGAAATAGCTTGGGTTCTTTGCTGTATAGATCAAGCGATCGCTTCAGCGCCGACTCCAGCGCCACGCTATCGTTCTCATAAAACACAAATCCATTGCGTTCTGTTTGCCGATGATCCTGGTCATAATCCCAGTCAAAAACAGTATTGACCAGCCCACCAACCCCACGCACCACAGGCACCGTGCCATACTTCAAACTGATAATCTGCGTTAGTCCGCAAGGCTCGTAGTTGCTGGGCACCATCATAATGTCGGCGCCAGCATAGATCAGTCGTGCTAGCTCTTCATTAAATCCAATTTCTAAATGACAGTCAGGATTCTCGTTTAGATAGATTTTCTCTTTCCAGAACCAATCATTAATGCCCTGCTCTGAAGCCGACCCTAAAGAGACAAACTGCGCACCCTGTTCTAAACAGTAGTAAAGCCCATGATGTACCTGATGCATTCCTTTCTGTTGATCAAACCGTCCAACGAACGCGACAACAGGCCGATCGCTATCGCGAAGTAAAAATCTCTCTCTCAAGGCTTTCTTGTTTAATGCCTTATTTTCAAAATCAGCGAGCGAATAGTTCGCTGGAATGGTGGTGTCTAGCTTTGGATTCCAAACGGTATAGTCCAGCCCATTCAAAATGCCACTAAATTTATCTTGATGCACGGCCAGTATCGACTGTAGCCCGCAGCCGACATCGGTAAATCTGGCTTCCCAAGCATGGTGCGGCGATACCGTATTTACGTAGTTAGCGTATACAATACCGCCCTTCATAAAGTTAATCGCCATCGGGTTACCCGTATCTTGCAGCCGATCTGGCGTGAAATAATACGCGGCCTGATTGAGTCCCGTGGCTTCTAAAATTTCAACGCCCCACGTACCCTGATGCTTAAAGTTATGAATGGAATAGCACACCCGCTGGTTTGGCATGCCGTGAAACTTATACATTTCAAAAAGCATGACGGGCACTAGCCCTGTCTGCCAGTCGTGACAGTGCAGTATATCGGGGCGCTTATTGCTTTTAAGCAAAAACTCCAGCGCGGCCTTACTAAAAAACGCAAATCGCAGCTGGTCGTCCCAGTCGCCGTAGAACTTGCCACGATTGAAGAAATTATCGCCAGAATGCGGCTCAATGAAAAAACACAGCAAACCGTGCACCCAGCCGCACTGCACCGAGCAGTGAATAACGCCATCAAACCAGGGCACCCACAGGTCGCTGTAGGCTTCGTGCATGCCCCACACTTCGTCGTAGCGCATGTTGTCGTATTTCGGCAAAATCACCTCTACGGTATGCTCGCGCAGCGTTAGCTCACGGCTGAGGCCATAAACTACGTCGCCAAGGCCACCTGCCTTTATTACAGGTGCGCACTCCGAGGCAATCTGCACGATATACATAGAAGGGTCTCCTAAAAGTGTGTTAACGAAAGTTCATGTTATAGCCTTATTCAACCAGAAAATTGACCCATAAGGCACGACTTGCGACAGACTTGTTCTATTGCCTTTGAAGGAATTTTTTATGATTGCAGCCGCACCTAAAGCGACGTATCCAGCGCTGAGCCAGCCTCATGCGGGATTGCCTAACATTTGTGGGAGTGAGGAGGTTGTAAGTGCGATCGCCAACCACGACGCCCCCATCTTCCTACCCACCACCAACCTCACCCTCCCTAAAATCACCTCCAGCTTCGCCTGCGCGCTCCACATGCACCAGCCCACTATCCCAGCGGGTCACGATGGCGGCCTCATCAGCAACCTTCAGCACATGTTTGAGCATCCCAACGACGGCGATAATCACAACGCCACCGTCTTTGCCTGGTGCTACAGCCGCATGGGCGAATGGATACCTGAGCTAGTGGGCAAAGGCGAAAACCCTCGCATCATGCTCGACTACTCCGGCAACCTCCTATGGGGCCTGAGCCAAATGGGCCGCAACGACGTACTCGACAATCTCAAACGCCTTTGTGAACCTCAATACCAGCCCTACGTAGAGTGGCTAGGCACGATGTGGAGCCACGCCGTTATCCCGTCTACCCCCATTCCCGATATCAAGCTGCACATTCAGGCTTGGCAGCACCATTTTGCCGATCTCTTTGGCTACGAAGCGCTAGCCCGTGTGAAAGGCTTCTCGCCACCCGAAATGCACCTGCCTAATAACCCTGATACGCTCTTCGAATACATCAAAGCATTGAAGGAATGTGGCTATCGCTGGCTGCTGGTGCAAGAGCATTCTGTTGAGCGGCTAGATGGCAGCGGTCTGCATCATGACGATAAATACGTTCCAAATAAGCTGGTCGCTCGTAACTCTCACGGAGAAACGATCAGCATGACTGCGCTAATTAAAACTCAGGGTTCCGATACGAAGCTGGTTGCGCAAATGCAGCCCTATCACGAGGCAAAAGGCAGAGGGCGGCAGCAAATTGGGGAGGTGTCGGTACCGTGCTGCGTGTCGCAAATTGCCGATGGTGAGAATGGCGGCGTGATGATGAATGAGTATGGCCGTGACTTTGTTCCTTTTTGGAGCGGCATTAAGGAGAATGGTCGTAGCGCTGAAGGAACCGTTGGCGTAAACGGAACAGAGTATATTGAGCTGATTGAGACAGCAGGTGTAAACCCTGACGACTACCCCGAGTGTCAGGCAGTTGGGCAGCATAAGATTTGGCAGAAGGTGGATAGCGTTACGCCTGAATCCGTAAGTAATGCTATTAAAGAACTAACAGAAACTGACCATCAGTTCCATATGGATGGGGCTTCTTGGACGGATGATTTGAGCTGGGTGAAGGGCTATGAGAACGTGCTGGAGCCCATGAATCAGCTCAGCGCACTGTTTCATCAAAAGTACGACCAGCAAGTTAAAGACGATCCAGAAACCACTCAGCGCCAAGACTATCAGGAAGCTTTGTTATATCTGTTGCTGGTAGAGACAAGCTGCTTTAGATATTGGGGGCAGGGGACTTGGACTGAGTATGCTCGGGAGCTTTATCGACGAGGTGAAGCCCTATTAAAGTAAGACTGTAATGGATAAGTAACGTTCCACTGTCTAAGGAAGTACAAGAAATTCAGCGAAACTAGGCACTTTCCCTAATGAGTTGAATACCTTCCCAGGCAGGCAGGCTACTTGATTTTCTCATGCGAACAATAGAATAAAAGACATATACATCTAGTCCGTTATTGAATCTCTGAATGCATTCTTCTTTTCTGTTTTCTGCGATCCTTTTCTCTATTAACGATCCTTTGATTAGAAGAACTGCGTCGAGACCTAGTTTCCAAACGTAAGGTACTCGTCAGCACATGCATGTACTTTGAGATCAAGACTGTCAGTGTTTCAGAAGTTTCATGTCGGTTGCAAGCAGTAGCAACTGATTGAGCAAGATTTAATGTTATCGATAAATTATCGATGTTGTAGCTCTTCGTCAGCCCTTTGCATTGCTTTCTCAGAGCAGGTAGTTCTTATCGGTCTTGCATCTATTATTCATCCGCAATACTTAGAAAAGAAATATATGAGCGTCTGAGCTTGATCAAGCTCTTGTCTAATTCTGGATGATGAGATTCTTGTCTAGACGTTTGGATATACTTCGTCGTTATTTTTTCCTGATACGTTCTTGAAGTGAATTCACCCTTTCCGCTGCTGCCTCTGTTTCTGAGCATAACGCATAGAATACGATCGTTAGCCAAGTTACTATATCCACGCTTCACAGTCAGAATCTTGTTGCTGTTCGAGTTTAAGGTCTATGCTTACGGTCCACGATCTCGAGCACGGGCAATGAGGTCACGGTTATGGTCAATGTGCAAGTTTAAGAGGCACGTGACAAGATCTAGGCTTACGAATCAACGGAAGAATGTGAGTCAAGTCGCCGGTACATGTCAAGGTCTACAGTTATGCTGACTGACACGAGCCAGCAAAGGCTTGAGTCAACTGACTCAAGCTTGTGATTTAGGCACAGGGTAAGGTCACGCTTGGCAAGGTCAAAATCTTTCTGTATAAAGTCTCTAGCAGTGATGAATGCATGCTCGCTTGCCAGTGCTGTAGGTTGCTGTTCTGAGATAGTACCAGAAGATTAGGCTTGAACCCGAATCAGCTATTGATGTCCATGTACCAGCAGCATCGTTTGCAATCCGTATACGCCTGAATCTCATCTGAGATTAGGTAGCCGATAGTACTGGCCTGTACGGCTACTTAACCATTCGCAAAAGGCTCTGTGCATCACTTGAGTCTGATGCCGAAAATCGGATTGTGTGCCATCCCATCAGAGAATCGAGAATTTAGCCAGTGGTCAGGCTGATAGTACTTATTTTGCTGACGCTGTTCGTCTATAAATAACTGATACTCTGCACAGGAAATGTAGCTAGTATCAATAGATTTATTTTCATTGATTCTTAATAGTTTGCTTAGCCTTCTCGACAGATGAGTCTCTGCTGCTAGCTTAAACAACGCTTTGTCCGTTGATTCTAAACCATTCAACAGCCTTTCGTCAAAAGCTGCTTGCACAGATGGTTGCACAACTCAGTGTCTCTTCTAAACAGTCAAATGCTAAAGATAGAGTTTGAATGTTATTGGAATTAAGACGCTGCTGTCGACGAATGGTGTTGCATCGCTTTGTGCAGAATAAAGTCTGATAGTTTCTGCCCACCACTCATTTTCCATCTCGCTCACTAGCAGTTCTACTTGCTGCTGCTGACGATCTTTAATTTCAACCGCTGCTAGATATTCTTGAAAGCTTTTATGTGTGAATTCATATACACCTTTTTCCCTTTCAATTAGTAGCCCACTCTGGTTTTCAATGTCTTTGAGAAAATCCAGCAGCATGTTGTCTGATTGCTAATGTTCTCGTAGCTGTTTCTGCTGATCAGAGCAGTCCATACTTGCAATCTCAAGCTCTCTGGTCTGGCTTTTCCATTAGACCTAATGCAAGTGATTGTAGTATCTCTCTTTTCTGTAACACGGTTAACGAGTCAGAAATACCCTTTCGCATCCTGCCTGTGACCCAGCAGCACGTCACAAATTTCTTCGTACAGCTTTACCCTTCGCCTCAGGCAGTGCTCCCTCGATAGCAATGAACGGTCGTAATCATTGTCAGCAATAACGGATTCGGCGCTAGTCTTGCCAGCGAAGGTTCGCCCATAATCCGGCCAATGAGATCATTTGCCTGCTTGTCCGCTCTTTGTTGCACGCCATCATCTTCCTTCCCTAGTCGTCCGCATTAGCTCACTTTGAAAGTACCAGTTTTGAATAAATATTTTGATTTGAGAAAGTGTAAATGGTTGTACTTCTAAAGTTGCCGTAATATCGTTCAAGGCATATCTCGAGAGCAAAAAGGTCGCGATGTTACAATAAAATAAGATTTGGAGAATAACCTAATCTGCTGGCTAATCCATTCACTTACCTGCTTACGTTTCTGAGCATCAGCAACCTCATCTAACCCATCTAGCATTACTAAACATTGACCACGATTCATCTGAGTAGTAAACCACCCATTGGATTTAGCCTTGCAATTTCCGTTTGCTGCTCCACAATTGTAGGTAAATCTGGTGCATCTGTTTGAGAAACTATCTCTCTAATATCTCGAAGATAGATGAGTATAGGCACCAGCCGACGAGCTCGCTTTGTGATGCTGCCGCTGTCGATTCTTGAGCATAAGTAAGTACTAGATGCTCTAAAAGCGTTGATTTTCCTGAACCTGGTGGGCCTAATATAGCCAGCCGCTGATGCGATAAACGCGCCCTTCTCTCTTGATCAAGCAAATCCCAAATACTTAAGATCGTTTTTATCTAGCTTTAGCCTTCAGCATATTTGAAGAAATTTGTCCGATACTCTCCGGGCCAATTCTCAAAGGAACAAACACTTTCTCTAAGTTCAGTGGAACGGCCCCTTTCGTCTTTAGTCCTTGCGTTCGATAGTCACGCATTGGAAAATAAGCTGCTGATAGTACTTTCGCTTGAAGTTGGCAGTGACTAACCACCACCACTGTACGACGTGCCTTTCTAGTCTGAGAGATTATCCAATCTGAAAGCTTATCAATACTGGGAGAAAGCTTGTTCCAAAACCAAGAAAGCACCACTAAAGCTAGCGCAATGATCAGAAAGATAATAGCCTTACGATCTTGACCTTCTGTAAAGAAGTGAATTGAGAGGCCACCAAACAGACCAGGAAACCCTAATCCAAACACCAGTTCCTTTGACTTTTTCTTAAAGCCGTCCATCCATTCGCTGTTAGGCGGTTGAGAGGGGTCTGTCATAACGCGATCGCTCAAACACAGTTTTGCAGCCATCGTATAACAAATGTTTGTTAGATCTAGCTCAATCTGCGCAAACATGAATATATGTTGAGCATGCTGTTGACAAACATCTGTCTCCGCTACTGCTTGTTGATTTCTTCAAAGAGCGGTCTCTAGCGGGTTTTGCTGCGAATAAAGAGTTTCTCTAGCTCAATCCATACGAATAACAGAGAGCTGAAGCCAACGCATACTAGCAGTTCCGAGATAGATAAGTAGTGCGTGCCGAAGAAGGTGCGCAGGAACGGTACATAGATGAGCAGTAGCTGTAGCGCGGTGGTTGTAATAACGGCGATAAGCACGTAGGGATTAGAAAACTGAGACATTTCTATTGCTAGCTTATGGCTTGAGCGAACGGCGATCGCATGACCCATTTGCGACAAACACAGCATCGTAAACACCATCGTCTTCCATCTCTCTGGATTACCGCTTTGCTGAGTATATTCATATGCCCACAGCATTAGCGTAATTGCCAAAATTGCAAATACGATGCCCACGCGAACCATATACCAGCCCAATCCTCTCGCAAAAATACTCTCTTTTGGACTATGAGGAGGTCTATCCATCACGTTGGGCTCAGGCGGCTCCATCGCTAGGGCTAAGGCCGGAAATCCGTCAGTGACCAAATTCATCCAGAGAATCTGTAGAGGCGTGAGCGGTACGGCCACAATCGGGAGTAGCAAAGGTGATAGCGCAATCGTGATCACCTCACCAATGTTCGAGCCCAGAATATACTTCACGAAGCGGCGAATATTGCTATATACGACCCGACCTTCTTCTGCGGCTGAAACAATGGAAGTAAAGTTGTCGTCTAGTAGTACCATGTCGCTAGCATCTTTGCTCACGTCGGTGCCTGTAATGCCCATGGCTACACCGATGTCAGCCTGCTTCAATGCGGGCGCATCATTCACCCCGTCGCCTGTCATGGCAACAACTTCTCCTTGCGCCTGCAACGCTTGCACAATCCGTAGCTTATGTTCTGGCGAGACTCGCGCATACACGCTGACTGATTTGACGATTTGCTCCAGTTCATCTTTGCTCATTGCTTCTACCTGTTGCCCAGTGCAGGCCTCGGCCTCGGCGTCAGCGACCAGGCCTAGTTCAAACGCGATCGCCCGAGCCGTTAACGGATGATCGCCCGTAATCATCACGGGTCTAATGCCTGCGTGCTGACACCGCTGCACTGCCGCTTTCACCTCTGGGCGAGGCGCATCAATCATAGCCACTAAGCCCAACCAAACAAGGTCTTGCTCAGCCTCTTCTTCAGTGAGTTCCTTTGTAGCTGCGCGCTCAATCGACTCATCTCTTTTAGATTCAACTTCTCCTATTTCGTGAAAGGAAGCTTCAGATTCAACGTCACTTAGCCATCGCTTACGGCCTTCTCTCTCCACTGACTCGTTTTCAGACTGACCTGTGGCTGGAGTCGCTTCTAATGTTTTATAGGCAAACCCCAGCACTCTTTTACCTTCTGCGGCTAGCGCTTCCACTTTCTGTAAAATCTCTTTGCGATCGTCTTCAAATAGCATACGACCGCCTCGGCCTACGCGATCGCACCGCTCCAACAACATCTCTGCCGACCCTTTTGCAAACACAACAGCCGGCGCATCAATCCCCAGCCGACTACTCTTGCGACTACTCTCAGGCACCGACACCACCACACTCATTCGCTTGCGCTCAGAAGAAAATGGAAACTCCTGCCGTCGCTCAAACTCGTAGTCTAGTTTTCCTTTTTCTAGTCCTGCTTTTGCCGCTAGCGTCACTAGCGCGCCTTCCGTTGGATCGCCTACAATCGCCCATTCGTCTTTCTCTTTTTGCAGCGCTGCATCATTACACAGCGCGCAGTTCAACAGCAATAGCGCTAACGTCGGTTTCTCCAAAGGCGAAATAGTCTCTTCTCCTATCTCAAACATTCCATTCGGTGCATAGCCTTCGCCGCTCACCTGCACATCCTTCTCAAACGGCAGTCCGGCTACATGTACCGACTGCACCACCATTTTGTTCTGCGTCAGCGTCCCCGTTTTATCTGAGCAGATGGTTGTCACTGACCCTAACGTTTCTACCGCAGGCAACCTGCGAATGAGAGACTGCCGACGCACCATTCGCTGCGTGCCGATTGCCAAAGTCACTGTGATTACGGCAGGTAAACCTTCTGGCACCACTGCCACCGCCATACTTAGCGACACCGTAAGCAGTTCTTCAAATGCTGACCAGCCCAGCGCGCTTGTCCCGACCACAACAACAATGGCTACTAGCGATAGCGAGCCGATGACCAGCACATTGCCTAGCTGCTTCAGCCTCTGCTGCAACGGCGTAGAGAGCACTGACACCGACTGGATCATGGTGGCGATTTTACCTAGCTCTGTATTCATGCCTGTGCGCGTTACCAGCATTCTGCCGCGCCCGTGAACAATCTCTGTTCCTTGAAAGACAAGATTTTTTTGATCGGCCAAGGCAGACTCAGGAGAGAGTTTAACCACCGCCTGTTTCTCTACGCCTGTGGCCTCTCCGGTTAGGGCTGACTCTCTAGCCTGCAAGCTAGCTGATTCTATCAACCTGCCGTCTGCGGCAACCTGATCGCCTGCCTCCAAAAGCACTAAGTCTCCAGGCACTAGATTCTTGGCTGGTAGTTGTTGCCTTTGCCCGTCTCTGATAACAGAAACGTTAGGTGCAGACAATCCTTTCAAACTGGCTAAGGCTTGTTCTGCCTTGCTTTCTTGAAAGTAGCCTAAGGCCGCGTTGATTAAAACAATAATGGCGATCGCGATCGCATCTTTTGGAAACGCCCCCGCCCGCAAATCCAACACAGCAGCCACAATCGCTACGCCAATCAGCATCAGCAGCATTACATCTGCAAACTGATCGAGCAAAATTTGCAAGCGGCTGCGTCCGCCTTTCTCTACCAGCTCATTCGGGCCTTCCTCAGCCAGTCGCCTATCTGCTTCTGCTGCTGAAAGTCCTGTTTTGGCATCACTATCAAGCAGGTCAACGGCCTCAGTACTCTCAATCGCGTGCCACTGCTGAACGGTAGACATAGGACAAGCTTCTTTTGCAGACAACATAGGTAAGCCCAAGTTTATCCTTGATTTACGTTTTTATGGCGCTATGGGGTAACGGGTTTGCCGTCTCGGAAGAACCCTCCTGTCGGCTCATCGTCACCTAACAACTAGATGAGAAAGGAAGTTCCATAGTGCAACGTCTTGTTCTAGCCGCAAGTTCTGTTGTGACGACACATGAAAGAGATCTAGAAATAGCAGTTTGTGCGGCGGTAGACGCCACAACCCGGAACAGTTTCGCTTTGTGTTCTTTGGGAAAGCCTCTGAGCTTAATGACTTTGCCGCGGGTCTGTTCAAGTTTACTCCAGTCGAGACTATCCACATGGTGGTAAGACTGCTGCCCCCCTTGAGTCATCGACTAAGCGGTTTGACTTCAGCGGACAGTCGTAGACCGTGTTCAGCGATTCGATGAGTTGCAACAACGCCTTAGCCGCATACCAACTGTCCATTCCCTACAGCGTGAAAGGGTAGTTGCTTGTGATGCACCAGACTAATGAGCATCTCGCTAACGTGGTCAAGCTTGCTTTTGCCATCACCATCCCGTTCGTACAACCGATAGTTAATCTGGCTCACCAGTAGATATTGGCAGTAGTCAAGACGGTTGATAGGGCTGCTCATACTGACCCTTTTAGCGATCACTAAAACTGTAACGCTATTCTATCAACCGTAACGATATCGCTTCGGCTTGCGTAAGCCCTATTGAAGCTGAATATTATTTAGACGCTTCAGGTAAAGCACCTCGGCTTTCAGCAACGTAGTGGCCCAGCGTTGTGCTGAGGAAAGAGAGTGCAATAGGGCCAAATAAGAAGCCAAATAGTCCGTAGACGTGGAAGCCAGGGACTAGCACCGAAGCGAGCCAGAAGCAGAAGCCATTAACGACTAGCGAGAACAAGCCGAAGGTGACGAAAGTTAGCGGTAGTGAAAATAAGCTGATGATGGGTTTGATGATGGCGTTGACGCCACCGATAGCTAGCGCAGCAAGTAGCGCGGCGGGAATGGTGGTAAGTTCGACGCCCGGTAGCAACGCGTCTAGTACAAGCAGACTGACGGCGGTTACCAGTGCAGGTAGTAAAATGCCCAGCATATTTAAGAGTCCTCAATAAGGATACGTGAAAGGCTCATTTTGCCAGGGGCGATCGCCTTCCTACATCCACACACAGACGGACTATTTCTCTCTGAGAAAAAAGCGTTCTAGGTCAGCATCCAAAGGGAGTTGTTTAGAATCCTAAAGATCCGGTGGGTGAGTTAAGCAGCGATTCAGCGGTGCGATAGTAGGTCGCCCAATAGTAGGTTTCAGGCCTAGCTCGCCACTGATCGCGATCTACTCGTAGCGCCAAAATAGGCACGCTAATACCATCGCCTTCGACAACGACGGTCACCGACACATTCGTAATCAGCAGATCTTGATCGAAACTACGCTGTGCGCCCGCACGGGCGGCCATTTCGCCTCGGCGCAGCAGCGTATCGTAGGTTTCTCCCGACTCTTTGGCGAGAAATAAATCTAGGCGTGATGTATAGGCCTGAGAGGCTTGGGGTGCAATCAAAGCTTCTGTGAGCCAAATGCCTGTGCCGCCTAGTAGCGCTGCTAAACCGGCCGATAGAATAGAGCGCTGCCACGAGCGTGCTTTTCGCCGGTTACGTGCAGAGCGTGCGCTGGACGGTAATGCAAAGGCCGCATCAGATGGCTGAGCACCGGTAGACAGTTGAGCCCGCTGGAAACGGCGTGCTTGATAGCGAGTTGGCCACATGCGATTAGTTGCAAAAGTAAGTTTTAACAGAAGTCGGCTTTCTTAACGGGGAGAAGAGGATATAGGTATGCTGAACTACCTATCAAGTTTCCCAGTTTAGAAGATCCCGCTACACTTTTTGAAAAGTTCAGCTACACGTTGTGCTGCGCTTGTGATATTTTGCGGGGGCATATGTAGCCTAGCTGAGCTTCTTTTCACAGCGGCGTCCGTATGGGCTAGTTCAACTAACTGACCCCTCTTTTGTAAGGGCACATAGTCAAACAAGCACGCGTTAAATAGTCTCGGAGACAATCAAAATCAATGGCTAACTACTGGGCCATCACCATCGGCATCAACCAATACCGGCACCTACAGCCGCTTATGCATGCGCAGGACGATGCTCGCTTCACCCATCGTTTTTTCACGAAAGAGGCCGGTATTTCCGCAGATAACTGCGTTTTGCTGAGCGATTTGGCTACTTCTGTCGGCCAGCAGGTGGTGTATCCCGATAAAGCTGCGATCGCCCAGTGGATACAAACGATTACGCAGCAGATCGAGGCTGACGACGTTCTGTGGTTTTTCTTTAGCGGCTATGGGGCTCAGTCCAAAAGCACTGAGGGTGAGCTGGTAGACTACCTGATGCCGATTGATGGCGATCCAGGGCAGATAGAGACGACCGGTATCGCGCTGGCTGATTTGATTAATACCCTCGCTGATGTGCCGACTGACAAAGCTTTGCTGGTGTTAGATATCAACCGCCCTCAAGGCGCGCTATCTGGACAAACCATTGGCACTCAGGTTATCGACCTTGCTCAAAAGCGGCAGCTTGCTACGCTGCTTTCGTGCCAGCCCGAGCAGTATTCTCACGAAACGCTAGGGGTTCGCCATGGCCTGTTTACGGCTGCACTGCTAGAAGCCCTTCATCAAAACTGTAAAACGATTGGTCAAGTGAGCGACTATGTTACGCAGCGTTTGCCTGAGCTATGCGAGCACCACTGGCGACCTATCCAGAACCCGGTGAGCCTAATTCCTGAGCGGCAAATGCTGGCTGAGGTGGTGCCTGACGTGCAAGAGGCCGCTGTGCTAACGACGGCTACTGCAAGTACTGACACTGAAGGTGTTGAATCTAAAGGTGTTAAGACTGAAGATGCCGGTATGGCGGGAATAGCGATCGCGCCACCTTTAGATTCAAATGCAGCTGATGACATCGCTACACCCATGCCCGCGCTAGAGCCGCCTGTAATTACGCCGCCTTATACGGAAGAGAATACGTCCACCGGCACCTACCGTGAAGCGGCTTCAGCCGATGACGATGGCATCAGCGGTGCTAAGCTGCGCAACTTGGGGCTCATAGCGCTCGGCGTTTTAATGGTCGGTGTTTTGCTAAAGCAGCCCTTTACCCGAACGGCTTGGAGTCAGCTGACCAATCGTACAGAGACTGTGGTGGCAACTGATGATGCAGATGAGAATGCGGCTGAGCCAGTAGAAGCTAGTGGGGCAATCGCTGGTGAAGCGACAGCTGAGAGCGAAACGGCTGTGGTCGAGGATGCAGCTGAGGCCAATGCGGCAGAGAATGCGGCCACAGCCGAGGAGGCCGCAGCGGGAGAGGCCGCAGCGGGAGAGGCCACAGCGGGAGAGGACAGTGTCGTCGCGGCTGAACAGGCGCCGGCTAGCGAGGAAGAGCAGGCGGCGGCTAAGAAGCTGATTAGCGAGGCTAATTCGGCGGTAGGAAAACGACAGTATTCGGAGGCATTGATTGCGTTGCAGCAGGTGCCTAGAAGCCAGCGTGATGAGACGTTTTCCACGGTACTCACTAAGGCGCGAGCAGGCGCGGCAGAAGCAACGCAGGCCAATGCGACGGTGCTGACTGAGGCGCGAACGTCCATTCAGCCGACGCAGGCCTCGCAGTTTACTGAGGCGATCGCAAAAGCGCGCCTGATTCAGCCGGGAGAACCTTACTACGACACGGCACAAAAGGATATTCGTGGCTGGAGTCAGATTATTTTAGATATTGCTGAGGGGCGGGCGACCAGCGGTAATTTGAACGGGGCGATCGCAGCGGCTAAGGTAATGCCAAACGACAATACCGAGTTTCATCAGAAAGCCCAAGATAGAGTCGCGTTTTGGCAGCAGCGCCAGCAAAGTCGCGACACCATCCAAGCGGCGCAAACAATTCCTAAGCTGGGTGAGGCGAGCACCTACCAGCAAGGAATTGTCAAGCTGAGAGAAGTCCCGATTGAGCATCCAGAGTATGAGGCGGCTCAGCGCTTAGCAGACCAGTGGAGCCAGAGTATTTTTAGTATTGCTCAGGCGAGGGCGGCTCAAGGACGGCAGAGTGCGGCCATTCAGGCAGCTGTGCTTGTACCTGCGGGGACGACAGCCTACGAGCCGACGCAAAAGGCGATTCAGCGATGGCGCGCTGAGGAAACGGAGGCAACGCCTTAGCTTGCCGCTGCTTGCGCAAAGGCCTTCAGCTTAATCTTGCTGAAGCGTGGCCCGTACCCCTGTGAGCAAATCTACAGCCTGCTGAAGTTTAGCGGCGATCGCCTGTTTTTGAAGGGCGAGCTGCTTAAACTTTTGATGGCGGGCGATCGCAGTACTGACCACGGCCATTTGCTCTGGCGGGCAAACTTGCGATCGCACCGTTCCATCATCATTGAGCCTGCACAAACAGTACTGACTTTGGGCGCTAGATAGGTTGCTGCCAGCAGGTCGATGCGCTGAATGGCTGTTTCTAGAACTGTCTCCACCACTTTCTAAGGCATTGACATACCGCATCAACGCATCGGCATCCCCATGTCGCAAAAGTGTCGCAGACTCAGCAGCTACGCTACCTGTGCTGGGCTCTAAAGAAGACTGAAGCCACCCATCTACCATTGGCCCCTGCGAATACAGCATCTGCATGGCGTGCACAATCTGCCTTTGCTGCTGCTGCCAAACGCCTATCTTTGCCTGCACGTCGCCGAGTAGGTTTAGTGCTAGTGCAGGGTTGACCTCATGCCGCTGACTGACAAAATCATCTGACGCGATAGGCGGTAGCACGATTGTGTGTGGTGAGGCGATCGCTGTGCTGATGGCATCTATTCCTACACAAGAAGATTCGCGTCTATCAGCCGAGCCTTCTGTCGCCGCTGATTGAGCTGGGTTGGAGGATATAAAAACCATGGTAGTAGAGATGCAAATTATAGAGACTGCTGATAGTTCATTGATATATACAACGCGTGATGCGCGCACTCTTTAGGGGGCATTGAGAATGCGAATGCGAGGGAAACAACATAGTCTCACAGAATAATGTCTGAATAATGTCTGATGAATAACATCTCTTTAGATAGATGAAAAAATGTTCAGCACAGCAGCAAAGTCATTAGCAAGAAGCATCCTGCTGATGTGTCAGTGATGCGTATCAATAGTTACATATTCCCTTAGGTTGATGAGTCTACGGGGTATCTTGTAAAAGGAAACAGGGCGCTCTAAATTCTGATTTGCAATGGATGCATTTGCTAGGATCGTTAATATCGCAGCGAGTATATCTGTTGCACTGCTGTTCGGCCGTTATTTTTAACTACGTTTAGGTTTATACCGCTATGGCTACGCCTGCCTTTTTAAGATATCTTCCTGCTCGTCTCAAGCCCTTGAGTTCTCCAGCTGTATGGGCACCGCTCACGGTTTTTGCGCTGCTGAGCATTTTTTTGTGGGAGTATCATAAAAATCCAGAGTGGTTTAACCGAGAGCAGATCACGAATGCTAACCCTGACTCTGACCTAACACCGGAAGAGCAGGCCAAACTTTCTGAGATTGACACGATCGATGTCTTGCTCGAAAACGCTCGCATTTCTGGAGCGGCTCGACCTGCTAATCTCGGTAATTTAGACGTTCCGGAGGCAGAAAGCGGCGCTTCTGCTGGCTCACTGGCTAGTCAAGATAATCCTTTTGCTGCCTATGAAGAAGAGTATAAGTTTCCAGGATCAGATCGTGCGACTGGCGCAGTGGGAACGGCACCTTCTAGTAACAGCTTTGGGCTGGGTAGCCCGCCAGCGACCGCTCAGCCCGCCGCAGGTAGCGCCCTCGCTGAAGCGATCAGGCAGCAAAACGCAATCTCGGCAGAAGATCGCTCAAGCCCTCAGCCTGCATCATCTGGCGGCTCCGCGACGAATACCTCTCCCGTCATTACGCCAAGTGACAATAGCGCATTCTCAGCCCCAGGACTTTCACCTGAGCAAGCTTCTGGCAGCGGAATTTCAGCGCCTTTTACTCGGACAACCCTTGACATGTCACCGCCTGTAGGGACAACAGGCTACCAAACGCCAGCCTCATCTCGACTGCCCGTGTTCAACACGCCCTCACAGCAGCCAACTAGCAATCCTTTTAATCGTCAGGCGCAGCCTGCTATTCCACAGTCTGGTTCGTTCCAATCGGGCTCATTTCAACCTGCGGCGCCTGCCACGGCACCGCTACCTGGTGCAGCCACCCCAAACAGCAACAGCTACACGCCCCCTCGCTTTTCTCAGCCAGAGCAGAATCGTCGCGTGCGCTAGCGATGCTTAAAGAATACAAGTCTTTGCGGTAGTCCTGTTCGCAACGAGATAAGATAGGTTGCAGCCTGATAATTCCTATTTTTGACTGGGTTCCTATTAGTACTGCCAATAATTGCTTTCAATTTATCTAGAGCCTTAAGCGTATTGGGCTTAAGCTCTCTTTAGCTCGCTTATTCAGTCAGCACAACCGCAGCATGCAAAAAATTCTGATCGTTGACGACGATAGCACGCTTAGAGCCGCCCTGACGCGTTACCTAAAGGATCGCGGCTTTTCGGTTTGCAACGCGTCGTCAGGGCGCGAAGGATTTGATAGCTTTACGCAGGAGACGCCCGATCTGATTGTCTCTGATGTGGTGATGCCTGAAATGGATGGGTTTGAGCTGTGTACGCGGGTGCGAGAAAGCGGTTCTGGACGGCTGGTTCCCTTTATCTTTTTGTCGGGTCGCTGTGATCTAGAAGATCGCATTCAGGGGCATAGCATTGGGGCCGATGACTATTTAGTAAAGCCTTTTCATCCCAGAGAGCTGATTGCCAAGATTGAGGCACAGCTGGCCCGAGCTAGCCGCATTCATTCTGAAATTAAGCGAGCGCTGAAGCAGCCGTCAGATGAGCAGGTGCCGATTGAGCCTAAAGAACCGCTGCCGCTAACGCCCGCTGAGGAGAAGGTTTTTTGGGAGGTGGTGCAGGGATTTACGAATAAAAAGATTGGCGATCGCCTGTTCATTAGCCCCCGAACGGTGCAGACGCATCTGAGCAATATTTTAAGCAAGCTGTCTTTAGAAAATCGCTCTCAGCTGATCCGCTATGCCTTTGAGAATGGCTATAGGCCTGAACAAAGCGAAGGTTCGAGCGCCAGTTCGAGCGCCAGTTCGAGCGTCAGTGAGTCGGTGAGTAAGGGCAAGGCCTAAGCTGAAGAACCTATGGCAGCTGTAGGTATAAATCGCCAGTATTCCTTTATCATTGGACAGTCATTGTCAAGTGAACTTTGTCTACCGCTCTGTTCCACCGATAAAACATGTCTTCAAACGCGATAGAGTCTGCAAATCGTCAATCTGCTGAGAACCCTATAAAATTGGACGCTGAGCCTAGCAAAATAGACGAACTAACGGCTTTACTCTCTACAAACAGCCTCAAAAAGCAGCTTCAGGCAATTCACGACTTAGCGAATTTAGGTGAGGATGGAGAGGCCGTGCTGGTGGCGTTTGTGCGCGATCGCATGTTAGAAGCCAATCCTGACGAACCCACAGCAGCTCACGGTAGGGCTTACCAGATTTTGTACGGCAGACCCTCTGAGGTTGCCAAAGATCTGATCGCAGAATTTCCACATGGTCTGGTGTGTCCACAGTCGGATAAAAACGTGGACTATAGCGACCTACAAATGCTGCTAGTGCAGCAAAACTACGAGCAGGCCGATAAGCTCACGAGCCAGAAGCTATGCGAACTAGCCGGTGAAAGCGCAGTAGAGCGTAAGTGGGTGTACTTTACCGAGATCGACCGGATTCCAGTCATTGATTTGCAAGCAATTGATTTGATGTGGGGCTTATATTCGGAAGGCAAGTTTGGCTGGAGCAAGCAAAAAGAGCTTTGGACGCGCTTAGGTAATAACTGGGAGCGCTTGTGGATACAGCTGCTTTGGAAGTCAACAGGTGGGGTGTGGACGCGCTACCCTGGCGAGTTTGTGTGGGACTTGGATGCTGCACCACCTGCGCACTTACCGCTTTCTAATCAGCTTAGGGGCGTTAGAACCATGAGTTCGCTGCTGTCTCACCCAGCTTGGCGTTAGCTTGAGGTTTAGCGAGACCTATTGGCGGTGGAGCGACCGCGATAGTCTTTCCGAACCCAGCTAGGATTTACCAGCGTTTGCGCAGCTCCGATTAGCTGCCGAGGATGA
The DNA here is from genome assembly GCA_963803535.1 of uncultured cyanobacterium. Classification (GTDB taxonomy): domain Bacteria; phylum Cyanobacteriota; class Cyanobacteriia; order Phormidesmidales; family Phormidesmidaceae; genus Phormidesmis. The sequence continues at coordinate 431,659 of CAWDNC010000008.1, read as the reverse complement.
TCGATTAAGAAAGCAGGATCTTGAGCGGCAAGTGCTTCACGGCTGCTAAATCCCCAGGTAACCGCTGCAACTAGAATACCGACCTGATTAGAGGCATCCACATCTCTAGTTTCATCCCCGACATAGATTACCTGAGAGAAGTCAAGCCCTCCCTTTTGAACAATTCGCTTCAGCACACGAGCTTTGCTCAGTAGACCGACGCCACCTTGTACAGAATCAAATACGTCACTAATTTCGTGCTGTACTAAGAAGCTTTCGATATTGCGCCGAGAGTTAGAACTCATCACCATTAGCTGATGGCCTTCAGCCACTAGCTCCCTTAGGGTTTCAGGCAACTCTGCGGCCACTGAAACTTTGGGTAGCTCATCCGTCATTTCTTTACGGACTCGTCGCAGCAAAAAAGGCAGCCGAAAAAGCGGGATTTCCGACTGCTTAAGCATCTCTTGCGTACTTAAGGACTGATAATATCTTAGCTTTTCAGGGGTGGTTGGCGAGTAGCCATACTCTGGTGCAATGCGGTTTGTGATCCGCACAATTGCACCGAGCGTATCGGCAATGGTGCCGTCAAAATCAAAAATTAAAAATGCCACGTACCTTGGGCCACGTATGGAGCGATGGGTAAAGGCTAAGCGCTAGGTATCTAATCATCACACGGTATAGTCACCCGGTAAAGGCAAGCGTATGCAAGTACTTAGTTCCAGCGGCCAGAGCGTAGGATGCTGACAATGAGCCAGAGTCCGAGAAAGGACGCAGCTGCAAATAGTAGCGTGCTTAGTGACTGTAGCTGTACCGTTTTTTGATTGTTGGTGATGATAGCTGCGCCGATGATAAGTGCGGCGACAACTGTGCTAAAGGCCCTGCGATTGGCGGCTCGTTCGATGCTGCGTTGAACGGAGTCTAAACCTTGAATGCGGACGTTCCATTGAAGGGTTTCGTCGCTGAGGCGGTCTAGTAGGAAGCCGAGCTGGCGAGGAGCTGAGAATGATAGGTTACGAAATTCCAGGCCAGTGCGGAGCAGGAGCTGGGCAGGGTCGTCTCCGGCGAGCTGCTGGCGGAATAGATCGACAATAAGTGGCTTAATTTCAGCCATTAAGTTGATGTTGGGGTTGAACTGGCGGGCTGCGCCTTCTAGGTTGGCGAGCGATTTGGTATAGAGGCCGATGTTGGCGGGCCAACGTAGATGGTTGCGGATGCCGGTTTCGATGACTGCGCCGAAGGCTTCGGCGGTGTTGAAGCGGTCGAGGGTAATGCCGTAGTAGCGGCCCAGAAGGCGGCTGTAGTCGCTTTCTAGGCGGACTAGGTTTACGGGCTTGAGAGGCTCGGTGAGATTGAGGGTGAGCTGGGCGCAGCGTTGGGCGTCGGAACTGGCGATCGCAAGCACTAATTCAGTCAACGTGGCCCGAGTCTGCGGGTCGAGGCGACCCATCATGCCACAGTCAAGAATGGCAATGCGGCCATCGTCTAAATAGAACAGATTGCCGGGGTGCGGATCGGCATGGAAAAATCCGGTGACGAAGTACTGAGCAAGAAACGCTCGAAAGAGGATTGTTGTAATCTCAGCGCGTTCGTCAACGATGTCTTTTCCGGCATCTTTTCTAGCGTGATCGGTAGAGACCGTTGGGACATCAGCTTCTAGAAGTGGCTTACCTTTTAGCCATTCCATTACCAGAATTTTGGAGTTGGTGAGCGGCCAGATAATTTGCGGAACGGTAAGGCGATCTGAATCTACCCAGTCGCTGTCTAAAAGATTCTGTCGAAGTTCGTCGGTGTAGCGAGCTTCGGTTGTAAAGTCTAGTTCTGCGGTGAGCGCTGTTTTAAATTCGTCGGCAAGTTCGGTGATGTTGTATCTCTGCCCGAACTGCGTGGTAGAGACAAGTCTGGCAATGTCTTTAATCAGCGCCATATCGCGCTCTACCTGTTTTTCGATGCCAGGGCGCAATACTTTTACCGCGACGGCCTCACCACTTTTGAGAGTGGCTTTGTGAGTTTGGCCAATGGAGCCTGCGGCGATCGCACTATAGTCAAACTCAGCAAATACGTCCTCTACTGGCCGCTGCATATGCTGCTGAATGTAGCCTCTGATTTGGTCTGCTGGCACGGGCGGCACTGTAGATTGCAGCCCGCTGAGCGCCTTAATGTATGAGGGGCTAAGCAAATCGGGGCGCGTGCTTAGCAGCTGACCTAACTTGACATATACCGGGCCAAGCTCAATAAAAATGTTGCATAGCACAGCAGGCGGCGGCAGCTCTGGCTTATCAGGCGCAGTGCCGGTGACCAGCTGACGCATGTAGTCCCAGCCGTTTTTGAGAAATACCTCAACGATTTCACGCTGCCGCCCAATTAATGTAGGGGTGAGCATGGAGGGAATGGGAGAGCGAGGCATAGAAGGTGGCGCTATTGAGAGTTGCTATACGGTAATGCTAGCAACTTTGCGAACCTAAGCTCCTGATGCAGAGACACTCTTTTTCGTCGTACTGTGTCCGTAGCACTGATCTACGATTGAGGTAGAACTATCAATGACGTTACCCTTTGATGCTGAAGCGACCCAGAAGCGCGTGGATAAGTTTTGGCAGCTGCCTGCGAGCTTTGGGATGGAGCGGAATGCCTATCATAATTATTTGAATGAAATTGTGAGCGATCGCTATGCCCTGATCAACGGTTTGCATATTCTGCGTGATGAGCTTCAGTTTGCAGGGTCTAGCCCCACGGATATGAATGCCTGTGGTGCGGACTTGAGCTTGCCGAGTGTGGTAACCACGCTGGCCTATACCAACTGTGGCGATCGCATTCATCAAGGCGAGGCGACTAAGCGCTACCGAGATGTGGTGGCCTCTCGCTTTGCGACCCTCTCTGAGATTGGCGAACTTAAGCTAGAGGCCTTTTTCCCTGCGGGCGGCGGCACTGATAATGGCGCAACGCTGGCACATGTCACGGTGGCTCACGAGCTGGATGAAACGCTAAAACAGCGGCTTTACGCAGGTAATCCACAGTCTATTTCACTGGTGGCGATCGATCTTAAAACGCATGTGGGCCGTTTGCGCGAGGACGGTAAGCATGTTGTGTATGGCAAAACCCGCGAGGCTCCCTGGCGCGAGCCGAGAGCGGCCTGTGGCGCAATTGTTGGCGCGCTGAGCGACTATCATCCTAATAATCTTATTCACCGCCGCATTCGGGATGACTTGGGAGAGCAGAATTTTCACTATCTGTCAGGTCAAAAAATTATGAGTGATGAAGGCGTGGACATTACGATGGCGATCGCGTCTGTGATTGTTGCACTTCGTGGTATTCGCAATACGGCGCTGGCGCTCTCTCAGGAGCTAGACGAGCGTGGGATTGCACATCTTACGGCGAGCACAACGGTCAATCGGCCTTCTCGGGATGATTTGGTAATTTATTTGGCTCGGGCGACCGTGTTTAACGGGAAAGTGCGGATTCAGAGCTTGGGGACGCATGCTGAGAAATATGGGGGATGGCTAGGACAGCACGCCGGAGAGAAGCGCTTGCAGCTGCGGTATGCAGATTGGGACAACGAGAATTTACCGGTTGAGGAGATTACCTATCAGGTGCGAGACTCTGGCCTATAGAAACTAGATTTTGGCGCTTGAATGCTGCTTTACGCAAGATTCATGAGGCGTTGTGCAACCTATATAAAGCCCTGATAGCGGACGCTGTATGTTGCTGTGGTGTGTCACCTACCAGTGTGAATACGCAGCAGCATTCCTATGGCTATTAACTTCAATCCTATCGGCAGCTTTAACGGTGTCGTGGGTGGGCCAAAGCTTCTAGATAATCCAACCTCGCTTCAGTTTGGCCCTGATGGGAGGCTATATGTTGCGCAGCAAAATAAGCCGATTGAGGCGTTTACCATTGCTTTTCAAGATGGTCAGTATGTGGCGACTCAAAGCGAGACGCTACGGCTAGCGGATGGTCGTGCGGCGGTTTAATCTATTCAAAATCATAATGATGACGGGTCGCTGAATTTTGAAGGCGATCGCCAAACGACAGGAATTGTTGTTGTCGGGACGGCTCAAAATCCTGTGCTCTATGTTTCTTCTAACGATCCTAGACTTGCGACTAGTGGAGACACTAATTTTGATTTGGTATTAGCTAGTAACGGCAATCTCTACACTGTCGATAATGGCTCGAATGCGAGAGTGGGTGGCGAGGTTGTTTATGTGGATGGTAAGCCTACGAGCCTGCCGAATGATGGCGGTGAGAATGATGACTCAGAGCCATTGTTTCTGATTGAAGAGGGTGGCTATTACGGGCATCCCAATCCGGCCAGAGCGAACCAAAATCTGGCTTGGACGGTGTACGACAATAGCGGTAATCCTGATTCGCTACTTTCACCTAATAGTACAAACAATATTTCAGGCGTTAGCGGGCTTGCTGATTTGGTGCCTGATGGGGTCAATATTGTAGATGGCTTTTTGATTGATCCGAGTAAGTTTACGGCAGATGCTGGGCGGCTGGCGCAGAGTGGGGTGCGGGTGCCTAGAAACGGTGGGGCAACGAATGCGATCGCTAACAATTTAGGCTCATCTAGCAACGGCAACGTCACGCTGCTGAATCTAAATGCAGCAGGTAATGGGCTATCACCTGTGATTGATCCAACAGATGGTTCTACTGTAGATGCCGACGGGCTGCTGCCGCTGGTGACCGCTCAGAGCCTGCCGCTAGATGTGGCTGTTGGCCCTAATGGCACGCTGTGGGTGGCCGAGTTCGGGCCTGACAATATCAATGTATTTGCGCCTTCCGACTCTCCTATCGTCTCAAACTTAGACTTTGATGGCGATGGTATTGACAACACTGCTGATCCGTTTATTCGAGATGCTACAAATGGCGGGCTAGCGCTGGTTCGCCCTAGTGAAACTTTGACCTGGGACTTTGATCCTGATCAGGACAACAACTTGCCAGGGCCAGATGGCTACGCGACCGGGCTAACAGGCGTTGCAATTAATGGCGTCACTAATTTTGAAGCATTTCTTCAATCGCCCTCGGTCAATCCGAATCAACGCACTAGATTAGACAACGTTAAATTTGCCACAGCATCAGGTGGTGGTAGCACCTTAATTGAGGTGGTTTCTAGTGGCGATCCGTTGGAGAGAAGTAATTCAGGTGAATATCTCTTTCATACTGGCGTTACGATTACGCCGACGGTTGAGACTTTTACTAAACAGATATCTTTTGAGCTGACGATAGATGTGCTGGCGGAGACGGCAACGCCGAGGGTTGTTTATGAAACTCTTCTAATTCAGATCCAGTTGCGGCAAGCTCATTCTCAGCTATCTTCGACGGTATTGAGATCACAGCGGCTCGCAATGAGTCGGCTACGGTGCTTTATCGGGTGAATGCGGGTGGCCCAGATATTGCAGCAACAGATGGTGGGCCTAACTGGCTAGCTGACGCTACGACGCCTTTCTTGGTAGATGCAGGAAGTAATAGCACGGTGCTGCTGACATCGCAGGTATTGCCGGGTGAGACGATACCTGCGTCAGTTCCGGCTGGCATATTTGCTACGGAGCGCTGGGACGAAGCGGGCGGCAGCAGTATGAAGTGGGCCTTTGAGGCTGCGGTGCCAGGGTTTTACGAAGTGAGGCTGCTGGCGGGTAATGCTTATGTGGGGGCGAGTCGGGTGGGCGATCGCATCTTTGATGTGGCGATTGAAGGCAGCGTTCCAACCAAGCTCAACAACATTGATCTAAGCGCTCAGTTTGGCCATCAGGTCGGCGGGCTGCTGAGCCAGGTGGTTGAAGTGACCGATGGCACGCTTAACATTGAGTTTTTGCACGGGGCCGTTGAAAACCCGATGATTAATGGGATTGAGATTATTCGGCTAGGCGATCGCGATGTAATTACGAACCCGCCTCGCAGAGATCCCTCTGCGCCACCGCCACCGCTAGTAGTGGTGGTGCCAGATGATGATATTCAGCTGGGGCAGAGCGATCGCCCGGCTTCGCTAATGGGCATTGACGCTGCGAGTGCCTTAAATAGTAGCCTCGTCGATATGAGCTTACAGATAGATGACACCTTCCCAAGCTAGCTGCATGATTTAAGCCAAGACCTCTCGCCCCGCAGCTGCCTTGGATATTCTCGATAAAATCACCGAAATCATTACTTTCTTTGGCTACTGGGGCATTGCGGGGCTGATGCTGCTAGAAAATGTGATTCCGCCGATTCCTTCGGAGATTATTATGCCGCTGGCGGGTTTTGCAGCGGCCAGAGGTGATATGAATTTGGGATGGGCGATTTTTTCGGGAACTGTGGGCTCGGTACTGGGGGCGCTGCTTTGGTATTACATTGGTAAGGCTTTGGGACTCGCTAGGCTTTGTGAGCTAGCGGATCGTCGGGGTAAGTGGCTGGGTATTTCCAGCAAAGAGATTGTTGCGGTTCAGAAATGGTTTTTGCATCGCGGCGGATACTGGGCCGTGGGCTTAGGTCGTTTGGTGCCCGGTATCCGTACGTATATTTCGGTGCCAGCAGGCATTACTAAAATGCCGTTTGGCAGATTTTTTGTGTCTTCTACAATCGGTTCGCTAGCTTGGATTACGCTGCTGACGCTGGCCGGATTTGTGCTGGGCGATCGCTACGAACAGGTCGCCGTTGTGCTCGGGCCATTTAGCAAAATAGTCCTTGTTGTTGTCGTGGTGCTAGTGGTCGGCTGGCTGCTGTACAGATGGCGAAAGAACAGCGCCGACTCTTCTTCGTGAATGGGTTTAGGGTTTAGCTATGCCACTACTCATTTCACCATTCATCTCAGCCATTCATCTCAGCCATCCATTTCAGCGGCTAAGTCGGCCTCGTTAATGTAGTCATCTATGAGCTGATCGACGGCTTCTCTTTGGGCGGATGGAATATTGAGTGTGACATACCGGCGAGAGAGAAAGGAACGGGGGACAACGCGTAAGAGTAGCGTGCTGGGCTTGTCGTCGTCCCAACCGAAGGCTTCAACTCTATCCCACGGCTGCCAGGCGTAGAGGTAGGAGAGACCGTTCTCGTGAATTTCTAGGTCGCTGAGACCGAGGAAGATGAACAGGAGTGCGATCGCCCACCAAAAAGCTATGGAAACTATTCCAGAAATAAGCCCACCTGTTGTCACTAACGGGCCAGTGATTTGATCTAGTAGCGATAGGGTCATGACAACAGCAAGACCCGTTTGAAAGAGACCGACCCAAAAGAGAAATTTGTTGTGTGAGGTGCGGCCCACTTCTAGCTTGAGTGCACCTGACTTTTTTTTGCGGGTGGGCCAGCTGAGGAGCCATGCGAAGATGCCAAGCGCGTAGAGACCATAGAGAATGGTAATGCCGTAGCGGCCTAGGAAAGGGAGAAGGAGTGCAATCATCCCACCGACAAATAGCCAAGATCCAGCGTAATATAGGTTTCGCCTTGCCGCCTGCGGCCCTAGCGTCGCTCTAGCAATGAGATAGCCCGCCCACAGCAAAACCACCATCAGCGTCAGTAAAAGGGTCAAAAACTCAAAATTCACAACAGGTACTTTCTCCTAGGCAGTTAGCGATACAAAGCTAGATTTAGCACGTTCAGCGTCAGCGTATCACGGTATTTGAAGCTAAATATTAAGTGGTTCAGCGCCGCTCGTATGTAAACTTTATCATCTTAAAGATTTCAAAAAAGATTGATTACATTTTCTCTCATCAAGTGTGGTTAGACCTACCGTTTTAACTAAGAGCGGTTGTTCTTTGCAGGCATCCATCGCGTACACTAACCCCCCCTTTATCTGCATGATCTTTCCATCAGTTTTTGACCTTAGCGAACTCACTGAATTCACTATTAACGGGGCTAGCGGTAATGCTGCCAGCATTATCAAAGATGTTAACGGTGACGGCATTGATGACATTCTCATTGGAGATCCTAGCGGCGCTTCGGGCGCTGGCAAAAGCTATGTTGTGTTTGGTAGCCCTACAGGTTTTGGAACGAGCTTAGAGGTTAGCAGTCTTGACGGTAGCAATGGATTCGCCGTAAACGGCGCTGCTGGGAGTAGATCAGGCTTGGTTGTCAGCGGTGCTGGGGACGTTAATAACGATGGTATTAATGATTTTGCGATTGGTGCAGACAGCCATAACCATATTGTTTTTGGCCGTGCTACAGGGTTTGATGCTGGTATTAACCTGGCTAATTTAGACGGGCGTGACGGGTTTTCTACTGACATTCCTCTCGGTCTTCAAGTCAATGCGCTGAGCAGTGCTGGCGATATAAATGGAGATGGGATAGACGATTTTATCGTAGGTGCGACCAACAGCGGTACGGTCGTAGGTCGCCCTGATGTGGATGGCTTTGGCCCTGGAAAAAGCTACATACTCTTTGGCCGCGAGAACTTTGATCCAAGGGTAGATGTCTCAACGCTTGACGGTAGCAACGGCTTTGTTTTTAGCAATGGTGAGCGCGTTGATTATCTAGGCGTTTCAGTGAGCGCGGCAGGGGACATCAACAACGATGGTCTTGACGACATTATTATCGGGGCTCCGTTTGCTAAACGTTCTGAGACTTCGCCTTTAACAGTCGCTATCGGAGAAGCTTACGTTGTATATGGCCGCAGCACTGGATTTGCGGCTAGCTTACAGGCTTCTGATCTGGATGGTAGCAATGGCTTTGTGATTAATAGTATTAGTGAGGACGATGCCTTAGGCTATGCCGTGAGCGGAGCGGGAGACGTGAATGGTGATGGCATAGCCGATATTATTGTGGGTGCGCCCTCGGCCAATCGTACGCCTGTAGAAGTCTAGAGATCCGCGCGCAGCGGGACTAACGAGATCCGAGGGAGAAAGCTATGTGATCTTCGGGAGTGATGCTGGCTTTGGCTCTAGCTTTGACCTGACGAGTCTTAACGGTAGCAATGGCTTTGTCGTCAATGGCGTGGTCAAAAATGGCCGGTTGGGCATTGATGTCGGCGCGGCAGGCGACGTTAACAACGATGGTGTTGACGATCTCATTGTCCAAGGTGGCTCTGACGTGTTTAATGCTGGTAACCCTAGTGGCGGATTTAATTCGGAAAAGAGCTTTATCATTTTTGGTAGCAGGGCAGGATTTGATGCTCGGTTAAATGTCGATAATATTGATGGTATCAACGGCTTTGTTCTCAAAGGTGTTGGTAATGACTCAATAAATTTAGTTGGCGGTGGCGGCGACGTTAGCGGCGATGGTATTGACGATCTCCTGCTGGGTGGGGGCCTTTTCGGCCGAGCTAGTAGAGTTGTTTTTGGCCGAAGCGAAGATCCAACGGCTCCCCCTGCCGTATCGGCGCGACCTACGACTATCTATGTTGATGCTAACAATGTAGTGGTCGGTAACGCATACGAAGCGGAAGAGCCGTACAGCGGCACGCTAACAAGCCGTACCGATGGCACCGATAGTTCATCTGATGTGATTGCCGGGACTAACGGCAGTGACAATATTTGGTCTGGGCGTGAGGGCAACGACATTATCGGCGGTAGAGACGGCGCGGATATTATCGGCTTTGACGCTAGCAGTAGCGAGAGAAAGATTACGGTGAGAGCTGGTGATGGAGATGACTTTGTTTACGGCGTCGGGACGGGCAGCGAGCAGCTGAATATTGATTTGGGCCGTGGTTATGATGGCTTTTGGTCTTTGAGTACAAACGGTCTGATCACGGGGAGTGGCAACAATACTATTGGCGTCGGTGGCGGCTCTGTTACTGTGGTAACAGAAGGTGGCGATGATGTGGTTTATAGTATTGATAGCGCTGCTGCAAATGGGATTGAAGGCACTGGTTCTATTAACCTCGGTGATGGCAACAACAACGTTTGGCTAAAAGAAAATGGATTTTACTTTGTCGGAACCGGTAGCGGTGATGATTTGATTGGCTTGGGCTCAGGGCGTAACAATGTTAGCGCAGGCAGTGGCGATAATATCGTCTATATGATAGATGCCAGTGCAAATAGCGATGGAAAAGATATTGCCACGGGCGCGGGCGACGACTACATTCAGACGGGCTCAGGTATTGATAGGATTACTGCTGGTGGCGGATTTAATTCTCTATATGGGGGCGCTGGAAATGACTTATTCATCCTTCAAAATCAGGCATACAACTTTCTAGGAGACTTTGAAGTGGGCAGCGATCGCATGCAGCTATTCAACAATAGCTTTGCCGCTGTTACATTCGAAAACTTAAGTTTTTATCAGGGTAGCCGTGAAAGTGGCAATGAGGCGAATGCCTATGTTTTTGCTAACGGTGTCGGCTTTATCGAAGTGGCTAATACGACTGTAGCGGAGCTGAATAATAGAGAGAACTTTTTCGAGCCATCTTCTCGAATATAAGTGCTCGTTCCAGGTCTTTTAACGCTCAATCGTTGATTCTAGTGACTGACGAATTTCCTCGGTCAGGGTCGCGACGGCCAGCCGCCCTGACCTACGATTCTGCTGATAGTCAGCTAGGCGAGAGGTGACCTCAATTGGCGGTTGCACGGTCACTTTTACCCAGCGCAGGCCCAAACGAGGCCGACCCGGCAGCTTGTCGCCGTCCAGCCGAGCGAGCATGTCTGACATTAGCAATGTCGTTTCTGCGCAACGCTCAAACGATGGCTTCTCGGCCAGGTACTGACCATCAACGGCCACAAAACTTTCAACAATTCGCATATGTAGCTCTCTGATGCTGGCCTCTTGCGCGGCCCAGTCAGCCAGTCCTCGCTCCAAAGGAGAAAGCGTGCTCAGCTCAGGTAAATCTTCTCGATAAATGCAGTTCCAGCTAGTCTCTTCTAGCCGACGACAGCGATCAACTAGGGTACCTTTGTGCGGTAAGTTAAAAAACTGTTCAGCGACCTGTAATGATTGATCTAACAGCTGCTGTAGCCTGTCAGCGCAAAATTCGTAGCTGCTATCAGTGGCTTCAGGTTTGGATGCTTCAAACGTTTTGTGATGAAACCGCGTGTAGAACGATTCCATGGTCTCAATGAGATGCTCTCCGAGTCGTAAAATTCTCAGGTAGCAGTGCTTTTCAATCGGAGTGGTCTCAGTCGGTAGTGGCGAAAGACCGCTTTGAGACTCCAGCTTTGATAGCAGCGCTGCAAGCTTTGGCCAGTTGGACTTTACGTATCGATACTGAAGGCCAATGGGTGCGATAAAAACGCTTTCTGGACGCTGATTGCGATGTAGGTCTTCGGCACACCAAAAGCTGAGCTGAGCCACACCCGGTTCTAACTGTCCCAACCGTTCGCTGTAGCCGTTTGTGGCACCTTCTGGGGCAACTACCATGGGCATATCCGCATCGGTCATAATTTTGCGAGCGGCCTTGAGGCCTACCCAATCTGGCTTTCGGCCTCTGCGAATGGGACTACCGCCGATGCGAGAGAGTAGCCAGCCCAACCCTTTCCCGGCCCAGATGGTCATGCCTCGCTCATACAGAAAGTGAGTGTGCACAGGCTGCTTGAGCTTGATGCCTTTGGCAGCGGCGGCTTTGGCAACAGCTGTAGAGCATAGGTATAGACCGCTGAGCGGATCGTCTACTTCTACGTGGCGCGGTGCGATGATGAAACGGGCTTTGCCTGCCTCGAACTGTTCATAAAGTTCAACGAGCTGCTCAACGTTGTCTACTTCGATGCGCTGAATGCCTGCCGGTAGCCACGGGCGAATGCGCACGCGGAGAAAGAAAGGGAGCGTCCACTTTACCAGCCTCATGATGAGTGGATTGTAGGCGGTGGGGATGAAGTTTAGGGGAGGCTGGGTGCGGCTGACAAATTGAGGCATTGGCGGGCATTCGTTAAGGCATCTGACGGCGAAGTGCGCCCATGCAAAAGGGCCAGCCGTGATTTTATCAACGTGCTGGCCCTTGAGTAGGTTAAGGCTTGTAAAGCGTTATGTGAGGTGCTTAGTTGGGGACGACCTGGACGATAAGCGATCGCCTGTCAAACGTCTGCACTTTGCTGACCTTAGAAAGATCTTCTACGACCCGGTTTAGCAAATCAGTAGCGCGATCGCGGTGCTGGTGTTCCCGGCCTCTGAGGCGAACCTGAAACTTCACCGAGTCGCCGCGCTCTAGCCAAGCGAGCGCCTTATCAATTCTTACTTTGTAGTCAGAGTCGCCCACGTTCGGACGCAGTCTGACTTCTTTTACAGACGTGCGAGCGCTTTGCTTTTGACGCTTACGGCTTTGGTACTGATGCTTGCCGTAGTCCAAAATCTTCGCGACCGGATTCTCTTGGTCAGGTGAGACCACCACAAGGTCAAGTTTGGCAGCCTTGGCCAGCGCCAGCGCCTCTGACGTATCCGTTAGGCCACGATTCGTACCTTCGTTGTCAATCAGAAGAACCTGCGTGGCTCGAATTTGTTGATTGATGAGTGGTTTTTTAGCGATTGTATTTTCCTCTTAAAGAACGCGACGGGACGTAAACCAGTTTATTGACAGTCCATTGTAAATGGTATACCCAACATATAGGCTATTTTAAACCAACTTGCCAGGGGGCGAACCGCACCTGGCAATGTGTCTTTACAAAAGGGCCGTTCTGAAGCTCAAAATCGACCCTTTTGTAACCTTTTAGATACCGATGTTAGATACGGATGCAGCCTCCGTCAAATAGCGGCACGCTCATGCTGAAGTTTTCACCATAGGTGAGCTTTTGCTCTTCGAGAATGCCGATGGCAATTCTTTCACCGAGGCGAGCGGACTCGTAGTAGTCGGTAAAGAAGTGGACGCCTGCCCAGTCGCGACCGATAGAGATGTTAGAGGCAAGCTTGTTGAGCTCGCCTTCTACCGTGAGCGAGAGGGAATGATCGACAGACTTTAGGCCGGTGCCCGTGCGGGAGATGACGTAGGGCTGAGGGATAACGTGGCCATGGTCAAAGAAGGCTTTGAGGATGGTGACGCAAGCGCCTGCCACCGTGGCGTGGCCTGCGCCGTAGGCAGGGTGCATGGGCGAGCCTTCAGCAAAGGCCATGGGTAGGAGGTACACGTCGTCAGGGCCGAATTCAGACTGACAGTTGCCGTGTAGTTCCGAGGCGTAGCGTTCGTTTTGGACTTTGTTGTGCAGGGCTACGCTGTGCAGGGTGTCGCTAATTTTGTCGCTGATATGGGCGACGGGGGCGAGGCTGGGCAGCTGGGTGTGACGCCACTGGTGGATGCGGCCTGCGATCGCCTCAGGACGACAGCGGCGGTGCACATTAAACTTCTGATAGCGAACCGCCTTCAGCGCCCGAGTAGCAACTTCCGTAACCAAGGACAAAATGTGCGGGCCGCCAAAGTGGGCAAAGCCTTGCTGGTGGTCAAGTTTGTCGTTGGCCTGAAACGGAATGCCGGGATCAAACGGAACGCCTATGGCCATCATGGCGAGGCAGGCGTTGAGATAGGCCTGATAGAGGGCGTCGTAGTGGACGTAGGTGGCCAGATCGCGCGGTGTGGTGATGAAGCGATATTTGTTTTCGCCGTTTTCGTAGGTTTCTTTGCCGCGCAAATCAGCGCCGTTTTGAACGTCGAGCCACCATTCCCAAGAGGTCATGTAGTCTTTGTTTGGCGTAGCGGTGCGGACTTTGTTGTCAAAGACCATTGCGCCATAGGAGACAAGGCCGTCGAGTACGCCGTCTTTGTCTTGACCCAGTTCAGGCGTGCCCCGGCAGAGGAACTGGGAGATGTAGGGGCCTTTGGTGTCGCCAAAGGCGGTGCCGCGAAATGCGTTTTGAGTAGTGAGGCGATCGCGACGACGAGCAGCTGCTTCGTCCGTAAGACCAGGAATCGATGTACCTTCAAACCAGGCGAGATTGTTCAACCGTTCGATGGCAGCAGCAACCTCTGAATTGCTATCAAATTCTGCAAAGGGTACGTCACGAAGCAGCGCCATTTCATAGACTTCTGCAACTTCTGCAACGTACTCAGCACTATCAACCGTTGGTGCGGGAGGCATAGTGATGGACTGAGCGTCTGGCCCTTCAAGATCGAACAGAAGGCCCGCGCCCGCGCTTTCCCAGGCCCGGACGCTTACGTCTTGCTGTTGCGTGTACTGAGATTTCCACTCAACCGTTTCACCGCCGTCGTAGCCTTTAGGGCCAAGCGGCGTGTCTTGAAAGTCTCTAGTATTGCCGGAGTCAATGCCGCGAATAAACTGTTGGTAGTCAGCTGGATCGCAGATTAGACCGTCTTTTTCGTCGTGGGGAAGGCCTTTTGTGTAGTTGGACAGGTGAGAGGCTTTGCCGCCTCGGACGGTCTGCACTTCGTCGAAGCGGTGGCGCTGTTCGTCACCGTTGGCCTGGTGCTGAGCGTGGGGGCGGTCGTAAGCAAGCTTGGCTGCGGCGGTACGAAGATCTAGTGATTGGTGTTTACGAGAGTTCATAGCAAATGCCTCCTTTAAGGAGCGTGGATTTCAGAAGTGATGACACTAATGTATAAAAATGCCTTCTTTAACCACAGTACCCACCAGGGTTATTTCACTATTGCTTAATGACTCGTTAACAATGATCTAGATCACTTAATGTGAAAGTTTTTAGATGAGGTAAGCTCATTGGCAAGTAAAATTGTTAGCGGCAGCGCAGAGGGAAGTTGTGATGCTGCTGTAAAATTAAAAAAATCTAAAGTATAAAATAGACTATTAAAAATCTGACGCCATGAATAGTTGGTGATGCAATTCTTCCGATTAGGGTATGACAGCTCAGCACATGAATGCTCAGATTCAGCGCATTATTTTGGTTGTAGAAGCCAGCTCAAAGACTCGGGCAAGGTATCGGCAGTACTTGCTGGGCGATCGCAATTACGACTACAAAATTATAGAGACCAGCCGAGCTGATGAAGGCTTGGGTCTTTGGCAGCAGCACTGGCCTGATGCTGTTTTGCTGGGCGATCAGCTGCTCGATATGAGCGGATTAGCTTTTATTGACGCTTTAAAAAGTCAGGAGAGAAATTTAAAACAAGATCAGGCGCGAATGTTGCCTGTGGTGATGATGACGGGCGTAGGCGACGAGGCGATCGCGCTGCAAGCTATTGAAGCAGGCGCGCAAGACTACCTGATTAGAGAACACCTCACGCCGGAGCGGTTGCGGCTTACGGTAAATAGGACAGCTGAGGCGACGCGGCGAGCGGCAGATAATGCGCCTAATATTGCCGAGTACAAGCGAGCGGCGGCAGCGTTGCAGAACAGTGAAGCTCGTTTTCGGCAGCTGACTGAAAATATTGATGCGGTTTTTTGGATGAGAGAGGAGCCTGAGGGCCGTGTTTCTTACGTGAGTTCTGCTTATGAACGGCTGTGGGGATGGCCGCCACAGGAGCTGTATGCACGCCGCTCAACTTGGGTAGATCATATTCATCCGGAGGATCGCGCGTGGACGAAGCTGGCTTTTGAGGAGAAGGCGGCAATAGGCGAGTTTGATGAGGAGTATCGCATTGTTTTGGATGATGGTAGCGTTCGCTGGGTGCGCGATCGCTGCTTTCCTTTGCGAGACCCATCCGGCCAGCTTTACCGGCTAGCGGGCATTGCTGAAGACATGACTGAGCGGGTTTGCACAAGACGTGCTTTGCAGCAAAGCGAAGAGTTTAAGAATCGCGTCTTGGACAGCAGTGGCGACTGCATCAAAGTGCTTGATTTGGACTCAAGGATCTTGTACATCAATGCGGCAGGTATTTGCAGGATGGAGATTGACGATCTTACTTCGTACCTAAACGCCAACTGGATAGAGTCGTGGAGAGATGAGTACCGGCAGGCGGTAGAAGAAGCGTTTGCGGCGGCAAAGTCTGGTGAAGTCGGTAAATTTCGAGGCTTTTATCCGACAGTGACCGGTAAGCCTAAGTGGTGGGAGGTGGTGCTCACCCCGATTCGAGATAGTGCAGGTCAAGTAACTCAAATTTTATCGGTTTCGCAAGACGTGAGCGATCGCAAACAGGCGCAGGCCGCCCTGCGATCGCAAACCAAGCTGCTACAGACCATTATTAGCAGCATTGGCAATGGCTTAGTTGCGGTGAATGCCAAAGGGGAATTTACCATTTTTAACGAAGCGGCTCAGCGAATTTTTGGCGAATTTTCCAATGAATATTCTCATCAAAGCTGGTCAGAAACCTATGGCATGTTTTTACCCGACCAGCAGACGTTTTTCCCGAACGAAAGGCTTCCTTTAGCCAGAGCGATGAAAGGAGAGTCGGTGACCGAGGAAATATTTATCCGCCGTTCGACTGATGATGAGGGGCGATGGATTAGCGTTAGCGGCTACCCGCTGGTTGATGAGAGCCGAGAGTTCAGCGGCGGCATTGTGGTTTGCCAAGATATTACTGAGCGCAAGCGCACTGAAGAAGATCTGCAACAGAAAAATGCCATCTTGGACGTGATTAATGACTCTGCACCGACCCCTATTTTTGTAAAAGACCGGCAGGGGCGAATTATATATGCGAACCCGGCGACGCTGGCGGCGCTGGGGAGAACGGCTGATGAGGTGCTTGGCCGCTATGATAGTGACCTTTATCCCCACTTAGAGGATGCGCTGCGGGTAATGGAGAATGACCAGCGGATTATGGCCTCCGGGCAAACAGAAGTGGTAGAAGAGTCGCCAGATGGTATACAGACTTTTTTAGGGACTAAAGCGCCCTATCGCAATCCGGCAGGAGCGGTGATAGGGCTAATTGGCATCTCGAATAATATTACTGAGCGGGTGCAAATTGAGCGCGATCGCGAGCGAATTTTACAAGAGAAACAGGCGGCCTTAGCAGAGTCGGAGCGGGTTAATCGCATTAAAGATGAGTTTTTGGCGGTGCTTTCTCATGAGCTGCGATCGCCTCTTAATCCGATTCTGGGCTGGGCTAGGCTCTTGCAGGCTCGCAAGTTTGACGAGGCTAAAACGCTGGCGGGCCTAAAGGCCATTGAGCGCAACGCTAAGGTGCAGTGTCAGCTGATTGATGATCTGTTGGATATGGCTCGCGTGCTGCGGGGCAAGCTGCCTTTGAACGTCGCGCCTGTGTATTTATCGGGGGTGATTGAAGCGGCGATTGATACGGTGAAGGCGGAGGCGATCGCCAAGTCTATTCAAATTCAATTCGGTCGCTCTCGGATATTGGGCCGGTGTCTGGAGATGCTGTACGGCTTCAGCAAATAGTTGTGGAATCTGTTGACGAATGCTGTAAAGTTCACGCCTAACGGTGGCCGTATCGACATCAGCGTTGTGCAGGCCGATCGCATGGCTCAGCTCACGGTTGCAGATACGGGCAAAGGCATCAGTCCGAGCTTTTTACCTTACATTTTTGAGTCGTTTCGCCAAGAAGATTCTTCTGTGACTCGTCACCATGGTGGCTTGGGCTTGGGAATGTCTATTGTTTATCAGCTGGTTGAAGCGCATGGTGGTAGCATCACGGCTGAGAGTTTGGGAGAAGGCGAAGGCGCTACTTTTACAGTTCGTCTTCCTTTGCTCAACAATCACGTATCGGCACCTCGAACAACTCCGCAAGTTTTTGGACTCTCACGATCTTAGCGGTATTCGGGTGCTCACGATTGACGATGAACCCGACAGCCTAGATATGCTATCGGTTGTGTTAGATCAAGCGGGAGCTGAGAGCTTATCTGTAACTTCTGCTGCTGAATTTTTTGCTGTTTTGGCATCTTTTCAGCCTGATGTGGTGGTGAGCGATATTGGGATGCCAGCTATTGATGGCTATATGCTGCTCAAGCAGGTGCGATCTCTTACGCCTGAGCAGGGCGGGCTGGTTCCGGCAGTCGCGCTAACGGCCTATGCTGGAGCGCTGGATCGGCAGCAGGCGATCGCCGCAGGCTTTCAAGCACATGTGGCTAAGCCTGTTGAGCCAGATCGGCTGGTGAGTGCGATCGCTAGCTTACTTACAGAGCAGCGTAACTAGCGGTTTCTGGGCTAGTAAACGTCAAAGCGTCTTCTAGGCCGTTAGTGGCAAAGTCGTTTTGCAAGAATGAGCTGCCTGCACCCAAGCTGTCTGGCAGGTCGTTTGCTGCATCGATGAGGCTAGCAGCAACACTATCAGGTTCAGATTCGATAGCAGCTAGTGAGACGCCACTTGTGAGCAGGTCGTCATATTCGTATGTGACTAGCTTGTTGTCTCCTGGAAAACTAGAGCCGTCTGTGCTTATAGACACTATTCTATTTAGCTCATCATAGCTGTAGCTAGTCTCTCTGCTGACGTTATTAGGCATAATCTCAAAGGTTTCGCTGACGAATTTGCCAGCTTCGTCGTAGTCGTAGGTATAGGTGAGTGTTGTTCCGCCCGAGCCCTGAGTGAAAGAAGTTATTCGTCCTAGCTCGTCGTATCTGTAGCTCGCGAAACCACCAGACGTCGTTCCAGTGACAGAGCTACCCTGGCCAACTATCCTGTTTTCTTCATCGTATGTGTAAGTGGTGGAGACATCAAAACCGAAGCCAACGTTTTCTGACTGAGTAAGGTTTCCTCTTTCATCATAGGTGTAGGTTATTGTCGGCGTAGACGTACTACCCTCTGGAAATAGTGTAGATCCAGTCAGCCTGCCGGCTTCGTATGCATACTCAGTTCTGTTACCACTACTAACGTCGGTGTATGAGGTAATTTGTCCTGCTGCGTTGTAAGCGTATGTCGCTGTGATTTGGTTCCCTACCGCTTCTTCAATAACGTTGCCATTAGCGTCATAGGTTGTTGTATAAACCTCGTCTCGTCCAGTGACTGCATCGCGGCTGGTGTACGTAATGGTGAGATTGCCGTTGTCGCTGGTGGTGTAGTCGGTCGTAAATGAATAGTCAACAACACCATCGTTGTCGAAGTCGTAGAATTGACCTGTCTGGTTGCCGCTGTTGCTGTAAGTATAGTTTGTTACCGCGTCGGCTTGGCCATCTGCGTTGCTATCCGAGACGCTTTTGAGTAGCTTGTTGTCCGTACTATAGGTTTCTAAACGAATGGACTCTAGTGCACCATCACCGTCTTGGTCAATAGATGTGCGAAGTAAAAGCGCTGGTGTAGTCATCGAAATTGTTTGATTTGAGGGCTCAAGCTATCGTACACAGCCCATGACAATAGAAAAGATAATTCTCTCTGTCATTACGAAATCATCACGAACTCATTAACGACTTTTATGCCGCTGCTTTTGTGTTTCTGCTTTTGTGTCTTGCTCAATCATTCTGTTCTATAGTGCAAGAAAGCTCCAGGTTCCTACGCCTGCCGCTAGGCCCAAAGAGAGAACAACGGGCGTGAACCAGGCGGCAAACTGTTCAGAGAAGCCTTGAATGCGAGCAAGTCCGCTGTAAAGCGTAATGAGTACCTGCGAAACAATCCACAGCGTAGCCATCAGAAAGAAAAGATTAGAGAACAGTATGTAGGGGGGTTGGGTGATCTGAGCGGCGAATTGTTTGGCGATCGCACTCAAAACCGCCATCATTCCTAAGGGCACAACTGCCGCCCCTAATATAAAAATGTCAGCGACCCACAGCCCCCGCACGCGTAAAAAGATGCGGGTGAGACCCAACACTAGCACCATAGCCACAAACGTCATGCCGCCTGAGGCCCATAGCCAAGAGGCCACCAGCCAGCTATTAGTGGTGGCGTGCTGAATACCGCCTAAGACAAAGGCCAGGTTGGCAAGGACGGCTAGGGCATAGCCAATGAGGCTGGTTTGGCGCGCTGAGAGCCTGCGGTAAAAAGGCACCATTTCACCAGCTGGGTTGCTGAGGAGCCTAAGGGTGGCGATCGCGCCTGAGATGAGATGCCGATCTAGCCGCTGCCGAGGGCGATAGTTGGGATCAGGGCGAGAGCTAACGCCGGGTGCCCAGTAAGTTTGGGCCGGGTGCTGAGCATGGCGGCGATCGCGCGGGTGACCCGGCGGCACTGGCGGATGAATAAGCGATTTCTGAGGAATATTTTGAGGTCGGCTACTGGCCTGTGGCGAAAAATCTGAGGCGCGACGCTGCGGGCGCGGGGGCTTTGGGCCGAGGGTAGCTTTAACGCGGTGCGGCACGAGGCGAGAGATTTTTTGGGCGGCGCTGCCGAGAAGCTTGATAGGGCGCGATCGCCCTGCGGTGCCGAACTGCCGCAGATAGAGCTGAAGCTGCTGGTAGCTAGCGATGTGTCCCTGCTGGCGATACAGGCTGGCGGCTTTTCTGAAGTCCTTAGCAGCTTCGTCGAGCTGGTGCAGGTCTTGATAGGCAAGGCCGCGGCGGTAGTGATACTGGGCTTCTTCAGGGTCGTGGGCGATCGCATCGGTAAAGGCGGCTACTGCGCTTTGCACGTAGTCTAGCCGGTAGCGGGCCATGCCCTGGTAGTAGTAGGTTCGCGGTTCGGTAGGGTTGAGTGCGATCGCCCGCTGACAGTCGGCAAGTACGCCCGAGTCGTCTTTGACTAAGTAGCGGGCCTCGGCTCTGCGTACGTAGGCTTCGGCAAACTGGTGGTCGAGCTCGATGGCTTTGCTGTAGTCGCCAATAGCGGCCCTGTAGCGACGCGCGAGAACGTAGCGAATGCCGCGAATGTAAAAGTCTGAGGGGGTTTGTGGATGGTTGAGCGGCGACTGAGGGCTCAGCCCCTGCTGATACTGGTCATACCGCTGGCGCTGGACGCGATCTACGAGCACCTCATAAGCTTCTCGGAGCGCTCTGAACTGCTTGAGGGCACCGGGCTGATTGGGATGTAAATCCGGGTGGTATTGCCGCGCCAGTCGGCGGAAAGCAGCCTTAATTTCCTGACGGCTAGCATTTTGGGATAAGCGCAGGCGTTGGTAGTAGTCGCCGGGAGAGGATGGCATGAATAAAGCGCTTAGACAAAAGCAAGTCTTATTTTAACGGGTTTGGCAACCTGAATTAATTAGATATACACCCGCTTTTTAATAAATCCACTTACTTTTTTATACGGACGTGCTATCGGCGTTTAGCTAGGAAACTTCTCTTAACACTCACCTTAAGTAGATCTTAAGGATAGCGAATCTCTTTCTTTTGATAGGGCGTTGGGTTGAATTTTTATAATTTAAGGCGCTATCCTCCAGATGCAATAAACGAGAATGGTTTGTCTAATCGTATGAAGTTGAGTATGTCTAAGGTGTCTCTACAGGCGCTTTCTGAGTCTGGAAAACTAGCGGTAGGCCTAAGTGGGGCCTTGTTTACGGGCCTGGTTTTGCTGGGGGGATGCTCTCAAGCTACGAGCGTGCGATCGCCCCAAAGCGATCAGAGCAGTCCTGAAGCGGCTGAGCGCGTATCGGCTGAGACCGAGCAAGCCAATAAGCCGCTGGTGGTGACGACGGTTGCGCCCATTACAAATATTGTGAGCAATATTGCAGGCGATCGCCTGCAAGTGGTTGGCATGGTGCCAGAAGGAACAAACTCTCATACCTTTGAGCCTCGCCCCTCTGACGGCGAGCTGCTGGCAAAGGCCGATCTTGTTTTGGTCAACGGTCTCTCCTTAGAAGTGCCTTCTATTGAAATGGCTGAAGCTGTAAAGCCCGAAGATACAAAAATTTATGAATTAGCTACAAACATTATCGATCGAGATCAGTGGCTATATGACAACAGCTTTCCAGAAGCAGGCGGCAAGCCTAATCCCCACCTTTGGGTCAATCCTGACTACGCCGCTGAGTACGCTACGCTGGCGGCCCAACAGCTGATTGCGTTTGATCCCGAAGGCGAGAAAACCTATCGAGAAAACCTCGCTAAGCTGCTTCTCAAAATCGATAAATTAGATAAAGTCACCCGCGAGGTCGTAGCGACGATCCCCGAGGAAAATCGCAAGCTGCTGACCTACCATGACTCTTGGCCCTACTGGGCTCGCAAGTATGGCTTTGAAGTGATTGGTGCGGTTCAGCCTTCGGACTTTAGCGAGCCTTCAGCAAAAGACGTATCGGCGCTAGTCGATCAAATTAAAGAGAGTGACGTGCCCGCTATTTTTGGCTCTGAGGTATTTCCGAGCAAGATCTCTGAGCAAATTGCTCGGGAGGCCGATGTGAAGCTTGAAAACACGGCTGACGACGATTTACCCGGAGACGGATCGGCCAGTGCAACTGAGAACACGAACCCTGAACACACCTATATTGGGATGATGGCGGATAACTTGCGCATTTTTGCAAATGCTTTGGGAGGCGATGCGAGCTTAGTCGATCGGCTAGATGTGACAAATGTTGTCAACTAGTTCTGATAGGCCCATAAAATCCTTCACTGCCCGTTAGTATGAAAAGCGCACGGTGCTCCTAGTGGCGATATCTACTATGGGCACTCGCCAAACAGTCTGCTAACAAACAAATTGCTAACAACTCTGCCTTAAATTTTTCTGTCTTAAATCCTTTTTGTAACAAGCACTCTATGACTGAAAATAACCGTTAGGGATCAGCCTTTATGCACGCTCTTTTAGAAGCGAGAGATCTGTCCTGTGGATATCAGGAACAATCTATATTCAACGGACTCAATTTCAAGCTTCATCAAGGCCAGTTCTCAGGGCTCGTCGGCCCTTCTGGCTGTGGCAAAACGACGTTAATCAAGTCTTTGCTAGGGGTTATTCAGCCCTGGCAAGGTCAGATTTATTATCAGGGACAGCCTACGCTCAAGGCAAAGGGCAGGGCAAAAGGTGAAAAACGCGCCAGAAAAAGTATTCTGCCTAAAGTGGGCTACGTGCCCCAGGTAGAAACGGTCGACTGGAGCTTTCCGGTAACGGCTATTGAAGTAGTGATGATGGGACGCTACCGTCGTCAGAAGGCTTTTAAGCTACAGATGCCCTGGCCTTCTAAACAGGATCGGGCGATCGCATACGATCTGCTATCAAAAGTGGGGGCCGCTGATGTAGCGCACAAGGCCATTGGCGCTCTTTCGGGCGGACAGCAGCAGCGCGTATTTTTAGCGCGCGCTTTGGTGGGCAACCCAGATTTGGTTTTGTTAGATGAGCCCACTAGCAGCGCCGATATTCAGACGCAGCACGAGCTGTTGCATCTGCTATGGGACTTAAACGATCAAGGCGTCAGCATTCTACTCTCTACGCACGATCTTAATTCTGTTGCAACACATTTACCCTGGGTAATTTGTTTTAATCACGGCATTATCGCCGAGGGTAAGCCTGCCGACGTGCTCACTTCAGAGACTTTGAGCCGCACGTTTGGAGGCGATATGGTGGTGCAACAGCAGGGCGATCAGGTGCTGATTGCAAACCGCGCAACAACGGTAAGCCATCCGGTACAGCGGCCTCGACCTGCGTTTTTACGAGAGCGAAATGTAGATCTTAAAAGTTCTTGCAACGATCATTCGCACTCAATAGTAGAACAAACTGTTTCGAGTAACCGTAATCTCTCCTGACAAAAGATCTCTTTTCATAAGGCAATAGCATCATGGAGCTGTTACTCCGCCCTTTTCAGTACGACTTTTTCACCCGGGCGCTTTTGGTTTCTTCGATGGCGGGGCTACTGTGTGGCGTGATGGGCGTTTATATCACCACGCGCCGCATGAGCTACATTGCGCACGGCCTTTCCCACGCAATCTTAGGGGGGGCTGTGCTGAGCTACGTAATCGGGGTCAATTTTTATATTGGCTCTGGTCTTTGGGGCTTTGGGGCAGCGCTACTCATCCAATACCTCAGCACGCGCAAAATCCATGCGGATGCGGCGATTGGCATTGTGACAACCGCTAGCTTTGCGATGGGCATTGCAATTATCAGCAGCTACCGGCAGTTTACGCAGAGCTTTGAGGCGGCGCTGTTTGGCAACGTGTTGGGAATTGCACCGGTCGATGTTTGGGTGGTAGCGGCGGTAACCGTTGGGCTACTGGGCCTGATTGCGGTTTTCTACCGTCCGCTGCTGTTCTGGTGCTTTGATCGGGAGGTGGCGCAGGTGCATGGGGTGCCGGTGCTGTCGATGGATGTTTTGTTTGCGCTAATGCTGGCGGCGCTGCTGGTAACGACGCTGCAAATTTTGGGCGTCACGATGGTGATTTCGGCGGTGGTGATTCCTGCTTCGATTGCGCGGCTGCTGAGCGATAAGTTTAGCCACATGATCTTTATTTCGGCGGGGCTCGGTGCGTTTTTCTCGCTGTTTGGCATCTATTTGAGCTACTACTTTGATATTGCAAGTGGCGCAAGCGTGGTGCTGCTTTCTACCATGGGCTTTACGGCTGCAATTGCTTGGAATAGCTTTGTGCAAAAGCGACAGATTGCAAAAGGCGTGAAGGCATGATTTTAGAAGTCGCTGTTCTGGATGTAAGGCCGGATCAGACCGAGGCTTTTGAGGCTGCTTTTGCGCAGGCGCAGGTTATTATTGCGTCTATGCCGGGTTATGTGAGTCATCAACTCAAACGGTGTGTTGAGAATAGATCGCGCTATTTGCTTTTAGTGACTTGGGAAACGCTGGAGAATCATACAAAAGGTTTTAGAGAATCGGATGAGTACGCGGCGTGGAAGGCGCTATTGCACCACTATTACGATCCGTTTCCGGTGGTAGAGCATTATGAGTCGATTGGTTTTGAGTAGCGATCGCGCCATCTTCCTGTAAAATCACGTGATGTCGTAGGTTCGCTGTTTCCGGACAAATTGAGTAAGAATACGGAGCATTCATCAATTATTATTGGTTTACTGCTTTGCCTTTATCGTCAATTACTCAGTTAGAGAACCTGCTGCATCATGAACATTAGAACTTTTTTGAGTCGTGCTACTTTGTTTGGCGCGATCGCCGGAGGCTTGCTGCTCACCTCAGGACGCCCTGCTTTAGCTCAAACATTAGCCCAGACCACCGACTCTGGCAGAACGCTACAGGACTTGAAAGGTACGGCTACAAACCAGTCTGCTAACAGTTTGCAGGAGCTAAGAGATAGAGCTGCTGCATTAGAGGCTGAGCGCAGTACGCGGCAGCCCATCTATTCTGGAAACTCGGCTGAGTCTTCAGCGACGGGCGGAGATGAGGATGTGCTAGCAAAGCTATCTCCTGAAACCGGCCGGGCGACTGTGATGTTGATGAACAATACGGGTGCGGACGTAACGTATGAAGTCATCGGACAGACGCCACCTCGCCTTTTAGCAGCCGGTGAAAGCACTCAGCTAGAAGCGCTGCCGATTCCGGTGACCATTACGGCTGAGCGCCAGAATTTTGGCCTAGTGGACATGACGGTCATGGTTGATGAGGCAGGCATGTTGGATGTGGCCCTAGAGCGTTCGGAGTTTGATGAAGTGCAGGGTGCCTTGCGAATTCGAGAAGACGGCTTTGTCTTCGTGAACTAGGGCTTTACCAATAAATTTGATATCAGATGATGGGACATGCCGTATGTGTGTCCTTTTTTCTTGCCTTCTTTCGTTTGTAAAAACGGCTAAAAATAGCTATTCGTGGATACGACCGTTTGGCATGATCGTACCGGTGAGGCGGGCTCCCAGCAGTTTGACCATAATTTTGTCTCCGTAGCCGACTTTGGCACCGCTGAGGTCGGCGCCGCTGAGGTCTGCACCGCTAAGGTCTGCGCCAATTAGGTCTGCACCACTCAAGTCGGCGTGGCTAAGATCGGCCTGTAAAAGGTTGGCGCGAAATAGGCGAGCTTTTCGCAGGTTGGCACGGTTGAGGTTAACTTTGTGCATAAAGGTGTCGCTCAGATCCGCGCCGGAGAGGTTGGCGTTACTGAGGTTGCGGCCTGAGAAGTCTTTTTCTTTGAGGTTGGCGCCGCGCATGTCTACGCCGCTAAGGTCGGGGTCACGTTTGGCTCTGGCGGGCTGCGCGTCGGATTGGATGGAGGTGTAGGTGTAGGTGTCGCTGGGCGATCGCTCGGCAGATTGCGGTGAAGGCTGTGAGGCCGGGGCCGAGGCCTTGCGAATTCTGTCAGCGGCACGATTGCTAGGCTGGCGGCTGGTTGTTTCTGAGGAATTGGCCGATTCGCTCGTCGTTGTACTGGCCGTTTTACCGTTTTGCTCGCTAGCCGTTTCTTTCTTGGCGGTACTTTGAGTGGCGGCCTGCTCGCGCCGGGGCCACTGGCTGCTGGGATAGGTGCGCGTGGATGACGACGTGCTGCCGTTGCTGTAGGCGTTGGCGGCGTAGCTGCTGGCAGCGCGACGGTAGGCTTCATAGGGCGGGCGATAGCCACCTGCTCGGCTGTTTTCGCTGCCGTTGGCGCTGCGGGTGCTGGCGGTGGAATGGCTGGCACTCCGACCATAGGGACGATAGGTAGAGTCGTCGCCCGGGCGATAGTAAGTGGAAGAAGCGCGGGCGTTGCGAGGATAGGGTGAGGAGGTTGCGCTAGCGCGGCTAGTTCTGGCGTTTGCCCTCTGGTTTGTGTTCTGATCGGTATGGCTAGCCGGAGTTTTGCCGTTTTTGGCTTGCGATCGCAAGAAGGCGCGAGCTTCATTGAGGGCTTTGAGCTTGGCTTCGGCTTTTTCTCTGAGGCGATCGCGATCGCTCGGAATTCGATCGGGATGCCAAATGAATACCAGATCCTTGTAGGACTGATTCACTTGGAACATAGAAGCACCAGGCTCTAGCTCTAACACTCTATAGGCTTGCTCAATCTGATCCATACGCGCCGTGCTAGCGGGGTTTACGGGTGTGAAATTAGAATTTTATAGATGAATAGCCGTGATAGGCAGCCATTATAAATAGGATTAGCTTAGATTATGACCGATTGCCTCCCAGCCCGGTGTCAATCACAGCAAACCTTAAGAACTTGGCTTAACCTTCTGCAAGGTTAAGGCTTAGCGGCATTAAGCTAAATCCTAATTTTCTACGATCTCCAGCTCTTCAATGTTCCACAGCGCGCCACCGGTGACGGTGTACTTCACATTTTCTATTTTATTGCGCACGGCCACCATAGAGTACTGACCTACCAGATGAATAAACGGCAGATTCTCCTGCACGAGTTCCTGCGTCTCGACATAGAGCGCCTTTCGCTTGACTTCATCTAGCTCTTGAGCAGCCTGTATGTACAGATCGCTAATCTTTCTTTCCCAGTCGTACACGACGCGGCCTTCTAGCGGTGGTTTTCCAACCGGCTGCTGGTTGAATACATGCAGGCCGCCTTCAGCCGACCACAGATTGTTGCTGCTATTAGGCTCAACGCCTGCACCAAAGCCGAGAACAATGGCGTCCCACGCCAGCGAGCCGTCCAGGTCTTCAATCATCTTGTTAAAGTCAATTGGCTGAAAATCTACCGTGATGCCAATTAGCTCCAGGTTTTGCTTGATTTGTGCGCCTGCGGCCTCTCTAATTTTGTTACCCACGTTAGTACGCAGCGTAAAGCGTACTAGGTTGCCTTCTGAGTCGTACAGCTGGTTGCCCCGATACTCAAATCCTGCCGACGTTAAAAGTCTTTTGGCCTTTTCAGTATCGTAGTCGTACACTTTTAGCCCCGAGTCGGCATAATAGGGGCTCTGAGGCGCAATTTGAGAATTTTGCAGCTCGCCAAGCCCTTTGAAAATGTTATTGAGCATCGCTTCTCGGTCAATAGCATGGGCAACAGCCTGCCGAAACGCAACGTTATTAAACCATGCTGACTTAATCGGATCGACCGCTGGCTGACCATCGACAATCCCCTGATTGAGGTTAAACGTCATAAATAGCCGCGTTGAAGCAGGGCCACCGTTATACACGGTGTAGTTGCCTTGTTCTTCGTCCTGCTTCATGAGCCCGAAGTTGTCAGGTGTGACGTCCATAATGTCGGCATCCCCTGAGCGAAACCGAACGAACTCGGCGTCTTGAGAGCTTACAACCGGCCAGATCATTTCTTCTATGTAGGGCTGTTGTCTACCGTTAGGGCCTTCTTCCCAGTAAAAAGGATTGCGCTGGAAGACGATGCGCTCGCCGGGAACAAAGCTCTTAATAGTGAAAGGGCCATTACCAATAATTTCAGACGGATCGGTGTTGGTGCCCCATTTGGTTAGAAACAGCGGCTGGCCGTCGCTGTCTTTGTTTTTAACGGAGTCTTCAAGGATATGCTTTGGCAAAATCGCGACGCCCGTTACCCGCAAAAAGGGGGCAAAGGGTTCAGGAATTTTGAACTCTACTCTGCGCTCGTCTAGCTTGCGAACAACTGGAAGCTTGCCCTCTTTGCCAATTCTCAATACGTCACGTGTATCGACCGGAATGTCTTCGTTGAGCACTAAATCGTTGTAGGTAAAGACTACATCATCTACAGTGAGTGGCTCGCCGTCTGACCATCTGAGATTTTCTTTGAGCGTGTAGGTGATGGTTTTGCCGTCTTCTGAGATGATCCACGACTCCGCTAGCGCCGGAATGATTTTGCTAGTGGTTTGGTCGATACCAATGAGGCCCGTGTATAAGAAGCCAAGCACATCGGCGCTTGTGCTTTCTTGAGAAAGCAAATAGTTGAATGTTTTGGGTTCGCCCAGCGCCGTTTTAATCAGGGTTGAAACGTCAGCGCGTTCAGTTCTGAAGTTTTCTAGGCGGAGTTTGCTTAAAGGGCCTTGGTCTATGGTTTGGCAGCTGGGAAGGGCGATCGCAAGCCCACACATCACGAGTCCTAGCAGCACTAGCTGCCGCAGGCGGTTCAGTCGATTGCTTCGCATTTGCCAACCCATCATCTTTTTAAGAAATCTAGCGAACAGTCTAATTAATATAGATAAAAAGTTGCCACCTGCGTAAAAAAGCCCCTCAGGGCCGCTCCAGATATAGGAGCTTAGCGCTGAAGGGCCGTTAAAAGAAGTGCAATTTAGCCGTAAGGTCTATTCAGTCGGTAGATGACTACCAGTAGATGACTACCAGCCAGCTTCTGACTGTTCTAGAACGTATGCCGCGACCGCAGTGATCTGCTCGTCCGTGAGACGACCCTTAAAGGCGGGCATTGCGTTTTTACCATTAGTAACCTGGTAAACGATCTTTTCAGCGTCGTTCATTTCGTACTTTTCCAGGTCTGCTTGTTTGAGCGTTTTAGCTGCATTCACCGCGTTACCGCCGCCGAGATGGCAGGCTGCGCAGTTCGCGCTAAAGGTTTGGGCGCCTACGGCGTCTGCAAAGGCAGGCGAGGCAAACGAAAAAGTGAGCAGGGCAAAAAGGCCTGCAAGAAGTCGCTTAAGCATAGTTTCAGAAGAGCGTTTTATTTCTTCACGAGAGTTCTCAAGACATTGCTGTCTTAAAGTAGGCTATGTGTTTTTAGGCCGCTCGACAAAAGACAATAGGTCAAACAATACGTTTTATGACTAGCTCTCGTTGTTGACCTTTCGTCTACTTCAGTTGCCTAAGAAACGAACCAATCGATCAGCTTATAAGCAATGCTCAGCTCATCTGGAATCGGTGGCAAATTATCTCTATCAAACCAATCTGCGGCTTCAATTTCAACCGGATCTGGTTCCATGTCACCGCCCGCATATTTAGTCGTTAAGCCTATCGTCAAAGAATTTGGGGTGGAAACGTGTGCTGGGGTGCTTTATGCCTGCTGCTTGTTCGCGTCAGTTGTCATTGTGATGATGGTGTTTGTGCGATCGCCTACAACATCTCAAAACTAAAAAGGAAGCCCCGTTATATCTACGATGACTTCCTTTTTCTTTTAGCTAGTGAGCGATCGCTATACGGCAATGGCGTTAGTCTGCTGACGTCTTGAGCGCTTGCGATCGCTAGGCTTTGTGCCACCCACCATTTCGTACTGGTCGCTTTCTTTGTCATAGCGAGTCGCCACGCCAGGAAGTACCTTGTTACTGAGATAGGTAAGCGCCTTTTCAGATCTTTCTAGTGCGTTGGCAGCCGCATCAACGCTTGAAAGCAAAGTGTTGTACTCGTCCAGCTTTTTGCGTACCTCTTTAGCCTTTGAATCCATGGCCGCTGTGGTGCAACCACCCCCCAAATCAAGCTTTGGATCAATAATTCTCATACCAGAGAGCCGTCGCTCCGCAGTGTGTAATACGGCAGAGTTTTTCTTAGGTCTTGCCATGGAAGTTATCTCGCTTCATTAAATGTTTTCAACAGGAGTATTTCAACAGTTGTTTGTTTTTGAATACTCGACTACGTTCACAGTGCCCGCTGTCCGGAAGAAAAGATACAGCGCAATCTCTGTGCAACTACAGAAATTGTCAGAAACGTAAAGACGCATCGGCGTTTTGCCTGTGGAAAACACCAGAATCATAGATAAATTTCTATAAAAGTGTACACAAGTCATTGCGAGAATCTATGGAAGCCGCTAAGTTTAAGAACAAGTCTTTGGGTTAAAGAAAAGGTTGTTTTGTTCACATATGCAGACAAAAAAACGATAGAAAGGTCGTACTGTCTGGACACAAGGCTGTTGTGTCTGCGCTAGGCTACAGCGTTGTCGCCCAAGCATACTGGAAGGAGTATCAAGATAATGCCGACTAAAGACTATAACGAGCTGTTGTTTGAGCAGCTACAAGATCCAGAGATAGCAGCAGAGTATTTATCGGCAGCGATTGAAGGAGGTGCTACAGATGAGTCTTTGTTAGCGCTGCGCAACGTTACAGAGGCGCATGGTGGCATCGGAAAAACCTGCTTAATCTCTCCTTTCTAAGCTGATTTGCTCTCCATATTTTCAAGATATGGAAGAGTGTGGCGGGCGTAGAAGAAAACTTTCCAGAAATGACGAATTGCACTAAGTAGCTCAATAAAAACCACGCAGTAGTAATCACATATACGAGTGGCTCTATCTGATCCCATCCGTTCGGCTCCCCCAAAATCAACCTCACAGACCACATGAAAAAGACTAACAGCACTACAAAGTAAACTAGGCACCAAAACCTAGCAAAGTTTGTAGAAATCACTTCTTCGAGATGATTTCGGTGTCTTTCAAAAGAGCTATCACTTGTTATGATTTTATCTCTAGTATGCGGACTCGTTGCAAGACAAGAAAAATCATAAGTTTTTCCACGCTCAAGACAGTGTATTAAATTCAAGTGTTTCTGTGAGTAGTTTGGTTCAAAAACTAATCCGAACGAAAATATAGAATTAGTATTTTTAGACCTTAAAATAGTATAAACATCAATTAATGTGCTTTCAAATATTACTGATCCTTAACTGGCAAATTATGTTCAAGATACTTTCGGAAGATGAAAATCCTACCCTTAGCAACCTACTGACAGTCCTTCGAGCAGTTGGCCTCAATGTTAAATTTACGTCTTCTGAGAAGAGGCGACATAACGCAAATATATTCAACAAAGATTCTGGATACGCTATTTAAGAAACTGTAGTCATATATATTGCGGTCAAACTTTATCAGAACATCGTCTCCACCAGATATTAATATTTCTACTCCATTCATCGAAGCAGCAAGCAGCTCTATTTTTAGAATTGCTAACTTGATGCGTTCAGATAGATGCGTAGCTTCGTGAATTTGATTATTGCTAAGTAGTCTTTCGATGGAACTACCAACATTATCGCCATCAAAAAACGCGTAGTGCATTTTTTGAGTCTTCGACATTTTCTTTCTATGAGTCGTTTGCATGTTTGATGTGATTCCTGCCTTCTATAACTTTAAAAGGCAACAAATGATTTTATGATTAAATCACTTAGCCGCCGAAAGCACTTTATCTGTCGTTAAATTTAGCTGAGGGAATATGCTTGAAACTAATTTTTCGCCAGCAATAAATCTGTGTATCTGATATTCTCCATCATCTAACTGACAAATAGTAATTGTCGGCTGTTTTGGCTTGCCAATATGACGAACCGCCCCTAAAGCTCGAAAATCAACTATCCAGTATTCCTGTATACCCATGGCCTCATATTCTACGAGCTTGTGCCCATAGTCATCACGCCAGTTAGTGCTCACTACCTCGATCACTAGGGGTACTGTAGTTCCGTGCTGAATCACTGAAGACGTTGGCCAAGCGTTTCCTCATGCAGTTGCTCGCGATTCAAAACAACAACATCTGGGATATAGCCAGAGTAATCAGCCTGCGGCTTAATTAAACAATTACGAGGAATAGAATAGGGCTTATTGCTGCGCCGAATCTCAAAGTTGAGTTCAGCACTTAAAAACCCACCAATATCTTCATGGGGCCCAGTTGGTAACATTTCAACGACACTCCCCTCAATTAATTCGTATCGGTGCCCATCGCTCGGATACCAGTCTAAAAACTCATCGAAACCCATAGGTTGACGAGCAAGCGATTGAATCATGTTGTATTACCTTCCTTCAGTGAAACAAACCAATCTATCAGCTTGTAGGCAATGCTCAGCTCACCTGGAATCGGTGGCAAATTCTCTCTATCAAACCAGTCTGCGGCTTCAATTTCAACCGGATCTGGTTCAATGTCACCGCCTGCATATTCAGCCGTAAAGCCTATCATCAAGGATTTGGGGAAAGGCCAGGGCTGAGAGCCAAAGTAGCGAATGTTTTTTACATCAATGCCGACTTCTTCTTTCACCTCACGCGCCACCGTTTCTTCTAAAGACTCTCCGGGTTCTACAAAGCCCGCTAGCACGCTGTACATGCCCTCACGAAAACGAGGCGCACGTGCTAGCAGCAGCTGGTCTCCTTTATATATGAGCATGATCACTGCCGGAGAAAGCTGTGGATACTGTCGGAGGTGGCAGCTGGGGCAGCGTTTGGCTCGCTCGCTCGGTAGCTGAGTCGTAGGTGTGGCGCAGTGACCGCAGTACTGGTGAGTGCGATCCCATTCTGTAATTTGAATGGCGCGGGCTGCGATCGCAAACAAATCATCATCCAGCACCCCATACAAAGCCCGCAAGCTCTGCAGCACAAACCCATCAGGCAGCTCAGCATCCTTAGGCAGCTCAGCTGAAATACAAGGTTGATCGTCTAAATAGCCTAAAAACTGAGTTCTCACAGACTTAATATTTAGCGATCGCGCACTCACAGCAACCGGAACAGAACAGCTTTTCTCAGTAGTCGCCACCGTCAGCAGCTTAGAGCCACTACAAAAAAACCACCATGTTTTAGGTTCTTCCGTCAGGCGCTCATCAGTAGAATCAGCTCGCGGCTCAGTCGCCGGAATAAACCTATCAGAAATAGCAAAGGGTTGAGAGAGCATCATCGGTTTAGTCTTCATTAAACGCGCGCCAAGTCAAGCTAATTCGCGGCCCTACGTCCTTTTGTTTTTTAATCGCGTGCACCCACTTATCCTGCACATCCGACCCCATATACAGCATCGATCCCGGCTGTAGCGTAAATGCCTTTTGAATAGTCTTATCCGCCTTGGTGCGATAGGTCAGCTTACGCGGAAATCCTAACGACACAATCGCAACGCCTGTACCGGGCTGCAAGTTGCTCGTATCGTCCGCATGAAAGCCCATTTTGCTCCGCCCCGTCTCGTAGAAGTTGAGCAAGCAATTGTTAAACCGTACGCCTAGTAACTGATAGAGCTGATCAACAACAGGCATCAACGCGGCATGCATCGGCACCGCCGGATACGTCATTTGCGCGTAGTTATACGGCACGCCAAAAGAGGCCGTCCGCCGCGCCGCCATACTCCCCTCCCAGGCAATTGTGTCTCGCAGCGTATTGAACAAAGCCATCTGATCGATGATGAATCCATCGTCAATACGAAGATTTAGCGGCAGGGCTAGAGAAGCCGTGTTTGATGCAGTAGAAGGCATTTCCGAGCGGTATAGGAAGATCCTTTTGGATAGAAACAATCATAGCAACGCTAGGTAGCCATTCCAGAAAGCGTGATTTCCCACACCAGACGAGGCTGAACGTAAGCGAGTAAATAGCTACGAGCCTTTTCTAAAGCTGCGATCGCCTCTCCACTCATTCCTTTTTGCCAGTACCGATGCTGCAAGTAATCCAGCAGCCAAAGCTGAGCCTCCGTATCCAACGCCTGATTGATGTCGCGAGCCGTTTCAAGCGCCGCTCTGAGTCCGGTTGGCGGATTCTCTAGCTGAGCCAATAGCTCTGGTGGCAGGGCCTGCAACTGCGTCCAGCTTTCAATCGCACGACCGGGTGAGCCTTGAGCGATCGCTAACACCTCAGCCGACTGCAAGATCTCCTCATGGCCGTTTCGCCTCAGCACATCAGCCATCTGCTCACCGTTAAGCCTGCGAAAAGGAATCGCCTGACAGCGAGAAATCAGCGTAGGCAGCAGCGCTTGCTGGTCAGGCGCCATCAAGATGACAGCGGCGTTCCCTGGCTCCTCTAAGGTTTTTAAAAGCGCATTCGCCGGGGACTCTGCCATCCGCTCACCCTGCTCAATTACCACTACAGATCGAGGCGACTCCAGAGCTGGACGGCTCAAAAAGCGAGCAATGTCGCGAATTTGAGGCAGGCGGATGCGCGGCGGACTTTTACGCTTGAGGCCAGATTCAGCGGCTTGAGCCGGAGTGAATAGCTTGCCGTTTTGCAGATAGGTGGGTTCTACCCAAAGCAGGTCGGGATGGTTGCGATCGCGAATCCGCCGCGCCAACACAGCATCACTAGAAGCATTCACATCCAGATTTCTAGCTCTCAGCAGCAGCTCCGCAAAGCCCGTAGCCGCCAAAGACTTCCCCGTACCCGCTGGGCCGACAAATAAATAGCCCGGCGCGATTCGATCCAACGTCACCGCCCGCTCTAGCAAGTTGATGGCCTGAGCTTGGCCGACTAGGTTGTGAAAAGGTGAGGATACCACTGCGCTACTTTCTGTTGAAACACTTGTTGAATACAAACGGCCACTTCATCTTCAGCGCGATCGCCCTCAATCTCTTCAGCAGGGCCGCTACAGTACGAACTCACCAGCTTCCCCACCTCAGGCCGCGCCAAATCTGCAAAGCCCTCGCTTACTCGCCGATGAAACGCCAGCCCCGCCTGCTCCATCCGATCGGCCTGCCCGCGCTGATGCATCCTGGCGAGCCCCACCTCAAAAGGCACGTTTAGCCACAGCGTCAGATCGCTTTTGAGCCCGCCCGTCGCAATCTGGTTGAGCTGATGGATTAAAGCCAAATCGAGCTGTCGGCCATAGCCCTGATAGGCCACTGTCGAATCGGTAAAGCGATCGCACAGTACGCAATACCCTTCTGCCAGCCACGGCCTCAGTGTCTCTTCTACATGCTGCGCGCGATCAGCCGCATACAGCAGCAGCTCAGCGGTGCTTGCAATCGGAGCCTCCACCGCTGATGACTCATTCAGCAGCAGCTGGCGAATGTGCGTACCTAGCGCAGTACCACCGGGCTCACGCGTAAGCTTTATACCCGCGAATGCGCTTTTAAGCGATCGCGCCTCAGCCGTCTCAGCCTGATTCAGCCACTCAAAAAGTCGCCTGATCTGAGTCGTTTTACCGCTTCCCTCGCCGCCCTCAAAAACAATTAGCTTTCCCTGCACCGCTCGCCTCCTTCCGCAATATCGCCCGCCGCGCTGATCGCTATTGATACCAAACCTAAAACCATCCCCTATTCCCTATTGAGGAAAACAAAGGTATTCTAATCTGTGATCCTTGTTAGGATAGCAGGCAAACATCTACCGCCTTCAATCGCCTCACCGTCCTAATCTGTCGCCTTATAACGCTCTATGGCTCGCTATACCAACTTCTTCATGACCCGCTCTTCTCAAGAAGCGATTAGCCAGTCTCTGGTCAGCGCGCTAGAGGCCTGCGACCTTAACTTGGTCTATCAAGATCCGGTCTGCATTGTGGCCAAAGAGCGCCCTGGTCAGGTAGCCTTCGCACAGCTGGCAACGATAGAAGTGCTTATTAGCCCGCCTACTATAGAAAGTGGCGGCTCCAAGATAGATTTGGTGGTCAAAAACGAAGAGCTGCCGCTGCGCACGCAAAATCACTGTCGCGAAGTGTTTGCACAGGTCAATCAGGCGATCGCAGATGCCAACAGTCCCGAGCAAGCCAACGATATTGCCAGCGACGTTGCTAGCGATGCCCAGAGTATTGCCAGCTAGCAGCCACAATCCACGCTTTGCTGTTGCTCTCCATCTATAGCTATAGAACTGTGCAAATTTAGCGCTAACTGCTCTAGAACACGATAGGCTAACACCATCACAGCAGTCTGCTACTCACTGGCTGCCGTCATGTTCTTCGGAGGGTTTCGCGTTATGTCGAATATTGGTGAGCGATGGCAGCAGCGAATATCCAAAAAGAATGCCTCCAATCCAGCCATCAACGAAGCAACTTCTGATAGTTCCACCAGTGCTACAGCTTCCCTGACAGAAAATCGCTCGAATAACCTTTCACACCACGAGCACGTCAGCCACAATCACGCCGGCAATGACCACTCCGGCGGTGACTACAACGCTCACGGCCACCACGGCCATGAACACCCCAACTACAAGAGCTTCAAAACCTACCGTGCTGAAGTCAGGCGCGTGCTCTTGCTTACGCTAGTGCTCAACGTGTTGGTCGTCGTCCTCAAGCTTGTCGTCGGCAGTTGGACGGGCTCGCTAAGCCTACTAGCCGACGCCCTCCACAGCATCACCGACAGCGCCAACAACGTCCTCGGCCTAGTCACTAATCAGCTCGCTTCCCCCATTCCCGACCGCGACCATCCCTACGGCCATCAAAAATACGAAGCCGTCGGTGCACTGGGCATTGCAGCCTTTCTTGGTATTGCCTGCTTTGAAATATTAAAAGGCGCAGGCGAGCGCTTGATTTGGGGCGGCGACACAGTAACGATGGGCGCAACCTCCCTGTGGTTCTTACTAGCGGTGCTGGGCATCAATATTTTTGTGGCGTTTTATGAGCGTCGCGTGGGCACCCGCTTGGGCAGCAATATTCTTATTGCCGATGCAGAGCACACCATGAGTGATATTTGGATCACGATTGCGGTGCTGGGCGGCCTGATTGGCGTGTGGGCTGGCGTGCAGTGGCTTGACGTGGTGCTAGCCTTTCCGGTTGCCATCCTGGTGATTCGCAGCGGGTGGGTGGTGCTGTCGGCTAACTTACCTTGGCTGGTGGATGAAATGGCGATCGCCCCAGAAGCCATTCACAACCAGGTCATGCAGGTTCCCGGCGTTCTCAACTGTCACAATATCGCCTCACGCGGCTTGCTAGGCCGTCAGGTCTTTATCGACATGCACCTGATTGTAGAACCACAGGATGTTCTGTCCGCGCACGACATCACCGAAAAAGTAGAACAACAGCTCGACAAAGAATTCGGCCCAGCCAGAGTCACCATTCACATAGAGCCTCACAGCTACGTGGAAAGAGAGATTAGCTACGGCAACGGTCACCACGCTTGAAACAAGACAAAATCAATGAATCTACCCACCTGGATCACAGTTTCCCGCCTACTTGGCGTCCCAATTGTTCTCATCGCACTGCTCAATCCAACAGAATCTCACCGCTGGATAAGTGTAATAGCCTTCGTTATTTTTGCCGGAACAGACTGGCTGGACGGCTATCTCGCCCGCAAGCTCAATCAAGTGACTGACTTGGGCAAATTCTTAGATCCGTTAGTCGATAAGCTGTTGGTGATGGCTCCTTTGATGGCGCTGGTGGGTATGGGTGAGATTCCTGCCTGGGGGGTGTTTTTAATTTTGGCGCGCGAGCTCACGATTTCGGGCTGGCGGGTGAATCCTGCTTTTCAGCAGGGAAAAGTGCCGGGTGCTGGGATTTGGGGTAAAGCTAAAACAGTCGTGCAGATAGTCGCGATCGCAATTCTTCTCGCACCGCTCTCAGGCATTTGGCAGCAAGCGGGCATTGTTCTTTTCTGGATAGCCGTCGCCCTCACCTGGATATCAGGCCTGCTGTATTTACTGCCTGGGCAGCCATCAGAGAGCAAAGTAGCTTCATAACTTGATACGTGCAGACAATAGAATACGCGGGAACACTGGCGAAGTAGTCAAGCTTCCTGGCCCATGGTTTCCTCTTCAGCTAAAGACAGCCCTGCAAGGCCGTCGCTAAATTGGCTAAGCCAGCTAAAGGTAAAGCAGCGCATTACGATAGGATTTTCTCTAGCGCTCGGCCTATCGTTTATAGGAACGGGTGCTGGCATTATCATCGGCAACTTTTATCAAGCGCGGGCACTCGCCCTAGAGTCTTACGTGCGAGAAGAGCTTGATTTGCTCTCTCAGCTACAGACGGGCATTCTACAGTCGCGAACGCACCAGCAGCAGCTTATTCCTTTGAGTGAGTCGCCCGATGATTTTGCAGAAGAATATAGCCATATTCTCAAACATGCTGAAACGATCAGGTCCGTTTTATCGAAGATAGATAGCTTTGTTCAAGCAGAATCAGATCATGCGCGTCAATCTGGAATTGTAGACACGTTGAGGATTGTTAGTTTTTTAGAGACTTATCGCAGCGTTCCTGCAACTTACCTAGAAGAACTAGATAGCTTGGTGATATCTATTAAACCCAGCTATTTAGACACGGATAAGGACATTACGAATGCTCAAGCACGGCTTTTGACGTTTACCAATAGCGATCTAGCTATCACTTTCGATGGCATCTCAGACAATTTGGTGAGCATTGTCCAATCTGCTAACGAGCAGCTAACAGAGGCCCGAAAAGCGGTAGAAGCTGCACAGCGCCTGCGTAACTGGGTAATCGCGCTGAGTATGGCCCTATCATCTGGAAGTGCAGTACTACTGGCGTTTGTTATTAGCCGTTCTATTAGCAGCCCGCTGGAAGCGATGGAAAAAACGGCATTGGAAATCACCCAAAACGACAACTTTGACTTAAGAGCAAGCGTCATCGGTAGCGATGAGGTCAGTACGGTTGCCACTTCATTTAATCTACTGCTCCAGCGGGTAGAAAATCTTTTAATAGAACAAAGAAAGCGAGCAAAAGAACTCACTGACGCCAACGCTCGCTTAGTTTCTACGCGAAGCCAGATGGTTGCACAAGAGAAGCTAGCGTCGCTAGGCTCTTTAACCGCAGGCATCGCTCACGAAATTAAAAACCCGCTGAACTTTGTCAACAATTTCTCTGAGCTTTCAGTTGAGCTAGCCGACGAGCTTAAAGAAGAACTAGATAGTCAAAAAGAAGCGCTTGATGCAGAAGTCTTCGTAGATATTTCTGAAATTGTAGATACGCTCAAAGATAATTTGAGCAAGATAGATCGCCACGGCAAACGCGCTGACAAGATTGTTGCTAATATGCTGATGCACTCCCGCAATGGTGAAGTTGCTTGGGAAAGCGTTGATATTAACGCCCTTGTTGCTGAAGCCATCAATCTGGCGTACCACGGAATGCGCGCTAAGAACTCAGCTTTCAACCTAGAATTTGATAATGACTACGATGAGAAAGTAGGCGCAATATATGTCTGCCCTCAAGATCTTAACCGCGTATTTCTCAATATTGCCAACAACGCCTGCTATGCCATCTACCAGCGACAGCTCGTTGAAGATGAATATTTTACACCCTTGCTCAAGGTTCGTACGCGCGATCGCGATGAAACCGTAGAGATTCATATTCGAGACAACGGCATCGGCATGCCATCAGACATACAGGCCAAAATTTTTGACCAATTCTTTACCACTAAGCCAGCGGGAGAAGGCACCGGGCTAGGGCTATCGCTGAGTTACGGCATCATCGTTGAGCAGCACAAGGGCACAATGACCGTAGAGTCTGAGGCCGGCATCTATACAGATTTCATCGTCACGCTGCCCAAACAAAAACACGCAGAATCCGCTCTCTAGCTCATGAATAAGCGCAAATTATGACAAAACCTGTTCACGTTTTAGTTGTCGATGACGAGCCTGATGTGGAACCGATGTTTCGACAGAAGTTTCGCAAAGATATTAAAGCTCAAAAAATTGACTTTCATTTCGCACTTTCCGCAGCCGCTGCACTGGATTATTTAGCGTTACCGGAGGCCCGCGCAGAAGCTACTCTCATTCTTTCTGATATCAATATGCCGGGAATGAATGGCTTAGAGCTGCTGCGAATTATTAAAGAAAAATATCCTGCGCTAACCGTTTTTATGGTGACTGCCTATGGCGACCAAACCAGTCAAGAAACGGCTAAAGACTACGGTGCCAGTGGATTTATTAACAAGCCAGTAGATTTCTCTCAGCTCAAGCAAGATATTTTTAGCTTAGGGAGCTGCCAGTAAACTGTGACTCACCTTATTTTAGTTGTCGATGACGAACCTGATATCGAGGCCCTGGTTTCTCAAAAATTTCGGCGTGAAATTCGCAAGGGTGAGTATCAGTTTATTTTTGCTAGCAACGGCGCAGAAGCCTACCAGCAGGTCATTAGCTCCGCGACTGGAGAATTTTTTAAAATTGATGTGGTGCTCACGGACATCAACATGCCCGTAATGGATGGCTTAGCGCTTATCGAGCACCTCAACGCCCTTACGCATCCTCCAAAACCGGTCGTCGTGTCAGCCTACAGTGATATTGCAAACATTCGCATCGCAATGAACAACGGAGCTTTTGACTTTGTTACCAAGCCTATCAATTTTCAAGACTTAAAAATCACGCTAGATAAAACTTTGAAGGCCGTCACAGCGGAAAAAAACAGTCGATTGCAGCTCCAGCAGGCCCAGCTTCAGCTGATGCAAAGCGAGAAAATGTCTTCCCTCGGTCAGATGGTGGCAGGCATGGCGCATGAAATCAACAATCCAATTAATTTTATTTACGGTAATCTCAAGCCGGCTCAAGACTATGTTCAAGATTTAATACTGCTGCTCGAGCTTTATCAGGCTCACTACCCTGAGCCTATTGTAGAGATTCAAGACCATATAGAAACGATCGATCTTGACTTTCTCAAAGAAGATTTGTCTAAGCTGTTTAGCTCATTGAAGATAGGCGCTACGCGCATTCGTGAGCTGGTGCTTTCTCTTAGAAATTTCTCTCGCCTAGATGAGGCTCAAAAAAAGCCTGTTGATATCCATGAGGGCATTGAAAGTACGCTTATCATTTTGGCCAGTCGGATTAAGGGAACGCCTAATCGCCCCAAAATTCAGCTAGTTCGAGAGTATGGAAATTTGCCCCTTGTAGACTGTCACGCGAGTCAGTTGAACCAGGTGATTATGAATCTGCTCGGGAATGCAACCGATGCTTTAGAAGAGAAAAGTCAGGGGCATTCTATGCAGGCTCTAGCTGATAGTCCTAATGTGATTCAAATTAAGACATCGGTGATAGATGATGGCTGGGTGAGAATTGCGATCGCAGATAACGGCCCAGGAATAGATGAAGCAGCTGCCGAAAAGCTATTTGAACCATTCTTCACGACAAAGCCAGCTGGAAAAGGAACAGGTTTAGGGCTAGCGATTAGCCACCAGATCATTGTGGAAAAACACAGAGGAAGATTGTTCTGTGAGCCTCGGCTAGAGCAAGGCGCCCGATTTGTAATTGAGCTGCCTAGTGAATAGCCACAGCTATCCGGAAATCGCGATATGAGAACCGCTATTGTCTTTACTCACGTCTATTCGCGTTTGAAAAGCTTCGCGGAAGTGGGGCATGTGAGTAATGGTGAGAATGCAGGCAAAGTCAGGCGCGATCGCCTCAATCGCCGCAATCAGGCGATCGCACCCTTCCTTATCTTGCGTGCCAAACCCTTCATCTACAATCAGCATCTGCAACGCCGTGCCCGATCGCATTGCCAACAGTCGGGCGATCGCCAGCCGAATCGAAAAATTCACCCGAAACGCCTCGCCGCCTGAATAGGTCTCGTAAGGCCTTGTCCCCCGAGCATCCGCAATCAAAATATCGAGCGTATCAATCATCCTTTTTTGCTTATTCCGCTTGCGCCCCGCCCGCTGAGTCACAAACTGCACGTGCAGCTGATGGTCACTCAGCCGCCCTAAAATTTGATTGGTCTGAGCTTCCAGCTGCGGCAGCAGATTCTCAATCATCAAAGCCTGAATACCGTTACGCCCAAACGCTTCTGCTAAAGACCTATACACCTGATACTTATGCCGAGTATCCGCTAGCTTAGTCTGCTGCTGTTCTTGCTGTTCCTGCACCGACTCTAGCTGTGAAAGCTGCTGCTGCAATCGCCCAATTTGAGAAAGCTGGCGATCGCGCACCTGCTGACACGCCGTCAAAGCCGCCTCTATTGCAGCCACATCCGCTTTCAAATCACCTTGTTCTGCCAGCTGCTGCGTCAATCCCAAAATCTGTTGCTCAGAGCGCTCTCCTGCCACCCGTTGGCGCTCGCAAAGATCGGCTAAATGAGAAGCCCGTTTTTTCTGTTCAGGATAGTCGTTCTGTGCTTGCTGCAACAGCCGAGATCGCGACTCCCACACGTGGGACTGCTTCAGTTCGGCCCTAATCTGATTGTGCTTCGCAAGGCTGTAATCAATCTCACTCAAACGCTGATTAATGGCTGCTAAAGCTTGCTGCGCAGCGTCGCTCTCACTGCCGTTGAGAGCCTGATTAATAGACTGTCGCTGAGCCTCCAGTCCAGGACGCTGCGTCTGAATTTGCGCCAGTCGCCGCTCAGCCTGCTTCACCTCTGCATACTTCAGCTCGCTCCACCGCAGCCGCTCCACCTGCGATCGCAACAAAGCATGATTGCGATCGTCATACGCCATCGCCTCCAGCTGCTGCGTTACCCGCTGCAATTCATCCTGCAAGCTTTCGGCATAGTCATTTTCCTGCAAGCACCGCTCCAGCTGCGATCGCTCAGCCGTCATCTCCTGCAACCGACTCTGCAACGTATCTGCCGACGCCAGCTTCGCCTTCAGCTGCCCGCGCTCCTCCAATATCGGCGCATACTTCGACAGCTCCGCCTCCAGCACACGGTACTCCTGCCTAAGCACCTGAATCTCACGCTCACTCACCGCCAGCTGCTCACGAATTGCCCAAATTTGATTTTGCACATTGTCGCGATCGCGCAGCATCTGATCTCGCACAATCTGCCAGCCACTCCCTTCCAGCCGCTGATCGCACAGCGGACAGCAGGCCGTCTCTGGATCTTCCAACAGCTTCAGCCGCTGCTCAAACTGCGCTAACGTCACCTCATGATTGAGCTGATTGGCCTGCAACCGCTCCATAAAGCTACGCCGCTCCAGCCCCTTTTGCCGTAGCGCTTCCTGGTATTCTCGTCGCTGCTCCAAATAGGCAATCCGGTGAGACGCTTCCACCGCCGCCTGCATTAGCTGCGGTGCTTGCTGATGCTGATTTGCCATTTGAGCCTGCCGAGACCCCAGTTCCTCTATCCGCGTCACCAGTCGGGTGTGCGCCTGCCCTATCTGCCCCTCTATCTGCTGCAAACGCCGCCGCAAAGGAGCACTCTGCGCTTCCTTCTGATCCAGCTGGTGCAGCTCCTTTCGAGCCGATCGCAGCTGAGATAGCTTGTGAGAAATTTCTTCTTTTTTCTCAAGAACAGCTTGAATCTCTTGTTCTTGAGCCTGCAACTGTGCCAGCTGACCTTCTACCTTAGCTAGACTGTGCTGTTGCTTGTGCTGCATTTGGCTAATCTGCTGCTGAAGCTCTAGCCGCTGACTCTGCGCTTCTTGATAGGTTCCAAACCGCTCAGCCTGCTGCTCTTCTGTCTGCTTGAGCTTTGCAATATGAGCACATCGCTGCTGAATTTCTTTCGCCTGAGCCAGCGTCGCCTCCGTTTCTTTAAGCTGTTGTCTCGCAGCTCTCAACGCAACCCGATTGTCTGCAAGTATCTGTTGCTGCTGAGTCTGCTGCTGCTGAATATGCTGTTTCTGTTGCTGCCACTGAAGGCGCTGTTGCTGCTGTTGCTGAAGCGCTAAAAGCTGCTGTTGCTGTCGTTTTTGAACCGTCTGCTGCTCAGCTAGCTCACATTGCAAAGTCTCGTAAGCCTGCTGGGTGTCTTCGCGAGTTTCTATTTGAATAGAGAGTCTGGTTAGCAAACTCTCTAGCGGCTGAAGCTGGGCTTTGTAGCTGCGAGACTGTTCTTTTGCCTGCTCAGCTAAGGTGTCGTAGTGATTGAGCTTGAGTAAGTCGGCAA
This sequence comes from uncultured cyanobacterium, assembly GCA_963803535.1. Classification (GTDB taxonomy): domain Bacteria; phylum Cyanobacteriota; class Cyanobacteriia; order Phormidesmidales; family Phormidesmidaceae; genus Phormidesmis. The sequence goes on along the minus strand of CAWDNC010000008.1, from coordinate 388,095 downwards.
GTACCTGCTTACGCTCGGCAGGTCTTTTTAGCATAAACTCGTCTGCCCTACCCTGGCGTAAGTAGGCCGAGTTTACGAACGTATCGTAGTCGGTTTTGATTTGGCTCAGAATATATTGCTGCGTTGCCCGCACGCCCTTTTGCGTAATGCTCTTAAACCTGGGCTCACTTCGACCGCTATTCAGGCTATCCACATCGCCTGATTTAATTTGAAACTCCAAAGCGCTCGACTGATTTCTTCGCCGCGTGCGAATAATCCGATAAGTTTGGCCGCTGTGCTCAAAGCAAAAGCTCACCTGCGCCTCAGCGGCTCCCTGACGAACAATATCATCCTCAGCGCTGACTCGGCTTTGACCCCACACGCACCAGGCGATCGCCTCTAGCAAAGACGACTTTCCTGCCCCGTTTGGCCCGCACACGCAAGCCACGTGCAGCCCATCAAAATTCAGCGCAACCTCTCGGTAGCTCAGGAAGTTTTTGAGGATTAGCAGCTTTGGGATCATGGCAGACTTACCTGCTACCGCCACTTTGACGGATTCGTACTAACCCCTCGATTATATCAACGCGATCGCGTTTAGAGTACAGATGATCTTGTTTTATCCTGTATTTAAATTTAAAGAAAGTATTTAAATTAGATAGGTGCGATCGCAACCAACCCAGCTAGCTTATCTAGCCCGCACGCCACTCAACCCTCTTCATCTGGCCTAATCTATTAAGCTCAATCTATCTGACAGGTGCTCTGTCCGTGAATGCTCACCATAAAAGGCACACCGTAGGTTAGCACTGCCGATATCCAGCGCTCCGCATCCATCTGATGGCTCAGCAAAGCCCTGCCGTGATTAATCGTAAACAAGATGGTGCCGACCACTAGAGCGACTTTAATCGATAGGCTACGACACCGCCTATCCGCAATGGTCATTTGGATTCGTCTCAGCTGATTCATTCTTTAGTAAAGCTCTATCAATCGTCTTAATGCCTTCTAAAAATAGCCATTATGGCACTAGCGGCGCAAAAAAAAGCAGAGCCTGAAGCTCCGCTTTTTCTTACATTTGTTAGCGATGAGTAAACCCTCTCACCCCGTCACATCTGCCTATTTACTCGTCGTCATCCTCATCGTCGTCAGAAGGATACTCAAAGCTATTAGACTGATTGGTCAATACAGACTTGCCAAGGGAAAGCGCTCGCTGAGCTTGGATGTTCGCTTTGCGATTCCAGGTGGCTCTACGGCTGTTGCGCTTAGATTTTGATGTTTTCTTTTTAGGAACCGCCATGAGCGTACGTATCTATGTAAGTGAAATAACCTTGTAAGTGTAATGCATTTTTGGAGGAGATGAAAGCAGCCTGCTAAAAATGCCCGTTAAAAATGTTGGAAGCTCCGGTGAGAAATTGGCCTGCCTTCGGTGCACGCCTCCGTCTCAAACAGCGTTACGGCCTGAGAGTTTGTTGTAGTGCCAATCGCTGTAACAAAGCCGCCTTCAATCATCTGGCTTGCTAAACCGGGCGGCAGACACAGCACAAGCTCAAAGTCCTCACCGCCATAAAGCGCCCAGTCCAGCGCAGTTTGTTCACCTACCGTTTCGCAAAGGCCCGAGGGTAAAGGAATATGCGATCGCACAATATCCATCCCGACCCCGCTGCTTTTACTTAGCTGCAATAGCGCATTCGCTAGCCCATCGCTGCTGTCCATACCCGCAATTTTTGGACACGGCGTGCCACCTGCCAAATCTCGGAGCCTAGCGACTACATCAAACCTTGGCACCGGTAGCTGATGCGCTCGAATCCAATCTTTTATCTCGGGGCGTTGGCGAAGCCTCTCCTCTAGAGAATCGCCATCAACGGCTTCAACAGATTTCTCTTTCAACAACACAGCCAACCCTGCTCGCGAGCCACCGTGCGGGCCACTCACCACTACCGTCATTCCTGCCGTTGCTCCATCGCGAGCGATTACCTGATCAGGTCGCACTTCACCTAACGCCGTAATTGAGATTGTCGGCTGCTCGGCTCGGCACAAATCACCGCCCAAAATGACCCCGCCATACGAGCTAAGGCAGGCCGTAATGCCTTGATAAAGCTCTTCTACCCACATCAAAGACGTTTGGGGAGGAAGGCCCAGCGCAATCGTAATGCCAATAGCCTTTGCGCCCATCGCAGCTAAATCAGAGAGATTGGCAGCGGTAGATCGCCAGCCAACTGAGTATGGGGGAGTGGTGCGATCGCTAAAATGCACCCCTGCTGTCAGCATATCCGTAGTGACCACCAAACGATGCCCCTCTCGAACGCTCACTACAGCGGCATCGTCACCCACGACGCCCTCAGGGCAAAAGGCCTTAATCCGTTCAATAACAGCCAGCTCGCCCAGATCTGAAATAGTGCGATCTGAAATAGCTGGCGATCGCCCTTCAAAAGCATCCATACCTCGAGCCTTTCTCTACAGAAATGCGTACAAAAAACTAAAAGCTAACGTTCTCTAAAAACAGCACATACATCTCACCATCTAGCGCGTTCTTGGGATGAGCTCGCCAAGGTTTAGTCAGCATATCAAGCGAGCCATTCCCTGTCATGTCTGCAATGAGAGTCGCGTGTCCGCCAAGGTTCATATCTAATATGACGTGCTCTTTCCAATTTTCTCCATACCCATCAGTATTCTCCCAAATGTAGAACCGTGGGTTGCGATCGCCCCTAACGTTTTCCATTTCACAGCTAAACACATCCCAGTCGCCATCGCCATCCAAATCACCCACAAACAAACTGTGAAATGCGCCGCGTTTGGAATTAGCGTCTGGCTGATAAATCTCGTGCCGTTTCCACACTTGCCCTCTTCCATCCACGTTTTCCATCCACCAAACTCTACCGCCGGGAATTTCTGCATCGGTAAAGACAATATCGTTTTTACCGTCGCGATTAACGTCACACACCTGACTGCACGTTGCATTGTACGCATAGGGCGGGCAAAAGCTTGAAGGCGGTAAGGAGCTAGGGCCAATAGGATGCCAGACCCACTGACTGCCATCACCCTTAATATTCTCAAGCCATACGTTCGTTCTAACAATATCCAAATCGCCATCGCCGTCAATATCACCCACAGAAAGACCCGCGTGAACCGAACTGCCAATGTCGTGACGCGCCCAAGGCTGGGTAGGGTCGGCAGAAATTTTATACCAGCGCAAATTGTTCTTATCAGACATAGTAAGCACTTCTAGCTGACCGTCACCATCAATATCAGCAGCAACTAAATCATGAACAGCTTTCAGGTTTCGATCAAAAACATGACGTTTAAAGGGCCGATTAGCACTGCGGGAGTTCTGGTACCACGCGCCGCCTGTTACAAAGTCAATCCAGCCATCACCATCGACATCAAATGCGCAAGCGCCCACATCAGAAGGCGATTTTCTCCCGAGGAGATGTCGCGTCCACTGTTTATTTAGGCCGCGTTTGTACCAGTAAATGTCGCCATATTGTTGTCCCAAAATAAACTCTTTTTGACCATCGTTATCTAGGTCAGCTAGAACAGTTTGAGCGTAATATTTTCGTTTTGGCAGGGTGGTATCGATGAGATGGGGCTGAAACTGAAATTTTGGGGACATGATAGCAAAGTAAATGAAGTAAGGCGCTGCACATTGCTGATGTGACGTAGAGATGATGATGTAGAGATTAGAAATTGGAATGAGATTGTTTAGGGGAAACTATCACAATTAGTCCAATGCCGACCACAATAGCAGTCGCCGCTGTCCACAAAACAGCCTGAAGCCCTAAGACAAAGGCAGATCGAATAGCCTCTTGCAGAACTGTGGGCGGAACGGGTAGATTCTGAGGCAGTTCAGATAAACTGCGCAGCGCATCGGCCAGTACTTCGTTAGATAAACTCTCAGGAAACGACAGCTTATTTAATGATTGTTCTAAGTTCTCTCTTAGCCGTTGCGAGAAAACAGCGCCCTGTAGGGCAATACCTAAAATACCGCCAAGCTGGATGCTAATGCTAGAGATAGCCGAAGCGATGCCTTCTTGCTTGCGGGGCACGGCGTTCATGGCTGTAGCGGCTAGTGTTGGAATCGTCAGCCCGCCCCCAAATCCTGCTAGCACCAGCTTAGATACAATTTCTCCATACGCAGTGCCTGTATTGATGCCGGTAAGTGACACGATAGAGACTGCAACAATCGCCAGCCCAGTGAGAATAGGAAATCGCCAGCCCTGCTTTGCCGCAATCCACCCCGAGGCAAAAGAAGCCGCGATAATAGCAGCGTTCATAGGGAGAAAGCACAGCCCAGTCATCGTTGCCGAATAGCCTTGTATGTGTTGTAAAAACAAGCTGAGAATAAAGAACAGACCGCCCGACATAAAGAATACGAGCGTTTGAACAACGCAAACCGTGAGAAACCGGCGGTTTTTGAGTAGGGTGCGAGGAATGACGGGGCGATCGCAATAAAACTGACTCACTAAAAACGACCCAAAGCTCAGCATGGCGAGCCCAAACAAACCTGCTCTATGTAGCGATAGCCAAGCATCAGTGCTGCTATAAGTGAGGCTGTAGGCCAAAAGAGAAATAGTAAGCGCGCTCAGGCCTAACCCGCGCCAGTCTAAAGCTTGATCGGACGTGGCTGGCGCTTCTTGAAAAGCTTTGACCGTCAGAAAAAACGTGACAACGCCTAAAGGAACGTTAACAAAAAAGATACTCCGCCAGCTCAGCGCGTCTACAAGCAGCCCGCCTAAGCCAGGGCCAGCCACCAGGGCCAAAGCTGAAACGGCTGACCATATTCCAATCGCCTTAGTGCGAGATTGTTCATCGGTAAAGGTTGCAGTCAGCATGGTTAGAGACAGTGGAATCAGTGCTGCTGCGCCAATGCCTTGAAGCGATCGCGCTACCGTCAAAGCAGTCAAACTCGGCGCGAGCCCACACAGTATGGATGCGAGCGTAAATACAACAAGTCCCGACAAAAAAATGCGTTTGCGTCCGAAAGCATCACCAAATTTTCCGCTAATCAGTAGCAAGCTAGCCACGGGAAGATGGTAGGCATTTAAAAACCACTGAACCCCAGCCATATCGGCCCCAAAGCTGGTCTGAATTTGAGGCAAAGCAACATCGCCTGCTGTGCCGTCAAAGTTAGTCATAAAAAGGGCTAGACAGGTTGCAATTAAAACACTACTTTTGATGCTGTTAGGTAAAGGGGCATGAACAGTCTGTGAATGAGAAGACTCTTGAAGCTGTGTCATGGTTAGCACTCAGGCCTTTATGAGAGATGTATTGATTGCAGTTCTCTGGCGGCATAGGGTTGAATACCGTCGAGGTAGTCGTTTGAGAACAGACCTTGGGAATCCCACTGTCGTCGAAGATTTGTAAAGTCTTTCCACCGGTCGTACTGCTCCACTGGCGAGGCTGGTAGCTGCTTTCCCCAGTGACCGCGAGGGCTGAAAGGCTTAAGGACACCCCGCATGGATTGAAAGAACTTTCCCGTACGGGGATATTCCCAAAACTCAATCCAGCAGATAGGCTCGCCGCAGGTAGGACTCAGCCAAAAAGACTCGGCGGCCTGCGTGCGGAGGTGAATGTGCATGCTGGGAAATTCTTGAGTGCTTTGAAAATAGTTGCGGAGAGCCGCGATCGCTTTACCAGCATGCCGATAAGCAATCGCCACTTCCATATCTGCAACAGGATCTAAGTCATTACGCGCTTCGTTTGCAAGCAAATCTGTAGACGTGATGTCGAAGTGAGTCAGCACAAAATCACTGCGACCGCAGACAGGATGGTAAATGTGTTGGTCGTAGCGCTGAATGCCCCAACGCTGTAGCCAGTTAAATTTGTGAGTTAGAAACAGTCGCTGGGCGACTTTGTTGATGTTATCGACCAGAGATTGCATCCACGGATGGGTTTGAGCAGGTTGCCAGCCCCGGTTTTCAGCTAAAGGCTGAGCGGTAGGATTGATTAAGGCCAAATGGGCTCGATCGGTAATGGGTGAGTAGCGAATATCAACAAACTGGTTTTGCTGGTGAATAGCGTCAAAGGTTTCTATTAACTCTGTTACGGGCACAGAGACTACTTTGGTTTGTAGTGAGAATGCGGGTACACACTGAAAAGTGACCGTAGAGATGATGCCGAGTGCGCCTAGAGAAATAGCGATCGCATCGAACAGCGTCTCTGAACGATCAACTTCAACGACCTTTCCATTGGCTTGCACAATGCCAACAGCCTGCACGTAACCACTTAAGCTAGTTCGATGTAAAGACCCACCATGCGTCCCTGTAGAAATAGCGCCAGCTACGCTTTGTTGGGCAATCGTTCCCAACGTCGGCAGCGCAAGTCCTTGATCGGCCAAAAAGTTGTTGAGCTGCCATAAGCGAATACCCGACTGCACCGTAACCCTGTGACCTTCTACGCTGAGCACCTGGTTATAGTCTTCCAGATTGATGCAAATGCCTTCTGTGGCAGGCAGTGGAACAGCCGAATGCAGTGCACCAATAGCACGAACTCTAAGCCCTTGCTGGCCGGCATACTGAACAACTTGAACAATGTCTGCTTCAGTTTTGGGGCGAGCAACCATCTGAGGTGAGAACTGATAGAGACCCACTGCACTTTTGATAGACGATCGCAAAGAGTGGCTGGTTAACAGGGCTGATTCCATGTCACGTTTTCCTGCTTTAAAGTTTGTTCTAATATTTGTTCGAGTAGCTGAGGAAGTTCAAATACAGCCTGATTATTAATCTTTCTCACCTGCGCCTGATAGCGCGCAAAGTTCTCCGGTTCAATCAGAGTTTCTACAGCGCGGCGAACCTGTTTAAAGGTAGAAATACTCAATCCAACCTGACGAGACTCAATCCAGTCAGCCGCGTAGCGCTCTTGAGGCAGCGTCAGCCAGTTACGCTCTGTGATGATGGGTAAGTTCATGACCAATGCCTCACTCACGCTCACGTTTCCTGGCTTGCCAATGAAGAAATCTGCCAGATGCATATAGTCGGAAATCTCGGTGGTAAAGCCGACAACGACCCTTTTTTGGTCGCCAGGTAACCGTCTGATCGCATCAGCTACAGACTGATTCCGTCCACATAAAAAGATTATCTGTAGCCGGTCACCCAAAGCCGCTAGCTGTTTAGCAATTTCCAGCATGACTTTAGAGCCATTTGCGCCAAATAAAACAAGTCCTGTTGGGCGATTGGGCAATAGGCCCAGGCGCGATCGCATATCATCCAAATCTCGATCGTGAGCGTCATAAAATTTAGGATGAACCACCAGGCCAGAGGTTTGAATCGCTCGGCTAGGGTCTACGCCGCTAGCGATCGCCTGCTCAACCGCCTTCGCTGTCGGGCACAGAAGATAGTTATCCGTACTCGGCGCTACCCAGTAAGCAGGCGGGCTATCGGCAAAATCGGTTAGCAAGCTTACAACCGGAATCTCTAATTCAGCAGCTCGAACACTATCTGATAACGCTCGATTGTAGAAAGGAACAACAGATATCAGCAGATGCGGGGGAGCCTGACGCCAAATCTCGGCTAGCAGGCTTACGTCTAGGCTATGCCTGAGTCGAGTAATTAGCTTATGGATATGGACGGTGATTAGATGAATCCAACCCAAGCCATTTTTTAAGATGGTGTCGTAAAATATGTCTGAGCCGGCGCCCATTGATTGAGCAATTTGGCCCGTTACTCGGCGCTGAGACTCCTGGCCTAAAGTATCTGCAAAAATTGGCGTCAGATGCCAGTGAGGACGATGTTTCGCCAATACAGCATTCAGTGCTAGATAGGTTGCATAGTGACCGCCGCCACCTCGCAGCACGAGAACGCTCACATTAACGGCGTCTATCATGGCTGCACCCTGGCTAAAAATGCGCTTTTGGCGGCAGTGAGAATAGCGGCTTGCTGCTGTACTTTCAGTATGCTCGCGATCGCATCGTCAATGCCCTTTTTGCCCGCTCTAAATACCGATTCATCTAGCCAAATCGCCGCTTGCTCACAGGCTCGTTCTGCTTCGGGAAAGCGTAAGTCTTCTAGATTAAATCGCTCAGGGAAGGCACTGGGTACAGGTAGGCGCGATCGCTGCGGTTGAAAGAGAGAATTACGATGCATCGCCCGATATCCGGTCGTACAAGGTATGCCTTCAGCCTGAAGCGCCAGACAAACCTCATCGTGAGCGGCCCCAAACACAGACGGCTCAATAGCAAAAATATAGCGGTAGAAAGATCGCCTTGTATGACGCGGCTCACGCTTTAACAACCTAATGCCTGGAACTATCGATAGCTGAGATTCTAAATAGTTGAGCATGTTCTCACGGTTAGAGACCTGATCAGGAAATCTCTCTAGGGCAACACTTCCCAGTGCCGCCTGAAGCTCAGTCATGCGGTAGTTTGCACCCATAGAAAAAGCAGGCTCTTGCCCGTTAAAGTTGATAAATTTTTCGAGAATTGTCGATAAAGGATGTGTTGATTCCTCATCGACCGTAGAGGGTTGAGGTATCCGGCCACAGTTGACGATACTTTGGGCGCGTGCGGCAAGTGCCTGCGTGCGACACAGCAAAACACCCCCTTCTCCCGTGGTGAGTATTTTGTTCGATTGCAAACTAAAGGAGCCAAAGTCTCCGATAGTGCCTGCTCCCTGGCCCTTCCACTGAGCACCGTGTGCGTGCGCGCAATCTTCTATCACGATGAGATTATGGCGTTGGGCGATCGCCATAATCTCATCCATATCCGCCATTTGCGCCCCTAAGTGCACCGGAATAATCGCCTTTGTCTTTGGTGAAATAGCCGCTTCAATAGCCGTTGGGCTAATACAGTAAGTGTCGGGGTCGATATCAACAATGACAGGAATCGCGCCAGCGGCCATCGGTGCTGCCGCCGTTGCCTGAAAAGTATAGGCTGGAACAATCACTTCATCCCCCCAGCCAATCTCTGCCGCTCTTAGGGCCACTTCCAGGGTCAAGCTACCGTTAGCCACCAAAACAGGATAGGTACTCTCTCCTTTTCCCGCTTGCATCACTGCAAATTCCCGGGCAAAAACCTCAGCGCGGCTTCCAGAGCGAGGCATTCCGCCCCATTCGCCTGAGCGAACAGCACTAGCGACTGCGGTAACGTCGCGTTCATCAAAAACCGGCCAGTCTGGATAGGGGCGCGATCGCACGGGAGCATTGCCAAATAAAGCTAAGCTGTTATCAGGTAGTTCAGCTATTAAAGGCCCAATACAGGCCGCAATCTCATTACGGCTTAAGTCATGGCCCAACGCTGACGGCACAGGCAGCGGCTGCACAGGCAAAGGCTTCTTAGATTGCGAGATAAAAGTCATCATTTCCTATGCTGTGAGGGTTCTAATACTTAAGCGGTCATAGGAGAGAAAGAAACTACTCTTAAAGAGACTTAGAAGTTGTCAGCACCTGTTCAGGCACTTTCTTTTGAAGCGTAGCTTGCAGCAAGTCAATCACTTCAAAAACAGCCTGGTTATTGAGTTTAGCCAAGCTAGCCTGATACTGTTTTAAGGCGTCTGGCTGAAGTAATTGTGCGATCGCTTGATCAACCTTGTTGAAAGAAGATAAAACAATGCCCACATTTTGTTCTAGCACCCACTCTGCGCAATAGCGCTCTTGGCTCATAGTTGCAAAATTACAGGCTGTCACCACTGGAAGGTTCATAGCCAAAGCTTCGCTCACGCTGACATTTCCTGGCTTTCCAATAAAAAAGTCACTCAAACGCATGTAGTGCGATATTTCATCGACAAATTCAACAACAGCCCGTTTCTGACTGCCTGTATAGGATTTCAGCTGCTCCGCTAAGGCCTGGTTATGGCCACAAACAAAAATTATCTGAAGGTTCTCTCCAAACTTTTCAAGCTGTTGAGCAATCTTTACCATTTGCTTAGAGCCGTTGCCGCCAAACATAACAATAGCCGTCAAGCAATTGGCTGCTAGTCCCAGCTGCTCTCGCTGGCTAGCTTTGTATGCAACTGACTCTGCCGCTAATTCTGTTGCTGATAAAGGCGATGCCGAAGGGGCCGCCGTGTGAAGAGATAAAGCACTATCAGCATAGAACTGAGGGTGAATAACCAGTCCAGAGCTTAGCTTAAGACGTGAGCTAGAAATACCAAGCGATTTGGCCTGATCCACCGCGCGCTGTGAGCCGCAAACCCACTCACCGCCGGTCTCTGGGTCGAACCAAAATGCAGGTGGGCAATCTGCAAAATCAGTCAGCACCGTGACATAGGGTGTGCCAAACTGAGCGCGCTGCAAGCTCTCCCATAGCCCCTTGTTGTAAAGCGGCATCACCGAAACCACCAAATCAGGCTTCTGTTGTCGCCAGTGCTTCTCAAACACGCGCACGCCGACGTTGTAGTTTAACTTCACCAGCAGCTTATTAAGACGCATTTTTAGCGGCCACAGCCATGTCCAACCGCCCTTCACCATCAGGTTATAGAGATCGTGACCAGAAAAGCCAAACATCTCATAGGCATTCTTTACCTGTCCAGCCTCAGAAAGTTCCGTGATAATTTCATCCATATCAGTCACCTGAAACTCCCACGGCAGATTTCGCTGCATAGCGGCTGCTCGCAGGGCTAGATAGGTTGCGTGGTGCCCGCCACCGCCTTGACCGGTAACAACATTCACAACAAATTTGTCTGCCATTATCCAAGCCTCTTAAGACGCATCTACGTATGCACTCGTGCAACGCTGGCATTTATAATACATACAAATACAGTCAAAGGCAACACTGGAGGCATAAATAGTTATGTATCATCCCTTGTGTGCCCATCAGCGACAGTACCCAGTGCATGGCAACATTTGCTGTCGTGCACTGGGTTGGATATAAGCAGAGGCTACGGCATATCGTTTAGCGCTGGAGCACCAGGGGCCTAGCTTCTCTTTTCTCTTCTGACAAGGCTAGCGCCGATAGCGGCTATGCCGAATATGGCCAATACTGAAGAAGGTTCTGGAATATCTTCGGCGCTTTTACTCTGTTTAGAATTGAAGGCGAAAAGACCGGTGTTAGATGAGCCGAGGGCAGTTGATTCATTCGGCTTGGTATTCGCTATAAAACTGGCTGCTGCCTGAGAATAATATAGGCCCTGTAATTTCTCCGCCTTATTATTTGCCTTCAGGTCTACCCCCGTCAGTGCCACTGTCGTCTTGCTGCCACCACCACCACCATCGCAAGTAGCTCCAACCGATAGGATTAGCGGGGCCACTGGTCTTTAGCAGATCGCTCACCAGCTTGCCAGGATTATCAACGAGCTGTGAGGCCGCGTCTTCTAGCGTATCTTCAATGTCGTCTCGATCATCTTCGGGTAGTGATTTGACGATGTTCGAGAAGCGGTTCATCGTGCTACCGTCTGCCTCTCGAATCTCTTCAGCTAGCTTGTCAGCAGGTAAATCCAGCCATTCACGAACGGTTTCATCTACCTTAACAATCTCTTTTGGCAGGTCTCCGATAGACTTATCTCGCTTCTCAGATTCTTTGTCTATCTCCTTATAGAATTTGCTGAGTGCTTCGTTACGCTTTTTAGCTTCGCTTTCTCCAGAGAGCTTTTCAAACAGCTCGTCAAACGCGTCTTGAACCTTTTGTCGAAACTTAAGATCTAGCGGAGCAGACGCATCTGCTAGTGCAGCCTCTACATTTGAGATATCGCGACTCCACTGCGCTACCAGCGTGCGCGTAAGCTGCTGACGATCGGCCCGAAGCCCATCATTGAAAGCTTTCCAATCAAATCCAATTGCGGCGGCTCGTTCAGCATCAGTATCTCTTGTATTCCAACCCACGACATCGAGCATCGTGATATCAAGATCAGAAATGTCAATAGACTGGCCAAGCTGAAGATTGGGGTTCATAATGCCCAACGGTTTGCTATTCGCCTTCCAGTGACTGCCCTGGTAACCATCGCCATCAACTCCGTAGCTGCCTGTAGAAAAATAAGCACGCTGTCCGGTTTTATCGGTCACGGCGCTTTCTCCACCGTCAAGAGAAAAGTATTTTTCGCTGCCACCAAGCGTCACGTCTGAAACGCCCAGCTCACTGCTCTCAGTAGAATAGCGGTAAAAATCTAGCGGCGTGAGATAGGAAAAATCATTCTCTTCAATATCAACTGGCTCACTCGTAGACGATAGAAAATCCAACGCATCTACGCCGCTGACAAAGCCGAGCGCGTGGCCTATTTCGTGCTGAAGCACTGAAGAAATATCATAGCGATCGCCATCAGTTCCATCACTGCGATCAAAGTCCCAAGCCACGCTACTGTTGATCTTAACAAGTCCGTCTAGGCCTTTTTTATCGCTATCTAGCAGGTCTAGCGCTTTGGCCTGTGCGCGCGTGACCAGCACGTTCTTATTATTGTTATTGCCATTGTTGTCCAAAAAGTCTGGCCGCGTACGTTTTGAACCGTTCCCTCCGGCATTTCCTTTGGCAAACTGCCCGTCCATCAAGAAGGCAAACTCTTTGGACGCTAGCTCTACTTTAGACGCGCCGATATCGCCTGACTGAAAGCTCTGTAGGGTCTCGCGTCCCTTTGCAGAAAGCGGCAAACTGCTAATTCCCGCAAAATCCTGACTAGAGCGCGCATCATTAAACGCAGCATCTACATAGTCTTCGTACTTGACCTTAATTTTTCCAGGCTGCACGCCGCCCAACACGCCTCCGGCCCTAGATAGATCGGTGTACTCGAAGCGTAAGCTGACGGTGACATCATCTTTAAGTACAGACGACCATAGGTCAGCAGCTTCTCGGGTAGCCGCCTGAAATTCGTCAGAGGTATTGGCTCCAAAATCAAATTGGAACCCTAGTGCCTGTACGGGAAGCGCAACAGCAAGGGCGGCTGGAAGCGCTAGGGCAGCGGCAACCGATAGGACAACACAGCAGGGTAGCTTAGACATAGGAGAAACGTACTTTAAAGGAGCCAGACACCCTCTCTTGGGTATTCGTCTTTTTAGTTAATTAGCTAAGAAGCTGTATAGGTCTTCCATCCATACAACATGACGTATGGATAATCCATAAGTTTCTTTTGATACCATCAACTATATTTGATGTTTTGACGAATAAAAGCTTTGCATTTCGCATCAAAGTTATGTGCTAAAGATAGGCTTACGTCAGTCGGCATCTTTAGACTAAATGGATTTAGCTGATTTATTTGTGTAATTATACTGTTTCAACGATTTTGTTTATGTATCAATTCTGATAAAAGCTTGCTCGCTTGTATGGCGACAGCTGTTTGGCCCGTTTCTTAGCTTAGCCATTCGCGTTTGGGCTCTTACACAGTTAGGCATAGTCAGCATAATCAGGCCTAGTCAGGCCATCCGCGCTTAAGACGTTTCAACAGGGGCCTCATCGTTACTATGACCTGCGCTCTATTCTTTTCTATGACAGACACCCAGCAGAGAGCCGGAAAGGTTTTGCTGAAAATAGCGGCGGGCACAGGCGCTTGTCTCTTAGCAGACGCAGTGCTGAGCGCTAGGCCTACATTTGCACAAATGTCTACACAAATTTCGGGAGATGGGAGCTTAGGGAGCTTAGTCAACGGCTTAGAAACAGCCCCTTGTTTAGGGCCGATTTGTGCCCTTACAGGCGGAACCTTGAATGCAGCCGGGAGCACCTTGCTGCACAGCTTTCAAGAATTTTCGCTAGCTAATAGCCAGCAGTCGGCGCTGTTTGTTGATCCCGGCGTAGATGACATTGTGGTGCGCGTGACGGGAGGCGATCGCACGCTCATCAACGGCACCCTCAACACTAGCGCAGGCAGCGAAGCTAACCTATTTTTCATCAACCCTGGCGGCATTAGCTTCGGCCCTACGGCCCAGCTCAATCTGGGGGGCGCTTTTGTCGCAAGTACAGCCAGCCAAATCGATTTTGGCAATAGGCAAGTGCTCCAAACCGGTAAGGCAACGCCGGTAGGTAATAGCTTGCTTTCGGTTAGTTCACCTATCGGCCTCGGATTTTTAGCTGATATGCCGAGCGAGTCTATCACCGTCCAAGGCGCAGGAGCATTTTCTAACGTTTGGCTCTCCCAGCACGCCAGCATCTGCCTTTGTGAATCGTGTCTTTCAGCAGAGAACTTCACCGCTTGCGGTTCGTCCAGGAGAAACGATTGCACTCATTGGCAATCGTGTAGAGCTGGCTGGTGGGAGCTTGAGCGCGCTTGCAGGCCAGATTGAAATTGGCAGTGTCACCGCAGGAGCCGTTGAACTCAATCAAGGCTCGCCCCTTGGCTATAGCCAGGTTCAACAGTTTGCCGATATCGAACTGACCGATCGCTCAGTATTAGAAGTCAGCGATCGCACTCCAGGACAAATTACACTGCGCGGACAAAACATTTCTGTTATGGGCAGCTCAGCGGTGCTAGCTGAGACTTTACCGAGTGTTGAGTCGCCTTCACAGCTTGCGCCAACCAGCAGTTTGCCGAGCGGTTTGATTGCCATAACAGCTGAAGAAACAGTGAGCGTCAGCGGATTTTCCCTCGATGCAGCTAGGCCTCCTTTTCACAGCTATCTGTCTGTTGATGTGGGCCCGGATGCAGCCGGTGGTGGTGGGACAGTGGCCGTGCAGGCTCAAAACTTGCGAGTTGATGATGGGGGTCAAATCGGGGCAAGTACATTTGGGTCGGGCGATGCAGGACGATTACAAATTGATACAGCAGAGACGCTTTTATTGAGCGGGAGATCTGCATTGGGGCCGAGCGGACTGTTTGCAATTTCTGATGTTGTAAGCGGTGGGAGCGCCGGAACGCTGGCTCTTTCTGCCGAACACCTAGTGATGACACGGGGAGCACAAGCCTTTACGACAAGCTTGGGGACAGGAACCGCAGGTAACATCACTATTGATGCAAATCGAGTGAGCTTAGAGGGCACCAGTCAACCGTTATTAGTAGCACCTTCTGAGCCTTCACCAGCGCCGCCTGTCGTAACAGATGGCGCACCGCCTCTGCTGGTAACGCCAACGCTTATACAGTCTGGAATGGGGCCGGAGGCCAGAGGCCAGGGTGGAGGCCAGGGTGGAGGCATCACTATTGATGCAAATCGGGTGAGGGTTACAGATGGCGCTGAAATTTCGACTGGAACCTTTGGCGCGGGTGATGCCGGGGCGCTGAGCATTGTTTCAGAAGAGATTACGGTGGCTGGCTTTTCACCTTTAGAAGGCCCAAGCGGTATTTTCACAACGGTGAGTTTTGGAGCTGCTGGCCGGGGCGGCGTGCTCTCTATTGAAAGCGATCGCCTTCAAATATTAGACGGTGCGCAAATTGCGACGAGTACGGCCGGGCCAGGAACCGCAGGCGATTTGATTATCAAAGGGGGGGCTGTGCTGGCGTCTGGACGCACGGAGCAGGGACGCAGCGGCCTGTTTGCAACGGCCATTGGGAGTACGGGGTCTGGGGGGAATTTGCGAGTAGACGCAGACACGGTGGTGGTAGCGTCAGGAGCGGCGTTGAGCGTGAGTAATTTTGCCAGCAGTGAGAATTCACCGATTCCACCGGGGCAGGGAGCCGCGGGTGACTTGCAGATACGCGCAGCGAATATTATGCTGCGCGATCGCGGTTTCTTGAGTGCCGATACCGCAGCAGGCGATCGCGGCAACATTCGCATCGACACTGACCTGTTAGCCTTGCGTGAAGGTAGCCGCATTACCACCAACGCCACCAATTCAGCGACGGGTGGCAATATCGATATCGCGACCACCGGCTTTGTCGTCGCGGTGCCCGCTGAAAATAGCGACATTACGGCCAACTCAGTCTTTGGCAACGGGGGCCAGGTGACGATTGCAGCGCAGAGCATATTGGGCTTTGCGGCGCGGCCTACCCTGACAGACAAAAGTGACATTACGGCCAGTTCAGAATTTGGGGTGGCTGGAGAAACACGCCTAGAAACGGTGGATTCGGAGGTGCGTCCGACGATAGAAACGCTGTCTCAATCTACAGAAGTTGCTGAGGTGGTGCAGGGCTGCGTTCCCAAGAGCGATCGCACAGGCCGTCTTACTGGCCGCTTCGTGCAGTCAGGGCGCGGCGGCATTAGCACTAATCCCTATGGCGTGCTCAACAGCCGAGACAGCTTGGCCGATGTCTCTATACCTATAAGCCTATCGATAGACACCGATGCAGCAGGCGCGGCTATTAACGAAGCGCGCGAATGGCAAAAGAATGAGCGGGGGGAAGTCGTGCTACTAGCAGCGGTGCCGGATGAGCAAAATGCGAGGTGTTTGAGTTGGCAGTCGTGAGCAAGCAGCGCAGGCGCTATAGAGGGCGATCGCTCAAGCAAAAGCTCAGCCGAAAACTGTGGCTAATATTGTTGCTGATTAGCCTCTGGCTAACCGGAGCTACCAGCCATCAGCCAGCCGCTGCAACATCCCCAAATAGTCCTCCAAACATGCCGGTAGATGCAGAGATGAGTCTTAGTCAAGACGCCGCACTGCTCGCCCAAACGGATGCGCCTTCTCCATGGCAGCAAGCATTACAGTTGGGACTCACTGCCTATCAACGCGGTCAGTTTTCGGAGGCGATCGCCCACTGGCAAACTGCCCTGCTCACACTCAGCTCAGCGCCCGAAAACCTCCTCACGCGGGCCTACTTGCTCAACAACTTATCAGCCGCCTACGAAGCGCTAGGACAACACACACAGGCGCAGCAACAGCTGGAAGAGAGCCTGAGCATCATTCAAAATTGGCCCACACAAACGCTCGCTTACTGGGAAATATCGGCACGGATTTTGAACCGTCAGGGGCAAATGTTCTGGCAGCAAGGGCAAACCCAACAGGCGTTAGCGCACTGGCAGCAGGCTGAAAAGCACTACCGCGAGGCTGAAGCCCGAGCCCCAGAAAGTTCTGAGCAAGACGCTGAGCAAAATTCAGGGCAAGATTCGGGACTCATCTCAAGCCAAATCAATCAAGCCCTGGCCCGTCAAGAGCTAGGATTTAACGCTGCGGCCTTACGGCAGCTCACTGGTTTAGCTCAGTCGCTCGATCAGCTTTCACCCCGCTTGCGCTTAGCCGCTGCCCGTGAGCTGGGCAAAGCCTTTCGTCGCGTAGGCGATTTTTCTACGGCACAAGCTGTTCTGATAGCAGGATGGCAAGCGGCCAACCTAGCACCTGCCGCTGAGCTGGGCGCTTTAGAAGCTTCAACGGAGCGATCGCTAGTAGCGCTAGAGCTCGGCCATACTCTGCGACAGCTCAGCCATCGAACAATGGCTATCGGTAAAACAAAGCAGGCACAGACCGAGGCGTCAGAAGCTTTATTACAGTACGAGTCCGTCAGTAGCAGCCCAAAACTACAGGCGCAGGCCCAACTCAATCAGCTGAGCTACCTCATTGAAATGGGGCAGTTAGAGGCCGCTCAAGCTTTGTGGCCGCAGATTAGCCTAAGTGATTTACCGTCTGGGCGCGCCAATGTAGAAGCCTATATCAGCTACGCTCACAGCCTAATCTGCTTACAAGCGCCAAATTCTGTCTCCTGTATTCGCCAGGAATGGCAAAATGAGCGATCGCAAACAGCGATAGCGGCCTCTATCACAGCCAATGAGCCGCAGTGGACTGCCATAGGAAAGGTTCTATCACAAGCCATTCAACAGTCTCGGGCGCTGTCAGATCCGCTGTTGGAGTCTTACGCCCTGGGAGAGCTGGGTCATGCCTATGAACTATCAGGGCAGCGGGAAGAGGCGATCGCCCTGACGCGACAGGCGCTGCGCTTACTAGAAGATAAGCAGCTGCCGGATGCGGCGTATCGCTGGGAGTGGCAGCTAGGTCGGCTGTATGAAGACCGTGACCAGAACCAGGTAGGGCAGCCAGCATTGCTGGCTTACCAGCAGGCGATCGCCTCTTTGGATGCAGTTCGTCAAAATTTACTGGTGATCGACCCACAGGTGCAGTTTTCTTTTCGCGACAACGTAGAGCCGCTTTATAGAGAATATGTCTCGCTTTTGCTGCGTCAGTCAGCTGGCGATCGCACAGTAGAGTCAGCCAAAGAACAACAGTCTTTAAAGGCCGCAGTTAATACCCTAGACGCGCTGCAACTAACGGAGCTAGAGAACTTTTTAGGCTGCAATCTTTCCCAACTGGTCAACCTTAACGAGGGTGAAATCGATCCGCAGGCCGCGAAAATTTACCCGATTATTTTGCCCGATCAGCTAGCAATCATTTTGGCAATTCCGCAGCAGCCGCTGAGATACGTTTCAGTGCCTGTGCGGCAGTCAACAATAGAAGCAACCCTGCGTGACCTGCGAACGAATTTAACCCTGCCAGGAAAAACGCCCGCCGTGTTGGATAGTGCAAGTCGGCTCTACGACTGGTTAATAGCACCGCTAGCGCCGATGCTGGCAGAAAATAAGCAAATTCAAACGCTGGTGTTTGTCCCGGACGGTGCGCTGCGAAATATCCCGATGGGCGTGCTTTACGACGGCCAGCAGTATTTAGTCGAAAAAGACTATGCGATCGCCATCGCCCCTCAGCTCAATCTTTTTGCCCCACGCAAAACGCAGCAGCAGCTCCAAATACTCCGAGGCGGCATCGGCCTACCCCAAACGGTACGAGGGCAGCAGTTTCCACCCATCGAACTCGTTCAGGCAGAACTCAACCAAATTCCAGAGGCCTTCACCGTCGCGCCGCCGCTGCTGAACGAAGCCTTTACCCAAGCGAACATTGCCCAACAGCTAGCGACTCAACAGTATTCGGCTATCCACTGGAAAACCCACGGCGTATTTAGCGCTGACCCGGCAGAGACTTTTTTGGTGGCCTATGGCGATGGCATTACGGCAAATGAGCTTAGTGAACTCGTACAGTCGGCCAGTGCTCAACGGGCCGAGCCGCTGGAGCTGCTGGTTTTGAGCGCCTGTGAAACGGCCCGGGGCGATCAGCGAGCGGTGCTAGGTTTAGCAGGCATTGCGGTACGAGCAGGCGCACGCAGCACGCTCTCGACACTATGGCGAGCAGACGACGGGGCAAATACTCAGCTCATGGCAGATTTTTATCAAAGCTTGAATCAAGGACGTACCAAAGCTCAAGCCTTACAGCAGGCACAAAAAACACTTCTCAATGAGGCAGGCTATCTGGCCCCCTACTACTGGGCGTCCTATGTCTTGGTCGGCAACTGGCTGTAGCTTTTGGGAACGGGCAGCGGCACAACAGGGCCGACCACCGGTCTGCTAGCAATGTCGCCTATGCCAATAGCTTCTAGCCACTGTGTCCAACGCCGCTGAGCCAAGTTTCTCTGCACGTTAAGATCAGCATTATCCGTTTCGCCTGTGCTTAAAATTGCGGCATGACGGGCCATTTCGTCGTACCAGATAGTCGGCAAACCAGTAGTCGGCAAACCAGACTCAGTGAGCGCGGTGCCTGTCAACGCAGCACCTGTTGATATCGCTTCTATACGACTAAGTGGCGATACTCTTTCTACCCAACCATTGACGCCGATAACGGTGTCTGAATTTTGGCAATACACATTCAAATACCAGTGATACGCCTCATCTACTGCCAGCCCAGAGCCTGTAGAAGCGGGCAGCGAAACGCTAACAACGCCAGCACTTTCAGGAATAAACTCGACCGCATAAATCTCGCGCTTTTCATCACTGCTGAGCAGCATAAATTCTGCGCGTGTCAGCTGGTCAGGATCATCAGAGATGTGGAACAGGAACGTGGGATGCGCCTTTGTGGTGTACACCGGATTGGCTTTTGGAACGAGGGCCGTTAGCGGGCTATTAGCGGGGTCACAGGCTTGAGCCGCAGCGTCGAGTCCGCCTCCAGGCTGAATTTGATTGGGCGGCAGGCGGCGTGGTGGCGCAGGACGGCGGGACGAGGTGGAGTGAGGGGATCGGTTTGAGCGACGGGGGGGCGTGGGGCGACGGGGTGAAGATCGATTGCGGATTGCTGGCTGCGTGGCCGTAGAAGCAGGTCTGGCAGCGGTTGAATTGGTTGGGCGATCGCGCGCCACCGCAGGCGTCGAAACAGCAAGCCCTAACAGGACGGAACAGGACATCAGTGACAAAGCAAAATTAAACATACTTCTCAAGGTCTTATGTAAATACACTGACAATAAAGGTTACACACAATATAAGTGCGTTAAGTATGCTTGGCCTGTTAAGTATGCTTGGCAAGATCGGTAAAACTTATGTTTTCTAAGGGCGCTAGGTTTGGGCGCTAGCCGTGCTTTGGTCTTAATCCCGTCATGGCAGTAGACCCCACCGTAGCTAGGCCAGTCGGCACCAGAGGCAACCATAACCCATAAACCAACGCCAACCAGCACGTGCCATATAGCAGCAGTAGCATGGCAGACATACTTAGCAACCAAGGCAAAGGACGCTTGCTAACGTAACAGGCATACCCGCCCAAGCCGCTCCATACCAAAATCCATACCATGTCTCCCCACTGAAAACTTCGCCACTGCGGCAGTCCCTGAATCAGCGGGCGCTCGTCTAATACAGCGCCCAGCAGCTGACTCACCATATGCGCATGAACCCAAGTACCTGGCATAGGGCCATAAGGCGTATCAAAGTAGTCTTTAGCAACCGGTGCGTTGTAGCCAATAAGCACCACCCGATCCTGCATTATCTGCGGGTCAAAACTGTTTGAGAATAGCTGTTCAAAAGAAATCTTTTGAGCCGGTTGATTCGCTCTGTAGTTCAGCAAGAGCTGGCTGCTGGGCGTTTCTAAATGCTGATAGCCGCCGAACCGCTGAGGCAAGGACTCAAACACCACCTCTCCAAACTGCCAGTGTTCATCTTCGGTAACAGCCAAAGGCGCTATGCCCTTTTCGTAGAGATACTGGTAGGCAAGCTGAAAGCTGAAGCTATAAGGCGTTGTGCAGTTAGAAGGCGTAGGAGAAAACGTAGGATCGTAGGAAAGCAGATGGCGGCGCACGATCGCGCCTGAAGCAGCGCCTAAAGCAGCCCCAGAGATTAGTTCAGGGGTCGCGCCAGCCATTAAACCGGGCATTGAACCGGACGCTGAATCAGAAATTGGGCCAGAAATTAGGCCAGTGAGTCCGGCATTAACTTTAGGCAAAGCAGAATGGCCAATACTGAAAGGCTTCATTTTGCTGCGATCAATATCTACTGGCAGATCGCTAAAGCCCACTTGTTCACTACGCACCCTTTCGGAAAGCTGCTGTGGCACCTGATAGTTTTCGTCACGACTGCCGTAAGAACACACCAGAAATAGGTTGGGATTATCTTCTACCTGCTGAAGAAAGCGGGTGTAGCCAGTGTCTTCACTATCAAAGTTCGTAGTTGAAACAGGGGTATTCTTCACAAGCGCCAGATCTTTAACCAAATCCCCAGCGGGTCGAGGCTTAGCTCTGTGAATATCTAGCCCAACGGCCAACGGTTCAGCCTGGTTCACTTTTTCAATGAGCGCCGTCAGCATCTCGTCTGGCAGCGGATAGCCATAGGTGCTAGTGGCTTCTTCTGAAATTTCGACCGTGACGATTCTAGAATCAATCGACTCTATAGGCCGCTGTCGCATCAGGCGATCGTAGGCCGTCAGCTCCGCAGGTTCTAAAACACCCAGGGCGCGCATGGCTAGAACGACGCCACCTGTCAGCAGACTTTTTACGAGCGGCGATCGCCAGTGCCTACGCGTTTGTCTAACCGGAAAATGCGCTGGCTGCTGTAGGTCTTTCCAGTAAACGGCGGCGGCGGTGGGATTTTGCCAAATAATCGGCAGCCAGCTCGCGCCTGGAATCTCATTTTCGAGGCCAGCCAGGCGCTGACGGGCCTCTCTTACCGCAAGATGAAGCGGACGCCCAGCCGAAAAAGCAGAGAGCAGGTAGTGTACGAACTGTTGGGCGACCTCATCAGGCACCGGCTCGCGCATGACGACAACGTATGGAATCTGTAGGTCTGAAAGCTGCTGGGCTAGGCCCAAGCCATCACACGAATTAAAGATGGCTACTTTTAAGCCCTGCTCAATTGCTTTGCTCAGCGTATGCTTAAGCTGCTCAATGGTGAGGCTTTCTTGTTCATTGAGAGTAAGCCTACCGATAGTCTTTTCGGTTTGGCTATGGCCTGCGAAAAAGAAAATATCCCATCCTTCAGGCTGCCAAAGCTTTTCGTGCAGCTGATTGAGGCTGGGCGCATTAAGCACCGTGAGGTTAGCCTCGGGCAGACGATTGAGCGCGGCCAAATCGCTCGTTAAGTCAAGGTCGCTGCCGTGTCCTAGCGCTGCGAGAATACGCGACTGCTTAGAAGGGGGCAGTCGCGACGGGATTGCGTTCCAATTACCTGTGCTAAAGGAGAGTTCTGCGTTGGGATACTCCTCAAAAATCTTCCACAGGTGCCAGGGTAGTTTTTGTAGCGGGGTCTCTTGGGTCTCTAAAATAATTTGAGCGTGATCACAGCGGGCCAGCTCGCGCCTTAAGATGCGATCGATAGGCCTAAACTCTGGGGTATCTAGCCACTGGTTGAGCTGGGTATCTACATGGCTACAAAGCTCTCTAAATCTGGTGTCTGAGTAGGACAGACCGCTCTGCTGGAGAAGCTGAATGCGTAGGGTAAGGTCTTGATGGCAGGCATAGTAGAGTTGCTGCCACTGCTCTAAGGCGATCGCTAGCGCGGGTGCGGCCGGTAGCTGCCCGGTAAATCTTCTGGGGGCTGTAAGCGCCTGGGATGCTAGCACTTCACCGATAACGGTCGAGCACCCGTCTGCTAAGCTGCCGCCACCCAAATTCAGGATGATCTTTATCATGATTGCTAGGTTGCGCTTCCAGTCAAACTAAGAATGTCTCGCGGTGGTGGCGGTGGCTCAGCGATAGTTCTACTGAAAAAGACTCATTCTGCTTGCCGAGAAAATAGGGAAGCTGGAGAAAGGTGTCGCTTTGCGATGCGTTAACCTCTGCCAAAACGCTTTGCTGGTCGTCTAAAAGCTTGAGTGCGATCGCCTCAGGCAACGCTTTTTCCTCTTTTGCGGGCTGAACCTGCACACAAATCTCGTACAACCCTTCTGCCTGCTGGGAAACAGCCACTAAAACAATGACTTCTGTCGCCCCGCTTTCTGGCCCCTCTGCCCTCCCTTTCAAGCTACCTACACCACCGCTTAAGGCAATAGACTTATATCGCTTCGTGAAAGTTTCATTTCTGAGATGATAGGTATTTCTCAGCCGTACTGTCGGCCTTGCAGCGCCCCCAAACAGCTGATTGAGCGAATGCCAGTCGGCAGTAAAGCGTCCGGCGACCCACTGGCTCAGATGCGCTGGCTGGGCAACCGGCGAGCTGAGCGTTAGGAGATTTTGTCTAGACGCGTTGAGAAACTGAGCAGGGGTGGGAATGTGCTGAGAGTGAGTCCCGGTATCGCCTGCCGTCATTTTTGCCAGCAGCTGTTGAACGGCGCAGCTTTTGACCAGCGCTGGTAGCTCGAATGTGGGATGCTCTGAAGTCACCTGCACGCTGAGCAAAGAGCGCTGTTTTAGTGAATCCAAAACAGAGATAAGCGCCGTTCCCCCCTGGGTGGGTTGTACGGTTTGCTGAAGCGCGGCCAAAGACAGTGGGCCATCCTGGCTCGCTAACCAGTAAAGCACGTTGTTTTCTGAGTCACTGAGTCGCTCGAAAACTGGGGAAAGGAGATGCAGCGTACTGTTGAGAGGCGCAGTGGTCTGATCTAAGAAGCTATCTACTCGGCCGTTAAACATTTCTCGAATAACGCGGGCAGCTGATTTGAGCGCTAACGGATGCCCCTGGTAGTGTTCGATCAGCTCGGGCCAATGTTCGGAGGGTTGCAGCGATTCACCCGCAAGCAGCTCGGTTGCAGCGGCGTTATCAAGCCCGCTGAGTAATAGCGATCGCAAAGCACGGTTATGACCGTCTTGGCTCACCCAGTCCACAGGGCTTTCTGTGCCAGTGATAAGGATGCAGCTGCGACTGGTTGCTAGTGCCGATTGGAAAAAATCACGGTAGTTTTGATGCGACAGCAAATACTCCCCAGCCAGCCCCCCCGGCTGAAAAATCGCTTCAATACCTTCAAACACAAGCAGTAGCTGCCGCTGTGACAGCACGGTCAATAGCGTTGCAGCCGCTTGCTTCAGTTGAAAATTTATCTCCAAGCTGGCTAAAATGCTGGCGCAAAAGTCATCCAGCGAGCAGTCCTCTTTAAACGCGCTGCGAATGACTAGCTCAAACTGCGCATCAGCTTGAGCTACTGCCGTTTCACAAAGCAACGATTTCCCAATTCCTTTCAATCCCCAAAGCCCAATGATGCGAACCGGACTCCCGTTTTCTTTTAAAGCGCGCGCAGCGTCTAAAAGGTTCGTTCTACCTGTGCCTAGCCACCGTGTCACCTGTGCCAGCTCACTTTCATAGCCATAGAGAGTAGAAGAGGCTGATGCAGAACTTATGGGGACTTCGGCTGGAACGCTTTGTGAGCGATTGTCATCCTCTACGACCTCTGATAGCCAGTCGCTATCTAAAGCACCCAGCTCATCAGCCTCTGCTGATAGATTGGCCTCTGCAAAATTTTCCAGCGCAGCCCGAAAATTAGTTTTACCAACAGAGCGATTCAACGTTGATGAAAGATGCCGCCACAGCTTAGGCGCAATATCTCTCATCAAATAATTAACGCTGTACTCCGAACCCTCCGCCATTTTTTCATACGTAAGTCCCTGCCAAGTCCCCTGCAAAATGATGGTTTCAGGATCTCTAAGACCAGCACCGCGCTTGTTTATCAATAGGGTATTTACCTGCCTGAGCGCAGCAGTCAACTCCACAGCAACTTCCTCATTTCTCTTCTGTGTAAAACGGATTGTGAAACGGATCGAATACCCCGCGCTGAGTGCACTCCGTATTAAGCCCCGCGTTAGCTACAGGTTAGTCCGAAATCATACCGACTTCAAAACCACGGCACTCACCGCACAACTGCTTTATTAACAAAGCAATTTTGCACGTTTGCATAACTATTTATGCACTACTTAAATAGTTATGTGATAATCTTTACCTAGCATGAGCATTTGGATGGGTTAAACGCCTTTCCTAAAGAGTAGACCTTGAGAGGTAAGTTATTTATCCAAGTGCGACAGCTATTTAAGTTCTTACGCTGTATTAGGCTGTATTTGAGAGATTGAGACTAATGAGTTTTTTCGCATATTTTACATTCAACAGAATTGAAGGAGATAGCAGCTACGACCACCTCTATGGCACGGCCCATAGCGATTGGATTGACGGCTTTGCCGGAGACGATAATCTTTTTGGCAGAGGGGGTGACGACCACCTGTTGGGTGGAGAGGGTTCCGACAAATTATTCGGTGAGGATGGCGACGATTTTCTCGATGGAGAAGCTGGCAACGACTTTCTTGACGGTGGCAGTGGTCACGATGAGCTAGAAGGATCTGACGGTGATGACACGCTCTACGGTGGTTTTGGCGATGATGATCTTGCAGGCGATCGCGGTAACGACATCCTCAAAGGCGGTTTCGGTCACGACGATCTCTTTGGCGGCGACGGTGCCGATGAGCTGCGCGGTGAAGACGGCAATGACCTGTTAGAAGGCGACGACGGCAATGACTTTCTCTTCGGTGGGGACGGCAATGACCGGATGTTTGGAGACCATGGCAACGACGATCTCTTCGGTGGCGCGGGCGATGATGACCTTACAGGCGGCGCCGGAGATGACTTTTTAGACGGCGGCGATGGCCGAGATACCCTAGACGGCAGCTCAGGCACAGATACGCTTTCCTACGCGAGCAGTAAGGCTGGCGTCACAGTAAATCTTGAAGAAGACTTTGCTGATACCATCTACGGCCGGGAAGAGATTCATAGCATTGAGAATGTTATCGGCACCCAGTTTGACGACAATCTTTCGGGCGATATTCGCGACAACAAAATTGAAGGCGGTGAGGGTGATGACGTGCTGTTTGGTGACAGCGGTAACGATACTCTAGAAGGCGGCAGCGGTCACAACCAACTGTTTGGCGGACACGGCGACGATATATTAATAGGCGGCGAAGACGGCGATACCCTAGAAGGCGGCATTGGCAACGACACCGTTACCGGGTTGCTAGGAGACGACGTACTCAACGGCACCGATGCCCAGGGCGCAGGTCGTGGCGAAAGAGACTTTATCATCACGGGTAGTGGCTACGACAAAGTTGTGCTGGGCGATGCTAATCAGGCGTACTACGCGACCAAAGGATTGAATGATTTTGCGGTGGTCTCTGACTTTACCGTAGGCAAAGACTCGCTGGTTCTGTTTGGTTCTGCGGATCGCTACACCGTGCAAGAAGATGGCGGTAGCACTCAAATTCTCTTTGAAGGCGATCGCATTGCCGCCTTAGAAAATGTGGGTCATATTAACTTGGCGCATAGCGCTCACTTTGTGTAGTCGGCTAGTTGTAGGGAGTGCGACCCCACTCCCTTAGTCCGCTCAACCATTTTTCGCTGACAGCTGAAATTTCTGAATGCTCGCCTCTCTAACGATTTTAAGCTCAGCACTATCAACAAAATTAGGAACAGGAGCAATGACAACAGAATTACCCGTTTCATCGGTTCCCATTCCAACCAACCTTTTGAGTTTAGTAGAACTGCTAGCATATCGAGCCCAACAACAGCCTCATCAGGTTGGCTACCAGTATTTACGGCGTGGAGAGATTGTTGAAGACACGCTTACTTATCAAGCGCTACATAAGCGCGCCCAAACAGTAGCGCGTCATCTAAAACAGGTGGGTGCAACCAGTGGAAGGGCTTTGCTGCTGTTCTCTCCAGGGCTCGACTTTGTAGCGGCGTTCTTTGGCTGTCTCTATGCAGGAGTGACAGCCGTTCCAGCCTATCCCCCTCGGAAAAATCGAACGATTCTACGCTTGCAGGCGATTGTGAAAGATGCAGATGCCACCGTCGTACTCACAACGTCCGATCTCTCTCATAAGGTGAGTGGCTGGTTTAATTTAGACTCTCCACTAGGGCAAGTTCCCTGGCTAGCCATAGATACGCTGGCCACAAACGCGCCTACAGAAGAGAGCCCAAAAGGAGACTTCACACACAATTCACTCGCCTTCTTGCAATACACATCAGGCTCTACAGGCGCGCCCAAAGGTGTGATGGTGAGCCAACAAAATATCTTGCATAATTTAGCGGCCATCTATCGCTGCTTTGGCCATAGCGATCCCGACAGCAGAGGGTTCATATGGTTGCCGCCGTATCATGATATGGGTTTGATCGGAGGCATTTTACAGCCGCTGTACGGGGGATTTCCGGTAACGCTGATGGCCCCGGTCGATTTTTTGCAAAAGCCTCTGCGTTGGCTAGAAGGAATCTCTCGTCATCGAGCGACGACCAGCGGTGGGCCAGACTTTGCCTATGAATTATGTGTTCGTAAGGCCGAGGGATTGCGCGATCGCGAAGGTAATCTCGATTCATTGCAGGGCATGGACTTAAGCCGCTGGCAAGTTGCCTTTACAGGCGCAGAGCCAGTGCGATCAGAAACGCTCAGTCAATTTACACAAATGTTTGCCCCTTTTGGGTTTCGTCCGGAGGCGTTTTACCCCTGCTATGGAATGGCCGAGACGACGCTGATAGTATCTGGTGGATCTAAAGTAAGTGCGCCTGTTGTTGAAAAGGTTGAAGCTGAGTCACTAAAGAAGAACAGAGTGAAGCAGGCAAGAAAGGAAGATCCGCTTGCCTACGCTGTGGTGGGTTGCGGGCAGAGCCTGCATGACCAAAAGGTAATCGTGGTTGATCCTGATACGAAGCAGCCCTGTTCAACAGGAAGCGTGGGTGAGATTTGGGTGGCTGGGAAGAGCGTTGCTGAGGGCTACTGGCAAAAGACAGAACAAACTCTGAAGACGTTTAGAGCTTTCTTGGCAGATACCGGTGACGGGCCTTTTTTACGTACGGGAGATTTGGGCTTTTTACAAGACGGTGAGCTGTTTGTCACCGGGCGGATTAAAGACGTGATGATCATTCGGGGACAGAACTATTATCCTCAAGATATTGAGCGATCGCTAGAGAAAGCCCATCCGGCTATCAAAGCCAACGGAAGTGCTGCTTTTTCCATAAAGCAAAAGGGCGCTGAGCGTTTGGTAACTGTCTCTGAGATAGAGCGAACCTACCTTCGGAGGCTGGATGTGAAAGCGGTGAGTGGGTGCATTCGCACGGCTATTGCCGCCGACCACAGCTTGCAGATATGCGCCACGTTACTGGTAAAGCCAGGCAGCATTCCTAAAACCTCCAGCGGCAAAATTCAGCGTTATCGCTGCCGCGATCTCTTTTTGTCTGGAGAGCTAGCGGCTGTTCAAGAGTGGAGCGAAGACCCCAAACATAAATCTGAGTTTATTAAAATTCAGTCCGAGGTCAGTTCTCTTTTGCAGGTGGTAAGCAGTCGCTCTTCAGCTCGCCAATAGTCATTTCTTGTAGGAGATAGGTATCATGACAGGGTTTAATCAACAGGCTTCAGTAATCAGTAGAGACGCAGAGAGAAAGATTGAATCAGGCGCTAGTTCACTAGACGCCGACAGCATCACTTCTGAGCAAATTCAAGATTGGATTATTACCTATTTAGCTAAGCTGCTAGACATTTCTGAAGACGACATCGAAACAGCGGTACCCTTTGACAGCTATGGCCTCGATTCTTCTGCGGCGATTGGCTTAACAGGCGATCTGGAAGACTGGTTAGGTCAAGAAATCGATCCAACGGTGCTGTACGACTATCCCACCATAGAAGCACTGGTTGGCTATTTGGAGAGAGAATAGAATTCTCTCCACTTCAGTTCAGCTATCTTTGGCTATTTCTATTTAAGTTCATCTACCCAGTAACCTTTTAAGAGGTTTGACCCATGAGACGAGCGACCACTTTACTCCGCCCGCCTGCTAGCCCTGTAGTAGGGTCTGTCGCAAGTTCTTTAACAGGTAAATGCGACAAAGTTATAGAGAAAACCTATCGCAACAACGCTGACTCGGACTATACCGAGAAGATTGCAGCACTTGGCCAAGGCTTCACCTATGCGGCCAATCGCGATCGCCTGTGGAGTGAGCCCAGCCACTCGCTGCTGTATGGCACCCCGCTGTATGCCCAAGCCTCCGAAACTCAGCGGCTAGCGCTAAACCATCTCAGCTGGTTTGCCAACTACAACTACATCTCCAATTCTGAAACCGAAACCGTGCTGTATAACCAGGTGACTGGCAGCGTATTTGACGCTGTGGGCTACGGCACGCTAGCGCAGGAGCTGGCGTTTGAAACAGAGCAAGAGCACGATCATATCAAGGCTTTTCGTAAGGTCGGCCTGATGACAGCAACGGCGCTGATTGGACGATCAGGACTAAATGCTTTGTTGAAGTGGAATTCTTACCAGCTCACGCTGGGTAAAAAGGTGCTGCCAACCGGCCAGTATTATGGACTGCGATCGCTATCAAAATCTGTCGGTGGACACGCTCACAAGACCCATTATTCTCGCTATCTCCAAACGTTAGAAGACAAAAACGAATTCATCTTGAAAGCTCCGACCACAGGCATGTTAGGCCGTTCCATTGGCCCCTCGCTGCCCTGGCAAAGCTTTTACGGCTTTAGCTGGGGAACGGGCTCGCCCTTCATGGCCTGTCAGTTTTACACCATTCGGATGATTGCTAATCTGTACTTGAAAAATATGGAACATGCGATCGCCAAGTTTGCCAAGCAGTTAGAGAATACAGATACGAAGGTACCTGCACCCACCGCTATTTCGCGCTATCACTTTTTGGATGAAGCCTTTCACACCACCATCTCTCGGCTGCTGGCTAAAGAGCTGTATCGTGAGTTCTCTGGGCCGACTGCCTACGAAAAGCTGGTGGCTAATCGCATTATTTATCTCATGCAAAAGGGGACATTGGGCGGACTTTCAGCCGTGCTGCCTCACCGCTACTTTGCCGACGATTTCACAATTTTTGAAGTGCTGTATCAGCTTTTGCAATCTCCGGTATTTGGCTTTTCTCAGACGGTCGCAAAGCGTTGGATGGCGCGCTGCCTGTGCGAAGAACACGACGGGCTGCATATGGCAGCAGCGAATCGCCAGCGGCTGTTGAAAGATCTGCGAGACTTTTTCGAGGATGTGGACTACCTATGGCCGGTTAATCGAACGATGGGTGCGATGTCAGGGCGAGGGGAGATTTCGGTTGCGATCGCGCAGAATCAGCGAACGTTTGACCAGTTTTTTAAGTCTGTCGAAGATCGGTGAGTGGCATACGTTTTCATCTTTTTTCCAAGCCAGATTTCACAGAGGTTTTACCGGTGTCACCATCAACGCCAACAACAGAACCCATTGCCATTATCGGCATCGGCTGTCGCTTTCCTGGGGCCGATAGTCCAGAAGACTTTTGGCAACTGCTCAGGCGTGGAAAACAAGCTGTTACTTCCGTGCCGCCTGAACGCTGGCCAGTGGAAACCTACTACGATCCTAATCCGGACGCAGCCGGTAAAATGAGCAGCGCTCAGGGCGGATTCTTATCTGGTGTCGATCAGTTTGATGCGGCTTTCTTTGGCATTCGCGACGAGGAAGCACAGCATATTGATCCTCAACAGCGACTGTTTTTAGAGGTGGCTTGGGAAGCGCTAGAACATGCCAGTATCGCACCGCTTAATTTAGGCGGAAGTGCTACAGGCGTATTTACCGGCCTGTGCACCATCGACTACCACCGCTTGCTGTATCGAAATGCTGACTGCATCGGGCCTCACAGCGGCACGGGTACAACGATGTCAATTACGGCCAATCGTCTCTCCTATCTGTTGGACTTGCGAGGGCCGAGTATGGCAGTAGATGCGGCCTGTTCGTCTTCTTTAGTGGCCGTGCATTTGGCCTGTCAAAGCCTGCGATCGCAAGAATCTAATCTCTGTATTGCAGGCGGGGTCAATCTCATTCTCTCTCCTGACTCAATGATCTCTTCTTCTCAAACAGGACTGCTCTCAGCCCAAGGAGCCTGTCGGCCTTTCGATGCGCAGGCTGATGGCTACGTGCGGGGTGAAGGCTGTGGAGTTGTTGTGCTCAAGCGGCTGGCAGATGCGCAGGCTGATGGAGATCCTGTTTTAGCGGTTATTAGAGGCTCAGCGATTAACCAGGATGGCCTTAGTAATAGCCTGACAGCACCCAACGGCCTAGCGCAGCAGGCACTGATTCGACGTGCTTTAGAAATAGGAGATGTTTCTGCTAAAGATATTGACTACGTAGAAGCTCATGCTGTGGGCACGCCTTTGGGGGATGCAATTGAGTTTAAGGCGCTTAAACAAGTGCTAATGGAAGGGCGATCGCATCCCTGCCGCATTGGCTCACTCAAGCCAAACATTGGCCATTTAGAAGCGGCTTCTGGCATCGCCGCACTCATCAAAGTAGTGTTGTCGCTACACCATGAGAGCATTCCACCGCAGCTCAACTTTGAACAAGCCAATCCCTATGTCAATTTTGACGGTACACTTTTTGAGATAGCGAAAGCAGAACAGCCGTGGCCGCGTTCCCCACGTCCTCGGATTGCAGGGGTAAGCACCTTTGGCTTCGGAGGAACTAACGCTCATTTGGTCGTGGCAGAAGCACCTGTTGATCAAGCTGTTGAAAGATCACCATCTAGACTAAATTCGCTTGAATCTATTGAAATAGATGATTCTCCAGTAGAGCAGCCTTTCCAACGCTCCCATCATCTGTTGACCATCACAGCCAAAAGCGAATCAGCGCTACGGCATTTGG
The DNA here is from genome assembly GCA_963803535.1 of uncultured cyanobacterium. Lineage (GTDB taxonomy): Bacteria > Cyanobacteriota > Cyanobacteriia > Phormidesmidales > Phormidesmidaceae > Phormidesmis. Next base: position 356,551 of record CAWDNC010000008.1, on the reverse strand, counting down.
CCGCACGCTACAGCCATTTTTTAGACAGTTATCTCTCAGACAGTCACGATCAAAGCAGCCAGCGCTCAGCACCACAGATATCAGACGTTTGTTCTACGGCGAATACCGGGCGTAGCCACTTTGCGCACCGACTCTGTTTAGTGAGTGATTCTTCGATGAGGCTGCGGCAACAGCTTACTCAGTTTAGTACAAGGAGAAATCGCTGCGGAGTGGGTCACCGGTCAAGTCAAAGGGCGAAAGCGGCCTAAACTTGTTTTTCACTTTCCTGAAGCGACCGTTGGCACGCTACGAATGGGAAAGGTTCTCTATCAAACGCAGCCCACGTTTCGACAGATTTTTGACCGCTGCGCTCAGCGATCGCCAGTCCCTATATTGTTGGAGTCCCCATCGTTAGAGTCTGTGAAAGTGAGTGGGTTTGTAGTTGCTTACGCGATCGCCACGCTATGGAAACAGTGGGGCGTAAAACCAGCGGCCCTTACAGGTGAAGGCACAGGTGAACTGGTCGCTGCATGCGTGGCGGGACTGCTGGATATTGAGCAGGCGATCGCAACACTGGGCGATTCTACAAAGTCTCTTCAAGCACAAGCTAGCTTACCAAAACGCTTTCTCCCACTTGAACCTGAAGCGTTCAAGCTCGCAGGCTACGATCGGGTACTGATAATGGGCGCTGATCGCAAGCTACGTCACGCCATGCCAGATTACGCTGACCAGATTGCAGAAATGTCGCTCCAAAGTGAGCTTGAAATTTGGCCACAGCTACTCACGCAGCTTGGACAATTGTTTGTCGTAGGGGTCGAAATTGATTGGGTCGCGTTTGATAAAGGCTACGGGCGATCGCGCCTATCACTCCCAACCTATCCCTTTGAACGCACTTCCTACTGGTTTAGCCCACCAGAGTCATCTCAACCAACCATAGCCTCACTGAGTCCCTCAACTGCCTCTAGGCGTTCTCAAGTCGCGAACAACAACTGAACAATCTCATTTATACAGGTAAATATCCATGAACCAGCAACGCTTGCCCACAGCCATTCAACCAACCGCTACCGACCCCGTTTTGGTGGCCAGCACGCCACTAGAAGAAGTCGATATCCAAGACTGGCTTGCCCAAAAAGTAGGTGAACAACTGGGCATAGCAGCAGACGATATTGATGTTCGCATGCCCTTTAATAGCTATGGTTTGCAGTCTGTGCAGGCGATGGCCATTGCCGAAACAGGCCGCCAGCGATTTGGATTAGAACTCTCGCCTCTAGTGATCTGGAACTGTCCGACCATCGCAGCCCTATCCAGCCATATCGCACAGGAATTACAAAACAACGATCATGAATCCTTCGAAGTATGAATGTATCAGAGCTGATCGCCACTCTCAATAACAAACATGTTCGGCTATGGGTCGATGACGGCAAGCTGCGAATCCAGGCCCCTAAAGACACCCTCACTGCTCAGCTAAAAACGGACATTGCCGCCCATAAAGCAAAGATCATAGACCATCTTTGCTTATCTTCAGCGCAAGCCCATACCAGCACTCAAAGCGGACTCAGCCTACAGACCATTGGACAGCTTATCGGTGGCGGGCAAACGGCACTGCCAGTGATCGACCCTCAAATGATGGCCGCTCAGCTTAAGGTGACCTTCCGCCCTTTGCCCGTTCATCGTCAGGCCTTTTGGCCCTTGTTCAATCGTGCTGATGCAGCTGAAACAACTGCTGAAAGTGTATTGACGCTGCGTTCGGAGCTAGAGGCTTGTTTGCGATCGCAAGGCGTAACGGTTGTTCCCTGGGAAAACGCCACTCGCGAGTTCAGCCGCCCTCTGCCACTACTGCCGCTGACCAAAACAACTATAAAAGTCGTCAAGTCTGAGATTAACGCAGTCATCGATGTCGAACGGCCTATCTCTCCAGTCAAAAGCTTCCTAGCTGAACGCTTCTACCAACTCTCTAAACGATCTTCAGCCGCGTCTCCTTCAGCTGCCGCAGTAACGCAACATATTGGCTGGGCCGAAGACCACGCCATCGGACGATTAGAAGATCCGACCGGCACTCAGGTGATTTTGCTTACCGAGCTAGATGAACGGTTTACCGACGCGCAGCTTCCCTACATCAACAAGATTTCACTAGGCGTAAACACCCTTATCAGCCAGTTTTCAGAGATTGTGATTGGGGCTTCTGCCACACAGCTTTCCATTCTCAATATGAATCTCTCGGATTCGCTGTTTCCTCGCTCACAAATAGAGCGGTTTGTGCAGCGATCGCTCATCCCCAAAATTTATGTACCCATCGCCCCACTCCCCCTCAGCCGGTTCAACATAGGGCACTACGATTCAGCCCGATCACCCTACGCTCAAAAGCTAGCAGAGATGAGTCAGGCACTAGCCAAAACAAATCTCTTTCCGTCAGGATTTAAGCTTGCCGAAGTGGTACAGCGCCAGTCTCACAGAGACTTAGTGAGTGCAATTATCAACGGCAGAACCGGCGTTTCCTATGGGTTTGTCGCCTATGCAGAGCCGCCTATATACGTTGGCCCAACTGAAATCTCTGCCGCTACTTGGCAAACGCTAGGGCCAGTAGACGGACGCTGTGCAGACGAAGTTAGGCAGACATCTGAAGGCCGTCAGTATATAAAAACAACAGTCCAAGGCAAAGTTGTTTACAAACAAATTCCAGATATTTGGCTAGTGTGTTCTCGCTCAGGGGCCGACAAAACCAACCTGGATAGCTCAAAAGACATTATACGACTGGGAATGACCGGTACGCTTCAGCTTCAGGTAGCCACAGGCATTGATATCGCTGACTCGGCAGTAGATATTAAGCCCTCCTACGACACCTATGTGATGATTGCGATCGCCCTTGCAACAGCCCTCTACACCCCAGAACTCATAGCAGCCGGAGCACCCATTATCCACTTCCACGGCTACCCAAACAAAGCCTGGTTTAGCTCGCAAGAAGCCATTGCAGGCACCCATAATCCAGCTGTCCCCTGCGGCACCTACGAATCAGGCGTCTTTAACTTTCTAAGCCTTCACCATCTCGCCCACAGCCAGCAAAGGCCCTTAAATTTAGTCGGACTCGTAGAGCCGGATCACGGCATTAACTTACTCGCAAAAGATTTGCCTTACTTGCTAGAGCGCGTACACCAAGGCGTAGAACACAGCCAAATAGAGCTAGGGGGACGGTACCTAACTTCGTTGTGCAGTGAACAAACGCCTGTCGCTAGCGGAGTAAGACCATGAATCAACTCACTAAAAAACAGCCTAAGCGGGCCGTAAAAGGCAAAACGGTCGTGCTCACCGGAGCCTCACGGGGCATTGGACTAAACATCTCGCAGTTGTTTGCCCAGCAAGGCGCTAACCTGATTGGCATTGCCCGCTGCCCCCAGCGGTTAGCCCGTTGGGAAACTGACATGCTTAGCCTAGGCGTTCAGGCAAAAGGAATCGCCTTCGACCTCAGCAAAACTGACCAGATAGGCGCTCTTGCCAAGCAGATTAAACAGGCCGCGAAAACGTTACCCAGCGGCCAAGTCGATATCGTGATCAACAATGCGGGCATCGAAATATATCGTGCCTTTCAACACTATCAACTTGAAGAAATCGACCAAGTGATTCGAGTAAATTTGCTAGCGGCGATGATTCTTACACAGCAGCTGTTACCAACGCTTTCTCCCCAGGGCCATATCGTGAATGTGGCTTCTTTAGCCGCGAAAAAAGGCCACCCCTACGACAGTATCTACGCGGCGAGTAAAGCCGGTTTGCTGATGTGGAATCATTCTTTGCGACAGGAATTAGCAGATTCGGAGCAAGCAGTATCTGCCATTTGTCCCGGCTACGTAAAAGATTGCGGGATGCTCGCGGATACTGGCTCACCGGCACCGCTGCTGGCAGGGCGATCGCCTGCGTCATCTGTAGCCAAAGCTGTTCTCAACGCTGTTGTACATCGGCGCGCAGAGGTCGTGGTCAATCAAGATCCTATCACCGTCGCCATCACGCGAGGACTGCTGGCCGTAGAGCAAATTTTCCCTCAATTGGCCGACTTATCTAACCGCTGGCTAGGCATTACTCAGCGCAATCAACAGCTCAGTCAAGCGTCTGTCCAAAGGCCCGATCAACTATCTAATCAACCGACTCAAATAGCTACGTCTAAATCCATACTTTCACGCTGAAAACAGGCTTCTCCCATGAAAAAAATTATTTTTGCCATTTACGATATGGGTGCGGGGCATCGTAGCACCGCCAATGCGCTTAAAGATGCGATCGCAATCCGCAATCTGCCGTGGCAAGTAGAAATTGTCGAAGTTCTAAAAGACGTTTGTAACACTACCTTCTCCCAAGACTTCTACAATCGGTGGATTCTAAAGCAAAAGTGGGCCAAGCTAATCAATGATCCGATTTCAGTACCTGTATTCAAGGCGCGAATTCGGCTAATGCACCGTATTTGGCGCAAGCAGCTTGCAGACTACTGGAAAAAGCAGCAGCCCGATATGGTGGTTTCGCTTATGCCGCTGCTCAATCGAGTGCTCTGTGAAAGCGTAGCGCAGGCCTGCCCCAACACCCCGTTTGTGACATCAGTAACAGATTTTGCCGACTGCCCAGAACACTTCTGGATAGAGCGGCAAAGCCAGAAATTAATCTGCCCCTCAGCGCGGGTACGGCAGCAGGCCGAATCGATGGGCTACTCTAGCCAAAATCTCTTTTCAACATCAGGGGTGGTGATTCATCCTCGCTATAATCAGCCACCGCTTGTCGATCCGGCGGCGAAGCGACAACAGTTAGGGCTATATCCCGATCTGCCGACGGGGCTAGTGTGCTTTGGCAGTCACGGCTCACGCGAGATGCTAGACATTGCCAAGCGGCTAAGCGTGTTCACTAGAACCCAACCACCCGCTTTTCAGCTTATTTTTGTGTGCGGGCGCAATGAAAAGCTTGCAATGGCGCTGCGTAAACTGCCTACTGGCTATCCTAAATTTATAGAGGGCTTTACCCGTGAGCTGCCTGTCTATATGAAGGCGGCAGACTTCTTTATTGGTAAGCCGGGTAGCGTGGGGGTGAGTGAGGCGATCGCACTCGGTCTTCCTGTCATCACAGAATGTAACAACGTCACCACACTTTTGCAAGAACGAGCCACCGCCGACTGGCTGCAAGATAACAAATTCGGACTGGTTGTACCTCACTTTAATCAGGTAGCCGAAGCGGTCGAGACTTTGCTAAAGCCTGACGTATTTAACCAATATCAGTCGCGAGTAAACGCCTACACCAACCGCGCTGTATTTGAAGTGGTTGACATTCTAGAAAATATCTTAGAACCGTCCGTTCGTAGTGAAGTGTCTCATCCACTAACGGTTTAGAAGCAGACGCGAGAACAGATTAAATACACAAGTTTAGAAGTCCCTCACTGTAATGGACGCAAAACAATGAAATTTGACTGGTTGATTATCGGTGCGGGCTACTCAGCCTGCGTTTTGGCTGAGCGTATTGCCACTCAGCTAGGCCAGCGGGTGCTGATTGTAGAAAAGCGTAACCATATTGGCGGCAACGCCTACGACTACTACAACGAGCACGGCCATCTCATTCACAAGTACGGCCCGCATATCTTTCACACCAAGTCTAAGCCCGTGTGGGACTATCTCTCACAGTTCACGCAATGGCGACCTTACTATCACCATGTGCTGGGCGTGGTCGAAGGTAAAAAGGTGCCTATTCCCTTTAATCTGAACACGGTGTATGCCCTGTTTCCACCGTCCTATGCCACTAGAATAGAAAACCTGCTGCTAGAGCGCTTTGGGTTTGGTAAAAAAGTCCCTATCTTAAAGCTAAAAGAGAGCAGCAGCGGCGATTTGGCGTTTTTAGCAGACTACATCTATGAACACGTGTTTTTGCACTACACCCAAAAGCAGTGGAACCTGAAGCCGGAAGAGTTAGACAGTGGCGTCACGGCGCGGGTGCCTATTTACATCAGCCGGGACGATCGCTACTTTCAAGATCCCTATCAGGCCATGCCCAAACAGGGCTATACAGAAATGTTTAGGCAGATGATTAATCATCCCAACATTAAAGTGCTGCTCAATACGGACTACCGCGAGGTGATTGACGAAATCTCCTTTAATCGCGCCATTTGCACCGGGCCAATCGATGCTTTTTTTGACTACGCTCACGGAGAAATGCCCTACCGCAGCATCGACTTTCGCTTTGAAACCTTAGATCAAGAGCACTATCAAGAAGTCGGCACGGTTAACTATCCTAACGACTACGACATTACTCGCATCACCGAGCAAAAGTACTTAACCGGCCAGGTATCGCCCAAAACCACCCTGGTTAGAGAGTTTCCCCAAGCATACATTCCGGGTAGAAACGATCCTTACTACCCCATTCCCTGCGCTGAAAATCGCGATCGCCTTGCCCTTTACCTAAAGGAAGTCGAAAAGCTACGGGGCAGCGTACTGTTTGCCGGACGCCTGGGCGACTACAAATACTACAACATGGATCAGGCCGTAGTCCGGGCGCTGGGACTCTTTGAAAGGGAAATAGCTCGCCAGCCCGTATTCGCATAGCCTCTACCTGAGCAGCAGGCCACCCTTTGGGTTTTTGATTGAAATACATACTTGTGTATGCTCTAATTAAGCCAGACGGAAACTATTTTCCATACTTTATGGTCTTAGGTATCAGCACTCAACAGGAGCATCCATACAAGAACCCCATATAAGTATCAGATCAATGGCTTAGATCCAAGGCCCTCAAGTAAGTGCCTCGCCCAGCCCCTCATCAATACGGCCCGCCGGGTCAGAATAAACTAGACATGGACAACTTTAGCTTCTCACTTCTTACACCCGCTAGCGACTTAGTTGGTGGCTCTAGCACAGCTGAATTTGAGGTTCTTTTTGGCCGCGCGGGCAACGACGTTATTTTCCCCTTTGACCCGACAGCCAGCTACCCAGACACCAATATCGACTTTATGTTTGGCGACCTGTTTGATAACAGCGCCGAAGAATTCAATATTATTTTAGGCATTGCTGCGGGACAGCCGCTCGGCATTTTAGAGACGCCTATTGCCTCAGTGGGACGCGATCGCTTTGTCTTAGGCGATGAAAATAACGTTTTTTACACGGCACCCAACCCGCTGGATTTAGCTGGGGACAATGCACTCGGCGCAAAAGAATTTGCCGTTATTTATGACTTTGACCCGACTCAAGACATTATTCAGCTATCGGGCGAGGACAAAGACTATAGCCTGATTGAAGTAGACGATCTGGAGGTAGAAGGGGTCGATCAGCCCTTTAGCGGTGAAGCCATTTTCTACAACAAAGGCGTCACACCTGACTTGGTGGGCTTTATTGTATCTACCCCTGAGCAGGACTACGAGCTGAAAGACAAGGATGTGTTTGACTTTGTAGGTGATAAGGGAAAAGACAAAGGCGAAAAAAAGGTCGTGCGCTTGGGTACCCCTGGCGTTGAATTAAGCCAAAATACCACAACAGATATTGACGGGAATATCTATGTTGTTGGCTCCACTAGCGGCTCTCTGGGTGGAATTAATCAGGGAGAAGGAGACGTTTGGATTGCCAAATATAACAACAGTGGCAACCAGCTTTGGCTGCGTCAGCTAGGCTCAGCGGGTAGTGAAGATGCCTATGAGGTCGTTGCAGACGACGATGGCTTCGTGTATGTAGCCGGTAATACCTCAGGCAACTTGGTGGGCGCTAAGCAGTCCAGCGGCACAGATGCTTGGGTGGCTCAATTCGACGGCCAAACGGGCGACATTGTGTGGGGATCTCAGTTTAATGCAGGGGTTGCAGCTGGCGATACGGACAATCCGGCCTTTGGCAATACGGCCTTTGGGCTAGATGTTAATGGCAATCAGCTATACGTCTCCGGGCTAACCATTAAAAACAATCAAAACAGAGAGATTTTTGACTTTTCTGTTCAGGATGATTCTTGGGTCGCAAACTTCGACAAAAATAGCGGCCAGTCAAACTGGGTGACTCAAATTCGCGATCCTCAAGCGCCTTTCCCGCTGAGCATTACGCCGTTCTTTGATGAGAACTACGACTTGGCTGTCGATAGCGAAGGAAATTCCTATTTGGTCGGTTGGACGCAAGGACTCTCTAAGGAAGCCGATCCTTCGCGACTGTTGCTTAAGTACGATGCCTACCTTAGCAAAGTAGATCCGAATGGAAATGTAGAATGGGTGCAGCAGTTTGGCACCGTTGGCGAGGGGCTAGAGTTCGGCTGGGCCGTAGATACTGACAGCGAGGGGAACGTTTACGCCTCTGGCTGGACGACAGGCGACTTGGGCAGTAGCACCAGTCCAGACGCCAACAGCTACGATGTGTGGGTGAGTAAGTTTGACTCAGATGGCAATCAGCTAGTCACTAAAGAGCTGGGAACAGACACTGACGACGGCCAGTATTTTAGCGATTTGACCATCGACGACAACGACAATATTTACCTGACGGGCTACACCAACAACAAAAAGTTTGGAGACGGCGGTAAAACGAAAGGAGATGACAGCGATGCCTTTGTCGCCAAGCTCGACTCGGCGCTTAACGAACAGTGGATCACTCAACTGGGCGTGAAGGAAAAGCTCGACTACGCAACCGGCGTCTCGGTGGACAATCAAGGGAGCGTGATTGTTACTGGATTTACGGGAGGCGCGATTGGTAATGGCCCGGGTGAAACCATTGATGGCTGGGTTGCTCGCCTGGATGAGGAAAAAGGCAAGCTCGACGATTTTGTTGGAAAAGACAAAGGCGGATTCGACGTGATCTCCGGTCTTGGCAATATCTCGGTAACCGACGTTACGGGATCTTTTGCGACTGATGAAGGACTGCCAGGAGGCGATAACAATGTTGCCTCAGGTTTGGGATTTGTTGATCTTGATAATATTGATGTTGGGCTTCAAAGCGTCTTTGACCCTGAGCGTGAGGGGTCTTTTGTAGATGCCCTGACTACCCGCCTGCAAACAGAATCAGGCGCTACCCTTTCTGATGAACCTGTTGACTTTAAAGGTACAGATGGCGATGACACTGCTGCCGGTGGAAACGGCGATGACAAAATGAAGGGCGAAGACGGTAACGATACGCTCTCTGGCTTAGCGGGTGATGACAAGCTAGAAGGTAAAGATGGCAACGATACCCTCTACGGCGGCATCGGTAATGACGAGGTGAAAGGTGGCGAGGGCGACGATCTGCTCTTTGGCATTGATATTAACAGTAGTTTGTTGGGTCGAGGCGACATTGACAAGCTAAAAGGAGAGAAAAATGCTGATACTTTCGTACTAGGGAACGCCAGCGGCGTCTTTTATCAGGGCGATGGGAATAGCGACTATGCGCTCATTGAAGACTTTAAAGCAGGAGATGGCGATCGCATTCAGCTTAAAGGCAGCGCTAATGACTACACGCTAGGTCAAAAAGTAAGCGGCTTACCTGATGGTGCAGCTATCTTCTTCCAAGGAGATGTGGTCGGCGTTGTGAAAGATGCAAAAGCTCTCGATCTGTTTGACACGGACGTTTTTGACTATGTTGCTTAGATTGCGCCTTGATAGATTGTGCTGCGTAGATAGAAGGTATTTACGATGAACCATTCGAGTGATGATAAGCATACAGATGAAACGCTGTCATTTCAGCTGCCTTCTCAGCTATCGCCGCTGCGACACCAGCCCTCTTTGCTCGGGGGCTTGGGATTTTGGGCGCGATCGCTTACCGACATTATCAAATCCAAACGCTTTGCACTAGCAGCACTCATGACACTAACCGCAGCCATTAGTGGAAGCTGGTATCGAACGCGCTATCTACCTGTCTCCAGCTCATCAGCGCAACCTGTCGAGGCACGTCTTTCAACAGCAGCTGCTCAGTCAGTAACGCTACACACCGCTAAGGTCGCTACGGTCAAAACATCTTTTCAACTCACCGGTACGGTTGTTGCCAAAAATCTGTTGCGGGTAGCGCCTTCCATTGAAGGACTACAAATTTTAGAGCTATGGGCAGAACCGGGCGATCGCGTCACCCAAGGGCAAGTGCTAGCCGTCTTAGACGACCGCGCGCTACAGGCGCAGCTACGACAGGCCAAAGCCGCTCTAGACCAAGCCCAGTCCGATGTGAACAGGCAAGAAGCAGTGCTGATACAGGCTCAGGCTCAACAGCAGGCCGCCATGGTGGACACGCAGCGATACGAGAGACTTTACCAAGAAGGAGCCACTAGCCAATCGCAATTAGACGAGCGCCAAATGCAGGCCATCACTGCCCGTGAATCAGTGGCCGTTAGCCAAGCCACCTTACTTAGTGCCCAGGCTAGCACCGTCAGCCAGCTTGCCGAAATTGAGCGAGTAGAAACACTGTTAGCCCAAACGGTAATGACCGCACCCACCACAGGCATCATTGCCGAAAAGCAAACGACCGTAGGTGATACCGCAGCGGTGAGCCAGCCAGTGTACAGCCTGATCGAATCAGGACAGCTCATGCTGCAACTTTTGCCTTCTCAGGCTCAGCTACAACAGTTAAATGTTGGAACACCGGTCACCATCAGCACAGTAGAAGCCTCTACAGACCTAAATCTTCAGAGCAGCATCGCTTCAATCGATCCCATTTTAGATGCGCAAAGTCGCCAAGCTACCGTCAAAATTGAGCTGCCGCCTGCCTCATCCTCTGAAAAATCATCTCAAGGCAACCTACGACCAGGGATGTCTTTAAAAGCTGATATTATCACCGACCAGCGGCGCAGCGTGGTTGTTCCAGCCGCTGCGGTTATGGCGCAGCCCAATGGAACTTCGGTGGTGTTTACGGTGAGCGATCGCAGCCAGGAAGAGAACCGCGTTCAGGCCAACGTGGTTGAAGTAGGGTCTGGGCAAGTACCGTCGAACAATCTAGTCGAAATTTTATCTGGACTGGAAGCGGGTAGCCGCGTGGTGGTGGGTGGCGCCAGCTACTTGCAGTCGGGCGATCGCGTCACGGTGGTCTCTTCTCTCAATCCTTAATTTTTATCAGTCAGGTCTTATGAGTCGGGTCTTATGAGTTTTGATGTGTCCGGCTGGTCTATTCGTCGCCCGGTGCCTACCCTGGTACTGTTTTTGGTGCTCACTCTGGCGGGCATTCTCTCCTTCTCGCAGCTTGGGATCGACGCCAATCCCAACATCGATCTGCCTTTTGTCAGTATTGAAACAACCTACGCGGGCGCAGGGCCGCAGGAGCTAGAAACTCAGTTTACAAAAAAGGTAGAAGATGCCGTTGCCGGAATTAGCAACGTAGAAGAGATTTATTCTGGCGTAGGCGATGGCCAAGCCTACACCAACGTACGCTTTGCCCTAGAAGCCGATATCGACCAGAGCATGGACGACGTGCGAGATGCCATTGATCGCATTCGAGAAGATCTTGCGCCCTACGCCGAATCCATGACGATTCAGCAGCTGCGCTATGACGATGGCGCGGTGCTAACCTATGCGGTGCGCTCGGCAGATCGTTCAGTCGCAGAATTGAGCGATCTGGTAGATCTCACGATTTCGCCCGCGCTGATGTCTGTGAAAGGGGTGGCTGAAGTGCGTCGTATTGGCGGCATTGATCGAGAGATTCAGGTCGATCTCGATCCTTTTCAGCTCAATGCTTACAGCGTTAGTGCCGCTCAGGTGAATGAACAGATTCGCACCTTCAACGTAAACTTACCGGGCGGACGCGCTCAGGTCGCTGGTCAAGAACAAAGTATTCGAGCGTTAGGAAAGCTTCCTGATCTGAACACAAGCCTATTCGCTTTAAAAAGTTTAGCGATCGCCCTGCCCACTGGAAAAACCGTACCGCTACAAACGCTAGCCACCATCACCGATACCTTTGCCGATGTGCGTCAGGCCGCAACGGTAAACAACCAGCCCGTCGTCTCTTTTGGTGTTTTTCGAAGTAACGGTAGCCTACTGGTGAGTGTAGAAGATGGGGTGCAAGCTGCGATCGCCCAGCTCGAAAAAGAAACGCTCGCTCCAGACATCCAGCTCCAGCTTATTTTCACGCGAGCAAACGACATTCGCGAGGCCTACAAAGCCTCTATCGAAGCGCTCATTCTCGGCTCACTCCTAGCGGTGGTGGTGGTAGGTTGCTTCCTACAAAACTGGCGCACCACGCTGATCACCGCAGCGGCCCTGCCTCTCTCTATTATTCCTACATTCATTGTCATCAAGGCTTTAGGCTACTCGCTCAACAGTATGACGCTGCTGGCACTAACCCTGGCCGTTGGCAACCTCGTTGACGACGCAATTGTTGAAATCGAAAATATCGAACGACATATCACCCTGGGTAAATCTCCTACTCAGGCCGCACTCGACTCTTCTATAGAAGTCGGGCTAGCAGTCATTACAACTACGGCCACAGTTGTTGCTGTGTTCATTCCAGTAGCCCTAATGGGTGGTATTCCTGGCCAGTTCTTCAAGCCTTTTGGCGTGACGGTGGCGGTCTCCACCATGTTTTCTACCCTAGTCGCCCGGTTAGTCACCCCCCTATTTGCCTCAAGGCTATTAAAGCCCGCTAAGTCTTCCACTTCGAGCAAGATCTCTAATCAAAAAAGTCAAAACCTTCGGAAACCATCCGGCAACAAACGATTTAGCGCTGCTCACGCTTCTCCCTACGAACGGCTCCTATCGACGGCCCTGCGCCATAAGCTAGTGACCATGGCGATCGCGGTAGCCATTTTTCTCAGTAGCCTAACCCTAATTCCCCATCTCCCTACCGGGCTTTACGGCTCAGGCAATACAGATCTCTCTCATCTCTCGCTGACGCTGCCACCGGGCACTACGTTTGCTCGTACACAGACATTGACTGAGGCGGTGGGCGATCGCATCCTTTCCCACCCCGACGTAGAAAGCTTGTACCTCGATCAGCAAGTCGCCGCAGCAGATGCCGTCATCCGCCTTAAGCCCAAAGCAGAGCGGCAGCTTTCTCGTGAAACCTTTGAACAGCAGCTAAGGCAACAGCTGCAAACGCTGCCAGACTTACAGTTCTCCTTTGACAGTCAGGGCGCAAGCGGCAGCGATAAAGCTCTAAATATTGTGCTCAAAAGTGCGAATGCTGACAGCCTAAATGCAACAGCCACCGAGCTAGCCCAGCAAATGAGACAGTTAGAAGGCTTAGTAGAAGTCAGCACTAGTACAGGGCTGGTGAAGCCAGAGCTGTTGATTATTCCTAACCCACAGCAGGCTACGGACTTAGGGGTTCAGCTAAGCGATATTGCTACGATTGCAACCTTGGCAACTTTGGGCGATCGCGATACGAACCTAGCCGAACTTGACGCAGGCGATCGCCAAATTCCAATCCGGGTAAGACTAGCCGCCGCCCATCGCGCAAACCTAGCGAGCATAGCCAGTCTCAGCGTCCCCGGCAAGCAACAGCTCGTGCCCCTATCGTCAGTAGCCGACGTAGTGGTTAGCGGCGGCCCCGCTGAAATCAATCGGTTCAATCGCGAACGACAGATCACCGTCAGTGCCAACTTGCAGAGCGTGCCACTAGGAGAGGCCTTAGAAGCCGTATACGACCTACCTGTCCTAAAAAATCTGCCGCCAGAAGTCTCCGAACAAACCACAGGCGATGCAGACATTTTGCAAGATGTATTCAGCCGGTTTGCGCTGGCACTAGCGACGGCCATCGTCATGATTTACGCCGTGCTAGTGCTGCTCTACAACAACTTCGTTTACCCTTTAGCGGTGATGTCAGCCCTGCCGCTCAGCATTGGCGGCACCTTCATCGCCCTGCTGCTCGCGCAAAAGCCCCTCGATCTCTATGCGCTTATCGGCATTGTGTTGCTCATGGGGCTCGTCACCAAAAACTCTATTCTGCTGGTGGACTACGCACTCCTAGCCCGCAAGCGCGGCTGCTCGCTAAAGCAATCTGTCATAGAAGCTGGCACCACACGATTGCGACCCATTTTGATGACCTCTCTTTCTACCGTGGCCGGAATGGTTCCCATTGTCCTAGAGCTAGGCGCGGGTGGAGAAGTCCGCAGCCCAATGGCGATCGCTGTCATCGGAGGCTTTTCTACCGCCACACTGCTCACGCTAATAGTTGTTCCAGTCTGTTTTGTCTACGTTGCCAGGCTGCAAAAGTCTCTAACCGGGACAGGAACATGGATCAAAAGCTTGTTGAATCGCGCTCCGGCAAAGCCTCACTTTCACCGAACTCGTCTAGCAAACCTCTTCGCGCCCAGTTCTACCGCAGGCCATTCTCTCATCACCAGCCCTACTTTCGCGGTCGCCAACGCTCTACTCTCTATGCCTTCTATCCGGTCTTACGCTCAGAGTTCTCCACTTTCAAGTCCTTCTGCCCCAAGTCCTCACGCCCAAAAATCGCCTGTCCAAAACGCTCAAAGCCGCCTGGTTGAGATTGAGCCCGAACCGCATTACACCCTAGCCTGCATCGAGAGCGATCCGGCTACGCTAAAAGCAGTTCGCGACTACTTAGACGATACAGTCTTCACCATTGTGTCCGTGAACGATCCCGTAGTCGCCCTAACAGATCTCACTAAGCATCGACCCGACATCATCCTGATGACCCTATCTATGCCAGGTCTTGATGGGTTTAAGATATGTGCTCAGCTTAGAAAAAGTTTTCTCTTTCGGACGACGCCCATTCTTTTATTAGTACCGAAGGCCGGGCTATTAACTCGATTAAAAGGACGATGGTATGGGGCTTCTGATCATTTAGTTCAACCGCTAGATAGAACTCAGCTATTAATCAAGCTGTTCTTGTTAACGATCTAATCTTCAGATCTGTTGCAATCGTTATAAAAAAATACGCAGCAAAGAGGCTCTCTGCTGCGCGATATTCTTATGCAAACTGTATGAGCTTTAGGGGTTAAGCCTTTGGCTCCACCAAGTTATCTAGACCCTCGACAACTTTTGCAGAAATAATCTGATCGCCCGCACTTAGCTTACGCAGCACATCTTTTCCGTCAATGGTGTAGCCAAACACCGCGTAGCGACCGTCTAGCATATTACGACCCGCAGGCGTTAGCTCCGCCTCAAACAAAAAGAAGAAAAACTGAGAAGATCCGCCGTTGTTGTCATTACCCGGACGAGCCAGTGCCAAACTTCCGAATGAGTTAAACGGCAGCATCGGCTCATCCATATAGCGGCCAATTTCTTCTAAGGTCACACCGTAAGTCGGCGCATCGTCACCATCTACTAGTATCTCCATCGGAATCGCCCGATACTCCTTTGTCTTCGGATCGATGTAGCCCTCATCAGGCCCGTCTGGATCGCCCGTTTGCAGTACGTAGAAGTCTTCTGCTCGAATAAACGGCAGACCGTCGTAAAACTTCTTATTGACCAAATCAACAAAGTTACCCGCTGTCACAGGCGCACTATAGCCATCTGCAATCACCGTAATATCACCCTGAGTTGTGGTGAACTGCACGGTTGCACGCCCTTTGAGCTGGGGCAGATTGCTATATTCTTCTGGCACTTCAAACGGATAGCCGTTTACCATTAGCTCTTCAAGCTCGCCTACCTGATCGAGCATATTCTTACGCTCAATCCACACGCCCTCTTTATCCTTCGCTTCAGCGGCCTCACGCAGCGGCCCAGTTTCAGCAATCAGACTATCGATAATCGCTCCTGCCTGCACCTGCTTATCTTCAGGGACAGACGCTAAAATCGCATCGCGCTTGCGATCGAGCATTCGCTCTACTTTCGTGACGTCTTTTTTAATGGGCCCCCATCGCTTGCTGCGTAGCCACTCAGAAAGCCCCTCTAGCTCGCCTTGTACCTTGCGAATTTCTTTATTGTCAATCGGTAGCGAATAGCGCAAGAGTGCCGCACCATCGGTGACCGCGTTGCCGGGAGGGAGCCCCGCATAGGCAGGCTTAGCGATGCTGAACAAGCAGGTCGCAGATAAAAATAATCCCAGGCTCAACGAGATGAGGAGGGACAGTAAAGGCTTTCGCAAATTCATGGATCAACAAGGACGCTCTATACGCGCTCACTTACGGCGGGCGTTTACGATCTTGCCATAGATCTGCGGCTTAGGGCGCTTTGATAACGTTATCTATACCGCTCGAAGGAGGGCGATATGGCATTTTGCTAAGCAACTTGCCATGCGGGTGCCATCTAAACGTCTCTCGGGCGGTACAATGATGGCCGATTGCCTTAGCACACCGCCTTAGAATCCTTTAGCTATCCATCATGATTTCAAGCAATGATTTTCGCACCGGCACCAGCATTGAGCTAGATGGCTCCGTGTGGCGCGTCATTGAGTTTTTGCACGTAAAACCCGGTAAAGGCTCGGCGTTTGTCCGCACTAAGCTCAAAAACGTGCAGACCGGTAGCACGGTGGAAAAAACCTTTAGAGCGGGCGAAACGATGCCGCAGGCCGTGCTTGAAAAAAATACGATGCAGCATACCTATAAGGAGGGCGATCAGTACGTCTTTATGGATATGGAGACGTATGAGGAGTCGCGGCTGAGCGAGGAGCAAATTGGCGATCGCGTCAAATACCTCAAAGAGGAAATGGAAGTCACCGTTCTGATGTGGAACGAAAAAGTCCTCGAAGTAGAGCTGCCTAACTCTGTATCATTAGAAGTGACGCAGACCGATCCAGGCGTAAAAGGCGATACGGCTACCGGCGGGACTAAGCCTGCCACGGTTGAAACCGGCGCGCAGGTCATGGTGCCTTTATTCATTTCACAGGGCGAAATTATCAAAATCGATACGCGTAACGATACCTATCTTGGCCGCGAAACGAATTAGATTGCGATCGGTGGCCAGAGCATCGTTCTACCCAGGAGCCGTGCGTGCATTTAAGATATGGAGCTTTTAATAAGTGACTCTTAGTTTCAACGAACTTCGCGAGTTGGTGGCTGCGCTCAACCAAACTGACATCGCTGAATTAACTCTCAAAAATGACGGCTTTGAGCTGACGCTCCGCAAGCCCTCTGCCCTTCAGCCCAACGTCGTTATGAGCGCCCCGCCGGTAGCCCCTGCGCCTGTATTAAATTCCGCACCCGCTACCCCTGCCCCTGCCAGCTCAGCGCCGCAAGCACAGTCTGAACCGGCCACGCCGCCTGCTATCGAGTCAGGTTTAGTTGAAATTACCGCGCCGATGGTTGGAACGTTTTACCGCTCGCCTGCGCCAGATGAGTCTTCTTTTGTAGAAGTGGGCGATCGCATCCAATCCGGCCAAACCGTATGCATCATTGAAGCCATGAAGCTAATGAATGAGCTAGAAGCCGAAGTCTCCGGTGAAATCGTTGATATTCTCGTTGAGAACGCCGAACCAATTGAATTTGGCCAGCCGCTGATGCGCGTGCGCCCCTCTAAATAGACTGGCGAATTAGCAAACCTAAAATTTGCTACCCTTGTGTTTGCTATCTTAATAAAGATAAGGAAAGCAAATATTTGAGCATATTAACAAAGGTTGAATATTGCTTAGATGGAACTTAGGAGGAACACGATGACAGAAGGCACTAAGGCCAGCAGCGCCCGTCAAGAGCAGTCTCCCACCACTCGGTCTGCCACTTACGCCGCTTCAGCACCCAGCCGACTGTACCACCGCTTAGAAGAAGCCTTAAACTCCGGCAGTGAAGTGTGGTTCCGAATGCCAGGAACCCGCCTTGTCGGCATTCCGATATTCCTAGATACAGACTACGTAGAAGTTGTAGACGTAGACGTTGCCGAAGGGTTTGAAGACGAAGACTTGCCCGAAGAACCCTATCAGCGCACCGTGTGGCTCATTCGCCTAGAAGAAATTAGCGCTATTTCATACGCCACCGATCGCTGGAGCAAAGAGCGATTCGAGCGACTGCTAGAGCAGTCGCAAAAGGATGACGGGCCTGCTACCGAGCCCAGATAGTACGGGATGTCGCTAAAAGCTATCGAGTGCTGCAATCCTAAACAGCGAAAGGTTTACAATCACGTCTTTACAGATTGACAGCACAAATTAAGAGTATATGGCTCAGCTGAGCGACCGAGAAAAGCAAATTCGGAAGTTTATTCTTCAAAACGTAGAGCGATGTCCCAAAAACATCGTGCAGATCGTCTGTACTGAATTTACCATCAGCCGACAAGCCGCAAATAAACACCTGCAAAATCTTGTTGAAGAAAACCTTCTGTCCGTTCAAGGGAAGACAAGAGGCAAGTCGTACGAAATCAATACGATACTAGAGTGGGAAAAGTCGTTTCCAATTAATGATGATCTTAAAGAAGATGTCGTATGGAGCAAAGAAATAGAACCTTATCTTCAAAAAATACCGCAGAGCGCGTTAGATATTTGGAATCATGGCTTTACAGAAATGCTTAATAATGCCATAGATCATTCAGAAGGAGAGAGTGTAGACATTCACATTTCAATGACAGCAGTTAAGACAGAGATATCTCTGTACGATGACGGCATTGGAATTTTCAAGAAGATTCAGAAGAGCTTGAACCTAGTAGATGTCAAACAAGCGGCCATCGAATTAGCCAAGGGGAAATTCACAACCGCACCAGATGAGCATAGTGGTGAAGGTATTTTCTTTACGTCTCGTATGCTTGATAGCTTTGAGCTTTTTGCCAACGGCATATACTTTACGCATGCCGCTGACGAGGCCGATAAGTGGCTACTTGAGGAAGATAGAGTATTTCCCGGCACGACTGTCACTATGCGGCTAGACAACGATACGTCTCGTTCGTATACAGATATTTTCAATCAGTTTTCTTCTGATGATGACCACACATTTTATAAGACGATCATTCCAGTTAAGCTCGCTCAATACTCGGGAGGAAGGCTCGTATCGAGGTCGCAGGCAAAACGGCTACTGATGAGATGTGACCAGTTTAAGAAAGTTGTTTTAGACTTTGAGGATATTAGCAGCGTTGGACAAGCCTTCGCAGATGAAGTGTTTCGCGTTTTTGCAAAGCGATACCCTGCTATTGACCTGTCCGCTATAAATGAATCCAAGGCTGTTGATTCTATGATTCAACGTGCGAAGTCACATTGACAGGTTGCTTACTGGATATCTGCAACGTAGAAGCCCGCGCCAGTTAAGCCAACGACTAATTGCTTTCCGTCGGGGCTAAAGGCGATCGCATCTCCTCTCAACATCGGCAACCCTTCAGCCGCCTGCTTCCAGCTTATGCCCGCATCCTGACTCAGCCAAACGCCCGTTGCCCAGGTTTTATCATGATACGGAAGATCGTTGGTGACCAGCGCTAACACACTTTCATTTGTAGGATGCACTGCTAAATCACCCACGTAAGGCGTCACAGCAGGGTCATCCCAAACTAGCGACCAGGCGCTATTCGACGGATCATAGCGCCATATGCCTTGGGTGCTAGCAGCAGGATCGTCTTGAAAAGCATAGAGCATATGAGCGTCCAAAGCTGAAACAGTTAGCTCAACCGCAGCACTCTCCAGCCCGCCAATAGAGCTAAAATCCATACCGTTATCCGTACGATAAACGCCGTCATTCGTAGACACATAAAACGTATTTCCATCACCCGGAACAGCTTTCATATCGCCTACTTTGTTGTCACGAAAGCCAACCGTTAGCTGAGTCCATGAAGGCGCTGTTGTTTGGCTAGCATTCTCGCTGTACCAAAGCTGCTGATCAATAACTGCCCACAGGCGATTGGAATTACTCGAATCGACGTGAACACGCTTGGCTTCAGAAGATTTAATTGGAGGCTCTAGCGCTGTCCAGCTTTGCCCAGTATCGTAGCTTCGAGCGATGAGTGCGGTCTCTTCAGAACCTTGCCCGAACGCGCTAAAGACAACGCCAGGCGCAAACGTGACATCGTTACCGCCATCGAAGGCAGGCAGACCTGGGTTATCAACACGCCAAAAGTCGCCCCCGTTCCAAGACTGAATCATTTTTGCACCATCCATCCCCTGTAGAACAATGTGCTGTTCATCATTAGGATTCCACTCAATGTTTCTAGCAACTAGCCCGCTAAAGCCGTTTCCCACCCATCCTCGTGCGCTGCTTTGAGCCGTAATCAGCGCCCACTGTTCACCCCCATCGCCACTGCGGTAAATGCTGTTGTCTGTACCTGCATAAACAACGTTAGTAGATGTCGGATCGATTTCAAGCCACCAAGGGTTAATACCGCCAGGGTAGGGTCTGAGGCCATCTGTCTCGTTATGAAATAGATAGCGCCAGCTGCTGCCACCATCCATACTTTTATAAACACCTGGCTGGTAATCATAGCCTTTATTCCCGGCATACAGCGTTTGTCCGTCTGCGGCTACTTCAATCGCACAAAATTCTGTTCCTTTTGATGGAATTCCCTGATCGAGCAGTGTCCAACTACGCCCGCCGTCAACTGTTTTATAGATGCCAGCGCTCTCAACAGAAACCCAAAGAATACTAGGATTAGTGGGGTGCACCGTCAGAGCAGAGATTGAGATATGGCCATTTGAGCGTGCCGGCAGGCCACTGTTGCGCGCCTGCCAGCTTTCACCGTCGTCATCGCTGTAAAAGGCACCGTGGTTCCATACAGCTGCATAAATTTCGCTGCTTGAGTCACCTGCATAGCTCGCAGACATAATATTGCCGTTTTCAACAATCTCAGCGCGTGGGCGCCAGTTCTCACCATCGTCGCTGCTATGCCAAACGGTGCCGTAGTTGAGCAAGCTATCTGCGGCTTTGAGCTGTCGATGGTCGCCCCCAAAGGCTAGAATGTCGCGGCTGTCAGGATCAAACAAGACTTTCTCGGTGGGAGCTGTATACTTTCCCGGTTCAATAGGCGGAAGGCCACTGCGTTTTGGTGTCCAGGTTTTACCGCCGTCATTACTAAGGTGCGGCCCGCTTAGAGAGCCTGCCCAAACAATATTCGGATCTTGAGGGTGCCAGGTAAAGTCAGAGAGTTCGTAGCTAAGCCAGCCGGACGTAGGTTCCCAGCTTGCGCCACCATTTATAGACAGACGAGCTCCTAAGATGTCGCCGCCCGCCAAGAGCGTGTTCGAGCTGTGAGGGCTGACTGCGATGCTATCGATTCGTCCTCCAACGCCAGGTTCGTTAAGCGGCTGCCACGTTACGGAGGTGTCGGTAGCTGCTGAGTGAGCAAGTAGCATAAAGCAAAGTAGCACAAGGCATAGTGAAATGATAAAAGATAAAATAACAGAAGGCGAAATAACAGAAGGGAAAAAAGCGCTTGTTTAACGTTGTTTTATTAATATGCTTTTTGAGATATCTAAATCTGTTAACTATTCGTGGAAAGTACGCGCGAGGCACAGGAGGCATCAGATCGTCTCGCATTATGTACTGATTGTCCAAATGGTCAAACGTCAGATCGGAAGCTTTGACAACGCGCTTTCGCCATAGGTTATTCTCTTTGCCTGCGGCCAGCTGCGCTTCGTGAAAGAATATTGGTATGGTGCGGTTAGCTGACCAGGTTTCAAAGCGGGTGAGCAGACGCGCTTGTATTTGCTGAGGTGAGCGATACTGAAAGTGTTTTAGACGAATCCTTTTAGGATAAACTGCCCCAAAGTACGGCCAGCTACGAGACTTATTTTTCGAGTCCCATACCATTTTGCGATCGTATCTGAAAAATCTGTTTTCAGACCAGTCGTTGCGGTAGTATCTGCATTTTTTCTCAGCGGGCACATCGTCTGCAAAGGCTTCTGGATGCCGCTCGTATAGCGCCAGATCTTTGTCTGTAAAGTAGTACTGGAAACTCGCGGCCCACACCGCTTGGTACTGGCTCGGCACGTTGCTCAAAAAAACGCGCGGATTGTCGATATAAAATTCATCGGCATCTATTCTGCACCACCAGTCACCGGGCTGGGCGCGATCGCGAAAAGCATGAAACACCTCGCCCCGCATGCCATCATAAAAAGGGCGATATTCCTGCCTAAAAGGAATAATTTGAGCATGTTGTTGCGCTAGCTCTAGCACAATTTCCCAGGTGCGATCGCAGCTATTGTTGTCTACCACATAAATATAATCACACCAAGCCGCTGCTCTAGACAGCGTTTGAGCGATAATGTCGGCCTCGTTTTTAGCAAAGCAGATGCCGTGTATTTTCATTGGGTTCTCGTCTTCAAACGAAGCTTCTTTACGAAAAAACATTTCAAACAACATCCAACGCTTTCTCTGACCTTATAGATTTTAGAATTTGAACAATATCTAATAAAACATCTCTGACGCTCGAGCTCAGAACCAGTAAGATAGCGTAGCTAAAGACGAGAATAACGAGGCT
This sequence comes from uncultured cyanobacterium, assembly GCA_963803535.1. Classification (GTDB taxonomy): domain Bacteria; phylum Cyanobacteriota; class Cyanobacteriia; order Phormidesmidales; family Phormidesmidaceae; genus Phormidesmis. The sequence goes on along the minus strand of CAWDNC010000008.1, from coordinate 334,428 downwards.
GATCGCAGGTGAGAGAAAGACACTGGCTACCAAAGTTGGAATGGCGGTGAACAAAATCAGCGCTGCTCGCCAGTAGTTAGGCCTTGTGTATAGTTTGCTAAAGGCCACATGTGCAATATAAAAGCTGGGCAGCGCCACAATTTCAGCGATCGCATATCCCCACAGTCCCAATGGCGGAATTAAAAACCAGCAAACCAGCCACAACAGGCCCATGTATACCGAGTTTTGTAGCGTAACGATATTGTTTTTGCCAACAGCGTGCAGCGTAGCCAGGTGCAGATCAAAAACAGCCACCACAGACGCAGCGAACGCAATCGGCGGAAAAATCTTTGTGCTTTGCAGCCAGGCCTCGCCAAACACCAGAGGAATTAGCCAGGGCGACAGACACGCAAACGTTGCACACACCGATGTCATCAGTAGCGCCATGTAGCTCATACCCTGATTAATCGCCCGCCGAATAGCCTCCACATCATCCATTAGTCTCGCCATCACACTAATAGACATCGTGCGAATCACGTTTCTTAAAAGCGAAAGCTGCTCCAGCATCCGAATAGTAACGCTGGCAATACCCGCCGCTTCGACACCGGCCAAAGGCGTCACAAACATCGGAATAGTTAACACGCGCAGGCTTTGAAACCAGCTTGCCACAAAAAAAGTAACGCCATAGGAGAGCATCTTATGCAGTACAGACCATCGCCACCGCAGGGTGAGGCGAACAGGATAAAAGGCATAGGCCAGGCTTGCTGTCATCAAAAACTGTAGGAACATACCGGCAACGGGCCCCCAGTAGCTGTGCGTGAGTAAAACCAGGGGAACAGAGAGCAGGTAGTTGGCAATTTGAGAGAGCGATTCGATCAGGCTAATGCGGTCAAACTCTAGCTCCCGGCTCAGCATGCCAAGCGAAACGCCGCCGAGCATATTCAGCCAAATGGCCGGAATTAACCAGCGAAGAATAATCGAGATTTCAGGTTCACCGGCCCATATGCCAAAAATAGGCGCGATCGCCCACAGCCCAGCGCAAAGCAACAGGCCCACGGTGAGATAAAAAGCCATCAGCTGTTCAGCCGAAGATTCTTCTAAAACCGGCTGTCTGATGAGATAGATATTGAGACCCATCTGCCCAGACCAGGCAAGAAAGAAAAAGTCTCCTAGCGCGCTGGCCACCAGTCCGTACTTTTCGGGGCCAAGCGTACGGGCAATCACCAGTACGCTTACGAGTGAAAGCCCCGCCGACAGCAGCTGGCGCAGCGTTAAAAAGAGACCGCCTCGAAGGACTTTGTTTTTTATGCTGTTGGGCTCGGGCATCGTTTAAATTCGAGCTCCTCTCACCAGCTGAACAGTCCTATCTTTTATCCTATAGATCGCTCGGCGACAGGCGCTGTAAGGCTGTAATCCAAACAGCTGCACGAATATTAAAGCACTCTTAAACTTTAGATATTCTCGGGTGCGTTTGATAGCTGGGTAGCAGGCGATCGCCTCTTTTTCCATCGCGATCGCATCTTTATAGTCTCCTTCTGAATGCTGCAACGCCTTCCAAGCCGTCCGCAGCTTCGCAAACCCGTAGCTTCTGTTCTTATAGGCTTGCAGATACACCGGAGCCGTATCAAACGCTTTTTGCAAAACCAGCTCAAAGCTTTTTGCCATCTGCCGCCAGTGGCTAGAAAGGTTGTTGGTGTGGCATCGGTAGTTAACCAGCGGCTCCTCAATTAATCCAAAGCCGTAATGAGCGGCGATTCTTAGCCACATGTCCCAATCCTCAGATCCTGCGATCGCCTGCCGCTCATCAAACCCACCCACCGCTTCAAAACACTCGCCTCTCACCAGCGCAACGCTGCCGCACTCGACAATGTTATGCACAGTCAAATCCAGCCAAACATTTCCCCGCACGCTGTTTTTACGCAGCTTTCCCTGGCGTTTACCAGCCTCGTCAATCAGCGAAATCCAGCTATACACCAGACCCATCTCTGGGTTTTCAGCTAACAGATTCACCTGCTTTTCTAGCTTCGTCGCCACCCAAATATCGTCTGCATCAATAAAGGCAATGTAGTCTCCTAGCGCGTTTCTTAAGCCGTTATTACGCGCGCTAGCAGGGCCGCTGTTTATTTGCGAAACAAATTTAATCCGCCGATCATGAAGGCTGTGAGCCCAGCTTTCGATATTGTCTGAGCTACCGTCATTGATGATGATCAGTTCAAAGTCAGCGAAGGTTTGAGCCAATACGCTAGAAACCGCCTGTGGCAGAAAATCCATTGCGTTATAGGCAGGCAAAATGACTGATACTTTGGGGGACAAACGCAAGTTTTGAGCAAGTGGTTTCATAGGTTAGAGACATCAGGAGCATCAGAAGCACGAGAGAAGCGGTAGGGTAAGCGCACTGATGGTGGCCCTTGGGGCGTCCACTCCCAGCTCAAAAGAGAAAATAGCGTCCACCAATACAAGAAAAAAGCGGTATGCGTCCAAATATTTTCGGTGACCATGCCCACTAGAGCCGCAATCAGAACAGCGATAAGACACAGACAAAATCTCTTTTTTGAAGGATCAACGCTAGCAGTCCATAGCTTCAATAAATGCAAAAGCTGCCAAAACTGAAAGGCTATAAACGCTAAGAAACCCACAACGCCGCCCTCAACCAGCACGCGAACATAGTCGTTGTGTGCGTAGGCTCGTATTGGCCCAAGATAGGTCGCAAGACCCAGTCCGTAGCCAAAAATTGGAGCCCGCTTCCACTCTTCTATCAAAAATGTCCACTGCGCCAGCCGCCAGTTAAAGCTGTTGCTATCAAACCAAGAGAGCAAAATCGCCCGGTTAATCGTGATATCAGAATTGAGCAGCGGCGTGGAGAGCACCGAAGCTAGCTTTTCCCGGCCAAACTCTGTGCCCATGAAAAGCCCGAGCAGTACGATAAAAATTAGGAAGGCACCCGCAAACCGCCTGAGACTCAGCTGAGGCAGCGTCAGGACAATGCCTAAAACGATCAGCATAGATAAACCCACTAGGGCTTTAGTAGTCACTAAAAAGAATATTTCGATGCTGAGAAGCATGAGCCAGGGCAGCGTCTGTTTCGCCTTTCCTAGTTTCCAATAGGTGAGCGCAGCAAATAGCACCAAAAAAGTGGCGAATGTGTTGGGATGGCCGAGCGTGCTGCTGATGCGATCGCTCGCCGCAAAAACGCTGCCGCCCACTGACTGCAAAAAGCCAGGGAGCCTGCCCACTGGCAAAAGTAGCTGTAACGCGGCCACCGACAGGGGAATCACCAGCGCGTAGAAAAGTTTGTCGATCACCTGCTCTGGATGCAGTTTTTCTTTAAACTGATTGACCACCAGATAGATCATCAGCCATGAAAAAATTCTGACCCATTCACGAACGCTAGCGGCGGTAAAACCACTGCTCAAAGGCAGTCCGTTCAGCGCAGTGAGCATGGGCCAAAGGCCTTGAATTGCAATCCAGCTGGCGAAAAACCACCAGGCCTTATCCGTGTGTATTTTTTGCCCTGCTAGGTAGCGTCCGGCAATGTAAACCAGGACTAAAATATCTAAGCCAACGGCAAACGCAGCGGGCAGGCCCAGGCTAGAAAAGGCATCCAGGCTGCTTCTGACAATAAGTAGCAGCAGAACGGTTTGCTCAAAAAACGAAAAGCAGCAGGCGACGATGGCGATCGCCCCCAGCCCAAACACAAAATACCGAGGTGAGTAAATGGCCGCCCCACCTCCTACCAACCCAATAAAAAGACTAGCCGCAGTCACAAGAACTGGAGCGCTAGCAATCTTTTCTTTTAGGGTGGTAGGCAGCGTCATAGATTAGGTGACATAGATTAGGTGACATAGATTGAGTGGCATAGATCAAGTGGTATAGATTGAGCGGCCTAGCGCAGCGCCCCTGCTTTTAATGAAGGCGGCTGCACGTTCCCAAACGCAGAATTTTGTTCAGCCGCCGCCTCTAAGAGAGAGTCCACCGCCACCGAATCAGGCGTTTGGGCCATTACAAAGCCCAATACCGGCGTGCCACTTTGCCGGAGCTTTTTAAGCGATCGCCTCAGCAGCTCCCGAGAGGTCACATTCGCCTGCACCACCAGCACCAGCCCTGCCCCATAGCTGCTTAGCGTGGCCGCATCAGCACTGGTATCAACCGGCGGCGCGATCACAGCCGTAAAGTCGTACTGCTCAGCCGCCGCTGCCAAAAGCGCCTGCATTTCAGGCTTTTCAGACAGGTGTTCAGCCATTTTCCCATGACTAGAAACACCGTAGGGCACTACATCTAGGTTCGCGATCGCGTGAGATATCCGGCTCTGCTGCGCGGCCACCGGCTCAGAAGCATCACGCCGCTGGTATATTTTTTGGCAAATCTCATTGAGCCCCGGTCGCGGCGATACTTCAAAAAAGAGGTGCTGAAGCGGCTTATGCCAGTCAGCATCAATCACCAAAGACTTACGGCACAAGCGAGAGGCCACCGCCACCAAATTCGCGGTCGATAGCGTCTGGCCGTCATCGGCCTGCAAGCCGCTAAATACAAATACATTCGGCTTTAGATCGGTCTGGCTCTCGCTATAAAAGCGCAAGGCCTTAAACAGCAGCCGATACGATTCAGTCCACTGATTGTTCTGCAAAAACGCTCGAATACTCTCCGACTCAGGAAAAGACGGGAGTCCTTTTGGCAGCAGTCCAAAAACGGGCAAATCCACCGCCGCCTCCAGATCTTCTACCCCATGCAGGCGATCGTCAACGGCCTCTAACAGCATAATCACACCCGCTGCTAGCAGCACGCCCGCAGCCGCTGCCACCAGCAAGGTCGCGACCGGTGAACCATCGGGGGACGCAGGCACCTTTGCCGTATCCGAAATCCGTATCGTATCGGCGACCTGAGCTTCAGCAATGCGCGCTTCTTCCAATTTACTGCGCAGCAGCGTCAGGGTGTTAGCGGCTTCTTCGCGATCGCGCACTAGCTGCGACAGCGGCTGCTGATAGTTCGGAATTTGAGCCAGGCTGCCCTCTAGCTGAGATTTTTCAGACTGTACCGTTGCCAACGTTTCTTCTAAAGCGTTGCGCTCAATGCTCCCAGAAATATATTGAGAGATTAGGGTCTGGCTAATCTCCTCAGAAGCGCCCCGGCTAGGACGCGTGGCCAGATCCGCTGGAATGACGCTGGCGATTTGCTGCTGATAGAGCGATCGCAAATTCTCCCTATGGGCCAGCAGCGTCACCATATCCGGATGCCGAGGCCCCACTCGTGCAGACGTTTCAGCCACCAGCGTTTCGAGCTCAACCAGCTCCTTTTCTAGCTGAGCAACCGCCTCATTTTCACCCACGCGCACCGTCGCATAGGCCCGCTCCAGCGTCTCCACCCCAGTCACCGATTGCAGCATCGCATCTCGAACCTGCGCCTCCTGTAGCTGCGTCAGCAGCGTCAGCTCCTGCGCCTGCACGTCGCTAAGCATCTTTAGCAAATTCTCCGTCTGCACATCCAAAGAAACAATCCCCGTTTCCCGACGATACAGACTTTCAGCCTCCGAAAGCGCTCTGAGCGTGTCCTTTTGTTCTGGGATCTTTTCTTCTAAAAATCTGCGAACCGATGACGCCTGAGCGCGAATAGATTCGGCCCCTTCAACCACAACAGCCTCAGCAATTTCATTAACCAAAGTCGCTGCCATCACCGGATCGGGATGAGTCAATCTAAGCTCAATAATATTGGTCGCCGGAACCACCGAAACGTCTAAATCCTCTTTCAGCGTAGAGGGCTTCAGCGTCTCCTTAGCGCTTTTATCTAGCGGCACGCTGTCAATCGCATTTTGCAGCACACGCTCCGACTTAATCAGCTCCGACTGAGTGGCCAGCAGGCTAGCGCCACTTGGAATACTGTTTTGACTATCGCTGATGTTTTGGCCAATTTCAGACAAACTCACCGTTTGATCATCAATGATCAAACGGGTTGAAGCGCGGTAAACCGGAGGCGAGAGCAAATTATAGGCAGCGCCTGCGGCAACCGCCGCAAAGACGACAGCAACCGCCGGAATGGCTCTGCGTCTAAGTACAGCAGGGAGGCGTGATAGATTGTCCATTCAAGCTCGCGTGTTCACCACCACAAAAAGTCTTATCAAGGCGAGAAAAGGAAGTCTATCGCGGCAAAATAACCTTCTCCAAGGCGATCTTTCAGAATATATTAGCGGACTTTGTAAGAAAAGGATCTTCCCACCCATAGGAACATACTTTACGCATTTTTCGTCGTTACCAACCTTCTTATATCGCTACGGCTTATATATCGCCACAATTCAGTGACTCCATAGTGAAACAGTAGGCAGCAGTGAAACAGTAGGCAGCAGTGAAACAGTAGGCAGCAGTGAAACAGTAGGCAGTGAAATAGTGGAAGTATTTTTGCACGGTGACCTCACCATTTTGAGACCAGCTCTTTAGAGCTAGCTTTGAACTACGTTCAATGACAGCCGAACAAACGTAGCTAGAAACATCACGATACTTTTCGACAAGCTGTTGCCGTTCTCGGGCTCAAACTGAATATAAATATCGTCATAGAAAATCATCGGCATTAATATTCAGAAGCCGCATTTTCCTGAAATCACCTTTTATATCTACTCAGAACAAGCATCTTTAGATATTTCTAGAAATTGTTGAGAGTAATCATTGCTTGCGATGTTTCTATAAAAGTCGTCACGACGAACATCACGACGAACAATTTATAAACAGGTAACAGTGAGATGCTAAAGAAACAGTTTAGCGATCTAGCCATTACTGGAGGAGTTCCCGCTTTTGCGGAAAAGCTCCACGTCGGACGACCTAACATTAGCGATCGCGCTAAGTTTTTAGAGCACGTCAACACCATTCTCGACAGCCGCTGGCTGACCAACAGCGGCCCTTTTGTTCAGCAGTTTGAACAACAAATAGCCAATCTGCTTGGGGTGAGACACTGCATTGCTATCTGTAATGGCACAGTCGCGCTAGAAATTGCGATTAAAGCCTCACTGCTTTCAGGAGAGGTCATTGTTCCGTCCTTCACCTTTATTGCCACCGCCCACTCACTCCAATGGCAAGAGATTACGCCCGTCTTTTGTGACATCGATCCCATTACCCACACTATCGATCCTGCTCGGGTAGAAGCGCTCATTACGCCGCGCACCACCGCTATTTTAGGCGTTCACCTATGGGGCCACCCCTGTCAGGTAAACCAGCTTAGCGAAATTGCGAATCGTCACGGACTCAAGCTGCTGTTCGATGCTTCTCATGCGCTGGGCTGCGCCTATAACGGTCAAATGATTGGGGGCTTTGGTCATGCTGAAATATTTAGCTTTCACGCTACTAAGTTTGTAAACGCGCTCGAAGGCGGTGCCATTACAACCAACGACGACCTGCTAGCCGAAAAAATTCGCTTAATGAAGAACTTTGGTTTCGCTGGCTACGACAAAGTTGCTTATATTGGCACCAATGGAAAAATGAACGAAATCAGCGCGGCCATGGGCGTTACCTCGTTAGAGCATATTGACAGCCTAGTTGCTGCCAACCGACGAAACTACCATCAGTATCAACAAGAGCTACAGGATATGCCTGGTATTCGCCTAGTTGCATATGACGAAGCCGAGAAATGTAATTTTCAGTACATTGTTGCCGAAGTTAATCCCTCTGCTGCTCAGATTAACCGCAACCAGCTTATAGAAACGCTCTGGGCCGAAAATATCCTGGCCCGCAGATATTTTTATCCCGGCTGCCACCGCATGGAGCCCTACCGTTCCTACTTTCCCAACGCAGGACTGCTCCTGCCTTATACAGAGGCCATTTCAGAAAAAGTGTTGATCCTGCCGACAGGGCAAACCATCACGGCTGAAATGATTAGTACGATATGCCAGATTATTCGGCTAGCGATCGCCAGTAGGTCAGAACTCCTGCCTCGGCTGCAACAGAGGCACGGCTAGCAGGCTAACTTTAGTCGCCTCTACATCATGCACTCCAAAGCATCTGGTCAGCGTGAAGCGCTGCTATCAGCCGTTTTCTGAGCAGCTCTGTATGAAACCTTTAGTGGCGGCACGAGTAGAGATTCGTATAGCTTGAGTGTCTGGGCGGTGACGCTCTTCCAAGTGTGATGCTTTTGAATAAAGCGCTCTGCATTCTTAGCAAATACAGCCATTTCCCTTGGGTTTTGCAAGGCCCAGTCGAGCTGATGAATACAGCTTTCAAGACTATCCGTCTCAAAGAGCAGACCTTGCTTAGTCCCCAGCAAAGTTTGATGTGGCCCGATGTCGCTTGCAAGCACAGGAATACCCTCTGCCATCGCTTCTAACATCGCTAGCGGCATTCCTTCTACCCGTGAGGGTAAAACAAATAGGCCCGCACCTCTCATCACTTCAGCGAGCTGGCTACCGCGCAGTTCATTGGTAAAAACAATGTCAGGATCACCTGAGGCCAGCTGCCGCAGGTGATCTGCATATCGGCCAGTATCACTCGCTTGCCCCACAATCGCTAGCTTCCAACCAGCCGGACGGAGTGACTGAAAGGCTCTGATGAGTAAATCGGGACATTTTTCCGGCACCAGGCGCCCTAAAAAGACAATGTACCGACCCTGATCGAGACCAAGCTGCGAGCAGTACGACAGATTCGGATCTGAATCGGCATATCGAGCAGCAGCGTTAGGAATATAAACCGTTTCTCTTTGATAGGTTGTTTGGAAGTACGTCTGTAGCTCTTTTGAAACAACAACAATTTCATCGGCAAACCGAACGGCAGCGCCTTCAGCAAAGCGTAGATAGCGCTTGGCAAGTTTTCCCCATTTGTCTCTTTTCCAGTCTAATCCGTGGCAGGTGACTACGATTTTTTGATGGGGTGCGATCGCCCGCACCACCGACGAAAACAACGATGGCCCAATCGCGTGAAAGTGAATAACGTCGTAACGACCGTGAACAGCAGACAAAGCACCCAAAAGAGACGTAGACACCGCGCTCAGACCTCTAAAATCAATGCCAGGCAGCAGGATAACGCGCACGCCGCGAAAATAGCGCGGTGAAGACTGCCGCCGCGATCGCGCTTGCTGAGTATCTGAGGCTCTAGTGTACAGATCCACGAGATGACCCAAGGCCACTATGCGGGGATAGATTTCTGCGCAGACATGCTCAACGCCTCCCTGCTGAGGGGGCATTGTCTTAGCGCCAATAACAGCAATTTTCATTGTAAGGATTCCTAATCTTAGGGGGTACCTGAGCCAGTAACCATAAACCAACTGTCAAACAGTTATTTTCAAACAGTTATTTAAGAATGGCCGAGTGCCCTTACTGCAACTTATCTATCTCCTAGCGCGAGATAAATGAGCGTGAGCAAGCGTTAAAAAAGCTGACGATAGGAAGAAGAGACTGCTACTAATGCAAAGCTACTGCTATATCAAAAGCAATCGCTGAAAAGTTAAGCTAGCCCTCTACATGCTACGACTCAGGAAACTAGCGTTCGGTTCCTGCTTTCTTTTGAACTTACAAAGATTTTAAACTTAGATGAGTACTGAATAGCGCTAGATAGCGTGATGAGATGCTGTGATAGTCTTGTGCTGTTTAGCAAACAAGATAAAGCAGGTACTGTTGGCTAGCTATACGCCAAAAAGATATGCCAAAGAAATATACCAGCTAAATAACAGAAAAAGCGTAGATAAGCTGTTCTCTGACTCAGCTGTCACAACACTATTTCCGGCTAAGCCGATTGCTTTGTGCGACCGGCTCGGGTGCAGCAGACGGGTCTTGAGCGTGCAAGCCAGGATCAGATTCGCCTGAGGCTGCCTGTAAGCGCGCCCGACGCTGGGCGCCGATAAGTTCTAGTAGCGCTACGGCTGCGGTAGATAAAAATGCGCCCACCACAATGCCAGCGACTACAATACTTTTTTTGTCCGAAATGGGATCTTCTGGGACAACCGCTGGCTCAATCAGCCGAGCATTCCCAACAACCTGCGTTTCAGCCGACTGCAATTCTTGTAGCTTCTGTAACGAACTTTGGTAAGACGTGCTGGCCACCTCTAGCTCTCTTTCTAGCTCTGCCTCACGCTGCTCTAGCTGAGGAATGGCCGATCCTCTCGCTTGATATGTTGCAAGAACACCCTCTAGGGCCGCTAGCCGCTGAGAAAGACTCAGCCTGACGGTCTCTGCCTCTATCAGGCCAGTGAGAAACGCTTGCTGGGCATCACCCACCTGCCAAAATTTTCGACGCACTAGCCTATTGCCGTCCAAAACAATCGCCATTCGCTGCTGTAGCAGAGTTTGAAGAGAGTTTATTTGCGCCTGATAAAGCTGAATAGCAGGGCCTTCTTGGGTATAAAAGCCAAGCTCTATAGACTTTTTTCGCTCTAATTCTTGGATATCTTCTAAGACGCCTTGAACAGCTGGATCTTGCGCGATCGCGCTGACGAGCACCGCCTGTTGAGCGGTCAACCCCAGATTACCTTGTATTTGCCTGGTTCGAACTGTGGCCTCTTGAAGCTCAACGGCTGTCGTAAAGGCCTGAGACTGGGTATCTTCTAAAATTTCAACGGTTGATTTAGCTTCCTCAGGCAAAGAAATAATGCTGTTAATCTCTTTAAAGTTTTTGAGCTTTGCCTCCGACTGGCTAACAAACGCTTCTAGTTCGGGCAGTCTCTGCTCAAGTAAGTCGAGCGCTTTAGTGGATTGAGAACGGTTGCCAGAAATATTGTCTTCAATATAGATTTTAGCCAGTGCGTTGACAACCTCAACAGCTGCCTGCGGGTTAGGGTTTTCCACAGATATCTGGATAACATCTGCGCCCCCCACAATTTCAGCCTTAATTTTCTCCTGTAGCTGTTGAGCCGAAACGGGCTCTCCCTGAGTGTTTTTCAAATTAAGTCGCTCGACAACCTTTGTCAGGAGCGGTCTCGATGTCATCACCTCTAGCTCGGTGCTCAAGGGATTTTGAGCGGTTACTAGCGGAGATAGCTCCCCAACGCCCTCCCCAAACCCAGTCAGGGTAGACGTTCTATCAACTTTGATCAACAGCTTTGCATTCGCTTGATAGGTCGCAGGCGTTAAGAGGGCAACGAGTACCGATACGCTTGAAGTTCCCAGCATAATAGCAACGACCACTAGCCAGCGCTTCTTAAAAAGCATCAGGTAGCGAGTCAAATCAAGATCTAGTGACGCTCGGTCATTGGCCAGATAGGACTTATTATTTGCCATCTATACAGCTCACATGGCTCCTAAAATCGTTGAGTTTAAACAGAAGATCGCCAGACAGAGAATCGCTAAACATAATTTAAACGATCTTGCGCATAACAGAAGAGGTAAGTTTTTTTGAGCAAGATTTTGACTCGTCAAAGTCTAAGCCTACAGAATTTTGACCAAAAGACACTAAATCTTTTTTGAAGCTGATCTTTTTCAAAAACGTTTGAGGAGAGAAGGAACTAAAACTTGATTTAAAATGTCTTGACTTACAATCGTCCTAAAATCAAATGTCTAGCTGGGCCAGTCTCTATTTAATCCAGATCTAGCCAGATCTATTTAGTCTAAACAGTCTCCTGAACGCTTACAGCCTATTCATCGGCATCTTCTATTGCTATTCAGGTCTGACACTCAGGCTCAACTCTCATGAATCCTTGCATCTCGGTCATTCTGCCGACTTACAACTCAGAAGATTACGTCGAGCGGGCAATCGCCTCTGTGTTGAAGCAAACCACCCAAGACTTTGAACTTATTATCGTTGACGACGCCTCTGTAGATAGCACGCTGGCTCGGGTTAGAGCGATCGCAGACGACCGAATTCGGGTGTTTGTAAATCCTCAAAACTTAGGGGCAGCGGCGACTCGCAACAGGGCGATCGCCCAGGCAAAAGGCCGCTGGATTGCCCTGCTAGACTCAGATGACTGGTACGCCCCGCAAAGGCTTGAAAGGCTGCTTAAGCTTGCTGAGTCGCATCAAGCAGATATGATTGCAGACAATCTAAGCCTGATTAACTCAGGCGAGTCTCACGTGTGGAGCACCATCGTCAAAGAGAGCGGCCATATCGTTGACGAGACAATAATTGTCGATCCCGCCTACTTTGTCAGAACAGATCGATATGGGCATCGAGATCTCCATCTAGGCTACACCAAACCCATTTTCAGAAAAGATTTTTTAACTCAGCAAGGCCTTCATTACGATGAAAAAAACATTCTTACCCATGACTTTTGGCTGTATCTAAGCTGCCTGGTAGCAGGTGCCCGCTTTGTCTTCACGCCTGAGTCGTACTACTTTCAATGCTTGCGATCCGACTCAATGATAATGACGAATAGTCAGATACAAAGACTGAACGATGACATCAAAACAAGCAAAGAATTCTTGTCCTTAGCAGTCGTCCAACAAAATCCTAACCTCACCTCGGCGTTACAGGCCGGCCTGAAGCGCTATCGTTACTACAGCGAATATTACCAGGTGGCAGAACCGCTGAAAAAGAGAAAATGGGCGATCGCTCTTCCCAACATGGTTCGGCATCCTCTCTTTTTCTGGGTGTTTATAAAAAGACTGCCTTACAGCATCTGGCTTCGCCTCAAACGCTATCAGTTGGGCAATTCGTTAGCTGTTGAAAAAGCGTATTAAAGCATCGTAAGCAGCATGATTAGCGCTCATATCTGAGCCCAAGAACTAATGATTAAAGCGAAGCGATTACTCACTAACTCTCTCTCGATCATGATCAACCGGGTGGCTCAAAGCGTGGGTAGCTTCTTACTGTTCGCCGCGATCGCCCGCATTTTAGGCCCGTATGCACTCGGTCAGTACACCCTGGCTTTCAGCTTCTACTTTCTCTTTATGATCGCAGCCTCAGAAGGGCTAAAGATTTTGTTCACTCGAAATTTATCGCGATCGCCTGAGAAAGTCTCTGAATACTTCACTAACGGCAGCTACTTGCAATTCTTGTTCAGCTGCTTAGCCTATGGCGCGCTGCTTATTTTAGTCACACTGATGCCCTACCGCGCAGACACCACGCTCGTCTGCTACCTGCTGGGTTTGATGGTGATTCCCTTTGCGCTCTCCAATGTCACAGAGGCTATTTTCCAGGCACAGGAAAAGATGTATCTGATTGCCATTAGCACGGTGCCCGTGTACGCCTTAAGGCTGTGGCTGGCCATATGGGGGATGCAGCAAGGCCGAGGCATCACCTTTGTGTGCTGGGTCATGGTGATTTCAGAGGTCGTTGTTCTTCTCATTCAGTGGGGAGCCCTTTCTCTCTATGCAAAACCAAACTGGACGATTCGCTGGGCTTTTATGTACGAGACCGCGCTGGAGGTGAGAACCTTCTTGGCCATTCAGGGATTGAGCGTGCTTAATCTGAGAATTCCCACGCTAATACTATCGGTGGTAGGGGGAGAAATTTTAGTGGGCGTCTATAGCGCCGTTTTGCAGCTGATGCAGCCGTTCATCATTGTAAAAGATAGTTTAGGTTTAGCCCTTTTCCCAGGGATGACCAAGGCCGTACAGCAAGGAACTCAAAAGCAGCGAGCGTTTGCTGAGTTTAGTATCGAAGTGCTCCTGTGTGCGGCACTTCCCGTCGCGATTGGGCTTCAAATATTTGGCAAACAGCTACTGCTCCTGGTTTATAAAGATCCGAGCTTCGCGGCTGCCAGCAACATCCTAACCCTTTACGGCTGGTCGCTGGTAGGAACGGCGCTGGTGATCCCGTTGAGCTACATGCTGGTAGCCAATGGAATGGAAAAGGTGAATCTGGTTGAGCAGGTTATCTCAATGACGCTGACTATCTTTTTAGGAGGGGCTTTGATTGCCCGCTATCAGCTAGTGGGTGCGGCGATCTTCTCTCTGGCTAACGCCGTCGTAGGATTTGGTATATACACCTATGCCGTAAAGAAACGCTTTCAATCTCCTCGTCTTTGGGTCGTTTCTAAGCGACCGCTGCTGATCGGTTTGCTGATGTTTTTGGTGTTTAAGCTTCTAGCGCAAACCACTCAAAGCATCTGGCTTATTTTAGCGATCTCTACTGTCTCTTATGGCTTGGTTGTCGGCGGAATCACACTCTATGCCTTCGGTGGCCCAAGCGTAGTACTGTCCAAATCCTCTAAATCTTAATTCGATTGTTTAGCTGGTTGTTGAATATGAGTCAGTCAAGTTTACCGCTAGTTAGCGTTATCATTCCAACCTTCAAGCGGCCACATCTTGTTCCTATCGCCATTGAAAGCGTTCTTTCACAAACTTTAAAAGAGATAGAGCTGATCGTCGTTGTCGATGGGCCTGATAATCTACCTACCGTAGAAGTCCTCAAAAAAATTACAGATCCCCGATTTCGATTTGTCGTGCTGCCTGTCAACATGAAATTAGGCAAAGCTCGAAATCAAGGCGGCAAATTGGCCAAAGCGCCCTGGATTGCCTTTTTAGACGATGATGATATTTGGATGCCTGAAAAGCTTGAACGACAGCTTAAGCTTGCCAATCAGTCTGACTATGCCTATCCCATTGTGTCGAGTCGCTTCATCGCTGAGACAAACCGGGGAGACTTTATTTGGCCCAGGCGATTTCCTCGTGCTGGTGAAACCATTGGAGATTATCTCTTCGTTCGTCGTTCGATGACTCAGGGCGAGGGAATGCTGCTGCCGTCTACGCTACTCGTATCGCGCGAGCTTTTAGAAAGAGTTCCTTTTGAGCTAGACAGGCATGAGGACTTCGACTGGTTGTTACGAGTAGATGCTTTAGAGGGAGTCGGGGTGGAATTTGTTCTAGAGCCGATGGTCACCTGGCATTTTCATCAGGAAGCGGGTCTCCCTCGATTGAGTCAAATTAACGACTGGAAATATTTACTGGGTCTGATTCAATCGCTTGAGTTCCTAGTCTCTGCTCAAACTTATGCTGCGTTTATTGTGATATGCGTTAGTCCGCCTGCCGCTACGGTTCGCGATTGGAGCGCATTTTGGCTACTGCTAAAAGAGTTCGCAATCGTGGGCAAAGCGCGACCGTTCGACTATATCTTTTTTCTATTCACGTGGCTCATTCCAAAAGATATTCGTCATCGAATTCGGCAGCTCTTGAGCTACCAAAAATCAAAAGGGACTGTTGCGGCTAACTAAAGCTCGCATGGCGTCAGTGTTGTTATCTACAGTAAATGTGAGACAGAATATGCTTTTACGCAACTCATTTTTCTACACAGTAGGCACAGTTTTTCTATTTCTAGCAAAAGCTCAGAATATTATCAGCGGCTACTCAAAGCCAAAGCCCTTCAGCATGTCTGAAGTTGAACGGTGCGTTGACTATGACATTCACGTAGTCGATGAATGGCTCGACTATCTTAAAGACTACACTCAAAGCGATGACTCTTTTGTTGGAAAAACTGTTCTGGAACTTGGCCCAGGCTCGGACTTAGGAGCCGGTCTGTACTTGCTGGCTAAAGGATGTCGCTACTATAGAGCCTGTGATGTAAACGATCTGGCCAAATCTACACCCGATCGCTTTTATGAGCAGCTCTTTAATGAGCTGAAAAGCAGGGAAGGCCAGGCGGATATTAGCTGGCTTAGAAAACAGCTTGAAGCTTTGAAAACAGGTCACCCGCTACATCTAGACTATGTTGTTCGCAGTGACTTTGATATCGTCTCTGCCTTTGGAGAAAGTACCGTAGATATTGTGTTTAGTCAGGCGGCCTTCGAGCACTTTGATGATATTGAAGCAACTGTGTCGCAGCTAAGTCAGGTTTGCAAGCCTGCTGCGACCCTTGTTTTGGATATAGATCTTCAAACTCACTCGCGATGGATTAGAGAAAAAGATCCCAACAATATCTACCGATATTCAGAGATGCTATATAACAAATTTAAGTTTCGAGGAAGTCCCTAATAGAGTTCGGCCTTACCAATATGTGAATGCGCTCAAGCGCTTTGGCTGGCAGGATATTGAACTCATTCCGACCACGCAGCTAGACTCTCACGAGGTTGCCTGTTCTGGCATGAACGGACAGTTTTCTAGCATCAAAAATAAGATGGACTATTTAACTATAAAAATCTGTGCTAGAAGACAAAAGCTCGCGCTATAGCATTGTTTGGCCCAACATTTAGCCCAACACTTTTTCAACATTTAGTCCAACCGCTATGAGCCGAACGTTACCGCTGCTAGAAAAAGGATTCGCCCTAATCTCCTTGTTTTTGTTCTCGGAAGGCATTATCTCGCTTGTGCTCTCAGGTGGCGCGGATGAGTTTAATATTGCCTTCGATGGCACGCTACTGCGTCAGATTTTTGCGGTCGTTCATTTAGTTTCACTGTGTTTACTGGTGCTGCGATGGAAAAAGGTTTTGGCAATGCTCCAATGCAACGGCCTGATCGTCGCAATCATTGCCTACATTGCCGTTTCTTTCCTTTGGTCGGATTCAGCGGCGCTGACTTTACGACGCGCTCTTGCGTTAGTAGGCACTAGCTTCTTTGGCATCTATTTAGCGAGTCGGTACACCTTTAGAGAACAGCTAAAGTTAATGGGCTGGGTGATGGGCGCTATCGTCGTTTTAAGTTTTGCCTTTGTGGTCGCGGTTCCTAGCTTGGGCATAGCAACGGGGGTTCATGCAGGTGCCTGGAGAGGCATCTTTACGCATAAAAATGGGTTGGGCGATCGCATGGTTCTCAGCAGCCTCACATTTTTAGTGCTAGCGCTGGATGCAAAGCAGTACCGCTGGCTGCTGTGGTCTTTTTTGGGAAGCTCATTTGTGCTTTTGATTCTTTCACAGTCAATAGGAGCGCTCTTAAGTTTGCTGGTGCCACTGCTCGCCTTTCCTCTCTACAGAGCGCTGCGCTGGCGATTTCTATTTCTAGTGCCGTATGTTCTGATGATGGTGATGATGATAGGCTTTCCCTCAGCCTGGATATGGTTTCATTTGGATGAAGTTTTGATTGCACTCGGAAAAGATCCTTCCCTGACGGGCCGAACGGAAATTTGGGGTCTGGTCATAGATGCGATCTACCGGCACCCCTGGTTAGGATATGGCTACAAAACTTTTTGGCAGGGTTTAGAGGGTGAATCAGCCTTCATTTGGAGAGCTATGGGAATAGATAACTTTCCTGCATGGCATGCTCACAACGGTATTCTTCAGCTCTTTTTAGATGCTGGTTTGATAGGTGTTGTTCTCTTCTTGTTAGGATTTTGGAAATGCCTGATTAGGGGTGCGCTCTGGATTCGATATAATCGAGGAGTCATCTATTATTGGCCATTATTGTATATGTCTTATATGGTGGTGATTAGTATTTCTGAGTCTAGCTTGTTGTACTACAATTCGCTTAACTGCGTCTTCTATTTTTCTATGGCCTTTACCCTGGGTCAATCTCTAGAAGCTGACCCCATAGTTAGAGAGATAGCCAAAGAAATAGCCGAAGAAATAGCTAAAGAAGATATTTCAGACCGCAATGGACGCAGCGCTTATCCAGCTGACCAAACAATAGCATAGCTGGTGAGAAGTAAAAGGATGAGAAGTAAGAGAATAGCAAGTGAAATAAATCGTGGCAGGTGATCTAAGTATGAAAGCGTATTATGTTTCTCCAACCGGCAACGATAGCTACGCTGGAACGCTTGATTGGCCCTTTAAAACTATTCAAAAAGCGATCGCCCAGACCGCTGGAGAAAGTAAAACGATTTACCTGCGCGGAGGCAGCTACGATCTAAGAGAAGAAGCCGAACAGTCCAAACAGACAGTGGCGGGCCTTTATATTGAAGGCAACTGGCACGTCGGCTCTACATCGGCTTCGCTAACCATTCAGCCTTATCAAGATGAATCTCCTGTTTTAGAGGGTAGTCGCCTGGCCCCTGGTTCAGTCGGTATCTTTTTAAAGGACGTTCAAAATGTTGACATCAAGGGATTAGAAATTTATTCTGCAAAGTCACACGGCATAGAGGTCGTTAACGCGAAGAACGTTAACATTCTCGATAATGTTGTTCACAGCAATCAGGGAAGCGGCATCGGGGTGCGCGGGTATCTATCAGATACTGAAGGGAATGGCGGAACGGCCCAGCGGAGTGAGCATATTCGCATTGAGAGAAATGAGGTTCGCCACAATGTGCTAGATAATAGCGGCGCGCAAAAAGGGCAGCAGAACTGGGGCGGCGCAGTCTATATCCGGCATACTGCTCACGCATCTATCGCGAATAACCAAGTCTATGAGAACTATGGAGAGGGAATTATTGCCGTACAGAGTCACGAGGTCGCAATCGATAATAATACTGTCCATGATAATTACAGCGTTAACGTCTATTTAGATAATGCCAGTAACGCAACTGTTAAAAACAACTTTATCTACACAGCAGGAAATGAAACCTTTTTTCGAGATAAAGGTGAAGCAGTCCGCCCGGCTATTGGTATCAGCCTAGCTAATGAAGTGTATGACAATGTTGAAGATCCTTCTCTGTATTATTTGAACAATATTGCAGTCAGCAACAATATTTTAGTCGGTGGGCTCACTGGCCTATATTATGGAACCTATGGCGGTAAGCATAGCCATGTCTCTACGAGCCAAAAGGGACTGAAAAATGCCTATATTACCAACAACACTATTTATAATCCTCAACTGTCGTTTGTGGGCCTAGATTCAGATCCTGAAATTGAAAATGTCGAGTTTTCAAACAATATTTTCTCGAAGACGGATGGGACTGTTCATCCAGCAGAAATTGAAAGCAAGCAGGGGCTGCGATTTTCGCACAACCTTTGGGATGTGAGAGATCGCGCGATAGAGGATAGTATTCTCAGTCCGAACGACGTCATCGCTGCACCGATGCTGGCTAACCCGGGCGGACTAAATCCTCAGGACTATCAGCTACAGCCGGGCTCACCTGCGATTGATGCGGGGAAGGTAGTCGTAGGCATCACTGATAGCGCAGTAGGTCGGCCAGATATTGGGGCCGTTGAGTTCGGGACAAATCGCCTGATATCTAGCGAGATATCTGTAGCGGCAATCGCATCCAATCAGTTCTTAGGCTTAATGCTGTTGTTTGCGTCAGCAGCGCTGCTGAAAAAGATGATGTAATACACAAACTTACGTTCACTACCGAAACGTGGGCTCTAGTGCCGTTGCAGCAGTAGACGATGGCTCTGTTGCCGATGACTCAGGCCGCAGCATATCTCGATAGATAGATTGAACAACAGATTTAGCGCTATAGGGCACCGCGTTTTGGATGCAGGCACCAGTTGGGAACTGCTCGGGCGATCGCAAAACGGTTTCAATGGCTTGAGCGATCGCCTCTGGAGTGCGATCGCCACACACAATCCCAGCATCCGGCTTCAGCAAGCGCGGCGTCTCCCCCGCGTTCGTCGTCACCACAGGCGTGCCACAGGCCAAAGCCTCTAGCACCACCAGCGGCAGTCCTTCGTATGCACTGGTGAGTACAAAGGCACTCGCCAAGCGATGTAAATCGGCCAGCGCCTGGTAGGGCAGCGCGCCTAAGAAAGTAACGCGTTCTGAGATATTGAGCTGCGTAGCCTTTTGGGCCATAGCAGGTGCCAGTTCGCCGCAGCCTGCGACCAGTAAATGAATGTGCGGGTCAGAGATTTTTGCGATCGCCTCTAAAAGCAGCAGCGGGTCTTTCTGCGGATGCAGCCGACCGGCAAACAGCAAAAACCGCGTGCTTTCCTTCAGGCCCATCTGCGCTGCCAGCTGTCGCCTTTTATCCGCTCTCGCCTGATCCGAAAGCGGATAAAATACATCGCCATCAAAGCAGTTGTTCACCAGAGATATTCGACTGGCCAGCTGTGGATACTGCTGCTTATACAGCCGCGTAGACTCTGAGTTACACGAAAGCACCTGATCAAACTGAGGTATCAGCCACCGTTCAAAGGCAAAATACAGCCATGGAAACCGTCGCCACAAAATACCTTTAGCCTCACTCGACCTCATTTGCTGATGGATATCATTATGTACAAACAGCATTTTTTGCCCGGCCCAGCGCCGTGTAAACAGGCTGGGCTCTAAACGATGAAAGTGCATAAAGTCCGAAGCCAGATCTTTACCCCATAGGCCCAGGGCATATCGCAACGAGGTTGGAATGAGTCGCCGAAGATCGTCCTCACTGCGTCGAAACAAAGGAAAAAAGTCAACGGACTGGCCAGCGAGCTCACGTCGTTGCCACTGGCCGATTTTGTGACCTATTTCGCCCTCAGGCGTAGAGTCAATCCCGACAAGGCGCACGTTAAATTCAGGGGGTGCAAACTTAATGAAGTTGCGTACCACCGTTTGAATGCCACCGATAGAAGAATGCCAGAGATCGAACTGATAAAAAATGGTCAGTGAGTACTTGCGCATATGTTCTTTAGAAATCTGCGTTGAAGGGGCCGAACTTGAGTAGTGAGGATCAAGAGTTTCGAGGAACAATTTTTAAAGGGAAGCTTTGTTAAAAGCTGCTATCCCTTCTCGCACAGCTGTACTTTAGTCTCATGACGCAAAAGATACCATCGAAGGTTCCGCCATCAACGGTTTTTTAGAGATTAATCAGGCTTAGCTTAGCGCGTTAGCCGTCCCGTCGTCGCTTGGATTGGTAGTAGTGGGCTCTATTTCGCTGGGTGAGTGCTTCAGAATTCCAGCCTTTGGCAGGCCCGTGATGTAAGTGGAGATAAAGCAGCTCAGGGCAGCGACAAAATGTGGGCGATCGCCCCCAGTCCGAAGGTGCCAAATACCGCTCCATCAAATCCTGGTCTTCCGCGCCCCAGCCAATATAGGTGTCATCCCAGCCGCCAATATTGAGCAGGCGATCGCGCGAAAACAAAGGCATCACGCCAAACCGCTCTTTATTCAAAAGATGCTTGCGCAAAGCTGAGGGCTGATCTTCTGGCCCCAGCGTGGCTTGTTCGAGCGATCGCGCTAGCCCTTTTCCCAAATCCACCGTCTCTGTCGGTGCCATCAGCCGATAGCCGGTTACCAGCAAGTGAGGCGATTGCTCAGCCAGCTGGCAGTGACGCGCCAAAGTCTCTTCTAGCGGAATTAAGTCCACATCAAACGCTGTCGCAAAAGGGCTACTTGCTGCCGCCAGCCCTAGATTTAGGGCTTTTGTTTTGTGAAAGTCTCCGGAACAAGGGAGATGTAGATAACGGATTTGGTGCTGAGAAAGCTGTTGTTTCAAGTCGTCTGATGGCTCAGCGGTCACCTCTACAACTATCCATTCTACAAACAAGCTGGCGGCGCTATTTTTCCACCAGGTGAGCTGATTGTTAAGATGGTTCAGGCGATCGCGATAAGGCGTAATGAGAGTCAGCCGCATAGTCAATCAGATAAAGGCACATTAGAGGTTACCCAATCACCCAGCAGCCGGCCTTCAGAAACGCCGCTCAGGCAGCGTGAAATATTGCGATCTCGGCTTTGCTGAGGTGTCTGTTGCGGCTTAAAAGTATTTCGATGAGCATCCCCATGAGAGAGATGTATCACCTGCCCAACTGCTTTAGTTTTGTAGCCCAGCAGCTTTGCCCGGATTAAAAAGTCCTGATCTTCCCAGCCCCAGCCTTGAAAGCAGTGCCGGTAGCCACCAACTTTTTCAAATAGGCTGCGCTGCGCGCACAGCAGGCCATAGCCCGGTCGGTAGTCAGGGTTGTCGTCAGGGCTTGTCGTGTCAGGGTATATTTCAACGTTAGAGCCGATAGGAGACTGGCGCAATCGGTAGGTGTAGCGCGGTCGTGAGATTGCAGTTGTACGCGGCTTAGATTCTTCAACGTCCTTGACGTGAAGGAAATGTTCTAAAGACTGTGAGGCCGCCGTGCACATTGAGCTTAGCGTGTCAGCTCTCCATAGAATATCGACATCAGAGGTGATTAAAATTGGAGCCGTGGCGGCCCGAATGCCTTGATTTAGCAGCCATCCTTTGTTGAATCCTTCGTGTGGCAAATCTAAAACCTGTACGCAAGGCAGCTGTGCGGCCTTACGAAGCTGGTTCAAGCACGCTACAGCTTGCGATCCGCCATCGCAGACAATAATGCTTCCGAGCCTGAGGTTTGTGGTTAGGGCTATTTGCGATCGCAATGTAGAGACGCATTCCAATACGGTCATTCTGTCCTTGACTGGAATAATCACGTCCACGGCTATTTTGATCATCGCAAAGCAGGCCCCCGTACATGAGTCAGCATAACGGAAGGTAGCACTTGAAGCGGTTTAAGATCTAGCGGCTGTTGTTTTAGAAAGGCCTGCTTTCTAGCGATCGCCTGTTCTTTTATAGCGGCTGTGAGTGTTCTCCTAGCAGGAGAGTTTAGTCCAGTCCGTGCAGATGTCGTGAGCGAACCGGCTCTTTTTCTGCGAAAGTAGCCGTAGCGATCGCTATTTACAACCCGTGCAGCCCAGTGTGCACGCAACAAAAACTCACTGTCTCCACCGAACCGAAGGCCGCTTGCAAAGCCACCTATCCGCTGTATTAAGTCGCGAGTCACCAGGCTAGTAGGATGCAAAAGCGCATGGCCGGGTGCTTTCATTAACGCCTCATTCACGTTCAGAGGATAGCCAACCGACTGTAAAGTTGAGCCAGGTTCGACAAGTCTAATTTCTTGAGAGCCCACCAGTTCAGCGCTGTGAGCACGGGCTGTTTTTAAAAGGGTTTCTAGGCGATCGCAGCTCGACCAGTCATCAGCGTCTTGAAAAAGATAGGCCGTATAGTGCGTCTGTTCAATCACAGATTGAATCAGTCGATAAGGCCCTACGTTATTAGCTGAACGCAGCAGGGTCACATTAGGAAATCTTTCAACAATCTCAACAGGTGGCGAAATAGAACCATCGTCAATAACAACAATGTGGGTAAGCGGGTAGCTTTGATGCACTAAGGAGGCAAGGCACTGAGCCAGCCAGCGTTCGCATCGCCAGTGTGGAATTAAAGCCAAAACGGTTATGTTCTCAGGCCAGCTAAAGGTAGAATAGCTGTCTTCAAACAGAATAGATGCTGCTGAACCACCAGGCTCTGCGGCGCTAGCTTTTGCAGACCAGTGAACAACAGATCCCGAATTTTCAAGGTCGCCAGCAAGCTTTAAGAGCTGTCCGGCAGAGGACAGCTTTCCTGTTGGCTCGTTAGCAGCTACTTCCCAGCTGGTAACGGCATCGCAAAGGACGGCTGCGGTCTCAGAGGGCAGCGGCCTATCAGGCGGCCTTACCGTTATCTGCACGGGCTGGCTCATGGCCGTTCAAGGCTATAGTCCACGTGCTTCATAACAGATTGCTTACGATTGACAGCCTTACTTTGACGGTCGAAATTAGACAGAATGCGATTCGGTGGAGCCGCCGCAACCCAATAGTCATAGGCTATTTCAGAATAGCCGTTTTTTACCAGCTCAGGCGCTAGCGCGTTTAGAATAGGCGTCCAGGGCAAAGGATTAGCCGTAGATTGGCCCAGGGCGCCTACGTATTGATGAATCACGCTCATCCACTCTTTTAAATCGAACGGCTCTTCAAAAACCAGCAGGGCATATCCTTTTTCTAGCCAGCACTGAGCCGTAAGCATAGGAGAATTAGCCGCACAGAACAGTCTATCGATCGACTCAAAAACACTCGCGCTATCTTTGATGAGCAGCGATCGCCTTTCTGTCTCCCACAGAGCCTGAAAAGAGTGACCTGCGATCGCATGAGGCTGCAAATCAATGTGAACAATCTCTATCCAAGTTGCAACGATACTGACGCTCAGCTTGTTTGAAAATCGAAGGAGATCACCTACAAAAATAGCAGCTAGCGGTCTTAATGCAGGCATCCACGGGTGAGCTTGCTGTCTGCGTTTTTGCACAAGCTGCCCAGCAACATCTAAAACAGCTAGGTAGTGATGCATTGTAAAGGTGTCCGCCTTCAGCCCGTTGGGCCAGCATTGCTGAATGCTCTTTTGTACGACCGGCCATAGCGACTTTACCGTGAGCGTGTCCAAGGTGAGCATAGGCGCGATTAAATCAAATCCTAGCGCCGAGAATTCTTCGACGTTTACAGTATCAGCCCATGCCTGGAAACGGCTTAGTAACGTGTGATAGTGGGCGATCGCAGCCTCATTTTGCGCCATCAAACTTATGGCCCACAGCAGCACCCTAATTTTAATCGCCTCAAGCTCGACGTTTGAATCGGGTTGGCTTCTTACTAACGCATCAATTTGGCTGAGTACTGAGAGAGGAAGCGCTTTAAGAACAATATGACGAGGAGCTACGAGAGACTTTAGTAAAGCTGCGATCGCCTCGGCATTGCCAAACGGTAGCGGCAAAGAGAGCCAATCTGACCAGGCAGCGCAGGTCACCTGTCGCGCCCAATCATCACTGCTCACCCCCTTCAAACCAGCCTCTGCTCGCGAACGAAAGCTTGAGGAGGGCTCTATCAAAACCTGCGCATTACCGGCTCCTAGCGTTTCCTTTAGCCATTTCCTTATTGACCCAAGGTCAGGATCAGAGCCAGTTTCAGGCTGCAACCATAGCTGCCTCGTATCGGCTCCAATCTGAATTTGATAGTTTAATACACCCGCAAAAGACGGTAGGCGAATGTCTCCCAAATAAACCGGCTTACCCGCTATAGAGATTTTCTCTTCTTCTCTTCCCAACACCTTTACGGTTGCTCCCGGCCTTCCACAAAGGCAAGGATCTGTCAGAACTTCTAACGCATCACCGCTGCAATATCGAACCATCGGCATCGTTGTATTAAACAAGTCTGTGGTCAAAAGCCTGCCATCTACAACTTCGTATAGGCATCGCTGGTAATCTTTGGGAAAGGTAAGATCAAAAGTAAGCTCACCATCCAAGTGCAGCCTGCCTACTTCCGGGCAGCTCATGCCAGAGATTCCCGTTTCCTGACAGCCATATTCGTTAATAACAGGTGCACAAAATACTTTGCTGAGCAGCTCTTTTTGAAACTCAAACAAACATTCTCCTGTAGAAATTACAGCTGCAACAGAATGAATATCGATAGAAAGGTGATAGCAGTGCAGCGCCACAGCCACCTCACACAGTCGGCTCGGATAGCCTCGAAGAATAACAGACTCAGACGCTAATATCTGTAACAGCTTCTCTAAAAATGCATCGTCCACAGGGCCGACCAGGCTACTATCCTGCATTCGCACAGGCCCTAGCCTGCTAGCTAGGTTCAGCACTGGTGTTTGCTCGCTAAGACCCCACCTGCTCAGGCTTTGCTGGCGAGACTCAATCCGCTTTTGATTCCACAAATCGCCCGCAAAATAGGTAAAAGGCGCTGATGAAGTTGTGCCGCTGGTTTTGCCTCTGTACACAACATCATCGGCGCTGGCAAGAAATTGTCCGGGGCGCGATCGCACATCATCTTTCATCAACGGCGCCAGCCGCCTAAACGCAGCTTCCCAACCGTCAACAAGCCGCCCAGCGCGATCAATCAATCCCGCCTGAAGAAACCGCTCTCGATTGCCTGAAGCCTGCGCCGCCGCAACTAAAACAGTTCTTAGCGACGCAGATAATGCAAGTGAAACATTCTTATTGACCATCAAACAGCTATCTAACAGCCATCAAACGGCCGTTTGCTCAGCCAGCATGTCTCCCATTGCCAGCCAGTCACCCTGCACCTCAACAGGCCGTGAACCAAACACATCCGGCCGCAGTAGCTGCGCAGCATTCGAAGGCTTTTGGCACGCGCGCGTCAGATTTTTTACGTAGCCTGCTGAAACCCACCCTTCAGAAAAATTAGGTGCGCTCGCAAAGCTACCGCCGCCGCCATACTGGCCCGTCACTTTCACCCAATATCCATTGCGTGACCACTCCAGCACCCTCACTTCCCATCCATCCGGAATCAGCCCAATCTGTCTGCCGTCGGGCGATACCCGCACTCTCAGCGGATCGCCGTTGGTTGCAATCTGAACAAAGGCCGTAGGATATCCGCCAAACTCACAAAGCTGAACAGTCTGAGCCTGTAGCTGCACGTTCTTAGCAGCCCCCTCATGGACTCTTTCATTGGCCCAAGCGCGCTGACCATATCCGGCGACAGCACCGACTGTTAGCAAAAAGAGCGGAAACTTCAAATGTTGGAAAGTCATATTAAAACTTCGTTGTATTCGTTATGGTTGTGTTCGTTATGGTCATGTTCGTTATGCAAGAGGCGAGCAAGCGTCATATGCAAGCGTCATATTAGGACATCTGCACCTAATTGTACTGGACTGAATATGCCCATCCTTCACAGCGTAAAAAACGGTAACGGACGCGCTCGGGAAAGCTAAAAGCAAGTCTATTTTTCATCAGCACATAACGAGCATATAAGCTATGTCCACTCATCAAGCAAATGGCAACGAACCGGCCCCGTGGGGATGGGGATTAGTGGTCGCTGGGATCTATCCTGTGGCAGTTGCAACAAATCTGCTTCCCAATCCCAGCCATTCTGCAAATGATGCGCCGCTATGGGTGCTCTTTCTCGTCGGCACTATTCTTTCAGCCGCAGGTGCGATCGTCGTCGTCGGCAGCAAATCTAGAATGTCTAATCTCTTCGCGGCAATATTGCTAGCGGCCATGGGTGGGATTGGCCTGTGGGCAACGTGTGCGCCTGCCGAAAAAATGTCTGGCGGCATTCCATTTGTGCCTAGAGCGCTGAACGTTCTGATTGGAAGGTCACTGTTTGGCAGCGGCGTATTGCTCAGCTGTTCTCTTTGCTTGTATGCACTCCGTCAGTTTGCGAAACCACATAAATCGTAGTGGGTTAAGCAGCGGCCTAAGCCGTGGCCAAGGCTCGAATCTCGTTGGCATAGTCTACAGCAGCATCTGCGTAGGTGTATAGCTTGGGTGGAGCGATCGCGACAGCACTCTGCTGCCGTCCGGCATCTTCACGGCCCATTCCCACATGCTCTAGTACCGCTACTGCCGCACGCTTGGCATCTTGAGGAGATACCGGAATCACCGCATCGCCACCAGCCCCTAGCGTTGCCTGATTGTTAGCACTCACAATTACCCGCCGCCCAAACGCCGCCGCCTCAGCCACTGGAGAGCCAAAGCCTTCATTTTCTGAAAGAAAAACAACCGCCGTTGCATGGCTGTACCAGGCTGCTAAGGTCGGGTCGTCGGTGTAGCCATGATAGTGAATCCACGGCACGTGTTTAATAGACTTAATAAACGTTTCACCCGCCTGCTGCGTCGATTTGTTCATGCCCCCGGTCAGATGCAGCTCCCAGGGAACGCCGCTGGTTTGGCGCAGCGACTCTACTAAGGCAACGGCCTCCGGCAGCCTTTTCCCAGCCGGATCGATACGGCCGACCGAGAGTAAAAACGGCGCTGAGGGCACGTCTACTTTAGCTGGGGTAATTCGGGATAAAGGAGAGTCTAGGCCATTGGGAATGGTGCTTACTTTTTTGCGCACGCGCGGGTGCGGGCGGAATCGACACAGATCGTCTGTGGTCGCTTGGCTGACACAGACGATTTTTTTGGCCCAAAGAATAGAGGCTTCCAAATACATCCAGGCGCGCAGCGTCGTTTTAATCAGCGAGCCGTACTTCTCCTTGGCCTTCCATTCATTCACATCATGCAGCACTGAAATAGAAGGCGGATGCCAGGGCAGCACCATCGGATTTGACATCCAAATCACCTGATCAATACCTTCTTTGGCGCAGTATCTAGAAAACTGGGTTGCAATCCAGCCAAATCGCTTAATTGGCGGCAGATCCAGAGCGGGCAGGACGCTGACGAGGTGAGGCGATCGCAATTTAATTTGAGCAATCGTAGGCGTTTGTTTGAGTGCATTAGGCGAGCAAATTATCTTCGCATCAATCCCTTGTTTGGCAAGCTCACTCATCAACGGGCCGAGCAGCCGATCTAAAAAAACGCCGATTCCCATTTTTGCACCGAGGTAGTGCCCTACTAAGCCCACCGTCATACTGATACCTCTGTTTTTAAAAATCGCTTATTTAGGTAGTACTGCGCCTATATAGGTAATAGCCGAATAACTCGATTCTTCATATGTTCCTTTTGACAAGACAACAGGAACTTTACGAAGTTTTTGCAAGGCCCAATTTAAAGACGATCTGCACAATACTACGGATAGTTAGATTGAGATAACACCGTAATAGTACGTAGGTTAATGATACTCAGTATGTAAGCTTGCATGCATTATCAGCTGTCTTAGCCGCTAAGGCTATCTGCGGCTAAGTGCAAAGCTTTGTTGGCAGAGCTTTAATTTCAGGCACCGCAACCGTCTCTACTTTATAAAGGCCTCATGCTTGCCATCAAAATTCTATTGAAACTGCATACTGCTTGTACCTGAACACGGAGAAGATGTCCGTAATATTATGGGTACGGCGCACAGCATATTGTAAGGATAGCTCTTTCGCACCAGCCCCCATAGAGAAGGACGTTCGCAAAAAATGAGAAGCCTAATTCAAAAATTAATCAATGAACAAATTGCAGAGTCTGTACTCGTAAAGCAGGCGATCGCCCAGTCTCCTGAAACCATCGCAGCGATTCAACAGGCCGCTCAAAAATGCGTGGCGGTGTATCAGCGCGGTAATAAAATCCTGATTGCAGGCAATGGCGGTAGCGCAGCAGATGCACAGCATATGGCCGCTGAACTTTCAGGCCGATTTAATTTTGACAGACCCGGTATCCCCGCTATGGCGCTGACCGCAAATTCTTCAGCCATGACTGCGATCGCAAACGATTACGGCTATGAAAAAGTCTTTAGCAGGCAGGTACAGGCCTTTAGCCAGCACGGCGATCTCTTTATCGGCATCTCCACGTCTGGAAACTCTAGCAACATTCTTGCAGCCGTAGAAGAATGTCACCAGCAGGGCATAGAGAGCATTGGCCTCACCGGCATAACGGGTGGAAAAATGGCCGATGTCTGCGACGTTTGCATTCGCATTCCATCTGAAAGCACGCCCCGCGTACAAGAATGCCACATCTTAATTGTTCACATGCTGTGTGCAGCAGTCGAAGAAGTTCTCTTTGGCAATCACGCGTCTGCTGAGGAGACCTCTCAGCTCTACGCCGATCCCGTACTGCTAAGCGCATAGCCGTCAAGAATTATAGCCGTCAAGAATTATAGCCATCAAGAATTCTCAACAGTAAACGCACCGTCACGCTCGAATAACACTTAAACATGGACGCTATTGTATTAGTAGGGGGCCTGGGTACTAGGCTACGGCAGGTTATTACCGATGTACCCAAGCCCATGGCACCGGTCGGAAACGTGCCTTTTTTAGATATTTTGCTAGAGAAACTGTTGCGCCATTCAGTGATAGAGCGCGTTGTCTTAGCGGTTGGATACAAGCGTGAAATCGTACAGAGCTATTTTGGCGATCGCGCCTACAACCGAAAAATCCTCTACGCCATTGAAAAAGATCCCCTTGGTACCGGCGGCGGCATTCGCAACGCCCTAGCCCACACCCGCTCTCGCGAAGTCCTCGTCGTCAACGGTGACACCTTATTCGAGGTGGACATTAAAGCGATGGTCGAGAGCCACCGCCGCCGAGGTGCCGATCTCACCCTAGCGCTCAAGCCCATGCAAGACTTCAATCGCTACGGCACCGTTGTCTTAGAGAATACGGCACTAGAAAACGATCCGACAGAAAAGGATAGCGCCAGCTACAGCGACGAAAAAAGTCACTTACCCAACTCTAGGATCATTGGTTTTCAAGAAAAGCAACACCAAACAGAAGGCCTGATTAACGGCGGCGTCTATCTGCTAAACCAAACGCTATTCGATGGCTTAGAAAAGCGCCTGCCTCACCGCTTCTCCTTTGAAACTGACTTTTTAGAAGTGTACCTTCAGCGCCTAAAGATTCACGGATTTACCTCGACAGGCTACTTTATAGACATCGGTATCCCTGAAGACTACAGCCGCGCCCAGCATGAGCTCGCTAAGCCCGCCTGCGTCTAAAGAAAGGGAAATTCCGCATCTGTAAGCCAGGCATCAGGATCTATCTCATGACAAAGCCTGCGCTATTTTTAGATAGAGATGGCGTTATCAACATCGAAACGCACTATCTTCACCGCATTGAAGACTTTAAGTTTATTCCAGGCACTTTTGAGGCCTGTCGTTTTTTTCAGGCCAGCGGCTACGCGATTGTCATCATCACAAACCAAGCAGGCATTGGCCGAGGCTACTACACCGAAGCGGACTTTCACCAGCTCACCGACTGGATGACCCGGCAGTTTCAATCCAACGGCGTTCACATCACGCAAACCTACTACTCGCCCTACCATCCCACTCATGGTGTTGGCGACTACCAGCGCGATCATCCCGACCGCAAACCGAATCCAGGCATGCTGCACCGCGCTCAAAAAGACTGGCACATCGACCTATCGGCCTCAGTTTTAGTCGGTGATAAGGAAAGCGACATTCAAGCAGGACGAGCAGCCCACGTAAAAACAACCGTGCTGGTGCGCTCAGGACATGCGATCGACGAGTCCAAAACACAAGCCGACGCTATTGTAGATTCTATTGCTAACCTGCCAGATCTCATTCTCTCTCTCTAATTCATATGCTTTACTGCTGTAATCAGGACGCTCCTTAACATGCTCATTCGCTCACGTGCGCCGCTTCGACTCGGCATTGCAGGCGGCGGCTCAGATGTCTCGCCCTACTGCGACCTCTACGGCGGCTATGTGCTCAATGCCACTATAGACATGCATGCCTACTGCACAATTGAGCCCCTAGAGCCGGAAGCTTTAGCAGCGCAAAAGGTAATTTTCACCGCCGCCGACCGGCAAGAGCACTACGAGTCAGCAGCCTCAGCAAAGCTAGAATTTGACGGCGTTCTCGATCTACACAAGGCCGTCTACAACAGAATTGTGCGTCAGTTTAATGAAGGTGAGCCCTTACCCTTACGGATGACCACGCATTCTGATGCGCCCGCAGGCTCAGGGCTTGGTTCGTCTTCAACGCTGGTTGTGGCGATGGTGGCTGCTTATGTAGAGTGGCTAAAGCTACCGTTAGGCGACTACGAAACAGCAAGGCTGGCCTACGAAATTGAAAGAATTGACGTGGGCCTCAGCGGTGGCAGACAAGATACGTATGCGGCCACGTTCGGAGGGTTCAACTTTATTGAGTTCTACGAAAAAGAGCGTGTGGTCGTCAATCCGCTGCGCATTAAAAACTGGATGATCAACGAGCTAGAGAGTTCTTTAGTGCTCTACTACACTGATATCTCTCGAAAGTCAGCCGTTGTGATTGATGAGCAAATTAAAAATATTCAGTCTCATTCGGACGATGCTCTAGAAGCCACGCACACCATTAAGCAGGGTGCGGTGGCCATGAAGGAAGCAATTTTGAAGGGAAATACGCGTCAGATGGCTGAGCTGTTGGGAAAATCTTGGGAGGCTAAGAAACGAGTAGCTAAAGGCATTACCAGTCCAACCATTGACAAAGCTTATGAAGCGGCGATGCAGGCGGGTGCCTACTCTGGGAAAGTTTCAGGGGCCGGCGGCGGCGGCTTCATTATGTTTATGGTGTACCCCGAGCATAAAATGAACGTCATGAGGGCGCTACAGGCGCTGGGCGGACAGGTGACGCGCTTTCACTTTACGCCGCATGGCACACAGTCTTGGACAGTATAGGTCGCTAAGGTCGCTAATCTATTGTTCTATACTTGCTGTGCTATAGGGCTATGCTAGAGGGTGCCGAGACCTCATTAAGAAGTCCGGCAGCTCCCTCAAATCAAGTGATATGTACTGGCGAGAAGTTTCTGGCAACTGGTTTTTAGTCCCTGAGCGGCCTCGGGCAATTGTCCACTTTTTAGGCGGTGCGTTCGTGGCCGCAGCGCCCCATCTTACCTACCGCTGGCTACTAGAAGCGCTGTACACCGAAGGGTACGCGGTGATTGCAACGCCGTTTGTCAATACGTTTGATCACGAGACAATTGCGCAAGAAGTTCTGGTGACCTTTCAGCAAGGCCTCACGTTCTTAATCAAACAGCGCCCTGAGCTGAGCGATCTGCCTATTTATGGTCTGGGCCACAGCATGGGCTGCAAGGTGCACCTGCTGATTGACAGCATTCACGGCGTGAACCGCGCAGGCAATATTTTTGTCTCTTTTAACAACTACCCGGCCAAAAAAGCAATTCCGCTGCTCGAACAGGCGATCGCCCAGGCCACACAGTTCGCCCCCGATCTCAAGCTCGACACCCGCATGGAATTTACCCCTAGCCCTGCTAAAACGCTCGAACTCATCGGCACCCAGTACCAAACTCCCTACAACTTACTCGTTAAGTTTCGCAGCGACACCATCGATCAAACCCGCCCCCTCAGCGACGTACTCATCAGTCGCTTTCCCCAGACCACCACCGTCAGAATCATTAAAGGCACGCACACAACCCCCATCGCGCAGGATGTTCAGTGGGAAGCCAGCCGCTCATTTAGTCCTTTCGATGCCATCGGACAGTTCGTCAAACAAGAGTTTTACCGAGATATTAAAGTGCTTAAGTCAGAGATTTTGTACTGGTTAGCTGGAGAATGAGCGCGGCGCTTGATCAGATTTATTTATTGGGATCGCCTATTTGCTTGCAAGGAATAGTGATCGTAAACTGAGTGCCCGCTTCAGGCGCGGGCTGACAGGTAATGGTGCCCTTGTGCTTTTCAACAATAATTTGATGACTAATAGAAAGGCCAAGCCCGGTGCCTTTACCAACGGGTTTCGTCGTAAAAAATGGATCGAACAGCTTGCCGCGAATATTCTCAGGAATACCAGGGCCATTATCTGTAATTTGAATAACGGCCTGCTGATTAGAACTTAGCGCCGTCTGAATATGAATAGCCGCAGGAAGACGGCTCTCCGCGGCTATCTGGCTATTGTTTTCTTCCAGCGCGTCTGCTGCATTCGCCAGCACGTTCATAAACACCTGATTTAGCTGACTAGGATAGCACTCTACCTGTGGAAGCTCGCCATAGCGCCTGATAACTTCTACGGGCTCTCCACCATCACCGCCGCGCAGCTTGCTTTGCAAAATCAACAGCGTACTGTCAATGCCGTCATGAATATTAACGGCTTTCATCTCAGCCTCGTCAAGCCTAGAAAAATTACGAAGCGACAGCACAATCTGACGAATTCTATCCGCCCCGATTTTGAGCGACTCCATCAGCTTATAAGCATCTTCTGCAACAAAGTCTATATCTAAGCTATCTATATGTTCTTGCAACGCTTGTTCAGGATGAGGATAGCATTCTTGAAAATGATGAACCAGATCTATAAGGTCTTTAAAGTAGTCTTGTGCAGGCCGCAGGTTGCCATAGATAAAGTTGACAGGATTGTTGATTTCATGCGCAATGCCCGCCACCATTTGTCCTAAAGAAGACATTTTTTCACTTTGCACCAGATGAACCTGAGCCTGCTTGAGAGTATCGAGCGCAGAGGTGAGTTCGGCCGTGCGAAGCTGGACGCGCTGCTCTAGCTCGGCGGTCAGCTGCTGAAGCTGTTGTTCTGTTTTAGTCTGTTGTTCTATTTTCTGGTTTAGCAGTTCGTTTTTATTTTCTAGCTGCTGATTCATATGGTGCAACCGTAGCTGCATGGCCACCCGCGCGACCACCTCTTCCTGCTGAAACGGTTTTGTAATGTAGTCTACGGCCCCTAGCTTTAGCCCTTTCACTTTGTCTACGGTATCTGAAAGGGCCGTCATAAAAATGATAGGAACTTCGGCTGTACTAGGGTTTGCTTTAAGGCGCGAGCAGGTCTCAAACCCATCGATACCTGGCATCATCACATCTAGTAAAATCAGGTCGGGGCGGGCATACTCAGCCTGCTCAATCGCGGTTTCTCCATCGGTCGCAAACAGCGTGATCCAGCCCTGGTCTTGAATCGATTCTGATAGGACGGATAGATTAGTGGGCGTGTCATCAACAAGCAGTATTCTTACGGGCGCAGGGCTTGTCATGACTCCGACGGGATAAACGATTTAATGAATTCTCGTATCTTTTTCGTTTGAAACTGATTCGATAGCGTTCTTATCTCTGAAGTAAAGCTACGTAGACTCGAATCCTCCATATCAAGTTGACTTAGAATGCCCGTGAGCCCATTGAGATCTCCCATCATCGTGAGGTGATACAGGCTATCTAAAACCGCCCGGGATGGCGGAATGATGGCCTTTTGATCAAGAGATGATGCAGAGAGTGAAGCGTGAGAAGCTGTCTGATCTGTAGGATTTTTTATGTGAGACTGGCTAGTCGAAGGGCTATTTGCAGACGATGTAGGCTCGGCGTAGGCCCACTCTAGCTGAAGGCACTGTTGCAAAATGTCTAAGAGCCGATCGATATCTAAGGGTTTGGGCAGAAAGAAGTCAGCGCCAGCCGATAGGCTGTTGCGGCGATCGCGCTCAAACACACGGGCGCTAGACACCACAATAGTCGTCTCTTGCGCACTTACCTGTGCCCTCAGCTGCTCTACAACCTCCACACCCCCAAAATCTGCCATCACCAGCTCTGTAATAACAACATCTGGGCGCAGTCCGGCAACCGTTTCTATGCCTGTGGTTCCACCTGCTGCTTCAGTCACCGCAAAGCCGATGGGCGCTAGCAGCTCCAAAATAGCGCGGCGGCTCGTTGGGTTATCATCAATGATTAGAACTTTAGGCGGAGATAGCCGCGCAGATTTGATTCCTGTAACGCGCTGCTGTAGCTTTTGAATTTGCCAGTCTGAGGCGATCGCTAACGTTGGCTCCAGCCAAAACGTACTGCCTTCTCCCATTTGGCTACTCACCTGCAAAGGACTGTCCATCATCTCAGCAATGCGCTGACTAATAGCAAGGCCAAGCCCTGTTCCAGCAGATTGTTTATCGGTATCGCCCACCTGTTCAAAAGGGAGAAAAATCTTCTCTAACTGCGTTGAGCTCATGCCCACGCCTGTGTCTTCTATCTGAAAGCGAATTTTTTGGGCTGCCAGTTCACTATCTTCGGCGTCGCCTTCTAACCTCGCAGCTGGCCGTACGCTAAATGTCACCGCTCCCTGGTCAGTGAACTTAATGGCATTTCCCAACAGATTTATTAGCACCTGCCGCAGCCTTTTTTCATCAGCACAAATCCCTGGTGGCAACGCTGACGAAAAGCAACACTTAAACTCAATGCCTTTCTGCTCGGCTCTAATCTTACAAATTTCAGTGACGCCTTCTAAAAACGCTGAAAAATCAAAGTCATGAGCATGCAGCTCTAGCTTACGAGCCTCGATTTTAGAAAGATCTAAAATGTCATTGATCAGCGTAAGCAAATGCGTGCCGCACTGATGAATAATGCCGACGCCTTTAATCTCCTGAGTCGTCATGGTTGCAGAGCGCTCTAAAATCTGGGTATAGCCTAAAATTCCGTTCAAAGGCGTACGCAGCTCATGGCTCATATTCGCCAGAAAGTCGCTCTTAGCCTGGTTAGCCGTATCTGCAACCTGCTTAGCCTTTGCTAAAGACTGGGTGCGATCGGCGACTTTGGCTTCTAGCGTTTTTGAGTAGTCCACTAGCTGCGCGTTGGCGGTCGCTAGCTGCGCGTTTGTGCTCTCTAGCTGACCGTTGGAATAGGCCAGCTGCGCGTTCGTGTCTTTCAAGATTTTTTGACGGTAGGCGTTGGTCGTAGCTAGCCCGCTAACAGTCAGGGCAATCAGCGGGGAAACCACAGGAACCAGCAGGCCCGATAAAAAGCTAGCGTAGGCACCTGTCACCAGCAATAGGCTAATCCCTACGCCACTGCAAAACGCGCCGCGCAGAAGGCGAAACTGCTGACGACGTTGCTGACTAGCGGCAATCGTCCAGCTGCCAGCCGTACCTATCAGCGTCCACAGCACAATCCAGCTGTTTCGCTGGAGCGCTGAAAATCCGCTAAGCCCCACTCTGCCAGTGAGCGCACTTTGTAAAAGCTGGCT
This sequence comes from uncultured cyanobacterium, assembly GCA_963803535.1. Lineage (GTDB taxonomy): Bacteria > Cyanobacteriota > Cyanobacteriia > Phormidesmidales > Phormidesmidaceae > Phormidesmis. The sequence goes on along the minus strand of CAWDNC010000008.1, from coordinate 298,751 downwards.
GGCAATGTTGGCATGAACAAATACGCCCGGCATCCCCTGGCGACTGTCTGCATTCCAGCTGCCGCTGTAGGGCGTTTCAAAAAAGTCATTGGTGCTAGGCGCGATGGTGCCGATCAGGACTAAGCGATCGCGCATAAAGTCAGCTTCAACATTGCCTGCCAGCACATCCTGCATCGTGACTGCTTTAAAAGCCTCAGCCGTGCCACGCCAGTTCAGCAGCACCTGATAGCCGCCCAAATCATCTTTTGAATAGCCTGCCTCCCGAGCGCGCAAAGGTTGAAACTGGGCTTTTCCCAGCTGAAAAACCTGTCTTTCAGGATCGACGGCCTCTAGGCTGATACCCTCTGCTTCCAAATAGGTTAAAGCAGCTTGCGTAGCCAAACCTGCCTTGATTACATCGTCAGCCTGCTCATCTTGTGCGGTCAACAGACTGCGGCGAACTTTGCGATCGGTGTCTAGCACCAAATCAGCTAGCCCAACTTGGCCTAACTCCGCCAGCACCGGCGGTGGATCAACCCGGTTACCCGTAATTTTTTCAACGCCAATAATCGAAGGGGTTGTCTGAAAGACTTCGACTAGCTGGTCATAACCTGGCTCTTCAGGTAAATCTCTGTACATGTCCAGGCCAATTACACGAGGCTGCTGCTGAGCAATTTTTATCAGCAGATCTGCAAGAAGATTGTCTGGAATGGGCCAGTCCCTAGCCGCCTGAATATCGGACTCGTCTATGGTGACGACGACGATGGCCGGATCGCTGCCCTCAAAAGGCCGCAACCGAAAAAAATTGTCTCTAACTTCCCACTCTAGCAGGTTAAAAACGCCGAAATAGCTGCCAGCGATCGCAGCCGTTGCCACGGTCGGTGCAATTATGAGCGCACTTTGCGTCTGGCGAAGAAAGGTTTTAAGGGTTAACCACATGAACGACTGCTGTATTCTAGATAGCTAGGTAGGCTGCTAAGAGGCTGGGCAGCGCGCTAAAAAGCCTCTAATGAGTACTAGAAGCACCTGTGGGGCTAGCATTCCCGAATATCGTCGATACGTGTGAGTCTCCTCGCTAAGCAGACTACGAATTCAGTGACTGGCTTTCTAGTTATCGAGCGGAGCTTTTAGAGCTGTTTTCACCGCCTAAAAACCGATTGCCTTCCTACAGATAGAAAATAAGTTTGTGTTTAGCCAGCAGGAAAAGTGGCCGGCGGCGATCTCAACGAAGTGAGTCGCTTACTTCGTTGAGATTTGGATCGATGCTATACGAAGTTGCTGCTGCTGTTGAGGTCTGAGATTTGGGTGTTGGCGATTTGGGCGATCGCTAACTGCCCTCTAAACACAAACGCATCCTCTGCAACCTCGCCCGTTCCCTGATAGAAGGTGAGCCCACCAAACGCCAATCCATCGAGTTTTAGCAGATCAGCACCTAGATCAAAGTCGCCTACGAAGTTGTAAGCACTCTGCCTGATAGTGAACGTATCTGTGCCCGAACCACCGAATAAAGTGTTGAGGCCACTGCCGCCATCTAGCAGACCGTCGCCTGCGCCCGTTTGAATGTAGTCATCACCGGCACCCGTCAGAACGTCTTTACTGCCACTAGCACCTGTCGCATCCACCATATACACCACGTTGTTGCCATCGCCAGCGTTCACGACATCGGTGCCGTTGCCCAGCCCGATGATGTCGAGCGCGGCTCCCGCTGTAATGGTGTAGTCGCCTTGCTGCGCCCACACTACGTTCTCACCTTCGCCTAAGTTAAGGACGTTACTGCCGCCGCCCCCGCTTACGGTGTATACGAAGTCATCGCCGTTCGTGGTGTTGACGGTATCGTTGCCGCTGCCGATACCGATGATGTTGTTGCCTGTTCCGGTGACAAGGTTGTTGCCACCCGTTGTATAGAAATTATCGGTGCCGCCGCCTAACGAGATTTTATTGGGATGCACCCCTTGGGTTGCGTTGTCTGAGCTAGGGTTATTGCCGGGAGGGCAGTGTTTCTTCAATCAGATTACCGTGACTGAAAGCAAAGGCTTTGGCCCAGTGCAAGTGGTTGCTAAGTGGAAGCGTTGCTATGACGGCTTTGCCACCGACGAACCTGGGTTCCTGCTCACGAACCTCAACAGCTTAGAGGCCGCCATTGTGGCATACCAAAAAAGGTTTTCGATTGAGGAGATGTTTCGCGACCTAAAATTGGGCGGCTACTGTCTAGAGCAAACCCAGGTCGATGGCCAGCGCTTTATGACCCTGGTGCTGTTGATTGCGATCGCTTATCCCTGTGCCACCTCGCAAGGACAGCAGCTCAAACAAAAGGTGCTTCAGAAGTATATTGCCAGACCTGAGACGAAAGGGCGGTCGCATCGACGGCATAGTGCTTTTCATGTGGGACTGACTGCCTCCCGATGGGTGCCCTTTTGGCCCCGTTGTCAGGCGCAAGTTCAAGCGTTGTTGAAACTTGACCGTAACAAAATTGAGTATCATTTACGAGAGTTAAGGGCTATAGATGCCGTTCTGGCTACGTTATAGCTGTTGTGTTACCCCTTCAGGTTGTATTAATTCCTAGCTGATGCACCTAAATAACGGAGACTGTGCTCACAACTTTCTCACAATTGAGTGCTTAGATCGCAAGGTAAGTAGAGCTGATGTCAGCAGCTATGGCACGCAACTTATTGCTTGATACTTTTTTGCGCGCAAGCTATCTCGTAGAGCACGATACCGTAATTTCTATAGGGCGTTCTGAGCGCACGTAAGCATATGGACTTTCCAGCCATTTTCAAGTTCAACAATCTAGATGGAAACAACGGCTTTTCCATCAGTGGCTCCGAAGAAGCATTAGGCTCCGAAGAAGCGGTAGATATTGCCGGAGATATCAATGCAGACGGTATTGACGACATTATTATCGGCATACCCGGCACTGACACAAACGGCGGTGAGGGTAAAACCTACGTATTGTTTGGGGCAGCAGGCTTTGACGAAGATGTACCGCTCAATAGCCTCAACGGTAGCAATGGCTTTGTTGTCAGCGGTAATAGTGCAGGCGGATTAGTTAGCCAAGCAGGAGACGTTAACGACGATGGTATTGATGACTTTTTGATAGGTGCTGATGGCGGTAGAGAGGTTTCTGTTGTTTTTGGTAGTGCCACAGGGTTCAATGCTAGTTTAGCGCTGAGCGAACTCAACGGCAGCAATGGATTTACGGTCTCGGCAGACGCTGATATAGCGTCTATTAGCGAGGCTGGAGATATTAATGGCGATGGTATCGGCGACATCATTATCGGCGCGCCTACTGGCAGCAGCGACTCTTTAGGCAAAAGCTATGTCGTCTTTGGTAGCCGTTCGCCCTTTGCCGCTAACGTAGCGCTTTCAAATCTTAACGGCAGCAATGGCTTTGTTGTTAACGGCAGTAGCACGGATATTGATGGATTTGGTCAGTCAGTCAGTACGGCAGGAGACATCAACAATGATGGTATTGACGACATTCTTATCGGTGCACCTGATACGGGCGAAAATATTCCCTCTCCTATGTTTGGCGCCAGAGGGCCGGGTGCCAGTTACGTCGTATTCGGCAGTACGGATGGCTTTAATGCCAGCTTAGATATCTCTGAGCTGAATGGCAGCAATGGCTTTGCCATAGAGTCAGGGCTCACTGCTGGTGAGTTAGGCACAGCCGTGAGTAATGCCGAAGATGTAAACGGCGACGGTATCGATGATATTGTCATCGGCGCACCCAAAACGTTAAGGGGTAGAGGATCGTTTACGCCTCCCGGCATTGGCGGGACAGGCTTTGTGCTCTTTGGAAAGGAGACAGGCTTTGAAGCTAGCGTAGATCTATCGGACTTCGGCACTGGTGCCAGAATTTTAGCAAGATTTGGTGAGCTAGGCACCTCAGTGGGTAATGCTGGAGACATTAACAATGATGGGTTTAGCGATATTGTAATTGGTAGCTCATCTAGTTTTTCTAGTAGCGCTGAGAGCTATGTCTTTTTTGGGAGTAGCACAGGCTTTAATAATGGTATTCGCACTAGCGATACAGACGTTAGCCTTTCAGATATTAACGGCATCAGTGGCTTTAGCCTACCCAGTACGACGACATCAGCGGCGGCTGGCGGCGGCGATATCAATGGCGATGGTGTTGATGATGTTGTAACTAGCCGCTATGTCTTTTTTGGCAAAGGTGATGATTCAGTCGATGCACCCTTTATAGGAGAAAATCTTCTCTCCTCTTTTCTTTCCCCAGAAAAGAGCCTTGGCACTCTATACGTTAACGACGAGGGCCTTATCGTAGGAAGACTCGCGCAGCAGGCTGGAGAACAGTATCAGGGTTTGTTGATCAGCAATACCGACAATACGATTAGTGCTGATGACATCATTATTGGAACCGATGGCAACGACTACATTTTTAGCGGTAACCAGGGTAGTGACATTATCGAGGCAGGCGCGGGAGATGATTTTGTATACTTCAGCGATCGCGCCCCTTCTGATTCTGAGTTCAACATTACTGACTTGGGAAGCGGCGACGATATCTTCTACATGCAAGGCGGTGATCCTCAACGCACCCAGGCGATTATTGGTAGCGGAAACAATACCATTGGCGTAGGGAATCAGGGTGCTGTTCGTACAGGTGATGGCGATGACTTTGTTTACTCTGCAAAAGATGAAGGGGTTCAATACAGCCCCCGACTAGGCGAGGGTAACAATACCGTTTGGATTCAGCAAGGTCGCATCGATATAGAAACAGGTAGTGGTAATGACTCTATCGGCTTAGGCAGAGTAAGCGGCACCGTCAGTGCAGGCGATGGCGACAATATTATCTACGCGATTAACTCCGAAGGTGTCAATGACCGCAGCTTAGACATTGTGACAGGCTCAGGCAACGACTATATTCAGTCTGGAAGAAGAGACGATATTCTTGATGGCGGCACCGGATTTAATGTGCTGATCGGCGGCGCGGGCCGTGACACCTTTGTCGCGAGAACAACGGCCTACGACTTTATAGAAGACTTTGAGACAGGCATAGATAGCATTAGGCTAGCGGATATTAGCTTTAGCGACCTGAGCTTTTATCAGGGATCTGCTGAAGATGGCAACGAAGCGAATGCATTTATCTTTGTAGGTAACACTGGCTTTGTTGAAGTTGCAAATATGACGGTAGCCGAGCTGAACAATGCAGCTAACTTCGCATAGGTACTGAGATTATAGAAGTTTATCAGAATCAACTTAAAGAAAAAGGTTAAAGAAAATGGTTGAGTTTCGGACGATTGACGGCTCTAATAACAATCCGGAGGGACTAGGAAAGTCCAAAACACAGCTAACTCGACTGCTTAATTCTGCTTACGAAGATGGATTTGATCTTCCTAGAGGCATCACTAGCGCCTACCCTGAAGGCGACCCACGCCAGATATTTCTCGGCCCTTCGCGCCTACCCAACCCACGTGAAATTAGCAATGCGGTTTCAGCGCAAGATCGCTCTGTCACGAACCAACTCGACGCTAGCGACTGGATCTGGCAGTGGGGACAGTTCCTCGACCACGATCTCGATCTAAATGTAGGCGGCAGTGAGGCGTTTTTTATTCCCGTAGATCCTAACGATCCGATATCGGGGCGACTGCCGCCGAACAGCGATTTTGCTTTTGCTGAAATTCCGATGCTAGATGGCTCTGTAGATGCCGTCGTTATTCCCTTCTTAGGAGATACTGCTGAGGGTGGCTTAGTACCCAGCGATCAGATCCTTGGCAGCAGCACGAACCTGACTACCGCCGGATCAGACTTTGCGACTGCGATCGCTACAGTAGGAGGCCCTGAAGCTGGGACGCCTTTCATTCCGATCACTCGAATTATTGCCGCACCGGGCACCGGAAAGCCGGGTAGTCCAAGGCAGCAAATCAATCAGAGCACCTCTTTTATCGATGGCTCTCAGGTGTACGGCGCAGACGAAGAACTAGCCATGCTGCTACGAGCAAACGATGGCTCAGGCAAGCTTAGAAGCCAGAACATTGGGGGAGAAGAACTGCTGCCTTTTGATCCGGAGGCTCAGGGGGTGGCATTTATTGCGGGTGATCCTCGCGTGGATGAACAAATTGCGCTGACCGCAACCCAAACGCTTTTTTTACGAGAACACAACCGCATTGCCGAACAGCTCGCCACCAGGATTAGCTCAGGTGACTCAGATGTAATTTCACTTTTAGAGGCGTCCGGGCTAGAAAAAGGAGACTTTATTTATGAGTCAGCGCGTAAAGTCGTCGGTGCAAAAATTCAGTTCATTACCTATAGCGAATATCTTCCTCTGCTCTTGGGCAAAGACCTGGTTAGTCATTATGAGGGATATCGCTCAACCGTCGATCCTTCTATCTCAGAAGAATTTGCTAACGTAAGTTTTCGCCTGGGTCATAGTCAGCTTTCTTCAGAAATTCAGCGCGTCGATGTCAGCGGCAACCGAGTAGAGTCTATTTCTTTGGGTGAGGCTTTTCTAGACCCTCAAGAGATTATTGACGATGGGGCAGATTCACTGCTCCGGGGACTCACCTCACAGGTCTCTCAGGCCGTAGACAACTTGCTCGTCGATGGGGTACGAAACTTGCTGTTTAGCGTGGGGACAGATTCTCCACCCACGGGCGGATTTGACCTGGCGGCTGTTAATCTGCAAAGAGGGCGCGATGTCGGGATACCCAGCTATAACCAGGCTCGCACCGAGCTGGGACTTAAACCGGCAGGTGCTTTCCTATCCACTGATTCACAACAGGGCATCACCACTGATCCTGAAGTTGCGGCTCGGTTTGCCAGCATCTACAATTCAATCGACGACGTAGACTTTTGGATCGGCGGCATCTCAGAAGACCCCGTTAACGGTGGACTTGTTGGCGAGCTGTTTAGCCAAATACTGACCAGTCAGTTTACCCGGCTTCGCGACGGCGACCGATTCTTCTATCTCACCGAACTAGAAGACCTGCTAAAGCTCGATCCCAATCTGCAAGAAACGACGCTTTCTCAAGTCATTAGCCAGAACACCGCAGCTGGTTACGAGATGCAGCGCAACGCCTTTGTCGTCCCAGGGCTTTCCATTGAGAGTCTTGAAAATAGAGATCGCAAATCCCTCGAATTTGCGGTGAACCTGTCTGATGTAAGCAGCTCGAAGGTTACCGTTGACTTCGCCACCGTAAATGGCACTGCTACAGCCGGAGAGGACTATGTTGCAACCAGCGGCAAGCTAACGTTTAATCCTGGCGAAACCACTCAAAAGGTCACTGTTCACCTGCTCGATAGCAGTGCAGTGCTAGACCAAAACCAGACCGTTCTAGTCAGCCTGAGCAACGCTAGCAATCAAAATATTGATGAATATTTGGCTGTTTCTAAACCTAATTTTGATCGCCAAATTACGGGTGGGTCTTCTGACGATAGGTTAAACGGTGGATTTGGTAATGATCTGATCGAAGGATTGGGCGGCAACGATACATTGAACGGTCAGTTTGGGAATGACTTTCTCGCAGGCGGGGAAGGTGACGATCGATTAAATGGAGACTTTAGCTTTGGCAGCGTCAACCAGATCGCTCAGAGTCTTTCTTCGATCTTCAATCAGTCTTCCAACCGGTTTTCTGAACCGATTTTCTGGCCGGTTTGGCAATCGGTTTAGCAGTCGGTTCGGTAGCTGGTCTGGCAGTCGGTTTGGCAATAACGATACTCAGTTAGGTGATAAGGGTAACGACGTGCTAAACGGTGGGACTGGGGATGATACTCAGCTAGGAGGTGATGGTGACGATACGCTCAACGGTGACTTTAACTTGGGCGACAGCCGTGAAGCTAAGTTCTTCAGCCGACGTTCATTCGGTTTTTTGCGCAGCGACGACGTGCAGTACGGCGGCAACGGTAACGATATGCTGAATGGTGGCTACGGTAACGATGTGCTAAATGGAGTGGGGCTGCGCCGAGGCGTGGGCGAGATTGATCAACTCTTGGGTGGCCCTGGCCAAGATGAGTTTGTGCTAGGCGATCAGGCAGGTTCCTTTTATTTGGCAAAAGGAGATTTCGATTACGCCTTGATTCAAGACTTCTGGGTTGACCAAGATCAAATTAAGCTCAGCGGACAGGCCGACAACTATGTGCTGGCTCATACAGAAGGCAGCTTACCTGGTGGCACTGGCATCTACCACAATTCAGAGAGATCCGGTAGCTTGACACCTGATACCGGTGACCTGATTGCCATCTCAACGCAGTCTATCTCTGACTTCAGTCGCGGATTTCTCTTCGTATGACTATCTACGCATTTCCTACGCATTTATTTTAGAGAGACTAAAGAGAATAGACATTAAAACAACAATTCAAACATACCTGATGTCAGACCCTCTATAATAGACGTATAAGAAAAAGAACAGAAAATCAAAAACTGTTATGAGATAGCTACCTCATAATCCAGACTTTCCTTGATAGCAATGATCATTCAGAATTTTTCAGCTCAGACCTCTTATCGAATTGTGTAATTAACGAATAGCTGAACTCTGTTGTTGTCAGGAAATAGATATTTTCTGGATAGCTAGCCCTCTTCAATGTGTATATCAAAACAGTTCAACTGTAAAAATAGATTTTATAGCTTCAAAAGGAGGCAAAACCATGAAACGCTCTCTACTCACCGGTTTAGTAATTGTTCTCTCTAGTCTGGCGATCGCGTCGGTAGCGAATGCAAAACCCGTAAATTTCAATAGTATGGAGGCCGACTACAATGGTGACGGAGTGGTTACTCTACATGAGCTAGAGCTGTACCATCTCGATCATCAAAGCAAATAAACGATCATGGGCAGTCCTTAATAGGTAAGGATTTCCTATCAGATAGCAGAGGCGATCGCGCCTCTGTTTAAGACTATCAATGGTTCTTTGTGGGTTCTGTGGAATCAAGGGGATAGTCGTGGCTAATAAACGGTAGCGCGATCGCCTCTCCCGTCACCATTTTTCCCTCACCAGTCTTCACCATCACGCTCAGCCCCTCGCCGCCAGCTTTGGTGCGCACATACCCCAGTCCAAATACGCCACTATCAGCATCCACAATGCTCGTAATCTTACCCACTTTGGCCGCTTCCACCAAAATAGTAGATCCCGCCGGTACAGGCTCCGAGAACTTCAGACCCCACAGTCGCTTTTTGACGCCCTTGTAGGTATTCAGGCGAGCGATGGTTTCTTGTCCGATATAGCAGCCTTTTTCAAACGATATTCCGTGCCATAAGCCCGCTTCCAAAGGATTGTCGTCATCCGTGAGCTCCTGACCTGCGGCAGGGCGTCCTTGCAAGATGCGCAACGCTTCCCACTGCTCACCCGTTGCGGCCTGAGCACCTGCTGATACAAGCGCGTCTTGCACGGCTGCTGCCTGTTCTTTTTTCCCTAAAATCGTGTAGCCACTAACCGATAGCTCACTGCCAGCCGCGACCGTAATGTCTCCTAGCGCCGGCAGCGACAGCGAAACATGGCTAAATGCTGGCTTTCCAACAGCGTCAGCAGCGCCTATCTGTTGCATTACCGAGTCGGCCCCGGCCCCTAATACCGTAAAAAGAAACGTGTCTTCTCCCTCATCTTTGAGCGTCACCTTATCTGAGAAGAAGATATAGCGATCCATCCAGTCGTAAAGCTGCTGGCTCATCCCTGGGGAAACAACAACCAGCAAAGCGTCATCAAACGCGTATACCGTCGCCAGATCGATGGTTCGTCCGGTAGAGGTGACAAATACGGTATGACACCCTTCTCCTGCCGCAAGCTGCTCAATGTTGTTGGTGGTTTGGTTGTGTAGAAAGCGTACTCTGTCGGCACCGGTTAGACGAATGCGGCCCCAGTGGCTGCGGTCAAAAAGTGCAGGCGTTTGAACAATACCTTCTAAAACAGTGTTATCTAGCGCGGTGTTTGCCATATGAGATGCTATCGTTTTCCTTCAAAAATCATGGGAACGCCTTTGGCCGGTGCTAGGGTTACGCCGCGTCGCTTAGCGATTTCGGGCTGGTCGGTGGCGAGGCGAAAGGTGTAGTGAGTCAGTAGCGTGGCGACAGCTAACTTGAGTTCGTACTGAGCTAGCGCCGCGCCTATACACCGGCGGGCGCCGTTGCCAAATGCAACGAACTCATACGGTGAAAACTTGCGCTCTAGAAAGCGCTCAGGGCGAAAAGCCATCGGGTCTGGATATAAATCTTCTCGCTGGTGAGTCAGAAAGATGCAGCCCAAGAACGTAGTGCCGGGGGTGAAGGTGTGACCTGAAATTTCGACCGATTCTTGAGCGACCCGGGGGAAAGTGAACATTGCCACAGGCGATCGCCTCAGCGTTTCACTACACACCGCGCTCAAATACGGCAGCTGGGAAATCTCGGTCGGCGTCGCGTTATCGCCCAGACTCGTCAGCTCTGCCAGCAGCTTTTCTTTCACCTCAGGCTGCTTATGAACCCAGTACATCGCCCAGGCGATCGCAGTCGCTGTAGTCTCATGGCCCGCCATCAAAAGCGCCATCAGCTCATCACGCAGCTCAGTTTCATCTAAAGCCTCACCGCTTTCAGTGCGCGCGGCCATCAGCATAGATAATATATCGGTGCGAGCTGGGGTCGAGTGTGGCATGGCGATCGCGAATCTCTTCATAAATCAACGCGTCTAGCTTTTCTCTGAGGCGCACAAACTTACCCCACGGGCTCCATGCCCCCAAATCTTTTTGCAGCTGCGTAAAAAACAGCATCAGCGCCGCCGACGGTGAGCCAAAGCGATCGACCGTTTCAGTCAAAACGCGCATAATCTCTTTGGAACGCGGGCCGTCAGACAGACCAAAAACAACCTTAGAGATAATTTGCAGCGACACCTGCTGCGTCAGATTACGAGCTAGAAAACTATCTCCGGGCTGCATTCCCTCAACGTTCTCTCGGGTCAAATCGCAAATCAGCTGGCCGTATACATCTAGCCGTTCGCCGTGAAAAGCCGGGGTAACGAGCTGACGGCGCTCTTTGTGGCGATCGCCGCTGAGCATAATCACCGAAGCGTCGCCAATTAGCGGTGCCAGAATGCGGTTGAACTCACCGGGAGAATCAAACGTTGTGCGATCGCGGCTCAAAATGAACTGCATCGCCTCCGGGCTGCTGGTCACCACCACTGGCCCCACGCCAAAGCCGAGCGAATCCTCCTCAAAAAAATCTGGCGTATTCGCCTTTGTCTTTTCAAGGTAGCTCACCGGATTCAAAATCCACTCCAGCCGTCTGAGTAGCGGCGCTCCATCAGGCTTGCCAATCTTTTTAGGTGGCGTAGCTTTGTCTATCGGATCGAGAATTGGTGACTTAACCATAATTTCGAGTTTAGTGTCGCGAGTAGATAGCTATACAGCCTTGAACTATTCCCATTCTGGCGCAGCTATCATAGTTCGTGCGATGCTCGTGCGGCAGAACCTGCCTATCTTCGGTTTAGCTGTCTACTTTTTCTACTTGCAATTTCTACTTACAGTCACGATTCTCTTCGCTACCGTCAGGCATGATCGTATGACACAAAATAGCGCGACTCCGATTGACACCCCGCAGATTCGCACCGGTCAGATCCGCGCCGCTCAAATTCGCTACGCCAATAATGGCAGCGGTTAGCTCGGTGTTTATTAGCTTTGCATCGGTTAGGTTAGCATCCTGCAAATTTGCCTGCGTTAATACAGCGCCGCTCAAGTCAGCCTTAGTCAAATTCGCATCCCTGAGCTGAGCGCCGTTCATCTCTGCGCCCGTCAAACTTGCGTTGGTAAGATTAGCTTCTACCAAGTCAGAGAGCATCAGGTTCGTGTTACTCAAATCCGCGCCCGTCAGGTTCGCACCCGTCAAAGAAGCAACCTTAAGATTAGCCATGTGCAGCTGAGCGTTCGTCAAATCAGCATCATTCAAAATGCACACCGGACACTCGTTGTTCGTCATTAGCATGTCCATATCTTCTTCAAGAAACGCCCAGCTTGGCGCTGTAAAACTGAGCATTCCAGCGGCAAACATCACCAGCGACAGGCAAACGGCGGCTAAAAACGAAACGATTCTTTGGCTTTTCATACGACTTCTCTTTGTACCTTTTTCCAGAGCTTTTTACGGCTCTATCATTCATCAAATAACGATTTATATTGTCCCACACCGCTCTTGAGAAGCATAGGCACTTGCACGCGGCGACTTATGTTTGATGCTTATTTTTGGTATGTATGGATTGCGCCAATCGGAAATGAGGACGTGGACGTGACTAGTTTTGGATCAAAATCTTGGGTGCTCTACCTCATTTTGGGCGGCATTGCGGTGGCGCTTTACACCAGCGATACGACCTGGCAAGCGGCCGCTGAGGTACTGCGCGACGGCCTGATCTTGACCTGGATGGTCAGCATCATGAACATCCTATTTTTCAGCAACGGCCTCAGCCGGCTATTCGGCATCCGACCTCGCCAGCCCATAGGGCTGCTAGGTATCGTTTTCTCGCCGCTGCTGCATCGCGATCTGGGTCATCTATTCGCCAATACGGTGCCTTTTTTAGTGCTGGGCTGGCTGATTGTGCTTCAGGGCGAAATTCAGGGTGAGAGCGAGTTTTACGCTATCACGGCCACCGTGGCGCTGATAGGCGGAATGGGCACGTGGCTGTTTGGGCGCAACGCAGTTCACGTTGGCGCTAGCGGCATTATCTTTGGCTATATTGGCTATTTGCTGTCGGGCGTATACGTTGGGCCAACGCTGATCACGCTGATATTTGCAGGCTGCGTTTTTTGGCTGTACGGCAACCAGCTGTGGTCAATGGTACCTAGCTCTGATGAACAAAGAATTTCCTGGGAAGGGCATCTGTTTGGCTTTATTGGTGGCATTGTCGCAGGCACAAGGCCCGACTTTCTTTCAGCGCTAGGCAGTAGCCTCAATCAGCTCATCGGGCAGTGACTGGCACACTCTGACCAAAGGGCCATGACATCAGCGGGCTATATTATTATTTTTGAGTCGGGCAACATCGACTATAAAGGCTATTCAAAACGCATGTGCTTCTGTTCTGTTTCTCTTTTTTAGGACTGTTGCTATGAAATCTTCTGTTGCTATGAAACCCTTAGGGAAATCTCTGGGGCTAGGCGGACTCTCTGCGCTGCTCGTGGTGAGCTTAGGCTCGATGAATGCGAGCGCTCAAGTTTTTTCGTCTCAGCGATCGCCTGCTTCAGCCCGACCCGCTGAGACTATCCAAAATCAAAACACGCGTCCCGCTTCAGGGGTGGCTCAAGGCTCTTCAGCATTAAGAACGACCTTAGAGCAAGACAATACGCTGTACTTAAATAGGGATAAAACTTACAGCTACGACCTCGTGCTGCGCAGCGCAGGTGCTATTGGCCAGCAGCGATTGCCTGTAGGCACAGTTATCAGAGGCCAGTTTGAGCCAGCTGAAGGTGGGTTAGTGTACGTGGCTAATTCAGTGGAAGTAGCCGATCAGATTTACCGGGTGAATGCGACTTCTGAATTATTGCGCGATCGCAAAGACCCTCGCCAAACCTCTACAGGCGCAGTTCTCACCGATGCAGCCATCGGCGCAGCAGGTGGCTATGTATTAGGTGAAGTGCTCGGTAACGCGGGCGTATGGGAGGTCGTTGGTGGCGCGGCAGCAGGCGTCGTCGTCGGCAACACAACGGCTCCATTTGTGGTCATCATCAAGCCTGAAGATCAGATCGTGCTGTATTCCAACTAGCGAGTCGCTCAAAGGCAGATCTGCTGTGAATAGAAACGATTGGTATCGAACTGCTTGGCTCAGTCGGTGCCAATTCTTTATGCGCTCTACAAAACTGTGGTGGAAGCTCCATAAAACATGAAAAAAGTCATGGGTAAACGGTAACTTTTGAACGATCCAAACAATGCGGTGGTGTATTAGCCTAAGAGCACTAATTAGAGATGATTTAGGAGATTTTCACTAAGGTGTCATTTCATTGAGCGATCGCACAAGCCACAAGCCCATCTCAATTTACTTAGGCCTATTGCTGCCGCTAATAGCGATCGCCTCAGGATGCAGCCTTTTTCCAGCCGCCTCAGGGCAGCCTGCGGGACGTCAGGGCGGACGGCCCGAGCGAGGCGATGATGGCCCGGTTGCCGTACAAACAGCTAAAGCAGAAACCGGCTCTGTCTCAGGCGAGCTGACCTACACTGGGACAACCCGGCCGACTCAGCAGGTGGCGCTAAAGTCGCAGGTGTCAGGCGAAGTTATTGCGCTTTCAGTGGATGTGGGAGATGCGATCGCCCAGGGTGAAACCCTTGCCCAGCTCGATGGCGACCTGCAAACCACCAACCTTAACCAGGCCCAGGCAGAACTCTCTGCCCGACGAGCCCAGACCGCTCAGGCAGAAGTATCTATTAGCGATGCTCAAGCTGCCGTCGTGCAGGCGCAATCGACACTGGGGCAGGCGCGCATAGATGCTAATAGGCTCAGGCGGCTGGCAGACCAAGGGGCGATTTCACAGCAGGAAGCCGAGGCGGCAGAGCTAGCGGCGGTAAATGCCGAACAGGCCGTGCGGTCAGCGCAGGCTCAGGTGGACGCGCAGCAGCAGGCGATCGCCTCAGCCGCCGATCAGGTAGACGCGCAGCAGGCCGTTTTAGCCCAAACCCAAAAGCAGCTGTCCTATGCAGACTTGCGATCGCCTCTCACTGGCGTTGTTCTGTCCCGTCAGGCTGATGTCGGTGACTTTGTAGCCTCAGGGGCAACCGTGCTGGAGCTAGGTGACCTTAGCCAGCTAGAAGTCACCGTGCAGGTATCTGAGCTGGATATTGCCAAGCTTCGTGTGGGCCAATCCGCTCGGGTGCAGCTAGATGCTTTTCCGGGTGAGGGCTCCATTACGGGACAAATAGAACAGATTTCGCCAGTGGCTGATTCGACCTCAAGGCTGATTCCGGTGCAGGTCGTCATCCCTAACTTGAACGGGCGCATTGGCAGCGGGCTGCTGGCGAGAGTGCAGTTTTCAACTGGTAGACCCGCTAGCGTTGTGGTACCCGTGAGCGCGCTGTCGGTGGGGCAAGAAGACAGCACGGTGTTTGTGATTGAGGGAGAAGGTGAGGCGGCTAAGGCGATCGCCCGTCCGGTGAGAGTCGGCAAGCAAGACCAAGATCGCGTCGAGATTCTGTCGGGGTTAGCGGCGGGCGATTCTTTTGTCGTGAAGAGCGATCGCCCGCTTTCATCCGAGCAAGCCGTTCGGCTCAGCATTTTATCGGAATAGCAACAAAATGGTACAGCCCACGGCAACACCCGATTCAAATTCGAGCGCTGGCGCAGAGCAGACGCCTTCATTTAGCATCAGCACGCTGGCCATTCGGCGGCATATTGCCTCGCTAGTGCTAACGGTTGCCGTGATTGTGCTGGGCATATTTTTTGTTCAACAGCTGCCGGTCGATCTGCTGCCATCTATTACCTACCCGCGCATTGGCGTAAGGGCCAGCGCACCCGGCGTTTCTCCAGAAGTCGCTGTCGATGAAGTCACGCGCCCACTAGAAGAAGCGCTCGCAGCCACTGAAGGCGTGGTTCAAATTGTCTCTCAAACCCGAGAAGGCCGCATTAGCCTGGACTTGTATTTTCAGCCAGGGGGCGATATTGACCAGGCACTCAATAATGCAACTGCTACGCTCAATCGATCCAGAGACAGCCTACCTGATACGGTTGATCAGCCTCGTTTGTTCAAGTTTGACCCATCCCAGCTGCCTGTTTACGAGACAGCGCTGACCTCGCCTTCACTGCAAGGCGTGGACTTGAGAGTATTTGCCGAGCAGGATCTGGCCCGCGAGCTGACGATTGTACCGGGCGTGGCGAGCGTGGACGTTTCTGGAGGGGTGCAAGAAGAGATTCAGATTAATATAGACCCCGCTAGGCTTCAGGCATTGGGACTGGGGATTACAGACGTTTTAGACGCGCTTTCAGAACGCAATCAAGATACGGCGGGCGGGCGCATTCAGGGGCCAGATGGAGAGCCGTTGACCCGTGTGGCAGGTCGGTTTCAGTCAGCGGATGAGATCCGCAATTTGATTTTTGAAGTGGGCAGTACGGAGGCGCAGCAACAAGTTTACCTGCGAGACTTTGCCGAGGTGCTGGATGGCACTGAAGAACAGCGGGTGTTTGTCAATCTTAATGGCACGCCTGCGGTGAAGGTGAGCATTCAAAAGCAGCCAGCGGCAAACACAATTGCTGTGGTAGAAGGCGTGAAGCAGCGGCTAGCAGAGCTGAGGGCATCGGGTTTGATTCCTGAAGATGTTGTTCTCAATGCAACGCTAGACGAATCTGTTTTTATTCAAAACGCGATTCGTAACGTGGCTATCTCTGGCTTAACGGGTGCAGGGCTGGCGGGGCTTACGGTTCTTCTATTTTTGGGATCGCTCAGGCAAACGTTCATTATTGTGGCGGCAATTCCACTGGCAACGCTGGTGGCGATTTTGCTGATGGGACTGTTTGGACTGTCCCTTAACGTATTTAGCCTAGGCGGGCTGGCGCTGGGCGTTGGCATCGTGGTAGATAACGCCATTGTGATGCTAGAGAACATTGTGAAAGGCGTACAGAGCAGCGACAGACTGGTTGTGCGGCAAGCTGAAGTGAGTAGCCAGGAGCTAGAGTCTGCACTCTTTGCTTCAACAACAACAAACCTGGTGGCGGTGCTGCCCTTTTTGCTCATCGGCGGCTTTATCTCGCTGCTGTTTAATGAGCTGGTGCTGACCGTTAGCTTTGCGGTGGGCGCTTCTTTAATTGTGGCGCTCACGGTTGTACCCGTGCTCACCTCCCGGCTGCTGGCCGTGCGCAGATCGAGCGGGATAGAGAATTTCTGGCTGATTCGTCAGTTCGATGCGCGACTGCAAGGATTGACTCAGCGATACGGTCAGCTGTTGGGCTGGGTGCTTCAAAGGCGAATTTTAGCGATCGCCCTCGCCTTCCTACTCTTCGGCGGCAGCAGTTTTCTCCTGGTGGGCCGCATTCCCCAGGAGATTTTACCCAGCATTGCCACCGGCCAAGCCGACGTGCGCGTGCAATTTCCGCCCGGCACGACCGCTGCTGAAAACCAGATCGTCATGGCCGCTGTGGATGAGCTGCTATTAGCTCAACCTGAAATTGAATATGTATTCACCACCTCAGGCGGCTTTTTGTTTGGCGGCAGCACCAGCGAGAACTCACTGCGAGGATCTAGCACGCTGACGCTGGTGCCGGGGACGGATGTGGAGGCGTTTAGCGATCGCATGACCCAAACCTTTAATCAGTTGAACCTGGTAAATACTCGCCTGCGCGTCTCACCGGGCCAAGTACGCGGCCTCATTCTAAACAACTCACCCGTACGCGGTGACGTAGACGTAATTTTGCAGGGCAACAGTGCAGCTGCGCTAGAAGAAGCCGGAGCCCAGGTACTCAGCGCGCTAGATGAACAGGCCACGCTAGCCAGCTATTCACCCGATGCCGATCCGCCCCAGCCCGAGATTCAAATTCGACCTGACTGGGAGCGCGCTGCTGACTTAGGCCTGTCGGCAGAATCCATTGGTCGCACGGTGCAGACGGTGCTTTCAGGGTCGGTGCCCACTCAGCTACAAAGGGGCGATCGCCTGGTCGATGTCCGCGTCCAAACCCCAAACGCACTGATCCAAAATCCAGCCGAACTCACCCAGCTACCACTGCTAAGTTCCAACAGAAATAGCGCTCAGCTAGTCAGACTAGGCGATGTCGCTCAAATTGAAGATGGGCAGGCTCCCGGCGAGATTCAGCGAATTAGTCAGCGTCAGGTTTTTATTATTGAAGGCAGGCTCAACGAGGGCGCAAGTCTAGGCGCAGCGCTAGAAGAGGTCGATCAAATAGTGACGAACGTAACCTTACCTGAAGGCATCACCCGTCTGCCTAGCTTCAGCGCCGAAAGCAACGCAGCGATTACCGGCGGACTCGGCATATTGGGCGGGCTCGCAGCTTTTTTAGTCTTCACGGTCATGGCCGTACAGTACAACTCACTGATTGACCCTTTGGTGATTATGCTGACGGTGCCGCTGGCTTTAGCAGGCGGCATTTTAGGCTTGTTCATCACGCAAACGGCGATCGGTGCAACCGTGATTGTAGGCGCGGTGCTGCTGGTCGGTATTGTTGTAAACAACGCCATTATTTTAGTGGAACTAGCCAACCAGATTTATGAACAAGAGAGTGACGGCAGCAACCTTTCTCCTGCAAAGGATCGCCTCGCCGCCATGCTTAAAGCGGCACCTCAGCGCCTGCGACCTATTTTGATGACAACCATCACAACAGTTCTAGGCATGTTTCCGCTGGCGCTAGGCATCGGTCAGGGCTCAGAGTTTCTGCAACCTTTAGGCGTTGTTGTTTTCTCCGGGCTTTCACTCGCAACGGTGCTCACGCTGTTTATTATTCCTTGCTTTTATACGCTGCTTCACGCGGCGAGTGAATAGCCACCTATTACAGAATCTTGTCGAGTCCGTACACTAGCGACTTTAGCGGCAGCACGCGGCGAATAGAGAGTAGGACACCGGGCATGTAGCAAACGCGATCGCTCGTATCGTGTCGAAGCGTATAAGACTGTCCTGCCGCTCCAAAAATCACCTCCTGATGCGCAATTAGTCCAGGCAGCCGAATGCTGTGAATTCGCACGCCATCTTCTGTCTGCGTGCCCCTTGCTCCCGCCATCTTTTCAGTTTCCTCAACCTGCGGCGGATTGAATTTCTTATTCAGCTCCGAGAGCATTTCAGCCGTTTTTACCGCCGTTCCGCTGGGCGCATCCGCCTTCTGATTATGGTGCAGCTCGATAATTTCAACGTGATCAAAGTACTCAGCCGCCTGAAGCGCCGCCTGCTGCAACAGCACCATTCCAATCGAAAAATTAGGAATCAGCAAGCAGCCCGTACTCGCTTTATCGGCAAAGTCCGCTAAGTCCTTAATCTGCTCAGGGCTCATGCCCGTCGTCCCCACCACTGGCCGCACACCGTAGGCCAGCGCCGCTCGCACTGAGCCGTATACGCTATCAGGATGGGTTACATCTACCATCACCGCGCTACCGCCTTTAGGCGCTTCATTTTGAGCCATCACTAACGTAGCTTCCAGGTCATTCATCACCGGAATTTCGAGTGGCCCAACCCCGATCACCTCACCAATGTCTTCACCAATCAGCTTGGGATTGCGATCAATTGCACCTGCCAGCGTCATATCATCAGCCTCTGAAACGGCCTTGACGATGGCCTGCCCCATTTTGCCAAGGGCTCCGTTTACGACAACGGGGATCTTTGTATTTTCACTCATAGGGTTTGGTGCGGTCTTTGCGCTGAGTTGATCTATTCAGCGCCATTGTAAAGCTCATCGTAGTGTCAAATAAAACGCAAAAAGAAAGGCAAAAAATCGCCTTCCTTTCCAAACGTGTCTATTTAATTCTGACGACTAGCCGACTTCGACTTGGCTTGTATCTACAGAATCAGTACCATCAACGCCCTTAGCCACTTTAACCATCTTGTCTAGAATGTCCTGGCTAGGCACTTTGCCTTTAAGCACAACTTTTGCGCTAGTTTGAGCCACGTAAAGCGTATCAATATCGTCGAGCTGGCTGTCTTCGTCAAAGGCTAGGGCCACGCGCTTAGCCAAACCACTATCGTCAAATTCGCCGTCGAGGCCGACTTTGTAGTCAGGCACATCATCAGCCTTGTTACCTGCGGCTTTAGCCACGCCACGCTTGATTTTGGATGAAGCGTTGGCAGGCTTGTCTTTGCCAAAGATTCTACTGAAGAAACCCATATTAGTTTTCCGATGCGGGTGTACAGATGCAGGGGGCTCCTGCGTCAGGTATAAACATATCTGGCTGGTCTGTATAACTAATGTATCTTTAGAAACAAATTATTTTTATGCGATCGCGCGCAGATGAATGGAGTAAAAAGTACTTCGTCGGCAGACGAGTCTCTCCCCAAGCCCATCAGCACATGCAAGATAGCCTGCTAGAAGAAGCCGAGCTGGATCTAGACTACATCGTGCTCACAATCGGAGCCTGCCTGATTGCCACCTTCGGGCTGCTCTCCAACAGCGCAGCCGTCATCATCGGGGCCATGCTGATTGCGCCCTTGATGCTACCGATTCGCTCGGTCGCCTTCGGCATACTAGAAGGTGATTTAGAGATTGTAAAAACCGGCGCTAGGGCACTAGGGATAGGAACTGGATTGGCCATTGGGCTATCGGCGCTCATTGGCCTGGGCTCTGGCTTTTTGGAGTACGGTAGCGAGGTGGCCGCGCGGTCGTCACCTACCCTGTTAGATTTGGGCGTGGCGATTGTGGCCGGGGGCATTAGCGGCTATGCCAAAGTGCAGCCCAGGCTGTCGAGTACGCTAGCAGGCACTGCGATCGCAGTAGCCCTGATGCCGCCGCTGTGCGTCGTGGGCTTAGGCATTGCCCAGCTCAACGGATCGCTAACTTTGGGCGCAGGCCTTTTGTACTTCACCAACCTGCTAGGCATTACCCTCTCCTGCATGCTGGCGTTTTTTATTGCAGGCTATTCCCCCTTTCGCAGAGCGCGCAGGCCGCTGGGCGCCGTTGTCGCACTCACCAGTCTGCTGGTTATACCGCTGGGCATCAGCCTGATCGATCTGGTCAGGCAAAATCAGCTAGAGGCGAACATGCGGTTTTTTCTAGAAAAAACTGAAACCTTCAAGCGAGTAGGGTTAGTCAGCAGCCATACGGACTGGCAAACATCGCCCCCAGAAGTGCGGATGGTGGTGAACTCCAACGGGCCGATTACCGCTCGCCAGGTGGAACTGCTAGAAGCCTACATTGACCAAAAAATGGATCGGTCTTTTCGGTTCGTTTTTCAGGTCAGTGAAGTAAAAGAGGTCACGCGCGATGAAGTGCAGCTTAGCGGCGGTGCATACGAAGAACTCAGAGAAAAAGAGTAGGCCCAAATGCCTTCACCAGGCGCTTTTATTCGGGGCTAGCTCCTTTTATGAAGATATTTACAGGGTTCTAGGTGGTAATTGCATCTCGTGACCTGCGTATTTATGCTGTAAATATCAAAAAAACCTCATGAATAGCCAATCAAGCGGCTAATATGACGGGTGGATTCGGGCAGTCTATTTTTGATATGTATCGACTTCTCTTGATAGGTGACCTGTTTGATCCCGCCGCCGATGTCATGTACCTTGACTGACCTTGAGCCACGATAGCTGTCATGACAGTTTAAGCAACTAGTCCAACCGCGGCCCCGCTAGGGAATCTGTCTGTAGTAGGCTGATAAGACCTAGAAAGGGCTCAAGACTACATTTTTAGCCGTCGCACATGACGCTAAAAGCTCACGTTTCCATATTGATTGTTTCCGTATGCTTGTTTTCACAGGGCTTGGCGTAGATAGATGATAAACAGCCGTTCCAGCACGAGTTACAGTACCGCTCATAAACTGCACCCCCTAAGCTTATTGGCTCAGCTGATTAGCCGTCAGGTTAGCGGCTGCTTAAAATTATCTGCGCAAGCATCTGAGTGGCAACTGCTGTTTAACAGAGGGCAGCTCAATTTTGCGACGAACTCGGCGGATGCCTTTGACCGACTGATTCGGCAGCTACAGCTCATTAATAGTGGAGTGCCTGCTGACACGCTCGATCAGATGCGGATGCTCTTTGAGCAGTCAGACAGTGGCTCAAACAATGGCGATGAAATTGTCAGCCGTGACTACCGGGCGCTGTGCTGGCTGGTAGACAACCAAATTATTACAGCCGAACAGGCTGGAGCGCTGATTGGCGCGATCGCTATCGAAGTCATCGAACCCTTCCTCAGCATTCGTGAAGGCAGCTACGAACTCATCCCAGCGGCCAAAACCGAAGGCATCCCCACCTTTTGCAATTTAGACCTGCGACCCATCGTAGAGCTATGTCAGCGCAACACCAAGCAGCGCGCTGCCGGCGGCCCGGTCACCAGTAGGCTATCGCCCGCAGCTACCACCGTCAGCATGCCAGCGAGCAGCCAGCAAACCAACGGCATCAACCCTGGTGGCGTCCCCGGTGGCCTCAAGCGCACCACCTACACCGTGGCCTGCATTGACGATAGCCCCACCGTGCTCAACGCCATTCAAAAGTTTCTAGAAGACCAAAGCCTCTCCGTGGTAGCCATTAACGATCCGGTCAAGGCGCTGATGCAAATCGTGCGCAGTAAGCCTGATTTGATCCTGCTAGATATCACCATGCCAAACCTAGATGGCTATGAGCTGTGCGCCCTCTTGCGTCGACACCCTCGGTATAAGCGCACGCCGATTGTGATGGTCACAGGGAATACAGGCCTGATTGACCGCGCTAGGGCCAAGCTAGTGAGAGCTTCAGGCTATTTGACTAAACCCTTTACGCAGTCCGATCTCTTAAAAATGGTGTTTAAGCATTTGCCCAGCCGGCAATAATGAGGGGCTGTCATCAGCGATAATTTAAGGGTATTTGACTAGACTATAGATATTCTCCCTAGTTAGTTTCCTTTGGCTTTTTTCATGATCCTTCCTCGCAAGACGACAGCTAAGGTAGTCACGGTGTTAGTCGTAGAGGATGCGCCTTCAGAAATGGCGCTGATGAGGCACTACCTGAACGAGGTGGGCTATCGCGTGATTGGCGCGCCAACTGGGAAAGAGGGGCTGGATAAGGCGATCGCCCAAAAGCCAGACGTGATTGTCACCGACGTGGTAATGCCAGGAATTAGCGGCTTTGAGCTATGCCGTAAGCTAAAGCGCACGCCCGAAACCTGCGAAGTTCCGATTGTAATGTGCACCTCTAAAAGGCAAACCATTGACCGCTTGTGGGGCATGCGCCAGGGTGCGAAAGTTTATTTGACCAAGCCCTACACACAAGATGAGCTGGTCGCAGCCGTTGAGCAGGCGCTGCTGTAAAGGTGTCATAAGAAGGCGTCTGAGAAAGTAGCTGAAAGCGTGTCTGGGAAAAGAGGAAAGAAGATCGCATGAAAACAGAGCTTTCACTACCCGACCGTCAGATCGGTGAGGCCTATCTTAAGTTTCAGCTAGCCCCGCGCGTCCCGGCAGTCTTTGCCGCTAAGGCCGTCGAAGAAGCGACCGTACTGCCGCCCTCTCAGGTGACGGCTATTCCAAATATGCCGCCCTGTATGCTGGGCCTGGTGAACCGTCGCAATCGGGTGATATGGATTGCCAACCTGGTGCGCCTGCTGGGCATGCCCGTGCCCGATCGCCCTCGGCAGCAGTACAGTATGGTGATTGTCAAAGCAGGATCTTCTTTAGGGCTGATGGTAGACGACATTGACGGCATTATTCATCTGAGTGCCGATGACTTGCAGCCACCGCCGCCGCAGGTCAATCCTATTTTGGTTCCCTACCTTAGAGGCTGCGCAATTCAAGACGATCAGATTTTGCTCGTGCTCGATGCCGAGGCCGTCCTGCAATCTTCTGTGTTCCAAGGCTGATCTTGTAAAGTTAACTTTTAAGATTGATAGCCAGCTGACACTTTTGCAGCCCAGCCGCCTTCTCTATACTCTGATGTATATTATCTTTCTGGTTCCGTTGCACCCGCCTGTTACACCTGAAGCGTAAAGTGAATCCGCTATGACCACTGACTTTCGTACACCCTACTCATCTGATGCTGGTGATGACGCGGCAGCTTTAAACGCTCAAGACAACCAGGTTAACGGTCAGGCTAACGGCAACGGCAGCCACGGTGAAGCCGCTCGCATGCCCGTTAACACCAGAGCGGGCGCGGCCGGGACTGTTCCCGATCGGGTTTATCGCGGCGTGCGCTACAGCAGTAACGGTGGCGAACGCTACGCGCCCGAAAAAATCAGAGTCACCGCCAAAAGCCACTCAGGCTTCTTGCAGTCATTTTACGACTTGCCCGTTGCTGATAAGCAGCTAGCCGGACTGCTGGTCTCTAAAATTCTTTCAGTCGCTGGGGTAATTGGCCTGAGCCTGCTGCTGCTTTCTGTTACGGGGCGACGGCAGCTGCTAGAGCAGGCCGCTTCAGAACTATCGGCCACCGCTAAAGACTTAACCAGCGATGCGCCTGTCGCCAGAGGGCCGCTGCTCACTAGCGGCGTACTGATAGAAGCCGCTGAGTTTTATGACGACACGACGGAGACAGATGAGCTGCTCACTGAAGAAGCTCGCAGCGTTTTGCAATCGGCGGTGCAGTCGGGCGGGCTAGAGTACATTTCACTGGTGGGCACTGACATGCGGGTCGTGGCCAGCGGCGCGGCGAATCGGGAAGGCGATCTGTTCAATCCTGATAACCTGGTGGCCTCGGCGCTGAAAAAAGGACAGCCGAATACGGTAACGAGCCTGGTACCCCTAGCCGACATGCAAAAGCTGGGCGTGACGATTCCAGCGAGTACAGACGAGGCCGCGCTGGTTAGGTTTGGCGTGACGCCGATTTTTTCGGAAAACAATATTGAAGAAGATGCGGTCGCCAGGGGCGAAGTGATCGGGGCGCTGGTGACCGGAGACGTGATTGATGGTGACTCGGCGGTAGTGACCGATGCGCTCAATCAGTTTCCGAAGGGGTACAGCGCCATTTATCGTAGAGATCCGAGCGGTGGCTTTGCACGAGTGTCACTTCAAAGCTCAGGGGCAGCCGGCTCAGAACCGGATGTGGCTCAGCACCAGTTTTTGATCAATGCAATTAATGCAACGCCGGGTCAAGTCATCAGCGAGCGCTTTGTCGGGCCAGAGGGCGATCGCTACACGGTGGCCGCAACGCCCATTTTAGATGGCAAAGGTGAGCCGGTCGCTACGGTGCTACGTGGACTTTCAGAAAAAACCATTAGCGATCGCCTCTTTAGAAACGGCTGGCTGGTCACGGGCGCTGCCATGCTGGCACTGCTCGCTGATGTGGTCATTGCCAAATTGTTGGGCCGCTCGATTGTTAAGCCGCTGCGAAACTTGCAGGGCGCCACTGAAAAATTTGGCTCAGGCGACAGATCCGCTAGGGCCGATGTCTATTCGCGCGATGAAGTTGGCCGGGTCGCCAGCGCCTTTAACGAGCTAGCCGCATCGGTATCTAGCTCAGAGTCTTCGCTGCGCTTCCAGAGTGAGACACAAACGGAGTCGGCAAGGCGATCGCAGCTGCTCAGCGAGTTCACCAGTCAGGTTAGGCAAACCCTAGACGTGGACTCGATTTTAGGTACAACCGTCGATCGGGTGCGATCGCTCCTAGAAGTCGATCGCGTCATCATCTACCGCTTTAACGCAGGCTACGGCGGCGGCGATGTCACCGCAGAATCCGTCGGCAAAGGCTGGACTCGGGCTATGGGTCAAACGCTAGAAGACCCGATGATGCCTAACTCAGTTGCCAGGTTTCAAAACCGGTCAGGTTTCCTACGTTCAAGACATTGACAAAGAAGACCTAACCGAGTGTCACTGCCGCCTGCTCAAAGAGCTAGAGGTAAAAGCCAACATGGTTGCGCCGATTGTTGTCGGCGCTGATTTAGTCGGCTTAATTTGCGCTCACCAGTGCAGCGGCCCCCGCCACTGGCAGCCCGAAGAGATCAACATGATGCAGCAGCTGACTACTCAGGTTGGCTACGCCCTAGCGCAATCACGCATTTTGCAAACGCAGAAGCAGGCCGTGCGCGAGAGCAGCAGCTGACGAGCCTAGTCACCAGCATTCGAGAGGCCGAAAATCGCGACAAAATCTACCGTATCGTCACCCGCCAGGTAAAGCTAGCCATCGACTGTAGCCGCGTTATCGTCTACACCTTCGATAGCCAGTGGAACGGCACCATCGTGGCCGAATCGGTCGATCCGCAGTGGCCACCCTCTTTAGGATCAGAAATCACCGATCCCTGCTTCGCCGATCGGTACGTCGAAAAGTACAAAACAGGTCGCGTTAAAGCCACCTCTGACATTTATACGGCGGGCCTCACCCCCTGCCATTTAGGCCAGCTAGAGCCCTTCAAGGTGCGCGCTAACCTAGTCTCGCCAATCGTGGTAGAAGG
Organism: uncultured cyanobacterium; assembly: GCA_963803535.1. GTDB lineage: Bacteria > Cyanobacteriota > Cyanobacteriia > Phormidesmidales > Phormidesmidaceae > Phormidesmis. Next base: position 272,897 of record CAWDNC010000008.1, on the reverse strand, counting down.
TAGACTGCTGGGCCTGCTGATCGCCCATGAGTGCTCAGGCCCCAGAGACTGGTCTGAGCTGACCATTAACTTTATTCAACGTGCCGCAACGCAGCTAGGCTATGCCCTAGAGCAGGCCGATGCGAACGCTCAAAAAATGCAGGCACTGGCTCAAACGCGGGCGCTTTCAGCAGAGCGCTTAAACCGGCAGGAGGTGCTGCAAAACCAGCTAGTAGGCCTGCTTAGTGACGTAGAGGCCGTAGCCGATGGCGATCTGACCGTTCGCGCTGACGTTACCGCCGGTGAGATTGGCACCGTAGCCGACTTCTTTAACGCCATCGTCGAAAGCCTCAGGCAGGTCGTCACCCAGGTCAAGCAGTCAGCTAGTCAGGTCAACGCCTCGCTCGGTCAAAACGAGAGTGCTATCCGCGTCCTAGCGAGCGAAGCCCTTCAGCAGGCCGAACAGACGACGCTGACGCTGAACTCAGTCGATGAGATGACGCACTCTATTCGGCAGGTGGCCCAGCAGGCACAGGAGGCCGCAGCAGTGGCCAGAAGCGCCTCAGAAACCGCGACCCTAGGCGAAGAGGCAATGGACTTGACCGTAAGCAACATTATGGCCATGCGCCAGACGGTTGGCCAAACGGCGAAAAAGGTGAAGCGCCTGGGCGAATCTTCTCAGCAGATTACAAAGGCCGTACTGCTGATTAATCAAATTGCGCAGCAGACTAACCTGCTAGCGATCAACGCCGGGATTGAGGCCGCTAGAGCCGGCGAGGCCGGACAGGGCTTTGCAGCAGTCGCCGAAGAAGTCGGTGAGCTAGCAACCCGTTCAGCTTCAGCGACAGAGGAAATTGAGCGGATTGTAGAGACCATTCAGCGGGAAACCAACGACGTCGTAGAAGCGATTGAGCAGAGTACGGTGCAGGTAGTAGAAGGCACCCGGCGGGTAGAGGATGCGAAGCTGAGCTTGAATCAGATTTTGGCGGGCTCGCAGCGGATGGATGAGCTGGCCCGATTAATTTCGCAGGCAACGGGCTCGCAGGTCGAAACGTCAGCAACGGTATCGGCGCTAATGGCGGAAATTGCTCAGCTTTCTAAGCGTACCTCTGCGTCTTCACGGCAGGTCTCTGAAGCGCTTCAGCAGACGGTAAGCGTAGCCCAGAATCTTCAAAATCAGGTGGCAACCTTTGTGGTGGAAGAGGGTTCATAAAAGAGGAATCGGCCGATGAGTGTAGATGACAAAGAGCAGGAGATTCGGCTTCAGTTTCTAGACGAGGCAGGTGAGTATTTAGACACGATGGAAACTGCTTTGCTAGGCGTAGCGCAGCGGGGCGTGGATAGTCACGAGATTAATGGAGCCTTGCGGGCAGCGCATTCGATTAAAGGGGGTGCGGCGCTGATGGGCTATGGGCTGACCAGTGAGCTGGCGCACCGGCTAGAAGACTCCCTGAAGGTGCTCAAAATTCAGCGGGCAGCAGGGGTTACCGCTGATGTAGAAGGGCAGATGCTCAATGGTGTGGATGCGATTCGACAAATTGTGGAGCGCGATCGCACAAACACACCCATAGACGACCCCTGGGTTAACAGCGCAGTTCTCCCCATTTTTGATGGCCTGTACGACACGCTGGGCGAACCGAGCGCTGAAGATGCGGCCTCGATTATGGATGCCGATGAGGGGCAAAACGTGATGCCTCTGATCTTTCAGACGGAGGTGAACGGCGCGCTAGAGCGGCTAGAGATTTTAATTGGCGAGCAGCCGATCAATCTGCAAGAAGAAGTGGTGATTATGGCTCAGGAGCTGGGTGGCCTGGGCGAAATGCTAGATTTACCCGCATTTATTCGGCTGTGTCAGTCGGTAGAGCAGTATGCTTCGGGCGCAGCGAACGTGGAGCAGGTAAAAGAAGTCGCAGAAAATACCTTGCAGACCTGGCGGCGGGCTCAGGCGCTAGTGCTGACAGATAACGTGGACTCTATGCCCGATCAGCTTATGGGTATGAGCTTTGGCATCATCGCTATTGAGTTTGATGAGGCTGATTTGGATGGCGATAGTGCGTCCGCAGAATCTGTCTTTGCAGGGTTCGATATCGATACGGATGAAGACGATGAGACCGATTTACCCCTAGAACTAGGCGCGCTAGATAGCTTCGGAACGGAAGATGCCTTAGGAGGCGATGTCTTTGATAGCTCATTCGATAGCTCACTTGATAGTTTAGGAGAAGAAGACGATGCTCTAGTAGGGAATATCTTTGCGGACTTAGGCGAGAGTGACGATGCCCTAGTGGGAGATGTCTTCGGAGAAGAAACCGCTCCTCAACCAGATACCGATGCCTTCGCTGGCGTTTTTGATGATTTGGTGCCCGCTCAAAACGGCAGTGGCTTTGGCACTCAGTCGAAGGGTCGATCGGCCAGCGCAGCCGCTGGCAGTAGCGCTAGCCAGCCGACTAAATCGGGCACTGAGTTTCGCTTCTCGGAAACACCTAAAGCGCAGATAGAAGAACCTGATTTGGGCGATAATACCGTCCGCGTATCAGTACGCAAGCTCAACGACCTGAACGATTACTTTGGTGAGCTGACCATCGAGCGCAATCGGCTAGAGGCCGAGGTAAAGCGAATGCGCGTGCTGGTGAAAGACTTGAGCCATAAGCTGCGATCGCTTGACGAAATTAACGACGACGTGAGAGACCTCTACGAACAGCCCGAACGCGAACTTTTGCTCGCCAGCGGTTGCTCTACCGCCGCTCTACCGGGTACGGGCGTAGGCACACCCACCTCTACAGGTAACAGCTTTCGCCAGGGCTTCGACGCACTAGAGTTTGACCGCTACAACGACGCGCATCTGCCCTTTCGCAAGATTGTAGAATCGGTGGTGAAGCTACAAGAGGTCGCTGACGACATTGAGCTAAGTGTCGACAAAACGGAACAGACTACTCGGGTGATTCACCGAACGGCTCGCCACCTACAGCGCAACCTCAACCAGCTGCGGATGCGCCCGCTTTCTGATGTCACCAACCGCTTTCCTCGGGCGCTGCGTGAGTTAGAGCTAGAGCACGGCAAGTCGGTAGATCTGGTGCTAGAAGGCGAAGGCATTTTAGTTGATCGCAATATTTTAGAAGCGCTCAACGATCCGATGATGCACATTGTCCGAAATGCCTTTGATCACGGTATTGAGACGCCACAAAAACGGGAGGCTCAGGGGAAAGATCGCACTGGGACAATCGCAATTAGAGCCTTTAATCGCAGCAATCGCACGGTGATTACGGTAAGCGATGACGGCAACGGGATTGCGCTGGAGAAAATACGCGATCGCGCCCTCTCTATGGGACTAGACGCCGATTTGCTAGATGCTGCCAACGAAGCCGAGCTGCTTTCACTCATTTTTGAACCGGGCTTTAGCACCTCCGATGAAGTCACTGCGCTCTCTGGTCGCGGCGTCGGCATGGATGTCGTCCGCAACAACCTCACTCAAATTCGCGGCGATATCAGCGTTGATACCGAAGCGGGCAAAGGCAGCACGTTCACCATCTCAGTGCCCTACACGCTCTCCGTCACGCGGGTTATGTTAGCCGAAGGCAATCGCATGCCCGTGGCGCTACCCACTGACATGATTGAAGAAGTCGCAGTTGCCGCCCCTGCTGATCGCTTTGAGCAGGGCGGCCGAGAAATGTTCCGCTTCAAAAATGAAGACATTCGCCTGATTCGCCTGTCCAACTGGCTAGCGTTCAACTGCCCGCGCCAGTTCGATAGCCTAGAAGAAGTGCCCACCATGGATCATCCCAGCGTTTTACTCTTCCATATGGGCGATCAGAAAGTAGGCATTGAAATCGACCGCTCTTGGGGTGAAAGAGAGGTGGCCGTCCGCCGCGTAGAAGGCCCAATTGCATTGCCCGCAGGCTTTAGTAACTGCACGATTTTGGGCGACGGTAAAGTGATTCCGCTCGTGAGCCTGCCAGATATTGCTCGCTGGGTGCTGAACTGCGAGGCCTCTAACATCAGTTCGGCTGAAGCGCTCTATTCCAACCCGGTCACGCAGGGCGCAATCGATCCGATGAGTTTGGAGGCAGCGTCTGACCCAGATATCAACCGCAGCGCTCGGTTCTTGGTGATTGATGACTCGGTGAACGTGCGGCGGCTGCTGGCGCTGACGTTAGAGAAGGCAGGCTATGAGGTAGAGCAGGCGCGGGACGGGGAAGATGCGTTTGACCGGCTGGAAAATGGAATTGCGGTGGATGGCATCGTGTGTGATGTGGAAATGCCGCGTATGGACGGGTATAGCTTTTTGTCTAAGCTGCGATCGCATGCCAAATTTACAGATATCCCTGTCACCATGCTCACCTCCCGCAGCGGCGACAAGCACCGAAACCTAGCGATGAACTTAGGCGCAACCGCTTATTTCTCCAAACCTTATCAAGAGCGCGTACTGCTGCAAAGCCTAGAAAAAAGCCTGCAAGAGGCCGCTGAGAAGAAAGTACAGGAGAACAATCCGTGAGCATGCCCGCAGAGACCATCACCATTACATTGAAGCTGTTTGCGGTTTATCAGGAAGCCTTAGGTGAGCCTGAGCGGGTTTTGGCACTGCCAGCTGGAACGACTGTGGGCGAGGTGCGCGATCGCCTTATCACCGAGCACCCTTCGCTAGCGCAATGGCAAGACGTCACTCGATTCGGCCTGAATTTACAGTTTGTGGATGCTGATACTGTGCTCAAAGAGGGTGACGAGCTAGTTTTAATTCCGCCTGTAAGCGGTGGCTAGTCCATTCTTCTATCCTTTGTCAGTTATTCAAACAATTATTAACCAGTGCAACTGTGACTGAAACACCAAAAGTTGCCACTGTTTCGCCATCTTCAAACAGCGTTTTAGTATAGCTATCTTGCACCCATCGAAAAATATCTAGATCGGCTGTTGCAGGGATGTCTGGGGTCTCTGCAATATTAGGATCTTGTTCATCAGGTGGAAAAACGGTTTGATCGATCCAAGTATCAACCACGTCATAGTCTGCGGTGTTGATAATGCCACCATCAATAAACTCTAAGCTCCCGTCGTCGTATTGTTCTATCACAATAGCCACAAACGCCTCTACTTCACTCACCACTTCTTCTGCTTCTGTTTTAATACAGTAGCTATCCGCTGGAAAACTCAAATTTAGCGCTTTTTTGACCGGTTTAAAGGCACCTGGATTAGCCGCCGTCAAAGTCTCTAGATTCTGAGTGCCTTCATCTCGCTTTTGCTTCTCTTCTGCTGGACTTGTTCCTCTAGACCGACGAACCTGCACGACCGGATCAGGCGTCGGCGTAACGGTAGGATCTGGTGTGGGCGTTGGGTCTGGTATCGGATCTGGTATCGGATTTGGCGTTGGGTCGAGTGTAGGTGCGGGCAGTGGATCGGGCCTCGGCGGCTGCGCAGGCGGCTCTGCTTCTACCACAATAATTTGAGGGGGCGGCGGTTCGACGGGTGCTGGTGCCGGTGCCACAACAGGCGGTGGGGCGAAAATAGACTCAGGAGGCGCAGTCGGCTTTGGCCTGGTCACTTTAGGCAGCTCAGTGACTGAAATAGGATCTGGCATCTCAATCTCAGGCTCTGCTGGCGGCGCTTTATCAGGCACAGGAATCAGTAGCGCTAGTCCGTGTAGGCCTATAGAAACGATGAGTATCGGGCTAATTTGAAGGGGCAGCTTTCGCCAGTTGTTTTTTTTAGGAAGCATTAGGAAAAACAAAAAGCCGTCAGGGCAAAAAGCAGCATTTATAGCAGGGTATTCACATTAGCCTGTCATGATTTCGGCAAATCAGCTTCAAACAGCAGGCCGCTTCTGTGACTGTCAGATGCAACGGACAGAAGTTTGATACTCTAAAAGCCGTTTGACCGTTTGTACGGAAAAAGGAACTGCGCTAACCATGACAGGGCCAAAAACTTCTCCCAAAATTTCCCAAAAATTTTCTCAAAGGCAGCTCAATCAACGCCTCCTTTTACTTGCGATCGCACTCCTTGCCGCTGTCAGCGTATTTGCCATGCAGTTAAACAACCTTCCGAACCGCAGCGCCTCATCTAACCTCGCTGCCGAGACAGAAAACAACCTCACGCTCCTCACCGATCCCTTTTTACAGCTCCCAACTGACACATCCGTACAGGTCGTGTGGTTCACAGAATTTGAAGGCACCCAGCATACCCTAAACTACGGCAAAGGCCTAACGGCTGAAGCGAACACCACTCGGCTCAGCCGCCTGCGAGAAGATAGTGATTCTCGCGTGCAGGATCGGGCGTTTCCTGAGGTGACGCAGCGCAGTATTTGGCGACATGAAGCAACCGCGACGGGGCTAAAGCCTGGGTTTCATCTACCTTATACGGTCACTAGTCGCGATCGCACCGGCCAAACCATCACCAGTAATAAATTCACGCTGGCCCCTAATCCACCGCGCGATCGCCCCCTCAAAATTCTCCTCACCTCCGACCATCAGCTCAAGCCCATGACCCCTGCAAACCTGCAAAAGGTCGCTGAAACCGTAGGGCGAGTAGACGCGGTGTTCTTCGCCGGCGATTTGGTCAACGTCCCCGATCGCGCTTCAGAATGGTTTGACGATGCTAGAGGACTGGCCTTTTTCCCAGGCTTACAGGGCCGAGCTAATCACGCGTACGAAAAAGAGGGCGTTACCACAACCTATTCAGGCGGCGAACTCATTCAGCACGCCCCGCTGTTCCCAACTATTGGCAATCATGAAGTGATGGGCCGATATGACCCAAGCGAAAAACTCAATTCCCAGTTTACCAATACGCTGCCGCAGAATCTTGTTGAAACCTTTTATCCGGTGTCGGATAAGCCATCCAATCTCTCTCAAAAAGATTGGATGGAAGATCACTCATACAACACCAAAACGTACGAAGAGATTTTCTCTTTACCCACTACTCAGCTAGCCAACGGTGAACCAACACAACAGTATTATGCGGCTTCCTTTGGCAGCGTGCGGCTGGTGAGCTTGTACGTCACTCAAGTTTGGCGATCGCCCGACCTCTCCCCAGACACCAAAGGCCGCTATCGAGAGAAAACTGCCGACCTCAGCAATCCCGACACTTGGGGCTACGGCCAGCACATCTTTGAAGACATCCGCCAAGGCAGCGCGCAGTACACCTGGCTACAGCAGGAGCTTGCTAGTGACGCGTTCAAAAACGCTGAGTACAAGATTGTTATGCTGCACCATCCACCGCATACCTTAGGCGGCAACATTGTCCCAGCCTTTACCGATCCAGTTGCTGTACAGGCTCGCACTGAGGACGGCACCTTACAATCTGTTCAATACGAATATCCCAAAGAGAATGACTATCTCATTCGTGACGTGATGCCACTGCTAGAAAAAGCAAAGGTACAGCTCGTATTTTACGGCCATTCACATCTATGGAATCGGTTTGTTACCCCTAGCGGCATCAATTTGCTGGAGACTTCTAATGTGGGTAATAGCTACGGGGCGCATTTAGCAGATAATCCTCGGGAGGTGCCCGCTGAGAGAGAGGCGATCGCCGCCGGACTCCTCCCCTTTAAAGAAACCTACAGCGCTCTAGGCGACCCCAATGGCCTTACGCCTATCACCCCAACGCTGGCCCCGCTCACCGACGATAGCGGCAAAGCGCTGCCCTACATCGCCAGTAACGATATCACCAGCTTCACTATCCTCGACACCGGCAGTGGCACCCTTATCAGCTACTACTTTGACACCCGCAAGCCCGATTCTGCTGTTATAAAATTCGATGAGCTTAAGCTTTAAGCTGCGCATCATCCCCAGGTGCTAGAGTCGCCTCTAAGTAGAGATTAAAACTGAACCGCTAGTGCTAGATGTCATTGCGAAAGATGGGCAGACATACTTTAGCCGTAAGGAACTCATGCTGAATCGGGTCATCAGCGGAAACTTGAAGACAGAGCCAATATCGGAAAACGAATTTTGAAGTGATCCGCTTTGAGGCTGCATTTTTGAGTAGCACTAGTAGAATGAAAGCACGTCCACTTTGCTAGTGCTACCGCTAGCGGCGTATGTGTAAAATCAACTAAGCTAGCGTTCACAGCCGTTGTTAGAGACCGCACCGTCTGACATTGTTGTATTACAAAGCGTAGAACCATCAAGGTTACTAGTACTTAGGTCAGTTCCTGTCAAATTAGCCCCGCTCATGTTGATAGTTGTGAGGCGCGTGTCTTGAAGCAGCGCATTACTAAGATTGGTATCAACAAGATAGGCTTTATCAAAATTAGCCGCCGTTAAGTTAGCGCCGCTCAGATCTGCTGTTTCTAAGCTAGCGAGCTTCAGGCTAGCACCACTCAGATTTGCACCTCTTAGATTACTCTTTTCAAACCTGGTCGGTAGCGAAAACAGATAGGGGAATTCAACCGGAACGAACGCAATTAAAGTGGTTACAGAAGCGTTAACCGGCAGCGAGTCCAAAGTTGCGTTCGATAGGTCGATATTTTCTAAATTGGCACCATCAAAATTGACGCCGTTCAGCACCGCTCCGCTCAAATCAACGTTGCTCAAATCGCTATAGGCCAGCACAGTTATCATTCGCGCTACTGTTAGCCAGGCACGCTCACCCAAAGGCCTCAGTACAGCATCTTTCAAGCGGGTGTTGCGTAAGTCAGTTAGGACTAGCGCAGCACTAGAGAGAGAGGTGCTGGTAAAATTGGTGGTGTTTGAGAAGGAAGCAAGCGCCAGCAAACTATTGTTGAGATTGGTTTCTGTTAAATCAGCACCGTCTAACGTTGCACCCACTAGGTATGCGCTATCTAAATTAGCCTTTGATAGGTTCGCATTGGTCAGATTTGCACCTTCTAGATTCGCTCCGGCTAAGCTAGCCTCAGAAAGATCAGCGCCGCTGAGATCGCAGCGTACGCAGGCTTTAGTTTCTAACAGGCGGCTTATATTATCTGCGGCGCTAACAGGACTTGCCGCAATCGCTGTTCTAAAGTCATTTTGTTCTTCAGCACTCGTCAAATCAGGAACATCAATGCTATAAAACTGCTCTAGCAAATTTTCCTTTGAGGTCACTATCTTCAAGTAGCCAGTTCTATTAGGTGCCTTATCGGACGGGTCAGCTGTAAACCCTAGCTCTACCATTACTTTGGTACGAGGGCCACTGCCTTCAACGAGCGTAATTGTCCTACTTGTAAACCTAGAAAAAATCTGCTCTTGAGGGATAGAAACCGTTAACGTCCCTCTTTCTCCACCTATTGCGGCTGGTCTGCCGCCTGTCCTCTCTATATAGGCAACGACGGCACCTTCTACAAAACCAACCTTGCAAGAAACGCCCACATTAACTTGCGCAGGCGATATTTGACAGTCAGTTTTTTCACCAGGGCGATCTTCAAGCGAGACTATTGGCTCCCAGTCTTTGCATCGAGAATTAAGCGGGGAGTTTTCACACAGGATAGATAGGTTGTCATTATCAAAATCATCTTCCTCTTTAAGCTGTGATGGGCGGCTGGTGCCTGACTGTTTAGGCTCCAAGCGGCTTGTTTGATCTACGATGTTTCTTTTCTCAAGCAAAGTAGATGCTTCAGCAGGATACGACAGCGCGACTGAGCTAAAAATGAGTGCCGTAGCGTACAGAGTAGATAATAAGGACTTCATGGTTGACCTAATATTGGTGGCTATGCAGCGAGTGTGTCTTAAGTAGGATTTTATGAGCTAAATTCTGTTCTACTGCCTTGGAAAAAGCTCGGAACGCTCGCAAACGGATTCGCAATCCTGCTTGTGAACAGTTAGAAAAAATCTCGTGTTATCAATAGTGGATATAGCGATAATGCCTATGGATATTAGGCGTTGCCGCTAAGCGAGGCATCCAGTGTTTGTGACATCATGCTTGCAGTTTTATGCAATCTAAGTAGCAGAAAAGTGCTTAAACAAGTTACAGCTAGCAAGTTCCTTTGGTAAGCTATTCAAGAACTATTTTATGGAAGGAAAACATTGTTCATTCGCGATCGCCGTTCCTTTCTTTTTCTATGTGCCTGTAGCCTGTCTGTCGCAATATGGCTCAATGGCTTTTCAGGTTCTTTGTTTTTTTCACGGCTTATTATCGGCGATTCATCAGCGATCGCTCAATCTGTTCCCAGTCAGCCTGCCTTCGCTCAATCGACTGACGTGAGCCAGCTGGTACAAACGGGCGTCGATCGCTACAGAGCCGGTCTGTTTTTGAGCGCAACTGAGCCGTGGAAAGCGGCTTATGAGATATACGAAGTTTCTCAAGATCCGCTAGCGCTAGCCGTTGTCAGCGAGAACTTAGCGCGTGCCTATCAGCAGCTGGGCCAGCCTTCTGAAGAGGTCGTTTATTGGGAGAAGGCGATTGTTGCGACAAGATCAGTGCCTGAGCCTAATTCACAAACAGAAGCTAAGCTAGGGCGCTTATTAACAGAACAAGCACAGGCTTACAGCAGGCTAGGTCAGCATCGAAGAGCGATCGCAATTCTATGCGGTGATGAAGGCAGCTTTTGTATAGAGGGAAGCGCTCTGCACATGGCTGAGGTTTCTGAAGACACAGCCGCTCAAATTGCAGCATTGGGCAGCTTAGGTGAAGCCTACCGGCTCAGCGGTGATACCAGCCAGGCGCTGGCGTATTTAGAACAAGGGCTAAGCCTGAGCCGTCAGCAGAACGAGCCTGTTTTAGAAGCAGCTATCTTACATGGACTAGGCAACACAGCGGCTGATCGAGCGGGCGTCAGCTACCGGCGAGCAGGGGAGGCAAGTGCGAACGGCGCAGTAGAAGCGACCGTTTTGCAGGCGCAGGCCGAGGACGAAAATGGGCAGGCGATCGCCTATTTTCAACAAAGCTATGGGCAGGCGTTAGCGACGCAGGACAGTGCGGCTCAGCTGAGGGCGCTACTCGGACTGGTGCCTATGCAAGAACGCGCTGGCCGATTGACAGCCGCTCGGCAGAGCAGGGATCTAGCGTCATCTGCGACTAATCAGCTACCAGATTCTCAGGTAAAGGCCTTTGCGCTACTGAAGCTGGTGGACTTACTAGACGTTGATTCGACTGAAGCTGGTGCGATTGAAGGTAATGCAACTGAAGCATCGTTGAATCCGGATGTCGAGGCGAAAATAACACAGATGTTGAATCGGGCGATCGCAATTGGAGAAACCATTGATAACGCCCGAGTCATATCTTTCGCGCTAGGAAAACTAGGCCGACTAGATGAACGCGCCGGTCGTTACGAGGCCGCAATCAGGCGGACGCAGGCGGCTCGTTTGGCAGCCGATCAGGGCACTGCTGCTAGAGACAGTCTCTATCTTTGGGACTGGCAAATGGGCCGCATCCTGAAGGCGCAGGGAAACACAAATGCGTCTGTACAGGCCTACGCGCAGGCCGTCTCTTTACTAGAGCAAATTCGCGGTGAGAGCTTGAGCACAAGCCGAGACTTGCAGTTTGACTTTCGAGATACGGTAGAGCCAGTTTACCGGCAGTATGCAGCTTTAAATCTAAGAGCGGTACCTAACGCCACTACGCTACAAGTGGGCGCAGACGCATTTGCGGCCTTAGACAACACGCTGGTGACCCTAGATTCGCTGAGGGTCGCTGAATTGCAGAGCTACTTTGCAAACGACTGCGTAATCGCGCCAGTGACGACGCGAGTAGATGCGGTAGGAGATAGTCAGGCCACAGCGGTCATTAGCACGGCGATTTTGGGCGGTCGTAGTTCTGCCAGTACTCGCCAGCCAGGACTAGAACAGCCAGAACTAGAACAGCCAAAGCTAGAACAGCCAGGACTAAAACAGCTAGAGACAGAACAGCTGGTCGTTATCGTAAGTTTGCCGGATGGGAGTAAAAAAGTTGCTCAGGTTTTGGCCAGTGAACAGACTGTCGAGGCTACGGTTATTCAGTTTCGCGAAAACTTAGAGCTGGGCAGTCGAGACTATATTGCCGACTATGATCAGGCCCCAGGAAAACAGCTCTATCGGTGGCTGATTCAGCCGTTTGAACAGGATTTTGCTGACGTTAAAACGCTCGTATTTGTGAACGATGGGCTACTTCGCAGCGTGCCAATGGCCGCGCTGTACGACGGCGAGCAGTACCTGATTGAGAAGTTTGCGGTAGCTACGACGCCAAGCCTAACGCTAACGGCTCCCGAGCGCGTGAAAAGACCCACAAGGTTAAGCGCGCTGCTGATGGGTGTGAGCGAGCCTTCGCAAGTTTCGACGCGGCCTTTTGACCCGCTACCGGCAGTGAACAACGAGCTCGCAGCCGTCGCCAATGTACTTCCCAATAGCAAAATTTTGCTAAACGAGGAATTCTCTCTCGCAGCGCTGCGTAGAACGCTAGACGATAAGGACTATCGCATTTTGCACATGGCGACTCACGGCACTTTTGGATTTGATCCTAAAGATAATTTTGTCGTGATGGGCGCTAAGCAGGATGATGCCAGCGGGTTCAATGAGATTTTGACAATTGGCGAGCTGGACGCGCTGATTCAGAATATTAACGACCCGACTAGATCGCCTGTAGAGCTGCTGACGTTGACGGCCTGCGAGACGGCTCGGGGAGATACGAGAGCGACATTAGGCCTAGCGGGCGTGGCAGTACGAGCGGGTGTGAGAAGTGCGATCGCGACTCTGTGGTCGGTGGGCGATGCCTCCTCAGCTCAGCTAATTGCAGACTTTTACGGCAACCTGCAAGCGCCTGATTTGACTAAGGCAGAGGCGCTGCAAAGAGCGCAAATTGCAATGATTCGCTCAGCGGACGGGGTGAATCAACATCCCTACCGCTGGGCTCCGTTCGTGCTAATTGGCAACTGGCTGTAGGCTCGTTGGCGGTAGATTGGTCGGTTGCGGTTTTCGCTGGTTGCTCGTCCTTTCGGCAATCTCTAAGAGGGCATCGAGCCAGGGCGAGGGCGTCCTTTCTGCTTCAGCTAGGTTGCGTAGCAGTTCTGTTCTGATGGCCTTTTCTTGAGCAGACTGTGATTGAGCCACTGGTGCGATCGCGTCATACCAAAGCCCTTGCGCCCCATAAACCACAGCCTCTTCTGCTACGGTCGCCGCCGCTGAAAGCTGTCCTGCCAGTTCTGCCGAGGCAGCAACCCGCTCAACCGAGAGTTCTTGCACGAGCGCCCTCGACGGACTGCGAGGATCGCACTCAATAATTACCTGCCAGCGATACTCCTGACCGCTGACCAGTCCCGGGACTTCAGAAGGCAATTGATAGGTAACGTAGCCAGGAGTATAGGCCAGCTCAACAGAATGAACGCGGGTTGGCGTGCCCGCTTCATTAGGCGCAAGCAGTCGAAAGATTACTGGCACATCGTTTTCAGTCGGTGGCAGATACCAGGTAAATGACGGGTGCGACTTCGAGGTGCGTCCGACTACCGCGTCTGGGCCGAGAGCAGCAAACGGCGTGTCCTGGTTGCCAAGGCAAGTACCTTGTCTCGTGCCTGTGGTTGTTCGCGATCCGGAGCGTGGGCTGGGATTGCTCGGCGGGCGATAGAGATTATTAGTGATCTCGGCAATCGTATTTCTGGTTCCGGCTGTCGTTGTTTGAGAGCTACGTCGCGGCTGCGGATTATCCCTAGAGGGTGCATAGTCAGCATGAGCTGCGGCTGCAAATCCAAGAAGGCTGAAGGTTAGGGCTGAGGCCACTGAAACCGAAGAGAGAATAGCGTTTTGAATAGGATTAGCTTGAGAGATTACTTTAAGAATAGCCATGCTTTGATATTTACTTTGTCTATAGTCGCTACAGCTACTTTAAACGTAGTTACTGACAGCTCTGAAGATGAAACCATCCAAAGTTGATACATAAACGTCTTAAACACATTGCACGTTTATGCAGATGTCGTTGAAAACAAACGTTGTAGCGTCCCAGAATGTACCGGCCAGCGCAGCTCACAGCGGACGCCATGCGGCTGAACGCCGACTCTCTCAAAGCCTCCACCGAGCTGACGCGCTAGCCTTTTAGCCTGCTGCGTGCCGTATGCGCTCTGGATATTCTGAGTGCTCTGGATATTCTGGGCGCTCTGGATATTCTGGGCGCTTTGAGAAGGCGTAGCTGTTCGAGGCCTCTCGCTCACGGCTGAACTGTTGATCTGTTTTGCCGCAAAAACCTTTTCCTTTGGGCGATCGGGCTCTACTTTTTGGCCATTATCTACAACCCGAATAACGTTATGGCCCGCTTCACATTTGCAGTAAACGTAGAGCCGAGTGACGGCTTCTGCATGCTTGCACACGTTGAGCAGCGCTTCTTCTAAAAAACGGGCCAGCTCTCTTTTTTGCTGTGGCGTCAGTTTTTTATCTGGCATCGGCTCAAAACTTGTAACTTGAACAATCGGTCTAAAAAAATCAAGCCGCCTTTCTAACGTACTCTGGTAGGTTTCGTATAAAAGCGCGTCTAGTGGAACGTCTAGATCAATCGTTCGCTGTCCGCTCATCACCAGCTTCTCTTGCGTCAGCAGCATCTCTTGGCGCATCGCTTCGTAAATATCTCGCAGCTCTTTGTTGAGCGATTCTAGTTCAGCCCTTGTATTCGGGGGCGGAAGCTCTCCTACCGGCCAGTCACTTAAGACACTTGCCAAAATCTGTAGCGGGCCGTTGTGAATAGTATTGTATGTCCAGTTGATCAGATTTTTACGTTCTTCAATTTGAGCGGCAATTTGCGCCTGCGCCTGATACAGAGGGTACAAACACAGGGCATTGAGACCAAACGCTATCAGTACGGGAACCAGCGGAAGCCACCAGCTAGCAATCATGACGCCGTAGCAGGTAATTAGCCAAAAACCACTGATGGTCACCGTAAGGAGCAGGTGTAGCGTAGGGTGTCGTCGCCAAAGCGATAGTGCGAGTCCTATCAGACCACCGCCGAGAATGAGCACATATTCTAATACCTCCAGCAGCGATCTTATAAAAGATCGATCTTCATAGAAAGCGCTGAGAATTTGGCTGACGGCATGGGCTTGAATATCCACCCCCGGAATCAGGCTGGGGCTATCGCTCACAATAGCCGCAGAGCTTATGAAATCTTTTACACTCTCAGCGGTGTAGCCTACCAGCAAAATGCGGTCTTGCAGCAGCGCCGGATCTACCTGATTTGAGACGACCTGAGCATAGGACACGCTATCGAAAGGGTCTGCGCCTGCTCGAAAGTTGATCAGGGCTTGATAGCCGCCGTTGTCTTCGTAACGATAGCCGCCTGTATTGGGCATAAAGCGAGGAATTTCAACATCGCCAAATCGCATGGCTTCTGGGTTCTTAATACCGTTTTCTAGCACTAGATCTTCTTTGGCTAGGTACTGCTCTATTAGCCGAGTGGTAAGCGCAAATCGGTAATCGCCTTTTGTGTCTTCACCGCCTAAAAAGATGCGTCGAAGATAGCCGTCGTCGTCGAGAGGCGCATCGGCAAAGCCTACTCGTGCTTCTGGCAGTGAGGGGTGTGGCTCTACCGTCGTTGTGCCTTCATCTTCATTGCTGTAAATTTTATTAATGCCGACAATGTTACGACCTTTTTGGAGTACTGAGGCTAGCAGCGCGCTACCTTCACCGACCGGGCGATCGCGAAAAATATCAACGCCGATAACGCGAGGCTGATAGGTTTGCAGCTTTTGCAACAGCTCGGCCAAGGCCTGATCTGAAATGGGGTAGTTGAGCTGGTTTTGAATATCGTCTTCGGTAATCTCGACAATCGTAATCCGAGCATCTGTACTCTCAGCAGGTCGCCATCTTAGGCTCAGATCAAAGGCTCGCCATTCCAACGGCTGAAGTAAGCCTGCTAGCCGAACCAGCATTACGAGTCCTGTAATAGATAGGCCCGACAGCAGGCGATCGCGCCAGTGGAGTGACCAGATTTTCATAGCAGCGTCAGTAGAGGGGGCTTAAATAGAAAATATCTAGTCGAGCAGGCCAATTTCTCGGGCTTTATTGTAAGTTTGGATGCGAATATTGACGCCTTTGTCTGGATACACTTCGAGGGCATCTTGCGCTCTTGTCCAGTAGTGGCGGACGGTGCGCTCAGAGACATTCATTCGCTGGGCGATCGCCTTGTCCGTAATGCTTTCAATAAAGGCAAGCTGAAGCATTTCTAGCCATTCTGGCTTGAGCTCTACGCCCGCGCGCATATCAGGCGGGGTATACAGTAGACCGTTCAGCGACCAGTCTACTTTGGTGAGCATTTCGGCGCTCGGCAGGCTTTTGTCTGCGATGGTAAAGCCTGCCTGGTGCGCGTTGATAACCGGCTTAAGGCGGATGAGCGATCGCACATGGGAGCTTTGCACCACAAAATTTAGGACGGGATAGTCGGCTAGGAGCGATCGCAATAAATCCAGGCCAACGTCCGTTTGCGAGGGCTCTCCTGCTTTTTGCGGCATAGACAAATCCATCACGATTAGCACAGGATTCGTTTCTCTCACTAGCGGAGCAACTGCCCCGGCAACGCTAGCCGTCATAATTTTAGCGTCTGGGTACTGACTTTTTAATACGCTACAGGTGCCCTCCAGTACGGACTCATGATCGTCAACAACAACAAACGTTTTAGCCACTTTCGACAAACTTCCTATACTGATGCTTGGTATTATTTATTTCCAACCTTGTCTAAGTATCTTGCCAGCGCAAGTAACCTACCAGCGACATCTTCTCACAAACAACTTCTAACTCTCCAGTAGTTAAGCTATGAAATATTTCCTTAAGATACTGAATTTCAAGTTTTTCCGTCGCTGCTTGCAGAGCCTTAGCATTACTATCTTCTATCGTTATTTTTATCGTATGCAGCACAGACTCACGACTCAGCACAATTTTTAAATACTTTGTGGTGTCTCTTTTCTCAATCAGCAGCGTCAGCAGCTCCATCAAAACAGAAAGGACAAGCTGATTTTTATGAGGCGAACCCTGCTGCATCAAGTCAGCAGACCAGTCGGTAGGCAGCACAAGATCGGTTCTGAGCGCAGGCGTTGCGTACCGCCTGTTTTGTACAGCAAAGTTGAGAGCTAACGGCAAATCGTCTGCGAGAAAGGGCGGCGACAGCTCATTACTCAGGTTTTCCAGTGACTGATAAAGCGTTTGCAGCCTTTCGAGCCACTGCTGATGCTGCTCACAGTTGGGCGAGCTTGAGTCCGTACTTTTTGTCTGTAGCCTACCTATTTCGCTACTTTCTACTAATGAACTCTCTATTCCTATATTTCCTGCCTTTATTCTTTCTTTTTCAATGTTTTTTTGTATGCTGATTTCTAGATATCGTCTAAAGGCAAACGTCTGCTGAAGCAGGTCACCGCGAATAGATTCTGCGGTGTGATGAAGCTGTTGGGCTTGCTGCTTGTGCCACCACTGCCATGCAAGCCTTTGACGAAGTAGCTTTTGTAGCTGCCACCATGACATTGTTGCGATCCCTTCCGTTGTCATCAGCACAGGTACCTTGGTTGAGTCATCAGTTCACTTAAGATGCTTTAGCGATCGCGCGTTTTTGTTAGCACTCTAAATAGCCCTAGTGACACCTTATCTCTACCCTTGTAGCCAACGCTGTCAGATTAACTCCAAGCTTATCGCGGCTTTTAGTCATACTGCTTACACTTTTGTGCAACCTTGGTAGTCAGGTTCACGGTACCTTAATGAAGAAATTTTGATACGTAGCATCACGTACGATAGCATCTCCACTTAGTTTTCTCTCATGCGCAACTCTCGCCTCATACTCGTCTGCCTATTAGCCAGCTTCACATCAATACTTGGCCTACCAGCTCGCGCGCAACTGGTGCCCGATCAAACGCTCGGCACTGAGTCTTCCACTATCTCTAATACAGACATAAACGGTCTGCCAGCTGATTTAATAGAAGGAGGTGCCACTCGCGGCGCTAATCTGTTTCACAGCTTTTCAGAGTTCAACGTTAACGAAGCCCAGCGAGTATATTTTGAGAGTCCAGCAGGCATAGACTCCATCCTTAGCCGAGTCACTGGCAGCAACTTCTCCGACATCAATGGTTTACTTGGTACAACAGGCGAATCAAACGCGGCCTTGATACTCATGAATCCTAATGGAATTGTGTTTGGAGAGAATGCTTCGCTAGACGTACAAGGTGCTTTCACGGCAACAACAGCTACAGGCGTGCAGCTAGGCGAGAAAGGTTCTTTTAATACAATCAATCTAGAAGACGACAATTTACTGTCTATTAGTCCATCAGCTTTCTTTTTCAATGCGCTAGCGACCACACAGTCTGATATACGGATAGAAGGTAGTCGAGGCTTGCGAGTGCCTAGCGGAAAAATTCTGTCTTTATTGGCAGAAAACGTTTCACTTGATAGCAGCAACATAAGTTCTCCTGGCAGCCGAGTAGAAATAGTCGCCGTCCAGAATGCGAGCGTTGTCGGTATAAACGAGAAGAATGAAATCTCCTTGGACGAAGGTATTAGAAGAGGCAACATTCTTATAGAGAGCGGTTCTGCTATTGATGTACGATCTGCTGAAGGTGGCGAAGTTAAGCTTACCGCCGATGACATCCAGGTTCAGTCTGGCAGCTTGCTGCTGTCAGGTGTTTCAGCTGATGCTAGTAGTGCAGAAGATAAAGCCGGTTCTGTAGAATTGAACGCCACTGGGCAAGTGCAAGTTTCTGGCGCTGGAACTATCGTAGAAAGCAGCGTAGGAAGAAATTCTGTTGGTCGATCAGAGGCGTTAGCAGTTCGAGCTGATGAGATAAAGGTAGATGAAAGCGCTCTCATTGAGTGCGACTACTCTAGGAGCAGGCGAAGCAGGCAGCATAGCTCTCAAGCAGATAGCGATATCCTCATTGATAGCGCACTGTTCTTACTTTAGTAGCGTCAGATGCGGTAGGACAAGGTGGAGATATTTCTCTGTCTGCTAAAGATATAGACATTCTTGGCGCCTCTAATAGTCGCTTCGCTGACTTTGGAGCAAGGAGATGCTGGCAATGTAAATATTACAGCCACCGAGGGGATCAAGTATTCGGTGATAATGCTAGTAGGCCAATAATTCTTGCTGTTGGGGAAAATAGTAGAGGAAAGGGAGGGGACATAAGCATTTCTGCTGAAAACTTTGATGCTAGCGGGGATGCTTTTTTAGCGGCTAGTACACTCGGTGTAGGAGGTACCGGTGATATACGAATAAAGGTCTCTGGGAATGCTCGGTTTGGTGTAATGGTAGCCCAGCTTTGGGGGGTCAGTAGTATTGTAGGCGGAGATCGCAGCTTTGGAAAGGGTGGAGATATAGAGATTAAAGCTACCAATGTTGAAGTTCTCAATGGCTTTCAAATCGACACAGCGACGTTCGCTAGAGGAGATGCTGGCAATCTTAAGATAGCGGCCTCTGATAGTCTGCGAATAGACGGTGCTAACCAGATCATAGAGACTTACCTACGTCTAGTACTGTGGGGAGTATAGTAACCCAGATAGCGCTGGGCAAGCAGGGATGTAGACCTTACCGCAGGTAACCTTGAAGTGACTGAAGGTGGAATAATAGGCTCCTCGACCGCTGGAGAAGGTAATGCTGGGCGTTGTTAATTGACGTTCTAGAGACAGCGCGTTTGATGGATTCAATCGAAGAAACTTTCGCAGCCTAGCGGCGTAAGAAGCAACGGTAGCGAGTCGGGGGAAGGGCAAGGTGGTAATATTAGACTATCGGCAACTAATCTAGAGGTAACCAATGGCGCTCAGATTCTGGCTGTATCCGTGGGAAAAGGTGACGCTGGCAATGTCGCTATAGATGTTTTAGAAACCATTCGTTTGGACGGGGTTAGATCAGATACTGAAGGAACAAACCCTAGCTCAATCAGTAGCGATGTGTTGATAGACGGTCTCGGACAATCTGGAACATCGATGTTACAGCGACTGAGTCTAGAGATCGTGAATGGCGCAGGAATTGATTCAAGCGTTTTTGGAAAAGGTGACGCCGGTAATGTTGATATTGATATTCTAGAGACGGTTCGAGTAGATGGTATTAACTCTGTTACGGGAATAAGTCCGAGTAGCATTAGTAGCAATATACGACCGGGTGCTGAAGGACAAGGCGGAAATATTAGGGTTGCAGCTGCGAATGTCGAAGTGACAAACGGCGGACAAATTGACACGTCTATCTTTGGAGAGGGCGATGCTGGTAGCGTATTGACTAGATGTTTCAGAAACTATTCTCATTGATGGTGTTAATCCTATTACTGGAAATAGTGCTAGCAATATAGGAAGTGGCATACAAGACAGATGGAAAAGGAAGCGGCGGAAGCGTAGAGATTGTAGCTACGAATGTTGAGGTGACTAACGGAGGACAAATTGAGACATCTGTTTTTGGAGAAGGGCGTGCTGGCAGCGTATTGATAGATGTTTCAGAAACTGTTCTCGTCGATGGTATTAATCCTATTACTGGAGATAATTCTAGCAATATAGGAAGTAGCATACAGGCAGATGGGAAGGGAAGCGGCGGAAGCGTAGAGATTGCAGCTACGAATGTTGAGGTGACTAACGGCGGGCAAATTGAGACATCTGTTTTTGGAGAAGGCGATGCTGGAGATATTCTCATTGATGTCTCTGAAACGGTTTTTCTGAGTGGGGACGATTTGAGACGAGGAGAAACGCCTAGTAGTATAGGGAGTGCCGTAGCGACGAATGCTGTAGGACAAGGGGGTAGCGTAAAGATCTCAGCAGAGAATCTCCATCTTGAAGATGAGTCTCAAGTCACAGCGGCTTCTACTGGGAGAGGTGATGCAGGTCGCATTGAACTGCGCGTTTCCGAGCAGATTTTGTAGAGGATAGCGATATTGTTACATGATCTTCTTCTGGCTCTGGCGGGGAAATTTTAATTCGCTCGGGAGGCGTTGTGCTCAGAGAAGATGGAGATGTTCGCACGGTTGTTGATACGGGGGGCGGAACAGGCGGTAGCGTTAATATCAACGCCAACTACGTTGTGGCACTTGAAGATAGCGATATTCTTGCATTTTCTACAGATGGTCGCGGTGGGGATATTGATTTAACACAGGCGACGTTATTTAGTCAGAACTTGAGTCTTGCTGCCGAACAGCTCGGTGAGGAGCTCTGACTGCGCTAGATGGCAATGAGCGCGTAGATATTAATGCAACGGGTCGCATCGAGTCAGGACGGATATCTATCAGCGATGCAAGCTTCATCGAAAACGATCTTACCGAGCTTGCTGATGATCTAATTGACGCAGATACGCTAATTGCAAGTACATGCATTACAGGTGGCGAAGAGGCTAGCGGCACCTTTGTGACAGGAGGAAGCGATCGCACGCCGCAATCTCCAACACACCCACTCACCGCTGCCTACTCACTTGGCACCGTTCAGCCTGCGCCTGCTGAACAATCTGCTGCTATTCAAGAGCCTCAAGGCCTCTACCAGCTAGCAGATGGCCGTTTGGTGATGAGTCACCACTGTGAATAAGCCTCTACATCAATCTATAAATACATATGCGATCGCCCCACCCCAAAAAACTAATTATCCTCATCGGCCTAGCCCTAGCGCTTGTTGGTAAAATCTCGCTACCGGCGGCGGCTCAAGCACCCGCACCGCCGCCTTCTCCAACAGAACCCGCACTACCGCCTATCGAGCCTATTGAGCCAGAGACATTACCAGAGCCTCAAGACGTTCCTTTAGAAGCACTGCCGCTTGAGCCTGAGACAGATCTGCTAGAGATCTCGGGCTGTTTGCCTTTAGCAGACTCTGGAGAGCAAAGCTTTGAGGCGATCGCAATTGAAGTCACCGGCAGCACAGTCCTACAGGCCGAGATTGCCGAAAAAGTAGCCTGCTACGAGGGAAAAATTATCACCCTTTCAGACCTGTTCGTATTGCGATCGCAGATCACCCAGCTATATCTCGAAAACGGCTACGTCACCTCAGGCGCATTTATTCCCAGCGGTCAGTTTGTAGATGGGCAGCTAGCAAGTACAGGTCATCGAAGGCACGCTAGAAGGCATTCAGGTCAATGGGCTTCAGCGGCTGAACGCCAGCTATGTTCGAGATAGACTAAACAGAGCAGATGGGCCGCCGCTAAGCCAACAAGATCTGCAAGAAGCTTTGCAGCTACTACAGCTAGATCCTAATATCCAGCGGGTTGATGCGGAACTGACCGCTGGCGTACAGCCCGGTCAAAGCCTTCTAATCTTAGATCTTGAAGAAACGAAGGCGCTTAGCCTACTAACCGGTACCGACAACTATCGCTCTCCTAGCGTAGGGTCTGCTGGGCTCAATGCGTCAGTCAGCTATCGAAACTTGCTAGGCGCAGGTGATGTTCTCTCAGCGAGCTATGGCCTGACAGAAGGACTCGACCTTTACGATGTTTCGTTTTCTGTGCCCTTTAATGCAGCAGATGGAACGGTGAGCGTTCGCTATAGCAACAGCGACAGCCGGATTGTGGAAGACGCATTTGAAGATGTTGGCATTCGTAGCGAGACTGATACCGTATCGGTGAGCGTTCGGCAGCCGGTCGTGCGATCGCCTTCAGAAGAGTTTGCGATAGGGCTGGCGTTCGACTGGCGCACGAGTCAAAGCTTTATCTTGGACGATATTCCGTTCTCTTTCTCTATTGGGCCAGAAGACGGGCGATCACAGGTCAGCGCCGTACGGTTCTCTCAGGAGTGGACAAAGCGAGATATTGACCGGGTGCTAGCGGCGCGATCGCAGTTCAGCGTTGGCTTAGATGTATTGGGTGCAACGAATAACGATACGGGCACAGACGGTCAGTTCTTTTCATGGCTAGGGCAGTTTCAGTGGGTAGAGCAGGTATCACCCAGAGCGCTCACACTCTTTAAAGTCAACGCACAGCTAACCCCCGATTCTCTGCTGCCACTAGAGCGGTTTAGCTTAGGCGGCGTGAGCACCGTACGCGGCTATTCTCAAAATCAGCTCGTAGCCGATAACGCTATCAACGCCTCCGCAGAAGTCCGAATTCCGCTCATCCGCGATACTAACAGACTACAGCTAACACCTTTTGTAGATGCTGGCTACGGCTGGAATAACAGAACGCCTAATCCTGATGGTCGCTTTTTGCTCGGCACTGGTGTGGGCCTGCGCTGGCAAGTTGCGCCTGAGCTGCTGCTGCGCACAGACTACGGTATTCCTTTGGTTAATGGAGCGCGCGGTGGCTCTTTACAAGATAATGGCTTCTACTTTTCTTTGACTTATCAGCCAATCTAAACGATTCGTCATCTGTTCGTTCGTTATACTTCAAATGGGTGCGATCGCCTCTAATTCTTACTCACGAACAGCCCTAGTTTCTAAAATGAAGCCTCTCTTCAAGCCGCTACCTTTACTCTGTTTATCTATTGCGCTGCTATTAAGTTTTTTACTCAGACCCGTCGTGGCAGCGTCTCTCATTGACTCTCGGGTGAATCAGCTAGAGTTTCAGGTGCGATCGCTCCAAACCCAGGTCAGTCAGATCCAGTCTCAATCTCCTCGGCCAGCCGGAACCTCCAGCCGCCCTGTTCAAACAAACGAGTCTTACATCCCTGGCGATCCGACCCTAGATGAACAGTTTGACAACCTAGCAATTTTAGTTATTGAGCTTAAGCAGCGAGTGAATGCACTCGAACAACAAGCCGGTCAATAAAAAGTGAGTATTCAGCTACTGAATAGCGGCCAGTTCTTTCTCAGAGGCATCTGCGGTTGTTTTATCACCTGCTCTAAATGAATACTCTTTTCGCGTAGGCCTGCTGTGATACTTCTGAATTAGCACAACCATTGCTCTATCTAGCGCAGAGCATAGTGCATAATACGATTGAATCAGCTGTTCATATTCTGGCTCTATCTCTTCTCCTTTAACAGCGTCGTATGCACAAAGCCCTCTAGCAAACAGCCGATTAGCGTATAGGCGTAGCTGAGGGACTTGGGTTCTTAGGAGGTAGGCGGTAACAATCTGACGCTCTAGGAGAAAAGGGCGATCGGCTCGAAGCGTTGCCGCATTGCTGCCGTGGATGCCTTGAATCGTAAGGCTCTCTTCCAAATAATATCCGGCCGCAAGCCCCATTGCCGCCGATCTTAAATAGCGGTCAGCAGACGTTTTTATGAAGGTTTCGGGCATCGGTAAAATTTGATCGAGCAGCGATCGCCGAAAGCACAGCCCAGACGTAGACATCGGGTAAAACGGTAGCCGTCCCCACCGCATTAGCTGACGAAAATCACAGAGGGTAGACGTATCTTTTTGCTTTGGGAACGCGCGAGTTTTACCTAAAACTTTTCCGGTATAGGTCTCTTTTAGCAACAGCGCATGAAAACACCATTCAGCTTCAGGCGAATTAGCAAAGCAGTCCACCACTTTTTTTAGCTTGTCAGGCGAAAACCTGTCATCAGCATCCAAAAAACAAACAATCTCTCCACGACTATGCTCAAAGCCTACATTAAAGGCCGTGTCTTGCCCACCGTTAGCCTTAATCACGGGAATAACAGCATCACCGTAACTCTGAATGGTGCTGTAAGAACCGTCGCTTGAGCCATCATCTACGACAATGATTTCCACATTGTCATAGGTTTGATGGAGCACGCTATCAATCGCGCGCCGCAAAAAGCGGCCGTAGTTGTAGTTATTGATAAGGACGCTCACAAGTGGCTGGAGTGAATGAAGAGAGCTCATAGGTCGGCAGTAGATGAAATGTAAATGTAAGTTGAGAAGAGGTTTACTTGTGAGCAGACAGCAGCGTTAGCTCAGCCGCGGCTTTAGCAAAGTAAGCAAGCCAAAAAAAGATCGCTAAAAACTTAGTACCGTCCTCTAGCCAGTAAATGCTATCTGCGGTGAGCACAGATCCAAGAGGCAACACATCGATAGCAACTGACGTAGCAAACAGCAGGCAGCTCACTAAAAAAAGAATGGGCCTTGTTTGGAGCAGGCGCTGACGAAAGCGAAAAATGAGCGCTAAGAACGTTACCGCATAGCTCACTAAAACAACGCCTTCGTGGATGTGCAGCTTTTCTGGGAACAGCCACTCGTGAAGCATGAACAGATCGTCTAGACACAAAACGGTGCTAAAGCAGCCGAAGGCTAGGAGAAATTGCGCGGCCCCTGATCTGGCGGATAGCTGGGTTTCGGCAGACAGCTGGCCGAGTAAGTAGCTACCCAAAAAACAGACAGCTGCGCTGGCACTCCAAAATAAAATGCCAAGGTTCGAGAACGCGCCGTAGTAGATAGGATGGATGGCGATCGCAGCCGGATCGCGCATTAAATTTTCGACAGGAACTGCATCTTGCAGCCTCACGAGCATTAACAGCGCAATCAAGAAGGCAACACAAGTGCCAACAACAGAACGATAGCTAAGCCAGTTAAGAAGGTGCTTTGAGGAAGAATGTTTCAATTAAAAAGAGGCACTTATGTTGTCTAGATTTCCGGTGATTGTAATTCTACCCTGGCACTCATCCTCTCATCTTCTAAACATTTTTTCGATAGCGACTATTGAACATCAGCCCTCTGATATAACGGTCTCATCCGATCGATATATATCGTTTGAGCTGTTTTTCCTACTTTTGCAGTTCGGTCGTCACACGGCTATGAACAATCGGAATTTCATTGTCTTCTATCTGATTGAATGTCTGCGTACAGAAATAGGGACAATAATGAATTCTGACAGCTAAAACCAGCAACCTCCCCTTGCTATACAAAACAAAGGGAGGTCGCTGGTTTTATTCACTTCAGAACAGCCTTACGAAATTACTGGCAAAGCTACTTGGCGATCGCAACCACCTTAGTAAAGCCATCAATCGTCAGCGTGCTCCCGCCTGAAAGCGTCTGTACCCGAGTGCTCAGCTCATTTTCACCCATCACGGTCGCCCAAGGATCGGCCGTATAGGTCACTACTTCCCAAGTTTCACCTTCAGGCAGCACTAAGTATTCTGTTCTATCATCAGCATTCGTCGCTGAAATTTCCTTGGTACTGTTCTCTACCTGCCAAGCAATAAAGGCTTCACCGCTAGCAAGCAGGGTTGCCGTACCGTTATCGAAAATCTCAGCAGACTGTCCAAGCAACATTCCCATCGCCGTAGGTCTGTAGGCTTGACTAGCATCTGTCTTAAAGGGGCGATCAACATTGCCTCTTTGACTACCATCAATTTGCAGACCGTTTTCATCAGTCAGCGCCTGCCACTGAGCGTTACCCGTAAGCAGGTGGGCCGTAGAGACAGTGGTTCGCGTATCTTTCAAAAATTCCTGCGTGTGCAGATCAAGCATCAGTGCCTGTAGCCAGGTGCCACCGACAACCACGACAGCATCCTCAATAATGTTGTGCTCCGTAATCCAAAGCTCCTCATTCTGTAGTCCTACCACGTTCAAAGCCGGATCTGTGAGCGTACTGCGAAGTTCTTTAATGCCGTCTCTTGCAATCTCTCCTGCTCTGGTCCGGTTGCCGACATCGCTCTTGGTAATTCCAATAGACTCGGTTGAGTAGTAAGGATGCAAGGTAATTGCATCTACAACGTCAATGGTGCTCAAGTTATCAGAGCCGGTTTTCTTCAAGAGTTCAGGCATCCAGTCTACACCGCGCTGCTCAGGCACATGGTAAGGAGATACTCCAATTGCTGCAATTGTAGTGTTCTCTAAGCCAGGGGTAGATTTGATAGCGATCGCCCAGGCCTTAGCCGCTTCTGCGTAGGCTGCCGCTGAGGGAAATCCGCCGACCTGAGGCGCTTCTGCACCCTCATAGTTCTCGCGAGCATAGTTGGGAATCCCAAAGTACAGCTCATTGCCTAGCTCTATCTTCTTCACGCTGTAGCCCATTTCCTTCGCTTCTAGCAGATGGCGAATCTCTTTGTTCAAATCAGATGTGAGCATATTGACAACCCAGATAGGCTCAGCGCCTGTTTGGTCAAACAGCGGCTTCATATTTTTTAGCGATGCTGTTGTTCCATACTCATAGTTAAGTGAGAGAGGCAGCTCCTCTGGCAAAAAGTAGGGATATGTCCAGGGGATTCGATCCTGCGTGACGCCGCCAAGATCCCAGTTCCAGTAGTTGGCAGTATCGCCACCAGGAATTCGGAGCGTTTGAGCATTGATACCTCTAACGGCCTGAGCCAGTGCTCGCACGCCATTTTCATTGCTCCAGTCGCTGATTTCAACCGCGTTGGTATTGTAGCCACTGTAGTTAATAGGGACGCTGCGGGTAAAGGCATCGCCGTAGATAGAGGGAATGTCATTGTCATCTTCGCCACCGTCGCCACCGTCGACAATTGGATTAGGGGGAAGAACAACCTCGCCCCCTATCTTAATTTCAACAATGCCTTGCAGGCGGGTGTAAGAAAACTCATCGTCCCACTGGTCGCCAGCAAAGTTAATGCGGCCGTAGTCCTGGTTGCCGTCATAGTCATTCGGTTCGCCCGGTGCCCAGTTGGTGTAAGTCACCGCTTCGCCGCTGGCCCACTGGAAATTGCCTTCTGAGGCGCGATCGCTCAGCCCCATCCAAAACCCCCGGTCTTTTCCAAAAGTCTCTCTGAGCCACTGGTCTTCAGCCGCATCGTTAATCGTCACCAGGTTGCCACCCAGCTGTCTAGCTTCGGCCTGCGCCTCTTCCCAAGTCTGAGTTCTGCTGAGCAAGCGGTATTCGCTACCGTTGTAAGTTACCTCAGAAGCGGTAGGTTGATCTGGATTGTTCGTGCCCTCGTTAATAACGGGTGGATTGCTGTCATCGTTATCAGTGGCAGGCGACGACTTAATTTCAACAATACTTCTGTGCTTAGAATAGAAGTGATTGTCGTCCCACTGCTGGTTGCTACCAAAGTTAGTCCGGCCATAGTCCTGAGTCCCTTGCCAGTCATTCGGCTCGCCCGGTGCCCAGTTGGTGTAGGTTACCGCTTCGCCGCTCGCCCAGCGAAACGTACCTTCCTGGTCGCGGTCAGTCATTCCCATCCAAAAGCTTTCATCCTGGCCGAAGGTCTGCTTTAGCCACTGGTCTTCAGCCGCATCGTTAATAGTGACCAGATTGCCACCGAGCTGTTGCGCTTTAACCTGTGCCTCTTCCCAAGTCAAAGACTCATCCAACAACAGATACTGACTATCGTTGCGAGTAAACGTGTTTTCAGCCAGTGTTTCCGGTATTACTGGTGTTGTTGGCGGCGTAACAACTGGCGGCGTAGGGGTTTGATTGTCACCATCGTCTAGCTTAATTTCAACCAGACCTCTGTAGTTAGAGGCAAAGTTGTCGTCGTCCCACTGCTTGTTGTTGCCATAGTTAAGACGGCCATAGTCTTGTGAACCCTGCCAGTCGTTTGGCTCGCCCGGTGCCCAGTTGGTGTAGGTCACCGCTTCGCCACTTGCCCATTGGAAATTGCCTTCTGAGGCGCGATCGCTCAGCCCCATCCAGAAGCCTTCATCCTGGCCAAAGGTTTGCTTTAGCCACTGGTCTTCAGCCGCATCATTGATGGTGACTAAGTGGCCGCCTAGCTGTTGGGCCGCTGCCTGTGCGTTCTCCCAACTGGTGTAGTCGTTTAGCAGCAGGTACTGACTGCCGTTGCGAGTAATAGCGCCGTTGTTTTGGTCGCTGTTGTCTTCAGATGGGGGAACAGCCGCTCCATTGCCGCTAACTTCAATGATGCCTCGCAAGGTGGTATACGAGTATTCGTCGTCCCACTTGTCTCCGGCAAAGTTGATGCGGCCGTAGTCTTGGTTTCCTGCATAGTCATTGGGTTCACCTGCTGCCCAGTTAATGTACGTAATGTCTTCGCCGCTGGCCCACTGAAAGTTACCTTCAGAGAAGCGATCGCTCAACCCCATCCAGAACCCTTCATCCCGACCAAAGGTTTCTCTTAGCCACCTGTCTTCGGCGGCATCATTAATGGTCACCAAGTTGCCGCCAACGCTTTCTGCTTCGGCCTGAGCCGCTTCCCAAGTTTTTGCACCATCGGTCAAAACATACTGATTTTCACCATAGACAGCCACGTTACTGTAGCCGGTCAAGCTATCTCTGCTAGCAGAGGGGGAAGTCTCCCAAGCAGCAAGCTGCTGATCGTCAACAAAGAACAAATTTGCTTCTAATGTGTCTGATAGTGAAGTTCTACGAACCATCTCGACAGAAAGACCACTATCGCTGCTAAAATCAAACATAGAGAGCTGATTTTGAGTGCTCGCTAAGCCTTGCAGTGATGGTTCAACGGCGGGAAGTGGAGAATTCGCCAACAGGTTTGAATCATCTACTACATTAGATTGAGTATCAAAAGTGCTAGAAAGCATAGGTCTTGAGTAGGTGTTATGTGCTGTTGGATTAACTGTTGAAGGCAGCAGGCGACCCAAAAAGTAGCCGCCGCAAAGGCTGCTAAAAATTTCTTTAAAGCGCTGCTCAAAGAAATTGACAAGAGAAGATAAAAAGACTTTGAGAAGAACGCTTTTTTGAGTAAAAGCGTTCTAATAGCTTGCAGTGCTATTTTTCAGAAACAGGCGAAAAACCTTTCAAAGTGCCTTTTTTAAAAGAGACTTAAGCTTTTTCTGTATTCTCGTAAAATCGCGCCTGTTAGGATTGAGTCACATTTTTAAATGAGCGCAAAGAGCCTTTCATCTTCTAAATCTCTTATGTTCTTCAGTCGTTCTATTAGAGAGAACCGGTAAGGCTGTAGATGCGTCTTGATGGTCACATTATGGTGGGCTCACATATTCAGTGACACTGTTGTATATACCTTTATATTTATTACAAGCATGCAGGTAAAACCACGGGCGTTCTACAGTACGCGCCCGTGGTTTTACTTGATTCTGTTATTTAAGAAATGATGTAGTTTACGCGTATGCTTTATGCACTAAGGCGTAGCGATAATTTTTGATAAGGTTTGGAGTCCTTACGTAATTCTATCTACACGTCAGAATCTAGAGGTTCAGCTCAACAGGTTTAACCCGCTCAACGGTGTAAAACCCGAAGGCTGAGCGGAGTCGTAGGCCTTGGGCCTTCTCGAAGAGTCGTCCGGCAGCTGATGTGACCTGCCCTTATTGACGTGCAGCAGCTACTTCAGCTTCAATACGCTTCACAGCTGCACCTTTTGAAAAGAGTGTGAAATAAATAGCCTGACTCAGCGTTTTAATCGGAAAGAGCACATAGGTCAGCGGATTAATCGTGACAATGATGTTGCGGATATCACGCTTAGCTAAAAAGACAATGCCCCGAGCGATCGCCTTTGCACTCATCACACCCACCGGGTTCAAATTACTCTTAAACGGCCCTAGCACCAGCTTCCGAATCACGCAGGGCGCATCCGTCCGGCGCAGGTTAATCAAATCCCCTATTAGCCGCTTAGAAATTTCATACAGCGGACTAAAGGCCGGATTCACTTCAGCTTCAGAAGTATTCACCCAGACTTCCTTTGTCGCCCGCCCTGTCCGATTGTCCACCGTCTCTAAAAAGGTCTCCATCATTCGCCACGCAGAAAGCGCATTTACTTCCAGCGACTGCTCAATGGCGACAGGTGACTTCTCACCCATCACGTTTATGCCGTGATTAATAATGAGAATATCTATTTTTTGAAAAGCGCTGCGCAGCTCAGTCTCTTGTCCGGCGCGCCATGGAATGACTTTAGTAGCGCCCGGAATTTCTGCTGTAGAGGTACTCAGCGCGATTGGCTTTGCGCCCTGCTTAGCAAGCTCTGCGATCAGCGCGCGACCAAGCGTTCCTGAAGCGCCCGTTACGGCAACAGACTTGCCTTTAAGCGAAAGTGCCGTACCGAGCAGCTGATCGCTCAGCGGCAAAAAACCAGCATAGTAGGCGTTAGTGTCATCGAAGTGATGACGCCAGTGGTAGGTACGATTGACTTTCCAGTGGCCAGGAATGCCGGTGAGTGGGCCAGGTTCGTGGGTGAGATCGGTGGCGGTAAGAAGTCCGCGCGATCGCAATACCGCTGCCGCCAAAAAACCAGCCGCATACAGCACCCCAAACCACAGCCCGGGCGTATGCGTCACGGTAGCCGCTAGCGCCATCACCACCATCATAAAAATCGACTCAGGCGCATCATTATATAGCTGAGCTTTCCGATAGATTTCGGTGCTGATGGGCGAAAAGTCTTTTTTGTAAGCGCGGTGGTGCCAGTTGTGCAGGCGCTGAAGCGGTGGCAGGTAGTGGCTCAAAAAGTGGTAGAGGTCGCGTACCATTTCGACGAGTAGAACAGCCGCGATCGCCCAGCCAATCTGGCCTGCAATTTGGCCTGGATGCTGAGTCGATCCAGTTCATCACGTTTGCCGCGCCGTCTTTTGCCCAAAATGCCGCCATAAACAAAAAGTTGCCTGCAAGAAAGTTCAGAGTGCTTCATTTCTCTTAAAGGTTATGGTAAACCGCTGACGCCTAAAAGCGTATGGGGAATCTGTCGGTGCATAACCGGCATGCCTAGCAGGCGAGTTAAATGCATACCCACCGAAAATCCGGGTATTCTTTGTATCAAGTAATCTTGCTGAGATGTGACCATGACGGCAGCGCTGCACTCCACCCAACTACACGAACAAGAAAAGAATAACTGGGCTAGATCCATCAGCTATGGAGAAATCTCAGCGATTCCCGAAGTGTGGCCGATTGTAGCGGCTAAGTATGGCAGTCATTTGGCGCTGCACGATCCGCATACGAGCCCTGAAACGAAGTATACCTACGGTGAACTCGCCGCTGATATCAAGCGATTCGCGACAGGATTGCAGGCGTTGGGGGTAGAGCCCGGAGAGGCGATCGCCCTGTTCAGTGAAAATCGCCCCCGCTGGATGGTCGCCGACCAAGGCATCATGACAGCTGGAGCGATTGACGCGGTGCGTGGGGCCAATGCCGACGTAGCCGAGCTGATGTTCATTTTGGACAATAGCGACAGCATCGGCCTGGTTGTCCAGGACATCACAACCCTAGACAAGCTCTCTAAAGAGCTGAGCACTGCGGGCCTGCGCTTCATTATTTTGCTTACAGACGAAGCGGCCGAACTAGAGGCGGATTTGGGCGGCGCTAGACTGATGAACTTCTCTGAGCTGATGGCGTTAGCAGATGCCTCTACAGAGGGCTTTAAACCTGTTCAGCTAGAGCGCGATCGCACCGCCACATTGATGTACACCTCGGGCACTTCCGGCATGCCCAAAGGGGTCATGCTCAGCCAAAGCAACCTGCTCAGCCAAATCGCCGGAGCCAGCAGCGTGGTCAGCGTTGGCCCCGAGCAAAAGGTGATGAGCATTCTGCCCATTTGGCACTCCTACGAACGTTCGTTTGAGTACTTCACGCTTTCTCAAGGCGTCACTCAAATTTACACCAATATTCGCTACGTCAAAGCAGACCTTAAAGCGCACAGCCCGCAGTACATGGTGGCCGTACCTCGGCTGTGGGAGTCCATTTATGAAGGGGTGCAAAAGCAGTTTCGCGAGCAGCCCGAAGGCAAGCAGAAGCTGGTTAATTTCTTTTTGACGCGATCGCAAGAGTACATCGAAGCCAAACGCATCCTCGCAGGACTCAAGCTCGACCAGCTAGAAAGTTCCTCCGGGCAAAAGCTTGGGGCGAGGCTGAAAATGATTTACCTGTGGCCACTGCATAAATTGGGCGATCGCATCGTATACGCCAAAGTACGCCAAGCCCTCGGCGGCAAAGTAGACTATTTCGTCAGCGGCGGCGGCTCCATTGCCGATCATCTCGAAGACTTTTATGAGCTAGCAGGTGTCGAAATTTTGGGCGGCTACGGCCTCACCGAAACTTCACCGATTACCCACGTTCGCAGACCCTGGCGCAACCTTCGCGGCGCAGATGGCCAGCCCGTACCCGGTGTAGAAACCGCCATTGTCGATTTGGAAACGCGTCAGCCCGTCCCAGTTGGCACGCCTGGGCTAGTACTGCTACGCGGCCCGCAAATTATGCAGGGCTACTACAAAAATCCTGAGGCGACCGCCAAAGCCATCGACAGCGAAGGCTGGTTTGACACAGGCGATTTGGGTCAAACCACAGCGCACGGCGACTTAATTATCACCGGCCGAGCCAAGGACACCATCGTGCTCACCAACGGTGAAAATATTGAGCCCACGCCGGTTGAAAACGCCTGCTTGCGGAGCCCTTACATTGATCAGATTATGCTAGTCGGCCAAGATCAAAAATCAATTGGCGCACTGATTGTTCCGAGTATGGAAGCTTTGGAAAAATGGGCGGATGGCCAGCCCGTAGATTTGAAGAGTGATGCGGTGCGAAACTTATTTAAGCAAGAGCTTAAGCGTGAGGTGGCCAAACGTCCTGGCTACCGCCCTGACGATCGCGTTGGGCCTTTTGAGCTACTGGCGGAACCTTTTAGCGTAGAGAACGGCCTATTGACCCAAACGCTAAAAGTGAAACGGCCAAAGGTGCGCGATCGCTATCAAGAAACCATCGACGCGCTATTTGCCTAGTGATTTGCTTAAAAGAGCCTACCTTCCGTATTCGCGCAAGATAGTTTGTATCAGAACTGCATTTGTGTCCCGATGGATGGGCACAATGCTGGCAAGCATATAAAGCAAAGTTGATGTATTCAGCAGAGCTATAGCCGGATTCGATGTTTCCTGGTTCAATTTAGATCGTCTTAGCTCGTTCGTTTCAGACCGTTTCGACTTTTCATTGTTTATAACTCCCCCTTATCTCAACTATGGATGTTTCCCAGTCTCAGCTACTGCTCAAGCGCGTTGTCAATATCAAAGCAGTGGTCACACCGCTGTGGAAAGAAGAAGCGCAAAAGCAGCTGCAAAGTCAGCTCAACCAAATTGACGGGCGCTTGCAGCAGCTAGAAATGCAGAGCCAGCGCATTTTGACTGAAATGCAAAAGCAGGGCTCTGATCCAGCCGACGCAGCTGTCGCTCAGCAAATCAGCAGCGTACAGGTCAAGCTCAACCAGGACAAAAGCCAGCTGCTTCAGCAAAAGAACCAGCTGCTGCAACAGCTCCAGCAAGTTCAGACGCTAGAGCAAGACAAAGAAGTTAGCCAGGGCCAAATTGACGGCTTTTTTAAAGTGGCCGTAGGCGACCACATGATCAAAAAGATGCAGGTTGAAATTTTGCTACGTGATGGCGTCGTCGAAGATATTCGCGGCGAGCTATAGATTTTAAGTCAAGTTCCAATGCCAGCCGTCAATATTTTGAGTAAGGACATACAAAAACGTGTGTCCTTACTTTGTGTTTGCATATACACACACGCCCAACAACGACCTTCATCAGTGTCACCACAACGGGATACAATCTCAGTTGCTAGCAAATGCTGGCCAATGCTGTTGTCCATACCCACCCCCATCCATGATTCGCGAAGTCTTCATGCCTGCTCTCAGCTCTACGATGACTGAGGGCAAGATCGTTTCCTGGGCTAAGTCCGCTGGTGATAAGGTAGAAAAAGGCGAAACCGTTGTCGTCGTTGAGTCCGATAAGGCCGACATGGATGTGGAGTCCTTTTATGAGGGCTATTTGGCCATTATTATCACCGAAGCCGGTGAGATGGCTCAGGTAAATGACGCGATCGCCTACCTCGCTGACACCGAAGCTGAAATCGAAGAAGCCAAACAGAAAGCCGCCAGCAGCAGCGCCGCCACCACGACTGTTAAAGCCGCAGACCCAGAGCCCGCTGCCGCCCAAACTGAAGAAACGGTCGCCGCCGTCGCTCAGGCCGTCGCGGATACCACAACAGCCCCCGCTCAAAACGGCAGCACGTCTGGCTCATCCTCAGGCCGCACGATTATCTCCCCTCGCGCTCGCAAGCTCGCCAAGCAGCTCAAAGTCGATCTCAACGGCCTTCAAGGTTCCGGCCCCCACGGTCGCATCGTCGCCCAAGACGTTGAAAAAGCCGCAGGCAAAGCGCCCACCCCTAGCACTATTCAGCAGCCCGCGCCACCAACGCCACAGGCAGCGCCCGCTACACCTGTCGTCGTCCCCGGTGCTTCCAGAGCCTCTGCTGCGCCGACCCCTGCACCCGCATCTCCCGGCGAACTGGTCGCGTTTAACTCCCTTCAGCAAGCCGTCGTCCGCAACATGGACGCCAGCCTCTCAGTTCCTGTATTCCGCGTAGGCTACACCATCACCGTCGATTCGCTAAACGCTCTGTACAAACAGATCAAGCCTAAAGGCGTCACCATGACCGCGCTCTTAGCCAAAGCGGTCGCCGTCACGCTGAAAAAGCATCCTGTTGTCAACGCCAGCTTTGCACCTTCTGGGATTCAGTACAGCAGCAGCATCAATATCGCGATCGCTGTGGCCATGCCCGACGGTGGCCTCATCACACCTGTCCTACGCGGCGCAGATCAAATGGACATCTATTCTCTTTCTCGCACCTGGAAAGATTTAGTTGCCAGATCGCGCTCCAAGCAGCTAGCCCCAGAAGAATACAACAGCGGCACCTTCACCCTGTCGAATCTGGGCATGTTCGGCGTCGATAGCTTTGATGCTATTTTGCCACCTGGCCAAGGCTCAATTTTGGCCGTAGGCGGCTCGCAGGCCAAGGTTGTTGCAACCAAAGATGGCCTCATGGGCGTTCGCACTCAAATGCGCGTGAACATGACCAGCGACCACCGCATTATTTACGGTGCAGATGGCGCGGCGTTCCTGAAGGACCTCTGCGACTTAATTGAAAATAATGCGCAGTCTCTCACGCTGTAATACGGGGATCACTCCATCGGGCATATCGCTCTCATCAGCTGCACTTGTTACGCTATGTGATAGATACACCACATAGCCCATCAGCAAAGTAGGGGAAAGCGATGCCCGTTAAGGACAAAAAGCCGCAGCAACGACAGCAGGCAAACTGGATATTTTTGGCCATTAGCGCCGTGCTGTTAATTAGCACTTTTTTGCCAACCTCTTTTAGCCAGAGCGCCGAGCGCGTTCCCTACAGCACATTTATTAGCCAGGTCAAAGAGCATCAGGTCACCAGCGCTGATATTGGTGAAAAGCAAATCCACTATCAGCTAGAGCCGGGCGGTGCGGTATACGAAACCACGCCTGTTTTTGACTTAAATCTGCCTACGGTGTTGCAGGATAACGGCGTAGAGTTTTCCGCCACGCCACCTTCTGGCACCGCTTGGCTCGGGAGCCTGCTGAGCTGGGTTATTCCACCGCTCATTTTTGTCGCAGTGTGGCGGCTGTTTCTGGCCCGTGGCCAAGGTGGCGGACAGGGCGGCATCTTTTCGATTGGGAAAAGCCGCGCGAAAGTCTATGTTGAAGATGAAGATACCAAAATTAAGTTTACGGACGTAGCTGGCGTCGATGAAGCTAAAACTGAGCTGGTCGAGATTGTAGACTTTTTGAAGAACTCCAAGCGCTTCACCGATCTGGGTGCAAAAATTCCTAAAGGCGTCTTGCTAGTTGGGCCACCAGGCACCGGTAAAACGCTGCTAGCAAAAGCCGTTGCGGGTGAAGCAGGCGTGTCTTTCTTTAGTATTTCGGGCTCTGAGTTTATTGAAATGTTCGTGGGCGTGGGATCTTCTCGCGTGCGAGATCTATTTGAGCAGGCTAAAAAGCAGGCGCCCTGCATCATTTTCATCGACGAGCTAGATGCTATTGGGAAGTCTCGTTCTTCCGGTGGGTTCTACGGCGGCAACGATGAGCGAGAGCAAACGCTCAATCAGCTTTTAGCTGAAATGGATGGCTTTGGCGCGGAAGATTCCACCATTATTGTGTTAGCCGCGACGAACCGACCTGAGATTTTAGACCCGGCACTGCTGCGG
Organism: uncultured cyanobacterium; assembly: GCA_963803535.1. Taxonomy (GTDB): domain Bacteria; phylum Cyanobacteriota; class Cyanobacteriia; order Phormidesmidales; family Phormidesmidaceae; genus Phormidesmis. The sequence continues at coordinate 236,403 of CAWDNC010000008.1, read as the reverse complement.
CCCGGTCGCTTTGACCGGCAGGTGCTGGTTGACCGGCCTGATTTGAAGGGGCGTGATGCGATTTTGAGGATTCATGCGCAGGAAGTGAAGCTGGCAGATGGGGTTGATTTGAAGGCGATCGCAACCCGTACCCCCGGATTTGCAGGCGCAGACCTAGCCAACCTGGTCAACGAAGCCGCCCTTCTTGCTGCTCGAAACCACCGCGAAGCTGTAGAACAACAAGATTTTGCTGAAGCCATTGAACGGGTGGTGGCTGGACTCGAAAAGCGTAGCCGCGTACTGAATGATAAAGAGAAAGAAATCGTGGCCTATCACGAAGTCGGACATGCCTTAGTAGGCGCAGCGATGCCGGGTAGCGATCAGGTGGAGAAGATCTCAATTGTGCCTCGGGGCATGGCTGCACTAGGTTATACTTTGCAGCTGCCGACAGAAGATCGTTTTTTACGAGATGAGGCGGAGCTAAAAGGACAAATTGCAACAATGCTAGGCGGTCGCTCGGCCGAAGAAGTTGTTTTCGGTTCGATTACAACTGGAGCTGCCAACGACTTGCAGCGAGCAACTGATGTTGCCGAGCAGATGGTGACAAGCTACGGCATGAGCGAAGTGCTTGGGCCGCTGGCCTACGATCGCAGCAAGCAGAACAACTTTTTGGACGATGGCTCAGCGCCCAACGTTCGCCGTATGGTGAGTGATGAGACTGCCAAAGCGATCGATCAAGAAGTGAAAAGTATTGTGGAAGCCGCCCATCAGCGAGCGCTGACGATACTAAAGGACAATCGCGAGCTGCTAGAAGAGATTTCTCAGCTGCTGCTGACAGAAGAAGTGATTGAAGGCGAGTACCTGCGAGGAATGCTGGCAAAGGTGCAGTTGAACAAAGCAGGCGAGTCAGCGATCGCAAAGCAGGCGGTTGAAGCTTGAATAGTAGTCCCGACTAAAAGCATCAATTCAATTTGATGAGATAGCCATTCGCAGCGGGTAACCTCAAAGGGAACCGGCTGCTTTTTGCTTGCTGCTTTTTTTGCGCAACTAGCAGTAGCAAATCATCTCTGACAAAATGCTTTTGATTTGTTTAATAAACGCAGCTACTGATTCAGCGTTCATCAGCAAAAACTGCCCTATGATTTTAAGCAGTGCAGCCCTTGCCGCCTAACCCTATGCAACTTAGAAGAAAAGGGCCACTTCAAAGCTCAACTGCGCTTCACATGGCTTCTAACTCACCGATAAAACGCCGCCGAGGATTTTTTCCCAGGCGACTAGAAGCGCTGCTATGGACAGGCGCTCTTTTGGTCGTCGTCCCATTTGCGGGCATTGCCTACTTACGCTACCAGCAACAGTTTTTAGATCCACCCGTGGCCCTTGTTTTAGGCGGTGCTCCCGAGCGTGAGCAGTTTGCCGCGCAGTTTGCCAAAGCGCATCCCAACGTCCGAATCTGGGTGTCTTCTGGCAGCAATCCTGAGTACGCTCGCTGGGTGTTTGATCAAGCAGAAGTCCCTAACGAACAGTGGGCTCTGGACTACCAGGCCGTAGATACGGTTACCAACTTCACGACGCTAGTCCATAAGCTCGAAGACCGGAAAATCGATCAGGTGTACTTAATTACGTCTGACTACCACATGCGACGTGCCAGCGTAGTCGCGCAAATCGTATTGGGAAGCCGTGGAATTAGCTTTAAACCGGTCGCCATTCCAGCAGAAGTCGATCCTGAAAATCCCGAGACCATTACGAGGGAAGTTCGAGATGGGGCCAGATCGCTACTCTGGGTCGTTACCGGTAGAACCGGCTCGCAGTGGAAGCAAACGTTAGGTCAAAACTAATAGAATCAACGGCATAAAAGGCTCAGTAGCGATATGTCTAGATACGTAGACTGTGAGTATTAATTAATACTTTATAGCTGTCCGTACATAGGATTTAATATCTTCCTGATAGGCGTTCAATAAAGCATTCAAAGGCGTTACTCTAATCGCAATCAATAGAGCAAAACAAATTTAATATTGCTGGTTCAATAGCTCTGTCTCAATCGTAAAAGTTCTGACGTTTCTGTCTCAAAATTATGACCTCAGCCGTACAAAATTCACCCTATACACCGTCGCAGATCAAGGCATGGCTCAGAGGCTTGCTGACCGTTGCTTGGGCTGATGGTGACTTTGAAGAGGCCGAAAAGCAAATGATCCACGCCATGGTGGAGTCTGAGTTTGCACCTGGTACAGAGTTTGAGACATTGAAGCCGATTGAACCGACAGCTTTAGCAGAGGAATTACAGGCCGATCGAGCAACCGCTCAAAATTTTTTGAGAATGGCGGTGATGGTCGCCTTAGCAAACGGGGTGTATTCTGACCCCGAAAACGATCAGATTCTGGCCTTCGCTGAAGCGCTTGATGTAGAGCCTGAAGCGTTGACTTCATTACAAGCAACGCTAGATAAACTCAGAGCGATAGATAGAGAACGCTCAGAAGAGGATAAAGAAGATGCGGCTGAAAAGGGCTCTAAAAGGGAGGCGATCGCTAATGCCCTATATCTTCCGACCATCGGCAAAGCCGTCTCTGACATCGACCCGCTCAAACCCGCTCGCAACTGGCTAGACCAGCTCAGCATAGACGATCCCCGTCTCGCCCGATTTGTGTGCAAGCTCGTTCCCTCGCAGTGTCCTTTTGAGCGGGACGTCACGCTTTTTCGCAAAAAAGTTGTGCACATTCCGCCTATGTGCAAAATTAATCCTCTATACGACCAGCTCGTCGGCCTTCGCTTTCGAGCCCTTACCTATCTAGCAGACGACTGCGGCGAAGACATCACGCCCTACACCTAACGAATTCACCCCAAAACAGACACTTCAAAGGCTCAAGAACCCATTGGAAACCATCACAGCCGATATTCTCGTCGTTGGCGGTGGCGTAGGCGGAACCGCTGCGGCCATTCAAGCCGCCAGGCGAGGCCCTGGTTTAACGGTCGTGCTGGTTTCCGAGCTGCCGTGGCTAGGTGGAATGCTGACCTCAGCGGGCGTATCAGCCCCAGATGGGAACGAACTAGCCGCCTTTCAAACGGGCCTTTGGGGCGATTTTCTAAAAGCGCTTAGGTGCCGCCATCCCCAAGGATTGGGAAACGGGTGGGTGAGCTTTTTCACCTATAGTCCAGCTGTAGGCGCTCAAATTTTTGCCGACTGGGTAGCGGCGCTGCCCAATCTCAAATGGATTTCTGGAGAGCGCCCTTATGAGGTGCTACGCAGTGGCCAGCGTATTACAGGCGTTCAGTTCAGCTCATTCAAGGTTCAGGCCACAATCACTATAGATGGCACTGAACTGGGTGACGTTATAGCACTTGCAGACGTGCCTCACCGCTGGGGCTGGGAAACCCGCGACATTTGGAAAGAGCAGAGCGCACCTATCTCCTTGTCTGATCCGTCCGATCCCCTGTACAACATCACGCAGCGCTACCCAGTACAGTCGCCCACTTGGGTGGTGCTCATGCAAGACTACGGACAATTAGAAGCACCTGTCATTAGTGAGCCGCCTATTCTCTCTCCTGATAGCGCCTTTGCAGATGCCTGGGCGAACTACGGGGACGCCGATACGCCAGCGGGTGAAGCCTGCTTAAACTACGGCAGACTGCCTGACAATCAGTTCATGATCAACTGGCCCCACAAAGGCAACGACTACGGCGTAGGCCTTAACCGTTTAATCGAATCTAATGCAGCTAGAGCGGAATACGGACAGGAAGCCCAGTGGCACTCGCAGTCGTTTGCTCGCTATATTCAAATGCAGTTAGGCAGGCGATATGGCTTGGCTGAAGATGTTTTTCCTCAGACCGATGCATCTGGCGGCGGCGCGTTTGCACTGATGCCTTACTACCGCGAGAGCCGTCGCATCAAAGGGCTTAGAACCGTTTGTGAGCCTGATATTTTGCCAGTAGCTGGTGGGCAGGCGGCTGCTTTGCCTACAAATGAGTGGGGGGATGTGAGTGCGATCGCCTTCGGTAACTATCCAAACGATCATCACTATCCCGGCTTTGAAATGCCGCTAGCCCCCAAATCCATCCGCTGGGGCGGCCGCTGGACAGGCACACCGTTCACCATTCCTTACGAAGCGCTCGTTCCAGAATCTATAGACGGTCTACTGGCCTGCGAGAAGAATATATCGGTTTCACACATTGCCAATGGAGCTACTCGCTTGCAGCCGGTTGTTCTGGGGATTGGACAGGCGGTGGGGATGGCGGCGGCGCTGTGCGTGGAGAAAGGATGTGAGCCGAGAGACTTGGCGCGGGATGTGCGATCGCTCCAAACTGCACTCATCACTGACCCGACCGCCCCTGCTGCCGTCATCCCACTTTTCAACCTACCGCCCGATCATCCTCAGTGGTACTCTGTCCAACAGCACTATCTCGCACGTCCTGAAACCTATCCGAACAGCGGCCATCACGCATTTGTAGACCGCTCAGCCGCGAAATATTGTCAGCCATTGAGTGCGCATTCCGCCATCTCTTTAGTCGGTAATTTTTATAGCAACACCGAAGGTCGCTACGAATTGCACCAAACTACAGACAAAAGCCTCCCTGATTGCATTCTCTTATTAACAGTTCGATCGGAAATTACGGAGCTTTTTACAAAGATACTGAACGGGCAACAAGTAGATGTCCTAGGTATCTGGAACTCAGCCGGAAAATGGCTACTGTGCTCGCGCATAAATACCCTGTGATCAAGTCAATTCTTCATATATATCTTCCTGACTTTACCTATTGTTAGAGTATCTCTGAGTAACGACTTGGAAATCACTTAGCAACCATGCTGACTTCTCATCACTCACTGCTCAGCGGTATCGCTGCCGTTTTATGTGCCACTGGTGTGGTTTATCAAAGCGCACCAAAAAGCACTTTTCAAAGCTTGTCGCAAGCTTCTATTGAGCAGCTTGCCCCTAATAAAAACTTGCGAGAAACGTTAGATCTCACCCTGATTCAAACAGCGGATGCATCCTATAGAGGAAGCGGACGACTGGATGATGAGCCGGTAGAAGGTGACTACACCGAATCTAATACAGAGAAAATAGCGCACCGTGGCAGCGGGCGCGTCGCACCTCAATCCCTATAGATTCCTTCCGTATACCCCGAACAATAGCGGAGTAACTGAGAATGGTTTTTATTAGTGAACATCCGTATAAGGTGTAGAATATTGACTAAGTAAAGACTTGTAAAATAAGTGCTCTACCTATGTAACTATTAACACTGCTCCTGACAACTGCCCCATAGAGTTCACAGCCATTCTCTGTTCCATTAGCCCCGTTTTCTGTGCATTCTATAAGCATTAAGCATTCTCGCTTGATCGAGTTTTAATGACCAGCAACACCGAATTAGTCAAACAGCTAGACCCCAGCGCCATCGACGAAATCATGATGTACCTGGCCTTCAGCGCCATGTGCACTGGCGGTCATCGTCACGGCGCATTTTTAGACGCAGCAGCCACAGCGGCTAAGTGCGCCATCTACACCACCTATGTAGAGCAGAAAAATAATCTGCGCATGACCGGGCATCTCCACCACATCGAGCCCAAGCGCGTCAAAGCCATTGTCGAAGAAATGCAGGCGGCCCTGACCGAAGGTAAGCTGCTCAAAATGCTGGGCTCTCAAGAACCCGGCTATCTCATTCAGCTGCCTCACGTATGGCTCCAGCAGTATGCTTGGACACCCGGTGAGTTCCGTGTGCCAGGTACCAGCCTCAGCTCTGACGAAAAGCGGCAGGTCGAAGCCAAGCTAAAAGCAGCGAACCTCCCTGAGCCACTGCCCGACGCTCAGCTGCTCACTGGCTTCCAGTTCATGGAGCTGGTAGACTTCCTCCACGCTCGCTCTCAGGAAACGCTGCCCGAAGACCGTCGCATGGCCTTAAGTGATGCGCTTGCTGAGCACATTCGCCGTCGCCTAATTTACGCAGGCACGGTCGCCCGCATCGACTCGCCCATCGGAGGCATGCCCTTCTACGCCCTCACGAGAGCGTCTTACTCTCCAGTTGGCGCAGAAGAACGCACCTACACCATGATGGACGATACCGCTCGCTACTTTCGCCTCATGCGCGAGTGGGCCGACTCTCACAAAGGCACTCGCCGCATTTTAGAGGAGCTAAACATCCCTCAAGAAAAGCGCGAAACCGCCTTTGACGAATTAGATGCTCTGATCAGCCAGTGGGCAAACAAATACCACGATGACAAAGGTCAGCCAACAGTGGTTCAAATGGCCATGGGCGACAGCGACTCTTTGCACTAAAACATCCAGAAAACAAAATTGAAAATGCTCTGTAGAAATTACCTACAGAGCATTTTTGTTATGAGCGTGACACAATAAATCAAACAAGTCAGCGTGAATATAGCTCAACTTAGGTAGGGAAGAAATGATATGTATCTTCTAGAAGCTCCGGTAAAGCCAGTGGGTGAAAAACGGGTGACCTTCTACGATTTGGACTGGCAGGCGTTCAAGCAGATTCAAGCGTTGCTAACTGAACGCACCCATGCTCGTTTTACTTACGACAATGGCGTTCTAGAAATCACGATGCCTCTTGAAAATCATGAAAGATTTGCCAGATTGATTGAGCTTTTTGTCAGAGTCTTGGTGGTTGAAACAGGTCTGATGATGAAAACGATGGGATCGACAACGCTCGATCGAGAAGATTTGCTCAAGAGCGCTGAGCCGGATGATTGTTACTACATTCAAAACTTTGAGTTGGTTGCCGACCACACTGTCGATTTGGCAAAAGACCCGCCGCCTGATTTGGTGATAGAAGTGGATATCACCAATACGGATATTAGAAAGAACTTGTTGTACGCAAGCTTAGGCGTACCTGAATTTTGGCGATTTAGTGGGCGTGAGTGGAAGATTTTGTGTTTAGAAGATGGGGCTTATATTGAGTGCGATCGCTCTCCCACCTTCCCAATCATCGAAAAATCTGACCTGTATCAGTTCTTAGAGGTTGCTCTGCTAAACGAAGTCTCAGCAGAGATTAATTTTCGGAAATGGGTTAGAGAGCAGCTATAAAGATCTTTAGAGCGTTTTAGTTAAGCAGCTCTTGAATGATAGGACGAAGCTTCCTCCAAGCAACTTCACCTCGAAAGTTTTCTAGCAGGCTACTTGCTTTATCGTAGTAGTGCAGCGTGCCTGCGCCTAGTTCGTAGACGACTGGAATTTCGTACCACAGCACATCTACTCGTTTGGCGATCGGATTTGTTGTTTTAATGGCGGTACGGGTGGCCTCGTCTAGCTGATCGACGATGGCGATCGCGAAGCACAAATGAGTGGGTATTCGAAAATTATAAAAAGCCTGACCCGCAGATTTTACATTCACCTCCTGTCTTGCCCAAGTTAAAGCCTGCGCTGAAAACTGCTGAAGCGTTGATAGATTTAGCTCAGCGAACTCAGTAAAAATAAACAATGCCTCACCGCGCATCCCCATCCCTGGCTCAAAATCTAGAATTTTAGCCACCTGCTTAAACTGAACGCTTTCATAGGCAATATTCTGCCGAATCGCTAAACTGCCTCTTTGCTTTAGTCGGTTAGCTGTTGTCGCAAGATATTGCGTTAGGGCTGGGCGATCGCGGCATCCTTCAACAACAACATAAGTCTCTTTTCTATTATCTGGCTTGCCAACAACCTCCTCGAGCCACCGAATCAAACGAGCCATATCTGGGCGAAAATCTGAACCCGGTCGAACCTGAGCAGAATTTCTATAGGCTAACGCGGCTACAGGCATTGGCAAATCTGCTGCGGCTACGGACTTCGTGCTATCAACAAACACCGGAACCACGATTATTTCTTTTTCTAACGCCCATGCTATTTCTTCACGTACCCAGTCGGTTTCATCATTCAAGAATCTTTGATTCAGCTCATTTAGCCAGCGATCACCAATCACGGCAATTAAAACCTTACACTGATCAACTGTTTGATTTAGATGCGTCCTAAAATCCACGCCAAGTGGCAAAGAATCAACATCTCTAAAAACCGCATCTCGCCCAAAATGAGCGCTTAAATGATCGTCTATGCGCCCGGTCTCCCCCTCACTGTCGCTACGCCGATACGAAATAAAAATGGAATGATTAGCGGGCATCGCATGTCACAGAACATATCAATTATTTTAGGTTCTACGGGGCATAATAGCCCTGACACCTTCCCTATCCTGATTCCTATGTCTTTGCAGATCGCCTATCTCTCTCAAGGTCGGCTATACCTTTACCGCGATGGCGAACCGCTCACAGAAATTGAGAGCGAATTTGGCAAAGACCTTCAGCAAAGGCGGCTACAGGTTCAAAGAAAGCAGGCGATGAAAAATCGTGGTGTTCAGTCGATGATGATGTCGCCGCAGATGCTCAAGCAAATGGAACAGCAGTCAGAAACCACGCCGCCCGTTTTAATTAATAGCTTGTGCGCGCTCAAGGAAGGAGAGCTGCTTTACAGCCTAGAATCCAATGATATGGGCGGACTGTTTCGGTTTGATCTGGAGAAGTCGCGTGAGACCCGGCTATTTCACAACACCGACTTTCAAGTCAGCTACCTAGATTTTGATATTGAACAAAACCTGATTGCCTGCACCAAAGCCTACAAAACCGGCAGCATAAACTTAGCAACGATGACGCCGGATGCCATACGCCCGCAAGATATTACCGAAGGTGACTCAGTAGATATCGCGCCGCGATGGATCGGCAACAAAGCGCTCGTCTATCAATCGGCAGGCGTCAGTCGTAACGAACAAGGCTACATCACGGCTCGGGCTCCTTTTTCCATCGAAAAATTCGATCCGGTTGAGCAGCAAGTGGTGACGCTAGCAGAAGATCCTAAATCGGATTTGCTAGGGCCAAATATGGATCGCGACGGACTGCTTTACTATATCCGGCGTCCTTACAAGGGTGTAAAAGGATCGCTTGGCTTATTGCAGGCGCTCAAAGAAATTCTATCTGTGCCATTGCGTTTAGTTCTGGCGATTTGGGGCTTCTTCAATTCTTTCACGGTGATGTTCACCGGGAAGCCGCTGATTACGGCTGACACCAAGCAAAAAGTAGAGCCCCAGCAAAAGCTGAAGGCCTGGGGTGAAGCACTATCCCCCGAGAATCAAAACAAAAAGCATAGGGAGGATGCTGAAGCCCCTTCGCTAGTGCCCAAAGAATGGGAGCTGGTACGTCAGGGTGTGCAGGGCGTACCAGAAGTGCTCGCAACTTCAGTACTCGCCTACGATTTGGCTGATGACGGCAGCGTTGTATATACCAATGGCAGCGGCATTTATAAAATTGATGCTGCCGGGCAGTCGAAGCGGGTAACGGTCGGCAAGCTAGTCGAGTCAGTTAAATTTGTCTGATGGCTTTCAAAGATAGGCTCGTTGCTTATCCGCACATTACAATGCTGTCTGATTCGCTGATGCTCTTTTTTAGCCGGAAGAGCATCAGATCGTCCTCTATAAGTTGTTCTTTGTAGCTGCGCTGCCATACGGGCGATCCTGGCTGATTGCGTAGTAGGTTGATTCGTTTTGCAGTAACTGCTTTTAGCCCAGCAATAAATGAAGTGAGTCGCCTTGGTTTTCCGGATGTGATATTGCGAGTGTTTGTCATACGGGTGACGCGATCGCGCCCGCTCTCAGGTAGAGTAATCAGCGCATGCAGTGCATCTGGAAAAATCACCCACTGGTCTAAAGTCACGCGGCTATCTTTAGCAGCCAGCTTCAGCTCATCAGCCACCACCTGAGTCAGTGAAGTATGCAAACAGTCTTTATCAGGCGCACTGAGATCCAGCGCATCAAATAGGGCATGACCGTTATGCGTTCTTAGCTGCACATAGTAAAGCGCAGCCTTCGCTGAGGGAGTATGAATGGGAGGTCTTTTTATCAACGGACGCCCTGATGAACCTTCGCAAAGTGTCTGCTGTTAGACTGCCCAGTTCAGCCTGAAAATCGCAAAATCAACTCAGGTTGTAATAGCCTCAAATGCAGACAGCGCACGGCACAGATGAAGGGCCATGCCCCTCATGTGCCTTTTTTTGAGCACTACGTAACTGGCCGTATACGGCTTTTCAAAATACGATCAGCCACAAAAAAAGAGAAGCCCGCAAGCCTCTCTCTTTCTGTTTTGTTTAATTGTATTTTGAGACGATAGGAGAGAATTAATACTTAATCTCTTCCTTATTCAATCAATACGGTATGGGCAAAGAGAGACTCGAACTCTCACGACCGAAGCCGCCACATTTTGAGTGTGGTGCGTCTACCAATTCCGCCACTTGCCCAGGTAGATAACCAGTATACCGAAACAGGTGAATTTGTTAAAGGTATTTTTTCGATGGCGACCCTAGTGGCGCTTACCAGTTACGCCAGCCTCTTTGAGGGTTGCGATCGCCCTCATCATCACTATCCAACGGCCGGTTATCTAACAGGGCCTGATAGTCAGGCGTACTCGCCCATCGGTCAATTTCTCTAGCTCTAAGCACAGGCACCGGATGACTCAAATCGTCTGTCTTCAAACGCTTCAAAATCTCGCCCGTTTCACTGTCACTAATCGCATCGTATGAACGCGCCTGGTCAATGAAGGCATCCAAATTTAGCTGCGATGATAGGGTTGGTGAGCCGCCAGAGAGCTTCATCAAAACAGAGGCAACCGTGCGCGCATCCTGAGTTGCTAGCAGCGCCGCTCTATCACAGGTAAACTCAGCGCAGCGCACCCATTCCATAATTTGAGACTGCCAGCTTTGCATCAGCACATTGCCAAAAGGCAGCTGACTAGTCGCCAGCGTAAGAATATTCGCCAGCGTAAGATACACGCCGTGGTCGCATTTGAGATGGCCTAGCTCGTGACCGATGACAGCCTGCACTTCAGCCGGATTAAGCAGCTCAATGAGTGAGGTGTGCACAACGACAAAAGGCTGCTTGCCTCGCATGGCAAAGGTGTACGCATTCGGTACGGGATGCTGCTTGATGTACAGCTGCGGCACTTCTAAGTCGAGCACTTCACAGGCTTCTAACAAAGACTGATACAGATCGGGTAGCTGATTGGGGCCAACTAGTACGCTAGAAGCAATATTGTCTAGATAAAAGAACTGTTCGCCCATAGGGCCTAGCAGGCTACGAATAGCGACATCCAAGCCCGGTAGCTGTTTAAGCGCCTGGGTAGCTTCACGATCTAGCGGATGGCGAAAATGATCGGCGTTGAGTCCGGTGAGTAGAGCCTTTGAAGTGTCCATAAGGTGTCGCTAGTCGATAGTTTCTGACTGTTCAAAACAGGTAGAAAAGCATAAAGCCTACACGTATTGCCAAAGCGTATGGCTGTGTAGGCTTTGCTACTTCGCTAGTATAGCGAGATTGCTTGAGGTCTATCCCTGTTGATTTAGTTAGAGATTAGGCATCGACTAGCAAAATAGTGCAGTGCTAGCTAACCACAGCAGGTTCTGCAACGGCCGTTGGCTGAGCGGCACTATCGGCCTCGCTCAGCGGAATGCGTCTCAGCTTAGCGCCGACGTTAGTGAGCTTTTCTTCAAACTTCTCATAGCCGCGATCTAGGTGATGGAGGCCGTGGAGGGTGGTTTTGCCTTTGGCTACTAGTCCTGCGATCGCCAACGCCGCAGACGCCCGCAAGTCGCTTCCCGTCACAGGCGCGCCCGACAAATGAGTCACCCCGCGCACAATCGCACAGTCTCCCTTCACCCGAATATCTGCCCCCATCCGATTGAACTCAGCCACATGCTGCAATCGATTCTCAAACACGGTTTCAGTCACCATGCTATTGCCCTCTGCCAACGTGAGCAGTGCCATAAACTGAGCCTGCATATCCGTTGGAAAGCCAGGATAGGGAAGAGTTTGAATGTCAGTCGCCGTGATTTTTTCTCCAGGGGAAACGCGAATAGTGCTACGGCCTTCAATCTCAACCTTAGATCCAGCTTCACGCAGCTTAGCAAGCAGCGGTGATAGGTGATCGGGATCGACCGGGCCAACCGTAATTTCGGAACGCGTAAGGGCTCCAGCCACAAGGTAAGTACCCGCTTCAATCCGATCTGGAATGATGGAGTAGTCGGTAGCATGCAGACTAGGAACGCCTGTAATCGTGATGGTGTTAGTGCCCGCACCCCGGATTTTCGCACCCATTGCCCGACAGAAGTTGGCTAGATCAACCACTTCTGGCTCTTGAGCCGCATTCTCAATTGTAGTCTCGCCCTCTGCTAGGGTCGCTGCCATCATCAGCGTTTCAGTGGCGCCCACGCTAGGGTAGTCCAAGTAAATTTTCGCGCCCTGAAGCTTACCGCGCGCGCCCGGAACGTAAGCATGAACCACGCCGTGATCCATATGGACATGCGCACCTAGCGCCTGCAATCCGCGAATGTGTAGCTCTACTGGGCGGGCACCGATAGCACAGCCGCCAGGTAAAGGAACGCGAGCCACGCCAAGCCGAGCGAGCAACGGGCCAATGACGAAGAAGCTGGCTCTGAGCTTGCTAACAATATCGTAGGGCGCTTTGGAGTGACTAACGTCGCTAGCGTCTACATCTAACATGCTGCCATTGCGGTTGACCTTAAGACCCAATGCCGTGAGCACCTTGGCCATGCGGCCAATGTCCATCAAATCAGGGATATTACGAATGCGACAGGTTTGAGAGCACAGAAGCGTGCCTCCTAAGACAACCAGCGCCGAATTTTTGGCACCGCTGATAGGAATATGACCACTCAGAGGCTGGCCGCCCCAAATCTCAATAACTGAAACGGGCTTTGCGGCGGGCTTGCCGTGAGATTTTTTGCTGATGGGACTAGCGTTGGTAAGCGTAGTAATGGGAGTGGCCTCCATAATTTTATGAATCCGAGATGCCGGTTAAGGCGTATCGGAAGGGTGAGTGCAAAAATGTAAGCCCGATTGCTCGTTATTCAGAGGTGTTCGTTGATGTATGCATTGAACTAGCGAGGAGTAACGAAAGCAGAGGGATTGACTAATTTGGTATGGATTCTACCCGAAACTTCAGAGTTTCTCCCGGTTGATTTGAACAAAACAGAGGTTAAGCGCTCTATTTTTATCTTTCTACGGGATGAAATTACGTAGGGGATCAAAAGATCTATAGGATGAGATCACGATTTTTACAGCAGCGCGGTTGACGGATGAACCACACTGCTAGATTATTGTTAATCGCAGCTACAGAACGGCCGATTGTGTAGGCGGCTGTAGCGATCGCGCGGGACTGGCGAAATTGGTAGACGCGCTAGATTCAGATTCTAGTGTTCGCAAGGACTTCCGGGTTCAAGTCCCGGGTTCCGCATCAGAAAGAGCTGATTAGAAAGCGCCCTGGTTTTTACAAACTGAGGCGTTTTTTGATAGAGAAATAGTGCTCATTTGTCTGTGCTTTTTCATTCATCAAGACTTTCTATCAATCAGTGCAAATACATAGTGGTTTAAATATCGTAACGAAACGCGATTGGAAATTGATTAGTCTGCTAAGGCGATTTCGCTGTAACTAGGTTTTCTTATGCTCACGAGTCTGCAAAATCCTACGGTCAAGCAGCTGCGTAAGTTACAGCAGCCTAAGGAGAGGCGAAAGCAGGCGCTGCTGCTGCTAGAAGGCACACATTTAATAGAGGCAGCCTGCGAGGCCAGGTATCCTTTATCTATTATTTGCTATACGGAGGCGTGGCAGGCGCGGTATCCGCAGATTTGGGAGCAGGCGATCGCTCAGGCCGAACAAACAGAACTTGTATCCGCCGATGTTTTAAAGGCGATCGCCAGCACGGTGACCCCTGACGGCGTAGTCGCAACCGCACCCCAGCGCAATGCGTGGCAAGAAGCCGCCAGTCGGCCCGGTGAATCGGTCAGCTTAGGTGTAATGCTAGAGACCATTCAAGATCCAGGAAACCTTGGCACCATTATTCGGACGGCAGCCGCAGCGGGAAGCGATGGGCTGTGGCTGAGTCCTGACAGTGTGGATGTGGGGAGCCCGAAGGTGCTTAGAGCCTCTGTGGGGCAGTGGTTTCGGCTGCCGATGGCGACAGTAGAGATGGCTGAGCAGGCTCAGCAGCTGCGCGACCAAGGCGTGCAGGTAGTGGCAACCACCACAACGGCCCAGCTGAACTACTGGGAGCTGGACTTACTAAAACCGACTGTGTTTGTAATGGGCAACGAAGGTGCGGGCATCTCAGCTGAGCTGATGGACTGTGCTTCAGCGACCGTCAACATTCCGGTAATGCCTGGCGTTGAGTCTTTGAATGTGGCGGTTTCAACGGCGCTGTTGCTCTATGAGGCTCGGCGTCAGCGAATGGTGACGCAACGACAAATGACTACGCAACCGCAATAGTCACCTCAAATGATGAGTTCTAGATACCTGTCGTAGGCTCCGAGTCTTCAGCATCGCTAGGCGATAGTCCATTTTCTAACCGGTTGCCTAGCCGCTGTGCTAGCGGGATTGCATCTAGGATACTGCCACCAAACTTATAGGATGTTTCAGTTTCTTCTAGTTCTGGTGCTGGGCCAGCAGCTGGTTCATTTTCTAACAGGTTTTCTAGCTGACCGAGCGATCGCATAAAGTCCTCATCAGCCGCCTGTCTGCTTTGCTTATCCATAAAAACGCCTGCTATTGCTGTAAGCGTAAAATTCCTCTACATCACTAGCCTGCCCGATACGATCGACCAGGCGAATCGTAAAACTGCCTAAAACGTGGAAAACCGAAGTTGTGTAAAACGACCGCTCTGGTTGAAAATAGAGACTACATAAAGCCCGCCCCCGCAGGCGAAGTAATAAGGAGAGAGCCTTGGATTCAGCATTTGACTACGATTTGGTAATTATTGGTGCAGGCGTTGGTGGACATGGCGCAGCCCTTCACGCAGTCAAGCGCGGGCTCAAAACCGCCATCATCGAAGCGGGCGACATGGGTGGCACCTGCGTAAACCGAGGCTGCATTCCTTCTAAAGCACTGCTAGCGGCCTCAGGGAAAGTGCGCGAAATGCGCGACGAGCAGCACCTTAAGGCAATGGGCATTAGCCTTGCCAGCGTCGGCTTTGACCGTGAAGGCATTGCCGATCATGCCAAAAATCTTGTTAATAAAATCCAAGGTGACTTGACCAACAGCTTGACCCGCTTGGGCGTGGAAACCATTCGCGGTTGGGGCAAAATTGCTGGTAGTCAAAAAGTCTCTATCAAAGAAGACAGCGGCACGCGCACCGTTACGGCCAAAGACATTATTCTCTCTCCAGGCTCGATTCCTTTTGTGCCTAGAGGCATCGAAACCGATGGCAGAACGGTATACACCAGCGACGAAGCAATTCGACTCGACTGGCTACCTGAATGGGTCGCAATTATCGGCAGCGGCTACATTGGCCTAGAGTTTTCGGACGTGTATACCGCATTGGGCTCTGAAGTCACGATGATTGAGGCGATGGATCAGCTGATGCCAACATTTGATCCTGACATTGCCAAGCAGGCTGAGCGGGTGCTGATTAAGCCTCGCGATATTGAAACGCGTGTTGGATTGTTAGCGAAAAAGATTACGCCAGGTTCACCAGTCATCATTGAGCTAGCCGATCCAAAAACAATGGAAACGGTAGATGTGATGGAAGTAGACGCGTGCCTAGTCGCAACAGGTCGAATTCCAGCGACGAAGAATTTAGACCTCAATATGGTGGCGGTAGAGACGGATCGACGTGGGTTTATTCCAGTTGATGAGAACTTAGCAGTGGTGCGTGATGGCAAGCCGGTGCCTCACCTGTACGCTATTGGCGATGCGAATGGCAAAATGATGCTGGCTCACTCGGCGTCTGCACAAGGCATTGTGGCCGTTGATAACATTTGTGGTGATGCTCGCTCTGTGGACTACAACGCGATTCCAGCAGCGGCCTTTACGCATCCCGAGGTGAGCTTTGTAGGGCTGACTGAACCTGCGGCAAAAGAAAAAGCAAAAGCAGAAGGCTATGAGATAGCGTCTGTGCGGAGCTACTTTAAGGCGAACTCTAAGGCATTAGCTGAAGGTGAGACGGAAGGGCTCGCGAAGGTGATTTATCGGAAGGATACGGGTGAAGTGATGGGGGCTCATATTATTGGGCTTCATGCGGCTGATTTGATTCAGGAGGCGGCGAATGCGATCGCACAAAAGCAGTCTGTCACACAGCTTTCTCAGTTCGTACACACGCATCCAACCTTGTCGGAAGTGCTCGATGAGGCCTATAAGCGAGCGGTGGTGACTGCATGAAGATCCGCCGCCGATCTCCCAATCCGCCGATTAACGTTGGCCCGCTTGAATACACGACGAAAATAGAGGATTCTGAGCCCCGCAATATTCTTGAGAAAATTGTGTGGCATAAGGAGGTTGAAGTGGAGCGATCGCGCGAAGCCATCCCCTTACAAGACCTTCAGCGCCGAGTTCAAGGAATGCCCGCAACCAAAGGCTTTATCAACGCCTTGCGAGAGCAGTCAGCACGGCAAAGTCCGGCGATTATTGCTGAGGTGAAGAAAGCTTCTCCCAGCAAAGGGGTGATTCGCGAGGATTTTGATGCGGTTGCGATCGCCCAGTCCTACGAGTCCGGCGGCGCCACCTGCCTTTCTGTTCTCACCGACAGCAAATTCTTCCAAGGCAGCTTCGACTATCTTCGCCAAATCCGTCAGGCCGTAGACATTCCACTGCTCTGCAAAGAGTTCATCATCTACCCCTACCAGATCTATCAAGCGCGCGCGGCTGGCGCAGACGCTATCCTGCTAATTGCCGCTATCTTGACGGATAAAGACCTCAACTATTTCGTCAAAATAGCCAAGATTCTAGGCCTAGACGCCTTAGTTGAAACGCATACGGTTGAAGAGTTTGAGCGCGTGATTGCGATTGGAGGGATTGAGCTGATTGGCGTGAACAACCGTAATTTAGAAGACTTTACGGTGAGCTTGGATACGACGGCAAAAGTGGTGGAGACGTTTGGAGAGGCGATCGCACAAAAACAAATCCTCCTCGTCGGTGAATCCGGCATTCATACACCAGAAGACGTGAGCATCGTCACCAAAGCAGGCGCAAACGCCATCCTTGTAGGCGAATCCCTCGTCAAACAGCCCGATCCCGGTGCGGCCATCGGCAAGCTTCTCAGTCGTTAGAAACATGTCCATGAGTGTTTGTACGGGGCTATACTAAGAATTGTATAGTCAGCACAGAAAGCCGCATGAGTCGCAAAAAAGCCATCATTATTGGTTCCGGGATCGGTGGATTATCCTTAGGCATCCGCCTGCAAAGCTTAGGATTTGAAACCACCATCTTTGAAAAACTTGATGCACCCGGCGGTAGAGCCTACGTGCGCAGGGCTGAGGGCTTTGTGTTCGACATGGGGCCAACCGTTCTCACCGTGCCCCATTTCATAGAAGAGCTCTTCTCACTACAAAAAGACGCAGCCGCACTCGGTACACCTGACTTCCCGATAGAAGTCATGGACCCTGAAAAGCGAGTGAAGTCTGGCGTTACCAGTGGCCCGAACACTTCTAAATACGTAAAAATTGTTCCTGTTCTGCCGTTCTATCGCATCTACTTTGATGACGGCACCTACTTTGACTACGACGGCGACCCCGAAAACACCCTTCGCCAAATTGAAGCCATTGAGCCAGACGACTTAGAAGGCTACGAGCGTTTCCACAAGGCGGCAAAAGCTATCTTTGATCGTGGATTCATTGAGCTGGGCTACACCTACTTTGGCAACATCGGTGACATGCTCAAAGTCGCCCCTGACCTCATTAAACTAGACGCACTTCGCCCGCTACTCTCTTTTGTAAAAGACTACTTCAAGAGCCCAAAGCTTCAACAGGTCTTCAGCTTTGAGCCTTTGCTTGTTGGCGGTAGCCCGCTTAGCGTGCCAGCTATCTACGCCATGATTCACTTTGTTGAAAAGACCTGGGGCATCCACTTTGCCATGGGCGGCACGGGTGAACTTGTCAAAGGCTTCGTGCGCAAGTTTGAAGAGCTGGGCGGCACCATTCAGTACGACAGCGAAGTTGCCAAAATTGATGTAGAAGGCTCCTATTTTGGTAAAAAGACTGCCAAGGGTATCGAGTTAAAAGACGGTAGCTACCATGCTGCTGATCTGGTTGCTTCTAACGGCGACTATGCTCATACATACATGAAGCTAATCGATCCAAAGTATCGCTTCATTAACCAGGACTTGAAAGTAAAGCTAACGCGGCAGTCAATGTCTGTATTAGTCATCTACTTCGGCTTCAAGGCTGACGAATCAGAAGAGCTAGACCTGCGCCACCACAACATCATTCTTGGCCCACGCTACGAAGAGCTGTTGAAAGAAATCTTTGATCAAAAGGTGCTCAGCCCTGACTTCTCTCAGTACTTGCACATTCCTTCACTGACCGATCCGAGCATGGCACCTCCTGGCCATCATGCAGCCTACACGTTAGTTCCAGTACCCAATAACGGTGGTGATATTGACTGGAATGTTGAAGGGCCGAAGCTCACTGATAGAGTGCTGACGTTTTTAGAAGAGCGAGGCTACATTCCTAACTTGAAAGAGCGTTTGGTGTACGAGAGCCACATTACGCCAGACTACTTTGAGGGAACGCTTAACAGCTACTTAGGCAATGCGTTCGGTGTAGAGCCAATCTTGGTTCAAAGCGCATTCTTCCGCCCGCACAACCAAAGTGAGGATATTGAGAACCTGTATCTAGTGGGTGCGAGCACGCAGCCGGGTGGTGGCACGCCTTCTGTGATGATGTGCGCGAAGATGACAGCGCGCGAGATTGCGAAGAATTTTGACGTACCCTCTGAGGTTGTCAACGGGGTTGCGGCTGCGCCAGAAGCCGTGGCGGTTTAGGATGCTTCCCAAAGAAGACATGCTCAAACGAGCAGAAAATCGAGAGGCGCTATCTCGTATCATCGATCGTGCAGAACAAGCTATCCGCACGTGGGAGCCCGTCGCCACAGACTTTCTTTCTCCACCTGAACTCTTTGAGGCGCAGGCAGCGTTTGAGCGCCTGACCGACGTTCACTTTGTCGCGAGCGGCGGCTACCCTCAGGCCGAGCGGCAGCGAATGGTAATCGCCCGTAGCGAAATTCCTTTTGACGAACAGCTTGTGACCCTCTAGCTGCTTTGAGCATCGCCGGCAACTTTTTGTTCGATACCGCTTCTCACCGCGACTTTCTGGGCTCTTTGCTAGGAACAGGCCTTGTCCGTAGCAAGGTTGGCGACATTATTGTGCTGGGTGAACGCGGGGCGCAGGCCATTGTCGTGCCAGAGCTGGTGGAGTTTTTGACCACTAGCCTGGTGCAGGTGCGGTCGGTGGCAGTGAAGACGCAGCCGATGGAGCTAGGTGAGCTGCGGGTGCGGGAACCGAAAAAGAAGGAGATGACAACGGTAGAGGCTTCGATGCGGTTAGATGCGATCGCCTCAGCCGGATTTGGTATGTCGCGCAGCAAAATGGCCGACATGATCACCAAAGGCGACGTACGCGTGAATTGGAAACCCATTACGCAGTCGAGCCGCACCGTAGAGACAGGAGAC
Organism: uncultured cyanobacterium; assembly: GCA_963803535.1. Lineage (GTDB taxonomy): Bacteria > Cyanobacteriota > Cyanobacteriia > Phormidesmidales > Phormidesmidaceae > Phormidesmis. The sequence goes on along the minus strand of CAWDNC010000008.1, from coordinate 216,967 downwards.
TTAATTGCCATTCGAGGCAAAGGCCGGCTAGAAATTGGCGATGTTGCGGTTACAAAAAAAGAACGCTATCGAGTTCAGCTGACGCGTCTTGTTTAAGACGATATACATCAGGCCGTCTATATCATCTGTATCAATAGAGCGGTACGAATAAGCACCCGTCAAAGTACTGAGATAGCTTAATAAGCCTGTGTATCCGTAAGGAAATCTTCATATTTTTTCAATTTAAATGTCCGTGCGGGTGTCCGCTTTCTAGAACCCTTATACAACAAACATTGCAACGTTCATCTCTTATCGAGTTAGAACCGCTATCTCAATAAAATTGCGAAAAGGCATCTCCGTATATTCATGTAGATTTCGTTTTGTTGACGTGCCTCACTGGTAAATATACCGGGAACCTGCAAGATTCTTTGTAGTAAGAAGTGCGCTCTATGAAAAATACGAAGTCCATTGACCCTTTTCGTGAAGTGCGAAAAGCACCTCGACTAGGCGATCGCGCTTTCCAAATCGTAAAAAATGAAATAGAGCGCCGCTACAGTGATTGTCCCAATGACCAAATAGAACGGGTAATTTTGCTAGCCCGTTTAGAGACGCTGCGTGCCAATAAAGGCAGGCCCGTGTCTCGGGTGCAAATTTGGGAGGTGCTGAGCGACGTTGCACCCAACTTCGATCAGAATGTACTTATGGATGCTGAAATTGTAGAAACCGACTCCCCGATGATGGGCGTTTCAATAGGTGTGGGCGCTGTCGCCGCACTCGTTGCTGCCGCTATAGGAATGGATTCAGTGACCACAGCGGGAGCCGTTACAGCTAAGCAACCTGCATTTGGCCCCTCGGATGTTGCCCCGCAGCCCGTAGCTTCTGAGAACAACAGGCCACAATCAGAACCTGTTGTCACAGTAGAACAGACGGGTGAGACATCTCGCTGGCCTCGCTGGCTGATGAAGCGTAGTGATGCTAGGCGCGAGTCAACTGAGCCGCTATTTGTTACCGGGTTTGGAGCCTTTGAAAAGGCAAAAGGACTGGGCTGGCAAGCTGCGCTGAAAAGTCAAGATCCACCCTATAGTGCTCAGCATTGGGCAGAAACAGCCGACCTTTGGCGCTTGGCGATCGCTCATCTCGATCAGGTTTCACCCCAGCATGAAAGCTACACCCCAGCCCTATCTAAAAAAACGGTCTATCAGCAAAATCTTCAGGAAATTCAGAAGCGACAAAAAGAAGCTGAGCGCCGTGACCAAATAGCGATCACAGCCACACCAAAATCTACTCAGGCCGCCTCACCGACCGCTGAGCAGGTTCCTCAGTTTGCAAACGCTCCATCAGAAAATTCGCTCAAGGTTGCCAGAAACTACGGCTGGCAGGCAGCTCTGGCCAGTCAAAACGCACCCCATCCGCCTGAGAAGTGGGCCGATATTTCTCGGCTTTGGCAGGCCGCTTTACTGAACCTTGAAAGCATAGATAGCGATCAGTCCAATCATGCTGAGGCCCAGCAGGTAAAGGCTCAGTATCAGGACAATTTAGCAGCGGTGCGCGGTCGCTATCAAAAAGAGCAGGCCGCCACCCAAACTCTACAGTCTTTACGGGCCACGCTCACTGAGTTAGACCACGATACAGCGCCAAACGTAACGCAGTACGGCCAGCTAGAATCCATTGTCGAAAAGCTCAGATCCATTCCGACCGGGACAGAGGCTCACTTTCAAGCTCAAAAGCTGGCAGCTGAAACGGCAGGGGTAATGGATGCGATCGCTGCCAATCCTAATAGCCAAGTTACGCTCTCTCCTCGCAACTAGCCATCGCAACTAGCCATCGCAGCAGTCATCGCTCTATATACTCGCCTACACATCCTTTAAAAAGAGCCCTAGCAAACATTTTAATTTAATTAAACTTGATATTTTCTAAGAGTCTCTTTCTAAAGCAACACTGAAGAGGCGGGCAGGTTGTGTCAATATAAGAGCGATTTGCCAATCTGGAACGTCTCTCCAGAAAATTGGCAGGAAATGGAGTAATCAATGGAATCTGTAGAGACCATTTATCAATACGTCTGGCTGATACCCGTACTGCCCTTGCTTGGGGCAGCGATTGTCGGCACAGGCTTAATTAGCTATAACGAAGCGACCAATAAGCTAAGAGCACCGGTTGCCACTTTCATCGTCAGCCTGATCGGCACGGCGATGACGCTATCTATCCTACTTTTGGTGAGTCAGCTTCAGGGTCATGCACCGTATACCTTCTTGATTGAGTGGGCCTCCGCTGGAGACTTCCACATCAACATGGGCTTCACCATCGATCACATCACCTCGCTCATGCTGGTGATTGTGACCACCGTGGCCTTTTTGGTGATGATTTACACCGATGGCTATATGGCTCACGACCCGAGCTATGTCCGCTTTTACGCGTACCTGAGCCTATTTAGCTCATCTATGCTTGGCTTAGTCATCAGCCCAAACCTATTGCAGGTGTATGTGTTCTGGGAGCTGGTGGGCATGTGTTCCTACCTGCTCATTGGCTACTGGTATGACCGCGATGGTGCAGCGGATGCCTGCCAAAAGGCCTTTGTGACCAACCGCGTCGGTGACTTTGGCTTGCTGCTAGGGATGCTGGGCCTGTTTTGGGCGACCGGCACCTTTGAGTTTGAATTGATGGGCGATCGCCTCACCGATCTAGTCAGCACAGGCGCAATCTCAGGCGGCCTAGCTGCGCTCTTTGCCGGACTCGTATTCATGGGGCCAATGGCCAAGTCAGCGCAGTTTCCGCTGCACGTGTGGCTACCCGATGCGATGGAAGGCCCCACGCCAATTTCCGCACTCATTCACGCGGCCACGATGGTCGCAGCAGGCGTATTCCTCATCGCCCGCATGTACCCCGTGTTTGAAGATATTCCTACCGTCATGAGCATCATTGCTTGGACGGGAACGATCACGGCCTTCTTAGGTGCATCTATCGCCATCACGCAAAACGACATCAAGAAAGGTCTCGCCTTTTCTACGATGTCGCAGCTAGGCTACATGGTGATGGCGATGGGCGTTGGCGCTTACACCGCTGGCCTGTTTCACCTCATGACGCACGCCTACTTCAAAGCGATGCTGTTCTTAGGATCGGGATCGGTCATTCACGGTATGGAAGAAGTCGTCGGCCACGATCCCGCGCTGGCTCAAGACATGCGCCTGATGGGTGGACTGCGTAAGTACATGCCCATCACGTCGATTACTTTCTTAATTGGAACCCTGGCAATCTCAGGTCTGCCACCGTTTGCAGGCTTCTGGTCAAAGGATGAGATTCTCGGCTCTGTGTTTGAAGTGAACCCACTCATGTGGGCGATCGGTTGGATTACAGCCGGTGCGACGGCGTTCTACATGTTCCGCATGTACTTCTCTACTTTTGAAGGTGAGTTTCGCGGCAACGATGAAGACATCAAGCTCATGGTCAAGCGTCAGTCTCTGCAAATGGCCGGTGCTTCTATGGGGCCAGGTGCGATGAGCGCTCAAGAGCTAGCGGTAGAGACTGCTCACGATGACCACGGGGATCATCACCACGCAGAAGAGCCGCATGAGTCCGTGCTGAGCATGACGTTTCCGCTGATGATGCTAGCGATTCCGTCTACTTTGATTGGCTTAGTCGGCACGCCGTTTGCGAACTACTTTGAGGCGTTCATTCATCCTTCAGGTGAAGCGCTAACGGTGGCTGAAATTGCTGAAGAGGTTGATATTAGTGAATTTGTGCGGATGGCTGGGCTGTCTGTTGCAATCTCAGTGGCTGGGATCATTTTGGCGGTGCTGATGTACCGGACTAACAAGATTAGTGCGAGTGCGATCGCCGAAAAAATCAAGCCGCTGTACAACCTATCGCTCAACAAGTGGTACATCGACGACATCTACCGCGAAGTGTTTATCAAAGGCACCCGTAATTTGGCAAAAGGCGTCTTGAACGTCGATGTCAAAATTGTCGATGGCATCGTCAATCTGACGGGCTTTGTCACCCTAGTAACAGGTGAGGGCCTGAAGTACTTCGAGAACGGTCGCGCTCAGTTCTATGCGCTGATTGTGTTTGGCGCAGTATTAGGTTTGGTCTTTGTATCGGGCCTGACCTAACGTCATCTCTCTGCTGGCCTTTAGCTGGCGTAGAGAAACTAAAAAAGGAGCATTGGCGTTCAGCTCAGTGCTCCTTTTTTAATCAATATCGTATATAGCTGGTGGGCAATCCTTAAGGTGGTGCTAAGCTGAGCGACCTTCTTAATCGATCGCAGTATTATTCACTGGCGAGAAGCGTTTTACCATTTTCTGAATGTGAATCACTGCTGCGTTCCTTAAAAGAAAATAACCCTCCCTCCCCAAGATTGATTTTTCTCTCTACAGTGTGAAAAGAAATAGAGTCATCGTCGATATAGTTCACCAATAGCCCTACCGAGCGCCTTTTTAACCTACTTCTCTAGCGATTTTGTGTCGCAGATTATCAGTTTTGTTATGGATCAATTTCCCTGGCTGTCGTTCATCATCTTCTTTCCGTTTTTAGCGGCACTGCTCATCCCCCTCATCCCCGACGAAAAAGGTCGCACCGTCCGCTGGTACGCACTCATCGTTGGGCTTATTGACTTTGCCGTTATTGTCTACGCCTTCGTTAACAACTACGACATCAACAGCTCTGGGATGCAGCTATACGAAAGCTACACCTGGGTGCCCCAAATTGACCTGCGCTGGTCAGTCGGAGCCGATGGCCTATCAATGCCGCTTATCCTGCTGACAGGCTTTATTTCAACGCTGGCGATTTTGGCCTCCTGGCCGGTTACGTTCAAGCCAAAGCTTTTCTACTTCCTGCTACTGTCCATGTACGCCGGTCAAATTGGCGTATTTGCCGTGCAGGACATGCTTTTGTTCTTCCTAATGTGGGAGCTAGAGCTGCTGCCTGTTTACCTTCTCCTCTCTATCTGGGGTGGAAAGAAGCGACTGTATGCAGCCACAAAGTTTATTCTCTACACCGCTGGTGGCTCGCTGTTCATTTTGCTCGCTGCTTTAGGCATGGCTTTCTACGGCGATACTGTCACATTCGACATGCAGTCGCTGATGGCCAAAGAGTTTCCGCTCAGGCTTCAGCTATTCCTGTACACGGGCTTTCTAATTGCCTACGCCGTAAAGCTGCCTATTATTCCTTTCCATACGTGGCTTCCTGACGCGCACGGTGAAGCCACTGCGCCCGTACACATGCTGCTGGCTGGCATTCTGCTGAAGATGGGCGGCTACGCAATCATCCGTATGAACGTAGAAATGCTGCCTGACGCCCACGCTGTAGTTGCACCAGGACTTGTCATTTTAGGTGTTGTGAATATCATCTATGCCGCACTGACCTCGTTTGCTCAAAACAACCTCAAGCGAAAAATTGCCTACTCGTCCATTTCACATATGGGCTTTGTGCTGATTGGCTTAGGCTCGTTTACGAACCTTGGTATGAGCGGTGCGGTGCTGCAAATGGTGTCTCACGGACTGATTGGCGCGAGCTTGTTCTTCCTGGTAGGGGCTACCTACGACCGTACACATACGCTGATTTTGGATGAAATGGGCGGCGTTGCCCGTAAGATGCCAAAGATATTTGCCCTATTTACCACGTGCTCAATGGCGTCTTTGGCGCTGCCTGGAATGAGTGGGTTTGTGGCGGAGCTCATGGTATTTGTAGGCTTTGCAAATAGCGATGCTTACGGCTTTAACTTCAAGCTGATTGTGGTAATGCTGATGGCAGTCGGTGTTATTCTGACGCCGCTGTACTTGCTATCAATGCTGCGCGACATTTTCTACGGCCCTGAGAATAAAGAGCTGATTGAAAAAGAAGTGCTGATTGACGCTGAGCCTCGCGAAATATTTGTTGTCGTTTGCTTGCTGGTTCCGATTATTGGATTTGGCCTATACCCGAAGGCGCTAACGCAGCTTTATGATGCAAAAACGGTGCAGCTGACTGAGCGAATTCGGACAGAAATGTTTGCGATCGCCCAAGACAAAAATCCACCGCTCCCCATCGCCACCACACCACTACTCAACGCACCCGACATCACAGCGCCATAGCCGTCCAATAGGCGGCTCATGAAAAGCCAGCTAAGCCGTGCTTGATCTATAGCCTGCTGATAACGTACCAATACCCTTCTTAGCCCTATCTAAGAAGGGTATTTCATTAGCCGAACCCTCTCCTGTAAGGCTTCTACGCGATACCACGCAATTCCTTGACACCTCGCGTAATCCCCTATAGCTTCTTTAACATCGTCTACGTAACTTAAGGCTGCTCCCTTGGACGCCAACTTCACAAGCCGCATTTCTTACAATTTCTCTCGGGTTTTCTCCGTTCAAGGCTGGGCGCTAGAGGCTAGACTCCTACGCTGGATGACGCTGCTGTGGGTTTCAGTAGGTATGGTCGTCCTATTTTCAGCATCCTACCCAGTAGCTGAAGGGCCACCGCTCGAAGACGGCGCACATTATTTCAAAGTGCAGCTGATCTGGGTGCTTGTTGGCTTATTTATTTCCCGGTGGATTACCCGGCATCCCATTCAAAAGATGATGAGGATGTCGGGCTTTTTGCTGCTGATTTGCATGCTAATGGTGATGGCCACACACATTCCAGGCGTTGGCATTTCGGTTAACGGGGCCACTCGCTGGCTTCCGTTCGGCCCTTTTTTGATTCAGCCTTCTGAGCTAATGAAGCCGTTTTTGGTGATGCACAGCGCGCAGCTGTTTGGAAAATGGCACAAGCTGACAAATAGAACGCGGCTAATCTGGCTGGGAATTTTTACGGGTGGACTGCTGCTGATTTTAGGCCAGCCGAATTTGAGTACGACGGCAGTTTGTGGCATCACGATTTGGCTGATTGCCCTAGCAGCCGGTATTCCTTATCGTCAGCTATTTTTAACGGCAGGGACAGGATTGGCGGCGGCGCTGCTGAGCATTACGGTAAATGCGTATCAGCGCGATCGCATTACGTCATTCATCAATCCCTGGGCCGACCCTAGCGAAACCGGCTTTCAGCTTATTCAAAGCCTTTTAGCCATTGGCTCTGGCGGCATGGGTGGCACAGGCTACGGCCTCTCTGCTCAAAAGCTCTTCTTTTTGCCAATTCAGTACACCGACTTCATCTTTTCCGTATTTGCTGAAGAATTTGGCTTTATCGGCTGCATGATGCTGCTGTTGTTCCTGGCGGTATACAGCACGGTTGCTCTAATGGTGGCTATTCAGGCGAAAAGAACGGTTCATCGTTTGGTCGCTATTGGCTGCATGGTGCTGCTGGTGGGCCAATCTTTAGTAAATATTGGCGTGACGACAGGCGTTATGCCGACAACTGGACTGCCGCTGCCGATGTTTAGCTACGGCGGCAGCTCTATGATTGCCAGCCTGATTACAGCCGGTGTGCTGATTCGCGTGGCCAGAGAATCGCGGGATGCTGAAGTGCTGACGCTGAAGCGGATTGAGCAAACGCTTGACCGGTCTGTGCGGCGGCGAACGACCCATGTGAGAAAGAGGGTGCAGAAGCCTTTTGCCCAGACGGGTGAGCTAAAGAAGTTAAGTAAAGCTTCGCCTGAAAAAGACTTACGAACGGCTCACAATTTTCTGAGAGCACCGAAAGGTGAGGCGAAGAAAGCAATAGTTCCACCGAGTTCGATACAATAAGTGCGTCGTTTGAACGACTCCCATGGGCGAACGCCTACAGCTTTTTTTGTATCACCTCAGCCAGCAGGCCAATGGCTGGGTGGAAGGTCAGCTCGGTCACCTGGGCTTTTCTAGTCTTGGCATCATTGCAGTCGCGGGCTTATTGACCAGCCTAACGCCCTGTATGCTCTCCATGCTGCCGATTACGGTGGGATACATGGGCAGCTATGAATTAGAAAATCGCTGGCAGGCCGTGGGGCAGTCGGTGTGGTTTGCCACCGGCCTAGCGACGACATTAGCGGCCTTAGGCTTAGTTGCCAGTAGCTTGGGCTGGGTGTACGGGCAGATAGGCGTGGGGTTGCCTTTGGTGGTGAGTGCGATCGCTATCCTGATGGGCCTAAACCTATTAGAAGCGCTGCCTTTGCCGCCACTCCCTTCATTCAACGGCACCGACTTCTTAGAAAAAAATATTCCTCGCTCAGTGAAGTCTTATTTGCTGGGCCTGACCTTTGGCCTAGTCGCCTCACCCTGTAGCACGCCAGTTTTAGCAACGCTGCTAGCCTGGGTCGGTGAAAAAGGAGATCCTGTGCTTGGGGCATCGTTACTACTGGCTTACACCGTTGGATACGTCGCGCCGCTGATGCTAGCGGGGATTTTCACAGCCTCTATCAAGCGCATTTTAGAGCTGCGCCGCTGGTCGGGCTGGATTACGCCTGCAAGCGGTGTTTTGCTCGTAGGCTTTGGCCTTTTCTCTTTGGTAACGCGGCTGCTGCCAGTCGCCTAATTTCTTTAGCCCCTGCTTCCTAATGTCTAGCGCTGTTGTTGCGACCAAAAGATACTTTCGCAAAGAGCTGGTGCCGCTCCTCGCCGATCTAAAGCTGGCGATTGGACTGCTGCTGGCGATCGCACTCTTCAGCATCAGCGGCACCGTCATAGAACAGGGTCAAGGCCTCGCCTTTTACCAGGAAAACTATCCAGAGAGCCCCGCCCTTTTCGGCTTTCTCACCTGGAAGCTCATCCTTACTATTGGGCTCAACCGCGTCTACAGTACCTGGTGGTTCTTAGCCATCCTGATTCTGTTTGGCGCGAGTTTGACAGCCTGCACGTTCACGCGTCAAATCACGGCGCTGCGGTGGTTTTCTCGCACCTGGAATTTTTATAGCAAGCCGCGTCAGTTTGGCAAAATGGCGCTGAGCACTGAGCTAGAAATGGGGCTGGAATCAGGGTCAATTGACCAGCTAAAGAATAAGCTAGGCGATCGCCGCTACAAGGTATTTGAGAAAACGGACGACGACGACAGCGCTCAAACCATGCTGTACGCGCATAAAGGCATTATTGGTCGGATCGGGCCGATTGTGGTGCATGCCAGTATGCTGCTGATTTTATTGGGGGCGATCGCAGGTTCTCTCACCGGCTTTTTTGCCCAGGAAATGGTGCCCAGCGGCGAAACATTCAGGATTCAAAACATCTTTGAAGCAGGCCCGTGGTCAGCCTCTCAAGTCCCTAAAGACTGGTCAGTCAAAGTCAATCGCTTTTGGATTGACTACTCTCCTGAAGGCCGCGTCGATCAGTTTTACTCCGATCTTTCGGTGCTAAACGATAGCGGAGAAGAGGTAAAGCGCAAAACCATTTGGGTCAACCAGCCGTTGCGCTACAAAAATGTCACGCTCTATCAGGCCGACTGGTCAGTGGCAGCAGTCAAAGTACGGCTCAACAACAGCCCTATCTTCAACTTACCGATGGCCGCACTAGAGTCAGAGAGCGGCAGGCTCTGGGGCACCTGGGTGCCAACTAAGCCAGATATGAGCGAGGGCGTTTCACTGGTCGCTCAAGATTTGCAGGGTACGCTGCTGGTATATGACATGACCGGCAAGCTGGTTTCTACCGTGCGTGAAGGAGGCTCTACGCAGGCCAACGGTGTGACCCTGTTTGTCGATGAAATTACGGGCAGCACAGGCCTACAAATTAAGGCTGATCCCGGCATCCCTATGGTGTACTTGGGCTTTGGGCTGCTGATGGTTGGCGTGATGATGAGCTACATATCGCACTCGCAGGTATGGGCGCTGCAAACAGCAGACAGGCTTTATATTGGCGGGCGTACAAACCGGGCTCAGGTTTCTTTTGAGCGAGAGCTGCTAAGCATACTAGACGAGCTAACCGAGCCAAGCCAGAACGACAAAGCCGTGGATGATTTGCCTGTACTTACGATGAGCGGTAGGCAACCATAGCAGATAGAACGCGAGGTGCTACCGGCTGACACCTTTCGCCTATTCAAGCAAGCTGCCGATAATCCCCAAAAAATCATGAAATCTTGTTAAATAGGGGAACATTTGCCGCCTTAGGATTAAGGAGCTAGATAGTCACTGGGCAGCGGCATGACCTCTCTGAGACAAAAAAGTATCATCCCAGCGCTTTTGCTTGTTTTACAAGGTGGCTGTAGCCGTCCCCAAGTCAGCGCAGACTGCGATCGCTTGCAACAAGCAATTTACAGTGACCCGCGTTCAGCCGTTTTAGAAACCATTCAGACCAGTAAGCAGGCCGCAACCTACGCGTCTACTCAGCAGCTTGTCTTAGCCGATCAGCTCGATCAGATACCGCTTTTAGACGAAGCCCTCAGCACATACCGCAACAACCTTGTCGTTCTTTATCGTCACGATAGTGACTTAGGACTACAGGTCGCTGCTTTTATGAGCGCCGAGGGCGACATTGTAGTAGAAGGCGGAAATCGGAGCGCTTACGAGCAGGTTGCGAAACAGAGAATTGCGATTGGTCAGCAGGTACAACAGCAGCAGGCTACGATTTCAAGCTACTGTGAGTCTCAAAGTGATACTGCTGGCTAATCGTGATTGACATCAATACGACAGCTATAAGCTGCTTTTACGACGAAGGCCAATGCCTGTGATGGTTGCGATCGCCATCAATCCTAAAGCGCCAACAGGCTCAGGTGTTGTCGCGGTAGGTGACGTATTTTCCGCCAAAATTTGCCCCCGCAGCTCTCCTGGAAATCCACTCGATGAGTCAAATCGATTGGTATGAACCTGCACATAAAGCCCGCCCGTTTTCAGCGCGCCAACAAAGTCACTCAGCGCCTTTGTGTCGTTAGGATCGCTAATGCCATTGCCGTTAAGATCCGATACGTCGCCATCATCCCATACGCCACTGAGCGTGTTAGCCGCATAGTCTACGGTTAGGTCATCATCATCCTCAGCAGGCAGACCAAAAATATTGAGCGTGTGCGGGCCGTTGTTTCCCGCAGGCGCTGCATGAATATGAATTTTATTCACATCAGCAGGCGCTGTTCTATCGTCTGCTTTCAAATCCACACCGTCAAAAGACAGCGTGTAGGCCAGCTCAGTTTCGTCTTCACTCAGCGTAAAGATGCCTGTACCCGTTGCCGTAGAGCCTGTCCCAGGAACAACCTGATCGCCCGTGATATCTGCGGTAAACGAGGCTGCTTGCGCAGTACCTGTCATGGCCACAGAGATACCTGTAGCCGCTGCGATCGCGACTCCAAACGCCCACCGATCCGTCAGCTGGCCTAAGCTAAAATTATTCATCTTCAAAAGAAATCCCGATCACTGCGTTTTATAAATTCTCTGCAACCCTTAGAACTGACTAAAGACAGTCCTGTGCGTGTATTTAACCACCGTGCACTATTCTTTTCAAAAGACCCCGTGTCAAGCAGTCTCGTCCAATGCGAATTTTATTAGTTGATGACGAAGTAGAACTGACCGATCCATTGAGCCGCTTGCTGCATCGCCAGGGCTACACAGTTGAGGTGGCCGCAGAGGGAAAAGCGGGCTGTGACATGGCGATCGCAGGCCAGTACGATCTGCTGATATTAGACTGGATGCTGCCCGGTAAAAGTGGGCTAGACATTTGCCTAGAGGTGCGATCGCATGGGCAAACCACGCCGGTATTATTTTTAACGGCAAAAGACACCCTAGATGACCGGGTAGAAGGCTTAGATGCAGGGGCAGACGATTACCTGGTGAAGCCTTTTGAGCTGCGGGAACTGCTCGCCCGCGTTCGCGCACTGCTGCGTCGTCCGCCTGCTTTAGAAGCCAATCGAGCTGAGGGTGACCTGCCTGCGCAAACCGCGACGGTAATTCGCTGCGCAGATCTGACGTTAAACATTGAGAATCAATGTGCGAGTCGAGGTGACAGCACGATTGAGCTGTCGGAAAAAGAGGTGCAGCTGCTGGCCTATTTGATGCGATCGCCCAATCAGCTTCACACGCACGCACAAATTTACGATGCGGTATGGGGCAAGGGCGCTACGCCTAGCAGTAATGCTTTAGCCGCACAAATGCGTCTATTGCGAAAGAAAGTAGAGCAGCCAGGACAATCTACGCTGATTCATACGGTTTATGGCAAAGGCTACCGCTTCGGCACGCTTTGAACCATTGAACTATCAAGAAATATTCTTGGAAGTAGAGACTCAAGCTGAGCGCTCGGGCATACAAACATACAGATGAACACGACATCTACACCGCTCAAAAGCGAAAGATTAAAATCTAGAGAAAAAGCGCTTCAGTAATTACCGCAGGTAAATGTATTAAAATGCGGCTTGTTAAACCTATATTGTGTCAGTATTATTACTGAAATGTCTGTTTTTTATGAAGTGGGATAAAAGTAGGCCACTCGTACGTCTATTGAAGTTAAGCAGATTTTTTAGAGAAACGCGCCCTCCTTCAGCGAAGTAAAACGTCTAATGAGCAGTAATAACAGGAACAGTGTCTTTTCTGGTGTCGTGCCCGTTATGGGCGAAGCTCAGACAATTATTCCACTGGCCGCAGGCTCTAAAGTGCTTTCTCAAATCATTTCAGAAGCGCTTGCAGATACCAATCCAACCGCCCGTCACTCTACCGGCAGCATCCTTCTAGACTCTTTTATTGGCGATGCGGCTAATGAAGCATTTGCCCTGCAAACCGAACTCAGCAGCCTCAGTCTTGAGCTAAAGCGCATTCAAAACCCACGGTTCAAACGCGCGACCGTTTCATCTGATCAAAAGGCAGCGCGTTCGACAGCTAGACCTGCTGCTGAAAGAGATTCGCGTGGTCAGTTAAAGAGCACTAGCGATCGCGGCCAAAGACTTGCAGACATTCAGCGTATTCAAGCCCAGCGGGCTAAAGATAACGCTAGCAAAACAAAGACAGCTCATCAGGCGGCGATCGCCCGCCCCCCTGCTGCACCCGCTGCACCTAGCATTCAATCTCGTACGGCAGCTAAAGATACTCACAAGCCAAACGAAAGTGCCGTTGATAGAGCCCTCAGTAAAGCCCTCAGTAAAGCTCTCAGTAAAGCTGTAAACAGCGCGGCCGTCAGCCCTGTTGTAGCAGCAAGTCCTGTAATTGAAACGCAGGATACACTGGGTGCAGGCGCAGTGTATCCACAGTCAGTGCCCCCGCAGTCAGTACCCCGTGTCAAAGTATTCGGCGGCTCTGACTATAAGGCGCTCCAGGCCAAAGCAGAAGCCGGTGGGCTAGTTAATCTGGACGACTCACTGCTGTTTGGCGGTACAGAACAAGATGTTTCTAGGCCTGGTGTCCGTTTAGAACCTCTAGACTCTGGCTTCCTGGCATACTTAAGTGAGCAAATTGAAGACTTTACGACCTCTCCGATTAGAGGTGGACTTCACCCAACAGCTCACCTTTCAGGCGCTGATAGTACTCAGCGCTTCTACAGAGACGCCTGGTGTCAAACCGTTCTGAGCCTTGACACATTTAAGCTTAGTGACCTGGATGCTAAAGCATCTTCTGACGCTCAAGAGGATCAAGATCCAAACGCTCAACCGGGCACTGAAACAGGCCAGGTCAACGAGCATGAGCATCCCGCAGAACTGAATGATTTAGGCAGGCAGGTTACGTACCTAAATCAAAGAATAGAATACCTAAGCCGTAGACTCTCAGAGATTGCAGAGACTGACTCCGACGGGGTTAAGGCGAAGCGATCTGAACAAAAGGTGAGTTCTCTTCGAGGCCACAAATCGCCTGAAAATCGTGGCCCCGTTGTGATGGGCTTAGAGTATTTTTTAGTGAGTGAATCTAAAGAGCCGCGAATCGCTACCTTAGACACACTATCGGCTGCACTGTAGTTCAAACTCACGGCGCTTGGTCTAGAGAGGCCGTGAGTTTGTTTCGCTATTTCATTTAGCGATCGCCATACAGATTGTCGTAATAGCCCTTGTACTCCTCAGAAAGCAAGGGCTGCCACCACTCCCGGTTATTCAGGTACCATTCCACGGTTTGCTTAAGGCCCGTTTCAAAGTTGTAGGCAGGCGTCCAGCCTAAGTCACGCTCAATTTTGGAAATGTCCATAGCGTAGCGGCGGTCGTGCCCAGGGCGATCGGTGACGAAAGTAATTAAGTCACGAGGTGTCGTCGGCAGGTCTCCGGCTAGCTCGCTCATCAAGTCGCATAGCTGATGAACAATATCTAGGTTCTTAACCTGATTATTACCCCCGATGTTGTACACATCGCCAGGATTTGCTTTGTGCAAAACGGTGTCAATCGCTGAGCAGTGATCGCTCACGTGTAGCCAATCACGCACGTTCTGGCCATCACCATATACTGGCAAAGGCTTACCCAGCAAAATGTTCAAACACATCAGCGGAATCAGCTTTTCAGGGAACTGATAGGGGCCGTAGTTGTTAGAACAGTTTGTAATTAGCGTAGGCATACCGTAGGTGTGAAAGTAAGCACGGGCGAGGTGATCGCTGCCTGCTTTTGACGCAGAATATGGGCTATTAGGCGCGTAAGGTGTTGTTTCTGTAAAGGCTGGATCGTCAGCTTCTAAGCTGCCATATACCTCATCGGTAGAGACATGTAAGAAACGATAGTCTTCAGGCTTATCTTTGTCTTGCCAGCGATTGCGGAAGGCTTCTAATAAAGTGAAAGAGCCAACTACATTAGTTTGAACAAAGGCCGCTGGGCCAAGAATAGATCTATCGACGTGAGATTCAGCGGCAAAGTGAATGACCGTATCAATCTCTTCTTCTTTAAGAATGGAGGCCACGAGATCACTATCACAAATGTCTCCTTTCACTAGGCGAAACCTGTCTTCACCCTCTAAGTCTGCCAGATTTTCTTTATTTCCGGCATAGCCCAAAATATCGAGAACAATTACTCGACCTTCATGATTTTCACACCAGTGGTGAACAAAGTTAGAACCAATAAACCCGGCACCGCCGGTAATAAGGACGCGTTTTGACATTGTTATTTAGGAAATAAGGACAGAGAATAGGATCAAAAGGTCACAGCAAACATATGCTGTAACAACAGCTTCTTAAGTCAGCTCAATTTTAGAGTCATCGCCGATCAGAAATCGCAGTGCTTTAGGCCGGTGGTTCGTAATGGTGAGTTTGGCACGCGCTCCGATCAGGCTATCGACAATACGCCGCTGAATGCCCGAAATAGTGGCTTCTTTAAGCACGACGCTGTGGTCAATTTCAATATCAGCCATGCTCACGCCGTCAGCGATGCTGGTGTAGGAACCCACAAAACAGTTTTCTAGCATGCAGTTTTCACCTATTACCACCGGGCCGCGTACGGTGCAGTTAGTCAGCTTCGAGCCTTTACCTATCACCACCCGTCCACTGATTTTGCTTTGCTCATCAACCTCACCCAGCACAGAGGCGTCTGTGAGGTATTCATCTAAAATGATGCGGTTAGCTTCTAGCAGGTCGTCTTTTTTACCCGTGTCTAGCCACCAGCCAGATAGCTCTTTGGCCTCGACAGGTTGGCCTGTGGTGATGAGCTGCTGAATGGCATCGGTGATTTCTAGCTCACCGCGAGCTGAGGGTTTGATTTGAGCGATCGCCTGGTGAATTTCAGGAGAGAATAAATACACGCCGACCAAAGCCAAGTTCGACGGTGGGTCTTTCGGTTTTTCAACCAGCTTAATCACGCTGCCGTCATCCGCAATTTGGGCCACGCCAAACGCAGTTGGATTAGCGACCTGCTTTAGCATAATGATTGCGCCTAAAGGCTTCTTTTTGAAATCTAGGACAAACTCTTCTAGCTGGTCTTGGATGAGGTTGTCGCCTAAATACATGACAAAAGGCGAATCACCTAAGAAAGGCTGAGCAATTTTAACGGCGTGGGCAAGGCCATCAGGGCTTTCTTGAGGGATATAGGTAATGCTGGCTCCAAACTTATCGCCTTTGCCCGTTTTTTCTTCAATTTCTGGCCCAGTTTCGGGGCTAACGATAATGCCGATTTCGGTAATGCCCGCAGCGACTAGGCTCTCGATGCCGTACCAAAGGATAGGCTTGTTCGCCACAGGTACCAGCTGCTTTGCACCTGTGTAGGTCAGCGGTCTAAGGCGAGTGCCTTTACCGCCCGATAAAATCAGTGCTTTCATGCGAGTTTCCTAATTCCTTCTAATGTTCTTTAGGTGTCTGAAGTTTTGAGTCTGGAGAATTAAGCCGTAAATTCTTTGAGCATGGCCCGCAGGCTGATGCGCCAGTGAGGAGAGCGATGTCCTAAAGTTCGGGCGATCTTTTGGCAATTCAGGACAGAATAGGCTGGCCTCTGGGCGGGGGTTGGATAGTCAGCGGTTGTAATGGGGGCTACCGTCTGAATTTTGAGCGGGACGTTGAGTGCTTTAGCTTCTTCAAAAATGGCTATAGCAAAGTCGTACCAGCTCGCAACGCCACTGTTAGTAAAGTGGTATGTGCCCGCAAGTTCTGTGATCTGATCACTAGGTTGGTTGGCTAGCTGCGGGCTGAGCTGAGCGATCGCCTCAGCAATATCTTTGGCCCAAGTTGGCGAGCCAATTTGATCTTCAACCACGCTCAGGGCCTCTCGTGATTCACCCAAGCGCAGCATCGTCTTGAGAAAGTTGCCTTTGCCCTGCGTGCCGTACACCCAGGCCGTCCGTAAAATAATGTGGGCTTCTAGCGCTTCGCGAATGGCCGCTTCGCCCGCAAGCTTGGTTTTCCCATACGTGCTGACAGGGCCGGTCGCGTCGGTTTCGCAATAGGGCGAACCAGCAGATCCATCAAATACATAGTCGGTTGAGATATGTACGAGCGCTGCACCACATTTTGCCGCAGATTCGGCTAGTACCTTAGGCGCTTCTGCGTTGATTCGGTGGGCTAACTCCGGTTCAGTTTCGGCTTTGTCTACGGCGGTGTAGGCGGCGGCGTTGATAATCAGGGTGGGTTGAACGGTGGCGACTTTTTGGGCGATCGCATCCAAATCCGTCAAGTCAAGTTCCTGCCGACCTACAGCCGTCATTGGGCCTAGCGTCTCAGTCAACGGAGCTAGCGCTTTAACTAGCTCCTGACCGACCTGACCCTGCGCGCCAATAAGCAATACGTTAGGGCTCATCCGATTCGGCTCCTGAGAAGTCAGCGTAGTCAACCAAATCAGCCGAATCAAGGGTTGCGCCGTCCGCGTCTTTACCCGAGAGGATAGGCGTTTTACCGGCGGTAGGCCACTGAATATTCAAGGTTGGATCGTTCCAAACAATGCTGCGCTCGTACTCTGGGCTATAGAAATCGGTGGCTTTGTAAAGTACATCGGCAGTCTCAGAAAGCACGTAGAAGCCATGCGCAAATCCGGGTGGAATCCAAAGCTGCTTCTTATTTTCTGCGCTAAGGATTTTACCGACTGACTTGCCAAACGTAGGCGATCCCTTACGAATGTCAACAGCGACATCGTAAATACTGCCGACGGCTACTCGCACCAGCTTTCCCTGTGCGTTTTTGACCTGATAATGTAGCCCGCGAAGAATGTTCGATACTGACGAAGAATGGTTATCTTGCACAAACGCGTAGTGGCCGCCAATCGCCTCATCAAAAGCTTTTTGGTTAAAGCTTTCTAAAAAGAAGCCGCGTTCGTCTTGAAAGACACGCGGCTCAATAACCACGACCTCGGGAATTTTGGTTTGCGTAATCTGCATTTTGAAATTTCTAAGTGGGTGATGTAGTAGCCCGCTGATGGCTTTACGACAAGCGTATCCGTAATTAACGACCAGCGCTAGCCGAGAGAGTTCGCTGTTATCAGTGGAATTTACTAATATTTACCGCATATATGTAGGCGCGTATATAAGGGTTTCAAGAAGAATTCGATCTGACTGGATAATCGTAGCGAAAGGCCCGTGGTTACTCAGGTTCAGCGGTGTCTGTGAGAGGCTATTGGGAAAGCTAAAGGAGATGACGTTCTTCAATGGGCAATTCCTGATGACCTCCCCTTTTCTCTCCATCGTTGTGCCTATGAGAAGTGGGGTGCCTGCGGCCTGGTTTGAGAGCCTGCTTCTGGTTGAAAGCGGTGCTGAAGGCGGTGTGGAATTTATTTTGGTACATCCGCCCGGTGCTGTTCCTGAGCGATTGAGTGATGCTCGAATGCGTCAGATCGTGAGTCCTTTTCGCGGCGAGATTGTGCAGCGGCTTACGGGTTTGATTAATGCCACCGGTACCTACGTGCTGACGTTTAACTGCGATGAGTACATTAACCCTGAAGTGCCTGCGATCGCCCAAAGATACTTTCAGCAGTTCCCCGATAGCTGGGTGATGCGCCTAGCCAAGCAAGAATACGCCTACGGTGATGAGAAAGCTTTGCAGGCGCCCTGGGGCGATTTACCAACAGACCTGAAAGCAATTCCAGTGTGCCGCAAAGCCGACAATAATCTGCGGCTGTACGAAGCAGAAGGCCGCATGTTGGAAATTCCAGTTGCCCCCATGCACAGTCGGTTCGATCTGCGCTGCATTGGGCAGGGCCGCCGCGATCACCTCGGCCCTCATACCGAAAACTTTGACAAAAAGGTTTGGGTAAACGCCATGGTACAAGAAGCCTTGGCCGACATTATGAAGGGACTCACGCTCGCTGGCCCAATTAAATATCTGCCCTTTTGGTGCTTAGATCGGCTGCTAGGACTAGCGTTGCAGGCCAAGTTCTATGACGCAGCTCAGCCTGAGCAGGTCATCGGTCACAAGCTGCCATATCCCGCACAGCTACGCGTGGAGGACAATCCACCTGAGCATCGTCGGAAAGGCCGCTTCTATATTTTTGCAGAGATTATTTTGCTGCGATGCTTCCCTCAGTACGGCTATATCTGGAACTTAACCATTCACCAAATCCGAGAGTTTCCGGTACGCGGGTTTCTGTCAGTGCAGCGCAAGCTGTCCCTTCGCTCGGCAAGGCCTCGCACTTCTCAGCCTCAGTCATCTTCATCTCAGCTGTCTGAAGTGAAGCCATAGGAAGTGATGCTATAAATAGTGCCGCAGCACCTCTGCCGTAGCTTCCCCCGTTTTCTCCCAGCTAAACTGCTTGGCTCGCTGTAGGCCCGCTTCACTAAGCTGCCGCTGCATTTGTGTATCGGCAGCGATCGCCTCCATAGCTCGCCCCAGTTCTTCCACATTCTCAGGATTTGCAACAAAATAAGCCGCCTCTCCCGCCACTTCAGGAAGAGAAGCCAGCTTTGAAGTAATCACAGGCGTACCGCAGGCCATCGCTTCTAGTACGGGTACGCCAAAGCCCTCCCATAGGCTCGAAAAAATTAGGGCAATCGCCCCACTGATCAAAGCCGGTAGCTGCGCGTAAGGCACATAGCTCACGAACTGAACTTGCGCCGATACACCCATATCATCAGCGAGTGCTTTGAGACCGGGCGTGTAGCGAGGGTCTTCAGGCCCAGCAATGATTAGAACGTGGTCTGGCGATGCTTTTATGGCAGCGATCGCTGTCCTAATATTCTTGTAGGGCGCATGCCGACCCACCATGAGAAAGTATGGCCGTGCGGTGATATCAAAGTTACCTGAACTATTGGATAGCTGAGCCTTGAGCTGCGCTATGGGCGACGAGACAGGCCGGAAATGGTGCTCATTGTAAGCGTGTAAAATCGTCGTTATTTTATGAGCAGGAAGGTTGTAGAAGCTAGAGACATCGCGAGCGGTGGCTTCGCTATTGCAAAGGATCTGATCGGCTTGGGCGAGGACTTGAGGTACGTAGTGGCGATAGTAGTACTTGATTGCACCGAACATTTCAGGAAAGCGCAGTGGGATGAGATCGTGAAAGGTAACAACTGATTGGTAGCGGCGGTTTCTAACTGATAGCGGGGCTTCGGGAATGGGCGAAAACAGCAGGCGATCGCTTTTGCAAAACTTAGGCAGCTGAAGCTGAGTCCACGCCAGACGACGCGCATGGCCTAGCGTGCCTTGCGTCATGTTGTCTGGTACGGCAATGTATTCAGGCTTGCGACTATCGAGTCTGCTGGCAGGCGTCGCTAAGTAAGTGGGTGAAAGCTTCTGTAGGTAGGGCAGTAAGTTGAGCGCATAGGCGGTGGTTCCAGTTGGCCGCTCGATAAGGTAGGCCAGATTAATCAACATGCGTTCACTCTGCTAGGCGACTGTCTGTTAAGGGATATTTGGCAAGATGACTGTCGGTATCTGGCATGCCAGGTGGACGCGATCGCGGAGTCTTTAGAAAATGCATTATGCCTGCCCAGCGCCCTCTTGCGGCGGCGGGATTGCTCAGCTTCAGTATCAGCGATTTGATGAATAGATAAATTAGATTGAGTCCCAGAGCCAGCGGCGTAGCGTGGCGGCGAAGGAAGGTGAGCTTGCTGAAGGTAGCGTGCATATATTTGGGCTGGGTGTAGCGGCCCGTGATGCTAGAGACGGCGTGGACGACTAAGGGAACCGGGGCGATCGCAATTGCATAACCCTGCTGATAGTAGCGCTCGCACAGGTCGCTGTCTTCGTAGTACAAAAAGTAAACTTCATCAAACTGAGGACAGTGACCCAGCACCGATAGGTTGAGCACCATGCTACAGCCGCTGACCCATCTAGCAGGTGCAGGGCGACCCAAGTTATCAGCAACGGCCTTGTAGTGCGCATTAGTCGATCCTGTCCAGCGATTGAATCTGCCCGCGCCAGACCATAGCTTGCCAGCAGTATCTAAAATGGGGGTGCCCAAAATGGCAATCTCACCGTGATTGAAACTTTGATTAAAGCAGCTGCGGACAGTGGCAACTGCTTGGGGAAGCAGCTGCGTATCAGGATTGATTAGCCACACGAGGGCTTGAGGCGATCGCTGATAAATCCACTTCAGGCCGATATTGCAGCCAGCACCAAACCCACCGTTTTCGGGGGCATCTATCACCGTGACCTGCCCGCCTGCGTAGGATTGATCCGCCAGCCCGTGAATAACACGATCGGTAGGCGAATTATTGACAATGACAATGCCCTGATTGGCTTCTAGAGAGTGCATTAAGTCGCTAACAAGCGCCGCACTGTAGTAGTTGACGATGACAAAATACAGCGGTGGTGGGGTTAGCGCTGGCGCTGCCGGTAAACCTTCTGGCTGTAGGTCTTCTGGCTGTAGGTCTTCTGGCTGTAGCTTTTCGGGCACATCGTATTCAATATCTATCTTTAGCTCGCCCCCGGCATCCACCGTCATCAGCTTACCTCCGCGGCGATGCCCACACGCTGGGCGCTGGGCCTGAGGGTGCTATAGGCGCGGCTAAACCACTGGCGCGATCGCTTTCCTTGCAAGGCGGGATAACGCAGATACTTTTGCCAGATGTGAGGGGGTAAAAAGGTGTGGCGATCGCGCTGTAAAACATCTGTCGGCAGCTGCTGTGGGTCAGCAATACCGCTATCGACCTGATGCAGTAAAGAAGGTCGCACCCAGCCTTTTTCTATAGAATCAATCACTGAATCGCGAGCGATCGCACCCTCAGCAACAGCTTCTATCAAAGCCTTGCACCATATCGCACACAGCGGATTCACCACCGAAAGCCACGGCTGACGCGGCATGTCGGTGTAGTGCAAAAGCGCAGTTTTATTCTGTTCGTAACGTTCAAGATCATTCCAACCGGGCGGCAGCGTGGCGACTTTGCTAGCAGCAGGACTCATTTCTAAGACGAACTGTTGATAGCTCCAAGTTCCCCGCTCTAACTGGTTTACTAACTTTGATACGTCCCAATCGAGCTGCTCGCAGTTGAGAAACATGACGCTGTATTGAGGCGATCGCCCCGATCCAACCGGCTCCGGCACCGAAAGTAAATCAGCAGCCTCTCCGCTTTCTTGAACAAACGACTGCTGCCAAACTTCGCTGATATCTCGAAACACCAGCATGTCTGAGTCGAGATAGATTGCTTTGCCTTGATATTGGCAAAGTGCTGGAATGGCGAAGCGCTGAAAGGTAAAGGGCGTACGCGGCCTAAGCTGAGGATCTTTTGGCGTAGGAACTTGGATGCCTGCGGCTTCGATGGCCTCGTATAGCGGCGTAATTTGCACAGGCTGATGCGTATGGCTCGCGATTGAATAGGCAAGCACCTCTACGGCTAGGCTTTGCTCTAGCTGCGTTCCTAAGTAGATTTTGATCGGCGGGGTAGATAGCACGTGAGAAGAACCTGCTTCTGCTTTGGCTTTGGGATGCTTAATTGTTGAGCTTTATTTCTGGGCTGCGGTTGATTGAGCGGCGATGATGCGATCGCACACCTCACGAACAGCCGCCTGCCCGCCCGCTCTTTGTGTTACATGCATCGCGCAGGCGATGTTTTCGGCCATCGCATCGGCCACCGTCATCGGCACGCCTACCGCCTTCATCACCGGTAAATCGCTCATGTCGTCTCCCATACTAGCGACTTGTGCCAAATCAATATCGAGCTTTAGGCACAGCTCTTTGAGTGTCCCAAGCTTGTCTTTTACGTTAATAAAAACGTGCTGAACGTTCAACCGCTGCGCTCGATGTAGCGTGGCCTCAGAGGAGTTCGCTGAAATGATGGCCACATCCACGCCTGAGGCAATCAGCCGCTTAATGCCCAAACCATCCTTCACATTAAACTTTTTGATAATCTCTCCCGACTCGGTGTAATACAGGCCACCGTCGGTCAAAATACCGTCAACATCTAGCACCAGCAGCCTAACGTTTGCCAGCTGCACGGCCAGCGCATCTTCTGAAATTGTCATAGGTCACCTCGCATTTTTACGCACCATACCCTTAAAATGCTCACTCAAGCGATGCTTTACCGAGCCTTTAGTCCTTACAGTCATGTCTCCTTCACCGTTTGCCCTCACGCAGTACACCGAAACGCCAGCTATCAAAACGCTCGACCTTTCAGAGGCAGGGACTCAGAAGCTCATTGCATTCGGAGAAGGCCAGCGGCAAAAGTACCTCAACAGCGCACCGTTTCCTCACCTCATTGTCGATAACCTGTTTGACAACGCGCTGCTAGAAGACGTACTGCAAGACGTTAAAAATTTAGAGCATCCGATCGCTAAAAACTTTTACGGCTCTGTTAAAAAATTTGCCACGCCTGATCCACAGGCAATGGGGCCAACCGCTAGACGTTTTTTAATCGACCTTTGCTCGGCCAGGTTCTGTTTGTTTTTAGAAGCGCTGACCGGCATAGAAGGCGTTATTCCCGACCCACATTTTGAAGGGGGCGGCGTGCATGAGATGGCCCGTGACGGCTTTTTGAAGATGCACACGGACTTTAACTGGAACAAAAAGCTGAAGCTAGATCGGCGGCTGAATATGCTGATTTATCTTAATCAAGACTGGCAGGACAGCTGGGGCGGTCACTTAGAGCTGTGGGATAGCGAAATGAAAAACCAGTTCGTCAAGATGCCGCCTGCTTTTAATAAGACGGTGATTTTTTCAACCACAGATCATTCGTATCACGGACTGCCGAATCCTTTGACCTGTCCGGAAGATGTGAGGCGGCGATCGCTAGCCCTGTACTACTACAGTAACGGTCGCCCTAATCACGAAGTTCTGTTTCATCAAAGCGCTGGCACAAACTACAAGGAGCGTCCTGGCGAAGTCTTTTTACCACCTCAAAAGATCAGTCGGGCTCAGCCAGTCGGGCACATTCCTAGCAGAAAGCCAAAAGTAACAACCTTTCAGCAGTCGGTGAAGAAAAAGCTGAAGAAGAGAATGCCGAAGCCGCTAATTGATTTGTATAAGGCGGGTAAGCGATCGCTACGCAGGCAACAAAAGGGTAAAAAAGTGGGTCGATAGCAAAAGCATCAAAGGTACCCTCCCTTATGAACCCTTTTATTCCTCTAAAGCGAGTATTCAACTCACGGTCTCCTGCTCCTAACTGCTTCAACCAGCAGCTCATCAAAAGCTTCAATAAAGAAGACTTCATTCACCGACAGCCGTTTCCCTGGTACAACTTCAAGTCTCTTTTAACTGAAGGCACATTCAACAACCTATACGCCGAATTTCCTGCCTTAGACTTTTTTGAAAAGCACGAAGGCATGGCCCGAAACTACGGTCAGCGCCCCCACGACCGCTACTATCTCGCCTACGAAGAGACTGTATACACCGCGCTAGAACGCCAGCCAGAGAAAGGCATTATCCGCCATGAACAACTTTCTCCTACCTGGCAGGCTTTTATGGATGCGCTACTCACCGACGCCAGCTATCTCCAGTTCATCTGCGATCTTCTTGGCGTCAGCAGCTTCACAACCCGCTACGCGTGGCATGTTGCAACAGCAGACCGTTCAGTTTCTCCTCACGTCGATGGCAACAGCAAAGCTGGCACGCACATCTTCTACTTCAACACGTCCAGCGACTGGAAGAAAGAATGGGGTGGCTCTACGCTAGTGCTAGGAGACAAAGACTACGAAGGGATGAATCCTGAAATTTCCAACTTTGGCACGGTAGAGGCTGTAGAAGTTATGGATAACCGTAGCTTTTTATTCAAAAATCAGCCTGATGCTTGGCACGCGGTCGATACCATTAGCTGCCCGCCAGGTACGCATCGTCGCATCTTTAACGTGATTTTTGAGATTCCAAAGCAAGATAGAGCTAAGCGTAAGCTGTTGGGCCACAACAACGCTATAGGAACATAGCATGTACCGCTTTGACCGCTGAGATCGCTGTATGACTAGAAAGCCCTCTTCCAGCGACAAGCTCAGTCAGGTTTGATGGAATCAGCGTCAGGTTTTACCTGATCGAGACTCGACACTGATTTTATGAATGTTTTCCTGCGAGTTAACTCAAGCTTTCGTCTTGACTTTAAACAGTTTTATTAAGACAGACAGAGATACAGCCTTTGTAGGGATTACAACATCGTCACTACGTGAGATATCTGGACTAGACCTACTAACAATCTGTCTGAAACCCAGTTGAATTCCGGGACGCGTAAAGTAGTAGAGCCATGGCGGGATATCTAGATTTTTTTATTCACAAATGCGAGCGGACGCTACGCCAGCTATTAACACTAAGCCGGCAAAACGAGCTAATCCCACCGGCTCACCTTGCTCAAGTCATACAAGAGCTATCAGTTGCCTTCGAAGAGGTGCACACACTCTCAGAAGAGCTATCTACCCAGCAGGCTGAACTACAAGTTGCCCAGGACATGTTGTCAGCAGAACGACAGCAATACTTTGAGCTGTTTGACCTAGCTCCAGATGGCTATATCGTTACCGATCGCCATGGTTTGATCAAGCAAGTTAATCTGATGGCGGCGAACCTCCTGAACCAACGTCGAAGTAATCTTCTAGGTAGTCCATTAGTCGTTCTGATGGCACCTACAGATCGGCAGCGCTTCTATACCCTCCTCAATCGTTTGCAAAGAGGGGCAACGTTGCAGAATATCGACTTGTGCTTGCAACCTTCTCAAGGGCCACTTCTCTATGCAAATTTTACGGTTGCAGTTGTGCGCGACTACGAAGATAGACTTATTGGCTTTCGATGGCTATTCCGAGATCTCACTTCGCAACGCCAAGCTGCCATCACTCTCAAAGCAAGTGAACAACGCTACGTTACGCTAGCAGCAGCAGTGCCAGTAGGAATTTTTCGGACTAACGTAGCGGGACTTTGTACCTATGCCAATGAACGCTGGTGTGAGATGGTCGGAATCTCATCATCATCAGCGGTGGGAGAAGATTGGAAACAAGGGATACATCCTGACGACTTCAGCCAAGTTGTTGCTGAATGGACTCGACTGAGACAGAAAAATCAATCTTGTCAGCTCGAATATCGCCTTCGACGTTCCGACGGGAAGGTAACTTGGGTTTACGGACAGATCGATGCTGAAAAAGATACCGATGGTCAGATAGTCGGCTACGTAGGCACCATTACCGATATTAGCAACTTCAAGCAAGCTCAAGAGCTAGTTACATACAATGCTTTGCATGACTCCTTAACTGACTTGCCAAATCGTACGCTTCTGTTGGAGCGGCTTGAACTTACGCTTAACAAAGCTCGGCGTTATGAAACCTACCAATATGCTCTCTTGTTTCTAGACTTAGATAGATTCAAGCTTATCAACGATAGTCTAGGCCATACGATTGGAGATCAGCTGCTCACGAAGATAGCGCAAAATCTAAAAACACACTTGCGAGATATCGACTTAGTAGCTCGGCTCGGAGGGGACGAATTCGTGATTCTTCTAGAGGATACTCGCGAGCTAGAAACCGTGATTCAAATTGCCGAGCGAATCTTAGCAGATTGTCAAACGCCATTCATCATTGAACAGCATGAGATTTTCACCACCTTAAGTATGGGTATTGTGCTGGGTACGCCGGATTATCATCAGGCTTCTGATATCATCCGCGATGCTGACATTGCTATGTATCGCGCTAAGTTGCAAGGGAAAAACGCTTACCAGCTGTTTGATGTGTCGATGCATATTCAAGCGCAGACTCGGCTTTCTTTAGAAACAGAGTTACGTAGGGCACTCGAACAAGAAGAGTTTATTGTGTACTATCAGCCGATATTTGAGATCTCTAATAATCACCTGGTTGGATTCGAAGCTTTAATACGCTGGAAGCATCCGACACGCGGCCTCATTTCACCTGATAATTTTGTCTCAGTAACTGAAGAAATGGGGCTAATTGTACGGATTGACCATTGGGTATTAGCTCAAGCTTGTCAGCAAATAGTTGATTGGCAATCTCGGTTTTCAGACTGTTTCCCGCTCTCAATTAGTATCAACCTTTCGGCTCAAGGTTTGCGTAATACTAATGTGCTTCAAGAGGTTGATGACATTATGGCTAAGACCGGAATAACAGGTGACGGACTCATTTTAGAGATCACTGAGAGTATGCTGATTGAGGACATCGACCAAACAATTGATTTATTAGCTCAGCTAGCGTCCAGAAACATTCAAATCAGCATTGATGACTTTGGGACTGGCTACTCATCGCTTAACTATCTTCATCGGCTACCTGTGCATACTCTTAAAATTGATAAATCTTTTGTGAGTCAAATGCAGGCGGAAAACGGCAATTATCAGGTAGTGAGTACGATTATTGCTTTGGGCGATAAACTTGGCTTAACAACTGTAGCAGAAGGTATTGAGCTACCACAGCAGCTGCTACAGCTACAGCAGCTGGGCTGCAAACTTGGTCAAGGCTACTTGTTTTCTCCGCCTCTTACTGTCGCTGAAATAGAGACTCGATTTTTGGCGTTGCTGAGTTAGGGGATGAATCTACAAGGGATGGGAACCTCCCAAAACTTAAGATAGTGAATCAGTAGTCGAATAGAATGCTTCAGCATCTCTATGGACTTTGAGGCGCACAACGTTGTGCGGTGCAGTCGGGCGAGAGCTTATATGCCGTGGCTTTTGCCGATAACCCAGCTGCGACGAAAGTATCGAGCAAGGCCGGATTCGGTAAGCGTAAGGCAGATGGGTCGTCCGTGCGGGCAGGTGCGCGATCGCTCTGTCCTTTGCCACTGGTTCACCAAAGCCTGCATTTCTTCTGGGCTCAAAGCCGTCCCATTACGAATCGCTGTACGGCAGGCAGTTGCCACTAATGCCGCTTCCAAATTCGCACCCTGACTAAGTTCTTTAATTGCATCAGCACAGTCTTCTCTCTCCTTTAATGACTCGGGCACGCTGCGAACAGCCCACAGGTTCTCACCAAAAGGAGATACGTCTATGCCAATCTCAATAAGGCGTTCTCTTTGTTCTGGCTTTAAATCGCTTAAGACGATAGGAGACTCAAGGGTTACCATTTGCCAGCGCTGTTGTAGCTGTTCATAAAGAACACGCTCGTGAGCGATATGTTGTTCTATCAGGCAGAGCCCGCCTATGTGCTCGGCGAGGATGTAAGTATTGTGGACTTGGGCGATCGCCTTCAGCTCAACCGGCCCACCCACTGGCAAAGTATCCGATAAATCAACCGTCGTTTCAGCAATAATCTCAGGCTGCACCTGCCGTGAAACGATGTAGTCGCCCGCTTGTTCAGCGGCTTTGATTAAATTAGTGGCTCTGTAGGTTTGGGCCGTTTCAGTAAGGTTGCTAGCGTTGAGGATACTGTTGATGGCAGTGGTCACGCGATCGCACACCTCCTCTAACCCCTGCACATAAATCTCTGACTTTGCCGGATGCCGGTTCCAGTCGAGCTGTGTAGGCGGTAGGGTGAGATGCAAAAAACAAACAGGATAGCGATCGCGCGGCAATGTCCGGCGAAAGCTGTTGATAATCGCGTAAGAAAGTTCACTTACTTCAACCGGTCTCCCGTTAATTGCCACTCGCACCCAGTCAGGTCGCCTACGGTGACAGCGATCGGGCAGGCCCACGGCAACATAAACACCATCTGTTCGCAGTTCCTCAATATCAGTGTCATGCACGTTCCGCAGCATTCGCGGCATCAGTGCTTTAGCCGTTTTTCCCGGCCACAGCGACAGCCAGGGCGAATCGTCTTTCTCTAGCTGCCAAATGACTTGCGGATGGCATAACGCCAGCTGTTGAATCAGTCGAACAACAGCCTTAAGCTGCTGAGCTAAAGCAGGCGTCTGTCGTCTATCCGTCCAGCTGTTGAATAAGTTGTTGACGGTAACGACTGTACCGGGAGCGATCGCAACTTCTTTCACTGAATGCACCTCGCCTTCCGGGCCATAGCTCACCTGAAAGCCCTGAGAAAAACCTTGAGAGTCGTCACTCTGCGAGCGGCTACAAACTTCAAGCTGCGCCAGCTGAGAGACGCTGTGTAGCGCTTCACCTCGAAAGCCCAAGCTGCGAACATTCAATAGATCGGGGCGGCTAGAGATTTTACTTGTAGCATGTGCGATCGCCGCCCGCTGCAAATCGGCAAAGTCCATACCGCCGCCATTATCAGCCACCCGAATTTGCCACTGCTCCGGCCATACGCTCACCGAAATTCGAGTCGCCCCGGCGTCCAGCGCATTTTCTACAAGCTCTCGCACGACGGCCGAGATAGAATCGATCACCTCTCCTGCCGCCATCAAAGAGACAATCTCTTGTGATAGCGTCTGAATAGAAGGTTGTTTTTGAATAGCGCGCTCGTCCATAGCTAACAGTTTAGCCGTGCTAGTCAGCCATCAGCTGAGGACTGCGCCGCCACTTCGCTTTTTGCTCGTAGGCATAGGCCATTTTCAACAGCTTGGCCTCCTGAAAGGGCATAGCCATCAGCTCCACACCGACAGGTATCCCTTTTTTAGAGAATCCGGCCGGAATCGCGATCGCCGGAAAACCGCTAGCCGCCGCTAAAAAGCCATTGCGGCCTTTCTGAGCCTTACCGATAGCCGCAACCAGCTGACGCTGATGTGGATATATCAAGGCATCTAGCCGGTAGTGCTGAAAAATAGACGTGAGCCGCTGACGAAGCTCGACCCGCCGAGAATAGAGTCGCTGCCAGTATTCAGCCTGACCCAGCGGACTATCAACAGCCTGCATTTTCTTGAGCAGGGGCTGCACAGAGGCATGTACCTTACCTGTTTTTATTAGCGCCTTAAGACTACTCACCGGCGCAGCTTCACCCATCTGCGCTAAATACTGTTCAAAGTGCAGCTTACCTTCTAGTACCACCAGAGACAGTTCTTCCACCATTTTGTCAATGTCGATGTTCACCGGAACAACCGTTGAGTGCGCGCCAAGTTCCTCCATCGTAGAAATCGCCTGATCGACAATCCCAGTCACTTCTTGATGGGCTTTTCTCTCCCCAAATAGACTGCGCACAACACCTAAACGCTTCTGCTTCAGCCCGCTCACCTTTAAGCAGGCCCGATAGTTGCTTCTACTTTTACCCGTACTTTGAGCCGTCATCGGATCGCAAGGATCGTCCGTACCGATCAGCTCAAGCAGCGTGGCAACATCTGCCACGCTACGACCCATCGGGCCAATCACATCTTGAGACAAACACAAAGACATCAGCCCGCCCCGGCTCACTAGTCCGGTAGTCGGTTTGAGGCCAATAACATTACAGGCAGAAGCAGGCGATCGCACAGAATTAACAGCGTCAGTTCCCAATCCAGCCGCCGCTAAGTTAGCTGCGATCGCCACCGCCGTACCGCCACTAGACCCCCCCGGCGTGTAGCCAAGATTGTAAGGATTGCGCACCTGCCCGCCCAAGCTGCTGACGCTTTCACCGCTACAGGCCAGCTCATGCAGATTGGCCTTACCCAAAATAATGGCACCAGCCTCTTTCAGCTTCATCACCACAAAGGCGTCCTTCTTAGGCTGAAGGTCTTTCAGCGCTAGGCACCCACCGGTTGTTGGCAAGTCAGCCGTATCTATATTGTCTTTAATTACAATCGGGATTCCGTGAAGCGAGCCTCGTAGCCTGCCAGCGGTGCGTTCCTTGTCCAACAAAATCGCCGTTTCTCTAGCGCGCGCGTTCACTGAAATGACTGCATTCAGCTGTTTGTTGAACTGCTCAATTCGCTTTAAATAGTAGTCTACTAGGGCGATCGCGCTGATCTCCTGGCGCTCCATGGCACTTTGTAGCTCTGCTATGGTCGCGTCTTCAACTTTAAACGCGTTAGATACGGCGGACTTTGGACTCGCCAACTTTAAGACCTCTTTGTTAGGTGGCAATTTGGAAGATAGGATTAATAAAAATGAGCATTTCGTAATTTAAGTTTTGTTTTTATTTAGATTTTAGTTTACCTTTCTCAACACATCCAACAGGACTACTTCACATTTGTATAAGAATTGTGATGACCGCTGGGCACGCGGTAAGCTGCGCAGCGAAGCGCGATCATGTAGGTAAAAAGTGTGCAGCCCCCAGCCATTCGAGTGGCCATTCGAGCAATAGTTGCCATTGCGATTTGTCTCGCACTTTTTAGTTTCGAGAGTCTGAGTAGCCGTCAAAATGCTTTAGCGCTCAGCACGGTCTCACGTCCACCGCTGAGCCTCGCCACACTGGACGAGCGAATCGCTGCCCCTGTTCGCAAAAGCGGAGGACAGGTCATCGATTTAACCGGCTTTACCATCGACCTACGCTCAGAATTCAGCCGCTCAGACAAAGCACCCACAGCTGAGACTCGCGGCGCAGTATTTGCCGACCAGTTTTACCAGCACCTGCAAAAAGGCCTCAATAGCGCTCAGCCCATAGGACTGGACTTAAGTAACGCCCTTATTCAAGGCGACTTAAACCTGTCCCAGCTGAGTCTGCGAATGCTGGCCTACAGTGGAACAGCACTGCCCACGCTAGAGGCCTTCAATCAATCTGTTAAGTCATCAGGTCGCACCGCCGTCTCATCCTCCGTTTTACCGAAAGAGGCGCTGGCGCGCACCTTTCTCATTCAGCCTCAAAACGTCCAGTTAGATACGTTTATATTTCAGGGGCCGCTGCTGCTCAGCCAAACCTGTTTCAGCGGTGCATTTAGCGCAGCCGATCTATATTTCTTAGGCACCGTAGAGGCCGACCGGGCGATCTTCACACAGATGGCTGACTGGCACGGTGCAAAGTTCGCCAAAAGCGCTGACTTTAGCCAAGGACAGTTTCAGCAGGAGAGTAGCTTTCGCTCGGCGCTATTTGCTAGCAGAGCCCGGTTTCAGCAGTCGTCATTTGCAGGCAAATCTAGCTGGCAGGGGACAGATTTTCAAGGCAGTCTTGCAGGCGGCGTGAGCTTTGCACAGGCCGATTTTCACAGCGCTAGCTTTGCGCGATCGCACTGGCAGATGAATGCTGATTTTGACCAGGCCGTTTTTCATGAGGCCGTCAGCTTTCAAAAAAGCCGGTTCGACCGGTCGCTATTGCTCACTAACGCTCAGCTGGAAGCGGCCGCAAATTTTCGCCAAGTTCAGTTTCAGCGACAGGTCAGCCTGCGCGGTGCAAAGGTGCTGAGTCAGGTTGATTTTGGTGATGCGCTTTTCGCCAAGGGTGTAACTGTTAACGTTGCCGATCTCGACTTTAATGCGGGTGAAGCCAAAGTTTTAGGGAGTCCCGGGCAAATTGGCCGGGTGTTTTCAGTCCCTGCGCTGTCCGGCAATGAGACCGTGCTGCGAAACTTAGTGCGTAATTTTCGATTGCTAGAGCAGGTGGGCGATGCTAACCAGCTGGAATACACGACTGAACGCCTGCGGCTATCACAAATTAGGCGACAAATTTTTGGCGTAAGTCTCAATCAAGCCAGACCTAGCCAGCTGCTGAAGCTAGGATTAAACGCAGACCAGGTAGCCGCCGTTATCAATCGCGTTAGCAAAGCCGCTGATAAAGAGAGTCGCCCCTTTGTCAGCCGGTCTGATTTGCTGGAGATTGATCAGATTGATTTGGCGACGTATTTACAGGTGCGCGATCGCATCACGACTAAACCCGTAACACTCCTTAGTCGCAGCCAGTGGCTAGTCCGCTGGCTGCTGCTATCAGGGCTACTGCTGCTGAGCAATTATGGAACAAACGTAGGCCTCGTTTTTAGCGTGGGTCTGGTCGCTACAACGTTGTTCGGCACGATGCTTTGGGGCGTAGATCGCGTTAGGCGGTGGGTACCGACTCCAATTTTGCCAAAGTCGTGGGAAGTCATATCAATGGCATTGAGTAGTGGCGTGATTCTATTACTGTCGCTAAGCGTGCTATATCAGTGCAGCGCCTATCCGCTACGAACGCTGCTAGCAATCGGCGTAGTTGTGCTACCGGTACCTGTGATTCTTATAGCACGGCTATATCAGCAAGGACGCTATCACGATTTCATGAACAGCAGCTATTTCGTTAAAAACGGAGCGCTCAGGAAGCTGCAAGTGCTCATTGCGCGGCTGCCCATCATTCCGCAGTTTCCTTTCTACCGCGAACGATATTTGCCGCTGCTGATGGATCGCCAGTGGAGCTGGCTAAACTACTATGACTTCAGCCTTAACAACTGGTTCAAATTTGGCTTTAGTGATATTCGGCTGCGCGATCGCGAAGTCCCTGGCCTAGTCAGCGCTTTAGTTTGGTATCAATGGAGCCTGGGTACGGCCTACATCACCTTACTGCTATGGACACTCTCTCGCACCATTCCAGGGCTTAATCTGTTGCTTTACTTCTAACGTAAATACACGCGTAAATATACGGATTTTTTGATTTAAGTCACCCATTGAGACCCTCCCGACTTCCGTGTTTCTTTTGAGGCGGCTATTTTCCCTTCAGCTGACAATGGAATCACTTCTGTAGAGCGCGTTGCAAAACCGTTTATTTTTCCCGAGGGGCTTGGGATGGTAAAAGATTTTGTGTCGATGTTCTTACAGGTGAGCAGCCCGACCCTGGGGGCTTAAAGGGGTCGGGCCTTTTTCTTTTTCTAGCTTTCTTCTTACACCAGCTGCTCATCCACCGCTTTGAGCAGACGCTGCATAGGCACTTCCGTATCGGCTGAGCGATGCGTCAGCTTGTAGCCCAAGTCGTGAATGGCCGTCGAGAGCAAGTAGTTGTTCAGCAACACCTGAAGCTCCTGATCGGTTTTGGGCAAAAAGTCAGCGGTGCCAGAGGCTGCTCTAGCCGTCTTTAAATAGCTAGACAAGAAGGCGGCACTAACCCACTGCTCCCAAAAGGCTGCCCACTGTTGCATATTGTCGGCTTGGTCGGAGCGAATGACACCGCTTTCTACTTCAGTTTGGAAGCCAATAACGGCTGCATAGTGAATAGATTGCAGCATGTAGGCAACATCGTATAGAGGCGATCGCTTAATTCTGCGCTCACTTACCGTTTTGTTGTGCTCGCCTTCAAAGTCAATCAGCACAAAGTCTTTACCGGTGTAGAGCACCTGTCCTAAGTGATAGTCGCCGTGATAGCGCGTGCGCAATGCGGTGATTTTGCTATCTAGAATTTGCTTGAACTTATCGAGATAAATATCTTGATAGCTCATGAGCGATCGCGCCAAAGAATACAGATCTTCATCCAACAATCCTTTGTGATCGCTCATATCATCTTTGAGCAGGCGAAACACCTGACCGGTTTGATTGCGATTGAACTGGTAGATAGACCGCTGATAGAAGCTGCTGAAGGGCTCGGGGGCAAACGCTTCATCGGTTGGATCGGCAGCAAGTGCTAAGTGAAACTCTGCTGTAGTCTGTCCTAAAAGCTGCATGTTTGCTAGGTAGGTACCCATCAAATGATTGGCCGTCTGCTTGGCTTCGCTAGGCTCATCGTAGGCGGCTTGCAGCGCCAACAAAGACCCTATCGGTGGCGCTTCATTGTCTTTGGAGGCCTCAACGCTCACCTGATCGAAGTAGCTACGAATGTTGTCAAGTGAATACTCCCAAGCGCTTTGAGCTTCAGGGATATACTTTTGCACGACGCCGATAGTGGCTGAGTCGGTGCGCGATCCGTTGCGCTGGTAGTCAATGTAGCCAACCACCGGATTGAAGTTGTTGAAAGTCTTGTGCTTGCTTAAAAACTCACGGATTTCGATGTCTGCATTCGTACCTGATTCCAGTCGGCGGAATAATTTAAGAATGAGATTAGAGCCGCTGCTCGCTTCATCATCGGCATAAATCACTGAGCTGTTGTTGTACTTTCCTAGCAAAGGCTCAGAGTGAGTGGGCAACTTGTCCTTTTCACCCGACATTAGCGCATGGGTTTTTAGCTTTCCAGCCGTCCCTTCATAAGTGCCGTTACGAGCGACCGTTTCAAGCAGCGCGTTAAGAAAGTCCGCATCCGCGATCGCATCATACAAAACTCCTACTTCTGACGCCTGCTCATCCGAAGTTCCAGGCGAGGTGAGCTTGGCCATCACCGTCGGTGAAGACTCACTGAGCAAGTGCTGCGCAGCGCCGTCAAAGGCATAGCTAATAAACAGTGGGAAGGTCGCCGGGTCGCCCTGAGTGTAGTCCACTCGCAGCGACACCATATAAGTATCGCTATCAGGAATTGCCATGCACTCAACTAGCTCAGACGAACGCACTTTCTCCGGTTCGCTACCGAGAAATTCACGTCCGATTAAGTAATTCGTAATCAGCGTTGTCAGCTCTCCTTGCTTGCCCGCAGAGAACATGGCCTCCCACTGCGTTAGCTCAAAGGTAGGCATGTTAGCAGGCTTTAGAGCAGGCACCGCATTTGGCTTCAGCGCAAACCAGTAGAAGCCGTAAGGGCTCAGGCTAATGAAGTAGCTGCCGTCTTCATTGACGGGTGGGAATTCTGTACGACCAAAGATTTCGACGAGCGATCGCCCCTTAAACAAGGACAAATCGAGATTCGCACCCTGCACAAAGCGAGAGAGGTTCGCAACCACCAAAATCTCTTCATCTTCGTACGTTCTGGTAAACGCCAAAACCTTACGATTATCAACGCTGAGCAGGTGAAAGTCTCCCCAACCGAACGCCTCATAGCGCTTCCGAGTCGAGATTAAGCGCTTTGTCCAGTTCAGCAGCGAATTAGGCGCGGCTCTTTGGGCCTCCACGTTAATCGTCGTGTAGTGATATTCAGAATCTACAATCAGCGGCAGGTATAGCTTGTGCGGATTGGCGGGGCTAAAGCCTGCATTGCGATCGGGGCTCCACTGCATGGGGGTGCGTACGCCGTTGCGATCGCCCAAATACACGTTATCTCCCATCCCAATCTCATCGCCGTAGTACAGCACAGGTGTCCCCGGCAGCGACAGTAGCAGCCCGTTCAACAGCTCAATCTGGCGGCGGTCATTCTCCAACAAAGGCACCAGCCTGCGCCGAATACCCAGGTTAATCCGCATTTCGTCGTCTTGTGCGTACATCCGGTACATATAGTCCCGGTCTTCATCGGTCACCATTTCCAGCGTCAGCTCGTCATGGTTCCGCAAAAACAAACCCCACTGGCAGTTCTCCGGAATCTCCGGTGTCTGCTGCAAAATATCGATAATCGGAAAATTATCTTCCATCCGCAGCGACATAAACAGACGCGGCATCAGTGGAAAGTGGAAGTTCATGTGGCACTCATCGCCATCGCCATAGTAAGCAGCCGCATCTTCTGGCCACTGGTTAGCTTCTGCTAACAGCATTTTTCCATCGTGGCGATCGTCCACATACTTCCGCATCTTCTTCAAGAAGTCGTGGGTCTCATCCAAGTTCTCGCAGTTTGTGCCTTCCCGCTCGTACAGGTATGGCACCGCATCCATCCGCAGGCCATCCACGCCCATCTCTAGCCAAAAGTCGAGCACATCAAACACCGCCTGCTGCACGGCTGGATTGTCGTAATTTAAGTCTGGCTGGTGCCCGTAAAAACGGTGCCAGTAATACGCCTTCGCTACCGGGTCCCAAGTCCAGTTGGAGGTCTCGAAGTCCTGGAAAATAATCCGCGTGCCTTTGTACTTATCGGTGTCGTCACTCCACACGTAAAAATCGCGCTCAGAGCTACCAGCCGGAGCCATTCGTGCCCGCTGAAACCAAGGGTGCTGATCAGACGTGTGATTGACAATCAGCTCAATAATGACGCGGATATCGCGCTGGTGCGCGGCGGCCATAAATTCTTTGAAGTCGTCCAGCGTCCCGTAGATAGGGTTGACCGACATGTAGTCGGAAATATCGTAGCCATCGTCTCGTAGCGGTGAGGGAAAAAATGGCAGAATCCACAGAGCTGTAACGCCTAGCTCCTTGAGATAGTCTAGCTTTTCGGTGAGGCCGCGAAAGTCGCCAATGCCGTCACCGTTGCTATCGGCGAACGCCCTAACTGGTACTTCGTAAATAATTGCGTTTTTGAACCAGAGCGGGCTGTTATCTAAGGGCATGTAGGAAGAATGTGTGAGTGGATAAAAAAAGTGCAATCTTGCCAACGTATGGCAAATGATGTGGGGCGAGCTTCTAACAAAAGATAGATCTTAATGGATCATTTTGAGCCGTTTTTTTGGAGTCATTTTTGAGGCTAGGCACAGATAGTGTCACAGACATGATAATTTCACTCAGAAGCCTTACTATATCGACTGACCTACAGCAACTTAAGCTATGAAATTCGAGCGTGCCAGCGGCATCCTTTTGCACCCTACCAGCCTTCCGAGTCCTCATGGCATTGGCGATCTTGGACGCGCTGCCTACGACTTTATTGATTTTATGGAGCGCAGCGGCCAAACGCTGTGGCAAATTTTACCTTTAGGCCCTACAGGCTACGACCATTCACCCTACACCATGAACTTCAGCGCCTTTGCAGGCAATCCGCTGATGGTGAGCTTGGAAAAGCTGGTAGAAGAAGGCCTGCTTACCGCTGATGAGGTAACGCCGTTAGAAAACGCTAAGCCGGATCGAGTCGAGTTCAGCCGAGTCATTCCGCACAAGACGAAAATGCTGCGGCAGGCGTTTGAGCGATTCAAGACGCAAGATCACAGCGCAGAGATCGATCAGTTCTCCAAAGAGCAGGGCTGGTGGCTAGAAGATTTTGTCCTTTTCATGGCGCTTTTAGAAGCAAACGACGGCAAGCCCTGGAGCCAGTGGGAAGAAAGCATCGCTCGCCGTGAGCCGGAGGCGATGAAGGCTAAGTCTGAGGAGCTAAAGGAGAGCGTTGACTTTCACCGGTTTGTGCAGCTTAAGTTTTTTGAACAGTGGAAGGCGCTACGCGAGTACGTGAATGAGAAAAACATTCAAATTATTGGTGATGTTTCGATCTACGTGTGTCATAACAGCTCAGACGTATGGGCGCATCCTGAGCTGTTTAAGCTTGATCCTGAAACGCTAGAGTCGGCTTATATTGCCGGGGTGCCGCCCGACTACTTTAGCGAGACCGGTCAGCTGTGGGGCAATCCAGTTTATGACTGGGACAAGTGCCAAGCATCAGGCTTTGACTGGTGGATTTCTCGCTTTAAGGCCACGCTGCAATATGTAGACTGGGTGAGAGTCGACCACTTTAGAGGGTTCGAGGCCTACTGGCAGGTGCCT
The DNA here is from genome assembly GCA_963803535.1 of uncultured cyanobacterium. Classification (GTDB taxonomy): domain Bacteria; phylum Cyanobacteriota; class Cyanobacteriia; order Phormidesmidales; family Phormidesmidaceae; genus Phormidesmis. The sequence continues at coordinate 179,388 of CAWDNC010000008.1, read as the reverse complement.
GCGAGTGAGGAAACTGCGATGAATGGCGAATGGGTGAAGGCACCTGGCGATGCATTTTTTGAGACGCTGGCAGAAAAGCTAGGAGATTTGCCTGTACTGGCTGAGGATTTGGGTGTGATTACGCCTGAAGTTGAGGCTTTGCGCGATCGCTTTGAATTCCCTGGCATGAAAATCCTCATGTTTGCCTTTGGCGGCGATCCTAACAACACTCACCTGCCGCAAAACTACGGCACTAACTGCATCGTGTACTCCGGCACGCACGACAATGACACGGCCATTGGCTGGTGGGAAACGCTAGCGCCTAACGAGAAACAGTTTTTAGCGCAGACGCTTGGCTACGACAGCCCAGACGATATCAAAGAGATTAACTGGCTGCTGATTGAAACGGCATTGAAGTCTAGAGCTGACCTGGCGATTGTACCTTTGCAAGATCTCTTTAGCCTGGGCCACAGCGCCCGGATGAACGACCCAAGCGTGATTCCAAATAACTGGCGCTGGAAGTACGAAAGCTCGGATATGCTGACGAGTGAGGTGAGCGATCGCCTACGCAACCTAACTAGCACTTACAGCAGGCTATAAACGTATAAAAGCCGCTGGTGGAGGAGATTCCCGTTCACCAGCGGCTTCAACACTATCCAAATCCATTGATAGCTAGGTCTGAGGCTGCATTAGCCAGCCATCGCATATTCCTTTAGTGCTGATCCTCGCTGACGCAGCTTTCTCAAAGCGGATCGCTCAACCTGACGCACTCGCTCACGGCTGATGTCCATCTGATTGCCAACTTCGTTCAACGTCATTTTGCTGCCGGTATCTAGTCCGAAGCGCAGCTTAATTACGTTTTGCTGTTGATCCGTCAGGTTCGCAAGCAGCTTTCTCAAGTCGCTTTTCAACAGACTTTGGGTCGCGTACTCTTCAGGCAGCACTCCATCATCTTCTAACAGCGCGCCTAGCTCGGTATTCTGTTCGCTGCCAATTTTCATATCTAGCGAAAGCGGTCTTCTGCCCTGTTCCTGAAGCTCTCTGAGCTTTTCAACAGAAATAGACATTTCGTTGGCGACTTCTGAAACTTTTGCAGGACGTCCTAAAGAAAGCGCTAGCTTGCGCTGAGTTTTCCGCATTTTTCTAAGCTTGTCACCAATGTGAATCGGCAAGCGAATGACGCGGCTGTTATTGCTGATCGAGCGCGTTATTGCCTGACGAATCCACCAGTAAGCATAGGTAGAAAAACGATAGCCTTTGCTAGGGTCAAATTTCTCCACGCCGCGATGTAGGCCAATCGTGCCCTCTTGGATAAGATCCATCATTTCCAGGCTGTGTCCGGTGTACTTTTTCGCCACCGATACCACCAGCCGCAAGTTCGACTTCACCATTTTGGCTCTCGCCCGTTTTCCAGCAGCGATCGCGCGCTCAAGTTCTTCTGTGGACAAATCTGTCTCTTCAGCCCAGTCGCTTAGCGTAATAGAATCTTCTGGAGACTCAACTATATCCGCCTTGACTTCTTCGAGCTTCATGTACTGCTGAACAGTCTTACCCAGCGTAATTTCTTGTTCGTGACTGAGTAAGGGAATGCGACCGATATTTTTGAGATAGCTCCTAACTAGATTAGAGTTTTTGGAGATATTTTTCATTGAAAATGTTTGAGACAAGTGAGCAAGCAATACACTACAGCTGCTGATTTCTGTATATAGTGCTACGAAAGAAAGCGCAGTTGCTAAAATTGCATAGTTTTCTTCGCATCTAATTATTGCACATGTCAAATTTTGAAGAATCTACCTAAAGAGAGAGAAATAATATCTCTTTATGCTTAGCTGACCGCAGAACCATAAAGAATATCAGGCCTGAACAATTTTTTCTATAAATTGTGTCTAATTGTGAAAGCCAAGCGACGCCTAATTCATCTATAAACAGGGTATGACTTGTCGGTCATACTCCCGCAAAACATTACACTTTTTCCACGTCATGCCAAAGCAAACGTTCTTTAACCTATCTGACAAAAAGCGGCAGACTATTACTGATTTAGCGATCGCAGAATTTGCCAGCGCTGACTATGACAATGCTTCTATATCCAATATTGTAAAGCAGGCAAAAATCGCCAAAGGCAGCTTCTACCAGTATTTTGAAGACAAGAAAGACCTGTATTTGTACCTGGTAGATTCAGCTAGCCAGCAGCGGGTGGCGTTTATTGAATCGGCTCGTATGGCCGAAAAGCCTAAAGAAAAAAAAAGAGACTTCTTTCGAGAATTACGCTGGCTATTTGATATCAGCACTCAGTTTTCACTACAGCATCCTCGACTCACTCAAATCATCAACCGAGCAGCCTATGGTGACAGCCCTGTGAAAGAGGATGTCTTTCAGCACTTGCAATCTGCTGCTAAGGAATCCGTTTTCGATATGGTCAAAAAAGGGATTGCTAATGGAGACTTAAGAGCTGACTTAGATCCTGATCTTGCGACCTTTATGATCGTGACGGCTGGAGATAATCTACGGTATTTCATTCCTGAAAAGCTAGAAATGGATACCGAAAAGCTGGCTAAGAGCGCTGAGCTATTGCTGGATATGCAAGGCGTAGATCGCATTTATGATGGGCTAATTCAGGTTTTAGAGCGCGGGATGGGCGGCGCTACGGCATAAGCGCTAGTCAGATCTATTCACGTAACTTTTTTGATCTATAACCTGCGGATTAGTTCGATGAAGCTCTTTTTTGGCTACTATATGACCAATCAGTCATATGACTGATTGGTCATATTATTTTAGTATCTGTTTTAACGTTGGGAAGGGCATGTCACAGGAAACCGTCAACTTGTCAGAATCGGAAGGGCTTCAGACGCCAATAGGTAGGTTAGATCTGACAGAGCAGGCTCTAGAAACGCAGGCGGAGGATTCCGTTTACGAAGCGCTTGAACAAAAACAAGACAAGTCACACAAGCCTCGCTTTGGGTTTTCCTGGTGGATGGTTCCAGTATTGAGTGCGGCGCTAGCTGTTGGCGGGCTGTCCGTTTATCGATTGCAAAATAAACAGAGCGAAGTGGTGACGGTGGCTGAGCGGGCACCGTTGAGCGTGAGAACAGTTTCCGCGACAGAAGGCAGCATTCAAGCCTGGGTATCGAGCGAAGGGACAGTACAGGCCGTACGGTTCAAGCATCTAGCATTTGATGTAGATGGCGACATTACCTATTTGGCAAATCAGGATGGACGCAGCTTGCGAGCGGGCGACTTGGTTCAACAGGGCGAGCTGCTGGCTAAAATTGATGATCGAAAGCTACAGGCCGATGTAATTCAGGCCGAGTCGGCGGTGAATGAGGTGCGGCGACAGCGCGGCGCGGCAGCTGCGAGTGTGGCTCAGGCTGAAGCGCAGGTCGCAGCTGCAAGGGCGCAAGTAGCACAGGCCGAAGCGCAGAGAAGTCAGGCAATCTCATCGCGCACTTTAGCCCAGACAGAATCTCAGCGATATCGAACGCTGTTTGAGCAAGGGGCTATTTCTAACAGTGAGCTGGATAATCGGATTAATACCGTTCAGGATGCTGGCGCGCAGATGCAGGTGACTAGCGCGCAGGTCAGTTCTGCTCAGGCCCAAGTGAGTACCGCGCAAGCTCAGGTCAGTGCCGCAGAGCAACAACTCCAAGCCGTAGAGTCTCAAATCGATACGGCGCTAGCAAGGCTAGAGCAGTCAAAAATTGCGTTGGAAGGCACACAGATTTATGCGCCATTCGACGGCATCGTGGCTTATTTGAACATTCGAGAGAATGAGTATTACAGCCTTCAGTCGGTGTCTTCTCAGCTGGGTAACTATCAAGAGCTGCTGAACCGGGTGCCGATTGTGGTGATTGATCCGAGCGACTTTGAGGTGATTGCTCAGCTTCCTAGTTCGTCGGGCGATCGCATCAAATCTGGTCAAACAACCTTAATCACGCCCAATACCACGCAAATCGCCAGTGCTAGCAACGCACTCACAGATCGCGCTGAAGCCAGAGGTGAAGTGTACTCGGTGACACCTGCTGTCAGCCCCGGAAATCGTTCTATTGACGTAACCGCTCGCATTCAAAGCGGATTTGCCAACCTTCAGCATGGCGAAAGCGTGACGCTTTGGGTCGCAGCCGAAGAGAAAGAAAAGGCTGTTGTTGTACCGCTGAATGCTGTTGTCTTTCGCGATCAGAAGCCGTTTGTCTTTGTAGTGAATGAGCAGAATATTGTAGAGCAGCGAGAGGTAGAGCTGGGTGTAGAAGGGCTGAATGAAAGAGAGATTTTGGCAGGTGTAGAGGTGGGCGATCGCCTCGTGACAGAAGGACAAAATGGTCTGGTAGACGGAGCTGAAGTCAACGTAGTGACCGCTGACTTTACGGCAATGGAGATTAAGTAGATGACAAGTAACGTAAACGTTCCTAGAGACGCTGTGAATCCAGAGAACTTACAAGAGCCATCAGATCGTAAAAAGAGACCGGACGAGAGCAAGGCATCGCCGCTGACTCAGTTCTTTTTTCTGCGAACGGTCTTTGGGATTCTGTTGGCAATTTTACTAGTGGTCGGCGGACTGTTGGGCTATGGCTCCATGATTAAAGAGTCGAATCCTGATATTGAAGTGGCGATCGCATCAATTACCACTACCTGGGGCGGCGCAGATCCTGAAACCATAGAGCAACAGATCACCAACGAACTCGAAAAGGAAATTAAGTCAGTCGAGGGACTCAAATCGCTCGACAGCGCCTCATTCAGCGGATTTTCTCTGATCAACGCCGAATTTCGCACAGATGTGGATGTAGCTCAGTCCATTCAAAAACTACGCGATGCGGTTGCTAGCGCAGCACCTAGCTTGCCTAAAGAGGCCGATCAGCCCTCTGTTCAACAAATTTCGGTCAGCGACGCGCCAATTTTGACCCTGGCCTTGTTTGGCGATCTCGATCCGGTGGTGCTGTCTCAAGCGTCAAAGAATCTGCAAGACCGGCTAGAGAAAGTTGCGGGCGTGACCGACGTAAACTTAAGCGGTGCCCGGGATGAAGTGGTACAAATTCAGCTCAATCCCAATCAGCTAGCGGCCCTAGAACTCTCTCCAGCAACCATTGCCAATCGCATTCGGGCAGCGAATAAAGACGCCCCGCTCAACGAAATTCAAAGCGATACGATTGGCACCCAGGTACGCTTTTTCGGACGCTTTCGTGACATTGATACGCTGCGCAAGCTGCCGATTACGCGGCTAGATGGGCGCGTTGTCAGATTAGAAGAAGTTGCGAGCATTCGCCGCGAACTAGAGGCAGAGGACGGGCGCGCTGCGATTAGTATCGGCGGCGAGCCTTACGAATCAGTGGTGAGTCTATCGATTAAAAAAGTGCCTGGGCAGGACACGATTAAAGTCATTGAGAATGTTTTGGCTGACGTGGACGCTGCCCAAGCAGATCCCAACCTATGGCCACCGGGCTTGAGCTATCGGGTGACGGCAGATGATTCAGCATTGATTTGGGATCAGCTCGGGAGTCTGTTTGTGAACGTGCTTCAGGCAATGGTGGCGGTATTTGTGATTTTGTTCATCGCGCTTTCCTGGCGAGAGGCGCTGATTGCAGGGCTGTCTATTCCGCTGACGTTTTTGGGTGCGATCGCCATACTTTGGCTAATGGGCCAAACCCTCAACAACATGGTGCTCATCGGCATGGTGCTAGCGCTGGGCATTCTGGTAGATGTGTTCATTCTGATGATGGAGGGCATGCACGAGGCAATTTTCGTCTCAGGCCTAAGCTTCAATCAAGCAGCCCTAAAAACTGTTAAAACCTACGCAGCCCCTGCCTTTGCGGGTCAGCTTACAACCATCTTGGCGATGACCCCGCTGATGGCCATTGGCGGCACGATGGGTAAGTTTATCCGCCTGCTGCCGCTAACGGCGATCATTTGTCTAATCCTAAGCTTTGTCATCGCTCTGTTGATCGACATCCCGCTTTCTCGCTTTTTGCTGGCAAACGTGAAAAGAGATCAGGCAAAATCTAGGGTAGATCGGCTGAGCGAGAAAGCATCGGAAAAGTTCTCTCGCTGGAGCTTGAACTATACGGTGCGAAACCGAGCCACTATTCGGGCTTGGACAGTGGGTGCGATCGCCCTTTTCATGGTTTCAATTCTTGCCTTTAGCCAGGTTCCAACGGTCTTTTTCCCAGCAGCTGACAGTCGCAAAGTTGGCATCGACGTAGAGATGCCGCCACAGACGACGCTGGCCGTTTCTCAAGCGATCGCAGATGACCTCGGCAACATTATCCGCCAAAAACCCTACGTAGAAAGCGTCATCAAATACACAGGACAAGGCAATACGCTGGTGGGCTCTGGCACCCTTCAGCCTAGTGACGGCAGCTATCTATCAGGCTTTTCAGTCGTCCTCGTTCCAGAAGAAGATCGAGAAAACACTTCAGATGTGTACGTCAGCGAATTGCGTAGCGAACTCAGCAGCGCCGTACAGCGCTATCCAGGCGCAACCTTAGTGATCAATACAGAAAGCTCAACGGGCGCAGGCGACCCTATTCAAATCGAAATTACCGGCAGCGACATTGCTCAGCTCAGACAAATATCTGCTGAGGTGCAAGACTCACTCAGGCAGATTCCTGGAACCTCTGACGTGCGCGATAACTTAGGCAATCTACGCTCCGATCTGAAGCTACTGCCCAACCGAGAAGAACTAGACTTTTACGGACTCACTGAAGACGAGCTGACCACGCAGGCTCGCTACTACATGAGTGCCGCTCAGGTTGGAGACTTTGCCGTCGGCGGCAACCAAGAAGATATCGAAATTCGTCTCAGTACGGCTTGGCCGTCGCGCAATGGCGCAGTCGGTGGCCCGACACGACGTGACGAATTAGGACTGATTCGGTTCTTTGGCTCAAACCCAGATAAACCCGTTATTCCAGCTGGTTCTGTGGTCACAGCAGTGCAGGGGGAAACCGCGCTATCTATTACTCACGCAGGCGGTGAGCGGACTGTAAAAGTACTCTCTAAAACAGCAGGCAGTACTACAGTTGGCGAAATTTTAGCTGAGGTAGAGCCGCAGATTGCAGAGATGAAATCGACCTGGCCTGCGGGCTACGGCTACAGCTTCGGTGGTGAATCGGCAGAGCAGGCAGAGACATTTGGTTCAGCAGGACAGGCACTGGGTTTAGCTATCTTCCTAGTCTTTGCGGTACTTGTGCTTCAGCTCAACTCCTTCCGCCAGCCGTTCATCATTCTGCTCACCATTCCTCTGGCCCTCATCGGCACTTTCATCGGCTCCTTCCTCGCCTGGATTCCCTTCTCTTTCACAACCTTCATCGGCGTAATCGCGCTGGTCGGCATTGTTGTAAACGACGCCATCGTCATGGTAGATACGATGAACAGCTATCAGGCCGAAGGCATGACCGTAAGACGAGCCGCCGCTAACGGTGCAGCAGATCGCCTACGACCCATTCTTACCACCAGTATCACGACTATTATTGGCCTAATTCCACTGGCCTTTAGCGACCCTACCTGGATGCCGCTGTGTAGCGCGATTATCTTTGGCCTGATTGCGGCCACTGGCACCGCGCTGATTGTAGTTCCCTGCCTGTACGTGCAGCTCACGCCCAAAACGGAAAACCCAAAGGTGTCGGCTGTCTAGAAAATCTGGCTATCCTTGCTTGAGTAATCAGCAGTTTCTAAAAGCATAGATTTGCAAAGAAACTAGCGCGTACTGCACTGAAGGTAAGCTCTATTGCTACAATATGACTGAGTAGTCATATCTCATAGAAAAGGAAATATCTCATGATTGAGTACAAAAAACCGCTTGATAACAACATTGTTGAAATTGCTGTAGAAGGAAGGCTAACTGAAGCCGACTTCGAGAAAGTTACGGCGCAGATGACAGCCGATATTGAAAGGCATGGAAAGCTGCGGATGCTTGAAGAAATCCGTAGCTTTGAAGGAATGGATTTGATGGCGCTTTGGAAAGACGCTCAGTTCGGGCTTAAGCATGTGAACGACTTTAGCCACGTTGCTGTAGTAGCTGATGCTGAATGGATGCGCACGATTGCAGCGGCGGCGGGCAATGTACTTTCTGCTGAAGTGAAAGCATTTGATCGCGATAGCATTGATGCTGCCCGGAACTGGCTGATTACAGCTTCCGATAAAACGTCCAAGTCTGCGCTGCAATACCATCGCACTGAAGATAGTTCCGTCGTAGAGATTGTTGTAGAAGGAAAAATTACGGCAGCAGATATCGATGCTGTGATTAAAGCATTTGAGGTAGACCTTGCCAAGCACGACAAGCTACGCGTTCTCGAAGATATTCGCGACTTCAAAGGCATAGACCCAATGGCTCTGTGGATTGATCTAAAGCAAATCAGCAAGATTCAACACATTAGTCATGCTGCAATTGTTGCAGATGCCAAATGGGTCAAAACGGTTGCTGAGGCGATCGGCGGGCTTTATCCGTTTGAGATGAAGGTATACGAAAGCGCTCGAATAGAGGAGGCAAGAGCGTGGCTGAGACAGGCATAACCTAGCCATTTGGCAGTATTTCGACTGTTTATCTACTTCAAAGCACAATAGCGATCAAATAATAACAACAGAAAAATGACAACTACACAGACCTATAAAAATCTGCAAACGCCTCCTGATCTCACCTCAAAAGAGTTTGCCTACAACAAATACGAGTACTACAAATGGATGCGTGAGGAAGCGCCCGTGGCTCACTGCAAATATGTCACGGGAAAAGCCTACGTCGTCTCTCGCTACGAAGACTGCGTTGCCTTGCTCAAAGATCCTAGAGTCGTACGCGACAATCGCAAAATAGATACCAGTAGCCCGCTGCTGCCGCCTTTTATTCCATTGCCTAAGTCAACTGAGCTGATACTGCACAGCATGATTGGCTCGGACGAGCCGGATCACAAGCGTTTGCGTAGTTTGGTGCATCAGGCATTTACTCGAAAGTCGATGAGTGAGTTGAGCGATCGCATCGAAACCCTCACGCACACTCTCCTAGACAAAGCAGAAGCCAAAAGCAAAGCAGAGGGCTCTATCGACCTTAAAGAAGCCTATGCTCTACCCATTCCCGTTACCGTCATTCAAGAGATGGTCGGCGTTCCTGATGAAGACATGCCCAGGTTCTACAAAGGCATTGAGGCGGTGGTAAAAGGGTTTTCTGGCATCCGTATTCTGCTGACGATGCTCTGGGACGTGCCGCGCCTGTCTGACTTTATTCGCGAGATGATCGATCGCAAAAGAACGCATCCGGGCAACGACATGCTGACCGGACTGATTCAGGCGGAAGAAGAAGGCCAGAAGCTTAGCGAAGATGAAATTGTCAGCATGGTCTTTTTAATTATCGCTGCGGGCTATCAAACCACAGTGCACTTGATTACCAACGGCGTTGACGCACTGCTTCAGCATCCCGAGCAGCTTGCAAAGCTCAGCGCTAATCCAGACCTCATAGAATCGGCAGTAGAAGAGATTTTGCGTTTTGCAAGTCCCGTATGCTTAACAGAACTAGCCTATGCCGGAGAAGATATGACGCTCCACGGCATTGCAATTCCCAAAGGCTCAGTGGTGACAGCCTGTATCGGCGCTGCTAATCACGATTCAAGCCTATTCGAGAATCCAGAAGCATTTGATATTGAGCGTTTTCCTAATAAGCACCTTGGCTTTGGCAGCGGCATTCACGCCTGTTTAGGTGCTCCGCTAGCTCGAATGGAAGCAAAAATTGCCCTTACAAACCTGATCAAGCGAAACCCTAATCTACGTTTAGCAGTTGATCCTTCAGCCCTTGATTTTGAAACAATCCCTGGCCTTCACTCCTACCAGCGACTGCCTGTTGTATTGGGTTAAAAGCACCGCCTCACCTGCATTTGTTCGCCCTGTATCTATTCACTAGAAGAGAACCATCATGGTCGCCACACAATCCGCTGCCAAACTACACTTTCCACCCGACCTAAACTCAAAAGAGTTTGCCAACAACAAATATGCTTATTACAAATGGATGCGTGAAGAATCTCCCGTTTTTCACGGCAAAGTCAGCGTTATAGATGCCTACATCGTCTCTCGCTACGACGACTGTGTAAGCCTACTCAAAGATCCGCGCTTTGTCCGCAACCGCACGACGGCAACTGGTGGGGGGCGAATGCCCATTCCCTTACCCAAATCCGCGCAGCTGATGGCACAAAGCATGATTACCGAAGATGAACCTGACCACCGCCGCCTAAGAAATTTGGTGCATCAGGCATTCACCCGACATTCGCTCGAAAAGATGTCGTCGCGAATTGAACAGCTCACCAACCACTTGCTAGATCAAGCTGAGGCTCATTCAATCCAACAGGGAGCGGTAGACCTGAAAGAGGCTTATGCTCTACCCATTCCCGTCACCGTTATTCAAGAGATGATGGGCGTAGACGACGCGGATATGCCCAGATTCAAAGAGGGTCTCGCGGTATTGAAAGACGGCTTTTCAGGTTGGACAATTGTTCGCAGCCTGTTTTGGGACATGCCGCGCCTGTCTAAATTCATACGTGAGCTGATTAACCGCAAGCGCTCTAATCCTCAAGACGACATTCTCACAAAGCTGATTCAGGCCGAGGATGAAGGAGAAAAATTGAATGAAGACGAGCTAGTCGGTATGGTCTTTTTGATGATTGTTGCTGGCTATGAAACGACGGTGCAGCTGATTACAAACGGCGTGCTAGCCCTTTTGCAGCATCCCGATCAGCTAGAAAAACTCAGAGCGCGACCAGAACTCATAGACTCAGCCGTTGAAGAGATTCTTCGCTACCTCGGCCCCGTTCAGGCGACGAAGCCTGCCTATGCTCTTGAAGACGTAACGCTTCACGGTGTCACTATTCCCAAAGGCTCCGTTGTTATGCCCTTTTTAGGAGCGGCCAATCACGACCCGGCTGTTTTTGAGAATCCAGACGTGTTTGATATTGAGCGTTTTCCGAACAAACACCTTGGCTTCGGTAGCGGCATTCACGCCTGCTTAGGGGCTCCACTGGCGCGTATGGAAACGAAGATTGCGATCGCGAACCTGCTAAAGCGCAATCCTAATCTACAGCTAGCCGTCGATCCCACCGAACTTGAATTGCAGATTAGACCCGGCTGGCATACCTACAAAAAGCTGCCGGTTGTCTTAGGATAGCCGCATAGAAACTGGATATAGAACGAAAGAATCACTATCTTGTTTGAACAGGATTAGAAATAGGCGATCGCGTATCCGAAGTCTGCTGCCCGGTCAATAGCGGCAGGCTCAGCAACCCCAAAACGGTAACCACGCCCGTCAACAGCCAAATTGCCCAGCGGTTAGGACGATAGGCCGCTCGCTCAATTTGTAAAAAGACCTGATTGTAGCGCCACGCGGCCAGCACAATTACGGCAATGCCCAGTATTACCAAGCCTACGCCCAACGATTGAGAATTTAAAGTAGCCGTATTAGAGGATGACTCTAGCACCTGAAGCTGTTGCAGAAAAAGGCCAAAGCGGGCGATCGCAAACCCAAAGCCAATTAGCGAAATTGAAGTGCGCAGCCAAGCTAAAAACGTCCGCTCGTTAGCCTGGTGCTCTCTCTGACGATCCTGTTTGCGAGGTGAAATCATCTGCCGTAAAAATTCGCGTTCAGCTTGTCGGACAATGGCCTAAGCATCCACATCTGATTTCTCTGGCTTAAGAAGTGGAAAGGCGATCGCATCTCTAATACTTGCCGCATCCGTCATCACCATCACCAGCCGATCAATTCCAATACCCATCCCCACCGTCGGCGGCATTCCATACTCCAGTGCCGTAATAAAGTCCTCGTCCACACTATGCGCCTCAAGGTCACCCGCTTCTTTTTTTGCCGCCTGTAGCTCCAAGCGCTCACGCTGATCTACCGGATCTGTTAGCTCAGAGAAACCGTTTGCCGTCTCACGACCCACAATAAACAGCTCAAATCTTTCAACTAACCCAGGCTTGCTTCTGTGCGGCTTAGATAATGGAGATATTTCTACAGGATAGTCAATCACGAACGTAGGCTGAATTAAAGTCTCTTCTACCTTCTGTTCAAACGCTTCGTTAAGGACGTGGCCAACACTCTTGCAATCATCGACATTGCCAATGCCCGCACCTTTAGCGGCCTTTTTCGCTTCTGCTAAATCGTCGAACTGGCTGAAGTCAATTCCTGTTTTCTCTTGCACGGCTTTGTGCATCGTGATTCTCTTCCAAGGCTTTGCAAAGCTAATCTCTTCACCCTGATAGCTCATCACCTCACTGCCTGTCACATCCTGAGCGATCTGTTCAATCATGCTCTCGGTAAGCGCCATCATATCCTGATAGTCGCCGTAGGCCTGATACATTTCAATGGTGGTGAATTCAGGATTATGGCGGGTAGAAATGCCCTCATTACGAAACACACGGCCTAGCTCAAAGACTTTTTCAAAGCCACCGACCACCATCCGCTTGAGGTGTAGCTCAGTTGCAATGCGTAGATACAGCTCCATATCGAGCGTGTTGTGATAGGTCACAAAAGGACGGGCTTCTGCCCCACCTGGCTCCGATTGCAGCACAGGCGTTTCAACTTCTAAGTAGCCAAGCTCATCTAGGTAGCGGCGAATTGCGGCCGTAATTTTTGCTCGCTTGCGAAAGGTGTCTCTCACTTCAGGGTTAACAATGAGATCTACGTAGCGCTGGCGGTAGCGTTTCGCAACGTCAGTAAGGCCATGAAACTTATCCGGCAGCGGCAGCAAAGACTTTGTGAGCATGGCGTACTGCTTCACTTTCACCGAAAGCTCGCCTTTATCGGTGCGCTTGATAGTGCCCCGCGCGCCGATAATATCGCCTGCATCGGTGAGCTGCTTAAGGTGATTAAAGGCCTGTTCGTCAGCCTCACCCATCTCAGCTTGAATAGTCTTCTTTTCCAGATAAAGCTGAATGGTGCCGGTTTCATCTTGCAGGGTAAAAAAAGCAAGCTTGCCAAACACGCGCCGCGCCATAATGCGGCCAGCGACAGACACTTCAAAATCTTCTTCTGCGCCTGCTTCCAAATCTACAAACTTATCCTGCAAGTCAGCGACGGGGTGGGTAACATCCCAGGTGTAGGCATAAGGGGTCAGGCCCGCCTGTTTTAACTCTTCTACCTTAGCTAAGCGAGTCGCACGAATGCCTTCTAGGCCAGAATCGCTGCTGTCGTTGGGGGTAGGGGAGTTAGCGGACTTATCGGAGGCCATGGGCTTAGGGCGAGATTAATTTGCAAGTCCCCATTGTATCGGCAGCAGGTATATATTGCCTTTGAATCTCTCTATGGCTCTCTCTATGGCTCTCTATGCGGATCTTTAGGACTTTCCAGATTCAGACAGGACGCCATTGAGGAAGATATCGGCTAGGGTTTCGGCCATTTCTTTCATGTCGTTGGGAGAGGCGGCATCGCCTGACATTGTGGTTTGGCTGAAGCCGGAAACGGTGAACATGCCGAGGAAGACGCGGGCGACGACGCGAGGATTCATTTTGCGATATTCGCCTCTGTCCATAGCGGTTTGGAAAAAGGCTTCGGTGACGTCGGTCATTTTATCGATGACCTCGAACTGGATGCGATCGCGCAACTCCGGATGAAACTGCGCTTCCATAAAGCACACTCGCAGCATGTCCGTATTTGCATTCAAGCTCAGCATCCGCTTACGCATGACCTGAGCGACCGCTCTGTAGCTCGCCATTTCACTTAGCTCAGTGAGCAAATCGGTCAAAATTTCCATCCAGCCACGAGTCGCCACTTCCACTAAAATCGCCTTTTTATTCTCAAAATGGCGAAATAGCGTGCCTTCAGCCACGCCTGCGGCCTGCGCCAAATCTCGCGTGGTCGTACCGCCATAGCCTCGCTTTGCAAACAGCTTTTCTGCCGCTTTGAGAATACGTCCCTGCGTTTCCTCTTCCTTCGTGACGGTTTTCTGTTTGTAAAGCTGCATGGTTGAGGAATCTTCTGCGGTTGTCAGCCTCACCCTACCGCTATTTTTCGCCACGGAGATTAAAATCGCCGTCGCTGTTCACAAAACAACATTCTCAGCCGCATTTTTGCGGTGATCTGTCCGCAGCACTTTACAAACTGCCACATCGATTTAGCAATATCCGGGACAGATACCGACAGGATAGAAGAAAGAGTTGGGAACCTTACTGAGGGACATATCAACGAATACTGATTTGGATGGCGGTCGCACGTGGGAGAGTTCAGGAGTGATTAATCGGAATACCGCCGCTTGGTTTAATCCATTTGGCGAAGCTGACTGCGAGTCAGAAGTGAAGCTGCTGAAAGAAGACTACAGCCGCTATTTCTTCTATCACACGCGGTTTAATAATTTAGCGCTCGATCCCAACGTATTTTTGATTGTGGGTCGGCGCGGGTCGGGCAAAACAGCGCTTTCTCAGTTTTTCTCCTTTCAAAAGGTGATGAATGGAGCGATCGCAATCGATGTAGACGAACCTGCTGCTTTTGAAAAAGTCCTTGAAGATATCACGCTCAAAGCCCCTCACAGCCGCGAAATCGCCATTCCGCGCATCGCCACCATCTGGCATCTCGTCGTGTGGTCGGTCATCTTCCGCGAACTGGAAGATCTCGATCCGCGTATCCGCGCGGCCTGCATTTTTGGCAGTCGCGAAGGCAAGCTTTCTACCTTCATTCGGCACTGTCTCAAAGCCCTGCTCGATCGGCTGGTGCAAAGCGATGACGATTTGCTAGACGAACTTGAAAATATTTTTGCGGATACGCGCGTTCGAACAGGCATGGCGGCAGTGCTCGAAATTGCCAAAAAGCGTCCGGTGATTGTGGCCTTTGACACGCTAGAAAACTACGCTGTCAACGATCCGACGATGATGCGAGCGACAGCGGCGCTAATTAAGTGCGGCTCCGAGTTCAACCGAGATTTTGCGCATCAGGGCGTACACATCAAGATATTTGCGATGGCAGAGGTGTTTCCGCATCTTAAGGAAGAAGTTATCCTCAACCCGCTCAAATCGGTGCGTAACGAGGTGCACATGCACTGGCGACCGAAAGACTTGATGCGGCTGATTTGCTGGCGCTTTTACAACTATTTAGAAGCGACCGACATGCTGCTGCCCGAGTCGCGAACGATTGATTGGGATAGCTCAACCGATGTGCTCGAAAAAATGTGGTACCCGTACTTTGGCCGCACGCTGCGCAACGAGCAAAACCTGCCAGAGCGCACCTTTCCCTACGTGCTGCGGCATACGCAAATGCGGCCTCGGCAGCTGATTGTGCTGTGCAATGCGATCGCCCGCAAAGCCACCGAAAAAAAGACCTTCCCACGCTTCCACCCCGACACCATCATCAGCGCCGTTCAAACCCGGCAAAATTCCCTGGCCGATGAAGTCATCAACTCCTACAGCTCCGTCTACCCCAAAGTCGGCCGCATTTTGGAAGCGCTCTCCGGCATTCCCATGATTTTTAAGGGCAACGAACTCGATAAACGCGCACCCATTACAGCCTCTGAATGGAGTGGAGAATACTCGCCGCACAGCTTTCGCCAGCTCGTCAGCGAACTGGGCATTATCGGCCGCGTGCGCCACCTAAACCCCGAAGCAGGCTATGCCGAAGCCGACTTTGAGTACAGCACCGAAAGCCGATTGCCCCTACTCTCCAGCAATATCTGCGCGGTTCATCCGATGTTCTATCGCAAGCTCAACGTTCACTACGAAAGCCGGGTTCGCGTCTATCCCTTTCCTGACCATGAGGACTTCAAACCCTGGCGAATGGAAAAGGTCGGCACGTAAGCATAGGCTAAAAGGACATAGGCTAAAAGAAACAGTAGGGATTATTCGCTATGTCTATCGTGGCACTGCTGGTATCTATCTGGATTGCTTTTGTGCTCTCAGGCATAGCTGATGCCTTTCCTAACGTTCTATGGGGCTGGATACATCTGCCTAGCTGGCTCTGGTGGTTGCCACTGCTGGCGGTGGTTGCCTGGTGCATAAAAGATGACGCTTGATTGGGACTCAAAGTTAAATTCTGAGTTAAGTTCTGAGGATATCTTGTATGGCAGATTATTACGGCGTGATACATCTTGGGAACCAATGACTTAAAGTGCTTAGTCAAGTAGTTTAGGCACCGTCGCCTTTATAAAGCTGAGATAGATATATCCTTTCCTCATGGTCACAAGTCGTACGTCTACAGGGCCTGCTGCACCGTCTGAATTTGACTGGCAGCAGCTGAAGCAGCTCGCAGGAGAAGATACGGCCTTTGAGGCTGAGCTGTTGCAGATGTTTTTGCGGGATGCTCAAAGCGGGCTGGAGGAATTGGAAAAGGCGATCGCGAGTCATCACGTTCAGGCCGTTGAAAATATTGCGCATTCACTCAGAGGCGCAAGCGCAAATGTGGGCGCGATCGCCTTAGCCGAAACCGCCCGCCTTCTAGAGACCCTTGCGCGCAGCGGCCAGCTAGAAGGCCAGTTAGGCAGTCGGCTCACTGAGGCTGAAGCACTGCTACGCAAAATGAGTCATCACTGCCAAAGCATTCAGAACCACTTGCGATCGCGCCTATAAAGCTGCAACAATTACAGCGGTTTTACCGTAGGCTTAGAGCCTGCTATCCCACGCAAGGAGTATCCGTGAAAAGAATCGAAGCAATCGTGCGCCCCGAGAAGCTACAGGACGTTAAGAGTGCGCTGGTAAGCATTGGAGCTACAGGAATGACCCTGGAAGACGTTCGTGGTTTTGGTCGGCAAAAAGGACAGACCAGCACCTATCGAGGGGTATCGTACACTGTTGAGTTTTTAACCAAGAAGCGGCTGGTACTGGTTGTAGCCGACGAGCAGCTAGAGAGCATTTTACAAACGGTGACCACAGCCGCCGCGACGGGCACGATTGGCGACGGTAAGATTTTTGTTTCATCAGTAGATGAAGCGATTCGGATTCGCACAGGTGAAACGGGTGACGAGGCGCTTTAAGCCAACGTGCCCAGCCAATAGCAAACGGCGGCTGTTCCGAGTGGAACGCTGAGGTTGTCAACGCCATACTTGGAAGCAGATTCTAAGGCGGTGGCAACGATGGCGGCAGCCGCTGAAATTGCCCAGGTCGCCATCACCGGCCCCTGCACCCCCATCAAAATGCTGGCGCACACCGCATAGCTCACAAGCAGCATGGCCAAGCTACCTTCCCAGCTCTTTTTCTCGCCCCAAATTTGATACGGATGCTGACCAAAGCGCTGGCCGACCAAAGCCGCCATGCCGTCTCCCCAGGTCATCGTCAAAATACCGATCACAGCGTACTGCGGCTGCTGTATGGGCCAAAAGCAGATAATTAATATGCCGATGCTTAGCGCATAGAAAAACGTACCCAGGCTTTTGCGACCCACGCTATTGATGCCAGGGAGCAGCGGAAACCGATAGGACAGCAGAGCAACGACGCTGAACACTACAGAAGCAGCAATGCCTGCCCAGGCAGGGACTGCCAGCCACCAGGCAATCAAGATGACATGGCCTGCGCCAATGTGAACGACCTTACGCGTCAGTTCAGGGCCATAGCCTGACCGCCGTAGGATTTCTGACAGCCCACCAACGCAGGCGAGCCAAGCTAAAACGAGCGTGCTTTGAAACAGTAGAGGAGGCAATAGAAAATGGGTCTGAATAGCTTTTTTGGGAGGGGTGTGGGGTATCGCCCAAACACTTTCGCTGCTATCTTGATGTAGAAATTACTGACTTAACTATAGAGCACGCATGGGTAAACCCTATCAGCGAGTCCTGCTAAAACTGAGCGGCGAAGCCCTTATGGGTGAGCTGGCCTACGGGATTGATCCGGGGATTGTAGACGCGATCGCCAAAGAGATTTCCGGCGTCGCCCGAGCAGGCATTGAGCTTGCCATCGTCGTCGGCGGCGGCAATATCTTTCGCGGCGTCAAAGGCTCCTCAGCAGGCATGGACAGAGCGACCGCCGACTACATCGGCATGATCGCCACCATCATGAACGCCATGACCCTGCAAGATGCCCTAGAGCGCATCGACGTGCCAACGCGTGTGCAGACCGCTATCTCCATGCAGGAGCTAGCCGAACCCTACATCCGCCGCCGCGCCATTCGACACCTGGAAAAAGGCAGAGTGGTGATTTTCGGGGGGGGCTCAGGCAACCCCTTTTTTACGACCGATACCACCGCCGCACTCAGAGCCGCCGAAATTAACGCCGAGGTGCTTTTCAAAGCGACTAAAGTTGATGGCGTATACGACAGCGACCCGGCCACCAATCCAAACGCCAAGCGCTACAACTCACTCACCTATAGCCACGTCTTAGCAAAAGATCTTAAAGTAATGGACAGCACAGCCATTGCACTGTGCAAAGATAACAACATCCCCATCATGGTGTTTAACCTCTCAGTCAGAGGTAACATCAATCGCGCCATGACGGGTGAATCCATCGGAACCATTGTGGGAGAGTCTTGTGAAGTTAGCTGATTTAGGTGAAGTTAAAGCCGCGATGCAAAAGGCCGTTGAGGCCACTCAGCGCTCGTTCAACACCATTCGTACGGGGCGCGCCAGTACCTCTTTGCTCGATCGGATCATGGTGGACTACTACGGCTCGCCAACCAGCCTTAAGTCGCTCGCCAACATCACCACGCCCGACGCCAGCACCCTGATGATTCAGGCCTTTGACCCGGGTTCAGTGCAGCTAATCGAAAAGGCCATTTCGATGTCAGATGTTGGCCTAGTGCCCAACAGCGACGGCACGCTCATTCGGCTCAACATTCCGCCGCTAACCACCGAACGCCGCCAGGAATTTGCCAAAATGGCAGGCAAGTATGCTGAGGAAGGCCGCGTATCAGTGCGAAACGTTCGTCGTGACGGCATTGATTTGGCAAAAAGCTTAGAAAAAGACGGCGACATTTCTGAAGATGAATCTCGTGATATGCAAGACGAGGTTCAAAAACTAACTGACAAATACACCGACATAATCGATAAGTCCTTGGCAGATAAGGAAAAGGCGATCCAAACGGTTTAGAGCAGCCATACACGGCTTGCAAGGAGAGTTCTTTTGTTTGACTGCATCATTGTGGGCGGTGGCCCAGCCGGTAGCGCTGCGGCTTATCACCTATCTAAATCTGGCCGAGACGTTCTGCTATTAGAGGCCGCGGCGCTACCTCGATATAAGGCCTGTAGTGGTGCGGTTTCTCCTAGCGTGGCTGAGTGGTTTGATTTTGACTTTGCGCCCGCGATTGATAGTCAGGTTCGCAACGTCCGCTATACCTGGAAGCTGGGCGATGCAGTTGATGCACAGTTAGAAACAGAGCCAATTTGGAGCGTTCGACGCGATGTATTCGATCAGTTTTTGATTGATCAGGCGAAGGCTAAAGGCGCTCAGGTACGAGATCAGACACCCGTGGTGGGCGTTGAGCTTAAAGGCGATCGCTGGCAGGTGAATACCAAAGCTGAGGCGCTTTCGGCTCGGTACATTATTGCTGCCGATGGAGCAAAAGGCCCGATGGCAAGCTGGCTAGGGTTTAGGTCTCACAAGATACGCGATGCGGGCGTTTTAGAAATTACGACGGCTGAGCCAGTTGAAAATGGAGCCTTCAGTTTTGAGTTCGGTCTGGCTAAAAACGGCTGTCTTTGGAGCTTTCCAAAGCAAAATGGCTACTCGATAGGAGTCAGTAGCTTTATCGGCAAGTCTATTAAAGATATGGAGACGCCGCTCAAAGCATATGCACCTGAGTTTGGCGCTAGCTTTGAGCAAGGAACGCTTTATACTCATCCTCTGAAGCTATGGGACGGGAACTGCGACTTGCACGCCGACCGTGCGCTATTAGCAGGCGAAGCGGCGGCTATTGTCGATCCGCTGACGGCTGAAGGCATTCGTCCGGCGATGTATAGCGGCATGATGGCAGCTCAGGCGATTGATAGAGCTTTGGGTGGGGATGCTGATGCATTAGCAGGCTATAGCAAGACTATTCATGAAAGCTGGGGCGCTGATATGCAGTGGGCTCAACGGATTGCCAGCGTGTTTTTCCGGGTGCCTAAGGTGGGATATCGAGTTGGCATTAAAAGGCCCAGCGCAACAAAGCGACTGGGCCAGATTTTAGCGGGTGAAGTGAGCTACGCAGATATCGCTAACCGGGTGATTAAGCGCATTAGTACGAGCTTTATTCCAGGTATGGGTAAGTAGCCATAGCGCTGTCGTTATAGATCGTGCGGCCCGTCTGGTGCAATCTCAAGTCCCTGCGTGCGCTTGACCATATACTGATCGGTGATGAGATCTTTGATGTCATCTAGCGATACGCCCATGTCCTCTCCGGCTTTAGAAAGCGCTGACTGGAAGCTGCCAATATCGGTGCCGTAGCCGCATAGATTGGCGGCGACTTCAGCGCCCTGCGGTGCGTTAGCTTTAGCACAGTCGATTAGCGCGATACCTTTGAGTGGTTGAGAAGCTGCCATTTCAATTCCTTTTTGTATTTCCTTTGGGGTTATCGCCTCAAACCATAACTGTCAGAGGCCCAAGGCGATTTCATTCTAAAGAGGGATTTGAGAACATCAAGCTCATGTCTAGCGTCGCGCTGAGGCTTGGTTACATCAGAAACTGGCTCTGTTGCAGTCACGTCTGCATCAGCTTCCAAAAACGTTGAAGTCTCTAACAAATCACCGCCGATCAGCTCACTGCTAGAGAACACATCGCTTGTTCCAAGTGATGCTTGAGCGATAAAGTCATCAGCGAAGAGGTTGGATTCTATAGCGCTGCTAGACTTCAGCATCACACTCCGTTTGCCCTACGCCGCCTGTCAATAGGTCGTCGTAAGTCGTAGGTAGTCACACTATCGAAAATTCCGTCTGTATCTGCATTATCAATACGCCAAGACGTTATCCGTCCAGCATCGTCATAGCTATACTCAATGATGCCACCCGGTGAAAGTACTGCCAAAGGCAAAACCATCTGAGCTTTCTCTAATCAGATTGCCGCTTTCATCGTACTCGTATTCGTAGCTAGCGTTTTGTATTTCTCCGCGATCGCCTCGACTTGTAGAATAAGAAGTGATCTGGCCTGATGCGTTGTACTCGTACTTAATCTGATTAGAAAAACTGCCACCATCGCTTAAGGAAACACCGTTCAGGTTCGATTCGACTAGCCTGTTTTGCTCATCGTAGGTATAAGTCTCAACCGAAGATTGTCACTACCAGAAGGGTTTCCTCTCTGCCGAATAACGTTTCCGGCTTTGTCATAGGTATAGCTATATGTAAAAATGGTATTGTCGCCAATAGTGAGACTCGTACTAGAAGCTCGGCCTAATGCATCGTAGCCGTATTCTATTCGGAGGTTAGATAACAGGTATGCCGTAACCTGGCCTAAAGCGTTGTAAGTATATTCAAAGTTTGGTAGAAATTCTTCCGAACTAGAATTTTTGAACTCACCAGTCGTGACTTGACCTGAAGCGTTGTATGAATAGGTTCTCGTAATTTGAGTCTCTTCACCGAAGCGTTTTTCAGTCTCCTCAATCAGATTACCCTCTCTATCAAACTTAGAGATATAGACCTCCTCAGTAAGGGATCGTCTTAGTGCTGGTTGCTGTAACTGTAAGCACACCATTGGTATCAGTGGTGTAGTCAGTCGTAAACGAATAGTCAACGCTGCCATCATTAGCATTATCAAGAAACAGGCCCGTCTGCTGACCGCTGTCGTTGTACGTGTAGCTAGTAACCGCATTCGCCTGTCCATCAGCGTCGCTATCCAAAACGCTCTTTAGAATTTTGCTCTCGGCACTATAGGTATCCGAAGTAATCCTATCAAGAATTCCATCAGCGTCTGTATCGAAGGATGTTTGGACTACAAGAGCAGGTATATTTGCCATAAGAATTTTTGAGAATGAGGGCTTCAGACCATGTTCTTATGACTAAAGCTGACAGAAGACAGACAGCGTTCTCCCATCACAAAATCATTACCAAATCATCAATTTTTCCTGATGTACAGACGGCAGATAGGCTACTAGAGCATTTCTGATACAGTCCGATATTGCGGCTCACGAAATTAGCAACGCATAAGCAACGGGGCTATTCTCTTCATGAGTAGTCGCAACATAGTTACAGGGGATGATGGCCCTTAGGTTACGCTGAACGCTTCAATTTTTGTTGTTGATAGCTGAATGCTGGGTACTTTGTAACCGACTGCGGGTGCCGCATATCGCTGCTTTTGAGCGGCCTTAAGGATTACATCAGAAACCATCGCAACATTAAAAGACTATGAGATTTAGGCGGCTGGCGCGAAGCATTGCAGTAGTCAGTATTTTGAGCGGCGGTTCGGCTTGGGGGCCAAAGGCGATCGCGAAAGCGGCCCCTTCTCTTCCAGAAGACAATCGGTCTAGTGTCTCGCTAGAGAATCTGCTGGCAACCTTACCACCCAAAACGCCTTCTGCTTCAAAGTTGATAGCGGCTCTACCAGTTGAAGTGCCTCAGCCTGGTATTGAGATTGAAATTGTGCCGGCTGAAGAGCCAGCAGCTGAAGAGATAGCAGCTGAAACACAAGCAGATGCGATCGCCCCCGGCTACATCGATATCTTAGTCAGTCAAAACGCGCCAGCCAGCGAGCTTTCGGAACCTGAAAACACTCTGTCGCCTTTACCTGATGAGCCTGCTCCTGTACTGCCCTCTGTAGACACTGACTCAGAATCTGCTCCAGCGACACCTGAGCCAACCGTCCCTAGCAGTAGCAGCAAGGTCACAATCAATGAGATTCAGGTCGTGGGCAGCAGCGTTTTTGGCGATCGCGAATTCACGCCTATCCTCTCTGGCTACGAAGGCCGCGAGCTCAGCCTGCGTGACCTGCGGCAGGTTGCAGATGACATCACTCAGCTGTATCTAGAATCGGGCTACATCACAACTAGAGCCATCCTTGGCGAACAAGAGATTACAGATGGCGTGGTGCAGGTGCGCGTGGTGGAAGGTGAGCTAGATAAGATTCAGGTAGAAGGGTCGCGGCGGCTGGCGGGTTACGTGCGCGATCGCGTTAGTCTCGCCAATCGCAAACCGCTCAACCAGGTCGATCTAGAATCCCAGCTTCAGCTTTTACGAGCCGATCCGCTGATAAAGCGAGTCGAAGCCAGCCTGAGAGCAGGCGCGGGAGAAGGTCAAAGTAATCTGATTGTGCGCGTGCTTGAGGCACCTCTTTTCTCTGGTAGGGCCGTTTTCGATACGAATTCACCGCCAAGCGTGGGCATTGCTCGAATGGGCATAGAAACTGACTTCAACAATCTGCTGGGCTTTGGCGATCGCCTCGCGCTCAGCGCTTTTCGCAGCACCGCAGGCGGCTCTAACACCTATGGCATTAACTACACCGTCCCTCTCAACGCCATGAATGGCACCCTGCAAGCGCGCTATTTGCCTAGCTCATTTGAACTCATTTCAGAAGAGCTACGAACGCTCGGGGTAGAAGGCTCTTCCGAAACCTACGAGCTCACCTACCGCCAGCCCGTCATTCGTAAGCCGAACGAAGAGCTGGCCTTTTCATTAGGATTTCGCCACCGTACGGGAGAAACGCTGGTAAGCGATGTGGTGATTGACTCTACGCGTACCAGCATTTTTCAGTTTGGGCAGGACTATTTGAAGCGAGATAGCGCTGGCGCTTGGGGACTGCGATCGCAATTCAATTTAGGCACTGGCTTACTAGAAGCGACCGACCGAGAAGGCGGTGACGCCGACGGTCAATTCTTCAGCTGGCTTGGCCAAATTCAACGCGCCCAGGTCATCAGCCGCGACAATATTCTGCTCATGCAAAGCAGCGTTCAGCTCTCTGCCGACAGCCTGTTAGGTGCCGATCAGTTCATCATCGGTGGCCCCACCTCCGTCCGCGGCTACAACCAAAACGCCCGCTTTGGTGACAATGGGTTCCGTGCATCTATTGAAGATCGCATCACCGTACTCAAAAATGAAGATGGCTCACCTGCGGTTCAAATAGCCCCTTTCCTCGACGGAGCAGGCGTATGGAACCGCCGCACAAATACCAGCGATCAGCGGTTTCTGTTGGGCACAGGTGTCAGCTTTATCACTAACCTAGTCGAAAATGTACAGGCTCGTTTAGACGTGGGCGTGCCGCTCATTGAGCTTACAGAAGCAGGCGATCGCTCAAAAGATATCTTTGTGTACTTCAATATGGACTACCGTTTTTAGGTGTTTTTTCATACAAAGCGACCCCAGAAGCAGCGTATCTTTACACGCCGATGAATATGTTTAGATAGATCCGGGTAGTGTTGATCTTTTTTGGAGTAAGAAATGTCATCTTTGCTCTACATAGCGATTCAGTACCCTTTCTTTCTATGGCTCAGCCCACCAATCAAGAACAGTACCTCCTAGAACTCACCAACCGATTCCGCTTAGACCCCCAGGCAGAATACAATCGGCTGGTCAACTCAGGCGACGCCGACGTTGCCTATGCTATGGAATTTTTTGGCGTGAATTTAGGCACGCTGCGAAGCCAGTGGAATTCATTGCAGTCAGCTCAGCCACTTGCCTGGTCTAATCAGCTAGGCGACGCGGCTGAAACTCACAATCAGCTGATGATTGATAACGATAGCCAAAGCCATAACTTGCCAGGTGAGGCAGATTTGGCCACTCGGGTAAATGGTGCGGGAGGCGATCGCTTTAATCGAATTGCTGAAAGCATTTTTGCCTTCTCCGAATCTCCCTTTTACGCGCATGCTGGATTCGCCATCGACTGGGGCGATAGTAACGGCGCAGCAGACGGCTACGGCACCGGCATTCAAGATCCGGCAGGCCACCGCAATGCGATGCTAAGCAATAACTACCGTGAGGCAGGCTTCTCCGTTCTCTCCGAGAACAATCCATCTACAGACGTTGGCCCCTACGTCGTCACACAGCTATTTGGCAATCGCAATGCCATTACTCAGTCTTGGCTGGTCGGCGTTGCCTTCGACGATATTGACAACGACACGTTTTATAGCGTGGGTGAAGGCCTAAACAACGTTACCGTCAACATCACCGGAAACAGCTTCAACACCTCTTTACAAACTAGCTCAACAGGTGGCTATCAAACGCTTCTACCCGCAGGCAGCTATACCGTCAGCTTTGCCCAAAACGGCAGCACCCTGCAAACGTTCAACAACATCACGCTCGGCAATCAAAACGTCAAGCAAGACTTCGTATTTGAAGAGAACACCGGTACCTCCAGACCATTGATTCAGGGCCGCCCCGCAACACTTTTTGTTGAGCAATCTACCAATATTGTTGAAGGCAACGCTTTTCAGGCAGGTCAAGCCTACCGCGGTCAGCTGTACAGCAACACCGACGCCGAATTTGGTACAGGTGCTTCTGCAAGCGATTTAATCCTTGGCACAAACGGCGCAGACAATATCTGGGGCGGAAAGGAAGGCGATGACATTGTTGAGTCCGGTAGCGGCGACGATATT
Source organism: uncultured cyanobacterium (assembly GCA_963803535.1). Lineage (GTDB taxonomy): Bacteria > Cyanobacteriota > Cyanobacteriia > Phormidesmidales > Phormidesmidaceae > Phormidesmis. Next base: position 154,061 of record CAWDNC010000008.1, on the reverse strand, counting down.
GTTGCAATGGGCTTAGGAAACGTCACCGTAGATGCAGGCGCGGGCAATGATTTTGTCTATGGACTAGACGGTGGAAGTGGAAACAACATTGTTGAACTCGGTGCGGGCAACGATAACTTTTGGGCAAGGGCCGGAAACAACATTGTTCGAGGCACTGGTAGCAACACCATTGGGCTCGGGCGTGGGAGCGATCGCGTCAACATCACCGGCAACGGCAACAACATTATCTACGTCGCAGACTCAGGCGCACGCGATGGCAGCAAAGACATTCTCACCGGCAGCGGTGAAGACTACGTTCAAACCGGCTCTGGCGACGATGTAATCGATGGCGGACGCGGCCTCAACACGCTGTTTGGCGGCGCGGGCGCAGATACCTTTATCTATCGCAGCGGCGCATACAACTACATTGGTGACTTTGAGCGTGGGAGCGATCGCATCAAGCTAGAAGGCATCAGCTTTGGCCAGCTCAGCTTCTATGCAGGCGCAGGCGCTACAGCCGCAGACACTTTTATCTTCGCGGGCAGTGAGTCGATAGGACAGGTTGCCAATACGACGGTTGCAGCGTTGAGCAGCAGCGCTAACTTTGTGTAGTGCAGGTTAAGCTAGCGTAAGGCTTACTAACGACTAAAGCCCTTTGTCTTTAAAGTGACTCTTTAACGTGCCCCTTTAACGCGACAGAGGGCTTCTGCGTATATGTGAGGATTCCATGTGAATTAATTGACACCTTTAAAAGAATACTGATACGCTACCTTTCATGGTTGTTGCAATGGGCCTCGCGCTACACCCAACAACCTAACCGCCTCGAAAAATTGAGTCACACTGACGGCGTTGGTTACAGCCATCACCGTCAGCTAGCCCAAAAACTGCGTCCAACCAGTTCAGGGGTTACGGCACATGATGCCATAGCCAGCCTGACTTTTTGCAAGTTCAGAGCTGACTTTCTTTTTCGTGGCTTCCTTCCATCCCTTTAGGAGAAGCCATGAACTCGCTATATCTACGCGCTGCAATGCCTCAGTCCGAGGCATTGCAGCCACATTCACCTGCCTTACAAGCCGCCCTACAGCTCACCTCCAGCGGCGAGCCACCCAAAGAACACATCCGCCACATCCTGCTCGGCTCTCCCGGCGCAGTGAGACAAACCATCCATTTACTGCACACCCTCCGCTATGCCGAAACGGTGCTGTGGACACCCACTTTAACCATCGAGGAGCCGCTGATGATTACACCTGCCCAAGGAGAGGCAATGAGCCTTTTGCGTAAGCCGATATAAACCGAGTTGAGCCAGTTTGATATTCGCTAGATTGGGAGCGTTCAAAATCTTGTAGGATGGGCTTTTCTAGCCTGTCTCATCCAGAACGGCCAGGATGGCCATCCCACAAGAGATATCAGTCTTAGAATAGAAAAGAGTTGGTTGAAACTTACACAAAAATACGCGCAGTTTCAATCGTATGCTTTTTGAATGATGGGTAGCTCGGTAGCCATTGGAAAGAACCTGTCAAAAAGCCATTTTAAATCGATCCCGCTACGCGGGAACAGAAAAGAAGTGAAAAGGGCAAGAGCGTAAGAGGGCAAAGGGTTACCTAAGAGTCCACGAGGAGCCGCACACTACTCGAAAACCAACGTAGTTGCCCCGATAATCGCGCGTGAACCAGCAGCGATTGGCCGAGCGGCAGTAGTCAGGATAGTATGACCCAAGAACCGCCCCGCAGCAGCCTATAACCTTTGGTATCATTGCCTTTCCAAGCATTTTCATCGTTCGGTGCACCTTCATAATTTTCATGCCAATCATCTTGGCACCACTCCCAAACGTTGCCGTGCATATCGAACAAACCAAAGCTATTAGCTAGGAAAATACCAACCTCCGTTGTTTGCTCTCGATACTTTCCTTTGATGCCAGCACCGTAAATGTAATTTGCATTGTAGTTAGCTAGTTCTGAACTTAACGTTTCACCATAATGAAACGCTGTCTGTGTGCCTGCCCTACAGGCGTATTCCCACTCCGCTTCGCTCGGCAATCGGTACGCTCGGTTCGTATGCTTCGAGAGGCGCTTACAAAACTCCACAGCCTCATCCCAAGACACTTGCTCTACGGGCCGCTTGTCGCCCTCAAACTTGGAAGGATAAGGCGTCAGGTCAATATCTATCCGCTCAAAACCAGATACAACGCGCCATTGTGCCTGGGTTACTGAATACTTACCCATAAAGAACGGCTGCACAGTGACCTTATGCTGCGGCCTTTCATCGTCATCGCCCTGCCCCTCTGCTGAGCCCATATAAAAAGTACCTGCCGGGATCGCAACCATCTCCAGCGCAACGCCTTGCCCCAAACTTTCCTGACGGAATTCTGCGCTCCGCTGCTCACGATGGCGAATCTTGCCTTTCGCATCTACAGTCACCACTTCAAAGCTAAATGTTGGCGGCGGCGCTACGACAATCGGCTCAGGCACTGACTCCACCGGGTTCAGCGCAGGCTGAAGCTTCCGAATCAGCCGATCCATATCATCATGAAACCTAGGATCGTATCCAATAACGGTGCCATTGCGTCTAGCAAAAGGCTGCAACGGCTCCGGTAGCTGAAACCGCTTGGGCATAATCACGCCTTCTAACAAAAGCGGCACCACCGGGATATTGCGCTTCAGCGCCGACTCTATTTCAATTCGCACAAAGTCATCCGGATTATCTAACCGGCGCGTGCCATCCGCTTCCGTCGTCGTTATCCAGGTTTTACCCATTACCACTAGCAGCACCCGGCACCGGCTCACCTCTTGGTCTATATACTCGGCAAAGTCAACGCCAAGCGGAATATTGTCTACATCTTTAAAGACATGCTCGCGCCCAAATGCCGTCACCAAACGGTCGTAAATTCTACCCGTTTCAGAAATGGTATCGGTGCGGCGATAGGAGAGAAATATCGATCCGGAACTGGACATATTTGAGAATATAGGGCAAATACAGGTCACAAGCCGCCCTTAGTGTACCGTTTGGCATTCCCTTATTGAGTGAGAGCCCCTAAATAAGTGCAGCGTATGAGTAAAAAAAGGGAACAGCAACGCCATCCCCTTCAAATCACATGCCAAACAAAAAAACAAGCAACCGCTATCTAAACAGGCGCGGCCTCTAGCTCAGCCCGCTTGCGTCTGCGTCGCTCACCCCGCCGCACTCCGCCCGCCATCTCATACTCACTGCTGCTTTTGCCATAGCCCACCGCCACCCCAGCCAGCATCCTAGCCGACAGGTCAGCAATCTTTTTATCCATCATCTCCAGCTCATTAGAAGCCTCATCCGCCTTAGAAAGCAGCGTATTGTAGTCCGCTAGCTTTTGGCGCATTGTTGCCAGCTCTTTTTCAAAAGCAACTGCCGACATGCCGTTACCAAAATCTATCTTCGGATCAATCGACTTTATCCCGGCGAGCCGACTCTCTGCCTTCGCCAAAATAGCACTAGAGGTTTTCTTTTTTCGGGCCATAGTAATGCACCAAATTCTTAAACTAGGAGTAAACAGCAAAATAAGCAACAAAACAAACAACAACCGCGACTCAACCAAAAGCCCAAGCCTTTCAACGTAGCGGCTGCTGTTACTGTAAAAGTGCCCGCTGGCTGCAATGAAAAGCACACAGCTTATACAGTGAAATCCTCACGTTATTCACTCAAAGATCGCTAGCATTTGCAAAAACCTCGTAGCTTTACGGAAACCCTAATCGCAAAAGAAACTTTGCTAGCAGCGTGAGCAGAAAAAGGCAGCGGCTAAGCGTTAGTTTTTGCTAGTTGGCGTGTCAATATTACAGGGCAGGTAGTAAAAGCTACAGCCTGCTCTCAAAATTCTGTAGGCTAAGCAGTAAACCCTGTAGGCTGAGCAGTAAATCCTATAGGCTGAGCAGTCAATTCCTTGGCGTGAGTTTCACGACGAGAAAGTCTTTCAATTTATTGAAAAGATAAAAGCCTTTCGGATGCAGGCGATCGCACATCCGAAAGGCTTTTAAATAAACAGCTCAATCCATCGTCATTTAGTGACGGTGAGCGTGCTCCGCGTGAGCATGACTTTTCTCAGCGTGCTCGTGCTCATGATGCTCATTATGCGCATGAGCATGCTCATGATTGTTGTCGTGAGCGTGCTCATTATGAGAGTGTCCACCCTGATGCGTATGACCGCCATGAGCGTGGTTTTTGTTCATCGCATGGTCGTGGCTGTGGGCGTGGTCATGGTTAGCCGCTTCTGCAATTCGCAAGTCAGGGTTCACCGTGACAGGCTCAGCTTCTAGCAACGCCTGAATATGCGTATCTGCCCAGTCGGCTACCATCTGCATGAACTCAGGATGGTCATTTACGCAGTCCATTTGCACGTAAGTTACCTGAGGATTCTTACGGCGAAGCTGATGAATAATGTGGTCTACATCTAGCAAAGTCTCATGGTTTTCGGTAGCAAAGCCAATCGGCATCATCACCAAAGCCGTTGCGCCCAAGTCAATAACGTTTTGACCGGCAACGTTCATGTTGGGCTGCGTCCAGTCGATCAGCGGCGTGTCGTGGTTCATCCAGCCGATGGAGATCAGCGGATACTTGTAGATCAGCTTTTCACGAACGGCTTCGTAGAGCTTTTGGCTTTCGTCAATGCCGGAGGTAAATCCCTTGGCCTTATGCGGACAGCCGTGATTGAGCAAAATGATGCCGGTTTGAGAAGGCAGATGCGCGACGGCCAGCTGCTTTTCAATTTTTTCTTCTACGAGCCGCGCCAACAGAGAGATGTAGCGTTCTTCACTGTAGAAAGAGGGAATGTAGCGAGTGCCTTTGAGCCAGTGCTCGCCTGCACCTGCAAGCTTAGTAAGGCCTTCGTTAACTTGTTCTACCGCAATACCGCTGGTGAAAATAGAATCAACAACTAAAAGAGGATAGATTAGGAGCTTGCTGAAGCCTTCTGCTTTGATGGTGGCAAGCACTTGTTCTGGAAGGTGTGGCGCACAAAAGTTAAAGGCTTTGAATACTTTTACTTTGTCGCCCCAGCGCTGCTGTAAGCACTTTTCAACGTTCTCGCGCTGGCTTTCAAAAATGGCATTATGCGGAGAGATAAAGTCGCCATGCTGGTGGCTCCACTCGTGCAGGTCAAACATGGCTAGCAGCTTGGCCAGCGGCGGATATATCCAAGTCGGGACGGGGGCGAACTTGGCCGTGAGAAGGTTGAGCGCTTGCTCGTTGTAGTTGGCGAAGTCTTCGTAGCTTTCGACTTCTCCGTAGCCCATAAGGAGTACCGCAACGCGATCGTCAGTGGTAGCGGTGTCAGTGAGCTGATGGGTTTGGATGGCAGTCATACGGTTCTCTTGTACGGGTGAATGTGGCTAAGTGCTGGGTGCGCGATGATCTAGATAAAGGAAGACCTGAAGCGCTGTAGAAAGGATTTTTAAAGAGCGGGCGGATAACGGTTTTTGTAACAGGTTGTTTTTGTAACAGGTTATTATCGGTTATCGACGGATCAATTAAGTTTGATAGAGATTAGGCTAACACTAAAAACAAAAGCATCACGCTGTACGGAGCGGACTTAATGATACTTTTTATCTATTGGAAGAAAACCTTTAGTTATAGCTGTAAGCAAGCAGAAATCAATCTTCCCAGAGCCGTCTACGGCTTTTGCCTTTGAGTTGCTGATGAGTATCTCTTAAAAGGTTTGGAATGTTGAGCTGCTCTGGGCAGCGTGGGAGACAGTCGCCACAGTCGGTACAGCGATCGCCCTTACGCCCAGGGAACCAGTGTCCCGCGTTCTCGAACATGCCATAGCGATATTGACCAAAGGCCTGCATGTCATAGGCAACCGCCAGATTTCGCAGGCGTAAAACCTCTGGAATATTGATCGCTTCTGGGCAGGGCAAGCAGGCGTGACATTGCGAGCACAGGTCGCTAGCTAGCGTCTCTTTTTGCGTGCTGTCTAGTTGAGCGATCGCACCTAACTCGCCCTCACTCAGCGGCCCCACATCATCCGCAACTTGCAGAGGCCACGCTAGTTCTTCAGGCACCGCAGGCCCAATACTTAAAGTTGTAATTCTCGGGTCGCTCAGCAGCCAGCGGTAGTTGAGCAGCAGGGGATCGTAGGGAGCGCAAAGAGCCTTGAGTCGCTCGGGTGGGGTGTAGAGCATCCCGGCTTTATCAGCCGGAGAGATGATGAAGATGCCCATGTTTTGCTGGTGGGCAGCCGCGATCGCCTCAGCATTGCGCTGAAAAAAGTAGCTGTAGTGCAGGTTGATAAAAGCAAAGGCTTGCGTTGCGATCGCCTCTAAAATCAAGTTCAAAGCACCATGCGTCGAAAACCCTACGTGCCGAATGCGGCCGTCAGCCTTGGCCCGCTCCAGTGCCTTTAACATCTTCGTCTGCACCCAAAGCAAATGCGCGGCGGTATTGATCCCGTGAATCGCCAGGGCATCTAAATAGTTTGTTCCTAAACGAGCTAAGGACGCATCGATTGCGCGATCGGTCTCATCGGCTGTGAGAGTCGGCGTTAGCTTGCTGGTGAGAATAAGCTTTTCTCTTTGGTGAGCCGGTAGAAGGTTCGCGAGCGATTGTCCAATAAACTTCTCGCTCGAGCCATAGGCCGGAGCCGTCTCAAGATGATTGAGACCTTGCGCCAGAGCCTGTTCAATAACCGCACAGGCAGCAGCTGCCGAATCGAAACGCATCGTACCCAGCGAGAAAACAGACAGCCGTAAGCCCGTACGACCAAACAATCGATACTGCATAGGGCTTTACGGCCTGCGCGCCCTCTATATAGAACGGCCCCGCTCGGCAAAGTCGGCGGGGCTAATATCAGACAGAAAATCATGAAAGGCTTCTTTTTCAGCCGCGTCTGCTTCTCTATCTACCGGTAAAGCTGCATCTAGCACGACTTCTTCCATCACCCAAATCGGCGCGTTAACGCGCAGCGCCACCGAAATCGCATCGCTGGGCCTGGCGTCTAGCTCCTTTTTGGTTTCACCTTTGCCTACCGTCATAATCGCGTAAAAAGTATTGTCTCGCAGCGCGTGAATCACTACTCTTTGCAGCGCCATATCCCAGGCTTTTAGCATATTCACGATCAGATCGTGAGTCATTGGGCGAGCGGCCTTTTCCCCTTCGAGTACAGACTGAATCGACCTGGCTTGCTCGTGAGAAATAAAAATAGGCAGCTGCCTGCGCTGAGAGCCGTCGCGCAGTAAAACAATTGGGTTCCGACTGCCTGCATCAACGGCAATTCCCGCCACGTTCATCTCAATCATCGTTTAGTTCCTAGCCAGGTAAACGTTCGCTAAACAAAGGTTCCATCGGACAGTGTTGTCTTATCAGCTTTTATATATAGTCTAGGCTAAGATTATTTCTGCGAGAACTCGATGTTCTATCAAAAATCTTCACTGAAAATATGGCTTACGTGATTTTACCTGCCTAAGTGCTCATCAAAAGCACTTAAATCAAAGCATCGCGCCAAAGTATCGCGCCAAAGCATTCACCAAAGTATTCACTAGAACGATAGGATGACAAAAGCAGCGATCAAGGTCATCAAAACCGTGTTTACAGGACTTGTTCAGAGCGTTGGTCAGCTTCAGCATTTAGGCCCGTATCAGCTTAAGATAACCTGCGCTACGCCAAGCGATCGCGTCCTACAAGGCATTGAGCTAGGCGACAGCATCGCGGTCGATGGCGTGTGCCTCACCGTAGAAAAAATATTGAGCAAAGGATTTGTGGCCTCGGCTTCACCAGAGACGCTAGCGAAGTCCACTTTGGGTGAAGTGGTGGACAACGGCCAGGTGAACTTAGAGCCATCGCTGCGGGTAGGCTCTAAAATTGGCGGACACTTTGTTACCGGACACGTGGACGGCATGGGCCGGTTAGACTCGGCTGAGCGGGTGGCAAACGCCTGGGAGATTTCGTTTCGAGACGTGAGCGATCGCGTCGCTCGATACATCGTTAACAAAGGCAGCATCGCCGTCAACGGCATCAGCCTAACGGTCGCCGAATGCAGTCCGTCTGGAGACTGGTTTTCTACAGCCGTCATTCCAGTCACCTACGCCGAAACAAATTTACACAGCCTCACGCCGGGTGACTGGGTGAACTTAGAAGGCGACGTGCTGGGCAAATATGTTGAAAAGTTCGCCTTTGGACGTGGCGATGCTGATATGCCGCCAGAGGGATCATCCCATGGAAAAGCAGTCGATATGTCTATGGAGTTTCTTGCTGCAAATGGCTACTTATCGTAAGAACCTTTTGGCATAAAAATCCTCACCACAGCTAGTGCTAAGGACAGTACAGGGTCTCTCTCGTTTCTCGGCCAGTGGCAGAATTCACACCGTCAGCGATTTCACACAGCATTCTGTTTACCCTCGGATCAAACAGTACGTCGGTAAAGTCTGCACCTTCTATTTCAGCCCCCCGAAAGTCGGCGCTAATCACATACGCGCCTTCTAGCACCGCGTCCTTTAGGTTTGCCTTAACCAGCGTCGCACCGTCGAGCGTGGCACCCGTTAGGTCGGCTCCTTCTAAATTGGCGCGATCCAAATGGCTGGTGAAGAGTCTGACGCCTCTTAAGTTTGCGCCGCTAAGATCTGTCTCCGTTAAGTCGGCACGTGTGTAGTCGTTATCGGTTAAGTCTTGGCCAGAGAAGTTTTGCTGGCGAAGGTTTTTACGATCGTAGTTTTCGGCGTAAGCAGCATCAGCATGGATCGTCGTAGCCCCTAAGACCATAGAAAATACTAGGGCTAGCATGACTCCTAGTGCCGCCAATTTTGTCCATAGACTCTCCGCTATCGAGAGTGATATCGAGAGTTTGGATATCAGACGCTTAGACATTGCTTTTACCACCAGTGAACGCTACAAACGAGAACTCGTCATTAGCTTTCGATCTTACAGAATAAGGGGACAGCCTCCACGAGCGTCTTCAGCGAGTCGCAGGGAAAGCTAGTTTTAGCGATTTTTACAGAATAGTCGTATAAAACCTATTAAATAAATCAATTTTCATGACGTATGCGCTTTTGGGATCACGCTTTCAAACGAATAGTTCCATTCCTCTCAAGCAGTTTCGTCTGCTTCGCAACTTTTCGGTGATTAGCTTAAGTGGCTTTGCGATCGCTATCTATTTGCTTTCAATTTTTTACCGCCAGCAGGCAGAACACGACCTTTTAATCTCTACAGAAGAAAATAACGCTGCGCTAACTCAAGTTTTATCCAATACGCTATGGCCTAAATACGATCGGTTCCTAGTTTCTATTCGAGCCCTTGACGATGAGTATCTGCTATCGAATTCGACGGCCAAAAATATAGGCCAAGATATTCGGGCTCAAATTAAAGGAACAACGATTCAAAAAGTAAAAGTTTTTGACTATAGCGGGCGCGTGGTCTTTTCTACTGAGGTGGCTCAAGTTGGCACAAAAAAGGGGCGATCGCCTGGATTCTTAGCCGCGAAATCAGGTCAGATTGTGAGTCAAATAGGTCACAGAGACACGTTTCAATCGCTAGAGAGTACGCTAATCAACCGTCATTTGCTCTCTAGCTATATTCCGATTAGAACGGACGGACTCGATGGCGATGTCGTAGGCGTATTTGAAGTGTATGCGGACGTGACGCCGATGCTACAGCGTATTGAGCAAACGCAAATAGCCATTTCCATAGGTAGCTCGCTCATTCTTTTGACACTGTATGCCGTTTTATACGGGTTTGTTCGCAGAGCTGATAGCGTCATTTTGAACCAATATCAGCAGGTGAAGTCGTCTGAAAGCCGCTATCGGTTGCAAACAAAGGAACTCGAAGAGGCTTTAGCACATCTTAAAAAGACCCAGGCTCAGATGGTTCAAAATGAAAAGATGTCAAGCTTGGGTCAGATGGTTGCAGGCATTGCCCACGAAATTAATAATCCAGCAAGCTTTATCAGCGGAAATGTTTATCCTGCCAAAGAGTATGCACGCGGCCTAATAGAGCTAATCAATTTGTACGAGCAAGAATATGTCGTCCCATCTTCAGCGATCGCGTCGCTCAAAGAAGACATTGACTTGGCCTTTATCGCTGAAGACTTTCCGCGTTTGCTTGACTCAATTAAAAGCGGTAGCCAGCGAATTGCCGATATTGTTCAGGCTTTAAGAACGTTTTCTCGGCTGGACGAGTCTGATATTAAGCCGGTTGATATTCACTTAGGAATTGAGAGCACGCTGATGATTTTGCAGCACCGGCTGAAGCTACAGACGAATAGAGCTGAAATTGAAGTTAGCAAGCACTTTGTGCCGCTACCGCTGGTGACCTGCGCAGCGAGTTCAATTAATCAGGTGTTTATGAACATTCTCATGAATGCGATTGATGCCATAGAGGCCGCTAGCTTTAATGCAGATCAGGTGCCGACCATTACAGTATCTACTGAACTATCGAGCCGTTCTGAAGTCGTCGTCACCATTGCAGATAATGGACTCGGCATGAACCAGGCCGTTGCTAGCCGAATATTCGATCCGTTTTTCACGACGAAGCCCGTTGGGAAGGGAACAGGCTTGGGCCTTTCCGTAAGTCATACCATTGTGACAGAGCAGCATCAAGGACGTTTAACGTGCGTTTCTAAGCAGGGAAAGGGCACTACATTCGTCGTTGGGCTACCCGTTTAGCTAGCTGACTATAGTCAGAGGTCATAAGCGCAGCGCGGTGGTCATAAGCGCAGCGCGGTAGAGCAAGCGTGCTTACATCAATGCTGCTACGCAGGCACAGCCGGGAATATGCCGTTTGATGAATGCTTGAAGCGATCGCTCCGAAAATCCCGGCGCCAAATCGTATCGTGCTAAGTCGAGATCGTTTTGCTCCAGCGCCTTCAAAACAACGATAGAGCCTGAAGAAACCTGAAAGAAGGACAGCCAGCGATCGGCAATCAGCTGAGCAAACATCACGTTTTGGAAATCGCGATCGCTCTCAAACATCTGAATACTTCGGTAAAAAGTATCTGTTGCTTGTGGGCAAGTTCCGATTAGAAAGACAGCAGTTTCTCCATTTTCTAGCTCTTGCAGCACCGATAGCTGCGAGCGAGATAGCTGTGAAATAGACAATGTACTCAACACCCCTTGAGAATTAGACATGATTGTTGATGCTTGTTGCAATAGGCCAAGCCTCCTCAAAGTAGTGAAGAACGCTCAGCTCAAACACCAAACATAGCTAAAGAAGGTGAAATATCGATAAAATTTCGGAAACTACTGAGTTCAACTTATCAAAGCTGAACTCAGCAGAGTTTCACCGTATAAGGGACTTAATTAAGGGTTTCATCGAGCCGGTGCTCTTTTTGGTGATCGCGATGTCCGTTGCTGTAGCCGCTATTTTCTATCGGATTGCTGTTGATACCATTAGCAGTACCGCTGGTGAGCTGACGGGCTTTGCTGATGGGATGAATAACATTGAACTGGTTGAAGTCGATTACCCGTTTGCCGTTGGCCTTCGTAAGCAAAATATCAGCAAAGCGATAGTCCCAGTAGATGTCTTCGGCGTTGAAGGTATGCCGAGCGTGAATGGTTTGAGCCAGCGTTTCGTCTAGGCCCGTAAGCGTGACGATAATTTCTGCGCGATCGCGTGCCAGGGTCTCCACCGTATCGCCATCTAATAGGCCACCAGGTAACACCTGATGCATCGCCGTCCAAGAAAGGCTAAAAATTGGGTTGTGCGTTCGCACGAGCTGAATATCGTGAAAGCGCCGCATAAAGTCACCTTCAGCGCTGTACTCATCGCGCACCAGCGTCACCCACAGCTGCGCCTCTAAAATATAGTTCTTACGTTTGTTAGCCGTCCGAAACATCAGCGTAGGTACGCCATTAAAAGGCGCAATGACGGCCACACTACTAAACAAAATTCGGGCTGTTGGCAAAGAGAATCTGGCAAATACCAGGCCTGTTGTTGTCGCAATAAAGAACAAACTTACGATTGCCTCAATCACAACCAGCCAGTGCGCGTATAAATTGGTTGGATACATTGCACCATAGCCAATAGAAGCCATGGTTTGTACGCTGAAGAAAAACAGTTCTAAAAAGTACTCAGGCTCACCTTCACCGACGGTAGCCACACCGCCACCCACGCTGTAGGCAAGGGCAAATAAGGCGTTTACCAGCAGATACAAGAATCCAGTGACGCTCACAAACGTAGGCCACGGCATTGTTAGCAACAGATGATAAATATCGCCCCAATAAGAGTGCGGATCGCCAATTCGCTCGATCTCTGGATAAGCCCGATCGCCAATAAAGAACCGTCTTGAGGCGCGCCGAATCTGAGGCCGAAACATGGTCTCTCCTAAAAAAAGCCTAGCAATACGACCCTGCCATATGACGTTTCAGAGCGTAAGCCTCCAACATAGCAACTACAGTCGTTTTGTGGCGTGGATTTGAGCCGACAGCGGCAGTAACTGACAGATCGGCTACCAAACCTGCGTGCAAACAAGTGCTAACGGTCTTAACCGGCATATCGCAGCATATTTTTATACGACGATGGGTAATAATAACTCAAAAGTCGTTGGAGTTAATGTGATCGCTATGAAGCAGCTTGCTGTTCGCAGTTTTGGCCACCGTTTTGGTCGTGGTTTTGGCCGCAGTCTTAATGGCCGCAGTCTCAGTTGGAGCGTCGGCATTGTCGCGCTCTTCCAGCTGCCGATGCTCGCTGCTAGCCAAGTCGCAAGCCCTCAGCTTACTCTGGAGCCTTTGTTACAGCATTCATCACAAACAGCAGCCTTCACCGCTCAACCCAGTCAACTTTTGGCTGTAGCGCTGAGCACCCGAGATCTGCGCCTGGGCGATCGCGGCGCGGATGTGCGCGCGCTACAGCGCTATCTCAGCCGTAACGGTCTCTATTCCTTTGAAATTGACGGTGCCTACGGCCAAGAAACCGCCGATGCGGTCGCCGTGTATCAGCGCATTCGCGGACTATCGCCCACAGGCATTGCCGACGAGACCACCCTGGTCGATATGAACTTTGACTTTTTGCCCGCGGCTAGGCAGACGCCTGCGCCCATTGAGCGATCGCGTTCTACCGCAGCAGCAGTCGATACCGGTAGCCTGGGCTTAAACAGTACAGGCAGTGACGTATCCTCACTACAGCAGCGCCTCAACGACTTTGGTATTTTTGTAGGTGTTGATGGTGACTACGGCCTAGATACGCAGAACGCGGTGCGAACCTATCAGCGCGTGCAAGGGCTCCCGGTCACGGGTACAGCCGATAGCGAAACGCTGAGAACTATGGGCTTTTCGGTCACACGTTTACCTTATGTAGCAGCGGTGATTGCCGGTGAATCTGAGCTAGCTAACGTCCAACAGTTTTTCCCAGACGCCTTTATTGACAGCGCGCGCCCGGGCCGGTTCATTAATATCGGCAGCTTTGGCGATCGTTTTCCAGCTGAAGCGAGATCCGACGCGGCGAAGGCCCGAGGCTTTCGCACGCGGGTGCTATACCGATAAGTTAGGCGTGCCAGATCTTATCTACATCCATAGCCAGCGCATGACCTAGCGCTATCATCAGCGGCCAGTGCGGTGTAGAACAGATCTCTCTGTCTTGAACTGGAACCTTGACGAGGTATTCGTAATACAGCTCCTGGGCTCGGTATAGCGCTAGGGGTACAGACAGGCGATCGCCTAGCGAGATCAATCGACCTAAGGCTTCCACCGTGGCCTCTAGCTCAGCGAGTTCTGTAACGTCTTCGCTATGTAGAACTTGAGAAAGCCCCTGTAAAATTAGCCGCTCTAGTATGGGCTGTGCGCCGGGTAGCTTCAGCTCGCAGCGGAAGTGATGAGCTTCTACTGCAACACCTTCTAGCTCAGCGACACGACCCATGGTGATCTTAAGCAGATGGCCGTTTGGCTCAGTGATGTCTTGCTCTAGCGCTCGGATAATCTGTAAGGCCCGGTGGCTAAGCGTGATATCAGCAGCAACCTGTAGCGCCTGTGGCACAGCTAGGCGATCGCGATGAAACGCCATCAAAATGCCATAGTTCTCTCGATACACCTGCTCATAGAGCTGATCGAGCCTTTGCAAGGTCTCCTGATTAAGCTGCTGCATAATCTGCTGCCGCTCTTCAGCAAATAGATCTTGCAGGGTGTAGGTAGGGCTAAAATATTGCGTGATGGCAAGGACGCTTTGAGCAATGCTGTTGCCCGTAAAAGCAGCAATTACAGCCGATTTGACTCGGGTGTAGGCCGAGTGACTCGGGAAGGATTGAACACCACAGTGAAAATCCCAGCCGCCCAGATGCAGCACCGCAAAGGCAAACGTCGTCGTCTCTTGAGTCATCGCTGAGGTCACTTTTACCTGACCAACGGCCAAGGTTAGTGCGCCCAGCGGCTGCTGGTAGTAATCCTGCCGCTCTAGCGTGTAGCAATACAGCTGATGGTTGGGCCGGTACGTATTAAATAGCGATCCCATCGCATAGTGCGCAACGACCTGCTTTAAGCTAACTCGGTTAGGCTGCACCTGCTTGAGGTAAACGCCTGCGCCATCTCTAAAGTAGTCAACGTTGCTAGGCGCGCTTTCTAGGCGTCCGACAAACTCCGACTCTAAATCTTCACTAGAGAAGGCTTCAGCTAGCTCAATTGCCCGAGCGGCGTACTGCAAAAGCTGGGTGCCTTCAGGGCGAGAAATTTCATCAAAGAACCAGCCGCAGCTGGTGTACATCAGCAGAGCATGACGCTGCATTTCTAGCAGGCTAAGGGCTTCGGTGCGCTCGGTGCTGTTGAGCAGATGGCTTTGGTGCTGGGTGAAGAAACGATCGAGCGTGTGCTGGGTGCGATCGCTAATCACGGCAACATAGTCATTCCGAGCTTCCCAAGGATCGCTTAGAAGCATGGGGCCGAACGTTTCAAAGATGCTGGAAAGGCGATCGCGCAGCCAGTCCAACGTATTTCTCAGCGGCTCACGCCATTCCTGCTGCCAGCCACCGCCGCCACCACAGCCACAGTTATGCTTCCAGCGATCGACGCCGTGCGAGCAGCTCCAGGCGGTTACGGGCTTTAGCTGAACTTCCCAGGTAGGCAGGCACAGGCTGAGATAGTGAGCGTAGCTAGTAACCTGCCAGCCTCGGGCGGGGAATTCGTCAGTGAGCGCGTAGGCAAGCGCTTTCTCTGCGCCTGCTCGGTGATGGCCAAAAGTTTCACCGTCTGTCGCGACTGAGATGAGTTGCGATCGCGCTAAATCATCAGAATCTGCGTCCCAAGGTCGAACCGCGCCGCCGATTCGGTCAGCAAAAGACTGAGATGACTGCAAAATATCATTAAAGCCCATATCACCAGAGATAGGCCCATCGTAAAAGAAGACATCTAAATAGTTGCGACCATTTGCCTGCATCGGCACAAAGCAGCGATAGGGCCGGGTGGGATCGATTGAGCCATCGCCTACATCTTGCCAGTTGTCAAATCCATCAGCCCTGCCAAACTGACGACACCGGGCCGCCTGCGTGGGCGCGAGGACGACAAATTTGAGCCCTTCATTCACCAGCACTTCTACCGTCGCGTTGTCGATAGCAGTCTCAGCCAGCCAAATCCCCTCAGGCTCACGGCCGAAGCGCCGCTGAAAGTCGGCAATGCCCCAGCGCACCTGAGTGACCTTATCGCGGTGATTAGCCAGCGGCAGGATGATGTGGTTATAGACCTGGGCGATCGCATTGCCATGACCGGCATTGCGATCGCAGCTTCGCTTATCGGCCTCAATAATTCGCCTATAGGTCTCCAAATCGTGACGCTCTAACCAGCTCATCAGCGTGGGGCCGATATTGAAGCTCATATACTCGTAGCTATTGACGATGCGAATCACTTCGCTGCGATCGTTCAAAATGCGAGCAAAGGCATTAGGCCGATAAGACTCATGAAGAATGCGCTCATTCCAGTCATGAAAGGGCGCTGCACTAGGCTGACGGCCCACCACATCTAAAGAAGGATTTTCACGCGGCGGCTGATAGAAATGCCCGTGAACACAAACGTACACGCCAGTAGCGACTGATTGAGCAGGTTCACTCGCACTCTCTACCGTAGAGATTGATTGAGACATAACCATAGATTGTTCACAAGGATGAGGAGAGAATATGACACAACATCACTTGCGATGAATGCTGCGCGGCTCTCTTGTGCCTGAAGAGAAATGAAAGAAACGAGTCAAAGATAGCGCTAGTGTAGCGACATCTTTCTAAAATGCAAACAACGCTACGGCTCAAGTTAGCAGCGATCGCCTTTGTATTAGGCAGTACAGCACTTGCACGAAGCAATGCAGCACAGATATCTTGGGCGATCCCCTAGCTAAGCTTAAGAATCTTTAGATACCAATGTTCTCAATATTTTTCTTCAACAAGTCAACGCCTATATGAGCATCTCTAAGTTAGTCACCGTTAGCGGCACAGTAGTGTCCGGCCATCGCGTAGCCTCCGGACAGTCCACCAGTAGTCCCTATCCCAAAGGCACTATCGAAATGCAAGCGCCGCACTTTCTCCCGCTCGGCGTTAACCTCTCTCTCTTCTACCCCGGTACGCTCAACGTTTCGATTGCGCCCTGCACCTTTGAGCTTCTGCCCAAGCAAACCCTCCATAGCGTCAAGTGGTCTTCTCACCACGACGCTGAGAGTTTTTCCTTCATCCCCATCTCGTTAGCTTGGCAAAAAAGCACCTATAGCGGCCTAGTCTATTACCCTCGCCCCGAAACCAAAATTAATCACTTTCAAGACCCCTCGGTTCTAGAACTGCTTCTTCCTAAGGTTGAGGGGATCGCCTACGGCGAAAAGGTCACACTTTCGGCTTCATCAAGCGAACTTATAATAAAGCCATAGAAGCCTACGGCTTGTTCTCTCAACTTTTTATCTTATGACGCCCCCCGATATCGAAACCCTTTCCCAGCAGCTAGAAACGGGAGATCTGAAAGATCGCAAGCTGGCGCTAGCAGCGCTGCGTAATGTCCCTGCTGAGCAAGCGGTGCCTTTAATTAAAAAGGTACTGACAGATAAGAACGATCAGGTGCGATCCATGGCGATTTTTGCGCTGGGCGTCAAGCAAACGGATGAGAGCTACGGCCTGCTCTTACACATTTTGGAGAACGATCCCGACTACGGCATTCGAGCAGATGCCGCTGGAGCACTCGGTTATTTGGAAGACCCTCGAGCGTTTGATCCACTGGTGAAAGCCTTTTACGAAGATGTGGACTGGCTGGTGCGCTTTAGTGCGGCGGTGTCCTTAGGCAATCTCAAAAATCCAGCAGCGCACGATGCGCTAATTTCGGCTTTAGATAGCAAGGAAGTGGTGATTCAGCAGGCGGCGATCGCAGCCCTCGGTGAAATCAAAGACCTTTCTGCCATCGACAACATCCTTAACTTTGCTCAATCTGAAGACTGGCTTGTCCGCCAGCGATTGGCTGAAGCACTCGGCAATCTCCCCAGCGAAAAGAGCCTGTCTGCCCTTCGCTACTTAGCCAAAGACGAACATTCACAAGTTTCCGAAGCCGCCCAAATTTCATTAAAACGATTAGAAGACTCTGATTCTACAGACGCAGGATAAGAAAACAAAAGACACCCCACTTTTGCAGGGTGCCTTTCAAGTGAATTTTAGTAGCGCCGATCTGTTATGAAAACAGACCTTAACCCGTTATTCCATCCACTCAGTGTGGAAGAAGCCTTCTTTGTCTATGCGCTCATAGGTGTGCGCGCCAAAGTAGTCACGCTGAGCCTGAGTAAGGTTCTGCGGTAGGCTCTCACGTCGGTAGCTGTCGAAGTAGTCTAGGCTAGCGCTAAAGGCAGGTACGGGAATGCCGATTTTAGCAGCGGTAGAGACGACTTCGCGCCATGCCTCCTGGCGGTCGAGGATAGTTTGCTTAAACTCAGGTGCCAGAAGCAGGTTGGGCAGCTTACCATCTTGGTCATAGGCCGCTTTGATTTTGTTCAAGAAGGCTGCGCGAATAATGCAGCCGCCTTTCCAAATGCGCGCCGTTTCACCCAGGTCTAGGTTGTAGCCGTTGAGGATAGAGGCTTTGGCGAGCAAATCCATACCCTGGGCGTAGGAGCAGATTTTGGAGCAGTAGAGCGCATCGCGAATTTTGTTGATGAACGCTTTTTTGTCGCCTTCAAATTTGGCAGTCGGGCCAGTGATTTGCTTGGCTGCAATCTGACGCTCCTCTTTGATGGCCGACATAATGCGGGCATTCACTGCCGCTGTAATCGTCGGAATGCTGACGCCGACTTCTAGCGCACTCATCACTGTCCAGCGGCCGGTGCCCTTTTGACCGGCTTTGTCCATAATCAGCTCAACGAGAGGCTTGCCGGTCTCTTCGTCCGTTTTGGTGAAAATGTCAGCGGTAATCTCGATGAGAAAAGAGTCTAGCTCTTCAGTTTTGTTCCACTCGGCAAAGGTTTCGTGAAGTTCTTCTTGCGTCAGGCCTAGCGTGTTCTTGAGCAGGTCGTAGGCTTCTGCAATCAGCTGCATGTCGCCGTACTCAATGCCGTTGTGCACCATTTTGACGAAGTGACCCGAGCCGCCTTTACCGATGTAGGTGACGCAAGGGCCGTCGTCTACCTGGGCGGCAATTTTAGTGACGATAGGCTCAATGGCATCATAGGCGGCTTTACTGCCACCAGGCATAAGGCTAGGGCCGTTGAGCGCGCCTTCTTCACCGCCGCTCACGCCCATGCCGATGAAGTTAAAGCCAGCCGCTTCAAGATCTTTCACGCGGCGCTCGGTGTCGTCATAGAGCGAGTTGCCGCCATCGATAATCATGTCGTCTGGATCGAGCAGGGGCTTGAGCTGCTCAATGACGGCATCTACAGGGCCACCGGCTTTCACCATCACTAGAATGCGTCGGGGACGCTCTAGCGCTTGTACAAACTCTTCAAGCGAGTAGGCGGCGACTGCGTTTTTGCCTTGTGCGCGGTTCTTCATAAAGGCGTCGGTCTTTTCCCGCGAGCGGTTGTATACCGCAATTGGGAAGCCATTGCGCTCAATGTTGAGCGCGATGTTCTCACCCATAACCGCCAAACCAATCACACCAAAACTCTGTGCCATAAACTCTCCGTTACGTAATTCCTGTATCGAGCCACTCATAAATAGCTTCTTGTGGTCAAAGCTACTGTATTCGACGTGGCATTCTTGTGCTTTTTCGAGGCGCTTTTTTGGGGCGCCGTCGCTCTTGATTAAAGTTCAAATCAACTAAATCTGCTACGACTTTAAACAACCCTGTCAGGTTTACACATTAAGGAGAAGGAAAGCTTTTACTTTGATGAGAAAAATATCTGCCTATAGGCACAGCGTTTTAAGGTCTGCCTTCTGGATAGGCCGCCTGGTTTGGAAAGATTTCTTTGAATTCAGCCTGACGTTCGCTGGCGCTGCCTTCTTCGCTGAGATTCCAAAGGGTTTCGTAGAAGAAGAAGGACACGCCGGAGAAATTGCGATCGCGCACAGCTTCCACTTGCTCAGCAATCTGACTCATCGGCACCGAGCGCCCTCTCAGTCCGCTCAATACACCGACGCTTGTAGGAATGTGAGTCCGCGCAAACTCTGCCGCATCCTGTCCCATCTCCCATACAAATCGGCCCAGGTCATTGCGATAGAGCTGGATAATAAGCTCTTCAACATAGCCGCGTTTTAGCCAGGTATCCCAGTCCTGCAAGTAGTACTCGTAAGCGAATACATGCGGATTAGGCGATACCGAGAAAACGGCGTCAGCTCGCTTGCTTTTAACCGTGTTAAACACCTCGCCCATAAAGTCCGTAATCCTGTCTGCTCGCCAGCGTGTCCATTCGGCATCTTTAGCATCTACAGGGGGTGCTTCACCGTTGTGCTCTTTTTTATATAGCTCAACCGTGTAGGGATCGTAGCCATAGGCAAACGGTAGGCCCATGTGATCGTCTACTTGGAAGCCGTCGATGTCGTAGTTAGCGACTAGCTCGGCAGTGAGGTCTTTAATGAAGGTTTGAACTTCTGGGTGGAAAGGGTTGAGCCATACGCGGTCGTGGTCGCCTTCAGCGGTGATTAAAGTGCCGTCCGCTTTTTGTGTGAGCCAGTCGGGGTGACGCATGGCTAAAGCGGAGTCGGCGGGAGCCATGAAGCCAAACTCGAACCAGGGGATCACTTTAAGATCGCGGCTGTGAGCAATTTCGATGAGTTCTAGCAGCATGTCGCGATCGCCCTGTGCCCGCTCCAACCTTTCCTGTCTGCCGGTAAATTCTAGGTCGGGATAAAGCCCCTGCTTAAATCCGGTCGCACGTTCGGCAACTTCACTAGGAAATAGCGTATAGCCCCAGTTCCAGACGGTTGGGTACACCGTATTAAAGTTCAAGTCGGCAAGCTTGTTGAGCGCGGGCTCTAGCTTCTTTCTAGAAAACAGAACGTCGCTGTCAATATTGGTCATCCATACGCCGCGGAGCTCTTTTGTAGGTGCGATCGCACTCGCTGGCGGATCGAACGCAATCACCTGCTCGTCGGCAATGGTGGCGACCGTTCGTGAATCTAAATTCGCCCTGCACAAAAAAGATGCGGCATCGGCGAGCGTCACATTGCGACGAGGCCGTAGCTGATGCCGTCCATCTGGGAGTGCACCTTCTTGATCGACAATGTATCCAGCTTCTAGGGCCGCAGCGACTCCTTCTCGGGTGTTTTTAGGAATGAGTAGCGAATCGCGAAATGCAGAAGAGAGTGCCTTTGTCGCATCTGCCTGGTAAGGCGTTGCTGAGCCTGATACGAGCATAGCTAGTGCCTGGGCGCGGCTGACCGTACGTTCTAGCTGAGCTTCCTCACCGAGCGCTGCCATCAACAGCGCTTCGGTTTCAGAAGCGGCATCAAACGTTAAGCCTAAGTACTCATTGTTTGCGGCAAAAGCGCCCGGAAAGGCCTTAAGTATCGCTTCAGAAAATTCGAGCTGAGTCATCGAGCTGTTAGGATAGCGCCCGTTAATCGTGCGTTGCTCAAAAATATCTTGAGCGACGAGCGCCTGAATGCAGGGCTCTACAGGATGTCCTGAAAATCCTGTGACAACGGCTTTTGCTGGACTTAATCCACTGAGCAGCGTTGAGCAAAAAATACCAATTAAAAATGAAATGCCTAGCCTTTTGAGCTGCCGATTACTAATGACGCTACGAACCACTGCCTTCTGAACCTTCACTATCAACCGCCGCTAATTTTTGCCTTGTAGCCTTTATCTACCAGTAAAGAGACCAGCTTGGTAGCGTGCTCTCCCTGGATTTCTATCGTGTTGCCTTTGACCGTACCACCCGATCCACACTGGCCTTTGAGCTTTTTGGCCAGTGCCTCAAGTGTCTCGGCGTTATGGACAAATCCGGTGATAATTGTGACGCTCTTGCCTTTACGGCCCTTGCGAGAAATCTGCACTCTCAGGTCTTGCTGATTGGGCGGAAGGTTGGGGACGGCGCGCTGGGTGGCTTCTGTCGCGGCTGTGCCAAATTCGGAATAGACTACCCGATCGGTGGCTTTGTGATTGTTCTTCCCGTATTTTTGAGAGGCCATAAGAAGATTCGCTAGGGGACAAAGCTGATCTTAAAGGAAATAACGTATGCCATCCCAGAGAGGGAATGGGTTTCCCCCTTTAATCAGGTAGATTTGCGTAAGCTAAACTCGCCGCTTGGAGGCAATTGCTGTGGTTCCCATTCGTGATGACAATCCCATCACTACGACCCCCTACGTGACGTATGCGTTTATTGCGCTGAACGTGCTGGTGTTTTTGTATGAGGCAACTTTAAGCGGGCCGAACTTAGAGGCGCTGTTTCAGACATTTGCGGTGGTGCCTAGTGAGCTGAGCCACAGCTTTAATACGGGCATGGGATTTCCTCACATTACGGAGTGGGGGACGCTGTTGAGCGCTGAATTTTTGCATGCGGGTTTCTTTCACGTGGGAGGCAATATGCTCTACCTGTGGATTTTTGGTAATAACGTGGAAGACCAGCTGGGGCATTTGAAGTTCTTTTGCTTTTATCTGGTATGCGGCGTGCTGGCTTCTTTGTGTCAGTGGTACATTGCGCCGGAGTCTCCGATTCCTTCTTTGGGAGCGAGCGGGGCGATCGCAGGTGTGATGGGCGCATACATCTTCCGCTTTCCTCAAGTTCGCGTACTCACGTTCATTCCTATTTTCTTCACCGCCTTTCGCGTTCCCGCGCTGCTGTTTCTAGGATTTTGGTTTGTAGAGCAGGCCTTTTATGGCGTCACTAGCCTGGGGGCTACGGCTGATGTTGGGATGGGTGGCGGCGTGGCCTACTGGGCTCATGCGGGCGGCTTTGTGTTTGGGGCGGTGCTGGGCTATCTGCTAGGACTGTTCGATAACGAAGGGTCTGAACTACCGGCGGGTACTGCGACAGAGCCTTTGGGCGATACGCTTTCTGATTAGTTTTGCAATTGGTTTTAGGATAAAAGTCACCTGTAGCCGTTAGGGCACCTATCAAGTTATGTGCGTTAGTCGCAGATACTGTCTACACTCCTTTTAGACATTCCTAGCGGGACTTTTTAGCGAGACTTTAAGACATGACGCTTCCTAACTTTTTAATTGTCGGCGTGCAAAAAGCGGGCACAACCTCTTTGTATAACTATCTGCGTGAGCACCCGCAGGTGTACATGAGCCCGGTTAAGGAAACAGAGTTTTTGAGCTACAAGCCACCATTAGACTCAGAGTCTGCGAGCCTGAGCGCTACGGATTTGCTGACGAGAGGCGGTCGCAAGCGGATTTTGACGATTGAGGCCTATCGCGAGCTGTTTGACGGTGTGCAGGACGAAATTGCGATTGGAGAAGCGTCACCGAACTACCTGTTCTTGCATGAGCAGTCGGTGCCGATGATCAAAAAATACGTGCCGGATGCGAAGCTGATCGTTGTTTTACGAAATCCGGTAGAGCGAGCATATTCAGACTATTTGATGAACGTGCGGGAGCTGGTTGGCAATCGAAAGCCGCTAGCAGAGCAGGTTGTCAGCAGCGCGCAGAGTTCTTATACCCTACTGAAGGGCCGCTACTATGCAGGGATAAAGCACTTTCTGGAGGCGTTTGCGCCAGAGCAGATTCAGATTTTGATGCACAGTGATTTGACAAAAGATAGCGATCGCTTCATGTCGCAACTCTACGACTTCATCGGCGTAGACAGCAGCTTTAAGGCAAACACTCAAAAGCGGCAGCAAACCGCACAGGTACCTAAAAACCAGAACATCAACAAGCTATTGCGCACGCGCAATCCCCTTCGTTCGGCAGCAGGAGCCGTGCTAAGAGCGGTAATGCCTGAGGCGCAGCGGCAAAAATTGCGATCGCGTCTCATTGCCGCCAACTCACAGGGCAAAGAAGGCCTGCCATTGACAGATGAAGACCGGCGACTGCTAGAAAACTACTATCGAGAAGACATTCTGCGCCTGCAAGATCTAATTGATACCGATCTATCGGCTTGGTTCAAGGTGACTCAACTGCCGCCTCAGCCACCCGTTGAACGAACAGAAGTGGCATAAAGCGCGATGGCATAGGGCGCATACAGAAAAAGTACGCACCTTAATTGCTACATGAAGAATCCCAGAAAACTCACTGGCGCGGGAATCATTTCACCGCGAAAATCTAGTATTTGAACCAGCAAGAGGTAGGCGATCGCTAGCAAAACCGACAGCGCCCCGGTAATAATAGCCACAATTTTCGAGCGATCCATACGTCACCTTTCTTCTAAAGTCTTCTCGCATAATAATACGTCACCTCCTATGAACGTCGCGCCTCCTAGCAACAGCACCGCTTTTAATACATCTGCCTCGGCCATTATTCATCAGCCAACTATTATTGCGACCCAGGATTTGCGCAAGGTCTACCGAACCGGTTTTTGGCTAAAAGCAGCGCCGCCTTCACTCAAGCAGTGCTCGCTAGAGATATATAAAGGTGAAACGTTTGGACTGCTAGGCCCAAACGGCGCGGGTAAGACAACGCTGCTCAAGCTGCTATTGGGAATTGTTCGTCCCACAGCAGGATCAGCGACACTCATGGGCGAACCGGCAGGGGACAGTGCGACTAAAGCGAAAATCGGCTATTTGCCAGAGAATCCTTACTTCTATGACTACCTCACAGGCTGGGAGTTTTTGAGCTATACCGCTGGCTTGTTTGGGATTAAAGGCAGTGCCAAAAAGCGGCGAATTGCGGAACTGCTGGATCTCGTGCAGCTCGACCGTCAGTCGGCGACTAAAAAGCAGATGCGCCGCTACTCCAAAGGAATGCTTCAGCGAGTCGGCATGGCGCAGGCTTTAATAAACGACCCTGAAATCGTGTTTTTAGACGAGCCGATGTCAGGGCTCGATCCGACCGGACGCTACCAGGTGCGCGAAATTATTCTGTCGCTTAAAGAGCAGGGGAAGACGCTGTTTTTTAACAGTCACGTGCTTTCGGATGTTGAGAAAATTTGCGATCGCATCGCCATCCTCGATCAAGGTGAAATTGTCTGCATCGGAGCCATCAAAAAGCTGCTAGGCAACCCCGCCCACTACATCGTCAAAGGCCATGGCGGCAGTCTGGACATTTTAGACCAGTGGCTACGAGATATCACCTTTGACGACGGCTACTGGCAAGGCACGCTATACGAAAATCCATTTGAATTTATGGCAACCGCGCGGCTGATGAACGCGCACATTGCTCGGCTAGAGGTGGCCAAACCCACCCTAGAAGAATTTTTCATGTCACAGATTCGTCAGCGCCGATCGGACGCGGAACGAGCATCCGCAGAACAATCGGCAGTATCGAAAACAGCTAAGAAAAAGCGTCCGTTTGGCAAGCTGAGCGCGCAATAAAATCTATCGAGCAAAATCTATCGAGCTTGGGATTTTTTACACATATGCCTTGAGGTGAAAGCGGGAGAGATATAATCTTGAGCAGCCAACCTCCTTCGCGAATGAAGTGCATGACTACAGTAGAAATTTCGCCCATCTCAAACGCCAACGGTGAGAAAGGCTATCGTGCGGTGTCTGGGGACAGTCACTGCGAAGGAAAAACCGCAGGACAGGCCTTGGATGCGCTGCTCGTAGAACTCGGTGAGCCTGAGTTTAGTCGGCTGGTGGTTACTCACAGCGCCGATCCTGATTTGCTATTTACAGACGAGCAGCAGGCACGCTTAGCTGGACTGATGGTGCTGTGGCAAGAGGCGAAAGAGCAAGGGCAAGAGCTGCCGCCAGCACAGAAGACCGAGCTGGAAGCTTTAGTAGAAGCCGAGCTTCAGGCCGAGAAGGCGCGTACGGCAGCGCTGATGAAGCAAGAAACCATCTAGCACCAGCCGACTGCGCCGAATAAATAAGCGGATAACGCAGCAAGTGTATCCGCCGACAGCGACGCATCTATAGTTCTGCGTTTACAAGCGGCTCAACTAATAGCTTTACCCAATAGCTTTACCCAATAGCTCTATTAGGTGAGCTGCCTTCATTAAGTGAGCTGTCTTCATTTTAGCCACATTAAATCTAACAGAACCTACATAAAAGCTATTTTACGCTCAGTGTATATTAATTAGAAATCAGCCAGTGTAAGTACTGAGTTGCTATGTACAAAGACAACCTGCATTAGCCTGTTGTGCCGTCTCAATTTAGGAAAAACTAGCTCGTTCTCGTTCTCTTTGTCGCGACCTAAGCGGCAAACAAGCAAAGATAGCCTGAACAAAAAACAGATCTAAAAAAGTAATCGGAGCGCATTGCAGCCGTTAATTCACAGCCTATCTAAGGGATGTGAGAAACTTTTACGCACTCAATTATACGCACCTTACTCAATATCTGAAGCGAGAGATCTCTCATTCGCTTACGGAAGAAGGTGACAACTTCTTGCAGGTTCTCACCGACAGACTTCTCATCAGGTCTCACACTTTCTTCTTGTCTTAAAAATACTCATTATGCTCTACCCTACCAATGCCAGCACTTCAGAAAACTCACAGGACATTGCCTTTGTTGATAAGGGGCTAGCCAATGTCGATGTCCTGCTTCAAGGCTTTGAGAACACGCATGTTGTTTTACTAGACGATCGGCAAAACGGAATTGATCAAATTACGTCTGTACTCGCCCAGTACAACAATCTAGACAGCATTCAGATTTTTTCGCACGGTAGCGACGGAACGCTTCAGCTAGGAAATGCACAGCTGAGTGGCACGACAGTAGGAGGGTATAGCGATCGCCTCAATCAGTGGAAATCTGCGCTGTCTGAAGAAGCCGACCTGCTCTTTTACGGCTGTAATTTGGCAGCAACTGATGAAGGTGTTGCCTTTATCGGCCGCATCAGCGAGCTAACGGGTGCTGATGTCGCCGCCTCTAACAACCTGACGGGCATCGGTGGCGACTGGCAGCTAGAAGTATCCACCGGGCTAATTGAAAGCCATAGTGCGCTGAGCCAATCGGCTCAAATCGCCTACGAAGGAACGCTTGAGCTTAGAAACGGTGACTTTGAATCAGGCCTTTCTAGCTGGAGCACCTACGCGGGGACTGAATCGATTTCAACCACTGAGTTTTTTACGGGCAGCAGCTCTCTTCAGCTCTCCTCAGCGGGCAGTGGCCTGAGCCAATTATTCAACGCGGTCAGCGGCGGATCGTATTCGTTTACAGGGAGCGCAAAATCTTCTTCACTCAGCTATACCGGTGTTGGCATTAACTTTCTCAGTGCTGATTACGAAATCCTAGGTGGCAGCAATCAGCAGGTAATTAACAGAGAATGGGACAGCTATCAGCTGGATGAGGTCGCCCCTGAGGGCAGCCGGTACGTGCAGATATGGGCGTACAAAGACGCGGCTGACGGTGACTTTTTTGTAGATAGTCTGGCGGTCGATACGGATGCGGTGATTGTGCCGCCTCAGCCGCCAGCTGCTGGTGAAGAGCTGTTGCAAGACACCGGGTTTGAAAGCGGGCTCGGGCGCTGGGGTGGATTTACCGGTTCGGAGTCGGTTTCTACAGTGGAGTCTTTTGCCGGGGGGCGATCGCTCCAAATTTCAGCGGCTGAAAGCGGCGTTAGCCAGTTTGTAGAGGCTTTTGCGGGTGAAGATTACATTGCGAGTACCTATGCAAAGTCTTCGAGTAATAACTACGTAGGCTTTGGCATTAACTTCTTTGATGTTAACTACAATTTGCTGTCAGGTAACGTGAGCCAGGAGATAAACTCTGCTGACTGGCAGGCCTATGAAAGTACATCTACAGCTCCGACAGAAACAGCGTTTGCTCAGGTTTGGTTCTATAAATTCGTTGCAGATGGCGATGTTTTTGTCGATGAGGTTTCTTTTTCAATTGTTGAGGCGTTGGAACCGGAGCCAGGCGCTATTGGGCTACAGGCCAGCGCGCTGAGCGTTGATGAATCCGCAGGCAGCGTCACGGTAACGGTGCAGCGGACGGGCGGCAGCGATGGCGAAGTGACGGTTGACTACAGCACGGTGGCGCTATCCGGACAGGCGGCAACCGCTGATGTGGACTATGCCAGCCGTAGCGGCAGGCTGACGTTTGCAGATGGAGAGACGGCACAGTCTGTGGAGATTCCTGTGTTTGACGATGCGATCGCTGAAGGGCCAGAGGCCTTTGGCTTTGCGATTGACAACGTGCAGGGTGGCGCGACTTTACTGGCTCCCAGAACTGCGCAGATTACGATTATTGACGATGACAGCGGCCCAACTGTCGGAACCGGTAACGGGCTTAGGGGCGAATACTACGACAACATTGACTTTACCAATTTGGCGCTGGCGCGTACCGATGCAACCGTAGACTTCGACTGGGCCTCAGGATCGCCCGATCCTACGATTGGAGTGAATACTTTTTCCGTTCGCTGGAGCGGTCAGATTGAGCCCCTATACTCAGAAACCTATACGTTTCAAGTGACAGCGGATGACGGTATTCAGCTGCGCGTTAACAATCAGCTTTTAATTGATAAATTCTTTGACCAGCCACCGACTACGTATACAGGCACGATTGATTTGGTTGCCGGGGAGCGCTACGACATCCAAATTGACTATTACGAAAACGGCGGAGGCGCGTTATCGCAGCTGGCCTGGTCGAGCAATCGTCAGCCGTTTGAGGTGGTTCCCCAATCTCAGCTTTATTCCGATTCGGTTGTTAGTAGCACGCCCGTTGCCGAAGCCGTTGTTAACAACTTAAGTTCTCCAACGGCGATAGACTGGCGGCCTAACAGCGCGCAGATGTTTATTGCTGAAAAGGGCGGACGCGTTGAGATTTTTGAGAATGGTGAGCTGCTCAGCTCGCCGTTTATTGATATTTCAGCTCAGGTGAACGGGACGCGCGATCGCGGCTTGCTAGACATTGCCCTTCACCCCGACTTTGAAAACAATCCCTACGTCTATCTTTTGTTCACCTACGACCCGCCAGAGGTGTTCAACAATACAGGGAATGCTGGCCCAGATGGCAACAACAACAGAGCTTCTCGCCTTATTAGAGTCACGGCTGATGCGACCAACGGCTACAGAACAGCGGTGGCCGGTAGCGAAGTTGTTCTACTCGGCACCAACAGCACCTGGGATAACTTCAACGGCTTTGCCAACAGCACCTTTGACTTTACGGAGCCTGAAGCAGGGCTGCTTCCAGACGGCAGCTATCTGCAAGACTTTTTGAACTCAGATAGTGAGTCACACACGATTGGCTCCGTGGAGTTTGGCCCGGATGGTGCTTTGTATGTGAGTAACGGCGATGGCGCGTCCTACAACCGGGTTGACCCTAGAGCAACACGGGTTCAGGATGTCGATTCGCTATCGGGCAAAGTGCTCAGAATCGATCCGATTACGGGCGCGGGCCTCTCAGATAATCCTTTTTATAACGGCGATGCTAGCGCGAACCGCTCCAAGGTGTATCAGCTAGGGCTGCGCAATCCGTTCCGCATGACGATAGATCAGTCCAGCGGCCAGCTTTATATTGGCGATGTGGGCTGGACGCAGTGGGAGGAAATTAATGCGGCGGGCGCAGGTGCGAACTTTGGCTGGCCTTACTACGAAGGGGGCAGCGGGGTGAGCACTCAAACAGGCGGCTATCAGTCACTGGCTGAAGCTCAGGCTTTTTATAACAGCGGTGCCACCGTAACGCCTTCACTTTTGGCGCTAAATCACGGGGCTGATGGAATTAACGCGATTGTGATGGGCGATTTGTATACGGGGAGCGTTTACGACAGTAAGTACCAGGGCGATTTGTTCTTTAATGATTTGGGACAGGGGATTGTGCGCAACGTGAGCTTTGATTTGGCGGGTAATGTTGCCAATGTAGAGACGTTTACGACGGGTGCTGCGTTTGTGGTGCAGATGGCACAGGGGCCTGATGAGCTGATGTATTATGTCAACTTAGTGGATGGAACGGTGGGGCGCTGGGTGTTTGCCTAGCGGAGTTGGGGTGTTATGAAGGTTAAGGTGCTGAGATTGGATGAGGCGGCGGTGCTGCCTCGGTATGAGCATGATGATGATTCGGGGATGGATTTGTGTGCGATCGCCCCTCAAACTATCCATCCTGGCGAAACCGCTCTAATCAGCACCGGTATTGCCATAGAGCTACCGCCAAACACCGAAGCACAGGTCAGACCGAGAAGTGGCCTAGCGCTGAAGCACAGCATTACGGTGCTGAATACGCCGGGAACGGTGGATGCGGGCTACCGAGGTGAGCTGCGGGTGATTTTGATTAATCATGGGAAGCAGCCGTTTGAGGTTGTGCAAGGGATGAGAATTGCTCAGATGGTGATTATGCCTGTGATTAGAGCTGAGCTTGAGGAAGTGGAAAGCCTGTCGGATTCTAGGCGAGGTGAGGGTGGCTTTGGGTCTACTGGCGTGTAGCTGTTGCCCTACCAATGAGAACTAATCGCGCTCGATCAGTTGTGGAAGAAACTTGCTCAACTGTTGCCCAAACTGAAGGATGAGATCGTTTTTATCAGTGTAGGGCTGGTAAAAGTGCTCCTCTATGTCAGAGAGCTTTTGCTTGAAAGTTGTGCAAGCTCATAAAATCTTCTGGAGTGACGCGGCTCATATTGACGGCGCATCTTTAAAGTAGGTGAAGATTAAGGGTGCACCGCTGTCTCTGAAACGTTTCTAGGGCAACCAGAAATTCTTCATTCGTGTATTTGCCTACTTTGGTGTGCGCAAGCATTACAAACATATCGCAGCTTTTGATAGCTTTGTTGTATTCGTCTTGAGAGCGAGTTTTGGACATGGCCGTTGAGAGAGTCTTCCCAGATAACCAGTTCTAGAAAGATGCCGTCTTTGATGTAGTTCTTGTTTTGACGGGAGATGAAACTCTCGAACTGTTCTCTGTCTTCTTTGAGTTCTGAGGAGGAGGCGAGAAAGATTTTGATGGTTTTTAGTGCGAGTGATCGACGGGTTGCAGTGTGGCTGGAGGTGCGGGGTCGCCGTTTTGTTTGTCGGGCAAGGTTTGCAGAATGGCTTGAATTTCGTAGCCTTGTAGGAGCAGGCTGAGAGAAACGTCTTCTTCGCTGCGCCGACATTCGATGGTGTCTTTTTTACCTCTTTCCTGTCGCTTTTTAACGACTGAGTAGTCAAAGAATTCTGGCTGGTTGCTGCTGGCGCATTCGCTGCACTGGCACGGAATCATTTTTTCGTATTGCAGCTGATGGTACGACTGGCTAATGCTGTCTAGCGCGTCGATGATGACGGCGCGGAATTCGGGGATGCTGGGGCCACGGAAGCGGAGGGAGATGCGGCGCTGCTGGAGGTCTTCAATGATTTCGGCTTGGGTGGTGCCGCGCTGGATGATCATGCCGCTGCGCCAGATCCAGTCGTGGTTGGGGATGTAGCGGTAGAGGGTGACGGCGAACTGCCAGAAGATGCCTTTGGGCATGAAGGCGTCGTAGCGGAACTGCATTTGGCTGTTTTGGGCGGCGTCCCAGGGGTAGTCGGGGGTGTTTTGTGGGAGAAGCTGGGGGGCGACGAGCTGACTGGATGGTGTGCTGGTGCTGCTGGCGGGAGTGGTTTCGTAGATGAGGCGGAAGTTTTTCATTAGCTCGATGAGGACATCGTGCATGTGGCGGTATTGAGTGTCTTGCCAGATGTCGGCGCAGTTTTGGCGGGTGAAGCGGCCTGATTGGGCTTTGATGGTGTCGTCATCGAAGATGCGGTAGACGGCGTTGGTGGCCCAGGTGGGGTTGAGGATGACCCGATCGCGCAGAAAGGGATTGTCGGCAAAGTGGAGGAGAATGCCTAAGTCGTGGAAGTAGCCGAGCAGGGTGTCGATGTCTGCGGGGGCGGTGATGTTTTGGGCTTGGCAGAGGTCGTCGAACTGTTGGCGGTAGATGTAGTTGCGACTGTCGTTGTTAACGGCGTCTTCGATGGCTTGGCGAACGTCTACCCAGCGGGCGGGGACGGGTTCGCCAATGTGTGGGAGATTTTGGGCGCAGTGCTGAATGTGACTGATTAGGGTGTTGATGCCTTTGAGGCGGGCTTGGGCTTTTGTTTTATCGGGCTCTTCGTGGGTTTTGAAGTTGACGGAGAGAATTTCTTTGATGCTGTCTGAGTAGCGGCTGCGGAGTTCTGTGCGGTTGACGCTGCGCTGAATGTCTCCTTTTTCATTTAAGACGATGATGAGGGGGCTGTTGTCTGCGAAGTGCTCAATGATGTTGAGCCAGTAGTTGAAGTCGGTGTCGTCTTTGCGGTTGTCGGCTACGAGGACGTAGAGGGAGCGTTTGGAGAGGAAGAAGCGGTGGGTGTAGTGGTAGATTTCTTGGCCGCCGAAGTCCCAAATGTTGAGATGGAAGTTACGCGATGTTTGGCGCTGTGAGCTGTCTTTGGATTGGCAGGTGAAGATGTGAGGACGAATGCTGATACCCTTTGTGCGATCGTCTATGTGAGGGAGGGGGCAGTTCGGCTGAAAGATTTTGTGGGCGAGGGTGGTTTTGCCTGCTTCGCCTTCGCCGACGATCAGCATTTTGGCTTCGTAGAGCTGGTCTTGGCCTTGAGCGGCAAGCTGTGCGTAGTAGTTGAGAATGGCGGTATTGCCTTGTCGGACAATTTCTAGAGGGGGTTCTTCAATAGGATTTTTACAGAGGTTAATGCAAGAAAGAAGCGTATTCATTTTCTACCTCAATCTTCATTCTGCCTGTGGCTAGCCATTGAGGAACTTCTTTAATGCTGTTGTTACTTAAGTCGAGCGATGTCAGACCAGTCAGCTCACTGAGAAATGAACAGTCCGATGATGCTGTTGGTAACGTAAGTCGAGCGATGTCAGTCCAGTCAGGCTCACTGAGGAATGAACAGTCCGATAGATGCTGTTGCTGAACTTCAGTGTGAAGCGATGTCAGGTCCGAGTCAGCTCACTGAGGAATGAACAGTCCGCGATGCGGTTGTTACTTCATGTCAAGCGATGTCAGTCCAGTCAGTTCACTGAGGAATGAACAGTCTGCGATGCGGTTGTTACTTAAGTGGAGCGATGTCAGGTCCGGTCAGCTCAGTGAGGAATGAAAAGTCCGTGATGCGGTTGTTGCTTATGTTGAGCGATGTCAGACCAGTCAGCTCACTGAGGAATGAACAGTCCGTGATGCTGTTGTTCCTTAGGTCGAGCGATGTCAGACCAGTCAGCTCACTGAGGAATGAAAAGTCCGTGATGCGGTTGTTACTTAAGTCGAGCGATGTCAGTCCAGTCAGCCACTGAGG
This sequence comes from uncultured cyanobacterium, assembly GCA_963803535.1. Classification (GTDB taxonomy): domain Bacteria; phylum Cyanobacteriota; class Cyanobacteriia; order Phormidesmidales; family Phormidesmidaceae; genus Phormidesmis. The sequence goes on along the minus strand of CAWDNC010000008.1, from coordinate 121,541 downwards.
AATGAACAGTCCGTGATGCGGTTGTTACTTAGGTCGAGCGATGTCAGACCAGTCAGCTCACTGAGGAATGAACAGTCCGTGATGCTGTTGGAACTTAAGTCGAGCGATGTCAGTCCAGTCAGCTCACTGAGGAATGAACAAGTCCGTTATGCTGTTGTTACTTAAGTCGAGCGATGTCAGGCCAGTCAGCTCACTGAGGAATGAACAAGTCCGTGATGCTGTTGTTACTTAAGTCGAGCGATGTCAGGCCAGTCAGCTCACTGAGGAATGAACAGTCCGTGATGCTGTTGTTACTTAAGTCGAGCGATGTCAGTCCAGTCAGCTCACTGAGGAATGAACAGTCCGTGATGCTGTTGTCACTTAAGTCGAGCGATGTCAGTCCGGTCAGCTCACTGAGGAATGAAAAGTCCGTGATGCTGTTGTCACTTAAGTCGAGCGATGTCAGTCCAGTCAGCTCACTGAGGAATGAACAGTCTGGTAGATTAACGTTGGGCAAATACAGATACTTTAAGTGCTTCAGCTCCTGTAAATGAAAGCCATACAGTAGCTTGCTGGTGACAGGTTTTAGCAGTAACCCGCTGACGGTGCCATCTGCGGCAAGGCAGTATGCGTCTCTGTTAATACGGTCTGCACTGTCGTTGGTATAGCGCGATCGCCCATGCCGCTCAAACTGCTCTTCAGAAACTTCTATTAAAGGGCGACGCAGCAGGTCTCCAAGTTGACGAATCAGGTCAAGGTCAGTCATCAGGCGAGTCGATACGATTTGAGCTGAGTATAACGCTCAAACCAATCATTTCCAGCCGCGCACCTTTAGTTGCACAGCGCCACGGCTTTGTTTCCAGGCGCGATCGCCTCCTCCACCCAATCAAAACCTTTACTGCCATCGCAAAAAGCCTTTGTTGCAGCGTGCGATCGCTTCCTGCAACCCCACAAACAAACCCTTCAGCGCAGCAAACAAAGGATTCAGGTGTGCGATCGCCCACCCCACCCCATCCATGTAGCCTTTCCATCACCCCCTCCTTCACTGTCACGTAGTTTTCCGTACCCTCACCGATAAATTCGATACCAGCACCAGGGAAATATTCATTTAGGCAAAGAAAACAACAAGATGAAGGACATCTACCATGACTACCGTTAACTTTTCTCGCCGTATTCCCACCAAAACCCTCAGCACTGACATCAACGCCTTCCACGGCCTCAGCACCATCATCGGCTACCGCACCACCCGACCAGAAGCCACCGACGCAAACCTAAACGGCGCTTACCAAGCCATGTTAGATAGCCAAAAAAGAGAAGCCGAACTCAACGCCACGCTAAAAGCCGCCACCGACGCCGCCCGCCAGTCCGAAGTCGAATTTCACGCCGCCGTGCTCGCCATGAAAGAATCCGTACGCGGTCAGTTTGGCCCCAACAGCGACGAAGCCCAAGCCGTAGGATACAAGAAAAAGTCCGAATACAAGCGCCCTCGCCGCCGCAGCGCCTAAGATAAAATGGGCTATGATGGCGTGAATTCGAGCCACCCTAGCCCTATGACAAACACCACCTGCGCCGCGCTGCTATCGGCCCACCCCGAAGCCTGGAAAGCCGCCACGGTTCATCCCTTTTTACAGCAGTGCCAGCAAGGCACCATCACCCCCGAACAGTTCAACACCTGGCTAGTGCAAGACTACCTTTTTGTCACCGAGTTCACGCGCCTCGCCGGACGCTTGCTCGCCGCCGCCCCCACCCAACACTTTGACACCATCCTCGGCGGACTCGGCGCCATTAAAGACGAGCTGCTGTGGTTTCAGGACAAGGCAAAAGAGAGAAACCTCGCCATGCCTGCCACCCTTCAGCCCACCTGCCAGCCCACCTGCCGCCCCCTAAAACATACTGCACGTTCATGCAGGGGCTCGCCGCCGAAAGCTACACCGTACAGGCCGTCGCCTTTTGGGCCATTGAGCTAGCCTACAATCAGGGCTGGCAGCTACACAGCCCCATGCCCGAGCCCTACACAGAATTTGCCGACAGGTGGGGCAACGCAGGCTTTACTGACTATGTAAAAGTGCTAGAGCAGCAGGCCAATAGCGCCCTCTCAGCAGCCAGTGAAGCAGAGCAGACAAAAGCAGAACAGGTATTTTTAGACGTTGCTCGACTAGAAAAAGACTTTTGGCAAATGGCCTTTACCAGCAAACGCTGAATCACTATTTAGGATTTGATTCGGTAGTCTTATGTCTCAGCTTGATTTTGAAATCGTTCTGCGCAAGCTCAAAAATATTAAAAAGTACATAGACCAGCTACAGACTAAATCTCAACTGAGTCAGGCTGACTACGATGCTGATTTTGAACAGCAGCTTATCGTAGAGCGGCTGCTATATCTATTAATTGAGTCTGCTATAGACGTAAACACTCACATTATCGTTAGCAGCAGTCAGTCTCTGCCTGAAACTTATCAAACCTCTTTTTTAACGCTGGGAGAGATGAGCGTTATTTCTGCTGAGCTGGCTATGGAAATCACCCCGTCGGCTGGACTTCGCGACCATCTTGTTCATGGTTATGACGATCTTGACTCAGAAATTGTGAGACAGGCGATCGCGATCGCCCTCAATCTCTTTCCACAGTACCTACAGCAAGTCCAAAGCTATCTAAAAGATACAGAATCATAAAAAGCTACAGCTTCTCACCTCGAATTGAAAGATCTAACAGCTGTATCGGATGCTTCAACAAAACGGCTTTTCCCTGCTTTTCTAGAGACTGTTTAATCTGTAAAGAACAGCCTGGATTAGACGAAGCAATCAAGGTTGCACCCGTATTGACTAAGGCAGTGGCTTTCATCTGTCCTAGCTCAGCGGCCACTTCCGGCTGAAGCATGTTGTACACACCCGCGCTACCGCAGCACAGCGCCGCATCCAAAGGCTCACGCAGCGTAATGCCTGGGATTTGCTGTAGCAGCTGGCGTGGCTGAACGCTGATTTTTTGACCGTGAAGCAGGTGACAAGCATCTTGATAAACCGTTACCAGCGGCTCCTGTTGTAGCGGATGTAGCTCGCTCGTTAAGCCCGCTTCTGCTAGAAACTCTTGCACATCTCGAACTTTTGCAGCAAAGGCCTTTGCCCTTTCGGCATACGCCGGGTCGTCTGCCAAAATATGGCCGTATTCTTTTAGCGTGTGCCCGCAGCCTGCCGCGTTGATAATTACAAAGTCAACGTTCTCGCCTTCAAAGCTATCAATCATCTGCCGAGCGAGTGCCTGCGCCTGCGCTCTTTCGCCCTGATGCTCGGGCAGTGCAGAACAACAGCCTTGCGATCTAGGCACAACAATCTCGCAGCCGTTGGCGCTGAGGACGCGGGCAGTCGCTTCATTCACGCCCGTAAAAAACACGCGCTGAACGCAGCCTAAAATCATGCCGACTCGATAGCGTTTCTCTCCTTGCGCTGGAATGAGTTCAGGGAGATTATCTGAAAAGCAGCTTGCCGTTACGGGCGGTAGAAGACTCTCCATCGCCGCCAAATTAGGAGAGAACTTCTTGAGTAAACCGCTAGATTGAACAAGCTTGGAGAGACCTGATTTTTGATAGAACGCTAGGGGAGCAAGCAAGAGCCGGATGCGGTCGGGGTAGGGGAATAGGGAAAAGATGAGCTGGCGAAGGGCTTTTGACCGGAGCGATCGCACATGGTTCCTTTGAACTTGCGATCGCACATTCGTAATCAGCTGGTCATACTGCACGCCCGAAGGACAGGCCGTCGTACAGGCCAAACAGCCCAAGCAGCTATCAAAATGACTCACCGACACCTCAGAAAGCGGCGCTTCACCTTTATTAATCGCATCCATCAGGTAAATGCGGCCCCGGGGCGAGTCGTTTTCTTTACCGATGACGCGGTAGCTAGGACAGGTTGGTAGACAAAAGCCGCAGTGAACGCAGGCATCAATTAAAGACTGCTGAGGCGGCTCGCTCAGGTCAAAACCATCTTCTATCACCTCAGGCTGCGTGCTGAGTGTGGCAACGCTGGTATCTAACTTGAGCGGGCTGTTGGAGGCTGACATAGATGGTTGCAGAGGACAGTATGCAGAGACTCTACTTCGAGGTTCCCTAGCTTTAGCTTACCGCGTGTGTTTCTGATTCATCCGAATTGCTCAGGCTTTAAGCCGGGAATCTTAGGCACAGTTTAGATACTCACATAAAAACGATGTTTACAATAAGCAACGCGCTCAGAGAACTGGCTGTGCTGTATAAATGGATAGGATTAATTTCGCTTGGGCTGATATGGACTGCGCCTGCGATCGCTCAAAACCTCTCTTCAGTCACCACCGATAGCAGCACAGGCACTCGCGTTAGTGACACCCTCACTGTTACCGAAGGCACCATCCGCACTCATGGCGACAGAGCTACCTTATTTCACAGCTTTGAAAGCTTCTCACCCGCAGAACGCAGCGTTGTTTTTGATCTAAAAGATGCTCAAAATAGCATAGACACACAGCGTATTAATCTCATCATCAGTCGGGTCACAGGCGGCGAAAGCTCTTTTATCAACGGACAGCTTTCGATTGTGCAAGATCCGGGAACGCCTACGCCTGATTTATTCATCCTCAACTCGCAAGGCATTGAGTTTGGTGCAGATGCCCGCCTGTCGCTACCGGGCTCTTTTTTAGCGAGTACGGCTAGTAGCGTCGCATTTGAAACGGGCGTGTTTTCTACAAACCATCCGGGTGCGCTGCCGCTACTCACAATGAGTGCACCTGTTGGGCTAGGTTTAGATGACGCATCCAAAAGCATTACGGTACAGGGAAGCGGGCATCAGATAGCCTCGAACAATCCTACGTTTGCACCCTATATGCCGACAGGCTCTAATCCAGGACTTGAGGTAGGTGCTGGTAAAACGCTGGCTCTGATTGGTCAAAATATTCAGATGACAGGCGGTGTTGTTAACGCTCCCGGTGGACAGATAGAGCTAGGGGGCGTTGCTGATGGTGAAGTGTCGCTGAGATGGGATGAAAACCGGCTGCTGTCGGCTGACTACGGTGCGGTTAGTCGGTTTGGAAATGTGGATTTGGGCGTGCGATCGCTCGTCAACACCAGTGCTAACAGCGCCGGGGCTATTCAGCTCCAGGGAAACCAGATTGCCCTCAGCGATGGCTCAATGCTGTGGGCACAAAATAGAGGACTCAATGAGGGCGCAACAATATCAGTGCAGGCTGCTGAAAAGCTGACGATTACAGGCGCGACGCCGATGGTAGATGCAGTGAGTGGGATTGTCACTGAGACAGTAGCACCAGGAAACGGTGGTGCAATTACCGTGTCGTCGCCTGAAGTTGTCGTGCAATCGGGTGGAAATATCAGCAGTCGTTCTTTTGGCACAGGCAATAGCGGCACGGTTACGGTCACGTCTGATAGTTTGCAGATAGACGGCTTTGTCTTGACGGCACCGCAGCTATTTTCTGTGGTTGGAACCACGACTTTTGTGACCGGGAAAGCGGGTGATGTGGCGGGCCATTTTCAAAATTTAGCGGTGACATCAGGCGGATATTTGGGCTCGTCTACGCTAGGGGCTGGGCGGGGTGGCGATGTGACTATTCAGGCGGACACGGTGAGTGTAGTTGGGGCTACGCCTACGGGTGTCAATAGCTTAGTGGTGGCCAACAGTGCGAATAAAGGCAACTCTGGAAATCTTTCTTTACGGGTTAGCACGCTAGACGTTCGCGATAGCGGTGTTGTCAGTACCTCTAGCCTTGATACCGGTAATGCGGGCGATATTAATGTTTACGCTTCAGACTATATTACGCTGAGTGGCGGGCTACCTGGACTGATAACGAGTACGATTGCCTCTACCGTAGATTTTCCACCGGAGTCATTTCAACAACTGCTCGGCCTTTCTGGAACACCGGAAGGCAATGCTGGCAATATCACAATTTCAACGCCGTCTTTAAACATTGTTGATGGGGCCACGGTGACTGCTGCAAACCTTGCAAATGGCAATGCCGGACAGCTCACGATTAATGCCCATGCTTTGCAGATTAAAAATGCAAAAATAGAGACATTTACAGCCGCTGGGGAAGGCGGTAACGTTGCTCTAAATATTCGAGATATTTTGTTGATGAGGGGCGGTACTATTTCGGCTACAGCAATGGGCATTGGCGATAGCGGTAATCTAACGATTCGTAGCCCGATTCTTTTGGGCATAGACAACAGTAATATTGTTGCCAATGCAGTTACAGGGCGTGGCGGCAATATCGACATCACCGCGAAAGAGATTTTGGGCTTAACCTTTCAAGAGTCGCCAACGTCGGGTAACGCTATTACCGCATCTTCTCAATTTGGCGTCAGTGGAACGGTTTCAATCAATGGCTCGAACTTTAGCGTAGAATCTGGCCTAGTTGAATTGCCAGCAGATGTAAGCGACGCGAGCGATCGCATTGCCAAAAGCTGCGATATCTCTAGCGGCAGCCAGTTTATCGCCTCAGGTCGAGGCGGGCTGCCAATCTCTCCCAATGAAGCGATTGTGACCACTAGGCCGTGGCAAGATACGCGCTCAATCCAAACAGCTGAAACTTCTAATCTGCATGAGGCTTCAGCTAGCGTCTTTGTCGATGATTCAGCCGCGCCGCTTGTCGAGGCAAACGGCTGGCAGCAAACAGCAGAAGGCATTACATTCACGACCGGCAGCACAGAGAATGGTCAGAAGATCGCGCAGCGATCGCCTAGCTGTCTGCTGTAGCTCGTCAGCAGCGCCGCTAAGCCTTGTTCAAACCCAAACAGTCAAGCAAGAACGCATCGTCGAAGGCAATCTCTTTAATGCGTCCGTAGCGCCCGGATGCACCGCCGTGCCCTGCGCCCATGTTGGTTTTTAGCAGCAGTCTGTTGCTGTCTGTTTTGGTCGTGCGTAGCTTGGCTGTCCACTTAGCCGGTTCCCAATAAGACACGCGTGGATCGTTGAGTCCGCCCGTAATCAACAGATTAGGATAGGTCTGTGCGACGACGTTATCGTAGGGCGAATACGTTTTCATGTAGTGGTAGAACTCGGGCTCGTTGGGATTGCCCCATTCGTCCCATTCGAGTACAGACAGCGGCAAATCTGGATCGAGTATGGTGGTGACCACATCCACAAAAGGGACTTGAGCGATCGCCACTTTAAACAGTTCAGGCCTTTGGTTCACCACCGCGCCAATCAGCAGCCCGCCTGCACTGCCCCCCGAAATCGCTAGCTGCTCAGGACTCGTCCAACCTTGCTCAATTAAATGCTCAGCGCAGGCAATGAAGTCGGTAAAGGTATTTTGCTTGTTAAGAAACTTGCCTGCCTCGTACCACTTGCGGCCCATTTCACCGCCGCCTCTGATGTGGGCGATCGCACACACCACCCCTCTATCTAAAAGCGATAGCTGATAGCTCGAGAACGTCACCGGATATGGATAGCCATAGGAGCCATAGCCCGTGAGGTGTAGCGGGTTGCTTTGTGCTAGTGAAACGTCTTTTTTGTACACCAGCGAAATGGGAATCTGGGTGCCATCGGGTGCGGTTGCCATGAGGCGATCGCTCGCATATTCATCAGGATTGTATCCACCCAGCACAGGCTGTTGCTTTTTTAGCACCCGCTCATGCGTGTCCATGTTGTAGTCAAATACAGAAGACGGCGTAATTAAAGAGCTATAGCGAAAGCGCAAAACGTTGTTGTTAAACTCAGGCATATAGCCATCAGTCACAAAGTAGGCAGGCTCTGAAAAATCTATCTTTTTCACATCGCCTGTAGACAGATTTTGCACGCGAATGGTGGGCAATCCCAGCTCTCGCTCATACAGCACCATGTGCTCTGCAAACACATCTATCCCTTCTAGCATGATGTCTTCTCTGTGCGGAATGAGCGTTTCCCACTGCTCTTTCTGCGGACTGCTAACGGGCGCTGTCATCAGCTTAAAGTTAATTGCCTGATCGTTCGTAACAATATAGAACCTGTTGTTTGATCCAGTGCCGGGGTGATGAGCAACCCCGTACTCAACGCCCTTCTCACGCGGATGAACTATCCTAAACTCACCGTCTGGCTGGTTAGCGTCTAAAAAGCGAACTTCTGAAGTAATTTTGCTATCGGCACTCAGGAGAATATAGGCTTCGCTGCGCGTAACCGAAAGACTCAAGAAGTAAGCGTCATCTGTTTCATCGTAAATCAGCACGTCTTGCTCGGGCGAGGTGCCTAAGCGATGCTTCCATACCTGGGCAGGACGATTAGCCTCATCCAGCCGAAGATAGAAAAATGTGCGATTGTCGTTTGCCCAAACGCCACCGCCTGTATCCGAAATGCTCTCAGAAAAATCTTCTTTAGTCTCAATCGTTTGAAACCTAAGCGTATAGCGTTCGTCGCCCTGAGTATCTGTAGAGTAAGCGAGCAGCAAGTGATTTGGGCTAACGTCGTAGTCTCCTAACGAGAAATATTCGTGACCTTTAGCTAAAGTATTCTCATCTAACAACACTTCTTCAGCCGCTTCAAGAGACTCTTTTTTACGGCAGTAAATGCTGTAGGCTTGCCCTTCTTCAGTGCGTGAGTAGTAGTAATAGTCGCCGTACCGGTAGGGAACCGAGAGATCGGTTTCTTGAATGCGACCTAGCATTTCATCGTAAAGGGTTTGCTGGAGCGCTTGGGTGTGTTTTGTTTGAGAGTCGGTGTAGGCGTTTTCTGCTTTTAGGTAGTCGATGACCTCAGGATTTTCGCGATCGCTTAGCCAGTAATACGGATCGATTCGTTCGTCTCCATGCGCCACTAACGCTTGAGGTTTTTCGGGCGCAGTCGGCGGCAGCGCAGTAGAATCAGACATAGCTTAAGATGCTTAAATTTGGGGGCTCAAGCTAGCCTAGCGCAAGGCCATTCAAAGCCTCTATAAGAAAAATTAACGCTAGTATCAAAGCATTCTCAGTTCCCTTTTGGCGCAGCAGTCAATGTTTCCTTTTATCAATCCTAAAACTGACTTCGCCTTCAAAAAGATTTTTGGGGGCCCGCAGAGCAGAGACATCCTCATCAGCTTTCTCAATGCGTTGCTCTACGACGGCAAGCCCACTATCGAGGACTTGAGAATTATTGATCCTTACCAAGCCCCCAGAATTGAAGGCATCAAGGATTCATTTTTAGATGTTAAGGCAACCCTGTTTGATGGAAAAACAGTCATCATCGAAATGCAGGTGCTCAACGTACTAGGCTTTAAAAAGCGGGTTCTTTACAACGCGGCAAAAGCGTTTTCCACTCAGCTTAAAGCCGGTGACGATTACACCCTGCTAAACCCTGTGATTGCGCTGACAATTACCGACTTTGTAATGTTCGAGCACAGCAGCAAATGCGTTTCTTGCTATCAGCTCAAGGAAAAAAGCGAACTCACCGACTATGGCGATGACATTGAATTAATTTTTGCCGAGCTGCCCAAGTTCAAAAAAACGTTGGATGAGTTGAGCACGCTGACAGACAAGTGGCTTTACTTTTTGAAAGAAGCTAATCGCCTAGAGTCAGTTCCTGCAAGCCTTAATCAGGAGCCCGCTATTCAGAGTGCTTTTGAAGTGGCTCGGCAAAGTCGATTAACGCGCGAAGAGATAGAAATATTGGACAAGCAGGCGATGTTTATTCACGATAGTCGAAATGCCGTGCTGCTAGGCCGTCAAGAAGGCCGCCAGGAAGGGGAAGCCATTGGGATAGAAAAGGGAGTGCTGCTGGAGAAAAAATCGATGGCTCGTGCGCTTTTAGGTGAGCTACCGCTAGCGAAAATCAGCCAGATTACGGGGCTGAGCACAGGTGAAATTGAAGCGATTAGAGACGATTCAGAATAATGCTATGTTCTTATATTTCTCGCATTTAGACACTATCTACTTAGCTGCCTTTGCCGAATAAACATAGTCTCTACTTTAGTCATGAGTGAAAAAGGAAAGCCTGCTTCTACGTACAGATGAGCTGGGATTTTATCTTTGATTTCCTCATGCATTTGAGGTAGCTCGCTCCAGTGACGACCGCACTGAACGTGGTGAGCGGTGTGATAGCCCAGGTTGCAGGTGAAAAAGTTGTACCAGCGATTGGTAACGTTGTAGGTGGCCTTATACGGATCGTCACAGTCTAGTCCGGCATGGTGGTCGTAGGTGACGTTAATCGTCAAAACAAACAGGAGCAGCATTGGAGCAATAAAAATAACCAGCGTATTTATCCAGTTTATCCAGGCCAGCAGGCTCAGAATCAATGCGGTGAGCAGAATGTTTTGCAGCAGTTTCTTTCGAGATTTTGGATAGCGATTGCCCACGCGCAGCGCCAGTGGATAGGCCATCAGCGACACTTTACTGGTATAGGCTAGGCGAGACATGAGCTGCCCCTGGCTGTTTTCCCAGGCAGATTCGTCTTTGGACTGATCTAAATAGTTGAGGTGATGACCCAGCGTATGGTGCAAAACCCAGGCTTCGCCAACGATGCCTGTTTGCAAGCCCATAATGAGCTCTAGCGTGCGGTTGGCTAGGGGCGATCGCGCAAAAAAGCTACAGTGCTGATGGTGATGGTTCCAAGCACAAACCCAGCCTTTAATATTTAAGCTAACCAGCGCCCAGGCAATCGGAAAAACAAGAGAAGAACTGAGAAAGAAGACGGCAATATCAACTAAAAATATAGATAAGACAGCGAGGACTAGGTAGGCGTCAACTCTTTTTCTAACAAGCATAAAGGTCGTAAATGTGGCTGGGCATACCAGCATACACACCTTAAACTCAAGCTTGCAGGCCTATTGCTTTATGTAACTTCTTAAAAGACGGCAAAATCAAGCGATCGAAAAACCTTTGGGCTCATAGCCGGGGAATATCTGCGCTAGCGCCCGCTGATCTAACTCAAACTGCTGCTGTAGCACGGCTGTCAAAACGTCACGAAAATCAGTTGTCACGGCCAAATCTCTCTTTTCATGCAGCGCTTCGTCCTCAAGCCCTGGCCACTGACCGTAAAACTGTCCCCCTTGAATGCCACCGCCCATCAGCCACAGCACGTTTCCATGGCCGTGGTCGGTGCCACCGTTCCCATTCTCAGCCGCCGTCCGGCCAAACTCAGACATTACCACTACGGCTGTATTTTCATACACTGGCCCCAAGGCTATCGCCAAATCAGCTAGCCCTTCACCTAAAAATGCTAAGTGACGATTCAAAACGCCGCGCTCTGCTATGTGCGTATCCCATTCGCCTAGTTCCATAAAGGCGACTTGAGTCGCCGCGTCCCCGGTCATTAGCTGGGCAACTCGCTGGGCGATCGCTGAAAAAGACCCCGGCGTGGGTGCCCCTCGCGAAGCCTCCATCGACTCTTCACTAAAGGCTTGGCGCAGCACATCTCGGGCCGCACGACCTTCCTTATAGGCGATCGCAGTTGGACTACTATCGGTATAAAGCTGATCGAACGCCTGCTGTATAGCGGGGCGATCAATCGGTAGCGGACGACTGGCAGATCCTTGAACCGCAATACTGGCGACAGATTCTGAGCCAGTCAAAATTAGCGGCAGCGTATTGCCCACGTTAACGGCCCGAGTCGGTGATGCTTCAGATAAAAAAGGCAGCAGGCGGTTCATCCATCCGTCTGCTGTTGTGCTGATGCCAGGTGTACCTGTTTCTAAATTGTCCTGGGCTTGAAAGTGCGATCGCGTGGCTTCGCGATAGCCTGTCGCATGCACAAACGCCAGGTTTCCAGCTTTCCACTGCGGCATGAGCGCAGCTAATGACGGGTGCAAGCCAAACTGACCGTCCAAGTCAAGCGCGCCGTCTGGCTCTCCGGGTCGGGCGATCGCAATCGTCGGCCTTCGCGCGTAATAGTTAGTATCCTGATGGGGCACCACAATATTGAGCCCATCAGCCGCGCCGCGCAGCAAAATAACAATCAGCCGTGGCGATTGAGCTGATAGCTGGGCAATAACTGAGCTAGGTAGCTGCTGACTTTGCAAGCTTTGCTGGGCTGCATCTGCTGTCGTATTGCGCCAGATCCAGGCCCGCGTGCCAACGGTTGCTAGTGTAGAAGCACCCATTAAAACAGATCGATTTAAAAAACGCCGTCTTTTCATTGTTTATCTCCTAGCGATACATCATTTCAGGACTACCTAACAGCAGTGCTGGCTTTAGATACACTGGTGAATCTTTAATCACCGCCTGGGTATTGACCGAGAGATCTTTTCCTAGCGTCTCTAGGATTTGTTCAACGAGCTGCTGGCGAGAGAGGCTGTCTGTGTCAATCAGGTGCATGGTTGCGATCGCAAAATGTACCCGGCGGAGCATCGCATCTGAATTGAGCCAAGCGCCTTCTACCTGCGCGTAGCCATTGGGCGTACGACAGCGATACAGCGGCATTCCTAGCTGTCCAAGCGCGCCCGCCATCCACTGTAGCTTCTCATCGGGTAGCGACGTTAGGCCCACTGCTCGCACCATAGAAACAATGAATTGATAAGGCGTTTTAAATTTGTTTTGGTAGTGCGATCGCGCCCAAAACTCATCGCTTTTGAACAAAGCTGTCAGCACCGTTCTAATATTGCCATCGCTATCTAAAAACGCTTTTGAAAGCTGTTCTACTAAACGTGCAGGCGGAGTATCTGCAACAAAGTACTGAGCAAGCTTGTAGCTAATATGACGAGCGGTTGCTGGATGTTTGGCCAGTAAGTCAAGTGCGGCTTCGCCTTGTTCTACCCCACCGGGTGCGATCGCCTCACCCAGCAGCACTTTCTCACTCGCATCGTGACGACCGCTGCAAAAACAAATCCGCCATTATCTGCGGTATCAGGCTGAGACGGATGAATACAGCTCCATCCCGTCAAAGCCTTCGCCAAACTCTCCACATCTTGCTGAGTATAGTTTCCCGCTATCCCTAGCGTATGCAGCTCCATCAGCTCACGCGCGTAGTTCTCATTAATACCCTTGAAAATGCCACCTGTTCGCTTCCCGTTTGGATCGGCATTTTGCCAGTTATCCAAATAAAACAGCATTGCCGGGTGCCGAGCACTCGCGCCGACCAGCGCCCTGAACTTCCCAAACACGTGCGGACGAATGGCCTCTTTTTCGTAGGCACCTGTCCATACGGTTGTTAGCCCTTTGCCTCCAAACACATTGAAATGATTGAACCAAAAGTCCACCATTACTTCTTGTAGCTGGCAAGGACTGCTGAGCGATCGCAGTAACCGAGCTTTTTCAGCCTCTCGCAAAACCTCGGCGTACGCCTTTCTTGCCTGCTTCTGCTGGTCTCCAGAAGCGCCTCTTGGCGGTACGTACTGGTTGAACAATGCGACAGCAGAAAGCTTTAAATTAGAAAACGAGCTCAACCGATTCTTTAGCTCAGCAGGCTCAGCTAGCTGACGCGGATTAAGCTGCTTTTGGATATAGGCGTCTATGCCATCTTGCTCAACTCGCTGGCGATCGCCCACTGATGGCCCAAAGCTCAGTCGGTCGAGAACATGTGTGGTTTTATCGAAAGAATCTGCCATACAAAGTTGGAGAAGAGGAACATAAACACTACAGCGAAGCGATCATGCACACTGATGAAAATGATAGCGCTGATTATTCGACTGTAAAAGGTAGGGTGACAGTTCTCTCAAACCTCTATCTTTTCTGCCTTCCCACCAGCTGCTCCTTCAATCAGCAGCCAGCGCACCAGCGCTTTCCACGCTTCAGACTCAGTCAGTTCCGGTAGCACCGACCGCTGACCTGCCTGCGAAAACTTTTCAAAACTATCCATCCAATGAATAAGCGTCTCTATATATAGATAAGGACTATGCCGCCACGCTCGCTGAAGCTGATGACTCATTTCTGGTAAATGGCCAGTCTCGTACAGATACCAGGCTGACCATACCAGCGTGTAGTAGCGGACGGAGCGCTCTAGTAGCTGTACCGACCTAGGCAGATCGGGCAGTTGAAAAAATTTGTCCAAAAACTTAGCCAGGTCTCTAGCCTGAATAAGACCGTTGCCCATAGCGCTGTGCGAATGCTGACGATAGCTAACGGCAATCGTTTTCAGCCAGCGCGCCCGCGCACCGCGCACCAGCAAACGGCTCACCAAATCTACGTCTTCAGCAGCTTGTAAGTCAGGATCAAACCCCTTCACCTTGAGTAGCCAGTCACGCCTTACCATCAGCGCACTAGGCAGCACAGACTTAAGCTTTAAAAAGCTCTCTATTGATAAGTTATCGCCCAATTCCCAGGGCTTCACTTCAGAGATAAATCCGCCTGATTCATCTACTCGCTGCCAGCCGCTCTGAACTACGACTAAATCAGGATCTGCGCTAAACAGGTTTGATTGCTCGGCAATTTTACGCGGCAAAAAGTAGTCGTCGGCATCTAGAAAGGCGACGAGGCTGCTGTTTGCGATCGCAACTCCCTGATTCCGCGCTGCCGAAACCCCCTGATTTGATTGCCAAACGTATCGCACCCGCTCATCAGCAAGTCTATCGATCAGTGCTGCCACGACCTCTTTGGTTCCATCCGTCGAGCCATCATCCACTACAATAACTTCGCTAACAGCTGGCTCAAGCGCACTTTCAATCGCCTCGACCACATGCTGCTGGCCGTTATAAACAGGAATCACAACGCTGACGTTTAGCATAGATTTCTCAAACACTTTTTCTCATACGCCCTACCCAGCGCACAGACACAATACGAGCAAGCTTAGACGGTTTCTGGAGAACCTTCTCTTTATGAAGAGACTCTTCAGGGGTTGCCACAAATCCAAAAATATTTTCGTTTGACAAGGAAGAACAAAATGGCTGCAAATGCCAAAATAAGTAGCAGAGAATACAGAAAAAATGGCTTCACAAGCAATCGCATAGACAGTTCCATCTATAATTTGCGTTGCGGAGACTCTTGACATGGCTAATATGTATAAAACAACACTTGTTGCTTCAGTAAATTAACTTACTGAAGCAACAACAGAAAATCGTTTATTTTATACAGAAAAACGCAGGTATACTGAAGTTTATTGCAGCGCTATTTTTTGATAAAGCGTTTTGTGAAGCTGGAATGAAGGCACCTGCAAAATAGAGACAAAGATTTGATCGAAACTTTGTCTCATAAGCGTTGCGCGGCTTTGAGTCTAAACCTCTCATTCAAGCAAATCACGTTTTCAGGGCTGTAAGCGCATCTGCTAAGGCATTGTCTTGCTCGACAGGCGCATACTTGCTTTTACAGCGTTAAACGATACATCGAGCGCTAAAAGGCAGCGAATTCATTCCTCAAGATAAAGCTACTTTCGTCGCGGCGCTCTATTCTTCTTTGCGCGATCTTTATATTCGCCTTAAAAGTATCGGGTTAGTATACTGTCGTTACAGAGCGTTATTGATGGGACTGCACTGGGCATGCATGTCACTTGGTCTAAATGCCGACCGTACAGCTGACGCGGTAGAGACTGAAAGTTTTCATATTTCCGGATACTCTACTAATCAAGCGAAGTTGTTAAGGGATGTGTTTTTCTCCCATCTGCGGCCTTTAATATCCTCTTGAGGTTTCATGTCTAATCACATTGACAACATTCCTTGAAGCCGCGCTGACTAGCGGATGCTCTTGCTTCTCACCAGCTGCTTCGTGCGGCGATTGACTCAGAAGTCAGTTTCATCGGTGTTAGTCAGAGCTTGATACTCCTTAAGCGGCTCGCTATCTTTACACGCAGGGTAGCTGTTGCTGTAGGGAGCTAGACAGATTTAACGAAGGCTTATCTTTAAGCTTCTTCGTTTCTCGCGTGGGTGTGTTTTAGATGCTTTTGATATTTTGATATTTAGGAGAAATAGACATGTCTTTTTTCACAGGTACTGAAGGGAACGACACCATCAACGGTGACAACGGCCCTTTTGACGTTATCTATGGCTTAGGCGGTACAGATACAATTGCTGGTAACGACGGTGATGACTTCATCAGCGGCGGTTCTGGATTTGACTTCATTTCTGGTAACGCAGGTAATGATGGCATCTTTGGTGACGATGGCGACGATACGCTCTTCGGCGCTTCTGGCGACGATGAAGTCAGAGGCGGCATGGGTAACGACCTTATCGGTGGCGGCACTGGCGACGATAAAGTGTTCGGTGGTGCTGGTAACGATGGCGTCTACGGTGGCGCTGGCAACGACCTTGTTGAAGGTGGTGCTGGTGACGATGGCCTGTACGGCGGCGCTGGCAACGATGCGCTCTTCGGCGGTGCGGGCACTGACGCTCTCTTCGGCGGCGCGGGCAGTGACTTGCTCGACGGTGGCGACGGCTTCGACTTCCTAGAAGGCGGCGCTGGTGTTGACTGGTTCCAGTCAACGGTTGGCCAAAGCGGCAACCCAGATCAAGTGTTGGACTTCACTGACGGTGAGGACTTCCTCTTGATCCAGGGTGCTGGTGAAGGCGCGACTGTAGAGTACGATGACAGCACTGGTATTGTGAGCGTTAACGGTCAGGCCTTCATGCAGTTGGATGCTGGTCTGGACTTTGACAGCAACGATTACTTCATCGTTTAGCCTCTCTCATAGCCTGTGAGTAACGCATGTGGGTGCTCAACCTCCTGCCTGTGTTTACTCGCATGTGAGCTGATCTTGTGTGTCCATAGGAAGGCTGCTTCACTTGTGCAGCTACCTTCTTGTGGGCACATCTGTATGTCTGGGGATGTATCTAGGAAATATTCTGCGGAAGAATAGACAAACTCTCTCTTTGTTTATGTATTAGATTTTACGGAATTGCGCCCTGAATAGTCAGCACTGTTTACGCTCTGTAATACCGTTCAAGGCATAATATTCCTGATCTCCTAATATTCCTGATCTCTATGTTGATAGAAAGAAAAACGTAGGGTGATATTTGTTTTTCACTTATTTTTAAGCTGGCTACATTTTGAACCAAGCCATCTCTAAAGCACGGCTTCAGTCTCTCGCAGTTCAAGGTGAGTGGGATCGCGTCATTGAGCTGTGTCAGTCAGTTGTGCGAGTAGATACCAGTCGGGCCGACTATCATGCGCTGCTGGGTAAGGCCCTTGTGCAGCGGGGTGACGATAGCGATGCGATCGCCGCATTTTTAGAGGGGATCAAGCATCAGCCTAATCAGCCCGACAGCCACTACGCCCTTGGCACCTTATATGCAAGGCAGGACAAATACGCTCGCGCGATTGGTCACTATCAAGCAGCGCTGCACTTTAAGCCGAACTGGGGACAGGCCACCTTCAGACTAGGCACTGTTTTTCATCGCATTGGCTATTCTTCGCGGGCACTTGAAGCCTACAAAATGGCCATTCTTTACGACGCAACGCTAGTGGAAGCTCATTTCTCACTGGCGCTGCTGTACGAGTCTCAAGGCGCTATTCGTCTGGCCATTAAGCACTACCGGCAGGCTATTTTTCTACAGCCCGATCTGGCAAAGGCGCACCTGTTTTTGAGTCGGGCTCTGATGAGGATGAATGCGTACAAGGCGGCGGCTGATGTGTGCACGCATGCGATCGCGCTACTGCCAGAAGATGCTTCGCTGCGTAACAACCTGGGTCAAATTCTCATAGAGAACGGCCAAACTCAGGCTGCTATTGTCTCTTATCAGCAAGCGCTAAAGCTAGACAATCAGCTGCTGGCCGCACACCAAAACCTAGGACGACTGTGCCGCAATGCGCAAGATTTAGACCAAGCAGCCAGCCACTTTCAACAGGCTTTACAAGTTGCCTCAGACAATATCTCGCTGCTGAACGACTATGCCTCGCTGCTGATTGCAAAAGGTGAATGGTCTGAACTGATCGCGTGCTTTCGTCAGGCAGTTGCACAAGAACCCGATTGGATAGCACATTACTGCAATCGAACCATCCATCTGTCGGATCAAGATCTGCTGTTTCGCTTACAGCGCACCTGCGGTCGCTTTCTGCTAGCTTTGCAGCAGCCTGAGTCTGCGGCAACTGAGCAAATCTTGAAAGAGCGGTTGTTTCAGATATACGAGTATTTAGGTGATTTTGCGATCGCCTGTGACGCTCCTACTAAAGCAGAATACGCCTACCGTTCAGCGCTATCGATCGACCCTAGTGCACTGAAGCTATATAAGTCGCTAGGTCGGTGTCTGGGTCTTCAGGGTAGAAAGGCCGCTGAGATCGCAATTTACCAAGCAGGTATTGTACAGATAGGCCTCATACAAGATGATAATCAGCTCGCAACAGTCACCGATATTGAAGCGCAGCAGCAAGCACAGACGCAGCTTAAGCAAGCCTTTTCAGAGACAGCAGCGGCCATAGAGCCCGACCGAGAGCTGATGGTGAAGGGCGTTTACCGTCGTTATCAAGACTGGAAAGCTGCCAGCAAAAACGATTTAGAAGCTGAGGAATCAGGCAGCTGGTGCCCTGTTACGCGCTTAGCTCAGCCCGATCCAAAGTGCGGTGGCGTCACCTGCTTGTTTTGCATGAGCAATCTAATCCGACAGTTCTCTCCTGTTCAAGTCGGAAAACAGGCCTTCCACTGCGTACCTGAATCATCAGTCTCAGTCTCTCAGTTTCCGACCTTTTTAGCTGAGATTGAGAACGGGAGGGTTTGGGTTGCTCCCCAAAAAAGCACATGGAACGTCTGTAATGAGATGGCTATCTTTACGCCTGACGGATTTCTTGTCGGCGATCTTTCTCGTGACTATCCGTGGAACTTACCAGGATGCACCCGGCATGATGTAACCAGTCACAGCGTACTCCGCAGACAAACGCCACTGCCGCACGTCAAGCAGTTTTCCGGACGAGTAGCGGTTCTTTGCGGGCTATCAGGCCATATCTACTATCACTGGATGTTCGATGTGCTGCCGAGAATCGAGATCTTAAAAAAGAGCTTGCAGCAGCAAGGAAAAGATCTCAATGACATCGACTATTTCATGCTCAATGGCTTTGACAAAGCTTTTCAAAAAGAGACGTTAGCAGCCTTGAATATTCCCTTGAATAAGGTGATCTCTAGTGATGTGGTGCCACACCTGCAAGCAGATCAGCTGATGGTACCTAGCTTTGCAGGTCACTTAGACTGGGTGCCTCCGGAAAGCATAGACTTTCTGCGAAAGGTATTTTTAGCAAAGGTGCCGTCTGGAGCTAGGAGAAAGCGAATTTATGTCACCCGGGATCGGGCTAAATACCGCCATGTTTTCAATGAGACGGCCGTCGTCAAGCTGCTTAATCAGTTTGGCTTTGAGTCAGTTGCCGTTGAAACCTTGAGCGTTGCTCAGCAGGCTCAACTTTTCGCTGAAGCAGAAGCCATCATTACCCCGCATGGCTCAGGCCTAACAAACCTTGCCTTCTGTAGCCCAGATACCACCGTGATCGAGTTCTTTTCACCACACTATATGCGCACTGACTACTGGATGATTAGTCAGCACCTTCAGCTCAATCACTACTATATTATCGGCGAAAGCTTCCAGTGCCAGCCGTTGCGACAGCTAATGTATCCCAGCGGTCTTAGCGAAGACTTTTCAGTAGATTTATCCGCGCTCCGTGCGCTGATAAGAATAGCCGGACTAACATCTTAAATAGCCGAGGTAGGAGAACTTAGTATGATCCAATATTTAGATGAAGCGGTTAGCGCTTGCGAAAACTTGCTACCCGAGAGTCGAGCAGAGTCAGAGGCCGCGCCCGAGCAGCCACTAGACGATCGTGAGCTAGCGATTTCTTGGGCAGAGGCCTGTCAGTCTGTTGGCAATATTCTCACGAGTATGGGGTTTGTAGAAGAATCCTATCCTTGGCGCTCCATGGCCTTTGATCCTGCGCCTGATAGTGCTAAATTTTATGCGACATCAGGCCGAGCCTACTGCCAGTGCAAGCTGTGGGAGCGCGCAATTTATTTTTGTGAAAAGACGCTTGAGCATCAGCCGAATAACTTCAGCGCGCGTCAGCGACTGGCCAAGGCATATAACGAGCTGGGCGATCGCCGTAAAGAAAGCGACATGGTGAATGAGCTGCTGGCGATAGACCCTAGCAGTACAACCGCCGAAGGGCACTACCAAATGGGTCAGATGCTGACAATGCAGGGCAAAAGAGCCCAGGCGATCGATTGCTATCAACGGGCAATCGATCAAGATGCCGGGTATTTTGACGCTTACGACGCGCTAGCGACTATTTGGAATCAGCGAGGCGAATGGCCTAAAAGCGTTGAGCTATTCAAGACTTTTTTAGAGCGTGAGTCTATCGAGTCAGCAACAGAGGCGATGGCGCACTATCAAATGGGGCGCGCCTACCGTCAGGGGCAAGAAACAGAGCTAGCGATCGCCTGCTTTCGGAAGGCGCTAAAGCTAGACTCACAGATGCACTGGGCCTACATGGGACTGTTGAATACGCTCATGCAGATGCAGCGCTGGGACGAGATTATTGAAATTTGCCAGAGCATCGTCCGCTTTGGCGAAAAGTTTCCCTGGCTGTACTGCTTTATGGGCAATGCGCTGGCTAAAAAAGGAGACGATGCGCAGGCCGCCAGCTATCAGCAGCAGGCGTTTGCCTATAAGGGGTGGTCGGGCTGCAAGGAACAAAACTACCAGTTCCCGTTGACATGGTTTAGTGAAAACATTCCGCTGTGGGAGCAATGCTTGGCCACATTAAATGTTCATCGGGCCGATAGAGATCCTTTGATGGCCCTTTCGGTGGGCAGCAGCGATGACAGCATTTTGTTTTGGCTAGCCGACAAAGTATTGCAGCAGCCGGACGACCAGCTGGTGTGCATGACGCCAAAAATTAGCCCGCAGCTTCAGGAAAATTTGACGAAGCTCCCACAGCCAGAGAAGATTGTGACGGAAGTTGGCGAGCAGCAACAGCTTTTAGAACGTTCAGAGCGTCGCTTTGATGTGATTATTATTCAAAGCGATCGCAAAACGGGTGACTATGTTCAATCGCTGGCAGCTCAGGCCTGGAAAGCTTTAAAACCCGGCGGCATTCTGTTCTTTAAAGACTACCTGTGGCAGCATCCGACCGATCCAGGTCAGTCTTCTAAGGCAGGTATTGATGCATTTATCGCATCCGCCGCCTTACAGCTAGAAGTTTTGCATCAAGCCCATCAGGTCATACTCAAAAAGGAGGGCTCTTCTGTTGCCTAACGATCTATCCCCGCAGGATTTATCCAAAATATCTGCACCCACAGCTTCAGCTCCGCCGGCTACCGACCCGCTAGCCACCTCTTTTCTTCAGGCTCAGCTAGCGTGTCGGCGCGGGGACTGGGCTGATGCCATCGGTCAGTTTGAAGCTGCGATCGCCCAGTGCAAGCAGCGCTTACAGGCATCTGCGAACCTATCCAAACCCTCGGTTCAAGCTCAGCCCCAAGTGGCTCAAACGGTTTCTTCTGAGACGATTTCCTCCAAAGATCAAGCAGACGCAGAGATATACAAAGCGAAGGGTGACTTGTATAAATCACAAGGCCAGCTAGAACAAGCGGCAGAGGCCTATCGAGAGGCGATTGTCCTCAATCCTACGCACGCTGAAGCTGGTACTGCGCTTGGCGAAATCTACATAAGCGAAGCGCAAAAACGCCGGCAGGTTGGAGATATCGCTGGAGCCGTATCTGCCTACCTTCAGGCCCTAAAGCAGCAGCCGCTTTTGCCCGTAGCCTACAACCGGTTGCGCTACAACCTGATGCGCTACGACATTCCGCAAGGTGACCCGCTGCTGGTACAAATCGCAGAGGTTTGTCAGCAGGTGCTTGAGCAGCACCCTAATATGTTGCAGCCACGGATTACGTTGGGCTACGCGCTGACTCGACTAGGACGCTCAGCAGAGGCGATCGCCTGCTACCGGCAAATGGGCGATCAGCTTGTTCGTCGTCAGCTGACAGCGCAGCAAGTTGATCAGGCAAACACGTTGGCGTCAAGTCAACCGTCTCAGCCCAGCTTTATGATCATCGGCGCAGAAAAGTGTGGAACAACCTCGCTCTATCAGTACTTGCGTAAGCATCCAGGCGTACTGACACCCATTGAAAAAGAGATCGACTTCTTTGATGCTGAATACGAGCAGGGAATTGACTGGTATCTATCGCACTTTCCACCGATTCCTACAGCCTCTAATCAGTCAATTTGGATAACGGGAGAAACCTCTGCAAACTACCTTTATGACGATGCTGCACCAGCAAGAGTTTTTGAACACTTTCCCAGCCTTCAGCTCGCCGTTATTCTGCGTCACCCGATTGACAGAACAGAATCGAGATACAACATGATGGTGCGAAACGGCACTGAAAAACGTAGCTTTGATGTTGCTGTGCGAGAGGAAATTGCGCTAATTGAAGCAGCCGCGACTGAAGATGACATACCCTGGTCAGTGCTCAACCGCTGCCGCCATGTTGGCAACAGCCTGTACTACTATCACCTGCGTAGGTGGCTAGCGCTGTTTTCTCGACAGCAGCTGACGGTGCTTCGTAGCGAAGATTTGTTCTCTCAGCCAGAAAAAACGCTAGCACAGCTTTACCAGGCCTTTGGCCTTAGCGACCATCCCGAGCAAACCTATCCCAAACACAACGCCGGTCAGTACCAGCCCGCTGATAGCGACATTAAGCGAGTATTGGCTGAATTTTTCAAGCCACATACCCAAAAGCTAGAGGCGCTACTAACACAGTCTTTTAACTGGGACATGTGATTTGCCGTGCTTTTTCGCGCCTACACAACTTAATTTGCGCCTACATAATTTAAAATTCTAAGCTAAACCATGAAATCCTCAGAGCAGCCTCCAGTCGAGTCTTCGGTGCAATCTGCGCCCGCCGCGCCGCCAGAGCCCTCAGAACAGACGATGAAAAAGCTGAGCGACTTGGGCAGCGCCTATGGCTATCAGCGGCGCGATGCGGAAATTGTGGATTACAAAATTTGGAAGATGTGGACACCACAAACGGGCTTTGCCTTACGTGGGCCAAGGCCTGCGAGCCTGAAGCCTGGGGAGTACTGCACATCGTTAGGGGCCGCTTCTACGTTTGGGCGGTTTGCGACTAATCCTTACCCTCAGCTGCTAGGGGAGCAGCTCGGCATCTCGTCTTTGAATTTAGGGTTTTCGGGCGTTGGGCCGTCTTTTTATGTCAGTCCTAAAAATGTAACGTTGCTGAACGTCATGAACCGGTCTAAGTTTGTGACCATTTCTGTATTCTCGGGGCGATCGCAATCCAATTCCCGCTTCAAGACAGCACCGTATTCTCAAGAGCAATATATTTTAGATAATGGCCAGGTCATACCCGCTGATTTGGCCTATCAAGAGCTGCTAGAAACGGCAGATACCAAAACCATTGTAGATTTAGTTGCTGAGACAAGGCTGCGGTATCTGCGGACGTTTGTTTACCTGCTTAAGCAGATCACAGTGCCTAAGGTGCTGGTGTGGTTTTCACAGCGATCGCCCGACTATACAGAGTCGTACGAGAACCTGTTTAAGCTGCTTTCGGGTTTTCCTCAGCTGGTCAATCGAGCAATGGTGAATGAACTGCGATCGCACTGCGATGCCTATATCGAACATATCAGCTCTGAGGGTTTACCGCAGCCTCTGATGAGCAGGCACACTCAGCAGCCCGTTTCAATTGTTCGTCCTCGTGACTATCAGGACGGAAAAATTCAGATTAAGTCTTCAGAACTGACACACAACTTTTACTATCCATCGCCAGAGATGCATCAGGACCTTACTCAAAAGCTTGTTCCCGTCTGCCAGCCTTTTGCCACAGGTGAATAAGTGACGCCAATTCACAACAATAGACGCTATTCAATATAGGCCGACAAGAGATCTTGTTGGCGTCTCTACTTTGCTTTTGTAGGTAGCTTTCCAAAAAATCCTGTCATCAGCTGTAGAATCAAGCGTTTCAGCGGCGTAATGCTGTCGAGCACCCAAATGCCCGCACGCCTAGCAATGAGTAAAGGCAAAAAGCGATTAGAGAAAGCACGATTCAAAAAATCTGTAAGACTTAGCGTGAACCAGTTTTCCGTTCTGCGCCAGCGCTCATATCGCTTCAGCACCTTTAAGCTAGCAAAGTCTTCACCTTTAGCCGCCGCCTGCTGAATAATTTCAGCTAGGGCCGTCGCATCTCGAATACCCATATTCAGCCCCTGCCCACCTACCGGGTGGCAGCAATGAGCCGCATCGCCAATCAATGCCATACCAGACCGTACATAGTGACGGCTTTGCATGAGCTGTACAGGAAACATCATGGGCTCATTCACTAACGTAAGATCGCCCATATCGTTGCCATATCGAGCTTTCAACGCTGATAAAAACTGTTCTTTCGGCAAGCTTAATAGCGCCTTTGCTTCTGCGTGAGGGGCTGTCCATACAACTTGGCAGCGATTGTTTGGCAGAGGCAGTATGGCAAAAGGGCCGCTGGGCCAAAATTTTTCGTAAGCGGTATTGCAATGAGACTGTTCAGGCTCTAACACCGCTGTCACGCAGGACTGCCAGTACTTCCAGCCGAACGTTTTGATATTTGCTAGGTCGCGAACAAAAGATCGTGCTCCGTCAGCACCTACTAGCAGCGGCGTTTGAAGCGGGTATTGGGTGTTTCTGTGTTCTACCCATAGCTGATTATTCGCATGACCTTTCTCAGCGCTCAAGACTTTACTCTCGCACCAATAGTCGATATTTGTTGCCGCTTGAATCGCTGACTGCAACGCGGCCATCAGCACCGTGTGCTCGGCTGAATAATAAACAGCGCCGCCTCTGCCATCTTGCGGTCTGAAGGTAATGGCTTTGCTGTAGTCCGCGTCCGAAAGCTTTACACGCTGAAAATGAGTGAGCTGTGGGCCAACCGTATCCCACAGGCCAAGCCCGTCTAAAATTTTGGCGGACACGGGTGAAAAGGCATAGGCTCGCTGGCGTCCGGCGGCTTGCTCAGCCGTTTGGGCTTCTATTACAGCCACGCGCAGGCCAGAGTCCCGCAGGCCGCAGGCACAGGTCAGTCCGACAATGCCGCCACCGACAATAACCACATCGTAAGTTTGAACCGAAGCAGCGAGTGGTTGTAGTGAGCGAGCAGGCGAAGCAACAGACATATGAGCGTTTTCTCTTAACTGATTTTCCCTTGCTTGTAGGCGCAGGTGATGATTTACATCCCTTTACATTCTGACTCGCAAAACCAGATATATCAACTCAAACAACACGGATTAAAGGTTCTCGTTAGCCTTTTTTCAAGGTCGTTCGCTTATTGGGTTGCGGCGACCATCATTTCCTCGCTCATATCAAAGTTTGCAGTCACTGACTGAACATCATCCGCATCTTCTAGCGCATCCATCATCTTTAGCAAAGAAGTTGCTAGTTCAGCGTCTTCTACCTCAACGGTATTTGAAGGAATCCAGCGCATGTCTACTTCACGGACATCGTAATTTTTTGCCTTGAGCGCATTGCTCAGACTCTCTAGGCTCGGCACGTCGCAGAACACTTCAGCACCGGACGTATCTTCATCAATTTCATCTACCAGATCGTAAGACTCTGCACCCGCTTCTAAGGCATCTTCGAAGAGCGCTTCTTCGTCAATATCGCCTGCGAGCGTGACGACGCCTTTGTGATCAAACATCCAGCCAACGCAGCCGGTTTCACCGAGGTTGCCGCCATTTTTATTGAATGCAGACCGTAGCTCGGCGGCAGCCCGGTTGCGATTGTCTGTGAGCGCTTCAATCAGAACAGCGACCCCGCCCGGGCCATAGCCTTCGTAGCGAATCGATTCAAAGTCGCCTTCACCCGAGAGTGAGCCGCATCCTTTGGCGATCGCCCGCTCAATATTCTCAGCTGGAAAGCTCACTGCCTTCGCCTTTTCAATCGCCGTCCGCAGCTGAAAATTCCCATCGGGATCGCCCCCGCCCTGCCGAGCCGCCACAATAATCTCTCTAGAAACCTTGGCAAATATCTTGCCGCGCTTGGAGTCAACCCGCGCTTTTTGTCGCTTGATATTTGCCCATTTACTATGTCCTGCCATATGCGATCGCTAAAAAGGTCATTCACGGGAAGCGGCCCACCCGCTTACAAAAAATCGTTTGCAATCAAAAACTACGCTTCGCCAAAAGGTGGACTCGTTGCCTCCAACCGCTCCTTATAGTTACGAGCTGCCTTAATCGTGGCACCAATTAAGCCCACGTGCTGATTGAGCACCACCCGCACAGGCACTTCGTCCAATAGGTGGCTCACCCGGCCTTTGCTCTTAAAAGCGTACATGAACTCGCCGGTTTTAATCAGCGCCAGGTTTTTAGCCGTAACCCCACCGGCAATGTAGAGTCCGCCGCGGGGCAAAAACTTAAGCGAGATATTTCCAGCTTCTGAACCATAGGCGCGAATGAAAATTTCCATCGTCTTTTGCGAGAGCAGGTCCGTTTTCTCAGTAGCGGCAATAGAAATCGCTGCCGCTGGGTCCTGAAGCTCGCCACGCTGACCCGCTTTACGCTCCCAGTCATTCATAATTTGACTAATTTCATCAGACTCACCCGCGTACTGGCGATCGCGCAAAAACTGATAGATAGAGATGATCCCCATCCCCGAGACCACCCGCTCTTCAGACACCCGCGAAATTGAATGCTTCTCGATCAAATACTTACGCAGCTGAAACTCCAGCTCTGACTGCGGCGCGAAGTCCACATGTCCGCCTTCCGAAGGAAACACCGCATACTCACTACCTGTTGGCAGCAAAAATCCTTGGCCCAGCCCGGTGCCAGCCCCTAGTACAGCCATCGGCGACAGCGGATTGGGTACACCCGTTTGGAGCTCAAAAATATCCTCTGGCTGTAAACCCAAGACGCCATAGCCAATCGCTTCAAAGTCATTGATGAGCTGAACGTAGTCAACGCCAAGCGCACCGCGGAGAAACTCGCCGCGGAGGAACCAGGAGAGATTGGTGAGCTGGGAGGTGTTGTGAACGACCGGGCCTGCGATCGCAAAACAAGCCGAAGTTGGCTTCACCGTCTCCACCTTTTGGCCAGCAGCCGCCAAAAATTCCTTCACCATTGGCACAAACTCAGGATAGTCCTGGCTGGGAAACCGGCCCTCGTGCAGCGTTTCTATCTCAACTTTATGACTCGCCTTTTGCCTAACGTCCTCCTCTCCAACCTCAGCCAGGCGCAAGATAGTCTTAGTTCCGCCAATGTCTCCAGAAAGCAACTGTGTCATAAGGTATCAAATAGATTAGGTGAGATAAAGATCCAGATCAGGGCTGCTACAGCCGCAGGCAAGTACAGAGTAAGCAAATATTCCGAAGCCATGCTACGAGACGTAAAAACTATTCACAATCCTTCTTAAGGTCACAACCTTTTCTCAGAAGGCACATCTTCCCTATAATGGGGAACTTCTAAAAACTCCCCAAAAACTACTAGGTAAACGCCGTGACCGTCACTCCGCTCTCAAAACCCGCAAGCAGTGTAGATCAAGACTCTCTTTCTCTAGCCGCTCGCCCTGATAAGCTTGGGCGCTTTGGTCAGTTTGGCGGCAAGTACGTGCCCGAAACGCTAATGCCCGCTTTAAAGGAGCTAGAAGAGGCTTACTATCGCCACAGAGAAGAGGCTGACTTTCAAGAAGAACTTAACGGCCTATTAAAAGACTATGTGGGGCGGGCAAATCCGCTGTATTTTGCCGAGCGATTGACTGAGCACTATGCCCAGCCCGACGGCAGCGGGCCACAGATTTACCTAAAAAGAGAAGACCTAAACCATACGGGCGCGCACAAGATCAACAACGCGCTAGGTCAGGTTTTGCTGGCTAAGCGGATGGGTAAAAAGCGGGTGATTGCTGAGACGGGGGCCGGTCAGCACGGTGTAGCGACGGCGACGGTGTGCGCTCGCTTTGGCCTAGAGTGCGTTGTGTATATGGGCGTAGAAGATATGCGGCGGCAGGAGCTGAACGTGTTTCGGATGCGGCTGATGGGGGCGACGGTAAGCCCGGTGAGTGCAGGTAGCGGTACGCTGAAAGACGCGACGAGTGAGGCCATTCGAGACTGGGTGACGAACGTAGAGACGACGCATTACATTTTGGGATCGGTGGCGGGGCCACACCCTTATCCCATGATGGTGCGCGATTTTCATGGCGTGATTGGTGTGGAGACTCGGGCGCAGTGCTTAGAGAAATGGGGCGGGAAGCCTGATTTGCTGCTGGCCTGTGTGGGGGGCGGATCGAATGCGATGGGGTTGTTCCATGAGTTTGTAGGCGATACTGAAATTCGGATGATTGGGATTGAGGCAGCAGGTGAAGGTGCTGAAACTGATAGGCACGCGGCGACGCTGACGAAAGGGCGAGTGGGCGTACTGCACGGGGCAATGAGCTATCTGTTGCAAGATGGTGAAGGGCAGGTGACTGAAGCACACTCGATTAGCGCGGGGCTTGACTATCCTGGCGTGGGGCCAGAGCACAGCTACTTTAAGGATTTGGGGCGGGCGGAGTATTACAGCGTGACGGATGCAGAGGCGCTAGAGGCGTTTCAGCTCGTGTCTCGATTAGAGGGCATTATTCCGGCGCTAGAGACGGCGCATGCGTTCGCGTATTTGGAGACACTTTGCCCGATGCTAGGAAACGAGAAAGTTGTCAT
Organism: uncultured cyanobacterium; assembly: GCA_963803535.1. GTDB lineage: Bacteria > Cyanobacteriota > Cyanobacteriia > Phormidesmidales > Phormidesmidaceae > Phormidesmis. Next base: position 93,159 of record CAWDNC010000008.1, on the reverse strand, counting down.
TAACTGCTCTGGGCGTGGTGATAAGGACGTGCAGACGGTTGCTAAGGTGCTGAATTTTGAATAGTTCGACTAAGCGCAACAGCTTTCTGTTGCACTAGTGACTGTTTTTGATGTGGGGGAGGTAGATCAATTGTTTATCTCTCCTATTTTTATTTGCATATTTTATTTAGGGTGGGAATATGAAAAATCGCGGGCATCTGTTGACAGAACAAAACAATCCGAATAGTCAGAATTTGGATGAGCTGTCTACGCTAGAAATGGTGGATGTTTTCAATAAAGAAGATCAGCGGACTGTGGATGCGATCGCCCACGCTAGAACCGCACTGGCCCAAGCTATCAACCTAGCAGCGGCCTGCATGAGAGAAGGCGGCCGCCTCTTTTATATTGGCGCAGGCACCAGCGGTCGCTTAGGCGTTTTAGATGCCGCAGAATGTCCGCCTACGTTTTGCACGCCCCCCGAAATGGTTCAAGGCATTTTAGCGGGCGGCGCAGCGGCCTTACTTCGCAGCTCTGAAGCGTTGGAAGACGAGGCTGAAGGCGGTAAAGAGGCCATTTTTGATCACAAGATCACCAAGCGCGATGTCGTCGTTGGCATTACAGCGGGTGGCACAACGCCTTATGTCCACGGCGCACTTAAGGCCGCAAAGCAGTGTGGTGCTAGCACCGTATTTATCGCTTGTGTACCGGCCGATCAGGTGCCTGCCGATGTAGACGTAGATATTCGATTGATTGTCGGGCCAGAAGTGCTGGCAGGCTCGACTCGGCTGAAGTCGGGGACGGTAACGAAGATGGCGCTGAATATTATTTCAACGGGCGTGATGGTGAAGCTGGGGAAGGTGTATGGGAATCGAATGGTGGATGTGGCTGTGACCAATACAAAGCTACGCGATCGCGCGATCCGCATTCTGTGCGATCTGACCGAGCTTGAGCGCACAGCAGCCAGCGAGCTGTTAGACAAAAGCGATTTGCAGGTAAAAGTAGCGTTAATTATGCATTTAGCAGGTTTAGATAAGGAAAAAGCGGCAGCGGTACTAGCAGAGCACGATGGGAATTTGAGAACCGCTTTAGCAGGCGCTACGCCTACTCGCTAGCCGTTACGTGCCCTGTTTCTGTTATCTTTTACAAGCTAGCGCGGCGAAGAAAAGGAACGATGGCCTCGCTGACTTTTTCAGCCCAGTCTTCTTGCGCATAGTGGCCGGTTTCGTCCAGCTTTATCAGCTCCGCATCACCTAATGTTTTTACAAAATTCTCAGCAAGGCTCACCGACAGCCATTTGTCAGCAACGCCCCAGAGAATGAGTGTCGATGTTTGCCAGTCTTTAAAACCTTTATCGATATCGGCCATGACGCTTGAGAGCTGTAGATTTTTGACAGTGGATTGAAGCGATCGCCCCACATCCGAACTTTTCAAAAACGGCTTACGATACACATCCAAAGCCTCATCACTCACCGTATAAGGCCCACCGCCTTCCAGCGTCCGATCCACCAAAATGGGATCTTGCGTGAGCACCTGACCCAGCAGCGGAATGCCAAACTGCGCGATCTTAAACGGCAGCTTCGCCTCAGCCGTCAAAGGCGTATTCACAATCACCAGTCGCTCAATATTATCCGGGTGCTTAGCCGCGTACAGCAGTCCAACCGATCCTAAAAAGCCCTGCACCACCAGCGTGAACTTCTCAAGCTCTAGCACCGCGAGCCACTGTTCAAAGGCTTCTAAAAAGGCGGCAGGCGTGTAGGCAAACTCACTTTTATCTGGCTTAGCCGAATAGCCATGGCCAATCCAATCCGGCGCAAGCGAGCGATAGCCAGCGTCTGCTAGTGGCCCCATCACTTCGCGCCAGCTATAGCCCTGAGACACTAGGCCGTGCAGCATGACAACCGGCGGCTTTCCTTGTGGGTTCATCGGCTGAGCTTCCCTGTAAAACCACCGCAGCCCGCCTGCTTCGCATTCCTGTTCAGTGATGTTTACGCCGCCAACTTTTAGCATGCCAGTATCCCTATAAGCGATTATGCGATCGCCTTGAGCTTACCGCCCCAGCGATCCTGTAATCAAACTCACCCAATCAAACTCACCCAATCAAACTCACCGAGGCCCAAAGCCAAAATGCTAGGGTAATCAAGCTGACCTCTTCGATTTTTGCGTTACCTCATGAGTGCCTCCTCTCCCGATTTAGCCGTTGCGCGCCTTAAAGAAATTCGCCCCGAGCTGCTGCGGCTGCACAAAGCCCTACTCGACTCGGAGCGCATTGTATACGAGCAAGCCAACGGCCCGATTGCCAACAGCGGCGAATTTTTTCGGCTGGTGATTGACGACGAAGCCTTCAGCTGGCTGCGCCCAATCTCCAAATTTATTGTGCAAATAGACGAGCTGCTTGACCTGCGCAAAAAAGACAAAATAGAGCCAGAAAGCGCCGCAATCTTGCTCGAAAAAGCCCGTCTCATGATGAAACCCAATGAACACTCGCTCACACCCTTAGGCGAACACTACTTTCAGGCCATCCAGCGAGACCCTAACATTGCTCTGATGCATGCAGACATTGCACAAAAACTCAAAAGGCAAAACAGCCTAGAGGAAGGATAAAGGTGTTTCACAACCCTGAAACTTTGTCTCATTTCTGTAACGCTATGCCCGCTCAGCGGCGATGGATTTTAGAATCTACACAGGCTCTCATCCGCTAGCCTATGTGCTTTCTTCAGGATTTTCATCGTGGTCGATTCGCTCCTTCAGTTCACCCTTACTCATCTCGCTCGACTCATCATTGGCCTGAGGCCCGTTTTACCAACAATCTGCTTGGTATTAACTTGGACAATCATCGCCATAGCAGTCTTTAATTTGGTTGCGATGATCAAAGAGGGCGCTCAGAGCGTTCGCAAAATGCACCGCATTCCCTGCGCCAACTGCCGCTATTCGACCAATGACTATCGCCTCAAATGTTCGGTGCATCCAACGGATGCTTTTTCAGAAAGTGCCATCAACTGCCTAGATTTTGAGTAGATAGCGCCTCAAATCCTCTACGAACGCTTTTCCTACTCTCGAAAATACGCTGTTTAAGGTCTTCTTGGCTTGAACATGCGGATTAAGCTCAGCAGCGATGTAAAAGTGGGAAAAATAGGCTTACGTTTATATAAAGATGTAGGCGTTGCTCCCCGACAAAAAAGCGGGCCAAAGAGCAAACGGTAAAGGCGATCGCAAAGGGCAAGCACTCTATATGTTTTCTATTTTTATTCTGACTCACAACGAAGAGTTGGATATTGCCGCTTGTATTGAGTCTGCTACGCTTTCGGATGACGTGATTGTAGTAGATTCGTTTAGTAGCGATCGCACACCAGACATCGTTCACAGCCTAAAAGGTCGCTATCCCAACGTTCGCCTTTACCAGCACGCCTTTGAAAGTCACGGCAAGCAGCGCACTTGGATGCTGCGCAACATTCAAACCAAGCATCCCTGGTCGTATATTTTAGAAGCGGATGAGCGCATGACCCCGGCGCTTTTTGCTGAATGCGATGCGGCAGCAGCCTCTGGCAAGCACGCTGGCTACTACGCCGCCGAGCGCGTCATGTTTATGGACAGATGGATTAAGCACAGCACACAGTATCCCCGCTACCAGCTTCGGCTGCTTGATAAAAAGCACGTTTGGTTTGATGACTACGGCCATACCGAGCGCGAAGTGGTTAACGGCACGCACGGCTTTTTACAAGAAACCTACCCTCACTACACCTGCGGTAAAGGCTTTAGCCGCTGGATAGAAAAACACAACCGCTACTCTACAGACGAAGCCAAAGAGACCGTCAAGCAGCTTTCAGAAGGAAAGGTTCAGTGGAAATCGCTGTTTGTCGGCAAATCTGAAGTAGAACGCCGCCGTGCGCTTAAAGATCTCTCCTTACGCATTCCCGGTCGTCCGATCGTTCGGTTCCTGTACATGTACTTCTTCTTAGGCGGTATTCGTGATGGCCGTGCAGGCTTTACCTGGTGCGTTCTTCAGGCTTTTTACGAATATCTTATTCTGCTAAAAGTATGGGAAATTCGCCATCACAGCGTTGCTACAGATGTCGCAACCGTAGAACAAACAGCTGAAAGGCCCAGGGAAAATACTTCTAGGGCCGCTTAGCGCTCTGATGCATAACTTCTAGCTCGCGTATCGGTACGCAAGCAGACCGACAAACCTTTGCAATGGCGTCATATTGAGGGAAGTCTACAGGTTTAAAGTTTGATGTTGGACACCTTTTCTATACAAACGACAAAAACCCGCGCGCACAAAGCATCCCCATTTTGTGCATCGCCCGCGTCTAGCGAGTCAATTGAAATCTCTGTTGGCAATGTTTTTTACTCACTAATAAATCAGTCTTCTCAGCTCATTTGGCTGCTTGATGCAGAAGGCCGAGTGCTAAAAGCTAATCAAACGGCGCTGACGTTGGGCAACGTTGATTTGGCACAGGTTGTGAATCAGCCTGTCTATACGAGCTGGAAGTTTTCGTCCAGAGAACAGGTTCGCATAAAGGATGCGATCGCCTTAGCGGCACAAGGCCGTACTATTCACTGCGATGCCATCCTTATAGACGACAGCCATCGGCCTACTGAGCTTGATGTTGTGCTACGCAAAGTAGAACGCGAAACAGCATCTCCGACGATGTTGATGATGGAAGGCACCGATGTCGGCAATCATAAACGAGTAGCAGCACTACTCCGTCGCGACCAGCGGCTGCAAAGCGTGGGTCAGATGACCCTTGGCATAGCACACGACTTGGGCAACTTAATAACGCCGCTTTCAGGAATTGCTTACTTACTGAGAAAGGAGTTTCCGAAAGTCACAACAGAACAAGACGAGCTTTTCCAAATTTTAGGAACCACGGCCTGTAGAGCCAACAAGCTCATTAAGCAAATATTGACCTTCACCCGAGGCAATCCTGAAATTTACGAGACGATTGAAAGCGATCGCCTCGTGCGAGAGATTGAAACCCTTGTAAGCGCAACTTTCCCAGATTTAATCTCTATTGAAACATACCTTCCATCTGGGCTTTGGGCCATAGAAGGCGATGAGAATCAGCTCCATCAGGTACTCTTCAACCTCTGTCTCAACGCCCGTGATGCTATGCCTAACGGTGGATTCCTGAAACTCTCTGCTGAAAACATTAAAATCGATCAAACCGAGGCACTTGAAGCAACAGAAGCTACTTTCCGTAATTACGTCGCTATTCAGGTCACTGATACTGGAGAAGGCATACCGGCTCACCTCCTCGATAATATTTTCGCGCCGTTTTTTACAACCAGAGCGGCTGGGAAAGGAACCGGGCTTGGCCTATCAACAGCAGCAGACATTATCAACAGTCACGGCGGGTTTATTGACGTGTTGACTGATGCCACTCATATCTCCAGAACCGGTACTCAGTTCCGAGTTTATTTACCCGCAATGCCCATTAAAAACAGCAAAGAGAATAGCGGTAGTCTCAACTAAATGACGGGATAAATCACGGGCATATTATCAGGCCGCTGAACGTGATTTGTCCAGAAAGTATATTCTTTCAAAATGTCATGTTTGTCAATGATGATGCACCTGGCGAACAGCGCAAACACATCATGACAGGCGAGTTTCAATAGGCCGTGTACCCCAACGTACACAATTAATATATTGAGACCACCGGGTCATCAGGGTGACTCTTCTGAACGTGCGAACCCAACAGGCGGTGGTATTCACTTTGCACTAGTGAATAGCACTCACAAGCGGTTTCTTCTAGCCGAGGTCTATCTAAAATCGCTAGGCGACCTCTGGTGTAGCGAATCATCCCGGCCTGCTGTAGTATTCCGGCGCTTACGGTGATGCCAGAGCGGCGAATGCCCAGCATTTTTGCCATAAAATCGTGAGTTAGCGTTAGCTCATCTTTCTGAACGCTATCTTGCACCGACAGTAGCCAGCGAGCGAGGCGCTCTTCAGTCGTATGCTGACGGTTGCACATAGCATTTTGCGCCACCTGCGTAAACACAGCCTGCATGTAGAGAAACAAAACGCGGCTCAGCTCGCCGTGCCTGTTGAATTCTTCAGTCAGCACTTCTGCATCTAACACCCACACATCGCCTGGGAACTGAACGATGGCATGATTTGGGGTACATCCACCGCCCCAAATAATCGGCAGTCCCATCATGCCTTCATTGCCGACCAGCGCAATTTCAGTGAGCGTGCCGTCTTCTAGTAAAGAGATTAACGAGAGTAAAGCCGATACGGGAAAATACGCTTTCGTGATAGGCTCACTTGCTCGGTACAAAGATTTCTGTAGCCGCATATTTTCCAAGCGCAGGTGAGGCTTGAGACGGGCATACGTCTCCTCAGATAAACTCGCAAGTATCTGGTTTTGGGCGAACCCGTTTTTATTTAGAGACATCGCTTGCTATCATCCTTTTCCTAATCTGATTCCACCACAACCAAGCTGCACCCAATGGGCGAGCGGTTAAAGGCAATCATTGTTGTTAAGTGAGTTTTTTTGAAGGTAGGCACTATTCGTGCGCTTACCTTCATATGCTAAGAGATAGCCACACTTTTTCTCAGTACGTTATCGTACGCAAACACAACCAATCCAGAGAAAGATATAGATCTAAGCGACTTCAGAACAGATTGAATCAGTCTGAGCAAAGTTGAATTAAATCGAGTGAAATTAGCCTCAAACTTTGCTTTCCAGAGACTTCAAGTACTCTGTGTTCACGCCCGATTCGCGAGTGAGCGCAATTTTGCCAGTGCGCGCAATTTCTGTAATGCCAAAGCGATTAAGCACCTGCTCAATGGCCACCATTTTACCAGGATCTCCAACGACTTCAAGCGTTAGCGACTCTTCGGACACATCCACAACGCGCGCTCTAAAAATTTGCGCAAGCCCAACGACCTCGGCCCGGTTCTGACCGTTTGCGTTCACCTTTAGCAGCATCAGCTCTCGCTCAACGCTAGGTGTTTCAGTAATATCGTCTACTTTGAGCACGTTAATGAGCTTGTATAGCTGCTTTGTGAGCTGCTCAATCACGGCATCATCACCTGGCACCACCATCGTGATTCGCGAGATACCCGGCTGCTCGGCTGGCCCAACAGCAAGGCTCTCAATATTAAAGCCGCGCCGAGCAAACAGCCCCGCAATTCGGGTCAAAACGCCCGCTTCATCTTCAACCAGTACCGAAAGCGTATGCTTCATTGCAAAAAAATAGGGCCGCTTGCCCTCTGCTTTAACCTTGCTATCTTATCTTGATAGCGCCCCTGTCGCTGAGACAAGTCGTGGGGACAGGGACGCTAAGAAACTTGCCTTTACGGCGTTGTTTGCTGAGTGGGTGCCGTAGAATCTGGAGCGGATGGAGCTACTGGCGCGGGCGTAATGGGAGGAAGCCCACCCGGTGCGGAGAACTGGCCATTGGGAGAGCCATTTGAGGGAGCTGGCGTGATGTTGATGCCGTCTTGATTAGGAGCCGCTTGGTTAGGTAGGCCTTGACCCGGATTAAGAACACCCTGCTCGCGCAAGACATCTTCTAAAGACTGGCTGTTGCCCTGAGTGGGATCTAAGGAAGCATCGTTAGGCAGCGTGGCCAAAGCGACGCGATCGCCCCCCACCGATCTCAGCAAGTCCAACACTTTCACCACGTCCTCGTACCGCGCACTGCGAGAGGCATACAGCACAATCGTACCGTTGGGCGCAATCTGTTGGTGCTGTACCAGTACGTCGTATAGCAAGCCCAAGGGAACAGCGCTTTTATCGACATAGACTTGACCGGCACTGTCTACGCTGACGTAGAGGCGATCGCGACTTCTGCCTTCGACTGGCGAACTGTTGTTCACCGAAGGGAGATCGAGCGCGATCGCCTGTTGCCGCGTTAGGCCAACTGCCGCCAAAATAAAGAACGTCAGAATACAAAAGATGACATCAATCATCGGCAGAATTTCTATCTGCACGTCCGACTGACGATTATCCAGATCAAGTTTCATAGGTCAGCACAGTAGGTCAGCACAGTAGGCGTGACGATTAAAAACTAGCGGGCTTGGTTTCTTCGGGCAGCAGCGGCGTATCTACCGTTGGAGAAGGCGGCGAATTGACCAAATTTTCACTCAGTAAGCTAGGTTTGCCGTCCGTGTAGGCCCAGGCCTGACGGTATAGCAGCTCTAGCTCGTTACCCGAGAGCTGAAACATTTTGGCTTGGCCAAACACAAAGCCTTGAAACAGACGGTAAAAAGCCAAGCTCACAATCGCAATCACCAGACCGGCGGCGGTACTAATTAGCGCTTCACCAATGCCTAAAGCCGTGCCCGCAGTGGCGTCCCCGACCCCTAAATCGTTCAGGTCAATCGACCCCAAGGAGTTGATCAAACCGACGACCGTTCCGAGCAGGCCGAGGAGAGGAGAAAGTGCGATCACGGCTTCTAGCACCTTTTCGCCCCGGCGCATAATCGCCAGCTCTTCATTGGCAGACGTTTCAAGCGCTAGACGAAAAACCTCTGGGTCCTGATCTTTTAGCTTGAGCGCCCCGAGTAAAAAGCGACCCATCGGTAGGCGGGCCGCACGCTGCGCAATTTGGGTGGCCGCTGACCATTCGCGCCGCGCCGCTTCTAGCACGCGCCCAGAGACTTCACGCTCGCGGGTCAAAATTCTAGACCAAAACCAAATGCGTTCCATAATGGTGCCTAGCGCCAAAATGGATAAAAACAGCAGCGGCCACATGGCTATGCCGCCCTGTCTAAACAGTTCCGAAATGTTCACCTACTGCCTCCTAACCACCGAAACACTCTGATATGAATACTTTCAATGCTGCAATCAATGTTCAGTCAATGATTGAGCAAAATCGCTAACAAATATAGAGAGCACTGTATATTTTCTTCAGCCAGTGTAGAGCATATAGTGTTAGCGCTTATCAAGTTATATCCACTTTTTACGGCGGTTACTGACCATAACAGCGCAGAATTTTGAGGGGATGCAAAAGGTTATGGCAGCATGTCTAGAATTTCGCCAGCAGCGCGATCGCACACGCCCGCTTCACCCATTGCTTTTCGCATTTGCGCGTAGCCAGCCAGCATCGTCTGCCGCTTCGATTCATCCGTGAGTAGCTCCAGCGCAGCTCGACTAATTTTCTCGGGTGTGGCGTCCCATTGCAGCAGCTCAGGCACGATCGGCTGATTTTCCATCAGGTTTACCGGCGATACGTAGTCGCCGGTAAAGCGCACGATGTACTTAGCAATGAAGCCTGTGAGATTGCTCAGGCGATAGGTCACCACCTGCGGCACGTTCATCAAAGCTACTTCGAGGTTGACGGTGCCGGATTTGTTGATGACCAGATCGGCCGCTGCGATCGCCACTTTCCCCTGCGCTTTATCGACCAGCTGCCCGTTTAGCCCATATTCATCCATTGCACCAGCAATCACGTCTTTAAAGTCAGGCAGTGACGCTGGTACTAAAAACGTCACGTTGGGCTGCTCTTTTTGAATCGCTTGCGCCGCCTCAAACATCCTTGGCATGATGTACTTTAGCTCTTGAAATCGCGAAGCCGGTAGCAGCGTTACAATCTGCGCATCAGTGTCTATCTGTAGTTCAGCTCTAGCCTCAGCTTTGGGCATCGGCTCGGCCAAAATATCGACCAGCGGATGGCCTACCCAGCGAACATTCGCACCGGCTTTTTCGTAGTACTTCGCTTCTTCAGGAAAAATAGCCAGCAGCTTATCGGTGACGGTCAACACATTCTGCGTATCTGTTTTGGTTGAAAACACCCACTGCTGCGGCGCAATGTAGTAAGCAATGGGCACCTGTGGCATATGCTTGCGCACAAATTTCCCAACCGGAATATTTGGCCCCATATAGTCCAAAAGCACCATCAAATCGGGTGGATTGTCCAATAGGTACTGATTAACTCGCTTCTGCGCCTCGCGACCTTTTGCATAGAAAGGCAGCGCTTCGAGCAACCCAATCGCGCTGAGCCTAACGGTATTGACCAGTATGTTTGCCCCAGCTTCTTCCATGCAGTGTCCGCCAACGCCGAGCACCTGTATGTCTAAGCCGCGTTTTTCAGCCTGAAGATATAGCGCGCTGACGAGTAGGCCACCTTGCAGGTCACCGGACACTTCGCCGGTATGAATAAATATTTGAATAGGACTAGTCACTTCTTTCGCCCCGGTACCGGCCCGCGCCGCCCTTTCTCTTGTGAAGACGCTTTTAAAAACTCATAGAGATGGCGCACATGCACGTTGTCGGTCATCGTCTCTAGCTTGCTAATGGCCTCTTCTAGCGTGAGCCCATCTCGATACAAAATGCGAAAGGCTTCTCGCAGTTCCTTATACACCAGGCCATCTGATTCCTGGGCAATGCCCGATCGGCGCAGCAGCACCTGATTGAGCCCGCGCACCCTGGAAGGGTTGCCTTCGACCATGGTGTAGGGCGGCACGTCGCGCTCAATTCGGCTCATGCCGCCGATCATGGCGTAGCGGCCAATGTGGACAAACTGATGCACGCCGACCAGGCCGCTGATGCGGGCATGGGATTCAATTTCGACATGACCAGCCAGGGCGACGGAGTTGGCGATGATGACGCGATCTGCGATCGCACAGTTATGCGCCACGTGAGCGTACGCCATGATCAAATTATGGTTGCCCAGCCGCGTCACCTCGCCCAGTCGAGTGGGCCGGTTGATAGTGACGCACTCACGAATGGCGTTGTCATCCCCGATTTCAACCAGGCTCATAGAGCCGTCGTATTTAAGATCTTGAGGCTCTAGACCGATGGAGGCATGCGGAAAAATGCGATTGCGATCGCCAATTCGCGTATGGCCGTCAATGACTACATGGGCACCAATGCTGGTATCTGCCCCCACCGTCACTTTTTCTCCGATGACCGCATAGGGGCCAATGGTGGCGCTTGAATGCACCTGAGCGCCAGAATGAACAACAGCAGTGGGATGAATCAGGGTAGTAGTAGTCAAAGCTAGGCCTCCAGCAAAGCCGCCGAATGGTTAGAGCACCGAATGGTTTAGGAGATAGAATTCAGTCCACAACCGAAAACATCAGCGTGCCCTCGCAAGCCAGCTGTCCGTCCACTTCAGCGCGTGACTTCATCTTGCCAAAGCGTAAAGCCTTAATCGTGATTAGTTCAGTCGTAATGACCAGCTGATCTCCTGGCACCACCGGACGGCGAAATTTCACTTTATCGATTCCGGCAAACACACACAGCCGACCGTCTACACCCGGCACCTGGCTTAGCACGATCCCGCCGACTTGAGCCATCGCCTCGACGATGAGAACCCCTGGCATAATAGGCCGACCTGGAAAGTGGCCCTGAAAGTGAGGCTCATTGAAGGTGACGTTTTTGATGCCGACTGCGCGATCGCCTGCAACATATTCAATAATCCGATCGACTAAGGCAAACGGATAGCGATGGGGCAGCAGCTTTTGAATCTCTTCTAGGCTGTAGGTGATTTTGGCAGGCGCATTGGGATCAGCAGTTTCCTGAGGATCTTGAGCAGCAGTCTGAGATGACTCGGTGGAAGCGGGAGCACTAGTCGGCATAAGGATTAAATCGTAGCGGCGCGGGGCAGTGGAGCTAAACAGCTCAAAACAAGTAAAGCTTGTATAAAACCCTTCACGATTTTGCCATTAGACGGTTCCCGGCGCTATGAAGAAGCGAAAAAAGCCTTGTGTAGACTGTTTTGCTACCTCTCTTTGCCCGAAGAATTATCCAAAGAAGTATCCGACGAAGCCTTGAGCGCAGCCAGTTTCTTAGCGAGTGCTACGTGCAGCGCATGGCTTGCCTTGTATGCGACATAGTGCGCCCGAGGAATGTTGCCCAGCAGGCTCAAGTCTCCGATTAAGTCGAGCAGTTTGTGCCGCGCCGGCTCGTTGTCAAATCGCAAAGGCGGATTTAGCCAGCCGTCTTTGCCACAGACCAGGGCGTTTTCTAGGCTGCCGCCTTTGATTAGGTTTTGCGATCGCAAGTAATCAATCTGACCGGCCAGTCCGAACGTGCGCGCAGGCGCAATCTCAGCGGCAAAACTTTCTGCTTTACTTTTAGCTTCGTTTTGATTCGCTGGCGACCAGCTGTGCCACTGATTCCCAATCGCCGCCAGATAAAAATCTATGCCGTAGGTAAACCGCAGCTCACTGCTGGGAAAAGCCGTCACCAGCGCATCTTCAGACTGCACAGAAACCGGCTGAGCCACGGCCAAATGCTGCTTCCGCTCAGCTGCCTGCAACTGCACGCCAACGGGCACAAGCAGCGCCATCCACTCCTTTGCAGAACCATCCAAAAGCGGCAGCTCCGGCCCGTCCATCTCAATGCGTACATTATCGATATCTAAAGCCACCAGCGCAGACAGCAAATGCTCCACCGTCCGCACTTGAGCCGTACCCACGCCTAGCTCAGTAGAAAGCTGGGTTTTAATCACGTTGCTCACGGCCGCAGCGATCCGCTCAGAACCAGGCAGATCCGTTCTCACAAAGTAACGCCCGTCATTCGGCTCAGCAGGCACAAGGCGAACGGTTGTTTGTTCGCCTAGATGAAGGCCAACGCCCTGAGCCGTGGCCTCACCTGCCAGCGTTTGCTGCTTCGCCATTAGAATCGTTCTCCGAAGCCAAAGTGGAAGCGAGAGCCCTCATCACTTAGGCCGTAATCTAGTCTGAGCGCGCCCAGCGGCGTTTGCACTCTCACGCCCGCGCCGTAGCCAAAGCCGTTACCCGGCTTACCTCGCACGCCTGCCGGATCGCCAGGAACGTTATCACCCGTGCCCAAATCGGTACCGTAGTCTGCAAACAGCGCCCCGTTTAAGAACTCGCTAAATAACGGAAAGCGGTACTCTACGGTAGCCAGGGCAAACGACGTACCCGCACCCACGGCACCTTCCTCGTAGCCCCGCACAGAGTTACCGCCGCCTAAAGGAAACGCTTCGTAAGGCGGAATTTCACCGATCGTCGTTCCACCTTGAAGGTTGAACGCAACGGTTTCGCCCCGCTCTGAGTTGAATAAGTTGACGGGAACGTACTCGCTGTAGCTACCTCTAATTTTATTGAAGAAGATACTGCCGTTGCCAACAGGAATAGACTGCTCTGTGCCCAGACGAAACAGGCGACCGCTCGTTGGCTGTAGCGGATTATTCCGCTTATCGAGCACCGCGCCAAACTGGACGGTCAGCAAATCATCACGCCCGTTATCGCTGGCGGTCAGCAGCGTTCCAAACGCGTCTCTGGGGCTAACGTCACCATCAGAATCTAGAACAGACACCCGCTCATACTGCGTACCTAAAGACAGCGATAGACCGTTATCTAAGGGGCGGCTAAAGCTAATACCGGTGCCCAATCGATTGATTCTTGGCGTATCACCGATATCAGGATTGTCTTCTGATCCTTCCGCTTGCAAATCAACTTCTGGAAAGCCGTCTGCACTGTTATCAAAAATGAGTGAGGTAGAACGGCGGTTAAAGAGGCTAGCCGTGTAGGACGTGCGGTAAGGATCGCCTTTAATCCATGGATCGGTAAAGCCAATGTCGAAGAGAAAGTCGCCTCGGGTGGTGACGCGGCCTTCTGTTCTGAGCTTTTGGTTACGGCCCCCAAAGTTGTCCTGGTTGTAGCTGAGCTGGCCAAACAGATCGCCACGCAGGTTGAAACCTAAGGAAGCACCGACAGAGCCCGTGTCGCCCTCGGCAACACTGACAATCAGCTTCACCTTGCGCGGGTCTTCATCGCCAGGGTCAAACGAAATCCGGATATCTTCAAAGATGCCGAGCCCAAACACGTTGCCCACATCTCGCTGAATCGCGCTTTCTTGAAAAACGTCACCCGGCTGCGTTTCAAACTCACGCGTGACAATGTAGTCTTTCGTTTTACCCCCAATCGGGTCGCCGTCTTCATCCGTGACTTCGCCATCGATATTGATATAGCGCACATCGATCGACTCGATTTCACCTTCAGCCACAATCAGCGTCACCGCGCCATCGTCAGAAATTTGGGGCGCTGCGGTTACCTGAGCGAGCACATAGCCATTTTCCTGATACCAGTCGTTCAAATCGAGCACGCTGTCTTGAAAGTCGCGCAGGTTCAAAATTTGGTTGTACTGATCGCCAAATATTTCTTCGATGGTTTCGTCTTCGAGTACCTGACGGTTGCGCACTTCTACCCGAGTTAACACAGGGTTCGGCTCAACAAAGTAGGTCACTTTTACGCCTAGCGGTGTGTCCGAGGGTTCGGCTCGCACATTGGAGAAAAAGCCCGTGCCAAAAATACTGTTGATATCTTCTTGTAGCTGCGTGCGGGTGGTGGTTCGTCCTGGCACCGTACCCACCGAGCGATACACCGCATCCGTCAGTTCATCTGTTAAAGGTCGCTGCGCGTTGCTAGAAACCACATCAACCTCTGCAACCAGCACGCGAGTTTCTTCAGGCGTTTCAGCCTCAGGCGCGCCTTCTGTTGGAACAGGCACTGCTTCGTCGGCTTCTATGTCGGTGCTACTCGGATCGGTGCCGATCGGTGCTACCTGGCAGTGCGTTTGCTGGCGCAGAAGGTACCGCTTCATCGGCGGCTTCATCCTCAGGCACTGGAATGCCGTTGTTAGGTACAGGCGGCGCGGTCTCTTCTATTTCAATATCGATTTGGCCATCGCTTGGCGTCTCGTCTTCAGTAGCATCGTTGATATCAACCTCACCGAGACCCTCTTCATCAACGGGAATTTCGATATCAGGTGTGGGAAGATCCTGTTCTGCGGGTGGCGTAGGCAGAACGGGATTGCCGACAGGTGCGGTTTGTACCTGAGCAATTTCTGTAGGCGCAACGTTTGTAGCAGTTGGTACAGAGATTGCTGCTGAACTTGCAGTACCTTCAAGAAGCCGGGATAAAGAAACTTTGGGCGCTAGCTGCTGTTCTACCGTAGGCTCTAGCCGCTGAAGCGATGGGGTCGCGACCTCGCCTACGGACGCACTGGTCGTTGTGGCCTCTACCGCCGCTGCGGCTAAAGGCGTTGATTCGAGGGCATTTGTAACGCTGGTCGCCTCAGAAGATTCAGCCGCATGGCTTGGCAAACCGGCGATACTCCAAAGGAGTGGTGTTACCATCGCAACCAAACTACAGCAGGCTAAAAGAGCCGGGGAAACACGCATAACCAGTTGATCCTTGATTGTAAGTTCACTCCTCAAAGCACCTTTACTACTCACACCAGCAGTAAAGCTTAGATGGCTAGCACGTCACGTTTAGTAGCGGCAGTGCTAGCGAATCTAAAGTGCACAAATTTGGGCACCCATCGGGGCATCAGCTGCCCAGAATAGATTAATTTCAATCGATACTACCGCACTGTCAAGCGCCAAACGCGAATTCACTGTGCCAGAAGTGAAGGCTGCACGCGAAGATACGTACGAACAGCGATCGCACATCGCCCATACATTATCCTTTCCTCTCAAGCTGACTCAAAATTCTATCGAGCACCGCCTGATAGCCTTCTGCCACATCGCCTAAATCTTGACGAAAGCGATCTTTATCCATCACCCGCTTACGTTCATCGGGCTCAGTGGTGTCCCACAGGCGGCAGGTATCGGGACTAATCTCATCAGCGAGTAATAAAGCACCGCCCTTATCTACGCCAAATTCAAGCTTGAAGTCTACAAGCGTGATGTCGCAGCTTGCAAAGAATTCAGTGAGTACGGCGTTTACGGTTTGGGCCTTTTCGGTGAGCTGGTCTAATTGCTGAGGGCTAGAAAGGTTCATGGCTTTGATGCGATCGCGTGTCAGTAACGGATCGCCTAAGTCATCGTTCTTGTAGTAAAACTCCACCAGCGACGGCTCTAGCTTCGTCCCCAGCGCAATACCCGTTTGCTTGCACAAGCTACCGGCAGCAATGTTACGGACTACTACTTCTAGCGGCACGATATCGACTCGTTTTACGCGCATTTCGCGATCGCTAGTTGTCTCCAACAAATGAGTCGCCACGCCCTTCTTCTCTAGCAGGCCATACAGGTGAGTCGTCACCTTCGCATTAATCACGCCCTTGTTTGCAATCTGCCCTTTCTTCTGCGCATTAAAAGCGGTTGCATCGTCTTTAAAGTAGGTAATCAAAACCTCCGGATCATCGGTGGCGTAGATGATTTTGGCTTTGCCTTCATACAGCTTGCGGTCTTCTTGTAAGGCGTCAGTCATGGGGCTTCGAGTAAAAAATGAAAGCAACCTGCCTATTATTACGGCAAACCACGACAAAGCCTCAACTTTTGTAACATCACTTGCAAAAATTCTAAGCTAAGACCATACAGCTAAGACAAGCAATCACAGCCATCAGGAGAACGATCTGCACACTTCAGTCAGCAGTAGCCTTAGAACCTTTAAAGGGTGCTATTGAGCGCTGGTTGAATCCTTTTTGAACAAGCATCCAAGAGATAAGCGCAACCCACACAATCATAATCAGCGAAATAAAGCGCTCGTAGGCGCCATCCCAGCTAGTTGGAATAAAGAAGAAAATAGGAGATAGAACAGCCCATACTATAGCCGTCCACAGACTGAACAGATACCATCCCCGGCTAATCTTTTTTAGTCCAAAAGAGATTAGCAGCGGTGCAATTGTAAACAAAAGACCTAATGCATAGACACAATAGATATGAATAGCAGCGCCAACATCCTCTCTACCAGCGTATTTGTTGTGTTCAGCAATCAGTAATATGTCAATAGCCAGCAGCAACAATATTGATACGCCAGTTTTCCACTTCCAATCGCCTAAATTCATCGAAAATAGACCTATTGCACAAGTCCCAAAGGACAACGCAAATAAGTCTAAGCCAATATCTTGAATCCACGCCTTCTTCTCAATCGCTAGATCGCTGATCGTCTGGGCGATAGGATTGTATCCGTCTACAGCAACGATACCAATAAAATCAGTCAACAATACGCTGATACACCCGAAGAGACCGACCAGCCCACAGAGTAGCAGAAGCCATGATTTTTGCTGCTCTTTATTCATAGCCATAACTATTTCCAGTAAGAGGACGCAACTACATTTGCACCGCAACGGTTTCATAACGGCTTCACAACGGTAGCAGCTTGAGTGTGATGTTACCGTCTCTTGGCTGAATGGTACGTGGTCTGGCCTTCCGATACCTACTAGAACTTACCGAGTGGCAGAACTCTATGAACAAGCGTTGTGGAAGTCGTGAATAGCGTAAACCCTACCAACGGATGAATAACGCCGAGCGGTATCGGCTGCTGAACGCGCGCTGTGACAAACTGTAGAGTCAGCAAAATAACCATGCCTTTTGTCAGTACCTGAACTCTTTTAGGAAAGGGCGCTATGAAAGTGCCTACTAGGAGAAGTCCAGCTAGGCCGCTATACCCACGAACGAGCCAAACGTGAATCTGCCACCAAGTCGCGTCAGAAAAAACGGCAAGACCAACAGTTAGGAGCTGAGCTGTCAGGCAAAGATTGAACAGAATAGCGATCGCTAAAAAGCCCTTTTGAATCCAAGCCTTACCCGACTCTGTTGTGACCACGCCTTCAACAGGTGACTGCTGAGAAGAAGGATGGAGTTGTCATACTTTCTCTCCTACCGCCTGCGCTTCTAGCGGCGGCGCACCCATAACCTGCATCATATACTTCATTGCTTTTTCCACCAGCTCAGGCCCAGCCTTTTCAGGCGAACCCACATCAAAAGGAGGTGCTGGATCGTACTCCATCAAAAGCTGATTGATTTTGGCGATGTCCTCGCCGTAAAGCGTCTGGGCAATCACCAGCCCAAAGTCAATGCCTGCGGTAACGCCGCCGCCCGTTATCCGGTTGCGATCGACCACAACACGCTCGGTGCCAACCTCTACGCCTAGTTCAGCTAGCTGCTTTCGAGCAGCCCAGTGCGTCGCGGCGCGATAGCCTTCAAGCAGTCCCGCCCTCGCCAAAAATTCAGAGCCGCCACAAACAGACGTTACAAATTTGGCTTGGTTGCCCTGCTCCTGTAGAAAGCTGAGTATCTCTGAATCGTTCACAATAGCCGCCTGTCCGCGACCGCCACCGATGCAAATAACGTCAACAGGCGGGCAGTCTGCAAAGGTTGTATCTGGAACCACCACCATGCCATCGTCAGCGGCAATCGGCTCTAGCGTTTTCCAAATGCGATGAATTTGAACATTGGGCAGTCCGCTAAACACGGTCTGTGGGCCAACCATGTCTAGCGCAGTCATACCGGGATATATCACGATGCCGATGACATTTTTTTCAAAGCTCGTCATTCTATTCTTCTCCAAATCGTTGTCGTAACAAATATCTATACCGTCTACGATAGAAATAATTTCCGATGACGACTAGACCACGTTCGGGTAGTCTTTTTTGAGTGCAGTCGCTCGCTGTGAATATGAAAAAACCGTTGAAAAGCCAGTTAGAAGAACCGTCAAGGCTTCAGTTGAAAGATCTGTTTCAGGCGATTGATCAGGCTGCGTGGGAAGATGAGCTGCGATCGCAAGTCGCTCCTAAAGTTGGCAAATACTTCCAGGCCACTCGGTCAGGAATCTTCTTCTTTGACCGTATTCTCTCAGCTGACAGTGACTTAAACCCAACCTTTAAAAAAGCAGTAGAAATAGCGCTCTCTACCGAACTGAACCCAATTGCTCGCTACATCGCAGAGCGACATACCCCTGCTCACGAAGGGCTCGTCACCTCTCCAAAGGCTTGGCAGCTAATCTGTCCTCGCCCAGATCACTGGCACGTTATGGCTGGCCCTATTATCAGCAAAGGTGGACTAGTAGGGACGCTAGGCTGCACCCGAGAGAAATCGATGCCTGCTTTTGATGCTCAAGATCTAGCTGATATGAGTGCGGTGTCTCTACATTTATCTATTTGGGCAATCACTGTTCGTACGCGCAAATCTCCCTCCTTATCTGCTCGGCTCACCGCTCGCGAGCGTCAGATAGCGGAGCTGGTGGCACTAGGGAAAAAGAATGCAGAGGTCGGCGCTGAACTGTGGATCACAGAAAATTCCGTTAAGCAGGCGCTGAAAAAGATATTTCGCAAGCTTGAGGTTTCTTCTCGTACAGAAATGGCCGTGCAGCTTTCAACAGAAAAATAGCTGCGCTGACATCTTCTCCCTTATCTTTTTACAGAGAAAAGAAAGAGAGGATGTTAAGAATAGAAGATGATCTATTTAGTCGTCATGACGTGCACGCCGTCCCAGTCAGCAGCAGGCGGGCGCTGAATGTATTCTTGAGCGCGTTCTAAATGCAGCGTTACGGCGAGATCGTCTGGCTGCATGGCTAGGGCCGCATCGAATAGAGAGATGGCTAGGTGGAAGGCTCTGGTTTTGTAGGCTTCGCGGCCTTGGGTGTAGAGATCTAGAAATTGTTCGGTTTCTGGAGGGAGAGATTGAGTGCGATCGCCTATCAGTTCATAAATTTTCACTGGCTTCAGCTTCCCCTTCACCCGAATCAAATCCAGCTCCCGCACCCAAACCTTATCCTGACAAAGCTCATACGTATGCTCGCTCATCACAATATCGCAGCCATACTGCTTCGTAATACTCTCTAGCCGTGCGCTCAAATTCACGCCGTCGCCAATCACGGTATAGTCCATCTTCCGCTGCGAGCCGATATTCCCCGACACCACCTCGCCCGAACTTAGGCCAATTCCTATCCGCAGCTCCGGCTGTCCTTTTTTCTGCCGCTCTTGGTTAAATATCACCAGCCGCCTGCGCATATCCAGCGCCGACTTCACCCCCGACCATGCATGATTACTCAGCGGCAGCGGCGCGCCAAACACCGCCATCAGCGCATCGCCAATAAACTTATCGAGCGTGCCCTCACAGTGAAACACCGACTCCACCATTGTTTCAAAATACTCATTCAGCATTGAAACTACGTCCGAGGCCTCCAGCGCCTCCGTCAGCGTCGTATATCCGCGAATATCTGAGAACAACACCGTCACATCTTTGCGCTCACCCACCATCAGCACGTCTTCACCCAGCGCCATTACTCGGTCTGCCACGCTCGGCGTCATGTACCGATACAGCGTTGTTTTCATTCGCTTTTCTTGACTAATATCTTCAATCACTACCAGCCCACCCCGCACACCACCATTCGGGTCGCTCAAGGGGCTCACCGTCAGATTGATGCTTCGATTCCAGCTCATGACTGACTCGGGCGCCTTGATGCGATCGCCCGCCCCCCACAGCAAATAATCCTCCCCATCCGGCACCGCTAGCACACATCGCTCCGGCCGATGCCGCGCTTGCTCAGCCACCTGACACTCTCCAGCTAGGTGGCTGATCGGAGCTGACGCCACGCTCACCGTCAACGCCTGCTCTGGCACATAGTGACGCGACCCATGCTGCAAGCTATCTTCTAAGCGAAACTTCAGGTTCTCCAGCAGCAGCACATCCCACAGCCGGCAGCCCACCAAAGCTTCCTGCCACAGCCGCCCTACCACACCATTTACTCGCTGTTCTGTATTCTCATTCAGTCCCGGTGGAAGATTGTTGAAGTCTCCGACTGGACAGCCCAGTAGCTTCAAGGCAGCTTCGTTAATGGTCACAATTCGACCCGCCATATCTGTTGAAATTACTGCATCAGAAAGACTCTCTAAAATGTCTTTTTGATACTGCTTTTCTAGTGAAATTTCCTGAAACAGCTGAGCATTTTCTAAAGCAATGCCTGCCTGCGTGTTAAATGCTCGCATAAACGACTCGTCAAGCTGCGTAAACTGCCCCTGCGCTTTGTTAATCAGCTGGCTCACGCCGATCAGCTTACTGCTAGAGTTGAACACGGGCATACACAGAATATTGCGCGTTCGATAGCCCGTTTTTAAGTCAGACGACACATCAAAACGAGGGTCGCGGTAGGCATCTAAAATATTTAGCGTCTCTGAAGTTATGGCCACGTGGCCCACAATTCCTTTGTCGGCAGGCAGGCGTAAGTCAATGAGCCGTCCACCGTCTGCGCTCTGCACCTGAGACCACAGCTCATTTTTTGCCTCATCTAGCAGCCACAGCGTGCTTCTATCGGCCTGCATCAGGTTTCGTGCTGCTGCCATCACAGACTGGAGCGTCACCGTTAGGTTCAAGCTTTGTTCCATAGAAGAGATGGCTTTGAGCAGGGCCGCAACGCCTTTTTGGTTTCGAGCGGCAAGGTAAAAGGACTGGCAGCTGGCGAGCAAAATACCGATAGAGGGGGCAAAACGGGCAAAGCTAGCTTCGTCTTCATCTGAGAATGGTTCTGTGCCGACTTTGTTGAGGAGCTGGGCGATCGCAACTACCCGCTGGTCACTATTCACCACTGGCATACACAAAATATTGCGCGTTCGATAGCCCGTTTGCCGATCGGTCGCATCGCTAAACCGAGAGTCTGCATAGGCATCTGGAATATTCAGTGCCTGCCCCGTCGTCGCCACGTAGCCCGCAATCCCCTTGTGCAGCGGTATCCGAATCTCTAGGCCATCCGCGCCGCTTGAATCACTGTTTCCCTGAGCAACTTTGCTCCATAGTTCCTGACGAGCTTCGTCTACAACAAAGATAGTCGTGCGATCGGCCTGCAAAATCTGACCAATTTTCAGCGTAAACGTCTCTAGCAGCTCATCCAGCATCGGTTCTAGCGACTGATTATTGATCAGATCGATTACCTTAAGAAACTGTTTGAAGTCGCGAGTTGTCCGTTCCAAAAAGCGAATAAAGTCAGGAATAGAGAGATCTTCAACCCGCTCAGCTAAGCGGCCGTGCTTTTGTTGGGAAAGGGCTGAGAAAACACTGCTGGTCGTTGACTGAGCCATAGTGGATGTATTTGACGAAGGGAACAGTAGGTACACGTATCAAGTATTCCCCTTCTATTAGGCTTGTTTCGCGTTCAAGGGCTTAATGCCAAATAGCCTGATAGATAGGCTAAGAAGTAACCTTTAGAAGAAGTGGCATATGTACTTTGCGTAATAGTTGGGCTACCTATGGATACTTACTTAAGGCCGTCTATTTGGAAATTGCTATGCGTTTATCATTTAAGCTTCTACCGCTGCTGCTGGTGACGGCACTGGTGGGTTGTAATGCGCCTCAAAATTCCGCTGCTGATCCAGCTTCAAAAGTTGTTGAATCAGCCAATGCGGCAAAAGAAACAACAGAGAAAGAAACGGAAGCTGTCCAAAAGCCTAGCGCTCAAGGCAGTGTAGAGCCCGATCGAAAGCCAGAAAGCGTATCGAAAGCGATCGCACCTGCCTTACAGCCCGGCACATACTGCTATGAGGTTGACAATGGTGTGCTCTCAGAGGATGTTCGGCTGATAGTGGACAGCAGCGATCGCGTCACCGGAGAAGTGAATGGTGTCGTAACAGACAAGGCCCAAGGCTACTTCACCAGCTATCGCCAAAAAGTTGATGGAACCATTGATGGCAGCAATCTGAATGTAGATGTTGTCACCTGGATTGAATACGACCAACAGAACCGTCAAGAAACGTGGCGCGTCAGCCCTCAATCTTTAACAATGACGAGAGACGCACTTTCTATAGCCGACTGTGACGAGGCCTTTCCAAAAGAGGGCAGGATGGAG
This sequence comes from uncultured cyanobacterium, assembly GCA_963803535.1. Classification (GTDB taxonomy): domain Bacteria; phylum Cyanobacteriota; class Cyanobacteriia; order Phormidesmidales; family Phormidesmidaceae; genus Phormidesmis. The sequence continues at coordinate 70,694 of CAWDNC010000008.1, read as the reverse complement.
GCGAAAGACCTCACGGCTTCTGCAAACAGAGTAAAGCGATCGCAGGTTTTCTTTGATGCGGGCAGAAGCGGCACGACCGTCAGTGACTCGGTAGTAAGAGGCGATCGCGACGTGTACGTACTCGGCGCTCAAGGTGGCCAGCAAATGTATTTGTCCATCACCTCACAAGAAGACAACGCCGTCTTCGATGTCGTCACGCCCAGCGGCCTCATTCTTGGTACAGAGATGACCGATGAAATGTTCTTCCTCCCCGATACAGGCGACTATGAAATTATCGTAGGCGGCACCCGAGGCAACGCAACCTACGACCTATCCATCGACATCGAATAAACCAAGGACTAAAACCTTTGTGTACCGAAATCTCTATTGAACTCTATTGAATAGGCTTACTCATCCTCCACGTTCTCAGCGCCGTGGAGGTTTTTGTACTGAGCCTGAAGCAGATAGCCGCTAATGGAAATAAGGAGAATAGAGAGTGCTACATAAACAATATCGCTCACCTGCGAAATCTCTAATCCCAGCATTCTTTTGAACAAGCTCACAATGAGCGCAACCACAATGACCTGCACAATCTTAGTTTTCAGCTCTTCTAAAGACTCACTTTGAAGAATGCTCACTTCCTGCTCAAAGCGAATATCGATTTTGGAGATAAAAAGCTCATAGATACCGAACGCAAAAATGAGTAAAACAATCCCAATGAGGTAGTAGTCCACGCCGCCGATGATGTAAGAGACTATTTGGTAGGTAACCTCGCCCTCTGGATCAGACGTATCGAAGCTTAAGTTCAGACCCACCCAGATATCTAGCGTGCCGATGATAAAGAATTTAACGGCGCTAAAAAGACTAAAAATGACCGGAAGCAATACAAAAAATCGAAAGTTCCAAATAGTCGTCTCAAAGATGGTTTCTACTCTTCTAGCTAGCCTCATGCAAACACCGATTTTATAGTCCACACACTATAGTAGGGCTGCCATGACACGGCCACCAAAAAGCACCCGCTAATCCCTGTCAAAATCCTATAAATGTTAGATAATAGAGATAGAAAATCAACGCCTAGAGCGACTGCCATATAAGCACTTTAGCTACTTTCTATCGGCGCAGACATAACGATGATTCAGACCACACTTTTTCCTAACACATTTAGGCAGCTATTCTCATTTTCCAATGACGATATTGCTGACATTTTTGAGCAGGTTGCCGCTCTGCTCGAAGCCCAAGGCAACGACTACTACCGCATTAGAGCCTATCGTAAAGGCGCTGACGCTATTCGCCAGCAGCAGCGACCAGCCGTAGATGTATTTGAGGCAGAAGGAACAGCTGGACTAGAGGCGATTCCATACATCGGTCGGCGGCTAGCGCGGTCTATTGCAGAACTCGCGACAACGGGCGACCTAACGCTGTTGGCACGACTCTCTATTGATGTTTCACCAGAAGACTTGTTTACTCAGCTGCCTGGAATTGGTCAGCTGTTTGCTCGCAGGATTTACCGAGGGCTAGGGATTCAAACACTTGAAGCGTTAGAAGAAGCTGCTAAGGACGGGACGCTGGCTCAGGTCCCTGGACTTGGATCGGAGCGCGTAATCGGGGTTATTAATGCGCTAGAAGCGCGCTTAAGTAAGACGCCTGCACCAGACTGGCAAAGTGCAGCTAGCAGAAGGACGAAAAGAGAGCGCCGCTTCACCTATCAGCCTGGCTTTACACCTAGGGTCGAACAACAGCCTGAACAGTCTGAACAGTCTGAGCAACAAACCGCAAAAGCGCCGTCTGTTGAGCTACTGCTAGAAGTGGATAGACAGTACCGCCAGCTGGCGAAAGCAGGACAGCTGCGGATGATTACGCCTCGACGGTTTAATCCAGACCATAAGCCGTGGCTACCTGTGATGCCGTTGCGAAAGGACGGCTGGGCGTTTGACGTGCTGTATTCCAATACGGCCAGAGCGCATGAGCTGGGTAAAACAGATGACTGGGTGGTGGTGAACTACGCGCGTGCTGGGCAGGAAGGGCAGTGTACGGTAGTGACTGAAACGCAGGGGGTGCGGCGCGGGCAGCGAGTGGTGAGAGGATTGGCGATCGCGGCGGCATAAGCCTTCACTTCGCTGTAAGCTTGCAGGCAAATATAGCAAGGAGCAAAAGCAGTGAAAATTGGCATTATCGGTAGCGGGAATATCGGTGGCTCGCTAGGGCGACTGTGGGCACAGGCCGGACACGAAATTTTCTTTTCGTCACGAAATCCTGAAACGCTCAGCGACTTGGTAAAGCAGGCCGGTGATAGCGCCCAGGCAGGAACGACTGAGGAGGCGATCTTTCAAAACGAAGAACCGCTCTACGCTCAGCGCTGGTCAAAGGCCGAAGCCCTGCAAGCACTCGCGGGCATCAGCAACAAAGACGCCTACTGAAACAAAGAGAATCTGGCGCTAGTCTTGTACGTCTCGAACCCCGATACCTGGTGTGTTGGGGTTTATTTCTAGCGGCCCTAGATCCACACCAACAGGCTTACTTTCAGCAGCGGTTTGCTCATTGACAGAATCAGCCACTTCTTCAAAAACAGACTCTTGCGCTGTATCGATACTCTGAGTGTCTTCAGAAGTAGAGACAGAAAGTGGCCCACCCGATCGAATAGCGGTCGCGGGCGAAACACTACAGGCTTGAGTACCTGTTGAGCAAAGGCGCGTATCTACATTAGGGTCTTCAGCAGGTCGTTGCTGAGCGACAGCAGATGGCACCAAAACCCAGCTCAGGCTAATTAACGCCACGCTCGAACTCAGTACGCTGATGCCTCTTAATAGGCCCGATAGAGGTTGGTTCATAATAAGTCACGCCCAAAAAGTTTACTGTTGTAGCCTGCTTTAGAGGCCGCTTAATAAAAACAATTCTACCGGACTCGCTTTATTGCTGCATGAGAGCTTTATGAGAGGCTTGCGCTAGCTGATACAGCTTAGGCGCACCGATTAGCACGCTCGCAACGCCCGGATGGTTTACGACCCAGTTCACGGCCACCTGCGCCATTGAGCGACCCACTTCTTTCGCCACCTTTTCCAGCTCAGAAACAATCGCCCAGTTCCGCTCGGTAAACTTGTTGAAAGCTGGATTATCGCCGCCTACTAACGTCGCCAAACGTCCCGATCCCTCACCCCCTGATTCAGAAGGCTTGTACTTACCCGACAGCAATCCACTCGCTAGCGGCGACCACACCATCACACCGCATCCCCGCGTTTTCGCCATCGGCACATATTCAAACTCAATATTGCGCTCCACTAAGGAGTACTCAAGCTGAACGGTGCTAATCGGCTCCAAATGCCTTTCTTTCGCAATCGTTTGCGCCTGCGAAACATAATCGGCTGTGCGCTGCTGGTGTAGGCAAGACTCAATCAGCTTGCTTTGCAAACAGGCCGAACCCTCTATCAACTCAAGCATGGACTTGTTGGATGGTTGTCTCATTCAACAGCTCAGAAAGCCTGCTATTCAGTTCGTTCCCGCGTAAGTCCTATCCAAGCTTCCATGCTACGTTTACCATGGGCTGCCAATCATGGTAAACGCAGACCAGTAAAAGGGATGAGAGAAGTCCCAAGAGCCGCTTTGCTCTAGCTCTGGAATGAACGCCAACGCTTCGTTATTTGCGCCATATATTGTGCCGTTGCGAATCCCTACGTTACCTTTAATCAAGGCTATTTGAGCTTCTCTGAGCGCCTCTGAACGAATTGGCGCTTGAGTTAAGCGCTCGTAGAACTGAGTCATAAAGCCCAGCGTCCCTTCATCGCTGACCGGCCAAAGGCTGGCCATTGCCGACTGCGATCCTGCATTCACCGCAAAGCCTGCAAAACCATATTCAGAATTGCGATCGCCCATTGCTGTACTACAGGCACTCAAAATAATCAAATCGATATTGCTTTCTGCAAAGCCAAGCGCCTCAAGCTGAAGCAGCCCTAGCCGCCGATCCCAAAGCTGAATGTAAGAATTTTGCGGATCGCCCGATTCAAAAATAGCGTGGGTCGCTAAGTGAACAACGTTGTATCGCTGGCTCGCAACCTGTGACTTGAGGTTATCGAAGGTAAATGTCTCGTTGAGAAACGTATTGCCTAACCAAAGCTTGTCTGAAATAAAAGACAGCTCAGCAGCAACCGCCGGTAGAGGTGGCTGATTTTCAAATTGAGAAGCACCCATTGCTAAAACACTCTGCTTTCCTTTTGGATTCGCTGACTGGCTTGCGAACTGACCGGCTCCTTCGGTTTGTTTGTTAGCCATATCATCTAGTCCAAAGTTAGTGAGGCTAAACGTCGGCATTAGCCCAATGCTGTACTTCTCAACTAAAAACTGATCTCCATCGTGCAAGGCTGCCAGCGGCAAGGTTCGCAAGCCTTCATCCATAATCATGGCCAGGTTGTTTATGTTTTCCTTAATTAAGGAATCTTCTATAGGCGCGATAATCCAACGATAAAGCTGTTGTGCGGGTGGAAGATATTGCGAAGGCCTGGAAAACTGACTGGTCGCCTGGTAGCGAAACGCTGTTGCTGTAGCTTCTACATCCGCGCGCGTAACGCCCCACTGCCGCTTTCGAACCGGCTCACCGTCTGCGCTAATCAGCATAATCTCTAGCTGATCTTCGGGTTGGGGTGTGCGATCACTCACAGCCAACACTGAATCATTTGAAGCAGCATCCGGAACAAAGTAGGCATACACTAGCCCAGAGCGCGCACCGGTAGTCCGCCTTACCTGGTCTAGCGTGTCCTGTACCTGAGTCAGCGTTACAGGCTCGCTTTGCCGTACCCCTTTAGAAAGTGAGAGCTGCTCTTCGAACTGAGCACTCATGTTAGCTTCAATCTGATTAAATACTTCAGCCGAGCTAATAGTGTCAGACCCACCTAAAATGACACCGCTAATGCCTGTACCGTTGCTGTCGCCTGACTCTTCACTCCCATCAGCTTCAACAGCAGATATCTGAGCCAGCGCAATATTCAACAAAGGTAGCTCAGACACCGCTGGCTCCAGATTTTTAGAATTGTCTGTGTTGGGGATAGTCGGCACTTCTGTTCTAGGCGTTTCCTCCGTTGGGACGGCAGGCGGCTCAGGTAGTTCAGGATCTAGAATGGTAGGTGGTTCAGGATCTAGAATGGTAGGCGGCTCAGGTAATTCAGGAACTTCTGGTGGAGAAACAGGCGGCTCAAGAGGCTCTGACGGTATCTGATCAGGGCGTATGGTAATCGGAATAGAAAAATCTTCTGGGAGTAAAGATAGATCAACAGTTCCCGTTCCATCTTCACGACCCAAAATGAGCTGATTGATAGTCTGTTCGTCTAAAGCTGATAAATCATCAGTCGAGATATTTAACCTATCTGAGCTATCACCATCGGTATTAACAGAAATATCAAATGCTACCGAAGAAGGCTGTAGGGTAAGCCTGTTGGCAGTCACTTGCGCCGCTTTCCCCGTAAAGTCAATTTCATTACCTGTAATTTCAATGTTAGCGCTGCCGCTATTTAGCCTGCTTGCTCTAACTCGCTCTCGGCTAATCAAACTAATGTCTCCACCTGCTCCACCCACCGTAGAGGTGTCAATTTCTCCTACTTTAATTTCGGCGCCCTCGATTGTAACGCGGCCACCGGGCGCTATGATAGCGTCCGAAGAAGCCCCGTTTGAGACATGCATCTCAAACTTACCGTCTCCTATGCCATCAGAGTTCGCTCTAAAGACGATATTGCCACCGGGCTGAAAGGTCAGTGCATTGTCGCTGAGGTTTTTGATAGTAATGTCGTTAGTGGCTTCTAAGATAACGCTGGAAAACTGTTCTAAAGTCTCTTCATAGATATCAAAAGAGATATCGCTATTAGCTGCTGTTGACAGCAAATTTGGCAGCATATCGGTAGCGGGTGAAGTATCACCTGACCCATTCCGAATGGTGATATTGTACGGGTCAAAAAGAATTGTGCCAGGACTCCCCTCAGCCGCGTTTAGATCAACAGCTCCACCGTAGTTGAGACTGCGCTTGCCGGAGATTTCAACAAATCCACCATTTCCTGAAAGACTGCCACCCCGACTGCTAAGACTGCCGTAAAACTGAGTGTGTTCATTCGACCAAATATACGTCTGTCCGCCATTTCCCTGGGCTAAAGCGTCAGCAGCCAGCACAGAATCGTCACTGACATATGTTCGACGTGCGGCCGGTGCTAGCAAACTGCCTCGATAGTCTCCCCCCACTCGCAAGATACCGCCTCCCTCTGCGCCAGAAGCATCTATACGGCTACCAATTAGAGCAACTTGCGTACCAAACAGATTAATCTCTCCGCCTGTCTCTGTATCGCTAGCTGTAGAAAGCGTCCCTGAAACAACAGTGTTTCCATTATTTTCAGGAATTTGAGTCCCTGAGCTTGCGAGTCGAACAATACCGGTTTTATCCACCAAGAGTGTGTCGGTGATGGGGCGATCGCCTCCCGTCAACAGTTCACCCACTGAAGCTACCTCTCCTAGCTTTGCAGCATCAGCAGGCGATACTTCCAAAGACAGGAGGTGAGTGCCTTGCGAAAGCCGCACAAGCCGCCCCCCTTCGACCGCCGTCAGCACGATGCTGCCACCCGGCGCGCTAAGATTCCCTGTATTTACAACCGTGCCACCGAAGAACGAAAGATTTTGATCTGAACCCAGCGTTAAATTGCCTAAGTTGACTACAGCGCCCGCTGTCGCAAAGTCAAAGCCAATCACATTACCTACAAAAGCACGGTGATCAATCGGAGCCTCAACGTCACCGACTAGGTTGAGCCACTGATCTTGGAACCTAATAGCTGTCGCCGTTGCCGCCGTGAAGCTTCCAGGAAGATTAAGCTGCGCGTTAGGGCCAAAAAGAATGCCCGCTGGATTAACTAGATATAAGTTGGCCTTACTTCCAACAACTTGTAACAAGCCATCAATCGTAGAAGCCTTGCCCGTAATGTAGCTCAGAACGTTTTGTAGATCTGGCGCAGTCACAAAATTTGCTGTTTGGTCTGAGTCTAAATTGAACTGTTCAAAATTATGAAATAGGTTGCTGCCATCGCTAGAATGCCGCCCGCCAGTGATATCAAACTGCTCAGTATCGCCACTAGGCTGAGAAACGGTAATCTCTGTAGCGGTACCGTTCGCCTCCGGCACAACGTCAGCCAAAGCCGCTTGAGACGTCGCGAGGCTAAAACTACCCGTAAGTGTAAGTAGTGTGGTTCCACGCTTGGTGAAAGCTTTGACATACTTGCCCGCCATAGAGCGAGTCAACTTAGCGTAAATGTTGCGCATAAACCAGCGAAGAACAGGTAACATCAAATGGCTGGCACATCTGCCTGGTTTGGCCACTGAATTAGCGTGCCCAAAAGGCCTTACTTGCGCTGGCTTTTATATAGCTAAAGTCTTTGATATATGGCCCTTACAGCCCGTCAGCATGCACCTGCAACAGCGCGAAATCGACAGCCAATTTTGGATGTGTTGCAAAAGGTTCTGCCGCCATCGGGAACCGTTCTAGAAATTTCCAGCGGAACGGGAGAGCACATTACTTTTTTTGCACCCGAGCTGAAGCATTTGCAATGGTTGCCCAGTGAACCGCAGGCGATCGCCCGCCAGAGCATTCAGGCCTGGGCCGAAGACCTTCCTTCTAACAACCTAATTTTGCCGCCCTTAGATTTAGATGTGAGCGTTCAGCCCTGGCCCGTAGAAGCCCCTTCGTACAAAGCGCAGCTAGCAGAACCCATCACAGCAATTGTGAATATTAACATGATCCACATTTCGCCTTGGGAGATGTGCACCCACTTGATGGCAGGCGCTGAGCGAATTTTACCCGAGGGCGGCGTACTGTATCTGTATGGCCCTTATCAGCGAGAGGGAAAGCAAACTGCGCCTAGTAATGAGGCCTTTGACATGATGCTGCGCGATCGCAATTCAAGCTGGGGCATTCGAGACTTAGAGGCCGTCGTAGCGATCGCGCAGGCGCACAACCTGACACTAATAGAAGTTATTACCATGCCTGCTAATAACTTCTCTGTCGTGTTTCAAGCTACAGCTTCACCGCCGTCCCCGTCGCTGTAATCAGCATCAAGACGCCGTGCTCGTCTATATTTATGGTGTCAGTTTTGACCTGAATCCCGACGACTGCATCTGCCCCAAGTCGCTTAGCACGAGCCTCTAGCTCTTTGAGTGCATCCTGCTGACCTTTCTCAAAAACACGCTCATACGCCCCCGTACGACCACCTAATACATCCCGAATACCTGCAAAAAAGTCACGTAAGGCATTGCTCCCGTAGACCACCTCAGCGGTGACAATTCCTAAGTAATTTTGGATATTCTCTCCCTGAATGAAATCAGTTGTTGATAGAATCATGAGTCAAACCTGGCACAGTTAACGTAAGTCAAAAGCACTTCTTTAAGATTTTCTATTGAATGCTCTTAAAGAAGCTGTTCTCATCTTTGCGTATTTTGAGTTTTTTAGGAGATTTAGCTTGTGGGATATCAGTGGGCTTTAACGTCACTCAGTCGCCTCACATTTTCACTAACCGTTGCTGGCCTATCGGCACTAGCCGTGCTCACTGAGCCGCTGATCGGCACCGCTAACGCTGTTGGTTTTGAGCAAGGTTCTGAGCCAGTGCTCGTCGCTGAACTCAATGATTCTCAAAAGGAACGGCTGTCTAATCTGCTAGGAGAGGCTCAAAAGAAAATTGACTCAGGCGATTACGCAGGCGCGATCGCTCTCTATCAGCAGGCTCAGCAAGTTGATAGAGACAATGCCCGAATTTACTCAGGCATCGCATACCTACAGGGAAAGCAGCGTAACTTTGATGCTGCTGCCGAATACTATCGCCAGGCGCTAGATCGCGATCCGCGTAATCTACCGTTTCACTATGGGCTAGCAAACAGCCTATTTATGGACGAGCGCTACGAGGAGGCCGCAGATGCCTACCGTGACTTGCTCAGCATTGACGGTCGCGCGGCCAATGGACTTATCGGGCTTGGAGGCTCGCTGCTGCGGCTAGAAAAATTTGATGAAGCTCGTGATGCTTACGAACGGGCCGTGCGCATTGAGCCTAATAATGCGCAGGCCTATGAGGCGATTGGGATGCTTTACCTTGCTCAAGGCGATCAGGATGAGGCGATCGCCCCCTTAGAGCGAGCCCTCTCACTAGATCCTAATAGGGGCAGCGTACATGCCAATTTGGCGAGAATCTGGCGAGAGCAGGGCAACGAGTCTAAAGCCTTTGAGTCCTTACGGCGAGCCGTTCAGCTAAATCCTAGAAACGCCGAAGCGCAGCTTTATCTAGGCGAAATTTTACAGAAGCGCGGGGATACAACAGCAGCACTCAACCATTTTGAGCAAGCAGCCAATGTCGATCCAGGCCTAATACCAGCCCAAGCCGCATTAGGCGAACTCTTGCTAGCAAGAGGTCAGTACCTGCGGGCCGTGCTGGCATACCGTCAGCTCACGCGCGCGTTTCCTGAAGATCCGGGCGTACGGTACAACCTGGGGCTGGCGCTATGGGGACAGGGCAATAGCCGCGCAGCGATAGAAACGCTAGATCAGGCGCTAAAGCTTTATGAGCGACAGGATAACGGTTCTGGCGCTGAGCGAGCAACCGCATTACTGGAAGTTTGGCGCAATAATTAGAGCTGTATCAAAGAAAGCCAATACCTAAAATAGGCCAGCGATTATGCACCTGGGTTAAGTGCGATCGCTGGCCTATTCAATTCAATTCTAAAAACAATGAACCGTTAGCTAGCAGCGCTGCCGACAGCACCTTTGAGGGCCGCAATACCCTGCTCAACGCTAGCCCAAAGGCCCATATCAGGCTCTTTCCCGGCCAGCTCACGCGTGCCTACAAAATAAAGCACACCTTTAAGCACTTCCTGATGAGCGCGGTTCTCAAAGTTAACCTTGTTCAAAGGCTCCATTGCGTCTTGCAAATCATCGTCTAAAGACTGAGCAGCTTTGTGGAGCACTAAGCCTGTCATCGTCTGCTGGTGCTTAAGCAGCTCTAGCTGAAAAAACTTGTCGTAGGTCGTCAGCTCCGAACCACTCATCATCTGACCGACTTTTTCAGCATGCTTTTGAGTGATATCACGAGGTTCTACGTTAGTGCCCAGCTTCGCGATCGCCTGCTCAATGACGCCTAAATTTTCAGCATCCTGACTCACCATTTTCTCTAGGCGCTCACGAATCTTGTCATCGTCAGTCGCCGCCATTAGCTTCTTTTCGTTTTCAAGCAATACGTTTTGAAAAAGCTTTAGGTCGCCCAGCTTTGTTGCGATATTTGTTGTATCTGCCATTGTTATCTCCAAATCTAGAGTCTCCTACAAGTCGTAAGAAAATCTCTATTACGCCTATTATGATTCCGCGATATTGAATCTCTCCCCTCCATCTTCAGAGAGATTCACAAGAGATGTTCACGACTCAAAGGCTTAGATAGCCCATTACTTTTCATTGGGCATATCTGAGGTCGGCAGCGTGAGAAACTTCCCTTGCACCCAACCTTCGGTAAAAGGAGGCGCATCAAGCCGAATATGGTTCCAAATTGTGCTCGAATCTTCATCTAAAAAATAGCCGACAGCGCGCTCTGTAATGCTGACGCTTGCGCCGTTTGTGCCATACCCTACATTCGGCTGATTGGCCGCAGGTCGCAGGTAAATTGGGATCGGCGCGTTTGCTTTTGGGCCAGTGAGAATCGCAGGCTGTTCAGGCGCTTGAGCGGGTAAAAGATTATTCGGGCTGGCGATCGCAGGCGTCGTAACCAGCAGTACAAGCGCGATCGCAAACGTCATCACGACCGGCAGTAAACGTTGGGAGAAGAACATAAGCACTTTAAGATTTTGGCGGACTGGAGTAATAGTCAGGCTGTGCGATCGCTCTAGCCTTATCAAACATCGTCTCTCGCCACTGACGCCCTGCCTTAGCACCCAGCTTTAGCAGCGTCCCCGGCCCTGGCACCAGCTTTACACCCAGCTGCTGAACCAAGCTCAGGCTATCGCCTTGCCCCCAGTGCTCCACAATTTTGCTATGGCTTACCTGGTCAATATGCATCACCGCAAACCGCACCGTTTTCCCAGTCGCGGGCAGTCCCTGAAACGTATCCAAATGCGTACCCGTAAAAAATCCGCAGGTGGTCACGCGATCGCGATGCGCAATCACCTGCGTAAACACATGCCGTCCGTCCGGGAACGCGTTGTACACCTCCATGCCCATAGCGCTAAACTCAGCCTTGCCTAGCGGCTGGTCGAGGCCTGCCATATGAGCGATCAGCTGTGGAGAAAGCAGCGCAATGCCTTCGTGCAGGCAGCGGTTATCGAACGACTTATAAAACTGAAGAACGAGGGCTCTATTTTGGACGGCGAGCAGGTCGTGAAACATGAACAGGGCTCTCGAAAACAGGCTGCTAGCAACATAATACAGAGCTTTGACAGCTTATCGTCGTGCTCTAACTCTAGCGATTTCTCAGACAGGCGCCATCGCGAGAAAAAGCAAAGCCTCATTGGCGATTCAGTAAATCTGACGGAATCCAATACCAGGTTTCAACGTCATCCACGTCTGATTTGTCAGATCCTTTGCCTTGAGAATTGGTGCCGAGATAAACCTCGAAAGAACTTTCTTCCCGAACGGTCTGTTCTGGGTTCGAGAGGATTGCATCAAAGGTGCCGCGTACTTTGTAGAGGCTGTCGGGATAGCCTGGTTTGGATAGCGTTGAGCCAGTCAGCTTTTGACGGCTAGCTACAGTGAGCTTGTCGATTTTGAACTTGAGAGCTGGGCTGGCTTGAGCAGAGAGGCCTAGTCCGTTTGCGATTTCTTGGCGGATGTTGGCTTGCTGCTGGGCGATCGCAAGTCGAACGGCCTGATCTGGCGGCACCTGATTGAGCACGCCGCAGCTAGTAAGGAGCAAGAACAACAGGGCTATACATACTAGCTGAAGCTTTTTCATGGTGCTTTTTATAAAGTCAGTCGCTACTCCATCCTATTATCCTTCTACACGGCGGGTTAAAATGGCCATTACTTCGCCGGGGCGATCGCTACTGAATAGGCCGACTCCATTCGGTGGGGTCGGCGTAGCCTAGCTGGTGTAGTCGCAATATCGTGGCCTGCACAACGGATGGTGTGCCAAATAGCATGTGGCTAACTTGATGGCGATCGCGCCCACCCCCGCCACTTCTCGGATCGTTTGGGAGCCCAGACGATGCGGTGGAGGGTACGGCAGATGAAACAGTGGACGCATCAGCGCCTTCAACAGGGAGAATAAGCATGAGATTCTGGTATCCGTGTGTCGTTGGTAGGAAACCAGAACTCAAAAAACCCAAGCAACGCCACAAATTGCCACACAATGTGGGCCAAATCGGAGTCGCTAAGGTATCCTGCCCTTAGCTATCAGACTGGATGTGTCAGTTTGCTAGCTAGCGATTCGGTGAGTGCTGACAACACTTGCCGAGTCGCGCTTAAGTCAGATGAGTTCTGAAGGAACGGATGTGATAGGCATCACAACCTTAGTAACTGACGATAGAGTGTTTTTTGTGCTGAGTCAAGACATTGCAAAACTTCATCGATGCAGGGAATGTGAATGTTGTTGTGTATGCACTGCCTTTGATAAACAACTAAATAGTAGATAGAACACAACCAAGTAGAACATGAGTGAGGTTGTTTCTTGTAGAGGCGTTACAACACTCATTTGCAATCCTCTATGCTCAGACTGAACCTTAGATGTACTGAGGATATTTAATTTTGAGACGTTTGTTGTGGGGACTTGGCGCGATCGCGCTCCTCTATTTTTTAGGTTGCGTGGGGCTGTGGAGCTACCAAACTCGGATGATATTTTTTCCTGAGGCGGTGGTGAAGAGTACGCCTGCTAACGTGGGCCTCGCGTATGAAGATGTGAGACTGACGGTGCAGGGGGATGACGTGCATGGGTGGTGGATTCCTTCGGCTACAACGGATGCGTCCACGCTGCTGTATCTGCATGGCAACGGTAGCAATGTGGGTGATTTGGTTGAGCGAATGCGGCAGTTTCATGACTGGGGCTATGGTGTACTGCTGATTGACTATCGGGGCTATGGCTTGAGTACAGGGAAGTTTCCGAATGAGCGGCGGGTGTATGAGGATGCTGAGGCGGCTTGGCAGTATTTAATCGCAGAGCGGGGGATAGAGGAGACAGGATGTGGTGATTTATGGGCGATCGATTGGGGGGGCGATCGCCATCGAACTTGCAAGCCGATATCCCACAGCCGCAGGACTGATTACAGAAAGCACCTTTACCTCCATGCGAGAGATGGTGAATCACTCTCACCCCTTGCTGCCGCTGATTACGCCCGTGGATCTGATTTTGACGCAGCGGTTTGACTCGGTGAAAAAGGTGCGATCGCTCAAAATGCCTGTTCTCCTCATGCACGGGACAGTCGATAGAGTCGTACCTGCACACATGAGCCAGGTTTTGTATGACACGTTGCCGGGTGAAAAGGAGCTGGTGAAAATCGAAGGGGGCGATCACGACAACTTGCCGTACATAGAGGGCAGTGGCTACGAAGAAAGTATTCGGCGCTTTATAGAACGGTATGCTGAGTAGCAATTAATCGATCTGTTACTGACTCAATGAAGCACGTTACCGTTGCGAAGTTTTCCCAGCGTCGGATTTGGAGCTGTATTGTTGCCACGCTCGTAGGATTAGGAGTTTTGTTTCGGATATCTTATTTAGATCGACCGGTCTACTGGGTAGATGAAGTGGCGACCTCTATGCGGGTATCTGGGTACACCCATGCCGATGTGCGAGCGCAGGTGGCTACGGGACTGCCGCTGACGGTAGGAGATTTGCAAACGTTTCAGGTGATTAGGCGCGATCGCCCTCGATCTGACTTAACCCGAGTGCTGACCCAAAGCCCAGAGCACGCACCGCTTTACTTCATCCTGGCCAGATTTTGGGCTGAAACTTTTGGCGGCTCTGTCGTTGCTATGCGAAGCCTGCCGGTTTTATTGAGTCTGCTGACGTTGCCTGCGATGTATTGGCTGGGAAAGACGCTTTTTTACGGACATCAAGACAGTCATCTCATTGGGCAAAGTGCACTAGGCCTGCTGGCGATTTCGCCTTTTTTTGTATCGTATTCGCAGGAGGCGCGGCCTTACAGCCTTTGGATTTTGCTGCTGGTGCTGGTGAATGGATTTTGTGTGCGATCGCTCCATTCAAACCGCTGGTCAAACCGCTGGCAATGGTGGATCAGCTACGCCCTATCGCTCGTTTTGTGCCTGTATACGTCTTTGCTGACCGTGCTGGTAGTGTTCGGTCAGGCGATCGCCGTCATGCTCTTTTATCCCAAGCGACGACTTGCCTACGCAATCGTGACAGGGGCTGCGCTGATTATGCTCGCACCCTGGCTTTGGATTGTCGTGACGCACTGGGCCAAGCTACAAAGCAATACAAGCTGGATGCAGGTGCCGTCAAGTATCTGGGCGATCTTGGGCACATGGTTTTATAGCTTGGCCGTTCTGTTTTTTGACGTGCCGGTTGCCTCTGAGATGCCGGTTGTGTTTGTGCTGGAAGTAATTGTTGCGATCGCCACCCTTTCCCTTTTAGGCTACGCCGCTTACTACCTAATCCGTACAGCACCCCGTCCTATATCAATCTTCCTCCTAGCGGGTGCCCTATCCGTTCCAGGCGCTTTGCTGGCGCTCGATATGCTCCGTAATGGACAAGCCGCCGCAACGCCGCGATATCTGATGCCTACTCACCTGGGCGCTTTGCTGGCGCTGGCTTATTTAATGGGCGATCGCCTACTGCCACCCACTAAAAAATGGAACACCGCGATCGCGCTACTCCTCTCCGTCAGCCTGCTATCTTGCCTCATTGGCCTTAACAAAGACTCGCCCTACTTAAAAAGCCGCAACCTCAGCAACGCAGATATCGTCTCTCTACTCAATCAGGAGCAAACCCCTCAACTCATCACAACGGCCTATTACATTCAAGACGTGATGTCTCTGAGCTATCAGCTAAATCCCGATATCAGCATTTACATTCTGCCGGAGAACGCTGATATCAAAAGCGCCATTGCAGCCATTGCGATCCCGGATAAACCCACTTTCTTGTTTTCACCCACTGAAGCAGTCAAAACGGCTGTAAGCGGTGAGCCGTTTGGTGATTTACAGTCTGTATTTCAACCAGCTCCGCTAATTTCGGGCGGCTATGGCCTCACACTATGGCGACTAGGCTCATGAGAATTGCAATTATTAGCTCTGGCTTTTTACCGGTTGTTGATGGGGTTACTGTAGCGCTCTATCAGCGGCTGCGCGTGCTTAGTAAGCTAGGGCATGAGGTACTCGTGCTGTGTCCAGACTACGCACCGATTAAGACCGTGTATCCTCATTGGCATGACTATCAAGGTGAGATACTCCCCGGTGTCCGAGTGGCGGGCCTGCCGAGTGAATCCTTCATGGGCATTGCGTTTGAGCGAAATATAAGCAGGCGGGCGATTGAGCCTTTACAGCGTGAGCTAGAGGTGTTTGCACCGGATGTTGTGCATGTAGATGAGCCGGATCGCTTGTTCCTTGGCATGCTGAAAGCGCCGGGAGTGGACTATGCAAGGGCGAACAATGTTCCCTGCGTAGGGTTTTATCACACCAACTTTATTGACTATATTGAGGACTTTTTGCCGCTGCCAAAAGTGGTAAACGCCTTTTTACAGTGGTTCTCAATGCTGTTTATTCGGCCTGTATTTCATGCTTACGATGCCACGCTGGTTTCTAGTCCAGCCGCTGAAGACCGGCTGCATCAGCTGAAGGTGCGGAATGTTTTACGCGATCGCTTCTTAGGCGTCGATTTAGCCGCATTCCAAACGCAAACCCGCCAGCCTGACTTCTTCAAATCGCAGTACGGCATTGACGGCTTAGAAAATAAAATAAAGCTCGTTTTCTTAGGACGGCTAACGCCTGATAAAGGCTGGAAGTTTACGCTGCGAGCATTGGCAGATTGGAGCAAACGTAACGAGCAGCTACGCGATCAAGTAGCGATTGTCATTGCGGGTGATGGTGAGCTGCGGGAGGAGATTGAAACGGAGCTGCGATCGCTAAACTTAAACGCTCATTTACTTGGAAGAATTTTACCCGAGGCAGTCCCTGCTTTGCTAGTCAACAGCGATATTCACATCACCACGTCTGAAAAAGAGACGTTGGGACTCACGATTTTAGAGGCTTTTGCAGCGGGTATTCCAGCGATCGCGCCCAACGCTGGCGGCGTCACAACCCTCATTCGTAGCGGTGAAAACGGGTTGTTATTTGAGCCTCAGAATGTTGAGAGCTTTGGGCTAGCGCTTACTGCGCTAGCCGAAAATAACACCCTTCGACAAAAGATGGGTCAGCAAGGACAACAGGACGTTGAGCCCTATCAGTGGGAAACCGTCGTCAGCAATCTGATAGACACCTGGAAAGCACAGATTGCTTCGTGTAGCTGATGTCTATACTTCCGGATTAGTGGAACCTGAGTTTGATCTCGCTCATCTTTCAGTTAAATTACATAGAACCTTTGTTTTTGCCCTGCTCTGTTTTGGGCAATTAATTTAGCACATCACACCACCTACGCATGAGTTCATTTCAGCCTTCTGTTTCTCCTGAGCCGGTTGCGATTATTGGAATTGGATGCCGCTATCCGGGAGGTGCTGATACCCCTGACGCCTTCTGGCAAATGATTCGCAATGGCGTAGACAGCGTAACGGAAGTACCCAAGTCTCGCTGGGATGCAGATGCCATCTATGATCCTGATGTGCATGTGCCAAATAAGACCAACACTCGCTGGGGCGGCTTTTTAGAGCAGGTCGATCAGTTTGACCCGCAGTTCTTTGGCATTGCACCGCGTGAAGTGGCGACCATGGACCCTCAGCAGCGGCTGCTGCTAGAAGTCACCTGGGAAGCGCTAGAAGATGCTGGCCAAATTCCTGAGCAGCTACGGGGCTCTAAAACAGGCGTGTTTGTCGGCATTGGCACCCACGACTACTCGATTATGCTCTGGCAGCAGCCGGTGAACGATCCGTATGCCACCACAGGCACCGGAAACTGCATTGCCGCCAATCGAATTTCGTACCTTTTTGACTTCAAAGGGCCGAGTTTAGCGGTAGATACCGCCTGCTCTTCATCCTCGGTCGCTATTCACTTGGCGTGTCAGAGCCTTTGGACGGGTGAGAGTGAAATGGCCGTGGCGGGCGGCGTGAATGTGCTGCTGCTGCCGACGGTGACGGCGGGCTTTTCTAAAGGCGGTTTTATGTCGCCAGAGGGCCGCTGTAAGAGCTTTGATGCGAGTGCTGATGGCTATGTGCGCAGCGAGGGCTCAGGGATGGTGGTGCTTAAGCCTTTGCGTGAGGCGATCGCAGACAAAGACCCCATTTATGCAGTCATTCGCGGCAGTGCCATCAATCAAGACGGTTTTAGCCAGGGTATGGCAGCGCCTAATGCCCAGGCGCAGGCGGCGGTACTAAAGGCCGCGTATGAGCAGGCCAGAGTGAACCCGGCGGATGTGCGGTATGTAGAGGCGCACGGAACGGGCACAAAGCTAGGCGATCCGGTAGAAGCTCAGGCGCTAGGAGCCGTGCTGGCAGAAGGGCGAAAAGACGCTTGCGTGATTGGTTCTGTAAAGACAAATATCGGTCATACAGAAACGGCAGCGGGTGTAGCGGGCGTGATTAAGGCCGCGCTGATGCTGAAGCACGGTGAGATTCCGCCGAGCCTACATTTTCATCGGGCTAATCCAGCGATTGATTTTGAAGCGCTGAAGCTGCGAGTAGAAACCGGGATTGAGCCACTTTCTGTTGGATCAATCCCGACTTATATTGGTGTGAACTCATTTGGATTTGGCGGAACCAATGCTCACGCTGTACTGTCAAATTTTCATATAGGAGAAGACTTAGTAGAACAAGGCGATTCTGTTGATGATTCTGCACAGCTGTTCGCGGTTTCAGCGAAGAGTGAGAAGGCGCTGAAGGCTTTAGTTGAGCGCTATAAAGCGTTGCTACAAGAGCAGCCTCAGATAGATTTAGGCGCTTTGTGTACGGCAGTGGGTGCAAGGCGATCGCACTTCTCTTATCGGCTTGCATTCGTAGCCAAGTCGGTAGCACAGCTACAGGAAAAGATTAGAAGCTGGCTAATTGAAGAGGGTGCGAAAGGTGCAGCCAATAATGGAAAGACCGCAGATGGCGTTGCATTCCTCTTTACAGGTCAGGGGTCGCAATACGTCGGTATGGGGCGAGAGCTTGATCGGACTCAGCCCGTTTTTCGCGAAGCTTTGAATCAGTGTGCGTGGATTTTGGAACAGTACGGCGTGCCCTTGTTAGAGGTGATATTTGAGGGAGACTTAGATATTGATCGAACCGTTTATACTCAGCCGGTTCTATTTTCGTTTGAGTATGCGCTCTCTCAGCTTTGGATATCCTGGGGAGTTTGTCCTTCAGTCGTGCTTGGACACAGCCTAGGAGAGTATGTAGCCGCTTGTTTGGCGGGTGTATTTAGCTTAGAAGATGCGCTTAAGCTAGTGGCTGCTAGAGGTCGATTGATGCAGGCGCTGCCGTCGGGAGGCGCAATGGTGTCAGTGATGGCGAGTGTGAAAGAGTGCGTGGCGCTGGCGGGGGAAACGGTTTCGATTGCGGCTGTGAACGGGCCGCAGAGTACTGTACTTTCTGGGGAAGAGAAGGCCGTCAGTCAAATTATCCAACAGCTTGAACAACAGAATATTAAGTGCAAGCCGCTGACGGTCTCTCATGCATTTCATTCAGCGCTGATGGAGCCGATGCTAGAAGACTTTCGTGAAGTCGCTAGCTCAATTGCGTTTCATGAGCCTCAGCTGCCGTTGATTTCAATGTTGACGGGCGAGGTGGCAGCCGCTGAGATTGCGACGGCGGATTATTGGGTGCGGCATGTGCGATCGCCTGTCCTTTTCCTAAACGCTATCAACACGCTCAACCAACGAGAAGAACGCACCTTCCTAGAAATTGGGGCAAAGCCAATCTTGCTAGGGATGGGACGAGCCTGCTTACCCAACGCTAATGACATCAGCTGGTTACCTAGTTTGCGTCCAAGTCAGCCAGACAAAGTTGAGATGCTAACTAGCCTTGCAGCGCTGTATATGCAGGGCGCGGCTATCGACTGGGCGAATGTAGCGCCAAATGCAAAAAGAACAGAAATTTCGCTGCCGACCTATCCATTTCAGCGACAGTGCTATTGGTGGGAAGCCGCCCGCATTCCGAGCATGGAGCCGAAGTCTTCCATATCTGAGGCTGCTGTTGAAGTTTCCGCACATCCTTTAATTGGAAATCGGTTGCGACTAGCAGGTACGGACGAGCAGCGATTTCAGGTGCAGCTGAACGCGCAATCGCCCGACTATCTAGCTGATCATTGCGTTTTAGAAAAGGTGGTTTTACCCGGAGCGGCTTATTTAGAGATGGCGATCGCCGCTGCCCGCCTTTGGCAAAAAACTGACACCGTAACGCTCTCTCAAGTGTCTATTGAACAGCCCCTTATACTCAATAAACCTGCTGATATTCAGTTAGTGCTTACGCCTAATGGTGAGCACGGTGGCGTTGAAATATTCAGTCTAAACTCAGAAAACAGAGATGGCTTTACGCGTCATGCGATCGCTACTACAGCAGGAAACCCCGTTGAAACGACATATTACCTGAAAGACGTTCAAACAACGCTACAACCTTATGCCGTTGATGTTGACACCTACTACCAAAAGCTAAGCGCTCAAGGGCTCAACTACGGTGCCGGATTCCAGGTTATTCAACAGCTATGGCATCGTAAAGATCAGGCATTGAGCAAGCTCGGTCGCGATAGCGCTATAGATACGAGATATTCGCTACACCCGGCACTATTAGACGGTTGCCTTCAAACAATCGGAGCAGCCGTCGGTAGCGATCTATCTGAAGGCACCTACCTGCCAGTGGGTTTAGAACAACTTCAGTTTTATCGCCCGCTGCGGCAGTCAGGCTGGTGTAGCGTACAGCTGCAAAGGTCTGATCTCAACGGTAATAGCGATCGCTCAACGCAGCTTAAAGCTGACCTATTTATCTGGGATGAATCAGGTGATTTAGCCGCTCGAATTACCGGAATGACGCTGAGGTACGTTAATCGTAGTGCTCTACATCAGATATTTGGAGTATCGAAGCAGCCAGCTACTACAAACGATTGGCTATATGATTTTGCTTGGAGAGCGCAGCCGAAAAAAGAGATTGAACCCTCATCGAAGCAACTGCCTGCGTGGTTAATTTTTGCAGATGAGCAGGGCATTGGAGAACAGATTGCGATCGCTTTGAGAGAAAAGGGCGATCGCTGCTTTTTCGTTCAAAAAGGTGAGTACTATCAAGCCTCACCAGAAGCCGATCTGTATAGCCTGGAGGCAACCACGCCAGAAGCGTTTACTCAGCTCCTGACTGACTTATCACTCACCCTAATCACTGAACAGCAAGGCGATCTTAGCTGCCGAATGCTCTATCTTTGGGCGCTAGATGCTGACGAAAGAACGCTGGGCCAGCTAGACGAGCAGGTGCAGGTTTGTGGAGAATTTCTTTCTTTAGTGCAGGCGATCGCACAGTTCCCCGCACTATCCACCCGCCTATGGCTCACCACTCAGGCCGCCCAAGCCGTAGATGGCCCGTCCGCTCTTAACCTTCAGCAAACACCGCTCTGGGGCCTAGCGCGAACTCTGCGGCTAGAACAACCCGACCTACACTGCACTGCCATAGATCTAGGCGAAACTTTCTCTTTCGGTCTGTCTTCCAAATGCCTAGAACTACTGTTAGATGATCTTTGCAATCCTGATACAGAAGAACAGATTGCCTACCGTCAAGAAACCCGATTGGTCGCTCGGCTGCTGTCTCACTCAGACTATAGGGCCGTTAAGCCGCTGGAGGTTCCTGATAGCGACTCTTTCAGGCTAGGGCTTTCTAGCTACGGCGTATTCGATCATCTCACACTAGTGCCTGCAAAACGAAGGTTCTATCCTGGTGAATCGACGCCTCAAACTGGAGAAATTGAAATTCAAGTTAAAGCATCAGGGCTTAACTTTAGAGATGTGCTGAACGCGCTGGGGATGCTTCAGCCTGTGGCAGAAAGCATGGGATTTGCTACGTCGGCAGAAGTTCCTTTTGGGGGTGAGTGCGCCGGAATTGTGACGGCAGTAGGGCTAGAAGTGACAACCGTAAAAGTAGGGGATGCTGTGATTGCAGCTCAGGCAATGGGGAGCTTGAGCCAGTTCATCATTGCACCTGAGGCCTTCGTTATTAAGAAGCCGCCGACCATGAGCTTTGCAGATGCCGCGACCATACCCACTACGTTTTTGACGGCTTACTATGGGCTGGTTCATTGCGCCAAATTGAAGCAGGGCGATCGCATACTTATCCATGCTGCTGCCGGTGGTGTGGGTCAAGCCGTCTTGCAAATGGCACAACAGATTGGCGCTGAGGTCTTTGCAACCGCTAGCGAGCCAAAGTGGAGCTTTTTGCGAGCGATGGGCGTTCAGCACGTTTCAAACTCTCGCTCGCTCGACTTTGCTGGTGAGATCTTAGAGTGGACAGGCGGCAAGGGCGTTGATGTTATCTTCAACAGTTTGAACGGAGACGTTATTTCTAAAAACCTTGAGGTATTAGCACCCAAAGGGCGATTTGTAGAAATTGGTAAAATTGGCATTTGGACTAACGAGCAAATGCAGGCAGAACGACCTGATGTTAGCTACTTCCCGTTTGATCTGTTGGATATTTCTGACGCGCAGCCGCAGGCGATCGCAGACATGCTGAGCGACCTGATGACTCAGTTTCAATCCAAGCAGCTTCAGCCTCTACCGAAAACGGTCTTTCCTATCGAGCTAGCACCTGATGCATTTCGATATATGGCTCAGTCACGCCATATCGGCAAAGTGGTATTGACGCTGCCAGAAATTGCGCCTCGGCAGGCGATGGTAAATGCCGATGCCACTTATTTGATAACGGGCGGGCTAGGGGCTTTAGGGCTCAAAGTAGCTGAGTGGCTGGCCAGCGAGGGGGCGCGTTATTTAGTGTTGTTGGGGAGGCGATCGCCCACCGCTGTTGCGCAAGCCACTATCCATAAACTCGAACAATCAGGCGTTACTGTTCAGATCGCCCAGGCTGACATCGCAGACGCAAGCAGCCTCAAAAAAGTACTCTCTTCGCTTTCCTCATCTAGCGAACATCCCTTAAGAGGCGTTTTTCATCTGGCCGGAACGTTAGAAGATAGTCTGCTTACCCATCAGTCTTCAGAAAGCTTCAAAGCGGTGATGACACCCAAGGTCGCAGGTGCATGGAATCTGCACCGTCTAACGCAAAACCTGCCGCTAGACCACTTTGTTTGTTTCTCTTCTATCGTGTCGGTAATGGGCGCTTTGGGCCAAAGCAACTATGCAGCCGCTAACGCCTTCTTAGATGGATTAGCGCACCATCGCCGTGGGCTAGGATTGCCAGCGCTGAGCTTAAACTGGGGGCCATGGGCAGATGCGGGTATGGTCGCTCAGCTAGACGAGCGTAGCCAGCGCCGAATGCAAGATCAAGGACTGACGCCGATTGAGCCGGACATAGGACTGACATTGCTAAAAGAAATGATGCAGCAGTCTAGGACGCAGGTAGGCGTAATTCCTATCGACTGGGCTACTTTCATGGCGTCTGCGAGCGGGCAGGCAAACGGTGCACAGTCTTCTTTTCTAGATGCTGTTAGGCCAGCTACTGAGCCCGTTAAGGCTGCCTTTAAAGCTGAGGTACTTCAGCAGCTGTCCAAAGTGAATGTAGGCGATCGCCCTGCACTACTGGCCACCTACATTCAGGCCCAGCTTGCTAAAGTCATGGGCTTCAGCACCCCCGATGCGATTGACCTCAACGTTCAGTTCGGCGACTTGGGTATGGACTCTTTAATGGCCGTCGAGTTC
This sequence comes from uncultured cyanobacterium, assembly GCA_963803535.1. Classification (GTDB taxonomy): domain Bacteria; phylum Cyanobacteriota; class Cyanobacteriia; order Phormidesmidales; family Phormidesmidaceae; genus Phormidesmis. The sequence continues at coordinate 47,817 of CAWDNC010000008.1, read as the reverse complement.
AGCAACCGCCTGCAAACCAACCTCAGCCACCCAGTCCCGCAAACTTTAGCCTTCGACTACCCTACCGTGAATGCGCTCTCTAAATATCTCGCAGGAAAAATATCGCCTGCAACAGATGATGAAAAGATTAGTGGGTCTGAAAACAACCTGAAAACAGCACTCACTCAACCCAGGGAATCGATGTCTTCTCACGCTAAAGTCCAAGAGAAAGCTCATTCGCTCAAAACCGCTCCGAAACAGCCCAAGAACGCTCACTTAAAAACATCACCACCGAGCCAAAAAAATATCTCTTCACCCACTTACACTCCGCCCTCAGAGCACTACCAATTTTCACGCCTGCCCGACTATCAGCGACTACAGCAAGACTTAGAACGGCTAGATGGATTAAAGAATCCTTTCTTCGCCGTTCACGATGGTACCGCTAAAGATACCACCGACATTGCGGGGCGATCGCTCATCAATTACGCCAGCTACAACTATCTAGGACTATCCGGCGAACCTAGAGTCATCGCTGCTGCTCAAGAGGCGATCGCCCAATACGGCACATCAGTATCAGCCAGTCGAATTGTCTCAGGAGAAAGGCCTGTCCACTTAGACTTAGAGAAGGCGATCGCCCAGTTTTTAGGAACAGAAGACTGCATCACATTTATCGGCGGCCATGCCACCAACGTCACGACTATAGGCCACCTATTTCAAGAGAAAGACCTCATCCTGTGTGATGCGCTCAGCCATAACAGCGTTCGTGAAGGCTGTAAGCTATCAGGCGCAACCATCATTGATTTTCCACATAACGACTACTTAGCGCTAGACAGTCTGCTACACGAACACCGTCGTAACTACGAGAAAGTTCTGATAACTGTCGAAGGTGTTTACAGTACCGATGGCGACCTAGCACCGCTACCTGAGTTCGTCCGACTCAAGAAAGCGCATAAGGTATTTCTACTGGTTGATGAAGCTCATTCCATTGGCGTGCTGGGCGCTTCAGGACGCGGCGCAGGTGAGCACCATGGCACAGCGGCTGGTGATGTAGACATGTGGATGGGGACGCTGAGCAAGTCTTTTGCGAGCTGTGGTGGCTATATTGCAGGCTGCTCCGAGCTGATAAAGTACCTAAAATATACGGCTCCCGGCTTTGTATTTAGTGTCGGTATGGCACCCGCGAATGCAGCCGCAGCCCTAGCCTCTTTACAGGTTCTTAAGCAGGAGCCCAATCGAGTTGCCCTAGTGCAGGCGCGATCGCGTCTCTTCCTCTCCTTAGCCAAAGCTCAAGGCCTAAACACAGGTGACAGTCACGACTCTCCTGTGATTCCAATCATCGTAGGCGAACCACACAAGGCCGTACAGCTTACGCACACCTTGTTCCAACAAGGCATCAACGTGCAGCCCATGGTCTATCCTTCCGTTCCCTACAATTCGGCTCGTCTGAGGTTCTTCCTCAGCTGCCTGCATACAGAAGAACAGATTCGTAAGACGGTTCAAACTATTGCCGATGAGCTACTGGTCATTAACGCGGCAACCGTATGAGGCATTACCGGATTGTTGCTTTGCCCGGTGAAGGGATTGGGCCTGAGGTGGTTGAGGCCTGCTTGGCTATTTTAGAGGCGATCGCAGCTACAGAAGGCTTCAAAGTTACCGTAGATTCCGGCTGGATAGGTGAATCTGCAAGGCAACAGTTTGGTAAATACCTACCCGAAGAGACTTTACGACTGTGCGAAGGCTCAGACGGCATTCTATTCGGATCAGTGACTAAAGGCGGCTTGCTAGAGCTGCGAAAGCACTTTGATTTATTTGCCAATCTTCGCCCAGTGAAACCTTCACTCAGTCTGTTGAATCTTTCTCCTATAAAGGCTGAGCGTTTAGCAAATGTCGATCTATTGTTTGTGCGTGAGCTAGTCAGTGGGATCTACTTTGGGCAAGCAGAACGAGGCGAAGACTATGGATTTCACACTATGCGCTATGCAGATGCTGAAATTCGTCGAGTGGCCAAAGTGGCGCTTCAGTATGCGCAGGCTCGCAGGCGGCGACTTTGTATTGCTCACAAAGAAAATGCGCTGCCTTGTCTACACTGGCGGCAGCTCGTTCAAGCGGCAGCACAGGCCTTTCCTGAGGTTAGCGTGGAGCCGATGCTGGTGGATAATTTGGCTATGCAGCTAGTCGTGCGACCCGCAGATTTTGATGTGATTTTGGCGGGGAATTTGTTTGGAGATATTTTGAGTGATTTGGGGGGTGCGATCGCAGGCTCTATCGGCTTGCTTGGCTCAGCTAGCCTAAATGCCGAAGGCTTTGGGATGTACGAAGCCGTTCATGGCACAGCGCCAGACATCGCGGGAAAAGGTATTGCAAATCCGCTAGGAACTTTAGCTGGCGTAGTTTTGATGCTTCAGCAGTGGGGCGAACTGAAGGCCGCTCGAACGCTGATAGCTATTCAAGAAAAATTATTGGCACAGGGCTATCGAACCGCCGATCTGTTTCAGCCCAAACTAGCGCAACCACAGCAAATGACCACAACCGCCGAACTGGTTAACTTATTTATCACATCAATTCGTGAAGTCAGCCGGTAGAATACCAGTCATTCGTTTTTGCACACGCTCATCTCTCTCAACGCCACATGATTATTCAAAAGGATATATTGACACGCAATTTTCAGCCTTATAAAGCATTAGCCTACGGTACAGTAGCTTTGCTAGGTGCTTTAGTGGTGGATGCGATCGCTCCACAAAAAGCCACTGCCGAACCCCTTGCCGAGCAAACCATAAACTTTCCTGCTATTGACCAAAGCGAGCCCCCTGTTCTGCTTGCACAAGAAAGTGATGAACCTGAGCCATTCGGCAAAGCCGGAACGCAGCGTCTGTACGTTCAAGGCGCAGTAGCCAGCGACTTTGACGATGAAACTTTGGGCCTTGTTGGCGTCGGCGCTTCTCACTTCTTTTACGATAATCACAGCGTCAATTTAGAGCTAAACGCCCTGGCATTCGATCAGCCTGGAGATAATGCGGTGGGGGCAAACCTAAACTTTTTAGTGCGATCGCACTGGATTCGCGGCGAAAACTGGTCTATTTACATAGATGGCGGCGCAGGCATCATCGGCACCACCAGCGAGGTTCCTAGCGAAGGCTCCAGCTTCAACTTCACCCCTCAAATCGGCGGCGGTGCTACCTTCCAAATCAACGACAAACAAAGGCTCATGACCGGCCTACGCTACTATCATGTTTCCAACGCTGACACCTTCGAGAGCAACCCTGGACTAGATGCCTTAATGGGCTACGTTGGCTTCAACTTTCCGCTCTAGGGTTCAGCAGATAATCCGGTAGAGATATCATGAGTGTTCAGCACACCAAAAACTAAACGTATGGCCCCAGTTGCTAAAGCTAGAGACATCAGCTTAAATGAGCTGCAAAACAGATTTAATATACAGCCAGCATCGGACGACAGTTTCTTTCACGAGTGGCTAAAAGAGCTGCCAAAACTTTCGGAATTTGAGCAGTCTCAGCTAAAAAGAATTCAACGCAACTACCATCACATAGCAGGGCGCAGAGGCTTTTCAAAAGAAGCTGTCAAAATGGTCGTGCTCTCGCCCCTGCTGGACTTAGCTGAATTCTACCAGGCCCCTTTTTCACTCTCTACTCAAGAATCTATCGAAATCATTTCAGAGGACGAAGGGCTAAAAGTTAAAGGCAGCGTTGATGTTTTAATCGCTCGTCAACAATTTTGGGCGCTGGTAATTGGGTCTAAAAGCACTCGATTTGATGTTTTAACGGTTCTACCTCAAGCGCTAGCCTATATGTTAGGTGCGCCCGACTCTGACATTCCTGTTTACGGCTTACTCATGAACGGACGCGAGTTTGTTTTCATCAAGCTTGTCCACCAGCCCCAGCGTATTTATGCTCGCTCTTACACCCTGTCCATTGAGCGTGATGATGAGCTATCTCAAGTGTTAGGAATGCTCAAAATAATTCGACAAAAGGTTTCAGGCAACTACAACAATGCGTAGTAAAGCGCTCATATGCTTTTGCTCGCAGCGCGTGACCTATTCCACTGTGATGCTAATTTTGTCCGATAGCACTGGCTTGTCATGAGGCACATGAGTGTAGTTACCCAGCAGTAGCTGTAGCGTATGCTCACCAGGGGACAAATCAAGCTTTGCTTCCGTTTGACCACCGCCAAAATGCTTGACGTTTGCCGTCGCAGCTAAAGGCTCAGTCAATGGCGGTAGCTCATCAACATCGATTAGTAAATGATGATGTCCGGTACCGTCCTTATCAAAGCCCGCAGGCGCAATGCCCATACCAGCAAGACCGAATACAACGGTGAATTCTTCTGGAACCGTATCGCCATCTTGCGGCGAGATAATGTAGGTACGAGCGTTGTCAGGCGCTGGAGAGAGATTTGCTGCGATCGCCCCTAAAGGCATGAATATCACCAACAGCATCGCAAATAGCACACCGCACAAACACTTTCTCAAATCAACAGACACAGCGAGCTTCATATAAAAACATTCTAGCTAGACGACGTGTCTACCATAGTAAGGAACAACGGCCCTAAAGGTAAAAGCAAACTGTGCGCCAGTAACCCCATCGCGACGCAAATCAGCAATCAAACTGCCGAAGCTGCCTCAATAAAAATCCGCTTAACCTCGTCATGAGACGCCCGAATATTCTTCTCAATCCGCCGCACAGCTGCCTCAATCTCATCCGCAGACAGGCTGTCCTTAAACTCAATATTCAGCGCTAGTAGCACATCTCTAGGCCCCAAATGCAGCGTAATGGGAGCCTCAGAGCTGGAAACCGCCTCGTCTGCTTTCACTATTGCCTTAATACTCGCTCGCGTCTCCGGCGAAGCACTCTCCCCAATTAATAGGCCCTTTGTCTTTGCCACCAAAGCCGTTGCCGTTATCGTCAGCAGCACACCAATGCAAATAGAAGCGACCCCATCGTAAATTGGGTTGCCTGTGGTTTCACTTAGCCATACGCCCGTGAACGCGATCGCCAGTCCTACCAGCGCCGCCGAATCCTCCACAATCACAATAAACGCACTCGGATCTTTACTCCGCCCAATTGACTTCCAAAGCCCCAGCCCCGGCTCATCCTGCCGCTTTTTAAACTCCCGAATTGAAACCGTCAGCGCCGCCCCTTCAAACACCGCCGCTGCCACCAGCACGCAATAGCTCACCACCGGATCGCTAGACACCTCGCCTGCCTTCAGGCTACTAATTCCTTGCAACACCGACACCCCGCCACCCAGAGCAAAGATCAGCACCGCCACCATCAGCGACCAAAAATACAGCTCCTGACTTCGCCCGAGCGGAAACTGCTCATCCGGCATCTTTTCACTCTGCTTCAGCCCATACAGCAGCAGCACCTCATTCACTGAATCCACCACTGAGTGAATCCCTTCTGAAAGCATTGCCGAGCTACCGCTAATATACGCGCCCGCAAACTTAGCAATCCCGATCGCAACATTCGCCGCCATCGCCGCATAAATCGAGGTTCTAGAAGATCCAGATGACATAAGAAAAAGTTGATAGGAATCTACAAATACCCTAAAGCAAACTGCCTTTATCAACCTAGTATTTCGTCGAATATCAGAGTGCATTTTTGAACTACACTGTAGTACATGAAAAAGACCGAAGTTTACAGCTGGAGAGTCGCGTTCGATTTGAAGCGATCGCTCGAAGAAGCAGCCAAGGCTGAGAAAATCAGCTTGGCTCAGCTCCTGGACGTATCGTCACAGACTGGCTTGCTCGAAAGGCCAAGCCTGACGGAAAGGAGGAAGCCGTTCAGTGACAGCTTCATCAGGTAGCGGCTCAATCCTTCGGCTCAATCCACAGCGGCGATCCGAATCGGTCTCAAGAAGTGAGTCAGCGAATGAAGTCTCATCACAGACACCGACTCAGCAGACTTAGCGCGGTTGATGAAGCAGTATGCTGACAGGCCTATGGATTTTGCCGATGCTACCTTGGTTCATTTGGCAGAGAAGGAAAAATTATCTGTAATTTTCACTATCGACTACAATTACTTTGAGACTTACCAAATTAAGAGAGTCTGAGAGAAAGAAGCAAAGCCCCGTTCCCTTTAGGGCGGGGATGTAGTCTGGCGTCTCTCAGGTGAGTGCTAGCGAGCAATTAAAGCTGTTCGCCTCTGGACTGAAATAGCAACTCTAACGCCTCACGGATTAAGGCATTCATAGTGGTTTCTTCGTCCGCTGAAATCTTTTTGATTTGCTCGTATTGCTTGTCGCTCAGTCTGATGTTAGTCGTTTTCATTTATGCTATAGTGATACTATTTTAGCATTCTATCATTTTGAAGCAACGTTATCGCTGTCGCCTATACCCGACACCTTTGCAGGCCGTTAGCCTAGCTCAGTTGTTTGGCTGTACGCGGGTAGTCTGGAACGATGCTTTAGCTGAATGCCAAAGGTTGTACGGAGAAGGCGAGAAATACCCTGGTTCCGCTGCGTTGATGCGGTCATTGACTGCGGCCAAAAAGACTGCTGAGCGAGCTTGGCTAGCTGACGTGTCATCAGTTCCTTTGCAGCAATCACTCAGAGATTTAGACGTTGCGTTTCGCAATTTCTTCAGCTCAGTGACCGGAAAGCGCAAGGGGCCAAAAGTGCGGATGCCGCGATTCAAAAAACGCAGCAACACCCAGTCGGCTAGGTTCAATCTTAATGCTTTCAAAGTCGGTCGTAAACTACGCTTAGCCAAGGTTGGCGATATCAAGGTCAAGTGGAGCCGCGAGCTACCTTCTGAGCCGTCGAGCGTGACGGTGATTAAAGATGCGGGCGGGCGGTACTTTGCATCCTTCGTGGTCGAAGTCGAGGCGGCTCCGCTGCCGTGGACTGACAAAGCTATCGGCGTAGACTTAGGGATAACGACATTCGCCACGCTAGACGACGGCACCAAGGTTGATGCGCCGAAACCGTTGAAGCGTTATCTCAAAAAGCTAGCCCGGTTGCAACGCAGACTTGCTAAATGCGAGAAAGGGAGTAATCGGCGCAAGCGGGCGGTATTGGCAGTCGCCAGAGTCCACGCCCGCATAAAAGACATCCGTACTGATTTTCTGCACCAGTTGAGTACAAAGCTGATTCGAGAGAACCAATCAATCAGTCTAGAAGATCTCAACGTAAGCGGGATGCTGAAGAATCGGAAGCTATCAAAGGCAATTAGCGATCTAGGTTGGCGCACATTTAGAACCATGCTTGAAGCCAAGGCCGAAATGTATGGCCGTGATGTTGTTGTGATTAGCCGGTGGGAGCCGACTAGCCAAACCTGCTATTGCTGTGGTGAGAAAACGCTACAGAAGAAGGCAGGCTTAGAGGGCTTAGCGATTCGTGAATGGTTGTGTTCCAACTGTGGTTCCCTCCATGACCGGGACGTGAATGCTGCGAAGAATATAAAAGCTGCCGGTGGACAATCGGAAGCTATAAACGGACGACGGAGGGCGTGTAAGTCTAGCTTGCTGGCAGTGCCCGTTGATGCGTCTAGCCAACCGTGTGAAGTACAGCTTAGTCTGTGCCTCTAGCCGGAGAATCCCCGCGCCTTCAGGCCGGGGAGTATGTCAACGGATTAACGGTAAGCGTAAATTCAGCATCTTTCCTTCAAGACGGTAAGTTGTTTAGCTATAGCTCAATCAGCTGCCAATCTTTGATCAGGGCTATAACTTCTTCGGACGAAAACGATCGCCTTTCCTGTAGCGCGATCGCCTTCACCCTCTCTCTCAATTCCTCATACACTATTCGCTCTAAAGATCGCCCCAGCCGCTGCTCAAACAAATACCGAAAATTACTCACTCCGCTGCCTTTACCAAACCAAATATCCGGCTGACCGTGGGGAAACGCCGTATAGCTTTTGCGATCGCGTAACAAAGCACTCACATGAATTCCCGACTCATGCCGCTGCGCCTCTGGTGAATACGGCACATGTGGCCGATGCCCACGCGCATGTAAATAAGCCACCACTTCATCTAGCGCGTCATAGTCAATGCCGGCTACTTCGCAGCCAAACCGCACCCTTAGTCCTTGCAAAATCTGTTCCAGTGGCGCATTTCCTGCTCGCTCGCCAATTCCGCCCATCGTCCCGGATATGCCCATCGCACCCGCTCGCACCGCCTGAATCGTATTTTCCAGCGCCAGCCCCGTGTCGTTATGGAAGTGAACCGACAGCGGCACCCTGTCCGTATACGTGAGCAGGTCGTAAATCCATACAGCTGTTTTCTCCGGCGTGAGCACGCCCACCGTATCGCATAGCAAAAACTGGTCGATATGCGGCCCCAGCGCGTTGATGCAGCTCGCTAAAAAGTGAAAGTCCGCTCGGCTCGCGTCTTCGGCCGCAAAGCAAACCCGTAGCCCCTGCTCAGTGGCGTAGCGGATATGCTCTAGGGCATTTCCCAGCATTCTTTGCCGACTTTCCCTAATCACCGTAAGCGGGATATCGTCATCTATGGTTTTGCCCTGTAGCAGTGGGTCAGTCGCGATCGCCTCATCCCTTAAAAACAGCAGGCGATCGCTCACCGCATGAAACAAAATAATCTGCCCCACCCCACACGCCTTAGAGGCCTTAATCGACGCCCGCGTCATCAGCGTAGAGGCCACCACCTGCCGCCTGAGCCCTAAACCCACCAGCTCGCTCACCAGCGATGCCTCCGACGAATGTACCGCAGGCATCAGCGCAATTTGCTGCACGCCCGTCGCCGCAATTAGCCCTGCCAGCGCTGTCTTATCGTCAAAAAACAGGCCAACCTGCTGCTCTCCATCCCGCAGCGTCTCATCCGAAATAATTAAATCAAGCGTCTCCATTTATTCCAGCCGTTGAAACCAAAGGTGAGGAACAGCCACCGACCGTAAGTAGTCTAGCAACTGTATACATCATCACCCCTACCGTCCGATGTATTGCACTCGCCAACGCTTTACAATGACGCCTGTAACCCGGTATGGTGCTGCATCATAGGCGCTGCCATTCACCTCAAACTCATTAAAAATGCCCGGGATAAAAGACTCACTGCCCCAAGCTACAGCGCACGGAGCCCCCTTTCCTGACTCAACTTACCGGCCCTCAAGCCTAGCGGCTGCCCTCTCACAGGCGGCTCAAACCTCGGCCACACTCTGCTACTTAGCGTCAGATGGTATAGAAAGTACTCAGACATACGCGGAACTCTATCAAACGTCCGTAAAAATCGCAGCGGGCCTGGTAGAAAATGGCCTTAATCCCGGCGATTTTGTTGTGCTTCAGCTTTCTAAAAACGCAGACTTCATTGCCGCGTTTTGGGGCTGCATTCTTAGCGGCTGTATTCCTGTGCCGGTTCCCGTTCTCATCGCAACGGGCAATCAGCCGACGCCACTGTCAGGCGCTTTGAGCCTTTTAGAGAAAGCCGCTGTTCTCACGTGTCAGTCTCTGTCACAGGCGTTAGGAGAAAGCGTTTTAATCATCGAGAATTTACGAGAAACAAAAGCTAGCACGCTGACGAGCCCTCACGAGGCAAAACCTGACGATTTGGCCCTATTACTGCTAACGTCCGGCAGTACTGGCACGCCCAAGGGCGTTATGCTTACCCATCAAAACTTGCGGGTGAGCGCCTCTGGCATGGCGAGTGTTAATGGTCTCTCGGCGGCAGATATTACGCTTAACTGGATGCCCCTAGAGCATGTGGCTAGCCTAGTTATGTTCCACGTTACGGAAGTCTTTTTGGGCTGTAGCCAGATTCACGTGGCGCGCGATCGCGTCCTCAAAAATCCGCTTATCTGGCTCGACCTGATAGAAAAATACCGGGTAACTGCAACCTGGGCACCTAATTTTGCTTATGGACTCGTTAACGACCAGGCCGATACCATCGCTCAGCGTCAGTGGGACTTATCGTGCGTGCGCTGGATGGGTAACGGTGCTGAAGCGGTTGTCGGACAAACAGCGCGTCAGTTTCTTCAGCTGCTCGCCCCTCACAAGCTATCGCCTACCGCCGTTAGTCCCGGCTACGGCATGTCAGAAACCTGTTCTGGCATCGTTCATTCTCGCCAGTTCTCTTTAGATTCCCCCCTAGATTCTGTGACTGTAGGTGCTCCTATTCCAGGCGTTTCTGTTCGCATTGTTGATAAAAACGACAACGTTGTAGCAGAAGAAACCATCGGTCGCCTTCAGGTCGAAGGCTTAACTGTAATGAAGGGATACTACAAAAGGCCCGAACTTAACGCTGAAGTCTTTACAGATGGCTGGTTTGATACGGGCGATTTGGGTCTGTTGAAAAATGGATGTCTCACGATTACGGGGCGGCAAAAAGATGTCATTATCCTCAACGGTGTTAATTATTACAGTCATGAGATTGAATCTGTTGTTGAAACGCTAGCGGGAGTTGAAGTTTCGTTTACAGCGGCCTGTGGCGTTCGGAATGCAGACGAGGCTAGTGAACAGCTCGCTATCTTTTTTAGTCCTCAGTGAAGATCTCGATCAGGCAGAGGTGGTTGAGGTTGCTAAGCAAATTCGCACTCAGGTGGTTGATCGTATTGGCGTTTCGCCTACTTACGTGGTTCCTTTGGCAAAGACGGATATTCCTAAAACGGCGATTGGTAAAATTCAGCGATCGCACTTGCGCGATCGCTTTAACCAAGGAGACTTTCAAGATCAGCGGCAGCAAATTATTCAGGCGTTTAGAGCGCAAGCTAGTGCGATCGCCAAAACCAAACCAAACTTGGAACATCACATTACTCAAATCTGGCAGTCTGTTCTTCACCGTACAGACCTCGGTACGCAAGATAGCTTTTTTGACTTAGGCGGCACCTCTCTTACCCTTATGCAGGTACTCGGCCACCTGCAAAACCAAATTGATCCAACGCTTACTGCCGTTACGCTGTTTCAATATTCAACGATTGCCTCTCTTGCCGCACATTTGGCACAGTCGGACGATTCTCAGCCTGCGCTTAGGGTTCGCGATCGCACAAGCGTTAATTCGTCCTCTAACCAATCAAAAGACATTGCTGTCATCGGTATGGCCTGTCGCTTCCCAGGCGCACCAGACCTAGACACCTTCTGGCAAAATCTTCGAGACGGCAAGGAGTCTATCACTTTCTTCACCGACGAAGAAATTCTCGCTGCTGGCATCGATCCAACGCTGATTCAAAATCCTAACTACGTCAAAGCTAGCCCGACTCTAGACAACATCGATTGCTTCGACGCCGACTTCTTCGGCTACAGCCCTAAAGAAGCTAAGCTAATCGACCCTCAGCAGCGCCTCCTCTTAGAATGTGCCTGGGAAAGCCTGGAAACCGCAGGCTACAACCCCCTCACTTACTCCGGCGACATCGGCCTCTACGCCGGAGCCACCATGAATACCTATCTTCTCAACCACGTCTATCCCAACCGCCATACGTTGGACGCCAACGACGCACTAAACGTTTTCACCCTCAGCTCTATGGGCGGATTCCAGGCCGCCGTTGCTAACGACAAAGACTATCTCACTACCCGCGTCTCCTACAAGCTAAACCTGCGCGGCCCCAGCCTTAATGTTCAGACTGCCTGCTCTACTTCCCTTGTCTCTATTCACTTAGCTGCACAAAGTCTGCTGCAAGGGGACTGTGATATCGCCCTGGCGGGCGGTGTCTCTGTTGAAACGCCGCAAAAAGCAGGCTATCTCTATCAAGAAGGCATGATCCTTTCTGATGACGGTCACTGTAAGGCCTTTGACGCAAGCTCACAGGGCACGCTCTTTGGCAGTGGTGTAGGGGTTGTTGTTCTTAAACGATTAGATGAAGCTATTGAAGATAGAGATTTTATCTATACCGTAATTAAGGGCTCTGCGATTGGTAATGATGGGGGACAAAAGGTAGGCTATCTCGCACCGCTTAGCGAAGGGCAGGCTAGAGTCGCGGCTGAAGCACTAGCCATAGCGAACGTTCCTGCTGAGACGATTGGCTATGTAGAAGCGCATGGCACCGGTACGCAAATTGGCGATCCGATTGAAATTGTGGGATTGACTCAGGCGTTTCGACTGAGTACAGATGCAAAACAGTTTTGTCCCATTGGCTCTGTCAAAACAAACGTAGGTCATCTCAATATTGCCTCCGGCGTTGTCGGTTTTATCAAAGCTGCTATGGCTGTTCACTACGGCCAGATTCCCGCTAGCCTGCACTTTAGGCAGCCTAATCCGCAGATTGACTTCGCCAACAGCCCGTTTTACGTCAACACAGCGCTGACAGAGTGGCCTAAGAAAAATACGCCCAGACGTGCGAGTGTCAATTCTTTAGGGATTGGCGGAACGAACGTGCATATGGTGTTAGAAGAGCCATTGTCTCTTAGATCTAAATCTCAGCAAGAGCGTTTTGAGCTATTTACGCTGTCTGCAAAGAGGGCGGATGTGTTGCGATCGCTCGCAGAAAAATACATCACCTTCCTCACTGAGCACCCCGACACCTCACTAGCCGATCTGTGCTTTACAGCGGCCGTTGGGCGATCGCATTTCTCCCACCGCCTAGCTCTCACGACCCATTCCATTCCTGATCTCAAATCACAGCTTCAAACCTGGCTATCAACAAACGAGCAAAGTCCCAATCAGCCAGATAAAATAGCCTTTCTTTTTACGGGTCAAGGCGCTCAATTTCCCGGCATGGGTCGAGAACTCTACGACACCCAGCCTATCTTCCGCGCTGCTATAGATCGCTGCGCAGACTATCTCACAGCTGAAAACATTCCACTCATCCAAATTCTATACGGAACTGAGGAGACCATTCATCAAACTGCCTACACTCAGCCTGTTCTTTTCGCTTTTGAGTATGCGATCGCTCAGCTATGGATAGCCTGGGGAATTTGCCCATCAGCTGTGCTAGGTCATAGCATTGGCGAGTACGTAGCCGCCTGTATCGCTAATGTATTCAGCTTAGAAGACGCGCTAAAGCTAGTCGCTGCTCGAGGCCAACTGATGCAAAGTCTGCCAGGTGATGGCGCGATGGTGTCGGTGATGACGGATGCGGCTTACTGCACAAAGCTGATTGAGCCTTATAAAGACATTGACATTGCTGCTGTCAATTCACCTCAAAATACAGTGCTTTCTGGCGATAGGAAGGCGATCGTTCAAATCACTCAACAGCTAGAAGAACAAAATATTCGCTGCAAACAGCTCAAAGTCTCTCACGCCTTCCACTCATCAAAAATGGAGCCAATTCTCCAAGCCTTTCACTCCATAGCGGCCTCAATCTCTTATCAACCTCCCACACTAGATCTCATTTCAAACACAACCGGTGCCACTGCCAACACGCAAGACATCACCACACCTCAATACTGGACAGCTCATATCCGCCAGCCTGTCCAGTTCGCTCAGTGCCTTCAAATGCTCGATAACAAAGGCTATACGACTTTCTTAGAATGCGGCCCCAGGCCTAGCTTGCTCACGCTCGCCCAGTCTACACTTTCCCCAAAATCACAACACTACTTACCCACACTTCATCCTAAGAAATCCGATACTCAGCAGACGCTGACCAGTCTCGCAACTCTCTATGCGCAAGGTCATTCCATCAGCTGGGATACCTTCTATCATCATCGGACTTGTTGCCGTATACCCCTACCAACCTATCCCTTTCAGCGTCAACGTCACTGGCTTGAACGGCCTTCTATAGTCTCAGTACCTAACAATGAAGCAGTACATCCACTTTTAGGTAGTCTCATCTCGACGCCTCTAAAACAAACGCTATTTCATCAATTGCTAACGCTAAGTCAGCCTAGCTTCCTTCAAGACCATCAGGTTCACGATCAGACTATTTTTGCGGGTGCAGCCTACTTGGAGATGGCTTTAGCCGCGGGTGCGATCGCCCTAAAAAGTTCAGATATTTGCATAGAACAAGTCTCCATCATCAAAGCCCTTTTGCTCACGCAAGCTCCCCTCACACTACAGACTGTTCTAACGCCTGAAGCTGATAGATATCGCTTCGAGATCTATAGCCGAAGCACAGCACAGCAAGACGTTTGGACGCTTCATTGTGAAGGTGTTCTCTCATATAGCAGCGCGCTACCAGAACCAGTAGACTTAACCGCTATTAAACAAGCTTTAGGCAAAGCACAATCATCCGACGTTCATTATGAACAGTGTAAACAGCTAGGCCTTAACTACGGTGGCTTATTTCGCAGTCTGCGCATAATCCAACATGCAGATGAGCAAGCACTCGGCCAAATTCAAATACCCGATGAGATCTCACAAAACGAATATCGTCTGCATCCAGCAGTATTAGATGCCTGCTTTCAGTGTGTTCTTGCCGCACTCCCCTCTCGCGAACTCACACAGGCATACGTTCCTATTGGTATAGACTTTCTACGCTACTATCGGTCGTTTCCTAGCGCTAAAGGCGAGGCTATTTGGAGCTATGTTCGCCTGCATCCGAGAAATGCAGACAGTGAGATTGTTAAAGCAGATGTGCATGTACTAGATAAAGAAGGACGCGCGATCGCGCATATCAAAGGACTCTCTGCAAAACGCACGGCCGCTCCGCTACAGCCCAGCCTCTGGCAAAACTGGCTTTATCAAGTTGAATGGCAACCGCTACAAGCCACAGTTCCTGTGGCCTTTACCTCTCAGTCAGATTGGTTAGTCATTGCCCATAGCCATGAAAAGTTAGAGGCGATCGCTCATCTCCTTGCCAGCCAAAACCAAACCTGTACCAAAGTCTTAATTGACAACAAATTCGACATCTCGCATCTGAAAGGCGACTGGCAAGGCGCTATCTATATCGCTAGTGAAGAAGCAATAGAAATCAATCGTCAAGTTGAACAGAGCTGTCAAAGCGCGCTTCATCTTGTTCAATCACTTATTCGGAATGCGATTGCCACTCGGCTCTGGCTCGTGACCTGTGGCGCTCAGTCTGTTTCAGGTACTGAGCAGCTCGCCATCGCGCAAGCGCCCATATGGGGACTAGGTAAGACGGTAAGGTTAGAGCATCCTGAACTAGGCTGCATATGTTTAGATCTTGACCCAGAAGATAGTGAAGTCAGAAAGCTCGATAATCTTATTTCTGAACTGGCTATCAGAACGCAAGAAGTAGAGGCAACAGAATCTCAGGTTGCCTACCGTAACGGTGGTCGCTATGGCGCAAGGCTTACGCCTCGATCTGATAAGGAAACCAGTCACGCTAATCAGCAGCTTACAATTTTAGAGCGTGGCACGTTAGAACAGCTTCAGTGGCGTAAATCGTTACGTCAGCCTCCAAAATCAGGAGAGATTGAGATCCAGGTGCAGGCAGCAGGCCTGAACTTTAGAGACGTACTCAATGCATTGGGGCTCTATCCAGGCGATGCGGGCGCGCTGGGATTAGAATGCGTTGGCGAAGTGGTTACGCTTGGCGACGGCGTTCTAGATATTCAGGTAGGTGATGTTGTAATAGCGATCGCACCTGCTAGCTTTACCCGGTTTGTCACCGTTTCCGCAGAACTTGCTACGCTCAAGCCAGACAGTCTCAGTGCCGCAGAAGCCGCCACTATTCCGACTGCCTTTTTAACGGCTTACTATGCGCTGTGTGAGCTGGGTCAAATTAAGGAAGGCGATCGCATCTTGATCCACTCAGCCGCCGGAGGTGTAGGTCAAGCCGCCGTTCAAATCGCACAGTCTATCGGTGCAGAAGTATTTGCTACAGCCTCTTTGCCCAAATGGAACAGGCTAAATCAACAGGGCGTACAGCATATTTTTAACTCTCGTACTTTAACGTTTGCCGATGAGATTATGCAGCAAACTCAAGGCGAAGGGGTTGATGTTGTGCTCAACGCTTTTTCAGGAGAAGCGATCGCGAAAAGCCTCTCTGTTCTATCTCATCAAGGACGCTTTCTTGAAATTGGCAAAACCGGCATCTGGTCAGCGCAGCAAATGGCCGCACACCGACCGGACGTTCGCTATGAAATTATTGACCTGGTAAATACTACGCTTAATCAGCCGTCGCTTATCCAGTCCATGCTTAGGCGTATTGTCCAGCAAATTCAGCGAGGAGACTTAAGCCCGCTTCCCGTTCAGCTATTTTCAGCGGAGCAAAGCATAGACGCCTTTCGATTTATGCAGCAGGCAAAGCACGTAGGTAAAGTTGTCATTCAGCCGCCTGTGATTACAGCAACAGCAGAATCTGAAATTTTGCCTGATGCGACTTATCTTATTACGGGCGGGATGGGTGCTCTTGGCCTACAGATTGCAGAATGGCTCGTGAGCAAAGGCGCTCGGCATCTTACTTTGTTAGGACGCAGGCCACCTGATGAAAAGGCTCAAAAGGCGATCGCTCACCTTACTCAAAATGGCATCACTGTTAATATCATCCAATCCAATCTTGCCGATCAAACTCATTTAGAAGCGGCACTCTCTCACCTACTACAACCCAGCAGCAAAATTCCGCTCAAGGGTATTTTCCACTTAGCAGGCACTACAGAAGATCGCACCTTACAGCAACAAACTCGGGCAAGCTTTGAGCATGTGATGGAAGCCAAAGTCGCAGGCACCTGGAACCTACACGAGCTGACAAAAGATCTCGCTTTAGATTACTTTGTTCTGTTTTCTTCTGCTGCCTCACTACTCGGCTCTGCTGGACAGGCAAATTACGCGGCGGCTAACGGCTTTTTAGACGCGATCGCCCACCATCGCCATCAGCTTAACCTTCCTGCCCTTAGCATCAACTGGGCCGCTTGGGCCGGACAAGGCCTAGCGAACGACACGGCCGTACAGCAAAGGCTTACTCGCGATCGCATTCCACTCATCGAACCCAGCACAGGCCTAAAAATTCTAGATCATCTCATCACGATCTCCAAACATCGGCCAAATAGGTGTACTGCCAGGACAACCGCAAAGCTGGGCAAAAACCATTCCTGACGGTCAGTTCTTCTCAAAAGTCGTCACGGCATCTATTGAAACCGCAGCACACAGGCCTGCTTGCCAAGTTAACAATCCAACCGCCCTACTTAACCATCTCAAAGAGCAAGTTGCTGTTGTCTTAGGCGTTAGTGCAGCATCACTAAACGATCCTAGCGAAAGCTTTGTCAATCTCGGACTAGACTCTTTAACCGCAGTAGAGCTTCGCAACCGGTTACAAACTAGCCTCAGCTGCTCGCTACCTGTCACCTTAATCTACGACTACCCCACGCTCATAATGCTGCAAGATTACCTGGCCACGCTGCTGTTTCAGACAGGCGACAAAAGTTCTACCATTTCAGAAACAGCCGACACCATTGAGGCCACGCCCTCAGCGTCACATATCGATCAGCTATCAGAGAAAGAAGCTGAAGACTTACTGCTACAGGCTTTAGATGATATGAACTTCTGAATCGGATATCGCCCATCAGTAAAATAAATTAGTGCGGTATAAAAAATTCACTATCGCAAAAACAAGTTTGAATGAGGCTTGAGTTGCCACATTGTTTGAAAGTTTATACGTTTGAACTTTTAGGTGTAGAAAAGATAGGTTGCGCTATGTGCCTAGCTTTAGAGTGCTATTTGTACAGAGACTGATTCTTAAAGCAACAATGAACAACGCTGACGCTTCGACGCCTTTTGATACAAGCTTCATTTTTTCACCAGAGACACTCAACGAAACGTTTCGATTTGATGAGCAGGGTCGTTTAATTGGCTATAGCTACGAAGAAGATTTTGATCAAGATGGGACGATCGACCTGCGAGTAAGCCAGACCTACAATACGAATGGCAAGATTACGGCTAACAAAAGTGAAAACGACTTTGACGGGGATGGAATCTTTGACTCTCAAAATCTAGATACGTATACCTATGATGCTAGTGGCAATGTTGTTGAGCAGCGCTTTGAAAGCGACTTTAATGCAGATGGCATCACCGACTCACGATATTTAGAGTCGTATACCTATGATGCAAATGGAAATATTCTCACCAGCACATCTGAAGACGATTTTGATGGCGATAGCGTCATTGATTCGCTATTTTCAGGCTCATATACATACGATGCTAGTGGAAATGCGCTGACTGCTGTTCTCACAAATGATTTTGATGCGGATGGAACCATTGATTTGCAGACGCTAAACATATATACCTATGACGCTAACGGCAATGCTCTTACCAGTGCATCCGAAAATGATTTTGATGCGAATGGCACTGTTGATTCAAGCTCATTTGAGGCCTATACCTACGATGAGAGCGGCAATTTCACCAGCCGCTTATTTGAAAATGACTTTGACGCAGATGGCATTGTTGATTCAAGATTTTCAAGTGTGTATACCTACGGTGAGAACGGTAATGTTTTAACAGATTTGTCTGAAGACGACTTTAATGGCGATGGCCTCGTTAATTTTCGCAGGCTTTTTACTTACAATGCGGCTGGCAATATTCTATCGAGCCTATTTGAAGATGACTTTGATGGCGATGGCACCATCGATTCGCGATCGCTCAATGTCTCTACCTATGATGAAAACGGTAGAGTGCGCACCACCATCTCCGAAAGCGACTTTAATGGAGACGGCATCGTTGATTCGCGATCGCTCAGCGCCTTTACCTTCGACGCAAGCGGTAACTTACTCGCCAGCAGCTCTGAAGAGGACTTTGATGGCGACGGTATTATCGATTCGCGGTCGTCTAGCACCCTTACCTACGATGACAATGGCAATACGCTAACCAACAGCTTTGAAAACGACTTTGATGGCGACGGCATCGTCGATTCGCGATCGTTCAACGCCTTCACCTACGGTGCTAACAACACTCGAATTAACGGCTTCTTCGAGAGTGACTTTGATGGCGATGGCGTGATTGACGCACAGTCTTTTTTCACCTACGGCCCTAACGGCAACACGTTATCAAGTTTGTTTGAAAGTGACTTTGATGACAATGGAACCATTGATTCACGATCGTTTACGGCCTTTAACAGCAACGGCAATATCCTAACTGAGCTGTCTGAGAACGATTTTGATGGCGACGGCATTCTTGACTTCCGGTCGCTCAACATCTACACCTACAACGACAACAATAGGCTTCTCACCAGCTCCTCTGAAGAAGACTTTGATGGCGACGGGGTGATTGATTATCGCGCTTCTGCCACCATCACTTACGACGATCGGGGGAATGTTCTTACCGATTCGTTTGAAAATGACTTTAATGGTGATGGAACAGGCTTTCGCAGGCTAAGCGTATACGCCTACGATGACAACAATAGAATCGTCTCCTTTATAAGCCAGGAAGATTCAGACGGAGACGGAATCGTTGACTTACAAACAGCGACAACATACAGCTACGGCCCTAGCGGCAGTTTTCTATCTGAGACCGATGAGCTTACCGGCAATACGGAAGCCAGCTTCGCAATGAGCGATATTGCGGCTACCAGTGCTGATGCGATTCTTAACTTTGACGCAAGCACTGAGCGTAACAGCCTATTAGAAGGTGATTTGGCACTGACAAGTGCAATGGTTTCGCACTCAGAAAGCGCTATGAGTCTAGGTGCTACGAGCATGGAAGAGAGTCTAGCTGTTTTGCAAGGTGGACAGGTATTTGGCCTCGCTGAGAACAGCTTTGCAGGAGGGGCTGATATCGGTGTGGTGCAGAGCTAGGTAACGCTTTTAGGTGAGCGCATCTTATGTCTTTCGAGACCGAGATGCACTCACCCACACCAGATAAACCGCTATTTAAGGTCTGCTAAAATCCATAGGATTATGGATAAACCTACCTCGCCAGAAGTCGAATTCACGCTATCGCCTACTAAGCGAGCACTGCTAGCACTTAAGACCCTTCAGGCCAAGCTAGATGACATAGAGCAGGCCGCTCGTGAGCCAGTCGCAATTGTGGGGATGAGCTGTCGCTTTCCGGGTGGGGCCGATACCCCTGCCACGTTTTGGAAACTGTTGCAAAAGAAAACAGATGCGATCGCCCCCATTCCTTCCAACCGCTGGTCAGCCGATACCTACTACAGCGAAGACCCCAACGAGTACGGCAAGGCTATCTCTCACCAAGGCGGCTTCATCCCTCACCTATACGACTTCGACGCCGCCTTTTTCCGTATCTCTCCCCGCGAAGCCGTCAGCCTCGATCCACAGCAGCGACTTGCCCTAGAACTGGGCTGGGAAGCTCTGGAGCACGCCGCTATTTCTCCAGAGGCGATCGCCGCCCAACCCGTCGGCGTTTTCCTCGGCATTAGCAGTATTGACTACTGGCAGCAGCTCCTTGCCCAGTCTCCCCAGTCCATCGATGCCTATCTTGCAACCGGCAATACTCACAGCGTCGCCGCCGGTCGCCTCTCCTACCTACTCGGCATCAACGGCCCTAGTTTAGCGGTAGACACGGCCTGCTCCTCTTCCTTAGTGGCGGTTCACCTTGCCTGCCAAAGCCTTCGCCAGCAAGAATGCGACATAGCCTTAGTCGGCGGCGTCAATCGCATCATCACCCCCGCTGCCAGCATCAACTTCTCCAAGGCCAAAATGCTCTCACCCGACGGCCGCTGCCGCACCTTCGACGAAGCTGCCAGTGGGTTTGGCCGCGCAGAAGGCGGTGGAATGGTCGTCCTCAAAAGACTTAGCGAGGCTCAGAGGGAAGGCGATCGCATCCACGCCGTCATTTTGGGATCGGCCACCAACCACAACGGACGAACCAACGGTCTCACCGCCCCTAGCACTGTGGCCCAAGCCGCCGTCATCCACCAGGCACTTGAAAAAAGCCGCATTGAACCCGAAGCTATCAGCTACGTTGAAACGCACGGTACTGGCACTGCTTTAGGCGACCCTATAGAAATCGCTGCCCTTGCTCAAGTCTTTGGCCCCAATCGCAGCACGCCGCTGGTACTCGGCGCGGTGAAAACAAACATTGGCCACACTGAAGCCGCCGCTGGCATTGCCGGTCTCATCAAAGCCGTTCTTTCACTAGAGCACCGAGAGATTCCAGCTAATCTTCACCTAAACAGGCCTAATTCACATATTGACTGGAGCACGCTTCCGTTCCAGCTCCCTAAAGATGCAGCACCGCTGGCCTCAGCCCATCAGCCCACAACTGCTGGCGTCAGCGCATTTGGCTTTAATGGCACCAACGCTCACCTCATCGTCCAATCCGCCCCAGCAAAAGCTACGCCTGTTTCCACTCACCCGGAGATCGAGCGGAGCCAGAGCCTATTCCCTCTCTCGGCGCGCACCCCAACCGCACTCACCCAGCTCATCGCCCTCTACGCCCAGCACCTGTCTATTCACCTGAACCTCAACCTCACTGACTTGTGCTTTACCGCTAGCACCGGGCGATCGCACTGCTCCCATCGCATCGCCATCCTCGCCCACTCCGTTTCAGACCTCCGCCAAATTCTCATCAGCGTCCTCTCTGGCCGCCCTACTACCGACTGCTGGAAAAGTGACGACACCGCCACCCTCAGCCTCGGCACCGAACCCGATTCGCTTCGGTATTGGGCACAAGCCTACGCTAAAGGAGAACCTATAGACTGGAAGATTCTCTATCCAAACGGTGGCCAAAATAGCTACAGCAAGCTCGTCCTCCCGAATTATCCGTTTCAAAGGGAACACTACGGCATCAATTCGGTATGATGTTAGCGCCAGTGATACATCTACCTAGAAAGTATAAAAAGTGTGAGGCTCACATCCGCATGTTTTCTCCTGCTCTTTCCAAATATCCTCGTTTGCAAAGTCGTTCTATCGGCAGACTAACCGCGATTGCTCTCCTCATTGCAGCGCCTATTGGCATGACCCTAAGCACGCCCAGCAACGCTGCTCCCAAGGCCTCCGTATCACTCATGAAAAGCGCGCTTGAAACGCTTCCCGCACAGGAAAAAGCAATGCTGGAAGGCGGCCAAGTTGTTGTTTCGGGTGAAAATGGCGAGTTTGTTGCACGCGTTCTGGTAAATGCAACGTTAGAAGACGCTTGGCAGGTACTCACTGACTACGATAACTTTGAGGCATTTTTACCTCATGTGGAAAGCAGCGACCTATTAGAGTCAGAGGGCACTCGTAAGGTGTTCAAGCAGGTAAACGTTGTTCCTATTCTGCCGTTTGTTACTAGCCGTAGCCAAATTACCATTGAGTCTAACGAGACCTATCCACAACAGGTTGACTTTAGCTTGGTAGAAGGAGACTTAGACGCTCTCAAAGGCGTGTGGTATCTCGAACAAGTTGGCGAACAAGTGTTAGTAACCCACCAGGTCAGTATCGATCCGGGCAACGGCTCACCGAGAGGTATGTTTTTTAGCACCTATCGCAACGTACTAGAAGGATCGCTGAGCGCGGCTAAGGACGAAGCTGAAAAACGGATGGCCCAGCAGGCAAATACTTCAGTTCAACAGAAGCTGTGAACAATTCTATTGACAGAACAGGACAGCACGCGATTATTACAGGCGGATCGAGCGGCATCGGCAAGGCGATCGCCCGACAGCTAGCCCAGCAAGGCGCGCACATTTGCATCATTGCCCGGGGTGAGAAACGCCTAAGCGAAGCCCAAGCAGAGATTGAGCAGGTGAGAAAGTCCCTTGCTCAAAAAGTGCTGACACTATCGGCAGATGTGAGCGATCGCCTCCAGGCCGAGCAAGCCATAAAAGCCGCTATAGAACAGCTCGGCCCACCGACCTTACTCATCACCAGCGCGGGCATCGCCCAGCCCGGTTACTTTCAAGATATTCCCATCGAAGTATTCGAGCAAACGATGGCGACCAACTACTTTGGCACCCTTTACTGCATTCGCGCGGCGCTGCCCGCCATGGAAGCGCAAAAAAAGGGACATATTGTCGTCATTTCTTCAGGTGCAGGGCTCGTAGGCCTTTATGGCTATAGCCCCTACGGCCCCAGTAAGTTTGCCGTGCGGGGGCTGGCCGAATCGCTTAGAGCTGAGCTGAAGCCCGTGAGTGTAAAAGTTGCGATCGCCTATCCTCCTGACACAGACACGCCTCAGCTTATTGAAGAAAATAAAACCAAGCCACCCGCCACTAAAAAAATTACTGCCACGGCCAAGCTATGGTCAGCCGATGACGTTGCTCGCGTCATCTTAAAAGGCATGTCGCAAAACAAATTTGAGATTTCTCCTGGACTAGAGATAGGCGTCCTAACGCGACTGCATAGCCTCATATCGCCTGTGCTTAACCGATACTTCGATCGGATTGCCGCTGGTGATATTCGCTACCAGTAGAGAGACATTTATGGCAAGCTTGACCCAGAGGATCTACCTACGGATAGAAGTCTGCCGCCTTGTGCTCATTTAGGCAGAAAATGCACGGTATGCTAATGAATCATATCTACAGACTGATTATTTTGTATGGACATTCGGCAGCTACCGGGCACGGCAAACGATTTAGGTGCAACTTGGGACGGTACGGGAACGAACTTTGCACTCTTTTCAGAAAACGCCACCAAAGTAGAGCTGTGTCTATTTAGCAAGCGAGGCAAAGAGACCCGCTACGCGCTCAACGAAGTCTATAACTTTGTCTGGCATGGATACTTTATCGGGGTAGAGCCCGGACAGCAATATGGCTTTCGCGTGCATGGGCCGTACGAGCCGCAAAACGGGCACCGGTTTAATCCTAATAAGCTACTAATCGATCCGTATGCGCAGGCGATCGCAGGCGACGTGACCTCCGGCCAGCCCACCTTCGGCTACTGCTGGAACACCGAAGGCGACGATCTGAGCTACAACGAAGACGACAGCGCCAAGTCCATGCCTAAGTGCGTCGTTGTCGATACGGCTTTTGACTGGGAGGGTGACCAGCTACCGCAGACACCTTGGAACGAAACCGTTATCTACGAAGCGCATGTTAAAGGCTTTACCAAGCAGCATCCTAAAGTGCCTAAAAAGCTGCGGGGCACCTATGCAGGCCTTGCCCATCCAGCCGCTATCCGGCATCTCAAGAGCCTCGGTATCACTGCTGTAGAGCTGATGCCCATTCATCATTTTCATGCTAAACCCGGCTACCTGGTCGGCAAAGACCTCACGAACTATTGGGGCTACGATTCGCTCAACTACTTTGCGCCGCATTCAGGCTACAGCGCAGCTGGGATGGGCGGTGAGCAGGTGCGTGAGTTCAAAGAAATGGTGCGATCGCTTCATGCCTCAGGTATTGAAGTCATTCTCGACGTGGTGTACAACCACACGGGCGAAGGCAACCACATGGGGCCAACCCTCAGCTTTCGCGGCGTTGACAATGCTGCCTACTACCGACTAGTAGAAGGCAACGAGCGCTACTACATGGACTACACCGGCTGTGGCAACTCCCTACGCATGAGCC
Organism: uncultured cyanobacterium; assembly: GCA_963803535.1. GTDB lineage: Bacteria > Cyanobacteriota > Cyanobacteriia > Phormidesmidales > Phormidesmidaceae > Phormidesmis. The sequence goes on along the minus strand of CAWDNC010000008.1, from coordinate 23,673 downwards.
ATCCCCAGGTGCTCAAGCTGATTATGGACAGCCTGCGCTACTGGGTAGAAGAAATGCACGTAGACGGCTTCCGGTTCGACTTAGCCTCGGCGCTGGCCCGCGAACTGTTTGAAGTGGGCACGCTCGCGACCTTCTTCGACATTATTCATCAAGACCCCGTAATCTCAAAGGTAAAGCTGATCGCAGAGCCCTGGGACGTGGGCGATGGCGGCTATCAGGTGGGCAAATTTCCACTGCTGTGGTCGGAATGGAACGGACAGTATCGCGATACGGTGCGAGACTTTTGGCGTGGGGAAAATAGTACGCTAGGAGAGTTTGCGCTGCGCTTTACCGGCAGCTCTGATCTGTACGAACATACGGGCCGCAGACCGCACGCCAGCATCAATTTTATTACCGCGCACGACGGGTTCACGCTGCGTGATTTGGTGAGCTACAACAATAAGCATAATGATGCAAACGGAGAAGACAATCGAGATGGAGAAGAACACAACCGATCTTGGAACTGCGGCGCAGAAGGAAAAACGAACAAGAATAACGTATTGCAGCTAAGAGCGCGGCAGCAGCGAAATTTCTTAGCAACCCTGATGCTTTCTCAAGGCGTACCGATGATACTATCGGGCGATGAAATGGGGCGATCGCAAGGTGGAAACAACAATACCTACTGCCATGACAACGAACTCTCCTGGATTAACTGGGACTTAACCGATGCCAACAAAGACCTGCTTCGCTACACCCAAAAGCTGATTAAGCTGCTACACGATCATCCGGTGCTTCGCCGCCGTCACTGGTTCTATGGGCGTGAAATTCATGGCTCTGGCATTAGTGATATCGGCTGGTTTAACGTTGATGGCCACGCGATGCAGGATGAATGGGACGCAGGCTTTGTAAAAACGCTGACGGTGTTCTTGAACGGACAGGAGATTGCAACCCCTTCGCACCGAGGGGAGCAGGTACTAGACGATAGCTTTTTGCTGATGTTTAACGCTCACTACGATATGTTGGAGTTTTCACTGCCTGAGGACGTGCGCGATCACAAATGGCGCTTACTGATGGACACTAAAACAGAGGGCTTCGTCAAACGTACAAAATCTTTCCGCAAAAACGATAAGATTCCTGTCGCTGCTCGCAGCTTAGTTGTTCTTCAAAATCCAATGGAGAAAGAGAGTCGGTAGTGCTTATTTGTTTGAGACTGCTGCGGTAGGCGATCGCACAAATACCATCATCACAATGACAACCGGTGCGAACAGGCAACAGGCATAAAGCGCTCCGGCGTAAGATCCTGTTGCGGCTTCTACATTTGCCAGCAAAGAAGGGCCGATAGCGCTACCGATCACGACCGCCATCATCTGTACGCCAGAAATAGCTCCTAAGTGGGCTCGGCCAAAGAATCGAGGGAGCACTACGGTCGTGAGGGTGCCAAAGCAGCCGCCGCTGACGCCGAGGCCAAGGGTGGCTGGAATAATCATTCCAGGCGTGGAGAGATTAGCGATCGCGGCAATGCCTATGGCCTGAAACACCATCATGAACATAAAAATGAACTGAAGTCGAACGCGGTTGCACACTAGCCCGACGATGAATCCGACGGTGGTTGAAACGACGGCGATAGGCACAAAAATATTAACGATTTCGAGCCGTGAGATGCCTGACTTTGCGCCAATGCTGATGATGTGAAACGTGATGCCTGTAGAAGAAAGTGCCTGTGAAACGAAGGCTAAGGTGACGGCCCAGAAGGCGAGGGTTTTGATCGCCTGGTTTCTCGGTACGCCCCATAGCTGCTGCTCGGTGGGGAGTGGGTCGGATAGTTCGGATAGCTGAGCTTCAGATCGTGGCAAGTTTTGCGAGGGCTCGCCATCCATTCGCAGGCCGCAGGCTTCAGGATTATCGCGAAAAAGTAGCCAGCCGAGGGTGCTCATACCGAGGCCGACGACGACTGCTAGCGTGAGCCAGGTGCCGCGCCAGCCTACCAGCTCAATAGCCCAGCTGAAAAACTTGGGGGCGATCGCAAACCCAAACGCAACAAAAATGCCTTCAATCCCTGACACGAGACCGCGCTTTTGCTCAAACCATTTGCCTAGCATCGTACGGCTGGTCATGGTGAGCATGCCTTGACCGCAAAATCGTAGGCTGACAAAGCCCAAAACTAAGAGGACAGCGGCAATCGGGGGAGCGTTAAAGGGAAGCACGGTGCTGAAGAAAAGAGAGAGGCGATCGCATACGGTCAAATAGCACAGCGTCAGCCCTAAGCCAACGGCTGCGAGTACCACAATTCGACGAGAGCCCAGACGGTCTAGCAGCTTTCCGCCGAATGGCAGCAGGCATCCGCTGGTTAGCGTGCCGACTAAATAAGCGTTGGATAGATCTAGACGCGATAGGCCCGTTGCCGCAATTAGATGATCTGTAAATACGCTAACGCCAATGGTTTGACCCGGAATGCTGGTCATCACGCCTAAGACGCTGGCAATTAGGATAATCCATCCGTAAAAGATGGGAAGCTTCGCAGGTGAGAACGGAAAAGAAGGCTGAAAGAGGGCTGTTTTCATGAAAATTTTCGGCAGATGCGCCAGCGCTTAAAAGCGAGTGTCTTGAGAGAGAAGCACAATACGCAGGTGCCACGGTGGGCAAAAGCAGATAAGCTAATACACGATCTTGATACCAGAACGTTGCCCAACGATTTACTATGACAGATAATCTTGACGGTCGGATGCTGCTTTCTCACAACTTTGCGCTCACAGCAGGCGAAGTTCATCCTTTGAATAGAGAAGAATTTGTGGAGGTGTTTACGAACGGACTGGCAGACAATGCGGATGTTCGCTGTAGCGCTATTGAGAATCCACACTGGGTTGTTGAAGTGCGCTATGAAGCGAGTAAGCTAGCGCCTAAAGATGTCGGACAGCTTTGTGTAGACGCGATCGCTACCTATCGCACAGAGCACAAAAAAGATGGATTCTACGTGATGGCGCTCGGTGGTGAAAAAACAACGCCTCCAACCGGTTCTCATCTTTCTTTGCAAACTGGCGAATGGGGCGTAGATGTTGTAGAGACCGCTGATCGTGAAGAATTTTTAGCTGAAATTAATTGGGATAAGCTGGCAGGGGCAAAGCCTGCTGAGCAGATATTTAGAATAGATCAGGCTATCTGAGCTAGTTGCTGTCTTGTCGCTCACCCAATGCGGCTGTATTCCTCCTTGAAATATGGCCACCCTCGTGGCAAAAATTTCCAAAGAGGCTTTTCAGAGAGGCTTTTCAGAGTAGCGCTGAACCTAGTCTGTCTGGATTTTGTTTGGAAGGGAACGTAGAAGACAGGTTGCGAGTCTTTTCCCAAGACAGTATTCATGCCTCATATAGCAGAGGCAAAGGTGAGGGCATCCTACAGAAAGCATCTATACCAGATGGTTTCTTATCACTGTGGAACCCTTAAGGAATATTATATTTTTAGTCAACTGACTCTAGTATGGAACTCACCAGCAAAATTAAAGACAAATCAGTTCGCGACGGCATTGTCACCGATTGTACATATCTGATTGACGAGCAAGTTGCAGCCAAAGGCGGACTCTCTGGAATGGCGCTTAAAGCGACCTATGGCGTGGTGAAAGGCTTAGGTGGTGACTATGTACCGGGTGCCATTAAGCGGCTACTGCCTGAGGCGATGACGGCGCTTGAGCCCATTTGGAATGAGGGTGAAGCTGCGGGCGATCCGGTTGGCTACTTGAGTGAGCATAGCGATCGCACAGCAGATATTTTGCTGAGTACAACTGACGCTCGAATTGCTCGAAACGGCGGCGGCATTGTAGGCGCTTCCTATCACAAGCTACGAAAGTCAGTAAAGCAGGATGTGGTCACCGCCGTGCCGGAACTCGCCAGAATTATTGATAAACACATCAGCTAATTTCTCTTGAGTTTTTGGCACTGAATGATTGCGGTGTCCCACGCTGCTTAAACGACGCTATCCCAATCGATTGTTCGGGAGGCCGCAGGCTTAGTCGTCTCTTTCTAGCGACTCGTTTTCCATCCCAGGTAGAACAGACTTTGCATTGCCGGGATAGATTTCTGCCATTTCACCGACAGCATCTGCGGATTCTTTTGCAATCCGTTCAGCTTGCTTTGCAGGATCGCCTTGTAGCTTTTCGTTTTCAGCTTGCCACTGGGCCGTGGTGACAGGGCGCCCTGTTTCACCGCGCGCGATCATGTCGTTTAGCATGCTCTTTGTACTAGCAGGAATATCAGCTGTATCTACGCTGGTGGTCAGTAAAAATAAGCCAACGAAACCCGCTGCAACGAAACGCTGTAGCTTCAAGGTGCTTATTGCTTTAACGAATTTCTGGGCGATCGCGCTCAACATGTTCATCATAAATTAAGTTATTTCCGATTCAACAGCCATTACTTTAGTCTGTAAAAAAACATTTTCTCTTCTAACAATAGGTAGAGATAGGCTACTAAATCGGCATAGATGAACAAATAACATAGCCGCTGCTGGAATGAGAATTTTTTCGCTAAAGCAGGCCTGTAACCATCAGCAGATGTTCTCCAAATACGGTTGCCGCGAGGCCAATGACAAGCGATAAAGTGACTTTGCCACCGCCAACCATAGGCGAGAGCGCATCTACAGAAACAGCGTCTATAGGCTGGTAGCGCTGCTTCCAAGCCATGACGGCTGGAATAATACCAAATAAAACGGAGATGCCGAAAGCACCGGCAAAGTCCATAGCCGAAAAGAAGATATTAGGGCCAAGTATGGAAGGTGCAACTGGCGGAATAAGCACTAATGCGTAGATAGCAAGCCTTTTTCGGGGGGCGCGAGCATTGTTTTGAAAGATGTCCTCAAAGAAATTCAGCAGGCCGTAGACAAACCCAATGAACGAGGTGATAATAGCAAACTCCGAAAAAACTGAGATGGCAGCACCTATGTGTGGATTGTGGGTGCTGCTACGTAGCGCTTCGATAGGATCGATAGTGCCTACTGTGGGTGAAACGCTGCCAAGGATGACTGCATTCCAGAGCAGGAAAAGGAGGAGCGGAATGAGCGAGCCGAATAAGATAGACTGGGTGACTTTTGCGCGATCGCCTTCTAACTGTGTGGTGATTACAGGCACAACATTGTGATACACGAAAGCAACAAACATCACTGGAATCGCCACGCTCACCTGGCTCCAATGCTGGCTTGCCCACTGCTCTGTGCGAACTTGCGGCACCGATAACGCTAGCAAACCTAGGAAAGAGATGAGGACGACAGTCAGCAGCACGCTGTTGAGCTGCCCTACTCTCTGCTGAGAGCTGAAAAATAGAACGCTGCCTAAAACGGCAGTGAATACTATGTGACCCCACCACAACGACGCAGTAGGCAGAGTGGCTAGATGGATGACTGCTGAAGCGAGAATGTCACCGCCGCGAGCCGTGTAGGCGATTAGGAGGGCGTAGTGATTGAATATGTAAAGGATGGAGGCGATCGCGAAACCTCCTTTCCCCAAATGGTGCTGCACGGTGCCCATAAATCCCATATAGGGTTTGCCGAGCTGCTGCATGGTCTGCAAGTTGACTTCTGCAATTAGCAGGCCAGATATGGCCATATACAGCCATACGCCAATCATTAGTGCTGTGGAAGGTAATAGGCCCGCAGGAAGCGTTGCGGCTGGAAGTGCGAGAATGCCAGCGCCAATAGTGGTGCCAGCGACTAGAGAAATACTGCTGAGCAAGCTACCTGGACGATGTTGAAGGGTGTCGCCGGTAGGCTCTAAATTAGAGAAAAGTTTTTGAGATTCCAAAAGATGGTTGAGGCTAAAAAGCATTGGTATTAAAGACTACCAATGCTGTTACTGCTGCGCTTGCAGGATTTTGATCGCGAGGCTGGGCGTTACGTTTACTGGTATATTTTACGGGCCGTTTTATACGTTGAGCCGCCAACGATAGCTCGCGGCGGCCCTTCTATATCTGCGTTTCTGGCTTAACCGTTCTTTTCGGTTAGGCGGTAGGCACCTCGCTCACCTTTGTACCAGTCACCACTGCGGACGCCGCCGGAGAGAATGTTTGAAACCCGGTTACGTGCCTTAAGGTACTGATTTTTAGGCATTTCGTCACTAAACAGGCTTGACATCACTTCTGCGATTTTGAAGTCTCTTGATGGCTGTGTTGCCAAAATGAGTCGGACAGATTCTGGCATCGGCTGATCGCCTACACCTTCGCGGGTGTACTTCTGCCAGCTCGCTGCGCGGCCATCTTTCTTGGCCTTTGTTCCTTTTGACTCAGTTTTGGCTTTTCGAGTTGTTTTGGCTTTAGCCGTAGATTTGGCTGCGGCTGGGGCTTTCTCTGGAGCTTTCTCTGGGGCTTTAGAAGTGGCAGAGGCTGCTTCGGCAGGCGCTGCGGATTCAGATCCATCAAACAAAGAAAGGACGGATCTGACGGCCTCTAACTTTGCTCTGGTTTCAGATAGCTGAGCTTCCAAGGAGGATTCTTGCTCGGTAATGTCTGAAATTATCTCTTCTAACTGAGGTAAGACGGTTGCTGCCATGAATAAAAATTGTTGTTGACGTTCACAAGAAACAATACTACCTTACTCTTTCGGATTTAAACAAGATAGTGAGAAAAACTTGGCAATTAACTGAGTACACTATCCGGTGATTAGCCTGATGATTAGTTGAATACACTATCCATAAAGAGAATATGATTATGGGTACGCTGAGGCTGTGCACCCATCGGGATCATTTGTGAATTTGCCAGCCGTCTCAACAGCCACTCCATCCTTTGATATGACTGACCTTCGCGGTCAGGATGTTTACCAACGCCTTTCCGACAATATCCAAAAGGTCGTGAAAGGTCAGCCTGTGGCCATTCGTAAGCTTTTAGCTGCATTTGCTAGTGGCGGACACGTTTTGCTAGAAGATCATCCAGGTACTGGCAAAACAACGCTAGCAAAGGCGCTGGCCTGCTCTGTGGATATCTCATTTAAGCGCATTCAGTTCACGCCTGATCTTTTGCCTTCAGATATCTTAGGCGTTTCTATTTTAGATCCTGAGAAACGGACGTTTCATTTTCATGAAGGGCCTATTTTTGCCAATATCGTTCTGGCAGATGAAATTAACCGAGCGTCTCCCCGCACGCAGTCTGCGCTGCTAGAGGCGATGGCTGAGTCTCAAGTTAGCATTGATGGTGCGCTAAAGAAGTTGCAGGCTCCGTTCTTTGTGATTGCCACTCAAAATCCGGTAGACGCTCGGGGCACGTATCCTTTGCCTGAAGCGCAAATGGATAGGTTTGCGTTGCAGTTTCGGCTGGGCTACATCTCTCCAGAGAGTGAGGTTGAAATTCTATCGAACCAAATGGGGACTCATCCGATTGAACAGCTTCAGCGATGTCTTTCTCTCGAAGATATTTTTGTGCTTAAGCAGCAGGTGCGCGCCGTTCGCGTGAGTCCTGAAATAAAACGGTATGTTGTTGATATTGTCAATGCCACGCGTCATGCAGAAGGTGTGTTGCTGGGCGCAAGTCCGCGCGGATCTTTGGCGTTGATGAAGGTGGCACAGGCGCTAGCGTTGTTTGATGGCTACGATTTTGTAACGCCTGACCAGATTCAGGAGATTGCGGTGCCGGTGTTGGCTCACCGGCTGGTGATGGAGCCTCAGGCGCATTTTGCTGGGAAGACAGCTGAGCATGTGGTCGCTGACATTATCAAGACGCTGCCGGTGCCTGCTTAAGCTATGAACCGCTTTTTCTATTGGCTACTGCGCCTTAATTATTTTCTTCGGCAGTGGGTTACTCGGCAATTTACGCCGGGTGGGCTGGGTTTGCTCTGCTGCCTGCTGTTTTTTGGCCTGATTGGGCTGGATATTAAGCGAAGTGTCTCCTATCAGGTGTTTGCTTTTCTGCTGGCGCTTTTGGGCGTTGCGATCGCCAGCAGTCGCTTTGGCCGATACCGCTTCAGCGCAACGCGACGGCTCCCCCGATTTGGAACCGTCGGCATACCGCTGACGTATCGTGTACTTTTACACAACACGACTCAACAGAACAGAAAAGGACTAAGTTTGACTGAGACGTTTTTAGATGCGTTTCCAAGCTTTGAGGACTTTAATAGAATATCAAAAGGAAGAACGAGCAGACGTCAGAAGCGGCGTGCTTGGCTAAGATTAATGTCTCAAAGGCAGCAGGTTTTTTCTTCTGCGATCGCGCTTCCTGAACTGCCTGCTAGTCAGGAAGCGGAGATAGCTGGTGAAGTTGTGCCGCTGCGCCGGGGACTGTTGCAGTTTAAAAAGCTAACCATTGCCTGCCCTGATCCGCTGGGGTTCGTGAACCGGTGCGTAACGATTTTGCAACCTCAGGCGGTTTTAATTTTGCCGAAGCGCTATCAGCTGCCAGAGATTGAGCTGCCGGGTGGGCGCAGGCATCAGTCAGGTGGGCTAGCGCTGGCGGCTTCTGTTGGAGATTCGGAAGAGTTTCGGGCTTTGAGGGAGTATCGGCCAGGAGATTCGCCGCGTAAGATCCATTGGAAAAGCTGGGCGAAGACGGGAAAGCCGATTGTAAAAGAGGAGCAGTCGGAGTATTCGGTGCGTCATGCGCTGATTTTGGACACATTTCAGTCGGAGACGCATAGCGAGGTGATGGAAGAGGCTGTGGCGATCGCAGCCTCTCTTGCCTATAAGATTCAAACCCAAGAGTCTCTATTAGATTTGGTATTTACGGGCACCGAAGCGCATTCTTTTACATCGGGTCGCAGCCTGGGCAATACCGAACGACTGTTGGAGCTATTGGCTTCAGTGATGCCCTGTCAGGATAAAGCTTTTGATTCGCTGCTGCCGGTGGTGCAGGGGCGACTTTCGATGCTGAGCGGATGCATCTGCGTGTTTTTAGACTGGGATGGCGATCGCAAGAAGCTAGTCGAACAGCTGCAATCGGCTCGTATTCCAACGCTAGTGCTAGTGATCTCGGGTGAAAAAGGACTGAGCGAATCTGTTGATATGAGCTGTTTGCGTGACCGTCAAAGCAGCCTTCACGTTTTGCATGTGGGTAGTATTCAAGAGGATCTGTGGACGCTTTGAAATCAGCTAATAGCCGAGCTTCTAGACCCTTATTTATGCTGAGTAATGCGAGCTTGTGTAGCTTGGCGATCGCCTTATGGGGATGGCAAACGAATCTTCTTTTCGTGGCACTGCCCATGATTTTGGCGCTAGAGGCCCGTTATATCGTGCAGCAGCGCTGGGCTCTGTCGCTCAAAGATATCAAAGAAGTGGCTAAGCTCTGTGGCGTTATTTTACTGGCCGTATTTGTTGTCGTCATCATTACCCAAAAGTCCCTCTTCATATATACGCTGCTGCAATGGCTGCCGGTTTCAGCTTTTCCACTGCTGATGGTGCAAACCTACGGCATCGGCGTTTTAGAACAGCTGCGCGACGGGTTCTCGAATCCTTACTTACTCAAGCAGGGCATCCGCCGCAAAGACAATCCTATTAATCTGCACTATCTCTACTTTGCACTCTGCATACTGGCTGCTAGCGCCGCTGATAGTGACGGCTACAGCTTTTACGTTGTCGCTACCGTTGCTACGGCCCTGTTTCTCTGGACACTCAGACCCAAGCGATCGGCCCCTGTCCTCTGGCTACTGCTATTTTGTTTGTCGGCAGGGCTGGGCTTTGCAGGCCATTTGCAAATTTCTCATTTCCAGCGTCAGCTACAGACACGAGTGTATGCAATGCTCGGTAGTTTATCGACCGGTTCGATAGATCCGACCAGCAGCGCTACGCAAATGGGATCGGTTGGCAGGCTCAAGCTTTCTAATCGAATTGCTTTTCGGGTCAATACGCCAAAGGCTGCCGAGTCGTCTACTTTTCCACTGCTGCTAAGAGAAGCCACTTATAACCAGTACCAGCTTTCTACCTGGACCGCAGACAATTCGATTTTTCAAGACGTGCCGCCTGGAGATGAGGAGGGTGACTGGATTCTGGCTCAGTCTGGCGATCGAAGTTCTGCAATTACGATTTTTACTCATTTAGAGCGCGGTAAGGAAGTGCTGACGCTGCCCTGGGGAACGTCTAAAATTACAAAGCTGCCGGTTGAAGAGATGCAGCAGAACCAGTACGGCGCAGTGCAGGTGGATGCGGTCGGAGACTTCGCTTATGAGGTTCAGTTTGGTGATGCGAAAGGTGTGCTATCGCTAGAAGCGCCACCTACTGCAATAGATTTGCAGATTCCTAAAGTGGATACGGCGGCTATTGAGAAGACGCTGGCAGATTTGGCCATTGTTGGGAAGGTGGGACAGGGCAAGTCAGATCAGGAGAAAGTGCAGGCGATCGCGGCTTACTTCCAAACGTTCAAATACTCTCTTGATCTTTTGCGGCCAAGGACGAACACAGCGCCAGTCTCGGACTTTTTGCTTAATACAAAGGCGGGCCACTGCGAATATTTTGCGAGTGCGACGGCGCTGCTTTTGCGCGGTGCAGGTATTCCCGCCCGCTATGCTGTGGGCTATTCTGCACATGAATTTAGCAACTTAGAGCAGCAGTATGTGGTGCGCAGCCGCGATGCCCATGCCTGGACGCTAGTGTACCTGGATGGGAAATGGCAGACATTAGACACGACACCGCCCGACTGGGCCGCGCAGGAGCAGGCGATGACATCGGCGTTTCAGGTGGTTCCCGATTTGTTTGCGTTTGTGGGCTTTCAAATCACTTTGAGAATTCGTCAGCTGGGAGAGTTGAGCGTTGTTGAAGTGATTCTGCTAATGACGCCTGTGTTTGGATACTTAATCTGGCGATCTTCTCAGCAGTTTAAGGCGCAAAAGGTGAAGCGGCTGGAAGACGAGAGCGTGGACAATCGACCGGTTCAGCAGGGATTAGATTCGGCGTTTTATCAGATTGAGCAGCGGCTTGAGAGGGAAGGATTGGGGCGATCGCCTGCCGAATCTCTTTTGCAGTGGAATATACGGTTAGCGTCACACATTCCACAATCGCAAGATACTATCCTCGCTGAAGTTTTGGCGTTGCACTATCGCTACCGTTTTGACCCTGATGGTTTGAGTGCAGAGGAAAGAGCGCAGCTAAGCAAGTTGAGCCAGCAGTGGATAGAGCGGTTTGAACCTGTGGTGCCTGCTTAGGGGCTTGTGTTTTTAGTGGAGGGGATTTACTTTAGGCTGTGAAGAAAAAGGTGGCTGCGCGTTCAACACCTATGCTACTCAGCTAATACCTTCTCTCAGCTTTGCAACAATATCTTAGCCCGATCCGCCAGTTTCTCTGCGGTCAACCCATTAAGTGCGAACAGCTGTCCTGCACTTGCCGTGGTTTCACCCCGCTTCCACGCCATCACATCACGCGGCGCAGCGCTTCGTAACATCAACGGCTCCACCATCGCACTAGAGCCGCCGGTTACCCCAATTAACGCATCGCCACCGAATAGCGCGTCAAAGTCTGCATCGCTCATAAAGTCACCATCGGCTTCTGAGCAGCTTTCCCAAGCCACGTCGCTGGGGCGGTAGAGCCGTCTAGGGTTGACGATGGCCACCACTTTGGAGCCAATGCCCTGTTCGTTGAGGGCTCTGGCGGCATCTAGCACGGGGATGAGCATCATGTCACCGATTACGCCGAAGACAACGGTTTTATTGCCGGGGGTTTCTTGGAGAGCGATCGCACCTTTTGCCAAGGCTTCTTTTGTCTGCTCAAACGTTGTCCGAATTGGCAAAGGCGATTTGCTGGCCGTGATGGTGATGCCTTTGTTCTTGGTCGTTAGCGCCCAGTCGTAGCAGACCTGAATGCTGTTGGCATCAATTGGAAATAGCGGAAAGATATTGCCGTTGCGCATCATGGCCGCAAAATAGTTCTCGATTTCAGGCCGCTGGTGCGTCCATCCATTACGGCCCTGCTCTAATGCGCCAGCGGTGAACAAACAGATGGTAGAGGGCGTAGCGCGGCGTAGTTCGGTCATTGCCTGCGTGGTGGTTTGCCAGATGGGCAGACCGTTAATGGCAAATGATTCGTAAGAACACCACAGACTGCGAGCGCCCATCAAGGCCTGCGCGGCGGCAAGTCCCGCGCAAGCATCTTCGCTCAGCGGCTCGTATACCTGTCCTTTTGGCCCCTGGAAATACGTATCGTCCTGGGTCGGATGAATAATTTTCAGCGCCTGGTTGATGTTGTTGATGCCCGAGGCTGCATTGCCGTCTGCGTTGGTCACCACAAAGTTAGGATCTTGCTTGCCGACGTAGCCAACTAAAACGCCCATCGCGGTGGTGGCGACCTGTTTGTTGTCACTGCCGACTTCAAACTCGTTTAGCGGCAGCGTTCCCAGGTCAGCTAACGCCAGCTCGGACTCGGTGACGGCAGTTTTAGCAGCGGGGCCACCGTGAGAACGAACAAAGTTAGTGCGGACGAGTTCCCAGGCCTCAGGTGAGAGTGCGCGTGCTTTCAGGGCGGCGACTACGTAGTCTTTTTCTAGGCTGTCGCCGGGATACAGGTTGTGAGATTGCGATCCTCGCTTATGGACGCCTGCGCCTTTGAGCTGTTTTACAATGAGCACTGTCTGCGTGCCGCCTAGCGCTGACTTTGCGGCTTTGTCTGTAGCTTCTAGAACGGCTTGCGTAAAGGCCGTGCGCTGCTTGTCTGAAAAGGCGGTGCTGTCTACGTAAGCGCCGTCTTGATTGGCGTCGTCGTATGCTTTAGCGTCTACGAGAATCACTTCTGCAAAGCCGTTGCCGCTCCAGTAGGCCACCATTTGCTCGTTGCTGTAGGTGGAAACGATGCTGTGGTGCTCTTGAGAGTAGCCGTTCCAGACCAGGATGGGGAGGTAGTTGGTGACGTTGGGGTAGATGGTGTTGAAGTGGCCGAAGCTGCTCATGATGTAGGGTTCGCCCAGTCCGCCGTCGCCAATGGTGACAGGAAAGAGCTGGTCGGGATGAAGCTTGGCCGCGGCCATGGCGAAGTGCTGACCCTGGCCGAGCGGGCCTGCGGGGCTGAGGAGTCCGGGGATTTGGCCGGAGAGGTGGCCGAGAAGGCCGTGGGTTTCGCGAAATCGGTCGCCTAGCTGCTGGACGGTGGTGATGCCCATAGCTTCTAGGGAGGTGTCCATGAAGACGGTGCTGTAGAAGCCGGGGGCGTGGTGACCCACTTCGGTGATGAGGTTTTTGTAGCCGAGCATGATCAGAGCGGCGATCGCATCGGCAATGCTGGCAAATCCGCCGGGGTGGCCGGACTGCTTGCTGGCGGTGGTGCGCAGGGTGAGGTAGCGCAGGGCGTCGGCGGCGAGGCGGGTTTGGTAGATAGCAGCGGGATCTGATGGGGAAGAGATGGCGGTCTGGTTTGGGGCGATCGCAGCTTCTTTTCCGTATTTTTCAAACTCGGGCGGGCGATCGCCAAAGTGCTGAATTCCCTCACAAAAGGCTGGCGTTGATGTGGTTGTGGCAGCTGCGCTCATGTGAAAGATCCTCGCGTATGGCTTGAGATCTTTAATCTACCGTGACTGTTCACCTTCAGCGGTGATTTTTTCTTATTCTATCCATTAACTATCTGTAGGCGTCAGTCTCTGAAAGCATTACCCTATGAACAACGCTCACCAGCACACGCTCAAATCAACAGGAACAAAATGCGATGGCCCCTAAGACAATTACGGTGAAGTGTCCGCAGTGCGATCGCGTCTACATTACCTGGGACACGCCCGCCATTGACGAACGCAGTGAAAAACAAAGAACGACAGCCTGCTCTCAGTGCGGCCATCGTTCTTTCGTTCATGAACTGGTGGAGAAAGACGGCGTGCTGCAAAAGGACGCGCCGTAGTCCTAGCTTAATTTAGATTGACTAGCTGCTTGAGTCTACTGGGCAGGCGGCGCGGGCAATGGTGTTGCGCCATCGCCAATGCCACCATCGGGCTCAACGGGAATTGGCTCATCAATAATAGGCGCTTCTACATCAGCAGGTGCTTCAGTCGGCGCCTCAATATCAGGATCTTCAACATTAGGAGACTGCTGAACGGGCTGAGGTGCAGGCGATTCACCCGTAAAGTATTGGGCTTGCTCCCGTAAGGACTCGGCGGGGCCGGTTTGTCCCTGCTGCTCTAGCAGGTCAGCGGCTTTAAGATAGTCGGCAACAACAGTGGTAATGACCGCTTCTGGCAAATCGTCGGGGCCGTTAATGCTTGTATCTGCAAAGACATAGGCTTTGTTGATGACGGCTTCTGCGCGACCTAAGTAAGCGCCGGGGTCAGCGTCGTTGAGCTCAATCGCAGCGGTGTAGGCTTCAATTGAATCGTCGTACTCTTCGGATAAAGCAAGCTCATAGGCGCGGCTAAATACCTGCTCGTATTCACTAGCGGGGCGCACTTCAATTTGGTAGCTGCCGCCCTGACCGGAAAAGGAGGTGGCGATCGCGCTATATTCACCTGACTCCGGCAGCTCGACCACAATCGTAGAGTTCAGCGTGCCGCCGAAGTCGTCGTTAGAATTTACAATCTCGCCGTCTGGGCCCTTGAGCAGCAGCACCGTGTCAAAGTCTTCACTCTGCAATTCAATCGTCATCGCCTGACCCGACTCCCCTTCAAAGGTGTAGGTGTCTTCCATCGGCGCTAAGTTGCCCTGCTTTTGCAGCAGCGACTGAGCGAATGCAGCCTGACTAGCGACACCGGCAACGCCCGCTAAAACAGCCGCAGCGAGTAAACCTTTGGCTATTGAGTAAGGCTGCTGACGAGCGCCTTGAGGGTGAGCGTTTTCTGCCGTAAAACGCTTTTGGATAAAATTCATAGCTCAGAGGTGTCCCTTTAAATTGACGTCTCATCAATTTATGATACTTGCGCGGCTGTACTAGTATCTTGTGGGACACTATGAAAGCTGTCTTGAAAATAGAAGGTTTATGGGTATTCGGCTAGGCCTCTGCGCAGGCGCGACGGTGCTGCTGTGGAGTCATCTGATGCTAGCGGCGCAGGCTGTGACGGTTGAACCCGATGGGGCTGTTGCTGCGCGTGAGGGGGCGCTGCCGGTCGCAGAGATGGCTGAAGATATTCCTGAGGAAATATTGCGGACGGAGATTATTACCGGGGCGCGATCGCCTTTAACAGGAGAACCCCTGAGCGCAGACGAATACGCTCGCCTGCAAGATGAGCTAGAAGCGCCTGCTGGCGGCAATATTGTCAGCAACGATATTCGCTACCTCATATTTCTACTTCAGGTGCGAAGCACGATTAGGCCTATCATCCCGTTTATTCCATAGCTACCGTCCATAGCTACCGATAGATGCTTGCTGATGTTGCACCTCTACATAATTGGCTCGCACATTAGACGTAAGATGATTTTGGTCTGAATAGCTTTGGTTTGAATGGCTTGCAAACGCACTAAGTTTTGTTAAGCTAACAGACATATCAAACGAGCTTTACATAACTAGAGTCCACTTAAAAACTACGCGGGTCAGGAAGTTTATATGTCGTCAACGATTGCTCTTGAGCAGATTGAACGGGTTGTTTGGAACCAGCATCAAAATCCTTTTGAGGTGCTAGGTCCCCATCCTATTGAGCAAGACGGCAAAAAAGCCTGGGTCGTTCGCAGCTACTTACCCAAAGCTGACGTGGCCTGGGTCATCTTGCCGGATGCTCGCAAGGAGTATGCCATGAGCAACGATCAGCATCCGCAGTTTTTTGAAGCCACCATTGACGTAGAAGAGCTAGCCAACTACCAAATTCGCTACAAGGAAGGAGCCAGCGAGCACGTCGTTTACGATCCTTACGCCTTTAAGTCGCCCGAATTTACCGACTTTGACGTTCATTTATTTGCAGAAGGCAATCACCAGCGCATCTATGAAAAGATGGGCGCGCACCCGATTACAAAAGATGGCGTAACCGGCGTATATTTTGCCGTATGGGCACCGAATGCGCGCAGCGTATCGCTGCTGGGCGACTTTAATAGCTGGGACGGTCGCCAGCACCAGATGCGAAAAGGCGGCGGCGGCATTTGGGATCTGTTTGTCCCTCAGCTAAAAGTAGGCGACTCCTATAAGTACGAGATCAAAAATTTAGACGGCCATATCTACGAAAAGTCTGACCCTTACGGCTTCCACCAGGAAGTGCGGCCCAAGACAGCCTCTATTGTTGCTGAGCTAAACGACTATAGCTGGCATGACAATGACTGGATGGAGCACCGCCGCCAAACGGACGCTACGAGCCAGCCTGTTTCGGTATATGAGCTGCATATAGGCTCCTGGCTGCATGCTCCTTCGGCTGAGCCTGCCAAAAATGCCGACGGCAGCGACGCGCCTGTGGTCACCGTGTCTGATCTCAAGCCCGGTGCTCGCGTCTTAACCTATCGAGAGCTGGCCGCCAAGCTGATTCCTTACGTTCAGGAAATGGGCTTTACGCACATTGAAGTGATGCCCATCGCAGAGCATCCTTTTGATGGTTCTTGGGGCTATCAGGTCACGGGCTACTTTGCCCCAACCTCTCGCTACGGCACGCCTGAAGACTTTATGTACTTTGTTGATCAGTGCCACCTGCACGGCATCGGCATTATTGTGGACTGGGTACCGGGCCACTTTCCTAAAGACGGTCACGGACTGGCCTTTTTTGACGGTACGCACCTATACGAACATGCCGATCCTCGGCGCGGTGAGCACAAGGAATGGGGCACTTTGGTGTTCAACTACGGTCGCCACGAAGTCCGTAACTTTTTGATTACTAACGCGCTGTTTTGGTTTGATAAGTACCACATTGACGGCATTCGCGTAGATGCGGTGGCCTCTATGCTGTATTTGGACTACAACCGCAAGCCGGGTGAATGGGTTGCCAACGAATACGGCGGCCGTGAAAACATTGAGGCGGCAGAGTGCCTTAAGCAAGTAAATCACGTTCTCTTTAGCCACTATCCCGGTGCGCTCTCTATTGCTGAAGAATCTACCTCATGGCCGATGGTGTCCTGGCCTACTTATGTCGGCGGCTTAGGCTTCAACCTAAAGTGGAACATGGGCTGGATGAACGACATTCTCGACTACTTCGAGATGGACCCTTGGTTCCGCCAGTTTCACCAAAACAACATTACCTTCAGCATTTGGTACGCCTTTAGCGAGAACTTTATGCTGGCGCTCTCTCACGATGAGGTGGTGCACGGCAAGAGCCACATGATTGGCAAAATGCCGGGCGATGACTGGCAGAAAATGGCGAACCTGCGGGCTTTGTTTGCCTACATGTACGCGCACCCTGGCAAAAAGACCATGTTTATGGGCATGGAATTTGGTCAGTGGAGCGAGTGGAACGTGTGGGGTGACTTGGAGTGGCATCTGTTGCAGTTTGATGCGCACAAAAAACTAAAGTACTGCATTGAGCGGCTGAACTACCTGTATCGTCGTGAGCCTGCTTTGTATACGCAAGACTTTTCTCAAGAGGGTTTCTCTTGGGTGGACTGTAGCGATAACAAGCACAGCGTCGTTTCGTTTATTCGCTTTGACAAAGAGAGCGATGAATTTATTTTGACGGTGTGTAACTTCACGCCGCAGCCGCACAGTCACTATCGCGTAGGCGTGCCGACTAAGGGCTACTATCGTGAGATTTTCAACAGCGATGCACGTGAGTTTGGTGGGGCCAATATTGGTAACTTGGGCGGCAAATGGTCAGATGACTGGGCCTTCCATTCTCAGGCCTTCTCGTTAGATCTGACGCTGCCACCGCTGAGCGTGATTATGATGAAGCTAGACGTGCAGAAGACGCAGGCGGCTTTGGAAGGGAATGAAGCGTAGCGGCAACGCTCTCAACTAGTAGTATCTGCTACAGCAGCAGCGAGGGTTACCGCTTACATTAAGGGTGCTCTCGCTGCGTTGTTTTGTGACTAAACTGGCTCCATACAATGGCCTAGATGGCGCTCGGCTTCTCTTTGATCTGAAGCGGTGTGGTGAGCTGGTGAGTGGGTTTGCAGGCTGCTTGGATGCTGTTGCGATCGCCTCAGTCGCAACAGAAGGCATTGTCAATCAGTTTGGCTGTGCATTTGCTCGCATTTGGCTAGTAGAGCCTGACCGCAGCGCTTCTCGACTAGTGGCTTCTTCAGGGCTATACACCCGGCTCAACGGTTCATTTGCTCGCGTGCCGATGGGCCACTTTAAAGTGGGCAAGATTGCGCAGAACTGCATTCCCTTTTTAAGCAATGCGCTGCCGGATGAGGCATGGGTTAAGGATAGGAACTGGGCCATTGAAAACGGAATTAGGGGCTTCGCTGGCCTGCCGCTTGTCGCTGATAGACAGGCGATTGGCGTATTAGCCGTGTTTAGCCACCGGGCATTAACCGCTGAGTTTTTAGAGGTGTTGCAGCTGTTGAGTACGTCAGTTGCAGGTGCGCTTTCGAGTGCGCTTCAGCATGACGAAGTTGTTCGATCTATAAGACACACGGAGGATAGAAAAGACTCTATTTTAGACAAGGCTGGAAATTCGCCGCTGTCTGATCGAGAACAAGAAGTCATTGAGCTGCTGGCACAGGGACTACGCGATAGGGAAATCGCTGAGCAGCTGTTTATTAGCGAGCGTACGGTGAAGTTTCACGCGAAAAATATGCTCTTTAAGCTTCAGGTAAAGACGCGGGTGCAGGCTGTTTTTGAGGCGGCTCAGCAGGGGTGGCTGACGTGAAAAAGGTGATTTTTGGTCTTAAGCTCGCTAAGAAGAAATCATAAGCGGCTAAGCGCGATCGCCGCGACCAATGCACTCCATACAGACGTAGAACAAGCTGACTACCAAAACAACCTCGATACCAAGCTGTAGTTTCACAGGTGAAGAGAGCAAGCCTGTGATTACAAATGCTGATCCTACGAAAAGCGATACGATGAGAAGCACTTCGTCATCAAAAAGCTTCAGCCCCGCCCAAAGGGTGCCAAATCCAAGCAGGAAGAAGATAAGGTAGTTCATTGCTTCAATATACTAAATAAACGCTAGCTATCGGCATCTTATGAAAAATGGTCTCATACGGCCATCATCTGGGCTACCAGACCATCAATCATAAGATCATGCTCTAAAGGTAAGATGTCTTCTCCGTGCATTACCTTTTGAATTGACCGTAAGTGGTGGCTGGTTGTCAATCGAGAGATTGACTGATGGGCCTGTGTGAGCACCTGATGAACTAAAGCGGTAAATAGTCCTTCTTTGTTTTTGAAGTAGCTGTATAGGGTGGGTTTAGAAACGCCAGCTGCGATCGCAATTTGACTCATGCTCGCAGCCGTATAGCCTTTCTCTGCGAACACCTGTAGTGCACCTTGCAAAATAGCCTCCGACTTTTCATGCCTTAGTTCAGCTTTCTGGCAAGAAGCCGTCATACCTAATCCAGCAAGCTCTGAGTCTGAAGCGGTGCGATCGCCCTCTGCCTTCGCCTGCTGAGCCCACAAAATCACGGTGGTATGGTGTACGCCCCTATCCCGTTCAATAGCTCGAAAGCTTTTACCCTCTTGATAATCCTTTAGCCAGCCAGCTTACGATTGAAAAGATTGCCGACGATAAGTTAAAAGCAGAAGCTGAAGATGTTGTTTTACGCAATGTATGCAACAGGCTACGCGACCTCGAATGCTCACGGCTGCTCTTACTGTCAGGTGCATAGTGCAGCAACCGGTGGAGAAGATTCTCTTGCTGTGGTGAAACAGCTTCAGCAGGCTCGCGCCGCCGAAGCCACTCGCAATCAGGTGACACCCAAACTCATCAACACCATCCAAGACCTATCAGACAGCGCGCAGCAGGCCCAGGGCTACATCATGGGCGTTGAAATGATCGTAGCGGCCTTTGGCTTTTTGAATGTATTTAACGATTTGGTGGGCTTGGAAATTGAAGGAGACTAGGCGCATCAGGCCGGTGAAAGCACGGGTATACAGGCTGGGCGTCATGGCTCAAGTGGTGGCAATCCTGACAACTTAAACTACAAGATTCCAACTGGGGGGCCTAGCCTTGAAGAGATGCTGGCGAAGTACGACGGTGAGATAGAAAATCTGGCTGACTACGCCCGGCAAGAGTTTGGCCTGATGCCTGCCTGGATGGAGGCTTGGCCGCAGCCCTTTGTGAAGCGTCACGCTTACTTTTACGGTGAAATGATGGGTGATAAGGCCCATACGCTGATTTCTGCTGAGCTGAAGCATTTGATGGCGCGGGTAAGCACTCCAGAAAATGTAGACGCTAAGCTCTCGGCAGTAAAAACAGCGTCACCGATCTGAAAACTCTCGGTGTTGGTGATGTTCTGAGTCCAGCTGCCTTCCGTTCCAGTTTTGGTTTCGCAGAGCTGCTCTGGCGGTGTCATTCGAGGTGTTGCGTACTGATACATGCCTTCCGTATTAAGCACTGCCTGTTGAAAAACAATCCAGCCAATCTCTCCTTCTTGCCGTACCCAGTCACCTTCTGCTAAAGATAATCGGCTCTCATCATCCCAATAGAAAGAAGTTTCTGGAATGTTTGACCAGGGATGCCCTGTCGAGGAAAAGGCGGTGCCGCTGCCCGACAAGCCGGTTTCAGATACCTGCCCTTCTAGACAAATAAAGCTTTCGCTATGAGGGTAGCCATAGTAGCCGCTGCCCGTTGTGCCCTGCTTTACCAGCGTAAGGCAGGCCCCGGCTCCGTCTTTCCAGTCGTTTTTTAAAGCAGGTTTTGTACAGAACTGATAGGCTCCGTCTGGCAGCACAGATAGTGCACCGGCTACGGCTGCTATGTTATCCTTGTTCGCTGTTCGGTTTGCCAGCGCCAGTGGTTGAACCAATAAGACACCGCTGGCTAATCCACCAGCGCTTATTAAGCTAAATAATTTTGTCAACTCGACTGAGTTTGCCATTTCACACGCCTCTATGCACTTATTTGCAGCATAGAGTCACTACTTGGCGAACTTGTGAAGACACCCTCTCTTTTAAACTGCTATCTTAGCAGCTTCAGAGACCTCTTTTTGTTCTGGGTTGTTCGGCGGCGTATGAACAATGAGCACCGAGCAGGGCGCATGGTGCATCACGTAGTTGCTAACGCTGCCCATGAATACCTCGCTAAGGCCTCTTCGCTGGTGACTGCCCATGACAATTAAGTCGGCAAAGTTGAACTTGGCGCGATCGCAGATAGCCTGCTCAGGGATACCTTCTACCTGCATCACCTCTGCCTGTACGCCCACCGCCGCCGCTTGTACAGCAAAGCGCATCAGCACCACTTTCCCCCTTTCTTTGTAGGCGTCATAGCGCTTTTGGCAGTCCTCCCAGGCCTTATTGCTAACAGCCATTGGATAGCTCGCAAACTCAGGATAGTAGGTGGCTAGCGGCATTCTATCGTCATTAGCAAACGTGACAACGCCGAGTAGCTTTAAGCCTGCCCCAGCTAGCCTCGCCTGATCGAGTGCCTGATTAAAGATAGATGAACAGTTTTCGTCAGTATCTAAAGCAGCTAAAATTGTGCTGAACATAATCGTTTTCTCTCAATAGTTTCTTGATTGGCTTGCAAGTGGGTATCAGAATGCACAATCATTACCGAGCAAGGGGCGTGATGAATGATGTAGTTGCTAACGCTGCCTAGCGCTAGCTCTTTTAAATAGGTGTGGTCACGGCTGCCGATCACAATCAAATCGGCATCGTGAGTTCCGGCCTCCTCGCAAATAGCAGGGCCAGGACGACCGTATGGCTGTTTGTAGCTAGCCTCAACGCCTGCTGCATTAGCCTCTCCTTTTCTTTGCATCAACAGCGCATCATAGTAGCTAGCAAACTTATTCCACTCGCCCTGATAAACTTCCTGAACAGATTTTTCTAACGCTATTGAATCGCTATCGAAAGCGATAGAGGAACGCTCTGGGCTAGACGGATCAAAGACATCTAGCACATGCATGAGCACTAGCTTCGCCTTCATTGCTGAAGCAGTCTCAAGCGCTGAAGCAAACGTCCGCTGGCTGGCAGCAGACCCATCAACAGCGACTAAAATTTTGTTGATCATATTTGTTGACCATAAGAATTATCTCTTGACCGTAGAAAGCAAATAATGCAATCCAAGAGGCCACAGCAGAAATTGAAGGGAGCGGGCGATATCTGCGTATAGTTTTAGTTATAGGTTCAAACCTTGGGGAAGTCGTGAGGGCGCGCTTAAATCTGTGACCTTCACAACATGCTCATGTTCTTTGTCTATGCTCTTTAAAGCACCATACAATAGGAAAATAGCCTTGACTTACGCCCCTACCGTTACTCGAGCCTCATCCCCAAAAGTCGCTCAGCCTAGCTTCCGTCAGGTGCCTCAAAAAGTCTGCAAGGATAAGTTCTTGATTGTTTGCTGCGGCGATGAGCTGCATGGTGATGCGGCCATTGGCCCGCGAATCGCCATGGCTATATCAGATTGGAATCTCGCCTCGGTTCGCGCGGTTGTGGTTAATGAACTCACGCCATCACTTGTTTTAGATCTAGCTAAGACTCACTACGTTATTTTTGTTGAACCTTGCGCCAAAGGCGATCGCGCCCGCACCGCACAGCTTTGTCCGGTTGTCGCGCCCCGCTCAGAAGTGACTCATATTGAGGCCAGTCAATGTAGTCCTCACAATTTGCTGAGGCTCACCCGCAAAATTTACAATACCTGTCCTCAGAGCTGGCTAATGAAAGTGCCAACAGAGAATTTTATATTTTCTAGAAGGCTTTCTTCTACCGCCATCACAGGCGTCAATCAGGCGCTAAAAACAATCACACAGTTTCTAAGAATTTACCAATCACCCCAAAGATAGTGACACAAGGACGATATGCGCCTACTGCTGGTTGATATATAGTCGCTAACGCTATGGACATTGAAAAGCAAAAAGGAAACAACATCCGTCAGATGCCCATTGTAGAAAATAGCGGATTGCAGCTCAAACTGATGACTCAAACCAGCCTAATAGAATCGCTCAATCCGCTGCCAATGCTCAAAGAACTAGAACGACTTCAAGCCCTGGGTGAAAAGCAGGCAGACCGCCTGAGACAGGTAAAGTTGCAGCTTCAGCGAACCCATCGGGTTTTGACCAAGGAGACAGACGGGCGGCGGCGGCTAGCCCTGGTTTTGCAGCAAGCCAATCAGCTACTAGAAGTGCAGATGGGCCATCGAACCGCTGAGCTAGTAAAGACGAATGAAACGCTGTATCTGGAAGTTCAAGATCGACAGCAGGCGCAGTATGAGCTAGAGCAGTTCTTTACAGTGACGCTAAGCATGCTGTGCATTGCCGGATTAGACGGCTATTTTAAGCGGTTAAATCCTGCTTTTTTACAGACTCTAGGCTACAGCGACGAAGAGCTAACGGCCCGCCCGTTTGTTGATTTTGTCCATCCTGACGATTTGGCGACAACATTAACAAAGCTAGAACGACTCGCTGATGAAAAAACAACGATCTCTTTTGAAAATCGCTATCGCTGCAAGGATGGTAGCTACCGCTGGCTAGACTGGAGCGCGATCGCCTCTCCAGCAGAAAGCGCTATTTATGCCTCAGCTCGCGATATTACCCAGCAGCGACAGACCGAGCTAGCGCTAAAGCAGCAGTACCAGCAAAGCCAGCTCGTTAGCAACGTAACGCGCAGGATTAGGGAGCCGCTAGAGATAAAAGAGATTTTGCGCAGGGCGGTAACCGAGGTGCAGGCTATTTTGAAGTGCGATCGCGTCATTGTGATCGAACGCGAAGGAGATAGCAGCGGCCAGGTGATCGAAGAATCGATGCTACCGGGCATTCAGCCTGCTTTACTCAACCAGGTGGTTACCGGCTTAACCCTCGCGGCTATGCCCGATTCTAAAGGGCCTTGTGTTTGCGCTA
>CAWDNC010000007.1:0-197077 GCA_963803535.1 uncultured cyanobacterium | reverse complement strand
CTGCAATTGCTTTCGATACTCACAGGTATCAATAAGCGGGCTCGCGGTGCCATCGGTGCTTGTAGCTTCTAATAGACGCACCTTATTAACCAGTCCAGACCGCGCAGCCTGAGAGCTTGCTAGGTCGGTGGTGAGTTTCTTTTTATCGATAGTGAGCAAACGAATACGGTTTTGAACGTCTGACAGTTCTTGCTTAAGCCGTCTGATTTCTTGGTCTGTGCTTAGCCCTTTTTGGCGCTTGCCTTTTGCTGGGCTTGTCGCCACTGCAAAGCTGTAGCCACCAAGCCCCATAGAGCCCGCTAAGCCTAGCTGAGCTACGAAAGGATTAGGCGCTAGGGTAAGCATCGCAGAAAGGATGCTAGCAGCAAACGGAGCAGTGATAAAGCCGGGTATCATAGTCATAG
Organism: uncultured cyanobacterium; assembly: GCA_963803535.1. GTDB lineage: Bacteria > Cyanobacteriota > Cyanobacteriia > Phormidesmidales > Phormidesmidaceae > Phormidesmis. Next base: position 196,673 of record CAWDNC010000007.1, on the reverse strand, counting down.
TAAATAGTCCTTAGTGGTGAATATTTGCTGTGGCGAGCTGATGTTGATTCCATCAGCTCGCTTTTGAATTGGAAATCTAAACGTCGATTACGTCGCCTGCGAGTTGCGCGGCTTCATTTTGGGCACTGGCGATAAAGTTCTGTACGTTCGCCTTAGCCGCTTGAAGTTTGGCTGAGTACATATCCTTCTGCGTTGCCAGCATGTCTTTGCCAAAGGCGTTGTGTGCCTCTAAGCCTTCCTTCTGAATGTTCAGATTCTCTTGTTTGAGCTGGGTTTCAGCGGTGGCAAAGGTGAGTAGGTTTTGCTCTTGAGTCAGCCTTTGGGCCATCGTCTGAGACTGTACGCCTCTAACGCTTTCGGCATGGTTCACCCGGTCGGCCAAGCGCTAGGTTTTTGACCTCTTGTTCGTCGGATTTGAGCAACACGCCTTCAATCTTTTTGGTCTGCACTTGCAGCTTTGCCGATCGCTCTTTGCCTGCCAGCTTTTCCGATTGACTATCAAAATCTTCAGCGCTGATGGATGCCAGGGAGTCAACGGCGCTAGTTGCTTTAGTGGATTTGGTGGTTTTGGTTGTCTTGCGAGTTTTAGTGGTAGCCATTGTTTTGAGTCCTTATTTGGATGGGGTGAGTTTTTTGAGCTGGCAATTGATATCGAGTTTTAGGACATCTATCACGGCCTGGATGTAAGCGAGCTGGGCTAGCTGCTGTCGCAGTCTTTCGTTTTCATCTGTGGGGCTCACTTCAGCTCCTCCGTGAGAACCAAAAGATTAGTGCTCATCTCCAGCAAGATTCCGTCGATAGCGAGCAGCGCATCTTCCAAGCGGCGATCGCCTGCCATCTTCACGGCGGCGTCGAATAGCTGCGAGGTCGGCGCATCAGGGAATTCGGCTTGCAAGGCTTTGAGATAAGCACTAGTTAGCTCTACATCGGCCCGGACTTGCTCTAATCTGCGTTTTTCAATGGTCATTTTTTTATCTGCTGTTTGGAAAATTGATTGAACTGCACCCGATTGATTCTGGCTTACTGCTCTTCTGTCGCCTCTTTCGATACAAGGCCCATATCGGTTAGCGCGTTAACTTTGACCGCTTCAACAGTGGCGTCTATCTCATGGAATGCTTGCTGAATCCGTGTCTGTGCATAAGCGCTGAACACATGGCCAAGTTGCTGAGCTGATGCCATACCCTGTTGCTGCAATGCGCTGATGGTGCCAGCAGCAGACGACTGATCGAAGCTCACCATCTGGCTTGGTTGGTTGGTTTCCTTAATTCGGACTAGTGAGCCAGAGCTATAAACGCTTGTAGGCTGTGGCTTTGGTGCCCCTGCTACTTGGTCAGTGGCTAGGCAGTATTCAAGGTCTGGGCTAGCTTGAAAAACAGCCTTGATATAGCCTTCGTTGTTCGATTTTGCGTAGAACTTAGCAGCCATTCTTAACTGCTGTAATCCGTATTCTGTAAGGCTTCCGTTGCTTGCTTGCACTCTAGAGACATCCTTTTGAAAGGCTTCCAAAACAAGCTTTTTGTACGCTTTCACTTGAGATGCGCTTTTACCTATGGCGGTGGCTAGCTCGTTATGCCGCCTGCCATCTCGTACTGGCTGCTGTCTTTACCAAATTTTATTTTCACGCCAAGCAGCACATTCTCCGAAGCGGTGGCGAGCTGTTTTTCAACCGCTTCTACGTTATTAGAAGCATCATCTACCTTAGAGAGCAGCATATTGTACTCTTCTACAGCCTGACGAAGCTTGGTCACTTCCTTTTCGTACCAAGCAGTCGATAGGCCATTGCCCAAGTCTAGCTTGGCGTCAATAGATTTGATTCCAGCTAGCCGTCTTTCGGCTTTGGTGAGCATTCGAGAGCCTTTCTTACGTCGTGCCATATTGCACCTTTTTTCCTTTTAGTAACGGCAGATTGTTTTGCAAGCTGTTGTCTTGCTGAGCTAAAAGTGCCCGTTATTACGAACAAAAGATACAGAGCCGTCGTAGTGAAGTTACGGAGATGCTAAATATTTAGAGATGTTTTTTTGTGTTGTGAGTAGAGGTATGAGGTAGCGGGTTATCTTTCATCACTTTCATCTACTGCTTTTAGAGCAGTGTTACCTGGATCAGCTATAAAAGGCGCGAGCTTTAAAGAAGTGGCAGCAAGCTTCAAAGAAGTGGCAGCAAGATCGTAGAGAAGTGACGACAGGTTTTAGAAGCGTAGTGGCAAGATCTGAAGAAGTGGTAGCGGGTTGCAAATAAGCAGCAGCGAGATCTGAAGGAGTGGTAGCGAGTTTTGAAGAAGCGGCAGCAGCTTTTAGATCAGAGGATACTGGTGCTGGCGCAGTAGCAGCGAGTGCAGAAATAGAGGCGGAGGCTTCTGGTAGGTGAGGGCCAAATTCCTTATCAAGTTTTGTGGTTTCGTCACTGACAAAAATGATTAGTCTGTGAATACTGGTAGCTGAGAGGCGTTGCGCTTTGCTTGGCTAGTGTAGATGGGTTGCGGATGGATAAGGCGGATCAGGAAAGGGTTCAGCAGTTTTTGGGTCGCTGGTTGGGCTCGGGTGGGAATGAGCGGGCCAACTATCAGGGCTTTTTTCAGGATCTGTGTCGGGCGCTGAGCGTGGAAGGGCCACCGCCAAAGGGCAGCGTTCAGGATGATCCTTACTGCTTTGACAAAGATATTAGAACCTACAGCGGTAGTAAGACGGCTCCAACCACGCAGTTTGCAGACTTTTACAAGGAAGGTCACTTTTTAATTGAGGCGAAGCAGGACAGCGACAGGCTCTAAAAAAACGTACGATTTAGCTGTGTGCGCGATAAGCTATAACTAGCAAAGCTTTTGGTGTCTTGCATGATTACCACCCTCAAACAAAACTTATCTGGTTTACAGCAAAAGGCCAGAGAAAGAACCGTCAAAACTCAGAATATTGAGTATGACTTAGAAACACTAGTTAAAAAAATAAAGAGAGGCACCATCAAGCTTGACCCTGACTATCAAAGAAGACATCGATGGACTACAGAAACGTCATCACGGTTAATTGAAAGTCTTATCCTCAATATTCCAGTTCCTTTAATTTATCTATCTCAAGATGTAGATATTGATATTGAGACAGGCGATGAAGAATCTCGCTATTCTGTTATTGACGGGCAACAACGATTGACGGCTATCATAAAGTTCTTCAACAATGAGTTTTCGTTGACAGGACTAGATGCGCTAACCGAGCTAGAAGGAACTTACTACAAAGACTTACCTCCTTTTTTAATCAGACGATTAGAAGAGAGAACCATAAAGTGTTTGCGCATTGACTCTACTGTTGACGAGCAGGTGAAGTACGATATTTTTGAGAGACTTAATTCCGGCTCAGTAAAGCTAGAAGCTCAAGAGCTCAGGAATGCTGTATCACGAGGGCCGTTTAACGACCTCCTTAAAGAGCTAGCTGAGGATAGAAACTTCAGAATATTGCTACAGGTCGATCCCAACAACCCTGAAAGCAGCAGCAAAGTTAGAAAGATGGAAGATGTCGAGCTTGTACTGAGATTCTTTGCCTTAAACAACTATAACGATCAATCTTTGGGGAAAGGTCTTAAGCAGTTTCTTAACGATGAGATGGATAAGTTTAATCAGCTTAGTAAAAGTGAGCTATCGGAGATGAGACAAACTTTCTTGATAACCATGCGAACGATTCGAGAAGCTTTTGGGGATAAAGCGTTTGCAAAATATCGTTATGAGAATGACGCTTTTAATAAGATGTCGAATTTTAATGCCGCTGTTTTCGATGCACTGGTTGTCTCAGCATCCATGTCAATGGACTTTGCTAATCCTCAGATATCGTCCAGTACGGTAGATGGCTTTAGAGACTTGTTTAAGCAGCCGGTCTTCTTTGACGCTGTATCGGCCAGCACAAGTGCTAGGGAAAAAGTCATTGCGAGAATTGAAGCCGCAAAGCAGGTTTTCTCGTAAATGAGCACTTTTGTCAACTATCTTGTTAATTCTATAGAGGATCAATGGGAAGAGGTAGATGTTTTAATTGGAAAATCCGCTGAGGAACAAGACCAAAATCCTACACTCTACAGTGCTCTATGTAGAGCATCTATTGTGCTGATGGTAGCTCACCTTGAAGGCTTTACAAGAGAAGTAGCGAAAGCAATTCTAGATGACGCAAATCAGTTCTCAAGCTTCAAAGATGCTCCGTATCCTATTCAATCAACCTTTTGCAAGACGTTTACCGGAGCAGATAGAGAAGACAGCAGGCGAACGAGGGAGCTAATTAATTTACTATGCGGACTAGAAACAAAGTTTTCTCTTGAACCTTTTTTAATAGAGAGCGCCCGTGGAAATAACAAAAATCCTTCTCCTAAGGTCATCGATAAGATATGCGCTAACTTCGGAGTTAGTCGTTTCTTTTCGCGAATAGAAAATTCGCGCCTAGATATCGTTTTTAGTGGTACAAGATCCGAGACAGAAGCACTGCTAGAAGAATTGATGGATCATACGTCAGTAGGCACAGAAGTCTATCCATATAGTATGAATGTAAGTGATTTTGAAATTAGGACTGCCGATGATAGGGGAGGAGGACGACGCCTAAATACTTTTTGGATGACATTTCTCGATCAGCTCCTTGAGAGTAGGAATGGGATTGCACATGGATCGTCTACCACTAACAGTTTGTCAGTAGGGGAGCTAATCGAGTTTAGAAATAAGATTGCTGTTCTACAGCATGCTCTGGTCTTAGTTCTTTGCCACGAAGCTTTACCTAGAGATGCAAGAGCTTGTTAAGAGATACTGCTCAGTACGCCATCCCTGACATATACAACCTGCTCGAAAACCTCGTCGCCCTCAACGCCGAACGCGCCGAAGAAGAACGCAACGGCCTCATCCGCTGGCTCCGCCCCGAGTATCAATCCAGGGCAGCCCCCGACGAAGTCCAACCCCAACAAGTCACCCTCGAAATTCTCCCCACCGAAGAACCCATCATCGAACCTGTCGAACAACAAAAATGGCCCACCAAGCCCAAAGAACAGCTCGCCGCCATCCGCGACCTGCTGCGCACCAGCAGCGGCGAATGGAGCCCCAAACAAATCGCCGCCCAGTTCAAAGGCAACATCACCCAGAAAAAGCTCGAAGCCATTAACGAAAACCTCGAACGCCTCGAATGGTTTGGCCTCATCGTTTGTGAACAAAAGAGTGACATTCCCTACTGGCGCTATGTTGAATCAACGCAGGTTGCATAGTTTGAGAGCGCTGTAGCTCACAAGAGAAGCTGCATCTTCACTGTAGAACGTCCCAAGGCTGTTCGATAGGCGATGCAATGTCTCCTAATATCTTTCCACTGCCCTGCCTGAACCCTGGCGCTGGTCGAAGCGTACTCTTTGTTGTAGGATAAACAACAGCAAAAGGCTGTCCTTCTCTAGTAATCGTAAGGGGTGTATCCGTTCTTTCAGCCTCTTGCAAAAGCTGCTGAAGGGCTTCGGGTAGTTCAGCAATAGTTATTTGTGACATAGCTTATTTTACAAGATTAAGAAACCGTATTAGATCAATTTGATGCCTTTGTTCAGCTTTAGAATAGCTTATTTACTTAAAGTCATAGCCTACTGGTGCTGAACCAAACCGCTATCATTCGTCAATCATCGTGAAACGACAGATAATGGAAGGGGTCGTAACGTTTTGAAGAGGGGGTTGGTATGGATGCAGTGGTGATTCGTCAGGGTGAGCTGGTGGGGCGGGGCGTGATGGCCTATGAGACGGCGGAAGAAGTGGGCGCGATCGCACATCTCCTGGTAGACGTAAACAAAGCTGCGGTCATAGGAATCGTGTGTAAAACAAGCGGCCTGCTCAGCAGAAAGCAGTCTCTAGGCTGGGCGCAGCTGGTGAAAATTGGCCGAGATAGCCTGGTTGTAAAGACGGAGGCCGCGCCAGATTTAATCGTGCCGAATGAGGCTCAGCTCGCGGCAGCGCAGAATATGACCGAGCTGGAAGTGTGGACAGATGGTGGCGATCATATCGGGCGAATCGTTGATTTTTGTTTGGATCAAGCGACGGGTGAGGTGCAGCAGTATTTGTTTGCGCTCAATGACGAGCCGAACGTTTTAGTGGTAGATAAGGTGCCTAATCAGGCAGGTGAAAATCAGACAGAGGCTCGGATGGATGAGCCTTTGGGCGTTGAGGAAGCGCCGCTGGGTGAAGAGGTCGTGGCGGCTTCGGTGGTGGTGTATGCGATCGCCCCTACCGCCGTCATCAGCGCAGGCCGCAAACGCATGATGATTTCTGAAGAAGCGGCTCGGCAGTCTCAGCCCTATTCTCAACTTTTGAATATTGCGCTGCAACAGACTGAAAACCATTCGAGCGGCTGGAGACCCGATCAGCTTCCTGCAAATATTCCAACAGATTTTAATGACCTGCTGCAAAAGGGCAGATCTTTTGCGGGCAAGGCAACTGAGCGCATGAAGCAGTTTACAGACGAGCAGCTTGCCAATCAAAAAGTCGTCGAAGGAGACTCGCTGCCGGATATTACCGAGCAGCTTCAGGAGAAAGCGCAGCAGGCCAGACGACAAATGCAGGAACAGTTTGATAAGGCTAAAGGAAAGGCCAAAGATCAGATTGATGAGCGGCTGGGCAGTCGCTGGAGTGAACAGATTGAAGACCGGCTAGGAAAAACGCCGTTCGGGCGCTCTCTAGGTAAAAAGCTCGATCGCTTTAAGCAGTCTCAGTCTCCTGAAGATCCGATTGATGTCGATGCCTTTGAAGTATGGGAAGACGATTGAAACAACGCGATTAGCTGTTCAAAATCTTGCAGGGCTTGGGCAGGCCTGCCCACGTGAAAATGAGCGAGGCAGCGCGTGGTGTAAAGCGCTCTAAGCTGCGAGCTATCAGGCGGCAGCAGCGTGATCGCTTGTTCTATATCTGACAGGGATTCTGTTGCAGATTGAAGCTTGAAGTGTAGCTGCGCTCTGTCTGCATAAACGTCTCCATAGTCTGGAGAGAGAACAGTTGCTGCGTCAAAGTCCAACAATGCTTGCTTGAGTGCGCCCAGTGCAAGGCAGGATTTGCCGCGATAGTAATAGGCGCGGGCACTAGGAGAGATGCCGATAGCCCTTGTATAGTCAGACACCGCATTAGAGAAACGATCTGATCGAAAATGGGTGTAGGCGCGATCGCGATAAAATGCAGCGCTCGGTTGAGCAGGCTCTGGTATGGGTAAATTCAGCGCCGCTGCCTTGTTGTGGTCAGCCGTAGCGCCAATATCGTCACCCGTAAGCTGTCGCAAATTTCCGCGATTGTTGTAAGCTTCTGCAAACTGCGCGTTGAGCTGAATGGCCTGGTCGAAGTCGGTGAGCGCGAGGGCAAAGTGATTGCGGTAAAAGTGAGCGATACCGCGATGGTTATAGGCTTCTGCGCAGGAGGGAATAACGGCAATGGCGCGAGTGAGATCGGCTATGGCAAGTGCGTAGTCTTGGCTGCGGAGTCGGGCAAAGCCTCGCCATAAGTGGCATTGAGAAAAAGTAGGATGGACGGTGAGAGCTTGAGTGAAATCGGCGATCGCGCCCCCAAAATTCTCTCGATCTAGCCGCAGTAGCCCTCGACAGCCATAGCTTTGCGCAGAGCCGCCCGATCGCTCAACCCCCTCATCAAGATCAAGAGCGGCCTGTGGATATTGACCCAAATGGCGGTGGGCATTGCCACGGTGAATGTAGAGTTCGGTGAGCTTGGCAGCGGGAACGGCGACGGTTGTATTAGTAGCGGCGCTGAATTCGAGCACCTTGGTAAAGTCTGCGATCGCCTCCGCGTACAGTCCCACGCTCGACAGCGCACAGCCTCGATGGTAAAAGCTTTTGAGCGCAAAGACAGGATCTTCAACCGGCAGACGCAGCACCTGATTGAATAGCGCGATCGCCTCCTTCATTTCCTTCTGACGCGCACAGGCGATTCCCTTATCGAGCATGACCTTTGCAATTCGAGCGATAGGCACATCGCTCGTGGTTCGCGGCAGCTGCGGTGTCGAGAATTCAACTGGCAGATCCCCTGGCAGATCCCCTGGCAGATCGATGGGCAGGTCGATGGGCAGGTCAACTGGCAAATCAGCCGTCATGAAAGCTGTCTCTGAAAGGATGAAGCGTCAGCATTAGCGTACGCGATGGCTATCAGTTCATTCAACCGTGGCAGTGTCTGTACATGTGAAACAAATCGTGACAACCTGAGTGAAAAATAGCCTTAAAGGAAAATAGAACGGGATTATCTATGAGGAGTTCCCTTTTGTGGTGCAAGTGATGGCTAGCCAAAGCAACGGCATTTTTGCAGATAGCGCGTTTACTCATCCGAGCAACGGCAGCATTCTGACCTGCTCAATTTTGATTGCAGGCGGCTCTACGGCGGCCTATTCAGCGGCCTTAGTCGCGCTGCAAATGAACGTGGACGTGTGCTGGGTGCAGCCGCACAAAATGGTGGGCGGACAGTTTACCGCTCAGGCGCTACCGGCTTCGGACGATGGTGATTTGCTTAAGCAAAAGGCGAGCTTTAGTACGGTGGATGGGGAGGCGTTTGCGCTGTCTAAGAACCAAAGGTGGTTTCGCGATCGCCAGCGTCAGCTCCAGCCGGTTGCCGGTCGAGTTCAGCAAAATCCTGGCGGTGCATGGGTGTGCCCGATTACGACAACGCCCGTAGTTGCAGCAAGGGCTATGAACGATCGCCTGAGCGCCTATTTAGATAGTGGAAAACTCAAGCTTATTTGTGACAGCGATCCCATTGAAGTGCTGATGGCGCAGCCGTCCGAGCGGCCACGGGTCGAGGGCGTGAAGTTTCGCAGCCGTAACACAGGCATTACGTTCACGATAAAAGCGCCCGTAACCATAGAAGCAACAGACTTTGGAGATTTGTTGGAGCTGGCAAATTTGCCCTCTCGAGTAGGCCAAGAATCGCGTAACGATACAGGCGAGGCGATTTTGCCTGAGCAGGCGATTCCCGAATGCCAGCAGTCTTTTACATTTAATGTATTAGTAGAGCGAACCGCACCAGGACGAGGGCAAAAGATAGCCGTGCCCGCAGGCTATAACCACGAGGCTTGGCTACAGGAGCGCGACTTTACCGGCGATTACTGGATATTCCGGCCTAGCGGCTGGAGTAAGCGCGACTTCTTTGAGCCCTACGGCATTTTCCGCTACCGGCGGCTGAAGCGAAACTCTGCGCACGAAAAGACCGTCAGCGTAGGCGATGTTTCGGTGATTAACTGGGGCACCTCGGCCCATCCGGAGCGGGGAGAGTGCTGCGGCAATGACTTTCGGCGCGGGGCTTTGATTGGAGCGAGTGCAGATGCTAGGGCGCTGCTGATTGAGCGGGCACGCGATCGCGCTAAAGCCTACATCCACTATCTCCAAACCCACGGCGGCGCTGATCTTAAGCCCCGAGGCGACCTTACCTGGAGCCGCGACGGCATCGCCCTAGAGCCCTACATCCGCGAAGCTCGCCGAGGCATTGCCCTCACCACCATTCGCCACGAAGATGTCGCTGAAATCTTTTTCCCCGATCAGGCCCGCGCCCGCTGCTTTGACGACAGCTTAGGCATCGGCCAATACCACTACTTAGATCTTCACGGTAATTTGCAAGACGGCCACGTAACGCCCAAAGGCAAAGCCGCCACCGCTCTACCCTTTTCCCTCCCAGCAGGATCGCTCGTGCCAATGGTTACCGACGGCCTGATCCTTTCAGCCAAAAGCCTTGGCACCACGCATATCACCAACGCGGCCTATCGAATGCATCCGATGGAATGGGCGATTGGTGAGGCCAGCGGATTTTTGGCGGTCTTTAGCGTGTGGGCCGACCTAAGCCCGCGTACGATTGTTGAAACCCTGCCGCTGTTGCGTAAGCTTCAGGGATTTGTGGCGCGTAACGGCATTCCTATCTTTTGGTTTGACGATGTGGGCCACGACGACACTGACTTTGAAGCGATTCAAGTGATGGCCGCCACCGGCATTATCCGCAGTGAAAATGCCAACAACCTTCATTTTAGGCCCTATGCAAATGTGTCTAGAGCGGTCGTTTCAACGGCGCTGGTGAGCCTATTAGATCTTGAAAAAGTCAGTCCTTCGCGGCCTAGCTTTAGCGACGTACGCCCCGGCCAGCATTGGGCCTACAGCAATATTGAAACGCTCAAGGCTCAGGGCATGATTGCAGGCGTTGGCGGCGGCAGGTTTGCGCCTGATGAGATGATTACGCGCAAGCAGCTATCGTTTTTAGTCAAAGCGGCTTTACCCGCAGCGCATGGCCTAGCGTTTGCTAATTTGCCAGAGAATAGTCAAAAGCTGACGCGCCGCGAACTATCGAGAGCGTTTTACGCGCTAATGAAGTATCGGTTCGACATTTAGCGGCGATGTTCTGTACGTTAGTCCGTGCATTAGATTGATGGCAAGTCAGTATAAATGCCTATCAATAGCGTTAAAACTTGCATAACTTTATGAAACAATAGACACACTCGCGCAATTTTTGTAGGCACGCTGCTCCCAATCATGCTTTCAAAACTTTCTGTAGCTTTCAAATCTGCACTACCGCTAACGCTGATAGTTTCGCCGCTATTGCTCGCCGCCGCTCGCCCAATGAACCCGGGGCCTCACCAGTTTCCCTGCAACGTGCCTGCTGCCGAAGGGGCGCTTTCTACCAGCGCTAGCGCAGACTCAGATAGCTATTCACGGGAAAGTGCGGAGAATACTGCTGATGCTTCCGGCGTTGGCGGGCCATCTTTGCTTAACAATCGCTGGGCAACAGCGCTGCGCCTGCTGCTATCCAATCGCTATACGCAGGAAGACCGCTCAGAGGAAGGCATCGCCAATACCCCAGCTACAGAACCCACCGAGAACAACTGCCTAGCGCAGCAGGTAGCGGCCAATGAAACGCCCGACGAAACGCTGCTGGCTCAGGTATCGCCTGCGGGAAATGAGCCTTTTGCGATCGCCCAAGACCCCGATCTTCTCCCCATACTAGGCGCACCGCCTGCTCAACCACTGCCAAATCCCACCTTGCCGACGCTTCCTCCCGTCGAGCCAGTCATTACACCCCCACCAGCTCCGGTTCTACCGACAGTGCAGCCTACAGCTAGCCCAACCCCTACACCCATTCGCTCACGCCCGACGCCATTGCCTGCTCGCCAGGACAACAACACACCTTTAGGCTTTCCCCTAGAGCGCCCTTCGTCAGTTGACCCGACAAACGTCACGCCAACCACCGTGAACCCAACGCCGTTCGATGGCAGCAGCATTCAAACACTAGCGGCCAGACCCGACGGCAACTACCGGTACATAGCAGGTCGAGCGGAAAGTCGTGCCTACACGAACGCGGAGATTCAGCAAAGGGGCGGCGCTGTTTTTGTGCTTAAAAAAGAAGGTAACCGGATTACTGGCAACTTGTTTCCACGCGATGGCTCACCCGGCATTTGCGTGACAGGCGTTGTCAGCGGCGATACGATTTCAGGCTCGGCGTATCCTCACAGCCCGGTAGCGTCGATGAAAGCAGATTCGATGAAGGGCGATCGCGCAACAGGTGAAAGTTTTGAACCCTACGGCAATGGCGCGCTACAAGTCCGGCGAATTAACACCGCAGGTGAAGGCGAGCAGACAGGACTCTACTACGCCAGCGCTGTTTTAGATCTGTCGGACTTTTCGATGATTAACGCAGGAGCTGGGCTACCGCCCGAGCGCTGCCAGGTGGTGCCAACTGTCAGCGAAGCGCCCAGCTAAAAAAGTCTATATCAAAGGTTGATGCTGGACTCCGTATGATCACGGTATAGTGGAAACACGGGTGCTGATCAATACATCAGCGAGATAAGCCCCCTTATCTCTTACTTCAGCTATGTTGAATCGTCTTTTTGCAGCGGCTGCGATCGCCTTTCCTGTCGCAGCTACGATGGGTGGATTGAGTGCGATCGCTCAACTCACCGTCCAGACCAGCGCAGACCTGCCTTCGCTTACCAATTCTGCCGAGCCTTCCAGCCAAACTTTCTTAACGCAGCCCATCGTCAACCAAGATGGCTCGCTGCAAACAGGAACGCCTCAAATCGAAATCTACCGCACCACGCCTCGGTCTGGCCGAACCAGAAGCCGCTCTGAATTCAACAGCCGCTTTGGAACCACGCGCGCTCGAACGCTTCCATCTCGCAGGTCGTACAATCAGCTATTTTCCACGTTTTGCACCTACAGTCCGCTGTCTGGCGAGCCGAATCCGCTGGGCCAACGTGCCTTCGTCACCGTTACCGAAGTGGCCGGTACCAGCGTTTTTCGCTACGAGCAGTTCTCAGCCGTTAGCAGCGCGCCCCAAAGCTTTGACCTACGCCAGTACGATTCGCGCGACTATCCTTCGGTCGCTGACGTTGCCGCCACCCGCTCAATCACCTTCTACGACACGCCGTTACAGTCAGCGCGTCGTCAGCTCGCCAATAACCCCTCTCAGTACGCCGAGCTTCTAGGCCGCGAACTGAACGATCCGGTGGTGCTACAGGGCTTTGGCTCAGTCGATCGGCTGTTGGCCTGTCAGGAAGTCGGCAGCAGCAGCATTGCCAGTGTCTCTGAACTTACTTCTAGGCGCTTCGGCACGCCGTTTGCTATCAATCGCGAAATTGAAACGCCGAGCAGGGCGCTTACCCTTACAGTCAGAACGCCAGTAGTAGCTCTGCCTAGCCGACAGCAGCCGAAGACAATCGCTGGCTTGCCCGACGGAAACTACCGCTTTGTCTCGTCAGAAAGCTCAGGTGGTGGCTTCATCAATGGAGAAGCCATAGAAAGTGGCGAGCGTCTATTCACCTTCCGCAAGTCCGGCAGCTTAGTCACCGGCAACTTCGCCTACCTAAACAGCGGCGAAACCGCCTGTGTATCTGGCGTCCTGCAAGGCAATACGGTTGTTGGAGAAGCCTACACCAACAGCTTTGGAACAAACGTGCTAGGGCGAACGTATCTTGGCCCTGGTCTGTCGTTACAGCTCAGCGACAGCAGCGGGGACAATAACGCGGTACTGAGCCTCAGCGGATTCTCTCGCGTTAGTGCAGGCGAGGTCGCACCACCGAACAGCTGCCGCTAGAAAAGCCGGGTTTGATAAAAAGGATTTGATAAGAAGAATTTCCAAATAACTTACGCAAGGCACTTTGTATATTAGAGTGCTTGTGCGCCTAAGTAAGAATGCGAGACTTCTTGCCCCAAAGCCCCGAAGTCAGAGGCAAGGGCAATTAAAATCTCGCATTCAGCGTAAATTCTCTTATCTTCCCGGTGCAATACTATGGCCAAAGCTGTGCGGGCTCTTTTTCAGAATGTTGTTCTCAAAGCACTTCCAATTTCTATAGCGTCTACGGTAGGAGCGATTGCCGCACCTCATGCAATAGCGCAAATCACGGCGCCTGCACAGCCCTCAGATTTCATCACCGTTTGCGCCTACGATCCGACGGCGGGCATCCCCAATCCGCTCGGCATGCGCACGTTCATCTCCGTTCGCGAGATCGAAGGCAACAGCATCTTTCGCTACCAGCAGCTGCCCGCTATCGTCAGCGGCTCCGGCGTTCCAGCATCTCCACCTGCTGATATTGAAGTAGAGCGATCGCTCACCCTATACGAAACCCCCATCGCTGAAGCGCGGCAGCTCATGGAGGACAATCCCAGCTACTATGCCTCGCTCCTCGGCGTTCCAGTAAACAACGTCGGTAGTGCTGACTTTGCTGAAGTTAACGCCGTTCTATCTTGCCAAGACATTAGCGGAAACATCGCCGGAACCCCTGCGCCGCGCCCGCCCGCACCCACAGCGCCAGCACCCAGCCCCAGCTCAAGCACGCAACCAGTCGCACCCACGCTCGCAGCGCTTCCCAACGGCAACTACCGCATGGCTTCCGCTGAATTTACCAACAACATCGTCAGTGACGAAGAACTCCTAGCCAAAGGCGGCTACTTATTCACCTTTCGCAAGTTTGGCAACAAAGTGACCGGGAACTTTGGCCATATTGACCACGAGAGAGGTGCCTGCGTCACTGGCACCGTAAGCGGCAACACCATCACAGGCGAAGCCTACACCGTTAACGAGCCTACAACAATCGGTGGCAAAACCTATCTCGATCCGCTGGGCGTTCTCCTATTGGGCAATCCGACTACAGGCGAGGTAAGGTACAACAACTCTGTCATGAACGTCGAAGGACTGTTTCAAATTAATGCAGGAACGCAGATTCCCAGAGAAAGCTGCCCTTAAGCTCATGTGGCAGCAAAGCTAAGCGCAACGCCGTTCAGACAGTAGCGTTTCCCAGTCGGCGCAGGGCCATCGTCAAAGACATGGCCTAAGTGCCCGCCGCAGCGGCTACAGTGCACTTCGGTTCTTTGCATAAACAAAGAATTGTCCGCAGCGGTTGCAACTGCGTTTTCGAGCGGGGCATAAAAGCTAGGCCAGCCAGTACCGCTGTCAAACTTGGTCTCAGATGAGAACAAAGGCTGACTACAGCCTGCACAGCTATATGTTCCAGCTGTGTAGAGCTTATCTAGCGGACTGCTAAAGGGGACTTCTGTTCTCTCTTGTCTCAGTACGCCAAATTCTTCAGGCGATAGAATTTCGCGCCACTGGGCTTCTGTTTTAGTCACTTCAAAGGTGCCTTCTGGCGCGGCTTGTGCAGTAGCCGTTAGCCCCGACTGCTTTGACGAGGAAGGTAAATAGCGAGAAAGTGCCGCGACACCGACGAAAGCGGCACCTGTTTGTAGAAAGTAGCGTTTTTTCATTGGGTTGGCGTCTTTACCTCAGTTGAAATCATGCTTCAATTTTAGACAGCGCTGCCTGAGATTGCCCTGAGCCTAAGGTAAGGAACGAATAAGCTGCGATACTTTTGGGTATTGATACTTAAGACACCCGTGTGAATCGTTCGCTACCACGTAAATACGACTATCAGGGAATTGCGATCGCGCTCTTTTCTACAGCGACCTGGGCCACTGCTGGCATCTTTATTCGGCAGCTACCGGGCTGGTCTCCTTTCGCCATTTTGGCGGGGCGTTTTTTAGTCGGTGCGATCGCCCTCTCTCCGGTCATCTTCGCCTCAAGCATCCGCTCTGATTTGTTTCGATCAGTTCAAAAACCTGATATCTGGCTTCTTAGCCTACCGATGATTTTTGGCTATCTGCTTGGCACCACAGCTTTTCAGCTCGCGCCCGTTGGAGAAGCTACGCTGCTTATCAGCACCTCCCCGCTTTTTATTGTTGCCTACCGGCTGCTGGCAAAGATTCCAATTCGGAGGGGAGAAGGGCTAGGTACGCTGCTGGCGATCGCAGGCGTTTGGCTAATGGTACTACCGCTGCTGGTGGGCGATCGCGCCTTGCCTGTCCAAACTGCTATTGGCTACTTTTTCGCGCTCAGCGCCGCCGCGTGCCTCGCGATATACATTCTGTGGTTTGGCGCACTGGCACAGCGAGGAACAACCTTTAGATCGATCAACGTTGTTTTTGTAACCTGTTTGTTAGGATTTACGCTCTCTTCTATAGGCTTAGCGTTCATCTCTAATCCCATCGGATTAACAGACATAACACAGCAGTCTGTGCTGACGCTGTTGGGCTTAGGCATTCTATCTACGGCCACCTCAACGCTGTTCTACACCATTGCAGCACAGCGTCTTCCCGCACTCTTAACAGCGGCGATTCTACTTACAGAGCCTGCTTTCGCGGCGTTGTTCGCGACGATTATTTTGCAGGAGATACCGTCGCTGTGGTTTTACGCAGGCAGCGGTTTGGTACTGGGCGGGCTGTTTGCGATCGCTAAAGCCACTCAGCCAAAGCGACCGGAAACATAGTCACGAGTGTACTCTTCTTTCGGATTGCTAAAGATATTCTGAGTCTTGTCGTACTCAACTAGGTAGCCCATTTTGCCGCCTTGGTCTGTCGCAACTGCGTTAAAGAATGCGGTGCGATCGCTCACCCGAGACGCCTGCTGCATGTTGTGCGTCACAATCACAATCGTGTAGCGCTGCTTTAGCTCATTCATCAAATCTTCTACTTTAATGGTAGAAATTGGGTCGAGGGCAGAACAAGGCTCGTCCATCAAAATCACCTCAGGCTCAATTGCGATCGCCCGCGCAATGCAAAGTCGCTGCTGCTGCCCACCCGAAAGGCCCAAACCGCTCTCTTTAAGCTTGTCTTTAACCTCATCCCACAGGGCCGCGCCCTTAAGCGATTTCTCAACCAGCTCGTCCATATTCCCCTGGTAGCCGTTAATTTTAGCGCCAAAGGTAATGTTGTCGTAAATAGACTTAGGAAACGGATTGGGCTTTTGAAATACCATGCCAACGCGGCGACGTAGCTCAACCGGATCGACCTTTTTACCCTGGATATCTTCGCCGTCAAAGGTGATTCTGCCTTCAACACGGGCGCTAGGAATCAGGTCGTTCATACGGTTGAAACAGCGCAAAATCGTACTTTTACCGCAGCCAGAAGGCCCAATAAAGGCCACCACTTCATTTTCAGGAATATCGAGATAAACGTCTTTTACCGCAAGGTTGTTGCCGTAGTACACCGAGACTTTTTCAGCCTTGAGCGCAACTTTAGAGGTCACGTCTGTAACCGTTGAAGAAGGGATAGGAATTGGCATGGAATAAAACCTGTGAAAATGGACTTATGAGCGGGTAAGTAAAGGCGGTAATGCGTTTTGCAAGCAGCTTTGTATCTACTGCTGTCGTTGGAATTTATTGCGCAGATATATGGCGATCGCATTCATCATCAGCAGCATCGTCATCAGCACAATGATGCCCGAGGCCGCAATATGGTGAAACTCTTCTTGCGGGCGACCGACCCAGTTATAAATTTGAATGGGCATCGCGGTAAACTGCGTCTGCAAGCCAGCAGGCGAGAGCGGCGGCGTAAAGGAGATAAATACCGCAGCGCCCACTGCAATCAGCGGCGCAGTTTCACCAATTGCCCGAGAAAGTGCTAGAATAACGCCCGTAAGAATTCCGGGCATCGCCGCTGGCAAAACATGGCTCCAAACCACCTGCCAGCGATTGGCACCCAGGGCGTAGCCCGCCAGTCGCATGCTGCTAGGCACCGCTCGCAAAGCCTCACGCGTTGCCACAATAATGACCGGCAAAATCAGAAGGGAAAGGGTGAGCGCCCCTGAAAGCACGCTGCGTCCGCCGGTAATCGGCTCAAAAATGCGGACGAAAACAGCAAGGCCCAGCAGGCCGTAAATAATAGAAGGCACGCCCGCTAGGTTGCCGATGTTGATTTCAACAACGCGCGTAAACCAGTTGTCTTCAGAAAATTCTTCGAGAAAAATACCGGCACCAACGCCTACAGGAAAAGAGATAGCAGCTACGGCAGCCATTAGCCATATCGTACCAACCAGCGCCGGGAAAATACCTGCTCTTTCTGCTGTACGCGAAGGCAGGCTTTGTAGAAAGTTGAGGTTGAGCGTGCTTACGCCGTCAATCAGAATGGTGAGCAGCAGCCAAGCTAAAATCGCGACGGCAATGCCGGTTGCGGCCCAAGCAGCGCCTGCAAAAATGCGGTCGGCCATGTAGCGCCCCGAGACGTTCGCCTTAAATTGGCTGCGGATGGGGGGCGCATTTTCAACCGGCCTAGAAGAAATGTTTGAGTCCATTACAAAACCTGTGGTCTGCGTTTATATCAGTTGCGGCATGTCTGTTACGTTCAAAAAAGCGGTGTTCCCAAAAAGCTTAATCGTACTTTTCGCGAAAGCGGCGAACGAACCAAAAGCTGAAAATATTGAGCGCTAGGGTGATCAGAAATAGCGTCATGCCCACTGCGAAAATGGTTTTGTACTCAATGGTGCCGTGAGGCGCATCGCCTGCGGTGACCTGCACGATGTATGAGGTCATCGTCATCACGGGGACGAAAGGATTAAAGCCCAGCGTTGGGTTTGCACCTGCGGCAAGCGTCACAATCATGGTCTCACCAATTGCGCGAGATACGGCCAAGATAAGTGAGGAAACAATGCCGGAAAGGGCAGCAGGCAAAACGACTGAAGTCACCGTTTCACGCTTGGTCGCACCCAGGGCATAGGCACCATCTTTGAGGCTTCGAGGGACGGAGTAAAGCGCGTCTTCGCTCAAAGAAGCCACCATTGGGGTGACCATCACACCGAGGACGAGTCCAGCGCTGAGGGCGTTAAAGCCTTGCAGTCCGGGTAAAAAGCTTTGTAAAAAGGGAGTGACCGTGAGCAGGGCAAAGTAGCCGTACACAACGGTGGGCACGCCTGCGAGAATTTCAAGAATAGGCTTGAGAATTCTGCGGGTTTTGGGCGTGGCATATTCGCTCAAGCAAATAGCGGCAAGTAGGCCGAGAGGCAAAGCGACCAAAATAGAAATCACCGAAATCATCACGGTGGCGCTGATCAGCACGAAGATGCCGAATTGCTTACTGGCAAACAGCGGCGTCCATTTGGTGTCAGTTAAAAATTGAGATAAAGGAATTTCTTGGAGGAAGGCGATCGCCTCAAAAACTAGCGTACCGACAATTCCTAAGGTCGTAAAAATTGAAATGGCGGCAAATGCGCCGCAGATAAACTTAACGACTGCTTGGATCAGCTTGGCGCGATCGCGCTTCGGCTGCCAATTTCCAGTCGCGATATCAAGAGGAGCATCAGCAGTCATTCTTTGAAAGCCTCGGAGTACAAATAGAATCGATTGCCGCTAGGGGCACAGCATCACCGCACCCCAAGGCAATCTAAAAGATCTTAAGCATTAAAGAAACGCTGCTTTCAATAGCAACGCTTTCTCCGGCAAACCCTAGACAGGATCTTTACCCAGCTTAGCTTCTTCAACACGAGCCCTAGACTCGGCTAAGTCCGCAGTGGGCAGCGTGATATAGCCGACTTCTTGAACGAGCGCACCGTTTTCTTCAGCCAGCTGATAGTCAACGAACGCCTTCACCTGCTCTTTCGTGTCATACGCCTCTTTCTTTACATAGAAGAATAAAGGACGAGACATTGGGTTGTAAGAACCGTCTGCAATGGTCTCAGTAGAAGGGGCCACGCATTCGCCATCTTCGTTTTCAACTTCCAATGCCTTCAGGGCGTCCTGGTTCTCTTCGTAGTAGGCATAGCCAAAGTAACCTAAGCTGCCGCTAGAGCCTTCTACACCATTCACGATCACGTTGTCGTCTTCACTCGCGGTATAGTCGCCACGGCTCGCGCCCTCTTCATCATTGACTTCCTCGGTAAAATAGTCGAACGTACCTGAGTCAGTCCCTGGGCCAAATAGCTCAAGCGGCTGGTCAGGGAAAGCAGGATCAACCTGACTCCAGTTATCAATCGTGCCTTCTGAATCGGGAGACCACATGGTATTGAGCTGCTCAACGGTGACACATTCAGCAAAGTCATTTTCGGTGTTAACCACCAAAGTGATGCCGTCGTAAGCGATAGGCACTTCGACAAACTCAATGCCTGCGGCTTCACAAAGCGCGATTTCTTCGTCTTTGATTTGGCGAGATGCGTTAGCGACATCAATTTCGCCCGCGCAGAACTTTTTAAAGCCCCCACCAGAACCAGAAACGCCAACCGTTACGCGAGAGTCTGGGTTGACCGCCATAAACTCCTCAGCCATCGCTTCAGAGATAGGGAAAACGGTACTAGAGCCATCAATTTGAATATCGCCGGAGACGCCTGCGCCAGTCGCGACATCACCAGCCGTATCACCACCAGCCGTATCGCCACCGCCACCACAAGCAGTGAGGCTAGCAGCCAGCGCTAAAATAGAAGCAGAATATGCCAGACGAGCTGGGCGAGCCGTAAATTTCATGAAACCTATCACTCCTTGAGTACCTTGTCGTTTGTGTATTTACACACAGTCGCATTCTGCATGAAACCTACCGTCTATAGGTAAAGGGCAGGTTAAGGTATGGCGGTTTCGATGCACTTTATTTCTCTACTGGCTGTATGGCAGACGACATTTGTTTAGTATCTCTGAATACCGTTCAAAATTATCCGGATAGCTAAGGAAAACGACGTATGTACGCTGTGATTTATGACGGGAACTGCAATTTGTGCGTCACGCTAGTGCAGCTGTTAGAAAGAATGGACAAGGGCAAGCAGTTTCGCTACGTGCCGATGCAGGATGCGCCGACGCTAGATCGTTTTGCCGTCACGCCTGCTGACTGCGAGCTAGGGATGCTGCTCATTGATTTAGACGATGAAGGCAACGCTACGGAGCGGCGCTGGCAGGGAAGCGATGCAGCTGAGGAAATAGGGCACTTGCTGCCGATGGGCGCGGCATTTGTGCAGGCGTATCGGGCCATGCCAGGAATGAAGCCTACGGGCGATAAAACCTATGAGTTTGTGCGGGATAATCGCTACAAGCTGTTTGGCAAGCGGGATGAGACCTATCAGCCTGCCTACCCTTGCGCGGATGGGAGCTGTGGGGTGTAAGTGCGGGTGTGAGTGCTTACGGCCCTGTAAAAATAACCTGCTCTAGGTCTTTGCGGCTAAGAGAGTACTTGAAGACGCGCTGCACCTGATTACCGCTGTCGCTGGTGTAGTTGACGACGATAGAGTCGGTGTCTAGCAAGAGATCGGCTGACCAGCGATCGCGGGCCATCGTCCATTTGCTGATGTTTTCAGTGTCTCTTTCGCATCCCTGGTCGCGCAGCCAGTTTTCAATTTCTGGGAGGGGATAGCTGTAAAGCGGTTCGGTTGCGGAGGGCATGGCTTTGGCTTCACTCAGCCGGCTAGCTGAGGGTTAGTAAGAATAGCGGACATTTATTCAGAAGGAATCGCAGGCGCAGTCAAGGGTTCAGGAAGTAGCCAGGGCCGATCTGGAAGTTCAGGCAGCGGCTCAGCCGATAGGATCTCATCTGCGGCGGTGCCTGATGAGGGCGAGAATAGGTCTAGATTCGTGGTGATCGCTTCTTTGTTGGTGAGGCTCAGCGTAACCACCAATATGAGGCACGCGATGAAGGTGATGCCCAAGATAAAGAGCGCAAAGAACTCTCCAGCAGAGAGCGGGCGATCGGTGGGATCGATGTAGGCGTTAGAACCGTATTTTTTCCCTTCTGTAGCTTTGGTGGCGCTAACGTCTTCCATGAGTGGCTGAATCACAGAAATGCGCGAAAAGCCGGTTTTGTAGTCGTAGGTGAGGCGCTTTTCGGGGCTGCTGAGGGTGGCGTAGGCTTCGTTGAGCGCTTGAAACTTGGGAATGGCGATCGCGCTTTCCAATTCAGTCGTATCCGGGTGATACAGCTTGCTCAAATCCCGATAGGCCCGCCGAATATCTTGCACGGACGCATTCGGCCTCAGCTCCAGCAAATCGTAATAGCTCGGTTTTGTGACCTGCGTCCCCTTTTGAAAAGGCTCGCGTGCTGCATTCTCAGTCATCGTTTCTACGCGCCTCCTCCTGATAAATAAGCCTATATAAATGAACCAAAATATTACCTAAATAGCCTGCTCAAATGACTTGCCAGCTCTGTTCACGCGTAAGGCGAATTTGCGCCAGCGTAAACACCACTGGAATCACCCGCGCGTAGTTTGTCGCCACCGCGCGCCAGCCTAAATCTGCGAGAAACCAAGTCCACAGCGCTGGGCCAAGACAGGAAAGCAGTCCTCTAGTCGCGCCGTATCTCACCGACGCTTTGGCCATGCCCTGCGTTGCCAGGTTCGCAGCGGCCCGAGACTGCACGCGAGCGGCAATTGAAAGGCCACCTTTGACCAACGTTTGCTTAGCGACCTGGTACTGGGCTAAGTGAAGCGCAAACTGTCGGGCAATTTGATTCAGCAGCCAGGGACGGATGACGGCGCTTAGGGCGATCGCACTACCGCCTTTGGCCAGTAAAGAAAGTGGCTTTTCCTTCAGGACACTAGGAAGCTGATCGAATTCTTGAGTAGAGGCGATCGCTTCATGCACCTGCTTTTCTACGCGCCTTTTCTCCGCGCTTGGCAGCTGGCTCCACGTCTTCTCTAGCAGCACCAAAAAAACTTCCGACTCTAGCTCAGATACGCTGAGCCCTTCATACTGACGAACTTTAAGATGGCGGCACACGCGTAGCAGCGTCTGATGATAGCTCACCTGCTGCGTCCGCTTTTGCAGCACCGCCAGGCCATCGGCAGCTAAGTAGCGAAACCGCTGATCCAGCAAATCTATTTGACGGGAGCGATCGTATTTACTCACATCTACCGGCTGAGGCGTGTAAAGGTAGTCTAAGGGGTTGAATTTAGGCTGAAACAGCAGCTGCGTCATCATTTGCAGCTCATCGTCTGTTGCTAGCTCTAAGCCGTGCCTTAACTCATCCACTTTATGTACACCCGGTAAGTATGTGTGTCGGTAAGTAAGCATGCAGACATCGCCGTGTCTTTAGCCGATTACTCTTATAGATAAGTCATTAGTATACGAGTAGGCAGGGCAATTTATGTGGGATGTAGCCATCATTGGCGCGGGCCTGAGCGGAGTCACCTGCGGGCGGCAGTTACAGGCAGCGGGCCTGCGGGTGTGCCTACTCGATAAGTCTAGAGGGCTAGGCGGACGCATGGCAACGCGGCGAGTGAGCGGCCATACAAAAGATGATTTGCGGGTAGATCATGGTCTGCGCTATTGGGAGCCGCGAAGCGACGGGCTCAAGGCGTTGACGGAGGAACTGGTGGCAGCTGAGGTTCTGAAGCCTTGGGATGCGAGCTTTTATGAGATTCGCAAGATTGGGGTGACGACACCAGAGGCGGAGAGCGGGACGCGGTATGTGGCCAAAGCGGGGATGAGTGCGATCGCTAAATACCTCACCAAAGATTTTACGCTAGGAGAGAATCTGCTCACCAATCACCGAGCCGTAAGCATGCGCTACCAGGACGGCAGATGGCGGATTGAGTGTGAGGGCCGGCAGGTTGTGACGGCTAAAAAATGTGCGATCGCTATTCCTGCCCCTCAAGCTGCCGAACTCCTTCAGAACGCAGACGCGCCTGAAGATCTATCAAAAGCTATCGATCACCTCAATGCAGTTACCTATATTCCTTGCATTACTGCGATCGCAGGCTACCACAGCCGCTATAGCACTCAGATGGGCGAGCTCGATCCGAACGGATGGGCCGTGACTGATTTTGTCGGCACCTCTACCGACTGGATTGCTCTCGATAGCAGCAAGCGATCGCCCTCTAGTCCGCCTGTTATTGTCATTCACAGCAAAGTCAGCTTTGCCGAACAGTACATCGACTCAGGCGACCTTCAGCCTGCCGCCTCTGTTTTACTCCGTGCCAACGCCCGCAAGTTTGCAGACTGGATGGCCCAGCCCGACTGGTTCCAAATCCACCGCTGGCGATACGCCTACATCAAAACCCCTCATCCCGCCTCAGTTTTGAGTGCTAGCGAAACGCTGGCCTGTGGTGGCGACTGGTGCGTTCCACCCAATCAACAGCAGCTTGCTCCCCTACAGCCTATCGACCACGCCTATCTATCTGGAATAGCGCTAAGCGAAACGCTACAGCCCTAAAGCAATTGAGACGCAAGAGACCATAGATATACCTTAAGAAGTGCCCCAGCAAGCGGTAGTACATTTAGTATTTATAAGGACTATCGCTTTAGACATAAATGAATAACACCCCTTCCGCGACGCCTGCACAATGCCCCTTTCGAGGAACCCGCATCGGCGGCGCGATCGGCTCCAAGCCACAAACCGATGACTGGTGGCCCAATCGGCTTCAGGTCGAACTGCTACACCAAAACTCACCGCTAGCAAATCCGCTACAAAATTTTGATGGCAAAGAAGCCTTTGAGAAAATCGACTTCAAACAGCTAAAAAGTGATATCAAAGCGCTGCTGACAGATTCCAAAGAATGGTGGCCAGCTGACTATGGCAACTACGGGCCTCAGATGGTGCGCATGGCGTGGCACGCCGCAGGTACCTACCGCATTGCAGACGGTCGTGGCGGCGCAGCCCGGGGCATGCAGCGCTTCGCCCCCATCAACTCATGGTGGGACAACGGAAACACCGATAAATCACGGCGGCTGCTCTGGCCAATTAAGCAAAAATACGGCGCGGCGCTGAGCTGGGCCGATCTGATGGTGCTCACTGGCAACTGCGCGCTTGAAATCATGGGTCTGAAGACCTTTGGATTTGGCGGCGGTCGCATTGACGCTTGGGAAGCCGATCGCGGCACCTACTGGGGAACCGAGTTCTGGAATGGAGATCCGATTGAAGACGTTAAGAAGGATTCTGCGGAATACCTTGGTCACCCTGATCAGATGGTCACCCGCGATATTCGATGGGTGGGTAAGCCAGATGAGGAATACTACGACCTTGAGAACCCGCTGGCAGCATCGCACCAGGCGCTGATTTACGTTAATCCAGAGGGGCCAAACGGCGAAGGCGATCCCCACGGCTCAGCGCGAGACATTCGCGAGACATTCGCGCGTATGGCGATGAACGATGAAGAGACGGTCGCGCTCGTAGCAGGCGGTCATGCCTTTGGTAAAAGCCACGGCATGGTTGCGCCAGATAAGATCGGGCCAGCCCCAGAAGGTGCGCCAATTCAGGCGATGGGCTTAGGCTGGCAGAACCCCGAAGGAACCGGGTTTGCTGAATATACAATGACAAACGGGATCGAAGGATCGTGGACACCTAACCCAACCCAGTGGGACAACAGCTACCTAGAGAACCTCTTTAAGTACGACTGGGAAAAAACAGAAAGTCCATCCGGTGCCGTTCAGTGGACGCCCAGCAATCCAGATGCGCCAAAGACGCCAGACGCCCACAAGCCCGGTGTTGAGCACGCACTGATGATGATGACTTCGGACATTGCGCTCAAAGTCGATCCGGCCTACCACGAAGTTTGTCAGCGCTTTTTGAACGATTTCGATGCCTTTGGCGACGCATTTTCGCGGGCCTGGTACAAGCTCACCCATCGAGACATGGGGCCAAAAACACGCTATCTTGGCCCGGAAGTTGCAGCCGAAGAGCTGCTTTGGCAAGACCCAATTCCAGCGCTCGACCACACCGTTGTAGATGCCGCCGATATTCAGTCTCTTAAAGGCAAAATTCTAGCCAGCGGGCTCTCCGTTTCGGCGCTCGTGTCAGCCGCTTGGGCCTCAGCGTCCAACTACCGTGACTCCGATAAGCGCGGCGGTGCCAATGGCGCGCGCGTTCGCCTAGAGCCTCAGAAAGACTGGACGGTGAATCGCCCGCAGGAGCTAGCTGAGGTTCTACCAGCGCTCGAAAAAATTCAGGCAGACTTCAACGGCGCTCAGTCAGGCAATAAAAAGGTCTCGATGGCCGATTTGATTGTCCTTGGTGGCTGCGCTGCGGTTGAGAAGGCCGCGCAAGATGCTGGCGTTTCTACTGACGTTCCGTTTACGCCAGGTCGAATGGATACGACTCAGGCGCTCACAGATGTTGAAAGCTTTGAATGGCTAAAGCCGGTTTCGGATGGTTTTAGAAACTATCACAACGATGCGGTTGGCTACAAAGTGAAGGCGGAGCGAATTTTCCTAGATCGGGCACAGCTACTGACGTTAACCGCGCCTGAGTGGACGGCTTTGGTCGGCGGACTGCGCGCCCTCGATCAAAACTACGACCATTCCAAGCACGGCATTTTCACCGATCGTCCGGGCGTATTAACCAATGACTTCTTCCAAGTGCTAACCAGCATGGATTATGAGTGGAAGCCGGTTGATAATCGCGAGATAGTCTTTGATCTGTGCGATCGCCAGACAGGAGAACAAAAGTTCACCGCGACCCGCTGCGATCTCATTTTCGGCTCGAACGCAGAGCTGCGCCAGGTCGCTGAAGTCTATGCCGCTAATGACGGTCATGAGCGCATGGTTAAGGACTTCGTTGCGGCCTGGGACAAAGTGATGATGCTCGATCGCTTCGATGCTCGCGCCTAGTAAACCGCCTAGAGAAATCTGTTAGGGCTAGATAGTTCAAATGTTGGGGCTGGGTGGTGAGCGATCGCCATTCCCGCCCCTCAAGCCGTCGATCTCCTCCGAAAAACAGAGACTTCTAACGCTCTCTCTACTAGCATCAACGATCTCAAAGCGGTCACCTGTATTCCTTGCATCACTGCGATCGCGGGCTATCACAGCCGCTATAGCAACCAAATGGGCAAACTCGACCCGAAAGGATGGGCCGTCACCGATTTTGTTGGCACCTCCACAGATTGGATCGGCTTAGATAGCAGCACGCTCTATTGCCTCAACAATGGCTACACTGACCAGTCCTCGAATTGCAGACCTATAACTCGCTCAAAGTCCTGTCGATTTCGCGTGATTAGAGTGGCTTCCTGGCTTAGGGTGATCGCTGAAATTTTCAAATCCTGTGTACCAACCCTAATCTTTCGTTCGAGTAGGGACTGATATTGCTTTTCTGCTCGGATATCATAATCCAGCACTGTGAAACCGTATAAAAAGTCAAGCGTCCTCACAAGCCAGTGATACGAATAAATCCGTTCTTGCGGCTTAGCTGCCTTCCTAACTTGGGCCAAACGACCTCGGATCAATTCTTCAGCACTAATCACAGTGATAGCGATCTGAGCAGGTGGAATTTTAAGTAGCCGTTGACCTAAAGGACTGTGCCCTCGCTGGTAGAGGCTCAGATGATCGCTGTCCAAGATATATAAGGTCATTTAAATTTTTGCCATTTTCAGCCCAACTCTTGACGATATGCTGCAATCTCTGCTTGTAAGTCGTCAAAGGTTGGATCGTCCTTGAAACATCCAAAATTATCAATCCAAGGATTTCCGGTCTGCAATGACAGCGGAATATCAACTTGAACCACTTCAACCTTGTTAGTTAGATAATCGAGGAGCTGAGACTTAAGCTGCGCGATAGCTTCCGTCCGGCTATTTTCAACGACTGTGACTTCGGGCCATTCTTTAGCACGAGCGATGTACTTGTCATCTTTTTGGCTGAGGATAACGTCATAAATCAAGGCTTTGGCTCCTGAGTATATTCACATATACCTTACTGTGGAAAAACTTCTTATACTGCCGACGGCTCAAAAATGAACTAGCTAGTCCTACTGCTGCTAGGGCTCTGGGCTTTTAAAAGTCCAGTCATTAGCCGTCGAGAGTATAACTGAAAGAACTATTCAAATGATTCAACATTAAAAAGCTCGCTGAATTAAGCTTTCTCTACTCCTCAGATTTATGTCAACTATGAAATTTGGGAAACTTGAGTAGCAGCTAAAATCAATATCTTCTATAGGTGGTTTATTATTAATTCTGTCTACGCCTCTTTGAGCCTGTCTCTGTGATATGAAGTCATTGTCATCGTTGTCTGTAAAAATTCCCATCACAATGACAGGGCGCTGATAACTGCTACTAGCATAGAAGTTATGGTTACAGCTATCTCCGTCGTATTTTCCCAAATTCAATTTAAATAAAATCTTAGCCATCCTATATTCGGCTAATACATCCAGAAGAGAAGCGTATACTTCTTCACTTCTGATATCAGCCCTTTCTTCCTCTTCTTCCAAAAAGCCTTCATAAGATGCTGCTCCTGCTGCAATTACTCCGTTAGACGCCCCTAGCCATTCAATAACAGACTTTCGTTGCAGCTCAACTTCTACAGGTGTCAAACCATATTCCGGGAATCCTTCTACGTCGTCAGTACTAGCAAAAATCCAATGGTACTCTTTTGGCAGGACTAAAATACCTACCATAGCCCTTCCAAATCCTTCTATATTAAAGACAGGCGAGAAAATAAAAGCTAGTCCGCATATGACCGTTACATAGTCGCCCGATATTGTCACTTTTACATCAGGAACATCTACTGAATTATTGCTACAGATATTGATAGTGTTCGTAACAGGTTGCGCTAGCTCAGGCCCGTAGCGATGTATTCGCTTATCTAGAGAATCAGCAGATTGGTTTACATACTCTATGTTTTCACGGTCTTTAAGAGAACTACCGCCTTCGTAAATAGCGTATGGATTTTTACTGACATCATACCGATACTGATATATGAAATCTGCCACGCGATCGTTGTCGAAATATCTAAGGGTGTATAGTAAGCGCCAAATATTTTGTGTACCGATATGAATTATCTGACAGATAAATACGGTCAATACAAAAGATCCAAACAAGCCAAGCGGAGTATGTCTCTGTCCCGATCTTCTCAAGTTTTTGAGCATTACGCTTAACAGACTACCCATTCCAATCTCTCTCGGACAGGCCGAAAAGCTAACTTCTAAGCTCAAATTAAAGTCGGATTAGATTTCTCTCAGATTTTCAACCAAGAAAATGTCTTATCCGACTTTACAGATTTCTTTCAGAAATTCCCTTACCTTAGACATTTAAACAACAGTTCGGAAGATTACACGGACTAACACAGCTTGTAGCATAAGCTAAGCTGTGCTAGTTCAACAGAAATTTCAAACTTACACACTGATCGCTGGCTATATACAAAGATA
Source organism: uncultured cyanobacterium (assembly GCA_963803535.1). Lineage (GTDB taxonomy): Bacteria > Cyanobacteriota > Cyanobacteriia > Phormidesmidales > Phormidesmidaceae > Phormidesmis. Next base: position 168,374 of record CAWDNC010000007.1, on the reverse strand, counting down.
TTCATACTTTTGCGATGGGGTGCAGACTACCTTTTAGTCTATAAAAAGACCACAAATAGCATTCGCCCCCCCTCTGAACTATTTCCTGAACAGATGTTTGTTTCTGTATCTCCAGCAGGCTGTGTCTGAGGAGCTTGGTTATTTGACATACCTGTTGAGATAAGAACAAACATACCTGTTATTGCAGCTGCTATTACTGTTGCTTTACCTGCGTCCATGCCTTAAATGCTCAGTTGATACTTCAATGCTTATACGGTAGTGTTACTTAGACTCTAAATGTAGAGCCTAAGTATAACTACTACTCAACAATTTACAATGTAAAACCGTTGATGCGTCCATGCTTGATCTGCAATTAGCAAAACTTCAAATAGCATGCTGATCTGGTACATTAGCGAATTATTTACGCTTACATTAAAAAAAACTGATTTCAGCCGTATTATCAGTACTGTTAAGAGGGCTGTTCCCTCTCCCTACCACCTGACACGTCAGCGCTGACATTGCTGCTCACTTTTCTCAATTGGCTTAAGCTGCGTTGCCTTCATTTGTTTGGCGATATACACGTTGCTAGTGTTCTACCTTTAGTTCGTAAAGTCGTGCGCCTTGCAGCCCTTCCGCTATGTGCACTGGTGCTGGCGCTGGGTCTGCTTACTTATGGTGCTTACGTTAGCGATCGCTCACGACCCCAAACACCTACACCCGCCAAAATCGCCACAGCCAGCCCCCGACCCATCCAGCCCATTTCTCAACCCGAAGAAGTCCGCGGCGTCTGGATCACCAACGTCGCCAGCAGCGTTCTATTTGCGCCCTGGGGCATTCCCAAAGCGCTAAACCAGCTAGCCGACATGCACTTCAATACGGTGTATCCGGTGGTGTGGAACCGGGGTCAAACCTTCTACCGCAGCCAGGCGCTCAAGGCGCTGACGGGGCAAACGATTGAGCCCTTTATCGCACTTACGCATCCTAGAGAAGATCCGCTTCAGGAGATGGTGCGCGTAGGCCACCGTAAGAACCTGCGGGTGCTGCCCTGGTTTGAGTATGGCTTTATGGTGCCGATGAACTCGAAGCTGGCGCAGCAGCATCCTGACTGGCTGACATCGCGGCAAAATGGCTCTCGGCGGCTCAAAGAAGGCATGTTTGAGGGCAGCGAGGCTCCGTCTGAGAGCAGAGGCCTTTTCGCTAGGCTGCTGAAAAGCGGTGCGCCGAGTCATTTGGGCTGGCTAAATCCGCTGCATCCTAGCGTGCAGGGCCTGTTGCTAGGACTGATAGAAGAGGTGGTGAGCGAGTACGGGGTAGATGGCATTCAGCTGGACGATCACTTTAGCCTGCCGGTGGAGTTTGGCTATGACGACTATACGGTGGCGCTGTATCGGGCGGAGCATCAGGGGCAAGCGCCGCCGAGTAATCCAGCGGATCAGGATTGGATTCGCTGGCGGGCCGGGAAGCTGAGTAAGTTCGTGAATATTTTGCATGCGACGGTAAAGGCTAAGTGCGAGACCTGTACGATTTCGATTTCGCCAAATCCGGCTAAGTTTGCCTATCGGTTTCATTTGCAGGACTGGCAAACGTGGATGCGCAAAGGATGGATAGATGAGCTGGTGGTGCAGATTTATCGGGATGACTACGGGCAGTTTGAGCGGGAACTGGACAAGCGGCCTTTGGCAGAGGCGCGCGATCGCATTCCCGTCAGCATTGGCATATTAACCGGCACGTGGCGGCATCCCGATTTCGTTTGCGCAAATTGAGCAGCAGGTGGAAGGCAGTCGCGATCGCCAGTTCGCAGGCGTCTCATTTTTTTATTGGGATACGCTGTGGAGCTATTTCACACCCGAATCGCCGCAAAGACGTAGACAAAACTTTCAAAGGCTGATGACTCAAGCGGTGAGGAAAAACTAACGTGGCCGCTTCTAATGCGTCTGAGCCGATTGTTGACTTAATTACGCAGCGCATGGTGACCTTTTGCAAACGTCGCGGGCTGAAGCCGGTTTTGCTGATTGGCGGCCTGTGGCTGTGGCTGGGCTGGGTTAGCCTGACCTGGCTTGCGTTTATGGCGAGCTTGCTTTTTGTAGAGGTGGGCTACCGGAATGATATTTCTTTGGTAGATGGTCTCATTGGCGGATGCTTAGTCGGGGTGGCGCAGTGGCTGGCGATCAGGTCTCACGTGCGCGGTGCCTACGGGTGGATTTTGGCGAGTGCGCTGAGCTGGGGGGCTTTGGCACTGCTGCACATTGGGGCGATTGGGTGGATGGCCCCAGATACACCTAATTTGTTGATTAGAGCGGTGTTTGGGCTCTTTTATGGGGGCTATGTGGGCGTCGTTTTGGGCGTGGGGCAGTGGTGGTTTTTGCGCCGTCAGGTGGTGCGGGCGTGGCGATGGATTCCGTTGAGCGCTGGGGTTTGGGCGGTGGCAATCGCATTCGGTTGGCTAATCGGTGGCGGACTGCGCCTAGCGAGCAATTTATTTGTCAGTGAAGTCGTGGGACTGATGATTGCTTGGGGGGCGATCGCAATCCTCTCCGGCATCGGCATCGTCGGTTTGCTGTACCAAGCCGAACCGCCCAAAGCCCTACCGCCTGCTCAACAAGCAGACGATTTAGAAACCACGAAACGCTAGCTCAACCGGACGTTTACCGCCGTCAAATCAAAGGCCTCTGGATCAAAGTCGCCGTACTTATCCAGCAATTCTAGATACTCAGGATCGTCCGTCTGCTCTAGCCTTGCCATCAGCTCATCAAAGCCCCAAACGCCACCCGTATTTTCAGGTGGGCAGGTCGCCGCGCCTGCCAGACAAACAGGCAGACAAGCAGGTAGATCTTCAGTGGTGTCAGAAGCCTCTTCCACTTCAATTCGATGCAGCCATCCGCTTTTGAAGTCATACGTGTAATACAGCGGCTGCCCGTCTAGAGCCACAACGGCCTCACTCAGTCCACCGTCTAACTCGCAAAGCCGCTCACCCGCCATGCCCAGGCGAAATCGATACTCATGCTGGTTCTCCCAGCCCATCGCCTTCTGCACCACAAAATGTAGCTCAGCTAGCGAAATTTTCGCAGGTACTAAAACTCGTCGCCACACCTCCGGCTCGCTATCGGTCAGCGAAATTTTTAGCTGATAAGCTTCGGGTATTTGCACCATTTATTCAGAATTTCCTTCGAGTATCCGCTAAGCCTACAGCGCCTCGCCGTGCGCTTCTAACCAATCTTGGCCAAGCTGAATTGTAATATCTGACTCCAGGCTCCCCGTACTCTCCACCCGCACCTCACCGATACCCAAAAACTGCTGAATAGACGAGGCACTCTCCACATCGCCCCGCTGCGCCACAATCCGCGTCTCGTACATATCTCTGTCTAAGCTGCGATCTACAAATACGTTGTAGTAGCCCGTGTCATACAGGCTATTAATCAAAGACTGAACCGCCACATCGTCGTAGGTACTGTCTTGAATTGCCACTCGCAAGTTAGACGGATCGGTTTGCTCAGACACCCTACGAGTATTGCCCAGCCCAAAGTACTGTTCAGAGAGCGCATCAATCTCTGAATAGTTTGGAATCCAGTAGCTGCGGTCGTAATTTTCGTAGCTGCTAAAGTTTCCAGGCAGCATCAGCATTTGTACGTCAGAACGGTTGGACTGCGCGCCATAGCCCACCAGCGCTACTAGCTCTTCTACCGACAAATTCGTATCTACGTTTTCTTTAATCACCGAAAGAATCTTAGGCAACCGGGCAATTGTTGCCGGATTCAAGCGCCTGTTCTACTAGCGCACTCATAAACATCTGCTGCCGCTGCACTCGGCCAATGTCACCATTGTTGTCATAGCGAAAACGCAAGAACTGTAGCGCCTTGTCACCATCTAGTCGCTGCTCGCCCGCCTTTAGGTTGATGTACAGGTGCTGGCTGTCGTCCTGATACTTCATGTCTTTTGGCACGTTCACCTTGACGCCGCCAATCGCATCGATCAGCTTCTCGACGCCCTGCACGTTAATCCGAACGTAGCGATCGACACCGACTCCACCCATCAGCTCACTGACAGCGACTGCACTCAACGCAGGCCCGCCATCTCGATTAGCTTCATTAATTTTAGTGACTTCGCCGTCAACGTTCGTGCGCGTATCTCTGGGCACCGACATGACGGCAATGCGCTCGTTGCGAGGGTCGAAGCGCATCATCAGCATCGTATCTGAGAGGCCTTCAAATGAGTTGACAGTGGCGTCGTAGCCTTCTCGGTCGATGGCGTCATAGTCCTGAATATCAGAGCTGAGTACCTTAACGCCTAGTAGCAGTACGTTGACAGGGCGAGTGAGGTGCGGTAGCTGGAGACTATTGGCGGTTGCGATCGGGTCATCTTGTGTAAAGACAGCGGCTTCTGAGGCGGAAAGACTGCTTTGCTGAAGAGGTTTGGTTCCTAGAGAAAGGGCTAAGAACGCGCCGCCTATCGCAGAGATACTGGCGACACCGGCTAGTAAAACGCTGACGCCGACCCATTTGGGCATTCGCGCTTTGGACTTGTAGCTATTGGAGTGCGGGCGTTTTTGGGGAGCACGGTTAACAAACGACACAGATAATCTCAGGTTATGTGGGCGTATTTTTGAGTGAGGCGAGCAACGTAAATGGATACTTGAGCGCAGTCAATTTACTCGTACAAAAACTGAAAGCCTTATGTAGATGGCCCTTTCGTCAATTCCCATAATCGTTGTATCAGATGTTAGCGGCATTGTTTGTAAAGAGTGTGGCAGCTTTTGAGTAGAAAAGAACTGGCTAGGGTAGGCGACGACTGAGCTGGCTAACCCCTGGAAGCCGTATGGACTGGCCTTTGGCGACGCGAAACATGAGGCTGATGCTGAGTAGGAAGTAGCCTGATCCGACGAAGCTACTGGCGAGTAGAAAGCGGAGGCTGGCGACCTGGGATGCCTGGGTGGTGGCTCCGGCTCCTAATAGAGCGATCGCACTCATGCAGCTCAGCCCAATTAGCACCGAGAGCCGACTGGCCGCTTTTACCCGTTTCTCTTCTATATCTTCAATCGTTTCACCTTGCTCTCCGTAATTTTCTCCATAGAGCGTCCAAAGAGAAGGCACAATCCCAAATACAGGGACGAGGTGAAGATAAATGCGCAGTTGCTTCAATGACGGTGTGGCCATAGGCTCTAGCTACTAATAGGCTATTTAACGGGCGTCAGATGCCTTAGAGAAGGCCTTACCCTGACGTATCAAAAAAAATCAATATCGCTAGGGATGCGTTCATAAATCCCAAAAAAGTTACCTCGGTAACAGGGCGATAACCCGCTCATTAAAATCATTGCGTCGTGCTACTTTCTACAGGCTTTATAAAAGCTGCTACGCGAACAGGAGACGAAACAATGCCGTATTTGATTCAAGACTTATTTTATTGGGGCTTGCCCTTTGTAACTGCCTTTCTCGCGCGAGTTGCGATCGCCACCATCATCTTTTTCTGCGGTCGATCCCTAGCGCAGCTCATCCAGCGTCTGGTCAAAAAAGCCATGACTCGAACCCAGTTAGACCCGACGCTCACAGTCTTCGCCAGCAACATCACGTTCTACGGCATTATGGCCGTTGTCGTCATTGCCGCGCTCAGTCAGCTGGGCGTTCAAACCACTTCTTTAGTTGCGGCGTTGGGTGCAGCAGGCTTAGCGATTGGCCTTGCCTTACAGGGCTCGCTCACGAACTTTGCAGCAGGCATTCTGATCATTATTTTTCATCCTTTCCGCGTTGGCGATGTGATTGAGGCTGGCGCGCATATCGGCAGCGTTACCGAAATTCAGCTATTCACCACCGCGCTCACAACTGGAGACAATCGTACGGTGATTGTGCCCAATAGCCAGCTCACCGAAAACAGTTTGGTGAACTACTCTACGCTCGGCCAGCGGCGAATCGATTTGGTAGCCAGCGTAGACTATGCCGCTGACATTGACCGAGTGAAGCAGATTTTGATGGCGCTGCTGACGGCTGACGCGCGCATTTTGACAGAGCCCGCGCCTGCGATCGCTCTCTTAGAAATGGCCGACAGCAGCCTAGACTTCGCCGTGCGCCCTTGGGTCGAAAACGCTGACTATTGGGCCGTACGCTGTGACCTGCAAGAAGCGATTAAAAAGCGCCTGGATGCAGAGGGCATCAATATTCCGTTCCCTCAGCGCGACGTGCGTATCGTCAGCCCTTCTACAGCGGCTGAAGTAGCTAGTATCAGCTAGACTTATCGATTTTTGTGGGCTGCGATACCAGCAGGCTCCGCAAATTCGGTAGACTGGGTACCTATCAATGATCGTTAGTTTTAGATGGTTAGCGATCGCCCGTATTTCCCTGTATTTATTTAGAGAGTGAGTGCCCCTAATGCTTGAGTCATACCGCAAACACGTTCAAGACCGCGCCGCTTTGAATGTGCCGCCGCTGCCGTTGGATGCTGAGCAGACAGCTGCCCTTTGCGATTTGCTCAAGAGCCCACCGGCTGGGGAAGAAGAGTATCTGATGGAATTGCTGTGCGATCGCATTCCCCCTGGCGTTGATCCGGCTAGCTACGTAAAGGCCTCTTTTTTGACTGCGATCGCCCAAGGTGAAACCACCAGCCCGCTCCTCTCTCCAAAGAAGGCCGTCGAACTTCTCGGTACCATGATGGGCGGCTACAACGTCGCCTCGCTGATCGCCCTGCTTAAAGACGAGCGCCCTGAAATTGCCCAGCTCGCCGCAGACGCCCTCAAGAAAACCCTCCTCATATACGACGCCTTCAACGACGTTCTCGAACTTTCTAAAATCAACGACTACGCCAAGCAGGTCATAGACGCTTGGGCCAACGCCGAATGGTTCACCAACAAACCTGAAGTCCCTGACGCCATCACCGTCACCGTCTTCAACGTCCCCGGTGAAACCAACACCGACGACCTTTCCCCCGCCCCTCACGCCACCACCCGCCCTGACATCCCGCTTCACGCTCAGGTGATGCTAGAGTCCACGATGGACAAGCCGCTAGAAACCCTAGCTGAACTCAAAAAGAAAGGCCATCCTGTTGCCTACGTGGGTGATGTGGTAGGCACCGGCTCCTCTCGCAAATCCGCCATGAACTCCGTCATCTGGCACATCGGCGCAGATATTCCCTTCGTGCCCAATAAGCGGACAGGCGGCTTCATCCTCGGTAACAAAATTGCCCCTATCTTCTTCAACACCGCCGAAGACTCCGGTGCACTCCCCATTGAATGCGACGTGAGCAAAATGAACACGGGCGACGTGATCACCATCCACCCCTACAAAGGTGAAATCACCAACGAATCAGGCGAAGTCATCTCCACCTTCAGCCTCACCCCCGAAACCATCCTCGACGAAGTACGCGCAGGCGGACGCATTCCCCTCATCATCGGCCGCGCCCTCACCGACAAAACCCGCATCGCCCTAGACCTGCCCGCCTCCGACCTATTCGTTCGCCCTAGCGCCCCCACCGACACCGGCAAAGGCTTCACCCTCGCCCAAAAAATGGTCGGCAAAGCCTGCGGCCTCCCCGGCGTGCGCCCCGGCACCTCCTGCGAACCCCTCATGACCACCGTAGGCTCGCAAGACACCACCGGCCCCATGACCCGCGACGAAATGAAAGAACTCGCCTGCCTCGGCTTCAGCGCAGGCCTCGTTCTCCAAACCTTCTGCCACACCGCCGCCTACCCCAAACCCATAGACGTGCAAACCCACGCCACCCTCCCCGACTTCTTCGCCTCCCGTGGTGGCGTTGCTCTAGAACCGGGCGATGGCATTATCCACTCCTGGCTCAACAGAATGCTGCTGCCCGACACCGTAGGCACAGGCGGCGACTCCCACACCCGCTTCCCCCTCGGTATCTCCTTCCCCGCAGGCTCTGGCCTAGTCGCCTTTGCCGCCGCCATCGGTGCCATGCCGCTAGACATGCCCGAATCTGTTCTTGTTCGCTTTAAAGGAGAACTTCAGCCCGGTATTACCCTGAGAGATGTTGTTAATGTCATTCCGTTAGAGGCAATTAAGAGAGGCCTGCTTACGGTAGAAAAAGAGAACAAAAAGAACATTTTCTCAGGCCGCATTTTAGAAATAGAAGGCCTGCCCGACCTTAAGCTAGAGCAAGCCTTTGAACTCACCGACGCCTCCGCCGAGCGCTCTTGTGGCGGCTGCACCATCAAGCTCAGTGAGGAAACCACCGCAGAGTATTTGCGCTCCAACGTCGCCCTCATGAAAAACATGATCGCCCGTGGCTATCACGATGAGCGCACCCTCGCCCGCCGCATCGCTGAAATGGAAAAGTGGCTAGAGAACCCTTCACTCATGAGTGCCGACGCCGACGCTGAGTACGCCGAAGTCCTTGAAATTGACCTCAACGAACTCAAAGAGCCTATCGTCGCCGCGCCTAACGACCCCGACAATGTGAAAACGCTCTCCGATGTGGTTGGCGACAAAATCGATGAAGTCTTCATCGGCTCCTGTATGACCAACATCGGCCACTACCGTGCCGCCGCCAAAGTGCTAGAAAACGAAGGCACCGTGAAAGGACGCCTGTGGATTTGCCCGCCCACCCGCATGGACGAAAAGCAGCTTCGAGAAGAAGGCTACTATGGCACCTTTGCCGCATCGGGCGCACGCACCGAGATGCCCGGTTGCTCTCTCTGCATGGGTAACCAGGCCCGCGTAGAAGATAATGCCACCGTCTTCTCCACTTCTACTCGTAACTTCAACAACAGAATGGGCAAAGGCGCTCAGGTGTATTTAGGCTCTGCTGAACTTGCCGCTGCCTGTGCGCTGCTTGGCAAAATTCCTGATGTGAATCAGTATCTAGAAGTTGTTGCCAGTAAGATTGAGCCATTTGAGAGTGAAGTATATCGCTATCTCAACTTCAATGAGATTAAAGGCTTTGAAGATGAGGGGCGGATTCTTCCAAAGGAGGAAGAAGAGAAGATTGAGAAAGAGGCGGTTGCTGCTGGCTAGCTTGTGTTTGTTTAAAGGAGGATAACGCTATGACTGCAAAACTTTCTACGCCTAACTTAGCTGAGTTGTATGAGCGCGATATCGTTTTGTGGTCAGAGCGGATGGTGGAGCTGCTTCAAAAAGGGAAGTTTGACGAGCTTGACTTGGAGAATTTGATTGATGAGGTAGGCGATTTGGGGAAACGGGAACGCGATCGCCTGCTAAGTTCTATTAGATTGATTCTGCATCATCTTTTGAAGTGGGAGTACCAGCCAGAGAAGCGATCTAAGAGCTGGGCTCAGACTATTCAAAGAGAACGCGTAAACGTTCAGGACTATTTAGAAGAAACACCGAGCCTAGTCCGAGCCATTAACACTGCTGGCATAGAGAAAGCTTACAAGACCGCCCGCAGACACGCCGCAATTGAGACAGACTTGCCGCTCAAAACATTTCCGTCTAGCTGCCCATATCGGTGGGCTCAGATCATAGACGACAGCTCTCCACAAGGCCCAACAGATCTTTAAGTTGTCACTATCTCTATAACGCTAACCGTTGAATTAGAGCGTTGACAGCTCTATCCTATATTGCCACCCATCAACAGCCTTGTTGTATATTCGCCCATGACACTTGCCAAAGACTTTTCTTTTTCTGCGGTCGTCGCGGGCTTTATTACGGTGCTGGTCGGCTTTACAGGCGCAGGCGTTATTGTCTTTCAAGCAGCGCAGGCTTTGGGCGCTTCGCCTGCCGAAATTGGGTCTTGGATGTGGGCTTTAGGGATCGGCATGGGTCTCACTAGCGCACTGCTGTCGTGGCGTTACAAAATGCCGGTGGTGACGGCCTGGTCTACGCCGGGGGCAGCTTTGTTGATTCCAGCTGCGGTTGGCGTGCCGATGTCAGATGCGATTGGCGCTTTTTTAGTTTGCGCGGTGCTTATTGCGATTTGCGGATTCACCGGCTGGTTTGAAAAGGCCATGGATGTGATTCCACTTTCTCTCGCTTCAGCTATGCTAGCAGGCGTGTTGTTACAGTTTGGACTAAGTGTTTTCGTTGCGATGCAGACACAGTTCGTGATGACGTTTGCGATGTTTTGCTTGTACCTGCTGATGCGTCAGGTTTCGCCTCGCTATGCAGTCCTCTCAGCGCTAGTGTTAGGCATGCTCATCGCTGGAGCGCAAGGACTGCTTCAGCTAGAGACTATTCAGTGGCAGCTTGCCCAGCCCATCTTCACGGCACCTACGTTTTCGTTCTCTGCCATTGTAGGTGTGGGTTTGCCTTTGTTCATTGTTACGATGGCGTCGCAAAACGTTCCGGGGGTGGCAGTAATTCGAGCATTCGGCTATAGCACACCGATCTCTCCTGTCATTGGTTGGACAGGTGTTGCAACTTTGTTGTTGGCTCCATTCGGTGCCTTTGCCATTAATTTAGCAGCAATTACGGCGGCAATTTCGATGGGGAGAGAGGCGCATGAGGATGCAGATAAGCGGTATGTGGCAGCGATCGCAGTTGGCATTTTCTACATCATCATCGGCCTATTTGGCGCAACGGTAGGCTCATTGTTTGCTGCGATGCCCTCAGAATTGATTGCCGCGATCGCAGGACTGGCCCTACTAGGCACCATCGGCAACGGCCTATCCGTAGCCCTTGCTAACGAAAAAGATCGAGAAGCCGCACTGATTACCTTTCTAGTGACAGCCTCTGGCGTGACGCTGTTTGGAATTGGATCTGCTTTTTGGGGATTGATTGCAGGTGGACTGGCGATCGCAGCTCCTCACCTATTCAGGAAGAAAGCCACGCTCTAATATTTGAGCGATCGCATAAGGACACTCCGCTGGAAACGTTTCAACTAATAAGCCAGTTTCAGCGACAGCCTGATCAACAGCGTCAGCGTATATCTCCACAAGCTCCTTTCGTAAGAAAGGCTTTAAGCTAGGCGATTCCTTCAGCGATTTGTTCACCCTTCTACGATGCTCAACGACACTAGATTGCCAGCTCCTACTTCTACGATCAGGCTGATATTGCCACTTAAGTAGATGCAATATCAAAACAATCATATTGCTCTCGATAGACCGCCTTTCGCTGCGGCTCATATCTCCAATCTCATCAAGCAAGTTCTCCCAGTCAACATTGGCGTAGTCCTTCTGCTGTAGTTTTTGCAGCGTGGTTTCCACCCACTGTACGTAGTCGGTGTCGTATAGAGAATCTGTAGTTGGCTTCAATGAGGGTGAGATTGTCATAGTGTAGGACGCATCTTCGCACAGCAGATGCGTTGATTATAGCGGCTAGATTATTTAGAAACTGAAGGTGATTTGCTGGTATATGCAGTTTCGGGAACAGTCATTTTGGCTAACCTGTGCTTAACTAGGGCGATCGCACAAAGAATGCAATGGATGTTTCAGTTATCGGGGCTAGTGGAGACTGCGGTAGAGAAATTGTCGCCCAGCTAGTGGTACTTGGCGTATTAGATCCGACTGAGCGATTGCAGCTAGTGGGCCGTGAGGAAGGGCGTAGCGGGCAGGTGTTGTTCGGACTATGCAGCGATTTGAGTGATGCCTATGCAGAGAAAGCGCCGATTTTTGATGTGGCGCTGCGGCCTGAAGAGATTGTGGCCGATGTAATTGTGATGACAGCGGGGGCCACGGTAGATGGCAAGGTGACTTCGCGATCGCAGCTTGCAGAAGTGAATTTACCGATTTTTGAGCGCTATGCGAAGGCGATCGCCAAACATGGCTATGGTCACGAAGTTGTTATTATCATCACCAATCCGGTAGAACTTGCCGTTGAAGTATTTAGCCGTCACTTAGGTCGCCACCGGGTCATTGGCGTGGGTGCTTACTCAGATACGCTTAGGTTCCGCAGAGAGATTGCCGCCGATTTGGGCGTGCGCAGGCAGCTCGTACAGGGGTTTGTCGTCGGTGAACACGGTGAGAGAATGCTGCCACTCTGGAGCAGTGTAAAAATTCACGGCATGACTAGCGACGAACTCAGAGAAACGCGTCGTCGCATTCAAAGAGAGCGCTCTATTCAAGCATTTTATGAGGAAATTACGCGCGAAAAGCAGGTCGCGATGAAACTAGTAAAGGCGGGCGATATTCCGAAGGCGTATCGATATGTGGATAGTCTTGCGCCTGATCTGCGAGTGTTTATCAAGCCTTTTGTTACGCATCAGTCAGGCGCAAAGACGGTGGTTGCAACCGCGAATGTAACGGTGGATTTAGTTCAGAATTTGGTTCAAGGAAGAGAGATTGTTGTTTCTGGGCAAGTGCAGCTAGCCGGTGAGTTCTATGATATTCACACACCTTTGGGCGTACCGATTGTGGTGACCCCAAGCGGATGGAGCCGGGTGGTGGCGCTACAGCTTTGGGCAGAAGAGGCTGAGATGCTTCAGCAAACGGCTGACTTACTCAACAGACGGCTGAAGGAGGATTTGGCGCATGGATAAATCAGAAGGCAGCTTTATCGATAGGCGTTGGGTATTTGTGGTGCGAGCGTTGAATAAGCCAGGAACCGTTACGGCAGCGGCGGCAGTGTTTTCTAATCGAGGAGTGTCTTTAGAAGGTATCTTGGGCAGTGGAATTGATGCCGCGAGTGTCGATGATGGCCGGCTGTTGTTTAGCTTTAGAGCCAGCGAGCAAAAGCAGGCGCTGCTGAAGCGATCGCTCGAAAGACTGCCTCACATTTTTCAAGTTGCCGCCTATCCGTATGAAGATAAGCGGCTTAGAGCGATCGCGGTCGCTAAGCTCACACCTGAAGCTCGTATGAGTCACGATGCTGAAGAACTCTACGTAGAAACTATCTCTCGCAGCGAAACATCGTCGCTATTGCTATTGAGTGGAGGAACTCAGGCGGTGGAAGAAGCGATCGCTCACTTCCGCCAGAAGCAACAGCTCAAAGACGTAGTGATGTCGGCAATTACGGTCTAAGCAGCGACCGGCTCATTCACGTTTGATAGCTGTTCTACCCAATCCATATCAGCACTTTTCACATCGCTAGTGGCAGGCATTTTGCGCAGGCGCATTAGTTCTGAAATGGCAGCAATATCGCGATTGCGTCCAATCCCAGCCACCGCCATCACCTGCTCGCCCTCTACATAAAACGCCAGAAACGTCTTATCTTCTAAGCTCCCTTGAATCACCACATCATCGTAGTTCTCCGAATGACCCACATAGCGCAGCTTCATATCAAACTGCCCCGACCAAAAGAACGGCACCGCTTCAAAAGGCACTGCTTGACCCATCATGTTTTCAGCCGCCGTACGACCGTGCTGCATAGCTAACCGCCAGTGCTCTATCCGTACCGGCTTGCCGGTAATGAAGTGTGGAAACTGAGCGATATCACCCGCCGCGTATACATTTGGAGCCGCTTCTAAATACTGATTGACCGGAACACTGCTGTCATCCTCATCTATCGCCACACCTTCAATAAAGTCTGTTGCGGGCGTTACGCCAATACCTGCAATCACCACATCAGCAGGCAGTGTCTCACCACTGTCTAGCTCAACAGATTCAACCTTGCCCTCTCCTTTCAGTTTCTCAGCCTTGCTTCCCAGCTTAAAAACAACCCCTTCAGACTCGTGTACCTGCTGAAACAGCTTGCCAACTTTCTCTCCTAAAACTTTCTCAAAGGGCACTTCATTAGGTGCAACAACCGTGACGGAAAGTCCTTTCTGTCGTAGGCTCGAAGCCGCTTCCATCCCAATAAAGCCAGCACCTACAATTACCGCTTGCGTTGCACCTTTAACAGCCTCAAGAATGTGCTGAATATCTTCTACTTTTCGGATGGTGAACACATTGTTTAAATCACTACCGTCTATCGGTAGTTCGCGAACCTTTCCACCGGTTGCAACAAGGAGACTATCGTATTCAAGCATTTCACTATCGCCGTACGATATCTGCTGCGTTTTGACGTCTATTTTTTTGACGGGAGCAGAGGTTTTAATATCAATGTTGTGCTGTTGATAGAACTGGGGCGATCGCAGCAAATCCGGCCCGTCTAGCTCATCTTTCTGCAAAGCCGCCTTGCTCAGCTTCGTTCGGTCATAAGGCAAATTCTCATCGGCGCTTAGCACCACAATCTCACCTTCAAAACAAACCTGCCTGAGCCTTTCAGCCGCTGCCGTCCCCGCTGCACCACCGCCGACTATCACGAACCGCCGACTATCGCTGTCTGTATTTTCCGCTGCGGTTAAAGGTTCGACGTGTTCATCCTTTTCATCCGGCAGCTCCACGTACACCGAACCTGATTCTACATGTACCGGATAGCTCGCCAAGTTATCGCGCCCCGGCGGCTGTAGCTGCGCGCCTGAAGCTAAGCTATAGCAGGCGTTGTGCCAGGGGCAAACCACTCGTCCATTGTGCATCACCCCTTTCGCCAAGGGCGCGCCATAGTGAGAACAGTGCGCTGCGGTTGCCGTAAAGCCTGTGCCTGAATCTGTTTCAATACCTTCTTCTAGCCTAGCAAGCAAAATCTCCTTTCCACCTGCTGAAAACTGTCGCATTTCACCCGCGCTCAAGTCGTCTATCTGACAAACGGATACGCGCTGAGTGCCCATAAGAAGTGCCCTATACAATGCTGAGGTGGTCTGCATCTAAGGGTAAAGGGATGTGCGATCGCCTTCATCTTTCTCCAGGCACAGCCACCCCCAATTCTATAGAGGTAGTTTTGATCCTATCTAAAAGACTATCAACTTACTTTCTATTAAAAGAGGATTATATGGGCTATTCAGGAAAAAACTCATCTTCAAGGATCTGGACAACCGCGTACTGACACTCTTCTGGGAACGCCTTTTTGGAGAGACCTGTTTCCATAGCAGCCTGTTTAACACTATCTGCATAAGCCTCAGCAAGAACGCTCTCTAGATATGACTTTAAGCTAGGAGACTGCTTTAGTGTTTTACGAATTCTTCGGCGGTGTTCGAGCAAGCTGCTTCCCCAGCGCCTACTTCGCCGCTCTGGCTGATATTGCCACTTAAGCAAATGCAGCAGAACCACAACGAGATTGCGTTCTAAGCCATATAGTCAGCGTCATAGAGAGATTGAGTTTGGTTTGTAAGCAGGGGAGAGGCTGTCATCACTAAAAAACCCTCGGTGCATCGAAGACCTTGATTCTAAGGCTTTCCTAAAACTTTAGGGCATGAAGTGTCAGGCCATTTCCATCCAGTCAAAAATTCGCTCTAGCTGCTGCACAGTCAGTACGCCCTGCTGCCAAAGCACCATCGGCAGCGGGCCAGCGTCTTCCGTGCTTTTTTGCAGTGCTAGCTTAATAGAGGTAGGCGGAATCGATAGCTCGTCTTGTAAGAATCGAATGAGTTTGGTGTAGTCGTTAGACATGATGAGTAAATGTAAAAAATTGTTTTTAATGACTGACCTATCGTGCAACAGATGAAGCTTCTAGGTTTATAGAGAACGCTTAAAGCAACCGGACTGTAGGTAAATACACGATTGCGCAAGTCTACAAGTCTAGGCTCTATCTACAGTCATATTTACGAAATATTTGTTCCTGCTCTTGTTCAAAATGTATCTAAGAGAAGGCAGTAGCGATGGAACTGGCCGTGCCACTAAAACAAACTCTGAGCCTTAGTGAGCCCATTTTTTATTTGTAGAAACAAAAGGACAAAACCTCGTAAGCGTCAAGAAGCAAGTAAATTTTATTTTGGCTCAGTGATTGTACGGTAGAACGGCAGAATCGAGTTTTTTTCTATCGATTTGCTTAACAATTCATATTGACATTCATAGTGACTAGGGCTCATCTGATGCGGTAACCGTCACCATATCGCCAACCTGAAGGCCAATTTCAGCCGCGCGACCGCTGCGCAGTTCCACCACTTGATCGACGAGCTCTGTACTAGGGCCGTAGGTAGGGCAGGGCTCACTAGCGCAAGGTGGTGCTTCAGCAGCAATAAAAACCACCTTTTCGTTTCTCAAGAACACCATATCTAGGGCAACAGGGACATCTTTCATCCAAAAGCTGGTGCGCCTGGGCATACCAAACGGAAATAGCATGCCACGATCATCAGGTAGCTCGGAACGAAACATTAAACCAAGCGCCTGCTGCTGTGGTGTCTGAGCAACTTCTAGCTGAAAGGTAGTGCCCTTGGCCTCAGCTGTAGCAGTAATCGGCAGTAGCTGACCGGGGCCATTCAGCGTAATCACCTCCTGATTTACTTCAACGGGTATAGCCGCTTCCTCGCCGGGAGGGGGAGGGCCGTCAGGTGTGGAACAGCCCAAGAGCATAGCGCAAACCATCATCGGAACTACAATGCAGCGGGTTTGTTGAAAGAGTGCAAGCGTGAGTGAGTGCATGTCGAATACTAGTTAGCTTTCTCTGAGTACATACCCTACACTGCGCACCGTCTGAATCAGGCGTTTTTCATTTTCACCATCTATTTTTAATCTGAGATAGCGAATATACACCTCAATTACGTTCGATTCGCCGATGAAATCGTAGCCCCATACGCTTTCTAAAATTTGTTTGCGAGTGAGTACTTCACGCGGGTGCTCCATTAGATACTTCAGCAGCTCAAATTCTTTCATGGTGAGTTCGATGATGCGATCGCCTCTCACCACATGTCTTTGCGCCAAATCCAGCACCAAATCCGCAAATCTTAGCTGCTCACCGCTGGCCGCACTCGGCTGAAGGTAAGCATTCACCAGCTTGATAAAATCATCGCTGCGATACGGCGCTAAAAAGTAGTCATCCGCTCCTGACTCCAGGCAGGCAATGCGATCGGCCAAATCATCCTGCGACATCATTAGCAAAATCGGCACGCGGTTTTGTTCACCCCGCAGCCGAGAGCACAAATCTAGCCCCGAAGCCTCTCCAAGCCGCCGAGCAACCACAATCAAAGCGGGTGCACTATTGCGAGCGTTGGCAAGGCCCTCTGCCAGAGAATAAGCTTTCATCAGGCCGTAGCCCGCCTCGTGCAAATCCACACCTATTCTGGCTGCGAGGGTTTCATTGCTCTCGACAATCAATACTTGAGGCAGTCCTTGCGAGACAGATCCCTCAGCAGCGGATGAAGCACTCATGGCGGCAGTCCATTACAGGTTATAGGGTCGTGGGCTCAGGGTAGCTCTACTGAAGTCGGCTTGGCAATGTGCGGTAGCCCCCAGCCCAGCTTTTCACGCAGCACGCGGAAAAACTCAGGTGACTTTAACCGGACGAACTTGGCACTGTAGGGCGATCGGGTCAAACAAACGTGATCGCTTGGCACCACGTAGCACCCAGCATTGCCATCGACCACCATCACCAAAGACTCAGGATTGGCTGAGGTCACCGTCACCGGTTCCGCATCTGGAAAGATCAGTCCTCGCGACGCGAGTGAATGCGGACAAATTGGCATCAGCTGAAGCACCGGCACACCAGGCGCAATGACTGGCCCGCCCGCGGAAAGAGAGTAGGCCGTAGATCCGGTTGGGGTAGAAATAATAATGCCATCGGCGGCAATATCAACCGGCGCATGATTGCCGACTTGCACCTCAAAATGGCACATGCTGGTCAGCGGCTGACGATGTAGCACTAGCTCATTCATACAGAGCGCTTCCCAGCTCAAGCTGCCATGGCTATACAGCTGCACCAGCACCATCGCCCGCTCTTCAATTTGGTACTCGCCAGACGCCAGCTGATCAATCGCCTGGTCAAGCTGATTGAGATAGAGTTCGGTCAAAAAGCCCATATGGCCTGTATTTACAGCCAAAAGCGGAATGCCTTTAGGTGCCACCTGACGAAAGGCGGAAAGCACCGTACCGTCGCCACCAAACACCACTGCAAAATCCATGTCCTGGTCAAATCCAGGCGGAACGAGGCTCTCGACAGGTGTGTGGCAAACGGGCTTACCCGGCTGGGAATAGCCTAAGATTCCCGTTGCGCCGGTAGCCATGCAGACTTCGTAGCCCTGCGATGCTAGCCGGGTCTGAAGCGTTTCAGCTGCTTCTAGAGCAACTGGCTTGATGTCGTTGTAAATGATGCCGACTTTAGGCACAGTAAATTCTTCTAGTATTAACTAGTCTTTGACGGGGTGCTTTTGTGAATACCTTATAGGCTACCGCCTTGAGCGATATCTTGAACAGAGGTGCAAAGGGTTGAGCAACAGAGATATTATTTTGTGACAAGTCATGAAGAAGCGTATTTCTTCACGAAGTATTTAGGCCTTTTGGGGTAGTTACCAGCAAAGGAGCCCGCTATTGTGAGAACTATCTCTTTTCTTTGCCCTGCTTTTGGGAGCTATATTATCCGCGTGAGTTCTAGCGATTATTTACCAGCAACGACGGCCCACGTGCGCATCACGCATCAGTCCTGGCACAATGGCCGGATTGAGGGCGAGGTGAGCGCTAATGAGTTTGAGTGGCGGTTTCGCTGGCGGTTTCGGCAGGGACAGCTAACGGTGGAACCCTCTTTGGGGCGGGCGCTGATTCAGGAGCCGCTCGGGCGCTTTTTGGAGCAGTTTGACTATCAGCTAGAGCCGGGTGGTGACTATTCGTTTACGATTCGAGCGCAGCTGTAGGAGGGTTACTCCCCAGACAGTCGTTTTAGATACCGCTCTATCAGCAATATCGCCACAATATCGTCAATGGGCCTGGGAATAGTGCGAAAGCTTTGCGGGATGAGCTTGCCAAGCCCTTTTGGAGGATACATTTCCCAGTAGCGATCGCGCGCCTCCAAAGAACTGTATCGCTCATCTACCAGCGTAATTCTCGGAGCATTTGGCATTCTCTCCAGCTGCTGCTGCCAGTGCTTAGACCCCGTTTGGTCACCCATCACAATATTAGAAATCGGGTAGGACTGACGCAATGACTCAATCGCCCGAGGCACTTCCTTTACCGCAACGACCTGGTGATAGTGCAGCGAGCGGTCAAGTCCTACAACGGCAATACCGCATTTGGCACGACCCGGATCGATGCCTAGTAAAGCGGGGCCTAAAAGTTCTTTTGCTGGCCCTTGGGAAGATGGCTGAGGAATATCGGGAGAAGGTGACACAGAACGTAAGCTCACAACGGCAGTCAAATGGGTCGGTAGCGCAAGGAAAAGGGGCTAGAACCTACCTATCCACAGTAACGAGAATTGACGGAAAAGACAGAGCACCATCCTTTTGACAAGCAAGAAGAACTTTTGAGACTTTTCTGATAAAAGGATGATTTTTGCACCGTTCTTTGTTAACAATACGACTTATGGCATTGGCCTTTTGTATCAAGCTGCTCATGTTATGGTTCGGTGCTATGTTTTATGAGTACCCACCTTTAGTACAACCGTACGCACTGCCTAGTGCGTCGTCTGCGTGCACGTAAAAAGAGTCGAACTTTCTAATTTTAAATCGTTTGGCGGAGCCACCGATGTTCCTCTTTTAGAGGGGTTCACCGTAATCTCTGGGCCAAACGGTTCCGGCAAATCGAACATTCTCGATTCGCTACTCTTTTGCTTGGGCCTCGCTAGCTCACGCGGGATGCGAGCTGAGCGCCTTCCCGACCTGGTAAATCAGAACCAAGCGAAGCGACGTTCTACGGTCGAAACTATTGTCACGGCAACGTTTGACATTAGCGACGTAGCCGACATGCTAATCACGGAAGAGGTGGAAGAACGCTCTGAGAGTGATGACTTTGACGAGTTCAAAGCAGCGCCTGTAGAAGACGAGAATGCCCCAGCCAGTGAGCTAGCTGGCATTGAAGTGGAGGTTTTGGCGGCGAGTAACGGCCAATCTAACGGCCAGAACGGAAGTCATAGCAACGGTAACGGCGCAGCGCCAGCAGAGATCCCTCAAGAATGGAAGGTGACCCGGCGCTTACGAGTAACAGCGCAGGGCACTTACACCTCCAACTACTACATCAACGGCGAGCCCTGCACGCTCAATCAGCTACACGAACAATTGCAACGCTTTCGCATCTATCCAGAGGGTTACAACGTCGTGCTTCAGGGCGACGTGACCAGCATTATTTCAATGAACGCCCGCGAGCGGCGAGAGATTATTGATGAGCTAGCGGGCGTGGCTTCGTTTGATCGCAAGATTAATCAGGCGAAGTCGAAGCTGGACGTTGTAAA
Source organism: uncultured cyanobacterium (assembly GCA_963803535.1). Taxonomy (GTDB): domain Bacteria; phylum Cyanobacteriota; class Cyanobacteriia; order Phormidesmidales; family Phormidesmidaceae; genus Phormidesmis. Next base: position 148,434 of record CAWDNC010000007.1, on the reverse strand, counting down.
GGATAGAGAGGAGCGCTTTCGGATTGTTGAGACTGAGCTAACCGATCAGCTACAGCGGTTGGATCAAGACCGGAAGAAGGCAGAAAAGTATAAGCAGATTAAGGCCACGCTTCAGGAAAAGCAGAAGTGGGAAGGGGTGATGCAGTGGCGGCAGCAAACCAAGCAGGCCGAAACCCTCGTTCATCAAATTGAAAAAGGCCGCACTGAAGGCACTGAAATTGAGGCAAAAATCGTCGCGCTCACTGAGCAGATGGAGAAAACTGCGGATGAGCTAGCCGTACTTAACAGCAAAGTAAAGGCTTTAGGTGAAGAGGAATATCTAGCGCTTCAGGCGACCTTAGCGACTCAGGAAGCAGAGCTGCGACAGCTGGTGCGCCAGGAAGAAACGCTGAAGAATTCTACCCAGACAATTACGGCACAGTTAGCTGAAATTCAGTTAGGCATTCAGAACCAAGAAGGTGAATTAGGAACGCTGAACCGAAGGCTAAAGGCTTTGACGGAGGAGGAGCTGGCTCAGATTGTGATCTGTCGCGATAAAGCCACCGCCGAACTGGAAGCCAAAAGGGAAGAAACGAATGCGATCGCCGGTCAATCTCAAGCCTGGGTACAGCAGCAAACCGACCTGCGCAAGCAAGTAGAAGCCCTCCTAAATCAGCTAGAACCGCAAAGAGCCGAACGCGTACGCCTGCAAGAACGCATCAGCCGACTCGAAACGCAAACCACCGAACAGCGAGCATCGCTGTCCAAGCTTGAAGAAGAAATGAGCGCAGCGGGCGGCTCAGTCGAACACGAGCCGCAGGAAAAAGCTGCCGATGCCGGACAAACTGATATTCAAACCTTGGCTCAATCTGTAGCAGAAACAGAAGCCGAGCTACAGACGCAAACGCAAACCCTCAACCGCCTGCAAGTAGAGCAGCGAGACAAGCAGCGAGAGCTGGACAAACTTGAGGCACAAGAGCAGGCAATTAAGGAATCGCAAGGTACGCAAGCGACCGAGACCCTTAAGCGCAGCGGCTTAGACGGACTGTGTGGAATCGTGGCCGAGCTAGGCCGCGCCGACAAAAAGTTTCAGCTCGCTCTAGAAATCTCTGCGGGCGGTCGCATGGGCTTCATGGTGGTAGAAGATGACCGCGTGGCCTCACGAGGCATTGACCTGCTCAAGCAAAAGCGGGCCGGACGCGCCACCTTTTTGCCCCTCAACAAAATCCGCGTGCCCAACTTCAAGCCCGCCGACAAGTGGAATCGGCCCGATGGCTTCATTGACTACGCCGTCAATTTAATTGAGTGCGATGACAAGTACGCCGACGTGTTTGCCTTCGTGTTTGGCAGCACGGTTGTGTTCGAGTCGCTTTCAGAGGCGCGGCGGAACTTGGGTAAGTATCGGATGGTGACTTTAGAAGGTGAAATTTTAGAGTCTAGCGGTGCAATGACGGGCGGTAGCTTGAGCCGGAGAGGAAGGCTGCACTTTGGTACGGTGTCGGCTGGGGAGTCTCAGGAAGCGAAGGAGTTGCGCGATCGCCTCGAAGAAATCAACGCCATCCTTAGACGCTGCGAGCAAAAGGTCAATCAGCTGACGATGAAGGCCAAAGAAAAGTCCAAGGCCTTAATTGAAGCGCGTCAAAGCTACCGCGAGAATGAGCTGAAGGCCGATCAGGCCGCGAGCCAGAGAAAAGCGATTGAGCAGCGGCTGAATCAGGCTAAAGAGCAGCTGATTCGCGCGGACAAAGAACATGCCGAAGCAAAGACGCGACTAGATGAAATTGAGCAGGCACTACCGGAACAAGAACAATCCTTAGCTCAGAAGCGTCAAGAACTTGAAGAGCTTGAAAAGTCACAGACGCATAGCGAGTGGCAGCAAGCGCAAGGCTTGGTTCGCGCGTTAGAAAATCAGCTTAATGAGCAGCAGCAGCGGTTAAGAACCGCTGAGAAACAGCAGCAGGATTTAGCCGCCCAGCAGCAGCGTTTGCAGGAAAAAGTGCAGCGTGATGCCGAGCAGATAAAGGCCTTACGACAGCAGCAGCAGGATCAGGTTAATCAGCGATCTGAAGTGGCCAAGCAGCAGCAGGGATTGCAGGAGAGTATTTCTCAGACAAAAGGTGCGATCGCCGTTCTAGACGACAAGCTCAAACAAGAAAAGAACGCCCGCGACACCGTAGAGCGCCAGTACAAAGCCGAGCAAAACCAGCAGCAGCAAAACCAGTGGCAGCTCGAAAAGCTCAAAGAAACCCAAACCCTCCGCCAGCAGCAGCTCCAAACCCTCAAGAATCCATCGAACGTCAGCGCATCGATCTGCCCGACCCACTCCCCGAAATCCCTGAAGACCTCACCCTAGAAGAACTCGACAAGTCTCTCAAATCCCTTCAGCGCCGCCTCGAAGCCCTAGAGCCCGTCAATATGCTGGCCCTAGAAGAATACGAACGCACCCTAGAGCGCCTAGAAGAACTTACTGGCAAACTCACCACCCTAGAAGAAGAGCGCACCGAACTCCTCCTCCGCATCGAAAACTTCACCACCCTCCGCAAAGAAGCCTTCAAAGAAGCCTTCGACGCCGTAAACGAAAACTTCCAAACCATCTTTGAAGAACTCTCCGACGGTGACGGACACCTCCAGCTCGACGACGCCAACGATCCCTTCGCAGGTGGACTCACCCTCGTCGCCCACCCCAAGGGCAAACAAGTACGCCGCCTCGCCTCCATGTCCGGCGGCGAAAAATCCCTCACCGCCCTCAGCTTCATCTTCGCCCTCCAGCGCTACCGCCCCTCCCCCTTCTACGCCTTCGACGAGGTAGACATGTTCCTCGACGGTGCCAACGTAGAGCGGCTGTCCAAAATGATTCAGCAGCAGGCACGGCAGGCACAGTTCATCGTTGTGAGCCTGCGCAGGCCCATGATTGAAGCAGCGGAGCGAACGATTGGCGTGACACAAGCTCGGGGCGCTTATACACAGGTATTAGGCATTAATTTAGCGAAATCAGGAGCTTAGAAGTAGTGGAGCTTATAGCACCTGTAATGTGGCGTAGTTTTGGTTGTAAATGAAAGTTAGAGAGCTGATTAAACTTTTAGAAAAGGACGGATGGTATCAAGTACGGATGCGAGGAAGTCATAGACAATTTCATCATCCTCGTAAGCCAGGTACTGCAACAGTCTCAGGTAAGTTGAGCGTTGATATTCCGCCTGGTACGTTAAATAGTGTTCTCAAACAAGCTGGATTGAAATGAAATGAGTCAGAGACTGCAATACATGGTTGTCCTTGAAGAAGGAGAGACAAGCTACGGCGCTTATGTTCCAGACTTGCCGGGTTGCGTGTCGGTTGGGGCAACGCGCGAAGAGGCTCTAGAACTTATCAAAGAGGCTGTTGAGTTGCACCTTGAAGATCTGCGTGAAAAAGGCGAATTGATTCCTAAGGCTCGTTCTCTCAGTGAACTAGTCGTTGTAGCCGCATAGCTGAACGATGGTTCGGCATTCCCTTCTTCGGGAAAGACACGTCGTTTCGATACAATGGGCATCTAATTAGGGTATAGTCCCTCAAGCTGTTGCTGGTTTTTCCTAGCATTCAATGGCAACGCCTTTTATGACTCTCTTGCGAGGCAGATCTAAATAGTCATGACTTTTGAACAAAGCCGACTCCGCTCAGACATCGTAGGCACCCAGGTGATTACCCGCAGTACGGGCCGACGGCTAGGCGTAGTCAGTCAGCTTTGGGTCGATCTCGACCGTCTGGAAGTTTTGGCGCTGGGCTTGCAAGAGAACATGCTCTCTAAAGTGATCGCCAGCAACGAAAAAGCAATGCTGCTGAGCGACATTCGGCAGATGGGCGATGTGCTCCTTGTCGATGATGACACCGTACTAGATGGCGATATCAACACATCGTCCTTTAGTAGCTTAGTCAATAGCGAAGTGATTACCGAATCAGGTGAAGTGCTCGGCCGAGTGCGCGGCTTCAAGTTTGATGTCATCACCGCAAAAATAGAAACGATTGTAGTGGCCTCGTTAGGATTGCCGCAAATACCCGACCAGGTTGTGAGCACTTACGAACTGCCTGTGGAAGAGATTGTTAGCACTGGGCCTGATCGCATCATTGTCTTTGAAGGCAGTGAAGAAAAGCTCGTACAGCTTAGCGTTGGCCTGCTAGAGCGCTTAGGCCTTGGCAGTGCGCCTTGGGAGCGTGGCCTCAGCGATGGCTACGTAATGCCAACCTCTGCCTCTAACCAGCTGCCTTCTGGCATGAAAAATGAAGGCCGTCAGGAAAATGCGCGCAGTCGGCCCATGGTGGAAGAGCGCTGGCGTGAAGAGGCTCCATCCCAGAAAGATAGCAGGAGAGATGACCGGAGAAGAGAAGCGCCGCGAGAGCCTCAAAGGCAAGATTCAAGACCGCCCCAAAGACAAGACCAGAGACCGGCTCCTCCTGAAGTTGTAGATGCGCCGGTAGAAGAAGTTGATATCACTGGCGACGTGTGGGAGGATTCTGAGAAGCAGGAGGAGCTAATTGAGGTTAAAAAGCCGCTGAATATTCCCAAGAAAAAGGTTATGGAATATGAGGAAGAAACGGATTACTAGCACTCCGTAATTTTGTGAAATCACCGTGTGAGAGCACCGTTTGAAGTAGTCGGACAAAATTACTGGCACTGTTGCCTATGGAATGCGTAAGGGTGGCAAATGGTTGTGACTGAACACAAAATATTAGAGCTGGAAACGCTGTCAGTGATGGGCCTGCCAGTCCATAGTGCAAGTCACTATGAAGGGGGCTATGTCGGCTGGCTAAACAGACGACTGGCGCAGCAAAAAGGCACTCATGTAGTGACGCTCAACGCTGAGATGTGTATGCAGGCTCAGGAGAATTCGCAGCTAGGCGGCTTTATTCGTCAGGCTGATTTGGTTGCGCCTGATGGCTCTGGCATCGAGCTATATTTTCGGCTATTGGGTGGTCATGCGATGCAGCGCTATCCAGGGATTGAGCTAGCGGCGGACTTATTGCAAAGCTTGGGGCCACAGACAAAGGTTGCTTTCTATGGTGGAAAGCCTGAAGTGGTTGGGAAGGCAGCGGATTATTGGCGGCAGCGATCGCCTCAACTAGATCTAGCCATCGTCCAGCACGGCTACGCCAAAGACGTTGAACTCGACGACTTCATCAACCAGCTACAGGCCATACAGCCCAACCTGATTTTCGTCGGCTTAGGCGTACCCCGCCAGGAATTCTGGATTGCCGAGCATCGCCACCTGTGCCCTAACGCCGTGTGGATTGGCGTGGGCGGCAGCTACGACATCTGGTCAGGCACCAAGACGCGCGCCCCAAAATGGATGCAAAGCATGCATTTGGAATGGCTGTACCGTCTGTATCAAGAGCCTTGGCGCTGGCGAAGAATGCTGGCACTCCCTCATTTTGTGTGGGCGTCCTTTTGGTATCGACTGCGGCTAGAGCAACGCCTGTCAGGACGATTATGAAACAAAGTTGATTGAACTATATTCCAGGAAAGGAATGCCATTGGAAGGGTGCAGGTCATAGATGAAGCGGCGTTGGTTTTTAGTAGGGTTGGCACTGTCGGCAATAAGTGCGGGCTGTGGGACAGGCGATCGCACGGCAGATGAAAGCGAGTCAGAAGAAGATGGCGCAATAAAAGTCGCCCGCAACAATCAAACGCTCGTGGTGGCCACATCGGCAAACTATCCTCCCTACGAGCACTTGCAGACGCTTGAAGGCGAAGGCTCAGAAGAAAGTGATGCCCCCAAAGACGAAGAGGGGCGTACGATTGTCGGCTTTGATATTGATGTCGCTCAGCTGATTGCCCAGCGGCTAGACCGGAAGCTATCTGTTGTAGATGTAGAGTTTGGCGCGCTGATTCCGGCGCTGGTGAACGATGAAGTGGATATGGCGATCGCAGCCCTTGAGCCCAACCGCAGCCGCAAGCAAAAAGTTGACTTCTCCAACATCTACTACCGCTCCCGGCAGTCGCTGATCTCTTACGAAGGCTACCTGAGCGCCCGCGACCTCAACTATCAAACCATCGGCATCCGTGACGGCAGCGTGCAGGCTCGCTACACCGAGCGTATTAGCAGCGAATATCCCGATCTCGATGTCGTTCCGTACGAAACAATCGACGAGCTATTTGAAGCGCTTGATGTGGGCACGGTAGAAGGCATCATCCTTGAAGCCAACGTGGCCGAGATGTATTTAAGCAACTATCCAGAGCTTGAGGCCAGTGTGATGCCGAGCGATCAGCCGTCAGGCAGCGCGATCGCCTTCCCCAAAAACTCCCCTCTCCGCCGCGACATCAACGCCGCCCTCTCCGAAATTAAAGCCAGCGGAGAAATGGACAAACTCATTGAAAAATGGTTTAGCTGACAGCCACATCGCTAACGATCAATCAGCTGATAATCAACTCTGGCTGATGAACGGGAATATTGAAACCAGCGCATCTTCCGTTGGACTGTAATCCCCTCCTCTTAGCCCTTCATGATTTCTATTCTTTCGCGCAAGCCCAAGGCACCTGCTGTGCCATCCACATCGGTCTCCACGCTCCCCGATCAGCTCCTACAAGATGCCAAACAGCACGTCGCTCAAGCCGCTCAAGCTCAAGCGGCCCGCAGCGAAAACGATCAGATTCCTGCTGCCGTTCCCATCGTGGCGCTCAACCGCCTGTGCAAAACCTACGACAATGGCGCGCCCGCCCTTATAGACATCAATCTTGCCATGAGCAAAGGTGACTTTCTCTTCATCACCGGCCCCTCCGGCGCAGGCAAATCCACCCTGCTCAAGCTCCTCTACGGCCAAGAAAAACCCACCTCCGGCAGCCTCCACATCAACGGCCAAGACATCGCTCACCTCAAAGGCAACCGCCTCGCCATGCTCCGTCGCCGCATCGGCGTTGTCTTTCAAGACTACAAGCTCATCCCCACCCGCACCGTCGCTGAAAACGTCGCCTTCGTCCTCCACGCCCAAGGCTACAGCCGTAAAGAAATCAACCGCCGCCTCCCCGTCACCCTCAAGATGGTGGGATTGCAAGGCAAAGCCGATCGCTTCCCCTCCCAGCTTTCCGGCGGCGAACAGCAAAGAGCTAGCATCGCCCGTGCCATTGTCGGCACCCCACCTTTGCTCCTAGCAGACGAGCCCACCGGTAACCTAGACGGCGACAACGCACGTCAGGTCATCAAAATCTTAAGCAAGCTCAACAGCATTGGGATTACGGTCGTCGTTACCACCCACGACGAAGGCATGGTGCGAAGCCTCAACTATCCCGTCGTACAAATTCGCAGCCACCGCCTTTATAACTTCCGCTAGGTCAGCTGAGCAGTTGAACCAATCAGCTAACGAAGCAAGTCCGAAGAGAACCTGCAAAAACGAATCAAAGTTAGAAACACGACGGTAAGATGCCAGCAGCAATTTAGCAGGCGCTGGCAATGGCTGAGGTGATCAACTTAGAGAATAAGTTCGCGAAGTTTTTTGACTACTGGTCACCCAAAGTCGTTGCTGAGATGAACGACTATCAGCTAAAGCTCGTGAAGTTTCAGGGTGACTTTGTATGGCACGACCACCCCGATACTGATGAGGTGTTTTTGGTCACCAGCGGAGCGATGGAAATTGAGCTGCAATCAGAAGACGACGCAAATACTCGTGTGGTCACGGTCGCCGCTGGTGAAATGTTTGTAATTCCCAAAGGCATCAGGCACTGCACCCGCGCTGCTAAAGAATGTCAGGCGATGCTCATTGAGCCTCGCGGCGTTGTGAACACAGGCGATGCCGACAGTAATTTAACCACAGCAAACGATGTATGGATCTAAAACGATGTATGGATCTAAGCTGATAGAAGCAAACGTCTAGAAAGTTTTTATAGGAAGCTAGTTGCAACTGCTACTGAAAGGCACTGAGTGGCATAACAATCAGTGTGTTGCCTTTACGCTCAATGACAAACACTTCCTGGTTTGGGGGAATCGCGACCTGATTATCGTTGCACCTTGCCTGCCATGAGTTGCCTTCGTACATGACGCGGCCTTTTTGGCCAGGGGCGATCGCAGTCGTTGTCCGCGCTTCAGTCGCCTCTCGCAACGCAGGCGAAGTGCGGTTAGGAATGAATCGCTTGAGCGCCCAAAACGTTAAGAAAGACAGGATAACCCACAGCAGAACCTGATAGTTAGGGCCAGTGACGACCGGGGTAAATAGCGCGACAGCAAAGGCGCTCAGGCCCAGTGCTGATTCGAGGAAAGCCGTTGGAATCAGCAGCTCCATTAGGCAGAGCACAATTCCAATCGTCACCCATATTAAGGCAGGTAAGGCAGGAGTCATTAGTGAGCTGAGCTAACGTCGCTCAGGGTAGATATTTAATGTAGAAGCACATATCAACTATAGTTGCAGGCTATAGCGACTGTCCTCTAGGCAAGTGACAGCGGCACTAACTGGTGGGCTAACTAGCGAGATAAAGTGCGATCGCGCAAGCCAACGCATAAGCCAAACAGGGCGATCGCCCTTAACTAACCTCACAGCGAGCGTATCTTTTCATTGGCGATAAATCCCTTTTCCCTTACCATTGTCCTAACTTAACGGCAATACCCTCTAGGAAATGCCAAAACCTAACGGCAAAACAACGGCATATGCTGACGGCAAACGCTACAAGCGCCTCACTCAAAGTCCCTTCTGCAACGCACTCACCTTCTATGAATGGCGATCGAAGAAGCAATCAGAACAGCGCCGCCTTAAAGCGGTACGTCTGGGCATTGGGGCAGGGCACCAATAAAATTCCCATTGGCGAGTTGGTAGACGATCGCTATGAGGTTGTTGCGCCTTCCATTTGGCTAGACACGCAGCCAGAAAATTCGCCGAAAGTCCCTGAGCCGGTTCCAAGCTTTGCACTGCCTTACTTAAAGGCCTATCCTTACCAGCTTAATTTGCCGGGAGTGTACGGCATCTGCCACCAGGCCACGGGAGAAGCGGTCATGCTGCTGAGCAATGTGCCGGTCGATCAGCAAGGCCAGCTCGCACCTGCGATCGCCAAATCCTGGCCCAAAGCCTCTGCCTTCTACCAGGCCTACTGGCTCTGGCAAATGATCAATCTGTGGGAACCGCTGCAAACCTTTGGCGCTGCCGCTAGCCTGCTCAAAAAAAGCAATATTCGAGTTGAAACCTGGCGTGTCCGCTTAATTGGCCTATCGACTAATCCTAGCGAGCCAACCTATGGGCAGCTCGCAAACACTTGGGAAAGTACTTACCTACCCGAAGCTCAGCCACAGATTGCCCAGCTCATCAAAGAAGTCTGCGCGGGGCTACGTACTGCTGAGCCCAATTTTTCAGAAATCAGAGCGCAGGTGAACACGCAGCTATTAAAAGAAGCGGCAGGTGGCACCATTGAGCTTCAGGTTGCCGGAGGGACAAGTAGCGGGCCGAGCAAGTCTCGTAACGAAGATGCCTGCTATCCCACTGAAGCTGAAATGCAGCGGACGAGTACGGCTGACTTGCCACTGCTGCCCAGACTAGCAATTGTGTGCGATGGCGTGGGTGGACATGAGGGCGGAGAAATTGCCAGCCAAACGGTGGTGCGATCGCTTCAGCTTCAGCTTCGCAGCCTATTGGCCGAGGCAATGGAGCAAAAGCAAACCATTCCGCCGTATGTGATTGTCGAACAAATTGAAGCGGCTATTCGCGTGGCTAATAACCTGATTGCACAGCAAAACGATCAGCAGGGCCGCGCCGATCGGCAGCGAATGGGCACGACGCTAGTAATGGCGCTGGTGCTACCTCAGCGCGTAGACACGCCTGAAGGCCCCGCTGAAGTCAATGAACTTTACCTAACGCACATTGGCGATAGCAGAGCCTACTGGATGACGGCTAACCACTGCCAGCAGCTGACGGTAGACGATGATATCGCAGGCCGAGAAGTCAGTGCGGGCCATAGTTTTTACGCGAAAGCGCAGCAAAGACCGGATGCGGACGCGCTCAGTCAGGCCGTTGGCGTTCGCGAGTACGAGCAGCTACATCCTCACACGCAGCGATTTTTGTTTAGTAAGAGCGGCGTGCTGATGCTGTGCACGGATGGCCTAAGTGATAATCAGCAGGTTGAGGCCTCTTGGGCGAGCTATGTCGGGCTAGTAGTTAATAAAATTGTTTCTTTAAGCGCAGCGGTTGAGTCCTGGATAGAGCTTGCCAATCAGAGAAACGGACATGACAATGTGGCTGTGGCGCTGATGAGCGTGGATATGTCTGACGCATCAGCAGCCTTTGCGCAAGATGGGTCTGACAGCGACGGCGGCCAGCTGGCAACTCGAGCAGCGGTAGGTGGAGAGATCGTGGTAGATGGCAAAGCAGTGGCTACCCCTCAGCCACCAGGCCAGCAGCGTAACTCATTGGCCGATCAGATGACGCCCGCTTCTAGAGCTTTGTTGTATGGCGAAGACGAAGGGGACGATACGCCGCTGACCGCAGAAGAGATGGCGGCTGTTTCTGCTGAAGGCGACAAGGGGACGCGCTCTGTATGGCAGAAACTAGTCACTATCATCTTAGGATTAATTATTTTGGGGGCGCTGGGCGTAGGGGGCTGGCTGCTATGGCGAAACATCCAGACACCTCAACCTGTACCCCTACCACCCGAGCAGGAAACGTCTGAGCGTCCGGTGCTATGAGAGAATGATTGACGTTGACCCTTGTAGCTTTAATTAATATCTTCTCTTATGAAAGTTGGCGATCGCGTTCGTGTCAAAGCTCCTTTGACGCTCTTTAATCACCCTAAGCACCGCAACGAGCCTCACAACGTTCAAGGCATGGAAGGCACCGTTGCCCAAATTCTCACCGAATGGGAGGGTAGACCCGTCAGCGCCAACTATCAAATCGTGACCACCTTTGAAATAGAAGGCGCTAAGCGACCTTTCAAAGCCCATCTACATGAAGATGAGCTGGAGATTATTGAAGAGGCCTAGCTTGTCTGCTGCGTAGGACGCAGCAGAATATCGTTAATTTCAACATGGGCGGGCTGACTCAGGGCATAAGCCACTGCGTTGGCAATATCGACGGCTTGCAGCACGGGAAACTGGCTGTAGGTATCTTCTGCTTTCTGAGCGCTTTGGTGATATTTTTCAGCGAACTCAGTTTCTACAATGCCTGGACTAATCGAGGTGATGCGGATAGGGCTATTGGCGTCTCTTAGCTCTCTGCGAAGGGTTTCACTGAGCGATCGCACCGCAAACTTAGTCGCAGAGTAAACGCCCGTAATCGCAGGTACCCGGTGCCCCGACATAGAGCTGACGTGAAGGATATGCCCTGCGCCACCTTTCAGCGTGTCGCTAACACCATCAGACTGCACTCCCGATTGCATCAACGCGATCGCCTCGCGCGTACAGATACACAGCGCTAATACATTCACATCAAACATCTCCCGCCAAGCCTCCGTTTTACCGCTCATCAGCGATTCCTTGTGGCCTAGTCCAGCGTTGTTAATCAGCGTGTCTAGCCGACCCCAGCGTTCCTTGACGGCGGCGAAAAAACTGAGTATTTGAGATTCTTCTCGCAGGTCTACCACTTGCGAAAGCACGTCAATATCCTGACGGCGAAGCATATCAGCAGCTTCATTGAGGCGATCTTCACGGCGAGCGCAAATAGCTAGGTCATAGCCATCAGCGGCCAGTCGGCGGGCGATCGCAAGTCCGATGCCGCTAGAAGCACCCGTCACAATAGCCACCGGCCTTTGAACAGAACTTTGAATAGGATTCGTCATAGTCAATTGATCGCCGTTTAAAAAATTAAAGCCAAACGCGGATCGTTTGGGGGTGGATGATGTAGATTAATATGAGAGGACTGTTACAACCTTTTAAGCATTACTAATTTTTTCTCAGAGGGCTCAAAATGGATATTCGCGTCGTGTTGGTTCTATCACCGTTGCTCATTGCAGCTAGCTGGGCTGGGTTCAATATTTTCAGAGCAGCGCTAGGCCAGGTGCAAGACCTTCTCAACAAAAACAGCGCGACTTAGTTCTATTGCAGCTGAATTCTGTAATCTAGAACGCTGTTAGGAAAAGGCTGCTTCACTTGTGAGGTGGCCTTTTTCTTGCCATAGGCAGCACTTTTTAGACGCTTCGGGCACTGTCACATTGTTAGAGAAAGCTGCTTTAGCTCGGGCATTATTTGCTCGAAGGCAATGCCCCGATGGCTATAGCGCTCTTTTTCAGACTCGCTCATTTCAGCAAAGGTTTTACCCTGCGTTTGCACGTAAAAAATAGGATCGTAGCCAAAGCCACCGGCGCCTTTCCCGCTCATTAATATAGATCCCGGACAGCGGCCTTCGGTTTCGAGTGCAATGGTGCCGTCTGGGCGAGATAGTGCGATCGCGCATACAAATTCAGCACTTCGGTCAGTCTCTTGGCCCAGCTCACCCAGCACGCGGTTAATGCGGTCAGCATCGCTGGTGCCATAGCGAGCAGAGTAAACGCCAGGGGCACCGCCTAAGGATTTGACGGATAGGCCAGAATCGTCTGCGATCGCCCAGCTTTGAGTGGCGATCGCGACCTCAGACGCCTTCAGTCGAGCGTTCTCAATAAACGTTTTTCCCGTCTCCTCAACCTCTATCTCCTTAGGCTTCAGCGCCAAATCCCAATCCAACGCCTGAAGGTAGTCCTTAAGCTCGGACAGCTTGCCGGGATTACCCGTAGCGACGACAACAGTGACCATAAAAGTACATAAAGTGGCTAGCGCGATCGTTATAAAAAGCAGCGAAAACTACCTTTAATAGCCCCTCAATTGTAAGGTGCAATAATCACTTAATTTTAGAAGCGCGCAACTGATCAATGGCAAGATTCGGCAGACGAAAGTTCTTAAAAGTCAGCATTCTCTCTGGCTCACTCACCGCTAGTGCAGGTCTTATCCTCCAAAGCTGCGCACCAGATTTTGCCGCTATCGATGAAGCCCTCACGTCAGAAGCACCCGATCTTGAAGGGGCTGAAAGCGCAGGTGCAGAAACCGCCGCCCCAAACAGTAGCGACACCAATAGCGATGAAGACAACACCATAAAAGTCGGCATTTTGCACTCGCTTAGTGGCACTATGGCCATGAGTGAAGCCCCCATCGCAGACGCCGAACTGCTCGCCATCGAAGAAATTAACGCCAACGGCGGTGTCCTCGGCAAACAGCTCGTGCCAATTCGAGAAGACGCCGCATCTGACTGGCCTACGTTTGCCGAAAAGGCCGAAAAGCTCATCACAGACCGCGACGTATCCGTCATCTTTGGAGGCTTTACCTCAGAAAGTCGCAAGGCCATACTGCCTGTCGTCAAAGCCAAGAACAAGCTGCTCTGGTACCCTGGTGCGTATGAAGGGCAAGAGTGCTCTGACCACGTTTTTTATGCAGGCGCAACAGCTAACCAGCAGCTTGTGCCCGCTGTGAGCTGGATGATTGGCAATCGGGGAAAATCATTCTTCCTCGTAAGTTCTGACGATCGGACAATGCACGAGATTATTAAAGAACAGATTAGAGAGTATGGCGGGAAAATTGCGGGTGAAGCTTACGTCCCTCTAGTCAACGGCGTTAATGCCGACATGTCTCCAGTCATTAGCGACATCAAAAAAGCGCTGCCTGAAGGCGGCATTGTTTTTAATAGCCTAGTAGGCAACCACAACCGCGCTTTTTTTAGAGCGTTCAAAGGGGCAGGGCTTTCTCCTGAAGACTATATTGTGATGTCTGTAAGGGTTGCTGAGGAAGAGGTGTTTCAGATTGGTGCGACGCTATTAGACGGCCACTACGCCACCTGGAACTACTTTCAAACAATAGACACCGAAGAGAACAAAGCCTGGGTAAAACAATTTCAGGATCGGTATGGCTTTGAGAGAGTGGTCGGTGCGCCGATGGCCTCGGCCTACGCCATGGTGCATTTGTGGGCACAGTCGGTAGAGGCCGCAAAATCGACAGAGACCGAAGCCGTACGCAAAGCGGCTTATGGCCAAACGTTCAAAGCGCCTGAAGGGCCGGTGACCATTCAGCCCAACCACCACATGACCAAAACGCCTCGCATCGGGCGAGTTGGCCTAGATGGTTTGTTCGAGATTTTGTATACAGCCGATTCTCCGGTAGAGCCCACGCCTTGGAGTCAGTCCTTGCCTACGAGCCAAGGCTTTTCCTGCGACTGGTCTGATTCAAGCAAAGGCGGCCGGTATTCCATAAAGTCTGTTGAAGATAAAGACGGATAATCGGTACATTTTTTTGCCGTTTCAATGCTATTCATTCGCGATCGCCCGCCCATCTCATACTTAGTCTCAGGAAACGGAAGGATTTGTGAAATTAAGCCGCTTAGGTATTAAAAAAGCTTGGAACTCAGAGAAAACACTGATATTGTGTCGATACTATTCAGCCTCCGCCCAAAAAATATACTGAGATCTAACCATGGACAGTAGTATTTTTACGGAGAATGAGTAACCTTCGTTTATCAAAGATTCAGTTCTAAGGACATTTCAGCATGGCTAATCGACAAACAAGAGCCAGAGCTACCAGCTCTGCAAGCAGTTTCGCAAACGACTTTAAAGAATTTTTGCTACGCGGCAACGTGGTTGACTTAGCTGTAGCCGTTATCATCGGTGCGGCGTTTGGCGCAGTGGTGACCTCTTTCATTGAAGACATCATCACACCTTTGCTTTTGAGCCCTGCATTAGAGGCCGCTGGCGTAGAAGATATTGCGAACTTATCGGCCAACGGAATTAAGTACGGTTTGTTTCTCTCTGCCGTCATTAATTTTGTAGTGATTGGCTTTGTGATGTTTATCATCGTTCGGATTTTTGAGCGGCTTAAGCGAAAAGAAGAAGTTGTTGCTGAGCCAACGCCTATCGAAAAGCTAGATGTCACGATGCAGCAGCTTGACCAAACGATTCAGGCATCCATGTCTAAGTAAAATTATTCGACTAAGAATCATAAAAACCGGCAGAGGCTTTCTTTAAGCGTCCCTGCCGGTTTGTTCGTGATTCAAAGAGCCCTGTGTCTCAGTCTGGGCAACCCAAGCTATCACGAGTGTCAACGCCTGTTATCGGATTGGTGCCTGCTGCGCGATCGCACATCTGATTTACCTGAAAGCGATCGATAATCGAATCTGAAAAGTCTGCGCCAGTAATAATAGTGTTACCAAAAGAGCTGCTGGTTGCGATCGCCTCAACAAACACCACATTGGTCATATCCGACCCATCAAAGGCCACCCGGTCGGCAAATGTTTTCGAAAAATCAGCATCGACTAAGTTAGTGCGAAGGAACGTTGCTTTTGTCAAAATAGTGCCGCTCATATCAGCGCCAGCAAAGTTGGCATCTCGCACGTCCGCCGCCGCAAAAGAAGTGCCCGAAAGATCCTTACCGGAAAAGTCCACGCCTGCTTGGTTTGTTAGCGTGTAATCGACCGCGTTGTCTTGAGCGATCGCAGGCCACGCCAAACCCACCATAAACACAAGGGTCACCCCTAACAGCATCAGCCCTTTCGATACCGCCTTCACGGCTCGCGCGATCGCACCCTTGCGCTCAATCCATCGCCAAAAACCCATCGGAAACCACCTTTTCTAAGACATCCACCGATCATATCGGCTCAAGGCCTACTTCACCGCACTGGAAGAAGCAGACACCTAGTCCTTTTGCAGCATCTCCGAAAAGTCTAAGTTTTCAGCCGCTAGCACCATCACCGTCGGCGGCAGCCCCACCACTCGGTTTTGCAGCGTTTGGTAGTACTCAATCAAATCACCTTCAGGCACCGCTAAGCCTAAAAAGACCAAATCGGCAGATGCTGACGACGTTTGCAAAATTGTCTCAAACGACCTGCCCTCAGCCAGAATAATTTCAGACGTAGCCCCGATCCGCAGGCTTTGCGTAAGATTTTCCAAGTTCGCCTCGGCCGCCTCACGTGCTGCCGCATCAGAGACGACCAGCTTTAGCCGAATTTCCGCCGAGCGCCACTGCCAGCTCGTCCGCAGCAAGTACGCCAAAATCAGCATCAGCCCGCCGTTAGACTGCAAGCCACCCCACCATACGTCTATTCGCTGATTGCCGACTCGACCGAACAAAGGTGGCAAAAGGGGCTCGGGGTGCTCATCCGCTTTTTCATCTCTAAAGACAATGACGTTGCGTTGGGCATCGTGACACATACGAATGGTTTTGCAATAGCGCTCAATGCTTTCAGCCGCCACTTCTTCACTGTCACCAATCAGTACGGTGTTAGGCACCAGCGGCCCCATACCGTAGGTTTCTAACAGCTGCTGAGTGCCCACGTAGGGATCTTCGGCGGTGATGATTTTTGCGAATGCCTGGACGCCTTTGCGATCTAAAAAGTCGCGGAGGGTGCCCTCTGCTTTTTGCTGCTGCAAAATGCTACGCGAGCCGCTAGGCAAAATGCTGGCTACCGTAATCAACCCTCGGTTGTGCGTAAAGGCGCGAGCAATTTCAATCAGGTGCCAGCGTTTTGTCGGGGTTCCAGAAAGCACCAGCAGGTGAGGTCGCCAGTTTTTAGGATCGGCGTTGTCATCGATATTGAGCAAAGCCGTTCGCACAATCGTCATCCAAACGCCCTGGCGAACGTCACCCCAGGTGCTTTCAATTTGCCGGCGCTCTAGCCAGAAGTAAATTAGGCCGACGATAATGAGCGCCACAATCGTCGCGACTGGATTGATTAAGAACATCACGGCGATACAGCCGATTGCACCTAATACTGAGAGTGACCAGTGGACTTTGAAGGTAGGACGGAAAGAGGGGCTTTGCAGGAAGCCTTCGATGCCGGCTGCGATGTTTAGCACCATGTAGGTGGTGAGAAAAAACATGGAGAGGACAGGGGCGATCGCATCCAAACTCCCCAAACAAACCACCGTCAGCACAATTCCCAGCGTGAACAGCGTGCCGTAGCGCGGGTCGTCATTGGGGCCATTGCCTTTCCCCAGCCAGC
Organism: uncultured cyanobacterium; assembly: GCA_963803535.1. Classification (GTDB taxonomy): domain Bacteria; phylum Cyanobacteriota; class Cyanobacteriia; order Phormidesmidales; family Phormidesmidaceae; genus Phormidesmis. Next base: position 131,568 of record CAWDNC010000007.1, on the reverse strand, counting down.
GCAGTGCCGTTGGCAAAATATTGTCGCGAGCCAGCGCCTGCAAAATTCGCGGCGCGCCTAAAATACTGCCCAGCGCGCTAGAAAGCGTTGCGCCCCATACGCCCAGTACAATCGAATCCACTAAAAAATCACCGCCAATCGCGATGCGCTTCATCACCATTGCGTTCGGATTTAGCAGCGCAGCAGAAGCCGTTGGCGTGCGCGAGACCAAAAGAATGGGAATGAGCATATAGATGATGTAGCCCACCACCACCGCCGCGATCGTGCCTCGGGGAATGGACTTAATCGGGTCTTTTAAGTCGCCCGACATATTTACGCCCGACATAATGCCAGTCACCGCCGGAAAAAAGACGGCGAAGACGACCCAAAAGCCAACCCGGGGAATGTCAGCAGAAGCCGCATCGGACGGAATGGGCGTCACGTCATGACCGAAAATTAGGGCAATAAGAGAGATAGCGATCGCCGCCATAATCACGTACTGCGCCTTAATCGCCACATCTGCCGAAATCAGCGCCAGCGCCGTCACCAGCACGGTTGTCACCAGCGCTACTGGCACAATGCCAAAGCTGGGAAAAACTTCCTTAAAGCTCTCTGCAAAACCGATGGTGTAGAGGGCCACCGATAGCGCTTGAGCAAAGTACAGCGGAATACCGACTGCGCCGCCTGTTTCAATGCCCAGTGAGCGGCTGATCATGTAGTATGCACCGCCTGCTCTGACGACTTTATCAGTGGCGATCGCACTAATCGAAAGCGCCGTCAAAAACGTAATCGACGTGGCAATCGTCACAATCAGCAGCGTCGGCCAAAATCCCACCTGACCGACCACCCAGCCAAAGCGCAGATACATGATCACGCCTAAAATAGTCAGAATAGACGGCGTAAACACCCCGCCAAACGTGCCTAACCCGGTGGCTTCGTCCTTTACAGGCAGAGAATCAACTCTAGGTGAATCTGAAGTCATAAGCGTTTCAACAAGTGGGGTTGGCGCAAGGCCGGTTTCAAGGAACTAATTTTAGTCAAAAGCTATACATAGCCGTCTTACAGTTTAGAAGGGTTCGGCCCCCTTCTGCGATATCGCAGTTGACCAAACTATTTTGATACAAATTTCCCTCTACCGCCTTTTGATCGATGAGTACAGTCCCTACAAACAAATCTGAGCCCACGCCTCAACCCCTGTCACAGTGGCAGCGGCTGCTTAAAAACGCAGGCACCTGGCAGGGCTCATTTACTCAGGTTTCCCCATATGGAGAAATCTTGATAGATACGCCAACAGAAGTGGCACTGCTGCCTCAAAAGGAGTGGACAGGCCATGCGCCAGGAGATTCATCGCTATCCAGTAGGCGAAGCGCCAAAAACAACCGTTTTGGAATATAGCTCGCTGAGTAGAGCTACTCTGTTTTTTGAAGAGGGCGCGTTTTCACAAGGATCTACGCAGTGGGGGCCGTTTTCAGAATTTGGGGCGGAGCTAGGGCTGATTTCAGGCGATCGCCGTCTCCGCCTGGTGCAGCTATTCGACAAGGCTCAGGCACTCAAGCAAATTACGCTGATTCGCGAGCGCCTGAAGGGAAGCCGTACGCCCGAACGGCCACCGCTTAAGGTCTCTGATCTGATCGGCGTATGGAAAGGAAAATCAGTTACACAGTATGCCGATTTTCAGCCTGAGCAGACTCAACACACGCAGCTAAAGATTGAAGAGATCGGTAGCGATCGCCTGCGCCAAACTCTTTCGTTTAGCCAAAGCAGTCCACCTATTGTTTCTACAGGCACTATCAACGGTCAAACTATACAGTTCAGCGAAGGTGCTCAAACGATTCAGGTACTGCTATTGCCAGACGGTGCTTCAGCCACTTTTCCACCCCAGATCACGCCCCGTCAGCCGCTGTTTTTAGAGGTAGGCTGGCTACTCAATGCCAATACACGTCAGCGCATGATTCGTCGCTACGATGCGACGGGTGCTTGGGCTAGCCTCACATTAGTCACCGAGCAAAAGCAGTCTTCTTAGAACGCAAGGCTTTTATAACCGTCGTTAGTTAGCGAGTGAGAAGAGCATAGATATAGTTGAGATACCACGAAGTCGCTAACATGCCTATGAAGACTTGCGAGCTTTGCCAGCGCGAGTGCCCTAAGCTCACCGAGCATCACCTCACGCCCAAGCAGCACACCAAACGAAAGAACAAGCGCCACCGCCAAGATTTAGGGCCAACCATCGATATCTGTCCGCCTTGCCACAAGCAAGTGCACACGCTGTTCACCAACAAAGAACTCGCCGCCGATTTGCACTCTGCTGATTTACTCCAATCGCATCCCGACATGCAAAAGTTTCTGAAGTGGGTTGCCAAGCAAGATCCCTATAAGAAGGTAAGAACGCGTCGGTAGGGCTTCAGTTTTTGAATTGAAACGTCGCCATCAAAGGCAGATGATCGGAAGCTTCGCCTGCGGCGCTGATAACCTGAGTGTCTGTGACTTCTAGGGTGCTGGGCGTATAGAAAATGTAGTCGAGTTTGTACTCGGGGCTATCGGAAGGAAATGTGACGCTGCTGTTCCAGTCTGATTGAGCTACGGCTGAGGCAAATGACTCAGAGGCGATCATTTCTCGGATAGAGAATTGAGTTTCGCCAAGATTTTCGCCAGTAGCTGTGATGAAGGTGTCTCGGTTTAGGGCGCTGTTGAAGTCACCGACTAAAATCACGGGGTTATTTTGAGCGTATTCTTCTGCGAGCGATCGCACAAACCGTGTCTGCTCCACCCTAGTCTGCTCGTCAAAGGCCTCAAGGTGAGTATTCATCACCACCAACGTCTTTCCGCCCACGTCTATCTCAGACACCTGAAGCACGCGATCTAGATAAAAGGCGTTGTAAACAAAGTTGTTGCCTGCAACTTTTTGCAAGACCGTTCGGTTGTTCTTCTCAATCGGGAAACGGCTGAGGATTGATTGGCCTGAGAGAATTTTGCCGAAGTGCGCAGACGGTGGCCAGTAGGGAAAGGGAACGTAGTTTTTGTCCCAGTTGACAGCGATCGCCCCAGACCCTAACCCCAAGGCTTGAGCGATAGCCTCAGACTGATTCACCCCATAAGAGCGACTGGCCCCAAAGTCTATTTCCTGAAACGCCACAACATCAGGATTGACCGACTTTAAAGCAGCGATCGCCTGCGCCTGATTTGCCTCAAAAAAAGCGCGCTCCGGCTTTTTCGTTGTATTGTTTGCTAACCCCGAGAGGTAGCCAAGGTTGTAGCTTACGACCGTAAAGCTATCTGTCGATAGCGCGGCTGAAGAGGGGCCATAGTCTACAGTTACCGCATAGTTTTGTGAGTCGTCGCTACCGGCTGAGCCCCATAGGTAGAAGAGCGCGATCGCTACCGTTGGCAGCCCCACCAGTAACGCCAGCCATTTAAACAGCACTTTCATAACCTATACCCCTTACATTCCGGCTAATACAAACATATATTGATAGGATTATTCCCCCTGGGTAACCTCAGGGAGTCTTGATTCTCGAAATTGCGCTCAACCTTGATCTAGTGTCCTTCGGAGTGGCTTAATGTCCATCAAAAATACAATCTTCTACGGATTTTTAGGGTTCATCCCTATCTCCATCGCCGCCCACTTTCTAGGCTGGGGCGACTTGGTTGTATTCGTCACCGCGGGCCTCGCCATTATTCCACTTGCAGGATGGATGGGCACTGCTACCGAAGAAATTGCGGTCGTGCTTGGCCCCTCTTTAGGCGGGCTGATGAACGCAACGTTTGGCAACGCCACTGAGCTTATTATTGCCGTTTTCGCACTGCGCGCGGGCCTTATAAACGTCGTCAAATCTAGCCTTACCGGCTCAATTATCGGTAACTTGCTGCTGGTGATGGGCCTCTCCATGCTGCTTGGCGGGCTTAAGTACAAAGAGCAAACCTTTGAGCCCACCATTGCCAGGCTCAACGCCTCTTCGATGAACCTAGCGGTGATTGCTATTTTGCTCCCCACCGCTGTGGACTTTACCTCTACGGGCATTGAGCAGCCCATTTTACAAAAGCTTTCTATTGCTGTAGCCGTTGTTTTGATTGGGGTATACGGCCTAACGCTACTCTTTTCAATGAAGACGCATGCCTATCTCTACGACGTAGGTACCGCTGAAGATGACAATGATCCTGAAGCGCTGTCGGCGCTAGCACAAGGTAATTCAGTCGAGACGGCATCTGCTGAAGCTAAGTCAATCGAAGCGATACTCCCGAAGAGTGGCAGTGCCAACGCTCACAACAACGGTCACAGCGAAGAACACCAGCCTAATTTGACGCTGTGGATAGGTGTTTTACTCGCTGCGACCTTAGTTGTCGCAGTCGAATCTGAATTTTTGGTGAGCACGCTCGAAGTCGCCTCCAAGCAGCTTGGCCTCTCCGAACTCTTTACAGGCGTCATCATCTTGCCCATCATCGGCAACGCAGCAGAGCACGCCACCGCCGTCACCGTCGCCCTCAAAAACAAAATGGATCTCTCTTTAAGCGTTGCCGTCGGCTCAAGTATGCAAATTGCCCTGTTCGTTGCGCCTCTCCTCGTCATCATCGGCGCATTCATAGGCCAGCCTATGGATCTAGACTTCAACAACTTTGAGTTGCTTTCTGTTGCCGTCGCCGTACTCGTTGCTAATTCCATCAGCGGCGATGGCAAATCCAACTGGCTAGAAGGTACGCTGCTGCTCGCCACCTACGCCGTTATCAGCCTATCCTTCTACTTCCACCCGGTCATTGAAGGCCTCGGCTAATATCGGCTAATAATTGATTGCAACCGGCTAATCACCAGAGGCCGCAACACATATAAAGATCTTGGTAAGAGTGGCTCAAAAGCAGCTTCTTTTCATGGCGTTTTGTACCATCTCATTGGTAATTTTACGGTGCTAACGATGAAATCTTATTTAAATCGCGGCTCGCTTCGGTCTAACTTGTGGGGCGATCGCCTTTGTAGACACGCTAACTTCGTTTCGATGGTGTTTCAGGAACTATCAATCTATTTGAACGTGTAGACAGCAATGAGCCAGATCCTTCTGATCCAGATACGACTAGTGTGCCAGAGCCTACAGCAGTACTTGGGCTGCTAGCGATCACGGGTATGGGCGTTTCGTTAATACGACGTGATCGCTCAGCAGTCCACTAATCCCATCAGTTACGCAATCGCCGCTTTGTCTTTTGCTTTGCCAAAGAGGATTAAGGTGTTGTCATTGATAATAGAGAGATCTGTATGACAGTGATCTCAATATGCCTTCTTCCAAACGATCGCCTAGCAGGCAGCGAAGACGTCAGGCTGCACAGCTTAAGCGCGAGATTGACGATCTGGTTCGAGGCGTTTGCGGTGGCTTTTTATTCGGAATGCCGATGCTCTACACCATGGAAGTATGGTGGATAGGGTCATCAGTAACGCCGCCTCGACTGCTGGGAGTACTGCTAATATCGCTACTAAGTACGTATCTGCTAAGCCGAACAGCAGGGTTTCGTAAGGCTAAAGCAACCACAGAGAAAGAGGCGATCGCAGATGCGGTAGAGGCGATCGCCCTCGGCCTAATTTGTGCCACGCTGATGCTCATTGTGCTTCAACAAATCACGCTTGAAACGCGCATCAGCGAAGCACTGGGTAAAGCTATTTTTGAGAGCGTTCCCTTCACGCTAGGCGTAGCACTCTCCAATCAGCTATTTCAAGATGCTGATCAGGAGAGTGACAGCACTCATTCCACTCAAGACGAGAAAGAAGCGCTCACGCAGTCACCATCGCTATCGGAACAATTCTTTCCTGAAGGCAACTTGAACGAAACTGTTGCCGATATCGGCGCAACCATTATTGGCTCAGTCATCATTGCCTTTAGCATCGCACCAACTGATGAAGTGACCGGGCTAGTCGCGGCAGTTCGCGGCCCGTGGTTGATTCTTGTGGTGATTATTTCCCTTGTGGTCTCATATGGCATCGTATTTCAAGCAAACTTCTCAAGGCAAGGACAGCGGCGCTTACAAAAGGGGTTATTCCAAAGTCCTTTGAGTGAAACAGTTTTTTCTTATCTGCTCTCGCTGGTAGCGGCGGCACTGATGCTAAGCTTCTTCAGAAAAATTGATCCGAGCGCACCGCTAGAGATTGCCTTTCGTCAGGTTCTGATACTGGGGCTACCGGCGACTATCGGCGGTGCGGCTGGAAGGCTGACGCTATGAGCGAATCTCGATCAGTTGCAGAAAAAATCAGCTTTTTGATAGCGTCGGTTATTTTGACTGCTGTTTTAGGCGGCGTTGGTTACTTGTGGGTGCGCGATCGCAATCAAGAGCCGCCCGTTTTGCAAGTCACTTCTTCTAAAACGACACAGCGACAGGGCCAATACTACGTTCCTTTTACGGTGACTAACGCAGGCGGAGAAACTGCCGCTGCTGTCCAGATTATTGCTGAGCTACGTGTGAACGGGGCGCTGGTGGAATGGGGCGATCAGCAGATTGATTTTCTTTCAAGCCAGGAAGAAGTGGAGGGCTCGTTTCTGTTTCTGCGCGATCCAAGTGCGGGTGAGCTGACGGTTAGAGTTGCTAGCTATCAGTCGCCTTAGAACCCGGCATGGCTTTTATTAGTGTTTAAAACGATACAAAGTAAAGGGACAAAAAAGCTTTTTCTCCAGTTGATGCGATCGCCAGCAATCGCCCTAAGCTGTCGTCAGTATTCTTACTTACTAGAGGCACTGGCAATGGTATTTCTGCGCGCTCGCTTAAGCCCAAAGCATCACAAAGCGTCCAAAGCACTGGCAGGCTGGGCTGTAATATTCTCAACGCTGGTGATCTCCACACAAGCAGCTAAGGCAGCTATCTTCACCGTTCAGTTCTCCGGTCAGGTAGATAGCTTGGTGACAGAAAGGGGCAACGATCGATTTGGGCCACCTTTTCAAGAAGAGGTCGAATCCCTTCTTACAGAAAATACTAATCGCAACATCACAGATGCTGATTTATTGACAGGCCAGTATCGATTTGACGATGTAAGCGGTGAAGTCGTCAGTGCCCAGCTCCGGTTTATAGCGCCGGGGTCAGCGCTCAGTTCAGATCTTTCTGAGCCGTCTGTTTCTGATCTACTATTTGCGCCAGTTCCACCCCCGCCCAACACGCCAGATTTTCCTAAAGTTTCTAGCTCTTCACGCGCCGATCGCAGCTCTACGGTATATGAGCTACGCAGAGTTACTGCCGATACCTTCAACGGCAATCGATTTTCTTTATCAGCTGACCAAACCTTTTTATATCTCGAAGGCTTTAGTCAGCGAGGCGGCAGCTACCGAAACACTTATGTCCGGGGCTCTATCAGTTCGCTCAAGGTGTTAGAAGATCCCGATACAACGCCAACATCGGTTCCTGAGCCAGCAGTTGGACTAGGAGGCCTGCTGCTGCTGGCTGTCTCAGGGTATTTTCTACGCGATCGCACCCCTTCTGCATCCGCACCCTCATCTTTTAAGACTATTTAGAAGCAGACGGTGAAGCTGAACAGGTTAGCTATTGGTATCGCTATCTTCTACCTTGCCAAAGCGGCGATCGCGCGACTGAAATGCCTGCATCGCCTGATGAAACTCATCGGTATCAAAATCAGGCCACAGCGTATCGGTAATGTAAAACTCCGAGTAGGCGAGCTGCCATAGCAGAAAATTGCTGATGCGCATTTCACCGCTGGTGCGAATGAGCAGGTCAGGATCGCTGATGTCTGATGTGTAGAGGTGGCGGCTGAAGAGAGACTCGTCAATGTCTTCAGGCTGGAGGCGGCCTTGCTGCACCTGGGTTGCGATCGCCCGACAAGCCTGCAAAATCTCCTGACGACCGCCGTAGTTCGTCGCCACCGAAAACCGGATTCCCTTATTGTGCTGAGTCTCTGTAACGGCCCTATCAATCTCCTTTTGCAGAGTATCTGGTAGCGCCGAAAGATTGCCGACAAACTGGATGCGAACATCCTCTTCCATCATTTCTTTTAGCTCTTGGCGTAGCACCCGCTCAAACAGCGTCATCAAAAAATCAACTTCTCGCGTGGGCCGTCCCCAGTTCTCCGTTGAAAACGCATAGGCCGTCAGCGCATCTATGCCCCAATCGCGGCAGCAGCGCAGCAGCTTTTTAAGCGTATCTACCCCCTTACGATGGCCCATAATTCTGGGCAGGCCTCGGCGCTTCGCCCACCGACCATTTCCATCCATAATCACAGCGACATGCGAAGGCATTCGCCCCGGCAGCAAGTCTTCTGGCAGGGCCAAAGAAGACACTGCCGAAGAAACACCAAAATTAGCTGCTGTCATTTTTTTTCCTGAGGAGTAGAGCGGGGGAGCTTACGCTTGATTGCACTCAACCATTTAATGCCTTTAATGCTCAGCCGTCGTCCCAAGCTGCGCAGCTGAGGCGCAACCGCATCACTATCTGTAGTAGGCGAGAACTTGTCGAGTAGCAATTCCCTCAGTTTACTGCTGGTCAGGGGCCGATTTAACATTCCTTGCTGCGCGACTGAAATCGATCCAGTTTCTTCCGAAACCACCACACACAGGCAGTGATCCACGCGCTCTGTAATGCCCATGGCTGCTCGGTGTCGGGTGCCTAGCTGTCTAGAGGCATCCTTCTCAGAAATCGGTAAAATTACGCCCGCAGCCAGCACTCTAGGGCCACGAATTAACACCGCGCCATCGTGAAGCAGCGTCGTCGTCTGAAAAATCGTTTGCAGTAGCTCTCTCGACAGCTCTGCATTTAAGCGCACCCCTGGCACCGAAAAGTCACTTTCCTCAATCGGTTCGTCAGTTTCCAAAATCATCAGCGCCCCGGTGCGGTTCTGGCTCAGTCCTTTAACCGCTTCTACCAGCTCGTCGATCACGCTGTTAGCCGTAGATAGCTGGCTATCTTGGCCGATAAAGAGCTGACCAATTTCACCGCGGCCCAGCTGCTCTAGCAGTCGCCTGAACTCAGGCACCAGCATAATTGCCAGGGCGACCGATGCGCCCAGCAACAGCTTGTCCATTACGAAGTTGAGTAGCGGTAAGCCTGCTGCCTTGCTCAACAGCGTAGCGGCCATCAGCAGGAGCAAGCCCTGCACCATCCACATCGTTCGGCGATCGCCACGAATTACCAGCAGCACCACATACACCAGTGCTACGACTAAGCCAATATCAATGATGGTGCGATACCACAAGATCTCAGACCCGTTTCACCACTATCGTCATCTCCAACTCACCAGGCAATTTTGCCCCTGAGCTAAAACTATCAGACCACAGCCAGTTCACAGTAAAGGTGATCCAAACCCTTTGTCACGTAGATAGGTGACGGCTTTTTTAGCCACCTAATCTATATCCCGATCACGGCTGCTTACTTTGCGGGCTTCAGTGAATCTGGCAGCCTATCTTGACGAACCAAATCTTCGTAAGTTTCACGGCGCAAAATCAAATCGGCATGGCCTTGATTCACCAAAACGGCCGCTGGACGCGGAACCCGATTGTAATTAGAGGACATGCTGTAGTTATACGCGCCCGTTGCCGGAACGACAACCACTTCCCCCGATTCTAGGGGCGGCAAGCTCGCTGATTGAATGACGACATCACCGGACTCGCAGTGCTTACCGGCTAAAGTCACGGTCTCAGTTAACGGCGCAGACATTTTGCTGGCCGCTAGCACTCGGTATACCGACTGATAGGTAATGGGTCGAGGATTGTCAGACATGCCGCCATCGACTGAGATGTAGGTGCGGATGCCAGGAACCGTTTTTTGACCGCCAACGGTGTAGGCCGTGACGCAGGCAGAGCCAACGAGCGATCGCCCCGGCTCACACAAGATTTTGGGCAGTGGCAAATCAGCCTTCTTACAGGCAGACGCCAAACTCTCACAGACCGTCTTAGCCCACTCATCAATACTTGGGGGATCGTCAGACTCTGTGTAGCGAATGCCCAAGCCACCGCCAATATCAATCTGCTCAATGGGCAGGCCGTACTTGTTAGCGGCCTTAAACCAGCGCACCATCACCTCAGGGAGATCTTCGTGCGGCTGTAGTTCAAAAATCTGCGAGCCAATGTGAGCGTGCAGACCCACGCAGTGAATATTGTTAGTCTGATTTGCAATGAACTCAAAGACTTCTTCTAGCTGATCGGGATCGAATCCAAACTTGCTGTCGATGTGGCCCGTTTGAATGTACTCGTGCGTATGGCATTCGATACCAGGCGTCAAACGCAGTAGGATTGTGGCCTTCGTGCCTGAGTCTCCTGCAAGTGCGTCTAATGTTTTCAGCTCGTGCCAGTTATCTACAACAATATGAGCACCGGCTTCTAAGCCTAGCTTCAGCTCATCTGCCGACTTGTTATTGCCATGAAAGTATAGGTTCTCGGATTTTGCGCCTGCATCTATAGCTGTTCGCAGTTCGCCGCCAGAGACTACATCTACACCAATACCTTCTTGAGAGGCGATCGCACACACTGCCAAACAATTCCAGGCCTTAGAGGCATACACAATCAGCGACTCACCTGGATAGTACTTCTCAAAAGAGAGCCTATACTGCCTACACGCTTCTCTGAGCGTTTGCTCATCCAATATATAGAGCGGCGATCCAAACTCTTCGATCAAATCCACCACATCGCAGCCGCCCACGACCAGGTGGTCTTTTTCATTGACAGCCGCACCTAATGGCAACAGGCTTTGATTAGGCGAAACCTTACCAGACTCATTGGATAAGTATTGAAGACTTGTCGATTGCGGTGCCGAGATAGTGGAGACCATAAGGGGGGAGTAAGGAAATAGACTTAGATAGACCAGTGTACAATTCGTCGCCCTCAATTCGTCCTACCAAAGGCCGGACCCAAGCGCATACAAAGTTAGCTAGCGTTAGCCAAATTTCTTGCCCTTTTTAGCCTGCCTCCCACTCATAGCCTCCGACATAGACGCCGTGCTCACCCTCGATCAAAGATGTTTGGGCGGTCTCTGGACGCGATCGGGCTACCAAAAAGAACTTGATAGTGACTGTAGCGACTTGCTCGTGCTTCTAGCATCATCCGACGAGGAATCACTACAGCAGCGAAGTGTACTGCTTGATAGTAGTCAAAAAAGCACAGATGAACCAAAGGCCGCTTATCTAGCAGCTATCGACCCGACCGATGGCAACACCGATAAGCCAATTCATCTGCTGGGTATCGGCTGCCTATGGGCCATTCTCGAAGAAGCACACATTACAACGCTTGCAATCGAACCGACCTACCAAAAACAAAAGCTCGGGCAGTTTTTACTCACAGAGCTGCTGCTGCACGGTTACCACCGAGGGCTCACTCGCGCCACGTTAGAAGTAAGAGCCTCTAATGAAAGGGCGCTAGGGCTGTACCAAAAGTTCAGCTTCAGAGAAGCCGGACAGCGCAGACGGTACTACTCAGATGGAGAAAATGCGCGAATTTTATGGCGCAGTGGGCTTCAAGAAGACACTTTTCGTGAAGAAATTGAGCAGAAGAGGGTAGAGGCGATCGTCTCACTCACCCAAAACGGCGCGTACAACATTCTCTCCCCTTAAGCCTACATGCCAGCTATCAGCCTCAGCGCGACCCAAAGAAAAGCTTGCGTGTCATCAATTCGGCACAAACTCAGCTCAGTTACTCACGGGTAAATAATTTGTTCTTTTGCTACTTTTACATACCGTTGTATGCACTGAGTACGCAGTTGGTAGCACAGATAGCCAAAAACAAAATTTTCTTCCACCAAAGGGAACAACTCGACCGATCCCAATTCTTACAACGCGCTAATATCCTTTAAGGGTAGTGAATACCGCCCGCCCTCTCCGAAATTTTGCTGTGTTAGAATCACAAGCAATCGGCCCGTAGCAGGTGATGGAATACCGCCATGTTTGAACGCTTTACAGAAAAGGCCATTAAGGTCATCATGCTCGCTCAAGAAGAGGCCCGTCGCCTCGGTCACAACTTTGTAGGCACTGAGCAAATCCTTCTCGGACTGATTGGAGAAGGCACAGGCGTTGCCGCCAAAGTACTGAAGTCTATGGGCGTCAACTTAAAAGACGCTCGGATTGAAGTCGAAAAGATAATCGGTCGCGGTTCTGGATTTGTCGCCGTCGAGATTCCATTCACCCCTAGAGCGAAACGCGTACTTGAGCTATCGCTTGAAGAAGCGCGCCAGCTAGGCCACAACTACATCGGCACCGAGCACTTACTGCTCGGTCTCATTCGCGAAGGCGAAGGCGTTGCCGCCCGCGTCCTTGAAAACTTAGGCGTGGATCTTTCCAAGGTGCGCACACAGGTTATTCGGATGCTCGGCGAAACGGCTGAAGTCTCCGGTGGTAGTGGCGGTCAGGGCCGAACAAAGACCCCTACACTAGATGAGTTTGGTTCTAACCTTACTCAAATGGCGCTTGATGGAAAGCTTGACCCCGTGGTCGGTCGTCAAAAAGAAATCGAACGCGTTATTCAAATTTTAGGACGCCGCACCAAAAACAATCCTGTTTTAATTGGTGAGCCCGGTGTGGGTAAAACGGCTCTTGCAGAAGGGTTAGCCCAGCGTATTGGCAATGGCGACATTCCCGATATTCTTGAAGATAAGAGAGTTGTCACTTTAGATATCGGCCTGCTAGTAGCCGGGACAAAGTACCGAGGTGAGTTTGAAGAGCGCCTTAAAAAGATCATGGATGAGATTCGCGCCGCTGCGAACGTCATTCTGGTGATTGACGAGGTTCACACGCTCATTGGTGCAGGTGCAGCTGAAGGTGCAATTGATGCGGCCAACATTCTTAAGCCTGCCCTTGCACGCGGCGAGCTGCAATGTATTGGTGCAACGACCTTAGACGAGTACCGCAAGCACATTGAAAGAGATGCCGCCCTAGAGCGACGCTTCCAACCAGTAATGGTTGGCGAGCCTAGCGTTGAAGAGACTATCGAGATCCTTCACGGCTTGCGTGACAGATACGAGCAGCACCACAAGCTCAAGATTCTAGACGAGTCTCTAGAAGCTGCGGCTACGCTTTCTGATCGCTACATCGCTGATCGATTCTTGCCTGATAAGGCAATTGACCTGATTGACGAGGCGGGATCGAGAGTGCGTCTGCTGAACTCTCAGCTACCCCCTGCGGCCAAAGAGCTTGATAAGGAACTGCGCCAGGTCTTGAAAGATAAAGACAATGCGGTTCGTTCTCAAGACTTTGATAAGGCTGGAGAGTTGCGCGATCGCGAAATGGAAATCAAAACCGAAATTCGCACCATCGCTCAAACCAAAAAAGCTGAAGACGAAGAGAACACCAAAGATACTTCACCCGAAGTGACCGAAGAGGACATTGCTCATATCGTGGCGTCTTGGACAGGGGTTCCCGTTCAAAAGCTCACTGAAAGCGAGTCTGAAAAGCTGCTGCACATGGAGGACGTACTCCACCAGCGCCTGATTGGTCAAGACGAAGCGGTCAAGGCTATCTCACGCGCCATCCGCCGTGCCCGCGTTGGCCTTAAAAATCCCAACCGTCCGATTGCCAGCTTTGTATTCTCCGGCCCCACAGGCGTTGGTAAAACTGAGCTAGCCAAGTCATTAGCGGCCTACTTCTTCGGTGCCGAAGAAGCCATGATTCGCTTAGACATGTCTGAGTTTATGGAGCGCCACACGGTCTCCAAGCTTATCGGCTCACCACCAGGCTATGTCGGCTACAACGAAGGCGGTCAGCTCACCGAAGCCGTTCGTCGTCGTCCTTACACCGTCGTCCTGTTCGACGAGATTGAAAAAGCGCACCCTGACGTGTTCAATATGCTGCTGCAAATTTTGGAAGACGGTCGCCTGACCGACGCCAAAGGCCGCACGGTAGACTTCAAAAACACGCTGCTCATCCTCACCTCCAACATTGGCTCCAAAGTCATTGAAAAAGGTGGCGGTGGCCTTGGCTTCGAGCTAGAAGCTGACCAGGCAGAGTCGCAGTACAACCGCATTCGCTCGCTGGTGAACGAAGAGCTTAAGACGTACTTCCGCCCTGAGTTCTTGAACCGCCTTGACGAAATCATCGTCTTCCGTCAGCTAACGAAGGATGAGGTGAAAGAAATCTCGGTTATCTTACTCAAGGAAGTCTTTGGGCGACTTGAGGAACAGGGTATTCGACTGGAGGTCACTGAGAAATTCAAGGATCGACTGGTGGAAGAAGGCTACAACCCGAGCTACGGTGCAAGGCCGCTTCGTCGGGCAATTATGCGCCTGTTAGAGGATAGTTTGGCCGAGGAGATTCTCTCCGGTCGGATTAAGGACGGCAGTACCGCAAAAGTTGATATAGGCGAAGATAACAAAGTTGTGGTGACATCATCTGCAACTGAAGAAAAGCGAGAGCTTGCAGCAGCGGCTGACTAGTCCGTAATTTTGCGTCTATTTGATTAAAAAACCAAAGCGTCTAGAGGGTTCGTTCCTTTAGGCGCTTTTGTATAACTAGTTTCCTTTTGTAAACAGAAGTAACGCCCGCTTGCATTGCTCCGCAACGAAAATCAATAATTGACTAAGGACTATTTTTAAATAACTCAACTGGTGAAGTTGCCATGATTGGTGGAATATTCGGGACAATTGGTAAGACTTTAGGCATAGGGAAAGAAAAGTACTTTCTAGAACTCGATGACGCCGCTGAGCAAGGCGTAGAAAACTTACAGAAAGCGGCTACGAAAGCCGCTAAAGTAGCGAAGTCCACCGCAGAAGAAGTCGTTGATAAAGCGCAGTCAGCTGTTGAAACAGTGACCGATGACGCTGCTGATAAGGCACAGTCGGCTGCGGATAAGGGTAAAGCAAAAGCAAAAGCGGCAGCTGGTGATGCGAGGGAAACGGCGGCTGATCTGAAGCAAGCCGGAGAGAACGTCGTAGATCAAGCAGAAGAAAAAGCCACTGAAGCTGGAAAAGCTGCAAAAAATGCGGCGAAGAAGACTGCTGAGAAAGGTAAAAAGACTGTCGCTAAGCAGACAGCTGATAAGAAAGGTGCCACTAAGAAAGCAGCTGATACAAAAACAACTGCTAAGAAAGGCGACGAAAAGGCGGCTAAGCCTGCTGCTGCACCCACAGCACCTTCTGTGGAAGATTTGATTGCGAATGCGATCGCGGCTACCAGCAAACCCACCGACAGCTCAGGCAAAACCATCGGCGCACCCGAAAACTTCTCCACCGACTACCTCATGCCGCTAGCAAATCGCGGTCGCCGTCGCCCCGGCCCTAGCCTAAATGCATTCAAAGGCATGGCAAAAGAAACAAACCCCAGACTCAAGAACTAAGCGTTAGAGTTTCTAAAATCTGACAGTATGCGCTGACAAAAAAGCACTGGCTATTCACGACTCAAGGTCGCTAGGTAGTCAGTGCTTTTCGCATGTACGGCCTCATCATTGAAAACGCATCTTTCGAGTCGAACATAAGATGCGTTGAGGCAGATATGTTGAGATAGATTATGTCCTAGCGAGTTGCATAAGCGGCCATAGGCTCTTTAATGAAGCGAATATACAGATGCTTGAAGGTAGATCGCAGCACTCTAGGCGCCCCAAAATCGATGGGTGCAAGCTTTTCAGGTAGCTTCCAATCGCTGATCTGAAGTTCGGCAGGCTGCATTAAAGGAAACGCAATCTGTTCGAGTTCAGGACACAGGCCTAAGCGTTTAGATTCTACTAGGGTTGGAACTTTTGCAGGATCTACTGCCAAAATTTCAATCATGGCTCTGTCTAGCGCAAACACATTGTTAGAAGCACCTAAAACGCTTAGTTGCTTGGGCTCGCCATTAATAGGGCCGTTGCCTTCGTGACCAATAATGCCATCAATAATAGTGAGTTCAGGCGAAATAGCACGAGCTGTTTCTACTAGCATGGTGCCAAAGCGGCTGCGGTCTTTGCCCGCTTCCATGTGCCACCAGGCCTTCATTTTTCCAGGGACGCAGCCAAACAAATTTTTAACGCCTAACGTCATCGTCAGCTGTACGTGAGCTTTTACCTTCGGCAAGTTGATCACAACATCCGCTTCCATCGCCTCTTTAGAAAGTAAAAAGTTATCAAAGTCTTCGCCTTCTATGGGGTAGCGCTTACCATGCATTTCAACGATGGGTAGGTTAGCTTTGTCTGCCCAACTCAGCAAACCATTTGCTTTGGCTACACCACGGGCACTGCCGAACGCGGGGCTATCGCCTAAGAAGGGTTTTCCACCTGCGGCCTGCACCATTTTGGCAACGCAGTAAACAACTTCAGGGCGCGTCGTGCATTCTTTAGTTGGCCTAGAGCCCGTAAGTAAGTTGGGCTTGAGGAGGACGCGATCGCCCACCTTCACAAAATTTGCCATTCCGCCCATCGGCGCAAGCAAGTCTTCCAATCGTTGAGACAACGCCTCGATTTCATAGCTATCCGCATTAATCAGGCTCACCGATGGCTTGAGTGCCGTTGTCTTTTCCATGCTGGATACCCTTAGTTTGTTAACTATTATAAACGTGCCCTACAGTGCATAATGGGCGTTCTCTCGAACACAGCCAAATTTTTCAATGCTATCTTTTTGGGCAAAAACTAGCGGCACCTGGGTAAATGTAGCCTTCATTCTAGTCGGCACAGGCAGCGGACTATTTCTACGAAACCGGCTGGCTCCTAGATTTCAAGACATCATTACTCAGGCTGTCGGCCTCACCACTATTTTCATCGGTATCTCTATGGCTGGAGCGCTTTCTAAGGCGCAGTCAGGACGCGTAGACGGCGTTATCTTAGCCTTGATTGCGTTGGTTATAGGTGGACTAGTCGGTGAATGGTGGCAGCTAGAGAAAAGGCTGCTCGTTTTTGGCGACTGGCTAAAGGCCCGGTTTAGAGGCGGTAGCCGGTTTACTGAAGGGTTTGTCGCAGCAAGTCTATTGTTCTGCGTTGGTCCAATGGCTATATTAGGCAGCTTGAACAATGGCATCATCGGTGACGGCACTATCCTCGTGGTAAAGAGCACCATGGACGGGCTAATTTCTATTGCCTTAACGGGAACGTATGGCGCTGGCGTTGGGTTTTCAGTGCTTCCTATCGTGCTCTATCAGGGCGGACTTTCGCTGCTAGCCAGCAGCTTTGCCGTTCTCATTCCAAATCCTGAAACAGCGCCTAGCATCTTGCTGACAAGCGGCATAGGCGGAATTATGATTCTAGGCCTGGGGCTAAATCTATTAGAAGTTAGAAAGATCCAGGTAGCATCGTTTCTCCCAGCGCTTATGTGTGGGCCGCTGATTAGCTGGCTAGCGCAAGTTCTACTCCCGTAATCGCTACCTCGTTCAGGGCCGCTGCCATGCACGTCAACAACTAACCGCTAGCCCTGGACAGATTCTCGCCCTGCGGATACTGTAGCCTTCATAAAGGATGGCTGTGCTGATGGAGCTGCGGCAGAGGCAGGCTGAGTAGGTGTCTGACTATCTGATGATGAGCCTTGATCGACTAGAGCAATTCGTTTAACTGTTTCGAGGCTGACCTTTGCAGCTCTTAGCGTGCAGTAGACTATGGCGATCGCGACTTGCCAGCTAACAAATTCATCAGGCGTCGGACTACCGATAGCGACTGACGAGAGCAGCATCACAAACAGCAGCAAACAGCTTAGGTTGAGCGGGAAGCGCCAGCGATCGCCCCCACACCTATAGATGGCATAGTGCAGCCACCTGCTAGCGCACAAGGACAACAGCAGCATCGCTCCGACCGGCCCGGTTCCGAGTAGAAGCGTAAAGCCAAATAGCTTTTGAACCTGCAAGAAGGGATAAATCCAAATGCGAGCTTCTTCGTTGAACTGGTTATAGAGCCAAAAAGTGAGCCGCACAGCGACTAGAAAGACTATCCAGATAGTCATATCCAGCATTAGTAGCTGTGGTCCCTGCTGAGTGACCGTCGCAAAGGCAGCCTGCGCTGAAGCCAGTGAAAGCTTGCTCATTTCTAAGAGCAATAGCGCCGGTAGCGCGATGGCTGTAGCCCAGTACCAAGGGGCAGGCGTATTTAAGTTTAACCGCGACTTATAAAGGTCGTAGTTTTTTGACAGAATCGGCTTCTTTTCATACTTTTCACCGACTAGATCATTTTCTTGGTAGCCAATTTCATACACACACCAGTAGCTTACTACTAGCATCAGCAAGCTAGCCGCATTCCAAATAGGGTGGGGACTGAGCGTGCTGAGGGCAATCGCCAGAAAGGCCCAATGACCCAGCAACACTCGCTTTACAAAGTGGGCCTTGTTCGGATTTTTAACCCTTTCGGAATAAAAAAGCGGAATGTAAACGTCTGACATTGCAGGCACGTACTCAGCATCAGGCCACACCACCAGGCAGGGCGTTTTTACCTTGGCCAACAAAGGCGCATCATGGTCAGCATCGGTCACGGCTACGGCTTTTGCCACAGCCGCAGCGCCCAAGGCTTCGGTGACCATCGCGCCCTTACCTTCAGCGCGATCCATCGCGCCCTGCCAAAAGCGGCAGGCAACCACGTTGTTTTCAATAGACGAGCTGAGCGTAATAGGAAGATGCTTCAGCAGAGGCTTGAGTACAAGGTCGAAGCCAAGCGTAGCGATCACTATTTGGGCATTCGAGTTGGCGTTCAGAGCCTCTACCAAAGGCTGATTCCAGTACTTTTCGGCAAGTGACTTTGCACGCGATCGCCATACCAGCAGCGTCCAAGGAAATAAAAGCGTCACTGCAACAACTAAAAACCAGTCTTTAGAAACTTTGTCGTCTCTAAGCCGCGCAGGTAAGAGTCGCCAGGGCTTTAGCGCTTTGAGTCCCGTTAGAAAGAAAGCCCCCGCTGTTCTGGGATAGATCGAATTTAGATACTCCTCGGTGGAGTTACGCAAAAACAACGTTTCATCAAAATCCAAAATAATAGGATTATCTGCACCGGCTGCTCGAATCGCGTCCAGTGCTCGTTCAGGAAGCGCCTCTGCTTGCGGCGTTGAAATGTAATTAGCCGTCACGATTTTTGATGACATGTCCACCCAGGCGTAGCTTGTATAAAATTTGGCTTATGTCCAGGTTTCCCCTTCCCAGAGAACCGCTGAAGCTTTAGATAAGCTTCTCTCTAGAAGACACAGCTATTGACTGAACTCTGAACTTTCGGAATCTACCTAAAGCTGACTAGTTTGAGTTGATATCTGCGCTAGATAAACGCAACCAAAAGCTAGATGTAAAACAGTAGGCAGACAAAACTGCTATTTAACTCTTCTGTAGCAAGCTAAAGCGTCCGGAAACCGAAGCAAAAATTCTTCTGTTCATTACATAAAATTCACGATCGAATTAAGAAAACAATCCCGAACGCTCTCATAGCAAAGCGTTTGAGGAAATATGTTCTTTCTTTCAAATGACCCTATAGTCATTACTAGCACGCATCAACAGCAGTGAATGGCAAGACAAAACAGCCTTACTGAATGCTTTATGAAACAGTAAAGGTATGCTAGGCACCCATGAAACTACTGATACTTACAAGCAAGCATCAAACAAGAATTTCTGTTTATCAGGCGCATTTACGCAACGCTTTAATACGCGATAATACAAACACAACGCGCGTCTTCTAAGTAGTCTGCCAACGGCGTTTTATCTCATGTTTAAACGTTGATGGCTATCTAGTGGAAGCTGTTGTTTTCGTAAAGAGAGCAATACGGTCTTCGGCATTTACAGTGATACAACTTTCCTAAGAGCATCGCTCCATGCGATGAAAGTTGTTAGCGTATAGATCGCTCGTTCGTATAGCAAAAAAAATAGCTCTTCAGTCGCTATGACCAAAGAGCTATTTTTAATAATAAGGCATTACCTTATATGGTGGCGGGGCATGGATTTGAACCATGGACCTTCGGGTTATGAGCCCGACGAGCTACCAGACTGCTCTACCCCGCGATGCGTGTTGCGCCAATTCATCAGCGCCTAACGAGTATAGCGTGTCACAACCCAGTTTGTGTGTGTTGGTACGAAATATTTTTTAGATTAGCGGCAGATCGCCTACGACGTCCAGACGGCTGTACTTTCCTGGCATCATAAACTTGTCAGCAAGAGCTTCAGAAACATCTGGTGTAATCCATCCAAGCTGCTTAAGCAGGTAAACAGCCGTGGCGTACTTAGCCTGTTTTGACCCATCAATTACTTTAATAGCAATGCCCATACCATCTCCGACTCTGCCGATGCACTGAATGCCCTGTGCACCCGACTTGCTCACCAGAGCGCCTTCACTCAAGTACATTAGCTGCGAGTCAAAGCCGTCTGGCCCTGAGATCATCATGGGGTGATTGGTCATAGCTCTGATGACGCGCTCCATGCTTAAGCTGCTGCCTGAGGCGAGTTTGGCAAATAGAGTGGCCATTTGGCTGAGCTGCATGAGATAGGTGGGTACGCCGCAGTTGTCGTGAGCGCAAATGAATTCGTCAGCGGGCATGCCTAGCAGCTCGGCTATTTTGGCAATAATCAGCTTTTGGACAGGGTGCGATCGCTGCATATACCCGTCTAAAGACCAGCCCCTTTGCTTACACATCGCCAGCATCCCGGCATGTTTTCCCGAACAGTTATGTGCCAGCGGCGTATCGCGACCATCAGGGGTTGGGCATTGCAAGGCCAAGGGCTCAACATCACACCGCCACAGAATGTTGAAGGTCTGTCGGATCTGGCCGAGGTTGCCCTGGTGCGAGCTGCACATGATGGCTAAGTCTTTATCCGTCAGCTGAAAATGATCGAGCGTACCCGTTTCAATAAGCGAAAGGGCTTGAAAGGGTTTGAGGGCGGAGCGGATGAACGTACCTAGTTCAGAGTCGCCTGCACTAGCTAACACCCGGCCACGATCATCACAGGCTACGGCGTGCACTTTGTGCCTCGATTCGACGATGCCTTCTCTGAGGAGCTGCACTTCGAGCGGTGCTGAGGACTGACGGCTCACCCTATTCATGTGTTTTAGTGTCCATTAAATGACTGAAGGCTGTTAGATAAATTGCCAGATGACCAGACAAAAAGAAAAGATGCCTGCGATCGCGGCGAATGTTTTTTGCAAGCGCAGCATCAGCGGCTTTACCTGGTAGTCAGCAATAAGGCGATCGCGATTCATCACCTCTTCTGGCTTTTCCCAAATTTGGCCATCATACCAGCCGGATTCTTCGTAGGGTACAGCAGGCGCAGAGAGGCGATCGCACACATGGTTCCAACCGACATAAAGCTGCACTAGCGCTAAGGTCGGTAACAGTAAAGCCCCCAAAGAGGCGCTGATCATGAACTGTGGCAAAAGTTTTGCAGGCACAAAGCTCACAGCGGCCATTGGCCCTACCACTAGCCAGCTCAGCAGCCACAGGCTGATAATTGGGACTAAATAGCCACGCAGATTTCGAGAACCCCAGCTGTAAAACCAGGATGCGCTCATGCTCTCATATTCCTCAATGGGAATCTGATCGACGGGTACTGGACAGCGAGTACTGATAGGGCTTTTGCTAATGTTGCCTTTGGATCTTCCATTAGGCGGGCCGTTCGGCGGGCCGTTCGTCTTGCCGTTCATTATGTTTTGAGTGTTTTCCCGCAGTTTCTAGAGCGCTTTTTAGCTATTTTAGCGGAGAGGATGACAGTGAAACCGCAGCGGTAGGCACGAATTCAATTCGCTCGGCGTGGCCCCAAAAGGCCTCTAAATCGTAATAGTCGCGATCGTCTGGCATAAAGATGTGCGCAATCACTTCGCCGTAGTCTTTGACCACCCAGCGACCTTCGCTGGCACCTTCGCTTCTCAAGGGCAGTCGCTCGAACTGTTCTTCTACAGCATCTTCAATGGAGTTGGCGATCGCCCGCACCTGTACGTTAGAAAATCCGGTCACAATTACAAAGTAGTCGGCCAGGTATGAAATATCGCCCGTTTGCAGAATGGTGATGTTGCCTGCCTTGCGATCATCAGCGGCTTCTGCGATCGCCAATGCCAGGGCTTTTGCCGCCTCATCAACCGGCGCTTTAGCGTCATCGTCTAAAGGCTGTAGCACCTGCAAATCATCTGGGGCCATCTCCATATCTGGATCGGCATTTATCATGTCTTCAGACGTTAAATCAGCCATTACTTTGGGGAGATCGTTCAAAAGGTCAGTTCCTCGTTTACTAGAGAAGATATCTATATATTACTGAACGTCCTCTAATTTATTAACGACACCTTTATCAGGCTTGACACAAACAGAGCAGTCCGTAATATTTCCTCATATTCTAGCGAACTGACTGACTCAACCTTGAGGGATAATCCTCACTAGGCACTGCGCGCAGAATGGGCGCATGAACCTTATTTTTGTTTAGAAATGGAGCCGTTGAGCTTTGATTATCGGTCTCTTTATCGGGCTAGCGATTGGCGTGCTAGGAGCGCTCTTGGTGTACGGGCTAATGCGGCGACGGATTGAGCGATTGCTGAGCGCGTTGCAGAATAATCAGCGGCGATCGCAGCAGTTAGAAAGCGAGCACGAAATTCGCCTGCGAGCGGCAACCGATCAGCTACAGGCGGACTACGAGCGGCAGCTGGCCGAAAAAATTGAATACTACCAGGACGATCAAATTTTGCAAAGTGAGCTGAAGGAGCTGGAGTTTGAAACCAGGCTAAGCGTAGTAGAAAACGCTTACGACCGTGAGTTAGAGATGCAGCAAACTGCCTCCTAGCGTAGAATATTCAAGGACTTTAAGGAATGCTCTATGACCAAAGCAATTATGGAAACAAACAAGGGGACTATCAACCTTGAACTATTTGAAAAAGACGCGCCCAACACCGTCAAAAACTTCGTTAAGCTTTCTAAAGACGGGTTCTACGACGATTTGAGTTTTCACCGAGTGATTCCTAACTTCATGGTGCAGGGTGGTTGCCCGCTAGGCACAGGCACAGGTGGCCCTGGCTACAAAATTGATTGCGAAATCAACGATAACAAGCACCAGGCAGGAAGCCTTTCGATGGCTCATGCGGGCAAGAACACAGGTGGCTCTCAGTTCTTTATTTGCCACGAAGCGCAGCCTCATTTAGACGGGATTCATACCGTTTTTGGTAAGACTGAAAATATGGATGTGGTGAATGCGATCGCCAAAGGCGACAAAATCGTTTCGGTTAAGATCGAAGACTAAACCGCTTGTTCGGGAAAAATCTGACAGGCCCAGGAACGTGCAAATCTGCGTCCTGGGCCTTTTAGCTTTAAAATATTAGATAGCGCGAAAGTTGAGTTGTTGTGACGCACATGGTTTCAATCCCCACATCCGATACGGACTTAGCAAAAACCGAAAGTCTGTCTCAGTCGTCTATCGGCAGGAAGCTGATAACGGGCGTCACGGGGCTGGGATTAGTCACTTTTGTAGTGGTTCATTTACTCGGCAACTTAACGCTGTTTTTTAGCGCAAGTGCCTATAACCAGCTGGCATATGTAATTGAGCGCCTTGGCCCTCTGACCTATGCGGTGGAGGCTTTGCTGCTGGCGATCGCACTTCTCCACATCACCACCGGCATCAAAATCCACATCGGCAGTAAAAAAGCGCGTCCCATCAGCTACGTCGAATACGAATCAGCCGGAGAGCCCAGCCGTCAGAGTCTCAGCTCTCGCACCATGATTATTTCAGGGCTAGTGCTTGGCCTCTTTCTAGTCGTACATTTAGCTACCTTCAAGTTCGGCACCTACTATTCGCTGCCAGGTTCTACGCATCGCGATCTGTCGCGCCTAGTGTTCGAGACCTTTCATAAGCCTGGATATACGGCTGGCTATGTCGTGGTTTTGAGCCTGTTAGGACTGCACTTGCGCCACGGCATTTGGAGTGCGTTGCAGTCAGTTGGAATTGCGACAAAGCCTGTGGTGTACGCGGCAAGTGCGGTTTTGGGTGGGGCGATCGCCCTTGGATTCATCGGCCTACCCCTCTCTATTTACTTTGGTCTTATCGGTTAATTCGTCATGCCATTAAACGCTCGCATTCCCGAAGGTTCGCTACCGGACAAATGGAATGATTTCAAAGATCACTGCAAGCTGGTAAACCCAAACAACAAGCCCAAGCACACCGTACTAGTGGTGGGGACTGGGCTCGCAGGTGCATCGGCGGCGGCGACATTAGCAGAGCAAGGCTATCGAGTCAAGAGCTTTTGCATCCAAGATTCACCCCGGCGCGCTCACAGCATTGCCGCTCAAGGTGGCATCAACGCAGCCAAGAACTATCCCGGTGATGGCGATAGCGTGTGGCGATTGTTTTACGACACGATTAAGGGTGGTGACTATCGCTCACGGGAAGCAAATGTTTACCGGCTGGCGCAAATCAGCAGTCAAATAATTGATCACTGTGTGGCGCAAGGCGTGCCGTTTGCTCGCGAATACAGCGGGATGTTGGCGAACAGATCGTTTGGCGGTGCGCAGGTTTCTCGCACTTTCTATGCGCGGGGTCAGACCGGGCAGCAGCTTTTGTTGGGCGCTTATGGCGCGATGATGCGGCAGGTCGAAGAAGGCCATATTGAGCTATTTACGCGGCGCGAAATGCTGGATTTGGTGGTGGTAGATGGTCATGCGCGAGGCATCGTTGTTCGCAACTTATTGACGGGTGAGTTTGAGCGGTACGCAGGCGATACGGTGGTGCTCGCAACCGGAGGCTACAGCAATGTGTACTATCTTTCGACGAATGGTAAAAACTCGAATGTAACGGCAGCTTGGCGGGCGCATAAGCGAGGCGCTTTGTTCGCAAACCCCTGCTTTACCCAGATTCATCCGACCTGTATTCCGGTCGCGAGCGAGTTTCAGTCGAAGCTGACGCTGATGAGTGAGAGTTTGCGGAATGATGGACGAGTGTGGGTGCCTAAGAAGGCAGGAGACGATCGGTTGCCTTCGGAGATTCCAGAGGAGGAACGCGACTATTATTTGGAAACGCGCTATCCCACGTTTGGGAATTTGGTGCCTCGGGATGTGGCTTCACGTAATGCTAAGCAGGTGATTGATGAAGGGCGTGGGGTTGGGACTACGGGGCTGGCGGTCTATTTAGATTTTCGAGATGCGATCGCCTCTCAGGGCCAACCTGCCATCGAAGCCCGCTATGGCAATCTTTTTGAAATGTATCAGCGCATCACGGGCGAAAATCCTTATGCGGTGCCGATGCGAATTTATCCGGCAGTGCACTACACCATGGGCGGGCTGTGGGTGGACTATCACCTGATGAGTACGGTGCCAGGGCTGTTTGTTTTAGGGGAAGCCAATTTCTCTGACCACGGCGCGAACCGTCTAGGTGCGAGTGCTTTGATGCAGGGACTGGCCGACGGCTACTTTGTAATTCCGTACACGCTGGGTAATTATTTGGCCACTACGTCTTTAAATGCTGTCGAGACTAGCGATGATGCTTTTGGAGAGGCGGAGGCTTCAGCAAGGGCGCGGACGTTGAAGCTGCTGAGCATTAAAGGCGATAAGACGATGTTGGATTTTCATCGTGAGCTGGGTCAGCTGGTTTGGAATGGGGTGGGGATTAATCGGGATAGGGAGACGTTGCAAGAGACCATTGTTGGGGTGCGATCGCTCCGAAATGAATTTTGGCAAAATCTCCGCGTTCCTGGTGAAGCCAACACGCTTAACAAAAACCTAGAATTCGCAGGCCGCGTTGCCGACTTCATGGAGCTAGGCGAGGTCATGGCCCGCGATGCTTTGGCTCGCGAAGAATCCTGTGGCTGTCATTTCCGTGAAGAATTTCAAACCGCTGACGGCGAAGCCAAGCGCCGAGACGAGCAGTTTTCTACCGCTGCGGCCTGGAAGTATAAAGGCGATGAGCAGCTGCCCGAACTCATCAACGAAACACTATCTTTCGAGAGCGTAAAACTTACTCAGCGTTCCTATCAATAAATTATGAGAATCCATTTAAAGGTGTGGCGGCAGGACAACACTCAAGCTGCTGGCGACTTTGCCAATTACACCGTAGACGACGTTCAGCCCGATCTCTCTTTTTTAGAAGTCCTCGACATTCTGAATGAGCAGCTGATTGCTGAAGGTGGACTGCCGGTTGAGTTTGATCATGACTGCCGCGAAGGCATCTGTGGCTCTTGCGGCATGATGATCAACGGTCAGGCGCACGGATCTCAGCAGCGTACGGCGGTTTGTCAGCTATATATGCGGCATTTTCAAGATGGCGATACGGTGACGCTGGAGCCTTGGAGAGCAAAGGCCTTTCCTGTAATTAAGGACTTAGTTGTCGATAGAACTGCGCTGGATCGAATTTCGGCAGCGGGTGGATATATTTCAGTCAGGACGGGTGCGGCTCCGGATGCGAATGCGGTGCTGGTGAATAAATCCAATGCTGATAAGGCTTTTGACTATGCCACCTGTATTGGCTGTGGTGCTTGTGTGGCGGCTTGTCCAAATGCTTCGGCCTCTCTGTTTACGGCGGCAAAGCTTTCTCACTTAGCTTTACTAGAGCAAGGTAAGCCTGAGCGCAAGGAGCGGGTGGTGAAGATGACAACTCAGATGACGGCTGAAGGGTTCGGAGACTGCTCTAATCATGGGGAGTGTCAGTCGGTGTGTCCTAAGGGAATTTCGATTGAGGCGATCGCCCAAATGCGCCGGGAGTACATCCGCGCTAAACTACCTTTCTTCTAAACAATTGACAGGAAGATTCGTAGATTATGGCAACCGCTGATGCTCAAGCCAAAGGACAGGTCAGAGAAATTTATACAGATGGGGCCTGTTCGGGCAATCCTGGGCCTGGGGGCTGGGGCACTCGCGTGGAGTTTGCCAGCGGTCAGGTGCATGAGCTAGGCGGACGGGATAAGGCGACGACGAACAATCGAATGGAAATGCAGGCTGCGATCGCCGCTCTAGAATTTCTCAACGAAACAGACATAGACAGCGGCTCGGTTGTCCTTCATACCGACAGCGAATATCTTAAAAACGGCATCACTAAATGGATCAAAGGATGGAAGCGCAAAGGCTGGAAAACCTCAGCAGGGAAACCCGTTCTCAATAAGGATCTGTGGCAGCAGCTCGATCAGCTCACCCAAGCCCTGAACGAGGAAGACCTCACCATCGACTGGCGATATGTTCGCGGACACACAGGCAATCCTGGCAACGAACGCTGTGACGAAATCGCCAGAGCCTTTTCGCACAGCAGTCCGATCAATTTAAGTCAGTACCGAGCTGCTACTTCAACTGATCAGAAAGTAGCTGAAAAGAAGAGCCCTAAATCAATTCAACCAGAACCTTCAGAAGCTGAATTGAAGGACAAAACCACTGGTATCGAAGATAACCATAGAGATAGATCTCTAGATACCCCAAAAATAAATACTGTCACTCAACAAGAACCGTTTTCGATAGCAGCGCTAAAATCCTACGAGACAGACACTCAAGAAGGACAGCAGCCCGCCATGGTAACCGCAGCAGAAAAGCAGGGAAGCACCCTTGGAACTAGCCGCATCGAACGCCTTACAAATACGTTAAAAACGCTGCAAGTTACCGATGAACTGGCACAGCAGGGTTATTTAATCACGAGCGCAGAACTGGCCGATCTCATGGACGTTAATGCTAGCGCTGTTACCAGCCGCGGGGACTACTGGGCTTGGCGCAACTGGACGGTTTCTCGAATCCGTCGGGAGGGCAATCAAATTCTCTGGCAGTTAGAGCGCATAGACGAGTAGTTGCTTTATCCGGGCGGCCATCCTAGCGCGCGGCCGCCGAGTAAATGCAGGTGCAAATGGAATACTGTTTGCCCGCCGTCTTCTCCAGTGTTGATAACGACGCGATAGCCACTGCCTAGTCTCTCTTGGCGAGCGACCTCACTTACAGCAAAGAGCAGATGCCCGAGCAGGGCTTTATCTTCTTCCTGAGCTTCCGACAGATTGGGAATTGGTTTCTTGGGAATCACCAAAATGTGAGTGGGTGCTTGAGGCGTAATATCTCGAAAGGCCAGACACAGATCGTCTTCGTAGACAATATCGGCAGGAATCTCTCGACGAATAATTTTACTAAAGAGAGTATCTTCACTCATAGCGTCAGTATCAATAAGAACCAAGACGTATTTTACCGGTTGTCTGAGCTTCTGGGTTGTGCGATCGCCCCAAAAAGAAAACGAATGCGTTAGCGAAGCCTCTCTATAGAGAATTGCTTAATTTACAGAGAAATCGGTACCCAACATCAGCACTCCGTTACCCATCAAATCGTCAAATCCAACTGAGATGGGCAGATCCGAGCCAACATCGACATTCGTATCAAATTTTCCGGTGTCATCTACTAGTTCTTTAAGCAGCGGAATAGACTCCAGCGATATGCCGGTAGGTGCATTCAAAATCGCCTGATCGGCGGCAATCTGAGTATTCATTGTGTCAGCCACCTGATCGAGCACAACGCCGCGCGCCGCGTTCTCAACGGTTCGAGCCTGAAGCGGCAGCAGTGAGGCGGCTGGCTCGGCTCTAGCAACATCCTGACTCGTAAAAACTTCAGCAACACAAAGTAAAGCAGCACTAGCTATCAGACAACGAGTCAGCGTATTCAACATAGATGACAGCGAAAATACATAACAGACATTAGCCTATCTGCGCGCACTCTTAGCAGAGAAGGTAATATTCGCTGGATATCTGTATTAAAAGTAGTAGCGATCGCCGCTAATTCACGCAGCACATTTGCAGGGGATATGAATAGTCGAAGCTGTTATCGCTTCACAAACACTGGTCAAGATCTAAGTTCAGGGGAACTTGCCGAGCCAATTTCTGGACTCAGTACCTCTGGCAGTACGACCTCACTGGGTGTAAAGCGCACCTGAGAATGTAGCCAGTTAGCGATCATACGTGGGCAATTCTCTTTGCTCCACCGCAGCATAAAAAACCTGAAAATCGGCTTAGAGCGACGAGCTATCACTTTCATAAACCGATTTAGCGGCTTGGAATGAATTCGCTGGTTTACCAAATTGACAGAGCCTACGTCATAAAGGCAGTCAGCAATTAGCCGCATGGTGACTTCTTCACGTAGAAACAAGCTCTCTAGCAGCATTTCTACATCGCGCATCCGGGCCTCTTCCATTTGCTGCTCTTGCATCATGGCGGCAGTTTTTGAGGAGTGCGATCGCCTTAACATAGTCTGCCTGAGAAAAGTGCTGAGCCAATTGCCCTTTAATTTATAGTATCTGAAGCAATTGGTGAAAACCGGAAAGCGCCCCACAGTAACCCGCAGGGCGCTTGTCTGATTATATTATTGCCAACATCACCGCTAACCTAGAGCTTACGCATCATCCAAAGCGGCAATACCAGGAAGTGTCTTACCTTCTAGCAGCTCCAAACTAGCGCCACCCCCTGTAGAAATGTGGCTCATTTGATCAGCGAGGCCCGCTTGCTCAACGGCTGCAACGGAGTCGCCGCCACCAATAATCGTAATGCAGCCCGTACCTGTCAGGCCAGCTAGAGTGGTTGCAATGCCATTAGTGCCCTTTGCGAAAGCTTCCATTTCGAATACGCCCATTGGCCCGTTCCAAATGACGCTCTTGCAATCAGCCAAAGCGGCTTGGAACGTTTTGATAGAATCAGGGCCAATGTCCAAACCCATCCAGCCATCGGGAATATCATTGACGCTAACGGTTTGAGTATTGGCATCTGCTGCAAACTTATCTGCAACCACAACATCAGTCGGGAGCAAAAACTCAACGCCTTTTTCTTTAGCTTTGGCTTCTAGCTTGGTCGCCAGCTCTAGCTTGTCTTCTTCTACCAAGGAGCTGCCGACGTTCATACCGCGCGCTTTATAAAAAGTGAAAATCATGCCGCCGCCGATGAAGATTTTATCGACCTTATCGAGCAGAGTTTCAATCACACCAATTTTAGAAGATACCTTGGAGCCACCCACAATAGCTGCCAAAGGACGCTGAGGGTTATCAACCGTCTCCTGTAAGAACTTCAGCTCTTTTTCGATTAGGGAACCCGCAACCGCCGGGCTCAAATACTCGGTAACGCCTGCTGTAGAGGCATGGGCGCGGTGAGCTGTACCGAATGCATCATTTACATATAGATCGGCGTTAGCTGCGAGCTTTTTCGCAAACTCAGCGTCGTTGCTGGTTTCACCCTCGTAAAAGCGAACGTTCTCTAGCAGCGCAACCTGGCCATTTTCCATAGCCGAAATCTTAGCAGCGACCTCATCACCGATACAGTCGTCGCACTTAATCACGTCTTGGCCAAGCTTTTCTGATAGGCGCTTAGCTACTGGCGTAAGGCGCATGCTCTCAACCACTTTGCCCTTAGGACGACCGAAGTGGCTAGCCAAAATGACCTTTGCCCCTTTTGAAGTGAGGTCTTGAATGGTGGGCAAAGCGGCGCGGATGCGAGTGTCGTCGGTGATGTTGCCTGACTCGTCTAGCGGGACGTTGAAGTCGGCCCGAACGAGGACGCGCTTACCAGAAACGTCAGAGGCAGATAGATCAGCAAGGGCTTTCTTGGCCACGGAATATACTCTCCTAAAAAATATGTAACGTTTGTCTGCACCAATCTCGAAAGCGGGTCAATGCTTGACTACCCTAGATATCGAGCGATGCAAGGTGACAGGCGATCGCGCCATTTCAAAGACGGCTTAAAGACAGTTCAAAAATGACGGTTCTAATGTAGTTGTGTATCGTCTTGTGCGATAAGTAAAACTACTTAAATTGCCTATTTGTTCACTATTTTACAGAAGTCTGTGATCTCTTCTGCCTTAAAGCCCAAAGAAAATTAGAGAAAAATGTACAAAACGCTTCTGTTCTCAATAGATTCCAGCCCCGGTGCCAAGCGAGTGCTGCAAACGGTGCTGGATATGGCCCAGCTTTGTCAGTCAAAAGTGGTGCTGCTTTCGGTGGTGGAGTCGGCTGAAAGTAACGATCCGGCGCACCCAGAGCAGGCCTCGACTGAGGCGGTTGCCTCCTTGCTGGCTCAGGCTAAGAAGGTTTTTGAACAGCGCGGGTTTGAGGCGCAGACCATTGAGCGTGAAGGTAAACCGGCTTTTATTATTTGCGATGTGGCTGATGAGGTGTCAGCCGATTTGGTGGTGATTGGCTGTAGTGGGACGGGCCTGACTGACGAGGGCCGCGAGGATAGCGTCAGCGCTCGGGTGATTAATCTGTCGCCTTGTCCGGTGCTGGTCGTTCCTTAGTCCTTTCACCCTCTTCTCTTATGGCCTCTCCTTCAATTCAGTGGTACCCAGGACATATTGCAAAAGCTGAAAAGTCGCTGCAAGAGCAGCTTAAGCGCGTAGATGTAGTGCTAGAAGTTCGCGATGCCCGAATTCCGCTTTCGACGCTGCACCCAAAGCTGAATCAGTGGGTGGGTGAGAAGAAGCGGGTGCTGGTGGTGAATCGGGTGGATATGATTACCTCTGAGGCGCGCGATCGCTGGCAAGACTGGTTCAAAGCCCAAGGCCAGGTTGCCTACTTTACCGATGCCAATCAGGGTAAAGGTGTCGGCCAAATTTCACGCGCGGCGCAGGCGGCGGGTACTGCGATGAACAAAAGAAGACAGGATCGGGGAATGCGATCGCGCCCAGTCCGAGCCGTCGTCATCGGCTTTCCTAACGTCGGCAAATCTGCCCTAATTAATAGATTGCTCAAGCGCCGTGTGGTAGAAAGCGCTCGCAAAGCAGGCGTTACTCGTCAGCTCAGATGGGTGCGCATTTCCGATGAGCTAGAGCTGCTAGATTCGCCCGGTATTATCCCCGCGCAGCTCACGGATCAAACAGCCGCACTCAAGCTTGCCATCTGTGACGACATTGGCCAAGCCGCCTACGACACGCAGCGTGTGGCCGCAGCCTTCGTCGATTTAATCAACGAGCTAGATGAGCAAGAAGGCACCAACAGGCGGGCTCAAATGCTTCAGGCCCGGTATGAGCTTGCTCCAACAGGAAGCACGGGCGAAACCTACTTGTACCAACTGGCTGAAGCGAAGTTTCAAGAATCTCAAGAGCGAGCGGCGCGTAAGCTTTTAATTGAGTTTCGCAAAGGCGTATTGGGGAAGCTAACGCTAGAGATACCGCCGGAGATACCTTCAAAAGCTTCAGATACGCCCGTGCCAGAAACGGCTTCCGCTCAGCCCTAGTGAATGCCTACTCCTTCATCCATTCAAGACTTGAAAGTATCGGTGATCGCTCCAGATTTGGCGGGCGGTGGAACGACGCGCGTGTATTTGGTCGCGAATGCGTTACAGCAGCTGGGCTGTGATGTAACGGTAGTGGGATGTCAGTTTGCCGAGCAGCTTTATCCGGTGCCGCCTGCTCACCTGAGAGTATGTGCGGTTCCAGCAGTGCGATCGCTCAAATACCTCACGAATCTCAAGCAGCTTCTACCCAAAATTCAAGGCGACGTTTTCTATGCAATTAAGCCCAGACCCACCAGTTTTGGCACGGCCTTGCTCAAGAGGACAATCACCCGAAAACCGGTCATTGTTGATATTGACGACTGGGAAATGAGCTGGTTCGGTGGCTATCGTCCCAATCCTCGACAGCTCGCCCGCGACATTCTCAAGTCTGACGGAGCCCTACGCAATCCAGAACATCCTATCTACTTAGAATGGATGGAGAATCTAGTGTCTAAAGCGGATGCCGTAACGGTTACGACTCAGTTCTTACAGCAAAAATTCGGCGGTCACTATCTACCCAATAGTAAAGACACTCAGATATTTGACCCGGCAAAATACAACGCTGCAAACAGCCGAGAGAAGTACGGCCTTGCCGGCTATCGCGTGCTGATGTTTCCGGGCACCGCAAGGCCTCACAAGGGTTTAGAAGACGTATTAATCGCGCTCGATCAGCTCAATCAGCCTGACTTTCGGCTCGTAATTGTAGGAGGGCGGCGGCCCGATAGCTATGAAGACGATCTATTTGAGCGCTGGGGCCAATGGCTAATTAAGCTGCCGAGATTTCCAATTGATGAAATGGCTCAGGTTGTATCAGCAGCCCATGTGGTGGTGGTGCCGCAAAGAGACAGCGCAACGGCCAAAGCTCAGTTTCCGCTTAAGCTAACCGATGGCATGGCGATGGCTAAACCGATTCTTTCAACGCGAGTAGGCGATATTCCAGACATATTAGGTAAAACAGGGTATTTAGTTAATCCCGAATCGCCCGATCAGGTTGCTGAGCAGCTAACACAAATTTTCTCAGATATTGAGAAAGCTAATTGCAAAGGTCAAATGGCTCGTCAGCGGTGCGTAGAACACTACAGCGTCATCACGATGGCAGCGAGACTACAGGGCATATTGTCTGGATTAGCAACACCGTTTTAACGCCAATAAGTAAACAGCAGGTAAACATTAGATCCGGACGTAGGGAATGGGTACTGAGAAGCTGTATTAATCGAAGGTGGTATCAATCAAGGAAATTCGTTATTAAAGGGGAATGCTAACGGACAGACAGGTTTCCGAGTGCCCTTTTACCAACGAATTCTTTATAGAGCCTTGGGTTTTTCAGATGCTTTTCACGATTATCCTGGACTCGCTGGGGTCAGATGCCCCACAACTGGAATCATCGACCCTGTGTCGTAGGCTAGCGATCGCCTAATTGTTGCCGATCCAAAGCTATCTGCTCCAATATTCATATGTCGGCATCCATACGCACGGGCGCCGCCAAAGCCTATTCCTGATCCTAAAGGGTTATGCATTCAAGAAAACTCCTCACCCAGTCATTACTCCAATATCCATTTCTGGTATTTTTGACCATTTTGATGGGGTTTTCAGGCGCTCTATTTAATGGTGTAGGTACGGTGCTGATCGTCCCCATTTTGCTAGAGCTACTGGGCCAGTCGTCAGCCCTTGTAGATCAGCTACCTGAAATACTACAGGGATTTCTCGTTTTCTTTGACAGATTTCCTGAGCCGTATCAGCTGCCTGTGATGTCCGCATCCATTGTTTTTCTGATTGCGCTTAAAAACGCGGCCAACTATGCAGGCTCTGTCACCTCTACGAGCTTAAACAGAAAGCTAGCAGCCAATTTGCGACTGGAGGGTCTGCGGCTGCTGTTGGATGTCGATTTGGCCTACTACACAGAAAGTAAAGTTGGCGATTTGATCAATCACCTGAACGTGGAGGTGAGTCGGACAACGGTGGCGGTTCGGACATTAGCCAGAATGGCGATCGCCATCATCACAATTCTGGTTTTTGTCGGCATTTTGATCCTGGCATCCTGGCAGCTCACTATTATTGCAACCTGCGCTTTGGGTTTAGTCGCCCTTATAAACCAAAGCGCAGTACGCAAAGCCAAAGTATACGGCAGCGAGCTGTCTCAATATTCGCGTAAGTACTCTGCGCGTATTGTCGAAATCCTTTCAGGCATTCGCCTAGTCAAAGGCACCGCTAACGAAGACAGCGAATACCACACGATTTCTAAGCTAATTGACGATCGTGAGGTTTCAGAATACCGCTCTCAGCTTCTATTTGCGGGTATTGGGCCGCTTAACGAAGTATGCAGCATCATTGCGCTCATCACAGTGGCCGCAATCGGGCGCGTGGTCATGGCAGAGAAGCTGGAGGTATTTTCTTCTATTTTGCTCACCTACCTGCTCGTGCTGTTTCGGATGCTGCCTGCGATTGGGCAGCTTAATTCCACCCGCAGCCAGCTTGCGAACGTCGGGCCGAGCGTCACGGTGATTAGTGAATTTCTTCGCCGCGATGACAAGCCTTTTATGCAAACAGGCGATCGGCAGTACACACAGCTAGCAAAGGGCATTCATTTTGATTCGCTAAGCTTTGCTTATCCCGGTCATGAAGGTCAGGTGCTTAAAGGCATCGATTTATACCTCAAAAAGGGAACAACTTTAGCACTAGTCGGTGCTTCAGGAGCCGGTAAATCAACGCTCGCAGATCTGCTTCCTCGCTTTTACGACCCGACGAGCGGCAGCATTAGAATTGACGGCTACGACTTAAGATTATTTGATATCAGGAGCTTCCGGCGTCGGCTTGGCATTGTGAGCCAGGACACCTTTTTGTTTAATGCGACCGTTCGAGAGAATCTGATTTACGGTCGGCCTGATGCCACTTCCGATGAAATTAAAGATGCGATGACTCGGGCCAATGCCTATGAGTTTATTGAAGCGCTGCCGGATGGATTAGAGACGCTAATTGGCGATCGCGGCGTTCTGCTCTCAGGCGGACAGCGGCAAAGACTTGCGATCGCCCGCGCCCTGCTTCAAGATCCTGACATTCTCATTTTGGATGAAGCCACCAGCGCGCTGGACACCATCTCAGAACGACTGGTGCAAAAGGCGATTGATGAGCTGAGTCGCGATCGCACTACGCTCGTCATCGCCCACCGCCTTTCTACCGTTCAAAACGCCGACCAGATTGCCGTGATGGATCAAGGCCGCGTAGTCGAAACCGGCACACATGCTGAGCTGCTGAACAAAGGCGGCTATTATTCTCAGCTCTGTGCCATTCAGTTCTCTGAACAGATAAAAGACAATATCTGTGGTGAGGATTCTGAGAATGATGATACGGTCGCGAAGGCTGCTTATGAAATGCGATCGCGCTTGAGCGGCGTTTTAGGAACGCTAGGCGTGCTCACAGACGGCAGCATTGAGCAAAACAGTCGTGATCGCGATGAAATGACCGCTGCGGCCTACGACACTACTTTGAATTTACTCAAGGTGGTTGAAGATCTAGAAAAAGCTGACAGAGAATCGCTGACTTGAATCGCTCCATCCAACCGCTTGCTCAGATTATCTAATAGGGGAGTTATGCCATGCGCGGCGTTTACATAGTGGCCAACGACAAGGTTGCCGAGAATGCGATCGCCCTCATGAGCAGCCTTCGCCTGAGCGATCCCGACATTCCGGTCTACCTGATCCCCTTCAACGATGACTACCATACTGTGGCCGCTCGCTTAGCTGAGCTGTACGACGTTCAGCTGTTTCCAGACCTAGATTTTCTAGATGCGCTAACCCAAAAGATCGGTGACATTTTTCCACGCGATTTCTTAGCGCTGCCCAACAAAATGCGTAAGCTTGCCGCTTGGTTCGGCCCGCTCGACGAGTTTCTATATATCGATACGGACATTCTTTTTTTCACGCCCGTATCTGAAACGCTGAGCTATTTAGACCAAGCCGACTTTATCTGGTGCGACTACCACTTCAAAGGCGGCCTAGAAGACGTTTTTTCTGATGTCGTGCCTAAGCAGAAGCTATTTAGCCCTGAAGCGCTCGAAGACGTATTTAACAGTGGCCTCTGGGGCTCTAAAAAAAGCGCGCTTTCTCTACAGCAGCTATACGATCTGCTGCGAGAGTGCGCCGCCCACCGCGAGTACTTCGACTTTTCTAACGGTACGACCGATCAGCCGATTATGAACTACCTCGTACTCAAAGCGATTCCACGTCGGCTCAATATTGTTAAAGCTAATCCTGGTGAGCCTGGTAGCTGGGGCGGCACCCCTCATTTTGAGCAGCGCGGCGATGTGCTTTTTGATAGCGATCGCCCTCTACGCTATCTCCATTGGGCAGGCACCCCTATGCGAACGGGCGGCCCCTACCGAGACCTATGGGAGCACTATCGCTATCGGAATGATCCCCAAGGCCAAGCCATAGCAGCTCAGGCGCAGGCTTTGTCTCAACCTGCACCTTTTCAACAGGCAATTAAGCAGTTAAAGTCAACCGTTAAAAAGTACCTTAAGCGCTAACGCTTTTTGCTAAGCGGTTCTATTGGACGGGCCTACTGGGTAGTTCTACTGGGCAGCCTGACGGCTAGGATACTGACGCAGCAGTCTAAACATGCGCTCTGCTTCAAAAGAGCGTGGATCGGATCGTGACTGCGATCTATCCACTAGGCGATGCGTCGTAATGCGATCGTCTGGGATATTGGTGCGGGCTAGCAACCAGGCCAAAGACTGATACTGGTCTTCGGTATAGCCGCTATGGGTCGCTGCGTTGCCACTGCGGCCGTCAGGTGGGGTTTCTAATGAAACGTGATAGGCAAAATTATTCACGGAGCTGGGAAAATCGGAATTGGTGAAAACGGCTTCTTCACCGTTGTAAGACTCAAAGGCAGAATTGCCTGCGCCAAAGGCTCTATTCTCTGGCGGAACGACATAGATAATGGTGCCGTCTAACCCAATTAGCGTGTGATAGCTCACCTGGTCTGCATCGTTAGGATGGTTCACTTGAAACGTGTTGAGCGCACTTTCTACTGAGCCGACAGTCTCGTGGAGAACAACGATGTATGCGTTATTGACGGGCTTACCGTCTACGTCGCGAGTAACGCGATCGCCATAGTTACTCGGATCGGCAAGCTGGACAACCTCACGCGGCTGATAGCCAATGGAATTAATAGAAAGCGCTGTATCCGAAGCGCGATCGCCAGCACTCTGGTTAAAATCGCTCGCGGGTACTTTGGCAGTAGAATCAGCGGTGCCTTTGTCAAATCCATCGGGTGAGAACGAGCGACGTCCGGCGTCGGCTGCGACTGTCCTTTGAGCCACGCTGTCAGAGAAACTAGGCTCTTGCGCTGGCCCAGTAGTCACCACCAAAATCGCCGTCAAAAAGAAGGCAGCAATACTAGTCACCCAGACTAACCAAGAGCGATTCATAAGGCTAACGATGGATAACAGGAACAAATAAGATATTCAATAGTTCCACAATAAGATAAATAGATACATGAAAAGATAGCGGTGGTTACATATTAGGGATGCCGCTTGCGTGAAATCAACAAGAGCTGATTAATCTGACTTTTTCTTTTGAGCCAATCAAAGAATCGAGGGTTGCCTGAGCAGTGCCTAGTCTTTCTGCTGTCTGTGAAGATAGTGCCGGTAGTACTGCCGGTATAAAAGCTCTAGTCTGCCAGCGTAGGCTTCAATAGCGGATCGCTGTCTGCGGTATAGACCTAAAAATAAATTGGCGAATAGAAGAGTTGCGATCGCGACCAAAAGTCCCATCGCTGTCGAAACCAAGGCTGTTCCAATCCCTGCCGTGACCTCTCCTGCTGATTCACCCACCGCCTCACCAATCCGCAGTGAAGAAAACGACCGCATCAGCCCCAAAATAGTGCCGAGCAGCCCCAGCAAAGGCGCAACGCCGATGATAGTCTCAAACACCGTATTAAAGCGCTTCAGCAGCGGCATCTCAGTTTGAGCAGCACTCTCAAGCGCTAGGCGAAAATCATCCGGAGTGCCTTGCTCTATCGTCAGTGCCGCCAGAAAAATTCGGGCCATTGGAAACTGAGCGTTCTTTTTCAAGCTTTCAATCGCGCTTTGAGGCTGAGTGCTGTATAGAGCTAGCACCTGCTGAATGAACCGATCCTGCGTTTTATAGAGCTGTGACCAAAATAGTCCGCGCTCCAGAATCAGCGTGGTTGCTAGTAACGAAAACCCAAGCAGCGGCCACATCACCACGCCGCCTGAGTTAAATAAATCTATGAGTCCCATCGACTGAATTTGCGCCTCCGCTTCACCACCGCGTAAGCATCTTACAGGGGCAGCATAGCGGGCCGTTACATTCCTAGTTACATTCCCGGAAAGTGTTCAATCTCCGCATAGCCGTTAAATAAAAGCTTCTTGCCTTCAACCTCCAAACGGTTCACCCGCAGCGAAACACCGTCCAGATCAAAGCGCTCTAAATCAACCATTTTGTTCAAGACGCCTACAAAAGCAGGCATCAGTGCCTCAGAAAGCCATTCCACATCTTCATCGATTCCCTCTGGCTGAAACTGTGGATCTGTAAAGACCACTCGCCTACGACGCTCCACATCGATGCCAGCCGAAAAACAAATGGGAATATCTGAGCGGTTCGGCAGATCGGTTTTAGCTGAGATATTGACACGCTTATCAGGCAACAGCTCAAGCTCAACATCCCTGAAAGAAATCGGATCGCCGCCAGAGAGGTTAGTGACTTCCTCGGTCTGCACGTTTTGCAAATGCTTTTCTACCAGATCGGCGGTGAACGCCTTGTTGATGCCTGATTCGGTCATAGCAACGGTAGCGATCGCATGAGTTGCCTGCTTAAGGCGAATTTTACCGCCCATTAGCCCGCCCACGTCGATAGAAACAGCGTCCGTCTCGAACTCCATTTCCGCCGCTTCAAACATTTTTTTAATCACCAAGCCGCGACCTTTCATCTGAAAGCTGTCAACGACCCCCTGCAAAATTTTGCTTGACGGTGAACACCTAATTGAAATATCGACAGACTCGCTATCCGTAAACAACTGCTGGATAGCTTGACGAGCAACGGAATTC
Organism: uncultured cyanobacterium; assembly: GCA_963803535.1. Classification (GTDB taxonomy): domain Bacteria; phylum Cyanobacteriota; class Cyanobacteriia; order Phormidesmidales; family Phormidesmidaceae; genus Phormidesmis. The sequence goes on along the minus strand of CAWDNC010000007.1, from coordinate 92,553 downwards.
AGCATATTTTCGCCGAAATCCGTTGAGGAAGAAGATTTAGAGCCTAGCAGACCGCCTAACATGCTTGAGGTATGTACCTGCTCAATATAAGTGCACTTTCATTTGTAACAAAATATGAACACGCGTGCCATGTAATTTAGCTTATCGCTGTCATAAGATTGCTAGCCAATCGTCAATCAATGATTTCTGATTGTCTCCACACTACACCCGTATTCATCAGACGAACCGAATGATCCGCGATATTTTCGTCCGTCGTCATTTAAAGGCGATAGCGTTACACCTGCTAAATATCTGCTAACGCCGTCCTAATCTAGAGACGGTAACGGTTGACCTATCGGCGCGTTCATTCCTTGAGAAGAGATTAAATTATGTCGTTTTAACCCGCAGTCAAAAACGTTTACTGTATGATGAAGTCATTATACAGTCAAGTCCTCTGATATCAATTGTTACACGTGTTTTTCTGGTGCTTTTTCCTGACCTTTCCTATCACAAAAAACAGGGCGAAAGCGAGTCGATTGAGTGTGGCCACTTGATGTCTCAGCCGTAGAACCGCTCTAAAGAATCGTTCGCCCAGTACGTTCTAGAGTCCAAGAGATATCTACTTTAAGCAGGCATTTTAACAGGGCACACGAGCTGCCCGACATCCCACTTAAAAGAATGGTTAAAAGCACGCGGCTAAGTGCCAAAGCTGAATAAAACGCATTCGTTCAGAGATTTAACGATAGGAAATTTAGCGATAGAAAAATTTAGCGATATAGACCGCCTTTGTACCCAAATCTAAACAGCCCAAATCTAAACAGATAGTCACTGCGCCTACCCCTGGGAAGCGAGACTGTCTTCGCACTCGTGGAAACGTGCGTACCGATGCAAATCTTTGGCACTCGTTGATAGAAAATTGAGTTTGTATAGCCATATATATTTCTTGTCAGGTTCGGCTTTTCAGGTTCGGCTTTTCAGGTTCGGCCTTGTAGCAACGACCACACTTAACTACTTTTCAACGGCTTAATAGACTCATATGCACGTACGCGAATTCATCCAAAATCATTGAAATCTAGCTGAAAGTTATAACAAGATAGCCTTACAAAATCAGCCCCTTTTAAGTCGGGAAAATACATGTTGAATAATCATCAAATTTTGGGCCACGATTCTGTTTTCACACCTGAGCAGGTGTTGGAAAACCGAGGCCGTGTTGCCATTTTTATAGACGGCTCTAACCTTTTTTATGCGGCCTTACAGCTAGGAATTGAAATTGACTACACCAAGCTTTTATGTCGGCTGACAGCGGGCTCAAGGCTGTTTCGATCGTTCTTTTACACCGGCGTAGATCGCGCTAACGAAAAGCAGCAGGGCTTTTTGCTCTGGATGCGTCGTAACGGCTATCGAGTGATTGCCAAAGATTTGGTTCAGCTTCCAGATGGCTCTAAAAAGGCAAATTTGGATGTTGAAATTGCGGTAGATATGATGGCCTTAGTCGATTGCTATGACACGGCGGTGCTCGTCAGCGGCGATGGGGACTTGGCCTACGCGGTCGATGCGGCAAGCTATAAAGGCGTTCGCGTTGAGGTGGTGAGCCTGCGTTCGATGACGAGCGACAGTTTGATCAACGTGTCAGATCGCTACATTGATTTGGACAGCGTTAAGGACGATATCCGTAAGCGTTCTCGCAGCGGGCAAGAAAGTCATCCTCAGCACAACTATACGTATCGCCCGCTGACCAGTATTTCTATGCTAGATGAGGCAGAGGTTCATCCTTAGCGTTGGCCCTACCCGTCTGCGATCGCCAGGAGCATAGAAAATTTGAAGGTAACCCGGTGGTATCGATGGACTGCGATCGCCGCAACGATTGCGGTGTTGGTAGTGGCGTTGCGAACCTGTGGCATTGGTCAAAAAATCGCAGCGCCTGCGCCAATTGAGCAAATAGAGCCGGAGCTGACGCTGCAAACGGTGACGCTTGAGCAGCCAGATGAGAACGGCAGCTTGCTGTGGCGGCTAAAAGCAAAGTCGGTGAACTACAGTCCGAATAATCAGCGGGCCAAGCTAAAAGAGCTGGAGGGTGAGTTTTTTCAAGCAGGTGAGACGATTTACACCGTCGTGGCAGATGAAGGCGAAGTTCGCCAAAATGGTGAGACGCTTTATCTGACGGGGAACTTAGTTGCTAAAGGAACTGAGAACGAGCTGACGTTGGAGAGCGATCGCCTCAAGTGGCAGCCTAAGCAGGATCGGCTAATCATGGGCGACTTTGAAGATGATGCGCTATCTAGTGATTCCAAAAATAATGATGCAGACGGGACAAATGAAGATGATGGGAACGGATCGAGCAGTGCTTCGACAGTAAAAACGAGCCTGCCGGTTAATCCGTCTTCTGATGAGCCAACGGCTAGTCGGTTCCCAGATGAAGCATCAGAAAAACCACCGGTTAAGGGGTTTAGCCCCCAAATAGAAACTATTGCTCGAGTCGTAACGGTAATTAATCAGGAAAACCGAGTGGACTTGAGCGGCGGGGTGATTGCTAAAAGTAAGGAAACGCCCTGGCTGACGTTTGAGTCGGATAGTTTAGTTTGGTTTACCGAGCTTGAACGGGTAGAGGCGCAGCAGCCACTGAAGGTGGAGCAGTATGCGAGTAAGGATTACCGGGTAGTCAGCGATCGCATTCTCGGAGCCAAGGGTGAAGTCAATCTTACCGACAACATTGTCACGCTCAACGAATCAGTACAGCTCACCTCACTTTCACCATCTTCGAACCAACCGCTAAAAGCCGAAAGTAAAAGCGCCGTATGGGACGTAGAGAATCAGACGATCGCACTCGATAATCCCGTGAAGCTTGAGCAGCCGGAGCAAAAGATTACGGCATCTGCCAATCAGGCTCGTTTGGACTTAGGACAAGAGGTAATTTATTTAACGGGTAACGTGCAGGCGAATGGTGAGGAAAAAGGATCTCAGCTCAATGCAGATAGTGTCACTTGGAGGACGGGAAGTCAGGATGTGGAAGCTGAAGGCAATGTGAGCTATCAGCAGGCCGTTGATCCAGAAGTTTCAATGACAGGGGAAAGAGCGGTTGGCAATATTGAGCAGGGCACGGTGGTCGTGACTGATAGCCGTTCGGGTGAGGTAGTGATTGAGATTGTGCCGAACGGATTCTAATTTGGTCTGATTTTTGGAGCTCTATCTGATTTTGTAGGCTCTACTGGTTTATGGGGAGATTGCGGCGGGCGTCTCCAAGTCGATAGGGATCTGTGCCGATTTGGACGGTGGTTTGTAGTTCGGGAGGAATTTCGGTGGCTTTGCCCCACTGGCGCTCTAGGGCGGTGAGGACTTGATCTTGGCGCGATCGCAAATTATCTAGCCCCGAGCCATAGTTCAACAGCGAAAACCACACCACGCCTTTATTTTGCGTCGGCAGCGCACCCGCTAATGCGCTGACTACCGCAAGGCTTCCGGTTTTCACCACTGCATTGTTTGGAATGTCGCGACCGGTCACAGTGCCTCCATCTGCGCCTGCAATTGGAAAAATATCGGAAATCGTATAGCCCTGCGCCGACGCAGAACTGCTCGACGCCCTCAGTAAGTCTTGAATCTTTTGCATCATCACAACGGCCGCACGCGGAGAAATTTGGTTTTCTTCACCCAGCCCTGAGCCATTGATTAGCGAAATTTCTTCAGGTGCAATGCCCGTGACTTCTTGCACCTGAACCATCACGCCTTGCGATCCACCAACAGTGTTAGCAACCTGTTCGGCCATCGCGTTGTTGCTATAAATATTCATCGCTTTGAGTACGGCAACGAGCGGCAGTGACTGATGACTGATTAGCCAGCCGCTCGTTCGATTTCTCCAACTGTCAATGTCAGCTCTCACCTGCCCGTCAATTTGAAGCGTTGGTGAAGGTGTTCCGGGCGGCATCTCTAAATAAGCACGCTCTACCGGATAGTCCCAGTTTGCTGAATTGAGCGCTTCTTTTAGCCACTGCCCTGACTGCTGGCTGCTGCTTTCAAAGTTCATGGTGAAGCCGTTAGTCACAATCAAATCACCTGTGACTCGGCTAATGCCCATTTGCTCTAGCGTGTTGCCTAGTGCGATCGCCTCTTCCCACACAAACAGTGGATCGTCACCGCCTTCAACAATCAAGTCCCCCATCAACACGCCATTTTCAATAGCCCCTTGCCAGCCCACCAGAGTTTCAAACCGATGCTCCGCACCCCACGTATCTAAAGCTGCCAGCGTCGTCGCCACCTTAGTAATCGACGCTGCTGACCGCCGAATCTCACCCTGGTACTGCGCTACCGGAAACTGTCCAGCCGCCACCCACACGCCCTGGTCACCCGCCTGGTATCCTGCCGCCGAAAGCCCAGACACATAGCTCGCCACAATCGCCTCAGCGGCTGGATCGTTTGCAATCGTCTCTCTTACCCAGGCAGACTCCCACTGCGGCCGAATATCAATTTCGCCCAGTTTCAATCCTTCAGCGAGCTGCCGAGAGCTAAGCCCGAGCATTCCGCATCCGCTTGCAAGCAGTCCAACTGATACTCCTAGCCCTAACAACTTTTGCACTAAACCTTATATTCCTCGCCCATTGCTTGCGACCCAGTTCTGGTTTCCCGGCTGGCCGGTTCCCGCCAAAGATACACTATATCTACTTCACTTATTCGATTGCGCAATGGCCAGACCCGATCAAAATCAAGTGCTCAGGCGTCTACCGATTGTCGTAGGCGCGCTGGGTGGCACGCTGCTATTTATCAACCGCGTACTCACCCCTGAATTAAGCAGCTCGCAGTCAAGAGCCGATGCTTTGGGTGTAATTCTGAGCGCAGTGCTCATTCTTATCGGGTTATTGTGGCAGCGTATTCAGCCGAAGCCCCCCGAGACAGTTGTTCTGGAGGGCGAGGAAGGATTCGATCTAGCCGATGATTTGCCTGCTGCTGCGCGAACAGAACTTGCTTGGGCCTCCCACTTACTGCTGACGAATACGGTGACACGTAGCGTGATGGTTTATTACGATGGCCGAGTGCTGCTGAGGCGAGGCGTTCTTGGGCCTGTGGATTCAATGATGCCAGGTGTAATTGTCCAGCGCGTTTTAGACAAGCAAAAGCCGATCTACCTAGTTAATCTCAACATCTATCCAGGACGCGTTGAGTTTGACTATTTGCCGAAGAATACGCAGGGTGTGATCTGTCAGCCTTTGGGCGATCGCGGCGTTTTAATCCTGGGAGCTAACGCACCTCGCAGCTACACACAACAAGACGAAGCCTGGATCTCAGGAATAGCAAACAAAGTAGGAGACAGTCTTGATCGCTTGCTCAGCAGCAGTGCAACGACCGCCTAAGCGATAGGGCTACTCAGCCACTTCAGCGGAATCGTCAAGGATTCTAACGGCAATTGTAGATACCTTAAAGTTGTAGTTGTCGCCTTCAATCTCAATCGGCGTCCCGATTTTGACCGGCACACCCAAGATAGGGCCACCATCATTTGACAATTCCGCCTTCCCTTCGAGCGTAATTAGCATATCAGCGGTGTATCCCAACTCAGGACGCGGATCGGGAAAGGACTTCACGCTGCCGTCCGGCTGAGGAACCGCTACGCTACGAGGCAATGGAATAACCGACTTAATACTAATAGGCTCACCATAAGGCTGATTGCGAACCACAATACGAGTAGATTCCGTCTCTCCCAGTTCAGCTACAAAATCTTCAGGGTTGAGCACCGTTAGGCCTCTGGCGATCAAATCTACCTCAAACGCTTTTGCATTTGTACCGACTTGAGCCACCGAACCGGTCGCACCAGGATAGAAAAATATGCCGAAAACAACCATCACAATTGCCAGAGCTGCGCCGACATCCAACAGGCTCAGTTTGCCAAAGAGCCGCCCTTTAGAATCTAAAATTGCCATCGTTCTATCCCAATCCCATCGCCATCTTGACCCCAGTATTTAACCACAGTATCAACTGGAGAAGTGTCACAATTTGGCCAACGTTTAAAGACTATTTTGCTAAATTTAGTATGTGACAGGTGTATCTTTTATCACGCTGCCCTGCGGCCCTTTTACCGAACTAGCAACGACTCAAACTATGTTTAACCTCCTGAACTTTAAGCACAAAGCCTATCGCCGTCTTGTCTATGGACTTGCTTCTATGGCGATGGTTTTGGGTATTGGTGTTACGACAGCTCAGCCGTCACAAGCTGGCATAATGGACATTCTTTTGAGAGGGGCTGTTCCCGCCTTGCGGGCCTATCAGCTTTCTAGCATGACGGATGCTCAGGAGGTGGACTTAGGCAGCGGCATTAATTCTCAATTGGTAAACAGTGGTCAGGTCAAGCTGTATAAGAATGCAGCGCTCAATACCTACGTGAACGATATTGGTCAAACGCTGGCGAAGGTGAGCGATCGCCCCAACATTCCCTACACTTTCCAAATCGTAGAAGACGATGCGGTTAACGCCTTTGCCACGATGGGCGGCTACGTATACATCACGACTGGACTGATGGCCGCAGCTGATAACGAGGCTGAGCTAGCAGGCGTCGTAGGGCATGAGATTGGACATATTGCGGGGCGTCACGCTGTTCAACAGATGCGGAAGGCTGCGATTACACAAGGGATAACGAGCGCGCTAGGTGTGAATCGCGATCGCCTGGTTAATATCGGTACTCAAATTGCGCTTCAGCTTCCCGCTAGCCGTAGCGATGAATACGAAGCAGATGTTCATGGATTCGAGTCCATGGGCCGAGCAGGCTATGACCAGTCAGGAATGGTGTCCTTCATGCAAAAGCTGGTTCGTGGGCGCTCTCAGCCTGAGTTTTTAAGCACGCACCCCGATGCTCGCAACCGAGTCGGTGCGCTGCAAGATAGGCTAGACGATTCAGCACGTCCACAGGCTACGTTTGGAATGAGCGAGGCTGACTACGACGCTAGAGTCAGCACCCTGCGATAAACCTGCATTCCTCGAAACATTAGGCAGCTATCAACCTGAACCCTGGAGGCTATCTCTGGGGTTCTTTGTTTTAGCCAGGTGTGAAGGCGTAGGCCGTCGCCGCCCGTAAGAACAACTTTTCCTGCCGGGAAGCGCTGCCACCAGTCAGTGAGATAGTCGGTGATGGTCGAGATCGCCCCATACACTAAGCCGCTAGCGATCGCCCCACCCGTATCGGTCGCCCACCGCTCAGGCATCAGCATTCTTTCTTGCTCGCCACCAGACACAGACTGTCCTACTTCGTCAGCTATTGCTAAAGCCGACATGTTCTGGCCTAACATTTGTCCTTGCAACCGCAGTCCTGGCAAAATCGCACCGCCGTAAATGCTGCCTTTGCCTTCTTGCTCTACACCTGCTGTAAATGTGAGTGCCGTCCCTGCATCAATAACAAGCACTGGCCATCCGATTGTGCTACCTGCGCCGAGCAAGTTGATAGCACGATCGATGCCGAGGGTGGGGTAGAGGTTAGTTAAAGGGATGTGCGATCGCGATACCGTTTGAATCGCTGAGTCAGAGCAAGATACCCACAAACCCGTTTGCACCGAGACTGCTGAAGCCATCCACACCGCTGAAGTCTCAACGCGCTGCTTAGGCAGTCGGGTTTGCGGGCTATTCAGCATCAGCTCAGCAATATCCCGCCAGGACTCGTCTATAAAACCATAAGCAACGAGCCGACTAGCCGTTTCAGCGGTGAGATGCGGCGTATGCCAAACGCCTTCAAGATTGTTGTGACGAAAGAGTCCCCAGTGCAGCCGCGTATTTCCTATCACTAGCGCCAGCCATCGCGCCGTCTGAAGCGGCCTATTCTCAAGACTATTTAACGCAATCGACATCCTTACTAAAATGAAATCCCTTTAAAAAGAGTAAGGGCCGACCAAGGGGTCAGCCCTAAATGGGTTTATCAGCTCGAAAAAACAGCTAATATCCTCCTAAAAATTACAACCAGAGCAAGTCTTAAGGACTTAGGCTCGCTACACAAAATTCCTTTTGCAGATTTACTACGAGAGGTTTGTACAACGTCTGCTTGGCCTTGGCGGTGTTATCCATTTCGATTTGGTTAGAGCCTACAAAAATAAGGCTTTCAACCCAGGCTTGAAACAAGAGCCAGCAAAACTAATGAAATTCGTTCAGTCTGCCTGATTCCCTTTGTCAACGCTTCAGTTAGCGATAAGTCTTTCGTCCAGAACTCAAGTCACGGGAAAGGACGCTTTCTTAAGAGCCTTCAAAAGGCAACCAAACGCTTGTTATTCAGTTGTTTCTCTTAGTTTCCAAATTAGCATCTTCACTGGGCAACCACAGCAACTGAAGTCGATGTTAATGAAGCGCTACGGAAGTTATTGATAAATTTACTTTTTGTTAGAAAAAACGATCATTTTTTGTGCGGTCGCGTCGCTTCTAATACCGTCTAATCGATCTTCTAAAAACGATGAATAACGCGTTTAGTCGCCTACTTGCTTCTGTAACTGCTTAATTGACTTAGCCATCTCAGGGAGGCGGCCAAACAAGACAGCACACCTGAGATACAGCCGATGAGGAATCGCAGGCATTCCGGAGACAGTTTCTCCAGCAGCGATATCGTGATGAATGCCTGATTTGGCTGAGGCAACCACGCGATCGCCCACCACCGCCTGATTCGCAATACCCACCTGGCCCGCTAAAATCACCCGGTTGCCAATCGTCACACCGCCCGCCATACCGACCTGAGCCGCCATCGCTACGGCATGTCCAACCTTACAGCCATGGGCAATATGCACCATATTGTCGATCTTGGTGTCTTTTCCTACTCTGGTCTCTCCAACAGCAGGCCTATCTACCGTAGAGTTACAGCCAATCTCCACGCCATCTTCAAGTACTGTTCGCCCTGACTGGTGCATCTTTTCCCAGCCTTCCGCCGTCGGGACAAAGCCAAAACCTTCTGCGCCAATGACCGCGCCACTATGAACCACGCAGTTTGCACCGATTTGCGTGCGCTCGTGAATGGTGCAGTTGGCGTGAAGTACGGTGCCTTCACCCACGGTTACATCGGGGTATAAGACGACGTTTGGATGGATGCAGACGCGATCGCCCACTTTCGTATTAGCCTGTATCACCACGTGTGCCCCAATCGCCACGTCCTTGCCAATTTCAGCAGTAGGGTCAATCACTGCTCTGGGATGAATGCCGGGTGGCTGTTGGAAAGGCTGGTAGAACAGGGCGATCGCCCGAGCAAAAACCAGGCGTGGATGTTTGACGCTGACCCAGGGAATCTTTTGTGCGATCGCCTGACGCTGCAAATTCTCATCGTTAGGCAAAATCAAAGCTCCAGCCCCTGTCGTTGCGATATATTCCGCAAACTTAGGCCCTTCTACATAGCTCAGCGCACGAGCGCCCGCCTCCTGCACAGCCGCAAGTTCTGTCAGCTCCAAAGCACCATCATCGCCCGCTACTCCCAAGCTTGACGCAGTAACCTCATCGCCTAACACCGCAACAATCTGGCTAAACTTCATGGCTTTCCTTCCGGTTCCTCTTATTAGGAGGCACACATAAACCGTCCACCTAACCTTTGAAAATTAAGCTACCAGAAAGGCTGCACATTCCACATGAGATGTCTGCGGAAAAAAGTCTGCTGGCTGTACTCTGTTCACCCTGTAGCCGCCTTCACACAGCACTTTCAAATCACGTGCCAGCGTTGCCGGATTACAGCTCACATACACGATTCGCTTAGGCTTCAGCTCAATCAAAGCCTCTAGCACCGCAGGCTCACACCCCTTCCGAGGTGGGTCCATCACCACAATATCTGGCTTCACGTCCAGCTGAGGTATCAGCTCGCCCACATCGCCAATCTTAAACTCAGCATTCTCAATCCCGTTCAGCACTGCATTCTTCTCCGCCTGAGTCACCGACTCCGTAAATGACTCCAGCCCAATACAGCGCTTCACCTTCTTCGCCAGCGGCAGCGTGAACGTCCCCACCCCGCAATAAGCATCCACTAGCGTTTCCTCGCCCGTCAGCGCCAGCTCCGTCTGAATCTCTTCAAGCAACCGTTCAGCCTGGTCCGTATTCACCTGAAAAAAGGTCGTCGGCTGAATGTGGTAGGTCAGCCCAGCAAATTCCTCCTCTAGGTGGTCTTCTCCCTTGATGCAATAGGTATCCGGCCCGAAAATAGAATTTGTCTTCTTCCAATTCAAGTTCACTAGCACCCCAACCACATTGGGATAGCGCGTCATCCACTGCTCAGCCTGCTCATGAATACCTTTAAGCTTCACCGAACGACTCACCAGCGTCAGCAAAATCTGTCCTGTCCGGCGCCCAACGCGCACCGACAAATGCTTTAAATGTCCTTTATGAAACTTCTCGTTGTATATTTTCCACTCACGCGCTTGAATATCCAGCTTCACTTCAGCCAGCAAAGGATCGAGCCTATCGTCCTGCACCGGGCACTGATTAAGATTTACTAAACGGTGAGTGCCCTGACGGTAGTAGCCCGCCTGCACCGCCTTGATTTGAGAGAGCCCTAATGGATAGGTCGCCTTGTTTCGATAGTTCAGTTGCGCAGGCGCTGGCAGCACCGGATCAATCCGGATTCCGTCAGGCTCTCCTACCGTCAGCTTCCCAATTCTAGTGAGCGTATCTGTGACCAGATGCTGCTTTGCCTCCAGCTGTTTGCTGTAGCTCACCTGTTGCCACTGGCACCCGCCGCATTTATCTGCCACGATGCAGGCGGGTCGAACGCGCTCCGGAGAAGGTGTGATAATCCCTGCGGGAATGCCGAAGCCATGTGTCGCTTTTACTTTGGTCATTTTCACCCGCATCACGTCGCCAGGTACCGTATTTGGTACAAAGACAACCCGATCCTCCCAGCGCCCAACCCCTTCGCCAGTATTGCTCAAATCAGTGATTTCAATCTTCAACACCTCGTCTCGCTGCCACTTCGGCGCAGGCGGCTCACTCGGCCATAGGCTCTCGTCAGCCGTATCGGTACGCTTTTTGGGGGTAGGAGTTGGAGGAATCATGATCGCTTGTGTAATTCAGCCTTTCAGTATGGCGCATTTGCATGGGTTTCTTCAGCAAACTCACTCTCAGTCAGGCTACCTGGACGTTGCTTAACATTTCTTAAGGGTTTTCTCAGTTCAGGGTTCTACAGCACTTACCTTTATCTACAGCGAACAAATTACCGGCAAACAGTGAGGAGGCACTTTCCTTGGTGCCCCAGAAGTCGCTAAACTGTCTATATTCAGTAGAGTTACCGCAAGTAAGAGAACGCAAGAAAAACTATGTCTGTTGTCAGCCAAGTAATCCTCAATGCAGATGATGAGTTGCGCTACCCCACTAGCGGCGAACTCAAAGGTATCGAAAACTTTCTAAAAACTGGCGATCAGCGCATGCGGATTGCCGAGACGCTCGCAAACAACGAAAAGAAAATTGTAGACCAGGCTAGTGGCAACCTCTGGAAGCTTCGCCCCGACTTTATCGCAAAAGGCGGAAATGCCTACGGTCAGAAGCAGCGTGCCCTTTGCCTACGTGACTACGGCTGGTACCTGCGCCTCATCACCTACAGCGTTCTTGCTGGCGACAAAGATCCCATTGAAAATATTGGTCTGATCGGCGTACGTGAGATGTATAACGCTCTCGATGTACCTGTCCCTGGCATGGTAGAAGCCATTCGCTGTCTTAAGAATGCCGCATTGCCACTAATGAGCGATGCAGATGCGGCTGAAGCTGCGCCTTACTTCGACTACATTATTCAGGCAATGTCCTCTTAGGATCGTAGCCGCTAGGACTAATATCTGAATTAGGGCGAAGAAATGTGGTGCATTTCTTCGCTTTTTGCTTGATTAATACGCTTGTACCGGTATTTGATATATCCTTGAGCCATCATCTGGCACGAGATATCTAAGCACCTCTAAAGAGCTGACAGCTATATGGTTTCTTCCTCCCAAATTGTTCCGAAGCTACCCACATCAACCTGTCTAGGAAAAGTCGTAAAGTCCAACTCTCACTGCGATTACGTTGTCCAGCTTGATACGCCCAACGACGTTGAGTCCCCACCTCAAATAGAAGACTACGGCTTTGGGCAGTTCGTGAAGTTTGATAGCAGCCGCCACTGGGCCGTCGGCATCATATACGACACGCAGCTATTCAACTCCGCTTTTATGAGCAGCGGCCCTCGGCTCACCAGTGCCCCCGATCCTGTCTTCACGCCTGATTTAGTTCAGGACACCTGCATTTTGCTGAATGTCGTGCTCATCGGCAGTCTGCAAAAGGGCGAATCTTATGACTATGGGCTTCACGGTATTCCCCGCGTTGTTATCCCTGCGAACACGCCTGTTTGTCAAATGAGCACAACCGAAGTTCACAGTTTTCATTTGTCCGCTGATAGGAAACCACAGTTTGCCTATTATGGGCATCTGCTACGTTCTGGCGGGGGCTTTGCAACCCAGCTCACTCAGCAAGTCTTAGATGAGCTGATCGAGACCGAGCTGTTCTCAGGATCAGATCAGCGAGCCCTTCAGGTGCTGCGTAAAGAGCTCTCCTGGAAAAGCACAATGGGCGCTATGCACTAGAAAATACAAAACTTCTCAACTCTATGTCTTTAGGTATAAATCCTTAAGAAGTTGTGATGAGAGCTTGTAATATTCCGTTACATTTGTTATATTGATTACATCGGTTGAAACGCACCGCTTTCTTTTGAAGCCTTTCGTTCCAGCCTAATACGTACCTAACTAACGGAATAATAACTAATGACTACTACTCTACAAACACGCCAAAGCGCGTCGCTGTGGGAGCAGTTTTGTCAGTGGGTCACCAGCACCGAAAACCGCCTCTACGTAGGCTGGTTCGGCGTTCTGATGATTCCGACACTACTCGCTGCTACCGCCTGCTTCGTCATCGCATTCATCGCGGCTCCTCCTGTGGACATCGATGGTATCCGTGAGCCTGTCGCAGGTTCATTGATGTACGGCAACAACATCATCTCTGGTGCGGTTGTGCCTTCTTCTAACGCGATTGGCCTTCACTTCTACCCCATCTGGGAAGCTGCTTCACTTGATGAGTGGCTCTACAACGGTGGCCCTTACCAGCTGGTCATCTTTCACTTCCTCATTGGCGTCTTCTGCTACATGGGTCGTGAGTGGGAGCTTTCCTACCGCCTCGGTATGCGTCCTTGGATCTGTGTTGCTTACTCTGCTCCAGTAGCAGCAGCAACCGCAGTCTTCTTGATCTATCCACTAGGTCAAGGTTCATTCTCTGACGGTATGCCTTTGGGTATCTCTGGTACATTCAACTTCATGTTGGTGTTCCAAGCTGAGCACAACATCCTGATGCACCCCTTCCACATGTTGGGAGTAGCTGGTGTATTCGGTGGTTCTTTGTTCTCTGCGATGCACGGTTCGCTCGTTACTTCTTCTCTTGTAAGAGAGACGACTGAAACTGAGTCACAGAACTACGGTTACAAGTTTGGTCAAGAAGAAGAGACCTACAACATCGTTGCAGCCCACGGCTACTTCGGTCGTTTGATCTTCCAATATGCATCATTCAACAACAGCCGCTCACTCCACTTCTTGTTGGGTGCATGGCCTGTTGTCGGCATCTGGTTTACCGCGCTTGGTATTTCCACGATGGCGTTCAACCTAAACGGTTTCAACTTCAACCAGTCCATCATCGACTCACAGGGTCGCGTGATTGGTTCATGGGCAGATGTATTGAACCGCGCCAACTTGGGTATGGAAGTAATGCACGAGCGCAATGCTCACAACTTCCCGCTTGACTTGGCCGCTGGCGAAGCAGCTCCTGTTGCTTTGACTGCGCCTTCTATCGCTGCGTAGTCATCATTAGATGATTGTTCATTGATAAGCAATGAAGCCCCCCGCACTCCCTCTTCTTGAGGTATGTGCGGGGGGCTTTTTGTTTGTTTGCAGATATTTAGCTGAGTGCAGCTGGGCTCTCTTGCAAAGCAGAATGGGAAGATCAATTGCTAAGAGCTGCTTCTGGCAGAATTAGCATGGCATCGCCAAAGGAATAGAAACGGTACTCTTGGGCGATCGCCTCTTCATAAAGCGCCATCAACCGAGTCCTGCCAATGAGTGCACTTACCATCATTAGCAGGCTAGATCCTGGCAAATGAAAATTAGTAATTAGCCCATCGATAACCTGCCACTGATAGCCAGGGTAGATAAAGATTTCCGTTCTACCGCTATAGGGCTGAAGCTTACCGCAAGCTGCTACGGCACCTTCCAAAGCACGAGTAGATGTTGTTCCAACGGCAATCACTCTGCCGCCACTGGCTTTTGTGCTTTTAATTTTCTTAACCGTACTTTCAGACACATCAATGCGCTCCTGATGCATCTGATGCGTCTCAATATCGCTTACTTCCACAGGACGAAACGTTCCGATACCTACGTGAAGCGTAATTTCGGTCGTCTGGATACCTCTATCTTCTAGTTGATCTAATAATCTATCGGTGAAGTGCAGTCCGGCAGTGGGGGCTGCGATCGCTCCTTGCCTACGGGCAAAAACTGTTTGATATTGATCAGGTAAAGACTCAGACTGAGTAATATACGGCGGAAGCGGAACTTGCCCTAGCTGATGAATAAGGTCTTCTATTGAGCGATCGCACTGAGGAATTAGCTTGAGAATCCGGCCGTTTGTAGCAGCGTCTTTCGATTCTACGCAAGCAATCATATCTGGGTTTTGCGGATCTCCAAACAAGATAGTTGCACCAGGCTGAAGCCTTTTTCCAGGCTTTACTAGAGCTAGCCAGCGATCTTCGGTTATCGGCTCTATTAATAGAACTTCAACGGCAGCACCAACTTTTTGGAAGGACGCCGAATCGCTACTCGAATCACTATGAGTTGATTTGCTAACAATTTGTTTGTGTCCGAACAGCCGAGCTGGAATGACTCGCGTATTATTAAGGACAAGTAAGTCCCCTGGCTGTAATAGATCGACAAGATTACGAAAGTAGCGATGTTGGTGGGTGCTCTGCCCATCTACAACCAAAAGCTTAGCGCTATCTCTTGGAACAGCCGGGTTCTGAGCAATTCGACTGCTAGGAAGCTCATAGCTGTAGGCAGCTAGCTGGCGATCTACATTGCTAGCATTTGAGCTTAAAGATGCGGATTCGGGGGAACACTGCGCCATAATGAAATTAGACTTTCTAGATCAAATTGATTTAAAAGAAGCGCTTGGTTTGCAGCTATTAGATACGTGTCTAACAGCTTTTGAGGGCGCTCTACTATGAGATATTTTCTGACGCTGGCTGCGGCCAGGAAACAGTCCATTTCTTTTAGAAAACTATTAGACTGTAGCACCCACCCACTCTGGACAATGGAATACATCTATTACCTAACGAATGCGAGCCTAACGCTGCGTGTGGTCGAGCGATTACTGGGCGTAACACAACAGCTCCCGCTTGAATTTATAACGGTTATCCATCAGATTAACGGCTGGATTGTGAAAGTAAAGCTGCACGATAGCGTTGGCCAGCAGGCCCAGCAGAATTTTTCGGCTTTCCTAAACGAAATTGGGACGGCTTACGAGCCGGGTATCAGAGTAAGGATGGCGCTGTGGGGATTGGAGATGGGACAGTCGGCGGTGGATGTGATGCGCCGGTATCAGGTGGCAGTTGTATCGCATGGCAAACCTGATCGCACTGAGATCGAAGAGTTTCGAGAGCAATTTGTAACTGGATTGGGTTACTGCCCAGAGACGCTGGCATGAAAGGATTGCAGAAGAGCATTGCAAATTTAGAAAGCATTGCGGATGTAGCCTTGCAGACTGAGGTGCTTTTGGGTGTTGGGTATTTGTAGGCTTAGTTTGGCAGAAGGTGGGTTGGGCCTACAAATGACAAGCGCAATATCGAAGCGACAAGGTAGCTCTGAAAAATGAGGATGGCGTACCAGGAAATAGCGGGCCGTGGTGCGAAGCTTTTTTTGTTTGGGATGAGTGACCGCGAGTAGCCCGTCCGCGTCCCAGTTTCCCTGGCTGCGCGTTTTCACTTCAACAAAGGCGAGCGTTTCACATCGCAGTGCACCCTGACCGCTTTGTCCCTTCGCAACGATATCAATTTCGCCAAAGCGACTGTGCCACTGCCGATGAATAATCTGACAGTTTTTGTGAGTGAGCCACTGGCAAACAAGCTGTTCTCCGTAGTTCCCAAAGTCTTTAGAGTGGAGGGTCTGCGGTGGTTGGCTGACCATGATAGCTAGAGCAATAGAGATGGCTCTAGGTTGCCCTACGCTGCTGAATGGCCTACTGTCGGTGAGTCCACGGCACGCTAGCTAAGTCAGCAAAGTCCACGCTGCGTTCTTTTTCTAGCTCAGCGATACGGTGTTTTTCGGCAACGATTTTTCTTTGATATTCGGCGTGTCGTTCGGGTGACGCTGAAAAATCAGTGTCTGACCAGAGGTTGAGCAAGAGGCGATAGCGCTTTTCGCACATGTTTTTTTCTAGGCAGGCGATCGCAGCTCTAATCACCAAAGGCTCTCGCAGCACATCCAGCTTTGTTTTCTCTTCTAAATAAAGCAGGTGATGTACCAGCGAAAGCGGGCCAGTCGATTCCGATGAAAAGTTACGCAGTGTCTCTAGCAGGCTTTGCGGAGGTTCATAGGCAACAACAGCAGACGCCTGCTGAGGATTATTTTCTGCCTCGACATGCACTAGCTCGGTGACCATTCGCCATAGCGAGCGGTGGTGAGAAAAGCTAAAGCCAAGGTCGCGTAGCTCTAACCCATCGACGATAGCCTGACGACTCTGCGGGCTGTGGATATAAATACGGAGCAACGCAGCTTCAGCTTCTTCTAAAAAGCTGCGGTTGAGTATTTGGACATCGTTAGATTTGCTCTTTTTACCACCAGGTGTCCTGCGCTTGCGACGAACCTGGGCTAGCAAATTTTCTGCAAGGAGCGGGACAATGCGGCTGTCTCCTTGGCTAAAGATTTCGGCACAGTGCCGCAGATAATGCGTACGGGTGTCGGCGTTGGCAATATCGCTCAGAAGATTGACGACCGACTGAGAGGCCTGTTGGAACTGATCGGCTTGCTTTAGATTGCGATCGCACACAATATTATCAATTTGCCAGTCAAGCCAGAGCGGCGCACTGTCTGCAAGCGCCACATATTCCTCTGCGGTATGGACGCGTAGATAATCGTCAGGGTCTTTACCATCAGGAATATTGAGGATGCGCAGCTGCACGTCGCCTCGGTAGGCCATATCAGCGACTTCACCAATGCCACGTTCGGCAGCTTTTACCCCGGCGGCGTCAGCATCAAAGTTAAAAATGATTTGTTTAGATTCGGTGTAGCGCAGCAGCTGTTTTACCTGACCGGCATTGAGCGCAGTTCCTAACGAGGCCACAGCGTAGGTGATACCAGCCGAGTGCAAAGCAATAACGTCGAAATAGCCTTCAACGACAATGGCGCGGTCTTGTTTGGCGATCGCAGCTTTTGCCTTATCGAGCCCGTAAAGCGTTTTCCCCTTGTCAAATAGCTCCGTTTCAGGTGAGTTAAGATACTTTGGCTTAGCATCGGCCGTAAGGCCTCGTCCCCCAAAACCAATCAGTCTGTTTTGAGAATCGTGGATGGGCACCATCAGACGATCGCGGAACCGGTCGTAGTAACCACTTCCGCCTTTTCTAGGAACAATCAGTCCCGCCTGCTCTACCAAATTAACGGGGTAGTGCTTTTGTTCTACAAGATAGCCGTAAAGCGTCTGCCATCCTTCTGGCGCATAGCCCAGCAAAAAATGCTTGATGGTGGCTTCGCTGAGCTTACGTTCTTCTTTTAAATAGGCCAGAGCCTGCTTTCCGTCTGGCTGAAACAGAGCGTGCTCATAAAACTTAGCGGCAACGGCCACAATCTCATACAGCTGTTCGCGCAGGGTCAGCTTGCGCTGTAGCTCCTGCTGCTGAGCCGGTTCCATAGTCGTGACCGGAACCTGGTAGCGCTTAGCAAGATCTAGCACAACGTCAGCAAAGGAGCGTTGGCCTAGCTCCATCATGAACTTAAAAACGTTGCCCCCAGCACCGCAGCTAAAGCAGTAATAAAACTGCTTAGAAGGGCTCACGCTAAAGCTAGGAGATTTGTCATCGTGAAAGGGACACAGGCCTACAAAGTCTTTACCCTGCTTTTTGAGCACGACCTGTTCGGAGACGATATCAACCAGATCAGCCCTATCACGAACTTCTTCGATAGTATGGGGGTGTAGGCGAGGACTGCTCATTTATGCAAACGCTAGTTGGAGGCCATGCAGCCCCTATTTTATAGCCTTAGCGCTAGTGATAGCGTTCTATTGACTACTCGTCATTATCGTCATCGTCATCCAAACGCCCTGGCAGAGCCTTCATAGCCGCTTCAACAGCACGCGCCGCCGCGAGAATATCTTGCTCAGCACCCCCTAGATAAAGCCGCCCAAAGCTACCGATCGCAGAGATTTGTAGAATATTGATAAAAGCCGCTTTCTCCGCTTCGTTTGCAGCCAGTGAAGCATAGGCGGCGGGCTGGCATTCCATTACGTAAAGCGTTTCTCCAGCTAAGATCATTTGGCCCCGACGCGTTCGGTTAATTAGCTGAACATGATGAGGATCAAGATTACGGATCACTTGGTTAGACATCAGCTCAGGCTTTAGTGAGTCCTTCTGCTTCAGCCCCAAATATCCCAAAATGGCTCTGCCAGCAGCTTTCACTTCGCCCTGGCTACCGTGTATCTCTAGTACGCCATACAGCCGCTCAACGACTTGAACGCCGGGACGAACGACTGCGGACTTAAGCGCAACATCGGTAATGCGGTTAATTTCAATGCCTGGGGAAACTTCTATCCAAAGCGAGGCATCGCCAGGTAACGGCAAGAAACCGATAGAGACAGTGCCGATATAGGCGGCGTGCTGCGCCTGAAGGTTGTCAAGGTAAACATAACTACGAAGTTCTACGCCCAAAGATTCTGCCGAGAAAAAACAATTGCTATCAACTTTTATGTTGTCTTAACACTCTTACTTTCTCTTAATAATATGGGTTGGTAGATACATTTGTGCGCAATCGTTTGAGAAAGCAGCGACCTGTGAGTAAATACACGCGATTCCCCCTTTTGTATATGAAGCTGAGAGCAAGCGAACCCAGCTTTGTGTAACGGAAATTTGAAGACACTCTGGGAAGAGATTTTTCCAGCAGGTCAAAAACCTTCTATATCCATTGGTGTATATGAGGTTTGCTTGTCCTCTTAATGTTGTCTTTAGGTGTGCCGAGTGGCACTTAAAAAATTGGCTACTTATACGCTCGTAATAGCTCAGCTATATCTTGAACAATAGAGAGACGTTCCAGAATTTCGTCACTTCACACGGTCATTAACCATATGCGTTCTGCCAAATCTTCTCAGTCTTCTACCTCCGCGCCAGATAGCAACGCTGATAGTTCAAGTACCTACTCCTCTGACTATTCTTCCAGGCAAGACGACTACACCGATCAAGATGTGATGTGTTTGGTATATCCAGATGGCAGAACTACGACTGTCACCGCTCAGTCCAGTTCTTCTTAGGCAGCTATTTTGAGAAATTTGATAGCGGTCGGCGGTCGGCACAGCCTGCGGCTCTCTAAGAATGGGATTGGCGCGCTGAAAAAGGTGTTTTTGATGCAGGGCTGTGCCGTGTGCGATCGCCCTACTGCAAATCCTTTCTGCACAGACTGCGATCGCCAGATTTCGCAGCAAACTAGCCACTACTCTCCATCACTTAATCAGGCCTCAGGAAACTTACGAATCAGTGCGCTAGGTGCTTACGGCGGTTCGTTAAAACGGGCCATTTTAGCGATGAAGTATAGCGATCGCCCCGATGTTGCCCGCCCGCTTGGTGCAGCCCTCGCTCAGCACTGGCTGTCACAGCAGACCACACCGCTAGCGGATCATCATCTGTACGCTATTCCAATTCCACTTCACGCTGGTCGTCAAAAGAGCAGAGGCTATAACCAGGCGGAACTCATTGCAGACTCGTTCTGTCGGGTGAGTAGAGTGCCTTTGCTCGCTGATGGATTGGTGCGATCGCAAGCAACGAAGCCTCAGCACGAGCTAGATTTAGCAGCCCGCCAGCAAAACCTTGACCAGGTGTTTGAAGTAAGCGCTTCGCTACACAGAATAGTCAAAAAATTAGCTCAGCAGTCTAACAAAGGGCGCAAAATCGCTGTATGGCTGGTGGATGATATTTATACAACGGGCGCTACAGCACAGAGCGCGGTGCGAACGCTTGAGCACTCAGGCATTACCGTTCTTGGAATGGCCACTGTCGCTAGAGCGTCCCTTTAAGAGCACTAATCCACAGTAGCCTGGGTAGGCGATGCGGTAGGTCGTTCAGCAGGCTCCGTCAGCGTAGAGAAGGTGACGTGTGCATCTAGCCCGGTAATTTGTGAAAACTGGCTAGGCGTTACCGTTACGGGTTCGGGGGCTGACTGCCATTGCTGAATGCAATCGTGGGTGGCAGCTAAAAAAGCAACGCCCTTTTCCATCGGTATCGTGAGCCAGTTCTTCACCAGCGTTTCAACGAGCGCTAGCTCAACAAGGCCTTGAGGATACTGACTCAACAGAGTATTAACATAGGCATCAAACGCATCAGTTTCATCGACGGTGCCTTTAAGCATGTAGCTGTCGATAATATGTCGTACGCGCTGTTGGCTGATGCGCTGCTGTATTTCCATTAGTTTGAGTTGTTTGTACAACTACCGCTACGGTATTGCGATAATGCATCTTTAAAGAAAATCTTATACTTTTTAGGGATACTGATTAGATTCGCTTTATATACCGCAAAGTTATTGGATTGAAGCTTGAGCATTTTTCTAAGGAGAGCTTTTGCGGGTTGATATGAACGCTGATTTGTTGTTACGGCGCTGTCGGCTGGTCGGGAAGGAGGACTTGGTAGATGTGGCGATCGCCCAGGGAGAGATTTGTGCGATCGCTCCAAATCTAGACATAAAAGCTTCCACAGAGCTAGACATAGACGGCAAGCTGGTATCCCCTCCTTTTGTCGAATCCCATATCCACCTAGATTCGGCGCTCACCGCTGGTCAGCCCAGGTGGAATGAAAGCGGCACTTTGTTTGAAGGTATCGAAATTTGGCGTGAGCGTAAGGCAACGCTCACCGTTAAAGATGTCAAAGCACGAGCGATTCAAGCACTGAAGCTGCAAGCGAGTAAAGGCGTATTGTTTGTACGCAGCCATGCCGATGTGAGTGAGGCAAACCTGGTAGCCCTTAAAGGATTACTTGAAGTTCGCGAGGCGGTAAGGGACTGGATAACGCTGCAAGTCGTGGCGTTTCCTCAGGATGGCCTCTACGGTAGCGAGCAAAATGAAGCGCTGATGGAAACGGCATTAGAAATGGGGGCTGATGTCGTTGGCGGTATTCCTCATTACGAAATGACCCGAGAAGATGGGGTTCGTTCGGTTCATCGCATTTTTGAACTCGCACAAAAGTATGACCGGCTGATCGATATTCACTGTGATGAAATTGACGATCCACAGTCGCGTTTTTTAGAAGTGGTGGCGGCCTGCGCGATTCGCAGCGATTTATTAGAACGCGTGACCGCTAGCCATACAACGGCATTTGGATCTTATAACGATGCCTATGCGCTGAAGCTGATGGGAACCTTGGTGCGATCGCGCATTAACTTCATCGCCAATCCTCTCATCAACATCACCCTGCAAGGCAGAACAGACAGCTACCCAAAGCGGCGAGGCGTCACTCGAGTCAAAGAACTATGGCGCAGCGGCTTGAACGTGAGCCTTGGCCACGACTGCATTCAAGACCCCTGGTACAGCTTAGGCACAGGAAATTTATTAGCCGTGGCTGAAATGGCTGTACATGTCTGCCAGATGACAGGCTTCGAGGAGATTAATGCCTGCTTCGATATGGTGACAATATCCGGCGCACGAACATTAGGTATTCAAAATGACTATGGACTCTCAGTCGGAAAGCCTGCCAATTTGATCGTGTTAGACGCTCACAGCCCCTACGAAGCAATACTAGAGCGGGCGACGGTAGAGACTGTGGTTTCAAAGGGGAAAATACTGGTGGAAACAACGCCCCCGAGCGTAACCTGGCATCTCAACTGACTGTTTGATCAAAAGTCGTTATTTGATCAAAAGTCGTTAGTAGTGGAATGGAATCGTGAGTAGTGGCGTGAGTGCAAAGGCAATAGCTGTCCACTGCCACGGCATTATTTTGAATGTGCCTATTGCGCTTGCAGTAGGCACATCGGCTTCTAGCAAGGCGTCTATACGTTGCGCTAATCGGCTACGGGGCGCAGCGCAGCTAAAGCTGGCACAGACTGACTCTGGAGCCATCAGTGGCGCGGTGATTACGCTCATCAGCGACTCAGCCAGCACCAGCGTATCAACACTCCGAGCCGCCCAGCGATCGGCACGAATCTCTCGCAGCAATAGCAGCTCCTGCCAAAGTGCTTCAGTGTTTGGAAGCCAGGTTGTGAACCGTCGTAGTCCGCCTAGCCAGAAAAACCAAAAGGTATCTCGGTAGTGGCTATGGCCTGCTTCATGCGCGAGTACGGCAGCCAAATGCTCGTCGTCTAAATGAGCTAACAGACCTTGACTAACCACTAATTCTGATGGCCATAGCCCTACTTGCGCACTAAATACAGTGGAAATATCTAAAATGCGTCCCTGATGATTCGCCTGAATAGTTCTCACGGGATGGCGCTTTAGCTCACGTTGGGTCTGAAGCGAAAGCCAGTACAGATGTATCCACTTGAGCGTGGCTACAGTTACAAAGACGAGTGCTAGACCGTAGCTGAGCTGACCTTCCCAGTGATGATGGCCGGTACTGATGCCCATCGTAATCACGGAAACGGCAGTGGTTAGTAGCAATAAAGGAGGCACTACGAAGGCAACTAGCGAACGGTGCCAGCGCTTTTGCCAGGAGAGCGGCTGCAAGGCGAATCCTATTTTCTTCTTTTCGGAAGGATTGCTGAGCAGGCGAATAAGGATGGCGATCGCAACGGCTATCCCAATCATGTGCAGGTGCATCATGAACTTTGCTCCTGTGAATCCTCTCTGGCCTTGCGGGCGGCCTGAATTTTCTGGGCGATCGCATCTATCTGAGCCAAGCTATCGTCATCTAGCTCATCAGCAAAGGCCGCCACAATCTCGGGGCTACCCACGGCCAAAAAGCGGTGCAGCTGATCATGGGCTTTAAGGATCTCAGCCTGCTGTTCAGAGACGAGTGATTGCCATATGTGAATGCGGTGAGTGCGATCGCAGCCCACCCATCCCTTTTTAATCAGCCGCTTCAGCACCGTAGATACCGAAGAATACGTCAGCTCTCGGTCAATATCTGCCAAAATATACTGATGAACAGCGGTCGCTGATGTTGGCCCTAGCCGCCATAAAATTCCAACAATTTCAGCTTCTAAAGGCCCCAGAGATAGGGTCTTAGGTTGATAGGGCGGAAAAGGTGCCATGCAGAATCTTCAAAGCTTGTTCTTTAAACCCTACCACTCCCTCATAGAAAGACAATAAAAAGGCCCCTCAGTAGTGAGAGACCTTCTTAAAAGTGATTTAACGCGGCTGATGTCTCCGTGGCAAGTGCTACGCAGCTACAGGCGTTCGCTCAGCAATAGCCTCTTTCAAGATTGCCGCTTTATCAGTCTTCTCCCAAGGCAAGTCGAGATCATCACGGCCAAAGTGACCGTAGGCAGCAATTTCCTGATAGAAGCGACCGTTCCGCTCCTTAGGCAAACCGCGCAGGTTAAAGGTCTCGATAATGCCCGCTGGACGCAATTCAAAGTGCTCATTAACCAGCTCAAGCAGCTTGTCATCAGACACGTTACCCGTGTCAAATGTCTCAATAAAGATGCTTGTGGGTCTTGCCACACCAATCGCGTAGCTGAGCTGTACTTCGCACTTATCTGCCAAACCTGCGGCGACAATGTTTTTTGCAACATACCGGCAAGCATAGGCCGCGCTGCGGTCGACTTTTGTGGGATCTTTACCGGAGAAAGCACCGCCACCGTGACGGGAGTAGCCGCCGTAGGTGTCGACAATAATCTTTCTACCCGTCAGGCCAGAGTCGCCTTGCGGGCCACCGATCACAAACTTACCGGTGGGGTTCACAAGGAAGCGCGTGCTCTCGGTTGGCTGCAAT
This sequence comes from uncultured cyanobacterium, assembly GCA_963803535.1. Classification (GTDB taxonomy): domain Bacteria; phylum Cyanobacteriota; class Cyanobacteriia; order Phormidesmidales; family Phormidesmidaceae; genus Phormidesmis. The sequence continues at coordinate 68,486 of CAWDNC010000007.1, read as the reverse complement.
TCTAGTCCTGCAAAAGCAGGCAGTACGACCGCTTTCCAAAGGTCTTTTTTAATTTTGGCCTGAACGTCTTCGTTACTGCTCAGCTCGCCAATGGTTTCAGCGTGCTGCGTAGATACCAAGATAGTGTCAATGCCCACGGGCTTACCATCTTCGTACTCAACGGTGACCTGGGTTTTGCCGTCTGGGCCTAAGTAGGCGAGTTCACCGCTTTTTCTGGCGATCGCAAGCTTCTGCGAAATGCGGTGAGCCAAACTAATAGGCAAAGGCATTAGCTCAGGGGTTTCGTTGCAGGCAAAGCCAAACATAATCCCTTGGTCACCCGCGCCGATTGCGTCCCAGCGTTCGTCGCTAGTTTGCTCACGCGTTTCTTGGGCTGCGTCTACGCCTTGGGCGATATCGGCAGACTGCTCGTCTAGCGCGATAAGTACGGAGCAGCTGTCCGCTGAAAAACCATTGTTTTTCGGGTCGGTGTAGCCAATTTCAGCAATCTTTTTACGGACAATCTTAACGAAGTTGGCCGTGGCTTTCGAAGTAATTTCTCCGGTAACAACGACTAGCCCAGTATTGACAACAACCTCAGCAGCCACGCGGCTCTCAGGGTCTAGCGCCAATACAGTATCCAGGATCGTATCCGAGATCTGATCGCAAATCTTATCGGGATGTCCCTCTGTAACCGACTCTGATGTAAACAGGTAGCGACGAGACAATAGCCAGTCCTCCTTAACCTTAAAACTTCTATAAATAATGGCCCTAAAGCCTAGCCAACAGATGGGCGACCCGTCGAAGCGGCCAGCCCGGGGCAGCCAGTCAAAACGGCAGTCCGTCAGCCCTACAATTAACAATTTGCCTTGATTTGAGTATTCACTAGTTTGGTGAGTTCTACCAATCTAAAGGATTGATATAGATCTAATCGAAACTTTCAACTTGGTCGAGCTGACTGACGGTAGCGATCGCCAGCCCTTCAATCGAGCGCCCTGCCAAACCAATATCGGGTGGATAGTACCAGCCCCCAGTCATACCAATGAATCCAGCCGCCCCTTGAAGCGCCAGCTGCAAGTCAGAGGCTGCGTCACCAATGATTAGCGTAGCCTTAGCGTCAATGCCCGTCTCTCTACAGGCAAATTCTAAGAAATCAGGATGCGTTTTTATCAGCATATTAGCGGTTGCCCCACAGTACCAGCTAATTTCAGAGAGCTGATACCGATTTACAAAGGATGTGACCTCTATATGCGTATCACTAGAAACGATTCCCAGCTTTATATTTGCTAGCTTGAGCCTTTGTAATAGACGCTTTGTACCTGCAATGAGCGGTGTCTCCAATGATTTTTCTGGCAGAGAAGCTTCAGCCTGCTGGAAGGCCAAACTGACCAGCGCCAGCGCATCGATCCAACCTTTTCCAGTGGCCGCTACGTAAGCAGCGGCCGCGATTTCATTTTCATAGCGGCTTCCAACCGCCATTAATCCGGTCGGATCAATACCATTTTCTGTGATACCAAAGGCGGCCATTAATGAGTTGTGTATGCCAGGAACCTGTGCATTTATGGAGTGCGATCGCGCCTCGCCCAACGCCCGCAAGTAACTCTCCACATTCGCCAGCGTGCCATCCTTATCAAAAAGCACCGCCTGAATATTCTCAAACTGCTGATTTAAGCAACGAATAGTCGCCACAAGGCGCTGATCTCCTCTCCGAAATAGAACACTAAAAAGGGGAAAGACCGGTGAGTCTTTCCCCCAACTATTCGCTAAAGCTGTTAACACTAAACGCTATTAGCGCTTATTCAACAGTCGCTAGCTCCTCTTCTTTTTCTTCTTCCTGTGGTTCTTGAGTCTCTTCCTCTACAGCGTAGTCGTCTTCTACAGGGGCTTCACCGCTTTCTCCCAAGGCTTTCTGACGTAGCTGCTCGCGATAGCGCTCAGCCATCTCTTCAGCCTTGTCGTATACCAAGTCAGGGTTCTTCACCATGTCACCCGGCTCAGGCTCAAGCTGCTTGGTCGAAAGCGAAATACGACCGCGCTCAGCATCAAGGTCAATAATCATCACCTTAATTTCGTCATTCACATTGAGCACAGAGTTGGGCGTGTCGATGTGATCGTGAGAAATTTCAGAGATGTGCAGCAGACCGCTAACGCCACCGATATCAATAAACGCACCGTAAGGCTTAAGGCCACGAACGGTACCAAGAACTACCTCGCTAACCTGCAAGCCGTTCATCTTCCGCTCAACCAGTGCACGGCGATGGCTGAGGACAAGGCGGTTGCGCTCTTCATCAACTTCTAAAAATTTCAGCGGCAGCTCTTCGCCCACCAAGTCTTCTTTAGGCTTGCGAGTGCTGATGTGAGAGCCCGGAATAAATCCACGCAGCCCTTCAATACGTACCAGCGCACCACCCCGGTTAGTTGCAAATACAATAGAGCGAACGGTCGCATCTTCCTGCTGAAGCTGACGCACCCGCTCCCAGGCGCGCATGTACTCAATTCTGCGAATAGAAAGCGTCAGCTGACCGTCTTCGTTGTCATCTGTGAGGATAAAAAATTCGCGAGTCTCGTTAGACTGCAAAACTTCTTCAGCGCCCTCGACCCGGTTGATAGACATCTCCTGTATGGGGAGATAGGCCGCAGTTTTTGCGCCAATATCGATCAGTGCGCCCCTTGGCTCGATGCTAAATACCGTACCAGGCACGATATCGCCGGGGTTGAAGTTGTAATCGTATTGGTCTAAAAGTGCTGCGAAATCCTCATGTGTAAAACCAATATCTGCTGATTTGTTATCCGGGTTGACCATGCTAGATGTTTTCCTACAGTTTTCTCCGCGTACGAGTGAACACCTCGCGAGCACACAGTCTTCGTTGCGCTAAGTTTTTGAGCTGGTTAAAGGCTAAAAAGTAAGCACGAAGCAGTGCGCGCACCGCTTGTAAAGTCTTGATTTGAGAGCTGTCTGAAAGCTCTACCGATTTACAGGACTAAATTTATAAGTGGGAAAGGGCTAAAAAGAGCCTTTGAGGTTGTGCTTTCACAAGAACACTAATCATAGATCAATAAGTCTACAAAAGTCACTCAATTTTGTAACGCACTTACCAAACAATATGTGCATAGCGTGTGTGGCTAGGCCTTTTTGAAGGTGGCTAGCTGACCCTTTTCATTACGCTCAGCGCGGGGAGGCTGAGAAATGCTTACGCTATTGAGATCAAGATGGCTTCCTTCTAGCTGACTGAGCGCTTCGGTGAAGTCGCGAATACCTTGAAACTGACGGTAAACGGAGGCAAATCGAACGTAGGCCACCTCACTAATCTTTTGTAAACGAGCGAGCACACGTTCGCCAATGTTTTCGCTACTTACGTCCCTTACGGCCTGCTGCTGAAGCTCTGCTTCTATCTCATCGACAATCATTTCAATCGTGTGCGCGCTAACGCCTGTTTTTTCGCAAGCGGTAACGATTCCCCTCAGGAGCTTAGAACGATCAAACGATTCTCTATCGCCCCCTCGTTTAACAACGGTGATAGGGACGTATTCAATTCGCTCGTAGGTTGTAAACCTGCGCTCGCAGTTTAAACATTCACGGCGACGGCGAGTGCTTCTGTCCGACTCGGCTGAGCGGGATTCTAAAACGCGGTTGTTAGGATGTTGGCAAAATGGACATTGCATGGGGTAAAGCCTCGCGTTTCCCTATCGCAACGTTACGGCAAAACGAGACGGCGGTTACGGCGATCGCACTAAAAGCAGAAAAATTATAAACAAAAAACAAAGGCCCAACCTCACCTAAACTGATGAGCGCTGAGCCTCTACTTTATTGACTGATTAGCCAGCTAAATTAGCTGGTGATTAGTCCTTTGTAATTTTGGGAGGTTCGCGAAAGGCGATCGCAAAAAACAAAGTGCCAATAATCATGGCGAAAATCAAAATGTAAGCAACGGCTTCCATGTTCTATTCCAATAGACGACGTGTTGTCTTAACTGTAACAAAATAAGCGGAGACAGGTGATTAAAAGTAGATAGTCAGAAGCGATGATGAGTTCTGACTATCTTCAATAGACCTAGACCTTGTTCGTTGCTTTTGTAGAACGATCACCCAGCTTCTGGTAGAAGCCCCACTCAATCTGCTCGGGAGAGAGATCAGGGTCAACGCCTGCAAATACGTCTCTAAAGAGCGTACGTGCGCCGTGCCAGATATGGCCAAAGAAGAACAGCAGTGCGAACACAGCATGTCCGTAGGTGAACCAGCCGCGTGGGCTAGAGCGGAATACGCCGTCAGAATCTAACGTTTTACGGTCAAACTCAAATGGCTCGCCTAGCTGAGCTTTACGGGCATAGCGCTTAACAGCCGCAGGGTCAGTAACCGTTTGACCGTCTAGTCTACCGCCGTAGAAGTCAACTTCAACGCCAACCTGCTCAAAGTTGTACTTCGATTCAGCCCGTCGGAAAGGAATGTCTGCGCGTAATACGTTGTCTTTATCTAGCAAGACGACAGGGAATGTCTCGAAGAAGTTAGGCAAGCGGCGAACGTGCAGCTCACGGCCTTCACCATCGTGGAATACGGGATGACCTAGCCAAGCGGTAGCAATACCGTCACCAGAGTCCATTGGGCCAACGCGGAACAGACCTCCTTTAGCGGGACTGTTACCAACGTAATCGTAAAAGGCTAGCTTCTCAGGAATGGCTTCGTAAGCGGCTTCCGTAGAAACGCCAGAAGCAACAGCACGCTGGACGCGGCGGTCGATTTCTTCAGCGAAGTAACTGCCGTCCCACTGATAGCGAGTAGGGCCGAATAGCTCAATTGGGGTCGTCGCTGAGCCGTACCACATCGTACCTGCCACGATAAAGGCAGCGAAGAATACAGCAGCAATCGAACTCGACAGAACGGTTTCGATATTACCCATACGCAGGGCCTTGTACAGACGCTGCGGCGGTCTCACCGTGAGGTGGAACAGGCCTGCAATAATCCCGACGATACCGGCTGCAATGTGGTTAGCCACAACGCCGCCTGCGTTAAACGGATTAAAGCCTGCTGGCCCCCACTCTGGCGCGACGCCTTGAACATGCCCAGTAAGGCCATACGGATCAGAGACCCACATACCCGGCCCCCAAAGACCTGTAAGGTGGAAAGCTCCAAAGCCGAAGCAGAGCAAACCCGATAGAAATAGGTGAATGCCGAACATTTTAGGCAAGTCCAATGCGGGCTCACCTGTACGTGGATCGCGGAACAGCTCTAGATCCCAATAGACCCAGTGCCATACAGCCGCGAGGAACAATAGACCAGAAAGTACGATGTGAGCGAGTGCCACACCTTCAAAAGACCAGAAGCCAGGGCTGACGCCAACTGCTCCGGTTACATCCCAACCGCCCCATGAACCCGTCACACCCAGACGCGTCATGAATGGCAGCACGAACATGCCCTGTCGCCACATGGGGTTTAGAACAGGATCGCTAGGATCGAAAGTAGACAGCTCGAACAGGGCCATAGAGCCTGCCCAGCCTGCCACCAGCGCTGTGTGCATCAAGTGTACAGAAATCAGTCGGCCTGGGTCGTTCAGGACGACGGTGTGTACTCGGTACCAAGGTAGACCCATTGACTACGCTCCTCCTTGTTTTGCTAAAAGAATTGATTGTGTCAGCCCAAATGATTGAGCTAAGTAAAGCGAAAGCCTTCCTAAATTAGAAGCGAAAGCTTTATTAATTAGAATTTGATGCCTTTATGACAAGACTTCAGATACTAATAAGGCTACCAGATATCCGACGTTTTTCGAGGTCTTACGAACCTGAAAAGGCCGGTTATCTGGTCTAATCTTGGGGCACTTTCTCACCTATCGAGAGTGGCTGAATGCGTGAAATTATGTTCACTCAAGTCAGCGATGTCTACAAAAGTGTAAAAATGAAGGTGTATAAAGAAGTGTAACTAGTCCTCAATATTCAGGCTACGTGATCGGTGACTCTTGGCTTGAGTTGGGGGTGCGATCGCCTTTAAAATCCAGGTAAAACTCAGACCATGGCTCGTATTAAGTTTGTTAAAGAAGATAAAGAAATTGAGGCCTCTACTGGCTCAAATCTGAGATTTAAGGCTCAGGAGAACAATATCGACATCTACACCTTTATGGGCAAGCTCACCCAATGTGGGGGCTATGGTCAGTGCGGTACCTGCGTTGTGGACATTGTGACGGGAATTGAAAACATGTCACCACGTACAGCCGTGGAGGAGAAAATGCTGCGCAAAAGGCCTTCGACCTGCCGACTAGCTTGCCAAACGACGATTCAGGGGCCAGCGAGCGTAGAAACAAAGCCAGATAAAAAGGAAAGCCTGAAAAAGTTGAAGGCCGAGATGGCTGCAAAGGAAGCGGCAGCAGCGATTAAACCGACCGACTCTGAGCCCAGCGAGCCTGCTTCTGCGGCGGCTGAGTGATCTTGTTTTACCGCTCTCTTGCGTTAGGGTTCGGTGACTCGATTACAGCTTCGAGTGATATGCTAAAGCCATAAGATTACTGAAATTGCTTAGGAGTAAGGTTCGCTCTCATGGAAACTAACAAGCTCGGATTTGTAGCTAGCGTCCTATTCGTTTTCGTCCCAACCGTCTTTTTGCTTATTTTGTATATTCAAACGGCAAGTAAGAACACAGGTGCGTGAGCATCTAGCAGCGACTAGCACTGATTGAACAATAAAAAAGCTCTCTACTTCAGAGGATTTCACTAAGCTCGTTTCAAAAGGCTTAGTGAAGTTTTCATTAGAGAGCTTTTTATCTTTAAACGGTTTCTTGTTTAGAACTGGAAGTACACAAACGGCTGTGGGTTTTGAGGGGCAAGGAAAATAAGGCCCAATATCCAGAAGGAGAGCCAGAACCAGTGGTTAAAGCGATTGAGCTGAATGTAGCGCCCCTGATAGAGCAGTCTGCCTAAGTAGTCGGCAACGAATATTCCGGGAACTGCGATGACAAGACCTGTTGCATACCAGTTGATGCCAGCAGGTGTCCAGCTGTACATTTTTTGCAGGATAGTGAAGGCAGCTGGGAAGCTGGTAGCTCTAAAAAAGACCCAGGTAGTGCAAACGAACAGAAATGTCATTGCCCAGGTAACGGCGTTGTACAGCGGAGCTGGTAGCGAGACTTTGGGGCGGATGTTGTCTGCGTAGAATTTGTGGATGGCTAGGGCAGTGCCGTGTAAAACGCCCCAAAGAACAAAGTTCCAGCTGGCGCCGTGCCAGAGGCCGCCGAGGAGCATGACAAGCCAGAGGTTGAGGTACTGGCGAGGTTTGCCTTTGCGGTTGCCGCCGAGGGGAATGTAGATGTATTCGCGTAGCCAGGTGGAAAGGGAGATGTGCCAGCGCCGCCAGAATTCGGTGATGCTGCGGGAGATGTAGGGGATGTTGAAGTTAGCCGGGATGTCATAGCCGAGGCATTTGGCGGTACCAATAGCCATGTCGCTGTAGCCGCTGAAGTCGCAGTAAATTTGGATGGCGTAGGCGAGGACGGCTAGCCAGGTTGTAGCGGAGCTGAAGTCTTGAGGAGAGTCGAATACGGTGTCTACGTATAGGGCGAGTCGATCTGCGATCGCCACTTTCCGAAACAATCCCAGCAAAAACAGCTGCATTCCAAACAGCAAATTTTCACGACGAATCACAATCTTCTTTTGCAGCTCAGGCAAAAATTGTTTGGCCTTGAGAATAGGGCCAGCGATCAGCTGAGGGAAAAAAGCCGTTAGCAGCGCAAAGTCCCAAAATGTCTCAGCCGTTCCGGTGACGCCCCGATAGATGTCGATGACGTAGGCCATTACCTGGAACGTGATGAAGGAAATACCGACTGGCAGGATGATATTGAGCGGTGAGAGTCCAGCTGTCGATCCGGCAAAAAGTGGCTGTAGTGCGTAGTTAGCTGATTCAACAAAAAAGTTGTAGTACTTGAAAAAGCCAAGCACGCCTAGATCGAAAACGATAGCGGCAGTAAGGCTAAGCTTTTTAAGCCGATGCGTTTGAGCGTTTTCTACACACTGGCCAAGGGCGTAGTTCGCAACCGTCATGGCGAGCATGAGGAAGGTAAAGCGCCAGTCCCAGTAGCCGTAGAAAAAGTAGCTGACAGCAAGTAAGAAAAGCTTTTTGGTTTGCTGGCTTTTGGCGATCGCTAAAAACAGCAGAACGCAGCCAAAAAATGCAAAGAACTCAAGGCTGGAGAAAATCATGGTGGCCCTTAAATATTAGGTATTCAGCTTCTCCGCAGAGGACTATCAGGCTGGCTGTAAAACTTAGTTAGCCTTTTGGCAACGAGCCTATGGCCTTCTGCGTTGAGATGGCCTTCTCCAGGGACGGTGTTGTTGAAGCCTTTTAGATTTGTGCCGTACTTGCGGTAGTGAGCGAGAAAATCGTCTCGCATATTTAGCAGCGGCACACCTTGATCGGTCGTGGCTAATGTCAAAGCGTTTTCAATAGCGGTGTTACGAGGTTCGCTACTAGTTGTGCCGAAATCTTGGTAGTTCATGGCAGGAATAAAAACGATCACTAAATGAGGGAACTGCTGCTTGAGCTGTTGAACTGTCCAGCGCACCATCGCGGCATCTTCAGCTTCAAGCGCAGTCTCTAGCTTTAACGCCTCTTCTGGAGATAGATTGGAAGGATCTTCTGTAGGCGCTAAGTCTGCTGAAGAAAGAGAGCCGCTGAGGTTTCGCCCGCCTACGCGAAGGGTAGAGAGCTGCATGAGCGATCGCACACCCGGCACCTTTTCCGTTAGCTTTTGAGCCAGTGGATTGGCGCTGCCAAAGTCTTTGTTATGCGCCACTTCGTAGCCAAGCTCACCTTCCTTTTTTAGGTAGAACTCTGACTGCTCATTGTTCATATCCATCGTGAAATCGGATTCTGTGAGCTGAATGACGGTGCTATCAGGCGCGAACGTCTGCTTGTGAAAATCTGCGGCGTATAGATAGCTGGCAGGAGAAGCGCTAGGTTTACCAGCGTTGATAACCTGTACCGATTCAGTAATTAGGCGATTGTTTTGGGCGGGCGGCTCAGACTCGGTGAGGTCGGACTGAAGGCGATCGCTAAAGCTCAGCCCATCGCTCACTTCATCGGCGCGGGTAAAGGAATCTCCTAGCATCAAAATTCGATACTCGCCCGGCGCCTTAGGCGTTGGCTCTTTTGTCCGCATTCCTAAGCTATTGAGTTGGGTGCTGGTGAAGCCTTCTTTGGTATGGATCATCGCGCCCGGATTGTCGATTTTCCCCAGGGCCGGATGGTCGCGCATGCCCTGACTCGCCTCGACAGTAAGGCGTAAAATGCCTTCCCAGACCACAAGCGCTGAGGTGAATCCAGCAATTCCTATCGCAGCGAGCTTAACGCTTTGGGGCAGACCTTGGGGAAAGCGTTGAGATAAGCGCCGAGATGAGTCTTGAGGTGAACGTTGTAGCGATCGCTGGGATTGGTTGGCCGCTCTGCCAACCGGCGTAGGAAGGCGAGCTGGATTACGGGCTTGCGAATGGGGAGGGTCAGCGAGTTTGCTCGAAGAAGAGGCTTTTGAAACCTTTTTGCGAATAGAAAGGACAGACTTAAGAAACGGAAGATGCACCATGTTACTCAGTTCTTAGAGCTAGTCCAAAAGACACGTTCTAACGGTTAGAGTTCCATTGGTCTTGGCAAGGCGCTTCTCTAGAGACTACTCGTTCATGTTTTTGTAGGTCGCAACTGCCGAAGGTGAAATTCGGTTGAGATAGCGGAAAATCCAGTACTTAAAGACGGTATCTAAAATGACCGGGAAGGTGGCGATAAATAGGAAGATAAAGCTGTGATTTGCAGGCAATCCTAAGTGGTCAGCCATGCCTTCGAGTAAGACTTCCCAGCCGTGAGGAGAGTGGAAGCCGACGAAGATGTCGGTGAATAGAATGATGATGAACGCTTTGGCGCTGTCGCTAAGGCCATAGACAATTTCGTCAATGAACGCTTTGAGGGTAGCAACTTTCTCTTTGAAGCTAGTGAGTATGAGCGAGAAGGTCAGAACAGCGATCACATCAGCAAACACGTTCTCAATTGCATCATCACTTCGCTGACGGTATTCCTCTTCAATATCAAACGCCTTCTCTCTCACCTTCTTCTCAATTTCGGCTTCGCCAATTGCAGGCACTTTTCCAATAAGCACCTCAAAGCGGAAGCGCTCTTCGTAACGCTGCAATTCGTGCAGCGCTTCTTCTTCCATTTCCACATTGAGAAAAACTTCAGCCTGAGCCCTATCTCGCGTTTGCTCTACAATTGGGCCGACGACAAAGTTTTTGCTGAGGTACTGTGCAAGCAGCGGAATAACGATGAGCTGCAAGACAAAAGTGATGGCGACCGTCGTTTGCGTTTTTGAATTGCGAAAGTTGCGAACAACATCAACTTCAGCGTCAGGATCGAGATCTTGTTTGATGCGATCTACGGTTCGTAATATAGATCGTGGGAGAACACTGCTTTTACTGCTTAGCCCTTCGTTGGCGTTGTCATTGATATCGTTAGCAGCATTCTTTGGAAGTGGACTCAGGCTAGAATCCGGCTTTTGCTGAATTTGGCTAAGCGCAAAAACAGAGGGATTCTGATAGCGTTCGAGGACGGCATCTACGAGCTGAAGCTTGGTAAAAAAGACAGCTGGGCCGTTGATTTGATCGAGAGGAATGTCTGCTGGCAGCGGTGCGTTAATCGAGCTGGGTAAGGCATTGCCACGTAACCCATTGCTAGGGCCGTCATCGAGGCTAACGCTTGAAACGGAATAGACAGAGCTACTGGCTCTAAACTCAGCCATTCGCCGCTTAACGATGCTCAGGTATCTTTTGAGATCTTTTTGAAGGATTTGATAGGTGCTGCGGCTGTAGCTACCGTAGCTTTCAGAAACGGGATTGCCGTTGAAATGCTTTTCTTCTAGCTGACGAATTTTGAGCGCGGCTTCGTAAGCCTGGTCTAGCGCTCTTTCCGGTGTTTTTGTGAACCACTGTCGAAGCTTATTAAACAGCCCGGGCTGCCGCGAGGAGTTTGTCATTGCTTAGCGAAAGCTACCAGCCGAAGAAGTCATACCAAAGCGTTTTGATGGCTCATTGTATATTATGGGGCGATCGCGCAGCGTACTGGTTTTGACGAGAGGCGATTGCTACAGCTCTCAACAGGGCTGCTCCCATATCAACCGCATCTCCACAGCCTGAGTCATCCCAGGATCAGCCGTCCTTTCATCCATAAAATAGACTTTCAAATCTTTAAGCGGACGGCCCTTTTGAGCGCTTTGATGGCATAGATATTCACCGTAATTAGGAAATACTTTTTGGCCGACGTTGCGATTGAGGTTGATGTAGAAGGTGCGCCACTGCATGTTTTTGTAGAATTTAGCGCGATCGCCCAAAGTCGGCTTATCAAAGCTGACCCTACGCCCAGGCCTCAGCACGTCAATCTCACCCGCTTCTTCAGCGGTACCGGTCACCACATGCCAGCCATCATCCGTCGGTGGCCCCGGGGCAAAAATACTCCACGACTGATCGAGCCGAGTCGCTTGGCCGATCCAGTCAAACCGTTGAGCGGTACGGCTATTAACCACTCGCCGGATGATGCTAACAGCGGGCTGCGAGCTATCGACAAAAGCTCGGTGAGTGACGATGCTGCGCAGGTTCCAAGAAAAGGTGAGCGCTAGGAGCAATAGCGCTACCGCGCTCAGCCAGCTCGGACTTTTGATAGTCAGCGGTTTGAACTTAAACGGGCGAGTAAAGCGACCTGCCACTTTGCGGTTGTTGGCGATCCATTTGTAAATGGAGGTACCAACGGCCATGATAGGAGGAAGCCGCAGCACGGGTGCTAAAAATCCAAAGACAGGCGACAGGCTCACCACATAGGCAATCCCTTCAAACTTGTAGTGGTGCCGCCCCTGCCAATCGACAATCACCCACGAGTTGTGCTTCTCCATTGCCTGGTTAATTTCTGGAATGCTCTGCGCCGTGGCCAAAGGCGTATGCGGCAGCACCAAAAGCATCCGAATAAGATGAACGACTTTTTTACAAAAGCCGCAGTCCGCATCGTAAAAAATTCTCAAGCCCGTCCGTGCTTCGCCTCTGCCTTTAAATCCGTAAACCCGTTTGCTTAGCGACTCCCACGCAGACGTAGGAATAAAGGCAAGCCAGGTGACGATGCTGAGGAACGGGAAAATGCCTAGATTGAGCGTTAGGCCAAACCCCGCATGAAGGCTAATAAAAATGACGACGGCGACCATGCGGCAAAGGTCATTACGAACAGGAGACCAGAGCAGCAGCGGCCCGACCCATTCGAGAACCAGCGTCACCAGGGTAAAGACGGTAAGCAGTGGCCCTAAGTTCAGTAAAAAGTGGCCTAGCGGCGTGACGTATTGGTCGTAGCTGAGTGAAAAGTAAACCGCTGTACCGTTAGGCCACCAGGCTGCATTCGTGGTTTTGAAGACGGCTGAAAAGATATAAATGAAACACTGCTGTGCCATCAGCGCAAGCGTTGCACCTGAAAGAATCCGTAGCGGGACGGGTCGAGTGGCCGTATTCATGGCGCGATCAACTGAATAGGCTGCGCCCAGCGGTAAAAACATAGCCCAGAACATCACCGCTCTTAGCACGTCATCGGCTGCAAAAATCAGCAGCGGATTGCGGTTGTGCATGGAAATGAGCAGTATCCATGAAGCAATGGTGGCTAGGCGGCTGTGGTAGCCGAACAGCATGGCGATCGCGCTCAAAGCCGCCAGCAAAAATAAAATTCCTTGGACAATCGGCTGGCCGCTCAGAGTATGGATTGACCAGTAGCCAGTCTTCAAAATGCCGTCGTTTAAAACGGATCTAGGCAGCACGCCTGCGTCGGTATAGTGAGCGGTGAGATCGCCTATGCGGGTGAACAGGTCGGCCAGGATGGTAAGGGCTAGGCCGATTCTGAGGAGAGCGAGCGATCGCACATCCAAGCTATAGCGTTCTAGATAGCGATAAAAGCCATTCAATCGACCTTGCTTTTTAGATGAAACAGAAGTCATAGCGATTTTTTAAAGCGTTTTAGATAGTGCCCAGAGTTGTCCAGGCGTTGGATGTTAGCCTTCATAGCTTCGCTGGCGGCGCTTCTTACGAGGCAAGAAAATACCAACGACGGCTCTACCCAGTTCTTTTAAGGCGCGGCGAGCAACTTTTATCTGATGGCGGCGAGTAGGCATCCGAAAAATGTAAACGCCTCGACGGGATATAGCAGCCAGCCAGCCGCCAATGGTAAGACCGAAGCTCCACAGGCCCGCGTCGTTGATGCCGAGAGTGAGCATGTCGCCAAGGTGTAGGTAGCTAAAGGGTTTAGGCTGTTTTCCTTTGGCTAAAGCGGCGATGTTTGCAGCGGCTTTGCTGGCAGCTTGGAAGGCGGCTTGGGCGGTATTAGGAGCGGGTTTGTTGTGGCGATCGCGGACATCAGCGCTGTCACCAATCACAAATACGTTGTCGTGACCGGAGAGTTGGAGCGATCGCCGAGCCACCCGCTGCCCCTGTTCGTTTTGTGGCACAGACTGCTGGCCTAGCCACGGCTTTGGCTGAGTGCCCACCGCCCACAGCGTTAAATGACTGGGGAGTTTTTTGTGAGCTGCGCCCGTATCTATATCTACCGAATCTGAATGCACAGCCGATACTGATGTTTCAGTCAGAATGCTAATTTGTCTGCGCTCCAGCGCTTTTTGACCCAGCTGCCTCAGTCCTTTCTCAAAGGGCTTAAGAATAGTTTCTCCGCGATCTACCAGCGTAATCGTGTGAGGCGTTTGCTCATGTTTGCGCAGATAGTCAGACACCTTGCTCGATAGCTCAACGCCGCTAGGCCCGCCTCCAATCACCACAATATTGATAGGCTGACCCTCCGTTTGCAGCTTCTGAACTTGAACCAGCTGAGCCAATCTCACCTTTAAAGTCAGCGCGTCTTGCAGCGAACGAAACGTGTGCGTGTGCTCATCAACCCCAGGAATATCAACAGGTCTGCTATCGGCCCCTTGCGCCATCACCAGATAGTCGTAGCGGATGGCCTCTCCGTTGGCGGTCACTGTTTGCTTTTGCAAATCAATCGCTTCAGCCGTCGTCTGCTGCCAGTCAATATTCGTGCCTGCAATTAGCGAGCTATAGGTCGGCGCGATCTCCCATTCTTTAAGCTCGTCGGTAATCAGCTCGTACATCATCGGCGTGAATAGAAATTTTTCTTTGGGTTCTATCAGCGTGATTTTGCTGCCTTTTAGATGTCGATACTTTTGCAGATATAGGCCGGTATATAGGCCGCCAAAACCGCCGCCTACGATACAGATATGAACAGGGACAGAAGGCTTTTGAGCGATCATTATGGATTTGAAAGGAGAGGTTTTAGCTGACGGGCGAGCTGCTGCGATCGCAATTCTCTACCCTCAGGTATTAAATGGTAGTGAGTATCGGCAAACAGCGCCGGACTATCTTGAATATTCAGCGTTTCATCATCTACCAGCAAAGGCGCAATCTCGCTGAGATCGTCCACCGTTTTCTTGTACGTTCTCTAGCGTTTGAGCATCATCGACATCGCCATATACCCAGGGAATCGACAGAATCAGCTCGCCGCCCCTATCCTCGACGTCTGTTTTGAACTGGGCAATGCGTTCAACTGCATTAGACGAAACCGGCTTATCAATCTCTAAAGGCCACCATTCTCCAGTTCGCAGCTTCGTATCAACCGGATCGCCGCGCTCGGTTAGCGGGCCATCGTAGTAGCCTGTGAAGCGTCCTTCTTCTGCTAAATCAGCCGCTGATTTTACGGTGAGTTTGAGAGAGGGAATGCCGAGCTGCAAAATGCTGAGTACTAGCTGCTTCGCCGGGACATCACCGATGCCTGTTTGCCCAGTGACCACGCCAAACCAACCTGATTTTTCGCCATAGCCATCCTCAAAACCGTTAATAGGAGCCAAGATCAAATACTCAGGCACGAGTAAAACGGTATCTCCAGGTTCTACGGCATCCAAAACGCTAGAGAGAATGACGTTTAGGCCAACGGGGCCATCAATGCCTAAGTTGACAACAGGCATACCGAGTTCGCGAGCAAGCCGCTCGGAGTTGACGGTGTAGTGTGCGCCAGAGCCGCCTGTAATGATGAGTTTGGGCTTTGGAGATGCTGGCTGCGATCGCCATCTTATTTTCATACAGCTGCCCCAACCAATAAGGATCGCCGCCTAAGCGCGTGTTGTAAATAAAGCCAACGCTCCAGGCCAATCCGGCAACGGCCATCCAGCTCACAATTTTTGGTAGCGTCCTGTCCTGTTGTTTCATGTCCTGCTGTTTTGTGCTCCTAAAACTCGAAGTAGATAAATTCAGATTGCGTTTGCGCGGCGAGCAAAATAGTCATGCCCAGCAGCGCTCTCGATAGCCAGGGTGAGGTGAGAATTTCGTATTCAGCTTTCTTTTGCCACACTTCGATGTGCTCTATGGCTAGGAAGGCGATCGCGAGCACTAACGCCATTTTAAGAACGAGACCATCGGGCGTGTTGAAGGTGGCGATCGCCTCAAAAAAGTGGCTAGGCGAGTAAGCCCAAGGCGTCACCAACGTTTGCAGCTTGCTCATCAGCCGCGCAATATCCGTATCCATGAAGAACAAGCAGCCCAAAATCACCGCCCCAAACGTCAGCGCCCAAGAAACAATCTGCGGCTTTTTGACAAACTTGTTCGTCATCCGTGAAAAAGGCCGTCCGGCATAGCGCAGCAGCAGCAGCAGCCCGCCGTGATACGCACCCCAAATCATGAAGTTCCACGCCGCACCATGCCAAAAGCCCGACAGCGTAAACGTAATGAAAAGAAAAAACGCCGCCCACTTCTTGCGCTTGCCCATTAAAGGCAAAAACACATAGTCCCGAAACCAGGTGCTCAGCGAAACGTGCCATCGCCGCCAGAACTCGTTGATACTTTGCGAGGTGTAGGGTGAAAGAAAGTTGATGGTGAGCTTGACGCCCAGAATACGAGCAATGCCAACCGCCATAAAGCTATAGCCGCCGAAGTCAAAGTAAATTCGCAGCGTGAATAAGAAGGCGTAAAACCAAACCAGCCAGGGATTAGCAATTTCTGCCATACCTGCGCTATCAGAATTGATATAGGGTGCGATGTTGTCACCCAGCACAAATTTCATGAACATGCCTAGCGACAGCCAGCGCATGCCTACATCGAAATTGTCTAGGGTGAACTTGAACTTAAAGTTCTGAATTTGGGGTAAAAGCTTGCTTCTACGCTCGATTGGCCCAGCGACTATCTGTGGGAAGAACGAGACGAAGTTGATGTAGTCCAGCAGCTTAATTGGCTTTTTGCGCCGCGCTGTAAACGAATCGACCACAAAAGCCACCATTTGAAAGGTGTAGAACGAAACGCCGGGCGGAATATTCTTGAAGACAGGAAGCGGAAAGCCTGACTGCCAGTTGTCAGGAACCGTCGTAGCCAGACCAATAAAGTCTTCTATAAAAAAGGTGAGGTACTTAAAGTAGGCAAGTACGGCTACGTCAAATACGATAATGGCCGTGGCGATTAGACGTGCTTTCTTTTTGCCCTGTTCGTCGCCTTCGCAGCGCAGCATGAGGCTGACTAGAAAGTAGTTGAACAGAATTTCAAACAGAAAGACTGCAAAGCTAGTGCGGCTGGCGTTGAGGAAAAGCAGCAGGGAGAGGGCCGCCAGACCGATGGTGTCAGCGCGATCGCTCCACCGGTCAAACTGCCTGCCCAAATAGCGCACCGTAAAGAAGGGGACGCTTGTAAGGAGCAACACCCACCAAAATGAAAATTCAGAGAAATTCAATGTCTTTGCTTCTTCTAATCAATATTGGTGACTATGAGCCACTATGAGCAAAATGCCCTAGCAGCTCAGGCGGCGCAACATCATCAAATGCTTACGTCGTACTCTTCCACCATAAATACAGAAGCTTTCTCGATGCTGGGATAGTCCCATAGCAGGGTAGATGGCAGCTCCAGATCAAGCCAGTCTTCTAAGTCACCAACCAAGGTGACCGCATCAATAGAATCTAAGCCATAGCGAGTGAGTGGCTGTGCAACTTCTATAGTGCTAGGTTCGATTGAAAGCACATCAGCAATTTGCTCAACAAGCCAAGCTTGAATGGCTTCAACAGGGGAGGCCTTAGTTTCGACTTGGGTAGCAGTTTTAGTTTGTAGCTGTTGCATAGGTAGGAGTCTCCTGGTTAATAGGGTTGGCTGAGTTGAAGTTTTGCAAGCTGGCTTCGCTTGAGCCAGAAGCCGCAAGCTGAAAAGGCACGATCGAGAACATTTTCCCTTTCGCATGTAGCTGCAATAGCTGCTGAGCTACATTTTCGTGATAGGCCGCTGGGGGCGGAGTCAGCGACAGGCGGAAGTGAGAAAGCAGGCGGTGCAAGCTGAGGACGAGCCATTCGCCTTTGGCAAAGAAGGTGCCGAGTTCGGCGGTGAGATGGCGGTTGTGCGTCCACATGAAAATGGAGGCGATCGCAGCGTGCAAATAGCAATACCGCTTCGCCAGCTCAAAGCTTTCAAACGACTGGTCGTGCCCGTGCTCAAAGGCCGACTGCGTAATCAGCTGATCTTGAGCGTCCAATTCTTCAAGAATGACCTGCCCAAGTTCCAACACCTGGGAAAGAACGGTTGAGTCTAGCGTCAGATCTTCAGAACCCTGGAGTTCTTTAAGCTGAAGATCTTTAAGCTGCTCCAGCGCAAACTCCAAGCCCTGCATTACATCATCAGCACCTCGGCTAATCAGCTCTAGCTTCTTAGGTTCAAACGTGGGTACGTCTTGAGCGAGCGAGAAGCTTTTCGCTAAGCGAGCCTTCATGGCTTCGAGCTTTTTAGGCTTATCGCGGATCTTCACCCGCGCCTTCGCCAGCTGCCGTCTTTGCAGAATTAGCGCATGCAGGTTCACAACCGAGCTGCCATCGAACATGCTGATGATGGCACTATCTCTCAAGGCCTTTTGAAAGACCCCTGAATCGTGCTCATCACGCATGTAAAAGCGAGAGCCCAACACCACAGAAGTGTCTTTCATCACCTGCTCTAGCGTCACGGGCACAAAGTACTTATCAACCGCAGACCATACGCTGAACTGATCGGTAGCCACATGGAAGCCTCGGGCCGCTCCGATATTCACACAGTCGCAAATGAGAATATCTAGAAAGGCATTCGACAACGTACGCCGCGCGTGGGGCATGTCGATGACAGTTTTGTTGTAGAGCTTACGCTTGGTGGCGAAGTTGAGCGTGGTTCGTAAGCAGGTATCCGCCGCACCTTGCGAGAAAGCGGCACACAGCGCCCGTGTAATTTGAAAGCCCTTAAGGCCTAGCTCTAGTCCATGCCCCTCTTTGCCCAGCAGCATACTTTCAGGCACAAAGCAGTCGCTAAAACCAATGCCGCTCATGTCCGCGGCTTTAATGCCGTGGGTTTTAATCTTGGGCAGATTGTAGAACTGACTAGGGTTGAGGTCTTTCTTCTCCACCATAAACAGTGAAAGGCCGCGATTACCGCCTTCTGGATCGGTGCGAGCCAGTACAAAGGTGACCCCCGAAATGGTGGCGCGGTTGATAGGCCACTTTTCACCGTTGAGCAAATAGCCGCCCTCAACTTTAGTTGCGGTTACACCTCCACCCACCAGATCGCTGCCATGATTACGCTCAGAATAGGACAGGCACATCGCCGTGTGGTCTTCACGCATCAGCTTCGAGAGCGTCTTTTTCTGCGCTTCGGTGCCCGCCATCCAGGTGAGGAATGACCAAAATAAGGTGGTAAAGGCGATAGAAACATTGAGATCGCGGCGCGCGAGTACGCGGACAAAGGCCACGAACTCTTCAAACGAGGTGAATTTTCCGCCGCACTCGGTTGGAATGTAGTAGTGCTGCAAGCCCCAGTTGTAGAGCCATTCAATCTCTTCGTGAGGAAACTGTTCGGCTTCATCCAGTTCAGCAGTGCGCTGAAAGGATATCAGGCTGTCTGAGCTCTGGGGATTGCCCAGTGCTTGCTCTAGCTGCTCGGCGAGCTGGTATTGCTTAAGCGTCATTGATGCATCCCTCCTTATTATTTGTTTGCGAGCGTTTTCGCTAAAGACTCAACTTCACTTGTCAAGTTCCGAACCTTGGCAGTGAGCCGTGGGTTTTCACTCCAGTCGGCAAGCACCTCTAGTTCGCCAGCTAAAAAGCTGGTTTTGCACTTACGCCGCTGAATTTTGCCGCTGGATGTTTTGAGAACGTTGCCTGATTTAACCAGGGCAACGGCATATACCTGTAGCTCGTGGGCTTCAGAAATAGACTGGCGAATTTCAGTGATGAGTTCTTCAGCATCCATGGTGTTTTGGCGCGATCGCTCTATCTCCTGCACCACCACCAGCTGCTCCTCACCGTCCTCAATAATCGAGAAACAAGCGCCGTAGTCAGGCCGCATCGCCGCGTCGGTCTGCTGCACCGTCCACTCAATATCCTGCGGGTAGTGGTTTGTCCCGCGAATGATAATCAGATCTTTGATGCGGCCCGTGATGTAAAGCTCACCGTCTTTCAAAAAGCCTAGGTCGCCCGTACGCAAGTAGCGAGTCGCGCCTTCATCAGCAATCCGAGACTCAAACGTTTCTCTCGTTGCAGTAGGCCGCTGCCAGTAACCATGTGCTACGCCAGGGTCGTTCACCCAAATCTCACCCACTTCATCGGCAGCGCATCGCGTCAGGCTGTCAGGATTGACGATAGCCACCTCCGTTTCACAAACCAGCGCGCCACAGCTAACGGCTTCACGAATATAGGCAGACTCAGCTTCCGCCAGCACAATTTTCCCTTTCTCAAGTTCGCTTGCTTCTAGCGATAAAACTGTAGGAGCCGTGCCTACAGGCGTTGAAGAAACCAGCAGCGTTGCTTCGGCCAAACCGTAAGCAGGCGAGAAGCTTTCCCAGCTAAATCCGTATTCAGAAAAGGCTTCTACAAACTCACGCATTACCCGAGGGTTAATCGGTTCAGCAGCATTGCCTGCACTCAGCCAGCCGCTCAAGTCCAGTCCTTCGCGTTTGGCAGGTTTGATGCGACGCAGGCATAGCTCATAAGCAAAGTTAGGCGCTTGGCTGTGGGTCGCACCGTACTTTTGAATCGCCTGTAGCCAACGCAGTGGGCGTTTTACAAAAGCTAGCGGAGCCATGATGTAGCAAGGTGCACCGTTGTAGAGCGGCTGAATGAGCCCTTCAACTAATCCATAGTCATGGAAATAAGGCATCCAGGTGACGGTCGGGCCGTCTGCGCGGTAGCCGCAGCCGCGCTGTAGGTAGTCGGAGTGATGCAGCAAATTGTAGTGGCTGAGCATCACGCCTTTTGGAGTAGAAGTAGAGCCAGATGTGTACTGCAAGTAAGCCAAAACGTCTTTGTTGACTTCAGGATCTTTCCACTCTTTGGCTAGCTCAACGTCTACCGCTTCGGTATCAATCCAACGCATATCGTCGAATTCTGGGAAGTCGATATCGGAGCCCTGAATGAGTTCGATGATGCGGGCATTGCTGAGCACGATGGTGGCTTCAGCATCTTTGATAATTTCGCGGAGGCGCGGAAGGGTGCGCTTCATACGGCCTGCATCGGGTGGCGGTACGGGAATGGCGATAACGCCTGCGTAGAGTGCGCCGCAAAAGGCCGCGACGACTTCTACACCTTGTGGATAGAGGAGTAAGGCACGTTCTCCTTTTGCTTTTTGCTGTTGGAGGAGAGCC
Source organism: uncultured cyanobacterium (assembly GCA_963803535.1). Lineage (GTDB taxonomy): Bacteria > Cyanobacteriota > Cyanobacteriia > Phormidesmidales > Phormidesmidaceae > Phormidesmis. The sequence continues at coordinate 47,844 of CAWDNC010000007.1, read as the reverse complement.
GCGATCGCCCGCGCCTGCTCATCCAGTTGCGCATACGTATACGCGGCGCCTTCCTTTTTGCCATCAATCAAGAACTGATAGGCCAAGTCATTGGGCTGCGCTTTAGCTCGGTGCTGAAGTAGCTCAACAAGCGTAGAAAACTGGGCGGGCTGTGCCTCGTGACCATCTGCGTTTGAAGGTTGTGCAGACGATGTGCCCCGAGTGCTCCTATTTTCTTTGGGTGGTGTGCTTTTAGCCGGAGAATAAACCATTGCTGATGCCAAGAAGTCGCAATTATTTCAGTGAGAAAATAGGCCTGCTTAAGTTAAACCATCGCAAATGGGGCAATTTACGTAAGGATAATATGCTTAACCTGTATAGCTAGACCTACATATTCAGTATTTTTGGGGCTATGGTTGAGCGTCAGCTTCGAGTTTCATCGTAAAACCTCTGAAGGACTGACGATATTAAGCGCTTTCGAGCACCTAATAGTGTGGGCTTATAAGCAAGAATACTGGCATACCCTACTTAGATAAAAACACTGGCGTCCGTACTCTTTACACAATCAACAACCTTTTGCGTTGCCTCTGTAAATAAAATTCACCAGCCCATGCCAATCTGAGAAAGTGAATAAGGGCAAAGTGACTAAAAGCAATTGACTGACAGGGTTTGAGAGCCAATGAGTGAGGTTGTTCAGGTTTGGGAAATTCCGCTACGGGTGCCAGAAACGACCTTAAGCCATTACTTTACGTGCCTTTCACAGGACGAAAAGTCCAGAGCTAACCGTTTTAAGTTTGCAGATGACAGGCGCCGCTATGTAGTGACACGGGGAACGCTGCGGCATTTGCTGAGTAAGGAGTTTGATCAGGCACCGGAGGCGATCGCATTCTGCTACGGCAAATACGGCAAACCAGCGATAGATAGCGCCCCTAACGCCACCACCCAAGCCACAGCATCCGATCAACCTTGCAACTTTCACTTCAACCTCTCGCACTCTGGAGAACTAGCGCTGTGTGTGCTGGGCTATCAGCAAAAAGTTGGCATCGATATTGAACGGCTCAAGCCGATTAGCCGACTAGAAGGCATGATGGATCGCTGTTTGTCGGCAGCAGAAGCCGCGCAGGTTAAAGCAATGCCTGTAGAGAAACATCTGCGGGCGTTTTTGCAGCGTTGGACATGCAAAGAGGCGTACTTAAAAGCAATTGGCTTAGGATTAATTCAGTCGATGCAGACGGTAGAAGTACAGCTAGCGCCGCCTTGTCTGGTTCGTGTGCCTGAAGATTGCGCTGAAGGCTGGCATCTGAACCTAATAGCTTTGCCCGAAGATTATGTGGGTGCGGTGGTGGTTGCAGGCCAAGCAAAGTTACAGACGCATCAGTGGACGCACTCGCGTGTATTAGGTGACTGATTATTTAATGACAATGACGGATTTTACCGGGCGCTGAATGAGATTGCCTTCGCCGTCAAGTCGCGCTAAATATACCTGCCCGTCGTAATAGAGAGAAGATGAGCTGCCGCCATCTAGGTTTAGCAGTTGAGTTGCGCCAATAGAGGTGGCAAATTCGGTGAGTTCGAATAGGGTCAGGCCGCGTGCATCTAGGCGCTGAGCGGCCATGATTAGGGAAAGGTTGCCATCTGGGTGAATGGCGATCGCACTCCGAGCATTCGGCCCCATACTCCCAATTGCATCTCGCACCAGCTCGCCGTTTTCATACGTCTTAAACGCTTCAATCTCACCCGTATCTTCAGGCAAAAGCTGAGGCCCCGCGCCTAGGGCAGTTTTTATCGTGCAGCCGTCAGGTGCTGGCACATCGTGTAGCTCAATGGCGTACGGGTGAATCATATTGGCCAAAGGACAGTCATAAACTCGAAACTCAGAGCGGTTGAAGATTTGTGGGAGTAGAGGGCTGTAGCTTCGGATTGCCCGTGAGTCTTTCATTCTCGGTCGGATCGCCCGCATTTTGGCCTTCGCTAATTAAGTATGAGGTGGTTTTGCCGTTGTTGGGATCGAAGAATCCGGCGTTGATGATCGCGATCGCCCCTTCTGTCTCAAGCGCAAAATCCTCAACCGTTTTCAGCTCATCGGCTACCGCGATTGAAATATCTCGCCAAGCAGGCACGCTCACAACATGTACAGTCGCTTGCGGCAGTTCGTAGGTGCGATAGCTGGGTTTGGGGAGTGGGGCGATCGCTTCCACCATCTCTACAGACTCTTCCAGTCCCTGCGTTATTTCTTCCGAAGCCGAAACCGTTTTCTGCGACCTTCCCAGCCCAAGCCAAGCCAAATTAACCGCCAAAATCAGCAGCAATCCACATAGCTTCCATCGTTTATAAAAAGGACTATCCGGCAGCATTGCGTACTTTCTCACTGTAATCTTTAGGGCGAACCTGACGAAAACCCTGAAAAGCAAGTTTCCGAATCCCGCTCGGTAGATACGATAGCACCTGCCCGACTTTAGCCCGGTTAGACAGTGTGCCAGCCGCTTTCAGCTCACTAATAAGCTGTCTCCCACGCTGAGTTTCACCCTTTTCAATTAGACGCATCGCTAACACTTGCTTAAGCCCGTTGAGCTTGCCGAGCCTCGCTGATTCAAGCTCAGGCCGATGCGAAAAGCGATAGCTATCCAAACAAAAAGACTTAGCCGTGAGGAAATGAATATCCTGCTTTAGGCTCGTTTGCCCGCCGTGAAAGCGGTATTCCATCAGGCGCTCGGGAATGAAGTAGGCCGTCTGATTGGCCAAAGCGCATCGAATTAAAAGATCAAAGTCCTCACAGCCATCTGCTTCAAAGCGCATGAAGTCCACAGCATCCAGGCTGCTTTTGCGAAAGAGTGAGGAGCCCACTTGCAGGCTTTGGTGCAAAAAGGTCTCGGCGACCAAATCATCAATCACGCCATCACCCATGCGATCTTTGCCCCACTTTGCAGAGTTAGCAGCCGTGGCTTCTTCATCGCGTTCATCGCGAGCGTTGATAATCCAGTGATCGGTGCAAACAAAATCTACGTCGGGTCGCGCGTCAAGAATGGCAACGGTCTTCTCTAAAAAGGTCGGCGTGAGCGCATCGTCGTCGTCGAACTTGATGAAGTATTCGCCTTTAGCCGCTTCGTAGCCAGAGCGCATGTTACGGCTGCGCTGGATATTTTGAGGATGGCGGATATATTGGATGCGAGGATCTGCCCAGCGGCCAACAATTTCGGCAGTGTGATCAGGGGAAGCATCGTCGCAGATAATCAGCTCAAAATCTGTGTAGGTTTGATTTAGGACGCTTTTTACTGCATAGGGCAGAATATCGGCGCGGTTGTAGGTAGGAACGACGACGCTTACCTTGGGACGGGTCAAATCTTTGGGCACAGGAGGTGAAGGGTTTAAAAGGACTGATTAATGGTCTTTGATATGGGCTTTGATAAGAACGATGTGATGGGCACGCTAAATCGTACAAGACTATCTTGAAGCAAGGCCGTTTTTGAAGACTGTGCTCGGGTGAGCTGGCACAATCTGTTGATATAACATGGGTTGATTCGTTCTTTTCTTTCGACAGGTGATGACTGTAGATATTTCTCCCTCATACTTCCCTGGGATTTCGGTCATTGTGCCTATCTACAACGGTGAGCAAGATCTGCCAGGACTGCTGGACTGCCTGATGGCGCAGACGTATCCAGCAGACAAAGTTGAGTATTTGCTGGTGGATAATGGGAGTCGCGATCGCACCCCACAGCTCCTAGCCGCTGCCCAAGCCACATTCACCGCCGCAAACCTCACCCTCAAAGTCCTTAGCGAACGCGACATTCAAAGTGCCTATGCCGCCCGCAACACTGGCATCCGCGCTGCCACAGGAGAATTCTTCGTCTTCACCGACGCCGACTGCTACCCACAGCCCAACTGGCTCACCAGCCTAATTCAACCTTTCAAAGACAAAGCTATTGGCTTAGTCGCAGGCGAAATTACCGCGTTTCCCGGCACGACGCTGCTAGAAAGCTACGCCGAACGCAAACACATTATGAGCCAGCAAGACACGCTGGCCCACAAGTTTTGTCCCTATGGCCAAACCGCAAACCTAGGCATCCGCAGGCAAGCACTCGAAGCCGTTGGCCTGTTTCGCCCATATCTTACGACGGGTGGAGACGCTGACATTTGCTGGCGAGTGCAAAAAGAAAGCAGCTGGAAGATTCATTACGCCGCCAACGCCACGATTCAGCATCGCCACCGGCAAACCCTCAAGGAGCTGCGCGCTCAGTGGTACCGCTACGGCAAATCCAACCGCTATTTGCACGAGCTACACGGCGTAGATTTGTCCTGGCGGCTGTCTAAAAAAGAGCAAAACCGTAGCCTGCTGCGGTGGGCACTCAAAGAACTTCCTCAAGCCGCTACGAAGCGCATTTTAGCAAAAGGCCCGACCGTCGATATGCTAATAACGCCATTGGACATTTACTGTGCCAGGTCGCGTGACCTAGGCCAACAGGAAGCCAAACTGCCCGAGCAAGCGAAGCAAAAGGCCTCCCTGCCAGCACTCCATCCTGCTACCGACTAACCCGCTATGAATATCCTGATGCTTTCCGCCACGTTCCCGTATCCACCCACGCGAGGCGGCACTTCAGTCAGAACGTTTAACCTGCTCAAGCATCTTAAGCAACAGGGACATCAAATCGCTTTGGCCACGCTAAGAGCCGGTAACGTAACGGACGAGGAAATTTCGGCGCTCGAAACCTGGGTTGATAAGCTAGCTGTTTTCCAGCGGCCTTCAGATAGTGGCGGAACAAGCCCGTTAGGAAAGGTTCAGCGGCTGGTGCAGTTTGCGATAGAGGGCGTGCCGCCGAGCGTGCGCGGTAACCATTCAGAGGAAATGCAACGCTGGGTCGATAAGCAGATCTTGAGCGGTGAATTCGATGCCATTACCTGCGAGCACAGCGTGAATGAGTCGTATGTGCCCGAGAATGTGAGCCAGCATATTGCCACGTCTGTGGTGAATATTCATAGTTCGGTGTATGGAACGTGCGCGCATCAGCTAGCGGGGGGAACCGCTGAAAAGCCCTGGCGCGATCGCCTAAACCTCCCCCTGCTCAAACGCTACGAACAGCGCTACTGCCAAAAGTTTTCTCACCTAGTGGTCACCACCGACGAAGACCATAGGCAAATGGCAGAACTCACCACCGATCACAACATCGTCGTCATTCCCAACGGCGTAGATCTCGACATGTTTACACCTCGAAAGAAAGACCCGGGCGGGCATAGCTTGGTCTTTATCGGCGCGATGGACAACCTGCCAAATATTGATTCCGTTACGTTTTTAGCAAAGGACGTTTTTCCGCTTGTTCGTCAGCGATATCCGCAGGCAACGCTCTCGCTCGTTGGGGCACGTCCGGGTGCGGCAGTAGAGGCTTTAGGAGAGATTGAGAGTGTCACAGTGACAGGTAAGGTGCCAGAGATGACGCCTTATTTACACGAGTCCACAGTGTGTGTGGTACCGATGCGAACGGGCTACGGCATTAAGAATAAGACGTTGGAGGCGATGGCGGCGGGGATTCCGGTGGTGGCAAGCGATCGCGGCTTAGAAGGCTTAACGGTGGATGACGGCACGGTTCCGTTGCGGGCCTTGCGGGCGAATACGGCTGAGGAATATGTGGAGGCGATCACGCAACTATTCGATTCGGCTGAGCTAAGACGGACACTTTCAGAGAATGGGCGGGCGATGATTGAGGAAGGATTTACCTGGGAGATTGCGGGCGATCGCTACGAACAAGTCTTATTCAATCACTAGCTCTAGAAATATTGAAAAATTTGATTCAGCAGCGTATATATCGGCAGATCTTGCTAGATTAGATTGACACTTACCGTCTTTCTTTCAATGCGCCCCTTTATTGCTGCTGCCCTAAGTTTTACCCTCCTCGCAGGCGGTACTGGATTTGCCCAGGCCCAAGACGCGCCCATGCGTATCCGAGAGGATGCTCTTGAAGCGCAGGCCGCAGGCAACTATACACAAGCAGAAATGCTCTGGCGCGACGTGATTGAGACGCTTCCGACGGATGCTAAAGCCTTGAGCGGATTAGGCCTTTCGCTATTTGCTCAGGAGCGTGAAGACGAGGCTGAAGTCGCCTTTCAAGCCGCTATTCAGACCGATTCAGCGCTGGGCTATGCGGCCTGGGGCGTGGCATTGGCCTCACAAGAGCGGTTTGCAGAAGCAGAAGCCGCCTATCGAAGTGCGATCGCCAGCGATTCGACCATAGCTGACGTGCACTACAACCTAGGCGTTGCTATCAGCAGACAAAGCGAGCGATTAGGTCAGGCAGAAGCCGCCTATCGCGAAGCTATCCGACTTAATCCTGAGTACGACGATGCCTACTATAACTTAGGCACCTTGCTAGAACAGCAGCAGCGCTACGACGAAGCCAAAGTGGCCTATCAAAGCGCGCTTGCCATCAAGCCCTCATCGGATATCTACAATAACCTAGGCTCTGTCCTCAACATTCAAAAGCGTCATGCAGAATCAGAAGCCGCCTATCGTGAAGCAATTGAGCTAAATGCGGCTTTGGCTCGACCTCATCGCGGCTTAGGTGATGCGCTACTTTTTCAAAAGCGCTACGAAGAATCAGAAGCCGCCTACCAAGCTGCGCTAGCGATTGATCCTGATTTTGCAGACGCTCACTACGGCTTGGGTGTAGCTCTGTTTGCTCAGGGAAACGGCGATGAAGCCGAAGCAGCTTTTCAGGAAGCGATTCGGCTAAAGCCTTCATATGCCAGCGTTCTTGGGCGATAAGATCTATTCCATAGCATTGCTGATCTCCATGACGTAAAGGCGATATGCCTTTTGGGTGTAAAAGTATTGCTCATTTAATGGCTGCATTCACAACACATCCTTACGCTTTTGCTGCCATAGGCTAACGCTCAAGCACACCAGACTATGCACACACAGCACGCCCCAATTAAGCGCCAAATTTTCCCAGGTCGCATCATACGCAGCAGATCCTGCAAACGGTAGCGACATGCCTTCTACAGCCTCCGGCACCATACTGTTTACATTTAAAGAAGCTGCGTAGCCACCGATAGACCAGCGGCTCACCATCAGCCAGGAAATCAAGCGGGCTGAACCGTCAAGGTCGAACAGGATGCCGGAGAAAATAATTTGCGGCAGCAGCAACAGGGGCAGCGCACTATTGGCCTGAGTCGGATTTTTGACCAGAGATGAAATCATCAAGCCCAGGCTTGTGCTGGCAATTAGCGTGAGGAAAGTGGTGACTAGAAGGCCTAAGGGCCAGGAGAAAAGTTCAGGATTTGGTGACTCGAAGCCGATGATGACGACAAGGATAATCAGCAGCGCCTGGATGATGGCGAGAGCTGCGTGAATGGAGAACTTGGAGCCGAGATAGGGAACGAGCCGGAGGTTGACCAGGCGTTCACGGAGGTAGATATTCGCTTCTTTGACGATAGTTTGGGCGGTACCAGAGAGGCCAACCCAAATGGTCGCGCAGGTGAAGACGAAGAGAACGCGCAGGGCCATAGGTGCGTGCTCGGGTGGAATTGGCACGACGGGTTCGGCAATTGGGCTTTCGCCCCGTAAGGCTAGGCGCAAAAGGGCAACGCCGATGGGCGCGGTGAAGAAGAGCAGTATCAGGCTGAATCTATCGCGCAGGACTAGGTTTAGATATCGTCGGGATAGAATCTGCCACTGCCGGATACCGGAGGCTCTGCGGCGCTTGGGTCGAGGGGTCGAGCCGCCGAGCTGACTAGTGGCTAGCGCGGTTTCTACATACTGGTGGTGTATGGGCGAGCTTTTGAACCGCTTGGCCCAGTACTGCACGTTTTGATTGCGTTCGGCGTCTGTGCTGCCTTCGTCTAGCTGAATGTAGATGTCGGCAAAGTGTTTGAAGTCAGGGCTAGGAGCTTGGAAAAAGGTCATGGCTTCTGCGGGCGGGCCAAAGTAGCAGAGCTGACCGCCGCTGCCCATGAAAACGACGCGATCGCACACTTCCAAATTACTCGTGGCATGGGTCACCAGCACAATCGTTCGCCCCTGATCGGCCAGCTCTCGCAGCAGCTCCATCATCTTTTTATCTAGGCCTGGATCGAGCCCTGACGTGGGCTCGTCTAAAAAGAACAGCTTTGGATTGGCCAGTAGCTCAACTGCAATGCTGACGCGCTTTCGCTGGCCGCCGCTGAGCTGATGAACGACGGTATGCCGAACGTGGCTGAGCTTTACCAAATTCAGCGTGTTTGTAATGGCTTCGTCGATATCAGTATCTGGTGGCAAGCGAAGCTGACAGGCGTAGGAAAGCACTTCTTCAACGCTTAAGTCGCGATGAACGATGTCATCTTGGGGAACGTAGCCGATGTCTCTACGGTAGAGATCGAAGTTACGTCGCAGATCATCTCCGTTTAGGAGGACGACACCTGAGGTAGTGGGCGCGATGCCGAGCAGCGTTTTCATCAGCGTAGATTTGCCTGCGCCACTGCCGCCAACAATCGCGACCAGCTGACCGGGTTCAATGGCTAAGGAGACATCGTTGAGGATGGTCTTTTCGGTGTTGGCATACTTTACGGTGCGCACTAGGTTGAGGGCGTCTAGGCGAATGCGATCGCCACTATCAAAAATTTCTAGCAGCCCGTTCTGATACAGCAGCGTAAACGGCCCGATTTGAATCGTGTCACCGTCTTTTAGCTTATGCGGAGCTTTGAGCCGCTGCTTATTCACAAACGTGCCGTTCGCGCTATGGTCGCGCAGTGTGTAAGCGCCGTTTTCAGCCCGCGAAATAGAGGCGTGACGCCTTGAAACGGAAGGGGCATCTAGCAGCATTGCTGCCGCCTGATTTTCGGGCTCGCGGCCTAGCTCTACCTTGGGAGATTGCAGCGATCGCAAATTTAGCCGTGACGTACTCGGTCGATTGCCCGTAACAGGTGCTGTGGGTCGTACCGTATAGTCCATCAAAATCATGTTTTGAGGATTCTGGCCAATCTGCAACTGAGCGTTGTCCTGTAGCAGGCAACCGGGCTGAGCTTTGATGCGCGTATGGTTCATGAACAGGCCGTTTGTGCTGGGTTTGGCCTGCCCGTCGCCATCATAAATTCTGTAGCGATACTCCCCTGGAGTGGCTCCGCCAACGCCCTCTCGCCTAAACACGATATGCTTTCCTGATATCACCTCCCAGCCGCTATCAGGCACTGCCAAATCTGCCCAGGCGCTGTCTCTACCCAAGCGGTGCTCGTCTTCAGACAGATCAAACCGGAGCAGCTTGCCGCGATTGTTGAGCTCAATAAAGGGACTTGTCAGCAGGGTCTCAGATGAATTGATAGCCATTTGAAGAGAGTTAGCCGGAGCGTTTGTAGACTGTTGTAACGGTATTGTCGTACGGGTTTGCACGAGAAATGTAGGAAACAATATTAATTAGCCCCAACCGGCAATATGCAATTTGTATAATCAAACGCTAGCTTGGCTCAAACCAGCCTTTAAAGTAAAAGCGAGTGCGCTGGCCCTTCGGGAATAGAATTGCCGGAGCGCGTATTCATGATTAATAGCTGCGTTCTATAGGACATTTTTCCTGTTAGAAGACAGCACATTTATTAAGGACGAAGCAATGATGGCTCCTGAGGACATAGCACCTGTACTGCTCAGCAATCGCTATCGGGTACTGAGCGTGTTAGGCGATGGCGGATTCGGCAAAACGTTTTTGGTCGAAGACACCCAAATGCCCTCTAATCGGCGGTGCGTTCTTAAGCAGCTCAAGCCGGTTCACGACAATCCTCAAACCGGCCAGATGGTAAAAGATCGCTTCCAGCGCGAGGCGGCGATTTTAGAAACATTAGGTGAAGGCCACGAGCAAATTCCTCGCCTATACGCTTACTTCTCAGAGGCCGATCAGTTCTACCTAGTTGAAGAATGGGTGGAAGGCGATACGCTGACGCAGCGCGTGCAAAGAGAAGGCCCGCTGCCTGAGAAAACGGTTCAAAACCTGGTTGCCAGCCTGCTGCCTGTCATCGCTCACGTACACAGTGAAGGCATCGTGCATCGCGACATTAAGCCCGACAACATCATTTTGCGATCGCACGACAGCAAACCCGTACTCATCGACTTTGGCGCGGTCAAAGAAACGATGAATACGCTGATCAACAGTCACGAAAATAGCTCTCACTCTATTGTGGTAGGCACCCCTGGATACATGCCTTCCGAACAGCTAGCGGGGCGTCCTGTATTTGCCAGCGATCTCTACAGCATCGGCATGACGGCGATCTATGCGCTCACCGGCAGAATTCCACAGGATATTGACGTAGACCCATCAACGGGCGAGCTAATGTGGCGACAGCTCGTGCCTAATCTAACGCCCGAATTTGGCAATTTTCTAGACTGCGCTACGCATATGAGCGCCAGCAGTCGCTTTCCTGTTGTCAAAGAAATGCAGTCTATTCTAAACAACATCATTTTGAACGGAATGGCGGCACCTGCGCCCGGTTCAGCCATTCCCGAGACGCGTCAGTCTGCTCAAACTATCGTCTCTGCGCCGCCTGAACCTGAGTACTCTACTGTTTCCGCTGCGCCCGCTGCGCCTTACTCATATCAAGGTACTAATCAAGGCACTGGCAGCGCCCAAACCCAAATCGACTCACCGGCAACGGCCGCTTATGCCGCCAATCCTGCCACCGTTCAGCAACCTGCTCGCCCCTCCGGTCAGTGGAAAAACGCTGTCATCATTGGCGGCATGGTGGGCTTTAGCGTACTGTTGGGCGCGCTATTTGTAATGGATAGGCTATCGCCTGGCGGTTCGGAGCAACCGGCAGTGGTTGGGAGCGTTGAGGAAGAAACGCCAGACAGTGAGGCTGACGCAAAACCAGAAGAAAAGCCAGCGCTCGAGGATGAAGAGATTCCAGCGCCTACGCCTGTTGAGCCTGCCGTACCGGCCCAGCCGCGAGCGGCTTCAGTGCCGGGGGCAAACAGTACGATTGTGGGCCAGCCGGGAAGCAAAAACGTGCGCTCGGGGGCCGGTACGGACTATGGGATTGTCGATGCGGTGAGTGTGGGCGATCGCGTCAAAGTCGTGGCTCGAGACACCGATGCTGGCGGAAATCCCTGGTACCGCGTCGTCGTGCCTAGCGGAAACTCAGGTTGGGTTGCAGGGCAGTTACTTCAGGTCGATGGCGATGCGGCAGTTCCTAAATTACCAGCTGCGCAAAAGCCACCTGAAAAGCCCTCCGGAAGACCCGCTGAGGAAGAGTATGACGATTCAAAACCAACGGTTCCCGTCGATAGTACGAATGCGACCGTGATGGGTGAGGCGGGCAGTAAAAACGTACGGTCTGGGCCGGGTACCAGTTACGGAACCGCGCACGTTGCCTATCCAGGCGATCGCGTCTTTATTCGCGATTCTGCTAAAGACGCAGGCGGCTTTACCTGGCACAAAGTATACTTTCCCAAGTCAGGTGCAGAAGGGTGGATGGCCTCGCAGCTGGTGAAGCCCGACTAAAATCTTTGCCTCGGACACAGGTGCTCTGCTCATGAAGCTTTTCCACGCTATTCCTAAGTCCGCGCTGTACGTGGCGATATCGATTGTAACGGCGATCGTTATTGTCATTGGCGGGCTAGCGCTCAGAGGTAAGGTGCTGGAGGTGAGTTCGCCGCCGGATGCCGTTTTGAACGATACGCGATCGCCTATCGCCGCCGAAAACACCCCGGTCATCATCACCCGACCCAAAGAACCTGACGCAACCGGCATCATCCGGGGCAAAGTCCCCACGCCCCTTCCTGTTCCTAACTCCGAAACCATTACCACTCTGCCCGATGCCAGCGCCTATCCACAAGAAGACCTTTCCGAGCAGTCATCTGTAGCCGCCGCGCCTACTAAGCCATCTGCGGCAAAGGTGCCTGAGGCTGAATATGGCCATCTACCCTACGAAGAAAACACATCCAACCTCGTTAGCATTGGCTCGTTTGTGCGCGAAAACTACGAGCGGGCAGAAGAACTAGACGCTGAGGCCGCTCAAGCCTTCGCGAATATGCAAGCCGTCGCCGCTAATCAAGGCGTGCAGCTCATTCCTATTTCAGGCTTTCGCAACATTGCCGACCAAGAACAGCTCTTTGAGAATCAGATCCAGCGAAAGGGAAGCCCTGAAGTGGCCGCGCAATTTAGCGCCCCGCCTGGTCACAGCGAGCATCACACCGGATACGCTATCGATATTGGCGATGCCAACCAACCAGAAACCGATATCAAATACAGCTTCGAAGAGACAGCTGCCTACCAATGGCTACTCCAGAACGCCGAAGTCTACGGCTTTGAGCAGTCCTTTCCAAAAAACAACGCGCAGGGCGTCACCTTCGAGCCCTGGCATTGGCGCTACATCAGATCTGGTAAAGCTGCACAGGTCTTTGCACCTGCGCGTAACCGTTTTCCAAGTCAATAAAAAGCTCTACCGTAAACTTACTACAGCAGAGCTTTTCGTTCTGTGAATAGAAACTGAACTTTCTAGTAAGCGTCTTGAAGCTCGTAGAAGTCAGGTGAAATGTAGTCCTTCCGCAGCGGAAAGCCTTCCCAATCTTCGGGCATGAGCAAACGCTTCAGGTTCGGATGCCCTTCATATACGATGCCGTACATGTCGTAGCACTCGCGCTCTTGCCAGTCAGCCGCCTTCCAAATCCAATACACCGAAGCAATTTTAGGATTTTCACGCGGTAGATAGCACTTAATTCGGACTTCTGCCGGTGCATCGGCATCATCGCTTAGCTTAGTAAGGTCGTAAACGCTCACCAGCTCCTGACCAGGGCCAGAATCGTAAGCACTTTGGCAGCGCAGGTAGTTAAAGCCATTGGCATATAGCGCAGTCGCAAACGGCAGCAAAAAGTCAGGCTCAACCTTCAGCACTTCCACACCAGAGTGGTCACGCTCCATCACCTCATGCGCAAAACCCTGCTCACTTAGCCAAGTAGAGACCTCACCCGCTTCAACAATAGCGGTCTCTTCAGCTGCGCCTTCCGCCTTCTTCTCTTCCCTATCAGCCATCTAAGCGTTCTCCTTGTCTGCCTTCTGCTTGTCCTTAGACTCATCAAGCGCAACCGGCATACCCATCGCCGCCATCAGTTCCTTAGAAGGCTTCTCTCTGGTGCCAGTCTCTAGATACTTACCGTCTAGAATTGGCGCAACCACCTTCATGCTGTGGCTACGCGTGTAAAAGCGGTGAGTGCTTTCAAACTTTCCACGCTCCTGCATAGACTCATCAGCAATCTTTTTGCGCAGCTTGATGACCGCATCAAAAATAGCTTCAGGCCGAGGTGGGCAGCCAGGAATATAGACATCCACCGGAATAATTTTGTCCACGCCGCGCAGTGCAGTGGGCGAGTCAGAGCTAAACATACCGCCTGTAATCGTGCAGGCACCCATAGCCATCACGTAAGCAGGCTTGGGCATCTGCTCGTATAGGCGAACCAGCGCAGGAGCCATTTTCATGGTTACTGTACCGGCCACAATGATTAGGTCAGCCTGTCTGGGGCTGGCCCGAGGCGCCAAGCCAAAGCGGTCAAAGTCGAAGCGAGAACCGAGCAGGGCTGCAAACTCAATAAAGCAGCAGGCCGTTCCGTACAGCAGTGGAAACAAACTTGAAAGCCGTGTCCAGTTGTACAGGTCGTCTACGGTCGTCATAATGACGTTTTCAGACAAGTCCTGAGTAATACCTGCATTCTGTGCAGGGTTCATAATCCGCTCGCCAGGATTCATGCCATCTAAGGGCCCATTTGACGACATTCCCCGACCTTTACCTTGCAGTGCGCCTGCCTTCATTCCTGATCCTCCAATACCTGCATCTACGACCACTCCAATGCTCCCTTACGCCACGCGTACACGAGTCCAACCACCAAAATTGCGATAAACACCAAAGCTTCTACAAAGGCTAGTAGCCCTAGCGTGTGAAAGGCGACTGCCCAAGGGTACAAAAACACCGTTTCTACGTCAAAAATCACGAATACCAGCGCAAACATATAGTAGCGAATGTTGAACTGAATCCAAGCGCCGCCAATCGGTTCGCAGCCTGACTCGTAGGTAGTACGGCTCGCTGGCCCCGCATTCGCTGGCCTGAGCAGTTTAGAAGCACCTAAGGCCACTACCGGAACTAAGCTGCTGATAATTAAGAAGCCTAGAAAGTATTCGTATCCACTTAAAACAAACACACGCGATCGCCCGTAACGGTTCTAAAATCCTCCCTATTGTAGCGGCCTGGGTTCTTGTATGGACTCTAGATTTTAGGTGAACTGGCAGATTTATCAAAAGACGTAGCGTAGCAAGCATCAACTGCTGGATGAAACCCGCCGTATGCAATAATAGTTAACAGATTTCTCAGATTTTTCAGCTCGCCTTAAGCATTCGTCGCCTTGCCCGATCGCTTGCTTTATTCATAGGTTAGCCGTTGATATTTCGTGCACTTTCACTAGCGACGGGTTCCAATTGAAGCAATGAGTACAGAGCCACAATCAAACCTCGACCCAGCGCAATCGCCGCCTGTAGAAGAGATGATTCCTCTGGTTAAGTCCAAGGAAGCGCCCCCCAATAAGAGCCCAGAAGGCAGTGACAAGGAAAAGGCCGAAGGCAAAGAACCTAAGCCGCCGACGCCTGCCGAAATGGACTGCTTTGAATGTCGTTCTTGCGGCTATACCTACGAGCCCACCAAAGGAGACAGCCGCGCAAACATTCCACCGGGCATTCAGTTCAAAGAACTGCCAAAAGACTGGCGCTGTACAGTATGCGGCGCGAGTACGACGCAGTTTAGCAACGTTGGGCCTGCGGGCAATGCCTCTGGATTTAAAGAGAATTTGAACTATGGCTTTGGTGTCAATAAGCTGACGCCTGGTCAAAAGAACCTGCTCATCTTTGGAGCGTTGGGAATAGGCGTTTTGTTCTTTTTAAGCCTCTATGGCTTGCAGTAGAGGCTTTCCGTACGGACTTGTATAGGCGATGAGCTGTGATGGAGCTAGCCTACATTTTCTACAGACTATTTTTTTACTTCAATTGGGATTTTTGCTGGAGTGGTCATGCAGACGGTTTTAAAGTACTTAGAAAAGGCACTAAACAAACAAGCCTTACAAAAAGCTTGGACGAAAGGCCTTGTGTTATTGATGGTCGCAGCTTTGACAACGAGCTGTGGCAGAGTTTTCTTAGAAGGCACAGCGACGAACCCTTGGGAAGTCATTGCCCTACCGACTGAAGCTGCAATCTCAGATGTGGCATTTGCTTCCGATGGCGAACACGGCTGGCTGGTGGGCTCTCGCACGACGCTGCTGGAGTCAACAGACGCGGGTAATACCTGGGAGCCCAGGATTTTAGGACTGGGCGAGCAGCAGTACACCTTTACTTCAATCGATTTCGAAGGAAACGAAGGCTGGCTAGTGGGACAGCCCAACATCATGCTGCACACCACGGATGGCGGCACGTCTTGGTCAAATATTCCGTTAGATCCGCAGCTGCCGGGTCAGCCGCTTTTGATCACGGCAACCGGTAAGAATTCGGCGGAGCTGGCTACAGATATCGGCGCTATCTACGTGACCAAAGATGGCGGCAAGCAGTGGAAAGGCCTTGTGCAGTCAGCCGTAGGTGTTGTCCGCAACATGACACGCGACGCCGAAGGCCGCTACGTAGCAGTGTCCGCTCGCGGTAACTTCTACTCTACCTGGCTACCCGGGCAAGACGCTTGGCAGCCTCATAACCGGGAAAATTCAAAGCGCTTGCAGAACATGGGCTTCGATAAAGACGGTCTGCTTTGGCTGATTGCTAGAGGTGGTCAGC
Organism: uncultured cyanobacterium; assembly: GCA_963803535.1. Lineage (GTDB taxonomy): Bacteria > Cyanobacteriota > Cyanobacteriia > Phormidesmidales > Phormidesmidaceae > Phormidesmis. The sequence goes on along the minus strand of CAWDNC010000007.1, from coordinate 32,122 downwards.
TTCAGTTTGGAACTGAGAGCGAAGCTTACGAAGAGTTTACCGAGCCGATTAACCCTGAATTTGCCTCTAGCTGGGGGCTGTTAGATATGGCCTATCGTACGCCTGAAGAGCTTTGGGTAACAGGCGGTAGCGGCAACCTGCTAATGAGTGCAGATGACGGCAAAACTTGGAAAAAGGATAAGGCCGTAGAGAACGTGCCGACTAACTTCTACCGAATTAAGTTCTTAGGGGATGATCGCGGCTATGTATTGGGTCAGCGTGGCTATTTGCTGCGATATGAAGAAGAACCTGTAGCAACAGCGCCTTCTGTGTAGATCGCTTTAATAGGTTTTTGTACCTAGCGAAAAAGCCCTGGCCTCACAGGTTTGCTGAATTTATCGCAGATTGCTTGTGAGGAGAGGTAAGAGTTTCGTATGATGTTAATTAAGTGTTGATTTGCTGATAGTTAGGAGATTTTAAGATATGGCTGGCGATACCGGTGAGAGACCTTTTGGCGATATTGTAACGAGCATTCGCTACTGGATTATTCACAGCATCACAATTCCTGCTTTGTTTATTGCAGGCTGGTTATTTGTTTCGACGGGCCTTGCGTATGACGCATTTGGTACGCCTCGTCCTAACGAGTACTACCCTAGCAATGAAATGGAAATGCCCATTATCGACAACCGATACAACCCTGATAATGTGCTGCCCCGATAGTTGATAAATTATAGGTTTTGGATGGTCGCATCGTTTGAGCGATCGCCCAAGGCCTAAAGCAACGCATTGAGATAAAACTGACTAAAAGACCCTTTGGAGATTTGCCATGACGAGTGGAAACCCTAACAACGAGCCGATTACCTATCCGATTTTTACCGTGCGCTGGCTGTCTGTACACGCGCTAGCCGTGCCTTCCGTTTTCTTTTTAGGCGCGATCGCCGCCATGCAGTTCATTCAACGCTAAACCTTTAATTAAGGAGCCCCAAAGGAGAGATACCCCCATGGCCGATAGACCCACTAATCCGAATAAGCAGCCCGTAGAACTTAACCGAACGTCTTTGTTCTTAGGTTTGCTGGTGGTCTTTGTGACCGGTTTGTTGTTCTCTAGCTACTTCTTTAACTAAAGAGCGAGCTAGAAGATAAGATCGTTAACGTTGTGAGTAGGAGAAGTGTTTCATGTTTCAAAACGGTAAAATTCCCCTGTGGATTGTTGCGACAGTTGCGGGCACAGGCGTGCTGGTAGTTGTTGGCATCTTTTTCTATGGTTCTTACGTGGGCACTGGCTCTGCTATTTAGAGCTAGCCCGACAAAAGACAATACAAACAAAAAGCGACCTCTCTTTTGAAAGGTCGCTTTTTAGTGAGCGTATGTGTAGCGGCTAAATACTATACAACGTCGGTTTGGCTGTCTTCAGAGATCTGGCCAAACGTGGAAGAAGTACCGTCGGACGTAGTGGCCTGACCGCGCTCAATGTATAGGAACAGAGCGGCCATAGTGATCGCAGGAAATACGAGCCCTACGGTAGGTACGAGCACAGAAGGTAGGAAAGAAGCAGACATATAGATTGTCCTCTTTTGAAACAAAAATTAGGCGATGCTACAACATTACTCCGAATTGGGGGCAGAAAGTATCCCTCCTTAGTGGAAGTTAAAGGTTGATGAGGGAGATTGTAATTTATGTTTATTTTCTCGTCGGACTTAATTGAAACTAAAGGAAAGGCTGTATTTATTGCGCATACAGCCTTTTATCGGAACATTCCGGATCATACAAGGGGTATAGGGGGGCTTATGTCTTGCGGCTGACGGAGAATGCTGTAGTCTCCAGTAGAGTGGAACCACTTAGACAGAAAGCGTGCCTAAAGAAAACTTCTTTTACATTCCTTCTGTTGGTCAATATCATTCTTTTGGAGATTTTTTCATGGGCATTCTTGCTTGGGTTGTTTTAGGTCTTATCGCTGGTGCGATCGCACGAGCTATCTACCCTGGTCATCAGGGCTTAGGCATTATTGGTACTATGGTACTAGGGATTATCGGTGCGGTTGTAGGTGGCTTTGTGGCTAGCTTATTTGTGCCTGGAGCCGCAGCAGGCTTATCCATTCCAGGTGTTATCGTTGCTGTACTTGGCGCTATCATCACGCTCTTCATCTACTACGCCGTCACCAAGCGCACTGCGTAGAAGTTGCTGCAAAGGACTAGCGGTAATCCCGTGTTTGCTCCCGTATTTGCTAAATAGCGGATGCTTTTAAGCCGCTCTTGGTAGGTTATAACCCCCAATAGGTCAATCAGATTTTTATCTGGTTGACCTATTTTGTTGATACACTCAGTGCTCACAGTGTGACACCCACAAAAACTAGATGGCACCCATTGACCAGTACTACGAGCTAAAGCAGACGCTAACTGATTTTGTGTTTGATGCTGAAGATGCGATCGCCACCGCCCTAGAGTCTTTTAGTGCCCAGCAGCTCAGCCGATGGTCACAGCCTGTTTTATCGGGTCTAGATCGAAGTGCTTTAGCGGTCGATATGTTTTTGACAGAGGGGAAAGTGGGCGATCGCGCCATCATAGACCTGTTCATTCAAGACAACCCCGATCTTTCTAAAAAAGACGATCTAAAGCAGTGGCAAGGTACGTTCAACGGGCTGTTTGTCGTTCGCGAGGTTTCAGACGAGGGCTACGTTCTCATGAACTGGCTCACCGAAAAAACCTATGAGGTCTGCACCGATTCGTCAAGACCCGAAGAAGTCATGTCGCGCTTTAGTCCTGGAGAGATCGTGCTTGCTCGTCTCCTGCCAATTACAGCAGAGCGCTGGATCTTTTCAGGCCCGTTAACGCTGTTAGGAAAATTAGGAAAGCCCAAACTGGCCGTTGCTATTGGCAACTTCAAAAAATGGTTTCCGCATCATTTGTACGGCGATGCCCCAGAGCTGAAAGAAGCCGCATGGGAATCTGTTCAGCAGCAGTACGACGATTTCTTAGAATTTTTTGGCACGCCGCCAATGACGCTCTCGGGTTACGAGCTCAATAAAAAAGTGCAGGCCTATCAGGCGGCAACGACCGAAAGACAGCTCTCTGAAGCTGGACTAGATAGTGACAAGTCTTTGCAGGAAATGGCCCAGGATGCAGGAGTTTCTGAAGAAGAGATTTCGGCAGCGTTGAGTGAAGTTGGTGAGGAAAATGCAGTTGCAAAGAAGCTGCTAGAGAGCAAGCAGTCACTCAAAATGGTGATGCCGAAGGTGTCGCTGCCGGATGATTTACGCAGAGCTGAAAAGGTGACGGTCTTCTCTCATCCTCGATGGGGCCAAACCTTTTTGAAGGACTATAGCCGGTTAGTTGAGCTGTTAGAGAATGAAAACGATGACACGGAAGCGCTGGATAGGCTGGTGCTGAAGTATCTAGAAAATGAACAGGCGAACGCTCACGTGTGGCAGCAGATTGCGCAGAGCCACGGTGAGGCGGTAGAGCCCGTGTTGCAAAGAGTATTAGACAGCGCCGAGTTCGACATTAAATCCGACTTAAATAGCGTGCTTGCTAAGTACGAGAAACCGCTAACGCCAGAATTGCCCGATAGCGCCAGCGTGCCTCTGCATCTACATAATCTGTTTCAAGAAGCCATGCAGATGGTTGGTAAAAGCGATAAACCCAAAAGCTCAAAGAATTCAAAAAAGAAGAGTAAGAAGAAGTCAGGCTTTGGCGCTTAAGAACGCGCGCTTGGGACTACAGGTACTCGAACATGCCGTCGGTCGTACTGTCCATTTACGCGCTAAGCGACGTAGTAGAACGCTCTATCGCTCAGGCTCAGGCCTGAAATATCTTGATCGGCAAAGACGCCAATTAGCTCAAAGCTGCCGCTGCCCAAATAGCCAATGGCCGTACTGTTCGCTTCAGCGTCGTAGCCCAATACATACTGCGAAGCGTCTCCGTAAAGGCGAACGCGATCGCCCTGTTCGAAGTCAATAATCACCCCAAAGTCCTGACTCGGGCCACCTTGTGTGTAGTAAGCGCCATCACGGTGACCTAAAACAAACATATCTGGCCCCTCACCACCGACCAAGATATCTAGCTCGCCCGTCCCTCTAAATCTGGGGTTAGAGCCATCTAAGAGGACAGGTGGTAAATCAGACTCAGGAGCAGGTGGCGGCGCTTCAGGCGTAGCGGTTTGTTCTTCAACAATAATCTTGAGCGTCGGCAGCGAGGGTAATGGCTTGCTGGCTGCTGACGGTGCTGACGGTTTTGCTGACGGTTGGGGCGATCGCCAATCTGCGTCGTCAGCAGCGACTTCAAATTCAAAGCACCCAAGTCAAGCTGATTCACATTAACTCGCTCTAACTCGGCCTCAACCGGAAGCTAAGTTTGAAACAAAGGCTCAGAAGCAGTCGTATTCATCGTATTTCGCAAGTCCCTGAAGAAAGATCGTTAAATGACCTCGAACACGATCAAAGACGCCACCAAACACTGATTAGTTCATGAGAGCTTATTGCTTATCCTTCTGTTCTTTGTATCGCTCCTTAAACTCTGCTTGCTGATGATGATGATCCACAATCGGCAGCGGATAGCCTGTGCCTTCCAAAGCCTGCTCAGGAATTTTGCCTGTGATCAGCACGCTCGTATCGAGGTGCCGAATTTCAGGAACCCACTCGCGAATGTATTCCGCATCTGGGTCGTACTTTTTAGCCTGACTGGCCGGATTAAAAATTCGCAACGGCTTCGGGTCCATGCCGCTAGAAGCACTCCACTGCCAGCCCCCGTTATTTGCTGACAAATCACCGTCGTATAGCTTTTGCAAAAAGTACTTCTCGCCCCAGCGCCAGTCGATAATCAGATCCTTGGTCAAAAAGCTGGCGACAATCATGCGGCAGCGGTTGTGCATCCATCCGGTTTCATTGAGCTGACGCATCGCCGCATCGACGATAGGGTAGCCCGTTTGACCGTCGCACCAGGCCTGAAAATTGTCTTTGCTATTGTCCCAAGGAAAATCTTTGAAGTGGTCGCGGTACGGGCCTTCGGCAAGCAGTGGAAAGAAGTACATCACGCCCTGATAGAATTCACGCCACGCGAGTTCTTGCTGCCAGGTGCGGATGTTGCTATGGGTTTCGTCGCTGCGGGCGCGGCTGTAGGCATCAGCGGCAGCTTCCCATACGGTGCGAATGCCAATGGTGCCAAACTTAAGCGCGGCGCTAAGCGTAGAGGTGCCAGGTACGGCAGGAAAATCACGCTGTTCGTCGTATTCAGCGATCGCCCGCTGGTCATCACAAAATTCCGCTAGCTTTTCTAACGCTGCCTTTTCTCCAGGCGCTAGCAGCAGCTCGTTCTCCCACTCATAGCCCAGCTCAGCCGCCGAAGGCAGCTCAATATTACCCGCCTTATTGGCCACTGCCTTTTCGTGCGGGCTTAGCCCAGTGGCTTTAGAGAACTCTCCAACAGCCGCAGGCTTTTCTTTACCAATCCAGTTCCGCCAAAACGGGCCATACACCTTATACGGATCGCCGCTCCCCGTTTGGATGGTGTGCGGATCGTGCAGCAGCTGATCCCAAAACTTGGTGTGCATTTCAATGCCTTCGTCTTTGAGGGCATGTGCAATATCCGTATCGCGCTGGCGAGAGTAGGGTTCTACGTCGCGATTCCAATAGACGGCGACGGCTTCAAGCGCCTTGGCAAGCTTGATAATTGCTTTTTTAGGATTGCCCTTGAGAATAAGAAGTTCGCTACCCGCTGCTTTATAGCTTTTTTGCAGGGCGGCTAATGAGCCAATCATATATTTGACACGAGCAGGGGCGATGTCGTCGCCGTCGAGGATGCCGGGATCTAGGCAGAAGACGCCAATGACTTTGGAAGTGCGATCGCGCGCCGCCGCCAGTCCTAAATTATCTCGAATCCGCAAGTCTTTTCGGTGCCAAAACAACACCAGCTCATCAGCCATAGCCCAATCTTTTTCGATACGTTTGGGCCTTATTATAGCGACTAGTACAGGTGAGCCTTCGCCATATAAAAAGCCGCGATCGTCTTAGCATCCACTGGCACGCCGGTCAAAATGGCTTTCTCTAGCTCATCAGCACTCATCAGTACCACTTCAATATCCTCATCGTCGTCTAGCGCTAGAGCCTCATCCAGCTTGGTTAGCTCGGTTGCTAAGTAAGCGTAAATAATCTCATCCGAATATCCAGGCGCATTAGGGAACTGTCCTAACGTCTTCCAGGTCGCCGCCTTATAGCCTGTTTCTTCTTGAATCTCACGCTGTATCGTCGCCAGCGGCTTTTCACCTTTCTCAACGGTGCCCGCCGGGAACTCTAGCAGCCGTCCCTGCATCGCAAACCGGTACTGACGCACCAGCACAAACTGCCCTTCGGCTGTAACCGGAACCGCCATCGAGCCGCCTGGGTGCCGAATACACTCCCAATCGCCTACCGCCCCGTTGGGGAGCTTAATACGGTTGACTTCGTAATCAAATTTGCGTCCGGCGTAGAACAGCTTTTGCTTGAGCAGCTGAGGGGGCTCTTGTCCTAGTTCCATAATTATTATGTCGTACTCGATTCGCACTGCTCCAGACGCGCTACACCTTCTAGAGGGCTGCTGGCGCTACTGAGATTGAGCTGATGGAGCAGCTGAGCAATTGTTTTTGCAAAGATAGGATGTCGCCAGTGCGGCGCAATTTCGGCAAGCGGTACGAGTACGAAAGCGCGTTCATGTAGCCGCGGGTGTGGCACCGTTAATCCAGGCGAATCAATGATTTCTTGATCGAACAAAAGAATATCAAGATCGAGCGACCTGGCCCCCCATCGCTCCTTCCGTACCCGCCCAAACGCATTCTCAATGTCTAGCAGTCTACGGAGAAGTGCTCTAGGCGTTAGCGTTGTCTCTATTGCAATGCAGGCGTTGATGTAGTCGGGCTGAGGCGGGCCGACTGGAGCGGTTTTGTAAAGGGGCGATCGCGCGATCACCGCAATATTATCCTCACGATTAATCGTCTCAATCGCTTCAGCCAAAATGCGGCGGGAGTCACCCAAATTTCCGCCGAGTGCAACGGCTACTCTCGCTCGTGCCCTCGGCGCTTGACGACTTCCCGCATGCCCCATTTAGCTTTCTCCTTCGAGATATCCGTCTTAGCCTACGTCTTTTTAGCCTACGTTTTTTTGCCTATGCCTTGCCACCTAGCACGCCACGAACTCGGCCCGTGAGCTGCTCAGCGGTCAGCACGCCCTCAATTCGATCAACCGGCTGGCCTTGATTGAATAAAACCAGCGTAGGTAGCGCGTGAATGCTGTGCTGAGAAGCGATTTGAGGATACTTTTCAGTGTCAATTTTGACGATTTTCACTTCGCCCTTCATCTCGGAGCCTACCTGCACCAAAATCTTAGACATCATTTGGCAGGGGCCACACCAGTCGGCATAGAAATCCACTAAAACAGGCTCATCAGAGCCCCCGATCATTTCTTCAAAACTGCTGAACTGCTGTTTGACGGCCATGGGCGTTACTCGTGAAGGTAAAAATAACTTCTACATGCTAGTTGTCTGGTCTAGCAGTGTGCAGATTACCACGGAATAATTTAGGGATCTTAATCAAGCATCTTTTGATGAATATCTGCTTGTGCCCTGCGATTGCCCCGCTGTCCCGCGAAATATTACAGTGATTGAACGTTTTTTAAAGGAATAGGGATCACCATCATGACTCAAGCGCTCGCTGATCAGGTTGCCGTTGTCACAGGATCTTCTCGCGGTATTGGCAAGGCGACAGCGATCGCGCTGGCCACCGAAGGCGCAAAGGTAGTGGTGAACTATGCCCGCTCTAGTGAGGCCGCAGAGGCAGTAGTCGCTGAAATTGAAGGGATAGGAGGAGAGGCGATCGCCTTGCAGGCCGACGTTTCAAAGGCCGACCAGGTAGACGCCATGATCAAAGCCACCATGGACAAGTTCGGTCGCATTGACGTACTGGTCAACAACGCAGGCATCACCCGCGACACCCTGCTTCTGCGCATGAAGCCCGAAGACTGGCAGGCCGTCATCGACCTCAACCTCACTGGCGTTTTCTTGTGCACCCGCGCGGTCAGCAAAATCATGCTCAAACAGCGCTCAGGCCGCATCGTCAACATTTCATCCGTCGCAGGCCTGATGGGCAACCCGGGCCAAGCCAACTACAGCGCCGCCAAAGCAGGCGTCATCGGCTTCACCAAAACCATCGCCAAAGAACTGGCCCCACGCGGCGTCACGGCCAACGTCGTCGCCCCCGGCTTCATCGCCACCGATATGACCGGCGATCTTAAAAACACCGAAGAAATTCTCAAATACATCCCCCTGGCTCGCTACGGCAAGCCCGAAGAAGTTGCAGGCCTCATCCGCTTCCTCGCCGCCGATCCTGCCGCTGCCTACATCACCGGCCAAGTCATGAACGTTGATGGCGGCATGGTCATGCACTAGTTAAGGAGGAGATCGGCCAGGGGATCGGCAAAGGAAATGTTCACAGCACAACGTTAGTTGTTACGATAGCTGAAAGCTAATTTAAGCGTAGGGTACGCGACATTATGAGCCGTGTCGGAGTTTTACTACTGAATTTGGGTGGCCCAGAGAAGCAGGAGGACGTTCAGCCCTTCTTGTTTAACCTATTTTCAGACCCAGAAATCATTCGCATTCCATTCCCTGCGCTACAAAAGCCGCTAGCCTGGTTCATTTCGAGCCGCAGAGCAAAAACCTCTCAGGCAAACTATGCCGAAATTGGCGGGGGTTCGCCGCTGCGCCGGATTACTGAGGAGCAAGGGGCCGCGCTCAAGTCTAAGCTGGAAGAGCGGGGTGAAGACGCTGAAGTATATGTAGGGATGCGGTACTGGCATCCGTTTACAGAAGAGGCGATCGCTCAAATCAAAAAAGACGACGTTGAAAAGCTCGTTGTCCTGCCGCTCTATCCTCAATACTCGGTAAGCACCACAGGATCGAGCTTTCGTCTGCTAGAACAAATTTGGCAGGAAGACGCTCAGCTCGCCCCGATTGACTACACGCTCATTCCCTCCTGGTACTCGCGCCCCGGCTACGTTAAGGCAATGGCAGGCTTAATTCGTACTGAGCTAGAGAAAGTGCCGAACCGTGAGAGCGCGCATATTTTCTTCAGTGCTCACGGCGTGCCCGCTAGCTACGTTGAAGAATTTGGCGATCCGTACCAAAAGGAAATTGAGCACTGCACCGACTTGATCATGCAGGAGCTAAGCGTCCCCAATGACTTTACGCTGGCGTATCAAAGTCGGGTAGGCCCGATTGAATGGCTACAGCCTTACACCGAAGATGCCATTGAAGCGCTCGCTGAGAACGGCGTAAAAGATCTGGTTGTCGTACCGATTAGCTTCGTTTCTGAGCATATTGAGACGCTACAGGAAATCGATATTGAGTATCGTGAGCTGGCTGAAGAGGCAGGAATAAACGGGTTTTATCGGGTTCCAGCATTGGATACGGATGAAACGTTTATCACTGATTTGGCAGACATGGTAGATGAAGCCTTAGAGGCTAAGCCTGTTCTGTTTTCCGACCTTGAGAAGCCGCAGAAGAAGGTGAAGATTTATCCTCAAGACAAGTCTGCTTGGGGGATGACGCCAGTTGCTGAAGTGTGGAATGGACGCTTTGCAATGCTAGGCTTTTTGGCGCTGCTGGCAGAAATTTTGATGGGGAAAGGCCCGCTGCATTCCATCGGACTGCTGTAGAAAGCCCTAGACCTATCGGAATACCCAAGCGCCTGCTTGTATCTTCTATAGTTGAATCTATAGCCAGAAGCAAAGGGATTTTTATGGACGCTAAACGCTCGGTCTTTAGCGAATTTAGAACGCAGATTACGGTTTTACTCGGCCTGGTTGTTCTGCTATGGGTAATTGAATCGATTGACGTGTTTGTCTTTCGAGGTGCGTTAGATCAATGGTTCGGAATTAGGCCGCGATCGCTCTCCGGCCTATGGGGCATTTTATTTGCACCCTTCCTACACGGCAGCTTCAGCCACTTATTGGCGAACACCGTCCCTCTGGTGACTTTAGGCTGGCTAGTGATGCTGCGCCGTACCAGCGACTGGCTGAGCGTTAGCGTGGTGGCTGCGGTGTGTAGCGGGCTAGGCACCTGGCTAATTGGTGCGCCGTACTCAACGCATATCGGCGCAAGTGGGGTTATTTTCGGCTACTTCGGCTTTTTGCTACTGCGCGGCTATTTTGAGCGCAGCTTTGTGGCGATCGCCTTCTCAATTCTCGTTACTTTCCTGTATGGCGGCATTATCTTAGGCACGCTGCCTTTCTTCAATGCGCCGAATGTGTCTTGGGAAGGACACTTGTTCGGGTTTCTAGGCGGGGCGCTCGCCGCTTGGCTCCTGTCGCAGCCGTCTGAACGAATGCAGCCATAGCCGCTAGCCTTCTGGCGTGAGCTGGTTCCCGAGGTCTAGCGTCTCAGCGACAGCATCCGTAAGATAGGTCGCAGCCGCCTCAACCGCAGCCACCGCATTCTCGTAGAGCATTCGAGTCGGGCCAAGCAGGCCCAAGCTGCCAACAGGGCCAGGGGAGCGGCCATAGGTTGTGGTCACCAGCGCACAGGTTTGCATCGGCTCAACCGGATTCTCTGCGCCGATCCAAATGCGCAAACGACGAGACCCCATAATGTCTTCGCTGAGCAAAGGCTCACCGGCAAGATTTGCGGTGGAAATAAGCGGCCAGAGCTGGTCGCGTCCGTCTTGAATAAGCTGAACGATGCTGCGGATTTGGCTGCGCTCGGCAAACTCGGGCTGATCGAGGACTTCGGCCAGGCCGCTGACCAGAATTTGAGTCGCGGGATTGGTGCGCGATCGCTTGGCTAATCCTGAAATGGCCTCCTGCAAGTCGCCTGCTAAATCAGTAGCGTAGCTTTGAAAAGCCTGATCTAGCTCGGCCCAGTCCAAAACGGCATCTCTTAGCGATCGCCCCTTCAGCTGCTCAGTCAAAAAGTTAGACAAAATTTGCAGCTCGCGATCGCCCACCGCCTGCGCCTTACCACCGGCACTTGCCCCGGGCATCAAAATAGAATGATTGTCACAGGTATCAATCACCACTAGCAGCAGCTGATCGTCACTTACCCGAACCAGCTGTAAGTGCTTAATCTTGGCCTCATTTCGCTGTGGCATGGTCACCAGCGCAATATGACCGCTCAGGCTAGCGAGCACCTGCGCAGACTCTTGCAGCAACGCCTCCATCACCTGGCCGTCCCAATCTAGCCGCTGGCTAACCGTACTTTTTATCTGCTGCGCCATCTGCCGAGAGAGGGGCTTAGAAGGCGTCATTAGCTCGTTTACATAGGCCCGATAGCCAGAGTCCGAAGGAATACGCCCCGCCGAGGTGTGCGGCTGATACAGCAGCCCTGACTCTTCGAGCGCGCCCATAACATTACGAATAGTCGCCGAGCTGACCTTAAGGTTGTAGCCGCTTACCAAAGACTTAGAGCCCACAGGTTCTGCGGTGCTGACGTAGTGACGTACGGTTGCCCGCAAAATGTTCTGCTGCCTGGAGTTGAGCTTCATTCACGCATCGCCTGTAATGCCTACCTTTAATTGTGCACCACGTTAACCGATCATTAAACGCTCTACGGTAACGATTACATCTAAATGATCCCCGATTTTGAAGCGTGGTACATGGGTCGGACAGCTTCTAGCAGCTAATGTTCGGCAATCTTCTCGATATCCTGGTAAATTCAAAGATGTTGCGGCAGCGCGGATGTTTCGTTGTGGTGACGCTCTTAGCCAGGTTATGCCGTCATCATGTCTGACCTTCCTTTTACCCTCGATCAGCTGCGAATTCTAAAGGCTATTGCTGCTGAAGGGAGCTTTAAGCGAGCCGCAGATAGCCTTTATGTGTCGCAGCCTGCGGTGAGCTTGCAGGTGCAAAACTTGGAGCGATCGCTTGCGGTTCCATTATTCGACAGAGGCGGTCGCCGCGCCCAGCTCACTGAAGCCGGACACCTGCTTTTAGAATATGGCGATCGCATCCTCAGCCTGTGTCAGGAAACCTGCCGCGCCATCGAAGACCTGCAAAATCTCCAGGGCGGCACTTTAATTGTGGGCGCCAGCCAAACCACAGGCACCTACCTGCTCCCGCGCATGATTGGCCAGTTTCGCCAGCGCTATCCCGAAGTGGCCGTGCAGCTCCATGTGCACTCCACCCGCCGTACGGCCTGGGCAGTTGCCAACGGTCAAATAGATCTGGCCATCATCGGCGGCGAACTGCCGCCAGAGCTACAAGAATCGCTTGAAATTGCGCCCTACGCAGAAGACGAGCTGGCGCTGATTATGCCGGTATTCCATCCGCTGGCCACCAGTGAGGTGATTGCCCGCAGCGATCTGTATAAGCTTAAATTCATTACGCTAGATTCGCAGTCAACCATTCGTAAAGTGATTGACCAGGTGCTCACGCGGGGCGGGATTGAAACGCGGCGGCTGCGCGTGGAGATGGAGCTAAATTCGATTGAGGCGATTAAGAATGCCGTACAGTCGGGATTAGGCGTAGCCTTTGCTTCGACCGCTGCTATTGAAAAAGAGCTGCAAATGGGCGTCATCCACCGCGCTCGGATTGAATCTGTAGAAGTGAAGCGCACGCTGTCGGTGATTTTCAACCCTAACCGCTACCGTTCTAAGGCCGCTGAAGCCTTTACCAAAGAGATTTTGCCGCAGTTTACCAACCGGGAGCTGTCGTTTACCAGAGCCAGTGCGAAGGCGGTCAGCAAGGTGAATGGAAAAGCCGCGATCGCCAAAGCCGCCGCCGATAACAAGGCTGCCAGTGCCGCAGCTACCGCCAAAGGATCGGCCAAACTACCCGATACGGCTAAAGCAGTTGTAGATGCAGACGCATAGACGAACGCCGCTATTAAGTGTTGTAAAAACGCAGTGATTGCCTCATAACCTACGCAATAGACCATAAGCCTGGTATAAATCGTGGCTATAACTTTGACCTCCGTGCAGCCGTCTTTTTTACCCCGTTTGACGCTAAAATCGCCCCATGCAACTGCACTGCACCCGTCCCAACTGCCCTAATCCTCTCAATAGCTTCCCGGGTCTTGACAATCCTAATTTGCCCAGACCGCTGAAGCAGAAGTATTGCAGCGCCTGCCGCATGGAAATGATATTGCGCGGGCGCTATCTGCCGCTGAGCATTTTAGGGCAGGGCGGCTTTGGCACGGCTTTTTTGGCCCGAGATTTTGATTCACCCACCAAGCGCAGATGTGTTGCTAAGCTGTTTCAACCCCCGGTCACGCTAAAGCCAGCGCAGATGGCCACCGCGCAGCGTCTGTTTGCCAAAGAAGCTGAAATCCTCGAGCGCATTGGCGAACAGCATCCGCAGATTCCTAATCTGTACGCTTATTTCTCACTGCTCATTACCAACCCGCTCACCAGTCAGACCGAAGAACTGTTTTATCTGGTGCAGGAGTTCATTGATGGCGAGGACTTAGAGAAAATTTTGGGGCGTGACGGCCCGTTTTCTGAGGCGGCTGTGATGGAGGTGCTCACAGAGATGGTGAAGGTGCTGGACTTTGTGCAGCAAAAGAATGTGATTCACCGAGATGTGAAGCCCTCGAACATTATGAAGGGCCGAGATGGTCGGCTGTTTTTGCTCGACTTTGGTGCGGTTAAAGAAGTGACTGCGCCCGCGGGTGCGCCCAAAGGGCCAACCACCATTTCAACCCCAGACTATGCGCCGCCCGAGCAAATTTTTGGTGGCACTGTCAATCTCACCACCGATCTGTATGCCTTAGCAGCGTCTTGCGTCGTCCTGCTCACGAATGAAAATCCTAGCAAGCTCCGCGACAGCTCCACGAATAGCTGGCAGTGGCATTCGCAGGCACAGGTATCACCCGCGCTCGCTCAGGTGCTCGATAAAATGCTGGCGGCAAGTCCAGGCAATCGCTTTCCCTCAGCCGAAGCTATTCTCTCAGTGCTAACTTCTATTCAGTCGGGAACATCGAACGCTAGATCCAATCAGTCACAGTCTAATCAGTCACAGTCCAATCAGTCGCAATCTAATCAGTCGCAATCCAGTCAGCAAATACAGTCAAACGCTCAGTCCAATCAGCAGAGACAGTCGAATTCACAGTCGAATCAGCGCACAAAGTCAAACGCAGCGCCCATGCCGCTCATCCCGTTCTTAAGCGGTGCGGCCTTTATCGGCTCAGAAGGTGGGCTGCTTGCGATCGCAGCTTTTAGCCTCATTGAAACCATTGCAATAGGTGGCGGTGTTTGGATTGCCTGGATTGCAGCACTTGCCGTTCTGGGCTTTTTGCAGATAAAGCGAACCATTGAAGGCTGGGACTACCTGATTATTGCGGGACTTACGCTGGCTGGCGTTGTGTTGTTTGGCCCGCTCAACACGGCTCTTAGCGGTCATGTTGGATATATTTTGCTAGCAACCGTCATGGCTGCGGGCGTGGCGATCGCGATCGCCGTCCTTTTTCGACTCATCTTCACATTGGTTTCTCGCTTCCTGTAGCGCTCTATAGCGTCCACTGTGAAACACAGCATCCCGTATTATGTGATCTACGTAGAAATGCTAAGTTTCTACTAACTAATTACTTCTAAAAGCATCTCTATAAAAGCTAGGGTTTGATTGAGTCCTATGAGTAAACGAAACGAGATTCCCGCACTTGCCGCAACACTGTTGATCGTGGCCGGACTTTTGGTTGCAAGCGTTTGGTGGGTCGCTAAGCAAATCCCAGGAGTAACCATTCCTGAGAATCCGATTGGTCTGGGTCAGCCGAACAAGAAGAACCCAGACAGGCAGTCTTCTGACATCAATACGCTAGGCGCAGACGGCACTTCAGGCATTTCGGTGCTACCAGATGAGATTTCAGCAACTAAGCAAAGCGCGCTGGATGCTTTGGTAAATAAAGACTACGAAACGGCTCAATCTGAATTTACAGCAGCGCTTACAGAAAATAAAAACGATCCCGAGTCGGTAATCTATCTCAACAATGCGAAGATTGGCGATGGCGAGGCGTATGTTATTGCGATCGCGGTGCCGATGAACAGCGAGTTTGTCGGCCCGGGATTAGAGATTATGCGCGGGGCGGCTCAGGCCCAACAGGATATCAACGAGGCGGGTGGCATCAACGGTGTCCCGCTTAAGGTGCTAGTACTCAGCGATCGAGGGACGCCAGCGACTGCCTTTGAAACGGCTGAAGCGCTGGTTGCCGACAATCGGGTGCTGGGCGTAGTGGGTCACTACACTAGCGACATGACGCTTTCAGCCGCTGAGGCTTACGAAGCGGGCGAGCTAGCCATGGTGTCACCGACGAGCACGGCTGTAAAAATTGCGAATGCAGGCGACTATATTTTTCGGACGGTGCCGAGCGATCGCCTAGCAGCTGCCACGCTCTCTCGCTATGTCATCAACGAGTTAGAAAAAAGTAAAGCTGCCGTTTTCTACGCCGGAGACAGTGCCTACAGCCGCTCGGTGCAGTCAGAATTTACGACTGAATTGCTAAGTAACGGTGGTGAGGTTGTAGTTGACTTTGATGTGAACAGACCTGGCTTTAGCGCTGGTCAAGCGCTACAAGAGGCCAACGCGGCGGGCGCCGATGTGATTATGCTGGCGCTAACTGAAGAAACCAGCGCGAAGTCGCTGAATGTGCTTTCGGTGAATAATCTTGCGCTGCCGGTGGTGGGCGGCGATAGTCTGTACGACTTCAACATTTTAGATGTGGGCCGCGATGATGCCGTAGGCCTCACGGTGGCAGTGCCCTGGCATATTTTAAGCCATTCACAGAGCGACTTTGTAACCGAGTCACAGCAGCTGTGGGGCGCAGCCGTGAACTGGCGGACGGCCACTGCTTACGATGCGGTCGCAACCTTAGCAGCAGCCATTGAGATGGGTGGCGATACGCGCAGTGGGGTAGCCAGCGCGCTATCAGATCCTGGATTTGGGACAGATGGGGCGACGGGGTTAGTGCGCTTTTTTCCGACGGGCGATCGCAATCAACCTTCCCAGCTTGTCACCATCGTGAAAAAAGAAAACAGCATTTCTGGAACCGGCTACGACTACGAGCCTAAGTAGAAAGCTAAAGAAGAGAGAAACTAACCGCTGCGACGCGATAAACGTAGGGTTTCTGAAGCTTAGTTTTGCCTGAATGTTGTTGTGCTGAGTGAAATGCAGCCGAAAAGCAGTTCCCAAAATCATCGAAGGCTTTGGATGAAGCGGCTATCGTATGGACGGGAATGGTTGCAGGGCAGTCGAGAAAGGTTGCAGGGCAGTCGGGAACGGTTGCAGGGCAGTCGGGAACGGTTGCAGGGTAGTCGGGAACGGTTGCAGGGCAGTCGGGAAGGATTGCAGGGCAGTCGGGAACGGTTGCAGGGTAGTCGGGAAGGGTTGCAGAGCGGTCTGCATCAAGTGAAGTGGGTGAATGAATAACCGCAGAGTTCTCCCTCAAACGTTGTTGCTGGGTTCGCTGGCATCTGGCACGGTAAAAATGCGTGATTCAATGCCTTCCCACACGTCAGAAACTCGCGTTGCGCTCTCCTTACAGCGAATCATGAGTTCACAAACGTAGCAGTAGTACGCCAACGCCTGCGAATTTTCTCCAGAGAGTGCTGCTGTTTTAGAAAAAAGTCCGAGCGCCGAAAACCAAAGCTTGTAAATTTTCTCCCTTTCCGCTTGGCTCAGGCTTCCTTTCTGCCGCTCTTTTAGAGCTTCAAGTGTTTGTATCAGTCTGCTAAAGTCAACCTCTTTAAACAGGTCTGCGAGGGCGCGGGCGAGGGCGAGGTCGAGGGCGAGGGCGCGGGCGAGGTCGAGGTCGAGGGCGAGGGCGCGGGCGCGGGCGCAGGCGAGGTCGAGGTCGAGAGCGAGGGCGAGGTCGAGGGCGAGGTTGAGGGCGAGGTCGAGGTCGAGGTCGAGGGCGAGGGCGAGAGCGAGGTCGAGGGCGCGGGCGAGGACAATTGCAGCTGTTCTTTTGGCCGAAGGCTTCAATCTTCCGATGGAATCACGCGTTGATAGCTCAGCCCAACGCACAAGCTGTTGCAGTTGAGGGCTCTGAAGATATTGATTGGCCTGGGCTTCCATCATCAGTAAAAGCTTATCAGCCCCTGACTTACCTGACATCAGACCTGGCAACAGTAAAAAAATCTCTCGCCAACGGTTGTCTGTAAGATGCTGTTGTACCAGTTGCGGCCATTCTTGGTTATCTATCAGATACTGAGCCGTCAAATATTCTTGCAGCGTCAGGTGAGAAAAAGAATAAGTATCTTCGGCGCGCTCTACTAAAATGCCTTGCTGCACTTCTACCGCATTCAGCACCGCTTCACTATTTAAGTGCTTGGGCGCATTCAAATTGCTCGACAAAAACAATCTAATCTGAGCAGACAGCTCTCGCTGCGTAAAAAAGAGCTGATCGTCTGCCATGCCTTTGTAAGCAATTTCAGAAAGCAGTATTTCTTCTTGCTCTATGCTCAGTCCTTCATAAATCTCATCCCGTAGAATACGTTTTTCAGCCGCCCACTCTTCTAGCAATATGCGCAGCGCCTTTTTATACAAAGCGCTGCGATTGTTAGGGAATCGCTGAGAAAGGTTGTACACCAAACACAGATAGGTGAGTAGCAGCGGCGTATGTGCTAGCTCTTTAGAAGCCTTGTTCTCTGCCTTTTGTAGCACCGCCCAACATTTACCTGCTGTATCACGCTCTTTGTCTTGCTCACTCCCAAACCAGTTACCAATAAACTGCTCAATTTGCTCATCGTCAAAGTTGGCCATCGTGACATCACTAAACCGCCGAAATGCATCATCTCGATAGCCAGAGGCGGCAACGCGGCAAGAGGCTATAAAGCGATTGTCATCATAGCGATCTACAAAGTCTCGAATCGTTGAGAGCACGTTGTTAAGGTTGGCACTAGGCACTTCGTCTAAGCCATCTAGCAGCACCAGCAAATTGCCCTGAGCCAACGCATTCTGCGAAAACGTATCGGCTTCTGGAAAGCCACAGGTCTCAAACTCAGCCGCAATCAGCTTAGAAATATCAATCTTGTCAGCCTCAAACCGCTTTAGCTCCAGCAGTACCGGAATCAAACGGTGGCCGTACTCAGCCCCCTCATAGTAAAAAGTGCGCAGCGCCTCTAAGCCTACTTTTCGCAAAAAGGTGCTTTTTCCCGCACCCGGCCCGCCCAGCACCATCAGATACTGCTTTTGGTTTGCAATCGAGAGCCCCGAATACTTTCTCATCATGATCGAGATCTCGAAGAATATCCACCAAAACGATTCTGGCGAAAAGCATCCTCTAACTCACTGGCTTCGTACTGCAAAACATCTCTAGCATCCAGCAGCTTTACGCCCGTATACACTGCTGAGAAAGCGATGGGCTCGCGCATGCCTAGCACTTTTAGCTGGCAGTGCCGCTTCCGATAGTTTTCAATATACTTGCGTGAGGCATCAAAAATTACCTGCTTACTTTTGTTAGAAATGGCTGCGATCGCCTTTCCCAACACGCTCCCACTTCCCGTCTTCGTCGTATCGGTAATCAGCGCCGTTATTCCTTTAGCCGCTGCACCTACTAAGAATTCAGAGCCCGCCATACTAGCACTTCCACCACGTGCGATAGTCTTTCTATGATTCAAAGATAGGATAAACCTATCATGCTCTTTCGTGTTGGTAGCCAGCCGCTATAACTGATGATGACTCACGATGCTGTAAAAATTCACGAGCAGTTTTTAGCAAGTCGCCCCTACCCTCAGCCCAAAGCTAACCACCGCCCTCACCCAAAACGGCCCCATCGTCCTAGCGCCCAATAAAGACGAACCCTTTGCGCAGCACCTATGCAGAGCCGTTACCGGACAGCAGCTCTCAGTAAAAGCAGCCAGCTCCATATGGAAGCGCGTTGCAGCTAGTGCAGAAGGTAAGCCGCTGATGGATTACTTTGCAGGGGTTGATCCGCAGGTGTTGAGAGACTGTGGGCTGTCGCGGGCGAAGGTGAAAACGATGGGTGCGATCGCTCAAGTCGCACAATCAGGCCAGCTCAACGCAACAGAACTTGAACAACTCAGTACAACAGAACGAGCAGAGCGACTGATCGCCATTTGGGGTATCGGTCAGTGGACAGCCGACATGATGAATATTTTCTACTTTGGCGAGCCTGACATTTGGCCCGATGGCGATTTGGCCGCGCGCAAAACGCTCGAACAGTTGACTAGCCCAAGGCGAAAAACAACTAAAACAGCTGCTCACTTTGCGCCCTATCGATCAATCCTGGCGCTGCACATGTGGAAGCATGCCAATACAAAACCAACCTAGCGATCTGCTTTTAACGATCTGCTCTTTACAAGATAGATTCTGTCTTAACAGGTTCTTTCTCAAACAAGCGTGAAATTAAGTACACCAGTAGCCCCGCTGCCATACCGGGCAAAACCTCGTACATATTGCCAGATAGCCCTGCCTGCTTCCAGATAGTAGCCACTGCAATACCGACCAGCATTATCAGCACAGCAGCAGGTGTAGAGACCGGCTTTTGCCAAGATCTAAGAACCAAGAGAACGCCCAGTCCTGAGGCTAGAATTGACCAGGCGAAGGTGATTAGGCTAAATACGCTGTCGTTGTTTGCCAGTGCGATCGCCAGCACAATGGCCGTCACCACCAAAGTTCCAACTTTTGCCAGTCGATAGGATCGTGCCATGCCAGGAAACAAATCTTGAGTTAGCGCAGCTGAACAAGAGAGAATCTGTGAGTCGGCGGTAGAGATAGTCGCTGCAAACAGTCCGGCGAGCATAACACCAACAAGGGTTCCCGGCAGCAGGTCAACCGAGAGATCTAACAAGGCCAGCTCGGCATCAGCGAGTTCAGGCAACAGAACTCTTCCTGACAGGCCAATAAATATTGCAGAAAAAGCCGTCACTAGCCCACAAATCGTTCTAATATCCCTCGCCTTTCCCATATTATCAGCAGAGTCAATCGCCATCGCCCGCACCAGAATATGCGGCTGACCGACCGCACCAAAACCTGCCACCAACCAACCAATAAAGAACGGCAGAAATCCCCAGCCCAAATCAGCCGGGAATAGCGCTACCAGACTTTCATCCGCATTGCCCAAAGCCGTAAAGATATTGCCTACCCCGTCGCCTGCATTAATCGTCACCACCAGTAGCAGCAACAGCGCCCCAATCATCACCACCGTCTGCACCGCATCTGTCCAAATGGAGGCGCGAATGCCACCCGAGAAACAATACGCCACAACAATCACCGCACCGATAATAATGCCCCAGGCGTAGTTCCAGCCAAAAATACTGTTGAGCGCTTTGCTTCCAGCCAGTAGCTGCGCGGCGGCATAGGCTCCTAAAAAGAAAATTGTAATCAGAGCAGAGATGGCTGAAATCCAACGGTGTCCTGGCTGCTTTTGCGCTAGAAAATCAGGCACAGTCTCTGAGTCAGAGGCCTCTGAAGTCTCTCTAAGCTGCTTAAATACGAGCAGCCAGGATAAATAGTCTCCAATGGCCCAGCCAATAGCAAGCCAAATTGAAGAGATTCCAATGCTGTAGGCATATCCAACTTGAGCCGTAAACAAAAAGCCGCTTTGCCCGGTAGAGAGCGCTGATAGGGCGACGAGCCAGGGATTGACGCTTCTACCTGCGAGTAGATAGTCGGCAGTAGAGTCTTGCTTTTGGGTAGCTGAGTAAAGGCCGACGACCGTAAATAGAATGACGAAGGCGATGAACGTGAGCGCTGTGGACATGGAGATAGGCTGCTGTGGACACTTTTTGTATAAGTAGCAGGCAGCCGCTGTTTTGCGAATGTACCTTTTTTAATATCTTTTCCTTGGCTTTAGGCGCAAGCGGTGTAGAACTTAGGCTGGGAAGAAGGCGGCTGGAGATACGTGAAAAAACTGCGATAGCTTTTGAATATGTTCTACCGTTAGACTTCGCTTGCCGTTGATAACTTCTGACACAATAGATTCTGTCTTAAAGATAGCAGTGAGATCTTTCTGTCGGATACCAAAGTCTTGGATTAATACCTTCAGCATCTCTATACCGCTCACATCTGAGATCTCTACTGTTTGTGCTTCGTACTCGTGCACTAGCGTTCCGAGTAGATTCAGGTAGTCCTGTTCATTCTCAGTCATATTGTCTTTGTCTAAAATTTCGTCAATTATCTTTTGCGTCTCAGACAGTTGCGCTACTGTCTTAATGGGTCGAGGTGGAAACGACAGCAAAAGCTCCGTATATGAAGTTTGTTCATTTAAACCAACGGTCATTTTTCCAACCTTCTTTGTCATATTGGGCATGAGTAAGCACCGCTCGAATGAATACTTTTTGGTATTTGTAGTCAACAAATGCTATCAGGCGATACTTATTACCGCTAATGTTGAACACTGTTAACTTTTTTACGCTGTCTGCGGTAGGAAATCCAGTTTGAAGATCGTTAAAGTTTTTCCAGGTAGCTAAGGTTGCTCGCTTGTACCACGCACTCAAGCTCGGCTGTGAATCAGGATGTTTCTGCCAAAATTCCAGCAAGCGGCTCTTTGTAATTACATGCATACAAACATTGGCTCTTTCCTTTGTGGTACTACAACTATCTTACTATACAAGTTCGCGTTCTGCGAATTATGGGCACCGGTTACCGTCTCTATATAAATATTGCCAGCAGTCTTGCGCGATCGCCCAGTCCTCCTGCGTCCTAATCACCAACACCCGCACCGCAGAGTCAGCCGTCGCAATATCCCTATCCACCGGAGACTTCTCATTCAGGGCCGGATCTATCTTCAGCCCTAAAAACGCCATGCCGTCACAAGCGGCAGCGCGCACCCAAGGCG
Organism: uncultured cyanobacterium; assembly: GCA_963803535.1. Classification (GTDB taxonomy): domain Bacteria; phylum Cyanobacteriota; class Cyanobacteriia; order Phormidesmidales; family Phormidesmidaceae; genus Phormidesmis. The sequence continues at coordinate 10,397 of CAWDNC010000007.1, read as the reverse complement.
AATGTTCCCCAATACCAGCGGTAAAGACAACCGCATCAACGCCGCCTAAGCTCATTAGCATAGAGCCAAAGCAAGACTTTAGGCGATGAATATAAAGGTCTCTGGCAAGCTTAGCGTGATAGTTTCCTTGAGCGATCGCCACTTCAATTGCTCGCATATCATGAGACACCCCCGACATTCCTTTAAGCCCAGATTTGTTGTTTAGCACGTCGTCTATCTCGTCTGCCGTATAGCCTTCACGCATCAGATAAATCAAGATGCCGGGATCGACCGAGCCGGAGCGGGTGCCCATCATCAGGCCATCTAGAGGGGTAAATCCCATCGTGGTATCAATGCTTTGACCATTTTTTACAGCGGCTAAAGAGCCCCCGTTGCCTAGGTGGCAGATAATGAGCCGAAGATGGGCGAGCGGCTGGTTGAGTATGTTGGCAGCTTGCTGCGAGCAGTACTGGTGGCTAATGCCGTGAAAGCCATACCGGCGAATGCCCTGATCTTTCCAGGCAGCAGGGCCGGGATAGGTAGTCGCGACTTCCGGCATTTGACTGTGGAAAGCGGTATCAAACACGGCGAACTGAGGTACCACGCTCAGCAGCTGTTCCATCAGCTCAATGCCTTCTAGATTCGCTGGATTGTGGCTAGGGGCTAGCGAGCTGGCCTGCTTTATACGAGCTTTTACCGCTTCCGTTATTTTCACGCTGCGCTCAAAGAAACCACCGCCATGCACCACGCGATGGCCAACTGCATCAATCTCATCTAAATCAGAGATAACCTGAGTTGGCCCTGTATAAAGGAGACTTAGCAGGTGAGAAAGTGTCTCCTTTCGAGAAGAAGAACTCACCTTTTCTTCTCTTTTTTCTGTTCTCGTTTCTACTTTTATGAGCGCGGCTTTCTCCTGCGGTATCCAGTCAATCTGAGCGTTCCATACCGGACTAAGCGGATGGGTAGGAAGCTCACCCTCGATATCGTACAGGCAGCTTTTTTGGCTGCTAGAGCCCGCGTTGAGAACAAGAATTTTCATGGCTGACTAGGTGTCTAGAGGGTTAGGTGCCTGCTCGATTGCGAAGATCTTCAGGGAGATGGTTGCGATCGCCTAACTTCGTCAGCATTGGCCCGTGCACATCAAAGGTCACCAGGCTAAGGGCAGCAACAGGCATATTAATGCGATCGCGATACCGACCCAAATCAATTCCTAGCAACGTACATAAAATAATCCGAATCGTGGCCTTGTGAGACACCACCAGCACATTCCCAGAGAGATAGTTCTGCTCAATTTCAGCGATCACCGCCGAAGCTCGACTGGCAATTTGCACCGTAGTTTCGCCCTCAGTCGGCGGATTCCAGGCCGGTTCTCTCTGCCAGCGAAAATAGTCCTCGCCGTAGTGCGCTTTCACATAGTCCTGCGTTTGATCTTCCCACTTGCCGTAGTTAATTTCCTTCAGGCCTTCTCGCAGCTGCGGCTCCACACCAATCGCCTTACACAAAGGCTTAGCCGTTGCAATCGTCCGCTTCATTGGGCTAGAAAAAACGGCCTCCCACGCCAGCGTTTTGTACACATCGGCAAAAGCCTGGGCCATTTTTGCCCCTGATTCAGTGAGTTCAGGATCTAAAAAGCCGCAGTAGCCGCCGGTTTGGCTGTGGGTGGTTTCGCCATGACGAAGAAAGTACAGATTCAGGCTCATAGAAAAGTGTGTCCTTTGCAAGAGGTTGGATACGGGATAAGACTATCGCGTCGTTGCCCTGCATCCGTTCACTGAATAAAGCGAACTTAAGTCGATTGAAAAAGCATTCCTTGTACTGCATCTGCCGTTCGCTGCGGTGTTTAGCACAGCAGCTATTTGGCCCAACTCTATCGCTCAAAACATACTAAAATCGTAACCGCGTAGCCCTCCTTTGAGTATTAATTCTCACCGATTATGACTAACTCCACCCTCGACGATAAGACAGCCCTTGACGATAAGACGGTCGTTCGCGAGTACTTCAATGCGACAGGCTTTGACCGTTGGAAGCGCATTTATGGCGATGGTGAAGTGAATAAGGTGCAGGTGAACATCCGCGCGGGGCATCAAAAGACGATTGATAATGTGCTCGAATGGTTCGCTGAAGACGGCGATTTGTCTGAAATTACGGTGTGCGATGCGGGCTGCGGTGTGGGCAGCTTGGCGATTCCGCTAGCGAAAATGGGCGCGAAGGTATACGCCAGCGATATTTCTGAGAAGATGGCGGGCGAGGCTGACGTGCGGGCAAAAGCGGAGCTAGCCGGTGAGCTGAGCGCGGATAGGATGCCTGAGTTTGAGGCGAAGGATTTAGAGGACATTACCGGCAGCTATCATACAGTGGTTTGCTTAGATGTGCTGATTCACTATCCGCAGGAAAAGGCTGACGATATGATTCAAGCATCTGAGCAGCTTAGCGACGGATCGGGTGATTATGAGCTTTGCGCCCAAGACTTGTTTTTATGCGACGCTGAAGAAAGTAGGAGACTTTTTTCCTGGGCCAAGTAAGGCAACGCGCGCTTACCTACACAGAGAGTCTGATGTGGTGAAAGCTTTGGAAGCAAACGGCTGGGAGATTGAACGCAGATCGCTCAATAAAGCGCCGTTCTATTTCTCAAGACTTTTAGAAGCGACCAAGAAACCGGCCTCATAATAGAGGCTTAGATATTCTACTGCGAACTTCTAAGTGTGAACAATGGCTTCTGCAAAACGCGCCGTAGGTTTAGGACTTTCTGGAATAGGACTGTTGCTGGGCTTTCTTTGCATTGGCCGAGCAGCAGAAACTGCGCTGGACAGAAATCCTAATCGGCTCCGCAAAAGAGAAACGATTACGGCAGGACTGCTGCTGGGCATTCCCTGCACGGCTGGCGCTGTATGGGGACTTGCCACGCTAGAACGGCGGCGTAAGCTAGCGCAGTCTGAACGGCTACAGGCTCTTTTTTATAAGGCGCTTAAGGTGAATAACGGTCGGATTAATCCGATTCAGTTTGCAATGCTGGGTCAAATTTCTTTGGACGAGGCTAAAGAGTGTTTGGATGCTTGGGCGGTGCCGCTGAATGCTGACTTTCAGGTCGATGAGGCAGGTGTGGTGATGTATTGCTTTAACGTATTTGAGGAATAGCGAAGCAGCCGCTCGTATGGAATCGTAGCTGAGGCAGCGTGACCGTAAATTGAAACATCGTCTTAACAAAGTGCGTCATCTCTTATTAGAGGCTTTCCGCTTTTTTGGTACGACTTCTGCTTTCTTTCCACGGCCCATCGTCTGCTATGAACCGACAGTTCACACGTCTTGAAAGTCAAAGGCTTCTGTTTCTGATAGGAATTACGGTTCTCTACACGGCACTTATCGTCTGGCTGGACTTTTTGCAAGGCCCTTACTGGTGGGACGAATCCACCTTTTGGAACACTAGCCAGGAATTTAGCGATCGCATTCTACCCACGCTTAACGACATTAGAGACTACAACGAACTCAGCACGCCGCTGCCCTTCATCATCTTCGGGGCGATAGAGCATCTTTTTGAAGGGGGAATATTCGCGGGACGACTGCTTAATATTGTGCTGTCGATCAGCATGGTATGGATCATCGGCTGGCCCAGCCGCCGTAAGCACAAGCGCGCTGTTTTGTGCCTAGCAGGCTTGTTCTTATGTCCCTACTATCTTTGGCTAAGCGGTCGCCTGTATACGGAAATGATTGCCTGTTTTTGGGTGCTGTTGGGCTTTCATGCCTATGTCAACAAACGCTACTTTTGGAGTTCGGTTGCGTTTGTATTAGCGATCGCCTCTCGTCAGTACATGCTGGCGTTTCCAGCAGCCATTACGGTGTATGAGCTTACGATAGCTGCCGCTCAGGCCATTCGCTCTCGCCAAATACGGCTCATGCCGCAGCGAAAATGGCTTTTGCCTTTGGCCGCCACCCTCTCCATTTTAGGATGGTTTTATCTATTTCAAGGGATGACGCCCCAGACTGCCCTTGAGGTGAGACTCGCGCCAGATATTCAAAAGACCGCTTGGGCCGTACGGCCGGGTGGTGCCATCAACTTTCTAGCCTTTGTCGGGGCCTATCTTGTCATTCCAGAGCTGTTGCTGTTTTGGCCCAAGGTCAAGCTCAGCGTACGGAGGCTGCGATCGCGGCAGATAGTGTGGATGGCGATCGCGCTTTTGATCTATATTTTATTCTTTCCGCCGCTCTCATTTAGCGCTGGCAACGTCGGCAAAATTGCCAACCTTCTACCGTTTGAGGGCTTAAGAATACTGTTGTTCTATACGCTATCGCTACTGGCCTGCATCCGATTTTCTCGACCTAACTTGTTTTCTATCATGGTGCTTATGAACAGTTTGCTCATGGTAAAGGCGTTTCCCTGGGATCGATACGTTCTGCCGCTGGTGGTGGTCTTTTGGTACATAAACGCGAACAACCTTGAGGAGCAATTTTCTTTGTTTGGACGTAAGATTTAGGCGTAAGAACGGGCCTGCATGCTAGGGCATCCAAGGCCAATCACGATAGAATTAGCTTTATTAGTAGTTTGCAAAAAGCGCGGAATCGGTTGTATGGCTCGTTTATTTTTCGCGATCGCCTCGCTGCTAGGAGCCCTCTCCGTCGCCGGTGGTGCCTTCGGTGCCCACGCGCTTAAAGGCACGCTGAGTGAAACGGCATTAGGTAGCTTTGAAACGGGTGTACGGTATCAGATGTATCATGCGATCGCCCTTTTAGTCGTCGCCCTGCTGCTCAAGCAGTCGCCCAGTGTCTCAACGCTCACGGCCGCAGGCTGGTGCTTTATTGTGGGCATTGTTCTATTCTCAGGTAGCCTGTACGGGCTGAGTTTAGGAGGAATAAAGGCCTTAGGGCCAGTAACGCCGCTGGGGGGTGTGGCTCTTATGGCAGGGTGGGTTTGTTTGGCGATCGCAAGTACCAAAGCTTTTTAAATAAAGGCGCTACTCCACTAGCTCACCATTCACTTCATTAATCGGACGACGCTTCAGCTCAACGGATTCCGTACGCGGTAGCAAATTGAAAACCTTACGCAGCTCATCGTCAATTTTTTCGTAAGGCGTTTGGCCAATCTCATCAAGCACGACGTTATTGTCTGCATCAAAAACGACTGTCTGCGGGACAGCGCCTTTGAAGTAATAGCCAGGTTCTGTAGGTTCGTAGGCGTCCTTTACGGGAATGGAATCGGCTGCGATCGCAATAAAATTAGCCTCTCTTCCATACGGCGCTTGCAGCTGCGACACCACCGAAGAAAACAGCTTGCTATCGCGACTATCATCCACATAAAAGACCAACAGCGTCGGCTTGCCCTGATTAAAAGACTGCGCCAGTGAAAACCTGGGCGGCACAATCGAACCATTGCCCGCATACAGCGCAAAAATATTGCCGTCGTAATTGTCGTCCTTTAGCTCCGCTAATGCAGGCGCACTGCCAAAGCCCAGCCACAGGCTTGTCGTCACAAGCAATCCCACCAGCATCAAACACAGCCCACGAAAAAAATTAGCCAGCATAAATCCTACGTTTGTTGATCTTGTACTTTACTCTCAGCAACCTTTACGTGCCGCGAAAACTCTCAATAATCGTCTTTAGCGTTGCCTGGTTTTCTTCGTAGCTTGCTTCCGTCGTCCAGCCCACCACCTGGTAGTAGTCTTCACTGCCCTTTACCGTCGTATGCAAGTACACCACCGGCACGCCGTCCACCGTACCCCTCATTTCATACTGCACAGCAGGATTGCTATTCAGCGAAGTCAGCCCTGTCCGCGTCTCTCGTTCAAACCGGTCTAGCTCTTCTTTAATCAGCCAGCGGTACTGCTCCGCGTTGTTCTCGATATCGAACTGGGTGAGAACGCTATCGCTCTCTGAAAGCACCTTGGCATACAGAGATTTCGCCGGATACGCCGCATAGATATCTGCGCTCTCCCTACGCCCGTCGCCTAGTGCAATCCAGCCGTCAGGCACCGTTATCTTCACGTTGGTCTCTGCATTCTCAATGTCAGACGGCACGTCGATATTTTCGTCAGCCGTATCGACAGTCGCGCGATCGCCCCAGCCACCGCAGCTGCTGAGCCCGAATGCCAAAAAGATAGAAAGCATGAGGCCGACGCTAAAGCGGCTGGCCAATGAGTAAAAGACAGGATGACTGGGGCTAAGGCGGCTAGAAGAGCGCATCGTTTGGACTCAAGAGCACGAAGTTAAGTTAGCCAAAGCATACCAGCCAAAGCACAACTCATGAGCGTGCCAATAGCATCATCCATTGCATTCGGCGGATTGCTATATGCTAAAGACAGCTCACTCTTAGCGTTTACAAAGCGCCACCTATCCCTATGCTCAGAGCCGGAATTGTTGGACTGCCCAACGTCGGAAAATCAACCCTATTCAATGCGGTTGTCGCCAATGCAAAAGCTCAGGCTGCAAATTTTCCCTTTTGCACCATCGAGCCCAACGTCGGTATTGTGGCCGTTCCGGACGAGCGATTACAGGTACTCGCTGACATTTCCGAGTCTAAAGACATTCAGCCTGCGCGGGTGGAGTTTGTCGATATTGCAGGCCTGGTGAAAGGCGCTAGTCAGGGCGAGGGCTTAGGCAACCAGTTTTTGGCCAATATTCGCGAAGTAGACGCCATTATCCACGTCGTGCGCTGCTTTGAAGATGACGATATTATTCACGTGTCTGGCTCGATTGGGCCACTGCGCGATATTGAAGTCATCAACCTGGAGCTGGCACTCTCGGATCTGTCTCAAATTGAGAAGCGGATGGATCGAATTCGCAAGCAGGCTCGCAATAATAAGGAAGCGCAGGTCGAGCTGGAGATCCTAGAAAAGATTCAGCCTGTGCTAGATGAAGGGAAGCCTGCTCGTACGGTAGAGCTAGACGAAGAAGAAACGCTCATTATTAAGCCGCTGGGGCTGCTGACGCGCAAGCCGGTTATCTATGCGGCCAATGTGTCTGAAGATGACCTGGCAGAGGGCAATCAGTGGGTGGATGAAGTGCGCACGCATGCAGAAGCAGAAGAGTCGCAGGTTGTCGTCGTTTCCGCGCAGGTGGAAGCTGAGCTGCTGGAAATTCCAGAAGAGGAGCGCGCCGACTTTTTAGAAGCTTTGGGCGTTGAGGAAGGGGGCTTACAGTCCTTGATTCGAGCCACTTACGAGCTGCTAGGCCTACGGACTTACTTTACGACCGGGCCGCAAGAAACGCGGGCCTGGACAATTAAAGCGGGCATGCTGGCACCGCAGGCAGCAGGCGTGATTCACACCGATTTTGAGCGCGGCTTTATTCGCGCCGAGACGGTGGGCTACGAAGATTTAGTGACCAATGGCTCTATGGGCGCAGCGAAGGAAAAGGGCTTAGTACGCAGTGAAGGCAAGGAATATACTGTAAAAGAGGGCGATGTGATGCTGTTTCGGTTCAACGTGTAGCAGGCGTTTATTTAGGCAAAATATCTAGCAATTTAGCTGTAAAAGTAGCGACAGAAAGTAGGTAAACCATGGGTGTGCTCTGAAGTGCCTGCTTTCGTGTATTTATACGGAACATTCATCTAATCGCTAGGCACCGCGCTCAGATGGGACTAAAATCTGCCTTAGTCACCCTGCAAAGATTTCTTGAATGGCCCCCGTGGATAGCTGGCTCACCAAAATCCCTCAAAAACTTCCCCAGAGAATCAGCCAAAAGATTCCTAACTGGGCGGTGCTTTCATTGGCAATGAACGGGCTGCTGTTTGGAACGCTGTTAGCTAACGGGCAGGCGCAGCCACGCTCCTCCGATTTGTGGCAGGCGGGGATCTATCCAATAGATAAGGCCACGGTAGATACGTCGGTGGCAGATGCGACGATTACGGATGCGGTGCTAGACTTACCGCGTTCGGATGGCGATCGCAAGCTCACTTATCAAGATCACGTGGCGCATTTGCGCGATCGCGCCAAAGCCGCAGCCATCCGCAATCCCGAACACCTCACCGTTTTACTCGGTGACTCACTGAGCCTATGGTTTCCAGGCGAGCTGATGCCAGGGCAACGGGTGTGGATCAACCAAAGCATTTCCGGTGAAAAAACCAAAGGCCTGCTGAAGCGGCTGAACCTAATTGAGAAAAACAAAATTGAAGCCGTCTTCTTGATGATCGGCATCAATGATTTGATTTGGGGGCAGACGGACAAAGATATCATTGAGAACTACAAAGAAATCGTTCGTAAGCTCAAAGAACAGCACCCTGATACGCAGATTGTGGTGCAGTCGATATTGCCACATGGCGGTGAAAATTCAACTTGGGAAAGCAGGGACAAGCTAACGGCCCTGCCGAGCGATCGCATTGTGGCGATGAACAATACGCTCAAGCAAATAGCCGCTGAAAATCAGGTCTATTACCTGGATCTGTACCCCATTTTCGTCACAGGCGACGGCACGCTGCGGTCTGATTTGACCACGGACGGACTGCACCTGAACCGGGAAGGGTATTTAGTTTGGCGAAGTGCGATCGCGCTATACGCCCAACTAGAATTGCAATAACCGTACATACGATAAACTTAAGAGGTTGAGTTATTGCTGGATAAAGTCACCCTCTATGGACACCAAAGCCTTCAAGCGCGCCCTTAACCACTCCGAGAACTACTACCGCAATCAGGGCTTTGGACAAAAGGAAGACGTTGCCGGACAAATGCGCGACGAGTACGAAAGCAACCTTATTCAAACCATTCGTCAAAACAACAATCTTCTTATAGATGGCAACGTTACGATTCACTTGGCAGAATCCTTTGGCTTTTGCTGGGGTGTAGAGCGGGCGATCGCCATGGCCTACGAAGCACGCCAGCACTTTCCCAATCAACGCATCTGGATTACCAACGAAATCATTCATAATCCTGAAGTCAACCAGCAGCTCAAGGTCATGGACGTGCAGTTCATTGAGCTAATTGATGGAGAAAAAGACTTCTCAGGCGTGGGGGATGGTGACGTAGTAATCTTGCCAGCCTTCGGTGCAAGCGTACAGGAAATGAAGCTACTCCACGACAAAGGGTGCTCTATTGTTGACACCACCTGCCCGTGGGTTTCTAAAGTTTGGAACACGGTTGAAAAACATAAAAAGAGAGAATTCACTTCTATCATCCACGGCAAGTACAAGCACGAAGAAACCGTGGCGACCAGCTCGTTCGCAGGCACCTATCTCGTGGTTCTAAATCTTGCAGAAGCCGAGTACGTTGCCAACTACATTCTCAACGGGGGCGATTCTCCAGAGGAGAGGCTTCGCCAACGCAGCGAGTTTCTCACCAAATTCGTTAATGCCCACTCCGAAGGCTTCGACCCCGACAAAGATCTTGCCGCCGTCGGCATCGCCAACCAAACCACCATGCTCAAAGGCGAAACCGAACAAATCGGCAAACTCTTCGAGCGCACCATGCTCAAAAAGCACGGCCCCCTAGACCTCAACAATCACTTCCACAGCTTCAACACCATCTGCGATGCCACCCAAGAACGTCAGGATGCCATGTTTAGCCTTGTTGACGCTGACATCGATCTGATGGTCGTCATCGGCGGCTTCAACTCCTCCAACACCACCCACCTCCAAGAGATTGCGGTAGAGCACAACATTCCCTCTTTCCACATTGACAGCGCGGCCCGCGTCGGCCCCGGCAACCGGATTGAACACATGCCATTGCATAGTAGCGATCTAGCCACCGATTTAGACTGGCTACCGGCTGGCAAAATCTCTGTGGGCGTTACTTCAGGTGCATCCACACCAGATAAGGCCGTGCAGGAAGTGATTGAAAAGATTTTTGCGATTAAGTCACAGGTTCCAGTAGGTGCTGCTTAATGCTGACGTATTCCGAAATGTACAGACAAGCCAGTGATAGTAACAGAATTGTAATCTACGCTAAATCTTTAGAGATAGAACAATCGTTTGGACGCTCTTATAAGGTGAAGGGAGTTTTGAAAAGGAACCTTTAATAACTATGAAACAGCTTCTAAATGGCTCTGTATTTGCGAAAACAGCTAGAGCTGGTGGCGCGATCGCCCTTTCTCTCATGTCTCTCTCTCTCGTGGCCTGCGCCCCCGCAGTAGACGAAGTGGACGCCGACGTAGCCACTCCAACAGACCAAGCCGCTGTTCCTGAAGACGCAGAAGTCGGCAGCGGCGTTGATGTCAGTGAACTTATTGGTGAAACCGTCACCATCAGCACCAAAGTCACCGAAGTGCTCTCTCCTAATCTCTTTACCGTCTTCGACGAAGAATCTATGCGCGGCGAAGAAATACTAGCTGTAACAGACTTGCCTGCGCCTGAAGTTGGTCAAAACATAGAGCTGACTGGCGATGTCATGGAAATGGACGAAATGGCGGTGAAGGAAGCCTACAACGTGACTTTAGAGGCCGATGTCGTCGAAGCATACACAGGCAAGCCTTACATTGCAGTCAAGGCAATGGAAGCGGTT
>CAWDNC010000006.1:0-21829 GCA_963803535.1 uncultured cyanobacterium | reverse complement strand
CATAGTTGCTGTCATTGCTGGTCACCTCGCATCGCTTTACGTTCCATTTAGGCAATACGTTAGTCTATATTGGTTTCAAAGAAACTATCCCTTTAAATTTTATTAGTTTATACGTACGCAACCTATCTATCAGCAAGAAGGCATATTAATGGAGCAAGAAGTAAAATACATCAGCATAGAACAACTAGTCCTATGGACTGAGAATCCTCGTGACCCTATTAATAAGAACGCTACAGATAAAGCAGTTATCGATAGAGCCGTAAAAGATCCTAACGGCAAATGGAGTTTAACTAAACTTGCTAAGGAGATGGGGGATTATTACGATTTAAGCGAGTTGCCTACTGTCGTTTATCACGGTAACGAACCAGTTGTGTATGACGGTAACAGAAGAATTATTCTTGGGAAAATAAAGCACGGCTTTGTTTCTTTAGATAGCAAGATTGATGAGGAAATCCCAGTTTTTCCGAGGGAGATCCCTTGCAACGTTTGCTCAGAAGAGATAGCACTTAAAAACGTATATAGAAAGCACAGTGAGAGTGGCTCTTGGTCACCTTTGGAAAGAGATATATTTCTTCACAAATTTATGAAGAAAGAAAAGACTCCATTCCTTGTTCTAGAAGATAGTACAGGGCTTATCAGTAAGAATCCACACTTGAATAAGCGCTTTGTAAAAGATGAAATATTTAAAGAAGAGGTTCTTAAATTGATTGGATTCTCTACTGAATCAGGGGAGTTGCGTAGCGTTCACAATGAGAAGGAAGGACGCTCGATCCTTTCTGACATATCGAAAAAGATAAAGGACAAAGAGATAACTACCAGAAAGAACCGAGGAAAGGTTCTAGAAGTTTTAGAGCCTTCATCTCAAATGCTGATTAATGAAAATAAGTCTAACCCCTCCTTCACCTCTTTCTCTAAGAAAAAAGAATCAACCTAAGGGCACTGCCTCGACTAAAGCTACTACTGAGAAGAAGCGCCAAACAAAACGAACTTTTGCTAAAGAGCCTGAGCTATTTGGAGGAAAGCTGTATTTACAGCTCGGCGAGGTAAGTAATCTATACAGGGATATTGTAGATTTAAACAAATTCTATATAGATAATAAAGACCATCTGTCTCAGACATTTCATAGCTTGATTAGAATGTCTCTACGGTTACTCTGTGAAACAGCTGCAACGGAGAAGAATAAGAGTCTTGAGAGTTACATGAAAGATAACTTTGAAGAGGCAAAGGCGACGTTTAGTCAAGATACTAAAACGACCCTATCAGCTCAGAACGTTACGAAGGAAAGTGTTGTTCAACTACTACATACGGGTGCGCACAACTATAAGACATCGACTAACATAGAGCAAACTAATGCACTATCGATTGCGATCGGTGCGATAGTTACAATAACCCACGGAAAGGATAGATAAATGGGTATTTACTATTCTCCATTGAGATATCCAGGTGGAAAAAATTGTATATTCCCCTTCGTGGCTCAGATATTTTATGAAAATAAATTAATTGGCGCTAGATATGCAGAACCGTATGCAGGCGGTGCGGGATTAGCTCTGAGGTTACTGTTTGAAGGGTATGTTGAGCATATATATATCAATGACTTTGACAAGGCTATCTATGCCTTTTGGAAAGCTGTAATTGAAAGTCCAGATGAGTTTTGCAAGTGGATTGATGACGTTGATGTCTCCGTAGAAAACTGGAAAATATATAAGGAAATACAGAGGCAATCTAAAAGTGTTGACTATTTCAGTTTGGCTAAGTCAACGTTTTTCCTTAATAGAACAAACGTCTCTGGAGTTATAAAAGGAGGAATAATTGGAGGTGTAGAGCAGAAGGGGAAATACAAAATTGGCGCACGATTTAATAAACAAGATCTAATCAATAGGATAAGAAAAATAAAGAATGTTAGTAGCCGAATTTCAGTTTCTAACCTTGATGGGACACAATTTATTCAAAGATTAGATAGGAAGAAAGAAGAAATATTTATTTACTTAGATCCACCCTACTATCAAAAGGGTGCAGACCTATATATGAATTTTTATTCGGCTGAAGACCACAAGAAACTTGCTTCAAGCATTCATAAATTAAAGAAAAAATGGATGGTTTCGTATGATGATCATGATTTTATTTTAAATTTATATGCAGAAGATCAAAAGCTTGTTTATAAGCTCTCGCAATCAGCCTCTAATAGAGTCGGCGATGAGATCGTTGTCTTTTCTAAGGAAGTGAGCTTTTCTGACTCTATGATTAAACTGAAATCACCTCAACTTTGCTAGCTTTACTTGTTGATATGTGGCCTGCTACCGCCTACTAAAAAGTAAATCTACTGTTTGTCAACTAATATCTACCTAAACGCTGGCTACAAGTATCTCACTCTTTTCAGACATCTAATAAATGTACTCATAGCTCTGTAAATTCGTACCGAAGTACAAGTAACTTATCCGGTTCAATCGGAATCATGGCATACGTTTTGCCGTTGCTATCGAGTATAAACTCTACTTCATAAGCCCCTCCATCGCTCAGTATTTCCACAACTGTACCGACGAGTCCTCGACATAGAAGAAGTTCGCCTTCTCCCAAGAATCTAGGGGCTATTATGTCTTCGGTAATGGCGACTACATCGTGAAGATTAATATCTGTCATCTTGTAGAACTCCCTCCTTCTGCCCAGTACATAAATAACTTTATTTCTGAACCGTACTCACTACAATTTCTGCACTGCTGTCAACCTTCTCTTGTGTAGTGCTTTTCCCAAATCCAAATCGTAGTGTAGCTCTAGCTAGCTGATCGCTGCGGCCTAAAGCCTTGATGACGTGGGAAGGTTTAGGGTTTGCTGAGCTACAGGCGGAGCCAGAGGAGAGGGCTATTTTTGATTGGAGTTTGGAGAGAAGGTCTGTGCCGTTGATGCCTTCGATGCTGATGTTGAGGTTGTTGGGTAGGCGCAAGGTGGGGTGGCCGTTGAGATGGATGTTGGGGATGTGAGTGGAGAGATGGTGCCAGAGGCGATCGCGCAACCCCTTCAACCTTTCCCCTTCCTCTTCCTGACTCGCCACCGCCAACCGCACCGCCTCACCAAACCCCACAATCTGCGGCGTATACAACGTTCCCGATCTCACCCCACGCTCCTGCTGCCCGCCATGTAGCTGAGGCGAAAGGCGCACCCGAGGATCGCGCCTGCTCACATACAGCGCCCCGATGCCCTTAGGGCCATACAGCTTATGCGCCGTCATCGATAGCAAATCAATGTTCATCGCCTGCACATCCAGCGGAATTTTGCCCAGTGCCTGAGCCGCGTCCGTGTGAAAGATAACGCCGCGCTGATGACACAATTCTGCCAATCTCTTTAATCGGCTGCAACACCCCAATCTCATTGTTTGCCGCCATCACTGACACTAAAATAGTCTCATCAGTAAACGCTGCTTCTAGCTCACTTAAATCAATCAGTCCATCTGCTTTCACTGGAAGATAAGTGAGCGCGAATCCCAACGTCTCTAAGTAATGGCAGGGCTCAAGCACGGCGTTATGTTCTGTCTGCACCGTAATGATGTGCTTGCCATCGCTCATATACGACTCGGCAACGCCTTTTATCGCCAGATTGTTAGATTCTGTTGCACCGCTTGTAAAAATAATCTCTATAGGATCTGCATTGATAGCACTTGCTATAGTCTCTCTTGCTTTCTCAACGCCCGCTTCTGCTTCCCACCCATACGAATGGTTCAAGCTACTAGGGTTGCCAAAGTACTCTGTGAAAAAAGGCAGCATTGCCTCTAGCACCTGCGGATCTACAGGCGTCGTGGCATTGTGGTCTAAGTAAATAGGGCGTTGCAAGACTATATGGCCTCTGCTTCCGTTTGTTCTTTAATGATAAACCTGTTAAAAACGCCAATACCTCTGTAGTCGCCAAAAGGTGTTTCAGTAATGTACGTGCTGAAGAAAATGCGATTTTTATATTCCGTGTTCTCGACGATAATCTCTCGTACTTCTGCTTGAGAAAGACTTTCTCCGCCGGCCACTAGGCCCGTACAGGCCTGACTAATGGCTTCGCCTACTTTGCCTAGCCATTCTGCAAACCCTTCGGGCTGACATACCGATGCTTCAACCTGCTCGGCTGCGGTTTGCGAGAGGTGCTGGGCGTACTCTTCTTCGCTAGGATTGGTGAAAAACAGCGTTCCGCCTAAAGCGGCTAGTGACAACAGTGCTAGAGAAGGAACAACTTTCTTCATGGTTTATTAATTAACGCGGAAATAGAATCGTGTACATCTAATGTAGCGCTGCGACTATTGAATATGCGGCGTGAGGATGACACTCTATTAATCACGCCATACGTATCCCCTGATGAATACACCTGCCCACGCTATTTTTAACCTGGCTTTACTTAGCCGTAAAAACAAGCCTCAGTGGAACCCGCTAATTATCTGGGGTGCGCTGATTCCTGACTTGGCGATGTTCGTCTTTTATCTGTGGCTCAGGCTGGCGACGGATATCCCAGAAGGTCAAATTTGGCGCGTGGAATACTATCGCCCTTTTTGGCAGACGCTGTTTGATTGGTTTAACTCAATTCCGCTGGCCGTTTTAGGCATAGGCGTAATGCTGTATGCCAAACAGGTTGGTCTCGCGCTGCTGTTTGCCAGCATTTTGCTGCACTGCCTCGGAGATTTGCCGCTACATCACGACGATGGGCACCGACATTTTCTTCCTTTTAGCGACTTTCGCTTTGAGAGCCCTGTTTCTTATTGGGACCCGGCGCACTATGGCGGTATTTTTGGGCCGATAGAGATGGTGCTGATGCGATTGCTAGTATCTACGTTTTTAGGCGCGTGCGATCGCGCTGGACAAAAGGCCTGCTGCTCGTTGCCAACTTGCTTCCCCCGCTCGTATATATATGGTTCACCCTCGTCATGTAAACCGGCTGAGCGCGCTGCACAGGTGCTTCAAATCGCGCTACATGTGGCAACTGCCACCAAGGAACATTGGGAAAGGCATGGTGCTCACGGTGGTAGCCAAAGTGATAGCAGGTCACCAGCGAGAACAGCCAGGGCCAGTAGTTGCTATTGGCACACAGCTCGGTATCGTAGGTATCCGGCAATTTGCGATGGACTAAATAAGTACCAAAGTAGAACAGCTGCACGGAGCTAAGCAGTGAGGGAATGGCCCAAAACACCAGCAGATTGGCTTCAGGCACGCCCATCACCCGATACAGGCCGTTGTAGATAACGATAATGCTCGCTGACTGGCCCAGCGTCCAGTAGCTTCGCATAAAGCGGAAGTACCACAGCACCGGATGCTTGTGCCTGCCGTCGTGAAAGTCTGGGTCGTGGTGGCTCGCTGGAAACAGGTGGTGATCGGTATGGGCTTCGCACAGCTTTGCGTAAGGAATAAAGCCGTAGAGAAACAGCGCAAGCTCGCCCAGCAGTCGGTTCAGACGCGGGCGTCCGGGGGCAATGCTTTCATGCATGGCATCGTGGCCCGTGACAAAAAGGCCGGTGTACAGGAACGCAAACCAAGGAATTAAGAGCGTGCAGCCGAGGGGGCCAATAGCGCGTGCACCTGCATTGAAGGCCGTAAAAAAGCTGATGGCCCAAGCTGTGATAATCAGTAGAGCGATGGCGATGCCTGTATTGGGGTTTTGGGTGGATGCAATCAGCGTTTTGATGTGGGCCTTTAGTGGGGTGAGACTCTGGATGCGGGGTGATAAATGCAAGAAAGGCAATCTGATCAAAACACGAGGCTCACGATATTGACGCGTTGAGGGAGTCAGGGGCAGCGGCAGACGAAGTTTCTACAGCGCAAAACCCCCCACCTATAAAATCACAAATCATTAATACCTCGATGTGTTCCCTCTCATATCTGCCGATCTATTTGTTGTCATAGTGAGCGATCGCGCTTGTCATCTTTAGGCAACCTTCAAGATAAATTCAGTGGATCGACATCAATGCTGAGGCTGACGCCCTTCGGCACCTGCTGTTGCAAATCCGTTAGCTGAGGAAGCTGTGATCGTAAGGGTAGCTTGAGCAGGATGTGCCACCGATACCGACTGGCCACTCGAAAAATTGGCGCAGGCACAGGCCCCAGAATGTCATAAGGGGGCTTTAGGCGATCGCCCAGTCGTTTACTAATCTGGTGGGCGCTGCGTTCGGTGACGCGCTCATCTAGGCCGCTAATGCGCAAAAGCACAAGCTGACCGTAAGGAGGATAGGTAAGATCGGCGCGATCGCCCAGTTCCTTCTGCAAAAAATCCGCATACGCCGCCTGCGTTAACGCCTCAATCGCCACATGATCAGGACTATACGTTTGCACGATCACCCGCCCCGGCTGCTCTCCCCTTCCGGCCCGGCCCGCTACCTGCGTCATCGTCTGAAACGCCCGCTCACTGGCTCGAAAATCTGGCATAAACAGCAGGCCATCTGCGGCAATCACGCCCACCAAAGTGACCTGTGGTAAATCAATCCCTTTCGTCAGCATTTGAGTGCCGACGAGTAAGTCGGCTTCTCCTTGAGCAAACCGCGTCAGCAGCGCCCGGTGTGCACCCTTGTTGCGCGTAGTGTCGCTATCAAACCGAATACAGCGAGCCTGTGGCAGATACTTTGCTAGGTCGTTCACGACGCGCTGAGTGCCGCTACCAAAGTTTTTGAGATAGGGTGACGCGCATTCAGGACACTCTGCTGGGTGCTGCTGACCGTAGCCGCAGTAGTGACAGCGCAGCCGAGCCGTGGCGTCTTTGTGCGTTTGATGAAAAGAGAGTGACACGTCGCAGTTGGGGCACTCCATCACATAACCGCAGCTACGGCAGGATACAAAGCTGCTGTGTCCGCGCCTGTGGATGAACAAAATGCCCTGATTGCCTTTTTCGACCAGTTCTTCCAGCGCTTTTTGCAAGGGGCGGCTGAAAATGGTGCGATTGCCCTCGTGCAGCTCTTTGCGCATATCCACCACTTCGATGGGCGGTAGGGGTCTGGCATGGACTCGCTGAGGTAAGGCTAAGTAGTGGGTTTCAACATCGCTCACGTTCTCTTTGAAGCGCACCCACGTTTCCACCGCAGGCGTTGCCGACCCCAGCACCAGCGGGCACTCCTCTAACTCCGCCCGCCACCTGGCCACCTGCCGAGCGTGGTAGCAGGGCATTGGCTGATCTTGCTTGAAGCTGCCGTCGTGCTCCTCGTCCAAGATAATGATGCCGAGGTTTGGCAGCGGGGCAAATACCGCCGAGCGGGTACCGATGATAATTTGCGCGGTGCCGGTGAGCATTTGCCGCCACGTGTCGTAGCGCTCGCCTTCCGAGAGGCCGCTGTGATAGACGCATACTTTTTCACCAAAGCGGCTGCGAAAGCGATCGGTCAGCTGCGGGGTGAGGCCAATTTCAGGCACGAGCACGAGGGCCGATTTTCCCGATTTGAGGATGGGTGCGATCGCCTGCAAATACACCTCTGTTTTTCCTGAGCCGGTTACTCCGTGCAGCAGCGCCTCGCTGTAGCCGCGCATCTGATGCAGCACCGCTAAAGCCTTTGCCTGATCGTCGGTAAGTGCCTTTGGTCGATCGGGCATTGCCGAAGAATGGCTTCCGGCTCTAAGCACCTCGCGGGGCTCTATGACCACATAGCCTTTATCCGCGATCGCCTTCAGCGTTTTGCTCGTCGTCTGCAAAAGCTGGAGCGCATCGCTTAGCCACAGCTCACCGCCCTGCTGAGCAATGGAGATCACAATCTCCTGCTGCCGAGCGCTTAATTCCGCATCGTCTGAGAATTGTTGGATCAGCACAACGGCCTGCCGCTTTTGAACCTGAGGCGATCGCGGTGGCGCCAAATAACTTTCCACACGCCCATTTGCAACCAGTTCGCTAAGCGCGCCGCTAACTTCCTGCGGCCTGTGTGCTTTCTTAAGCTGCTGTCGAATATATTTCCAGCTGTAGTCCCCTTGGGGCGATCGCTTCAGCACCGCCAGCATCTGAGCAGACGGCGTTGACAGCGCCTTGGAATTAGCAACAATATTAGACGCACCGTCACTTGACTTTGTTGTTTGTATCAATTGTTGCGAAACTAAACGCACTCTCTTTTGTGATCTCGATAACAGTCCTGGCGGCAGCGCCGACCGAATCACTCTGATAAAAGGCGTCTGATAGTAGCGTGCGACACGGTTTAGTAGCTGCCAATACGCTTTGCTGAAAAAAGAAGTGTTGACGACACTCTCAATGGTTTTTATAGATTCTATAGAAATTTCTTCTGGCAGGTCTTTGCGCGCTTGAATCGCGATCGCGCCTACCTGCTGTGCCCCAAACGCAACGCTCACAATATTGCCCGGTTGAACCGTCAAATGCTCTGGTACACCGTAGGTATAGAGCCCCGTCGCGCCCGGGCAATCCACTAAAACCTCTATCCATGACTGAGCCGATAAAACGGGATGAGAAAAGGCGGTCATGAGCGATAAGTGAGCAATAAGCTAGGGCCGAATAAGAAACGTAACAAAAAATATCATAATGGGTGAAGAAGAAGACTGTCAGCAGGTTATGAGGATCGCTATAGCAACAATAAGTTATCAGATTGAACAGTTTCTTAATGACAGTGTTGTTATAGTAATGCCGTAGCCTGAAAAGCCCCTGCGTTCACTTCTTGCTTTCAACACTCTCGATATCTCAACGCTTTCGATTGTTAATACTGTAGTTCCTAGGCGTCATCAAAGAGCTCCTTCTAAGCAAAGTAGTCATAATGTGAACCTGATTTTTAAATATGACAGCCCCCTATAATTCTGAAATCAGCAGTCCTGTATCCTCGTCGGAGAGCCGTACCTCCTCGCAAACGTCATCTGGCAACGCCGTTGCGCTCAAGCAGGCTCCAGCTGGCTGGGAGGATAGCTTTGATCTATCTGACTCTGCGGCTGGTATCGCGGCAGGCGATCTGGCAGACGACGCTGACGACGACGCTGACACGGATACTCAAGATGAATCGGACGAAGACGCTCAGTATTCAGCCCAATACTCTGAGTCGGTGACGGTTTCCTCGCGCTATCGCAAGTCTTCTAACGATGATGCGGTGGGTGCCTTCTTTAAAGAAATGGCTCGGTATCCTCTGCTCAAGCCCGACGAAGAAATCGAGCTAGCACGGCAGGTGCGAATTATCGTAGAGCTAGAAGATCGCTCCGAGCAGCTTCACGAGACCTTGCAGCGCCGGCCCACCTTAGCTGAGCTGGCCGATTCATTTGCGTGTAGCGAACAGCAGCTCAAGCGCCAGCTCCAGAAAGCTCGCGCCGCCAAGCGCCGAATGATCCGCTCCAATCTCCGCCTAGTGGTGTCAATTGCCAAGCGCTATCTTAACCGAGGCGTCCCTTTCCTCGATTTAATTCAAGAAGGTGCACTGGGCCTCAACCGCGCCGCCGAAAAGTTCGATCCAGACAAAGGCTACAAGTTTTCGACCTACGCCTACTGGTGGATTCGCCAGGGCATCACGCGCACTATCGCCAACGACGCGCGGACGATTCGCCTACCGATTCACATTGTAGAAAAGCTCAACAAGCTCAAAAAAGCGCATCGTGAGCTGCGTAAAGAGCTTCAGCGCACGCCGACCGAAACGGAAGTGGCCGCAGCCCTCGATATGACACCCGATCAGCTGCGGGTGCTTCAGCAGGTGCAGCGCAAGTCACTTTCGCTCAACCACCGGGTGGGTAAAGGTGAAGACACTGAGCTGATGGAGCTGTTGGAAGATGGCAAGTCGCTTTCTCCAGAGTCAAAAATTAGCGAGTCGATGATGCGTCAGGAGATTTCTGACGTGCTCACCGAGGTGCTGACTGAGCGCGAAAAGGAAATTATTGCCTTACGCTACGGTTTGACCACAGGTGAAACCCACACGCTAGAGGAAGTAGGCCGAATTTTTCAGCTGTCGCGTGAACGCGTTCGTCAAATTCAGACGAAGGCCATGCGGAAGCTACGACGGCCTCAGGTGGCTTCTCGGCTGAAGAACTGGCTGAAGTAGCACTCAAGTCAGCTTTAAAAGCCCTAACAGACAAGCGTTCTATCGTACGGAATGCTTGTCTGTTTTTGATCTAAAGGTGACGTTTACACCTTCATTGGTTTGCTGAAGCAGCAGCAATGGCGTGGGTTTGGCTTTTTGATCCCACTTCATATTGGCAATGCGGCCCTGAAGCGTTGGCTGCCAAAAGTTGCTCTCTTCTGGCGGATTTAAAAAGTTTTCGATGCACGTAACGACTTCCTCTACGGTGGTGGAAGTGGCCTGCGCGGGTATTTT
The DNA here is from genome assembly GCA_963803535.1 of uncultured cyanobacterium. Taxonomy (GTDB): domain Bacteria; phylum Cyanobacteriota; class Cyanobacteriia; order Phormidesmidales; family Phormidesmidaceae; genus Phormidesmis. Next base: position 11,604 of record CAWDNC010000006.1, on the reverse strand, counting down.
AGTCAGCTGAATTTGGATGCGAAAGAGCACTCGCTTGCGCTTTTTGGTGTCGGTAGGGGCGATGTACTCTACGTCGAAAACCTGATTGATGGGCCTGGGCTTGCTGGCGATGCCAACCGTACCGCTGCTGGCTTGATTGGGCCTTAGCGCTTCACTAATGCGCTGCTTCACTTTCACCTTAAGCTGATTGACAATAGCAAAGTTAAATTGCTTCTCTTCCATCCGCATTCGCAGATAGTCGAGGTTAAAGTCACGTGAGTGGATTAGATCAGGATTGCGCTCCATGGCGGTAATGGTGCTCAGCGCAATCTTAATCCGCTTTTGCAGCTCTTTATTCTTATAGTTTTCAAACTTTAGCTGCTTTTGTAGCTTGCGGGTTTGCCAGTAAGAATAAGCGCCCAGGCCTACTAGCAATGCGGCCAATCCGCCGGTCGAGTACATCCAGAGGTTGAGAGGCGGTGTCGGGGTGAAGGGTTGTTCTGACACCTGTGCTTGAGCAAGCAATGTGGTGTGGCTGGTAAGGTTGCCGGTTAACATGCGCAGGTGCAAAGCGATTGATTGCTTTCAGAATGCCCAAGGTGCTGAAAGAATGTATAAATGTTGATGTTTTGAAAAACGCTTTCAGTCAGCGTCTTCAGCGATCTAGGGAATGTCATGCCACCACAGCTAATAACGTCTAATCTCAGCCAAGCTGTCTTTAAGAAGCTTCGTTTAGTAGCGACTGATATGGACGGAACGCTGACGGTAAACGGGCAGTTTGAACCCTCGCTGCTTCAGGCGTTTGCTCGGCTGCGTGAACACAATATTGAGATCATGATTGTGACGGGGCGCTCGGCAGGGTGGGTGAGCGGACTGGTGAATTATTTGCCTGTGGTGGGCGCGATCGCTGAAAATGGCGGTCTGTACATCAGCAAACACAACCCCGAGCCGGTTATTCTGCCAGATATTCCTCGCATGAGTACGCATCGCGATCGCCTAGCCAACCTATTCAACAAACTCAAAAAGCAATATCCAGACCTTCACCCAGCACTCGACAACACCTTTCGCATTACCGACTGGACATTCGACATTGACGGCCTCAGCGACGACGATATTGCATGGCTCCAAAAAACAACCTGCGCTGAGCCCACAATGGGCTTTACCTACAGTAACGTTCAGTGCCACCTCAAAATTGACCGCCAGAACAAGGCAGCTGGCCTAACAAAAGTACTTCAGCAGCAGTTTTCGCACCTAACACCTGCTGAAGTGGTGACGGTTGGAGATAGTCCGAATGACGAAAGCTTGTTTGATCCTGAACAGTTTCCTTGCTCTGTCGGTGTGGCGAATGTTGCCCACTACCTGCCTACGCTGGCTCATCAGCCGAGCTATATCACTCAGTCGGCTGAAGGCGCTGGATTTATAGAGCTGGTGGATAGTTTAATTGCGGCGCGTACTGCCTAAAAGAAATCGTCTGACAACAAAAAAAGCTGCCATATCTCCGCCAGGAGCAAACCATGAGGAGCAAACTCGGGAGACGTGGCAGCTAGTCACACATCGCTGGCAGATACAAGTGCCAAGCTGCGCTCATTATGACGGCTGCACAGACCGCAAAAAGCCTGGTTTCAGTTTTTGAAACCAGGCCATGCATAACAACGCTATTTTATTTCTGAGATTGCTTAGAGCGCCGTGCAGCTACCGTGCTGCCTCCAATCATTAAGTAAAGAGTTGAGCCAGCGAATATCACGAGGGCTGAGCGCGCCGTCTGCGGTGGTGAGCTTGTAGCAGTCGTGGGGCAGCCGCGTCCGATTACGATGGGTCAAAATGCGCAGCGCGTTATCGTTTGGCAGCGTGCTGATGCTGTAGATATCGGCGCGTCTGGTATTGACGACGTAGATAGGTGCTCTCAGCCAGTACTTGTAAGCCACTAGCAGTACGTCTGCCTCTAGCTGAATTTGAATGTCTCTGAGCATGAACCGGCCGAGCAGCCCCAGCCCGGTTCTTAAAAAGCGAAAGCTGTACCAGCAGCCCAACATCGCTAGGCTAGCCGCCGCTGCCGTGGCAAAGCCGACGAAGAGACCAGCGTTGCTGAGCATAGCCGGCGAAAGCTGTAGCAGGCTGAGCAGGTGCATCGCCACCCCTAGCAGCGTAAAGCCCATAAGAACGGGCGGCAGCGCGCGCTTTGCCTGTGAGGTTTGCAGGCCGACCGGTGGCACAATCAGTTCTAGCGATCGCGCTTTCTTAACTGAGCGCACCTTTGTAAAAAACGGCTCATACTTGTCCCGATTCCCTGAGAGGATAGGCACAGGCAGCATCTGCACTTTTGTCGGCTGCAACGTGCGCCGCTTGAGCATAGATAGCGGCAGACGGTTGAGTGCGCGTAGGGCCTGCTTCGCAGACTTGGGGCGATCGCCCACATACGGTTCAATTAGCCAGTTAATCCACTCCTGCAAGCCAGGGCTCAGCTTTGCAGGGGAGCAGGCAAACCGCATTCTCATACCGCCACTGTTCGGCCGGTGCGGTAGCTCACCCAGGTGCCGCCCTGTCGCTAAGTAAATGAGCGTCGCCCCCAAACTGTATAAGTCGGAAGCAAAGGTCGCCTGTCCGCCTACCTGCTCAGGCGGCATGAAGCCATAAGTCCCCACCAGTGCGTCGTTTCGCTGAGCCTGCACGTACTGCACTGTCCCCAGGTTCAGCCACGACACCCGGCTACCAGCGGCCGTCTCAGTCATTGCAATGTTGTCGGGCTTGATATCTCTATGCACCAAGCCTTTGCCGTGCAAATAAGCGAGCCCCTTGAGCAACTGCCGCGCAATATCTTTAACGTCAGCCTCGCTATAGATCTTTTTTTCAGCGACCTGCTGCGCGAGCGTTTGCCCGTCGTGGTGGCTTTGCACCAAAATGAGCCCCTTGCTGCGGCCTTTGCCGTCTTGGGTGGTATCGACCGTAAACGAGTCAATGTAACGAGGAATGGTGGGATGACTCAGCGAGCCTAAGAGCTGAATTTCACGCTCAAAGCAGCAAATGTCACCGGTCGGCGTATTTTCTGAAACCGTGAGGGACTTAATCACCACCGAACGCTGATGCTGAATGTCTTTAGCGAGCATTTGCTGGTAGCCAAACGGGCGTCCGATAGGCTGTAGATTGGCATAGCGATCGCTCAATCGCTCAAGAACAGTCGTAGAAGTTGGAGAAAAGGTAGCCATGCTCACAGCTAAAGAGAAACGTACATAAAGTATTCCCCATGATTTTTTGATACGTCTCAGGGAATAAGCGGAATTCACTAGGGCGTGCCCGCAAGGGATAGTAAAGTCCTGAACTACTTTGAGCGCAGGGCTTTGAGCGCTGATAAAGCAGTCTCTTAAACGAAAGATCCGGACGGCCTTGGCAGTATGAAAAGTGGCGTTGTTTCACTCACTACCAAGCTGAATATCACGTAGCACTAACCATTAATACCGGTATCAATACATCAAATCCGGCTAATATCTTCAATACAATATCAACTTATATCCCACTTGTCCGATCTCATTTTTAAGCGTTTAGTTCAGCTTTGTAAAGTTTGTAGAAACCTCTCTGTGTAAGATCTACAGCGATTTTGTTCTAAGTGAAAATTGCTACGCTGAAACTACGAAAAACTACTGAAAATCTGCTGTGAAATATCAAAAGTGCAACAGGTGAGAATACTGTTTCGTTGGGCTTTGTTTACCGCCTCAATTTTTCAGCTGCTTTGTTGAAAAAACGCTTAAGCGTGAGATATGCGATTCGCTGGCGCGTAAGCTGCGGGATATCACTTTTTTGCTGGCTCTGATAGTCAAAAAAGAGATTAACTTCCTGTAAAACTGTCTCTAAGCGACTCACGAGCTGTTCGGGCCGGTAAGGCGCAAAAAACTCAGGAGGTGTGGGCGGACGGCTAGGCCAGCTATGGGCAGATTCAACAATTCGCTTAACGTCGTAGCCTGTGGAGTAGCCTGAAATTTTTTGACAGTTAAAGCCAGGGTCTAAGTAGTCGGCTAGCGCATGGTTCACGCTAGAAAATACTTCGCAGCCACAGGCCATCGCTTCCATCGGCGGCAGGCCAAATCCTTCAGTGAGGCCAAAACGTCCCCAGTACTCAGCCGAGTCGTATAGATACAGCTTGGCGCGATTGAACAGTCCGATCAGATCGTCTACATAGCTGTCTAGTACGACCACGTTGCACTGCTTTTGTAAGGCGGGCACTAGCTGCTGCAAAAGGTACTCAGACGATTTTCTGGCCTGTACTAATACATCAATATCCCTGTGGATCTGGCGGTTCTCGAATGCGGGCGAAATTTCGTTAGGCAGATGAAAAATCATTGAGCTGAGCGCTTTTTCGCCCCAGTAGCTCATGGTGTTGCGGCTAACGGTAATAATTGGAACGCGGGGTGGAAGTGAGAAGCCGTAGCCTGCGCTGTGGGCGTGGTAAAGGGTGGGGCGATCGCCAATCTGTTTAATCAGCTTGGGCACATCAAATCCCCAGCTCACCACAAAAATGCTGGCCTGGTGGTCTTTCTGCGCAAGCACATCGTCTATAAACAGCGTATTCTGCTCCCTTTGCCGGTATGTCACCACCTCGGCCTCGCAAATCTGCTGGGCCAGCCGCAGCGTATTTAGCTCAGCAGTCAGCCCCCCTGCAAAAAACTGTTTAGTGGTGCCGGGGAGCAGAAATAGCAGTTTTCTCATCACCAGTTTTCTCATCACCGATTTTCTTATCCAAGCCGGGCTTTTCGCCTTGCGCCTTCGCATGTGTACGCTCAACACCATACCGCTGCGCGCCCCCCGATTGTTGACAGCCTGGTGAATACAGGCTTTTGAACGTGTCTAAAAAGGCGTAGGTCGCTGGGGTGAGCAGCGTATTGCGCAAACAGCTCACGCCTAATGGACGGGCCATGTCAAAAGGTAGCTGAGCGGTACGAACTTCTGAGGGAATGGGCTGCGCTGCTAGCTTGGGCATTAAGCTGATGCCCAAGCCCTGACGGGTCATGCTGACGGCGGTAGAGTCATTGGCAATGAGATAATCGACCGAGACTGGCGGCTGGGCTGAGCGCAGATGCGCGCGGATGAGTTTGCAGCAGTCGCTAGAAGAGGTGATTAAAGGGTACTTCCGCAGATCGTTCCAGGTTAGCTGCTCTCCAATATCTACGCTGTTAGGTGGGACAAGGGCGATGAAGGGATCGTCCATTATCTTGAAGGTCTCAAATTCAGCGCCTTCTATCAAATCAGCCATGCCCAGGTCGGCTTGTCCTTCAACCAGGGCATTGACCAGTGATTGAGTGTCTTCAAACTCGATGATGGCGACTTGAACGGTGGGGTGGTGCTGGTGAAGATGTGCGATCGCCCCCGGCAATATTTCACTCGCCAAGCTCCGAAACGCCGCAATTCGCACCAGTCCGCCTTCAATACCTCTGGCCTGAGTCGCCACCTGACCCATCCCATCAACTAGGCTCAAAATCTGCTGTGCCTGCTCAAAAACCTTAGAACCCACAGGCGTCAGTGATGCCTTTTGCCGCCCCCGATGAATCAGCTCTACGCCCAAAGCCTCTTCTAAAGCCGCAATGCTGTGGCTCACGGTAGACTGACTCACATTTAGCCGTAGCGCCGTCTCACTAAAGCTACCGGTTTGGGCCACGCTCAGCAGCGCCCTCATTTGAGAAAGCTTAACCTTATCGCTGATGCTTCTTGCAGGTTTTCCGACCATAGCTTTAGCCAGCTGTACATCTCTATTACTAGGCTATCCTTTCGGCCGATTTCTAGCGCATCTATCTTTTGCATAGCCCCTATTTATCCTATGCTTTGCCGCTTTCCATCCGTTTTTATACATTGAGTACATCAAGCACAAAGACAGCTTTCTCATCTTCTCTTTTAAGAGGTTGTTCTTTTTGTTTGAAGTCTTTTTCTATTGCGAACAAACACAGGTGCGACTGCCTGACAACAACATAATCAAATACGGAGCTTTGTAATGAACAGCACCAATCAATTTTCAACGGCTTCTAGTTCTGCGATCGCCACCACCCAATCCCGATTAGAGCAACTCTTAAAATCTTCACCTTCTTTTCCCCAGCCAGAATCTAACACTCCTTGGTATCACCGCATAGGCCAGTGGCTACTCACGTCCTTAACTGACAGCCAACAGATACGCGTCTGGACAAAAATCACACCAAAAGGCACCCAGTGGAACGCCTACGATCCCAATATTCAGCGCAGCTTCGTGGCTTACTCAGAAGCCGACCTACGCACCTGGCTAGAGCAGCGCCACTACGATTAGAGCACTGACGACCTGCTGCTGCTAATGAGACCCCTCATTTCCCCGAGGCTGAAGTTACAGCAGCGGGGAAATAGCTATGTTTATGACTTGTTCAGCAGAACTACGTAAAGAACGCACTATGATAGGTCAAGCATTAGTCGTGAAGGATCTTTCTCATGTTTGGCTTGGGCATTCCCGAAATTGTCATCATTGGCGTTGTGGCCGTTTTGGTCTTTGGCCCCAAACGCATCCCTGAGCTAGGCGGCGCACTCGGCAAAACCCTACGCGGTTTCAAAGAAGAACTCGATAGTCCTGACGAAGACAGATGAGGACTATATTGATGGCGATGACGATAGCCGATCTGTCTAGAGCCAGTCCGATATTTTTAGACCAAGTACTCTTTTAAATTCCTTAGTGTTGTGGTTACTAACGTAAGATCGTTGAGATGGCGATCGCCGCAATCTGCAAGATCATACGCTCTAATTTGAGTACCCTTTGCTTGCATATCTGCTCGAATCATGCCGCAAGTTCTTGCCGCGCTGCTATCGAAGGGTAAGCTCACAAACTCATCGAATAGTGTATTCAAGATATCAAGGTTCTGGGCAACACGCGCACTTTTATAGGCTCCGTAGTAAAGCTCATATTCAACAACGTCGCAGATGAAAATATCATCAGGTGATTCAGCTAAGAGACGATTACTCATCGTCGGACTGCTTTGATTGATATAAGCAATACAGATATTCGTGTCCAAAAGGTAAAGCATGTTTGTGCTTACCTTAAGCTATAGAATTACGCTTTGATTAACTTCCCTGCGGTTCTCTTTTCAACGCTTGCCCTGCCAAGCACCCTGTATATCAAGAAATCTCTGAAACCACTTCCGTTTCTCTGTCGTCTGCATAGGCTTATAAGTAAGCAAAATTTCTACCTCTTCATCACGGTGTTCTGGTAGATGAATCTGCACTAATCCATCTTTATCAGCACGAGATACAACGCAAATTGTCTTCATCAGTTTAATTGCTAGGTAGCTTCCGTTCTATTTTATAACGTCGAGATAGCTACTATCTCAATATGAAGATTGGCTCTACTGTGCTGCATTCTCTCTTTACTAAAGTAATCTCAATTAAGTAAAATCGAGATATTGTCAAATCTGGTGTATGCCGATAGGGGAAATTAGGCAACCTTCTTCTTCTCGTCATTAGCGATCGCTAATTCTTCTGTAACAACTTTGATGCCATCCTGAAACTGCACGCCCTGAATGACCTCCCCGAGTTGATTAAATCCTCTAATCCGCAGCCAGCGATTCTGAGCGCTCTGCACCAACTTAAACACGAATGGCAGTACCGTTTCAGTTGAGACAGCTCCTCGGGTCTTAACCGTCCTCAGTCGAACCGTGGCAAAGGTCGATTCAATCGGGTTGGTCGAGCGAATATGCTTCCAGTGCTCCGCTGGAAAGTCGTAAAACGCCAGCAGGACATCTCTGTCTTTAGCCAAGCACTCAGCGGCTTCAGGATACTTAGGTAGTTTCCGTGAAAGAACGTACCGTCAGGATACAATAAGCCCTAAGCGTGTTTGTTATGAGGGCTTAGGCTATTGTCATCAGTTGGAGAATCACAAGACTTGAGTGAGCCACAGATAGAAGATCTGCGGCTAGCAGCAACGCATCTGACGGGCATTAAGCGGCGAGCATTTCAAGCGGAAATGGCGTTGAAATACTGTAATGGCAGCGCTCGGTTAGCAGAAAGTCAGTTTGGCTGGAACCGTGAAACAGTGACAGTTGGTTTAGCCGAAAAACGAACGGGCATTATCTGCGCAGGCGCGCAGTCAGGCTTTAGTGGCAATAAGCGATGGGAAGAGCGCCAGCCATTGGCAGCGGCAGCACTGAAGCAATTGGCAGAGACGCATGCCCAGCAGGAGCCTAGCTTCACTAGTACAATCGCATTCACTAGATTGACAGCAGCCGAAGCGCTGCGCCAATTAAAAGCTCAAGGCTACTCGGATGAGCAACTGCCAGCGGCCAGTACCATGGCAGTGGTGCTAAACCGATTGGGCTACCGATTACGCAAAGTCGTCAAAGTTAAGCCTAAAAAAAGTTCCTGAGACCGACTCCATTTTTGAGAATATAGCTCTCAAAGATCAGCAGGCACAAGACCACACGGCTAAGCGAATAAGCTTGGACTGCAAGGCGACGGTCAAGCTCGGCAACTTATCGCGAGGCGGCTTGACCCGAGGGCACCAGCAAGCCGACGACCATGACATGGGTGTCAAAGAGACCTATATCCCCTGCGGCATCGTGGATGAGGATACCGGTGAGTTGTTCATCGGCTTCGGCAGTTCTTATAAAACCAGCGATTTTATTGTCGATACCTTGCAAGCTTGGTGGGCAAAGCTGACGCCACAGGTTCAACGTCTCATACCCATGCTTCAGATAAAGGTGGATAACGGGCCAGAGAACAGCGGTGTGAGAACCCAATTTCTCAAACGTCTAGTGGATTGGGTAGACCACATCGGGAAGCCCGTGCAACTGCTCTATTATCCGCCTTACCACAGTAAATACAATCCAATAGAGCGTTGTTGGGGCTCGCTCGAACAACATTGGAACGGGACGATGCTGATTGACCTGCCCACGATGCTTGTTTGGGCTATGAGTATGAAGTGGAAAGGGGCGCACCCGACAGTCGAATTGAATCCATCGATTTACAAAAAAGGGATTACGCTGACAAAAGAACAGATGAAACCGATCGAGGCTCGATTAGAACGTAATCCGCTTCTGCCCAAATGGGATATCCTAATTCAGCCTACTTTGGCGGTACCGTCTTTGTAAGAAACTACCTTAGCCTCATAGGTTTTGATAAATCGGTTGAACACTTGATTGGCATCGGTTTTCGTCTCAGCCCGATAGATCTCCCATAGCTCACTTTTAGCGCCTGACTGTAGCTTCTTCGGCAGCTTGTTGAGGACATTAACGGTCTTATGCACCCAGCAGCGCTGGCACCGAGTCGTTGGAAATACCTGTGGCAACGCTTTCCAAAAGCCCAACGCGCCATCGCCAATCGCTAGCTGTGGGTCATGCTGCAACCCTTGGTCTTTAATCTTCAACATCAACGACTTCCAGCTCAGCTCTGATTCTCGGTAGCCTGCCTCCATACCCAGCAACTCCTTATGCCCTATGTCATTCACCCCGATGATGACTAGAATGCACTGACGCTCACCGCCGCGAATATTGAAGTAAATGCCATCGGCCCACACATACACATAGCGTTTGTGGCGCAGCGAACGTCCTTGCCAGTCCTTGTGCTCCTGCTGCCACTTCGTCTTGAGCCGACTAATCGTTGCCGCTGATAAGCCCTTTGCCTCTGGCCCCAACAGAGCCGATAGCGCTTCACCAAAGTCGCCTGTCGATATCCCCTTTAGGTAAAGCCATGGCAGCACCTCTTCTACGCTGCGAGAGCGTTTGAGATACGGCGGCAGCAGCAGCGAATTGAACTTGATGCCGCTGCCAGTGCGATCTCTGACTTTGGGCACCTGCACATCCACTTCACCGACACCCGTGGTTATCGTACGCGCTGGCAGATAGCCATTGCGTACAACGCCTTGGCGGCCCGACTCGTCCCGCAGGCATTGATATTGACTGAGAAATTCACTCAGTTCTGCTTCTACTGCCTGCGCAATGATTTGGCGCGCACCCTGACGCACTAAGTCACTGAGCGCATCACTAAAACGCTCACTCGTTTCTGGTGTTTTGAACTCGACTAGATTATCTTGAGTCATGGTGTATTCCTTTTCTGTACTTTTGCTTGTTCAGAAGGATACGCCTTTTTTTATCCCCTACGCCATACACCAGAAATAGTTATAACTCAGTAAAATCAGCTTCTATAATCGTCGCCTTCGCCTCTAGCTCTGTCTTGCTAATGCCTGCGTTTTTAAAGATGACTTGATCGAAGTAGGTCTTCAGATGGGATCTGCGACTGACGAGCTGTCTGTAACCCATATAAAATTTTGCCTCATGCCCAATCTCCGCTCCAGCGAAGTTCGAACTACTTAAATCGACGTTTTTGAAAGTAACGCCGCTAAGCTTAGTTTTCTGAAACTCTGCTTTTTGATATTTACCGCCTTCGAACAAAGTGTTAATAATTTCTGCTGCCTCAAAGTTTGCACCCGTGATATCTGTCTCTTTGACTTCACTTCTTTCCTCGAAACATATAGAGTTGTTACCACTTCTTCCTTTGAAGCTTGGTACGATTACTTCACGACCCATGCTACTTCTAATCCAAGTAGATCTAGGAAACGTACACTTGTAGATTTTTGTCTCTCCGGAGAACTGAGTTTCTGCTAAGTTTGCCTCTGTGAAATTACAATTCGCAAAGTCAGTGGTTATAAATACAGACTTGTTGAAGCGAGCTTCCGTAAGATTAGAGTTCCTAAACTTTACTCTCTCAAAAACAGCTTCTGTGAAGTCATTGTTTTGAAATTTATCAAGCTTGTTTTCTGTCGGTCGCCCTAGTATACAAGCTATAAGGTGAGCCTTATAGAAACTGACGTTTTTGTAGTTACCTTCAAAAGTAAGTCCTTCTAGCAATGTTTTACTTAAATCGAGAGGATATGTGCCAGAATTCTGCCTACCTATTACAGATACTGCTGCTTGTACATCAGCTAAGTGATTGGGAACATAATTCATATTCACAGTTCCTTTATAGTATTCGTACTCCCCACGATAAATGTCTTCGTAGGAATCATCGAAGCTACCGAAACGTCTCTCTTGCTCTTCTTCATGATTATCTTTAGCAGACGAGAACTCTTCGCATAGATACAGTTTCTCACCAGGTTCTTGATTAGATCCTGCATACGCCTTTGTCCTGACAAATGCGGCTAGCACCTGCATTACTGGGTAGTAATCTTTCTTAGAATCTATCGCAATACGCTCTAAAGCGTAGATCCCGCCAAGACGAATGTGAACGTTTCCTTCGTGCCCTAGCATTTCTACTGCTTTTGAGAAACGTTCTGTAACTTGCTTCTCTTCGGACACTTGCAAGTTCCTTATCCCAACAAAGGCGGTTACAAAAAATAAGAAGCCGCCTATTGATTTAACCAGAACATCACGCGCAGCGGTTTCTGTTTGTATCCGAACCGTTGGAGAGGGTACCGAGTCTACTTGAATCTTTGGGACAAACCAGACTACCAAACATAGCAGAACAAAAAGTACGACTCCTCCAAATGAAAGAGCTAGAGAATTTGACCAGACACTCGGTCTCTTACTCATACGAATGACTATTCCTGAAGATAGTAATTATCTATAAGCTAATTTCAAATATCTAGACGTTGATAGACCTTATCGAGATTGCGTAGCTGATAATCAGGATTAAAGCACT
>CAWDNC010000005.1:0-151716 GCA_963803535.1 uncultured cyanobacterium | reverse complement strand
GGTCACATAATTCGACTAGCGTGGTATCGTTTGCATTGCCCCAAATAGCATTAGCCCCAAAACATATAATTAAGGTGATGCTAAACCAAACAAGCAAACTAACAAGCCCAAGCATTTTAGCCAGAGGATCTAATTGAGGACGGATTTTAAAGGATAAAGAACAAGTCTCTCTGCTTTTCCATACCCTTTTGCCCTCCATTACAAGCGCTGGCTATGCCTAATCCAAAAGTCAAGCAGGGGCAGAGACACACAATATCCAAACTGAGGCCCATAGATAAGGCCCTTCTGCTCCAGACTGCTGAGCGCACCTTGCAAGCTGCCACCCCGAGAAAGATAGTGTTTTTTAATGTAGGCGTTAGACTGAGGGCGCTCAGTTGGATCGATAGAAAGACTTTCTAGGAGCTTCGCTTGGGTAGGGGGGAGCAATAACAATAGGGCTTCAAAGGTTACTTCAATATCTTGGATCAAAGCGAGCATACTGCTGTGGACATCGTGAACTCGAATTGTCTGGGCGGAGGTCTGAAGCAAACCGGCATAGCAAGCTAACTGAATGCGTTGAATCAGTGCGATCGCATCTTTAATATGGCCCTGCACATAGCTTAGAAATACTGCCAAGCTTTGGTCATCTGGATCGAAGCTTAATCCTATAGCGGTCACTGTGCTAGTGACCCAGGTTTGCATATCGAGGTCGCTTAGCGGCCCTAGAAAAATAACCGGTAGCCCCAACGCCTCCATCCAGTGCTCTGAAACAATAGTAACTAGCACATAGCTCACTTGACTCTGCTGCTGAATCTCTTGCAGTAGACGCGTCTCCCACTTGCGGTGGCGATCCCATGAGCGAATATGAGCAAAATTATGAAAGACAATAACAATGCGACAAGTTAGGGATTCTGCTAGATACTGAGGCAGCGACAGGAGACACTCAAACAGCGGCCATTCTTTACCGGGCGCTATTGACTCTACTAGATGAACCCGATCGAGTAGGAAGTGCTCCGCTAGCGGAGCCTGGGTCAAACTCCACTGACGGATCTTGGCAAATTCATCCGGTTCTTGAAACGCACTATAAATGCTATCGGCTAGTAGTCGAACGAACTGTTCGGCACTGCGACAGCGCAAACAATCTATCTCTAAATGCCGAACACCTGCCTGATTAGCCGCATCACGAATCAACGTTCGTCGTCCGATACCTGGAACCCCAGTAATGACTAAATCTTTGTCCTTTTCTAAAAGCGCAGCTACCTGCTCTAGCTCAGTTTCTCTAAGGATAGTTGGTAGCAAACCGAAAGTTTTTTTCATTTAAAGTGAGTCTGCACTATTTTTTAGTGCTATAAGTATTTAGGTCTTTGAATAGTATCACTTGTAACCCTATGACCATTTGGACTGTAGCTGCTTTAGTTCTCGGGCTGATTCTGTTAGTTAGCGGCGCAGAAGCTTTGGTGAAAAGTGCTTCTAAGCTAGCGGCTACAGCCGGTATTTCACCGCTTGTGATTGGGCTAACGGTTGTCGCGTTTGGAACCAGCGCGCCCGAATTGGCCGTTAGTTTGCAGGCGGGTCTCTCTAACCAGGCAGATATTGCGCTCGGTAATGTCGTGGGTAGCAACATTTGCAACGTGCTGCTGATTCTAGGAATCTCTGCTTTAATCATGCCTTTGGTCGTCGCTCAGCAGCTGATACGGCTAGATGTACCGATTATGATTGGAGCCTCGGCGCTGGTGATGCTCTTTGGCTGGGATGGACGAATTGGCCGCTCAGACGGGGTAATTTTGTTCTTAGGCGGTATAGGGTACACCCTATTTTTGCTTTACCAAAGCCGTCTGGAAAAAGATCCGATTGTTCAAGATGAATATGCTCAGTTTGGTGCGCACGCGCTCTCTTCAAAAGAAACAGGCCTAAACATCGTTCTGTTACTGGGCGGCTTAGCCATGCTAATTGGCGGTTCGCAGCTACTGATAGAGGGTGCTGTAACGATTGCAACGCTGTTGGGGGCTAGTCAGCTCATCATTGGTCTGACAGTGGTTGCCATAGGGACATCGCTTCCAGAGTTAGCCACGTCTGTCACCGCTAGCCTGCGCGGTGAGAGCGACATTGCAGTGGGTAATGTCGTCGGCAGCAACATCTTCAATATCCTGGTCGTACTTGGCCTATCGAGCGCAGTTTCACCAGAGGGCATTGCGGTTCCGCCAACGGCAATCTTTTCTGATATTCCCGTCATGTTAGCAGTGGCCGTACTGTGCCTTCCTATTTGCTTTACTGGTCACAAAATCTCTCGCGGTGAGGGCGGACTGTTGCTAGCTTATTACCTGCTATACGCAGGCTATTTGGCGATTAATGCCGCAAATCTCAATCTATCTTGGCCTAGCTGGATCACTTTTGTAGCTGTGCCACTGTTATTACTGCCGTTTGCGTTATTGAGCTGGCGCGTAGGGCAAAGCTTGCATCAGCGCAGTCGTAAGCAAGTTTAAGCGTCAGGACTCGCCTATGTATTGGCTGGACGCTCACTATTATTCAGCCTAATAACCTTGTTTACTTATTGAGAACTTCTCATGCCTACTCAGTTTCGCACCCCTGGCTATCATCCCATGCGAAAGATCAGAACGATCCTTTCGGGGCTTTACGTTGCGGTTATCACCGACTTTAGCGTTGCCTATAAAGTTGTTCTATCGGTGCCTATTTTGATCTGCGCTTCGTGGTTTCACCTGTGGGTAGATTTCAACATCATATTGCTAGCGATGGGGCTAGTGCTAGTTGCTGAACTGTTTAATAGTGCGATTGAGGTTTTGTGCGATTTTGTAGAGCCTCAGCGGAATGAGCGCATTCGAATCACTAAAGATATCGCAGCTGCCGCTGCTGGCCTGAGTATAGCGGTATGGGCAGTCATTTTAATCATAGAAATCCTCCATCTTCTGGGTCTAGTCAATAGCTAGATTAAGACAACTAAAATGGAAAACTGGAATGCGCTTGTGGCTAGTGCAACGTTTGTTGCCGTCATTTTGGCCATTATGACTGAGAAGCTACAGCTCACAGTGGCAGCTCTTTTAGGCGCACTGGTGCTGGTATTTGCGCATGTCATGACCCTCAACGAGGCGATGGAATATATCGGCAAACGATTGCCGCAGAGATTGGCGTGGATTTTGTGCCGCTGCTAATCTTGCTGGTGTTTGTTGCTAACAGTGCAGGCTTGCTAACGCTGGTGGGCGATCCAGCTACCTTTATTGTGGGTGATGCCATTAATATCAGCTTTTTAGACTATGTTAGTCGGCTCAGCCTAGCAGGTGGATGTGCGATCATCGCTATTTTGATTCTGTTACCCATCTTATTCTCTGATATCTGGCGCTGGCAGATATCAGACCTCACCCAGCTCCCTCATCCTAAAATTCACCGACCTGGCATCCTAACTTTAGGGGGTGTAGTGATGGCGGCTGTGCTTGTGCTGTTTGTGCTAGGCGAGAGCTTGCCCTCACCCGTTCCACCGCCAGCGGTCGCACTCATGGGTGCAGCGCTGGCTCTACTGATCGCTCATCAGAGCAAACTAGACACTGTTAACAACATTCTTAAAGATGTAGATTGGAGCACCTTGATTTTTTTTATGTGCACCTTTGTACTCATTGGAGGGCTGGAAAAGACGGGCGTGATCGGCAATCTCTCGGCGCTAATGGCTGTGCTCATTGGCGATAATATTATGCTCGGCGCAGTTGTTTTAATCGTTGTGGTGGGGCTATTGTCTAGCTTTGTGCCTAACATCCCGTTAGTCGTGGCAATGGTGCCGCTCCTCAAGCAGTATTTGGTCAGTGTCGGTCTGATTGGCCCAGAATTTCTTAGCCCAGACTTCATCGGAGACTTTCCACCAGAAGTATTACCTTTGTTCTATGCCATGATGCTTGGTGCTACGCTCGGCGGCAATGGCACCCTAGTCGGTGCATCTTCAAACATTGTGGCCGCTGGTATTGCCGAACAAAATGGTAAACGAATCTCATTTGCTACGTTTCTAAGGTATGGTATGCCGACAATGGGCCTACAGCTACTGGTTTCGGCTGGATATATTTTGCTGAGGTTTTAGAAGATTCGCAATGACTGGATAACAGGCCTTTTGCTAAGGATGAATACTAGAAGGAGAAGAAACTACCCTATTCGTTAAGAAAAACAGTAAGCTCAACCAACTGTCACTCATTCCTAGCTTGCGATTTCGTCTTGGTACTGCGATCGCACCCATCCCCGAAAATCCCTTTCCGCACTCATCTCACTCTGCCGAGCCGCCGCCAAAAACTCATACAGCTTCACCTTCGGCACCCAATCAAACGTAGGACTCACCTCCACCTCTCCATACTCACCCTCTTGCAAAGCATAAATGCGCCAGCGCCGACCGTTGTATCGCCAAAACTCCGGAACACCCATCGCAGCGTAAAGCCGAAGCTTATCGATGTCTGTGTGCGTGATATCGACCTCCACTACTAAGTCAGGTGGAGGATCTTGAGCTAGATCAATATCACGTCCAGCGACCGAAGCTTGATTTTGGATGTAGTAAGCTGCGTCAGGCTCAGCTGATCTATCTAAGGCTTCTTTATCCAGCGTGGTAGAGCCCATCGTCTTGAGATCAAATCCGACTCAGCGTATTGCGCAGCGTGAGGTACTCTTGCCAGCCAAGCGATCGCAGCAAAAACCGCTTTTCACCGACAGGCTGAGGAATCGGCCCAGACACAAGCGGCGCTACGTTCATCATAGGGACACATAGTAATAGAAACAGGTGGTCATCATTTTAATCTAAGCCAGCTCGCCAAAAAGCTTATTGACAGACTCGCGATAAACCTGGTACGACTTAACGCCTCTCAGCGTCTCTACTAGCTCTCCATTTTTAAACAGCATCACCGACGGCATTCCCTTCAGCCCAAACCGCTTAGCCACCTGACGATTGCTATCAAAATCCAGCTTCACCACCTTTGCGCGATCGCTTACCTCCTCAGCCAGTCGATCAATCAGCGGCGACACCTGCTTACAAGGCCCGCACCAGGACGCAATACAGTCCACCACCAGCGCAGGCTCACTTGTCAAAAGAGAATTCAGCTCATCCTCATCCTTCACAAAACGCGCCGCGCCAGTTTCTTCTTGCCCCAGCTGAAACAGCGCATTCGCCACCTCACCTTCAGACAAACTGCCATTGATTGTCGTCAGCCGAGACCGCTCTTGGTAGTACGCAATTACAGGATCGATTTCTTCCTGGCAGCGCTTTAGGCGATCGCGAAGCCCACTCACGCTCCCCCCGTCTTGAGCCACCAGCCGATTAATCAAAAGCCCCGTCAGCGCCTTAATGTAAGCGACCTCCACCATCGGCAGCTCAAACGATTTCACCAGCGCATCAAAAGCCTCAGCCTGAGCCGAAGAGCGCGGAAACCCAGTGAGCACAAATCCCTGCATCATATCGGGCTGCTCCACACGCCGCCGCACCAGCCGCATCGTTACCTCATCAGAAGCCAGCGCTTCCGATTCCAGCAGCGCATCTACAGAAACATAGGGTACGTACCAGCGCTTAGATAGCGCGATCGCCCGCGACTCAACGTCTATACCAGGAAGCCCCAACAGAACAATCTGCTTAGATTTCATAGGAACCAGCGTCTATCAACGCCCTCATCAACAAAACACAACCGTCAAACACAGATTCAACCAGTATCTCGCAGCGCCTTACCGAGTCATTCCTTTGACGCGTATTCCTTTACATTATTCTCAGCCCTTGAAGATTGTACTTAGGCTTTTGAACTCGATGTAAGACTGAAATTAGATACTCGCACAACTTCCTGGCAAGCTTCTATCAGTTCACTCCTTCAAGCAGGCAGCACTAGACAAATCTCCGAATGAGCGAGCGTTCAAAGCATCCACGAGTGCAACTTGTCCTTGGTCATTAACTATCCAATCTACGGCTTCTGTTGGCAGCGCTTCTAATTCGCGACTAGCCCTTGCAACTGTCTCTCGCTCAGCGCTCGAAGGTTCAGTCTCTCTTACATCTGACCAAAGACGAGTGCTTTGCAGCGCAATCATAGGATTCGACGGTAACCCACCTCTGCCAGAAGCCACGAACTGGCTAGCCGGCGCATTAGAACAGCCCGCTATAATCTGTCCATCTGGATCGGTAACATTCTTAGGTAGCGCTACCGTTCCAGAACTCACGTCATTTTCGACAGCGTTAATAGCGACTTCACCCCTCACGCCGAATCGAGAGCTGGCAGTAATGTCACTTTCTGGCGTTGGCTGGTTTCTAAACGCTGTGCCCAAAATAGCGCGAGCGTTGATTTGAATATTGCCACCCGCTCCCTGAACGGCACTAGCGGTAATATCGCTATTTTCTAGTGCAACGATAACAGGCGCATTCAGCACAATATTACCGCCATTGCCAGAGCCACCGGCCTCTGCGGAAAGGCGGCTACCTCGGCGTAGCAGCAAAGAGTCCTGTAAATTGAGAACAATATTGCCGCCGCCGCCCTGTTGCGTAGAAGCCGTGATGCCTGCGCGATCGCTCAAATAAATACTTCCCGCATTGGCTGTCAAGGTTCCTGCGTTACCACTCCCATCATTTCTAGCCGTAACCTGCGCGCCATTGCTCACAGATAATCGGGGCGTATTTAGCGTAATATTTCCGCCATTACCCGTCGGCACCGCTGGTAAAAACACGCCAATGGCTTCAAAAAACTGCTGTAGCTCTAGATCAACAACATTAGCTGCCGAGGTAATCAGGCTAGGATTTACAGACCCTGGTACGGTGCCATCTACCGTAATTGCATCTGAGGCCGTTATCGTCACCGTACCCGCATCACCATAGGCCAGAGTAGACGACCCAATCCGCCCGCCCTCTCTCAAATTCAGCTGGCGAACGTAGATACTCACACTGCCAGCATTGCCCAAACCTATTGTAGGCGCTTCAATCAGGCTAGGAACAAAAGAGTCTGGATTAACCCCGCCAATGTTGATCATATCTGCTGTGATATCAACGTCTCCACCCTGACCTGATATCAGCGTACTTGAAGAGATACTGCCACCGCCTTCTAGGGCTATTCGCTCAGCTGCAACCTTTATGAGCCCACTAGCGCCTGAACCAAGTGTTCGAGATGTCAGCCCGCTACCAAACATCACCATATCTCCGGCCGAGATATCAAGATCGCCAGCAGCACCGCTGCTGTAGGCGATAGTACTCACTTCAGGGCCTTCAGGAACAATCGATTGATCGACCTCGAATTTCATTAGTTGGTTAGCCGTCACTACGATGCGGCCACTAGCCGCTGGGCCAAAAGTATCTGTGCCAACAGAGACATCGCCTTTAAGCAAAATATTGGGCGCGATTATCTCTATATGACCACCCGCGCCCGCGCCAAAGCTCATAGTCACTAACCCTGGATCGCGCCCTTCACTAATCACCTCTGCGACAATTTTGAACGTATCGCTCGCAGCAGCTTTAATATTGCCAGAAGCCTGGGCACCGTAATTTTGAATTAGCGCCCTAGAGCCTCCTTGAAAAAGAATATTTTCGCCTTGCAGCTGAATACTGCCGCCCCGCTCGCCAGACGCATAGAAACTCCCGGCTGAGTTGAACAACAAGCTGCTAGCGTCCATGAGCGATCGCCTCGAAAAAGTCATCTTGCCAAACTGCTCAGCATCTCTGTAGTCAAAGTATTTAGCACCCTCCCCAAATCTAACGAGCCCGCTTTGAACACTGCCTATTTCTATATGCCCACCCGGCGCAGCAACAACACCGCCATCAAAATCAACCGCACGACCAATCAGCGCCAGCGTTCGTCCTGCGCCCACGCTAAAACCAGCCGAGCTGTTGACCTTCAGAGGCGTTTCTGAAAGCGTCGTGTAGCCCGATCCATTCACCTCTATACGTTTAGAAGCCTCACCAAGCTGTAGCCCTGTTGGAACGCTAACGCTTAGAAGCGGATTGAGGCGATCGCCATTACTCACAAAGTCAATCCCGTTTGAAAACCTCAGGCTTTCAGCCGTAGAGGCGACAAAAGAGCCGCCGACTTTGAGCTGGGCATCGGGGCCAAAGACAATTCCGTTGCGATTAAGAAAAAACAGATTCGCATCCTGTCCCTTAGTCTCTATCAACCCATCAATATTAGAAGCTTGGTTGCCTGTAACCCGGCTGATAATGTTAGCAACATCTACCGCGTTATTAAACACAGCAGAACCTTGCGCTGGAATAGAAAAGCGCTCGAAGCTATGAAACAGATTGTTGCCTAGCCGAGTACCACCGCCAATTTTAAAGTGCGCGTCATCTACAGATTCAACCCCTGTAGGACTCTCAAGCGTACCGTCAGCTCGAATGTGCTGCGCGCTGGCCTGCTGAGCAAAAACGCTGATTCCTACAATCGCACAGCAAGACGTTGCAGATAAAACAATCGGTCTAAAATGATGTAATAACCGTTTCATGAGTTAGATTTTATAGGCTCTCTACGCTAGAGAGTATTCCCTTCAGACGCTAACTCAAGGCCCGGGGGCCGCTGCGGTGCAGGCATCGCTAAACTCTATCGAACACGCCCGCCATAAAAACCAGCCCTAAGCCCATCACAACTGCGCCTAAAACGTCAGCCTTCCACCTAGCCTCGCGATAGGCAGGATATAGCCAAAAGCCCATCAGCTTTGTGACGGTGGGCATCACTGCGATCGCTAAAATAGAAGACGTGCAAATAGTGGCAAACAGCATCGCGCCCGCAGGTGACCAGTCGCCAATAACACCCGTCCCTGGAAATAGCTTTATCCGTATCATCACGATCGGATATAAGCCGAACACCACCGCCAAAATCTGCTTCCAAGCCGGTGGGCCTAAGCCTTTATTTTCAGTATCATCCGCTCGCCTAGAAAACCATCCTTCTAAACCTGTTGTAAACGACTTAAACCGGTAGGCGCTAAATGTATTGTGCCCGCGTTCAACAACTTGCTTTCTAGCTTCAGAGTTCACCCAGCCGTTGAGATTCTCGGGAGAATCAAAGTGAATAATGCTGTACCACTTAATCACATTATCCTGACAAAAGAGCGGCGGATTTAGATCCAGTCGAACAAATCCTGGCGCACGATTTGCTGTCTTATCTAGCAGATCGTGCCACCGCTCAAACGCACCTTCCTTAGACTTTTCTACAATATGTTCAATGACTAAGCTGCTATAAAATACCTGAGACTCTGGCGTTCCTCGTACTTTCTTAGCGTCAGTATCAGACAAAATCACTCGGTATTCCTTACATTTTCAATAAACCAGTCAGGCTTCTCTCATATGAAAGATCGTAGAAAGAGATCGGCCTAATTAATAGAATTGTATACAATGAGTATATAGCTGTACCTGCACTATAAAGCGGACTTGTCAGATTAAAATGTCACATATACATAACTTTTTTGATGCATATACATATGGGCAAGCTCTTTAGTAAAACGTACCTAGCACTTCGCCAGGAGATTCTTTCCGGCGATTTAATTTCTGGGGAGAGCCTTATAGAACAAGCGCTAGCAAACCGCTTTGGCGTTAGCCGAACCCCCATTCGAGAGGCCATTCGCCAGCTTCAGCAAGAGGGATTAGTCGAGTCGGACGGCGGCGGCGGGCTCCGGGTAAGCATTATTACCATTGCCGATGCAATTCATCTTTACGACTGCCGGTTAGGCTTGGAGCAGGTCGCGGCGATAGGCGCCTGTGAAAATGCCACGCCTGCGCAGCTAGAAGATTTTCAAGACTGCTTGGCACAGGCTAATTTGGCCGTTCCGATTGTAGTAGAACAGGTTAGCGAGCAGGAACAGGCCGATAGACGGATGTCAAAAGTAAGCAGCCTAGAAAAATCAGTCAAAAGTCACGAGAATGCAGACGAGTTAGAAAACCGGCTGCACATCGACCAAAGCTTTCATCGGCTACTGGCCGAAAGTTCTGGGAACCCGCAGCTAGCCGATCTGCTAGAGCAGATTTTTAGCAAAATGGCCTTGCTAAGACTGACCACCACCTACCAAAACCCAGATGTTTTAGAAATTTGGGCAGAACACGAGCAGATTGTAGCGGCGATTGTGCAGCGAGATGCCCAGGCCGCGGCGATCGCCGTTCGCAATCACTTAGTTGCGAGCAAATCACGCGTCGTTCAAGCGCTTCAAGGCCTAAAAACGGATGCTTCACTACAGGGAATTGCCCTCTTTTAACCTATGACTAAGACGCTTACACTCGCCGTAAATAGCGATCGCCTCAATCAATCCCTAGAAGATCTCGCCCAAATTGGCAAGCAGTCGGACGGCACGATTAAGCGCTTAGCCTTTTCCTCTGAAGACTTAGAAGCGCGATCGCAAATCACGGGGTGGATGGAGTCCGCTGGCATGACAGTGCGCACAGACGCTGGCGGCAACATTATTGGTCGCTATGCAGGTTACGAGCCAGACGCCACCGCCCTGGCCACAGGCTCCCATATCGACACGGTATTTTCAGGCGGACGATTTGACGGCTCTCTCGGTGTCGTTGCTGGCATAGAAGTTGTGCGCGTCC
Source organism: uncultured cyanobacterium (assembly GCA_963803535.1). Lineage (GTDB taxonomy): Bacteria > Cyanobacteriota > Cyanobacteriia > Phormidesmidales > Phormidesmidaceae > Phormidesmis. The sequence goes on along the minus strand of CAWDNC010000005.1, from coordinate 141,224 downwards.
TTCAAGAAAACGACATGAAGCTGCACCATCCGCTTGAAGTCATTGCTTTTGCCGATGAGGAGCGCAGCATGATTGGGGTTAAGGCAATGGCTGGCACCGCTCCTGAAGATCCTGCCCGCTACGACACCGTAGACAATGAGGCCATTCAGACCTGTTTGAAAAGAGCCGGCGGTGACTGGAACAATCTTGCTTCCGCCCGCCGCTCCCGAGAAGACATTGCCTGCTTTATCGAGCTTCACGTAGAGCAGGGCGGCATATTAGAAGCCATCGAGCGAGACATTGGCGTCGTCGAAGGCGTCGTCGGTCAGCAGCGCCATCGCATTACCATCGAAGGCCGCTCAAACCATGCGGGCACCACGCCTATGAACATGCGCCGAGACGCACTCACCACCGCCTCTCACCTAATTTTAGCGATCGAAGATATTGCCAAGCACTACCCTGGCGATCCGGTTGCCACCGTCGGCACGCTCAAAGTGTGGCCCAACTCTATCAACACCGTTCCCGGTTCTGTAGAACTCAGCTTAGATATTCGAGATCTCTCCCCAGACGTGATTTCGCACATGATAGAACAGCTCCGCCGTAAGATTGAAACGGTAGCCGTCGCCAGTCGCACGCGCATTCGCATTCGGCCCGAGCTAGAGGTAGAACCCACCCCAGCTTCAGCGACGATACAGTCCCTGATTGTCAAAAGCTGCGAAGAAATGGGCTTTTCCTACACTCACCTGCCCAGTCGCGCTAGCCACGACGCCCAAGAAATGGGACGATTTACCGATATGGGCATGATTTTTGTCCCGAGCAAAGAAGGCATTAGCCATTCAGGCGATGAATACACCTCGCCCACGCAATGTGCACAAGGCGCGAACATACTGCTCAAAACGCTGCTCAAGCTCGATCGTCTTTATCGTTGATCCAAAGTTGAATGATCAGATATTGTTGACGGAGAACAAACTTAGCCACCCTTAGGTTTTGAGTTGTCTTCTAATCTAGACGAGCTTTCAATTCTGTTCTCTTTATCTCCTCGCTTTTTCCCTTATGGCAACGCTAAAACGATTTTTCATCTGTGGGTCTGCACTTCGAGGCCAGCCCGATCACGGCAATTTAAAGGGCGCAACCTTCGCTGGCGAAACTAAAACCAAGCCAATCTACCGCCTTCATGCGATCAAAGATGGCTGGCATCCCGGCATCTACATCGCACCGGCTGATGGCCCTAGCGGCATCTCCATTCCAGGTGAGGTGTACGAGATGACCGAAGAACAGCTCCGCTATCTCATTGCCAATGAGCCCCCTGAGATGTACGAAGCCCCCATAGAACTTGAAGACGGAGAGAAAGTCTCTGCCATGCTATATCCCGAAGACCTTTCAAAAAAATGGCCCGATATTTCAGACGACTACGGCGGCTGGGCTCGCTACAAAGCAGCAGATAAAGTGTCAGCAGATACAGCATCAGATGCCAAAACAGAGCCTAAATAAACAAAGTTAGCAGCAACTGGAGAGAGCTTGTGTACGGTCTCAAAGCGATTATTATTGGTGCTGGTATTGGCGGCCTAACAACAGGAATCGCACTCAAACAGGCGGGTTACGAAGTCACTATTTATGAGCGAGTGAGCACGCTACGTCCGGCGGGCGCAGGTATTTCGCTATGGTCAAACGGGGTGAAAGTACTCAACCGGCTAGGGCTCGGTGACAAAATGGCGGCTATCGGCGGCCAAATGAACCGCATGGAATACCGTAGCCACCGCGATGAACCGCTCAGCAATGTTGACTTACAGCCGCTGTTTGGCAAAGTAGGTCAGCGGCCCTATCCCGTGGCCCGCACCGATTTGCAAGAAATGCTGCTTTCGTCATTTGGCCCAGATGACGTGCATTTGGGCATGAAATGTACGGCGGTAGAACAAACCGAAGAAAAAGCGACAGCAGTATTTGAAGATGGTACCCGCGTTAGTGGCGACGTGATTGTGGCGGCTGACGGCATTCGCTCGGCGGCTCGCGGCTATGTCTTAGGGCGCTCTTTGTCTTTGCGGTATGCGGGCTATGTGAACTGGAACGGCTTGGTTCCAGCCGATCCAGCGCTGTGTGAATCAGATAACTGGGTGCTGTATGTCGGGGAAGGCAAAAGAGCTTCAATGATGCCGGTAGGGGGCGATCGCTTCTACTACTTCTTCGGCGTCCCCATTCCCATTGGCTCACAAACCGAACCCGAAAACCGCCGAGAAGAACTTGCCAGCTATTTTGCAGGCTGGCCGAAGCCCGTTCAAACCCTGATCGAAACTCTCGATCCGACCGCATCCAACCGTCTAGAAATCAGCGATATCGATCCGCCTGAACGCCTGGTCAAAGGCCGAATTGCGCTGCTTGGCGACGCCGCCCATGCTACCACGCCCACGCTGGGCCAAGGCGGCTGTCAGGCGATGGAAGATGCGCTAGTGCTAGCCCAGTTTTTGATGACAACCAACATTAGTGTTGCCGATGCGCTGGAGCGCTATGAACAGGCGCGTAAGCCCCGTACCGCTAAGCTAGTCATGAAGGCGCGTAAGCGTACAGACATCATCTACGGCAAAGATGAAGGTGAAACTCAAGACTGGTACGAACAGCTAAAAGCAGAAGATCCCGAAGCCGTACGTAACGCTCTAGAGAAGGTGATTCTAGGCGGCCCGCTGGCGTAAGCCTTTACCCGCTGGCGTGAGCCTTTAGCTTTTCGCTATAAGCGCGATCGCCTAACAACGTAAGTCAACAAGAGAGAACGAATGGGCTGGTTATCAACGCATGTTTTGGATACGGCTAACGGTTGCCCAGCAGCAGGCATAGAAGTGATCCTATGGAGGTTAGACGCACCGTCTAGTGAACGTGAAAGTAGTTCGGCTGACAACAAAACTATCTTTGACGCCAAAGAAAAGCCCAGAGAAAATTCCAAAACATTCGTTCGGTTTCAATCAACTTATCAGCATCTCAAGACATTGAGAACAAATCAAGATGGCCGCACAGAAGCGCCCCTTTTAGAAGGTGAAGACTTTCAAGTCGGGGGTTACGAGCTGGTTTTTGCGGTCGGTGACTACTTCTCTAAGCACGCCTCTAGCCTCTCTAAAAGTCATCCCTTTCTAGATTTAGTGCCCATACGCTTTGGCATCGAAGAAGCTGATACTCACTACCACGTGCCTTTGCTAGTATCGCCTTGGTCTTACAGCACCTATCGCGGCAGCTAGCGCCAAACGGCACCTTTTTTCAGCGTTCAGTATGCAAATTCTTATCTTTATCTCATCAAACCTAAGATAAAGGTAAAAAGGTAATCGCTAATACTTTTTCATTTCAGGCTTCACTCTAGGTTGTATACAATTCCTCATCCTTTGTGGCCAAAGCACTTCAGGATTGTATTCTCTGCTTTTACCCTTTGTTTTTCTACAGGAATAGAAGACTTGTAAAGCTGTACCCGCTTTGAATTCTCGGGAAAGTTTCTCTATGGAAAATTTTGACATGATTACAAATGAGCCCGTAACCAGTGAGGAAGTGCTAGAGCTAGAAGCCCCTATCGAACATGACCTGATATACGGGCTAGAAGATAGGCCGCCTGTTCGCGACGCTATTTTTGCAGCTATTCAGCACGTGTTTGCCTGCTTTGTCGGTATCATTACACCCTCGCTAATTATCTCTGGCGCGCTCGGGCTAGAGCCTGCCGACGGCGCCTATCTTGTCAGCATGTCCCTGTTTGTCTCAGGGATTGCAACCTTTATTCAGGCCAAAAGAATTGGCCCTGTCGGATCAGGGTTGCTGAGCATTCAGGGCACCAGTTTTGCCTTCATTGGGCCAATTATCGCCGCAGGCACAGGCGTTACGGGCAGTGGTGGAACGCCACAAGAAGCCTTAGGGACAATCTTTGGGCTGTGCCTGGTGGGCTGTGTCGTTGAGATAGTAGCCAGCCAGTTTATTGAACTTGCCAGCAAGATAGTGACTCCGTTAGTCACAGGTATTGTCGTCACGCTCATTGGTCTGACGCTGGTTAACGTCGGCATTACCAGTATGGGCGGCGGATTTGCCGCGAGGGGAGACGGCACCTTTGGCAGCCCGCAGTTTCTTCTACTGTCCGGCCTGGTCTTAGCGCTGATTGTCATTTTGAACAATGTTCGCAGCAGCTTTTTGAGAATGTCATCGGTTGCGATCGCCCTCCTGGTCGGCTACCTTGTTGCCATTCCAATGGGCCTAGTAAACTTCAGCAATCTCAGCAATCTCGCCCCCATCACCGTCCCTCTTCCCTTCCGGTACGGCTTCGGCTTCAACTTTGCCGCCTTCATTCCGTTCGCTTTTTTATATCTCATTACAACCATCGAATCGACCGGAGACATTACCGCAACCTCGCTGCTAACCGGCCAGCCCATTACAGGCAAAAAATACTTCGAGCGCGTGAAAGGCGGCATTTTAGGCGATGGCATCAACTCCGGAATTGCCGCTATTTTTAACACGTTCCCCAACACCACGTTTAGCCAAAACAACGGCGTCATTCAGCTCACGGGCATTGGCAGTCGCTATGTCGGCTTCTACATTGCTGGCGTCTTCGTCGTGCTAGGGCTAGTCCCTGTCATTGCCGGTATTTTCCAAACCATCCCTCAGCCTGTGCTAGGCGGAGCCACCATCATCATGTTTGGCTCAGTGGCCGTCGCCGGGATCAAAATTCTCTCTACGGTCAACTTAAACAAGCGCGCCTCTATTATCCTCGCGACCTCTTTGGGCTTGGGCTTAGGCGTCAGCGTTGTTCCCGATATTGTTGAACAGCTGCCGACGCTAGCTAAAAGCATTTTCTCTTCGGGTATTAGTACCGGCGGACTAACGGCGCTTGTGCTTAACATGCTGCTGCCCGGAGAACGTGAGTAGCGGCTCAGCTTTATTTTGACAGCGGATTTTGAATAGTGAATTTCAAAGAGTGACCAGCGATTTTACAAGTGTGTGAGGATTCATCATGTCGAAAAATACAACAGCCTTTAAAGATCATATCTTTAAGTTTATACTGAGCATTGGGCTTCTCAGTGGGAGTACGCTTTTATCAGTACTAAGCGGCAGCGCGATCGCCGCTGAGCTAGCAGAGTCTAAGCAGACTAGAGAGCGCAAGGCTTTAGTTGAGCAGTCGATCGAAAAAACGGTCGAGAGCAGCGACGAGAGCTTGCCTTTAGTTGTAAAGTCTTCTCCTACAGAAACCCCGGCAGAAAGCTCGTCTGTGCTATTAGAAGACCTTCAAAAACCAACAGACACCAGCGCAGCTCTTCTGACAGAAGAGTTAATTGAGGCTGAAGGCGATCGCGCCCTACCCGAAAATCTAGAAACCCCCACTGAACTAGCCCAAGTTACCAGCGTCTCAGAACTCTCCGACGTACAGCCAGGAGACTGGGCCTATACAGCCCTTCAGCGTTTAGTTGAAGAGTATGGCTGCTTAGAAGGCTATCCCGACCGTACCTATCGAGGAAACCGAGCCCTCACCCGCTACGAGTTTGCCGCAGGCCTAAACGCCTGCTTGGACATTGTTATATCTATCACACCTGATCGCCTTCCCAGACGAAGCCTACCGACTGCAAGAAGAGTTTGTCACTGAGCTTGCGGCCATTCGCGGCCGGGTAGATACCCTAGAAGCTGACGTAGCCGAACTAGAAGCCAACCAGTTTTCAGCCACCACAAAGTTCAGCGCCCAGCTCTTTACCAGCCTCAGCTTTGCCACAGCCGGTGACGATATCCAAGCCGAAGGCATCAACGTATTTGCGCCTGCGCGAGATCCCATCACCAACGAACCCGTTGTCAGAACCATTGATGGCGATGCCTCAGAACCCACCTTCAGCTATTACACCTGGCTGAACTTTGCCACCTCCTTCACCGGACAAGACCGCCTACAGCTACAGCTCACCAGCGGCGACGGCAACGGCAATGCTAACGTCTACGGTTCAGCGGGCCTGTTCAACACCTTTGGCGTCCCCTTTACCCTACAAACCGGCACCATCGGAGAAGACAACGTTATTGTCCGAGAAGTCTTTTACTCCTTTCCTGTGGGTGACGATCTATCTTTTACCATCGGCCCTGCGATCAACTGGTATCGTCACTTCGACAACAACCGCTTCACCTTTTACCTAAACGGAGCCAACAGCTTCAACTCCAGCGGCGGCACCCAGGTCAACGCCGTCGATAGAGGCGCAGGTGCCGTCGCGCAGTGGGACATCACCGACTGGTTAGACTTTCGAGTGGGCTACCTGGCTGAGAACACTGAATTTTTACCCGGCCCGCGCAGCTCTACTAAAAATGGACTCTTCGCAGGCACGACCACGCTTACCGGCCAGCTAGGCGTACAGCCAACCGACGATATCAACCTCAGATTCCTCTACACCCGCAGCAACATAGAGCCTAACGCCGCAGGCTTTGTCGGTGGCGCAATCAGCGAACCGATTTACGGATTTGCCGACGACGGCTTCGGTGGCCCACTCAGAACAGCCGCCGCCGATACCTTCTTATTCAACTTCGACTGGCTAGTCACCGACGGCTTCGGTCTATTTGGCCGCTACAGCTACGGCAGCACAGATCTATATCCGGTTAGTGACACTCTTCCAGACGGCCAGGTAAACGCTCAATCTGTTCAAGTCGGCGTCGCCTTTCCTGATTTATTCAAAAAAGGTGCGCAGGGCATTATCTCTTATGTTCAGCCCTTTGATGTCACAGGCGGCAGTAGCTTCCTCGCCTCAGGCAGCGGCGATGGCGGCACTCAACAAGAGCTAGAAGTCGCCTACCGCTATCCACTCAACCAAAACATCGCCCTAGTGCCCTCCTACTACTGGATTAACAACGTGAATAACTTCAGCGACAACCCAGATCTTCATGTCTTTAACCTGCAAGCTCAGCTCTCTTTCTAAGTTTGTATGCGACCTACTCATGCAATAGGATGATAGTCGCTTTTGGTATCATTCGCTACGGTTTCTTACTATAGAGATGTTCAAAGAAAACATTATCTAAAAAACGAAAGGAACCAGAATTTTATGAAAGCGACAGCTAGTATTCAGTCTGCCTACACCATCACTCAGCTTGCTCACCGCCTTAACTTAGGTAGAGTACTAGAAGGTACCTACGGCGTAGGCGCAATGACAGCAGGCTACAAGCGGGAAGCCAAAAAAGCGGGATGGACAACAGAGCAGCTGCTAACAATGTCTGCTGGTAAGTCCTTCTACAACTAAAGCGCGATCAAACGAAAGCGATAGTCTACCTCCCAGCTTTCAGAGACAATCAATAGGCTCGCCAATTCTCGTTGGTGAGCCTATTGTTTTAAAGCATCTTGCTTTAAGGTATCGAGAAGTGCGTATACAGCGGGCGACTGAAGCGCATCTGTTAAAATAGCCACTCCGATAGGACGTTCTAGTGGAACAGGTAAAGCGTAAACCTGCACAGATTCGGGAATAGGCAAAGCGGCCAGTCGAGGCAGGATAGTTCCGCCCAAACCTTGTGCCACAAGATTTACAGTGGCTGCATCCGTTTCAACTTCGTTGACCACATTGAGCCGGTAGCCCAGCCCGTTGATGTGGTCATAAACAGGCCGCATCATCACGTAATCGACTGGCGGCATCAGCAAAGGCTGTTTGGCAAGCACTTCCCAGGTTAGCTTGTCGCCTTCTAGCTCAACGTCCGGTGGCAGCAGTACGATATATTCATCTTTCAACAGTTCCCAGGCAGTCAGGTCTTTATTAGCAGGCAGCGTAATAATGCCCACGTCAGCGCGCCCTTCTCTGAGCGCCTGTGCAACCTGCTGATCGTTTTCGTGCTCAGTTAAGTTGGCAATAATGCCTGGGAACTGTTCGTGCAGTCGCTTGAGCCCCTCCGGCAAAACATGGGTAGCCACGCTGCGAAAAGTCGCGATTCGCACCTTGCCTCGCTCGACGCCTTTACCAATGGCTGCTTCTTTTAAAATGGCCGAGACACTTTCTACAGCAGCTTTGGCATGAGGCAAAATATTAGCCCCTACTGGCGTCAAAGTCGCGCCGTGCCGGCCTCTTGCAAACAAAATAATGCCTAAAGACTCTTCTAAAGAGGCGATCGCATGACTCACCGCCGACTGTGAAATCCCCAGCTCTAAAGCAGCCTCACCAAACGTTTTTTGCTCGGCAACGGCCACTACAATCTTCAACTGCGACAGCTTAACCTGGTTTTGATGCGTATCTTTCACAGCTATCAACAGAAAAGTCATCAAAGGAATACCATACTATTTCTACATCTCACAAGCCCAAAAAGTCATATAAAAGGAACAAAAGTGCGTGGCTAACGTCGTCTCAAACTGCCGGGTATCAAACCTTCTCATGCAAGAGATGAGAAGCAGTTTTGGTATCTTATTTTACAGTTCCTTAAACTATATTCAGTCGTGAAATTAAGGAACAAATCAAATGAGATCTACAACAGCCCAGTATTTTTCAGGCAATCAGGCCTACTGGCCAATACCCCAAGCCTCTTCTCGTCAGTCGGTTCAGCCCCGTCTGAAAGCACGGCTAAACAATCTTTTTCATACGCTCGTCGCCCAGCTGACAAACTCAGGTGAACCTAGAGTGTGGAGAAGTCAGGATGCGACCGGTCGCCCCCTTTGGAACGCCTACGACGCAGCCACCGATCGGATTATCCGCAATGCCTCAGAAACAGAAGTGCGGGCTTGGCTAGAAGCTCGCTACCAGCTCAGCTAATCTAGTCAGATAATGATGGCCTAATCATCTGACAGATGATCAGATCACCAGCGCCCCCGCCAAGCGATTGCACTTCGTCACAAGCTGCTGCAAATCCACCGTTGTCAGCCGCCCTTGATCAACCACCTTTCGCCCGTTGATAAAGCTGTAGTCCACAGCAGGCGGCTGACAGAATATCAGCGCGGCCACCACGTCATGATGGCTTCCCACCAGCGCAGGCGTATCCAAATTAAACGCCACAAAATCAGCCGACATCCCCGGTGCCAGGTAGCCAATATCGTTTCTACCCAGCACCTTGGCCCCACCTCGGGTCGCCACTTCTAAGGCCTCGCGCGCCGTCATCGCCGCCGCATTCTCTTCTCTGACCCGCGCCACCAAAAAGGCACTGCGCGCCTCTTGCAACAGATTTGAGGCATCATTAGACGCTGCACCATCCACACCCAACCCCACAGACACACCGTGGTTTAGCATCTTTCGCACAGGCGCAATGCCACTAGCTAAACGCAAATTACTACAGGGGCAGTGCGCGACCCCTGTCCCTGTTCGCGCAAATTTTTCAATCGCATGATCGCTCAGCTGTACGCAGTGCGCATGCCATACGTCGTTACCCAGCCAGCCAACAGATTCAGCATAGTCGCCAGGTCTCATGCCAAAAGTCTCTAGGCTGTAGTCCACATCGCTCTTGTTCTCGGCCAGATGGGTGTGAAGCCGCACGCCCGGATAGGCGCGGGCCATTGCCGCAGACTCTCGCATTAGATCTTGAGATACTGAAAAAGGAGAACAGGGAGCCAGCACCAGACGCATCATCGAATGGCGAGCGTTGTCGTGGTACTGCTCAATCAGGCGTTGAGAATCCTTTAAGATAGAAGACTCTTCTTCTACCAGCGCATCCGGCGGCAGTCCGCCTTTACTCTCTCCTACGCTCATGCTGCCCCTGCTGGCGTGAAAGCGCAGGCCAATATCTTGAGCCGCTTGAATTTCATCATCAAGCGTGCAGTCGTTTGGAAACAAATAAAGGTGGTCGCTAGCGGTGGTGCAGCCAGAGAGCATTAGCTCAGCAGCGGCCATTTGAGTACTGGCGTAAATGCCTTCGCTTGTGAGATTTGACCAGATAGGATATAGCGCCTGTAGCCAGCCGAAAAGTGTTGCATTTTGAGCAGCAGGCACCGCGCGAGTGAGCGTTTGGAAAAAGTGGTGATGGGTATTCACCAGGCCCGGTAGGAGAACGTGGCGATCGCCCAAATCCAAAACCTCATCAGCAGTACCTGGCAGCTCATCCGTCACGCCCACCTGCTCAATCACATTATCTCGAACAAAAAGCCCACCCCGACGAATTTCTCTGCGCTCGTCGTCCATAGTGACCAGCGTGTGGCTATTTTTAACTAAGAGAGTCCCCATCCAAGCCACCTTTTGCGTATGCTCGTTGTTTGTAGCTTTCTTGTAGCTTTAAAGAGCTCAGTGAATCAAGTCGTTTAGGCGGAGCCGAGCGATTTTATAGATTTCAGCAAGCGATCGCGCCCTTTCTACAGCCTCATCAGCATCCAATCGAGCCTCAAACGCTGCCAAGATATCGCTTTGGTCAAACCCCTTCACCGCCATCACAAAGGGAAACCCAAACTTCTTACGGTAGGCGCGATTCAGCGATTCAAGCCGCTGATGGTCATTCTCGCTTAGCTTACTTAAGCCCGCTCCCGCCTGCTCCTGCACCGAAGCTTCGGCCATTTTCCCCCGATTGCCTAGCTCGGGATGAGCTTGAATGAGCTTAACTTGCTCAGCAGGCGTCATGCGATCGCGAACAACCGCCACCATCTTCTGATGAAGATCCGATACACCCTGAAAAGGTCGCGCTGCCCACGCCTGCATAGCAACCGCTGGAGTCTCTTCAAAAATAGCGCCAAACAGATCTACAAAGTCGGCCTGTTTCATCTGATTAATCTGTTCAATTGAATAAGTCAAGATAGCTTTCCAAACGTGTGCGGACAAGACCGATCAAACGATGCGATTCAGCATCTTTCTATAGACATAACTGAACCAAAAAAGAATGTTTCCTTTGAGCCTGAATCCTTTTGTCTGCTAGGCGCGTACTACTTATACAGGGCGCACTCTCATACGCAAGAACACGGCTAAAAAGAATCGCAGCCACTGTTCGAAATATTACCTCATATTAATTGGAAAACAATAAACATGGTCTCTTTAGTTGCACTAACCGGCACCAATACGCTGGTTTCGTTTGAATCTGAAACGCTAGATCAAGTCATGTCTGTAGCTGTTACGGGTTTGGCAGGAGAGCTAATAGGCATCGATACCCGTCCGTCCAACGGATTAATCTATGGCATTACCGATACTGACAACATTTATACCATCAACCCCGATAGCGGCAAAGCCACATTTATCAGCACGCTAGACATGCCGTTTAACGCAGGCAAAATATCTGGCTTTGACTTTAACCCCGTGGCCGATCGGCTCCGCCTAGTAGGCGACAACGATCAAGACTTTCGGATCAACGTCGATACCGGCGCGGTCACCGTTGATGGCGACTTAGCCTATGCTTCAGGCGATGCCAACAGCGGCAGCAATCCTAAGGTAACCGCTGCTGCTTACACCAATGCGATCGCCAATCCCTCCTCCACTCAGCTCTACGATATCGACACCGATCTCGATGCCCTAGTCCTTCAAAATCCGCCCAACGCAGGCACGCTGATGACCGTTGGCGAACTCGGCACCAACTTCGACAACGTAGCAGGGTTCGACATCACGACCGCCAGCTCAGGTGAAAATACGGCCTTCGCCATCTCTAGCAACACGCTATTTTCCATCGATCTAGCAACCGGCAAGGCCTCTGCACTAGGTACCGTTGGCTCCAGCGATAGCGATGACAGTGACGATAGCGACGATAACAACGGCTTCTTGGGCCTCACCGTTCGAGCCGTTGAGCCTGCTAGAGGCGTTAGCGACTCTCAATTTCTCAGCCTCACTGCTGACAATCAGCTCGTCTCTTTTAATCCCAGTACGCCTGGTCAAACAACAACGATAGAAATTGTTGGCATTGACGCCCCGCTGCTCGGCATTGATACGCGTCCCGCCAACGGTCTAGTCTACGGCATCACAACGGCCAACACGATCTACACCATTAATCCAAACACGGGCGTTGCGACCAAAGCCAGCTCGCTAAACATGTCGTTCAACGGCACTGAAGTTTCCGGCTTTGACTTTAATCCCGTAGCTGACCGCCTGCGTCTAGTCGGAGACAATGACCAGGACTTCCGCATCAATGTCGATACGGGCGCGGTCACTGTCGATGGTAATTTGGCTTATGCACCCGGAGACGCCAACAATGGGGCCAACCCTAGAGTGACCGCAGTGGCCTATACCAATGCGATCGCCAAGCCTGCAACCACCCAGCTCTACGACATCGACACCGATCTCGACATCCTAGCCCTACAAAACCCGCCTAACGACGGCACCCTGATGACGATAGGGAGCCTGGGCATCGACATCAGCGATCTTGCCGGTTTCGACATCATCTCGCCGACAGAAGGTGACAACACAGGCTTCGCTGTCGCCGACTCCACGCTCTATAGCATCGACTTAGGGACTGGAGCAGCCACTAACATGGGCGCAATCGGCACCGATTCTGTTCAGCTCAAAGGCCTAGCCACCGTTGATCGCGCTTCCATTGTCGATCCGCTTGCTACTAACTCCAGATTCCTAGCGCTCTCCGATGCCAATAAAATAGCCTCTTTTGATCCTGGCAACGCCAAAGCAGTGCGCTCGATTAACATCACCGGACTGAGCGCAGGCGAGACACTATTAGGCTTCGACACTCGCCCTAGCAACAGCCTAATTTACGGCATCACAAACGCCGACAACATCTACACAATCGATCCAAATTCAGGCAGTGCAACCTTTATTAGCACGCTAGATAAGCCGTTCAACGCCGAAAAGATTTCTGGCTTTGACTTTAATCCCGTCGCCGATCGCCTGCGCCTAGTCGGAGACAACGATCAAGACTTCCGCATCAACGTAGACACAGGGGCTGTGACCGTGGACGGCAACCTGGCTTTTGCACCTGGGGATGCTAACGCTGGCACTAATCCAACGGTAACCGCCGCTGCTTATACCAATGCGATCGCTAGCCCTACCGCCACCCAGCTCTACGACATCGACACCGATCTCGACACCCTAGTCCTCCAAAACCCACCCAACGACGGCACCCTCATGACCGTCGGTGAACTCGGCGTTGACTTTGGCGAACTCGGCGGCTTCGACATCATCTCTCCCACTCAGGGTTCAAACGCGGCCTTTGCCGTTTCCGACGGTACCCTCTACAGCATTGACTTGCTCACAGGTCAGGCGTCTAGCATCAGCCAAATCGGTTCTGGAGAGGAGACCTACGTAGGCCTAGCCACTATCTCCAACGATCTCATTAATCCAACCGCCGTCTTTGTTGAAGCAGGTGCCGATGGTATCGCGAATGCAGTCGTCTATGATACCACGGCGGCTAGACGCGTCAGCGCAGACTTGGGCAACAACCCAGCAGTAGAATCAGAAGCCGCGTTCGACAACTTTGTTGGATTCTACGAAGTCGCGAATACCAAGGGCGGCATTGACACCAATGGCGACGGCGTTGTTGATATCAACGCTGGAGACGACGGCTATGCAGCAGCTGCCATCGGGCGACGACTCGACAACTTTGTCATTCGCACGGGCGGCAACGTCGATAACGACACCACCAACGACAGATTCAATCCAGTCATCCTATCCGGTGGCAAATTCTACGCGCCCTTCATCATCGCTAACCTCAGCGATACCAGCCCTGAAGACTTCTTAACCAACAACCCCAACAACGACGCAGCCGAGCAGTTTGACGATCAGGTCGCATACTTCAGCTTCATTGAGGCTAACCCTGATGGCGTTAGCCACCTCAAGTCTCTTGGCAGCAGCACGTTTGGCTTTGAGGACTTGCCAGGTAACCTAGGCGTTTCTGATAACGACTTCAATGATGCCGTATTCCAAGTAGATTTCACAGCCGTGTAAATCTTATATTCCCTTTTCCCAAAACTGGAACACGTGTTGAGCATGTGTTCTAGTGGCCAGCACTGTTCGCTGGCTGAGCGGAGTTGAAGTCACAACCTAGCCGGGGTTCGACTCCGCTCACCCCTCGGTGTTTGGAAGTGCTCAGCACATACGAATTTCTTATAAAAGACCTAGTGCCTTCTAAGAAAGGCATGTTTCTCTAACAATCGCGCAGCAGCTCAGTCAGCGTTTTCCGAGTGCCCTGCGCCTGTAGCTGCTGCAAATAGCCAGTCACCGCCTCAGTAAATCGTGATGACTTTGGCAAGTCTCCAAATATTTCAGTGATGCCCAGTAGACCGCTCGGATCAGCGCCACCGGCCTGAGCACGGCCAGTTAGCAGCTCCGCCATCGGATCGTCAATAGTTAGCGATCGCCCCCCATCATCTTTACCCTGCAAGTACCGAAACCAAGCCGCCACCGTAAAACTCAAATAGTCAATAGATCCCCCACTCTCAAGCAAATCTCTCAAACTTCCCAGCGTCCACTTTGGCAGCTTAGCCGAGCTATTCAAACACAGACGAGGCAGCTGGTCGCGAATTTTAGAATTAGAAAATCGCTCAATCAAAGTCTTTTTATAGTCCTCAAAGTCCACGTCCGGCAGCGGCTGTAGCGTCGGCGTTACCTCATCCATCAGCGATCGCGCCGCCTGAGCAATCTGCTGATCGGCCATCGCTTCATGCACATAGGTATAGCCCAACAGCTCGCCTAAATATCCAATCAACAAGTGGCTAGTATTCAGCAGCCGAATTTTCATCATCTCGTAAGGATGAACATCCGCCGTCATCTGCACGCCCACCGACTCCCAGTTAGGCCTACCTGCACTAAAGCGATCTTCCACAACCCACTGCGTGAAGGGCTCTGCCACAACAGGCCAATCGTCTTCGATGTTGAAGCGATCGCGCACCATTTCCACATCCGCAGGCGTCGTCGCAGGTGTAATCCGATCCACCATACAGTTTGGAAACGCCACATGTTCCGCAATCCACGCCCCCATCTGTGGATCTTGCAGCCTTGCAAAGGTCGTCAACATCTTCTCCAACAATGTTGCCATTGCCCTGAATGTTGTCGCAAGATAAAACCGTGAAAGGTGGTATTCCCTTTTCTCGCCTTATCTTCAGCGCCGCAGTCAAAAATCCATACACGCCCGTAGGCTGCTCAGGATTCTTTAAGTCACTCTGAATAACAGAATTTTCAGCATCAAACTCTCCAGTGCCTTCAATAACGTAGTAGCCACCTTCAGTAATCGTCAGCGTCACAATGCGGCACTGCTCGTCCGCCAGCGTGTCAATCACCTTTTGCGGATCGGCAGGGGCAAACAGGTACTCAACAATAGAACCAACGACCCGAGGACTTTCTGCCTGAGGCGATCGCTCCACCAGCGTATACAAACAATCTTGAGAATGCAGCGCATCGCGCATTTTCGCATCGTACTTAAGCAGGCCAACCCCACAAATGCCCCAGTCGCTGCCAGGATTTTGCTCAATATAGTTATCCATATACAGCGCCTGATGCGCTCGATGAAAGCCTCCTACGCCAATATGAACAATGCCATAAGTCACTGCGCTACGGTCGTAATGAGGCACGCGAACCTGCTCAGAATACTGAGAAACAGAGGTATCGCTTAACTTTGTTGCAGATGAAGAGAGATTAGACAGTTTGGATTTGCTGTTCATGAGTGTGATTTACGGTAGGAGTAGCGGGCGGGCGGTGAGTAATAGCAATATCGTTGGCGTCAAAGAGATGACACAGGCTACCGTCAATGTGAAGCGGCACCACGTCGCGTACAGCCACCTGCCGGTTGCTATCCGTTTGGACAATCAGCGTATCGCCACCCGACACTTTCACATAAAGGTAAGTCGCATCGCCCAGTCGCTCTATCACCATCACCTCACCCATCAGCGTAGGATTGCTCGCATCCACGCGAATGTGCTCCGGCCGAATGCCCAAAGTAGCGCGCTCATTTCGCTTCAGCGCCTTCATCTCCACAGGCACAGCCACTCTCGCATCATCAACCAGCTTAAGCATCATGCCAGCATCGCCCATACCGACGGCCGTAGCCGGCAAAAAGTTCATCTTCGGCGAACCCATAAAGCCCGCAACAAAGCGATTGCGAGGATTGTTGTATAGCTCCATCGGCGCGCCAATTTGCTCGATCACGCCCCCCTGTAGCACCACAATTTTATCGGCCAGCGTCATCGCCTCCACCTGATCGTGCGTCACATAAATCATGGTCGCTTGCAGGCTCTCGTGCAGGCTCGCTAGCTCCAGCCGCATCTGACCACGCAAGGCCGCATCCAGGTTAGAAAGCGGCTCATCAAACAAAAACACTTTCGGATTGCGAACCAGCGCCCTGCCAATCGCAACTCGCTGCCGCTGCCCGCCAGAGAGCCCTCCAGGCTTACGATTCAATAAAGGCTCTAGTTGCAAAACGCGACCTACTTCCTTTGCTCTTTCATAGCGCTTAGCCTTAGAGACCCCTGCCAAGCGCAGGCTAAACGCCATGTTCTCAGCCACCGTCATATGAGGGTAGAGTGCGTAGGTTTGAAACACCATTGCCAGCCCTCGCTGGTCAGGCGGCACGTGATTCATGCGCTGGCCGTCAATCATCAGCTCGCCAGAGGTAATGTCTTCGAGCCCTGCAATCATGCGCAGCAGCGTAGACTTGCCGCAGCCAGAAGGGCCGACAAAAACAACAAACTCGCGGTCTTTAATATCGAGATCGATGCCTTTGATGACTTCGGTGTCGGTATAGGTTTTGCGGATATTTTTAAGCGTGACAGTAGACATGGGTTAGCTCAACTTGAGAGAGAGTATTAAAAGAGTTATTTGACAGCCCCGAAGGTAAGGCCGCGAACGAGCTGCTTTTGGCTGAACCAGCCGAAGATGAGAATAGGTGCGATCGCCATCGTTGAAGCCGCAGACAGCTTGGCCCAAAACAGCCCTTGAGGACTCGAAAACGAAGCAATAAATGCCGTTAGCGGAGCCGCATCAAACGTCGTTAAGTTCAGACTCCAAAACGCCTCATTCCAAGACAAAATCACCGACAGCAGCGCCGTAGACGCAATTCCCGGTAGCGCCAGCGGCAGCAGCACATACGCTACCTCCTGATAGGTCGTCGCCCCGTCCATCCGATCTGCTTCCAAAATCTCTTTGGGCACTTCCTTAAAAAAGCTATAGATCATCCAAACCACAATCGGCAGATTGATTAAGGTGTAGATAATAATCAGCCCAATTCGAGTGTCCAACAGTCCAGTATCGCGGCCCAAAATATAGATAGGCACCAGCACGCCAACCGGTGGCAGCATCTTCGTAGAGAGCATCCACACCAGCGTGCTTTTTGTCCGCTTGGTTGGGAAAAAGGCCATCGCATAGGCAGCAGGCACAGCAATAATTAGCGCTAGCACCGTGGCCCCCACCGAAATAATGACGCTGTTCCAGGCAAAGTTAAAGTAGGCAGCGCGCTCCTGCACGGCCACATAGTTTTCAAGCGTAGGCGCAAAGAAAATCTGAGGCGGCGTCGCCACAGCGGCCACTTCTGTTTTAAAGCTGGTGATAAACATCCAGAAGATAGGGAAAAACAGAATGCAGGCCACGCTCCAGCCCAGCACGCCAATCAGCCATTGATTAGATTTGTTATCGGTTTCCATGAGATTAGGTATCCAGATTTTTAGCGACACTACGAACTAAGAAAAGCGCCACAATGTTTGCTAGCACAACCGCAATCAGCCCGCCCGCAGAAGCGCCGCCCACATCAAATTCGAGCAGTGCCTTCAAATAGATGTAGTAGGCCAGGTTTGTGGTGGCAAGGCCAGGGCCACCGCCTGTGGTCACAAAGATTTCAGCAAAGATCGTGAGAAAGAAGATGGTTTCAATCATCGCGACGACCGCGATCGCCCGACTCAGGTGCGGCAGCACTACAAAGCGAAACAGCGACAGCGATTTAGCCCCATCCATCCGAGCCGCCTCAATCTGGTCAGTATCTAGCGACTGAATTGCCGTCAGCAAAATCAACAGTGCAAACGGTAGCCACTCCCACGACACGATAATAATGATCGATATCAGCGGAAAATCTGTAAACCAGTCAATCGCGCCTAGCCCCAAACCTCTCGTAATTTGCGCAAACAGCCCGTTTACCGGGTGCATCAGCATATTCTTCCAAATCAGCGCGCTCACCGTCGGCATCACAAAAAATGGTGAAATCGCCAGCACTCTGGCCACGCCCTGCCCCGGAAACTCTTGATTGAACAACACCGCCAGCACCGTGCCCAGGCCAATTGTGATAATCAGCACAGAAACAACCAGCAGCAGCGTAACGCCAATAGAACTCCACAGCGCCGGATCGGCCAGAATAAAGGTGAAATTCCCAATACCAACAAAGGCGCGATTGTCCGGAGAGAGCAGATTGTACCGTTGAAATGAAAACCACACGGCCATCGCCAGCGGCACAATCATCCAAAGCAACAACAGAATCACCGAGGGCGCAACCAGGGCCAGCGTCGGTACTTTGCGCGATCGCACTTCCGAAGCTCCAGAAGGTTCTCCAGATGGCCCCCCAGAAGGCCCCCCAGAAGATCCCCCAGAAGATCCCCCAGACGGCTCACGTAGCGGTTTTGAAGCAGTTACAGTCATTGTTTTTAATTCTCTCCTATTCGGTGTAGCCCGTATGCTTCATAAATCGCTCAGCAATCCCCTGAGACTTCTCAAGCGCACTCTCCACAGAGATTTGACCGGCCAAAGCCGCTGCCATCTGCTGACCCACCTGCGTACCAATCGCCTGAAACTCAGGAATGTCCACATACTGCACGCCCTTATAAGGCGTCGGTAGTGCCGCCGGATTATCCACATCGGCCGCTTTAATAGAGGCGAGTACGGTACTGGCAAAAGGAGCCACTTTTTGGTACTCAGGATTGGTGTAAGTAGAGGTGCGCGTACCCGGTGGCACAGACACCCAGCCCGCAGTATCAGCGACTAGCTGAACATACTCTTTAGACGTGGCCCAGGTAATAAATCGCTGCGCAGCCTCCGGCTCACCCGAAGTTTGAGGAATCGCCAGCGCCCAAGACCAAAGCCAGTTCGAGCCGTTCGGATAAGACTCAATGGGCGCGGCTGCAAAGCCCACCGTATCCACCACCTGAGACTGTTCAGGATTGGACAACAGACCGGCGGCCACAGTGGCGTCAATCCACATCCCGCATTTCCCCGTTGAAAACAGCGCTAGGTTCTCATTAAATCCGTTGGAACTCGCGCCCGGTGGCCCGTAGTCTCTCATCGTATCTACGTAAAAGTTCACCGCATTTCTCCAGGCCGGTGAACTCAGCGTAGGATTCCAATCCTCGTTAAACCAGCGTCCACCAAACGTGTTGGCCAGCGTGGTCAAAAACGCCATGTTCTCACCCCAGCCGGGTTTACCTCGCAGGCACATGCCATAAATGCCGTTAGCCGGATCGCTCACCTGACTAGCCCACTGGCCCACCTGCTCATAGGTCGGCTGCTCGGGCACCGTAATACCTGCTTTTTCAAACAGATCGCGGCGATAGTACAGCATTGAACTCTCACCATAAAACGGCAGCGCGTAAAGCGTGTCATCCACAGACAGTCCGCTGCGAATAGGCCCCAATAAATCGTCTACATCATACTCAGCAGGCAGATTGTCTAAAGGCTTTAGCCAGCCGCGCTTCGCCCAAATCGGGGTTTCATACGCACCGATCGTCAGCACGTCAAACTGACCGCCCTGGCTGGCGACATCGGTCGTCGTTCGCTGGCGAAGAATGTTCTCTTCTAACACAACCCAGCGCAGCTCTATGTCAGGATTATCAGCTTCAAACTGAGTAGACAGATCCTGCATCACTACCATGTCACCGTTGTTGACCGTAGCAATCGTTAATTGTGTTTTATCCGTGGCCTGCGAATTCGCGCCGCAGGCGTGCAACATCTGAATCAGCAAAACGCCAACCAGAAACGTTGCCATTATTTTGGCGAAGCGAAATAGGCGCACCGCACAGCTCCTTACTTAAATTCTACTTTTGATTTTATGCTTAAGCTTTGAGCAAAAGCACTATAGCTAAAATCATAAAGGGACGACTTTCGCATATGAGAGAATCGGTATCATTTGAAACATTTCTTGATTAAGACGGTTGTTCATGCAGATTTGGTGAGTCAACACCTGTGCCACTCAGCCAACACTCTCATAGTTATGTAAACGGAAGCCCCCATAGACAGATATAATCTGAGCAGAGTGATATCCTTTGAGCATATACTCAAAAATAACAATCTTTGACTTTCAAACGCTATGGGCGATCGCGAACGTAAGCTCGATTTGGCAGCGCATGCCGCTTGGCTGTACTACATCGCAGGCAACACTCAAGAAGAAATCTCTAAAAAGCTAAACGTATCGAGGCAGGCTGCTCAGCGACTCGTGGCTTTAGCCGTGAGCGAAAAGCTCATCAGGTTTCGATTAGATCATCCTCTTAGCAGCTGTATTGCTCTATCAGAAGCACTGCGTGACAAATTCAATCTCTCTGTTTGCGATGTCATCCCTAGCAGCACGCACAACTTGCGCAGCGGCTTAGGCATTTGCGCCGCCACCCATTTAGAAACATACCTAGAGACTAAAACGCCTACCGTCGTTGGTCTCTCTTCGGGGCGATCGCTGCGAGCGATGGTTGAACAAATTCCTGCCATGGAGCGACCCCAGCACAAAATAGTCTCCACCGTAGGCAACATGTCTCACGGTGGGCGAGCCGGTCGGCATGAAGTGGTGATGCGTCTATGCGATCGCACCCAAGCAGCCGCCTATCCTATGCCCACTCCCGTTGTCGCCACCAGCGTTAAAGAGAGAGAACTCCTCCAAACGCAGCAGTCTTTCATCACAATCAAATCGCTAATAGAGCAGGCCAAAGCCACCTTTGTCGGCATCGGTGACATGCGCTGGCACGGCCCCCTGCACGAAGATGGCTTTATTAACGATAAAGAAATCTCCGAACTCATAGAACTTGGCGCCGTCGGAGAAATAGCCGGATGGGCCTATAGCAAACAGGGCGCGCTGTTAAAAAAAGGAACCAATAGACGAGTCGCTGGCGTGCCGCTAGAGCAGCCCGCTCAAAGACTGACGATTGCGATCGCAGGCGGCCCCCACAAAACCGCCGCGATCCAAGCCGCGTTAGAAGGCAGGCTGATCAATGGATTAATTACCGATGAAGCGATCGCTCAAGCTATTCTTCAACAAAGCTGATACAACGACCGCGAATAATAGTGATAGCTTGTATAGTGCTAATCTGACCGTTGGCATCTACTAGAAGATAGACATGGCTTACATTCGGTACTTTGCAACTAACAGAGATACAGAAAATCTAGGACGCGACGTTTCTCGATCTGCCCGATTGAGGATGCAAAAGGGCGGATACAGCTGGATAGATACAAAAGCCTATATGTCTTATTATCTAGCAGAAACCAACCCAGACAAAATGCCTAAAGAAGCCCTCATTGAATCTTCGAGAGCGCCTATTTTCAATAATTTCCTAGGAAAGGAATCCGTTAAGCGAATCATTATCTGTATACATGGTTTCAACGTTCCGCTGCACGGGGCCATAACATCATTTACCATCTTGGCAAACACGCTCGAAAGCATCGATCTAGCGGCTGGCGAAAGCAAAAAGCTAGACATCATCATAGACCCAACGCTGCTTGAGTCGAAACAAAAGCTCTCTGAGCCTGATAGCAATCTAACGGCCTTAGTAGGGTTCTCTTGGCCCTCTAACGGTCAGGTTCTAGACTATGCTTCAGACCGAACTGAGGCGGCAACCTCTGCGCCAGTGCTAGCAAACTTAATCAACGCTATTCGCGAGGGTAATTCTAACGCTGAAATTTTTGTGGTTGCTCACAGCATGGGAAATTTCCTAACCTGTACGATGCTGCACGACTTGGCCGTAGAAACATATACGCCTATTAATGAAGAATCTGAAAAAGATCGCATAAAGTTTAGAGGAGATAAAACAGATAAAAGTAAGTTCTTTATTGATGGCTACTTCATGCTGGCTCCAGATGTAGAACGCCGTCACGTAACTAAGTGCTACAAAAGGGGAGAGCCCAGCTATAGCAAAGAAGACTTTTCTAAAGAAAACTTAATTGCCGCTACTCGCTCATCCGAACAGGCAGAAGAGATTTATTATTTAGGGCCTTTCTTTGAGGGTTTGCATCATTTGGTGGGTGGTAGCTATCTTTTTTACTCTCGCCATGACAAAGCGCTGAAGCTTTCTAGAGTAGAAAAAGAAGCTAGAGAACGCACGGATGATGTGAAAGAATTTTTCTCAAGAAAACGCAATATAGAGAACCTATGGGAGGATAGCCTGGGTCTTAATCCGGCTCCGCCTCTGGCTCCGCCTAACATGTATTCCTTCAATGCCTCTACGCTCAGCAATATGCAGATCGATCACGGCAACTATTTTGACATGCTCGGCATTGTCCAAAAAATAGCTCACGAGATTGCGGACTATAGCGCCCACTAGCAGTGGCCTTAGCAGAACTGCTGTGATTAAACATCACAGATGAAGAGATCCCTCAAGCTATTCTTCAAAAGATATAAAGTATCGCATGAGCAGGAACGCTCTGTCGGCAGACATCTGTCGGCGTATAGTAGGCGTGAACTCAAAAAGATCGCTCCTTATTTTACATGGCCCCTCATTCCCAAGTTGTTGACTCTCAGACTGTTCAGCGCGTCGTTCAGCTCAGCGAGTTCAACATTTCCTACGTCGTGCTCATGGCAACGTCAGGCATACTCTCTGCGATCGCCCTCTTAACGAACTCTATCCCCATACTGATTGGCTCTATGGTGATTGCGCCCGCCCTGCCTCCGCTCGCGCTCATTTCACTAGGTGCGGTCAACCGTCAGCCAAAGCTAGCGCTAGAGGGAGCTATTTCTGCCCTGCTAGGCATCAGCATTTCTATGGCAGCCGCGATAGTGGTGACCTGGATTTTGAACGTTGCGGGCGTTCTTCCCGATGAAGCTAGCCTATTAGATAGGACGCTACTACAGGAGCGTGTTAGCCCCGGCTGGTATAGCGTGATAACCGCAATAGCCGCTGGCATCGCTGGGACGCTGGCATTGACCGAGCAAAAAACAGACACGCTCGTGGGCGTTGTGGCTGCTTTGGCACTGGTACCTGCTGGCGTCGCAGGCGCGATCGCCTTTCTCTCCGAAGACCCGATTCGAGGCTGGGGCGGCATTACTCTACTTGGTATAAACGTCAGCCTGATCGTCGTATCTGGAATTGTGACGCTGCTATTGCTGCACAAAAGAGAAGCTCAAAATGGCGAATAGGCCCTATAGAACAATTTTGGCCAACGCCTACGACTATTGCTGCGCGATCTGTTCTATATCAGCAGATCTATGTCAGCGGATTGATTTTAACGCCCTATACAGCTGGTCATACTGTGCAAACGCACGCTCATAGGCCTCATTTTGCTGAGGGTCAGCCGCCATGCCCACAGGCGGCAAAATCTTAAAAGCAGAGGCCAAATCAGGATGTAGACCCACCCCCACCATCGCTAAAATAGCCGCTCCGTAAGCTGCACCTTCCTCTGCTGTAGGCGCAATCAGCTGAGTTTGTAGCACATCGGCCAGTATCCCAAACCAGAGCGGCGATTGTACCCCGCCCCCAGTCGCCAACAGCCGCTCAACCGGCGCAATTTCCTGCATTACCGCCATCGCCGCCCGCAGGCTAAACGCCACCCCTTCCAACAGCGCCCGAATCATATCGCCCTGCGTATTCGCCAAAGACAAATTCACCCAGGCACCCCGCGTATCTGGATCGAGGTAAGGACTGCGCTCTCCAGCCAAATGCGGTAGAAACAAAGCGCCCCTTGCCCCCGGAACAGAGCCCTCCGCCAGCGCCATCAAATCTGCGAAATCCACCCCCAGCGCAAACGTATCGCGATACCAGCGCAACGCCCCACCCGCCGCCAGCGTCACGCCCAGCAAATGATAGCCACCATCCGCATGACAAAAAAGATGAACGCGCCCCGCCGGATCTGGCGTCGGCTGAGCACACGGCGCAAATACAACCCCTGATGTCCCAATGCTCAAGCTACCCTGGCCCATATTCTCTTGAGAAACGCCCAGACCAATCGCTGCTGCCGCATTGTCTCCACCCCCCGCAATCACAGGCAGTCCATCAGGCAATCCAACTTTCTGTGCAACAGCTGCCTTCAGTCGCCCCCCAACAGCCGTCGATGCAACCACGGGTGGAAACAATTCCAAGTCAATATCAAGCGCCGCAAGAATCTCCTCATCCCACTGCCGACTGACTAAATTCAAACAGCCAATTCCAGAGGCATCAGAAGGTTCCGTCACCGCCGTTCCAGTCAGCACATAGCCCAAATAGTCTTTCGGCAACAGCACCTGCCGCACCCGCGCATAGGCCTGCGGCTCATTTTCTCTCAGCCACACCAGCTTTGGTAGCTGGAATCCTGTAATCGCCGGGTTTCCCGTCCGCACGCCCCCGGTTCCCAAATCCAGCCCAATCACAGCATCAGTCACGCTCAAACCTTTCTATGCCTGCACCCAACAAGGACTATCTCATATTCAACAAGAGCCCACTGCACAAGATTAGATCAACACACTTATAAAACAATCTCAGCTAGCTCCATCCACCGCTCAGTTGCCGTATCAATCTCTGTAGAAATAGCCGCAATCTCTTCAGACAGCTTTTGCAGCACCTCGTAGTCATCAGGTGGTGTAGGGTAAAGCAGCTTTTCTAGCTTTTCCTTTTTAGCCTCCAGCTTCGGAATTTTGCTCTCCAGCGATTCGTACTCTCTTTTCTCTTTATTGGAGGCCTTCTTAGCGGTTGGTATTGCAGAAGGCTTGTTTATTCGCTGAGTCTTTTGTGTCTTAGCCGTACTCGCTGACTTCTGCGACGACTTATCCGCAGCATCTTCTTTCTTCTTTGTTTCTAAATAAACAGAATAGCTGCCAGGATATCGGCGGATATTGCCCCCTGCCTCCAGCGCAAAAATGTTCTTGACCGTGCGATCTAAAAAGTAGCGATCGTGAGAGACCGTAATCACGCAGCCGTTAAAGCTTTCAAGATAGTCTTCTAATACGGTCAGCGTTTGCACATCTAGATCGTTTGTCGGCTCGTCGAGAATAAGTACGTTGGGAGCGCTTAGGAGAACGCGCAGCAAAAACAACCGACGCTTTTCTCCGCCAGAAAGCTTGTTAATGGGCGTGTACTGCTGATTGCTGGTGAAAGAGAAAACGCTCCAACATTTGAGAAACGCTGATTTGGCTACCGTCAGAGGTGGTCACAAAGGCACCTTCTTCTTTGAGGTAGTCCATTACCCGCTGTTCCTGGTTGAGCGCTTCAAGCAGGCCTTCAGAGTGCTGGTTGAAGTAGCCGATGTGAATGGTCTGGCCAATTTCTACGGTGCCCGTGTCAGGCTCTAGGCGACCTGTGATCATGTCCATGAGAGTGGATTTGCCCGCGCCGTTGGGGCCGATAATGCCAATGCGATCGCTCGCCGTAAACTCATAGGTAAAGTCGTTGATGAGGGTGCGATCGCCATACCCCTTACTCACGCCCTCCACCTCGATCACCTTCTTCCCAATCCGCCGCCCCGCCGTATCAATATCAACCTTCCCCTGCGCTTCTTTAAAGGTCTTATCCTTCATGTCCTCAATCCGACCAATCCGCGCGTTCTGCTTCGTACTCCGCGCCTTTGGCCCCTGCCGCAGCCAAGCCAGCTCCCGCCGCAGCATCCCCTTAAACTTCTGCTGCGAGCTAGCTGAAGACGCCTCCTGGTCGGCCTTCTTCTCTAGGTAGTAAGCGTAGTTACCCGAATACGTATACAAATCGGCCCGGTCAATCTCAAGAATGCGATTGGTCACATTGTCCAAAAAGTAGCGATCGTGCGTAATCAACACAATCGCTCCCCGAAAGCGCCCCAAATACTCCTGAAGCCACTCCACCGACTCCGCATCCAAATGGTTCGTGGGCTCATCCATCAGCAGCAGATCCGGATCGCTCATCAGCGCCGTCGCTAGCGCAATCCGCTTCCGATAGCCCCCAGACAAATCCCCCACTCTCGCATCAAAATCCTCAATCCCCAGCTTGCTCAAAATAATTTTGGCATCTGTCTCCAAGTCCCAAGCGCCCTCGGTTTCCATCTGCTCACCCACAGCCGCCAGCCGATTCATCAGCTTTTCCAGGCCATCAGCATCTCCCGAGTGCGACATTCGAGACATCTTATGCGTCAGATCCTCATACTCGCGCACCAGCTGCATTCGCTCGCCACAGTCGGCAAACACCTGGTCGAGTACCGTCAAATCTTCGTCAATATCTGGCTGCTGCGGCAAATACACCAGCCGCGCGCCGGACTTCGTGAGCCGCTGGCCGCTGTCAATCGGCTCCATGCCGCCCATCATCTTCAGCAGCGTGGACTTACCCGAGCCGTTCACGCCAATGACGCCCACCTTATCGTCGGGTTCAATGCTAAAGGAGCCGTCGCGCAGGACTTCTTTAATACCAAAGTCTTTGTGGACAGATTGAAAGGTGATCAGGCTCATGGGCTACGGCGTGAGGGAAAGGGTACACACAAGTGCGATCTTTATCCTATGGCAAAAGGTCAAAGGTGGGTGAGCCGGTTGAAAGCCAGTTGAAAGTCAGTGGGAAAGTGATGGCTTGTAACACATTTGGCATTGAATAGGACAGATGAAATAGCACAAATATTTTTCAGAGAAAGCACGGAAATCCGGGCCAATTGAGCCATAAAGCGTGCGGCTGATTTCCCCCTAGATGGTATAAATGTAAAGACTTTTAAAGAGTTTCCGTTACAGAGCTGACATTCCGTAACAGGGGCTTCTTCCAATCGATTTCTTTATGGAGTATTGACTTTTGACTGCTACGACACAAAGGTTTGTTGCTGCTAAACCAAAGCCAACTGAGGCACCTTTGCAGCTCAAGGAAATTATCAGGAGCGTCCCCAAAGCTTACTTTGAAAAGGATACGTTTAAAGCTTGGCGGCACGTCGCTATTAGCGTATCAGCAGCGACCCTCGGCTACCTAGCCATTATTTTCCTGCCATCATTTTTGCTCCCGTTTACGTGGTTCTTCACGGGCACCGCGCTCACCGGCTTTTTTGTCATTGGTCACGATGCAGGCCATCGCTCATTTGCGAAGCGGCGCTGGGTCAATGACCTGGTGGGGCACATCGCCTTCCTGCCGCTGATCTACCCGTTCCACCCCTGGCGCATTCTGCACGACCATCACCACCTACACACCAACAAAATGGATGTAGATAACGCCTGGTATCCCTGGTACGCAGAAGACTTTGAGAAGTCTCACCCAGCGATGCAGAAGATGTATAAGGTGATTCGCGGCTGGTTTTGGTGGGTCGGTTCGATTGGTCACTGGGCGGTGCTGCACTTTGACTTGCGGAATTTTAAAGAGCGCGATCGCAAAAAAGCCCTCTTCTCCAACGCCCTCGTCATTGCCTTTGCTGCCATCCTCTTCCCAACCCTCATCATCACGACAGGCCTCTGGGGCTTCGTCAAGTTCTGGCTCATGCCCTGGATGGTGTATCACTTCTGGATGAGCACCTTCACTATCGTGCACCACACCATTCCCGAAATTTCCTTCCAGCCTGAAGAACTGTGGAATGCAGGCGACGCGCAGCTAGCCGGTACGGTTCACTGTTCGTACCCCCGCTGGATTGAATTTCTATGTCACGACATCAACGTGCACGTGCCACACCACGTCTCGACCGGAATTCCTTCTTACAACCTGCGGGCAGCTCATGCCAACCTGAAGGAGAACTGGGGCGAGCATGTTATTGAGCGCAAGTTCAACTGGGCGCTGGTGAAGTCAATTGCGACTGAGTGCCACCTGTACCACCCTGAAAAGTCCTATCAGTCTTTCAAAGACGCTGGTTTCTAGTCTATTTAAGCTAGAGCTTTTCTTACATCAAGCTCTGAACTAGAGGGTTCATGGTAGCTAGCCTGCTAAGACAGATCGTACGATCTGTCTTTAGCAGGCTTTTTGCATTCCGAATTCAGAAACTTATAGGTAGGGGCACCGTGCTGATGACCGCTGTAAAGATATTGAGTAGACCAAGAATACGCCAAAATAGCTGGGATCTAGAGGCGGTGATCGCCAAGAATCATGTGGTTCCTCAGCAGTACTTTATTGAGGCACCACCTGAAGTCACTAGCAACTTTCGACAGCTTTTGAGTCGAGATGTGTTCTCTGAAGGAGATGCGCAGCTTCTATACGATTTGGTGATGGCTCGCAAGACAGAAATGTCTGATGATTTTTTAGCCATGATGCAGCTGTGGCTAGCGGACGAGCTTAAGCATTACGAGGGATTGCGCCGTACCTATCACAGTCTTTCTGGCATGAGCTACGACACGATGACGAGCCTTTTTTTAAAGCGTGTCCCGGAAGTTGAGCCGATTAAAATGTTGCTCGAAGACGAGTTTACGATTCTAGTAGCCCTCATGTTTGACGAAATCGGCTCAGTTTACTCATACCGGCGTGACCTGCGAGAGTACTACCGTCACTTTGGCCCTGAGGTAAAAAAGATGGGTCATCACCTGGTCAAAGATGAAGGGATGCACTTCAACAACGCGGCTGAAGTGCTGATGGCCCGTCACGCGCACCGCTTTGAAGAAGTGCATTCACTGCTAGCAGATATCTCTAAGCTAGAAAAATCGTTGAAGAAATATCACAACACATTTTTTTTAGATCATGCGCAGGAGAAGCATCGGTTTCCGCCTGACTTCAATCAGGTGATTATTCAACTTATTTTGGCTCGGCTTCAGCTCGGCTCTAGGCCTCGGCAAGATGAGTTGAGGATGCTTTGGCAGTGGGTACCTGCTCGGCACAAGCTAGTGCCTGTCGGCATCTAGTGCTACTGGCTGTAGCTTTTTTCTAGACAGCTGAGTCATCTCTTGTAAGCTGGCAATCAAGCTGCTCTGTCGCCACTCAGGGGGCTGTTCCTCATCGATTTTGCGCGATCGCTGTGTCCCAATCATCGCAATTTGACTGGTCAGCACAAAGCTCGTAAAGCTAGAAATTACAATCACAGGCAGCATTGCCGTTCCAGAAAGCACGCTCAAAATAATGCTGGTACTCACAGGCGTCTTGGTTACCGCCACATTCACCGCCGCCATTAGGCACACCATACCCACCGTAGGATGTACCTGGGGCACCGCCATCGAAATCGCCAAACCTACGTTGGCACCAATAAAAAACAGCGGGAAAATAAATCCGCCTAAAAAACCAGAATGCAGCGTAAAGCTAATCGCAAACATTTTAGCGACTGCGATGAGTAACAGCATGCCCACACCCAGCGTCTTGCCTGTTTCAATCACCGTATGAATCTGCTCTTCACTGAAAAATAGCGTCTGAGGAAGAAACAAAGCAATCAGACCAATACTGAGCCCGCCTAACGTGGCCAGCACAATAAGATTGTTCTCTAGCGGATGTAAGACATGACCAATCAGCCGAAAAATATAGATAAACATCACCGCAACGCCTGCCCCGATAATGCCTAAAATCAGCCCTTCAAACAAGTTCATCGGGGTTAGTGCGGGCACCGTTTCAAAATGATAAAAGCCACCAATCGTGATGCCCGTGCTAATTCTAAAAACCGCAAAAGAGAGAATGGCTGAAACCACTGCGGGCGCAACCGCCTCGTAGTATTCAAGCCCACGCCGATGCGGAATTTCTAGGGCAAACAAAGCCGCTCCAATTGGCGCACCAAAAAAAGCGCCTAGCGCCGCGCTCATGCCGCAAAAGGTCAATACTCTAACGTTGTTGGTGTCGAGGTTGAGCTTGTCCCCTAGCCAGCTGCCAAAGCTGCCGTTCACCTGTACCAGTGGAGCCTCCGGCCCAGCGCTACCGCCAGAGGTAATCGCAATCAACGAGGCAACTACCATCGCAGGCGTTTTGCGAATATCAATTCGGCCAGGACTATGAATTTTATCGACTACTTGAGCCATTTCTCCAGGCAGGCCCATGAGATAAATCGCGACACCTACAAAAAAGCCACCAATGGTTGTTGCGATCCAAACGTAGCTGCTAGCCGGGAGCCAGCTAGGGAAAAAAGGCTCCGCCGAGTCGCGAAGGGTGTGCCACACCCCGTGCATCATAGATTCTAAAATAAAGTAGTAAATAGTCGCGACCAGCCCGCCCACCGCACCAATCGCGGCGGCACACAGCATTAGCTGGAGATAGGACAGCTGCTGTGGTGGCGAGGAATCTGCCGATTCGTCTAACGAGCTTACGGCTGGAAATGAATCAATCTGAGTAGTCACTAAGCTGTGTCCTCATAATCTCAAAGATTTCACAAGGACACAGTAGTCACTAAACTCCGCATGCTTCCGTACATACGGATACAAACCACTCAGCAGAAAATACCGTTCTGCATAACAGCGATGTAGTTTGCGGGTAGCACTCTAAACATCGACGCTCTAAACATCGACGATCTAAACGTCAACAGACAGCGCTTCGCCTTCCTGAGTGACTGTAAAGCTAGCCACGTCGGTGGGCGCTTTGCCCATGGCCATCATCTTTTTGGCCATACCCGGCAGCGGAATGCCCGCAAATGATTCGACCCATTCGACATTTTTACCCGTGCACATTTCAAACTTTGAGCCGTGGAAAGGGCAGGTGAGCACGCCGTTTTCCAGCTTGCCTTTGGCCATAGGTAAGCCCATGTGAGGACATTTGTTTGCGATCGCACAGTACCCATCACCCACTTTAGCCACCAGCACAGCCTGACCATTCGCACTCGCTTTGAGTACCTTGCTAGTAGGCACGTCGGACGTTGCAGCAATATTTACGTGTGTCATTATAAGAGACTCTTATTATTGAAGAAGGACGGTGGCAGAAGGCTTTAGAAAAGACGCTTCAAAATCTTTGAAAATAACTATTTGATAATACAGGACGCTATCGTTTTCAATTCGTTTGTGTTGATATATGACTTGAAGCATACGCGTCCTACCACATATCAACAGCGCTTAATTTAATAATTTCAGCCGGGAATACTGTCGTCATTGATGGTTGGTAGCCGGTACGTATGTCCTTTTTCTCTCTTATAAAGCGCTGTCCTTTACGGGGTAATCTGGCATTGCGATCGGTGGGAACAACACTCGGCACAGGTGCAGGCGTCTTCGAGCTACGGCGGGCGACCGGGAGTCAGTATCCACTACAGCAGGTGAGCCACGTCATAAAGCTTTTAGTATTTGCTGGGTTGCTAGGGCCAGTGGTCAATGCAGTGGTAGGTGTAGCAGTGGTAGGTGTAGCAGTACTGTGCCTCCTTAAAGTCGTGCCGTGGTCAGGCTATGGAGAGGTGTGGCTCACCTGGTGGATATCTAACGCAGCTGGAATTTTTATCATGACAGCATCTCAATAATGGCCATTTTAGGTACGGTACGTGGACTAGGCACCTTTGCTAGTGAAGATCTTAATCAGGTGATGCCAGCAATTTCAAATTCCAACTTAGGACAGTCTGTGATGAACGAGCCGAATATGTTGTAACCCTTTGGAATAAGAGTTTGGGCTTTTAATGGTCTGCCTAAGGTAGGCGAACCACCCGCTGTATCAGGGGTTAGGTCATTACAGTCCTGACATCATTGCGTAAGTTCAGATCCCGAATTTTTGAAATTCGGGAGGAGCCAGCTAATGGTGGCTGATCAGCGTCCAGATTAAATTTGAGCAGTTATTTTAACGAGAAATCAGGGTTTCAGGTGTCTGCAACTTGGAATTTGGAATTGCTGCGCTGATGCAGCTACAGTCTTTTATTGCTGTGACGGTGTTTACAGCGTTAATTGTATGCGCAGTACTATCGGAGCGAGCAGTCGTAGATAAAAAGCTAAAAGTGGCCATTACAGATTTAGCGACGGCCAACCGAGCTTTAGAACAGCGCGTCATAGACAGAACGCAAGAGCTAGATAGTAAAAACAAGCGCCTCAGCACCATATTGCAGGAGCTGCATCAGGCTCAAGCTCAGATAGTGCAAAGTGAAAAAATGTCTAGCTTGGGTCAAATGGTGGCAGGCATTGCCCACGAGATTAACAATCCGGTGAACTTCATTCACGGCAATCTCAAGTACATGCAAGACTATATTCAAGACATGATGAGCATGTTAGGCCTGTATCAGCAGTACTACCCGAAGCCCGCTGCCGAAATTCAAGCAGAGATAGAAGAGAGTGACTTTGAGTTCACCCTCAAAGACACCCAGAGCATTTTAGACTCTATGAAATTAGGCACTGAGCGTATTCGCGAAATTGTGCGATCGCTGCGAAACTTCTCTCGACTCGATGAATCTACGCTCAAGGCCGTTGATATTCACGAGGGACTTGAGAGCACGCTGCTGATTTTACAGCATCGACTTCTACTGCCGGATACAACAACTCAAATTCACATTGTCCGAGACTATAGCAAGCTGCCCTTAGTGGAATGTTTTCCAGGCTCGCTCACAATCACGGCGGCAAGCTTACTTTCAACACAGCACCTAACAGCGGAACGGAGTTTTTAATTCAGATTCCACTCGTGCAAGTAGCCAATGCGCCTAAATGAGATAGCAAAAAGGTGCGAACGTCATCAAACCCAAAACGCGACTTGTTTACAAATTTTCAATAGTTTCAATAGGCAAAGAAATAGAATACGAAACGTTCCTGTACAGAAACGAGGCCTGTTGATAATCTGTGGTATGCCTTACAGGCAAGCAGCTTTCGGAACAAACTTCCGTTCGCTGTCAAAGATATTGGCCATACCGAGCGTGTCATATGCCGTTTTTCCCTAAAAGATTTGGTTTAGATAAGGTGCAGCGGCTAGGTGTTGGCAAACAGAACGCTGCGGCTGAAACAATCGCAAATGATGCTGAGCCGGTTATTAACACTCAGTCTGTTTCTTCTGCGATCGCCATTGGCATTACCACCGGCACCCTGGGCGTTCTATTCGATCTGTCCTTTGCCGTCCTCATTTTCTCAAATAGCCTTGCAGACTATCTCTCTGCGGGTATCGGCTTCATCCTTTTTAGCGCCGCTGCCACCCGTATTATGGTCGGGCTGCTGAGTTCTTTTCCGGGCACCGTTTCCGACTTAGCAGGCATTCCTACCGCAATTTTGGCCTGGAGTACGGGCATGGTTATCCGGCAGCTACCGACCACGGCCACCTCAACAGAGCTGCTGGTGACCGTCATTGTCACCATCGCCATCACCTCCTTACTCACAGGCCTGTTGCTTTGGGTGATGGGCGCGCTAAAAATAGGCAATATTGTGCGGTTTCTTCCAGATGCAGCTATTGGTGGCTTTATCGCCAGTAGTGGCTGGCTGCTGGTGAAAGGCGCTTTTGAAGTGTTGACCACTCAAAAGTTAACCATTGCGGCTTTCGTCAGCTTTAGTCAATCTGTAAGTCCGTTGCAGTGGTTACCAGGATTGTTGCTGGCCCTGTACTTGCTTGTGGTTACGCGCGATCGCAGCCATCCACTCATCGTAGCCGGTAGCCTGGTTGCATCAATTGGGCTATTTTACATTTGCCTAGCCTTTGCAGGCATTCCAATGAATCAGGCAAATGCAGAAGGACTCACCCTGGGCATTCCGCCACTACAGACCACCTGGCAGATTCTAAACTGGTCTGACTTAGGGCAAATTAACTGGTCTGCCATTGGCGCTCAGTGGATGTGCTCGGGTACGGTTAGCGTGCTGACGGCGGTGTTGTTGCTGATGAATGTAAAGGGGATGGAAGTCGCGCTAAAGCATGAGATTGACATCAATCATGAGCTTAAGGTCGCAGGCGGTGCCAACATTATTATGGGCCTGGGCGGCGGCATTCTCTCTTTTCACTCCTTTGGTCGCTCTGTACTTGCGCACAAAATGGGCGGGCGCACTCGCTTGGTCACCATGGTAGGCGCGGCAACGTTTGTTGTGTTACCGCTTCTATTCTCATCGCTGCTTACGTATTTTCCCACGTCTATTCTGGGCGGACTGCTGCTTTACCTTGGACTATCGGCCTTGATTGAATGGGTGTACCATGCCCGCAAAAAGCTGACGCCGTTAGACTACGGGATGGTGCAGCTGATCTGGCTGGTGAGTGGAATTGTTGGTTTTTTACAGGGGCTAGCGTTGGGCTGGGCGATCGCCTTTGTGATGATGGTGTACAAGGCGATCGCCCAGCTTAAAGCCAACCGTTGAGCGGAAAAACAGAACTAAAGCGGCGTTAGTCCTGAGGTATCCAGACCGACACAGAGCCCGCACTACAGCGAAAGTCGGCCCAGCCTTCATCGTTTGTAGTGACCGGCTCCTTTATAGTCTCTGTTGCATCTACATAGGTGCGGTTGGGCTGACCGACTTCCATCCACTTTGAGCCTTCATCACCGTTGCTAAGCACCACAGCCATTCCACCAGGCTGTTCTTCAGTCCCCAGCCGCGTCCAGCCAATCGTATTAGCGTGGTCAAAATAGTCGTACTGATCGCCAAAAGCATACGTCTTGCGAGCATACAAAAACTTGTCGATCATCCACTGGTGGCTATCTAACCAAATCTCGTACTCTCCGCCGTCATTGCCACTATCTTTGTAATGAGCACCGTAATAATCAGCATAAAAGACGCAGGGATAGCCGTCTCTGCGCAGCAGAATAAGCGCATACGCTAGTGGCTTGAACCAAGATTCAACCACAGATTCTAAGGACTGTAAAGGCTGAGAGTCATGGTTATCGACCAGGGTAACCGCCAGCGTTGGCTGCTCTTGAACCAGACTATCATCAAAAATTTTGCGCATGTCGTAGCTGTTACCTTGCTCGCTGGCAACGCTAAAGTTGTAATGCAAGGGCGCATCAAACAGCGCTACATCACCACCGGTCACGTCAATAAAGTGGTGCAGCGCCTCAATCTCGTACGACCAGTACTCACCGACAGCAAACAGCTTTTTGCCACTGTACTTACGAACATGCTTCAGCCACCCTGGGAAAAAGCCTGCCCTAATATGCTTCACAGCATCAAAGCGAAATCCATCTAAGTCAGTGGTATCGAGGTACCACTCACCCCACTTAGCAAGCTCCGTGCCGACTTCTGGATGGCTCATATCCAAATCGCAACCCATCAGAAAGTCAAAACCACCCTTTTCCATATCGACCGCATTATCGAAGTGCTTACCTTCAAACAGGTAAACCGCCTCAAACTCGCCTTGCTCATAGACGTTATAGTCCACTGCGTTAAAGTGCCACCAGTGCCATTCCATCTCGGAGTACTTGCCCTGACGACCGGGAAACGTGAAGTGTGTCCAGGCTTTAATTGTCACTTCATCGCCAATGGGTTTGGAGCGATCGCTCGGAGAATAAGGAACCACCTTAAACTCCTCCTCCTCATCCGCCCCCAGCTTATGATTCAGCACAATATCTGCATAGATTTCAATGCCAGCGTCATGCGCCTGCTTAATCGCATTCACATACTCATCTTTGGTTCCGTACTTGGTGCGTACCGACCCCTTTTGGTCAAATTCGCCCAAATCATACAGGTCGTATACGCCGTAGCCTACGTCATAGCCACCTGCCGTACCTTTGTAAGCAGGCGGTAGCCACAGCGCCGTAATGCCTGCTTCAGCTAAAGCCTCAGCCTTCTTTGCAACATCATTCCAAAGCTGTCCGTCTGGCTCGTTATACCAGTGGAAGTATTGCATCATCACGCCGTTAGGTGCAGACATATTCGGTACACTCCAGAAGGGATGGAAAAAAGAAACGGAAAAAGAATAAAGCCATCATCCTGCTAATGATAGCTAGCAGATCAACCTCCAAAGATACATTTCTTCAGCCGCCCAAAGGCGACGCGCTTTTAGCAGACTCAATCGGTACCCAACTGTCCAAAGCCCTAAAATAAGTACTTCCTCCTTTCAACCTAAACATGCTCCCAAAAATCCAGGAAATCGCCACTAAGCTCGCCCCTCGCCTCATCGAAATTCGCCGCCATATCCACGCCCACCCCGAACTCAGCGGCCAGGAGTACAAAACGGCTGCCTATGTCTCCGGCGTGCTCTCTTCCTGCGGCTTTCAGGTTCAAGAGATGGTGGGCAAAACGGGCGTTGTGGCCGAGCTTGAGGGCAGCGATCGCCCCAATAAAAACGTGCTCGCGATTCGCACCGATATGGACGCGCTGCCCATCGTTGAAAAGTCAAATTTACCCTTTGCCTCCAAGAGTCCTGGCATTATGCACGCCTGCGGACATGACGCGCATACGACGGTGGGCTTAGGCACGGCGATGGTACTCTCCGAGCTAGCTCAGGCCACAGAGAAACCCTTTCCTAGCACCACTCGCTTTTTGTTTCAGCCTGCCGAAGAGACCGCGCAGGGAGCTAAGTGGATGATTGAAGACGGGGTAATGAAAGACGTGGTCGCTATTTTAGGCGTGCATGTGTTTCCTAGCATTCCGTCAGGCGTGATCGGCTTGAGGCAAGGGCCGCTAACCGCCGCTGCTGATGATTTAGAAATTGTGATTTTAGGAGAGTCAGGGCATGGGGCGCGGCCGCATCAGGCGGTAGATGCCATCTGGATCGCAGCTCAGGTGATTACGGTGCTTCAGCAGTCTATTAGCCGCACAATTAATCCGCTGCATCCGGCGGTGATTACGATTGGGCAAATTTCCGGAGGCCGCGCGCCCAACGTCATTGCCGACCAGGTGCGGCTCACCGGAACCGTGCGATCGCTCCACGCCGACACCCACGCCCTCCTCCCCGACTGGATAGAGAAAATTGCCACCGACGTTTGCCAGCTCCACGGCGCGACCTGCACCGTCAACTACACCCGTCGCTGCACCTCCGTACTCAACAATCCTGACTTAACAAACATGGTCGCGACCTGCGCCAGCAAGGCACTCGGACACGATCGCATTCAGTGGATAGCCGATGCTTCTATGGGCGCAGAAGACTTCGCAAACTACACCGATATCGCCCCGGGCACGATGTTTCGCTTAGGGGTGGGATTTAGCGATCGCACCAACCACCCGCTACACCACTCCCAGTTCGAAATTCAAGAAGACGCCCTGCTCGCAGGGGTGATCACCATGGCCTACAGCGCCTATACCTATTGGCAAAAGAATGAACACTTAAATATCCGTCCTTAGAGAGAGGAAATCTTTTCAGCTTTTCTCAAAATCGGCCGCATATCGCGAAAATCTACCCTGGAGTGTTAAATAAACTACAAATCTTGCACCGCAGGCACAGGAAGCTACTACATTTTTAATGTTGCAATACATTTAGTCGTTACGCAAGGATCGTGAAAACAACATGACTTTCTTTCAACGCAGCCGCCGTAGGTTCGCTGCCATTGCTACCGCACTCTCTTTAGTGCTTTTACTCACCGTTGCCACAGGTTGTTCCTCTACAGCAACGGTTGATACTGCAAATGGTACCGCTGTTGGCAGCTACGCCCAGCTAGAACGCGGTAATTCTACAGCGGGTCAAGAATACGGTGAATGGGTACTGGGCGCAGCTCAAGGTTTAGTTTCTGATGCTTATGTAAGAGATAACAACAAGCTCGGCGTTGTTATTACCGACGAAGTTCGTCCTAGCGAAGTTAGAGATCTTTCTAAATCGCTGCTGCAAGGCTTCCGCCAAAGCTTTCCCAACAAGGATTTGACCGTGCTGATGTACGCGCCTGATAAGGAGCTTATTATGACGGCAAACTACGACTCACAGACGAATGAAGTCGAATACGAAGCAGGCTAAACAACGTCACCTGCAATTTTTTGAGAGAAAAGCCCCTTTACCTATTTTGGAGAACATTCATTATGTCTAGTAGTGATAAGTACAAACGCGAGATTATGAAAGATCTCGCTGGCGGCAACAAAGAGATTTTGGAGCCCAACGGCAACGATTCACTCGGTGAAAAGTACAGCAGCTTTGATGATTTTGCCGATAGATCTTCGCGTGACGAACGCCACGGCCTAATCAAGCGCTCCTTTCACCCCGATCGAGTACCGGCTGCGCAAATGGACCCTGAGCTGCGCAAAGCGGTTGAAAAGATTAAGCCCAACGAGCGTGACGATGTAGCCCGTGACTTTTTCAAGCAGCTAAAAGAGAGAGGATTGAGTGAGAAGGATCTCGAAAAGCAGCTAGGTCTATCTACGCACAACGCCAGAAAGGTAAATGCAGATGATGTCGGTAAGCTGGCGTCGTTTGCCTACACCGCGCACCCCGATATTTTTCAAGAGGTCATGGCCGATCAGCCTGCGCTGCTTAAGTTTTTGAGCAATCCTTTGGTCGGTGCTGCCATTGGCGCGATCGCTTCAAAGTGGCTACGCAAGTAAACCCAACGGTTTATCTACATTTCGCTTCAAAAAAGGTGCTCTCGGGCACCTTTTTTCTATTTCTAGCTTCCCTATTTCTAGCTGCCAAGTTTACCTATGACCGCTCACAAACCTTTGAACACAATTCTGACTGCTGGAGGCGCTGCGCTCGGACTAGCCACACTCGCTTATGCTGGCGCTTGCTACGCGCTATATCGCAACCAGCGCAGCCTAATTTTTCGACCCTTGCCCGACATTTTGCGCACCCCTGCTGATGCGGGCCTTCCGTACGAAGACGTATGGATACCTGCGGGCAATGATGAAATACTTCACGGCTGGTGGCTACCGAATCCCGGCAGTCAAAAAACGCTGCTATTTTGCCATGGCAACTATGGCAACATTAGCTACAACCT
Source organism: uncultured cyanobacterium (assembly GCA_963803535.1). GTDB lineage: Bacteria > Cyanobacteriota > Cyanobacteriia > Phormidesmidales > Phormidesmidaceae > Phormidesmis. The sequence continues at coordinate 102,783 of CAWDNC010000005.1, read as the reverse complement.
AGAGCGCATTCGGTTTCACTACAAGATGGGCTTTTCGATTCTAGCTTTTGACTATCGCGGCTACGGCAAAAGCATTAGCCACACCGACCCGGTGCCCACCGAAAAGACCACCTGTGCAGACGCTGAAACCGCCTGGAACTACTTGACCACTGAGCGTAGCATTACGCCCAAGAACATAACCATTATGGGTCACTCTATGGGTGGCGCTGTCGCGATAGATCTTGCCGCACGTCACCCTGACGCTGGCCGTCTCATCGTCAAAAGCTCTTTCACCACCATGCAAGACGCTGTTTTGGCCAAAAGCATCTATCGCTTTTTTCCCGTTCAGCAAATGCTCACAGAGCCCTTCGACTCGCTAAGCAAAGTAAAACACCTCCAGATGCCAGTGCTCTACGTTCATGGCGATCAAGACTTTGACCTACCCGCTGATTTGAGCCAGAGGCTGTATGAAGCCTCTAACGAACCCAAGCAGCTGCTAATTGTAGAAGGCGCTGACCACAACAATATTTCTACCGTAGCAGGCGATCGCTATAGAGAGACTGTTCAATTATTTTGCTTGAACCCAGCCCCTAAAACAGCTACTCAACCATACAACTCAAGCGCATCTCTCAGGAATCAGCCCACTTGTGTATGATGTCTAGCAAAGTGTAATCCTCACAGGCACAATGTTTCAGCATCTTCACTCAGTTCGAGGAACCCTTAGCCGTATCCGTTCGTCTTATGGTGGTTCTCGCTTAGCGGCATACACGTTAGGACTGATTTCAACGCTGCTAATAGCACCCTCGTCCCAGGCTGCTGACAACATCCGGTTTCGCTACGGCCTAATTGAAGTCACCGTCACTCGCCAGGAGCTAGAAAACTATGCCGAGACCAGCGTTGCAGAAGGCGGGCTAAAAACGGTGCTCTCCCGGCTACCTGAGGCTATACAGGATCAGCTACAGCCCTCCCTCAAGGCCTACTATCCCATCGATCCCATTCTGGCCAATCGGTTCTCTTATACAGCTTCTGGAGAGCAGCTGCTTACTGAAGCCGGTGAGTTAGTTCAAACGGCCTCAGGCCTGAACGGATTTCAAGGACTGCGGGGGGCGTTAACCCTAGCTGCTGCTGAGCCAAAAGGGTTTAACCTACTTGATTTTATAGAGCGCTTCCCAACTGATATTAGGATTGATATTAGCGATACGCTAGAGATTTCTGAGCGCTTTGGTAAGCTGTTAGGCCAAACGCAGCAGGTGATAGGGCAGCTGACGGCTGAGACAGCAGCGATCGCAGCCACACAGCCCGCTACTGACTTTACGACGCTACCTGACCCCAGACAGCTTGGCGATCAGGACGTGACGATGCAAACGCTGACGATTTATGACGGGGAACGCGATCGCACTATCCCCACCGACTTCTACACCCCTCTATCAGCCGCGTCAGATATTCCTGTGATTGTTGTATCCAATGGCCTTGGCGCAAAGCGCAGCCGGTTCAACGAGCTAGCTACACACCTAGCCTCATACGGCTTTGCCGTAGCGCTGATCGACCATCCCGGCAGCGATAGAGAACGCCTAAGAGACTTTTACGACGGCCTAGAATCCGAAAACTTTGAGGCCTCAGAATACATCGACCGACCCCAAGACGTAAGCTTTGTCCTCGACGAACTCACCCGCCTTAACGAAGAAGCCTTTGCAGGCAGGCTCAACCCATCCCAAGCAGGCGTTTTTGGCTACTCATTTGGCGGCACCACCGCCCTAGCCCTAGCCGGTGCAGAAATTGACCGCCAGCATCTACAGCAAGAATGCGATACCCGCAACAGCCTTTTTAATATCTCTCTTTTGTACCAGTGTCGCGCTCTAGATTTGCCAGCAGAAACCACGAATACAGCGCTAAAAGACGAACGGATTAAGGCCGTATATGTCTTTGTGCCCTTTAGCCGTAGCCTTTACGGCCCGCAGGGCATGGCCAAAGTAACCGGCCCGGTCATGTGGGAAGCCACCGACAAAGACATTCTCACGCCGCTACTCATAGAACAGCTGCCTGCCTACTCCTGGATGGCCGCAAACGAAACGGGCGATGCCCGCTACCTAGCCATTACATCCGGCCTTCCCCACGCGCGCCTAACGCTAGAAGTGCTCAATCGCATTACCGGCACCGCAACCCGATGGGAAGAGATAAAGCCCATCGCTGAAAGCTATCATCAAATGCTAAATACAGCCTTTTTTCAGGTGCACCTAGCCGGAAACGAGGCCTATCTCCCCTATCTTCAAGCGAGTGGCGCACAGTATCTAACAACAGAACCCTACGCGCTTACCTGGAGAGAATCGCCGCTACCGGCAGAAATCATTAGCGACTAATTCCTGATAAGGGGCAGTATTACAATATCCGAGAAACTACCCGACTTTGAACAACCGAGCAGCTTTTGTATGGATGCGTCCAAAAGTCTCTGTAGTGAGTAGTCAGGCACATGTTTCAACAGATTAAATTATGCCTGTAAAATCACTGACCTTATCTATATAACAATCTTTTTAGGAACGTCCTATGGTCGCTATTGTTCAAAAGCGCAGCCTTCAGTTTGAAGTAAAAGAGTTTATCAAGCTTGCCGTACCGTTAGCTGGTGCCCAGGTGGCCCAGTCGGCGACGGGATTTACGGACACCATTATGATGGGCAAAATGGGCGCTGATGTTTTAGCCGCGGGCGGCCTAGCTACCATTTTCTTTTTTGCCATTATCAATACGCTCAGTGGCATTGTGATGGGCGTGAGCCCGCTGGTCGCTGAGGCGTTTGGGGCAGGGCACCAAAGCCGAATCCAACAGGTTTCTCGGCAGGGGCTATGGCTAGCCCTGCTGGCATCTATTCCGATGATGATAATTATTGGAAACCTAGAAGGCCCGATGAGCCAAGCAGGCCAAACTGAAACAACCGTTAGGCTTACAAACACCTACCTCGACATTATTCTTTGGAGCATTTTCCCGGTTGCAGGCTTTGCGTCTCTGCGCTCAACCGTCTCTGCCCTTTCCAAAGGGCGACCAATTATGGTCATTATTGTAGTAGGTACGGCTTTTAACATTGTAGGAAACTATGTTTTAGGCTTTGGAAAGCTTGGGATTCCGGCAATGGGACTGGCGGGATTAGCGATCGCAACGGTCATCGCCTGGTGGGGAATGTTCATCGCCCTAGCGCTGTACGTATGGCTTCATCCTTCCATGCGATCGCATCAGATTATGAACAACCTGCACTACGTAAAGCCACGCATTTTAGGAGAACTGTTGCGCCTAGGTGTACCTATTGGCGCCTTTGCTGGGCTGGAGATGGGATTTTTCCTGGTTGTTATGTTCTTAGTTGGCACTTTTGGCACCGAAGCGCTTGCGGCACACCAAATTGTATTTGAAACGCTAGTGGTTGTATTTATGGTGCCATTAGGAATTTCCTATGCTGGCACCGTGAGAGTTGGGCAGTGGCTAGGGCGTAAGGATCTCGGTGGCATTAAGCAGGCGGCAGGCGTTAGCGCTAGCTTGGCGACTATTTTTACGCTGGTAGCCTCTATTGGCTTCGTGCTCTTTCCTGAGCTGATTATTGGCCTGTATATAGACGTGCAGAGTCCTGAGAATGCGGGGATTGTCGCGATCGCAACGCCTATTCTCATTGTGGCCGCGATCGCCCAAGTTCTAGACGGTCTACAAAAGGCAGTCTATGGCTCCCTACAGGGCTTACAAGACACGCAGGTACCGATGGTTCTCAACATATTTGGCTACTGGGCTGTCGGCCTGTCAATCGGCTATGTGCTCGGCTTCCAAATGGGTATGGGGCCAATTGGCTTGTGGATTGGTCAATCTGTTGCCATCGGCGCAGTGGCCGTCCTCTTTCTCTGGCGTTTTTGTCAGCTCATCGCTCGCCAGAGAAAAAGCCCGTGGCGCGTATCTGCTTAATCAAGCTGAGTGATACAGCGCCCTTCCAAAACAACCATGTCGCCCTCCGCAAACGTTGAACAAGCCGGTATCGCCTGAGCTAAAGCGGGCTGGAGCCCCTGCCTCAGCTCAGCTTGGACTTTAGTAACGAGCTCTTTCACTGAACTGCCCAACAGCCAGACCTGCCGATCTAAATAGGTAGGCTTTGTAAAATTTTTTGAAACAATCCACAGGTCGATGCCGTATGTTTCAATAAAAGCCTGCACTACCCCTATATCAGGACTGTATTGCGCCTCCACCATATCGCCCATACGCTGCCTCATTTCATTGTAAAGCTCAACGTGAAAAGGAAGCGCAAACTCTCTTCCTGTTAAAACAGAGCGCTGAGAGAATGCGGGTATGTTGTCATTAATATCTGTGATCAAAGAAACTACTAGCGTGTCTTTAGGAGAATTAGCAACAAACTCAAAAATGCCGGGGGCCGTGCCAACTCGCCAGCCCTGACCGCCTAAGAAGAGAAAAGGAACGGCTGGGGTTGTGAGAATAGCGATCGCTAATCCCAAGCTCAGTCCAGCCTTCACTCTGTGCAGCCAAGTCCATCGCCTGGTCATCCACCGCCGATGCCACCAGGCCAGCCACCGTTCCAGCATCAGCGTCAGCATAATGCCAGAAGCAATGATTAGCGTGAATCTGGCGCTGTAAAAGCTGTAGCGACTGGGCAGAAATAGCACAGGGAAAATTAAATGTGCGAGTAGAAATAAGCTCACAGCAGATACGGTTAGATAGCCTAATACGCCGACATGCCGAGTGATTTGAGCAGAGAGGGGAAGCGCAGCGTAGAGGCGAGATCGCCAAACAACCAAAGGCAGAAAAAAACCTAGCAAAATAACTGGCGGCAGCAATGGAAACCGAATGCCGCTAGAGCCCGTGAACAAAAAGTCAGACAGAGAAACTCCAAAATATTCACCGCGTCCGCCCTGTTGAAATTCGGGCCAAGCTTTCATTTCACTGAGGTTCGTAAGGCGTCCGACCTGGCTTTCTACCTGCCCAGAAAAAAACAGCAATAGTCCGCCGGTCAAACACAGGGCAGCTAGCCAGGGAATATAGTCTCTAAAGCGGCTCGGCAGCGACAAGGCAACGCCTCGCCACCGAATAAGCCTCACCGTCAGCAGCCCCGTAGAGACCAGCATCATCTGTGGATAAAACAAACCGAGCAGGCCCAATGCCAATAAATAGAAAACCTTGGCATCCTTCAGCAGGTAGTACAGAAAGGCTGAGAAAATGGGATAGATAAACGCCCGAGGGGCCGTTGAGATAAGATCGTCTCTAATCCAGATGTTCTGGTTCAAAATTAACGTTACGAGAAAGCCGCTCATCGGCACAGGCAAGATTTTTAGCGCCACCCAAAAGAGATAGGCTGTTGCAATCAGCGCTAGTATTAGCGGCGCAATCTTGGCAAAGAAGAGCGGCTCAATGCCGAGCGCGGTCACCAGCTTGAACAATATGCCATAACCTGCGGGCTGAATAGCCTCCAAGTAAGTAGCGATCGCATCATTCACAAACAGGTCTGGATCAATCAGCCGCTGCAACCACACCACGTGTATGCGCGCATCGTCTTGCACAATATAGTCAGACGAAGTGGCATAAAAGAATGAGATTAGCCCGAAGTAAAGCGGTGCGATAAAGCTCATGCAGAACCAAAAGGCAACTTCGGGCGTCTTAAGTAAAAGCGTTGGAGAAAAAGGCGTTAAAGGTAGCCGCTTGAACCCAGACTTAAGAACGTTCATAAGTGCAAATTAGCTAGCGATCGCCACCAGCGCCAAATTCAGCAATGATATACTCTCCTCACCCTTTTAAGAAAACCTATTAAAAAGCAGGAGCCGCCACTCAAATGCAATGCGCCCAAGACGTATGGCTCGATCATCTACACGCTGCGACACACTATAACCAGTGGATTTTTGCGCACTTGCAGCCGCATCTTAAAGGCCGCACGCTAGAAGTTGGCTGCGGCACCGGCAACTTTACCGAACTCATTGCTCAAAACTGCCCTCAGCTCGTCGCAGTCGATCTCAACAGCGACTACGCAAGCCAAACAAAAGCGCGCTTACACAACTACAGTCATGTCCAGGTAACAGCCGCTGACGCGACAAAAATGGAAGCCGCCGAACCGTTTGACACCATTATTTTGCTAGACGTGCTAGAGCATATTGAAGAAGATGTTGAGCTACTTCAGCGACTGCGCAGCTATTTGGCACCTGACGGTAGACTTATCTTAAAAGTTCCTGCACTTAACTATTTGTACAATACGCTGGATAAAGCAGTGGGACATCATCGTCGCTATACGCCTCATTCGTTGAGAGAGGCGATCGCGAAAGCATCGTTCACAGATCCCACTATCCAGTACTTCAACGCCGTCGGCATTCTCGGCTGGTGGCTTAACGGCAGCGTGCTTAAGCGCGTTACGCCGCCCGGCAAGCAGGTAGGCCTATTCGATCGCTGCGTGCCATTATTTCGAGCCGTAGAGTCAGCAGTGCCCTGTCCTATCGGGCTCTCACTATTTGCAACAGCTGTCCGTAGTGCATAGCAACCTCACTTACATATTCAAACTGCACCTTTGAATCACGGCTAGGGGCAAGCTATAATCCGTCTCAATCATCGGTACTTTTACTGACACGCTTTCATGACTTCAGGCACGACCTCCTCGTCTACGGCTTCTCCGCTGAGTTCAGCGCCCAACCAGCTCAACCAGTGCTCATCTCTTGTTGAGATACTGCGCTATAGAGCCCAGCATCAGCCGAACCAAGTTGCCTATATCGAGCTAGAAAATGGAGAGACCGAACGCAAGCGCTTGACCTACGCGCAGCTAGACGCAGAAGCGCGGGCGATCGCTACTCACCTCCAAGCTCTCGGCGCATCGGGCTCCACCGTCTTGCTCACCTTCCCCCTTTCAGAAGGACTCGCTTTTACCGCCGCCTTCTTTGGCTGCTTGTACTCGGGGGCGATCGCCATTACCGCATGGCCCCCGCTCAACGAATCTCTCCTATCCGAACTCCAGTACAAAGCGGCTGATGCCGAAGCCAAGTTCGCCCTATCCACCAACTCTTTTCTCGCTCAGCTTCAAGCCCCCCTCGCCGCCACCCCACCGCTCAACGACATTCACTGGGTTGCCACCGACACGCTCAGCCCAGAGTCAGCAGAGAGCTGGCAAATGCCCGAGGTCACCGACAGCTCTCTCGCCTACTTGCAGTACACATCTGGCTCCACAGGCTTGCCCAAAGGCGCAATGATCAGCCACGGCAACGTTTTAGACAACCTGGGCCTCATCTACAACACCTGCCAGTACACCGATCAAGACATTGGTATCTGCTGGCTACCGCTATATCACGACTTAGGCCTGGTGGGCGCAGTCATTCAGCCCGTCTATGCCGGTGGCCCTGCTGTAATCATGTCGCCCGTAGACTTCATTCTCAAGCCGTTGCGCTGGTTGCAGGCCATCTCTCGCTATCGAGGCACGACCAGCGGCGGGCCAAACTTTGCCTACGAGCTGTGCTGTCGCAAAATTACGCCTGAACAGATTGCAGAGCTGGACTTGGGTAGCTGGGCGATCGCAGTTAACGGTGCAGAACCTGTACTCGCGGAAACGCTCGAAAAATTCGCTAAAACATTTGCTCCAGCTGGCTTTCGCAAAGAAGCCTTTTGCCCCGCCTATGGCATGGCCGAAACGACCGTAATGGTCTCACTGACCGAGCGAACAGAAGTGCCCACGGTTGAGTTTGTTCAGCGCAGCGCGTTAGAGCAAAACAAAATTAAGCTCGCAGAGCGTGAATCCGAGAGTAGAACGGTCGTAGGCTGTGGCCAAATTGGCGAGAACCACCCCGTGGCAATCGTGAATCCGGATACGCTAGAGCGCTGCGAACCGGATGAAGTCGGTGAGGTTTGGGTAGCCGGTGGCAGCGTAGCTCAAGGTTACTGGAATCGGCCAGAAGTCACAGAAGATACGTTCAATGCTCGTATTGCAGGAACAGGAGAAGGCCCATTTTTAAGGACAGGCGATATGGGCTTTGTTCAAGATAACGAGCTATTTATCACCGGGCGAATTAAGGACGTAATTATTCTGTGGGGCAACAATCACTATCCGCATTTTTTGGAGGCCACGATAGAAAAGAGTCATCCGGCGCTACGTCCTGGTGGTGTGGCGGTGTTTGGAGTGGAAGTGGATGGAGAGGAGAGACTGGCCGTAGTCCAAGAGATTGAGTCGCGGGCTTTGAAGTCTTTAGATGCGGAGGGTGTGATTGGGGCAATTCGGCAGAATTTGGGGATGCATCATATGTTGGAGGCGCATGCGATCGCCTTGGTGCGACCCGGTAGCACGCCCAAAACGCCGACAGGGAAAACGCAGCGTTCGGCCTGTAAGCAGAAGTATCTATCGGGTGAGCTGAATATTATTGGGCAGTGGGAGCATGATGATATTGCAGAAGGGATTTTGTTAGATCCTGCGATCGCTGCTGATTGAAGGCCCACTCTGCCGTTAAACATTCTCGCCCCTCAGCACCAAATTTCTAGGAACAACAATGTTAGATCCTAACATCACTAACTTTGTCGATTTACTAAAACTTAGAGCGGCCGAACAGCCCAACAAAACCGCCTATATCTTCCTAGAAAACGGAGAGACCGAACAAGCTAGGCTTACCTACGGTCAGCTTCATGAGCAAGCAGAAGACATTGCCGCCTACATCAGTCAGCACGCATCGGGAGGCCAACGCGCCCTCCTCCTGTACCCTCCAGGCCTAGACTTCATCACCGCATTCTTCGGCTGCTTATATGCAGGCATTATCGCCGTCCCCGCCTATCCACCCCGGAAAAATCAGAGCCTAGAGCGGCTGTGCGCGATCGCCCAAGACTCACAAGCCACCCTCGCCCTCACCACTGGTAAAGTCCTCACCGACACCCAAAAAAGCTGGGAACAAGACCCCCTTTCCGCCACCCTCACCTGGCTCTCAACCGAAAACATCGCCAGCGCCCCCCCAAATCCTCCCAAGCCCCTAACGCCCCAATCCCCAACCCAACCTACAACAACCGCCTTCCTCCAATACACCTCCGGCTCCACCGGCACCCCCAAGGGCGTTATCGTCTCCCACGGTAACCTCCTCCACAACTGCGCCACCATCTACACCTGCTTTGAAAACAGCATCGATCACGTCGGCGTTTCCTGGCTTCCCTTCCATCACGACATGGGCCTCATCGGCGGCGTCCTCCAAACTGTCTACGGCGGCGGCACCGTCATCCTCATGTCCCCCGTCGCCTTTCTCCAAAAGCCCATTCGCTGGCTTCAAGCCATCTCTTACTACCACGCCGTCACCAGCGGTGGCCCCAACTTCGCCTACGACCTCTGCGCCCAAACCATCCGCCCCGAACAGCTCGCCGCCCTAGACCTCACCACCTGGAGCCTCGCCTTCACTGGCGCAGAACCCGTCCGCCCCGAAACATTAGAACGCTTCACGAACACCTTCTCACCCTGCGGCTTCCGTCACAACACTTTTTATCCCTGCTACGGCATGGCCGAAACCACGTTGCTCGTCACGGGCGGCATTCGAGCTGACGAACCTGTTGTTTACAGCGTAGATAGCAGCGCCTTAGAGCGAAATCAGATAAAAGAAAGCTCTATTCCATCAGAGAACAAGGCACTAGTCGGTTGCGGGCACACGTGGTTAGGGCAAACCGTTAAAATTATTGATCCCGAAACTTTGGCAGGCTGCGCGGCTAATAAAGTAGGTGAGATTTGGGTTGCGGGAGAAAGTGTTGCGAAAGGATACTGGGAGCGGCCTGATCAAACGCAACAAACTTTCCAGGCTTATACTTCTGATACGAACGAAGGCCCATTTTTGAGAACGGGCGACCTGGGTTTCTTCAAAAGCGATGAGCTGTTTATTACCGGGCGGCTGAAGGATGTGGTGATTATTCGAGGACGAAATCACTACCCGCAAGACATTGAGCTGACAGCAGAAGAAGCACATGAGGCGCTACAGCTAAACAGCAGCGCGGCTTTTTCAATAGAGCTAAATTCAGCTGAACAGCTGGTGATTGTGCAGGAAGTGAAGCGGCCCTATCTGCGCGGCCTGAATGAACAGAAAGCGGCTGATGAGATTATTTTGGCGATTCGGAGGGCGGTGTCTGAGACGCACGAGCTACAGGTGTATGCCGTTGTGCTGTTGAAGCCTGGAAGCTTGCCAAAAACATCTAGTGGAAAAGTTCAGCGGAAGCAGTGTCGTAGAGACTTTTTAAACAATGACTTGACGGCGGTTGCGCAGTGGAAAAGAGAGCTGCAAAATGCCGTGCCGCAGCCAGATCAAGCCTTTGCTGTCGCGCTAGACAATCTATCTCAAAATGAAAAAATTGAGGCTATAGAAAATTGGCTGGTCAACAGAATTTCTCAGCGGCTGCAAATTGAGCCAACAGAAATTAATCGGCAGGAGCCGCTAGCGAGCTATGGGCTGGACTCATTGCAGGTGATTGAAATGTCTGCGGAGCTGGAGGCTTGGCTTCAGCGGCCCGTGATGCCGACGATTGTGTATGACTATCCGACGGTGGAGGCGTTGGCGCAGCGGCTGGCGATCGCACAAGATATGCCAGCGGTAAGTACAGTCAGAAAGCTAAAAGGCTCGGATGAGGCGATCGCAGTCATCGGAATGGCCTGCCGCTTTCCAGGTGCACCCTCCATCCAGGCATTCTGGAATCTGTTGCACGAAGGCCAAGACGCTATCACAGAAGTGCCGCTGTCGCGTTGGGACACTAGCCAAGTCAAAGCTGAATCTACAAACAAACAAACTCAGTGGGGCGGCTTCTTAAAGCAAGTTGATCAGTTTGATCCTAAGTTTTTCGGGCTCTCACCTCGTGAGGCAACCCATATGGACCCTCAGCAAAGGTTGCTGCTAGAAGTTTGTTGGGAAGCGCTAGAAAATGCGGGCCTTTCTGCGGCTGAGTTAGAAGGCAGCTACTCAGGCATTTTTATGGGCGTAAGCAACGGTGACTATTCCCGCCTGCAAGGCTCACAACTCGACAAAGATGTTTATTACGGAACGGGCAACGCCTTCAGCATCGCGGCGAACAGGCTCTCTTATTTTCTGGACTGGCAGGGGCCGAGCTGGGCAATTGATACGGCCTGCTCGTCTTCTTTAGTCGCGGTTCACCAAGCTTGCCAAAATCTAAAAACGGGTGAGTGTGATTTAGCCTTAGCAGGCGGCGTCAATCTCATTTTAGATCCGCAGCTTACGGTAACATTTTCTCAAGCTCAAATGCTCGCAACAGACGGACGCTGTAAAACGTTCGATGCGAGTGCTGATGGCTACGTGCGCAGTGAGGGCTGTGGTGTTGTAGCGCTCAAGCGACTCTCTGATGCGGTAAAAGATGGTGACAGCATTGTTGGCGTAATTAACGGCTCGGCAGTTAATCAGGATGGGCGGAGTAATGGACTAACCGCGCCAAATAGTTTGGCGCAGCAGGCGGTGGTTCGGCAGGCACAAGCTGCTGCTGGGGTGAGCGATCGCGACATCAGCTACATCGAAGCGCACGGCACCGGCACCTCCTTGGGCGATCCGATTGAAGTAAACGCGCTTAAGGCAGTATTCACTACCAAACGGGAAGACAATCAGCCCTGCTATTTAGGATCTGTGAAAACCAATATTGGCCACTTAGAGCCAGCGGCTGGTGTAGCAGGACTGATTAAAGTGTTGCTAGCGCTTCAACATAAAGAGATCCCACCCCACCTTCATCTACAAAAGATCAATCCGTACATTCAGTTAGAAGATACGCCGCTTCAAATTCCAACGGTTCCCCAAAATTGGCCTGCACGAGAAAACGCTGCTTCAAGTCGCACTGCTGGCGTGAGTGCGTTTGGCTTTGGTGGGACAAATACCCACATTGTTATAGCTGAGCCGCCACGGATTTCTCAACAGGAAACGGTAGAGCCAGCAATAGAAGATCGTCCGTTTCACCTACTTACACTGTCGGCAAAGAGTCCTGAGGCTCTAGAGGCTCTAGTCCTTCGCTATCAGGACTTTTTACAAGAAAATAGCGATCTACCGCTGTCAGATATTTGCTATACGGCGAATGTGGGGCGATCGCATTTTCCCCACCGACTGGCGGTCTTAGCTGCTGACACAACACAGCTGCAAAAAAAGCTGAAGAACGATGCAGGTATCGCTAGAGGAGAACATTCCAATCAAAAGCCGCCGCAGATCGCTTTTCTCTTCACAGGTCAAGGCTCCCAATATATCAATATGGGGAAATCGCTTTATGATACTCAGCCTACCTTCCGCAGCGCGATTGACCAGTGTGCAGAGATTCTAAAGTCAGTCGATATCTCACTGTTAGACATTCTTAGTTCGGAAGATATTCATCAAACAGCCTACACGCAGCCTGTCCTTTTTGCGGTGGAATATGCGCTAGCTGCAGCTTTGGCAGTCTTGGGGAATTGAGCCGAACGTTGTTTTAGGACACAGCGTTGGAGAGTACGTTGCCGCCTGTATTGCGGGTGTCTTTAGCCTGGAGGATGGGCTCAAGCTGATTGCGGCTCGGGGACGGTTGATGCAGGCTTTGCCCGCTGGCGGTGAAATGCTTTCGGTGCTGGCTACGCTTGAAGATGTTCAAACATGGATAGCGCCTTATCAAAAGAAGGTGAGCGTTGCGGCGATTAATGGGCCAAGTAGTGTTGTTGTTTCTGGAGAAGGAGATACGGTAGAGGCGATCGCACACCTCCTAGCTCAAAAAGACATCAAGCACAAAAAGCTCAACGTCTCTCACGCTTTTCACTCGCCCTTAATGGAGCCAATGCTGGCTGACTTTGAAGCGATCGCCACTCAAATCACCTACACTTTGCCTGAAATTCCCGTCATCTCCTGCGTAACCGGCCAACTAGTCACCGACCAAATGGCCACCCCTCAATACTGGATAGACCATATACAGCAGCCCGTAAACTTCGCAGCAGCCATGTCTACGCTGCACCCATCCGAAAGCAGCATCTATCTAGAAATTGGCCCAAAACCGCTGCTACTAGGCATGGGAAAACAGTGCCTACCGCCCGATGCAAAGAGACAATGGTTGCCAAGCCTACGCCCCGAACAAAACGACTGGCAGCAGCTTCTACAAACGCTGGGGCAGCTGTACGTCAGCGGTCTTTTAATCAGCTGGAAAAACGTTGACGCAGGCCACTCACGCCGCAAAGTGCTGCTGCCCACCTATCCATTCCAAAGGCAGCGTTACTGGTCTGAATACAAACAAACCAGCCAGCCAGCCACGACCATTCAACACGGCAAAACCGCTCATCCGCTCACTGGACAGAAAATATTCTCACCGGTTCCACCGACTCAGTTTCAAGCTCAAATTGGTATTCAACAGCCTGCCTACCTCACCCATCACCGCGTTTTTGGTCAGGCGATCCTACCGGCTGCGGCCTATTTAGAAATTGCGATCGCCTCAGCCACCGCCACCTCAACTCCCAATCTAGCCCTTACTAACGTCTCCATCCAACGCGGCCTCATTCTCCCAGAATCAGACACGCTCACAATCCAAACCGTTCTTACACCTACAGACAACAACACACAACAGTTCCAAATATTTAGCATAGATCCTACAGATTCAAGTACAGAACCCAGCTGGATATGCCATGCCAAAGGAACGATTCAAACAGCAGGCTCCAGCACACCGCCTTCTGTTGATTTAGAATCTGAAAAAGCAAGCTTTTTACAACAAATTCCGACTCAATCCTACTACAAGGCGCTACATCAGCAAGGCCTAGAATACGGAGACGACTTTCAGGCTATTCAACAGCTGTGGTCAGCTCCCGGTCAGGCGCTCGGAGAAATTTCGCTACCCGACACGCTATCCGGCACGCCCTATCAAATTCATCCCGTATTATTAGATGCCAGCTTTCAAATTTTAGCTGCTGCCATAGGCGAAACCCAAAACCAAGACATCTACTTACCCACAGGCGTAGAGCGATTAAGTATATACGGCCCTATGGGCGACAGTTTGTGGGCATTGGGATCTATCGCTGAAAGCAGCAGCGAAAAACAGCTTATTGGAGACGTAAAACTTCTCAACGCTAGTGGAAAAGTTGTTGTTCATATAGAAGGTCTTAAGCTCAACCGCACCAATCGCGACGTTCTTCTTCGCTATCTTCAGCCCGACATTCCGCCCGCGCTGTATAAGATGGCATGGAAAAAAGCCACGCTCCCGCAAGCACCTGCCCCCATACTCTCAAAGCGTTGGCTCATATTTGCAACAGCTTCAACTATCAGCAATCAGGTCATAGAACAGCTTCAAGCCCGAGGACATACCTGCTTTGTTGTTCACAGCGGCTCAAGCTACCAGCCGCTAGATTCTCAACAGTATCAAATTAATCCTTCCTCACTCAATGACTTTCAGCAGCTCATTGAAGCAGTACCTTCTCCACACGGCATCATCTACCTATGGGGAACTGCCCGTACTGACTTCGACACTACTCAGTCTCTGGGCTGCGAAGGCATCCTCCACCTAACAAGAGCCTTAGCAAAAAACAGAGCGTCTGCCCCGCTGTGGCTCGTAACGCAAGAAGCACAACAAGTTCAAACGGAATCTCTTCAGGTTCATCAGTCTTCTATTTGGGGGCTGGGTCGGGTGATTGCCTTGGAGCATCCCGAGCTAAGCTGTCGATGCGCGGATATCTCGGTTGAGCCAGATACTGTGCAGCAGCTAGTAGAAGAGATCCTTTCTCCTAGTTTAGAAAATCAGATTGCTTATAGAGGTCGCGATCGCTACATTGCTCGCCTAGCCCCATACGATGAAACCGAGAGCGGCACACTAGCGATTCCATCAGGCGAGTCTTTTCAGCTAAAGCTCACTGAATACGGCTTAATTGACAATCTTGAGCTTCAGGAAACTCAGAGGCGATCGCCCGCCCCAAAAGAAGTCGAAATTCAAGTTGCCGCCGCTGGCCTAAACTTTCGAGACGTTCTCAACACGCTCGGTCTGCTCAAAGACTACTATGCCAAACATTTGGATATTACTCACGCCAATCAGCTTACGTTCGGCTTTGAGTGTGCTGGTACCATTGTTGCGGTTGGAGAACAGGTTTCCGATCTCAAAATCGGTGATGAAGTGATTGCAACCATGCTCACCGATGGCGTCAGCCGCTTTGTCACCACTCGCTCAGAATTTGTTATTCCTAAGCCCAGACAAATCACTTTTGCAGAAGCCGCCACGCTTCCGCTCGCCTTTCTCACCGCCTACTACGGCCTTCACCACCTTGCTCGGTTGAAGGCAGGCGACAAAGTTCTCATTCATGCCGCTGCCGGTGGCGTAGGGCAAGCAGCGGTTCAAGTGGCACAAAAAGCAGGCGCTGAGATATTTGCAACGGCTAGCCCTAGCAAATGGGATTTTCTCAAAGCTCAGGGCATTCGTCACGTTATGAACTCTCGCACGCTGACGTTTGCAGACGACGTTATGACACTGACGGAAGGTAAAGGTGTTGATGTTGTGCTCAACAGTCTTAACGGTGACTTTATTGATAAAAGCTTTGAGGCGATCGCACCCAATGGCCGCTTCGTTGAGCTAGGCAAAATCGGCATCTGGGACAAACAAAAAGTCGAACAACATTATCCAAACGTACAGTATTTTCCCTTTGACTTAGGCGAAGTGACAAAAGCAGATCCGGCTCTGATTCGCGACGTATGGTACGAACTGAGCGATCGCTTCATCCAAAACCACTTTTACCCTTTACCCATAAAAACTTTCTCCATTCAACAAACCACTCAAGCATTCCGCCACATGCAGCAGGCCAAGCACATTGGCAAAGTTGTCCTCACGCTGCCGACTATCCAGCCGTCAGAAGTCTCAATCAACAGCAACAGCTGCTATCTCATTACGGGCGGACTGGGTGCGTTAGGCTTGCAAGTTGCACAGTGGATAGTGGCACAAGGCGGCAGGCACATTGCACTCACCGGACGGCGTGCCCCTACAGATAGCGCGCAGCTAGCGATTGAACAATTAGAGAATTCCGGGGCTAAAGTGTCCATATTATTAGGAGACATTTCAGCCGAAAAGGACGTTGAAACTATATTTCAGCAGCTTGAAAAATTACCGCCACTCAAAGGCATAGTTCACGCCGCTGGCGTTTTAGAAGACGGCCTGCTCTCTCAGCTTACGTGGCCACAGTTTAAGAAAGTGCTCGCACCTAAAGTGGATGGCACCTGGCACCTCCATCAGCAAACTCAACAGAAAACTCAAACGCGATCGCTAGACTTTTTCGTTTGTTTCTCTTCTATCGCCTCCCTTATCGGCTCACCTGCTCAAGGAAACTATGCCGCTGCTAATGCGTTCATGGACTCACTCATGCAGCACCGTAGAGCGATTGGCCTACCTGGGCTCAGCGTCAACTGGGGGCCGTGGGCCAACGCAGGCATGGCCGCACAGCTAGATGCAGGCGCGCAAAACAGAATGAGCGCTCGGGGCATAACGCCTATTCAGCCAGAGCAAGGGCTCAAAATTCTAGGTGATTTGCTTAAACAGAAATCCGCACAGGCCGGTGTTTTTTCGATTGACTGGCCTAAGTTTAGTGCGCAAATGCCACCGGGCGTATCGCTGCCGGTTTTGGAACACTTTAAGACGGCTGGAGGAGAAGACGGGCGAGGCGATCGCCTTCAGGGATTAGAAAAGCTCAAGCAAATTTCGGCAGGCGATCGCCGCCACCATCTCATGCAGCACATCCAAACCGAAATCGCTGACGTGCTCGGCTACGACTCTCCAGACGACATCGCACTCACCCAGCCCCTGGCCGATTTGGGCGTTGACTCACTTATGGCTGTAGAACTCGCCAACCAGCTCGAATACAACCTTGGCCCTACCATTCCCGCCAGCTTCCTATTCGAGCATCCAACCCTAGAAGGCCTCGTTAACTACCTCATTGAGCAAATGCCGTCCATTGACTTTGAAGAAGGAGAGAATTAACGCAGCATGAAACTTTCCGTCGTCATCCCCGTTTATAACGAGATCAACACCATAAGCGCCGTACTCAAAATGGTGTCCGAAAGCACTTCCCGGCGTTGTTAAAGAGATCATTCTCGTTGACGACTGTTCGACCGATGGCACCCGCGAATGGCTCACTACGCAACATTCAAAAGCATGGGCAAACATGCCTGAGCAGCCTTTCATAACAGACATCAGGCTAGTTTTACAGCCTCAGAATAAAGGCAAAGGCGCGGCCCTACGCGCAGGATTTCAGGCTGCCACTGGCGATGTCATCATTATTCAAGACGCCGATTTGGAATACGACCCTCAAGATTGGGTGGACATGTGGCGGCTGATTGCGCAGAACAAAGCCGATGTGGTGTACGGCTCGCGCTTTTACGGCAAGCCGCATCGTGTACTTTACTTCCATCATTCTTTAGGCAACAAAACTATTTCAACATTGTTGAACATTGTTTGCAATACGACGCTCTCTGATGTAGAAGTATGCTACAAAATGTTTCGCACCGAAGTGCTTAAGGACATTGAGCTCACCTGTGATGGTTTTGGCTTTGAGGTTGAGTTTTCAGTAAAAGTGGCGCGATCGCCCCACCGCTGGCGACTCTACGAAGTGGCCGTAGCCTACTATGGCCGCACCTACGAAGAAGGCAAAAAAATTAGCTGGAAAGATGGCGTAAAAGCACTCTGGCTAATCGTTTGGTTCGCCCTTAAAACATGAGCTACTCCACCTGCTCAGCGGTAGGACGTTTAATCAACCCAACAGCAGAGCCCAGCACGATCAGCAGCACCAGCGAGCTAGCCAACGAGCTAGAAGGCTCCGGCACTTTAACCTGCTTCCCCTGCGCGACGCCCAGCTTGAACTCAGCCAAAACAACGGTGGTATCTTGCTGAAAAAGTCGCTCGTACCGGCCGATTACACCGACTGAAAGCGCTTCAGTCGCTAGCGATAGGCCAGTGATGTCGTTAACATCGAGCGTGCTCAAGGCAATAGCATCGCTGTTTGCAATCTCGAAGTCATCGTTGCCATCAGGCGTGTTGAGCTGGCCAAAGAGCCGAAAGAAATCTAGCTCTGTGCTGGCTCCTGGCTGGCTGCTCGTATCAAAAAGAGAATACTGCGTTTCAAAAAAAGCAGCAGCTGATTCTCCAATTTTGTCAACCGTGGTTAATAAGTCTACAGCGCCTGCAAAGTCAAAAGAAAAGAGGCTACCTGCGCTGATGTTAAAACTTCCAAAGATGCTGGCCTGGCTTTCGGCAAACGCTTCGCTTGGCGTATTGAGCGTAAAAGCCGTATTTGCTACAAAGTTGCTGGCTTGCGCGCTTGGAAACAGTTCGAAAAGGGCGTTGGCATCTGCGATCGCATTGGAGCCCTGCCCTGCGGTAAAGCTAGAGCTTAGCGCCGTTGAATCGGTGACGAGCGGTGCTTGACTAAAGTTTGAAAATGTTAAGCCACCTAGCGACTCAGCAAATGTGGCAGCCTGTGCCGATACGCCGACTAAACATGAAGCAATAGAGAGAGAGAACGCTGTAAAAATTTGATTAAAGCGCTGACTGCTGAAATATATCATAGTGAGTTTTTGTTCTTAGAAGCGTTACTGAAATGTAGCTAGCGGATGCTGATAGATGCGCAATATTGAATATTGCAGCATTGCGCATCGCGATATCAGACACCCGTCACTTTTTTGTATAGATGCGCACGTTTTCAAAAAATAGCGCAGAGATATCTCCACCCTTTCTCCGTAAAGTTTTGCACTTATTACGAAACTTGTACATAGTTATTTACGTATAAACACTCTAAAAGACTATCAATCCTTATCAAACAAAGCACCTGCGGCCTTTACCGTAGCTTTACTGATACGTAATATTTCACCGTTTAGCTGCGGCCTGCGTAATCTCACTAACCTATCCTCATATCTTCCTCATATTTAGTTTTTATGATGCGTTTCAGAATGTCAGCAGATTAAGGAAACACACTACAACACCATATAGGAGAGCTTTCTAAGGGCTTGCACAGCGCATAGATCACAGTCTATATAAAATATTGACTCGCACGTAGGTTCGAGTTCAGTTGATAGTGCGCTTCAAAACTCGTTTTCGAGAATCGAACAAATGACTATGCGAAACTATGCAGAACTCAAACGCACGTGTCCGGCTTAAATCACCCGATATTCTCTCTGAGCTGCCGCCTCAAGCACTCACCCTAATTTCCCTTTCTGATCGCTCAATTCAAAATGAGATTGCCCGCGCACTCAACGTTACTGAGTATGCGCTTGGCGAAGATATTCCGCTATCGATTTCCCCTAACAAGAACAGAGTCAGTGAGACTGTTGCTGGTGAGATTCATGCTGGCGAACCTGTTGCTAGCATCGTCTGTAAAGGACGCGTTCGTTTGCTCGCACATAGCAAACCGGAAGAGGTTACCGTAGGCCTTTTGGGTGTTGATAAATGCTTTGGTGGCGATCGCATTTTCATTCCCGATCCTTTTCTTTACAGAGCGATCGCGTCTAGCGATCGCGTTTGCATTGCCACTGTTCCAATCGCAACCCTTGAGCCCGCCTTTAAAACTAATCGGCGGCTGCGCGACTATTGGCAAGAGCAAACGCAGATTCGCGATCGGCTCATCTTTTTTCGCCTCAAGACCGCACTGCGATCGCACGCAAGTCATCAGCTGGCTCAATGGATGTCTTACATTCAAGTGCGACAGATTCCTGCTGGAACGTTGTTATCACAAGCAACCACCTCAGCAGCTGGCCGATACTGGCTGCGCTCGGGTGTTGTAGAAGGTGAGAAAAGCGAGGAAAGCGAGGCCATTTGCCCGCCGCTAGTAGGAGACAGCTGGGGATATTCAACCCAGACCCAGCGTGCTAGCGAGGGTTCCTCTGCTGGATTAGAAGCTCATCGCAGCTGGATTGCTCACACCGATCTATCGGTATATTTTTTACCGGTGTCGGCCTGGGCGATCGCCAAAGCCTTCACAACAGATTTAGACACCGCTCAGCTTGACGGATCGAGTCTGTCAGCGCGCGCTTTAGATGAGCGATCGCCAAAGTCAGGCATAAAATCAAAATCTCAGCCTCGCAGGCGATCGCGCCCGATAGCCGTTACCGCCAAAGGCTCGACTCAGCCCGCCACCACCCAGCCCTTTAACTCACCGCCCGCTGAGCCTCCGCGCTTTCCCAAGCCGCCCAAGCGAATTCTTTTAGACGCGCTACGCCGCTATCCGTGGGTAGAGCAACAGAGTGCTACAGACTGTGGCGCGGCCTGCCTATCGATGTGTGCTCGCTACTGGGGCAAGCGATTTCCGCTGCACGTACTGCGTGAAAGGGCCAACGTCGGCAGATCGGGAACATCCATCAAAAGCCTCGCGAGAGCCGCTGAAGAAATTGGCTTCCACGCTCGGCCCGTACGCGCTAGCCTGGGCTCGCTGGCAAACCATCAAGGCCCGTGGATTGCCCACTGGGAAGGCATTCACTACGTGGTGGTGTACAAAACTACCTCACATCACGTCATCATTGCCGACCCAGCAGCAGGCCGAAAAAAAATACCCAAAGCGCTTTTCCTCCAAAAGTGGACAGGCTTTGGCCTGCTGCTATCGCCCACCGACCAGCTTCAGCAAACCGAGATTAAGCAGGCCTCTTTAGGACGCTATGCCAAGGCGCTTCTGCCGTATCGCGGGCTGATTGTTCAAATTATTTGCATATCGCTGCTCATTCAGTGTTTTGGTGTGATCACACCGCTGTTTACGCAGGTCATTTTAGACCGGGTGGTGGTGCAAAAAAGCGTATCTACTCTCAATGTGTTTGTGATTGGGCTGCTGGTGTTTGGCCTGTGGGGCCTGATTATGTCAGCAGCGAGGCAGTACCTGCTGAGCTATTTCTCTAACCGGCTAGATCTCACGCTAGTCAGCGGCTTTATTCGGCACGTGATGTCGTTACCGATGCGTTTTTTTGAGTCTCGTCGAGTAGGCGATATTTTAACCCGCGTCCAAGAAAATCAAAAGATCCAACAGTTCCTGATTGGGCAGGTTGTCTTAGCTTGGCTCAACTTGGCTACCGGGTTTGTTTACCTAGCGCTGATGCTCTACTACAACTGGCAGCTCACCGTGCTAGCGCTGATGATGATACCGCCTATCGTCATCATTACCTTAGGATCAACGCCCTTTTTGCGACAGATATCTCGGCAGGTATTCAAAGAAGCAGCTGACCAAAACTCCGCCTTAGTGGAGATGGTGAGCGGCATTGCCACGGTAAAGACCACGGCAACTGAGCAGGAAATGCGCTGGCGCTGGGAAGACCACTTAACCCGTCAGATGAATGCACGCTTTAAGGGCCAAAAGCTAGGCATTGGGCTGCAAAGTCTGAGCGGATCGATCAATTCTGTCGGCAGTACGCTGCTGCTTTGGTATGGGGCGACGCTGGTGATTCAAGGTCAGCTGACCGTTGGGCAGTTTGTGGCCTTCAATATGATGATTGGCCGGGTGATTAGTCCGGTGGTGGCGCTAGCTGGGCTGTGGGACGAGCTGCAAGAGGTGCTGATTTCAGTAGAACGGCTCAACGATGTCTTTGAGTCACCGGCTGAATCGGCTAGGGGCGGCATGGTGATTCCGCCATTGCGCGGCGAAGTTGCTTTTGAAGATGTCACGTTTCGCTATGGCGAAGACGATGAGCACAACACGCTACAAAATATCTCTTTAAGCGTTGAGCCAGGAACAACCGTTGCAATTGTGGGCCGCAGCGGCTCTGGCAAAAGTACTTTTATCAAGCTGTTGGAGGGGCTTTATTTACCAGATAAGGGCAGGGTTTTGATCGATGGGCATGATATTGCTCATATTGAACCGATTTCTTTGCGATCGCAGCTCGGCGTAGTTCCTCAAGAATGCTTTCTCTTTTCTGGCACGCTGTTAGAAAATATCACTCTGCACAGAGAGAATGTTACGCTAGAAGATGCGATTGCTGCTGCCAAGCTAGCCGAAGCTCACGGATTTATTCAAACGCTGCCGATGGGCTACAGCACCAAGGTGGGTGAACGAGGGGCGACGCTCTCGGGCGGACAGCGACAGCGAATTGCGATCGCCCGCGCCCTGCTCGGACAGCCTCGAATTCTCATTTTAGACGAAGCCACCAGCGCCCTTGATACGGAGTCAGAGCGCCAGTTTCAACAGAATTTAGAGCGCATTAGTCAGTCCTGCACCACCTTTATTATCGCTCATCGGCTATCGACCGTTCGCAATGCCGACTGCATTATTGTGCTCGATCGCGGCGTCATTGTAGAGCAGGGCACACACGCCGAGCTCATTGCTCAAGCTGGCCTGTATCACAGCCTAGCCCAGCAGCAGCTCAACTTATAGATAGATTGCATAAACAGCTTGCAAGCGACTGATTTTCGTCTATCCAGACTTTCTATTCAACAGACTTTCCATTCGACAGACTTTCCGTTCAACAGACTTTCCATTCAATAGTTAAAGGCCGTAAAAACTATGGTTACCAGTACCGATCAAGTCAGGCCAGCTAAAGCACTTCCGACAAAGGCTTCGCTACCGTTTCCTACCATTGGCGATCGCACAAACGACGGCTGGAGCGAGCCCATTCAAGCGGTGCTAGAACAGCCGCCCGCCGCACTGCCTCGATATCTTGTGCTAGCAGGCATAGGCTTTGTGAGCTTTTTTGGCCTGTGGTCTTATGTGGGTCAGTTTCAGGATGTGGCAACGGCAGCGGGCGCGCTAACGCCAAAAGGTGAAACCTATAAAATTCAGCTTTCTACAGCAGGAGAAATTAATCAGATACTGGTGGCAGAAGGCGATTACGTCAACAAAGGTCAGCTGCTGCTAGCGCTGGATGCCGATTTGACTGAGCGCGAGATTGCGCGGCTGATGCAGACCAAACTAGCGGCTGAAAAAGAACTGACGCAGGTGCGATCGCTCATCGCCAACGCGCATCCAGAAAGCCTTGCTCAAGCCGCGATCGCCGCTGCCGACCTTCAGGCGCAGCAGTCTTCAATCAGGCAGTCTCAGGTCAACACGAAAACCAGCCAAACGCTGCTAGAAGGGTTGCAGCAAGAAATGAGCGCCCAAACAGAACGGCTCAATCGTATCAGCACGCTTGAAGCCAAAGGTGCGATCTCTCAGGAGTATCTTTTTGGCATTGAGCAAAGCGTGAGAAGCCAGCAGCAGACCATTGAAAAAACGCAAGGAGAAATTGCTCAATCTGTGGCCTACACTCAGCAAATGGAGTCTGAGCTAGCACAGAAAACAGCGGCCGCTCAGCAGACGCAGATTAATTCACAACAATCTTTACAGAGACTCGAAATAGAAGCCGCGCAGCTGGAGGCTACGCTGGTTGACACGCAAAGCCTGATTGAACAAACGCAGGCCAAGCTAGCCCACCATGAAGTGCGATCGCCTGTAGATGGCATTCTTTCAACGCTTGAAATTGACAACATTGGAGAAGTCGTGAGCGCAGGTAAAACCCTTGCAGAAGTGGTGCCCGCCGGAACGCCATTGGTTTTATCAGCGATGGTGCCTCAGCAGGATGCTGGCCTCATTGAGATAGGTATGGATACCAAAATAAAGCTAGATGCGTTTCCATACCAGGATTATGGCGTCCTCTCCGGTACGGTTGTCGCGATTTCTCCAGATGCCAAGGGCATTCCAGAAACGGGCACTGGCTATCAGGTCGATATCTCTTTAGACAAAGATTTTGTCATCCACGAGCAGCAGTCCATTCCGCTTCAGGTGGGGCAAACGGCCAGCGCCGAAATTATTGTGCGCCAGCGCCGCATCATCGACTGGCTGCTCGATCCCATTCGTCGTCTGAGCGCCGATGAGATGAGTCTGTAGTGCCAAATCTTTAGTCGCTAGAGACCATCGTTTTAAATCTGGAGTCCTAAAAATCCGTCTACGCATTGAACTATCCATGAATGAACGTTTAGAGAGGAAAAAGAGAGATGCCTGAACAGCAGAAGGCTTTGAGTGATGCGATCGCAACAGACAAAATGAATAAAATCATAGAGTGCATTATCAAAGGAAAATATTCCAGTGCCTGCCTGATATTACTAGAAGCAACGGGCTACAATCCGCTTCACTATATTCCCTACAGCACCTATCACCGTTTGCAAAAGCAGTATTTACAGTCAAGTCGAAAGCACACGAATTTTCAAAACAATACAGGCAGCCTGACGGCGAAAAGCCTAGCGTCTAAAAATCTGGCACCTGAGAATATGGCATCTAACGGTTTATCCTCTGGCAAACCAATGCCCGTTGCCGCGCACGTAGCAGAGTCTCCTCGCGCTCAGGCTTCTGTCAGCCGGATCACAATGGGCGACCTGGACTATGTTGAGCCTTTGTCCGCAGACGCCTTATCCGCCAGCGGTGGCATAGGCTATAAAAGCGCGATCGCATCTTCCTGGCAAAAGCAAAAAAATCAGATGCTGCAAAAAATAGAACAAACTCTCAAAATGGAAACATTCGAGAAAGAGACTTCGCTATATTTCAAATATCAGCTGAGAGGTTGATAAAACAATACAGCGAAGGACAAACCCATGAAGATCTCTAATCTTGAGTACGTAGAATCTGTTGATACAAGTGCAGTCGTCGGCGGTTACGGTGGTCGTGGCGGCGGGGGCTATCGCTTCGACTTTAGCAAGCGTTTTGACGTTTACATCAACGAGTATGCCAACGTCTACAAAAACCTATACGCGACCTCCTACGTTCGCGGTAACTCGGCGCTTGCCGAAGCAGATGCTGAAGCGTATGGCCCTGATAGCAACGCTGAAGGCTTCTCCTACACCTACACCGATCCGTATGCGTCTGCTGCGGGCGCAACGTCCATCTCTCAGAGCTAGTGCCCTGTAGCACCGCCTTTTAAAAATCTAACGACCAGCTGCGAAGGTGCTACGTGAGAGTAGTTCTAACTTAGCGTACGGGTGACGGGCTCCTTGTGGCTCGGCAGCTCGTACGCTATTTGCGGCTTCATAGTCGCATGTATCTCAATAAACTTTAAGATGACAGTTTTATAAAACAACGACAGATGACGAACTTTGCAGGCATCGATATTCAAGCCGATAATATTATTGTTTTTCTGAAGCAGGAGCTAACCTTTCATACGGTTTGCCGCCAGCTTACGAACAAAATGATTATTCATGCAAACGCCCAAGAACGCGGCATTACGGTTACTGATGATGAAGTACAAGCTGAAGCCGATCGCCTGCGCCGAGAGCTTAAGCTAGAGAGCACTCAAAAAACGCTGGAGTGGCTAAAAGAGAAAATGATCACCACAGATGACTGGGAGCAAAGCATCTACGATCATCTTTTGAGAGAGAAAATGGCCACAGCGATGTTTTCACAAGATGCAGCCAAACAGTTTCATCAAAGCAAGCTTGACTATGAAAAAGTCGTGCTGTACAAAATTGTCATCGATAATCCTCAGCTAGCGCAGGAGCTAGCTTATCAGATAGAAGAAGAAGAGATCAGCTTTTTTGAGGCAGCTCATCTACACAATGTGGAGGCTCATCACCGACGAAACTGCGGATATGAAGGCGAAATTTCGCGCTGGGCCTTAGCGCCCGATACGGCCGCTAGTATCTTTTCAGCGCCTGCAAAAACGGTTGTTGGGCCGTTAAGCATAGAGACGCTGTGCGCGTTGTTTTATGTCGATGAGTTTGTAGAACCCGAGCTGACAGAGGCGGTTCATAAAGAGATTTGCGATCGCTTATTCTTAGCGTGGTTAGACAGCGAGTTGCAGCGGCTGGTAGCATAGCCATTCTTTTATGATCTTTGGGCTACTGAGGTGTGATGCACTCCAGCCCTTTCTCTAACCCTTTATTCTTCTCACCAGTCGCTTTTTAAGGCTAACTCGCTTAGATTCTTCTGTCTCCGAATAAAAACCCTGCATAGGAAAAACATTCACCTCTAGCTCTACCGAACGTTCTAGCCGATGCTCTAAAGACTGACGTACGGCATCTACCTGCTCCGCTGAAATTGAATTCTCAGGCGCAGCGACTTCAATTTTCACCATCAGATCGTCGCCGTTAGAGTCAATGCCGACAGCGCGAATGTTGGTATCTCTAAATACAGCACTTTCTTCTCGAATTAGCTTATTTACAGTCGTTCGTCCCTGCTCTTCGACAATTAGCTCGTGCATAGAAAAGCCGAGTGGAATACCCAGCAATGCCACTAGCGCCATTGAAGCGGTGAGGCCTTTTTTGGCCCGCTTCAAAGAGCCGTACTCCTGCCAAATGAAAATTAATCCGCCGCTGAGAATAATGCCTGCCAGGTTGGTTAAAAATAGCAGCGTTGCGCCGATTGTCACACTGCCAGATCCCAGAGCAAGGCCAATGCCGATAACGCTTAGCGGTGGCACCAGGGCAACGGCGATCGCAACGCCAGGCAGTGCTGCTGCGATGTCTCGTCGAGTTTGCGCAAAAGAACCTGCTGCACCTGCGGCCAAGCCAATTACCAGATCAATCAGCGTGGGCTCCGTTCGCTGCAAAATTTCTGGATTGAGCGAGCTGATGCCAACGACCAAACAAATCAGGTAGGCCGTAGCAATTGTCATAATCGAACCGCTCAAAACCGCAGTGCCTGAGCGTTTCAGCAAACGCCGGTTACCTACCGTAATCGCAAACGCCATTCCGACAATCGGCCCCATCAGCGGCGCCACAATCATTGCACCGATAATCGCTGCTGCGCTGCCAGCCAGCAGCCCCAAAGCCGCAATCACGCCAGAGATAAACAGCATGATGTAGTAGCTAGAAGAAGGCTCCGCAATGCGCCACAGGTTGCGATTCAACAGCTTCAGCGGCATTGGCTTTTGCTCTAGCCAGTGCCAGTCGCCGCCGTTTATTTCCATCTGACGACTCAGCCGCCGAAACAGTCTAATGATAGGGCGGTGAATTTGTGGCGGTAGGTGATGACGTATGAGGACTAAAGGCGATCGCCTCAGCGCAGACCGCTTACGACCGAGCGATCGCTCACTCAGCCCAGGCGCTACGTTAGGACTTTCGCCGTTTCTATACGTGTTCATCTATCTACCTAAAAACGCTATATGGAAAAAACATTGCTCAACGCTGGTGATAAATGTTTTGGATAAAAATAATTTGGATAAATGTGACTGGGGCCACTGTACTTTACACTTGTTAATATACTAGCCAGAGAAAAAAATTAAAGACGCTACCTAAGACATATCTTTTGCAGATTTTTGCTGCCCGTCTGCCGTTGCCAAGTGGCATACTAAAGGCGATCAACGCTGTTAGGGTTTACTTGTCATGCCGCTCAATCGTCGTCGCTTTGTACTGTTAGGTGGGCTGGCCATTGGAGCTGCTGGCACTACTGCGATCGCCTGCACTCAAGCCAGCTCCCAGGCCAGCTCCCAGGCCACTGCCCAATCCTCAGGCACATCTTCAACAGCCCCCGTGGCTGAGCGAAGCCAAAGCCAAACCCCCACCAGCAACCCCGCTCCATCCGGCCTCTTTGCCCCTCAGCGCGGCGACGTTCGCATCGCCATCATCAGCGATCTCAACAGCGCCTACGGCTCCACCGACTATCGCCCCGAAGTCATCAAAGGCATCGGTCTTCTCCCCGAATGGCAGCCTGACATGGTGCTCTGCGGCGGCGATATGGTGGCAGGCCAAAGCACTAGCCTCTCCGAAAGCGAAATCGAAGCGATGTGGAGTGCCTTTGACGAAAAAATTCTTTCTCCCATCCGATCGTCAGGCCTACCCTTTGCACTGACTATCGGCAATCACGACGGCTCCAGCTATCAGCAAAACGGCGAGTTCATCTATGTGCTAGACCGCGAAGAAACCGCAAAATACTGGGAAGGCCATCAGTCCGACACCGACCTCACCTTTCTCGAAGCAGACGGCTTTCCCTTCTACTACAGCTTCAAGCAAAACGACATCTTCTACCTCACTTGGGATGCGTCTTCAGCAAATATCCCGCCCGAGCAAGTCGCCTGGGCCGATCGCGCCCTAGCCAGCCCCGAGGCTAAAAATGCAAAGCTGCGAATTGTGCTCGGTCATCTGCCGATGTATGCGGTTTCTCAAAAGCGCGATCGCCCCGGTGAATATCTCAACGAAGCCGACGAACTTCGCCAGCTGCTCGAACGTCACAACGTTCACACCTACATCAGCGGACACCATCACGCCTACTTCCCCGGCAAAGCAGGCAATCTCAACACCCTGCACGCAGGCGCACTCGGCAGCGGCCCCAAGTCTCTTTTAGCCACCACAACTGCGCCCTTTCAAACACTCACAATCATGGACGTGTTTCTAAGTACTGCCAGCACCGTCTACACCACATACAACATGAACACGATGGAAGTGGTCGATCCACAGACCCTTCCCCGTCAGATTGTTGGCCCAAACGGTACAGAGCTTCGTCAAGGTATTCAGCTAGCAGACTTAACACCTGTTGAGCAAGCTCAGCCATACGTCCCTAGTGAGACCTAAAAGCAAAACATCTCCTCACCCGTAGATGGATGAACCGCAACAACCGCTCTCAGTTCATCCATCGTCAGTCCCTTCTTCAGCGCAGGCGTTAGGCCTTGAACAATATCAGCCGCACGCGGCCCTACCATATGCACGCCTAAAATTTGCCCGCTCGTCGCATCCACCACCAGCTTAATAAAAGCCTTCAAAGAAGAATCCGCCATGGCATATTTCAGCGGCGCAAAAGACTTACTTTTAATTTCCACCTCGTTTGACTGACTGCGCGCCGCTGCCTCCGTCAGCCCAATCATCGCCACTTCTGGATGCGTAAAGACCGCCGTAGGTATCCAGGCATAGTCAATAGAGACTTTTTTCTCTTCAAACATTGTGCTGATAGCAGCGGCTCCTTCTGCCTTCGCAACCGGCGTTAACAGCATCGTTGCCGTACAATCTCCAATCGCAAAAATATTAGGTGCTTGCGTTCGTCCGCCCTCACCGACAACAACCATTCCCTTTTCAGTCACCACTTCAGTCGCACCCAAATTAAGCGTATCGATATTTGCGGTTCTCCCCAGAGCGCACAGCACTTTTTCAGCGCTAATCGTCGAGCCGTCGCTTAAAGTAGCCACCAGCCTATCCGAGCCTTTTTCAATCTCTTTAAGACGAGTATCATCCACAACCTTTACGCCCCCGTCTACCAGAAACTGCTTGGTGAGCCTCTGCACATCTTCATCAAAGCTATCCAATACAAAAGGATTAGACTCTACCAGCGTCACCTCGCAGCCCATCTCACAAAATATCTGCGCCAGCTCGACGCCAATATAGCCGCCCCCTGCAATCACCAAAGACTTCGGCAGCGTCTCAAAGTTAATGGCATCTCGCGAGTCTATCGCATGCTCTATGCCTGGAATATCTGGCATCTTAGGCCGACCACCCACTGCCAATAGAACAAACTCGGCGGTAATCTCTTGTTCATCTACTCGCAGCGTATGCGCATCGACAAACTCTGCCGTACCCCGCAAAATCTCTATATCTTCTAGGCTTTCTGTTATGGAGTCTCGAATAGCGTCTATGTGCTGATCCATCGCCCGCTTAAACGTCGGCCAGTCGAACGCACTTCCAGACGCACTCACCTCGCGCCAGCCGTAGTTAGCCGAAAGCGATCGCTGACTCGCAAACCCAGCCGCATACGTCATCAGCTTAGTCGGCACGCAGCCACGATTAGCACAGGTGCCACCAATGACATCTCGCTCAACAATGGCAACTTTTTTCCCAAGCTTTGCCGCTCGCTTGGCTGCCGACAGGCCGCCAGAACCTGCACCAATCACCACAAGTTCATAGTCGTACTGATCGGCCATACTGTCTTTATAATTGAGAGTTCGCCGTCACAGTAAAGGAAAGAGTACGTTCGTACCCTCTACCTGCGGGCGCAATTATTCAAACTGAAGAACGGTCACCGTTTTATCATCCGCATGCCGCTGCGCCTCGGCTTCTATCTTTTTAATCTGTCCGAGCGCGCGGCTACAGGGAAAGCCGTATTTTTCCTGCACGCGATCGCTCGCAATACTCAAAGCCTCCTGCGACTTTGCTAGGAAATCGGTCACCGTGTAAGTTTCACCGGGTTCAAAATACTTTTTTACGACTAAAGAAGGTGAATAGCAAACTTCTTCTTTACCATCGGGCCACTGAATTTTGAAGTTAACTTCAGGCATAAGAAAAATCTCGTAAAAATCAAACAATCTGTTCGTACAAATCAAGATGAAGCTTGGCAGAGGCCTCCCAGCTATAGCGATCTATCAATTGAGAGCCATGACTGATTAAATCGCGAGCTGTTTGAGCATCTGTTATCTGTATCATACCTGAGGCGATCGTCTCTACGCTATTAGGGTCAACCAGCACAGCCGACAACGGTGATAAGAACTCTGTGAACGGAGCAATGTTGGATGCTAGTACGGGTAATTCTGAAGCGATCGCCTCCAGCACCACCAGTCCCCACCCCTCCTGCACAGAAGGAAACACAAACGCATCCGCCAAGCGATACAGCACCGGCAAATCTTCATCAGGCACCACTCCAGTCAGCACCAAGGCATCTTTCATTCCATACGCTTCCACCAAAGCCATAAAATCCTGCCGGTAGTCCTGATAGTCGAACAGAGTTGCCCCACCCGAAATCACTAGCTGCGCGGACGGTCGCTGCTGCCACACCTTGTAAAAAGCTTTAAGCAAATTAATTGAATTCTTACGCGGCTCAATGCCGCCCACAGTTAGATACACCGGGTCGCCGTAAATGCCGTAGGCCTCGGCCAGCGCGGTTTCCCTACCGTTAGGCTGAGCTGAGAATCGCTGACTCACACCGTTGATTACTCGATGCGCCTTCACACCGTAGTCTTGCTCAAGCACCTGTTGCCATAGCTGACTCACGCACAAACAGCGATCGCTTTGATAAATCGACTTATCCTGACACGCTCTCAAATAAGGACTTTTAAAGTCTTCAATATGGTGCACGGTTCGCACAAATTGAGACAGTCTTCCGTTCTCTTTCAGCACTGCTAGCGCATTAGCACTCAAGCAGTCTTGCGCGTGATAAACATCGTAGTTTTCAGTGTGCTGTTCAAAAAAATGAACAAACTCTCCGATCCGCTGCCGAATCAGCGCGTCCGTATCTCCCTTGCAGGCGCTCGCAGGCACCGCGAACGCCTTAAAGCTGACTGGCCGATGGAATCCCTTACCGTCTTTGTCTAGCGCAAATACACAGGGCTCGTGGCCTAAACGTGCTAACGCTTCAGCCAGCTCTAGCGTATGGATAACGCTGCCTCTAGGCTTTGTAGAATAGGTTAGCAGCGCAATTTTAAGCGACATTGCTCACGACCTTCCGTTGAATCCGGTTAAACCAGATTCTAAATCCCAGAAAAGTACCTTTTCTTTGGACTGCTGAAGGAATACTTGTGAGCCAGCGATCGCCTCTCCAACAGCTTCACAGGCCAGACCTAAAGGAGAGAATAAAGCGCCCACTTGTGAAACATTCTCCTTCGGCACGCTCAGCAAAAAGCCGAAGCTCGGAAAGCTTGTTAGCCAGCGCGTCCAGCCTACGCTATCGGGTTTAGGAACGCAGTCTAAATCAAGCACCGCGCCATACCCTGACGCCTCACAAAGCATCAAAAGCGTACCTGCTAGTCCGCCCATGCTAATATCTTTGCCCGCATGGCAAAGATCTAAAGCCGCTAGCTTTGGCAGCAGTGATAGCTGGTCTCTCAACACAGCAGACTCTGCCTCAGTTGCTGCATTCCAAAAAGAGTACTCGCCAAAGTACGCCCCAGATAGGTTCACGACCATCATCAGCACGTCGCCCGCCTGCCCATCAAAGCTTGTCATCAAATGTTTCGCTCGGCCCATCACCGCCACGGCTAAGCCATCGTAATCACTGTGGCCGTTTGTATGCCCACCCACAATCGGTACGCCATATCGTTCCGCCGCTGCTCGCATTCCAGCCCACACCTGCGCAGATCCCGTAGCCGACTGACTCCACAGCGCATCCACCAGTGCGATCGCCTCCCCTCCCATCGCTGCAATATCCGACAGATTTACCATCACCGCACACCACCCCGCAAACCAGGGTTCTTTCACCAACAGCTCTGGCCAAATACCTTCAGCCGCTAGTAAAAGATATCCATCTTCAGGGCGATCGCCCGCAGGCATAGCCGCACAATCATCGCCCAGCCGAATTTTCGAGCCATCTACCCCTTGAACCAACTGACCGAAAGCACTCGCAGCCGCTTGAATATCGTGCTTATGCAAAATGCCGGTTGAGGCCTGTAGCGAGGCCACCAGCTCAGCAAGTTCAGTCTGTTCGCGCTTCACAGTCATGTGCTACGCGACCTGTTGTATCGGCAGAGCCGGACGGTGCTGATCGGTAGCTGGATAGTATTCCAGATCAGCTTCCATAAGATGATGAGGCTTCTCTAAAATCTGTATCTCTTGTAAACTCTCCCAGTGCAGCCGCGTAAAAAATCGAACGTTTTGGAGCTGTACGGTTGCTAGAAAGCGATCGCATCCCCAAGTATTCGCCGTCGTTACCGCCTTTTGAATCAAGCCTTTACCAATTCGACCCACCCGCCGAAACTCGGGATGCACGCCAAGCCTACCGCCGTACCAGAGCCGAGGTTCTTGCTCATAAATTCGTACCACGCCAACCACAAGGTCTGGTTGGCCTTCTTGATGTGCGATCGCCACAATCGGATAGGAACGCACATCAACAGAATCACGATCGTGCCCGTCAAAAAGTCCTTGCTCCTCACAAAAGATCTGCTGCCGAAGCTCAAAATAGTCACTTATTTCCGCAGCGGTCACCGCTAGCTTGAAGCTGTAGGTTCTCTTAGCCATTCTCTCTTCTCTCCGAAGTTGTGATTTAGATAGTTACGATTCAAACAGTTATGGCTTAACCGGTCACGACTCAAACTGTGACAGCGCCGAGCAAGCCCCACATTTTGCACAGCCCGCCTTCATCTCACTCGACAGCAAATTTGCGTCCTTCAGCTGCGCTCCAATCGCCTCATACAGCTCAAACATAAACTCACCGCTGGGCGGCGACAAATGCGCCAGCGGCGTCCCCACAATCGGCACAAACGGCACCACAAAAGGATAAACCCCTACTTCAATCAACCGCTCGCTCACCGACAACAGCGTCTGCTGACTATCGCCTAAACCCGCCAGCAAATAGGTACTCACCTGCCCACGTCCAAACACCGCAACCGCCGCCTTAAATGCCTCAAAATAATACTCAACCGACACCTTCGCCTTCCCCGGCATGATTTGCGCCCTTACCGCCGGATCAGCTGCTTCCAAATGCATTCCCAGGCTCTCTACACCCGCCGCTCGCATCTTTTCAAACCAGCCAAAATCATCCGGTGGCTCGCACTGCGCCTGAATCGGCAAATCAACCCTGGCTCGCACTGCTCGCGCGCAGTCAGTTAAGTACGCGGCTCCCCGGTCAGTCACATTTGGCGTTCCCGTCGTCATAATCATATGCTCAACGCCATCGAGCCGCACCGCTGCTTCGGCAACTTCAGCCAGCTGCTCCGGCGTCTTACGCGCAATGGTTCGATTCGCTTTTAGAGACTGCTCAATCGCACAAAACTGACAGGCGGTTTTGCGGTTGTTGTAGCGAATGCAGGTTTGTAGAACCGTCGTTGCTAAAACATTGTTGCTGTGCAGCAGCGCAATTTTTGAATAGGGAATGCCATCGTCTGTTGTGAGGTTGTAAAAGCGTGGCTGATTTGGGAAATTGAGCGGGCTAATAACTTTGTTGTACTTAGTGAGATAGGACTTTCCGGTGGTGCGATCGCAATCCACACCATAAGGCGAGCCAGCCGCCCCACTCGTATACACCGGCACCATCACCGTGGTTTTCCCAATCGTTACCGCCTTATGGTCAGAAGGGCCAGCACCGCCCTTTCTTCCCGAAGCACCCACCTCATCAGAGAACAGGTTCAGCCCCTTAGATTGCAAATCGGTAATTAGCTGCTGCGGGCTCATCGGCTCGGTTGACAAAAATCTATTCGGGGCGCAGGAAACTGAATTAGGCATAGGTCGAGGCAGGCGTATCTAAAGAACTATCTACAGGTTCAACAAGCGCAGCGGAAAGGCCACCCTCGGCATCAGCTAGCTCAGGTGAATCAACCACCGTATAAGAGGAAGTTTTAAGCTTTAGCTGCAACAGATCGGGTCGAGCATAGTGACCAACAGAGTCCATCATGCGTTTGCGCTTGGTGATCAAAGAGAAGTCAAGCGTGGCGATCGCCATGCCTTCTCCCTCTCGAATCGGCTCACACAGCGGCATCCCTTCTGGGCTAATAATCGCCGTATAGCACCCGCCGCGCAGCGCCTTCTCCAAGCCTTCATTTGGCGCAATCTCTGTTACCTGCTCTGGCGTCAGCCATCCAGTTGAATTCACCACAAAGCAGCCCGACTCCAAAGCATGGTGCCGCATCGTCACCTCTGTTTGTTCGCTAAAAATATCGCCCACCATCGAGCCCGGGAACTGCCCGCAGTGAATCTGTTCATGCGCGGCCATCAGGCTATACCGAGCCAGCGGATTATAGTGCTCCCAACAGGCCAGCGCACCGACTCTACCCACCGCGCTTTCACAAACTTTTAGGCCAGAGCCGTCCCCTTGCCCCCACACCATCCGCTCGTGATAGGTCGGCGTCAGCTTACGGCGCTTCAGCAAACAGGTTCCATCTGCATCAAAAATCAGCTGAGTGTTATACAAAGAGCCGTTATCTCTTTCGTTTACACCCAGCACAACTACCATCTGGTGCAGCTTTGCCGCCTGAGAAACCGCTTCAGTGACCGGCCCAGGCACTTCCACCGCCTCCTCATATAGCTTCATATGAGACTTTCCCATCAGTACGGGCGGCAGCACAAAAGAGAAATAGGGGTAATAGGGCACAAATGTCTCTGGAAAGACAATCAGCTCCACACCTTCCAAGGCCGCATCCGCGATCGCCTTCAGCACTTTCTCCATCGTGCCCGACTGACTGTACAGCACAGGCGAAAGCTGCACCGCCGCCGCTTTAACCGTCCGAGAATAATCCCCCGAATAGCTCATGACTACATCGTCCAAGTATCCAAAATAAACGCGTTATCTTTGCGATGCATCAACACAATGTCCATCACATCTAGCGGATTAATGGGCGTAATACCGGGAATTAAAGAAGGCTCGCCGTGGCCATACAGCGCTTGCAAAGCAAACCGACAAGCGTACACCTTACCGCCATCTTCAATAATTTTCACCAGCCGATTGTTCATTGCCATGTGTCCCGGGAAAGCCTCATCGCCCAGCTTAGGAAAGCCTCGCTGTACGCCCAAAGTCACCCCTGGCCCATAGAGTAAAACAGAGGTGTCAAAGCCCTTGCTAATCAACCGGCTGACCTGCAAAAGATTGACCAATCCGATAGATCCCTCAAAAGCAACCGTGTGAAAGGTTACCAGCGCCTTTTCACCAGGCTCTGCTTTCACATCAGGAAACACTTTTTCTTCGTAATCAACAAAAAAGTCACCGCTCTGATGCGCAGGGGTTGTTACAGCAGGCATATGCCATCACTCCAATCAATAATGATGTTCACACCCTAAAAGGTATTAGGTAATTTTCTATGTATCTGTTGTTACGAAACAACAAAGCCTGACTGTTGAGACAGGAACTTACCCTCTTTCAACATCATTACCTGTCTTTTTGTGCAGGTTTCTCTCGACTAAATACCTGCACATACAACGAGACCTTCCTTTTCCGTAACGTCTGATACAAGATACTCTCTTGAGGCTTTCTATGGTTAAGAGGAGTTTCTATTTTTCTTGCGATCACCCCATGCGCACACACTTTCCTGTTGTCATCGTTGGCGGTGGCCAAGCTGGCCTGTCCGTAAGCTACTGCCTCAAGCAGCAGGGCATTGAGCATATTATTTTTGAAAAGAACGCGATCGCCCATTCATGGCGCTCCAAACGCTGGGACTCCTTTTGCCTTGTCACGCCAAACTGGCAGTGCACGCTTCCAGGCTATGCCTACGCAGGCTCAGATCCTCACGGATTCATGCCCCGAGACGAAATTGTCCAATACGTTCAAAGCTACGCGAAGTCTTTTCAGCCCAACATGAAAGAAGGTGTTTCTGTTGAAAAGGTCACCCAAGAGGATCAGATATTCCACATCGAGACTTCTATCGGCTCCTATAGCGCCGATCAGGTAGTGATTGCAACGGGCGGCTACCATCGGCCTAAAATTCCTCGAATCAGTGAGCAGCTGCCCGCAGATATTCTTCAGCTACACTCTTCTGAGTATAAGAACCCAAAGTCGCTGCCCGATCAGGCCGTACTTGTTGTGGGCACAGGTCAATCTGGCTGTCAGATTGCTGAAGATTTACACATAGCGGG
Organism: uncultured cyanobacterium; assembly: GCA_963803535.1. GTDB lineage: Bacteria > Cyanobacteriota > Cyanobacteriia > Phormidesmidales > Phormidesmidaceae > Phormidesmis. The sequence goes on along the minus strand of CAWDNC010000005.1, from coordinate 66,552 downwards.
AAAGCAAGTGCACTTGTGCGTAGGAGGCGCGCCGCGATCGCCCCGAGAATACCGAGGAAAAGACGTTGTAGACTGGCTCGACCAGCTCGGCTACTACGACATTCCAATTGACGAACATCCGCAAGGTGAAGGCGTACGGACAAAAACAAATCACTACGTAACCGGTCGCGGCGGCGGTAGAGAAATCGACCTGCGCCAGTTCGCAATAGAAGGGATGAAGCTATACGGCAGGCTTAAGACTATTCAAGAGTCAACAATCGAACTAAAAGATGATTTAAAACAGAATCTTGACCAGGCAGACGGCGTAGCTGAAAGCATTAAAGGAACGATTGATAAATATATTGAAAAGAACAGCATTGATGCGCCGACAGAGCCGCCCTATGAGCCAGTATGGGAGCCTCAGGAATTTGTGCGATCGCTCGATCTCTCCTCTGCAAACATCGGCACCGTCATCTGGGCCACCGGCTACCACATGGACTTCAGCTGGATACACATCCCCGCCTTCGATGGCAAAGGCTACCCAACCCATCAGCGCGGCATCACCACCGTCAAAGGGCTGTATTTTGTCGGACTTCCCTGGCTCTACACTTGGGGCTCGGGCCGATTCTCCGGCGTTGCCCGTGACGCCACGCATATTGCGAACACAGTGGCTCTAGATAAAAGCTCTAGATAAAAGCTCTAGATAAATGAAGCGGCCCAACTAATCCGCTATTTCTGGAATATAGAGCCCGTCATTAGAGACAATGTGCGGAATAATTAGACAGTGACGCCCGGTGACCCGAGAGGTATCGCCGCGAATAATAATCCCTGCTGCATAGCCATCAACAGCCCAGCTCCCAACCATATAGTGATAGCCAAAGGCCTGCTCAAGCTCGACGTATTCTTGAACGATAAACCCCTCGCTGCCATAGCCAAAAGTCTCTCGTTTTTCTAGCTCACCCACACCCGTTTCAATTGAAATAGCGACGCCCTCCATGCCCAATATCGGCTTGCGCACGTGCATACCCAGCACGAGATTAGTGGAGGCTATAGAGATGTCTGTTTCAAAATAGGTCTCTAGCAAATACTGGCTATAGTCAGAGTCTTTAAACCGCTGCCACATCAAAACAAGCGCGCCTTTATTCGAGAGCACCTGCTTCCAAAGCGGTTCAATTACTTTGACATCGCCAACCTCTAGGCGCTGGGCAAAAACATCGGTGCTGCCACTTTGAGCCATGTCATTTTGCAAATCCGACCAGTCATACATTTTCCAAAGCACCGGAATGCGATCGTTCACATGATCGACAAAGTAGCCCTCTCCATCTAGGCCTAATCCCTTTTGTATCTGGGTACCCCGCTCGTCTATCAGCTCTCTCAAGTAAACAATCTGAGTGTATATGCTCTCATCTACTTCCTCGTGCAGAATTTGAACGAGCTGCATTGCCATCTCTAAATCTTCTTCCAAATTCTCATCGACTAAGAAAGAGATCCCAGTTTCTTTGAGGTTATAGTCTTCAGCAATCTGTCGCCACTGTCCGGCAATTCTCTCCCAATACTCATTAAATTGACTGGCATCGCTAGGCAGAGGCGCTGCGCTGCTTTGATAGTTGCGCATGTAGTCTACAAACCAGTTCCACTGATAAATAGTCTCAGCGCCTAATAGGGGCGTCTCGCCGTTAATCTCTAGCAGCTTGATTTGTCCAGCTTCAGTCAGAGCAAAATCGAAGCGCGTGCAAAGCGAGAGATCTTCCACTGGGTGTTCTCTGTCCCAGCTATTTTTGATGGCCTGCCAGTAGGCTTCGGGAATTTTTAGGCTTGCTAGGCGGCTATTAACTTCACCGTCTGCTTCATCGGTGAAAAACCAGTCCAAAAACTCAACGCACATTTCCCAAAGGCTTTCGGTGGCCTGGGCGATCGCACGCTCCTCACGAGTATCCAGCTGAATCGCAAACGGCTCCAGCAGCGCCTCAACCCAATACTTTTGCTTAGCATTACTGAGCACATCCGCCTGGTAGGCATTCTCTTGAATATGACGCTGCCAGTTCCGGCGACGAACAATTTTTAATGGCTTCATCCCTTACTTACCCCCTCTGCCCGTACCCTTGTAGGTCGATCCAAAGCCTTGAGAGCCTCGGCCTGTAACCGTTCCTCTCGCAGCAGTCCCGCTGGGTCGCTGGGGGGCTGGGGCACTGGTATGGCGAGGCACATTGCTCACACCGGTTGACGGATTATTCACTACTCGGCCATTGGGCGTTACGACCTGCCCGGGCGCTGCGCTCTTATAAACCGTGCTGGGCTGGTAGAGCCTACGCTGCGAGCCGCCATCATTGACGTAAATGTATTGAGTTCTGCCGCCCAAGAAGGGATAGAAGAAAAAGCCGCCAAAGCTAGGTCGGTAGTAGCCGGCGTTTTGACTGGCGTTTTGACTGGCATCTTGACTGGTCGTCGCAGGCTCGCACTCAAGACCTTCTGCCTGACAGTCTTCGAGGGAAGCGTAGTTAGGAGCGTGCTGCTGGTGAGCTTGCTTGGCGGCCTCTAGCTGTGGCCCGCAGTCCTCTTTTTTTAGCGGTGGTGCAGCTGGTTTAGTCGCCAGCTCTTTATTTTCAAACGCGGCTTCTAATACCGCATATTCGGCTTCCTGCTGCTGAACATCGGTCTCACATTCCCCAACCGTCTTGTAAAAGACGCCTGGAATTTTTTCGCTGGCATTTTCGTTCGTGACCACGCTTGGATCTTGTGGCGAGCTACGGCTGGCCGAACGTGGCCCATTTTGATAGCATCCGGAAGCTAAGAGGGCGACGGCGGCAGCTAGCGCTAAGTGTTGCTGAATCTGCTTGCGCTGAATCGCCTGTAGCGCTAGGGTTCGCCGTTCGCCGTTGGTTGAAGTCATATCTATAGAGAATCTGTTAGCTAAAGTCAGCGGCAAGGACTACTGGCGGCAAGGGCGACTAGCAGAGCGATCGCAGCGTCTATTGCTAACCATAGCTCAACTAGTCTTCAGCACACCCATCCGTACACTGGCCCTCCGCGTCAAAGGATAGTGTTTTACCGCTGAGTGGAACGTAGACGGGAGTTTGCGTGGCTTCGATGAAAGCAGCCGTTTTGGTCTCTTGCTGCACCTCACCGTTTACGGTTGCAGCTTCATTGGCATGAGAAGCAATCACCCCGTTTGGCATAACCAGCTCGTCAATCACATAGGCGGCTTCGGTTGGCCCGGTTGTAAACGTATCGCCAATATTCATCACCACCAGCTTGGCGCCATACTGGCCCCGTACGACCGTTTCTTGCTCGGCCGTTACGCCCGTATCGCCAGAAAGATACACCACTAGCCCGTTAGAAAAGGTAATGACATAGCCTGTTGGCGGGCCGACGTAAGCGCCGAGTCCAGCAGCAGACAGGCTCTCACCTAGCTCACCTTCAATAAAGTCACCGCTAAGTCCGTTTGAGTGAACAGCTGGAACCGTGGTAAAGCTGACGCCCTCAATATTTCGGGAGGCGCCAAAGCGAACCAGCTGCACGGTGCTTGGGTCGCCGCCGAGTCCTTCCACTTTATTGGCCAAAAAGCTGGCCATTTCGCTGCCGACTACCATTAACGCCGCTTGTCCAACGGCAATTTCAGCGCTGTTAGAGTGGGGCGTTGTGCTGACGTCTGCCTGTGGCTCGGCGCAGGTGCCTGCATTCGCTTCGGCAATGCGGCGATCGCCTAAGTGGTCGCCGTGCACGTGGCTCAACAGCACCACATCAATCTCACCTAGTCTCGGATCGTCTGCGCCTGCCACCGTTCTGCCAGCATCGTACAAAATTCGCAGACCGTTAGGATCTTCAAACACAAGCGCTCGATCTACCCGGCAAAACTCGCCGTCGTGGCTGCCGAGCGGCGTTATTTTGACCGTTTCAGTTGAGGCGATCGCAGACTGCACGCCCCATAAAGACTGCGCCCCGATCAACACCGCTGATAGCGACCATGACGTTAGCCGTGAGGCTGGACAAGCAATAGACTTGTTACGTAACCACATCGTTGAAGCTTCTCTTTATTCATATATCTGTTTGAGTATACAGATGACCCTGTGTCGTCTAGCTGTAGTCGATGTATCAGAACGGCGGTCTCTAGTGGTAACCAATCCAGCTGAGCTAGCTGTGGCCGCTACCAATAAACAGCGTTTAAATGGTCTACAGTGAGCTACATATGCCGTCAAAAAAGTGCATCATTATCGAGTCGTTCTTCACCGTTGAGACTGCTATGGGTTCTACTGAGCTAGCGACGAAAGCGCCGATGTCTGGGGTCATGCCAAAAGCAGGCAAGCTTTACCCTGAGCTAAGCAAATTTCTAGATATTCTTAAATTTCTCATTCGTGAGCCTTCTGTTGTTGGCAACGAAGACGCCTTCTTTAGAGTGCTGCGAAGAGAGCTAGAAGAGGTCGGTGTAGAGGTTCAGCACTATCATGGCGTGCTGGTGGCCCAGGGCTCCCGGCCCGAAGAGCTGTTTCTATCTGCGCATATTGACCGCCACGGGCTGCTCTGCACTGGCCCTAATGAGTTTCAATACGCCGCCTTTATTGCGCAAAACAGGGGCGAGGTGATGGGCGAATCTACCTCAGAGTACATGCTACAAAAAATTGAGGATCGCTTTGCTGGACAGCGAGTACAGGCGCACATGCCGTTCGTCGGCACTTATATGGGCCAGGGCGAAATTACCCGCTCATACATTTGCCCAGAGCGCAACAACCTTATTTTTGAAGTAGAAGGCCTAGACTATCTACAGCCGGGTATTCCCGTTTCTTTTCTCGACCGACTAAATATTGCAGACGGGCTGATTTCCGCGCAGCTGGATAATGTGGTCAGCGCCGCGATGATCATTTATCTCTTTCGGCAGGGGTTTCAGGGCACCGGCATGTTCACAGCCCAAGAAGAGTCTGGCCGCAGCTGGCGCTATTCACTTTCTTGGTTCCAGCAGCAGCGGCTGACAACGCAGCGTTTGGTTGTGCTAGATACGAGCCCTTACTCCACGCGTGAGGAGGCTGAGGAGCAGCAGGTGACGCTGCGCCATAAGGATGCAAACGGTGATTTTTCTGAGGCGATGACTCAGGAGCTGGTCGAGCGCTGCAAGGCTTTGGGCATTAGCTACGGCTTTAAAGATGAGTATATTGAGATGAAGAATAAGGAGCGGAGTAAGCCTTATCCTCTGGGGCGTACGGAGCTGGGGAGAGTTGCGATCGCCTCAGAAAATACCATCAATGGCACCACCTTACAGCTGCCCACGACTGAGTACCACACCTCTACTGAAACGGCCGCGCTGTCGGCAGTCTCTGGCATGCTCAAGCTCCTCATGAGCTACATCTAAGCGGGCTAAAGAACAGAAGGGAGTCGGGCGCTTCTTTTTCTAGAAGGCCCGACCATTCTAAACTCCGCCCTGTAAAAGTCAGCCAGCGTACTGCCGAGCCAGTCAACCGGATAGCGCTTTGAATGGCTATATAGCTTGAACGGTTCGCCACTGGTCACGGCTTCTAGCTGCCAGGAATCTCCGTGTTCGCTATTAGTTGTGAACTGATTGAAATAGTGAATGCCATCGGCTGAGAAAGCGGTTTTCCGGCGCTTGCCAAACAGTATTTGTTGGGTTGTTAAGTGCTGACGAGTTGCAATCAGCTCGCGTGTGCCAAACACCCACCATATAAGTGAATAAACCAAGCAAGCTATGAGGATAAATGTCAATATAAACAAAGCTGAATGCAGCCATCTTCCTGCGCCATACGTTAGGTTTAGCGCCGCTTCAGAGAAGTTGCCTCTAAAGGCGGAATAAATGCTTGAGAAGAGTAAGAAAAGATGTGCTAGCAAGAGGACAGAAAACAAAAATAAAAATGAGCTAGCGGAGACTTGTTCAGCTAGCGACAGACGAAACCTGATATGTAGCTTGCCGGGTGTCGCGCGGACACTGAATTCTCCTGGGATACGGCGAGTGTTGACCATAAGGTAGATGCACGGTAGATGGCGGCTAGCGCTGTTACCTGGAAAAGGCAAAGCAGCGCTAGCGCTTACGGTGACCTATCAGCGGGAGGGAGAAGAATTCTGCAAAGTCTACAAATGTTTTACTTTTAAGGACTGACTAGAAAGGATAGATGAGAGGGGCGATCGCAATCGTAATCAGCCCGTACAGAATATTTAAGGGCACGCCCACCCTGAGAAAATCAGAGAACTTATAGCCTCCTGGCCCGCATACCATCAGGTTCGTTTGGTAGCCAATCGGCGTGGCAAAGCTAGCAGAAGCGGCCACCATAATGCTGATGACAAAAGGAAGATAGCTGACGCCGAGCTGAGTGGCTAGGGAAAAGGCGATGGGGAAGATGAGCGCGGCGGCGGCGTTGTTGGTGATAATTTCGGTGAGGATAGTGGTGACGGTGTAGACGGCGACTAAGGCTAGCCAGGGATTGTTGCCAGCTATGCCAATAACGCTAGTCGCGATCGCCTCAGCTGCACCCGTAGAATTAAGCCCTTCGCCCAGTGCCAAAGCCGCTGCAATCACCAGTAGCACCGACCAGTCAATGCTTCGCAGCGCCTGCGCTGGTGAGCAGCATCCCAACGCGATCATGCCGACCGCTGCGAGAACCGCCGCTTGCAGCATGCTCAGCCAGCCCACCGCTGCTAGGAGCACCATCGCAATGGTGAGAACAAAGGCAATTTGCGATCGCCCGTGTCGCATTGGTTCAGAGTCGGGTACGCCGCTAACAAGATAGAAATCGCGAGAAATTCGGCGCTCGTTTACAAAGTCAGAGGAGGCTTCAAGCAGCAGCGTATCTCCTGGCTGAAGGCGAATGTCGCCAATTTTGCCAGAGAGGCGATCGCCGTTGCGCGCTGCGGCGACCACTACCGCATTGTACTGCGTGCGAAACCGGCTCTCTCGAATGGTTTGGCCTATTAATGGACAGGTATTAGAAACCACCGCTTCAATGAGGCTTCGTTCTGTTGCGGCCCCGGCGAGCTTGGCAGATTGATCTGTCGCAGGCTGCAAACCTCGAATGCGCTGCAAGTCCAAAATGGAATCAACAACGCCGACAAACCGCAACAGATCGCCACCTTGCAAAATCTCCTGCGGACTTACGGCTGAGAGTACCTGAGGCTCCCGACAAACTTCGGCCAAATACAAATTTGGCAGATGGCGCAGGCCCGCTTTTTCTACCGTTTTGCCGACCAGCGGACTATCGGGAATCACCCTCATTTCTACGGTGTACTCTCGCAAGTCATCCGTATTGCTCAGCGCAGACTGCCGGTCGGGCAGCAGCCAGCGCTGCGTGACGAACAAAAACAAAAATCCAATCAGCCCGCAAGGCAGGCCGACCCACGCAATATCAAACATTTTCAGGCCGCTTTCGCCTGTCGCATCTATCAGCAGACCGTTGATGACGAGGTTGGTGCTGGTGCCAATAAGAGAGCACAGACCGCCAAAAATGGCTGCGTAGCTCAGCGGAATCATCAGCTTAGAAGGGCTAAAGCGTAGCTTGCGGCACCAGTCGTTCACCACCGGAATAAACATAGCGACCACCGGCGTGTTGTTGAGAAAAGCGCTAGCGCCCATCACCGGAAGCATCAGACGAACCAAGGCTCTGCTAGGCGTTTTGGGCATGCCTAGTACCTGCTGCGATACCCACTGCAAAGCGCCCGTTTGCTGCAATCCGGCCACCACGACGTACAGCACGCCAACGGTAATCATCCCGGAGTTGCTGAACCCAGCTAACGCGGCTTTTTCATCTAAAACGCCGCTCAGAAAGAGCGCGGCGGCGGCGCCTAAAAAGACAACGTAGGCAGGCAAAGTTGTGAAGGCATTCCCGAAGAAGGCAGCCAGGGTCGTGGCGATCGCCAGCCAGCCCTGCCAGGATAGGGTTCCGAAGAGGGCTGAATTTTGTCTTAATGCGAGAGTAGTGAGCAGGCTACCGACTAAACCAATCGTGAGAAAAATAGCGATCGCTGTGCGCTTTTGACCCTGCGATCTAGGATGCAATAGCCTTCGTGTATCCATAAGCAGCCACCTGAAAAGTAAGTTGGATTTTACGCTGCTTAGAATCTTAGTGCATCTCAGGCGCACAGATCTGCAATGTTTGCTTGATAGAGGCTTCTAATAATGATTTCTTATGACTTATGTGCAACAATCCACATAGCCAGTACTTAGGCGATCGCCTCCACCATTTCGTTCAACGTTTGACTCGGACGCATGGCCTCACTAGCTTTTTGGTTATCTAGAAAATAGTAGCCACCCAAATCAACAGAATGGCCCTGAGCGGCGGTGAGTTCTGACACAATTTTAGGCGTCTGCTCGCTGAGCTTTTGCGCGAGTTCGGTAAACTTAGCCCTAAGTGCCTCATCCTTATCCTGCGCGGCCAAGGCTTTTGCCCAGTAAAGCGCCAGATAAAAGTGACTGCCGCGATTATCTAATTCATTCACCTTACGAGAGGGTGATTTATCCTGATCTAACAGCTCGCTAGTCGCCTGATTAAGCGCCTCGGCTAACACCAGAGCCTTCTGGTTGTTTGTTTTATTTCCTACGTCTTCTAAGGCAACTGCCAAAGCTAAAAACTCTCCTAAAGAATCCCAACGCAGGTGGCCTTCGCCTAAAAACTGTTGTACATGCTTAGGTGCAGAGCCACCCGCACCGGTTTCAAACAGGCCTCCACCTGCCAGTAACGGCACAATAGACAGCATTTTAGCACTGGTGCCTAGTTCTAGAATAGGAAACAAGTCCGTCAAATAATCGCGCAATACGTTACCGGTTACTGAAATGACGTTGTTACCCTGCTTGACCTGTTCGCAGGTAAAACGCATAGCTTCAACGGGCGGCAATATTTTAATATTCAGATCTGTTGTATCGTGAAGCGGCAGGTACTGATTCACCTTTGCAATAATCTGCGCATCATGAGCACGATTTTCATCTAGCCAAAAAACCGTAGGCGATCCGGTTGCCCGCGCTCGGTTCACTGCCAGCTTCACCCAGTCTTGAATCGGCACGTCTTTGGTTTGACACATCCGCCAAAGATCGCCTGCCTCAACGCTGTGTTCCATGAGTGTTTGGCCTGCATCATCGACAACGCGCACTACGCCATCTGTTGGAATCTCGAACGTCTTATCGTGAGAGCCATATTCTTCAGCTTTTTTCGCCATCAGCCCCACATTGGCAACGCTACCCATAGTCGTGACATCAAAGGCTCCATTCTCCTGACAGAAATCAATGCAGGCCTGGTACATTGTGGCGTAGCAGCGGTCGGGAATCATGGCCTTTGTATCGCGCGGCTTTCCTTTTGCATCCCACATTTGGCCCGAGGTGCGAATCGCAGCGGCCATAGACGCATCGATAATCACGTCGCTGGGCACGTGGAGATTGGTGATGCCCTTATCAGAGTTCACCATTGCCAGCTCAGGACGCGCTGTGTAGGTGGCTGTGATGTCGTTTTCTATAGCCTGACGCTGAGCCTCAGGCAGCGTTTGAATTTTGGCGTATACGTCACCCAGGCCATTGTTAGGACTTACGCCAAGCTGAGCGAAGGTATCCGCATGCTTTGCGAAAACGTCTTTGTAGTAAGTGGTGACAGCATGACCAAACAGAATCGGATCGGAGACTTTCATCATGGTTGCCTTAACGTGCAAAGAGAGCAAAATATCTTCTGCTTTGGCCGCGTCAATCTCTTTTTCATAAAACGCTCGCAGCGCTTTTACGCTCATCACAGCCGCGTCAATCACTTCACCTTCTAATACGTTTATATTCTCTTTGAGTGTGGTAGCTGAGCGTGTGGTAGCTGAGCTTCCGCTAACCAGCTCAATTTTTACGCTGCCTGCTTTTTCAATCACAACAGACTGCTCACTGCTATAAAAGTCACCCGTTTGCATATGAGCAACGTGAGATCTAGAATCTTTTGCCCATGCGCCTACCGTGTGCGGGTGCTTTTGCGCGTACTGCTTCACAGCAGCGGCTACCCGCCTATCAGAGTTACCCTCTCGCAAAACAGGATTAACGGCGCTTCCTAAGGCTTTGGCATAGCGAGCTTTGACGGCCTTTTCTTCCGCGTTTTGAGGATCGGCGGGATAGTCAGGCACGGCATAGCCTTTTTCCTGAAGCTCTTTGATGGCGGCTGTGAGCTGGGGAATTGAGGCGCTGATATTAGGCAGCTTGATGATGGCGGCTTCAGGCGTTTTGGCAAGCTCGCCCAGCTGGGTGAGTGCGTCTGGCTTTTGCTGTTCTGGCGTCAGTACATCAGGAAAGTTAGCTAGTATGCGAGCGGCGAGTGAAATATCACTCGATTCAACGGTGACATTAGCGGCCTGAGTAAAGGCCTTAACAATAGGAAGGAAGGAGTATGTGGCTAAAGCGGGAGCTTCGTCTGTAAGGGTGTAGACAATTTTGGCGGCTTTAGCTGTCATGTGTCGTATCTTCCTTAGGCTGATCTTGCGTTTGTGAAGGAGTATATCAGGTGTGCTCCAGCTCGCTGACGATAATCTTTTTAGGACTCGTGCAACGCTAGCTGAACGTAATAGATGTCGCGTTTTGGAACGTTTTTCAGTAACATCAGCTACTTAAGTTCGCATTAAAAACGGTTTTGGGTTCGATGTCGTCTAACTTTTTCAAACTTTTTCAAATATGCTAAACGGCTTCAAGGTCAGCAGCAGCTTTAAGCGCTTTATCCGGTGGTTTATCTGGGGCGCGACGATATTTTTTATTGCTCAAACGCTGATTGCTAGCTGGCCTGAGGTGCAGGCTATTGAACTCACTCAAAATAGCTGGCGCTATTTGGGGGTGGCGTGGGGCTTGTCGCTGCTGGCGCACTGCTGGGCGGGCTGGGTGTGGCACTGGCTTTTGCGCGCGTGGGGGTTGCCTTATGGCGGACTGTGGGCGATGCGAGTGTACTTGTTTACGAATGTGGCAAAGTATTTGCCGGGAAATATCTGGCATTTTTACGGGCGGGTGCGGGCGGTGCAAAAGGCGGGCGGATCGTTTGGTAAGGCGATCGCAAGTGTCATTGCCGAACCGCTCGTGATGGCTGTCGCCGCAGTGGGCTTGGGGGCGATCGCTAGCGGCATCTTCTATCTGACTGACTTAGGCAACCACGCTAGCCGTCTCGGCAGCGGCCCCTTGTGGACACTCGGCTTACTGGCGATATGGCTAGTGGCGCTGCTGTTGCTGCATCCTCGCTGGTTAAATCCTCGCTTAGCAAAAATGAGCAGGCTAAAGCTCAAAAGCTTAAATTTAGGGCTGGTTCAGGAAAAAGAGCCTACCACGGTCGAAATGCGCTCAGAGGATGCAGGCCGCTCGTTTGTGCCGGGTGAAGCTGAGTCAGAGACGGCGCTAAAGCTGAAGCAGTACCCGCTACAGCCGCTGCTGGGTGAAATGGGCTTTGTGCTGTGGCGATCGCTAGGATTTATCGTCACCGTCATGGCCCTCACGTCTGTCACAGCGACTGACTGGCCCTTATTAATTTCAGCTTTCAGCATCGCTTGGCTACTAGGACTGGTTGTCCCCGGTGCACCCGGCGGCATTGGCGTGTTTGAAGCCAGTGCCATTGTGCTGCTCGGTGGCCAGTTTCCACAGGGCATCGTGCTCGGCAGCGTGGCCTGCTACCGGCTGGTCAGTACGCTAGCCGAAGCGGTCGGCGCAGCTTTTGCATGGCTGTACGAGCGAAATAAGTTTTAGCCCAAAGTTTTGTGGGGGCATTCATCAAATCGTGTAGCGTATTTGAAGGAAACCGGGCGGCACGCTTAGAGACGGAATAGAGGTGAAATGAACAGTTCGGATGGCATAGAAAGCGCTGAGAATTATCAATCAGTGAACAAAGAAAAGGACGTTTTCCTATCGCGTTCGACGGTGAAATGGCTGGCGATCTGGTTTGCTATTGCACTCGCTATTCGCTTTATCAACCTAGCGTCTAAACCGGCCTGGATGGATGAAGTTTCCACCGTTCTTTTTAGCTTAGGAAACTCTTCTCGGCTAATTCCAACCGATCAAATTATTAGCCTCGATCAGATCCTTAGCGCGCTGCAAGTGACGCCGGGAGCCACGGCCCGCGATGTGGTGGTGAACTTACTAAGTGAGAACAACCATCCGCCGGCTTACTTTGTAATTGCCCACTGGTGGATGGCGCTATTTTCAAGATCTGACGGCTATGCGTCTCTATGGGCTGCCAGAGCACTGCCTGCTATTTTAGGCGCGGTAGCTGTTCCGGCAACCTATGTACTGGCGTGGCTAAGCTTTAGAGTCACCTCAATCGGCCTCGTCAGCGCGGCGCTCATGGCCGTTTCTCCTTTCAGCGTTTTCTTATCTCAAGAGGCCCGTCACTACACGCTAGCGATTTTGATGATCATCGCCTCGCTGGGCTGTTTTACATTGGCCGTGCAGGCCGCTTGGCACCGCAGGCCACTGGGCTGGCTAACCGTCATTAGCTGGATTGTGATCAACACGCTGAGTGTTTCAGTGCACTACTTCTGCGGCATTGCGATTTTTGCAGAAGGATTGGTGCTGCTAGGGATGCTGGTGCGTCAGTGCATACAGTCGGGAAACCGTCTTTGGAAAGCGCCCTGGCCCAGAATTTACACAGCAGCCTTGAGCTCACTGTTGGGTGCTTTAATATGGCTACCTATTCTGTTGAACTTCTACGGCAGTCCGCAAACGACGTACATTACCTCGGGGCAGGGCAGCTGGAAGTTTTGGGTAGATCCCATTGTTCAATCTGTGGTGGGATGGCTGTATGCATTTGTCTCTCCAATTACCAGCGCCTATGGCCGATTAGGCGTGGCCACCGTGGTTGTGACCAGCGTGCTAGTGGTGTTTTTATATGTACCCTGGCTGCTGAAGGCTTTGGGGCGATCGCTTAAATTTCAGTGGATGCAGCCCAGCTTGAAGCCGGGTCTCTGGGCCATCGGCGGGTTTTTCATTGTCAGCAATATTCTCTTTTTATGCATCTGCTACGGCGCAGGCTTCGACATTACAAGAGGCCACCGCTACTGCTTTGTCTACTATCCCAGCATCGTGGTTTTAGTCGGTGCTAGCCTAGCGCCCTTCTTGCAAGCTCAGGAGACAGACAAGCAAACGTCACATAAACGGAACTTAACGCAGGTCAAGCTGCCTTTGATCAAGCGGTTTATAAGCGGTCGTACCTTTGTTGCCATCGTTTTAATCATCAGCTTTTTAGGCACGCAGGCGATTGTTAATGACCTTAGCCATCTCAAATTCTATAAAGCAAATCGGATGGTGAACTTTGTAAGAGACAACTCCAGTTTTCCAGCTGTGATTGGCATTAGGGCTGTTGTTAGCGATCAGCCTAGCGTGATTGGCAATGAAATTGTGTCGGTTGCCTGGGAGGTAAAGCGGCAGCTAGACGCAGGCATCTCGCGGGATGAGTGGGCAGGTGAACCGCAGTTTATCATTGCAGAGCAAAATACTGTGACCCAGAGCGACCCGGCAGCTACCGTTAAAGAGAGTTTGAAAACGGTCTCGCGTCCGATTGACCTATGGCTACTGAATTTTCAGCCATCGTTGGAAAATGAGGGATGCGATCGCCCGCCTAATAGCAGCGGCAGCAAGGGCTCATACCAATACACGCATTACGTATGTAACGTCAGTTCAGGATAAAAACAGCGCAAAAGAAGGGGGCATAGCGAAATATTAGGCCTTAAGCCAGTTGAACGGCGTTTAACCTCTGGCCCACCCTACCGACAGGTATGATGAAGAGCCCTCTATTTTTGAAATGCTGCTATCGATTACAACGACGCATCAGCCTGCGACTGACCTGGGCCATTTGCTTCACAAGCACCCCGATCGCCTTCAGTCTTTTCCCATGAACTTTGGGCCGTTGAGCGGTGGGCGATCGCACGTATTTTATTCAGAGGCAACCCCGCAGCGCTGCACGGCCGTACTGCTGCTAGAGGTTGATCCGATGGGGCGAGGCGCGTCAGCTTTTACGAAGGAGAGTGTGCTTAACCAGACGATAAGCGATCGCCCCTATATCGCATCTTCGTTCCTAAGTTTGGCCATGCTGAAAGTATTTAAAACGGCGATGTTAGGTCGTTCCACAGAACGTTCCGCTCTGGCGGAGGCCTCTATTCCACTCACCGTAAACATTCCTGTGCTGCCTTGTCGGGGTGGAGAGGCGTTCTTACAACAGCTCTTTGAGCCATTAGGATATGCAGTGACAGGGCAGCTACTCAGCGAAGAAACGACTTATCTCTCCGTCACGCTAAAAAATACGATTCGGCTCACAGATTTGCTGAGCCATCTCTGCGTCTTCGTTACAGCGCTAGACGATGAAAAGCATGATTGGCTCAGTCGCAATGAGATTGATCAAATATGGCAGCAGGGAGCGCGGTGGATAGACGATCATCCTTTGAAAACGACTATTTTGCAGCGGTATGAACAGCTGAGTTCTCGATATGCTGATACGGCGATCGCTCGGCTAGAAGAGGACGATAGCTTTGATATTGAAGCGGCCCAAAGAGAGCGGACTTGGAAGGCGATCGCCGCTAAAAAGCCTAGCAATCTCAATCAGCAAAGACTAACAGCCGTCATACAGGCCTTGAAACAGCGGAATGCTGAGCGCGTTGTTGATCTAGGCTGTGGTGACGGCGAACTGTTACAACGACTGAGTGAAGATAATTCATTTGAAAAAATAGTGGGTGTAGAAGTCTCTTTAGATGTGTTGGTGCAAGCGCAAAAGCGGTTGAACATTAACGAACTGAATGAACAAACGTCGCGCGTTCGATTGATGCAAGGATCTGTTGTTTATAAAGATGAGCGTTTGCAAGATTGCGATGCGGTGACTGTGGTGGAGGTCATTGAGCATATTGAGCGCGATCGCCTTCCCACGTTTCGAGCAGATCACCTTTGGATTCATACAGGCCAAAACGGTGATTGTGACAACGCCAAACGTCGAATACAACGTGCTGTATCCCATGTCTGCTGGTGCACTGCGCGATCCAGATCACCGCTTTGAATGGACGCGGGAGGCATTTCAGTCGTGGGCGGCACTAGTCGCTGCAAAGTATGGCTATACGGTTGAGTTTCGCCCGATTGGCACTGAGTATCTTGATTTAGGAGCCCCGACGCAGATGGGGATATTTTGCAGATGAATCTTGCTATTCCAGACCTATCGCTGGTGATTTTGATAGGGGCATCAGGCTCGGGAAAATCTTCTTTTGCACGCAAGCACTTTAAAAATACGGAGATTCTATCCTCAGATTTCTTTCGAGCGATGGTGCGAGATGATGAAAGCGATCAGGCGGCGACACAAGATGCGTTTGATGTGCTGCACTACGTGCTGGAGAAACGGCTAGCCGCAGGACGGTTGACGGTGATAGATGCCACGAACGTGCAAGCTCGAGATAGGCGATCGCTTTTAAAGCTAGCAAAACAGTATCACGTGCAGACGGTCGCGATCGCGCTAAATCTCCTAGAAAGCATCTGCCAGTCACGCAACCAGCAAAGAGAGCGGCAGGTACCCGCTTCCGTCATCACCCATCAGGTCAGAAACGTAGCCCAGTCGCTGCTTACCCTAGAACAAGAGAAAATTCGCCGCATCTACGTTCTCAATTCTCCCGAAGCCATCGAATCTGTTGAAATTAATCGGCAGCCACTATCTAACAATCGCAAACAAGACAGCGGCCCTTTTGACATTATTGGTGATGTTCACGGCTGCTGTGACGAATTAGAAACGCTATTAAAACAGCTGGGCTACGAAGCAGAGAATTTGTCGCAGGAGATATCCTTTTGGGACTTTCCTACCTACCGTCACCCTGAGGGCAGAAGAGCTTTATTCTTAGGCGATTTGGTAGATCGTGGGCCGCGTATTTTAGATACCGTCAGGCTGGTTCGCAATATGGTGGTCGCAGGCTCAGGGCTGTGCATTGTTGGCAACCATGAGAATAAATTGTTGCGGTGGCTAAGTGGAAAGAAGGTGAAGCTGACGTTTGGTTTGGCTGAGACGGTTGCAGAGATTGAAGCGATTTCAGGGGTAGAGAAAAATGGCGCGATCGCCGAACTTCAGTCCTTTTTTAAGTCGATGGAGAGTCACTACGTATTTGACGATGGCGATCTTGTTACCGCGCATGCTGGGCTGCGAGAGTCACTACAGGGTAGGCGATCGGGCCATGTACACAACTTTGCGATGTACGGCGAAACAACGGGAGAAACAGATCAATTTGGGCTGCCAGTTCGCTACGAATGGGCGACTGAATACAAGGGAAAAGCCGCTGTTGTCTATGGTCATACGCCGGTTGCAGAAGCCGTGTGGCTAAACAACACGATTGATATTGACACGGGCTGCGTGTTCGGCGGAAAGCTTACGGCGCTGCGCTATCCGGAGAAAACTTTGGTGAGCGTGAAGGCGACAAAGATGTATTGCAGGCCGGTAAAGCCGCTGAGCGAAGGCTGGACGAACGGACTTTCATCAAGGCGTGACGAGATTTTAAATGTAGAGGATTTCATTGGGAAAAAGGTACTTTCTACGCGGCTGTATCGCAAAATCACGCTGCCAGAAGAGAATACAGCGGCTGCACTAGAAACGCTAAGCCGATTTGCTGTCGATCCGAAGTGGCTGATTTATCTGCCGCCAGCGATCGCACCTGTAGCCTCATCCAAGCTTCCAGACTTTTTAGAACAGCCTGCCGAAGCATTTGACTATTACCGGCAGCAGTCTGTCGGTAGCGTGATGTGCCAGGAGAAGCATATGGGCACTCGGGCAGTTGTAATTGTATGCCGTAGCCCAATCGTTGTAAAAGAGAGATTTGGCATAGAGGGCGATGGTATCGGCATCTGTTACACGCGCACCGGACGGCGATTTTTTAACGAGCCAAAGCTAGAGGCTGAGCTGCTTACTCGGCTTAGGGTTGCGCTTGATGAGGCGGACTTTTGGAAAGCGAATTCAACAGATTGGGTTTGTTTGGACTGTGAGCTGATGCCCTGGTCTTTGAAGGCTGAAGGACTGCTGAAGCAGCGGTATAGGCCGGCTGGTGTGGCGGCTGCAAGCGGATTAGGGGAGGCGATCGCACATCTAAAAAAGGCAGGCGATCGCATAAATACCTCTAAGCTGCTGGCTCAATATCAGCAGCGCTCTAACTTAGTTGATCAGTACGTGTCTAGCTACCGTCAGCACTGCTGGCCGGTCAACGAAATATCCGATTTGAAGCTAGCCCCTTTTCATATTTTGGCCACAGAAGGAAAAGTGCACGCGGATAAAACACACGAATGGCACATGGCTCAGGTTGCGCAGCTCGTAAAAGCTAACCCAAATTTGTTAGTAGCGACTCGGCATACAACAGTTGATCTGCAAAACGATGCAAGCTGTACGGCGGGCATTCAGTGGTGGAAATCTTTAACGGATGCAGGTGGCGAGGGCATGGTTATCAAGCCAATGGACTTTATTCATCGCGGGCAAAAGGGCTTTGCGCAGCCAGCGCTGAAGTGTCGGGGTGTTGAGTCGCTGCGGATGGTGTACGGGCCAGAGTACACGGCAAATCTGGAACGATTGCGAAAACGAGGAGTCGGCAAAAAGCGAGCCCTGGCACTTCGAGAGTTTTCGCTAGGCGTGGAGTCTCTTGAGCGATTTGTCGAGAAGGCGCCGCTGAGCGACGTTCACGAGTGTATTTTTGGCATACTCGCGCTAGAAAGCGAACCCATAGATCCAAGGCTATGAAGACAACAGCCATTCTTGGTCTTGCTTTAAAAACGTTCCAATCTCTGAAAAATACGCAGCAGGTCAGTATAGAAAAGATAGGGATTTTGCTATAGTCCTTACTTCGTCTTCTCTATACTTTGCTATGGTCGCCTCTCGCCATCCTTTTCAGCGCCTGCTAGCCTATGGTCACAAATATCGAAGCCGCGCGTGGCTAGCAAGTCTATGCTCTGTGCTCAATACGGTGTTCGACCTTGCACCGCCCGCGCTGATTGGCGTTGCCATTGATATTGTGGTGGATCAGCAAAACTCCATTTTGGCCCAGTGGGGCATTACGGACTTGCGATCGCAATTCATCGTCCTCTCGGCGCTGACATTCCTTGTGTGGATACTCGAATCAGCCTTTCAATATGCCTACGAATGGCTATGGCGCAACCTGGCTCAGTCGATGGAGCACGACCTGCGTATGGACGCCTACCAGCACGTGCAGCAGCTAGAGCTGGCCTACTTTGAGGAGCGCAGCACGGGCGATCTGATGGCGATGCTCAACGACGACATTAACCAGCTTGAGCGCTTTTTAGACGTGGGTGCGAACCGCATTTTGCAGATGATCGCGACAGTGCTAATTATTGGTACCACCTTCTTCATCCTGGCTCCGGGACTGGCGTGGATGGCCGTCGTGCCGATGCCGTTTATTATTTGGGGCGCGATCGCCTTTCAAAAGTACCTGGCCCCGCGCTACGCCGCCGTCCGCGAAAAAGCAGGTCTTATTAACTCGCGCCTAGCCAACAATCTCACCGGCATCTCTACGATTAAAAGCTTCACAGCTGAAGGATACGAGCTAGATCAGCTAGGAAGAGAAAGCGAAGCGTACCGGCAGAGCAATAGACGCGCGATCGCCCTTAGCGCCGCCTTCATCCCACTCATTCGCATCATCATTCTTATCGGCTTCACCGGCATTCTGTTCTATGGCGGCATGGCCACTGCCTCAGGCCGCCTAGATCCTGGCACCTACACCGTACTCGTGTTTCTCACGCAGCGATTGCTATGGCCCCTCACTCGCCTGGGCGAAACGCTCGATCAGTATCAGCGTGCAATGGCCTCTACGCAGCGGGTGATGAACCTGCTCAATACGCCTATCGCTATCCGTACGGGTGATGTGGCCTTACCGCGCACTCAGGTTAGCGGCGATATCGTGTTTGAGAACGTGACGTTTGGCTATAGCGATCGCCAGCCCATTCTCAACAATCTCTCTCTTAAGCTTCCAGCCGGTAAAACAACTGCCATTGTCGGTGCAACAGGTTCAGGAAAAAGCACGCTGGTAAAGCTGCTGCTACGCTTCTACGAAGTTAATTCTGGCTATATCTTCTTAGACGGTATCGATCTTCAGTCCTTAAGTCTTAAGGATCTTCGTCGCGCCATTGGCTTAGTTAGCCAAGATGTCTTCTTGTTTCATGGTTCTGTTGCCGACAACATTGCCTACGGCAGCTTCAATGCGACGATGGCCGAAGTAACCAGAGCGGCAAAGGTCGCTGAGGCCGATGAGTTTATCATTGGACTGCCACAGGGCTACGACACGATTGTAGGAGAGCGAGGGCAAAAGCTGTCGGGCGGACAGCGGCAGCGATTGGCGATCGCCCGAGCCCTGCTCAAAAACCCACCGATTCTCATTCTTGATGAGGCCACTTCAGCAGTTGATAATGAGACAGAAGCGGCGATTCAGAAGTCTTTAGAACGGATTACCCAGGATCGAACGGTAGTTGCGATCGCCCATCGCCTCTCTACCGTCCGTAACGCTCACCGCATCTATGTGATGGATCAAGGCAACCTGGTTGAAAGCGGAACACACGAACAGCTGCTGAGCCAGAATGGTCTCTATGCGGGGCTGTGGCGCGTGCAAACGGGAGAAAGAGCCGAGGAAAAACAGGTTAGAACGACTAGTTCAAATAAATCGATCAAGGGCAGCTTTTAGGGCTTCTATCTCCGCCTCAATGTTGCCATCATCAACAGCCCGATTGATACATTCACTCAAGTGCTCATCTAAAATAAGCCGTGCAACCCGGTCTAACCCGCCTCGAACAGCTGCGATTTGAATAAGAACGTCGGGGCAGGGGCGATCGCCTTCAATCATGGTTTTAATACCGCGCAGATGCCCTTCAATACGAGAAAGACGATTGATCAGCCGCTTTTTAGAAGCTTCGCTATGGACATGATCTGCACTATGCGTGTGATCGTCGTCATGACTATGCGGATGATCGCTTGTTGGTGGAGCCTGACGATCTGCTGATGAAAATTTCATTGAATCACTTGATATGAAGTTAGAAAGCGGCTGTATTGGACGATGGAAGTAAGAATTTTAAGCACGATTTTTAAAGGAGGTTGTAGTAAAAGAGGTTGTAGCAAACGGGGAGGCCACAGCGGAAACAGTAGGCGAAAGATTCGATAGCGGTGCGTGGTCGATCTGACAGTACGGGCGGCTGTAGCAAAGGGGCGGTTCTAGAGAATGGCGATGTAAAAAATCAGGGTCGCCCAGAACCTGTTCTGTAGCCCCCGAAAAAACAACCTTTCCTTTTCCAAGCACAATCGTAGTGCCGCACAGCTCTAATGCCATATCTAAATCATGAGTGGCAATGAGCTGCGTTAGGGGCAGGCTCCGCAGTAGTTCGATAAGCTGGCGGCGAGAGGCAGGATCTAGCTGGGCAGAGGGTTCATCGAGGACTAAAACTTGAGGCTGCATAGCAAGTACGCCAGCGATCGCGACTCTTTTTTGTTCGCCGCCCGACAGATTACTCGCCGTGCGCTGTGCATACCGATCAAAATTCAGGCCAACTGCCGCCATTGACTGCCTAACTCGATCTGTTAAGTCTGGATCTTCTAAGCCTTGATTTAAAGGGCCAAAGGCAACGTCCTCCCAAACGGTCGGCATAAATAGCTGATCGTCTGGATTTTGAAAAACCAGCCCAACAAAGTTGCGAATCTCTTGTAAGGTCTCGGGCACCATCTTGTGCTCGCCAATGGTGATGCAGCCCGACTGAGGCAGCAAAATACCGTTCAAGTGCCGCAGCAAGGTCGATTTACCTGAGCCGTTTGCGCCGATTAAAGCGACTCGCTCTGTAGGCTTCACGCTGAGACTAATGCTGCTAAGCGCTTGAGTGCCATCTCCGTAGGTGTAGCTTAGGTCAGTAATAGAGATGGGATTGTGATGCATAGAGAACTTTTTTATCGTATCTATTGTGAAGGTTAAGGCAAAAGCGCGTGAGGTAGATAGATGGCCTGTCCTAGCAGGGCGATTAAGGCGATCGCACTCAATACGGCCCTGTCTTTAGCACCGCCCGCTGGCAAATTTCTAACGTGAGGAACGCCCGTATAGCCTCGCGCCAGCATTGCCTGATGAATACGCTCTCCTCTTTCATACGTGCGAATAAACAAAGCCCCAAACATGTTGCCAACCACTGAACGCTGACGCCGACCTGAAGCGAGAGCGATATTACGCGAGGTTGCCGCCTGACGCATAGCGCTTAGCTCACGAATTAAAATCTCAATATAGCGAGACATAGAAGCCAAAATAGCGACTAACAGAGGCGGCACTCTGAGCTGCACCAGCGCCTGAAGTAAGGCTGGAATGGATGTCGTCAGCGTCAGCAAATTAAGCACCAGCAAACACAGCGCGGCCTTTAGCGCTACGCTCCCAAGCACGATCAATCCCAGGCTGGTAATTTGCAGCGGCCCCCACTGCCAAACCACTTCACCGCCCCTTTGAAACAAAGTACCGAGCAAAACGGTACCAATAAAACAGAACTCAACCGCCAGTCGTTTGAGTAGCACGCGCCAGGTCACTTGGCCAACCACGCCTAAGCAGAAAATTGTTGCGCCATAAATCGCCCAGCTCCACCAGTGAGCATTGGGCGTAAAGGCGATCGCTAGCACCAACAAAAGTACGCACAGCACCCGTGTACGCGGCGCTAGGGAATGCCAAAAAGTTAATTTTTGACTATCGATATCGAAGCGAAAATTCGCCATTAGCCAGCTATCTTCTCTTTATGATTTTCTCCTCAACAGCAGCTTTTAATTGCGGTTATCTGTTTCCACCGTCTCGACTGAAGAGGAATGAGCGGGACGAATGAACAGCTTACCGGCACCCCAGGCCACTCCAAAAGCTGCCAGCGCACCCATTATCCCGGCGATAGGCGTTGCGACAAAAGCAGGCCCACCCTTAAACGCATAGCCATCAAAGACACTGGCAAACGGGAGCTTTTGCGCAAGTGGCTCTGAATGCGCGGTATCGATAAAACCCAAGTCTTCAGCCACCCGTTCGAGCCCGTCTGGGCTTGAGCTTGCAAAAGGGGAAATAACAGCGGCAATAGTTAAAGCAATTCCTAAGCCGATCAGAAAAAAAGTTCCATACTTTACCCTAGAAGAGCGAGTACTCATACGAATTTATCCTTAATGTGCGAACAGAAATATGCGAACAGAAATATGCGAACAGGAAACTCTAGACCATTGGCCAATACAAAATCGTGCCATTCAAACCGCAATACAGTTGAAAAACGAATGCTGAGGCGTTAATGCACCTCAACGCGGGAGGCTACCCGCTCTAGACGCTTCTGACGCGGTGGGTCAAACAGCAAGTCGGGGCGAGTTCGCCATACGTAGCCAATGGCCGCTACTGTGATCAAAGCTTCGCCAATGCCAATTAATACATGCCAGCTCACCATCGCTATTAGGGCCACACCCAGCGGCACTGTCCCTGAAAGCGCCAGCATGAAAGCCGTAATTACAGCTGCAACCACAACGCTGAGCCAAGCCGCCACGGCCAGGCCGACCGTCGCCGCCGACCACTTATCACGACCTAGCACAAACCGAATTGAGCGATAGACATAGTAGCCGCCAAACGTGCCGATCAAGCCCATCACAAAAATGTTTGGCCCCAGCACCGTTAGGCCACCGTCTTGGAAGAGCACAGCCTGCACAATAAACACGGCAATCATCACCAGTGAACCCGCCCACGGCCCTAGCAAGGCCCCTGCCAAGGTGCCACCGAGCAGATGCCCTGAAGTGCCGCCAGGAATAGGAAAGTTAATCATTTGAGCGGCAAAAATAAAGGCGGCACAAACGCCCATTAAAGAGACGGTGCGATCGCCATAAACAGACTCTACCTGCTTCAGCGAAACGGCCGTCAGGCCCGCCGCGACAATCCAGCCAAACAGGCTAACCGGCAGGCTCAAAAAGCCATCGGGAATGTGCAGTCCTAAAGTAGGTTGAATCGAGTTTGAAAAAACGTTGGCAAAACCAAAGCAATCTGAAAACCACATAGGCAATAACATAGGCAATAACTGTCTCTTTTGACGTACCTTAGTGGCTTGCAGCCCTAACCACAATCCGGGGGGAGGGGATATTTTGCGCCAAAAAAGCCGCATTAAAAAAGATGCCAGGGAGTGAATATGAATCTTTTTCTAGACTCATCCAACTCCTGACATCTCTTTGATGCGGCGCCTGTATTAAGTTTGTGCAGGGACTCTGCGCGCGGGACTGTGCGTAGGGGGCCTCTGCGTAGGGGGCCTCTGCGTAGGGGGCCTCTGCGCTGCCTCTATACAGCCACTGCTTCTAGATTTACTTGAGCCACTGACTGGTAAGAGGCCTTAGGATGAACAACGGTCACCGAGCAAGGTGCGTGGCTAACGAGATAGTTGCTGATGCTGTTGTGATTGGTGCGATCGCGATTGCCAACTACAATCAGGTCAACGTTATTCGTCTTCGCAACTTCGCGAATTTTCTGTTCTGGCGATCCTTTAGCCTGTAGGTAGGTAGCCGTAACACCAGCGGCCTCTGCCGTTGCCTGCCGTTGCTTAAGCAGCGTGGCATAGCGATCTTCAAACTGCTGCCACGCTTGCTCGTACTCTTTTTGGGCAGCGCTCTCTATTCCCCTAGCAAAGTTTCCAGCTGAAACCAAAGGCTGCTTGGGGCTATCGTAGGCAGAGGCCTCAAGGACATGAACTAGCAGCAGCTCTGCTTTACAAGATTTAGCCATCGATAAAGCCATATCAAAGGCCCACTCGCTAGAAGCTGACTCGTCTGTAGCGACTAGAATTTTATTCAACATGCAAAAACTCCCGTTTTGAAATATTTCTGTATAGCATGATACCAATTATAGAAGGTACCAAAGAAATGGCAAGCGGGAAGTTTCTATTTTTTAATATTTTTCAGAGATATCTCTCTTTATAAATAGCCTTCGTTAGAGGGATCTTTCTCAATTTAGCAAGTCTTCCAGGTTGCCTTGTGCGTGGCTGGCAGAAGAGAGATCGCCTTGACCTTGATACAGCGCGATCGCCTGCTCCAAATCAGCTTTGGCCTGCCCGCGATTGCCCGATTGAGCGAGCGTCGACCCTCGCAGGTAGTACGCGTCTGCATTGCGAGGGTTAAACGTAATCACTCTAGAAACTTCTCTAAAGGCTTCTGGATAGTTGCCTTGTTCAAAGTAGGCCTGCGCCTGCTCTAGGTGAACGCGTTCGTAGTTGATGCCTCTAAAGCGCTTCTCCAGACTAGAGATCGCGTTGAAGCTGCCCGTGCGATAGCCATAGACCGCCGGTCTGTAGCCGAGCGACTGACGAATTTCATCGTTGGTGATAGTTTGGAGCGACCTTTTGTCGGTAATCGCCTCAGCAATGGCGATCGCTAACCCCTCACCCACGCTCACGTTAAACTCAACAATCCGCCCTGCGGTTGTCCCTAGCCCGCCAAAGCCAGAGGCGGGGCCGAGCACGGCCAGGTTCTCTTTCTCCTTGGGCAGCGTATGGCGAAATCCGTAGTTAAATATCGGCATTTCCTTAAAGTTCAAAAGCCGCAGCGCCGTTTCATTCAGCTTGTCGTC
Source organism: uncultured cyanobacterium (assembly GCA_963803535.1). GTDB lineage: Bacteria > Cyanobacteriota > Cyanobacteriia > Phormidesmidales > Phormidesmidaceae > Phormidesmis. The sequence continues at coordinate 42,072 of CAWDNC010000005.1, read as the reverse complement.
CAGCCCTTCAATGCCGCCGCGATCGTCCAGGTGGTAGCCAAAGGTGCCGAGCGCTTCATTTTCAGGCACGCCGCCTGCCGCCATCAGCGTGGCCGACAGCTCATCAATCGGGTTCACAATTTGGCCAGCGCTGCGAATGTACAGCTCCTCCATCACCTCAACGCGAGGCACGCCCATTTTGCCAAACAGGTCTTTGATGTCAGCGGCAATTGCTCGTATTTCTGCATTGGGCGCAGCGCCAGAAGCACTCAGCTGCTGGGCCGTTTCAGAATTTGCATAAAACAGCAGCGCGTTAAAGCTAAGGCGATCGTCCAAAATGGCGATGTTTGCCCGGTCAAACAAAAAGCCAGAGGACTTAAGGTCGTATTCTTGGCCCAGGTAGCCGTGGATTAAAATGCTGAAAGCGAGCGATCGCACATCGGCAGAGTCAGGTGTGCCCTGATAGAGCAGCTTAGGATTGCGCTGATAATCTATCAGACTATTAAGTAGATACTGGCGCTTTTGCGGATCGTTGCCGCTGGCCACCGACAGCCATGACTGCGCCTGCGTGTCTTGCAGGTCAAAAAAGCGACCGATCATTTCGAGTTCGACGGCCTTTAGACGCTCAACATCCACGTTATACAGATCAAAAATGAGGCCGATGCTTAAAGCACTGTCAGGAAACCCTAGTGCGTCTAACCCCTGCATCATTTCTACGCCACTGGCGGCGGCTAATTCGCCGCTCTGGCTGGCATCAATAAACTGCTTGGCTGCATAGGTTTTTCCCCGGCTGCTGATGGCACACACCAGCGTTCCAGCCGTTTGTACATCGCCTAAGTTAGCGTTATCAACAACTGAGATACCTTCTTTTTGTAAGGCGCTAGCGAAGCCTTTCGTCACCTTAAAGCGATCTAAGGCGATAGTATTTACCTGGCCTAAAGACAGAAATTCTTGGTAGAGGCGGCTAGGACGACCAAACGTACCGTACTGCGATCGCAGCTCTGAGGGCACCTGATTACGGTCTAAATAAGCCAGCCCACCTCGGACTAAGTGTCCGCCAATGCCGTTGGCCGTGTTGCCTTCTGTAATCAGAACCACTCGGCTGTTCTCGGCGCGCTTGCTCAACTCCCGCTTCACCTTGAGCGCGGCCATCACCCCGGGCACTTCATCGCCAAATACGATCACATCGTAGTTTTGGGCATTGGGAATAGCGGGGCAGGTGGGCTGGCTTGAGGCCAGCCCTTCAGCAGTCGCTATTTCAGCAGTCGTCTGAGCATTCGTTTGGGCATTTGTCTGGGCGCTAGCAGGCATTTCAAAACCGGCTCTGGCTATCAACGTTGCACCAACGCAGAAGGAAAGCAAAGACTTCCTCATAAAAAAAACTCTAACCTGGGGCAAAACTGACCAACACAACAGTATAGGACTCACCGGCATTCATCCAGTGATCCTGTACAACATTACAGGGGTATTGGATCAATTCAGTCTGGTTTAGGGGTTTATTTATCGGCTATTCATCGAGTCCTTAACCGTCCTTTCATAAATTCGTAAATTGCTCGCTAACTTGTTCGCGAAATCGGCAGCTTATTAATTTTTGAGTGAGTAGTCCTGTCGCTCAAGTAAAGCGCGTGGCTGGGAAAACTGAACTTACCGTGAGGTGTGTGTAAGGGTTACTTGGATGGATGCGACAGCTCAGCTAAAAGGGTACAGCTTCACCGAAAAACTGTACGAAGGGTCGCGTACCGTGGTCTACCGAGGGTTTTGCAGCGATGAGGGAGCCAGCAGCTGCGATCGCTTAACAGAAAAGTCTGTTCAGCGTCCGGTGGTTGTCAAGTTTCTTAAGGATAAGTTTCCTAGCTATAGCGAACTGATGCAGTTTAGCAATCAGTACAGCGTAGCCAAAACGCTTGATTTGCCGTCGGTGGTCAAGCCCATTGCACTGGTGCCTTACGGCAACGCAAGCGCGCTGGTAATGGATGACTTTGGGGGCCAAGATCTAAAGGTATTTCTACAGCCTGAGGGTGGTAATGCTGAAAAGATAAGCCTGCCGCTAGGTGAGAGCACGCCGCGTTTAATTCTTTTTTTTCAAATTGCCATTCAAGTGACCGAAGCGCTATCAGGGCTGTGTCTTGCCAGGATCATTCATAAAGATATCAAGCCCGCTAATATCTTGATTCATCCCGAAAGCAAGCAGGTAAAGCTGATTGACTTCAGCATTGCCTCAGCGCTGCCGCATGAAATGCAAGAGATTCAAACGCTCGATGTGCTGGAAGGCACGCTGGCCTATCTTTCACCTGAGCAAACGGGTCGAATGAATAGAGGCATTGACTACCGTAGCGACTTTTATTCGTTTGGGGTGACCTGCTACGAGCTGCTGACCGGCCAGCTCCCTTTTACCTCAGATGAGCCGATGGAAATTGTGCATGGGCACCTGGCCAGAGCGCCGATTTCGCCTTACGAGCTGAGCGGTGGCAGCGTGCCCGAGGTGGTCGCTGAGATTGTGCTAAAGCTGATGGCTAAAAATGCTGAAGATCGCTATCAGAGCGCTTTTGGCCTTAGGCATGATTTGGAGCGCTGTTTGACTCAGCTGAAGGCGGCGGGCAGTATTGAGCCGTTTGCGTTGGGTGAAAAAGATGTGAGCGATCGCTTCTTGCTCTCCGAAAAGCGCTACGGCCGCCAAAGCGAAGTCGCCCACCTGCTAGCGGCCTTTGATCGCGCCCGCAGTGGCAGCACTGAACTGATGCTGATTTCAGGCGCATCGGGCATGGGGAAAACGGCCGTTGCACGCGAGGTACATCAGCCCATTGCACGGCAGGGCGGCTACTTTATTCAGGGGCAGTATGAACAGGCCTCGCAAAACACGCCGCTATCTGCGGTGATTCAGGCGCTAAAAGGGCTGGTGAGGCTGCTACTGAGTGAAAGTGACGCGCAGCTACAGAGCTGGCGATCGCACATCCTAGACGCGCTCGGTGAGGAGACGCAGTCGATCGTTGATATTTTGCCTGAGCTAGAGAGCATCGTTGGACTGCAAGCGTCAAAAACAGAACGAAGTACGCACGGTCAGTCGCTGATAGGAAAAACAGCCGCTGAAAACAACACGAACCTTCTTATTCAAAAGTTTGTTGAGGTTTTTACGCGATCGCAACATCCCCTGACTCTCTTTCTAGACAACCTGCAATGGATCGATGCCGCATCGCTAAACCTGCTACAGCTGTGGATGAAAGACGACGGGCATCTGTTAGTCATCGGAGCCTATCGCACGCATGAGGTGCCCCCTCACCATCCACTGCTACTAACGCTAGAAGCCATTCATACTGCTCGCGCCAATACTGATAAAAAGCCCAATATCAATACGCTCGCACTCTCTTACTTAAGCGAGCAAGACGTTAAGCACTTTGTTGCAGATACGCTTCACAGCACGCTAGAGACCGCACAGCCGCTGGCAAAACTTGTCTACGAGAAAACCAGCGGCAATCCTTTCTTTATCGCTCAATACCTAATATCGCTACAAGCAGACCAAAAAATCACCTTCAATGCAGCTGATCGCCAGTGGCAGTACACCATCAGTGCCATCAATACGACGCTAGCCACCGATGATGTTTTAGAACTAATCAGTATGCGCTTACAACAACTTCCTGCCGGTACCCAAAGCATTCTACAAACAGCGGCCTATCTAGGCGTACAGTTTGATTTAGAAACGGTGACGATCGCCACTCAGCTCTCGCTCGAAACGGTCTCAACGCATCTTTGGTGTGCGCTACAAGAAGGCCTCGTAGTGCCGACCTGTGAAACCTACAAAGCGTTTACGCCCTACGATACGGCCGCACTTGAGCAGGCTAATCCCACCTACCGATTCTTTCACGACAACATTCAGCAAGCGGCCTACAACCTAATTGAGCCTAGAAAGCGCGCTGATATGCATCGAACGATTGGCCTGCGTTTGCTTCGGCACACAGAGAAAAAGCAGCAGGATAATCTAGATCAGTCAACGCAGCAAATCAATCGGCGCCTGCTAGATATTGTCAGTCATCTCAATCAGGGCATTACGCTCATTGAAACGGCAGCAGAGCGCGATCGCCTAGTTAAACTCAACCTTAGCGCAGGCCAATGCGCCAGAGTGACCTACGCCTACGACACGGCGCTAGAGTGTTTGACAACGGGCCTGAGCTTACTACCCAAAGACCAGTGGAAAAGCTACTACGCGCTGACGATCGCGCTACACAAAGAAGCGGCTGAGGTCGCTTACTTGCAGGGCAGCCTGGTCAGAATGCAGGCGCATATTGAAGCCATATTAGACAATGCCAGCACGATACTCGACAAGGCGTGCGCCTACGAAATTCAAATTCAGGCAACCGTCAGCCAAAACTACTTTCTACAAAGTGTAGAAACGACGCTTCAGGTGTTAGAACAGCTCGGTGAGCCCATGGGTAGGGAGCCTCAGCCTGAGGATGTCCAAACTGCGCTGGAGGCGATCGCTCAGCAAATACAACAGCAGCCTGTGGCCACGCTGATCGATTTGCCCGAGATGACCGACGCCGCGTCTCTAGTCATTATGCGGCTGCTCAGCAAGGTTGTTTCTGCGGCCTACATCGCCAGACCCGAGCTGCTGCCGCTGCTGATTTGTGCCGGTATTAAGCGCTGCTTGCAGTTCGGCAACAGCCCGCTATCTGCATTTTTGTATGCCTGGTATGGGGTGCTGCTGTGCGCGCACCCGCAGTCAGCCGAGCAAGGCTACGACATGGGCCAGCTAGCGCTGAAGCTGCTAGAAAAAATGCCAGCGGGCGAGATTAAAACGCGAGTGGTGGCGATTGTTTACTTTTTGGTACACCCGTGGAAGGCTTCCATACGAGCATCGTTACAGCCCCTAGCAGAGAACTATCGGAGCGGTTTGCTTAATGGTGACAGTGAGTATGCAGCGTGGTCGCTTTGTAACCACTGCTATCACGCTTTTTTATCTGGAGAAGGGCTGAAGCGGCTGCGGAGTCAAATTAGGCGCGACTGCCAACGCGTCAGTCAGATTCAGCAAACGGCAGCGGGCAACTACCTCAGCCTGCATCAGCAAACGGTGCTCAATCTGTTGGGCCATAGCGCGACACCTGTCCTAATTGAGGGAGAGGCCTACAGCGAAGCAACCATGCTGCCGACCCATCTAGCAACCAACGATATGACTGGGCTGGCGCTTTTGCACATTCACAAAGGAATGCTGGCCTACCTGTTTGCGAAGCCGCGCAAGGCTGAAGAAAGTTTTGGCGAGGCTCGTCAGTATTTGCAGGCGCTGAGCAGTTCGCAGTGGCTTCCCGCGGTCTGCTTTTACGATGCGCTGAGCTGTTTGGCAGTATTAGAGGCGAATGATTTAGATGGCGATTCTCCGAAGGAGGGACTGCGCCAACGATTAGAAGCCAATCAAACTCAGCTGAAAGACTGGGCGGCGCTAGCGCCTGAAAATCAATTGCACCGCTGGCATTTGGTAGAAGCTGAGCGATCGCGAGTAGAAAACCGCAAAGCCGATGCCATTGACCATTACGATCAGGCGATCGCCCTTGCGGCCGCCAACCGCTTTGTTCACGAAGAAGCCTTGGCTCATGAGCTAGCCGCCCAGTTTTACCTAAAGTGGGGCAAAGGGCGCATTGCCCAAAGCCACATGATAGACGCCTACTACGCTTACAGCCGATGGGGCGCAGGCGCAAAAGTGTTGGACCTAGAAACCCGCTATCCCAAACTCCTAGAATCTGCGCTGACAAAACAACAACAGAATTTATCTTCAACTGATACCATTCTGGCGTACGCTAGCACGCAGTCTACAACGACGCACGGCTCAAGCACTTCAGAAGTCATCGATTTAGCAACACTGCTCAAGACCTCTCAAATCCTTTCTAGTGAAATTGAGCTAGAAAAACTGTTGGCGGCGCTATTAAAAGCGGTGATACAAAATGCAGGCGCTGACAAATGCGCGCTCATGCTACCCAAAGAGGAACAGCCTTCAGCCCACAAATCTGAGGATGTGTGGGTGATAGAGGCCTTTTCTGAGCTAGGAAAGCCGCCTGAGTTTTTGCAGTCAACGCCCATTAAAACAGGCGAGCTACTGTCTACTGCGCTCATCAACCAGGTAAAACACACGCAAGAACCTGCGGTTATCTTCAACGCAGCGGTTCATCCTAGCCTTGCGGCTGATCCTTACGTACTACGCCGTCAGCCCAAGAGCATTTTGTGCGTACCGATTCTCAAGCAAAGCAAGCTCATTGCTATTTTGTACTTAGAGAACAACCTTACCATTGGAGCTTTTACAGATCGCCGGGTAGAGGTTTTAAACCTAATTTGCACACAGGCAGCTATTTCTTTAGAGAACGCGCGGCTGTACCGTCAGGCACAAACATCACTAGAAGAACTACAGACCTCTCATATGCAGCTTGTGCAAAGTGAAAAAATGTCAGCGCTCGGGAACCTGGTCGCTGGCGTTGCTCACGAGATCAACAATCCTGTCAACTTCTTAAAAGGTAACCTTAAGCCTGCACTTAACTACATTAAAGACATTCTCGGCGTCTTGGATATGGTAGTAGAAGATGAGCCTAGAGCAGACATTTTAGATGAGATGGAAGATATTAACGTCGAGTTTATTCGAGAAGATCTGCCTAATCTGTTAAATTCGATGGCCTTTGGCATTAGCCGTATTCACGACATTAGCAATAGCCTGCGTACGTTTTCTCGGGCTGATAAAGATTATAAAACGGCCTTTGATGTGCACGCTGGGCTTGACAGCACGCTGTTGATTTTGAAGCATCGGCTACAGCCTAAAGATGCTAGGCCACCTATTGAAGTGCGAAAAGAGTACGGCGACTTGCCAGACATCCACTGCTTTGCCGGACAGCTAAACCAGGTGTTTATGAATTTGATTGCCAATGCTATTGAAGCAATACACGAGGCCAGTGAGCACTGGACAGTTGCTGAAGCGACCAAGAAAAGTCCTAGTGCTATTACGATTACAACGAGCCAGGTAGATTTGGATAGGGTGAAAATTGCGATCGCAGACACCGGCCCTGGCATCGCACCCGACATCCAAACTCGCATTTTCGATCATCTATTTACAACAAAGCCAGTGGGTAAGGGCACTGGCTTAGGCCTAGCCATTTCTCACACAATCGTGGTTGAAAAGCATGGCGGTACGCTCACCGTAAGCTCTGAAGTCGAAAAAGGAACAGAGTTTGTGATCATACTCCCCGTCAAAAAATCCGCAGAAAAATAAAGCCACCCATCCCCATTCATAATCTGGTACAGGTGGCTTTAGACTATTTTCAAACAGACTATAGCAGAGGCTAGCCGCCCGCTACCGCAGGAACAATGCTGACCTCATCGCCATCGCTGAGCGCGGTTTCTTTGTTGTCTAAAAAGCGAATATCTTCGCTGTTCACGTAAAAGTTCACGAAGCGACGAAGCTCACCGCTATCGTCACACAGACGCTTTTTAATGCCAGGAAACTTGTTTTCTAGCGTGTCCATTAGTTCAACGATGTTGCCGCCATCGCATTCAACGGTCGCTTCATCATTAGTAAACTTTTGCAGAGGGGTGGGAATTAAAACCTTGACGGACATGTTTCTTCGGGGTACTTGAACTTTACTATTAAACCTGAGTTTGCTGCCACTCCAAACGATTCAGCGTGTTTGCTCGCTCCCACGCCTGTTCAAAGCTGTCTAGCTTAGGCTCGATGGTTAGCGGCTCACCAATGTAGGCCTGAACCGATTCAGTCGTCTTCAGACCGTTGCCGGTAATGAAAGCAACCGTTGTTTCTTCAGGGTCAATCTTGCCAGCTTCTACTAGCTTCTTGAGTACCGCAATCGTGGTACCGCCTGCGGTTTCAGTGAAGATACCTTCCGTTTCAGCCAGCAGCTTCATGCCATCGATGATTTCGGCATCGGTCACATCTTCAATGTTGCCGTTGGTTTTACGCGCCACTTCTAACGCATACATGCCATCTGCGGGGTTGCCAATAGCAATAGACTTAGCAATGGTGTTGGGCTTAACGGGCGTGATAAAGTCACGACCTTCTTTGAAGGCTTGAGAAATGGGAGAGCAGCCTTCAGCCTGTGCGCCGCTGAAGCGAACCGCTTTCTCTTCTACCAGGCCCACTTTGACGAACTCGTTAAAGCCCTTGTGGATTTTGGTGAATAGTGAGCCAGAGGCCAGCGGAGCAACCACATGGTCAGGCAGCTTCCAACCCAGCTGCTCGGCTACTTCAAAGCCAAGCGTCTTAGACCCTTCAGAGTAGTAAGGGCGAAGATTAATGTTGACAAAGCCCCAGCCGTGAGTGTTAGCGACTTCAGAGCACAGGCGGTTGACCTGATCGTAGTTGCCTTTTACAGCCATTAGCGTGGGGTTGTAAATCAGGGTGCCGAGGATTTTGCCCGCTTCCAAGTCAGCGGGGATGAAGACGCAGCATTCTAGGCCTGCATGGGCTGCGATCGCAGCTGTAGAGTTCGCCAAGTTACCCGTACTCGCACAAGAAACCGTCGAAAAACCCAGCTCTTTAGCCCGAGTAAGCGCCACCGAAACCACCCGATCCTTAAAGCTTAAGGTCGGCATGTTTACCGCGTCGTTCTTAATGTAGAGATTTTTAAGACCGAGCTGACGAGCCAAACGATTTGCTTTGACCAAAGGCGTCATGCCCGTACCGACATCAATCGGCGTATCGGTTTCAACGGGCAAAAATGCCTTGTAGCGCCAGATAGAGTGTGGGCCAGCTTCAATTGTTTCGCGAGAGACCTGATTGCGAATGGCATCGTAGTCGTAAGCCACTTCTAGCGGGCCAAAGCACACATCTTCACAAACGTGCTTAGCACCTAAGCCATACTGCTCACCACACTCTTTACACTGAAGCGCCGTGAAGGTTTTTTGAAGCGTGGTGGCCTGAGAGGAAATATTAGCGGCAATGGGTCTATCGATGGCTTGAGTCATAAATCTAGATCCCCGAAGAAACGGTGGTGTTAGAAGCAGCCTTTGCAAATATGAGGTAGCAAGGCATTGAAACAGGCTTTTGTAGACCTATTTCTATTGAAGTGGACAAATGTTAGCACGCTAAATATTACCGAGCAATCATACCCGACAAAAATAGTCGGGATTAGTATTGATGTAAGGTAAAAATTGTTGAGAGCCGACTATGCAAGGTTTGTAGCAATACGGGACAAGGTGGGTCAGCAGGAAGCGGCGACCTTAGCCTCAACTTTATGAAAGAATCAATGACAATCATTGATTTTGCTTATATACCTTTAGAAATAGATTTGACACATCTATAGGAAACGGCCAAGCCTAATAGTTCGCATAGCGTCTCTATCTAATTGGAACCGTTCTCGCCACGATCGAATCAAGTCAGCCATAGGCCTACTAAAACAACAGCCCATACCATCACAGCGTTGACGAGTGCTATCAGCACCGCAGCACTGGCGGTATCTTTAGCTTTTTTTGCCAGATCGTCGCGATGTAATCCAATGCGATCAACCGTTGCTTCAACCGCTGTATTCAGCAGTTCGACAATTAGCAGAATCAGGATTGAGCCAATCAGCAGCAGCATCGATACGGCATCAGGTGCAATAAACACCGCAATCGGGATAGCAAAGATAGCAAGCACCACTTCTTGCCGAAAAGCAGCTTCACCACGCCATGCGGAAACCATTCCATCCATAGAGTTCAGAAAAGCTGACCACCATCGTTTCATATCGACACCTCAGTTATGGACATTATGAGGCGAAACGTCGTGGTAACCGCTCAATTAAGCTAACGCTGTAACCAAAAAATCTACTTTGGCTCATCGCTTTTGATAAGCTTTGGGCGTCGTTCCTGTCATTTGACGAAACACTTTTGTTAAATGAGTTTGATTTGCAAAGCCGCAATCTAAGGCAATGGTACTAATGGCAACCGATTGTTGCTTCAATAGCTGCTCAGCTCGTTTCACGCGCTGCTGCATCAAATACCGATAAGGTGCCATTCCCGCTGACTGCTTGAAGGAGCGACTAAAGTGAGATTCGCTCATGTTTGTCAGGGTCGCCAAATCCGCAATCGATAGATCCTGTGCCAAATTTGCCTTCATATAGTCAACGATTCGTGCCAGCTGTGATTGGGATAACCCGTTGGCTTTAGATGCGGATAAAGGTTTGCTGACCACATAGTTCAACGCCAAACGAGCAGCGATCGCTATTCCCAAAGACTCTCCATACAGCCTGCCAGACCGACAGCCCGTCTGGATTTCCATCTTGAGTGCGAGGGCCAGCTGTTGGATGACCAAATCGTCTATTGAAAGCTGTGGAATCAGTTCTATTTCACGCTGCCTCAGTTCCTGAGTAGATTGATTGAGCAACGTTGGACAAATCGCAATCACTGAAAATTCAGCTTTCTGATTCCAGCTTGTCTGATGACTTAAAAAGGCTGGAATGATGTCTACGCGACCATTGCCGTGAGCGTAGTGCTTAATTTTCCCATCCAAACGTCGCTCTGCTTGAAAGCAGCTTTTGGGGTCTGTGATAACCAGTGAATGCTGTAGAAGGCAATGCTCCACCGTTTCATGGGGAGGATGGCAGTAGTGAGTGAAGGTTATCCCTTGCCATCCTGTATCATAGCTAGCGACTAAAGGCGCTTGCGGGAGCAATCGTGCAGCTTCCTGCTGGTTTGCAAGATCAAGTGTAGAGGTTGCGTGATTCATGATGGGTTTTTAACCCAGTGAAGGGTGCATATCCCAAGCAGGATCGGGATAGTTTTAGCAGAATGAGATGAGACGGCAGGTTGAGGCTAAGACTATCGTATGAGTATTCACAAAAGGAGATAGTCGCGACTATGCCAATGCCAGATCAACCTGCACCAGAAATTGAGCTGCTACGTGCAGCATACGTAGCCTTCAACGCGCGTGACATTGATACGGCCCTCGCCCTTATGACGCCCGACGTACATTGGCCGAGAGCGTTCAAAGGCGGTTTTGTCCGTGGGCCTGAAGAAGTCCGTGCTTACTGGACAGAGCAGTGGAGCGAGATTAATGGAAAAGTTGAGCCAGTGACCTTTCACCGAGAAGAGGGTGAGCAGGTGTTGGTTGAGGTGCATCAGGTCGTGCGCGATCTAGCTGGGGCAGTACTTGCCGACGAGCATGTTGGCCACCGTTTCACTTTTGAGCAAGGCTTGATTCAGTCCATGGAAGTCTGCTCGCTTTCATTGTCTGGCCAAGGTACAAGTCTAAAGGACTGAGTAGTTGGTTGCGATCGCCTAAAGATAAGACATTTCGCTGTAGAGCGGAATAAAGCTCTCCAGTAGCTGTTCGTATATTGGCAGTATCTTTCGATACTGTTCAACGTTTTCGGCAATGGGCTGATGGTCGTAGGTTGGCCCTATCATTTCTAGCGAGCTGTCTAAGCTAGAGAGCTGACCTAGCGCATACAGGCCTAAAACGGCTGCGCCAAAGCTAGAGCCCTGGTAGTTTTTAGGGAAAATAACGGTTCTATCAAACACATCGGCAAGCATCTGTCGCCAAAAGGGCGATCGCGCAAATCCGCCTGTCGCTCGAATGTTTTTGGCTGGGCCGACGGCCGTTTCTAAGGCGACTGCGACTGAATGCAGATTGTAGACAATGCCTTCTAGTACAGCTCGAATGAGGTGGGCCTTAGTGTGGTTTAAGCCCAGCCCAAAAAAGCTGCCTCTGGCATTTGCATCCCAGACAGGCGCGCGCTCTCCGGCTAAAAAAGGATGAAAAATCAGGCCAGCGGCTCCAGCCGGAATGGTTGCGGCAATCTCAGTTAAAAGATCGTAGGCATCTGTGCGCAATAGCCTGGCTGTTGCAACTTCTGAGTCTGCTAAATGGTCGCGCACCCAGCGCAATATAATGCCGCCATTGTTGATAGCACCGCCCATAACCCAGCGATCTGGGGTGAGCGCGTAGCAGAACAATCGCTCTTTCTCATCGGTTTGCGGATGGCTCAGCATGGCTCTTACAGCGCCACTAGTGCCTACGGTAATGGCAATCGTCTCTGGGGTAGTTGCCCCCACGCCTAAGTTTGCAAGCACGCCGTCGCTGGCGCCAACCACAACAGGAAGATCGGCAGAAAGGCCCATTTCGGCTGCGGCGTCTTTGTTGATGCCGCTGAGAATATGAGTGGTAGGGACTATTGTTGGCAGCTGTTGCGGTGTAATGCCGACTAAGGCGATCGCCTCCGCGTCCCAGTCCAATTTTTCCATATTGAACAGGCCCGTCGCATTTGCAATCGAGTAGTCCACCACATACTGCTCAAACCAGCGGTAAAGCACAAACTCTTTAATAGAGATGAACTTGGCCGATTTCTCAAACAGCTCCGTGTGTTCGCTGCGCAGCCACATCAACTTAACCAGTGGAGACATTGAGTGAATCGGTGTCCCGGTGCGAACGTATAGAGCATGTCCGTCGCACTGCTGCCGAATTTTATCGACCCAAGCGGCACTGCGGCGATCGGCCCACGTAATGCTGTGCGTGAGCGCTCTGCCCTCGCTATCAACGGCAATCAGGCTATGCATTGCCGAGCTAAACGACACGCCAACCAGAGACTTTGCCTGCTCGGGATAGCGGCTGATGAGGCCCTGAACGCTGCCGATGACGGCCCGATAAATTTCTTCAGGATCTTGCTCCTGAATTTCTGGCTGAGGAGAAAGCAGCGGATAGCCGACCGAATGCTGAGCGATCATCCTGCCATCGGTTGAAAACAGCACGGCTTTTGTACTGGTCGTACCGATATCTATACCGAGAATATGTTGAGTCATGACTCTTGAAGGCCTACAGCCAAATCCACCACTGTCCAGGATTTTAGCGTTTGCTGTTCGCGCGTGCCGGTTTGCTCAGCACCTACCCGATCGGGTAGGTGCAAAACTACCCGGTTAGACGGGGCAATCTCTCCAGCAGCAGGAAGCGATCGCCCCTAGTAAGCCCGCATCATAAGCATGTACAAGTTCTATGGCTGCCCAGCAGCTTTATACCTGTGATGCCAACCTATTCACCTTATAAAGCCGGAGGTAGCCTAGCCTGGAACGATCCCACCTATGTAAGTCGTCAAGCCGATCATGACCTGTACTACAAAATTCGTCAGGGGCTGTTTTGTCACGTACTAGGGCCACACCAAACCGGAAAATCTTCGCTGAGAATTAGAGTGCGCCGCCGCTTGGAAGAAGGTGGCTATCGCTGCGCTACGGTGCAGGCCACCCAGATGGGCTGCTCACTCAATGCCCAGAATAGCCAGGAAAATGACCCATGGGACAAGCCACTAATTGCTTCTATTTGGGATAGCCTCAACCCTTCTGATTCGAGCACCATAACGTCCTGGTTAGAAGCGACTGCTCAGCTGTCTTCTCAGCGGCGGCTAGAGCACTTTACCCGCGATTTGCTTTTTCCTGAGCTGCTAGAAAAGCCGCTGGTCATCTTCATTGACGAAATTGACTATCTTCTAGGAATTCCCCAAGCCATTTGCGCCCTTTTCCGCTGGATTGAAAAGTCGCGCAGCTTGCAGGCCAATCGACAAGAGTATAAGACGCTCTCTTTTGTGGTGCTAGGGAGCACGACGGTTGAGTCAATAAAGCAATCTGTTTTCAGTGCTGAGGGGACAGACGAGGGGCAAAGTCTTTTGAAACAGCTGTTCTCAACGGCAGGAAACGTTCACCTCAATGATTTTGAGCTGACAGAAACGCAGCCTTTGCAGCAGGGGCTCAGTCATAAGCTGAATGCTGTGGCTACTTTGAAGGCTATTTTGAAGTGGACAAACGGTCAGCCTTTTTTAACTCAAAAGCTATGTAGAATCATCGCTGAACAGGGGGTGCCAGAAAGCCAGTTAAGAGAAAGCCAGTTAAGAGAAAGCCAGTTAAGTTCGCCTGCTACGCTTAATCGCTGGGTGGCAGCGCAGGTGCAGGTGCATCTAATTCACGACTGGCAGCACCAAGACGATCCAGTTCACCTCAGAGATATTCGCGATCGCCTCCAACGGTCTCCCGACCAAAAAGCCTTGCGCAAGCTATATCATCGGGTGTCTTCAGGCCAGCGCGTGTTTTATAAGGGAAACCGGATTCAAAAAGAGCTGATGATGATTGGGTTAGTGCGCCGTCAAAACCGGCGGCTGTATGTAGCTAACAAAATATACCGTCACGTGTTCAGCCCTCAGTCAGCAGCCGCCTCGCCGAATGCTTTTTTATCTGCCCCTTTTAGCCAGTTTCTTCTGAAAAAAGGTTTTTATGAAAGGCGCGATCGCCTAAAAATACTGAATCTTCGAGACGCCTTGCGACCAGCCTGGTGCTACCGTCGTGACATACATTCTTGCTAGCCGTCTCTCTGGCAGAATGTGCTTGTACCAGCGGCTTCTACCATGCATATTTTAATCACGGGTGGCGCAGGCTTTCTGGGCCAGCGACTGGCTCAGCAGCTCCTCACTAGTCCACCGTTCCATTCAACCCTACAAAAGGTGACGCTAGCCGACATCGTGCTGCCTAGCGCGCCTTCCCATCCATCTGAGTCTATACAAATCATTACTCGACAGGTCGATCTTTGCGATTCTCAAGCCGTCCGAACGCTCATTACGCCTGACATCACCGCGATTTATCATTTAGCAGCGGTGGTCAGCGGACAGGCCGAGGCTAATTTTGAACTCGGCATGGCGGTCAATACAGACGGCACCCGCAACCTACTAGAGGCCATAAGGGGGCAGGCTCCGGGCATAAAGCTTATTTTCGCAAGCTCTTTGGCTGTATTTGGCGGTGATTTGCCAGCGGTCATTACAGATAAAACCGCGCTGACGCCTCAATCTTCTTACGGCACTCAAAAGGCGGTAGCTGAGCTTTGGATCGGTGACTATTCACGCAAAGGCTTTATCGACGGGCGAGTGCTGCGCCTCCCGACCGTGTGCGTGCGTCCCGGCAAGCCAAATGCTGCGGCCTCTTCCTTTGCGAGCGGCATTATTCGTGAGCCGCTTCAAGGCCAACTCGCAATCTGTCCGGTCGATCCTAGCTTAGCGCTGTGGCTCTCTAGTCCTACCGCGGTCACCCATAATCTTATCCACGCGCTGACGATCCCGGCAGCGCAGTTTGGCCATAGCCGCTCAGTTAACCTGCCAGGGCTAAGCATTACGGTGAAAAAGATGATTGCAGCGCTCACGAGTGTGACTGACGAGGCAACAGCTGAAAAGATTCAGTATCAGCTAGATCCGACGATTTCTAAAATTGTTGCAGGCTGGCCCAGTCAGTTTGATGTGACACGCGCCATTGAGCTAGGCTTTGCTGGCGATGAGAGTTTTGAAGAGATTGTTCGTGCCTTTATACAAGAAATGCCGTCGTAGGCCTTGCATAAGAAAAATGAAAGAGTGTGTGTTGCTTGTTACACAACCTACCTGCTATCTAACGCGGCCTCACCGCCTGCGGCTAATATTACGGATGAAAAGAAATTAACTTGAATTAATTTTTCTGAACGAATAAAAGAAAATTAGCACAAGTGCAACAGTTCTCATTCAATTTTCAATCAAACCCGCTATGTTAGATCTTATGGCCGATTGACACTGCGCCCTTGCGATTGAGGACTTATGTTCAAATCTCTGCTTCAGCCGCTCCAGCTCTTTATGAAGGGAGCCACTGGAAAAGACCGTCACCAGAAGCAACAGCTCAATCAGCAGCTGATTCGACTACAGGTGGCTTATGAAGCCTTACAAGAGAGCCATGATACGCTTCAGCATAAGCACGACGCGGTTCAGCGGGAACGCGATCAGCTTCAGCAGCGCTATGACCGGCTTCAGCGCGATCGCAATGATATTAACGCTTTGTTTAACTGCGCCGATCAGGAGAACCGGGAGCTAGATGCGAAGGTGCTGGGAATGCGATCGCGCATAAAGCGTCTCAAAGCAGACAATGCAGCCTTAGATAGCAAGATTATCTATTTGGAGCACAAGCTAGGGCTGCAAGCCTATAGCGATGATGCGGCGTTTGATGAGCCCGAGCTGACGTTGGAGGATGTGCGATCGCCAGAAGATCTCGACCTAATCGATCTCTCTAACATTTCACTAGCGCTAGTCGGTGGCCATGAAACCACCCACCGCGAAGTCACTGAAGAGCTTAAAAAGTACGGCCTCAAACGGTGTATCCACGTACCGCCCCACAGCCGAGAAAGTAACAGTCGCCATCAGATTAAGGACAAAATTGGCAGCTGTGATTTGGTGGTGACCATTACTAGCTATGTCGATCACTCCGTTTCTAACTGCGTTAAGCAGCTCAAGGAAACCAGTATGCTCACAGGCGAAGTCATTAGGGTTCACTGCCACGGAAAGAGCGGCGTCGTCAGAGAAGTGCTGCAATACTTCTCAACTTAAGCCATACGCCCATAGTTTTCTATCACGGTTGTTAGCCAGAGGCGCTAAGCTTAATAGCGCAGAACTTGAGCGTATAAAAGCGCACAACCCAACATGCACAGCTTCCTTTCCTCCAAATGGATCGCATCGGCTTTCCCTGCCGCCTGCATCCTTCTGATCTCGACCGCTAGCTGCAATCAGGTCAGCACAAACGCGTTTGAAGCCACCGCCGACTTTGAGGCCGCTGCTGCGACGACCTATGTGTGGCAGGTAGAGTACTTGCCGAGAACTGACACCAATCGTCCTAACGATCGCCGCCTGGAGCGTTTTGAGTCTACCACCGTCGTCAATGTGAACGGTATTCGGCCCGAAGCAGCAGGCTCCGGGCCAGATAGTAAAGGGCTTTGGTGGCCCGTACTTCCGCCTGAGCCCACGGTCGATGACATTGAGGATCGTCGCCAAAACTCAGAAATGCCGCAATCGCCTGAAATCATTAAGGCTATCGACTACACCATTACGTTCAATCAAGCGGGTGAGTCAAAAACGCTGCCAACAGATTATGACGTCTACCGTCAGGCGGTGAAGGCCTTTGAGAAAGATCGGCCCCTGGCGCTCACGTTGGGGCCACAGGATGCCTCTGTGCTCAAAGCCGAAATTCAGTAGCGTCCTAACCGTCAATCAGGATTTCCGGTGAGAATTTCTATGCTCTGAAGATCCCCCTCGACGGTTAAAATGCCGCTGTACCTTCTTTTCTCCACTGCACCAAATTCATGGCCCAGCCCCGCATCCTCTCAGGTATCCAAACAACCGGCAATATGCACTTAGGGAACTACCTGGGCGCCATTCGCAACTGGGTTGAGCTGCAAGCTGACTACGACTGCTTTTTGTTCATGGCCGATTTGCACGCCATCACAGTGCCTCACGACCCTAAGCAGCTAGCCGAAAATACGCTGAAGATTGCGGCCACTTATATTGCCTGTGGCATTGACCCGAAGCGCTCGACTATTTTTGTCCAATCTCAGCTGCCAGAGCACAGCGAGCTCGCCTGGATTTTTAACTGTATTACGCCGCTGGGCTGGCTAGAGCGGATGATTCAGTTTAAGGAAAAGTCCGTGAAACAGGGTGAGAACGTTAGCGTTGGCCTGATGGACTATCCGGTGTTGCAGGCAGCTGATATTTTGCTGTATGAGCCTGATATCGTGCCAGTTGGGGAAGACCAAAAACAGCATTTAGAGCTGACGCGCGACATTGCCGCGCGGCTTAATTTTCAGTTTGGCAGTGAGAAAAAGCCTATTTTGAAGGTGCCTGAGCCGCTAATTCGAGCCTCAGGGGCACGGGTGATGAGTTTGACAGACGGGACTAAAAAGATGTCGAAGTCTGACCCTTCGGATCAAAGCCGAATTGATTTGACTGATGCGCCCAATGTAATTACTAAGAAAATCAAACGAGCTAAAACCGACCCAGCGCGCGGGCTGGAGTTTGATAATCCAGAGCGGCCAGAGTGTAATAATTTACTGGGGCTCTATCAGCTGCTCTCAAATCAGACAAAAGACGCAGTGGCAGCAGAATGTAAGGATATGGGCTGGGGACAGTTTAAGCCGTTGCTAGCGGAGACGACGGTGGCAGCGCTAAAGCCTATTCAGGAAAAGTATGCGGATTTGATGGGCGATCGCACCTATTTGCAGCAGGTACTTGCTGATGGAAAAGAGAGGGCTCAAGCCGTTGCCGCACCGACGCTAGCTAAGGTGAAAACAGCGATGGGATTTGCTCAGTAATCTCTGTTATTGATTAGGCTATCTATAGGCTTATTGGCAGCAAGTTCCGCTGATGAAACGGCATTACTTGTAGAAGGCGACCCATTTCAATCATGGCGCGTAGGCCCGATCTGAAAAGGAAAGTAGGTAAGATATCACATAAGAAATTATTAAGCTTACCTATGAGTGTTGTAGAAAACGGCGCAACGAACGGACGATCTGCTCGCGATCTCTCTCTCGACTTTTCTTCGGGCCTTAAGTCGTTAAGCGAGCCGTTGAGTACTCAGAGCAGACTGCAATCGGCGATTCGCTCAGGTGAGTTTGTCGTGACCGCAGAAGTCATGCCACCCAAGGGCGGTGACCCAAGCCATATGCTAGAGATGGCGGCTCACCTAAAAGATTGGGTGCATGCGGTGAATGTAACTGACGGTAGCCGCGCTGTTTTACGCATGTCGTCGTTGGCCTGCTCGGTGCTGCTCAAGCAGGCGGGTATAGAGCCGATTTGCCAGATGACTGGGCGCGATCGCAATGCGATCGCCCTTCAAGCCGACCTAATGGGTGCCCATGCGCTGGGCGTTCGCAACCTACTGGCCCTTACCGGCGATCCCGTAAAGGCGGGCGATCATCCCAAGTCAAAATCTGTTCACGAGCTAGAGTCTATTCGCCTGCTGCGCGTTATTCGTCAGCTCAACAGCGGCACAGACTACAACGATAAAGTAATGACAGACGGCAGCTTGGACATTTTCGCAGGCGCTGCGATTGACCCACAGTCTCCTAGCTGGTCAGGTTTGCAAAGCCGGTTTGAGAAAAAGCTGGCAGCGGGCGCGCAGTTCTTTCAAAGTCAGCTGATTTCTGATTTTGACCGGCTAGAGAAGTTTATGGATCAGATTGCACAGGGCTGCGATCGCCCGATACTCGCTGGAATTTTTCTCTTAAAGTCTGCTAAAAACGCCGCTTTTATTAATCGCTGTGTTCCAGGTGTCAACATTCCTGAGCACATTATCGACCGGCTAGCGGCGGCTAGCGATCCTTTGCAAGAAGGCGTCAAAATCGCGGCTGAACAGGTGCGCTCGGCACGTCAGCTTTGCCAGGGCGTTCACATGATGGCAGTCAAGCGCGAAGATCTGATTCCTCAAATTTTAGAAATGGCGGGCGTTGAGCCCCAAAAAAGTGTTCAACAGCCTGTAGCGATGAGCGCCGTTAGATAGACCGTCAGCTGGCGTCCGCATGTTTTAACAAAATTTGATGTTTTGATGAGATTGAGCGATCGCCAGGATCAGTTTTCTCAAACGCCTTTATACTTATTGCTTAATTTACGTAAGTTTTAGCAGTGCAGCTGTAACTATACGCACTGCACGCAATTTAGCCGGAAAGCAGCAAAATTACGTGAAAAACGTAGGTATAACCACTACTAGGCGCTATGGAATCGATCTCTATGGAATCAACCCGTTTTGAGACAGTTTTAGATTGTTTAGAGCAGGCTAAAAAAGCACAGAGCGAACGCCGTGTGGAAGATGCGATCGCCTTCTACAGTCAAGCCTTAGAAATGGATGCACGCAACGTAGAGGCCTATCAATCTCTAGGTGCAATTTACTTTGGTCAAAAGAACTACGACCAGGCGCTCAGCAGCTATATTCAGGCGGTCACGATTAACCCACAGCAACCTGACGCGCACCTTCAAATCGGACGCATCGCGACTGCGCAGGGCCAACGTGACAATGCAATTTCTTCTTACGAGTATTCCATCCAGCTCAACCCAGACGATCCTGCCCCCCATCAGTTCTTGGGTGAAGAAAGATTCTTCCAAAAAGACTTTTCTGCTGCTGAAGGTAGCTATCAACAAGCAGTCGCCCTAGGAACAAAAGCACCCTGGGTCTTTTTCAAGCTAGGCCGCATTGCTCAAATACAGCAGCGCTATGAAGAGGCGGTTGAGTTTTTCCAGCAGGCGATCGCCCTCAATGATAAAAATCCTGGCTTTTATATCTCTTTAGGTGACGTTTACTTGCAATTGAATCAGGCAGCTTCCGCTACTGAGTCCTATCAGGCGGCGCTAGCGATTAACGATCGTCTACAAAATGCTTACTTTAAGTTAGGCCGTGCTGCTCAAGTTCAGAAGCATTGGGTAGAGGCCACAGATGCCTTTCAATCAGCGATCGCGCTCAACCCGGAAGACTCAAGAGCCTATCAGTTCTTAGGTGAAGTTCAGTTTGCCCAAAAGGATTTTAATCAGGCGTCCGGTAGCTACGCAAAAGCTATAGAGCTAGGTAGCCAAGCTCCCATTGTGCGGTTTAAGCTAGGGCGTATTGCTCAGCAGCAAAAAGACAATGAGGCCGCGATTGATTATTTTCGATCGGCAATCGAACTAAACGGCAACAACCCTGGTTTTCATATGGCCATAGGTGATATTCACCTTCAACAAAATAGGCTAGAGGAGGCTATCAACTGCTTTAATACAGCATTGACCATAAATGAATCACTAGCAGGTGCCCATTTCAAGCTAGGTCGTGCAGCTCAACTCATGGGCCATTTAGGAGTTGCCGTCAACAAATATGAAAGCGCTATTTCGCTCAACTCTGAAAATCCTCAGTTTTACTATTATCTAGGCGCTGTACAGTCTCAGCAAAATGAGTTGGAGAAAGCTAGGGCTAATTATGAGAGGTCACTAGCGCTGAAGCCTGACTTTAAGCCCGCTCTCAATGCTCTAAACACGCTTGCGTAGGAGCCGATCACCAGAGCTGTGAAATGAAGTGCAACAACCGATAGGAGATATGTGAGCGCGATGGACATAGTAACCACTGAAACGATTGGAGACTATATGCGGCAGGCTGAAAAAGCTAGGAAAGAAGGCCGTGAGCAAGCCGCTATATCGCTCTATCAGCACGTGTTGCAGCTAGATTCTAGCAATGTTAAAGTACAGCAGATTCTAGGCGATCTGTTCTTTAGCAAAGGTGACTACGATCTGGCCAGAAGTAGCTATGTTGATTCTATAAAGCTCAGCCCAGATACTGCAAACACCTACTTTCAGCTAGGACGAATTGCTGAAATTCAAACGAGAACTGAAGAGGCAGTTGAGTCATACGAGTATGCAATCCAGTTAAATCCTGATGATTTCAAATATCATCAGTCGCTAGGTGACATCCGGTTTGCTCAAGAGGACTTTGTATCGGCGGCAGCTTGCTATCAAAAAGCAATAGATCTCAATACGCCAGCCGCTTGGGTTCGAATGAAGCTAGGGCGTATTGCCCAAATGCAGAATCGCGATGATGAGGCAGTTTCGCTTTATAAAGAAGTGGTTGCCCTCAATGATAAAAGCGTGGGTGCATACGCTGCTATCGGTAGCCTATACCTTAAGCAGAATCGACTAGAGGAAGCTGATGCAGCCTATGAATCAGTACTGAATGTTGATGACAATATGCAAATTGCTCATTTTCAAAAGGGCCGAATTGCTCAAATGCAAGCGCGTTATGGCGAAGCGATCGCCTCTTTTGAGCGAGCAGCACAGCTCAAGTCAAAAGACTTTCGGCCTCATCAGTTTATCGGCGATATCCATTTCTCTCAAAAGAACTTTGAGCTAGCAGCCAGCAGCTATCAGAAAGCCGTATCACTCGGTAGCAAAGCAGCTGCTGTTCCCTTCAAGCTAGGTCGAATGGCACAGCAGCAAAAGGATCTTGAAAGTGCAATCAGCTATTTCCAAACGGCTATTTCTCTCAATGGCAACAACCCTGGCTTTCACGTAGCACTGGGTGATATTTATCTCAGTCAAAGTCAGTTGCAGGAGGCTACAGAATGCTACAACGCGGCTTTGACAATTAATGAGGTGCTGCCGATTGCTCACTTCAAGCTAGGACAAGTGGCCCAGCGCCAAAATAAGCCAGACCTGGCGATTGAGAAGTACGAGCGGGCGATCGCACTTAATGACAAAAACCCTCAATTTTACTATCACCTGGCAACCGTTCAGCTCAGTCAAAATGAGATAGCACGAGCTAGAAGTCACTACAAACAAGCACTAGCGCTTCAACCTAACTTGAAGGCAGCTCAAGTCGCGCTAGATAAAATGCCTGCGCCTGATGTTGCTGAAGTGGAAACAGGTCTTGCAATTGAAGATAACAGTGGCAGCCCTGTCGCGACCAGTGATGTTGTGATCTCGGAGCAGGCGGTACCAGAGCCAACAGCACCAACAGCTGCTGAGGAAATACAACAATATGAAATAGCGCACGCTTCACAGCCTAAAGATGAAGATCCTAAACCAGGCTTCTTTAAGCGAATATCTCGCCTTTTTAGCTGAGTAAATATTGAACTAAGCAGCGCATCGGTAGTTAAGCCTGCATGCTAAAAATCAACGCCACGCTTGAGTTCTACGCCACGTTCAGCATAGTGCTTGTGGCAAAACACCTCAGAATGAGCGCTGGCCAGCTGAAAGTAAGCAGGCTGATTTTTGCAGCGCCCTGTAATGATGACTTCGGTGCCTTTGGGCTTGCGAAGCAGCGTCTGAACGATAGGCTCTTCAGGCAGTAGCTCCAAGTCAACCGTAGGATTTAGTTCGTCGAGAATGATGGTTTTGTAGAGGCCGGATGCGATCGCAGTACTTGCCATTTCCCATCCCCGTTCTGCCTCCACATAGTCAATCGGCTGCTGCTGCCCGCGCCACACAATCGCATCCCGCCCGCAGCGCTGATGGTCTACTAGGTTGGGATAGCTTTTCCTGAGGGCAGCGATCGCGGCATCTTCCGTATACCCCGTCCCGCCTTTAAGCCACTGAATCACCATCACCCGGTGCGACTTATCCTGACTTATTCCCTTGCCAATGGCCTGTAAAGCTTTGCCTAAGGCGCTTGTGGACTTGCCTTTGCCATCGCCCGTATAGATTTCAATCCCTTCGATTCCCATCTCAGCCGCCGCTTGATGAATTTGTGGCTTCATTTCGGAGTGCAAATCGGCAATTTCAATTAGCTGTGAGGGCGCGCCTCGACCGGTAGCAATCACTTCTAGGTGATCTGGTTTATTTTTGAGCGATCGCACCACATCTTCAACCGCCAGCAGCTCAAGATCCAGCACCGGATTAATTTCATCGAGCACGACCACTGAATAAAGACCAGATGCGATCGCCCCTTTCGCGACATCCCATCCTCGCTGCGCCTCCTGCCGGTCAAACTTTGTAATCTCCTCCGGCCCAAAAAACTCAGCCCGCCCTGTTCGCACCTGATCGATTAAATGCGGAAAGCCCCGCTGCAACGCCTCAATCGCCGCATCCTCATCGTACGTCCGCCCCGGCCCCTTCAAAAAGCGCAGCAGCAGCACCCGGCTATCTACAAACTGATGAATCCCTAGCCCAATCGAGCGCAGCACTACGCCCAAAGCTACCTGCGACTTCCCCTTCCCTTCCCCGTCATACACATGAATTTGGCCCGTGAGACGTTCAGAGTTATTTTGAGCAGTGCGGATGCCGATCGCTTTTGGCATAGGAAATTAAAAACCGGTAGATAAGGCGACGTGAATTATTCTTGAATTATTTTTATTCTACTAACTAACGCCGAATGACCTAGCCACACAGAATCTTTGCAAGCTAATAAGGGATCACATTCGCCCTGCATCACGCCTTAGGAAAAACAGATGGATATTTATCGAGGCGATCGCCCAGCCTCCCCGTCAGAAAATCGCCAGATAGAAAATCGCCACAGCAAACGCCGCCAGCTAATCTCAGAGCTACGGTACATCTTCAGCCTATTTTTAGCCTCACGTCTTGCGCTCACGCTCGTAGGCCTCATCGCCTACACCTTCACAGAAACCGGCTACGGCAAGCAGTTCAGCTGGGCCAAGTACCGGTGGATTGACCTGTGGGGCGTATGGGACAGCTACTGGTACATGGACATCGCCCAAAACGGCTACTCCACCATCGGCAGCATCGAGGGTAGCCCAGGACAAACCAATTTCCCGTTCTTCCCGCTATATCCCCTGCTTATGCGCTTCATTGGAGACTTAGCCGGAGGGAAATACTTTTTAGCCGGTCTGGTGATCTCCAACGTCAGCTTGCTGCTGGCCTGCTATCTACTCTACAAGCTAGTAGAAGCTGAAAAGAACGCCCGAATTGCCAGACGCTCGGTTAAGTACCTATTTTTGTTCCCCGTCTCTTTCATTTTTTCAGGGGTCTTCACAGAGTCGCTTTATCTACTGCTAACCCTGCTGTGCTTTTATCTAGCCAGACGCCAAAAGTGGTGGCTAGCCGGTTTGTGCGGCGCACTTTTATCTGCCACCCGAACCCTTGGGGTGCTGATTGCGCTACCGCTATGCTTTGAATATCTGCAAAGCATTCGCTTCAAGCCAAGCAACATTCGTCCCAACAGCCTGTTCTTACTGCTGGTGCCGCTAGGCCTGCTAGGATTCTCAATCTACAGCTACCGTATGACAGGCGACTTTTTATACTTCAAAACAAATCAGGCCGCATGGGGCCGAGAGATTTTAAATCCAATCGTAGTGCTGTGGAATGGCCTGCGCCAAGGGCTAGCAGAAGGCAGTTCTAAAAAGCTGCTAGAAACAAGCTTTGGAGCCCTAACAGTCATCATGCTGATATTTGGCTGCAAGAAAATCGGCTTCTCTTACTGGCTGCTAGGAATGTACTCTATTGTCATTCCGCTGGCCGCTGGCATTGACTCTATTCCACGGTACACGCTGCCAATTTTCCCCTTATTTATAGTATTTGCTAGCATTAGCCGTCACAAAGCGTGGGATGACGGGCTCACGCTCTTTTTAGGCTTTTTACAAGGTTGTTTAATGCTCTACTGGTGCACAGGTCAAGCACTCGTTGTTTAGCGTTTGTGAGAGTGACTTAAAGTAGCGTGTAACATTTGTGACACGATCTCTCATCTAGCTTAAAAATCTCCTGATTTCTTGTTCATCTTTGCGGACTATAAAGGGAAGTCTATGCCTCATCTCTTTCAAAGTGTTTTCTTCAAAATGGTTTTAAAGAGATTGGGGTGTGTACGGCTATTCAAGATGTTTACGGGATTGAGAGAAAGGTTTCTGCTCTGTGACAAAGATATTGGGCAAAGAGGGCTTGAGCCAGCGAGGATTGCCAAAAAAAGCTATTGGTAGAGCTAGCAGTCAAAAAGCCGCTAGCATGAAGCCTGCACTCAAAGAAGATGCGCTGGCACTGAGCAAAAGCCCAGCAGCTGAACAGCCTTTTGCTCACCCTACTTTTCGGTCTGAGCCAGTGTTTTCTAAACAGCAACAGTCACGCTTGCACATACCTACACCAGTTGTGTCGCAGCAAGAGCCACCACCGCCCTCCCGTGAGCCGCTCTCAGCAGAGCTACGATATATCTTGGGCCTGTTTATATCAACACGTATGGTGCTGATACTGATAGGCCTAGTGTCTTATGCGGTGCTGCCGCTGAGTGAGGGTAAGCAGGTCACGTGGTCGAGGTATTCGTGGCTAGATATGTGGGGCGTGTGGGACTCGTTTTGGTATATGGACATTGTTCAAAACGGCTACTCTACGGCGAGTAAGCTAATAGAGCTTCCAGACCAAACGAACTTTCCGTTTTTTCCGCTGTATCCCCTGCTAGTAAAAGGAATGGGATGGGCTTTAGGCGTTGGGGGAGCCTTTCCAGGCGAAAATCGCTACTTTTTAGCTGGTATTTTCATCTCCAACGTGTGCCTGCTGCTCTCTTGCTACGTCCTCTACAAGCTCGTAGAGATGCAGTGGAATAAAAACATTGCCCGCCGCTCAGTTCAATACCTGTTCCTATTTCCAGTCTCTTTCATCCTCTCAGGCGTCTTCACAGAATCTCTCTATCTCCTCCTGTCGCTGCTGTGCTTTTACCTAGCAAAACGTCGCAACTGGTGGATGGCAGGCCTGTGCGGCGGGCTGCTATCAGCCACTCGAACGCTCGGCGTCTTAATTGCCATACCACTGCTATACGAATATCTGAAAAGCATTGACTTCAGCCTGAGACAAGTCCGCTTTAACAGCTTATTTTTAATCCTTGTGCCTGTTGGCTTAGCGGCCTTCTCTCTCTACACATACCGAGAGACCGGCGATCCGCTCTTTTTCAAAACGAATCAGACCGCCTGGGATCGCGAAATTATGAATCCACTAGCGTCTCTTTGGCAGGCGCTGAGCCAGGGCCTGAGCGAGCCGAGTTACAAAAAGCTGCTAGAGTGTGCCTTTTTTATCACAGCGTTTGCAACCCTGAGCCTGTTTTACAGGGCCATTGGCTTCTCCTATTGGCTATTTGGCATGTACTCTATTGTGGTTCCACTCTCAGCGGGAATCGCCTCAATGCCTCGATTCACGCTACCTGTATTTCCTCTGTTTATTGCGCTGGCGATACTGAGCCGTAAGGGTAGCTGGAACCGCTGGCTAACGTTAGGCTTAGGCGGTCTGCAAGGGGCGCTGATGGTACTGTGGTGTACGGGTTATGGTCTGGTGATTTGAGCAGCAAGGCGATACGCTTTCCATATGCACTGAGCCATATGCATTAGGCCGTATGCATTGGCTAAAGCAACACCAAACGTAGAGTTAAAGACGCGCGCATGGACTACGAACCGATATTGCCGCTCAGGGCGATCGCCTTTCAAGTGCTATTTCTCATGGTGGCGGTTTCTATTGAAGCGGGTATTTTGCGGCAGCGGCTCCGCCTGGGATTCAAAACCAGCGTACAGTACGCCCTAGTTGTAAACCTAGCAGCCGTCGTCGTTGGCTGGATCGCTTTTCTAGTTGCTGAACCGCTCTCCCCACCCCCAATAAAAACGCAAATTATCAGCTATATCTTCTTCGACCGGCTGCTGCTCAACGGCTGGACGACCGAAACGGGCGCTATCCTCTTAGGCATCGGATTCGCAGCCTTTTTCGCCACCTTCTTTATTAAAGCTAAAGGCATTGAGTTTATGATGCGCTCAGATGACGCCTGGAAAATGCCTAAGAAAGTAGAGATAACCTCTAGAGATCAGCGCTACATTCGAGCGAGGGCAGGCCGAACCGAGACGCAGCAGGCCATGTCTAGCTTTTCAGACGCGATTATCCAGGCCAATGCCGCTAGCTTTACGGCCATTTCGCTGCTGCTATTGCTCAGGTTTGTAGCGGAGGGCTGGGTGTAATGCCAGAGGATATCAAGACTTTTTTCATTCAGATTAGGGACTTCTTTTGGCCCAAGGACTATTTTTCCTGGCAAACACTGCTGGCCCTGAGCTTATTTTCACTGCTAATAGCAGCGCTGCTAGAGGCCTACAACGGGGATCGATACATTCCGGTAGATGTGCTCAGCACGCTCAGCTGGATATTCTTTACCTCAGCAGTATGGTGGTTTGTTGATACCAATAAGCAGTGGTTCACACTATACGGCTTCTATATAGGGCCGTGGGTGACAGGCGCCGTTTTATGTACGTTTTTGTTTTGGCCTTGGGAAGAGAGTCGATTTCGCCTATCAATTTCATCTTGGCCGATGATTTCAATGCTGATTATGGCGCTGCCAAACTTTATCACCTGGGAGCTAAAGTTTAAGCCGCCGAAAAGCGATAAGCAGCAGCAGCTAGCGATGACGCTGTTAATTAATCTGCTGATGAACAGCTGGATTTTATTTTTCTTTCGCATTCAAGACTGGGTAGCAAACTACCCTAGCCTGCTAGCAAATGACATGAGCCAAAGCGCATTCGTGTACGACTTTGTTACGGAGCGGCGGCCACAGGTGCAGGGCATTTTGCTGGTAGAGAATACGGCTGAGGCGATCGCCTCCGAGCTAGGCGGTCAGCCCTGGTACCAAACCGAGCGCTGGCTATACAAGCGCAAAGACAATCTCGAAGGCATCGCCGATCGCATGACCGATACGATGACCTCACCCACCGAGCAAATCTTTTGGCAAATGGCAGTGCCTCAGCCCAAGCGGCTCAATGACGGCTATCTGCTCACGCTGCGGGCAGATTGGATGGGGCCGGTTGCGCGTGACGAAACCTTTTACGTTGAAAAAAGCTGCAAAATCACGCCGGAAGAAAGGCCTCGTGTTCAGGCAATTGAGGATGCAGACTTAGTGGGTGAAGAGGGCGCAGCGGAAAATGAGGGACTGGCACAAACGTCTAAATTAACGATAGTGGACTGCGATGAAGATTTGCCTTCCGTGCAGTGGATTAGGCCGAGTGTCTAGCGATGGCTCTGACCTAAAGCCTGTTAGAGAAGATGGCTAGGAAAAGTGAAGATTAACGGCTCAAAATGGGTAGCTTTCTTATACCAGCTTTTATTGATTAATTCGTCATTGGGATAGGTAATGGACGTAGCGGCAGAGAACTCGTTTTCACAGTCATTTTTACGAGCATTTTCTAGAATTTGGACGGTGGCTTGCAACGTGTTTTTGGAGATTGTGCGCGATCGCATTCTCTACGTGGTCGGCGTATTCGGCATCATTATGGTGATGGCCATTACCCTACTGCCCGAAGTCGCCGCAGGCACCGAAGACAAGCTCATCCTCGATACGGCGCTAGCCTCAATCAATCTGCTCAGCCTGTTCGTCGTCGTTTTCATCGGCACCGGACTCATCAATAAAGAAATTGAGAAAAAAACGGTGCTGGTGCTCATCGCCAAACCCGTCAGCCGGTTAGAGTTCGTTCTTGGCAAGCACCTGGGCCTGAGTCTGGTGATGGCGCTCCTCATCACAGCGCTCACGACAGTGATGCTCGGACTATTCATGGTCAGCAACGTTCCGTTTCAGCTAAACCTGATGCTGCTAGCGGTTCTCTTCATGTTTTTAGAGATGGTGCTACTGACTGCCGCTGCCATGATGTTTGGCACGCTTACTAGCACGGTTTTAGCGACCTTAATGACCTTGGCTATTTTTGCAGTCGGTCATGAAACGCGAAATATTTTAGAGCTAGATAAAATTGCCGAAAGCGAAAACTTCCGCCGTGTTGCAGAAGGCTTGTTTTTAGTGCTTCCTGACTTGGAGCGTCTAAACCTTAAAAACGAAATTGCCAATGGCTTTGTGGCACCCCCTAGCGGCGGTGGCTTAGTTGAAAACGCGCTGTACGCCCTAATCTACACAGCACTTTTACTCACCATCACCGTTACCGTGTTTGAGCGTCGTCAGTTCTAGACTTTTTTTGCAGCAGCTGATTTTGTATTAAGAAGCGCTAGAGTGAGAGCTGCACTTGCTGTAGCGTTTTTGCTCTTTCATATGTCTAGTCGCTTAACTGTCAAACTAACTCAGCTCCAGTCTATTTTTAGCGAAATGGATCGAGCGCTCGTGGCGTATTCAGGTGGCATCGATAGCACGCTAGTTGCAAAAGTGGCTTTCGATGTCCTAGGCAGCAAGTCCTTAGCGGTTACGGCGAATTCGCCCTCGCTGATGCCAGAAGATTTTGATGATGCGAAATCTCAAGCGGTAGAGATGGGCATTGCGCACAAGGTCGTTGAAACCCATGAAATGGACAATGAGCAGTACACCTCTAATCCGGTAAACCGCTGCTACTTTTGCAAAAGTGAGCTGCACGATACGCTACGCCCGCTGGCAGATGAGCTGGGCTATGAGTATGTTGTTGACGGACTGAATGCGGATGACTTACAAGATTACCGGCCCGGGATTGAGGCGGCTAAAGAAAGAGGGGTGCGATCGCCCCTAGCAGAAGTTGGCATCACCAAGCTAGAAGTCCGCGAACTCTCTCAATCGCTTGGCCTCCCCTGGTGGGACAAACCCTCCCAACCCTGCCTAAGCTCTCGCTTTCCCTACGGCGAACTCATCACCACCGAAAAACTCCACCGCGTGGGCCGCGCCGAACGCTACATGCGCGATTTGGGCTACCGTAACCTGCGCGTTCGCTCAGACGGTGAAACCGCAAAAATTGAGCTGATGCCTGAAGAAATAGCAGGCTTTGCTAGCAAAGTTGATTTACCGATTTTAGTAGAAACCTTTCAGAAGCTTGGCTTTACCTATGTCACCTTGGATTTAGAAGGCTACAAAAGCGGCAAAGCTAAATCGCGTTTTGAGCGAGGTTGGGAGCTGATACTAATTGCTTTCTGACTCCTGCGAAAATACTTTTGAAAAAATCAAGTACCTTTGTGCATAACGAAATCTGACCCGTTAAAGGTCTTTATCTATGCACCTAATCTCAGCGCGAAATCTCCGCAGCGATGCCGCTCAGTTTCCTGATATTGCTCAGGTGATAGAAGATTGGTATGCAGTCGTCAAAAAAGCAAAATGGGATAAGCTTGAAGATGTAAGAAAAATCTACCGTGACGCCGAGTCTGTTGGGAACTTTACTGTTTTCAATATCAAGGGCAACAAATATCGATTGATTGTTGGAATAGATTACACAAGCCGAACCGTTTTTTATAAGTATTTATTGACCCACGCTGACTACGACAAGGATAGGTGGAAAAATGACCCTTACTATTGATCAAAAGACGTATAGTCAATTGCTTGTAGAAGCTTCTCCAAAAGTAATCGAAACGGAGTCAGAGTACGAGCGAGCCTTATCCATCGTAGAAAGGCTAACGTTCAATCAAAATCGGACGCCTGAAGAAACGGAGATTCACAAACTGTTTGTGACGCTAGTTGAGGCTTATGAGATAGAACACTATTCTATGGACGAACCCTCACCTCACGAGATCTTGCGTCATATCCTATCGGCAAGCAACACCTCTCAGGCTGACTTGATTGGTGTATTAGGTTCTGAGCGGGTTGTTACGGAGATTGTGAGCGGTGAGCGTAGTATTGATCAAACTCAAGCCAAAATTTTGGCTGATCGATTTAAGGTTTCTCCCAAACTCTTTGTTGCTTCCGAAGTGATCTAGGTATTCTGCTTTTTGATTGATATTCGGAGCGCAGAAGTCAGCCTTTCTATAGTGTAGGTCTGTCGTGATTCGGTTCATGGTGAAGAGGTTCATCTACTGATGATGCAGCGCTCTCCTATATACGCTAATGCCTACCCTTCCCTCGATAAAGCTAGATCATTCTCTAACGACTCAATCCGCTACGCGTCTGTGGATGCCGAAGCAGGTGATGTTTACGCCTGCGGCGCTAGAGGAACCTTGGGGGCAGCAGATATATCAGCGTATCAGCGATATGGGCCTGCCGATTGTGAAGCTGAAGAACAATCGCGTGGTTGGCTTGCGCGGTGAGAATGAAAGAGAGACTTACGCTAAAGCTAAGCAAACAATGGCTGTGGTGACTGCGCCGTCGAGTGCGTTCAAGCTTCAGCCAATCCCACCGTCTGCGGACTGGCAGTTTCACCTGGCAGAGGGCTGTCCGGCGCACTGTCAATATTGTTATCTGGCGAGCAGTCTATCTGGGCCGCCTGTGATTCGTGTCTTTGCGAACCTGTTGGAGATTTTGGAGAACACGGCTAAATATAGTGCTGATACGCCAACAGCTAGTTTTGAAGTGAGCTGCTATACCGATCCGCTGAGCTTAGAGCACCTGACGGGCAGCTTGGGTGAATGCATTCGATACTTTGGTCAGCAGCCGGATAAGCGATTGCGGTGGGTTTCTAAATTTGATAACGTGCAGCCGCTACTGGGCATTGAGCACAACGGGCATACGCGATGTCGGGCGAGTGTGAATGCCGATCCGGTGTCGCATAGCTTTGAAGGAGGGACGGCTAGGGTGAGCGATCGCATTGCCGCCCTCCGTCAGCTCGCTTTACCCAAAGAACGCGGCGGTGGTGGCTATCCTATCGGCCTAGTCATCGCGCCGATTATGGCATTCCCAGACTGGCAAAAGTGTTACGACGACTTGTTTGAAGAACTTGCTAATGCCCTAGATTTTGAGTGTAACCTAACGTTTGAACTCATTACGCACCGCTTCACTTCAAAGTCAAAAGAAGTTTTGAATGATTGGTATCCTAAAAGCAAGCTTGATATGGGTATGGATGCACGCACAACTAAGCGAAACAAGTTTGGCGGCATTAAGTACGTCTACGACAAACCAACAACACAGTCTCTAAAAGAATTCTTTGAAGAGAAGATTGAACAGACCTTTCCTACTGCAAAACTGCTCTACTGGACATAGTTCTAATACGTAGTGGGTTCTACTGTAGCTCACCAAAGTACTTTGTACAGACTTGCCGAAAGTCATCACCGCGTACTTCAAAGTTAGCGTACTGATCGAAGCTAGCGCAGGCCGGGGATAACAAAACGGTTTTAATGGGTTGTTCTTTGCTAATCTCAGCGCTTCTAGCAACCGCACGGTCTATGGTTTCTACAATTTCGTAGCGATGATAGTCAGAAGCTTCTAATCTTTTGGCGAAAGAATCTGCGGCGTCACCGACGAGAAGAACGGTGGCCGCTTTTTCTTTGATCTGTTTAATCCACGCGGTATCATCACCGTCTTTAGGTGCACCACCTGCGATGAGGATAGTCGGGCTAGCCACAGAACGCAGGCCGACTTCGGCAGCATCGTAGTTGGTGGCCTTGCTGTCGTTGATAAAGTCTACGCCGCGCCAGGTGCAGATGTGCTCTAGGCGATGGGAGACGCCAGGGAAGGTGGCGATGCCCTGCGCGATCGCCTCAGTCTCTATCCCCGCTAATTTAGCCGCCGCCACCGCTAGCAAGAGGTTCTGCTGATTGTGCTCACCCACCATCCGCAGCGCTTTAGTCTCTACAACTTGATCGCCTTTGTGAATGACCCAGCCGTCTTCAATATATGTATCAGGTTTAATCGGTAGAATGCCGTCTTTTCCTTTCGTGCTCGTCCAGTGGCTGTTGGGATCTCGCTCTGAGGCCTTACGAATCAAACAGTCATCATCGCCATTGATCACTGGTCGTTGCGATCTGGCTAGCAAGGAAGCTTTGATGTTGTAGTAGTTCTCAACCGTTGTGTGACGGCTGAGGTGGTCGGGTGTGAAGGTTGTCCATAGGCCAATGGTGGGCGCGAGTGTAGGAGCCGCTTCAATCTGGTAGCTGCTGAGTTCGGCGATTACCCAGTCTGGCGGTTCAGTGAGGGCCAGTTCGCAGGCCGCATAGCCGATATTGCCACAGGCGGGTGCGTTGAGTCCGGCGGCTTTAAAAATAGCCGCGACGAGTGCAGTGGTGGTCGTTTTACCGTTGGTGCCGGTAATACCTAGCCAGGGCTGACGCTTGAGACTGCGCCAAGCGAGTTCCATTTCACCGATGGTTTCGATACCCTGTGCGCGCGCCTTTTCGAGAGCGGGCGCGTCCCAAGGGACACCAGGGCTCACAACTAGCAGATCCAAGTCAGGCTCAGGTGCAAAAGAGTGTCTGAGCTTAACGGTGATACCTTCACTTTCAAGGGCTTCAGCATCATCTTTGTGTCGATCGGCGCTACCTCTATCGCTGAGGGTGACTTGATATCCCTGACGTGCAAGAACACGAGCGGCGGCAATTCCAGAGCGGCCTAAGCCGATGACGTGTGCTGTTTTCATAGGGCAGTGTGACCGAATCGACTGCGAGGTAAGAAGCATACCCCGGCTATACTAAGTCGCGATTGTACAAGACTTCGGGCCTGATTGCGAAGTTGTTAGGCTGTTATCTAAATTGCGAAGAGGCTGGCGGCGCTAGCTTTTGGGTTTTAGCTTTTTACAATCTCGCTAAAGTCAGCAAGGACTCTGGCATGGTTACGCAGCAGGCTTAGCAGATTCAGGCGGTTTTGACGAATCTTAGGATCTTCGGCCATGACCATAACGCTATTGTCGCCATCAAAGAAGGCGCTGACGGTGCTGGCGGCTTGCTCAAGTCCAGCGATTAGCTTGCTATAGTCACGTTCGGATTGAGCGGCTTGGGTTTGGGGTACCAGCGTTTTTAGGCTGTCATAAAAGGCTTGCTCTGAAGGCTGTTCAAATAGCGCTGGATCAACGAGGCCTTCGGGATCTAAAGGTTCTGTGGCAAGGTCGCCTTTGGTTGCGAGTTTGGAGGCGCGGTTGACGGTTTCGTAGATTTTAGCAAGGCGTCCGTCGCTGCGAATGGTTTGAAGGAAGGTGGCGCGATCGCGTACATCCAGCAAATTAGTCAGCGCCCGAGCCTGATAGTCAGCATCTTGACCAAACACGGCGTTCACAAGGTCATAGTCGATGCCCTGCCCGTCTTGTAATAGCGTACGAATGCGTTGAGAGAAGAAGTCTGTGAGCTGGGCGGTGAGTTCGCTGGTTTTGGTAGCAGGGCGGGCGGCTGCAAAGTTTGCGATGACTTGAGCGATCGCCTCTTGCAAGTTCAACGCTAACCCCGCATCCCAAACGATACTTACAATGGCATTCGCCGCTCGACGAAGCGCAAAGGGATCAGATGAGCCTTTGGGCAGTTTGCCGATGCTGAAAATGCTGACCAAGGTGTCGAGCCGATCGGCGATGCCAACCACCTGACCAATGATTGATTGGGGTAAGCTGTCGCCTGCGCCTTTAGGCAAATAGTGCTCGTAAATGGCGTCGGCTACGGCTTTGGGTTCTTGAGAGGCGATCGCATACTTCTGCCCAATATAGCCCTGAAGCTCTGGAAACTCATTCACCATCTGAGTCACCAAATCAGCCTTACAAAGCTTCGCCGCCCGCGCCGCCTGCTGCTTTTCCTTAGCGCTAAGACCCAGCTGATCGCTCAGCAGCTCCGAAATCTGAACCACCCGATTCACCTTGTCGAGCACAGATCCCAGCTGCGCTTCAAAAGTAACGGTCTCTAGCTGGTCAACATAGTCTTCAAGCGGCCTTTTACGGTCGGCCTCATAAAAGAATTTACCGTCGGCCAGCCGAGCCCTGATCACGCGCTCATTTCCCTGCGTAATCAGCGCAGACTTCGCCGGATCGCCATTGGACACGGTAATGAAGTATGGCAAAAGCTGATCGGAGTCCGCAGCAGGCCTGACTGGGAAATAGCGCTGATGGCTTTCCATCTCTGTAATCGTCACCTGACTGGGCAGCTCTAAAAACTCGTCGTCAAACTTACCGATAATCGTGGTGGGCCACTCTACGAGATCAACGACTTCTGACAAAAGATCTTCATCGACAACCGCATGGCCTTTCACAGAGCTAGCTACCTTGTCTACCTGCTGCACAATGGTCTTGCGGCGCTCGGCAGGATCGACGGCAACGTAGGCTTTTTCTAGCGCTGACACGTAGTCTTGCGCCTTAGCGAAACTCACTTGTTTTGGGTGTAATACGCGGTGGCCTTCGGAGGTGCGATCGCTTACACAAACCTCTGAACCATTCTCAATCGTCACGGGCAAAAGCCGATCTTCTAACAGCGTCACCAGCCAGCGAATCGGCCGAGGGAACTTTAGTTCTCCATCGCCCCAGCGCATAAATCTGTCGCCCTCTAACCCCAAAATCCAATTGGGCACCATCTCCTGCAAAAGCTCTGCCGTCTCCCGCCCCGGGATCTTTTGCTGCACAAATATAAACTCACCTTTTCCCGTATCGCGAACCTCTAGATCTTCGACACTCACGCCTCTAGAGGCTGCAAATCCAGTTGCTGCCTTCGTTGGCTTACCATCTTTAAATGCCGCTTTTGCCGGTGGCCCCTTCGCTTCCTCCTCTCTATCAGGCTGGCGCTCAGGCAGGCCGCTGATGAGCACGGCTAAACGACGGGGCGTACCGTAAAACTCAATGCCGTCCGTCTTTAAGAAAGCTTCTTTTAGCTCAGCGGGCAGCTTAGTTCGCCACTGTGCAAGGGCTTCGCTGACAAAGCTTGCCGGAAGTTCTTCGGTACCGACTTCGAGTAAAAACGTTGCCATGAGTGCGCTGATGAGGTGAGCTGTGGATTTTAAAACCTTTTTATTATGGCATCAAGGCTGTCAGGGCGGCGCAATGGTGACGGGCATCCTCTAAAATCATCATGACTTGATTTATATACTACCGCCGATGTCTGTTTACGTTGTTCTGTTTAATGTGGGTACCGACAATGAGGGAATTCATTCTATTCGGATTGGCGATCAGCATCAGGTACTGATGTTTGAATCTGAAGATGACGCGATTCGCTTTGGCATTTTGCTGGAGGCGCAAGACAGCCCAACACCGACAGTTGAGGCAATAGAGCGCGAGGAAATTGAGGAAATTTGCTGCGGATGCTGGCTACGAGCCCGTATTTATTCCGGAAGGACAGCTCGCAACGCCGGTTGAAAATATGGTGGAAGAGACCACGTGGGACCCAAATGTGAAGCCAGATGAACAAAGATCAAGCGAAGGGCGTGCCGCTGGTAGCTCGGCTGGTAGCTCGACTGGCAGTTCGGCCGCTGATGACGAGATGGATCGGATACGTCAGCGGCTAGAGAAATTGTTGTAGGGTTGTTGATTGGTTATGGAAGAGGAGATTTAGGATGGAGAATTTTGAGGTTTGCGATCGCGACCTAACACCGCAGCTATTGGAGCGGTATATGAAAGCGGAGGCCATTGCAGTTGATACTGAAACGATGGGCTTAAATCCTTTGCGCGATCGCCTGTGCCTAATTCAGCTTGCCGATCCTGACGGCTACGTCTGCGCTATTCGCGTCGAACGCGGCCAAACCGAAGCGCCCAATCTCAAACAGCTTCTAGAAGCTCAAAGCATCACCAAAATATTTCACTTCGCTCGCTTCGACCTAGCGACCTTGCAACATCACCTCAGCATCGTCACCACGCCCGTATTCTGCACCAAAATTGCCAGCAAAATTGCTCGAACCTACAGCCCTCGCCACGGCCTCAAATCGCTAGTACAAGAGCTAGAAGGCATTGAACTTGATAAGTCGCAGCAAAGCTCTGACTGGGGCAATGTTGAAGCGCTCAGTGAAGAGCAACTCAGCTATGCAGCCAACGATGTTCGCTATTTGCATTCACTACGAAGCAAACTAACAGACATGCTAAAAAGAGAGAATCGCTGGGAGCTAGTAGAGCAGTGCTACCAATGCTTACCAACCTTTGTAGCGCTAGATTTAAGTCAGCACAGCAATGTCTTTGAACACTAAGCCTCAGGCACTGAACCTTAAATACTGAACCTTAAACGCTAAGCCCCAAAGAGCATCTAAATTACAAAAGTCTCAGTATGATGGCGATCGCCTAGAACCAATTCAATCACAAACGGTTCAGCGATCGCGCCTCTAAAGTAAGGCAGCTGAATAAACGTATCGTCTTGATGAGCTACCACCGATGCGAGTGTAGTCTGCTCAGTATCCAGCAGCTTAAGCGCTAAGCTATCAGGCAAAACGCTAGCGTCTCTTGAAGGCTGAACCTGAACGCATACCTTATAAGAATTCTCGGCATCCTGACAAATAGCAACGAGTAGCGCCGCGCTCGCCTGAGTAGAGGCCGCTGATAAATCTACTGTTTTACAGCGTTTAACAAAAGTTTCAGACTGCAAATGGTAAGCATTTCGCAGTCGCATCGTCGGATAGGCTGAGTCTTCAAACAAACGGCCTAAAGACTGCCAGCTAGCGTCGAACTGACCTTGTAGCCACTGGCTAAGCTGCGTAGCTTCAGCGGTCGGCGGGCTTAAGTCAATCACTTGAGCCATCGAGGCATGGGCACTGATTTGAGCGGGCGATCGCACCCCATCATTGTCAGCAGGTTCGCCCGTGGCCCTTTCCCTAAAACGCGCCGTCAGCTGATGCATTCCGTAGGCCTTAACCAGCGCAGGCAAATAGAACATCGGCAAATCGCCGCTGGTATCGATGCGTAGAAGCGATCGCTGCTTAAGCGAATCTAGCGCTGAAATCAGATCGGCCGACCCCAGCGGCAGTGGCAGCGTTTGCTGAAGTTCTATTAGCGAAAGCGGTCTTTCCTGACTCGCTATCCAATACAAAACATTGACTTCAGCAGACGATAGCCGTTCAAAAGAAGGCGTCAAAAGCCTCAAAATGTCAGTAAATAGCACTGATCTCTGCTGCAAGAAAACGTCTAGCTGACCGTTAAAAATCTCTCGAATTACTCGCGAAGCCACCTTAAGCGCCATGGGATGTCCTTGATAGCGCGCAGCTAACTCCAGCCAGTAGTCAGCCCAGCGATCGGACTCGTCAGTCTGTTGCTCAGCAGCAAACTCAGCTTGAAGTAGATCCGTAGCAGCGGTAGAGGAAAGCTGGCTTAAGGTCAGCGATCGCACACTTTTTTCATGCCCGTATCCTCCCTGCCTTACTAGTTCAGCAGGCCCTTCAAGCCCAGTAACTACGACACAGCTACGCGTTCCCACCACCGACTGAAAAAACTCATCATAAGTCTGAAATGCCTGCTGATAGTCTCCGGCAAGCGTGCCACTCTGCAATAGTGCCTCTATACCCTCAAGCACAATCAACAGCGGGCTCTGCGACATAATGCCCAGCAAACGTGCAGAAGCCGATTGCCCCATCTGAGCACCCAAGCTTCTTAAAATGTCAGCACATAGCGTTTCTAATGAAGGCTGACTCTGTAGCGACTGCCAGCATACGCCCTCAAAGCGATCGCCCATCTGCGCGACGAGCTTCTCTGTTAGCAGCGTTTTACCCACGCCACGCAGTCCCCAAATTCCCACTATCTGGCCAGCTAACTGAGGCGATCGCAGCTGTGTACCAGAAGCCTCTACAGGCGTTTGCGGCGCTAGCGCCTCGCTCACCCACTGCTTTATTTGCACGAACTCGTGCTCATAGCCGTACAGTGTTGTCGATGGCAGCAAAGCACTATATACCGCCTGTCCCATGCCTCTTGTAGCAGCCTCATTCGCAATCGGTGCCCTACCGCCGTCAGCACTTCTCTGCTTCGCACCACCTGATGCAAACGCTTCCGAGAGTACCGATGGATGTCTGTAAATGCCGCCCCTTGCTACCCCACTCGCGCCAGTCGGATTGCTGAGCGTTCTAGACAAAATGGCCCTAGACGGATCGGTGCCGCCAAAAGGCTGCGAGGAAACATCCTCCGACAGACCAAACCCGACATCAGCTAGCTCAGGAGCACTGGCTGAATTTGCAGCGGCATAGGCTTCTAGCGCCACCCGAAAATTCGTTTTCCCTACCGATCGGCCAAACACATTAGATAGCTGCTTCCAAAGCTTCGGGGCAACGTCTCTCATTAAGTAGTTGGTGCTATAGTCTGAGCTGCCTGCCATCTGCTCGTAGGTTAGTCCTCGCCACGTCCCCTTCAAAATGATGATTTCAGGCTCTCGTAAAGAGTGTCCAATATTGTTAGCAACCGCAGCACTCAGCCACTTTAAAGCAGCATTCAAATCCACATCTATATCCTCATCTGCTGCAAGCAGCACCCTTACTTATCTTATGCAACCGTTTCTATCGCTGATGTTCCTATGGGCAAAATGTGATAGACCATAACCCATAACCATAATCCCTCAAAAGCTTACGCCAGCTCGCCTGCGTTTTCTCTACAAAGCACTACAGAAAAGAGCCTACGACGCTACCTATGAAAGATACCTGAGCTTTCTTTTAAAATTTGGAGAGGGGCCATTGGAGCCTATAAATTAGAGCAGTCTTGCCGAACAAAGTTCAGTTTAATTCAGGTCTTCAGCGCGGGCCTCTTGGTTTTGATAGCCAGACAAAAAGAGACATACGCGATCGCCATAATAGATACTGTTTAATCTGCTCTATTGTGCTAGATGCTCCGGCCCCTGTAGGAGACAGCTCACCATAGCTGTATGCATACCTTGATAGCAAAAGGCGTTTGTAGTGCAAGCTTGACTTACCCGCATTCATGCGCTAGCGTGTTTCATATTCTGACAAAAAGTGCCATGCGCTAGCGCCGATAGGACACAGCTAGCGTTCGCCCGGCATCCAAACTTTATGAAAGCACAGCCCGCCACTCTACACATATTCAGCCTTAGCCTACACGGGCTACTGCTGCTGCGCGGGCGCGCATAAACACTCTTTAACCCTACTCCAATAGTCTTTTTACCGTCATTTCACTGGCCATCATTTCACTGGCCATCACTTCGCTGGCAAAGTGACTGCGATGACCGCTAAACAATATGCACTTGAACCTGAGCGACGCTCAGGGAAAAACGCTATGAAAAGTACAATTTTCAGCATTTCTAGCCTGCGACTGAGCCGGGGCTGTCAGACCTCATGCTGGCACCCTGACAGCCCTGAACCTATTCCACACCGCCCGCTTACAGCATCTTCTCAACTCTCTTTTGCACTGGAATATTTCAAAACTCATGTTGACGCAACCGGCTAATAAATACGTCTCTTTCTCACCTATTGATATACGCGATCGCACCTGGCCAAGCCAAACAATCACCCAGCCACCCACCTGGCTCAGTACCGACCTACGTGATGGCAACCAAGCGCTCATTGAGCCCATGGATATTGCGCGTAAACTTCGCCTATTCCGCACGCTGGTGGACATTGGATTTAAGGAAATCGAAGTAGGGTTTCCTTCCGCCTCACAAACAGAATTTGACTTTGTTCGCCACCTAATACAACAGAATCTTATTCCTGATGATGTGACCTTACAAGTCCTTACACCCGCCAGAGCGTCCTTAATCCACCGAACGTTCGAGGCATTGCGCGGCGCAAAGAAAGCAATTGTTCACGTCTACAATGCAACTGCGCCCGTCTTTCGACAGGTTGTTTTCAAATTAGATAAGCCAGGAACCATACGGCTAGCTATCGAGGCCGCCAAACTTATCAAGCAGCTGGCAGCCGAGCAGCCCCAAACCAAGTGGCGCTTTCAATACTCTCCCGAAGTGTTTACGTCTACAGAGCTCTCTTTTGCCAAAGATATCTGCAACGAAGTGCTAGCGGTATGGCAACCAACAGCAGCCACCAAAGCCATCATTAACCTGCCTGCTAGCGTAGAAGTCTCGACTCCTAACGTGTTTGCCGACCAGGTGGAATGGATGCACCGAAACCTGCACTACCGAAATGCTGTCGTACTATGCGTGCACCCGCATAACGACCGAGGCTGTAGCGTTGCCGCAGCAGAACTAGCCCAGATGGCTGGGGCCCAGCGAGTAGAAGGGTGTTTGTTCGGGAATGGCGAGCGGACGGGCAATGTAGACTTGGTGACACTGGCAATGAATCTGTATACGCAGGGCATCTCTCCCAATTTAGATTTCTCTAAAATGGACGATATTATCCGCGTGGCAGAGAACTGTACGCAGCTGCCCGTGCATCCTCGCCATCCCTATGCAGGCGAGCTAGTATTTACAGCCTTTTCGGGCTCTCATCAAGATGCCATCCGCAAGGGCTTTGCCGCTCAAAACCCTAAAGATGTCTGGGCTGTTCCTTATTTACCCATAGATCCTGCCGATGTTGGACGCTCTTATGAGTCGGTAGTTCGAGTCAACAGTCAGTCGGGAAAAGGTGGCATTACCTTTTTATTAGAACAAG
This sequence comes from uncultured cyanobacterium, assembly GCA_963803535.1. Taxonomy (GTDB): domain Bacteria; phylum Cyanobacteriota; class Cyanobacteriia; order Phormidesmidales; family Phormidesmidaceae; genus Phormidesmis. The sequence continues at coordinate 831 of CAWDNC010000005.1, read as the reverse complement.
ATTACGGCGTAGTGTTGCCCCGGCGATTGCAGATAGAGCTTAGTCGTGTAGTACAGCGAGCTATGGATAGTAGTGGAGAAGAGATGTCTGCGAAGGCGATATGGCAGGTGTTTGAGTCTGAATATCTCCAGGTTGTTGCGCCAATTGGCTATGTTTCACATCGGCTATCGCAGCAGGTGAGTGGAGACAGTGTAGTTTCAATTTGTTTAAGGATAGGCGATCGCGAAAAAACAGTCAGCGGCACAGGCAACGGGCCAATTGACGCGCTCATTAATGCGCTGAATGATGATGAGATGACGAGTTATTTAGGCAAGGTGCAGGTGCAGTATTACGAGGAGCGATCGCTAAAAAGTCGTGAACCGGCTCAAAGTGATGCAAAGGCAATCGCCCTTATTGAACTTACCACTCCACACAGCACGAGCTACGGTATCGGCACCCACGCCAATATTGTCACAGCTTCTTTTCATGCGGTTATCAGCGCTATCAATCGCCAGCTAAAAGTACTAAACGCAGCTATCCCTGCATCCATCGGGAATTCGTCATTGCGACCGTGAATTTGCCTAAGACGGTTAACCGCTAAGGCCGCAAGCTGACCACTCACGGCCTTAGCTTTCTTTCTTTCGAGGCCAATGCTGGTATCTTTAAGACGCTTTTCCCCAGCAGAAAGGATAATTTCTGAGAACGCAGTTTTCAATGCTCAGCGCAATATTTAGTATTGCGCTAAAGCAAACTGCTATGGTATATTCAATGCTCACGCAAGGACGTATAGCTCAGTTGGTTAGAGCGCATCGTTGACATCGATGAGGTCCGCCGTTCGAGTCGGCGTACGTC
>CAWDNC010000004.1:0-142345 GCA_963803535.1 uncultured cyanobacterium | reverse complement strand
GTGTTGTATCAGTCTGGAAATCTCACAGCAGCGCTGAAGGGATGGCCTGCTCACTGGGCCTATGTGAGTGGAAATAGTCGGCTATCCTGCTCAATGTGCATATTGGCATCAGCCCACGATATTCAAAATGGGGCAAAGCACAATTTAACGACTTGGCTAGAGCTAGCACTCATGGAGAAACAAAGCGGCTGGAGCTTTCAGCAGGGCAAGTGGTTAAGCATGTTAGACATCAACCTCTCGAAACGAATACAAGCATCAGAGCGGCTTGCTAAGACATTGTGGGAGCTACGGCTGGTAAGGCGGTGGATTTTGTTGTTTACGCTCGCTCTACTGAGAGCTACGCCATTAGCCGTGTCTATGCTGTGGCAAAACCAGGCGCTAGAGGCGATCGCAACTATCGTTAATGGCAAAAACGGGTGTGGGGTCGAGAAACATCTATGATATTTCCCAGTAAACCAGGGCTGCACTTGAACAACTCGGATGAATGCGCGGTCAAACGGACTCTACCCTCCAAATTTCTATACTGAATTCGTTTTTCATACTTTATATACTTCTGTTTTTATATCTAATTTTATAATTACTCATTAAAAACAGTTTCATATACTAGAATTTTGTGTATAGTATATATAGATAGCTAATAGACTCGGTTGAAAACGATGTCCGCACTTTCCCCATTAGCAGAGAAAGCGCTTGAGCAATGCTCAACGCAGTGGCTGAAAACACTGCTCCGGGAGTTCTTACCTCAAATCATCGACTTACCTAACACGCCAGCAGGTCATCAACAGGCAGGGCAGTGGGACGCTTTGATCAAGGGAAGAATGGCCCAAAGAGGGTTAGAGACACCTACACAGCAAAAGAATCCAATTACCGATGTCCGGCAGGTTATCAAAGCAATCGATCCTCAGCATCCAGCTCTAGATGAGGTGGGCTTCACTAAGGAGGAATGGACAGATATCAATATGCCTTCTGAACAAGCTGTAGGCCGTCGAACAGCAAAGCCAATTTCTGACCCAGAAGAGATTGCTAGGCGAGCGGCATTGTTGCTGGACTCAAGCTCATGGAGCGAAATTGCAGCGGGCTTGGCAGTCGTCACCGGACGACGGGCTGCTGAGGTGATGCAGACAGCTCAGTTTGAACAGGCTTCTCAATGGTCGGTCTGGTTTACAGGATCTCTAAAGCGGCGAGGGGAAGCGGTGGAGCTACGGTTTGAGATTCCAACATTGGTTAAGGCGACTAGCGTCATCTCTGCAACGAAGCGGCTACGGCGGGCTGTAGATACCTCTGGGATGAGCAACCGGGAAATCAATCAGGCTTATAGTCATGCTATTGCGCAGGCTTGCGATCGCACCTTTACTGATTTAGTGCCACGTAGAGAGGGTAAGGACAATCTCTATACGCATCTCTTTAGAGCGGTATATAGCACCATTGCTACCTTTTGGTATTGCCCGTCTGAAGTGCCTGAGCTGGAGTTCAGAGCCGCGATTCAGGGCCATTATCAAATACTCGAAGAGGGGCAGACAGAGCTAAGGCGAAAGATCGCGGCCAGTCGTCACTACTTTGACTACGAAATTGCTGACAAGGTAATCGCAGCGCAGAAGGGTCAGCGTAAAGGTATCAAGCTCAAACAGCCTGACGTTGAGGTGATATCAGCATTCAAACCACCAGCAGAGGTCAAACCACAGGAGGACATTGTTATGAGTCGTATTGGCATTACTGAAGATGATAAGCAGCGGGTGTTGGCTATTCAGGAGGAGATGAGCATTGGCACCCAGCAAGACACGATGCAGGCAATTTTGAACGCTGCCGATGCGGCGATCGCTCTCTCTGGGGTATTGGAATGCCAACCTACGGAGGTGGCTGAACGGGTAGGAGAACTCAGAGAAGCGTTGGAGCAGGGACGGCAGCAGAATCGTGAACTTCAGGCAAAACTGGCAGAAGCAGAACAGATAGTGGGTGTTGCAGGCGGTAGCACCGGCACGAATAAAGTAATTGAGCAGTCGTTGGCGATGGCTCATGAGTTCAACACCCATCTGAAAGGTGAGAATGAGCGGGTTAGGCAGCAGTTGAGTGCGGCGAATAGTGAAATTGAGACGTTGCGATCGCAGCTCAGTCGATTTGAGGCTTCGCAGCAGCAGTTGACACAGCTTCAGCAGCTACTGGCTGGGGGTCTGGGGGGAGTGGTTGGGCAGGCTCAGCCAGTAGCTCAGGCTCAGCCAGTAACTAGGCCGGTGGCACAGCAGCGGAGTATGCAGCCGGTAGCGACTACGCAGACGCAGCCTACTGTGCAGGAGACGCACTCTGAGGAGGAGAGTCACACTGACAAGACTCAGCGGGAAATTGCTAATCTGATTCGGGAAATCATGCAGTACAACGACCAGCAGGCTACTGATGATAATGAGCGTTGGTTGGTTAATCAATCTACGCTTAAGCAGCTTTCGACCCGCTCTCAGACGATCATAAAGAGAGTGCTTGAAGGGGAGATGGCTGAGGAGTTACAGGCACATCACGACAAGTATGGGCTCTATGGCAGAAGGGCCAATGTTGGCAAAAATATTGAAACGCTTAAGGCTGCGCTAGGCATTCAACGCTGACAACACCGAGTAATCAGCAAAATTTGCTAAAGGCTGCGCTTGGGATTCAACGGTAGATGGGAATTGGAAGAGTAGGGGGCGATCACATTTCGATAAGAGAGAATCACTGAGCAGCCTACTACGACGTTACAGACAATACTTTAGGAGTTTCAGCAGGGATACCATCGGCTTCGCAATCGGATAAGTACTCATCCACTGAATTGACAAAATCAGCGGCTAGCTCTGCAACATTGTTACCGTCATACACGATGACACTGTTTTCTAGTCCCTCTACAGAGCCTTGCAAGTAGCCCGTGGTGTCCCGTTCTGCGCCTCCTACGTAACCTCTATGCTCCAAACGGATAGCCGTTCTAATCCAGTCATCGCTAGTTGCCATACTCATAAGCTCCCTGTGCCGTTACACCATGTCTAATCATGTAGTCATAAATAGATTTGGCAACCCCTGGTGAAATTTTACCGCGTGGCACCATCGTTCGATATCTGGTTGTATGTAAACGCGCTTTGTCATGTTTGCCGCCAGCGCCGACCTCAGCTTCAAGCTTTTTCAGCAAAGCAATCACTCCAGCAGGACTAACACTACTTCTCTCACCCATCGAGAGGCTACGCCAACGCAAAAACCTACAAAGTCAGGTCGCAGACCTGGACACCTAGGTGTGTGGCGACAATCACTAGACCGGGTAGCTGAACAGCTGAAGTGCGATGATCCGTCAGTGTGTCAGCGGCAGACAGTTTGAGGATATTGAGACGCTGCGCAGTGAGATTTCAGCTTGGTCAACCGACATTAACAACACTCAACGAGGGGTGGGTTAGCAGATGAAAGTTGAGGATGCTCGGTGCAAACTGATTTCCATTTACCCTCAAATTAAGCTTTGACGCTGCACTAGGCAGAAAATGACAGTCAGAAATCATCGGCTTCATAAGTCTCTGATTATCGCAAGCGTTTACGTAGGCCTATTGCCACTGCTGGTTGTCGTACCAGCAAAGGAAGCACTTTCGAATAAAATGGCCCTGAGATCGCACTACAAGCAGTGAGGATTCAAGTTCATGACCAACGAAGGATTAGCAGCAAATCAGTAAAGCCAACATTGCCGACCTCATTATGCTGTCAGGCAATGTACTGCAAGTGGCTCATGACAAATTCATTGTGCTTGCGGCTTTCCTCTTTAGGCCAATTAGATAAAGTCGAGCTGATTAGGCTGCTGTAAACCAAAGCTAATATTCAATCTCTTTTGAGACTATAGCCTTCTATGCAAGACTCATATTGAGCAAGGTTATCTTATTTTAAGACTAACTGTGAGAATCAAGCCTATCTACCTATAGATCCACTAGGGAAGATAGAAAAATATGCGATGGTGAAGTCTGTTATTTAGCACTTAACAAAAGTACTAAACAGCTTCAAACCTGAGCAGGAAACTACCTTTAATGTCAACACAGAGTCCCTATCTCAACTGGTATCGGCTGCCCGATCCGACCTTAGATGGTCATCCTAAGCAGCAATACTCCGTCGCCACCATAGCGGCCTATTCACTAGGTCCTATCTTTATTGTCCTCTGTCATGTTGGTTGCAGCCTAGCTCTAATCACTGGACTAAGTACCAGTGCATGGCTATGGATTGCTTTTCTCTACTGGATTAGAATGCTAGCTATTACAGGTATCTACCACCGACTCCTAACCCACAGAGCCTATAGCACCCCTGCTGCCGTTAAGTGGATAGGTAGCATCATTGCATCTTCAGCTGGACAAATGGGGCCAAGCTGGTGGAAAGGTCACCACAACGAGCACCATATCCATTCCGATCGCCTCCGCGATCCACATGCCTCTATCAACGGTTTCTGGTGGTCGCACTATAAGTGGCTACTCAGCACTAATTTTCTACCCGCAAAGCTACCGGCAGACACTGAGAAAGATCCCGTACTCAAAGCCATAGATCGCTTTCATTTTGTTCCACTGCTCGCACTCGCTGCACTATCTTATGCAATCGGCGGCAGCGAATACCTCGCGGCATTCTTTGTCAGTACCACGCTACTTTTTCACGGCGTAGCCACCGTCAACTCTCTCTGCCATAAGTTTGGATCGCAACCGTTTGAATCAGGCGATCGCAGCCGAAATAATCTGTTCGTCGCCATTATCACCCTCGGGGAAGGCTGGCATAGCTGTCACCACGCATTTCCATGGTCAGCTCGCCAGGGCATTACCGTCGCCCATAACAAAGTGAAATACCTACCCGATTTCACCTGGTCATTCATTCAGTGCCTTCAGGCAGTAGGCCTTGCCTCAAACCTCAGGCTGCCACCAGAAACAGACCTGGTAGCATCTGCAACCAAAAAGCTGGAAAAATTTTCAGCAGCTCAGCTTGCTAAATAAGTTCTAAAGCCGCTGACAACCTGCACTAATCTTGTTGGTTCTCACTGTCTTTTTGTGAGACCAACAAGAGTCAGCTTAAATCTATTTGTAATACTCTAAATTCTCACTTCGAGACTGCTTGCGCTTCCCTGAAGTCTATTCTTAAGACTCAGCCGGATCAAAAGCATTATAAATTACAGATTGAGACTTCCTTGTGTAGTTTATAGACTTAAGGTAATTTGGTTTGGTCTTACTTCGATACGTCTTCGCACATGGCAAAACACACAGTCGGATCTAGTGTCACCATCTCATCTAGCAGCATCGCTATCAAGGGTGCCGATCAGCTCGTCCCTATAGAGTCTGTTCAAAAGATTCTTAACCGCTCCCGCGCATCCGTTTACCGATATGCAAATACGGATGTCAACGACCTCAATCCGCCCTTCAATCCAAAGTGCCTCAATGCCGAAATTCGCAACGACAAAGACGCACCGCTCATGTTCCATCCCCATGAAGTCGCTCGCTTTGCCCAAGACGTTTTAGGTATCAGACAGGTCACTATTGAAGTTGCCCAACCTGTCGAAACCGAAACAAACCGACTCCTACAGGCCGTTCTATCAGAACTACAGGCTATTAAGCAGCTTTTAGAAAAAGCGTGACTTAATTCTCTGTTTGAGACGCGACATCGTGTCAAGCTGTTCAATACGCAGGAAGTAAAAGTGATATATACTACTCAGATAGCCGTGACAATTACTGAGTTAGCTAAAGCAATGTTGCAAAAGTAAGATTACTCGTGCCGAAAATATGACTCTTAGCTACCATGTGCTCAAAGGTTGGTCAGTATAGTGATAGACCAAGCTTCTGTACCTACAGATAGTTGTATATCACCCTACATCTAGCCTTACAATAGTGAGCCGTTCTGTTGTGTTGCTTTAGTTACACAATGTCGGTCTCTGTAAAAAAGTGTTCTTTCGTTTAGCATCTACCTCTTTTACTCCATATGGAATCTGCGAGTCCCGAGCATCAATCCGAACAGCCTCCCGGCCATATTGCTAATCTAATCGGTTTTGCGATCGCTGCCACGACGCTCACACTACCGCTCTATGCGATATCTAACTTCAGCGCCGCCGAGATTACCGTTCCACAGCCCTCGCCTGCCTTCTCCATGCAAGCCCGTGAGTAAAACGTAGAAAACTAGCCGCACTCCCGTAAAATGCTATTCGGAGGCCTAGCTCACAGCTAAGCTGCTTTAGCTTGCCAAAGCCTCCTAATGAATAGCCCTAACATAGGAGAACCTTGTGGACTTATCCCGCATTCCCGCCCAGCCCAAGCCAGGTATTGTCAACGTTTTGATTGAGATTCCAGCGGGCAGCAAAAATAAGTACGAGTTTGACAAAGACCTCAACGCCTTTGCCCTAGACCGCGTACTTTTTTCCTCCGTACAGTATCCCTACGACTACGGCTTTATTCCTAACACCCTCGCTGACGACGGCGATCCGCTCGACGGTATGGTCATTATGGATCAGCCCACTTTCCCCGGCTGCGTCATTCCCGCTCGACCCATTGGCATGATGGAAATGATTGACGGCGGCGATAGGGACGAGAAAATTCTATGCGTGCCCGCAGACGACCCTCGCTACGTCAACGTCAAAAACTTGGATGATATTGACGCACATCGTTTAGAAGAGATCGCTGAATTCTTTAGAACCTACAAAAATCTAGAAAAGAAGGAATGTGAAGTTCTTGGCTGGAAAAATCTTGACAAGGTGCAGCCCCTCATCGACGAGTGCATTAAAGCCGCTTCTTAGTAGATAATCATCATTGATTGCATAGAAAGCCCCAGGCATCTCAAAACGGCCTGGGGCTTTTTGCTATTGACATTCCAATAAAAATCGATGGAAACACGGAGATCGCCTTCCTTTAGAACTGGGCTCAATAAGTCCATCGACGCCAGATAAACCGCTGCCCCTCCTTGCTTCTCATGGTTAATACCGCTCGCCCAGCCACTGCCTGTCGTGCGCAAGCAGTCGTACCAGAAGTCACCCAGCTAGCTATTAAGTTTTGGGGTGTTAGAGGTAGCGTGCCGACCCCAACGCCCGCTCACCAGCGCTACGGCGGTAACACCATCTGCGTTGAAATTCTTTGCGGCGATCAACGGATCATCTTTGATGGCGGCACCGGACTAGTCGGTCTGGGGCATACCCTATCTCAAAAAGACGATCCTACCCAAGCGCATCTCCTATTCACTCACACCCAATGGGATCGCATTCAGGGTTTTCCCTTCTTCCAGCCTGCGTTCACCCCTCACAACCACTTCTCCATCTACGGTGGCACCGCACCTAACGGAGCTTCTATAAAGCACTGCCTCACCGAGCAAATGCTCAAGCCTCACTTCTCGATGCCGCTGCAAAATATGCAGGCCGAGCTAGCATTCCATACACTCAGCGGCCAAGCCAGCTTCTACATCGAAGACATTAAGGTAGAAACCTTTACTATCAATCCGCTGACAGAAGCGATGGGCTATCGCCTCACCTGGAATGGTCAAACCATTGTGTACGCAACCGACACCCCGACACGCTGCGTAGATCTAGACTTCCTAAAGTTCGTAGACCAGGCAGACGTTCTTATTTACGACGGCACCTACTCCGATCTCACCTATTTACGCCATGGTGTGACCAGCACTGATACTAGCCTTGCCCCTTGGGAACTAGGCATAGAAATTGCTCAGAAAGCAAACGTAAAAGAACTTGTAATGCTGCATCACAGCCCTATGCAGGACGATGAAGCCTTAGACCAGCTTCAGCGCGACGTGAGAGAACAGTTCTCAAAAGCCACGATTGCCTACGAGGGTATGATCATCACTCGCTAGGGCCATCGCTGGTACTGCCCGCTAGATACTGCACCCGATAAATCCGGTTATTCGCCTCATCTGTCAGCAGCAAGGAACCATCCGGCATCACCAACAATCCCACGGGCCTACCCCAAGTCGTAGGCCCGCTAGGATCGATTAAGAACCCAGTCAAGAAGTCTTCATAGCCGCCCACTGGCCTTCCTTGCCCATCAAACGGAATGAACACAATCTTATAGCCGGTTCCCGCGCTGCGGTTCCAAGAGCCTCGAAAGGCCGCAAACGCACCGTTGCGATAGCGTGCTGGGAACGTTTCACCGTCGTAAAACTGAAGACCCAGGGCCGCTGAGTGCGCTTGAAAGAGGACATCGGGCGATCGCGTCTGTGCTGCTAGCTCAGGTTCTTTACTTCGGCCACCAGAAACCTGCCGAGGATCTAGGTTCTTCGGCGTTAGATACGTATAAGGCCACCCATAAAAAGCGTCTTCCACCACCTGCGTAAAGTAGTCAGGTACCAGATCATCCCCTAGCCCATCACGCTCATTCACCGTCGTATACAGCTCGCCCGTAACCGGGTGAAAGTCTAGCCCGACAGGATTACGTAAGCCACTTGCAAACGTGCGCGCGTTGCTACCGTCAAGGCCCATGGTTTGCACCGAAGCCCTCGGCGCTTGCTCTTCGCTCACATTAGACTTAGAGCCAACAGATACATACAGCCGATCGCCCGCAGGTGCAGCTACCACGTTTCTTGTCCAGTGTTGGTTATAGCCACCACCCGGGAGCGTAGCAATGCGATCGCCCCTGCCTTCCAAAGCCATCTGCCCTGCCGAAAACGGAAACCGCACCACCTCGTCAGTGTTTCCTAAGAAAAAAGCCCCGTCTGCAAATGCCATGCCAAACGGAATATTCAGCCCGTTTTGGGCCGTCGCAAACGTCTCTTTTCCCTCTGCAACGCCATCCCCATCCGCGTCCGTCAGCCGCCGTATTCGATTCTCTCTAGTTTCGGTAACCAGCACATCGCCATCTGGCGTAAGCGCCAGCCATCGCGGCCTGTCTAACCCTTCGGCAAATACATTAACAGCAAACCCTTCTGGCACATTTAGCGTTGCGTTCGCAGGCACAGCTACAACATTGGGAGACTGGCTAGCGCTCTTTGAAGCATAAGGCTCAGGCAGGCTGTCGAGATCAATAGTAATTGGCTCAGGAACTAGAAGATTGGTGGGTATCTGGGTGTCTTTGGGAGCGGCTGCTTGTGCGATCGCCTCCGACGATTGAACAGAATCCTGAGCAAGTTGCCCCTGCTCGGTCGCAACACTTTGACAGCCGCTAAATAACAAACTCAACCCTAACAAACCTTGCCAATAGCGCATATTTATTCCTATTCCCGCTTTAGGCTCCTATCCTAGCGAAAGAAACTCAGTGATATGCTCAGCGCACTCCGCCGCCTTTTCCAAATGGGGCACATGGCCACACGCCTCAATCCAGATCAGCGCGCACTGATCTATCTCTTTCTCGAACCGAACCGCATCCTTTGTTCCCAAAATTTTGTCCTGCCGTCCCCAAAGCACCAGCGTAGGCACCGCCACCTCACCGATCCTTTTCGACAAAAAATTATAGCCGCCGCTTTTGGCAAACGTAATTAACGCCTGCTGCCATCCCGGCACTAGCAGATGCAACGCCGCACAGACCTCTGCATCTGGCGTCACAAAGCGCTTGTCGTAGTAAGCCTTTTCACTAATTTTGCGGCGCACGCCCGGACTTCGCAAAAAGTTAGTTGCCCACTTATCCAAAGGCGAAAACATCACCTTCCCGACCGCAGGACCAGCGGCAAATCCAACCGCATCAATCAGCACTAGCTGCGTCACCATCTCCGGATAGCTCGTCACAAAATCTATTGCGACCCCGCCTCCCATAGAAGCGCCTACTAGCACAACCGGCTCCCCGATCATCTGCTGAAAAAACGCATGTAAATGCTGCTTAATCGCCTCAGGATCGACGAGATCTGTCGTTGTTCGCTCAGACACCCCGCCCCGACCGCAAAATCCAAATCCCATCAAGTCCAGGCTCCACACCTGGCAGTGCTCAGCGAGCAAAGGCACCAGTCGCCTAAACTCAAACAAAGAGCTGTCGAAGCCGTGGAGTAGGACAACGGGCGTGCCCTGCCCCTGGCACACGTAGCTTGTAGAGACCGTGCCAAAAGGTAGCGAAATATCTGCCCACTGAATTTGTTGCGCGATCGCAATCGAAGTCTCCTCCGTCAGTCCAGAAGCCGCCTCAGGCAAATGTTCAGGTAAGGCTACGCTTTCACTCGTTTCAATCACAATATCTCCTGTCTATCGGTATTGACGAGCGATCGCTCATTCACATTCTGCTTATACTTCTGCCGAGCATCCACATAAAAACTCGCCACAATCGCCAGCAGCATCCACCATAGCGTACTGATTTGCGGCCGGTACCAAACCGTATCAAACGCCCCCTGCACCAACAAACCCGCCATCCCGGCTAGCGCCCCAATCAGCCAGTAGCCCTGCTCGTCAATCGCCTCACCCGCCGCTAGCTGCAAACGCTTCAGCTGCGTCCATCCTTGCTGAAACGCCACCACCAGCATCCAGCCAAACGAGGCTAGTCCAAGAACACCCGCCTCAACCAGCGTCTCAAAATAAATAGAATATGCACTCAGCGCCGTAAACCCCACCTTCTGAAACCTGGGATAAACCTGATTAAATGCCTCATTACCCGGCCCAATTCCAATGACAGGGCGATCGCGAATCATATTAAACACAGACTGGTACACATTCATCCGAAAATTGTTACTGCTATCGCCTCGCAAGTCCACCATACTGAGCACCCGACCTCGAACCTGCGGCACAAGCACCACGCTCGCTACCACAAGAGCTGCTGAACCCACCAGCAGCAAAGGCAGCGCCCACCGCTGCCAAAAATCCGGAAACCGAGGCCCCCACAAAAACACCAGCAGCACAATCATTAAAAACGAAGCCGCCACAAACCCCAGCCAGCCGCCTCTGCTCAGCGTCAGCACCAGGCATGCACTATTCACCACATACAGCAAGCCTGCCAGCAGCTTAGGTAGCCACTTCGGCCAAGCAAAAATCGCCATCGCACTAAAGCTCATCGCAGGCATTAGATAGCCCGCCAGCAAATTAGGATTTTTCAAATAGCTGTAAACCCGCGTTGCCCCTGCCATATTAGAGCTTGGATCGACCCAGGTCGCTAGCGCCTCCGCCCCAAAAAACCACTGCCGCAGCCCATAGATAGATACCACCGTCGCCGTCGCCAAGTACACCAAAATTAGCCCCGACCGCAGCTCCTTAATTCTCAAGATCCGCGCCAGCAGCATAAAGAGAAAGATATTCAGCGTTAGCTTGACTAAGCCAGAAAGCGCTGCTGACTGTACAGGCGAAAGCGCCGTAGCCACCAGCATGACGCCCCAGTAGATCATGACGACGATATGTAAAGGGGTGAGCCAGCCTTCAGCGCGATCGCTCACCGTCAGCAGCATCCAAAAGCCTGCTGAGACGACAAGTAAAAAGCCAATCATGGCGGTAGAAACGTAGGGTGCGATCGCAAACAGCAGCGCCACAAACACCCAGGCAATCCCATCACCCCAAGCCAGTAGCCAGCTCCCCTGCCGCCAGCTCCGCAAGGGTGAAAGCAACTTGTGCAACACACTCACCTCTCGCCACTGGTGAAAAGCAAAGTTACTCAAGGTGACGCGTTTACGAGTCGCTTCAAACATACGGAGCCACTACAAGAAGACTCGCGTATCCTACCAAAAACTCACATCGCCCACGCAATTTTCTTAATGCAAAGGCCTAACTCGCTAGTGTCGGAAACTGCCAGCTTAAGCAACTAATCGCAACTCCAAATCAAGCGGCAGCTCCAGCTTTTCATTAGCCATCAGCCGCTTAGAAAAAAACAAAATCGCCAAATTTTCAATAGCACCAGACCCGGGATTCAGACGCGCCACAATCTCATCACCAATCTCCTCGGACTCCTGCTCTACATAAGGCACACACTTATCAACATACAAAATATCGCCCTCGCGATCATAACGGACAATCAAGCGTCCATCGGCCATATTTGGATACCTCCTCCAGCAATTTTTCGAGCGGTGTAAGCCGTAATTATCCAAGGTAGCGGTTTATCATCTTGAGAAATGACGACTACCACCAAATACCGACCTGTTCGGATCGTATCAAACCATCTAGAAAACAATAACGACTTCTCGTCTCGTGTGCTACGTCTGATAAGGTCAGGGCAGCCTAGAGTTTCTGAAAGTTGAGATAAATAATCAGGCAGCGTTCCTGGATGACTTTCAATGACATGCTGTTCTCTATCCTCAGACAACTCCACAGTTGTTTCTAAGTATGGACAGTAGAATAAACGGCTCATTAGGCACCTATAACTCCTGTCTAACCAAGCTCATTTGTAAATTTTTCCTGGTCAAACCGAAACCCTTCACCTAAGAAATCTACCAGCCGTTTGGCATCATCCTCAGCACTCTTCAAACAGGTCGAAGCCCCCGGCGACGGCGTGATATTAAACAAGATATTTCGCCCCTTGATCTTTGCCTGACCCAACTCCATCTTTCGAGACTTTAAGTTCACAATCTGCGGCCGAATTCCCCCGTAGCCCTTCGCAAACGTTAGATCTCGCAGTCTTATCGTTGGAACAATCTTCCGAACCTTACGAATGAACAAAAACTTTCCAATCACCGGAATGTCATAAACAAAATTCATGATCATGTACCACAAGATAGTGAAATCGCTCAGGATATTAAAAAACGACCTGAACGCATCCAAGCTCAAACCCGCCGTTTTAAAGTACTCCAGTACCGTTCCATACTTATGCCGTTCCAACATCGGCAGCACCTTTGCAGTTGGCCCAAACCGCGTCTTGCTCGCATCCTGCACCTCCGGATCGCCATGAATTGCCGCAAACGGCAGCTTCGCCATCTGCACCATATACACCTTCCCTCTTAATGAAGCAGGCGCAAAATAGAAGCTTCCCGCCGCGCTCAACAGCGCATAGTCCTGCCCATACCCCAACCTTTTGGCAAACAACAAACTATGTGCCCCACTCGTCACCGCCACCGTCTTCGCAACGATCCGTTTTCCATCCACATTCAAAACGTAGTGGCCATCCTGCTCCTCAATTGAGCGCACCTTCGCACTCATCATCAAATCAATTGATCGATCCCCTGCCTGCTCTAGCGCCCTATCAACAAAAGACTGCGACAGCGCCTGATAATCAATTGCATACCCATCTGGCGTAGATAGTGCCAGCAGTTCCACGTCCTCATCTCGCCCAGCTACCACATTCGGCTCCACCTCAGCAATCTCCGACCGCTTAATCAAGCTCAAATCAGGAAATAGCCCTTTAAAATCCTCATAGCGCACCCGCAAAAAGTCCGCCTCCTCCTCACCTACCGCCAGCACCATCTTGTGATATTTCGTATAGCCCAGCTGCTCCGGGTCATGCTTTAGCACATAGCGCTTCACCATCGAAGCCGCCCGATTGACCTTTGTCGCTTTCTCCAGCGAATAATTCGTCTCAATATCACCAAAATGCAGCGTTTGGCTATTGCTCGTCTGCTTTGAGTTCACCAAAGCTACCTCAGCATTCTTCTCAATCAGCGCCACTTTGCCCACATTGGTATACGCGCTCAACGCATACAGCAGCGCCGTTCCACACACCCCACCACCCACAATCACCACATCATAAATATCGTTATCAGCCATATCAATAGCCACAGTACCTTCCAAATTCCTTATACAATTCTACAACTTGTCTATAGCGTAAAAAGCCCTACCGCCACTATGTCTCAGGCCACACTTTCTCTAGGCGACAACATCAACACCGATGACATCATCCCCGCCAAACGAGGTACCAGCGACGACCCGGCCACCTTGCCCACTACGCCCTCGAACACATCATCGGCGCAGGCAATCTTCTCAAATACGGCATCATTGAAGCAGGCGTTAACTTTGGCTGTGGCTCCAGTCGTGAATTTGCCCCCATCGCCATCAAGGCCGCAGGCATTCAAAAAGTGCGCGCAAAATCCTTTGCAGAAATCTTCTATCGCAACAGCATCAATATTGGTCTACCGCTTGAAACGATTCCTCAATCTCAGCCAAATCCAGTCGTAGAGGCTATTACACAGGCAGGCGGACTTATTCCATACAATCAGCAGCGCCAGCAAGGTCGCGTAAAGATCCCCAAAAGTACAACAGAAAAAAGGCCGATGACGGTCGCTGAGAAGCTACTAGCTCAGGCTTCAGGCAACAGATTTGTACAGCCAGGAGAAGTGGTATTTGCACCAGTAGACTTGGCGATGTCTCACGATGCGATCGCCGCCCCCGTCGCCCACCTCTTTCATCAGCATTTCGGCCCCAGCACGCCCGTCTGGAATCCCGACAAACTCGTCCTCGTAGCCGATCACTTCATCCAAATCAACGATATCCGCCCCGACACTGGCTCACTCACCATGCACCAGCAAATGGTCGAATTTGCTCACCAGCAAGGATGCCACCTATTCGATGTCGTTTCTCCCGGTGAAGCCGCCGGAATCTGCCACGTCCTGCTCCCCGAAAAAGGCTTCATTCGCCCTGGCATGATGATTGCAGGTACTGACTCCCATAGCTGCACATACGGCGCGTTCGGCAGCTTCTCAACAGGCGTCGGCACCACCGATATGGCCAATATTTTCGCCATGGGTGACCTGTGGATTCGAGTCCCAGCCACTCTTAAGATTGAGCTATCTGGAACACTTCCGACACACACCAGTGCCAAAGATGTCATGCTGTTTATTCTCGAGCAGATGGGCTGTAACGGTGCAACCGGAAAAGTCATTGAGTTCTACGGCACCGTTATTCAGCAAATGCCTATGGACGAGCGAATGACGCTGGCTAATATGGCCATTGAGTGCGGCGCGATGTGTGGACTTGATGGCCGTTGATGATGTTACCAGAACGTATGTAAAAGAAAGAACATCTACACCCTTTAACGAAGTCATCTCAGATACTGAAGCAAACTACGAGAAAACGTATCGCTTCGACCTAAGCCAGCTAGCGCCACAGGTGGCCCGCCCGCCAAAGCCCGATCAGGTTGTTTCTGCTGAGGCAAATAGGCGATGTCTCAATTACTCGCGCTTTTATTGGCTCCTGCACAGGCGGCAAGCTCCACGATTTAGCGGAAGCTGCCGCTGCGCTGAAAGGACAGGCGATCGCACCCTCCGTAAACCTCTTTGTAGTCCCCGCTTCTCAAGAAGTCAGAGAACAAGCTGAGACCCTGGGCTATCTCAACACGCTAGAAGACGCGGGTGCAACCATTCTAAAATCAGGCTGTGGTGCCTGTATCAACGCAGGTAAAGGCGTTCTAGGCAAAGAAGAAACCGGTATCTATGCGACTAACCGAAACTTCAAAGGGCGCAGCGGAGATCCCTCAGCGCACAACTATCTAGCCTCGCCTCGGACGGTTGCGATATCAGCCGTCTGTGGAAAAATTAGCGATCGCCTTCCCAAAAAAATAACCGCAGCCCCCAAAACAAAAGCCTCTTAATCCAAAGACTAAGAGACTCTTGCTTCAAAAAGGAAGATCCTTTTATTTGGATTAAGCCTGACGCGAGTAGTACTCAACCACCAACAGTTCGTTGATGTTCAGTGCAACCCATTCGCGCTCAATCACGCCGTTGACCTTGGCTTCTAACTTGCCTTTGTCAAACTCCAGGTGAGCAGGGACATTCGCCAAACCTGGAAACTCCAGGTTGCCTTCTACCAGCTTCTTAGAAGCGTCTTTACCACGAACCCCAATTACATCACCAGGACGGCACTGATAGCTAGGAATGCTAACCACACGGCCATTGACCGTGATGTGACCATGGTTTACAACCTGACGGGCAGACGGGATGGTTGGCCCCATACCCAATCGGAAGCAGGTGTTATCCAACCGCATTTCCAACTGTTGTAAAATCACTTGTCCTGTAGAACCACCCGCACGACGTGCTTTTTTCACGTAGCGGAGGAGCTGGCGCTCGGTAACACCATAATTGAAACGAAGCTTTTGCTTCTCTTCTAGACGGATGCAGTACTCAGACTTCTTTTTACGAGCCTGACCATGCTGTCCAGGGGGATACGCTTTCCGAGCCGATTTGCGGGTTAAACCCGGCAGGTCGCCCAAGCGGCGCACCACTCTTAGGCGAGGACCTCTATATCGAGACATTATTTCTCCAACTCAATGTACATTCAGAAAAGCCAGTATAGCGCACTACCTATCTCGGACAATAGGCTAGGCCAAAACGGTTTTTTCAATAGGCGCTTGGGCTTTCTGCTGCCGAAACGCAACAGCCTGCTGCAAAAGCCGCCAAGCGGGTAAAGAAAGCGCCGCTGGAAAACCCAAAGCCGCCGTTGTCGCAACCTGCTTTCGCTTCAACGCCACAATCGCCCAGTGCAAATGTAGATATTTATTAATCGTAGATAGCTGCGGAATTTGAGCCTGATGCTTTTCGTGCACGCGAGGATAAATTCGCTCTTTCATCAATAGATTAGTCGCTAGTCGCTGCTGCAAAGCAATCTTTTGATCGTAGCCACCCGGCCACACGGTGCGGTAGGCCAAGCACTGATTAATAAAGAGCGCATCGCCGTGCTCTGCCACCCGAATCCACGAGTCAATATCGTCGCAGCTCGTCATCGACAAATCCCAGCCGCCGGACTTCAAGAACGCATCACGGCGAACAGCCACCTGGATCGGTGTACCAAAAGGAACGACCTCCAACAACATGCCGTAGTGAATGTCGGCTTGAGGAATGTAGAAGATTTGACCAGGCCCAGTCGTTGGCGTGCGGCTCAGCTCAGTGCCTTCAGCATTCACCTGAGCTGCTTGGCAGGAGCAGATGACTGACTCAGGGCGTAGCGCGATCGCCTTACCCATCATCTCAATACAGTTCACAGCCAAATAATCATCATCATCCACCAGCTTCACCCATTCACCGCTAGCCACTTTAACCCCAGCGTTCACCGCGCCCGCGTGGTTTGCATTCGTCGGGTTACGGACATAGACGACCGCATCTCCCAAAGACAGCACATACTCCTGAGTTCCATCAGTCGAAGCATTGTCTACCACAACTACCTCAGCCCCCACGGTTTGCTCGAGTGCCGATTGAACCGCTCGCTTTAACAGCTCAAGCCGGTTGTAGGTCGTGATGACAATGCTAAAAGAGGGTGAAGCCATAGCCAAAGGTGCCAAGGGACGCTAGCGAAAAACATCAAAAAACCAGCATAAAGGCCGATGCTATGCTTTTCCTCCTTGTATGCACGATATTACTTGTCACTACTTCGCAATAAACGCTGCGTAAATTCTCCCAAGTTTCACTCTAAGTTTAAGGAGACAGATCATTCCACACTCAGTTCATAGCCTATAGGGTTAGACTAAGCATCAGACTATGTGTCAACCGTGGCCCTTAACACCATCAGCTCGATGACCCAATTCCCTCGCCAGCAAAATTCCTCCGGCACCCAGCGATCGCATCGACGTAGCGCCGGACGACAAAGTGTAAAGCGTTCAAAACGATATTCTCTTCGCTCCAGATTGGGCGCACTGTCTGCAACGACTTTAGCCGCAACGCTACTGCTGGGCCATGGTGGTTTTATTGGCCATACGCCCGCCGTCGCTCAAACGTCCGGAACTCCAAAAACCACTGAGCTTGAAACCCAAGCGCCGCCCGCAGTTGCTGACGGTGAAGAAGACACCATCACCTACGGCCAGCTGCTAAAGATGATCGACAATGGCGAAGTGAAAGAAGTCTCACTCGATCAGATCAACGGCGTGGCCAGAGTGAAGCTAGTTACAGATGAAAAAGAAGCTGAGCCCCGCGAAGTCAAAATATTTGCCAACGACAAGAACCTGGACTTGCAAGACAGATTGCAGGCCAACAACATCGACTGGGAAGCTGCAAAAGTTACCGATAACAGCGCAAGGGTGAGCTTTGCAACCACTCTATTCATTGCCATGCTGGTGATTTTTGCCATGCTTATGCTGCTGCGCAAGTCAGCGGGCGGCAGCGGTGGTGCAATGAGCTTCGGCAAATCCAAAGCACGCTTCCAAATGGAGGCCAAAACCGGCGTCATGTTTGATGATGTCGCCGGAATTGATGAAGCGAAAGAAGAGCTTCAAGAAGTCGTCACCTTTTTGAAAAATCCCGAGCGCTTTACGGCCATTGGGGCGCGGATTCCCAAAGGCGTTTTGCTCGTCGGGCCACCAGGAACCGGTAAAACGCTCTTAGCCAAAGCGATCGCGGGCGAAGCGGGCACACCCTTCTTCTCTATCTCTGGCTCAGAATTCGTTGAAATGTTTGTTGGTGTCGGTGCCTCCCGCGTCCGCGACCTGTTCAAAAAAGCCAAAGAAAGCGCTCCCTGTATTGTCTTTATCGACGAGATTGACGCAGTAGGCCGTCAGCGCGGTACGGGGATCGGCGGCGGTAATGATGAGCGCGAGCAAACGCTCAACCAGCTGCTTACCGAAATGGACGGCTTTGAAGGCAACAGCGGCATCATCATTATTGCCGCCACAAACCGTCCCGATGTCCTAGACGCCGCGCTGCTGCGTCCTGGCCGATTCGACCGTCAGGTGTCTGTCGATCTCCCTGGTTACAAAGGCCGCTTGGGCATTTTGCAGGTACATGCTCGTGACAAGAAAATTTCTGAAGAAGTGAAGATGGAGGCGATCGCGCGTCGTACCCCCGGTTTCTCAGGCGCACAGCTCGCCAACCTGCTTAACGAATCCGCCATTCTCACTGCCCGCCGTCGCAAAGATGCGGTCACCATGCTCGAAGTTAACGACGCCATCGACCGTCTGACCATGGGCCTAAGCCTAACGCCGCTGCTAGACAGCAAGAAAAAGCGACTGGTCGCCTATCACGAAGTCGGCCACGCACTCACAGCCACCCTATGCAAGCACGCCAACCCACTGAACAAAGTCACAATCATTCCACGCTCTGGTGGCGTAGGCGGCTTTGCTAGCTTCCTACCTAAAGAAGAGCAGGTAGACGATGGCCTGGTTTCTTACGGTGAAATTGTCGATCAGCTGGTGGTAACGCTGGGCGGTCGTGCGGCGGAAGAAGTTATCTTTGGCCATGATGAAGTCACCGTAGGTGCCAGTAGCGATATTCAGCAGGTCAGCCGAATTGCCAGGCAGATGGTCACCAAGCTGGGCATGTCCGATTTGGGTTCATTTGCCATAGAAAGCGAAAATTCTCAGCCGTTCTTAGGACAAAGCAACCTTATGGGCGGCGGGCACGAGTACTCTAACGAGCTGGCTAATAAGATTGATGAGAAAGTGCGAGAGATTGCTCAGGAGAGTTTGGAGAAGGCGATCGCAATCATCAGCAGCCACCGTACGCTGGTCGATAGACTAGTAGACACGCTGATTGAAAAAGAAACCATTGACGGTGAAGAGTTCCGCGATATTGTGAGCGAGTACACTCAGCTGCCCGAGAAAATGCCAGCGCAGATTGGCTAAGCAATCAGCGACTAGCCCCTCGACACAGAAAGCGCCTGAAGGAAACTGACTCCTTCAGGCGCTTTCTTTTTTTAATTGCAAAGAATCAGCTATCTACCGAGACGCTCGGCGCTGACCATCTGCCATCGCCTGAAGCACCAAACCCGGGTCTACCCAGTCGCCCTGATAGCGCATGCCCCAGTGAAGGTGTGGCCCGGTCGTACGGCCCGTCATTCCTACGCGACCGATGCGATCGCCCGTACTCACTTCTTGGCCTTCCGCAATCCGCAGCCCACCACGACTATCGACAAACACCTTCCGGCCTCTATCTGTCGTTACATAGCCCTGCATATGACAGTAAACATGCGTCCAATCGCCCGACTCTACGACTACAGAAGTCCCGCAGGCGCTATTGTCAGACACTTCAACCACCTGCCCCTCCCACCAGCTACGGATATAGCTGCCTGTAGGCGCAGCAATATCAAGGCCGTAGTGAAAGCCAGAAGAGCGGTAGCCAAAGGCAGACGTGTACGCCTGAAACCCTTCCACTGGAAATGAGGCAATTTGCCAGGGCTCACTGCTTCGAGCGATCTGCGCATCAGGCACAGCCGTAGCCGCCTGACGAAACGTCTGAGGCGTAATTTCTCCGAGCCCAGCAAACAGAAGGCTACCGGCGAGCAACAGCCCGCCATATGAAAAACGGCCGCTGAAAGAACGAGGCTGAATACTTCGTGACAAAGCACGACGCCGCGAGAAAAAAGAAGATCGCTTCATACAATAGGACAATATAGAGAATGTGAAGAACTGAACTCAGTATTTATCTAGGAGAACTCAGGTGTTTTTCGCTGATATAGCCGTTGCTAGAGGCTAGCAGCAGACCTGATTCCTTTTATGTGTCGCTCAATGCAAGGAAGGCACTTGAGGTAATGTACCCCGAAAGGTATACGTAACCCGGAAGCAACTTCATGCCATAAGTATTTCTAATTCAAAATAACTTGATTGATTAGTTAGCTTTTCAACAGAGCGCCGCGATCAATTATTTGGTCTCAAATAATATTCTGCTTTCTTGAGCCCCTCAGTATTAACACGTAGCTACACGGTTAGCTGTATCAGCTGACGCACTCTTGTCAGCAACAGTTCCGGATCAATGGGTCTGTACAAAACATCGTGATGGGCTACAGGCGAAGCCGCAGATGCTTGAGAGGCACACAGCGCCAGCACTCGAGTATCAAAGGCTGCGATCGCTCTCTGAATAGCTTTAACATCGCTACTTCTCAAATCGAGCAAGGAAAGATCTGCAATCAGCATCGCAGGCTGTAGCAGCTCTAGCTTAGGGAGCAAATCTTCAGGTTGAACAAGCCAAATCACTTCATAGCCTGCCTCGGTAAGCATTTCGCAGGCGATCGCCGCTGCCGCTTCATCTTCTTCTAGTAAGATAATTCGCTCAGCGCCCCCCTTAAAATCAGCAGGAAGCTGATAGTGCTTAGGAATACTAGGCTCACGCTGCACAGGTAGCTGCACCGTAAAAGTAGAGCCCTTACCGACCTGGGAATCGACCTGAATAGAGCCGCCGTGCAGCTCAACCAGGCGCTTTGTCATAGCAAGGCCCAGCCCCATCCCCGAATATTGCCGCTGAAAAGGAGATTCTAGCTGCTTAAACTGCTCAAACAGCACGCCCCTTTGAGACTCAGAAATACCGATACCCGTATCTTGAACTTGAAAAATCGCCGTTTTAGCATCGCGCCATACCCGCACGTTGACATGCCCGTCCGCGCCCGTAAACTTAATTGCGTTGTGCACCAGGTTGCCAACAATTAGCTGAAGGCGTTTAACATCAGCTCTGAACAAGTCTTCCTCATCGGCAACTTTTAAAGTGAGCGCTAGCGAAACATTTTGCTTATCCGCCATTTCCTGATGCCGTGAGACCACCTTCGTCATCAGCTGCGTCAGCGACGTTTCGGTAAAATCTAGAAGCGATCGCCCCGACTCAACGCTGGCAAACTCAAGCACGTTGTTAATAATATCGAGAAGCTGCTCGCCGCTCTGGTTAATCGTGGCCAAGTAGCCCCGCTGACGCTCGTTCAAATCGCCCAGCGACCAGCGCAATAGCGTTGCTGACATGCCAATAATATAGGTGAGCGGTGTCCGTAGCTCGTGGCTCATCGTTGAAAGAAACTCACCTTTGGTCACATTCGCTGACTCTGCGGCCACCAGCGCATCGTGAAGGCTCTGCGTTCGTTCTATGACGCAGCTTTCTAAGCTCACCGTCTGCTGACGCAGCTGTTGATAAAGCGACGCCTGACTAATCGCGATCGCCAAATGCTCAGCAATATGCTGCAAAAATACAGACTCGGTATTTTCCCAATGCCGGTAGTCCTGGCACTGATGCGCGATTAGCAGCCCCCACAGTCGACCCTGCACAATAATGGGCGCAATAATTTTAGACTTAACCTCAGCTTGCCGCAAAAAAGCTAGCAGGCACGCCACCTTGGCATACTGCTCATCAATATTGTCAATCGCAATTGGCTTCCCCGTCAGGTACCGTGCTCTCATGGACAAGGAAGGAGAAAAACACCTCTCTTCCGAAGCATGAAGCACCGACCGCACGCATTCTGAAGCGCGCGATTCATAAGTGATATGTCCCGAATGCGCGCGCTGCCCGGATAGAGTATCGGCAGCCTGTTGTTTGGTCTCTAAGGTGCTAACTGCTGACGACAAAAAGGTCTCAGTATCATCAAGCTGTTCACACTCAAAGTGGTCAAACTGATAGAGCACCAGTCGATCAGCGCAAAGAAACTCTCTCACCTGAGCCACTGTGGTCTTCAAAATGGCAGGCAGATCTAGGCTATGCCGGATGCGTGTGACCAGCTGTTCAAGCAGTAAGCCTTGCTGCACCTGATTGTCTAAAGCTGTCTGGCTTGGCTGAGTGTCACCCTCCGGAGAGGTCGCTAAATTCTTTGCCCAGGCTAAAACAAACGATTTTTGCGCAATGAGCCTGTCGTCCTCAGAAACGCTGGCGGACTCATGCTGCGAAAATAGCGATGCGTCATTAGGCGCTCTAGAAATATCTGGAATCTTGCTTTCTTCAGCTCTATGCCTTTTTCTACCCTTGGCGCTGGCTATATTGAGTCGATTAATAAAAACTGCGATCGCCCGATCGTCAAACGTCAAGCCCACACGATACTCAACGTGCTGTTTTGAACCCTGAGAGATCGCCTGCTCGCGGTCTTCCCCCTGAAAGCGCGCACGCTTGCTAGCCATACGACGCTTCACCGGCTTCGTCTGTACCGCCTTCAAAGGTGAATTTTCGACAGGCATCGCCGTCAATAGCACGTTCAGCGTAGGAGAGCACATCAAAACAAAGCTTTCCAACGCCTCTGTTTGGGCGCGCTTTGTTTGAGGACGTCCTATCTGAGACTCAGTGACCACCGACTCAAACATTTGCCTCTGCTGTACCAGCGTCTCTCTTAGGCGCTGATAGGCCAGCAAAGAGACCGTTTGATAGGCAATAAGATGTTCAGAGGTTTGCTGCATTCTTGCGGTGACAATAAAAGGGCGAGCACATCAATGGAGATAGATCGGGCAAGTAAAATATCAATATTCAGGGCGTTTATAGCTGCGTTCTCTGCCGCGCTGATGGGGCCAATATCTACCTTTACAATAGGCAACACAGTTAGCTGTAATATCTTCAACAGCAACATATCAAACAGCAAACGTAAATATACCTATTTGAATTAATATCTTCTTCTAACTAAGGCTGTTTCTCAGAACTGCATCTTAACGCTGGTTTCTTCGCATATACAATTATCCCAATAGTTCTTTTATATTTCCAATCTTTATGCATCGTTTAGCCGCAACACCAGGTGGATGGGATAGCAGTGTAGAAGGGGTTGTTTTCGTTGAACAAACGCCTGCTCCAACTGTTATTTTGACGGCTGCGGATACAGATATTTCGGCACTTAGCCAGGTGTTAGCTAAGCTGCCCAAAACATTTGGTGAAATTCGATGCGTTAACTTACTTCAGCTTCAGCAACAGCTAAGCATCGATACTTATGCAGAGGCGGTGCTTAGCCACGCGCAGATTATTATCTTGCGCGTGTTAGGGGGCAGAGCCTACTGGCCATACGGGCTTGAGGTTGTGAAGGCAACCGCCGCAGAAACTGGGGCGGCATTAGTAGTGATGCCCGGTGACGATCGCCCTGACCTAGACCTAATGAGTCACTCTACAGTGCCGCTAGCCGTGGTTAATCAGCTGTGGCAGTACGTTAGTGAGGGCGGAGTGGATAACTTATGTAACGGGCTGCTGTATATGAGCGATCGCGTGCTCAAAACACAGTACCAGCCACCCCACCCTTACATCATTCCAAAGATAGGCATTTACCGTTCTACACATATCTTTAAGCCTTCAAAAGACGAAGACTTAGAACAGCCGCTATTAGCCCCCGATCGCAACAGCTTGATCAATAATTTAAGACCAGCTACAGATTCTGTTTCAGCCTCGGAGAAATTTGCCCCCAAAAATGATCTACTCAGGCTAGAAAATACAGCTAAAGAGTTAGAAAGGGGAACTTTTTATGGGTCGATAAATGAACAAATGTTGCACAATTATGAAAAAGATTTAGACGGTTCTGAAGTAACGGCTAAATCAGCTGAAAAAAAGCTAATTTCATCGACAGTGGGCGACTCTCTTTTCAATGATGTGCGTGAGCGTTCTTTAGTCAACAATGCGGGCGTTGGCATTCTTTTTTATCGGGCGCACTACCTATCAGGCAATACCAAAGTAATAGATGCTTTAGTCGCAGCCCTCCGCCAACGTCACCTGTATCCTGTGCCTATTTACGTATCTTCCTTGAAAGATATTGAAATTCAGCAGGCACTGCTGCGCCAGTGCAGCGGTCAAAATAGCGACGCGATTGAACATCCAGCTATCGAGCTGCTGATTAATACCACTAGCTTTGCGGTGACCAGTCCAGCGACAGACTCAACGCGTAAACTTCCTAAGGCGACTGGCAATTCCTATGCCAAGAATGAGTTTGACCTGTGGCGATCGCTAAACGTCCCCGTCCTCCAAGCTATCTGTAGCGGCAGCACCATCGAGCATTGGCAAAACCATTCTCAAGGCCTCACGCCCAGAGATATTGCCATGAACGTGGCGCTACCTGAAGTAGACGGCAGAATTATCACGCGAACGGTGTCTTTTAAAGCGGCACAGGAGAATGCGAGTAAATCAGGATTGCAAACGGATGTGGTGCTTTATAAGCCGGTAAGCGATCGCATCAACTTCGTCTCAGATTTAGCCGCTCGCTGGATTCGGCTCAAACGAACGCCACCCAAAGACCGCAAAATTGCCCTGATTTTGGCGAACTACCCCAATCGTGACGGCCGCATTGCCAACGGCGTCGGTCTAGATACGCCCGCTAGCTGTCTTGAAATTTTGAAGGCCTTGCAGGCAGAGGGCTACACGCTAGGAAAATCGCTGCCCGCAACGGGTGACGAGCTAATGGCACAGCTCACCGCAGGTATCACAAACGATCCAGAAGGCTATGGCCTGAGATCAGTCAACCAAACGCTGAGTATCGATAGCTATCAACCGTTTTTTGAAACCCTGTCTGACGCTGTACAAACGGGTGTAGTGACAAGGTGGGGCAGTGCTGCTAAAGAATGGCAGCGGTTCACACAAAACCTAGCGACTCAAGCCAACGCAACTGAGATGCCCATTCCAGGTATTCAGTTTGGCAATATTTTTGTAGGCATTCAGCCCAGCCGAGGCTACGACATCGATCCAAGCTTGAACTATCACGCCCCCGATCTGGAGCCTACTCACGCTTACTTAGGCTTTTATCACTGGCTACGCCATCACTTTGCCGCCGATGCGATGGTGCATGTCGGCAAACACGGCAATCTAGAATGGCTACCTGGCAAAGGTATCGCGCTTTCTGAAAGCTGCTATCCAGAAGCTGCTTTCGGGCCGATGCCGCACTTTTATCCTTTTATTGTGAACGATCCAGGTGAAGGGGCTCAGGCAAAAAGGCGATCGCAAGCCGTCATTTTAGATCACCTCACTCCACCCATGACCCGAGCCGAACTCTACGGCCCCTTACAGCAGCTAGAGAGCCTAGTCGATGAGTACTACGAAGCTCAAAACCTAGATCCCACTCGCCTGCCCCTTATCGCCAAAAAAATTATTCCACTGATTGAAAGCACCCAGCTCCAACAAGATCTCAGTCTTTCCCCCATCACTAAAAAACCAGCAACACGCTTAGGCATAGATCAGAACAGAACCTCAAAAGACTTACAAACGTGGCTACCGCAGATTGATGGCTATCTCTGCGAGCTAAAAGAATCTCAGATTCGAGACGGTCTTCATATCTATGGACAATGCCCGCAAGACAGGCAGCTCATAGATCTGATGGTTGCCATAGCGCGTCATCCTAACTCGGAACATGTCGGATTAAGTCGAGCGATCGCCCAGTCCTGGAATCTAGATATCGATCCACTCACCGCCGATCTCTCACAGTCCTATAAATCCGATCTCTCGCAGCTCATCAGCTGTCGCACCGTTGGAGATATTGTTGAACAGATCGAAGAATACGCAATCTCTTTAGTCACCGATTTAATAGCAGGATCAACAGCTTCTAAAACATCAGAATTACAGGCCGTTCTCGATTGGATGAGAAGTACATTACTGCCAAATCTCCGTAGCACAACCGACGAAATTCATCACCTCTTACGCGGACTGAATGGACACTACGTTCCCAGCGGCCCTTCAGGCGCACCCACCCGCAATCGCCCCGAAGTATTGCCCACTGGCCGCAACTTCTACTCTGTAGACATTCGCGCTATTCCCACCGAAAGCGCCTGGGACGTAGGCCGTAAAGCTGCCGAGATTGTGGTAGAAAACTACGCTCAAGAAAACGGTGAATATCCTCGTACGCTAGGCCTCTCAATGTGGGGTACAGCCGCAATGCGTACAGGCGGCGACGACATTTCAGAAGCCTTAGCGCTGTTAGGCGTACGTCCTGTATGGGATGGCCCCAGCCGAAGAGTGGTTGACTTCGAGATTTTGCCACTCTCTCTTTTAGGCCGCCCGCGCGTAGACGTAACGCTGCGCGTCTCCGGCTTTTTCCGCGATGCGTTTCCCAACCTAATTTCACTGTTTGATCAGGCCGTGAATGCGGTATCCGCGCTAGACGAACCGGCTGAACAAAACCCACTAGCCGCTCACGTGCAGGCGGATTGTCAGCAGTGGCAAACGCAAGGGCTAGAAAAAGCACAAAGCCTGGAGCGATCGCGCTATCGCATATTCGGATCAAAACCCGGTGCCTACGGCGCAGGCCTTCAAGGCCTGATCGAAGCTCAGAACTGGGAGAGTGATGAGGATCTAGCCCGTGCCTACATCAATTGGAGCGGCTACGCCTACACAGGTCAGGCCGACGGCCATAGCGCGCCGGAAGCTTTTAACCAGCGACTCTCACAGATGCAAATTGTGCTGCAAAATCAGGACAACCGTGAGCATGATTTGCTGGACTCTGATGACTACTATCAGTTTCAGGGTGGGCTGACGGCGGCGGTAAAGGCGAAGCGAGGAGAAGCGCCAGTGACTTACTTTGGCGATAATGCGGTGCCGGAGAATCCGAAGGTGCGATCGCTAAAATCTGAAATAGCCCGCGTCTATCGCTCACGGGTTGTGAACCCAAAGTGGATAGCAGGCGTGATGCGACACGGTTATAAAGGCGCTTTTGAGATGTCCGCAACGGTGGACTATCTGTTCGCTTACGATGCCACCACTGGATGCGTTGAAAACCACATGTACGAAGGGGTGGCCAACGCTTATGTGTTTGATGAAAACGTGCGAGAGTTTGTTGAAAAGTCGAACCCTTGGGCGCTGCGAGATATGGCTGAGCGGCTGCTGGAGGCAAATCAGCGGGGGCTTTGGGAAGGGGCGAGTACGGAGATGGTGGATGGGTTACGGGCGATCGCACACGAGGCCGAAGGTCAAATTGAGGCAGGCCTTTCAACGCTTTAGCCTATGAAAAGTTCTAAACCATGGAAAGCTGTCAGTGTTAGATAAAGTAAGGAAAGCAGTAGAGGAGCCAAAATGGCCATAACTGAGCGTAATATTCCTATTGAAATAGACGAAGATGCTATCAAACGCCTTTGTCAGCAATACTATATTCGCAAGCTTTCTCTTTTTGGTTCTGTTTTAAGGAGCGACTTTCATCACAATAGTGATGTCGATATTTTGGTGGAATTTGAGCCGGGTCGCACACCAGGCTTTGAATTTATTGATATTCAAGATCAGCTTTCTAAGATGATTGGCCGTAGCATCGATCTCAACACGCCGAAGTCCTTAAGCCACCATTTTCGAGCCCAGGTCATTGCTAGTGCTAAGGCCATCTATGTCCAGCCTTGAAGACATTGTTCGCCTCAGACACATGTTAGAAGCTGCGCAGCAGGTGTTGAAGTTTATGGAAGGACGCACTCAAGACGATTTAGAGACTGATGAGATGCTGTCATTGGCAGTCGTTCGCCTAATTGAAATTATTGGTGAGGCTGCTAAGAACGTATCTCCTGAAGTCCAAGCTGCCTCGCCGGATATTCCATGGAGACAGATAAAAGGCACTCGCGATCGCGTAGCACATGCTTACTTTGACGTGGATTTAGATATCATTTGGAGCATTTTGACATGCTCCCCGGACTGAAAGTCCGAGGATTCTAAAGCTAGGCAAACAACCGAAGCTGCTGATCTACTTTGTGGCTGGACGGCTCAATGCAACTTGCTGCCGAAGCCGTCTTACTGTCGCTCCCCGTCCGTTTAGAGCCGTGGGCTAATCCAGCCCCGGCTATGTCTATATTCTTCGCTGCGTTCTCGTCTCTATCGTGCTCAGTCCCACAGCTTATGCAAAGAATGGAGCGAACCGAGAGATCCACCTTGCCCCAGCGAAACCCACAATCAGAACAGGTCTGAGAAGTTGGCTCCCAGCGGCTGATGATATTGACCACTCGATTGACGTACTGAGCAGCCTTGCTTTGCAGCATTAGCCGAAACTCAGACCAGCCCTGCTGAGAGATAGCGCGGCTCAGCTTCCGATTCTTAACCATATTGCTTACTGCTAAATCTTCAAGGCTCACCGCTTGGTTTTCACGGATTAACTTTGTCGATTCAGTATGCAGAAAGTTCTTGCGGATATTGCGAATTTTTAGCTGGAGTTTGGCGAGCTTTAGTCGTGTTACCTCACGCCGATTTGAACCTCTTTGCTGCCTAGCCATGCGCTTTTGCAGGCGTCTAACCTTTTTGTCTAGCTGACTATAATCAGGCGCTTTGATAGGCTCTCCCACACTTGGGAAAGCAAAGACCTTAATTCCCAAATCAATCCCAATTGACGGGCGAATTGGCTCTACACTCTTTTGCCCGATCTCAACCACAAAGCTTGCGTGGTATTGGCCCGCAGTGTTTTTGATGATCGTCACGGAACTCGGTTCAGACGGCAACTGACGCGACCATTGAATCTTGAACTCACCCATTTTTGCTAATACAAGCTTTCCATTACTGAGGCTGAAACCTCTTTGAGTAAATCGGGCTGATTGCGTATTAGAGCGCTTTTTGAACTTAGGGAACTTCGATCTGCCCTGGCCTTTTAGCGCTGCAAACCAGTTCTTAAAGGCAATCCCTAAGTCCTGAACAGACTGCTGCAAAGGAACAACAGATACAGACGACAACCACTTCCTAGTCTCGGTCAGCTTGGCCTGTGTAATCACAAGCTTTTGAAGCTCAGCGTTACTAGGCCACTTTTCGCCTTCAGGCGTAGCCTTCACCATCGCTAGCGCATCGTTATACACGACACGGACGCAACCAAACACCTGAGCAAGTTTGTCCTGCTGCAAGCGGTTCGGGTAAATGCGATATGTATAGCGAGCTTTCATGAATGTGTTAAAGTTGTCCTGCAACCAATATAGCACGCCAAAAAGAGATGAAAACACCTGAATTTAGAAGGGAGAGGCATAGTGTCACTGACTTGAAGATTCATTTGATCTGCATCACCAAATACCGGCAAAAAGTGTTTACGAATGAAGGACTCAGATGCATAGAATCGGCAATGCGATCTGTTTCTGATTCTATGCATTTCAGGATTTTAGAATTCAATGGAGAAGCGGATCATATTCATGTGTTGCTGGAGTTTCCCCCAAAGCTCAGCGTCTCTACCTTGGCAAAGCATCTTAAAGGTGTCTCTAGCCGCGCATATAGCAAAGCAGGGCATCCAAAGCCTTCAGAAAAGACGCTTTGGAGCCCTTCGTATTTTGCTTCTTCTGTCGGTGGCGCTCCGTTAGAAGTCGTTGAGCGATATATTGAGCAGCAAGCTAGGCCGCATTAGAGGCAAGATGCGGACTAAAAGTCCGGGGCTTCAGACCCACCCCAGAATGGTGAGTAATGGCTTACAGCCCCTTATTATCAAGATTGAGAAATTGATACAGCAGCTAGAAAGCTCATAAACCTTTTCGCTTCAAATTTATTATGGCTACTCGGCTAGAGGAATTTCAGAGAGCATACGTCAATTTGGACTTGCTGCCTTTGCAAGGACAGAAGGAACTGGAGAAGTTTCGGGTGACCTATGGGGAGGATGTGCTCGCGGAGCTGGAGCAGCTGATTGAGGATGATGATAGTCGCGATCGCAAAACCATTTTCGCAGGGCATCGCGGCTGCGGGAAGTCTACGCTGCTTTCTGAGTTTGGCCGCAGGTGCGAAAAGGGAAACTATTTTGTGGTGCTGTTTTCAATTGCGAACACGATTGAAATGTCGGATGTGAACCACATTAATATTCTGTTTGCGATCGCTGTAAGCCTGATGGCTAAAGCTGAGGTAGAGTCCGTCAAAATCAGTCCTTCGCTGCGGCAGTCGCTTTTAGATTGGTTTGCCGCAAAAACTCAGACGGTGACGACGGGCGCAAAAGTGGAAGGTGAAACGAAGTTTAGTTTTCCGCTGATTCAAAACAAGCTGAAGGCCGAAGCCTCGGTGCGCAATGAGCTAAAGCGAGAGTTTGAGCGCAATGTGTCTGATCTGGTGGCGAAGATTAACATCATTGCTGCCGCCATTGAAAACGCGACGGGCAAGCAGGTGCTGGTGATTATCGATGACCTCGATAAGCTGGATTTGGCGACGGTGCGAGAGGTGTATCGGGAGCATATTAAGGCGCTGTTTTTGCCAGGGTTTCGGATTATTTACACCACGCCGATTGCCTCGCTGCGAGACGGGCCGCTGCGGGCGACGATGATTAGTGAAACAGACGATCAGATTGTAGAGATGAAGGTGGCGAAGCTTTTTAAAAAGGTGGAGTCGCGGGCGGATACACCGGAGCCGATTGCTGAGAACCGGCAGAAGCTGTGTGATGTGCTTGATAAGCGAATTGGGCCGCAGCTAATGGAGCCGGAGATTGCAGAAGCAATTGTGCTGAAAAGCGGCGGGGTGCTGCGAGAGCTGATTCGGCTGGCGAATAAGTGCTGCCGGATTTGCTTGCGGCAGGTGCGACGGGCGGAAGATCCGGCGGCGGTGGTGATCAATCAGGCGGTGTTTGATCAGGCGGTGCAGGATATGCGGCTGGATTTTGAAGCGCCGCTGGGTAAGGCGGACTATGAGATTTTGCAGGCGACGTACAAGAGCTTTGAGCCGGAAGATCCGAAGGTGCAGGCGTTTTTAGATTTGCTGCACGGGCTGCATATTTTGGAGTATCGCAACGGCCAGATTTGGTACGACCTGCATCCGGTGGTCACCGATTTGCTGGTGCTAAAGGAGATGATCGATGGCTGAGGCCAGCTTAGCTGCGGTAAATCAGGATGCGCTGGATGATTTGCTGGTGGCGATAGAGGCTAGCGGGCGGCGGCTCGGCATTTATATTGCGGTGTGCGACGACCCGCAGCTAAGAGACGAGATTATTGATCGCTATGAGCAGGCGTTAGCCCCAGATTTTCAGCATTACCGGCTGAAGCTGGATGCGAATGAGCCGAGTTTGAAGGCGCTGCTGGCACGGCAGGTGAAGGAAGATGCGTATTTGCAGCAGGGCGGGCGGGCCGTGATGAGCATTTTGGGCGCGGAGGGGCTGCGGACGCTGAGCTTTGATGAGGAGCCGTCTCAGCAGCGGAAGTTTTTTGGCTATTTGCAGTGGACACGGGAGGGGCTGCAAGATTTTCCGTTTGCGATTGTGCTGTGGGTGACCTATCAGTTGCAGGAGCAGCTGAGTCGTCAGGCACCCGACTTTTGGAGCTGGCGGCGAGATGTGGTGCGGTTTGTGTCGCCTAAGCGGCAGGCGATTGAGACGGAGGTGCTAGGGGCGTTGCGTGAGCATGAGCGGTTTTCGGAGTTTGGTGAGGTTGGGAATACGCTGCCGACTGCGGATTTGGAGGCGCTAATAGAAGAGACGACGGCTAAATCGCCAGATAGTGCTTTGCTGGCGAGCTTGCATTTGCAGGCGGGTAGAGGCATATGTGGCCGGTTGAGCAGGCGGAGCGCAAGATTACAAAAGAGAAGTTGAGACGCAACGATCATTTACAAATAGCCGCTCAACTGTTTGAAGCCTTCAGCGATTCAGAAAACTACTCGATTTGTCTGGCTCGGCTAGCACGAGTATATGAACTTCAAGGGCGCTACACAGAAGCCGAACCGTTATATGTAGAGGCGCTCGAAATTAGAAAAACAGAGCTGGGCGATCGCCATCCTTACACCGCGTACCAGTCTGAATAACTTAGCGGCGCTGTACGAGTCGCAAGGGCGCTACACAGAAGCCGAACCTTTGTATGTAGAGGCGCTCGAAATTAGAAAAACAGAGCTGGGCGATCGCCATCCTGACACCGCTACCAGTCTGAATAACTTAGCGGGGCTGTACGACTCGCAAGGGCGCTACACAGAAGCCGAACCGTTGTATGTAGAGGCGCTCGAAATTAGCAAAACAGAACTGGGCGATCGCCATCCTTACACCGCTAACAGTCTGAATAACTTAGCGGGGCTGTACGAGTCGCAAGGACGCTACACAGAAGCAGAACCGCTGTATGTTGAGGCGCTCGAAATTAGAAAAACAGAACTGGGCGATCGCCATCCTTACACCGCTAACAGTCTGAATAACTTAGCGGCGCTGTACGACTCGCAAGGGCGCTACACAGAAGCCGAACCGCTGTATGTTGAGGCGCTCGAAATTAGAAAAACTGAACTGGGCGATCGCCATCCTTCCACCGCTACCAGTCTGAATAACTTAGCGGTGCTGTATTACAGCACTAATCGCCTTCAAAAAGCCGCCACGCTGATGTCTGAGGCACTTAGCATCGAGGAAAGAATGCCTCGGCCCAAACCATCCCAACACCATCTCGTCACGTGAGGGGCTAGAGACTATTCAGCAAAAATTGAACAAGAAGCCCACATTAGGAGACTGACTACGCCGCTGGATAGCGCGAATCTAACCTGCCCTCAGATCAGCGTAAGACAAAATTGATGCTGACCCGTGCAAAATCATTCCCGACCGGTACAAAATCATTCCCGACCAGTGCAGAATCGTTCCCGACCAGTGCAGAATCGTTCCCGACCAGTACAAAACCATTCCCGACCGGTACAAAATCATTCCCGACCGGTACAAAACCATTCCCGACCAGTGCAAAATCGTTCCCGACCAATGCAGAATCGTTCCCGGTCAATTTAGAATTCAATGCTGTACCGTTCCAGACAAAACGGATTGAGCCGTAACGCTCAACTTCGGCAACGCAACAGACTTGATTCGGCCATCACCGCCATAAACCTGTCCTTCATAACGACGTTGGCTCCCCCGGTAGCTCAGATAGCAGCGGCTCAATCTGACTAAGCAAATGCGGAACCCGAGCGGTCGCAATCTCCCAAATATTCTCGTAGTCAATCTCATCGTACTGATGAATAATCACATTTCTCAGGCCAACGACATTACTCCAGTCAACGGCTGAATGTTTCTCCCGGAAAGCAGGCCTCAAGCGATTAGCCGCTTCTCCTAAAATTTCTAGCTGACGTTCCACTGCGGAGCGCAGCAAAAGATCGCCCAGGTAATCATTAAAGTCTTTGCCCTCTACAAATTCTGCGATCGCTTTCATCGCTCCCACCATATCGAGCAGCGCCGCATTATTCCGCACGTCATCTGTGGACACCGGCTGCGCCTCTGCTAGTTCAACAAAATCTAATCGCTCAGGTGGATAGATAATCTTGTGCGATCGCAAAATCTCCGCTCTACTAAAAGGATTTTTAATCAGCCTTTTTTCAGTGATATCGACATCACGATCAAACAGCTCAGCCAGTTCGTTTTGCATATAAGCCCGATCAAAAGCGCCCCGACGACTGCTCGGATCAAACACAATCAAAACATCTACATCGCTATCAGCATCAAAATCATCACGAATCACAGAGCCAAATAAAGCAAGCTCCTGCACCTGCCAGCGCTGACAAAAGCTAACAATGCTAGATTCAGGAGCCTGAAGGCGATCTATCAGAGCCCTAGGTAAAAAATCCGTCTGAGTTTTCACAAGTGCCTCCAATCGGGTGCTTAAGGCTATACCGTTCCAGCCAAAACAGACTGAGCCGTAACGCTCAACTTCGGAAACGCAGCAGACTTAATTTGACTATCGCCACCATAAACCTGTTCTTCATAACGCTCATTCACCAAGACAAGAACCGTGACCTGGTTTCGATGGCGATCAATAATCCAATACTCAGGAATCTGCCATTCCTCATACTGCTGCCGCTTCCACTCATAGTCTCGCCTATAGTTGTCACTGTTCTCACCCCCAGGGCTCACCACCTCAGCGACAAACAAGGGCGGAACCATGCCTTTAAGGACAGCCTGTTTCGCAATCTCTCTATGCTCAGGATGCAAAATGAGTAAATCTGGCTTGCGGTTTATGCAGCGATCGCCCACCGGCGTCACCTGAATTTCCTTTGTACCCGTGCGCACCAAACCCACTACAGCACCGCCAGTCGCCTGTGCAATTGAAAATCCCAGCACAAAAGCAGCGCTAATATTGTCATCATCCTCTGGCGGCACCTCAATCAACTCTCCTGTACTTAACAAACGATAATCGCCCTCCGGTGGCAAGCGCGTATCGTCCAAATAGTCCTGATAGCTTTGGTAGCGAGTCTGAGTCGAAGCATACGTCATGACAAGTCACCTTTTAGCAAAGTCTCAACGTTCAAAGAAAGCGCTGGCAAAACATACGATGAAATTTGGTCAGAAGCCGTATAGACCTTACTTTGATAAGTCCCATCGACTAGCACTAGTACCGTCACCTTTTCTCGATGCGGATCAATAATCCAATACTCAGGAATTCCCAACGCTTCATACTGCTGCCGCTTCCAAACATAGTCTCGTCTATAGTTATCGCTATTCTCACCCCCCGGACTAACAACCTCTGCAACAAACAACGGTGGCGGATCAGTTAGCAAAATGGCTTGCTTAGTTTTCTCTAAATACTCAGGCTGCAACACCATCAAATCCGGTTTGCGATTCACCCATCTATCGCCCACAGGCGTAACCTGCACCTCCTTATTACCGTTCCGGATGCACTCAGCGTAGACACCCCCCTTCAGTTGGGCCAGCAATAGCAGCAGACGAAAAGCGATACGCACATTCCAGTCGCTTTCTTCGGCCACTTCAATCAGTTCTCCCGTGCTGAGCAAGCGGTAGTTCCCATTGGGCTCAAGCGTTTCATCATCCAGATATTCCTGATAGCTCTGATAGCGAGTGAGTGCGTAGGTCATAAGCGGCACCTAAGAGAAAATTGAAGAAGAAGTGCTATGTCACTATTCTAGAGCGCCAGCATCAGAGGCCGCGACAACCGGCGCGGTCACGCTAGGATCGACCCGCACCCATAGCGCCAAATCCAAGCCTTCTGGCTGCACCGCTAAATTGATCACTCGTGCCGTTATTCCACGATTTTCTAATTGCTGTAGGCTCAGGCGATCGTTAATGTTGCCCAGCAGCCTTTTTACCAGCGGGCCAGGTGTCGGCTGACCATCCACCGTCAGCACCGGGCCAACTAGCGTAAGGCGATCGCCCTCCGAAATACTCAGCCCCGCCTCCGCCTCCACTTTCAACGTCACATTCTCCACCAAGTCCTCAAGATCCACCGAAATCCTGAGCCGGTCGTCCCCCAAAAAATCAATCGCTGGATTGTTGATTTTATAGCGCGCTCTTTCTCGCGACTGTGCCTGGTTCAGCGAACCAATCTTAAGTTCACCCAGCCGCTGCGCGACCATAGGCGATCGCAAAAAAGCATTCACATCCGCCTCCGTCAGCACCAAATGAAGCGCACCTTGCAGCGGCGCGTCAAGCACCACCTCACCTCTACGCAGCGCATTAAAAGCCAAATCAATCGGGTCAGTCTCTAGTTCAGCCGTCTCAACCCGCAGCCCCGGCACCGGCACAATGCCCTGCCCTGCAATCCGCACCCGATCAACTCGTCCCTGAAGCAGCTGCAAAGACGAGCCATTATCCACCCGCACGTCCAAGCTTTCGACGCTGAGCAACCGCGAGCGAATCACATCTTCAGCCACCTGATCGACCACCACGCCAACGGGCGAAATCAGCAGCAGTAGGCCAGACAAAACAGCGGTGATAATTTCCATGAGTCTCCTTTTTCTGAAGTGCTAGTTAGCTAAGCGCTTCGTCTACCCAGCTTTTGATCGTGCTGACGACATCTTCTATCGCCATCTCTTGCGCTTCACCATCGGCGCGTTTTACCACTTCTACTTTGCCTTCTTTAAGCGATCGCCCCGTCACCACCCGAAACGGAATCCCCACCAGCTCAGCATCTTTAAACTTCACCCCGGCTCTTTCCTTGCGGTCATCAAGCAAGGTCTCAACGCCTGCGGCATTCAGCTCGGCATACAGCTTTTCAGCCGCTGCCATCTGGTCTTCTGCGTTGATATTGGGAACCACGACAATGGCGTGATAAGGCGCGATCGCCACTGGCCAGATAATCCCATTTTTATCGTAAGACTGCTCCACCGCCGCCTGCGCCAAGCGCGAAACGCCCACGCCATAGCAGCCCATCTCTAGCGGCGCATCCTTGCCATCTTCTTTGGTGTAGGTGGCCCCCAGCGCTTTGGAGTACTTGTTCCCTAGCTGGAAAATATGACCAATTTCAATGCCTCTAGCGGTTTGGATAATTTGGCTCGGGTCGTGGATGGCGCGATCGCCTGCCACCGCCGTTCTCACATCCAGCACTATCTCAGGCAGTTCAAACGCCTTGCCCCAGTTCGCACCCACCACATGAAACCCGCTTTCATTAGAGCCCGTTGCAAAATTCTTAAGCTCAACAGCGGTCTCATCTACCAGCCGTAGAAACTTAGGCGCCAGGTTCTTCACTTTGCCAATGTAATCATCAGACAAATTGGGTGCGATGTATCCCAAAGGCAGCGGTTTTGTAGCCCATTTCGACTGCGCTTCCTCATCCGGTACTTCTAGCGCCAATACCGTAGCAGCCTCATAGCGACTCGCTAAGTTTGTCAGCGCGTTTTGCAGCTTCGTTTCATTCACATCCTGGTCACCGCGAATGCTCACAATCACCAGCACCTGCCGCTCATTGTCGTAGGTCACCTGATACAGCACATCTTTTACGACCTGAGTAGGCGAGCACTTCAGGTAGTCAACCATCGCCGCAATCGTGGCAGTATTTGGCGTCTCACGCTTTTCGTAGGCTGTAAAAGACGAAGGCTCTGCGTCTACCGGCAAAGAAACGGCCTTTTCTACGTTCGCCGCATACTTGCCGTCCTCCGTATAGAGCACCTCATCTTCACCCGCTTCAGCCAGCACCATAAACTCAGTGGAGCCCGAGCCACCAATAGCACCCGAGTCAGCATCCACCGCTCGAAACTCCAGGCCCGTACGCCGCAAAATATTGCTGTAGGCCTGATACATCTCGTCATAGGTTTCCTTCAGGCTGGCCGCATCAGCATGAAATGAATAGCCGTCTTTCATAATGAACTCGCGTCCGCGCATCAGGCCAAAGCGGGGGCGAATTTCATCGCGAAACTTCGTTTGAATTTGGTACAAATGCAGCGGCAGCTGGCGGTAAGAGCGAATCGTGTCACGCGCAACAGCGGTGATCACCTCTTCGTGCGTGGGGCCAAGGGCAAGCTCTTGCTGGCGGCGATCGCCCAGCGTAAACATAATCCCTTCAGCCTTAGTGTAGGTATCCCAGCGGCCCGACTCCTGCCACAGTGAAGCCGGTTGAAGCTGTGGCAGCAAGCACTCCTGCGCCCCAGTGGCATCCATTTCCTCACGAACAATCGCTGATATTTTGTTGAGCACCCGCAGCAGCAGCGGCAAGTAGGCATATAGGCCACTAGATACCCGGCGCATGTAGCCCGCTCTAAGCAACAGCTTGTGGCTTGGAATCTCCGCCTCAGCAGGGTCTTCGCGTAGCGTGACAAACAGCATCTGAGACAGTCGCATGGGCCTTCCTTAAAAAGTTGAGTCGCCAAATATTCGGCGCAGGCATGCTGCTGCCGATCTCAAATAAGTCTAAGGCATTAGGTTACGGAGGAACTCATTGCGAGGCGACAGAGTGCAGGCTATCGCCTTCTCACTACAAAACCGCAATTAAAAATAGATAAGGAACTTGAAAGCAGCAGTCAATGAAAGACACAGGCGCAGATAGCTGGCAAATCAGCTACACCCAAACCGTTGAAAGCGAACGCTAGTCCTCTGCGCAAGACAATACTTTGTAGAGAAAGACTATGCTCACTAATTTAGTGATGTATGTGAGGCAAAATCGAGGCCTCGACATATTACGTTAACTTTGTATCGAAATGTAACAATCTCTCAGTTTGATACAGCATTTCGCGCCCTACAGCTGAGTAAGGACAGTGCTTTTATACTTTTTCGAAAGCAGGTCGCAAGTGAAAATCTATTGTAAAAACGGTTGCTGAATAGCCTGCAAAAGCGGTTTAAATCTATTGATCCTTGTATTAGTGGCCAGATATATATTTATATTGCTACAGGAACTTGTAAACAGAATAAAAACTGGTAGCCAACAGCTCAGTAACGACTCAGAGGCTGGCTATTAGATTAAGCCTGACGCAGACTTTGAACCCACAGGTCGTATGAACTTCATGCGGCTGAAGTTCTGCTGAAAATCAACTTTAGAAAGCTATTTTCACAGTGCCGCGATCCTCTCCTTAGTGAGGAGATCTGTCGCGCCACTAGTCACGTAAAAGCGAGGTTAAAACGACTGATTAGCTGCTGTCGCTCATATCACAGCAGCAGGCGTAGCTCAATTTTCAAAACACCTTTTAACAAAGGACTCGTCCTTTCAAAGATCCCTCGTGAGTAAGTCAAGTTATACAATTCTCGTCGCTGAAGATGATAGTCGCACCCGTCAGGCACTCTCCAGGAGTCTGGTGTCAGCTGGATACAGCGTTATTGCCGCTGTCGATGGCCAGGAAGCACTAGACAAGTTTCAAGCAGCTAGCGAGCAAATCGATTTAGTCGTTTTAGACGTATTGATGCCTCGGCTAGACGGCTTTCAAGTTTGTCAGGCGCTCAGAGAAACGTCTGATGTCCCCATTATTATGGCGACCGTATTGGGCAGCTCTGCCGATCGCATTATTGGCTTAGAAATGGGGGCCAATGACTATATTGTGAAGCCCTTTGCTACTAAAGAATTAATCGCTCGAATTCGTTCCATACTAAGGCGTGCGCCTCGCCATCGTGAACGAACAGAACCAGCGAGTCCTTCCCAATCAATTTTAAAAGTAGGCCAGCTAACAATTGATCCAATCACGCGTAGGGCCTATCGCAACAGCCATCAGCTACGCTTAACCGAAATAGAATTTCGGCTGATTGAACTATTAGCAAGGCGGCCAGGTCACATTTTTTCACGAGGCGATATTCTTCAGGCGCTGTGGGGCTATGACGCGAGCAGCGCAACGGACACCAAAACGGTAGATGTTCATATCTCTCGCCTGCGGATTAAGCTTAACGATCACACGCGCAATCCACAGTTCATCATCACTATTCGAGGGCGCGGGTATATGTTCTTAGTGCAGCGTTAAATTCTCAGCACTAGCTTTCTTTTGCGATCGCCCCGACCGTCGCTTTCGTCGCCAGTATATAGTCAGCCGCCCGAAGCAATATGAGCTGTCCGCGCACGCCAGCAGAAACGGTAATCTGCTCGTATGCTTCGGCCCACTCATCCAAAAAAACAGGATAGGGCTTTTTACAGGCAAGCGCGGTAACGCCGCCGCGAACATAGCCGGTCAAAGGCTGAACTTGCTTGAGAGGAACGGTTTCTATTTTGCGATCGCCACTCAGCCTAGCTAACGCCTTCAAATCTAGATAGTAGCTACCAGGAATAACGGCTAGGGCAATACCATTGCGTTGGCGAAGCCTCTCCTTTGGAGACTCGCCTTTCACTACCAAAGTCTTAAACACCTGATCGGCAGGCAAGCCTAGTTTTTGAGCCGTTGAGGTCGCAGCTAAATCATCTGCATCTACGGTATAGCTCAACAGCTCGTACTCAATACCAAGCACGTCGAGCGCGCGAGCAGCGTTGGTTTTCATGCCGCGATTTCCTCAGAAAGCACTCCTGAACACCCCTCTATACTAAGGCTGTTCTACCTCAGCCCAGCAGAAGCGATCGCGTCCTTCATACTTCGCCTGATACAGCCCCTGGTCAGCCGCCGCAATCAACATATCTAGATGCAAATCCGCAGTACAGGTCACCGCAGCGATGCCCAGACTCAATGTAATGTACTCGCTCACCTCCGACCGGCTGTGAAGAATATTCAGCTGCCTGACCTCTCGCTGAATCTCTATAGCCACCCGCTCTAGACCCTTCACGCTCGTATTCGGCAGCACCACCGCAAATTCTTCTCCACCATAGCGAGCCACCAAATCGGTACTGCGCTTTACCGCCCGTTCTATCGCTTCAGCGACCTGTCGTAAGCACACATCACCAGCCTGGTGCCCATACGTATCGTTATAGTTTTTAAAGTAGTCAATGTCGCACAAAATCAGCGACAGCGACGACCGCCCCGACCCCACGTTGTTCCATTCCTGCGCCAAGTAATTATCAAACGAGCGCCGATTGGCAACCTGCGTTAGGCCGTCCATATTCGCCAGCCGCTCTAGCTCCGCATTAAATTCCTTAAGCGCTACTTCCGCATGCTTACGCTTAGTAATATCCGTTGCTGTGCCAAAAACCTGCGTTGGCTGGCCGTCTGCATCCCGCTGAAAAACGGTTTCACGACACAATAGCCAGCGCCAGTTGCCCTGACGATGCCGGAAGCGATATTCATTTTCAACCACCTCACCATCGTTAATCGCTGCCAGCTTGTCACGTTCTTCAGCCATGTGCTTTTTCTCATCGGCATGCACCAGCTTTTCTAAATACTGCGCGCCTAGCTTTTGAACTTCAGCAGGCTCGTAGCCCAGCACGTTTTCAATCCAGCGGCTAATGTAAAAATTACTGCCATCAGCAAAGCTATCGACGTACAAAATGTTCGTGCTAGCGTCAATAATGCCTTGAATAAATCGCTGGCTCTCCTGCCATGCCTGCTCAGCTTGCTCACGCTCAATCGTTTCACGCTTGAGCCGTCGGCTATGGCTCTCTAAAGAAGCCGACAGCGCCTGCTGCTGCTGTGAGTCAATTGCAGCAGCAGCAAGTAAAGAAATAGAGAGAGCGATCGCGTTCTCTGACGCACTCCACTGATGGGCCTGGCTCTGCTCGCACCACAAAACGCCAATCACTTCACCCTGCCGCCTGATTGGGATTTCTAAGAAAGCACCCGGACTCAGAATCAAATTATGCTGGATGAATCCTTGAATCCAAGGCGTGTCCTCTGTTGCGTTTTGATCAACGTTGGCAATCAAAACGCCCGACCTATCGCTAA
Organism: uncultured cyanobacterium; assembly: GCA_963803535.1. Taxonomy (GTDB): domain Bacteria; phylum Cyanobacteriota; class Cyanobacteriia; order Phormidesmidales; family Phormidesmidaceae; genus Phormidesmis. The sequence goes on along the minus strand of CAWDNC010000004.1, from coordinate 101,161 downwards.
GCGTTTCAAAATAGCTGGCGTGCTCAGCTATCGTCAAAACCGTTCCACTCGCGTGAACGTTGTCAATACGGTTGTAGCAGCTGATCTGCTCAAAGGGCCGATCCGGCAGGTTGAGCCAAAGCGTAACGCGATCGACCGCTAGCATCGTTGCAGCCGTATGAGTAATGATGCCAGCAGCAGCAGCCAAGTCCCCGCTGTAGATAGAAGGGTGCTGGGAAAGTAGCTGTAGCCCTTGCTGCTGCCTATCAATGGGCGTGAGTGTTTTGCAGAGTGAGTCCACTGGCATTGAGGTAGCTTGCAACATAGGCTGCTGAGAGATGACCTGCGCTGTCGAATTTTCAAGAGTCTGCGTCTCCTCAGCGCATTCTCCTATCTGCGCGTGCGGCTGTTCTGGCTGCTGTTTAATCGATGATTGAACAACAGATTGCTCTGAGAGGATTGACATTCTATTTACTTAAAAGCAACCATGCCCAGTGCTAATTTCATACTATTAGAATGCCCGGAGATAAACTCAAACGTTCAGTTCTAAAAGGGTTGTGTAGATTCAGGCTTTAGCAACACGCTTAGACGAAGGCTGTATCGAAATTCACTCAGAAATTTCCAGCGGAATTTCAATCGTAAAAACTGTTTTTTGATCTTCGGTTTGGCTGTATTCTATAGAGCCTTTATGCAAATCTACAACGGTTTGATAGCTAATAGCGAGGCCCATACCCGTTCCCTTCCCAACGGGCTTAGTTGTAAAGAACGGATCAAACATCCGCTGAGCAGACGAGTGTGGAATAGGCGGACCATTGTTAGTAATACGGATGACAATATAGCGCTTCTTTTGAAACGTTTGCAGCACAATTTGATAGATTTTGTCAGGTGTGTTAGCTCCATCAATTGCGTCAACTGCATTGGCCAAAATGCTCATAAAGACCTGATTAAGCTGACTAGCGTAGCATTCTATCATCGGAATATTTTCGTAGGCTTTAACAACCTCAATCGCATGGCGAGATGCGGTCGCTTTAAGCCGACTTCCCAAGATCATCAGAGTACTCTCTATGCCTTCTTGAATATTGGCTCGCTTAAGCTCAGACTCATCTAGCCTGGAAAAACTGCGAAGCGACAGAACAATTTGGCGAATGCGATCGGCACCTGATTGAACTGAATTTAATAGCTTGGGTAAGTCATGCAGAATATAATCTAGCTCTAGCTCCTCGCTGATAGCTTGAATCTCTGGAATAGGTACAGGGTAGTGTGCCTGATACAGCCTGATAATGGCGAGCATGTCTTGAATGTAGCTTTGGGCATGCGTTAGATTGCCGTGAATAAAGTTCACAGGATTGTTAATTTCATGGGCAATCCCGGCAACGAGCTGGCCTAGCGAAGACATTTTTTCGCTTTGAATCAGCTTGGACTGCGTGAGTCTGAGCTGCTGTAAGGTAGCGGTGAGCTGCTGCGTCTGTAGCCTGAGCTGTGTTTCGGACTGCTGTAAGGCCGCTTCAGATTTTTTGCTGTCCGTAATATCTATGACCAGTCCATCCCAAAGAATGCTGCTGTCCGCGCGCCGTTCTGGCCGAGAAGCCCCTTGAATCCAACTGATACGTCCGCAAGGAAGAACAATGCGACCTTGCCATCGCCAGTCAGTCAAATTTTGAGCGGATATGGCAATGGACTGGTCAAAAGAAGTCCGATCGTCGGGATATATTTGGTCGAGAACCATGCTAGCGTTCTGCCGCATCTCCTGGGCTGAATGGCCAAAAATAGCTGCGCAGTTGGAGCTCACGAAAGGAAAAGACGGCTCAAGGTCGGCGCTTAAGGAAAACTGAAACAGCATTCCTGGAACGTTAGCCGTTAGTTTTTTAAGCTTTTTTTCATTCTTAGCAAGGGCTTTTTGGGCGCTGGCCTGCTCGGTCAGATCGCGGATCATTCCGAGCAGGTAGGGAGATTTATCGAGCGAACGAAACCGAGTTCTTGTCGTAGAAATCAGTCGGATATGTGAGTGCGCCTTTTCTTCGCTTTGCAGATCGCTTTCTTTGTTGCGCTTTTGACGGCTGCCGTCGAAGTACCTTTCGCTGATGTGGCGCTGACCGCTAGCAAGGACGTGATCGTCTTGTGTGAAGGCTTTGTCGGCAATATCGTGTGCGAAGAAGTCCGAATCATTTCGACCTAAAAGCTCTGCGCGCGATCGCCCCATAAAGTCACAGAAGGCATCGTTGAGTAAAATCCACTTATGATTTTGGTCTTTAACAAAAACGGGCTCTGCAATGCCGTTAATCAGATTTCGCAAAAAGACATGAGCCGTTTGTAACTTATAGTCGGTCTGCTTGCGGTCGGTAATATCCGTGAGCATGCCTGACCACAGCGTATCGCCATTGCGCATCTGCTGAGGCTGAGAAGCAATTTGTACCCATTTTGTCTGACCGCTGGGCGTGGTAATACGATATTCAAAATGCCATGCTGAAAGGTATTTGGCCGAGTCTTGCATAGCTTGTTCTAGGCCGGGGCGATCGTCGGCGCTAATCATCGCCAGCATCAGAGATGTATTTGCCTGTACGGCCTTAGCAGATATTTCGTAGATGTCTTTGCAAGCTGCACTGATGTAGGGAAAGGTGTGGCTGCCGTCAGTATGCAAACAAAACTGATAGAGCACGCCCGGTACATTAGCAGCTAAGTTTTGAAATCGGGTTTCGCTAGTGCGGAGGGCAACATCGTTTTGAGCGCGATCGCTCATTGCCGACTGGAGGCGCTCGGTGGTGTGTTTGAGTACGCGGGTACGAGACTGTAGCTGTGATCGCAATTCCTCATTAGACAGCGCTGTTTGATGGCTAACGTCTACGATTGTTGAGAACGTACCGACACGCTGCCCTTGCTCAATTAAAGGCGTGTTGTACCACCGGCACAGCTTCTTGCCAGTAATGTTGACATGTGCTTGCAACACGCCCGCAGGTTCGCAGCTTTGCCAGTTCTCTTTACCCAAATCTGAAACTTGTCGCTGGTGGAGAAGCGTCTCTAAAGATTGCCCAACAGCCTCTTCTTCAAAAAAGTTAAACAGTGCCGCAGCAGCTGGATTCCAGGTCAGCACAGTCAGCTCACTGTTCCACTCGATCATGGCTAGCGGAGAGTGTTGTACCAGCAGTGACAGCTTTTTTGAGGGCTTGAGCTGCGCTGATAACAGATCAGGCGAGTGATTAACGCTAAGCGACATGGCAAAAAAGGCACCTGTGGATGCCTCTAGAGTGCCTTAGCCCTGGTTAAAACTATCGTAGTTGATAGGAAAGCGTACTTTTAAGGCATCGACACTCGCATATCCGTCCGAGCGAGCTTATTTTAATCAGGACTACTCAAAGACAGATCCAAAGAATTCGATGGTTTCTTTGAGCGCCTTGATGAATGCGTCAATCTCGGCGGGCGTGTTGTAAAAGTACAGGCTGGCCCTAGCTGTAGAGCTAACGCCCAAAATGCTGTGTAGAGGTTGAGTGCAGTGATGGCCTGAGCGAATGGCAATGCCGGACTGATCGAGGAGCGTAGAGAGATCTTGCGGGTGAACGCCTTCTATGGTGAAAGTAGCGATCGCGGCTCTTCCACTTCCGTCAGCTTGAGGCTTTGGCCCATACAGCGTCACCTGAGGAACTTCGCTAAGTCTCTCGTACAAATATGCAGTGAGCTGATGCTCATAAGCGGCGATGCGCTCCATCCCAACTTTGTTCAAGTAGTCTATAGCAGCGCCTAAGACGACGGCCTCTGCGATCGCAGGCGTCCCCGCTTCAAACTTGTGAGGCAGCTCAGCGTAAGTAGAATGATCCAAAAACACATCTTGAATCATCTCACCGCCGCCCAAAAACGGCGGCATCGCGTTTAGCACATCCAGCCTGCCGTACAAAAAGCCCGCACCCGTTGGCCCGCACATTTTGTGACCGGAAGCGACCAGCCAATCGCAGCCCAGAGCCTGCACGTCTACCGGCATATGCGGCACGCTCTGGCAGGCATCAATCAGAACCTTCGCACCGTATTTATGTGCAGACTCTATAATCTCTTCGACAGGATTAATGCAGCCCAGCGTGTTAGAGATGTGATTGACCGCAACCAGCTTAGTCTTTTCATTAAGCAGCTGATGAAAGGCGTCTAGATCGAATTCTTGAGTGTCGCTAAGTGGCACATGCTTAAGCACCGCACCAGTACGCTGAGCAATAAGCTGCCAGGGCACTAGATTGCTGTGGTGCTCCATCACCGATAGCAGCACTTCATCGCCAGGCGATAGCTCGCTAAGCCCCCAAGCATAAGCAACAAGGTTAATCGCTTCGCTAGCGTTGCGCGTAAAAACAATCTCATCGCGAGAGGCTGCGTTGATGAAGGCCGCTACTTTGTCGCGGGCACCTTCGTAGGCATCTGTAGCCCTGGCGCTGAGCGTATGTACGCCTCGATGAACGTTAGCATTGTCAGCTTCGTAGTAGTGAGCGATCGCATCTAATACCGCCTGCGGCTTTTGCGAAGTAGCAGCGTTATCAAGATAAATCAGCGGCTGGCCGTTAACCTGCTGATGAAGGATAGGAAAATCAGCGCGGACTTCATCAGCAAGCAAAGAGAGCTTTTGTGGCGCGGTGGTTGTAGACATAGGAAGCTAGCAAGTTGAATATTTTATGTAGCTAAAGAGATAAAACTAGGTGGCTGAGCAGAGTCAAAGTCACGGCTGAAAGAAGACTATCGCGCCCATTTGGCAATGCGATCGCTCAAAGACCGCTTAAGACTATCAACTGAAACCTTTTCAATAATCTCCATTGCAAAGCCATACAGCAACAGCCTTTGGGCTTGTTCGGCAGCAATCCCCCGGCTCTGAAGGTAGAATATCTCGTCTGCCTGTAGCTGACTGACGGTGGCACCGTGAGCGCACTTCACGTTGTCAGCCACAATATCTAGCTCTGGCTTGGTGTCTATTCGCGCTTTACTCGAAAGCATTAGATTGCGATTGAGCTGAGCAGCGTTAGTCAGCTGTGCTTCTCGTGCAACATTCACCTTGCCGTTAAAAACAGCATGCGCCTTTTCATCAACGACATTCTTTTGAATCTGCGTGGCGGTACTGTGAGGATGCTTAAGGGCAACCAGACTGTGAGTGTCGGCAAGCTGCTGACCGCTGAGCGCGCTGAGTCCATACAGATGCGTGTCTGTCTGTGGCCCCGTTTGATAAATCTCATGGTGATGACGAGAGAGTTTAGCGCCTAGTTCAATCGAGGTGCAGTGATAGCGGCTATTGGCTGCTTGAGAAACCGCTGTCTTTGTAATATGAAAAGTTTGAGCACCTTCGTCTTGCAGGCGGATGTGCGTGATCTGAGCGCTGTCGTCTAGTAAGCACTCAATGACGTTGTTGCTGCATCTGATTTGATCGCGATCGCCCCAAAAAGACTCTACCAGGGTGAACTTTGAGTGGCGTTCGGCAATGATGAGCGATCGCAAATGAGCAATTCCATCGCCTTGAGCACCATGTGCGATATGAATGGGTTCTTCAATCACCTGATCGGCTCGAATCCAAACCACCATCACGTCTGAAAAGCCAGCGGTGTTGAGTGCGGTGAAGACTTCGCCGCTGCCTTCAACTTGAGCGAGGCGCTCTAGAATAGTTTGGCGAATGCGATCGCCATAGTCAGGATGAGAAATCAGCTTAGAGAGCGGCGCGATTACCGCGCCCTCAGGAAGCTTAGGCGCAGTGATAGCGCGCCCCTCAACCGAAAGCTCCGCAGCGTAGTGACCGTTTATAGTGGCTAGCCGGTAGCCGCCTTCTATCAGTGCCAGATTAGCCGCTAGCTTATTATCAACAGGAGCCTCAGCCGCTCTCTGAAAAGGGCTAGCCAGCATGTCAGAAAGATCGGTAAAGCGCCATTCCTCATCTTTGCCGTGGGGAAAGGTGCGTTCGTTTACTGAGGCGATCGCCTGTGCTCTCAAATCTTTCAGCCCTAAGCCAGAAACATCTGACGCCTCAACAGCTTGAGTCAGCAAATGCTTCAAATACGTCTCACGCTTAGCGGAAATAGACGTTGTTGCGCTATCCGCTTTGTTTACCTGTGTACTCACGCGACAACAGCCTCCTCAGATGTAATCCAGTCATAGCCACGGGACTCAAGCTCAAGCGCCAGTGCCTTGTCACCTGTTTTCACAATTTGGCCCTGTGACATCACATGCACATAGTCCGGCACAATATAGTCTAAGAGTCTCTGATAGTGAGTGATCAAGACCGTTGCATTGTCAGCAGTACTTAGCTGATTAACGCCACCCGAAACAATCTTGAGCGCATCAATATCTAGCCCAGAATCAGTCTCATCTAAGATGGCAAGATTCGGCTGCAATAGAGCCATTTGAAGAATTTCATTGCGCTTCTTCTCACCGCCTGAAAAGCCTTCGTTAACGCTGCGATCTAAGAAGCTAACGTCCATTTTGACAATTTCAGAGCGCTCTTCAATGAGATCGTCAAAATCAAACACATCGATCTCTTCTTCGTCATTTGCCTTACGGTGGGCGTTGTAAGCAACTCGCAAAAAGTCACGGTTGCTCACGCCCGGAATTTCTAATGGATACTGAAAGGCCAAGAACACACCCGAATTAGCTCTTTCGTGAGGTTCTAAATCCAGCAGATTCTGGCCTTGAAAAAGAACTTCTCCAGCAGTGACTTCGTAGTCAGGATGGCCTGCCAACACTTTAGAAAAAGTGCTTTTACCAGAACCGTTGAGGCCCATAATGGCGTGAATTTCTCCTGCCTTCACCTCAAAGTTCACGCCTTTGAGAATTTCAGTACCTTCAACGCTGGCGCGAAGGTTACGAACGGAAAGAATAGTTTTTGCGTTTTCGTTGATCATTTCTGTGGGGGAGAGCAGAAAGTAGGCAGTTAAATTGAGGAAGTAAGTAGAAAATTATCCAACAGAGTTTTCTAGCTTTAGACTCAGCAGCTTATCGGCTTCAGCGGCAAACTCCATCGGTAGTTCGTTGAATACATCGCGACAGAAGCCGCTGATAATCATCGATACGGCATCTTCAGGAGAGATGCCACGCTGAGCAAAATAAAACAGCTGGTCTTCACCAATCTTGGAGGTAGAAGCCTCATGTTCCACTTGAGCCGAGCTATTTTGCACCTGAATATATGGGAAAGTGTTGGCGTTAGAAGTATCGCCTAAAAGCATGGAGTCGCACTGGGAGTAGTTGCGAGCACCTTCCGCCTTTGGATTGACTTGAACCAGGCCTCGATAGCTGTTTTTAGACTTACCCGCTGAAATCCCTTTTGAGATAATTGTGCTGCGGGTATTTTTGCCTACGTGCACCATCTTAGTGCCAGTATCTGCTTGCTGGCGGTGATTCGTAAGCGCAACAGAATAGAACTCACCGACAGAATTATCGCCCACCAGTACGCAGCTAGGATACTTCCAGGTAATCGCAGAGCCCGTCTCTACCTGAGTCCAGGAAATTTTAGAATTGACGCCCTTACACAAACCGCGCTTGGTTACAAAGTTGTAAATACCGCCTTTGCCGTTTTCGTCACCGGCGTACCAGTTTTGAACGGTGGAGTATTTAATCTCTGCATCATCTAGGGCAACTAACTCAACAACCGCAGCGTGTAGCTGATTGCTGTCGTACATCGGAGCCGTACAGCCCTCTAAATAGGTGACTGAGCTAGCCTCTTCTGCCACAATCAACGTGCGCTCAAACTGCCCTGAATCGCCGTTGTTGATACGGAAATAGGTCGATAAGTCCATCGGACACTTGACGCCTTTCGGAATAAAGACGAAGGAGCCATCTGTAAAGACGGCTGAGTTTAGAGCCGTAAAATAGTTGTCTCCAATAGGAATTACGGTACCTATGTACTTTTCAATTAGCTCAGGATGCTCCTGAATGGCTTCAGAAATAGAGCCAAAGATAATGCCGTGTTTAGCGAGGTCTTTTTTAAAGGTTGTCGCAATTGAAACGCTGTCAAAAATAACGTCTACAGCTACGTTTGCTAAGCGTTTTTGCTCATTAATAGAGATCCCGAGCTTGTCAAAAGTCTCTAGTAGCGTTGGATCAACTTCATCCAAACTGTCTAACTTTTTCTCAGCTTGCTTAGGCGCTGAGTAGTAAACAATATCGTTGTAGTCAATCGGCGGATGCGTCACGTTGGGCCAAGTCGGCTCCTCCATTTTCAGCCAGCGACGGTAGGCCTTAAGCCGAAAGTCCAGCATGAAGGCGGGCTCGTTCTTTTTGGCTGAGATAGCGCGAACAACGTCCTCGCTAAGGCCACGAGGAAGCGAGTCGGCTTCGATATCGGTAACAAAACCGTACTTGTAGGGCTGGCTAACGACAGATTGAACGCTAGAGGTCATTGGGGGACGCTGCGGGTGGGTAAGGGTGTGTGAGGAGAAAAGCTGAAGGCATAGCCACTAATAGCTAGGAACTTACAGCGCTAGTTTCAGATCGAATTTGGTCAAAAGTGATGGCCTGCTCTGTGCCGGAGAAAGGATTCTCTTCGGTGAGGAAAAGCATGCAGTGGCATTCTTGACGCTCCTGCATGGGCACGCACGGGCAGTTCCAAAAAGAGGCTTTCACTTCAGCTTCTTTGTCTTCGTAGTGGCGGCAGGGACACAGGGGCGCACCTAAGTCGTCTTTATGCTTAGCCAATCCTTCGAGCACAACGGCGGTAACGCCAAGATCCTGGCAAAAGTAGGTGCCTGTACGCTTGGCGTAGCTTTGGGCAAAGTTGCGCATGATCTCAAGGCTTTTGTCGGAACCTTGGTTAGGATTACTTTCGCTCATTGTGCTTGTGGGGGAAGGTTTACGGTATTCGGTGGGAACGGTTTGAAGTGAAGACCATTCTTAATGCAGGTGAGCTACCGCGATGGCAGATGCAACCTGATGATTTTGGTCTAAGATAAGTTAAACAACTAACTTGTTGCTTAACTATATAAAGGTTACTTTAAGAGCCATACTTTAGCAACCAAAGTGTTTCTAAAGTATTGTGAACAAACCGTTGCCTTTTAGGCGGTTTTCTCTACCTGCTGTTAGTCCATTCATACCAGTCCACTCACGGAGACTTTTGCGCTAAGAAATGACTTCTCAACAGACACCATCTATAAGAGAGGACATTTTGCGCTTTTTGCTGAAGCGAGGAACGGCCACGGCTGGTGCCATTGCACATCATCTCCAAGTAACACCGCAAGCCATCCGCCGGCACTTAAAAACGCTGGAATCGAGCGAGCTAATCGAGCATCAGAGCGCTCAAGAAGGCATTGGCCGCCCGAACCACGTATACAAGCTCAGCCGTAAGGGCCGAGAACACTTTCCCGATCAGTACGATCAGTTTGCGCTTTCTCTGCTGAACACAGTGGCCGACACGATGGGGCCAGAGCATGTGAGCAAGCTGCTGAAGCATCAGTGGCAAAATAAGGCGAAAGCCTATAGAGAAAAGCTAGGCGAGGCGCCTTTAGAAGACAGGATGCAGGCGCTGGTGGAGCTGCGGCAGGCTGAGGGCTATATGGCAGAGTGTCACCCAGCAGAGGAAGTGGATTCAGACGCGTTTGTAATTACGGAGTATAACTGTGCGATCGCTCACATAGCCGAATCCTACCCGACGGTGTGTGGCCATGAGCTAGCAATGTTTGCGATCGCCCTTCCCGACTGCTCCGTAGAACGCACCCACTGGCTTGTAAACGGCGAGCACCAGTGCGGCTACCTCGTCAAAACCAAAGAAAAGCCCTAATCTTTACAAACCACCTTCGCTTTCATGTCATTACAGTTTCTAACCCCCGAAGAATCCGCCGCCGTAGACGCCGCACTCCTCACCACACCTGAAAAATTTCTCACCCGGCTCACCCTCTCTACCAGCAAGCTTTTGGCCTATATCGCCAAAGATCTCAACACAACCGTAGAAGCGCTAACTAACGAGCAGATAATCGCCTGGTTTGAAGCAGACTCCAAACGAAAGCAAACTGAAGGCATTGAGGCCTCTGTGCTGAAGTGGGACGCTAAAGACCTGCTCGATTTGCCAGTTGACTAGCGCTTCACAGAATTTTCTTCTGATTAATCTGATTCAAGTGCGTAGAATTAGGCAAGTGCGTAGCAATGACGTTAAGCGATTACATTAAGCTAGCTTGTTACGATCGCGCTAATATTGGGCAAATCTAAAGGCTGATAGCTCAATCGTATTCACCGCTCTACTTATCTTCTCAAGCTTTTGAATTTTGAAATGGCCCAAGAGAGTAATCCTATGAAACAGCAATTTCTCCGTAATACACTGCTTATGCTCGCTGCTGTAGGCATAGCAGCAGTCCCTACTAAAGCTTTTGCTCATCAGGTTCAAACGAACTACATCTTGAATTCTCAGCCTGCCGTTCAAGATTCTACTGTTCAAAATGGCGTTGAACGGCGAGGCGATCGCTTAGAGCTTCAGTCTGTATTTAGCAATGGTCAGCCGTTGAAAGGCGCTAAAGTCAGCATTTATGCACCGGATCGCCCTTTGCTCCCTCACGCAACCGGAGTCACGGATAGTCAAGGCCGATATTCTTTTAAGCCTGATGAGGCGCTTAAAGGTGAGTGGGAAATTAAAATTGAGCGCGATGGCCACAGCGATATTTTGTCTGTGCCGGTGACGGGTGAAGGGATTGATGCCGATGCGGTGGCTTCGGGGCCAGTTGAGGAAATTAAGGACGTGCACTATGCGAGTTCGCCGCTGATGGCTGTGGGTTCGATTGCAGTTGCAGCCGCTTGCGTTGGGTTGGCACGAGGCCGCGGAAAGCGCAAAGCTGAGTAGCGGCTAGATCGCTAGATACTGTGTCATCAATCCTGAAAATCCCTGATTTCGATAAGATTCGAGTCAGGGATTTTCTGTATGATGGGGTGTGGATTTCTGAGGGATGGGTATGGACGATCGCATCGCACGCTTCACTGAGATCCGTCGTAACCTGAGCCTATTGCCTCTGTTTAAAAAGGAGGAGATAGAGAAGTTTCGGGTGTCTGATTATGGTCAGCAGGTTTTGAGGAATCTGCGACAGCAAATTACGTCTGCCCAAGACAATGGTAAGTTCATTTTTACCGGGCATCAGGGTTGTGGAAAGTCTACGCTGCTAGGTCAGTTCGCGCAGCAGATGCGTGAGCAGAATTTGTTTGTCGTCGGCTTTTCGATTGCCGATATGGTTGAAATGTCTGACGTGAATCATGTCAACATTTTGTACTCTATTGCGCTGCGGCTAATGGAAAAAGCGAGTGAGAAGGGAATATCTATTCCAAAGAGTACAAAAGACTCGCTAATCAACTGGTTTACGCAAACAAAGTCGAAGATTTATACGCAACAGATTCAAGAGCAATTGTCGATAGGCGCTGATTTGTTCAGCTTTTTTACAGGTAAGCTGAAAACAGAAAAGGCTTTTAGAGAAGACATTAAGGAGACTTACGAGAACAGTATCTCTGATTTGGCTCAGCAAATTGATTTGATAGCAGGTGCCATACAGGCGGCGACGCGTCAGCAAGTTCTGGTCGTTATTGATGACTTGGATAAGCTTGGGCTTCCGGTTGTGCGATCAATTTTTCAAGACAATATTAATTCTCTGTATCTGCCTAATATTCGGGTTGTTTTCACGATTCCGATTGCCGTTATTCGTGAGACGAAGCTGATGGCAACGCTGGTGAGCAATCAAAGTCAGATTATTCAGCTACCGGTGGCTAAGTTTTTTCATCGGGATACGGCTCATGTGCCAGGGGCGCAGCCGATTGAAGAGAATGTGGGAATGCTACAGACCATTCTAGAGAAGCGCATTCCTGATGATTTGATTGAGCCTGAGATTAAAAGAGAGATTGTGATGCTGAGCGGCGGCGTGCTGCGTGAGATGGTGCGGTTAGGGAGAGAGTGCTGCTTGCAGTGCATGTTGATGCTGGATATGGAGCCTGAGAGAACGAGCGTAAAGATAGATGCTGACATTCTGAGGGAGGCGGCGAAGAACTTGCGCATTGAATTTGCAAGGACGCTGGGCAGTAATCTTTTGGAGCTGTTGGTACAGACTTATGAGAATTTTTCACCGCCCGATGCCAACAGCGATGAGTTTTTGGAGCTGCTGCATGGGCTGAGGGTGCTTGAGTATGAAAATGATGAGCTATGGTACGACCTGCATCCGCTGATTGTTGACCTACTGCGGCGGCGAGGATTGATTGCTGGGGACTGATTGCTGGAAATTGATTTCTGGGAATTGACTGTTTCTGAACAGGTGGCGAGCTGTGAACTTGGATGAGATGAGCGCGCAAAATAAAATAGCTTTGCGCAGGCTTGTGCTAACGGTAGAAGCCAATTCGCAGAGCTTAGAGCTGCTGATCGCGATTTGTGACGATCGTAATTTGCAGGCGTCTATTATTGAAGACTATGAGGCTGAGCTACAGGGAGAGGGGATTGAAACGTTTCGAGCGAGGCTGAATCCAAAGCAGCCGAGTATGCGAGCGAGCCTGACGGAACTAGTGGAGCGGGAACCGGCTTGCAAAAGGGAGCGCCTGCGGTCGTGACGGTGTTGAATGCGGAAGCGCTGCTGGGCGTGACGCTAGGTGAGGAGAAGTCGGAGCAAGAGCGGTTTTTCTTTTCTTTGCAGTGGACGCGAGAGGCACTGCGGCGTTTTGAGTTTGCGATTGTGCTGTGGGTGCCGGATGCGGTGGCGACAAGATTGGGACAGCAGGCACCGGATTTTTGGAGCTGGCGGGGTGGCGTTTTTGAGTTTGCGACGAGTGCTCGTGTGCCGCCTGAAAGGGGAATGGCTGCTTCAGTACCACATGAAATAGATTCGATTGAAAAGAGATCGTCACTTTCTATAGAGGATTTGCAACGACAGGTTGAAGGATTGAAGAAGACTTCTCCAGAGTCGTCACTGTTGATAACGGCTTATAACGCTTTGGGTGAAGCTTATGAGAGAGCGTATGCCTATGACGAGGCATTGGCACAGTATCAAAAGACGCTAGAGTTGGCGACAGAGAAAAACAACTCTGGCAGGGCAGGCCAGAGTCGCTTAAGAACTTAGGTAAGTCATTGCGGTACCTCGGAAGATCTCAATCAGCCATTGATTTTTACGAGCAAAGCTTGAATATTTATCGAGAGATAAGTGATCGCAAAGGTGAAGCAACTTCCCTTGGCAGTTTGGGAAGCGCATACTTTTTACTAGGCGAGTATCAGCAAGCCATTAGCTTGCATCAGCAGTCTCTAGAGATTGCCTTAGAAATAGGAGATCGCAATGGCGAAGCCTTGTCCCTTGGTAATTTAGGAAACGCACATTCTTCACTAGGGCAATATCAGCAGGCCATTGATTTTTACCAGCAGTCTCTAGAGATTGAGAAAGAGATTAATGATCATAGAAGCGAAGCAGATTCTTTAGGAAGCCTGGGAAATGCCTACTTTATGATGGGACAGTATCAACGGGCTATTGACTTTCAGCAGCAGTCTTGAAAGGTCAAACAAGAGATAGGTAATCGTAAAAGCGAAGCAGATTCTCTCAGCAGTTTAGGAAACATACACTATTCACTAAGAAATTACGAGTCGGCTATCGACTTTCAGCAAAGTTCTTTAGAGATTAGGCGAGAGATAGGTGATCGTAATGGAGAATCAGATTCTCTTAACAATTTAGGTATTATTTATAAGTCGCTAGGACAGTATCAACAAGCCATCGATTTTTATCAGCAGTCTTTAGAAGTTAAGAGAGAGACAGGTAATCGCCACGGTGAAGCCAACTCTCTATTTAATAAAGGGAATGCTCTAGCAAGAATTGATCGCAATGTGAAGCTCAGTCATGCTACGAGGCAGCCGGCTACTGTCTCAAGGAATTGATGATAAAGAAAGAGGTTGAAGCGTGCGGTAAAGCTATTGCTAATCTAAACAAAGAAATTGCTGGCCATTCCTAAACAAGTACCAACGATTGAAAAGATGATGCCTTCTGCGGCCACGCTCAGCGCCGTAGGAAGCGAACAATCGCAGTCTGTTTCCTCATCGGTCTAGGCGTAGTCCTCTTTATCACGTGGATGCTGCAATAAACATTCAGCGCTGCTACCCTTTGCAAAACCACAAAACGGCTGACCGATAAAGCAGAATTGTTCCTGTGTGGTTTGTATCAAGTGCAGCGTGGTCGTGAGCCTTTGCAGCGCGGTCTGCATCAAGGGCAGTTTGTGGCTTAGCGATTTCTAGGTGCGACTTATCAAGTGCAGTGTGATGATGAATGATTTTGCAGTGAGACTTATCAAGTGCAGTGAGGTGATGAGTTATCGCAGTACGGTAATGAGCGATCGCAGCTAAGCCATCAGCGCATACTCACAATCGCCCCGATGGCTCCGCTGCTTCGCCAAAATATTCTTCACATGTTTTTTCACCGTATTCGCGCTAATCCAAAGCGTCGTTGAAATCTCACCATAGTCCGCCCCTCGCAGGCGTAGCTGCCACACTTCCGTCTCACGCTCAGTGAGGCCAAACAGCGCCGCATCCGAAAGCGCCTTGTTGCGAATCGTTTGCTGACGGTCTTCTAACACAATCATCAGGTAGGGCGTTTTCGCAAGCTGGATATTCTTCACCCGAATGCGAACCGCGCCCAGCTCAGGCAAGATAATTTCAGCATCAAGGCCACTCTTTTGGAACAAGAGAACGTCCTGATTTTGCAAAGCAGCCTGACAGATTCGCCAAATTTCAATAGGTAGAACAGGTTTTTCAGTACCTTCTTGGACGCTGAGCAAATTGCAAATACGCTGAGCAGGGGCGTTTATTTTTTCAATTTCACCCGACTGGCTCGCAATAATAAAGCCATCTTGTAGCCCTTCTAGCGCAGCTCGCAGGATGCTGAAATCGGGGGTAGATTTAGCAGTTTTCATAGTCTTATCAGAAACGCTGTATGTGTACCTATCGGGCAGCACCTCAGTAATTCTGCGAAAACATATTGAGCTTATGCTTTCTTTACAGATACCTTTATCCTTTATCGCGAGCCCGCTGTAATATTGTGCGAACGTCTTGTGGCTCTGTGCGTGTTTCTTCTTCTGGGACTGTTGACTCAGGAACTTCTGTCTCAGGAATCTCTGCCTCGGGGATTTCTGTCTCGGGCGTGATAGAGTCTTCCACTTCAGGAACCGCTGGCGTTTCTGTAGTGGGTTGCTGGATGGTGATTAAGCAACAGTCGAGGGGGCGGGCTGCCGCCAAATCACTGAGGTCTAAGGCATTGAGGAAGTTTACCCAGTCTTGATCTGTCGCCTCATCCTCGGGCTGCTCAAGTTTCAACCTAGCCAGCTCAGTCAGCGCATCTTGCAAAAAGCCATAGTTAGCATAAAGGGCCGCTCGGTTGCGATCGCCCACCGGCTCAAACCTTTTTTTCAGCTCAGCACTCACACGTTTCCGCGCTATCCAGCCATCCACCATCGTCTGCTCGCCGTCTCCGCAGTCAAGCGTCAAAAACCAGTGATAGGTCGCGTCAATCTCTAAGTCAGCAGCCAGCGGCACGCCAATGATGCCGTCTTCATCCGTTTCTCCTAACAGCTGTCCCTGATACAGCACTTGTTCCTGTGCATCCTTGAGCACAAAGGCTGTTTCCGTATCGTTAGAGAGTTCGCTCGGAAGATAGAACCACAGCACAGGGCGAGCTTTTGTCGTGAGCATGCCAACCGTTTCTTCTGTTCTTTCTATGCCTAGCTCTGAAACCGTTTGACTATCCGCGTAGGCGATCGCACTCAGTGGAACATTATTTGCTAAACATTCTCCTCTAGAACCGCCGCCTCGTCTACGGCCACCAGGGCGGCCAGGATTTTGAATATTATCAGGAATAAGCTGGATGGGGAGCGGGGGTAGAGATTGGGCAAAGGCTGACGGGACAGGCAAAATAAAAGAGAGCGCGCAGACGGTAGTGCAGAGGAGAGAGAATTTCATGGTAGATGTTGATAGTTTACTTGCGGATTGAGGGGGGAATGCGAGTCGCGATCGCCGCAGCGGGAAGGGCGATCGCACCCGGCACCCAAGGCACCCAAAAGCCTATATTTACCAGCCAAAGCCAGCAGGCTAGCAGCAAAATGCCTTCGCCCAGCAGCACGCGAATCCATAGATTGAGGGGCCATCGGGAAAAGGCTCCGAGCAGGCCACCTAGCAGCGCCCAGCTCGTAATCCAGACCATTTCCTGCCAGTCGGGCCAGCTGTCGATCAAAAAGCGGTCGTCGAAGGCCGCGCTGATAATCTGACTGATCATTTGGGCGTGGAGAAAAACGCCGGGGGCTTTATTTCTAGGCAGCGCACTGTTTTCTGTGTAGGGGGTTGTCCAGCGATCGCCTGCGGCAAAATCGAAATCTGTTGTCCCGATCAGAACAATCTTGTCTTCTACGTGCTGCCGTAGCTGCTCGGGCGGTTTCGCCAATACATCTGATACGCTCAGGCAATCCGCTGGGGTTTCTTTTACACCGCCGCATCCGGTGCCCTCATGATTTCTGAGTCGCCTGTAGTTCAGCATAGTCTGTGCCCCAGCAGTATCTAGCTGATGATATCCACCAAAGGAGGGCTTGAGCTTTGGTATAGAGATATCGTGGGGATAACCGTTGCTTTCAGCATACCGGGTCGCTACCACCACGCTGAGCGTATCTTCTGCCTGACAGAGCGAGTTTGGCTGTGGTTCTAGCCGTAGTAAATGCAGGCGAACCACTTCACCGTGCTCTTCGTGAGCCACGAAATCGTTAGCGCCAATGCGATCGCTGTTTTCTATTTCAGGTGGTGGCCCTTTTTCAACGGCGTCTTTTGTTGTATCGTCTGAGACTTTGCAGATGCCGATAAGATTATCTGTTTCTTTGAGAACTTTGGCTAACGCCGGGTCTTTCTCGGTGTGATTGTGGTAAATGTCCAATCCGATTGTGTTAGGTGACAGCGGCTTCAGCTTGTTGAGCAAGTTTAGGAGCGTTTCGTCAGAAAGTGAGCTGCCGCTGGTGCGATTGGGATAAGCGGCAATGTCTGCGGTGGTGTTGGTGATGATGAGGATGCGTTTGTCTAAGGATTCTGGTGGGCGCGATCGCAACAAATAGTCATAGCCCTTAATCTCTATAGGCTCTAAAAACCCAAGCTGGCGACCCAGCAGCAGTGCAGTCGCCACAATTGCACCGCAGCTAATCCCCATCTGAAGCCGTCGCCACAAAGAGATCGGCACCGGACTTGAAGCCTTCCTCAGCTGCAGAAGGCTTCACAGAAGGCTGAGAGTCAAGGTCTACTTTCTCTCTTCCCTGCAAAGAAAGCCAGGTCGGCGGCGTTTCTGCCAAATTTTGAACAATCACAGGTAGCCAGGTTGCACAGGGAAATCGAGCTTCAAGCCCCTGCATTTTTTCTCGGGCCTCACGAACGGCGATGTAGAAAGGCATGCCGGTGGCGAACGATTCCAAAAATCCCTGAAGAAATGCGTGAGCGACCCGATCAGGCACAGGTTCGCGCATCACCAGCACCTGCGGAATGTATAAATCAGCCAAATCTGTGGCCAGCCCTAGACCGTCACAAGAGTTAAAAATAGCCGTATTAAGACCGCGATCAATCGCTTTTTTAAGCGCATGCTTAAGCTGTGGAATCGTGAGCTTGTCAGTCGCATTGAGAGAGATTTCGCCACGCCCTCCACCATTATTTTTCAAACAGGTAGACTGGCTGCTGCTATGCCCTGCAAAAAACAGAATATCCCAGCCTTTCGTATCCCAAAGGCAGCGATTAAAAGATTCTCGAGTAGGCTCTTGCAAAAAGCGAATGTCCGCGTCAGGAAGCTGCCCCAGCAGTTTTCGATCAATCTGAGTATCCAGACCGCTAGCATTGCCAAGCACCGCCAGTATGCGAACTTTTTTAGACCGGGTGCCCAGATAGGTCACCTGCTGATAGTCTGGCGTGCAGATGCCGACCTCAGCCTGGCGGTAGCGCTGAAAAAATTGCAGCTCGTACCAAGGTAAACGCTGGAGTAGCGGGTCTTTGGTTTGCAGCAGAATGCGCGTTTGATCTTGAGGATTGAGCTGTTCTAGAAGCTTTTCGCGAATGGGGCGAAAGTCGTCACCGTTGAGCCAGTGATGAACGCGATCGCGCAATTTCCAGCTCAGCGCCCTGCACTGCTCCACGTCAGCCACCGCCGACACATTCGTCACCCCATCTAGCGCCTCCAGCCGATACGACGACCCTATCTGCCAGTAAGCCCGCTGCCACTGATGATAAAGCTCAGGCAAATCAGGCGCAGGCGGCAAAAATGCCTGAGTCTCTATCTGAGGCGCTCCGCCCTCATTGCCAATTTCAACCGCCGCCGCAAAGCCAGTTTCCAAGCTGCCAGCGCCAATTTTAATGACAATTCTTTTAACGACGGTTTGCTTGTTCACAGCACTTATTATCTCAGTAGCTTCCCTCAGAACCCTTTATATGACAAATCTCTCCACAAACGTCGCATCCTCTCGACTAATTTGAACGCTAAACGTCTCTCCCGATTCACCTGCAATTTGGATTTGAATGTAGTTATCAATCTCTCTAGAGACCGCACGCCTAAACACATTCTGATTTTCATCCAGCACAGCCAAAGAAATCCCCTCTGCCAGATAGGCTGTTTCGCCTAAAGGATGCACCTGAATGGTAATTTCACTGCGACTATCTGATAGCTGATCTGCGGGTAGTTGGCCCAGATGAATAATCAAAGCCACCTGAAGAGAGCCCCCAAGCTGTATACCCAGATCGATCATCTGAGCGCGGCTAATGTTAGTTGTACTGGTCGCAGCTCGACTCGAACGAAAAGCAAAGCTGAACTCATCTGGATTTATCAGTGCATCCAGCGCCTGCCAGGTCGCAGCAACGGTGCCTTGCATCCACTGCCCAAGCTGAGTCACAGCGTCTTGCGGCGCAAAATCCACCTTGGCCTCTAGCTCAGAGACCTGCAAGCTGTGCAAATGTTCAATCAGCGCTTCCATCGGCCCGAATCTATCTAGAGCCACCTGTTCTTCATCAACCATCGGTAAAAACCCTAACAACGTTGCCTGGTTTTGCGGCTCATCAACCACTACCGCAACATAGCCAGCCCTGTCGCACCAGTCTTCTGGAGGAACGTAGCAGGTACTATCTTGAGGTAATAGCGCCCGACAAGAAAGGGTTCCAATGCCAGAGACTTTCAAATCAGCAACATTCGACATCATTTGCATCATTGGATTCCAGCTGTCACTATCACCTACGTCAGTCTCAACATCTAAAAGCTGCAAGTAGGCATTGACCGCGCAAACGGCTAGCGTATTGTGTCTAATTTGTATTGCTTTTTCGCTCAGCGGGCACCGCTGTGCAAAGGCTTTCGCGATTTGCTTAAATTCTGTCGTGAGCGGTAAGGTGATGCCCTGTGGATGGTGAATTAGCTGAGGCGTTTGGATAGTCATGACGTTCCAGTATCTAAAATTAAGAAGTGTTTAGGCCGATAGGTAGATAAAGAGAGACTTACAGATAGCCCTGAGCTTTGCCGTATGCCCTGAGCTTTGAAAGGCACTGACGCTGATAAAAGCTACTGAGCGTGCCGACAGAGAGGTTGTACTCTGCGGACAGCACTTTCCAGGGCGTTTCAGGCGGCAAGCGTTTAAGAATGAGGGCTTGAGCGGTAACGTTAGGGTGCTTAGCAATGTGAAGCTGCTGAAGCTCCGAGTCGCTTTGAGCCCATTCTTTGACCTGATCTAGCCAAGGTGGAATATCAGGAGGAGCAGGCAGGCGGTCTATCGGATCTAAAGGGCCATCTTCACTCGTAGTTTTCAAGCTAGCGCGAGATATCGTTGTCGCCCGATCGCGATTCTCTGCAATCTGAAAATCCTGCAAGCGCCTTTTGAGATATGCATTTAGCCAGGTAACCGGCGAGGCCACGTTTGGATCGTAAGCTCTACCGGTGGTGGCTTCACAGAGATTGCGGCAGAAGTAAATCCAGGTTTGCTGCAACGCGTCGGGATAGTAGGCGGCTGAGCTGTACCAAAGCTCACGCGTCAGTATGCGAATCAGCTGGGTCAGGCCTCTTTGGCGCAGGACACTTCCTTTCGGGTGCTGGCAGGTTTGGGCCACCAGCTGCTTAAGCTGTTCTCGCAGTTGCTCTGGGTTTTGAGCTGGGTTTTGCTCTGGGCTATCCATACGTCGAAGTTGGCTGTGTTTATGTAGAATCACGCCCGCGCGATTTTGCATTGGGCCTCCTTTTGAACTGTACGACTATTGACCTATCAGACACAACTTCAAAAGTTCTGCAATTCTCTTATATATAAAATTTCGGGCTGACAGTAGCGGTTCAGCCCCCTGCTAGCGTGACACCTCGACTTCTGGTCTACAGATATCCGTGAAACCACCCGGTACCCGTCAAAACTGTTTGTAGAGATAACCGGCTACTGCGGTAGTGAATCTTTTAGACCTCACGGAGAAAGTCATGAAGAAAACATGGAAAGAAATCAAGCGCCTGGATCGTTTGGAGAAAAGCTCGCGAGGGCCTCGGCCAATGCCGCGCAAGCCGAATAAGCCATAGAAATCGCTCGACATTGGAAATATTTGCGACTATATGGAGAATAGGCACGACTCGATCGCTGCGTTCTTTCTGAAAGCACTATGTTTCCAACTGTTGTATCGGTTCTATTCGTTTGGTTTTCTATCACAGCGCCAGTGAGTGCAACGGCATGGACGCTAGCACCAGAAAGTCTTCTCATGGTGCAGGTAGCTGACACCGAGCTAGAAAACGTTGCTGAACAGGACGCATTAGATCAGATAAGTCAGCTTCTAAGAGTAGGCAACCAGCAGGGCGCAGCTGGAGACTGGGCGGCGCTAGTTAGTAGCCATCAACAGGCAGTCGATCTGCTAAACAGCGCGGCCTATTTAGACAGATCGCTGCTAGAGCGCGAATCGCTATTGCCCATACTGCAAGAATCGCTGACGACATACCAGGAAATAGCGCCTCGCCAATTGACGCTGAACGACGCCGATGTTCAAGTTGGCTTGTTGTTGAGTGTGGGCTCTCTTTATCAAGACAAGGCGAACTTTGGCACGGCGCTCACCTTCTATGAGCAAGGGTTAGCGATCGCTCAAGCAAACAACCGTCTCAACGACCAGCCTATCTTGCTTCACAATATCGGCGCGATCGAAGCTGAAATTGGTCAGTACGACCTAGCAAAGAGCAGGCTCGCTGAGGCCGCTGAGCTCAGCGAGCAGACAGACTACATTGCGCTAAAGGCCAGCGCAGTGTTTACGCTGGGCTGGGTATCTGAGCGACAGCAAAACTATCGAGAGGCGATCGCACACTATCAAACGGCCCTCAGCATCTTTAAAGCTTCACACGCCCAATACAGCGCCGAAGAGGGTAAACACATTTACTCACGGCAGATGCGCGTGCTCAACAACCTAGGCATGGTACACCTCAAGCAAAACGACTATGCAGCCGCCTCAATATCGTTGGATGAGGGGCTTGCCTTGCTGGCGACCTACGACAGTCCGGTCGAGCGCGCAATATTACTCAATAGCACAGGCTCGCTGCACGCGGCTAAAGGCGATGATGAAAAGGCCTGGACAACCTATTTACAGGCCTTACAAGTCAGCAAACAAGCGGGCGATGCAATAGGCGAAATTGAGGTGCTGCTCAATCTCGGTCAGCTGATGGAAGCGCAGGCAAAGCCAGAGGTCGCGATTTTCTTTTATAAGCAGGCGATCGCAAACATCGAAACCATCCGTCAGGACTTGCAGATCCTCTCCCAATCAGTACAGCAGCGCTACACCCTCACCATCGCAGACTTCTATCGCAACCTAGCCGATCTTCTGTTGCAGCAAAATAGAGAAAGCGAAGCCCTAGAAATACTGGATTTACTCAAGCTACAAGAAGTCTCAGCTTATTTTAATAGCAACCAAACGCAAACTATAGATAGTCGTCTAAACACCGTCTCAGAAACCACACTGCTAGAAGTTCTCGAAACGCTACCCGCTGAAACGTCTCTGACCGACTTTCTAACGCATCCGGCAGTGGCAGCACTGGCTTCTTCAGTCAAAAACACACCTTTCGATCTTAAGGCTATTGAATCTCTAAAAACCGCACTTGTCGCTCAACCCGTTAGCACAGCCGTTCTATATCCACTCATCTTAGAAGATCGATTAGAGATTCTCTTAATGACACCAGACGGTACTGTAGAGAGATTTTCAACGCCTGTCTCTCAAGCAGACTTAGAGAAATCTATTAACGACCTTCAGAAAAGCTTGAGAAACAAAGCCTTCGATGCGAAAGCCCCCGCCCAAAAGCTTTATAGCTGGCTAATTCGCCCGCTGGATGAAACGCTAGCACGCCACCAGGTAGAAAACATTATTTACTTGCCAGACGGTGCGCTGCGCTACGTGCCCCTAGCCGCCTTTCACGACGGCCAGCAGTGGCTCGTCCAGAAGTATCAGTCTCACAACATCACAGCAGCCGCGCTGAATGACTTAACAGCACCTAATGGATCTAGCCTAAGCGTTATAGCGGGCGCATTTACCGATCCAGACGTAACCTATCGTGTGGAAGTCGGCACAAATCCTTTTGACTTTCCAGGGCTGAGCGCTGCCAAAAAAGAAGTCGAGAATCTAGCCGCCTCCATACCGGATACGGTGGCTCTGTTGGATGCTGATTTTACGCATAAGGAAACGCTGGCGGCAGTGGGCGATCGCAACATTCTCCACCTAGCCACCCACGCCAAATTCATCCCCGGCCAGCCAGAAGACTCTTTTATTTTGTTTGGCGATGGTGAAGCGGTGAATATGCGATCGCTCCGAGAATGGCAGCTGCCCAACGTTGACTTAGTCGTGCTCAGCGCCTGCCAAACCGCCAATAGCGTTGAAGGCGAAGGCAAAGAGATTTTAGGACTAGGGTTTCAGGTGCGCAAAACAGGTGCAAAGGCCGTAATCGCCTCCCTATGGGCCGTTGACGACAACGCCACCGCCGCCCTGATGACACAATTTTACAAGGCGCTAAGCACAGGCCAAACCAAAGCACAGGCCCTTCGCCATGCGCAAATTCAGCTGATCGAAAGCAATAGCGCCAGCGATCCCTACGACTGGGGAGCCTTCGTCTTAATCGGCAACGGTCTATAAAGTATCGTATCGCCTCGCGCGCGTCTATACACCTCACGATTCTTTAGCACGCTGCCGATATCGAGCCGCCGCCGCACTTTCCGGACTGAGCTTATACAAAAGCAGCGGCTTACCTCGATAATATCGAGTCGTAAAGCCGTCATACTGCATCCCTAAGCGCTTCATCACGGCGACAGCGCGCGCATTCTCTGGATCGCTCACAGCCAACAGCACCGGCAGCTTCAGCTCCTCAAAGGCGTAGTTTATAACGCATAAGACCGCTTCTGTCGCATAGCCAAAGCCCCAGCTCGACCGACGAAAGTGCCAGCCAGTTTCAACGTAGTAGGTAGCCGTACCGTCAGGATATTGGATGTTAATGTGTGCAGTCGTATCTTGACGCAGCTTGGCCCAAAGGTTTCCAGTCGGCTGCGTATTTTTTAAATCAGGCATCACCATTAGCAGCACATGGCCGATCACTCGGCCAATATCCTTTTGCTCTACCGCCCAGCTACCCACAATACTTTGGCCACGATCGTCCAAATACCCTTGCAACCGCCCCTGCACAGATCGAATCGACATATCTACGCGTCCACCTTCAACCCAGCGCATTACCTGCTCATCGCCGTAGATATCCATCGCGTGGCGAGCGTCTGTAGCGGGCTGCCATGGCCTGAGTATCAGCCGCTGGGTTTCAAACTGCATGTCCTATCTATCGAGGAAGTAAGGCGCGAAGCTTCTGGTAATTATGCCCTATGTGCACGGCAGCTTGATAGAATCACTGAGGCCCATTTAATCTACGCAGGAGATAACTCATGGCTCTTTCAGAAGGCATCACCGCCCCCAACTTTACGGCCAAAGACGACTCGGGTAATGCCGTCTCTCTATCCGATTTTGAAGGTAAGACCGTTGTTCTGTACTTTTATCCTAAAGACGACACGCCCGGTTGCACTAAGCAGGCTTGCAGCTTCCGTGATTCTTACGAAGCTTACGGCGGCAAGGACATTGTTGTTTTAGGTGTCAGTCACGACGATGAGTCTTCTCACCAGGCCTTCAAAGAGAAGTTCAACCTACCGTTTCCTTTAGTTGTCGATAGCGACGCTACTATCTCTCAGGCCTATGAAGTTGAAGGCGGCGGCTACTCCAAGCGAGTGACGTTTGTAATCGATAGCAAAGGTGTCATTAAAAAGGTGTACGAAAGCATCAATACTGAGACGCACGCTGAAGATATTTTGGCTGACTTAGGCATGTAGTCTATCGATCTGTATAGGCAACGCTTTAGAGGAAAGGGCGCAGCGTTTGCGCCCTTACAACTATGGTTCAAAAAGTATTGGTAATAGGAGGAAATGGGCGGATTGGTCGCAGCGTGGCGGCTGATGTACTCAAGCATACGGACGCGCAGGTAACGGTGAGTGGACGGCAAGACACTGCGGCTTTTGAGCTAGCCGACCGGCAGTCTTACATAGCTTTAGATGTTATAGATGAAGCGGGTATTGAACGCGCGATCGCCCACCACGATCTCATCATTCACTGCGCTGGCCCCTTCCGCAGCCGCAACCACCACATACTCCTCAGCTGCATTGCTCAAGGCAGACCCTACCTAGACGTTGCCGATAGTCCAGACTACGTAAACAAAGCCCTCACCTACCGGCAGGCCGCACAAGATGCAGGCGTCACCGCCATCATTAGCACAGGCATTTTTCCCGGCATTTCAGGCAGCATGGTGCGCCAGGGTGTAGAACAGCTAGATAAAGCTGAAAAAGTACACCTGAGCTACTTAGTGGCAGGCTCAGGCGGCGCGGGCG
The DNA here is from genome assembly GCA_963803535.1 of uncultured cyanobacterium. Lineage (GTDB taxonomy): Bacteria > Cyanobacteriota > Cyanobacteriia > Phormidesmidales > Phormidesmidaceae > Phormidesmis. Next base: position 76,360 of record CAWDNC010000004.1, on the reverse strand, counting down.
TAACGGTGATGCGCACCACGTTTATTGAACTGCAAACGCCGTTTATGTCGAAAATAAAAGGGAGGTGGCGTGCAATCGCCCCTTACAGTCAACGGGAAGTCATTGACTTTCCTCGCTACGGCAAAGGCGGCGTGTACTGGTTCAACACCGTAGAAGCCCTGACTGTCGCAGATACCTTTCCCGAACTTAAAACAATCGTGACAAAGTTTGGTTCAGTGCCCGACTACTACAACCGGCTCACCTGGCTAATGGCCCGCGCGCCCAGATCCCTTCTAAAAAATCCAAAGGTCATTGAGTCAGTTTCTAAAATCAGCTATCGTATGACCGAAATGACCGATCCGCGTACGGGCGTAGGAATCGCAATGCGGATATTGATTGAAGGTGAAAAAGAAGGCAGGCCTGCAACCTATCTATCAACGTTTGACCATGAGGATACGGCGTTTTGTGCAGGCTGTGGGACAGGGGCGATCGCGCAGCTCATCCTTTCAAATAAGCTCTCCAAACCCGGCGTTTGGCCCGTAGAACAGTCACTGCCTACCCAGCTATTTGAAGAAACATTGGCGCAAAGAGAGCTCAGCGTCGTACGCGTTCACTAAACCACAGCCGCCAAAATTTTGGAGAGCACGCTGTAAATAACAGCCGTTCCTAGCCCGCCAATAATGGCACTCATAAGCCCCCAGCGCAGCCTAAAGCCCTTGACCAAAAAAGCCGTGAGGGCAAACAAAATCGTATTGCCTACAAAAAATACGAACCCCAAGCTAATTACGTTCACTATCACGCTGTTAATAAACCAGCCCGTGAGTCCATTGAGCAGCCCAAAGACAAAAGCAGCAATGCCAGCTTTACCAAAATCATCCGCCTCAATACCGGTCGGTAGCTGAGTCAAGATGATGAAGGTGATGGTCATCACAATCCAAGAAACAATAAATCCAGTCATGGTAATTTCCTTGACGTGGTAGTCAGTATCAGGGAGTATATCAAAGTTTCTTTGAAGATATTTGTAGCGTATTTGTGGCGAACAAACACGGATTCTATGGCGAACCATTTGTCGGCCTAGCTCGTCATAAGTACTGAAGTCTCCTACGGTCTGCGCCATCACTTCATCTCGTTTCTTTAAATAGTACAAACTTTAGTTGCGATTCAGTCTTTCAAGTAGTGACGACAAGCTCAACATTGATGAGAAGAATGCGCCTTCGCAGCTCGGTCTTTGTCGGTGATTAGTAGCTTCCTATACGTCGCTTATCGCCTTTAACCCCCATTATTGAGGGCAGCTAGACAAAATTGTTTATTGGTTCGCTAGTAAAAGAAAATTCGCTCGCTATATAGAAGAAGATCCGCTGACAGAAGAAGATTAACTTATATTTTAACAATACGTTGAGAGTTGGCAAAATGAACGCTCCTGAGTTCCCGAGCTATGTGAAGCTATTTGGCCGTATTAACTTTCAAGAGGCTGACGAAGCACGCTCTGTTTACTCGCCATCTGCTTATCTCGCTGACCTGCTTCAGCTGATTGATGATCATACCTATGCCTCCACAGGAGACTCTTCTGGTACAACCGCTTATAGCACGCATCTCGATCAGCGGCGAACAGATATTAAACAACGGCTCTCTCTCAATGCTGAGAATCCGTTCACTTTAATGCCCTATCTTGATCTCGTAAACGAGCTATTAGAACAAAAGATTGAGGCTAACCTCTTAATAGAGAATTCAGAGCCAGGAAACCTAGATCTAGGTTTAGATGACGCATTGGCGTATGACCGGCTCAAAGAAGCTGACTATCCCTTTAACTTATCGTTTGATCTCGACTGCGATCGCCTGACGCTTTATGAAAAGTATTTAGATATTGATGCGGCGAGTCTTTATAAGGTGTTTGCGCAGCCCTGCGAGCCGGATATTGTAGCCCGTGAATATTTAGAACTTTCAGCAGAGGCGATCGCAATTATCTTCGCGCCTGCTGCTAACGTCTCAGCGCTTTTTGGAAATCTACTGCAGTTAGCACCTCCGATGCAGGCGACATGCCCGCTCAAATACCGATTGATGGCTTTGACGATGTGACAGGGCTAACGCACGCCACCTTAAGAGAATGGCTCAAAGGTCATTCGAATCAGCACGAGTGCTAAGCAAGCGCCAGTCTGACTTTTTCTGTAATGCTGGCTCAGTGGTAGCTCGGTACGACGCAGCCGATGTCAACTGATGGCTTTGACGATCGCCACTGAAGCCGATCAAACAGAACGGATTCCCCCGCAGTGATTTATCGCGTGCGCCCAGCTTCGACTCTCTCTCCTTGACATTTCAATTTCAAATCTAGATCTCATCATTCGTCGCTGTTGCGGCAATGAGCTGACATTAGACAGTTTGCGATGGATTGCAACCGTCAAAAAAATAAGCACGGATTTCTCCTTACCGATTGACGAAACCTGCGCTCTTTTTAGCGCGATGAACAACGTTGGGCATGGCGACAGCGATCTGCTTGACGATAATCTACCGATAGACCTGTTCAACCGCGTTCTCAATAGGCGATTTGCTACCTTAGATCATACCTATGTCGGCTCAGCGCCGCAATGGACAGATGATTCTCAAGTCTTTACTCGGCTCACCTACACCAGCGATATCCTCGCTTTAGAAAACAAAACCTACCGCCATCGCATCGATCAAGGCCTCCAAATCTCTGAAAAACAGCTTCAGGCGATAGTAAGTGGGTTTCGGAGTCGAGCTAACGAGAATATTGAAGATGAAGATCACATCGATCGCCTATGGACAACTGATCTAGAAGAAATACCTATGCTCTCCACCCTATACAGGGTTAGCAAGCTCGTAGATATTCTAGAAACATCTGTTGAAGATCTGTTTAGTCTACTTGATGTTTTAGAGCGAGATCCGGCTGTTCAACAGCTGGCCAATCAGAGCATATTTATTCAAGGCACGGTAACTGAGCGTAATGGCTACAAAATTTTGCGCCAGGAAGGCGCGGGCAGTCTAACCAATGAACTGTTCTGGCTGGTTCAAAGTCTTATTAGCCTCACTCGCTGGCTCAATGAGCAGGGGCTATCGGCAGCAGATTTGCTCAAAATATCAACAGGACGCTATCAGCGCACGCTCAAGGCTGCTTCTGTTTTAACAGAGGGAGCAAAGCGGTCTATGGTAGACGCGGCCAAGGCTGAAAAGATTGCGCGCTTAAACGCGGTCTATGTCCAGCTAAAGCCTTGGCTACTAAACGAAACATCGTTTGTTTTTAACGATATAGATAGTCGCTTAGCGCGTATTATTTACGGCCAAGTAGTGACACAAAGGATGCTGGTAGCAAAAGCGGATGCGCGCTTGGTTCATGATCACCCGCAGGCGATTACCACAGCGGCCTACGCCGCTATTGACCAGATTGACCTCATTACCCGCGATGATTTCTTAGGCATTGGCCTAGCAGAAAAGATTGCCGATAAGATTTTTTCTAACCTGGTATTGATGGGCTATCTGACGGTCGAAGGCGTACTGAATCAAGCCCCGTTTCCGGGTTCAGCGTCGTCATTTTTGGAACAGATTTTGATCCTCTGAAAGCGCCTGTATTTGGCATTATCCGCTCGCTTTATGAGAATCATGCTGACGTTGCCATTTATCCTTCGGACTTAAACTCTTTGGCCTGACCAAGCCGCAGCTTGACGAGCTATACCACAATCTAATCTTCAATGGATTTCTGAGTGAAACAGGTGAGCTGTTGCAGTCATTAACGTTCGACTCGGCTGAGTATAGCGATTTGCTAGCGGTTAATTCTGAGGTTGGTGAGTACGCTGATGAGGTGTATGCGCTGCTGAAGCTGGCAAATGATAAATTTCAACAGACTAAAATAACGGTTGGGCCAGCTATTTTTTCTGACCTACCCCTATCTGCTGTCGAGATTAGGATCTCATTGAGAACCTCAAATTTAATGAGTATATTGACGATGCCGCTGTGCTGGTTAGCAACACAGCCTGATAGAGATTAAGCCCGAAGCGCTGCTGCTTAGCTGCGTTTCTATCCCCACTCGGCAATTTTAAAACCTCAAATCACATTGAACCTATAGACGCAGTGCTATACCTTCAGTCAGAACAGTTTTTTGCGATCGCCCAGCAGCTTGTAGCCGATTCTTTGAGGCAATTTCAAATCTATTACAAAACTCAGATCACAGCTCAAATCAAACTACTTAGAAATCCGAGAATGCAACACCTTAGATATCGCTTCCCTTTAACCCACTCAAAACCGAGTAGTATTTAAAAAGTGCGCGCTATCCGCGTTAGCCGATCAGTATCCCTAACAGATGCGGCTTTTGAAGCCTTTAAGTTTGACCCCAGCGAAATTAACATTTAAACCTATAAGCGTGATATCTACAGACACACAAAGCTTAACAGAGCATCTGCCATATTTTTTAATGTGAATAACGCGCTGGTGTTTACGGTGCTCGCGTTTGAAGACTACACAAAATATCTTTTTTATCTCCATAACGTCCTAGCTGAAGCAAACACAACACGATCGCCTCTACTCATCAGTCTCTCGTTTCAGTCAAAAAACGGCTCTCTACAACACTGCAGAGCCTTTCTCCGCAGAAAGTATTCCGCATTTCAAAGCAAATATTCCAATCTCCTATTTCAAACACTCTTCTATTTTACACTGTAAACATCATCCTCAGCGTAACACACACATTTATCCCTATGCATTAACAGTTCCCTCTCAAACTTACTACCATAAATTATATTTTTCATATCAAAATTCAAAAATTTAATATCTCACCTAAAATACAGCGTAAACAATATTTCTTTTATCCTCTTAAATCAGTAATCCACACTAAACCGTTATTATTTTACCACCTTAAACACTTTCCTCTTCATTCTTTCCATTCTAATCAAGTCAACATCTTACATATCCCTTCCCAGGTTTGAGCTGCCTAGCTTGAACAGTCAAAACGGCTTTGTCATCGGTGGAGCTAGTGATGAAGATGGGTTTGGAACGTCAGTGAGTGGTGCGGGCGATGTCAACGGCGATGGCTTTGACGATGTGATTATTGGCGCACCTTTTGAGGATACTAACGGCAACCAAGGCAGGCGTAAGCTACGTGGTGTTTGGCCGTGCCAGTGGCTTTACAACAACAATCATGTCCTCTGACTTAGATGGCAGCAACGGGTTTGCTATCAACGGTGTGAGTGAAAATGACTTTTCTGGCCGGTCAGTAAGCGGGGCGGGCGATGTGAATGGTGATGGCTTTGACGATGTGATTGTGGGCGCACCTAAGCGCAACAGCGGAAGTAGTGCTGTAAACGACAATAGAAGCGGTTCTGGTGATAGCTATATCGTATTTGGCACCGATCAGGGCTTTGATGCAGCCGTTGAACTCTCTAGCTTAAATGGTGATAACGGATTTGCCATTAAGAGCGTCAGGCCAGATGATCCTGACTACGCAATTCAGGTCGTAAGTCAGGCTGGTGACGTGAATGGTGACGGCTTTGACGATGTGATCATCAGCGCGCCTAACGTCCCTCAAGACGCCGGAAGTCGGCGGGGTGAAAGCTACGTGGTTTTTGGCACGAATGCTGGGTTTGACGCAACTATCGATCTCTCTGAGCTAGACGGAAACAATGGATTTGCGGTCGGCGGCATTACTATTGTCAGCACGCTTGGTTACTCGGTCAGTGGCGCAGGCGATATCAATGGCGATCGCTTCGACGATTTGATCATTACACCGTTTGGGGCCCCTTTTGTCAGCGCCGCGAGCTACGTCGTATTTGGTACAGATACCGGCTTCGACGCGCGCTTCGATCTCGCAAGCATGGATGGCAGCAATGGTTTCACTATCAATAAAGTGGGCCCTATCGGGGCTTCTATCGCTTCAGTGAGCAGTGCGGGCGACTTTAACGGCGATGGATTCGACGATCTTCTTCTGGGCGCAGATGGGGAAGATTTCAGCACAATTGCGGGCACTGCGGGCACAAGCTATGTGATCTTTGGTACGGATGTGGGCTTTAGCGCAGGCTTTGGGCTTTCTGAGCTAAATGGCCGCAATGGCTTTGTGATTAATGGAGAGAGTGAAGGCGACTTCTCTGGTCGCGTTGTGAGCAGTGCAGGCGATATCAACGGCGATGGCTTTGACGATCTCTTAATTGGGGCACCGCTTTCTGAAAACAATAGCACAAGCTACATCGTATTTGGTCGAGAGACGGTTCCACCTGCGCCGACGGTGATTAGTGTTGCTGAGGGTGCGATCGCAGATGGCGTCATTCCAGAAGACATTTTAATCACCGGCATCGCTGAAGCAAACAGTACCGTGAGCGTAGTTTTCAATCCTTTGGGCACTTCATTTGATAGCGCTGAAGCGTTATCCTCACCAACGTTTACAGCTACTGCGACCGCTGAGGGCCGCTGGACGCTGGATGGCACCCGTGAAGACTTTCCCGGCGGATTTTATGAGCTGGCTGCGTTCGCAACGGATGCAGCAGGCAATACCTCTAACGCTTCTGAACGATCAGAGATTATTGTTCTCGATGAAGATGCACCTGCACTGGATATCGGTGTAGAAAATGGCGCGATTACAGAGCGCAGCAGTACAACCCTTACGCTCACGCGCAACACCGTCACGACGCCTGCGATCACTCCGTTACGTTAGAAAGCAGCGATCGCACTGCGGCCACCGTCCCTACCACCGTGACCTTTGCAGCCGGTCAGCGGCGGGTTTCCTTCACGGCTACCGGCGTTGACGACGGCATTTTAGATCCTGATCAAACCGCCACCATCACCGCAGCCGCAGCTGGCTTTAGCAACACCAGAACCGCAACGCTCACCGTGACTGATGCCACCGCAAACGATGCCACCATTTTTGTCGATGATCGCAACCTCATCCAGGGCGATGCCTATCGAGCGGGCCAACCTTACCAAGGCGCGCTGTTTAGCAATACTGATACCAGTCCTTTCCCCGACGATCTGATTGCGGGCACAGCCGGTGATGACAACATTTGGGCGGGCACGCGGGGTGCTGATATTATTGTTGGTAACGGTGGCAACGATCTGATTGGGATTGGGACGGGTGATGTAGAGGTGCTCGCAGGCGACGGCGATGACTTTATCTACAGCGTAGAGGGCGGCGGCGGTAATAATACGCTGTATCTGGGCGACGGAAAAAACAACGTGTGGGTGCAAGCGGGCGACTACACCATCACCAGCGGCAACAGCCCAGAAACAGAAAATATCATCGGGCTAGGAACCGGCCGCGATGTTGTTCGAGGATTTGGCGACAACATTATTTTCAGGCGACCGGTGCTATCGACGGCAACAATACCTTACAGGCTCTGGCAATGACTATAAATAACGATCGGCAACAAAATTTTAATATTATGGTTTATAGCATATGTTTCAGGATTATCGATTATATTTATCCACTATCTCTAATTCATCTACTATGATATCATTCAGGCTCTGCAAATGACTACTAGCCGTAGGCTCAGGCGATGATTTGATTGACGCAATTTTTAATTTTTATAATACACATCAAATATTTATTGCGCAACGTGTATATTTCGATCATAAATCTTAATCAAACATAAGGGCGCGGGTTCAAATATCTTGTTGGGCGGCAGTGGTGCAGATGAAAAAATTTGGTGCTAACGACGGCAACAAAGATATCATTACAGATAAATATAATATTTATTTAAATATATTTTTAAAATTATTTAATACTTATTTTCAAACTATAATTTACTATATCCAAATGCAAGGCGCATATCCTATATCGCGTGCCTGAATCGCAGTCGCTTCATGGCAATGACTATTGATAGCTCGTAAGGGCTGCTGCAGGCGATCGACTAGGCTAGACCTAGACCGCATAAAAAGCCTACCTAGACACCCACTCCCGCAGCTTTAAATCACAAAAACATCTCCTTGTTATAGCTAATCATTTTTTCGTGATAAGAGCAGGGGGTATCAATTTCATTCGAAGACTTTGAGTTGGACTGTCCTGGGCACTACCGCATGCAGATAAAAACCTTAGCGTTGACCTTCAGTGCTGGAAAAGATAAAACTGTGAATGCCACGCTCACTCAGCTTCTGAACAAACTTATAGCCAGATATAAAGCCGCGAAGTATTTATGAATCCGAAAGAAATCAGCCGCTGACCATTCGCAACGACTGCGGCCCAGCCAGCAAATTGCGTGTCGCAAATTATCCCTATACCGAGAATAGTATAATGTTTAGCTGCGTTTGATGATGATCGCTATCTGCCTTTTGAAGGCACAGGTGCAGTTCTTCTTGGCGACTAGCACTAGCGGCAAAAGATGCTCTTACAGCGTCAATGAGCTGGCAGATGCGCAGGTGGAGCTCAAATATACCGCTCGTCAGGCGGGGTGAGATGTTTTCGAATGCGGTGGGATCCTGCTACCCTATGAGACAGCAGTGTATTTTACCTGGCAACGATTTTCCAAATGAGTTCTTTGCCTTTGTAAATGTTAGACTGAAGAGATGTCCATAAACGTTGTGCGTGAGATGTTCCCAAATATGTTGAACTAGATATTCCGTTTATAGCCAGTTTATACTAGATAATACGAACAGACCTGCATAGTTAAGCTTGAAGATAGTACGCTGACTTTAAGATCTCAAAAGCTTTTACTCACAGAGTCTCTGTCAATTATGCGCTGGCGAGACCTCGTTTAGGCAAAAGGCAAAAAGCTAGCGCTAGTGAATATGGCGCTTGTCCTAGTGTATCAATCCGTTCATTGAAGACTTTTAAGGAACAGACAACTCCATTCAGCAGAAAACCAAAGAAAAACAGCAGCGCTCAAGCCGTCGAGAAGCCGTCCCTACAGCGCCTCGCCTCGCAGCCTATAAAGGACAAGCTGAAAGAAGATAGCAGTAATCCTCGAAGCAGTAATCAATCAAGATCTCGCCCTTATCCCTTACGCCTGCTCAAACACAAAACTTAGGCGGTGCTACGAGCCTCAACACATCGACAAGCACAAGCCTTCGCGCTGAATCGGACTTACAGAAAGATACACAGACTCAAGATATACAAGCGGTCAGTGAAAAAAGTCAAGATGTACCCGCAGCGTACGAAAGGAGTCGTAAAATAGCGAGAGATAATAATCTAAGTAGTGGTGTCTTTTTTAATAAATTTGGTGGGGGCGTAACTAAACAAGCCTACGGAGTTATTGGTGAACCCTGGGTAGTCCTTGCCGTAAAGCTAGATAAGGGGGCAGTAGTCAGCAAGGTAGAAATTCTAAAAGGAGAAGTTAGACAAATCCTAAAAATTCGCGATCAGGGTGTAGATACACCGTCTCTCGGGCCAGTAGGTAGCGTGGAGGAAGCCACGTTTCAAGTGACAGTAGATGGAGAAACCTATCTTGCTTTTTTAGAAGAGAAAGTGGAGGGGCATGAAATTGAAAAAGAAGGTCATGCACCCACATCTGAAGAAGCAAAGGCCTTTGGCAGAGGTGTTGCAGAGGATATTGCAGCAGCAGAAACGCTAGAGCAAGCAAAGGCAAAGCGACAGGCAGCCAAAGAAAGCCTTGAAAACATTCGAAGCTTTTCGCTAATGTTGGAGATATCCCTACTTTCGGTGATACGAGTTACAGGCCGTATCCGTGCTGATAATGGTGCGAAGATTCAACGGTTCAGTACTTGCAAAGCATAAGGAATGGCTAGGTTGGTGGGAGAAAGAAATCGGAGATGGCAGAGCAGCTCTTGCTCAATGGAAAAAATCGCACCCAGACTCAGAAGCGAAAATATCAGATTTTCCTGACTGGAGCAAAATTGATATCAACAAATAGAGAACATTACAAAATTTAGTGAGGGATACAAGTCTTACCTGTCAAAGCCTCAACAAAATAATAGAAAAGTTAGGCGATAAATACTATGTCGAATCGATTTAGAAAGTCAGCAGGTCAGCAAAGCGGCAAACAGAAGAGTGACCGCCGAGAGAAGAAGCTATCTCAAAAGAAGAGGAGCCTACCTGATCGTTCTAAATCAGTGCAAAGTAGCACTTCTGGCAGTAGAGAGGCAGCAAGATTCAATACGGAAGCTACAGACAGCTCAAGCGAATCTTCTGACAGCGACAGTAACAGTAATGAAAAAGATCGAAAAAGAAGAAAAGCTTCGCCGCAGGACGATTTTGGACTTAATGACTCAGATGACGCCAAAGCTATAAATTTGAATGATCATGAGGCGTACCGACTGCTCAATGACTCTGGAAAGGAGGCGTTGAGGACGCTAGTAGAAGCCATTCAAAGATCTCCTGTAGCCAACATATCCCTTGAAGATAAAGAGAATTTGGTTAAGCAGGCAGCGAAAATTATCAGAGATGTACAGAGCGGACAGAAAAACAAAGGCGATCTCTACCGAAGATTCGTCCGAGAGCTTCTGGGATACGAGGTCAGCGATCATACTCAAGGGCCATCAGGGCAGTTCCCGCAGCAAAAGAGGCACGTTGACAAATCGGCGGGCAAGCTCAATCGAGTAGATCGTAAAACGACGCGCTACGATAATGAAACCCGTGTGTTGAGATGGATCTGTTCATATGCGATCGCTAGCTTGAAAGGTGCAGGAAGGGATGTTGTAGAGGTTCAGGCTGCATGGACTGGAAACCGTTTATACATTGCTGCCAATAGTAATACGAATACAACTTGGCTCCGCGACAATGTAGCTCAATGGTTCAATGGAGAAGTCCTCGAACCCATTGCAGATAAAGGCGGAAAGATTCCGCGAGGCACAAATAAAAAAGGAGAGCCGGTCAGTCTGAGCGAAGCTCTTTCAGGCAGACTTTTGCGTCACACTGAACGCTTAACAAACCTAAGCAACCAGGATGAAGAGCGTTATGGAGCCGTGTTAGAAGCGTTGCAGTTAGGAAATATCACGTATGTAGAAGGAGGCAATGTCCACGCAGAGTCAAAGATTATTGCATTATTAGATAGTGAAATTAACGACAATGACAATGATGTGCCTGAGTCGGTGTGGGTGGCTGGCATCAAGCGGCCTTGCATGGCTTGCTGAGCGCAGATGCAGGCATACAAATCAGAATTTGAGAAGAGGAAAGTAACGCTAAACAGTAAACCTCGACACGGCTTATTTTGGACTAGCGATGCCGCTGCCAAAGGCATGACGAAAGCAGGCGCATATCAGTTGCTACTAGCACTCGCCAGCAGTCAACACTACTATTTAACGGAAGGCAGTACCGATATTGACAGTGACTCAGAGTCTTCTAGCGATGAAGATGATTCAGATTCATTGTAAAAGACCTATTGCGGTCAATCTGTTGCTCGAACAGGCCTGCGATCAATTCTCTTTTTACAGAAACTTTCAATAGGAGAACGCACCGATGCCATCCCCCATACGTCTCAGAAAGCTTAGGCTAAAAAAGAAGAGAGCCAAGGCTTTGGCAGTGGCGAATGTGTCGATTCGTCTCGGGTCACAGGCCGACTGGCGTCTATTCGCAAACCTGTAGTAGGGCGCGCGATCGCCTCCAAAAGCCCAGCAGAAATGACAGCCGCAGACATCAGCAGTGCCCTAGCCAAAATTGAAGCCCAAATAGAAAACGGCAAAGCCCTCCTACCTACCAATGCCAGTCTGCTACAGCGAACTCTCTTTGCTCTCAAACTAGCTCTACTAAACGCAGGCGGCGTCGATCCCGAACTTGCCGTTAAAAATAAAGATCAGCTCGAACAGCTCATCGCCCAAAAATTAGAGAAAGCTAGCCCTGATCCAGCCGCTCAAGCCGCCCTCACAACTGCCCTTAACAACGCTGAAGCCGCCCAAGCCCAAGTTCAAACAAACCAGCTCAGCACTGAAGAACCAAGCTATCCTGGACTGGATAAACTAAGGCAACAAGCACCTGAAGACCTCTCCACCGAAGACATCCGCGCTGCGCTACAAAACAGCGCTCAAGCCTTGAAAAAGTCAGGTGCTGCTCCCTGAAAACGCCAGCTTGTTACTCAGAGCACTCTACGCGCTAAAGATGGCGTTGTTGGAGCTAGATCAGGAAAATCCCAAGATACGCTACGATATCCAGACACAGCTAGACACTATTCTTAAAGAACGTATTGCCCAAGATCTGGTGTAGTTCTCTGCACTGGTCTGCGCTGTAAAGATTAGGGCAAATGAAGCGATCGCGCCGGTAGTACTGCTTGAGCCGGGTTTGAAAGTTTCGCCAGTAGTAGAACAGCTCGTCACTTTCTAAGGTGAAGACTTGAGCGGGATGGTCTTCTAGCGCGATCGCAATCATTCCCCGCTCAATCTTTATTCCCGTATCCCGATACACCCAGTTCACCGCGTAGCAATACGCCGCCACCTGCATACAGTAGTCCTCAATCCACTCAATTTGCTTGGGCCTGCGCGCCGTCTTCCAATCGCACACGCACAGCTCGCCCTCATAGCGCATCACCGCATCCGGATAGCCGCCAAACTTCAGCGGATGCCACACCGCTCCTTCCACCAGCAGCACCTCATTCACCGCCGCCAGCACCGGCTCAATAGAGTTCCAAAAGCCATCTAGCCCCTCAGGCAGCTCATAAGGCTCTTGCCTAAGGTGCGACTTAATCACCTTATGAATGCGCGTGCCCGAGCGCGCCGATGTCGTTGTAATCCGCCGCGCCTCTTCTTTCCCAACCCGGTCTTGCCAGTCCCATAGCCGCTTTTTATCTTCGTAAGGCTTCGTTGCCGATAAGATAGTCGTAATGCCGGGATAGCAGTGCCCTTCTATCTCGTAGTGACGCCTGCGATTAACCGAAACCTGTTTGGCTTTGTAGTGAGCTAGCGTAAACATAGGCGGCTAAAGCGATAGGATGCGCTGGTAAGTTTGCACTTTACAGTCAATGCAGCTTTCATGACTCATGTAAATTTTCTCTGCTTTTGAAGCGGTTGCCACAGAGCCGTATAATCATAGGTGGCTGATGTCGTAAATGATACTTGAGAGGTTCTTAAGTTATGGCCGTTTTGCAAGCACTCTATGAGTATTGAGACGAATATTGAGGCTAACGCTTCGCAGCGGCCTTGCGTCCTAAGGCTGGTGCTATACGGTATGAGCGTAGCGATCGCACCTCATATGGCCGAACCTGCGATCGCTCAAATCACACCAGACGACACCCTGGGCACTGAGTCTTCAAATATCGCGCCCAATGCAGCTATTAACAGCGAGCCAGCCACCCTCATTGAAGGCGGCGCAGCCCGTGAAAATAGTCTCTTTCATAGCTTTGAACAGTTTAACATCGGAGAGAATCAGCGCGTTTACTTCGCCAACCCTGCCGACATCTCAACGATATTTAGCAGAGTGACCGGCGCTGAGGCCTCAAATATTTTAGGCACCCTCGGCGTTAACGGCCCTGCCGACCTGTTCTTCATCAACCCTAACGGCATTCTTTTCGGCCCCAACGCCACGTTAGATATTAACGGCTCACTGTTTATAAGCACCGCCGAAAGCCTGCTGTTCAAGGAAGGCGTTACTTTTAGCGCTACCTCACCCCAAACGTCGCCCCTGTTAACTGTCAGTACGCCTATTGGCCTGCAATACGGTGATAGCCCCGGCGCGATTAGCCTGCAAGGGCCAGGGCATCACCTCAGCGTAGAGTCTCAAGATCCTTTAGGCATACGCATTATTCAAAGCGATCGCCCTCCCGGCTTGCAGGTACCTTCCAGCGAAACCCTAGCATTCATCGGCGGCGACGTCACTCTCTCTGGTGCCAACATCACGACCGAAGGCGGGCGCATTGAAGTCGGCAGCGTAGGCGCACAAAGCTTGGTCAACATCACCTCGGCAGGCGATCGCTGGCTAGCTAGCTATGAAGGCATAGAGCGTTTTAACAACATCGAACTCACCAATGAAGCCGCCGCAGTAGCCGCTGGAGAAGGCGCAGTTTATTTGCAGGGCGATCGCATTTTCATCAATCGAGATTCTGTTGTCTTTGCAACAAACAGCGCGAGCCTAAACGTATCTGCCGCCGAGAATATCAGCCTGATTGGTTTCATCGCTGACCCATCAGAGGCTGTCTCTTTTCCGACTGGAATCCTGCTTCAAAACGACCTTGATTCGACGGCTGATGCAGGCGCTTTAACCGTCAACACCCCTCAGCTATCGATTGAAAATGGCGCAGGGCTCATCACTCAAAACTTCGGCACAGGCACAGGCGGCAACATCGATATCCAAGCACCGCAGCTACAGGTAAAGGACTCGTTCATTTTTGCTGGAGCCTATAGCGAAGGCGACAGCGGCAGCGTTAATATTCAGTCACAGCAGCTGAATATAGACCGTTCTTTCATCGGTGCCGATACGTTTGATTCAGGTGCGAGCGGCGATATTACCATCAGCGCTGATCGGATAGAAATACAAAACCAGACAGTCATAGCCACTGACTCTTTTGCAGAAGGCCGCGCGGGCGATGTCACCATTCAAGCGCAGCAGGTACAGCTAAAAGATAGCGCCTTTGTTTCTGCGGTGGGTCGAAGCTTAGGGGCAGGCGGCTCAGTCAGCATTGAAGCGCAAGAGCGGCTTCAAATCACGGCGGCCGGCGTATTTACGGAAACGCTTAGCCCAAACGGTGGGGGCACCGTAGATCTCTTCGCTCCGCAAATAGAGATAACAGAAGGTGCCGTCGTTTCATCAGCCAATGGCGGCACTGGGCAGGGCGGCAACGTCAACATCAAGACAGATAGGTTGCAAGTTGTCGGTTCGAGTGTGGCTGCTGATACATTAGGCCAGGGCGCGGGGGGCAACGTTCGCGTGCAGGCAAGAGAAATTGATGTGACACGCGGACGAATCTCAGCGCTAACCGCTTTAGAAACAGGAGCGGGCGGCAATATTGTTTTAGAAGCATCTGAGAGCGTCACCCTATCCGATCGCACTCAGGTGAATACAGAAAGCGACGCGACCTCAAGCGGCGATGGCGGCAATATTGCCATTCAAACCGGCGCTTTGTTGCTGCAACAGGGAAGTCAGCTGGTGAGCCGCAGCAGTGGCGCTGGCAATGCGGGAAATGTCACGATTCAAGCGACCGATAGGGTTGTTCTAAAGCAGCCATTTGTCGATTCGCTAGACACTGTAGAGATTCCAACAGCTATTCTCGCATTGCTGGAGTTTCAATCGGTTGGAGAAGGCGGCAACATTGATATCACAACCGGCTCGCTGTCAGTACTAGATGGTGCTGAGCTGCTAGCTAACACGTTTGGAGAAGGTGATGCAGGCAATGTCAATATCAATGCCAGTGGAGAGGTGCTGCTAGAGGGCACGCGACCATTAAGCGTGGTGCCAGGTGGCATTTTTAGCAACGTCGGCCCAGGCGGCAATGGCAATGCTGGCCAGGTGAACATTCAAGCTGAGCGCTTAAGTGTGCTAAACGGTGCGCGAGTTGCTAGCAGCGTAGAAGGCACTGCGGCAATTCCAGGCCGTCCAGCGGGTATGGGCAGAGGCGGTGAGATTAATGTTAAAGCGAGCGACGTGCTGCTTTCTGGAACAGATGCAACGGGCGATCGCATCAGCGGACTATTCACCGATACCCAGGCAGGCGCCACCGGCAACGGGGGGCGCATTACGATTCAAGCCGACACGCTGCGAGTGGCCAATGGCGCTCAAATTAATAGCCAAACTGAAAATGCCAGCGACAGCGGTAACGTAGAAATTGATACCAGCTTGCAGCTTGCTATCGATAGCAGCGGCGAAATTACAGTCAGCAGCCGTGACACAGGCTCGGCTGGAAACCTGCGAATCACCTCTCAATCTGTGGTGCTAGACAACGGTGAGATCACAGCTCAAACCAACTCAGGTGATGGCGGTAATATTAGCCTGCTAGTAGACGATGTGCTGCTATTGCGTAACGGGGGCGAACTCTCCTCTACGGCAGGGAGCGCAGGGGCGGGTGGCAACGGGGGCGATATTGCCATTGAAGCGGGGTTCATTGCCGCGATCGCTCAAGAAAACAGCGACATCACCGCAAACGCTTTCAATGGTCAAGGCGGCAGCATCTCAGTCAATACGCAAGGTGTCTTAGGCATTCAAAGCCGAGATCAGCCCACCTTTCGCAGCGACATTACCGCCAGCTCACAGCTCGGCCAAAACGGCGTTGTCATCATCGACACCCCAGAAATCACCCCTAATTCTGAAGCGCCAACGCTACCCGCTGACGTACTAGACACCTTCGACCCAGTAGATCAGAGCCTGTGTTCAGGCGATGGCAACCAGTTCACCTTCAGTAGAACAGGGGGCCTGCCTGCCTCACCCTACGACACAATCAACGGAGCCGTCACCTGGGAGGACTGGTATATCGCCAAAGAGAGAGAGTCTTCTCTCTCTCGCTCAGAAGGAGAGAATTCCGAAGAAGAAACGCCAAGAAGAGAAAATATATTATTAGAGACGCCTCCTCGGCCGCAATCGGCAGCAGAAAGCCCGCTCAAGGAAGCTCAGGGATGGAAGGTTGATGATAATGGCAACGTTATTTTTCTACTAGATCCTACCCTGTCGTCAGCAGTCGGGCATAACCCAACAGCTCACCTGAGCTGCCAGCAGCTATCAGATGTGCTTTCTCACTCAAAGCGCCCTATAAAAGCACATCCAGAAGTTGAAATCCTGCCATGAAGCCAACCATCTGGAGATTCATCAAAATTGCCAGCATAGCAATGTGCTTGGTGCTTTGTAGTGCGCTACTGCCGCTATCTCAAAAGCCTTTATCAAACCTGACCGCCCGCCTCGCACCCAGCGAAGCCAGCAAGACTCCTTTCTCTATCTATAGAAACACCGTTGCCGCAAAAGCAGAGGTATCAGCAGCAGACCTAATGCAGCAAGGACAGCAGCGCTATGAACAAGAACAGTTTTTGGCTGCTGCCCAAGCTTTAGCCCAGGCAGCTGAAATATATCAGCAGTCGGGCAGCGTGTCTTTGCAAGCGCAGGCGCTGGGCCTACAGGCACTTGCCTTTAAAAAACTAGGTGAGTGGGATGCCGCGCAAGCAGCGATCGCCCAAAGCCTAGCGCTGCTGTCACAACCCCATTCATCTGGGCCAGGTGAACCAAGAATTTATGCCCAGGTGCTCAATGCTCAAGGCCATATCAAGTTTGCGGTAGGCCAAATGGAAGGGGCGCTTGAAAGCTGGCTATCGGCAGAAGCTAGCTACCGTCAGGCCGAAGCGCCCGCCGCCGCGATCGGCGCTCAAATCAATCAGGCGCAGGCGCTACAGTCTTTAGGATTTTATCGGCGGGCGGAGAACCTTTTGAATGCGCTAGAAAAGGATTTGCGAGCCGAGCATGATACGCCGCTGAAGGTCAAAGGATTGCTGAGCCTAGGGAATATCCTGCGGCTGGGCGGAGAAGTCGAAAGGTCGCGGACGCTTTTAGAAGAAAGCTTGGCGATCGCTCGGTCTATAGCCACCCAAAATGCTCCATCTGACGATATTGCCCAGGTGCTACTAAGCCTAGGCAACACAGAACGCGTGCTGGCTAAGCGATCGCAAGCAATGCAAGATTCAGCAGCCAGCGAGCAAAGCAGGCAGGCTGCGTTTGGGTACTACCAGGCTGCGCAAGCCGCAGCAGCCGATAACATCACCTCGATTCAAGCGCAGCTAAACCGGCTGAGTCTGCTCCTTGAAGGGGGCCAAATAGATGAAGCTGACGCGCTCAAGCGACAGCTTACGGCAGCAGTCACCCAGCTTCCACCCAGCCGCGCGGCTATTTATGCACGCGTGAATCTTGCGCGATGTGCGATAGAAATTATCCCCACTCAGCTACTCGAAACTGCTCAGCAGCTAGCGACGGCGATTGAACAAGCTCAGGCGCTTCAGGACAGACGGGCTGAGTCGTATGCACTAGGCACCCTAGGCCTGCTTTACGAAACATCAGCAGATTTCGTCAATGCGACCGTCACCACAGAGCGGGCTCTCGCGGTCGCTCGGGCCATCAGCGCCGAAGATGTTGTTTATCAATGGCAGTGGCAGCTTGGCCGACTGCTCAAAAATCATGACGCCAGCCGTGACAAAACAGCCGCGATCGCCTACTACACAAACGCCGTTAAAACGCTCAACGAGCTCCGCAGCGATCTGGTGGTGCTCAACCCCGACATTCAGTTCTCTTTTCGAGAGAGCGTCGAACCGGTTTACCGCGAGCTGGTCGATCTGTTGCTTCAAGATGAAACCCCTTCAGTAGAAAACCTCAAGCAGGTTCAAAGCGTATTAGAAGCACTTCAGCTTGCCGAGCTAGACAACTTCTTTAGGGATGCCTGTGCCCGCCCTGAAGTTGTCAACATTGATGAATTAGACAAATCAGCCGCCGTCATCTATCCGGTTGTGCTGCCGAACCGGCTGGCGATTATTCTCAAGCTACCCGGCGAAGATAACCTGTATTACGCCTCTGACACCCGTATGGGGGAAACAGAAGTTGACGTAGTGGTCAAGCGATTTTTGAGCAAGCTCACGCGGCGCAGCGTGACGCCTGGAGAGCTCCAAACGGATGCTAAGCAGCTTTATGACTGGCTGATTAAGCCGTTTGCAAATGATTTAGATGCGCAGTTTGAGCGATCGCAAAGCAAGATAAAAACGCTCGTTTTTGTGCTAGATGGCTCCCTGCGAAACGTTCCGATGGCCGCGCTTTACGATGGTAAACAATACCTGGTAGAACGCTATGCCATTGGCCTCACACCAGGACTACAGCTACTGTCGCCACAGAGCCTGCGTCAGAATAATTTGCGGGTATTGCTAGCCGGTGCTACAGCAGCGCCCAGCTTTATTGAAGCTGGACTAGGCAGCTTAGAACACGTGGCTTTCGAGCTAACGGGCGTAGACGAGCAGGTTAGCAGCAGCCTCTTGTTAGAAGATGAAAATTTTCAGCAGTCTAAGCTACGCGATCGCATCAAAAAGAACAGCTTCAACGTTGTACACCTAGCAACGCACGGCAACTTCAGCTCCAACCCTGAACAGACCTATCTATTAGATTGGAACAGCCGCATTTCAGCAAATGACATTGACACCTTATTTCAATCAGGCAATCCCCAAAAAGCCATAGAGCTGCTGGTACTGAGCGCCTGTGAAACGGCCGCTGGCGATAAGCGAGCGGCCTTAGGCCTAGCGGGCATTGCTATCAGAGCCGATGTGCGAAGCACCCTAGCAACGCTATGGCAGGTCAACGATGCCTCTACTGCGGAGTTTATGGTTCGCTTTTATGAGCAGCTCAGCTCTGGAGCACTGACCAAAGCAGAAGCCATAAGAGCCGTACAGATATCGTTTCTAAAAGACTACACGGAAACAGACTATGACCGCCCCTATCACTGGGCGCCCTTCACGCTAGTAGGAAGCTGGCTATAAATCTTGCGCTTAGAATCCGTCTAGTTCAAAAGCACGCGTATTGCCACTCTCTAGCATTTCTAGGTTTTTTCTGAGCTGATACCAAACTAAGCCTGCGCTCAGCAAAACCAACGGTAAGGCCATACCGTAGGCAATTAAGGAAGTAAAGCCAAAAATGCACATGCCAGACGCTAAAAAGATGCAGCTACCCAGGCAAATACCGGCAAACGGTAGCTGTAAGTCAAACCCCTTAAGCTTAGAAATAGAGCGGGTAGAACGCTTTTTGTACCAGTCATTTACAGTTTCCTTGAGTACAGAAGAAAAGGCAAAGCCAGAGGTAATGGCAATAAGTAGGCCTGCGACCAATAAAAAGTAAGGGGGCGTTTGAGCGTAGTACATAAGGGGCCGATAAGAGAATGGCTTGTGTTAAAGATTGTTAACTTGATTGTACCGCAAACGCTTCACCGAACTGATCCTCTCTTCCCAACCGCCCTTTAATGGCGATCGCCCTGTCGAAACGCACCTACTAGCTCCTTAGGCACCAGTGCCACCGCCTGTTCTTTCGAGAAATCTGCTAGCGCATCCCAAGCAGCGCCCAGCAAACGATTGGGCTGAAGGTCATCTTTTACTAAGCTCCACAGCCGCTGCACCTCTTCAGTATGCAGCCGGTTATCTTCAGTCAGCGCTAGCAAAATCTGCCGTCTCAGATACTGACCTTCCTCAGAAGCTAGGAACTGAATACCCATACCCGCTGTTGGAATAATGTCAAAGCTGTTATCAGAGCGAGCAATCAGCAGCAAGTTTTCTAATCTCTCCCACTGCAACCGTCCGTCTTTGAAAAGAACGTCAATCAACCGGCGGCGAAGTTCAGGGCTCTCGGCCGTTAGCAAGCGCCGAGCCACATAAGGATAGGCAATTTCAACAATCTTAAAGTCAGGGTCTAGGGTAAGCGCCAACCCTTCTTGGGTAACGATAGACCGGATAATGAGCGCGAATTTTGCAGGGACACGGAAGGGATATTCATACATAACCTCAGAGAACTGATCGGTCACGGATTTGAAGTTAAAGTCACCGACGCTAGCGCCAATCGCATCTGAAAAGACAGCTTCTAGAGCAGGAACAATCGGCCTAACGTCTACATCAGGCGTGAGAAATCCTAGCTTGACGAAATCGTTCGCAAGGTCGGCATAGTCTCTGTTAATTAAATGAACAACAGAATCAACCAGCGTTTCTTTGGTTTCTTGATCGAGACGATCGGTCATGCCAAAGTCAATGTAGGCCATACGGCCATCAGGCATGGCAAACAGGTTGCCAGGATGAGGGTCAGCGTGAAAAAAGCCGAATTCCAAAAGCTGACGTAGGCCTGAAGAGACACCAATTTCAACCAGATCGCTGCTAGCTAAACCAGCTGCTTTTACTTTGTCAGTATCGGTGAGCTTGAAGCCGTTGATCCACTCCATCGTGAGCACGTGAGCGCTACAGTAGTTCCAATAAATAGAAGGAACCTTCACCAGTGGCTCGTCTTTGAAGTTGGCAGCAAATCTCTCTGCGTTACGTCCTTCGTTGATGTAGTCAACTTCTTCAAAAAGCTTGCTGCCAAACTCGTCAACAATCAGAGCTAAGTCGTGACCCAGGTTTAGCGGCAACAAGGGTGCAATCCAACCAGCGGCCCACCGCATGATGTACAGATCGCGGCAGATGATTGGCATGAGGTTCGGTCGCTGCACTTTGACAGCAACCTCTTCGCCGCTGTAAAGCCTAGCTTTGTAAACTTGCCCTAGGCTAGCGGCCGCGACAGGTTCTGATGAAAAGCTGCTAAATATCTCTTCGGGCAGGCGATCTAAGTCGCGATAAATCGTTTCGCGAGCAATATCGTTAGAGAAAGGAGGAAGCTGATCTTGAAGCTTGATCAGCTCGTCTAAGAAGCTAGGTTTGATCAGGTCAGGGCGAGTAGAGAGCGCCTGACCGACCTTGATAAATGTAGGGCCAAGCTTAGTCAGTATCTGGCGAAGGCGAATCGCTCGCTTTTCTTGATTGATGGCCGTACGCTTAAAAATATGATCAGACAGCAGGTTTAGTGCAAACGCCCCGAGCATCCATGAGACGGCCAGGGTGCGCCAAATAATAATCAGAGGACGCCAGCGGTAGTATCTGGCGATCGCCTTCCAGTCGTACCGACGCATATAGCGAGGATCTGTGGTGCTGACCCTCGTGCTATCAACCGCGTTAGTTGGATAGGTCTCTGTAGAACCTGTGAAGTCTGTCATAGTGGAAAAAAGCTACAGTCGTAGTCTTCTTCACTATAGTATACAAAAATACAAAAACTTTTAGATCTATAGACGGATTTCCACCCGGCCTATCGGCTTGGCAAAAAGCGTTGCCGCGCAACCGATCCGCCGATTTTCTCTACAGAATTCAGAGACCTTTTAGACAGTTTCCAGTACTGTTTTTAGGGTTTGAATGACCTGATCTTGTTGATCGGTGCTCAGTTCTGGGAACATGGGCAGCGCCAGGACTTCGTTCGCAGCCCGATCGGTAACAGGAAGGTCACCGGACTGATAGCCAAGATCTTTGTACACAGGCTGACGATGTAGCGGCAGCGGGTAGTACACCATCGTAGAAACGCCCTGCTCGCTCATTTTTTCGCGTAGGCGATCGCGCTTCTCATCCGTAAAGCCTTCTAGCAAAATGCTGTACTGATTCCAAACGTGACGGCCCTGAGGCGACGTGCTGGGCGATCGCACCCCAGCCACAGGCGCCAACAGCTGTCCGTAATAAGCCGCCACCTTCTGCCGCTGCGCATTCCAATCTTCTAAATACTGAAGCTTAATTTTCAAAATCGCAGCTTGCACCGCATCCAGCCGACTGTTAATCCCAATCGCCTCATGGTGATAGCGAACCTTGCTCCCGTGGTCGCGAATCAGCCGAGCACTCGCAGCAATCTCCGGGTCATCTGTTGTCAGCGCACCACCATCTCCGCAGCCACCCAAATTCTTAGTCGGAAAAAAGCTAAAGCAGCCAATTCGGCCAATGCTACCCACTTTTTTATCGTTCCACTGTGCGCCCGTTGCCTGAGCGCAGTCTTCAATCACCGGCAAGTGATGCTTCTGCGCGATCGCCATCACCGCATCCATATCCATCGGCTGACCGAAGATATGCACCGGCATAATCGCCTTCGTTCGCTCAGTAATCGCTGCCTCAATTTTAGCCGGGTCAAGGTTGAACGTAGCCTGCTCAATGTCAGTAAAGACAGGCTTCGCACCGACTGCGCTAATGGCCTCAGCCGTCGCAATAAAGGTAAAGGGCGACGTAATCACCTCATCTCCCGCGCCAATATTCAACGCTCTTAGGGCCAAATACAGCGCATCCGTGCCAGAATTGCACACCACACACTCCTGAGTGCCTACGTACTCGCCAAACTCTTCTGAAAAAGACTGAACGACCGGGCCGTTAATATACTGACCGGAGGCAAGCACCTTGAGCACCGCTGCGCTCACGTCGCTTTCAATCGTGGCGTACTGGCGGGTGAGGTCAAGTGGCGGAACCGGGCTGATGACTTTGTTCACATGGATACCTTCAGTTGAGAGCAGCGACTGACAAGAACTTTGGCCGTAGGCTTTAGCAGGAGCTGGATGCTTTAGGAGGCATTCTACAGTGATTTTGCGAGATGGTGTGACCGGCCTGCGGACGAATTGTGACGCTGGTACGTGAGGCGCCCACGGTATGCGCTAATGAATTAGGACAATCAATTAAGGAGAACGTAAAGCGATGGTTGAGCCCAGCCTGGTCGGGATGCTGTGGGCTATAGGACTGATGGCGATCGCGATCGGATTAGCGCAGTGGCAAGGGCTGGGGCTTTCTAAAACGTTAGCGATCGCCACTGGCCGCACGCTTATTCAGCTCTTAGGCGTCGGCATCATTCTCTCCTTCATTTTTGCAACGCGCAATCCGCTGGCCATTTTAGCCTTGCTGCTGGGCATGGTCACCATCGCTGCCACTGTCGCCCGCAGCCGCATCGATCGCGACTTACCCAAGCTGTTGCAGTGGGTCTGGCTTGCTATCTTCATCAGCGGGCTCGTCACCATGACCTACGTCAGCCTGCTCGTCATCCATCCCGACCCCTGGTACGACCCTCGCTATCTCATCCCGCTCACCGGCATTGTATTAGGCAACGCCATGACCGCCGCCTCAATCGCAGGCGAGCGACTGGTCAACGCGCTGCGCAACAATCGCGTTGAAATAGAAACGCATCTGAGCCTGGGAGCAACGCCCGCGCAGGCCGTTCAAACCTATCGAAAAGCCGCTATTAAGGCAGGACTCATCCCCACCATTAACGCCATGATGGTAGTTGGCATCGTCACCCTCCCAGGCACCATCACCGGCCAGTTACTGGGCGGCGCAGATCCACTAACGGCGGCTGTCTACCAAATTTTGATTATGTTCATGCTGGCGCTCGCGACACTGATTGCATCACTGGTCGTGTGCTACGGAATTATGCAGCAGTTTTTTACCCCGGCTATGCAGCTGATAGATCCGCGCTAACTAGATCCGCGCTAACGCTTACCGCGTAAATCCGCTCAAGTCAGGCCGATAGCGGGCTAAAAACTTTCCTTGCGCGTCATAAAGCTCCACTGGCACCTGAGCCTGAGTACTTAGCAAAGTAATTTCCTGAAGTAGCTGATTAGACTGACCGACAAGCTGCGGCGCACTGGCCTCTATAGCCCGCTGGTCTGGCGGGGTAATGGACTGATCGATCACCGCATCATAGCCCTGAAACAAATCCAGTCGAACGTTGCCACCGCGTACAGAATACGTGCACTTTTGTGTACCCGCCATCCCGCAAACCGCAAAGAAATTAGGCTCAACCGGCTGAAACCGCAGCGCCACCTGGAAGTTGTTATCGGCCTCACTAAAGGAGGTCGCATAGATGCCCTTCAGCGCCTCAGCCTCAGCATGTGCTAGCGTTCCAGGCTGAATGTCTTGCAGCTGCCGGGTGGCCGCTTGCCAGTTCTCAATCGCCGTACTCCACTGCTCTTGGGTCTCCGCCTTTTGCGCTTCAGCCGCTAGTTGCTTGGCCTGAAACAAGCTGCGACTCGCGCTGCGCTCTTGCTCTGTATTAGCTCGCACTTCTTCTAGCGTTTTTAGGTACTCCGGCAGCAGCTCTTGCGCGTCGCCGTGAGCATTGGTACCCTGCGGAATCTGGCTCAAATTATCCACAGCCGATTCCCAAGAAGCCAGCGCCGATTCCCAGTCTTCTAAGCTGCTTGCTGCCTTAATTTGCTCTGTCCCAAGGCTTGCTGCTTTTTGCGCTTGCCGAAGGCCAACTTCAGCCTTCGCTTCCGAATCAATTCGCACCAAAATGGTCGCCCGATTCGCGCGGTACTCCGTCAGCTTGCTATCGGCTAGCTCGCGAACAGGGCTATCAGCCGGTACGGTTTCTAACAGTTCAGAGGCTGCGCGCCAGTCTTTTGCAATTTGCTGCCACTGTGAGACCGGATGCGGCGGATCTTGAGAAGCCAAGGCTGCTTCATAAGCTTTTTCCTGGGCGCTGGTCACGGAGCCTAGCGATCGCACCTGACTTTCGTAACCGGGCAAAGCCGCCTGAGCCTCACGGTAGTAGGGTGACCATATTGGAATTGGCGCAAGCAAGCCCACAGAACGTTTTAGCTGTTGCTTCGCATCGGTGACCGCAGCCAGTGATGAATCCATGCGGAGACTGCCCAGTGCGTCTTCGCTCGTTTGTTGAGCCGTTTGAATGCGATCGCACGAACCAAACGTGCAGGGCCGCGTCAGCACAAATCCCAGCACCCCAACCACCACAAACCCGAGTGCACCCGCAAAAATCCAGGGATTAGAATGCGACTGCTGATCCCACTGATCTCGCTGCCGCTGCACCTCACCCTCGTCAACAGGAGCCACGGCTTCTACAGGCTCTTCCTCTTCCCCTTCTCCTTCTAAGTAATAAGCCGGGTCGTCTTCGTAGAGCGCGTCTTCGTAAAGTGCGTCTTCGTAGAGTGCGTCTTCGTAGGGCTCATCTTCGTAGGGCTCATCTCCATAAGGTTCGTTTTCAGGGGACGCTTCCACGTCACTGGGTCGTCCGTCATCCAAGTCTGCACTGCCAGAATCTACAGCGTCAGAATCTAGCATCGTCAGAATCCGATGACACAGATAGTGTCTCGTCGGTCACTGGCTGAGGCTCGATCAACTCAAACGCTATAGGTTCAAGATCGGCTATGGGTTCAAGATCACCTAAGAGATCGGAACCATCGCCATCTTCTAGATCTAAACCGCCATCCTCTAAATCTAATAGGTCAACTTCAGCATCGTCTACGACAGATTCGGGTGCACTCGCTTCAACATCGTCAAAATCGCCCTGTCCATCGAGAAAAACAGCTTCCAAATCGGCATCAGACTGTTCAGAGGGCGATCGCACTGCGCTCTCAACAGTAAAGAAATCTTCATGCGTCGGATGAATTTCAGCAGTACTAACGCCCGAAAACTCCACCGCTGGCAAATTAAACTCTTCAGAGTCAAACTCAGGCGAATCACTCGGCAAGATCAGCAGCCTAGACTGCTCTTCTAGAAAAGAATCTGCATCCATCTCCGCCGCGTCTGTCTCATCCTCTAGTTCCAGCTCTAAATCGGGCTCTAAATCTAGCTGTAGATCTTCATCGTCTAGCTCCAAAGGCACAATGTCTTCTTCGTCTTCTTCAGATTCTGCCAGGGATTCTGAGCGCTCAGGTGCAAAAGCAGGCTGTTCGGCAGCCATATCTTCAGGCAAAACGCCCGTTTGTATCGCGCTAATTCCATCCGCACGAATATCGGTGTCACTCGCTTCGTCAGCATTCTCGTCCGCCAGCACAGACGCAGCGGCGCTATGAAAAAATATCTCGCGGCTATCTTTTCCTAACCTAGGTACCGTACCCATTACAGTGCCTGCTTGCCCAAGCTGCTTGCTGTCTGTTGATATCGGTTGGCCTCCTATTTTGGCGATCGCGCCCTGATGCTGAGCAAACCCAACCGCCAATCCTTCACTATCAGCCGAGCCAAACAGGTCATCAAATCCGTCGTCCACCTTCCAAATGAACGAGCGCATTGTGAAAGGCTTCAGCTCGCTCAAATGCTTCAAAAATAGCTGAACCGGAATCTCCGAGCCTGATTCGGCCAAATCGGCCGCAGCTTCAGGCAAGCCAGCCGTGTCGAACTGTCGGCGGAGCTGCTGCTCTAGCCAATCTAAGGTTTCACCCGACAAAGGTTCAGACTGCTCGCTATCCAGTGGATATTCCACCAGCACCATGACCTTATCTCGCCCCAGCGTACAGCGCGCTGTGGTATTAGGCGGCGTATCGCTTTGCTCGGCCAGAGCCTGAGTCAGTTCTGTCGATAGCGTTTCGAAGGTGAGTGCAGACATAGAACGGAGCATTCTTGCAGAACGCTGATATTTGCAAAAATAATGAGGCCAGAACAAACGGAGACGATTGACAAGAGATACACTACCCTCTAGAGAGCGTAGGCTACCACCTTACTAAGAGCAAGCGGGGTGCGGAGCCACCGTTAGTGCTAAAACGCAACCTAAAAGCCATCGTGGTCATTTAAGCAATGAATATTTTGATTGTGGAAGATGAGGCCGAAATTGCCGAACTGATTCAGCTTTATCTGTCCAAAGAAGGGTTTGACTGTCACGTTTGCAGAGATGGTCAAACCGCGCTTGAACGCTTCAAAGATATTCAGCCTGATCTGATCGTTCTAGACTTGATGCTGCCCGGTCTAGACGGGTTAGAGGTATGTGCCAGAATTCGCCAGCAAAAGGATATCAAAGACCCATACATCATGATGCTAACGGCTAAAGGCGAAGAGATAGACCGTATTATCGGGCTATCAACTGGCGCTGACGACTATATGGTGAAGCCATTTAGCCCGCGTGAGCTAGTTGCCAGAGTGCGGGCGGTGTTGCGCCGCAGTCTCAGGCAGGGCGGGCAGCCTAGCAGCCGCAGCTATCAAACCGCTCATTTTACCGTCGATCTTGACCAGCGCACTGTTATCCAGAAGGCCATTCAAAAAGACACCCAAACAGATAACCATCACACCCATCCTCAAACGCCAGAACTCACCCCCTTAGAATTCGATTTACTCGCTACGTTTATCAGCTACCCAGGGCGCGTATGGAACCGATCTCAGCTGATTGAAAAGCTGTGGGGCAACGACTTCTTCGGAGACGAAAGGGTCGTAGATACTCACATTGCACGCTTACGAAAAAAGATAGAACCCAACCCATCAGCCCCGTCTTTTGTAAAAACAGTAGTCGGAGTAGGCTACCGATTTGAAGACGACGTATCCACATCAGTATAAAGATTGGGTAAAGGTACTCATCCTTTCTTATGGCTAACCCTCCATCCGACCGGCGACGGCGAACAGGCCTCCGTAGTCGCCTCCTAATTTCGCAGCTCATCGTCCTGGCAGTAACCGTAATAGCACTTGCTACCGTTAGCCGCCTTTATACGCCCCGTTACTTTGTCGTGACGTTAGAGCGAATGGAGCGCAGAGGTATTCGCATTCAGCAGGTGCAAGGACAGCTGCTGCGAGGATTTGAGGATGCTTGGATTCGGGGGGTGATGTGGTCGATGGTACTAGGCGGTGCTACAGCAGGCGCCGTGAGCTACTGGCTATCGCAGCGAATTACTCGGCCTTTGCTGCGAATGGAGCAGGTGACCGGACAGTTTGCCGCAGGTGACTTTTCTTCGCGGGTGCCGCCACTAGAGATTCCTGAGTTTGACCGGCTCGGCCACAGCTTCAATCGGATGGCGGACGATCTTGAAGATGTGGAGCAAAGGCGGCGGGAGCTGGTGGGAGATTTGAGCCATGAGCTGCGCACGCCGCTGACGATTGTACGAGGCTATCTAGAAGGGTTAGCTGACGGCACCATCGCGCCTTCGGCCCAGATGTATGGGCGACTAGCAGGAGAGACGGAGCGATTGCAGCGGCTAGTAGATGACTTGCAGGAGCTTTCTAAGCTGGAATCGGGCTATCTGCCGGTTTCAGCTAGAGCAATGGCGCTAGCGCCTTTGATTGCTAGGGTGAGCGATCGCTTTGCCGATCAGCTACTAGGCTCACAGTCGCTGGCCCTCAAAACAGAGCTAGCGGAGGATCTACCCGCTGTCAACGGCGATCCGGCTCGGATAGAACAGGTGCTAGTGAACCTGTTGAGCAATGCCTTACGTCATACGCCAGAAGGTGAGGTAAAAATTCGCGCGCTGGCTGAAGAGAATTTTGTGTGGGTAGAAGTGTCGGATACCGGCATTGGTATTTCCAGTGAAGATTTGCCTCATGTGTTTGAGCGCTTTTGGCGAGCGGACAGATCGCGCGATCGCACCTCAGGCGGATCGGGCATTGGCCTTGCAATTTGCCGCCGCTTGGTCGAACTTCAGGGCGGACAAATCACCGCCCGTAGCGAGCCGGGTGCCGGCAGCCGCTTCAGCTTTTCCTTACCAATACACCGATAAATTTAAAGCTTAGGTCAACACGGAAGGCATCTCAGTAATAATGCGGCCATCATCAGATAAAGAGACGTGTTTAATACGTACTTGCACTGAATTATTCTTTGACTATCGCCCTTGAAAGCACCTACAACCATGAACTCAGCCCTTCTTCCCACCCTAGAAATGCCTGTCGCATCCGCCCCTGACTCAGACGTTACGAGCTTTCAGGATACCGAGGGCAAAATTCAGGCGAACAAACGCCATCTGCAAAATCGTTTTGAGATTATCCGCAGATTGGGCCGGGGCGGTTTTGGCACCACTTATCTGGCGCAGGATAATTCCAGCCCACAGCCGTTGCCATGCGTCATCAAGCAGCTGCGATACAAGATTCCAGCTGACAGCAATAGCGCTCAAAGTGCAAAAGCAGCCTTGTCTCAAGAGCGCATCAAGCGTCGGTTTCACAAAGAAGCTCGGACGATGGCCCGCTTAGGCCGACACCATCAGCTCCCCTGCCTTTTAGATCACTTTATTGATGACGGCCAGTTCTACCTGGTGCAGGAGCATATTGACGGCCACACGCTCAGCCAGGAAATCAATCAGGGCGGGCCTCAAACAGAGCAACAGGTAAAGCAGTTTTTACGAGAAATGCTGCCGATTATTCACTACATTCACCGCCAGGGCTTGCTGCATCTCGACATTAAGCCATCCAACATCATCCGCCGTAGCAGCGACCAGCAGCTCGTGCTTATAGACTTTGGCGCCGTTCGCCGGTATTCAAATGAAGTACTCTCAGACTCGAGCGATCGCAGCACCGGAACAATCGGCTTTGCACCTAGCGAACAGCTTGCAGGCAGTCCAACCTATGCCAGTGACGTTTATTCGCTGGGCGTCACCTGCCTGTATCTACTCACCAAAATTTCGCCGTTAGATTTGGCGATCGCCCCTCAAGGCCAAAACCTCCGCTGGCAGGAGTCTGTCAGCCTCAGCCCTCACTTCACCCGCGTACTGACCAAAATGCTTCATCCTGAGGCCGCTCGACGCTTTCAGACAGTCGAAGCGCTAGATCGAGCCATGAAGCTAGAGCCGCACTACGAAGCGCTAAAGCCGTGCTTAGCCACCGAGCCGCTGGTCGCACAAAAGGCCAAGCCATCAGCTTGTGCGCTAGAAAGCTACGCGGGAGAAGAGGGGCGATCGCAATCTCAGCGTCAGGCCGAATCCATTCGCCGGTGGAAACAGCGCCGTCAGCAGTTCAAAACCTTCACGCCTAAGTAAGCTATTTTTGACTGCGCTTGCAGCGTAGAGGAATGCATCCAATGCCACGCGTGCTCCGTACTTGTACCAAGGTCTGCGATATTGAGGGAAGGCGATCGCCTTCTAAATCGACAGCCTGTCAATACACAAGGAAGACACTCATGGTAAAAGGACAAAAAAGATTGCGCTGGGCACTTGGCTTAATGGCCGCCACCGCTAGCGTAGGTGCAGCTCAACCCGCTTTCGCAGGGCATACCAACACCATTTTGCACACCTCGCTAGACGGCAGCGCAGAAGTGGCTGAAGGCGGCGATACGAGCATGCTGGTCGGTGATGCTACCGGCATGGGGAAAGCCTACGTGTTTGGCGTAGACGGTGACGAAACGACGCTGTGCTACACGCTATTTGTATCCGGCGTGCAGCTAGTGCCCGTCGGGGAAGGGATGGCCGCACACATTCACGAAGGGGCTATGGATGAAAACGGCCCGGTGGTCGCAGCCCTAGCTGGCCCAGAAGATGGCAACGCTGCCGACTGCCTCACTGAAGGGGAAGAAGGCAAGTTTCCAACCGGTGAAGCGGGCATTGTGCAGCGCATTCTCAACAGCCCTGACGACTTTTACATCAACGTGCACAATCCTCAGTTCCCAGCGGGCGCGGTGCGCGGGCAGCTGATGTCTACGCATGAGCACATGCACTAATACAGTCAGCCGAGCGTCATTGCCCAGCTGACCGCTCGACCAAATTCTCGTTTGTTTCAGGCAGCTGCCCCAACCGCCATCTATCTATCAAGTCATGCAGCTGCTCTGGATTTTCATCATAAAAAAAGTGCCCAGCTTCCTCAACTTCGACAAAGGTCAGCTGGGCACTTAACGTATTAACGTATTGCCCCCACGTAATGGGGATGACGCGATCGCATTTTCCCCAAAGCAACAGCGCCGGCACCTTCACCCGCGTCATCAAATCCCGCGTCATCGGACTAAATCCCGCCGCCGTCCGCGACTTCACCAAATAGCAAAACGTCCGCGCCGCCCCTCGCTCTCGCGTCGGCCGCACAAACCCGTCCACCAAAAAATCATCCACCCGCGCCGGGTTTAAGTGCAGCTTCAGCAGCACCGATCGGATCAATCCCGACCGGCTCACCAGCTTAAACAGCGGCCGCAATAGCAGCGGCGAAGCGAACCAGCCTTCTACCACCGCGCCCAGCTTGGCCGCAGCGCCCCCCAGCTCCTCTCTCGCCGCAGGCAGCGTCAGCATAATCAGCCGCTCAACCTGTTCAGGATGGCTAGTGGCTAGCTGCAAGGCGACTGAAGCGCCCAGCGAGTGCCCCATCAAAATCATCGGCTTGCGTAGATAGGTGCGCCAAAAGTCTGCAACTTGTGCCACCCACAAATCGGTATTAAGCGCGGCGGCTATTTTTTGTGAGCCGCCAAAGCCGACAAAATCAAGGGCGTAGACAGGGCGATCTTGCGCGATCGCCGCCAAACTTTCCCGCCACTGCTCCAGACTAGAGCCTGCACCGTGCAAAAGCAGCAAAGGAGCCGCATCGGCATGGTCTGATGCGGCCAAATGCGTATACCGAACGCGCCAGCCCCGCCAGTACCAAAAGCGCTGCGCCCCTAAGCGAACCCCTAAGCGAAACGCAATATCGCAATCTTCTACAGCTTGATCGTTAGTAACAGGCAGCTCCATACATTCACTTTACTCTCAACCCGCTTTCCCGCATGCTGTAAAGACAATAGCTCAGGAAATATTTATCCATGGACCCCGTCAAACTGATGAAGCAAGAAGTAGGCCGTGCTGCTGCCGCACAGGTCAAGTCCGGTACCGTTGTCGGTCTAGGCACTGGCTCTACCACCGCCTACGCTATTCAGTTTATCGGTGAGCGCATTGCCTCAGGCGAACTCAAGGATATTGTCGGCATTCCTACCTCCTTTCAAGCTTCCGTACTTGCCAAGCAGCACGGCATCCCGCTTACAACCTTAGATGAAGTCGATCATATTGATATCGCCATTGACGGCGCAGATGAAGTCGATCCGCAGATGAACCTAATCAAGGGTGGCGGCGCAGCGCATACGCGCGAAAAAGTTGTTGATGGCCTTGCAGAAAGATTTGTTGTAGTCGTAGATAGTTCTAAGCTGAGTGACAAAATTGGCACCCTTTTTGCGCTGCCAGTAGAAGTCCTGCCCATGGCCGTTGCGCCCGTGACGCGCGCGCTAGAGAAGCTCGGCGGCAAGGTAGAAATGCGTATGGGCGTCGCTAAAGATGGCCCCGTAATTACCGACCAGGGCAACATGGTGCTTGATGTTACCTTTAATGGCATTGATAATCCCGCTGAAATGGAATCGACTATCAACAACATTCCTGGCGTGTTAGAGAACGGTCTGTTTGTAGGGCTTACGAGTGAAGTACTAATTGGTGAAGTAAAAGATGGAAAAGCCACCGTTCGTAGCATGTAGTCAACCGGAGTAAGTCCCTTACGAAGAAAAGCTGTTCTGAGCACTGTTGTGCTGTGGAGCAGCTTTTTTTTATTTAAACGTCACTACTCAAGTCGAACGGTTACCTAATCAACGCCGTCATCGCTGATGCCCTATAGCAATCTGCAATAGTCCATAGTTTTTGAGCATATACACTTAACTTAACGAAACTTTTTAGATTTTAAAGATAAGCTTGGATTAACTTGAAAGAAACAATAATAAATTTAGCTTATTTGTCAGTGACATCAAGATCCTAACAAATAAGATCTTAGGAAGAGCGGATCTAATGACTACTACAAAAGTTCATAGCGTCGAAATTAAAAGCAATACTCGCGATCACAAAGGGTTTTTTGTTCCAGATGAAATCTATCAGCTAGTCGAAATTACACAGTCGGGATGGGCTTTAATTTGTCCAGACAATGCTGTTTGCCACTACGTTGACCCTGAAATGATACATGAGGCTCCTCAACGCTGCTTTCTGTAGCCCTAGAAGGACGGTTCTTAAAGTAAAAAATCTCGAGGTAGGAACAATAATCATGCGCTACAACCCCTCCATCAGTGAAGCACCTCGAAATCAAAATACGCCTATTGTTCGTCAAGCGACAGAAGAAACAATGCTAGCTTGGCTAGAACGGAACGGCCGGTTGATTGCCTACGAAATGGATGCTGCTGGCAACAGAATATATCCGCCTATTCCGCAAATGAAGCGACATCATTAAGCTGCTTCATTTGCGGGCGCAATCATTTGTTTTCACCATTCTGGTCATCAGAATGGTGAAAACACTATTACGAATTTCGCACCGAGAGCCTAAAGAGAGAACGATGACAAATCCTGGCGAACTTACCTTATCGCAAGAATTTCAGATGAGAGTCTTATCAGAACAGATGGATACTTTAGATATCTATCAAGTTAGAGCGTACGCAATTGAAGCTACGCGGCAAATCATGGTGAAAGACAATTGGGCAAAAAATGCTTTCAAAGCCTACTTTCTTGCCCCGTTTAAGAGATAAAGCTCAACGGCTCTCTGCACCTGTAGGCACAGGTGATTCTCGATGTTTCTCTATACTCTAGCACCCCATATCAACAGGTCATCTGTAGGGACAACAAGCTCTCCGGCCATCGTCTTGACGTGTAAGTTCTCTTCTCTAAGCACAAGATTTTGGATACGGTACCAGCTGCCTCGCCTCAAAACGAGGATGCTTTCTCTCGATAGTTTGACCTGAATAGCGCCCTCATTAAACAAATCAGGACAAGCCTTTCCATACCAGGTCTCCCATAGTTCCATCGCACTCGTATGGAAAAGCTGACAGTCTTCAGGAACTGCCCGATATTGAAAGTGGCAGGTTCCATTTGTTCTTTGACTGACCGGGAAAAAGCTATTTTCTACGAGCATATGGCGAATAACATCCCAGCAAAAGGCATTCTGAGCAACAATCGCCGTTCGTTTTCCCTTAATCTCTTGGACGCTGACGATTATTCCTTGCTTTCTAGAAGACAGCGTGAGCTGCCCTTCTCCTGAACTGGCAACTAAGCTTTTCGTAGACAAAGACACAGGCTCATTATTCACGAAAGCTTGAGTAAACACTTTGATTAGCTCGACATCATCTGCTGGAACAGAACTTTCCTGATTTTTTCCCACATAGTTATTAATTCCAAGACTGCTTTCTGCTTCGCCCTCTCTAAAGACAGGCGGCACGGTCGTGGCTACATAGTCAGCCGATCTAAACAAAAAAAGGCTGCCCGTGACGCGCCCCGACGCATCTCTAATTGAAGTTGCACTGCCTTCAATAGAAATAAAAGAGAGTGATGGCGTAATGAGCTGAGTATCAGCAGGGAGTGGAACAACGGCTCCACTGTCGAGCACCGTGCTCAAAATTGACTTTACGCTGTCTTTTGTTCTAAGCGATAGTCGATCTACCTGCTGAATTTTTCGCTGGAGCCTTAAGATATTGGCAATAGGCTGGTCAATAGCGTCACTGAGCGCAACCCCCGTCATCTCCTCGGCCAAAGCGTTCATAAAGACAATGCTTCCTTCTGAGTCAGTCGCCATAACAGATTCATTGAGGCACTGAAAGGCGTTTGCATACCAGTGTTCACTCGACTGGATAGCCTGAGCTTTTCGGTGCTGATTGAGAGCAACTTCGATCGCAATGCTCAAAGATTTCTCGTTAAAGGGCTTGAGCAAGTAAGCATGTGGATCTGTTGCTTGCGCTGATTGAAAGGTGCTGCTATCGGCGTTTGCTGTGAGGTATATCACCGGCAGATGAAAATCAGACTTAATGATTTCAGAGGTCTGGATGCCGTTCATTTCTCCTTTCAGATGAATGTCCATCAGCACCAAATTGGGCCTATTTTCTTTTATTTTCATCAGCGCAGCATCGCCAGAAGCGGCTACGCCCGTAATCGCATATCCCAGCTTAGACAGGCTATTTTTAATATCGAGCGCGATAATGCTCTCATCTTCAACGATCATTATCTTGGTCTTGTTTTTTATTGCTGGAGCTGTAACCGTAGTGTTCATTTTCAGTAACCTTTTTGATGAAATGCTTTGAGTCGGAATAACGGCTTGAGCTAGCTTGACTGAAGGCCTGTTAGCTCAAAAGATGTGCCTTTGTGAGCTGCAATTTTGAGGACACCTCCTAGTTGTTCTGTGAGGCTGCTTACGAGCTGAAGACCCAGCGTTTCTGCCGTTTGAATATCGATAGTATCCGGCAGGCCAATGCCGTTGTCCCGGTAGAGAATGGAGAAATGACTGCGATCGGCTTGCCTAGCTTCAATCGTAATTAAGCTGTCTTCAAGCGGGGCTGTCAGATGGGCTGAAGCTGAGTCTTGAGAGGGTGGAAAAGCGTACTTTAGAGAGTTTGAGACCAGCTCATTGATAATCAGGCCGCAGGAGACAGCCGTATCAGCTTCTAAGGCAATATTGTCGGCTTCTACAGTTAGCTTAATATTGCTTTGATTGACTTCGTAGGAGCGTAGCAAGTTATTAGAGAGGCTTTCGATGTAGTCTTTTAAGTTTATTTTGCTTACGTCGTGGCTTTGATAGAGCTTTTCGTGAATGAGCGCCATTAATCGCACTCTGTTTTGACTTTCTTTAAAGATATCTAAAACCTGCGGGTCTTGAATTGATCGAGATTGAAGATTGAGCAGGCTAGATATAATTTGCAGATTGTTTTTGACACGGTGATGAACCTCTTTAAGGAGGGCTTCTTTTTCCTGGAGAGAGGCCTTTATATGAGCTTCTGCCTGCCGCCGTTTGAGGATGTCTTGCAGGCGATAGACACGCTGTTGCAGTAAGGCCCAGTGGATAGGTTTGGAAATGTAGTCAGCGGCGCCTACGGTAAATATGCGTTCGATAGAATCGCGATCGTCAAGGCTGGTGATCATCAACACTGGCGGCGCGTTGTGTTCAGGTAGCGTCTGTAGGGCTTCGCAACAGCTAAAGCCATCCATCTCTGGCATCATCGCGTCCATCAGCACAATATCCGGGCGGTGTTGCCTGCACAGATCAAGGCATTCTTGACCATCGCGGGCTTCAATGACTCGAAAGTTCTCTTTTTGCATGGCCTTACGCAATAGGAGCCTAGCGGTAGGTTCATCGTCAGCGATGAGCACTAAAGGCGATGAATAGAGAGCGTTAGCCAGAACAGGTGGATTGAAGACAGCTGCATCCGCAGGAGAACAGATCATAGCGTTTGCCATTAGGGGTTTGTATAGTCTTGAATTGCAAGCTGAACATGCTGGTATTCTGTTGCTATTTGCTCTGTAATTACAGAAACAACCATTTCAGCCCCTTCTTTTGCCGCAGCTTCTATAGACTGGCAGAGTTGAAAAAGGCGCATAGCGCCTACACAGCTGCTGAGTGACTTCAGCGCATGGGCAGTTTTGACCAGCGTTTGGTGGTTGTTTTGCCCGAGCGCAGCTTCTAAGTCCTGAATGCGGTTTGGCGCATCGGCTAAAAAGCTCTCACAAATTTCGATTAAAAACGAGCGTTCGCTGCTGAAGCCTTCTAAAGCTGTCGTATCTAGCGCAGGGACACTGTTAGAGACGAGGATGCGACTGTCTTCCTTGTTATCCTGTTTTTTTGAGTTTGTAACAGAATGACCTGTCGCCGTATTGTGCGCTGCCGGGGTGGCTTTCAGCTGCATAAAGTATTGCAGAACTTCAAAAATATCCTGCTTGCTGATAGGTTTTTGAATGTAGTCGTTCATGCCTGCGGCCAGACACTCTTCTCTGTCGCCTTGCATGGCATGCGCTGTCATTGCGACAATATAGGGCTGATGAATATGCGGGCTGCATCGAATGATTTCAGTGGCCTCTAGTCCGCCCATATTCGGCATTTGCACATCCATAAATACCAGGTCGTACGTCTGCTTCTGAACGGCTGCGATCGCCTCTTCCCCGTCTTGAGCAATATCCGCCTGATACCCGTAGCTAGCCAGCATTTGCAGCGCGACTTTTTGGTTCAATCGGATATCTTCAGTCAATAAAATGCGCAGCGGCAGGCGATCGCTAATCTTGGCGCGAGTTTTTCTATCTACAGACTGACTTGCCATCACAGTACGCTCCGTCTTGGTTTTGTAGGCGATCGCTTCGCAAGCCTCTAGCTCAATTGAAAAAGAAAAAGTAGACCCTTGCCCCAGCACACTCTCAACAGACAGCTGACCGTTCATCATCTCGACCAAACGCTTGCTAATAGCCAAACCTAGCCCGGTACCGCCAAATCGACGCGTCATTGAAGAGTCAACCTGGCTAAACGGGACAAACAGCTGATCGACGGCGACTGGATCGATTCCAATACCTGTGTCACTAACCGAAAAGTGAATGCGATAGCGATCGCTTTTTATGGTGCCGCTTTTTACGGTGCGATTACTCGCTGACTCGCTAGCCGCCTCCTTGGCTGCCTTTAAACGACTTGCATTAACCTGAATACTGACATCGCCTGCGTCTGTGAACTTAATGCTGTTACTGAGCAGATTGCTGAGTACCTGCTTTAGCCGTACAGCATCGCCTAAAAAGGCTGCGGGAACAAGCGAGGGCTCAATAGAAAACGAGAGTGAAAGTCCTTTGGCCTGAGCCTGATTAAAAAACAGAGATATCACCTCTTTTACGGTGTCATGCAGCTTAATGCGGCTCATCTCCATCTCAAGCCTATTCGACTCAATTTTAGAGAAATCAAGAACGTCGTTAATAACCGTCAAGAGTGTTTTTCCACTGGTGCGAATGATTTCAATAAAGCTCTGCTGCTGTGGGTTGAGCTGAGTATCTTCCATCAGCTCAGCCATTCCTAGCATGGCGTTCATGGGCGTTCTAATTTCATGGCTCATCATGGCCAAAAACTCGCTCTTAGCGCGACTAGCGGCTTTCGCCTCTTCGGTCGCAGTCTTTAAAGAAGCGTTTATACAGTTTTGCTCCGTAATATCTTTGATATGGGTAACAAACAGT
Organism: uncultured cyanobacterium; assembly: GCA_963803535.1. Taxonomy (GTDB): domain Bacteria; phylum Cyanobacteriota; class Cyanobacteriia; order Phormidesmidales; family Phormidesmidaceae; genus Phormidesmis. Next base: position 38,465 of record CAWDNC010000004.1, on the reverse strand, counting down.
AAAGGGTTATCTTCACTATCACGCAGTAGAGACACGCTAATCGCAACCGGAACAATATGGCCTAACCGATGCAGGTAGCGCTTTTTTAAGCTGTAGTATCTACGCTTACCTGATAGCAAATCTTTCGTTAAGGTCAGATCTAATTGCAAGTCATCAGGGTGAGTGATTGACTGAAAGTTGGTAGAGAGCAACGCTTCGCTGGGATAGCCCACTATGTGGGTGACGGCTTCGTTCACTTCGACGAAAGCACCTTCTAAAGACCCTAGCGCCATCCCAATTGGAATATTGTGAAAAGCGCTTCTAAATATTGTCTGGTGCTTTTCTAGCGCCTGTTCGTGAGCACTCCGCTCAGCCGCTTCAGCTTCCAAGCTTTGGCTAGCAGCGTCTACATCCTGTAAAGCTAGAGAACGCGACAGCCGTACAATAACCTCTACTGCAATATAGCCAGAAACAAGAGCGGTAGCCGCTTTAATAGAGGCTGAAACCCAATAGAGAGGATACCAAATCGTGACAATATTAAACAGATGACCTAAGCCGCTTAGAGAAATGAAAAGGCCAAACAGCAAGACAAGATGAGTCGGGAAACTGTGCTTTTGTCTACAGACAAAGTAGACGAGCGCCGCTGAAATAGAAAAGTAGGCGATCGCGATCAAAAAGTCACTGATAGCGTGCAGCCCAACTAAAGGCGTCTGCCATAGATAGCAGTGACCATGCGGGATATAGTGTGATGAAAATAAAGTTGGCAAGGATTGATCTCGCATCACTAAAAACTAGGCGGTATCTATAACTTTTATCTGAAACTCTTAAATGAGCAGTTCTATAGGGCTGCGCTCTTTAGAAACTACAGATAACAGGTTGTCGTTGTGTATTTACGCAGATGTATTTACAATTGAATCGCATTAAGCTGAGCGATTTCTCGTAGTTGCTACGAGCATTTGTATCTTCTTTTACAGAACCATAGTCAACCCTTCATATCGCTTCACTATCTCTTTTTAGAAAACCCATATTGTTCTAGAATTTACCAGTAATTGTTCAGGGCAATGAACGTAGTGGCTAACCGATGACTCAATTAACGGCTCAACAGGTTTTGACGTACGTGCAGGCAGGCCAGTCTTTAAAGCAAGCTGAGCTGAGCGGTATTGATTTATCGGGACTTTGCCTTGCCCAGGGCGACTTTACCGACGCCTATCTGCGGCGCGCTCAGTTCACAAAAGCCGCTTGTCAAAAAGCCGACTTCTCGGGTGCAACGCTGATTATGGCTGACTTTCAGTCTGCTGATTTGCAAGAAGCCGTGCTGACCAATGCGACGCTGACGCAGGCGCACTTAGAAAAGGCAAATCTTGAGCGATCGCACGCCAGCGGCGCGAAGTTCTACAGCGCTTTTTTTGATGGCATGCAAGGCACAAACGCAGTCTTTGATGAAGCAGATTTTCGTGAAGCGAGCGGTTCAGGCTCTAGCTTTAAGGCAGCTAGCTGTGTAGGGGCGACCTTTAACCGAGCCCAATTAACCCAGGCTAGCTTTGAGTCCGCTAGCTTAGTACGAACGCAGTGGCATCAGGCAACGCTATCAAAATCTTCTTTCACTAAAGCTAATTTGGAACGAGCGGTTTTTAGCGAAGCCATTATGCAGAGCGCTGACTTTTCAGAGGCCAACGGTCTTAATACAGATTTTAGAAAAGTAGATTTAGCTCAGGCCGCTTTGCGTCTGGCGCAGTTTGACTGGGCCGCTTTTGTTGAAGCCTCATTGGTCGGTGCTGATTGTCACAAGGGATCGTTTTTTAATACTGATTTCACCAGCGCTAACTTGAGCCAGGTTGATTTTACGGGCGCTAATTTACAAGAAGCCAACCTAGAAAATGCTCAGCTAGAAGGCACTTGTTTTGACTTGTGCAACGTTCGTGGCACCTTATTTACAGATGCAACAGGTCTTTCTGAAAAGCAAAGAAGCTGGCTAAAAACGCAGGGTGCACTCAACGTTGCATAAAAACAGGTGCGACAGCAAAGTGCAACATCAAAGACTGTTTGACCTTGAAAGAGATAACGCTAAAAAAGCGGCGGCTGTTGAACAACCGTCGCTTTTCATATTCAAGCTGAGATTAACGCTCCAGCTGCCTTGTGGCTAGCCACAAGCTTAAGCCGCAAGAATTATAGGCCTAGCAAACCCCAGAAGTGGAGGAAGCCTTGGCCAGAGAAGATTTCAATTAAAGCCGCAGAGAGAAAGCCGATCATCGCTAGGCGACCGTTCCAGATTTCAGCACTGGGTACGAAGCCGAGCTTAAAGCTAGTAGCTGGCTCAACGTAAGGCTGCTGTGTACCGACGGGGGCAGGTGTCTTGTTAGTCATGTGAGGTTTTCCAAAAAGGTTACGAGTATCACGTTAATAAAACTAAACAAAGGCAACCTCCGTCGAAGGGAACAGACCTATACAAATGTTGCGATCGCTCTGTGATAAAGCCCTAACAATGCCATTGCCTGGGGCCGTTCGAGCTGAGCAGGCGGCATCAGAAAACTTCTGCTGAATATGGAGAATCTAACCAAGAAGCTGATCTTCTAGCTGTTTGGAGCTGGAAAAATTGAAGAGATTGTCTAAGCGAATGATCAAAATTGCCTGGACGTTCCAGAAGTTCCTTTTGATATCGGCATTTCAGTGTCGTATTTTATACAGTGGCTTGGTCATCCAGTGGCTTGGTCATCCAGTCGCTTGGTCACCCAGGTATGGTCTTCAGCTAACCGCAGCAGCGACTGATGATAGTCTTCTAATGACTCTCGATGCCCCACGCTGATGTAAGCGTTTTTAGCAGCGGCTAAACGGCGATAAAGCTGTGCTTCATTCGCGCGATCTAGGGCGCTAGTCGCCTCGTCTAAAATTGTGTAGGCAGGCTGATGAATCAGCACTCGCGCAAAGCTAAGCCGCTGCTGTTCGCCTAAAGAGAGCACATCGCCCCATTCTTCTACCGTATCAAATCCGTTCTCATAGCGTTCTGCTAAGTCGGGCAGATTGACTTGCTTTAAGACTTCTGTAAGCTGCGTGTCTGTTACGTCCGTATCGGGATAGGGATACAGCATTTGCTGTCTGAGGGTGCCCAGTACCATGTAAGGCTTTTGCGGGAGAAATAAGAGATCTTGAATGTCGGGCCGGTGGATAGTGCCCGTGCCCGACTGCCAAAGGCCTGCGATCGCCCGCAGCAAAGAACTCTTCCCGCACCCGCTTGGCCCCATCACCAGCAGCGATCCCGCGCTATCCAAAGTCAGCGACAGATTCTCAATTAGCGTCCTTTGATAGTTGGGCGTTTGCAGCGTCAGACTATCGAGCGCTAGCGTCGGGGATATTTCAAGTGCGATAGTAGGTAAGTCGGCCTCAGTCGCATCAGCTGCCGTCGTATCTGGCTCTGCTACTGTCCCAGCTTCCAAGGACGCAGCCAGTATAGGAAGCTCTTCTTTTGCTGCAACAGCCTCAGGACTTTCTACATCGCCAATTGCATCAGAAAAGTCGTAAAGCCGGTCAATGCCTGCGCCAAAAGCCGTTAAAGACTGAAGGCGAGCCACAATCACGTTCAGCGAAAAGAAAACGCGGATAAATGCGCCTTGGGCTTCACTCACCTTGCCCACCTCCACCTCGCCGCTAAATACGCCCGGAGCCACCACAATTGCAGGCAGCACAAACGGAATAAACTCGTAAAAGTTTGTCAGCCCGTTTAGCGCTAGCTCCCAGTTCAACAGCTTTTTATAGTTGTCAAACGCGGCCGTAAACCGATCTTTAATTTGCGCAGACTCTTGCCCTTCACCTTGGTAAAACGCGATCGCCTCTGCATTCTCTCGCACCCGCACCAGGCTAAAGCGAAAGTTTGCCTCCTTTCTTCAGCTGCTCAAAGTTCAGCTTCACCAGCGGCTGACCAAACACCCCAATCGTCAGCACCGTGCCCACCACCGCGTACACCACCAAAAACAAAACCAGCTCTCGCGAAATTCCCCACAGCACGCCGCTAAAGGCAATAATCGATAGAACAGATTCAACGGCAACTAGCACTAGCGCCAGCGACTCTTGCGTAAAGCTGCGCACGTCTTCTGCAATTCGCTGGTCGGGGTTATCAATATCCGCTTTGAACTGATTGATGTTGTAAAAGGCGCGATCTTGAAAGTACCGTTTGATAAAGCGGTTGGTGAGCCAGCGTCGCCAGTCTAGGCCCAGGCGATCGCGCAAAAAGGTATAGCCTGCCAGCAGCGGCGCATACAGCACCAAAATCCCTAAGAAAACGCCCACCGTCTTCCAAAAGCGGCTTTCGCTCTGAGCCGACAGCGCCGAAATCAGCTCGCCGCGCTGGGTATTGAGCAGTACGCTTAGCCCGGTGTAGCCCAGTAGCAGCACCACAATCAGCAGCAGCCCGCCCCGCGCTTTCCACTTTTCCTCGCCATACCAGTAGGCTTTTGCGATCGCCCAAAAGCGGCCAAACACCTTGAAATTAAATCTTTCCATACGCCTTAAAGTGAGCCTTCGTCGTTAAACGGAAGCTTAGAGCCAAGCGCTAAGTACCTTACCGTCTTTTCACTCGTTTCTAAAACCCTCAAGGGCTGGTTTGTGCAGTCGAATTCGTGCCCCTCCTTCCAAAAATGAAAGAAGGGGCTATGACGGCAAGTTCTGTCGGTTAGTGACTGTTGATTCGCTTGGTGAGAATGGCCATTACTTCATTCACTCTGCCGGTAGAGATAGGCTGGCTCCAGTCGTTGGCCTCGGCGTAGTTGAGCTTGTGCAGGTGTTTGATCGTGGTGCGGACGGCGCTGAGAGAGCCGAACAGCATATGGCGAACGGGTTCGGGCGCGTCCTGCATTTTGTTTGGCGGAACGGGGTTGGACGGTGCGCCTTCTGAAGCGGATGAAGCAGGTGATGAAACGGCAGATGCTGAAACGGCAGAGGCTAAAACGGCAGGCAAACCTGTGGGCGCGGCTGCGCCTTGAGCGGTAGAGATAAACATGTGATTCTGGTTTCCGAGTTGGGTTGTTCGTTTTTAACGTGTTCGAGAAAACCAGAACACAAGAAACCTTTAGCTGCCCGCAGAAATGCTATGCAAATCGGGGTAGCTAAGGGTATCGTATCCCTAGCGTCCGGGATTGCGTGTGAATCCTGGGGGTTAGCTGTCGGTATGGTGCTGGTAACACCTACCGATAGCGCTAATGGAGTCTTGAGTTCTGAGGAAGTGAGACTGTGATAGGCATCACAGCTCTAGATCTGAAGATAGAACGATTTTTTGCTGGCGTCAAGTGACTTGTCAAAACGATTATTTAGACGGTAGGTTGAAAGGTTAGCTTGAAGCCAAGTGCTTTGGCAGCTTTTGCAACTGTTGTAAAAGAAGGGTTGCTTTCAGTGGTTAGGTCATTGTGAAGTTCGCTGGGGCCAAGTTCTTTATCACTGTCTATTTGATTAATGTTCTTTGCCCGAGCGATAATACTGAGCGCGTGAACAATCAGCGCAGGATCGTCATCGGCTTCTTCCAGTATGGCCTCTAGATATAGCTGAATGTCTTCTTCTGTTTTGAGATGTTCTGCTGAGTCCCAGAGTGTTGTATGAATAGCCATCGTTCAATTCTCCAACTGATCAGCGAGTGCTTTAGCTTTTTTGATGTCAGCCTTTTGAGAGCTTTTATCTCCGCCTGATAGCAGAACAAAAACGACACGCTCGTGCTGTACAAAGTAAATTCTGTAGCCGGGGCCATAGTGAAGACGAAGCTCGCTAGACGCCGCCGCCCACGGGTGATACATCCCCAAAGTTTCCCATTGACATGCGGTCAATACGTGCTTGTATTCTAGCTCTGGCCGCACGGTCTTTCAATCCTTGAAACCAGTTTACGAATGTTTGGGTTTGGCGAATCTCAAGCATCTATAGCGCTAGCATCATTGATTAGAATAACGTTGTTGAGCTGTAGGAGTTCTGGAACCATCACTCTCAGCTTTTGGGTCAGTGCTTCCAGCGTTTCAGATTCAGTGGCTAGGCCAGGGACATCGTGACTGGTAGCTGTCCACACTTCAGCACTTGCATCCCAAACCGCATCAATTTTGCAAACTATCTGATGCATATTCACAAAGGATTATGAGTACACTCTCAGGATATCAGACCTCTCACAGCATACTTATTTGCTAGAAGCTGGCTGGTTGCCCCGGCGAAGTTTCCAGAGGCGGTAGGTGGCAAAGCTAGCAAAGGCGAGCAGCGTGAGTATTGCAATGAGCCAGTGACCGCGCAGCAGATTGAAACCAACAAAAATGAGAACAGTCAACCAGATTAGGCTACCTGTCCACATTTGCCGGGTGGGATAAGGATTATTGAGCTTTTGAGCAATTTGTTTGGCTTCTGGGGAGTCAGGATGGAGTTTGGTTTGTGCAGCTTGCCAGTATTCGATGGCTTTTGCATACTGGACTCGCGCTGAGTAGAGATTGCCTAAATTCATAAGGGTTTTGCCTTCGCCGTGGCGATCGCCCACACTCCGATATATCTCTAAGCTTTGCTCGTATTGCGCGATCGCCTCCTCCCAACGGCCCTGCGATTTATAGACCATACCCAAATTGTTCAGGGTTTGGCCTTCGCCGTGGCGATCGCCCAGACTCCGTTTTATCTCTAAGCTTTGCTCGTATTGCGCGATCGCCTCCTCCCAACGGCCCTGCGAGTCATAGACCATCACCCAAATTGTTCAGGGTTTTGCCTTCGCCGTGGCGATCGCCCAGACTCCGACATATCTCTAAGCTTTGCTCGTATTGCGCGATCGCCTCCGCCCAACGGCCCTGCGAGTCATAGACATGCACCCAAATTGTTCAGGGTTTGGCCTTCGCCGTGGCGATCGCCCACACTCCGACATATCTCTAAATCTTGCTCGTATTGCGCGATCGCTTCCTCCCAACGGCCCTGCGATTTATAGACCACACCCAAATTGTTCAGGGTTTGGCCTTCGCCGTGGCGATCGCCCAGACTCCGTTTTATCTCTAAGCTTTGCTCGTATTGCGCGATCGCCTCCTCCCAACGGCCCTGAGAGTCATAGACCAATACCCAAATTGTTCAGGGTTTTGCCTTCGCCGTGGCGATCGCCCAGACTCCGATTTATCTCTAAGCTTTGCTCGTATTGCGCGATCGCCTCCTCCCAACGGCCCTGCGAGTCATAGACCACACCCAAATTGTTCAGGGTTTGGCCTTCGCCGTGGCGATCGCCCACACTCCGACTTATCTCTAAGCTTTGCTCGTATTGCGCGATCGCCTCCTCCCAACGGCCCTGCGAGTCATAGACCAATCCCAAATTGTTCAGGGTTTGGCCTTCGCCGTGGCGATCGCCCAGACTCCGACATATCTCTAAGCTTTGCTCGTATTGCGCGATCGCCTCCTCCCAACGGCCCTGCGAGTCATAGACCATCCCCAAATTGTTCAGGGTTTGGCCTTCGCCGTGGCGATCGCCCAGACTCCGATATATCTCTAAGCTTTGCTCGTATTGCGCGATCGCTTCCTCCCAACGGCCCTGCGATCGATAGACCATACCCAAATTGTTCAGGGTTTGGCCTTCGCCTTTTTTATTTTCACTTTTTCTAGCAGCTTCCAGCGCCAGCAAATGAGTCTCTTCCCAATCTTGCCAGTAGCTACGAGCCATGAAAAAGTGACCAAGATTCGCAGCAAAAGAAATCGTTTTCTCATACTTTTGCTGCTCGTATCCCCACTCAAACGCCGCAATCAAATGAGTTCGCTCATCCTCAAACCACCTCAGCGCCCCCTGCAAAATCGCCATTTCTTTCTCTTCAGCCGTCCCCTCTCCCTCTCGCTGAGCCGCCATTTCCTGTCGCCACTTTGGGCTAAAAGCATAGTCAAAATAGTTAGCAGCATCCCAATACCAGTCAAACGCCCGCTCATCCGCCGCCGCCTGCTCACCCGCCGCCAGCTTCGCCTGCGCATACAGCCGCATCAAATCGTGATACCGATAGCGCCGCGTCGCCGCATTCTCCATCAGCGGCACCTCCACTAGCTGCGCATCTATCAGCCGCTCTATCCCCGCCTCTACCTCACTTATGCCACCTCACTCGCCACCCCTTCACTCACCGCCGCCGCCAACTGCAAGCCAAAGTCCGCCGGTATCGCCCCCAGCACCGCAAACAGCCGCCGATCCGGCTCACTCAGCTGCTCATAGCTCAAATCAAAACTCGCCTGAACATCCTCACCCCCCACCTGCTTTAGCTGCCCCAACCGCTGCCGCCGATCCCGCAGCCTCGGCAAATAGTCCGCCGCCAGCCCCCAGTGCCGCTTCCCCTTCAGCACCCCGCCCGCAATCCGCACCGCCAAAGGCAAACACCCGCACAGCTGCACAATCTCCTCAGCCGCCGCCCGCTCCTGCTGCACGCGGCTATTCCCCTGCCGATCCTTTCCAGCCAGCGTATCCAGCAGCGCCACCGCATCCCCCTCCGGCAGCATCCCCAGCGGCATATCATGCGTTCCCGCCAGTTTCTCCAGCGCCTGACGACTCGTCACCAGCACCGCACAGCCTGCCCCACCCGGCAGCAAAGGCCGCACCTGCGCCTCATCCGCCACATTGTCCAGCACAATCAGCACCCGCCGCCGCGCCGCCCACGAGCGAAAGCACTTCTCCCGCTCCACCAGCGTCCTCGGAATCTCCTTCCCATCCATCCCCACCGCCCGCAGCCAGTCCCCCAGCACATCAAACGGATCGCGCCGCGCCGCCGCACCCCCAAAAGCACCATCTAAAGCGCCCTGCCCCGCGCCCATCAAATTCTCATACAGCTGCCCATCCGGAAACAAACCGGCTTTCACTGCCAACTGCGCACCACGAATCGCCAGCGCCGACTTCCCCACCCCCGCCATACCAGATATCGCCACAATCGGCAGCGAACCCTCTCCGCTCCCGTCACCCTTCAGCACCGCCTCAATCTCCGCCAGCTCCGCCTTCCGCCCCACAAACCCAGGCACCGCCTTAAGCTGAAACTGCCACGTCACCGGCTCCCGAGCCTGCTCCACCTTAGTTTCGTTAAAAGTAACGTCACCGACTACAGAGCCAACCACCTTACCGTTATCGGTCACAGATCCAATGGTCTGATTTTGATTACCACTAACATCTGGCTGAGTCATCTCGCCATCAGACCTTTCAGGAACGCTCATTTAGCCGCAGTTTGCACAACAGAAACGACACTCATACACATTATCAAACGCCATTCAACGTGAGTTCAGGACAAAAAACCTATAAAAACTAAGCCTAAAGTAGATCTCCTCCTCGGAGGAGTGGCCGCAGCGCAGCGAAGGTCGAGGTGGGTCGTTTACAAGGAGACGCGCCCCACAACCTGACAAACACCTTGCACCTGTACTTTGCAGCAACGTTCCACTACCCTGCAACGGCTTTCCACTACCCTGTAGCAACTTTTGTCTACCCTGCAACGGCTTTCCACTGCTCTGCAACAGTTTTTCACTACCTTGCAGCAACTTTTATCTACCTCTGCAGCAACTTTTATCTACCCTGCAACGGTTTTCTACTACCTTGTAACGGCTTTCCACTACCCTGCAACGACTTTTGCCTATTCAAACCACGCTACATCGTCACATCACCCGTCACCGAGCCAATCGCCTTCGCATTCCCACCCATCGAGCCAATCACCTGATTCCCATCACCCTGCACCTGAATCCGATTACCCGCTGCACCCGCCTCAGCCTCCTTCATTAGCCCTTCCACCTCAGCCGCCAGCGCCGCATCCCCCGCCAAAATTTTCTTCAGCTGCTGCCGCAACGCCGCCACCGCATCCTCATCACTTGGATCGCCAGCCACATCCTCAGCCGCCTCCTTCGCCGCAGCCTTTTCCTTCACCTTCGGCCACAGCCGCTGCCAAATCTTCCCAGCCTGCACCACCGACTGCTCGCCCACCTTCTCACCGGCTGTCTCACCAGCCTTTTCTGCCGCCTTCTCAGCCGCCTTTTGTCCCAGCGCTTTCCCCGCCCCCATCAGCCCCGGCAAACAGGGCGCAAGCAATCTCACCAACAGCGCAATATCCATAAGTTCCTGCCATCACATACAAGTTTATTCACACCGCAAACGCCCAATTCCCGCAAAAAATCAGCAACCCTCACCGATTGTAAGAACTCCAGCGCAAGCGGCTTTCTAGCTAAGCTATTCTCTACTCATACACCTGCAAGACAAAAGCATCTAAATCCATGGTGCCTTCAAGCACTTCTGTGGCCCGAGCACCAGCCGGATAGCGATCTTGCAACAGTCTCTCAGTTTCCTCTGAAAACGCCGCAGCTTCAACCTCACTAGCAGGCGCGCCCCATAGTGGCTTTTCAGCCTTAAGCCACAGCACCCGGCGATAGTCCTTTGCCAAAAGCGCTACATCAAGCGCCTCTACTACATTGGCAGGATCAACCGCCAGCACTTCCAAGTTTGTTGCCGTGGGACTGTCACCGTAATAGGCCAGGCGCAATACGTGTCCCCAAGCCTGAGAGTTCATCACAACCAATACTGGCTCACTATCGACCGGTAGATATCCTTGAACGCGATGAAACATTTGGCGATCGCGCCCCCCAAAATCCATCACATTCACCCCCAAATACACCGCCAGCAGCAGCGCCGTCAGCGGCATCCGCCATCTTCCGGTGCCTAGCTCCAACCAGGCGGCGACTAACAATACGCATCCCGGCAGCGCCACCATCGCAGAGCGTCCCCAGCCAAAGCCAAGCGTGTACTTATTGGTCACAACATCAATCGCGAGCGCCACGGCCAGCGGCAAAAGACCCATGAGCACGCTAATTGTGAGTATTCGGTACTGACGGCGGCGAAAAAGATCGTTAACACAAACGGCTAAGAAGCCAATGACGCCGCAGCCCAGGGCTACAGCCGTAGGTTTGATAGGCGCCTGTAGCGGCAACATGCCGGTAGTGAGGTGCCCAAGAAAAAGGTGATTGGCTAGGGTTTGAGCGAGGCCCATACCATGCGCCAAAGCCGATTGCAGCGGCCCGCCTACGGCTGAAATTTGGTTTAAAACATCCTTGCGGTTGTTTATTTGCTGAAGCGTGCCCCACAAAAACCAGGGCATGAAAAGGAGAATACCTGCCAATAGGGTAAGGCCGTGCTGGAACCAGCGTTTGCGGTCTAAGTAGAGAGCGAGTGCGGCGATCGCAAACAGCCAGTAGGCAAATAAGTACTGAGTGAGCAGGCCTGCGGCCAGGGCGATCGCAATCCCCCCTCGCAGCATCCATTTTTGAGTCTGCCATTTTTGAGCTTGGTAGCCATCTGTTGTTTCACGCTTTTCAATGTCAACGAGTGCCAACAAACATCCCGCACTCAACAGAACCCAGAGCACCATCGGCGCGTACATTCGCAGGTTAAGAGAATGCGCCAAAAAGAAAGGATTCAAAGAGAGTAGCGCCGTAAATATTAGCCCGCCTCTGTGGCCGAGCACTCGCCTGCCGACAAAATAAGCGACCCCTAACGCCATCAAACTCACCAGCAGCATTAAGGAGCGCAGGGCTAGCTCACTATTGCCAAACAGCCGCAGCCAAAGCGCTTCACCCAAATAAGACAGCGGCGGATGCGGATCGCCCAAAGTGCCTTTAAGCACTTCTTTAATCGCCGTCACCGGGCTACCACCTGTCGGCTGATGTAGCAGTACAGAAATCTCTTGCAAGTTGAAAGGAGTGTTTTCAGGAATTTGGTAAGCGGCCTTCTGCCCCGAGGCAAACAGCACAGAGAGCACTTCGTCGTACCAAAACTCTCGCTTACCAACCCAGACCAATCGTAGGATGACGCCCAGAGCGATCGCGCCGCTTAAGAAAATATTAGTTGCTGTACTACTCTTTTTACGCATCTATCTCAGTATCAGGATTAGACTCAATCCTGGCCCTCCATCTTTCTGGTCTTACTGGGCCGCCCACGCCGTAAGCATTCCTCACCAAATACAGCGGTCTTCCCTTCACTTCCTCATACACCCGGCCTAAATACTCACCGAGGACACCCAAGCTCATCATCTGCACGCCGCCTAAAAATAGCACGGCCACCATTAAGGAAGCGTAGCCCGGTACGTCATTGCCAGAGATTAATGTCCGTAATAGCAAAAACGTGCCGTATAAAAAAGAGATTCCGGCAAAGGTGATGCCGATGTAGCTCCAAATTCGCAGCGGTGCAATGCTAAATGAAACAATGCCGTCAATGGCAAAATTCCACAGTCGCCAATAGTTCCACTTGGTTTCGCCGCTGTGGCGGGGCTCGCGGTCGTACAGGACTTCGGCCTGACGGTAGCCAACCCAGGCAAACAGGCCTTTCATGAAGCGAGTGCGTTCGGGCAGCTGCTTGAGCACGTCAACCACCCGCCGGTCTAGCAGCCGAAAGTCGCCCGTGTCACGGGGAATCGGGACTTTGCTCATGCGTTCCATGACGCGGTAAAAGGAGTTGGCGGTCGCTCGCTTTAGCCAGGTTTCACCCTGACGCGATCGCCGTTTGGCATACACCACGTCGTAGCCTTCTTTCCACTTCGCCACCAGCGCCTCAATCAGCTCCGGCGGATCTTGCAGGTCAGCGTCAATCGGCACCACCGCTGCGCCACGGGCATAGTCAATCCCTGCCGTTAGCGCCAGCTCCTTACCAAAGTTACGAGAGAGCGCCACAATTTTGATGCGGTCATTGCGCTGCCGCTGCACTTGCAGTGCCTGAATTGTGTTGTCGTAGCTGCCGTCGTCTACGCACACAATTTCGTAAGTGCCGTCCAGGCGCTCTAGCACGGCTTCTAAGCGCTCAAATAAGTAGTCAATATTAGATTCTTCGCAGTACAGCGGCACGACAACGGAAATATCCACAGCGGATGCGGGCGGCTCGGGTGAAAAGTTTTCCATAAGATTGTGACCGTGTGGGTTGACCAATCGCTGCACTCAACAGCCATACTTGTTTTGACGCACCTGCTTCTGACGTACGGGGCCTTGCGTTCATTCAAAAAATCGTTGGGCAATCTGCTATTAAGTTTGCCTACAATACTGCTTTTGCTGACCATTTCCTGCCATCTTTACCATGAACCATCCGCTGCTTTCACCGCCGCAAGGCCCATTACAGGTGCCCTTTGTCGCGCCTACAGCAGCCGAGGGTTCTACCCAGGCGTCACTAGCTGCCACACCCAATCTGCCCAGGACGGGCGGATCAATTCAATTTTCGTTGGTTATTCCAACCTATAACGAGCGGGGCAACGTCGATAAGATGATTCAGCAGCTGGCTCATCTGCTAGACGGCTTTATGCCGAATAAATACGAGCTTATTTTAGTGGATGATAATAGCCCCGATCGCACCTGGCAAGTAGCGCATGAGCTGACCGAGCAGTATCCTCAGCTGCGGGTGATGCGTCGTCAAAGTGAGCGAGGGCTATCTTCGGCGGTGATTCGGGGCTGGCAGGTGGCGCGCGGCGAAATTTTGGGGGTGATTGATGCGGATTTGCAGCATCCGCCGGAGGTGCTGCTAGATTTGCTGCGAGCAACACTGGACGGCGCGGATTTGGCCGTGGCAAGTCGCCATGTAGAAGGCGGCGGGGTCAGCGACTGGAGCGTGGTGCGGCGATTTTTGTCGCGGGGGGCGCAGCTATTGGGGCTGGTGGTCTGTCCGGCAGTGGTAGGGCGCGTCAGCGATCCGATGAGCGGCTATTTTATGGTGCGGCGCAGTGCGATCGCTGGCCCGCATCTGAATCCACTGGGCTACAAAATTTTGTTAGAGGTGATTGGGCGCGGCAATATTGGCGATATTGCCGAGGCGGGCTACGTTTTCCAAGAGCGTGAGTCGGGTGAGAGTAAGGTGACCTGGAAGCAGTACGTTGAGTATTTGGGCCACTTGGCAAGGCTGCGCTCGGGTGGCGGGGTGAATAGAATTAAGCCTGTTTTCCCGACGGAGCGATTTATCCGCTATGGCATTGTCGGGCTTAGCGGCGTGTTTGTGGATATGGCGCTGTTTTATTTGCTGGTGGGAGCAGGCGGACTGGGGCTGGTGGTGAGTAAAGTAATTGCAGCAGAAGTTGCGATTGTTAATAACTTTTTGTGGAATGATGCCTGGACGTTTGCCGATGTTGCCAAGCAGCAGAGAGGCTGGCGATCGCGGCTCAAGCGCTTGCTTAAGTTCAACGTCATTTGCCTGACGGGCCTGGTGCTAGACGTGCTGCTGCTGAAGGTCTTCTATGAGGTCATCTTTGGTCAGAATCTGGCCTATGTCTCTAATTTGATTGCGATCGCCCTGGTCGCTGTCTGGAATTTTTGGATTAACCACAAGCTAAGCTGGCGGGTCACCGCGATCGCAGACAGTGACCATCGTTAAGTTTGGAAGCGCTCAAAACACCGTTAAGTACATGACTAAATACGCGATCCAGCAGGCACTTTTTCACGCTGTGGATGAATAGACGCGCCTGTCTGCATCGCGGTATACAGTCGGTTCAGCGCGTTCACGTAGGCGTAGGCAGAGGCCACAATAATGTCTGTATTGGCCGCATGGCCTGAGTAAATTTTCTCACCGTTACGAACGCGAATGGTGACTTCTCCCATCGCATCAATGCCAGCGGTCACCGATTGAACAGAATATTCAATCAGGTCGTTGTCAATATCGACAATTCGGTTAATCGCTCGGTAAATAGCATCGACAGGGCCAGTGCCGACCGAGGCGTCGGTAAGCTCTTGGCCGTCGGGCATGCGCACGGTAATCGTTGCAGTCGGCTGGGCATTGCTGCCGCACGACACCTGAATAAGATCTAGCTTGAAGTGCTCTGCCACCTGCAATATTTCGTCGTTGACGATGGCTTCTAGGTCGCGATCGCTAATCTCCTTCTTTTTATCAGCAACGTCTTTAAACCGCAAAAACGCCTTGTTAAGATCCTGATCGCCCAGCTCAAACCCTAGCTCGCTCAGCCGCGTCCGAAAGGCATTGCGCCCCGAGTGCTTGCCTAGCACAATGAGATTGTCGCTAAGCCCAATCAGCTGCGCGTCCATAATCTCGTAGGTCAGCCGGTTTTTGAGCACGCCGTCTTGATGAATGCCGGACTCGTGAGCAAAGGCGTTTGCGCCAACAATGGCCTTATTGGGCTGCACCAGCATGCCTGTGATATTTGAAACCAGTCGAGATGACTTGTAAATCTCTTTGGTGTTGATGTTAGTAAGCGGCGCTTCCGACTCAGGCGGCAGGCCAAAGAAAGGGTTGTAGTACTGACGGCGTACATGCAGCGCCATCACCAGCTCCTCTAGTGCGGCATTTCCAGCCCGCTCCCCAATGCCGTTAATCGTGCACTCTAGCTGCCGAGCGCCCGCTTTCACGGCCTCTAGAAAGTTCGCAACCGCTAGGCCCAAGTCGTTGTGGCCATGAACTGAAATGATCGCTTTATCGATGCTGGGCACATGGCTACGAATGCCGCGAATCAGATCGCCGCATTCGGTCGGGGTGAGATAGCCTACGGTGTCTGGAATGTTGAGTGTGGTAGCCCCGGCTTGAATCGCGGTTTCTAGCACCTCATACAAAAACTCGGGCTCGCTACGGCCCGCGTCTTCTGGCGAAAATTCCACGTCGTCTGTAAAGCTTTTGGCGTAGCCCACCATCTCCTTGGTCATAGAGACGACTTCAGCTCGAGACTTTTTCAGCTTGTACTTCATGTGAATGTCTGACGTGGCTAAAAAGGTGTGAATGCGGCCTTTGGCAGCCGGTGCGATCGCCTTAGCTGCCGACTCAATATCACCTTTAGTCGCCCGTGCGAGCGCGCAAATAGTAGGGCCGTTAGGGGAGCCGATTTCGGTCGCGATCGCCTTTACCGCCTCAAAGTCACCGGGGCTAGCAAACGGAAAGCCCGCCTCAATAATGTCTACATTGAGCCGTGCCAGCTGCCGTGCGACTGCCAGCTTCTCACTGGCGTTCATGGTGGCCCCTGGTGACTGCTCACCATCGCGCAGTGTTGTATCAAAAATCAATACTCTGTCTGAGTGGGGGGCGAGCTGAGTCATGGCAAAAGGTACCTGCTGTAGATTGGCTATTATCGAGCGTTCTTAGTTTTCATTTTAGAGGGGGGTGTCCTGATCGTACTGGGTCAGAACAATAAAATAGGTCGATGGAGAATGACTTCCATCGACCTATTTCTCTCGTAGTACAGATTAATAGTGGCTTTTACGCAGCTCTTAAGTACTCTACTTCAAACCCGTGATACTGTGGCTGAACGTTTGAGTTGAGCAGCTGCTTGAGCTTGGGGATCTCACCGCTGTTATAGACGCGAAATTCGCTTTCTACTTTGGCTGTTTCTGTGCGCACAGCCTGGTTAATCACGAGTGAGCCGTTGCGGTCGGACTCGGAGCGGTGGAAGGTACCGGGGGGAATGCGCAAGATGTGGCGATTGGCGTCTAGGCGAACCACGTGGAGAGGGTGATCCCACTCAAAGTTCACAAGATGAAAAGTGCGGCCACCAGAAAGCGCTAGCAAATTATCTTCCTGGCGGGGATGGAGGTAGAACTGCCAGCTGGTATCTTTAGCATTGTTTGGGCTGACGGCGGGGCCGGTGTGGCAAACCAGGTCGCGAGCGTTAGAGGAAGGGACGGTAATATCAAAGAACTGAACGCTGGGTGTGTCTCTGAATTTCTGGAACTGTAGGAGCTCGAACATGAAAACCTCTTGGCGCGGCCTGGAACTAAATGAATCTGTCTGAATAAATGTCACTCTAGCTTTACGCTCTGTAACAATCAAACCGCCTGCGGGAACATATCTATGCACAAAGCGAATAGAAGTTGGTTATGAACATTTTTCAGCTGGAGGTACTCTCTGCGGTGGTAGAACAGGGTACTTTTTCGGATGCGGCGATTCAGCTGGAGGTGTCTCAGTCGGCGGTGAGTCGGGCGATCGCATCTTTAGAAGCCGAGCTAGGGGTGCCTTTACTCGCTCGCGGGCGCTTTGGTGCCAAGCTAACGCCTGTGGGTGAGCGGGTGATTGTGCACAGCCAAAAAATGCTAGACCTCAGAGAGCACATAGAATACGAGACTAATTTAGAAAAAGGCCTCTACCGTAGTCGCCTGCGAATTTCTTCCTTTCGCAGTGCCGCAACGCATCTATTGCCTGCGAACATTGCCCAGTTTCGGAAGCAGTTTCCGTTTGTTGAAATCACGCTCGCCGAGCTAGATCCAGCGGGGGTAGAACAGTCTTTGAGAGAAGGTAGTACAGATATTGGATTAATTCCGCTCCCTCGTTCAGAAGAGTTTAAGACCATAGAAATCCTTCAGGATGAATATGTTGTTCTTTTACCAAAGACAGAGACACCGCCGCCGAAAGATCTCTCCTGGGAGGATCTCCACGGCTACTCTTTTATTTTGTTTAACTATGCCGAGTGCACCAGTGCGGTTCGTGACCACTGGGCAAAGTGGAAGCAGCCGTTTGAGGTGGGCTACGTGATTAGAGAAGATTCTACGATTGTGAGCATGGTGGCTCAGGGGCTGGGGGCGGCGATTTTGCCAAGGCTGGCGGCGCTGCCCATTCCGAAGGGGGTGTATGTGCGATCGCTCCCTATTCGTTTGAACCGAAGAATCGGCGCGGCGATTTTAGCCAACACGCCCCCTGCCCCTGCGGTCAAAATGTTTTTAGACGTGCTCAGCCAGCAGGGCCGATTTACGCGCTAGCTGTTCTTTTGATCAGTTCTTCTGGTCGATAGCAAGCGCCTGCTCTAAAGCACCTTTCTCTTTTGTTCTACGGGCATAGGCTGCTAGTGACGCCTCAGATAGCCCCGATAGGAGACTCAAATTTTCTAAGCTCATGCCTTTGGTCAACAGCTCTATGCACCAGGTCTGGCGAGCGTGAAACGGGGTGATGCTCGCTTCGGTGAGCGTGAGCATGTCTGCTGAGATGGCGTCCCACAACTCTTGAATGCCGTCTGGGCCTAGTGGCTTTTGATCGGCATCTACAAATATTTCGGGCTGTTCATCTTGGCGGCTTTTGAGCCACTGGGTGAGCGGGTTTTTGAGATAAGTGCCGTAGCGATTGCCCATAATCCAGCGGTTTAAAGGGACTTGTCTAGACATTTGCTGAGGGGCAGGGTTAGTGATGACTAGCAGATGCTGAGACTTGCTGCTGAGGGAGTGCGATCGCAACAAGCCCGCCGCTTCTTCTATCCGCAAACCAGCGCCAAAAAGAACGTACACCAGCGCATATTCCTGAGAGCCAAGCTTTTTGGCTTTTTGAAAGAGCGATCGCACGGTTTCAGCGGGTAAGTCTTCAACGGCGAGAGTATTGCTTTCTGCATTATCCAGATTGCCTGGATTAGCGCGCTTAGGTTCCAGGGCAAACAGGGTGTTTACCGCCGCTAAAAAGTCTTCCTGGTTTTGCTTGAGTCCATAGCCGCCGCTAGCAAAATCCATGACGGCTCTGCCGACGATAAGCGTGTTGAGTAAGTGGGCGATCGCCTCAAGCGATAGGTCTTCAGCTGGCGGCTCTATCTGCGCGCCGATTAAGTAGCCGATGGTCTGCTGGTTAGCCTGGTTCAGGGTTTTGCCTAAGGCCTGTAGGTTTTCATCCGGGGACTGGCTGGCTTCTCCAATGAGCGATCGCACCAGCTCAGACATATTCCCTAGCAGCTCTAACCCCAGCTCTCCGTAGGCCACTAGCGGATCGTTTGCGCCTGCAATCTCAGACAGTGCTGCTTGCATCCTATTCAGAATAGGGGCTTCTTCTAACACAGCTAAAAGCAAGCCGTGCTTGCTACCAAACTGTCGAAAAAGCGTAACTTCATTAACGCCTGCTTTTTCGGCAATCTGCTTGGTTGTCGTTGCAGTGATGCCCTGAGTTGCGAACAGCACAAGCGAGGACTTGAGAATCTTTTCTCGGCTGGATAGTTTGGGTTCAGTCATGTCTTATGGCTATGTCTTTTAGCTATGTCTTTTGGCATGTATTTTGCAAGTATCGCTTGCAAATAATTAAAAGCCACGTTAAGCTCTTTATGTAAGCAACACTTGCAACATTCTAACGCGATTGCAGGCCATCGTTCACTGGAGCCCCATGAATACCCGCATACCGATCAAACGTTCGCCTCTGTCACCTTTACGCTATGCCTCTCCTGCCGCTGTTGAAGAAGTTGGTTCTCAGCTCAAAACGACGGTGGATGCTAGCGCTAGTCAGGCCGATAAGACACCTGACAAGATTAGCTGGGCAACCGTAGGCTTCTTTGCCGCTATTCATGCTGATCGCGCTACTTGCACCCTGGTTCTTCTCCTGGTCTGCGCTGGGCGTTGCCATATTTTTCCACTGGCTCTGCGGCAGCGTCGGCATCTGTATGGGCTACCACAGAATGCTGACGCATCGCAGCTTTGTGGTGCCAAAGTGGCTGGAATACATCATTGCAACCATGGGCGCGCTAGCACTACAGGGCGGGCCTACGTTTTGGGTGGCCGGACACCGGCAGCACCATGCCTTTACCGAGCATCTGGAGAAAGACCCTTACTCATCGGCAAAAGGCTTTTGGTGGAGCCATATGTTTTGGATGTTCTATCTGAAGCCTGAGGTGTTTGACCGGAAAATATATGCCAAAAACGCACCGGATATTGCGCGCGATCGCTACTACGCCTTTTTAGACAAGTACTTTTTAGCGCTGCAAGTGCCGGTTGCAATACTGCTGTATGCGCTTGGCGGCTGGTCGTTTGTTATCTACGGTGTGTTCGTTCGTGCGGTCGTGCTTTGGCACTGCACCTGGCTGATTAACTCTGCCAATCACCTGGCAGGCTACCGCAACTTTGAATGTGATGACAACGCCCGCAACCTTTGGTGGGTCGCGCTGTTGACCTACGGCGAAGGCTGGCACAACAACCACCATGCGTTTCCCAAAATGGCGAAAGCAGGCCTGAGGAAATGGGAAGTTGACCCGACCTGGTGGCTGATTAAAGGCCTTAAGTCTGTTGGGCTGGCCACCAAAGTGGTGATGCCACCTGCTAAGGCCAGATTGCTGTAGTTTTTACACTGGTTTCAAAAATAGACAGCGCCTAATAAGGCTAGAAAGCCCGACAGTAGAGAACCCTTGCTGCCGGGCTTTTCCGTGTACTTACCTGAATAAACCTGAACTTATACCTGAACTTTTCTGGATTTTCTAAGCGATCGCTCACCGCCATAGTGATGAGGCTTTTATTTAGGAACGGAAAAGAGCTTGTCTAATTTCCATACGTTACATGTCCGAAGAACGCGATCTCTTCGCCTTTACTCACCGATTGCAAAGTGCGCTGATTCAGGTAAAGAACGTGATGGAATCTTTTAGGCAGGGCGACTTTAGCGACTTCCCTGACGTAGGCGTTTGTTCACGCGCTGAATTGAAAGGTGCGCGCTCAGGCTATGTGATCGAGAGCAATACGATCTATGTGGCAGAGGATTTTGCTGCTGCCAGTAGCGAAGCGCAAATCGCAACGGTGCTGCTTCAAGAAATTTTTAATGCGATAGAAGCTCGCGTTCGATATCAGGCTGACTAACAAGGGCTGACTGGCAAAGGCTGACTGGCAAGGGCTGACTGGCCAGCGCTTAATGAACATTCAACGACGGTCTATTATTTTGAAATGGTAGATCTTAACGTGATATGGGTGGTGGGCTGCGCGGGGCTAGTGCTGCTGATGCAGCCTGGTTTTATGTGTCTAGAGTCGGGGCTAACGCGCTCTAAAAACAGTATCAACGTCGCCACTAAAAACCTAGCCGATTTGGGTATTTCCATCTGCTTTTTTTGGGTGTTTGGCTTTGCGATTATGTTTGGCGCGTCCTGGCACGGATGGATCGGGACATCTGGATATTTTTTGAATATTGAAGATGCGCCCATGCTGGCGGCTTTCTTTATTTTCCAAACGATGTTTTGTGGCACCTCTACCACCATTGTTTCAGGGGCGCTAGCAGAGCGACTGAGGTTTAGAGGGTATGTCGCGATCGCGATGGTCAGCTCTGGCCTAATCTATCCGCTGTTTGGCCACTGGGCTTGGAATGGCACCAACGCTGGTCAGCTTTCCGGTTGGCTAGGCCAGCTAGGATTTGTTGATTTTGCCGGGGCCTCGGTAGTGCACAGCGTGGGCGGCTGGGTGTCGCTGGCCGCGCTGCTCGTCGTGGGGCCTCGAACCGGGCGATTTACAAAAAGAGAATCATCTACTCGGCGGCAGTCTCACAAAATTCATGGCTCTAACCTGCCTTTTTCAGTGCTGGGAGCCATGCTGCTGTGGGTGGGATGGATGGGCTTCAACGGGGGCAGTACGTTTGCGCTCACCGAGCAAGTGCCCATGATTATTGTGCATACCCTAATGTCTGGTGCTGCGGGCATGGTGGCCGCAGGGAGCTGGGGCTGGTATCGCAAACGCCTCCTTCAGCCCGAGACGCTGATTAACGGATCGCTCGCGGGCCTGGTGTCTATCACGGCCGCCTGTCATGCGGTGTCAACGCCGATAGCGGTGCTCATTGGCGCAGTTGGCGGGCTGGTGATGCTAGCGACTACCGATGCGCTAGAGCGTTGGGGCATTGATGACGGGGTAGATGCGGTAGCGCTACATGGCGCGGCGGGCGTTTGGGGCACGCTGTCGGTGGCGCTATTTGGCGACTTGGCGATATTAGGCACGGGGCTGAGCCGCCACCAGCAGCTTTTAGCGCAGGTGCTGGGCATTTTAGTCTGCTTTGTCTGGGCCTTTGGCTTCACCTATTTTCTGTTGAAAATAATCAACCGCCGCGCGCCGCTAAGGGTCTCAGTAGAAGATGAAGAAATTGGCCTGAACGTGTCGGAGCACGCGGCCAAAACAGAGGTGTACGAGCTGTTTCGGGTGATGGATCAGCAGGCCCAAACGCAAAACTTTAGCCTGCGGGTACCCGAAGACCCTTTTACGGAGGCGGGTAAAATTGCCCGCCGATATAACCAAGTGATGGCGTCTTTAGAAGGCTATGCCAGTGAGATTGAAGGCCTGAACGCAAACCTGGAGAAGATTGTCGATCGGCGGACTAAGGCGCTGATAGAGGTGAACGCTGAGCTGGAGCAGGCGAATCAGGAACTGGCGCGGATTGATAGGGTTAAAGATGAGTTTTTGGCAAATACCTCTCACGAGCTGCGGACGCCGCTGAACGGCATTATCGGCCTGAGCGAGTATCTAATAGAAGGCGAGGTCGGCCCGATGTCAGAAGTGGCCTTGATGAACCTGTCGATGATCGCCAGCAGCGGTCGCCGGCTGTATAACCTGGTCAACGATA
This sequence comes from uncultured cyanobacterium, assembly GCA_963803535.1. GTDB lineage: Bacteria > Cyanobacteriota > Cyanobacteriia > Phormidesmidales > Phormidesmidaceae > Phormidesmis. The sequence continues at coordinate 16,288 of CAWDNC010000004.1, read as the reverse complement.
TTCTAGATTTTTCTCATATTTTGCAAGACAATCTGAGCCTGCGGCTGACGGCTGTGGAGCCAAGGGCGATCGCAGACATTGTGCTCACGCTCTGTCGGCCTTTGGTCGGGCGTAAAAAGCTACAGCTGATCAACACGATTCCGGCTAATTTGCCTCTGATACCCGCTGATGAAAATAGGCTGCAACAGATTTTGTACAACTTAATTGGGAATGCCATCAAGTTTACAGAGAGCGGCCAGGTTGAAATTACGGCCGCTTTGAAGGATGCGGAACAGGCCTCTGCCGCGCTCACGATTACGGTTTCTGATACGGGTATCGGCATTGCTCAAGAGAAATACGACTGTATCTTTGAATCTTTTGAGCAGGCTGAAGGCTCTACGTCCAGAGAATATGGTGGCTTGGGGCTGGGGCTAGCGGTAACCCGAAAGCTGATAGAACTGCACGGTGGCACAATCTGGGTGACTTCTGTTGTCGGTGAGGGCTCCCAGTTTAAATTTACGCTGCCGTGCATGCTCTTACAGTCAGTAGCGAGGCGATCGCACCTGAGGCTGCACGGCTCTTTATCGATGCTGAACAACGGACTTTACCGCCACCGATTCTACAAGCACAGACCATTGAAACGGCTTTGGCCACGATAGATCTGCCAAAAAATCTGCCAGAAGATCAGTCAGAAGACCGACCGCAAGTGCTTGTTGTAGACGACGATCCGGTAAATCTGCTGGTGCTGAACAACTATTTAGATTTGCATCAGTATCGAGTCACACAGGCGTCTTCGGGGCAAGAAGCGATGGCACTGTTGGCCAATGGCTATTGCCCTGATTTGGTGATTTTGGATGTGATGATGCCAAGAATGACCGGATATGAAGTGACCACAGCCATCCGAGCAAAATGGAGCCGTGACGAGCTGCCCATTGTGCTGCTAACGGCAAAAAATCGGCTAGAAGACGAAGTGGTGGGATTACAGGCCGGGGCGAATGACTACCTGACGAAGCCGATTGTTAAAGAAGGGCTGCTGGCGCGGATTGGGACACAGATTTCGCTGAGACAGGAGAGTTTGAACCGGCAGCTCGCGCAGGCGGAGCGGCTTCAGGTCACTCAGGAACTGGCCGAGAAAAATAGGGTACTCATGGCTACGCAAGAGGCGCTAGCTCAGCAGAATCGAACGCTGGAGCAGCAGGTAGCTCGCAGAACGGCTGTCTTGGAGGACTCTCAGCGGACGCTGGCGACTCTGATGAGAAATTTGCCGGGAATGTCGTATCGCTGCCGTAACGATTTGGCCTGGACCATGATTTTTGTCAGTGAAGGCTGCTTTGAGCTGACGGGCTATCGGCCTGAAGCCTGGATTACGAATCGATCCGTTGAGTACGGCAAGCTGTTTCACCCTGACGATCGGATGGCTGTTTGGGCGCAGGTGCAGGCGGCGCTAGCAGCAAAAGAACCTTATCAAGTCACCTACCGGCTACAGCTGCCGCCCGACGGCAAAATCAAGTGGGTGTGGGAGCAGGGGCAGGGCATTTTTGATGAGACGGGGCAGCTCAAGTTTTTGGAGGGCTTTATTACCGATATTAGCGATCGCGTGCTGGTAGAGCAGGAGCTGGCGATCGCCAAAGAAAAATCTGAGGCCGCTAACCTAGCCAAGTCCAAGTTTTTGGCTAACATGAGCCACGAGCTACGCACGCCGCTTAACAGCATTATTGGCTTTGCCCAGCTGCTAACCCGCGACGCGAACCTACCGTCATCCCAACAGCAGCGCGCCCGCATTATCGATCGCAGCGCGGAGCATTTGCTAGCTTTAATCAACAACATTTTAGATATTTCTAAAATAGAGGCGGGTAAAGTCGCGCTCAATAAAACTAGCTTTGACCTAAGCGAGCTGCTGCAAGATGTTTTGGATATGTTTGGACTGACCGCCAATCGTAAGCAAGTTGAGCTGCTTTTAGAAAAAGGTAAAAGCGTGCCTCGTTTTATTCTTGCCGATGAGGGCAAGCTCAGACAAATTCTGACAAACTTGGTGGGTAACGCGCTTAAGTTTACCGATAGCGGTCGCGTTGTGGTTCTGGTTGAAGCCGCCTTTGCTAAAGGCGGCCCGCTCTGGCTTTATTTCAATGTTCAAGATACGGGCTCTGGCATTGCGCCCGATGAGATAGAACAGATATTTCTTCCCTTTGAGCAGGCCGCTGCCGGCAAGATGGCGAACAGAGGAACTGGGCTGGGCCTGCCGATCAGCCGTCAGTATAGCCAGCTGATGGGAGGAGATATTTCGGTGAGCAGCGTGCCTGAAGCGGGCAGCTTGTTTTGCCTAGCGCTACCGATTCAAGAGAGCAGTGCGGTTGCTGATGTGACTGCGCAGACGGCAGAAATGAAAACAGCGCATGTGCCACTAGCCGCAGAGGCGTTTGCCGGAATGCCGCGCGACTGGCTGCAAAACCTATATTGGGCGGCTCATGGCCTGAAAGGGAAGCAGGTGCTCCAGCTCATTGAGACAATACCTCCTGAGCAGCAGGCACTGGCGGATAGTTTGAAAGCGGTTGCAGAGGACTACCAGTTTCAAAACATTGTGGACATAGCTGGGCGCTTGTTGAAAGATTAGGGCGTGGTTGCGGTGAGGCTACTGGCTGACGATGTAGCGATCGCTATCTTTGGCCTGTTGTAGATAGCGATCGCACGTTTCTAAAAACGCTCCAATGCCAGAATATAATGCGCCTTGTTCGTCTGGGCTGAGGCTAACAATACCGATACTGAGCGCAATGCTAACAGGAGGCTTTTTCGGCGTGCTTCTTTGTATCTTTGATATCGATCTATTCGCTTTCTCAATCTGTTCGGTGAGCTTTTTGGCGATAGATTTTCCTTGTGAGGCAGTTTGCTGCGGCAGCACGATGGCAAAGGTGAGCGTGCCGTAGCGGGCCACCATATCTTCGGGGCCAGAGAGGGTTTGCTGAATAGTTTGAGCGATCGTATGCAAAGTGCGATCGCCCATCGTATGGTCAGCGCCCTCACCATAAAAGTCAAAGTTGTTGACTTGAGCCAGCATCAGCGTTAGCGGCGTGCGAGTGGCGATCGCCTGCTGCCAGTGCTGTAGTAAATAGGCATCGAACCGGCGGCGGCTGGCAACCTGCGTAAGCTCGTCAATGGCAGCGAGCCGCTGAAGCTCCTGAATAGCCCGCTGAAGCTGCTTGTTTTGGGCCATTAGCGCCTGCTGTAGCTGATGAATTTTCAGATGGTTTTCGACGCGAGCAAGGACTTCGACCACCTTAAAAGGCTTGGTAATATAGTCGCAGCCGCCTGAAGAAAAGGCCTTTACCTTATCCCAGGGTTCGTCGAGCGCGCTGATAAAAATAACAGGAATGTCGCGAGTAGCGGGCTCCGCTTTGATTTTTTGGCAGACGGTGTAGCCGTCTATATCAGGCATATGAATATCGAGCAGGACTAAATCGGGCGGACTGATATTGACAGCCTGTAGGGCGATCGCCCCGTTAATCGCCTGCTGCACTTCGTAGCCCTGTTCTTCAAGCAGATCGGAGAGCAGTCGCAGATTTTTAGGCTGGTCGTCTACTAGCAAGATATTGGCGGCCGTTGTGGTGCTGATAGCAGGGGCAGCAATTATCAGATCGGGCTGCTGCTGGCTATGAATCGCGGCCGCGAGTACCGCGCGAACGTTAGCCTTGTTAACCTTTTCATCTAGCGCCTGAGAGATTAGCTGCCACAGCTTTGGAGCCGCATCTTGTTTGACATATTTAGGTGAGTAGCCGCATTCTTCTGCTAGCTGATCGTAGGTTTTACGCTCCTCTTGCAGGGCTGCTACCAAAATGCGGCGCTGCAATTCACTACAGTATGTGTCTGTTTTTGAGTGAATAATCTGTTCAGCAAACTTTAAAAAATCTTCTATCGTATGCATAGAATATTGTCTTCAATCTTTAAGTGAACAATTGATTGAAGGGGCATTAAGACAGTATCAGAGCAACCGTATCGGAGTGACCGTATCCAAGCCATTGCCACGTCAGATTAACGGGTCTGGCCCAGCTCGTGGTTCTTTAAAAGTAATGCTTACGGATTTACATTAGCGTATTTATTTATACAAAAGACGGAGTAACGTACGGACTTTGACGGAGAGTATTGAATGTTAGAAAGCGTTATTTGGATTTTGCTGGCGGGTTTTTTTGTCGGACAAATCGTCCGGCGACTGAAGGCACCGCCGCTCGTTGGGATGATACTCGTTGGCATACTGCTCGGCCCGCAAGGGCAAGACGTGCTGAGTGCGGGGACGCTGGCGGCCGCTGATGAGCTGCGCACGATTGCCGTCATGGTAATTTTAATGAAGGCTGGGCTGGGCCTAGACCGCGAAAAGCTCATTGAGCAAGGGACGGTGGCGCTACGGCTGGGCTTTTTGCCAGGAGCCTGTGAGGCGGTAGTCGTGGCGATCGCAGCGATGTTTCTCTTTCAGTTCGACCTGCTCACTGGCTTGCTGCTGGGCTGCATTATTGGAGCAGAGTCACCTGCGGTCATTGTGCCAGGAATGCTGCGGCTCAAACAGCTCGGCTGGGGCGTCAAAAAAGGCATTCCCGACGCGATTTTAACCGGCAGCGCGCTGTCTGACGTGCTGTTGCTGCTGGCGTTTAGCCTACTGCTGGCCTTTTTATCTCAAGGCACGCAGGCCGCTTGGGTGCTGCCAGGGGGAATTACTATCAGTCCGCTGAGGCTGCTCCCGTTTCAGGTAGCTGGGCAAATTTGTCTGGGCATTTTGCTAGGTGCGATCGCGGCTCGGCTGCTCGTTACGCTGCTCTCAAAGCGAACGTGGACTCAAAATATTGTGCAAGAGTCGCTGGTCGCTGCCAGCTTAATGTTGGCCCTAGTGGTTGTAGCGCAGGACTTCCCGATATTTTCAGGCTATCTAGCGGTGATGGCGACCGGCTTTTTTGTAATTGAGTTTGATGCGCCATTAGCACGGCGATTGCGTCAGGGCTTTAATGGGCTATGGACAGCTGCTGAGATTGTTTTATTTGTGCTGCTGGGCGCAAGCATTGAGCTGAGCGTTTTAGAAGAAACGGCTTGGGCAGGTCTGTTGCTGTTGGCAGTCGGTACAGTGTTGGGGCGATCGCTCGGCTGGTATCTATCGACGTTAGGCAGTAATTGGACAGCGACAGAGAAGCTGTTTCTTTTGCCCGGAAACTCTGCTAAAGCAACGGTTCAAGCGGCGATTGGCGCGGTGCCATTAGCGCAAGGAATTCCGGGTGGCGAGACGATTTTAGCGCTGTCTGCGCTGTCTATTTTAGTGACTGCGCCGCTGGGTGCCTGGGCAATTCCTACGTTTGCGCCCAAGCTGCTGCAAAAGGGTGAAGTAAACCCAACAAAGGTGGCGATCGCAGACTGCCCCTGTGCTACTAGCCGCCGTTGATACGTCTACGCTACTCTACCGCTGTACTGGCAAAGGCTGCCGAGCTAGCTCGTCGTATACGACGGCGAAGGTGGTGGTGGTTCATGTTGCCGGCGACGCTGCGATCGATGATATCCAGCCGGATAATGTTCAATTAGATAATATTCATCGACTAAAGGAAAAACAACGCGACTATTAGCAGATATTCGACATCAGTTTGTGGTAGTCGACTGGCGATATTGCTGAAGAGATTGTCGAGACTCAACTAGAGTACGGTGCTACTGAGATTATTCTTGGGTCAGCGTGGCATGCGGCTAAACCACCTGAAAACAGAGTCTTTAGAGGCCCAGTGCTTAGTGTCGATTGCAACAAAGACGATTAGATTGAGCGGTTTGCCTGTGATAATAATCACGGAAAATTAAAAGAATAAAGCTCGCAAAGTCCTTTAGAATCGTACATATCTCACCAAATATAACTAAATCTCTGACTTTTATAGATGTACTGGAGTACGTATTTGCACTAACGTCAGTACATCAGTGGCACCTTCAGATAAACAACCTATGTTAGCAACCTTAAAATATTCGCCTCAATAGATTATCTAGCCAGCTATCTTATGAATTTTCCGGAAGTGATTTAATAGATTCCTTCTGTACTCAGGGCGTAGAAGACGAGCTGCAATCACGCTGTTGAAGACGGCCTGTTGTTACCCTTAGTCCTACCAGATGACAACAGCTGTTCTATCCCGTACTGGATAGGCGATGAACGCAAGCCGATTAAAATTCCACCGAGTGTTCCAACGAAGCCGCCGATAGACTGTGAGAAAGCGCAAGTGGTCTTAGGCAACCATCAGCAAGAGCGCAGGCGATCGCTCGAATGACTCGCATCCTTTCAATGGATCGGGCCATTACTCGCACAGCGCCGATGCATGAGATTCCGGAAAATTAACCGCCTAGCCGCTCATCAACAGCTGCCATCAGCTAGCCATCGCGACCTATCTACGACAGCCTATCTACGGCAGCCCAAAGCTAGCCACCCGCACCACTAAGCTTCCGGTACGGGGATTGTGGTCGAATACAAAGCCACCTTTTTTCTGTTCATTGCCCAGATAAAAAATCAAACTGCTGTTCGCCAGTTTCTTCGCTGCCGTCTTCTAAGTGCAGCTCGGCAACCACCTGAACGGTTCTGGCAATGCGTCCGCCTACGTTTCGCAGCGTGAAAGGCACATAGTAGTGCCCCTCCACGATCTGAGGGGCTTCCATCATTTCGACGCGAAATGCAGGCGGTAGGTTCTTGCTTAGCTGCCAGTCGTAAAGGACGAGCCCGACCATCGTGACCAGTACGAAGGTCGATATTGAGAGGGTGATCCATTCTGCGAGCGATCGCTGCTTTTGCAGCTCGGTACTTTCTGTCACAGCAGATGCTAGCTTTATCTCTTCTGGTTCTTTAAACGCCATTCACCATCACACTAAAATTCTGCCTGCCGCGCCACCAACTGAAGCCGGTAAGCCTAGCACAATTATATTGCCTAGCCATTCTTGCCAGGGGTCGTTTGCGCTGAGCTGCTGAAAGAAAATAAGCATCAGCGCTGAGGCAATGAGCACCACCACATAGGTAACGAGGGTTTCAGTGACTGGGCTCAGCAGCAAGCCCCTTTGGGCGCGTTCGCTGCGATCGGTGAAGCCAGAGGCAAATACGATAATGTACGAGATCAGTAGAGAGGCTGACATAATCAGCAGCAGCCACAAAGGCGGCAGCGCTGAGGCGATAATGGCAATCTCTTCGGTAGGCGCGATGCTAAAAGCGATCACAATTGCGCCGATAATGGTGGCATCAATGTCGGCCAAGGTATCGCTCAGGGTATCGCGAAAGCTGACGGCAGCAGCGGGCAGAAAATCAGGGCCAGGGGTCACGTCACGAGCCAGCGTGCGGCGCTCACCCGACCGGCGGCGCTCTAGGGTAGAACGGGCGAGCGTAACGCCCAGAGAAAAGGGCACGCCTTCAAAAATAAGCTTGCCTAAGGCTTCTGAAAGGGGCGTTTCTAAGGTGATCCGACAGAGTAAAACGAGGGCGATCGCGGCGCAGATAATGCCAATACCCAACGCTTCAATGCTTTCTAGCACGGTTTCTATAGGGTCAATGGAGAGCGATCGCCTGAATCCTTCAATTTGTGTGAGGAGCAGCACCACCACAAAGGTGACCGCCTGTACAACGAGTAAGCGCGCGGAATCTGTAGACGAGCCAATCGCCCACACTTCTACGGTATATAGCAGCGGAATGCCAAATAAAAAGCTGCCTGCGGCCCCTCGTAAAATAGCCCGCAGTTCCTCTATCCACATTTCTTCTGTCCACATATAGCGCGGCTCCTTACTCGAGTCATGGAACAACCACGTATGGAAAGTTTATCGTTACACGTGTAGTTTAATAACGGTGCATCTAGTTTTGTGAGCGTTTTGCAGTGACCTTTATCACAGCGTCAGGCATCGTTAATAGTTAGTTACGCAAGAGTAGCAATCGTCGCCTTAGCGGGTAGCTTATGGCCAATAGATACATGCAGAGGAAAAAGTACATGACACGCCTACGTCCTATAGCGTCTGCGGCTACTGCCATGTTTGCTGGCTTTGCTGTCGCTGGGTGTAGCCCTGCAAACTTGGTGGCGCAAGGGATTGAGCGAGAGCTGCCTAAGTACGTCGGCCCAGCAGATAGCTACGATGTCAATATTAAAGGGCTCAGCGTGCGAGCCGGGAGCGCTGAAAGTGTGGTTGCGGTGGGCGATCGCGTTCGCCCTGACGGGGCACCCGTAATCGATAGATTAGCGTTGGATTTACAAAACGTCGTGTACGACCGTGAGGCTGAGCGAGTAAGCGAAGTGGGCTCAGCGCGGCTGACGGCGGTGATTAAGACAGACGATTTGGCTGATTTTTTGGAGGCCTATCGGAATGTGCGTGAGGCGCAGGTCATGTTGCGATCGCCCGATGAGGCGACGATTCGAGTGCGACCTCAGGTGGGCAACTTGGCGGTGCCTCGTGGGGTGACGGTGGATGTGAGCGGGCAGATTGTGGGCGATGGAACGCAGCTGCGGTTTGAGGTGGATAATGTGAGCGCGGCGGGGTTTGATTTGAGTGCGATCGCGGCTCGTCGTCTCTCGGATGTGATCAATCCGCTAGCTGATCTGCAAAATTTGCCGATAGAGGTAGAGATTACGTCTGTTGTTGTGGCTGGTGAAACGATTGGATTGGAGGTTATTGGCGATCCAAATAGTTTTGAGATGTAGCAAAGTGTTCTAGAAGTAGGCGATGGATGAAGATGTATCCGCCACCTACTTTTTGTAAGAAGATGCGATCGCCCGCATAATCCAAAAACCGCACATAGTTCCAGGGAATGTGCCCCTGACAGAAAAGAATAAGGCGTAAAATGCCATGCTTAACACAGGCTTCCCCACCGCCAAGCGCAAGACCAAAAGAGAGCCCAGCCGCTGTCCAGAAGGCAGGAGAAGTGTTCCCTAGAATGCGTGCAGTGAGTAGCGGTGTAATGGAAGCAACAACTGCAAAGAGAATGGCGTTTTTAGCAGACTGACGGATACCCTGATTAGGCTTTGTAATCGTAGCGATACGCTCTCCGCTGAGCCCGCGAATAACGCCATACGTAACGCCTAGCACCGTGCCAAAGGCGAGCCCTAGCACGCTAGTTTGTTGAAAGCAGGCGTACTGTAAAAGGCATGACCTATCTCCAAAAATAGCAACAAATCCGACTTTAAGTGCCCAGCCAACCAGTGGGCCTACTGTAAGACCGATGAGTAAGGCGCGACTGGCTTTTTGCCACGACCACTTCAGGGTCTCGGCAGGCACAATCCGATAAGTGCCGAACATGCGTCCAAACAGGATGCCGCAAATCAACAGTCCTAGCGGCAACTCTTCGGGATCGATGACTTGATAGCCTATAGCAGTGGCTACAAGTAAGAACATTGCCCATACGAGCGCGCCAAAAGCCCAGCGAGATCTGCGAGAAGTGAGCCAGTCGGGCTGCATTCGTTCGATGAGGAAGACGGTTTGGGAGGTGCTGGTGAGCTGATAGGCGAGTCTATGGAGCCAGCGGATGGTTTGTTGTTTTGAGTAGGGCGGGTTTTCTGCGCTTAGGCCTCGGCGCTGGAACATGCGGTCTATGTAGGCAGAAAATAGCTGGTGGGTGTAGTTTTGGCCTTGTCCTGTATTTGGTAGGGGCTTGGGAATGTCGGCGGCGCTGATGCCCTGGTAGGTGAGGGCCATGATATTGAGGATGAGAGGCGATCGCGCCAAATCTAACAAAGAATCTTCCCCGGCTCCCCGCGTTCTACTTTGTTCTAAAAGAGACTTTAGCCCTGTGAGCCCCGTATTGCTCTGGTTTAGATACTGCCAAATTTGCTGATCGGTGAGCGATCGCACAAACACCGCACTCTGAAACCCCAGCCGCTGCTCCATCGCCTCATAGTCTTTAATCCGGCAGCACACCACCATCTCTGGCCCATAGTCCTGATGGAACTGATTAATCGCCGCCGCGCAGCTATTCTGCCGGTCTAATCGAACTTCATCAAGGCCGTCTAGTAAGAGCAAAAGCTGTTGTTCTTCTACCCAAGTCTTACCGATTGCCTTAGGAATTTGATATTTACTGTTTAGTTCAGTGATCAGCCACTGGTCAATTGAGCCGCCTGTCCAAGAAGAGAGATTGAAGATGGCGGGAATGCGGCTGCTTAATTCAGAGTGTTCTAATAGATCGCGAGCTAGGGTTAAGAGCGTTGTTGTTTTGCCTGCGCCGGGTTCACCGAGTATGAGTAGCGATCGCCCCTCTCCTAACTGTTGAAACACATCAAACACACGTGTTCCTTTTTCTAACGGCTGTGCAGGATTTTGGTCAGACTGCCAGCTAATGTTCCACGGAAGAGTCAGTGCTTCGGCACGTTCTTCTAGCCCCAGCGTTAGCAGTACTTGGCCGTGTAAGGAATGGTCTAAGACACCTTGAATCCAAAAGCGATGAACCTTGTTTTTCAGAGCCTGACGGTTGCGATAGTCTGCGGCAGATAGCGGTGCTACAGGTGGCTTGGCGGCGATGTTTACCGGGGGAAGGGTGGGTGAAAAGCTGGTTTGGAGCTGCCGAGGTTTTGGAATGAACGTGGTTTGCGTTATTGGATGCTGTAGAGGAATAGCACGCGTTTGAGTAGGTAAGTTTTCTAGCGCCAGGGTTGCATTAGGGAAGCGATCGCCCGGCTCATACCGCGTAAGTCTCTCTAAAAAAGAGACAAGAGCCTCCCAGTTTGCGTTCTCTAAGACTGTTTGATCACCAACAAATTCGAGGGCGGAGCGGAGTCGAAATCCGGAATCAACCGGCACCTCCTGCGGCATCAGCCCTGTCAAAGCCTGCAATCCCACCATACCGACCGCATACAAATCACTCGCAAAACACGGCCTACCCGCCTGCTGCTCCGGTGCAATGTACCCTGGCGAGCCAATTGAAACCGTTTGCGGCGCATCCAGCGAAGTTACCGCCGTCTTCACGGCACCAAAGTCAATCAGCACTAGCTTGCCATCTGAATCGCGCCGAATAATATTGGCAGGCTTCACGTCTCGATGAATCACCTTCTGCTGATGCACAAATGCCAGCACAGTCAGCAAGTCTTTAAGCAGCGTATAGGTCTGCTCGACTCGTTTTGGATCGATCTGAACCTGCGAGCCCGTATAGACAGGCGCTACCTCTGCCAAGGCGTCTTGAAGCAGCTGGCCCGAAACGTATTCTTGAACCAGATAGAAGCTGCCTTCTTCTTTAAAGTGGGCAAGCAGCGTTGGAATTTGAGAATGGGTACCCAAGCGGTAAAGCGTTTCGGCTTCTAGGTCAAAAAGGCGCTGGGCTATTTTTAGCAGGCGTGGGGTTTCGTGGGCGAGGTGGAGCTGCTTGATGACGCAGTGAGGATGGCCGGGGAGATGGCGATCGCACGCCAGAAACGTTTTGCCAAATCCACCTTGAGCCAAAGGCCGAACGATGTCGTAGCGGGCTGCCAAAATCACATCAAAATCGCATCAAGATCACAGAGTAAAGGCTGAAGACGCTCTCAGTAGGTTGCAAAGCCGGAAGTCGCCAATGCTACAAGTCGCTGGCTGATAATGGTAACCGCGCGGTATGCTTAGGGCTTGATCGTAGCCCTCTCTTACGATAGATTGCCCACTTCATCAACTTTACTTCTTGCAACTTACAGCCTTTCCGTTTTCTACCCGTCCTTTTAATACGTCTTTGATAATTTATTTTCTTTGATAATTTAGTGCTTCTAATTTAGTGCTTTCCCTATACCGGACGGTAGCTTTGGCCTGTAGTTTTGGCCTGCCGCTATACTCCGTTGCCGCCCCCCTTCAGCTATAGCTCTTTCAGGTATTTTTACAATGTCTACGCCCGTGCAGTCTTTTCAGGATCTCGCGCTCATCGATCCCGTCCTCAGAGCCCTCGATGACGCAGGCTATGAAACCCCTACGCCGATTCAGGCCCAAACGATTCCGCCTCTAATTGAAGGCCGCGACATTATCGGCCAAGCCCAAACGGGCACAGGGAAAACAGCCGCTTTTGCGCTGCCTGTGCTCTCTCATATTGATACGAGTAACAATCGCCCTCAGGCGCTGGTACTGGCGCCTACGCGTGAGCTGGCTTTGCAGGTTGCAGAGGCGTTTCAGGGCTACGGCAAGCACCTGGACGGGTTTCACGTGCTGCCTATTTACGGCGGCCAAAGCTACCAGATTCAGCTCAAGCAGCTGCGTAGAGCGGCGCACGTGGTGGTCGGGACGCCAGGACGAGTGATTGACCACATCAAGCGCGGCACGTTGGATCTATCGCATCTGAAGTTTTTGGTGCTCGATGAAGCCGATGAAATGCTGCGGATGGGCTTTATTGACGATGTGGAGTGGGTGCTAGGCCAAACGCCACCGGGACGGCAGATTGCGCTATTTTCAGCGACGATGCCGCAGGTAATTCGCAAAATTGCGCAGAAGCACCTCGATAATCCGGTTGAAATTTCAATTAAAAATAAGTCTAGAACGGCGGATACGATTCGCCAGCGGTTTTGGTCGGTAAGTGGCTATCACAAGCTGGATGCGCTCACTCGCATTCTAGAAGTCGAAGCCTTTGACGGCATGATTGTGTTTGTGCGTACAAAGGTGGCTACCGTGGAGCTTTCGGAGAAGCTGGAGGCGCGAGGCTACAATACTGCGCCCCTGAGTGGCGACGTGCCTCAAAGCCAGCGGGAGCGGACGGTGGATCGCCTCAAAAAAGGGAAGCTGGATATTTTGGTGGCGACAGACGTGGCGGCACGCGGGCTGGATGTAGAGCGTATTAGCCACGTGATTAACTACGATATGCCCTATGACCCTGAAGCCTATGTGCACCGCATTGGGCGGACGGGGCGAGCGGGACGGACGGGCGAGGCTATTTTGTTTGTGACGCCTCGGGAAAAGCGCCTGCTAAATTCTTTGGAGCGCTCAACTCGGCAGAAGATTGAGCGGATGGAGATGCCCTCTACGGAAGTGGTGAATAATCAGCGGATCGCGCGGTTTAAGCAGCGAATTTCAGACACGCTGGCTGAAGAAGATTTTGACTTTTTCAAGCGGATTGTGGAGCAGTACGAGCAGGAGCATGATACCCCTGCCTTGGAGATTGCAGGGGCGTTAGCTCAGCTGTTGCAGGGCGATGAGCCGCTGCTGTTAGAGGAGAGAGCCACACCGCAAAGAGACCGAGATGGCGATCGCGGTGGCCCAGGCATGAAGGGTCAAAATAGCGTGGGGATGGAGCGCTTTAGAGTGGAAGTGGGGCGCAGACATGATGTGAAGCCGGGGCATATTGTGGGCGCGATCGCAAACGAAACCGGCCTTGCCAACCGTCATATCGGCAAAATCAGCATTGAAGACGATCACAGCACGGTTGATTTGCCCATCGGCATTCCCAAAGAGACCTTCGAGCTACTCAAAAAGGTCTCTGTTCTCGGCCATCCTATGAATATCTCCAGCCTGGGTGAAACCCGCGATGACGGCAACTGGCGCGAAGGCAGGCCTGCTAAACGTCGCAGAAGAAGCGGCCCCACCAGCCCACCGCGCAAGAAGCATCGGCCCGTTAGCAAAGAAAAGCCTAGTAGTTAATCTGGCGTGGTTCAATCTGGGTTTCGTCAGGGTAACACTCTAAGTCAGTAGCAGATCCCTCAGAAGGCTATCCGGCTAGGCTTTGAAGTTTTGACGCCTAGCCGAAAGTGTTACCCTCGCCTGAACCACGCCGCAACGACTACCTCGGTGCGCTCAACGGTAATCAAATTAGCCTACAGTTCCGCGAGAGGTTTCAACAGAACCCTTAATGGCTTCCCAAGCCGGTAGGCCACCCTTGAGTTCAGCAACACTTTGGTAGCCAGATTCGCGTAACCGGTGAGCAGCGTCCGCTGCCTGCTCATCGTTGTTTCCATAGACGTAGATATCGCGCGCTAATTCGAGACTCGCAGAGACAGTCTCTATCAGAACCGCATCGGGTATTGAAGCTGCACCTGTAATGTGGCTTTTGCTGAACGTTTCTCTGCTTCTGATGTCAATGATGGTGAGTGCGGGTTCGCCCCAATCGAGCCGTTTTTTAAGGTCAGAGGGGGCGGCGGCTGATTTGAGAGGGTCAGGGGTAGAAAACAAACCAAAGAGTTTGGGCATGTGTAAAAGAGCAGCGAATGCTGTGGTGAGATTTATGTAGGGCTGAGCGCGGGCTGCTTTTGGCAATGGCGTCTCTTTTTGTGAGTAGGAAAGTTATGGAAGGTGAACATTAAGTAGAAGGTGAACAAGCGATCGCATTAATAAGCTCTGCATCCGTAGATACAGAGCTTAACGAATAATTACCGTTTTAGGGGGGCAAGAAAGTACGCCTTAAAAGCATGATTTGCCCAGTTGTCTTTAACCATAAGTTGCCTTGTTGCTTCGATTGCGTATTCCCGAATCTGCTGTATATTCAGGATTTCTATTTGTGCTGATAGGACTCTTATCTGAAATTCTTGCGATAGGGTGAGCTCACTAGGATTTGTCATGATGTGCTCCTGAGGTTCTGGTCTAATGCAAACTAATGCAAGATGAGTCTTGTTTTGAAGAACTATAGGAAACATCGTAAAGGCGCTTCATGTATGCTTTCAGGATCTACATAGTGACAAACCGCGTTGTCTGGGCAGATTAAAGCCCATCCTGACGGCGTAATCTCGACGAGTTGATAGACTTCATCTGGAATAAAATGGCCTCTATGGTCGCGAGTGTTTCGTTTAATTTCGACTTTTGAAGCAGTTGTGGTAATCATTGGAAGGTTCTCTTGTAACAGCTTTGTATCAACGATGTGTTATTGAAGCTCAGGCAAGCCAGCGCTCTAAACAGAGCTAGCCGCTCGCACGGAATTCATCTGCCAGGGCCGAAAATGTTTTGAAGGGTTGAGTTGACGGCGCAACCTATCATTGTTTTGCACAGTGATAGGTTGTTGGTGTAAAAACCGCTAAGCCATTTCCTTTTGCCCCCTGCCAATAGGGTATGAAAAGATTATGGGTTTTTTGTGATGATGGCTTGGCAGGTGTTGTGAGAAGACCTTAAGCTGATGACTGCGATCGCCAGACCCTTATGAATTGGGTAGCGTAAAGCAAAAAATACTTCCTTTCCCAAGCTTATTGTTGTCTGCCCAGATGGTGCCGCCGTGCTGCTGTACAATCTGTTTGCAAATAGCCAGTCCGAGTCCAGTGCCGCCCAGCCGCCGCGACTCTCTAGAATCGACCTGTTGAAAGCGCTCAAAAACCAGCGCTAGCTTATCTGTGGGAATGCCGGGGCCGCTATCTTTAACGCAAATTAAGACATCTTGCGCCCGTTGGGTGGCGCTGAGCGTGATATCAGAGTCAGGCGGAGAAAATTTGATTGCGTTGCTGAGCAAATTAGTCAGCGTTTGAGTAATGCGGTCTGAATCGAGAGAGAGGGTGATATCAATTGGCTCAACGACTAGTCGAACGTTGAGCTCGCAGGCCATCGGCTCCATGGCCTGCGCAGCCTGTATCATCAGCTCTGCCAAATCGCACGCCTGTGGGGTGACGCTCAAACGGCTCGACTCCATGCGCTCTAGATCTAGTACGTCGCTAATGAGGCGACTGAGACGGTCGGTGCTTTCAAGGGCGATCGCAACTAGCTCGTCTCTCTTTGAATGAGCCTCCTGCTGCATCATCGACATCAGCTTAAGCGAGCCGTGAATAGAGGTCAGCGGTGTGCGCAGCTCGTGGCTCACCATGGAGATAAATTCGTTTTGAATGCGCTCGTTGGCTTTGCGATCGCTAATGTCGTCAATCAGGCCAAAGAATCCCTTTACCTTGCCATCAGCGGCTATATCTGGAATGTAGGTTACCGCCAGATCGCGAATTTTGTCTTCTGAGGTTGCTGTGATTAATTCGTAATGTACCTCTTGTCCCGATAGCACCTTTTCAATGTAGGGTTGCGCCTGTAGGTAGTATTGCTCGCCAATCACTTCTCTAACCAAGCGGCCTTCCATGGCTTCTACAGATTGTCCAAACCAGTCGGTGTAGGTTTTGTTGCTAAATCGATAGCGCTGGTCTGCGTCTACGTAGCAAATCAGCACGGGCAGTGCGTCTGTCGTCAACCTGAGCTGGGTCGTTCGCTGTTCAACTAAGGATTCTAGATTGTCGAGGAATTGGGCCTGGGAGATCGCGACACTCATCTGGTCAGCGAGATGCTCCATCAGCTCTATTTCAAACGGCTGCCACTCCCGCGCTGACTCGTTTTGGCTAGCGACTAACAGGCCCCAGGGCTGGTTTTGCACATAAATAGAAATTTCTAAGCTGGCGCGAATTTGGAACTGTTTCAAAAACTGATGGCTGCATAGCGTACAAGGATGCTGCGTGAGGTCTTCGAT
>CAWDNC010000003.1:0-116892 GCA_963803535.1 uncultured cyanobacterium | reverse complement strand
AATTTTCAGCGATCGCTACTTCATCGTAAAAATTACCGTCGTTGTAGATCTGAATAAACGCTCGATCCGCGTTCCAGTTCGTCCAGTCAGCTGCAAAATACCGCTCGCCCCAGTAAGGATTGTGATGACACAAATCAAAGCTGACGTTGGGGTTCGCTTGCTTTACGCTGGCCTGCAATCGCTGCACAAACTTAGTGAGCGACGCGGTTCTATCCACGTTTCCCGGCAAGCCTGCATGGTAGCCCAAATAGTCGTCCCACTGCACCGCATCAATCTCTGGGTAGCGCTGCACAAACTCTGCTGATATCTCACTAAAGAAGTCGCTAACCGCTGGATTATCGACATCGAGTACACGATGATCAACACCCGCGTACGTTCTATCAATACCATCTACAAACCATCCGTTCGCGATCGCCTTGTCAAAAATAGGACTGTCCTGATCGAGCTTAATACCCTTTTCAAAGTAAGCATGCACCTGCATATCTTGCTTATGGGCTTCGTCAATCAGCCAGTCGAGCCAATCTTCTTGAAACGCATTTGGGCAGCTCGATAGGCTAAAGGTGTCTCGCATCACCTCGCTTTTATACATCGGGCAGCCGTTACCCCACACGCCATGAACAATCGTGTTAAAACCTTGTTCTTTGTAGTATCGAACGCGATCGCGAATAGCTTTCTCTTTGGTATCACCGGTTACCTGGTACCGACTGATATAGATCCCGCGAACCTCTTTAGACTGCCAAAGCGTTGTCGAAGCGCCTCTGGCGATGGTGTTTGGCAAAACAGAGGGCTCAGCAGCAACAGCAGGCTCTGCACTTACAACGGAAGACAACAGCTTGCTTGAGCCCGCACCTGTCAAGGGAGAAAAGTCATAGACTCCAAGGCCTAAAGTGACGCTCAAAATATAGAAAGGTAGCGAAAAGGGGAAGCTTCCCAAGCAGAAGCTTTTCTTTTGATCAGACATAACAAACTTCTTAAGAGAGCAGAAAAACTGGGCCAGTAACTATCAATCGGCGGTTCCCATACATCGCAAAATGAATGTTCGTACTACTAAACCTTAATGAAATGTAAAGCGCAACCGCATAACCGTAAGGAATTTATCACTAGCTCGTACGGTAGTTTTTTTTGCACAGATGTGGATGTATCTATTTTCTAAAGGCAGAGCACTGGCTATCCAATATGCCCAATTATTTTTTTTAAGCGCAAAAAAGCTGTAAATATCCACCTACAGCTTTCAGATGAGTTAAGAGAAAGAAAACGAGAGAAAAATTCTTAGTTTCTCTCGTATGTCACTTAGGGAGATGTTTTTTAGCTGAAAAAGAGGAACTACTCATCTGCTAAAACATAATCCATCGCAGAGAGAATAAAGATCACGCTGCATCCGTTCTGGCAAGTTGCCATGCCCAGCACTGCTGACGTCTTCATAGTAAAGAAAATCCGCCAATGGCCAGCCGATCGGGCGCAATATTGTACTTTTGCACCAGCGGCGCTAAATCTTGCTGAACGTAAGCCTCATATTCATCCACAAGCGCTGTCCATCCCGAGCCCGACCAGTTCGCTGAGCTGCCTTGCCCTGGCGGCATAATAATGACAAAGGAGTTTTTTTTGCGCCGATGATAGGCCTCATAGATGCCCCAGTTGAACATATAAAGCGCAGTGCGATTGGTGTAGGGCATCAGCACTAGCGCGGGATATCGGCGATCGGCGCTATAGCCCGGTGGCAAAATGACGGTCGTACCGTCAGGCTCGGTAATTTCGGTCATTTTGCCAGGAGTGGTGCGAACTAGATTCGATCCCGTGCGGCTCTCTATCGAATAGTCCTCAGCCGGAAAGTCCTCTAAAGGTGGAAAGTCCTCTAAAGGTGGAAAGTCGCCAGGAATCTCCTCGGCTATTTTATTGAACTGAACTGGGCTCGCGGGCAGTTTTGCCCCTGCGGCTCTTGGCGCGATCGCCTGCAACCCCAATCCAACGCATCCGGCCAACAGTAGCTTATGTAGATTCATACCCCAATATCCTGCACGTAAGAGGCTGCCCATAACAGGCCACCTCGTCAATACAAAGGCACCCTACCACCGAAGCTGCCAGCGACCGAAGCGGGCATGTCCCCTATTTCCCTAAAGTCTGTGCTAAAAACTGATCTATAAAATGAAGCGCCATCTGATTACTCACGCCGTTGAAAATTTTGTCAAAGGCGTGCTCTGCCCAGGGGATTTTCACCCACACAGCAGTGTTTCCAGACTCAACTAAGGCATCGTAAAGCGCCCTGCCAAATCGCGACTCGACCAAATGATCACGTCCGCCATAGATGAGGAGTACTGACGGTAATAAATTTGGCTTAGCCTGTTTCACATAGGTAATCGGTGAGGCCTCAGCGTAAGCCGCTGGTAGCTCGCTGGGTGGCCCACCCATAAACGCCAGCAGCACCTGCCTTACATCAATCGGATCAGGCTTAGGCGGCTCGGCATACCCTACAGTCAAATCAACCGGGCCGTAGTAGTCCACAATGCTCTGTATGGCCAGTGGCTTAGCAGCTTGAAAGCCTGCGAGCATCGCTAAATGAGCGCCTGCCGACCAGCCCAAAAGACCCACGCGATCGCGGTCAATTTCATACTCGGCCGCGCGATCGCTCACAAACGTCAGCGCCGCCTTTACATCTTCTAGCTGAGCCGGAAACCGATACGCAGGCGTATGTCGATAGTCAATCGCCACTACCACATAGCCACGCGAAGCTAAATACCGGCCCATCTGCGCACTCTCTGCTGGCGACCCTCGCGCCCAGCTGCCGCCATAAAGGGCCACCACCGCCGGATGCTGACCCGGCGACGACGGCTGATAAAGGTCTAGAAACAGCGGCTGGCCGTCAGGGGTCGCAAAAGGAATGTGAGGCTGATAGCGCACCGCTGATGTGGGTGTCCCACCGAAAAAGCGCGACCAGCTAAAAGCAGGTGAGGCTGGCCTATCGGTATTGTTAAAGGCGATCGCCATCGACTGATTGGCCTGCATCGCCGCGCTTGGCAGCTGTAGTAAAGGCAGACTGCTAAAGATTAGGCTACTCGTTAGCAGAATCAGCGGAATAGAGAATGTCCAAGATTTTCTGCGTTTGCGCCGGTACAGCCATAGCGTCAATAAAAGTAGGCATAGAGCCACAATTCCTAGCAGCGGGCTAATTTCTGGTGCACCAACCGCCAGTCGCAGGAAAAATAGGTTTGGGGCGGGCAATACAATCCACAGGCTTAGAAAAAATATCGCTCCAGAAAATAGCCAGATGATTGCTTTGCCCATAGTTGCTGCTTTGATAATGACTAGAAATAGCGCGCTTCAACAGCTTAAGTGAGTATGTCGGATCTCCAATTTGAAAGCTGGCATATTTCGAGAAAGCTCAGTAGAATTACGTACCTAAAATCAGGACATGCATAGAATCAACTTTTGTAGATGTGTCGAAAAGATAAGGCTACAAGTGTAAAGATTGGATGAATCTAACGATTTTTCTAACACTTTTCTCTTACCAATCTGTCTTTCGCTGGAGAGTGCTACCTCGTTAAATTCATTTAAAGAGAACTTGGTGAAGCCCAGTATTACCCAGTATTTCTAGGTTTCCTCTACCATCTACAGCTCGATATCTACGTACGCCCGCAAATATCGGCGCGACCCAGTATGCCTCAAAGTCTTGTTCTCAACTTAATAACTCAGTCTGCTATCCCAAGAGAGCAGCTTCAGGGCTACGCCTTGCAGCAGCTGTTTTTCGATTTGGTGGAAGCCGTAGACCCAGAACTAGGTCACGTATTACGGCGAGATAAGCAAAATCGTTCTTATAGCCTGAGCGCGCTACAGCTCGATTCCAACGGGCGGCGATCGCGCTTTGGACAGGAGGTGCCCGCCCAAAGCTACCTTCAAAGCAACGTTCGGCTGTTTATCCCCCGAACTCAAGCTCACGCTTCACAGCTCCAGTACACGCATCGTCAGGCGATCGCCGCCGATTCCCCCTGCTGGTGGCGCATTTCCTTTTTAGACGACGACCTGTTTGACCATCTCATCTTTCTCTGGAATCAGCTGAGAGATGAGTCCTTTCCGTTGGGCGCAGGCAGCGTCATCATCAAAAGCATTACGGCCGACCTGCCCGGAATTGACTGGGCCTCAAGCTGTAGCTATCGCGATATCTATGAGCATGCCGCTACTCACGAACGCGATATTCACCTACAGTTTGTAACGCCCACCGCCTTTAGCGCCGAAGGCCATACAACACCGCTGCCCACCGCTGACGCCGTTTTTCAGCCCCTGCGCAGGCGCTGGAATCGATACAGCGGCCTAGCCTTTGCGCCTAGCCTTGTGAGCAATATTGTGCCAACCCACTTCAACATTCAAACCGAAACAACCCAAAACGCCAGACGCAGCTCGCCTGAGTCGATTGTGGGCTGCACCGGGCAAATCAGCTTTCGGATTGCAGGTGATGACGATCCGCTCATTATCAAAAGAATCAATACCCTGGCTGACTTCACTCGCTACTGTGCGATCGGCTGCAATACGCGCCTGGGTATGGGAACGCTGCGCCGCCTCAATCAGCCGACCATGATTGTTAAGCAGTCTAGTTAAATTGTCTGCGGGGCTAAAGCGTCGAATCTATCGCTATCTTGGCCGTCATATCGGCCTCAGACTGGCTCTCAAGCTGGCCCTCAAACTGGCCCTCAAACTGTAGGCATGCTGGTAGGATTGCTAGCCGTGGCGTGCCTCAGCTTTAGCCTGCGCTTTTGGCAAATCAGTCGCTTTAACGACCTTGTTTTTGACGAGGTTTACTTTGTTAAGTTTGCGCGTGCCTACCTCGCTGGCGCGCCTATATTCGACGCTCACCCGCCGCTAGGCAAGTATTTCATCGCTGCCGGTATTTGGATGAGCGGGCACGTGATGCCGTTGAGCTATCGCTGGATGAACGCAGCAGTTGGAGGCTGTGTTCCACTGTTGGTGTTTGGCCTTGCCCATACGCTTGGCCGCTATCAGGCGCGATCGCGGCGGCTAACGTTTGCAGTTTTGTCGAGTAGCTTTGTGGCGATAGATGGTCTTTTTATCACCGAGTCTCGCTACGCACTGATCAACATTTATATGGTGTTTTTTGGCGTGCTGGGTCAATATTTATGGCTACGAGCTGACGTGCTTGCACTTAAAGAACAACGTCTACAACAGAGTGTATGCCGGCTGCTAGCAGGGGCGGCCTTGGGGTGTGCGATCGCCACCAAATGGAACGGTCTAGGCTTCGTACTCACGCTCATCATCTACGTACTTTTTCAAAACAAAAAGAATGTTTTAAACAGTCTTGTTTACGTACTTTTACTGCCAGCACTTGTATATAGCTTGGTTTGGACGCCTCATCTGCGGCTCACCGGAGAGAATCTAACCACGCTTCACGCTACTTTGTTTACGTTTCACCAACAGCTTTCTACCGACGGTCATCCGGCTTGTTCTAAATGGTATAGCTGGCCAATCCTTTTCAAGCCGATTACCTACTGGTACCAAGACTTGGGGGCACAGGTACTCACCGTCAGTAATCTGGGCAACCCCTTTCTATGGTGGCTGTCTAGTGCATCTGTTCTTTTGCTTTCAATAGCCAAACGAAATGCGCCGATTGCCTACTTACTCATCGGCTACACCGCAAACTGGTTGCCCTGGATGTTTGTGGGTCGCTGTACGTTCATCTATTTATATATGCCTGCTGCCCTTTTCAGCTTTATGGCATTGGCCTGGCTGATGAGCCAGTGGCTGCACTCACCCACAGCAAGTATTCGGCGGATGGGCTGGGTAGTGCTTGGCGCGATCGCGATCGCTTTCTTCTACTGGCTACCACTTAGCGTGGGCTCACCGCTCACCCCAGAGCAGTTAAAAATGAGGTGGTGGCTAAGCACTTGGGTATAGAAAAAGCCAAAAATCAGAAAAATTCTTCTATTTTTGGAAAAAAAGTCTCCGTCGTTTGCTAGAGAACGAAGGCAGTCTCCACAAAGTAATCTTGTTTATAAGTACGCTCAACGAAAACTATTTTTTGCACTCAACTTGCACCCATCCAGTATGAATACTGTTAAAGGGCCAGCGATTCTGGCTGTAGACGACACACCCGACAACCTATTTTTGCTGGAAGCTATCCTTGGTGGCGAAGACTATCAGCTGAGCTGTGTAGAAAGTGGAACAGCGGCTATCGAGGCCATAGAAAAATCTCCACCCAATTTAATTTTGCTAGATGTGATGATGCCAGATATAGACGGCTACGAGGTGACTCGCCGCATTCGGCAAAATCATAATCTCCCCTATATTCCTATTTTGCTCATTACTGCGCAAGACCAGTCAAAGAGTTCTGAAGGACTAGAATCAGGTGCCAACGGCATTATCCATAAGCCTTTTAATATAGACGAGCTGCTGACGAGTGTAGAAGGCTTGCTGAAGTGCGATTGTGGCCGGTGTAAACGCTAAGGCCCAGCGTACGAGCGCTATGTTTGCAAGCAGCGTGACTGCGCACTTTAAGCAATCACACTCAGCTCTGCATCTTCAGCAGGCATAACAGCGATCGCTTAGCAGGCTGTTCAACGACAACGCGCTCTTTATTCGTTTTAGAAAGTCTTTTTAATCGGTATTCAACTTTAGATGCCAGAGATCGGGTGCCGACTTCTAGGGCATACACCACCTGAAGTGGCCCTTTGGCACGCAAATATTTTGAGCCTCTCTTTCCGCCTTCATGCTCAGCTAGGCGCTGTAAAACATCTGTTGTAATACCGGTGTACAGGCTCCCCTGTCGAGTTCGGATGAGATAAACAAACCAGCTTGGTTTTGTCGCTTTATTGACCATCTGTCAGCTAGCTACGCGATCGCGGCTTGCCCGTATTCTGCTGAGGCTGTCGTACAAATCTGGCGTGTGCGGCCAGCCCACAAATCCGGCAAACAGGCAGTCGCCCATATAGTTCGATAAAAACACGTGATGGATATTCATGCGGCTGCGCCAGGTTCGTAGCACTAGGTTATCTGGCATAAGCGCCCATACGTCAGATTTTTCAAAGCCGCGATAGTGCGCGTCGGTCATGCCGGGGATGGCCTGAAGCTGACGAATGAGGCGATCGCAATAGCTCTCAACCGGCTCTGGCACGCACAGGCAGTCCGTATTCTGCCAAAACTCACGAATAATGCCCGCTACTTCTGGATGCTTTTTCATCCGGTCGTGGTTAATCTTATTAACTTCCACATAGCTCGCCCGGTGAAAGCGCGTACATTCTACTGGCACTACGCCATCGCTGCCGTTGTCATAGTCTCCAGCGATGATCAGCGTCGGAATTTCAGCAGCAATTTTCTCTGCGATCGCCCGCCGATTCGTCCCCAAATCCCGAGCAATTCCAATCCCCAAGCCCAGCGGATCGACCATGCGGCTCAAGTCCGCTCCACCCACAGGCGAAGCGACCAGCACCAACGACTCCACCAGCGGCCACCATTCCGGATGCCTTTGCAGCACCTCCAGCCAAATCAGTCCGCCCATAGAATGGCCCACAATTCGCAGCGGCGCTTCGGGATGCTGGGTTTGGGTTTGCTGGGCGATCGCCTCCACCCGATCAATCAAAGGCGCAATCCGAATCCAGGTGTTTACAAATCCCAAGTTAGGCACCACCACCTGTGCCTGCGGGCTCGCAATTTGCTCAGCGAGCTTACCGATGCCTTGATTCACATCGGCCCAACCGTGCTGCGCGTAGAGAATATAGTCGGGCTGAGGCATGATAAAAGGCTCACAATGACGATGGCGCTACTGTAATCAACTTTGACCAATATTAGCGGTCTTAATAGGCATGCGATCAAATCGTCTCTACGGACGCTTGCTCATTTGCAGCCGAGTCTTGTAGTTCTGAGGGCGGCTCGGCGACAACGTATAAAGTTTTCCCGGTATGGGGATGAGAAAATCGCAGCTGATGCGCGTGTAGCAGATAGCCACAGTCTCCTGGCATTGCGCTGCCGCCTGCAATAGGAACGCCCCCTATCGCGTAGAGCGGATCGCCCAGCATTGGAAATCCGGCAGCGGCGAGGTGAATCCGAATTTGATGCGGGCGACCGGTGAAAATAGAGACATCCACCAGCGTTGAGGTTGGCCTGCGCTGTAATACGGTGCCTTCACTTTTAGAAGCTAGGCCACCTTCGCAGTGGCCATATAGATAGCTTAGGCCTTTGTACGGGAGCTTGCCAATAGGGTAGTTGCAGGTGAAGCGATCGCCCAATTCATCTGCCGACGCGGGGCCAACTAAAGCCCGGTAGATTTTAGTCAGCGACCTGACTCTGAACTGCTTTGAGAGCATTTCCCGCGCCGACTGGGACTTGGCGACTAGGATGGCACCAGAGGTGCCACGGCCTAAGCGATGGACGGGTACGGGCGTTTCGTTTGGGTAGCGCGATCGCATCTGGTGTAGCAGCGTATGCTCTAAAAAGCCGCCGCCTGGTAGCACGGGCAGTCCTGAGGGTTTAGCGATCGCCCAAAAGTCTGCATCCTCATAAAGTACGCCAAAGTCCAGCGGTGCAGGTGGTTCAGTCCAAGGCGATCGCGCATACGACAGCGTTTGTCCCGGCTTCAAAACAGTCTGAGCGCTAACTGAGTGGCCGTCTTGTTGAATCTGGCCCTGTTCAATGCGCGATCGCCATTCCTCACGGCTCGAATGTCGGTAGCGATGCGTGTAAAAGTCCAGCACCGTCTGACCATGTGCGGCTGCCTTTACTCGATCAAAATAAGTCCACCCTTGGTTCGTCACGTCTGAGTCGTAAATAATCTACCCTTGAGCATACGTTTTCACTATTGCAGCTGTCTAATGACTAGATATTTCAAAATCCTACTGAGCGGCCTGCTATCCATAGTGCTACTTAGCAGCTGCGCTTTGCCTCAGGTGAGCGCTGAAGATCGGCTGTTTTTAGATGTTTCTTTGGATCTCACCAGCAGTATCGTCATACCCAAACAAGACTTTGACGGCGAGCCCTTTGGAGGAATTTCTGCGATCGCCTACGACGTACCAAACGATCGCCTTTACGCCCTTTCCGATAATCGCGATCGCCCCCGTTTCTACACCTTCACCACATCCGGCCTCACCACCGAAGCCCCCGAGCTCACTATAGAGTCTGTCACCTACCTCAAAGACGAACAGGGCAACCCCTTCGCACCCGGCAATTTAGATCCTGAAGGCATAGCGCTGACGCCCACCCATACGCTTCTAATCTCTAGCGAAGGGTCTCCCGCTCGCAGCATTGCCCCTGCCATTGGCGAATACAGCCTGACGACCGGCCAGCTGCAAAAAGCGCTGCCGCTGCCTACTCGCTATATTCCTGACAGCGTGCTCACTCAAAACTCTACGGCACTAGTGTCTGAACAGGCTCAAACCCAGGGCGTCCAAACTCAAGGCGTCCAGGAAAATCTCAGCCTCGAAGCCCTCACCATCAACGTCTCCTCCGGCGCAGGCGGTGTTTACGAACCCTACCGCCTCTTCGTCGCCACCGAAGGCCCGCTGCTGCAAGACCTCGACTTCGCGCCCGACATCCCTTACAAAAATCGCCTGCTCCACTACACCCTTGATCCCTACCAAACCACCATCATTTCCGAGCATCTGTATGCAATGGATTTAGCCCCAACTGGCGCAGTTCTTCACGGTCTCTCAGAAATTGCGCTGCTCGATCAGGGCGGTCATTTTTTGGGTTTAGAGCGCTCTTTTGGCTTCAAAGGCTTTGCAGTAAAGCTCTATCAAATGGCCTCTGGTGGAGCCACAGATATTAGCGCGATCGCCACCCTTTCCGGCGACACCAGCAGCATCAGTCCTGTTCGCAAAAAGCTCGTTCTGGATCTGTCCACCCTGCCTATCCCACTACAAAACTACGAGGCCATGACCTTTGGCCCCGCTCATAAAGACCGTAGCAAAACCCTTCTAATCATGAGCGACGACAACTTTGATGCCGAGCAGGAAAGCCGTCTACTTGTATTTAAACTTCAACAGTCCTAAATTAAAAACTTTGTCGTGAAACTCACGCTTTAGATAGAGGTGCCTCGCGCTGTTTTTAACTATCCATTGACATGCTCTTAAACATGACTTAAGCGGCTCTTATTTTAGAAGACTTTTAGGCGATCGCTTACACTTGCTTTCTCGTTTGGCTACGAGGGGCTTTCCAAGAAACTACGCACCCATGCGCCCAAACGATGATAAATTGAGCAACAGCAAAGGTCATTATTAAAGGTTTCATAAAGAAGCAGCATGAGAGTCTTAGTAATCGGCGGAGATGGATACTGCGGCTGGGCCACAGCGCTCTACCTCTCCAACAAAGGTCATGATGTCGCGATTCTAGACAGCCTGGTACGGCGGCTCTGGGATATGGAGCTCCAGGCAGAAACGCTGACGCCCATCGCGCCTATTCAGACCCGGCTTCAGCGCTGGAAAGATCTGACGGGTAAAGACATTGAGCTATTTATTGGCGATGTCAACAACTACCCGTTTTTAGAGCAGTCAATGCTTCAGTTCAAGCCCGATGCGGTGGTTCACTTCGGTGAACAGCGCTCGGCTCCTTTCTCCATGATCGACCGCGAACACGCGGTGATGACTCAATCAAACAACGTGCTTGGCAACCTCAATTTGCTGTACGTGCTGCGCGACCATTTCCCCGAGTGCCACCTCATTAAGCTTGGCACCATGGGCGAGTACGGCACGCCCAACATTGATATTGAAGAAGGCTACATCACTATTGAGCACAATGGCCGCAAGGACACGCTGCCGTTTCCCAAAAGCCCAGGCTCCTTTTACCACCTCAGCAAGGTTCACGACACGCACAACATTCACTTCGCCTGCAAAATCTGGGGCCTGCGCGCCACCGATTTGAACCAGGGCATTGTGTACGGCGTGCTCACCGAAGAAACCGGCATGGACGAGCTGCTGATTAACCGGCTTGACTATGACGGTGTATTTGGTACCGCGCTCAACCGCTTCTGCATTCAGGCGGCGGTCGGCCATCCACTGACGGTCTACGGCTCTGGTAAGCAAACGCGCGCGCTGCTCGACATTCGCGACACCGTACGCTGCATTGAAATTGCCTGCGAAAATCCAGCCGACGCCGGAGAGTTCCGCGTCTTCAACCAGTTCACAGAGATGTTTAGCATCAACGATCTGGCTATGCTGGTGAAGAAGGCCGGGACGACTCTGGGCCTAGACGTTGAGGTTAACAGCCTAGACAACCCTCGCGTGGAAGCTGAAGAACACTACTTCAACGCTAAAAACACGAAGCTAATCGACTTGGGACTAGAGCCGCACTTGCTCTCTGACTCGCTACTCGACTCTGTGCTCAATACAGCCGTTAAGTACAAGCATCGCGTCGATAAGAGACAGATTCTACCCACTGTTAGCTGGCGTCGTTAGCGTTTCGTGATTTGATTATGTTTGAAAGGGTCAGCTTGCATGTATTCGATGCAGACTGGCCTTTTTATTAGCCACAACCCATCTAACTCCATGCGTATTGCAATCTTCACCGAAACCTTTTTGCCTAAAGTTGATGGCATCGTTACGCGCTTAAAGCACACTGTCGAGTATCTACAAAGCTTCGGCAATGAAGTGTGCGTGTTTTGCCCTGATGGGGGCCTGCGCGAGTACAAAGGCGCGCAAGTAAAGGGGATTTCTGCTTTTCCACTGCCGCTGTATCCAGAGCTGAAGATGGCGTTGCCTCGCCCTTCTATGCGAGAAGCTGTAGAGTCGTTCAAACCCGACCTTATTCACGTTGTTAACCCCTTTGTCTTAGGCCTGGGTGGCATTTACTACAGCCGCTCACTCAAAATTCCGCTGATTGCGTCATACCATACGCATTTGCCTAAGTACCTGGAGCACTACAACCTCGGAATGCTTGAGGGCGTGCTGTGGGAGCTGCTGAAGGCGATGCACAACAAGGCGGTGCTGAACTTGTGTACGTCTTCAGTTTTGCAGCAGGAGCTAATTGAGCACGATATTGAGCGAGTAGAAGTGTGGCAGCGCGGGGTAGATACTGAGCTATTTCGCCCAGATTTGCGCAGTGATGAAATGCGATCGCGTCTCACAAACGGTCACCCAGACGCGCCCATTCTCATCTACATCGGTCGCCTTTCTGCTGAAAAAGAAATTGACCGCATCAAGCCTGTCTTAGAATCGATTCCAGGTGCTCGCCTTGCGCTCGTTGGCGACGGCCCTTACCGAGAAGAGCTTAAAAAGCACTTTGCAGGCACGCCAACTCATTTTGTGGGCTACTTAGCCGGTGAAGAACTGGGCGCAGCTTATGCCTCTGCGGACGCTTTCATCTTCCCCTCTCGAACCGAGACGCTGGGACTGGTTTTGCTCGAAGCGATGGCGGCAGGCTGTCCGGTCGTGGCTGCTCGGGCCGGTGGCATTCCCGATATTGTCACCGACGGGGTGAATGGCTTTATGTTTGATCCAACCGATGAAGGAGGAGCGATCGCAGCGACTCAAAAGCTCTTAGGCATGAAAGCCGAGCGTGAACTGCTGCGGCAAAATGCTCGAGTAGAAGCAGAGCGCTGGGGCTGGGAAGCCTCTACTCGGCAGCTAGAGCGGTACTACACTTCGGTGTTGAATGCAGGAGAGATGGCGATCGCGGCATAATGACCGTGCTGACCGAGATAGATTTATACCTTCTAACTACAGACATGAGCGAGCGTTCAAAAGATGACAAAGCAAAGCCCGAGCGCCGCAAAGGATCTATTTTGATTGATGGTAAAAGATATCCGCTACCGGAACAGGTGCTCAAAAATATTGAAACCATCATTAGCTTGCAGGCCAATCAGCAACGCAGCATTCCTTGGCACGAGCAGCTTTTAACTAAAATTGCGGCGGCGTTTGGGCGGCCTCAGTTTCTATACGCGCAGCTGCTGTTTTTAATAGCGTGGGGGCTCTGTAGCCACTTTGCATCAGCTAGCTTAACCAGCCGCAATCTGCCAACGCTTGATTTAGGCGAGCAGGGCATTGATATTGCCTCGCTGCTAATTGCTACCGGGGTACTGGTTCGTCAGGCACAGCAGGACAAAATTTCAGAACAGCGATCGCACCTCACCTTACAAATTAATCTGCTCAATGAACAAAAGATCGCCAAAGTCATTGAGCTACTAGAAGAGCTGCGAACCGATACGCCTAACGTAAGAAACCGCTATGACTGGGAAGCCAACGTAATGAGAAAGGCAACCGATCCACAGGTTGTCCTAGATATATTGCAAGAGAATCTGGAGCAGGTTCCTGCTGAAGAGGATGAAGAAATTAAGATAGACAAGGCCGCTGAAGAGGCTTAGAACTGAAGAGGCTTAGAACGCGTTTAGCGACCCATAAGCGTAGCTGGGCCAGCGTGATGAAAGGCAGGAGATCCGTAGGGAACAAGATCGTAAAACTCATTACTTTGCAGGTATACAACAGCTATTATCTGAGCGTCTCGTTTGAGCACGCCCCAGGTGCTAGGCAATGTGTTGTTAATCACCTGACCTGCCAAAGGTTCGGTAATTGTTGGTAGCTCACCAGCAAAGAGCTGTTCTATCGCTTTTGATTCTCTCTGATCTGGAAACGCGGCATATAGCTCTGGTACGAGTACCGTTTTTCTATTATCTGCTCGAATGCTGCCTTTATCGATACTTGCATATTTGAAGGGTGCTTGAGGCGATCGCACCACTAGTTTGACCATAGGCCGGTGTGGAAAAGACGATTCAATTGAATTGAGCAGCTTGCTCATATTGCCTAGCTGACCTTTTTCGGCAAGCGTATTGGTATCGAGCGCCTCAAGCAGTGGTGGCGTAAACAGCGTTAAAACCTGCGACATAGACAGATCTAAATCGTTTTGAGCCTGCGTAAATTCAGCTTGGGCCTCGCGAGTAGCCACCTGAGCGCGGAGGTGGTTCGTAACTTGCAGACCACCGATGATAAGTGCGATCGCCACAATTGCCACGATAATGCTCTGCTTCACCCTTCGCTTTACCCGCGCCGAAACCCCGTAATTTGGTAGCTGCGCTTGGCTCGCATTCGCCTCAGCTAAAAGCGCTAAAGACAGCAGCACGTTCATCACCACCATCACAAAGGCGATAATGCCGCCTGCGACTAGCAAAGCCCGTACCACCAGGCTCCACATCTCCGGCAAAATGTCCCATAGCAAGAATTCGTCAATCACCCACAATACAATGCCAAAGCAGGACAGCGTGAGCAAGACAACAGCAAGGTTAGTGACGAGCCGAAGTAAAAAACGATGATTCATAGAGAGTATAGAGAAGGAGACTATAGCAGCTACAGGCAGCCATAATACTATTTTCAGATAGACCACTGCTGCTTTAAGTGCCAGTGCTTCATAAGCAATTATTTAAAGGACTTTTAAATTGTGTTCTCATCAAATAAATTACAGAAATGTAATTGAGTACTCAGTGATAACCCTGCTTTCTACGCCTTAAGATAGAAACACATCGCAAAATATTATTCTTAGGATGTAGCCTGTGAGTCTGTTGTTTAAAAACAAAAAGACTCTGTTTCGATTTAGTTTTAATTTTGAGGAATTTCATGCGCTTTACATTCTCTCCGATGCCTTTCAAAAAGCTAGCAGGAACCGCAGCTGCACTGATGATTTTGCCGGTTGCGGTTAGCTGCGGTACGCCAGAGGCCGAAGTGGTTGAGACACCCGTAGAAACTGAAATGCCCGCAGAAACCGCGATGCCCGCAGAGGACGCTTCAGGTGAAACAATTGTAGATGTAGCCAGTGCAAATGGCTCATTTAATACGCTAGTCGCCGCCATTCAGGCTGCTGATCTAGTAGATACGCTCAGTGCTGAAGGCCCTTACACTGTTTTTGCACCTACAGATGACGCTTTTGCAGCGTTGCCTGATGGCGTTTTAGATAAGCTGTTGCTGCCAGAGAACAAGGACACGCTTGCGCAGATCTTGACCTATCACGTCGTAGCTGGGGCAATTCCTTCTAGCGATGTGGCAACAGGTATGGTGCCCACCGTTGAAGGAACCGATCTCGATGTCGTCGCAGAAGGCGGCAGCGTAATGGTGAACGGCGCTAACGTAGTGACGCCTGACGTGGCGGCTAGCAATGGCGTAATTCACGTAATTGATGCTGTTCTCATTCCAGCATCTGTTGATCCAGCTGCGCTTTAATCGTAGTCTTCAATTCAAAGTAGCGATCGCAAGGTCTCTACCTTGCTTACCGCACTCATCGATAGTGTCATTGATGAGTGCGGTAAGCTGTGAGCGCTATGATATTCGAGAATAAGCTTACAGATGGATTCTTGAATGAATTCTTTAGGGCTACTTTCGTTCTACAGCTTTTGTCTGTTTGCTACGCCAAAAATAGCTGAGCGATAGTATCAGCTGTGTAGGTTGTTCCATCAATAGAGTAGTTTTCAACGTTAGCTATCTCTTGTATCCACTCGCCCGCTTCACCATTTCTGGTCTGGCTGCCTACAATTTTTATACCGTTTGCGATCGCGCTAATATCCATTGTCGCCTCGTCAAAAATGATGTCGTCACCAGCGCCACCGCCAATAACAGACCCTTGAGTAACGCCAAAGCTGTTGCTTTCTCCAATCAGGGCAAAGCGAGTCGAAATTCCGCTACCTCTACTAGAAATCGTGATCGTGTCATTGTCTGCACCCCCCTGAATCTGGGCTGCCAAAACACCAAAAACAGTAGAAGAACTGCCTCGGCCAGACGCTTCAACGGTAATCGTATCGCTTTTGTATCCCGACAAGATGAGATAGTAGCGCTTTATAGGCAGATCAAGAGGCCAAATCCTCTATTTTTTTAGCTGCCGTGGACTCGGTAGCGCGATCGCCTATTTCCCGAGCAATATTCAAAGCCTGCTGGTAATAATCCATTGCGGCTTCAGCATCCTGCTTGGCAACGTACGCATCTCCAATATGAATCAGCGTTTCACTCTCTCCTGAATTATCCTGGATTAGTCGAGCCAGGTTCAAGCTCTGTTGATAGTAGTCAATGGCAGCATCGGGTTGTTCTAGCGCTAGCGACGCCCTTCCCAGGTTTGTTAAGGACTGCCTCTCTCCCCACTTGTCTTTGGTCTCAAGCGCAATAGTGAGATGCGACTCATGCCGATCTAACGCTTTTGCATACTCGCTTTGAAAATAGAGAACTTCGCCTAGCTGGCCAAATAGCTGGCCCTCACGGTAGCGATCTTGAATTTCTTGAGCGATCGCTAAATGTTTCTCATAATATTCCAGCGCCTGGTCATAATCTTCCAAATTACGGTACACATCGCCTATATTGCTATAGAGATAGCCTTCTTCTCTTTTATCTTTTATCTCTATAGCCTGTGTCAACCTCTTCTCTAACATCGCTAAAGAGTCTTGAGAGTCGTTGTCGTATGTTGAGCTGCGAAACCTCTGAACAATGCTGGCATCTTGAAAGCGTCTGCCTAAGTCCGCACCCAGCGTTCTTAGCTGCGCGTTGCTCTCATTCAAAGCAGCCTGCTCCTGCTGAAGCTTAGTCGTTTCAGTCAATAGCTGATTTAGCTCACCGTTCTTTTCCTGTAGCTGGTTGTTCACACCAGCTAGCACGCTTTGTACTTCAGCGGCCTCAGTTTGAGCGATCGCAGCTTCTGCCTTTACCCGAGCCGCTTCCTGTTTTGCACTATTGGCCTCAGCTTGAACCACCGCTGCCGACTTTTGTGCTTGCTGCGCTGAACTTACGGCCCTTGCCGCCGCACTTTCTGCTGACTTTTGAGACGACAAAGCTACGTTCACCTGCTCAGATATCTTTTTGTTTTCTGAGAGCAATCCTTGATTGTTGCTTTTTAAATCTTGATTACTCTTTTCTAAGGCTGCGCGAACCTGGCTTAGGCTCTCTCTTTCTAGCTGAAGACTTTCGACATCTTCAGAAGCCACAACAAGCTTGTCTTGCGCCTCAGCCGTTTCCTGACTGGCTAGCTCTGCGGCGCTTGTTTGCTGGCTTGCATACTGGCCCACAAAGGCAGTCCCTAGCCCAATTAAGCCCAGCAGCCCAACGCCCAAAATATTGGCCACTCTAGTTTTTCGACGCACTCTCGTGAGCGCCGTGCGAGCCCCTGCTAGCGCTGTATTCACCTCATCTAGCGCCTTATTTTTATCAGAAAGCTGCTTGCTGGTGCGCACCACCGTCTCTTGCGTGGCAACTAAATCGCTTCGCAGTCCTAACTTTTGACTTTCTACTAAAAACTGATAGTCCAGCTTACTCAGACTGCGGCTGTCAGCCCAGTCTAAAGCTGACTCGAGCGTCATGCCTTCTAGCAAGAACCGGTCGTGACGATTATGAGAAGTCCATTCTTCTATCTGCCTGCCGTAGGGTCTAATACTCGCCAGCGTTTCACGAATCCACTCGGCGTTAAAGACAGCTCGATAAACGGGATTATAGACCTGTAGCGTGCCTAGTCGCTCTACCACTAAACCTGATAGGCGCAGCTCTATTTGCTCAGGGGAGCCGTCTTGAACAATGCGGCCTCGAATCAGGGCCGTTTGATATAGCTCTAGTAGCTGGCCGACTCTGGCGTTGCTGCGAATGCGATCGCGTATTGTCTTCAAATGCGGCGGCTCGTCCTGCATTTCCCAGTTATCAATCACATACGTGCGCACCACATATTCCACTATCTGCGCAGGCGTAGGCGATGTGTGCGTTGAGGTCTCTCGATAATTCGCCGCTGCTTGCGCGACCAGCTGACATACTTTTTGAGTGAGAAAAGGCTGTCCGCCTGTCCAGTGCAAAATCGCCTGTAAGATGCCTTTTGGATCGCGAACGCTACCGGCTAAGCCCAACAGCAGCGGTTCGGCTTCCTCCATTTGAAAACCCGGTAGCTGAATAGCTCTCCCAATATTAAAAGGCGTTCGCTGTTTCTCTTGAATAAGATCTGTCGGGGTTGCAACCCCGATCAGGGCAAACGTTAGCCGATCAAAGTCAGGATTGTCAGCGCGGTTGTTGAAGCACTCACGAATCAGCGCAAAAAAGTCATCTGTATCGAATTCGATGCTGAGAATGCTGTCAATTTCATCTAAAAAAACAACAACTGGCTGTGAGATTATTGTTAGCAGCACGTCGCTCAAAAACTTGCCAAATCGTCGCACTGCCGACAGGCGATTGTTCTCATCCCACCAGTCGTCTAAATCAAAGTCAGGATCTAATCGATCAATTTCTAGCCGATCTACCAGGCTGTCGATTAAGCTGAAATACCATTCTTCAGGCGCGATCGCAGTCGTACCTAGCCCGCTAATATCCACCGATACACAGGCAACACCCTCAAGCCCAAGCCGATGCGCCGTCCGCACCCGCAGGCTAGACTTTCCCATCTGCCGAGAGTTGAGCACATAGCAATACTCTCCCGCCTTCAGTGCTCTATAAAACACCGTATCAGCGGTTCGGGCCACATAAGTTTTGGCATCAACAGGCAGGCTTCCCCCCACCTGATAGTGATACTTCGCCATCTTAGTTTGCGACCTACTTCACGACTTCAAATCTGCTGGATTCACACCTAATTCACGCAGCTTATCCTCTAAGGCCTGGATGCGCTTTTGGTCTTGCTGCCTCTGTAATCGTTCAGCACTCAGCTGCTCACCTAGCTGTACGAACGTCAGAAATTTCTCACCATCAGGCCGATAGATTTCTATACTCGTCTCATTTACTTGAAACCGAATACACAAGCGCGGGCTTGTCCAGCCCGACATTTCACCAATGACCTGAAGCGACTCATCAGAACGCTGATATCCAATCAGCGCATTGTCATCTGGATCGTAAATATAATATTCATCCACCTCGTAAAGCTGATAGAAGTCAAGCTTTCGCATCATCTCCGCAGGCCGATTATCAGAAGATAACACCTCAAACACAACTTGAGGAGCAACGTCATCTTCTATCCATTGTTTATAAAATCTTCTGTCAACTTTGGGCCGACCAAACGCAACCAGTATACTCGGCACTTGGCGAATATTCGGCTGAGCTTCTACCGGATACCACGATAGACCGCCCGCAACAAAAATGTTTTTGTCATTAGCAAACAGACGCTCTAAATTCTCTTTGATAGTCACAATCCAGCGAAACTGTTTTGTGTTGTCTGATATAGGCTGACCATCACTATCAGGATATTGTCGTGAATACGGCTGGGTATCGTTATCAAACGAGCTATCAGATAGCAGTTGCTGAACCATGAGCTTAGCCTCCTAATCGAGATTGAAAATACTGTCTGTATAAATCACATAAAGGCACCACCTCGTTTCCCTGATACTTTACCAGCCCCATGCTGTGCAGCTTAAAGGCTTCGGTTGAGCCAATTCGCACAGGCTGAGAGTCCGCTATAACCTTGTAAAAAGCTTCAACCAGTGATTTATCTGCTTCCAAATTCAGCAGATGCCGTCGCAAATGATCGCTAAATAGCCCGCTCTCAGTTGGGGCTTGTGCCACCAAGTCAGAAAGCGTAATTCGCTCTCTTGCAAGCTGATACAGCGCGTTTCGCAGCAGGTAAGGATGTCCGCCCACTAGTTTTACGAGCCGATCTTTTTGTGGCTCGCTAAGTGAGAGTGGGTGACGCGCTACTAAAGAGGCTATTTCCGGCGGGTTTAGCTCGCGTAGTTCGACAGGCAGGCCCACATTAAAGGGCGAGCGGTTGATGCTTAGCGGAATATAGACTTCTTTGGAGTGCACGATGACCAGGTGTAGCTTGCGCCATAGCGGGCTGCTTTTGCCTTCTTCGTGCCAGACGCGCAGCATGCCAAAAAAGTCAGTGGCGATCGCATCGTGCTCAAACACCTGATCCACATCATCCAACCCCAACACCAGCGGCCCGTCTAGCTGGGCGAGCACATACTTTTCAAAATACCGCTGCGCTCGCCGCACAATGCCTCTAGCCCCTTTCCAATAGTCCGCCAGGCGATCTTCTAAATCCAGCTCTTCCGTCACGCTGGCACAAAACCACTGCAAAAACTCATCGAGGCTGCTCAACGTCTGCGTATCGGCTGCGTTAAAGCTCAGGCGCACGGTTCCATAGCCCTGCGATTTGGCATGAGCTAGCGTTCTAACCAACAGAGAAGTCTTGCCCATCTGCCGAGGCGCTTTAATCCGAATTAAGGAACCCTGCCGCACGACCGCCTCGTAACAGTCTTTCTCAATAGGCGATCTGTTGATATAAAATGCCGAATCCAACGGAACTAAGCCGCTCGGCTCTTCCATGGGCACATCTGCTGGCATCTCGTCAGTCGTGGCTACCGCTTCCTTCAGTAAATCAGGCTTCAGATTTGCCGTTCTTACTTGTAAAACAGGCGTTGCGGTTTCATCAATACCTTCTAGGTCAATAGCAGCGAGGCCAAACTCATAGGCTTCGGGCACCGTGCGGCCATAGCCTAGCGCGTCGTAGAAGCCCACAGCAAAATTAATGGCGGCGCGATCGCCAATATCCTGACTCATCCCGATTACGTAGTCCACCTTCTGCCCCATCGCCGCAGCCTGCACCTGTGAGTAGCACGCATTCAGCAGCACACACTCCACGCTGGGGCACAAGCCGAACAAGCGAGCTAAGGCTTCACCGCTGACTCGTTTGCTTTTGTCATTGTCACTTTCAAAAATCAGACCGTGATCGCCTTCACCATGGCCTGAAAAGTGCACAATCTGCGGCTGATACTTCAGCAGAGCGCGGCGTAAGTCGTCAGGGCGAACGGCCCATTGGGAAACTACTTTAAAGCGATCGCGCCCCTCTGAAAGCGCCAAACCCTCCTCAATTTCACGAACCTCCTTTGGCAGTCGTAGCCGGGTTGTATCGGAAGGGTTTGCCGCCAGAATCAATATCGTTTTTGTTATATTCGCACTCATATCCTAATTTTACGTTCCACGCATCAAAAAAATCCGATTTTAACCAGAAGGATTTTATGATGAACCACTAACATTCGTGAAGAAAAAAGTACGTTGCGATACAGAAGGCAAAACAAATCTTTTTTAGGATTTCAGCATCAGTATTTTTACCTTAGGTCAATGCAAATGTTGTTAGCAGCTTTGCAATCGGTACGCATAGGCGCTAGCTACGTTCCTCACCAGCTAGGCATTAAGGAAGGACGACGACACAGCCATTTGCTGAAGAGAAGTGGCGTGGGTTCACCCCAGTCGTAGTTTTATTGTACCAATGACGCTGCTATCAGCCTGTGGGGACAGATTCGCCTGAGTTTTGGCTGTTGCAAGACAAACAGGTGACTGAATTTGACGCGGCAATTGTGGCGAAATTTGTTCACCATTCGCACGTTAGCTTATCCACTTTCACAGGTTGTTCAACCACAAAACCACTCAATAATACCGGCTTGTAAAGGCCTGAAATCTGATGGCGATCGCCCTCACCCAAAAAATCGTCCTCATCACCGGAGCCAGTGCAGGCATCGGCGCCTCCTGCGCCCAGTTCTTCGCCGCTGCGGGCGCTAAGCTCATTCTTTCCGCTCGTCGTAAAGAAAAGCTTCAGGCTTTAGCCAAAAGCCTAAAAAAAGAACATCAAACAGAAGTGCTGCTGCTGCCTCTAGACGTTCAAAAGGCCAGCGATATCAACAACAGCATCGAAGGGCTCCCCGACAATTGGAAAGCCATCGACATTCTCATTAACAACGCAGGCCTTAGTCGCGGCCTCGATAAACAGTACGAAGCGTCTCTTCAGGACTGGGAAGAGATGATCGATACTAACGTCAAAGGCCTTCTGTACATGACTCGGGCCGTCGTTCCTGGCATGGTCGCCCGCAACAGCGGCCACATTGTCAACATCGGATCTATCGCCGCCAGATACACCTATCCCGGCGGCAGCGTGTATTGTGCAACCAAAGCAGCGGTAAAAGTACTCACCGAAGGGCTCAAAATTGATCTGCTGGGAACACCTATTCGAGTGACTAATATTGAGCCTGGGCTGGTAGAAACAGAATTTAGCGGCGTACGGTTTAGAGGCGATGAAGATAGAGCAAAAAGTGTCTACAGCGGCATGACTGCACTGACGCCCGACGATATTGCCGACAGTGTTTTGTTTGCAGCGACTCGCCCGCCGCACGTCAACATCAGCGAACTCTATCTCATCCCGACGGATCAATCTTCTGGAACGCTCATTCATCGACAAGAAATAGATCAGAAAACGGATCAGAAAACAGGCAAATTGTCATGACAACAGATGCCATTATCATTCTTACTATTTGTTTTGCAGCATTTGTTCAAGGCATCTCAGGATTTGGTTTCGCACTCGTGGCCATGCCGATTTTGGCTGGACTGACCAGCATTTACGTGGCCGCGCCCCTAGTTGCTCTCACAACGCTCACAAACAATACGTTTATGTGCCTCTACTACCGGCGGTCTTTCAGTAAGGCTATTGTTGTTAAAATGTTGTGCGGCTCTGTTTTGGGCATTCCACTGGGCCTGCTAGCGCT
The DNA here is from genome assembly GCA_963803535.1 of uncultured cyanobacterium. Classification (GTDB taxonomy): domain Bacteria; phylum Cyanobacteriota; class Cyanobacteriia; order Phormidesmidales; family Phormidesmidaceae; genus Phormidesmis. The sequence continues at coordinate 94,505 of CAWDNC010000003.1, read as the reverse complement.
GCAATATCTCCCAATGAGTTTCATGCTAATGGCACTCGGCCTCACGATTGTGTTTTATGCCGCTTACACGCTGCTGGCCCCGGTCACGCCTATCTTAAAATCCCAAAAGTGGCTATACAGCAGTGGTTTTCTATCCGGCATCTTAATTGGCAGCTTCAACATGCCAGGGCCACCCGCTATTTTGTACGGCAACAATCAAAGGTGGCCTCAAGAAAAGTTCAAAAGCAACTTAACTAGTTTTTTCTGGATAAACGGACTGTTAGTGACCCTTGGGCACGGCGCTCAGCATCGTCTCACGCCAGATGTTTTTCATCAATATCTCATTACAATGCCGGGGCTTGTGATTGGCCTTGTCACTGGCATTGCTTTGTCTAATACGCTGAACCCGCTGACGTTTCGCAGAATAATTTTAGGCGTGCTGATGATTGTTGGCGCAAGACTGCTGGTGATGGGCATGCAGTCTTAAACATTTTCATCAAAAGGAGAGAATTTCCTTCTTTCTCTCTCAACCGTATTCTCATATACACAAAAATCTTTTTGAATTCGTTATTGTTCTTTCAACAATACGCTTCACGTTTCTGAAGAAGCCGACGATTCGCCACAGCATTTTGTTCTTTACTTAAGGGATTTCTTCAATGGTTATTAAGCTAGACCAGAGCCAGCTAAAGAAACAGAGTTTTGAGGTTCAGGTATTAGATCCCGACCAGAAAGACAAAGCGAGGCTTGATCTATCTACAATGGATCAAGCCTCGCTATGGCATGCTATGGCGCAGCACAAGCCTTTCGCAAAGCAGCCACCAAAGTGCTTGAAGCAGGCTGCGGGCTGTAACGTAACGGATAGCAACGGCGTTGAGTACTTTGATGGCGTTTCAGGGCTGTGGTGCGTGAACGTTGGCTACGGCCGTCAGGAGCTGGCTGAAGTCGCCTATGAGCAAATGTCAAACCTGGGCTATGCGCCACTCACGACTAGTCATGAGCCCGGTATTCGATTAGCGCACAAGCTCACAGAACTGCTGGGCTATGAAGGCAAAGTCTTTTTCTCTACAAGCGGCTCTGAAGCGAACGAAACCGCCTTCAAAATGGCGAGGCAGTTCCACGCGCAAACGGCACCTGCGGGCGCAGACAGTCGATATAAAATTATCTCTCGCTATCGGGGCTATCACGGTGGGACGATGGGCGCACTCAGCGCAACGGCTCAGGCTGAGAGAAAATCAAAGTTTGGCCCGCTGGTGCCTGGTTTTCTGCACGTACATCCTCCTTACTACTATCGTTTCAATGAAGGAAGAACAGAGGAAGCCTACAATGACAGCCTCCTCAAAGAGCTGGAGATGACCGTTCAATATGAAGGTGCAGATTCTGTTGCGGCAATTATTGTAGAGCCGATTATTTCGGGCGGTGGGGTGATTGTGCCGCCAGATGGGTATTTGCAAGGCGTTAGAGAGATTTGCGATCGCACCGGCATTCTGCTCATATTTGATGAAGTCGTCAACGGCTTCGGTCGCACGGGCAAAATGTTTGGCCACCAGCACTGGGGCGTTACCCCCGACATTATCACCTTTGCCAAAGGCCTCACCAGCGGCTACATGCCCCTCTCTGCCACCGTCGTCAAGCAGCATATTTTTGAAGCGTTTTTGGACGAACCAGGCACCAACAGTCACTTTCGCCACATCAGCACTTACGGCGGCACCCCGGTATGTACAGCCGTTGGCTTGCGCAACATAGAGATTATTGAAAGAGAGCACTTAGCCGACCGTGCAGCTGAGATGGGTGATTACTTAATGGAGAAGCTTCAGCCGCTGCTAGCGCATCCTAACGTGGGCGACGTGCGCGGCAAAGGGCTGTTGCTGGGTGTAGAGCTAGTCACGGATAAAGAGAGTCAGACGCCTTTGGGCAGCGACATCGTTATTTCTGTTGTAAATCGCTGCCTAGAACAAAAGGTGATGATTGGTCGCAACACCAATACCGTTCCTGGCTTCAACAACGTGCTGATGATGTGCCCGCCGCTGATTGTCACGCATGAAGAGATCGATCGACTGGCTGAGGTGCTCTACGAAGCTGTGTTTGCGCTGCCAGCATAGAGACTAAATAAAGGCCGCTTTTGCAGTGCATAGAACAGCGGCCTTGTTCGCCTTGGAAAGATAACTTCATACTCAAATTGGACATGACGCTATAGCGTAGTGACACGGCTTTACTTTAAAAAGTAAGCCTAAGCTGGTACTCAACTTTATGCCTGTGCAAACTTCAGAGTCCGTTAAAGAACCGATCAATCAGAACGTACCGATTAAGCCGCCACCCGGCTCAGCTAAGCCAAAGCGATCAAAAAGAAAGAAACCTTCCTCCTATCGCTGGCTATCTTTTGTCTCAGTCGGTATCGCCCTATTGATTTGGTTTCTAGCGACCAATCTAGGCTGGGTCGAGTCCATTCTCTTTCCGTCTCCGCAGGCCGTCTGGGCCGCTTTCACAGACATCTTGCAAAACGGCTACAAAGATAACCTGTCGATCGCTCAGCATATTTTTGCGAGTATGCAGAGACTGTTGATCGCGTTTTTGCTGGCGTTTGCCTTAGCAGTGCCCATTGGCCTTGCAAGCGGCTACTTCAAACCGGTTCGAGCCGTTTTAGATCCCTTTATTGAGTTCTATCGTCCGCTGCCGCCTTTGGCCTATTACACGCTGTTAGTGCTTTGGCTAGGCATTGAAGATGAGTCTAAAATTGCGCTTTTGTTTTTAGCGGGATTTGCGCCGCTTTATATTGCCATGATTGCAGGTGTGCAGAGAGTTCCACGCGATCGCATCAACGCTGCGCTCTCTTTGGGCTCGTCCCAGTGGCAGGTGTTTACTCAGGTTATTTTTCCCTCGTGCTTGCCCGAGCTGTTCACAGGCCTGCGTACCGCACTTGGCTTTATGTACACCACGCTGGTAGCGGCTGAAATGGTAGCTGCGCTCTCGGGTATTGGCTGGATGGTGTTGGATGCAAGTAAGTTTTTGCAAACGGACGTGATGTTTGTTGGCATTATCATTATGGGCGCGATCGCAATTGCTCTAGACATTGGCCTGCGCAGACTACAAACCCGTTACCTACCGTGGGTCGGTCGCGAGTAGCAGCAAAAACCTTTATAGTGTCGGCTGTATCACAGTGTTACTAAATTCTTAACTAGATTAAAACTCCAACAATGCCCCAATCAACCCAATCCAAATCCATCTTCGGATTTAAGCGACTATTCCGCAGACAGTTCAGCGTACTGCTAGGCCTGCTGAGTATGACGCTCGTAGTCGCGCTAGCCGCCTGCACTCAGCCCTCTAGTAATACCGTGGGCACAACCGCTGGCGCGCCCGCAGATGGCGGTGGCATGCCAGCTGAGTTCCGTATCGGCTATCAGGTCGTGCCTAACGCCGAACTGCTCACCAAAAACTTAGGCCTCGCCGAAGAAAAGTTTCCCGATGTCGATATCAAATGGCTGCCGTTTGATTCCGGTCGAGATGTCAACACCGCTATGGTCTCCGGTGGTATCGATGTCGGCCTTGCAGGCTCCGTTCCAGTTTCCACAGGCATCGCTCAAGATCTGCCTTACAGTGTCTATTACATTCACGATGTCATCGGCGACAACGAAGCGCTGGCCGTCACGAATGCATCTGGCATCAACAGCGTTGCTGACCTGACCGGTAAAAAAATCGGCGTTCCCTTCGGTTCGACCACCCACTTCAGCCTGCTCTCCTCGCTGACTCAAGAAGGGATTGAGCCCAACGACGTTCAAATTCTCGACATGCAGCCTCAAGACATGCTGGCCGCTTGGCAGCGTGGCGACATTGACGGCGGCTTTGTATGGCAGCCTACGCTCTCCAAAATGCTGGATGCCGACGGCAAAGTGCTCATCACCGCGAAAGAGCTTGCAGAAGACGGCATTGTCACCGCCGACCTCGGCATTGTCAGCAAAGACTTTGCAGCAACTTATCCTGACTTCCTCGCGGGCTACGTGGCCACGCTGAATGAAGCGACTGAAACTTACCGCAGCGAACCTGAAAAGGCCGCTGAAGCTATCTCAACAGAGATTGGCCTAACGCCCGAAGAAAGCCTCAGCGTAATGAATGAGCTGGTTTGGCTAGATGCTTCTGAGCAAGCCTCTGCACAGTACCTTGGCACACCAGATGCGCCGGGTGAAATGAGCCAGGTGCTCAAAGACTCCGCCGAATTCATGGTGGGCCAAAAGGCCATTCCTAGCGCGCCAGATGTTGAAGCCTATCAAAAGGCACTCTTTAACGGGCCAGTCGCTGCTTCTAAGTAGTGTTGTAACGTTTTAGCTGCGGTAGGGGCTTAAGTCTGTAGCTACAACGCTGCAATCTACGGCCCCTATGCCGCTTTTTCAAAATATTGTCATTTACACCTTTCCTATGGATGTCTCTCGTACGCTCCAAGATCCCCAGGCCGTCACAGACACTGTTCAAACGGGTGGTTCAGGCGGCGTACGCAACCCGATAATTGGTGATACGTTAATCTCTCTTCAGGGCATTGATTTATTCTATGACGACGACAGCGGCGAACCGTTTGAAGCCCTTCACAATCTCGATCTCAATCTAAACGAAGGTGATTTTGTTTGCGCAATTGGCCCCTCTGGCTGCGGTAAAACTTCCCTACTTCGCGTCCTTGCCGGTTATGAAAGAGCCACCAATGGCTCCGTCACCGTAGACGGCAGGCCTCACTACAAGCCAGATGCTGAGGTCGGTGTAGTCTTTCAGCAGCCGAACCTGTTTCCCTGGCTCAGCATTGAGAAAAACGTGGGCTTTGGCCCCAAAATGAAGGGGATGGATGCGCATCAGCTCAAGCAGCGCGTGAGCTATTTTTTGGAGATGGTGAGCCTGATTGACGCGGCTAAAAAGCTGCCGCATCAGCTGTCGGGTGGGATGAAACAAAGAGCTGCGATCGCCCGAGCCCTAGCCGCCGATCCTAAAGTCATCCTCATGGACGAACCGTTTGGCGCACTCGACGCCTTCACCCGCGAATCCATGCAGCTCAGCCTGTACGACATCTGGCGTAAAACGAACAAAAGCATTTTCTTCATCACGCACGACGTAGAAGAAGCGCTGCTGCTCTCGACTCGCATTATTTTGATGTACGCGAACCCTGGGCGAATTGTAGAAGACATTCCCAACCCTTTCTCAGCACGCCTACAAGATACACCTCCAGCTGAAATTCGCGTGTCGAAAGACTTCATTGAAATGCGCGAATATCTCGTTAGACGGATTAAAGAGTCCGGTGAGTACTAGCTTCAACCAAAGTCCCTACTGTTTGGAGCTACAGCTTGAAAGATTGTGAATATGAGATAGGACAGGCATTTAAAGTGGGGCTAACGGTTTGGGCTGATGGCGCGATCGCCCGCTTGCCCTTCAGGCACACTCATATTCAGACTCCGAAAATATCGTCCGCCCACGCCCGCTAAAAAAGCAATATAAACCACTAGCTGCAACAGATAAATATGGTCACGATAGCCCAGCAGCGTTTTCAAGAGAATGCCTGGGAACTGCTTATCGGGCATGATACTACTGGCATCCCACAACAGCGGGCCTAAAATGCAAGACTCTGTGCTAATACACAGGTCTACATTCGACTGGTTGAGCAAGCTAATGGCCGTAAAAGCGGCGTCCAAATTCTTAAATACTGAAACCACAAGACCCGCAACAATCAGCAGCAAGAAAATGCCCATCGTCTGAAAAAACAGCTTGAGATTAATTTTCACGCCAAACTTAAACAGGCCTACGCCAATGGCGAATGCCCCCAGCAGTCCCCCTGCGGCCCCCAACACACCGGCCGCACTCTGTTGCAAATTGCTAAACAAAAATAGTACGGTCTCAAACCCTTCTCGCAAAACAGCAATACAGACCAGGCTAAAAATGCTGATATTGGCTCCTTCAGAATCTGCCAGCGCATCTTGAAGCGAGCCTTCTACATTACCTTTCAAGCTCCTAGCCTGCTGCGTCATCCAAATCAGCATCCAGCTCAGCATCACCACCGCTACGCTGCCAAACGTCACCCCCAAGAAGGGCTTAACCACCGATTGCAGTTCGGGCGCAGCATACTGTACGCGACTGAGCGTTATGCCAAAGAAAACGCCAATCAAAACGCTGCCCGCAATCCCCGCAGCTACGCCCGCATACACCCACTTATTCAGCTCAGTTCGGTTGGCTTTACTTAAGCAGGCTAAAACGATGCCTACCACGAGGGCAGCTTCTACCCCCTCTCGCAGCGTAATGACAAAAGTAGGAACGGCTTGAGAGAAATCCATGACAGCTATTTCGTCAGGTTTGTGAAATGTGATCGGGTGCAGGCTTGCTCTCTCATTATCACGTGAATTTCCGATTGTAGATTTTTTAATTTGAGAAAATCTAATCGATTAAACCAATTTCTTTGAGGCGCTGGTGCAGATACTCATCTGCTGTTTGAGCGGGAAATAGGGGTTCTCCTCCCGTTTTCTTGACGCATTCAGGCAAGGGAGTTAGGTCAAACTCAGGGCGCGGGTGTACGAAGAAAGGCATCGAAAAACGGCGGTCGCGACTACTATTCGGATTCACCACCCGGTGCGTCGTACTCCTCAGTAATCCATTGCTCAAAGACTGAAGCATATCGCCCGTATCAACAATAATCTGGCCTACAATCGGCTGTACCGCAAGCCAGTCACCATCTGGCTCTAGTAGCTCCAGTCCTGGCGTAGTGGCTTCGCACAACAAGGTAATCAAATTAATATCTTCGTGAGGTGCGGCTCTTTGGCTGGCAGGCGTCACGTCGTCAGCAATAGGCGGATAGTGAATGACGCGCAAAATGGTTTGGCCCTCGCTGACTTGAGTGCTAAAAAAGTCGAGAGGCTGCTGTAGATAGCAGGCGCAGGCTTCCATCAAATGCCCCGCGCAGGTTTCGAGCTGCTGAAACAACGTGTCCATAACCGGCTGAAACTGAGGGACTTCTCTGGGCCAAACGTTATCTGGATAGCTGACCGGGTTAGCCGTAAGCTGAGTCCGTCCAAGGTGCCAAAACTCTTTAAGATCAGGCGCTTCGCTGTCTTTAGCGTGCTCTTTGCCAAACCGCGTAAAGCCTCTTTGACCTTTCATTTCAGCAATTTCATACGCCACTTTTGTTTCTTCAGGTAGCGCAAAAAAAGCTTCTGTTGCGCCATAGGCCGCATCGATAATGCGCTGCTCTACGCCGTGATTGATCAGCGCAAAAAAGCCTAGCTCCGATAGCGCCTGTCCAAAGCTTTGAACAAAAGCTTCAGACTTCTGCGATCCTTTGGGCGAGTCGAGAAAGTCTTGTAGATCGAGAACGGGGATGGTTTGGGCGGTCATGGCCGAAGCAAAATTAGGTGGTGGGCGGGTAAATGAACGATCCAGGGGGAGGGCTGCTGCTGTTGCTGCTGCCAGGTTATGTGGGAGACCATGACCTGTAGGTGATAGTCATCGGGGCCATGAGCGGGCTGATGGAGCTTGACTAAAACAATGACGCTATCGGGCCTGTGCCAGTGGCGAGCGGGCCAGCAGTAAGCCTGATTGGCGGCCAATATTTTAGCTGAAGGTGCGCTAGGCGTATTCGGAAAAGCCATTCTAGCAGGTGAGTTCGGGGAGTTCTGGTGGCTTCTATACCTAGTTGGCGCAATAAATGATACGTTTTGTGGGCGAATTCCCACGGAATAGGGTTTTTGTGGGGAGTTTTGCGAGATGGATTTGGGCAGGCGCAAGGACAGTTGCCAGTGCTGTGCGTAGAGATGAGATGTGTCCTGCTGCTGCTGAAATTGGGCAGGAGAGAGGTTGCAGGGGCCGGTGAGCTGGGCGATCGCCTCCGTTTCTGGCTGCTCAAATACACGCTGGGGTGCCCCCTGTTGCACCGCTTGACCTTGATGTAGCACAACTAATCGATGGGCTCTGTAGGCCTCCGTAAGATTGTGGGTGACGAGCAAGGTCGTGCCCGCATAGGTGTTTAGACGTGAGAAAAGCTGCTGGCTAAGGTGCGATCGCAAATGAGTATCCAACGCCGAAAAAGGCTCATCCAAAAGCAGCATCTGCGGCCTAGTTGCCAGCGCCCTGGCTAGTGCAATTCGCTGCTGCTGACCGCCCGATAGCTGATGGGGGTAATTGTCAGCAAACTGGCTCATGCCCACGGCAGCGAGTTCTTGAACCACGATAGCCTGACTGCTTTTGGCAACGCTGGCATGGCTTTTTATGCCAAAGCTAACGTTCTGGGCCACGGTGAGATGCGGGAAAAGCGCGTAGTTTTGAAAGAGAAGGGCGATATTGCGATCGCGAGTCGGCACGTTAATCTTCTGCTGGCTGTCAAAAAGAATCTGTTCACCCAAAACAATCCGCCCGCGATCTGGCGTATCGATGCCCGCCAAGCAGCGGAGAAAAAGGCTTTTGCCTGCACCAGATTCACCTAAAACGCTCAGCAGCCTGTCTGTTGTTTTGAAAGAGACTTCGAGCGTGAAGTGACCTATTTGCTTTGAGATGTCAACCTCTAACAGAAGCGCTTCTTTGGGAGGTCTGGAGGTTTCTAAAGGGTCAAAATTGTTAGGAAAAGCAGCTTTTTCATGGCGAGATTTAAGCGTCGGCTTTGCAGTGTTTCTATTCTGATCTGCTGCGTTAGCCAAAACCACGCTCAAGCCAGAAATCGCAACAATCACCAGTGACCAGCGCGTCGCCGTCGCAAAATCTCCACCCTCTACCGCAAAATAAACCGCCATCGGCAGCGTCTGCGTTTTACCTGGAATATTGCCAGCTAGCATCAGCGTAGCCCCAAATTCTCCGAGCGATCGCGCAAACGTCAGCAACGTCCCTGCCACGAGTCCAGGCATCGCCAGCGGCACCGCTATCTTTTTAAAGACCGCCTGCTCCGAAGCCCCCAGCGTTTGAGCCACCTTAGACAGCTGAGGATCAATCTGACTAAACGCGGCGCGGCCGGTGCGATACATCAGCGGAAAAGCGACAACCACAGCAGTGATCACCGCCGCCCATCCCGTGAACACAATATTGGGAAACGCGGGCAGCAGCACATGTAGCGGCCCCTGATTGCCTAGCAGCCACAGCAGCAAAAAGCCGATCACCGTTGGCGGCAGCACCAGTGGCAGCAGCAAAATGCTATCGAGCAGGGTTTGGCCGCGCCCTCTACCATGTTCTCTGGATCTCGCCATGAAATACGCGATAGGCACGCCCAGGCAAAACGTGATGAGGGTGGCACTCAGCGCAACTTTCAGCGAAATCAGAAGGGGCATGAGTCGAAAAGTTGCTATTCGCTAAGCGTAGTAAAGCCGAAGCGCTGGAAGGTTTGAGTGGCTTCAGGGGTCTGTAAAAAGTCGATGTACTGCTGTGCGGCTGTGGGCTGCGGGCTGCGTTTTAAGATGGCGATGGGATAGTGAATGGGGGGGTGAGTATTCGGGGGTGCGATCGCCAACACCTTTACGCGATTTGACAGCTCAGCGTCTGTTTTATAAACAATGCCAGCACTTACGTTACCGCTTTCTACAGCTGCTAAAACGCCGCTGACGCTATTGAAAAAAACCAGCTTCGGCACAATCTTAGGCAGCAGATTGAAAGCCGTGAGCGTGGCCTGAGCATAGTAACCGGCTGGCACGCTACGAAATTCACCCACGGCTAGCTTTTGAACCTCAGCACTGCCGATCGATTCGAACCCCTCAATCTGGCTTGCCTTTGCGCCGATTAAAGCTAGCTGATTATCCAGTAAGTTATGGCGTGATGAGCCTACTAGCAGGCCTTTTTCAGCCAGCGCATCCATCTGTAGCGGACTGGCAGACAGGAAAATATCCACGGGTGCGCCTTGCTCTATTTGCCTTTGCAGTACGCCTGACCCGCCTGAGTTGTAGGCAATTTCAATATCAGAGTAGGCCGTTTCAAACAGCGGATCGATATCCGCTAAAGCCGCCTGTACGCTTGCCGCCGCTGAAATTGTTAGCGTAATGGTTTGCTCAGAGACTGGTTGAGAGGTGGCATTACAGCCTGATAGTGCCAGGGAGGTTGTAAGCGCGATCGCAAGCACCGAGAGTTTGGCGATCGCCTGACAAAAATGTTGAGTGATACAAGTCGCTAAAATCAATCGTGTTCAAGAGAGCATTAGGATCTACAAAGGTCTACACTTTAAAACTGAAGTGTCCGCTGCCATCCTAGTCCTTTGCGGTCAAAGCCTGCGTTCAAATCGTTTTTGCCAACCGCTTTAATGCTTTTTCTGAAATCCTTATTCATCGATAAATTCCTCTCTGTTTGGTGGGCTGTTGTGATTCTGCTGCTAGCGCTGCCGTTTGCCGTTTGGCTGCTAAATGTTGTCAGCGCGCCCGCAGAAACGCAGCTCTGTCGAACGTTTAACGGACACCAAACTTGCGCGGTGAGCGTCAAACGCAGCGCGGCTCGCTATTGGGAATATCGAACGGTGGTGAGCATCGACGGGGTGAAACAGCCTTTAGAACTCTATAACTGTCGCGATCGCACCCGAGCTTTGGCCAGCGATGGCTCTCTCATTCCTTTCTCAACGGGCAAAACCGGCGACTGGATCTGTCAGCTCACCACGCCTTCGCGGTCTAGTCGGTTGGCTGAGCGCGTCACGATTGATATTAAATAGAAGCTATTGAAGATCGGGCGCGAATGAATACGTTTTAAGGAGCGCGATCGCACTCTCCAGCGTATCGGCCTCATCCACTGGCTTATCGTCTCGCCACCGCAGAATGCGAGGAAACCGCACGGCAATCCCAGATTTGTGCCGTTTAGATTCAGCAATGCCTTCAAAGCCAATCTCAAAAACATGCAGCGGCTCTACTGAGCGCACCGGGCCAAATTTCTCAACGGTATGCCGCCGAATCCAACGGTCTAGCTTTTCAATTTCCTGATTATCTAGGCCAGAATACGCCTTAGTAAAAGGCACCAGCGTTTTGCCTTCTCCCTGCCCTGTCCAAAGTGCAAACGTATAGTCCGTAAACAAATTTGCTCGCTTGCCCGTACCCGCCTGCGCGTAGATCAGCACTGCATCTAGCGTCATTGGATCAACCTTATGCTTCCACCAGTAGCCGCGCTTGCGGCCTACCAGGTAAGGGCTATTTAGGGCTTTGAGCATGAGGCCTTCTGCGCCGTATTCTCTGGAGTGCGATCGCCAGTTCTGAATATCCTCAAACGTCTGCACTGGCAAAGGCTTGGCATAGCTCATCAGCACTTTAAGCTCATCTGTTTGGATATGACTGTCGATGAGGTTAGTTAATAAGTGTCGGCGCGATCGCATTTCTTTCTCTCGAATATCCTCACCACCGACTTCCAGCAAATCGTAAGCAATAAAGTGCACCGGATTTTCGGCCATCAGCTTTTTAGTCACCCGCTTGCGGCCTAGCCGCTTTTGTAAAAAATTAAAGTCCAATGGCCGAATCGTTGCGTCTGTACTTTTGCTTTGGCCGTCCCAGGCTACGATCTCACCGTCTAACACAGTGCCTTCAGGGAGCGATCGCACCGCCCCCTCTAGCTCCGGAAACTGGTGCGTAATCAAATCCTCACCCCGCGACCACGTAAACGTCTGGCCGGCCCGATGAATCAGCTGCGCTCTAATTCCATCCCACTTCCACTCAACCTGCCACTGGTCACGCTCAAAATCAGCGACAAACTTCTCTACATCAATTGGTGACGCCAAAAAAAACGGATACGGCTGCGACGGCTGCGTATCCGCATCATCTGGATCAATTAGCGCCTCATAAAAGCCTGCGGTCGGCTCAATTTCACCCATTAGCCGATGCGACAGCACCGCCTCTGTCAGCGCATACTCAGCCGACAGCGCCTTAATCACCAGCTTCGCACTCACCCCCACTCTAAACGAGCCCGTCAGCACCTTATTCAGCACAAAAATCTCACCTTCTGAAAGATTAGCCCACCAGTCGATCACCAGATTTTTGAGCAGCGCTTCATCCGTCTTTGCCAGCAACTTCACCTGCGGAATAATGTCCTCCATCCACACATGCAGCGGCGTGCTACCATCCGCTGTAGAAGCGCCTGTCGGTGCAATCGGCGTATCTCGCAGCAGCAGCGCAATCGTCTCAGCCGAATCGCCCACGTGTGAATAGCTCTCTTCAAACAGCCACTCAGGAATATCTGAAATCTGTAAAAAAATCTCTCTCAAAATTCTTGACGTAATGAGGCGTTTACGGGTTTTACCCAGCAGTAAATAAAGCGCCCATACTGCATTCTCAGGCTGTTCCTGCTGAAAATAACGCTGAAGTGCCTTCACTTTTTCATTTGTCGAAGTCGTAGCATCCACGGCTTTGAACAGCTGCGTAAACTCTTTCATAACTTTGGGCGTAATGCCGCCTACGTTTTGTATCCGCCACACTTCATATCTGCCGCGCTTTAGCAGCATTCACACAGCGCCAAACTCAGTTTTTCGACATATCATGCATCCAGTCATCTATCTATCTGCTGACTTCTCAACACGGCCCCTATTGACGCCTCTACCTATCGAGAAATGCTCTATCCCCTTACGTAGCAACAGATCTCGCCATTCATTAAATTATTTGCAGACATTCTAGGAACCGCTGCAAGCTCAGATTAGACTGTTAAAGTTCGCAACATTTTGAAATATATACATAGTCTCTTGAAGCCTTCTGAGTCAGATTCAGCCAGAAAACGTGTGACTGCACGCTCTCCTATGAAACAAGCCAACGACGACATTAAGTCCAGTAGCCCTTCCAAGCAGCAGGCTACGAAGAAAGTAAGCGTTTCAAAGCCGTCCGTTTCAAAAAAGGAGGCCAAAGCTGAAGCCCATGCTCAGCCAGTTAATAGCGACCCGGGCGATCGCAAGCCGGCAATCGTCACCCGCGCAACCGAGACTAGTGCAAAGCCTTCTTCAATCTTCAACGCCTACCCTACTGGCAATGGCCAGCGTAGCAATGCGATCCCACCTTCAGTCAGCCTTCGCCAGCACATGCCCAACCGAGCACCCGCTTCGCAGTCAGCCTTTCAACCCATGCAGCAGAAAGGTGAGCGCATTGCTATTTTCATCGACGGCTCTAACCTTTTCTACGCCGCCTCTCACCTCAACATCGAAGTAGACTACCGCCGCCTGCTCACCACCCTCGTACGCGGTCGTCGTCTCCTGCGCGCCTACTTCTACACCGGCGTCGATCCTCAAAACGAAAAGCAGCGCGGCTTCCTGCTCTGGCTCAACCGCCACGGCCACCGCGTCGTCAGCAAAGAGCTCGCCCAGCTCCCCGATGGCTCACGCAAAGCCAACATGCACGTCGAAATGGCCGTCGATATGATGCGCATTTCTGAATATTGCTCCACGCTCACTCTGCTAGGCGGCGACGGCAACCTAGCCTACGCGCTGCAAGTCCTCTCACAGCGCGGCACCGCCATTGAGGTCGTCAGCCTACAGTCTATGACCAGCGACAGCCTCATCGACTTGGCCGATCACTACACAGACTTAGCTGACTTGAAAGACGAAATTAAGCGCTGATTGTCCAAATCTCAATGCTCTATGAGCTTTTTAAAATTAAAGAGGTATGCGATCTAAGATCGCATACCTCTTTAATTTTGCTGTGTCTTTCAAGCTATTTCGTAATTACCGGAGCTTTGGATAGTGCAACATCAGCAACAGGCACTTGCTGATGGCCTAGCTTCTCCGCAATTTCTGCATTGCGAATGAGTACAGAGCGCTGAAGTAAAGGCGTACGGGCCACTGAACTGTTGGCTAGCTGAAGCAAAGGATTCGCAGCGACACCTGCGAGTGCAGTCACCGTGACCGCCAAAATTAAGCTCACTTGCAAAGGTCGCATACCTGGTAACGTCCAGTCATTAACCGTATAGGCTTTCACCACGTCAGACATTTCCTGAGGCTCTTTGACGACCATCATTTTCACGACGCGAATGTAGTAATAGATGGAAATTACGCTGGTAATTAGACCGACCAGCACGAGGGTGTACGCGCCAGCTTGCCAGCCCGCCCAAAAAATATAAATTTTCCCAAAGAAGCCTGCCAGCGGCGGAATGCCACCCAGAGACAGCAAGCAAAGGCTCAGACAAAGCGTGAGCAGCGGGTCTTTTTGGTAGAGGCCGCTGTAGGCGCTGATTTGGTCGGTGCCTGTGCGTAGGGAAAAGAGAATCACGCAGGTGAATGCGCCCAGGTTCATAAACAGATAGATGAACAGGTAGAAAACCAAGCTAGAGTAGCCAGCGTCTGTACCGATAATGAAGCCGATCATTACGATTCCAGCTTGACCAATCGAGGAGTAGGCCAGCAGCCTTTTCATGCTCGTTTGAGCAAGGGCGACGACGTTTCCTAGAATCATGCTGAGAATGGCGAGGGCCGTAAACACGAAGCGCCACTGGTCAGACACCATTGGAAAGGCTGTGAGCAGCAGGCGAATAGCCAGGGCAAAACCAGCCGTTTTAGAACCGACTGAGAGGAAGGCCACAACCGGCGTGGGAGAGCCTTCGTAAACGTCAGGTGTCCACTGGTGGAAAGGAACGGCCGCTACTTTGAAGGCGATTCCAGCAATTACGAATACGAGCGCAATGATGAGGCCAATAGGCGCTTCTTCGTTAGCCGCTGCGATTTGAGAGGCGATGAGACTGAGGTTGGTTTCGCCGCCAGATAGGCCATAGAGCAGAGACATGCCGTAAAGGAAAATGGCCGCACTGGCTGCGCCGATGAGCAAATACTTGAGGGCCGCTTCGTTAGAGCGCGGGTCGCGCTTCATGTATCCCGTCAACAAATAGGAGGAGATACTGAGCGTTTCTAAAGAGACAAAAACCGTAACGAGTTCGTCGGCTCCTGAGAGGAACATGCCGCCGAGGGTTGCGGTGAGAAGAATCGCTAAAAATTCAGCTAAGGCGGTGCCCGATCGCTCTACGTAGCGAATGCACATGGGCACGGTGACTGTCGCTGAGAGGGCAATAATGCCGCGAAAAACAATGCTTAAGTCGTCGCCGTTGAATGCGCCTAAAAAGCCAATGGGTTCGGGAGCGCCCCACTGAAAATAAAGGGCTACGATTGATGTAAGCAGACCCGATATGGCCACGTAAGGGAGCCACTTAGTAACGGCTCTACCGCCAACAATATCGGTAATAATAATTGCCATGATCGTGACTATCACAATCCCTTCTGGCAAAATGATGCCCGCATTCAGCTGAGCGGCAATATTGGCAAAGTCCATCGACTACGGCCCAATAAAGGAGCCTAATAAGGTTTTCCACTTGAAAGCTTACCGTGTATTTTCCGATAATCCCAATGCTCTTTTGAATAATTTTGAAAGTGGGGCAAGCCCAAAGAAAAAACCAGAGAAAAATTAACAAGCAAATTATTCAGAAGAGCGCTACAACGAAAACAGTGCGGTAATTAGCGGATTTACTGTTCTGCCGATGTTCGCTAGTTTGACCAAGACTTAGCGAAGGGTCGGAAACTGGGGTAGACGGATTGGCACTTTTTGATCTATCGCTATAAATAGAGGAAATTTGATGTGAACGGTTTGACCACTCACCTCGTTTACAGCGAATAGCCGCCACGATGTAGTCTCAAGTAACCCTCACCTGGGAATGCTTCATATCAAACTCGCATAGACTCTCCTCAATATCTAGAATCTATAAAGCGTTATCTATTTCGTCTACCTGAAGTTTTGTCTGTTTAAGAAAACGCAGTTTGTTTCGCTACTCGCTCGCTGTTAACCCATCCGTTATCACCGCATAGGTCGTATGTCTACGCTTGTTATTGTTGAATCACCTACTAAAGCCAAAACCATTCGCAACTACCTGCCAAAGGGCTATCGGGTAGAGGCTTCGATGGGACATATTCGCGATTTGCCTAAGTCGGCTAAAGAAATACCGGCGAAGGTAAAAAAAGAGAAGTGGGCGCAAATTGGCGTGAACACAGAGGCTGATTTTGAGCCCTTGTATGTGATCCCGGCAGATAAAAAGAAGGTGGTTAAAACCCTCAAAGATGCGCTGAAAGAAGCGGATGAGCTGGTACTGGCTACTGATGAAGACCGCGAGGGTGAAAGCATTAGCTGGCATTTGCTAGAGGTGCTGAAGCCGAAGGTGCCCACTAAGCGAATGGTGTTTCACGAGATTACGAAAGAGGCCATTCAAGAGGCACTTTCTAACTGTCGAACAATTGACGACAAGCTGGTTCACGCGCAGGAAACCCGCCGCATTTTAGACCGGCTGGTGGGCTATACCGTCTCACCTTTGCTGTGGAAAAAGATTGCGTTTGGGCTTTCTGCCGGACGCGTACAGTCTGTGTCTGTTCGCCTATTAGTTGAGCGAGAGCGGGCGAGACGTGCCTTCCGTAGAGGATCTTATTGGGATCTTAAAGCGGCCCTTTTAAAGAGCAAAACGCCTTTTGACGCCAAGCTGGTGTCGGTCGGTGGTACTCGTGTTGCTAACGGCAGCGATTTTGATGAGTCCACAGGAAAAGTCAAGGCTGGTCGCAACGTTCTTCTTTTAAATGAAGAAGAAGCGCAGGCATTGAAAACTCGATTAGGATCTAGCGCTTGGAGCGTTTCAAATTTGGAGGAGCGGCCCAATACGCGTAAGCCTGCACCGCCATTTACTACCTCGACATTGCAGCAGGAGGCAAACCGTAAGCTAGGACTTTCTGCTAAGGACACGATGCGGACGGCTCAAGGGCTGTATGAGAAAGGCTTTATTACCTACATGCGGACGGATTCTACGAGTTTGTCTAAGCAGGCGATCGCAGCCGCCCGCAGCTGTGTGGAAAACAAATACGGTAAAGACTACCTCAGCCCCAAGCCCCGCCAGTTTTCAACCAAAAGCAAAGGTGCTCAAGAGGCCCACGAAGCCATTCGCCCTTCAGGGGAAGTGTTTCGCACGCCCCAAGACACACCGCTAAAAGAGCGCGAGCTAAGACTGTACGATTTAATTTGGAAGCGCACGGTCGCCACGCAGATGGCCGAGGCTAGACAGACTAACATCACCGTTCAAATTGAAGTAGGCGATGCAATCTTCAAGTCAACCGGTAAGCGCATTGATTTTCCCGGTTTCTTCCGAGCTTATGTAGAAGGTTCTGACAATCCTGATGCGGCCATTGAAGACCAGGAGATTGTGTTGCCTGCGATGAAAAAAGGCGATGCCTTAGATTGTGCTGGTCTAGACGCGATTGGTCACGAAACGCAGCCGCCTGCCCGTTATACAGAAGCGAGTCTGGTAAAGACTTTAGAAAAAGAAGGCATTGGTCGTCCTAGTACCTATGCGACGGTTATTAGCACAATTGTGACTCGCCGCTATGCTGAACTGATCAACAACAGCCTGGTGCCCACGTTTACAGCGTTTGCAGTCACTGGGCTACTAGAGAAAAACTTCCCTGACCTGGTAGATGTTCACTTCACCGCGAACATGGAGCAAACGCTCGATGAAATTTCGACAGGTAGCGCTGAATGGCTGCCTTACCTAAAGTCTTTTTATAACGGAGATAAGGGTCTTGCTGGCCAGGTCGATCAGCGTCAGGACAACATTGATCCGACCGAAGCGAGAACCGTTGATCTCAATGATTTGATCGCCAAGGTGCGCATTGGTAAGTATGGCGCGTATGTAGAGCTTGAGAGAGATGATGAGACGGTTCGGGCCTCTATTCCGAATGGCGTGAGTCCGGCTGATTTGGATGATGAGCAGGTCGAAGTTCTGCTGAAGCAGAAAACAGAAGGGCCGGAGAAAATCGGCCTTCATCCTGAAACGGGCGAGCCCATGTACATGCTGATCGGCCGCTTTGGCCCGTATGTGCAGCTTGGCGACGTCACCGAAGAGAATAAAAAGCCTAAGCGCACCTCTTTGCCTAAAGGGGTGAAGGCAGAAGATGTGACTCAAGAAATGGCGGTTTCGCTGCTATCTTTGCCGCGTTTGCTAGGCGTTCACCCTGAAACAGGCAACAAAATCAAGGCGAACCTGGGCCGGTTTGGCCCTTACATTGTGTACACCAAGGGCAAAGAAGACGGGAAGGATGACTACCGTTCGCTTAAGGCACCTGATGACATGCTCACCATTGAGCTACCGCGCGCGTTAGAGATACTGTCGCAGCCGAAATCAACACGGGGTCGTAAGACCGTTACGCCGATTTATGAGATTGGCAAGCACCCGGCCGATGATGAGCCGATTAATGTGTACGACGGGCCGTATGGGCAGTACATGAAGCACGGTAAGGTGAATGCCTCTATTCCAGAGGGTAAAAAGCCTGAAGAGGTGACGGTGGAAGAAGCGGTGGCGCTGCTAGCAGAGAAGGGCGGTGCTGCGAAGAAGAAGACTAAAAAGAAGACGACGGCGAAGAAGAGCACAACGAAGAAAGCAGCGACAAAGAAGACAACGGCGAAGAAAAGTACCACTAAAAAAGCAGCCACTGCTAAGAAAACAACCACCGAGAAGAAGTCAACTAAGGCGAGCAGTTCTAAAACGACAGCTACGTCAGGCGCTAAAGCAGGCACGGCAGCAACTCGTACGGCAGCGGCTAAAAAGACAACTAAAGCGTCTGCCACTGAAAAGGTTAAAACGGAAGTGGCTGATTAGGAGTACTTATGGCAATGCAGCTGGATCAGGTGGTGCCTTTTGGGCGATCGCTAGACGAATACATCAAAATGTTTTCCTTGAGCGATCGCGATTTGCAATCCTCAATCCTCAGCGTTGCCGACGGCCCTGCGAGCTTCAATGCTGAAGGCACCGCTAAAGGCTATCAGATTCAGTCGGTTGATCCGCTGTATGCGTTTAGTGCAGTTGAGATACGCGATCGCTTCTACGCCGCATGCGACAACATCATCGACCAAATCAAAGCAACGCCTGGCGACTGGGTATGGCGCTATCACAAATCAGCAGACGATTTAAAAGAGCATAGAACCCGAGTCACCGAAAACTTTGCAGCCGACTACGACACCGGAAAACAGCAGGGACGCTATACCGTAGGAGAACTGCCTCGGCTCGCTTACGCGGACAACACCTTTGATATAGGTCTTTGCTCACACTTTCTGTTTTTGTACTCAGCTCAGTTCGACAAGGCTTTTCACGTAGCGGCCATCGAGGAAATGCTTAGAGTGTGTCAGACAGTGAGAATCTTTCCGCTGCTAACTCTCAGCCAAGAAAAGTCTCCTTATCTAGTATCTGTGATTAAGCACTTGGAGAAAGCCACCTACCAAGGCACAATTGAAAAAGTAGACTACGAGCTTCAGCCCGGTGGAAACGAAATGCTTAAGATCGCCCGTGCTTAGAAGGCTGCGTTTGCAACGCTAATCATTTAGGACGTAGCTGAATTATGAGCAGAAAAGACGTATTTCATGAGTCTGTCAAGCGTGGGCTTGAAAAGGAACAGTGGCAGATCTCTAGCGACCCTCTGGAGTTGCAATGGGATGAAATAAAAGTAAAAATTGATTTGGCAGCTGAACGGCTCATTGCAGCGGAGCGCGGAGAGGAAAAGATTGCTGTCGAGATCAAAAGCTTCGTCAGTCCGTCTCTTATCAGCGACTTTCATACTGCGCTGGGTCAGTTTTTAGTTTATAGAATTATGTTGGATGAGAAGCAGCCGGATCGGCTTCTCTACCTAGCAGTGCCCAAAGAGGTATACAAAACCTTTTTTCAAAGCCGCTTTGCGCAAACTGCTATAGAACAGCACAAGCTAAAGCTGATTGTATACAATCCAAAGTTGGAGGAAATAGAGCAGTGGATAGATTAGGGCAATATCGAGAGGCTGTTCAAGCTTTGCTAAAGCAGTACAGTCGATGCTGGAATGATGACCAAGATATTGAAAGCGAGTTATTTTTTGATATAGCTCGCGACCATTATCAGCTGATGAGCGTTGGATGGGATGATTTAGACCGTGTGTACCATACTGTTCTTCATTTTGATATCAAAGACGGTAAGGTCTGGCTTCAGCAAAACACAACTGATAGCGATGTCGGACAAGAGCTAATTGATATGGGCGTTCCAAAAAATGACATTGTATTAGGCTTGCATCCACCCTACAAGAGGCCATATACCGGCTATGGCGTCGCTTAAGTTTATGCTTAAAGACGATCTGGCTCAAATTGGTAGATAATCATCAAAACGTTGAGAGTATAGATGGACACAAATGCTGTTTTAGTGACTGCTATTGTCGTAGTTGGCGTGGTCGTAATCGTTATGCTTTTGCGTAGTCGCCTTTCGGAGCTATCGGTAGATGGGAGCAAGGCCAAAATGAAAGCCAAGATGGATGATAAGGTGCCAAACGTTTCGGACGAACAACCGACAGGCGTTATGTTTAAGGGTAACAAGCTACGGGGTGAGGGCGAGTATCGGATGCAAAAATCTGATTTTTCTGAGAATGACGTAGATGGTAAGCAGAAAATAGAATTAGGCTATGATGAGCCGTCGAGCAATGTTCCTGATCAGAAAAGCCCCTAACGTTGACTAATGCCAAAG
This sequence comes from uncultured cyanobacterium, assembly GCA_963803535.1. Taxonomy (GTDB): domain Bacteria; phylum Cyanobacteriota; class Cyanobacteriia; order Phormidesmidales; family Phormidesmidaceae; genus Phormidesmis. The sequence goes on along the minus strand of CAWDNC010000003.1, from coordinate 74,102 downwards.
CTGCGGAACTTAGCGAACCGGACGAAAGAGCTAGAAATATTTTTGGAGATGGCGGCGGGTAAGCATGACTGCTGCATCATGCTTGTAGAAGGTTCCTCTGGCATGGGAAAAACTTCCCTGCTGAATCGCTTCAAGCAGCAGTGCCCTAGCGAGGTTAAATATGTGCCGTTTGATTGTAAGGGCGTGACCAGCGTAGCGGCGTTTCTTTCACAGGTAGTGGTCGATCTAGGTCGCGATCAGTTTAAGACCTTTACTGGCAAGGTCAGAGGATTTGTTCAAGGCGGCGTTGATTTTTCTGACAATGATATTGCAGCGGAAAAGACTATTTCAATTGCGATTAATTCTAGCGCTGATGCAGCGACACACGATTACCGATTGGCTCAGCTACAGGAGGCTTTCTTTATTGATTTGGCTGCTCTGGAGCATCGTACCGTGGTGACGTTAGATACGTATCAGATGGCTATTGAACCTTTGCAAAAATGGATAGAGAGCCAGTGGTTAAGGGCTGTAGAGCGTCAGCTTGAGAACGTGGTCTCTGTTGTTGCAGGACAGTCTATTCCAGATCCCTACAATTCTGTATGGGGAGACGAATGTGAGCATTTTCCACTAAAGCCTATTATTGAGGTAACTGAGTGGTGTCGCTTTTGTTCTGACCTGCCGGAAGAAGCTGTTAAGGCAATTATGCTAGGCGGTAGGGGTCATCCGGCAAATGTGCACCAAATGCTGTCATTAGCGGTACAAAATTGGTCAGCATAGAAGAATTACTAAAGCGAGTACAGCAGGCTGAGACAGAGACGGATCGGCAGTGGGTGTTGCTGGAAATGCAGATGAGCCAGATGTCAGAGGCGCTGGTTTCTATGCTTTGGGCGGCAGCTATTCCTCATTTTTTTGATGCTGAAGTGTTAGTTGCACTGCGTCCAGAGCTAAGAGATTCAGTAGCGAAGCTTTATGCTGAGTTGCAGGCACTGACGTTTGTAGAAACGTTTTCGGGAAAAGGCTACTACAACATTCATGAGTTAACGCGCGAAGTGTTGCTAAAGCAGCTATGGGCACAGGATAGAGCCGAATTTCTGGCCCTATCTCAGCGAGCGGCAGACTACTTTTTTGAGGTAGGTGCCTCTCTAGAGAAAAAGGTGGAGTTTTGTTATCACGAGGTTCTTAATGAAAAAGATGCACAGAAGGGCCGACTATTAGACCAAGTTGTTAACTGGTGGACATACAACCAACTTGACTACATACGGTCTACGCTTCAGGGCTTTATGGAGCATGATAGTAAAGGTCGGCTAGACGCATTTGGACGTGGATTTTTACTCTACTTAAGAGGGGTTCTTGAGATACGTTCTGCAAACTATAAAGAAGCTGAAGCATTATTTACTCATGCCCAGTGCGCATATAGTCTTGTAGAGATTAAGAACTCCCGATATACCTCTACGCTATTACGGGATTTTAGCAATAGCAAGAGGGAACGCGGCGACTATAAGAGTGCGATACATAACTGCGAGCAGTCGCTCCGAATCTCCGAAGAACGGTTGGGAGAGAGGCATCCTGATACAGCAACTAGTCTAGATAACTTGGCATCGCTTTATCAGATAATGGGCCAGTATGAGAAGGCGGAGCCTCTGCATCTTCGTGCTCTTAGTATTCGTGAAGAACAGTTAGGAGAAAATCATCTTAGCACGGCAGACAGTCTAAACAACTTAGCACCGCTTTACAAGGCAATGGGCCAGTATGAGAAGGCGGAGCCTCTGCATCTTCGTGCTCTTAGTATTCGTGAAGAACAGTTAGGAGAAAATCATCCTCATACAGCGAGCAGCCTAAACAACTTGGCAATGCTTTACAAGGCAATGGGCCAGTATGAGAAGGCGGGGCCTCTACATCTCCGTGCTCTTAGTATTTGTGAAGAACAATTAGGAGAAAATCATCCTCGTACAGCGAGTAGCATAAACAACTTGGCATCGCTTTACCAGGTAATGGGCCAATATGAGGAGGCTGAGCCCCTATATCTCCGCGCTCTTAGTATTTGTGAAGAACAGTTAGGAGAAAGACATCATCATACAGCAAGCAGTCTAAATAACTTAGCATCGCTTTACAAGGCAATGGGCCAGTATGAGAAGGCAGAGCCTCTATATCTCCGCGCTCTTAGTATTTGTGGAGAACAGTTAGGAGAGAATCATCCTCATACGGAAGCTAGCCTGAGCAACTTAGTGGATCTCTATAAAGCGATGGGTCGAGACCAAGAGACTATTTCAATGTTAGAGAGATGGCAGCAGGTTCAGCGAGATCGCCGGACAACTCAAAATAATCTTTTTGTCATGCGTACTGCCGCACTAGGTAGGTTATACGAGAAGCGTCAAGACCTATCTAAAGCTGTATCTGCTTACGAAGAGGCATTGTCCTTTTGTGAGCGACTGTTTGGCCTTAGAGATCAGCGGACGATGATACTAAGCGGGGATCTGAAGCGATTGAAGAAGCGAATGTCTAAAAAGCCAAAACGTCGTACCTAGATAGAGAATACTACGCGAAGACTTCTAAGCGGAATATCTTACGCGCGGATGCGTCGCTAGAAAGCTAAAAATCAACCCCACGCTTAAGCTCTACGCCACGCTCGGCATAGTGCTTATGGCAAAACACCTCTGAGTGAGCGCTAGCCAGCTGAAAATAGGCGGGCTGATTTTTACAGCGTCCTGTGATGATGACTTCGGTGCCTTTGGGCTTACGAAGCAGTGTTTGAACAATCGGTTCTTCAGGTAGCAGCTCTAAATCGACCGTGGGATTTAGCTCATCGAGAATGATGGTTTTGTAGAGGCCTTCTGCGATCGCGGCTAAAAACTGAAAAGCTCCAGGCCAGTCGTGATCCCACATAAACCTCTGTAGAAAATCGTAGAGAATATCCCAGCCGAGGCCGAATATGCCGACGTAGAGCAAAACCCAAAAGTAAGCGAGGCCTTGTCCAGGTTCTCCCCATCTTGAAAGCGTTCCAAAGGTGAAAGGAAGACTGACTAAAATGCCAATGGTTGCTAGGAGAAAGCAGCGCGTTTGCCAGCGACCGAATAAAGTAGGTGTCATAATTCCTCTGAGTGTTGTTGTTTTAAGTTTTCTGAAGTCCTTCTGAGATCTCTAAGGCGCTTGATTAGTCGCCCATTTCATCCACTGCCACAGAGATCTCAATCCATCTAAATAACGAATACCTTTTGCTCTCGCCTTCGCTAAGCCATACACCGACCGCTGAGCGCAGTACTGCAACCCGAGAAAAGTATCGACGGCGGCATACGGCCCACCTAGCGTCAGCACGCCAGCCGCATACATACGCCCTTTCCCATTGCGCATTGTCTTCATTTCAAAGTCGTTTTCAACCTCCAAACGGCCTAGCGGATTCAGCGGAACCTGGTACTGCTCTAACAAATCTGCCAGAAGCGGATTATCCTGTGGCTTAGCCTCTAGCCCGGTTGAGTCAATAATGAAGTCTCCCTCAATTTTGATTTGAACGTCACGGTTGTTGCTGTTGATGTAGGTCAGCAGCTTGCCACTATTGCTGCGCTCAACCCGTTCTACTGAACCAAATTCAATCTTGTACCAGCCTGATTGCAGTCCATCTTGAACAATGTCCTGCCAGTCGTGACGCTCGGCGGTGGTGGTGCCACCCCAGGCCTTCAGCAGCTCATATCGCTCCTGAGGGCTAGCGGCTTCTAGCTGCTTTCGCATATCACCACCCCAGGTAGCCTTCGGCCAGTTGTAGGGCTGAAACTCCCACTGATTGCGAATAGCGCGCTTCGCAAACCCGTACCGATAGCCTTCTTTTTTAGGCGATCGCATCAAATGAACCACGTTCACTCTAGGATTGCGCTGGTGCAGTTCATGCAGCCTTTGAATAATTCGAGAAGCGACAATCCCTCGCCCGCGAACCACAACCGTTCCGCCTTTCTGTTCTAAATGCTGATAAATATTTTCGTGATCTTCGTAGGCGTTTACAACGGTTTGAAAATCGCCGGTTTCGATTCTAAACTTTTGTAGGTCGGGCAAGAAGCGCACCGCCGGATAGCCGGTAGCTAGGTGAACGTAGCGGGCGAGTAAAAATCGATGATCGCGGTTACCCTGGCGCGTTGGAACGGTGTAGGCAATGCAGTAGCGGCCATCTTCTGTTTTACGGATGGCTCGAATGCGGCCATAGCGCGTCATACTATCCCAGCCAATACGCTCTGCTTCGCGATCTAATGAGTCAAAGACCCTACCGGCTCTAGGCGTATAGGTATCTGCAAAAGCAGGTTCAGCAAACACTTTCCACAGATGCTTGAGTGCTGAACTCGCGTGCCCTGAAAGCGCGTCGCTCCAAGCTTCTCTCAGCGCGTACCCTGGCCATCCCCAAAGGTTGTCTGGGCAAGAGTCAGAGCCTGAACGAATGCGCTCATGCAGCGGAATTTGAGAGTTACGGCATAGTTTTTTATAGCGCCCGTAAGGCTTCTTCTCTAATCCTAACACCGCTATCCGACCGGGCTTAACGCCATACACTCGGAGCGCATCTACCCAAGCAAAGCTGCCCAAACCACCGCCTAGCGCCGCATAGTCCACTTCTTCAACAGGTTTGCCGGTAGCGTGAATTGCCTGCACTGAAACAAACGGCTCAGAAAATAGTCTTGGTGGAGGGAATTGATCGAGAGTGGGCAGAAGCTCTAGCGGTTGGTAGGGCTCGGGATTATCGGTTTCTGGATTAAAAATAATGGTAGTCGATAGCGTCACTGCGGAAGGCAGAGAAGGTTCTGTCTGCTCGGCAATCTCTCCTGGGTAGATATCCGTGGCGTTGGGATCTACGGCACGGATGGTTGAAGGGAGTGCAACAACTTGAGTGGCGTCGGCCTGACGGGGTGAGCGCCATGCTAGCGTGATGTTGCAAGCGCCTATTTGGAGGCGATCGCCACTGACGATGGGTTGTTCTGCTTGGTGAAAACGCTGGCCGTTTAGATAGGTTCCGTTTCTACTGCGATCGCTCGCTAGCACCCGGCCATCACTTTCTGTTAGCAAAAGGTGAAAGCGCGAAATTTGTCCACTTTCTAAAACAATGCGAGAAACAGGCTGTCCTTCTATTTCCGAAGGCATGTCTTCTAAGTCTCTGCCTAAGGCGATTGGCAGTGAGCCTCTCACCTGCTGTTGCTCTTTATTTACGGGATTTGTCCAAGTCAGTTGAATTTCCATCGCAGTTTATCCTAAGTAAAAGATCGGTAGATTGGCATTAAGCTTGCTTATCGGTGCTGGAAATAATTACCGTGTCAACCGCCTGCAATGCGGTGCCGCAGTACGGGCAGAAAAGCCTCACATGGTCGTAGGAAACCTGGTGACCATTGATGCATTGCAGCCCATATTCTTGATGGTGAAGAAGCTGATGATTTTGAGAGATACTAGCTGGCGGCTGGGAAGTTTCAAGAGACTGAATAGTAAGCATCAGCTTGCCTAGCTGAATTTTGCTGCCCGTTTTTAGCACAGCTTCTTGTTTGACAACCTTCTGGCCATCAACCATCACAAAGTTAGACTGAGGACGATTTCCAGTAGCGTTTCGCAGATAAAGCTTTTTCTGTTCAGACTTAAAAAAGATTTCTGCATGTAGGCGAGAAACCGAATTTGCATCGTCAGCCACAACAATGTCGCACTGTTCATCTCGCCCAATGCAAAGAGCTGCTTTTAGCTGATTTTCTTCGGTTGCTGAAAACGTTTTAGAACGAAGTTGAGAACCTTCTGGCCACTCTATTGTGAATTGATACATGTTTTTTTACGCCTAGTGTGCAAGCAACCGAATAGCTGAATTCGATAACTTAAAGGTAGAATTTCAGCGGCTGTAGAACATCCTATAAATGTCATTAAATGAGCTGTGACAAATGTAATTAGGTTGATAGGTCGCAATTCAAATAGAAATTAGGTTTTGTGACGTTCGCTGTAGTCACTAGTCATCTGGCGCTAAGCGCATCTGAGAGATAAACGCAATATGATAATTGTCACGATCTGGTGCATGACAATTATTCGATGCCTGTCGTCAAATTAAGGCCTATAGTTTACTGAAGGGCGTGAGCGAGCGGGCGATCGCTACCCCACAGGCGAAGATTGCAAAGTACGAGAGTTAGAAATGTTCAGAAAACTTAAGCTTGGAACCCAATTTTCTTTACTGCTCACTTTGATTTTCGTGAGCGGCATTATTCTGAGCGGGATTACGCTCTCTTCGGCTATGCAGAGCAAGGCTGAAGATGAAATTACGACCAAGGCGGAGATTTTAACCCAGACGATGAACGCGGTGAGGAGCTATACGAGCGATCGCGTCGCCCCGTTACTACAAGAGCAGCTCGCTAACAGCCCCGAATTCATCAGCGAAACGGTGCCTGCCTACTCAGCGATTACAGTGTTTGAGAACTTTCGCAAGCAGCCTGCATACAGCGATTTCTTTTACAAAGAAGCCACGCTGAATCCTACGAACCTAAGAGATAAAGCGGACGAGTTTGAAGCTGGACTCGTAGAGAGATTTCGCGCTCAGCCCGATCTAAAGAAGCTCACAGGCTATCGAAATTTAGCTGGGGTAGAACAGTTTTTTACCGCTCGCCCGCTGAAAGTAACCGCCGCTAGCTGTTTGCAGTGCCACAGTACGCCCGAGGCAGCTCCCAAAAGCCAGCTGGCTAGCTTTGGCACAGAGCACGGCTTTGGCTGGCAGCTTGATGATATTGTGGCCGCTCAAACCATTTACGTCCCTTCTGATGAGGTGTTTGCTAAAGGAAATCAGTATTTAGTGCTGACGATGGGGATTTTTGTCTCTATTTTCACGATGCTGTCGCTGTTAATTAATAGACTGCTCAAGCGGCGAGTGATTCGTCCGGTGAGGCAGCTGACTGAGATCGCTCAAAACCTAACGGCAGGCAGCGTTACCGCGGAAAAAGTCGAAGCGTTCTATTCGCCTAGCATTCATCGCGTGGCCCGCCGAGCCGACGAACCAGGTCAGCTGGCCCGCGCCTTTCAGCGGATGGCGCAAGAAGTAGCCATCCGTGAGCAAAATCTTGCACAGGCCGTTGACCGCCGCACCGCGCAGCTAGCAGAAAGCATGAAAGTAGCTCAGCTAGCGTCTGCCCAAGCTGAGGAAGCCAGTCAGACCAAGAGTAAGTTTTTGGCGAACATGAGCCATGAACTGCGCACGCCGCTGAACGCTATTATCGGCTACAGCGAAATGCTGGTTGAAGAAATCACCGACCGAGGCACGCCTGAGCTAGTGCCCGACGTACAGAAAATTCACGGTGCAGGCAAGCATCTACTAGGACTAATCAACAACATTTTAGATCTGTCTAAAGTTGAGGCGGGCAGGATGGAGCTTTTTCTAGAGACGTTTGAAATTGCGCCTTTACTCAAAGAAGTCACCGACACGCTGCTTCCTCTGATAGACAAAAATCACAATAAGCTCGCAATTAGCTGTCCAGACGAAATTGGCGCTATGCGTGCCGACGTGACTAAGCTCCGTCAAAGTCTGTTTAACCTGTTGAGTAACGCCAGCAAGTTCACTCAAAACGGCACGATTACCCTAGCCGTAGAACAAACTGAACCAGGCTGGATTACTTTTAAAGTAAGCGATACTGGCATTGGTATGACGCCGACACAGCAGGCAAAGCTGTTCCAATCTTTTAGCCAAGCAGATGCCTCAACTACCCGGCGGTACGGCGGTACAGGGCTGGGGCTTGTGATTACCCGGCAGTTTTGCGAGCTGATGGGCGGCAGCATTCAAGTTGACAGTGAAGTTGACCAGGGAACAACGTTTACAATGACACTGCCTGAGGTTGTGCAGCCGCTTGGGCCTACGCAGGTGGGTTTACCACAGACTCCAGCGGAAGCAGGCGCGACATCTACAACGCTACTCTCCTCAATTGCGGGCGCTAGCACTATTTTGGTGATTGATGACGATCCGGCAGCGCGCGATATTATGCAGCGTTTTTTGAGCCGGGAGGGCTTTAATTCAATCTTGACTTCAAGCGGTGAAGAAGGGCTGCGGCTGGCTAAGGAGCGATCGCCTGCGGCCATTTTATTAGATGTGAAAATGCCTAATCTCAACGGGTGGGAGGTGCTTAGCCGACTGAAGTCAGACCCAGAACTCGCCAACATTCCCGTTGTGATGGTGACCTTTGTAGACGACCAGTCTTTAGGAAGTGCCCTGGGAGCCGTTGACTATGTGCTAAAGCCCGTTAACTACGGTCGCTTGCTATCGCTTTTACAGCCCTATCGCACCGAAAGCGCGGTGTCTTCGGTGATGGTGGTAGAAGACAATGCGGACAACCGGGAGATGATTTACCGGCAGCTGACAAAGGCCGGATGGCGAGTGCTTGAAGCTGAAAACGGACGGGTAGCGCTGGAAATGCTGGCAAATGAACAGCCTGAGATTATTTTGCTGGATCTGATGATGCCAGAGATGGACGGATTTGAGTTTATTCGCGAGCTGCGGCAGCATCCACAGTGGCGATCGCTGCCTGTTATTGTGCTAACGGCTAAAGATCTCACCTTTGAAGAGCGCGACTGGCTAGAAGGCCAAACGCAGCGGATCTATCAAAAAGGCAGCAGCAGTAAGCAGCGTTTGATTGAAGAGATTAATCATTTACTCGCAGCGCCTTCACGTGAAGCCGTAGAATCGTCAAGGCCGTCCAATAACGGGCTACCTAACAACGGGCTATCTAATCACGAGGGCGCTTAAGCTATGCACAAGATTCTGCTGGTGGAAGATAACGAGATTAATCGGGATATGCTCTCTCGCCGGTTGACTCGGAAGGGCTACGAGGTCGCGATCGCTACCGACGGAGCCGAGGCAGTTGCTAAGGCCCAATCAGAGCGGCCTGATTTAGTGCTAATGGATTTGCATCTGCCTATTTTAGATGGCTGGCAGGCCACCCAACAGATTAAGGCGAATCCCCAAACTCAGGCAATTCCAGTGATTGCACTCACGGCTGACGTGATGACGGGCGAACGGGAAAAGGCGATCGCCGCAGGCTGCGATGACTACGATACCAAGCCCGTCGATTTGCCTCAGCTAGTTGCTAAAATTACCCGGCTGCTCACGCTCACTGCACCGCTCTCTGCCACCTCCGAGCAGTCTGGATCTTCTCAGCAAACCTCTCTTCAGCTGCACCTTCAGCGACTGCTGCGAACTCGACTGCGCCGTCAGGATTTCGATCCGCCGCTCTATAGCCTAATCGGCTACAGCGATCTGCTTTTAGACGCGCTCAATCAGCCTCAGTACTCAGATGTTCCGGAAACCTTACGCAACGATATTCAAAAGATTCGCACTTCCAGCGAGCAGCTACAGCGACTGATTCATGCCGTTTTAAATCCGGCCCTAGTCGAGGTTCAGCAACAGGAAGCAAATCTGTTTGCCCCTATCTTGCGCCGAGAGATGCTGACGCCGCTAAGCACCATTGTTGGCTACTGCGAGATATTACTAGAAGAGTCTCCAGCAGATTTTAGACCGGACTTAGACCGGATTTACATGTCGGCTCAGAACTTGCTGAGCAAGGTAAATGGACTCGACGGCTTGGTGGAACAACATATTGAATTTATTCAAACCTCTGATGTTGACAAACTCAGTGAAAGCCAAGAGGTAGCAGCTCAGCCCTATTTGCAACAAATTTCGCCAGAAGACAAGTCTTTAACATTTGCAAAAGACAGTCGGATTTTAGTGATAGACAACGATGCCTATAACTGCGCGCTGCTGTCGCGGCATCTTGAAAATCAGGGCTTTCAGGTGAGAGTGGCGGAGACAGGTAGGCTTGCTTTGGATGCGATCGCAATCACCCCCTACGATTTAATCCTATCGGAAATAAACTTATCAGAAGCCAACGGATCAGAGATATTGGTGCAGATTAAGCAGCACCAAAACAGCCGAAATACCCCTGTTATCGTCATCGCGGCTCCTGATGAGTGGGAAGCGGTTGTGCGAAACATCGCAATGGGTGCGACTGACTATCTCATGCGACCCTATCAGTCAGTGATGCTAAAAACAAAGGTTACTCAGCACATAGAGCGCAAGCAGCTCAGGAGCCAAAATGAAATGCTCACTGAGCAAATCGCCGCGCTTCAGGCCGAACTCACCTATGCCAGTCAGCAGCAGGCCGCAGAGATTGGGCAGACAGACCCCTTTCAACCATTGAAGACGGAGGCTCCTTCAGAGGAGAAATCAGACTTGTTACCACAAACGGCGCTGCCAATAAAAGTTTTGCTAGTAGAAGATAACGAGCTGAATGCTGATATGCTCTCTCGCCGCCTCAAGCGATCGGGCTACGAGGTTGCTGTTGCTAGTGACGGTGCAGAGGGCGTAGAGAAGGCGTTTTCGGAGCAGCCGCAGGTAATTTTGATGGATATTAGTTTGCCAGTGATGGACGGGTGGGAAGCGACACAACGGCTCAAGGCCAGTGCTCAGACTTGTCAGATTCCAGTGATTGCACTAACGGCTCATGCGATGGCGGGCGATCGCGATAAAGCCCTAGCCGCAGGCTGCGATGACTACGACACCAAACCTATCGACCTACCGCGTCTGCTCAGCAAAATTGAAGACTGTTTAGAACGCTCAGCTGCTCGCTAGCTCAGTTGTTTTCTCAGCCTTACTCGTTTAGGACTACCAAGTAAGTTTCTCAGTGTGTCTGGGGTATACCGCATCGCTTGAAACATGTCGATTAATATAGATAAAAGTGTTCCTTAGACCGAAGCTTTAAGTGTACCTAGCGACCTATTAACTATTTATGGCGTTGTTGCACCAACATAAAAAAGGGAATGGTCAGCTATCGAGCCCTTCTGCTGAGAAGAAACTTTACCACCAAACGCTGTTCTAAGCCAAAACATCGTAGTCTCAGCAATTGAACGGCGGTGGTAGCCAATCAGCCGTTTCCACTTTGCTCTACCAACTCTGCGAATCTTTCTAAGGTTCTCATCCCCTGGGTGTCGAGGCATCTCTAGAAAAAATCCTGTTAGCAGGCTTCTTCAGGGGCTAGGTAGGCTAAAAAAGGATTGGCAATAATGGCGGCTTGAGTGCGATCGCGTACGTTCAAACGCCCCAAAACGTGAGAAATATGGTTGCGCACCGTGCCTTCAGAGACGAACAAAGCAGCGGCAATCTCTTTGTTGTTTAAGCCCTGCGCAATTAAATAAAGGACTTCTTTCTCTTTTGGCGTCAGGCTAACAAATCCAGGCGGTAGCTCTGCTTGAGACGGCTTGGCCTCTGCTTCAGCAGGCTGCCCAATAGAAGCGCCTTGCTCAGTACTCACCAGCTTTTCTAAAATGCCAGGGCCAAACTGGGTATAGCCTCTAGCGATAGAGCGAATGACATCCGTTAGCTCTTCTAATGGCGTATCTTTTAGCAAATAGCCTTTCGCGCCATAGCTCAGTGCCTCTGAGATAAACTGATTGTCTTCAAAGGTGGTGAGCACAACAATCTTAGTATCTGGGAACTTCTCCATAATGGCTTTAGTCGCCGCAACCCCGTCTACTCCCGGCATTTTAACATCCATTAAAACAACGTCCGGTCGCTGTTGCTCTGCCTCTAGCGCAAGGGTCATATCAATTGCCTGCTGGCCGTCTTCAGCTTCGCCAACAACTTCTATATCAGGCTGAGTAGCCAGTAGAACCTTTAGCCCTCTCCTAACAATTTCCTGGTCTTCTGCTATGAGTACGCGAATCATCCTAGTGCACCAAACTGAGTAGCGGGTATTCGGTTATGGCTCGAACAGTCTGATTTTGCCAATCTGATTTTGCCAATCTGATTTTGCTTTTGTGACGCGAATCATAGACTGACTTCAAAGACCCAGCCTAAGCTTGATTCTATCGTAGAGGAAAACTGTCTTTACAGCCTCAGTTTTAGTAGAGAAACTGACCGTAGATTGAGGTTGCTATATTTAGCAAAGTGTGCAGCACTTCAGCCCGAAATCCTTGGAAAGCTAGCCACAATATGACAGCCCTTTCCGGTGTCGCTGGTCACGGTGAGCCGCCCGCCTAGCGCTGCTGAGCGCTCTTGCATGCCCTGCAAGCCAAAGCCAGACGGCTGCGAATCAAGACAAAAGCCGCCGCCGTTGTCCTTAAGAGAAAGCCGCAGATTTTGCTGTGTTGTGACCAGTTCTAAATGAACCGCTGTTGCCTGAGCGTGCTTGCAAATGTTGGTTAAGGCCTCTTGAACAATGCGATAGACCGCAACGTTAACAGCGTTGGGAAAGGGATACCTCAAATCGAGTTTTGCGGTGGGCTCAATTTGAGTGGTCAGCTGAAATTCTGACAGTAGCGTGTCTAAGGCTTGCTCTAAAATTTTGCCTTGCAAAACGTCGGAACGAATTTCGGAAACAGAGGTGCGCACGGAGGCAAGCGCGTTAGAGCCCAGCTGTTTAGCCTCTGTGAGAGAGGTGTAGGCCTGATCGGTGTCGATACGCCACAGCGTGAGCGCAGCTTCGAGCTGAATATTGAGGGCGACTAGGGCATGCCCAAGCGAGTCGTGAATGTCGCGGGCAATGCGGTTTCGCTCTTCTAGCGCGGACATTTCGGCAATTCTATCGTTGAGCGATCGCGATTTTTCTAAGGCCTCACTAAGCTCACGCTCTGCGGCCTGAAGCTGACTATTTCGCCGGTAGAGCTGGGTTTGTAGACGCTGAACGGCGAGCTGATTTTCAATTCTGGCAAAGACTTCCTCTACCTGAAAAGGTTTGGCAATGTAGTCAACGCCACCGACTGCAAACGCCTTCACTTTGTCAAAAACCTCGTCTAGAGCACTGATAAAAATAATCGGGATTTTACGGGTCTGAGGATTGGCCTTAAGCCGCTGACAGACCTCATAACCATTCATTCCAGGCATGTTGATATCGAGCAAAATCAAATCGGGCGGCTGAGCCGTCGCGCCCATTAAAGCCGCAGAACCGGTGGTAACGCCGCGAACATCGTACCCGCGCTGATGTAGCAAGGCGGTCAGTATTTTTAAGTTGTCTAGCGTATCATCTACGAGGAGAATATCGCCTGAAAGAGCGACTGCGCCTGAATTTGAGCTTGCGAACATTGCGTTCATAGCGGGTTCAAGGGTTGACTGACGCATAAACTTTTCTCTATAGATATACTCTAATAGATATACAAGCAGTGCAACAAAAGGCACTGATAGCTGTCTACGTAGTATTTGGAGTTTAAATTGTAGACTGAAATAATGTTGAGAAATTGCAATAACCCGTAGATATGAGTAAGGCTCCTTTATCTCAATGGCTATCTCGACAGCGCTTGCGCCGGATCTATCGTGTTGGGCTAGCTGTTGTTGCCGTAGCGATCGCACTCATCTGGCAACAGTTGCAAATACCTGAGGCAGTATTAAAAGCTGACCGCCCAATAGAAATTACCCGTAGCGAAAGAGAGCCGATTCAGGCTATTCCCGCTGCGGCTTTTAACGACTCGGACAAGTATGCGCTGGGCGCAAGGCTTTTTAAGGAACCTGGTCTATCAAAAAGCGGACAGGTTTCGTGCGCAAGCTGCCATAAAATGGAAGCCGGAGGCGCAGAGGCAGCGCGCTACTCGAAAGGCATTGCGAATGTGCCAGCCCAGGTCAATACGCCTACAATTTTCAACCTCGCCTACAATTTTCGGTTTAATTGGGACGGTCAGTACGACAGCTTGGCAGCGCATACCAATGGCCTTGATCAAAACCCAATTGTGATGGATGGTACGTGGGAAGAGGTCGCTCAGAGAATAGCGGACATTGGCGACTATCAACAGACTTTTGAAAGTATTTATGCCGATGGTGTTAGCAAAGAAAATATCATTGATGCGATTGTGACTTATGAAGCGGCGCTGACGACGCCTAATGCGGCATTCGACCAATACTTGCGAGGAGATGTCTCTGCGATTTCAGCATCGGCAAAGGCGGGCTACGATTTGTTTAAGGCTTATGGCTGCGTGAGCTGTCATCAGGGCGTAAACGTGGGCGGCAACATGTTTCAGAAGTTTGGCGTGATTGGAGACTATTTTAGCGATCGCGGCAATATCACTCAGGCAGATCTGGGCCGATTCAACGTCACTGGCAACAAGGCCGACCGCTACGTTTTTCGGGTACCCAGCCTCAGAAACGTAGCCATCACACCGCCCTACCTGCACGACGGCAGCGCCGAGACGCTGAAAGAAGCGATTGAGATTATGGTGAAGTATCAGCTAGGAAGACCCATTCCTTCAGCAGATATTGAGCTGATTGCTGAGTTTTTAGCAACGCTAACGGGAGAGATCCCGGCAGGTCGTGATGTTGCAAGATAGGCATTTGCCGCGTTTGCCGCATTGGGTGAACGGCTATGTGCTGCCAACGGGGGTCGCTCTGTTGTTTTTGCTGCTGTGGGTTAAGGCTCAGTCTGTAAATTTGGCCGCGCACAATCAGTACGTTAGCACGCTTCGTCAGCTGCAAGAGCAAGATGCTCGAATCAATCAAAGCTTGCTACAGCTGCGGCTAGGACTACTGAAGAATTACGACCCGATTGTTAAAAAGCAGGCGGGGATTCAGGCCCTGCATGAAACGCTAGCGGTCTCACCACGATTTGTAGGCACCAGCCGTCAACAAATATTGACGCAGGTTCAAACGAGCCAGCAGCTTTGGCAAGAAAAGAATAGTCTCATTGAGCAGTTCAACTCCAAGAATTCTGTTTTGCGAAATTCTTTAGCCTACTTTCCAATTGCAGTTGAAGAACTCTCTAATGATCCAGCGATCGCACCCGAAGTTGCCACACGCCTGAACAATTTACTGAGGGATGTTCTATTATTTAATCTTTCTGCAACAGAAGGAGATGTCTTTAAAATTGAACAAGACATTGCGCAAATAGAACGGCTTCTTAGCGCCGCTAATCAGGATTTTATCAGCGTATTAATCCATGCCACTATTGTTTTAGAAGAAAGCTTGGAAACCGATGAGCTTGTTGAGCAGGCCCTGATGATACCGACCCGGCAGCAGGGACGAGCCTTAGCTGAAAGCTATGACAGTGCCTATCAGCAGGCCGTTCGAGCCGCTAATTTGTATCGCCTTGGGCTGTACCTTTTGCTAACGGGGCTAGTTGTTGCGATCGCGGCTTCTATCATCCTCAAGCTAAGAGCAGCTGCGATCGCACAGCAGACAGCCAACCGGGCAAAAAGCCAGTTTCTCTCGAACATGAGCCACGAGCTACGAACGCCACTAAATATAATTTTAGGCTCCACGCAGCTCCTGACGCGAGACAAGTCGCTAAATCTACATCAGCAGGACTATCTAAATTCTATTAACCAGAGCGGAGAGCACTTGCTGAGCCTAATTAACGACGTTTTAGAAATGTCTAAAATTGAGGCAGGAAAGGTTTCGCTTAACCCGCATGACTTCAACCTATACGGGCTGTTAGAGGGTATTCACACCATGTTTCAGTTTAAGGCTCACTCGAAGGGGCTATCGCTGACGCTAGACAAGGCTGATAACCTACCGCAGTACGTTTTTGCCGATGAAAGTAAGCTGCGCCAGGTGTTAGTTAACTTAGTAGGTAATGCGGTGAAATTCACTCGTACGGGCGGCATTCAGCTGCGAGCATGCCTACATGAACAGTCTGTAAAGGCTAAAGGGAGTCAGCTGGTTGAGCAGGATTCGGTGACCTTACACTTTGAGATAGAAGATACCGGATCTGGCGTTTCTGCTGAAGATATTGAGGTGTTGTTTGACCCGTTTGTGCAGGCGAAAAATCAGGCGATTCATCCTGAAGGTACGGGACTAGGCTTACCTATTAGCCGCAAGTTTGTAGAGATGATGGGAGGAGAGATTTCGCTTTTTAGCGAGGTTGGTGTCGGCAGTCAGTTTGTATTTTCGGTGAAGGTAGGAGCCGCCAGAGAGCGGAGCTTGTTATCGTCGACAGTTCATCGCACGGTGGTAGGGATAGCGGCCAATCAGCCTAAGTATCGCATTTTGGTTGTAGAAGATAGGCCGAAAAGCCGGCAGCTTTTAGTGGATTTACTCTCACCAGTAGGCTTTGAAGTCAGAGAAGCTAGCGATGGCTTAGAGGCGCTGAGCATTTGCCAGTCGTGGAAACCAGATTTGGTCTGGATGGATTTGCGAATGCCTGTGATGGATGGATATGAAGCGACTCAGCAGATTAAAAGTAAGGTGAGCGGGCAGAGGCCAGTCGTCATTGCGCTGACGGGAGATGCTTTCGTTGCAGAGCAGCGACGGGCGATGATAGCAGGCTGTGACGACTTTATTAGCAAGCCGTTTCGGACAGCGGTGATTTTCGAGAAGATGGCTGAGCATTTGGGGGTTCAGTACGCTTATTGCGAAGAGCGTTTGGGGGCGATCGCCTCTGTCTCTCACGAAGCTTCAGCGCCGCGCATTACGGCCAAAAGCTTGCAGGCAGTGTCAGATGACTGGGTAGCCCAGGTACACCAGGCTGCAACCAGAGTAAACGGTAGAGACATTGCTCGCTTGCTCGAAGAACTGCCGCCGGATCAAGCGGCGCTCAAGCGCTACTTCAATCAACTATTGGAGAACTTCAGCTTTGAAGAGATTGTGAATCTGACCCGCCGTGAACAGCAGCCATAAATAGCGATTTTCGCATGTTTCTATCTCACGAATGGGTTTTAGGCTACCAGCAAAGGGGTTGGCCTTCGGCCTTTGTTGTAAGATAAGTCATCTGCTTTTAGAAGTGCTCAAAAACGAACGGGCTCAAGATCAGCTATGAAGCGTGTTCTAAATTGGAGGTGATATGTGATAGTTGTTGAAAGCGTACGAAATACGACCGGCTAGTTAAGAATAGGACTTTCCAACATGGCTTTAGATCAATTAGAAGCGTTTCTAAAAAAAATGCAGTCTGAACCAGCCCTTAAAAACGAGGTGGTAGCAGCGTCCACTGCGGATGATGTCGCAAGAATAGCGCTCAAGCTTGGTTTTGAATTTTCAGGCGACGAATTATTGAGAATGTCGGGCCGGAAGGTGGGCAAGGTCACTGTTAGAAAAAAAGCGACGCCTGGAGAGTATAACTAAACGCTTTTGACGGGAAGCGCTATTACGCCTCAGTCTTCAGGTAAGACTCAATGACTGAAACGGCTTTTGCTACACCGTCTTCAGCCTCGATCTGCGCCTTTATTTGCTGCGCCCTCTTGTGAAAGCTATCGTCTTCTAGAAGGGTTCGGATACTGGCCGCTAACGGGTCGCTCTCCAGTTCCAACCGAGGGTGCGTACCAGCACTCACGCCGAGCTGCTCAAGTCGCTTTGACCAAACGGGCTGATCGGCAAAGAAAGGAATCGCAATAGAAGGGATTCCCGCTCTTAGCGTTGCCGCCGTCGTCCCGGCCCCGGCATGATGAATAGCCGCAACCACTTTTGGCAAGAGCCAGTCGTGTGGAATCTCTTTTAGCTGATAGATAGAAGCGGGCAAATCTGACTGACCAATATCTCCCCAGCCAGAACAGAAAACGGCCCTTTGTCCGGTTGCAGTGAGCGCTGAGATAATTTTGCCTGCGAGCTGCTGAGGGTCGCGTACGACCATGCTACCAAAGCCAACGTAGAAAGGCTTTGGGCTTTCATTCAAAAAGTCTTGTAGATCGGCAGGTGGGCTAAAAGAGGCGGTGGCATTGAGAAAACAGTATCCGGCTTGGTGAGTAGACTCGCCCCAGTCTGAAGGAGGTGGCACAACCGCCGCGCTGTAGCAGTTGAGAATAGGGAGTTTAGAAATGGGTAGAACGGTATCTCGTCCGTAGAGCGGGCCTTGCCAAGAGGATATCTTAGGGAGACCCAGCATGTCTTGGCGAAGCTGGTTTAGAACTTTGGCTTTGCGTCGCCAGGAAACAACATATCCCAGGCGATAGCTCGAAAGGTTGGCGAGCCTTTGTAGCCACTGGTCGCTGCGACGTGCGAAGTTCAGCAGCGGAAAGGCTCTGGTTGGCGCGATTGGGAGATACACGGCTAAAATGCCTGGAACGCCAAGGGCTTCAGCGAGGTGATATCCCCAAGAAGTCAACGGTGAGTACACAATCAGATCGCTGCTTTGAGAGACTTTCCAGCTGTCGAGCATTTGCTGCCGTAGCGACTCATCAGTGAGCGGGTTGGTGTTTTTTCCTTCGAGCACGTCAAGGCCTACGGGCGATCGCATAAATTTCTTAAAGCTGCCTGCCACTGGCTCGAATGAGATGCCTTGTTCAGTTACAAAGTCAGCAAAATCTGGACTGCCGCCGAGAACTACCTGATGGCCTGCTTTAATGAGGCCCAAGGCGATCGCACAATAGGGCTGAATGTCGCCGCGAGAGCCAAGTGTCAATATTGCGATACGTGCCATGCTGCTGAGAGTTATGAGGGTCTAAAAAAATTCGTACAGCTAAAAGTCTCAGATTTTGAGCTGTTCTAAGACATTAGTTTCATTAGCGTAGCTGATTAATAACTCATCTGCTCAAATCTCTCTTTTTACGAAGACACGCATAATTTCAGCTGTCTGACGATGAGAAGTAGTCGCACACCTTTCTACTATTATGGTCTTCCCAAGATTGAATAGTCAGAAAGTGCATAAGTTTGTTTCTCCTGTTTCTACTTAAGAGCAGGAAGTTGAAAGATGGAAAAACTTCAGCTTTCAGGAAAATTGTAAATTTAGAAAGAACCCGTTAACATTTGCGACTCCTTGCCGCGAACCTTAGCTCGAACTCACAAGTCCTTATACAACCCTTATTGCGAGAGATATCTAATGGCGATCGCACATACGGCCTCTCCCACAGAAAAGCCCTCCAGGCCAACGATTCCTTTATTGATTGATCTGGTCACGGTCTCAAATCCAGAGCAGCAACTGCAAAGCATACGGTACAGGACTTATGGGGCGATCGCACCGCCGAACTATGCTCAGGGCGTTAAGTCTCAGGCCCAGATTATGAACGACTGTGAACAGGCTCTGCCCAAGTTGGCACAAGCTACCGACGCCGCTAGCGTTGGCATAGCCCAACCAGTTCTGTTCTAGCTTGCATACTCGCGATACTCAATGTGCGCAACATTCCTGATGTCGAATGTTGCGCATTCGTTTGTGTGCTGTGCACCTCTTGAGCGAAAGCGATAAAGCTGCATAGGTTCGTCAGTCTTCCACCTACTGAAGAGTAGTGACTGATCGTATTTCTATGCCTTCTATGAAAGCTTCTGAGAAAGGGCGTTCTTTAATTAAGCAGGCCATTGCTCAGAAAGGATGGAGAATCCGAGATGACAGGTGGCTTGTAGCTGCTAGCTGCTGGCTTGAACCGGCTGGTAACTGGCGAGCTGATGGCCCCTATGCCTACGGCTGTAGTATGCAGACTTGGGAGAGATTTTTGCAGGGCGTGGCGGTTCGCGATCGCAGCTTCCTAGCATTTTGCAGAGTACTTAGCCTATTTCCCACGGAGGTAGCTGAATTTTTCGACTCAGACAAATCGTATCTGCTTAATGAACTAAAGGTGCCTCTAAAAGAGAATTCCGAAACTGCTCTATTGCAAGAACTGTTGTCTCGAATGGCGTTATTAGAGCATCGTATGAGTCACGTAGAAGACCAGTTAAGTTCAAGGCTAAAGGATTCATTCTAGGCCTAGAACGAAGGACTCTATGAGTCAGTCATGACATTTATCACAGGATAAAAAATGACATTTGTTCGATGTTCCAAGGCAAATTGCTCACTACAGTTGAATTAATGAATACGGCAGTTAGCAGCAAGCGCAACAGGTCACTTTGACTTAGGAGATTTTTTCATGGAAGGTTGTGCGATCGCTCATTCAAAAGCACCCAACAACAGGAGAAAAACAATGTCTACAAAACTATTAAGCTGGGAAGAAATTATTGCTGGCGGCACGCTGCTAACTCAGCCGCCCATTAGCTTCTCTAAGTTCAGAGAAGTGCTAATCCTACTATCTAGTCAGCTGACTGCTTCAGCACAGCCGAGAAAAAGAGGGGCTGAAGATCAAAGTGGCAGCAGTGGCCAGAGCAATAAAGACACCGGAGTTAAAAAGCGACCAGCGCGGCGATAGCTAGTTTTTGACAGTTTATTCCCTTAGATGCTTACTTTCACAACCAATAAAAGAGAGAAAAAATGGCTTACAAGTACATCACTTACTTTAGTAACTGGGCGCAGTATCGCAAGCAAGGAAAATTTATGCCCGATCAAATTGATCCTTCGCTGTTTACACATATCAACTTTGCATTTGGAATGTTCGGCTTTGAGAGCTGGAGCGTTGACCCAGACAAAGAACGAACTGGAGAGCAACGCTACACAGGAAACTATAAAATTCAGCCTGTGGAATGGAACGATGAAAAAGTCTTGTATCCAGCAATCCAAAGCTTAAAGCAGAAGAATCCTAGTCTTAAAACGCTGCTTTCAATTGGTGGCTGGAGCTTCAATACTGGTGACGACACGCCTGAGTCCGCCGGGACGAAGTACCCCTACGGCCCGTACACCTACAAGCTGTTTAGCAAAATGGCAGCTGACCCTAGTGGTAGAGCCGAGTTTATCAAATCCATCATTGACTACTGCGGAAAGCACGGCTTTGACGGGATTGATCTTGACTGGGAATATCCTGGTGATGCCAAACGAGGCGGGCAGCCTGCCGACTACGACAACTATATAACGCTACTACGAGAGCTGCGGCAGGCAGCAGGTGGCGGCTTTCTGATTACAATCGCCTCGTCTGCGGTACCTAAAGGCAGCAAAAAGGGTGATGAGTTCTTTCGATGGCTCGCTCAGTGTGGTCAGTATCTAGACTGGTTCAACGTGATGTCTTACGACTACCACGGGTCGTTTGACGATCCTCAAACGGTAGGAACCGGAGCCAACGCACCGCTACTTGTAGATTCTGAACCTGGCGGCACTTTTTACATCAAGCGCACGATAGAGGACTACATCAAAGCCGACATTCCGCGTGAAAAGATTATTTTGGGGCTAGGAACTTACGGACGAAGCTATGTTGTTTCAGGCGATCGCGATGGCTTTGGCAAGCCCTTTAGCGCCGCTGGGCACCCAGGCCCCGGTACGGTGACACCTGGCATTCTCTCCTACTTTGAAATTCTTGAGAAAATTGAAAGTGGTGAGCTTGACGTACTCAAATGGGATGAAGACACGCTGACGCCCTATGCCTACAGCACTAAAACCGGACTGTGGGTGACTTACGACAATGAGAAATCGCTCGGCTACAAAGTCAGCTACATGATTGAAGAAAAGCTAGGCGGCGCAATGGTGTGGGCTGTCGATTTGGACAATTTTTAACGATAGCGCTGCTGCCGCTGACAACAACACTCACTTACAGGTAAAAAACATGGCTACCAGTACATTTCCCTTGCAAAGCGCCATCAAAAAGATGTTGGACAATCCAGATTCAAGGCCCAAACTATCCATTAAGTCACCTGTTACAGGCGGGACAATTGGTGGAGGCGATATTTTTGGAGAAGACAGTCGATATGGCATTGGCGAATCTCCAGATATCGCGTTAAACAATAGCGGTGTAATTGTAGAAGTTCACAAGTCGCAAAAGCAGGACAAGCTCTTTTATCATGTGGGTAGAGTTGTCGGCACCAAACTTGCTTGGAGCGAGAGCCATAGTTATGACAAGGGGGTAGATCCTTCGGTTGCCATTACGGATACCGGGATAGTTGTTGAAGTTCACAAGTCTCAGGAACATGACGACCTCTATTATCACATTGGTAGAGTAAACGGTGAAAAGATCGATTGGCAAGATAGCCATAAGTATGACAAAGGGATCACCCCCTCAGTTGCGGTTAATAACGGTGGCGTTGTCGTCGAGGTGCATGAGACCGAAAACACAGCTGCTGAACAAAAGGATAGACTCTTTTACCGCATCGGCAAATTAAGTGGCAACAAAATCGATTGGCAAGATAGCCATAGCTACGATGATGGAGAGCGACCCTCGGTTGCGATTACCGATGATGATGTCATTGTTGAAGCTCACAAGTCTGAGAACTACGACAAGCTTTATTACCGTATTGGGAAAGTGAATGGTAGCAAAATTGAATGGGGCAAGCATGAGGGTAGGGAGAGTCACGATTACGACAATGGAGAATATCCTTCAGTTGCGATGACTGAAAGTGGGCTAGTCATTGAAGTTCACAAGTCTCAGGCACATGACACGCTTTGGACTCAAACTGGTCAGGTTAATGGTCAATCAATCACTAACCTCGACAAAAATGTTAAGGCAGCTAGGAAGTACGGTAACGGGATGCGTCCTAGAGTTGCTTGCAACAGCTCGATAGCCGTTGAAACGCATGCCAAAGGAAACAACGAGCTTTCATCTTCAGTGTTAACACTGTCTAACTCTCTTCCTAAACCGCGCGACATAGGTAAGTTAGTTGCAGAAATAAATAAGATGATCCGTGGGGGAAATACAAAGGTGTCCCGCAGCGATTTAAATGTCGGACAACAAATGATGCATCTTGATTTGGGAGGAGAGGGATATCACGAGGTTAGCGGATTGATCTCTGGGTTTAAAACAGCGATTAATCTGAACGCTAAAGAGAATGACTCGCAACCCCCATTTGAGAAGATCCCTAATTTAGTTAGGGTTGATTACAGCAAACCTTATCCTTTTGCTGATGGCTTTGCTGATTACATTACGATGCAAGGCGCTCCGCTTACCAAAGAAAATATAGATGAGATAGTAAGAATGTTACGTAAGGGGGGGAAAGTCGGACTTTGGATTGCCGAAGACATCTTCGCTGATGATATACGTGAATTAGCATCCAGACTAAAATCGAAGGCTGAGACAGTAGGCAAAGATAGAGATGAGTTTGGCGGCAAAGCGGGAGGAGACAAGATTCTAATCGAAGATGGAAGATAAGATATCTTCAAATCGTACTAGATCTTAATTTCTATCGCTATCGAGAATCAACGTTTGAGAACAGATTAATTTGCCTTTTTAGCTACTCTAGCCGCCAGTTCACAACAGTTTTAGCTGATGGTGGCTAGTGCATCAGAAACTAGACTTGCCATTTTACATTCAGGAAACAACAATGTTTGACAGTTTACTCGAATCAATCCAAGTTTGTATTGACGTTTACCCAGAAGGCGATCTTCCCTTAGAGAACAATCTCCCTTCAGATCCCCTTTCCCGTGGCGCAATCATTGCCGATAAAAGGTGGAAACCTGGGCAGACGCTACGAGTTCGCTTTTTAGACGGCGACCGAGCCATTCACCGCAAAGTTGAGGCGATCGCCCATCAGTGGAGTCAGTTCGCCAATATCAAATTCGACTTTGGCAACCATCAAAAATCTGACATTCGCATCTCTTTTCAACCGGGCGGCTCCTGGTCATTGCTGGGCACAGATGCGCTCAGCAGACGAAATCAGAACGAAGCTACGATGAACTACGGCTGGCTAAAGCCCAATAGCTCTGACGAAGAATATTCTAGAGTCGTGCTGCACGAGTTTGGACACGCTTTGGGCTGCATTCACGAGCATCAGCATCCAGAAGCTGGCATTCCCTGGAACAAAGAGGCCGTCTATCGACACTACATGGGAAAACCCAACAACTGGCCAAAAGAGAGAATCGATCACAACCTTTTTTCGCGATACGGAAAGGACGTTACTCAGTTCTCTGAGTTCGATACTAAATCGATTATGCTTTATCCTGTTCCCAAAGCGCTAACCACCAACGGCTATGAAGTCAGGTCGAGTTCACAGCTTTCACCAACAGATAAAGCGTTTGTAGCCTCAATCTATCCCTTCTCAGAGAAAGAAAAAGGTGACTGGGTTGTTGTTTATGGCGATGCTGACTACAAAGGCGCTGCCCAGGCTCTGAACGTAGGTCGGTATGACTGGGGCAAAATTAGCAACGATACCATCAGCTCTTTGAAAGTGCCTGCGGGCATGAAAGTAACGTTCTACGAGCATACCGAATTCAGGGGGAAACGTAAAACGTTCACTCAGGATACGTCTTACGTAGGTCACGACTTCAACGATCTTGCCTCCTCAATTGTGATTGAAAGCGCTTAGGGCTGCCAGATTCTCGAAACTATCTTTTCAACCTGTCTTTCGAACTAGGAAACACTCACCATGTCAGTCAAAATTTTCGCAGATGCTCAGTTCTCTGGAGCCGTATCGCCCACTCTCGACAAGTCGTACGGCTCCCTTGGGGACTTCTGGAATGACAAAATCTCTTCGATTAAGGTCGAATCAGGAACTTGGGAGTTTTTTGAACATACCGACTTCAAAGGAAGAAGCTTCCGGCTTGCGCCCGGTAACTATTCCTACGTCACCAATGAGTGGAACGATGTAATCTCTTCTTTCAGGAAAGTCTCAGCAGGTGCGTCGCCTAGCAGACCGCCCAGCAAGCCGTCAGGTGGCAGCGGCGGTGGTGGTGGAATGGCACAAGAGATTTTGAATGCTCATAACTCCTACCGCTCACAGGTTGGGGTTGCCCCGCTCGCCTGGTCGGATACGCTGGCTAATCACGCTAAAGAATGGGCCAATCATCTTGGAGCCACTAACGGATTTAAGCACAGTGGGGCTAGTGGAGAAGGTGAAAATCTTTGGATGGGCACCGCTGGCCGGTTTAGCTATACCAAAATGGTAGGTAGCTGGGGAGATGAGAAGAAAGATTTTGTCTATGGCACATTCCCTAGCGTTAGCAGAACGGGCAACTGGGCTGATGTGGGCCACTACACGCAAATAGTGTGGAGAAACACGACAAAAGTAGGCTGCGCCGTGGTCAAGGGAAGAGATGGCAATGACCGATTGGTCTGTCGCTATACGTCTCAGGGCAACTTTAGAGGTCAGAAACCGTTCTAGCGGCACAACGCTAACTGCCTAGATAGTTAGCCTGAAACAAGGATTTCCAGGCTAACTGCATTTGCAAAAAGAACTGAGCAAGAAAAATGAATGACATTGAACAGCTTTGCCAGCCTCTCAAGTCTCTCAAGCGAGACATTGAACAGATCAAGCTACATGAGTTTCAGCAGCCTATCAACTGTTGCAATATTACCGCGATCGCCTACGCACTCTCAGCACTAGGCTACAAAACCACGGTAGATGACATCTTTTTCGCCACCAGACTACCCATTGCGTCTGTTTTAGACGATGTATGACGCTAGCTGAAACTTACGACACCTGCCTAAAATTCGTTGAAAATCAGCAGCTGCCACTCTCCGTAGAACTAGAACACTTTGACAAATCTGACATTAGCTTTGAAGGATTCATCGAACAGCTAGAGACAGCAGCCTCTAACGAAAATGATGTCCACATCCTTAACTTTAACGCTGGGATTGCTCACAACAATCACAATCTTAAAGGCGGACATTTCTCTCACTAGCCAACACGACAGCGAAACTCAGCAGGTCACAATAGGGGACACTAACCCTAAAAAGTACGCCCGCTTCTGGTCTTGTCCAAAGCAACGAATGTATTAAGCTTGCGTTGATAAAGACACCTCTTCAACTCGCGCTCGCGGCATGATCGCCATCACTCGAAATCTTTAAGACTCACTCAAAAGATTCTCTCGCTGCTGTGCAAAAAGCTTAATCCAATTTATATCCACTACAAGGAATTCAATCATGGGATTTTCTCACGAATACTCTGACGTACCTGACTGGGTTGAAAAGCCCAAAGGGTACCAAACCGACGACATGGTGAAGTACAAAGGCAATATCTTCAAGGCTAACTTTTGGGCCTCAAAACCAGGGGAAGGTGATGCTAATGAGAACGGCTGGCGGCTGTATGACGAGCTGTACGATGTCACTTCTAGCGCGGCGGCTGGCCCCGCTAAGATTATTGGTTACATTCCCACCTGGCGTAAGTCAGAAGGGTTTGACTACGCCGAAGAAGAGATGTATCTGAACATTACGCACGGCATCGTTTCGTTTTTGATGTTCGACCGTAATAGTTTGGGTGATTTTGAATCTAAATCCGTTGATGATGTCGATGCTGTTCTTGAGGATATTGTTGACACTGGACACCGATGCGGCACTAAGATTTCGATCGCCCTTGGCGGTGCAACAGATTACGGCTTCTTGAACCTGATGGAGCGGGTTGGCAGTAATCCTGGCGATTCTGTGCTCGGCAAAGCCGTCAAAAACGTTGCTGACTTTATTAAGGCTAATGATTTAGATGGCGTAGATTTGGATTTGGAGTGCTGGTGGGATGAAAATAACGATGCCAGCAAAGACCAGGGCGGCAGATCCAAAAGCGATGGGCCGCATCCAGCAGGCAAAGGACTCACCATATTTGCCAGAGAACTTAAGAAAGCCCTGCCAGGCAAAATTGTCTCAACTGCGCTGTTTGCGACCTCTTGGTATGGCAACTGCTACGACCCTGGACTGGCTGACTATGTAGATTGGATTGGGGTGATGACCTATGACCTGACGGGCTCGTGGAATCAGTCTCCAGTTGGCCCCCAAACCTCCTTACTAAAAATTCGCGAGCAAGAGGCATATGCCGACGAACAGCAGGGCAAATGGCCGAACAGTCGGAAGGATAAGGATGGTGACGATCCTATGTTCAACAATCCTGTGCTTTCTGTAGAAGATTCACTTTGGTATTGGACAAATCCCTTTTTCACTAACTGGCAGGGAGAGGGGCAAGGCATTAAGCGAAGCAAAATGGTACCTGGAGTGCCTATTTACGGCTACGACTTTGCCCACGGCAAAGAACCAGACGACTTGAGTGGTCAAATTGCACCGGGCTATAAAGCTGTCCGCTATAAAGACATTCTTAAGCAGTTTCCGAGTGCTGCAACCGCTAAAGATGCCAACATTAAAGTCGGCGGCAGCACCCCCAGACCGCCTTTTGTCTCTGAGTCTGGAAGCTATCCTTACGCCCATAACATCTACTTTGAAACGCCTGAAACGGCGACGAATAAGCTGAACTTTTTGAAGAAAGTCGGGACGCAGGGTGTAATCATTTGGGAGCTGACTAATGACGTGTGGGAAGGTGGAAGCAGCATCGTCAAGGCGCTCTATAAGAACTCTGGAAACCCACCTAAGCAGGCAAAACCAAAAGAACCGGACAAAGAAGATCCAGACAAAGATGAGTCGGACGATTCAGATCGACCGCTTAAAGAGATGCTGGGCGTTTTCCCAGAAGCGTGGCTCGAAGGGGGACAGCAATCTGAGACTCGACAGCTAGCATCTCGTGACGTATCAGACTTTTACTTACGCGATACGAAGGTAGGAAATACCTCGGGTTCTCCTGCTTTGGCAACCTACAAAGGCAAGCTTTATTGCGTTCATGAAGGGCGAAAGAATGATGGCTGGCTGTGGTATTGCAGCTTTGATGGCGCGAAATGGTCTGAAGACAAGAAACTTCCTGACCACGGAACCTCTGGGCCACCTGCGATCGCAGAATACAAAGGCAAGCTCTACTGCGTCCACGAGGAACAAGGCAGAGGAGGCTGGCTATGGTTCTGTAGCTTTGATGGCAAAGAATGGTCTAAAGACAAAAAGCTTCCCGATCATGGCACAGGCACCAAAAAAGACAGATTTCCTCGGGCTGCACTCGCTGTGTACGGCGACTTGCTCTACTGCGTTCATGAAGGACAAAGAGATGTATCAGACGGATGGGGCTGGCTATGGTATTGCACTTTTGATGGTGAAAAATGGTCTAAAGACAAAAGACTTCCCGATCATGGAACCTCCGGTGGTGCAGGTCTAGCGGTGGCCTTTGGTGCACTTTACTGTTTCCACGAAGGTCAGGATGGACAGGGTATTTTGTGGTCTACAAAGTTTGAAGATGGAAAATGGGATAAAGATACGAAGATGCGTTCCAATTCTAATTTAAAGCGAAGTGGAACCCGCGCTAGCGATTCTTATTACGACACCACTGGCAGCCCTGGTATGATCGCATACGGCAGTAAAATTTACCTTGTTCATGAGGGCAGAGGAGCCAGCGGCGAAGTTCGAACGTTTAACAGTTCAGATCTTCAAGATAGAAGAGTTATGGAGGCTAGGCCACCTGTACAAGTTGTCATGGGCACCTCTAGACCGCCTGCGATCGCAAACTATAACGGCACTTTCTTTATTGCCCGCGAAGATCGAGGAAACTCAGGCGATCTGCTAGTGGCCTCTAGCTCAGTGGTAGACGAGCCCAGCGGAGAGTTTAATCTTGAGATGCCAGAGCGCCCCGGTGCTCCCTATGATGCGCTTGACCGTTACAATACAGCGCTAACTAACCACCAGCCATTTAGAGATCTTAGACATCCTGTTGAGGTGATGCGACACCACATCATTCCAGACAGACTGCTCAACAGATTTTGGAACGCTCTGCTCGAAAACGGTGCCTTAAATCTTACCGCAGGCGGTCTTTTGAGAGGGCTAGAAGAGAGCGCTGAAAATAACCGAATGAACCTGAACCAGGCGGATAGACGCGAAGTTGTTCAGCTCTTGCAAGGCATTCGCAGCGGCAGAATTCGCCATAATCCAAGTGCACGAAGACCTCTCGGGTTCGACACGCTAGCAGCTGTTTACGAGTGGATGCCGGGTAATTTGTTCATTGGCCCCAGGGGTGGCGGTGGCGAGTATCAACGCACTGACGATCCAGGAGAAGGATTTGAAGAAAATGCACGTGTTGTTGTCGGTGCAGCCTTTGCAAATATGGAGATTGCTAACGGCCTGATGCGTGATTTTGAGAGGACTGGCAATGCTAGAACCGGCGCACAGGCCGTGGCTGCACTCACTAGGATTACCCAGAGAAAACAGCCATACGACATAGACAGCAGCAACTGGATCTTTAAAGGGGGGAAATATCGCCTCAGAAAACCAGGCGATTAGTCTAGATAAGACTCTCTAGGGCAATGCCTTCAAATCAATCGGCACGGTTTTTAGAACTGCCTTTAAAGACCGTGCCTAAGTTCAAATGCTTCACACCTACATAAATGCAGGCAGAGTGATTTCATTAACTGGCGCTGGTACAGGTGCATTCACTCTACAGGCAAACACCATTTGAGAAAATCATCATGAACGCCAAATACAACCTTCTGATCTCTACTGCCATTTCAACAATAACGATAGCAACCGTAGCAGCGCTAGGGTCTCTAAGCCCCAGTCAAGCCTCTAATATCACCCTCACGGAAACCAATATGTCTTCTACCCAAGTCCCAACACAAGTATCACAGTCCCCATTAGAGACACTATTAGAGGAGCCATCCGAACAGCTTCGTGCAGACATCGGCAAGGCCACGTATATGCTGAACGAACCAGCTGTTCAGTTTGACTACGATCCAAACTTGTTCGTACTTTCATCGTCTGAAGCCGCACAACCCGACCTCCAGCCGCTGCTAAGAAGCTCTACTTCTCTTTTGAGTAAGGAAGACTATTTGGAGGTTGAAAATGCAGGTAGCGAGCTAGGAGACTTTCCTGAAAAGCTCAAACTATCCGTATACAGCAATCCTGATGGCATTCCTGCGCTAGATTGGATTACGGGTCGGCCTGGGGAGTCGCTTGGCGTAGAGATAGAGGGTATAACCGGACGGGTACCGAATACAGCCGTTGCAGGTCAAGATGCTTGGACGTTCTCATATAGGTCACTGTTTGAGTATGAAGGCATCATCTTTCAGGCCAGTAACGGCCAGATGGTTGTGGTCACCGCGTACAAGCCACCCGCTCAATACGTAACACCTGAAGTCGATAAAGCGTATTCAGCGGCTCTCTCGACGATGATTGAGTCTATGGAGCTGACGACGCCTGTATCTGAATAGCGTCGATAATTTTGCGATCGCTTTTATAATTGCTCCAAAGGCTCCAGCAGTCTTTGGAGCAATTTTAATCTCAATTTTGAGCACTGGACTGAGCGAACGCATATACTCTAAAAAAGCCAGAATATCAGAAGAAGAAGATTCGTATGTTTGATTTTGCCCCCAAGCAATTTTCGGTCTCAAAAGCAAAGAGTTTTTATCGTCTATCTCTTTTAGTTGCGGGTGTCTCACTGGCAGTCGTACAGGTTGGCACAATGCCTGCGATCGCCTTCACCCCAACGCGTCTGTACGAGAGCTTCGACAGCTACAGCACTCTCAACCCAAATAACGGCAACGCCACAGATATCTACTTCCCAACGCTCGATAGCGGCGCGGCTGTAGACGATTTGCCTGCTGTTTTGTTACTTCAAGGCGCACTGGTTGATAAGGCTTTTTACTCCGATTATGCAAGCCAGGTTGCACGGTACGGGTTCGCAGTGTCTGTTCCTAACCACGTCCAGTCTATTCCTGGTCTAGGTGATGTTTTAGCGCCCAACACGTCCGATGTCCAAGAGGGTTTAGATCAGCTCATCTTCGAGTCCAACAGTTCTACCTCACCTTTGAATGGAAAAGTAAACACTGAGAAGTTTGGACTTTTGGGCCACTCTCTTGGCGGCGCGGTGGGACTATCGGCAATCAGTGAGATTTGCGTTCCCGGACTTTGCCCAGCGCCCTTTACCCGACCAGATGCGCTACTAGGGGGCGCTTTTTTTGGGGCTAACCTACGCGACGAAAACGATGTTTTCTTTCCGATTAATAATGAGGGTGTTGGCGTTGCGCTGATTCAGGGCAATCAGGACGGGCGGGCGCTGCCTGTGAATGCTGAGCGCACGTTTGAGCAAATTCAAACGCCACCTAAAGCGCTAATTGAGCTTGATGGCGTCAATCATTTTGGTATTACAAACGTTAACGCGCCGGATGGCTCCATTCCAGATCCTAATGTACAAACAGTTTCACAACAAGATTCGATTGAGACAGTAGCTAGATGGAGCGGGCTCTTTTTGAGTGGAACGGTTAAGGGCGATCGCGAAGCACTCGATTACATATTTGAGTCGGGTGTAAATATAGATCCCATTGTTATTAGCATAGAAGGCCAACCAGCAGAGGAGGCGCAATCTGTACCTGAACCGTCTTTTTTACTGGGCATGTTGGGTGCATCGTTGGGGTTGCTGACCTTAAAGAAACGGACAGTATAGGTTTAGACAGGTTTTAATCGCAAACGGCTTTCTTATCTTCACTTAGCGTAGGGCTGCTCTTTAGATAATTTAGTACCTGTTGACAGCCTATTTCCATCAAATTATCTGAGCGCATTGCAGCGTCTAACGCCCATAAAGAAACTGTTCTATCTACGGTAGCGATCGCTAAGTTCTCTCACCATCAGGGCTAAAAGCAGCGCCAGTTGTACCACTCTGATAGCCGGTAAAAGTCGCTAGCCACAGGCCCATCAGCGCTGCCATAGCCGAACAGTTTTATCTGCGCTAGTTGAAGCAATTTGTTGGTTGTCTGGGCTAAAGGCAACGTCAATCACGGCGTCCTGATGACCCTCTAAAGCCTTGATGAAAGTGCCGTCGCGCTGCCACAGTCGAATGGTTTTATCGTCACTGGCTGAGGCGATGAGCTGGTCGTCTGGGCTAAAGGCAATGCCATTGACGCCTGCGGTATGGCCTTTTAATGTTGCAAGACTGGTGCCGTCGCGCTGCCAGAGCCGAAGCGTGTTGTCGTCACTGCTTGAGACAATGAGCTGTCCGTCTGGGCTAAAGGCCACCGCGTTTACGCCTGCTGTGTGACCTTTTAAAGTGGTGATTAGCTGGCCGTTGCGCTGCCATAGTTTGATAGTGCCGTCATCACTAGCAGAGGCGATCGCCCCACTATCCGAACTCACCGCAACACCCGTAACCCAACCCGTATGACCTGAAAGCGTGGCGATAGGAGACCCCTCTAACCGCCACAGCCGAGCGGTGTTATCTTTACTCGCAGATACGAGAAACTGCTCATCGGGACTAAAAGCAAGACCGTATACGGCATCGGTATGACCTCTCAAGGTTTGACCTAGCGTACCGTCAGGTTGCCACAGCTTCACCGTGTTATCTGCACTAGCAGACGCCATGAGCTGACCGTTAGGACTAAAGGCAACATCCCAAACCGTATCTTCGTGTCCCTCCAAGTTAGCGAGCAGCGGGTTATTCCGCTGCCAGAGCCTAATGGTGCCATCCAAGCTAGCAGAGGCGATCGTCTGACCATCGGGACTAAACGCCGCATCGGTGGCGCCGTTAGTGTGGCCTCGAAAAAGAGACAACAAAGTGCCGTCGCGTTGCCAAAGTCGAAGAATGTTGTCGTCGCTGGCTGAGACGATGTGTTGACCGTCAGGGCTAAAGGCGATCGCATACATCGTATCGTTGTACTCGCCTAAAACCTGCCTGGAGCCGTCACTTATTTGCCACAGTTGAGCAAGCCCATCTGTTCCCGCAGAGGCTAGCGTTGCACCATCGGGACTAAACGAAAGCCCGCGAACGCTGATAGTATGGCCCTTGAGCTGCTTTTGCAGAGTGCCGTTTAGGTTCCACAGCTTGATTAATCCATCACCGCCGCCAGTTGCAAGGCTCTGGCCGTTTGGGCTGAAGGCGATCGCATCTATCTTCACCTGCTGGTGAGCCTCAAATCGCTTCACTAGCTCGCCACTACGCCGCCAAATCTGAACAAACCCATCTTGTCTCGCCGCTGCAATCAGCTGTCCATCTGGACTGAAGGCAACCGCGTTCACAGCCGTGCTATGACCCGTAAGCGTTTTGATTAGGGTGCCGCCGTCTGTTTGCCAAAGCTTCACCGTTCCATCGTCGCTAGCGGAGGCGATCACCTGCCCATCGGGGCTAATAGCTAATCCCCAAATCTCCCCACTATGACCTTCAAGGCTATTCAACAGCGTGCCATCGGCTTGCCAAAGTTTCACTGTTCTATCCTGACTAGCTGAAGCAATCATCTGTCCATCTGGGCTGAAGACAACGGCGGTCGTTCCCCCTTTGTGAGCGAGCAGCCGATTTCTCTCATCGACTCTAGAAACAGCCTGACGAAGGACGGTTTCTGTATTGCGACGAGCCTCATTACCTACCCACCTTAAAGACTTCAGCTTTTGCGTGGCCTGTAATGCCGCAACGAGAGAATCTAGGCGCTGGTTCGATACAAAAAGAGCGTCTGATGAAGATGCGATCGCCCGCACCTCACTCAACTGCGCACGGCGATTTCCCCACCAGGCAGTTGCCGCTAGGGTAGACGTCACCAACAGACCTGCACATAGGGCGCTAACCGTTAGTCGCCGCCTGCGCTTTTTCTGTTGTTCAGCCTTTCGCTGCACTGCTAAGCTAGCTTCGATAAACTGGCGATCTGCTGCGCTCAATTCATCCTGACGAGTTTCATGCCAATCCTGAGCGATCGCTAGCGCCTTGCCTCTCAGCAGACCAGCATCTTCTCCCTCATTTTTCTCCCACTGTTCCCTTGAGCGTCGCAACGCTTCTTGCCAGCGCCGAAATTCTCCATCTACCTGTAGCCAGTAGGCTAGGCGTCCCCAGCTTGAAATCAACGCTTCGTGAACAATCTCGACGCTCTCTTTCTCGGTGAGCGGGTTACGGCTGGTAACGACTAGCCGAGAAGATGCCAGCTCGGAGACTAAATTCCAGTTGTCGCTGCCGACTTCATCGCGGCTAGCCGTGCGACGCGTCGCCTGATTACCAGGTTCTACTAGCTGAATAAAGATTTGTTGTATGCGCTGCTGCTGGTGTGAAGGTAGCTTTGCATAGACATCTTCAGCATGGTTCGCCAGCGCTTTCTCTACGCCGCCGATTGACTGGTAGGCTCGATGGGTCAGAAGGCCGTTTTGCGATTGCTTCCACAGTTCTGTCAGGGCAAATTCTAGCAGCGGCAGGCGTCCGGGCTGGTGGGCGGTTGCTTGAATGAGCTGGTCAGCAAGCCCAGGCTCCAAGGTTACTTGCTTTTTAGCGGCGGGTTGAACAATGGCGCGTTCTAACTCCGCTTTGTTCATTGGCCCCAGGTTGTATCCGCCAGACTGTAGGGCGTCACTTAAGCGGCGATCGCACAGCGCCTCACCATAAAAGTCTGCACGCAGCGTCAGTAACAAGGTGAAAGCAGGGGCAAACTGCACGGCGTTCAATAGCAAATCTAAAAAGAGCTGCCGGTCTTCAGGTGAACAGAGCGTGTATAGTTCTTCAAACTGGTCAATGACTAGCAGAAATCGGTCGCTGTTTGTTTGAGTTTGTGAAGCGATCGCACGACATAGCGTCTGCCCATCCTGCCGCAATTTAACGGCTAACTCTAACACCTTCAGCCGTGAATGCTCAGGATCTATGACGGCGCTAGTCCAATTAGAGGCCAGAGCCTCAGCTAGGCTATCAAACGGATGACGCCCAGGGCGTGCAGAGACGATCTGCCAGCTATCGCGACTCTGCCGCAGCCTTGGTAACAGGCCTGCAAATACAACAGAAGACTTGCCGCTGCCAGAAGCACCTGCGATCGCTACAAACGGTTTTTGAGTCACTGCCGCTAGCAACTCTTCTGTTGCATTCTCTCGACCAAAGAAGAAATCGGCATCAGATTCTTGGAACGTGGATAAGCCTTGATAGGGACAAGCCGACAGGCCGCCTAGCTCAACCCAGCTTAAAGGCTCAGCTGCTGGATTTTGACAGAGCACGGGTAGCCATGACGCGCCTGGAAATTCATTTTCTAAGCCTTGTAGCTGTCCTCTGGCCTGACGCATGGCGGGATATAAAGGCAGCTTTTCGGTGGCAAAGGCGTTTAGAAAATATTGAAGAAAGGTCTGTGCAACTCGGTTAGGAACAGGCTCGCGCATGACAATGACCTGCGGAATTTGGAGTTTGGCGATCGCACCCGCTAAACCCGCGCCGTCACAAGAGTTAAAAATAGCAAGCTGTAGGCCGTGGGCGATCGCACTTTTCAAACCCTCCTCCAGCTGTTCAATCGTCAAACTGTTATGAACCGGCGCTTCATTGATATACAGTCGCCCGCTCTGCCCTTCCGTTTGGCTGTGGCCTGCAAAAAAGAGAATATCCCAGCCACGCTTGTCCCACAGGTGCTGATCGAACAGTTCGCGAGAAGGGCTGACTAAAAAAGTAACATCCGCATCCGGCAAAGCTTGCAGCGCTTGATGTTCGGGTTCTACGTCAATGCCACGGCTGTCGCCGACAATAGCTAAAATCCTGACGTGTTTCTCGTATCGCTGAGCGCGAATAGGCACCTTTTGCTGATACGTTAGCTGGCTAATCGCCATTTCAGCATAGGGATAGTCTTGAAAGAAATCCCAGCATTGCCAGGGCAGACGCCGCAGTAGGTCGCTATCGGTTTCAAAGATAACTCGAATCGGATCGGTGGGATTTAGCTGCGATCGCAACTGTTGTTCAATCAGCCTCAGTCCATCCGAATCTAACCAATCATTCATCGCCCGCTTAAGCTGCTCGCTAAGCGCTTCAAAGCTCTGCTGCGAAACCTGAGTAACGCCAACCGGATCAATCTCTAGCTCATCTTCTAATGAGTTTTCTAGCGGTTCCTCTATCGGGCCTTCACCTGGCAAAGACCGCAGCACGAGTCGGTTAGATAGCGCCCGATAGGTAGACTGCCAGAGGCGGTAGCTTTCTACTAGCGCAGGCGCGGAGGGCAAGCTGCCGATCATCTGTTCCGCCTGCGGACGTGCCGCCGTCCATAGGCGAGCCGTGATGTAAGGAAATCCCTGTACGAGAGAGCCCTTTCCTAAGCTGATAACAACTGTTTTACTCACCTTATAGCTCAAACGCCTCGCTTACTTTAGCGTCATCTAGCGCGACTTCAACCGTAAATCGAATACCTGGCTTGCCCCGAAACGGTCTGAGCTGAATATAGTTGTCATGCGCTCTAGCCGTAACCGTCTGCAAAACCTTACCTGTACCAGATCGCAAAGTCACGGTAAGCTGCTGCGGCAAAACGGAGTCTTCCCCGGTCGGCAAAATTTGGACATTAACGCTAACTTTCTCCGCCTCAGGAATTACCGTCACTATTAGCGCAACCCTATGCCGGTCTAGCTGCACGCCTAGATCAATCAGCTTGCCACCTTTCATTCCCGACACATTTTCGCGAGCACTCCAAGCTAAATTCGCCTGTGGGTCAATTAGCCTATCGATTGACTGCCAGCCTTCCGTCAGCGCTTCATCTAGCCATCGACTTAAGCGAGTGAGTCTTGACGGGGTAGAAGGAAGCTCTAAAGTAGTCACTTTCTCTATTTGAACAGGAGCTTCTGGCAAAAGAATGCTGCTCGGGTGAGCGTGTTGAACATAGCCTAGAAGATGATTGATCTCTTCGTCCCACGCCGATAGCGGTAGCAACAGCTGCTCTGATGTGCGATCTGAGGGGTGAGAAATGGAGCCGAGCTTGTGAATGAGTTCGTCATAGCGTAGAAAGCCTCTGATAGCGGCCTCTTGCTGCTCTTCTAAGACTTCTATAACCACGTAGAAGTGAGCGACATAATCAGGCTGCTGGGCAATAATTCTATGGAATCTAACGACCTCATCTAGAACATGTTCGGTCGTTATGAGGCATACTTTGAAGCCTTCTATATCAAGGTACCTAGAGGCTGTTGTTTTGGCTGCGATCGCACGAACATCAGCCGTAGGCAGTTTTTCTTTAGCCCAAGCTTCAAAAGCAGACAGGCCTAAACTATTGAGATAGGCTTTCCACTGGGAGAGTTCGGTTTGAGCTTCATTCTGCAAGCGTTGGCTGTCTGCTCTTGCTTGCTCAAAATGCTCAGGTTCTAGCCAAAGCGTTTCGGCTAATGAAAGGCGTAAGTGAGAAGGACTGGTAAGCGGCGTTGCCATAATAGTTCACCAAGCGTAAGATACTGTTGTTTCTAGGCTGTTGCTGTTAGACTGTTGTTTGATTAATCTGTTGTTTAGCTAGACTGATTTAGATGCTGAAGCAATGCTTTTGCATAGTCGCTGTCTAGCGAGCGGCTTTTCCCGGCCTTGATTTCTGACGTGGCTTCAGTAAAGAGCTTGCTATCGATAAAAGCTTCGATTTGCTCCATCAAAGTGCGCAGGTAGGTAGGGTCGGCGGGTGTAGTAGCTAAGCCTTTGGCCTGAGCAGCTTTTAGGATCGGAGCTAAAAGCTGCTGGGCGGTCAGCTGTCGCACCTGGCTCAGCAGTTCTCCCGGATTAAGGATGCGCCGCGTTTGATCCCAGTTGTTCATTCCTAGCTGCGCTCCGATGTCTTTGAGCGATAGGCCTTCTTGATAGTAGCGCTGGAGTCCTTTTGAATAGACAGCTGCAAAAGGTGAGTATCTTTTACTTTTTTTCAGCTTGGAGATCTTGCCTTTAACGGCTTGCTCAATGGCCTGGGTGAGGGCGATCGCAAGCTGCTGCTGTAGAAAATCTAAAAACTCCCGTTCTTCTATTTCCAGTTCGTCTGTAGTCTCTGCGGGCAAGTCCACTCTCAAAGCGTACTCTCCCGTCTCTACATCTCTTACTTCTAGCGGCTCTCTCGCCTGCCAAATGTCGAAAGTTCTGAGCTGTTGTGCCATTCTTTTGAGCGCGTTTAGCAGCTCTGCAATTGTGCCAAACGCCATGCCCGCTGGTTCAAGCGCCTGATTCATTTCTACCAGCTGAGCAGGCGTAGGATCTTTGCAGCGGCTAACCTGCTTTTGGATTCTGCGATCGCGCCGATACACCCCATGAAAGGCTTCAGCGACAGCCTGTTCTCTTTCAGAAAGTCGCTCTAGCTGGTGAACCTGAATGCGGTTCAAAAGTGTCCAGTCGCTAAAAGATTGAAAGCCAAACTCAGCCAAAAAACGCTTGAGTTCCGGCTGCTGCTTCGTTCGCAGATAGGCCCAGTTGTCTAAGCTCATGCTGTTAGCGCGATCGCTTTTATAAGTCTTCAGCACCTCAACGGAAAACACTTCAAAAGCAGCCGGGTTCAGCTCACCCATTTCACTCATTGTTTGTTGAACCTGGCTACCATCAACCACTACCAGCGTTTGGCCGTCATCGTTGAGGACAAAAGGCATCAGATCTTGATAGCTAAAGCGCTTGTTCCCTGAAAAAAGACTGTCGATTTTTTGGCAGGCTTTAAGAATGGGCGTAGAAACGTAGCAGCGTAGGCAAAGCCCAGCGTAGGCATGGGTCTGAATTTCAGCAGGTTTAGCGTTTGCAGCTTGGCTGAGCGATTTAAACTGCCAGAGTAAGCCTTCTTGCACGGCTAGAGGAGATACTTCAGGCGAAACAGCAGCTGTTTCGTTTTTGGATAGCTGTTGTTTAAGGAAGATTTTGGCAAGCGCAATGCTTTTGCGCTGATAGCGAAGTCTGTTGTCACCCGGGTTGATACACCACAGGTTCCAGTATTGGGCCGATGTATGGAATAGATTGCTCATGAAATATGCACCTTTGCGATCAGCCGATGGCTAAGCCTAGGGATTTGAGTTTGGGGGCTAAGGCTAAGTAGAATAGTAGCAAGCGAACTTATGCAGTCACGATCACCACCCTTCTTCTCTTAGTCTTTCTAGTTCACTCGGCGTAAATGGGTTCTCACCCGCTTTTAAAGCTTTAATCCAAGCCTTTCTTTGATTCTCGAACTGATTGCTGCGGCTGATCGCGATCGCCTTCTCAAAGTCAGCGATCGCCTCATCATTATTTCCGATCAATGCCTGAGCAATGCCCCGAGAGCCATAGAAAATGTCCACACTGGGCCTGAGTTCAATCACCTTGTCACAGGCAAAAAGCACTTCCTTCGCATAGCCCCCAAAGCTTCCATACGAGCAGAGGCTGTGCCAAACGCTAACAGAGATATCAACCGTTGGATCTAACCTTACTGCTGTTTCTACATTGTCTATTGCCACCAAAAAGTCTTCTCTTTCGACAGCCCTTTGTGTTTGACGAACCCAAAAGGGCGCAGACTGAACTTTAGCGCGTTGCTCAGGCTGCAAGTCCAAATTTGGATTCCACTCAAGGGCGGCTCGATAGTGCTTAGCCGCTCGCTCCAGTTCGTTTTTAGCAGCATCAAGATCGCCAGCTCGAACAATTGCGGGCACGGCAGCTAGCCTGCGAGCGTCGGTTTGACAAAGGGTTAGCCGTGCTAAGTCCTCAGGATGTGTCACAAAGTAGGCACTGAGGCGATCACAGCCGCTTTCAAGCAGTTCATTCAAGCTGCGTACCGGCCATACCCGCGCTGTACCATCATCGCTGGCCGTCACAATTTGCTGGCCATCACGGCTAAAGCTCGCGCTGCGCACCGGGCCTAAATGACCCTCTAATTTTTGCAGCAGCTCGCCCGACTCGGTATCCCATACCCGCGCGGTGCCATCATCGCTGGCCGTCACGATCCGCTGGTCATCATCGCTAAATTGGGCATCGCGCACTCTGTCTGAATGCCCTTCTAGCTCGCGAAGTTCCTCACCTGACTCGGTATCCCACACCCGCGCGGTGCCGTCGTTACTAGCCGTCACAATCCGCTGCCCATCATTGCTAAAGCGAGCCGTAGTCACGATGCCCGAATGCCCTTCTAGCTCGCGAAGTTCCTCGCCCGACTCGGTATCCCACACCTGGGCCGTACGGTCGCCATCTGCCGTCACAATCCGTTGGCCGTCACGGCTAAAGCTCGCACTGACAATCTCGCCTGAAGAGCCTTTTAGCGTATTCAGTTCCTGGCCCGATTCGGTGTCCCATACCCGAGCGGTGTGGTCATAGCTAGTCGTGACAATCCGCTGGCCGTCGGTGCTGAAGCTAGCGTCGGTCAATCCGTCAGCATGACCTTCTAGTGTCTGTAATAATTCACCCGATTCGGCGTCCCATACCCTTGCCGTATGGTCATCACTGGCGGTCACAATCCGCTGCTCATCGGTGCTAAAGCTAGCGCTGGTTAATCCACGGGAATGACCTTTCAGTGTTTGCAGCACCTGGCCCGATTCGGTGTCCCATACGCTCGCCGTACTGTCGTAACTAGCCGTCACGATTCGCTGCCCGTCACGGCTAAAGCTCGCACTGGCTAATATGTTCTGGCGTCCCTCTTCACTCGGTATGTCGTATGAATGAGCCGGATTATCTGTTACGGCCCACCGCTCGTCATGACTTGGCTCCGCACTGTCCACCTGGCTTGCAAACTCGCGCAGTCCTTTACCCGTTGCAGCCTCCCATACCCGAGCTGAGCTAGTCAGGCTGACCGTCAAAATCCGCCGCCCGTCGCGGCTGAAGCTGGCACTATTCATCCTGCCCGAACGACTTTTCAGCCTGTGCTGTGCTCCGCCCAAGCTAGTCTTCCATACCCGAGCGGTGTGGTCTCTACTCGCCGTCAAAATCTGCTGCCCGTCGCGGCTGAAGCTGGCGCTGAGTACTGCGCTTGAATGCCCTTCTAGCTTATGTAGCAGCTCGCCCGACCCGGCATTCCATACCCGAATCGTACCGCTAACCGTCAAAATCTGCTGTCCGTCGGGGCTAAAGCTAGCGCTGTTTAGCCCACCCGAATGACCTTCTAGCTTATGCAGTTCTTGGCCCGACGCAGCGTCCCATATCCGAGCCGTACTGTCATAACTAGCCGTGACGATTCGCTGCCCGTCGGGGCTAAAGCTGGCACTGCTGATCGCACCCGAATGACCTTCTAGCCTGTGTAGTAGCTCGCCTGACGCAGCGTCCCACACCCGAGCCGTACGATCCCAGCTAGCCGTGACGATTCGCCGCCCGTCGGGGCTAAAGCTAGCACTGCTGACCGAACCCGAATGACCTTCTAGCTTATGCAGTTCTTGGCCTGACGCAGCATCCCACACCCGAGCCGTTCCGTCCCGATTGGCCGTGACGATTCGCCGCCCGTCGGGGCTAAAGCTGACGCTGCTGACCGCATCCGAATGGCCTTCTAGCCTGTGTAGTAGCTCGCCTGACTTAGCATCCCACACCCGAGCCGTCCCATTCCAACCGGCGGTTACGATTCGCTGCCCGTCGGGGCTAAAGCTGGCACTGCTGACCGCGCCTGAATGATCTTCTAGCTTATGCAGCTCTTTGCCCGACGCAGCATCCCACACCCGAGCCGTCCCATCCCAGCTGGCGGTCACAATTTGCTGTCCGTCGCGGCTAAAGCGAGCGCTGACCACCGCGCTCGAATGGCCTTCTAACCTGTGGATCTCCTCACCTGACTGGCTATCCCATACCTGAGCTATCCCATTATCACTGGCGGTTACAATCTGCCGCTCGTCACGGCTAAAGCT
Organism: uncultured cyanobacterium; assembly: GCA_963803535.1. Lineage (GTDB taxonomy): Bacteria > Cyanobacteriota > Cyanobacteriia > Phormidesmidales > Phormidesmidaceae > Phormidesmis. The sequence goes on along the minus strand of CAWDNC010000003.1, from coordinate 33,200 downwards.
AGCGTCGTTAACTTGGCTATGGGTTTCAATCTGATTAACTTCTTCAATTTCTCGAAGGATAGTATCGAGGGCAACCACTGGACTATAGACAGGGTACAGATGGTTATTATTCCTCATTGGATATTTAAACTGCTTTTGAAGCTGCTGACCCGCCTCCATGGCATCGACTAAGCTCTCTAGCGGCTTGTTCTGAAACTTTGCGATGGCGTTCGTTCCCATTACTTCGAGCTGTAGGTTTGTCTCCTGTCGCTTTACGTCCCAAAGCCCATATCCTGCCACGCCAGCCGCCGCGATCGCCCCCAAAACCGTCCCCATCAGCGCATATCTTCCCCACCGCAGCCGCCGATTAGACGCTCTTAGCTGTCGGATATTTTTCTTTAGCCGTTCTCCTCTCTCCGCCAGCCGCTGATCTACCGCTTGCAGTCGCTCTGCCGCCGCCTGCAACTGAGACTCCGCGGCTTGATTAGCCGACTCCAAAATTACTTTGGCCTGCTGCTCAGCAGACAGCACCTTGCGCAGTTCTCGCTGCCCTAGCTCCTGACTCGCATCTAAAAAGAGCCGGTCGTCGTCGCTAAGCTGTTTGCCCGCGGCCCAAGCTCTTGCCGCCTGTAAGTCAGCGCCCTGTAATAGGCAAGACTCATTCTGTTGTTTTGACGCTAACCAGTCAGCGATCGCACCGCCATAGGGCCGCAGCTTCATCAGTCCCGCATCAATCCAGGGCTGGTCAAACACCGTTTGGTAAATGGGATTGGCCACCCGCAAGCAGCCCTCTTCTTCACGAATCAGGCCTGATAGCCGCAGCTGAATTTGCTCGTCACTGCCGTCTGCGGGCACTTTCCCAGCTTTTAAGATGCGTTCGTACAGGCCCAGCAGTCGGCCCGATTGGGCTTCGTTGATCAGGATGCGATCGCGTATGGTCTTCAAATGCACCGATACGTCCTGGGCTTCCCAGTCTTTGATGAGACGCGATCGCACTAGCAAATCAATCTGTTCTTGTTCCTCACCCGCCGCAATTCTATAATCTCCTTCAGCAATCAGCTGACACAATCGCTGCGTCAAAAACGGCTGCCCTCTCGTCCACGTTAAAATCGCCGCTAGTACCGCTGTTGGATCTGCTGCACAGTGTGAAATGCCTAATTCTAAAGGCGCTGTTTCAGACAGCTGAAAGCCTTTGAGATCGGCAAACTGACCGCCAATATTAAACGAAGTCCGCTGCTTGTCTCGAATCAGATCGCTCGGTGTCGCGACGCCCAACAGCACAAAGCTCAAGCGCCGGTATGCCGCATTTTCTGCGCGCTCCTGATAGAAAGCTCGAATCAGTGCGAAAAAGTCGTCATTAAAGTCAAACTTAAACAGACTGTCGATCTCATCAATAAAAATCACAATAGGCTGATCGATGGCAGGCAGCAGCACATCTTCAACAAATTCGCTGAACCGTTGAACGGGGGAAAGGCCCGTGCGATCGCGCCACCATTCCAACACTTTCACCTTCAGTCGCAGGCTTCGAGCCAACCGCCGAATCAATCCCAAATACCACTGCTCAGAAGTGGTTCCTGCCTCAACAATACTGGTTACTTCCACCACGCCGCAGGCCACTCCATCAGCTAACAGCTGCTGCATCACCTGCACCCGCAGGCTAGATTTACCCATCTGTCGAGAATTAAACACATAGCAGTACTCGCCCGCCCTCAGCGCTTCATAAAGCTCGCTATCTGTTTGTCTTGCCACATAGGTCGGCGCATCTTGCCGCAGCGCCCCGCCAACAGTATATTGATGCGTGTGTTGATAAGCCGTTACCGTTTTCATCTGCTACGCCTCCAAATGGTCGCAAAAATACTCTCGATACACTTCGCATCGCGGCGTTGCCTCATTCCCCGAAATTCTAACTAGCCCCATACTCTCCAGCTTAAAAGACGACTCCGCATCAATATCCACGCCCCGGCGCTTTGTTACCACCTGCCGAAAAGCCTCCGCGAGCTGCGGATAGTCTTGCAACACGTATAGATGCCGCCGCAGATGATCGCTATAAATGCCGGCTTCAGTCGCTGCCGTTTCAGCCAAATCATTCAGCGTTAAATCTTCCCTGCGCAGGTGATATAGCGCCTTGCGAATGAGATAGGGATGCCCGCCCACTAGCGCCATCAAAGCTTGAGTGTGACTTGCAGAAGCGGATAAATCGTAGCGCTCTGCCAAATCTTGTACTTGCTCGGGCGTAAACTCCAACAGCTCTACATTTTTACCCACGTTAAAAGGAGACTGGTTGATGTTGAGCGGCACATACGCTTCCGTAGAATGAACAATCACCAGCCGCAGATTTTCCCATAGCTCGCTGCCGAAGTCGCCATAGCGGGCCGATTCATACCAGGAGCGTACCAAAGCAAAAAAATCATCAGCCACCGCCGGATGTGGAAACACCATATCCACCTCGTCAAGCGCCAGCACCAGCGGCGCTTCTAAATCCGCCAGCAAACACTCTTCAAAGTAAGCGTTGCACTTGTCCTTACTGCCAAAGCCAACCCAATAATCTTCTAGCTCTGCCAGTTTCTTCAGCCTGCGCCCTACCTGAGAACAAAACCACTTCAGCAACAGATCCAAATCGTTGAACAAACAGCTATCTGCCCGCTGAAAGCTAATAGGCACTGTCTGATAGCCTTGCTCTCTAGCGTGGTTAAGAATCCGCGCCATCAAAGACGTTTTACCCATCTGACGTGGAGCCTTAACCCGAATCAGCGCGCCCGGCTGTTCTATCTCTGCAAAGCAGTCTGCCTCGATCGAATTTCTCTTTACATACAGTCCTGATGTTAGCGGCACCGAGCCTCCGGGCTCTCTTTTTAGCTCCGGCTCTGCCGCTGGTAGCGGTGGCCGATCAAGGCTCTCGACGACTGAGCGAGTCAGCAGTGGTGCAGCGTCCTGATCCAGCCCAATATCTCTTTTAGTTTCTAGCTGATCGAGCGGCAGCGCAGTTTCGCCTCGCAGCAGCGCCATCAGCGCTTGCAATAGCTCAGGCGTATCGGCTTCAGAATGCCATTCTCCCTGCTGTATGTTTTGCAGGTAGCCTCGCAGCTCGTAGTTTAAAGGATCGTCCAGTGGGAAGTTGACTCGAATGGGGAGAATAGTGGGTTTGTTGATTTCGCGCTTGTCTCTCAGCGACCTAGCTCGCTTTACCTCTTCGGTCACCATTTCGCTGGTGGCTGATAGCGATGAAAGGAAGAGTAGAAAGTAGTCGCACTGATGGAGTTCTTTAGAAATGCGATCGCGCCAGTCCTCCCCTATTTTAATACTCTCTGCTGCCATAAAAGCGCTATGCCCAGCCGCCGTCAAAGCCTCATAAAAAGTCTCTGCCAGCGCCTTATCTGGCGCCTGATCTCGATAGCTAATAAAAACTCGTTTAGCGGTAACAGCACCGTTTTGCAGTGCCAGCGCGCGCGCTGACTGACTGACTTCAGGCGATCGCCGTTCATTAATCACCTTGCCCGAACGCATTCGCAGTACAGGCGTCGCCACCTCATCAAGCCCCTTCAAATCAATCTCCGTACGACCTATCTCATAGGCCGCTTCATACTTTCTCCCATTTCCTATCGCCGTATAGAATCCCCTTGAAAAACTAATCGCCGCCGGATCACCAATCGGCTGGTTCATCCCTACTACGCAGTTCACCCACTGACTAATCGCCTGCGCCTGCATGTCCGAGTAGCAGGCATTTAGCACGACGCACTCCACGCTACTCACCTGCTGAAACAGCCGGGCCAGCGCCCGAGTCGGCACCCGCTGGCTACGACCGTGACCGTCATCTAAGACCAAACCCTGATCGCCGCTGCCGTGCCCAATAAAGTGCACAATATGCGGCTGATGGGTCAGCAGGGTTGGAATTAAGTCTTCTGTTCTCACAGCCCATTCAGAGATCACTTGAAAGCGATCGCGCTCTGTTGCGAGCTGAATGCTGTGCTGAATGCCGCGAACCTCTTCATCAAGTCGAAGTCCAGGCGTGTTTTGGGGATTGGCCGCAAGCACCAAGATTTTACAAACGGGAAGAGTAGGCATAGTCAAAAGCAGGTGGTAGATGCGCGAGTCGCTATGGTTAAAGTCCTTCTCACAGTAAAAAAGTTGCAATGAGAAGGATCTGTGATGAGTGTTACGATACGTAGAGAATTCAATCTTTGCTCATTAGGCGATTCCAGACAGCCAGCTGTCAGCAAGGCTAGCAATCTCTTCTGCCCTATCCTTACCGTTAATAATTCTGCGCGCTTCCACAAAATCCAAACGGCTAGCGGTCGTGAAATCATCCAGACCGCGCCCGGTAAAGACGCCTCGCTTCATCCCGTCTATTAAGATAAAGAGAGAGACTTCTGGTCGCATCACCCAGTCCGGCTGATTGAGCAAATCTAGCCCAGTAAGCGCCGAGTATTTGTGATAGTTTTCAGCCCAGGTAAGCTGTACATAGCCTCGACCGTAATAGGGATAATAGTGCAGCGTTTTTTGATAGGCCGCAGCAGACTCACCCAGATAGTAACCCTCTTCCACCGGCTGAAAAGACCCGTTAGTCTCGTGATCAACCGTCGCTAAAATATAGGCGACCTGTGACGGCTCAGTGATGTTCTGCCGACTCGCCTCTTGCTTAATCGCTTCAACGGCCGCCAGCTTATCTCCGCCTGTCCAGTTCGGTACGGTGTCACTATCAGCAATGTCCGCCCACATCGCTGAACCATCGGATTTCTTCCGCTTCATCTCACGAATTTTCTCTAAAGTCATCTGGCCAGCAACGCCGTCTGTCACAAGTCCTTGCGCCTGCTGAAAGGCTTTAACAGCTGCTTCAGTAGATGGCCCAAACGTACCGTCGATTGAGGCCGCAAAGCCCAAGTCCGACAGATTATATTGAAGTGTCTTGATGGCCTCTCCGTGCATGTGTGGCGCGGCTAGCTTCAGCGTGTCCGTTAGGCTTAGCGCTATTTCTGCAAGCGATCGCATTTTCAAACGCTCTATACTTTGCTTCACTAGCTTGAGCGAAGGGTGCTCAAAGTCATTTGTCGGGTTGTTCTTTAATTCATCGTTTGAAGTCATGGTATGAACCTCTTGTGGTTTGTCTTTTGTGGTTTGTCTTTTGTGGTTTGGCTTTTGCAGTTTTTCATGCAAGTTTTTGGCTACTGAAGGTACTGCCCTAATTTCGTCTTAATTTTGATTAGCCGATCTTCCTGGGCAGGCGTTAGCGGACGACCAAATGTTTGGGCCGCTGTTGTAATTTCCTGGTAGTAGTCAATATCCTTGAGTTTGTCAGCGCTCTCAATCAGCTGAGATAAGTAGTCAAAGTGAGCAGAACGCTGGTCTTCGCTGGCACCGTCTTCTTCTTGACTGAGCACCTTTGCTAGCTCCTGATTTTTTAGCAGCTCATCAGGATCTTTTCCTGAGTCAATAAAACCAGGCGTAATTTTCACAACGGCATAGTCGTGCAAAATGGGCACGTCCTTATCGTTTACAGCCGCACGCTTAAGCTTAAATCCTGAGCCCAGCCGATACTGCACGCCCGGAACAGCTTCATTAAAAAAGATATACGCACCGCAGCGTAAAGGAGCATCGCCACCGCTAACGGCCTTGGCGTACAAGTCTAGCTGACAAGCCAGAACCTTCTCACTTTTACTAGCAGACTGCCTGAGCGATTTAAGTCTTGAAACCGTATCTATGGCAACGCCTGCCACCGTTGCGAACGGAATCAGTGAGGAGAACGTCGCACCAAACTTCGAGCGCATTTTGGTCAGGCCAGAGGCAATACTTTCTTCCTCTAGTCCTTTATCCACCTCCACAATTTCTAAAGCGAGCCAGATCCGAGCGCTTTCAGAAAACTCTCGTTTAGAAAATATATGCTCGTATTCCAAATTGTCAACGAAAGTTTTTGCTGCAATATCAGTACCGAAAAAGTTAATTGTCTCGGTCTTGGGCTCATCGCCATAGCGTACGAACGTTCTAACCAGCAGATCGTTAGTCGCATCGTCATCATGCGAGCCCTGAATGCAAAAGCTTTCTATCGAAATGGTAAATGGGCTCCCGGGTTCTAAAAAAGTATCTGAGTCTGAATACTCTGAATCTATCTTCCGGAGCTTGCCATAGTCAGGCATAGAAACGTTGTCTAAGTTGCTCAGCTCTGCCCATGGCACAAACCAGCATGTTTTAGAATCGAGCAGTCCTCTTTGTTGCATCCGCATAGCAGCTATTCCTCGAATGTGTTGATTATGAACGTGAAAGGTTCTGTCTTTTTCTATTCAAGCAGGTCTATCCCCATAGATCGACGCTAGGGCCGCCTGCATAGTGCCATCTGGAAGCTTCGGTCTCTGAGCGCAGGTCTAGGTGGACAAAGCCAGAGCCAACGGCAAGGCCACCGGTTGGGTGATAGTCTTTTAGTCTGTTGAAAGTTTCGACCACATCCATCCCTTCTACAAAGAAGTCAATGGCATCGCCCGAAAGGTGTCTAGAGTTAGAAACACCGCCAACGGCTTGGTTAGAGATGGGATCTCGATAGCCTGAGGTGACGGTGATAGGTCTATCTCCTAGATACTTACGGACACCATCCATGTATTTGCAAAGCTTTACGATGCGCTGCGTAACGCCAGCATTGACTGGAATTCGGGTGCCGCCTGCGGTAAGTTCGCTCCAGGTAAAGTTAGAGGCGACCGGCTCGTGATAGACCGGCTCGTTGACGCCTACAGGGCGGCTAATGCCTGGGAGCTGAATGGATCTACCAAAGTCTCCACGAGATCTAGGAGATCTAGGAGATCTGGAGAAAGGTTTGTCTCCAGAAGCCATCCCTTCTAGTCGAACGTGGGGGGTCTCTACGAACCACCGTAGGTTTTGTTCTTCTGCGATGGGCTCTGCAAGCTGAACGAAGAGATGACGATTTGCTTTGGGTTGGGCGTCAGCTATATGAAGAAAATGTTCAACAACTTCTAGCATAGTGTCTTTTTTAAGCGGAAAGAGCAGGCACGATTTGTCGTACTCCTGAATCTGATCGACTTGGACAGGAAGCGTTTTGAGAAAAGTGTCAGCTGTGGCAATGAGTTTCATGATATTGCAAAGGGTAGTTGTGTTTTGAATGACGGTTAACGGTTTGCGCTTTGTAGCTGCTTTTGGGTGACGGCAAAGGCTCGGTTGACGGCCCAGCTCAGCCCAGCGAGTCCAGCAGGATCGATGAAGTAAGCCATATGATTGCAGGCTACTTCGCGAACTTGAGGAACGTGCGATCGCGCCCCTTCTCCTCCTGCAACTTGCGCCGCTGGCACATGCCGAATGCTGCTAACAGACACGGCGATATCGTTGTCTTCTTTGAAAAAAGGAAGTTCGGTAAGCTTGCCAAGTTTCTGCTCTAGCCGCGATCGCAGTGCCGCTTTCTCATCAAAGGGAACCAGGCTGGTGTTACCCGCGACAAGGCTGTAAGGAATCGGTGGTTCGCTCGCCGCTAGCTGCTGCAATAGCGCTGAACCCGGCGTCATTTCATCTAAAGCCACATCTACCGCTTCGAGCGCAGTGAGTGCGCCGTTAACGAGCTGCAACGGCCAAGCCACGGTCGAAAGGCCGTTAATCGCAAAGCTCAGGGCTTTGAAAATGCCCGCTTGAACCACCGGCCAGGGCGACCCGGCGTTGGGCGTGCCGAGCATGGTGAGATGTTGAACCATTTCGCCGCCGCCTTCTTTTTCAATGAACCACCGGCTAACCAGGCCGCCCATTGAGTGGGCCACAATATGAACCGTTTTGTTGTGACCTGGCAAGAGGCCCACAGCAGCGAGCTTTTGCTTAAGCTGTACGGCACTTGTGGCAATCGAGGTATTCACTGTCTCGTAGTCATAAATCAGCACCAAATCGTACAGTTCGCTAACGGCATAGGCCTGACCAGATACGTCAATGCAGGCCGTTTGTAGGCTGGGCATCATAGACTGCGTGCTATCTGTAATGCCGTGAATGTAGATGGCGATGTTTTTAGCTTTGGCAACGCGATCGCGAATATCACCAGCGTCCGTCTTATAAACCAAATCACCCTGCCGATGCTCTTGTTCTACAGCGGCTAAAATCGGATATTCAAAAGAGATTCCCAGCTTTTTACTGAGCGTTTCGCCCAGCGTCTGCTTCGCTACTTTTCTAAAAACAATCTTCAGGGCGCTGCCAAGACTTCTCGTACTGGCGGTATCAGAATTTTCTGGCTCAGACACCTGAGGGAGATGCTGAAGCACAACTTCAGTTTGTTCACCTCGGCGGCGACCATACCCTAGCGGAATAAAGAACTCACCATCGTAAGCAACCGGTAAAACAGACTCTCCGGGTGCCAGTGGCGCATCTACTATCAAGGTCAGTGGATTTTCCGGCGTGACTGATTCTGCACCAGAAATCTCTCTAAGTTCTAGCGCGCTCAGGTCAGGTGCTATGCCGCGACGCGCTGTAAGCAACAGTGGCTGAGTTTGTTCTCTAAGCAGTGGCGGTAAGCTAGGTGTGTTCATAGCTCGTGCGGTCTGAGCAGTACTCACCAGTCTAGCTTTTGCCTTGAGTTGAGCGTGGGGTTGAATAGTAATCTGTTTCATATTGCTATTTGCTGCGGTTAGTGAAACGGCACTTTCTGCCGATACTTGTACATCCGGCTGTGGCCGCACGGTTGTGATAAATCGCTGGCTAGTCATCCACTGGTCAACGGTTTCAGCCGCTTTATCTACACCAATATCGCGAGAGGCTGTTTGACTAGCAAACTGACGAAACAAATCGTCCTGCGAGGCAGCAATACTTCTATTGGCCGCCGCACCTGCATTTTCAATCTTGCTTTGCAAGAGAATTAGGGGATCGAACTCTGTGGTACTTGCAATTAGCTTCAGCCTGTCTTGATACTCACTCACGCCTTGCATCCACAGGTGCTGAGGAACTGTCGTAGGAATAAAATCGCTGAGCTGAGTGTTGGCAGAAATTGTCACCCAAATTTCGCTGTGAATATCTAGCCATACACCACCGCTAATAAAGAAGGGAGCGCTGACTGAGTACTCTTCGGTTAGGTTGAGTAGCGCGCAGTACAGCGGGCGATCGCTGTTGTTTATGAGCTTGGCCTTAAAGCTAGGCGATCGCCATTGCTGATCGTTCTGTTCGTACGCTAGCTGAATTTGTTCAGCCTCTAAAAGCCGATTTTCATGATATATCTGAAGCTCTACAGCGTTAGCAGGTAGCTGGTTACCCGGTGGCGGTGATAAGTCAGTGATACCTGTCCAGCGAGCGATATGCGCTAGCAAGCGAACGACAGTATTAGCACTATCAGCGGACGTTTCAACGGTGGCGATCGCCCTCAAAGAAGGCTGCACATGTTCAATAATGTATTCTGAGAAAGTGGCGACTACGCGAATCTTAGCTGAGGCAACATCGATAGTTTCTTTGAGATAGCTAGAAGGTGCAGACACAGCTGTTGACGTTTGCATTGCCTGCCGAAGCTTTTCAAGACCGTCATCGTCTCCTTCTAAAACCACATTTAGCGGCGGAATTGGCAAGTAGGTGATAATTGCCTTGTACGTTGAGCTGGTGTCTAACTCGGCTTCTGTGGTGATTCGGCTTAGCTGCGGCTGCACCTCCGTCACGGTAGCATGAGCGATCGCCCCTTTTAGCTGATGGAGATCTTCTGGCCGAGCCTCAATAGAAAACAGCGCCAGCTGCGTTTTTTCATCACTAACTGAAGATTGAATGCCGTGCACCGCGCCGCCGTTAATACACCAGCCAAGCTTAGACGAATGAGTGAGCGTAAAGTAAGCAGGAAAAGGCTCGACTAAGCCGCCTAAGAAGGGTTGTTGAAGATCTTCTAGGTGAGACGCTTCTAGCTGAGGGGCTTGAGCCGATACGTTCGCTAGAATCTTTGCAGAAGTTGCGTTGAACAGATCCCGATAGGTCAGGGAGCTGTTTGTTTTTTGCAGCGTATCTAGTAGAAAGTGAGAGAACGCGCCACAGGGCTGTCCGTGAGCCTTGTATTCGCTAGCTTCTTCGGTATCGCGACAGGCAGCCATGAGTACGTGACGCCCCTGTGGCAAATGCCATCCTGCGGCTCCGTCGTCCAGGCTGCGAGTGGGTGTAGAGGCGGATTTTTCAGCGCTTGCCATTTCGGCCTGTGCGAGTTCTTCAATCGATATGAGAAAACTATCTGCTGGGCGATCGCGCTCATCGGTCGCGGTTTTTCTTTTTGCAAAAACCGGCGCATGGGTCAAATTTTCATCGCCACGAGTCCCCGATCCAGAGTGGCAGCAGTCTAGAACAATCGTGATGTGGGGTTTTTGCTTGCTAACACCTGCAATCAGCTTAGACAACTCCTTATCGGCCAGATCCCAGCTACCGGGCACGCGGCTGTCGTAGCACACCAGCGTTTCATTGAGCCTGCTAGGCATCATTGGCCAAAATTCTTCGGGCGCTCTATTTTGAGAACCGTGCCCAGCATAGTAAAAGAGAACAGAATCGCCTGCTTTTGCCTGCTGTAGATGCGCTTGAAATCCGTCTATAACGGCCTGCCGGGTAGCCTGCTCGTTCAGCAGCGTTCTCGTATGTAGCTGCGTTTTGTGGCTGGCGACTTGCGCTTCTAGGTAAGCTTTCATCGCTTTTACATCGTTGGTGCAGCCCTGTAGTGAAGAGACGTGCGATCGCCTGTCATATTCATTAATGCCGACCAGTAGCGCATAGATATTGTGAGTCATTATGGTACTTAAAGACTTGAACAAGTCTTCGATAGATTCAAAGGTTGTCTGTTCAGCGTTATATAGGATGCAGAAGAATGAACTGATGTAGCTGTGGTGTCTTTCCTCTGCCGACCGACATACGCTTTCAACAGCTGTTTCCTTAATATAGAGTGTGAAAACGGCTCGTTAACGGCTTTTTGACAAACACTCACTTATTTGTCGCAAACGTCACAGGCCGCTCGCAATCAGGCCATTACATTTGTCATCAGTTCAAAGTGACAATCATTAGATGCTTTAAACGAAAAGAATCCCTTATTCTCATAACGCTGAGAGACTTTCTGTCTGAAGGTGGTTAAAAAGGCGCAGCTTCAATGGGTCTTATCCTCTCAATCGCGGTTGCAAGCGCATAAGAAGCTCTCTTCACGCTCTAAGTAAGCTTGACAGCACTATTTTTCTCATCCGTCTTTTCAAATTAGGAAACGCTTACGATGTCAGTTGAGATTTTTACAGACGCCCGATTCTCTGGGACAGCATCACCTGCTCTCAACCAGTCATATCCCTATGTAGGAGATTTTTGGAATGACAAAATCTCTTCTTTTAGACAGGTCTCATCGGGTACGGCACCTAGCAAACCACCTAGCAAACCACCGGGTAAGCCATCGGGTAAGCCACCGGGTAAGCCATCGGCCGTTAGCCGGGTAATTGGGCCGATGTGGGCCACTATACTCAAATCGTATGGCGAAAGACAACCCAAGCAGGCTGCGCTGTAGTTGATGGAAAAGACGGTAGTTCAAAATTATGCAGTCCGTTGATTGTTGATGTATGAGATGCTAATTAATGCAAGGGCAAATAGCTGCCTAATTATCATTGATGTGCAAAACGGTTTTATAAGCCCAAAGACCGATCACATCTTGCCTAGAATACAGTCACTGCTAGAAGAAGAAAATTTTGACCATGTTGTCTTTACAAGATTTGTTAATACCGAGGACAGTCCTTTCGTCAGATTTTTGAATTGGAATAAGGTATCTAAGGGTGAAGAGATTGAGATCAGCAGTTTGCTCAAGCCATTTGCAAAAACTGTCTATGACAAAAGCACCTACACTGCGCTCACCGAAACGCTAAGTCAATTTATAGTACGCCATAGTATTGAGACGGCGTTTATTTGCGGCATTGATACAGACTGCTGTGTGCTGGCAACGGCGATAGATTTATTTGAGTTTGGAATTCGCCCCTGTGTGCTGACGTACTATTCGGCTTCAAACGGTGGAAGCCACAGCCAAAAAGCCGCGATCGCAGTTCTCAACAGACTCATTGGGTCTCACAATACTGTCAATCATAGGTTGAATAAAGACGATGTTCTCTAGTGGAAGCGTCAGCAAATCGTGATGCAGCACTCACGCAAAGACAATACAAATAGACCGAGCGCATTACTAACAAAACGCATTTCGGCTCTGCTCAATGCTTAATGGCTCCGCTCCGTGATCAACGGCTCCTAACCCGAGGGCTAAGCGAAGTCGAAGTTTGGCAGCTAATGCAATATTTAATCGAGCCGACCAACTTAAAAAAATCTTCTGCATAATTTTGAGACTGTGGGATTGAGAGATCAATATAGGAGCTGGTCATTAACTTATCGACCGACTCAATGTTGTCTGTACCAATCGCTGAAAATGATTAGAGATACAAAGTCAACTGACGTATGGGTTTCGACGATCTTTATCTGTCTGCTTACTTTCATCGTCGGCGTCAGCTACCGTAGGGCGCAGGCAATACAAGAAGCAGTCTCTTCACCAAACGCGCCAACAAATCAGCTAGAGTCAGCGCTGTTTTTTTACATGCAGCCCACGCCCGAACAAGCGAACCACTTTCAGCTAGGCGGCGTTCCCGTTGGCTTTTGGATGGCTCAACAGGGTTCAATTGATGATAGGCCGAATGACCCAAGCGAATTTGTCTCTATTCTCTAGTTGAATGAGATTGAGTGACCGTGAGCGATCGCATCAATCTTCTTCTTCGTAACAGCATAAAACAACGCCTGAACAAAGCACTGAAAATGACATCAGACAAACAAAGACCAGGAAACGGACTGGCTACTTCCAACAATCAAAGACAAAAACGCCTCAAACAGACTGTTTTCAAAGCACTATGGATACCGCCTGCGATCGTAAGCTTTAGCGTTTTACAGCCGCTTTCGGCTTCAGCATCGTATCTAGATTTCACAAAGACTTCTTCGTCAGCCGTATGGAAACCCCTGTACAGCCCTAGCGTCGCCGCTGCGACCACCCAACTGCCATCCGAGATCTTTCAAAGATGGACGCATTCTTTTGAAGAAGATACCGAAAATGTCAGCAAAAAGGAATCTGAGCCAGCGCCACCCGTCAGAATGTCGGTGCCTTCACCGCCGCTCAGCAAATCATCGCCTTCATCAGTACCTGCTAAAAAGTCACCAGCGCTCGTGCCGATAATGTTGTTTATGAGAAATTCTCATTGAGATTCTAATTTAGTGTCCTCTTTAGGATTCGTTTGTATTTTTTAGTCTTGTTTTTAGATGCTCCACAGCGGCGATGTTTGTAAACAATCAACAAACCTGCGGTAGAGGATCTGTTAAATTCTTAAGCTTAAGTCGTGAAAATTATGCAGTTTTCTATATTTAAAGCAATAGGGCAGTTTTTCTAGAAGTGTGAAAATAATTATCTTTCAGCAATCAGCGAGCATATATATATTTGTAATCGCTGCATAATAACAATCTGGCCTGTCTGAGAAGGCTATGGGATAAGAAGCAGACAGCTTCTCATAGTTATTTAAGAGACTTTATTTATGGGACTTCTACAATCTGCATTTCAGCAGCAGGCCGCAAAGATCGTGTATCGTCGTGGACTTGGCTATGAACAAAGGCAGCTTCACGATCGCGCGATCGCAGCCTTTACTCAGGCGATCGCAAAAGGATATGTCCCCTCTGCGGAAGCCCTAGTTCATCGAGGAATTAACCACATCAAAGGGCAGGATATTGAAGGGGCGATCGCTGACTTTGAGAGCGTCATTCAACAAGCACAAAGCCAATACAGACAAAGCAAAAGCGACACATCCTCGTACTTCTTAGCACAGGCGCTATTTAATAGAGGCAGCCTACGCCTGAACAAAGGAGATAGCGAAGCAGCTTGGATAGATTGGGCCGCAGCGATCGACGGCTGTTCTACCTACGCGCAGCCCTACTATCACAGAGCGCTACTTTCAATCGATAGAAGAGACTATGACAAGGCACTCTTTGACCTAAACGCGGCGATCGCCATCGAGCCCACTATGGCAGTCGCCTATCTTCAGCGAGGAAACTTACGCTATCAGCTAGGCGATATTCCCGGCGCAGCAATCGACTGGCAGTACGCGATATGCAACGACTTCACGCTTGAGAGCGCCAAACAGTCTTTAGAGAAGCTTCAGTACGACGCCTATCAAGATCAGCTCAGCCAGGTCTTAGCACGCCCCCTAGCAGAAAAAGGACTCACGGCGAAAGTTCAGCACAAAAGAACAAATAGCAGAGGGGACTGTCTCGATATTTATGTGCATAGAGAGACTGGCACAGGCGTTAACTACCATGCCTTGCCAGATCTAATTCGGCAGCATCTAGTTCCCCTACAGTTAGACAGCATCAGTTGCTTTCGAGTCATTGGTCAAGTTGGCGAAGCAACTAGCCCCGAATGGGAGCAGTCTTACGACTTATACAAGCATCAGCCCTGTCCGCCTAGTCGCTGGTCGGCAGCGAGCCTAGCTGTTGTTTTGTTTTTACCGCTGGCTATTCCCGCTTTTATTCAGGCGGCAAGCGTAAAACGCGCGTACAAAAAGGGGCAGTACGTCGAAGCGCTTAATGCCTCAAACTTAGTTAGCGTTTTTAGCATCGCTAGCAGCATTCCATTTTGCTTTTTCATGCTTCTATCGTTCAGCTACGCCAGCTACGGCAGTGCTAAAACGCAGGTCGCACTTAGCCACAGTAAGCCATCAGTCCACGTCGTAAGCTGTCAAAAGACTTCAGCCTTATGTGTCAAGCAGGTGCATAAAAAGGGCGCTGAGTAAATGAGAGCATTGTAGAGGTCGCTCAAAACCCTAGCGGTCTTTAGTAGACCCCAAAACCTAATAGATCCCAAAACCTGATAGACCCCAAAACCTGATAGACAGGAAGACCTGCTTTGGAAACGATGAACCGACCTGCCGAACGTTTAGAACAGCCCCAGCTAGACACTCACTTGCGGCAGCTAGCGATCGCTGCTCAAAAGCAACCCAAAGGCAGTTCGTCCCGGCAGCGGGCTCTCACCGAGCTAATTAGCGCGATGCTGCGATCGCGCAAGCTGTGCCGCCCCCGTCAGGGTCAGTTTCGGCTACTGTACGAAGAAATCTATGCAGAAGCGCTCCAGCGGCTGTTTTCGTTTGTGTGCGATCGCATTGACGACTACAGCATCCAAAAGGGCGAAGTTTTGCAGTGGGTCAACTTCTTACTCAGCCGCCGCTTCTTTATCGAAGCGAGCAGAGACTATCTACCCACCGTCTACAAAGGAATGGATGCCAGAACCGTCAAGCGATTGACCCTAGAGCATTTAGACCAAAGCAACCCCAGCGAGCTCAACCCTCAGCTAATCCCGTCGCTCTCGCAAGAGGTCAAAGCTTGCCTAGAAGAAGATCCTGAAAGGTTGTTTCAAGCAGCCTGCGTTGCAGACCACCCCGCCGCTAACTTTCAGTACATTGCGGTGAAACGACTAGAAGGCTATTCCTGGCAAGACCTCTCTACCGAATTCGATATTCCCGTGCCGACGTTAAGCAGCTTCTACCGTCGGGCACTGTCCCGATTCGCCCCCACATTAAAAACCTATTTATCCTGACTTTTCGCTACGCCCTCAACTATTTAACCGATCAGAGCACATGAAATGATCCACTCTACGCAGCAATCGTTAACGCTATCCGTTCCGCTTACCCTTGCTAGCCACCACCGGGCGCAGCTGTTCTATCAGCAGCAGTCTGATCCGCACAAAGCCAAACAGATTTATCTCAATACCCTAGCCGTTGCGGCCGTCCGCACCTACTTAGGCTGGCTAGGAATTGCGAGCGATCTGCAAGCTAGTGACAGCTCAGATCCGGTGGTGCAAACGCTTGCAGACATTGCAGACCTAGAAATTTCAGGACAGGGCAAGCTGGAATGTCGCCCCGTACTCCCGGAGGCCACCACCTGCTACATTCCACCCGGAACAATCGCAGATCGCATTGGCTACCTACCCGTTCGTTTAGATGCAGCGCTACGAACGGCAACGCTGCTTGGCTTTATTCCTAGCGCAGATATTAACGTAGACACGCAAGAAGTGCCGCTGGCGCAACTGAGCCCGATCACGTCACTCTTCGAGTACATCAGGCCGCAGCCCGGCCCGGTCAATAAGCGCGTTTGCTTAAAAGATTGGCTTGAAGGAACTTTTGCCAGCGGTTGGCAGTCACTAGAGGCACTGCTTGAGCCACAGCCTATTTTTAGCTTTAGAAGTTTGGAGCTATCTAATCCGAACGATACCACCAGTGCCGCTATACGAGGAAAGCTGCTCGAACTCACGCCACCTTCTACAGAACATCAAAGCTGCCGGGTTGCGTTCATCGTCAACATTGCACCGAATGATGCGCTGCAATCGAACATTTGGATTAGGCTTTGTCCGGTTGCGGGCGATCGCTATCTTCCAGAAGATTTGGAGGTGAGAATATTGGATAACCAAGATACTGTAGTGATGGAAGCGCAGTCACGACAGACCGATATGATCCAGCTCCATTTTCGAGGGGTGATGAACGAGCGGTTTGCCGTTGAGGTCGCGCTGAACGGTGCTAGTTTGGTAGAAAAGTTTGTCATCTAGGGAACAAAGAAGTGCCGTGACTTTTGAGGCCAACAGAAGGGCCGTTGGAAAGCTCGTCATCCTAAAGTTTGACGGTAATCTTCAGCAGGGTTTTAGGGTGCTGTTGGAGATTGGCGATGAGGGCGATCGCCCTTCTATTGAGCTAGCGGGCGCACTACCGCCCAGCCCAGAGCTAGCGTCGTATCTTTTGCAGTGGCGATCGCACTACCGCAGCCTCAGGGTCAGCAGCAGAATTCAGCCCCAGCAAATTATCTACGGCGGCTCTGTAAACCGTTTGGAAGAGTGCTGGCACGCGGCCACCGAGCTACACCAGCAGATGACTCAGTGGCTAGAGTCGCCTTCCTTTCGCCGCCTCGACTTGCGACTGCGAGAAAGCCTCAGCCTAACCGAGCCCATTAGAGTGCTTATTCGCACCCAAGATCCGCTGCTGAACCGGCTACCCTGGCACCTGTGGGATTTTATAGAGCGCTACGCCAAAACAGAGATTGCCCTGAGCGCCCCGATTTCTGAGCGAGTTGAAGTAGAGCCGACCGCAGCCCGTACTCATAGCGTCAAGATTCTAGCCATTTTAGGCAGCAGCGAAGACATTGACGTTCAAGTCGATCGGCAGTTTTTAGCCGCCTTACCCAGCGCCCAAACCACTTTTTTAGTAGAACCTTCTAGAGAGCAAATCGATCAGCAGCTGTGGCAGCAGCCGTGGGACATTCTGTTCTTTGCCGGACACAGCTCAACCGAAGGCGATCGCGGCTTAATTCACATCAATCCCACCGAAAGCCTAAGCCTAGAAGAACTTAAGTACGGGCTAAGGCAGGCCATTTCAAAGGGGCTTCAGCTGGCTATTTTCAACTCTTGCGACGGCCTAGGGCTCGCTCAGTCACTAGCGTCTCTACATCTCCCGCAGATGGTGGTCATGCGAGAACCCGTGCCCGATCGCATTGCTCAGGCGTTTCTAAAGTCTTTGCTCAAAGCATTTTCAAGCGGCAAGTCGCTCTACCTGTCCGTCCGCGAAGCCAGAGAACAGCTTCAGCGGCTAGAAGATCGGTTCCCCTGTGCAACTTGGCTCCCCGTTATCTGCCAAAATTCAGCAAAAACGCCGCCTACCTGGCAAGCCCTTGTTACCGGAGAAGCCTCTGAGCGTTTTAGCCAGCGTAGTAAAAGTGAAGACTTCAGCACGCCTCGTATTGGTGGCGGTCGTCGTCCGACAACAACAAACGCGAGTAGGTTGCTTCATAGCGCTACGCGGCACTGTACTCAGCATTTGCGGCGTTGTAGTCATCAGATTCGTAAAGGCTGGATCGTACTGCTCGTCGGCCTAGTGGTGACCTTAGGGCTAAGCAGTCCCCTAGCGCTTAGTCAGATGCAGCCTTTAGAAGTAGGCATTTACGATCGCATGATCCGGCTACGACCTTACGAAGGCGCTGACGATCGCTTGCTAATTGTTGAAATTACCGACGGTCAAACCTGGGAGACCTCTCTTTCAGACGGCTCTCTCAATCGCCTTCTAGACAAACTAGAACAATATCAGCCTCGCGTCATCGGCCTACATCTTTCCCGAGACTTTGCCGCCATACCTGAGCAGAGCGCTCTATCCACCAGGCTACAGCAAGACCCTACGCTCATTACAACCTGCAAAGCTGAAAACTTTAGAGAAGATAGCGACGGGGTTTTAAGGAGACATCTTTTGGGAATGCTGCCGCTGGCAAAAATGCAGGCCTCTCGCTGTAATAGCGACTGGCCGTTTAGTCTGCAAGTAGCGGCTCAGTACCTACGCCAGCAGCAGGTAGAAGCGCAGTTCACTGAAGCGGGGAGCCGCGAGATCATGCTTAACTATCGCGCTACGCCAGAAATCGCCCCAGTTGTAACGCTTCAACAGTTCTTAACCCAACAGACCGGTTCCAACGACCTCGCTGATAAGATTGTTTTAGTTGGCGTGACCGCTCAAGATGAAGAAGATCGCTGGCTTACGCCGACTTGCCCTTTCACCAAAATGCCAGGTGTGATTGTTCAGGCACACCTGATCAGTCAGCTGTTGAGCGCGGCGCTAGACAATCGCCCCCTTTTGAAAACGCTATCGCGATCGCAACAAATAGGCTGGGTGAGCACCTGGGCACTTGTCGGCGGGCTCTTATCCTTTTGGCAATGGCAACCAAACAATAGGCCTCGGGCGATCGCGCAGCTTTTGCTCAGCCTAGCAGGCGCAACGATCTTTCTCTACGGATTATGTTTTTTCGGTTTGTTGAGAGGTCACTGGCTCCCTTTCATCTCGCTAGTTGTCGCTCTATTGTCGTCTAGCGCGCTTGTGACAGCCTATCTACTCGTCCGCCCCAAAATCGCTAAAAACCACTAGGCCAACCTACGGGCAGTTTTTATAAGCTGAGTGGCAAGGCTGTTCATTGTTGTTGCGATCGCATCTGGGCGCATCTGATACCAGCGGTAGCCAGCACTATCGAAAGCCTGCTGGGTAGCGACAAGGTTAAATGCGAATCGCTACTTTTCCAACGACCTGCCGCTGTTCAAGACGACGAATGGCAGTGGGAAGGTCTTCTAGGCTATAAATGCAATCGATTAAAGGAACAATTTTGCCTGCCTCAATCAGTGCTCTTAGCTCGGCCAGGTCTGCTGAATTGGGCCTGACGATGAATGATTTTACGGTGCGATCGCTTATTTTTGAGATAACAGAGCCAAAGATCATCACCTGAAACAAACGCGCGATCGCACCGCCTATCAACACATAGGTACCTTTGGGCCTCAACATCGGCAAGTAGTCAAACACTGAGCGATAGGCAGCTACATCAACCACTACGTCATACATCTTTTTCTGAGTAAACGCTATCTGTGCGTAGTCAATCGTGCGATCGGCACCGAGCGAGCTAATGCGCGCTACTTTTGTACGACCGCATACAGCCGTCACTTCAGCGCCAAACGCCTTGGCAATCTGCACCGCATACGATCCAACCCCGCCCGCCGCGCCGACAATCAACACCCGCTGCCCTGGTTGAACCTTACCCACATCGCGGATGGCTTGCAGCGCCGTCAGCCCAGCGCCTGGTACAGCAGCAGACGCTTCAAAGGTAATATTGTTAGGCTTTAGGCTCAAAGCGTCTTCTAAGGCGATCGCATATTCTGCAAACGCACCAAACCCGCACTCCGACAAATCGCCAAAGACTTCATCGCCCGCCTGAAAATCTCTAACATCTTTGCCAACCGCTTCTACCGTGCCAGCCACATCAAATCCAATTGTCTTAATTTTCGGCTTTAACAGCCCCCCGGTCATGAGCCGAACCAAAAACGGAGCGCCTCTCATTAAATGCCAGTCGCCCGCATTAACAGACGCGGCTTGAACCTTCACCAGCACGGTGTTGTCTTCGATTTTAGGCCGGCCTACTTCGACTAATTTCAACACGTCTGGCGAGCCGTATTTATCCTGTGCGATCGCTTTCATTCGACAATCTCCATACCATTTATATGAGATGTAACAACTTACACAACAATACGCCCTACGTTGCCGCCTCGGGATATCCTTACTATCTGAGCATTCTCCCTGCCACTGAAGCGAATCAGGTGTGCATTGTAGAGCGTCAACAGGGTCAGCAGATTGCCTTCGAGATTCAACCGGCGACGTTCACGCTTTCTAAAGCGACTATCACAAACGGAAACCTGCTAAGCCCTCGGCTGCGCTCCACTCAAACGGCTTCTCAAGTGCTGTCTTTTCACAAAAGATGTTTTCTTCGTATGTGTTTGGCTCGTTTTGGAAGAACGCTATTCCTTCGCCGCACGCTTTCGCTTCACCGTGGCCCACGTTCGCCAGCTCAGCAATCCCAACATTAGCAGCGTCAAAGGTACAACCACCGTGCCAATTAGGCCTGTCCAAGGCGAATTAGGATTGGTGGCATTCGCAACCAAATAGCCAATGTAGAGCACATAGTAAGCCAGCAGCAGCGTGCCCTCGCGGCGAGACACTTCGTTGTCTGTAAAAAAGATAGGGAAGCACATCACTGCCACCGCTACCATCACTGGAATATTAAAGCTTATCGCCGAGGAAGAGACCGCAACGCCTGTACTCGAAACGGCGCTAGTGAGACCCAAAACCACCAAAATATTGAAAATGTTGCTGCCGATGACGTTGCCAACGGCAATATCGCGCTCGCCGCGAAAGCTGGCCATTACTGACGTGGCTAGCTCCGGTAAGGAGGTTCCAAAGGCAATAATTGTCAGACCAATGATTAAAGGGCTTGCGCCAAAGAACTCGGCAATACTAACGGCGCTGTTCACCAGCAGCTGAGAGCCTGAAACCAGCATAACTGTGCCGATAACAAACAAACCTACGTTGGTACCGGTTTCTTTGACTGAAAGCGATCGCTCACCAAACTTGGCATATTCACCCTGAACGGTCTCGTCCTTCTCCTGCTGACTTTGATATAGCAAAAACACCGTGTAAACGAGCCCGCCAATAAATAAGACCACCCCATCGGAGCGGCCTATCTGTCCATCGATTCCAAATAACAGCACTAGCCCTGATACGCCGATCATAATCGGCACGTCTAGCCGCACTAGCTGCTGGGCCACCACCAAAGGAGAAATTAAAGACGACACGCCCAGTATCAGCAGCACGTTGCAAATATTGCTGCCGACAACGTTGCCTAGTGCAATATCGGCCTGACCGTGGATGCTCGCGTTCAAACTCACGGCTAGCTCAGGCGCGCTCGTGCCGAAAGCCACCACCGTTAGACCAATAATCAATGGTGAAATGCCAACTGTGGCCGCTAGCTTAGAAGCACCTTTGATTAAAAGCTCCGCACCGCCCACTAATAAAACAAACCCTACGACCAAGTACACAAACGTCCAGATGTTCATAGGGCTGTAACTTAGTCTCTCTTTCGTAAGGGGGCAACAGACGGACTCTACTTCTTATATCAAACTACCCAGATATATGGTCAATTCATAAATAGATTTGTACGCAAGATTTGCCTGTGGAAAACGGGGGCGATCGCACAGATAATCAAGACATGTCCTTCTACACAGCTTCTCTCACCGTGCCCGTAAAAATAGAAGATCTTGCGCCTTGGCGATCGCCCCTCTCCAGAGCCCTCCACCGCAACCGCGCCGTCCCTTTTTGCCGCTACTTTCAGCTAGCCACCCTCAGAAGCGACGGCACGCCCGCCAATCGTACCGTCGTGTTTCGCGGCTTTTTGGCAGATACAAACCAGCTGATGATAATTAGCGATCGCCGCAGCGAAAAAACAGAACAGCTCCAGCAAAATCCTAGCGCCGAGGCCTGCTGGTACTTCACCAAAACCCGCGAACAGTTCCGCCTATCTGGTACCACTGTCGTCATCACTGCGGATTCAGCACATGCCGAGCTTTCCAAAGCAAGAGCAACCGTTTGGCAAAATATCTCAGATAACGCCAGGCTCCAGTTTGCTTGGCCGCAGCCCAAAGCCAGCCGAGCCGACAGTAAAGCGTTTGATCCTGAGCCGCCAGCGGCTCAAGCGCCACCCGACACCTTTACACTCCTACTCATGACCGTGCATAGCGTCGATCATCTAGCGCTACGCGGCGATCCTCAAAGCCGCCATCTCTATACAAAAAATGATTCTGATCTGTGGCAAACAACGCCCGTAAATCCGTAACGGCTTCTACCGAATCAAGCTAAATGCCAGCGCCGCCCAAAAACTCCTGAATCGCGCGATCTTCAATTCGGCAGCACTGATCCGGCTCGCAGCTTTCAGCCTGAAGCGCCCGCATCAGCAGCGCCGTTTGGTCTGCCCGTCCTGCGCCCACGCCGACTAGGCACTCTACCTCAACAGCTTTCTTTACAGGTTCAGCGGCCTTAAGCTCGGTCAGCTCATTTTCTAACGCATCAATCCGATCTACCAGTGCTCGAATCGCCATCGCCTCAGAGTCCGGCAGCTTAGCGTGATCCAGCGGCTCTACTCGCTCGCCCGAGCGATACACAATTCGCCCAGGAATGCCCACTACCGTGCAGTCTGAAGGCACCTCACGCAGCACCACCGAGCCTGCACCAATCCGCACGTTATTGCCAATTTGAATGTTGCCGAGCACCTTAGCGCCCGCGCCAATAATCACGCCCGTGCCCAGCGTTGGGTGCCGCTTGCCAATCTCTTTACCCGTGCCGCCTAAGGTCACACCCTGATAAATCAGTGAAAGGTCGCCGATAATAGCCGTCTCCCCAATCACAACGCCCATACCGTGGTCGATAAAGACCCCAGAGCCGATCGTGGCCCCGGGGTGAATCTCAATACCGGTGAGGGCTCTAGCCACGTGCGAAACTAATCTGGGAACAAAAGGAACGCCGATATTCCATAGCCAGTGGGCCAACCTGTGCAGCACTAGCGCCTGAAAGCCAGGATAAAGGAAAGCAACTTCTAGCCAGTTACGCGCGGCCGGATCGCGCTCGAAGATGATGCGAAAGTCTTTAACCAGGGCTTTAAACACAGGTAGTTTCCCTAAAGAGTAAGGCAAAAGCCAATATAGCTTTCTTGGGTTAGCCAGCTTGATTAAGCGGCTAATAAACCACTGTTATATTAGCGTCTGATTAATTCTCCTCCAACCCCTCGAACGTGTTCGGTTAGCCGGTACTTTCGGTAGATCTTCCAAGGATTTGATGGCATAGACGCCCGCTGAGAATTTATCGCGGCTGGGGTGGGCCGATGCGGAGGGTGTAGTTGATGCGATCGCCCCGGTTGAAAGAGCCTACCCAAATCTGGTACGTTCCCGCTGGCCAGTCTCGATCCGTCACGCCTGCGTCCCGGTGCTCTCGACGGTAGTTGTCATTACAGTCAATGCCGTTTGGCCCTTGAATTAGCAGCGTAGTGTCCCTGCCTTCGCTATTAACAGAAATGCGCAAACGCGGCTGCTCTCTAGGCAGTATTAAGGTGTGATCGGGTTTAGAATCACCGAAGCCCAAGCAGATTTTTCGTCGGCGATCGCGCGAAGCCAGCCGCGTAAAGCTATCGCTGCCCGCCGTGATTCCCGGTACCTCAATCGCCTCATCTATTAAGTTGATAGGCGATCGCTCCTGTGCCTTTACGCCTGTAGCCACCGATAGAAGGGCTGTTGATAGCGCGATCGCATAGCCTAATCGCATTGTCCGTTTCCTCAAAAGTCATACAGTTTAACCAATCGTGCTAGCCGATTCCCAGGCGACCCGCCAAGCTAGGTGTGAGAGGTAGCAGCACCAAGAGTGTCAAAAGCAGAGACAGCAGGGCGATCGCTGCTCGCGCATCATCTGGCTCAGTCAAATCATCCCTGCACGGGCGCTCAGGCTGTCTCTGCAAAAAGACAATCAGCACAGCCCAGTACAGCGCCAGCGGATTGAACAATCCCACAATCGCCAGCAGCACCAAAGTCACCGCCGTTGAACGCACTAGCGTCTTGCGACCATAAATCGCCTGCACCACGCGCCCGCCGTCTAGCTGACCTGCCGGAAGCAGGTTGATAGCCGTCATAATCAGCCCCATCCAGCCAATCACCATCAGCGGATGAACGTCCACGAGATCAGCTTGCAAGGCATCGCCTAAAACGGCACGAGCCAGTGTACCCACTAAAATAGATCCCTGAAAAAATAGAGCAGGCATTTGAAACGTGCTGCCAGGGTGAGAGAGTACTAATCCTAAAAATAGAAACGCAAACGATAGAATTCCGCCCGCGGCTGGGCCTGCGAAAGACACATCAAACAAAACGGAGCGATTTGGCAAAATAGACTCGAACCGCATGAGTGAGCCAAATGAGCCGAGCTGCCAGGCGGGGAGGAAAAAGGGTGGACTGATTTTGACATCGAGCTTACTAGCTACGGCGCGGTGGCCGATATCATGTACGCCCAAAACGGTGGCAAGGCCTAGTGCGATTGGCAGTGCTTCTGGCCAGCGCTCGGGTGACTGAAAAATATCGAAGCTTTGCAGAATGCTGGCGGTTTCTAGACAGGTGGTGAAGGTGGCGATCGCCAGAACCCCACCTAAAATTTTCTGCCGCAGCGAAGTTGGCTTAGGCCCGTAGTCACTTGGCTGCACCAGCACCACAGGCTTATCTTCAGGATCTACTAGGACAGACGCAAAATAGCTACCTTCCAACTTTTCATTGAGCTTCTCGTTAAGAACCTCTGCCACCTCATCTGGCTTGCCTCTCAAATTCCCCTTGAAAATAGCCCCTTCTGCAAAGGGAATGGTCTTCGTTTTAAAGAAAGTGTCAATCCCGAAAATGCCTTCAATCACCGTCAAATCTTCAGCGGGAATCGGCGGTGCACTCTCAGGTGCTTTCTTTTGGCTAGCAAGATCAGTTTTTGCAGTCTGATCGCCCTCAGCATCCGCTTTCTCTAGTTTTGAAACCCCGTCTACAGGCATACCTTCAGTTGCCTTAGCAGCATCGCGCTCAACGGTAGGCACTTCAGGACTTAGATTCACCAAAGCCGCTGCTTGTTTTTCAGCAAGCTCTGCTTGGGCAGTTTCCCTGAGCCGACGCCCTAAATAGATATAGAGCCCAGCTGAAGACACGACCATCAGCAGAATGCCAGCCAGGTTGAGATAGATGCCAATCGCTGAGAGTCCAAAGAACAGTAGCCATGGCCCCATCAGCACCACCGTTTGTAGCCACGCCAAAATCCCTGACGTGCCGTAGGGTTTGGCCTGTGAGAAGCCCCAGGCTAGAATGCCGACGGCTGCGATGAGAAGTAAAGCTACGATCATAAGAACGGGGGGTGTGGCAGGTTCGATATGTATTCGGTCATTTTATTTTAGTAGAGCGTGGTTTGCTGAGTGATGGGCAGACCAAGCGCAAAAGCTTTCAGGTACACTGGCTTCTAAGCCATGCGAGCGTCCATGCCCAACCCTCCTTCTAATCCTCAATCTGCCTCAGCTTCTAACGATTTTGAAAGCGAGCAGCCTATTCGCGAACAGGCCCGTGGGCAAACCAATTCGCAAGCTAACAAACCTTTCATTCAACCGACAGCCAGCAGCGTTAACTACAACGAATCTTTCTCGGTTGACTACAACCCCGATCCCGACTTCCAGGGAGACAATGGCGATATTCCTCACTCGCCCACCGTCAATCCGCTCGACGAGAAGCGAGTCTGAAAATAGCGGTGATATCGAGCAGGTTTTAGGGGCCAGGAAAGGAGCAGAGACCGGGCAGGCCGTAGACCGCTATCAGAGGCAGCCCGCGATTGATCCGATTAAGGTGGCCAGAGCACCTGTGAGCGTGATTGCGATCGCAGGTGCCCTTGTCGTCATCATTGGCTTCACCCTCGATAGCGTGTGGCTCACGCTGGCAGGCTCTGTGGTCACGCTCATCGTCTCCATTCGCCTGCTCGCTCCCACCCTACAAGAAGCGCTTAACGACCTTAGCCAGCAGCAGCGCGCCCTATTTATTGCGGTTCCAGGCTTTCTGCTCGGCATTGTCGGACTCATCTCCACCAGCGGTGTCGCTCGCCCCGTCGCTCGTTGGGGCAGCGGCTTACGCTGGGACATCATCAGTGCCCTTGGCGACTTTTTAGGCGCAATCGGCCAAATCTTTATCGCCATCATCGCCGTTTACGTCGCATGGCGGCAGTACATCATCTCCCGCGATCTCACCGTTCAGCAAAACCTGATCACGCAGCAGCAAACCATCGACTCCTACTTTCAGGGTATTTCCGAACTCGTACTAGATGACGAAGGCCTTTTAGAAGACTGGCCTCAAGAGCGCATCATTGCTGAAGCTCGCACATCTGCTATTCTCAGCAGCGTTGACTCAGGCGGCAAAGCCAAAGTCCTCCGCTTTCTATCTCGCTCCAAACTGCTCACCCCGCTTGCCCGCGATCAGCGCTTAGGCCGTCCTATTCTCGATGGCATGGGCGGCTACGCCGAAGACAGGCTCAACGGCACCCGCGTCATCGACGTGGGCGTGATGCTCGCAGCTAGCAACATTGCAGGCACAGACCTCCGCTGGCTCGACCTCAGCGAAGCCAACCTCATTCGCGTCAACCTCACCGACTGCGATCTGGTTCGCACTAACTTTGCTCGCGCTATTCTCTGCGATGCTAACCTCACCAACACAGATATTATGGGCGTGCGATTATTCTACGGAGAACTCGAAACGGCCACGCCTCGTACCCGACAGGACAAACCTAACTACGTAACCGGCGAGTTTACGGGCGCGGTTATAGAAGGCGCTGATCTTACAAACGTGCAGCGGATGTCTGAAATTCAGCGATGCTACTGCTGCGGCTGGGGTGGTAGTCAAACGAGAACAACGGTACCTGGCGGATGTGAAGGTATTCCCAACCGATTAGGCAGATAGCCCGTCTAAAAATAGCTATCCGCGTAAATTTACGGATGCATCCGTCCTGTTCCATAAAGATCTCGAAAACATAGCCTTAAAGTTGAAGAAGATTCGGCATGTACTTACGGGTAGCCTTCCGCACATATACAGATTTACAGCCATGATTGGGTAAATTTGGTTTAAACCTTCCGACCTTCCTTTTGCTTTAGCACTATGGTTTCACGCGCCTCCGGGAAACGCTCCGCCAAGCCCTCCGGCTCCCCCTCTGGCAAGCGGGCAAAAAAAACGGGTAAAACTCGGCGAGCCAAATCGGGTAGACAGTCCTCCGGTGGCGCGATCGCTCCTGATTACGGCGAAAGCCCCGAAACGCTCAGCCCTCGCCAAAAGCTTGTTTTAGAAAGAGCCGCCGTCGCTCGCCGCAAAGAAACCATCTCGTTCGTCGCCTCAGTTTTCTTCGGCTGCGCATTTATTGGCCTTCTGTTTGCCCTGCTCGTGGGCCCCAAAGAAGGCGTTGCAGCCGGTGGCGCGCTCATGTGCCTGACCATGTCCTTCAAGTATCAGCGGCTCGCCCTGTACGCCTTTATCATCTATGTTCCTTTTGCAGGCACTGTCATCTATGCCTTAGGCGGTAGCCCCATTTTGCAGCTTGCCAAAGACATCTTCTACATTCCAGCGCTCATCGGGGTCTATCAGTTTTGTCGTAAAAACAAGCTCCCAATTATTCTGCCAAAGCAAATCAAGCCACCGCTCACTTTTCTGGTCATTATCGTTGCTATCACCGCGCTGATCACCAATGTGCCAGATCAGTTCATCGGCGGTGAAGGCAACAGCCTCCCTGTGGTTATGGCCATCTGGGGCGCGAAGGTTATCTTTGGCTACGTCCCGCTTGTTGCCTGCATTTACTACCTCATTCGCAACAAGGAAGATCTCATCTTTTTTCTCCGCATGCAGGCAGTGCTTGTCCTGGTTGCATGCAGTCTAGGGCTTATCCAGTACCTTATGCTCAAAACCGGCTACTGCACGGGCACCAGCGGCGTTGGCGACGAAATGTTCAGAGCTTCTTTGGGCGCTAGATGCTTTGTAGGGGGCTCCTTGCTCTATTCTCCCGATGTAGGACAAATTCGCCTGCCAGGTACCTTTGTCGCGCCCTGGCAGTGGGGCTGGTTCCTCATTTCGGGTGCCTTTTTCAGCTTTGGCACGACCTTCAGCGATCGCTCTGCCGTTTGGCGAGCCGTCGGGCTAATTTCCCTGGTCACGGTGATGATTATGGCGGTGGTTTCAGGCCAGCGGATTGCGCTGGTACTGGTACCATTTTCAATTGGGCTGCTCACCATTCTGACGGGCCAGGTCGTTAACCTGAAGAGATTTCTGCCTATCGGCATTATCTTAGGCATCATCTTGAGCTACTTAGTCGTCAACAACCCGGCTGTTATCCAGGGTCGAGTTGAAAGCCTTATTTCTCGGTGGGAAGCTTCGCCGCCTCAGCAGTTTATGGCTGAGCAGTTTGACCAGGTGTGGAAAGAGCAGGAAGGCATATTCGGCCACGGCGTAGGCCGCGCTACCAACTCCGCCCGTAAGTTTGGGAAAACCACGCTGCTAGAGACCTATCACCCCAAAGTCATCTACGAGCTGGGGCCGCTTGGGCTCATTGCCGTGCTGGCGGTGTACACCACGCTAACTGTCGTGACTTTTAAGGTGTACCGAAACACTAAGGACAAAAACCTGAGAAGCTACGCGGCTTCGATGTGGGTATTTATTCTCTTTATTAGCTACAGCCCGTACTACTACCCGCTAGACGTTGATCCGGTGGCTGTTTACTACTGGCTAGCGGCTGGCATTGTGCTTAAAATTCCAGAGCTGGAAAGGCAGGAGCGGGAGAAGGCTGCGGCTTTGGCGATCGCAGCCAGCGGAGAAGAGCCTCCCGTCACCTCAAAGCGGCGACGCGGCCAGTCAAAAGCCAAACCGACCTTCGAGTAAATCGCTGAGTAAACCGCCACCTATCAAGCTACGAACTAAGGTCATGACCACTCAATCTGCACCTACACCCGTCTCCGCATCATCAGAGTCTAAACAGCCGTTGATTTCGGTCGTCATCCCGACATACGGGCGCGAGGCCGTGCTCTGCGACAGTATCAAAAGCGTGCTCTCCCAAAGCTATTTGGCCTACGAGCTGATTGTGGTCGATCAAACACAACAGCACGAACCGACAACGCAGACGTTTTTAGATGACATCAAGAACAAGCCAAACGTTCAGTTTTATCAGGTACCTTGGGCCAGCCTGCCAGCGGCTCGGAACTATGCCATTGAGCGAGCAGGCGGCAGCATTTTTCTGTTCTTAGATGACGATGTAGAGCTGCCTGAAGGATTTTTAGAAGCACATGCTCAGGTGTACGAAAATCGGCCTGAGGTTGGCGCAGTGGCTGGCCGTGTGTTTGATCGCATGAAGCTTTCAGAGTCTCAGGTACCAGAGATTGAAACGCTGCCGCCTGAGGCGATGGACCCGGGAATCGCCTGGTATCACATTGATTTGGTGCATACGGTCAAACCGCAGCAGGTGCTGACTGCCAGAGGCTGCAATATGTCTTTTCGGCGCTCGGTATTTGAGCAGTACGGCCTCAGATTTGACGAGCGCTTTGAGGGCAGCGCGGTACGTGAAGAGTCCGACTTTTGCCTGCGATTTCGCAAAACCGGCATGATCATCTGGTACGAGCCCGCCGCTCATCTGGTGCACTTAGGCGAGGAAACCGGCGGCTGTCACGACATTAGTACAAGGTCGCTCACCTACCAGATGACCTTCTATCACAACCACTTCCTCATGGCCCTCAAAAGCCTCACGCCCAGCCAGCTGCTCAGACTATCCGCCAGCCTCTTCGACTGCCACGTCCTCGGCCATCCACCCTGCAACAAAAGCGGCTCGCCTATCAAAATCGTTACCCGCTTCGTGTTCTACACCCTGGGCTTCCTCAAAGCCTGCCTCACGCTTCTAAACCCCGCATCTAGAGATGGCAGACGCTACACCCAGCCGCTGGAGTCGCCCTCATGAAAATCCTGGTTGCCAGTCACACCTATATTGTTGATCTCAACTGTGAAAAGCTGCGATCGCTCACAAAAATAGACCCCACCGTAGAAGTCACCGTCGTCGTCCCCAAACGCTGGAACCCTGGCGGCGTTCAAAGCCGCAAAATAGAAACTCAGGCTCGTGAAGAAGGTCGATTCCGCATTGTTCCTATTTCTAACTTCAGTCAGAACAATCAAGGCCTGCTCAGCTTCGGCGCAGACATCATTACCCTGCTACGCAACTTTCGCCCCGACATCATTCAAGTAGAACAAGGCGCAAAATCCATCGGCTACGCAGAGCTGATCACCCTTAATAGGCTGCTAGGTCTCAAGGCAAAAAATACCTTCTTCACCTGGTGGAATTTGCCCTATCAGGTGAAATTTCCCCTTTCTCTACTAGAGCGCTACAACCTCAAAGGCACCCACGGACTCATCGCTGGCAATCAAGATGGCGCCGACGTTCTCCGCGATCACGGCTACAGCGGCCATACCTGCGTTATGCCGCAGCTTGGCGTAGACGAAAGCCTTTTTCGCCCAGAGCCTCAGCCAGAACTGGCCAAGCAGCATGACATTGCGCCTGAGGATTTTGTGATTGGCTTTGTCGGCCGATTTGTAGAAGAAAAAGGCCTGCTGACGCTCTTTAAGGCGCTTGGAACCCTACAAACTCACCCGTGGAAACTGCTGCTGCTGGGCCGTGGCCCGCTTAAAGAAAAGCTACAGCAGCTCGCCACTGAATTTGGAATTGCAGATCGCATTCTGTGGATAGAAAGCGTCCCACACACCGATGTCCCTCGCTACATCAACCTGATGGACACCTTGGTACTTCCCTCTGAAACCACCTACCAGTTCAAAACCCTCAGCGCCGCAGGCTGGAAAGAGCAGTTTGGCCACGTCTTGATTGAAGCGATGGCCTGCAAAGTTCCCGTCATCGGCTCCGACTCTGGTGAAATTCCGCACGTGATTAAAACCGATGGACTGGTGTTTCCAGAAGGCGACGCCGACGCTCTGGCACAAAAGCTGAGCACGTTAATTGAGCAGCCGCGCCAGCGAGACGACCTCGCTGAAAAGGGATACCGTCGAGCGATGAGCGAATACACCAACACGGCATTAGCAAAGCGGCTTCTGGCGTTTTATCACACGCTATTTTGAGCAGCCTATCGAATGATATAGAGCATGATTGATACGCCTCAGCGACAGACTTTTCATTTACTTAGCAACCTTTCTAGCAACCTTGTGAAACACTCAGCTTTTACCTTTAAGCCCGCACGCTTTCTTCTGGGGATTGCCCTGGCCTTAGCTGGCTGCTCTGAAGGTGATTTTCAATCGGCTCAAACTGTCACCTTTGGAGAAGCAGATGAACTACAAATTCAGCCGATTCGAGTGTGCGACGATAACGGCAACAGCTGCGCGGGCATCAACTTGTTTCGAGATATCACCGAGAAGATTCTGGCGCAGGCAAAGCTGAGAGTGTCTTTTTTACCAGAAAGGCAGCTCAATGCTTCTCGCTTTTTGTCTATTAATGACAGCAGCGATCGCAATTCTTCTGACTACGAGTTCTACGAACTTACCCGTACTGGCGGTCAAGGGGCCTTTGGCCGCAACCCAGATTCCACAGAAACCAGCGGCCCGATCAACGTTTGGTTTGTAGATACCATTGAAGGCTCAAACGGCTTCACTCAGTTTGGGCTTGCTTGGGTCAATGCTAACGGCGTTCTTATCAGTAAAGAGGCGCTGGAATTTAACGGCACGGGTCGCCCTGACACGCTCGCTCACGAAGTGGGGCATAACCTAGGCCTACGGCATTCTACGCTAGGTGCAGGCGGCTCCAACAACTTGCTTACCGATGGCGACCGGCGCAATGTTCCAGGCTCGGTGGATGATATTGCACCTGATGGCGCAGGTCTTAGCTCGCTCACGACAGCTCAGCTCCAAACCATTCTCGACAGCCCATTTGTAAACAGCGGTACATCCGGTAGTTTATCTAGCTCAGTAGTGGCTAGCGGCGATGTCATCTCAGCTTTGCCGTATCTGCAAGCCTCGCGAACAGAGGCTGAGGCGACTGCTACAAGTGCAGTCAGTGTTCCTGATGAGGCCAGTAGTTGGATAGGATTATCTATGCTGGGCGTATTTATTGTTAAGACCAGCCGTAAGAAGTTAGCGATCGCCCATGATTAAATTCATCCTGATCAGACTGGCCATTTTCTTATCTCTAAGCTCGCTGACAATCGCGCTACTTGCGGTGGCACGCGCACCTAGTCCTGCTCCGCCTGTGCTGGCAACCGATAAAATCACGCTGCCAGCAGAACATCAGTCTTTTGAAGCCGGTACGTATCGACTAGAAATTGTGAGCGAACCGGAATGGCGATCGCCCAGGCCAACAGCCACCCTTTACAACGGCGACACGCGGCTTTGGGAGAAAGAAATTCCTCACCAGTACGGCCCTAGATTTTCCCTGGTCACATCAGAAGGTCAGGTCGTTTTGTTTGATGAATACATCAACGTGGCCAGTCCTTATGCGATCGCCCTCATCCACACCACAGGTGAAACCACCTCTACCTACAGCTTCGACGACATCCAAGAATTTCTACAAGACGTTTCGCGCGCCGACCTTACCCGCCAAGCCACCAGCGGATGGTGGATTTCTAGCCCGCCTCAGCTAGACGAAGCCGAACAAAACGCGCTTGTCCAAACCGGTGGCACCACCTTGCAAATCGACTTGAGCACAGGAGAACTTAGCCGCCGCGACGACCTATCACCCAATCCCAGCTCTCCTTAACCTTGAACATCATGAAGCCGCTGAAAATCCTGCAAATCGTACCTTCTATTTCTCTGGTGTACGGCGGCCCCAGCCAAATGATTCAAGGCCTCAGCGCCGCACTCGCGCAGCAGCCAAAGGGCAGAATCGCTCAGGTTACTATCCTCACCACCGACTCCAATGGCGACGTTGACGAACCCCCGCTAGACGTTCCACTCGGCCAGCCCATTCAGCAAGACGGCTACGAAATCATTCACTTCCGCTGCGCCCCCTTCCGCCGCTACAAATTTTCTACCGACCTGCTTAAATGGCTCTGGGCCAACGCTCATCACTACGACATCGCCCATATTCACGCCCTGTTCTCTCCGGTGAGCACTGCCGCTGCCACCGTCTGCCGCTGGAAAAACCTGCCCTACGTCATGCGCCCTTTAGGCACTCTCGATCCCGCTGACTTGCAGAAGAAAAAACAAATTAAAAAGGCCTACGCGGCTCTTTTAGAACGCCCTAACCTAGCAGGTGCCGCCGCTATTCATTTCACCAGCGAGCTAGAGTCCAAGGTCTCCGAACGCTTTGGTGTTAGCA
>CAWDNC010000002.1:0-1628860 GCA_963803535.1 uncultured cyanobacterium | reverse complement strand
TTTGGCTTGAGGGTAGGGCTGTAACATCGCTAGCGTTGCTTTGGCCTGCACGTCTAGCAGCCATTCACCCGTTGGCCCTGAAAACCTAGAGGCATAGTCTGCTGAGGATGTTTCGATATCGGCTGTTTCTGGAAAATGTTTGGTAGAAATCATGGCCTGCCGTTGGAATAGAAAATTTTATAGGAATGAAATTTAGCGCATGCGGATGAGCGCCTGGTTCTTGATGAATTTTATGGGGGATTGCGATCGCCCATAAGGCTGAATAGACACGTCAGAATCTTGCAAAATTTGTCTGAGGCTTTGTCCCGGCCTTTCCTTGTCAAGGATGCCCTGCGTGTAAAAGCCATAGCTGCCAGCGCGACTGACTTCCTCAGGCAGCGGCAGCGGGTCGGTTCCCGGTAGCTGAGCGCGCTGCTGAAAATACGTTGGAAGTGACCAAAAACCAGGCCTTCCCCCATTATCACCCGCAAACAACCGAGCCTCTGATGTCCTTAGCTGATGGGCCACTAACTTCCCCCGCTTCCCAATCCATTTGCCAACGCCCCAAGGCAATACGGGCAAGCCGCCAGCGGCCACGACCTGTTTGATGGTGTCCTCTATGCTCAATCCATCTGAAATCGACCCTTCCGTTATCAGCGCCAGTACTTCAATGCCTTCTTGTGTGATAACCTGCCGCCCTGCTGCGATCAAAATTGAGTGACCGTCGGCGTGCCTTGCCCAGCATGAATAAGCTTCCTGCGTAGGGAAAATTTCCCAGGATGAGGTGGTATTCGCGTGTGCTTTCACGCGCTCAGCAAATGCGTTCACACCGCTTACTTCTGATAAAAGTAAGGCTCCTGTGATGGGCTTGGCCGTGCCTTGTTGGCTTTGGGCTTTAAAGTTTGCGATCGCAGCGTCTAAAAACGGCACTAGCTCAAAGCAATCATGGAGATGAACGTGAGCGTCTACCAGTAGAGGCGTTGGGTCAGTTTGCAAAGTCATAGCTAAGGGACGGTTATAGGTTTTGCGAATGCTTTGTGGGCGAGTCTGCTTTGAGAAATCGCAGTCCGGCTAATAGGAAAACAGAATAGAGCAGCTCCGCGCTGATAAAGACGAGGTGGCTGGCGTCCCATAGCGGACGTGAGTGGTGAACCGCTGGAAAAATAGCGAAGGGTAGCTGAAACCGGTCGAGGCTCAAAGGCCACAGCAGCGGCAGTCCGTTGCCGCCGTGGGTTAAAAGGTCTAGCAGCAGGTGCGAGCTATAGATAGCGAAGGTGAGTGCAAAGCAGATGGTGTAGCGGGACGGCTGCTTTTTGTATTTGAGATAGCGATAGGCTAGCCAGCTGAGGAGCGCACTGACCAATAGCGCAGCGGTAAAGCTATGAGACGGCCCTCTGTGAAATCGCAGCCCAGTGACAATTTGAGGGATGAAGTCGAAGTCAGGTAGGTTGGCAACGAAGAGAATATAGAGGGTGGTTAAAGAGATCATTGGCCATATTTGACGGAGGCCGGTGCGAAATTTGAGGGCGGGTAGATTAGCGAGTACGTAGCCCGATACGGAATGAGCAATGGGCGATGGCATGGTGGTGAACTCCTGATGATGAGATGGCATAAGGAGAATTTACACTGCGCAGGGAATGGATGACTCGGCCATTGTGTCTTGAGGCTGTGAGCCGACAGCAGCCTGCATGCTATGCCGCTTAAACCTTTCTTGCACCGTTTGAACTTCGGCGGTTTTTCGCGCCAAGCTCCAGCCGAGTTCTTCACCCATCACGTCACTACACAGCCTTATAGCTTCGTTGCCAGGGTGCCCAGCTGCGCCTAGCTCAGTCCGCCGGAACACAACATCACTTAAGGTTTGGGGCATGGTGTTCTTGAGGCTGTATTTCACTTCTGCTGCTAGGACTTGCAGGTTTTGGGCTGTGTGATTGTTTGCAGGCAAAGGTGTGCGATCGCCCCCAAATTCCCCTTCTATTTCTTGCAGCACCGCTTCATAGGCAGACCCATAGTTGTAGACCAGTCGCCGCAACCCCTCAGGCGATACCTGCTTTCCATAGGCGCTAACCGCCTCTGCCACCAATCCATCAAACGATGCAATATCGCCACCGTGTAAGGGCGTTTTGTGAGAGTAGGAAGGCGGCGTACTCATCTGCTGACTGCGAAAAATCCAGTCCACAGCCTTACGCGCCAGGTCTCTAGCGGTTGTGTACTTTACCCCTTTTACAGACAGCAATCCTTTAATCCCGTCGGTGCGATGATCGGTAAGCTGAAAGTCTTTGGTCAGCTTCATATCGCCTGTTTTCGCGGATACGCCACTGCTTGGTAGTAAGCCAGAGTGAACCCATTCCACATCCTCGGGCGTGAGATTGAAGGTGGGATAGGCCTGGTTGATTTCGGCTAGAAAAGCCTGAATTTCTGGGCTGGTAGCGGCGGGTGGATATGCTTTTTCATTATTAGGGCCGTACCAGGTGCCGACTAAGGATTTGCCGCGCCAGGGTGCGATAAAGAAGAGGCGGCTACCGGGCGCGCGACCTGTGATGCCAATGGCATGCTTTTGCTGGGAGCCAAACAAGGGACGAGTGACTAAATTCATCGCCTTTGCCAAGGTTTTCTGGGGTGCAGCAGTGCCTTTTTCTTTTGCGATAAGTGAGTCTATCCAAGGGCCGCTGGCGTTGATTACGGTTTTGGCACGGATGGCGAAGCGGCTAGCCGTACGAGAACCTTCATCGTCAAGCTGGTTTTGAATCATGGCTCCGGTGATGCGGCCATCTTGCTTGCAGAGTTCTATAACACGGGCATAGTTGGCGATTTGTGCGCCCCGCTGGGCTGCTGAGTGGATGAAGGCCAAGACGAGCTGTTCTGAGTTGTAGACCTGAGCGTCGTAGAAAAGGGCTGCGCCGGTGAGGCCTGCTTGCGGAAGGTCTGGAAGCTGCTGGAGGCAGGCGGATTTGGAGAGAAGCTGGCCGGGGGGAATGTGTTTTTGAGGGTCTTTGAGCGGGAGGTTGCGATCGCCACTAATCACATCGTTCATTTTCATTGCGACCGTCATCGCCTCTTTGCCTTTAAGTCCGTGCCCGTAAGTGGGCACCAGCACCGGCAGCGGATGCACCAGGTGGGGCGCAATTCGCATCAGCGTTTGGCGCTCTTTTATAGACTGGCGCATTCGCTTGATGTCAGCAGTTTGCAGGTAGCGCAGGCCGCCGTGAATGACCTTGAGGCTGTTAGCTGAGGTGCCTGAGGCAAAGTCAGCCTGTTCTACTAAGGCGACCGAGAGTCCTCTGAGCGTGGCCTCCCAGGCGACGCAAGCGCCATGAATACCGCCACCAATGACAAGCACATCGAAGGTTTGATTGGCTAGGGCGGCTAAGTTTCTTTGCACGGTAGATGCTCCTGAGTATGCTAGTAGACCCTGGTTTCTAATGAGTTCGGTCAGGCTGTAGTAGCAGGCTTTTGAGTCAGTATGCCTTTTTGCAGCCAGTCGTATAGCGAAGTTAGCTTGCCAGAAAAAGCTTCGTAAGTGTGCGACTGTGCAACATAGGCCTGAGCGGCTTTGCCTAAGCTGAGCCGCAGCTCGGGGTTTGCAATCAGATGGGCGATGCCGTCTGCAAAAGCATCTACGTTGGGTTCGGCTAGTAGCGCGATGCGATCGCTCAATACCTGCGTGTGCGTCGTGAGATTAGTGGCGAGCAACGCTTTACCGCTGTCTAGATAGGAGTAAAGCTTCATCGGCGTGTTGTTGCCCTGCGTACGTGGCGAAACCACAATGTCGGCCTGATTGAGATAGTACTTGAGCTTGTTAACCGGGCGCGGGCCGATGAAATGAACGCGATCGCTCACCCCCAATCCTTCAGCCTGATCTTGATACTTCTGAATATCAGTCGGGTTGCCGCCAATTGCGACTAAATGAGCCGCAGGTTCCCGCTTCAGCGCCTTTGCAAAGCTAGCTAGCAGTAAATCAATGCCCTGATAGCTCTCCAAATTGCCCACGTACATCATCAGCGCACCGTCAATTTTGAGCTGCTCTCTCAACTGCTCCGCGCCGACCTGACCATTCGCATCGTTGAGCAGTGAGATGTCGGGAATAATATCGACTTTTTTAGGCTGATAAGGCTGAATTTCTGTTTTAAGCGCCTCACACACAGCTAGCACCGCATTCGCATTTCGTACGGCCGTGCCCTCACATACCTGAAGCAGCCTTTTAATGATCCGAACCTGCGGATGCTTGTCCATCAGCTGCTGCACCAGTGAGGAATCCATGTCGTAAACGTAAGGGATTCCAAATAGTTTTTTGATGAGGAGCGCAATAAAGACGGCTTCTTCTCCGGCATGAACCAGATCGTACTGATTGCGCTGGGCTAGCCGCAAAGCCTGAAAGAGCAAAAACACATCGCAGATAATCTTTTTAATCGAAAATCCAGGCCGGATGCCCTTCACAATTTTGAGTGCGGGCGTGCGATGAATGTTGACGTTGGCGTATTGAACATCGCTGCCCTCTGGAAAGGTCACCAGATCGACTTGCTCGCCGCGTTCAGAGAGAACTCTTAAGACTAAATCTGCGGCAATTGGCGTGCCCCGTGGCTGGTAGAAGGGATGAGGTGCCAACATTAAAACTTTCATACGCTTCGCCCGCTCGATAGGAAGAACACCAGCGCTCAGCCGTATATTTACGGAAGCTACTTGCCTCACAAATTAAGCGATATCCCTGAAAGAGTGGTTATAAAATCTTCCGGGTTTATACAATGTTTATGCGGTTTGGGCGTTCGTTAAGTTTGTGAAGACAGCTGTGCAGGCGCTTTTGTGCCTCGTGTAGGACGCTTGAGCACTAGAAGGCAAGAGGGCAAGGCAGGACTTAGTAGCGTTGACAGTAGGGCTTACAAAAGCTCAGGTCGGCCTGTTTGGTAGCCCTGAGCGTAGCGAATGCCCTGTGCCTGAACGGCTTCGAGCGTGGCTTGAGATTCGATGCCCTTAGCGATCGCCTGTACGTCATGCTCACGCATCAGCCCTTTCATCTGCGTCCACGCCGATTTATTAGCCACGTTACGAGCGTCCATCATGCTGGAACTTAGCTTCACGTAGTCAATAGATAAGTGTTTGAGAATGTTCGTAATTTCACGACTGATTGCGGGTGTGTTTGTGAAGGTCACGTCATCTAGGGTGACCTGGCAGCCGAGCTGATGAAGTGCGGCTATGAGGCTTTGGGTTTGACTAGGAAAGGCGATCGCGGTTGTCGCTGAGATTTCAAAGCAAAACAGGTCGGGCGAGCGGCGAGCACTCGCTATTTTGCCAGCAATGAAGCTCACAAGACTAGAATCTTGGACGCTCTCGGCAGATAGGTTGATAGAGTACAGCGGGCTGCCGTCGAGATAAGCGGCAACAGACTGAGGCGGCTGCGAGCCAATTTTGCTGAACAGGTGGCGAATTACCCAGCGATCAATGGTGCGCATGAGGCCATACCGCTGGGCGGTGGGTAGGAAGCTGCTGGGCAATAGGTATTCGTTTTGGTCGTTGCACAGGCGCAATAGCAGTTCTTTTTGTCCTAAGTCAGCCTCGTTAGATTGGTCTACTAGGATGACGGGCTGCTGATACAGGGCGAACCGATCTTGTTCAAAGGCTCGGGTGATTTGAGCAAGCCAGTGGGCGCGATCGCTATGCTGTTCATCTTCACGGGCCTGAACGCCATCTTTATAAGCCTTGCGCAGTAAGAAAAAGGGACTTGCCACAGTGCTGCTTAAAATAGAGCGCTTGCAGCTTTCAGGCGTGTTGAGTTTGGCGATCTGCCCATAGCGCAGCCGGTGTAGCACCAGCTTCCGGATATCGTTGGCCATGTATGCCGGGATGAAAAAAGGCTTTTTCCACTGCTCAAGGCCCAGCAGTCGAATGTGGTAGCGGCTGAGGCCAACGCACTTCAGCAGCGTCATCAGATAGGCCTTTTGCAGCCGCTCGTTCGGAATGTCGTGATAGACCACCATGTCGGGGTTGTACCACACTTCCCAGCCATCTTTTTGAATGTGGAGATTAGCTTCTAAATCTTCACTAGCAAGACCTGCGGCTTTGCCTTTGTTGTTCAAAAACAGCCGACGCGGCACCGCTCTTTTCCAGGCCTGCTTACGCACAACCAGACCGGCTGCGGGCGGCAGCATTTTGGTACTAGGCTCATACAGGTGAGGCTTTGCGCCACGTTCAATGATGGCTAAAAAGCACTTGATTTTCTCTAGCTCTTCAGGTAATTCTGTTTCAAACTTGCCGTGAATTTGAGAGCCAAATGCGCCTGCTTTGGGATGAGCCAGAGCGAATTTGTAAGCTTGAGATACCCAGTCTGGGGCGGGTAGATTGTCGTCGTCTAAAAAGGCGATTAGATTGCCTGCGGCCGTATCGATGGCGTACTGGCGGGCGAAGGCCGATCCCTGTTCGGCGGCGAAGCGATAGTGAAGGGGATATTCGCTAGGCCACTCGGACTGATACTGGCAAACGATGTCATGAGTGTCGTCGGTGCTGCCGTTGTCACAGACGATGATTTCCCATCTGAGGTTGGTGAGGTTGGTTTGCGATCGCAATCGATCCAATACCATCGGTAGCTTTTTTGCCCCGTTGTAGGTTGGGATAGCCACTGTGATATCGACAACCCGGTTATTTTGACCTGGTACGAAATTTGCCGTCTTCATCGTTGGCATAACCGCTGCGGCTGTGGTGCAGACGGCGACCGAACTGGCCAGCGAGCCGCTGTGCTGTTCAGAACTTAGCGTCATGGTAGGAACCGGAGGAAGATGAACCGTGATATGCAGGAGTCTACAGCGACTAAAGGCCGTTTTCCCCGATTACGTCAGAAACAATCCGGACGCTACAAGCCATGTCTTTAATTTATGCGCAGACAATAGCCCGTGTAAACACTGCATACGTAATTTGAACACGCACGATTTTTAACAGCAAAGGCTTCAGCATTATCTTTAAGCGGGCTTTACCTGCTTGCTTATACTGAGTTGAGCATACTGGCTTTATAAATCGATGCCTATTTCCGTGAAAAAATACCTTGAACAAGCCATCACTATATCTACGTGCTTCAAATCCGGATGTTTTATTTACGTCGAAGGCTAATTCTGGCTTCGCAAATTCTTTACAGATAAGCTGACAATGCTTGTAGCGCGGCTGCCGATGATAGAGCTGGTAGAACGCTGGCTAGAAACTACGAAATTGAAGGTAGCAACATGACGCAGGTTTTGAGCTGGCTTGATGGGCTTCAATAAATTTCTGATTATCTCTGTTAATTGTTGATTCTTGAAAAGCTTTCTGAGGATGCGCTGAAGAAGCGCGATCGCACGACAGGCGAACTGAAGTGGACGGGCACGCGAGTGGATCTTATCTTTGGCTCTAATTCTGTTTTGCGGGCGATCGCAGAAGTCTATGGCTACCAGAACTCAGAGCAAAAGTTTGTTCACGACTTCATCGCCGTCTGGAACAAAGTCATGAACCTCGATCGCTTCGACATAGAATCGTAAGTCTTAGTCGTCAACGTTCGTCACTAGAGACTTACGCTTGAACGAGTAATCGAGAGACTTTCTGAAGAGATAGAACATTACTGACTTTGGGTTGTTCTATCTCTTCACATTGTTCTTTCTAAACCATTCAAAAGCCTATGCCAAAGGGACGCCATAGCCGCCTGACAAGGAAAACTCTGTGCCACCATTAATCAAGTTGCAGAAGATGCCAAAATTGCTTACGCCTTTCCAGAACTAAGTGCACTTTCGTGCCGGATTTTCCTGATGTCGCTGTCTTTCGATGGGATCGCATTCCATTTACGTCAGCAGGTGATGTTCCTGACAACTTCGATTTAGCGCCTGATTGGACAATTGAAATACTTTCTCCTGACAAAGGCCCGAACAAAGTACTCGGAAATATCCTTCATTGTATAGAGCATGGCGCTCACTCAGCTGTTTGCTGATCCGATGCTTTGCCAGAGCAACAGCCTGTCCTATATCAGGCCGATAAGCACTTCCAACGCTGCCTGAGCTAACATGAACCTGACGGCTCAACAGATATTTAACTGGTTAAAGATGAATTAGAATTCGTTTTTGGCTACTGGATGCCAGAACTATTCGAGTTTGTCTCCGCTGATGATGAAGATGGGATCGACGGCGGCAAAGACCTTGCGATTGCCTCTGGTTTCTAGGCGGTTGACGGCGGGCTGGGCAACTTCAATATTTCTGGCGTGTAGCGCTGCAAAGGTTTCAGAGACGGTGTAGAGCGCTTCTAAATTACTGGCGGTGACGACAATGCGACCGCTGATCGCGAGCTTTTCCCAGGCGGTTTCGAGCGTGGCTTGCAAAGGGGCTCCTTCGATCAAAATGCAGGTGGGTGTGCCCTTGATGTGGTTTAGACACTCGGGGGCGTTGCCGGAGATGACGTCTACGTTGGTGACTGAGAAGCGATCGCAATTCGTCTTAATTAATGTGGCCACCTCATCATCGCGCTCAACCGCCGTAATTTTGCCGTTAGGACACAGCAGCGCCGCCTCAATCGCAACGGTTCCAGTCCCTGCACCAATATCCCAAAGATGCGCGTCAGCTTTGAGCCTTAGGCAGCCCATCACCAGCAGGCGCACTTCTCTTTGCGTGAGG
The DNA here is from genome assembly GCA_963803535.1 of uncultured cyanobacterium. Lineage (GTDB taxonomy): Bacteria > Cyanobacteriota > Cyanobacteriia > Phormidesmidales > Phormidesmidaceae > Phormidesmis. The sequence goes on along the minus strand of CAWDNC010000002.1, from coordinate 1,620,269 downwards.
GGAATGCCGGGAAGCTGCTGAAATAGCCGGTCGGGAATGCCGGGGGTGACGTAGGGCCAAAGTGCAGGCATATGAAAGCGCGGGCGGTGACGTTTGTGCTTGAGGTTAGCAGGGCAAGGCCCGCTAGTCGCCTATTACTAGGATTGTTTTCAGGCTGGGGTCGCTACAGCCAGTGAGGATGCCGCCTGCGGTTTGGATGGTTTGGAGGTGGGCGATCGCACGCTCTGTAATCGGCTCTCCAGGAAGAAGAACAGGAATGCCGGGTGGATAGGGGCAGATAGTCTCAGCGCAAATGTGACCGATGGCGTGCGCGATCGGCATGCGTATTTTACGGGCGAAGAAGGCTTGACGAGGACTCCGACTTTGCTCTGTTTTGTATTGCTGCGGCTCTGTGGTGAACAAGCTAGGCTCAAACACTTTGCGATCGCTAACGATAGAAAGCGCACAAACTTGACGAAATCCTTCAATCAGCTGATCTATATCGTCTTCAGTGTTGCCTAAAGAAACGATGAACATAAGATGGCGTAATGCCGGTAGCTCCGCAGTGACTCCGAATTGTTCATGTAGCAGTTCGTCAGCTTCAAATCCGGTGAGGCCTAGCTGTGAAACGTCTACTGTGATGCGTGTGCGATCGCCCAAAAGCCCTCTCTCCAAACAAGGCTGCAAAACCCTCAACCCTGTTAGGTTACCGAGTTCCTGATAGGCTCTGTTCGCTAACGCGATGGTTCGACTCATGAGCGATCGCCCCTCCGTTGCCATCTGATGCCGTGCCCCATCTAACGAGCCTAAAAGTAAATAGCTGGGACTGGTGGACTGGGTGAGCTGAAGGGATTGGGAAAGGCGATCGCAATCAATCCTTTCCCCTTGCGCATGTAACAACGCGGCCTGAGTAAACGCACTCAATACTTTGTGCGCTGACTGCACGGCAATATCGGCACCGGCTTCTAAAGCTGAAATTGGAAAGTCGGGATGAAACCTAAAATGGGGGGCGTGGGCTTCATCGACGATGAGCGGGATGTTGTGGGCGTGGGTGATGTGTGCGATCGCCTCTAAATCCGAACAAATTCCGTGATAGGTCGGTGAAACAACCAAAACCGCTTTCGTCTCAGGATGCTCCTTCAGCGCCGCCTTAACCTCCGCAGGCGAAACGCCTAAGCAAAGATCCCAGTCCTGGCTGTATTCGGGCTGCACATACACAGGCATCGCGCCCGATAGAACCATTCCAGAGATGGCCGAGCTATGGATGTTGCGAGGCAAAACCAGCTTCTCTCCTGGGCCGCAGGTCGCCAGAATCGCCGCTTCGATGCCACAGGTAGATCCATTGGCTAAAAACCAGGTTCGCTCAGCACCAAAGGCTTCTGCGGCTAAGGCCTGCGCCTGTAAAATAACGCCTTCAGGTGCGAACAGATTGTCTAGGCCTGGAAGTTCTGGTAAGTCCGCACGGAAGGCGGCTGTGCCGAAGAGTTTTTGCTGCCGAGTAGAAATGCCTTGGCCGCGCTTGTGTCCGGGCGTGTGGAAGGGTGCGTTTTCACGATCGGCGCACTGTTGCAGGGCATCGACTAAGGGCGTCGCAGACTGATCTAAGGATTGCAACGAACTTCAACCATGAACCCATCAGGATCGTAAAAGTAAATGCCGCGACCTGTGGGGCGAACAACCGGCCCGTTAAAGTCAACGCCTGCTTGCTTCAACAGCGTCATCGCCTGGTCAAACTGCGCGGGCTCAATATCAAAGGCGAGGTGCTCAGCTCGCGTAAAGCCTTGCTTGGGATCTTCGTGAGGTGCGTCTAAGTCCGGCGTCCAAAACAGGTCGAGGATGGTGCCGTCGGGCGTGCGGAAGTTGGTAACCTTGCCTTCTGCGACCAGCTCGACGAGGGTTTTGGGCACTTCGTCGCCCGTCAGCTGGTGGAGGCCGAGAGTGGTGCCGTAGAAGTTGCAGGCGGCCTGCATGTCTTTTACATTTAGTGCGATGTGGTGCACGCTGCGGAGCATTCCAGGGAGCAGTCCGTTCATGGGTTTCAAAATCCTATGAGAAAAGTTGATATGCAAGCAGCGATCGCACTCATGCCGTGAGTTGAGGCAGTTTGGGGATTTTTAGTAATAATAACAATAGCTTTACAATTGAGCTTATTTTAAGCTGTTTGCTTGTTCAGCTACCGCTTGTCCCTTTTTACGCACCGCCGCTATGAAAAGCCTATTTCTAGATCGTCTCAAAAGCCCTGAACGCCCTGTGCTCGTATTCGATGGCGCAATGGGTACTTCGCTACAAATGCAGGAGCTAACGGCGGCAGATTTTGGCGGTGAGGCCTACGAAGGCTGTAACGAGTATCTAGTAGAAACGAAGCCGGACGCGGTAGATAAGGTGCACCGCAGCTTTTTGGAAGCGGGCGCGGATGTGATTGAGACCGACACGTTTGGCGGAACGGCGCTGGTACTGGCTGAATACGATTTGAGCGATCGCGCCTACGAACTCAACAAAAAAGCCGCCGTCTTGGCTCGCAAAGCCGCAGACGACTACTCCACCCCTGAAAAGCCCCGCTTCGTGGCAGGCTCCATCGGCCCCGGTACCAAGCTTCCAACCCTCGGTCACGTAGACTTCGACACGCTTAGAACAGCCTACCTAGAGCAGGTAGAAGGCTTAATTGACGGTGGCGTAGATCTCATTCTGGTAGAAACCTGTCAGGACGTACTGCAAATTAAATCAGCGCTGACGGCCATTGATGAGGTCTTCGAGAAAAAGCAGGTTCGCTTGCCGCTCATGGTTTCCGTAACCGTAGAGCAGATGGGCACCATGCTCGTCGGCTCAGAAATTAGCGCGGCGCTGACCATTTTAGAGCCTTACCCGATTGATATTTTGGGCCTAAACTGCGCAACTGGCCCCACTGAAATGAAAGAGCACATCAAGTATCTTTCAGAAAACTCTCCTTTCATTGTCTCCTGCATTCCCAACGCGGGCCTACCCGAAAACGTGGGTGGTCAGGCACACTACCGCCTAACACCCACTGAGCTACGAATGCAGCTTATGCACTTTGTTGAAGATTTGGGCGTGCAGGTGATTGGCGGCTGCTGTGGCACGCGTACCGACCATATTCAACAACTTGCCGAACTCTCACAAGATCTCAAGCCTAAAGAGAGAGCGGTTGGTGATAGAGCAGCTCAGCCACCCTACGGCGCACTGCCTTACATACCTTCTGCCGCTTCTATCTACAGCCCTCAGCCCTACGAGCAAGAGAACTCCTTTCTCATCGTGGGTGAACGCCTTAATGCCAGCGGCTCCAAAAAGTGTCGCGAAATGCTGAATGCTGAAGACTGGGACGGCTTAGTCGCTTTGGCGAAAGCGCAGGTGAAAGAAGGCGCACATGTGTTGGATGTAAACGTGGATTACGTAGGCCGCGATGGCGTACGAGATATGCACGAGCTGGTGTCGCGACTGGTGACAAACATTACCCTTCCGCTCATGCTTGATTCAACCGAGTGGGAGAAAATGGAGGCGGGCTTGAAGGTCGCAGGCGGCAAGTGCATCCTTAACTCTACGAACTATGAGGATGGTGACGAACGCTTCTTTAAGGTGCTTTCAATTGCCAAGCGATACGGTGCAGGTGTGGTCATCGGCTGTATTGATGAAGACGGAATGGGCCGAACTTCTCAAAAGAAATTTGAGATTGCCCAGCGTGCCTACCGTGATGCCGTTGAGTATGGCTTCCCACCCTATGAGCTGTTCTTTGACACTCTCGTACTTCCTATTTCCACGGGTATTGAAGAGGATCGCGTTAACGCAAGAGAGACGATTGAAGCAATTAAAATGATTCGAGAGAATCTACCTGGCTGTCACATTATGCTGGGTGTCTCGAACGCGTCCTTTGGTCTGAATCCGGCTTCACGAGTGGTTCTAAACTCTGTGTTCCTTAACGAAGCGATGGCAGTTGGTATGGACGGTGCGATCGTCAGCGCCAGCAAAATTCTGCCGCTTGCGAAGATTGACCCAGACCATCAGAAAATCTGTCGTGACCTCATTTACGACAACCGTGAATTTGAAGGCGAAGCCTGCACATACGATCCTTTAGGTGAGCTGACTACACTGTTTGCGGGTAAGAGCACTAAGCAGCTCCGCACGACTCAGGATGAGAATCTCCCGCTCGAAGAAAAGCTCAAGCGCCACATTATTGATGGCGAGCGCATTGGCTTAGAAGATCAGCTAGGCAAAGCGCTGGAGCAGTATCCGCCGCTTGAAATCGTCAACACCTTCTTGCTCGACGGCATGAAGGTTGTAGGCGAGCTGTTCGGCTCTGGCCAAATGCAGCTTCCGTTTGTGCTGCAATCTGCACAGACTATGAAAGCGGCGGTTGCCTACCTAGAGCCATTTATGGATAAAGACGAGTCTGATGATAGTGGCAAAGGCGTTGTCGTGATCGCGACGGTGAAAGGCGACGTGCACGACATCGGCAAGAACCTTGTAGATATTATCTTGTCTAACAACGGTTACAAGGTGGTGAACATCGGCATTAAGCAGCCGGTAGACAACATTATCTCTGCCTTTAACGAGCACAAAGCTGACTGCATTGCGATGAGTGGCTTGCTGGTGAAGTCTACAGCCTTCATGAAAGACAACCTATCGACCTTTAATGAGCACGGTATTGATGTGCCCGTGATTTTGGGGGGTGCGGCGCTGACGCCTAAGTTTGTAAACGAGGATTGCCAAAACGTTTATAACGGCCAGGTGATTTACGGTAAAGATGCCTTTGCCGACCTGCACTTTATGGACGCGCTAATGCCCGCAAAGAAGGAAGAGCAGTGGGATAACCTGAAAGGGTTTGCTGACGAGCATCCGATGAGTAAGGCAGGCAGAGTTGCGGTGGATAACAATGCGTCTGAGCTAGAAGAAACTGCTAGTGATGAGCCGGTAGTGATTGATACTCGGCGTTCGGATGATGTGGCGATCGCAATCAAACGCCCTACCCCACCATTCTGGGGACCAAAGGTTCTAGAAGGCGACGACATCCCAACCGAAGAACTATTCGACTTCCTCGATATGCAGGCGCTAGTCGCCGGTCAATGGCAGTTCCGTAAGCCAAAAGGGCAGTCGCGTGAGGAGTACGATGCGTTTTTAGCTGAGAAGGTAACGCCGATATTAGCCGAATGGAAGCAGCGGATTCTAAACGAGAATCTGCTTGATCCCAAGCTGGTGTATGGCTATTTTCCTTGTTTGGCTGAGGGAAACACGCTGTATGTGTACGACTGGAAAGCCGCGCAAAAAGGTGAGCCTTCTGAGCCGATCACGTCGTTTGAGTTTCCGCGTCAGCGCTCGATGCGACGGCTGTGTATTGCTGACTTCTTTTTGCCGAAGGACAAAGCGGAGCCGGGCCAGTACGATGTGATTCCGATGCAGGCGGTGACGATGGGCGAAGTGGCGACTGAGTATGCGGCTAAGCTATTTGCGGCCGATGACTACACCAATTATCTGTACTATCACGGTTTGGCGGTGCAGATGGCGGAGGCGCTGGCCGAGTGGATTCACACGAAGATCAGGATTGACCTGGGCTATGGCGATAAAGAGCCGGAGGGCATTCGCAATATTTTGGCGCAGCGCTATCAGGGGTCGCGCTATAGCTTTGGCTATCCGGCCTGCCCGAATATGCAGGATCAGCCTAAGCAGCTAGATTTGCTGGGGGTTGAAAAGATTGGGATGCATATGGATGAGAGCGAGCAGCTGTATCCGGAGCAGTCTACGACGGCAATTGTGACGTATCACGAGGCGGCGAAGTACTTTAGTGCTTAGGATTTTGTAAAATTACCAGCCTGCTTCGGATTGTTGATGGACGTATTGGGCGATCGCCTCAATCTCATCCCCACTCAACCTATCCGCATAAGCAGGCATAATTCCTTTGCCTTTGGTGACGATTGACGCGATCGCCCCCACTTCCCCAAACCCATTGCGCGCCATCGCCTTCTGCTTCAGGTTCTTACCTCGCCGAATAATATTGCCACCGCCCGCATGACAGGCCGCGCAGTTTGCTGCAAACAGTGACGCGCCTGTGGCGGGCGGTGCTGTTTCTACAGGGGTTTCTAGGGGTGGAACTGGGGCTGGGATGGTTTGTGCGATCGCCCAACCCGAAAACCCAAACAACTCAACGCAAAGGCCAAAGCCAATACACAATCCGACACACAAAACCCTTTGCCATCTGTTCATAGCTCATTCATAGTCCAAAGTAGGCACACCGTACCAAAGCCCTCGCGGAAGTTTCAACCGAAATAAGTCAATCAGCCTATATACTGATACCTGAATAGATAACTTAGTAATAAAACACAGAAGGCAATATTTCTTTATATCCAGTTTTTAGAATTGGAGCCTAATGGCTAGAAAGATTGCTTTTCAGTTCTGTCTTTAACATTAGCGCTTAATTTAAGAAAATCCTTTGTCTGCACAGTTTCTCATTGGTGTGTTCGTTCCCACTGAGGCCCTGGCTGGTTCCCTCCATCAGCTGCTTTCTCAGAAAAGCTTCATGGTGAGCTGGAGCCAATCAGCTTCAGACTTTTGTGATTGGGTCGTCAGCAACCGACATCGCATTGACTGTCTGATTGTTCAATCGGCAGAAGACTCAATAGCGGCGCTCACCGATCTGAAACAGCGCGATATTTTGCTACCCGCACTTATCGTCGGCCCGGTTCTAGATCCCGCGGCGGTTTACCACGAAGCCGTTGCCTCTTTAGATGTAGAAGACTCAGATAGTCTAGACGAAGCCATTCGTCAGGCCGTCGAGCGCTACTTACAGCTACCAACCGAAAGGCCGATAGAGAGTAGGGCAAGTTCATCCGAAAGCAGCACCGACAAGCGCCTGTTTTTATTAAGCTTGCAGCAGCAGCGCCTGACTGAAAAACTCAGAGAAAGGTTAGGCTACGCTGGCGTGTACTACAAACGCAATCAGAGAAACTTTCTACGAAACATGAGTCTTTCAGAGCGTGAAGAATTTCTAGATAAGCTGCGTCAGGACTACCAGCACATCATATTGAACTACTTCTCCGATGACAGCAGTATCAATCAAAAAATTGATGACTTCGTGAACGTAGCCTTCTTTGCAGACATGTCAGTCCCTAAAATCGTAGAGATTCACATGGAGCTGATTGACGATTTTTCAAAACAACTACAGCTAGAAGGGCGCAACGACGATATCTTGTCCGACTATCGCTTAACCCTCATTGATGTGATTGCGCACCTGTGTGAAATGTACCGTCGCTCCTTACCTAGGAATGACTAAAAGCTTATGAGCGCTCCCCAGAAAGCATATGTTCTGAAGCTATACGTAGCTGGGAACACGCCAAGTTCCATCCGAGCAATCAGAACCCTAAATAAAATATTGAAAGATGAGTTTCAGGGCGTCTACGCGCTCAAAGTGATCGATGTTTTGAAAAATCCTCAGCTCGCTGAAGAAGACAAAATCTTGGCCACACCGACGCTTTCCAAAGTGCTGCCGCCACCCGTTCGCAAAATTATTGGCGATCTGTCAGACCGCGAAAAAGTTTTGATTGGGCTCGATCTTCTCTATGATGAACTACAGGAAGACGGCTTGTTTAGCTAGATCTAAAAGCTTAAGAAACTGAACAAGCTTCCGGCCAAAACTGTAGAAGCCTAGCTGCCACCTGCCTTTTTTTAATTTTTTAATAATCAGCTATGAGTACACTGTCGTCGTCAGTCGAGAGCACCGCGCTCACCCGGTCGAAAGGAGTGCAGAAAATCCGCACCATGATCGAAGGCTTCGATGATATTAGTCATGGTGGGTTGCCTGTGGGCCGCTCTACCCTGGTGAGCGGTACGTCTGGCACGGGCAAAACGCTGTTAGCCCTACAGTTTCTGTATCACGGACTGACCTACTTTGACGAGCCTGGTGTGTTTGTCACCTTTGAAGAATCTCCTGCCGATATCATCACAAACGCCTATAGCTTTGGCTGGGACTTACAGTCACTAATAGACAGCGGCAAGCTCTTTATATTAGACGCCTGCCCCGATCCCGAAGGCCAAGAAGTCGTCGGTAACTTCGATCTGTCGGCTTTAATTGAGCGAATTCAGTACGCCATTCGCAAGTACAAGGCCAAGCGGGTTTCGATTGATTCGGTAACGGCTATATTCCATCAATACGATGCTGCTGAGGTGGTACGCCGAGAGATTTTTCGACTGCTGGCACGGCTCAAGCAAATGGGCGCGACGACATTGATGACGACCGAGCGGGTGGAGGAATATGGCCCGGTAGCTCGCTTTGGCGTTGAGGAATTTGTTTCAGATAACGTGGTGATTGTGCGCAATGCGCTGGAAGTAGAGCGCAGGCGGCGGACGATAGAAATTTTGAAGCTGCGAGGAACCACTCATATGAAGGGTGAGTATCCTTTTACGATTACCGATCACGGCGTCAGCATTTTCCCGCTGGGCGCAATGCGTCTTACTCAGCGATCTTCCAACGTGCGCGTATCTTCTGGCGTGCCGACGCTGGACAAAATGTGCGGCGGTGGCTTCTTCAAAGATTCGATTATCTTGGCGACCGGGGCGACGGGCACAGGTAAAACGCTGCTGGTGAGCAATTTTTTAGCAGATGCCTGCAAAAATGGCGAGCGCTCAATTTTGTTCGCATATGAGGAATCTCGTTCTCAGCTATCGCGTAACGCGTCTTCTTGGGGCATTGATTTTGAAGATTTAGAGCGTAAGGGACTGCTAAAGATTATCTGTGCTTACCCGGAGTCGGCAGGCTTGGAAGACCACCTGCAAATTATTAAGACGCAGATTGCCGAGTTTAAGCCATCGCGAATTGCAATTGACTCTCTTTCAGCGCTAGATAGAGGGGTGAGTAACAATGCCTTTCGGCAGTTCGTTATTGGCGTAACCGGTCACGCCAAGCAGGAAGAAATTACGGGCTTTTTCACCAATACGACCGAGCAGTTTATGGGGTCTAACTCGATTACTGACTCGCACATCTCTACGATTACAGACACGATTTTGATGCTGCAATATGTGGAGATACGGGGTGAGATGTCGCGGGCAATCAACGTATTTAAGATGCGCGGCTCTTGGCATGACAACTCTATTCGCGAGTACATCATTAATGAAAATGGCCCGCAGATTCAGGAGTCGTTCCGCAATTTGGAAGGCATTATTAGCGGCTCGCCAAGGCGTGTGCCTACGACTGAAAAAAATGAGCTGTCTCGGATCGTTCAAGGCGTGCGCGATAACGTGCGTGACAAGAAGAAGGATATTGATGACGCGCTGAACACGTAGCCTTGAATACGTAAGGGCTGTCGCCAGGAAACGAGTGAACGTACAAAAAGGGCTCGCACCGTTTAATGTGCGAGCCCTTTTCTAGCGAACATGAAGGGATTCGAACCCCCGACCCTCAGAACCGGAATCTGATGCTCTATCCAACTGAGCTACATGTCCTTATGGCTCAAATTCTATCATCTCTTTATCGAAAGGTGCCTGGATTAATATTAAGGATTTTTTAGGTGGCTGATTACCGACTGTTGCTAGAAAGACAGTTTTTATACGCTGAATGATTTAATGAAAGGCACACTTTACACGGAGTCTGCCACGTAAACGTCTGGGCAGATAGATGGATGAAACGTAGACGGATTTTGGGATATGGGGCGAGTGCTGTGGGGACAGCTGCGATCGCAGCTTGCTCTTCCGAACAGGGCGGCGGTGCTGTCAGCGGCGACTTACCCCGAGTGCAGTGGCGCATGGCGACAAGCTGGCCCCAGTCACTAGATACTATCTACGGCGGTGCAACAACGGTGTGCGATCGCGTATCTGCTCTCACCAGCGGCCGCTTTACCATCGATCCCTTTGCCGCGGGCGAAATCGTCCCCGGCCTACAAGTGCTCGACGCCGTTCAATCTGGCACCGTCGAATGCGGCCATAGCGCCGCCTACTACTACGTCGGCAAAAATCAAGCCCTCGCCTTTGGCACCACTGTCCCCTTTGGCCTCAACGCCCAGCAGCAAAATGCCTGGTACTACCACGGCGGCGGCCTCGATGTTATGCACAAGCTGTACGCCGACTTTGGCGCAATTTGCTTCCCAGCGGGCAACACAGGCGTACAAATGGGCGGCTGGTTCAAAAACAACATTCAAACCGTTAGCGATCTGAAAGGCTTAAAAATGCGGATTCCTGGCCTTGGCGGTGAGGTGATGGCCAAGCTGGGCGTGAATGTTCAGGTGCTACCCGGCGGCGAAATTTTCCTAGCCCTAGATCGCGGCGCGATTGATGCAGCTGAGTTTGTTGGCCCGTATGACGACGAAAAACTAGGACTGAACGAAGCCGCCGCCTACTATTACTATCCTGGCTGGTGGGAACCGGGCGCAACGCTAGATGTCACGGTTAACTTAGATGCTTGGAACAGCCTGCCTGAAGAGTACCAAGAAGTATTCAAAACAGTGACGTATGAGTCAAACATCAACATGCTCGCTAAATATGACGCGCTTAACGGCGCAGCCTTGCAGAGCCTGGTAGATAAAGGCGTACAGCTTGTTCCTTACAGTGACGAGATCTTGACAGCCGCTTCAGAGGCGTCTACTGCCTTGTTTGAAGAAAATGCAGGAAAAGATGCCACTTTTAAAGAAGTATATGAAAGCTGGAAAACCTTTCGCGATTCGGTACAGGGTTGGAACAGAGTGAATGAGCTGAGCTTTTCTAAGTTTACTGAGAAGTAATTTACGTGTTGACTCTACCAGCTGACTCTATCAATAGCTTTTACATGTAGAAGTCATCGGCGGATACAGGTTCGTCAATATGTGGCGGTTCGTATTCTGTCAGTGAGCTGTAAGTGTCTGTCGATTCTGTTGCGAATTCTCCTACGGTAAGCATGTTCAAAATGTTGTTGTCGCCTGTAGTGAGAATGCCTGCTTGCAAAGCATCCCAAATAGGCGTGACGGCAATGAGTAGCTGGTGTCCTTTGTGGGTGACGCTTAGTAGCTGAGTACGGCTGTCTTGTCCGGGGGCCACTTTGAGCCAGCCTTTGCCTACCATCCGATCTACGGTGCGGCTGATGGTGGATTTTTCCATGCCAAGCGCTTGGCCAAGCTGACCAGGCCGAATTTGTTTTTCGCTGATAATGACCGCTAAAATATTGAGCTGATTAACGGTGAGCCCGTGAGGACGTAAGGCTTCGTCGTATAGCCGAGTGACGGTGCGGTTGACCTGACGCAGGCGACGGGCAACGCATTCCTGTGACATTTGCTGGGCGATCGCGATCGCTTCTGCCTTTGCTGAAGTGCCCTTAGCCGAGCCGCCTTTTACAGAACTATCTATCGTCGAAACCATTGTGGCTATTGGAGTGCAAGCCAGTAACTAACCTGGCTTATGAGCTATGCGGTTGAATATACAACCTAACCGGCCAATTTCGCTAATGAATGCGCTGTCCCCACGCACCCCTGTGGAACCTAGATCCGTAGATTTGATGAATACTTACGTAAAGAAATATGAGAATTACGTTTATATAAGTTAATATTGTTAACGCAAGTAACTTTCTCAGTGAAGTTTCACTCTCATTTATCCACGTAGGTAAAAGTCTTTGGAAAACATTTTGTGGATTGCTGGGATTATCGGACTCGCTTCAGCGGTACAAAGCCTAGCCGGTTTTGGGTTCGCTTTAGTAGCGATTGCACTACTCCCCTTTTTCTTAGACTTGCAGCTAGCCGTCCCGCTCGTCCTCATCATGTGCCTGTTGAGCAGCGTAGGCCTATGGATTTACTACCGCGATAGCTTTAGCTGGAAAGCGATCGCCCCGCTCGTGTTATCTGCGCTCATCTCCATTCCTATTGGCCTAGTAGGCCTTCACTACGTTCCTGAAGACATTGCTCGTAAAGCATTAGGTAGCTTCATCGTGCTCTATGTGGCCTACGATGTTCTGCGTTTGGTTGCCCCGGCCCTCACGATGCCCGCTCTAGAATCGCCCCGCTGGGCCTATTTATTCGGCGGCATATCTGGTTTTCTAACAGGCGCGTTTACAACGGGTGGCCCACCGTTAGTGATGTACGCAAATTCTAAAGCCTGGAGCCCTGAAGAGTTTAAAGGTAACTTGCCTGGAGTATATGTTGTTGCGCTGACGTTTGCCCTAACGGGTCACTATCTTGAGGGCCACCTAACACCCGCGCTTTGGGAAATTGCGCTGTACACCACGCCAATGTTTGCGGTGGGTATGGGCCTGGGTATTGTGCTTTCTAAAAAGATTGACGCCGATAGCTTTAAGCGACTGGTGCTCTCCTTGCTCGGCGTGATTGGCTTGCGTTTGATTTGGTAGGGCTTAGACGAGTCGTGATTCTACTGGCTGAGTGAAGGTAGCCAGCTTACAAGCGACGGAAAAGCGATGATGGCAACGAGCACGACAAGCTGCAAAACGATAAAGGGAATGACACCGCGATAGATGTTGCCAGTGGTGATCTCTTTAGGTGCAACGCCCCGCAGGTAGAACAATGCGAAGCCGAAAGGCGGGGTGAGAAAAGAGGTTTGCATATTTGCCCCGATGATGACGCCATACCAAACTAAATCGATGCCGATTTGCTGAGCGATAGGCGCAAACAGAGGAACAACAATAAAGGCGATTTCAAAGAAGTCGATGAAGAAGCCCAAGATGAAAATGGTGGCCATACTGACGAGCAAAAAGCCAATTTCACCGCCGGGGAGATTGAGTAGTGCTTCGGCAATAAAGCGATCGCCTCTCAGCCCTCTAAAGACTAAGCTGAAGGCGGTAGAGCCTAACAGAATAAAGATGACCATGCTGGTGGTGCGGAGAGTGCGATCGCACACATCCCTCAGCCCATCTAGCCTTAGCTGACCTTTAATCGCTGCGAGGATCATTGCGCCAAAGCAGCCTAGAGCACCTGCTTCAGTGGGAGTTGCCACACCGAAGAAAATGCTGCCGAGCACCAGCAAAATTAAGACCAACGGCGGCACCATCACTTTGATGATCTTGAAGAAAAGCGCTTTGCCTCGAATGTCGATGAGTTCGGCGGGAAGGGCAGGTGCCAGATCGGGGCGGAAGAATGCGATCGCCAATACATGAATTACAAACGCCCCCGCCATCATCAGCCCCGGAATCACCGAACCCAAAAACAAATCACCCACCGAAATCCCTAGCTGATCGGCCAGCACCACCAGCACAATACTCGGCGGAATAATCTGGCCTAGCGTACCCGAAGCCGCAATCACCCCACTCGCCAAATCCTTGCTGTACCCATAGCGCAGCATCGTCGGCAGCGAAATCAGGCCCATCGTCACAACCGTCGCCGCAACCACGCCCGTCGTCGCCGCCAGCAGTGCGCCAACAACAACAACCGCAACTGCAAGCCCACCGCGAACGCGCCCAAACAAGCTCCCCATCGTCTCCAACAAATCTTCTGCAATCCCAGACTTTTCGAGCATTGCGCCCATAAAAATGAAGTAGGGAATCGCCAGCAGCGTAAAGTTGTTCATAATGCCGAAGATTCGCTGCGGCATGGCGGTGAGAAAAATAGGATCGAATACGCCCAGCGCAATCCCAATAACACCAAAGAGAATGGCAACGCCCCCTAGCGAAAATGCCACAGGATAGCCCAGCGAAAGTAGCGCCAGTGCGCCTGCAAACATCGCAGGCCCAAGCCAATCGGTAATCATGACGCTTCTCCTTCTTCTACAGCAGGCATCAGCCCTTTAATAATTGCTATATTTTTAATCACATCTGAAATACCCTGCAAAATCAGAAGTGCAAAGCTGACGAGAATCACCGTCTTGATCGGGTAGCGGGCCAGCCCTCCTGGATCTGGGGAAGTTTCTCGAACCTTCCAAGACTGTAGGACTGCGCTCCAAGAGAAGTAGATAACGAGAATTGAGAACGGTAGGAGAAAAAAGAGCGTGCCAAACAGATCGGCCATCGCTTTGCGCCGACGGTTCCAGCGGGCATAAAACACATCAACGCGAACGTGCTCGTCATGCTGGAGGGCGTAGGCTGCGCCAAGCAAAAATACCAAATCAAACAGATACCACTGGGTTTCAATTAGTGCGTTTGAGCTGAGGTTTTGGCCGATGGCGTTGCCGATGTAGCGGCCTAACACGTTCCACACGCCGATGCCGATCATCACTAGCACTATCCAATAAGCGAGCTTGCCAATAGCATTTGTGAAGCGGTCTATCTTTTGAGCTAGAGGCAGAAGGCGTGTCAGCGTTGACCTATCATTTCGCACGGCTTGTGTACCCAACGGTATCTGAGACTACATGAGGTATCTTACCGTGTGGCTCTAGGGGCTCTACCCTATGGAATCTCTTGCTGTTGAGAATTGTTCCGCCAGTCCTGTTAGCGTCCTGTTTTGCGCGATCGCATCATGTGGAATCAGCACATATTTCCAAGGCTTGCCACTGTGCTTCTCCATATACTCCGAAGCATGGGCGCACCATTCTACGGCAACTGCTTTTTTAGCCAGTACTTCAGCATCTTCTAGTTGAGTGCTCATTTTTGGCTCCAGCATATACACAGCCTCTTCAGTCTCGGCGACAAAGTCTGGCTGGTATTCTGGCTCGCGACCTTTGTAGCGGTAGTAGAGCTGAAACTGGCCTCTAGCCGGGCGGAACCATTTGTTGGCGTCTCGCTCTAAAATAACGGCTAGCAACCGCTCGCTATTAGAGTCAAACTTTTGAACAGGATATAGGCATTTAGCAAGCCGCCGAACAGATACTGAGACATTTTACTGTTTGTGTTCTTGAGTGTTGCGGAGTTCCGTAAATGGTGAATGTCGGTGTGGTATCGCCACTTTTCTTTAGCTCAGTAAAGCCTCTGCTGACTTTGGCTTCGTAGCCTGTGGCCTCTTCCCAAAATTCCATTTGAGCATGCATAAAGTCGGCTATTTTCTTTTGGTACACGCTCAGGACGCGGTGGGTTTCTTCTTCGTCTAGGTAGGCCCTAAAGTGAGCAACGACTTGCCTAGCGAGGTCGTAAAGCAGATCGGCGTGATCTTCGTAGGCGATGTCGTCTTTGTTAACTAAGCCAGCGACAACGTAGTCTTCTAGGCGAGAAACGCTGATATTGCCTTCGCCAAGACCTATTATTTCACGATCGCCCGTTTGCAGACTTTGAATCCACATCTCTTCGGAAGGGGGCTGCAATTTTAGTTCAGTGAGATCTAGCGAAAGCGGATAAATGCCAGTTTTAACTTCGCCAGTTGGCACTACGACAATGCCGAATGTCAATGGTTTCTTGAACAACCAGATCTGTTGCCTTGGCATGATGGCTGCAATATCTGCCTGTCGGCAACGCCTTCTAGCGATAGCTGTCGCTGTAAACTGCGCTACAACTCTCTTTTGCGTGCTCGCACTTCTGGCGTTTGCAAGGCCGACGTGGTGGGGACGAGCTTAGGACTGTTTTCTAAAGACTGGATGGCTTTGTAGGCGAGCTGGGCGATCGCCTGTTCTGCCGGACTAAATGTAGGCACAGCAGGCTTACTCAGAGAATCCGCTGCATCGTCAGCGCGTATCGGCTAACGGAATCCTCTGCTGAAATAATTCCACGGTCGCCAGCAGACTGACCGAGTAAAGCGGTGATATTGGTTCAGAGACAACGCTGATTCGAGTGGCTGTATCTTCGGGTTCGATAATCACCTGCTGCAAGCGAATCATCGAATCGGTGTGATTGGCCGCATCGACGATTTCTTGAAATTTGTCGTGGGCCACAATGTTGAGCCGATCGACCACGGGAACGCCGGTTCTTTTGCCGTAGGGTAAGCGCAAGCCTCTGCCGATAGATTGCTCAATTAGGGTGCGGGCGTTGGCAGCGCGTAGCGGCACGATGGTGTACAGGTTGGTTACGTCCCAGCCTTCTTTGAGCATGTTTACGTGAATCACAATCTCGGTGGGTTCGTCAGGGTTTTCTACCTGAAGCAGCCGCTCGATCATGTCGTCTTCTTTTTTGCCTCGGGTGCTGGAGTCTACCTGAATAACTTTGTCGGCATAGCGGCCCTTAAAAAAGGCATCGGAGCTGATGAGGTCTAGCAGGCTAGCGGCGTGGGTGGTGTCGCGGGCAATGACCAAGACAAAGGGCTTAACGATTTTGCTGTCGGTGTTGCGGGCGTAGGTGGTGAGTTCGGCCTTGATGTTTTCGTGCAGGCGAATGCCGTCTTCGAGCTTCAGCTTTTCAATTTCTTCGGGGGTCATGCCGGAGGCGCTAAAGTCTCGGCGGGTGGCGACAGCCGGATCTTTTACAAAGCCGTCGGTCATAGCGCGGCCTAGCGGGTAGTCGTAAATGACGTTTTTGAACTGAATGGGTGCTTTGCTGGTTTCGACGAAGGGGGTGGCCGTTAGCTCTAGGCCAAGGATGGGCTTGAGTTCGTTAATGGCGCGGATACCGGCAGAGGCGCGATAGCGGTGAGACTCATCCATTAGCATAACCAGATCGTCTAGTCCGGCGAGGTAGTCGAAGTAGCTTTGGCCGATGTATTCGAAGAGGCGTTTTATTTTGGGACTTTTGCCGCCGCGTACTTCTGAGTTGATTTTTGAGATCTTGAAAATGTTGATTCTGCAGCGGATGAAGTCAGTCAAGGTGCGGCTGTTTCGTTTAGTTGTCGCCGGTGATGATTTCGGGCTGCATCAGCTTGTGCCTTTGCCGCAAAGCAGTTATTTTTGTCTTGAAGGCGAGATGCTTGAAAGTTTTGGGTTGCGAATCCTCAAGGGCAGCTGGAGGCTTAAGTGCAACGCTGAGCAACATAAGCGAGAGAAATATCTGTGCACAAATCCTTCCCAGTGAGCGTTTGCCAGAAGCTTTAACCGCACCTCTACAAATGACATCTTCTGCTCATGATCTGCTCCGCTGTATTAAGGAATTGGGCAATACTTGTAATCTCTCTTTTGCTTTGCTGACTTTGATGATTTCCAGACGTCTGGCGAGTACAATCAGTCCGCCTGTTCCTAACGTAGCGATGTTCAGGCTGATGGCGCAGCGGCGGGCGGCGGCATCGTCAATGATGGCAGTGTAGTTGGTTGTGCAAGGGCGTAGCTGAGCACTGCCGATTCGCCTGCGCCAAGTCCAAGCGGCTACCGAGGCGGCAGTAGAAATTGCGTTAGTCTGCTTTATCCAATCCGTTTGGGGTAGCCGTTGAGCGGCGAGATCCGTTTTATGAGCGGTGACTTCTTGCCAAACAGCGGGCGGCACTTCAACGGTATCGAAGAGGCGAGGAAGTAACGTTTCGAGCTGGCTATTGAATAATGTAATGAGGGGCGAGGCGTTGACGATTACTGGCTTAATCAGCATTGTTTACTCTTAAAGCTCGGCTTCGGTGTACTGAAAGGGCGAGACTTGATAGCGGGACAGTGCCTGGATAAATCCAGCGCGGGTGAGTCCAGCAATTTCGGCAGCTTTGCCTTGCGAGACTGCAATTTAACCAAGATTTTCGCAAACACTATGGTCTTAGGAATATCAGCAAGTTGGTTGGATGAGCGAACACCAGATTTTAGTATATTGATTCAACTCATTTTTGGTGCCCTGGCTGCTTTTTTCTTTGGCATTGCGATTGCTTTTCTGATTGACTTAGAATCAGCCGTTTCTGCTGGTATAATGCATATGTACTAAATAACTTGTGCTTTGCAATAAATGCATCACGTGGAGGAAGCTCCTGTCCAGACAACAGATGGCGACCGATACCTACTGCTAAAACCTCGAATAGTGACACCAGAGTGCTGCCATAATATTTTTCTTTGTCCACGTTGAATTTTCTGAAGCTATCTTGCTCTAAAGTGCTTGCTAAGTAACTGAACGTTTGCTCGAAAACGCTTTCCATTTGATCACGAGAAAATGATGTATCGCCTGCAACATCAACTATTTCATCGGTGAGAAAGGTTCCTAATTCCTCGATTTTAGATAGCTTAGCTATATCTTTTGTTGAAAAAACTATGAATCGAGTAAGAAGCTCTAAATCGAAAGCTTCATCTTCAGATCTTTCAGTGAGGATAATACATTTAGCAAAGCTTGTGTAGTCTCCTAGTTTCTTAAACCAATAAAAGAAGTCTTTATTAGTCATGATAAGAATACAATTTCTTACTTCCTGATCAGTTGCTAACGAGCCACCAGTGTTCAGTCTTTGAAAAATCTCATATTTAGCAATCTCATCGCTTGTGTTTTTTACTATATTGACATCTAACCGGGCTCTCTTGATTTTTATTCTAGCTGACTCTGGAAGCGCTTCATTCGGATCTGTAGAACTCCACAACTTGCCTTCCAAACTAGGCAAATACTTTGTTCTAGTAAAGGATAGTCCTGGTATTGAATGGCCATCTTCGTCTTTAAGCTCACCCATAGCTTCTAAGATCGTAGATAGACGCTGTAATCCATCAATTACGTCCCATTTTGAGCTTGATTGTTCAGCAACAAAAACAGGCGGTACAGGAATCCCAAGCAATAGAGATTCTATAAACTTTGACTTTTGCTCTGCTCTCCAGCGAAAAAACCTCTGAAATTCAGGATGAATATTGAGTTCTCCACCCTGATACATTGAAGCAAGCTCTCCAACGGACATGGAATATGAATCTGTCGAAACTTTGGCAGAGTAATTTGTTATTTCTGCTTCGAGCGTACTGATTTGGGGTGTCGTCAGAGAAAAAAGTTTGGGGTTGTTTGGTCATTTGAGCCCTAATGGCGTCCTTCTGAATCTAAAGCCGCCCTTAAAAACCGCTTCACCAGCTAACTCATCTCAGATACCTGCATTAGCAGTTGCTCAAACTGATCTCTTGCATTCGTAGAGTCTAATGCCCGAGTATTCAGCGTTTTACGCACGTCATCTTCAAAGGTATTCAATTTTCACTGTCTATTTTATATGAAATTAGCTGTGCTGAAAGTGTGCCTGTGGCATAAAGCAGCCGCTTCATCCACCGCGAACTGTTCGACCACTTCGCTGCTGTGGAAACCGAAGGCGTAGGCCCGGGCCAAAATCGAGAACTTGTCCTGAAACAAAAACTAAATCGCTTGCGCCTACGTAGAAATACGCCTATTATCTTTCTCAAGGACGTAACTTCTGTTGCAGCCTTCTCAGAACTCAAAATGACTGATGCACTACCGGTAGGTGCTATCAACACCAACCGGCAGCTAAACTCCCAAGATTTACAGGCAATCTCGGTCGTCTAAGGGTAAGCGTACCCTTTAGTCGTCAATTTTGCATTCATGCTGGGACGGCTAAGAAATCGCGAGTTCTGGGTTTCCTTGACTGCCGTAAAGCGGCAAAACACACACCGAAACTCAGAACACTCAACCCCTATTACTATGTTTACCCTTTTACCCCAAGGCGCATTCGCGCCCAAAGTTCCTGCTGACACAAACCTGTCACCCACGCTGAACCTGTACGCCTCATGATGTTTGGCCGCTCACTGCCTTCAAGCCGCTATTAAACGACATGTCATAAACAGTCGGCTCATGACAGGATCAACTCTCCAACAATTGAAGCCAGCTGTAAAAGACAATAGATCACCTGACGGGGTAACGACCGGTGACAATTGGCCGAAGACGACTTTTCAACGTCTCAAAAACGCGATCCGAGCTTTGCCGCCCCGTAAACTGCTCTTTAAAGCTTTTGACCAAACGTCAGGTCGTCAATGAGTACCGCCAACAGCCCCGTAGCGATTTTCAGCGGCCCAAACAGCAGTTATTCACGCTTCAAAGTTCTCTCAGCTCCTCTCACGCTAGAGAGGTCGCTACATAGGGTCGGCATGAGCCTCATCACTCACACCGAATCCCATGCGTACTCTCTACCTCTTCCGCCTTATTACGCGCAAACTGATAGGAACAGAATATGATGTGCTCTGTATCATTAAAGGGATTATAGACATTGTTCTTCTTTGCCTGGTTATAAGATTTTGTCTCTAATATTTTGCCGGGCAAAAAGAACTTATCTTTCAGCTCCATTAGCCACTGCTTACGCAAACTAGCAGGCGTAATCACCAAAATCCGCCGCTTTCGCTCTGCCCACTTCTGAGCAATCACCAGTCCCGCTTCAATCGTCTTTCCTAGCCCCACTTCTCGGCTCAAACAGCATTCGCAGCGCGACCGAAACGCAAACAATGCCGCTTCCACCTGATGCGGATTGAGATCAACTCTTGCTCCAGCAAACGTACTTGCTAGTTTTTCCAACTTCTCTGAGGAGCATCGCTTCGTTAGCTCATGAGCAAAATACTGTGCGTGATAATCAGTGAGCTGCATAGGCAATGTGAGTTCACAACGCTACAACAACCAATTTTAGGACACATATCTGCCAGCACGCACGCTCACACTTCGGGCTGTTGTCCTTTGCAAATGTTCTTCCCAAACGGCATCAACAGTCGGTTCGTATCAATCCAATACTTTTTAGGCAGCTTTGCTTCCAAAGCCTTCGTTGTTTTCTCAGGCGTTTTTGTCTCCACATAGCCCCAGCGATTCATCACCCGATGCACGTGCACATCTACGCTGATGTATGGCTGCTGGCAGGCGATGCCTAACGCAAGATGGGCACATTTTGGGCCGACGCCTTTGAAGCTGAGCATGACGGATTCGTCGCAGGGAAGTTCGCCGTTATGGGTTTGGACTATTTCTTGGGCGATCGCTAAAATCTGCCCCGCTTTCCTCTCCGCATACGTACTCCTAGCAATTAACGATCCAATCTCTGTGGCACTCAACGCACACATGGCCTCTGCCGTATTGGCCTCTGCAAACAGCTGACGAGACACTGGCAAGCTCACCTCGTCATACGTACGAATCGAGATAATGCACGAAATGAGCTGCTCAAAAGCTGAACCGTAGCCTTCCTCCGCTAGCTGAAACATCGCTGCTTTGGGATAGGCCTCTATCGCTTCAGGAAGGCGGGCAAAAGCAGCATCAATATCGAAAGAAGAAGGCATGACTATGGGGCAGTTGGTGGCGTTACTACCGTAGACAAGCTTGCGCGGCTAAAGCATCACTCCTAGTATCTATTTCGCCGCTAATTTTTGCCTGCAAAAACACTGCCCACCTGTACGCATCGTATGCTACATTTTATAAGCCGTAGATGGCATGGGTCAGTGCCCGAGTGGTTAATGGGGGTGGACTGTAAATCCACTAGCTATGCTTACGCTGGTTCGAATCCAGCCTGGCCCACCATCTACATTTTCCCCATGCCCATGTGGCTCAGTGGTAGAGCACACCCTTGGTAAGGGTGAGGTCACGAGTTCAATCCTCGTCATGGGCTTTTTAATTTATTTCTAGCTGGCTAATCTTTGCTAGGCAGCGCTACTCAACAACGCGCAGACGACCGGCGTTAAGTGCTTCATATATTTTGTTAATCAGCGCTTCATCCGCAGCGCTGATTTTGCCGCTGGCAAATACTGACATCAAATACGCCTGGTCGGTTCTGGTGATTTGACGCGCTGCAAAGATTTTAGCAACTCTTTCTTCGATGGACGGCATAAGGCAGATGGCGGCAGTTACGCTGGGCTGTTGACGTGCAAAGGTTTTATCAAACAGGCTTACAGCTACTAGGATTCCCGATTTCACGAGGCTCAATACGTGCTATCTACGCGCACTTGTTCGCAAGTTTGAACGGATGCGGATAGTGAGTTCTGCGACTATGCGCATTCATACAAAAGCTGCACTCCATCAAGAATCAAGCATTCCCAAGAAGTACAGCTTCTATGTGGTCAGTTAGCTGGCTTGTGCTTCAAGCCTGGTTCGTTCTAAACAGCCGCTAGCTCGCGCTCAGGACGCTTGCTATTACGAATGCCGCTAATGGCTTCTGCATAGTCGTCTGCCTTGAATACCGCAGAACCGGCCACAATCGCGTTAGCGCCCGCTTCTATGACCTGCCATGCGTTGTGGCCTTTCAAACCGCCGTCTACCTCAATCCAAGGGTCGAGGCCTCTTTCATTGCACATGGCTCTGAGCTTCTGAATTTTGGGAACCACGCCAGGAATGAAGCTTTGGCCGCCAAAGCCAGGATTTACGCTCATGATTAGAATCAGGTCGCATAGCTCGAGCGAGTACTCAATCATGTCTAGGCTGGTGCCGGGGTTGAGTACGACGCCTGCTTGCTTACCGCATTCTTTGATTTGGCCTAGCGTGCGGTGGAGGTGGGGGGATGCGTTGTGCTCGCAGTGCACAGAAATGATGTCAGCGCCTGCTTTGGCAAAGTCTTCAACGTACTTTTCTGGCTCAACGATCATTAAATGAACGTCCAAAGGCTTGTCAGTCATCGGGCGAACGGCCTCAACAATCATGGGGCCAATGGTGATGTTAGGGACGAAGCGACCATCCATCACATCGATGTGTATCCAGTCGGCACCGGCCTTATCGACGGCGCGAATTTCTTCACCCAAACGGCTAAAATCAGCAGACAAAATCGACGGTGAAATAACAACAGATTTATTGGACTGAGTGTTTGCCATAGGGGAGCAGCCTCTCGCGAGTGAGTGTTTTATTGATTGCCTGTTTCTTAGCGCTTTGCTTTTTAAGTGGGCAGTGAGCGGACAATCGCTATAGAGAAAAATCTATATAGTGTAACTATTGTAACAAAATATTTATCTTCCCTCTACGAAAGTTCCAGGCAAAGGATGAAGAAACGAAGACAATCGCAATTGCGCTAAAGTTGCTCTATTGCATATATCAATTATTTTCGTTTCTTAGCGCACTTATGGGCATTTCATTTCAGCTGAAGAGCCTGTGTGTAGGCTTAGGAACGTTGGCGCTGGCGCTTCCTGCGATCGCCCTATCTGATTCCGTCGGCACAGACGGCATTGATGCGCTCAGGCTGCACGAAGCGCCTTACAACCTCACGGGCCGCAAGATCGCGATTGGCCAGGTGGAAATTGGCCGTCCGGGTCAGTTTGGTCTTGATAAAATTGCAGTGAGTGATTCGCCTGTGCAGGTGAGGCAAATTTTGGAGCTGAACGGGCCTGCGATCGCGGATGAATCGGTAGACGAACACGCCAACAACGTCGCCAGCGTCATGATTAGCCAGGACAAAATGCTTAGAGGTGTTGCACCGGAAGCTTCTCTGTATGCCGCTGCTGTTGGCCCGCTTGGCGAATTTACTGGGCAGCAGGAAGAATGCCTCACCGCGCAGCACGTCGCCTTACAAAATAGCGGTGATGTCAGAGCGATTAACTTTAGCTTTGGCGAACCGCTCGATCGCGATCCTCGTCGTAGGGCGGCCAAGCTCGATGGAGATGCGTTGCTGACACAGTGTATCGACTGGTCGTCGCGCGCGCACAAGCTGCTGTATGTGATTGCCGGAAACCAGGGCCGCGGCGGCATTCCGATTCCTACAGATAACTTCAACGCTATTAATGTGGCCTACTCAAGACGCATTGATGGCAAGTTCGTACGAGTAGACTATGCCAACTTAACCAGTGAGCCGTTGCCCACGAGATACTACGGCTTTGGTGCTGAGTCAAATGTGGGCGATCGCCGCTCCATCAGCATTGTGGCACCCGGCGGCAATATCGAAATGTTCGATCCTGATGGCACTCGGATTGTGAACAGCGGCAGTAGTTTTGCAGCGCCTCATGTGGTGGCAACGGTGGCGCTTTTGCAAGAGTTTGGCGATCGCCAATTTCGCACCGGAGCTAGTAACTGGAGCCTGGACGCTAGAGAGCCGCTAGTAATGAAGTCAGTTATCCTGAATGCTGCCGATAAACTCCAAGATAGTGGCGATGGTAACTTGTTAGGCATGAGCCGCACGCTACTGGATGAAAGCGGCAGGGACTGGACAGAAGGCGATGCCTACCAAGACGAAAAAATTCCGCTTCATGCAGAGTTAGGCACGGGTCACCTCAATGCTTTTAGAGCATATGAACAGCTTTCAGGGGGACAGTGGATACCGGGCGAAGTGCCGCTTGTAGGATGGAATTTTAGCGATGACACAATGCTGGCTGCGAGCGCAGAAGACTACGTTTTTGAGCAGCCGCTAGCAGAGGGCAGCTATGTCAGCGCCACACTTTCATGGGAACGCGTTGTCGAACTTAACTCTGATGATGACTACTTTGATTCAGGTGAAAGCTTCGTCGGAGAGACTCTAAGCAATCTTGACTTGTACCTCATGCCTGTTGAGGCAAATGATGTGAGTGAAAGCGTCTGGTCTTCAGTAAGCGCGGAAGATAGCTTAGAGCACATCTTTATTCCAGTGCCCGCCGCTGGCCGCTATAAGCTAAGGGTGGTACAGAAAAACGGAAACGCACAGCCGTATGCGATCGCCTGGTGGGCTAAGGCCGCTAACCTTGCCCAGTAGCCGGCAGGCTCAAATAACCACTCAAACGAAAAAAGTAAAACAAAAAGACCTGAAAGTGAACTAGCACTTTCAGGTCTTTTTAAAGGGCGAACGACGGGACTTGAACCCGCGAATGGTGGAATCACAATCCACTGCCTTAACCACTTGGCCACGCTCGCCGCGTATTTGGATTCCAAGTATACCACCGTTTTTTTACGCAGCGCCAGTTCTTTCAAACTTTTTCGCTGAGTAAAAAAAGCTACCTATCAAGCTCATTCGGTGGGAACTATGTATTTAGCATTAAGATGCGAGCAATGAACGATAGGACGCTAAGTGCGCCGTTGACGAATGCTATAGAAATATCACCGTGTACTGACAAAGTACTGACAAACGGTATTTCAAATTGCAACTTCCGATACAGCCTTTGATCCATTAAATCTTGAATAATAGTTATCCGGTTATTCATAGTTCCTCAAGTCCGCTATCAATAGAACTAGGCCAGCTGATAGGTCGTCCATACACGTAAGAAAAGAGGTGTCTTTTGAAACCTGTGGTTGCTCCTACTGCATATTTACTCATTTCACATGGTAGTCGAGATCCCCGGCCGCAGGAGGCTATGAATCGGCTTGCGGATCTGGTGCGTCAACACCTAGAGGAAACCCCGCAGCTATCGGCTTCAGGGGGTGAGATGTCTGATGCGACCGCTTCGCTTAGCGAAGGTCATGCGCTTGCAGAAGAGCACGGCAAGAGCGTCTCTGTGGCTACACTACTGACAAGACCGCGGACACAAACGATACCTTCGAGTGCGGCAAAGGTGATTGTTGGCACTGCTTGCCTAGAGCTATCGCCGATCCCGCTGAGCGCACAGATTTACGAATTTGGGCTGAGGCTAGAGGCCGCAGGTATAGAAGAGCTGAAGCTGCTGCCTGTCTTTTTGATGCCAGGCGTGCATGTGATGGAAGACATTCCCAAAGAGATATTGGCGGCTAAAGAACTGCTCAAGGGCACTTCGCTTAAGCTGACGCTGTGTCCTCATTTGGGCAGCCATACCAAAATCAACGAAGTGCTCGCAGATAGGCTCGCTTCGGTGCCCGCAGAGGGATCTATCTTGGTGGCTCACGGTAGCCGCAGGCCGAAGGGGAATCAGGCCGTTAAGGGTTTGGCCAAACGATTGAATACGGCGGTTGCCTACTGGGCAACGCCACCTGATATTGAAACGCAGGTGATTGACTTGATGCAGCAGGGCTGTCAAAAGCTCACGATTATGCCCTATTTTCTGTTTGCAGGTGGCATTACCGACGCAATTACCCACCGCACTGAAGAACTCGCTGAACGCTTTCCGAAAGTGAGCTTTAGACTGTTGCCTACGCTGGGTGCCACTGACGAAATCGCTGATCTGGCGGTAGAGCTCATTCATTAAATTTGCTAGCTAATCCATGTGACAAAAGCATCCCGTATCATAGCTGGCAAAATGTTACAGGTACTTTTGCTTGAATGAATACTCAATCCTTGATGATGTAGCCTCAGTTGATAAAGCTGAGGCTATAGTTTTACGAGGGTTTGTTTTCATTGCAAAAGCCCCCTGCTGACTATGCCATCTAAATTTGCTGACGCTGCTGATATCTCTGTTAAACAGTCTCTACCTGCGGGTGTGAACATGCTAGGGAAAGTCTATCTGGTTGGAGCAGGCCCAGGAGACCCTGGATTGTTGACCGTTAAGGCAAAAACGCTGGTTGAATGTGCAGACGTGGTGGTCTTTGACGCGCTGGTTAGTCAGCCAATACTAGACTTGATCAATCCACAGGCAGAACGAATTCATGCGGGAAAGCGGCGAGGGCGGCACTCGATGTCTCAGTCCGACATTACGCAGCTATTGAATCAAAAGGCGCATGAGCATGCGGTCGTAGTTCGCCTGAAAGGGGGCGATCCGTTTGTGTTTGGTCGAGGTGGCGAGGAGATGCGCGATCTGCTGGCGGCAGGAATTTCGGTGGAGGTGGTTCCAGGCATTACCGCGGGGATTGCAGCACCTGCCTACGCAGGAATTCCAGTGACACATCGGGGCTATAGTACGTCGGTGACGTTCGTAACAGGACATGAGTCGGCAGGAAAGTATCGACCCGATGTGAACTGGGCAGCGATCGCGCAAGCCTCAGAAACTATCGTGATTTATATGGGCGTACACAACTTGCCCAGCATTACTGATGCTTTGATGAAGGCGGGCCTAGATGACGATACGCCGGTTGCGTTAGTTCGTTGGGGGACTCGACCTGAGCAGGAGGAGCTGGTCGGCACGCTGAGTAATATTGTTGAGAAGGTTGCAGCTAGTGGTTTTGAGGCGCCTGCGATCGCGGTCGTTGGTAAGGTCGTTGACCTAAAGTCACAGCTGGCTCCCGCCTCGCCTGTACATAGCGAACACTGGCAGGCCATTCAGCAAAACGGGCCGTCCTAGAATAAGTATCAAAAGCCGTCCCAGAATAAGTAATAGACTGAAATCAAGGAATCGTCGCCCATTGATCAGAGGCCCAGTTTGGAGTAAATGCTTTGGTGCAGTCAATTGAAGAGAGGGTCGAAGGGGCTGTTAGCACTCGATTGGATCGCTGGATTTCAGAAAAAGTAGATAGCCTGTCTCGAAATCGGGTGCAGCAGCTGATTGAGCAGGGTGCGGTGCAGCTGAATGGGGCAGTGTGCGTGCAGAAAAAGGTGTTAGTCAAAGGGGGCGATCGCGTCCAAATCGCTATTCCTGACGCTACGCCATATGCTCTCATTCCAGAAGATATTCCGCTCGATATTTTGTACGAAGACAATCAGCTTCTGATTATTAACAAGCCAGCTGGCATGGTCGTTCACCCTGCACCCGGACATGCTACTGGCACGCTTGTTCACGCGCTGCTTTTTCACTGCGGCGATCAGCTTACGGGCGTGGGTGGCGTGCAGCGTCCTGGTATTGTCCACCGTTTGGATAAAAATACAACAGGCGCAATGGTGGTGGCGAAAACAGAATTAGCGCTGCACAGTTTGCAAGGTCAAATTCAGGCGAAGACAGCGCGGCGCGAATATCTGGGTGTTGTGAACGGTGCGCCTCAATCAGACCAAGGCACTATCGATCAGCCGATTGGGCGCCATCCTAAGCACCGTAAGAAAATGACGATTTTACCGGTGGAAGAAGGCGGGCGCGCTGCCGTTACCCATTGGAAAACGGTGGAGCGACTGGGTAACTATACGCTGATTCAGTTTCAGCTAGAGACGGGACGAACGCATCAAATTAGAGTGCACAGCACCTACATGGGTCAGCCGATTGTGGGTGACCCAGACTATGGATCGGGAAAGTCTTTAGGCGTTAAGCTGCCAGGACAGGCACTGCACGCTTTTCGGCTAACGCTGAAGCATCCGGTTACTCAGGAAACTATTACGGGCGAAGCGCCTTTGCCTGAAAAAATGGAGAAGCTGCTAGGGAAGTTGCGGCTGCTTCAGCGCTGATGCGAAAAGCTCAGGCATTGAAAAATCTCATTAAAAAAGCCGAGGCAGTAAAACTACCCCGGCAGATAACCTTTTGAGGAAAGAACAAATCAGTCGTTAGCTATCGCTGTTGCCATTGATAGGCACGTTTAGCTTACGGAAAGGTACGGATGCACCAATGTTGATGGTCGCTGTGTTCACACGAGGCGTTGCTGCGGGACGCGCGTTGACGCTACGAGCCATGTCGAGATAAAGCGCAGGATTACCAGCAGTTGCTTTTTTCTCTTGAGGCTTGAAGCCGCGAACTTCGTCCTGCCAGATAATCTGAGGGAAGCCCAGAATGCCACGGTAGTACTCGTTGTAACGAGGCGACTTGATATCGAAAGGACGCTGCCCAATGGACTGGCTCGGCAGAATTCGACGACGGTAGTAAGGCACGATGTCGTAGCCAAAGTTTTCCATGTACTCGTCGCTGTCTAGCAGCTCGTCAACGAAGCCTTCAACGCCCTTGGTGCCAATTTTGATAGACCAAGCAATCTTTTCGCGTTCGTTGTAAGGGTCACGGCCAAGTGCACGCTGGATGACCTGCTCTACAAAGCGATAGTTGCTGTTCTTAGCGTAGTAGTTTCTGAGGAAAGTGTCAGAAAGCAACAGGCCGCGAATGAAGTCACGCACGGTGATTTGGCTGTTACGGAGCTGAGATTCTAGCGGTGCTTCACGGTCAGCTTTAAAAGCGTAAAAGAAGATTTGCTTGTAGGCCGCTTCAATTAGCTCGGTCATTTCGCTGTACTCAAGGAGAGCCTCAGCACTGTAAATTCTGGGCTGATCGTCGCCCTGGACGGTATACCCCTCTACCCTCTGATTTTGGCTTTTAGGGGGGTAATTCAGTAACGGAAGTGCCACGCTTGAATCTCCAACACTTGTGTAAACAGCTGCAAATATTTTCTAATCATAGAGGAGCTAGGGCTTTGGGCAGAGCTTGTCTGAGGAAATCATTACACAGCTTAATATTTGACAGAAGCGCCATAAATCAAGGCTTTAGATGAAAATGCGGAGAGATTGGCGTCCCATTTTGGCTGTGATCGCCCCGCTCTTCGATAAGAAAACTCATACTTTGCAACATTACTCTCAGAAAATATTTCGTCGGGCTTCAGCCCAGTCAGCGGGCGTGTTGCAGTTAAACAGCATTGCCTGTGGAAAGGCGGTGTAAGCGGCGATTGAAAGACCAGCTAGCCAGCCTTGAAAGGACGGATAGCGCTGATTGGATGAGCGCAAATTATGGTCGCTTAAGTAGCGGGTGAGACTGGGCAGGCTGCGGCGATGATAAAAGCCACAGAGGGGTTCCCATTTCTTAGTCACTGATTTCTGGATGTCTGAACGGGCGATTTCTTGGGCGATCGACTTTTGCACCAGTGACGCTAACGATTGTTGGGACGCCTGATGACTGATGAGCCAAACCCACCATTCTTGTAAGGGTTGGCTCTCTAGATAAGGGAGGTCGCAGGCTAGCAGCAGGCACCAGTCAGCGTCAGTCTGTGTCCATCCGAGTGCAAATCCATGAAGCGGGCCTTTGGCCGTTTGCTCTGGGACGAAGTGAACTTGAGTAGTGAGTTTGGGTGAGAGTGCTGACTGGTAGCGATCGCCTACTCCTTCAACTACCCCTACATCTTCAGTCAGCTCCCTCGCAACCTGTATTGTTCTAGCGATTAGCGGTGTTCCATCAGGCGATTTAAGCAAAGCCTTATCTGTGCCCATTCGCTGGCTGCGACCGCCTGCCAGGATGATGACTGATAGCGTAGGGCGTTGCATTCAGACCTAAAGAGATTTACGACCAGATAAAGGCGAGCCCTCTTCCTGGCCCTTATTTTCAGCCCACTCGTGCCCCTTAAAGTAGTAGATCAGTGCAGTAAGCAGAGCGATCGTCATATACATCAGCCGCACTAGCCAGCCGACTCGCTCAAATACATAGGCCACCGCGTCTGCTCTAGGATCTTCGTAGGTAGAGAGTTCTTCGGTGAGCAGCCGGCTAGGATTACTCTCAGCTTCAGACTCCAGCGTTTTTTGTAGCGTGGGCAGTTCGGCCACTTCAGTGCTGTAAGGGTAGAAACCAAAAAAGCCAGCGCTGCCGGACTGTCGCTTCAAAAAAGCGTTGGTCAAATCTTTGGCTTCGGCATAGGGAATGTTTGCGCGAGCAGAGACCTTTTGAATCCAAAGATGCTGCTGCATTAAATAACTAGCGCTGAAAACAAAGGGACTGACTATCACCAGCAGCGCCATTTTTGCCGCATGATTCCAGCGATAGGGCAGCAGGTAGGTGGCTGCGCCGATGCCGCTCGCTAGCAGCGCGAACACGATGAGATTCGAGATTTCAGCTAGCTCAATACTGCGTAAAAAGCCGCCCGCCCAAGGTACCGAGTAGAGGTAGGTTTCGGCCAAGCTGGCGCATACCGCCTTGAGTGCGCCCATGAGTAAGCTCAGTCCGATACCGATAGCAAAGAAAAGCGGTATGCGTGGTCGGTCGGTTGCGAGTTGCTTAAAAGCAGGACGCTTGGGTTTGATGGCCATGAGCGTGACAAAAGGGTATGGGCAGTAATCGGCAGGCCAGCTAAAATCGCAATTTTTATCAAAACACTACCTTAATCAAATCACTGTGGTTGCGAAATTCAAAGCATCCCTTGAACTACTAATCAGCCTAATCAGCTTATTTCGCTTATCTTGAATTTTACGTTGATGACGATGCTTTCTGCTGAAATGCTCTGCGGTGCTTGGCTAAGGCCGCGATCGCTACTACTTTTAGGCATAGGCTGCACGCTAGACGATTTTTGCAGGGCAATAGTGACGATGAAGCTAAGTCATTCCCCTTTAGAAAAAGAGCACTATCGGTTCAGCAAAAAAGCCATCCGACAGCGCTCTTAGTGCACTGCTACCGTTTAGTTTTGTCTTCTAGTCCTGCTGTCTAGAATGCAGTTTGCGCTAAACCTTTTCAGCCAGCTCTAGCTCTGAGCCCTCTAGCGCAAACTGCTTGAGAATGCGCTCAGCCATTTGCGCAGGCATCAGTCCCAATTCCGCCCGAGACTGGTCAGGAGAAGCATGATCGACTAGCTTGTCCGGTACGCCTAAACGCAACAGGTCAGGCGTCATTTTACGATCGAACAGTTCTTCGGCTAGCGCTGAGCCAAATCCACCCATGATGCAGCCATCCTCTAAAGTGGCGACTCGACCGATCTTCTCAATCAGCGGCAGCATCAGATCGGTATCCAGCGGCTTCGCAAAGCGAGCGTTAATCACGGTGGCTTCTACGCCATGCTCACTGAGTATTTCAGCTGTTTGCATCGCTGGATACACCATTGCGCCGTAGCCGATCAAAACAACGTCGTCCCCTTGACGCAGCAGCTCAGCTTTACCAATCGGTAGCTTCTCCCAGCCAGATTCCATCAGCGGTACGCCGTAGCCATTCCCTCTGGGGAAGCGCACGGCAATTGGCCCATCGTATTCAACGCCCGTCACAACCATTCGCTGAAGCTCAGCTTCGTCTTTGGGTGCCATCAATACGATATTAGGAATGCAGCGCAGATAGGCGATATCGTACAGCCCTTGGTGGGTTGGGCCATCGACGCCGACAATGCCCGCGCGATCGAGTGCGAGGAACACGGGCAGCTTTTGAATGCAGATGTCGTGAACGATTTGGTCGAAAGCACGCTGCAAGAAGGTGGAGTAGATGACGGGTACGGGCTTCATGCCTTCACAGGCAAGGCCCGCCGCCAGAGTAACCGCGTGCTGTTCTGCGATGCCCACATCAATATATTGCTTGGGCAGCTTTGCTTGGAGCAGATCGAGCCGGGTGCCTGTGGCCATCGCTGCGGTGATCCCGACGATGGTAGGGTCTTTTTCTGCGAGCGTGATTAGCGTTTCGGCAAATACTTTTGAGTAGCCAGGTGGCTTGGGCTTGTTGTTTGGAATCTTTTGGCCCGTTTCCAAATCAAACGGCGACTGCGCATGATAGCCAACCTGATCTTTCTCGGCAATTTCGTAGCCTTTACCTTTGACAGTGGCCACATGAACCAGTACAGGGCCGCCGTGGTGGTGGGCCTCTTTGAACGCGGTCATCAGCTCAGACAAATTGTGACCGTCTACAGGCCCCATGTAGGTAAAGCCGAGTTCTTCGAAGACTGCGCCGACTTTGGATACCGCGAGCCGCTTAACGCCTTCTTTAATACGGCTGAGTTCAGGCTTGAGGGAGTCGCTGAAGGGTAGCTGCTTGATTTGCTCTTCCAAATTGTCGGTGAGGAACTGCATCGGTGGGCTCAGGCGCATCTTATTGAGGTAGCGCGGGATGGCTCCGACGTTGGGCGAGATCGACATTTCGTTGTCGTTGAGCACGACGACCAAATTGGTGTCGGGCAGGTGGCCTGCGTGGTTGATCGCTTCTAGGGCCATGCCGCCAGTGAGCGCGCCGTCCCCGATGATGGCAGCTACTTTAAAGTTTTCACCCTTGAGATCGCGAGCGATCGCCATTCCCAAAGCGGCCGAAATACTCGTAGATGCGTGCCCTGCTCCAAAGTGATCAAACTTACTCTCCGATCGCTTTAAATAGCCTGCCACCCCATGTTGCTGACGCAGCGTATGAAAATTTTTGTACCGACCGGTAATTAACTTGTGAGGATAGGCCTGATGCCCCACGTCCCAAACCACCTTGTCACGATCAAGATCAAGCGTTTGGTAGAGCGCTAGCGTAAGTTCTACCACCCCGAGACCTGGGCCTAAATGACCACCGCTGGCGGCAATGGTTTGCAGATGTTTGTCTCTAATTTGCTGAGCAATCTTCTCTAGCTGAGTGACCGATAGGCCATGCAACTGGTTCGGGTGGGTTATTTCACTCAGATGCATATCAAATCCTCTCTTAATCGGCTGTTGTTGCACGGGTCACACACTTGATGGTTCCGTCCTCCAAAACCTTGATAATTCCTGATAGAACCATCATGATTTTTGAGTACTGCCATCGTACAGATATAGGGTGGCGTATTCGGTCGTGTGGGGGTGTCCTCTTGAATGAGGACGTTTCTGGCATGTATCGTTATCTTCACTCTATTCACTGTAGATTAGATCAGAGCACAAACAAGCAATGAGGCTCCTTTGAAAATGGCCATGACTCCCGATTTACCGCTTTTAAAGCGAGCACTAGCTGTTGGTGCGGCACTGGGCACTTTAGCGGCTAGTACCGCCGCATTTAGCGTCTTTGCTATGCCCGCAGCTGCGGCCAGTCCAGACTACTTCGAGTGCGCGTTGGACATCACGGATGCGGGTGTGGCTGAAGCCGATGCGATCGCCGCTTGTTCCTCTGCTCGCTACCCCGAAAACTTGGGAGCCTGCGTATTAGATGTTAACGAATTTACAGGGCTAGCAGGGAACACCGCTTTGGCGGTTTGTAGCCGGTCGCGCCGTCCTTTAGAAGTTGCTGACTGTGCTATCAACATTCACGACGCATTTTTAGAGAGCCCCTCAACAGCAGTGCTCAGCAACTGTGGTCAGAGCCTTCTACCCGCGCGCTACGGCACCTGCGTCGTCGATATTGTCGATGCTACGGACGTTGCTGTCGATACGGCCCTAACGCAGTGCACTCGCGCAGGCTTTCGTCCCTGGCAGATTATGCCGCGCAGCTAGCTCATCAGATAGCTGCCCAGATACCTTCCAGGTCGCTTCCAGACAAAGGGGCGGTAATCGCCCCTATCGAGAAACGTTAATCAGCAAAAAGATGCCAGCGCCCAGCCCGATGCTGAGCGGCAGCCAGCCTGCTACAAACGGACTAATCACGCCTGCTTCGCCCATCGCTGCTGTGATGAAGCTGAGCAAATAGTAGCCAAAGATAATGACGATGCTCACACCAAAGCTTGTCGCCTTTCCGGTGCGCTGAGGTCGAATGCCCACAGCCGAGCCGACTAGACCAAACACCACGCAGGCAAACGGCACTGAGTACTTATTTTGAATACTGACTTCTATTTTGCGGACAGCCTTTTCATCGCCGGTCTGCTTCAGAATTTCCACGTATTCCTTCGCTTCTGCCAGATTCATTTCGTCTGGCTTTTTTGGACGGCTTGCTAGGTCTAGCGGCGTGCGCGGTAGCTGCAAGTCCTGCTTGTCAAAGCGAATAATCTGTCGAAAAGATCCGCTGGGTGAGACGGCGTAGATGGTGCCGTTAGTAAATTCCCACAGGTTGCGTGCAAAGTCCCACGTGGCGGTATCGGCGCTGACGATTTGCTTTAAGCCGTCCTCATTGTCTTCCTGCGAAAAATCGACAACGGTAATCCCGCGCATGGTGGTGCCGTCGAAAGTGCGTGCGTGGAAAAATCGCACTAGCTCATCACCTGATCCATCTTCGGCTTTCTGCTGCTGCTGAAACGTAATATTACCCTCTTTGAAGGGTGGTTTCTCCTCATCTAGCGCCCTTGCCAATAGCACCTTCGCCCGCTGTGTGCTAGCTGGAGCAACCACTTCATTGACCACAAAGCTCAGCCCCGTAATCAGCAGACTTAGAATCACCGCCGGGACAATAATGCGCTTGACGCTAACACCACAGCCCCGCAGCGCGATTAGCTCACTATCACTTGAAAATCGGCTGTAGGTCATCATGGTCGCCAGCAGCGTAGACATCGGGAACGCCAGCACCACAAACTCCGGCATACTCAGCAGAAATACTTCAAAGGCCAAAGAGGCAGGCAGGCCGTATTCGCTGACCTTGCGAATTAGCTCGAAAAGCACGCCGACAGAGATGCCGATGGATGAAAATGCGCCCACGCCAAATAGGAACGGAAAGGTCAGCTCCCGTGAGATATAGCGATCCATGA
The DNA here is from genome assembly GCA_963803535.1 of uncultured cyanobacterium. Lineage (GTDB taxonomy): Bacteria > Cyanobacteriota > Cyanobacteriia > Phormidesmidales > Phormidesmidaceae > Phormidesmis. The sequence goes on along the minus strand of CAWDNC010000002.1, from coordinate 1,585,777 downwards.
TTGGGATTCTGGGGAGCCAGCGAGCGATCTTTTGGCCAAAGCTGGGGGCGGTGCTAGAGGTCATATGTTTGAGTATTTAGCTTGGGGGCTATAGTTTGAAGCTTTCGCCTAAGTAGTATTCGCGAACTAAAGGATTGTCGGAAAGATCGCCCGCGTTGCCGGAGGCGAGGATTTGACCTTCGCTCATGATGTAGGCGCGATCGATAATTTGTAGGGTTTCGCGGACGTTGTGATCGGTGATGAGGATGCCCATGTTGCGATCGCGCAAATCTGCCACGATCGACTGAATCTCCGACACCGCAATCGGATCTACCCCGGCAAACGGCTCATCTAAAAACAGAAAGTCCGGCCCCTGCATCCCCGACGCCAGTGCCCGTGCCAGCTCAGTCCTGCGCCGCTCGCCGCCCGACACCTGAATACCCAGCGAATTCTGCACCTTTTCCAACCGAAACTCCTTCAGCAGCTGGTATAAACGCTCATCCCTTTCATGGTAGGGAACGCCCGTTTGCTCCATCACTAGCTTCAAATTATCGCGCACGCTCAGGTTACGGAAAATGCTCGCCTCCTGTGCCAAATAACCAATGCCCAGCCGCGCTCGCTTGTACATAGGCAGGGCCGTAATGTCCTCTTCTGCCAGCGTTACTTTCCCAATATCCGGCTTCACTAGCCCGGTTGCCATATAGAATGTTGTCGTTTTTCCGGCTCCATTTGGCCCCAACAATCCAACAATTTCGCCCTGCGCCACTGAAAGATTAACGCCCTTGACAACTGCGCGTTTGCCGTACGTCTTCTGAACATTTTCAAGCACCAGTTTTCTAGGCGGCAGCGGTCTATATCCACCCGTCGGTTCAGTTTTTACCGAAGAAGTCATGACACCTTAACGCTTAGTTAGCGCGGCTAGAAGGACTGTCAATCGGGCCGAGTTCGGCGGGTAGCTCGTCTGGCACGCTAGGGATAGAAAGGGGTTGTGGTGCTGGCGGAGCAGCACTTCCGGCAGGTGAAGCTAGCGCATCATCCGGCAAAATGTAGATGGCTTCGACCTGTTCGTTGGCACCTGGGGTCGCGACAAAGCGGCCTTCGGAAATGAGGTAGGTGATGGTTTCAGCTCGAAGCGTATTGCCTTCTTGCAACACGTCTACATTGCCGCTGAGGACAATGCGCTGCTCTTTGCTGTAGTACTGGGCCTGCGCAGAGGTCGCGTATATTTGACGGCTAGGATAGTTGATGCGGACGTTGCCGATTGCTGTGACGACGCCCGTATTGGAATTAGCCTCAACTCGACTGGCATTCATTTGAATAGCGTTGCTCGATTGAGCCTGTGCTTGCAATAGCGGCGTCGGTAAGAATCCTTGAACGGGCTGAAGCAGTATAGGCAGTGCCAACGCTACGGCAACGTACCAGCGCTTTCGACGGGCTGCTTTGTGAAGGCTGCTCATAGGTAAAAAATTAAGTTGCCGAGGCAGGATTCTCAAAATAGGTAGGCGATCGCTGTGCCGCCATCTTATATAAATGCAGAGCCAGCCAACACGAGCCCTCAGATCGCTTTATCAACTGTCAGGGCCTGCTAGCCAAAATCTAAACAGCACCCAAATGACAGCAATCCTATTTCCACAGTAGTCGCTGGTGTATAGATTGCGTGCAAAAGTACGGTTCACTTTTCCCACTTAACCTGCCATATCAACTATATCGGTCGGATCTACCCAGCGAATGTGCGGAAATGCATGAGGTGGATTCGCCATCAAACCGGCTAAACCCTCTTCCCCAGCCGCTTGCACTACCGTTAGCCAATCCACAGACTGATCTACTAGCTCGTCTACGACAACGCCTTCATGATTAGGCTCAAAACGTTGCAGCCGGTTAATGCCCTCGCCCAGTAAAATTGCACCGCCGCGCCAGTTGAGATTCCCTAAGTGGTAGAACGCCACCGCTATTTGCAAAATGCCCTGATAAAAAGGCTTTTCAGCCGTTTCAGCTTCCATCCAAATGGCTTCTAACGTGTCGTGGCAGGCATAGAACGCCTTTTGATTAAATTCTTCAATGCCGCGTCGAAAGGATGGATCGGGTGAGGGTGTTCCTATAGGGTGATCGGCAGAATGAATGGGCATAGTGGGGTAGCGTTTATTCAATTTTGGTTGATGCGTAGCTGAGGTTCCAGATACGTTAGGCCAGATATTGCCGTGAGTGTAGTGCGATCACAACCAGAGACTTTTGCACCAATTGGCACATATACCAGCATTCGTCAGTCTAAGGTGATATCCTCCACACTTATACAGATGTGTGCGAGTAGCGACTCATAAAGGCCGCTAAGTAAGTAAACAAACGTAGCTTAGAAAAATTAATTAGATATCTATTGTGTAGGGAGTGAAGAGATGGTGAGTTCTCCGATTAAAAGCAGCGTGGCCGGTAAGGCGCTAGAAGAGAATCTGGCAACAAACTCGGGCAAAAGCTTTAATCCAATTCCTTCAGAAAGATGCCGCGTGCAGCCGCTACCGAGCACGCCGCTTTTTGGAACTGATGGCATTCGCGGTAAGGCCGGTACGCTTTTAACCGCGCCGCTCGCGACTCAAGTAGGTTTTTGGGCTGGTCAGGTGATGCGTTGTCACGGTGAAGTTGGCCCTATCATTCTTGGTCAAGATTCCCGCAACTCCAGCGATATGCTCGCTTCTAGCCTTGCTGCTGGTTTGACAACTGCCGGACTTGAAGTATGGAACATGGGCCTTTGCCCTACCGCAGCCGTTGCGCATTTGGCAATGAGTAATGCAGGCGGCATCATGATTTCAGCGAGTCATAACCCACCGGCTGATAATGGTATCAAGTTTTTCGGTTCTGATGGCACGAAGCTTTCTACGACGATCCAAAAGCAAATTGAAGCCGCTTTGCGCGGTCAGGGTTTACCGGACGACGGCCTACCTGAGACAAGTGCTATCGAGTGGGGCCGTACGTATCAGCGCCCTGATTTGGTAGAGCGCTACGTTGATTTCTTAGCTGAGCCTTTTCAGCCTCATCCTGACTTAAGCGGGTTAAAGATTGTGCTAGATCTCGCCTGGGGCGCGGCAACACGGGTAGCCAAGCAGGTATTTGAAGCAACGGGCGCAGAAGTGGTGATTTTGAATGGGTTGCCAGATGGCGATCGCATCAACGTAAACTGTGGCTCCACCCACCTCGGTTCTCTGATCGACGCGGTAGCCGAACTCAACGCCGACATCGGTTTTGCCTTCGACGGCGATGCCGATCGCGTGATGGCGGTTGATACTGAAGGTCGTGTTATTGATGGCGACTACATCCTGTACTTCTGGGGCCAAACCCTCAAGCAAGCAGGCAAGCTTCCGAACGACACCATCATTTCGACTGTGATGGCAAATCTAGGTTTTGAGCGAGCCTGGGAAAAGCAGGGGGGCACGCTCGTTCGTACTAACGTAGGCGATCAGCACGTCTTTGCAGAAATGGTGAATCAAGGCGCCATGCTCGGCGGCGAACAGTCTGGTCATATTTTGTGCCATCACTACAGCCTCACAGGCGATGGCATTCTCACCGCGCTGCACCTAGCGGATTTGCTTAAGCAAGCGGGCTGCTCACTCACTGAGCTAGTCGCTCAAAGCTTTAAGACCTATCCTCAGCGATTAGAGAACGTGCGTGTAGAAGATCCCTCGGTGCGTCGTAACTGGGGTAGCTGTGATGCGTTGCAGCAGGCAATTTCTCAGGCTGAAGCGGCTATGGGCGATCAGGGCCGCGTGCTCGTTCGCGCCTCAGGTACTGAGCCCCTCATTCGAGTGATGGTTGAAGCGGCTAGCGCAGAGACGGTAGACCATTGGACAGATACGCTGGCAGCTAAAGTAACGCAGCATCTGGCGTAAAGATAGCCCAGAAGTGGGCTCCATAAAGCTGAGACTTAGAACTCAGATAGCATTATGAAGATTTGCAAAGCTGTCTGGGTTCGTGGTACTTCTTGTGGAGCTTGATCTGCTCCCATAAAATATTTAGCTAAAAAATACTTAGCAGCCCCTATGACAGCAACGCTTCATCAGCTTTCTGCCTTGCGCTCTGTGCAAACACGCTCCAAACCTGTACAGGCACATCCTAAAAAGGTAATCGCGATTGGCGATAGCTTGGTGTACGGCTATGGCGATACCGAAGGCGGCGGCTGGGTGGAGCGACTGCGTTTAGGCTGGATGAATCCTGAGCAGCCTGGGCCAATTTTTTATAACTTAGGCGTGCGCGGCGATGGCGTGGCGCAGGTGGCAAAGCGGCTGGAGCGAGAGTTTTGCGATCGCGGAGAACTTCGTCATCGCACGCCCGACATTCTTGTCTTATCCGTCGGCCTCAATGATTCGGCTAGATCAGGTCGGTCTACGGGGCGTCCTGTGACTGGTATTGAGACTTTTGAACAGACGATGGATGAGCTTTTGGGGCGATCGCGCCAGCTCTGTCCAGTATTTTTTGTTGGCATGGTACCCGTTAACGAAGTGGCTATGCCCTACGCCAACGTTTTGCACTTTACAAGAGCGCAGCAGGCCCAGTATCGCGATGCGACCCGTCGGCTCTGTGATGCTCATGATGTGCCCTACTTAGACTTGTTTGAGCAGTGGACGCGAGAAAGTGATGAATGGGTGAGCGATCGCCTCTGCACAGATGGCCTTCATCCCAACGCTCTTGGCTATCGCAACATCTTATCCAGCATTCAATCCTGGACACCCTTCATGAGTGCCATTCAATAGCATCCATTCTTAATCCTGCTGATTAGAAAACTGGTAGGCGCCGTAGAAGGAAAGCAGAACGGCGAAAGTGAGCAGTACCGGAATGCTGTACCAGGGAAATGCTGAGAGCGGCTTGTATGCGACAGCTCTTAGTCCAATCGTTGTGTAAGTCAGCGGCAGCGCGTACACAATTGGTTTGAGTGCGGCGGGCAGCGTTGATGGATCAAAAAAGGTGCCGCCTAGAAAAGACATCGGCACAATTAAGAAGTTATTGAACAGGCCTACGCTTTCTAACGACTTTACGTTGAGGCCAACAATCACGCCGAGACCTGCAAATACCGCGCAGTTCAATATCACTAGCAGGAAGAACAGCGGGTTGATGAAGCTCCAAATTTTGCCAGTGAACAGCACAGCGACTAAGATTACGGCTGAGGCGGTCATGAGCCCGCGCACAATGCCTGCCAGCATTTTGCCTAAGTGCAGCGCCAGCGGATGAATTGGATACAGCAGCATTTCTTCAAACGTCTTTGAAAAAAGCCGTTCGCCGCAAATAGAAAATGTGGTGCCGCCAAAGCTGATCACCATGGACGAAAGCGCGACCATTCCTGGCAGAATGAACTCCAGATAGCTATCGCCAGCGGTCGGCTCGCTCACCTTATCTAAAGAGCTTCCTAAGCCCAGACCAAAAGCCAGAATATAAATAAGTGGCGACACTAGCCCTGATGCGGCAACCTGCGGAATCCGAACGCGCAGATCTAACCAATCGCCCCAAAAAACGGTAAGCGTATCTGTGAATAATGTTTTGAGTGAAGTTCGTGGAGCTTTAAAGGCGGAGTCTGGAGAGGTTTTCACGGGCGGGCATATCAGCGGTAGAAACTGAGGATTAAATAGGAGCTACCCTCTATTGTGCCGCTATATGTGCGCGTATAGCCTAAGGCGCGTGCCTAACTTTGAGGCGGCGCCTTACTTATGGCAAGGGCTGACCGAAAGGAATCGGTTCAGGCCAGCGGCTGTTAGTCGTTCGAGAAGAACTATTTTCAGAGAGATCAATCTCAGGGATCACGACTGCTGGCGGTTCGTTTCGAGCTTCAGTCGGTGTAGGTACTGTGTTTAGCGCAACTGGAGAGATGTTAGGCGGCGCGGCGACAACTTCGACTTCAACAACAGTCTCTTCAATAACAACGGCTTCTTCAATAACAACGGCTTCTTCAATAACAACGGCTTCTTCAACAGCGGCTTGTTCAACAGGAGGTGCTTCAACCGTTTCATCTACTACCACATCAGCTTCAGGCGCTTCAATCTCAACTAAGGGCGTTTCCTCAGTCGGCAGTATGACCCGTAGTTCCGGTTTTAAGACGGCGACGACGGGTTCATCTACTACCACCACATTAGCTTCGACTACCGCGTCAGCTTCGACGCTGGTAGGAACGATTGCAGGCGTCGGCTCTAGTGATGGACGAATGGCAACAGGCGGTAGGGGCGCAGGTTGAACAGGCTCGGGCGCGCGCGCAGTGAGCGGTGGAACGACGATAGGCGCGTCAATAGGAATCGCTGGTTCGAGGATAGGAAGATCGGGAAAGTCTGCGATTTGGGCTTGCGTTGAAGCGGATGGCTCGGATTGTAAGGCGGCGGCATCCGCGCTGGTGGGTGATTCGGTTGACAGTGACGCGATCGCACCCGCTACCCGACGCGTGGCTATTAGCTCAGGCCGTACCTGCCACTGCCGCATCCCGTTACTATCAGAACCAGAAGAGACAATCGACGTAGCACTTTGAGCGCTGGCCAAAACGGTTCCCGGTGCAAACTCAACAACCATCCAAACTGTCTCAGGGGTTGCTTGCTCCAAAACAATGCTTTCAACTACACCATCAAATACCGTCTGACCAATGGCTCTGCCCACCTGAGTATTCGGTAGTTCGACCCGCAGCTGCGTGTCGGTGGTCACTGAAAGGGTGGGTTTCGTGGTGGCAGGTAGGACGATATTGAGCGATCGCGTTTCCGTGTCATAGCTCCAATCCGATAGTTCTTCAGCCAGCGCGGGCATGACGCTTACCATCAGCGACATTACAGAAGTGGCACCTGCTATCCAACCCCAGCGCAAAAGCTTCAGTACCAAGCTTTTTCTAGAATCCAATCTCTGTACAGGAGCTGGGCACAGAGGGCGCAGGCGATCGCTCATTTTCTGGCTCATTAAAGATGCTCCTATCAATCAAATTCAATGTAAGGATACGCCAAATTAATCTGACGAGATAGGTGAAAATTCAGGAAAAAATTAGCTTTCATCTAAAAAAATCAATATATTCTCGCTTGCTATTCGGCATCATAGAGACGGTATCAAAGCTAAGTCTGTAGTCGTCGCTTCATTGGAGCCTCAACTAGCAGCTAAAACCAGCTAGATTCTTATATCCGTACTTCATCGGCATAACTTCCATGGAACTCCACGATTTTTTCCTACTCATTCTGTTGCTCAGCCCCGGCTTGCTACTCTCGGTTGTTGTGATGGCCGGTATGAGCGCAGGAGGCTAACCCCATGGTCAGAACTGAATCGACAATGCTGCCTCTGGGCACTGCCGCACCTGATCTGTCTTTAGAAGACGTTATTTCAGGTAAAACGATTTCTTTAGAGACCTTCAAAGGCAAAAAAGGTCTGCTGGTGATGTTTATTTGCCAGCACTGCCCGTTTGTAAAGCACGTTGAAGACGAGCTGGGCCGCATCGGCCAAGACTACGTGCCCAAAGATGTTGCCCTCCTAGCTATCAGCGCCAACAGCATCGAAAGTCATCCGCAAGATGACCCGGATAACATGCGCGAGCAGGTAAAGCGGGCAGGCTTCAATTTTCCTTACGTCTACGACGCTACGCAGAAAGTTGCCAAAAGCTACACCGCCGCCTGCACACCTGACTTCTTCCTGTTCGATAGCGACTTCAATCTCGCCTATCGCGGCCAGCTGGACGACAGCCGTCCTGGCAATGACAAGCCAGTCAACGGTTCAGACTTGAGAGCCGCATTGGACAAAATTGTGGCAGGTGAAACCATTCCTGAAACGCAAAAGCCAAGCATCGGCTGCAACATTAAGTGGATTCCAGGAAAGGAGCCTGCCTATTTTGGCGTTTAGGTCTTGGCGCTTAAGCCTTGGGTTCTAAAAAGGAGGTAATCACTTCGCAAGGCCCGTCTTCAGCGTCGTACATTGTCGGCAGCTCGGGGGGGGTAGCTGCTGACCAGGATTGAAAGTAGTCCTGCAAAGCGGCTATTACCGCCGCTTCAGACTGCTCAATGCCGTGCTCATTCTGATATTCTTGCAGCTTCACTCGCAGCGCCTGCGGCATATTAATCGTCAGCGTTTGCATAACTTTTCTCCCTTTTATAGTTGCACCAATATCGAGGGGTGAGCGGAGTCGAACTCCGGCTGGTGAAGAATCAGCGCTCTGCTTGACGCCCGTCTCTAAACCGGCAGATTCGCTCTGGGATCAAATCGCTCCACATTTCTCAGCTCCTGATACAGTGCCTTCTCTTCATCATCCAGTACGGTGGGCATAACGACCTCAATCTCTACAATCTGGTCACCATACAGCTCTGGGCTAATAGGATATCCTTTCCCCGTCAGTCTCAATCGCTGACCAGGCTGCACCGCAGGCGGAATCATCATGTTAATAGGCCCACCCAAGGTCGGCACCGCGATCGTTCCACCCAAAACGGCCTCGCTAGGCGTGATTGGCAATCGGCAGTACACATCGCCATCTTGCAGGGTGAAATAAGCGTGCGGCTCTACTTCAATGCGGAGGTACAAATTACCGCCATCAATGCCTTGCCCTTTTAGGCGGATACGCTGACCAGTCACCATACCCGGTGGCATACTCACTTCAAGCGATCGCCCATCTTCTAGTCGAATACGCTCACGCCCACCCGCATAGGCTTTCTCCAAAGGTACGGTTAAATCCGCTTCAGCGTCCCGACGTGATCGCGATGGTGGCTGCGTTCTATAGCTCGGTTTTCTGCGCTCAGCCGCGGCCTTTCCATTGGCCCGTGCACTAGAAGCCTCTGAACTAGCTGTTGCGCGTTCACTTTCTACACGACGGCTTGCCCTGCTATTTGTCTCGTGCTGGTCTTCCCGAGTAGAGCGTCTTTTCTGAGCAGGTTCTTTCTGGGCTGATTCCTTCTGAGCGGATGTCCACATCGAATCACTACTGTCCGACTGATGACGCTTTAGCAGCTGCTCAACAAAGTTATCGAAGTCCTCAAACGCACTGTACTCAGCTTCTTGAGGTGTCTTTCGTTTGCTCCGACTTGCCCAATTTTTGAAGCCCTTTTGATTCCAGTAGCGGCTGTACTCTTCGTATTGCGATCGCTTATCCACATCAAAAAGCACATCGTAGGCTTCGCCCAGCACCTTGAACTTTTCTTCAGCAGACTTGTCGCCGGGATTTAGGTCAGGATGATATTTCCGAGCTAATGCCCGGTAGGCTCGCTTAATTTCATCAGCAGTTGCCTCTTTTGAAATTCCAAGAATTTCGTAGTAGTCCCGAAAATTTTGCATGAATGCGTCTTATGCCTGTAGCTCCGCTTGCCTAATCAATCTGGCCCAATTGCTTAGTTGCCTATCACCCTAAGCTAGAACCACTCATCTTCATCGTTCCAGTTGTCCTTTGGCTGAGAGCGACTATCTGAAGGCGCTGCTCTACCTGCGCGGTCGTAGTCGTTACCGCTAGCTCGACGACCCTGAGGCGCTTCTTCACGCCGATAGTCCTCTTGAGGGTAAGCATCCTGAGGATTTTGACGATAGCTGTCCTGGCTGTAGGTATCTTGCCTGTAGCTATCTTGGTTGTAATTGTCTTGGTTGTAATTGTCTTGGCTGTAGTTATCTTGGCTGTAGTCTTGTATGTTCTTGGCTATAACTATCCTGCTTATCCTGCTGGTAGCCAGACTGACTATCATAACCATCGCTTGTATGACGGTTGTTCGCGTCAGGTTCGTTGGGATAACGCTGCTGATCGTAAGAACCTTGCTGGGGATAAGCGGTTTGCCCGCCACCTTGCTGACCGCTGCTTCGTGAATAACCATCTTGTGAATAGCTATCTTGTGAATAGCTGTCCTGCGGGTAGTTCTGATCGTAGGCATCTCGGCTGTAAGCATCTTGACCAGATCCGCCTTGATTAGCGCTCGGCGGGTAGCCACCGCTGCTCTGGTCGTAGTTGTCTTGCGGGTAGCCGCTTCGGCTATAGCTATCCTCGCTATAGCCGAGGCTCTCGGCTAGGTGGATTCGGTTCGTATCCGCCTTGCTCAGGGCGATCGCGCCCATAAACATCTGAGCCATAGCCTTGATTTGGCCGGTAGCTGCTTTGGCCGCTTTGGCTAGTTTGGCTATAGTTTTGCTCGTAGCTAGGCGCAGGCGGCGCACTGCGAGACTTCTCCCAATCGTCATCCCAGTCGTCCCAACTGCTGCCTTGGCTTGAATTATTTTGTGCCCAAGCGGGCGAGTCCCACTGGGCTTGCCTGTCCCAACTGTTGGAGTAGCCGTTTGCTGGATAGCTATTGTAGCCACCGCCACTGCCGTAGCCATAGTCGCCGCCTGCGCGATAGTAATCATCATCGTCACCTGCAAAGGCTTTCTTTAAGGTGTTGCCGATTTGGCCGATGATGCCGTCACCTTCTTCTTCTATGTCATACAGATAGGCTTCGCGGTTTAGCTCGTATACTTCGTTTTGCAAATCGGACTGCGTGATATCGATACCGCGCTCATCTTTCTGCTCTAAGGCAGCTCTGAGTTCTTGTACGAGCGTTTCGATTCTGCGACGGCGATCGCGCGCAAACTGCATGCCAAAATCAATCGCCACTTCTCGCAGCACGCGCTCTGCTTTAAACGTCAGCGCCTCAGCTCGGTTTCGCTTCTCAATCCGCTCCCGCAGCAGTCGATCCGTTGCCGAATTCTCCTCCGCTGCTCGAATCATGTCTTGAATATCGCCTTCAGACAGATTTGACGCCTCTTGCACCGTAATGCTTTGCTGCCGTCCGGTCGTTTTGTCTAGGGCCGACACCTGCAAAATCCCGTTCGCATCAATATCAAATGACACCTGCACCTGCGGAATGCCACGGGGCGCTGGCGGAATGCCCATTAGCTTAAAACGGCCTAAAGACTTATTGTCTTGAACCATCTCCCGCTCGCCCTGAAGAATATGCACTTCCACGACGGTCTGGTTGTTTTCAGAGGTTGAAAACGTGTCCGAACGCCGTACGGGGATCGTGGTGTTTCTTGGGATCAGCTTCTTCATCACGCCGCCGATAGTCTCAACGCCTAGTGACAAAGGCGACACGTCCAACAGCAAAATATCTTTGACTTCCTGAGTCAGAATGCCAGCTTGAATCGCCGCGCCAACGGCTACGACTTCATCGGGGTTTACGTTGCGATTTGGCTCACGATTCATCACCGAGCGCACTAAGTCTTGCACCATCGGCATCCGACTGGAGCCGCCAACTAAGACCACTTCGTCGATTTGGCTAGGCGTAACGTTCGCATCAGCCAGGGCTTGCTTGAGCGGGCCGCGAATTCGGCTGACCAGATCGCTACAGAGTTCTTCAAAGTGCGATCGCTCTAACTTTGTTTCGATGTGCTTTGGCCCATCCGCCGTTGCGGTGATGAAAGGCAGGTTGATTTCGGTAACGGGCACGCCAGAGAGTTCAATTTTTGCTTTTTCAGCGGCTTCGCCTAAGCGCTGAAGGGACTGGCGATCGCGCCGCAAATCCACTCCTTCCTTCTCTAAAAAGTCCTCAGCTAGCCAGTCCACGATCTTCTTATCAAAATTCAGGCCGCCTAGCTGCGTATCGCCACTCGTTGAGCGCACCTCAAATACGCCATCGCCCACGTCTAACACCGACACATCAAAGGTACCGCCGCCCAAGTCAAATACCAGAATGGTCTGGTTGAACTGCTGATCTAGTCCATAGGCCAAAGAAGCTGCCGTCGGCTCATTGATAATCCGCTTCACCTCAAGCCCAGCAATTCGCCCCGCATCACGAGTGGCTTGCCGCTGCGCATCGTTAAAGTAAGCAGGCACCGTGATCACCGCGCCCGTCACTGGCTGGCCTAAGTACTGAGAAGCCTCCTCAGCCAGCTTCCGCAAAATCATCGCTGAAATTTCTTCTGGCGCAAAGTCTTTGTCTAACCGCGAGCTGCGAACTTTGACGCCGCCAGACTCACCGCGCCGCACTGTATAAGGCACTCGCTTAGAGTCAGATGACAGCTCGTCATACTTACGCCCAACAAATCGCTTAACGGCGAAAAAAGTATTTTGAGGGTTAAGCACCGACTGCCGCCGCGCCATCTGACCGATCAGCTTTTCGCCTTCCTTGCTAAAAGCCACCACTGAAGGCGTCGTCCGCATTCCCTCTGCATTGGCGATCACGACGGGTTTACCGCCTTCCATCACAGCCACTACAGAATTGGTGGTACCCAGGTCAATGCCAACTACTTTACCCATTCGCCTGGTTTCTCCTCATCCGACACATATCTTATAAGCACTTGCCAAGGCACTAATCCTCTCATCATAAGCGCTGGTTCGCGTCATCGCGACTGATGATTGAGCGAATACTTTCAAAAAAAGCTACATCAAGCTCGCATTTCTTGATAGTATTGTTTTCCAACGCGGATGTGGCGGAATTGGTAGACGCGCTAGATTTAGGTTCTAGTGTCCTCGTGACGTGAAGGTTCAAGTCCTTTCATCCGCATAATATGCAAGCTAGGTCGTTCAGAAGTCATCTTCTGGGCGACCTAGCTTTTTAAAAGAATCGTTTTAGACAAACGGTATAGAAGAAGGCTTAACCCTAGAGACAGGACTCGCGAACCCTTGCCCCTTTATACTGCTCTAGCGAGCTATGCGTAACTAGCAATCAATCGATTCTGGTTCCAACTTTTAGATTAAAAACTGTCTTTTTCTACACAGCTTTTTAATGCTTTTTCTACAGCCCCCTATATATAGGAGAAGATCTCTAATTTTGTAGCCTCCCATACAACGCTAATTCCGCACTTACTGCTGACGATATCCAAGGAAAATCCCGTGCTGCTATCCAAAGGTTTTGAAGTTGAAATGTACACCGGAACGCCTGCCGGGGAGGTCGTCGGCTTTTCAGACAAAATTGTTGCCGCGCTAGATGGATTTGTCCGCGAGCCTGACACGCGCAATGTGGAATACACCACCGCGCCCTTTTGCCGCTACGAGCATCTGCTCTGCGAACTCATTAAGCCCAGAGTCCGACTACGCGAATATCTCAAAACCTTAGGCGATTACACCATCATCCCCGGCAGCACTTTGCCACTAGGCGGAGCCGATACCTTTCACCGCTCTGATCCCAAAAACCCCTATCACACCTACATCGAGCAAACCTACGGTACCGATGTAGTGACCGCTAGTATTCACATCAACATCGGCATGGCTGATCCTGAAGCGCTCATGCGTGCCTGCCGCCTGATTCGTTTAGAAGCACCTTTGTACCTAGCGCTAACTGCTTCCTCTCCGTTCTTCGACGGCAATATTACCGGCTTTCACTCCACCCGCTGGCACCTATTTCCTCAAACCCCTGCTCACGTGCCCCTGTTTGAGAGCCATCTGCATCACATCCGTTGGGTAGAGGAGCAGCTAGCGGCCAAAACAATGCAAAGTGTTCGGCACCTGTGGAGTTCGGTTCGGCCAAATGGCGATCGCCGCCCCTACAATCTCAACCGACTAGAGCTACGCATCTGCGATTTGGTCAGCGATCCGCTACATTTGCTCGCCGTGACCGCTTTGCTTGAAGCTCGACTGCATCAGCTGCTCAAAAATCCAGAGCTCGACCCGCTCCAAAGTTCTACGATTAGCGCGCAAAACCGAAGTGAAGACTTGCTAGCGATCGCACTCAAAAACGAGAAAACCGTCGCAAAAAGCAGTCTTGATGCTGAACTTACCCACTGGCAAAGCGGCAAGCCTATTATCGCCAGCGATTGGATTCATCAAATCTATGACGAAGTGCGTCCTTACGCTCAGCGCTCAGGCATCAGCTGCTTTCTTACGCCAGTCAAACAAATCTTACGAGACGGCAATCAGGCTCAACGGTGGGTATCTGAGGCGAATAGAACCAGTCCGACGGAAGTGATTCAAGGGGCGATCGCTCAAATGCATCAAAACGAAAGCTTCCTGGCCCAAGATATTTGCCTACCTGCGGCGGCGATCGCCTAGTACCATGCCCAAAATCGTTCTAATCAACCCTGAAATTCCACCAAACACGGGTAATATCGCCCGTTCCTGTGCAGCGACCGATACCCCCTTACATCTGGTTATGCCACTCGGCTTTGAACTTAGCGACAAATACCTCAAACGCGCCGGACTCGACTACTGGCCTCACGTCGATCTGCACTTACACGAATCAGTCGAAGACTTTTGGCAGCACGCTCAAGCGGAATCAGGTCAGCTCATCGGGTTTAGCGCGCGCTTCGAGCGCTACAAAACTCAGTGCTACACCGACATTACTTACAACGCCGACGACTGGCTAATTTTTGGCAAAGAAAGTCAGGGTCTTTCTCCTGAAATGCTTGAACGATGCGACCTGCTCGCAACTATCCCTATGACAGGCAATCACGTTCGCAGTCTGAATCTTTCGGTTAGCGCTGCGGTTGGCCTGTTTGAAGCGATTCGGCAAACCATGAGGGGGAAAGCCCTACAGACTACAAAATCAGACGTTACGTAGAATAAGGTTTCTACAAAAGATGAAAAATAAGCAGCGCATCAGATAAATTACATAGATTAAAGATATTTGTGATACAGATGCTCTTAGGTAGACTCAAGACGAACTCATGATTCAGCGGCTGCATCAAGGTCAACTGGAGAAAGTTAACCGAATGATCAATACTTTCTGTGTTCAGCTGGCTCTCAGCTAGCAGGTGGCTGTCTTCCATAAGCATTTCATATGCTTTTACCTTAAATTGATTATTCGTTGTTAATTTAGAGCGGGTTCCCCGTATTTTCTCGTAGATCACCTTCAATCACAAACAACGTGCGGCCTTTGAGCGATCAGAAGCACCTGCTACCCACCTATTCGGCAAAAGTAGTTGCGATCGCATCACAACCGATAAAACCAGATGATTTATCAATGTGCCAGTAAATGAATTGGCCTCGTACATCTCTCTGAAGACTAGTCTTTTCAGGCGTCTTGGAATTTAGAGAACTGCTCTGACAGCCGGCCTCATCGATAGGAAATAGAGCCAAGGTTTAGGTTGTATCAAGTTTTGGGCATTCAAAGTAGGTCACAGAAGTGGTGATTGAAATTAGCATTAAGTCGTGTAAACTTGCCTAAGCCGAACAAATTAAGGTTTGTTCACTAGCATTAAACACGCAGCTGATGGGCAATTCCGCAGCAGGCTACTGGGTTACTCCATATGCCTTAATGCTACGAGTAGCAGCACTGCTGTTATCGAAAGTCGTTGTACGGTCAATCGATTAAGCTATCGCGACGATTTTGTACTAACGGTTAAACGCTGAACATTAGGAGGTGATTCCTTGAAAGAAGCAATTTCACAGGAAACTGCGAATGATGTAAGTCATTCACGAGTTCCAGAAGGAAATGGGTGCACAAGCGCCAGCAACAGCTTAAAGTCAGCTGCTATGTTGGGGCTTGCACTTTCAGTCGGTGCATCTGGCGCGTTGGTTGCGCAAGGCGAAGCCACAGCTGCGGTTCCTGCACCAACGACCTCTGCTGCAACAGGGGCTTTTTCAAGTGATTCTCAAGTTTCAGCAGTATGCCGCTGAATCGTCCGCTGCCTCGCAGCAAATAGTTGCCTACCACACCGTTGAATCAGGTGAGAGCCTATGGCAAATTGCTCAACAGCATCGTGTAGGTCTGCGTGAGCTGAAGGGCGCAAATGCACTCCCACCTGAAACGGCGATCCGCATCGGTCAGGTTCTGAAGGTTCCTGGTAGCGAAACCCAGGCGGCTGATGCCTCCTCTGAACTCGTTGCTAGAATTACCGCTGATGACGCTACCGCCCCTGAAGCCGCTTCACGGCGTTCAGCCAACAATAAGCTTAGTAGATTACAAAACACAGTTACATCAACGGCTAAGGACTCTGTGCTCATCGCGCAGACGCGTGAAGTCGAATCAATACGGCCTGAATCGCTAGCTGCCAATTTTGAAGATGCAGATTCTTCAGAAGCCAGCTCAGCAGAACCTAACACTGAAATTGCAAACGCACCTTCCCAAGCGTCTGCTGCACCTCCAGTGGTCACTGCCTTAGCTGCATCCGCCCCGTCAACTCACTATCAGGTGCAAGCAGGCGATACGCTCAATACGATTGCCTCTTCCTTGGGGACAACTTCAGCTGAGCTAATTAGAGCAAATGCACTGGCTAATCCAAACGTTATTTTGGTTGGCGATAGGCTAAGAGTGCCGACATCTGCAACGCGCATACCTGCACCGGCCGCTAGCAAGTCCGCTGCGCCCATACTTGTAGCGGATAGTGCTCAGCCTACTGATAGCAACCGTCGCTTGGCTTACCTCCGCAGCACGGCAGTTCTTCCAGACTCTACTATGCTGCAAGGTCGTATAGCGGCTGATGAGCCTGTGAGCGCCAGTGTAGATGCCGCAGAAGCGGTTTCTTCAGAAACGATGACAGGCGCCAACGTAAGGAACGCAGAGAGCATCGATCCTTATGTTGAAAATCTTTTAGAAGAAGTTCAGGAAATCCGTACTCAATCCGTTCAAATTTCTGAGACGGATGCCTCGCAGGGAAGCGCAATCGAAGCCGACAGTGCCCTGTTGGCGAGGACTGAAACGCCTACGATTAGACCAACGCTAGCTGAGCGCGTTAGAAGAACGTCTGTGCCAGCGGCGACAGCACCTGCTGAATCTGGTAACTCTAATCTGCTCGCGGCGGCTCCAATCAGCCCAGATGCTTATATTCCTGCGCAGCGTTCTGCTGCTCCACAGGTTGTTTCTCCAGATATGCCCATCTTGCCTGGAGCTGATGAGTTTTTGCCGGAAGCACCCGATTATTTCGACGGCTTTATTTGGCCAACGCAAGGTACGGTCACTTCTGGCTACGGCTGGCGTTGGGGCAGAATGCACCGAGGCGTTGACGTGGCAGGCCCTGTTGGTACGCCTATCGTAGCTGCGGGTACGGGTGTTGTTGAGCAAGCTGGCTGGAACTCCGGTGGCTACGGCAACTTGGTTGAAATTCGACATCCTGATGGCAGTCTTACTCGCTATGCTCACAACAATCGCTTGGATGTGAGTGCCGGTCAGGCTGTTAAGAAGGGTCAGAAAATTGCTGAGATGGGTAGTACCGGCTATAGCACCGGCCCTCACCTGCACTTTGAAGTGCATCAGGGTGGCGGCGCAGTTAACCCAGTTGCTTACTTGCCCAGCCGCTAACGCCTCTCCAAGACTGAAAACAGCCGGTAGGGTTTTTAGCACAGGCTGCTGAAGACCTTACTTAGAAGACTGCTAGTTGACGATTGATTCAGGTGAAAGCTCGCACGAGGTTTTTACGGTGATTCTGTAGTTAGCTGGCAGTTTTGCTTTGCAGTGACATCCATCGTCTATGAGGTAAAACGGCTTTCTTTTGAAGGCATTGGATTTCGTGTTACATTTATCTAGCTGCAATGGGCTTGTGTCTCATTAATGCGTTTTTACGGCTCTGTAGCTCAGTGGTTAGAGCAGGGGACTCATAAGCCCAAGGTCGCAGGTTCAAATCCCGCCAGAGCCATTTACGTAAAATAAGATTCGGAGTTGGATTAGCAAGAGTCAGCGCTTTTCTAACGTGCCTTTGATACCGTGCTCCGGACGTAGTGTAATGGATGACTGGGGCGTGATTTCGTGCTCGAGCATCAGATTAAACCGATACTTCTGTGCGATCGCTGCCAAAATCAAGACGGCTTCCATCATGGCAAATCCTTTGCCAATACAGATGCGAGGGCCATCGCCGAACGGAAAGTAAACGCCTCGGGGCAGCTGTTTTTCTAAAGAAGGCTCGTCTGATTCTGAAAGCCAGCGCTCTGGCATAAAAGACTCGGGCTCATCGAAGTAGTCAGGGCTGTGATGCATAATCCACTGGCTAATGATGATGACGCAATCTTTGGGAATCAGGTAGCTGCCGATGGTGACATCTTCGACAGATTCGCGGCCGAGAATAGCGACAGGTGGATAGACCCGCATTGATTCTTTGATGATGGCGTTGGTGTAGGGCAGCTGATTGAGATCTTCCATAGTGGGCGATCGCCCCTCAAGCACCTGCTGAAGCTCTGTATGTAATTTGGCCTCAACCTCAGGATGCTGAGCGAGCAGCATCCATGTCCAAGAGAGCGTATTGGCGGTTGTTTCGTGACCTGCGAGCATCAGCGTTGCAATTTCGTCTCGCAGCTGCTGGTCGCTCATGCGGCTACCGTCGTCTTCATCGCGAGCTGCCATCAGCATAGAAAGCAAGTCACCAGGATCTTCTCCACTTTCACGGCGATGGCTAATGATGCCGTAAATGGTTTTGTCCATGGCCTTCACCGCGTTTCGGTAGCGGATATTTTCGGGGCGCGGAAACCATTCAATGATGAAAAAGTTTTGTCGGCGCTTGCTGTCGAACCAGTTCATGGCGACATCTAGCGCGTGAGCAATCGTATCGGCTTCACCAGTCGATACATCCTGGTTAAAAATGGCTTTCATCACGATGTTGAGCGTCAGGCGCATCATGTCGGCATGAATATCGCGGGGCTCTGATAGGTCAGCGGTCTGCCATTCGCCGAGTAGTGTCTCTGTGTAGTCCACCATGATGCGTCCGTAGCCTTCAATCCGGCTGCGATGGAAAACAGGCTGGGCTAAGCGTCGTTGGCGAAACCACGAGTCGCCTTCGTTGGTGAGCAGACCGCTGCCTAAAAGGCGACTTAGGGCGCGAAAGCCCCGGCTTTTGATAAACGATTTTCTATTTTTAAGGATTTGTTCGATTAGCTCAGGCTTGGTGACGAGACAGGCAGGGGTGGGGCCAAGGCGTAGGGGTACAATGTCGCCGTAGTCGCGATCGCACTTCGTCAAAAAGGCCAGAGGATCGTCCCCAAGTTCGTTTAGGTTGCCAAGAATGGCGCTGCCAGCAGGCCCTTCTAGCTCAAATATATTTTTCGTGACGGCTTGAGTCATCAGTTTTCGCTTCCTGCTGCGCAAATTAACGATTGAACGGGCTATGAATGATTAAGTTTCCCTTTTCATCAAATTAAGTTGATATATGCTCCTTTACGTCTCTTTTATCCGAACTCAGCAGAGACAAAACTGTGACCTTAGGTAGATAAGTCGTGCCTTTTGTCGATCTACGGGAGTAAATCCATCCGAAGGCGTTAATTTTTCTTGCAATATCTTCTTCTTTTGGCAGACACTTGTTTCACGACAATCTGGTGAAATGAATGTAAGTACACACCGGAGATAACATATATGCAGTCAGTCAACATTGGCTTAAGCGAAGAGCAAAGACAGGGCGTCGTCGATTTGCTAAACGCCGATCTTTCAGACTCTTACATTCTGATTGTTAAAACTAAGAAGTACCATTGGGATGTCGTTGGCCCTCAGTTCAGAACCCTTCATGAGCTTTGGCAGCAACACTACGAAGCAATTAGTCTGAATATTGATGCGATCGCAGAGCGCGTTCGTCAGCTAGGTGGCTATCCTATTGGTACTGCAAAAGGGTTTTTAGAAAACACCACGCTACGTGAGCATGCTGGTGACTTGCCAAGTGCTGATGAAATGGTCAGCCGCCTAGTTTCTGATCATGAGCAAATTATCCGCAACTTGCGTGGTCATATCGATCAGTGTGGCGATAGCTTCCATGACGAAGGCACAGCTGACTTCTTGACAGCGCTGATGGAACAGCACGAAGAGATGGCTTGGATGCTGCGCTCCTTCCTTGAAGGCACCAGCCTTTCCCCTTCAGGTCAGCGCGAGTCTAATTTGAAGACGCCTGCAACTGTATAGGCGACGGAGCTTAGATAAGAAGCTTTAGAAGAGGCCCTGACAGAATCTGTCAGGGCTTTGTTGTGCAGCAGTCTGGGAAATATACCCATAGAGATATTCAAGAATCCACAGACAGAGAGATGTCTGAAAAATAGTATCTCTCTATAGTTGGTAAAGTTTAGTTTTAAGAGGCCTTTATATGATTTTGCTACTAGAGATGGAAGCGGCTGTTGAATCAGCACCGTATGCTCTTTCGTTGACGACAGTAGGTATTGTTGGGTTTATCGCTGCAACCACTATTGGCTCTATCGCATGGTATAACTCTAAGCGGCCTGCTGGTTGGGAAGGTAAGGAGCGACCAGATGTAGTACCTAAAGTTGAAAAGTAGCTGGTTGAAAGCTATCCTATTCTGTCAGTGCTAGATCTGCTGATTTACTGAGACCGACAGATATTATTTCTCTAGAGAAAACCCTTCTAGGCAAAAATATGGCATAGAAGGGTTTTCTCTTATTGTGTCGAGCGGCTAGATCTTCCTGATTCTGTTATCGATAAGCGTTCTAGAGAAGCGCTTTACTGAGAATCTTTTAGATCGCCTGGTTCTTCTACGTACATTTCAGGCTCAATAGCGTAGTTGTTCGCAAGGCCTTCGTTGCTCACAGTAGCGCCTGCCGCTGTATCGATGTCGCCTTCTTTGCCTTCTACAGGCTCCTTGTAATCTTCACCCTCACGCTCTTTGCGAGCAGCTGTTTCAGCAGGGACGATACCTTTATCGAAGTTGTCGGTATTAACGCTATGTTCAGTTTTGTTTTCCATAATGTTTAAGAGACTCTCTTATAAGGGGGCTGTCTTGCCAAAAATATTTGACTTGATAGAAGCATCTATCTAACGGCGCATCGTAGCATCCCTCTAAGGCTATAGATACTAATGTTGACGCCTGTATAAAAATGGCCTGAACGTAATTATCCGTTCAGGCCATTTTGCGGTTAGTTTACTGAGTCAGTCTATTTGAAAAATCTCAGCTCTAAGCCTAAAAAAGAGATGCGAAAGACTAATCGATCGCATCTTTAGCGGTATCTTTAGCGCTTTCTACAGCTTTGCCTGCGGAAGCTTCTGCCTGCTTTGCTTTGCCTTTCGCTTGGGCTTCAGTATTGTCTGTTGCCTTACCAGCAGCTTCCTGTACTTTACCTTCTACATCTTTAGCGGCATTCTTGGCCTTATCTGTAAGACTCATGTGAGTAATCTCCAAGTAGTGTCTTTAACTTCTCTATACTATGAGCTGATAAATAGCTGAGCCTCTGTCATAAGACCTCTTTTCTTCCTATCAAAAGATATACCTATGAATGCAATTTGTTGTCCGAGATGCTTTCAGATCAGAGGAAGATTTGCGGTATTCTGGGGTGACTCAACAGTATTTAAACGGGCTGAACGTTTTACGATTGAAGGTGCTCTCTATTAAAGCCTGCTTTACTTACACCGCAGTAGATTATGTCTGAAATTAAAGGTGAGCACCCACTACCGGAGCCTTCGGAAAAGGCTGATTTTTCAGAAAAACCTAACAATGAAACGGCTGAAAAGAAGAAGCCTAAGGCAAAAAATGATAGGCCTGAGCCGTGGCGATTGAGGCCTTTAGTCTTAATGCGCTACTACTTACCAGCCAGCATTAACCGCCCTTTGATTCGGACAGCTCGCAGGTTTAACCGAATTTTGGGAGTCAACAGCGCTGATTGGCACTGGATGGCTAACAATCCGCTGCCGCTCAAAAGCCTGAACCGTAGCCTGTGGCGGGGTGCAGATCCTTCGTTTAACTATTACATGCTGCTGTTTCTCTCTGGCGTTATTTCTACGCTGGGATTACTGGCAGGCAGTACGGCTGCCATTATTGGAGCAATGATCGTTGCGCCTCTGATGGGGCCGATTACGGGTATGGCATTTGCCATTACGATGGGTAACCGACGGCTGCTGAAGCGGTCGGGCTTGGCGGTGTTCACGGGCGCGTTGCTGACGGTAGGGACGGCTTACCTGATTTGCACCATCATCGGGCTAAATACGCTGAATTCTGAGATATTGCAGCGGACTAGGCCTACTCTGATTGATTTGGCGATTGGGTTGGCTGCGGGGGCTGCGGGCTCATTTGCAACGACGCGAAGAGAGGTGGCTGATGCGCTGCCGGGGGTGGCGATCGCAGTCGCGCTGGTGCCGCCTTTAAGCGTTATCGGTATTGGCCTTGCCTTTGGAAATCAGTCCGTATTTATAGGCTCAATGCTGCTATTTGTCACTAACCTTGCCGGGATTATTCTCAGCGGCGGTCTTGTGTTCATTTGGCAGGACTACGGATCTATTAAGCGGGCAAAGCGAGGATTGACGGCTTCAACGCTTGTAATTGCGTTGTTGGGAATTCCGCTGGGACTGGCGATGAGAGATCTGGTGATTGAAGAGAGAGCCCGTTCCCTTGTGAGTCAGTTAGTAAGACGTGAAACAGAAACATTTAAAGATACTGATGTTCGGCAGCTAAGGATTAGGACCTATCGAGATATCCTAACTGTTGATCTTGAAGTCGCTGCTACTGCTGACTCTATTTCGGCAAATCAAATCAGCCTAGTGCATACTTTTTTAGAACAGAAGTTAGGACGCCCGATTAATTTGAACGTGAGTATTTTTCCGGTGAGAGAGTTTTCTGTAGAGGCGACCACAGATTTGTAGCGGCTACACTTCTGCGATAGTTCCGTGCTGTGAGTCCGCGTCTTGAGAAAGACTGGGCTGACTACCCTTATTGTTTTTGAGTGATTCGGGCACGTCTTTTAGTAGCAGCGTGTAGATTTCTGTTGGCATTTCAATATTTTGAGTTTGCAGCGCCTCTTTCACCTTTTGCGCCACGATTGAAGTCGTTTCGAGAAAGCCTGCACGATGAGAATCGACCCAAAACCGAATCTCTAGATTGACGGTGCTCGCTGCTAATTCACTGACCAGTACCTCCGGGAGTGGATCGGGCTGGACGACAGATAGCCCAGAGATAGCTTCAACAATGGCCTGACGCGCCTCTGCAATATTGGCGTCGTAGTCAATGCCGACAATGACCGAGCTGCGTAGGTATTTTGCGGCGGTGTTGTTGGTAATGCTTGCTTGGAAGACTTCTTGATTGGGTATGTACACCATGCGCCCGTCGTAGGTTTTGAGCGTGGTTGAACGGAGCTGAACCTGGGTAATGGTGCCTTCGTAGCCGTTGATGACGACCTGATCGCCAATGTGAAAAGGCCGAGCTGAGAGCAAAATGACGCCTGATATGTAGTTGCTCAAAACATCTTTTAAGCTGAAGCCGATGGCTACGCTGGTAAGCCCTAGTGCGCCTAGCATGGTCGCAAAGTCTATGCCCCATACGCCTAGCGCAATAACGGTGCCCGCTACCCATACCCCGCCGTAGCCGAGTCGGCCAATGAGTACTTCTGTGCTGTGGTCACCTTCGGTTTGCTGTGCCCAGCGGAAAGCGCTGTAGCGAACGCCTTTGGCAACTAGCCAGGTGGCGATCGCAACAATAATCACACCAATTAAAGCTGGAATACTGCCGACCGCATCTCTCCCGAGCTGTCGCAGCGTTCCGTTGAGCCGCTGAGCCACATCAATAGCCACAGGCGGCTTGTCAAAGCTATTGCCCAGCCTTTCGGCCCAGTCTTCTGCCAGCACCGCCAGCGGCAGGCCAAAATCTTGAGCGTCTTGCTCGGTAACGGTCATCAGAACGCGATTGTTTGCCTGCACGGTCACTAGCTTTTGGTCTGCGACCGGAGCGGTTGTGACCTGAACGTTGCCGTCGGTGCGATCTAGCAAACTGGCAATTCTACGATTGATGGTGGCTGCTCGCTGGCTGGCTGAAAGGTCGCTAAGACTGCCGATTTGAAAGACGGTTTGGCCACGAACAATGACATCTGCGAAGTAGACATCGTTGAGGGAAGATGTGTCCACCTCTGCTGGAGCGGGCTCTGGCGCGATCACGCTTTCAGCGGCCTCATCTTGGCCTGTCGCAGCGCCTGCTGATAACACAAGGATAAACGAGAGCGCGGCAGCGATAGCTCTGAGGCGATACTTCTGCATCTTGTGGGCCATTTTTATAAAAGCGATAACGACGATACTGTGAGCCTGCCTAAGCTCACAAGGCCCAAAAGGAAGACTAAGTTCTCATTTCACTCGCTTGGCGAGGCCAGATCCGCATAGATAAATAGGCCAGGACGTAGAACAGCCAGTTGAGGTTATCAGTCATAAAAGAACTTTCGGTGACATTGTAAAACGTGACAAGCAGCATCACGGCTAACGGCCAAGAGTCTTCAGGCGATCGCGCCCGATAGGCGTACTTGAGTGCCAGTGCCCAGGTCGATAGGAAGCCAGCCATAAACAAAGCGAGGCCAAACCAGCCGGAATCTAGCAAGATATCGAGAAATCCATTATGTGCGTGATAGGTATAGAATCCTGGAAATAAAGCGTCACCGATACTTTGTGCGGCGGGGTTATCTTCTGTCCAAAAGGCAGAGAAGCCATAGCCAAATAGCGGCTTTTGGTTGATTTGCGAAATTGTGGCAACCCAGATATCGGTGCGGCCCGACATGGTAGGGTCTTTGCCTAATCCAGCAGCCAATGCGCCCCAATTATCGATAATGCCACCCGCAAACAACAGCACAGAGAGAAGGCTTAGATCGAACGTTAGAATTGTTTTGCTGCCTCGCCAGCGATAGCGATACCAGGTCATTAACGCAAAATACATGAAGACCAAAAGCACTAACGCGGTTACTGAAGTCGATAGAATCACCAGAATAGGGCAAAGCACCATGCCGGCTCTGGCCAGCCACATCACCAAGGCATTGGTATTTCTAAAGCTGAGCAGATAGAAAACGGTTAGCGACCACAGCATTGAGCCAGAAAACTCGTTTTTGTTCGCATAAAATCCTTTCCATGCGCCGCTAAATTTATCGCCCACGTGTCGCCCTACTTCAGGCATCGCAAATACAAAAAGCAAATTGCCCAAAATAGTGATGCTCATGGCAAAGGCAATGATGTAGAGCTGATCTTTCGGGCTGAAGCGTGAGGTGAAGTACAGTCCGAAGATTGCTATTTGAAGCAGCGATTGGACGATGCCCTTGAAGGTTAAAGTAGGGTAGATAGACCAGGCAATTGAGAGGGCGCAGAGGCCAAAGAAAAGCCACAGGAAACCGCCTTTGGGGATGACCTTGACTAAGGTTTGCCATCTCAACAGCAAAAAAATGAGCGGAATAATGAGGATTGAGTAGCGGATGGGCGTGATCAGAAAAGGTATGCTTTCACTGATGCAGGCCCACCAGAGCCCTGTGTAGAAGAGAAAGCCGTATGTGCAGAATAAAACCTCAAAAAAGCACAGAAATCTGTTGATCTGACTGTATATCATGATAGAAGGCACCCGGAGCTCAACCTATCATCAGCTCATAAACGTCAACCGTATATTTACTGATGCGGTTTGTAATATTTATGACGTTAGCTGCCTGAATATGTTTTCAAGTCAGAACACTTTTGCGAAATTAGTCTTTGAGAAGATATTGATATGAAAAGAGCTGTGGTGGCCTTTAGCCTGATATCCGCAGGCCTTTTGTTCGGGTGTGGCGATCGCCCCGATTTGGCTGTGGGTGATACCAGTCAGCCTGGCGCTGAGCCGATAGAAACGTCTCAGCCTGCACCGACGAACCCTGGCGCGCCAGTGCAGGCTGCACCGCTCGAAATTAATACGTTTTCTCTGGAAGAACTGATCGAAAAAGGTGGCTTGGGCTGTAGCGTTTTGCTCAAGCGTTCCGTACAAGACGATGACTACGTACTATTTGATGGGCCTGAGCTTGCTTTGATGAAGGTGGAAGGTAGCTGGATAGAATTTTTTCATGACGAAGGCTCGGCGTTTGGCGATGAGGCGATTGCGCTGACCAGTCAGAACGGAGCCTTTGCCTTGAGAGTGGATATGGTGAGGGGCGATCGCATTGGCAATGAGGTGAGTGAGATCTCCGAGGCCACGATTGAGCTTCAGCTCGAAGATGAGCCTGCGACGGTTATTTCAGCGGTAGGAGAGGTCGGCTGCTAGTCTTTTCTAGGGCAGCTTGGAGCCGACTTGGACGGGCGATCGCTGTGGCTTGCGGATATTAAGCAGCGATTCGTACAGGCGGATGTATTTGTGAGTGATGGTCTCCCAGTTGTGATGCGATCGCACATAGGCCTGAGCCTGATGCGCCATCATTCGCATTTGATGCGGGTGGGTCACGGCCCAACCCAAACGATCTTGAAAGTCATTGAGATTGCCCGTTTCAAACGTGAGGCCGCGATCAATGCCCATCATTTGCCGGTGCACCGGAATATCGCTCACTACAGCCGGAATGCCTTCCTGCATCGCTTCTAAAAGGGCTAGAGGCAGGCCTTCTACATCAGAAGGCAGCACAAATAAGCCCGCACCGCGCATCAGTTCAGCAAGCTGCGACCCCTGAAGCTCGCCGGTAAAGACAATATCAAGGTTGTTATCAGCGGCTTGCAGGAGCTGAGTGGTAAACGCCCCAGTGTCGCTTCTATCACCTACTAGAGCCAGCTTCCACCCCTGCGGCTGAAGCCGTTGGAAGGCTTCTAGCAATAGCTCAACGCGTTTTTCGGGAACCAGGCGGCCGACAAATACCAGATATTTTTGAGGGGTGAGTCCGAGCGATCGCCCATAGGTAAAGTGACCATCCGACTCGGCATAGGTCACGGGCGCATTTTCGATGTAGGTCGCCTCTTTGCCGTAGGTTTTGTAAAAGTAGTCCTGTAGCGCTTCGGACACGACAACTAAGCGATCGGCAAACCGGACAGCAGTTTGCTCACCGGTTTTGATAATGCGACTGGAGAAATTGCCCCACTTGGCGCGCTGCCAGTCTAGGCCATGGCAGGTGGTCAGAATTTTAGCCTTAGAAAATAGCCGGGGGAGGGGCGTGAACAGAGAGGGGCCCAGCGCGTGAAAGTGAATGATGTCGTAGGCGCTGCGGGCGTTGCTCCTGAGTAGGCTTTGGGGTAGACCTTGGGCAGATGCGATCGCCGCTGACATTCCAGAGCAGGCCAACGCGTCTACCCCTTTCACCCGAATAGAGGGTACCGTAATCACGCGAACGCCTTTGTACACCTTTACTCGACCCGCACCTTTGCCGTTGTAAGAAGCGCGCGCGTACAGATCGACCCGGTGACCTGCTGCGACCATACGCGGATAAATCTCAGCGCAGTGGTGCTCAATTCCACCCTGATGCGGGGGAAGACCTTTCGAGCCGATGACAGCAATTCTCATAATGTTGATAGGGGCTCAGAAAATGCAAAGGCGGGCTTATCTGAAGTTGAGTGCGATCGCTGCGGTTGTTCCAATAGCGCTGTGTAGAGCCTCTTGACGACTAGGCTGGCCTCGTAGGGCTTAGCCACGCGCGCGCAGGCCTCTGCCGGAAAATCAGCTGGATTGAGAAGGACTTGCTGCCAGCATTTTGCAATTGTTTCTGGCCGTGCATCCGAGCAAACGATGCCGCTGTCAGGGGCTAGAAACTTCGGGGTTTCACCGGCATCGGTAGTGACGACAGGCGTGCCGCAGGCAAGAGCCTCTAAGCTGCCTCTAGCAAGGCCTTCATAGGCGCTGGTGAGCGTGAACAAATCGCAGGTGCGATAGAGATGCGCAAGTTCAATCTGAGGTAAAGATCCTATCAGTGTGACGTGCGATCGCAATCTCAGGGCCTCTATCTCGTCTCGAATAGCTGGCTCTAGCTCACCTTTGCCTACGATGAGCAGATGAGCTTCAGGCGAACCCTGTAGCTGCTTTTTTAGATAAGCCATAGCCTGAATCAAAAGCTGTGGTTGCTTTTGGGGGTGGAGTCGCCCTGCAAACAGAATGAAGCGGGTGTCTGCGGGTAATCCAAGCTGCTGTGCTACCTGCGCTCGGGCGCGGCCTTTCTCAAGCGGTGTAAAAGGGTAGAACAGCTCGCCGTCGAACGTGTTGCGTAGGTAGAAAACGCGCTTTGCGATCGCTGGGTACTGCGCCTGATAAAACTTGACCGACTCCGAATTACACGACAAGATCCGATCGAACTGAGGCACTAGCCGCCTCTCCATTGCAAAGTACGCCCACGGAAAGCGTTTCCACAAAATGCCGCCCTTTTGACGGCCCTTTACTTCCTGATAAATATCGTTGTGAATGTAGAGTAGCTTAGTCCCTTTCAAGCCACCGGCAAAGATAGTCGGCTCAATGCGGTGAAACTGGTAAAAGTCTGAGTCTATCGTTTGATGCTTTAAGTACTTTCTGAGGGCCAACGCGTAACGAACGGTCGTTGGAACTATCCCGCGCACGTTGTCGTCAGCTACTTTGAGTAGGGGTAAAAAATTGAAGGCTCGGCCATGCAGGTGCGATCGCTGCCACTGCCCAACGGCGGCTTCATCCTGCGTAATCCCGACTAGCTGAATGTTGAAGCAGCATGGCGCATACTTCAACACATACTTGATACAGGTCTGAATCCCCCCAATCGTTGGATTAAACGGATTAAGCTGGAAAAATATCGTTAAAACTGGCGTGGACTCAGAAGCAGGCTGAACCGAACGCTGAATCGGTTGCTTAACAGGGCTCTTATTGAGATAGCTCACGATGGGTTGTTGGGGACTTTTATAGGGTGACCGCGTTCTACGTCTAAGTTTTAGTAAAAGGGCTTCCTAACAGAGCTAGTGGATAAAAGGCAGTATAGGGCGTGCATTCTGTGACTACAGCTGCGCAGATCACCAGCTGTGCACAATTGCGCAGACCGTTCGTCCAGCCAGGTCATTTGTTCGAGATCATTCGCTCCACAAGCGATGCTGCTTACGGATGAGCTCATCTCGCTATGAACGATCGTTGCAATATATCAACTTTTTTCAAAGAATACCTGATGAGTAATTATGCCTGTAAAAGCGACAATCTGTGCGCACGCATAACGTATCGCGATGAAAGGGTTAAGATCGTGCGTATTTTGGCTCCAGCAAACACATCTTCATAGTTTCGCCGCTCTCCTTTACGGCATCTTCAAATCTGTCTTGAACAAATATGCAAGCTTCATTTTTTATACAGTTTTTTAAGTAAAAATACGTATTTACATCCGAAAGTAAAGTATTTTTAGTCAATCATTTATCCGTATAAACACAGGGATTCACTGGTTTCTACAGAACGTGAACAAAGATAATTAATAAATCTATCTAATCAATTAGGCTTAATCGACCAAATAAATTTAGGTGAAAAACAAGATTGTTACCGAAGCAGGCAGACTATAGCGCGATTAAGTGTAATCGCTCAACCCTGGTTTTAAGCCCCTTTACTGAAGGAAAGGCTGCTTTTAGCGGGCGTTGCTAGGGTGTTGTACAGCTGCTCTAGCAACGTAATGTTTTGGCTGAGCGTATAGCGTTCTAGTACTCGGGCTCTGGCCTTTTTTCCCAGCAGCGCGGTAATTTCACCATGCTCACGAAACAAGGGCAGCAGCGTCTGCATTTGGCTAGACACCTTTTGCGTGCTCAAAATAACGCCTGCCCCCTGATCGAGAACTTCACCATCAGCGCCTGCATCGGTCGCAACGCAGGCCGCACCGCAGGCCATCGCTTCTAATAAAGAGAGCGAGAGCCCTTCTACCAAAGACGGCAAAATGAAGCAGTCAGCGCCTCTCAAGATTTCGATGCGACGTTCCTCATTGGCGACAAAGCCTAGCCACACAATATTTCTATCTGAATAGAACGCCCTGAGCGAAGACTCCAGCGGCCCGCTGCCGACGATGGCTAGTTTGTTATACGGCCCCATATTGGCCGCTCGCCATCCCTTCAGCAAAGATTCGACGTTTTTCTCAATGGCGAGCCTGCCCTGATATACATAGAGCTGATCGGCATTGAGCTGCTGCTTGATACTAGAAGGGCCAGGGGCATATCGAGAGATATCGACACCGTTAGGAATGACGGCTACGCGCTGGGAAGGGACGCCGAGCTTCATTAGTAAGCTGCGCTGAATTTGGCTAAAGACAATGACTTTATCGTAGTTAGCCAGCCTGGGCGCGTATACCTGGTAGGCAAAATGCTGGGTGCTCGATGAAAGGTTGCGGCGCTTGCGATCAAAGGCGGGGTGGAAGGTGGCAACGAGTGGAATGTCTAGGCTATGACAGATTTCTGGCAGCTTCAGATCTAACGGAGAGAGGATCAGTGAGGCGTGAACTAGGTCTGGCTTGAGCTTTTCGAGCGTTTCAGCGAGTAGCTTGGCTGAGCCTAGAGTGGGAATGGTGAGAATTTGAGACTTGAAGATGAAGGGAAGCGAGACTTCTTCGTAGCCGAACTGATCGTCTGTAGCCTGGTCGGACTGGGCGAAATGGATGAAGGTGACCCGGTGGCCTCTGTCTAGCAGGGCGTTGGTAATTTCTCTGCCGTAGGTGACGTTGCCACAGAATGGGGATTTTTTCCCGAGCCACACAATATGCATTTATCGGTCACGATGCGTTTACAACGAGATGGAAATGCGTGTAGGCTTTCGTAGCTTTGACTACGCACTACTACGCACTAGTAGTATATGCGTCCATGTTGCCTCATTTGTTGCCTAGGGGGTTTTCTAGAGACGCTTTAACCAGCGACCACGTAAAAAAGCCACCGGTTGCTACCAGCATGGCCAATAGGCCAAAAACAACGCGCAGGCCTAAGAATGTTTCCGCAATCCCCGCCAGCGCCAGCGGCAAGCTCAAGGCGATATTGACGACGTTATTTTGCAGGCCAAACACTTTGCCGCGCATGTCTTCGGGCGTTTTTTCCTGAATGGTGGTTTGCATGGGAATGCCGACCATTGCACCGAATAGACCCAGGCCGCCAATGAGTCCGATGCTAGGCCAAAGCTGGGCGGGCGCTAAAGATAGGCCGCTGAGCATAGCGGCCATGCCGAGCGAGCCGACTAAACTAAGCTGAGACCTAGAGAACCTTTGGCCAAACTGTCCGATCACGACGGCTCCGATGGCGAGACCAACGCCACCCGCTGCCAGTAAAAAGCCGAACTGAGAAGACTTGATGTTAGGAATGACTTCGGCAAGGCGAACGGCGAGAACCGCAAGCGCAGCGAAAACTGAAAAGAGCACGATGAGCTGAATCAGGGCGCTGCGAACCTGGACTTGCTCTTGCAGGTAGGCGATGCCGTCTTTAATGTCTTCCCAGGGATGCGCCCTTTCGAGGGTGTCGTCGGCTTTGGCTTCGTTGGTTGTCATGAGCAGGAGGAGAATGCCTGCGATCGCATAGCTCACCCCCACTAGCACCGACTTACCCCATCCTGAGCCCCCATCAATTGGCGCAAGCAGCGTATCGGCCAACCCCAACAAAGGCTCACCGACGGCAAAGCCCACAATCACCGAGGCCATCATGGTTGTGGTGTACAGCGAGTTAGCCGGAAGCAAGTTTCCTTCTTTAACAATCAGTGGAATAACGGCCTGCTCTGCGGGGGCGAAGAACTGCGTGAGGGTGGAGACGAGAAAGGTGACGACCAGGAGAATGTAGAAGCCGACAGGCAGACCTGCGATCGCCCATCCGTTGGTCGCCCACAGCAGCGCAGGCAAAATCGCCACCAGCAGCCCGCGCAGCACGTTCGTTAGCACCAGCACCGGCTTTTTTCGCCACCTATCTACATACACGCCCGCCAGTGATCCGAACAGCACCGCTGGAATCGTAAAGGCGATCATAATCGCGGATACCCAGCCGCTAATCGTTTGCTCAGGCGACTTGAAGGAGGCTGAGATGATTGCAATCATCAGCACCAGATAAACCTTGTCGGCAATTTGCGAAAAGACCTGGCCGCTCCATAGCGTCAGAAAATTGCGATTGCGGAACACGGGCCACAGACCACCGGGCTTAGTGTCGGTGATAGCTTGGGAGTCCGCGGCATCGGGCGGTGTGGCGAGCGATTTGTCTTCAATAACGGGTGGCTTTTGGCCATTGGCAGTGCGATCGCCCGAGCCGCTATCAAAAACGTCAGGAGACTCGTCAGAGGTATTTTCGGTGGTAGGCTCAGGCTCGCGCAGCATGGGTTGGGGAGGTAAAGCAGGTGTCAATGAGGGCGGCAGACCGGATGGGCCTGTCGAACTGATATTGGGCGTACTGCCGGAGGAATTGTTCAATGTGCCGCCACATCACATGAGGGCCAGATTCTTCTAAGGCTGACGCTACTGTGGTTGCAGGCGATCTTATTGTGCCTGATTTTGAGGCGAACTGGCGGTTCGGTTGAGGCCAGTTCGGCTGAGCGGTCGGTGAAGTCATGATCAGCTCTGGCTTGCTGAGCTGCTGCATTAGGGCCAGCTCGGCTGCGCTTAAGTAGCCTACGATGCCAAGGTTTTGGGTGACTTCCTTGCTCACTTTCGATTGAAGTTGAGCTGACCAGCGGCGGCTATTTCCCGGGTTTGGCTTTTGGCTAACCGGCTCAATAGAGGTCGTGTGCTCGGTCGTGTGATTGTAGGTTGCTTCAGAGTCTTGAACGCTGGTGGCTAAGGTCGCTTCGCTGCGATGACTATCTCTCTGCTCTTGCCACTCTTGCTCTATGTGCTGAATTTCTTTGAGGCGATCGCCTTTGATTCGCTCTAGTTCAGCTAAGTCCACCGCACCGCCGGAAGAGACGCTAAAGCCAACCTGCCAGTCGGGGTTGCCGAGTTCGGCGGTGAGGGGCGATCGCGACAGGCAGCAGCGAAAAACTTCCGGCGCAACGCCTGCTAAGGCCAGCATATGAAAAGTCGCCTGAGCCAAGCAGGGTAAAATATCGGGCTTAGCGGCCGCTTCAATTCGCTCTAGGTGCTCTATGAGCAGGCTATATAAATCTTCTTGGGGTTGGTCAGTCAGCGCTTGGGCCAACGCCAGCTCGGCCAGATACTGACTGGTTGTGAGCTTAGCGAGATCTTTGCTGAGCCCTGGAAAAGACTGAAGGGTTTCTGCCTGAATGAGCTTATCGAGCGATTTGCCTTTTGCGAACATCAGCTCGTTGACCACGAACATGCCAGAGCGTCCGCCAAGCCTGGATTTATGCTTGCGAGCACCGGGTGCGATCGCTCGAATCAGTCCATACTCTTTGGTCAGCACCGTCACCAGTCGGTCAGACTCACCCATGGGCATAGCCTTGAGGTTAATGCCCGTTGCTTTATAGCTGCGTTGCTTCATCTAAGCGTCTTCTGCCTGCTGCTGTAAAATCTGAGGGCCGCGCGAGGTACCAAGGCGGTTTGCGCCTGCTTCAACCAGGTCAATAGCCTGCTCAGGGGTGCGAATGCCGCCGGATGCTTTGATGCCGATGCGATCGCCCCCAATTTGCCTTAGCAGCTTCACATCTTCCACCGTCGCGCCGCCCTGCCAGCCCGTACTCGTTTTCAAAAACGCCACGCCTGCATCTAGGCATACCTCAGCCGCGAGTCGCTTTTCATCCCTCGTGAGCAAGTTCGTCTCTAAAATCGCCTTCACAGGCAACCCCGTTAGCTCCACAATGGCGGCAATTTCCGCATGTAGTGGCCCAGTTTCGCCCATCTTTAGCCAGCCTAGATTGATGACCACGTCTAGCTCAGTAGCACCCTGCTCTACAGCCTCTTGAGCTTCATATAGCTTTGTCTTCGCGGTCGTTGCGCCGCTTGGAAAGCCAATAACTGTACACACTTTAGGTCGTTTACCGTGCAGTCGCTCTACCGCAGCCACCACATGCACTGGATAGATACACACCGAGGCAAAGCCATAGCGGTCGGCCTCGTCACAGAGCTGCAAAATTTGGTCTGTCGTCGCCGCCGGTGCAAGCAGCGTGTGATCAATCAGTGGCGCAAGATCGATCTCACGGGCGGCTTCACGAGCGGTTTTAGCTTGGCCAGCATTCATTAGCAACAGGTGTGGAATTTATGGGGCATTTACAAGAAATTACTGAACCTTGATGTCTCAAAAGTTCGCATTGCGCTTATATGTTGGTTGGTAGCTACGTCAGAGACAGCACTACTCTGTGAAGCTATCAACCTAAAATGCGCCCGCTTCTTTTATTATCTCTGATGCAGAGAGAAAATAACTGTAATACCGGGCAAACTTGATGTATCTGCTATTTTGATGCTCCCTTAATCAAGACAAGATTAATGCAAGTGCCGTTCACCATCTCTTTCACTTCACTATGGCCGAACCGCTGATTTCAGCTATTATTTGCACTCACAATCGTGAGCAGTACCTGGGCGCGGCAATTGATAGCCTGCTGGCGCAAACGCTGGAAAACTACGAAATTATTGTGGTGGACAATGCCTCGACTGACGGTACCGCTGAGATTGTCAAGTCGCGGTTAGATGATTCTAAGGTGCATTACGTGCTGGAATCTACGCTGGGGCTGTCGGTGGCTCGTAATACGGGTGCTGAGGCGGCAAAAGGGCAGATACTGGCCTATTTAGATGATGACGCTGAAGCGAGTGTGGGATGGTTGGCGGCGCTGGCAGCGGTATTTGAGAAAGAGGAAAGAGTAGCGATCGCAGGCGGAAAAGTCACCTTGATCTGGCCTCCAGAAGCCCATCCACCTAAGTGGCTTTCCGACGATCTTTCCAATGGCTTAGGCGCTTACGATTTAGGCAACAAGCTCATTTACATTCAGAATCCGGCGTTGACCCCTCGTGGACTAAACTATGCCGTCCGCAAACCTTTCTTAGAGGAGGTGGGCGGCTTCGATACTCATTTGGGCCGCGTTGGCACAAACCTGCTTTCCAATGAAGAGCAGCAGATGACTCGACTGGCGCTAGCGCGTGACTGGAAAGTTGCTTACGTCCCTGAAGCTTTAGCGGCCCACAACGTTGCGCCCGCTCGTATGAAGCCAGGATGGTTTTTGAGCCGTAGCTGGTGGCAGGGCATTAGCGAAAGCTACCGAGAGCAGGCCAGTGGTACTACAGGGCTGTGGCAGCTACGCAGCGGTGGCGAGCGACTGGCGCGCGGACTATACAAAACGGGCAAGTACATACACCTGCCTGCTCAGCGATTTGAAAACTTTGCCTATGCCTACGGCCAAATTGCCTACTTAGGCAGCGTGATGCAGCATTTAGTTCGACGCTGGCTCAAGGTGAGAGAAGTCGTTTAACGTTATTTACTATCTATTGTTGAGCTCATGACATCTGCCCCTATTCCTGTTTCAGTCCTGATTCCGGCCAAAAATGAAGAAGACAATCTGCCTGCTTGTTTGGCGAGCTTAGCCCAAGCCGATGAAGTCTTTATGGTCGATTCTCAAAGTGACGATCGGTCGATTGAAATTGCTGAGAGCCTAGGTGCAAAGGTTGTCCAGTTTGACTTCAACGGTCGCTGGCCGAAAAAGAAGAACTGGTCGCTGGACAACCTGCCCTTCCGCAATGAGTGGGTGCTCATTGTCGATTGCGACGAGCGCATTACACCTGAATCTTGGGCCGAGATTGCTGAGCGTATCAAAAATCCAGATCTAGACGGCTACTACATCAACCGTCGCGTGTTCTTTTTAGGCAAATGGATTCGCCATGGCGGCAAATATCCTGACTGGAACCTACGCTTGTTTCGCCATGCCAAAGGCCGCTACGAGAACTTAAACACTGAGGATATTCGCAACACGGGCGATAACGAAGTGCACGAGCACGTGATGATTCCGCACGAGAAGGTCGGCTATCTCGAAGAGGACATGCTACATGAGGACTTTCGCGACCTGTATCACTGGCTGGCGCGGCACAACCGGTATTCTAACTGGGAGGCGCGGGTGTATTACAACCTGCTGACCGGCATGGGTGATGACGGCACGATTGGCGCGAATTTGTTTGGGGATGCGGTGCAGCGCAAGCGGTTCTTGAAAAAGATTTGGGTGCGACTGCCGTTTAAGCCTTTTTTGCGATTTGTGCTGTTCTATATTCTGCGGCTGGGATTTTTGGATGGCTATGCAGGCTATGTGTATGGCCGATTGCTCAGCCAGTACGAGTATCAGATTGGGGTGAAGCTGTACGAGCTGAAGTTTGGAGGGAGTTTGAATATTCAGGAGAAACAGGCTGAAGGTGAGACGCCGGTTGTGCCAGTGAGCGCGGTGGATGCCTGATGACCGTTCGTTGATCAGGTTTGTTTATGGGACTAAAGCGTGAACGCAGCTAGTAGCGAAAAGTTTGAAGACGGCCTTGAAAAGTCTGGTGACTACGGCGCGCCGCCCTTTGCTGATTTGAGACAATACCATCAACCTGGTTATGCTGCGGGTGGCTCTAAATTTGCGATGATGCTTTGGTGGCTGGTGCAGGCGATCGCCTTCCCACTCACGCTACACACATCCCACGGTATCCGCTGCTGGCTGCTCCGTCTATTTGGTGCAAAAATCGGCCAGCACGTTGTTATTCGCCCGACGGCTCGCTTCACCTATCCCTTGGAATATCGAAATCGGCGACTACAGCTGGATTGGTGACGACGCGGTGCTCTATAGCCTTGCGCCAATTAAAATTGGCCGTCACTGCGTCGTGTCTCAAGAAAGCTACCTCTGTACCGGCAGTCATGACATTAGCGATCCTCGTTTTGCGCTAATAACGAACGAAATCGTCATTGAAAACGGCGCTTGGATCGCCACCGACTGTTTTGTTGGCCCAGGCGTCCGAATCGGCTCCAATACCGTAGTAGGCGCACGGAGTACGGTGTTTCATACCCTGCCAGCAAACCAAATTTGCTTTGGGACACCCTGCAAAGCCGTAAAGCCTAGACCCATGAGCAAAAACAGCTTAGATTAAACGCTTCACAGTATTCTCGAACCACTCGAATAATCTCTTTCTCTTCTTCATAGACTCGGGACAATAGCTAGGAAACTTTGCAAATCGTTAGCCGTCTTACTGAAGTAATAGGCTGGCGTTATCGGCATCGTTTGTGAGCCTTTTGCCTAAAACCGTCTGCTTGAGAATTAGGGTTTGGACATCGAATGGTTTACGAAGAACGGATTGAAGAGATTGACTTACAGCGCTATTGGCTGGTGCTCAAGCGCCGCTGGCGGCCTGCTTCAGTCGTTTTTATTGCGACCGTAATGGCTGCTTTCGGTGCAGCGAGCACTCAAAAACCGCTGTACGAAGCCGCCGCGAAGATCCTGCTACAGCCCGATCAAACGGCATCCTTAACCGGTATTAGCCAAGACCTGGGCAGCTTGGAAACGCTGAAGCAAACCAGCGATCCGCTGGCGACCCAGGCAGAAATTATTTTCTCGCTACCCATCCTCGAAGACACGATTCGCGAACTAGATCTCAAAGATTCTGAAGGGGAGACAATTAAGCCTTCGGATTTGGCAAAAGATTTGAGCGTGACGCCGCTATCAGATACGGACGTGATTGCGGTTGGCTATCGGTCAGGGCAGCCGGAGCTGTCGGCGGCGGTCGTGAACCAGATTATGCGCTCGTACATTCAGGCTAATGTGAGCAACAATCGCTCTGAGGTCACAGCGGCGCGGCTGTTTTTGGAAGAAGAGCTACCTCAGGCCAAAGCTGAAGCCGAGAGAGTGGGCGAGGCTTTGAGGCGATTTAATGAGGAAAACGGCATTATTGCGCTGCCGGATGAAGCGGGGGCAACGGTGAATGCGCTCTCGAATTTGGATAATGAAATTAGCAAAACCCAAGTGGCCTTAGTCGCAGCGGAAAGCTCAGCGCGTCAGCTTTCTCGTCAGCTAGGCATGAGTACTCAGCAGGCCCTAGATGCGGCGACGGTGAATCAGTCTCCTGCTGTGCAGGAATCTTTGGCTCAGCTTCAGAGCGTCAGAGCAGATCTAGCAACTGCACTGACGCAGTATACGCCGCAGCATCCTACGGTAAGAGGCTTGCAGCGCCAGGAGCAGGCGCTGGCTGCGGTGCTTAGAAACCGGGTGGGTGAAGTGGTCGGAAACGACTCCCCAGCCGGTGGGCTTAGCATGAGTACGATTGATGAGAATTTGGCAGAGCAGCTAGTAGAGGCTGAGGTCGCGCGGGTAAGTGCCTATAACCAGCTCGCAACTTTGGTGTCAACTCGGGATGTGTATCAGGCGCAGGGCAGCGTTTTCCCAAGGCTGAAGAAAACGCAGACTGAGCTGCAAGAGCAGCAGGAACTGGCGCGCGAAAGTTACGAAACGCTGCTTTCACGCTTGCAGGAGGTGAAACTGGCGGAAAACCGTAAGGTGGGGAGTGCGCACATCGTAGAGCTAGCTGTGCCGCCAGAGCTGCCGACGACAGAAGGCAAAATGAAGTATCTGCTAGCAGGCGCTGTTGTGGGTGCGTTTTTGGGAGTCGCGACGGCCTTCTTCTTAGATTTGATTGACCGCACGCTGAAGACGGTGAAAGACGGTGAGAAGATTTTTGGCTACGTGCTGCTAGGTGTGATTCCGCACTTTGAGCTGCCGAGCGGCTATGACTTAGCAGAAGATGCGGCTGAAGAAGATGGCCTGCCGTCGCGTCGGATTATTACGCTAGAGAGCGTCTATCCGATTTTGTCGGGTGCCTACCAAATGCTGCAAGCTAATTTGCGCTTTATTAGCTCTGATCAGAAGCTGAAGGCGATCGCGCTAACCAGCTCTGTGGCCGGTGAAGGTAAATCAGAGGCGTGTGCCAACCTGGCGGCGGCAGTGGCACAGACGAACCGGCGGGTACTGCTGGTAGATGCGGATATGCGATCGCCTAGCCAACACCACCTTTGGAACGTCATCAACGCCGTGGGCCTCAGCCACGTGCTGGTTGGGGAAGGCAGCTTGGAACGGGCGCTTCAGCCTGTGACCGATAACTTGACCATCCTGACGGCAGGTGTGGTGCCCCCCAACCCAATGGCGCTGCTAGATTCTGAGCGAATGGCGGCATTGATTGAGCTGTTTCGGGAGCAGTTTGACTACGTGATTTTTGACACGCCTTCGCTCACGGGCTCAGCAGACGCGGCGGTGCTGGGGAATTTGACTGATGGCGTGCTGATGGTGATGCGGCCGCGCCATGTGACCTATGACCGGGCGATCGCAGCCAAGTCTCTTCTGGAACGTTCAGGCGCCACTGTTTTAGGCATGGTTGCCAACGGCGTTGACAGCAAAAACGACTTTGGTGAGTACTCGTACGATGCTCGCGAACTCACTGATTTGCCGAGCCGCACCGCTCGTATTGCTCAGGAGCGTTTAGCCGAAGCGCAACTAGACGCTGGGAGAGCAATCGGGAGAGAAGCCGGGAGCAGGCTGTAATTACGCTCTTCAGCTGACTGACGTGTCGTCAATTTTTCTCATCGTTACTTTTTAGCGCTATTCACCGGTAGATTCTATGTCTCGCATCTCCTTTTCGGCCTGTACGACCACGCTAGCAACTGTGTTTGTAACAGGCTTTAGCGGCTCGGCCCTGGCCCAAATTACCGGACAGCCTACCATTGGTCAGCCTCAAGCGCCACAGCAGCTTCAAAGACCTCAAGTGCCATCACAGCCTGGTTTATCTAGCCCGCAGCCTTTAGCGGTTCCTTTGGTGACCAGCAGTAGCGCCACTTACCTCTTAGGTGCGGGCGACCAGATTTCGCTCTCAGTGATTGGCTATCCTGAATTTACCGGTACGATTGCGATTTTGGCAGACGGTACGATTACGCTGCCGCTGTTAGGGCCGCTGCGCGTGAGCGGCCTCACGCCGAACCAGCTGAGCGTTGCACTCACTCAAAGGCTGCGCACGTATCTAGTCGATCCGGTTGTCAGCGTTGGGCTTGCTGTGATGCGGCCTGTGATAGTGACCGTTGCCGGTGAGGTGTACCGCCCTGGCCCTATTCAGCTAAGCGGACTGAGCAGCAACAACAGCGATCCTTTAGGCGTCACGAGCGTTAATTCTACGGGTACAAACTCACGTATTGTGGAGCGCGCCCCTGCACTGCCGACGCTAAGCTCGGCGTTACTGTTAGCAGGGGGTGTGACCCGAGATGCCGATATTCGCCAGGTGATGGTGCGCCGTCCGATGCCGGGTGGCCAGGTTGAAACGCTGACGCTGAACCTGTGGGAGACTATCACCTCAGATGTGGGCAGCGCTAGTGTTGGGCTACGCGACGGTGATGCGATTTATATTCCGCGTTTGATAGGGGATGAGATTGACCGACGGACGGTGGCCGCTTCTAGCCTAGCGCCGAGCACCGTGCGGGTGAAAGTGGTGGGCGAAGTGGTGCAGCCGGGTGAGGTGGACGTGCCGCCGAATAGTTCGGTCTCTAGTGCGGTGGCGATCGCAGGTGGTCCGACAGAAGATGCGCAGCTGATGAACGTGAGCTTAGTGCGCAAAAGCAACAGCGGCCAAATTGAACAAGAAGAGATCGATTTGCGCAACCTGGTAGACGACTATCAAATTCAAGACGGCGATGTTGTTGTGGTTGCCAAGAAAGGCTACTTATCGGTGGTTGACGGCATTGGGCGCGTGATTAATCCGCTGAATATTTTCAGACTGTTGGGTTTTTGAAAAAGTACTGTTGATTTCTCTTTGTTTTTTAGCTGCTGGGAGCCTACCACCGTGATTAAGATACTGTTTCTGATCATTGCGATCGCCCTTTTCATTCCGTGCGCGATGCTGTTTGTCGAGTGTTTGAGCGCAGTGATAGGGTCTGTTCTTAAAGTGCCTTTGCCCGCAGCGCCGCCGAATGAGAACGTTGCAGTCGCTGTGGTTATGCCTGCTCATAACGAGGCTGAGGTGATTGTCGAGACGCTGGCTGCGCTCACCCCTCAGCTGCTGCCGCAAGACAGGCTGATTGTGGTAGCAGATAACTGCACTGACCAAACGGCTGAGCTGGCCAGAAATGCAGGAGCTACCGTGCTAGAGCGTGCAGACGATATGCGACGCGGCAAAGGCTACGCACTGGACTGCGGCCTGCGATTTTTAGCGGCCTCACCGCCGAATGCCGTCGTCATCGTGGACGCAGACTGTCAGTTTCGCAAGGGCTCTATTCGGACGTTAGCAGGCGATGCGATCGCCCGTCAGCGCCCTGTTCAAGGCATTTACCTGATCGATCGCCCTGCCGAGCCCAGCCTCAAAGAATCCGTTTCAGCCTTTGCCTTTAAAGTGAAAAACCTGGTGCGGCCTTTGGGCTTATCGCGGCTGGGATTGCCTTGTTTGCTCACGGGGACAGGAATGGCCTTTCCCTGGTCCGTGATTAAGACGGTGGACTTGGCAAGTAATTCGATTGTGGAAGATATGAAGCTGGGGTTTGATTTGGCGATCGCAGGCAGACCCCCCGCGATGTGTTCGGCGGTGACCGTCGTCGGCCCACTGCCGCCCAGTGATGCCGATGCCAAAACGCAGCGGACGCGCTGGGAGCACGGCCATTTGCAGCTGATTTCACACTATTGTCCTCGGCTGTTTGCCCAGGCGGTGATGCAGGGCCGTTTGGACTTGTGGGCGATCGCGATTGACCTGCTCATTCCGCCACTCTCCTTACTCGTGACTATCTGGCTGGGCACTACGCTGGCAATGACTTTGGCTTCTGGCGTAAGTGGTTTTTGGTTCCCTGCTTTGATTTGCTATGCGGCTGGGTTGGGGCTAGCGATCGCGGTTATTTCCGCCTGGGCTAAGTTCGCACAGTCTGATCTAGCACTTAAAACGCTGCTTAGCGTGCCTATGTACATCCTGTGGAAAATTCCGGTGTACCTGAAGTTTATCACCGAGCCGCAGGTAGAGTGGGTGCGCACTCGCAGGCAGGTACAGCGCGATAAGTAAGTCGATAGCTCGGGTCTCTACCGCGAGAGTGGTGCCCTCTGGTATAGCGTGTCTCTACAATGCTTAAACCCTAATCATCTGTGAGGTTTGTGATGGCCAGAATAAATCAGCTTAAGACGCTGGCACTGCTCGTGCTATTGAGCGGACTGATTGTGTTTGCTGGCTACTTACTGGTGGGGAATGAGCAGGGATTGTACTATGGCTTAGCGTTTGCGGCCTTTGGTAGCTTTAGCTCCTGGTACTATTCCGATAAAGCGGCGCTGTCTGCTTTTAAGGCTAAGCCGACGCCGCGTGAGGAAGCTCCTGAGCTGTATACACGGATTGAGAAAATGTGCGATCGCGCTGAGCTTCCTAATCCTAAGCTGTACATTGTGCCTTCCAAGTCTCCTAATGCTTTTGCCACTGGGCGCGATCCACAACATGCCGCGATCGCCCTCACCGAAGGCATTATCGACTTACTCCCAGCCGATGAGCTAGACGCAGTCATCGCCCACGAACTTACCCATGTGCGAAATCGAGACACCCTCACTCAGGCAGTTGCTGGAACCTTATCAGGATCGCTGACCTACCTGGGCCGCATTTTAACCATCGGCGCACTGTACTTCCCAGTAGCGCGACTTGGCAGGCGAGGCAATAATCCATTCGCCATTCTGTTCTTGTTAGTGATTGGCCCTTTTAGCGCAGGTCTGTTGCGCATGGCGATTTCTAGAACCCGAGAGTACGCCGCTGATGAAGGCGCGGCTGAGATTACTGGAAACCCCTTGGCGCTAGTGCGCGCGCTTGAAAAATTAGAGGCTATGGGTCAGGAGATTCCCATTCACGGCAACCCTGCTTTTGCCCCGCTATTTATTGTTAATCCTTTGTCCAAAGACGGTCTGATGAAGCTGTTTCTCACGCATCCGCCTACTGAGGATCGCGTTGAGCGACTAAAGGCCTTAGCTAGTAAGATCGACAAGCCCACTATCTCTGCGAGTACGGCTCAAAAACTGAGTCCTGCTGCTTAGATTCATGCCGATAGTGCGTGCCGCAATTTTTCTTACGATGCCTGTGATTTGTTATAAATCACAGGCATTTTGCCTTTCCACTGTCGCCAAGTGTCGTCGTTTGTAATCAGTTCGGCCATGAAGCGTGCAACGTTGATTCGACTGGTTTCTCCAGCGTTGAAAATAGCGCTTCTAGTAGGAGAAGAATACACTTCGTATTCACTGACTTGGGCTTCATCAATCAGGCTATCTGGGCGAACCGCGCTCCATTCAACATTAGAATCGTCTTGACCCATCTGGACTCTCAGATAGTTGGCAGCCTCTTCGTTGTCTGCGTGTGGCGGTATCAGCAGGCGAATAAGCCCAATGACGCACTTCTGACTAAAAGAAATCGGTTCATTGAGGTCTTGATTACGGTTCCCAGCTGTATTCATAAGCACGAACTTAACAGGCGTTTCTGGTCTGTCGGCTTTGATAGTTTGGCAAAGCTGATGAGTAGCGTCAGTAACTAGCCTGCGGGGCTGGCCGAAGATACCGTTAACGCTTAGGGTGTGGCCTAAACACGAGGCGATCGCATCGCAACCACTTACATGCTGCGCAAGTTCAATGTCGCTTAGCTCAGAGATGCTTGCGTAGATGATTGATAGACCGTCGTATTTTTGAAGGGTTTCAAAGTATGGATGGGGCGATTCTCCATCGGAGAGGCTATGCCAACGCATCATCGCCCTTACCGACTGCCCACGAATCAAAAGCTGTTCTACCAAGTGTTGCCCAGTTGCGCCATTGGCTCCAACGACAAGAACTGTCATTTTCTCTGCTCCAATGACTGGTTTACTTCAACTGGCCTGCTCGTATGATACGCGTATTTCAACAACAGCTGATCGTTATTGAAGCAAAAAAGTGCCATAGCCTTGTACGGAGCCAGCAAAAACTGGAATTGTACAAAACTATAGCACCAGTGAACGTCAACAACAAAGCTAAGTGGCTAAAGCAACAATTAAGGTGTTGTTTTCTCTATCTATGACAGCTACGGAGCTGCCTGCTTGAATAACATCAGCAGCCGGATCGGACAGCTTGGCAAACCAGTAAACGCCATGAAGCTGAACCCGTCCTTTCTGCCTCCCGTGAATGGGAGACACAACATTGGCCTGCTCATGGAAGTAGTCATCCAGCCGAAAATCTTCTACGAAATCACTGGGTTTAGATGGCGATGCTAAACCGTTCAACAAGAATCCAAGAAACATATGAATGGTCTCCCTTTCAGATATGCCCTAAGGTTATGTGCCACGTCTTATAAAATCACTAGATTTTGATCTAAGATTTGGTTGACTTTCGTAGACTTACTCTCTGAAGTTTCTCTGAGTTTGTCTTTGTTGTTTTCTGCAAAGAGATCTGAAAGAATGTTGGATTCCTAAAGAATTCTATTCAGCTCCTATCTCTGTTGGTACTGCTCGCTTCGG
This sequence comes from uncultured cyanobacterium, assembly GCA_963803535.1. Classification (GTDB taxonomy): domain Bacteria; phylum Cyanobacteriota; class Cyanobacteriia; order Phormidesmidales; family Phormidesmidaceae; genus Phormidesmis. Next base: position 1,542,050 of record CAWDNC010000002.1, on the reverse strand, counting down.
TTCAGAAACCTCTAGCCCGATAGGAGGTTGGTTAGGGTCTAAAGCACCTTCGCCTTCGCTATCTGGCGAGGAGCCGCTGTCTGTAGCCGCTGGGGGCTCTCTGTGGTCATCAGAACGACCGCTCGTTGGCTTTGTAAGTTCGTGATTGGGTGGTTGCCGTTGGTCACGAGGTGGATTGTATTCTGACACTACAGCTGGCCTTAGCTGACGTGGCACTAAAGATGTTGCTGGAATCGCAGAAGCAGGTTCTATAGAAAACAGAAAAGAAGAAACAAAGGTGACGGTACTCCCTATCTTTAGAGCTGTAGCTGATTGAAAAGCACTTTTGTAGAGCATGTTTGCATTCCGTTGTTCACTACGCATCTTTGTAATAACGCTTTTGTAGGTTTAAAGCAACAGAATACTTGCGATGCTCACTGACTGCTGCTGCTTGTTCTTTCGCTTCTAGGAGGTTGTCTTTGATCTTCAGGCGGCGTGTATCCGGCCAAGGCAGCGTGCGGCAGCAGGGCAGACAAAGCTACGCTACAAGAGAGTAAAATGAACAGTTGATAGGCCTTAGAAGCGCGCGTTATGTGAGAGAACATTTTTCAGGATAGGGTGAGATTTCTAATTAACTAATGCTGTATATATGAGGAATATCTATAAATTGTAGATGCTATTAAAACTATATATATTCTCAGTGTAAGCTCTATGTAATCCGGAAATCGACAGAAGAAATACTGTTAATTTGACGATAATTAACACATAGATAAAGGAAGCGTATACAGCTAAATTAGTAACCACTTCAGTTCACAGAAAACGCCCTTAGGATAGTGCCTTTTTCGCGTAAATTTCCCTTTCAAACTGGTCTCTAATTCACAGGCAATTTTTGTGCCCTGACCTTTTCTAGCTAGGCGCGGTTTAAGCGTCTTAAGCCCTGAACCATTATCAATTACTGTTAAGCAGTAGAATCGTCCAACTGTTTGGCCTGTGACTGTTAGCTTGGTTGCCCCGATAGCATGTCTACCAACGTTGCACAGGGTCTCTTCAAAAAAGCGGCAAAGCTTGCGTTTACACTCAACTGTCATTTTTTCAGGGGTGACTGGTTCGAGCGATCGCGCCTGAATTTTGAGCGTTTCAAATCCTGGAAAAGGTCGCTGTAGTGTTTCTCTATAAATCTCGTAAAACAGCTCGTGTAGCGGGGTTGTAAGATCTAACTTAGACTGTCCCACTTTGATATAAAGTTGCTCATCGCTAATAGCCTCTTTTCTCAGAGACTCGCCAATCTCTCGAATTTCCTGGTTTAGCTTTCTGAGCTCAATCCCTACATTATTTCTATCAATCTGATCGTCTTTAACTAAGCGTAGCAAGTTCGCAAGCGTTTGCAATGGGCCATTGTGAATTGTGTCAAAAGCATGTTCAACCGTCTTTTGTCTCTCTAGCTTAACGGCAGCTAGGGCGCGGTTTCTTTGTTGTGCAAGTGCCTGCCAGCGCTGGTCACTTTGGGCAACGGCGATATAAGTTAGTCCATTGATAGCTAGGGCTAATAACACAGGTACAATGGGAAGCCACAGCCCTACCAGGCAAAAGCTTAGATAGCTAATAGATGTAAATAACAAGCTAACGGCGGATAGATAAAGTAAGCTTCTAAGTGTTGATTTGTGTCGCCTTTTAATACGGATGCCAATAAATCCAAAAGCAACAATTAGTGCATATTCTAAAGGTAGATATAACGGGCGAATTAACGGCCTTTGGTCTATGACTGCGCTGGTGATTTGACTAACTGCATGAGCCTGAAGCTCTAGTCCTGTAGCAAGCTTTTCGTTATACGTCAGAGAAGATGGAATGACAGAGCTAAAAGTTGAAACGTTGCTAGGACTCAACGTTCCGATAATAACAATCTTTTCATTAATGCTTTCTTTATCCAGCTCGTTCTGTATGAGCTCTGATGCCAATATAATTTCAAAGGGTCTTTTTCTTTGTCTCAATAAGTTAAATCCAGTTCTAAAATTAACAAGCGTTTGAATGCCATAGATTGAGCTTTCATTTCGGTATCCTCCAGAAAAAGGACTCAGCCTTGGGATTTCAACATTGCCGAACCTCATAGCGTATGGATCTCGGATGCCGTTCTCTATCTCTGTACCCCGTATGCTCTTGAGATACTTTTCTGCCAACATGAGCGCGAACGATTTTACAAAAGGTCTACCAGTAGGTGTCCAACCTAAAAACATTCGCCTGACATGATCGTCACTATCTAAAGAAATATCATTAAAGCCAGTTCGTTCTTCAAGCACCTTGTCTGAAAGCCCTTCAATAGGTGCAATTGTAGGTGTCCAGATTTTCTCTACAGCTATCAGTCGCTCATCTTCTGTAAATAAGTTCAGTAGCAAATCCTTACCTATTCCGTTGAGATCATCCTCTACGAGATCTACTCCAACTACCGCAGGATTGCCGCTCAATATCTTGTTTAATAGCGCGGTGAGATCTGAGTATTCTAAAGATGCACTATCTCCTTTTGAGAAGTAGCTTTCATCAATGCCGACCAAGGCGACTCGAGAATCAGGAGACTCTCTTAAATGTACTTGTTGAAAATCGTCTAGGGTTAATAGCTCTAAAAATTGAAAAGCACCTAGCAGTCTAAGCACGATAATAATGCTGATGATGGCCACGCCAAATCGACTTTCTGATAACAGATGTCGTAATTTTATCAGTGGCGTTGCCTGGTTCATCAGTCAATTAGTCCCTTCTCACGAGCAAGGATTTCTGCGCGTGTTCTGATATTTTTTCCATCCTGACGTTCTTCAGCCGAATAGATTTCTAAAACGTCGTAAAGTTTGCTCCAGTAATGGCGGACGGTGGTGGTTTGAACGCCTAGACGATCGGCGATCGCCCTATCTTGCAACCCTTCTTGAAAAGCCAGCTTCAGCACGTCTAACCACTCAGGCTTAAGCTCAATTCCAGGCTGAAACCCTTTAATTTCCCGCGTATCGCTAAAGCCGTTTAAAGCAGCATCCACCCGAGTAAGCAGGCTCTCTGTAGACTGAGCCTTATCAATAACGGTAAATCCGCCCTGATGACTATCAATTTCAGGACGAACTCTAATAAGGGGCTGTATGTTCGTGCTCAGAATAGCCAGGTTTTGAGTGGGATGCTGAGCCATAATTCGCTTAAGCGCAGCAATGCCAGTTTCCGTACGGGCTCTATCTTCAGTGCCTTCAGGAATAGATAGATCGAGGATGACAAGATGAAAGAGTGGCTCTACTAATTTTGTGAAAATTTCTTGAGCCGTTTTAGCAACTAAAATCTCGACGTTTTTGTAGTGCTGCTTTAAAAGAACAATCGTTCCACTAAGGGTGGTGGGATGGTCATCAACCAGCAGAATTCTGGAAGGTGAGGCGCTGCTCAAGAGGGGGCTACTCATATCAGCGATCGCAAATTAAGTATTTCTTGAGTGTATCGCTGTGGTGGTGCGATCGCAATCATCAAACGGCTAAGGCCAATACGCTAAAAGTATCTATCGCCTTACAGAAAAGTGCAAGATGCTGAAAAGCTGTTTGTGCCTAGCCACATGAGTAGGTCGTCATTTGCTTGTACCTACTCACATGGGTGATGCTGTGTATCGCTCAAAACAACACAATGTAACCATATCTTATATGGCAAACAGATCTTATGAACACCACGCTCGAAACCCTTTCTCAAGATTTCTCGAACATCATCGCTAGCACCAATCGTTCTGTTGTGTCCATTCGCGGCAAGCGCTCTGCTGGTACAGGTATTCATTGGAAGCAAGGCATCATCGTCACATCTTGCGAGGCGCTGCATCAGGACGATAGTCTTAAAATCGGCTTGCCCGATGGTCAAATTATGGATGCCGAAGTGCTGGGTAGCGATCCTACGACCGACGTTGCGTTGCTATCACTGCCAGAAGCTGTAGCACTACCCGTTGCCGTTTTAGGGGATGCGCAGACGCTCGCTTTGGGACAGTTAGTCTCGACGGTAGGTTATTCGGCAAGTCGTGGTAGGTGTGTGAATCAGTTTGCCAGCTTAGGAATGGTTAGCCAGGTTGGGGAGGCTTGGCGATCGCAACGCGGCGGACAAATAGATCGCTATATCGTTGTCAGTCTCGATCTCTACCGAGGAAGCGCAGGCTGCCCACTGATCAATGCGGGTGGACAGACTGTAGGCTTCAATACATTTGGCCCTAGGCGTAAAGTTTTGACGATTCCGGCCTCTACTATTAATGCAGCTGTCGAGCAATTGCAGCAGCGCGGCAAAATATCGCGAGGCTATTTGGGACTAGGCATGCAGGCCATTCCGCTGCCGCAGAATGTTCAGGCGCAGCACGACATCGATCAGCAGGTCGGCATTATGGTGGTGAGCGTGGAGCCCAGTAGCGCAGCAGATGGTGCGGGGATGGCGCTTGGGGACGTGATGATTGCTTTTGATGATGAGGCGCTTGAAAGCCTCAGGCAGGTTCAGGCTTTGTTGGGGCCGCAGAGCGTTGGGCGATCGCTAGAGATTAAACTGCTACGCGGCGGTGAGCTGCGGACGATGACCGTTGTTGTAGGCGATCGCTAGGGTCATGACGGACGTTGTTATCTGTGCAAGCCAGCCTGTCACCCAAGCAGGCCTAGCTGCAATGGCAACAGGCGCGAATATTCAGATCGTCGGGCAGGTGAGCAGTGTGCAGGCGTTGGGGATTTGGCTGTGTACTCAGTCTGCCGATGTGGCCGTTATTGAGATGTCTGCTTTGGGCGTCACGGAGCGCGAAGCTCTTGTTCAAATGCTTGAAGAATTACCGATAGAGGAGGCTTTAGCGATACTTTTGCTAGTGGAAAATAGCGTTGGATTGAATGAGCCTCTATTACATCTGTTGGAGGTTGGTATCAGCGTCGCCTCTGTGACTGTATCGGGGCATCAGTTGAGATGTGCGATTGAGGCGATCGCTAGTGGCTTTGTCCTCATTCATCCTGAAGTGACTGAAACACGCTTTCTCCGCAGCGGTCTTCCTTTCAGCCCTATTGATTCAGCGCCTGCTATAGAGCCGCTGACGCCCCGAGAAGTTCAGGTGCTCAATCGGGTTGCAGATGGACTGGCAAATAAGGCGATCGCCAAAGCCCTCAACATCTCTGAACATACGGTCAAGTTTCACATCAGCGCCATTCTTTCCAAGCTCAATGTCTCTAGTCGCACGGAAGCCGTTAGCGTAGGCATTCGCACCGGACTAGTCATGCTTTAGCACTAACGGTTGACTCTAGAGTTTGCTAAATCTCAGCATGCTGTCTGGTACCTTGCTAGCAACGGCATACCTTTCTCACGATTAAGGACGCACTCTAGCTATGACTAATGGATGTGAAAGCTAACTTTCATGGTATTCAACTCCTTATGTGAGATAAAGCCATCGTATTGAAGTCGTCCGACAACAATAGCAGGATGAACTCCGATGGTTCTCGCGAAGTTAGTTACAAGCTTTCTGTTTCTTAAATGAGGTAAGTCTAGCTCGTATTGCGGAGGGATTAGAAGATTTCGTGCCCAGCGATCTGCCTCAGCTTCTTTAGAGTCTGATGCTTCAGTAGAAAATGTTGATGACTCGCTATCCCACTCGTCTATAAATATATTTTTCTTCTCATGCAATAAGATGTGAGCAACCTCATGAAAAAGCGTGAACCAGAAAAGGTCGTTTTGTTTGCCGTAGAGCGAAAGTTGAATAAGTGCCTTGTGTGGATTAAGCCATCTGGCCATTCCACTGACATGCGCACGAGAAATAGAGGGCACGATAACAAAAGCAACCCCCGACTCTTGACATAGGTCTTGAATAGTTGGAAGAAATGCCTGAGGATCTTCTAGCACTGTAAGTTCGCGAAACTGCTTTACTGCTTTCTCAAACTTTACCCTGTTGTACTTCGGGCAATCTAGCTGCTCAGCCATATTTTCACCCTGTCTAATCCAAGCAGAGATAGCACCAATATTACTCTGCTTCTCCATGGTTCGACGAAACGCGCACTCCATTCCTTGATAGACCGCCTCCCATTCATTAGGTGATGCGACACCAAAAAAATGCAGAAGATCCTTGACAATTTTAGGTTTGTGCTTAGCGATAAGGCGACGTTTAGGAATGATTCCTTCCTGCATTAAAGCCTTCACTGGCAGCTGGTCTAGCCAGTCAACCCAGGACTGAAGACGACTTTCTTCCTCAATACTGACTAATTGAGCGCGGTACTGAGCTTCCCGATTGAGCCAGAAACCAACACTGCTACCCAGCACTCGCTCTAGTCGAATAGCGGTTTGCTCGCTGACAGGCGCTTTGCCATTGATTAGCTGACTGACGTGCTTTGTCGTGTAGCCAAGTCTCTCTGCTAGCTGAGCTTGCGTCCAATCACGTTCTTCTAGCAGGTCGGCAATAGTATCACCAGGGGGTGAAGTCCAATCTGGGGAAAAGATTTGTAGTGTAGTGTTAGTCATGATAATCCCCAATAAAAACTATGCATACTGCTGAAACTTTTCCCCAGTCAGTACTGCCGTCTTTTCTGCAAGGAGTAGGATCGTTAGCGGGCTCGAAAACGAGTCGAATCCCTCCTTCTAATCTTAGTGCGAACTGTCCCTGACGAGTACCCTGTAACGGGTGTGGTTTTCCTGCCGTCAACTCTTTCACCGATGCGGCTGCTATGAGGTCAGTGAGTCGTGCCTGTAGTTTGCGAGCACAGTTTTTCCCTAGCTGCTTATAAGCAACGGCCTGCTGCTCGCAAAGCTTTTGAAGCTTTGCATTGCTAAAGGTAATTTTCATGACGCTCGCAATTTATTTACCAGGTTGGTAAATATTCTGTTTTAGAGTGTACTATACAAACAGTGCAGCGAGGTTCGAGCGATGTCTTCTGTTACTGATTTCAATGCTTTTGTCGTGGGCTTGGATGCTTGGTTAAAAGATAGGTCGAATTCGGCGTTTTTTAGGTGGGGCTGTCACCGTTTAGCTTTTGCGATGTCGGAGCGCTATCCCAAAACGCAGGCAGGCCTATTAAAGCTTTTAGAAGAGCCGCTTAAAGCCTGGTATCCGGGCAAGGTTCCTAAAGATTTTGATGATTCATGTGGCTTCTTAAGTCAGGGACAGCTGAGCGCAGCGGCCAAAATCTACTACCTTGGTCTCGGCCCGGATGACTTGCCAGAAGGACTTTTAGAACGGAGGCTACAGCTAGAGAATAATTCGTTTTACAAGCTTTTTTCATCGCTGAGAGAAGCTTATGGGAAAAGCGATGTGACCGTGCAGAAGAAGTTTCAGGCTGAATATGTCTTGCTTCGACGATTCCTAATTGAACACCCGTATGCAACGACCTCTGAGATAAAGGCGGTATTTCGCAAGTGCCAGTATGCAAAAGCAAATAAAGTAGGGGATCTTTATAAAACGCTCTCAGCAGAAGCTGAAAAGTCTGTCTGGATTTGTGATAGATGTGGCCCTTTGATGATGGAGGACGGTCAGCTAACGGGCGTAAAACCTACGGTTTGCGATGGTCACAGAAAAGGGCTGGATTGGATTCATGAGGTAGAGCTGAAACCTGGCTCTCGCCAGCTTCTTAGCGGAATACACCTAACAGTCTTAATACCAGGTGTTCCTGAAATTGCGCTGTTTCGGATGCTAGAAGAACTATGTCAGCAGGCGCAGCCTGGACTAGATGAAGTTCTGCTTTATCCAGAAATAGACCGCTACGACTTGCAGCTTCGGTTTAGCGATCGCACCGTATGGGCGATAGACGTAAAGGATATTCCAAATCCTTTGAATCTGGCTCATGAGCTAAAGCCACTGAATCGTAGTGGTTCTTTGAAGTATGACGAGGGCCTGTATGTTGTCCCAGAAGTCTACATCAGCCGAAACCCAGAGTATTTGACGCAAGCTCGCTCGTTAGTAGATATGAAAGGTATACAGCTAATGGGAACAGATACTTTCGAGGCTAAGGTAAACGGTAAAATAAAACAGCTTCAAAGAGGGCAAAAGCGATGAAGCAAACAATGCTGTTTGAACCTCCGAAAGACTTTACAAGGCGGTTGGAGGCGTTGGAGCAAAAGGAAGATCTAGATAAGGATCAAGCTGCGTTGCTACTACAGGTCGAGCTAGCTTTTGAACTAATGAGATTTTTGGATCTAGGTGAAGAGCCTGTTACCTCGATTTGGATAGTGCTGAGTGGAACGCCGATGAGGCATCCTAGGCTGCAAAACTTGAGCGAGGCTGATCGACAGGCGATCGCAAACGTCAGGCAAATTTCGCCATTCTCAGCAAAGTTCACTTGGATTGAAGCGCTAAGAAACTATCGAGACATTCCTAAGAAGTGGCGAAACTACGATTTGCGCTCTAGCAACGATGAAGAAATAGATCTGCCTAAGCACAGCCTTCGAGAACAAAGAAGCGCGGTTGTCAGACAGAAGGTTCACGAACAGATTTACAAAGACTGCTTGAAAGCAACCCTTGGTTACGAACGGAGCCCTCTCACGGAGATAAGAGTAGGTGAACCGTACGAATTCAGAAGCAAAATAAAGGGGGGAGAAGCACATTTATCTATCACTTTTGCAAAAAAAGACCTGAAACTATTTACAGGAACTTCTACCGATTGGGTGCCGCCTGTACCTTGTCAGACAAGTGCCGTGTCGGTATCGCTTGCGGATCTAGAAGCCACGGCTAGATACCTCGATAAGAGGGAGATGATGCTTGCTGAACAATACCGATGGCCGCCAGAGGTGATGGGCAATTGGGTAAACAGATTGGAGCGCGTAGATTTTCGAGGGATGGCTTCAGGGATAGATATAGAAACCGAAAAGACACGTCAGATTAGCATAGATGGATTTGTTCATATCGCTGGCATGGTTGGGTCGGGTAAAACGACGCTTATTGTTCTACTCGCCGTATATCTGTACCAAAATCACCCGAAGCAGCGAACGACTCTAGTTGTTGGAGATGTTCAGGCGGCTATTCGACTGGCAAACCAAATTAATACTTGGTTTTATACCGACCCGGAAAACGATACGCCTGTGGCTACGCCGATCTTTGGAAAAAGTCAGCTAGACAAGACCCTGCATAGTTTCACGATGTCTAGAGATTATCTGGAGCATAGGAAGAGGGGGCAGACCCATTGGGGAGAGCGGTGGCTATCGGTGGCCTGTCCGCTACAAAGCCTACTGCGCAATGATGGTGGGGCTATGAAACAGCTCAAGGGGCTGCCGCTGGTGCCTGGAACCGAGCCCTGCCATTCGCTAAAAGCCCCTAGAAAAGGGAATCAGCAATTTAGAGGTAGATCGTACGGATGCCCCTTTTTTCAGGCTTGTCCCTCCAAGCAGCTCTATCGCGATTTGCCACAATCTAGCATTTGGATCACGACGCCAGGGGCAATGGCGATGGCTAGGCTACCTCGTCAGCTAGAAGATAGGCGAATTAAAGTGGGGGAGCTGGTTTACGAACAGTCAAATGTTGTGGTGCTTGATGAGGTTGAAACGGTTGTTCAGTGGTTTGATAATGCCTACGCAAAAATGACCGTGCTGGTAAACGAAAAAGACGGTGTGTTTGATAGGTCGAGCGTACCAACTGAAGCGTACATGAATAGCGATCGCGTGTCGTCAATTGCGACTCAGCGCTGGGTCGATGCTGAGCGTGATTCATTAAAAGCAGTAACGGCTACGCTCACAATGTTAAGTAAGAGTGCAGGGCGCGAGTATCTTCAAGAATGGGTGGCCGCAGGTTACTTTACGCCCTATGTTTTGTTGGTTAGATTCGCTCGGCGCTTGGGAGGGCTGTTAGAATTTGATGGGCCTGAGGTTTCTGAGACTGAGCAGACGAAAAATCGCGATACCGTTCGCGAGATTATGACTCACTTTGAGCGACTGATTCAAGATGAGCTGTTTGACGTAGGAGATTCTGCCTCTGATAAAACTGTTCGACTTTCAGACATTGTTCAAAAAATCAGCCGTAGAGGAGGAAGTGCGGTCAATCATCGTATTCACTGGGCCTGCAAATGTTGGATTACAGAGTTTTATCCTCAAGCGGAAGACAATCTTCTGAAGCTGAAGGCACGTGTCGCCGCAGGAGATGAGGGTCGATATCTGTTGCGAGGCAAGACAAAAGCAGATGATGTGGACGATCTTGAGACCTTGGCAATTCGCCTACAGTTTTCACTGACGGTTTGCCTGTTGGACTATCACGCACGCACGACACTATACGAGTGGCAAAACAGTCCGCCCACGGTAGAAGATGAAGGGCTATATCGCCGCATACCAACTGCGATGATGAATATTTTGCCCTTGCCAACCACTGGGCGGCAGTTTGGGACTTAGGAACGAGGATTATATAAAATCCAGTCATGTAGAGATTCGAGATAAGCTATCAGAAAGCGTCGGGTCTATCATATGGTCACCTCATATCCGCTAGCGATTGAACAGCAGATGCAGCGCTACTATCAGTCGCTCTCAGAGAAAGACCGCAGGCGATACGCGGGTATAGAGGCGGCAAAGCTAGGCTACGGCGGCATTGGTTATATCAGTAAGGTGCTCGGCTGCGACTACCGCACTGTCAAATTCGGCATGACAGAGTTGGCAGGTGAAACCAAACTAAATCAGTCGGGAGAGCGTCAATCGGTGGGCGGACGCAAATCAGCCTTTGAGAAGATAGCCGGTTTGGATGAGGCGTTTCTCAACGTGCTTAATGAGCACACAGCAGGCTCACCGATGGATGAGCAGATCAAGTGGACGAATCTGAATCGGCCTCAAATCGCCAAACTGTTAAAAGCTGAAGGCATCAGCGTTAGCGTCACGGTGGTTGACCAACTGTTGAAGAAGCACAACTACCGTCGTCGTCGGGCGAGCAAAGAACTAGCTACCGGGAGTCATCCACAGCGCAATCAACAGTTTGAGAAGATTGAGCAGTTGAAGCAGCAATATCAGCGTGAGGGCAACCCAGTGATGAGTATGGACACTAAAAAAAAGAGTTGATTGGGCCATTCTATCGGGATGGCTACACCTACAACCAAGAGGTTATTCAAGTTTACGACCATGACTGGCCCACGCTGGCAGAAGGGGTCGCGGTGCCTCATGGTCTCTATGACGTTGCCTTGAATCAGGGCTACGTTCAAATTGGGGTAGTCCTTAACACGTAAGGATAATTCTATCGATTAGGCGATGCGATCGCCATGAGTCATGAGCAATATTGGTGGTGTAGCAACTTTAACTTTCCCTGTGTCCTCCGCTCTGCCGAACTGCCCAAACTGTGACTCAGAATCTGTCGTCAAGAATGGTTTCATTCACAATGGCAAACAGAATCATTTGTGCAAAAACTGTGGTCGTCAATTCGTTGAAGACCCGCAGAATAAGGTAATTAGCGACGAGACGAAAGCATTAATTGACAAGCTGCTGCTAGAGAAAATACCGCTAGCTGGAATTGCTAGAGTGACCGACGTTTCTGAGGTTTGGTTGCAGGGTTACGTTAATGAGAAATATGCATCGGTACCGCGTGAGGTTCACGTACGGGCCAAAAAAAGGGGTGCTTGACCATTCAGTGCGATGAGATGTGGTCATTTGTTGGTGACAAAGGAAACAAACAGTGGATTTGGCTAGCGATTGACGAGTTAACTAAAGAGATTGTTGGAATCTTCGTCGGCAGACGTAGTAGAGCCGGTGCTAAAGGACTGTGGGCCTCGTTGCCACCTGTCTATCGTCAGTGTGCCGTCGCCTATACTGACTTTTGGGAGGCCTATGAGCAGGTGATTCCGAGTAAACGACATCGAGCGGTGGGCAAAGACACCGGACAGACCAATTATATTGAGCGATTCAACTGCACCCTGCGCCAGAGAGTATCGCGATTAGTGCGTAAAACACTCTCGTTCTCTAAAAAGTGGGAGAATCATGTGGGTGCTATTTGGTACTTCATCCACCACTACAACCAATCCTTACCTTTTTAGGACTACCCAAATTGGCACCAGTCGCGATACCTCAGAATTTGCTTGCGATTCTATTTACTATTGGTGGACAGAGTACGGTCGCAAGGCTTATGCCGAAGCCACCTCTATTTTGTTGCTTTGTGATGGCGGGGGCAGCAACGGGTCGCGCTTCTATATTTTCAAGCAAGACCTTCAGCAGTTAGCGAATGACTTAGGTATTGAGTTTCGTATTGCTCACTATCCGCCTTATACCTCCAAGTACAACCCGATAGAACATCGTTTATTTCCGCATCTTTCGCGGGTCTGTCGAGGCGTTATTTTCGATTCGGTTGAGAGGGTTCAAGAATTGATGGCGCAGGCCACGACGCAGACAGGGTTAGGTAGTTTCCGTGAAAGAACGTACCGTCAGGATACAATAAGCCCTAAGCGTGTTTGTTATGAGGGCTTAGGCTATTGTCATCAGTTGGAGAATCACAAGACTTGAGTGAGCCACAGATAGAAGATCTGCGGCTAGCAGCAACGCATCTGACGGGCATTAAGCGGCGAGCATTTCAAGCGGAAATGGCGTTGAAATACTGTAATGGCAGCGCTCGGTTAGCAGAAAGTCAGTTTGGCTGGAACCGTGAAACAGTGACAGTTGGTTTAGCCGAAAAACGAACGGGCATTATCTGCGCAGGCGCACAGTCAGGCTTTAGTGGCAATAAGCGATGGGAAGAGCGCCAGCCATTGGCAGCGGCAGCACTGAAGCAATTGGCAGAGACGCATGCCCAGCAGGAGCCTAGCTTCACTAGTACAATCGCATTCACTAGATTGACAGCAGCCGAAGCGCTGCGCCAATTAAAAGCTCAAGGCTACTCGGATGAGCAACTGCCAGCGGCCAGTACCATGGCAGTGGTGCTAAACCGATTGGGCTACCGATTACGCAAAGTCGTCAAAGTTAAGCCTAAAAAAAGTCCCTGAGACCGACTCCATTTTTGAGAATATAGCTCTCAAAGATCAGCAGGCACAAGACCACACGGCTAAGCGAATAAGCTTGGACTGCAAGGCGACGGTCAAGCTCGGCAACTTATCGCGAGGCGGCTTGACCCGAGGGCACCAGCAAGCCGACGACCACGACATGGGTGTCAAAGAGACCTATATCCCCTGCGGCATCGTGGATGAGGATACCGGTGAGTTGTTCATCGGCTTCGGCAGTTCTTATAAAACCAGCGATTTTATTGTCGATACCTTGCAAGCTTGGTGGGCAAAGCTGACGCCACAGGTTCAACGTCTCATACCCATGCTTCAGATAAAGGTGGATAACGGGCCAGAGAACAGCGGTGTGAGAACCCAATTTCTCAAACGTCTAGTGGATTGGGTAGACCACATCGGGAAGCCCGTGCAACTGCTCTATTATCCGCCTTACCACAGTAAATACAATCCAATAGAGCGTTGTTGGGGCTCGCTCGAACAACATTGGAACGGGACGATGCTGATTGACCTGCCCACGATGCTTGTTTGGGCTATGAGTATGAAGTGGAAAGGGGCGCACCCGACAGTCGAATTGAATCCATCGATTTACAAAAAAGGGATTACGCTGACAAAAGAACAGATGAAACCGATCGAGGCTCGATTAGAACGTAATCCGCTTCTGCCCAAATGGGATATCCTAATTCAGCCTACTTTGGCGGTACCGTCTTTGTAAGAAACTACCTTAAAGGTTTTTTCTACGATTATTGATGCGGTCTATGAGACCGGCAGAAAAGCAACTAACGAATTTAAGCAACAGATGCCGATTATCTTTGACGACGACCTGCCACTTTGGAACTATGTCGCTCGTCCACAATCGCTTTAGAACCGCATCTTATTTAATCCTTGTCCCTTAGTGCGGATGGGACTATCCATGTGAGGGTTCCTAATTGCGATCGCTGGATTCCTTACAATGAGGCTGGATGGAAAATTGGTCAAACCTTTGGAGAGGCTCATGGCTCAAACGCGCCAGACAATCCTATTAAGCTATCAAAGGCAGCTGTGAATAGCTTCGTGGAAGCGACACTAAAGGACTTGGAGAAACCCACTATTGCGATTATCAAGGCTGAAAAATGGAGAAAGTATTGGCGACAATTGCTCGTAAACAAATTAGCTCAGACACTGAATACGCTCGAATTTGAAGAAGCTTCATACAGTAGATCAGACGAGCGGTTTCGTAACCTGTTAGGCATTGTTCGACTGAGGTTTGGCGATGAAACACCTCAATATATTACCGATCGTAAGAGCTGGCAGCAGAAGGCGCGTACTAAGGATCTGAGGACGCTATCAGGCTTTATAGATGTTACCGACGACGAGGTTTTTCACTATTTTTCGGTAGGAAGAATTCCTAAGACGCTGGGTAGCGTACAATCAAAAAAGAGTGCTGATGACCCGTATAAAATTGAAGAGGGTGGAGGTGTCTCCTTCAAACATCAGCGAATGGTAGAAATGCTTCCCTTCTTTGTTCGTTCAGACTTTAAATGCGTAGAAGGAAAGACACTGCTTTGCCGCGTACCACACTATTTGCGCTCATCGCCTGCATGGTCAATGGGTAATCTTGTGCTGGCATATCCTATGCACTTAGGAGATTTACTGCTACAAGATCACCTGTGCATTTTACGCAACCGTTAATTACTTCTACTAGGCAGCGTCGGACACTACCTCTATTCTGACACTCATTCCTATCTTGCCTATAAGATTGATGAGTTTGTCTATGCTGAATCGGCTAATTTCGCCGTTCATTAGATTACTAATTCTTGGCTGTGTCTCTCCTAAAAACTCTGCAGCCTCCTTCTGGCTCCAGCCATGCGCTCGAATATAGCTGCATAGGTCTAGCATGAGGTCGGCGCGCACTTTCAAGTTCAGAGCTTCTTCAACACCAAAGCCTAGATCTTCAAATATGTTTTCACTACCCAGCATAATCTTTGAGGATTCGTCTTTAGTCATTTAGTCAACTCTCCTTTTGTGTGTGTCTGTACTGAAGCATCTTGACATAGCGTCTTTGTCCCAACTCAATATCTCGCTTAGCCGTTTCCTGCGTTTTCTTCTGGAATGCATGGAGTACATAAACGGCTTCTTCGAATCTAGAAACGTAGAACACGCGATAAGCATCTCCTGTCCAAATCCGAACTTCTTCGGCCCCTTTCCGATAGTTGGCATTGGCTTAAAGTCAGTCGGCTTCTGGCCTCTCTGAATAGCTCTAAGTTAGAAACCAGCCTTTCTTTTCGCCTCCTGTGGAAAGCTAGATAAGTCATCTTTTGCAGATCCTATTCAGTAGATTTTCTTATCTGTCATAAACCTACCTCGCAGAAGAATTATACCTGATTTGGCATGTATAGGTAGCATTTTATAGACAGAGCTAACGGACGGTCTTGTCTTAACATCACCCTTATATATAGGAAGTTTGTCGCCACAAGATCATTTGTGTATTTCACGTAGCTGATACGGCGAGACGAAAAATGCCTACTGCTAGACTGCTTACGTAAGGCTCTGTACAGTCTCTTTGAATCAGCTAAAAGTCTGAGCAGCTATATTTTCTAATTTATGATTACTGACTACCACTCTAAATTATTTTCAGCAGAACTACTTCGCCGTTGCCCAGCAGACAGTGTTGAACGAATTATGGCAACGTTAATGGGCTCTTAGGTAGACCTGAACCCGCATCAAGTGGACGCCGCACTGTTTGCGTTTCGATCGCCACTTTCAAAGGGTGCGATTTTAGCTGATGAAGTTGGGCTGGGTAAGACGGTAGAAGCGGGTATCGTCCTTTCTCAGAAGTGGGCAGAGAGTAAACGTAAGATTCTGGTTGTTTTGCCTTCTAGTTTACGTAAGCAGTGGTATCAAGAGCTACAGGAAAAACTTTATCTACCCTCTGAAATTCTGGAGGCGAAGAGCTTTAACCAAGCTATTAAAGAAGGTAAGTCTAACCCTTTTGATTCTTCTGTCATTGTTATCTGCTCCTATCATTTTGCTCGAAATAAGGCAGACTATTTGCGCAGTATTAACTGGGATTTGGTTGTCATAGATGAGGCGCATCGGCTGCGGAATGTGTACAAGCGGGGTAACCGAATTGCTAGAGAGCTTAGAGACGCGCTGAAGCATTCACCGAAGATTTTGCTGACGGCAACGCCCTTACAGAAGTCGTTGATGGAGCTGTACGGCCTTTCTAGCTTTATTGATGAACATGCGTTTGGTAGCCTGAGCAGCTTTCGCAATCAGTTTACAAGAATTAGTTCTGACGAGACGTTTGAAGCTTTGAAGCAGCGTTTGGAGCCGATTTGTAAGCGGACGCTACGTCGTCAGGTGCTGGAGTATATCAAGTACGAAACGCTGTATGAGCTGGTGTCGGATTATTTGAGGACGCCAAACTTACAGGCGCTGCCGAACAGCCAGCGAACGCTCATTACGCTGATATTGAGGAAGCTGCTGGCGTCTTCTACGTTTGCGATCGCAGGTGCCTTAGAGTCTTTGGCTAACAAGCTAGAACGCTCGCTGGCTGAAGATGATGCGCTGTGCAGTGAAGCCACAGAAGAAGAGGCGATCGCTACCGACTTTGAGCGGTTTGATGAGCTGGCGACGGATATTACTAAAAACGCTAAAGGGGGAATCGTTATTGCAAGCGCTGGATGTGGGCTTCCGGATGACGGTGGAGCGGCATGGCGCGCAAAAGGCCATTATTTTTACAGAGTCGCGGCGGACTCAGAACTATCTGATTGATTTGCTCAGTCGGAATGGCTATGGCGAGGATTTGGTGCTGTTTAATGGCAGCAATAGTGATGAGCAGAGTCGGGCGATTTATGTGGCGTGGAAAAATCGTTATGCCGGTACCGATAAGGTCACGGGATCTCGCAATGCGGATACGCGGGCGGCGCTAGTGGAGTACTTTCGCGATCGCGCCAAAATTATGATTGCCACCGAAGCGGCGTCTGAGGGTATCAACCTACAGTCTTGCTCGCTGGTGGTGAACTACGACTTGCCTTGGAATCCGCAGCGAATTGAGTAGCGAATCGGGCGGTGTCATCGCTACGGGCAAAAGCACGACGTGGTGGTTGTGAACTTTTTGAATCGAAATAATGCGGCAGATCAGCGGGTGTTTGAGCTGCTGTCGGAGAAGTCTCAGCTATTTGACGGAGTGTTTGGGACGAGTGATGAGGTGCTTGGCAGCATTGAATCGGGGGTGGATTTTGAGAAGCGGATTGTGGAGATCTATCAAACCTGTCGTAGTCGGGAGGAGATTCAGGCGAGCTTTGATGCGTTGCAGGCGGAGCTGAGCAGTGAGATCTCAGAAGCTGAGGCTGTTTTTGACGCGCAGGCGATGACGTTTGAGCTATTGCGATCGCCCGATACAGATATTCTCACCGGGCTATACAGACTGCACCAACAGGAGACTGTGGGGCATCACTATCATTTGCAGCATCCGCTGGCGGGGTGGGTGCTAGCGCAGGCCCAGCAGCGAGCGTTGCCTTCAGCGATGTTGGTATTTGACTATGGGGCGTATGCGGGTAATGTTGCGGCGCTTGAGTCAGTGATTGGAAAATCAGGACTGTTGATGGTGCGGCGCTTGAGCATTCAGGGTCTGGCGGCGGAGGACTATGTGATTACGGTAGCAGTGACTGCGGGAAAGGAGGCTTTGACGGCGGCGCAGGCGAGTGCTTTGTTTAAGCTCCCGGCTACGGTTGAGGTGCTGGAGCGAATGCTGGCGGCGGGGGGCGATTGGGAGTTGAGCGAGGTCTATGAAGGGGAGAAAGCGCAGATTTTAGAGACGGTTTCGGTGCGGGATGCGGCGTTTTTTGAGGAGGAGATTGAGAAGCTGGATCGGTGGGCTGAGGATAAGCGGCTGAGTTTGAAAGATGAGCTGAAGCCGTACGACGAGGATGTTGCGGCGCGAAAGAAGCAGGCGAGAGAGGCGCGAAATTTGCCGGAGAAGCTGATGCTGCAAAAGCAGGTGAGCGGGCTGAATAAGAAGCGTAACGAGGCTTGGCGCGAGTACGACCGTGGGGCTTTGGATGTGGAGGCTCAGAAGGATGTGCTGATTGAGTCGGTGGCGGCTCGCTTGGAACAGTCGGTGGCGGAGGAAACGCTGTTTACGGTTGGATGGCGCTTGGTGGCTTAGAGCAGGTTTTAAGCTTGTGCGTATGGGTGAAGCTTCTTTTGTAAAGCTGCTTGAAAAGTGGACGGAAGAAAGCTTCTCTATACTGTTTACTATAGACATCACAACTTTGCTTGTTTAACGCTACTTATGACTTCATCGCAGCCCGAAAAGCTCAGCTTGGATTCTTTGGATATTGCCGGTGACAACCGTGCCAAGCTAAAGGTGCTATTTCCTTCTGTGTTTGCTGAAACTCGCAATGATGACGGCGAGCTGGTGGAAAGTATTGACTTTGAGAAGCTGAAGGCGGAGCTGGGTAGCTTTAGCGATGTGTTTGAAAATCGGCGCGATCGCTATGGGATGGATTGGCCGGGGAAGAAGGACTGCATTAAGCTGGTGCAGCAGCCTGCAACAGGGACGTTGAAGCCTTGCCGGGAAGAGTCAGTGAACTTCGATGACACAGAGAATCTGTTCATTGAAGGAGACAATTTAGAAGTGCTGAAGCTCTTGCAGAAGAGCTATTACGGCAAGGTGAAGATGATTTATATCGATCCGCCGTATAACACTGGGAAAGAGTTTATTTATCCAGACAACTATGCTGAAACGTCTGGATACTTATCTTGCTTATGCAGGACTAGCTGACGACGAAGGGAGAAAGTTTTCGACCAACACTATGAATGAAGGAAGATTTCATACAAAGTGGCTAAATATGATGTATCCACGCCTGTACCTAGCAAGAAATCTATTGAAGGAGGATGGAGTTATTGTGGCATAGCATTAACGATAACGAACTCAAAAATCTCACTATTCTTCTAGATGAAGTCTTCGGGGAAGAAAATAACTTAGCTACACTAGTCTGGGATAGAAACACCAAAGAATGATGCTAAATTCTTTTCTGTTGGTCACGAGTACATGCTGTGTCTACGCAAGGAACAAGCGGCTTCTGTCAGAGAGTAAGGTTGTTCTGAGAACCCGAAAAGAAGGAGTCGGGGAAGTCAAAGAAAGATTCAAAGCACTCAGGGAAAAACACAATGACAAGTGGGCTAGAGGTTTCCGATGAGCTCAAACTACTTTATAAAAATTGGGACTAAAGATGATCCGAGAAAACCGCTAGCAAGGTTTACAAAGGCTCAGATGAGCATGGGCCTTATCGAGATGATGGTGATACCGGTTGGCCAGGAGGGAACGGCCCTACATATGATGTGATGCACCCGATAACTGGAAAATCGTGTAACAAAACCTGATGGTGGCTGGCGCTATTCGACGTTAGAACGTTTCTTGGAAGAATATCAGAAAGGTAATATTTCTTTTGGGATAGATGAAACTACAGTTCCTAGTAGAAGAAGAAATCTGTTTGACAACGATAACAAGGACATGAGGAGCGTACACTACAGCTATGCTCAGACTGCCTCTGATAAGTTCGTTGAGATTTTTGATGGTAAACGAGTCTTCGACAATCCTAAGCACTTTGAAGACTAATGCAAATAACTGATATCTCTCAGGTGGGGATGATATCGTACTCGATTTTTTTCAGTGGATGTGCAACTACTGCTCACGCCGTTCTCCAACTGCAGAAGATGGTCAAGAAAGTTTATCATTGTTCAACTTCCTGAGCCATGTGACTTAGAGGTCTGAGGCTTATAAAGCAGGTTATAAGACTATTGCGGATATAGGAAAAGAAAGAATTCGCTCGTGCTACTAAAGAACTTGGACAGGACAAAGGAATAGAGACACAGGATTTTAAGAAATCGCATCTGGAATGACTAAAGCTATCTAAGTCTTGATTTCGGATTCAAAGTCCTTAAGCTTGATCGCTCTAACTTCAAACCCTGGAACGGCTCTAATATCAACGCTACCGAAACCGATCTAACCGAGCAACTCGAACTCCACATAGACCACATCAATCCCACCGCCACCCAAGAAGACCTCCTCTACAAACTTCTGCTCAAATCCGGCTTCATGCCCACCGAAAAAATAGAAAAGCGCCAGCTTGCAGACAAAACCGTCTACGCTATCTCCGACGGTGCCCTACTCATCTGCCTAGAAAACGAAGTCACTAAAGACCTCATTGACGCCATCGTCACCGCCGAACCCCAACAGTTCCTCTGCCTCGACAAAGCCTTCAATGGTAATGACCAGCTCAAAGCTAACGCCGTCCAAACCTTCAACGCCCTCAACCAAAATCGCGACAGAGAAATGTCCATCGTCTTCAAAACCATCTAAGTTCAAAACTGTTTAAGCTCAAGCTCGTTTGAGGCATTCCCCATGACCACATCCCCCACTCAAACCACGCCCACAAACACAACCCTCTACCATCGCCTCGGCATTACCTCAGGCCAGCTCACCGCCTTTTGCCATCGGTGGAAGTGGCCGAACTCGCCCTCTTTGGCTCTATCCTCCGCGATGACTTCAGCCCTACCAGTGATATCGATCTTCTTGTCAGCTACCAATCCCAAGCTCAGCGAGGTCTGCTTGAAAAAATCACCATGAAAGAAGAACTTGAAAACATGGTGAACCGCAAAGTAGATTTAGTCAGTAAAAAAGCCATCGAAAAGAGCCGAAACTGGATTCGTCGCCAAAACATCCTCAGCACTACAGAGGTCATCTATGTCGCGTGATTTGGCCGCACTGGTAGACATTCTCGATGCTATTCAGCTCATCAATCAATATACAAAAGGCATCGACCGCCACACCTTTGAAGAAAACATCGAAAAACAAGACGCCATTCTCCGACGCATCACCATCATCGGAGAAGCCACCAAACGACTCACTAAAGGCTTCAGAAGCCAGCATCCTTCCATCCCTTGGAAACAAATTGCAGGAATGCGCGATATTCTCTCTCACGACTACGATGAAGTTGATCTCGATGAAGTATGGCTCGTCATCAACCAAAACCTCCCTAAATTACTGAGCTACATTCAGCCGCTCATTCCTCCAGAGCAACCACCGCCAGATATCCCGACTGAATAATCAATTAGAACTCGCCAGCACCCAGCCAGACGCTAACCCTCCAAGCCGCCCGCAATGAAGCTCAAATTTGACGCCAACCTTCAATATCAGCTCGACGCCATAAAAGCCGTCACCGACCTCTTTGAAGGCCAAAATGCTTCCGCTATCGGCACTCAAACCACTCTCGGCTTCTCAACCGGTTCCCTTGCTATGGAAGTCAACGAGCTAGGCATCGGCAATCCCTCACTGCTCACCGACCCAGCCCTCCACAAAAACCTAAACACCATTCAAGAGCGGAACCTTCTAGCCAAATCCTCCGCGCTCATGGGGTACAAAGAAGCCGACAAAACCGCCTATCCCTTCCCCAACTTTTCGGTGGAAATGGAAACCGGTACCGGCAAAACCTACGTCTACCTGCGCACCCTCTTCGAGCTAAACCAAAAATACGGCTTCAAAAAATTCATTATCGTTGTTCCTTCCGTCGCCATCCGCGAAGGCGTCCTCTCCTCCATCAGCATCATGAGAGAACACTTCCGCAACCTCTACAACAACGTCCCCTTCGATCACTTCGTCTATAGCTCCAAAGACCTTTCCAAAGTCCGCCAGTTTGCCACCAGCAACGAAATTCAAATCATGATCATCAACATCCAAGCATTCCAAAAAGATGCCGGAGATGTTGATGATTACAGCCAGCTCACTGAAGAAGTCCAGAAAAAGCTTAACGTCATCCACCAAGAACGCGATCAGATGACAGGCCGCCGCCCCATCGAATTTGTCCAGGCCGCCCGCCCCATCGTCATCATTGACGAACCCCAAAGCGTAGACACCACCGCTAAATCCAGACGCGCCATCAAAACCCTCAAGCCACTATTTTGCCTGCGCTACTCCGCCACC
Organism: uncultured cyanobacterium; assembly: GCA_963803535.1. GTDB lineage: Bacteria > Cyanobacteriota > Cyanobacteriia > Phormidesmidales > Phormidesmidaceae > Phormidesmis. Next base: position 1,520,225 of record CAWDNC010000002.1, on the reverse strand, counting down.
CACCTCAACCCCTACAACCTTCTCTATAGCCTCGACCCTATCCGCGCCTACGAAATGCGCCTCGTCAAGCAAATCGAAGTCGCCTCCATCCAATCCGAAGACAACTTCAACCAGGTATATCTCCGCCTCGACAAAATCGGCTATGCCGGAAAAGGTAAAAAACAGGCTAAAACACCTCACGCCAAACTCACCCTGCACATCGACAGCAAAACCGGCCCAAAACCAAAATCAGTCACACTCAAGCAAGGCACCGATCTCAGCGGACAAACCACCCGCCCCGGCTACGACGGTTACATCGTCACAAATATCTGCGCCGAGCCCGGACTAGAACACGTTGAATTTGCCAACGGTAAAACGCTTGAACCAAAGCAAGAAGAAGGCGGCATGGGTGATGATGTTCTCAAAGCGCAGATTCGCCAAACTGTTGAGGAACACTTCAAAAAGGAGAAAAAGTTCAAAGCGCGAGGCATCAAAGTTCTCTCTCTTTTCTTCGTTGACAAAGTAAAAAACTATCGCGACTACGACGATGACGGCAACCCACAAAAAGGCAAACTCGCCCTATGGTTTGAAGAATGCTTTCAAGAAATTTCTCAAAAGTCCTTTTACAAAGGTCTACTCCCTCAGCCCGTTGAAGAACTCCACGACGGCTACTTCTCTACAGACAGCAAAAAAAAGTTCAAGGACACTAGCGGCAGCACCATAGCCGACGCAGCAACCTACGAGCTGATCATGAAAGACAAAGAGCGCTTGCTTTCTAACGACGAACCGCTGCGATTTATCTTCAGCCACTCTGCGCTTAAAGAAGGCTGGGACAATCCCAACGTCTTTCAAATTTGCACGCTTAGGGACATGGGTACCGAACGCCAGCGTCGCCAAACCCTCGGACGAGGACTCCGTTTACCTATTAATCAAGACGGCACCCGCATCTTTGATGAAACTATTAACAGGCTCACCGTCATCGCCAACGAATCTTTTGAAGACTACGCCAAAGGACTACAGGCTGATATCGAAAGTGATCTGGGAGAAGATTTTAGATTTGGTCGCCTTCAGCCGATTGCCTTTAGCTTACTAATCGATACTGTAACGGATGAGCCCCTGGGCCAAGAAGCCTCTAAGCAAGTTTGGCAGGCGCTCGCTGCTGAAGGCTATCTCACACCCGAAGGCGATCTCACCGATAAGTTTATGCCTGGTGAAAAAGGATTTTCTTTAGAACTTCCCGACGAGTTAGCGCCGCTAAAGGCAGCTATCACAGACGAGATGAAACGCTATGTCTTCAAAAATCGGATTGTGAATGCACGCGATCGCACAACGCTTAAATACAACAAGCGCATCGAACTCAACGGCAACTTTAAGGAGCTATGGGAAAAAATTAAGCACCAAACCCGCTACTCAGTCGAATTCGACACAGACACTCTGATCGAAAGAGCCGCTGAGAAAATTAAGAAGATGGAGCCCATTCAGCCCGTTCAGCTGAAAGTAGACAAAACCGCCCTTGATATAAAACAATCTGGCGTAGAGAGTGGGCGAGTTCTAGATACTGGACTACAGACAGCTCAAGCTCGAACACCTCTGCCCGATATTCTTGCTTTCCTCCAAAGAGAGACCGAACTTACGCGCCACACCTTAGTCAGCATCCTCAAATTATCTAGCAGGCTCAAAGATTTCTCCGTTAACCCCCAGTCATTTATGACTGCAACTGCCAAACTCATCAACAGAGCCCTGCGGGAGATGCTAGTAGACGGCATTAAGTACGAACTGCTCAACGGCCAATGCTATGAGATGCGACTCTTTGAACAGGGCGAGATCGAAACTTATCTATCTCGCCTCTACACCGTCCAAAGCAAAGATGATAGAACCCCTTACGACTATGTTCCTTGGGATTCAGAAGTAGAGCGTAGTATTGCCGAAGTGCTAGATACCTCGGAGAAAGTCCGGTTCTTCTGCAAACTTCCTCAGTGGTTTGTTATCCCTACGCCATTAGGCAACTACAATCCCGATTGGGCCATCGTTAAAGACGACGATGAGAAACTATACCTCGTAAGAGAAACTAAAAGCACTCACGACCGAGACCAGCGACGCAACACAGAAAACTATAAGATCGAATGCGGTCAGGCCCACTTTGATGCCCTCGGTGTAAACTTTAAGACGGCTACAAACATCCGTGAAGTGCTCTCGGCTTAGTACTTCCGAACGCGATCGCCGTTCACTATTCCTAACATTTATAGCTCTTCTCCCATGACTCAACGTGCTTACTGGCTATGCTTATTTAACGCCACCACCTGGTCAGAGTTTCTAGAGGCTGGTGGCGACACGGTAGGCTTTCCCCACACCCAGCACAAAACAGTTTTCAGCATCCAGCCAGGAGACTATATTCTTGCTTACATGACCAAGGTGTCCAAGTGGGTTGGCGTGATGGAAGTGACCTCTGACGCCTACTTTGATACCGATACTCAAATATGGAAACAAGCAACTTTTCCTTGCCGGGTTAAGGTCAGTATCAAACATCAGCTCGCACTCGAAACTGGCGTACCTGTGCTCTCTCTTGCGCCACAGCTAGCACTCTTTGACAATCTAAAATCACCTACCCACTGGGGTCTTTTATTCCGCTCGGCCCCGCGCAAGTTACCAGAAGCCGACGGGCCAATTATTGTGGATGCAATTGGTAAAGCATAGTCAATCTGACCGAAGCTGTCCTCGCTACGTGTTTATAAGAAATTTTCCCAATCGGGATGGCGGGATTCGAACCCACGGCCCCCTCGTCCCGAACGAGGTGCGCTACCAAACTGCGCCACATCCCGGTGCGTTGCTTCAGCGTAGATATAGATGCTGGGCAATGCACTAATAAAACTATCACAAAAGATAAAAAACTTGGGGGCAAGTTTTCCCGATGACCGGAGGGGAACTTTGAAAGGTGTGGAGCATCAATTTATGTTGATGGGAATCTTGGGTGTGGGCGATCGCACTCCACCGTATTCAATCCCACTCAAGCCAAACGCCGCTAGCATTCTGGCAGCATCTCTCGGTACACTGCTCTTTGTATTCGCAACGGCGATCTGTAGCCGCTGCACCTTACTTCTTATACTTAACTGCATTTTTAGCTATGGCTTCAGTTTCTCCGTCTACGTTTGTGGGTAAAGATATCAAGTTTGGGACGGATGGGTGGCGAGGGATTATCGCGGCTGATTTTACGTTTGAGCGGGTGGGGAAGGTGGCTGCGATCGCGGCTCAGGTACTGGAAGAAACCTATGGTAGCAACGGCAGCAAAACGGTGATTGTGGGATACGACCGGCGGTTTTTGTCGCCTGATTTTGCGCGGTATGCGGCTGAGAGTATTGCGGCAGCCGGGTATGAGGTGAAGCTGTCTGAGTGCTTTGCGCCGACGCCCGCGTTTAGCTGGGCAGCGTTTGAGCAAAAGGCATTAGGGGCGGTGGTGATTACTGCAAGCCATAATCCGGCGGCATATAACGGGCTGAAGATAAAAAGCGCTTTGGGTGGTTCGGTGCCGCCTAAGGTGACAAGTAAGGTAGAGGATAGGCTCGATGAAGCGACGCCGAAGGTAAATACGCCGGGAAGTATTACGAGCTTTGATCCCTGGCCGAGCTATTGCAGCGCGTTGCAGTCGATGGTGGATATTGAGGCGATTCGGCAGGCGGTGGACGATGGCAAGCTGACGGTGTTTGCTGAGGTGATGCACGGGGCGGCTTCAACGGGGCTAAAGCGGCTGTTAGAGCGTGAGGTGAATGAGATAAATAGTGAGGCCGATCCTTTGTTTGAAGGGGGGGCGCCGGAGCCGCTGCCGAAGTATATTCCGAAGCTGTTTAAGGCGATTGAGAATAAGGCGAATGATGGGCTTACGGTGGGGCTGATTTTTGATGGGGACTGCGATCGCATTGCCGGAATGGACGGGAAAGCTACCTTCCTCAGCTCCCAAGTTCTAATCCCTATTTTGATGGAGCATTTGACCAAGCGGCGCGGGATGAAGGGTGAAGTGGTGAAAACGCTCAGCGGCTCCAACCTCTTTCCAGCGCTGGCGAAGCTGTACGATTTGCCGCTGTACGAGACGCCGATTGGCTACAAGTACATTGCCGATCGCATGTTAGATGCAGAGGTTTTAATTGGCGGTGAAGAGTCGGGTGGCATTGGCTACGGACACCACATTCCTGAACGAGATGCGCTGCTATCGGCGCTGTATTTGCTAGAGGCGGTGGTGCAAAGTGGTAAAGACTTTGGTGAGCTGAACGATGCTTTGCGCGAGCAGGTAGGGTTTAGCTCGGCTTATGACCGCATTGACTTGCCTTTGGCCAGCATGGAGGTGCGCGCTAAGCTACTTGAAGCATTGCAATCGAGCACGCCGGAGGCAGTTGCAGGGCAAGCGGTTGCTAGCTGCATCACCATAGACGGCTACAAGTTTAATTTAACGGATGATAGCTGGCTGCTGATTCGCTTTAGCGGTACGGAGCCAGTGCTAAGGCTGTACTCAGAAGCGGCGACGATTGAGCGCGTGCACGAGATTTTGGCCTGGGCAAAAGAGTGGGCTAACTCTGTTGGATGATGTTTGTTGAATAAGACCTGTTGTTGAGTATTGCGCTTTAAAGGCTGTTGCTTTAAAGCGCAATATTCAACGAGAGAGATCGTATTCACCGCCGCGCGCTAGCGCTTTTTGATAGGCTGGGCGGGCGTGGATGCGATCTAAAAAGTCTCGGATAGCCGGACGCTTGGGATCAACTTCTCCACTGCCAGCGGCTTCTTCTAGCGGAAAGCTCATTTGAATGTCGGCAGCGGTGAAATTGTTGCCGGTAAACCAGGGGTGCTTATCCAGCTCGGCGTTTACATAGTCTAGGTGCAGGGCGACTTGAGGGTTTATGAAGCTACTTTTGGCTTGCTTGGTGATAGCTTTGGTGGCCTTGCGTAAAAAGAAGGGCGTTTTGCTTTCGAGCATGTCGAATACGAGCTTGAGCAGCAGTGGCGGCATAGCCGATCCTTCAGCGTAGTGTAGCCAGTAGGTGTAGCGTAGCTTTTCGTCTGTTTCTGGCGCGGGAGAGAGTTTCCCGTCGCCGTAGCGGTTCACTAAGTATTCAACAATTGCGCCTGACTCGGCAATGGTGAGGTCGCCATCTGTCCTGTCATCTGTAATGACAGGCGACTTGCCTAACGGGTGCACTTTGAACAAACTATCTGGCGCAAGCATGGTGTTGGGGTCTCTTTCGTAGCGCTTGATATCGTACGCTAGGCCTAGCTCCTCTAATAGCCAAAGAATGCGCTGAGATCGTGAGTTGTTGAGGTGGTGAACGGTAATCATGGGTCAGCGCTTTTAAAAGAACTAGAGCTGTTAGTCTGTATGACAACGGCTTCTGGGTAGATCGTTGCAATAAAAGCGCCGTTTGTCTTCAGTCTGTGGTGCAGTCAAGCAGCGATGCACCTATCGGGTGACGTAATCGACCAGGAGCTTAACGATCAGCGCGACGGTTACTGTGATAAAAATGGGCTTGATTATTTTTGCGCCCTTGCGAGTGGCAAATGTCGCGCCGATGAGGGAGCCTAGCCCCACGCCTAACGCGCCACAAATCCCTTTGGAGTAGTCGATGTTACCTGCTGCTGCAAAGGTGATTAGGGCAGTGAGGTTCGTCATTAAATTAATGGCTTTGGTGGTGCCTGTGCCCCGCAAGAAATCAAGCGACCAGAGAGATAGTAGGGCAAAGACTAAAAAGATACCGGTTCCTGGGCCAAAGAAGCCATCGTGAAAGCCAATGACGCCGCCTGCTACGATTCCAGCAAATAGACGCTGGAGCGAGAGACTTTTGGGTTGCTGGCTGCTGAAAATGGCGTCTTTCTGAATGTCTTGTTTAAGGCCAAATCCAGGCTTGAATACAACAAACAGCGTAATCGCGGTCATCAGCCCAATGACCAACGGCTCGGCCCAATCGCTCGGTAGTCTGTCGATACTGCGGCTGCCAAGATAGGCTCCGATAATGGCAGGAATACCCATCGCTATGCAGGCGCGCCAGTCGATTTGCTTTGACTGTGCAAATTTTAGGGTGCTGGTGAGTGCGCCAAAGGTGCCACAGAGTTTGTTGGTAGCGATCGCACTCCCCACGGGCAACCCCGTAAACAACAGTCCAGGCAGCATAATCAATCCGCCGCCGCCTGCGATCGCATCTACAAACCCAGCCACCAGCCCGACCGCAAAAATCAACAGTAATATCATCCACTCAAGATATCACCCAGAATTTGAATGCCGCGATCGCTCTGTTCAGTCGGCAGTGAAAAGTTCAGCCGCAGCGCCGGATACCCCTGATTTTTAGGAAAGAAGGCAGCACCGGAGCCAACGAGTACTTTTTGCTGGGCCGCAGCGCTACAGACCGCCTGCAAAGATACGCTGTCTGGCAGCTGAATCCACAGGAACGTGCCGCCGTTGGGAACCGTCCAGGTGACGTTGGCCGGGAAGTGACGGATCATCGCCTGGATCATGTGGTCTCGGCGATCGCGGTGCAGGGCTCTGGTCTGATTCAGGCGGCGGCGGTAGTGACCTGAGGCTAAGTACTCTTTGATAATGGCCTGAGAGGCGGCCGATACGTGGAAGTCGTGCAGCAGCTTTCGCTCAACCAGGGCTTTGTGCTGGGGGCCAGTGATGGACATATAGCCGACGCGCAAACCGGGCATGAGCGTTTTGGAAAAGGTGCCGACGTAAATGACGCGATCGCTATTGTCGAAGGCTTTAATCGGTGGGGGCGTGACTTCAAAGCTGAGGGGCTCGTAGGCGTTGTCTTCTATGACCAGGCAGCTGTGCTGTTGGGCTAAAGACAACAGCTTTCTGCGATGCTCGACGGAGGTGGTGATACCGGTGGGATTGTGCAGAGTGCTGATGGTGTAGATCAGCTTGGGACGGTGGCTGGCAAGGTATTGGGCCAGCAGGTCTAGGTTAATGCCCTGGGGCGTCATGGGGATGCCGATGATTTGGGCGTTGCGCTGCTGAAGGCTGGAGAGAAAGCCGTGGTAGGTGGGCGCTTCTACAATGACGCGATCGCCGGAAGCGACAAAGTGTTCTGCTAAAAGAGAGAGCGACTGCATAGAGCCACTGGTGACGATGAGATTTTCAAAAGAGACTTCAAGGCCCTGTTGAACCAGAATTTGAGCAATCTGCTGACGCAGGCCGATGTCGCCTTGAGGGTCACCGGGGTGAAAGAAGGTATGGGCTTCTTTCATAGCGCGGCGGGCGATACGCTGAAGATCGTCTAGGCCGCTGGGCTGGGGAAAGCCGATGCCGAAGTCAATGTAGTCGGCGCGGGCGTGGGAGTGAAGTGAGGCGGCGTAGATCTCAGGAAAGGCGTGGATGCCGTCAGTGGGCAGAATGACGGTTTGAGCGGGATTGAAGCTGCGTGCCGCAGTCGTCTGAAGGCTGATGGCTGCGCTCGGCCTGCGTTTTGATGAAATAGCCTGAGCCCCGCTTGGCGCTTACTAGGCCTTCGGCTTCTAATACGCTGTAAGCTTCTAGCACGGTGAGCTTATTAACGTTTGCCGTCTGCGCGAGCGTGCGGATAGAGGGCAGCTGGGCATTGGGCTGCAAGCGACCGGTTTCAATCAGGTGGCCAATGCGATCGCGTATCTGCAAATAGATGGGCTGTTTGGCCTGACGATTTAGCGGAATTTTCATCGGCACTATTCACACGACTTGAGCGCACGACCCAATTGCGGCGCGACTTTTAATGACATCTATTAAGAGCCTAGCCGATTGCGGCAGGGCTTACCCGGTACAGTTTGTCACCACTTTTGCTAGAACACTCTTCTGTTCGAGGGTTGCTTTTAAGAGCTGTTCTGGCGTGGAATCATAGTATCTCGGCGGCATCCGAAAGAATTTCGACAGCGTATATATACTGAAGACAGAGGGAAGGCATCGAACTAAGGGCTATGAACCATGTAGAGCGGCTGGCAAGCGGAATAGAAAACTGGAATCGATGGCGATCGCACAACCCAGACGTGCCGTGTGATTTTTCTGAACAGAATTTGAGTACCTGCTATGGCTTTGAAGGCGACTTTAGAGATGTCAGCTTTGAAGGGGCTGATTTGCAGCGAGCCTGCTTTATTGGGGCCGATCTCCAGGGGGCTAACTTAAGCCGAGCAGATTTGCGTGGGGCCTATCTTGGCAATGCGAATTTGGTGGGTGCTAACTTGAGCGATGCCAGGCTAGCGGGCGCGCATTTGGATAGGGCTGACTTGCGACAGGCTAACTTGAGCAATGTTGATCTGACCGAAGCGCATACTTACCGGGCTCAGTTCACCGAGAAAGAACTGCCTAGAAAGATTCCAACCCAGGCTGAAACGGCGCAGCTTGAACAACCACTGCGGCCAGCTGTTAAAGCAGAGAACAAGAGACCAGAAAATCCGCCGCGAAAAGAGCGAGAGAACGAACAGAAACCGATCCAAGAACCGACCCAGAAACCGGCCAGAGGATTGGCTTGGATTGGTCTGGCAGTTGTTGCTGTGATGGCTTTAATTGGCCTGTCCGTACTATCAGATGCCAACAGCAACAGCTTTGCCGTGCGTGTAGATAATAGCGATCGCTCTCGTGATGTAGATACAGGCTCACCTAATTTGCAGCAGGCTAGCCCCCCTGCTCAAGATACGTTTAGCCTAGTGCGTTCTTTGGACAGTGACGATCAGGTGTGGGCGATCGCGGCGCATCCTCAAATAAACGGTCAGCCGGTTGTGGTCAGCGGCGATGCTAGCGGCACCATCAACATTTGGAATCAGACAACCGGGGAGATTATTCAAACGCTACAGGGCCATGACGATACGGTGCGATCGCTGGCCATTTCTGAACCAGGGCAGTATCTGGTGAGCAGCAGCGGCGATGGCATTAACGTTTGGCAGCCGCAAACGGGCGAGCTGATCTATAGCTTGCCTGCGGGCGGTTCACCCGTGTGGTCGGTCGCCATTAGCCCCGATGAACAAACGCTGATTAGCAGCGACTATAGCGGCACGATTACGGTACGCAATTTGCCGAGCGGGCAGCTGCTGTATCGCCGTCAGGTGGATGGGCCTGTGTGGTCAGTGGCAATAGCCCCCGATGGTAAATCGTTTGTCAGTGGCAGTAGCGATCGCCTCATTCGCCACTGGGACTTAGCCAGCGGCAAGCTCCTAAAAACCTTTGAGGGCCATGAAGATGCCGTACGCTCAGTCGCCATTAGCCATGACAACAAAACGCTCGCGAGCGGCAGCTGGGATCAAACCATTAAGCTATGGAACTTAAAAACAGGCCAGCTCAAATCGACGCTGACCGGTCACACCGATAGAGTTGTGAGCGTTGCCATTAGCCCAGATGGCACAACGCTTGCGAGCAGCGGCACCGACAGCGCGCTAAAGCTGTGGAACATTGCCGACAACCAGCTGATTAAAACGCTAGACAATAGCGCCAACTGGATTTTGGCAGTGGCTTTTGTGACTACCGAACAGGCGGCTTCTGACGATTTGTCGCAAACAGAACCCACGCTGATTAGCGGTGGCAAAGACCAAAAGGTGAAGGTTTGGAACTGACTGTCTTACTGTCCGGTGCTCGTCATAGGTAAGTGTTTGTACACAGGGTCTGGCGCGGATAGGCACCAAAACTTAGCGATCGAGCGCACAGACAACACCTGGCGCTTCAGGATAGATTACTTTGCAAGCCTATCTCTTTAGAACCCACGTTCTCATCCATCGTTGATTTATGAGCTATACATACCTATCGACGGAAAGCGGCGTAGACAACACGAACAAACAGCCTCATGAGACTAGCTCAGAGATTAGCCCGGAAGCGGTTAGCCTAAATGCCACCGAGTCATCTTCACCTGCGCATCAGAGCCACCGTCCGACAGCATGGATTGCGGTCGCTGTGAGCGCAGTGACTTTTCTAGTAGGGCTCTCTCTTTTTGCCTTTTTGAGTACCCGCACAGACCTTCCTGATCAGGCCGTGCCTGATGAGCCAGCACAACAGCTACAGCAAAAATCGAGCTGACCTCCTACTCAGAACCTGTCAACAAGGTCTGTCAACTGGTCTAGCCAAAGTGAGTTAAAGCGTACCTTCCGAAGCACAGGTTCAAAGCTGCATAGTGAACGTGTTGTTATCAAAGGTCGAGTGCAGTGACGAACTTTCACGCGCCCAGCAGCCATTCGCTAGAGTCAGAATTTTACCGAATTGTAGGCAGCAAAGCGCCCGCCCGAATACCGAAGCTGAAGCGATGCACCCAGGCACTCGTTGATTTTTTGACGGGCGCGCAGACTCTCTCAATTCGTGAAAAGATGCTTGCTAACGGCACTTCGCAGTGGATTGTGTATGAGGCTAGCTCGGATACGAGACTCGTTTTCGATACAGAGCAAGACGTTCGTATCTGGTTTGAGACAAGAAGTCCGGCTTAGTTTTTGAAGTAAGCTCTATGACATAAAAGCGAAACGAATAAAGGAGACTGTGATGGAACTTAGGGTTGTTCAGGTAGACGCATTTACAAATGAGCCTTTTTCAGGCAATCCGGCGGCGGTGTGCGTGACCGACGAACCGCTAGCAGATGGGCTAATGCAGGCGATCGCCGCCGAAATGAACCTCTCTGAAACTGCCTTTTTGTATCCTATAGATGGCGGCTTTAGCCTGCGCTGGTTCACCCCTGCTGTAGAAGTCGATTTGTGTGGCCATGCCACCTTAGCCAGCGCTCATACCCTCTGGAGCGAAGGCCACATTGGCAAAGCAGACACCGCCCGATTTCAGACACGCTCTGGCTGGCTGAGCGCCCAGCAAAAAGAAGATGGCTGGATTGAAATGGACTTTCCCTCACAGCCGGTTCGCGATACGCACGTGATGCCGCAGCTGATAAAGTCTCTTTGCTGTCAGGGCAACATTCGCAGCGTCACCAAAAGCAGCGTCAACTACCTCGTAGAAGTTCATTCTGAAGCTGCGCTGCGAGCGATGACCCCCGACTTTGATGAAATGAAAAAGCTGCCCGTGCAGGGCGTGATTGTGACCGCAGCTGCCGATAGCGAAGGCTACGATTTCGTCAGTCGCTTTTTTGGCCCTAGCGTCGGTATCAACGAAGATCCGGTGACCGGTTCGGCGCACACGTCGCTGGCCCCTTACTGGCAAGCCAAGCTAGATAAGACGGTGATGCTCGCTCAGCAAGTCTCGGAAAGAGGCGGGGTGATTCGCGTTGAGTGTGTTGACAATGCAGAAGATGCTGAAAAGAACAGGGTGCTCATCAGCGGTCAGGCGGTGGTGACGCTGAAAGGAGAGTTGCAGCTAGCTTAGGAATTAATACCAAGCGTTGAATACCACACAAAGGTGCACAAAACCGTCTTAATTCCTACACTTTAAGCGTATAGAAAAGTGATATTTATAGTAGATGATTGTGTTTTTTAGCACAGTCACTACTCATACTTTTACTAAGCGCTTTATGGTGCTGCTATGTCCTTTAAAGACTACGATCCGGGCGATTTTTACGATGAGCTGTTTGCCGCTTCAGGGCAACCTCGCCAGTCGGCCAAGCTGCTGGTTGAGCGCATTGGCTCAGTCTCTATTGAAGATTTGGTGCAGCGTCAGCAGGCTGCGCAAAATACGCTGTTTCGCCAGGGCGTAACGTTTAATGTGTACGGCGATGAGCAGGGTGCAGAGAAGGTGTTCCCGTTTGACGTGGTGCCTCGGGTGGTGCCTGCGGACGATTGGCAGTGGCTAGAAAAAGGATTGCAGCAGCGAATTACGGCTCTGAACTGCTTTCTCGACGATATTTATAACGATCAAAAGATTATTAAAGACGGGGTGATTCCACGGGCCACGGTGGAGTCGGCGTCTGGGTTTTTGCCGCCGTGTATGGGGCTAAAGCCGCAGCGAGGGGTATGGTGCCATATTACCGGAACTGATTTGGTGCGCGATCGCCAGGGCAAATGGTACGTACTCGAAGACAATCTTCGCTGTCCGTCGGGCGTCTCGTATGTGCTTGAAAATCGCTCGGTGATGAAAAGCTCTTTTCCTCACCTGTTTGAGGCGATGGACATCAAGGCGGTAGACGACTATCCCAGCCAGCTATTGAATACGCTGCGACAGCTAGCACCTGAGAGTATCAGCGAGCCTATGGTGGTGATCCTCAGCCCGGGCGCGTTTAACTCAGCTTATTTTGAGCATTCATTTTTAGCGCAGCAGATGGGCATTACGCTGGTAGAAGGGCGTGATTTGGTGGTGGATGATGGCCATGTCAAAATGCGAACGACGAAGGGATTGCGTCAGGTGGACGTGATTTACCGGCGGATTGATGATGATTTTATTGATCCGACGGTGTTTCGCTCAGATTCTAGGCTGGGCGTGCCGGGGCTGATGGAGGTGTACCGGCAGGGGAGAGTAGCGATCGCGAACGCACCAGGTACCGGCATCGCTGATGACAAGCTGGTGTACGCCTACGTCCCAGAAATGATTCGCTACTATTTGGATGAAGAACAGATTATTCCTAACGTGCCGACCTACTTTTGCGAGGATGAAAAGCAACAGGCGCACGTGCTGCAAAACCTAGATTCGCTGGTGGTTAAGGCCACCGATGCTTCAGGCGGCTATGGCATGCTGATTGGCACGCAGTCTGAAAAAGCAGAACAGGATGCGTTTGCTGAAAAGATTAAAAGCAATCCACGAGGCTATATTGCGCAGCCGACGCTGTGTTTGTCTCGCTCGCCAACGCTGATAGACGGATCTTTTCAGGGGCGGCACGTGGATTTACGACCGTTTATTTTGTACGGACAGGCGGGAGAGTCTGCCTCTCCGCCGTATGTAAATCCGGGCGGGCTCACTCGGGTGGCGCTGAAGGCCGGATCGCTGGTGGTGAACTCTTCGCAGGGCGGCGGGAGTAAGGATACTTGGGTTGTGAATGTGTAAGTTTTTGGGTTGCAAGTTGTTGGATAAAGAGAGATTATGCTAAGTCGTGTTGCAGATTCTATTTACTGGCTCAATCGCTATGTAGAGCGGGCTGAAAATGTAGCTCGCTTTGTTGAGGTTAACCTCAACTTGCTAATGGACAATTTGGTGGGTGTAGAACAACAGTGGGAGCCGCTGATTTCGGTGACGGGCGATCGCCTCCTTTTTCAACAGCTCTACAGCGACCCTACCGGTAAAAACGTCCTCAACTTTCTCACCTTCGACAGCCGGTCTCCTAACTCAATTCTCTCTTGCGTTCGCGCGGCCAGAGAAAACGCCCGCTCGGTCAGAGAAACTATCTCTTCAGAAATGTGGGAGCAAGTCAACAGCTTTTATCTGATGGTAGAAGATGCCGCTAAGCACAAGCCAGACGATATTCAAGCGATTTATGCTTTTTATGCCGAGGTGAAAATTGCCAGCCATCGCTTCGTGGGCGTGATGAATGCCACGGCTTCTTGGAACGAAAGCTGGCACTTTGGCAGGCTCGGCCGCTATCTGGAGCGGGCCGATAAAACCAGCCGCATTTTGGATGTGAAGTACTTTTTGCTGCTGCCATCGGTGACAGAAGTGGGCTCACCGCTGGACAACTTACAGTGGATTTCGCTGCTAAAGTCAGCGAGCGCGTATGAAATGTATCGCAAAACTGAGCACACGGTTTCACCGACTAGCATTGCCAGGTTCTTGATTTTTGATCCGTACTTTCCAAGATCGATTAAGTTTAGCCTGCGCAGGGCTGAGGAGTCTTTGAAGGCGATCGCGGGTACCTTCGAACAGGCCATGCCCAGCGAACGAGCTTTGGGCCGACTCAGATCTGAACTGGAGTACGTGACGTTTGAAGAGATCTTTCAGCAGGGAATGCATGAGTTTTTAGACAACTTACAGGGGCGACTCAATCAGGTAGGTGAGTGCGTCTACACCGACTTCATCGCCATTCCACCCTCAGCTGTCCCAATGGTGACTCCATCTATGTCAATGTCTCAGAACTCAACCGCCCAGAGCGCAACCCTTAGTGGAGCAACGTAAGCCGCGTGCACTATCGCATCACTCACGACACTCACTATCAGTACAGCCAGCCGGTTCAGCTACAGCCTCACACGCTCAGGCTGTGTCCTCGCAACGACGGCGTTCAGTGGCTGCGCCAGTTCGAGACTACTGTTTCGCCTGAGCCGAGCCAGCGACGGTACTGGCTAGATGCGAACGGTAATACCTGTTTGCAGGTGACGTTTGATGCGGCCATAGACTCCTTGAGAATCGTCACCACCAGTGAGGTAGAAACAACGCGTGAGAATCCGTTTGATTATGTAGCGGAGCCCTGGGCCTTGCATCTGCCGGTTGACTATCCCAGTGCGATCGCCCTACAGCTAAAGCCTTACTTTGAATGGCCCGCTGGCTGGGGAATTGATGAGGCCATATCACCTGAGGTCATCAACACTGCCCGTCAGCTTAAGCGAGAAAGCAACCACAACGTGGGCTACTTTCTTACCAACCTTACTCAGTTCATTCCAGAACAATGTGCCTACCAGCAGCGCTTAGAAGGCGATCCGTATCCGCCAGCAGTGACGCTCGCAAAACGCTCGGGTACCTGCCGGGACTACGCCGTATTGTTTGTCGCGATCTGTCGGGCAGTGGGCCTAGCGGCTCGGTTTGTCAGCGGCTATCAAGAAGGCGATTTGGATGGCGATGTGCCACATGACCTGCACGCTTGGGTGGAGGTGTATGTGCCGGGTGGGGGATGGCGCGGGTTTGACCCGACGTTGGGTTTGGCGGTGGGCGATCGCCATATTGCCTTAGCCGCTGCAATCGATCCAAAACAAGCCGCCCCTGTTGTCGGTACTTTTCAAAAGGGCAGTCAGGCTGAAACAACTCTGCGGAGTCATATTAGCCTGACTGAGATTTCAAACGATTAAACAGCTAGGCGTGTGCTTGCTAAGCAATGCTGCCAGAAATAGAGTACTGGCCCAAGCTGCCATATTCAGAGTAGCCGCTATCGCTAGGGTTGCCGTCGCCAGTCCCGGTCACGCTCAAGTAGTACTGTCCGCTGTCGGCCGTGCCCGAGAATGCCGCGCCTAAAGAGGTGATATCGTCGCTAGTGGCAATGAGCTGCTGGCTAGCATCGTACAGCTTAGCCAGAATGTTCAAATTAGCGCCTTGTTCAAACGAATTAATTTCGATTGAGACTTCTCTTGCAGGCAAAGAGAAAGAGAACCAGTCAACGTCTGTGTTGGTTTCGATGATGCCGTAGGCGGTGATATCGTCACCGTCAAAAGAAATTTCGGTGGCTCCCGTGATGCGATCGCTATGGTCGTCAGTGCGATAGCCAAATCCATTTTGGCCAGTGATAATGTCTAGGTCATCCTCCTGATTGGTGGCCCCTCTGTATTCGCCTTGGCTCCATTGAGTCACCGCCTGATTGTAAGCTGCGCCCATAATCGTGCCCCAAGCGGCGTTGGTATGGCCCGCGTAGTAGTCGCTCAAGCTGTCTCCATCGTGCTCTAAGCCCAGCGTGTGGCCTACTTCGTGGCTAATCACTTCAGCGACGTTGCTTGTGCGACTCACCCCTTCTGAAAAAACAAATGTAGGGGTGTCTATGCTGTCATTAAACGAGCCTAAGAAGGCAACGCCGCCTGCTCCGCTTCCCGTAGCGCGTCTGTACCATTCATCGGTGCCACCAATCGCAACGCGAACCCCCCATTCGCGATCGCTCCCACCGCTGTTAGTCAGCTGGTCTTCAGTGGGGAGCGCCGTGGTGACGTTGACATCAAAAGGGGCAAAGTCTTCTGATACTCGCTGCCATATCTCCCAAATATTCTCTCGCTCAGCTACCGAGAAGGATGCCAGCCCATCTGTATCGTAAGCATCTGTTTCAATGATGCTTTGGAGGCTATTCCAAGCCGTGTTTGTTGTAGTGTGGCCGTCAAAATCTAGGTAGATGGTATGCTCTGCGCCTAAATTACTGTTGAGTGAGAAAACCCGATTGGCCTCAAAGGGGCGGTAGGTCTCTGGCGTAGCGGCGGTTGCAGCCGTTAGCGAAAAGTCTATATCGTAAGAGACGGTTGAGCGCGTGCCCGAATATCGGCTGACTTCAGCAAAATAAGTGCCCGCGCTAGTGCTGTATGTAATGATATCGTCGCTGCTGTCCGGATTTAGAGAAGAAGCAACCTGTGCGTCTTCTCCATCAAAAATGCCGTTGTTGTTGCTGTCTTCATAAAGAACCAGGTCTGCATCGCCATTATGAATGTTGTGAAGGTTCAGGTTGATTTCACTGGCTTCAGTAATTTGAAACTCAAAGACATCTTTAGGGTCTGCGATGCTGACCCCGAAGCGATCGCGACTGATGGTGTCATTTCCTAGCGTGCCAATATCGAGTGTGGCAGATAGATCTAAGTTATAGAAAGCGATGTCGTAGCCTGCGCTGTAGCTGTAGGCATCTACCTGTGCAAAGTAAGTGCCCGCTGAGGCGCTATAGTCAATCACTTCGCTGGTATTGCTGCTGTTATCAGAGAAGGCTACTAGGCGATCGCCTGCATCTAAAACGCCGTTATTATTGCTATCTCTAAACAAACTAATATCTACATCATCGCCCGCAGAAATATCGTGCATGTATAGGTTGATGCTGCGACTGTTCACCAGATCAAACTCAAATACATCTCTTGCGCCGGAGTACTCGCTCACGTAGTCAAACTGAGCCGAAATATCGCCAGATAGCGTGCCTAAATCGTAGTTACCCATAATAATGTCCCTAATGTTTTCCTCAGACACCGGGATATAGCGATTGATTTTGCGTGACGACGGTAACGTTACAATCGTTTATGCTGAGCGGCTTTCAGGACTTTTTATACGATTGAATGCGAGTATAAACGCTGAGAAAAACAGAAAGCAATTAATAGAAAGAGGCGCAGAGAAGTTAGACGCCTACACCTCGTAGTTTTTATATGTGCAGAGAAGACCCGCTGCTTAACCGCCGCCGTCACCGCCGCCCCCGTCAACCGCCACCATCGCCCCCGCATCCGCCGCCATCGCCGCTTCCGCCCCCACAGCCATCACCACCGCTGTCACCGCCGTTACTGCCGCTCCGACTACGTTTATAGCTATAGCCATTGCTGCTATTGCTACGAGATCTCTGATAATTGCTTTTGCTGCTGTCAAAGAGACTGGTGTAGTCGCTAGAAGCGTGTCCTACCAGTATGTGACGGATATACAGTATCCCATCGAGAAAGTGACCGACCACTACGATTAGCACAATAGGAACGCCAAGTATTAGCGCGTAAACAACGTATTCAAGGACTACTTCCCGTGCAACAGTGACAATTTTCTCCGCGAAGGCTTCTTCAATACTCGTACCCTCTTTAGTTGTAGAATCGCTGCCCTCTAAATAGCCATCAGGAAAATCTACAACAACGCTGAAGCCTTCTCCAGGATTAATTTGCTGAGCAGTTGAGATACCGAAGATATTTTCTCCCTTTTTAACCTGTTTATAGGTCTGCTTTTTAAAGCGGGCTTCTCCAATGAACCCCTCTAGCGATACAGCTGCCGCAGGAATGCTTTTAGGAAGCTTGATCGTAGCGCTCGCTGCTTCGATAGGAGACTTCCAATCAGCGCCGGTTACGTTCCAATTTAGATGGCTTTCTTTAAAGTCAATTTGCTGGCTGGTGCGATAGGTGAGGCTATATTCGTACACAGCCAGGGACGATGTACACGTCTTCTTGAAAGATGTTGATTCGCAGGCTGCCGTTACGATCTTCAACGGTGTAAGGGGTATCTTGTCCATCTCGCTGAACCCTAAGAATCTCTAAGGGAACAGCATTGTCATGAAGCTTAGAGATGAGTGAAATATCTCGATAGATGCCGCGCTGAATGTTTTTGCCTTCTGCATTCACTTTGATTTTTTCGGTGACTAGCAGGCTACCGCTTTTGCTAACCACAATTTCACTCTCAAAGTTGAGAACATGTTCTTGCTTGATAGAGACAAGCGCATCGCTAGATGCGTTGGCTAACGCGCTATGTGGTGGATTAAACCTGGTGATTTCAACAGGCTCAATGACAATGACTAAGCAGAGGAGCACGCCTATTATCCATAAGGGCGATCGCGTCCATTTTTGCTGACGCGATCGCCCCACTTTCTTCTGTGGACGTTTTAATTCCTTAGAATGTTTTATCAGTGGCATAAGCCCGTCCTAAAGTGAGGTGCGAGGGGTGAGACCGGTGCTTTCTTGCAGGCGATCGCGCATATCGCGACCATTAGAGCGGCCCGTTTCAAATACCAGGTTTCCAGATGTCTCCAAATCAGCGGCATCTGGGGCAAACTGTATTTCAATTTGAGAGACCTTATCGGGCCGGGTCGCAAGCACGCCCCAAACGCCTAGTAGCAACGTATTGGTAATCAGCTTTTCAGTGTTGACAGATTCGCTTTCTGAGTAGCTCAGCGTGCTGATATCGCTCATTGATAGAACAAACTCCGTGGTTCGTCGCTCGTCTCCTATCGCCGCAATCTGTTCTCCTTGCTCGACATAAACGCTGATCGCATCGCCTTCTACAGACACCTTGCACTGATCAGTCAAGGCAATGGCTTCAGCATTTAGCGCGCAAACCCCTTCGTCCCCCCCTCGACGGCTCAAGGGGACGGGAATGTCGTAGCCTTCGCACTGAGAGTTGTGAGGATACTTTGAGCACAGCGCGTAGCTTTCTTCTTCAGAGAGTGAGAATCCTGGCTGCGCCAAACCGATGAGCCCGCCAATTGCAACCGCGAGCGCTAGGCCTGCTTTAGACGCCTGAGAGAAGCGTAGTGATCGAGTTGTGTGATGTTGCAAAGTAGCCATAGCGATTGCTCTATAAAAGGAGTGATTAACAAATGCCTGCCTGACGACAGACAAAGGGCTATGGCACTTAGTCCTGCTAAATAACAACAACTTTACAATCTGTTACAATTAAACATCGTTCAGCATATCTTGATTTTTTTAGACGATTTTTTTAGACAGGGTTTTAAAACTCATCTTTTATGCGTATGTAAAGGAGTGTAACTATCTCGTGATGCGATCGCCCCTGCCGCTATAGCCCAAGGAGTATGTCATTCAGTTCTTTCTGGGCCAATCTCGCGCCAATCTCACCCAGGCACTTCTTATGGAAACACCAATACACTCGCTCAGGCTGCCGCTGTGTCAGGCAGACTATCAGCAGGCGATCGCCCAGGCTGCTAGCGCCAGCGACCCGGCGATCGCCCAGCAGATAAAATGCGGGATGCTAGCGGCACTCTCTGCCCGCTACTATCTCAAGCTCTTAGGAATTGCCAGCGAACTATCTGACGAACTATCTGGCGAACTTATCTGCCCCTCACCCTGCGGCTCCCGGCGTTCAAGCACTTCAGATTGCACCCGCTTTAGCCTTACGCTGCCTGCCCGTTATCGTGGGCCAGCCGCTAAATCACCGCAGCCTACATCACAAAAGCTCGAACGCTGGATGCTTGGGCACGCTGGCAGTTCAAATCGATTTATCTCGAAGAGAATCAAAGCTGTTGGGATTTATGCCCGCAGAGTGCGTTGCCGAACGTTCCGCAGACCATATCAGTTTGCCAGCCTTGCAGCCGCTTACCGCGCTGATTAGCCGTTTGAGCGAGACCTCTATCACGCACTTACAAAAGTGGCTGGTTGGTAAAGTCGAGTCGAGCTGGCAGCAAATTTCACAGTCGCAAGCCCGTTTTGCCCGCCGCTCGCCTGCTAGCATTCCTTGCTTTCGCAGCACAACGACCCCACCTGCTGAAGCGCCGCCCACCGAAGCCTCCCTGCTAGAGACCATTCACCACAGCCTAGATGATGAACAACGCTGGCAAGCCGCAGAGGCGCTATGGTCGTTAAATCCTGTTCATCCTGACAGTCCTATTCTTCGCGCTAAAGATTTGGGTCTGTATCTTGAGGGACACACTATTACGCTGCTGGTTGGCATCTTGACCAAGCCTAACCAGGAGAGACTGATCTTAATCCGACTGCTGCCGTTTGGAGAAAGTCCTTATCTGCCTTGCAACCTCGCTTTAACCGGGCTCAACGAGGCGGGCGATACGGTCTTTTCAATTCAATCGCGATCGCAAGACGACTTTATTCAGTTTAAGTTTACGGCCGCAGCGGGCGATCGCTTTACGCTCAACATCAGCCGCAATGCCGCCCGTGTCACAGAGCATTTTATAGTTTAAAGTAAGCCACCCCCCAGGGTTTCTAAGATGACAGCACCGTCTCCGCACACGCCCCCCACCCCCCCGACTCACTCACCGCTCCCTTCAACTCAGAATAATGCGATCGCCCCTCAAGTCATTTTTGTCCTGCGCATTCACGATGGCAGCTTTGAAAAGGGCTTTGCAGCCACTCTCGACATCTTAGAACCCGGCAGCTTCAGGCCTCAGCAAAAGTACACGCTGCCCCCTTGCCCCCAGCTACCTGAGCGCTACAGCCTCTGGCGAAGTCTCTATCACACGCTGGGCAACACTCGCAAAATTCAGCCCGTCTCTGGCCAAACGACGCAGCGCAGCTACGCCGAGCGTCAAAGCGACTGCAAAAAAGCCACCATCGCGTTTGAAGATATGTGCTTGGCGTGGTTTGCCAAGCCAAACTTTGAGGCTCTGCGGCGCTCTGTGGTTTCGGCTGTGGAGCTGCGCCAGCTACAGCACGCCTCTATTCTGTTGGATGTAAACACCGGCAGCCCGGAGCAAGATATTCTGTTGCGCAAGCTGCCGTGGCATACGTGGGTGCTGTTTGAACAAGATTTGCCGCGCTCAGAAATGATTTTGAGTGCGCCTGTATCTCCGAGCAACCATCAGCTCACGGCTCCGATGAAGATCTTGGCCGTATTTGGCACGTCCTCAGGTGGCTTGCAGCTCAATCGTGATTTGGCGCTGTTAGAACAAAGTTTGGGGAGTAAAGGCGCGCAGCTGACCTTGCTGAATCAGCCTAGCCCGCGTGAGCTGCAAGACGCGCTGTGGCAGGGGCATTGGGACATGCTGTTTTTCGCAGGCCATAGCAGCGGCTGCGACGATACCTCCGGCGGCATTATTCAGCTCAAAGACGACGTGGTGCTAACGCTGAGAGACTTAAAGTCGAGTCTTAATAAGGCGGTAGAAAACGGACTAAAGCTAGCGATTTTTAACTCCTGTGATGGTCTTTCTCTGGCTGACTACCTGGCTGCGCGTCGGGTGCCTATCAGCATTGTGATGAGAGAGCCTGTGTCCGATCGCGTTGCGCGTTACTTTTTGGAGTACTTTCTAGAAGCGTTTTCTCAGGGCCAGCTAACGCTTGCAGCCGCAGTCAGAACCGCTCGCGGCAGGCTGCAATGGCTAGAGTCTGACGGGGCTAGAGCCTGTCCGGCGGCGACCTGGCTACCGATTATCTATCAAAATCCAAACCAGTCGCCGCTGCTTTGGCCTCAACTACCATCGCCTGCGATCGCCGCTGAAGGGCACACAGCCGTGCCTGCTATTCAACCGTCAAACACTCAAAACGCTCCTCAGCCCCCCGGTCATAGAACGATTGTTCAACCGGCTGCTATTAATACTTCAGCTTCCGGTTCTGCTGCTTCCGAGCCTTCTGCTTCTGCTTCTGGTTCTGCTGTTTCTGGTTATAGTCAGCCCGCTTCTAACTATTGGGCACCTACAACAACTCCGCCAGCAGTTCCGCCACCAGCTCCGCCGTCTGTTCAATCTAAAACAGTTTTGCCATCAGGCCGCAATCACACGGCTATGAGTCAGATCAATAAGTGGAGAGTCGGCGCGTTGCTTTTGCTGCTAGCCATGCTGCTAGGCAAAGGTATTTCTCTGTTGCTCCCAGAAGAAGACTATTTTTTGTCAACCGCTGAAGAGCAGGAGAACGCGACCCCGCCGACAAGATATATGTCTTTAGAAGAGCGATTTAGTACGGGCGATCGCGAAATGATTAGAAACGAAGTCAACGCGATTCCTTGCCCTGACAGTAAAAAGTCTAGCTTTATCACTCAAAAGAGAGCAGGCATTCGCGCCATGCGATCGCGTCAATACGAGCTAGCGGTCACCGCCTTTGAACAGGCCTGGGCCTTATGTCCTTCCCCTGAAGTTCTCATCTATAAAAACAACGCGCTCATTGGCGATAAGCCCTCCCATATGCTCGCGGTATCTGTTCCTATCGACTGGCCTAGCCCCAAAAATGCGATTGAAATGCTGCGCGGGGCGGCTCAGTCGCAAACGCTGACAAATCAGCAAGGCGGCGTAGCGGGCGTGCCGGTGAAGCTGATGGTGATTGACGATGGTGACAAGCCAGAAGTGGCCAAGGCGATCGCCACGACGCTGATTGACAGCTACCCGCAAGTGCTGGCGGTAATTGGTCACTGGACGAGCGGCGTAACGGTAGAAGCTGCCTCCGTTTATGACGCTCGCCGCGCCCTGGTATTTATGACGCCTGTGAGCACCACGCGCGAGCTAAAGGGTGAAACTGGCTGGGTCTTTCGCGCCACTATCAACATGCGAGATGCTCAAAAGACGCTGGCGCAGTATGCCTATCAGCAGGCGGGCTATCGCAGCGTTGCGACGTTTTCACTGGATGCTGCCAGAGTAGGTAAGCCCAGAGCCCTTTACAGTGAGGGCTTACAAGCTGAGTTTGCGCAGTCGTTTACGCAGGCGGGCGGCACCATTACCAACAACTTTGATCTCACCAGTCCCGACTTTGAAAGAGATGTAGACAGCACGGCCAAAAAAATGGTGCGTATCGCCAAAAGACAGGGTGCGGATGCGGTGATGTTGATTCCTGACAATACTTCAGTGCTAAAAGCTCAGGCGATCGCAAAAGCCGCTAGCCAGCAGGGACTGGGCTTGCTGGGTGTGACCAATCTATATCGAGAAGAAGTCCTCAAAACTACCTGTCCGGAGATTGAAGGGATGGTAATGACCATTGCCTGGAAAGCGGATGGCCGAACGGCGAATCCTGACTTTACGAAGGTAGCCAGCAGCATGCAGTTTTGGCGCGGCGAGGTGAATTTTGCCACTGCGATGACCTATAACGCTACGCAGGCAATGGTTGCGGCCATGCGAGAAAGCCCAACCAGAGCGGGCATTCACGAGGTTCTGAATCGTCCAGACTTTGTGGTAGAAGATGTTTCTGACGCGCAGGGCATGCGGTTTGACAAGGGCGATCGCACAGCGGCGGCTCAGCTGGTGAAAGTGATCGCAGAAGAGACCAGTGCTACCGGAAACGTGAAATGCAGGTTTGATTCTATTGACTGACGGTTGATTGGCAACGGTTGACGCTCCTCATTTCAATATTCCAAAAGCATTTATGAAAACTGCCGCTGACTTTTTACATCGATACCAACAGCTGATAGATAAGTGTGCCGCAAGCGATTTGCTCACTCAGGACGCACAGCAGCTGATGCAAAAAGCACAGGCGGCACTCGCACGGTGTTATGAATTTCAATCGCTGCTAGATAGCACGGTACCTGAGCGCTGGCGTGACATCAGCCAGCAGCGACTGCTCAGGCGGCTACACTGCTGTGACAACCCGGCTCGGCTTTCCGTTTGGTGCCAGCTCACGCTAGAGAAAATAGTGGCTTCGCTAGAAATAGACGAAGTGCTCATCGGCATTATTCAACAGATTCAGTCGCTGCCGCCGCAGAGTCGCGATCGCCGCAACCTGATCACCCTAATGCTCACCAAAATTCAAAGCTCTGGCAAGGTCACCACGCACATTCCTAATCTGCCGTCGGAGCTATATTCCGAAGCGCTACATGAAACCATGCTGTGGTTCTGTGAGCATATCGACGAATACGATCCGGCCAAGGCAGGGCCGGTGGTTTGGTTCAACCGCAACTTGTTTTATGCGGCCAGTAAAATCAACCGAGCTCGCTACCGAAGCCTGCCTAACAAGATAAGAGCGACAGAGGAAATGGCTCAGTTAGAAGGCGCCCCCGATGCGTATGAGCCGCTGATAGAAGAAGCGGAATACCAGATTTTAGAGGAGCTGTACCGCTGGGTGCGTGAGGATAAAACGGGCCAGCTGAAGCGGACGGCCATTAGCGATCGCCAAGAACTCAACGCTCAAACCATCATCAAAGCGATCCTAGACCATATTTTCAAGCTCAGAAGCTTAAGCAAAGCGCCCGCCCAGCTCTACGAAATGTTTTCTGATCTAGACAGCGAAGCTAGCAGCGTTATCGCTCAGCCCACCGATCTAACGCAGCTGTTCACTAAGCTCGCTGAGCGATGGCAGTACCCCTACGCCAAACTGCGGCGATTTTGGCGAGAGCGGTGCCAGCCTCATATCGGTGATTTTCTACAGCAAAGCGGTAACCAATAGGCCGCATCTATCCCTTTATACACCCCATTTATGAACACTTTATTAGACTGGCCACCGCTCCCAATTCCGATTAGTTCCCGATTGCGCCAGCAGGCTGAAGCCGATGCAGGCCAGTTAGAAACAGCTGAAGAAAGGTATCAGCGATCGCTCGCCACTCTAGTTGTGCAGTACTACCTCCGCCTTATCGCCGTTCCCCATCGTCTAGACTCATCCTCTAGCGGCCTGACCCTACACATAGAAGAACTCGGCGGCTACGTAGCCTGCTGCGCGGTGTCACCGGGCGCAGATAAGTGCAAAATTCCTGAGATAGATAGAAATGCAGGCCAAATGCCGTCTGAAAGAACGCGTAAAGGCTACCTTTTCATCGCTCTTACACCGCCCTACCACACCGCTCAAATTCTAGGCTTCACGTCAAATGTGACCGTCAGCGAACTTCCCTTAAGCTACCTACAGCCGCTGGCCGCATTTACTGAAGCCCTAGAACAGTCTTCAACAGTCTCACCTCGCATTTCTGCTACCGACTGGGCCAAAGGCTTAGTCGCCGGATGGCAAAGGCTCAACGATCTACCGGCTGCCCTACAGCCTGCGGCCATTCCACGGATGGCCATGCGCAGCTCACAGCCGCTAGCCCGTCAGCCGATGGGGGATAGAAGTGTCGATGCTCTACTTGAAGTGCTGGCCACAACGACCGATGATGTTGCTCGCTGGCAGGCCGCCGAGCGCTTGGTTCAGCTAAACGGGCCTATCGACGAGCTGACTGATAGGCCCAGTGACAGACCCGGCGAAAAGGCTCGCCTTCAAATGCCAGCAATGAGCGTAAAGCTGCTGGCCGATGAGCTAAACGGGCTTTCAGCGGCGCTGCTGGTGGGAATTATCACCAAGCCCGACGGAACGTTTTTAGTAGGCTGCCGGCTCTATGCCGCTGGTCGCTTACAGGCACTGCCCGAAAAGCTGCGGCTGCAAGGTGTTGAAGAAGATAGTGAGGTGACTCCCAATGACAAAAACGATGACGATTCTCCGCAGGAGAGGCTACACCATCGCACCTTCTGCGATCTGATGCCCGCAACGCACGGCGACCCGCTAGAGTACTTATTTACAGCCGAAGCAGGTGACTGCTTTAGTCTGAAAATTCACTACGAAGCCGAAACCGCAACCCACACGTTTGTGTTGCCGCCTACAGAACCATAGCTTGCAGGTTTATGAAAGACGGCGGTATCGCTCGATCACTAAAGTAAACAAATAAACACCGCACATATTTAACTCTCTGTATCTATAACCACAAACGGGCGACCCATGACGACTCAGCCGAACCAAGACGTGGCTGTTGTAATCGATTTCTTAAAAGGAAACTTCAAAGACGGCTTTAAAATAGGCCTGGAGATTCTGGTCGAAGGCAGACGCGCGCACCAAACTGACGACTTGCCCCCGCTCCCGCCTGCGCCCGAAATTCCCGCTCTTTACCGCGTCTGGCGATCGCGCTATATAGCCACCGGGGACGCCTCAAGCAGCCGCGCGATTACCCCGGTTCCCAATCAACCTACCCATAGCCGCTCAGCCGTACAGGACTGTCGCACCGCCGCCAAAGCCTTAGAACAGGCGCTGATGCAGTGGTTTCAAGACAGCAGCTTTAATCATCTGCGCGCGAGCATTCGCGGCGAGCGTATCATTCACGAAGATGACTCCGTACCTATCATCTTCAACTTTCGCGTGCCCGAGGCCGACCAGCTCCGCCGCCTGCCCTGGCACGTATGGGACTTATTTCGCGCCGACTTACTCAATGCCGAAGTCGTTTTGCAGGCTAAAATAGCGCCGCAGTCCAGCATCACTGAAGGGCCGCTGCGAATTTTAGCTATCTACGGCAGCGCCAGCGGTGGCATCAACACGGACGCCGATCGAAGTGCTTGGGCGCAGCTTCAAACCCGCCCAGACGTGACCATAACCGAGCTTAACCAGCCGACTAAAGAAGCGCTGCGCACCACCCTTAATCAACAGCCTTGGGATGTTCTGTTTTTTGCAGGACACAGCCGCTCCGAGCCTGCGGGCAGCTTAGAATCTGGTACGTTACAAATTGGAGAATTTCCAGACGGCCAGCCCCGTTTTATTGCGGTTGGCCAGCTCAAAGAAGACCTGCGCCGTGCGGTTCAAAAAGGGCTGAAGCTGGCGATTTTTAACTCCTGTGACGGACTTGGCATTGCCAATTTGCTGGCTCAAGTTAAGGTGCCAACTTCGATTGTGATGCGTGAGCCCGTGGCCGATGTTGTGGCCAGACGCTTTATTCAAGAATTTTTGCGACAGTTTGCTGAGCACAAGCAGTTTTACCGCGCGGTTCGAGCTGCCAGACGAGAGCTGGACTGGCTAGAAAACGACTTTTACAATCCGCTGCCTTCTGCTACCTGGCTGCCGATTGTGTCGCAAAACCCAAGTCAGCCGCCGTTGCAGTGGCCGTCAAAGTCTGTAGGCGTCCGAGCGAGCCTGAAAAAGCGGCTGCTGATAGCGGGTTTTCTTTTACTGATGGGAGGTGCGATCGCTGGCATGACCAAAGGCCTCACGCAGCCTCAGGTTGAAGCCTATGCGAGCCTTGCCGATCCAGAGACGAGCTTAGGCAGCCGTATTTTGACACCTACGTCATCTTTTGAGAGCTGCAACGATTCAATCAGAAATAGCGGCGCCGCAAAAATGGCGGCTGGAGACTATATAGCCGCAGCGGCTGACTTCGCTGCGTTCTCACTGCGCTGCCCCAGTGATGCTGAGGTTCAAATCTACCGCAACAACGCCGCTGTCCTTGAAAAATTCTTGCCAAAAGGCATCAGCCTCGCGCAGGCCTCAAAGACCGATTTAAAGGCGCTGCAAACTCGCATGATTGTGGTCGCCGTGGTGGTGCCTTTACGCGGCGAATCTACCTATACGGCCCAAGAGATTTTACGCGGCATTGAGCGATCGCAGCAGCAGCTCAATCAGCGCAGCGGTGGCTACAAAGTTTTGATCGAAATTGTCAACGACGACAGCGCTGAAGACTTTAACCTATCCGACCAGGCGGCGCGCGTAGCTAGCGTACTGGTAGAAGATCCTGCTGTGTTTGCGGTGGTGGGTCACTATAGCAGCGGTGCAACCTACCGGGCTTCGGATATTTACAACCGCGCAGAGGTTGTTGCGGTTTCACCCTCAAGTACGGCCATTCGATCCGGCGCGTCAACCGATCAGGCATTAGCGGATGTAACCATCGATTTGGGCGAACATATCTTTCGAGTATCGCCCAATGACAAAGCAAATGCTGAGGCTATTGTTCGAGATTTGAAAAGAGAGAATATTACATCGGTTTTGATGGCCTATGACAAAGGGGGTGAGTACAGCCGCTCGCTTGAAGCTGTGATGCAAGAAACGCTACAAGCGGCGGGTATTGCGATTAAGCATGTCTGTAATTTTTCAGAGCCAGGTGGCTTTAATCCAACGGCTTGCCTGCGAGCGGCACCCAAGGCTCAGGCGCTTATTTTTCTGCCCAGCGCTGAAGTGAGAGCCCAGGCCGGTCGATTGCTGGCTGCAATAAATCCGGCGGTGCCGATTTGGGCGGGGGACGCGGCCTATGGCAACAGCAATTTTGAGGTGTGGGGCGATCGCATTAACGGCACCCGATTCGCCATTCCCTGGCATGAGCAAAGCGGGCAAAACACCGGCGCAGTGTTTGGGAAAACCGAGGGCAAAAGCTGGCGTAGTGCGATGGCCTACGACGCGCTTCAGGCGATCGCGAAAGGCGCAGAAAAACAGGGCAAAAGCATATCTTCCGCACCCGATCGAAAGGCGCTCAGAGCAATTTTGGCCGCTGAAAATTTCACGGCGGACGGTGTGCTAGGTAAAAGCAGCGTTCGGTTTGATGCAGCAGGCGATCGCCTACTGCTAGCCAATGAAGCCCTCACCCTCATCGTCGAAGCGGTTCCTGATGGTAAAGGCGGCTACAAAACGCAGCCTGTCGCCTCAGTGCCAGAACCTTAGCCTAGCCAATCTCATCCGGCTCAGAAGACACCGCCACTCTATTCCACTCAATTCTCGGCAGATGTTCAGAGGCGGCTGAAAGCGACTCCTCCCAGTAGTGCCGCATCTTAGCCAAATACGGATCGTTCTCTTGTAGCTGAACGCGATCGCGAATTTCCAGCGCGTCCGTCTCATACAGCACCATATCAATCGGCGGGCCCACCGATATATTTGAGCGCATCGTAGAATCTAGCGACAGCAGCGCCGTTTTCGCTGCTCGATCTAACGGCGTCTCGTAATGCACCGTTCTATCTAAAATCGGCTTGCCATACTTGGTCTCACCAATCTGCAAAAATGGCGTCTCCGGCGTGGCTTCAATAAAATTACCCTGGCTATACACCAGGTAAACCCCTGGCGACTCGCCTGCGATCTGCCCGCCCACAATAAACGTGCTCTGGTAGTCAATCCCGTCTTTTTCTAACCAGGGCCGTTCCTTGTCCTGAATGTGGCGCATCGTTTCGCCAATGTAGCCCGCCACCGCATGCATAGAAGGCAGCGTGTGCAGATTCACGTCGGCGTCTGTTTTAAGATGCTGCTCTAGCGTGTGGATGACGGATTGGGAGGTCGAGAGGCTGCCAGCGGTACAAAGGATGATGACGCGATCGCCTGGAACCGAAAAGTCAAACAGCTTTTGATACGAAGAAATGTAGTCCACTCCCGCATTCGTTCGCGAATCGGCTGCAAACACCAGGCCTTTCTCAACCGAAATTCCGAGGCAATAAGTCATCTATTTAAAAGCTCTAGTTTGTTAAGGACTCTAAGCAAAAAGTATACTGACCCTATCAAAGCCAGGGATCGTTTGCGTGATCCATTAGGCATACGTTAGGTCTAAATACTTATGGCTAGTGCATATAGATGTCAGCTTAGTCCCAATCAGCTGCTTTATCTGTCTAATCAGGGCGATAGCACGACGGTCACCTTAAGCAGCGGTGGTGCCGGTCAGCAGCAGCAGAGCAGCAATGGATTCTCAACGGGAGAATGGACAAGTGCGCCCCAGCTATACCGCCTTGGTCAAGCGGCCGTAATTGTAATTGAAGCGGCTCGTCAAACCTATTACGTTCAGTGTCAGAACGGGCAGGTGCAGATGAGCGGGCCAACAGAGGCGATCGCTACAGCCATAGCGCAGACCCAGCCTGTCTCAATGGAATCTGTCTCAGCCAAATCCGTGAGTAATGCGACTGCCAGCTCAATGCCTAATCTTTCGATGCCATCGATGGCCCCCATGCCGTCCATGAGCCCGATGATGCCTCCGATGCAAATGAACAACAATCCCATGAGCATGCAGCTCGGCAACATGTCCATGAGCATGAGCGAACCCTCACAGGCCGAGCAGACAAACGCAACTTCCCAAGAACCCGACCAAAAAGCAAATCGATTTTGTACCCAGTGCGGCGCGCCTGCTGCTCCCACCGACAAATTCTGCGGCGCTTGCGGTAACGCGCTGATCTGAACGCGCTTATCTAAAACTCTCTCTTTTCCTTGCTCCTAAAATATGACAAATCTCAGCGTCAACCTCAACAAAGTCGCCCTGCTCCGCAACGCTCGCCCCCTCGACATTCCCAGCGTTGTCAAAATGGGTCTCATTAGCATCAACGCTGGAGCCCACGGCCTCACCGTCCACCCTCGCCCCGACGAACGCCACATCCGTCGCACTGATGTCTACGATTTAGCCAAGCTCCTTGAAGATCACCCCACCATCGAATACAACATTGAAGGCAACCCGCTAGAATCTCCTTTCATGGACATCATCCGTGAGGTTCGCCCGCACCAGTGCACCCTTGTTCCTGATGATCTCACTCAAAACACCTCTGATCACGGCTGGAACGTGACTCAAGATGCAGAAAAGCTAAAGCCTATCATCAGTGAACTCAACGAGCTGGGCTGTCGCGTTAGTCTGTTTATAGATCCAGATATAGAACAAATTAAGCTTGTGCCCGCGCTGGCGTGTGAACGAATCGAACTATACACAGAGCCTTACGCTACGGCCTACCGAGAGGGCAAAGGAGAAGAGATCTTTGAAGTGTATAGGCAGGCCGCAGAATGTGCGCAGTCACTGGGTCTTGGCGTTAACGGTGGTCACGATCTCAGCTTAGACAATCTGCCTAAATTTAAAGAAATTCCTAATTTGCTGGAAGTTTCTATTGGTCATGCTCTGACGGCAGATGCTCTAGAGCTAGGCTACGCTGAAGCCGTTAAGGCCTACTTGAAAGTGCTAGAAGCCTAAAAGAAAGATCGGATATCATCTGCGTCAATAAAAAGCTAACGGTTCTGTAACTGGTCTATCTAGGTGCACAAGCGGCTTACCTGGCTATGTATGTTTGGATAATAAGGAATCCTTTGGGAATCCTTTGGGAATCCTTTGGGAATCTTGTTGTAGAAACAACGCTTTTTTGTTGAGAAGGATTTTATCGTGCTGAGCAAGTTTGTAGGTGCTTTTATCGGTTTGATGATTTTAGGCGATAGCCTTTCCCTGGCGGCGCTAGCACAACCTGAGGCGCCTGCAAGAGAAGCTCTACCTCAGCAGGCGCTAGCTCAATCGCCTTTGCCGCGATCGCTGCCCACTCTCATCACCCGCCGCGTTCAGCAAGATCTCGCCGGACGGCTCAACGTTCCTTTCAATACGCTAGAAATTAAAGAGGCCGTTGAAAAAACATGGCCCGATCAGTGCTTAGGCATTCGGTACGGCAGCACTGAAGACTGCGGTATTCATGATGTGGAAGGCTGGCAGATAACGGTTGAAAGCGATCAGCAAACCTGGGTGTATCGAAGCGATCGCACTGCCCGCCGCCTGCGCCTAGAACCTTTAGCAAAAGCTACCGAATCTGCCACCGCCAATTTCTCCACACAAACCAGCCAAAAGCTCCTCGCTACCGTATCCGAGCAGCTTCAGCAGCCTATTGATGAACTATCGATTCTAGCGGTGCGTTCTATGGAACGAGACATCTGCTTAGAATTAGAGGTTCCTACCGCTAGCGAAAGCTGCCAAACGGAAGTAACGCCGGGATTTCAGGTAATTGTTGCAGAAGGATCTAGAGACTGGCCGATGGTAGTCGTTGAAGCCTATGGGGGTGAGATAGTGTCAGGTAACGAGGTGCTGCCACTGGTGGAGGAAGGGCCGAAAGAATGGGTGTATGAGCTGGATGAAGATGGTGAACGGACTGTGCAGAATGCGATCGCTAGTGATGCGATAGGCAAAGTTGCAACCTATTTTGAGCCGGCCTATAGAACCAGAAAGTTGCCCGATGTGCCTGAAGGAGAACCCGAAATTATTTTTCAATCTGTCTACGACTCATCCACTAGGGATACGATTACGCTGATGGCTGATGGCACAATGTCTTTTGATCGAGATAGTCGTATTCCAGAAGAGA
The DNA here is from genome assembly GCA_963803535.1 of uncultured cyanobacterium. Taxonomy (GTDB): domain Bacteria; phylum Cyanobacteriota; class Cyanobacteriia; order Phormidesmidales; family Phormidesmidaceae; genus Phormidesmis. The sequence goes on along the minus strand of CAWDNC010000002.1, from coordinate 1,488,621 downwards.
CGATTGTAAGAGAGCCTATAGTCACTCTCTCATTGGAGAACGTTGCCGCTTTTGAAGCGCTGTTGCAACAGCAGCAGTTCGCTAAATTTGACCAGCTATCGTATCTTAATGAAGATCTTGTTCTTGCAACAGAAGGTATTGTGACATTTCTCTCCAAAGATGCCAGCGTTTCTTTTAATGCTGCCAATGAATATTTGCCCAGCAATTTGCAGCCTATCGTGCAAGCCGTGGTTTCTGGGAAGTTTCGCTAAAGGGATCAATGGCTTTTCAAAGACACTTTACCCACACTGAATGGGAGCCGAAAGTTGGCTACTGCCGTGCTCTACGCGCAGGCAATACTATCTACCTATCAGGTACTGCGCCCGTCGATAGCGATGGCAACACCTTCGCGCCCGGTGATGCTTATGCTCAGGCCTGTCGCTGTTTTGAGATAATTAAAGATACGCTGGTTGCGATGGACTCGGGCCTTCATCAGGTGGTGCGCACGCGCATGTACGTCACTGACATCAATCAGTGGGAAGCCTTTGGCCGCGCTCATCAGGAATTTTTCGGTGAACATCCACCAGTAACAGCCATGTTAGAAGTGAAAGGACTAATTAATCCAGATATGCTAATTGAGGTGGAGGCGGAAGCTTTTGTGGGGTGAGTGCGTAGGCGATCGCAGCCCAACTGTTGAACTTATCAGTCAATATCTGTTGTAAATGGCAGGCGCATATAGACATTGTTGGGATCGTTCAGTGACTCTAGCAGCGTGAACTCTTCTCTTAGCTTTAGCAGCTGGTCGGTAATGGGATCTTTGTTCCACGGTAAGCGGCTGATGACACTTGTGGTGATGTCGGCCCCAAAAATACTGTCGAGCAGCTGTTCTTCAAAAGAAGGGAGCCTAGGAAACTCATTGACGGCGTAGTCTTCTATCTCAGCGGTTTCAGCGGCTAGGGCGATCGCATCATTCAACCCCCCCATTTCATCGACCAAGTTTGCCTTAATCGCATCTTCTCCCGACCATACTCGCCCTTGAGCCACCTGCGATACCCGCGTTTTGGGCACGTCACGCCCTTCGGCGACAATCTCCATAAATCTGTCGTAGAGCGTATCTACATAGCTCTGCTGAATTTGAAGCTCAGCTTCTGTTTGCGGGCGAGCCGCTGTTTGCATATCGGCAAACTTCGCGGTTTTTACCACGTCCCAAGTAATGCCATTTTTATTCGCAATCTCTTGAAAGTTCAACAGTAGGCCAAACACACCGATAGAGCCAGTAATGGTGGTTGGCGAAGCCATAATTTTCGCAGCTGGCGCTGAAATCATGTATCCACCTGACGCCGCATAGTCGCCCATCGAGACAATCACCGGCTTCTCTTCAGCAAGTAGCTTCACCTCTCGCGTAATAATTTCAGAGGCTAGGGCGCTACCGCCAGGGCTATTGACCCGAAGCACCACCGCCTGAATGTCTTTGTCTTTACGCACTCTTCGTAGCGTTGAGGCTAAGCCTTCAGAGGTGATGGAACCGGGCTGCGTTTCCTCGCCCATGACAATTCCACCGTCGGCGTACACGACAGCGACCGTATCGTCTGCATTGTTTTCACGCGCGCGCGTCTGCTTTGCAATCTGCGCGTAGTCGGCCAGCGTTGTTTGCGGAAACACATCTTCGTCGTCTTCTACAAATGCAGATACCTCCACCTCTTCTTCCTCAGTGCCCGTTAGCGTCTTTAGCCCAGCGAGCACGTCGTCATAAAAGCCCAGCTGATCGACTAGGCCAGAAGAGAGCGCAGCGTCGGCTTCAACTAAACCGCCTGCGTCTGCGATCGCCTGCAACTGTTCGGTCGTAACATCGCGATCGCCCGCCACCGTCTGTAAAAAGTCCTTCCACAAATCCCCAATCAAAGCCTCTGTCTGCTGCTTCGACTCGGTACTGCTCTGCGACCGGGTAAACGGCTCTACCGCCGACTTATACTTACCCACTCTGAGCACCTGCACGCCCACGCCGTACTTATCAAGCGCATTGCCTAAGAACTGAGTTTCCGCTCTGAACCCGTTCACTTCCATTAGCCCAACCGGCGCAAGCACTAGGTTATCGGCCACCGACGTGATGTAATAGTCGCTTTCGCTTAAGCCGGTGCTGTATGCCCAAATTGGCTTGCCCGACTCTTTAAAGGCGCTGAGGGCAGCTCGAACTTCTTTAAGCGTTGCTAACCCCTCTAGCGGTGAGCCTTTGAGATAAATGCCTGAAATTTTGTCGTCTTCAGCTGCCGCAGCGATCGCAGCCAAAGCGCTATACGTCGAAACCGATCGCGCGCCGCCATACACATCAAACAGCGCCCCCGTATCGGCAGGCACCCCGTCTACAATATCCGTGCTCAAGTCAAACACCAGCACCGATTTATCTTCCAGCTCTATTTCCGGCTCCGAACTGTTTGAAGAGAGCAGCACCCCTACTAGGCCAAACGCGCCAACCCCTACCAACAGCAGCAGGCTAAACAGCCCAACCAAGGTACCTACCGCGCTGGCCGCAGCCACTTTAAAGAAATCTCGCATGGGTTCGTTCTATCCGGCTTCCCCGGTTTTGCTTGATGAGGTGAATGAATCTGACTCTATGGATTTAAGTCTATGGATCTAAGGTAGCGCTATCTATATAAAGGCAGACGGTTTATTTCTGAAAAAGTCACTTAAAAAAAGTCACCGAAGCGGCTGAATAATGCCTTCCTGGCGCAGCGCTGCTAAATTTTCACATCCCGTACAAAACAGCACCGTGACCATCTCAGCAATCAGCGCCTCACACAGCTCAGCGAGCGCGGCCTCCGACTGGCTGGCCGCCTGCAAAAACGGCAGGGCCAGCCCCGCTAAATTTGCCCCCAGCGCCAGCGCCTTGGCCGCATCTAAGCCATTCCGCAGCCCGCCCGATGCGATTAGCGGTACAGCTTTCGCCTTGGGATTCGTCAATGCTCGAATGCCGGTAATACACTCCGCTGTCGGAATGCCCCAGTCCGCAAACGTATTGCCTAGCCGCCGCTGCTTGGCATCTTTAGCCCGCTCGCTTTCGACTCTTGCCCAAGACGTACCACCCGCGCCAGCCACGTCAATGGCCGCCACGCCAGCCTCTAACAATCGCTTTGCCATCACTGCTGAAATACCATTGCCGACTTCTTTAGCGACAATCGGCACGGGCAACAGATTCACCAGCTGCTCAATCTTGGCAAAGAGTCCTTTAAAGTTCACGTCGCCTTCGGTTTGCACCGCTTCTTGCAGTGGGTTCAGGTGTAAAATGAGCGCGTCGGCTTCAATCGCATCCACGGCTTTTTGACACTGGCTGAGGCCATAGTCATAGTTGAGCTGCACTGCGCCTAAGTTGGCAAACAGCAGCGCGTCGGGCGCATACTGGCGAACCGAAAACGTCGCGGTCAAATCAGGATTCTCTACGGCTACGCGCTGAGATCCGACCCCCATTGCCAGCCCATAGCGCTGAGCGGTGATGGCCAGCCGCTGATTGATCACGCGGGCCTGTTCAGTGCCACCCGTCATGGAGGAGATCAGCAGAGGCGTGGCGATCGCCTTTCCTAAAAAGGTCGAACTAATATCGACTTCAGCTCGATTTAACTCCGGTAAGCAGGCATGCGTAAACCGATAGCGCTCTAGCCCGTTAGTAATTCGATGGCTTTGAACGTCTTCTTCTAGGCACACCCGCAGATGGTCGGCTTTACGCGTTTGAGTATCTAGGGCTTGATTTTCTAGGGCTTGAGCGTCTGAAGCTGGAGCGTTCAAAGCTAGGGCGTTTAAGCTGGCAGGTGACGAGGTGGAAGCAGACGGACTCAAGGTTCGATATCTCACAAAGCGCGTACGGATATGTCTTAACCTACCGCACCAGCAGGGGCAGGTTTGAGGCGATCGCACATAACGTAAAGTGAGCCGGTAGCGCTCGTTAAAAATGCCTATAGCTGCAAAATATTAATGGCGTCACGGCTGAGTCAGCTGCACGCCATCGCGCTCATCAATTGCCTGTACAAACACCTGTACGGTCTCATCGCTTGCCGTCGGCAGCTGTTTTCCTACAAAATCTGGATGAATGGGCACCTGCCGGTGGCCCCGATCGATGAGCACTGCCAGTCGAACGGTCGCGGGTCGTCCGTAATCATGAACGGCATTGAGGGCAGCGCGAATAGTGCGTCCGCTGTAGATAACATCGTCTACGAGGACAACCGTTTTCCCGGCTAAGTCCATCGGAATTTCTGTTTTAGCGGGCGTGCGTACGCCGATTTTATCGAGATCGTCGCGGTAGAAGGTAATGTCTAGCGCGCCGGTGGGCACTGCGATCGCCTCTAGCCGCTGAATCTGCTCGCACAGCAAATTAGCCAGCGGCACGCCCCGCGTCCGAATGCCGAGTAACACCAAATGGTTTAAGTCTTCTGTGCGTTCAACAATTTCTGAAGCGAGTCGGTTAAGCGTACGTCGGATATCTTCGGCCGATAGAATGCTGACCACTTTTTGAACCATTCGCTTTCTCGAAGCTCCCCTTTGTAGATAAGCAAGATAAATAAGCAGATTTAAGGCTGCATTAGAGTTGATTGCTAACACGATTTTTAGCCTGGTTTGCACTCAACTCATCACAGCACTTAATCATTTTTGCCCCTTCGTAGCGTACTCGCCAAAGGTAAGATAAGTAAGGTTTAAAACGTCGTTCAACGGCGGATCGTAGTGGCGATCGCAAGCACCATTGCATCCCTTTCATGAGCCTATCAATATAGAGCACGCTGCTGTTGCTTTTCTCACGAAAAAAGCTAGGCCAAGAATGCTGTGGAAACCCAGCCTATAACGCCTATGCCGACAGCTAGTCCACACAAAAAGCTCCAGCGGGTAAGCCGCATGGCTTCTACGACCACTTCTGGCGTGATAGCTCGCTCCGCATTGCCCAGGTATGGCTTTACTTTCAGCTTGCCTTTGTAGGTATTTGGCCCGCCTAGCTGCACGCCTAGCGCGGCCGCATAGGCACATTCGCTCCACCCGGCATTGGGGCTAGGATCGGCCCTGGCATCGCGCCAGCAAAGGCTTAGTACGCGGATAGGATGGCCAGAGAGTAGCGCAATCGTCAGAACGCTCAGCCGGCACGGTAGCCACGTCAGCCCGTCTTCAAATTGAGCGCTAAACCAGCCGAGGTCGGTATAGGGCGCTTCAATGTAGCCCACCATCGAGTCTAGAGTGCTAGCGGCTTTGTAGGCGATCGCCATGCCCACGCTCCCCGGCACGCCCCCCAACAGCGCGCCTACTATCGCGTAAAACAAAGGAGCCAGCACGCCATCAATGGCATTCTCACTCACGGTCTCTAGCACAGCCCGCTGAATCTCAGTGGCGTCAAGCTGTTCGGTGTCGCGACCTACGTACATCGCTAGCGTTTCTCGGGCCGTCGCTAAATCATTCGCCTGCAAAGGGCTCAAAACTTCCTCAGCTGCCCGCCGTAAGCTGCGTCCGGCAAAGCAGCTGGCCAGTAGCACCGTAGCAACGCCCCCCTGCGCCCAAGCCGAAAAGCTTTCTCCCAAGAACTCTCCCAAGAACTCTCCCAAGAACTCCCCTAGATAGCCCAAGCGCCAGAGCCCAAGCCAAACGATCCCCCCACTGCCGCCCATCAGCAGACAGCCTAGCCCAATGCCTGCGGCCTTCATCACCGGGCGAGAGAGAGATTGCTTTAATATCCACTGGCTGTAGCTGCTAATGGCCTTACCCATCGCCTGCACGGGGTGCGGCCAGCTCCAGGGATCACCCACCACAAAATCCAGCAGTGCCGCTGCCAGCAGTACCCCCGCGCTAGGCGCTACATCAGGCGCTATATATAGCGGCACTAAACCTGCCTCAAACCACAAAACTAGCGCCCTCTCCTTGTGCGGCCTGCCAGCTTCGCGCATCGTAGTACAAATCTTCGAGCGTGATGCTGTACAAGGCGGCTCTGAGCTTCTGATGGAGATGCTGCCATAGCATGGAGGTCACCCAGTCTTCAGCCTGGTTTTTGGGGATGCCGCTGGCGTTGGCGAAGCCTCCCTGTAAGGAAACCGCACTGGTCGATTCGCCCACTGCCTCTAGAATTTGGCCCAGTGAAATTTGAGCAGGTGGCTTAGCTAGCCGGTAGCCCCCATGGGCACCGCGCACCGATGAGACCAGATGAGACCGCCGCATTTCGATCAAGAGCTTTTCTAAATAGGGGGCAGGTAGGCTTTGCCGCTGAGCGATCGCGCTTACCGACGAGACCTGACCGGTCGGCTGAAGGCTCAAATCTAGCAGTGCCTTAACGCTATAGTGGCCGCGCGTAGTGAGCTTCATAAGATAGAATTCATAGCATTAACGATGGCAACTAGTCCCGGCAAATCAACGTTGCTTGAAATATTTTCTGCTTTAAACCTAACTCTTTCAGGTAAAAAATAAGTCCGTTGTCGTAACAGTTCAAAGATGTTTTATGCTTAGTAACGTTATGCAAACCAGACCTTTTTGACGGATGGATATGACGGCTTTTTTATGCTGTTTACTACAGTTTAGAAGTATGCTTTTATATTAAAATCTAAGGCGCTCGAAGGTGCTTTGATAATAAAAAAAGAACGCTCCCTATTAACAAGGCGAACGAAAAGAACAAAAAGCAGTTTAGAAAAGTGAAGTAATTCATCTGCAAGCACTTGCATCTGTTATTTACATCTGCTGTCAGCTTAGAGAATTGAGTGAATGGTTAACGACCCAGATATGGATGCCCTAAAGGGTAAAGCGCTGCTTAAAAAGGTCAAAGAGCTAGAGCACCTGAGCAAAGAAGAGAAAGCCAAAATTTGCGGGTATTACACCGTTACCAAAAAAGGCGTTACCCGCGTCAACATGATGAAGTTCCTGAAGGCGCTGAGCGAAGCGGCAGGAATTCAAATCGATAGCACCCAAAGCGGTAACGGGCGCGGGGGCCGCAGCGCTAGCTATCGCATTACCGTGCAGTCAAATGGTAACTTGCTGATTGGTTCGGCTTACACGAAGCAGATGAATCTCCAGCCGGGTGATGAGTTTGAGATTTCACTTGGGCGAAAGCATATCCGCCTCACACAGGTAGGCGCTGATGGCGAGCAGGCAGATGCAGACGATATGGACGATGAGGAGACCGATGAGTAGTTTGAGTTGAGTCGTTTGAGTAGGTCGCTACCATAAATGGTAGGGTGTAGCACGCTTGTCCTCACGAGGTAATACTCACGGGGCAATAAAGGTTGCACACGCGCAGGGGTGACGCTATGAGCCTACCGATCGTTTTAGAAATTGCCATTGGGCTAATTTTTATCTATCTCACGCTGAGCCTGGTAGCCAGCGAAATTCAAGAAATTTTGAGCGCGCTGTTCCAGTGGCGAGCCGAACATCTCAAGCGCTCGATTGAACAGCTGCTAGCTGGCGATGGGCTGAACGCTCGGAGTAAGGACGATCGCCAAAACAGCAAAGACGCCAAAACCCTGGCCGATCGCCTGTACAGCAGTCCGCTGATTGAAAACCTTAACTACGAGGCTCAAGGTCGGCTAGCGAGCTGGCTAAGGGCTATTTTGCATGGCATTGGCGCGGTGTATCGCACCCTTACCTTCAGCCGTAACGTGTTTGGTCGCAAAACCAGCGGCCCTTCCTACATTCCTGCTGAAACGTTCGCTACTAGCTTGATAGATCGGCTTAAGCTGGCAGACTTTCAGCGTCTGCTGGTGCGATCGCGCTTCCAAGATTTTGTAGACACTGATGTGCAGCGCCCGCTTCACGATATGGTGCATGAGCTGCGAGCACGTTTGGGCCGAGAAGATTTGCTGACCGCTGAAATGGCTTACTTCGATCGGGAAACGCAGCAAATTTTGAAAGATTTGAGCGATCGCCGCCTCACTCTAGACGACGCCTTAGAACAGCTAGCTCTAGAGCTACAGACCTTTGAATCGATGGCTACCGATATGCCGCTATCGCCGAACTCACAGGAGTCGGCAGTGGCTCAGTCTTTTATCAAACGAGTCCGCTATCTGCGCAGTGGCCTAGACGGGCACAGCCAAAAAACCGAAGCGCTGCTCACCCGAATTCGACCGAGCCTGGGTGATTTAACCTCGCTACTAGATCCTAATAGTGACACTTATGCTGAGCTGGTAGCCGTTGCCCAGCGAGAAGGCGGCGCGATCCGAAGCGCGTTAGAAAAGGTGCAGCAGGAAGTGATTCCGCCTCAGCTAAGAGAGAGCCTTGCGACGCTAGGAGCCAGAGCTGAGATCCGGGTAAAAACCAGAGGCGCTGAACTACAGCAGCTGCAAACGGAGGTTGAAGACTGGTTTAACAACGGGATGGAGAGAGCCAGCGGCGTGTACCGGCGCAATGTGAAAGGCGTGGGGCTGATGATTGGGTTCGCGATCGCCTTTACCATTAATGCCGACACCTTCTACATGTTCAACCGCCTCAGCTCTGACCAAGCCATTCGCAACAGCATTCTGCAAAGCGCCGATCAGCTAGATATTCGCAGCCTTGAAAATGTGGATGCGCTGTCACGTCAGCTGTCGATAGACGATCTTTCTGAAGAGATCAAAGATGAGCTGCTTTCTGTCGGGACTGCCGTAGAAGAGGCTTTGGCTGACTATCCGCTGCCGATTGGCCGAACGCAAAGCGTGCTCGACGCGCAAAAAAAGCTAGAGGCGAACTGGCCGGTTCCCTATATTCCGCAGCGGCTGGTGGGCTGGTCAATTACAGCCCTGGCGCTTTCGATGGGAGCCAGCTTTTGGTTCGATTTGCTGCGTAAGATTACCTCGGCTCGCTCGTCAGGCGATCGCCCCGCCAAGTCCTAGCTGTACACTCTAATTTCCTCCTAGCTCAACCTCTAAAAGCCACATGATAAAAACAGTCCCAGGGCCAGTCACGTCTTGCCCTAACATATTTGCTGAGGGCATCCAGGGCGTCCCTACAGCAGGACTAATCACTTCGATATCGCCCTGCATTTCATGGACGAGAGAGTGCGCGATCGCCAGCCCCAATCCCGTCCCCGGAATGTTACTCGCCGCCTGCACGCCCCGGTAGTTGCGCTCAAACAACCGCTCCAAATCCGCCGCTGGAATCCCAGGTCCCGTATCACCTACTACAACGCCCTGGTAGTGCCTTCCCTGCTGCGATCCTGTGCCCACACGGCTTACCCCAGTTTGCACCCACACCTGCGCACCCTTAGGCGAATACTTAATGGCATTATCTACCAGGTTGCTGACCACTTCTCCTAGCGACTCTTCTTCTCCCCACACCAGCGGCGTATCTGAGGTCACCTGCGCATACAGCTTCACTCCTTTTTCACTCGACACAATCTCAGAGACCGCCAGCACCGGCCCCACAATATCCGGCAGATACTGCGCCGATAGCGTCAGCCGATGTCCCAGCTCTGCTCCCTTTTGCGGCGAAAGTAGAGGCTGACTAGAGGCTGAGTGCCCTGGTAGCAGAGGCGATTGTGCCAGCGTCTTTTCCGCTGACTCTGCGATCAAGTCAGCATCGCCCAAAGCCACCGCCTCATCAAAGTGAGTGACCAGCTCTCGCAGCCGTTTGTTTTCTCTGACGATGCCGGTCGCAATCGGCTGGTTCGTATCTTCAGGATCTAACCGTTTTACCAGCAGCTGCCCAAAGGTCGAAACGGCCGTGAGCGGATTGCGAAACTGATGCAGCAAATTGTGAAAGACCTCTGACTGACGGCTTTGTAGTCCGCGCTTATGGGTTATTTGGCGCTGTAGCCATTGGTTGCGCCGCTCTAATACGCAGCCGCCCGCTAAAGACTGCGCCACCGTTTCTAAATGCCTGCGCTCCTCATTTTTCCAGGCTCTGTCCAGGCGCACCGCGACCAGTAGCCCCACCACCATATCGGTGTATACCAGCGGCATCACTAGCTGCTGCTCAGGCTGTAAAACGCTCGGCCACTGAAAGTCAGGCTCAGCCGCCGCCTGTGATTTAGGCTCTTCTGACACGGTGTCTGCTGGGTTCTCCAGCGGCTCTATATCTCGCTGCTGGATGATGGTTTCTTTCGCGATCGCCTCTTGCCCGCCCGGTAGCGCCAGCCGATCTGTTTTATCCTGTGCCTTCCCGCCTTGTGACCAAGGCGTGGCCTTTTCAAAATTAACGACCCAGCTCTCTACCGGCTCTGGATAGCTCACGACGGGCACAAAGTTAGCCTGCTCGCCTTCTTGCGCCAGAGCATCTGCAATATAGAGCGCCGCAGAAGACTGGGCTGCTGAGGCCTGGGCAATATGCTCGGCCAGCAGCTGGAGCTGAGTTCGACACAGCGATATAAATTCAGGACTTGCGATCGCCGCCATAATCAACGCATTCGATAAACTTCAGTCAAAATATTGTTAAGTTTGTTACAAGTTTTACGGTTTGGGTACCGGCTTATACTCCGAACATTCGGTGGGCAAAAGTGACCGCTATGCTAGTGATATCAGTACTCTAGTTCATAAGCACCTCACGCATACGGCTCACAGTATCAATGCTTAAGCCAACTTGAAATTTTAAGTTGTACCTGCTATATTTTGCAAGGTCACAGGCAAATGTAGCAACTGCTACATATAGTGTCTGCGGCATGGCTAAACGGTACAAGAGGTAGGAAACTTGGCACGAAGACGTAAGCGCAAAAGTCGTCGTCGGTTAGAAGGGCGCCGTATTTTAGAAGCGGTTCCTCAGTTCAGCATCGAAAGTGGTGAAGAAAAGCCCGTCACAGCGGCTCGAAACTACATCCACGCTCAAGGCATTTGCCCCCCCGCGCTCCTGCTGGTCAAGCGCAACGAGCACACTACTGATCGCTACTTTTGGGCTGAAAAAGGCCTATTTGGTGCTCAGTACGTTGAAGAAAATCACTTTTTGTTCCCCAGCCTCCGTCTTCTGATGACTGAAGAAGAAGAAGAGCTAGCGGTTTCAAGCTAGACGTTTTTCCAAAACAATCAAAAACTTGCAAAAGAGAAGGGCTAAGTCAACTTAGCACCTTCTTTTTTTTGCCCAATTACCGTCTTTCTTCCCTGTATGTCAGCTCACCTGCGTATCAGCTCAGCTGCTAGGCCAACTTTCTCAGGCCCGCCCAATCCTTGACATCTGCTTGCGAAAAGGTATTTTCCAAATCAGCCAGCTCATCCCGGTGCCCTTTCACCGTCAGCTTAGAGAGTAGCGCCTCATCGCCGCCCTGCTCGTCGCTTAAGGGCTCCACCTTAAAGACAATCGTTTCCGGTCGGCTAGACTTACGCCAGTAAAAGACACCCGCTAAAGGAGAGGCTGCGACCAGTCCGAGCAGCCAACCGCCCCAGCTAGGAAACAGCGTAGCGACCACCAGCGACAGGCAGGTAAATCCAACGGCTGCGAGCGCCGACAAAAATACGGCCATAAAAATGCTAGGGCTGACGATACCCGTCAGCGTCGTGCCATTAATGATGGTCGGGCCGGGGCTATCATCTGGCTGGGTGCTGTCAGCCGTGAGACGATAGGCCCGAGTGTAAAAGTATTTTGTGACCGCTTGCTGCAATGACTCTGAGGGCTGCACGGAGCCTAGCTGCACCACTTCAATTCGGTCTTTGGTGGAGGCGCGAATAAAAAAGACCAGCCCGATCACCATCAGGCTAGTCAAAATAAGCGTAGAAGAACGAGCCGGATCGTCAAAGAACAAAGCATTTACCCACCAGTGAACCCTTCTATTTTACCAGCACAGTTCCTAGGGCAAACTATCTGCCGCTAAGAGCCTGCGTGGATGCTAAGAGCCTGCGTGGATGCTGGGAGCCTGCGTGGATGCTAGGAGCCTGCGTACTTTATCTCAGCCGCAGCGGGCACGGTCTGCGGAACCGCTGACTTTTGATGCGTCTGCTGCTGGGTGCGCTGCTGGCTTTGCTGCTGACCCACCATGTAGCGCTGCCACAGGTCGGCAAGCTCACGTGCCTTCATCTGCCAGTCGGGGCGCAAGCGATACATCCGGCGCGGGCGGCCCCTGCCTTCTACTTTTTTCCAGTAGCCCATAATGGACGCCTGGTTCTCTAAAAACTTCAGGGCGCTATAGAGCACGGTGTCTGAGAGCCGGTAGTTAGGATAGTCGTGCTCAATGGCATGAATAAGTTCGGTGCCGTATGAGTCGTGACGAGTCAGTACGGACAGAACGTAGCAGACGGCGAGCTCTTTGTTGAGGTATACCGGTGGTGGGTCTTCAAAGAACTGATAAATATCTTCAAACTTCATGCGGAAGCTCCGATAGCGTGTATAGACTCGTCAGCGATCCCAGGCTATGTAGCGCTGGTTGTGCCAAAACTGCTGATTCATTTTAGCCACTAAATAATAGATTTACTTAATTTTTGACGAAGCGGTAACGAACCGAAAGGTTTTGTGAAATAACTAGTGCAATTAAGCGGTTAAGTACGGCTTTCTTCATATAGAAGTGAGCGTGGACAGCTGCGCCAGTGTGCTTTTCTTGCGGCTCGTGAACCTGTGTCTCTAATCATCACAAATTGTTTTGTGCCCTGAGGTGCGCGTGCGACGTCTGCACCTACCCTGATGGTCTGGCCTAGTTTACTGGGTGCTGTCTCTGGTGCGGAAGAGCAGCTGGCCATCTTGTACCGCTGCAAGATCTAGGTATACGGGGCCGGTGGTGAGGATGGGCTGGTTGGCGATCGCCTGAATTTCTACCGGCTCCCCCAATCTCTGCACCTGGCTCAAAAAGTCCAAAATAGGGTCAGAAAGCCCATTCGCAATAATAGGCTGATACCGAATCACACCCTTCCTCCGGGCCTGAAACTCAGCGGTTGCTCGCAGCAGCGTAAATCGCTCGATCAAAGATTCACTGCTCACGTTAGATTCAATCTGCTTCGATGCGAGAATTTCACCAGGCTGAAAGAGCACCTCATTAATCGCCGCGTCTACATTGACCTGTAGGCAGGGCTCCGTCCCTTGTGAGAACGCCGCATTAACGCAGGGCTCACCCACAATATAGTTCGCCGCAGAAGAGACCCTAATCACATAGTTTTGCTGGTCGGCAATAGACTGAACAATCTGCGCGGCGGCCTCTGCATCAAATCGAATCACGACTGAATCCATCGATTCTACGCCCGGTAAAACGCGCTGAATAGCGACGCTGTTAGCGGTAGCAAGCGCCTCTTCTACGGCCCTTTGTGCGGCGGCCTCTGAGTCGCTACGCGTAATGGTGAGCGCTAGGGTTTCATTTCTACCGAGTGCTACGCTCCCTAGACGAAGCCCCTGAAATTCGGTTTCCAGTCTGCTGATTTCTTCAGCAAGAAAAGTCTGCTGGGTTTGAAGGTCTGCCAAGCGGTTTTCACGCTCTGTGATTTCCTCATCTCTTTGGGCAATTTGCTGATCCCTTTGGGCAATTTGCTGATCGCGCTCGCTTAGTTCGGCAGTGGTTTGTGCCAGCTCTCCAGCGCGCTGTGCGAGCTGCTGGTCTCGTTCGGATAGCTGCGCGTTGCGCTGTTCAATTTGCTGGTCGCGCTGCGTAATTTGGTTGAGTACTTTAGCCTGTTCGTCTAAGAGTGCCTGCCGCTCGGAGCGCAGTCCGTTAATCTCGTCGCGCAAGCTCAAAGCCTGTTCAGAGACATTGCCCAGCTGCGACTGCGTTTCTAGCAGCCGCCCCAGCGTTTCTTCTTCGCGGGCGATCGCTGTTTGCAATGAGTCGTTAATGTCCAGCAGCCGCGCATTCGTCTCTTTTTCTAGCTGCTTTGAGGCTTCTAGCGTGCTAGCTACCTCGTCCTTTTCAGCCTGGGTCGATTCCAAATCAGACTGAGCTGCCGCTAGCTCTTCTTGAATATCGTCAATTTGAAAGAGCCCCTTACGCAGCTGACTGTCGAGCGCGATCAGGAGCATGAGGGTTGAAAATGAGGCAATTACGCCCGTGCCCACGCTGACGACTGTGGCCGTTTGGCGAGGCCGCAGGTTGAACAGGCTCAGGCGTGATTTGCCTACCTTCATACCGATGCGATCGCCCACTGTCGCAATCACACCGCCCAGGCAGGCTACCGCAAAGATCAATACAAATCCTGTCATCCTTCGCTAGCGATCGCCTACCCGTTTCTTACTTACGTATTTAGGGTACTAGGTAAACTGCTGCGATAGCGTGACCGGATCGTGCACCGTGATCTTCTTCTTATGGATAGAGATCATGTCTTTCTCGCGAAGATCGCCCAGTAACCTAGTAACGGTGACGCGCGTAGAGCCGATGGCTTCTGCGATCGCCTGATGCGAAAGCTTCAAATCCACCGTAATGCCCGTATTTCCCGGCACGCCGAAGTCCCGACACAAAATCAGCAAAAAGCTCACCAGCCGCGATCCCATATCCCGGTGCGCCAGCGTTTCAATCATCATCTCCGTCTGCAAAATTCGCGACGAGAGCCCGCGCAGCATCAGCGCCGACAAATTAGGATTTTCCATCAGCGCCTGATTCACCTGATCGCCCTGTAGCGACAGCAGCTCAACCGGGGTAAAGGCCACCGCGTGATAAAACCGGTCAGAGCGCTCTCCTGTCAGCAGCGACAGCACGCCAAACACGCTATTTTCTCTCAGCAGCGCCACCGTGATTTCTTCACCGGCCTCATACACTCGCGACAGCTTCACCGCGCCCTTCGTCAAAAAATAGATTCGCTCTGCGGGATCTCCTGGGAAAAAGATGGTCTTATTGCGCTCATAAGACTCGACGACAGGAGGCAAACCACCTCCAGCCAGCGCACGAAACAGTTCAGACAGGGGCTTGTTGGGACTTGTCGAGACCATACTTGAAAACCGAAAAGGTGGGGTCTAAATAAAGCGCCTATTCAGCGCGTACCTGCTAGCTCACGGGAGCGGTTAGCCAGAAGCCGTTAGCAGGTGAAATCAGCATTAATATCAAATTTAATTGTTACGAGATGCTAACTCTATCGTAGTAACACTAAAGCCCATGGGCAGAGTCACTTTTTGTATTATTTCATACAGAATTGAGCCTAAATGTATCAAAGGTTCGGTTTTTGGCAGTATTAGCCGCTATCGCTAGAACGCCTTCGTATAAACTGACACAGCCCGTAGTCCTGCCGAATTTCTAGTAACGAGCGATCAAGTAACGGTTCGTAGTCAAAAAAGGGAACTCGTTTAGGCCACATTCGAGTTTTGACCCAGATAGACAAAAGATTAGGTACCAGCCTGGGCAGCGTTCTTAAAACGGCTGTATACAGCCAAAGTGCTCCTTTAGTCCGAACCATGTCTTTATACATGACATCAACGGCAGGCGTATTTTTCATTCGCAAGTAGTCTTGAAAGCTACACTTGCTTGTCCACCATGAAAGGGGAAGCAGCTTGAGTTCGTCGTACATGCTGGTGTCTAAACCATAGATGACGTGAAGGGTATCGTGCGCGCTTAGCACTTTTGCAAACGCTTCAGGCTGAGTATCTGGCAGCGTTACGTGTGGATTGCAGGCGTAATACTCGGCAATGCCTTCACGCAGCGTTTGGGTGCTGTCTTTATCGAGATATTGAGCAGAAGATAAGGCCATCAGTCACACACCCTATTTGAGCAACGAATTAAGCGACGAAAGATCTCTACAACATAGCAATTTGGTCAAGCCCTATCTTGAGATCCCCATTTTTCAGTATGCTCCTAGAGCGCAGAAAAACTGTATAAGAACAAAAGATTCATGCTAGATCTGACCGGAAAGAAAGCCCTTGTTACCGGCATCGCTAACAACCGCTCCATCGCTTGGGGCATTGCCCAACAGCTCCACGCAGCGGGCGCAGAAATTGGCGTTACCTATCTGCCTGATGACAAAGGCCGCGCTGAGGGTAAGGTCAAAAAGCTGACTGAGCCGCTTGAGCCCAGCCTGTTTTTACCGTGCAATGTGCAAGACGACGATCAGGTCGGCGAGCTGTTCAATACGGTCAAAGAAAAGTGGGGCAAGTTTGACATTCTGATCCACTGCCTAGCCTTTGCCAATCGCGATGACCTTACCGGAGCTTTCAGCGATACCTCGCGTGCTGGCTTTGATTTAGCGCTCAGCGTCAGTGCTTACTCTTTAGTTCAGCTGGCCAAGGGCGCAAAAGAACTCATGCCTGATGGTGGCAATATTGTGACGCTAACCTACCTTGGCGGCGTGCGTGTGGTGCCTAACTACAACGTCATGGGCGTGGCAAAAGCGGCGCTAGAAATGAACGTGCGCTATTTGGCCGCTGACCTTGGCCCGCAAAATATTCGGGTGAATGGCATTTCCGCTGGCCCGATTCGTACGCTGGCTTCATCGGCTATCGGCGGCATTTTGGACATGATTCACCATGTAGAAGAGGTTGCGCCGCTACGACGGACGGTAACGCAAACTGAGGTGGGTAACACGGCGGCGTTCTTGTGTAGCGACTTGTCTAGCGGAATCACTGGGCAGGTAATTTACGTAGATTCTGGCTACGCGATTATGGGGATGTAGCGACACGCTGAGCAAAAAGCCTACAAATTCGCTTCCTTTTGTAGGCTTACCAAGGCTTCTACCTCATCGTTTAGAGTCTGATATTGCGAACTTATCGCCTTGTACTTTTCTTGAAACTCTATTTTCCAGTCAGAAACGTCGGGTAGTGTAGTTGGCTCCAACTTAGATATCTCTGCACCAATCAGCGTTTCTCGAATAAACGTTTTGCACTTTTGGCGAAGTGCGTATCCATCTTCAACCATGCTATGCAGCTGCCGAAGTGCTCTAGCGTAAAGCTCTGCTTGCGGGGCATAAATTTCTGACGATCGCACTAACGCTTCTATTCTCTCTAGCTCTGCAATCTTTCGCTTTAGCTCAGCCAGCTTGGCTTCAAGATCACCGTATAGCTCTTTTACAGGAGCAGAGACTTGTCTTGCCACTGTAGGAGCCTCCTGTTCATTGACTAATCTAATCTTTCTAACCGGATGAGTTTGCTCTACAAAAGATATGGTGGAATGACCTAGCTCAGGTCGAACTGCTTTTACAACCCAACCTTGACCTGACTCTTTAAGAACTTCGACAGGGATAGCGTACTTTTTGCCTTTGTTGATTTGAATAACGCTGACGCTACCTTCCTTGAGCTTGGATAGCTTAGGCCAAAAGAAAACGGCATTGTAGAGCAGTAGCAACAGTCCTATTGGAATAAGGATGCGCCACAGCAACAGAGTAGAGACTAGACCTATTAAAAAGAAGACAATTTGATATTTGTAAGTTTTCACAATTGCGTTTTCTCTTCTAGTCGGTAAAGGCATGATCTATTGCCTTCATTTGTTCTGGTGCTGCTTCCGGATTTAGGAGAGGTTGCAGGGCGATCGCCTGCGCTTCTTTCATTTGCCCGTAGGTAAACACACAAGGCGTTCCCTGGGTCAGTACCGCCTGGATTTGCTGCCACACGTAAGGACTGCCGTAGATCACCACGGCCTGCACGTTGCTGCCAAGTGCCTGGATGTATTGAAGGGCGATCGCACTCAATCCTTTCCCACTCCGGAACGGATTACCTCGAATAAATAGTTGTATTAACGTTGTGGCCTCTGTATCTAGCCGCAGAGAGTCTGCATTGCGACTATCGACTAAATTCAGTTTGTACCCCTGACTGGTTGGCATCGTAACCGCAGGCGCAGTCCGATCTAGAAATGGGCAGTGCAGTACATCGTCCACAAGTATCAGGTTTTGTCCTGGAATGAGGGGGGCGCTAATGGCTTGGCTTAGGCTTTTGCTGGGTGCGTGAGTTACTTGCTGCGATCGCCTCAAAATTTCTTTCGCAAGTGCTCTAGCTGGCTCAGTCGCAAGTAGCTCAATCTGCACAGGCGGAACGGCCTGATGCTGCCAAGCGTGCTGAGAGAAGGAGTCAGTCACCGGCAAGTCAGCAATCTTGTGTTTGGCTCGCCAGATCCGCTCTACCGATCTAAGAATGGCTGCGGGTGAGATTCGACCTTCGTTCACGGCTGCGCAAACGGCTGCGATCGCCCCTTCCACATCCTGCGGCATCAGCAAAATATCTGCCCCCGCTTCCACCGCCAGCACCGCCGCCTCATCCGCTCCGTACTGTTGCGTAATACCGCCCATCACCAAAGCATCGGTCACAATCAGACCGTCAAAGCCCATATCCTGACGCAGTAGGCCGGTGAGCGTCACTTTCGAAAGGGTTGCTGGATGCTCAGGATCGACGTTAGGCAGCTGTAGATGGGCCGTCATAATGCTGTCTACTTTTGAGGCGATCGCCTGCTCAAAAGGCACCAGTTCCAACGCCTGCAACCGCTCAAAATCGTGACTAACCACCGGCAGGCTCAAATGCGAGTCCATATCCGTATCGCCATGCCCCGGAAAATGCTTCGCTGAAGTCAGCACCGAACTGCTGTTTTCTCTGTTCTGCGTCCCTTCAATAAACGCACTCGTCAGCTGAGCGACCACATCCGCCGTCTCGCCAAACGCTCGCACGTTAATCACCGGATTTGCCGGATTGTTATTCACATCTACAACCGGGGCCAGCAGCCAGTTGATTCCAATCGCCGCCGCCTCTTGCGCAATGCTCGCGCCCATCTGCCGCGATAAATCTATCGCCAAAGGCAAATCCTCACGCGCAATTTGCCCCAGAGCCATGGGCGGCGCAAACCAGGTCGCCCCGCTAAACCGCTGACCCACGCCTTCTTCAATATCAGCTGCCATCAGCAAAGGATATTTTGCTAAAGACTGAAGCTGCCGAGTCCGTACGCCGACTTCCGCCGCACTGCCGCCCAGCAAAATTACACCGCCCACCCCTAGCGCCAGATATTTCTCCAGCTCAGGATTGGTTGCTTCCCACTGCGGATACGCCACCTCATGGTCAAACAGGTGACCTGTTGTGCGAACCACAATCATTTGAGCCACCTGTGCAGTAAGGCTCAGCGTATCCGGACTTGGCAAGCGCTGGTCTAACATCTACTCGCCTGCTGTCTCCTCCGACGCCTGCGCATCTATCGAGTCGCCCGCCTTTCGCTCGGCGCTAATTTGGTTAATTACATTCAGCACGTCTGTGGCCAAATCAAACGAACGATCTTCTTTAAAGGTCACCTCAGGCGTTCGACGCAGCTTCATTCGCTGACCTAGCTCGTGACGGACAAAACCCTGAGCTGCTTTAAGACCTTCCATTGTCTCGGCCTTGGCCTCATCCGTACCGTAAATGCTCACAAATATCTTGGCGTGCTGTAGGTCTCCAGCCACATCTACGTCCGTAATGCTAACCATCCCCGCCCCTACGCGGTCGTCCTTAATGCCGTTGATTAGCATCTGGCTCACTTCGCGCTTGATAGCGGTTGAAACCCGTGCGACTCTTCTGCTGGTAGCCATAATGATTTAGTATTTCAAAAAGTCAGTGTCTTTTCAGCGCCTTTAAAGATTCGGTTAGCTGATGCCTAGCATGGCCTGAAGCGTGAAGGTGAGGCCGATCATGCCTGCGACGAATGCGCTGATTAGTGCGATCGCGGTAAACGGATTTTCAAGTAACCGCCCCAAAGGCTGAAACGCGTTGTACAAAATCCCAAACGTAAAGCTAATCAGATAGCGAGGGTATCGAGAAACGTTATTAAAAAATTCTTCCATGATTTCTTCGGAGCTTTCTCCGGGGCGTCAAGATAGCGGTAGGTCGATGCAGAAGCGGTATGTTAGGTGAGCGGGATTTACTTAAGTATCCTACCGCACGAGATATTTAACGGTTAGCTATCGAGCCTTTTCATGGCGCATTCCACAGTTTTTTCAGCCGATGTCACAAAAGAAGTCTTAGCGGCTTGTCCCTTTATGGCTCGTCCCTTTATTAAATGGGCCGGTGGAAAAGCGAGGCTGATTGAGCAGTACAAACCTTTTCTCCCACCTGAGTTCAACGATTATCACGAGCCTTTCTTAGGCGGCGGCGCGCTATTTTTTCATCTGGCACCGCAGCTACAGGCTCAAGGGAAAAAGGCGTATCTTAGCGACCTGAATCCTGAGCTGGTGAATGTGTACCAGTGCGTGAGAAATGACGTGGAGGCGTTAATTGAACGGCTGGCTGAGCTAGCGCGTGGGCATGGAGAAAGTCAGTATTATGATGTGCGATCGCAGCTCCAAACCGATCCCATAAAACGCGCCGCCCGCTTCATCTACCTCAACAAAACCTGCTACAACGGCCTCTACCGCGAAAACTCCAAAGGCCTATTCAACGTCCCCATCGGCCGCTACAAAAATCCTAGAATCTGCGCGCCCGAACGCCTTCGCCCTGCCGCCGCCGCCCTGCAAACTGCCGACATCTCAGAGCGCCCCTTCACCGCCGTCATCAACCACGCCAAACCCAACGATTTCGTCTACTTCGATCCGCCCTATCATCCGCTCAGCGCCACCAGCAAATTTACCGCCTACAGCCGCTATCAATTTGCAGAAGCTCAGCAGACTGACCTCAAAAATCTAATCGCCCAGCTTGCTGCTAACAAAATCCACGTGCTCTCCTCTAATTCCGACTGTCCCTTCATTCGAGAGCTATACGACGGCTTCCAAATAGAGACGATTACCGCCGCCCGCTCCATCAACTCCAAGGCCAGCAAACGTGGAAAAATCACTGAAGTTCTAATCGTCGCCTGAGGGCGAGGGCGACGCAAACAATCGTTCGTATCCTAACGTCTACGCTTTCTTAGGAATAGATTGGGTGTAAGCTATGGGCAATTCTGAATAACCTCTTTCACGCTTGGGCTCACCGCAGATATGGATGCGCTTCTCCTTACGGTCTATTTTTTAGTTGTCTTCTACGTTTTGTATAAGATGTCGCTGGACTTAGAAGACAGATTAGAAGACAAAGTTGATATTGTCGTAGACGAGAAGGCGCTGATAGAGCAAACCCAAGGGCAAATTTCTTCACAGAGCGGCGGCAAAGGCATTAAAGCCTACCTGCGCCGCAGGAAGTTTGGCAAAAAAAGTAAGATTGAGCGTCCTGTGCTAGAGCTGATGTTCGATGCAGAGAAGCCGTACCCGGTTACACCCGAGGGCCTAGCGGCCAAAATTGCGATGAAAATGACTGACCAGCAAATGCAAGATTACTTGCACCCTAAAATCATTTTTCGCATTGCGCCAACCAATGAGCAGCCGCTGAAGAAGATTATGTTTGTGTCTGTTTCTGTTCACAATGACACGGGCGATCGACAGGTATACATCAACTGGGATCGCAGCTCTTTAGAAATGCTGGGTCAGGGCAACAGAATCATTCGTAGTACGCCTAACGTTCCTGTTGATCTTTCACAGTCTCAGGTGACGACGGTTGTTAATCCAGGCATGACGGTTTCTTCTAATATTACGACTGAATCGAGGTATATCCGTAATGTAGAAGGCAACGATTTAGTGGCAAAAACGCCTCAGCCTGTTGTTGATCTTAAAGAGCAAATTGCGCTCTCTAAGCTTACCGATCCAACTGACGATGAGGATAATGTTCAAGCACTCTATACGCTCGATTTGATGGTTGGCATCAAGAAAACCTTCGCGCCGGATAGCGAAATGCTCAGTGTTTTAGTTCCTTTCATTTTCAAGATGAAAATTAAGGTGGATAAGCCTGCATTCCCGCCGATGCGATGGTGGCTTAGACAGGTGGGAAGACGGCGACCTTCTCAAGGCAACTGGTTTTGGGGAAGTCGGCCAAAAGAAGATCGGAAGGCTGGGTGAAGTTATGCTAAAAGCACTACCCTAAGAGCGATACACTATTAGCTATAGAGCTGGCTCAGTGGTTGCGGGAGACGCTGCGAAGGTAACACTTCGTGGTTCTCTTGAGGAAAGTCCGGGCTCCCGAAAAGCCAAACTTGCTGGGTAACGCCCAGTGCGGGCGACCGTGAGGAGAGTGCCACAGAAACATACCGCCGATGGAAAGGAGCCCTCAAAAAGCTTCTCTCACAGGTAAGGGTGCAAGGGTGCGGTAAGAGCGCACCGGCAACATCGAGAGGTGTTGGCCAGGTAAACCCCGGTTGGGTGCAAGGCCATAGGAGCACACGGTTGGCTTTTTACCGGCTCCGACAAAGCGCGCCGCTTGAGGCGTCTGGTAACAGGCGTCCTAGATAGATAACCACCCTGCGGAGCAATTCGTAGGAACAGAACCCGGCTTAGGTCCAGCTCTACCTCTCCTTCTATTTACATTAGACATTTCGTTTGAGATCCGATGGCGACTGAGACTAACGTAAATCTGGATGCTCTGATTGATCAGCTTGATATTGCTAAAGAGAGTATCAATCTGGATTTGCTGCGCTTGGCGATGGTGGATATTTCTAGCTCGCCGGATGTGAATAATGAAAAGCTTGAGTTTTTGGGGGATGCGGCGCTACGCTTGGCGTCGGCTGAGTTTTTGATGGAGCGATATCCGGAGATGCCTTTGGGTGAGATGTCGGCGGTTAGGTCGCAAATTGTGAGCGATCGCATCCTCACCACCCTCGCCAAGCACTATCGCCTCAGCGCCTATCTCCAGCTCTCAAAAAGCGCAAAAGGTGACAAAGCCGGCAGTGATTCACGCTTAGCCGATGCCATAGAAGCCGTTATGGGTGCGCTGTACATGAGCGCAGGCAATCTCAGCCTCATTCGTCCTTGGCTAGACGGGCACTTTGAGCGTCTAACCAACGAACTCAACGGCGATCCGGCTAAGCAAAACTATAAGGCCGCTGTACAAGAGCTAACTCAGGCGTATTACAAGTCTTTGCCTATTTACAAGGTGACGGAGATTAGCCAGACGCACGGTGATGAAGAACGCTTTCACGCACAGGCCTGGTTTTTAGAAAAGCTGTGGGGTGAGGGGAAAGGGCGCTCTCGGAAGATGGCCGAGCAGGCAGCGGCGAAGGTTGCGTTTGGGGCTTTGAGACGAGCGATCGCACAAGAAAGTCAACCTTCACCTATCGCCGAGCGGGCATCCTAAAGCCGTAGCTTCCAGGCCAAACCCATGACGCAGAACGCCCCAATTGATATTGCTTTATTTGGCGTGGGCCGCTGGGGCACTCATTTGCTGCGCAACCTTTTGGCCCATCCGCAGGTGAGGGTAAGAGCGGTGGTGGATGCTTCGGCGGAGCGGTTGAATGCTATTGCCTCAGATTTGGATGGTTCGGTGGAGCTGATGACGGACTGGCATGCAGCGATGGCGATTGAAGGATTGGGAGGGTGTGCGATCGCCACTCCAGCCGCCACCCACTACGACCTGATCAAAACCGCCCTCGACAATGGCCTCCACGTCCTAGCTGAAAAACCCCTCACCTTAGACGTTGCTAGCTCTAAAGCCCTATGCGACTTGGCCGCGCAAAAGCAGCGCCAGCTCGTCATCGACCACACTTATCTCTTCCACAGCGCCGTCACCACCAGCAAAACTGCTCTCAAAAACATCGGCACCCCTCGCTATGGCTACGCCACCCGCACTCACCTCGGCCCCGTCCGCCGCGATGTCGATGCCCTCTGGGATTTAGCCATTCACGACATTTCCATCTTTAATCACTGGCTAGGTGAGAGCCCAACGCAGGTTCAGGCCCAAGGCAGTAGCTGGCTTCAGCCTGATATTAAGACGCCGCTTTCACCGAATGGATTAGCTGATGTAGTGTGGTGCCGGTTGCAATATCCCAGCGGTTTTCAGGCGACGATTCATTTGTGCTGGGCGAATCCTGATAAGCAAAGACGGCTTTGTGTGGTGGGCGATCGCGGCACGCTCATCTTTGACGAAATGAACCAAGAGAGCCCCCTCACCCTAAAAAAAGGAACCTTTGCAGAGTGCGAGGGCCAGTTCACACCACACGATATAGAAACAAACCTTGTTCAGATACCGCCTTCCGAGCCTCTATCCAACGTGTGCAAGCATTTTGTGCAGTGTGTAAGACGTAGCGCTGATTTAGCTCAGTTTGCGGCTAATGGCTCAGAAACTTCTTCGGGCACTTCCTCTGGCATCTCTTCAGGCGAAGTCGGCACCCGTTTGGTTGCTGTTCTCGCGGCCCTCTCAAAATCATTGGAAATGAGAGGACAGTGGATATCCGTAACAGCGTAAATTAGTCGCCAAACTTCTTCAACTAGCTATGGCAACGGCTTGGCTGAATTGGGTGAAAGAAGATACCAAGTTTCAGTCGCGTCAGCAGCAGATACCGTGCTACGCATACTTTTAGGCCTGTTTCCTAAGTAAACCTCAAAAGGGTTTGTCTCCTCGGTTGTTTGTTCGCCTTTTGTTAAGGTTGCGCTGTAGGTGCCGACAACTTTGTACAAACTGCTAATGTAGGCACCGTTTGACGTGGCTTGTTTCCTTATCTCTGGATCTGATAGCTGCTCTCTACTCTCAATAGCCACTTTCCCTACTTCAAAGTCGGGGATTAAATTGGTTTCTGTAGATAGGTCTAGACTCTGTGCGATCGCTATCTGCATATCAGTTTGCTGTTGAGTAATGGCTTCCCAAACAATTCTATTGGGCGGCATCTGCGCAAAAACACTGCAACTGATGAGAAGGGTAAGAAACAGAGCGAAACATACTAGCCTGAGCTTTTTCATGGTGCCTTTGTCTTATCGTGCTAAATGACTACTTAATCCAACAAGAAGAAACATTGTTTAACTGCTCTTGTTCCGCATCTGTTATTTCCCAACCGAGTGCGCCCGCGTTTTGTTCGGCCTGTTTTGCATTCTTAGCGCCTGGAATTGGAACAACATTGCCTTTACTAATGAGCCAATTCAACGCAACCTGCACCTGCGTTTTACCGTGCGCCTCACCGATAGACTGCATTGCTGATAGAACAGGCTCAATTTTTTGCAAGCCCTTTTTGCTGAATTTAGGATCGATGCGGCGAGCGCCTGCGGGCTGAAGGTCGCTACCGACGGTGTATTTTCCGGTGAGCAATCCCTGAGCGAGCGGGCTGTAGGCAAGGATCGTGACTTCTAGGTTTTGGGCGGCTTCTAGGACGCCGTTGGTTTCGATGTTGCGATGGAGGAGAGAGTATTGGACTTGGTTGACGGCGAGGGGAATGCCGCGTGCTGCGAGGAGGGTGTGGGCTTCGCGCATTTGTTTGGCGGAGTAGTTGCTGACGCCGATGGTTTGAATGCGGCCCTGGTCTACTTCGTCGGCGAGGGCGTTCATGAGCGTTTTTTGGCTCATGAAAAAGTCGAAGGGCCAGTGGACTTGGTAGAGGGCGACGGAGGGGACTTTGAGGCGTTTTAGGCTGGCGGTGAGGGCGTCGGCAACGGACTGAGCGTTGAAGCGCCAGGGGACGGGCATGTATTTTGTGGCGATCGCAACTCCCCGGTCATCCCCTTTCATAAACTCACCAATCAGCTCCTCAGATTTGCCAAGGCCATACACTTCTGCGGTATCGAGGAAGTTAACGCCCGCATCTAAAGAGGCTTTGAAGGCGGCGCGAATTTCGTCTGCGCCATAGGCTCCGCCATACTGCCAAAAGATAGAGTCGCCCCACG
Source organism: uncultured cyanobacterium (assembly GCA_963803535.1). Taxonomy (GTDB): domain Bacteria; phylum Cyanobacteriota; class Cyanobacteriia; order Phormidesmidales; family Phormidesmidaceae; genus Phormidesmis. The sequence goes on along the minus strand of CAWDNC010000002.1, from coordinate 1,463,293 downwards.
ACCAAGTGCCAAGCCCAAGTGCAGGAACTTCTGGGCCTTTTGGGCCTAGTGTGACAGTTTGGATATTCGGGGAGCTGGCCATGAGGAAAATGATGGGTGTTTTGAGCTTTTGTTTTGAGCTTTTTTAGCGTAGCGGGTTGGTCGGCTTTAGTCATCCTGCTTTAGTCATCCTGCTTTAGTCACTTTGGTTCTGATCGCCTTGTTCGGCAATTAGGAAGTTCACAAACTGGCGAGCGGTGCGGCCCGAGCGACCGTTGTGGCGAGTGGCCCACTGACGGGCACGCCATTCCAAATGCTCGGTGGTGATTTGTAAGTTGGCTTGGGCGGCGAGTTCGCGGACGATGGTGAGGTAGGTGGGCTGGTCGGCTGGGGTGAAGGTGAGGGTGAGGCCAAACCTGTCGCTAAACGAAAGCTTTTCTTGCACGGTGTCCCAGGCCTGAATTTCGTCGGCATCTTTGGGTCTGGGGCGCTCGTCGAAAAACTCGCGAATGAGGTGACGACGGTTGGACGTTGCGTATACAACTACATTTTGTGGGCGTGCGGTGACGCCGCCTTCTAGCACCACTTTGAGCGCTTTAAAGGCTTCGTCGTCTTCCTCAAAGGAAAGATCGTCTACGAAGATAATGAACTTTTGCGGCGTGTTGCCGAGCGGTTCGACAATGTGTGGCAGGTTGTGGAGATCTGCTTTGGGGACTTCTATGAGGCGGAGATTGCGATCGCTATACTCATTCAAAAGCGCTTTCACCAAAGAAGATTTTCCGGCACCCCGAGAGCCGTAAAGCAGCACATTTTGAGCCGTAAAGCCTCGTAAAAGCGATTCGGTGTTTTGAATGAGCTGCTGCTTAGGGTGGTCGTAGGCTGCAAGCTGGCTAAGTCGGATCGGGTCGGGACTAGGAATACCCTTGAGCTGATTATCTTGCCAGCGCAGAGCGGTAAACTGGCCAAAGATGCCAACGCCGTGAGCGCGGTAGTAATCGGTGAGTTCCTGAGGGGCGGCTGTCCACTCAGGCTCATAGGGAAAATTGACAGGTAGCTTCAGTTCACTGCGAGGTTGCATGACAGGTGGCGACACGCAGTCGGTGGCCTCATGCACCCATTCGCTGAGCTGCTGTGCTGGTAGATGGTACAGCTCGTACAGAATATCTAAATCGTGTTGAACGGCTAGCAGTAGGCCAGGCGCTATTTGGTCTGCGATGCTCTCTTTGTTTTCCCTTTCGTGGGCTAAGAGCCTTTGGGCCTGCTGAGTGAAGGCATTATCGGATTTGAGCACCTGCGTAATGAGATGGTTTGGCCAGCTTTGCTGTGCGTTGGCGAGTGCTGTAAACCATTGTCCGTAGGCAAGATGGCAGGCGGTTTTGTCTGATGTGGTCAGCGCGGCGAGCAGCTGAATAAACGCAACGCCGACGTCGCTCGTTAGCACAGACTGATAGAGCAACAGAGCGGCTGAGCGCTGCTGGTAGTTCTTAATTTTTGCAATACTCCGCTGGAGTGGCTCTGCCAACGCATCCCCGCCTGATTCCATAACCGCGTCCTATTGCTGTGTCTTTACTGTCTCTATCCTATAAGTTCGCAGCACTTCGTAGGCAAGTCGTACAAGCAGCATCAGGGATGATCTGGAAGATTAAGACATCTTTCTAGTGGCGATCGCACAGGCATTCCGTACCGTACTATTTCACTCTATATAGCCCCTTTTTACACTGAAGCTCAGTCATAACTACTATGCCAATCGCAGCGATTACCACTTTGGTTTACGGCATTCTTTCTATTGTGGGCGGCATGATCGGCTACAAGCAGGCAGGCTCTAAGGTGTCGCTCATTTCAGGCGTTATTAGCGGGCTGCTTTTATTGGTTGGGGCGTATTTGCTGTTTGGTGGCGTCTATCCTGGGCCTACATTGTCGGGTGTTGTGAGCTTGCTGCTAGTTGTGGTCTTTGTGGTGCGACTGATAAAGACGAAGAAGTTTATGCCAGCGGGGCTGATGGTGATTTGTGGGGTAGCAAATTTGCTGACTATTTGGTTTACGCTGCCGTTGCACTAGCTGAGTTTTTGAATGGAGGGCGGCGTGTCGAGCTGGGCTCTCCTGTGAAGGTATTGCAAGGAATTGATAAAGCCAGTCCGTAAGTTCAGCAACTTTCCTTTGGATTTTGCGTAATTTTACGGCGTCGCCCTGATTACTTTAGAAGAATACAGCCTACGGATGACCCTTTATTCGTAGGATTGTTAGCTTAGACAAGAGTGAGGCACAGTAATTGTACTGAGGCCTATCTTAATCTGATGCGTAATTATACGTTTAGCTAGCATATTTACATAGGGTCTTCTATAGGCCTTCTATAGGCCTTCCATTCGTCTGAACTTCTGCTGGAGTTACCTGAGAAATGACATCTACTTCTGAACTTCTAGAGAGCATCAAAAGTAAAAGAACCTGTCGCTACTGCGGCGAAAAAAAGATACAGACTAACGATTCTGAAAAAGTAGAGAACTTTGTGTTTTATCACTGTTTTCAATGCGGTGGCGACTTTATTGAAAATGAAGAAGAGCGAGAGTTTCGCGATGAGGATAAAAAGGACGATACGCCCTGGGGGGCGGGTCTGAGCGTTTTAGTCGCCATGCTCATCACAATTTTGCTCATCAATGTTGTCAGAGATAATCCTAACGGAGAGGGGCCGCGTCAGACTATTATTGAGTCGCTGAGTGATTAATAGATTTGCAACAGAACTATTCTTCGTCGGGTTCTTCGTCGGGTTCTTCGTCGAGGTTGGCTTCATCGCTGGCGTCGGGCTCTTCATCTGCTAGCCAGTCTGAGGTCGGTCGATTGATAGCGTTGTCGAAGCCACCTGAAACGAGATGGATTTCAACCTCTAAGGCGTCGGCATCGGTTTCCTCTGCCTCGGGGCCTTCTGTGGCCTGCACATATAGCTGATCGCCTGTGAAGTCGGTGCCGCCGACCGCGAGCTGATAGGCGCTGCCGTTGGCCGTGAGATTTACGGTGGCGGTAGGCTTATCAAGGCCGAAATCGTTGAGGGAATCGGCTGGAACGTTAAGCGTGTTTGCTGATGGGTTGGTGATTTGTGTGAGGAGGAAGGCGATCGCGCCAGGTTCAGCCAAGCCTGCTTCAGGCTCCGTCATCTGCCATACGCCCTCTTCTGACTTTTCAAAGGCAACCGTATCAGCAGGTCGCTCTACCGTGAGCGTTTCTACGTCTTCCTCTGCAAAAGGAAACATCAGCTCGCCGGTTTGCTGCCCATCAGATGACGGGGCAGGCTCACCGGATTGATCTAGCTCTCCATCAGCTGTGGTGAGGCTGCGATTGCCTTCAAATAAAAGCACACCGCCCAGGAGCGCGATCGCACTCACTAACAGCAACAAAGTTCTACGCTTCAGCATCATAATTCTCTTACTTTCATCTTCTCAAACTTTGATGGACTGTCGGTGAACTGACGGCAGTTCGTCATCAGGCCGTCAGTAGACTACCGGCGCTTTACCCACAGCGTTCCGGCTCCGATGATTCCAAGTAGTGGAAAGATCACTAGCGCAAGCAGCGTCAGGAAAATCTGCTGGCTCAGCGTCATCTCAATCCGGCGATTGGTTACTTCTTTGGGTCGAACTGAAAGCACAGGATTATCTATTTTGCTCAGCCAGTCCACCGAGTTTAAGAACACATCGCCGTTTAGCTGCTGAGAGAATAGGCCATCTGTTGCAAAGCTTGAGTTCCCAATCACCACCATTCGGCTCTCGGTTAATTGAGCCTCTAATTGAGCCTCCCCGGTAGCATCCTCTGTTTCCCCCAAAATTTCATCTTCCGAAAGAGAATCTTCGATAACTGCTTCGGCAGAAGGCAGTGCGTCACTATTTTCTGCTGTCTCAGGCGTATCAGCTTCAGCTATTTCAGCGTCTTCAGGTGTTTCAGTCCCAGACAAATTAGCGCCTTCAACAGAATCAACCGCTGGACGAGAGAGCGCCACTCCAATTGCAAACGGGCCTTCAGGTTCCTGGTCGGGTTCTACGGCAATCTCACCTTCTGTCAGTGGCTGAGCGTAGCTGTTTGGATCGGTAAACAGCAGCGGCACGTCTTCTACGTTGGCAACGTCTTTAATCTCTAGCGGCTGCACCACTGGGAAAAACGAACGCCCGCTGCCAAAAGCTTCTGTAATCGGATGATCGCCGTACGTTTGCACGAGCGGTGCCGCAGGGCCGAGCCCCACCAGCTGACCGCCACCCGAGGTATCAATGACGATGGTGTTAGAGATGGTCACCCCCCATTCGTCTAGCAAATCTTGTAAGCCAACATCGTCTTGTGGATCAATGAGCAGCAGCAGACTACCGCCCGCATTTAGGTAGTTTTGGATGGCGATGATTTCGTTCTCAAAGAAATCCGTTTGCGGGCGGGCGATGATCACGACATCGGCATCTGGTGGCACAGTGCCGGTGTTTGCTAGGTTGAGCGGTGCGACGGTATAGTTTTGCTCTTGCAGGCGACTGGCGGCTTCAAAGAAACCGGCTTGAGAGCCGTCAATAGTGTATTCGTCGTGGCCCTGGAGAAAGTAGGCCACTGCCACTTCGCCCTGGCTAAGCTGAGCGAGTTTGTTTGTTAGCTGCCTTTCGGTGAGGGTTTCCTGCGGGTTGACGCTTTGGACTAGTACCGTTCGCTCTCCCGATCTTAAAAAGACTTCTCCGACGGTGGTCACGCCAACCTGACGCGCTAGCTGGGGGTCGGCATTGGGATCGACATAGCGGTAGGTAAAGTCGCTGTTGTATCGGCGATAGTTTTCTAGCAGCTGTTCGTCGCTTGGGTTCGGTACAGGGCTGAAGAGCAGGACTTCAGTAGGACTTTCTAAGCTTGCAACCACTTCTTGTGAGGCGGGCGATAGTGTCAGCAGCTGGCCTTCTGTAAGATCTATCCGGCTGTCGTAGCGGGCCGCGATGAAGTTAATTAGGCCCAGTATAAGGATGACAGAGAACACAGATACCAGGGCGTTTGTGCCTGCCTGGGTGGATCTCTGTGTCCAAAACTGTCCGGTTGCATAGCCGCCGCTGGTGATACCGATGACCAGAAGCAACAAACCCGTGACGAGAAACGTGACCGCTATTCCTGTCCAGCCGTTGAGCACGCCTACGACTATTCCCGCCGTCAGGAGCATGAGTCCTGGCCAGATGAGATATTTGAATGCCTTTGGCAGAGTTTTCATGGGCGGCACCTTTTAGGCGTAAGCGTCGTAAAAATTAGGATAAGAGGAGATCTACAAAGATCAGGAGCGCTGGAAGCGAAGCGTGTCGATGGACTGGGCGGTGAGGAATATGCCGAGCAAGATGTAGCTGCCGAAGAGAATGAGGCCGCTGGTGTCGAAAATGCCCTGCGTGAAGTCGGTGAAGTGGGTGAGTAGGGAGAGATGGCCGATAGCGTCACCGATGGGGCCAGGGAGATTGGCGATCGCATCCACCACCCAAAGCAGCAAAACCAATCCAAACGTCATCACAGCGGCAAGCACCGTACTTGCCGACAACGACGAAATAAACATGCCCAGCGAAAGTACGCAGGCCGCAAGTAGCAGCAGTCCTAAATGACCTAGCAAAAAAATGGATTGAGAGAAGGCAGGTTCGCTGGCGCCTAAGGCGATCGCCTCTGAAATCACCAGGGGCAGCAGCATCGCGCTAAAAAAGGTGACCACGCCCAGCAGCTTACCGAGGGCCACTACCCAGTTTGTCAGCGGTGAGGTGGCCAGTAGCTCCAGCGTGCCTTGCTTGCGTTCCTCTGCGTATAGACCCATGGAAAGCATGGGCAGTATAAACATCGAAAGTGAGCCGAGCAAGTTGAGATATATCTTCAAGAACTCATAGGGCACGTCAATATCGGGTGTGGCGACGCCGAGCTGATCGTTAGCGCTGACCTGGGCGATGATGCCGTTGGGCGAGAGCAAAATGGTGACTAAAAACAGCCCGCCGATGAACCAGAACACCACTGCAATCACGTAGGCAAACGGCGAGCTGAAATAGCTTTGTAGCTCCCGGCGATAGATGGCGAGTAAGTTACCAATAAAAATATTCATTCGGGCGGGTCTCCTTCAGAGGCATCCTTTGCTGTGGATGCGATCGCATCTTCTGAGTCGTTTTCAACCTTGGAGGCTTCAGCTTCAGCACTATCAGCCGGTGATTCTAAAACAATGCCTTTGGCCGATCCATCTGCCGTTGTGCTTTCCTGTGTCGTCAGGTTAATAAATACGTCTTCCAAGCTGGCGCGGTTTCGACTGAGTTCAAAAAGTTCTAAGCCCTGGCCTACAATCGTCGCGGCGATCGCACTGCCCAAATCATCCGTGCCCGCGCGGGTGACCACCTCAAACCGACAGTGCCCTGCCGCTAGCTCATCAGCCGTTAGCACTTTAGCGTCTGCTACACCTGGAATCGCGCTCAAAACTGACAGGCCGCGCGCCGCATCACTTTTAAGCTCTATGCGATAGCCCTCTCGCCCCGTGAGCCGTTCTACTAAGTTCTCGGGGCTGTCGGTGGCGATGATTTCGCCTTGATTGATGATGGTGATGCGATCGCACGTCACGCTCACCTCAGGCAAAATATGCGTCGATAAAATAATCGTGTGCTCGCCCGCCAAGCTTCTAATGAGATTGCGAACCTCAATAATCTGCCGAGGATCTAGGCCTACTGTGGGTTCGTCGAGCACAATCACAGGCGGATTATGCACAATGGCCTGAGCAATGCCGACCCGCTGGCGAAAGCCTTTAGAGAGCTTGCGGATGATGACCTTGCGCTTTTCTTGCAGGTTGCAGCGTTCAATGGCAGAAGTAATTCGGGCGGGGCGATCGCCTGCGCTCACGCCTTTAATTCGGGCCACAAAATCCAAAAAGCCCTCTACCGTCATCTCCGGATACAGCGGCGGCGTTTCCGGCAAATAGCCAATGCTCTGACGCACCGCCATTGAATCAGCATGAACGTCCTTCCCTGCAATGCGCGCTGTGCCTTCTGTCGCCGGTAAATAGCCCGTCAAAATCCGCATCGTGGTGGTTTTGCCCGCACCGTTCGGCCCCAAAAAACCTAAAATCTCACCCGGCTCCACCTTAAAAGACACGTCTTTAATCGCGGCCGTCGATCCGTAGATTTTGCTGAGCTGGTCAACTTCAATCATGATGTTCTTATCAAATGCAATTTAAATGCAGTACAGAAACTGCACGTAGCTCAAACTCGCTAGACTAGAAGCGAACCCTTATAAACCGTGTAAAAACGCATCCCGCGCGGGCTCCAGCGTAGGCCTTCAAGCGTAAGATCCTATCATCCATTGGCAAAACAAAAATTTCCCCACCTAGTCGGCTCAAAATGGACAGCGCAGCAAAGAACGCTGGGCTGGCGACACTTTCAGGTTGTCAATCGTAAAAATCAGGGCAAGTGGGTGTTTGCTGAGCTGGTGGCGACCTGCGATCCAGAAGCTAGATTTTGGCTGAACGCAAAGGCGCTAAAAAACCGTAGCCTGTGGATGAGCGGCTGGCAAACGCGAGATGAGATGAACCTCACTACAGCCACAGAAACGACCGTAGAAGATGCCGTAGAAAACGCGCCCTCAAATATTTAGGACTAAGATAAAAGTCCACCGATGAGCCAGGTGCTATGACATTTCCTTCCGCCAGACCTGACGATATTTCCGGAGAGGATGGCGACAACCTAGACGACGCTAGCCTACTCAAAGCGGTTTTGCCGCCACTGCTTAACGACTTTAAGCACTGGTTTGCTAGCAGCATTGAAATGCTAGAGACCCGAAAAATTGACTTTTTAACCGCTGAGCAAAAGCAAGATTTGCTAGAGAGAGTGCAGGCTTCGCAAAAACAGCTCAGTGCCGCGCAGGTGCTTTCAGCTGCAACGGATAGTCAGGCTGGCATTGAGATGCCGGTTGTAATGGCGTGGCACAAGCTGGTGCACGAATGCTGGGGGGTGGCTTTGCGATCGCGTCGGGAGGAAAGCGCCGAAGACAATGAAGAAAATACAGAGGAGAGCGCTGAAGACTAATTTTTCAGGCAGCTGACCTCGTAAGACTGAGGACTAAAGGCGTAAGTCAACCTAGAAAATTCCCGCTAGTATGAATCCTATACAGTAAGTTGAATAGCCGACGAAATGTTTTAGCCGAAAGTTTCTATCCTGCATCAGCTCTCTACAAAAATAAACCGAAAGACTGATCTTTAGAAAAGAGTGTCTTTAAGTGTCCGGGAGAAAGGAGCTGTGCAAGAATAGATACGTGCTTTTAAAAGCATTCTTCTTAAAAGTCTCATCTGCACCACCTTGTCTTTCCACCGCTTAAGCCCTCCGAGCCACCCGCACTAGCCCTCCTTCACCTCATGCTTCACCTGCTTTATGTCATTGCCTTCACCGTTCTAGCAGTCATTGCGGTTTCTAACATGCTCCGCAACTTGGTTAAGCTAGGCACTGAGGCCCGCCAGCCGGTTAAGCCCTACCGGAACTTACCTAAGAATTTGCAGCGACCCGTGCCTCACCCGGAATTACTCGACGGCAGCGGCGACGTGATTAATGAGCCTTTGCTGGTAATGCGCTCTATCTCTATTAAAGATGCTAGAGATAAGCTCGATGCACTCTATGAGTCATCTTCTAGCAGCAGCGAAGATTCTGAGAGCTAGCCCTCCACCAAAACACTTGCAAGGCTAGTATTTAGTCTTTACCTGACATTAGTTCAGAGCCCTTCCGGTATTATTCCGGCAGGGCTTTTCTCATGGACAGGCTTTTTCCCTTGCTGTAAAGGTTTACGATTTCTCTTTTAGCTAACAGCGACCCGTCACTATGGCTTCTGATACAAATGCCTCACCTTCTAACACATCGCCTAAGCCAATTTTGACCATCATTCACAAGGAGACAACGGTGCCGGGACTGGTGGGTAGCAAGCTCAATGAGATGGGATACGAATTGGATATTCGCGCCCCTATTTTTGGTGAGCCGCTGCCTGATGATTTGGAGAACTACGCCGCGGCGCTGCTGTTTGGCGGGCCGATGAGCGTGAATGATGACGAGCCTTATTTGCATAAGGAGATGGCCTGGGTGCAGCAGGTGCTGGCAGCTAAGCTGCCGTACTTAGGCATTTGCTTGGGGGCGCAGCTGCTGGCGAAGGTGCTGGGCGCAAAGGTGCAGCCACATGGACAGGCCTTAGAAGAGATTGGCTACTATTCGGTGTATGCCACAGCGGCCGGGAAGGATTTGTTTCCGCCGCAAATGAAGGTGTATCAGTGGCATAAGGAGGGCTTTGAGCTGCCGAAGGGGGCTGTGCTATTGGCTCAAGGTGATGATTTTCCCAATCAGGCGTTTCGGTGGGGCGATCGCACCTATGCCGTTCAGTTCCACCCTGAAATGACGGCTGATATGCTCGATTTTTGGACAACGCAGGGGGCTGATTTGCTCAGTGCGCATAATGCTCAGAGCCGTGCGGAACAGCTGCTGGCGCACGATGAAAATAGCGCCGCTGTAGATCGGTGGTTAGAAGCCTTTTTGAGAAACTGGCTCAGCGTCACTTAGCGTAAGCCCCCAGACAAAAGCGTGCTGAATAAAGGGTGGGTCGCGATCGCTTCAAATCAACTACCATTGTCAGGAGGTTCCCCGTGAATATACGCCATGTCTCCCTTCAAACCGCTCTCAAATTGGATCAGCAAACGATGGAAATGGAGCGTGATTTTTGCGGCTGCGCTCTCTTGCGCACTACTGTTTCAAGCCTGCGGGGGAAGTGGTGATGTGTACAGCGCTGGTGAAGCTGGCACGGTTCAAACAGATACCGCTGCCAAAGGCAATACGGTAGATGGGCTCAAGGCGGTTTCTGATGAGCACAAGGGCGATAAGCCTACGCCTACGCCTGTGGCTATGGCCGAACCTGCTGTTCCAGTAACAGGGCAAGACGTGACGTACGCCACCGTAGAGGGCGAGTCCGTGACTGGCTATTTGGCACGGCCTGAGAACCCGGAGACTGAAGATCTTCCTGCGATTGTGGCCATTCATGAATGGTGGGGCCTCAATGACAATATTAAAGCCACCGCGCGGCGCTTAGCGGGGGAAGGCTACACCGTTTTAGCCGTCGATTTATATGGCGGTGAAGTCGCTGCTGAGCCAGATCAGGCTAAAGAGCTGATGCGCTCAGTGATGGACACTCCTGGCCCCGCCCAAGACAATCTGCTTCAGGCTGCGCAGTTTTTGACCGATGAGTACAGCGCGCCTGCTGTTGGCTCAATTGGCTGGTGCTTTGGCGGTAACTGGTCTTTGCGGGCTGGGCTGCTGCTGCCGGATTTGGACGCGATCGCCATCTACTACGGTCAGCTCATCCTCGCACCCGAAGCCCTAGACGGCATTGCCGCGCCGCTGATTGGCTTTTTTGGAGAAGCTGATAGCTCTATCGCCGTTGAGGACGTAAAGAACTTTGAGTCTACGCTCGCCGATCTTGGCAAAGTTTCTGACATCAATCTCTATCCCGGTGTGGGTCATGCGTTTGCCAATCCCTCCGGTCAAAACTACGATGCGGCCGCTGCTGAAGACGCTTGGGAAAAAACAACCGCGTTTTTTGAAACCTATCTTCAGGCTGGTTAAGCGTTACTCACCAGATAGCAATCTCAACAAAAAGGGCATCTTTCCGATATATCAACTTTCCCTAGTGAAGGACTTCAGTGAAGGACTTCATAGGTGGAGTCCACCCTATATTGGAGTGTCCTTAGCATGGCGACGATACAAAGAAGAACGCATCCCAGCGGCCTGATTTTGACCACCTTGGAAGGCGTGCCGGGTAAGGAAATTATTGAGCACTACGGCCTGGTTCAGGGCAGTACCATTCGTGCGAAGCATGTAGGCCGAGACATCATGGCCGGGTTCAAAAATATTGTGGGCGGCGAGCTCAAAGGCTACACCGAACTTTTGCAGGAAGCGCGCAAAGAATCGATTGCCAGGATGGTCGCTCAAGCTGAGCAGCTAGGCGCAGACGCTGTGGTGAACGTTCGCTTTGCCACCTCTTCCGTTGCTCCAGGTGCTGCTGAGCTATTTGCGTACGGTACTGCTGTCAGAATTAACTAAAGAGGGATGAGATCGTGGAACTGATTGTCTTTCTGATTTTGATTGGCGTGGGCTATTTTGTCGGCCAGCACTTAGAGCAAAAGCACTACCGGTCTATTCGCGCGCGTGAAAAGCAGACGCTGCACGTGCCGCTGATGAACTTTGGGGCGAAGCAGGATTTGCCCTATGGCGAAGAGGCGCAGATGTTTGTCGGTAGCGTGGTGGTGGCTAACGACTACTTCAAAACCTTTGCGGCGAGCCTGAGAAACCTGGTTGGCGGGCGCATGGTGGTGTACGAGAGTTTGATTGATCGGGGTAGGCGCGAGGCGATATTGCGGATGAAGGAAGAGGCGATCGCCTGGGGCGCGTCTCAGGTGGTGAACGTGCGCTTTGAAACCGCAAATATCTCCGGTCAAACTAACAATGGCAAAAGCTCCTGCATCGAAATAATGGCCTACGGTACGGGCATTCGGTAGAACTAACTGTGAGCAAGTACGTTCCCAAAGAAATCCTTGAAGAGGTCAACGTTACGCCGGTTCATCCGCTGGTGAACTTGGCCTATTTATTCGGCACGGTTGCCGTGGTTGGCAGCATTATCTACGGTATTTTAGGCATTACGGCCAGTCAGCTAGCCACACAGCTTGGGCCTGAAACTGAGGAAAAGATTGGCGCGTCTATCACGGCTGCTTTCCCCGCTAGAACAGCTGAAGAAGACAGTCGGATTCAATACCTAGAGCGGCTGCTAGCGTCTTTGGAAGCGGACGTGCGTAAAACCGGCTTAGACAACGGTCAGTATCCGCCGCTGAAGGTGAGAACGTTAGACGCGGATGAAGAAAACGCGATGGTGACGGCTGGCAGCTATCTGTTTGTGACCGACGGACTGCTGGCGGCAGTAAACAGTGAAAACGAGCTGGCGTTTGTGCTGGCCCATGAACTAGGGCATCTGCACAATCGAGATCCGCTGAAGGCTTTGGGGCGATCGCTTGTCCTTTTCACGCTCAGCAGCCTGGTTGGCAACAGCACCTTGATCAATATCGTCAACGTCTCAAACTTAAGCTACAGCCGCAGCCAGGAAACCGCCGCAGACGACTATGCCAGCGAGTTAATCCAGGCGCACTACCGACATGTGGGCAGCAGCCTTGGCTTTTTTGAGCGCAATCAGGAGCCCGAGCTGGGAGCCTTAGGTACGATTGCCGAATGGCAGCAAACCCACCCGCTATCAAGCAATCGCATTCAGCGGCTAGAAAATAAGTTTGAGCAGCGCGGCTGGCCTGAGGCGGGAAAAATTACGCCGCTACCGGACAATATTGAGTGCGTCAATTTTCAAAGCTGCAATTGAGACGACCGTAATGCCTTAAAGGCTGCGAGTGCTATTTTGTTAGGGTGACTGCTCGGTAGTTTTTTAGTGGGCGCAGTGATGCAATGGCCTATAGCGATTTCAAACTCAGACAGGTTCAAAAGCAATTCCAGCTCGATATTGTTGAAAAGCTAGGCATTTTCTCAGCTATTCCTGAGAAGCCAATCAGCGACTACTTTGTCATCACACTTGAGGAAAATATTCCGCTAGCGGTCTCGATTAACACTGAAAAAGCTCGATCCGAGCTGCTTGTCGCAAATGTTCTGGTCGAAGTTCGTAAGCTCTTCGATCGTAAAATTAGCTTTTTTTCAGGCGTTGAGTTCAATGTTGATAAAGAACAATCCTTGACTGGTTTTTGCGACTTTATCATTAGCCTATCTCCAGAACAGCTGTTTGTTGAGGCGCCTGTGATCGCTGTGGTGGAAGCCAAAAACGAGAACATTATGAGCGGTTTGGGTCAGTGTATTGCTGAAATGGTCGCTGTTCAAATATTTAATGAACGAGATCATAATTCAGTTGCCAATACCTACGGTGTGGTGACTTCGGGCATGGGTTGGAAATTTCTCAAGCTGACAGAATCAAAAGTCTACATCGACCTGCGGGATTACAGCATAGAGAGTGAGCCCCAAAAAATCATTGGAATATTAGCGGCAATGATCTCTCAGAAGGCTTAATTCACCTCACGTCTCGTGAACCCCGGCAGCTCTTTAAATTAGTGTATAAGCTCGCCTTCTCACCAATATCTTCTATGGCTATTAACAAAGCGCGATTACGTCAGCTACATAGAACACTAGCTCCGGTTATGGTGGTGCCACTACTGCTGACGCTGACCAGCGGAATGCTGTTTCAGATCGCGGCTGCAAGCGATCGCGCTAGCGATTTCATATGGCTACTGGAGCTGCACCGAGGCAAGTTCGGCCAAATAAATTTGGAGCTTGTCTATCCCTTTCTCAATGGCTTAGGGTTGCTCACGCTGCTGATTACAGGCTTCTTGATGTGGTGGCAAACCCCAAACCGCAAGAAGTCGCAGTAGTTCATCTGAGGCTTATTTTGTGTAAGGCTTACTTGGCTAAGATGACTTCGCGGTAGGTGCCGGACTGCTTCAGGTGCCCGTCGCTGAGTTCGTAGATGCGATCGCACTGTTCAATCGTCGAAAATCGGTGGGCAATAATAATCAGCGTCCGTGAACCGGCCAACGCATTAATCGCATCGCTCACCAGCTGCTCGGTCTCAGTATCTAGCGCTGAAGTCGCCTCGTCTAGCACTAGAATCTCCCGGTTGTGATAGAGCGCTCTGGCAATGCCGATACGCTGGCGCTGCCCCCCCGAAACCCGCACGCCGCGCTCACCCACTTCGGTTTTGACGCCATCGGGCATTTTGTCGATCAAATCTTCTAGCTGTGCAGCTGCGATCGCCTCGTGCAACCTTTTTGCATCAATCTCTTCAGGCGGCACCCCGTAGGCAATATTCTGCTCAATCGTGCTGTCTGTGAGAAAAATAGACTGCGGAATATAGCCCAGCAAGTTCTGCCAGCCTCGAATATCTTGATAAATAGACTGCCCATCTACCTTAATATCACCCTGCTCAGGCTGCAATAAGCCCAGCAAAATGTCTACCAGCGTTGTCTTTCCCGATCCTGATTTGCCCACTAGCGCGATAGATTCGCCCTTACGCAGCGTCAAAGAGAAGTTTTCGATGGCAGGCTTTTCAGAAGATGGATAGCGGTAAGTAATCCCTTCTAAGGCCACGTCGTAGTTAAAAGGCAGCGCGTGAGTAGAGGCCGTCGGAGAGAGTGCAACTTCAGCCGTTCTGCTTTTTAAGCCCTTCGGCTCATACTGTTCAATTTCTTTGAGATCCATGCACAGCATGTCTAGTGCAAACAGAGAGAATCGAATCTGGCCAAGCGCACACAGAATTTGACTTACCGCTGGCACTAGGCGAATAGAGGCGACTGCAAACATGCCCATTACCGCCGTCAGCTCGCTGAGGCTACGCCCTCCCACCAGCTGCGAAAAGACAATAAACACCAGCAGGAAAATAACTAAAATGGCCTCAATTGAAACCCGAGGCAGCACCTTAAATCCATCGGCCCATACAGCAGCGGCGGCATATTCTTTTGAGTAGGCGTCTAGCTCTTCTTCAAAGTGACCTTCGCAGCCAATTACTTTAGTCTCTTTAAGCCCACCCAATCCATGATTGACCGCTGCAATCATGTTCTGATTAGACGTAGACATCACCTCGCCCCATCGCTTCACCCGGCGGCTAAGGCGCGCAAAGACTAGGATTGTTGGCAAAATAATCACTAGTGCCACAATCAAGAGCGAAATGTCACTGTAGGCTAGCAGCGCCAGCAACACGCCCATGACAATGATGTTCGCAATAATCTCTAATAGTGGAATGAGATTATTGGTGGTGAACTGATGCGATTCAATCGCAATATTTTTAATTAAGACTGCGCTGTTCTTATTGAGGTGAAAAATGTAGGGAATGCGCAAATAGGTGCGCATTAGCCGCGACTCTAGCTGGTTTTTCTGCCAGTAGCTGTACTTGAGGATGTAGATCTTACACAGGAAGTAAACGGCCGTTTTAATGCAGAATAGAACAATCAGCGTTGCGGCTAAGCCCGTGACGATTTCTGAATCTGTTTGGAGACTGAACCGCTGAAGCAGACCACTTAAAAAGCTATCGCGGGCAAGGCTGGGGTCGGCGGCAACGGCTAAAAAAGGCGCAATTAGGCCAACGCCCAGCGCTTCTAAAACAGAAGAAAATACAAAAGTTGTCACCAGCAGCGCGAGCTGAAGGCGACTGCCCGAAAGTATATATAGAATTTTGGAAAGATACGTAATCATCAAATAACTTCTCTTGAAAGAGATGAGTTAAACTACACCGAGACTTAAAAACAAGCAAAATTGTTAGCTGCGAGCGCTAACGGCTGTTTTTGTAGATGCTGATTCTGTTATGTGTTCTGCTATGTCATTGGCGATCGCATCAGGTTCGGATAAATCTAGAACAGAATGCTCTGGTGCGGGTGACGAGACAATAAGCTGATACAGCTTTTTCGCTTCGTGGTAGATATTGAATTCCTGAGAGACTTTCTGCTGTCCGCGATCGCCCAGCCGCTTTCGCAAATCCTCATCCGCTAAAAGCATCTGAATTTTCTGCGTCAGCGAGCCCACGTCGCTTGGCGGCACCAAAAATCCATTCACGTCGTCCTCTACCAGCTCACTAACGCCCGCAATCTGCGTAGCGACCACCGGTAACCCGCTCATCATGGCCTCCATCAGCACTACCGGCACCCCTTCAGCAAAGCTCGACATCACAAAAATATCCGAGGCCTGCAAATACTCACGCACCGCATCCGGCGTCTGATAGCCCACAAAATCAACCCGGTCACTTAGCCCAAGTATCTGTGCCCTTTTCTCTAGCTCAACGCGATCCTCTCCATCTCCCACTACCGTGAGCTGAATTTCTGAATAGGTCAGTTTCAAAGCGGCCATGCTTTTGAGCAAAATTGGCATTCCTTTCGCGGCTGCTAGGCGGCCGACATAGAGAAGCCGCTGGCCTTTAAAGACAGCGGGCTGGGTGCCTAAAGATGGTGAGGTCGTAGAGAGTTGGCTATCTCGCGTGAACTGATCAGGATCGACGCCGCAGTGGACAATGTGCAGGTTTGGCCAAGACTCCCAAGGCGCGAAAATCATGGTCTGGCTTCGGCAAAAATAGCTGATGCAGCTCACGAATTTGGCGCGACTGATTTTTTCACTTAGCTGCCAGCGGAAGGGCTCGAAGAAAATGCCGGGGCCGTGAAGCGTAAAGCTATAGTCGAAGCGGCCTAGAGCTGAGGCAAGCATGGCAACGGTGCAGCTGGAGTCACCAAAATGGTTGTGAAGGTGAGTGATGTCTTGTTTGTGGAGGCGGTGAGCGAGAAGACCGGCCTCTAGAAAGTAGATAAGCTGATAGAGCGTGCCCCGTATGCCGAGCTGTCGGGTTTGCCATGCGAGGGCGATCGCTTGGAAGTAGCTGGCTGGCTGGGTAATAAGCAGGGCAACGTGAGCGACCAGTAGCTCCAGGGGATTTACCGGGAGTAGGTAGCTGGTGCAATCGCTCTCCTGCCGTTGGGTTTCGCTAAGGGCCTCCGAGGCCTTGGGCTTGCGGACTGAAAAGGTATGAACGGTAGTACCGTCGGCCTTTCCGTGCTGGCGCAGGGCGGCAACTTCCCTTTGAATAAAGGTGTCGGTGACGCGAGGATATTCACCGGTAAGGTAGGCAATGCGCATGATGCAGATATCCTGATTGAAAGCGGGTGAAAAGCGGGCTAAGAAGAGGGCTTTGTCGGCTAAACCTGTACCGGAACCCCAATCGCAGGGGCATTAACGCCCACTAAATCTAGCTCGCTACAGCTGCGGCTAAAGGCTTCTTCCATGTCATAACGAGGCGTCCAGTCCAACAGTTCTTTGGCCCGGTGGTTGTTGTACTTGAGCGGCTTAAATCGACCCTGAAGTTTAGCAGGCACTAAGATGCCAGGAAGCTTAGCCTTACCGCCAAGAAAGGTTTGGTTGTACCACCAGGCGAGGTTGGCAACAGAGCGCATCGCGAACCAGCTCACGGGAATTAGCTTAGGGGGCTCAGGCGTATATTTTAGGAGCTGCTTGAGATAGGCCTTTTGTGTGGGCAAACGGTCATCCACGATGTTGATGGTTTGGCCAATGGCCTCTGGAGAATTCAGGCTGATTGCGATCGCCTCAGCGCAGTTTTCGACATAGGCCATCGGTAGCGTGGCCCCGCCGCCAATTTTCAGCATGCGATCGCCCCCTACTTCAGCCCCAATCAAGGCATGCCACAAATTCTCTCGCCCGTAGATCATGCCCGGACGCAAAATCGTCACATCGCCGTCAAAGGCACGGTAGAGCTTTTCTTGAATCAGCTTCGTTTGGGCGTACTCATCCCGATTTTTAGGATTTGGCTCAATCGGCCCGCTCTCATCGAGTAAGCGGTTAGGCTTCATGCCTAAGAAGTCATAAACCGAGAACGTACTGATGGCAATTAGCTGAGAAACGCCCGCAGAAGTCATCGCCCAAAGCAGGTTTTCGGTAGCAATCACGGTGCCTGCAAACTGGTCGTAAAAGTCTCCAGACTTTACGGCAGCTAGGTGAATGACCGCATCGGCTGGGGCGACCGCTTCAATCAGGCCTCGGCGCTGACGTAAATCCTGGCGAACGAAAGTGACCTTCGGATGATCGTGCCAGCTCAGGCGCGTGACGTTAGTTTGGGCCCGAACGTTGGCCAGTACCTCATGGCCTGCTCTGAGCACGGCTGCGACAACATACTGCCCCACAAATCCTGCTGCACCGGTAATGAATACCTTCTTTCCGCCCTTTGTAGCGGCCTTTTCAGACGTATTGTTCATCGTAGCTGCATCCATCGTGAGCGTCATAGTCGGTTCTCCTGTGCAAGTAGGGCTTCAACTAGGCGGCTAGTGCGCGCCATGTCATCAAATCCAATCGGTGGGGCCTGGCCTTCGCTTAGCGCTTCGTAAGTTTGGCCAAGCAAATAGTGCAGGCCGTCGTAGGCGTTGCGCTGCATGATTTTGCTGCGGAAGTTGCGAACGCTGGCGTTCATTAGCTCCCAGCCGCTGACAAAGTGGTTGACCAGTGGCGAGAGCTGCTTGCCGACGCTGCGGGGGACAACACAGCGCAGGTACGGCTGGAATAAGTCGGTTTCAGCGTAGCCGCGATCGCCGCGAACCGTAATTGAAAAGCAGTCGGGCGAGGTGTAGCTGCTAAAGCGAATGCGCCCGTGCGCCTGACCGGCAATCACCAGCGCATCCAAGTCGTCGTACTTAAATAAGCTGCCGCCACCGTGGTTGCTCCAGGCCGCTGACACGCGATCAAAGCCTTGTTCTGCCCCCTTTGCCGAGGTGCCTTCTGGCATAAACGACAGCAGCAGGTAGCTCAGGTGCGTAATAAAGTCGTGAATGACGCCTGCGGGCATTTTGTGGATGGGGTTAGGCATGTTCTCATCGGCATAGCGTCCGCCGCTGCGAAGATCTAGCGCCATGCGAATTTCGACTTCCTGGACGGTGCCGAGGGTGCCGTCGTCAATCAGAGCCTGAATGGCGCGGACGGGGCCGTTGAAGCGGTAGTTATGGTCTTCAATGAGGAAGCGATCGCACTCACGTGAAATCTGCCACAGGTTCTTAAACTCGCTGTAGGTAGGGGCAACAGGCTTTTCACAAATAACGTGAGCGCCTGCTCTGAGGCAATCTGTTGCAATGGGGAGATGCGTTTGAGGCGGCGTGAGAATGTGTACCACGTCTGGCTTTTCAGCCTTGAGCATTTGCTGATAGTCGGTGTAGGCAGCGGTAGCTTGAAAGGTCTCTACGGCGTAGTTGGCAGCGGCAGGCGAAAGGTCGCAAACGCCGACGATGTTGGAGCGATCGCACGACTGTAAAAAAGAGAGATGCTGCTTTGAGATTACGCCCGTGCCAATAACGGCGGATTTGAGCACTGCTGTCATAAGAAAAGTCGCCCCTGCATCAGTAAATTAAGGTGATAGAAGTTACGTTTTCCACCTACACAACAACAGAAGCCACGAATAAAAAAATAGTTCCGGACTCAGCCGATCTTTAATTTGCCGCGTCTGTCTTCTTTACACTTGAGCCGTATTTTTGGAAAGCATTTATAAAGCGTCTGAGATTTATGAGATTGTTCGGAACATGCCGTGCCCAATCGTATCTTTTGATAGAACGAGCGCTTCAGCCACATGGCATGACCGGCTAAGAACAAGACTTGTTGTGAAACGGCGTACGCCCGAGAAATAACGCCCCAAAAAATAACGCAATAGATATGAGACTAGAAGAAGCCCGCTTGCTCATCGTGGTAGAAGATACGGACTACCGAGCGTATATGAGCGGTGAGCTTGAAGGTGAACAGATCGCAAGTATCTTTAGCCAGCAAATCGATGGAAGTGGACTGCCTAATCGGCTCTATACCCATCCGAACGCAGCAGACTGGCACGTGCTGCACGCGGCGGCTTACTGGCGATCGCACGTTCAAGAAGTTGGCATCTGCTCGCTCTATGCACCCACGCCCTACAGCGACGTTTCTCAGCTTGGCGTTCGGCTTATTGGCAGCGGTCTGCCTGCGAGCCCGCGTAATGCCAATAGTAGTGCTACCGGCCGTGATTCCAACGCTCGAAGTGCCGCCGTTGAAGGCGCTAAATCAAAGAACAAGGCCAAAGATGCAGCGGGCGATCGCGAAAGAATTCGCCTAGTCGCTGACTTTTGCCCCACGCACATTGTTTTTCATACGCCCAACTATGCTGTTTTGAGCTGGGCCACGCGCAATCAAATTCCTAGCGTCGTGCTCTTAAGCGACTGGCAAGAGCCCTTGGGCTGGCGGCAGCAGTGGCAGCACGCGAAGCTCATCAAGCAGCTTAATCACGAGAGCGTAGCGTGGGTGGGTAGCCACGGGGCACATGCCTGCAAAATTTTAGAAGCCAGCGGCATCAGCCCGCGTAAGCTCATTCCTTGGAGCTGGCCCCAAGCAGCCTGTTCTAAACGGTATCCAGCCAAACCGTTACGCTACGATCTGACTGCCATCAACCTGGCTTACTCCGGCTCCTTGCGAACAGCCGTAGGCGTGAGCGATCTGTTGAGGGCGGTGAGCCATCTGCATAGTAAAGGAACGTCCGTTCACCTATCGCTGATCGGCCCTTCTGCCGACGAGCAGTCGCTTCAGGTTCGGCAACGGCAGGCTCAGCAGCTAGGGATTGCCGAGTGCATCACGTTTGTGTTTGAGAATGCTGAGGCCGCTATCCGTGAAAAGCTCCGTGCCGCCGACCTCGTTGTCATTCCTGGCTACGATCGCAATCGAGCCTCTGATATCTCCAACTGTTTGCGCATCGCGATGTCAACACGAACGCCCCTTATCGCGACAGATCACCCACACTACAAAGAGCATCTTTTGCATGGTGTAAATGCCATGATTTTTCCGGCGGGCAATGCTAAGTCCATGGCGCATCGAATTGAGCGCATTATGAGCCAGCCGCAGCTGTACAACCAGCTTTCTGAGGCCTTAGAAATTTCGCTTCAGGCGATTAAGGTGCCAGCACAGTGGGCCGAACTTATCGATCGCTGGCTGCATTCTGACAAAGAGATGTCGGCGGGTGCAGACAATCATCAAAGTCTTTGCAACTGGGCTTTTTCGTCTGGACGGTATCAAGCCATTTTTCCAAAGAAAGGCCCTGCGAGTATGCCCGTGCGATCGCGGCTATAGAATCACTTCAGATGCTTTGTTTGAGAAACTTTCAAGCCCGTAGTGCCGTCTTTTAGGCAAAGGCGGTAGTCCTCTCAGGCCAGTCCTCTCAGGCCAGTCTTCTCAGGCCAGTCCTCTCAATCCATCAATCTTTGTCGAGCGAACCCTTGCAAAATAGCTCCCTACAAACCGCCTTAAAAAACAGCGCAGGCTCATTGGCAACGTCTGCTGGCTTGCGGCTTCCGAACCGTTCACATTCGAGTAGGAAAGTTGCTCGCCAGCAGAAGACAATTGCCTGGTTTGAAAGGGGCTATAGCATTGTGTGCTGGCTGTTCTTTTGCAATGGCATTAGCACCGTTCTCAATGAGAATGAGCTAATTATCAAAATGATGCGCTACAGCATTTTGCTGGTGGCTGTGCTGCTGCTGGCGGCGCGATGGCAGGCCACGCTCAGAGCGATCTCTAAAGGCTGGTTTATTTGGGCGATCGCCTCGCTGATGGTGATTTCTTTAGGCTGGAGCATCTCACCGAGCTACACCATGGAGAGCATTCGCGGCGAAGTGTTCCCCATGACCGCCTTTGCGCTGTACTTTTCCTCACGATTCAATATTCGTGAGCAAATGCAGATTATCGCCGTCACGCTAGGGATTGGCGCGGTGCTCTCGCTGTTTTATGCGATCGCTATTCCCTCTGTCGGCAGGCACGTGGGCGATAAATTTGACGGCGCGTGGAAAGGCATCTACGCCCAAAAGAACACCTTTTCGACCACCATGACGCTGACAATGCTGGTGTACTTTGTGCTGAGCCTCGTCAATAAAAACTACACAGAGCGACTGATAGCAAGACTTTGCCTACTTTTTGCTGTGATGATGATTATCTTGTCTACCTCTGTCTCAGGCCTAGTCATCTTCATTCTCATGCTGGTCGTTGTACTGCTTTCCCGACTATTCCGCTGGAGAGGACATCGCAGCATCTTGATTTTAGATCTAGGCGGACTTACTTTCTTGAGCCTGTGTGCAGGACTATCGGTGACTTGGCAAGCCATTGTGATTGGATTGGGCAAAGATCCAACGCTCTCGGCACGTACCTATATTTGGGCAGGATCTATTCAGAAGATTATGCAGGAGCCCCTGCTGGGATACGGTAGGGCGGCTTTTTGGGTGCCCGATAGTATTCACGCTTGGGAGGTCGGCTCGCTTGCCGCTAGAGACTTTGTGCCCTCTCACGCACACAATGGTTTTATTGACGTGGCCTTAGAGCTAGGCCTAATCGGTTTAGGCTTATTTTTTCTCAGCCTGATTCCTACCTACGGTATGGCTCTGCGTCGGGCCTACCAGGCTGATGAACCAGAAGACCTATGGCCGTTTGCGTTTCTCACCTTAATGTTTATCAGCAATATGACTGAAACCGTTTTGATGGCGCGCACGTCTGTTTACTGGGTGATGTATATGGTGGTGTTTTTGTCGCTGCGGATTTGGCCTAGGCGAACGGGCCAAGCCCACAGGATGGCTCAAAGCGCGGCAGAATCACAAATAGAAGCCGATAGCGCGCACGCGATTGCATCAGAGCCTACTCGTTATGAACCATCAACTCTACAGCGCAAAAGATCATGACTCATTTGGGTGTTGTTGCGATTGGGCGGAATGAGGGCGATCGCCTCATCCGCTGCTTAGATTCTCTCAAACAGTATCTGTCGCCTGAAGTTCCGATTATCTATGTAGACTCAGGCTCTACCGATAGCAGCGTTGCTGAAGCCCAATCTAGAGGCGTCAGCGTGATCACATTGGATATGTCGATTCCATTTACCGGCGCGCGTGCTCGCAACGAAGGGTTTCAATATCTCATGCGGCAGCATCCACAAACGCAGTACGTACAGTTTATCGATGGCGACTGCGAGCTGCTGCCTCACTGGATAAACGCGGCCATTGCGGTTTTAGAAGATTCACCTGAGCTGGCTGTTGTTTTTGGCAGACTCAAAGAACGATTTCCAGAAGCGTCTCCCTATAACCAGCTGGCTGATATGTCGTGGGATGGCCCGGTGGGTGAAGCAGACGCCTGTGGCGGCATTGCGTTTATGCGCGTTGCACCTTTACGGGCTGCTGGTGGATTTAATGAAAAAATGATCTGTGGTGAAGAGCCGGAGCTGTGTATTCGCTTCCGTCAGAATGGCTGGAAGATTAGGCGTATCGGTGTGGACATGGCAGTCCACGATATGGACATGCACCGGTTTGGCCAGTGGTGGAAGCGCTCGGTTCGTGGGGGCTGGGCAGTCGCTGAAGGGGCCGCAATGTACGGACATACGCGTGAGCGGTACATGCGACAGGAGAATATGAGCGGCTGGATTTGGGGAGCAGTGCTGCCTTTAGTTGCGATTGGTTTGATTGGGCTGACTGGGGGGCGATCGCTGCTATTGCTTGCCGCCTACGGCCTGCTGCTGTTCAAAATTTATCAGTATCGCCGCAATTATTTAAGAGAAAGCGTAAATAAATCTCTTCTGTATGCCTACTACTGTACGCTTTCAAAAGTGCCCCAGGCCATTGGGCAAGGAAAGTACTGGATCAATCGCTGGCGGCAGAAACCGGCCACGCTAATTGAGTACAAAGGTTAGAAATAGACCATTTCAGACTCCAACAAGAAGCGGACGATCTATTAGATTAGATCGTCCGCTTTCAATGATTCAGGTGTACACCAGTAGGCCGTAGATGCTATGCCTTTTCAGCCAGTACCATCATTGACCAGCCGCCTAGTGCCTTAACCGCGAAGTCAGGATTCATCTTAAACAACAGCTTTCGTAAAGGATTAATGCTTCTTTCGTGCCCTGGCAGATCGCAGTCAGCGGTGTAGAACCAGTCGGTAACCTTATAGCCGCAGTCTTGCAGCGTGGAAACCGTCGTAGACTGCGAGAAATAGTGAATGTGGCCAATCCGATTTCGCAGCGCTAGGTGCTCGTCTTTTGCGACCATCAGCATGTTCAAGTCTAGCGGCACGTGAAAGATGAAGTATTTAGAATGTGTGGAGAGCTTTTTCAAAAAGCCCATGTAGTCAGGCACGTGCTCAAATACATCAATGGCCATCAGCACGTCAAACTGTTCATCCGTTTCAAGAAAGTCTTCTAAAGCGTAGTCCACTCGGTTACTTTCAGGCAGCGTTTGCCAAAAGCCAGCAGCCTGAGGCGAAATATCAAATCCTTTAAATGACTTGTTGGGTAGCGCATTGCTAAGCTCGTGCAAAATTCTGCCAGCGCCACAGCCGACTTCGGCTAGCGTGTTAAAAGAGACCTTGTTGTTTTCAAGAATGTTCAGAATGTGATTGGCTTTCCAGGGCGACTCTGCCGCATGCCAGTCTTCATTTTGACTGAGGTAGTCACCGTTTTGATAAATGCTGGAAACAGCCGCAGGGGCTGTAGATGCTTCTGTTGTAAAGGTCATAGTTTACGACGGAGTAATAGTGAAACGGCTTAGCGTGTAACGTAGTTATTGCTCATCTGGATACGTAGGCAGTGCGCCGATGCCTTTAAAGATGTACTTGCAAATGCTTTTGTTCCGATCGCACGAGCTGCGATCGCTAAAATTCAAGCGATCGCCAGCAGGCCACTCAACCTATGAGCGCTGTGACCGCACTGAAACATCCGTCCATGAATGGTTTTAAGCCTAGCTCTGGGTGTCGCCTTTCATCTTAAGACAGCCGTTACGGTTCAGGTCATTATGGCGATTGACTTGTATAGAGAAAGACTTAAACTTGAGCAGCACGTAGTCGAAGAGTGCGTATATAAAAACAACAACGCCAAACATTTCTAGCACCTCTTCACAGGTGTAGATTAGCCGCGTTTGCAGCGTATTGCGGCCAAGCCCAGATTGAATGAGAACGCTGCCGATCATCTCGAACCCAACAGCACCTGTGATAAATATGGTGCCTGCTGTAATGAATAAATATTTTGTTCTGCGGGGAAGTCGCATCAAGAAGCGAAAGTAGAATAGGAAAAGGATACCTATCAATAGAAGGTAGGGAATTGTCCAGGCGTAGTAGAAGATCCCTGAGGTATTTAAAAGAGACTGAACCGGCACCGTTAGCTTTTCGTGAATTTGAGCGAGTTCATCTACAGCTAGAAATCCTAAAATAGCTGACAGACCCAGCCAAGGAGTCCAAGAATTGTCGGCAGCTTTGTGCTGTACGGCAATAAGCAATAGGAGGAGCGCGCTCAGCATCAAAGCTGCGGATGAGTAAAGCGTAGGAACGTTTTTCTCGTGGTCAAAGTCGAACAGCGGAATAAAGCCCATCAGCTCTCCGTGTCCTAGTGCTGTAGAAACAATGCCAACTAGGTTAAGACCTGTCAGAAAAAGAACGAAAAGAGATAGGGCCTTGAAGATAGATTTAGGGTCGAGCCTGAACGTCATAGATGATTTTACGTTGCAACAGATAGCGCCACAAGCTAGCTGCCGAAGTAAAAGACACCCTTTGGGCAGTAGGCGCTGTTAACCAAACCTTAACCTATCTGGCTACTTTTGTAAGCGATCGCCTTACCCGCGAATAAGCAGATTTTATCCAGCGCGATCGCATATACGTCCCACGCAACACATCCCGATACAAAGGCCAAAGCCCACTAGACGCATTCGTTAATTCATCATCGCTATAGCCATAATCCATAGCGAGTGCGGCCACTTCAGGCGCAAGCGAAAAGCCAAAGAGAGAATCTTGCTGCCACTTCAACAGTGATTTGCGATTCAAGCACTGTGCCTGCGAGCTAGGGACTGAACCGCAAAAATTAAAGATGGGTGCTAGTGGCGCTAAGGACGTTGCCAAATCTTCATAGCGAACGACAACAACTTTGCCAGAAGGATTTTCAACAGAATACTCTCCTAAGTGGTCAGACAATTTTCGCAGGTTCTGATACGCGACTAGCCACTCATACTGCAACGCTTCTGGCGGCGTCTTCCAACGGCGAAAAGCAGAATACAGCGTATCCATCGGGTTTCGTACCAGGCCCACTAATAAAAAGTCAACCTCATTGTCCAGCTGTTCTATACATTCAACCATGAGTGATAGCGCAGACCACTGCAACAGATGATGCGGCGACTTCTCTAAAAAGATGGGTTTGTACTGCTCACATAGCTGCCGCCAGCCATCGAAAACTAAAGTTCTATCATCAGCGGGCTGGCTGTAGCTCGAAAGATTCTCGCGAAGCAGCGTAATCAAATCCTCTCTAGCCGCTGTCTGAGAAATTGGCACCTCGCTATCGAGCATGTCCTGCTGCGGCAAATCCAGCACCGAAGCCGCCTTTGTCCAGTACAGCGACTCATTTTCAAAATGACGCGTTTTCTCCACGCATTTCATTTCTACCGCCTGTGCCAGCAACCGCTGCACCGCGCTAGACCCAGACGACTTATTTGAGAGAATCAGGACAGACTTAGCCATGTCTCTAGCTTATCTATCGCTGTGAAGTCTATTAGCGCACTTAGCGTCACGTCAATTTCCGCTGCCGCGACTTCACTGCTGTCATCAGCTCTAGCGGCACTGCCCGTACCTCTGGCACTAGCAGAACCAGCCCATAGCTTGCGAGAAATGACGCGATTCCCACGACAGGCGACACCAAGCTGCCGAAAATTGGAATCATCGCCGCCAGCGTTAGCCAAATCGCCGCCGTGTACTTTGGCGTGCCATACATCTGCACTAAAGATCGGTGCAGCAATATATTACTAAATATCGTCAGCAGCTCGGCTAAGCCATAGCCCCAAAGCCCAAGCGTTGGCAGCAGCAGCAAACATCCCACCCACAGCAAAACGATGTAAACGCTGTAAGCCTTTGTCACTTCCACGTTTCTATCCACCGCATACAGCGCCCCAGAATGCAGATCGAACATCGCCCGTACCATAGCGGAGAGCGCAATCAGCGGAAAAATATAGGTGCTTTGCAGCCAGTCGTCGCCAAAGAGTCTGGGCACAATCCAGCTATCTAGGCAGGCGAAGGCCGAGCACACTGACCCGATGAGCAGCGCCTGGTAGGCCATGCCTCGGCTGACGGTGTTGCGCACGGCGACTGCGTTGTCGGTGATTTTGGCCATCACGCTAATCGACATGCGCCGCACCACCATCCGCAGCGTTGAGAGCTGTTCGGCTAGGCGAATGGCAATACTGACTAGCCCTGCGGCTTCTATGCCTGCAATGGGGGTGACCAGTACGGGAATGGTGAGCGATCGCAATGAAATCACCCAGTGAGAAAGCGAGAACGTTAGGCCATAGCGAAGGGCGGGGCGTAAAAAGTCCCATCGGAGGCGCGATCGCACACCCACCCGATACAGCCGCTGAGCCAGCACCAGCAGCACAACGCCTCGAATGCACAGCCCTGCAATCGGCCCCCAATAGCTCCAGCCGATAATCACCAGCGGCAGCGCCACCGCATAGTTTGCAATCTGCGCACAAATTTCAATCAGGCCGACTTCAGCAAACGCTAGCTGACGCTCTAGCATTGCAATAGAAACGCTCGCTGCTAGCTCGGTAGCAATGGGTAAAGGCAGCCAGCGCACCAGCTCAGCCACCGCCGGTTCTCCTGTCCATGCGCCAATGCCGGGTGCTAGCACAAACAGACTCACCGAAAAGCCTATGCTCAGCAGCCCGAAAAAGGTCAGCACCTGCGCGGGCGCATCTTCAGGCAGCTGCTTTTGCTGAATTAAGTACACGTGCAGCCCGAGCTTGCCTGTCCAAATGATGAAGTAGTAAATGCCCAGCGCGTTGACCAAAATGCCGTAGTTTTCAGTGCCCAGCACCCGAGCAATCACTAAAATGCTCAAGACAGACAGGCCAACCGAAACTAACTGCCTAAGCGCAAGATATAGCCCGCCTCTGACAACTTTTTGCTTGAGTGAAGCAGATTCGGATACTGAATTTGGCTCTTCCAACAGGCGATCTTTAGGCTTTGGCATGAAAAAGACGCATGGAAAAAGAACGGTAAAAAATAGCGACTCTACTGCGGGGGCGCGGCGCTGTGTCCCCACGCTATTCGGAGTCTACAGGGAGATAGGGATCTGGCGACGTACCATCAAGGTCATATCGATCTGAGCGATACACTTCTTCCGCCGCATCGGGAGTCCGCTCATCAGTGCGCAGATCGTAAGCCAGCGTCTGATCGCTCATCCAATCGTCAGCATCTATCGAAGCATAGGACGGCGTTTGTGGCGCTGCGCTCAATTGAGCCGCCTGCGGTTGTCCTTCGCCAAAGCGAGTCGGCCACTGCCAATCGAGTAGGGCCAGCAGCACCCACCAGTAAAAGAACGTGGCGGTGTGCACCATTACATTACCTGCGGCCATGCCAACGAGTAGCGCGATAGAGAAGGGGAAAAGTGCGGCGCACAAGGCTCTTTGTGGCGTTCCAGGCCTGCTGCGTCTCATGATTTGGAACACGCGGCCAACCTGCGCGGCTAAAAATAGCAGAAAGAGTCCAAAGCCGACTAGCCCTTCTTCAACTAAAAAACGCATGTAGTCGTTGTGAGAAGTCGTGTTAAAAATGCTGAGTTCTTTAGTAGAGGCGAGGCCATAGCCCATCAGTGGATAGCGCTGCCAGTCAAAGAGTAGGTCGCGCCACTGTAACAGTCGCCAGTTAAAGCTGTTGCGAAATTCTCTCATATCAGCAGCCTGGAGCGCGGCGGCTCGCTCAAAGCTGAGATCTGGATTAAGCAAAGGCGTTTTGTTGAGCTCTAAAAGTCGCTCCTGACCCAGCTCGGAGGAGAGCAGGATGGCGAGGGTCATGGCGAGGGCGATCGCACCAAAAATCCCCTTCCCCTTTAGCCGAGGTAAAAAGTACAGCATGCCAAACACCATTAGCATCACCAGCCCGGTCAAAGACTTGGTGGCAATTAGGCAGTACAGCAGGCCAACTACGAGCAGCCCCCAGCCCAGCGGCTTTTTCGCCATCTGCATTCGCCACAGGCTCAGCGCAATAAATAGGAGCGTAAAGGTGGCAAAGCTGTTGTAATGGCCTAGCGTACTGTTAATGCGATCGCCCGTTCCTGCAAAATCCTTCCAGCCCACATCACTTTGCAAAAAGCTCGGTAAATCGATGTTAGCGGCCTGCAACGCCGCTAACATCAGCGGCACGACTAGGCTAAGCAAAAGGATAGAGGCCAAGCGGTCGGGAGAAATGCGATCGCGCAGCTGCATCGCTAGTAAATACACCATTCCCAGCGAAAAGAAGCGCACCCACTCTCGCAGCGCGTTGTAAGTCATAAACGGCGTGCCGCCCAGTCCGCCCAGCGGCAGTAGCACCACCCAAACGCCTTGCAGCATAATCCAGCCCATCAGCAGCCACCAAAAGCGGTCGGTGTGAACGGGGCGTCTGAGGATGAGCTGTCTGCCAAGGTAGGCAAATACGAGCAGATCGAGGGCGATCGCAAACGCTGCCGGAACGCTTTTCCCCGAGTACAAATCCAAGGAGCTTCGCAGCAGCAAAACAAACAGCACCACTTGCGTCCACACCACCTGCGGATCGCGCAGCGACTCTAAAAACGGACGCTCTTCAATCGCAGCCGCACTGTCAGTTTCACTGCGTACTTGCAAAGGGCTTTCTAACATTTGGCCCCTCATCAGCGAAAGATATTGAGCAGACTCCCAAACGGATTCAAAATCCGACCGATGAAGTCAAACACACTGCCCACGTCTCCTCGCCCAGACGCTTCTACAAACACCACATCTCCCTCAATGAGCGGCTCTGACGCCTCACCGAAGGTATACAGCAGCTGCGCTACTCGGCCATCCGGCATCATCCGCAGTAGCACCACTTCCTCAGTATCGGCATCTGCTGTTGGCCCACCTGCTGCGGCCACCGCACCGCTGACACCCACAATCGGGCTTACCGTCAGCTGGCCAGGTCTAGTCACTTCACCGGCCACCTGCACCGTCACCTCACCGGGCGCTACGGTCGAAGAAAGCAGTGTGCGCTGATCGATATCCGCCACGTCTGCGGTTGGCACAATAATCTCATCGCCGTTAAAAATACGCGGGTCAGACTGCAAATTGCCTGCACTTACCGCCTCCCATAGGTTCACCCGAAACTCGCCATAGGCCGGTACGCCCCCCGCCGATAGCGCTGCTGTTGGACGACGAATCACAATGTTTCGCAGGTCGGCGCTGGGCGTGATGCCGCCAGATTCAACAATGGCCGTGCTTAGCGTAGGCGGCAATCTCTGTGCTTGGTGCTCTGAGTTAGCGGGATCAAGTAGCCTTGGCCCCGGCTGCAACACTTCGCCGCTGACGCTAATTCTAATTGGGCTGACGCTGACGAGAGTAACGCTGACCTGCGGGCGTTTGACGTAGGGGAGAAGTGACTGGGTGATGGGAGCGATCGCCTCCAAAGGCGCAAACCCTGCTACAAAAATTGGCCCGCCTAGCGGCAGCTGCACGGTGCCTGTACTGCTCACCTGCTGCTGCCCCGACAGGTTTTGAAACCCCAGGACGTTAATCGAAACCACGTCTCCTGGCTTCAGCGGATCGCTGGTGTTATAGGGCGCAGCAGCCGGTAAAGGCTGCGGTAAAGGTTGAGGGAGCGCAGGCTGTGTTTGGGTCGGCTGTACCACACGAAAAGGGGCGGGTGCTGCCTGTTGCGGTGGCGTTTCCTGAGCGTTTTCTGGCGGCAGTAGCTCTGGTGCTAATTCTGGCAGGTTTTCTTGGGCATGTACGGAAGGGATGGCAAATGCGGTGAGAAGTCCAAAACCCGCAGTCAAAATAAGCTTGTACTTTACAGCGCTTTGTTTCATAGCAAAAATCAAACGTTATTTATGAGTCAAGACCGATTTGTCACCGCTGTACGGGGCACAGAACTTGGCAACCGGCCTAGCTGCTCTTCGGGCAAAATCGTTTCATTCATCGCAATGCCTAACAGCGGTGCACCGCTCTTGCGCAGCTGTTGCACCGTATCTGCTAAGACACTACGCGGCGTGTAGCCCGGACGCGTCACGAGTAAAAGACCATCGGTCATCTGGCTCACGGTGGCTGCATCGGCAGAGGTGTCTACCGACGCCGTATCGATCAGTATTAGGTCGTACTCGCGCTTCAGTGCATTCAACAAAAGCCGCATTGAAGATGATTCAGTCACGGTAGAGGGGCGATTGAGCGCGGAGCCGTAGGGCAGCAGAGAAAGTCGGCCGATAGTGGTGAGCTTGACGACCTCTGATAAAGGTTGCCTGCGGTTAATGGCGTCTGTGAGCCCTGGCTGTGACTCCACCTGTAAATAGAGATGCTGAATAGGATGGTGCGGGTCGGCTTCGATAATCAGCGTTTTGCGACCTAGCATGGCAGAAACGGCTCCTAAGCAAGTGGCTACAGACGATTTTCCTTCGTGGTTAGTGGGGCTGCTTACGACCACGACTTGAGAGGGGTTTAGTTCAGCAGCCGTACTGGCAGTAGTGGCTTCGCCTGGGAGGTTGCTTGAGAGATTTGCCTGGAGATTGCTGGCTGATAGGGTGCGCGATCGCTGCCGAGAGGCCATGGTCTTTAGCAGCGCCCGGTAGGGCTCTACGTGCCGAGGATTGTCCAAAAAGGCATCTAGCCCCTCAATATCGACCAGATCTGCCGATAGCCGAGGTAAATAGCCCAATACCGGCAGCTTCACCAGTTTTTCGACTTCTTCGCCGCTTTGCAAGGACACATCTAGTAAATCAAGCAGCAAAATCGAAGCCACCGAGAGAATAGCGCCAGCAACCGCACCTAGCGCCAGCACCGCAAACGGCTTCGGTGAAACCGGATTTTGCGGTGGCTCAGCGGCCCCGACAACTCGCACGTTGCTCACCAGCTGCGACTCAGCAATCCGCGCCTCTTCCAGCTTCGTTTTAATCAGCTTGAGTGAATCTTCAGCATCCTGCCGTTCACGCGATAGCACGGTCAGCGGCCGCTGAAGCGATGGCTGCTCGGTGAACTGGTTCTGCATTTGCCCCAGGTTTGACTCCACCACGGCCAGCCGATTTCTTAGCGCCTCTTCTTCAATAGAGCTTGTAATCGCCTCAGCCATAAGCTGCTGGCTCAGGTCGTTGGCTGAAAGGTTCGCAGCCTCGTTGCTAAAGCTTTGGCTAAAGCCTGCGGGCGTGAGCTGAGCTAAGCGCTGTTGATAGAGAGACTGTAAGCCGGTGAGCTCGTCTTGTATGGCGAGCAGTTCGGGGTGAATATCGCCTAGCTTAGACTGGGCTTCTGTTAAGGACACGCGGGTGCTGGTGAGCTGTGATTGTAGCGTCAGCAGCTGAGGATCTTGCCCAATTCGTGACATCGCGTAGGCCGTTTCTGGAGAAGAAATGCCCGTAACATCTTGCAGTCGCCGCTCGCGAGTAGATACTTCTTCTAACGCCGATACGAGCGATCGCTTTTCCTGCTCCAGCGCTGCCAGTCCGCCCACCATCTGCTGATTTTGTGCGTCTACTGCCAGCAGTCCGCTAGTTTCTCGATACTGGCTTTCGGCTAGCTCAGCCTGCTGCAACCGGCTCTGCAAAGACGGCAGCTGCGACTCCAAAAATTCTCTCACCGCAGAGGCCTCCACATTAATCGCCTCCACGTTTTCAGCCACCGCTGCCTGCGCCACCGCGTTTACAATCGCCGCCGACTGCCTAGGATCTTCATCCCGGTAGCTGACTTCTAGCAGGCTGGTGGCCGGAATAATGCTGACCTGAAGCTCCTGCATCAGGCTTTCTACAGAGGGCGCATTCTCAGTGCGATCGCGACTATCTTCCTCCTGTGCTACCGGGCCAAGCGCACGCAATGAACCGCCAGGTGACTCTGATTCACTAAGGATCGCATTTCCCAACGTGCTGCTCGATAGTCTGCCTGCTGCGATCGCCTGCTGCACCCGCGCCTGTGACGAAGACGCCAGATCCGAGCGCTCACGATATATTTCCAACGCCGCCCGCAATACGCCCTGGGACTTCACTACCTCTGCCTGCGTCACAATCGGATTAGCTCCGCCAATCTCATCGGCTTCTGTGATTGTTTGGCCAATATCCGAAACGCTGGTGCGCTCATCTTCCACCGACAGGCGAACCGACGCTTCATACAGCTCAGGCGAGAGTGCCAGGTAGGCAGCCGCGCCACCTAAAGAAAGTAAAAAAGCTGGAATAGATACCCACCAGTAGCGCTTAAAGGGCGTCCAAGCTGTACGGGAGGAAGATTTTCTCACTGAATTCAAAGTCCTGGTAACAGCTGTTGTAGCGACCGGCAGAATAGAAGTATCAACGTTTGACCAAGCTATGCAGCTGACCTAAAGCCTTTAGCAAGAAAGCCAGCTCAAATCAACCCCTTCATGAACAACCTGTAACTTTTCGACATTCTAATAAAGAATTCTAAAAGAATTTGGGAACTATGCTGATTTTTCCTCAGGATTTCCACGGGGCTTCAAAGGAATTTGATGTACATAAATGTTTCTAAAATGCCAGTATTCACCTGTACTTTCAGGGGCTAAGTGCGACTTAGTCGATACTTAGGCGCGAGCGATTGCTCGCAAAAACAATGAAGCTAAAATGAAGCTAATTGCTCAGCCTCGCGACGCCCAAACTCTAAATCCTCAGAAATACATAAGTCTCTAGATAAGTCTCTAAACCTAAAACGATATGACCGTTGGCCTCCCCTTTAGCCTTAGCACTCAGCTCAGCGACTGCTCTGCCGATAACTTTGCGATCGCCTTCTCCCCCCTCTCTATAGATCGCGCCTACCAGCTCGCCGATGACGGTGCCAACGGCGCAATCGTTCTATTTAGCGGCATGGTTCGCAATCAAACCGACGGCCAGCCAGTCGTTGCCTTGAATATCAGGCCTATGAGCCGATGGCTGCTCAGGTTTTTAAGCAAATTGCGGCTGAAATTCGCGATCGCTGGTCAGACATCACCCACGTCGTCATCCACCACCGCACCGGCAAGCTCACCATTGGCGAAATCAGCGTCCTCGTCGCCATCGGCAGCCCCCACCGCTCCGAAGCCTTCGCCGCCTGCCAATACGCCATCGATACCCTCAAGCACAACGCCCCCATCTGGAAAAAAGAGCATTGGAAAGATGGCTCTACTAGCTGGGTTAGCATCGGCGCTTGTGAGGAGATAGGCGATTGAGATTAAGCGATTGGCAGCTAGATTCGGAAAGGTTGATGAAGGGACATGGCTACTCTCAACTTGAAGAGGAAAGTAGAGAGCCCGCTCTTTGCTCTGTAATATTGATCGCTTTGAGCTTGCTTTGACGGGCGGTAATCACAGTGCTCATCTGCTGAGAAAATCGGGGTGACTTGTTGAGCATGGTTTGCACCGCATCAACCTCTAGCACGAGCACTTCTAAGTCTTCTGCGGCAGTGACGGTCATTGGGCTAGGCTCGTTGGCTAGCAGCGCCGAGTAGCCAAAAAAGTCGCCTCGGGTCATGGTGGCAATGGTGTGCTTGCGATTACTGATGTCTCGGGTAGTGGCGATCGCACTCCCCGCCAATACAAAATGCACCTTCACGCCCTGCTGCCCCTGGTCAATCACTGATTCTCCTCGACCAAAGTGAGCTAAGCCCGCCTGACTCGCGATTTCATTAAGCACGCTATCATCCACCATTGCAAGACTCGGCAGTGACTTGATGTAGCTAGCGAGTCGAAGCAGCGCATCATCGGCTTTGACCTTAGGCACCTGATGATGAAACACGTCGCGAATTGGAAAGGGAATAGAGAGCCCGTTGCGCCGTGCTGCGTACCAGATTCGGGTCACAAACTCGTCGCGAATGGCAGGCACGTTGCTATAGTCCTCTACAAATAGCCGCACGCGGTACGCAATTGAAAAGTCATCGTAAGAAATCGTCTGTACAACCGGGGCCGGATGCTTCAGTACGCCCGTCGTGCCAAGGGCCGTTTCACGCATCACTCGCTTGACTGTGTTAGGGGCGTCATCGTAAGAAAATCCGATATCCACAGGCTCTACGTGACGAGGCTGAGGGCGGTTGTAGTTGCGAATCACCGCCTGGGCTAGCACCGAGTTAGGCACCACTAGCATCTCCAGCTCTCGGGTCACAATATGCACCGAGCGCCAGTTCACCTCAACGACTTTGCCTTTGCCGCCGTCAACTTCGAGCCAGTCGCCAATCTCAAAAGGTCGCTCAAATAGTAGCGCCACCCCCGAAAACAGGTTTCCGAGCGTGTCCTGTAGGGCAAAACCCAAAACAATACCGCCCACGCCCAGCGCAGTAAACACGCCCGCTAAGTTGACATCAAAGACTGCCTTGAGCACAATGGCGCTGCCCACTGCGATTAAAACGGTGCGAACCAGATCGCGAAATAGCTTGGGCAGATCAGCCTGCCAGGAGCCCGGTTTGGCGCTGGTGAATAGCAGAATGTTGACGAGTGAGAGGGCTGAGGCGATCGCAGCAATCCAAGCCAATGTCTCTACAAGCTTGATGCCACCTGAGGTCTCATCAATGCCAAATACCTTCGTGAGCAAAAAGAACAGCGCCGCTAGAGGCATCACCCATTTGCGAACCTCTCTGACCACCTTGAGCAGTGGGTTTTGGCGCTTGTCCAGCTGTAAAATTAGCTCGCCTAGCCCCAGCATAATTAGGGGAAACCCGACCATAATGGCCAAGCCCCAAACCAGCCAGTCATCCTGTAGCGATATCCCCATAGCAGCCACCAACTCCTTCAACACTCAAAAGAACTATATCTTCACGCGCATAATTGGCATCAGCTCATTGCGCCGTGTGGTCACCTCACCGGCTGGCTCAAACTCATAGATATCTATCAGGCTGCTGGCTACAGGCTTGGTCACGTAAATGCTATTGGGTAAGGCTGCTGACTGCACGTAATGAGCCGTGACCACCGTATCGCCCCACACGTCATAAATCAGCCGTTGAGAGCCCACGGTTCCAGCCATGACACCGCCCGCGTGCACCCCCACTCGCAGCTGCAAATTCACATCCCACTCACGGTTCACCTGCTGGACAATCCGGATGGCTTCCACCGCAAAATCAATCACGCGCTTAGTATGGTCAAGCCTCGCGACCGAAAGTCCGCTGACCGCTAAATACTCACTGCCGGTGGTCTTAATTTTTTCAATGCCGTGATGCTCCGTCGCTTCGTCCAAAGCTTTGACAACATCGTTCAGAATTTCAATGGCTTTTTTGGGCTGTAGCTCCTCAGTGAGCTGCTGAAAGTTCAGCACGTTTGCAAACACAACGGTCACGCTTTCTGCTTCATCAGCAATCAGCGTATCGCCTTTTTTGAGCCGCTTCGCTACCGAAGCTGGAAACATATTGAGCAGCAGTGACTCAGTTTCCTGCGTTTTTTGAAACACCAGGTCGCTCGTTTTGCGATTCTTTTTCACCATGTGGTTGAAGGCCTTGCCCAGTTCGCCCAGTTCGTCTTCAGCCAATATCCTCACAGAAACGTCCTTATGCCCTTTGGAGAGCCTTCTAAAGCCTTCACTCAAAAGATTGACCGGCTTAAGAAAGGCGCGAGCAAGCCAAAGCGAAGCCAGCGTAATTAGAAATACAAGTGCAGCAGCAGCAATCAAAACCCTTTGCGCAAAGCTGGAAATGGGCGCAAAAATCTCGGCTCTATCGATCTCGGAGATAATCACCCAGTCTACGCCGCGAATATCCAAAGGGCTGTAGGCACTGAGCACGGGTTCATTGAGATAGTTGGTAGCCTCTGTAATGCCCGAGCGCCCTTCAATTGCGGCCTCTGAGGCAACGCTCTCGGCTGTTTGGTTGAGTACGGCGGTCTCTAACCGTTTAATGCGGGCAATGTCTTCGCTGTCAATCTGCCTAGATTCTAATGATTCAAAGTATTCCTCAGGCCTTTCTATCAATGCTCTAGACTCTGATCTAAGCATTTGGTCTGCACCGACCAAAAAGGTCTCGCCGCTCTCTCCTAGTCCATCTTCTCGCCAGTTACCACTATTGGTCATCACATCGTTAATTTGATCGAGCGGTACCTGAATGGCCATCACGCCAATTAAGCTCGTGTCTTGATAAATAGGTGTGGCCATAAAGGCCGATGGCGCGCCGTAGGACGGCTCATAAAAGCTAAAGTCGCTCAGCGCGACGTATCCGCTGTTTTGCTTTTGGGCCTCTTTATATACCGTGGCCAAAGCAGAGCGTGAATAAGGGCCAATTCTCAAATCGCTGGCGAAATCGGCCTCTTTAGATACGGAGTAAACGATGTTGCCGTCGTTGTCGATCAAAAACAGATCGTAGTAGCCAAACTCTTTGATGACTTGGGCAAATGTCGGATGATAGCGCTTGTGAAATGCACTGTAGTTAGTGCGATCGCCTGCGTCATCAAGCTTCTGCTTTTCGCCAAGGTCGTTAGGATTTTGAACAATGTACTGATACTGCAAATACCGCGACAAGATAGAGGTTGGCAAGAACACATCTGGATTTACCGTTTGGCCAATATTTTCAGAGAGTAGCGGCGCGAACTCGTTTCTATAAAACTCACGCAGGCCGCCGACTGTTTGACCGTCAATTGCTTTGGTGTCACCCAGTACGGTGCGATAGGACGCGGCAAAATTTTTCATCGCATCCGCCGTCCCGGGGGAGTTGCCCAAAACCGTCATTTGGCTACGCAGCGTGCGAAAGTACTGCTCTATTTGGTCGGCTTTAGAGGCTCGCAGGCTGGTGAGCTGTTTGACGACGCTTTCTTCAATGGCATTTCTACCGCTGCGGTAGCCTTCGTAGGCAATCACTGCAATTGAGCCAATGCTGACGGCCAGCAGCATCGACATCAATTTGGACTGAATACTCAACCGGTTAAAAGCGCGCACGAAACACTCTCACTTAATAAAACAATGGCGATGCCTAATGGATGTGAATGGCTGAATGGTTCTTCAACTAGAAGATTCAGCTATTCTTGAGATATTTTAAGCAGCTTTCAGGAACGAGCAGGTGCTTTTTGCTCAATATCTCTTGAGTACTTAGCCAGATGGCCTGCTTGATGCGATCGCCCTCCACCAGCTCAAAGCTCTCTTTTATCTGATAAAACGCATTGTCAGCAAAGCGCGCCCGAAACAGCTGAATCAGTTCGTGCTTGGGCTTGCCATTGTAAGTAAAAATATTATCCAGGCAGGTCACATATTCAAACTCAATAAGTTCTGCTTGAATTTCCTCCATGAACTCTCTAGCGAGCGCCGCTTGGCTGGTTTCTCCAAACTCAATGCCACCGCCTAAGAATCGGTAATAAACCTGCTCTGTTTTAGGGTCTATGCCTTTGCTGACAAATACGTGGCCTTCGTGTTCGATGAGGCCCAAGGCGATCGCTCTTATTTTTTTAGCCATATCATCTAGTCATCTCAGCTAGTCCGGGAAAGCCGCTTCTGGATTCTCAGCCGGCGTGGGCCAGTCCTCGTTTTCGCCACCAATATAAATACTGCGAATTTCCACAAAGTCTTCACTGAACTGCCGCACGGTATTGACTAAAATATCCAGCGCCAGTGCGTCAGTGGTGCCTAAGTCAAACCAGCAGCGAGACCACAGCCCCTTGAACTCCACCTCGCCCATGTTGTGCATCAGGGATAAGAGCGATCGCTCCGACTCCTCTTCGTCATAGTCAAAATAGCTAATATCTACGCCCGTCTCCTGTACCTGAGTGTTTTCAGCATTAAAGCCACCCAGCTTGCCAATAAAAAACCAGGACGTGAAAATCTCTTCTACATACTGCTGCTCAGCAATCGAAGGCACCGTTTCAAACTCCAGCCAGATCCAAATATTGAAAAAGTCACACTCGCGGAACTGAACTTGCACGCACATATCTCCCATACAACGGCTAATATGCACTATACATCGCTCCTCCTTCCTCTTCATGCTCCATCTGCGCGACATCGGCTACCATCCCACCGCCAGCGCCCTCCCCATTCTCAAAAATATTTCCTTTGACCTTGGCCCCAAGCAGCTCGGCCTCATTGTTGGCCCCAGTGGCTCTGGCAAAAGCACCCTGCTAGAAATCTTGGCAGGGCTGGCGGCACCTACGACTGGCAAAGCCTTCTGGCGCGATCAGCCGCTGTTGCCTGACGCCCTCCAGCAGCTTGGCGGCATCGTCTTTCAGTTTCCCGAGCGTCACTTTTGCGGCCACACCATCTTTGAAGAGCTGCGTCTTGGCCACCCCGAACTCAGCTCCGATCGCGTCTACGAAGCTTTAGAATCAGTGGGCCTCGATCACCTATCCCTACAGGCCTCACCTCAAAAGCTCAGTGGCGGACAGCAAAGGCGACTAGCGCTAGCCGTTCAGCTTATTCGCAAGCCCTATCTGCTGCTGCTGGATGAACCGACCGCAGGCCTTGACTGGTCAATGCGCCAGCAGCTCGTTAATTTGCTGGCAAAGCTCAAGCAAGAATGGAGTTTGCTCATCGTCTCCCACGATGCCGAAGATCTGATCGATATTGCCGACCACTGCTGGACAATTGATCACGGACAGCTCAGTGAGGCCGATCCTGACCGCCTGAGAAACCGACACTCACACGCTGCTGCTACTTAAAACGCCCTGAACACCGCAGAAATCTTATGGTTGCTCCACCCAAGCTCACATCGTCTGCCAAGCCCGCCGCCGAAACGCCATCAGCCGAAACGCCACCGCCTAGCCCATGGGCAACTGACGAGTCCAAGCCAAAGCAGGTTGCGGGCAAGCTTCCTATGCACCTTAATATTTGGCAGCAAACGCTTGACTGGCAGCCGACAGAGGCCCAGCTCAATCTGTTTCAGCAGTTCTACGCCCAAATCGTAGACGGCAATCAGCGGTTTAACCTCACGCGGATCACAACACCCGAAGATTTTTGGGAAAAGCACCTGTGGGATTCTTTAAGCGGGCTAGCTCCCTGGCTTGCTGATCCAGCGCAGGCAGAAGACGGCTCTGAAGAAGGCCGTTCCGAAGAAGACGGCTCTGAAGAGAGGCAGCTCTGAAGAAGGCGGTTCTGAAGAAGAACTGCCAACAGGCCCCATTCGGATCATTGATATTGGTTCAGGCGGTGGCATTCCTGGCATTCCAGCTGCGATCGCCCTCACCCCAATTTTCCAAGCCCTCGGCCAGCAAGTCGCCCTCACCCTGCTCGACTCCACTCGCAAAAAGGTTCAGTTCCTACAGGAGACCTGCGCGCACATTGGCATCAAAGCAACCTGCATTGCCGATCGCGCTGAAACTATCGGCCAGCAGCCCGCACACAGAGAGCAATATGATCTGGCAGTTGTCCGCGCTGTCGGGTCTGCGGCTACCTGCGCCGAGTACGCTATGCCCCTGCTCAAAGAAGGGGGACAGGCTGTACTCTATCGAGGGCAGTGGAGCACTGAAGATACCGAAGCGCTCATGCCTGTGATCGATTTGCTGGGCGGCGAGATTACGGATTTGCAAACCTGGCAAACGCCGCTAACGCAGGGCACGCGTAACTGCATCTTCATTCATAAGGACGCACCGACGCCTTCGGACTTTCCAAGAGCGGTAGGCGTCCCTGGGAAGAAGCCTCTGACGTAGGTAATAGCTAACCTTGATTTTTAACGGTCATCACTTCGACAATTTTCACAGCTAAGTCGTCTGGAATGGCTAAAATGCGGCGCAGGTCGTCTACAAAGGCTTTTTCTTCGGTTGAAACACTGCCGTCAGAGAATACCAAATCGACTGCGACGGCAAAGGCGGTTGGGCTGAGAGGAGAAGGCAGGGCTGCTTTGGCGCTTTTAATCAGTTCGTTGGGGCCGTATTTTTTGAGACTGTCTACCAGATAGTCTTTCATTCTATCTATGCCGTCTAAGGAGTCTTGAAAAAGCTTCATGCGGCTAAGCAGTACTTTCATCTCAGCTTCTTCTTGCTCAGAAAGATAGCCATCGGATGCGATCGCCACCAAGCAAATCGCAGCAAACGCCTCTGCTGCGTTCATCGCGACTTTCGTATCTGCCTTCGTCCCAAATCCAAAAATCCCCATAGCTGCCTAAACCTCTTCACGAGTGCCCTTTCGGGCGGTATGTATAGGTTCAGTGTGGGCAGGGGCAAACGCTTTCTAACAACAAAAGCAAATCTGTAATCCCCTATCAGGTATAGTTTTTAGCCACTGGTAGCAAAAAAAGAAAAAAGCAACTGCCCGCTCCCTTATTTACCGAAAGCCGACTGTAGAAAAGCTACTGAACTCCAGTCCATTTCTCGGCATATGCACCCGGCAGGGCATATGTAACAGCAAAAGGCCCACCTGCTGGCGAGCCTTTACGATTAATCAATGAGATTATTCAATGCTGATGCACTGGGACAGCCAGCTAAGCGATTAAACCGTCTGGCTCATCTCAGATTCTAGCTGTTGAATCAAAACTGCATTGCCTTGCTCTTTAGCCACATCTATACGGTGCTGCAAAGAACGCGCCATGCTCTCTTTGTGTTGCTGACTAGACAGTTGCAAAAGATCTCGTCGGGCTTGGGCAGCAGGGCTAGTGCCTATGAGCTTGTCACGCAGGTTAGAAAGTCGGCTTCCTAAGTTAGCGCCCAGGCTGCCTTGACTAGCAAGCTGGCCGTTTCCAGTGAGCTGAACATCTGCTGGTAGTACCTGACCGCGCCGCGTTGTTTGGTATGCAGCACCGCGATACGTCAATCGCTCAGCAGGCTGAGGAATAGGGACGTGTCGCACATAGGTATAGGCAACTGACTGACCACGATATTGCATGGCAATGTCGCTTTCAGTCACTTCTAGCATGGGTGGGTTGTAGTCGTAGCTAATGCCGCGATAGGTGAGTTTCATATTCGTTCCTCAAATACTTTTAGTGGTCAAAAGATCTTGATGAGGTAACGCGTTCCTTCAGAGGTATAAGACCTTACGCACGTTAAGATCAGTACCCTTACTTCCGTCTTGGCCTTCGATGAAGCTGAAAAGTTCGTGATTGCGATCGCAATTCGTAGCTTTTTTGCCTGCTCTTGAGGCGTGAGATGAACGTAACCGTATCTTTATTCTGTATCCATTTTTACAGTTTTATCTTTCGCTGACAACCTTGGTAATTGTACGGTTATCCACTCGATATCCTCTGCTGTGTAAGGGCTCCAGCCCTTTTTTTAGAAAAATGCTTAAAATGACTGTATTATTTCTTAATTTTGTGTGGGCGGTGATCCCCGAGAGGTATACCCCCTAGTTCTCTAGGTTTAAGGGATGTCACACTTTAGATATACAGGGTCAATAGCCAAAATTAGCGCTCTATCTATATTTCATGACCTTATAAAAAATCATTTGTGTTAACACACTTTATTCCTCACTTGCTCACCGCGTTTTCAATTGTCTATGAAATGTATTATTAGTCGGCGATCGCAATTCTCTGCGAGCCATCGATACTGGCTTCCAGATATCACCGAGGCAGAAAATATACAGCTGTTTGGTAAGTGTTCAAGATCGCCGGGGCATGGCCACAACTACGTACTTACAGCTTCCCTTGCCAGCGAGCTAGACCGCTACGGCATGGTGCTAAACCTCACTGAAGCCAAGGCCATCATCCACAGAGAAATTATTGAGGCGCTAGACTTCTCCTATCTCAATGACACGTGGGCCGAGTTCCAGACGACGCTGCCCACCACCGAACATATGGCTCGCGTTATCTGGCAGCGGCTAATGTCACATCTTCCCCTCACCAACATTCAGCTGCACGAAACACCCGAACTCTGGGCCGATTACCAAGGAAATGGAATGGAAGCATACTTAACGACAGCGGCTCACTTCAGCGCCGCTCATCGACTTGCGCTACCCGAGCTAAGCTACGAAGAAAACCTTGAAATATATGGCAAATGCGCTCGGCCCAACGGCCATGGCCATAACTATCGCGTGGAGATTACGGTGAAGGGCGAAGTCGATGCCCGCACAGGAATGCTGGTCGATTTA
This sequence comes from uncultured cyanobacterium, assembly GCA_963803535.1. Lineage (GTDB taxonomy): Bacteria > Cyanobacteriota > Cyanobacteriia > Phormidesmidales > Phormidesmidaceae > Phormidesmis. The sequence goes on along the minus strand of CAWDNC010000002.1, from coordinate 1,420,858 downwards.
GTCGCTTTGCAAGACGCTATCAGCCATCACGTTATCGAACCGTTCGACCATACGTTTTTGAATAAAGACGTTCCCTACTTCACAAAAGCCGTCCCCACTGCTGAAAATATTGCTATTCGTATCTGTACGCTGCTCTATCAGCCCATTCATAAGATTGGAGCAACGCTTCACAAAGTTAAGCTGATTGAAAGCCACAACAACTCGGCTGAAGTGTTCGCAGCCGACTTTGCAGATGCAGCGATTCCAGCGCAGACGCAGGTGCTGAACGCAGCAGGATAGGCGTTTAACTAGATCAACTGCTCTTACGCATCAAAAAAGCCGCCTTTGATAGATTCAAAGGCGGCTTTCAAGCGCTGTATGAAAACGGTTCAGTTAGCTGAAGTTAGCTAATGACTTCATCCTGAAGACGATGGAAGTCTTAGGCAATGCTTGCCATCTTCACGTCGTTGGTAGCCAGCAGGTTCTGAAGCTCTTCAGAATCAACCGTTTCTTTTTCCACCAGCATGTCAGCTAGCTTGTTCAGAATGTGACGGTTTTCAACCAGCACAGTCTTGCAGCGATCATAAGCCTGGTCTACCAAGCTACGGACTTCAGAGTCAATAGACGCTGCGGTCTGCTCAGAGAAGTCACGTTCGCTAGCAATGTCGCGACCTAAGAAAGGATTGCCTTGCTGGCGACCGAGGGCGACCGGGCCGAGCTTGTCGCTCATGCCGAAGCGCGTCACCATCTGGCGAGCTACGCGTGCAACCTGCTGAAGGTCGTTAGAAGCGCCTGTGGTTACTTCTTCATCACCAAAGACAATCTCTTCGGCCAAGCGACCACCGAGGGCAACCGCCATTTGGTTCTGCAAGTAAGAGCGAGAGTACAGCCCAGACTCTAGGCGTTCTTCACTTGGTGTGAACCAGGTCAAGCCACCAGCACGACCGCGAGGGATAATGCTGATTTTTTGTACAGGGTCATAGTCAGGCATGAGTGCGCCGACAAGGGCGTGACCGGCCTCGTGGTAAGCCACTAGCGTTTTGCGCTTTTCGCTCATTACGCGGTCTTTCTTCTCAGGGCCTGCGAGGACTCTATCAATGGCGTCATTTACTTCGTCCATCGCAATCTCAGTGAGGTTGCGGCGAGCTGCCAAAATAGCCGATTCGTTGAGCAGGTTAGATAGGTCTGCACCGGTAAAACCAGGCGTACGACGTGCAATCTTCTCAAGGTCTACGTCCTTGGAGAAGGTTTTACCACGAGAGTGAACGTTCAGAATTTCCAAACGACCCGCGTAGTCAGGGCGATCTACAACCACCTGACGGTCAAAGCGACCGGGGCGAAGTAGGGCGGCGTCAAGTACGTCAGGGCGGTTTGTGGCCGCGATGATGATGATGCCTGTGTTGCCTTCAAAGCCGTCCATTTCGGTGAGGAGCTGGTTGAGCGTTTGCTCGCGCTCATCGTTACCGCCGCCAAGGCCTGCGCCACGCTGGCGACCTACGGCGTCAATCTCGTCGATAAAGACGATACAGGGCGCGTTTGTTTTTGCTTGCTCAAACAGGTCGCGAACGCGGGAAGCACCCACACCGACGAACATTTCAACAAACTCAGAACCCGAGATGGAGAAGAAGGGGACGCCTGCTTCGCCTGCAACGGCTTTAGCCAGAAGCGTCTTACCGGTACCTGGAGGGCCTACGAGAAGGACGCCTTTAGGAATTTTTGCGCCGATTGCGGTGAAGCGATCTGCATTTTTAAGGAAGTCTACGACCTCAGCAAGCTCTAGCTTGGCCTGGTCAATACCGGCAACGTCGCCAAAGGTCACCTGCGTTTGAGGCTCCATTTGTACGCGAGCTTTGGATTTACCAAAGTTCATGGCCTGAGAGCCAGGGCCGTTGGAGGCGCGGCGGAACAGGAAGAAGAGGGCAACGAGTAGCAGCACTGGAATGACAAGCGCGCTAAACACTTTGACAAGTGCGCTTTCGTCTTGAGTGGGCTGCACGTTGATGTCAACGTTGTTGCTTGTAAGAATGTTGACGAGCTCAGGATCTTGAGGCAGGTTAACGATGACTCGGCCTGTGCCGTCAGGAGAGGCGAATCGGGCTTGAGTTCTATCGTCGCTGAGCACAACGCTTTCGATGCGATTTTGCTCAACGTCGTCAATAAACTGGCTGTAGCGAATGGTCTGATTTTCTGGGCGGGGGGTGTCAAAAAAGGCCGTTGCCAATGCAATGACGACGACGACGAGTAGGACGTAAAGGCCCGCGTTTCTCCAGCGCTTGTTCAAGGGGGAAAGCCTCCTAGTGGAATTAAACGAGTGTGGTTGAGATGAGGGTGATGAATTTAACCGCTGAAACTTAGGCAGCTAAATCTCAAGAACCGTCAGTATTTTTTCCTTGTTATTAACTTATGTTAACTCATTTTCAGAAATCACCACGATTGTTCGCAAGCGGCTCTGTCTAAAGGACTAGCTTTACAGAACTAACTGCTGCTGTAAGGCTTTTATGGCCTCGTGGTTGGGATCATATTCTAGTTTAGCTGCCCCGTTAAGGATCGTGTGAATGGGCAAAAGCTGGACGACACAGTTGCTGTAGGCGATCGCCTCAAAGCTCATCACCCGCTCTAAGTCCCATGGCTGTGTCCCAACCTCATGCCCTAACCCCATCAAAATTTGCTGCAACCGATGGCGCATTATCCCAGGCAAGCATCTGTGAGTCATCGGTGTAAACCACTGCCCGTTTGCCCGCCCCCATAGGTTCCCGGTAGCTGTTTCTAGCCATTCCCCTTCTAGGCTCGTCAGGATAGCTTCATCTGCGCCGCAAGCTTGCGCCTGCTGCCGGGACAGCCAGCAGGCGAGGTAGTTGCCGGTTTTATGAGTCGGTAAACTGCGGTTGTAGTCAGCAGGCGCGATCCAGCAGGTGACGCCCGTTTTTTGATTGTGGGTGAGGTTCGCGGGGATCTGTCGCCCTGCAATCCATTCCCTCCCATCTGGAAAAATGGTGATGCGTAAAACGGGATAGCGATCTTTGAGGTGCTGGCATCCTCTTTTGATATCAGTCCAGCTAGGGTGTTGCCAGCTGAAGGATTGGATGGAATGGGTGAGGCGATCGCAATGCGCTATCCACTGCGTCCACGGATGACTCAAGCTCGTCTCATAAACCCGCATCGTCGTGAACACGCTGGCCCCGAACCGCAGCCCTTCATCTCCTAAGAAAGCAGGGCCACAAGACTCATCTTCAAACAGCGTCCCGTCATACCAAAAGCTCATCGCCCGTCCTAATCTAATTCTCTGGCGACAGTCTAAACATATCTTCTACACCTAGCACCGGATTAATGAAATACCCTTGCTCTTCTAACGCTGCCTGTAATCCTTCGGAAGCCTGGTACAAGAAAACAGCGCGATTTGCCGTGTCACTTAAATCAGGTCGCTGAGGCCGAACGGTAAACTGCATTTCATTGTCAGGCGTGAGCAGATTTGCTAGGGGTAATAGCAGGCTGGGCCTTGTATCCGATACCAGCCGTGAGCTAGGCGTTTCGTTGAGCACTTTTGCGACTCTGACTAGCGGCTGCTCCACTGGAGTAAAGCTGGCCTTGTCAACTATCTGCGATAGCCCGCCACCGATCAGTAGCACCATAATTAAACCGTTGCAGACAGCCTTAGCAATTGTTCTTTGACCGTTGATAAGTGCAAAGGCTACCGCTATCTCGATGGCGATGAAGGCGGGAATGAAGTAGCGAAAGATAGTAGAGCGCTGGCCACCAAGGATAAGATCTCCCGTGGCTAGTAAGCCGAACATGAGCCCGCTTGAGATGAGAATAAACGACCACGCTGCCTTCTGCGTTTGGCTGACTAGGAATAGCAGCGATCCGACAATAATGGCTACGACCAGAAAGGAAAGGAAGATCTGAAACAGCCGCACTTCTGGCAGCAATGCGCCTGTGGCAAAAAATATTTGAGTGACAACGCTAAGCCAGCGATGCGTGAGTGAAGATTCCCCGACTAAGCTGACATCTACAGCTGTCCAGGTGGTTTGGCTGTAAACATAGGTGAGTCGCTGCCCGACAAAAACAACCCATGGCAGAATGGCAGTGCCTATAGCGGATAGGGACAGTAAATAGGCGGTGTGATCGCGCGTCCACCGCAGCCCTCGAATAATCAGGAAATAGAGCCCGTGGCTGAGTAGCACCAGCACTGTGAACCAGTGAACGTATAGGCTAGCGATGCCTATGAGGGTGTATAAAATCCAGTTCAGTCGGCTATGGCGGTGGAGCGATCGCCACAAAAATACCCCCAATAAAGTCGTTAGTACGGCCCACAAGCTGTACATTCGGGCCTCGGTTGCCGCGAGCAGGTGAAACGGCGAAATGGAGATGAGTGCGATCGCCAGCCACCCTACATCACGCTCTGCCTTGCTCTCAACAGCCCCCCGCTCAAACAGCGTCACGCACAGCCAGTACACGCTCGGAAACAGCAGCAAACTTAGTAGAGTCGAGAGCATTCGCATCGCCGTGGCCGAGCTGCCAAAGCACTGAGCCCAAACCCTAAGCAGCAGAAAGTAACCCGGTGGATGTACGTCATCAGCAAGGCTTGCCACCGTATCCAGTGCGCTTTTATCTGCATTGATCGTCTGAAAATTCTGTAAGTCTTCGGGGTAGATAACCTGCCCGCTAAAGTTGGCTTCTACAAGCTCCTGACGGGTGTAGCCTGCTACGCGCAAAGAAGTAAAGGTTTCATCTTCCCAGTACACCTTTGCGCCTAAATCGTAAAAGCGGATGATGCAGCCGAGGATGATAGTTAGCGCGATCGCAGCCCGCAACCCTCTAGATTTTTCTAGACCTCTATTTAGCATCGCATCCACCCCAACACTGCTTTTTTAGCATGCTTTACCGGCTTCAAAAGCGCGACTGGCTAGAGCGTTCAAAAGCGCCACAGGTACCGTCTGAGGTCACCTGTAGCCCCACCAGCGGAGACTCTGGATTACGGCATCGCTGGCCTCGCAAATGACGGCAGTAGTAGCAGGTTTGAGCGGCCTCAGCACCGCCGCGTGGCGTCACCTGCATCAGCTCCTGCGAATTTAAGCCTCGAATCACCAGCTGATCGCCTTGCCATGTCGCTTCGATAAGGCCCGTGTCCGCAAGCTGTATCCACCGAGAATCGTTCTCTAAGCTAGTCGGCAGCGTCAGCGTAATGCTTTTGGCCGTAGACTCTACTTCACCCTCGTACAAATTGCTCTGCGGGGGCGCTGGCTGCCAAAAGGCCTCGCCCAGCGGTAGCTCGATAACCTGAGAAGCCGTCGGTAAATGTATTTGATAGCGGCTTTGTAAATCGTCAAGGCTAGCTAAGTTGCTGAGCTGGCGAGAATGACCATGTACAAAAATGACGTGCTGCGGCCTGAGGTTGTGAATGAGCTGAGTAGTGCCGCCGCCGTCGGAATGGCTTGTAAGCATATAGTGCTCTACGGCTGCTTCCTCAGTAGCCGTGTGGGCATGCATTTCATCAAGCCAGTCAAACGTATGATCTTGAGGGCGCTCGGACGTAGCGCTCAGCTGACCTTGCCATAGCGCAATGTCTTTCACCGTCGGCACAAATACCGTCCAGTCTGAGGGATCTGTTTGGCAGTAGAGGCTGGGGTGGGTCGCGGGATGAACGATAAAGATAGCAGGATCAGACCCCAGTTCTGGCTGTGGTGAAAAGCGCCGGTGCTCTAGCCTTCTGACGCGCGGCAGAACACGCTCATCCCAAAAGAGCGGCTGGTGCTGGGCAAAATTTTGCACGGTAGCGGGCAGCGCCGATATGCAGCCAAGATACGCATCACAGCCTGCGGCTATCGGAGGATCAACCCAAATATCAATCGGTTGTCCGGTGAAGTGATGGTGGCTGCGCATCAGCATCAGCAGCTCTTGCCCTATGCCTAACAGCGGACTAGGAAATATTGCGCGGCCGTGATTGGCTAGGGCTTTGCTCAGCCGCTCTACCAAATAGTTTTCTTGCTGCTTTCGGTGTGGGTGGCGCTCGGTACCGTAGCTGCCTTCAATAATCAGTACGTCGGGCTTGAGGTTACGTAGCTCGGCTAAGGGCAGGCCGTCTACAAGGCGACCGTTGGAGAGGAAGCAGTCGCCGCTGTAGAAGACGCTGTAGGTGCGCTGAGGCGTTTTGTAGGTGATGAGGAAGCAGGCGGCACCAGGCATATGACCGGCAGGCCAAAGCTGGACGCTGAGGCCGGGGGCAATTTCTACAGGCGATCGCCAGGGCAACCCTCTACAAAACCAGGTGTCTTCCTGCTCTGGCCAGTTCAGCGGCAGCAGCTTGGCGGTAACATCGCTGCCAAAAATGGGAATGTGCGGGAATGCCCGATGTAGCGCCAGCAGTCCCCGGCAGTGGTCAGTGTGAGCGTGACTGCAAAACACAAAATCAGCGGCATCTTCTTTTAGCTCGCTAATATCTGCCATGCCGCAGTCGAGCAAAATAGAGTAGGGGCCAATCTGAATGCTCAGACAGACCCCTTCATCTTCGTAGCCAATGCTATGTGGTAAGCAAGAAAGCTCGGTCACGTACGCTCTTTAAGTCGATGGTCAGTCGATGGGTAGATCGCTCAATAGACAGATCACTAATGGGCAGAGCCATTGCCATGGTAGTTCTCAGAGTCGTAAAAGCCGTTACGCGTGCCAAAGAACAAACAGCAGGTGGCGAACAGTCCAGTGAGTAAAAACAGAACAAGCTTTATATCCATCGGTGACAAACTATTTCCAAAAAAAGGTTCACCCGTGATCCTAACAACTCGCTCTGAACGGGGTGTTAATTCTTAATGGTTTATGACAAATGTATTAAGGCTGATTGGTGCGATCGCCCCTCCACCCAAGTCGCCCCTGACCTCATCGGCTGCACCCTCATCCGCCAAATCCCAGACGGCCCCCTTATCCGCGCCCTCATTGTCGAAACCGAAGCCTATGCTCCTGGCGACCCTGCCTGCCACGCCTACAAAGGCCTAACCAAACGCAACGCATCCATGTTTGGCCCGCCTGGTCACAGCTATGTCTATCTCATCTACGGCATGTATCATTGCCTAAATGTAGTCACCGAACCGGTTGGAACGGGTAGCGCTGTTCTTATTCGTGCGCTAGAGCTAGATGCGATTCCACCCGGGCTAGACGCCAAGCAAGCTAAAAAGCCCCACCGCATTGCGGCAGGGCCTGGAAAACTCTGTAGAGCTTTAGAAATTGATCGTGACTTAGACGGTGTTGCTTATCATCCTGATAGTGGAATCTGGCTGGAGCACCCGGCCCACGCCGTTTTGCCTAAAGATATTGTGGAGACAACCCGCATTGGCATCACTAAAGCCGCAGAACGACCTTGGCGCTGGTATTTGAAGGGTAGCTCTGCGGTTTCCAAGAAAGTTTCTAAGAAGTAAACCTAGAGCATCAGCTCTTTGCCCTGGTTTGTAAACTTCACTGCATTGACGTTCCAATCAGCATTGTTCAAGAGCGTTTCTTCCACACTGCCAAACAGTGACCTTTGCTCACAGCTAGAGAGTGAAACAAACTGACGCTGCGAACTCGGCGCAAGCTGCATATCTACCACCGCCGTTTTGCCATTGATGCTGACCTGATAGCCCGCTAGCTTAAATGCGTTGTAGTCCACTGCGCTCATCGCCTGACCAACCGCTTCGGTGATGGCCTTGTCGCTAGGCACCTGTACAGACTGCTCAACAAAGTCGTTGCACTGGTCGTCAATGGTGTACACGGAAACCGTCACCATTTCATCAGAGGCGGCCGATGGTTTGTCAGGTGCAGCCTGACCATTGGGCTGCGTGACGGCTGGCTTTTTGGGTGGTTCTTCTACCACTGGTGGTGGTGTTTGCTTGCTGGGTTCTTGCGTTGCAGGCGAAGGTGTGGGCTCTACGACAACTGTATCTGGAGCCGTTGCACAGCTGCCCACTACTAGGCTAAGCGTCAGGGCTAGGCCTGCCAAACCAGAAGTGCTCACCTTGCGTGAACCTAGCTTGCGCGGGGCGATCCCTGAAAAGCACGCTGGAAAATACTTTGGAAACCGAACCATCTGACGAAATACTGAGTACAGCACTATATAAAAGATATCCTTATCGTACAAAACGGATGACCGACCTGAGGCGATTATGTGCCAATTTGCAAAGCTTTTGAACAGATTCTTTGAACAAGCTTCGCAAACGGCTCTTTAAAGCTTTGCGTGGGCTAGCAACATCGCGTCTTAACCTTTGCTCTTATGACTAATTTTCCCTGGAACCGGCACCATATCATCTCTTTAGCTGACTTTGTACCAGCTGAGTATGAAAGCGTTCTGCAAACCGCCGTCAGTTTTCAAGGTGTGCTTTCGCGGCGAACTAAAAAGGTGCCGACGCTGCAAGGGCAGGTGGTTGCTAACCTTTTTTTTGAGCCTTCTACGCGCACTCGCAGCAGCTTTGAGCTAGCCGCAAAGAGGCTATCGGCCGATACGCTTAATTTTTCACCGGGTAGCTCGTCGCTGACTAAGGGCGAAACTATCTTAGATACAGCCAAAACTTACCTGGCGATGGGCACTGATTTAATGGTGATTCGCCACCAGGGCTCGGGCGTACCTGCCACGATTGCACAGGAAATGGACAGGCTAGGTTCAGGTGTAGGCGTGCTAAATGCGGGTGATGGTCAGCACGAGCACCCGTCACAGGCCCTGTTAGATCTGCTTACGATCTGCAATTCGTTGAATCCGGATCAGCCGACGATTCGTGACTTGCGCGGAAAAAAAGTGGCGATCGTAGGAGATATTTTGCACTCGCGCGTAGCTAGGTCAAACCTGTGGAGTCTGACGGCCTGCGGTGCTGAAGTTCATTTGGCTGCGCCGCCAACGCTGCTACCTAAAGCGTTCGCAAAAGCTTTTTCAACCGACTTGTCAACGGCTGAGGGCACGGTGAAAAGAAAGGTTTTTGTACACTGGCAGCTGGCGTCTGCACTAAAGGGTGCTGACTTTGTGATGGCGCTGCGGCTACAGAAGGAGCGAATGAGCGACCACTTGCTGCCGAGCCTGCGGGAGTATCATCAGCGGTTTGGAATTACGCGCGATCGCCTCAAGCTCTGCTCTCCCAATGTCAAAATCATGCATCCTGGCCCCACTAACAGAGGGGTAGAAATCACTTCTGACTTGATGGACGATCCTCAGCTCAGCCTGGTTTCTAAGCAGGTCGCCAGCGGCGTGGCTGTCCGCATGGCGCTGCTGTACTTGATGGGCGGCGCTAAAAAAGAGCCGTAAACCTAGTCTCACTGGGGTAGATGCGCTAGAGCGAGGGTGATTCGTCTTTGGCATCAGGTGCGGCAGTGCCTTCTATATTGCTATCGGCAGCGCTATCAGCAGCTAGGTTCGCAAAGGATGTGTGCAACCGCAGAATGTCCGCCTCGGCGGTTTCATTCTCGGGTGAGTAGCGGCTGAAGATGAGGATAGTTTCGTCGCCGTAGCCGATGAAGGTTGCGATCGCCCCCGTCAATTCATCTGGCCGATCAGCGAGCCACATCACCAGCGCCTCCTGTCCGTCAATGTCCACCGTGCGATAGCGTCCAACCGCAGAGCCTTCTTCAATAAAGCTGTCGATATTGGCATTTACTACTGGCCCAGGTGGCGCAGCCATCCGTACCAGCTGCGTAGCCACTAGCTCAGATTCAACGGTGGTGACGTTTGCGATCATCAATCCGTTGTCAATCACCTCAACCTGCCAGTTTGCCGGAAAATCAAACGACATGCCCTCGTCGGCATAGGTCGTTGTAGATCCCTCTGCTGCGGGAGACACCAGCGGTTCGGGTTCGGGCAGCTCAGATTCTGTTTCTTCAAGATCCAAGTCCTCGGCTGGGGGATCTTCTATCGGAGTACTCGATCCAGGTGTGGGTGCAGGCAGCGGGTTTGCAGGGACGATTTGCACAGGCGTCTGGGCGATAGTCTGCGCAATGTCTGCTGGTGTGAGCTGAGCGTTTGTGGATAGTGGCTGGGTGGCGATCGCACTGAAAGCCGCCAATCCTAAAAGGTTCAGCGCTAGCGGCATAGAAATTGGCGACATGAGCAGATGCCTATAGAGAATATCTTGTGTCTGAAATTATACAGAACGACTTAATTCAACGCTTTTTGTAACATTTTTGTTAAGATATTGCAAAATAAGTTTTTATCAACTAACTACATCTTTTCTAGTGACCAGACTCTTTGTGAATTAGGCGACCTATGTTGACCGTGGCCCGCACGTATTTTCTATTATTTGGCCCGTTGTTTGGATGGATGGTTCGGCAGCTGGAATAAATTCTGGCGGTCACCAGAACTTATTCACAACACATCCATAAACACCCTTCATTACGGAGCTTTGTCCATGCTGCGCCTAGAAAAAATCACGAAAATATATCCCACAGGCGAAGTCCTAAAAGATATTAACTGGGAAGTCAAAACGGGAGAGCGCATTGGTCTTGTGGGCGTCAACGGCGCTGGAAAATCAACCCAGCTCAAAATTATCCAAGGCGAAATTGAACCGACGACCGGCTCGATTATTCGTCCCGGCGGTATGCATATTGCGGCGCTCAACCAAGAGTTTGAAGTCGATCCCCGACGTACGGTGAGAGAAGAGTTTTGGACGGTGTTTACTGAAGCCAACAAAATTCAGCATGCCTTAGCCGAAATTCCGATGAAGATGGAAAAAGCGGATGCTAAAGAGCTGGATAAGCTGATTCACCAGCTCGATAAAAAGCAGCGACAGTTTGAGGCTTTAGACGGCTATGGGCTAGAGGCTCGGATCGAAAAGATTTTGCCTGAGATGGGCTTTGACCTGGATGCAGGAGAGCGCCTTGTTAGCTCCTATAGCGGCGGCTGGCAGATGCGTATGGGCCTCGGCAAGGTACTGCTACAGTCACCAGACTTGCTCCTGCTGGACGAGCCGACAAACCACCTAGACCTTGAAACCATTGAGTGGCTAGAGAACTACCTCAAGGGCCTGTCGATCCCCATGGTGATCGTCTCTCATGACCGGGAGTTTTTAGACCGATTGTGTACCTCTATCGTTGAAACTGAGCGGGGCGTGTCCACCACATACCTCGGTAACTACACTGCCTATTTGACCCAGAAAGCTGAAAACCAAGCGGCGCAAATGAGCACCTACGAGCGCCAGCAAAAGGAGCTTGCCAAGCAGCAAACTTTTGTCGATAAGTTTCGGGCGAGTGCTACGCGGAGTACGCAGGCCAAAAGTAGAGAGAAGCAGCTAGCCAAGGTGGAGCGAGTTGAGGCGCCGACGGCTGATTTGCGCGGCTTGCAGTTTCAGTTTCAGCCTGCGCCTAGAAGCGGCCGGGAAGTGGTGACCGTTTCAGATATGACGCATACCTACGGGGACAAGATTTTGTTCTTGGGATCGTCGCTGGAAGTGGAAAGAGGCGATCGCATTGCGTTTGTCGGCCCTAACGGTGCGGGTAAATCCACGCTGCTGCGGCTGATTACCGGCATTGAAAAGCCCGAAGAAGGCAAGGTGGAAATGGGCGCGCACAACGTCCTTCCGGGCTACTTTGAGCAAAATCAGGCTGAGGCGCTTGATCTGTCTAAAAAGGTGATGGACACCATTCATGACGAGGTGCCCGACTGGACGAATGAAGAAGTCCGCACGCTGCTGGGGCGATTTTTGTTTAGTGGCGACGCAGCCTTTAAGAATGTGGACGCGCTTAGCGGTGGCGAAAAGGCAAGGCTGGCGCTTGCCAAAATGCTTTTGCAGCCTGCGAACCTGCTGATTTTGGACGAGCCGACCAACCACCTGGATATTCCAGCTAAAGAGATGCTGGAGAATGCGCTGAAAAACTATGACGGAACGGCGCTAATTGTCTCTCACGATCGCTATTTTGTGTCTCAAGTCGCCAATAAAATTGTTGAGATTCGCGACGGTGAGCTGCGGCTGTATCGGGGCGACTACCGCTACTACATAGACAAGATCGCTGAAGAGAAAGAGCGGGCGAAGCTGGAGAAAATAGAGGCTGAAAAAGCGGCTAAGGCCGAGGCCAAGCGGTTGAAGCAGCGTGAAAAGCGGAAGGCTAAAGCGGCCGGATAATTGAGATTGAAAGGGGGGCGATCGCCACCACCTGATCGCCCTGCCTGCCGGGAGCATATATTGAGCCTTATCTAGAGACGATCGCAGGTGCAACCGGTAAAAGCTATCAACCATTTAGCCGACAGCACTTTATTTTCTGAGACACTCATGTTAAATATCTAAGTAGAAGCACGTCGTTTTTGTACAACTGTGCTATCTGCCGCTTGAAACTATCGCTATCAAAAATTAAAACCCACCTTAAATAAAGCTGTTTCAAATCCTCTGAGGCAACCCACTCGAAACTTCCTAAAGTAAACCCCTTGATTCCACGCATTGCTTGAGTAAGAGCGCTACGGTGGTTTTCTCAAACCGAATTCTGTAGTGAATTTAGCTTTCAGCAGTGTGGCCTTCGAAAATCGCATGCTTACAGCACTCACTGTAAGTATCTCGACAGCATCAGGCAAAGGTACGGTGCTCAGTGTTTTTCATTATTGACCAAACATTTTCAAGTGAGTCGCACAGGTGGCCTAACTGCCGCACCGCGGCGTCTCTAGACCGTTGCAAATTGTAGAGGATTTTCTGGTATGGCAGACTCGCCGATTTCTCCCATGGTGCTTGTAATCCTAGACGGATGGGGTTGCCGAGAAGAAGGTAACGGTAACGCCGTCGTCCAGGCGAAGACCCCGGTTATGGACAGCCTGTGGGAAACGTATCCGCGCACCACCATTAATACCTCTGGTAAAGCGGTTGGCCTACCAAACGGGCAGATGGGTAACTCAGAAGTAGGCCATCTTAATATCGGCGCGGGCCGCGTGGTGCCCCAAGAGCTAGTGCGCATTTCAGATGCGGTAGAAGAGAAAACGATTCAGGAAAATCCAGCCCTGCTAGAGGTGTGTCAGAAGGTGCGCTACGCCGATAGCAAGCTGCACTTAATCGGTCTGTGTTCCGATGGCGGTGTCCATTCGCATCTCGACCATCTGATTGGCCTGTTGGAGATGGCAAAAGCGCAGGACTTAACAGAAGTTTGTGTGCACGTCATCACTGACGGGCGCGATACCAAGCCTACAGACGGTGAGTTTGCGGTACAGAAGCTACAGAAAGCCGTCGATGACATGGGCATTGGTACGCTGGTTACCCTGAGCGGTCGCTACTACGCGATGGATCGCGACAACCGTTGGGATCGCATCGAGAAGGTGTACAAGGTAATGACCGAAGATGCCTCCGCAGAGCTAGCCAGCAATCCCATATCAGTCATAGACGCTTTAAAAGACTCTTACAAAGTCGGGATCAATGACGAGTTTGTGGAGCCAATGCGGCTAGCACCAGGTGCGGTGGAAGCAGGCGATGGCGTAATCTTTTTTAACTTCCGCCCAGACCGAGCCAGACAGCTCACGCAGGCCTTTGTTAAGCGTGAATTTGAAGGGTTTGAGCGCGACCCTATTTTGCCGCTGTCGTTTGTCACGATGACGCAGTACGACTCTTCTCTACCCGTAGGCGTGGCCTTCACGCCTCAGAGCTTAGACAATATTCTGGGTGAAGTCATCGCCAATCACGGCCTGAAGCAGTTCCGCACGGCTGAGACCGAAAAATACGCGCACGTTACCTACTTTTTCAACGGTGGCCTAGAAGAACCTTTACCCGGTGAAGATCGAGAGCTGGTGCCGAGTCCGATGGTGGCTACTTACGATAAAGACCCAGAGATGTCGGCTAAAAAGGTTACGGATGCGGCCATCGGTGCGCTTAACAAGCGGAAGTATTCGCTGATTGTGATGAATTACGCAAATCCCGACATGGTGGGGCACACGGGCAAGATGGGCGAGACGATCACGGCCTTGCAAGAGGTAGATCATGAAGTCGGCAAGCTGCTGTCTGCGATTGGTCGGGTTGGTGGAACGGCTTTGATCATCGCGGATCATGGCAATGCTGAGTATATGCATGATGAGCAGGGCAGACCCTGGACGGCGCATACGACGAACCCGGTGCCCTTTATTTTGGTTGAGGGCGAGGGCTTGAAAATTCCGGGTCATGGCTGTGAAGTGGAGCTGCGAGAGGGCGGATGCTTAGCCGATGTGGCACCAACTATTTTGGAGATTTTGCAGCTACCGATTCCGGAGGACATGACCGGGCAATCGATGATCTTGAAGCCGGTGGCGGAGTATAAGCAGAGCCGATCGCCTGTGAAGGTTTCTTTGCAGCGCTAAGGGGTATTGCTAAAGGTAAGATGAGAGAAATAGTTCTGTATTCGTGGCTGGTTTGGGCCACTTGCTAAAGGATTGTCATGGTAGTTACGGTTATTAAGATTATTTGGGCGATCGCAGCTGTCGGCCTGTGTGTTCTCGTTTTGCTACACAGCCCCAAAGGCGATGGCCTGGGCGCGTTAGGCGGTCAGGCACAGCTATTTACCAGCACCAAAAGCGCTGAAGAGACGCTCAATAGAGCCACTTGGCTATTGCTGATCGTATTTATGTCGTTGACGGTCGTATTGAGCGGCGGCTGGCTAGAGGCAGCAGCGCAGTAGCACCTAATAGAAAGAACTGAAGCAAAAGACAAAAGAGGCTACTGGGATCATATTTCTCAGTAGCCTCTTCAATATATATTTCTAATCCCTATATGCAGGAGCGCTCAGAACCATCGTTGAGAACCATCTTAAGCTTGCGATGACGACTCATATGGCATGACATGCTTCAACTACTTCAACTATCAGTGACTTGAATAATCTTGATAGGATGCGAGCCCTTAATGGGATTCATAGAAGGTTTTCCGGCTTCTGCGAGAGCTTGATAGGCTTTGTCTACGATGAGTTGTTCGCGGTGGGTGGGATGGTTGCGATCGCACACACTCCCGCCCACTTTTACCTCAACCGCCACTACCGAATCATTCGCTAGCGCCAACGGCTTCTCCATCAGCGCATCTCGCAGGGTTTCTCCATACTGCTTTAGCCCTGTCTTATCCATGCCCGTCAGTACGCACATAAACTGAGCCCCATTTTCGTCTGTGCTGTCGCAGTACAGCCAGGTATCGAGCGTAACGCTGCGGCGAATGACCGAGGCGATCGCCACATCTAACTGCGCATTCTGCCGCTCAGTCGTCACCACTTCGCCAATGGGCATCTGCCTCTGCGCATCTACAATCAGCAGTCCAATCGCATCAAACTGCGGATTCCCAGGCTGTAGCTTCATTTGCTTAATCAGTGCCGCTAGGGTTTGCGGCAGCACCCGAGCATCCAGCATGCCTGTATTGGCATCGGTGAGTCCGAGCGCCTGCAAAAGGTTTTCGTGGCTTTGGCGCAGTCGTTCTGCATTGGTGACCTCGGTGCTAAGCTGCCGTTCGCGATCGCCCATCTGTTCTTGCAAGTCAGACGCGTGACGCTTGGCCCTCGATTCTTTCCAGCCTCGTTTGATGACCGCAGGCGTGAGCACCAGCAGGCCGACTAAGACGCCGATAGCCAGCGTAGAGAGTAGGACAATTGCCAGCGAGCCCCGATACTGCCATATCAGCAGGCTGATATCTACAGGAATACTGTTTTGGAGGGCGAAGAGAATTGCGAGAAACGCAATGACAATAGCAGCGACGATTAAAAGCGGCATACCAGCAGGTGTTTAAGATACGCAAATACACCTACAAGGTTACCGTGCATCGGGCGTGCATTGGACGTGCATTGGAGTGGTCACAGCGTCATCATGACCTGGGGTAATAGTGAGGCGGGCACCCGGTTCAGTGCAGTCTGCTGACCTTCTAGTCCTAGCTTGTCGTAATGGAGCCGGAGGTTCGCGACAATTGCGCCGAATCGGCCTGGGTAGGCCGGTGAATCGGTGGGTAGGCCTTCGGTGGCTTTGATGTAGCTGTAGAGCGACTTTTGTAGGCTGTCGGCAACTTCATTGCGGGAGGCAGCTGTTTCTACCATTTGGGCGTGTACGTCACCTAAGCAGTGGTAAATGGCGGCGCTGTCCATTTGGCTGAGTGCGCCTGAGAGCTTACTGATGTTGAGCGCGGCTTCAAACGCGGTGACAGCGTTCTTTTGATAGCGGCTCTTTTGAGCGAAGTCGGTGTAGGTGTGTTTGGATAGATCCCAGTAGGCCAAAGCCAGGTTGTTGTAGGAAATAGCGCAGGCGGCAGGATCGACTTCTGAGGTGCGGTAGTTGAGGGCGTCGCGGTAGGCGGCGATCGCATGCTTTAGCAAAAACTCAGGGCGCTCGTGCTTAGCAAGGCTCCAATAGGTGATACCTAAGTTATTTTGCACTGCGGCATAGTCCAGCGGCTGCTGTTCGGGCTTGTAGCCCAAGAGCGCTTCGTTATAGGCAGAAATGGCCTGGTGCAGGTAGTTCTCTGCGGATTCGTAGTGAGAGAGCTTCCAAAATACGGAGCCCAGACTATTTTGTAGCGTGGCGTATTCCTCTGGGTCGCTAACCAAGGAAATCAGCGGCAGTGCCCTCTGATAGGTTCCAGCAGCGTGCGTCAGATTCTCTAGCGGGTCTTCACAGGTCGCTAGCATGGTGTATACCGCGCCCATGTTGCTGTACAGCTGGCCGACAATACCTTTGTGCTGTTGAGAGGGCTGTTGAGAGGCCTCGTTTGCCTGCTGGCGATCGCTGGCCACTAGAGCTTCTTGGTATAGCCGCACGCTCTGGTGCATGTACTCTGCGGCCTGTACCTGATCGGACTGCTGCGCCTTGAGCCAGTACAGCGTGCCTAAGTCATTTAGTGCGGTGATTCGATCAGGATGCGGAGATGCCAGATGATTGAGGCCGTTTTCGTAGGCGATGATGGCCGGATCTATCATGCTCAGTCCGCGATCGCCCGCTTCTATTCGGCTGCGGTAGGCCAGTCCCGTTGCAAAGTATTCAGAGGCTGATTTGGCACTTTCTTTAACTTCTTTGGCCGCGGTTTGAGCGTTTGCTCTGAGCTCGCGGCGATCGCCAACTTTAAGGACGGTTGGGGAACCCGCGTCTGAACTCTCTGGCGTGCTAATAGTATCGTCAGCAGACTCAGATATCAGCGGCTCTATTATTAGTGGATCAGGCAGCAGGCCAGGCAGCGGTGGCTCAGGTAATGGCACTCTTGTATTAGCCAGAACTGTCTTGGACTGAGCGGGCTCTGACTCTGCTGATAGTGGCTGAACGGGGGTGAGCGCCAGAGGTCTTCTCACGACATCGGGCTTGCCCTGGGAGGATGGCTTTTCGACCACAACCGACGTGACCGCGATAGAGCGAGTAGGGTCTGTCATCTCCGATTCAGCGACCTGATCAGACGGGCGCGAATCGGCTTCAAACAGCGGGATATCGGATTGCGACTTCTTATCTTGAGTCTTTTGGACTCGTGACTTTTGAACTTGACTGGCCTGTGCCGCCTGAGGCGCAGGTGCTGGAATAGAAGGCTGCGCGATTCTCTGGCGAGGTGGTTTTGCCAGCACAGCAGCATCTTCTACACGATCAGATTCTGATGAAAAATCATCCCAATCTAAAGATGCAAACTCAGCAGCCACCTGCTCGGCAGCGTCCATATCTTCATCTGTAAAAGCATCTTCTGGCAGATCCTCAGGGTCCGAAACGATTGCGTCGAACAGTGCTGCGTTGTCCTCATCTATTGCCTGCGTCATGTTGACGCCCTGGCTCACGATCGAGCGTAGGCCACCCAGTGAGGCTAAGTCTTTGCGACCAGGCGTGGGCTGTGGCGCAGCAGACGAGGTGCTTGTTGAGAAGGTGGATGCTTGTATCAGCGCATCGTCATCTAACCCGTCATCTAACCCGTCATCTAATAGCTCTAGGGGCACTTGTTCAGCGCCGGGTAGCGTTTCTGCTAGCTCAGCATCTACTGACTCGGCGTCTGCTGGCTCAATTTTTGCTGGCTCAACTTTTCTGAATTTCTGGCTCAACGGGTGAGCTATCTGTGAGCGACTGTATAGATTTGCTTGCAGTCGCTTTGCCGTTAGTGCCTTCATCACGAAGACTGGTTGTAGCCTCAGACGCTTTGTCGCTGACGGTTGTGCTGCCGTTTTGATGGCCGTTGGTATAGCCATTTTGATGACCGTTTTGATGGCCGTTATTTTGGGCTACCGATTCAGCCGGGGGAAATGCGGGAGAAAGAGGTTCTGGCTCGGCGGCGGCAGGTGTGGGATCGCTAATGAATTCGTAGACGCCGTTGCGCCAGCTCCAAAAGGTGGGCGATGACTGCTGGATGGTGCGCAGCCAGGGCCAGGGCACCCAGATGAGAAGGCTGGTGTTGAGGCGAGGAAGCAGGGCTTCGATTTTTTCGAGCGATCGCAAAAAGTAGTTCTGTGTAATCGCAGGCTGTCGGGTCATTTGCTCGATGCCCACCATCTGAATTTTGGGCAAATCGCCCTCAGACAGCATGGTTTGGCGAACCCACTGGGCGACCTGCTGAGGCAGATTGCCTTCTTCAGGATCGAACACCAACCGCTCTAGCTTCAGTGCCTTTTCACCTGTTGCCAAATCATGCTCTAGCTGCTCAGCTAGATGGTTTTGCATCACTACGTTGTCGCATACTGCAATCAGCAGCTGACGGCGCAGATCAAGGCTCATGGAGGCCTTGAGCGCTTGATACGACTGCTGGTTGACACCGAGAATTTGGCGGGATTGGGGCGAAGTGGCGATCATGAGCGGTGCCCAAGTTAAGAGCGAGAGGGAAAAAGCAAGGAAGAAAAGCTGAGACGGAAACTACTGGCGAAATTACGTAACCCCATCTAATAAATCTTTTCAGGGCCAGGGGGGATAGTCAGGAATAATTTGAGGGCCTGCTCAAACTGCTATGCTGAAGGTCTCTGTTCTGCCCCTCCCATCTCTTTCGAGGCTCCTAGCCGCGAATAACCTTAATATATAGAGTGTGAGTGCTAGCCTTCTGGGCGCTGAATACATGCCAATTTCCGTTGCCGCTTCGTCTATTCGCCAGCATCAACATCCCCTGGTTCGTCAGCTAGCCGAGGGCATAGAGTCCATTTGGCAGCGGCTAGAGCTATCGCCCTACTATCTGCCTGAGGACCTGGGCTACGTAGAAGGCAAGCTGGAAGGCGAAAAGCTGGTGATTGAGAATCGCTGCTACCAAACGCCGCAGTTTCGGAAGCTGCATTTGGAGCTAGCGCGCATCGGTAAAAATTTAGACATTCTCCACTGCGTGATGTTTCCTCGGCCTGAATATGGCCTGCCGATTTTTGGCTGCGATATTGTCAGCGGCAGAGGTCAGGTGAGTGCGGCAATTGTAGACCTTTCTGCTGGAACGGCAGGCGGCAATCTGCCGGAGGACTATCGCAATGCGCTATCTATCGTGACGCAGCCTAATTACGTTCAGCCGCGCGAGCTACCGGAGTGGGGTCAAAAAATATTTTCGGATTACTGCTGCTTTATAAAACCGACGACGGATGTAGAGGAGCAGCTGTTTTTAGAGCAAACTAAAGGCTACTTAAGCGTGCATGTGCAGCAGGCCTTAGATAAAGCGGCCGAGCCTGAGCGTCTGGATGAGTTTTTGGTGCGGCAGCGTTACTATTGCCGCCAGCAGCAGCAAAATGACAAAACGCGCCGGGTGTTAGAAAAAGCGTTTGGGCCTGATTGGGCTGAGCGCTATATGACCACGGTGCTATTCGATTTGCCAGACGCTGCGTAATCTTTCTATCAAGCTATTTATTTCTAAGTCATGATTTCTACTCCAAGCCCAATCAAAGCGCCTGCACAGCTGTCTGATTTGGGAACAGAAAATGCTGAGAGTTTGAGCCAGGTTCACCAAAAAGACCATCAAAATGGTCAGCTGATTGTGTTAGCTGGGCCTAGCGGCGTAGGGAAAGGAACGCTTTTGAACCGGCTGCTGGCAGCTCATCCTGAGGTGAAAGTGTCGGTGTCAGCGACAACCCGGAAGCCTCGGCCCGGTGAAATTGACGGACAGCACTATTACTTTGTAAGTCGCGATCGCTTCAACGCCATGGTGGCAAATGGCGACCTATTAGAGTGGGCCGAGTTTGCAGAAAACTGCTATGGCACGCCCAAAGCGCCAATTGAAAAGGCGATCACGCGCGGAGAGCAGGTTATTTTGGAAATTGAGCTGGTGGGGGCTCGTCAGGTGCGTCAGAGTTTTCCTGAGGCCCAGCAGATTTTCATTTTGCCGCCCAGCGTTGAGGCGCTAGAAGCCAGAATTCGGAGCCGGGGACATGATTCAGATGAGGCGATCGCGCAGCGTCTGAACCAGGCAAAGACTGAGCTAGCGGCGGCCAATGAGTTTGACTTGAAGATTGTCAACGACAGTTTAGAGACAGCCTTGGCGGAACTAGAAGCTGCCTTGTTTTAGCCTTTTCTAAGTGCTTTTTTCAGTGGTGTCCTTTTCAGCTTGGCCAGTCGGAAAAGAGACCCTGTGTTATGGAGCGATCGCCTGGTTGCAAGCTAGTTTGTAGCCAGTTATCTACCGCCGTCAGCCAATGTCTTATGCCAATCGATTTGCTAAAAGCTTAACGGCTCGTCTGCTGTTAGGAAGTGTGGCGGCTGGCTTATTGGCTTGCACGCCCGAGGCCGCAGTGCCCGTAAGCGATACGACTTCTCCGTCGCCTGTGAGCGAGGTCGCCCCAGAAAATCTGAACGTTGAACCAGCTATTGCAGCCGAACCAGAGGCTGCTCGCCCCTCGAACGATTCAAACCGTTCACCGATTGCATTAAGCGCGTCACCTGATGTGAACTGCGATGAGCCGCAAACTCAGCTAGCGATGAACATCTGCTCTGGGAAAGACTATAAATCAGCAGATGCCGAACTCAATCAGGCCTATCAAGCCTTGCTCTCACAGCAGTCTGAGGCCGGAAAAGTAGCGTTAGAAGACGCTGAGATTGCCTGGTTGAGCTTTCGCGATCGCGACTGCGCTTTTAGCAAAAGCTTCTACGAAGGCGGTTCGATAGCGCCGTTGATATATAACGACTGCATGGAGCAGCGAACGTTAACGCGCACCGCAGAACTTCGTCTGCCCCTGATCAGAGATTCAAGCTATGCAGAGGCCGATGCCGATTTGAACCGAACCTATCAACTGCTGATGGCTGAGACACGGGCGGCTCGCAAAGATGGCCTGGTGGACGCGCAGCTGGCTTGGATAGACTATCGCGATCGCCACTGTGCCTTTGAAGCTCGCTATCAGCCCGTGAGCATTGACGAAAATCAATGCCTTGCCAGAATAACTGAGACCCGCATTCAGCAGCTAGCAAACGCTGTAGAGCGGGCTAGCCTTTAGTCGCCTTTTAGATGTAGCACGCGTCTATGTTTCGCTCTATATTTAGGAGGCCGCTACGCCTACCACCCATATGACGCGCCCTCCCCTGACGCCCGAACAGATCCGACTTCAGGAACACACCGATAAAAAGGCGAATTGGAAAAAGTGGGGGCCGTACCTGAGCGAACGGCAGTGGGGCACCGTACGCGAGGACTACAGCCCAAACGGTGACGCCTGGGACTTTTTTCCACACGAGCACGCCAGGTCGCGTACCTACCGCTGGGGCGAAGACGGCATTTTAGGCCTTTGTGATGACCGGCAGCTGCTGTGCTTCGGCCTGTCGATGTGGAATGGCAAAGATCCCATCCTCAAGGAGCGCTTTTTTGGCCTGACGGGAACTGAGGGCAATCACGGTGAGGATGTTAAGGAGTACTACTTTTACTTAGACAGTACGCCGACGCATTCGTATATGAAGGCGCTGTATAAGTATCCGCAGGATGAATATCCGTATCAGCGGTTGTTAGAAGAAAGTCAGCAGCGCGATCGCAAGGCGCCTGAGTTTGAGCTGATGGATACGGGGATTTTTGAGGGCGATCGCTACTTTGATGTGCAGGTAGAGTACGCCAAAGCTACCGATGACGACACCCTCATTCAAATTTCGGTCACCAATAGAGGGCCAGAGACCGCTGAAATGCACTTGCTGCCGACGCTGTGGTTTCGCAATACGTGGAGCTGGGAGTCGCCCAGCCTCAAGCCGAGCCTGCAAGCGAGCCTGACCAATGGCGAAGTATCGATGATCGCCAGCCGCCACCCTGAGCTAGATGATGCTTGGCTGTATTGCCAAACGCCCGAGGCCCATAAGGCTACTGCCTCAAAGAACGCGGCCGGATCTGCTGCTGGAGAGTGGATTGAATTAGACGGCGATAAGGCAGATGCTTCTGGCCTAATATTTACTGAAAACGAAACAAACAAAGAGCTTCTTTTCGATGTAAAGAACAAGTCTCCGTACGTCAAAGATGCCTTCCATCGCTACATTATCAATGAAGAACAGAATGCTATTAATCCTCAGCAGGTTGGCACCAAATCGGCAGTACACTATCGTTTAAATATAGCCTCTGGTGAAACGCAACAGATTAGACTGCGGTTAGCTAACGATCCAAGTATTACCGACCCGCTAGGCAGCACGTTTGAAGAGATTCTTAATACGCGGCAAGAAGAAGCTGATAAGTTTTACCATCAGCTAGCGCCGTTTGTGCATAATCAAGACCTGAGTAACGTGCAGCGTCAGGCCTTTGCTGGCATGATGTGGGGCAAACAATATTATCTATACGACGTTAGCACCTGGCTAAAAGGCGACCCCGACACCATCAATCCGCCCACTGAGCGCAAGCGCGGGCGCAACAAACACTGGCATCATCTCGATACGCAAGACATTCTCTCAATGCCAGACACCTGGGAATATCCGTGGTTTGCAGCCTGGGATACGGCCTTTCACTGCTTGCCGCTGGCGCTGATAGACGTTGAGTTTGCGAAGCAGCAGTTGGATGTGATGACGCGCGAATGGTACATGCACCCAAACGGGCAGCTACCGGCGTACGAGTGGGCTTTTGGCGATGTGAATCCGCCTGTGCACGCTTGGGCGACCTGGCGGGTGTATAAAATTGAGAAGAAGATGACGGGGACGGGCGATCGCCTATTCCTTGAAAGACTGTTTCAAAAGCTGTTGTTGAACTTTACGTGGTGGGTGAACCGCAAAGATACTGAAGGCAACAATGTTTTTGAGGGCGGCTTTTTAGGCCTAGACAACATTGGTGTATTTGACCGCAGTAAGCCATTACCCACAGGCGGAAGGCTAGAGCAGGCCGATGGGACAAGTTGGATGGCGATGTACTGTTTGGATATGCTGGCTATTTCTCTAGAGCTGGCCTTAGAGAACCCTGTATACGAAGATATGGCCACTAAATTCTTCGAGCACTTTATTTACATTGCAGAGGCGATGAACTCTACTGGAGAGAATGCCACTCAGCTATGGGATGAAGAAGACGGCTTCTTTTACGATGTGCTGCATCTGCCGGATAAAACCCGCTTTCCGATTAAGATTCGTTCGCTTGTGGGGCTAATGCCACTGTATGCCATTACAACATTAGAGCCTGAGCTGTTAGACCAGCTGCCCGGATTTAGTGAGCGTTTGGAATGGTTTGAGGCGAATCGACCGAAGCTTGCTCGTAATGTGACAACTATAGAGATAGAGAATAAGAACGGAGAGCGAAAGAAGCGGCGAATGCTCTCGGTCGTAAAACCTGATAAGCTGCGGCGAATTTTGGCGAAGATGCTGAAGCCGCATGAGTTTTTAGCACCCACAGGTATTCGCGCCCTTTCTCGCTTCCATAAGGACAATCCCTACACTTTTGATGTGAATGGCAAGGTGTATCGAGTTGATTACGAACCGGCAGAATCCAGCCTATGGTTGTTCGGCGGTAATTCTAACTGGCGCGGCCCGGTGTGGTTTCCCACAAACTATCTGTTGATTGAGTCTTTACAGCGCTATCACCATTTCTTTGGCGATGACTTTAAGATTGAGTGCCCCTATGGCTCAGGCAATGAGATGAATCTGTGGGGCGTGGCGACTAAGCTTGAGCAGCGAATGATTGGGACGTTTTTGAAAGATGAAAATGGCGATCGCCCTGTATACGGCAACAATAAAATATTCCAAACCGATCCACACTGGCAGGACTATATTCTCTTTTACGAGTACTTTAATGGCGATACGGGCGAAGGCTTAGGGGCGAGCCATCAAACGGGATGGACAGGACTTGTGGCCAAGCTCATTCACCAGTGCTGCGAATACAATGCTGATGAATGAAACTGTCGTATTTGCAGGACGTCTACTGAAGGTTAACGTTTGGAAAAGCATCGACGGTTGGCATAGGTACGCGGCTGTGACCGTTCATAGAGGCTTGTGTGGAATACTGCTCTTGCCCATCCTCACTAGCTCGTGAACGATGACGCTCTGATACAACTTGCTCGGGATCGATACCGTCAAAGGTAGGCGGTATCCACACTCGGATGACGAGTAGAGCACCTAATACCAATAAAAAGACGCAGGCTACCAGCACTTGAGCCCAGGGTGTTTCTAAAACGCCTCGCACAATAATCTCTCTTAAAACAGAGACAATTGAAACTTCAACAGCGACTCCAATAGAGACGCGATGCTCTTGGAGATAGATGATCAACAGTCGAAATAGCTCGACTAGAATCAGCAGGAACAGAATGTCTGAAGTGACGGGTTGAAAGTTGAGCGGGGGGAGTAGCGATAGCGCCATTTCTCTGAGCTGGAGCACCATGAAGCTGAATAAGCCGATGCATAAGCAGATGACAATAAAGTCTTGAACGGTTTCAAGTAGGCGGATGACGTACTCGCTATTTAACCAGCGATACCAGGGCAGAGGCGAAGATTGAGGCGCAGCCATAGGAGTTACCTGATGATTTGAGAAGGACTAGAGACTCAGATACTTGTGTCAGACCCGAGCCTCTTTAGTAATAGCAATGCGCATTGTCAACCGAGGATAATGAAGAGCCCAGTCTTATACGCCAGCGCTTTAGCAGTCGTAGATTCGGCATTCAAGCGCATGAGGCGTGTCGGTACAGTAGCGGTCAAACGCTGACTGACAAGAGGGAGCGGGTTGGTATGAGCGAGCCGTTTGCAGTTCTTCTACGGTTTCCCAGGCGATCGCGACTTCAATTCGCTGGCAACCATACATTTCAGTCAGGCGGCGAGCGTGCTCTAGCGCTGCTTTCAATCGGTTTTCGGCGGTCGACTCAGGTAGCTGTGGCTGTAAGTCAACAGTAGGGATAGTTGTTCTAGGCGCGATAGTGATAGTGGTCATAACGAGTACCTAAACGAGTGATTTGCTGTGAACTGCTAACAGCTTATCTATAATCTAGGTAAATAACACAGCTCAAAACATATAAGTTTTAGCTATCTTTAATCAGCTTTACTTAACTACCGCAGTCAGCAGTTAGCTTTGTAACATCACTGATGAATGCTTTGGCTCAGAATCTCTTGCTTTTTTCAACAGTTGTTTGTATAGCTATCAATGGTCTACTGCTGCTATAAAATCAACAACGTCCTGATAAAAAAGTAGTCCCTTTCCTTGGCTACTCGCGGCGCTCGCAACGACAGAGAGCGTTTCGATAAACGACTCGTAGACAGCATCGCAAACCAGAGAAAGTAGCAACGTCAGTTCGCTGTTTGACGCTTGTGCTTGTACGAGTGATTCGATGTAAGCCTGTCTTTTTTCATTGGAGATAACGGCAATAGGAAAGCCAGCCTTGAGTAATAGCAAGTTCATTAACAACCGCCCAGTACGACCGTTCCCGTCGGCAAAAGGATGAATTGAAACAAATCGGTAGTGGGCTTCACTGGCGTACTCAATAGGATGCTGCTTTGGTGGGTGGGCTAACCAATCCACAAACTCACTCATTAGCTCAGACAACAAATAATGCGGCGGATAAACATGATCGGTACCCGCCGCTTTTACGTCCAGCTGCCGGTATTGACCGGCCTCGGTTGGAGATATTTTTCTAACGATTAAGTTATGAATCTGCCGAATTTCCCATTCTCCAATCGGTGTGTCTGCTTTGCTCAGCAATTCAATGTAGTCAATAGCTTCTTTGTGGCCAATCACTTCCAAGTGTTCGACTAACGTTTTCCCACCGATGGTAATGCCTTTCGATAGCACCAGCTCAGTTTCGCTCTGCGTAAGCGTGTTTCCTTCAATGGCGTTAGAAGTATAGGTAAGTCTGACATCGTAGCGCTGCTTTAGCTCGGTCAGAATAGCCTTTTGCAGTGGACGAAAGCTGTCTAGCCAGTTTTTGAGCTGATCGATTTGCGTGAGTTTTTCAGGTAGGTTCATGCTGCTGCTCAAAGGTTCCATGCTGCGCAAAACTGAGCTGATACGTGTGTCAGGATTTGCTATGAGATGGCATAGCAAGCTGTCGTACAGGCGGGCTGCTGTAGAGGCTGTTTTAGAAACATGTATTTCGGCCTGCTTCATGATGTGATTAGCGATAGCAGCTGTTCTGTAGATATCTTACTGCTCATGTCTGAACCGGTAAGTAAGCTGTCTGCAAGGTCGCGTTTTAGCTTGTGTAGGGACACAATTTTGTCTTCGATGGTGCCTTGGGCGACGAGGCGGTAGATGGTGACGGGGCGCTGCTGGCCGATGCGGTAGGCGCGATCGCTCGCCTGATCTTCCACCGCCGGGTTCCACCAAGGGTCCATATGAATTACATAGTCCGCAGCCGTTAAATTCAGCCCGGTTCCGCCTGCTTTCAAGCTAATCAAAAACACGTCGCCTTCGCCGTTTTGAAAAGCCTCTACACTCTGCTGTCGCTTTTTAGCAGGCGTGCTTCCGTCTAAATACTGATACGAAATCTGTTGCTTATCCAAATGCTTACGTAAGATTTTGAGATGATCAACAAACTGGCTAAACACCAGCGCTTTGTGACCGTTATCTAGCAACTCTTCAACCAAATCACTAAACTGCTGTAGCTTCGTGCTCGAAATTCTCAGCTCTGGTCTAACTAAAGCTGGATTACAGCAGGCGCGGCGCAGACGCATAATCTCAGCGAGTACCTGTAAATGCCTTTGCCCTGCCTGAGTGTCCTTACTCGCAAGCTTTTCAACCGCCTCTCGCCTCAGCGCCTCGTAAAAAGCCATCTCATCAGCGCTCAGTTCTACCGGTAAGGTAATCTCTGTTCTAGAAGGCAGCTCCGTGAGCACCTGATCTTTTGTACGACGTAGAATAAACGGCTGAATGAGCTTTCTAAGTGCTTCGCGAGCGGCTTCATCATTATCTCGTGCAATCGGATTCGCGAAACGAAGATTGAAGCTATCGAGTGAGCCTAGCAAGCCGGGATTGATGAAGCGAAATAGGTTCCACAGTTCGCCCAGGTGATTTTCAATGGGGGTGCCGGTCATGATGATTTTGAAGTCGCCTTGTAGGGCCATGACGGACTGCGATCGCCGGGTAGCCGAATTCTTAATCGCCTGCGCTTCATCCAGCACAATCGTCTGCCAGCTCACCTTTGCCAGCATATCCGCTACCTCCGCCTGCTGAAGCAACCCGTAGCTACACACCAACAAATCTTTTTTGCATAATCCATCTATCAGTGCCTGCCTACCGTCGCTTCCGAAGCTTTTAATCTGCAAACTGGGTGCAAACTTCGCCGCCTCACTGCTCCAGTTTAGGCATACGGAAGTCGGCGCAATCACCAGCGTTGGGCCTTTGCTACAGCGCTTAAGAATGATGGCCAGCCCTTGCAACGTTTTGCCGAGCCCCATGTCATCGGCAAGGCAAGCGCCCACGCCCCACTGTGCCAAACGTGAGAGCCATATGTAGCCTTCGCGCTGGTAGTCGCGGAGGGTTGCCTTGAGCGTGGTGGGTAGTTTTGGTGCGATCGCCTGAGCTGCCCTAATTCGCTTAATATGCGTTTGCCAAGCCTTATCAATCCTTAGCTGCTCCATACCTTCCATGGCACTCTCCAGCGCCAACGCCGCAACGCCATGAACCCGCACTTCATTACTCCGCGAGTCAGACACCCGGCTCAAAGACTGCAACCGTCTCCGAAACTCGTCCGTAAGCGCTAAAAACTCACCGTTCGCCAGTGGAATAAACTGCCCTGTCGAAGCGTCCATCAGCGTCATCAGCTGCTGCAAGTCAACCACGTGATTTTCACTCACTTGCAGCTCACCACTCGCTTCAAACCAATCCTTTTTGCGATGGATGTTGATCTTAAAATCGCTGATGCCAAACTGTTGAGAAACTTTGAACTTTTCTCCTTCTGGCCATTCAATCACTACCTTGTCGCCTAACTCTTGCAGCTGCAACAACAGCGTCAAACAATCTGATGTTTCATCAACGAGCCACTCTCCGCCCTCTTGTGCGTACT
Source organism: uncultured cyanobacterium (assembly GCA_963803535.1). GTDB lineage: Bacteria > Cyanobacteriota > Cyanobacteriia > Phormidesmidales > Phormidesmidaceae > Phormidesmis. The sequence goes on along the minus strand of CAWDNC010000002.1, from coordinate 1,392,697 downwards.
GCTCAAGCACCGTGCAGGCTTTCTGAACGGCAAAAGCATTCTTTTTCTCTATCTGTAAATCTCGCAGCGTTTGCAGGCGCGTGCCGTCTACGTCAGCAATCACCGTTTCGCCGCCCTGCCCAGGTGTATAGTAAGCACCGCCCGTTTTGAACGGTCGTATGAGCAGTGAGACTTTCAGGCCTTCGCCTGCGGGGAGAAGGTGAACGTGCGGTGTGGGGTCGGCTGGGACTTCTTCGGCATCTATCTCACCGCCAATATCAGATTGAACGGTGACCAGTCGGGCCATGGATGCGATCGCCTTCAACACCCTATCTTCTGCCTGAACGGGCACCTCCAACCGATTTTTAGCCCCCAGCACCTCTGCAATCCGCCTGTGCTGAGCATTCACCGAAATCACCTTCAGCCGAGTCGGCGTCTCTTTCACCATCAACACCTCCGACTTCTCCAGCGGCGGCGACAGCTCAATCCGTAAAAGATCATTCTCCAGCCGTTTCACCAGCAGCTCTGGCTCACCAGCAACCACTTCTACCCGAACGGTCGGCGTATCTTCCCAAAACACGAGCGGATGGCCGATCAGCGCTAGTAGTGAGTCAGCGGTAAATGCATAGTTAGCCTTTGAATATTCGGAGTAATAGCGATCCTCATAGGCCACCTGTAGGGTGTCGCAAATTTGCTGATCTTGAGGGGTGAGATAGTCGATGGTTTCGGTGGCCAGCCTTTTAAGTGCGATCGCCTTTCCTTTTGTCCAGCCGCCTCTTGTACTCAGCTTCTGTTCTATCGGTGCCAAAGACCAAAACACCGACGACATAACGCGCAGCCGCCAAGCGAGCCGAAAGGAACCTGCCGCAACCAGCGGACTCTCTTCTTCAACCGCTAGATTGACTAAAGCATTGAGCGATAGCTCCCAAGCCGCCTTGCGCTGAACAACGCCGAGTAAAGGCAAGCTGTTTGTTCTATCGCGTAAGGCAGTCACGCGCTCTGCATAAGAACCTCTGCGTTCGTAGCTAATCAACAGTTCAGAAATTTCTAGTGCAATCCAGTCATAACCTGCATTGAGTGCACTTTGACAAAGCGATGGGAGTTCTCCAGACAAACGCTTGCCAATATGATTCACATCTAGCCAATAGAGACTGTAGATTTCTAGCAGTAGAGGAAGCCCCGCACTGCTTAAAGCGTGTTTTATAAACCGATCGGTGGCGGCAGAAATATCGCTCAGCTTGCCCTGCTGTGCCCGTAGAACATTTAGGAGTAAGGGCATACTCCTTCTTAACCAGTGATGCTTTTGTTTTCCGATAAGAGAAATGTACTTTTCAGCTTCTTGGTAAGCGGCTGGGCTACCGTCCTTTAGCAGCGCAAAGAAGAACAGAACGGCGGCTGAGTGACTGAACCATTCCGCCTGAGCGCTTTGTGATTTGCCAGCGGCTTTTAGCGCTTTGCGGTAGTGAGTGAGGGCGTCTGGCATGTGTCCGGTGAGGAAGGCGATCGCGCCCAACAAAGCACCATATCGCCCCTGCTCAGCCTTAGACACACTCATGCCAGAAAGCACGTCGCTCGCTTCTTCTAGATATCCCCTCAGCCAAAGCTGCTCTGCATAAACCAGACAAAGCTCCAAACCTAGCGTGTGCTCTTTGTAGGCTTCCTCTAACAGGGAAAAGGCCTCGTTTGCAGGAATACACCGTTCCACAGAGTCTTGTAATATTGTGGTGAGCCCAAGCTCAAAAAACTCTCGTGAAAGGCGATTGAACCAGACCGCATCGAAAGGGTTGTTGTAGGCACTTTGCAAGACTTGCTCAAACGTGACCGTCGTTGGCCAGTACACGTGGCTCAAGTCATCAATCAGCGCGTCAACTTCTCTACGATCTTGTCGGTAGATGGCGATACGTAGCTCTCGAATAAATTCTGATTCTTGGCGGAAGTTTAGTGGGCCGTCGGGATAGCGCCTGCGGATGGGGAGGGTTTGCGCGATCGCCATCGCAATTGGCTCAAACGTCCCTTCATCCAGTGCCTCTCTGACAACAATATCCACCAGTGCCAGCGTGCAGTGAATCCCTTTTGCTAAGCGCTGCTCAAGCACCCCAACCGCTATCAGTCCCTTTACCAGCTCCCTAAATGGCTTCGTCTTTATCAGCTCAATGTCTGTAGTATTCGGAATCGCAGCCTTCCAGCACTCGTAAGCACTCTCGCGGCTCACAGGCTCATACAGCAGTGCAAACACCTGCACTATCGACTTTTGCGCGGGCGTTAGCTTTGAGTATATTTTGTGGTGCGATGGCAAGGCCACTCCTTCGGAGTATCGCTGCTGTTTTAATCTCTCAGCATCCATCAGTCCCAATTCTCTCTGCGCAATAGAGGATTAATAAACTCGTTAAGGCCTTCGCCAATTAACGATAGGCCCGTCACCATAAGGGTAATCGCAAGTCCAGGAAATAGCGCCGTCCACCAAATTCCTGTCGGCAGCGCGTCTAACGCCTGACGCAAAGAATCTCCCCACTCAGGCGTAGCGTCAGGCAGCCCCAAGCCCAAAAAGCCCAGCCCGCCCAGCACCAGCACCGCATCAGCCGCATTCAGCGTAAACAGCACCGGCACGCTCTGCACCACATTCAAAAATAGATAGCGAGAAAGCACCGCCCAAGTAGACGCGCCCATCGACTGCGCCGCCTCAACAAACAGCTCAGTTTTCACGCTAACGGTATGGTTGCGCACTACCCGGTAATACTGCGGCACGTAGGCGATTGAGAGTGCGATCGCCGCGTTCACCACCCCGCGCCCCACCACAAACGCCAGCGTCACCGACAATAGCAGCCCCGGCAGCGTATAGATCGTATCCATAAAAAACAGCAGCACCCGGTCAATCTTTCCGCCCCGGTAGCCGCTCACCATCCCCAACGGCACGCCCACAATCACGCTCATTGCCGTCGCTAAAATAACGACCTGCCACGCCGCCCGAGCCCCATACAGCGTGCGAGCAAAAATATCGTAGCCCTGACGGTTAGTCCCGAACCAGTGCGCAGCAGAAGGCGGCTCATGAATCGGATTAGCCAGCCCTGCCAGCGGATCTTGAATCCAGCCCCAGCTCTGCATCAGCGGCGCAAACAGAGCGGCAATAATAAACACAAACGTAATGGCAATACCGACGTACATCAGCGCGACTGAAATCGTTAGCGGCCTACCCCCGCCTATCATGCCACCTAAAAAGCTACGCCGTATTTTTGGAGCCATCACCGCAAGTAATTTAAGGTCAAGTCGGCTCTCATTGTCTCAGTAATTGACCGATTTATGTCTGCAAGCTTCGACGATAGGCCTTCACTGCCTGCGTTTGGCTAGGCTGATTCACAAACTCAGACAGCGCTGGCAAATCAATACCAGGCAATAGCTCACTAGTCTCTAGCTTCTCGTAACCAGATGTTGAATCAATCAGGCCATAGACGCTAAACACGCCATCCTCCCAAAACCAAACTTCTTGAACGCCCAATCCTTTATAAACAGCGAGCTTGTCAATGCCACCGCTGGTAATAACAACTTCAACTGCAATATCCGGTGTTTCATCCAGCACGCCAAACGTATAGCATTCGTCCGGCTCCAGCCCCCGCTCAGCTGCTTCCTTCCGAAACGTAGCAGCCCCATAGCCATTAAGATCCAGATCAGCTTCTTCAGCAAACGCTTCAATCAGTCGAGCAATAATTGTCTTCAGTCGCTCATGCTCAGGTGAAGTAGACATAAGCTCTAAAACACCTTCTAAATAAGTCATCCGTAACGCTGGGAACTGATTCATGAACAGTGCAACCAGTGCGTCGTACTGCTGCCATGTAATTCCCTCTAGCCTCAGGCGCTGTTCATCTACCGGCAGGCTCTCTGGCAAATTGACTATAGCTGCCGTCATTGCTTACCACCTCATATAGCTTTAAGTTCCATTCGCTTCATGCAGATAGTCTAAGTGCTTACGCCAACAGCCAGCTCTACTGGTTCATATTGGAGCACAAGCAGTTTATCTGGCTCAATCGGGAGCATGGCATACGTTTCACCATTGCTATCGTAGGCAAATTCCACCTCGTAGGCTTCTCCATGACTTAGTATCTCTACAACTGTCCCAACGAGTCCTTTACACAGAAGAATCTCTCCATCTTCCATAAATCTGGGGGCTTTTATCTCTTCTGTAATGGCAACCACATCGTGAAGGTTGATATCTGTCATTTTACAAAGCTCCTTTCTCCTGTCTTACTACATCCTGTCTTACTACATAGGATAAACGCTAACCAGTCTTGGATGTTGCTCATGTGTACGAATAATCCAGGTGCTACGAACTATAAACGTTTCAGCCTTAGTAGAGAGCATAAACTCCACTACATACTCGTCACCGTGTCTATTAGACCCTTTAAACTTTGCCTCGGTAGAAGTCGTAGCTCTCAATAGTGCTGAAATTAGCACTTCTTTGTTCTCTAAAGTAATGCCTAACTTTGATCGAAATACTCTTGCTTTATGCTTACCTCTGCTGTGATCAAAGTTGAGCGTGTAGGTTTCAAGCTTGTAAAGGACTTGCGCGTACTCAATTTTGCTGCTGTTAGGTAACTTCATCCTCGAACTGTGCTCACTACGATTTCTGCGCTACGGTCAATTTCTTCTCGCGTAGTGTTTTTGCCTAACCCAAATCGTAGGGTGGCTCTAGCTAGATGATCACTGCGGCCTAGCGCTTTGATGACGTGGGAAGGTGTAGGGTTTGCTGAGCTACAGGCGGAGCCGGAGGAGAGGGCTATTTGTGATTGGAGTTTGGCGAGGAGGGTTGTGCCGTTGATGCCTTCGATGCTGATGTTGAGGTTGTTGGGTAGGCGTAGGGTGGGGTGGCCGTTGAGGTGGATGTTGGGGATGTGGGTGGAGAGATGGTGCCAGAGGCGATCGCGCAACCCCTTCAACCGTTCACCTTCCTCTTCCTGATTCGCCACCGCCAGCCGCATCGCCTCTCCAAAACCAACAATCTGCGGCGTATACAAAGTCCCCGACCTCATCCCGCGCTCCTGTTGCCCGCCATGTAGCTGAGGCGAAAGGCGCACCCGAGGATCGCGCCTGCGCACATACAGCGCCCCGATGCCCTTAGGGCCATACAGCTTATGCGCCGTCATCGAGAGCAAATCAACGTTCATCGCCTGCACATCCAGCGGAATTTTACCCAGTGCCTGAGCCGCATCCGTGTGAAAAATCACGCCACGTTGATGGCATAGCCTGCCAATCTCTTTAATCGGCTGCAACACACCAATCTCGTTATTCGCTGCCATCACCGACACTAAAATAGTCTCATCAGTAAAAGCCGCTTCTAGCTCATTCAAATCAACTAGCCCATCTGCTTTCACCGGAAGATAGGTGACTGCAAAGCCCAATGACTCCAAGTACTGACAGGGCTCAAGCACAGCGTTATGCTCTGTCTGCACCGTAATGATGTGCTTGCCATCGCTCATATACGACTCGGCAACGCCTTTTATCGCCAAATTGTTAGATTCTGTTGCACCGCTTGTAAAAATAATCTCTATAGGATCTGCATTGATAGCACTTGCTATAGTCTCTCTTGCTTTCTCAACGCCCGCTTCTGCTTCCCACCCATACGAATGGTTCAAGCTACTAGGGTTGCCAAAGTACTCTGTGAAAAAAGGCAGCATTGCCTCTAGCACCTGCGGATCTACAGGCGTCGTGGCGTTGTGGTCTAAGTAAATAGGGCGTTGCAAGACTATATGGCCTCTGCTTCCGTTTGTTCTTTAATGATAAACCTGTTAAAAACGCCAATACCTCTGTAGTCGCCAAAAGGTGTTTCAGTAATGTACGTGCTGAAGAAAATGCGATTTTTATATTCCGTGTTCTCGACGATAATCTCTCGTACTTCTGCTTGAGAAAGACTTTCTCCACCGGCCACTAGGCCCGTACAGGCCTGACTAATGGCTTCGCCTACTTTGCCTAGCCATTCTGCAAACCCTTCGGGCTGACATACCGATGCTTCAACCTGCTCGGCTGCGGTTTGCGAGAGGTGCTGGGCGTACTCTTCTTCGCTAGGATTGGTGAAAAACAGCGTTCCGCCTAAAGCGGCTAGTGACAGCAGTGCTAGAGAAGGAACAGCTTTCTTCATGGTTTATTAATTAACGCGGAAATAGAATCGTGTACATCTAATGTAGCGCTGCGACTATTGAATATGCGGCGTGAGGATGACACTCTATTAATCACGCCATACGTATCCCCTGATGAATACACCTGCCCACGCTATTTTTAACCTGGCTTTACTTAGCCGTAAAAACAAGCCTCAGTGGAACCCGCTAATTATCTGGGGTGCGCTGATTCCTGACTTGGCGATGTTCGTCTTTTATCTGTGGCTCAGGCTGGCGACGGATATCCCAGAAGGTCAAATTTGGCGGGTGGAATACTATCGCCCTTTTTGGCAGACGCTGTTTGATTGGTTTAACTCAATTCCGCTGGCCGTTTTAGGCATGGGCGTAATGCTGTATGCCAAACAGATTGGGATTGCGCTGCTGTTTGCTAGCATTTTGCTGCACTGCCTCGGAGATTTGCCGCTACATCACGACGATGGGCACCGACATTTTCTTCCTTTTAGCGACTTTCGCTTTGAGAGCCCTATTTCTTATTGGGACCCGGCGCACTATGGCGGTATTTTTGGGCCAATAGAGGTGGTGCTGATGCTGTTTGCTAGTGTTTATGTTTTTAGGCGCGTGCGATCGCGCTGGACAAAAGGCCTGCTGCTCGTTGCCAACTTGCTTCCCCCGCTCGTATATATATGGTTCACCCTCGTCATGTAAACCGGCTGAGCGCGCTGCACAGGTGCTTCAAATCGCGCTACATGTGGCAACTGCCACCAAGGAACATTGGGAAAGGCATGGTGCTCACGGTGGTAGCCAAAGTGATAGCAGGTCACCAGCGAGAACAGCCAGGGCCAGTAGTTGCTATTGGCACACAGCTCGGTATCGTAGGTATCCGGCAATTTGCGATGGACTAAATAAGTACCAAAGTAGAACAGCTGCACGGAGCTAAGCAGTGAGGGAATGGCCCAAAACACCAGCAGATTGGCTTCAGGCACGCCCATTACCCGATACAGGCCGTTGTAGATAACGATGATGCTCGCCGACTGGCCCAGCGTCCAATAGCTTCGCATAAAGCGGAAGTACCACAGCACCGGATGCTTATGTCTGCCGTCGTGAAAGTCTGGGTCGTGGTGGCTCGCTGGAAACAGGTGGTGATCGGTATGGGCTTCGCACAGCTTTGCGTAAGGAATAAAGCCGTAGAGAAACAGCGCAAGCTCGCCTAGCAGTCGGTTCAGACGCGGGCGTCCGGGGGCAATGCTTTCATGCATGGCATCGTGGCCCGTGACAAAAAGGCCGGTGTACAGGAACGCAAACCAAGGAATTAAGAGCGTGCAGCCGAGGGGGCCAATAGCGCGTGCACCTGCATTGAAGGCCGTAAAAAAGCTGATGGCCCAAGCTGCGATAATCAGTAGAGCGACGGCGATGCCTGTATTGGGGGTTCGGGTGGATGCAATCAGCGTTTTGATGTGGGCCTTTAGTGGGGTGAGACTCTGGATGCGGGGTGATAAATGCAAGAAAGGCAATCTGATCAAAACACGAGGCTCACGATATTGACGCGTTGAGGGAGTCAGGGGCAGCGGCAGACGAAGTTTCTACAGCGCAAAACCCCCCACCTATAAAATCACAAATCATTAATACCTCGATGTGTTCCCTCTCATATCTGCCGATCTATTTGTTGTCATAGCGAGCGATCGCGCTTGTCATCTTTAGGCAACCTTCAAGATAAATTCAGTGGATCGACATCAATGCTGAGGCTGACGCCCTTCGGCACCTGCTGTTGCAAATCCGTTAGCTGAGGAAGCTGTGATCGTAAGGGTAGCTTGAGCAGGATGTGCCACCGATACCGACTGGCCACTCGAAAAATTGGCGCAGGCACAGGCCCCAAAATGTCGCAAGGGGGCTTTAGGCGATCGCCCAGTCGTTTACTAATCTGGTGGGCGCTGCGTTCGGTGACGCGCTCATCTAGGCCGCTAATGCGCAAAAGCACAAGCTGACCGTAAGGAGGATAGGTAAGATCGGCGCGATCGCTCAACTCCTTCTCCAAAAAATCCGCATACGCCGCCTGCGTTAACGCCTCAATCGCCACATGATCAGGACTATACGTTTGCACGATCACCCGCCCCGGCTGCTCTCCCCTTCCGGCCCGGCCCGCTACCTGCGTCATCGTCTGAAACGCCCGCTCACTGGCTCGAAAATCTGGCATAAATAGCAGGCCATCTGCGGCAATCACGCCCACCAAAGTGACCTGTGGTAAATCAATTCCTTTCGTCAGCATCTGCGTGCCGACGAGTAAGTCAGCTTCTCCTTGAGCAAACCGCGTCAGCAGCGCCCGGTGTGCACCCTTGTTGCGCGTAGTGTCGCTATCAAACCGAATACAGCGAGCCTGTGGCAGATACTTTGCTAGGTCGTTCACGACGCGCTGAGTGCCGCTACCAAAGTTTTTGAGATAGGGTGACGCGCATTCAGGACACTCTGCTGGGTGCTGCTGACCGTAGCCGCAGTAGTGACAGCGCAGCCGAGCCGTGGCGTCTTTGTGCGTTTGATGAAAAGAGAGTGACACGTCGCAGTTGGGGCACTCCATCACATAACCGCAGCTACGGCAGGATACAAAGCTGCTGTGTCCGCGCCTGTGGATGAACAAAATGCCCTGATTGCCTTTTTCGACCAGTTCTTCCAGCGCTTTTTGCAAGGGGCGGCTGAAAATGGTGCGATTGCCCTCGTGCAGCTCTTTGCGCATATCCACCACTTCGATGGGCGGTAGGGGTCTAGCATGGACTCGCTGAGGTAAGGCTAAGTAGTGGGTTTCAACATCGCTCACGTTCTCTTTGAAGCGCACCCACGTTTCCACCGCAGGCGTTGCCGACCCCAGCACCAGCGGGCACTCCTCTAACTCCGCCCGCCACCTGGCCACCTGCCGAGCGTGGTAGCAGGGCATTGGCTGATCTTGCTTGAAGCTGCCGTCGTGCTCCTCGTCCAAGATAATGATGCCGAGGTTTGGCAGCGGGGCAAATACCGCCGAGCGGGTACCGATGATAATTTGCGCGGTGCCGGTGAGCATTTGCCGCCACGTGTCGTAGCGCTCGCCTTCCGAGAGGCCGCTGTGATAGACGCATACTTTTTCACCAAAGCGGCTGCGAAAGCGATCGGTCAGCTGCGGGGTGAGGCCAATTTCAGGCACGAGCACGAGGGCCGATTTTCCCGATTTGAGGATGGGTGCGATCGCCTGCAAATACACCTCTGTTTTTCCTGAGCCGGTTACTCCGTGCAGCAGCGCCTCGCTGTAGCCGCGCATCTGATGCAGCACCGCTAAAGCCTTTGCCTGATCGTCGGTAAGTGCCTTTGGTCGATCGGGCATTGCCGAAGAATGGCTTCCGGCTCTAAGCACCTCGCGGGGCTCTATGACCACATAGCCTTTATCCGCGATCGCCTTCAGCGTTTTGCTCGTCGTCTGCAAAAGCTGGAGCGCATCGCTTAGCCACAGCTCACCGCCCTGCTGAGCAATGGAGATCACAATCTCCTGCTGCCGAGCGCTTAATTCCGCATCGTCTGAGAATTGTTGGATCAGCACAACGGCCTGCCGCTTTTGAACCTGAGGCGATCGCGGTGGCGCCAAATAACTTTCCACGCGCCCATTTGCAACCAGTTCGCTAAGCGCGCCGCTAACTTCCTGCGGCCTGTGTGCTTTCTTAAGCTGCTGTCGAATATATTTCCAGCTGTAGTCCCCTTGGGGCGATCGCTTCAGCACCGCCAGCATCTGAGCAGACGGCGTTGACAGCGCCTTGGAATTAGCAACAATATTAGACGCACCGTCACTTGACTTTGTTGTTTGTATCAATTGTTGCGAAACTAAACGCACTCTCTTTTGTGATCTCGATAACAGTCCTGGCGGCAGCGCCGACCGAATCACTCTGATAAAAGGCGTCTGATAGTAGCGTGCGACACGGTTTAGTAGCTGCCAATACGCTTTGCTGAAAAAAGAAGTGTTGACGACACTCTCAATGGTTTTTATAGATTCTATAGAAATTTCTTCTGGCAGGTCTTTGCGCGCTTGAATCGCGATCGCGCCTACCTGCTGTGCCCCAAACGCAACGCTCACAATATTGCCCGGTTGAACCGTCAAATGCTCTGGTACACCGTAGGTATAGAGCCCCGTCGCGCCCGGGCAATCCACTAAAACCTCTATCCATGACTGAGCCGATAAAACGGGATGAGAAAAGGCGGTCATGAGCGATAAGTGAGCAATAAGCTAGGGCCGAATAAGAAACGTAACAAAAAATATCATAATGGGTGAAGAAGAAGTCTGTCAGCAGGTTATGAGGATCGCTATAGCAACAATAAGTTATCAGATTGAACAGTTTCTTAATGACAGTGTTGTTATAGTAATGCCGTAGCCTGAAAAGCCCCTGCGTTCACTTCTTGCTTTCAACACTCTCGATATCTCAACGCTTTCGATTGTTAATACTGTAGTTCCTAGGCGTCATCAAAGAGCTCCTTCTAAGCAAAGTAGTCATAATGTGAACCTGATTTTAAATATGACAGCCCCCTATAATTCTGAAATCAGCAGTCCTGTATCCTCGTCGGAGAGCCGTACCTCCTCGCAAACGTCATCTGGCAACGCCGTTGCGCTCAAGCAGGCTCCAGCTGGCTGGGAGGATAGCTTTGATCTATCTGACTCTGCGGCTGGTATCGCGGCAGGCGATCTGGCAGACGACGCTGACGACGACGCTGACACGGATACTCAAGATGAATCGGACGAAGACGCTCAGTATTCAGCCCAATACTCTGAGTCGGTGACGGTTTCCTCGCGCTATCGCAAGTCTTCTAACGACGATGCGGTGGGTGCCTTCTTTAAAGAAATGGCTCGGTATCCTCTGCTCAAGCCCGACGAAGAAATCGAGCTAGCACGGCAAGTGCGAATTATCGTAGAGCTAGAAGATCGCTCCGAGCAGCTTCACGAGACCTTGCAGCGTCGGCCCACCTTAGCTGAGCTGGCCGATTCATTTGCGTGTAGCGAACAGCAGCTCAAGCGCCAGCTCCAAAAAGCTCGCGCCGCCAAGCGCCGAATGATCCGCTCCAATCTCCGCCTAGTGGTGTCAATTGCCAAGCGCTATCTCAACCGAGGCGTCCCTTTCCTCGATTTAATTCAAGAAGGTGCACTGGGCCTCAACCGCGCCGCCGAAAAGTTCGATCCAGACAAAGGGTACAAGTTTTCGACCTACGCCTACTGGTGGATTCGCCAGGGCATCACGCGCACTATCGCCAACGACGCGCGGACGATTCGCCTGCCGATTCACATTGTAGAAAAGCTCAACAAGCTCAAAAAAGCGCATCGTGAGCTGCGTAAAGAGCTTCAGCGCACGCCGACCGAAACGGAAGTGGCCGCAGCCCTCGATATGACACCCGATCAGCTGCGGGTGCTTCAGCAGGTGCAGCGCAAGTCACTTTCGCTTAACCACCGGGTGGGTAAAGGCGAAGACACTGAGCTGATGGAGCTGTTGGAAGATGGCAAGTCGCTTTCTCCAGAGTCAAAAATTAGCGAGTCGATGATGCGTCAGGAGATTTCTGACGTGCTCACCGAGGTGCTGACTGAGCGCGAAAAGGAAATTATTGCCTTACGCTACGGTTTGACCACAGGTGAAACCCACACGCTAGAGGAAGTAGGCCGAATTTTTCAGCTGTCGCGTGAACGCGTTCGTCAAATTCAGACGAAGGCCATGCGGAAGCTACGACGGCCTCAGGTGGCTTCTCGGCTGAAGAACTGGCTGAAGTAGCACTCAAGTCAGCTTTAAAAGCCCTAACAGACAAGCGTTCTATCGTACGGAATGCTTGTCTGTTTTTGATCTAAAGGTGACGTTTACACCTTCATTGGTTTGCTGAAGCAGCAGCAATGGCGTGGGTTTGGCTTTTTGATCCCACTTCATATTGGCAATGCGGCCCTGAAGCGTTGGCTGCCAAAAGTTGCTCTCTTCTGGCGGATTTAGAAAGTTTTCAATGCACGTAACGACTTCCTCTACGGTGGTGGAAGTGGCCTGCGCGGGTATTTTAGTCAGCTGAATTTGGATGCGAAAGAGCACTCGCTTGCGCTTTTTGGTGTCGGTAGGGGCGATGTACTCTACGTCGAAAACCTGATTGATGGGCCTGGGCTTGCTGGCGATGCCAACCGTACCGCTGCTGGCTTGATTGGGCCTTAGCGCTTCACTAATGCGCTGCTTTACTTTCACCTTAAGCTGATTGACAATAGCAAAGTTAAATTGCTTCTCTTCCATCCGCATTCGCAGATAGTCGAGGTTAAAGTCACGTGAGTGGATTAGATCAGGATTGCGCTCCATGGCGGTAATGGTGCTCAGCGCAATCTTAATCCGCTTTTGCAGCTCTTTATTCTTATAGTTTTCAAACTTTAGCTGCTTTTGTAGCTTGCGAGTTTGCCAGTAAGAATAAGCGCCCAGGCCTACTAGCAATGCGGCCAATCCGCCGGTCGAGTACATCCAGAGGTTGAGAGGCGGTGTCGGGGTGAAGGGTTGTTCTGACACCTGTGCTTGAGCAAGCAATGTGGTGTGGCTGGTAAGGTTGCCGGTTAACATGCGCAGGTGCAAAGCGATTGATTGCTTTCAGAATGCCCAAGGTGCTGAAAGAATGTATAAATGTTGATGTTTTGAAAAACGCTTTCAGTCAGCGTCTTCAGCGATCTAGGGAATGTCATGCCACCACAGCTAATAACGTCTAATCTCAGCCAAGCTGTCTTTAAGAAGCTTCGTTTAGTAGCGACTGATATGGACGGAACGCTGACGGTAAACGGGCAGTTTGAACCCTCGCTGCTTCAGGCGTTTGCTCGGCTGCGTGAACACAATATTGAGATCATGATTGTGACGGGGCGCTCGGCAGGGTGGGTGAGCGGACTGGTGAATTATTTGCCTGTGGTGGGCGCGATCGCTGAAAATGGCGGTCTGTACATCAGCAAACACAACCCCGAGCCGGTTATTCTGCCAGATATTCCTCGCATGAGTACGCATCGCGATCGCCTAGCCAACCTATTCAACAAACTCAAAAAGCAATATCCAGACCTTCACCCAGCACTCGACAACACCTTTCGCATTACCGACTGGACATTCGACATTGACGGCCTCAGCGACGACGATATTGCATGGCTCCAAAAAACAACCTGCGCTGAGCCCACAATGGGCTTTACCTACAGTAACGTTCAGTGCCACCTCAAAATTGACCGCCAGAACAAGGCAGCTGGCCTAACAAAAGTACTTCAGCAGCAGTTTTCGCACCTAACACCTGCTGAAGTGGTGACGGTTGGAGATAGTCCGAATGACGAAAGCTTGTTTGATCCTGAGCAGTTTCCTTGCTCTGTCGGTGTGGCGAATGTTGCCCACTACCTGCCTACGCTGGCTCATCAGCCGAGCTATATCACTCAGTCGGCTGAAGGCGCTGGATTTATAGAGCTGGTGGATAGTTTAATTGCGGCGCGTACTGCCTAAAAGAAATCGTCTGACAACAAAAAAAGCTGCCATATCTCCGCCAGGAGCAAACCATGAGGAGCAAACTCGGGAGACGTGGCAGCTAGTCACACATCGCTGGCAGATACAAGTGCCAAGCTGCGCTCATTATGACGGCTGCACAGACCGCAAAAAGCCTGGTTTCAGTTTTTGAAACCAGGCCATGAGTCAGCTGTTTTGTTGCTGAGATTGCTTAGAGCGCCGTGCAGCTACCGTGCTGCCTCCAATCATTAAGTAAAGAGCTGAGCCAGCGAATATCACGAGGGCTGAGCGCGCCGTCTGCGGTGGTGAGCTTGTAGCAGTCGTGGGGCAGCCGCGTCCGATTACGATGGGTCAAAATGCGCAGCGCGTTATCGTTTGGCAGCGTGCTGATGCTGTAGATATCGGCGCGTCTGGTATTGACGACGTAGATAGGTGCTCTCAGCCAGTACTTGTAAGCCACTAGCAGTACGTCTGCCTCTAGCTGAATTTGAATGTCTCTGAGCATGAACCGGCCGAGTAGCCTCAGCCCGGTTCTTAAAAAGCGAAAGCTGTACCAGCAGCCCAACATCGCTAGGCTAGCCGCCGCTGCCGTGGCAAAGCCGACGAAGAGACCAGCGCTGCTGAGCATAGCCGGCGAAAGCTGTAGCAGGCTGAGCAGGTGCATCGCCACCCCTAGCAGCGTAAAGCCCATAAGAACGGGCGGCAGCGCGCGCTTTGCCTGTGAGGTTTGCAGGCCGACCGGTGGCACAATCAGTTCTAGCGATCGCGCTTTCTTAACCGAGCGTACCTTCGTAAAAAACGGCTCGTACTTGTCCCGATTTCCCGAGAGAATAGGCACTGGCAGCATTTGTACTTTTGTCGGCTGCAACGTGCGCCGTCTGAGCATAGATAGCGGTAGCCGGTTGAGCGCGCCTAGGGCTTGCTTCGCAGACTTGGGGCGATCGCCCACATACGGCTCAATCAGCCAGTTAATCCATTCCTGCAAGCCAGGGCTCAGTTTTGCAGGCGAGCAGGCAAACCGCATTCTCATACCGCCACTGTTCGGTCGGTGCGGCAGCTCACCCAGGTGCCGCCCTGTCGCTAAGTAAATGAGCGTCGCCCCCAAACTGTATAAGTCGGAAGCAAAGGTCGCCTGTCCGCCTACCTGCTCAGGCGGCATGAAGCCATAAGTCCCCACCAGCGCGTCGTTTCGCTGAGCCTGCACGTACTGCACTGTCCCCAGGTTCAGCCACGACACCCGGCTACCAGCGGCCGTCTCAGTCATTGCAATGTTGTCGGGCTTGATATCTCTATGCACCAAGCCTTTGCCGTGCAAATAAGCGAGCCCCTTGAGCAACTGCCGCGCAATATCTTTAACGTCAGCCTCGCTATAGATCTTTTTTTCAGCGACCTGCTGCGCGAGCGTTTGCCCGTCGTGGTGGCTTTGCACCAAAATGAGCCCCTTGCTGCGGCCTTTGCCGTCTTGGGTGGTATCGACCGTAAACGAGTCAATGTAACGAGGAATCGTGGGATGACTCAGCGAGCCTAAGAGCTGAATTTCACGCTCAAAGCAGCAAATGTCACCGGTCGGCGTATTTTCTGAAACCGTGAGGGACTTAATCACCACCGAACGCTGATGCTGAATGTCTTTAGCGAGCATTTGCTGGTAGCCAAACGGGCGTCCGATAGGCTGTAGGTTGGCATAGCGATCGCTCAATCGCTCAAGAACAGTCGTAGAAGTTGGAGAAAAGGTAGCCATGCTCACAGCTAAAGAGAAACGTACATAAAGTATTCCCCATGATTTTTTGATACGTCTCAGGGAATAAGCGGAATTCACTAGGGCGTGCCCGCAAGGGATAGTAAAGTCCTGAACTACTTTGAGCGCAGGGCTTTGAGCGCTGATAAAGCAGTCTCTTAAACGAAAGATCCGGACGGCCTTGGCAGTATGAAAAGTGGCGTTGTTTCACTCACTACCAAGCTGAATATCACGTAGCACTAACCATTAATACCGGTATCAATACATCAAATCCGGCTAATATCTTCAATACAATATCAACTTATATCCCACTTGTCCGATCTCATTTTTAAGCGTTTAGTTCAGCTTTGTAAAGTTTGTAGAAACCTCTCTGTGTAAGATCTACAGCGATTTTGTTCTAAGTGAAAATTGCTACGCTGAAACTACGAAAAACTACTGAAAATCTGCTGTGAAATATCAAAAGTGCAACAGGTGAGAATACTGTTTCGTTGGGCTTTGTTTATCGCCTCAACTTTTCAGCTGCTTTGTTGAAAAAACGCTTAAGCGTGAGATATGCGATTCGCTGGCGCGTAAGCTGTGGGATATCACTTTTTTGCTGGCTCTGATAGTCAAAAAAGAGATTAACCTCCTGTAAAACTGTCTCTAAGCGACTCACGAGCTGTTCGGGCCGGTAAGGCGCAAAAAACTCAGGAGGTGTGGGCGGACGGCTAGGCCAGCTATGGGCAGATTCAACAATTCGCTTAACGTCGTAGCCTGTGGAGTAGCCTGAAATTTTTTGACAGTTAAAGCCAGGGTCTAAGTAGTCGGCTAGCGCATGGTTCACGCTAGAAAATACTTCGCAGCCACAGGCCATCGCTTCCATCGGCGGCAGGCCAAATCCTTCAGTGAGGCCAAAACGTCCCCAGTACTCAGCCGAGTCGTATAGATACAGCTTGGCGCGATTGAACAGTCCGATCAGATCGTCTACATAGCTGTCTAGTACGACCACGTTGCACTGCTTTTGTAAGGCGGGCACTAGCTGCTGCAAAAGGTACTCAGACGATTTTCTGGCCTGTACTAATACATCAATATCCCTGTGGATCTGGCGGTTCTCGAATGCGGGCGAAATTTCGTTAGGCAGATGAAAAATCATTGAGCTGAGCGCTTTTTCGCCCCAGTAGCTCATGGTGTTGCGGCTAACGGTAATAATTGGAACGCGGGGTGGAAGTGAGAAGCCGTAGCCTGCGCTGTGGGCGTGGTAAAGGGTGGGGCGATCGCCAATCTGTTTAATCAGCTTGGGCACATCAAATCCCCAGCTCACCACAAAAATGCTGGCCTGGTGGTCTTTCTGCGCAAGCACATCGTCTATAAACAGCGTATTCTGCTCCCTTTGCCGGTATGTCACCACCTCGGCCTCGCAAATCTGCTGGGCCAGCCGCAGCGTATTTAGCTCAGCAGTTAGCCCCCCGGCAAAAAACTGTTTAGTGGTGCCGGGTAGCAGAAATAGCAGCTTTCTCATCACCAGTTTTCTCATCACCGATTTTCTTATCCAAGCCGGGCTTTTCGCCTTGCGCCTTCGCATGTGTACGCTCAACACCATACCGCTGCGCGCCCCCCGATTGTTGACAGCCTGGTGAATACAGGCTTTTGAACGTGTCTAAAAAGGCGTAGGTCGCTGGGGTGAGCAGCGTATTGCGCAAACAGCTCACGCCTAATGGACGGGCCATGTCAAAAGGTAGCTGAGCGGTACGAACTTCTGAGGGAATGGGCTGCGCTGCTAGCTTGGGCATTAAGCTGATGCCCAAGCCCTGACGGGTCATGCTGACGGCGGTAGAGTCATTGGCAATGAGATAATCGACCGAGACTGGCGGCTGGGCTGAGCGCAGATGCGCGCGGATGAGTTTGCAGCAGTCGCTAGAAGAGGTGATTAAAGGGTAGTTACGCAGATCGTTCCAGGTTAGCTGCTCTCCAATATCTACGCTGTTGGGCGGGACAAGGGCGATGAAGGGATCGTCCATTATCTTGAAGGTCTCAAATTCAGCGCCTTCTATCAAATCAGCCATGCCCAGGTCGGCTTGTCCTTCAACCAGGGCATTGACCAGTGATTGAGTGTCTTCAAACTCGATGATGGCAACTTGGACGGTGGGGTGGTGCTGGTGAAGATGCGCGATCGCTCCCGGCAATATTTCACTCGCCAAGCTCCGAAACGCCGCAATTCGCACCAGCCCGCCTTCAATACCTCTGGCCTGAGTCGCCACCTGACCCATCCCATCAACCAGGCTCAAAATCTGCTGTGCCTGCTCAAAAACCTTAGACCCCACAGGTGTGAGCGATGCCTTTTGTCGCCCCCGATGAATCAGCTCTACGCCCAATGCCTCTTCTAAAGCCGCAATGCTGTGACTCACGGTAGACTGACTCACATTTAGCCGTAGCGCCGCCTCACTAAAGCTGCCGGTTTGGGCCACGCTCAGCAGCGCCCTCATTTGAGAAAGCTTAACCTTATCGCTGATGCTTCTCGCGGGTTTTCCGACCATAGCTTTAGCCAGCTGTACATATCTGTTACTAGGCTATCCTTTCGGCCGATTTCTAGCGCATCTATCTTTTGCATAGCCCCTATTTATCCTATGCTTTGCCGCTTTCCATCCGTTTTTATACATTGAGTACATCAAGCACAAAGACAGCTTTCTCATCTTCTCTTTTAAGAGGTTGTTCTTTTTGGTTGAAGTCTTTTTCTATTGCGAACAAACACAGGTACGACTGCCTGACAACAACATAATCAAATACGGAGCTTTGTAATGAACAGCACCAATCAATTTTCAACGGCTTCTAGTTCTGCGATCGCCACCACCCAAGCCCGACTAGAGCAACTCTTAAAATCTTCACCTTCTTTTCCCCAGCCAGAATCTAACACTCCTTGGTATCACCGCATAGGCCAGTGGCTACTCACGTCCTTAACTGACAGCCAACAGATACGCGTCTGGACAAAAATCACACCAAAAGGCACCCAGTGGAACGCCTACGATCCCAATATTCAGCGCAGCTTCGTGGCTTACTCAGAAGCCGACCTACGCACCTGGCTAGAGCAGCGCCACTACGATTAGAGCACTGACGACCTGCTGCTGCTAATGAGACCCCTCATTTCCCCGAGGCTGAAGTTACAGCAGCGGGGAAATAGCTATGTTTATGACTTGTTCAGCAGAACTACGCAAAGAACGCACTATGATAGGTCAAGCATTAGTCGTGAAGGATCTTTCTCATGTTTGGCTTGGGCATTCCCGAAATTGTCATCATTGGCGTTGTGGCCGTTTTGGTCTTTGGCCCCAAACGCATCCCTGAGCTAGGCGGCGCACTCGGCAAAACCCTACGCGGTTTCAAAGAAGAACTCGATAGTCCTGACGAAACGGATGAGGACTATATTGATGGCGATGACGATAGCCGATCTGCCTAGAGCCAGTCCGTTATTTTTAGGCCAACGACTCTTTTAAATTCTTTAGTGTTGTTGGTTACTAAAGTAAGGTCGTTGATGATGGCGATCGCTGCAATCTGAATGTCATATACCCCAATTGGAGTGCCCTTTGCCTGTAAGTCTGCTCGAATCATGCCGCATACCCTGGCTGCATCACCATCAAACGGTAAGCTCACAAACTCCTCAAATAGCGCGTCTGCGATCTCAAGATTCTCAGTGGTACGAGTACTTTTGTAAGCTCCGTAGTAAAGTTCGTACTTCACAATATCGCAAATAAAAACTTCATTAGGTGGTTGTGCAAAGAGTTGCTTGCTAACTTCTGAGTTGCTTTGATTTGCGTAGACAATGAATGTATTTGTGTCTAAAAGGTAAGGCATGTTTGGTCTTGCTTTACAGTAGAGAATCACGTTCTGGATAAGTTCCCTGCTCCCCTCTTTCTAGCGGCTCGCCCTGCCAAGTGCCTTGTAAGTCGATAAACTTTTGAGACCATTGGCGCTTCTTTTCTATCTGCACAGGTTTATAAGTCAGCGTAATTTCTACTTCTTCACCAAAGTGCTCAGGTAGATGAACTTTAACTAAGCCATCTCTCTCAACGTGGGATACAACACGAATTGTCTTCATAAGTATGTCTGCCGGGTAGTTTCTTTCTCATTGTAAGACGTTGAAGGGGTTGTCGTCTTTTGAGTTACCTGTAACTCAATTTCGTTTCACTACTCAAGATGAAAGCAGGCTCAGCTGATCAAAGGCGACTTTACGATAACTGCCTTTCCTTCTTTCAAATCTTTTTCTTTAATACCTGTGTTCACGAAGCTAACTTCATCGGAGTAGTTCTTCTGATAGTCTCCTCGCCAACCGTATTGTCCATAGCCCATGTAGAACTTTGACTTGTATCCAATCTGCGCTCCACAAAAGTCAGAAGTACTCAAGTCAATATCCTTAAAGGTGACTCCGCTGAGAGTCGCTTTTCTGAAGATTGTTTGTTGATAGTTACCTTGCTCAAATAGGGTGTTGATAAGTTCTGCCCCCTCAAAATTCGCTTTTTCAAGATATGTCTTTTTCACTTCACTTCTTGACATGAACGATACTGATTGCACAGATCCCTTTCCAGGCTTTGGTACATTTAACTCACTACCCACACTACTCTTGATCCAAATGGTTTGAGTAAAATCACAGCCATAGATTTTCGTTCCTCCAGAAAACTGTGTTTCTGTTAAATCTACTTTCTTAAAATAGACATCTTCAAAGGTAGTGCTAATAAATACAGCGTTAGCAAAGCGAGCTTCTTGAAAGTCGGAATGCTTAAAATCTACTTTCTCGAAGACCGCTTCTGCAAAATTATCATTTCGAAAGTTCGTATATTCTTCCTTTGCATATGTTCCGAACATGCAATCTTTGAAATGAGCTTTGTAGAAGCTAACGTTTTTATAGTTGCCTTCAAAAGTAATTCCTTCTAAGAGTGTTTTACTCAGGTCGAGAAGATATAGCCCAGAATTCTGTCTACCTATTGCAGATACTGCTGCCTGCACATCAACTAAATAGTTAGGAGCGTATCCTCTGTTCAAAACGCCTATAGAGTATTCGTAGTCACCAGCGTATATGTCTTCGTAGTCTTCATGACTACCGTAGCGTTCTTCCTGCTTTTGCTCATGAAAGTCTCTATCCGAGGAGAATGTTTCATACGGGTGCAGTTCGTTAGTCCTTCTGTCAGAATCATCGTCGTTCTTTGCCTGCGCATTTGTCCTGACAAATGCAGATAGTACCTGCATTACTGGATAGCAATCTTTTTTAGAGTCTATAGCAATACGCTCTAGAGCATATATTCCACCAAGACGGATGTGGCTACTTTCTTTGTGACCTAGCATTTCGACAGCTTTTGAGAACCGTTCTGCTAATTGTTTTTCTTCAGCTACTCGTAAATTTCGTATTCCGACAAAAGCTGTTACAAATACTAAAGATCCACCTATTGCCTTCACTACTACATCCCGTGCAGCGGTCTCTGCTTGCACTCGTTCTAGTGAAGGCGGAAGAGATCTTACCTGCCAAAAGGGAAGTAGCAGGATAGATGCCAACAGTAGAATAAGAGCCCAAAAAGCACCTAAGTAAAAGCAATAGACCTTAAGGAAAGAAAACACCCTTCTATTCCAGGTCTTTGTCCAGCGGGCTAAGTTTTTATTCATTTTAAGGTTCAGAAAATGGTTTATATATCCAGGCGCTGATAGACCTTAGAGAGATTGCGTAGCTGATAGTCAGGATTGAAGCATTCGTTAATCTCTTCAGGTGTCAGTTTCTCTTTTACCTGTGGATCACTTTCGAGCAGCTTTTGAAAGTTGCCGCCGGGGGTGTTCCAGGCTTGGTGGGCGTTGGTTTGCACGATGCGGTAGGCGTCTTCGCGGTTGATGCCTTTTTCAACGAGGGTTAAAAGGACGCGCTGAGAGAAGACTACGCCGCCGTAGAGATTCATGTTGCGCTTCATGTTTTCGGGGTAGACCTGAAGCTTTTTGATGAGCTTGGTGGTTTCTACTAGCATGAAGTGGGTGAGGATGCAGCTGTCGGGGAAGATGACGCGCTCTACGGAGCTGTGGGAGATGTCGCGTTCGTGCCAGAGGGCAACGTTTTCTAAGGCCGCAACGGCGTTGCCCCGAAGGATGCGGGCCATGCCGGTTAGGCGCTCGGACTTGATGGGGTTGCGTTTGTGGGGCATCGCTGAAGACCCTTTTTGGCCTTTAGCAAAGAATTCTTCGACCTCAAGGACATCAGTGCGCTGAAGGTTGCGGATTTCGACGGCGAAGCGTTCTATCGATGCGCCGACGCCTGCGAGAGTCATGATGAACTCGGCGTGGACATCGCGGGAGATGACCTGGGTGGAGGCGGTGTCGGGCTTGAGTCCGAGGATTTGGCAGGTGATTTCTTCGACTTCGGGGTCGATGTTGGCGTAGGTGCCGACAGCTCCAGAGATTTGGCCGACGGCGATTTCGTCACCGATACGGGTGAGGCGTTCGCGGTGGCGCTGCATTTCGGCTAGCCAGCCAGCGAGCTTGAAGCCAAAGGTCATGGGCTCGGCGTGAATGCCGTGTGACCGGCCAATCATCACCGTGTCGCGGTGCTCCTGGGCTTTGTAGCGGATAGCCTGAATCAGATTCTCTACGTGGGTGAGAATGAGCTGGTGGCTCGCTACAATTTGCAGCGATAGCGCCGTGTCTAGTACGTCGGAGCTGGTCATGCCGACGTGGATGTAGCGGCCTGCGTCGCCGACGTATTCGTTGACGTTGGTGAGGAAGGCGATCACGTCGTGACGGACTTCTGCTTCAATTTCGAGAATGCGAGCCACGTCGAATTTGGCTTTTTCCTTGATAGTCTCTACGGCTTCAGCTGGGATTTTGCCGAGCTTGGCCTGAGCTTCGCAGACGGCAATTTCTACCTGCAACCAAGTTTGAAATTTGTATTCGTCTGTCCAAAGATCGCCCATTTCGGGCAAGGTATACCGTTCTATCAAGGGGAGCTAGCGCCAAAAGCAACCGGATCATTTTATCGGGTATAGGCCCGGTCTCGAAATGTTTCTCCGAAATTGCTTGTAGGCAGGGCGTAGCTTCATTGGTGGTTAAGTAGTAAAGAAGCCGCCAATCTGACTAGATTGACGGCTTTTCGGTGTAAAGCGGCTTGGAAACTTAGTTATTACGAACCGCGCAAGGCCGAGGGGCAGGAGTAGAAAAGGCCTGTAGCACCATCCAGAAGAGTCTGATGGTGGCGATCGCTAATCCTCCAATAATAATCAGCGGCATCAGCACGCTAGAAACATGCAGCATTGCCAGCGCAATTCCAATGGCGAGTAAAGAAAATATCGTCTTGTTCATCACTTCTACCTCTGGTTTATCCATCGCTTACTGTTCAATGCTAACGATTGACATTCATTGCGATCCCCAAAAGGACAAAACCTTAGTAACGCTTAACCTAATGCGGAAAAAGCGTTACAAAGCGAAGCCACACTAGCTCAGCTCAACATCAACCGCTTCGGCGTTTTTCTCACTAGGCACATCGGTCATAATCCTCAACTGTGCCACGTTCGCAATCCCAATATCTACCTGCAACTTAACTCTCTCGGTATTCATATTTTTAGATCTCACCTGATCCCCAGCGACCTTAAGAATGTCTAGGGCCTGATCGACTGCCGTTTGAATAACTTCTTCGGTGGCTCCTTCAAAAGCACCTCCCGTTACCTTGTTGAAGCTGCTAGATACCTCGCTTCCGGCTTTCTCAACAGCGCTGGTGACTTTGCTCATAAGTTTTTTGCTTTGCTCAGAAATATCTGAAGATTCCATTGATAAAAGCCGTACTGACAACAGCTAAACGCTTGCGATTTAGCTGCACTCACTATCCTTGAGCCCTGCCGTAGGCGCATCAATCTTTGGAGACACAACGGCTTCATCTAAGGGCGCGATCGCGATTCCCTACACCATTCACCCTAAATATCTTCTGGCTCCATCCCCGACACAACAGGCGCCGTATTGCTCAGCTTCAGGTCAGGATGATCGCTTTCAGTTTGGCGGCAGTTCCACTCATTTTTAAACAGCAGAACCGGGCGACCGTAGCTATCTTTCACCGTGGCCGTATTAAAGATGCGACCTGCTTTTTCGAGCGCAGGCCAACCGCCCGTCACCCAGCGAGCCACGCTGTAGCCAATCGGTTCTAGCAGCGTATCGACGTTGTACTCATTCTTTAGCCGAAACTGCACGACCTCAAACTGAAGCTGCCCGACCGCTGCCAAAATTGGATCGCGGCGCGATTCATCAGCCGAGTACATAATTTGCACCGCCCCTTCTTCTCTCAGCTCCGAGACGCCTTTGCGAAACTGCTTGAACTTAGAAGGGTTTGGATTTTTAAGATAGGCGAACATCTCAGGCGAGAAAAAGGGAATGCCCTCGTACTCCAGCTTTTCGCCTTGGTAGATGGTATCGCCAATGGCAAATACGCCAGGGTTATTAAGGCCAATGACATCGCCAGGATAGGCCACTTCTAAAGACTCACGGCCCTGGCCAAATAGCTTTTGGGGATGGGAGAGCCGGACGCTTTTGCCGGTGCGGGCATGGCTGACCACCATATCTTTTTCAAACTTGCCAGAGCAGACGCGGATGAAGGCTACGCGATCGCGATGACGCGGGTCCATATTTGCCTGAAGCTTGAAAATAAAGCCTGAAAACGCTTCATTGGTTGGCGGTATCGGCCCAGCCGTACTCTCGTGCGGCCCCGGCTTAAGCCCGTAATCCAAAAAGGCCTCTAAAAACAGCTCCACACCAAAGTTCGTCATGGCGCTGCCAAAAAATACAGGCGTCATCTGACCAGAGTGCACCATCTCAAGATCTAGCTCAGGCCCGATCTCATCGAGCATTTCCAGCTCTTCCATAAACTGGACGTACAGCTCTGAGGTCACCAGTTCTTCAAGCCTGGGATCGTCCAGCTCAAGCACGGTGTCTACAGCTTCCTTACTACCGTGGGCTGTCCGTTCAAATAAATGAACCTTCCGGTTGCGACGGTCAAATACACCTTTAAAGCGATCGCCCATTCCAATCGGCCAGTTCACCGCATACGTTGTTAGCCCCAGCTCCTGCTCAATCTCATCGAGCAGCTCCAACGGCTCACGCCCGGGCCGATCCATCTTATTAAAGAAGGTAAAAATCGGCATATCGCGCATTCTGCATACCTCAAACAGCTTGCGCGTCTGAGGCTCTAGTCCCTTGGCGGCATCTTCTAACATCACTGCATTATCAGCAGCGGCCAGGGTGCGATAGGTATCTTCACTAAAGTCTTGGTGACCCGGCGTATCGAGCAGGTTAATCCGGTAGTCATCGTAATTGAATTGCAGCACCGTAGAGGTAATCGAAATACCTCGCTGCTGCTCTAGCTCCATCCAGTCAGAAACCGCATGACGCTGTGCCCGACGCGCCTTTACTGAGCCTGCCTCGTGAATTGCGCCTCCATACAGCAGCAACTTTTCGGTCAGCGTGGTTTTACCGGCGTCCGGGTGAGAAATAATCGCAAAATTGCGCCGCTGCTCAACGGCTTCGGCAATTTCGCTGCTGCTTTTATCTACAAGGAGAGATGTCATATTCGACGATAGTTGGCTCAATATGTCGATTGTAGTTCGTTGTGCGAAGCCACTGTGATAACTCACGACGAACGACAATCGACGGAACTATTTCTGGACAAAACATTCTCACTTTCGTATACAGCGATTGTATATAGCGATACAGCTAATCACTGTTGTTCTGTTTTGACTGTTCTGTTTTACTTATTCTGCTTTGCTTGTAGGAGCAATTATAAAAATGTCTTTGATGAAAAAGTGTATGGCCGAAGCGGTCGGTACGTTTTGGCTAGTGTTGGGAGGCTGCGGTAGTGCGGTGCTAGCGGCCGCTTTTGTCGGCGGCGAAATTGGCACTAATATTGCCTTTCCTCTAGGGTTAGGCTTCTTAGGCGTTTCATTAGCCTTTGGCCTCACGGTATTAACGATGGCCTATGCCATTGGCCATGTCTCTGGCTGCCACTTAAACCCAGCCGTATCGTTTGGGCTATGGGCAGGCGGGCGCTTCCCTAGCGGCGAACTTCTGCCTTACATTGTCTCTCAAGTTGTCGGCGCAATTGCGGGCATTGGCGTATTAGCGCTGATTGTATCTGGGCAAGAAGGATTTGTCTCTGAAGGCGCTACCTGGGCCGCTAACGGCTTTGGCGAGCTGTCTCCAGGTGGATTTAGCCTGGTGTCTTGCTTTGTCACCGAGTTAGTCATGACCTTTATGTTTCTGATTGTGATTTTGGGCTCTACAGATGGCCGTGCGCCTAAAGGGTTCGCGCCTATCTCTATCGGCATGGCGCTGACGCTGATTCACCTGATTAGCATTCCGGTGACGAATACCTCTGTAAACCCTGCTCGCAGCCTTGCACCCGCTATCTTCGCAGGTTCAGCCTATCTCTCTCAGGTATGGCTGTTTTGGGTCGCCCCGATTGCTGGTGCCCTGCTCGCTGGCTGGTTCTATAACGCCGTTCTTGCTGAAGGTTACGAGCCTGATATTGATGGTGGCGTTAGATCTGAGCAGCCAGTGGTGACAACACCTGCTCGCCGGTAGGCTCTTTGCGGGTAACAACTCAATCGCAACTCAATCGCAAAATGAAAAGCACGACCTTAGTCTAGGTCGTGCTTTTTTACGATCATTTTGCGGTTTTCCTAGAGGGCTCTCAGTGCTGGTTGCTATTGGGCTGTGGGCGATTATACGGGATTGTTGAAACGCTACTGATCGCTTGAAAGCTAGCGGTAGAGAGAACTATGGCGCTGGTTATTTTTTGACCATCCGCCGCCTCTATGTTCTATTCAAAAAAGCTTTGTTACTATGAGTCGCCTAACTGTAAACCTGCCTGATGATGTCCACGCTCAGCTACAGCAGCTGGCTGAAAGTGAAGGGGTGTCTGTGAGTGAATATATGGCCTATGCGATCGCTCATCCCACCAAACGTCAATCGGTAGAGGCCCTTCCTGAAAGCAGCTTTCCAGATAATGGCGCTGCCCACCTGTGGCCCACAACGCACGATGTCCCCCCGGCTAGGCGTGTATAGAACGGCTGAAAATGGCTGCTAAGCAATGTGTGAGCGCTTGAGATGGGTTAATCGGACTTGTCGCGTGAGGATGCTTTGCCGTCAATAATGCCAAAAATGATTGTCGGCAGCGTGAGTACGGCCACAAAACCAGCCATATATACAGCAGCTTCAAGGGGGGATGGCAGATGAATCGAACTAGAAATAGTGGTGTATGCCAGCATCAGAGAATCTCCTAAATAGCCTGCGCTCAGGCTCGAAAGATTTGAGTAAGAATGGGAGTACTGGTGTTGTGATAACACATCTTTCGAGACGTGCTCACAAACTAACGACAAGTAGGCTCAAGATAATAATGACAAATAGAGCGATCCGAAAGCCGTATTTGCGCTGCCAGGGAATCCGATAAATTTCTTGGCGAGCGAGCTCTGGTTTGGCCTGAACATCTTGATAGAGCGTGCAGGTCATAGCAGTAGGACGCTTTGGGAACGTGCAGCTATTGTCGGCTTCGTAGGCGCAAGTCGCGCAGAGCGGCGTGTTGTCTTGGGCTCGATGCAACGCCATGCCTGCATGACCGTGGGCTGCCAGTTCCAGGCTACAGTGCGGGCACCTGATGGCGCTGCTGGGGATGTGGCGATCGCACCGAGGACACGCTGGCATAATCAATCCGGCCTTTGCTTCACTACATTTGCTGCTCTTGCCTATGGTCAACCACCTGGGATGAAACAGTCAATAACTGAGGCCTACCCATTCGGTAAACCGCCCGTGCTATGAGGAAATAGTTTGTCAAAATAGAAAGAGCACGGAAACAAGCACAGGAGCGAGCGGATGGACACCTCGAACTTACTCAGACAGCTATTGATGGTGGGCGTAGGTACCACGTCGCTGGTGGCCGAGCGGGTCAAAAAAATGAGTGAGGAGCTGGTGCGCGATGGCAAGCTCGATCCCGACCAGGCCAAAGGCTTTGTCGATGACTTTATGTCGCAGATGAATATTGACCAGCCCGCGATTGAAAAGCAAATGCAGCGGCAGGTGCGCAATATTATGCAGGATTTGGGCGTGCCGCGTCAGTCAGAGATGGATGAGCTGCGCGGCCGGTTAGACCGGCTAGAGCGACAGCTCCGTGACCTGGAAAATAAAAGCTGGAAATAGTCGATTTGTCGTACACTGTGCGAGGAAACGGGACGTAACTAAGTCGAGATACTCAACCAAAATATGAGAGAAATATTAATTAGCTTTGGCGTTGTGGTAGCGTGCTGCGCCGTACTGCTAGTCGCTCAGTTTACGGGCGGCGACAGCGAACAGGCTGTGGCTGGTAAAGTCACCGATGCGGCTGCGCCCGCTCAAACCGAAACATTGGCTGAAACGCTGGTGGCCCAAGGGAGCGCGGCTGATTTGGTGACAGGAAGTACTACAGGAGGAGACGCCGTGACAGATCCGATGGCGGACGGCAACAATATCGTAACGACTGATTCTGGCTTAAAGTACGAGGTGATTGCTGAGGGCGATGGCGCTGCTCCTAAGGCGGGCAATCGCGTGTTTGTCCATTATGTTGGCACGCTAGAAGACGGCACTAAGTTTGATAGTTCGCGCGATCGCGGTCGTCCTTTTGACTTCACCATTGGCCAGGGCCAAGTGATTAAAGGCTGGGATGAAGGCGTAGGCGATATGAAAGTGGGCGACAGACGCAAGCTGATTATTCCCCCTGAGCTAGGCTACGGTGCTCGCGGCGCAGGCGGCGTGATTCCACCGAATGCGACCCTGATTTTTGATGTAGAGCTACTGCGCATCGGCAGCTAGTTCGCATCGATTTTCTCAAGATATTATCAGCCCCTGATTTGATAGACATTGGCGCTATCGGATTGGGGGCTTGCTGTTGAGAAATTTCCCGCTAGGTGATAAAAATAAAGCAAACGTGCGTGTTTATACGGCTTATCTAAGCTAATTGATATGCTTTTGAGGCTGTAGCTAGGCTGACACCACGATATCGACGCTAAACCGTCAGGATGCTCTCTCACCGCTGCTTTTACTTCTATGTACTTTGCCGATTTCTCGATTGATGCGCAGTGGGATGGTGGATTTGTTGGATATATCACCTTTGAGAATTTTACGGCAAATTCGCTAGACGGCTGGCGGGCAGAATTTTTGAGCCCCTTTGAGATCGAAGAGATTTGGGGGGCTAGTATTGTCAGCCAGGAGGGCGATCGCTATGTGGTTGAAAATGCGGTTTGGAATCAGCAGGTTGCACAGGGCGATCGCGCCTCCTTCGGCTTTGTGGCCAAGCTAGAAAATGCCTCCCCGCAAGATTCACGCTATCAGCCTCGGCAGTTTCAGCTAAATGGGCTCACGCCAGATGACATGGCATCGCCGCTGACTAGTGACGATGGCCCTCGCTTCCAATACGGAGAAGCGCTGCAAAAGTCTTTTCTCTTTTATGAGGCGCAGCGAGCAGGCGACTTGCCTGACGACAATCGGATTGACTGGCGCGGCGATTCTGTTCTAAACGATGGCGCTGACGTGGGACTCGATTTGAGCGGAGGCTACTTTGACGCGGGCGATACCGTTAAATTTGGGATGCCGATGACCGCCAGTATGACGCTGCTGAGCTGGGGCGTAGATGAATACAGGCAGGGCTATCAGCGCAGCGGCCAGCTAGATGAAGCGCTAGATGCGATTAAGTGGGGCACAGATTATCTGCTTAATGCTCACGTGAGTGAGAACGGACAAACCAAAGCCTTTTATGGCCAGGTGGGGTTAGGTGACGTTGACCATGCCACGCGAGGGCGCATAGAAGATATGAACGTGCCGCGTCCCGCTTTTAAGATAGACGCGCAGAATCCAGGGACTGATTTGGCGGCTGAAGCGGCGGCGGCGCTGGCGGCGGCAGCGGTTGTTTTTCAGCCTACCGATCCGCAGTATGCCAGCAGATTAATTGCCAATGCAGAACAGCTCTATGCGTTTGCTCAAACGTATCAAGATCGATATTCAAACTCTATTGCAGATACGCAAAAGTTCTATCGATCTGACGATGGCTTTGAAGATGAGCTGGCTTGGGGCGCAACCTGGCTGTATAAAGCGACTGGAAACCAAGCTTATTTGAACACCGCTGAAGCGAACTATGACGGGCTGGGCTGGACGCAAAGCTGGGGTGATAAAAACTTTGGTACCTCTGTGCTGCTTGCGCAAGAAAAACCGAACAACGTGCGCTATCAGCAAGATGCGGAGCAGTGGCTGAACAACTGGACTGGTGGGGGCGGGGGCGTGCAGTACACCCCTGGTGGACTTGCTTGGATTACCGAATGGGGCTCGGCACGGATGGCGGCAACGGCCTCATTTATTGCCGGTGTCTATAGCGATACTGTTACCGATCCAGGCGGAAAGTATGCTCAGTTTGCTGAGCGCCAGGTGGACTATTTACTGGGCGATAATCCCAACAACTTTAGCTACATGGTGGGCTTTGGTGACAACTATCCGAAGCAGCCTCATCATCGCAATGCAGTCGGCACGGATTACTTTGAGACGCCTGCTGATAATGCGCATATTTTATTTGGTGCGTTAGTTGGTGGGCCTAAAAGTCCGGATGATAGTGACTATCAAGATGTGCGCAGTGACTATATTGCCAATGAAGTGGCGCTGGACTACAACGCGGGCTTTACCGGGTGCGATCGCGAGAATGTACGAGACTTTTGGTGGCGAGGCGCTCTCTGACGCTGAGCTAAATGCTTTGCCGGGTATTTCCACCTACGCGTCTCCCTAGTGCTTTCACGGCTGCTGTTGTGGGCTGTCTCCTATCGCACACAATTAGGGCAATTTGATGAGTACAGTACTTATTAATTGTTCAAGATATGGCGACTCAGCAGAACGTTCTTGCGCAAGCTAAGCAGGGAGAGCCGGATGCGATCGCCGCGCTGATGAATCACACCTTGAACAAAAAGGGATGCTCACGTAAAAATCCGCAGACGTGGCGGTGAATATAAGCTGTTAGTTGAGTCGGCTAAAACTCCAGACAAAGCGGCTACGGTGCAGTGGATCGTGAAAGGGCTCGATCAGCTGGCGATCGCCTCTATTGAAACTATCACCATCTACGGTAAATCTCAGCAAAGCAACAAACCTGGGTGGCAACAAAGCGTTAGCTTTCGACAATTAGCTTCTCAGAAATCAGTTTCTCGGAGTTACAAGCGATCGCTACCTGCTGATAAGCAACCCTCTCTCAACTGTGACAACTTGCGATCTAACTTTCCGCCTTATGCAGGCCCTGGTGCTCTAAGTAATTTATCAAGCTCAGCAGTGCGTCGTACTGCAAAGAATCAAACACAATCAAAGAGAGTACCATTCACAAACGATATTAGATCTACGAGTTCTCAATCTATCTATAGCCACAGCCGCCAAAATGAGCCTAAAGGCAAGATATCCTTCTAACTTTTGCTCTGTTCTCTCTAGTGACAACGCCCTTTAACTCGCCTGAGTGAACAGCTTCGTCAGCGCGTTCATCAAGCGTTAGCTTGGCAACAAACGGTGCTAGCCATTCTGGAAAGGTTGGTTCGTCGGTCTGTATCAGCAATTTCAATGCACTTTTATCGCCAGTCGCTACAGCAACGCTGCACAAAAATACTAAAACTATGAGTGTTGCTTTCAGTGAAAGCATGTCAAGACATGACTTTGAAAAACTTTCTATAGACCTAGCAGATAGTGTGTTGGCAACCTGTAACGATGCTTTTATTCAAATCGTAAGCACAGAGTCTGGCGGGCATACCGGTACTATCAATCGGCCATGACGCTGTTTGTTTCGAGAGAATAAACGACGGGCTATGGCCTGTTCATGAGATTTGTTTCGATAGCTCAATCACGATTAGACAAGTCCGATGCGCGATTCAAGAACTGAGTATACTCTGGCTGAAACAACAGTTTGACCGTGCCGGTTGGCCCATTGCGATGCTTGGTTAAAATAATCTCTGCAATACCGCGATCGGGCGTATCTGGATCGTAATATTCTTCTCGATACAGCATCATAATCAAATCTGCATCCTGTTCGATTGCGCCACTCTCACGTAGATCCGACATCATGGGTCTCTTGTTTGTTCTTGACTCTACACCACGGCTGAGCTGAGAGAGGGCAATCACAGGAACGTTGAGTTCTCGGGCTAGGCCTTTGAGCGATCGCGTCATTTTAGAAAGCTCTTGCACCCGGTTATCACCCGAGCCTTCCATCAGCTGTAAGTAATCAATCAGAATCAGACCTAAAGAACCGCCCTGTTCTGCCTGCAATCGTCTTGCCTTAGATCGAATTTCAGTCACACCAATTCCCGGCGTATCATCAATAAAAATCGGCAGCTGTGAAAGCGTATTAATCGCATGGCCCATTGGTTCCCACTCGTGCTGAGCGATGCGCCCTGTCCGCAATCGTCCACTTTCAATCTTCGCTTCTGATGAGAGCAAGCGATAGATTAGCTGCGCTTTTGACATCTCTAAACTGAAGATAGCGACAGGCTGACGATGCGTATCAGCGATATTGCGAGCCACGTTGAGAACGAAACTCGTTTTTCCCATTGCAGGCCTCGCAGCCGCTATTATTAGGTCAGAACGCTGAAATCCCTGGGTCATGGCGTCTAGGTCGTAGAAGCCGCACGCTAGGCCAGGGAGAACCATGCCGAGCGATCGCTGCTCAATATCCGAGAAGGTATCGGTCAAAATATCAGAAGTGGCGGTCAAACCGGCCGTTGGGCGCTCCTGCGTAATGCCGAACAGCGCCTGCTCAGATTTGTCTAGGATGTCTTCTAGGGGCGTTTCGGTTTCGTAGCCCAGCTGGATAATTTCGCCACCCGATTGAATCAGCTTGCGGCGCGTGTACTTTTCCATCACCAGCTTTGCGTACTGGTCAATGTTAGCCGCGCTAATCGTGCGATCTACGAGCTGTGCCAGTCGGCTCTGGCCACCTACTTTTTCTAAGGTGCCTTTGTCTTTTAGCCAAGTGGCGATGCCCATCATATCGGTGGGCAATCCCCTGGCCTGCAAATCTAGGGCGGCCTGGTAGATGCCTCGGTGTGCGCCGATGTAGAACGCTTCAGGAACGATGACTTCAGTAACGCGTCCAATGGCTTCAGGGTCGATTAGGATGCCGCCTAGAATCGCTTCTTCGGCCTCAATATTTTGGGGTGGAAGGCGATCGACGGCGGGCTTAAATCGAGGTTCTGAGGAGACCATTGAGGTTTTTGAGGCGTAACCTTTAAGAGGAGTGACCTTTAAATAGTAAAAGGGTAGAGAGCTATGTTACTCCCTACCCTCCTTAAGTTAGCGAACAGTACAAATGTTCGCAATCGATATTAATTTAGTCAGCGACAACGCGAAGGTTGATAGTAGCCGTGACATCGCTGTGTAGCTTAACGTCTACTTTGTATTCACCGAGCTTGTTGATATCAGGAATCGTGATTTCACGACGATCAACTTCTTTGCCTGCGTTCGCTTGAATCAGCTCAGCGACTTCAGCAGCCGTCACCGTACCAAAAATGGCTTCGTCTTCACCAACGGCCTTGGCAATGGTGAATAGACCAATCGTGTTGAGCGCTGTTTTGGTCGCTTCAGCCTCTTGCTTAATCGCTTCTAGGCGCTGACGCTCTTTTTCACGCCGGAATTCTACCTGCTTGAGAACGCCAGGGGTAACCCGGTACGCCAAGCTGCGAGGAATTAAAAAGTTGCGGGCGTAGCCTGGGGCTACTTCTACTAAATCACCGTCGCTCCCGAGCTTGGGAATGTCCTGTGAGAGGACTACCTGAGTTTTTTTTCTCGCCATTTCTTTTACTAGTTGTTTCCATCGCAGCGCAGTTTATTACTCTACTGAATTTGTGCTAAAGGTGCAAGCCTGAAATTGTGCTGGAGGCTGCGCTCAGATTACAAAATCAGCTTGCCAAATTCTAGAATCGGTCTTTCATTGCGCGGATGTGACCGAATACGGCGACAGGCTCCTGGCTGTTTGCGACGGCCTGAAGCGCGGGGCTATCCCAACGTAGGAAAGGGTTAGTGGCTTTTTCTTGGGCTAGAAGCGAAGGAATCGTGGGCTGATTTTGCTCGCGAGCCGTGATGACCTGATTAAGTCGTTCTAATAGCGCCTGATTTTCTTGGTCTACGCTAGCTGCAAATTTTAGGTTGCTGAGCGTGTATTCGTGGGCGCACCAGACGCGGGTATTGTCTGGGAGGGCTTTGAGCTTGGCTAAAGACGGCTGCATTTGAGCGGGGGTGCCCTCAAAAAGTCGGCCGCAGCCACCGGCAAAGAGGGTGTCGCCGCAAAAGAGTTCGCCGGGTTGGTCTGTGGTGCTAGAAGGAAAGTGGTAGGCGATGTGACCTTTGGTGTGGCCAGGGACGAAGAAAACTTTGCCGGTGCGGCCTGCGAAGGTGACGCGATCGCCTTCTTTAAGTGCATACGTCTGCCCTGGAATTCGGCCTCTGTCTTCTTCGCCACCATACACCTCAGCCTTTGGAAAGCGTTTGAGCAGCGCGCGATTGCCGCCAACGTGGTCGCTGTGATGGTGCGTATTAAAAATGGCCGTTAACGTCGCGCCTAGCTCATCTAGCTTTTCAAGAACGGGCGGAGCATCAGCGGGATCGACAACGGCGGCTGTGCTCTCGTCTGGATTGTGCAATATAAAGATGTAGTTATCTGAGCGGACGGGCAGACGGTAAATTTCCATAGCGCTGTGGGATTGGGTGAGTATAAGTATCTTTCTAGAAATCTATCAAACTTGATTGATATGGGCACGATGGCTGTATAGTCGGCTTGGCTCATATGTTCGTAGTTGTACGCCCTTGGTAATGGTATGTCTGAAGTTCAGCCCGTGGTTAGGATTGATCGGCTTACCAAGCAGTTTGATGACTATGTGGCCGTAAATGAGGTGAGCCTGGAGATTCAGCCCGGTGAGGTGTACGGGCTAATTGGCCCGAACGGGGCGGGTAAGACGACGCTGATTCGACTGCTGGCGATGGCGGATTCTCCGACGGTAGGTGAGATTAGTATTGATGGGCAGAGATTGCTGCGCGATCGCCCTAATGCCGAAATTAAGCGTCGAATTGGCTACCTGCCTGACGACTTCCCGCTATACGACGACTTGAGCGTAAAGGACTATCTAGAATATTTTGGGCAGCTGTACTATTTGCAGCCCGACGAGCTTAAGCAGCGCGTAACAGAAGTGCTGGCGATGGTGAACTTGGAGAGTAAGCGAAATAGCTTAATCAGCGGCCTGTCTCGCGGCATGAAGCAGCGGCTGAGCTTGGCGCGTACGGTCATTCATCGCCCCCAGCTACTGCTGCTAGATGAGCCCGTTTCAGGCCTCGACCCGATCGCTCGAATTGACTATTGCAAAACGATTAGGCGATTGCAGGCAGAGGGCATCACGATTTTGATCTCCTCCCATATTTTGAGCGACTTAGAAGACTTTTGTACAACCATTGGCATCATGGAGCGCGGCCGGCTGGTAGAAAGCGGGCGGTTGGAGTCGCTGTATCAAAGAGAAGGCCAGCAGCTGCTGATTACGGTGCTTGAGACAGACACGCGATTGAAGATATTTTTAGAAGAACATCCTTTTGTTCAGGCATTTGAATCTGTTGCAAGTGAAATAGCAGACGGGATAGCTGGCGGCGTTCAGCGCACTCAGCTGAGCGTGACCTTTACCGGCAGCGAGGACGATGCGGTTGAGCTGCTGCGAGTGCTGGTGGCAGAAGGCGTTCGCGTGAGCGAGTTTCACTATACAAAAGAGACTTTAGAAGATATTTTTGTGCGGCTGGGCTATCAGCAAACGGCATAAAGCTGCTGGTTGGCGCTGTGATATTAGAATCCCTTTAAAAGAGAACACTATGACAACTTTGACGGATCGACTGGGCAAGCAAAACCCTCAGCTCTTGCGAGAGTTTCGGGGGCGATTGAAGCCGCGTAGCGTGACGGCGGCGGTCGCACTCTCTTTTATCTTTCAGCTTTTACTATATTTTTCAGTAAAGGATGCCCAAGCGCCGCTTTCTCCCTATGCCATTATTTACAGCGCGCTTTCTTGGACGCTGCCCTATGCGCTGTTTGTACTAGGTGGCTACTACATTGTTGATGACTTAACCCGAGAAGAGAAAACAGGCACGCTGAACTTTATTCGGCTAAGTCCGCGTCCGGCCAGAGAAATTTTATGGGGTAAGCTGCTCGGTGCGCCCATTCTGCCGATCATCATGGTGCTGAGCGCGGTGCCGCTACATCTGCTCTCGGGTCTGTTGGCGGGCGAATCTTTTGCGCACATTGCGAGCTACTATCTGTTGCTTGTAGCGGGTGCTGGCTTTGTGTTTTCGCTCGCGCTGCTGTTTGGGCTGGTGGGAAGTGCTTCGGCGCTGGGTAAGCGGCAGGCGGTGGGCGCGATCGCCTTTGCCGGACTAGCCGTGTTCGCAATTACGCCAATGTTTATGCTCTGGAACCAGATCGTCGTCTCGCCCGCGATGGGTGAGTCTATTTTGAGCGATGGCTACAGTAACGGAAATTTGGAGTGGCTGTATCTGCCGCTGATGAACAATGCGCTGCTGGCCCATCTTTTTACGATTGGGAACCTGGCGATCGCTTCTCTTCTAATCTGGCAAATCTCACTGCGCAAGTTCCGAATGCCAACGGCAACGCCGATTAGCAAGTACCTCAGCTATATCGGCGTCATCTATCTCAATGTGCTGACGTGGGGCTTCTCTCAAAGTAGCCAAATTTCAATATCCGATAGCACGGGCGGATCGGCTGCATTTGCAGTGGCGATGGCGATGTACGTGCTTAATATTGGCCTTTTTTTAGTGCTGATGTTTGCGCTAGCACCGTCTCGACAAACCCTTTTAGAATGGCAGCGCTATCGCCGCTCATCTGCCTTCTCTCTCAAAGACTGGCTTTGGAATGATAGCAGTCCTTCTTTAGGGGCGATCGCCGTCAACTTTCTGATTGCGGCAGCACTGATTGTGCCCTGGCTGTTTGTCATCGATCCCGACGGTGATATTTCTACGGTTGGTGGCCTGCTCGCCACGCTGAGCATGCTCATCACCTGTCTAATCTATGCTGCAATCGTGCAAATTATTTACAGCACCCGGCTGCGATCGCCTCAAATTTGGGCCGCTGGTATCATCAGCACAATCATTGCCGTAACCGCAATTAGCCTGTCTATTCTCAGCATCGATGCAGATCCCTCTAGGTTGATGATGGCGCTCTGGACGTTTTGCGGGATACCTATTGGCTTTCTTGCCGATGCGATCGCTGAAGAATCTGGTTTCTCCGTCATCGGTGGTGTCGTCATGGGCGTGACAGCTCAGGTCATCGTTTTAGGGCTGCTCTCTACAAGGCTTCGTCAAAACTTAAAGCAGCTTGCCCCTCGGACTACTAAGGCATCTGTTGATTGAGGGGAATTCTGAATACAGCCGTCCGCGTAGTTCTGTATATGAATTCCTCTCTAAAATCCACCTCTCGCTTTAGTCAGCTATCAAACGATTTTTTAGTGCCCGTACTCACGGCCGCTGTCGCCGTAAGCCTGATGCTAGTGGCGCTCGGCAGCTTTAATGCGCTTAAAGTCTCTCAGGGCTTTCAGCATGGCATTACTCGAGACTTCCAGGTTCAGCGACTGAACGGTGAAATTATTCATCTTAACGAGGTGATGACCATGTCGGCGCGGATGGCCGCAACCACGGGCGATCTCTCCTGGGAGGGGCGCTATCAGGCCTATGCCCCTATTTTAGAAACGACGCTTACGCAGGCTGAGCAGCTAGCGCCTGAAACCTACGAGCCTTATGCTGCGCAGATTAGTCAGGCGGCACTTGAGCTAGAGGCGATGAACCTGGAGTCATTTGATTTTGTAAGGCGATCGCTTCCCGAACAGGCCCAGGCAGTTTTGTTCAGCGATACTTATAAGGCCCAAAAGGAGCAGTACGCCAGCGGCATGCGTCAGTGGTCGAACGCGCTCAACCAGGTCAATCAGTCTAACCTGACTCGCTATGGCAGCGGGCTGGTGTGGTCAGGCATGTATAGCATGGTGAGCTTTTGGGTGCTGACGCTGGCCTGGGTGACGGTGCTGTTTATGGTGAAGCGCTACATTCGACTGCGGAAGGCCGCTGAGAGTCGGCTGCAAAGGGCCAAACATCAGCTTGAAGAAAGTCATCAGGCACTTCAGGTATCTAAGGCGGCGCTGCTGCAAAAGGCTTCGACGCTAGAAGAGACTCTGGCCGATTTGCAGGCCGCTGAAGGTGAGCTAGAAGACAGTAACCGCGAGCTTCAGGTGTCTAAGGCGGCGCTAGAGCAGAAGGCTTCGACGCTAGAAGAGATTTTGAGTGAGCTTCAGCTGGCTCAGGTGCAGATGGTGCAAAGTGAGAAAATGTCTAGCCTGGGCCAGCTGGTAGCCGGGGTTGCGCATGAAATCAACAATCCCGTGAACTTTATTTATGCAAACCTGGAACCGATTCGTGAGTATACGATGGATTTGCTTAAGCTGGTTGGGTGCTATCAGCAGCAGTACCCTGAGCCGCCGGAAGCGTTACAGGCTGAGGTGGATGCGGCTGACTTAGGCTTTGTTCAGGAAGATATGCCAAAAATCTTAAGCTCTATGGAAGTTGGGGCTGAGCGAATTCGGCAAATTGTTCTATCGCTGCGCAATTTCTCTCGTTCGGATGAGAGGGGGCTAAAGTCAGTTGATATTCATGAAGGGTTAGAGAGCACGCTGGTGATTTTGCAGCATCGGCTGAAAGAGACGGCTGAGGTGTCGGCTGTTAACGTCATTTGTGAGTATGACGTGCTGCCTGAGGTGGAGTGCTATCCGGGGCAGCTAAATCAGGTATTTATGAACTTACTCTCGAATGCCATTGACTCGCTTGATGAGGCGGTAGAGCAGTCTGTAGAAAGTTCGGCAGAGAGTTTGGATAAAGGCGATCGCGCTTCAATTCAGCATGTGCGTGGTGACATTAGGATACGAACGGCAACCTGTACTGGCGCTGAAGGGGCTGAGTGGGTTGAGGTGGCGATCGCAGATACGGGCATTGGCATTTCAGCGGATATTCAAGACCGCATTTTTGATGCTTTCTTTACGACTAAGCCGGTTGGAAAAGGCACGGGGATTGGGCTTTCAATTAGCCATACGATTGTGACTAGAAAGCACGGGGGCAAAATTTCTTGTGCTTCTGTGCTGGGTCGAGGCGCTGAGTTTATTGTTCAAATACCGGTTTCGGTGAAGGCTGCGGCTGTTTTGGAGTCTGACTATGTGGTGCAGCCGCCGGTTGCGTTGATGCGTGGTTGAGGCGCGATGCTATCTGATGAACCAGCGGCGGAAGAGTTCTATTGAGATGCGATCGCCGCCATCCACTTCTTCAATCAGCTCTCGTCTTAAGAGTAGCGATCGCGCTTCCTCCAATCCTTCTGCAACGTGCTGAGAAAGTTCTGAAAAAGCAACAATTTCTCCTTCTCCTTGTGCGGCAATGTAGCGTAAAACAGCCAGCGCCTGTTTATCTAACTGATTGACCTGAATATCGCTGAAGAACATGCTGCCACTATCAAGCGCTTCATCGATTGCTGCTTCCACATCGGCTACGGTCGCTAGCCGACGCACGCTCGGATCTTGTTCATTTTTGAGCACAACAATCTCGGCACACAGTAGCTGCACCATGCAGGGATGACCTCGGGTGACATCAAGAACTCTTTGGCTAGCTTCGGGTTCGTAGCGAAGGGCAAAGCCGGGACAGGGGGCTTCGATGAGCTGACGCGCTTCTGGTTCTTTTAGGTAGCTGAGGTGTAGGGTTTGAGCGTTGATGAGATAGCTTGACCAGCGCTGAAATTCTTGTAGGGTATGGGAGCCTGCGATCAGGACTTTGAATTTTAGGCGCTGTTGAATGAGGTTGCGCAGCATTCCGAGAATGTCGGCTTCGTTGAATTTGCCGGAGACTAGGGCGGCGTCTAATACTTCAAATTCATCGAGCGTGAGGAGTGCGGTGTTGGTGTCGAGGACGGTTTCTACGTCGTCTAGCCATTCGTCGAAGCAGGTGAAGGGGTCGCGGGTGAGGGCTTCGCGGGAGAGCGGCGGAAAGGTGAGATTGCGCTGAATTTTGGCTGATTCGATCATGCCTTTGGCGAGATTGTATAGAAAACCGGCCTGATCGCTGGCTCTGGAGGCTGGCCCTTGAAGATCGACAAAGAGCGGAATGATGCTGTTGGGGAGTAGGCGACCCAGGTTTCTGAGGAGAGAGGTTTTGCCCATGCGGCGCTGGCCGTAGAGGAGGAGTGGAGGGTGTCTGCGATCTAGGATGAGTTTTTCAATGCGATCGCTCAAATCAGTGCGCCCGACAAAAATCTCTTGTTTCTCAGTCAGCGGCACGCTGATGATGTACGGCGAATCAATCTCTTGGTTTAGCTCTGCGGCTTTGGCAAGGTCGGCTAAATGTAGCTCAATGATGTTGTACCAGCGTCTGGCGATGGGGAGAAAACGGGCGGCGTATTTTTCGCTGCTGCGGGTGAGTTCTCTAGTGAGGTTGTTGAGGCGATCGCTCACTGCCGTCAGTGCCAAACGCTGGTTATACACACTTCCTTGATTCAGCGCCGCTTCTACGTCTTCGCTAATACGGTTAAAGCTACGAAACAGCGTATCGGCAGGGCCAGCAAGTTCGCCTGCCGTAAAGTCGCGATGACTTTGGCCAATAGCCTTTGCATCGGTATATCGCTCTAGCTGCCGAGCATCCATCTCGATTTGAGCAGCCTGAGCGGCCCATTTTTGGCGGCCAGTACTGAGATAGTTGAGAGCGGCTTGTCCTTCAATAGGGCTGCGTTCGAGAACGAGAATCAAGTGTTTATCCAGACCTGAAATCGGGAGATACTGCCACTCATCCCAAAAGGCGACGTGTCTATGGAATGCGCTAGATGCTTTGTGCTACCCTCGCTTTATCAATGCGGTGAAGTAAAAGATGCCAGGGTATTAGCAGTGTAGACAATGCGATAGGTCGCCACCAGTTGACCCATGAACCCACGCCGACTGCCACGCCGACTGCCACGCCGAATGCCACGCCGACTGCCACGCCGACTGCCACGCCTAATGCCACGCCGAATGCCACGCCGACTGCCACGCCTACTGCCACGCCTAATGCCACGCCGACTGCCACGCCGAATGCCACGCCGACTGCCACGCCGACTGCCACGCCGACTGCCACGCCTCCTGCCACGCCGACTGCCACGCCGCCTGCCACGCCGACTGCCACGCCGAATGCCACGCCGCCTGCCACGCCGCCTGCCACGCCGACTGCCACGCCGACTGCCACGCCGAATGCCACGCCGTACTGCCGCATCTAAAAGGGAAGTTCCCAAGCTAATAGAAATTAGAGCAACCGCTAAGCTAGCTAGAATCGGTAGCAACAAAAAGCTTTGAATAAAAAAACGCCAGAGAGCAGCTTTTCTCCATCGTTGATTGCGAAACAGTTGAACTAGTGAAAAGTTCTTTTCAAGAGAAGGATCGAGACGATGAATATGATTTTCCCAAGCAGTAGGGCGAAAGACTAGCCAGAACAACAGCTGAACGCTGCCTATAATCCAGTTAGGATGCTGAGTCGGTGAATAGGTATAGGCATTATGTGGAATCGTTGGCTGCGTCATAGTGTTTTCAGGGCGTATCCAGCAAGTGTTGAAACGGAGAGATTTGTTGTAGTCCTTCTGCTTTGCCAATCATCGCTAGTGTCTTTTTCTTCGAGGCTAAACAGTCTTTCTCGACAAAGAATCTGCAATAGCAAAGGCCAGCATTCACTCTGTTGTAATATCCAGTCGCTATCTTCTGGTGGAAATGAAATAGGAGCGCAAGCAATTAGCTTGCTGCTTCGGTCTCTTTAGTGGGCCTAACTGAGTCGTGTAGCCAAAGATATTGAAGAAAGGTGAGCTGTGACCGTTATGACGTGCCAAGGCCATTGGGCTTTCTGCACTGGAGAGGATAAAGGCTAAATTACCATCACTTGATTGGTCGCTAACGCTCGTAAGCTCTCCCAAAAGTCATCGTTTAGGTCTGTGTTTTGTCGTAGGCCTGCCCCCATCTCATCCATCAAAATGATGGTCGGCTCTTGTACGTTGCCGCTAACGGCATCCATAAAGCATTCAATATTGCAGTCATCGGGTGTGGGTAGCTGCATGGATTGTAGTAGATAGCGCATGAGGAGATGGGGCGATCTCATTCGCTTGTCCTGAAAGTCCACAAAAATCCACCGATAGCGCTCAGGATTCGGCAACCAGTCCGAACGCTGCCCCGGTCGCAGTTGCTCGGGCGGTGTCGTCGTAACCGTTCGTAAATAATTCAGCAAAGACGTTTTACCCGAGCGTCGCTGCCCAATGATGGCCGCATTTTGCAGCGGATGCGTTTTCAACATGCCAAAGAGGCGCTTTAGCTCCTTTGTGCGCCCAAAGAAATCACGCGGTTCCGTAATCGGCATCCCTGTGATAAAAGGCGACCGATCTCTAGCCATCGCTGGCACCGATAATATTCCGTCCTCGTTTGAGGTGCTGGGCTGAGGCCGAAGACGGGTTACTTTTTTAGCAGCGTCTCCACCGTACGGCGAATCCCGTTCACCGCATCTAGCAGTGCTTCATCCTGATCGCGCCAGGTAGAAACAGGCTGTGCATCCTTCGGTAAAGCCTGAAGCTTACTAAAGGGCGTTCCCTTCCAATCGCAAGGCTTCATCAAAATCGGAATGACTTTGGCACTGCCTTCCTCGTGTCGTTCCATCGCCCGCTTCATTTCTTCGCCAAAGCAATACTCCGAAGCAATGAAGCGAGGCGTCACCAACAGCAAAATAATGCCCGCAGACTCTAGCCGTTCCTTTATTTCAGCATCCCATTCATTGCCTGCCTCAATCGCTCGATCCTGCCAGGGCTGAATCTTTTTTTGATGCTTTAGATTGGCCAGGTGAACATAGAGTTCTTCTTTGAGGTCTTCGTCTTTGTGAGAATAGGAGATGAAAACTTCAATAGGGTCGGAGTGAGGCATTGTGCTTGGTTTGAGTGGAGTTAGGGTGGAAATCTCTGCATTGGAGAAGGCGGTAGTAAGCTTGATTATCCCGTAAAAGCAGTCAATTTGCAGCGGTATGCTTTGCTTCAGAGAATACTGTGGTTGGTGAGTTGCTACAGGTGCTGACCCACCCCACCCTGCGGGCACCCCTCCAGAGGGGATCTACTCTAGGCTATGTCGATAAAAGCGATCTATTGCAGCTACACAGCCAATACAAATCCCCTCTGGAGGGGTGGCGCGTAGCGACGGGGTGGGTAATCTGTGGCACCGAGCCAATAGTCTTATAGTTGTGTGCACACAGGCGCTCCAGAGGGGCTTTACCTTTGACAGTGGCTCTAATTGTGCGGCTACGTTGTGTGGGCTTAATGCGTGCCCTCGCTATCTGCTCACGGGAATCATTAGCTTATGGAAAAACATATCGTTCACTACAGCCCTAAGCTGAAAGCGCGTGCTAGGGAGCTGCGCAATCATTCGACGCAAGGTGAAATTATCTTATGGCATCATCTGAAGAACTCTAAGATGATGGGCTACGACTTTGACAGACAAAAGCCGATTGATCAATTTA
The DNA here is from genome assembly GCA_963803535.1 of uncultured cyanobacterium. Lineage (GTDB taxonomy): Bacteria > Cyanobacteriota > Cyanobacteriia > Phormidesmidales > Phormidesmidaceae > Phormidesmis. The sequence goes on along the minus strand of CAWDNC010000002.1, from coordinate 1,349,825 downwards.
TTGTTGATTTCTATTGCAAGTCGCTGGCACTCGTCATCGAAGTAGACGGCTCAATTCACGATAGTGAAGCCGCTCAAGCCTACGACCAAGAACGCCAAGCTCGTCTAGAAGGTCTGGGCATTCGCTTTCTCAGATTTAGTGACAAAGAAGTCAGAACTCATCCAAATAAGGTCTGCCAAACAATCTCTAAATGGATTATTAAACATCAGCACAAGCCCATGCCACAAAATAACGCAGGTTCTCAGCCACCTACTAACCCCAGCCAAAAGTAATCCCCTCTGGAGGGGTGCCCACAGGGCGGGGTGGGTCAACAAACCACGCTACAAAGCCGACTCTCTCTCACCTCACTTTCTGCACATCAAACCCCAAACATATCCAACTGCTCCTCCGGCCCCTTTTCAGCTTTCGCCTCAATATGTTCTTCTTCCACCTTTGGCACCCTATCCTTTACTTTCTTCTTCGCGTTGGCAGCGCCTCTCTGTAGGAGAATTGCCTTCCTTTTTCCCTTCTCCTCCTTCCCCTTCTCCCCCTGCGGCTCTCTCAACCCCACCGCAATCGTACTATTCTGCTCAATCTGGCTCATCACCTGCCGCGCCCTGCTAATCACTGACGATGGCAATCCCGCCAACCGCCCCGCCTCAATCCCATAAGACTTATCCGCCCCACCCGGCCGCACCTGATGCAAAAAGATAATCTGATCCGGCATCTCCTTCACCGTCACCTGAAAGTTCTCCACGTTTGAGAGAATAGAGGCCAGCTCGTTTAGCTCGTGATAGTGCGTGGCAAAAATAGTGCGCGCGCCTAGCTCACTGGCCAAATGCTCCGCCACCGCCCAGGCAATTGAAAGGCCGTCAAAGGTGGCGGTGCCTCGGCCAATTTCGTCTAGCAATACTAAAGACTGTGGCGTGGCATGGTTGAGAATGTTCGCAGTTTCATTCATTTCCACCATGAAGGTAGACTGGCCGGTGGCAAGATCATCAACTGCGCCGACGCGGGTGAAAATGCGATCGCACACCCCCAAAGTCGCAGCTTTCACAGGCACAAAGCTCCCTACCTGTGCCATCAGCTGAATTAACCCAATCTGGCGTAGATAGCAACTTTTGCCGCTTGCATTCGGGCCAGTAAGAATAATCAAATCAGGCGTGACTCTGTTGCTTTCTGTTGCTGGCGTGCTGGTGACGCTGCCGAGGCCCGTGTCATTAGGAACAAAAAAGCCAGCGGGCAAAGACTGTTCTACCACCGGATGACGACCGTCTTCGATAAAAACAGGACGACCGGTGACTATCTCAGGTCTCGCATACCCTTGATAGATAGCGACTTCTGCAAGCGCTGCCAGAACGTCTGCTGCCGCTACTTTTATCGGCGACCTCACGAATAAGCTTTACCTGCTCGGCGACCTGCTCGCGCAGACCGATAAAGATGCTGTATTCGAGATCCTGAATCTCTTTATTTGTGGTCATCAGCCGCGCTTCGCACTTTTTTAAGTCGTCGGTGATGTAGCGCTCCTCGTTGGTGAGCGTTTGCTTGCGGGTGTAGTCGCTTGGGGCCTGGTCGGACTTGCTGCGAGAGATGCTGATGTAGTAGCCAAAGGCTTTGGTGTAGCCGACTTTGAGATTTGATATACCGGTGCGGGTTCGCTCTGTTGTTTCTAAGTTAGCGAGCCACTGCTGATCGGTGGTGACTTGCGATCGCAGCTCATCCAACTTTTCATTCACCCCATCTCGAATTAAATTTCCCTCCGTTAAGTACAAAGGTGGCTTCTCAACTAAATGCGCCTGCAAGACGCTGCCAAGCTCTGAGAGTTCAGGGGGGACATCCTGAAGCTTGACTAAATAAGGAGACTTGGCATGGCTCATCAGTGCCGCTAGCTCAGGTAGCTTGACGAAGGAATCTGCGATCGCCACCAAGTCTCGCCCATTCGCCGTCCCCGATCCAGCTCTACCCGCCAGTCGCTCCAAATCATAAATTTGCCTCAGCAACTGTTGCAGCTGCTGTCTTAAGCTGCCATTGGTCACCAATTCTTCAACCGTATCTTGCCTTGCGCCAATGCCGCTGATGCTCAGCAGCGGCTGCAACAGCCAGCGTCGCAACGCCCGCCCGCCCATCGCGGTCACCGTTTTATCCAGTGCCCACAGCAGTGAGCCGTTGTAGATGCCATCCCGGCAGGTCTGAGTGATTTCAAGATTTCGCCGGGTCTGATTGTCGATGACCAGGAATTCAGTAATTGAATAGGTAGAGAGGTTTTGTAGCGGCGCAACACTTTCTTTTTGGGTGTCTTCTAAATATTCCAACAGTCCGCCAGCTGCTCGGGTGGCTAGGGGGAGGCGATCGCAGCCAAATCCTTCGAGCGATCGCACCCGAAAACTCTCCAACATCCGCTGCCGTGCCTCCGCCTTAGTAAACGGCCCCTGAGATCGAAACGTATAGCAAAACTGGGTCGGCAAACAGTCCGGCAGCTGGCTAGACTTCTCCCCTGGTCTGAGCAGCGATCCCAAGTCTGGCGCGTTCGTGGGCACCAGCACCTCGGCTGGCTGAAGCCGCAGCAGCTCCTGAGCCAGCTCATCCAAATCAGTCGATTGCGTGGTTAAAAACTCACCGGTCGAAACATCCGCATGTGCGAGCCCCCAGTGGTCGCCCGCAATCACCACTGCCGCCAAAAAGTTGTTGCGTCTAGCGCTCAGCATGCCTTCTTCAATCACGGTACCCGGCGTAATAATCCGGGTCACCTCCCGTTTCACTAAGCCCACCGCCTGCGCCGGATCTTCTACCTGGTCGCAAATTGCCACCGCATAGCCTTTGTCTACCAGCTGCGTGCAGTAGCGCTCCAGCGCGTGATGGGGAATGCCTGATAGCGGCACTCGGCCAATGGCCTTGCCCGAATCTTTGCTCGTGAGCACTAGCTCCAGCTCGCGCGCAATCGTAATTGCATCTTGAAAAAAGGTCTCAAAAAAATCACCCACCCGGTACATCAGCAGCGCGTGCGGATGCTGATCCTTCACCTCTGCGTAGTGACGCATCATTGGGGTCATGTCCTCACGGCTAACCTCGCGATAGTCCGCATAGCGAACGGTGTGCTTGGCTAGCCGCTCAGGAATGCCGTACTGGCCTCCGTGACTATCCCTGTGATTCTTTTGAGGGTCGGAGCCAGCGTCAGAAGCGGTCATAAAGGCAGTGATTTTAGGGGCTTTTTGTATTTTAAGGGGTCGCGTAAAAGCTCGTATACTTTCTTCTCCAGCAGTGCTCTGGTAAAAAATACGGCTGAAGCTCCAGTTTTCTTAACAAATTATTTATAAAGCGATGTAGCGATTCATCTCTCCGTAGCTAAAAACAAGTGCTGTATCAGATAAAACACACTGCGTATTGATGAAGATATGGAGAAGCTATGGAACTTTCACCTTTACGAAAGCGCCTTACACATCATGAAGCCTTCATACTCTCGCTACGAAATATCACGGATATTGGTATGTGAATTTATCTGTAGGCGACATAACTTGCGGGTGCTTTTCACATAACTTTCTCCCCAAACCATCATCTGAGATCGGCCAATATGCTGACGGAACCTGCTATTGGATGTGCCGTCGTAGAAAAGAAGTAAATACGTGACTTTAAGCCTGTTTTTAATCAATTCTGATTGATTTTGCGGCTGAACGGCTGTCCTAAGAGCGGCACCCTGCGCTTGCTTAAACCGCTGCTCAGGGGTTGCTCTCTTTACATGCATTAACTTGAGGCGCTCTTTCGGATGCGTTCTTTAGGGTGCTTTCGACGGTGCTTACAACAGCGCCCCTCCGTTTGATGTCTACTTTCTCAGTTCATAGGCCTTGCGTTCACGATGATCCAATTCACCACAATTCGCAGGTCACCTCAAGTTAGGAAACTTATATGTTACAAGCTACGACCAGTCCAACGGTTAACGAGCTAGATGAGGCGATCGCAGGTTCTATTTTGCCTGTGGGCGCTACAGATCTGCCCTCTGCTATCGGTGCTCAGTCGGTTGCTTTTGTCGATAGCGGATTAGCGGATGTCGATAATCTAATTGCCTCTTTAGGCGATACGACCGTCTATCTCATTGATGCTGATACGGACGGTGTGAGTGCTATTAACGATAGGCTTTTGCAGCTTCAAGATAGCGGCAGCCTCATTGAGAGTGTTCACATTTTTACCCATGGTGACGAAGGCGCTTTGCAGCTAGGTGCCACCACGCTCACTGCCGATAATCTCACGGGCTTTAGCGATGAGCTGGCTAGCTGGGGTGAGTCGCAAACAGGTGACGTGCTGCTGTACGGCTGCGACGTTGCCAAAGGTGAAACAGGGAATGCATTTGTTGATCAGCTTGCCGCGCTAACGGGCGCAGATATTCAGGCCTCTAATGACACTACTGGCAGCGCTCAGCTCGGCGGCGACTGGGACTTGGAGGTCGCCACCGGCAGCATTGAGTCGGCTTTTGCCATTAGCGAGGCAGGGCAGCAGGGCTACTTGGGCACGCTGGGCACGCCTAGAATTTTGACCAATGGCGGTAGAGATACAGCAACGGTTGTCGTTAGCGATGGCGGCTCATATATTACAGATGTGAACGTCCAGGGCGCTAATGGCTACCGTGAGGGCTTTGGCGTAGAGTACTACTTCTGGGGCGGCAACGATTCTTATCTATTCGATATCGATGTAAATACGGGCATTGTTTCTTTTAAAGGAGAATTCAGCTACAACAATCCGACGGATGCGAACCGTGACAACGTTTACGACATCAACATTCTTGCAATTGACTGGACGCAGCAGTACGACCAGCAGGCGATGCAGGTTAAGGTGAATCCACCGGGCGATCAGTTTAAGATTACTAACAGCAAGGCGCTGACTGTGAATGAAGGCGCTACTGCGGTTACTGATTTTAACGTAACCGGGGCAAAAGGCGGCTTTAACGAAAGCTACGGCGTAGAGTACTACTTCTACGGCGGCAATGATTCGTATTTGTTTGATCTTAATAACAACTCGGGCGTGCTCTCATTTAAGAACGCGCCTAACTTTGATAGTCCTGCCGATGCGAACCGCGACAATAACTATGACGTTCGCATTTTAGCGATTGACTATACCGGGCAGCAGGATATCCAGTCGTACAATGTCGAGGTGAAAAACGGTGGGGGCAACCCAGGCGGTGGTCAGCCTAGAATCACGAGCAATGGTGGTAATGATTCGGCGGTTATCAACGTTAATGAAGGGAATACGGCGGTTACCGATGTGAACGTGGCAGGGAGTGAAAACGGCCTGACGTACTCGCTGAATGCCGGTGATGATGCTGGCTTGTTCAACATTAATGCCAATACGGGCGTTATTTCCTTTAAGCGCGCGCCTGACTTTGAAAATCCGGCCGATGCGAACCGTGACAACGTTTACTTTGCCAATGTGCTGGTGCAAAACAGTCGCGGTCAGGCCGATAGCCAGTTTCTTTCTGTGGTTGTAAAAGACGTTGCTGAAGGCGGGAGCGCGCCTGTGATTACCAGCAATGGGGGTGGCGATTCTGCCTTTGTCCGGATGCAGGAAAACAACCGGCTCGCGGTTGATATGTCGGTGACGGATGCTGACGGGCAAACCGAAGGTAACGGCATTACCTACCGCATTAACGCGGGTGAAGATCAAGGCTTGTTCGATATTGATGCGAATACGGGCGAGATTTTCTTTAAGAGCGCGCCTGATTTTGAGAATGCTAGAGATAGCGATCGCAACAACATCTACCGTCTCAACGTACTGGCTACCGACTCTACCGGTCGAGCTGACAGCCAGTTTATTCAGGTAGAAGTGACCAACAAGGTGTCTGTTTATTTGCTAGGTGGTCAGTCGAACATGGCCGGTGATACAAGCGATCGCACCTTCCTTAACGGCAAGCCAGAAGGCAGTCCGCTACCGGCTGTGCAAATTTGGAGCCAGGGCACCAACTCCTATATCGATCTGCAACCAGGGTTTAACGGTAACTTTGGCGGGCAGCCTGGATTTGGCGCAGAGATTGGCTTTGGCCATAAGCTGGCAGCCGCTAAAGCGAGCGGCCAGGTAGATGGCGAGGAAGCATACTTAATTAAGTACGCCGTGGGCGCGACTAGCCTGGATGTGGACTGGAACGTAAATGGTAATAACAACCAGTACGACAACTTCACGCAGTGGGTCGGTGGCGCGCTAGCGAACCTCACGAATGCGGGCATTGGCTACGACGTTGAAGGCATGCTGTGGATGCAGGGCGAAAACGATGCCTTTGATGCGGGCCGCGCAGCGAGATATCAAAACAATCTTGATACGCTGATTGGGGATGTTCGCAGTCGCTATGGTCAAGATATGGACTTTGTGATCGGCAGACTGCACGAGGAACTCACGCCGTTTTTCTACTCAGAAGCCAACACGGTGCGAGCGGCGCAGGCTAACGTAGCCAACGCTAGTGCTAAAAACTCATTGGTGAATACCGATGATTTGCCCGTCAACACAGACGGTGTTCACTTCACCTCTGCGGGCCATCTGGCACTGGGTCGAAAGTTCGCTGATGCGTTTATCGGCTAGCGCGATCGCGCCCTAAAAAGGGGGCTATCGGTCAGCAGCAGCCGTAGCCTCCACTTACCTTTCTCTTTTAATGAGAAAACTGCTGACTGATTCCAAGGTGCCTCTCTTAAGTCTCACGCTCTTATTTATTTCAGGAACAACAGAGATGATATCTGCTAATATCGCAGACGCTAGCATAGCCTCAGATGCCCCAGAGAGCTTACTCAACGACCTGCTGGGTAGGCACGATAGCGCTTTGTTATCGGTGATGCCAGAGGCCACAACGGGCAGTCGGCCCATTAGCTTCAATCGCCCAGCCGGAACGGTGCAGCTGGTGGGTACTAATGGCGACGATTTGTTGCAGGGTATATCGGGCAGTAGCAACATTTTTACGGCGGGTGGCAACGATGCTATTTTGGCGGGCAGCGGCGACAACTATATTTTTGCAACAAATGCTCAAAGAAGAGGTGCGTTTGAAAGAGATTATGTGAACGTTGCTAGCGGCAAAGATACGATCTTTTTAGGCGATGAACAGGGCAGCTACTATACGGCGAATGGCTGGCTAGATAGCGCCTATGTCGATGGCTTTGATGTGAGTGAAGATCGTCTGGTGCTGTTTGGCAGCAGTGACTTGTACACCGTTAATAGCAGCGATCAGGGCTCCTGGCTGATGTTTGGGGAGGACAACAGTACGGCGGTTGCCTATCTAAACGGGGTCATTGACTTTGATTTGCTAGGCTCAGCGGTCATTTACTTGAAGGAGGCCGCAGAAGATAGTGTGACAGCCGCTGAAGTTCCTGATACGGCGGCGATCGCTCCTGAAATTCCCTCTTCTCTTTTTTCTGTACAGCCTGAAATTCGTGAGTATGACGACGTCGGCGGCTCTGTTGGTGATGATTTGCTCGTAGGCGGCGACTCTGCCGATAGAATTCTAGGCTTTTCAGGCCGTGACTATGCCTTTGGTGGCGGCAGCGCCGATCTGTTTGTGCTGGGTGACTTCAACGGTACCTACTATGCCGATCAGGGCTGGGCAGATTCTGTTTATATTGATGACTTTACGGTCGGGGTCGATCAGCTACAGCTCAACGGCACGGCCAGTGAATATTCTGCGGTGTCTGATGCAGCGGGCACCTGGATACTGGCGCAAGGAGATGCGATCGCCTATCTAAACGGCGTGACCAGCGTTGATCTCAACCGTTTTAACTACGTTTCGCTTTGATTTCTGATGATCTCACCCACGGTAGAAACCAGCACGTCTGGATCGACAGGCTTCGTCAGATGGCACTGAAAGCCTGCTGTTAATACGCGCTGTCGGTCGGCCTCTTGAGCATAGGCCGTCAGCGCGATCGCTTTAATCTGCCCGCCTTTATCCAACGGCAGCGCTCTAATCTTGGCGATCAGCATGTAGCCATCCAAATCAGGCATGCCCACATCACTAATCAACACTTCTGGTGCAAGCTCAGCTAGCGCCTGAAGTGCCTGCTCTCCCGAAGAAACGCTTGTGACCGTCGCGCCTGCTAGCTCTAAGGCGTAGGCAGTAATTTCTAAAGAGTCTTTATTATCGTCAACCGATAAAATATGCAGGCCCGTTAGCGCCGTACTTTGAAATTCGGTCACAACATATCCCCCTTTAGTCTCGGTCTCAGCTGCCGCGTCAGTTCCATGCTCTCTTGAAAAAAAACTTAATCACGTATTGAACATTAACATGGCCAAATGGCTCCTACAGTACAGGTAGCCGTAAGGAATTTGGGGGTTAGCCGTAAGGGCCTATCAGGTCAGTTTATTTAAGAGAGTTTTGAACAGTTATGGTGAGGCCATCAGCGGAATTGTGACGGTAAATGTGGCCCCTTGGCCCTCTCCAGGGCTGCTAGCATCCACGCTGCCACTGTGCATTTTTACAAGCTGCTGCACAATCGACAGGCCTAGTCCTAGCCCGCCAAAATGTCTCGTGGTGGAATAGTCTTCTTGTCTAAATCGTTTGAACACGCTAGGTAGAAACTCGGCGCTGATACCTCTGCCGGTATCTTGCACCCGCACGCTGCCAAACCGATCGGTAGCCGATAGCTGCACGGTGATGTGTCCGTTGTTAGGCGTAAACTTAACCGCGTTAGAGAGCAAATTTCCGAAGATTTGCTGTAGTCGGACTTCATCGCCCAAAACGAGCAGGTGAGTCGAGCTGCCCGTGATGTCTATTTGCTGGATAGTGATGTGCTTGCGGTCGGCTTCTAAACGAATGGCTCCAATGGACGCTGTGACAACAGCCTCTAGCTTCACAGGCACCTTGTTCAAAGAGAGCTTGCCTCGCAAAATTCGAGAAACATCTAACAGATCGTCTACCAGTCGCACCTGGAGCAGTGCGTTGCGCTCAATGGTTTCTAGCGCGGTGTCCACTTTGGCTGGGCTCAACGAGCCTCGGCGCAACAGCTTTGCCCAGCCCACAATGGGATTAAGTGGCGATCGCAATTCATGAGACACCACCGCCAAAAAATCATCCTTCATTTGACTGGCGAGTTCAGCTTGCCCTCTAGCCGCCTGCTCTCTAGCCAGCAGATCTTGCTGCGCGGCCTCATCCTTCTGCCGTTCTAGCTCAGCCGAAATCCGCACGCTAAAAATAGTCAGCAATGCTTTGATCGCCTCAGGATTCGACAGCGCCTGTGTTCTCATCGTCGCGAGGACACCCAGTGGCTGGCCAGAGACATCCATAAAGGGTATCGCCGCATAGCCTTCAATGCCCAGCTCAGAAATCGAAGGCTCTTCAGGATAAAGGCGCGGTAAATCGCGCTCATAATAGCGAAATTCACCGGCTTCTATGACATCGAAACAGGGCGCTTTAGAAAGGTCGTATTCAAAATTATCAGCAGGCTTTCCCTGATGGCAAACCGCTATTGTCTCCATCATCCCAGGCTTGTTGGCACTGATCAGAGCGATATAGGCGTAGTCCACGCCCAGCGCTTCGGTAATGTTCTGCACCAGCGTTGGAAAAAAGCGGCTGCCGACTTCAGCTGCCATCCCCGCTGAAACGGCGGCAAGCGTGTGGCTCGCCTGCGCTATCTTTTGCTGAGTAAGGCTTAGCTCTAGCTGGCTCATAACCTGACGGGCCAGCGTTTCTAAGCCCTCTATCTGTGAAGCGGAGAGCTCGCGAGGCACAAAGTCCATGACACAAATCGCGCCGATTACGTAGCGGCTTGCTGTCACTAACGGCACGCCTGCATAAAAGCGAATGCCTCGTTCTACCACCATTGGATTTTGGGAAAACAGCGGACTTGCTGGCGCGTCATCAACAATTAGCAGCTGACCTTGCCGCACGACAAGCGGACAAAACCCGTCCTCTATGGGCGCCGTTTCTTGATCTGAACCCACGTGCGCAATAAATCGCTGGCAGTCGCTCTCCACCATCGTCACTCTGGCAATCGGCGTATCGCACAGCTGAGCCGCTAGCTTTGTAATATCGTTTAGCGATCGTTTGGGCGGTTCGCTCATCACCTCGTGCTCACGAAGTGCCATGATTCTTTCAACGTTGTTAAGCGGCCGCTTGTGAGGTGAAGAAAGCTCGGGCGTGCCCGTTGGAAGAAGATAGTTCGACATTGTGATGCAGTTTATCTGCGAGTATTTATCAGAAACCGCCATCCTTGACTTTAATGGTCGGATATAGGCTATGTTTCAATTTATTAATACTCAGACCGTAGCACTGCTGTTTGTAGCAGTACGTCCTCCTTTTTAAGGATTCTTATCAAACAAAACTGAAATATCGTGCTCACTTCACCACGGATTTATTTCTCAGGTGAACTCAGCCGATATTCAATCAGACTCGGTGTTTTTTGTTGAATTAGATGCCAAAAGAAATTTAGCTGACCTAAAAGCTGTGGAAACTTGCCTAAAATGCAAAAGCTGGCATACAGCGCAGCGTCTGCACGGTTGAGCTGATTTTCAGCAGGCGATCGCACAAACACTCCCAGCCACAGCCATGCATACAACAGCAGCAGCGACAAACTCCATCCGTGACTTAGCATCGCCAGCCCAGCTGCAACCCAAAGCAGCAATCCCCAAAAGCCAACGCTCAGGCAGTGGCGAAGTCGGTGGCTCTCTGCTCCTAAGCCATGCATCCAAGCCGCCTCAGCATACGCATTCCCTTCCCGGCGGCACCTGTCCCACCACTGAGAGAACCTATCGATACAGCTATTGTGAAACGCCGCATCCGCATCGACTCTCCAAATTTGCCAGCCCGCCTGCCGCATCCGCAGCGACAGCTCAGGCTCTTCCCCTGCCATCATCTGCCCATTAAAGCCCCCTACCTCAGCAAAGGCACTAGCGCGCATTACTGAACAAATTCTAGAGCGGGATATTGCGACAACAACTGCTCAAAGCCTTCGTTGTAGGCGCGAGCAGCGGTGAACGGACGCGCTGGGTCTAGTTCGATGATGGGGATGGTTAGGTGGCGTGCGATCGCCACACTCTCATCCGTAGAGCCCGAATCCACATAAACAATCTTGTGCCCCTCTCCCATTACCGCCTTCAAAGCCGCCTCCAAATACGCCTCTTCATTCCGACCAATCACAACCACCCCAACTTGAGGAACACTATTATTCTCGTTGTTTAGGATATCCATGAGGGTCAGCCGCTACTTTCTCTTTCCTGACGCACATACCTTGCAAAAGGGTTCTATACTGCTGAAGCAGCTTTTCCTCGCTTCTTGGAAATGTATTCGCGATGGCTCCTGAACGGCTGAAGATTTCGCTAGCTAAAGCTGAATATTTACTGAACAGTACCGCTTCACCTGGTAAAGGCGGTGACAAGCGAAAATTCTGGCGCGAGATCTTAGGTTTCTCAAGTGCGGAGGCTATCCGCGAGTCACTGCTAGCCCAAGTTACGCTTAACAGCCTTAAGGCCGTTAAGCCGAATGAATACGGCCAGCGCTATCAGGCTATCATTTCTATTATTGGCCCATCGGGTAGGACGCGACTTGTTAAAACTGTTTGGATAGTGCTGACAGGAGAATCGACTGCTCAACTTGTTACCGTGACTCCAGAAAGATATCAGAGGTTATCATGAGCCAGTTTCAACTTTTTGATTCCGTTAAGACGAGAGAAGAGATCTTGTTAGAAGGTGGTGGTGTCGCGTCAGAAGGGTGCCTTGGCTCTATTGTTGAAGTCTTCAATCAAGGTGAAGCCTACCTAGTAGAGCTGTTTGGTGACTGGGTTGCCTTAACGGATGATGGTGACTTTACTCCGAGCACTCGTGAAGCAGCCGACTCTTTTATGAACACTTTAGGCGTTGAGACAGTTTCCCCTCATCAGCTCTGTTTGATTGCGCCCGCTAGCGAAACAGTAGGTGTTCGCGCTCAGCTGCTAGTCTTGATAGATGAATTGCCGGAACAAACTTTAGAAGAAGTTAGAAATTTTGCCGAATTTTTGAAAGAGAAGCGCACTAGTTTAGTGGAAACCTCATAGCTGGCTGTGTTCGTTGTTTCTATTCTTTCTAATGCCATAGCAACAACAAATAAATGCAACCGTAGCAAGACTATAACCAATATAAATATCGCTATGTCTCTGCGCTGAAATTAGAATATTTGTGGGATTAATCAGCTAGGCTAGAGGCTTACAGCTAGCGTTCGGAGTTGACTGGCTATAAGAGCACATAATCACAGTAGATAGGAATAGCTAGCCTATGCTCGCTGATATAGCTGTGACCTGTTTTGCAACGACTTCCTTGAAACTTTCAGACTTTTTTGCATATTCAGTATGAACAGGCTGTAGCATTTGCAAAGTACTAGATTGCCCTACCGGATCATCCGATCTTGAGTTCAGGAAAGTACAAACTAATTAGCATGTCGATTGAGTGATAGTCAACTTTCTCCTCAGATTTTAGGTGCTGATTTATCTGCTCCGTGGTGAGATTACCTTCTATCCAAGAGCGTGTATAGGAGTGTGTAGTTGAAGAAAGATATGACCACCGACTAGTTAAGAGATATAGCTCTTCCAACTTGCTGAGTAAACTCTCTCTCTGCTTTTCTTTTTGCTCGTACTCAAGCTGTAATTTCAATCTGCTGTAGGTAGCTCTGTTCGTAATGAATACACCAGCTAACGTTGCTAAAGCTGTAAGAGAAGCCAAATATAGAGTTGCAGGGATTTGCTGAAAAATAATGCTCAATTTTTCCCTATGACAGCTACTTTAACGAATCGTAATTCTACCAACTCTTAAAATATCTAAAGTACAAAGAGGTGGACTTTGATCCTCGACACGAGAAGCTTAAAGTTCTTCAGAATAAAAGATCTAATCAGTCAAGTCTTGAGCTAATTTTTATATCTAAGATGCCAGGAGGCGGACTTGAACCGCCGACACGAGGATTTTCAATCCACTGCTCTACCAGCTGAGCTATCCCGGCTTGCGCGTTTTGCGCTTAACCAAATTAGCAAAATAGGGGGACGCTCGCAAGAAAGTTTTTGTAGGGTTCAGTCAATGGGATGAAATAGTGCAGCGCGGTTGACTCACCCTACAAAGAATGCTGCTAAAGCTCAAAGGCCTTAGATCGGGCGGAGGCGGGTGAGCTTGAGGTCGAATGGGCCTGCGCCGCCACCTGCGTAGGAGCGGACGCGGATGGTGTATCTGCCTGCGTCGTTGATGCGGGCAAACAGCAGAGAGTTCGTGGAGCCGTCGGGGCCGTCGTCGTTTTCGCTGACGGTGATGCCGTTGCCATCCATCAGGACGACGAGCGTGTCAAATTCGTCAGAGGTGGCATCAATGGTGATTTGATCGCCCGCTTCTAGATTGACCACGTAGTCGCGGGCGAAGCCACCAGCTCCAGTAGGAATGTCAGCAGTTGAAAGCGTGTCGGTGATTTCTTCGGTGCTAATGTCAGCGGGGTTGTACATCTGAGCGGAGGCTCTGGTCGCGCTGAGACCTGCTGAGAGTCCGGTGGATAGGAGAAGGGCAGGGGCTAGGAGCGATAGAAATCTGGTTGGTTTCATGCTGGCGGTAAATCTGGGTGTTGATGGACACAGTTGAGCTTGCGATCGCCTGAAGGTGGCTTCTGAGCAGTCAGCGATAGTATAAACCGTCCATATTACGGACATTTTCAGGAATTTAGATGAGATCTGACCTAATTAGCTCAGTCTGCTGGCCAGGGATTGCGCGCTACGGATTACTTGATGGCGCTTCAGGCTTGTAGTAGTCATCAGCGGTGATGTTTTCGCTTTTGCCCTGTTCGTTAATGCAGCCTGGCTTTTTGTTGAACTGGCAGACTCTGGCCCATAGCTTGGCACGAGTGCCCTGAGGGCCAGAGGAAAAGGTGACGCGATCGCCTCCGGCCGCACCGACCTGAATTTTCACGCTGCAAATCGGACACGTTTGGGTGGTAGGTTCTGTCATGACTTTAAGTGAATGAAAGGATAGAAGAAGATCCTTCTGAATGAAGAAGGGTCTCGAAAGTGCTTAGCTAATAATGAACTAGCGTATCAAAACAACGGCTAGGCTTCGTTTAAGAACTTTGTACTGGCAAGTTTGTACTGGCAAGTTTCCTTTTATATAGAGGTTTTATGGCTTTTAGAAAGCGTCTGGGTAAAAAATCTACGAATAAAGACTTCGGGCGTGCCGGTTATTCAAAAACTTCTCCAAATATTCATCAGGTCAATTCATCTGTTGATGCGCCGCCTTCGTTGCAGCGGCTGCGGCAGCTAAGCCACCTGTTGGATAATGCGATCGCCATTCCCGGCACAGATCTTCGCTTTGGCCTAGACCCTATCTTGGGCGTGCTTCCTGGCGGGGGCGACGTGCTCACAGGCGCGATGTCAGTCTATATCGTGTTTGAAGGCGCGAGGATGGGTTTGCCCGCACCGACGCTCGGTCGAATGGGTGTGAATATTTTGATAGATACGCTGACCGGGCTGGTGCCGGTGCTAGGCGATCTGTTCGATGTGGGCTGGAAGGCGAATAGTCAAAACGTCGCGCTGCTAGAAAAGCATATTGCCAACCCTGTGCCGAGTCGGGCGGCAGATAAGGTGTTTGCCGTGGTTGTGATTGTGGCGCTGTTAGCGCTGGTGCTTGGCATGGCGACGCTTTCAGTATGGGTCGTTGCTCAGATTTTTAGCTTTTTAGGCGGTTTGGGCTAAGGCCAAAAAACGATCGGGTGAAGCCATCCGAAGCGGGGGGCTGTGGCATAATAATTCGGCTCCTATCATTTGGCCCCGCGCCGCCAGGTTTTTGATGACAGCTAAGCAGTTCACGGCAGATATTTCAGGCCCGGATCAGTCGGTTGAGCTAGAGGTTTCGCTGCCAGATGTAGAGAGCGATCTCTCTGATTATGACTTTCACCAGCAGGTGGATGTGGCTTGGCAGGTGTGCGATCGCTTTGATTTGCAAACCGATATCTGGCGCGGCCGCATTTTACGCGTCGTCCGCGATCGAGAAAAACGTGGCGGTACAGCAGACGTCCAAAGCAAGGAAACCGCCGAAGACACCTCTAGGGGCACTGGCTTTCTGAACTGGCTAAAAGACAGAGACGTGAGCAAAAGCCAAGCCTACGTGCTCATAGACCTAGCCAACAGCGCCGATCAGATGCTGGAAGACGGCCTAATTGAAACCAAAGACGTGAACCGCTTCAGCAAGCGCGCCTTTATGGAGACGGCCCAAGCCTCCCCAGAAGTGCAGCAGATCGTGAGCGAAGCGGCAAAACGCGGCGAGCAAATTACGCGCAAGGAGGTCAAAACGCTCTCCGACGATTGGACAGCTATGAACTCAGATTTGATTCCTGAGTCGGTGCGCGAAAAAGCCGCAGACAATACGATTCCTTCTCGCTACCTAGCGCCGCTAGTCAAGGAAATGGAGAAGCTGCCAGCGGCTCATCAGCAAACGCTCAAAAACGAAATTGATGAAAACCCCGACGTGGATATGCTTAAGCAGGTGACGGCAGAGGCTAAGTATCTTTCGCGCTACATAGAAGCCGCCGCTCAGGTTCGCACGCTTGATACTGGAAACATAGACCTAGAGCTGGCTTTAGATGAAGCCCTGCGCGTAGGCTGTTTGAACTCAGCAGCAGACTTAGTGAATCAGGCCACCCAGCTAGAGCAGGCGACGGTGAAGCTCTACACCGCCTGGAAACGTATGAACAAGCTCTCTGATCGGGTGTATGTCGATAGTGGTGAGAGTACACCACACCTAAGAGCCTTACTAGGCGCACTTGCGCCGCTGTGTAGCGAGATGATTGAAGTGCAGCTAGGCGAGGCGGACAGTCCCAATTCTCGGCAGATTCGGCTGCAAATGCTGAGCGATGAGATGCCTGCTAGCAATGTCGCTGCTGCGAACGCTAATGGAGGCTCAGAAGCCCCGATCGATGTGCCTAGCGAAGTAGTCTAGCCGTCAGTCGGACATCAGCTGTCCATCAATAAGCCTTATTGATAGCGGCTCCATTCATTTGCGTAGCCGCGTCGTATTCCTCAGGGTGGTTCTGATACGCTATAAGGTAAAGATAAATTGGTAAGAACTATGAAGCTGTTTTTGGCGTCTTAGCCTTTATGAGTGGTGCGTAATTTACTTAGAAATTACCTCATAATTGATTAACAAGGATTGCAACAAAAACGCTTAAAGTACCGAGCCCGTTTACAGTAACCCAGGATAATACAACTATGCAAACCCTTGAAGCCAGCCCAGTGATGGACTTCCAGAGTGAATCCTATAAGGATGCTTACAGCCGCATTAATGCGATTGTAATTGAAGGAGAACTCGAAGCTAACGACAACTACACGCAGTTAGCGGAGCGCCTAAACGAGCACAAGGACGAGCTGATTAAGCTGGCTCGCATGGAAACAAAGCATATGCGTGGGTTTCAGGCCTGTGGCAAAAACCTCAGCGTTACGCCCGATATGCCGTTTGCCAAAGAGTTCTTTGGTAGCCTGCACGATAACTTTCAAACGGCATATGCTGAAGGCAAAATCGTGACCTGCCTGCTGATTCAATCTTTGATTATTGAGACGTTTGCGATCGCAGCCTACAACATCTACATTCCCGTCGCGGACGATTTTGCCCGTAAAATCACTGAAGGCGTGGTTAAAGACGAGTACATGCACCTTAACTTTGGCGAAGAGTGGCTAAAAGCTAACTTTGAAACCGCTAAAGCCGAGCTAGAAGAAGCTAATCGCGCCAATCTGCCGCTCGTGTGGAAAATGCTCAATGAAGTTGCAGGTGATGCTGCTGTACTCGGCATGGAAAAAGACGCCCTCGTCGAAGACTTCATGATCACCTACGGTGAAGCCCTCGGAAACATTGGCTTTACCGCTCGCGAAGTGATGAAGCTATCTGCTCAGGGCCTTGCCGCTGCTGCATAGCCCTCTTTAACGGCCCTAACTTCTTTGAGTTAGGGCCGTTTGCTCTTTAAAGGGCCGCGTTTCCGGTCAATGCCTCACAAGCACGTTAGGTGAGAGAATGACGGGAATTCAATTCACTTACTTTTAACGTATACAAGACGTTAGTACCCCTGAATGTTTGGTTTAATTGGTCATCTCACAAGTTTGGAACATGCTCAGTCGGTCGCGAGTGATTTGGGATATCCCGAATATGCTGACCAGGATTTAGACTTTTGGTGCAGTGCGCCGCCGCAGATTGTGGATCATTTCAAGGTCACTAGCGCCACGGGCCAAGTTATTGAAGGGAAGTACGTCGAGTCTTGCTTTTTACCAGAGATGCTAGCGCGCAAGCGAATCAAAGCTGCCACGCGCAAAATTTTGAACGCGATGGCCCACGCACAAAAGAACGGCATTAACATCACCGCGCTAGGTGGTTTTTCTTCCATCATCTTTGAGACGTTTAAGCTAGAGCAAATTAAGCGCGTCCGTAATCTAGACCTAGACTTTAAGAAATTCACAACTGGCAATACCCACACGGCCTACATCATCTGTAAGCAGGTTGAAGAAGCCGCACCCAAGCACGGCATAGACCTATCTAAGGCGACTGTTGCAGTTTGTGGGGCAACCGGAGATATTGGCAGCGCGGTTTGTCGCTGGCTGAAGGCGCGTACAGGCGTGAAAGATCTGCTGCTGGTTGCACGTAACCAAGAGCGACTGGATAATCTGCAAGCTGAGCTTGATTTTGGCCGGGTGGTGCCGATGGATGACGCCCTGCCTCAGGCCGATGTCGTGGTTTGGGTCGCAAGCTTGCCAAAGGGTCTAAACGTAGATATGACCACGCTTAAGCAGCCCTGTTTGATGGTAGACGGTGGCTATCCAAAGAATATCGATGCGACGTTTTCTCATCCTGGCATTCACGTGCTTAAAGGCGGCATCGTTGAGCATTCGCTCGATATTGACTGGCACATTATGAACATTGTGAATATGGACGTGCCGGGGCGTCAGCTGTTTGCGTGCTTTGCAGAATCGATGCTGCTGGAGTTTGAAAAGCTGCACACCAATTTCTCCTGGGGTCGTAACCAAATCACCTTAGAGAAGATGGATTTGATTGGAGAAGCGTCGCGTCGGCACGGGTTTAGACCGCTGTTGACCTAACGCCATTGACCTGCGTTATGGGCGGCTTTATCCCGCATTGGGCTTTCCTATGGGATCAACAATTGCGGTACCCTAGATCTACTGCACTGAGCTTTGTAACCCCCCATGGCAACGACCGAACGCAGGCCGATTCTGCTGGATTTTGAGAAGCCCTTAGCTGAGCTGGAATCTCGAATTATGCAGATTCGAGAGCTGGCTGAAGATAATGACGTAGACGTTTCTGACCAGATTTATCAGCTAGAGTCTCGGGCTCAGCAGCTGCGGCAGGAAATTTTTACCAGCCTATCGCCGTCTCAGCGCATTCAGGTGGCCCGTCATCCGCGTCGGCCCAGCACGCTGGACTATATTCAGGCGATTAGCGACGAGTGGATTGAGCTGCATGGCGATCGCCGCTCCGGCAAAGATGATTTGGCTCTAGTCGGTGGCATTGCCCGCTTTGAAGGTCGGCCCGTGATGATGCTAGGCCAGCAAAAGGGACGCGATACCAAAGACAACGTGGCGCGTAACTTTGGCATGCCGGTGCCGGGTGGCTACCGAAAAGCGATGCGCCTAATGGAACATGCGAATCGGTTTGGGATGCCGATTATGACCTTTATTGATACGCCAGGTGCTTGGCCAGGGTTTGAGGCTGAGGAAATGGGCCAGGGGGAGGCGATCGCCTACAACCTGCGAGAAATGTTTCGCTTAGATGTGCCGATTATTTGCACTGTAATTGGTGAAGGCGGTTCGGGTGGTGCGCTGGGTATTGGCGTGGGCGATCGCCTCCTAATGTTTGAGCATTCGGTGTACTACGTCGCTAGCCCCGAAGCCTGCGCCTCTATTTTGTGGAAAGATGCCGGTCGGTCTGCGCAGGCGGCTGAAGCGCTGAAGGTAACGGCCTGGGATTTGAAGAAGCTGGGGATTTTAGACCAGCTATTGCCTGAGCCAATTGGTGGGGCGCATGCGGCTCCGATTGAGGCGGCCAATACGTTGCAGCAGGCGCTGGCGCAGAATTTGAACGTGCTGCTGGAGTTGAGTCCGGAGCAGAGGCGATCGCAGCGCTACGACAAGTTTCGGCAGATTGGAGTGTATGCCGAGTGACCCGTCGCGTGCTCATTACCGGCGCAAGTTCTGGTATCGGTGAAGCCACTGCAAAGGCCTTTGCTGCTGCCGGATTCAATCTGGTACTTGTGGCCAGATCAACAGACAAGCTATCGAGCTTAGCAAACATGCTATCTGCATCGGGTATAGAGGCCCAAAGCTTTCCGATGGATTTGGCCGATCTGCCTCAGGTGAAGGATCTAATTACGCAGGCCATAGCGCGCGTGGGGCCAATTGACGTACTGGTGAACTGTGCAGGCATGGCCTATACCGGCAGTTTGAGCAATATGCCGTTGGCCGACTGGCAGCGGGTGATGGATCTCAATGTGACGAGTGTGTTTCAGGTGGTGCAGGCCGTACTACCCGGTATGCGTCAGCAGGCAGACGGACTCATCATTAACGTGGCCTCGATTGCAGCGCAGCAGTCTTTTGAAAACTGGGGCGCTTATGGCATAAGTAAGGCGGCTTTAGTATCCCTATCAAGCGCTATTGCAGCGGAAGAATCTGCTAATGGCATTCGGGTGTGCACGATCTCACCGGGTTCGGTCAATACGCCGATTTGGGACACCGACACGGTACAGGCTGACTTTGACCGCACGGCTATGCTCAGTCCGCATACGGTCGCCCAGACCATTTTGCAAATTGTGCAGCTTCCATCCAGCGCGGTCATTCCTTCCCTGACGCTAACGCCTAGCCAAGGCGCGCTATAGCCACTGCTTTTTCAAAAGTTCGATTGATTATTTAGGACACACTTTTCATGACTATCTCTGACGGGGTTCCAATGGCTGACGGTGGGCAGGACTTTAGCGTTGGCGAAGCCTCTCCAAAGGAGAATCGCATTCTCACCACAGCAGAATCTCCAAATGGTACAGGCAAGCTTAAAAGCCGGCCCAACCGCGAAACCAAGCACGGACAGTCAGCGCCTGCTAACCCTTCTGCTATAGATCCCACTAAGGACAACGGCCCGATGATGGAAGCCGTTCGTACGATGCTGCTATCGGTCGGTGAAGACCCAGAGCGTGAAGGCCTGCTCAAAACGCCACACCGGGTCGCTGAAGCCATGCGTTTTCTCACCCAAGGCTATTCCCAGTCTTTAGAAACTATCGTCAACGACGCCATTTTTGACGAGGGCCACAATGAAATGGTGCTCGTTCGCGATATCAACTTTTTTAGCCTGTGCGAGCACCACATGCTGCCCTTCATGGGCCGCGCGCATGTGGCCTACATTCCCAATCAGCGCGTCGTAGGCCTCAGTAAGCTCGCCCGCATTGTAGAAATGTACGCTCGTCGTTTGCAGGTACAGGAGCGCCTGAACCGTCAGATTGCAGAAGCCGTGCAGGAGATTCTTGACCCGTTAGGTGTTGCGGTGGTAATGGAAGCGAGCCACATGTGTATGGCCATGCGAGGCGTGCAAAAGCCAGGATCTTGGACGGTGACCAGCGCGATGGTAGGCGTTTTTGATGAGGACGCTAAGACTCGTGAGGAGTTTTTGAGCCTGATTCGCCATCAGCCGGGCTTTGCAAACTATTAGGTGCGCTCTTGAGAGGACACGTCAGATAGTGCTTCCATTTTGGGGAAACCAGCGATAGAGTTGGGATAATTCTTTTATCTAATGAAATTGTTATGACAGCTAGCGCGCCTATCGTTGACAGCCTTCAGTCCGAAGAAAGCGAAGAGAACGCACCTTCTAGCCCTGTGGAGGTGATCGAAACGGTCATTGCTAGCTTGGAGCAAGAAGGCTCAGCGATGGTGAATCACTCTGAGAGTGGCTATCTGTGGAAGTTTAAGTACGGCACGGTAGATGTGTTTGTGCAGCTTTCGGGTGAGACAGACGACGATACGCTCACTGTCTGGTCGCCTGTGCATAAGCTGCCGGTAAAAAACGAAGCCGACATGATGCGCCGCCTGCTAACGCTTAACTGTGGCAATACGTTTGAAGCTTGCTTCGGCCTAATCGATCAGAGCGTTGTGGTGTTTGCGGCGCGGACGCTGCTAGATATTAGCGCGAGCGAGATTTCTCGACTGATGACGATTGTGGCGTCAATTGCAGATGAAAATGACGAAGTGCTTTTGAAGGACTATCCTGCTGCGTAAGGTAGTGCCTGCTTGTTGAACGGTCTTAGCTGATATGGAATCTTTGTCTGCTGTAAATATTGGTGTGGGACTATTAGGCGTTGCAGCCGCGATCGCAAAAGTTGCCTTTCTAGTTTGGCTGTCGATCCGAACGCGAAGACCGGCGGTTATTGTTTACGTTCTGTATGGCGTCGCGATCGCCTTGTTAAATCCTGTTATCAATGCCGCTGTAGGCCAGTCTCCTGAAGGCTTAGAGCAGGTGGAGGTAGCGATGAGCCGTCTGCTTATTGTCAGAACGGTGACAGGTTTAGTTGAAACAGGTCTTTTCATCTGGCTACTGTGGCCGCTCCGAAACCGCATTAGACCGGCTGATGAAGCATAGCCACTGGCGGCTCATCCCCTGTTATGAGGGCACAGGCGTTGAGCAGATGGCGATTGATAGCTGGCTGCTTGATCAGCATGTGAAGGGTTTGCAGCCGTCCTGCCTGCGGTTTTATACGTGGCGATCGCCCACCATTTCTCTAGGCTATCACCAGCGCCAGTTTCCCGAACACTGGAACCATCTTTCCTGGCAAGGTCAACCCGTCGATCTCGTTCGCAGACCCACTGGCGGCAGAGCCGTCCTCCATCAAGGCGATCTTGACCTACGCGCTTATCACATCAGGCCTCAAAGGCTCTCGCCGAGAGGTTTACCGTCAGCTCTGTCAGTTTCTAATCGACGGCTGGAGAACGTTGGGCGTACAGCTTTCCTTTGGAGAAGCAGGACGCGGCTACATTCACAATCCCAATTGCTTCGGCACCGCTACAGCCGCTGACCTAGTGATGGAAGACGGCTACAAACTTATCGGCAGCGCTCAGGCATACCGTAGCGGTTGCGTTATGCAGCACGGCTCCATCCGATTGCAGCCAGATCCTGCGCTATTTGAGAAAGTATTTGAAGAAAGGATTTCTCAGCCTGATCTACCGAAAGCTTTTGATCCGAATGAAATTATGGCTGACTTAACGCAAGCGGCAGGCCGTATCTTTGATACTGAGCTTAGATCTCAACCGCTCACGCACACAGAAATTGAAAGCGCTACGACAACCCACCCGATAGCACTTTTGCGGCAGTCAACTCAAAACTAGAAAAGGTTGGAGATTGGATCTTGTCTTCGTTACGGAACTCTTGTGATGTATACATTCCGTCTTCCAAAACACAAACGGTGACAACATCGCTAAGCGGATCAACTATCCAATACTCAGCGATATCTAGAACGCTGTATTCTGTCCATTTTGCTTTGTAGTCTGCCTTCCCTGTAGAGGGGCTTACAACCTCTACAACCATGAGTGGTGGCGTATCCTCAAATTCGATAACAGCTTCCTTTGCGAGCAGACGTTTCGCTTGTGCTAAAGGAATAACGGTGATATCAGGAATTTGACAGGTATCCAGCCGTCCGCCTCTAGGCGATCGCACACTAATTGAACTCGGAAATACTTCGCAAGTCTCTTCAATATCAAATAGCACTTTCTCAATCTGTGCTAATAGAAACTTGACGATGAATGCATGTATACCCGTTCCTACACCCATCGGGACAAGCTCCCCAGACACCAGCTCATACCGAGTATCAGTACCATCTTCGTAAGCAAGATATTCCTCAAAGGTAAGTTTCTGGGTAGCAACCGTCATTGTGGATGTTCTCTTGCTTAAAAGGCTAGAAGCGTTGTCTTATTTTAGGCCTGTTCGATGGATTGAGCGATCGCACCCAGCTGCAACCCAGCGGGATAAGCCCCTTCTTCCTTAATCTTGGTAATCAGCGCTTCAGACACCTGAAACTTCATCTTTTTAGCGAGCGCTCTCACCACCTCACCGCGATCTACCGTGCCTGAAACCGCATCGGCAGGCGTGAGCACCGTCACTCGGTTTAGCTTTTGCTGTTCCATCATCTGAATGACATCAGTCAGCGGTGCATCTTCCCGCACGTGAGGAATCTCTAGCAGCGGCTGCGCAATGCTGTGCAAATTTCGGTGTTCCCATTCGCTGCGCTCTACCTGACGCAAGCCATCAACCGACACCATGCCGCGATAGCGACCGTCTGAGGAGGCAAAGTAAACTGGCTGCACTTTCTGCTCTGACAGCAAACATTCATCGGCAAACTGACGCAAAGGCATGTTGGCGTCTAGCACTCTAAAGTCGCGCACGGTGGCATCACTTGCCTTTAGCTCTGCAAGACTCTCTTGCAGGTTGTTCATACGGTTGTAGTTGCTAGCGTTGCGAAGAATGAAGGTACCGATCAGACCGGGCCAAATGTAGCCAAATTCTCCGGTAGACAGGAGAGCGATAAGACTGAATGCGATCGCACCCCAGCCCAACACCTGTCCCGACTTAGCCGCCCAGCGAACGCCCTTAGCCTTATCGTTAGTAGCTTTCCACACCGCCGCTTTAAATATTTGGCCGCCGTCTAAAGGCAAACCAGGGATGAGGTTGAAGAGTGCCAGGATGAGGTTGGTGTAGGCAACGCTGCCAATAATGCCGCTGGCAAAGGCAGGTAGGCTGCTCGCCCCACTGAGCGCGGTGAGTGCCATGAAGAGAATGAAGCTGACGGCAGGGCCTGCGATCGCCACCTGAAAAGCCTCCCCCGGCGTCTTAGATTCCCGCTCAATAGAAGCAATTCCACCAAACAAAAATAGCTTAATTGAATTAACGTTAATGCCCTGCGACTGCGCCACTAGGCTATGGCCTAGCTCGTGAGCCAATACTGAAGCAAAGAGCAGCAGCGCTAGCAGCAGTCCCGTTCCATAAGCGCCTGCCAAGCCCAGATCAGAAATTAGCCGCTGATCGCTACCCTGTACAAAGGTGATGAGTAGTACCACCAGAAACCAGGAATTATCAACAAATAATGGAATATTGAAAAGAGTGCCTACTCGCCAACCAGATTGCATAAGCGATATTCTTCGGTGCTGATCGAAGCCTTTTGTTAAATTACGTGCCTCTATTGTACCGACTTGGCCGATTTGGCGTGGTCTGTGGCGTTTGCGGATAACCGGCTATGTTAAAAGACACAGAAATTGAAACGAGAAAAACAGCATGTTACAGGTGAAAATTTGTGGGATTACAACGGTGGATCAAGGAGAGGCGATCGCACAGCTAGGCGCCACTGCCCTCGGCTATATCTGCGTTAAAAAATCCCCTCGCTACATCACGCCTGAGAACATCACACCCATTACTGCTGCCGTTTCCCAATCCGTTCCAGACGTTGAGCACTTCGGCGTCTTTGCCAATGCACCTCTATCAGAGATACTCGCGATCACTCAAAAAGCCGGCCTCACGGTGATACAGCTTCATGGCGATGAAACCCCGGCACTCTGTCGGCTCTTACGAGACGCTCTAGCGTATTCCAACTTGCCTGACGTGAAAGTTGTGAAAGCAATTCGCGTACGAACAAATGATGATTTGGAAACAGCACTGAGCTATGAACCTGCTGTGGACATGCTTTTGCTCGATGCTTATCACCCCGAGCAGTTAGGAGGAACGGGTGAGACTTTGGACTGGCGATCGCTAAAATCCTTTTCTCCCAGCTGTCCCTGGTTTCTGGCGGGTGGTCTCACTCCCGACAACATCCTCACCGCTCTGGCCCAGCTCTCCCCAAACGGAATCGACCTCTCTAGTGGAGTAGAGAGGTCGCCAGGAGATAAAGACTTAAGTAAAGTCAGTCAGCTGTTTGAGCAACTTAAGCAGGCTTAACAGCCACCCAGTACTTACTCATGAAGTGGTTGCTAGTTGTCACCTTTATAAAGCCTGCCGACTCTAGCCGCGCCACCAAATCGTCAGAGATGTAGTGACGATAGTAAGGCTCATGGAACATAGCTGGGAAATTTTCCATCAGCGGCGCAAACTCTGGATTGTCTACTTTTTGAATAGAGTCGCAGATGACAAAAATACCACCGGGCTTAGTGACGCGAAATGCTTCGTCAATCACGTTCTGGCGGGCCTGAGCGGGCAACTCGTGGAATAAGAACGTGCTTGTGGTTGCTTCAAAAAACTCATCGACAAAAGGAAGTTCTTCGCCGTTTGCCTGCACGAGCTGAGCGGGAACAAGGCCTTTGCTATCCGATAGGTTCTCGTTTGCCTTGCGGATGTAAGCAGGCGAGAGATCTACGCCATACAGTGCCGCTTCAGGCATTGCCTGATTAACAAGTCTGAGGCTGTTGCCTGTCCCACAAGCAATGTCTAGAACTTTTAGCGGCTGAGGGGTTGTGCCTGCTGAAATCGGCATCTGGCTGAGATGCGCTTTCAAAGGCGCTAGAATCCGGCGGCGCATGGGTGCAGCCGTGCCGTTGAAAAGGACTTCTACTTGCAGGTCGTACATGTTAGCCGAGTTGTCGCTGAAGTAGCCGTCGGTTTGATGATGGAAATTCTGAACGTAATAGTCGGGGTAGCCTTCGGTGTTAACGCCTTCACTAAAGTCCTGATGACGCTTGTTAGAGGCGCGATCCCAGATCTTAGGCAGGTCAATCCATAGCTCAGGGTAGTAGCGGAAAAAGTCGTCCCAACGGTTGTCGAACAGTGCGCTTTTAGAATAGACACCTGCTTCTGCATCGTTCCAATCTTCTTCGAGCAGCTGGTCAATTTGGCCCTGAATGGCCTGGAGCATCTTGGGATCTAGCGGATTAGGTTCTTCACGCTTTTGACCGGAGATAGTGTTGAGAAAGCGAGTGCTGAGGGTTTTGTGCGCGAAGCCAAAGACCTGCTTGCCTTGCTGAAAGGTCTGGTACGCAAGCTTGGTGAGATTATCGGATGTTGGCGTATCTGGGGTGAGCGTTGCTGGCATAGAACGTAGGCGATGAGCGCTGTTTTATGGTGATCAAAAGTGTTTTTATTGTAAAAGAATGTTACGGAAAATGTGAGGGTGGGAAGCCGAAAATATGCCGGAAGGGGCAAAAGGTAATGCTTCTCAAACCAAAAGCCGCCCAGATATTTGGACGGCTTTTGGTCACCTGAACGTTATGTCAGTGGCTATCTTCGCAAAAGCCTACTTAATGAAGAGCATTTCTTCGTAGGTGGGTAGTGGCCATAGGTCATCGGCTACTTCACCTTCGAGCGCATCGGCAGACGCGCGAACGTTGTCCATCAGGCCTCGAATGGTATCGGCGCAGTACTTCATGTGCTCTTCGCTAGAACCGAAGTCGTGCTTTTCTATAGCAGACCCTAGCTCGCTAGCACCGCTGAGCAAATCTTTGGCAAGGCCAGCGACTTTCTCTACAGCAGCTTTGTCCATGTCGATACCGACATCGCTTAGGTTCGCGATCGCCCCAGCACACTCACTCAGGTGACGCAGCGCCGCAGGATAAATCAACGTTTTCGCCATATCACAAACAAGCTTGGCCTCAACCTCAATAGAGAGAATATACTGCTCGGCATACACCTCATACCGGCTTTCTAGCTCAGTAGGCGAGAGCACTCCAGTGCTCTCAAACAGCGTTTTAATGCTGTCACTCTTCAGGTGAGGAAGGGCATCAGCCGTCGTTGGAATGTTCAACAAACCGCGCTGCTCAACAGCCTCTTTGTGCCACTCGTCAGAGTAGCCGTTGCCGCCAAACACAGCCGCACCGTGCTTATCCATCACATCTTTAAGCACCGCTTGTACGGCCTCACCAATATCGCCGCCGCCAGACAGCTTGCTTTCTAGCTGGTCAGCAATCCAGGTGAGTGAGTCCGCCATCATGGTGTTGAGGGCAATTAACGGGCCAGAAACGGACTGGCTAGAGCCGACTGCGCGAAATTCAAAGCGGTTGCCGGTGAAGGCAAATGGGGAAGTGCGGTTGCGATCGCCCGCATCCTTACTCAACGGCGGCATGGTATCAATCCCAAGCTGCATCGTGCCTCTATGGCTAGAGCCCGTCAGCTTGCCTTCCTTAATCTGATTGAAAATATCCTCTAGCTGAGAACCAAGGTACACCGACATAATGGCCGGTGGCGCTTCGTTAGCCCCTAAACGGTGGTCGTTACTCGCCGTGGCAATCACCGCACGCATCAGCGGGCCGTACATGTGAACGCCGCGAATCACCGCGCCACAGAAAGCGAGGAACTGAAGGTTTTCTTCAGGCGTATCACCTGGATCGAGCAAGTTGCCCTGAGTTGAGTTACCAATCGACCAGTTCACGTGCTTACCGGAACCGTTGATGCCCGCAAAAGGCTTCTCGTGCAGCAAACAGACAAAGCCATGTGTTTTAGCCACGTCCTGCAACGTGGTCATCATTTGCTGCTGGTGGTCGCTAGCGACGTTGGCCGCTTCGTACACAGGCGCAATCTCAAACTGACCGGGTGCCACTTCGTTGTGGCTCGTTTTCGCAGGAATGCCCAGCTTGTATAGCTTCTCCTCGACCTCGTGCATGTAGGCCTGCACGCGAGGGGGAATCGCCCCAAAGTAGTGGTCGTCAAACTGTTGACCTTTAGCAGGTGCCTTACCAAAGAGGCTACGGCCTGCTAGTAGCAGGTCAGGGCGCGCGTTTGCAAAGTGAGAATCTACCAGGAAGTACTCCTGCTCAGCACCACAGCTAGAGTTGACCGGTGCAACCTCTGTGTTGCCCAACAGCTTCAGCACGCGGTTGGCCGCTTTATCTACCACTGAGATGGAACGGAGCAGCGGTGTTTTCTTATCAAGCGCTTCGCCTGTCCAGGAGATGAAGACGGTTGGAATGCACAGGGTTGAACCGTACTCACCTTCGAGGATGTAGGCAGGGCTGGTGATGTCCCAACCGGTGTAGCCGCGCGCTTCAAAGGTGTCGCGAATACCGCCGTTAGGAAATGAAGATCCGTCAGGCTCACCTTGAATCAGCAGCTTGCCCGAAAATTCTGAGATGATGTCGCCGTTGCTTTGGGGTGAAATAAAGCCATCGTGCTTTTCAGCGGTGATACCCGTGAGGGGGTAAAACACGTGCGCGTAAAACTTAGCACCTTTGGACATCGCCCAGTCGCGCATTGCCCCTGCTACCGTGTCAGCGACAGAAGGATCGAGCTTTTCTCCAGACTGAATGGTCTTTTGGACTTTTTTGAAGGTGTCCTTGGGCAGCATTGCCTTCATTTTGCTCAGACTGAAAACGTGCGAAGCCCAAATATCCTCTAGCTTCTCAGGCGCTTTAACTGAGACAGATTCTCTATTTGTAATGTCATAAATTGCTTGGACGCGCGACTCGTTTCCAGTCATATCTAACTTCCTAATTTTTCAGCTGCAAAAACCACTTGAGCAAGACAAACCCAATTCTCAGCCTGTTCTCAGTGGCCTTACGCAAGACGTTACTAATCGTATGAATAGCAATTGATTGAATTTGTATACGCTGATACGAAACACATAACAAGTTTTGTTGTCTAGCTCTTTACAAAGACCGCCTGTTGATGAAGACTTCCGTATATTCCGAAGTAGCTATTTTTCTTTTGTTGAGCTGAATGTTTTTACAAGCGGACATTTTCTCGAGCACTCAAACGAACTGAAAGCTAAGCCTGCTATGCGTTTATAAGATTCGGTGGCGATATTTATTGCGATCGCCTCACGTACATTCAGGTACACCAACTCGCTGCTACTTCTGATGTACAGATATAGATATAAAAAGTTTGTAAAGGAAGCAATTTTGGTCAGTCGACCCGTCATTTGCTTTCAGGTTGCAAAATGTTTCGGACTGGCTCGAATTGTAAACTTTTTCATCGATAACTCATCTGCAAGGCGGGGTAGCCACGAGTGAATTTATCTCTCGTGGTAGACTGAATATCAATTAATAAAAAGCTAAACCCTTTGATGCTTCTGCTTTTCAGAGCTTCAAGCTGGCTTTGTTGAAGGATCGCGAAAGGAGAATTCATGCGAGATACGGTCACCAGCTTAATTAGCAATTACGACACCACAGGCCGGTACTTAGACCGGGACGCCATTGACTCTTTGCAGTCGTATTTTACAACAGGCGTTAATCGGGTAAAGGTGGCGGCGATGATCAGCGCCAACGCGGCTGAAATTTCACGCGAATCGGGCAAGCAGCTGTTTGAAGAAGTGCCTGAGCTAATCCGTCCAAGCGGCAATGCCTACACAACTCGTCGCTATGCTGCCTGCTTGCGCGACATGGACTACTATCTGCGCTACAGCAGCTATGCCCTGGTTGCCGGTAACAACGACGTGCTGATGGAGCGTGTGCTACAAGGCCTGCGCGAGACCTACAACTCATTGGGTGTACCCATCGCCCCCACGGTTCAAGGCATTCAGATTATGAAAGCCAAAGTGAAAGAGATGGCCGTTGAAGCAGGCATCGAAGATGTGGCCTTTATCGATCAGCCTTTCGACTTCATCTCTCGGGAAGTGAGTGAAGTTAGCGTGTAGGACTTTTTGAAACCTCATTTTTGAAACCCCATTGTCAAAGGCTCCAGTTCTGGGGCCTTTTTTTTGTCCTCTATTTTGAGACTAGGCGTGTTTTCTTTAGGAATTGATTTCGGCACGTCTGGTGCAAGAGCCGTCGTTTTAAGCCGTAATGACGGCATTGAAGCGGTGCAGGTTGTGGCTGAAGCTGCCTGCCGGTTTGATGATAAAGGCAGGTGGCAAAGCGATGACGCGGGCACCTGGCAAGACTGCCTTTTGCGATTGATAGGTAAAATTGCGCCTGATATTCGCGGGCAGATAGACCGAGTTGCCATTAACGGAACTTCGGCAACCATGATGCTGTGCGATAGAAGCGGTCGGCCGCTAACAAAGCCTTTAATGTATAACGATGCGATCGCCCGTTCAGCGATCGCTGAGGTGAAAGCGCTAGTCCCACCTCAGAGCCCTGCCCTGAGCGCCACTTCCACGTTGACCAAGGCTATGTGGCTCTACCGTACTAAAGGTGGCCATCAAAGTGCGTTCGATCTCGACGACAGTTTCATTACGCATCAGGCCGATTGGCTGGCCTGCTTACTGCATGGTCAGTCTTCAGTTACCGACTATCACAATGCGCTCAAGCTTGGCTATGACGTGAAAGCGCTGGCTTACCCAGACGAGATGTTGAGTTCGCCTGTGGCTGGCTGGCTGCCTAAAGTGCTGGAGCCAGGGGAGGCGATCGCCCCCATCACCTCACGCATGTCTAATCTCACCGGCATTCCTAAAACCTGCCAAATCTGCGCAGGCACTACCGACAGCATTGCCGCCTTTTTAGCCAGCGGAGCCCAAAAACCAGGCGAAGCCGTCACCTCACTAGGCTCCACGCTAGTCCTTAAGCTTCTCAGCACCCAGCCCATCAACCACCAAGACTCTGGTATCTACAGTCACCGGCTAGGCAATTTGTGGCTAGCTGGTGGTGCCTCTAATACAGGCGGCGCTGTGCTCAAGCAGTTCTTTTCAGCTGACCAACTTGCTGTCCTTAGCCAAGAAATAAATCCGTCTGTTCCCAGCCCTTATGACTACTATCCGCTAACCGAACCCGGTGAGCGCTTTCCGATTAACGATCCCGACTATCCGCCTCAGCTGACGCCCCGACCTGAGAAAGACTTAGACTTTCTGCATGGAATGCTAGATGCCATGGCGCGAATAGAGGCTCTAGGCTATCAGCGACTGCATGACCTTGGTGCTGAACCTTTGAGGCGGGTTTATACCGCTGGTGGTGGTGCTAAGAACGACGCTTGGCAAGCCTTACGGCAAAAGCGGCTTGGTGTCCCTGTTAGCGCTGCTCACCAGACTGAAGCTGCCTTCGGTACGGCGCAGCTAGCTATGTTCGGTCTCAGTCGCTTTAGCTAAAATTGCCCCACCTACAAATAGACATTTTGCCAATCAAAAAGCCTTGCTCAATCCGTAGTGGATCGCAGCAAGACTTTTCGTTAGATAGCTTTGTTTTCTTGTCAGATAGCGCTGATGTTCAGCACGCGCTAGGCTTAGCCACCGAGCTGGTCGCCACGGCGATACTGCATGTAGGCGGCTACAAATAGACCTGCTAGGGTGACGGGAATAAGGCCTAAAACGATGCCAGACAATAAGGGCTCTACCACGATGGTTCTCCTAAATTTTGTGTGAGTGTGCTTTGAAATTAATAGCTTGCGCGAAGCTATCAGCATTTAAGCGCACAGCTTGCTTATCTAATCTTAATGTGGAATGAGAACCGAATCAAAAAACTACACTCAAGTTCATCAACGCATACATAAGCGCGATGTCCGGATGCGAGTAGCCCTTCTGTGTCGCTGACTGCACCGCTTTTTGTCAAAATCGTTAGCTTGGCTTAGTCTGATGCGGGTTTGCCTGCTGGTAAGCAGAGGCTTATCACTTGACTCCTATAAATGTTGCTAAGACTTGTCTTATTCTCTTAAAAAAACTTAAGCTATGTGTAGTTAAAGACTTGTTACGAGTTGCTTGGTTGTGTCAACAAAAAGTGTTCGAGAAAAAACTGCGCAAACCCAGGCTGAAAAGAATCAGATAGTAGAAGCGGCTGAGAATTCGAGCAGCATTATTCAGCGTGCGATATCAATATTGGTGGGTCTGCTGCTGGCTGCTGGCATTTTGATTTGGGGCGTAGACGCCATCACGACCAGTGATCCTTACGTGCGTAGCGTGCTTGAGATTGCGGGTGATGCGGGTCGAGGTCGCGAAATCTTTCAGCTGAACTGTGCTGTTTGCCATGGCTTAGAGGCCGATGGTGAGGTTGGCCCTAATTTGCATGAGGTGTCTGAGCGGAAGTCGCGGGTGGCGTTGATTGAGCAGGTAATTAGCGGAAAGACGCCGCCAATGCCGCAGTTTCAGCCTAATAAAAAGGATATGGCTGATTTGCTGAGCTATCTAGAGACACTATGATTGAAGGCGGTGTGACCTCGGTTCCGCCCGGCCACTGGGTTACCAGGTACCTGCCTCACAATTGACGATTTTCTCTAAAGTAGCGATCGCCTCACTCTCCCCATTATCCCGAATAATCGCCTCAGCCCCTACGTTTAGCAGCTCCATTTTCAGCCGCATTTGATAGGCCTCCTTAACGGTATTGGTCTTAGAGACACCCAAACGCCTGACGTTCTCGGCGTAGGAAAGGTAAGGGTCAAATCCGGTCTTTACGGTGAGTGACTCAACCACATACTGCTGCTCTGGCCGTGCTATTGCCCACCAGCTGCTCATCGGCTGCGCCAGAATTGCACTTTCTTCTCCTGACGATAGCTGCCTTTGTAGCCAAGCCTCAACGGTAGAAATAGGCCAGTCGGTGGTCTCTTCATCTACTTTGGCAAAGGCATGTGCTTCGGCATATGAGATTTTGCTGTCGAGGTTGTAGTCGGCTGATGAGACCAGATTGCCAACGCGATCACGTCCCGTCAGTCCCGCAAAAAAGCTAGAGCTATAGTCCTTATAATCTGCCTCATTCACCGCAGGCGTACAGCCTACTGAAGGCCTAGAGGCCACGGTCGCAAAAAAGCCGCAGCGCGTTTGCAGTGCCACTGGCTGCTCAGGATCGCCATTCTCATAAATTAAATTAGCAAATGAGCCTGAATAGCACTGGGCCATCATCGTTACAAAGGGCTGATCGGCTGGCAGCGGATCGAGCCAGCCAGCCATTTCTTTGACGGAAACCAGCGCCTCCTCCCACAGAATCAGCCAGTTGTTGTCTTCATTTTCTAGGTTGTGTGCGCCGTGCCCGGTGAAGTAAAAGAAGGCGGGGCAGGGCTTTTTGGCTTTGGCAACTGCTTCAAACCAGCCTTTGGTATTGCCGTAGTTAGCTGCGCCTGTGAGCCCGCCGATGTCCGGTGCTTTGAACTGCTGCTCACCAGTTTCGTCTAGGTAGCGGACGGTTTCTTGGCCATTGTCGCCGTTGGCGAAAAAGATGTTGGCAAAGGTAGATATGAGCCCTCTTTCGGTGAGCGATCGCTGAAAATACAAAACGTTCTTTTCCAGCGCAATCTCGTTATAGCTAGGCGCACCGCCCCCGGCCACCACACCAAAGTAGGTACTGACATCACTCGGCAGCGTCACTCGCTCTACTGCCGTTGATTTCAGTGTCTGCGCATCAGCTCGCCCGCTTATTTGTCCACCAAGCTGCTCTCTAATCTGGGCGACATCTATCCACAGCGCGTCTCCCCAGCCTGCACTTTCTAAAACGTATTGCAGTGAATCAGGAAGGGTCGCCTCCTCAGTCGTATTGACTTGCTCAGCTGCTAGCACGACTGCATAGCCAACAGAAAGCGCGGTTAATGCAATGCCCATTAATTTGACGAAACGCATAGCATTCTTAAATCGATATTCTTTAAAAGGCCTACTTTATTTTACGCAGAGCGACTGGCGAGATCCCTTGTTATTTATCTGTAATTTCTGATTACTAGCGCTTACCCAAACAGCATGAGCTACATCTGGCCAAGTCCGGTCGCTAAGCCCTGCGTAATTTTAGCCATCATATCTACGTTCAACGTCTCTATTCGGTCAGAGGCAGCGTGGTAGTGAGGATTTCGTAAGTTAGCGGTATCGGTCACCATGATTGCCGGGTAGTCTGCATCCCAAAAAGGGGCATGGTCGCTGCGGCGTGTCTCTGGCAGCTGACGGCCCTTGTTGAGGACTGGCAGCCACTGACAGGGGGCCTTAGCTCGCTTCAGATGATTTTGAAGGGCGATCATCTTTAGTAAGGTGGGGCCGTTGCCGATGAGTGCAATAAAGCTGCCGGTACTAGGATAAATTCGGCTGAGTGCGTTCAGTGGATAGGCTTGAGAGTTTGGCTTGGCGGTGAAATAGCCCAGCATTTCTAGAGAGAGCATAAGGTGAATCGGTTGCTGTTGGGCTTTCCAGCTTTGGGCGCAGGTAGTGCTGCCGACTAAGCCGTATTCTTCAAGGTCGAAGGCGACGAGATAGACAGGGCGGCGAGGTGGTTTTGCGGCGAGAAGTTCTGCGATCGCCAGCAACACCGCAACCCCGCTCGCGTTATCATCAGCCCCCGGTGACCCTGGCACCGTGTCGTAGTGCGCCCCCACTAAAATGGGTGCTAGCTCAGGGCGAGTGCCCGGTAGACTTATCTGCCAGTTGTAGTACTTTTGGCTAGATTGACTCCCTTGAGCGCTAAAGCTTTGACTGGTGACTTTGCCCCATTTGCTTAGCTCAGTGCGAATGTATTGCTGGCAGAGGCTGTGTTTGCCAGCGTGAAGGTAGGGATCTCGTGGGCCGATGAGCGATCGCAAATGATCCTCTAGCCTTTCAGATATCTCTGATAGTGTTTGCATATCGGCTCTGTTGTATTTGTTGTACTAGAGGGCGTAATGAAGAACGTAAT
The DNA here is from genome assembly GCA_963803535.1 of uncultured cyanobacterium. Lineage (GTDB taxonomy): Bacteria > Cyanobacteriota > Cyanobacteriia > Phormidesmidales > Phormidesmidaceae > Phormidesmis. The sequence continues at coordinate 1,315,461 of CAWDNC010000002.1, read as the reverse complement.
AGCGTGCGAATGAGCAATCAGAGAAAAAGCTTTCCTCAGATGCTAAATACCAAAAGAGATACCCGAGTTCGCATCCATATTGAGAACGGACGGTTTCAAATTTTGGGGCTAGGCGCGTGGTACTCCTACTGGCGATCGCCCTACTACCTTATGCTGACGGTGCCGTGGCAGGGTTTTCTAGCAATCACTATCGGCCTGTATGCGCTGGGCAATGCCATATGCGCGCTGCTGTTTCTTCTGGGCGGTGAAGGCGTCATCGAGAACGCCAAACCCGGCTCCTTCCTGGATGCCTTTTTCTTCAGTGTCCAAACCTCAGCCTCTATTGGTTATGGCGTCATGTCGCCAGGAAATGCCTATGCCAACGCGCTTGTCAGCCTAATTGCGATTATTTCGTTAGTGGGTATTGCTGTGTTGACAGGCCTTGCCTACGCTCGGTTCTCTCGGCCAACCGCTCAGGTTTTATTTAGTGAAGTGGCGGTGGTTACCCCTTTCAAAGGCACGCCGACGCTGATGTTTAGAGCAGCTAATGAGCGCCGCAATCAGATTTTGGAGGCGCAAATGCGGGTGTATTTGACGCTAGACGAGCATAGCGATGGTCGGATGATGCGGCGGTATTATGATTTGCGGCTGTTGCGCGATCGCAATCCCAGCTTTTTTCTGACCTGGACAGCCCTCCATCCCATTGACGAAAACAGTCCCCTTTACGGCCTCACCCACGCCGACCTAGTTCGCACAAGCGCCTCCCTACTCATCTCTGTCAGCGGCATCGATCAAACCGTGGCGCAAGCGATTCATACTCGCCACACGTACTATGCGGCTGATGTTCTATGGGATCGTCAGTTTAAGGACATTATTCATCATGTGGATGAGCGCGATCGCTACATCGATTTTTCAGACTTCCATGAAGTGGAATAAATAAGCAGGGTGCGAAGTGGAATAGATGCCCACTAAGGTTTCTCCGGTGTCTTCAGAAAGCTTCCCGTCAGCTGATTATCAATCTGCGAGAGCGTTTCAAGATCGCCTGTAGGCACATCATGCTCAAACCCCGTCCAACTCTCTGAATTGGGTCGTAGCAAAAAGTCAAAAGCCCGCCTAAACTCATCCGGCGTTGCCATCACAGGCGCACTAAAGTGACAGGGAATTACCTGCTGAAAGTCCCACTGTGCGATCTGCTCAACCCAAGCCAGCACCTTCTCAGGCCCGCGGTTAAATATAAGCGTCTGCAAAATGGGTGCAACTAGCAGCCGCCCGTCTTTTCGCAGCGTTTTAAAAGACTCATGCCATCCGTCCTGCCACTGAAAAGGATACAGTCCAAAATAGTTTTTCTTCGAGCGATCCGGTGCCTGCCGAGCCTTTTGAAACACCTCTTTGGTTTTCGGCACCGCTAACCGTTCAGGCTGAAAGTAAAACGTAAATAGCGCAATTCGTGCCCAGCCTTTTAGCCGATTCTCAGGCGTATCTTCTAACGGATCTAAGGCGCTGTCTCGAGCGTGGAACGCAAGCGGAAACGGGTTGAGGGTAACGACTTCTGGTGGCTCTATCGGAATAGAGAGAATGGTGTCTACAGCTAGGAGCGATCGCGTCTCTCGATGAAAGAAAGCCACCTCTGTATAAGGCTTAATGCTTAGCTCAATCGGGCCAACCGTCGCATAGTCGAACTCGTCATAAAACGGCGTATCACTCGGATCATCCGGCAAAATGTGCGTGCGCTTACCCGGAAATCCTAACCAGCTCAAAGGCAAATCAAGCGGAAAGCTCCATTGATTTGGGGCCACATACACCTGGCACTGCTTAAACTTCCTGGCAAACGGCCCCGCAAAATACTTGTGCTCCACCCCGGTCACGGTCGGCAGCACCACATACTTCACCTCACCATGCTCAGCTTCTAGCTCCCGCACCAGTCGCACGCACTCTGGCGTCGGTGCAACCGGTGAAAAAGCAAACAGACCGCCGCCTGCAAGCTTAATCACGGTCATCCGAATCGGCACCACCACGTAAAAAATCCCCTGCACCTGCTCAAAGAGCCATAGCTTGTTGGGGATAATTTCTCGACGGAGCGTACGCCGCTGCCCGTAAGGGTAAATTGGCACAACTGGCCAAAGGGGCCAAGCCCTATCCCCGCGTTTTGTCATGGTGATGCTTTGCTTCGCCTACAAGTGTTATTTATCCTATCGCTACAGCAGCTCAATATTAGAAAAGGCCACTTCCATCGTCGATCCGTCTTCTGCTGTCACTGTCCGCTTCGACAAAATAGTGTAGTCACCTACCTGCGTATAGTCGTCTTTAAATTCGCTGCGACCCTGCTTCAGCTCACCCGTTTTCGGGTCGTGATACACCGAGTCGTAAGTCTGCGACAGATAGCCGCTGCCAGTGTCGTAAGAGCTAGACGTGTGAATAGTCACCACCACGCCATGAATATGACGGTGAACCATCGTGAATTCGTTGTCTTTCACCTTATAGGCATCGTCTTTAGCCTTGCCACCCACGGCAATTTTCACAGCGCCGTCGTCATCAGTACCTTCAATTTTGAACGTGTTCTCACCGTGAGACTTTTCAAATGGACGGCTAACGCGGTGAATAGCGACTTCCCAAAGCTGACCTTTTGCAAAATTATTCGCGTCCTCATCCTCGATTCCAGATACCTCTGCTTTTAAGTCAGGCGTGACTTTAGCTGTTCCTTCAAAGGTTTTGTCGCCCATCTTGACCGTCACGTCAGTGGTGTAGCCGGGAAAATTCTTATCCCACGTGTAGCGATTTTCGTAGGCAGCTTGAACTAGCTCGCGAGCAGAAACCTGTAGGGCAGTCATATTTATCTATGGGTTGTATGAACATCTGCCCTAGATCCTAGCGCAGAGCTTGTCAGGGTGCGGTATTTCGATTTGCGCAACATTCACCTTCCACTGCACGCACTCCCCCCAAGCCTGCTGACGAATCCAGCAAAAAGTCCCTAAATAGCGCTCTAGTACGAAGTCAGGCAAATCGCAGGGCTGATTTTTCAATCGAACAAATTTTCCAGGGCTTAAGGGATGAGTCATAACGCTCCTGATAGGGCTGCTGAGGCAATCGTCTCTTTTAGTTATTATAGTTCAAATGTACTAAATTGAATCAAGCTATCTTTATCTATATGAATGCCAATATCGCTGCAAAAGACAGCCGTTCCCGTCTACCCTTTTGCATATGTTCACCTTGGTGCCTGGGTGACATAAACCTGATGGTAGACAGATGATGCGGTGGGCGATCGCTTTGTACATTGCTGTGTGAAAGCGACTATTCTCAGAGGCGATCGCACTCATGGCAAGCAAGCAAAAATTTCATAAAGGTGACAAAGTACAGTGGTCTTCCGGCCAAGGCACCTCTACCGGCACCGTGCAGGAATACATCACAGAAGACAAAACCGTTGGCGGTAACAAAGTTTCGGCGTCAAAAGATGACCCGCGCTATCTCGTAGAGAATGACAACACGGGTAGCGTGACAGGGCACAGCGTAGATGCGCTATCCGAAGCGGATTCAGACTCTAGCAGTGGTTCGTCAGGTAGCTCTAAATCGGGTAGCTCTAAATCGGGCAGTTCTCAGAGCTTTAAGCAGGGCGATCGCGTTCAGTGGAATACGTCTCAAGGGAAAACCACAGGCGTCGTTAAGAAGAAGCTAACTGAAACCACCGATATTCAAGGCTACACGGCAAAGGCAACTGAAGACGAGCCTCAGTACTTAGTAGAGAGCGACAGCACTGGAAGTGAAGCCGCACATAAGCCCGATGCGCTAGAACCTGCTTAACCAATTGCTTTAACGTTTAGCCGAGACTTTCGGTAGCGCGAGCACTCTTACGGGTGCTGCACGTCGGAGGCTACGGTTGTTTCTAACCTGGGATTCAGCGCGGGCGGGCTGCTGACGTTTGATTTGGTGGTCGAAGCGACGAGTGCGCTTGGCAGATGCTGTGTTCCTGCTTTGGTTTACGCCGGGTGCCTGTGGCTCGTGAATTGACTGGCTAGAGAGCGGTGCCTCGTTGCTTGTGTTGAGTGCCGAGGCCGTCAGCTTGGTGGTGTAAAATAGCACGCCGATGGTAGCCGCAAGTCCTAAGGCTTGAAAAACAACGTTTTCTGCCTGTTGGTCGGGAGAAAAGATGGACGCGCCGAAGGTGCCGACGTAGACATAGGTGAAGATGACTGGCAGCATTCCTAGCCAGGAAAAGAAAAGATATTCCCAGAAATTGATGCGTGTGATGCTAAAGCCGTAGTTGAGAATATTAGATGGCAGCACGGGCGACAGGCGAGTGAGTAGGACAAGCTTCCAGCCTTTTTCAGAAAATGCTTGATCTAACTTGTGAAACCGGCTATTCTCTCCGATTGCGCCTGTGATCCATCGTCTACCCGCGGTTTGACCAATCACAAAGCAGGCGGCAATGCTGATGGTGTCAGCGATTGAAGCGCTAATAACGCCTTCAGTGAGGCCAAACAGCGTGCCTGCTGCCAGAATGAGAACAATGTTAGGTAGCCAAAAAATGGCTGCGAGTACATAGATGATGACGAAGGCAGGGACTGCCCACAGGCCTAATCCTGCGAGCCAGTGGTGCGTGGCTGCGAGCCATTCGCCAACAGAGAGATGACTGATAATAGCAACGATGCAGCTAGCGATCGCTAACCCAAACCAAACTCGCTTTCTACGCAATAGTGCCAACGTCATACTCATCCGTGTTGATACCCCTTTGGGTTTAGTTCTAAGCGCTTTGTTCTGTCTTACAAAGTAATATCACTGCCTGCGTCGTCACTTAGCTTCTACTATGCCACTGCCTGTTGCGCAGCCTCGAAGGGCGCGATCTCTTCACCCAAAAACCCGCCGTTATATCTGATCCCCAATCAACTATAGAGACTATAGAACAGGGCCGACACGAGAAATTCTATGGATACAATAGGATTTCTTGATACGGGCGTTCAGGTACCTCATTATGTGCCAATTGCGACATATGGCATAGATACGCTAGGCAGAGATAGCGTTTAGTCGTGAGCGGGTGCGTCGTCTCCCCATACTTCAGAAAGGCGGCGATCGCGCCCACAGCCAAACCGATACACCTTGTAGCGAATAGGGTTGGTTTGGTAGTAATCCTGGTGATAGTCTTCAGCATCGTAAAACGTCGCCGCTGGAAGAATCTCCGTGGCGATTTCTCCTGAGTTCAGCGTTTGAGCCACGTTTGCTTTTGATGCCTCAGCCAGCGCCTGCTGCTCCGGCGTGTCGTAGAAAATGGCCGATCGATACTGGCTACCCTTATCGCAAAACTGGCCCTTATTATCTAAGGGGTCAATGTTGTGCCAAAACGTGTCCAGCAGTGTTTCATAGTCAACCTGCGCGGCGTCATAGCGAACTTCCATTGCCTCTATATGGCCTGTGCCGCCACCCGAGACCTGCTGATACGTCGGATTTTCTACCGTCCCTCCCGTATAGCCCGAGGTCGTTTCCACTACACCCGGCAGCTCATCAAAAGGCTGCTCCATGCACCAAAAACAACCGCCTGCAAATACTGCTGTAGAAAGATCGCCCTCAGCAGCGGCCATCGATTCTCCGGTCGCAGTCCCGCAGCTGATTGTCCCCCACATCAATACAAATATGCTGAGCCCGGTGACTAACCTACTCACCTGCTTCTTTAAGGGCTGCTTGCCTGCTGACATGATCTTTAAATTCCTATACAAACGCTTGTAGTTAACTAGCTTAACGGCCAAAACAGCTTTGGGATCAAGCCTATTGGGTTTCCCTATCGTAATATTCTTCCGCTACAGTAAAGTTCCTACTTCTGGCTTCTTCTCCAACCCAGTAATGACTATGAGCACCTCGCTTCCTTCACCCCCCGGCAGCTTAGGCCTACCCTGGATCGGTGAAACGCTTAGCTTCCTGCGCGATCCTAACTTCGCACTCAAGCGGCAGCAGCAGTACGGCGCAATCTTCAAGTCGCGCATCATCGGCCAGCCCACCGTCTTCTTCTGCGGCCCTGAAGCGAATGCCTTTTTGCTCTCTAGCCATGCCGACTGCTTTTCGTGGCGAGGCGGCTGGCCTAACACGTTCAAAGAGTTGCTGGGTGAGTCACTGTTCTTGCAGGAGGGTGAAGAGCACCGGCGCAACCGACGGCTGCTAATGCCTGCTTTTCACGGCAAGGCGCTGGAGGGCTATTTCGATACGATGGTGTCGCTTTCAGAGACTTACTTAGCGCGCTGGGAGAAAAAACAGGATTTGGTTTGGTTTCAGGAGCTGAAGAAGTTCACGTTTGAAGTGGCAAGTGTGCTGCTAGTGGGTACGGACAGTCGCGGTGCGGATGATGCTCAGATTGCTCAGCTTTCTGCCTGGTTTACAGATTTGACGAACGGGCTGTTTACGCTGCCTGTGCGCTGGGGGCCGACGCCGTATGGTCGGGCTTTGGAAGGGCGCGATCGCCTCCTTGCCTACATCGAAAAAGAAATCGACAAACGCCGCATCCTTCTCGACAGTCTCAAAACCACAGAAGGTGCAGATCTTCCCAAAGATGTCCTTACGCTGCTGCTTCAAACTGAAGACGAAGATGGCAACCGGCTCAGCGAAGAAGAGATCAAGGTACAAACGTTGCTCATGCTCTTTGCCGGACACGAAACCACCACCTCCATGCTCACCTCTTTGATGATGGCGCTGGCTCAAAATCCTGAGGTACTGAAAAAGGCGCGAGCCGAACAGCAGCAGCACATCGAAAGCGCAGCAAATTCTGACTTGAGCCTTGAGCAAGTTCAGAACATGCCCTACCTAGATCAGGTACTCAAAGAAGTAGAGCGCCAGTATCCGCCCATCGGTGGTGGCTTTCGCAAAGTAATCAAGTCATTCGATTTCAACGGCTACCACGTGCCCGCTGGCTGGCTAGCTCTCTACCGCATTGACGCGGCACACAAAGACGAACGCTGCTACTCAAATCCGGGTGACTTTGATCCCGATCGCTTCAGCCCCGAACGTGCCGAACAAAAGCGCTTTGACTACAGCCTGGTTGGCTTTGGCGGTGGCCCTCGCATCTGTGTCGGCATGGCCTTTGCCAAACTCGAAATGAAAATTCTCGCCGCCCAGCTTTTGCGCCGCTATCAGTGGACGCTAGCACCTGACCAAGATTTAACCATGACCCCTATTCCATCGCTACGGCCCGCTGACGGTTTGAAAGTGACCTTAACCGCCAGGGTCTAACATCTTCGTTAAGGAATTACTGCGTAGCCAGCTCTGGCCAGTTCGTATCGGCCTTAGCAATATTGCCCGGAACATCCTTTTCCCAGCGGGCCTGAATTTTTTTATTCAAGTTGAGATATAGCTTCCCGTCTACGACCTTCCAGGCACTAGGATCGATGGCTGCGATCGCATCTTGAGCCGCCGCCCACGCACAGTGCCCACCATACTGCGGCGCATACTGCTCAGGGTTAGCTGCAAACGCATCCCGATTCTCAGCATTGGCAAACTGCCACGTCGCGCCCTGCCACTCATACGCATACTCTGCACTGCCCGCTACAAAATCTCCCTCATCTGCCGCCGAGAAATACGCGACAGGATCAGCCCCACCAATCGCCACGCCGTCTTCTACATAAATCTTGGCGGCGGCTTGAGACGCCTCACTGGCCGCTTCATTAGCCACGACTTCTTCCGTCTCCGCAAGGCTCAGATCAGCGCTCAGATCGCCACTGCTAGTCGCTGTTTCACTCGGGCCGCAGGCCGCTAGCCCAAGGGCTAGACTAACCGCACCTGCCAGCAAAGCTGTGGAAAAAGGTGGCTTCATAGAAAGCTGGAAAGAAATTAGTTGTTTGTGAGTATTCATTCGCATAGGACGCTTGGGTAGCTTTAAAGGTTGTGTAAACACGATAGGCAAAACTGATGAAGGAGAGATGAGAGCATCCTTGAGATTGGATGAAATGCCTGTGAAATCGCCTATTTGCTGCGCCTGTGCTTCATGTGACAAATCAAAAGTAGTCACATAAACCCTACCTGTTGAGTGGGGGAACCCGCTCAATGGGGTAAGTTCCCGTGCATCTTACAAGCACCTTTAGATGGCTTTGTTACCGAGTCTGAAAAGATGCTCTGTGAGCACCTGGTATAGTCCTGTTGGCCTATATCAATATTTCTTGAAATTTATCTTGAAACGCTAACGTCATTTCCCCTTTTCACTCCCTTCTCACTTAAGGGCCTCACACACCCGTTCACCCTCCGTTTTTAGAGCCTGCCACTGTTCGCCGCACCTGCTCCTGCTGAAGATATGAAATCTGTAATTCGCCGCCTCACCACACTTACTGCGCTAACGGCCACTGTTTTGGGAGCTAGCGCCCTAATCTCACCGCGTGCCCTTGCCCAAAACTATGGTCAGCAGCAGCTTGATTCCGATCAAGTGGTTGCGATCGCTGAGCCGGTCTCTAACGGTCGTTTCTTCAAGCTACTCATCCTGGAGCAGCTTTCAGGACAGCGTGACTGCTTTGCTGAAGATTCTGGCAGCCCCACGGTGATAGAGCCGCTTTTACTGAACTTTGACTTTTCAGGCATCTGCGGTCGCCGCTCTGATAGCAACGGCTATTCAGTCAATATTGGTGATGAAGATCTGAGCCGTCGCTACCGGCTACAGGTTACGCGTCGTGGCGAGAGTTTGGTGCTGCTCGCTTTGCCCGGTGCTCTTCCAGGCCGAGGCGGTGATTTGCCCGTGCTAGAAATTGGCCGCAGTAACGGTGTAGCTAATGACTTTGTAAAACTTGAGTTAGATCCAGGCTGGACAATGACTCGCCGCACGCTCAACGGCAGCGCGCAAGGTCACGTATATCTCTCTAATAGCAATAGCCTGGATACTGTGATTGCCCAATCTGGAGGCCCAAGACCGACGCCGGTTGCGCCAACGCCCGAGGTCTCGCCGTCTCCTTCACCATCATCCCCTCCTTTATTGGGTGGTAACCCTCTGCCTTCACCAGGTGCTGCGCCAACGCCCAGTAACAACGGTGACAACACGTACTATCAGGTGATTGTGCAAAGTGACTCTCCGCTGCTGCGGGCGCGCGTTCGGCAGGTGGCTTCAGATGCCTTTATTGCCAATGTCAACGGTCAGCGCGTGATTCAGGCCGGACTTTTTCAAGAGCGTAGCCGGGCCGACCAGCTGACCAGCCAGCTTTCTAGCCGGGGCATTGAGTCTCGAATTATTGAAGGTCAGCGAGATACCCCACCGCCTCAGCCGACTGCGAGCAGTGAAACGTTTTATCAGGTAATTGTGCCTGAAGGTGGCTCGGATACGCGCGATCGCGTCAACCGCGTTGAGTCAGGTGCCTTCCGCACTCGGATTGATGGCCGCTCTGTGATTCAAGCCGGTCGCTTCCGTGAGCGTGATCGGGCCGATCAGCTGCGATCACGCTTGGTCAGCGCAGGGCTTCCAGCTCAAATCATTGAAAGTTCATCAACCCCTGTCGCTACCGCTCCCCGTCCTTCCGGATCAACGCCTTCCATTCCCCGCGCGTCACAAGGTCAGCTCACGGTTGTTATCGACCCAGGGCACGGCGGCGCTGATCCAGGGGCCGTAGGTATCGGTGGACTCAGAGAAAAAGATATTAACCTCACCATCTCTCGCCGTCTGCAAAGCATTTTGCAAGAGCGCGGCATCAACGCAATCATGGCGCGAACTGACGACCGAGAAATTGATTTAGATCCTCGTGTTGACTTTGCTGAACGGGCGAATGCTGACGTATTTGTCAGCGTTCACTCCAACGCAATTAGCCTGAGTCGGCCTGATGTTAATGGCCTGGAGACTTATTACTATTCATCTGGCTTCAGGCTGGCACAGACCATTCATAACAATATTTTGCAGCGGACTGACTTGCGCGATCGCGGCGTTCGTAGGGCACGCTTTTACGTCCTTGTAAATACTTCTATGCCTGCTGTTCTGGTCGAAACCGGGTTTGTAACAGGCCGAGAAGACGCTGCTCGCTTCAGAAATCCAGCTGAACTCAATAAGATTGCAGACGGTATAGCAGGCGGCGTTTTGCAATACCTAAACGTTCAATAGATGACTTTTCAAACGTGAAATAGGCTGAGATACCGCACTTTTCTTACTGTAAGTAAGTGGGGCATAAGGCTAATGTTTGAGCGTGGGTGACTAAAGCTGGCAACCTAACAATAAATCCTATGGCTCTGAACGCTCAAAGCCATAGGATGTTCCTCAAGTTTTTAGCTTGGCTATAGTCTGGCTACTAAGTTTAACGATGAAATCTTCTATGGATAGTGACATTATCTATTTCGCGGTGCCAGATGATTCATCGACTCAGCAATCCGTAAGCGCGCATTCTGTTAAAACAACCTCACGGCCTGCCGCTGACGTTGTTCTAGAAAGCACCATTGGTTCTCTAGAGGCTGTTCGCTTAGCGGGCGCTCAGCTAGATAATGCATTTGTCTCAATGGCTGCTGATGTAGTTGAAGAGGAGGACACCGCGCCTATTTCCTTGCTGGTGGAGTCGCGTCAGCTAGCGGGGCTGCTATATCAGGGTGAAGTTTATCGGCTGATAGAAAGCGTTGCGGCAAACCATCGTCTTCAGGCTTTTTGCTTAGGGCAAACGCTGAGCGAACAGATGACCTCCTATCTAATTACAAGATCAGCTGAACGCTTTGCTGTTTGGGTAAACATACGAGCGTTACCTCAGCAGCGCTACCAGCATCATTTGCCTGCTGTCATCTGCCCTTTGCCATAGGCCTGCCAGATTTGAGCCGATAAAGAAGATATTCGCTAGAAAACTCGGTACTATTTAGTGATATTTAACATTGCTGTTGACCGGGTTCTCGATCTAACTCATGACAGAAAAAGACGCACTAGAAGCTGTTAAGAACGTAATATCGCCTGAGTCTCTCAGCTATGTGCAAGAGGTTGTGTTCAAGCAATCTTGGTCAGGGCAACTCTATCCAGAAATTGCAAAGTCAGTCGGCTATCACCCTGAATACATCCGTGATGTCGGTGCTCAGCTGTGGCGGGCGCTCTCTGACTCACTCGGTCAAAAGGTCACTAAGAAAAATGTTCGATTTGTCCTCAGCACCCTGGCTGAAAAAAATCTATTGCCCAACCAACCCAGCGCAGGACTTAGCAGCCTGTCTGACAGTGGCCTTGCCGGGCAGCAGGGCAATAGCTCGCCCGTTGACAGCTCTCAGGTTCTTCATTCTCAGGCGGGTGACGTGCTAAGCACACAAGCGACCACAGCACAGCTAGCGTTTCCAAGTGTAGGGCTCTCGGTAGAGTCCTCCTTTTACATTCCCCGTCCGCCCGCTGAGGAGCAGGCTTTTGCCGAGTTAGAGCGGCCTGGTGGGCTGCTGCGCATTAAAGCCCCCAGCAATACGGGCAAAACCTCACTGCTGCTGAGGGCCTTGGACTACGCGCGTAATCAGGGCGCTCAAACCGTTCTGATTAATATTCAAGAAGCGGACACGGCCATTCTGACTGATTTGAGCCGGTTCCTGCGCTGGTTTTGTCGTAACACGGCTCAGCAGCTGGGCGTAGAAAATAGGCTAGACGACTACTGGGATGACGAAATTGGCCATAAGGTCAGCTGTAAAATTTACTTTCGCGAGTATCTGCTCAAGCAAGTTTCTACGCCGATTGTTTTGGCTTTAGATGAAGTCGATCAGCTGTTTGAGTATCCAGCGCTGGTGCAGGAGTTTTTGCCGATGCTGCGAGTGTGGCACGAAGAGGCGATGGAGCTGGCGGTGTGGCAAAAGCTTCGCCTGGTGCTTTCGTACAATACTGAAGTGTACGTACCGCTCAAAATTTCTCAGTCGCCTTTTAATATTGGCCTTTCTATTCAGCTGCCGGTGCTGAGCTTAGAGCAGACGATGACGCTGGCTGCTCAGTACAAGCTGTCGTTGGCAGAATCGGAAGTACAGCAGTTGAGCCAGCTTCATGCGTTAGTGGCGGGTCATCCTTATCTAGTGCAGCTCGCGCTTTACTGGCTCTCTGAACGAGATATTACGATTGGATCTGTGCTGAAAGATGCGCCCACTCAATCGGGTATTTATAGCGCCCATCTCCGTCGGCACTGGCAAATTATGCAGCGACAGTCAGCGCTGCAAGCGGCGTTTTCTAACGTGCTCAAAGCCGTCGATCAGGGCGCGCAAATTGATGCCCTGCTGGCCTATCAGTTAGAGCGAATGGGCTTGGTGCGAATGGATGGCAATATCGCAATTGTTAGCAGTGAGCTGTACTATCTGTATTTTAAGACGCTGCTATTAGCCTAGTTGCGGACTGCTCTAGAATTTGCTACCTGGAAAGGTGGCTGCTTTTTGCATGAATGCATGCAGTGACACTCGATATGACTATCAGGTAGGGGGTAGCCTGCGGCTAGATTCGCCTACCTATATTTATCGACAGGCTGATAAGGTGCTGTACGAGACGCTGCTCGCTGGCGAATACTGCTACGTGTTTAATTCTCGGCAGATGGGCAAGTCTAGTCTGCGGGTGCGATCGCAAGAACGCCTGAGAGCAGCGGGCAAGCTATGCGCCTCTATTGATATGACCAGCATTGGCTCTGAAGGCGTAACGCCTTTGCAGTGGTATAAGGGCCTGATGGTTGATTTGCTCTCTAAGTTTGAGCTGCGCGATCGCGTCAACTTTAAGCAGTGGTGGGCCGAAAACAATGAGCTGTCGATGGTGCAGCGGCTGCGACTATTTATTGAAGAGATTTTACTGACATCTCTACCTGAGCATGACCTGCTGATCTTTGTCGATGAAATCGACAGCGCGCTAGCTTTGGATTTCCCGATAGACGACTTTTTTGCGCTGGTGCGCTACTGCTACGATCAGCAGGCCGATAATCCGCTGTACCGGCGGTTAACATGGGCACTGTTCGGCGTAGCTACCCCTTCAGATCTGATTCAAGATCGAATGCGTACGCCGTTTAATGTGGGCCGAGCTATTGAGCTGAAAGGCTTCCAGGCCGCTAATGTAGAAAAGCTGGCTGAAGGATTGCGGTGCGATCGCGCCTATGACGCGACCGTACTCATTAGCGAGATTTTATGCTGGACAAATGGCCAGCCTCTTTTGACTCAAAAAATCTGTCAGCTGACCGAGCGCGCACTAGCAGGCGAGCTGCCTTCAGGAATTTCGCTTTCGCAGTTTGAAACGGCAGCGGCTTTAGTGAAGTGGATTATTCAGACGCAGATTATTGAGCACTGGGAAGGACAGGATAATCCTGAGCATTTGCGGACGATTCGCGATCGCCTTTTGCGCAACGAAAGAACGACTCCCAGACTGCTAGGTATTTATCAGACCATTCTGGCCGCCGCGACTCCCCAGTGCCGTATGCCAGACTTGGATGAAGTTCTGTCTGATACTGAGCAACGGCTTGCTTTTGACGATAGCCCAGAGCATATCGAGCTGCTGCTTTCTGGCCTAATCAAAAACGAAAAGGGCCGCCTTCTGGTTAAAAATCCTATCTACCAAACCATTTTTGATCTGAGCTGGGTGACCCGACAGCTAGACGATTTGCGCCCCTATGCGCGGCAGATGTCAGCCTGGGTGAATTCTGAGTGTAGCGACGAGTCTCGACTGCTGAGAGGAAAAGCGCTCAAGGATGCGCAATCTTGGAGTCAGGAGCACAGCATTAGCGAGATAGATCACGACTTTTTAATGGCCAGCGAAAAGTTCGATCGGCAGATTGTGCAGCAGGCTCTAAAGTCCGCAAGGCTCAAAGAAACGGAAAAGCGGCTAGTGATTGAGCGTGCGGCGCGGCGGGCTCAGCGAGTGCTCATTTCTGGGCTCAGCGGCGCGCTGGCAGTTGCGGTGACTCTGGGCTTATTAGCCAGATCTCAGTACAACCAGGCTAAGCAGAAAGAATTCGATGCCATTATCACGACCTCCGATGCGCTGTATTCCTCCGATCAGCGATTGGATTCGCTGGTGAAAGCAATTGAGGGCGATCGCTACTTTCACAAAATGAGGCTCTTTAGCGGTCGAGACCGCTTGCTGAGTGCGCTGCAAAGATCGGTGATTGGTGTGGTTGAAAGAAACCAGCTGACGCTGGATAAAAGTAACTTTTGGGACGTGGCTGTCAGCCCTGATGGCGAAGCGCTTGTAACGGGTTCTGCAAATGGGGAGGTGCGTCTGTGGAAAACGGATGGTGAGCTAGTAGAGATCTTTTCAAGACACTCGGCTCGGGTGAGAACCGTGAGCTTTTTCCCAGACGGTGAAAGCGTGGTGGCTGGCGACGACGATGCTCTGCTGAAGGTTCATAATCTGCAAGGCGAGGTGCTGCACACCTTTAGGGGGCATACGGATGCTGTTCATGATGTTGCTGTGAGTGCGGATGGTCGGATGCTAGCTTCGGCTAGTGGCGATCGCACGGTTACTCTATGGACGCCTGAAGGCCGCGCCATCTACAGGCTCAAAGGACACGAGGATGAAGTCTTAGCGGTTGCCTTTAGCCCCGATGGCAAGCTGATTGCTTCCGGTGGTGAGGACAACACCATCAAGCTCTGGAGCATCGGTGGTAAGCTGCTGCACACCTTTAGGGGGCATACGGACGCAATTACAGCGGTTGCCTTTAGCCCAGACGGTCAGCTGCTGGCTTCGGCTAGCCGCGATGCGACGGTGAACTACTGGGATATGAATGCGCTGCTACCGCGTCGTCTATCGCGATCGCCCGCCAACTCATCATCGCCTGCCGACCCGCCATCGCCTCCGACAAATACTGTGCCTATCAAGCCGATTCGAACGCTGCAAGGCCATCAAGCAGACGTTTCAGATGTTGCCTTTAGTAGAAATGGTAGGCGGTTAGCCTCTGCGAGTCGCGATGATTCTGTCAGAATATGGAATCTCGACGGTGAGCAGGTGGCCGCGCTCGATGGTCACAAAAGTCGGGTCAATGCCGTTGCCTTTGAGCCGGACGGGTTGCGCCTTTGGAGTGCAGGCTCTGACAGAACGGTGCGTCTGTGGGACTTAACGAATCCACTGCTCACCAGATATCTGGGCTCCAATGCAGGCATTATCGGCGTTGATATTAGCCCAGACGGTCAGCTGATTGCGGCGGCTAGCGACGATGGAAACCTGTATCTGTGGAACCGAAATACCGCCCAGCTCGTAGCTCGCTTTGCCCATCCTAGTGCGGTACTTAGCGTTGCGTTTAGCCCAGACGGTCAGTCTATTGTGACTGGCACTTGGGGCGGGACGCCGCACCTGTGGACAGCAGAAGGTGAGCTAATAGCAACCTTTGGTGACTACAGCAAGCCCGTTTGGGATGCGGCGTTTAGTCCAGATGGTCAAACGATTGCAACAGGCGGCGTTGATAGACGAGTGCGTCTTTGGGACTTAGAGGGGAACGAGCAGGATTCATTTTCTGGACATAAAGGTGAAGTTCGATCGGTTGCCTTCAGCCCGGATGGCCAGTTTTTGGTATCAGCAAGTTTAGATAAGACGGTTAAGCTTTGGTCTCAGGATGGCAAGCTTTTAGAGATTTTCAGAGAAGGAGGGCGATCGGGTTTTATCGATGCGAACTTTAGTCCGGATGGAAAGCTCATTGCCGCAGGTGGATTTGATAATACTGCCAGAATTTGGAAGACAGACGGTCAGCTAGTACAGACCTTGGATGATCACGATGCTGAAGTGCGCTCGGTTAGCTTTAGCCAGGACGGGCAGCAGCTGTTGACGGCTGGCGGTGACGGCACTATCAAACTATGGAAAGACAGTGGTGAGCTAGTAGCCACGCTTTCAGAGAGTGAGAGCCCGGTGTGGCAGGCGCTGTTTGCTGAAGGAGGGCGGGCGATTGTTTCGGGCGGAGAAGATAAGCGATCGCACCTATGGAACTTAGACAAGCTACTGGATGAAGAAGGCTTAGAGGAACTGGGGTGTCGGTGGGCCAAAGACTACATTGAGACGAGTTCTAAAGTAGGAAATCGCGATCTCTGCGAGGAATTTAGAGACAAAAATCGTTAAAGTAAAGGAACGTTAACTTTATTAGGTGCCAGGATTAGAGCCCAGGCCAGCTTGCTATGCGCGTACTTTTGATGACTGGAAAAGGTGGGGTGGGCAAAACCTCAGTCGCAGCGGCAACCGGCCTGCGTTGTGCAGAGCTAGGACATAAAACCCTAGTTCTCAGCACCGATCCCGCTCACTCTTTAGCCGATAGTTTTGATACTGAACTCAGTCACGACCCGAAAGAAATTAAGCCTAACTTATGGGGCGCGGAGCTGGACGCTTTGCGTGAGCTAGAAGGTAACTGGGGCGCGGTAAAGCGCTATATCACCCAGGTTTTACAGGCCAGAGGCCTGGAAGGCATTGAGGCTGAAGAGCTGGCGATTTTGCCCGGTATGGACGAAATTTTTAGCCTGGTGCGCATGAAGCGGCACTATGACGAAGATGAATTCGATGTACTCATTATCGATTCGGCTCCGACGGGTACTGCTTTACGACTGCTGAGTCTGCCGGAAGTGGCAGGCTGGTATATGCGTAAGCTCTACAAGCCATTTCAGGCCGTTTCTACTGCGCTACGCCCTTTAGTAGAACCCTTCTTTCGTCCAGTTGCGGGATTTTCCTTACCGACGAAGGAAGTCATGGATGCGCCTTACGAGTTTTATGAGCAGCTAGAAGCGCTAGAGAAAATTTTGTCTAATCCGAAAGTGACCTCGGTACGCCTCGTTACTAATCCTGAAAAGATGGTGATTAAGGAGTCGTTGAGGGCTCATGCCTATTTGAGTTTGTACAACGTAGCGACGGATATGGTGGTGGCCAATCGCATCATCCCCGATAGCGTTAGCGATCCGTTTTTCCAGCGTTGGAAGGATCAGCAGACGAAGTATAAGCAGCAGATTCATGACAACTTTCATCCGCTGCCGGTAAAAGAAGTGCCGCTTTACTCGGAAGAGATGTGCGGTTTAGAAGCGCTTGAGCGGCTAAAAGAGACTATTTACGGCGATGAAGATCCTGCGCAAGTCTATTACGAAGAGACGACGCTGAGAGTGGTTCAAGAAGAGAATAATTACAGCTTGGAAGTCTATCTGCCGGGTATTCCTAAAGATCAGGTGGAGCTGAGTAAAACGGCCGATGAGCTAAATATTCGCATTGGTAACCATCGCCGTAACTTGGTACTACCCCAAGCGCTAGCGGCACTTCAGCCATCGGGTGCCAAGATGGAGGACGACTACCTCAAGATTCGCTTTGCAACGCCTGCTACTGTGTAGGGCGTTAGCTACTGTAAAGAGGGACTGGCTATGAAGGATTTCTAGCTGTTCGGCTGTGGTGCGAATCAGCATAGGATGCGCGAACCAATCCAGCGCGCTAAGCAAGCTAGGACAGGCGTGAGGCACTTTTTGAAAAATGCTGCTGAACGATTTTAGGGCTCTTTCAGCTTGACTGAGATAGTCGAGATCTTCGGTGAGTAGGAAGAGGCGGACTAGGGAGGCGATCGCCTCTTCCGAAAACGCCTCACCATTATGGGGTGGGTTTGAAGCCCCGGACTTTTAGTCCGCATTTTGTTTGTTCTCTAGCGTTCTTATCAACATGATAATTGCACCTGTCTTGGTTGCTCCTGTCCGCCTGCAATAGTCTTCTAGCGTTTTCAAGTCTTCATCAGAGATGCGTAAGTTGATCTGCTTGCTCATAATCCTCTGGCTATATTTGTATATATAATGCTGTACAATTATAGTATGAAAGCACGTTATCAATATCGAATCTATCCAAACCGCTTGCAGCAAGCTCAGCTTGCTCAGGTGTTTGGCTGTGTGCGAGTTGTGTATAACGATGCTTTAGCGCGAGTCAAGGCAACACCAGCGGGTGAGAAGTGGCCTAGTAACGCTGAGCTGCAAAAGCTGGTGATTACCCAGGCTAAGCGTTTAGAGGCGAGAGATTGGCTTTCTGAAGTGTCAGTTGTGCCCTTGCAACAGTCGGTTCAAGATTTAGGCATTGCCTTTAAGAACTGGTTCGCTGCGCTCAAAGGAGAAGGCAAGGTAAGGTTCCCACGGTTCAAGAAACGCACCAATGCCCAATCAGCACGGTTTACGCAGAGAGGGTTTAGTCTCTCGGGCGGGAAGCTAGTGCTGGCAAAGATGGGCGCGTTTAAGGTGAAGTGGTCGCGTAATCTGCCATCTGAGCCCAGTTCAGTGACGATTATTAAAAACACAGCAGGTCAATACCATGCAAGCTTTGTGGTTGAAAGAGAGCAAAAGAGTGTTGAGCCGCTACGGCCATCCATTGGTATTGACTTAGGGATTAAGGTGTTTGCCTTTCCTAGTGTGGGTGAGCCCATCAAAGCGCCTGACTACAGGCTGCTGGATAGAAAAATCAGACGCTTTCAGAAGGCGATGGCTAGACAGCAAAAAGGCTCAAAGCGTCGTGAAGCTACCCGGCTAAAGATTGCCAAGCTACAGCTAAAGATTCGCGATATTCGCAAAAACTTTTTGCACACTCAATCTACAAAGCTTATCTGCGAAAACCAAACGGTAAGCCTCGAAGATTTGGCAGTGAGCAATATGGTGAAGAATCGAAAGCTTAGTAGGGCGATCTCTCAGCAAGGCTGGTCTGAATTCAGAACGATGCTAGAGCGTAAAGCTGCTCAATATGTGAACCGCGCTGTCAATATTGTCAGCCGGTGGGAACCCACTTCCCAGGTCTGTTCTAGCTGTGGCTTCAAGTGGGGCAAGTTGGATCTATCTGTCCGTTCAGTGCTTTGCGTTAGCTGTGGCGCTGAGCACGATAGAGACGAAAACGCTGCTAAGAATATAGATAAAGTCGGGGCTGGATTAGCCCACGACTCTAAACGAGCGCAGAGGGCGCATAAGACTAGCTTGCTAGCAATGCCCGTTGAAGCGCTAAGCCACAAGATAGAGCGGCAACTTAGGGGTGTTTGCCTAGTCTTAGAATCCTCGGACTTCTAGTCCGGGGAGCATGTCAAGTTACTATCTGTTATCCAAAAACTCTGTCTGTAAGTAGAGTTAGTTCTCACATGAGTTCGTATCGTCGGGTTGTGTGATATTTAAATATCTGGTTAACTCAGAACATCTAAATCTATATAGTAAGGCGAGTATCTCTGTGACCCAATCCCCGCTCGAGCCCCCCAACGAGTCTAATCTCCCTAGCACGCGGCCATCAGGTACTCGCCCTGACGAGCGCCCTACTGGCCCAAGCCGCCCCCTCACTTTCGATGAAGTCGTCGCGCTATTAGTTGCCTTCCTTTCCTTAGGCAGCGTCTTATTTTGGGGGCTTACCCGAGGCGGCATTGGTGCATTCAGTGAGTCCTTAGCAGGTGCTGACTCTGCGCTAGTCGCTCCTGATGCTGAAGACGAAGATGGCAGTCGCCTGTTCAGATTTGGCCGAACTGTTCCCGAGGATGAGTCGGTAGCAGATGCCGCTGTGCCTGCACCGCTCGTAAAAGAGGCTGAGGACGCAGGTGCAGCTGGTTCAGCGCGTCGTGAGCTGGCTGCTCGTGCAGAAGCTAGGCGTATTGCTCGGACAAACCGACTGAACGGTATCAATGCGCCTGTCGCGGGTGCGGCGGCGGGTGCAGCCGGTATCGCAGCAACAGCTGGCGGCGCATCTGCTGAGTACACGCCCGAAGAAGTCATTCCTGAAGTAGAACCCACGCCTGCGGCTGAGCCTACTGAAGCCGCTGTCCCGGTACCTGCCACGCTTTCAGAGTCGGCAACGGCCGAACCAGGCGAGTCTTTAGCGTTTAGCGATGTTCCTGAAAACTACTGGGCAAAGCCATACATAGATGAGCTGAGCAGCCGAAACCTCATTGCTGGCTTCGATAATGGCACGTTTAGACCTGACCAGCCGGTAACACGCGCTGAGATTGCCAGAATTGTCTCCAGCACGTTTGATTTGACCTCCGACAAAGCGAGCCTAGAGTTCTCCGACGTTGAGAGCGATTACTGGGCTAGAGAATCCATTGGCGAAGTCGTAAAAGGCGGCTTTATGACCGGCTTCCCGAACGATACGTTCACGCCAAATGCGCCCGTTACCCGAACCCAGGCATATACGACACTAGTGACAGGGTTAGGTATTGAAGCGCCCACTAATGTGCAAGCGGCCATCGACCGTTATTCTGATGCAACCGCGATTCCTAAATGGGCTAATGAGAAGATAGCGGCAGCAACGTCAGCCTCTTTTGTGGTCAACCATCCTAATGTTGAACAGCTCAATCCCAATCAGCCAACGACACGTGCAGAACTCTCAGCGATGCTCTATCAGGCGTTGGTTAGAGAAGGCGTCATCAAAGAGCCCGTGGCGTCTGAGTACATCGTGAAACCATAGCTTGCTCCATAGCTTAAAGAAGCAAACTAAAAAGCCTCGGGATCTAGCGTGAGTAGATCCCGAGGCTTTTGCTGTGTGGTCTCTTACTCGTCTCAGAGTTCGATGGCTTCTGTCTTATTTCGGGACTCTAGCCACCAGGCGATCGCAATACAGCTCACCACTACCAGCAGCGCTACACCCGTAAACTGAGCAATCCACTTCATGATGGTTTCTAGCGGCACCAGCTGACCTAAGAAGTAAGTAAGGCCCACCATGACAGAGGCCCAAGCGATCGCGCCAATCGCATTACATAGCAAAAACTTAGGGTAAGACATGCGGGTAATGCCCGCTAGTGGGCCAGCAAACACCCGCAACAAAGTGACAAATCTGCCGAATAAAACAGCCTTATCAGCGTTTTGACTAAAGCGATCGCGCAGCTTAACTAGCGCCGTCTCAGGCACTTTCAACACCTTTCCTATCCGTACTAGCAGCGGCCAGCCGCCATAGTAGCCCAGCCAATAGCCGCTACTATCACCCAAAATAGCGCCAATTGTCGCGGCCCCCAGCACATACCAAACGTTCAGCTCCTCACTCCCTGCCAAGAATCCACCGACCAAAGTGACCGTCTCTCCAGGAATGGGAACGCCCATATTTTCTAGCAAGACGCCGAAGAACACGGCCCAGTAGCCATATTCGCGGGCAATGTCCTGCACCGTTTCTATAGAGATGAGTTCACCCATAGGAAGTGCTCAGTGCCCAAAAATTGTTAACTTTCTATATACTTACTTATCTTGACGCAATATTCAGGTGAGTGTCAATTCGATATTTACGGAGTCAGCTATTTCTCTGCACTAAGCTGAGTGCTTGCACATCCAACGTATTAGCCGTCCGCTCCGGAATGCTTTGCGAAGCTTGCCATAGAGTTTTTACCTAGCATTTCGCTGGGAAACGTTGGCAAGTCAAGATGGTTAGTTCCTCGACGATTTCGCACAGCGAGGCGATAGCTAGTACTTTGCAGCTCAGCCTGAAGCTGACGATTTTCCTGCTGAATTTTTGCCACCCGGTCTTTCACCGCGCTCATCCGCTCAGCAAACTTTTCTTTATAGATCCGAGGTAGCTCCTGCACCACCTGCTCTAACATCCGGGTGCGATCGGTTAGCTCTTGAGCCGTTTGGCGTAGCTGATAGGCTTCTTCATCTCGACTTTCGATCTGCTCTTGATAAAAAGCGACCTGCTGCTCTTGCTTATGCAGCTGCTCGCGAAGCGCACTGACCTCTTGCTGATGTGCTTCAGAAACTTCTGGTGCAGGCATAAAGTCTTGGTTGCCTTTCACCAGCCGAAAAAGTTCTTGGGAGAGCTGCTGCACGAGCTGATCGCGCATGGCGAGTTCTTCTCGCAGCTGAGCGACTTCTGAGGGACTATTGGAACTGTTACCACTAGCTGCCTGGGTCACTGTGCGACTTGCTCCTTATGTTTGGTTGAAAACCGGCTGTTGAATAGGTCTTTGTAGTGGACTATTTGACTTTGTAATCACTGATGGCTTACGGCGCCGTGCTGGATATATACCACTTTCAAATAAACGCCCGAAACCAGGTGATAACTGAGAAGCGCTGTGCTAAAACACACAGCTGAGCACTGTCAGTAACCAAAAAAGCAGACGCTACACTTACGTAACGTCTGCCTTTTTACTTTTAATAGAGTGAAGTCTGCTGAGCTAAAACGGCTTGCTTACGAACCGAGTGGTGCCGCAGATGCTGCTGGTTCGGACTCAATTTCGTTGCTCTCAGCGCCTTCAGCAGGCTCTTCGAAGCAGATAGTGAGATAGCGAATCACGTCTTCGCTGAGGCGCATGGCGCGTTCCATTGGCGCGATCGCTGTGCCTGGTGCCTGGTAGTTCATCTGAATGTAAATACCTTCGCGGTAGCGATTGATTTCGTACGCAAGGCGGCGTTTGCCTCGGTGCTGCGTTTCCATCATGTCAGCACCGCTCTCATTGAGCATGTCCTGGTAGCGGCTAATCGCTTGATCAACGGCTTCATCACCGAGATCGGGCCGCAAAATGTACATGGTTTCGTAAAGCGTGTTCATAGTCTTAAACTTGAGATCCTTGTGGGCATAAAAGGCCTTTACCTGCGCTGCCATAGCGTAGATAAAAGCAAGGGCTTACAATCATACCAACAACTGAGACCTGGCAACAAAACAGTTGATATAAAAACCTCAGTGCTTAGCCATGAAAGCCTAAGCCGTTGAGACAAAACCGTTTGGCACAAAACCTATGGCGCACCGCTACGTTCGAGTTCAATCGTCATCAGGGCAGCTACACTACGGCCTGCTACGTGCAGATCACCATGTTCAAGTTTTAGACTTACCGCCCTGGCAAAATGGCCAGCCCACCAATATCGAACTAGCGATTTCGGAGTATAGGTTGCTCTCGCCCTGTGCGCCTTCTAAGGTGATTGCTGTCGGTCGTAACTATGCAAAACATGCCGCTGAGCTAGGCAATGAGCTGCCTAAAATCCCTTTGTTATTCATGAAGCCACCGACAGCAGTGACGGCGGCAGATGCGCCTATCTTTTACCCATTGCAGTCTAAGCGGGTGGACTACGAGGGGGAGCTGGCGATTGTGATAGGCGATCGCACTACAGACTGTGAAGTAGACGAAGCCCGCAGCAAAATATGGGGATATACCATCGCCAATGATGTCACGGCTCGCGACTTACAGCGGCAAGAAAACCAGTGGACACGGGCAAAAGGCTTTGATTCTTTTTGTCCGCTAGGCCCCTGGATTGTGCGTGAAATTCCGGCGGGCGCTTGCCTGAAGACCTTTATTAATGATGCTGAAGCGCCTGTTCAGTCTGCTTCTATTGCAGAGATGATTTTTTCGCCAGAATATTTGGTCTCTTATATTAGCCAGGCGATTACGCTGCTGCCAGGGGATGTGATTTTGACTGGAACGCCTGAAGGGGTTGGGCCAGTTGGGGTGGGCGATCGCATTCGCATAGAAATAGAAGGCATCGGCTGCTTAGAAAACACCGTGCACGCCAAAGTCACAAAAAAATCGCCAGCCACAAAAGAGCTAGCGATTCCACCTGAATTTATTCAGCAGATCCCCTGATAGGTTACCTGCCAGCCATAGCCTTAATAAGGCATCTGCATATTGACAGCGTCTGAAATGGTTGGGATCTCAGCGTAGCGGCCCAGTACAGACTGAGCGACAGAGTAGATGACAATCGCCATACCGCCTAAGAACATAACGTTTGAAAGGGTTTCTCCCACGATGTTATTACCCGTAAGATTGAGTGCGCTTAAGATGATCAAAATAATAGAGATCATGAAGCTAACCAAGATCGCCTGAAGCACATTAAAGCGAATAAAGCGGCTGATATTGTTATTTCTGATGACGAACAGAAACAGCAATATAAAGACGCCTAGTCCTAAAATACTGTTCTCAATTTGGATGAGCGGCGATAGCGGCAGCAGCAGCAGCATAAAGAGGTCAAATAGAGGCGGTGCCTGTGCCTGAAGAAACCTCAGAAAATAAGAACCTGCTTCTAAAGCAGCAGCTAGCGGCATCACATAGGATAGGGCTGCAAAACCTCTATCGAGAGCGGTTGCAGAACTATTCATAACAAACTCCTACGTTTCAATGGGTTGAGGTCAATTCACACAATGCTTTTAGCATAACGTATCTGCTAGCTCAGCTACGCGAAAGCCCATTGCACATTCATATTGAGCCGGGCATCTGTTCGTAGCGTCTTTTTCGGTTCCTTTCTCCAACCTTTTCGACGCGTTTTCTTCCACAGGTCGCCCACACCGAAGCCGTCCCTTATGCCATCGAGGCAGCCCGTTCTGACTTGCCATTGGACAGCTTTGACAAACAGCAGAGGGCTGCAAAAGCTGATCTTTCATGAGAATGACTAGCATAAGGTCGCCGCTCCACCCGCCAAGACAAAATGTTCTAGAAGCTGACGATATCGCTAAACGCCTTTCTTCTTTCCTGTCTATATTAGGGCACTTGACAAAGTAATCTGTATGGGTTTTTACACACTTACAGAGTCGAGCGAATAATGTCGGGCGGCTCTGTAGGCACCGATCGGTCTGTCGGTAGCAATTGGTTAGAAGTATCTGCGCCTTATTTAGAAGAGGCTTCAGGTTCCTTTTGCATGTTCCTTACGACCGGCTGACTATTTTTTGCGTCTGAGTCTGAAGAGGTGCCGCTAGTCTGCTGCTGCGTACGTGGCTGTCTGACTAGACGAGGCTTTGGTTTTGGCTTGTCGCCTGCGTAGTCTTCTGTTCGTAGATGCGTAGGTCTTGCCTGGTCGTAAGCCATCTGTAGCGCTGCTGCTGCAATGGTGCGAATGTCATACTCTTCGCCGAGCTGAGACACAATCGGCAAAAAGGAGGCTACCCGCTCACTTGTGATCGCTTCACGAACCTGAGTTTGCAGCTTTTCGAGATGGCGAGCCGCAATCTCGGCCTGAGTGGGCACTTTCTCATACTCCACCTTCTTGCCAAAACGCTTCTCTACTCTAGAAAGCTTGTACTTCTCTAGCGTCGTCACAATCGAGATAGCACGACCTTCTTTACCGGCTCGGCCCGTCCGTCCGATGCGGTGCACGTAGCTATCTAAATTATCTGGCAACTCGTAGTTAATAACGTGGCTAAGGTCGTCTACATGGATTCCGCGAGCGGCGATATCCGTTGCAACAACCCAGCGCACCTGCCTTTGCTTGAATCGTTGAAGCAACCGCTCTCTCTGCGGCTGCGTCAGGTCGCCATGGTACTCGTCAGCACTATGACCTGCGGCCTGAAGCTGACGGGTTAGTTCTGAGGCCGTCCGCCGCGTCCGCACAAAGATAATGGCTGACTCTGGATCTTCTATTTCTAAGATGGGCATCAGCGCTCTGGGCTTTGTCCAGCCCTTCGGCACCACGTAGCCTACTTGTTTAATACGGGCGGTAGAAGCTTGCTGCGGTTTTACTCTGACGGTGACCGGAGACTTTAGGAACCGAGCGGCTAGCTTCTGAATAGCCGGGTCCATTGTGGCTGAGAAAAACGCTGTTTGTCGTTCATCTGGCGTATGTGACAAGATTTTTTCAACGTCTTGAATAAAGCCCATGTTGAGCATTTCGTCGGCTTCGTCAAGCACCATCATGCTGAGCTGATCGAGAATGAGCCCGCCGCGATCGATTAGGTCGATGACTCGGCCAGGTGTACCGACGACGATTTGAGAGCCTCGCTTAAGCCGCCCTAGCTGCTGACCAATGGACTGCCCACCATAGACGGAGGTAACATACACCCCGCTATCTACAATGAAGCTTTCCATCGCTTTGCTGACCTGCATGGCTAGCTCACGAGTGGGCGTGAGCACCAGTACCTGCACGTAGCGATTGGACGCATTGACCTGCTCCAAAATGGGCAGTGAAAAGGCCGCTGTTTTGCCCGTTCCCGTTTGCGCTATGCCTACAATATCGTGGCCAGAAAGCAGCTGGGGAATGGCCTGAGTTTGGACTGCTGTCGCCTCTGTAAAACCCATCTCTGTAAGATGGGCAACGCGAGCAGAGGAGAGTCCTAAGTCAGCAAATGAAGAGGTCATTATGTTCCTAAAAAGTGAGAGTGATCGGACGACGGATGCGACGCTGCCTAATAAGTTTGAACCTGAGCGCTAATTTTGGTTGATGAGCGCGGGCGATTAGGCCGATGCGGCGCTGGCTGATGCAATGATGGCCGGTTCAAGACTGGTGGATTCTGAACTGGCAGATTCTGAACTAGATAACTGAGACTTGGACGAACTCGCAATTGAGCCAAATAAGTCGTAGGTATCTGCGGCTTCGATCGTGACAGGCACGAGCTGTCCTAGCGCCGAATGACCCTTCACGTAAACCAGTCCGTCTACGTCAGGTGCAAATCGAGCGCTCCGGCCAATGAGTTCGCCTGTCGATGGGTTTTCTTGCTCAATGAGTACGTCTACCGTTTTGCCAACCTGGGCTTGATTGCGGCGAAATGAAATCTCCTGCTGGGTGAGCATGAGTTCTTCTCGGCGGGCTTCTTTGACGGATTGTTCGACCTGATTGGGCAAGTCATAAGCGGCGGTGCCTTCTTCTGGAGAGAAGGTGAATACGCCTACGTGGTCGAATTCATGTCGCTGTACAAAGGCTTTGAGGTGCTCAAAGTGTTCATCGGTTTCGCCCGGAAACCCAACGATAAAGGTAGTCCTAAGAACAGCCTCGGGTAGGGAGGCTTTGAGATGTTCGATGATGTCGTCGTTGACCTGGCCTTGCCAAGGGCGATTCATTGACCTGAGCACTTGAGGGTGAGAGTGCTGGAGCGGCAGGTCTAGGTACGACAGCGCGTTAGGGGTTTCTTGAATGGCTTGAAGCACTGCGGGCGTGAGACCAGTCGGGTAGGAATAGTGCATTCTGACCCAAGGCACGTCTACTTCGCCTAGGGCACGGAGAAGTTCTGCGAGCTTGGGTTTGCCGTACAGATCTACACCGTAATTGGTGGTGATCTGGGAGATTAGGACAATTTCCTGAACGCCTTGGGCAGCGAGCTGATGGGCTTCAGCAACGATGGATTCGATGGGACGCGATCGCTGTTTCCCCCTCAAATGCGGAATAATGCAGAACGCACACTTATAGTCACAGCCTTCTGCCACCCGCACGTAGGCCACACCCTCAGAAGTTGTGCGATACCGAGGCACCGTTTCATCGGCAATGTAAGTAGGCTCGTCAGAGACTGCTTTAACACGCTCACCTGCTTCGGCCCGCTCAATCACGTTGACGATTTTGTTGTAGTCACCTGTGCCTACTAGAGCCACGGCTTCTGGAATTTCTTCTAGCAGGTCATCTTTAAAGTGCTGAGCCAGACAGCCGGTAATGACAATCTTTTTCTTTGCTTCGGCCAGCTCAACGAGCGTGCGAACAGACTCTTCTCTCGCTTCTTGGATGAAGCTACAGGTGTTAACGATGACGTAATCTGCGAGTTCTTCGTTAGCATCTACGCCATAGCCTGCCTTTACCAGCAGGCCCAGCATGTGTTCACTATCTACGCGGTTTTTCTCGCAACCTAAATGCGATAGGGCAATTGTGGGTTTGCGTCCCATAAAATACTCTCTTGGGTGTGTAAGACGTTGTATGTGTTCTTTAAAGTAGATGTAGCGATTACTTCTATGAACAACCTTGTTGAACGTCTCCCCACTGCTTGGGCAAAAAACTGTCCCGTGCAAAACGGAGTACAAAGCGAATCTCCTACACACAAATCATAACATAACTACACAATCGACGAGAGAAAAACAGCCTGCACCTCAGCCTGCACCATCTAGGATGTACACCGGAGCGGTGTGGGCTGTTAATGTAGATCGAAGCTAACTAACGTTACGAGTCCGAGAATAAGAACCCCCGTGGACTTAACCCAGATTTTTAATACGCCGAATCCTGTGATTGGCGTGATTCATCTATTGCCGCTGCCGGCCTCAGCTAGGTGGCAGGGCGATTTGCAAGCGGTGATTGCTCGCGCTGAACAGGAGGCGACGGCCCTTGCTTCAGGGGGCGCGCACGGCTTGATTGTCGAAAACTTTTTTGATGCGCCTTTTCCAAAGTCTGGTGTAGATCCAGCTGTGGTGAGTGCAATGACGTTGGTGGTGCAGCGTCTGAAGCAGCTAGTGGTGCTGCCGATTGGACTCAATGTGCTGCGTAATGATGCACGGAGTGCTTTGGCGATCGCAACCTGCACGGGCGCAAGCTTCATCCGCGTCAATGTCCTCACTGGTGTGATGGCCACCGATCAAGGCCTAATCGAAGGCGATGCCCACGACCTGCTTCGCTACCGCCGCGAACTGGGCTCTGAGGTGAAGATATTTGCCGATGTGTTGGTGAAACATGCTCAGCCAATTGGCAAGCCGGACTTGAGTGCGGTTGTAAAAGACACTGTCATTCGCGGTTTAGCAGACGGTGTTATCTTGTCTGGAACGGCGACTGGACAGCCGCCAAGCATGGAGGATTTGAGGCTTGCTAGAGTAGCTGCTGGAGATACGCCCGTGCTAATTGGCAGCGGTGCGAGTATCGATAATATCTCGCAGCTAATTCAGTCAGTAGACGGCGTAATTGTGTCTAGCTCGCTGAAGCGTAAGGGCCAGATAGAACAGCCGATTGATCCCATTCGAGTGCGTGAGTTTGTGACGGCACTCGGTGTAGGTCTCTCCGCTAGGTCTTCCGCGATCGCCTCTGAGAACCATTCGATGGTTCGTAGCTAGCGTCTGAGGGGTAAGGCGTGTCTCTTCGTCACGCCGCTTCATGAGCTGTGACATATTCATTTTCAGTTGTGGGTATTTTGTCTAAGATCTCATTGGGTGGCATCCTCAGCGTTTTTTAATGTGACTGAGTAAGCTTTATCCCAAAAATTCGGAATACTATTTCAAATAACGTTGATATTTTCACGATTCGCCCACTATTTGCTTAAGCACGCACTATGAGTAGAGCACGCAGTTCGAGAAGACGCCGCCAGGAAACGCTGGGGATTCATAAGTGGTCTCGTCCAATTATTGGCGCGATCGCTGCTATTGGTGCAGCCGGTACTGGCTACTTGACGATTACCAAGCTAATGAACTCCTCAGCTGCCTGTGCTGCTGGCTGCGACAAGGTGCTCAACAGCGAATGGGCCACTGTATTCGGCCTGCCGCTGACACTATTCGGCTGCTTGGCTTATCTCTCTATGGTTGCACTAGCGCTAGCCCCGCTAGCTGTGAATGCCGAAAATAGCCCAGAGCAGCGCACGAAGTTGGAAGGTCTAACCTGGCCGCTGCTATTTATTGGCGCAACAGGCATGATGGTCTTCAGCGGATTTTTGATGTTCGTGCTGGCCACCAAAATCAAAGAAGTGTGTCCTTACTGCATTGCTTCGGCACTAATGTCCACAGCGATGTTTGCGCTGACGGTGCTGGGTCGCCGCTGGGAAGATCGCGGCAAGCTACTGTTTAACGGTGTCATTGTGGCGATGCTAGCGCTGGTTGGCACGCTGGGTATGTATGCGCTTCCTGGTGGCCCTTTGCGCGCCGAAAGTAATACGATTCCTGGTACCGGCCCTGCCATTACGACCGCTTCTAGCGAGGCGGAAGTGGCCTTAGCTGAGCACCTAACAAATGTAGATGCCAAGATGTATGGCGCTTATTGGTGTCCTCACTGCCACGACCAAAAGCAGCTTTTCGGAAAAGAAGCGTACAAGAAAATTCCATACGTTGAATGCGCTGAAGATGGCTACAAGTCACAGACAGCAGTTTGTCGCTCCGTGCCGGAAGTCACAGGTTTTCCCACTTGGGAAGTGAACGGCGAGTTTCTGTCGGGTTCACAGAGTTTGGAGACGCTGGCACTCGCTTCTGAGTACACAGGCCCGTCAGATTTCGTCAATAGTGCAGGGGGTGTCGGCGGCTCCTCAGATGGTGGCTAATACGCTTACTGTTTAGTCGTTTTAATTCAAAAAGCCTGTCTCCTAGCGTTCATCGGAGACAGGCTTTTTTGTGTGCTTACTATTGATAGTTTTACTTCTGCCAGTGCGATTTGAGGTCGAGCTTCTCGGCTAGCTCTGTGCGGATTTGACTCATGATTGAGTCCTCGTCGAGGTCGTCAAGGATTTTGGCGACGACGGCTTTGGGGCTGCCCGTGCCCCAGGTTGCGCCGTTGGCGAGGTAGGTTTTGGTGACCTGGGCGATCGCATACGTACTCACTCCAGACACCGCTGCCTGCGTCAATGCTACCGACACATAAGGCGTTGCCGTTAATCCTCCCGTTGGAATCGATGCGGCCGCTAAAACGCTTTTAAGCCCGCTCAATCCAAAGCTGACAGCGAGTTCGCTCAGCGTCAGTCCGCCCATGGCCACAGCAATTTTTCTCAGCAGCTCAGCCGCGCCCTTCTGGGTCATTTCTAAATCGTAGATTTTAGCGAGGGCGATAATCAGTGCGATATCTACCGCTGCGCCACCAAGTAAATCGACCACCATCAGTGGATTAAGCGCTACAGCAACGGATTTGGTAAGGGTGATTTTCCAAATGGTGTCGTCAGCGGCTCTATCGCGCAAAGCTAGCTTTTGAGCGACAACCTGTTCATTGATCTCGTCGGCATACAACAGGGTATTCAGCGCCACCAGTGCTTTGCCTTCGCGCTGCAAAATCTCTAGTATCTTGAGCTTAAGATTGCTGATGTCAGGCTTACCTCGCTCAATGCTTCTGCTCAGCTTTCCGTCAGCATCTCTAGTAGCGCGGGTGATGAGTGGAGCCGCTGCGGCCGTAACGATATTGCTTTCGGGGAGCAGATCTGCAAGTCTTTCTTCTTTGATGGTGGCGAGGATTTGCTGGCGATCGCCTTCTGGATACTGATCGACTTTATTAAACACCAGCAAGATCGGCTTGCCCGCCTGCCGTAGCTCACTCAGCGCATCATATTCGAGCTGGGTAAGGTCGCCTGCGATGACAAAGAGAATGAGGTCGGCTTGATGGGCAATTTTTTGAGCGATCGCCTGCCGCTCATCCCCACCCACTTCATCAATTCCTGGCGTATCAATCAGCTCCACTCGCGAAGCCTGCTGCCCCGCTAGCGTTGCCTTCTGTACGTTTGGCACATTTTCGTAGATATCCGTATCCCAGCGAATGCTCTCAGCCTGCTTCGTTACCCCATGAATTGGCCCGGTACTAAAAACTTGCTGACCTACTAGCGCGTTGAGCAAAGACGATTTGCCTCTGCCAACCATTCCGAATACGGCGATATGAACCACCTCGTTTTCTAGCTTCTTAAGGATGCCGTGGAGATGGTTGATGTCGGTTTTGAGACTGGCGCGCTCGCGTTTGGAAAGATCTAGCTTGCTGATAAGGGTGGTAACGGAGGCGATCGCCTGTTCATATCTCAAGTCATCCGCAAGCTGCGCAAAGCCGCCTGCTTCTTGAGACTCTTCAGAATTTGGGCTGAGGTTATCGGATTCAGACAAAAGGCCCATAGTCAAAAAAACTGCTGGCGACGAGTTCTACTACAAAGGTTAGCGAAATTAGCACTTTAGCGGCTTTGAAGCTAAAAGCGACCCCAAAACCGGAAACTACTCTGACAACTGTGATTGGAGAGAGTAGCTAAACAGTGAGAGAATACAAGTGGCCCACTACAAATCTTTACCTCCTATGGAGTTTGAAAGCACTGCACAAAAAGCCTGCTATCAGCGCATTGTGCCATGGATGGAAAACCTATTTGGCGATGCTGCCGTCGTCTTTGAAGACGAACCGCTCTTTATCATTACGATTGGCTCAGCCGTTGCCTCTACTAGAGTAGTGCCCTGGGGTGACAACGATGCCCTCATCACTACACGCTCCTTCGTCGTGACAGACGTAACCATCACCGAGCAGCTCAGCTACTATCTATTACGTGCAAACAACGGCATCCACTTTGGCCGCTTCGCGCTCGATAGCGAAAACGACATCGTGTTTGAACATAGCCTAGTTGGCTCTACCTGCGATCAAATCGAGCTAAAACATTCTGTAGCCACCGTCATTCGCCTAGCTGACGATTACGACGATGAGATTGTCGCAAGATGGGGTGGGCAAAGGGCTTTGGAGCGGTGGTCTGCCTCTTAGCAACGCACAGCGCAGTTAGCCTGAGCTAGCTAAGTTGAAAAATGTCTCTAGCGCTGTTAGAAGTTCTGCCCTTGAGTGGTTAGCTGTTGTTGAGCAGAAAGATCTAACCTGGCGTAGCTTTATGGACGTGCGCAATACATATGCTAGCGCCAGTCAAGTTGGGAAGCTTTATGTTTTTAATATCAAAGACCAAAGGCTTATTGTCGGTATCAACTTCGAGTATCAGATAGTTTATTACAAAACTATACTGTCGCACTCTGAATACGATAAAGGCCATTGGAAGAAAAAATACTCTCGGTCTAAGTAGCTTTTGCCGATAGTTACACTATCGCGGAGAAAGACAATGTACAGCTCTATTGCTTCTGCTGAAAGCGTCAATGATCGAAAGTACGGACAGCTTTTGCAGTCAGTTCAGCCTAGAAAAATAGAATCAAAGAAGGACTATGAAAGGTTCGTTTCACTGCTAGAGTCGCTGCTAGAGCAAGAAGAAGATAGCGAGATATCACAGCAGGAAGGTTTACTTATTGAGCTGCTTGCCGTGTTGATTCAGGATTACGAACGGCAACACACTCAATGGCCTTCCCCTAAACCTCTTGATATCTTGATCCATCTGATGGAGGCTAAAGATATCAAGCAATCTGACTTAGTTGGCATTGTTGGTTCTAGTGGCGTCGTTTCAGAGGTTATCAATGGGAAAAGAGAAATTAGCAAAGCGCAAGCTCACAGCTTAGGCAAGCTATTCAACATGTCTTATAAGCTTTTTCTCTAAGCTAAAATCACACTGTTAGCTAATAGTTGAAAGCTCCAGCATTCTATTTTAAGAGTACTGGAGCTTCTGATCTTAAAAATTCCTTCACATAGCAATTCTTTGGTGGACAGTACTATGCTGAGGCTTGCTATCTTCCAACGCCTAGATAGCGGAAGCCTGCTGCCTCAAGCTTCTTCTGGTCGAGGAAGTTGCGACCGTCAATCATGACGGGGGCGTTCATTAGGCTAGCCATTTTGCTGTAGTCCAAGTTCTTAAACTTAGCCCAGTCTGTGACCAGCACCAGTGCATCGCAGCCATCGGCTAGGCGCTCGGGGTCAGTTTCCACGATGACGCCGGAGAGGCCTTGACTGACGCCGCTTTGAGAGACAATCGGATCGTAGGCTTTGACTTTTGCGCCTAGACGGTTGAGACTTTCGATCATAATTAGCGAAGGGGCATCGCGCATGTCGTCGGTGTCGGGTTTGAAGGTGAGACCGAGCAGTCCGACAGTTTTGCCTTTTAGGATTTTGAGGACTTGCTGGAGCTTTTCAACGGTAAGCAGGCGCTGGCGCGTGTTGACGTTGATGGTGGCTCGAAGTAGCTCGGCTTCGTAGCCGTAGTCTTCAGCGGTGTGTAAGAGCGCTGAAACATCTTTGGGGAAACAGGAGCCGCCCCAGCCGATGCCTGCCTGGAGAAATTTGCTGCCGATGCGGGAGTCTAGGCCGATACCTGCGGCGACCTGAGTGACATCTGCACCGACGCGATCGCAAATATTCGCCACTTCATTAATAAAGCTGATTTTAGTCGCCAGAAACGCGTTAGAAGCATATTTCACCATCTCCGCTGAGCTGAGATCAGTCACTACAACAGGTACTTGAGGTGCTTCTTTCTCTTCGGCAAAGTTGCGCTCTACGATGGGCGTGTAGAGTTCTTTCATCATTGCGATCGCCTTATCGCTATCGCTCCCTAACACAATCCGATCGGGGTTAAACGTATCGTAAACTGCCGAACCCTCGCGCAAAAATTCAGGGTTACTCACTACATCAAATCCTGCGGTCACCGGAGGAGCCTCTACCGGAGCGCCTGCACCCACCGGCACTTTTTGCCGTGCTGCAATGCCATCAAGCACAATCATACGTACCCAGTCGCCAGAGCCAATGGGCACCGTGGACTTGTTCACGATGACCTTGTAGCCGCCGTTGAGGTGTTCGCCAATGCCGCGAGCGACCGCTTCTACGTAGCGAGTATCGCTTTCACCCGTGGGCAGTGCAGGCGTGCCAACTGCAATAAAGAGAATGTCACCGTGACCGACACCTGCGCCCAAGTCAGAGGTAAATTCCAAATTACCTGAGGCCATCGAAGACTTCATCAGTTCAGATAGACCGGGCTCATAAATAGGCGATTGGCCCGATTTCATCAGCTGAACTTTTTCTTCGTTGTTATCAACACAGATAACATGGTGGCCAATGTGAGATAGGCAAACGCCCGTCACAAGGCCTACGTAGCCAGTTCCAATGACACAAACGCGCATGATAGTAACACTCTCTAGATAAACGACAACTGGACGGATATTGAGTTTGAAATTAACAAGTAAATGCCAAATCCACTAGGACGCGGAGACGACGGTTCCTTGGGGTTGATTTTTGAGACTTTCGCTGAGGGTGCCGTTGGCTTCCATGCGACCCTGAAAATCAGCAATCGTTTTCTCCAGCCCTGCTTGCAGCTGCACCGACGGCTCCCAGTCAAAGAACTGCTTGGCCTTTGTGATATCTGGCTTACGACGGCGCGGATCGTCTTGAGGCAGCGGCTTATACTGCACTTCAGAAGCCGGATTCACCATCTTTTGAATCGTTTGAGCTAGCTCTAAAATGGTATATTCACCGGGATTACCCATATTAATCGGGCCGGTTTGGTCACCGTTCATCAGGCGAATAAAGCCCTCAACCAAGTCTGAAACATAGCAGAAGCTGCGAGTTTGAGAACCATCGCCGTATACCGTTAAAGGCTGTCCGCTCAGTGCTTGAACGATAAAGTTGCTGACGACGCGGCCGTCATTCTCAAGCATCCGAGGGCCGTATGTATTGAAAATACGAACGACGCGAATGTCCACGTCATTTTGACGGTGATAGTCAAAGGCGAGCGTTTCGGCCATGCGCTTGCCTTCGTCGTAGCAGCTGCGAATGCCAATGGTGTTCACGCTGCCACGGTACTCTTCTGGCTGAGGATGCACTTCAGGATCGCCGTATACCTCTGAGGTCGAAGCGAGGAAGAAGCGAGCATTGACACGCTTTGCTAAGCCCAGCATGTTTAGCGTGCCGAGCACGTTCGTTTTCACCGTTTTTACCGGGTTGTACTGATAGTGAACCGGAGACGCTGGACAAGCGAGGTGATAGATCTGATCGACTTCTAGCCGAATAGGTTCGGTGATGTCGTGACGAATCAGCTCGAAGTAAGGATTGTCCATCCAGCGCAGGACGTTGCGCTTGTGTCCGGTGTAGAAATTATCTAAGCAAATAACCTCGTGGTTAGCTTCCATCAGCCTATCGATTAGATGGGACCCGATGAAGCCAGCACCCCCGGTGACTAGAATTCTCATAGATTTTGAATGTCTGAAAGGATATCTAACAAGTTGTTCAGACGCTTACCGGCCTAAGTGTGAGCCAGTAGGCTTCAGGCCAACGCTGAAACGCCGAACGTAGAAGCTAATTTTGAGCCGCGCATTCTTTAACAGATTTAGCTTCTCAGTGATGACCTAAAGAAACTGTCTAAAAATGTAACAAGGTTTTTTGATTTCACTGAATGAAATCCTACGGTTTTACTAAAACTTCAACCGCTTCTATAAATACCCAAAAATCTTGATGCGTTATCAAAAAACAGCGGAATTGCACCGCCTGTCAATGTATGAAGCAATGGAACTAAGTAATCGTTTCTACGACAAAGCAAAGCACTAAAATTTTCATACGTCGTCCCTTTCGTCGTCTGGGCTCTTACAATCACTGAGCTACTTTCAAGCTGAGATAGTTTCGTCTCAGCTGCGTGCTCTAGTTGCTCGGCGTAAGCTTGAGTACAGCCATAAAGGCCTCTTGGGGAACGTCTACTGTACCGATTGACTTCAATCGCTTTTTCCCCTTTGCTTGCTTTTTCAAAAGCTTCTTCTTCCGTGAAATGTCGCCGCCATAGCACTTGGCTAATACGTCTTTACGCAAGGCTGGAATGCTTTCGCTCGCGATAATGCGGCTGCCAATGGAGGCCTGAATTGGAATTTTGAACTGATGGCGAGGAATGAGTTCTTTGAGCTTTTCAGTGAGCGCGCGGCCCACGTAATAGGCCTGATCTTTATGCACAATTGCCGCAAGTGGATCGACCTTATCGCCGTTGATCATCACGTCTAGCCGAACAAGGGCATTGGTGCGATAGCCAATCAGGTTGTATTCCATGCTGGCATAGCCACGCGATCGCGATTTCATCTGGTCAAAAAAGTCAGTGACAATTTCAGCCAAAGGCATTTCGTACATCAGCGTCGTGCGGCCTGGTGTGAGATATTTCATGTCTTTGAAGTCGCCTCGGCGCTTTTGGCACAGCTCCATCAGCGTGCCGACAAATTCTTCGGGCGTAATGATGTCTACTTTCACGTAGGGCTCATCAATGCGCTCGCGCTGCTGTGGCTCAGGTAACATGCTGGGATTGTCAATTTCAATCACATCGCCTTTAATCGTCGTGACTCTGTAGATTACGGATGGCGCGGTAGTGATGAGATCTAGGTCGTACTCGCGCTCTAGCCGCTCTTGCACAATCTCCATATGAAGCAGGCCCAAGAAGCCGCAGCGGAAGCCAAAGCCCATGGCGCTCGACGTTTCTGGTTCGTACTGCAAGGCGGCGTCGTTTAGGCGAAGTTTATCCAAGGCTTCGCGGAGGTCTTCGTACTGATCTGAGTCGGTTGGAAACAGGCCGCAAAAGACCATGGGCTTCGCTTCCACGTAGCCTTCTAATGGTTCGGCTGCGGGTTCTTTAACTAGCGTGATAGTGTCGCCTACTCGGGCATCTTCCACGGATTTTATAGAGGCCGAAATGTAGCCGACTTCGCCTGCATGAAGTTCATCGACTTGGACTTGGTTGGGTGAGAGGACGCCGAGTTCGTCGATGTCGTATTCTTTGCCGGAGGCCATTAGACGGATGCGATCGCGCTTATTAATCACCCCGTCAGTCACCCGAAAATACACAATCACACCCCGATAGCTGTCGTAATAGCTATCGAAAATTAGGGCGCGAACCGGCCTTTCAGTGGTATCTGCTGGCGGCGGGACTAGGTAAGTAATTGCCTCTAAAATTTCAGGCACGCCAATGCCTTCTTTGGCAGACGCCAAAATCGCATTGCTACAGTCAAGGCCAACGACCTCTTCAATCTCCGCTCGCACGCGCTCGGGATCGGCGCCTGGTAAATCTACTTTGTTCAGGACAGGAATAATTTCTAGATCGTTTTCAAGCGCTAGATATACGTTTGCTAGCGTCTGCGCCTCTACACCTTGAGAGGCATCGACTACCAGCAGCGCACCTTCACAGGCCGCTAGGGATCTAGATACTTCGTAGGTAAAGTCTACGTGCCCTGGCGTGTCAATCAAGTTGAGCACGTACTGTTCGCCGTCTTTGGCGGTGTAGTTCATGCGGGCGGCTTGCAGCTTAATGGTAATGCCGCGCTCGCGTTCGATGTCCATAGAGTCCAGGAACTGGGCCTTCATATCGCGATCGCTCACTGTGCCTGTCACCTGCAACAGCCGGTCGGCCAACGTGGACTTGCCGTGGTCAATGTGGGCAATGATCGAAAAGTTGCGAAGACGTGAAACAGGTACGTCGGTCATGAAGAATCCGGCTATGAACAGTGAGCTAGAACGATGATGAGAAGCAAGAGCCCTTTAGCGCAGGCTAATAATCAATAGTAGGTCTTATGGTGAGAATTTAAACGGACGGGTGGGCTAGCTAAACGTAAGAAGTGTTGGGTTCTCTTTAGCCATAATGTGCTAAGGCTAGCGATAATTTTAGCCAATAAGAGATAATCTTGATTAGAGACGCCTCTACCTCACTGTTAGCTGGCGCTCTTTAAGTATCTACGGCTCTATTTTAGATACCCACTATATTTTTTTGAATTTAAGAAGCGATGCCCCGGCCTGTCCCTCCCCAATCGACTGCCCAATCGACTGCCCAATCAAAAGATAGGTCGGCTCTGGTGCTTGAGACTAAACAGGTGCTGCTAAACCATTCTGCCGAAGTAGACTCGGCTTCTTCTAAAGTCCTGGTGGTGACACATACGGCAAACGGCAAAATTTTGTCTTTGCACTGGCCGCAATCTAAAGATTGTCAGAACTGTCAGGACTTAACGGGACATTCCGTAGAGGCTTTGTTTGGCCCGGTTGCAGTGGAGTCTTATTTGGCCAGAGTGCAAAAGGTGCTGGCGACCCAAAAGCCTGATGAGTTTCAGTGCGTGGTGCGCTGTGGGAATCAGCCGGTGAGCTTTGAGTTTTTGCTGAGTCCGCTGCCGCTTACGGCCAGCGTTCAATCTAGTGCCCAGGCCAGTATTCAAGCCAGTGCTCAAGAAGATCTAGATGAAACGATCTCCTTAGGCGTTGTCGGCGTGGGTCGTCGCATTTTTCCTCAGGTAGCGCAGCTTGCAGAGGTCAAGCTTTCTCGAAGCAGCGGCCCTGGCGGCAATAGCTACTACGCGCTGCTTTCTAACGTCGCCTCTAATATTCGTAGAACGCTCGATCTCGATACGATTTGGCAGCAGACCGTGAGCGGCTTGGGAAACATGCTGGGGCTAGATCGCTGCTTAGTGTGTGACTACTCAAAAGCAATGCAAACGCTGACAGTTGTCGCTGAGCACTATCAGTCTGGGCTGCATCCTTGTCTGGGCAAAACGTTTAACCTGGCGCAGAAGGCGGATTTTTTAGAGACGCTGAAGAGCTTGGAACCAGTCATCTCTGACTTTGAGCGCGATCGCGATTTGGATGAGACCGATCAGCCCTATACCGTACTCACCGTAGCAACCTGCTATCAAAATGAGCCCAACAGTATTTTGGTATTGCAGCAGCCGCCATACCGAGCTTGGCAACCGTTTGAAATTGAGCTGATTCAGGAGCTAACCGACCAGGTAGGCACTGCGATCGCTCACGCCAAACTCTTCCAAGAAAGCAGCACCATCACCCAAGAACTCCGTAAAAAATCCTACGCACTCAGGCAAACCAACGACGAGCTGATGCGCAAGCACGATGAGTTAGAAGAAGCCCGCCGTCAGGCTGAAGAAGCTTCTCGCCTCAAAAGTGATTTCCTAGCCAATACCTCTCACGAACTGCGAACGCCGCTGAACGGCATGATCGGCTTCTTGCGGCTAGTGCTTGATGACATGGCCGATGATACCGAGGAGCAAATTGAATTTATTCAAGAGTCGCACAACTCGGCGATCCATCTGCTGAACCTGATTAACGACGTGCTCGACATTGCCAAAATTGAAGCTGGCAAGATGGATCTGGAGATGAGTGCGGTGAGTTTAACGGAGCTGCTAGCCGAAACGGAGAACTCTCAGCGGCAGCATATTGAACGGCGCGGGTTGGCGTTTGACATTGTTTTGCCCGCCACGTTGGATGAAATTAAGCTGTACGGCAACTATCAGCGGCTGAAGCAGGTGCTGCTGAATTTGGTGGGTAACGCGAATAAATTTACGCACGAAGGTGGGATTACGATCGGTGTAGAGATTAAGCCTCAGCCGGTTGAGTTTGCCGATCAAACGTGGCCGGGGCTGGTGAGAATTAGCGTTGCAGATACTGGAATCGGGGTCTCTTTAGAGAAGCAGGATCGGCTGTTTCAAACCTTTTCTCAGGTGGATAGCGCTCGCACTCGGCAGTATGAAGGAACTGGCTTAGGTCTGGCGATTTCTCAACGCTTGGTCGAGGCTATGGGTGGCAAGGTTCAGTTTATTAGTATGGGTGAAGGATTGGGTTCTACGGTAACCTTTACAGCCTTGCTATATCAGGAGCCGGTGATGGAACTCGGGCCGAGTTCTTTATTGCCAGAGGCTTAAAGGCCTAATTGGGAAATTAGTCAGAGACAAAGTGCGATCGCCCCTCTTTTGTCATTTTGAGCTGATGGGCGATCGCGTTCCAGTCCTTATCTTCTAACTGCGTAATGCTTTGATCGATGACGGCTCTGTACTTTTTGAGCGATCGCAACATCTCATCTCGGTTGTACTGAGCCATCATCAGTCCCAGCTCCGAATTGCCACCGCCGACCCGACTCGTATCTCGAAAGCCCGAACTTGCCAGCTCTTGAGCTAACTCTAGAACCTCTACATCCGGCTCTTGCATCGCGGCGTAAATCAAGCCAGAGCTGACCATCACCGGCAGATGAGAAATCCAGGCCACCGCTCTGTCATGATCTTCAGGCGTGCAGTGGTACAGCCGCGCGTTCAGCTGCGCCGCAAGTTGCTCCACAATTTTTGCTGCGTCAGGCTTAGTGATGCTCAGTGGCGTAATCACATAGGGGCGCTGCTGAAAAATACCCGGTTCAGCTGCACTCAGCCCCGCCTCGCTTTTTCCGCTCATCGGATGGCCACCTACAAAGTAAGGCCAATGCTGTGTCGCCTCTTCTGTAATCGCTGACTTAACCGAGCCCACATCTGTGATGACGGTTCCTGGCTTAAGCATGCCAGCGAGCGTCTTCACCATCGGCACAATGGTGGCAATTGGCGTACAGATAATAACGACATCACAGGTTTGAAGCGACTCAATTTCGGTGCTAGCCGTATCGACTACTTGGCGGCTGATCGCTTCTGTACAGGTCTCAGCTCGTCTGGCAATGCCGTGCACTCGATGGCCTAGCGCCCTAAAATCTAGACCTAAGCAGCCGCCAATGAGCCCAAGCCCTACAATTGCGATATCCATGATGTCTTTTCTATCAGCCATTTTCGTTTTTAGATAATTGCACTATCGGGCTGCTAGCGGGTCATTCGAGGCGATGTGTCACAATAAAACACACCCTGGTCGTGTTACTGCTTTTGTCCTCGCTCCCTACACTTTTAAGCGTCATACTTTTAAGCGTCTACTACCTGTACCCTTTGTGATCGAAACAGAAGTCCATCAGCGCCTGCGGGCTTATCTCAGAGAGCAGGGACATACTCAGTGGCCACATCACCTGACGATGGCTCGATTGACGGCGCGGGCGCTGCGGGTAGGGCGCAATGCGCTGATGCAAATTGATAGCCTAGCGGCCTATCAGGGGAGCCATCGATTGAGCTATTTGATGCCAGCTTTGCTCTGGCCGGAGCCTGCGATTTTGGCGCTGCCC
Source organism: uncultured cyanobacterium (assembly GCA_963803535.1). GTDB lineage: Bacteria > Cyanobacteriota > Cyanobacteriia > Phormidesmidales > Phormidesmidaceae > Phormidesmis. Next base: position 1,274,564 of record CAWDNC010000002.1, on the reverse strand, counting down.
GATGAGCTGATAGAGGGGGTACTGCGGCAAGATATTCCTAATTTGCAGCAGGGGTTGCCCGTGGTGAAGCCGGTGCGTTCGGGCGATCGCTGGCCTGATGAGAATTTTCGAGGACTGCTGGTGACCTCTGCTCAAGGATGGCTGCGCGATCGCCTTCAGTCCCAAAGTCAATCTCAAAATGACGCGATATGCCCAAGCCGTTTCCCTGTAGGCATTCCTACATTAATAGACGGTGCTCGCTCGCTGGAAAGATGGGCTCAAACCCAGCTAAGTGCCAAGCTTTCTGCTGAAGACTGGGAAACGCTGATGCTGGCTTACCCAAGCCAACGCGACTTCATCCGAGACATGCGGGTGCGCATTACACACGCCATTTTTCAGCATCCGGTTAATCCCTACAGCTGCCATCTAATTGAAGATCCTGAAAAAACGCTGTTACACGAGCTGTATGACTGGCTCAATATATACGGTAGCGATCGCTCAATGCCGCCGCGTTGGCATCAGTTCTGGCACCGGTTTTCGCAGGCCGAACGCTTGGCCTGGAGCCAGCTAGATCGCTCGGTCGGCAGCGTTACGCTTCACTGTGGCCCCATCGAATTGAAAGATAGCTTGGCTCCTGTTTGGGCGCAGCAGCCGATTGTTTTAGTCGGTTCGGCCCTAGATGAGAGCACCCAAGCTGAGCGGTATCGCGATCGCCTGGGCTTAGGTGACATGACCTGCCTTCACTTCGGCCCCGATCGCCACCACGATTTAATTCAGCTATATCTGCCCGATCGGCTACCGATGCCGAACACAAGTCACTTCAAAAACGCAGCGCTTCAAGAAATCCGCACCTTGCTTAGTGCTAGAGGTGTCACCACAGATCCCACGGTGATTGTGATTGGAGATGTGCCGCTCAAAGCTCAGTTTGCGGCGGTGCTAGCTGCTGAATTTGGATCGCGAGTGCAGCTAGAAGCGCCGGTGAGCGAGCAGGGCATTTTGATTACGGGATGGGACTATTGGCGATCGCACCAAACTCAATTTGCTACGCCTGGATTGCTTATCATCGCCACCTTGCCTATTCCTTCGCTAGAAAATCCGCTGGTCGCCAGTCGAGTCGCTGCCTACAAAAGCCGCCGTCAAGATTGGTTCAAAGCTTATTTATTGCCCGAAGCCTTGAGTGAATTGCAGCATGCGATCGCCCCTATCCGCTCTCGTAACACGTCAGCTCCAGGCATTGTTGCCCTGCTTGACAACCGCGTGAACTACCGCAGCTACGGAAGGCAAGTACTGGCCGCACTTAGCCCAGCCGCTCGCAGCAACCACTTTAACGAAGACTGGTTCAGCAGTGCCATTCCGGCCAATCAGCCAGTTGAGAATATATAAGTAGGCACTCTAAACAAATAATAATTTAGTGCTACACCCTCGTAGGCTCCCCTAAATGGCTCGCTATCATAGGTCACAGTGTTCTTGATATTAGGAGTTCGTGACATGGGAGAAGCCAATCGCCGTAAGCAGGCACTAGGCGAAGACTACGGCAAGCCCGAACCCTTCATTTCAGGGCTACCCATTAGTAAAGAATCAGCGGCTAAGTTCGTTGCCTGGACGACCCGAGGCGCTTGGGCTGGCATCATCTTGATGATTGCCGCTTGGCTCACTATTCGCTTTGTAGGCCCTGGATTTGGCTGGTGGACGCTGACGAACTAGCCTACAACGCTCATAGCCTCTTTATAGCCGCTACTTTCTCAATTGCCTGTGCCCTCAAATGTAATGACGGGATCAATATGTCAACTTTTGTCATAATTTTGATCCCCGAGCGGCTCAACGCATTAATTGCTTCTCGGTTGCGTTAGAACAGGAACATCAGTTAATCGTCATCCAACGCATCACTTAGCAAAATGTAGAACTGCCTAAGGTAATACCCATAAAAAATACTGATGACAGATATCTGTTTTGAATATCTCTCCTAAAGATAGAGATAGAAGCGCAGGCCTGTAGTGCAGTCTCATGGGGTAGTCAGACACAGCTTTATCAAAGAGAGGCAAACCATTCGATAACTTCGCTACAGTTTAATCTTTGTTAAGCTGATAGCCTCAGAAACGCTTGATTAGTTATGTGTGTGGGTACTTTGCAGTATCCATTCGTCAGAAACGTCATAAAAAGTTACGATTAAAACAATCTTGTTTTGATGGCGTTTGTAAGCTGTCGTTGAACAGTCTCTTCTCAAAGCAAGCTGCCTCTTAAGCAGGTTCTTAAGAAAAAGTTAAGTAAAATATGTAAAATCAATAAATGGTGTAGGAAAAAACTATGTTCGTCAGACTTGCAAATCAACATCGACAGTTCGTTCAAGACCTGGTTCTAGACCTCAAGGCCTTGGCTGTTGTTCTAGAGAAAAGAGGCTATCTTGCATCCTGCTATACCTGCGGCGATGAACTCAACAGCGCCTCGTTTATGGTAAGCCTGGGCGGCGACCATCTTATTCGCTTCCTAGTCTCTGACTATGGAATCACTTGGACAGAAATGCGCGATGACCGCGAGCTGATGAAGCTCGAAGGTGCTGAAGCTATCAATCAGCTTCAGGAACTCGCCAACTTGATTAAGTATCAGGTGAGCCCTGCTGAATGCGAAGTGGTGGGCTAAAGAACACTGATTACGTTCTTCGGCTACTTTCTTTCTCTGGCTACTTTCTAAGTAAACTCTACAGAACTCCGTTAGAAAGACCCTTCAAAGCAAAATAAAAGGAGCCAACGGCTACGCTTCGTACATTGCCGTTGACGGGTTGTTTACACGCTGGAATTTTGGGGCTTAATCGGCTGTTTGGAGCGCCACGCGTACCTGCTCTTCCACCGCTTGGGCAAGCGCTGGCGTTTGAGTAAAGTGAATTACCGCATTGTCTCTTCCCTGCGCAAAGTTGGTGCCCTGATAGCTATACCATGCACCTTTGCGCTCAATTACACCGGTTTCTTCTGCCATATCGACGATGCATCCTAGGGTCGATATGCCTTGGCCAAATAGAATATCGAATTCAGCGAGCCGAAAGGGCGGCGCAACCTTATTTTTTGCGACCTTAACTTTGACACGAATGCCGAACTGCTCATTCCCTTTCTTGAGCGTTTGCAGGCGACGAATATCGAGCCTAACGGACGCGTAGAACTTGAGGGCGTTACCGCCTGTTGTGGTTTCTGGACTGCCGTAGATAACGCCGATCTTTTGTCTGAGCTGGTTGAGAAAGATAATGGTGCAGCCTGATTTGCCCAGGTTGCCGGTGATCTTTCTGAGCGCCTGACTCATCAGTCGGGCTTGCAGGCCCATGTGTGAGTCGCCCATTTCGCCTTCTATTTCAGCTCGGGGAACCAGGGCGGCGACAGAATCTATCACGATGATATCGACGGCTGATGAGCGAACGAGCTGATCGGTAATTTCTAGTGCGGTTTCGCCATTGTCTGGCTGAGAGATAATTAGGTTTTGAATGTCTACGCCAACTGCTTGTGCGTAGGCGGGATCGAGCGCGTGTTCTGCATCGATAAAAGCAGCGGTGCCGCCTTGGGCCTGAACGCTGGCGATCGCATGTAGCGCCAGCGTCGTTTTCCCCGCACTTTCTGGCCCATAAATCTCAATCACGCGTCCCTTAGGTAGTCCACCACCCAGCGCAATATCCAAAGGTAGCGCGCCACTAGGGATCGTTTCTACCTTCATCTTTTTCGCTTCGCCTAGGCGCATGATGGAGCCTTGACCAAAATTGCGCTCGATATGGGTGAGTACGCGTCCAAGCGCCTGCTCACGTTCTGGCGTTCCTTCTATCTTTTTGGCTAACTTTATGGCTTTAGCGGGCGTGGAATCGACGTTAGCTTCAACGGCGGCTGCTTTCATTAAGAACACATCACTGAATACGTATGTACTATTTCTATAGTATCTTACGGCTAGTGTCTAGCTAATGCGGGAATGGATTGATAAATGTTGATAGAATTGCGGGCATGACTACTGAATCTATGACTGACATAGCTGTCGGTGTTGCGGGGCTTACCGACTATTTGAAGCTGCTACTGGAAGAAAATCCTCAGCTCAGTAAGATTTGGGTCATGGGTGAAGTTTCCAGTGCGCGCAACCATAAGCAGGGCTGCTTTTTTACGCTGCAAGAGCCAGACGGATCGGCGGCGGTAAACTGTGTAGTGTGGCGATCGCAGCTCCCTAGAATCACCGCTATGCCAGAAGTGGGCGAGCAGGTTACCGTACTCGGTCAGATCCGCCTGTATCCTAAGCGCGGTTCCTACCAGCTCACGGTGTGGCAGGTGCTGCCTGCGGGCGAAGGGCTACAGGCGCTGCGATACCGACAGCTTCGCTCCAGACTCGCCGCCGAAGGTTTGTTCGATCTGGCTCGTAAACGTCCTTTACCTGCTTATCCCCAAACGTTAGCCGTTGTGACTTCGCCTCAAGCGGCGGCTTGGGGTGACATTCAGCGCACGCTGCTTCAGCGAAACCCCAGCGTGAAAATTCTACTCTCCCCAGCTACTGTGCAGGGGGCTCAGGCACCCGCTTCTATTGCGAGAGCGATCGCGCGCGTAGGCCAGGACAATCGTGCCGATGTATTACTGCTTGTTCGCGGCGGCGGTGCCAGTGAAGACTTAGCTTGCTTTGACGATGAACGCGTGGTGGCAGCGATCGCTCAATCTCCTATTCCTGTGATCACCGGCATCGGCCACGAACGCGATGAGTCTTTAGCCGATTTGGTGGCTGACGTGTGTGCGCATACGCCAACGGCTGCGGCTGAACAGGTGGTGCCGAGCTTAGAAGAGCTTTATGGGGAGCAGGTTCAGTATTTGCAGCGTGCGGCTCAGGCTTTGACACGTCGGCTGCAAAGGGCTCAAGGAGAAGTGCGATCGCTGCAAGTCCGAATTCAACGCCTTAGCCTAGATCGTCAGCTTGCTCAGCACCAGCGCGATGTTCGCTGGCAGCGCCAGCAGCTCGTGATCAGCTTGAATCAGCGGCTCCAGCTCGCTCAGCATCAGCATCAGCTACTCACAGAAAAACTAGCAACGCTCGATCCAGAGTCTGTCTTAAAAAGAGGCTACGCCCTAGTCAAGGCTGAAGGCAAAATTGCGATGGATGCTCGGCAGATTGTGCCGGGCACTGAGCTAGAGATTCAGCTGGGTAGCGGTAATTTGACCGCAACCGTAACGAAAAAGTCGTGATTAAAAGAATACAGTGACAGGACAGTAAGCCCCATGCCCGCAGCTAAAAAAGCCTCTAATAAGAAAGCCTCAAAGGCACCAGAGAAGGTGTCAGAGTTACCCAAAGACTGGTGCTATGAAGATACGCTGGCTCGTGTAGAAGATATTACCGGTCAGCTGGAAGCTGGAGATTTGTCTTTAGCAGATGTGTTTGAACAGTTTTCGGAAGCGGTGATTGCCTTACAGCAGTGCGACCAGTTTTTGCAAGCCAAGCAGGCGGAGGCCACGCTGCTGATAGAAACGCTGGTTGATAGAGAGGACTCAGCATAAGGCGTGCCGATCGCTTTGACTATAGGCGCTGCTTCGCTCGTTTTTTGAAGCGGCAAAGACGTTTGTTTTATAGGCTTCTGTTCGGCAGGTGGGGAGGAGTAGCTTTAATGTAGTGCCTTTACTTTGTGTGCTCTCTACCGAAATACTGCCGCCCATGCGGTTGACGAGCTGCTGTACCAGCGTTAGTCCTAATCCAGCGCCTATTTCTCTACCTGTAGGCTGACGGTAAAAGGGCTCAAATATTTTGTCTGTGTCCGCTTTGGTTACCCCAGTGCCTGAGTCTTGTACGGTCAGTGCCACAAAGTTTGGATCATGAGCGGTGGCGGCGACCCAAACCCGTCCGCCGTGAGGCGTGATTTGAATCCCGTTATTGATCAGGTGAATCACAATTTCTTTGAGTTCAGATTCTACGCCCAAGACCTCAAAAAGATCAGGTGGAATGGTATAGGCCAGCATGATGCCGCGTTCTTCGGCAATAGGCTGATAGGTGCTCACGATGCCTGGAATGATGTTGGCGAGCTGGATGGGCTGAGGGTTAGTGGTCGTGGTGGTCTGAACTTTTATTAGCTCAGTGATACCGCTAATGAGTGAGTTTTGGCGATCGCACTCCGTACTAATCATTTCCAAATAGCGCTGTCTTTGCACCAGCTTCAGCGCAGGCGAACCTAACAGCGTCAGCGCCGTTTTGATAGTTGTAATCGGTGAATGAAGTTCCTGACGAGCCTTGGCAATAAAGTCGCTAGAGATTTTGCAAGGTGGTTCTTTGGCAGCAATCCGCGCGACGGCTAGCTGCGATCGCAGTTCCTCTTGAAACTGTAGCTGCCAGGTCAAAAAATGCTCTGTCAGCGGCAACACGTCGCGACTGAGAACGCTTGCTGGAAAGAGCCGATCCCACTGGCTCAGCGCCGCTTTCCCTTCAATTTCATCTTCAGATTGCTGGCTCAATCCATGTTCTATAACCTGAGCAATCCCTTTAGAAACGGCGGCTGCCGCCTGTCCAGACGTAGAGCAATAGAGACTAATGGTGCGCTTATCGTGGGTGGGCGAGGCATTAGGCGGCGTGCGAACGGCTAAAAGCGTTCCGACAAAAGTGTCCGCAACGGCAACGCACAGGTATTCCCGCTTAAGATCGTCGTCCTGCTCAATAGCGATAGGTCTCAGACTGGCTGCTAGGTGATCGGGCGGCGTTCCGGTTTGATCGCCTAAAGAATAGATGGTACAGCCTGCGGCCTGCTGCGCGTATTGCCAAACGTCCGTCCACCAGGCGTCACCTTTTGGCAGCTTCAGCCATAGCGTTGCCGGAACTTGATTCGTGATTAAAAAACTGGTGAGCGATTGCAGTGCTGCTTTGAACCCTTTGGGATCAGTGGCAACTGCTGGTAGCTGTGGCCGAGCGCTGACCAGATGAGTCTGTAATGATAGAGACGGCATGGCTTGTAGAAGTTATGAATAACCGGTCAGACGATCTCGGAACGCGAGCGTTAGCTGCCCAATAGGGCTCTTAGAGGGTCTTAACACGCTCTCAGTCTTTGTCAACGGTACGGCCGATGAGCAGTGGCTAAAAGTGGGGAAGTTGCCGTGGTTTCACGGACTTATCTAGACAGCGGTTAAAGATTAGACGTAGATCCAAAATTTAAGAAAATTACCGTTAGATCGGCTGCGTTTTATGTCGCTCCACTTGAGAGGCAAGTGTTAATTTCCCTAAATATGCCCAAACTAAGCTCAAACGCTAGCGGTTCTGCGATGTAACTTCGGCGTTTTTGCGCTTATCGTCATCTCTACTATTTTTGACCTATTGATTTAGCCCATGAATTTGACCCATTAACTTAGTGGGCAGCTAGTCGCTCACTTAGGGCTTCTCTAGACTGCTCGCGGTCATCAAAGTGAATTTTCTCTGTGCCTAATATTTGATAGTCTTCATGCCCTTTGCCTGCAATCACAATGCCGTCGCCTGATTTGGCCTGTAGAATAGCGCTGCGAATGGCTTGGGCGCGATCGCAAATTACCTGATCGTCATCTAGTGGCCCCTCAATCCCTGCCACCACGTCTTTCAAAATTTGCTCAGGATCTTCAGTTCTCGGATTATCTGAGGTGACAATGGCTCGGTCTGCGCCTTCGTAGGCAATACGGCCCATTTTTGGACGCTTGGTGCGATCGCGATCGCCCCCACAGCCAAACACACAAATCAAATTCCCTGGCACAAAAGGCCGAGCCGCCCTGAGCGCATTCTCTAAGCTATCCGGCGTATGCGCGTAGTCCACAATCACGCTAATGTCCTGTTCGCTTTTGCCTTCTACCTGCACACGCTCCATCCGCCCTGGCACGCCCGTAAACTGTGGCAACGCTTCCACGATTTGCTCAAGCGACACGCCTAAGTGCAGGGCTGAACCCGCCGCTGCCAGCAAGTTTTCCAAATTAAACTGACCCACCAGCGGCGAGAGAAACGCAGCCTTCCCTTTCGGCGTGCAGATTGTGCCGCTGACGCCTGTTGCCTGATAGCTCAGGTCTTCTGTATATAGATCGGCGCTGGAGTCACTAACGTCGTATGTCCAAACGTCGCGATCTGCTGATCGACCGATCAGCTTTTGTCCATAGGTATCCGCTTTATTAATGATGGCTCTACCCTTCAGATAGTCAGGGTTAAAAAGCAGCGCTTTCGCTTCAAAGTAGTCGTCAAGATCTTTGTGATAGTCGAGGTGATCTTGAGTGAGGTTAGTAAATACCGCGACTTCAAAGGGAATGCTCCAAGCTCTGTACTGTGCTAGGGCGTGAGAGCTGATTTCCATGACGGCATTCTGACAGTCAGCTGTTTGGGCGCTGGCGAGTTCCTGCTGTAGATCAATTGGGAAAGGCGTGGTGTGTACGGCAGTTTTTTCGTGACCGGGCCAACGGGTGTAAAGGGTGCCAAGAATGGCTGTCTTTTGCTGCGCTTGATTTAAGAAGTACTCAATTAGGTGAGTGGTCGTTGTTTTGCCGTTAGTGCCGGTGACGCCTACCATGCTCATTTTAGTAGCGGGCTGGCTGTAGAAGGCGGCGGCTAGTTCTGCGCAGGCTGGTTGAATGCTGGAGGCTGTTAGTACAAGTGCCGTGTTTGTGTTGGGTTTTGCCTGTAGGGCGTTGGGGGAAATGAGTGCTGCGATCGCGCCTTTTTCAATCGCGCCCTGCCAAAATTCACCGCCATCTACGCGAGTTCCGGGCATACCGATGAAGAGATTGCCGGGGGCGATCGCCTGAGAATTTGCCGAAAGCCCTGTCACTTCCTGTTCCCAGTGAGGATGATCTGCAAGTCCAGCCGGAATTTCAACGCCTTCTACTTCGGCAAACAATTCTTTTAGCAGCATCTGAATTTCCCTTCAACTTTTAACTTTTTATAGATAAGGCTATCTTCGCTGAGATTATGCCTCAAAGTTGCCTACGTGCGTCTGTATAATCTGTGCCACCTTCGCGGTCGAAGCACGAGGCGACATTCGAGGAATGGGCTGCTCACCGTAAAAAAGCACGGGCACCTCATACTGATACTGCTGAAACCACACGTCGTTGGTGGTGATATCTCGAATCTCTAGCTGAACAGGCAGCTCCTCCAGCTTTTCTTGCAGTCCCTCGCACAAGTGGCATCCTGGTTTGCTGTACAAAATGAGCGTTTTCATGAGCTTATCCATCGATCACGGCCACATTATAGAGAAGTTCCGACATCGGGTTCCCTGCAAACTTTTTATTGTCACAGCCCGCGATAATGTACAAACTATGTTCGGTCGAGTCAATTATTAAGTTAATCTATAGGTGCTGAAGCGTCCTCTGTGAGGGAGTTTCATGCCTTCTGGGGTGCAAAATATTTGAATGTCCGGTATCCCGACCGGAATATGCGTGTTTATGGAGTAGGATTAAAAATATCGCTAAAAGAGACACTTGTTTTCTTCGCGATCAGCCACTTAGTAAATACGCTTCCGGCAACTACGTTTTGACCGGTTCTTACATACCCGGCAGTTATTATGGTTCAGTGCATAGAAGCCCTCTCTACGGCCCCTTTCGAGGCTAGGGCTCACAACACTTCTCTTTCTTGCGAAGATATCGATCAGCTAAATATAGACGCGCTCAACCAGCAGTTTGAGCATTCCACACCTCAAGAGATCTTAGCCTGGTGCGTTCGCTACATCCCCGACGGCTTAGCCCAAACCACATCCTTTAGTATGCTAGCGGTGACTAACATGCTCTACAAAGAGCTTCGTCATCCGGTTCCCGTTATCTTTCTAGATACGCTTCACCTGTTTCCAGAAACGCTAGAAACCGCTCAGAAAGCTAAGGACATCTATAGCTTAGACCTCCATACTTACGGGGCCGTTGGCGCGGATAGCCGTGAGGCGTTTGCCAAGCGATACGGCGACGAGCTTTGGGAACGCGATGTCGATCAGTTCTATGCCATCACTAAGGTTGAGCCGCTACAGCGGGCTTTAGACGAACTGCAAGTTAAGGCTTGGATTACAGGTCGCCGCCGCGATCAGTCTGAAACGCGCAAGCATCTGCCTATTTTTGAGCGAGCCGACAATGGACGAATCAAAATTAATCCACTGGCAAACTGGACGCGTGAGGATATTTGGACTTACACAGATCAAAACGACGTGCTCTACAACCCCTTGCATGACCAGGGCTATACCAGCATTGGTGATGAGCCTTTAACAACGCCGACTGCGGGGGATGAAGATGAGCGGGCCGGTCGCTGGCGTGGTACTGAAAAAACAGAGTGTGGCATTCACTGGTAGTGCTTGATTCGTAACGACTTAAAGCTCCCTAGCGCTGGTAAAACGTGGGGAGCTTTTGCTTTATGCGGAGGCCTTTGGCTGGGCCGCTGAGAGTGCGATGATACCAGCGAAAACGAGCAGTGCGCCAAAAATGCTGACGATTGGAATGGTTTCTTTGAGTAGAAGGAAGGCGATCGCGGCAGCGAAAACAGGCACGAGTAAATTAAGCGTTGTGGTGAGCACGGGCGGTAGGTATTTAGCCGCGTAGCTGTAGCAAAAGGTAGGCACGACGGTTGAGATAATTCCGAGGCTGATGGCAATTTTGAGCGGTTCGGGCTGACTCAGCTTGGCGATAAATTCTGGTGAGCTGACAATCACAGTCGGGATCATCACCACCGAGCCAATTGCAAACGTTGTGCAAGACACCACAATCGGATTGAGCGAAGCCTTCCGCGATGAATAGTATTTGAAAAGCGCGGCATAGCCCAGCGAAACGCAGGCGGCTAAGAGTGCAAAGAATAGACCGATGAAGTAGGCTGTGCGATCGCCTTCCATCCCTCGAATCTTAGGCGACACAAAAAAGATTAGCCCCACAAATGCAATCGACGCGCCTACGCCTTCCAAAAGCGCTACCCCTTTCCTTGAAACCCCTTTGACAGCAAGCCCAATAATCGGAGAAAGTCCTACAACTAAGGCCACGTCACTAACGGGTGCAAGCTGAAACGCTCTCACCGCGAACAGGTAGTAAAACACCATCAAACTGGCGAGCAAGATCCCAACAGGCTGGCGAATGAGCGCTAAAGACTCAGACCACAGCGACGGCCGAACGATAAAGATAACCAGTGTGACCGCTAGTGAAATAAAGATCCGAGTCGATAGCACTTCAATAGTTGTGAACGTAGGTAATAGCTTGATGAATGTGCCTGTAAGTCCCCAAGCGAGCGCCGCAACGCTGCCTAAGGCCAAGGCGGGCGTTCGAGATGTTGGGTTCATTGAGTACCTGCCGAATCGTGTGTTTTAAGGCTACAGAGCTTTGGCCCTGTTGATACAATGAGCCAGCTATTGAACCAGGCATAACTTGTGAGTGCGTTCCCTCTAGATTCTTTGCCGGATACTGCCTTTATCGATCCAATGGGCAGCAATCGCGTAGAGATAGAGGCGCTTTTGCATCAGGTGATTGAGATGGTGGTTGAGGAGATGAGTCAGGCGGGTAGGCGATCGCCTCTCCCCAACCCTTTGAGCACCCAACAGTTTGAGCAGTGGGCAGAAGTGCCTGAGCAATCGGTGGATGCAGATGCGCTGCTGGATGTGGTGCGATCGCTTATCCAAAACTCAATGAACGCCGCCCATCCTGGCTACATCGGCCACATGGACTCCATCCCCACTACGCTATCGGTGATTGGCGATCTGATTGTAGCTGTGTTGAATAACAACATGCTCAGCGTCGAAATGTCTCCGGTTTTCTCGCGGCTAGAGCCGCTGGTGATGCGGCAGCTCGGGGATCTTTTTGGGTTAGGCCCAAACTCAGGTGGCGTGATGGTCAGTGGCGGTAGCTTGGCGAACTTACAGGCGCTAACGGTGGCTCGTAATGTTGCTTTCGATGCGGTGAACAAAGGAATCGTTGGGTTAGATAAGCAGCCCGTTTTCTTTGTTTCAGAAGCCGCGCATACGTCAATGCAGAAGGCGGCAATGATGATGGGGCTGGGGGCCGATAGTGCGATCGCCATTCGCACCAACGCCCACTCACAAATAGACATCACTGACCTTAAAGCCAAACTCTCTCAAACCGAAAAGCTCGAACAAGCCCCCTTCGCCATCGTCGCTACTGCTGGCACAACTGTCACAGGCAACATCGATCCCATCTCTGAAATAGCCAGCCTCGCTAAATCTTTCGGCCTTTGGTTCCATGTAGATGCTGCCTATGGCGGTGCCCTTATTTTCTCCCCTAGGCACCGTCATCTATTAGCAGGCATTCATCAAGCCGATTCGGTTACGTTCAACCCGCAAAAGTGGCTATACGTTGCCAAAACCTGTGCCACAGTACTTTTCAAAAACTTTGACGTGCTCAAACAGCAATTCCGTATTAGCGCTCCGTACATGAGCGACAACAGCGAGTGGGACAATCTGGGTGAATTGAGCGTTCAAGGCACCCGCCATCCAGACATCCTTAAGCTTTGGCTATCCCTACAGCACATCGGTAGCTCCGGCTACGCTGCTATTATTGAGCACAATTTCCAGCTCACCGCTCAATTTGTCCGTGCAGTAGCCGCTCGCCCTCAGCTACAGCTAGCAAGCGATCCTCAAATGAATTTGGTTTGCTTTCGACTGGCTCCGAACCAAATAGGCGCTGACCAACGGGACAGTCTAAATGCTCGGCTACAGCAGCATTTGATAGCCGCAAAAGAGAACGCGTCAGCTGTATTCCTTTCTTTACCAACTTATCGAGGCCAAAAATGGCTGAAGGCCGTACTGCTTAATCCCTACACCAGCTCAGCTATCATCGAGCAGCTCTTTTCACATATTGATATTTTTATCAAAGAAAACATCGATTGAGCATTCTTAGTTATTGTCGCTGGCCAGTAGCAAAACCTTCTTCTGCATCGTTTTGAATATGTTGTAAAACCCGTTGGCCCTAGAAGGCGTAAGGCTGACATCTAGCTGCGTTTCTTTAATAAAGTCAGGCGTGAGCTGCACAATTTCCGCAGGCGTTAGCCCACCGAGTGCTTCAATCAGCATGGCCAGCAGACCCTTAGTAATCTGCGCGTCTGAGTCGCCTTGAAACGCCACTTTGCCCGCTTCTAAGCTAGCGGTGATATACACCTGCGAAACGCAACCGGGCACCTTGTTCTCTGCCAACTTTCCTTCAGCTGGAAAGGGCGCAAGCTTTTTGGCGTACCAAAGTAACTGCGCGTAGCGGCGTTTAGGATCGCTAATTTTGGCAAATCGTTGAACGAGTTTATCTAACTGAGCGGGGCGAGAAGAAGCAGTCATGCAAAAGCAAAGGTGAAAGGAAAAGCTACATCAGGTATTCTTCCACCATAGCGTTTATTTCGAGCTGCATTTATGCCTATTCTTCGGCGCGCTATCCAATACTTTTTAGGTGTGAAGCCTACTTGCTATTAACCGGCTCTTTCTCGATAATTTCTTTTTGACTGGAGCCCATATCCTTTTGAGCTACGAAGCGATGCGCAACGGTTTCTGGCTGAATTGCTGACAAAATGACGTGGCCTGAGTCTGTGATCATCACCGCTCGGGTGCGTCTGCCATAGGTAGCATCGACTAGCTGTCCGCGATCGCGTGCCTCAGAAATCACCCGCTTAATCGGTGCAGATTCTGGACTAACGATGGCAACAACTCGGTTTGCGGAAACAATGTTTCCAAACCCAATATTAATAAGCTTCATGGCTGTTGAACGATTGAATGACGTTTAAACTAGAGTAAGAATTAGAAAGAGTAGACTGTCTTAGTGTGCTTTGCGCTATCAGTTTCTCTATTTACCTATTTTTGAGTCTTTTAAGTTCCAATTCAAGCGTTGAAAACAAAAGCAAAAACCAAACGTTCAAAGCAATCCTTTAAAACGAAAAATTTAAGACAGACAGACTCGAAAGCTAGCATTGAAAAACCAATTTCATTTTAAGCTCATTGCACTGTCTACAGCAGACATCTCAACGCATTAGATTTCTCAATGCTAACGAATAAGTAATGCTTTTGTGTGGTCTTTCTGATACGTAGTACATATCTTAGAAAATCTTGCAGTTTATGCCTTTGAACATCCATTTGTGTGAGAGTATTCTGAAAGGTTTGTCATATTTCTACATCTAACGTTTTTTGTATTTCGCCTTGCTTGCGGCAATTACTAATGTTTTTTACGGCTTATCCAAATGTCTTAAAGTAGAGACGACCTAAAAGTTTTAAGAGAGGGTTTCCTTGTGCAGCCGGTCGATTTCACAACTTTAGCGGCTGTCAGTGCAGACCTGCGATCGCGCTGGCTTCCGGCCAGATGCGAGCAAGTTTATCAACGCGATCAATACACCCTTTTTATTGCCCTCAGAACGCTCGATTCAAGAGGCTGGCTCGCTATCTCCTGGCATCCTCAAGCTGCCCGCCTTCACATGGCCGAGCCGCCACCAAAGCAGCCCGATACCTTCACCTTTTCTCAACAGCTCAAACACCAGCTCGGCGGCTTAGCCCTGACCCAAATCAACCCGCTTTCACCTTGGGAAAGAGCCCTAGATCTTCAGTTTGCTCGCCGCCCAGACGAGCCTGCCCTGTGGCATCTGTACGTTGAAGTTATGGGCAAGTACAGCAACGTAATTTTGACTGCTGCGGACAATCAAATCGTTACAGCCGCGCACCAAGTCAGTGAACAGCAGTCAAGCATCCGGCCTATTCAAACCGGTAAACCTTATGTGTATCCACCCGCTATTCGTGGCAAGCTGCCGTCCATAAGCGAACCCTTTGAAGACTGGAAAGGCCGCATCGCTCTCATCCCTGGCAACCTTAAAAAGATGATTGTCAAAACGCACAGCGGCGTTAGCTCTGCGGTCTCTAGCCAGCTCATTGCCTCTGCCAATTTGCCCGCTGATATTACAACGGACGTACTCTCTGAATCGCAATGGCGATCGCTGTTTCAAAGCTGGCAAAACTGGCTGCTCGCGTTAGAAAATGAGACGTTTATTCCAGGCTGGCAGGATAAGAACTTTGGTAGCTACACCGTGCTTGGCGTTGGTATTCGTAAGCCTGCCGATAACGTTCAAGTACTGCTAGACGACTACTACCGCCATCAATTTAACCAGGAAGAATTTCGCCGCCTGTACAACCGCATCGCCCAGCGGCTAAAAGTTCTGCTCGCCAAGCTACGTCAAAAAGCAGACACCTTCTCGAAGCGCTTACAGCAGTCTGACCAGGCCGAGAGCTACCGGCAAAAAGCTGACCTGCTGATGGCTAATTTGCATCAGTGGGAGATAGGAATGTCTCAAATTGAGCTTGCTGACTTTGAAACCGGAGACCCTGTTGTGCTGCCGCTAAACCCCGAGAAGAATGCGGTGCAGAACGCGCAGGCCTTGTACAAGCAGCATCAAAAGCTAAAGCGAGCGCGAGCGGCTGTTGTGCCCTTGTTAGAAGCTGTGAATGCTGAGATTCGTTATTTGGAACAGGTGGAAGATAGCTTGCTTCAGGTGCCTGCCTATGAGGTGGAGGCTGACTTGCGATCGCTAGAACAAACCCGCACCGAACTGATTGCTCAAGGCTACCTCCGCGACTCAACCGGCTATCAGTCTGGCACCGCTCAGAAGAAGTCCGGTAAACAATCAGGTCGCAACACCGGACGCGACAAGCCCGAGACTAATTTCCGAAAATTCCAAATCTCCGAAGGCTTAGAGCTATTGGTTGGTCGAAACAACAGTCAAAATGAACAGCTCACGTTTACGCAAGCAAGTGACTACGACCTGTGGTTTCATGCTCAAGAAATTCCAGGTAGCCATGTCCTTTTGCGCCTTGATGCCGGTGATGCACCCAGCGATGAAACCCTTCAGCTAGCAGCTAGCTTTGCCGCTTACTACAGCCGCGCCCAGCAGTCTGAACAGGTTCCGGTGGTCTACACCGAACCTAAAAACGTATACAAACCCAAAGGCGCACTACCCGGCATGGTGATCTATAAGCACGAGCGCATTCTTTGGGGCCAGCCCCAGCAGGCCAAGGTGCTAATTGAAAAAGCTGCGAATCCCTAGCCTTAAGGTTTTAGCCCTGGGACTCTAGCAGCTTTTATTTATTCGCATTTTCAACCTACTTGCCTACGAAGCCTCTGCCATTGAGGGTAGGTACAGCAGTTGCGACAGCGTTTTGCCCTGAATGATGCCGTCTTCAGGAAGATTGAAATAAGCTTGAAAGTCAAAAACAGCCTGCCGAGTTTGTAGTCCGAATACGCCATCTACAGTAACGTCATAGCCAATTCTTGCTAGCAGATACTGCATTTCTTTAACGTCTGAACCCATCAGGTATGGGTCGTTTAAGTAGAGATCTCGCGCGTAGAGAATACGTTGGGTTTCAGCGTCGGCAATGCCGTTAGCGGCTAGCCTAACTTCTCTTTGAAATTTCTCAACTGCCCATTCAGTCAGTGATCCAAAGATACCGTCAGGCTCTATTTCATATCCCCTTTGAACCAGTGCTTTTTGCAAAGTGCGTACATCGTTTCCCTTTGTGCAAGGGCTAGTGAGTTCTAGTCGGCGCAATCGGTTTATCACGGTGTCGTTATCTCTATATTTTGTGAAGCAAGAACAGCTTTTTTCCCTGATGGTGCTGGGGTGATCGCAGCGTGCGTGAGGTGTGATTGCTTACCTCTACGGTTTGAACGGCTCCAAACCGAATAATATTAATGTGTGCTTTTTATGCTGTGTAAGATGCGGAATACACGCAAGTTGTTCCAATAGTATAAGAAGAAATACGCTACATCAGCAGTCTCTTTGTGGTGTAAATCTTCAACTCTTTACAGAATTTGTTTGATTTTAAGAACAGTCCTTATTTACGTTCAGTAAATACGCGGAGAAAACGTAGCTAAGTATTAGATGTGGCTAAGGTGGGTGCTAGTTGATATCACTGAATTAAACATATTGTTTCGTTGAACTTGAGCTTGCTTTTATTTCTTTCAGGACGTGCTGTTTGAAGGACGGTGTTGCTACTAGCGATCGCCCATCACTTACGGGCTCTTTGGCCAAAATGCTTGAGTCAAAATACTTGAGCTAAATCATCAGACCTAATCATTAGACCTATAGTGAAGAGTGAAGCCTAATAGCCAAAAGAGAGCCCAAAATGCTGCCGCTTAGTATTGCGCCGATGATGGATCGCACTGACCGTCACTACCGCTACTTCATGCGGCAAATTACTCGGCGCACGCTGCTATATACCGAAATGGTCACCAGTATGGCTATTCGCTACGGCAACTTGGATAAGCTGCTTGGTTTTACCGCTCAAGAAAACCCTTTGGTGTTACAGGTTGGTGGTGATGATCCATTGCTGTTAGCACACTGCGCGCGGGTAGCCGCAGACTTTGGCTATCGCGAAATTAATTTGAATGTGGGGTGCCCTAGCGATCGCGTTCAAAGCGGTAACTTCGGTGCGTGCCTGATGGCGCAGCCTGAGCTGGTTGCTGAGTGTGTTGCTGCCATGATGGCGGCATCTCCTTTACCGGTCAGCGTGAAGCATCGAATTGGCGTGGATGAGCTTGATCGCTATGAGGACATGTCTCACTTTGTTGAAGTGGTGTCAGCAACCGGCTGTCAGCGATTTAGCGTTCATGCCCGCAAAGCTTGGCTACAAGGCCTGAGCCCAAAAGACAATCGCACCGTGCCGCCGCTACGCTACAGCGACGTTCACCAGCTAAAACAAGACTTTCCTCATCTACAAATTGAAATTAACGGCGGCTTCAAAAACCTCGATCAGGTTCAAGACCAGCTACAGCACGTAGATGCTGTCATGGTCGGTCGGGCCGCTTACGACAATCCGTACCTTTTCTTCAACGCCGATCAGCTCATCTTTGGTGAGACTGCTGAGCCCGTCAGTCGATATCAGGTCGTGGAGTCTATGCTGCCTTATATCGATCAAATGACACGCCAAGGCACAAAGCTGCACAGCATCACTCGGCACATGCTGCATCTATTCCATGGTCAGCCAGGTAGCCGCATTTGGAAACGCACGATTACTGAGAACGCTTGTTTGCCAGGCGCAGGCACGCAGGCCGTTGCTCAGGCTTTATTACAAGTTCAATCAGCCGCCCAAACGGCTTTGCACCACCAGCAAACTGCTGACGAACTGGCGCTTGCTAACTCTGTTTGAATGAGCGCCCAGCTGCGAAAGTTAGGTTGAAATATCTACAGATCCTTGTTGATTTGACGGGCACATTGGGAAAGTTCTGGCGTTTGATTGTAAATGCAAACATTGCTTGAACAGTGCTTTTTCAAAGGAGACTCAACAATGTCTATTGCAGGGATATTATTGCTGCTGCTGGTCGTAGCGATTGTGGTGGTTGTGATGGTGGTATGGAAGGCATACAACCGACTAGTAATGCTTCGCAACCGCTATAAAAACTCGTATTCACAAATCGACGTGCAGTTGCAGCGTCGATACGATCTGATTCCAAACTTGGTTGAAACGGCAAAGGGCTATATGGCCCACGAGCGCGAAACGTTAGAAGCTGTGATGGCTGCTCGCAATCAGGCGATGAGTGCGGCGCAAGGAGCCGCCGCAAATCCTGGCGATCCTCAGGCCATGCAGCAGTCTGCTACTGCTGAGGCAGGACTAACTAGCATGCTAGGTCGGTTAATGATGGTGACTGAAGCCTACCCCGACCTCAAAGCCGATCGGTCTATGAATATGGTGATGGAGGAGCTGCGCGCCACTGAGAACAAAGTGTCTTTTGCGCGGCAGGCCTTCAACGATGAGGTGACGCTTTACAACACCCATCGCGAAGTTTTTCCAAGCAACCTAATTGCCAACTCGTTCAATTTCTCGGCAGCTGAGCTGTGGGAAGAACTTTCATTGGATGCGCGTTCTGCACCACGAGTTGCCTTTTAGGAATGGTTTGAATCATGAAAAACTTTTTTGAGCATCAGGATCAGGCCAAGCGAACTACGTCTTATCTTGTTTTTTTGTTTGGCTGTGCGATCGCCAGCACGGTTCTGGCCATGTATTTGGCCTGCATGCTAATCGCCGTCCATCAGGGCATGGCCCAATCACTCTGGCAGCTAGAGTGGCTGATTGCGATCGCCGTATGTGTGTGCCTCACCATCGCCTTTGGCAGCGCCCGTAAAATGTCGGCTTTGCGAGGCGGCGGCTCAGTGGTGGCTCAAAGCTTGGGGGGACAGCTGGTGAGTCAGGATACTGCGGACGCTCAGGAGCGTGAGCTGCTGAACGTGGTAGAAGAAATGGCGATCGCCTCAGGTGTTGCTGTCCCCGACGTATACCTGCTACCAGAAGTCAGCATCAATGCGTTTGCCGCTGGGCTCACGCCTAACAGCGCTGTTATCGGCGTCACCCAAGGCTGCGTGGACGCGCTAAACCGTGATGAACTACAGGGCGTAATTGGTCATGAGTTCAGCCATATTGTGAATGGTGACATGGCCATAAACCTCAAGCTGATGGGGTTGATACATGGTCTGTTGCTCATTCACCTAATCGGTCGTGAGCTGCTGTTCGGAAGAACTCGACACGTCTCTAGTAGCCGTGATAAAAACAACGGCGCAGTCATTGGTTTTGCCTGTTCTGCAATGGTCATTGGCGGCATCGGCTGGATATTTGGTCAGCTGATCAAAAGTGCCGTTTCTAGACAGCGTGAGTTTTTAGCAGATGCCTCAGCGGTACAGTTCACCCGCAATCCGAATGGCATTACTGACGCGCTTAGGCGAATTGCTCAGCAGTCTTCTCATTCTAAAATGTCTTCTGCTGAAGCCGAGTCTGCAAGCCACTTATTTTTCAACAACATCTCTCCGCTAGGTGCTTTTGCGAACGCGTTCTCTACCCATCCTCCGTTGGCCGAGCGCATTCGACGACTGGGCGGCGGCTCAGCCAATCTAAAAATGTCTGCTCAGCCGCACGCTTCCACTCTTCAATCGTCGGACAGCCGACAGTTTACGGCGGGTCAGCTAGGCGCGCCAGGGTTTGCCTCGCCTGCTTCTTCTTTTGCAAATGCTGGGCCTGCTAACCACTCAGTCAATCCAGGGCGTCCTGATGTTGCGCCCGCTGAAGTGGTTTCTACAATCGGTACGGTAACCCCTGACCATCTTGATCAGGCTCATTCTATATTGAGTCATTTGCCAGCAGGTTTGTTGGAATCGGTGCGATCGCAGCCTGGTGCCGTCGCCGTTGTTTACGGTTTGCTAATAGATGCGGACGCGGGTGTGCGATCGCGCCAAAAGCAGACGATTGCCAAAAGCTCGCAAACGGTACACGACCTGCTTTGCAACATAGAACCTCTCTTTACACAGGTACCCGTACAGTCGCGCCTTCCTCTACTAGAGATTTGCATTCCCACTTTGAAGACGCTTAAGCCCAACGTGGCCGCGCAAGTCTTCAACTGTGTAAAAGCGCTTGTCCAAGCAGATGGCAAGCTTTCACTTAGCGAATATGCTCTTCAGACCGTTCTGCAATATCGCCTAGCGCCCCACTTTCGCCCCGAACCACCATCGGCTAGCACAACCCCGCTGACAGACATTGGCCCCGATAGCTTCGTCATTCTTTCCGTCCTAGCAAAAGCAGGACACAGCGATCCTAGCCAAGCCGACTACGCTTTTCGTAATGGAATTTCTCAGCTGCCAAAGGCTGCAAAACAATCGATCCCCTCAACGCTGCCTGCCTATTCTTTGCATGACGTGAGCCGCTCTTTGACACGCCTAAGAACAACGGCACCTAAAACCAAGCAAGCCATTGCCGAAGCCTGCGCTCACACTGTACTCACCGACAGCCATACCACTGACAAAGAAGCTGAACTGTTGCGGGCTATCTTAATTTCTCTGGGCTGCCCGACGCCACCTTTTTTGAACGCTGTACCTGATGAGGTTGCGATCGCTGCCTGACGCTTAGCGAACTTTTCCAAGACGCTGCTGCCGCTGCCAAAAAATACTAGAAACGAAATTAGTAGTTATGTGAGCCACAATCGGCACCAGCAAATTTCCCGTGAGCAAAACGCTACTCCCTAGCACCAGCCCAATCACCCCTGCCCAAATGGCATAGGGCCACTGATGCACACCCGACATATGCAGCACACCAAAGCAGGCACTAGAAACCACCAAGCCTGTTGCGCTAAGCCCAATCGCCGGAAGCATGACCCCTCGAAACAGCAGCTCCTCACTCAGCCCTGGCAGCAGTCCCACCCAAACAGAATCTGATAAAACCAGCGGTGCTAAAACAAATTCCAAATAGTAGTCAGCGCTCTGCCGATAGGCAGGCCAAAGTCTGTATACCAATACACTCACCGCAGAAATGCTGACCCCCAGGCCCAGGCCCACTATTGTATCCCTCCAGCCTAAAGCGGTAGAGAAGTGAAGCGGCTCAAAAAATAGCCACACTCGCGCAATGAGAAGCAGAATAAGCGCTGTTGCCGCCATCGCTGCTAGTAGCTGAGATCTGCTTAGCTGTTCCACCTCTGGGCGGTTAGAAAATTTGCCCACGCTAATCCTGGCTTACTTGGGTATGGGAGAGTGCCTTCTATTCTATTAGAAATTGCTAGTTTAGATGATGTACCGCTGAAGAGTCATGCGATATTGTCAGCGCGCTATATGGCCTCTAAAGACACGGAGGTAGATCAAACTAATGGTGTTTATATTAATACCTTAACGGGTATAGCACCGCACGGAGTAAACCTGTTTACTGAAAGCCAAAAGTCACTATTTCACGCTGTAAGCATTTGCTGAGTAGCAACAGATATTTATAGAACCAAATCGATTAGGTTTTATCTGTGTAAGGGTTGATTCTACGCTGTTTTTTGAATTCATCTTATGAAAGCCCAATACTCTATTACAGCAATCTATATCTGTAGATCGGCTCTACTCGAGCTGATTTTAGCCGGCCTTAAATAATTCTGTACTCGCTTGAACCAATCCGGTATAAAAAGTTATTCATTCGAGTGTAGAACGACTTTTCTTACACGATTCATTGACTAAAATTGATGCTGCGAAAGTGAGGACAAAAGCCTCTCATATCAACTTATCAAGGTGTTATCTCAAAACAAATTAAGGGAATTCAATAGTTACTCAGATGGTCTGGTTCAGCGTCGCCCAACCAATACTCAGACACTGACGATAAGGGTCTGCCGAATTATTTAGATTTTACCTAGCCTGCGGAACTCAACTTTAAAATATGGACAGTTCAACGAATAGAGCTTTGCCTGATAGTGATGTGGGAATCTATGAGTGCGAAGTGCGCCTCAAGTTTCGCATTATTGAGGAGGAGCTAACGATGACTAACAAGGAAGAGCTGGTGGAAACGTTAGTAGATGCATTTGCCTATGGCAGCGATGAATATTTAGAAGCCTTAGACAGCGATGTAGATATTCATCAGCTTCAGGATATGGGTGATGCGTCTCCTCAAATGCGCAGACAGCTCATTCGCTTGCGTAACTCTAACCGCCTATCCTAGCTATAACGATACGCATTAGAGGCGATGCTCCTGAGAAGCAACATGACCGTAATCCGTTGGAACTTGGCGACTTTGAAAGGGGGAGTGAGGTAATTCCCCTTTCCGCTGAAACGCTGTTCTAGAGGGAACAAGAGCCTATTTCAGAAAGATGCTTGTTTGGTTTGACACAATGGGCAAATAGCAGGTATCTTTATAAAGGTTCAAACCACAGGCCCCCATCGTCTAGAGGCCTAGGACACCTCCCTTTCACGGAGGCGACAGGGATTCGAATTCCCTTGGGGGTATCATAAGACCCGCGCAAGCATCGAAACGCTTGCGCGGGTCTTATATTTGTTTTTTTATACGATTTGGTCGATGCTGATGCTTTGTATTGCTTACATATCTTACGCATAGGCTTTCGTCTAAAAAAGCCGCCCCTAACAGTCAATGTCAGAGGCGGCTTTTTATAGATATGTGAATATGTCTGTAGCAAATTCTTTTGAGCTTAAGCAAGTTCTAGGACTCTTTGACGGATGGCTAGCATGTTGGTGGTCAGGTTGTGACAGATGTGGTGTTCGATGAGACCTGATGGCATGGCGCGAGGTGGCTTTACCGATAGGTCGTAAGAGAGCTGAGTGCTTTGTGCGTCGGCCGTTGGCTGAAGCTTCCATGCACCTTCGAACTGCTTGAAGTCGCCCTCTTGTAGGGAAAACCCAAGCTCGTGCGGAAAGTTCTCGGTCATATCGATGACGACGCGGGCGCAGAACTTGAACTTAAGGAAGCACTGTGAGCCAATTTGCTCTAGGCGAATGCGGCCTTCTGAGTTGGGAATGAGCTTGCTGGATGTGAGATTAGGTACGAAGTCTGCAAGGCTCTCGTAGTCAGTAATGACCTGCCATACCTGCTCAACGGGCTGGGGAATGGTGATAGATGCCAGAATGCGTCTTTCTCTGGCAGGCCGCTTTTCAGTTGAGATCTCAACGTATGCGTTGTCGTTTTGGGCTGCCGCCTGATTGCTACGTGAATGGATATCACGCAGGCTATTTGTATGCAGCTTGTCACGTTGCCCGTCTGATGGGCTGGGTTCGTAGGGAGATAGAGTGTTGTGAGTCACAGGCGGTTGCAAAGGTTTAAAGTCTGTTTTGGTTACGCTCTAGTATTCTCAGCGGGGTAACGAATAGCACTCAGTAATTTAGCGGGTTTCTGAGCTTTAGCAGGCCTTCAGCAAAATGATGATCTTACTTTTTAGCTAAGTATTAGCATTTCTAGGATAGCAAGAGAATAGCAAGTTTTTTTGATGAAAAGGTCGCCTTCATCTACTGTCTATAATTTTCAGGCATAGTAATTTTGTATGGGTGAAGCGGGCAAACCCTTGCTATCCCTGCTATAAACTTCAGTAAAGCATTTTGCACGGCGGCGGCACATGGTTAAAGCTTCAGCAAATGACCAATCTTTGGTGATTGGTACGGTAAAAGGGCCAGGGGAGAATGGCAACCAGTATTTATTTATTACAGCTGATAATCGCCATGTAAAGATCGGTGAGTTTGTGTATTACGAGGTGCCTGAGGGTGGAGGGCGTGGTGGCAAACTGCTTCAGATTATTGGCAAAATCTCAGATAGGCGGCTGAGCGATCATTTGCCTGATCGGATTTTCGCGGATACTGAAATCAGTCCGGAGGCGATCGCCTCTCTCATCGGGTTCTCTCACCCTAACCCCGAGATTTACGAAGTCACCGTAGACGTAATTGGCTATTTCAACCCAGCATTAGGCTTCATTAACCCTCGTCTTACGCCCAATCCAGGCACTAAAGTTTCCATTGTTGATGACGAAACGCTGCTGCAAGTGGTCAACAAGAAGCAGCCGGGTGAAGTGGGCTCTGCGAACGTGGGCTCTTTGCTATT
This sequence comes from uncultured cyanobacterium, assembly GCA_963803535.1. GTDB lineage: Bacteria > Cyanobacteriota > Cyanobacteriia > Phormidesmidales > Phormidesmidaceae > Phormidesmis. The sequence goes on along the minus strand of CAWDNC010000002.1, from coordinate 1,250,347 downwards.
GAGACAAAGTGGCGCGGTGCAGGTGGCGCTGGACGTCAAAGAGCTGGTGAGTACTCACATGGCAATCTTGGCGGGAACGGGTTCGGGTAAAAGCTATACCGCTGGTGTGCTGATTGAGGAGTTTTTGCAGCCTTACAACCGAGCGGCGGTGCTAATTTTTGACCCGCACGGTGAGTACGGAACGCTGGCTGAGATGCGCGGACATCCCAGATTTCAAGGCGCTGATGGGTATGCGCCGGACGTGAAGATTTTGACGCCGGATGACATTACGATTCGGATTTCATCGCTGGACTATCATGACGTGCTGACGCTGCTGCCGGAGATGAGCGATCGCCAGCAGTCCATCCTCAATAAAGCCTTCAGAATCCTTAAGCGACATAAGCGCGGCGAATATCGCTGGAACGTTGATGACTTAATTTCAGCAGTCAACGAAGCCGACACTGCTGAAGACGACGAAGGAAATTTGAAAATCGGATCTTCAGCACCTGCCATTTCTTGGAAGCTAGAGCGCTTTGCTAATTCGCCTTACTTCCACCAGACCAATCACCTTGCCCCTAAGGATCTGTTTGAGCCGGGGCGGGTGACGGTGCTGCAAATGAATGAGATTAGCCAGGAGGAGCAGCAGGTTATTTGTGCGGCGGTGCTTAGGCAGAGCTATCTGGCGCGAATCAATACCGAAAAAGACAAAATTGATGAGGGGAATGAGAACTATCTGCCCTATCCGGTATTTACGCTGGTCGAAGAGGCACATCGGTTTGCACCGAGTAATGAGCCGTCGCGATGTAAGGCAATTTTGCGAACGATTTTGAGTGAGGGTCGTAAGTTTGGCTTGGGCGTAGGGCTGATTACGCAGCGGCCTGGAAAGCTGGATTCGGATGTGCTTAGCCAGTGCATGAGCCAGTTTTTGATGCGGATTGTGAATCCGGTGGATCAAGAAAGCCTGAAGTATGGCGTGGAGGCGGCGGGGCGCGACTTGCTAAAGGAGCTGCCCTCATTGACCAAAGGGCAGGTGATTATTTCGGGGGCGTGCGTGAATACGCCTGTGCTGTGTCAGGTTCGGCAGCGGCTAACGAAGCACGGTGGTGAAACGCTGAATGCACCGACGGAATGGCAGAAGCATTTTCAGAAGCATCGGGTGCGATCGCAAGAAATTGGCCGCTCTCCAGTCGCCGCCAAAGCCAAGACCAAAACCTTCCAAGGTGTCAGCATCGAATAGGGGCGATTGAGATAAAAGCGATTGAGCTGTGGTGGATGACTAGGGCGTTTGGATATTAGCTGCTTTCTGAAGTGCCGCCTGACTGTTTTCCTGATAGTTTGTCAGTCGATCTTGAGCAACGCCGTACTGCGGATTACCCTCTGGAATATTACTCATCAGATCGGAAGCTTTTTGCCAGCGGGCAGCAAGATCCAACCATTCAGCGGCGGTGCTGGCCGTCTGTCCATCAATAGCCGCTTGCTCTGCAACTCTAACGGCCTCCGCGAAGGCATCGGTTACGCTGCCTGAATTGCCTGGGTTGCCCTCTGGCGTTTGTGCGTTGTTAGTACCTGTCGATGGTATCTGTGCAGAGGTCGGTTCTTCTGGCTCTAGCGCGTCGGTCGGGGTGATATCTGCGGTGCGATCGCCCTCACTCTCAGCATCAGTGGGTGCCGATGGCACAACAGGAAACGCATTCTCTGAGGGTGTTCCCTCCTCTGCTGTTATCGGTGAGCCATCTACCTCTACGACCGGCTGGTTTCGGCCAAAGTCATCTCTAAATAGCCAAGCTGCTGCCGCCACTAATAGCGCTAGGCTAATGCCACCAATGAGCTTGCTAGGCAGACTGGTTTTGGACGGTTCGGGTTCGGTGATATCGCGAAAGATGGGGCCTGCGGGCTTGAGATCGCGATCGCGAATCCACCTTTGTACAAAGAAGGGCCGCTTGAGCGTGATTACCTCAGCCCACAGCAAGTTATTTTCGGGGTCACGATTAATTTCTTCAAGCCACAGAAGCTGTTCTTCCTTAACAACGCGACTGTTAATTTTGACCTTTTTGATCCGCTGCGGACTAATGTTTTCAAGCTCTGTGCGAACGCGCTCTACAACCTTTTCCTTCTCTAGTTCCTCAGCAGTTGCCGCCTCGCAAAGCAGCTGAAGCATCCCGTCAGCGACCACAGCCCTGGTGCGAATACCGATATCAGCGAGGCGCTCGTTTAAAACTTGAATGATGGCGGCAACGCTGCCTTGTCGGGCCTGACCGAAGGTCTCGGTCGCTGGGTTAACGGTGGTGCTAGCTCCTTTCATGGGTAGGGAATGCCTTAAGCGCGAGGTGGATGGTTGTAGCTATTAGGTGGCCAAAACTAATAGATGCCCAGATGGATTTTTGGCGGATGCAAACGTTATGAGAATACCTGAAATCGGGTCAGCCCGTTTTAGCGTTGTCTGGTGTGGTGTGATTGTCAGAATGGGTGAGGTGTGAGCAGTCGTTGAAGCGCTTTAGCACCCAAAACTCGGGGTTGAAGCGATCGCCTTGCAGCGACTGCCACTGGTTTTGGTACTGCGTACTGGCCAGCCAAAACTCGAATAGGGCGGTATGTGGAATAGGGATTCTCCAGGTGCGATCGCAGCCCATCATCACAGAAATCAGCTGCTGTAAAAAGCCTTCGTGGGATACCGCCCAGATCACATCACCCGGCGGGTGCTTATCCAATATATGTTTCATCCACGACCGGGCTCGGGCTCTAGCATCGACTAAAGATTCGGCTTCAGGCACTGGCTGCCAGGTGACAGAAGATAAAAGCTTTGCACAAACATCGGGATATTTCGACTGCGCTTCAGCCCAAGTAAGGCCTTGAAAAATACCCTGATGCAGCTCTCTTAAAGCATCGGTTTGCTGGCTGCGGAAAGGGTGATTGTGCTGCTGAAGTGAAGTGACCAGAGGCTGAATAGTTTGGTTCGCTCTTAGCAGCGAGCTGACGTATATGTGCGTCGGTAGATCTTGAGTTGTTAGATAGGCCTTGAGCTGCTGAGCTTGGGTGTGACCTAGTTCCGAGAGTGCTGTGGAATATTGCCCTTCCATTTGCCCTTGAACGTTGCCTAAAGATTGCGCATGGCGGATGAACAGAATCTTTAGATACGCCATGGTGATAGGCCGTCAGTAAAACGTTTACAATATCAGTCAACAAAGCCCATGTTTTGCGAGTTATTGTCATGCTGTTGAAGTGCACCACCCGCCACATCCTTATCTATGCGGCCACGATTGAAGACAATGAGATAGTACCTAGCGAAAACCAGCTTACGCTCGATGTCGATCCAGAAAATGAGTTTGTGTGGAGCGAAGCGTCTCTACAGAAGGTGTATCGGGAGTTTGATCGGCTGGTTGAGGACTATGACGCAGAGGCTCTAACTGACTACAATCTGCGACGGATTGGCTCTGATTTAGAGCATTTTGTTCGCGCCCTGCTACAGTCGGGAGATATTAGCTACAACCTGGAGAGCCGCGTACTGAACTACAGTATGGGTTTGCCTCGTGTTGTAGAAGGGGCATCTTCTTAAGCAATGGCTGTTTTTGCCTTTAATTAACCTAAGGCCTGATTCTCCGTGATTACCTGCCCCAATTTGAGCTGTAAAACTGTCAATCCTGAAGGCGCTGAGGTCTGTCAGGTTTGTCAGTCGGCGCTGCCCCATCGCTACTTGTGGGGGGTAGGTGACTTTGCCAGTGCGCTCAAGCCTGGGGACTTGTTCAATCAGCGGTACTTGCTCAAGCGCGATCGCATCTTTTTAGATACCCAGCCAGGGCTTGTTCCAGAATCTCCTCCTGAGCTTCCTGGCTTTTTGATGCCGTATCTGCATCTATCGGCTTACCCGCTGCATATGCCTCGCCCTTACGCAGTGTTGCCATCACCTGCCCAAGGATCTGTTCAAGACTATTCACTGCTGCTGGAGTCTAGCGCTTTGGCCGTGGCTGTTGCTAGCAACGAAGTGCCGACACTGCTACCTACGCTCTCTGCTCGCTGGGAAAGCGCTCCGCCCCTACGACAGCTGAGCTGGCTGCATCAAGTTGCTCAGCTATGGGATGCTTTTCATGCTGAGCAGGTTGCTGCCACGCTATTAGACGACGATTGTTTGAGAGTAGATGGCTCTGTTTTACGGCTGTTAGCGCTGTCTTCTCCTTCGATTGGACAGCGTACGGTAGAAGCTATCACTCAGCGGTCGGCGCTGCCACAGCCAACGCTGGCGGACTTGAGCCGTAGCTGGCAGCCTTTGGTTGAAACGTCTCACCAGGCTGTCAGAGCGTTTTTAGACCGTCTGTGTGAGCAGGTTGATCGAAAGCAGCTTAATGCTGAACAGCTAAGTGAGCAGTTGAGTCAGGCAATTTCAGTGTGCGGGCAGGGGCAGGCCGTGAGCTATGACCTGGCGGTGTACACCGATCAAGGGCCGACGAGAAAGCGAAACGAAGATGCTTGCTACCCGCAGAGTGGTACGACGCTGACGCTGACGAGTGATCAAACGAAAGCGGTGCCTCAGCTATTGATTGTGTGCGATGGCATCGGCGGGCATCAGGGCGGGGATGTGGCCTCTAAGCTGGCGATCGCGACCATAGAGTCTAGACTTCGCCCGCTGATAGCTCAGGATAGCCCTGACATTACCGCTACAGAACTGTCGCTAGCGATCGAGGCGGCTATTTGCGCGGCCAATGATGAAATTTCGGCCCAGAACGATCAGGCACAGCGGCAGGCGCGCGATCGCATGGGCACTACGCTAGTTTTAGCACTGGTTAAAGGTGCGGACATTTACGTGGCGCACTTAGGAGACAGTCGGGCCTATCGTATTAGTCAGCGCAATTGTCAGCAGGTAACGCTGGATGATGACGTGGCCTGCCGGCAGGTGAGACTAGGCGGAGGCCTGTATCGCGAGGTGCTAACGCAGTCAGGATCTGGATCGCTGATTCAGGCGCTGGGGATGAGTTCTTCGCAGACGTTGCGGCCTACGGTACAGCGGTTTGTGCTAGATGAGAACTGCGTGTTTTTGCTGTGTTCGGATGGCTTGAGCGATAGCGATCGCGTTGAGCAGTTTTGGCAGCAGGTGCTTCAGCCTTTAGTGCTAGAAGACAGACTGGCAGAACGATCAACAGCAGACGTTGGCAAGCACTTAGTCGATCTGGCAAACAAGCACAACGGGCACGATAACGTCACGGTTGGTTTGATAACAGCTCAGGTGATCAGGCCTTCTGAGCGAATGGTGCCTAGAGATTTGGCCAGTTATTTGGCTAAAGAAGTGGCTGGCACGACGGCACTCGGTGGCGTGGATTCTAGCAGTGCGGCTAGTGCAGGGCGTGCGAACAGAGGCACCACCAAAATTGTGTCGATACCCTCAGACGATGCCAGCGCAGGCTCAACGGCTTCGATAGGAAACCAAACTGTGTCTGACCCTAGCCAGTCAAAGCCAGCTGTTTCACAGTCTAATAATGGTAAGCCTAATAATGGTCTGAAGCTAGGCGCTGTCATTGCGCTGATAGCTGCGCTGTGTGGCGCGATATATCTTCTGTTTCCAGGGTTGCTCTGGCGATTTACATCACCGACTGCTAGCGAAGAGGACTCGGCCGCTCAGGTTGATGCTTCGCCCGATGCTGTTGTCCCTGATGAACGACTTCCAGCACGAGCTGCGGCTGATATACAGGTAGGCGGATATCTGCGCGTTGTTCCAAATTTTGCGGCCAGTGGCTCTACGGCGGAGGGTGAGGATGATGTGCTGCGACTGTATCCGAAGCCACAAATTAGCAGCAACGAACTCGCGGTGACGGTGCCGACAGGCGGAATCGCCCTCGTGATGCAGCAAAGCGAAGTGGAAAAGACGCAGTGGGTGCAAATTATGCTGTGTTCTATTCCCTCGGGCGATACGCTCTCTGACGTGCCTGCTGAGACAGACTCTCCCCCTGCTGATACAGGCAGTACGCCTAGCGGCTTGAACGATCCGGCGGTGCTGGGCTCCAAGCGACCGATTCCGCTGGATGCAGGAAATGAGGCTTGGGTGTTGAGATCTGCGATCGCCAACGCCTCAGAAACTATTCAAGACTTAGAGCCCACCCAGCTGGGTAGCTGTGATAGCTAAAGATACTTAGGTGGGTGGTGAGTGATGTCTGATTCTCTCTGTTTGTGGCTGGCCGTCGATAGCCTGGAGTCGCAGCGCGATCACTTTGCCACCTGGGTGCTGCGTGCACCGCATCCTAGCGGGCATGTGCACTACGACCGGCAGTGGAGCCCCGAGCTAGCGCAGGCTTGGCAGAGCTGGCAGTCAATTTTTGCTTTGCGCGGGCTGCCGCAGGTGCCACATATTCCGTCTGCCTATGTGCCCCAGTTTGTATTAGAAGATGTCGCTGAGATGCCAGACGATCCGGTGACGGGTCAGCCCGCTAGCTATAGCAGCCGGTATATGCAGCATTTGGGCGTGTGTTTGTGGCAGTGGCTATTTGACGGGCCAATTAAGAGCAGCTTTGAGCGATCGCAAGGGATTGCCATTGGCCAAAGCCAGCCGCTGCGTCTGCGTCTAGAAATTCGCGACCCTGAGCTGATTGCGCTGCCATGGGAAATTATGCAGCCTCAGGCCGGGAGCCGCGCCCTATCTTTGAATCGCAAGATACTGCTGAGCCGCACGAGTAGCGCCGTTGACCCTTTGGAGGCGACTAGCCTGGATAAATCGCTAAGGATTTTGCTGGTCATTGGTGAAGATAGCCCTGGACAAGAACGGCCTACAGGCGAAGAAGATGTAATGCTGCGGCTGGGGGAGGAAGCCGTGCTGCTGAAGAAAATACTGGAGCAGAGCAGCGATTTGAGCCTGCGGCCGACGGCAAGGCGAAAAGTAGATGTGCTGCTTCAGCCCAGTGCGGCCGAGCTGAGCAAAGTGCTAGACGAAGGCGGCCACAACGTATTTTTTTATTCGGGGCATGGCGTTCCGGGGCCGGATGGCGGGCTGCTGTTTTTATCAGATGCCACGCTAAGCGGCACGGAACTAGCCCAGGTATTGGTTCGCGCCAAGGTAAAGCTCGCGGTATTCAACACCTGCTGGGGCGCGCAGCCAGAGCAAAGTCAGCAGCGGGCATTGCCTCGAAGTAGCTTGGCCGAAGTTCTGCTACATCACGGTTTGCCTTCGGTGGTGGCCATGCGAGACTCCATTGCCGACGAAGAGGCACTGAGCTTTATTCAGGCGTTTGCTCAAGCGCTGGCAGAGAGAAAGCCGGTGGATGAGGCGGTGGCGATCGCCCGCCAACATCTGCTCACCCTCTACCACTTCAACCAGCCTGCCTGGACGCTTCCGGTTCTTTACATGCATCCTGACTACGACGGCATGCTGCTGGAAACCAAAGACACGGAAACAACTCAAATTGATGCTTCTGATAGCCTCGTTCGTGTCCACCGGCAGCAGGCCATGCTCCGCGATCCAGCGGATGCTCAGCAGGTTTGGCACATTTACAGCGACGTAATGCGAATCGGCCGTAAGCCGGAGGATAACGACCTGGTGATTCAAGAGCCGTGGGTCTCTAGCAGCCATGCCAGAATCTTTCATCGGCGGATTACTTCATTAGGGACTGGAGACGGGGTAGAGACGGCTTACTTTTTGGAAGATGACTCCCGCTACGGCACGTTTTACTTACAGGATGGGCGCTGGCGAGGGGTGCACCGACAGGAAATTTCGCTGCAATCGGGCACGCAAATCCGCTTTGGCAGCAAGTCTGATGGGCGGCTGCTGGAATTTGTGGTTGAAAGTTAGTCGATTGTGCGGAACGGCCAAATCGGCGTCTGTATCCCTTCCCTATCACACTCTATAATTTCTGTCATACAGATAAACGCAAAGCTATGACTCACCCATCCCTCAGTCCTGAGGACAAAGACAATTCGGCGCTGCCGATGGCTCAAGCCGAGCTATTGCACGCTGTTTTGGACGCAGAACCCTATCCTTGGCTGGCTGATGAAATGCCAACGGCCTATGAAGAGCAAGCAGAAGCTGCTGGACAGGCGCTAGAACTTTCTGATGAAGAGGCGACAGCTGGCTGGCAAAGCCTTTCGATGCAGCTTAATCAGATGTTCAATCAGCAGACTTCTCAGGCGGAGAGTCACTTGAGTCAGCAGCTGAAGGAGAAGTTCGCAGGACGGCTGCCTACAGAAATGATTGCTCAGATTAGCGATCGCGCTCAGCAGCTAGCAAATGAGGCCAGATCTACTGGTCAAAGCGTATTGGATCAAATGGTTGTATGCGTGCAGGGCGTAATGGCTCAGATGGCTGAGGACGATCTGCGGGTGATGGGTAGACCGATGGCAATGGTGATGCGCGGTAACAGCACTGATGAGTTTGTCACTGCGACGATAAAGTCTGTCCGGATGGTGGAGTGGGACATGCTCTCGGAAATTGAGCAGGCACGGCTAAGCTTAGCCGCGGCTCGATATGCCATTTCGCAGATCGAGGCGTAGTGGGTAGGCGCTTAGAAAATACTCAGGAAACGTTCAAAGCGATCGCTAGGGCTGTGTGACAGACTCTATCTGTTCGATAAAGTAGTCTTCTTGCAGGTTTAGCTGATTGGCAATGACAAGCGCTTTTTCGAAGGCTTTGAGTGCTTCGAGTGCGTTGCCCTTTTGGCGCTGAATGATGCCGATATTGCCGTAAGCGTTCATGACGCCATAGCTGTTGTAGGCCTGCTGCTCTACTGGGATAAGCAGGTTGTAGGCTCCGAGCGCTTCGTCGTTGAGCGCAATGCTTTGATATAGGGCTCCGAGATCTCTGAGGACTTGGGCCGAAAAGCTAAACTGCTCGAACCTCTGAGCGGCGCTGTAGGCAGAGCGATAGTACTCAATCGCGTTGGTAGGACGGTTGAGGGTGCGGTAGTTTTGGGCGATCGCGAGCAACAGTTCCGGCAGCTTTTCATCTTCGCCCCTGGCCTGATAGATCGCGATTAAATCCGTCTGCGCTCTCACCGCGTTTTCAAAGGAATCTGCCTGCTGATAGCTATAGACAAGCCGCTCTAAATAGAGCATTTCCTGAGCCTGGTTGCCATTGGCTCTAGCGGTTTGCAGCAGCGCCAAATAGATGTCAGCGGCCTGGGCGAATTGGAACCAGTTGAGGTGAAGTTCCGCGAGCGATCGCCTCTGCGCCGTCGGATCGATACCTTGGTTCTCACTGAGCTGAATGAGCTGGCTGTACACTTCTACCGATGAGTCGATATCTCTGAGGGTGGTGAAGGTTTGAGCGATCGCACCCAACACCGCAATATCTGAAGCATCGCCGCCGCTCGCCAAAATTCTGGCAGGGGCTGACTCGTCCGCAGGCTTTTCCGCAAATAGCTCAGCGTCGGGCTCAAGGCCTAACGTCGCTCGCACCGTTTCCCAAATTTCACGCATACGCAGAGTCAGCAGCTGCACATCTACCGCCTGCTGATTACGCCATGCCAAAGCTGCCACCCGTCTAATCGCCGTAAATTCTTCAACCGGGCCGAGCACCCGCCTTAGCCGCAGCTCTCGACGCCATAGCTCGAAGGCCTGTTGCGTAGCACCGCCTGCCAGCAGTTCCTGTGCAGACTGATTGAGCTGTGCAAGTTCGTTGGATAGCGTACTGAGTTCTAGGGGGCTCAAAGCCCTCTCAACCTCTGGCTCTGGCAGCAGCGGATCGCGAGGTTCGGTGGTGAGCGGATCGGAGAGAAAATCTTGGCGGAGCTGCGGGCTGATTTGCTGGGCGATCGCAGCGCCTCTGCCGTAAAAACTCACCCGCGTTCCGAAAAGATGATTAGCGGTTGGATTGCCCAGCAGCGTGAGGCCAAAAGCCGCACTCGATAAGACGCCTAGGGTCACTCGTCGCCTGCGTATTTGAGGCCTCTCTATGTGACGAATAAACGCTTGTCGTAACAGTGAGTACACAGTTATTTGCAGAACTTTATGTTCGGTCTTTAGGTGCGGTAAACTTGCAATCTTGCGCGCTTTGCAACACTCAAAGCACCCGCGCAGCTTCCATCTCGATAAATCACCATAGCAAACGCCCGCCCTAGTATGTCTTCCAACGTTGCCACTCGTACCGTCCGGATCGGTTCTCGCAAAAGCCAGCTTGCGCTGGTACAAACTCACTGGGTTCAGGCGGAGCTAAGTAAGGCTTTTCCCGACATCACCTTTGAAGTCAGTACGATGGAAACCAAAGGCGACAAGGTGCTAGATGTCGCGCTCTCAAAAATTGGTGATAAGGGCCTGTTCACCCAAGAGCTAGAAGACGACATGCTCAGCGGCGATATCGACTTTGCGGTGCACTCGCTTAAGGATTTGCCGACAAACCTGCCAGAGGGCTTGCGTCTAGGCTGTGTGACTAAGCGCGAAGATCCAGCTGATGCGATGGTGGTGCACGAAAAGCACAAGGACAAGCAGCTCGATACGCTGCCAGAAGGTGCGGTAATTGGCACGTCTTCTTTGCGTAGACTCGCTCAGCTACGACACCATTTTCCTCACTTTAAGTTCAAAGATATTCGTGGCAATGTGAATACTCGCCTGCGGAAGCTGGATGACGGTGAGTATGATGCGATTGTTCTGGCCGCAGCGGGTTTGAATCGGTTGGATATGAGCGATCGCATCCATCAGCTTCTCCCTCCCAACATTTCTCTACATGCCGTCGGTCAGGGTGCTTTGGGCATTGAGTGTCGTGAAGGTGATGACGAAATTCTATCTTTACTAAAAGTGCTTGAACACGAGCCCACCGCTCAGCGCTGCTATGCCGAACGCGCCTTTCTCCGCGACTTAGAAGGCGGCTGTCAGGTACCGATTGGTGTGAACACCGAAATCAAAGGCGATACGCTGACGCTAAAAGGGATTGTGGCCAGTCTAGACGGTCAAACGCTAATTTCTGACACGGTAACTGGCGCTCCGGTAGATGCTGAGCATATGGGCGCTGAACTAGCTAAACGACTGCGTGCTCAAGGGGCTCAAGAAGTGCTGGATGTCATCAACGCTGAGAATCGGGCTTAAGAAGACTCAAGAGATCTGTCTGAAGGCAGTGAGCAATGAAACTATTAAGCTCACCTCTGATAGATGTTTGACAGTAGGCGCTTCGGTACAACTGAAAAGATGTTTAACCAAAAGTCTGCTTGAGCGACCTAAGGACTTACTAGAACAAATCACCAGCAAATTATGAGAATTACGCCTGAAATTTCCTATCGCGGTATCGACAAGACAGACGCTTTGGAGACCTTAATTAACGAGAAAATTGAGAAGCTAGAGAAGTTTTATCACCAAATCAGCAGCTGCCGAGTCGCCATAGAAAAGGTGCACGACCATCCTGAAAGTGGTTCCCCCTACCGCGTGCGCTTAGATATTACGGTTCCTGAAAGCCGTGAGGTTGTTGTCGATAAGAGTCCTGATAACGGCGTTCAGTACGCGCCCTTAGAGACGGTTATTAGAGATGCCTTTGATGTGGCCACCAGGCAGTTGAAAGAAATGAACGAACAGCAGCACAATCACAAAAAAACGCATGTCCCAGGGCAGCGAGAAGTTGTGCTAGATGATCTGCCTGCGGGTGAAGTCCCTGCCCCACCTGCTGATGTCACGACTAGCTAGCTCGGTATATCAGCTGCGGCCAAAAAATATTCAAGCTTAGGCGACTCAGGGCACTGGGTCGCCTTTTTTTGCAACAAAGTCGTATCTGGAGACCATACCAAATCGCTATAAACTTAAATTTATATAAAAACATGATTCCTAGCTAGGTTGTAGATATGCGCATTTTGTTTGTGGCTGCCGAAGCCGCGCCGTTAGCCAAGGTTGGCGGCATGGGCGATGTGGTCGGTAGCCTGCCCGCTGTACTTAGGGCAATGGGCCACGACGTGCGCGTATTTATGCCTTACTACAACGTCATGGCTGATAAGCTGCCGCTACGAGGTGATCCGGTGTGGTGGGGCAAAGCCATGTTCAATTCATTTGCTGTGTACGAGAGCGTACTGCCGGATACTGACGTACCGCTGTACCTGTTCGGTCATCCCTGCTTTGACAATGACATGATCTATGGCGGCGATGATGAAAGCTGGCGGTTCACCTTTTTTGCCAATGGCGCGGCTGAATTTGCCTGGAACTACTGGAAGCCTAACGTCATTCACTGCCATGACTGGCACACAGGAATGCTGCCGGTTTGGAACCACGAAATTTCTGATATTGGCACTGTCTTTACCATTCATAATCTGGCTTATCAGGGGCCGTGGCGCTGGGAGCTAGACCGAATTGCGTGGTGCCCATGGTTTATGCAGGGGCACAACACGATGGCGGCCGCTTTGCAGTATGCCGACCAAGTGAATACCGTGTCTCCGACGTACGCCGACCAAATTAAAACGCCGGAGTATGGTGAAGAGCTAGAAGGCTTGCTGTCGTTTATTAGCGGCAAGCTCACGGGAATTGTGAATGGCATTGACGTAGATTCGTTTAACCCGGCGACGGATACCAAAATTGAGCACAACTTTACGGCAAAGACGCTGGATAAGCGGGCGAAGAACAAGGCTGTTGTTCAAAAAGAGATGGGCGTTGCTGAAAACCCAGATGCTTTTTTGATTGGCATTGTGAGCCGACTGGTGGAGCAAAAAGGGATTGACCTGATTTTGCAGACGATGGATCGGTATCTGGCGTATTCGGATGCGCAGTTTGTGGTGTTGGGGACGGGCGATCGCAACTACGAAAACCAGCTACATAGCCTCGCAGCTCGCTACCCCGGCCGAGCCAGCGCCTACATCATGTACAGCGATGCCCTCGCCCGCAAAATCTACGCAGGCTGCGATGCCTTCCTCATGCCGTCTCGCTTCGAGCCCTGCGGCATCAGCCAAATGGTGGCCATGCGCTACGGCTGTGTCCCTATCGTCCGTCGTACAGGTGGCCTAGTGGATACGGTGAGCCACAATGACCCAACGAATGAAGTGGGTACCGGCTACTGCTTCGACCGTTACGAGCCTTTGGACTTGTTCACTTCCATGGTTCGCGCGGCGGAGGCCTATCGCTTTAAGCCACAGTGGGAGGCTTTGCAACGGCGGGCCATGGGCGAAAACTTTAGCTGGGAAAAGTCGGCGGTTGAATATATCAAGCTGTATAGCAAGGTGATGGGTCTTCCCGTTGAAGATCAGCTGCCGGTAAAATACGGCGGCACCGTCGAGATTTAGTCAGGGAGATTTAGCAGGCTATACGGATTAGCGTAAAACAGTAAAAAGCCCTTGTCGTGTAATAAGACAAGGGCTTTTTGCGTTTAGAACGGGCCCGACGAGATTCGAACTCGCAACTTCCGCCGTGACAGGGCGGTGCTCTAACCAATTGAACTACGGGCCCTTGAAGTGCGTAAGGGTTGCAAGGTGTGCTCCCCTCTCAAGGCGATCTCTATTGTGCGGATATGGGTGCGCTTTGTCAAACGGTTTTTTATAAAGACATTGTGAGTGATTAGTCACGCAATTGAAAGGCGTTTAGCGATCGCATAAAAACATGCTCATTTTATGTAGAACAATCTTCAACTGTGAACTTAATATAGGCCGTAGTTAACCATAGCAGTTCTCTATTGCTGCAAGCCTGTATAAACGCTGCTCATGCATGAACGACTGAACCAACTGATAAAACATTCTAAAAGACAAAGGCTATTGAAAACATTTCTTATATTTATAATTTATTTTATTGATAGTGGATGTCATTAAAGGTAGGCTGATTGTCATTGTTATCGCTTCTAGAATACGGAGCTAAAAAATTGGCTAGAAAGTTGAAGGCGGCAGAGCTATTTCTGTCTCTTGGTTTGGCGGCTTCCTTATTTACAGCTTGTAGTGCACCCGAAGGTGGCGAGGCGACTCGTGATGAGTCTGCGCCTATGGAAGAAGTTGACGGTGGCGAGGGCGGAGAAGGTGGCGAGGGTGGAGAAGATGCTGCTGTAAATGAGAGCCTGAAGTGGGCAAATACGTTCGATGATGCAGCTGTGATTGCTGGGTTTACAAACAAGGTGGTGCTGCCTGGTTATGAGCAGTACGCCAGGAGGACTAGTGGGTTGAGTGATGCGATCGCCACCTTCTCCTCAAACCCCACCGAGGCCAACTTAACGGCAGCACGCGAGGCCTGGACAGACACTCGAATTTCTTGGGAGCAAACGGAAACATTTGCCTTTGGCCCTGCGGGCTCGTTGGGCTTTGATGGCGCAATGGACTCTTGGCCCGTAAACCAAACAGACATTGAGCGAATTTTGGCGAGCGATGAGCCTATTACGGCAGAAAGCGTTGCTCAGCTACAAGATACCGAGCGTGGGATGCACTCGATCGAATACATTTTGTTCGGTACGGATGCGAACAAGCCATTGAGCGAATTTACCGATCGAGAGCAGGAATATTTAGCCGCTTTAGGTCAGGATTTGAATGAGTCTGCCTCTGCATTGCTCGCCAGTTGGCAAGAAGGCATCGAGGGACAGCCCCCTTATGAAACGGTGTTTGTGAGTGCGGGTAGCGCCGATAATGCGGTGTATCCGACCACGGCAGCGGCGGCGCAAGAGCTGGTGTCTGGGATTATCGATAGCTTGACTGAGGTGGGCGAGGAGAAGCTAGCCGCGCCTTTTGCCGAGCAAGATACTCAGGGGTTGGAGAGTCGCTTTAGTGCACAAACGATCAATGACTTGAAAAGTAATTTGCAGAGCGCTGAGAACGGTTATTTAGGAGAGTTTCCTTCGGAGAATTCTGCTGCCGATGCCAGCGTAAGCACCTATGTAGCGGGAATTGATCCAGCCTTAGATGCCAAGGTTCGTAAGGAATTTGTGGCGGCGACGGAGGCCTTGAAGTCGGTGCCGACGCCTTTGGAAAAGTCGCTAACAGATGCGAGTGCGGTGGCGGATATTGAAGGGGCGATCGCAGCCATCCTTGCCGTAAAAAGCACCATCGAAAACGAAGTGGTGCCTTTAATTTAGCCCGACTTTTGTTTAATCCTATTGCACTGGGCGTGACCGTTGCGCCCTTCCTTTTCTCCAAGAATTCTCATGGCTTCGTCTTCCTCACGATTTCCTTCTCGCTGGCTGACTTACTTTTTGCTATTCGCTGTAGCGAGCATCGTGGCTATTTTGCTCTCTTTCGGCACGAGAAAGTCTGACATGCAAGTCTCAACCAGCTATGGTGCGGGCGGCGAAACGACTTTTTACAATCGCTCGTCTCATGCGTTCGGTCAGCCTGCCCCTGGCTTGAACGCTAAGGAAATGGATTTGCACGCCATCGGTGATGCGACTTTTGATGCGGTGTTTGTAACCGCGCCTGCCAAGATTCATCCTGGGCTTGGGCCAAAATTCAACAGCACCTCCTGCGGCGGCTGTCATATTAAAAACGGTCGTGGCATGCCTCAGCTTGGTCAAGCACTCGTTCGCACGAGCTTGCCTGTGGTTAGCGGACTAAAGGCTGTAAAAACGGAAGGTGTTGTGCCCGACCCGGTGATTGGCACGCAGCTGCAAGATAGTGCGGTGTTTAGTGAACAGCCAGAGGCGAAGGTGGCTTTGGAATGGGTGCTGGCGAGTGGGGCGTATGCGGACGGTGAGACGTTTGGGTTGCGATCGCCCAAACTAACCATCACCGCCATCGACGAAGATCATCCCATCAGTGAAGGGCTTTTGACTTCCTTAAGAATTCCGCCGCCTGTATTTGGCGTGGGCCTTTTAGAAGCCATCCCGGTAGAGACCCTTGAAGCAGTAGCCGACCCCGAAGACAAAAATAAAGACGGCATCTCGGGTCGCCTTAACAAAGTTTGGAACTTTGAAACTCAGCGGCTAGACACAGGCCGCTTTGGCCTGAAAGCTAACTCGGCTAACCTCCTTTCCCAAACGGCAACCGCCTACGCTCACGACATGGGCATTGCCAACCCCCTACTGCCTAACGACGACGGCACGCAAGAAATTGACCTAGCGACCGTAGAAGCCTCTGCCTTTTACACGCAAACGCTGGCCGTTCCTGCGCGCACTCAAACTGACGATCCAATCGTGCAAAAAGGCGAAAAGCTATTTGCCGATGCCAACTGCGCGGCCTGTCATATCAATTCAATCAAAACAGGCTCTGCCACGGTACAGGTGCTAGCCAATCAAACCATTGCGCCCTACACCGACCTGCTGCTTCACGATATGGGCGAAGCGCTGGCCGACAATCGCCCTGACTTTGAGGCCAGCGGGCAGGAATGGCGCACGTCTCCATTGTGGGGACTCGGCCTAACTCAAGCCGTGCTGCCTTATTCGGGCTATCTGCACGACGGGCGCGCTCGTACCGTTGAAGAAGCGATTCTTTGGCATGGTGGAGAAGCGGAAAATTCTAAGCAAGCGTTTATGGCACTTGGGAAAGCAGGGCGTCAGGCGATGCTGAAGTTCTTGAATTCTCTTTAGATCTTCTAGTCCCAGAATTTTAGTCCCAGAATTCCTGGGCGAAGTTTACCAGCCAGTCTTTGACGCGGTAGGTGGCTTGGCAGTCGTCTTCGTTGTAGCGAAGGATGGTGTTTAGGTAGGTGCGATCGCCCGTCCTCAGCCAGTCGTCATACCAGCAAATCGACTGCGCCCCGTTGGCATCTTCATCGCGCCACTCAAACCCCATCCACCGGGCCAAATGCTTCAGCGCATAGCTTTCTACCGGTAGCGCCACCGCATCCACCACCCGCTTATGAATATCCACAAAGCGATCGAGCAAAGCCGAGATATCGATGCCGCCATTTCCATACAGCTCAGCGAGCCTGCGAACGGTCTGTGCCTCGTAAGGGCAAAAGTGATAGATAGGCGCGTGAGGATGACTATCCACTAAAGCTAAAAACTCGAACCAGGCAGTTTCTTCAGCCTCTGGCGCTTCTGCAACCAGCGCGTGAAATGTTTGATCTTGGGTGCGATTGTCTACCACTAAGACACCGTGGAGATAAATCAGATCTTTGTCAGGCGCAGCCTCAATATCAAAGTAAAGCTCAACATCGGTGGTGGGTACCTGATCTGGCGTAAGCGGAAACTGATCGTTGTAAATGCGCGCGATGCCTTTTCCCGTCCACTGCGCCTGCGCCTGAAATATTATCTTTTCGGTTACCGACGGCTCTACATCCAGCTCGTATGCTAGGTGGGCCGGTTGCGCATTTGCCAGTGCCTCAACCGTGGTTAGTCCCATTTCCACCAGCGCGGGATAGCGCTTCTGCGTCACGCCGGGTAGCAGCGAAAGATGGTTCTGTTCTTTAGCAACTTGGTAGCAGTGCCCTAGCCACGGGCACATATCACAGCGGCTGCGAGAGATAAAAACCTCCGGCGGCGTGGTGCTTACCATCACCCCATCTTGAACATTCAGGCAGTCGTCCAAGGCTTCCTGAAGCTTTGGCACGTAGCGTTCTAAATTAACCGTATACTCGCGTTCTTTTAGAAATAGCCCGGCGGTGTCAGGCCAAACGCCCTGGGTTTCTGCCAGCACGTAGGCCCCAAATGCAGAGACTAGCTGATATTCAGGCTTTGGCTTTTTGCCCAGCTTCACGTTATACGGCGTGTAGTACCAATCACCTAGCCAGGATTTACCCTCGCACTTCACCAACACATCCGGCTCAGACCGATAGGTCACATTCCCCGGCCCTTGCGCAATTAGCACACCGCGATAGATAGTATCTACGCCCTCAGCCATCATTTCGTAGGTTGCTTTAGCCCCTGCTTCCCAGTCATATTTTTCAAACACAGGACGCTTCAAGGGTTCAAACTGCGTCAGTATCGCGGCCCGATGTTCTGCGCTATCTTCGCGCAGTTTCACAAAATAATCGCTAGGCGGATCTTTAAGTGCAGCATTTCCGTAGCTGTCAAGATAAACGCGGCGACGACAGCGGTGGTATTGAAAAAGCATGTGGTCGGTAAACCACGTTTGGTCGAGTGTATTGTCGCCAGCATGGTGCGACGTACTGCCTGTAAGCTGCAAATTATTACGCTGCGCAGTTGACAAATCGACCGAGACCGGAAACTACTCTAAATAGCGTAACGTATTGAGGGGCTTTATATAGTCCTGGTAGGGTGCAGGCTATGTGATCGCCTGATCCATTATTCAGCTTGATTTCTAGCAGCCAAGACAGCTACTCCAACCGCTCCGGTGACGCCGCAGATCAAAAGAAAAACGCCTATCAGCGGATCGCTGAAGAGGTAGATTAACCCAAATACAATCAGCGCTGAAATCATCAAGATAGCGATCCGCTTAGATCCTTTTCTAAGCTTGTTACCTATCCGCATCAGACGGCGGCTATCTTTTTTTGCAGAACGTCGAGCCACTTTGCTTTCCTTTGTTTACCAGGCGATACTAACGTTTTTGACGGCATAACGTTTGGCGTTAAAGCAGTTTCGACTCTTTTCCTCAACGGGCTAGCAATCCCCCACTGATTCGTCGCAGTGCCTTCTGCACCACGTCGGCATATTTCAGCTCGCCCGTGAAAATTTTGCCCATGGCTAGCGATGCTGAAGGCTGATTCAAAATTGCCCTGTAGCTGAGATGCGGTGCGGTATAAAAGGCTCTGGCTAGTCGAGCGGCTAAACGCATTTCGCTGCCGACTTCAGCCGCCACAATATCTGTATAGTCTGCTAGTGCTGTGGATTCTCCATCAAGTGCTCGGTCAATGGCTTCTGCGGCCTTTACGCCTGTGAAAATAGAAGGCCGAATGCCTTCAGCCGTAAATGGATCAACGACGCAGGCTGCTTCCCCTGCTAGCAGCGCATTTTGAGTGTGCAAAATCTGATCGCCGTCCCACAGACACACAGGGTGGCCGTACTTTTGTTCGCTTGCGCCATCCACTTCAAAAGCCGCTGCGTAGTCCACCATCGGTTCTACTAGGTCTCTACCTTTTCTCTGGCTGGTGCAAAAGGCTCCACTGCCGATGGAATAGCCGTCACTTTTAGGAAAATTCCACACGTAGCCATTCTTCAGCAATCCGAATTCAAAATGGACAAGATGTCCGTCTGCAACCGGCATCTTGGGCTCAATTTCGATGGCCCCGGCAATATTTGCGGTTCTTTCTGCAAAGCCTAGCCACCTGGCCATCGGGCCACGTCCGCCATCGGCGGCAATGAGATACTTCGCCTCTAAGGTTTCATCGCTGCTGGTTTCAACGTGCCACCGATTTCCTGAAAAGCTGATGCCGGTTGCCTTTGTTTCATCTTGCAAAACGGTTCCTTGTGCCTGAGCCTGCTGCACAAGGTAATAGTCAAACTCATTGCGCCTTACCATCCAAATGGATGTGCCTAGGTCAGCTTCAATGACTTCGCCTAGCTTCCAGGTATACCGAGCCCTGGTCACTTTTTGAGAGATGACCGGCTCGAAGTCAAAATCGAACCAGTCCGCTATTTCAGGAGACACGCCACCGCCGCAGGGCTTATAACGAGGCAGTGCGGCTTTTTCTAGCAGGAGTACAGAGCGATCGCGCTGACTCAAATGGTAGGCCGCGCTCGCGCCTGCTGGCCCCGCGCCAACAACAATGCAGTCGTATAGTGGCATGTTCTAAGTTTTCTTGATGTTTGGAAGCTGTATAAAGTCTACCCCTTCAGCTATTTGATTCAGTAATAGCGATGAACTCGGATACTAGCTACGGACAAGCTATCGTTATCTGGCTCACGGCGTTTGACACAATATCTAAGTTAAGTGAGCAGCCCATAGAGGGCGCGGCATATACCGCCCTTTGCCGTCCACCCGCTGGAATTAAGCCGGTCGATCCAAGCGCATCAAATAAAAGATCTACTGAGTCACCAGGGCATACGCCTGAAGGTGTACAGAACTTAGGTGAGGTGGCGACGATATCCCATACCATGCCGTCTGATATGGCTACGGAGATGCCACCGTAGTATAAAACTTCATCAATATATGAGGTGGGATTTATCTCTCGGCTTTTAGGTTCGCCCAAAAGGTTATAGACTTCGGCCTCAGAAGTGTTGAGCGTGAGGCCTGAGAGGTTAAGCTCGCCTGGATGAATGGTGCTGGCGATCGCACTTCCTCCAAAAGAGAACATAGCTATCGTCGTGGCTACCGCACTGGCGAGGGCACCCAAAAGGGGCTTGGCAACCTGATGACGGACTGTGGAAAAGGGCATGGCGCTTTCCTTATGTAGATGCGGTTATCTTTTGTTGAGCTATCTACGAGATTATACGTAGCTACTCAGCAGAACATTGGTATCTTATCGAACATTGACGCTGCAAAAGTCAGTTAGTTTCTGATATTTGTGATCCAGATCATTGCATATTAATAAACGCTTCGAAAAGGAGGTTTATTGCAGTGTAGTGGGTCGTCTGTACTTTAGTACTGAGGGGTCGCAGTATATTGCATATGCTTTCTGTCTTTTCCAAAGCTTCAAATACGCTAAAAGCCCCCTTGTCATTGCTAACAAGAGGGCTTTTATATCAATAATCGTTCTGAGATGAACTACGTATTGCTAGCTGCTATAAGTAGCTAAACTTAGAGCGCTTTTGCACGAGAGACAACGTTATCGACGGTGTAGCCAAACTTCTCCATGACAATGCCACCTGGTGCAGAAGCACCAAAGGTATCGACAGAAATCATGTCGCCTTCGTCGCCGAAGTACTTAGCCCAGCCAAAGCTGCTCATCGCCTCTACGACCAAGCGCTTCTTCACGGCTTTAGGCAGTACAGACTCCTTGTATGCAGCGTCCTGCTCTTCGTATAGCTTCCAGCAAGGCATCGAAACCACGCGAACTTTCTTCCCGTCAGCGCGTAGCTTTTCAGCGGCATCTTCACACAGCTCAACTTCACTACCCGTACCAATCAAAATCAGTTCAGGCGTGCCGTCTGAGTCGGACATGATGTACGCACCTTTGGCAACGGCATCAATTGAAGATCCGGGAAGGTTACGCAATCCCTGACGTGAGAAGCACATGAGCGTAGGTGCTTTGCGCTTGGTGACGGCGATTTTGTACGCGCCAGACGTTTCATTTCCGTCAGCGGGACGAATGACGTACAGGTTAGGAATTGCGCGTAAAGACGCGACCGTTTCTACTGGCTGGTGCGTAGGGCCATCTTCACCGAGCCCAATGGAGTCGTGAGTCATGACGTAGATGACGCCTGCTTCGGATAGAGCTGAGAGGCGAATGGCACCGCGCATGTAGTCAGTGAAGACTAGGAACGTTGCGCAGTAAGGAACAAGACCGCTGTTGTGCAGGGCAATGCCGTTACAGATGGCAGCCATGCCATGCTCGCGGACGCCGAAGTGCATGTTGCGATTTTCGTAAGCGCCTTTTTGATATTCGCCCGAAATTTTCAGCTCGGTGAGGTTGGAGTGAGTTAGATCGGCAGAACCACCGATGAGTTCAGGCAGAACGGGAGCCAGTGCGTTAAGCGTCGCTTCAGAGTTCTTGCGAGTGGCAAGCGCCTTGTCTTCAGGTGTGTAGGTTGGCAGCGCATCAGCCCAACCTTCAGGCAGTTTCATGGAGATGAAGCGCTCAAACTCAGCCGCTTCGTCTGCATACTTAGTGCGGTAGGTCGCTAGCGTCTCTTCCCATTCAGCCTGAGCACTTGCGCCCTTGTCGATGGCTTCGCGGTAGCGGTTTAGTGCATCTTCAGGAATCTCGAAGGGTTCGTATTTCCAGTCAAGGTTTTCGCGAGTGGCTTTGGTTTCATCAACGTCTAGCATGGCACCGTGAATGCCGCCCGTGCCTGCGCGGTTGGGCGAACCGTAGCCAATGGTCGTCGTGACCTTGATCATGGTGGGCTTATCGGTGACCTTTTTGGCTTCCGCGATCGCCTTCTCAATTGAGTCCAAATCGGTATTGCCATCTTCTACATGCAGCACATGCCAGCCATAGGCCTCAAAGCGCTTGCTCACATCTTCAGTAAAGGAAATATCGGTCGAACCATCAATCGAGATGTGGTTGTCGTCATACAGGGCAATCAGCTTGCCAAGGCCCCAGTGACCTGCCAAAGAGCAGGCCTCACCTGAAATGCCCTCCATGTTACAGCCGTCACCCATGATGGTGTAGGTGTAATGGTCTACAACGGTGCAGTCGGGCTTGTTGAACTTAGCGGCCAGGTGCGCTTCAGCGGCGGCAAGGCCGACCGCATTACAGATGCCTTGACCCAAGGGGCCGGTAGTGACTTCAATGCCTGCGGTTTCAAAGTTCTCAGGGTGGCCAGGTGTGTTGGAGCCCCACTGACGAAACTGCTTGATGTCGTCCATCGATACGCTGTCGTAGCCCGTGAGGTACATCATGGCGTACTGGAGCATGCAGCCGTGACCGGCTGAAAGTACGAAGCGATCGCGGTTAAACCACTGAGGATTCTTAGGGTTGTGGCGAATGAACTTGTCCCACAGCACAAAAGACATTGGCGCTGCGCCCATAGGCAAGCCGGGGTGGCCAGATTTGGATTTGTTGATGGCATCAACAGCCAAAAAACGGATGGAATTTATGCACAGTGTTTCAAGCGATTGAGTTGCGACAGCCATAGCTATTTTGTGAGTGGGGGAACAGTTTTTGAGTGTGAAACGGCCTGAACGCTGCTAGTAACACACTCTATATATGTTAAAGGCAAAGTATAAGGAAATGGTTAAGCATTTTCTTTAGGCTATTATACCTACGGATTTGTAACGCCTGTAACGGTTTCTATGGACGCAGCTGGGTTAAACACAGGGTTTCTTGACAAGCGCAGCTTAGGCGTACTTCTTGAATGCCAGGGTTACGTTGTGCCCACCGAATCCAAATGAGTTGGAGAGTGCTACGTCCACTACCTGATCTCGGCTCTTGTGAGGCACATAATCGAGATCGCACAGCGGATCGGGATTTATCAGGTTGATGGTCGGTGGCACCTTGTCGTTGGCAACGGCCATTACGGCGGCAACCCCTTCAATGCCACCGGAGCCGCCGAGCAAGTGTCCAGTCATGCTTTTGGTAGAACTCACCGTGATTTTGTAAGCGTGCTCGCCCAGTACGGTCTTGATAGCCGCCGTTTCGTTGGGGTCGTTTACAGGTGTGCTAGTGCCGTGAGCGTTAACGTAGCTGACATCAGTAGGGTCTAAATCTCCGTCTTTTAGCGCCATGCGAATGGCGCGAGTTGCGCCTTCACCACCGGGCGCAATGCCGGTCATATGGAAGGCGTCGCAGCTCATGCCGTAGCCCACCATTTCAGCGTAAATGCGAGCGCCTCGGCTAATTGCGTGCTCTAGCTCTTCCAAAATTAAAATGCCGCAGCCTTCACCCAGCACAAATCCATCGCGGTCTTTATCAAAGGGGCGACTGGCATGATCGGGGTCGTCGTTGCGAGTGGACATGGCTCGCATGGCGGAGAAGCCGCCGAAGGTTAAGGGCGTGACAGCTGATTCGGTACCGCCGCAGATCATGGCTTGCGCGTAGCCATTTTGAACCAGGCGAAAGGCGTCACCGATAGCGTTAGACCCGGCTGCGCAGGCAGTGACGGGGCAAGAGTTTGGGCCTTTTGCGCCAACTTGAATCGCGGTGAGGCCTGCGGCCATGTTGGCGATCATCATCGGAATCATGAAGGGGCTACAGCGGCTAGGGCCTCGGTCGAGGTAGATTTCCTGCTGGTCTTCCATGACCTTGATGCCGCCGACGCCGGTGCCGATCATGACGCCAATTTGTTCAGCGTTGAGGTCGGTGATGTCTAGCTTGGCGTCTTCTAGGGCCATTTTGCTGGTGGCGATCGCAAAGTGAGCAAACCGAGCTGCCCGCTTAGCGTCTTTGCGATCCATAAAATCTGTCGGATCAAATCCCTTTACTTCGCCCGCAATTTGGCTACCGTGCGCTGACGCGTCGAAGGCGGTGATTTTACCAATGCCGCTTTTGCCGCTCATCAGCCCCTGCCAGTAGGTTTGTAGGGTATTGCCGATAGGCGTGATAGCACCTAATCCGGTGATGACGACACGCTTTTTTTCGATATTAGACATAACTTACGCAGGGCAACGGAGGCTTTGGCTTGCCAGGTTTTGAGTTAAATGGAGCTTCTCATCAAGCTTCTGAAACTAAACAAAGACATAAGACCCTTCACCTGTGACCGAGCAAACATTGAGAAGGGCCTTTGAAAACAGCTATCTATAAACAAAACAGCTCACAGCAGTTGCGTGTGAAAAGCCATCTAGAACACTTTTTATCTAGGACGCTTTTGACTTAATGAAGTCAACGGCTGCTTGTACCGTGCTGATACTCTCAGCAGATTCATCAGGAATTTCAATGTCAAATTCTTCTTCTAGGGCCATGACCAGCTCAACGGTGTCCAGAGAATCTGCACCCAGGTCATTTGCGAAGTTAGCTTCTGGCTTTACTTCAGCTTCATCTACACCCAACTGTTCAGAAACAATCTTCTGAACCTTTCCTAAAATGTCGTCACTCATTACTGTAGTTACCTTCTTATTCAGCGGCAAAACGCGCAAAAAAAATCACATAAACCAAAGTTTAAAGTTCGGCAGTTGCCGGACTCATAACACTCCAATTTAGGTGTAATCATCTTATAGGAAAGCGTGACTTGGTGATGACCGGTGATGAATGGGGGGCGACGAAAAGCCCACAGAATATTACATTCCATAAATTTTTGCACGCTTACATGTCGGATCACTCGCGCCTGCGGGATACACTTCTGTGTGGGTTGGAGAACCCATGCTTGTTGGAGAACCCTGCTGTGGTTAGCCTCACGGTTGGTGCGCTAATCGCCGTATGTAGAGAGGGCAATTTTTCAAGCCAGCTCTGACGGCTAGCGACGTTGCAATAGTAGTTTTTGGAGTCTGTACTTCATGTCTCATTCAGTAAAGATTTACGATACCTGTATCGGCTGCACCCAGTGCGTTCGCGCATGTCCTACCGACGTGCTTGAGATGGTGCCTTGGGATGGTTGTAGAGCGGGTCAAATCGCCTCTTCCCCTCGCACTGAAGACTGTGTGGGCTGCAAGCGCTGTGAAACCGCTTGTCCTACCGATTTCTTGAGCATTCGCGTTTACTTGGGTGCTGAAACGACTCGTAGTATGGGTCTAGCTTACTAAGCATCGGCTTACGTAAGTGTTTGCTTTACAGCTAATATTTCAGCGAAGGTGCCTTGTTGTGAGGGCGGTGAGCTGAATGGTTGCAAATAGCTTTCAATTTAAGAATCCCTCGTTGATTTCTGTGTAGTGGCAGAGCGCAGCGAGGGATTTTTGATGAGGATTTTTGAGTGAGTTGTGGCTTTGAGTGTTTATCCCACCGCAGAAACTTTCTTTACGGCCAACAAACTTCCAACTAACCCAATACCAACACCTAGCCCTGCAAGCGTCGTGGGCAGTAAGATCCACTGCTGAGGCGTAAGCTGCAAGCCATTTACTAAAAATGCAATAAAGGCGGGTTGGTCGCTGGCCGAGAGCGATTTCAGGCCTTGCTGGACAGCAAGCAAAAGCCCCCAAGATCCGCCTGCGCCAACAATGCCAAACGTGCAGCCCTGCAGCAAGAAGGGCAAATAAATCCAGCTACGGGTTGCACCGACCAGCTGCATCACTTCTATTTCATGGCGACGGGCGATCGCAATCAGTCGAATGGTCGTGGTCACCACCGCGATTGCCGTCATACTCAACAGTCCCACTACGGTCGAACTCACCCAGCGCAGTCCCGTGTTTAAATCCCTAAGCTGGTTGATGACCTCGCTCACGTAGAGCACGTCATTGACGCCATCCATCGCCTTCAGCGTATTTGCCAGCTGCGGCACCTGCTCAGCGTCACGCGCTTTCACTTTTAGCTCGTCCACCAGTGGATTGCCTTTTAGCTGAGAGGACGCGTTTGACACATCTGAGAGGCCTAAGTCCTCGGTTAGCTGTGCCCATGCCTGCTCTTTGGTGACTGCTTCAACGTCTACGACGCCCGGTAGCCTTCTCACCTGCGAGGACAAACTCCCTGCATCGACGCCGCTGTCTAAATACGTAGAGATCACCAGCTGCGAGCCAAACTGATTTAGCAAGCCTTCCACCTGCCAGCTGGCCTGCAAGCTTACGCCGAATAGAAAAAGCAGAACGGTCATTGTGCTCATCGCGGCCCAGTTCATCCAGCCGCCACGCCGCAGGCCGCGTAGGGTTTCGCTGAGTAAGTAGTCGGTTTTGGTTAGCGATCGCAACACGTCCTGGCCCACCCGTTTAATCTGACTTAATACAGATAGGCTTCCCTACTCCCCTTTCCTTATCAACCAAACTTGATTGTTTAAAAACAGCGCCCGCGCTTATCCGGCGTATCTCGAAGCGAGTGTGAGTTGTTACAATAAAAGGGTTCCACAAGACATGCCATTGCACGTTTTGACCTCATCTGTAGAATCATGGCCGCAGTCATTGACGTTGAAAAGAAAAAGCTTAAAAACCCACCCCTTTCTATTTCCTACATGGGTGAACGCGGGCTGCGTCAGCCTTCTAAGCGCATCACCAAAATAGACAATGAGCTGCGATCGCTTGTCCGCAAAATGCTGCAAACCATGTACAGCGAAGACGGCATTGGTCTGGCCGCGCCTCAAGTTGGCGTGAACAAGCAGCTGCTGGTGATAGACGCTGATCCTGAAGACGAGAAAGCGCCGCCGCTCGTGCTGATCAATCCTAAAATCACAAAATCTAGTAAGGAAATGGCTAAAGGGCAGGAAGGCTGCCTGAGTATTCCGGGCGTTTATTTAGATGTGATTCGGCCTGCGGAAGTCGAGGTGAGCTTTAAAGATGAGCACGGTAAGCCTAAAAAGCTGAAGGCAGATGATTTGGTGGCTCGCGTCATTCAGCATGAGATGGATCATCTGAACGGCGTGCTGTTTGTAGATCGCGTGGAGAATTCTATCGCGTTGAACCAAGAGCTAAAAAAGAATGGCTTTGAAGTGAAGCACGTTCAGAAGGTGAAGTAGCTTTCTTTGGGGCGGCTCTGGTCATCAGATTGGCCGTAAGATTAGTGAATTAGTTATCTTGAGGAAAAGTCTGTGACTCCTAAAAGTGGTGCATATTTGGGGATTGCTTGTTTAGCTGCGATCGCGGCCGTCGGTTCCCTATTTGAACTCTCCTCTGGCGATCCAAACTGGGGTCAAGGCCCAACGATTGTGACGCTCGCCATCTGCGCGCCTGCTGTAGTGGTTGCTTTTGTGGCTGCGGTTAAAGATGCTCGCGCCAACATGGAATAGTTTGCTGGCCATAGACAAAAAACGAAAAAGACCGAAGCTCAAATTAAGGGCTTCGGGCTTTTTTTGTCGCTAGATAGCGCGCTTAAAGATTACTCATATAGCCAAGGCTTCATCGCGGGCTCCCAGCTACATAGCTCGCCATCGCCAAACCAAAGCTTGATCTCACTTTGTGCAGTTTCAGGTGCATCCGAGCCGTGAATGATGTTGCGGCCAATGGTAATGCCGTAGTCGCCGCGAATGGTGCCGGGCTCAGCCTCTAAAGGATTGGTGGCACCAATGAGCTTACGCGCAGAGGCAATCACGCCTTCGCCTTCCCACACCATGGCAACGACCGGTGCAGAAATAATGTAGTCCACAAGCCCCTTAAAGAAAGGACGCTCTTTGTGTACCGCATAGTGAGACTCAGCCAGCTCACGAGAAACAGCCATTTGCTTAAGGCCCACTAGCGTAAAGCCTTTGGTTTCCAACTTTTTGATAATGTCGCCAACCAGACCGCGCTGTACGCCGTCGGGCTTAATCATGATAAAACTCTTTTCCAATTGATATCGCTCCTAAAAGCCACTAGATAACTTCAATAATTTAGGACAGTGCGCCTAAAACCTTTCCCATGCTCAATAAATAAGGTCAGTTTGTAAAGCATCTCGGCGACTTTCTTTTTTCGCTAGCCGCTCACCGCTTTGACATCGATTGTGATGACACCGCCCTCTGAACCATTTTCCTTCGCAGAATCACGCTTGAGCGAACCGTCAGGTCTGGGCAGTTCTATCGTCTGTTTTCGAGGCTGTTGCTTAATATCAGTTGAATTGCGATCGCGCTCAGATCTCTCTTGAGTTTGCTTTTGCGAAACCTGATGCAGCGTTCTTACCTGTTTCGCATTCGTCCAAGCCGCATGCGCCTTTTCAGCGTGGGCTCTTTCTGCACGAGCCTGTTCTGCATAGGCCCAGGCTGCTTCTGTGTGAGCGGACGGATGGCGAACTGCCGCCAAATTGAAAACGTAAATGATGTCGCCTTGCAAGGTTGTTTCAAAAAAGGCTGAAAATGCTTGCGCTTGGATGTTGAGATAGTCGCGTGCGGCTTCGCCCGTAAGCTGGGTGCGCATGGCAAAGTCTAAAACGCTGATGCGCCCGTCTTGCCGCTGCAATAGCTGATAAAACTGCGCGTTAATACGAGTCTGCTGTCGCTGCTGCTTTTGCTTTTGCCTGCTCCACTGCTGCCACAGGTAGTAGCTACCTATCACCAAACCAGCAAATGCTAAAACCGGCAGCAACAGCCTCAACAATAAAACGACCACTAAGCCCAACAGGCCTGCGCCCAAAAACAGGCGAGCCTTGATCTCAAGATTAGAACGAGACGGCATTTTACCCTTCAACTTTGCAACCTGTGTATCTTTGCCCTTTAGTCAATGCAAGCTCTCAAAAAGCTGCCCTTGTACTCTAGTCGTAAGGGCGAATATTGGCTACTGATTGGTTGCAAAGCTAGTGGCTCAGGCGCTTGTGAAGGGTTCTTCGGCAATGGGTTCGTTGGCAAAAATTTGATAGGTCGCGATCGCAATCCTTTCCAAGTCCTCATCCAACAAAGGAGGCCAAGGCACCCTTGCCGCCCGCCCCGCCTCAAATAAATTTCGACTTTCGTAGGCTACTAAAAACAGCGCCAGCGCCAGCGTTCTATCTAACGAATCAGCGGCTCTCAGGCTATCGTGAATCACTCTTAAGGCCAACAGTAGCGACGTGACCTGCCCTGGCACAGGTGGTTTGCCTGCCCGCAATCGGCCTAAAAACGTATCGTCAGTTTCCAATTCAGGTAGCGTTTGATCGGCAACTAGCTGACCAGCCGTCTTAAAATCCATCGATTCGGGTGCCTTCGGGTGTCTATATGTGAATGCCCACTTAAAGCTGCATTTAAACCTGTTGGGTGCCAGCGCCTGCAATGTATCAGAACTAAAAAGCGTTGATGTAACGAAAATCGCCCCAATAGGGCACTCTTTAGCTATCTAATCAAAACCTGTTGAAGTAATTTAGGCAAGTTTTACAGAGAATTCATCCTTATGCGTTTTGCCTGATCGAAATCACGCCAGACTGGTATAAATCCACGCGGGTTTTGCGATTTTGCGCGCGATCGCTATCAATACGACTACTGTGTAGCTCACTCTTACGCTATGACCTCTTCTTCCTCACCTGCTCCGTCTTTGGACAATACGCCAGCTCAGGTTGTTCCCTTTGTCGATCTTGCTTGGCAGCATCGCCCCATTCAGCCACAGATTTTGGCAGTGGTAGAGCAGGTGCTCGCTAAAGGTGATTATGTTCTAGGTCAGGCGGTTGCTGAGTTTGAGTCGGCATTTGCTGAAGCCTGTCAGACGTTTGAAGGCGTTGGGGTGGGCTGTGGAACAGATGCGATCGCCCTGGGCCTTCGCGCCTGTGGCATTTGCGATGGCGATGAAGTCATCCTTCCAGCAAATACCTTTGTGGCCACCCTTATTGGCATCGTTCAAGCAGGTGCAGTGCCCGTATTCGTAGACTGTGACCCTCAGACGGCGCTGATGGATTTAACCGCCGCTGAAGTGGCCATCACCCCCAAAACGCGAGCGATTGTCCCGGTTCATTTATACGGGCAAATGGTGTCGCCTTTGGGTCTATTGGATCTGGCCAAGCGGCACGACCTGATTATTTTAGAAGATGCGGCTCAGGCCCATTTAGCCGAGCGAGATGGCTATCGGGCTGGATCTGTGGGGATGGCGGCGGCGTTTAGCTTTTACCCGAGTAAGAATTTGGGGGCTTTGGGAGATGGGGGTATGCTGGTGACCCGGCAGGCAGTAGTAGCACAAACGGTGCGATCGCTCCGTAACTATGGAGCTACCCGCAAATACTTCCACACCGATCCGGGCGGTATGAACAGTCGGCTGGATACTTTACAAGCAGGCGTACTGTCTTTAAAGCTACCGCATCTCAAAGACTGGAACTTAGAGCGCAATCGACTGGCGGCTTACTACGACAAAGCTCTTGCGCCGCTAGCCTCACATGGTCTCGTGCCGATGAAAAACGTCAGCGGCAAGGGCCACGTTTACCATTTATATGTGGTTCGCGTTATGACGGAGTGCCTGGTAGATCGCACCCGTTTGCAGCTAGAGCTAAACGGCCAGGATATTCAAACCGGCATCCACTACCCGACGCCCTGCCACTTGCAGCCTGCTTTCAAATCCTTGGGCCACCTTCCGGGCGACTTCCCTCACGCTGAGGCGTTGAGCCAGGAAATCTTATCTTTGCCGATGTATCCCGGCCTCAAAACGGAGCAGATTGATCGGGTGGTCGCAGCGATTAAAGCGGTCGTTGAACCCATTCAGTCTGAAATTAAGACTAAAACCTTAGTGGCGGGCGAATCTATCTGATGAATGCTGGTATAAATCTCTGTTCTAAAGCCCTACTTTGCTCATATCCCTAAGCCAATAACTGCCATGTTTGCCTCAAAACCAAAAGCACTTTTGCCGATTGAAGGCATTGTTATCGGCCTAGTGGGCGTCCTGTATACGCCGCTGCTATGGCACTGGGTGGACGGCTGGCTGAATAAGTCGATCAGCATTCAGCATGAGTACTTTAGCCATGGGCTGCTAGGCATTCCGTTTGCAGCTTTTTTGGTTTGGGAAAGGCGATCGCAGTGGCGCGCACTACCTGCTGCTGTTCACTGGTTGGCCTATCCGCTCTTGCTGATAGCGGCGGCTTTTTACAGTAGTGGCCTGCTGGACTTTATGAACCTGTCTTTGCCTTTAGCGATCGCAGGTCTTCTCCTAGCGCTAAAAGGCAAAGCAGGCTTCCGGCTCTGCCTATTCCCGTGGATACTCGTCCTGCTTTCTACGCCTACGCAGCTCCCCTATCTCATCGAGCCCTACATCCTGCCCCTACAGTCCTTTATCGCCTCAGTCGCCGGGTTTATTCTGCTGCAATTTGATGTCAACGTGCAGGTTGACGGTATCTACTTATCCGTGGGCGGTCAGCTGGTAGAAGTGGCTCCTCACTGTGCGGGGCTCAAAATGCTGTTTACCAGCCTTTATATGGGTCTAATTTTGACCTATTGGACAGGGCTCACCCGCTCCCGACTAAAAACAAGCCTGTTCTTTGTCGGCATCCTATTTGTCAGCGTTATGGGCAACATCATTCGCAACGCCGTTCTTACCTACTTCCACGGCGCGCAAATGGACAAAGCCTTCGACTGGCTCCATGAAAGCTGGGGCGGTGACCTCTATTCAGCTGCCATGTTAGGCATGCTTGTGGTCATCATCCGACTGCTAGAACAATACGCCCCCGATTCGCTCTCGCTAGCTGTCGCCGGTAGCGCTCCTCCGCCCAAAGCGCTGCCAAACGATGCCCCTAAGCCGCCCACTTCACCAAAACCACCTCGTCAAGACTACTTCTAGCGACCTATCGCCGCGAGCTTTGTTCTCCTTTGTGTCTTCCTCTATCTTCTCTCGTAAATTGATTCAGCCCTCTTCCAAAAGATCCTTCATACAGCTGATTCTGGTCGCCTTGCTGGCACTTTTTGTCGCAGTCAGTGCGCTACCGCAGTATTTAGGCGGCTGGTCATGGGATACTCCGCTGAAGCTGCCAGCGGCTAACCGACATGCTCTCCAAGCGCTGCCTGAAAAAGGACTCTCGCTAGCCGGTTGGGTCAGTGACGAGCAAACACAAACAGAAATTGGCAAAGATACGTGGTCTGTGCAGCAGCTGTCAATTGCCGCCGCTGCACAGGGAAGTAAGCTGGCCCCGGTTTTTTTGCTGTTACGGCCCCAGACCTACGGGGACGATCAGCCAGAAGTTGAGTGGTTAGATATAAAAGGATCGCAGAAGTGGGAAACAGATTCCTCTCAACCGCTGTCTTTTGAAGTGAATAGTGCAGTGTCTCAAACTGTTAAGAATTCTACCGAAAGGGCGAATAAGACTGAAAACATCCGGATTCGTAGCGACTTCTTCCGTGCATGGAATCAAGACCAAACCTACGCCGTTTTACAGTGGTATGCATGGCCGACGGGCGGCAGCCCTTCGCCGGCCCAATGGTTTTGGGCCGATCAAAAAATACAGTGGAGCCGTCGTCAAAGAATGCCTTGGGTTGCTGTTAGTCTCTGGCTACCGATTGAGCCACTGGGCGACATTTCACCTCACAAAGCAATGGCCGAATCACTGGGTAAAACGATTCAAACATCACTGGCTCAATCTGTCTTTGTTGCAGATGATATTGCCCCCAGCGGCTCTGATGAATCGAGTGGTTCGAAGGAGGTTAAATGAAACGAAGGTATCTGCTTATACAAGCTTTATCTGCCTTACGTTTATTGTTCAGTAATAACTCGATTGCCCGCTGCTATGTTGAGTTGTTATGAGGCTAGAAGAAGATTCTTTAATGTTCCTTTTTTGACACTGTGAATTCCGTAGGTTCGTGAGATAAAGTGGCGGTAGGTCATTCCACTGGTACGTAGGACTACTGAAACGCTAGTTAAAGAGAGCTTTATATCATTGATACGTCGTTCAATCCTTGGGCGTAAGTCGAACAAAAGATTCTCAAAGAACCGTCTCTAACTAACTTCTATCCGCTTTGTTTCATCTTTCATTGGCTTCTATTCATCTTTTAGAAGGGCCGTCGCTCAAGCTATCACCGACACATATCAATTTAGGGTTATGAATAACGGTTTATCAAAATCAAATAGTTCCTTTGCTCGCGTATTGGCTAAGACGCTCTCTGTTATAAGTTTGCTCGGTGGTAGCGCCTTCGTACTCAGTCCTGCTAGCGCCCAGATAATCCCCCAGACAATCTCTCAGATTGCGCAAAACAACGATACGCTGCCTACGCTGTCCTCGCCTGAAACGGTCGAGCCCTCTGTCTTAGATGCGCCGCCACCGATGCCTGAGCAGTCGCCGTCAATTGAGCGCAGCGAGACCATCTCTGATTCTGTCTTTTTTGAGCCAACTATCGACTCACAGGTAAGCCCCAGATTTCCTAGAGTGCTTGTTGAACCGGGCACGCAGACCAGTCCGGCTAATCTTTCAGAAAGCTTTGACGGCTATCATCTTGGCCCTGGTGACTCCATCTTCGTCAGCGTGCAGCGCTACCCGGAGCTTAGCTTCCAGGCCACGCTAGATCTTCGAGGCAATATTGTTTTGCCGATTGAAGGTGCGATTTCGCTGGAGGGGCTAACGCTGGCGCAGGCAAAAAATGAAATTCGTCGTCGCTACGATCGCTACGTGACGTTTAATCCGAATAGCGATCGCGATGTTTCTCTCACCCTAGTGGCTCAAAGAGGCGTAGAAGTCACGATTCTAGGGGCCATCCAACGTCCCGGCTTCTACCCGCTGGCCAACCCTACGGTGGCAACTGCCCTGCTCACCGCAGGCGGCGCTACTCGCACCTCTGACTTGCGCGCCATTCAGATTCAACGACGACTGCCCCAGGGCGCAGGCTTCCAAGAAGCTCGTGTGAATGTCGATCTATTCACCCCACTTAAAGAAGGCAGTCCCCTTCCTGACGTTCGCTTAGAAGACGGCGATGTGATGATCGTTCCTGAGCTAGACCCCAGTGAATTTAGCAGCTACGACCGCTATCTGGTGGCTCGTTCTACCCTAGCCCAACCGGTTATCAATATTCGCTTTCTCAACTATGCGGGCGGCAGAGGCGGCTTGGGTACGCTCAATCTGAACAACGGAAGTACATTTCTTGATGCGATTTCCCTGCTGGGCGTCAATCCTGATGCGGCTAACCTCACCGATGTGGCTATCATCCGCTACGACCCTGAAACGGGCAGAGCGGTCACTGTCAGCATTGATGCCAAAATGGCTATCAAAGGCGATATTACTCAGAATCCAACGCTCGAAGATAGCGACGTGATTGTTGTAGGCCGTAACCTCATTGGCCGTCTTTCGTTTGCGCTCAGCACCATTACCCGACCTTTTCGTGACGTTTTAGGCTTTACAAACTTCTTCAACAATTTCCTCGATGACAACGGCAACTTGTTTAATTAGTCACTTCTCAACTGGCCAGCTGTTGGCCATGTTCAACGCGTCATCTTTCATTAAGTTAGCTATCGGAATTTAGTCATTCTTGAAAGCCAGCTTTCATATCTACCCTTTCCGCTTTATCAAACTCCCCAAAGTAGAACCATGGCATCCCCATTTATCAAACGCTATTTGCTTGCGCTAAACCGCTATAAGTGGCCGGGTTTGTTCACCTTTTTATCTATTTTGGGCGCCTCTAGCGTGGTGGCCTTTCAGCCCGAGCCCCCACCTGAGTATTTCTCAGAATTCTCGATGGTGGACAATTCGCCAGTCGTAGCCTTCACCAACACTAATAACCAGATCCAGACCCAAGGTCGCGGCATCATTGATGAGGACTTGCTGCTTTCAGATGCGCTCCTAAGCGACGTTTCGACGGAGCTAAGAACACGAGGAGTGGTTCTTACGCCTGATGAACTCAGGGAACGTACTCGAATTGCTGTAGAAACTGCGGGGCCATCCGATCAGCCTGAACTGCTGAGTCGTCGGGCTACGGTTCGCTACGCGGGGCCAGACTCTGAAGAGGCGGGCCTGGTCGCAAACGTCATGGCTAAAACCATGATCGATTTGAGCCGTGAAACGAACAGCCGAAAGCTCAGAGCGATTACAGATGAGCTAAACAAGCGGCTACCTGAGATTGAAGGTGAGCTGACAGAAGCGGAAGATCGGTTAGAGGTTTACGACCGTCAGGAAGGGCCAGCGATTCAGGCTTCGATTGACGGCAGCTTGCTCGGTGCGATTACCGGGAGTCAGCAGCAGTTTCGCACGAATCAGATCGCCCTGGCAGGCATTGATGCGCAGATGCAGAGCATTCAGTCTCAGCTAGGCTTAAATCCTGCTCAGGCCTATGCTTCATCAGCGCTGAGTGCCGATCCTCTGATCGCTCAGCTACGCGCTCAAATATCTGAAACAGAAACGCAGCAGGCCTTGCTTACAACCAGAGGCCTTAAGCCGGATCATCCCAGCCGAGTCGAGATAAGAGAAAACCTAGCGGCCTTTAATGCGCTGCTAGAACAGCGCGCTAGCGAAGTACTAAGTGGAGACGGTCTGGCTCAACCCATCGCTGGTAGGGTGCGACAGGACAGCAGCCTAGACCCTGCTAGGGCCGCGCTGGCGAACCAGCTTGTTGGCCTAGATACCCAGCGAGACGCCTTAATCAGCCAGCAGGCGGTGATTCAGCAATCTGCCTCTGACTTACAACGGCAGTATTCTCAGCTGCCGAACAAGCAGCTAGAGCGCAACCGTCTGGCCCAGCAAACAGCGCTGCGCCGAGCTTTGTACGATCGCTTACAGGCTAGCTTGATTGATGCCGAAGCTGCTCAGGCTGAGACTGTGAGTAGTTTGACGATCGCGAATCGGCCGACCACCTACCCAAATATTCAAGAGCGTCCTGCGCCTGCTTTGATTTTGCTAGCCGGTGCCCTGACGGGTCTAATTGTCGGTGGTGGCGTAGTCTACCTGCTAGATATGCTAGATGGAACGGTGCGGACTTCTGAGGAGTTGGAAGCGCTGTTGCAGGCGCAAGAAGTGCCGATGTTGGGGATTATTCCGGCGATGAAGACGCGGTCTTCTCGGGCGGTGCCGGTGCTGGTGCAGCCAGATTCGCTGTATCACGCGAGCTATGAGCGCTTTTTGAGTCGGCTGCGTTTGGTGGGCACGGAAGAGAGTTCGATTGGGCCTCGGATGATTGTGCTAACGAGTACCCGGTCGCAAGAAGGCAAGAGTGTGAGTGCCTATAATTTAGCGATCGCCTCTGCTAGAGCCGGACGCCGCACCTTACTCGTAGAAGCAGATCTTAGATCAGGATCTAAAGCGGAAGTATTAGGCCTGATGGCTGACTCGCAGTCGGTGATGGAGCCATTACGCTACTACAGCGGTCAGATTGGCCAAAACGTACAGATGGTTTCGCAAGTTGAAAATCTATACGTGTGTCCATCGCCTGGGCCGCAGCGTCAGCCCGCAGCCATCATTGAATCGAGTGAGATGCAGCGCTTCCTAAAGGATGCTAGGTCGCGGTTTGACATGGTGATTTTGGATACGCCTTCTCTCACCCGCTGTGACGATGCGCTGCTGCTCGAAGAACAAACCGACGGCATTGTGCTGGTCACCCGTCCGGGTGTGACTGAAAAAGCAGTACTCGACACCGCTATCGAAGAGCTAGAACTCGGTGATGACGTACGACTGCTGGGCGCTGTTGTGAACGCGGCTCGCATCGGTGCGCAAGACCTAGCGCTCGATAGTGACTTGGATGAAGAACCGATTGAAATAGCGCGTGCGCCTGAATATAGTGGCGCGCCTTCTGGTCGAATAGATTTCTAGAGGCTTTTCTAAACGCCTACATTCCTCTTCCTTACAGCCCTTTGCTGAAGTGCCTCCTAAAGAAAATTTTTAGGAGGCATTTTGGTGGGTTGCGCCCTCATCGTAGGATAGTCGTAGGACACCCTTGAGAGGTGGCCTACTCAAACCGTGAACAAGGGCACATGACAACTTACTATTACGTGGCGGCAAGCCAGCGCTTTTTGCTAGACGAAGAGCCGCTAGACGAAGTGCTAACAGAGCGCCATCGGCACTATCAATCTCAAGAAAAGGAGATTGACTTTTGGCTCATTAAGCGGCCTGCTTTTTTAGCAGCGCCCGAGCTGGCGGCGGTTAGAGCAAAATGTCCTAAGCCGTCGGCGGCTGTTGTGTCTACTGATAAAACGTTTATTACCTGGCTAAAGCTTCGCTTGGAGTATGTCGCGATTGGTGAGTTTGAAGCGCCGTCGGAATCTATTCCAGACCCGCTGGCTTCTCTTGAGGCGATCGCCTGATACAGCCCGCCCGCTCTGTCCGCTTTTTTCTGAAAAGTCGTTTCTCTTCATCTTAGGATCGCATCTTGAGATCGCATAGATTGCTTATGTCATTTCTTCGTTGTTTGTCTGCTGGTTCCCGCACGATATCTGCGGGGATAGGCGCTTCTGTCCTAGGGCCGCTTATGATGGCTGCTGTGGCAATACCCGCTTCGGCGCAGTCACGCCTGCCGGCCTGTCCGCCGCCTGTGAATCAAGAGTATTTGCTGCTGGTTCGTGGTGAAACAGAAGCAGACCGCAACCAAATTGCTTCGGTGCTGCCCGCAGATAGTACCGTACTGGTATGCCAATATTTAGACGAAACGCTGGTACGAGCAGGTGGCTTTGATAGCTTAGAAACCGTCAATGCTTGGGCGACCTATATGACGACAGTAGAAGGCTTTGAAAGCTTTGTGTCGCGACCTAGCCAAACCGCTACAGCGAGCAGCCGACCCCCTGCGAATCGATCCAGTGCGGCTGTTGCTCCAGTCGCAGGTAGCTCGGCCTATCAACCGCAGCGATTAGCACCAGGCTATGCGGTACTCGTAGACTACGGCAGTCGGCCTGAAATTGCCGCGATGGTGGAGCAAGTGGTTCGTCCGGTGGGCTTGGCAGTTTACCAGCAGCGGGCATACTTGCTAGCTGACTACACCAGCGATGTGGCGACGGCCTCTGACACGCTACAGCGGTTAAGCGACGCTCAAATGGCCGCTATTTTAGTAGATGCTCAACAGGTCGTTCAGCTTGCACCAGAAGTCGCTCGTTTCTAAACTGCTCGCTAAAGCTATCAGGCTGTAGGCGCGGCGAGCCAAGCGATCATCACGCCCAGCGCTGAGCCTACAATGACCTGAACGGGCGTGTGCCCCAATAGCTCCTTGAGCCGGTCTTGATTGAACTCGGCGTGCTCTTGAAAGAGTTCGTCTAAGATCTGATTGAGAATTTTGGCCTGCTTGCCAGCCGCCTGACGAACACCTGCGGCATCGTACATGACGATAACAGCGAATACGGAAGTGACGGCAAAAGCAGGGGTGTTCCAGCCAATCGTTTGGCCAACGCCGCAGGCTAATGCGGTGACGAGAGCTGAGTGCGCGCTGGGCATGCCGCCGGTTTCAACCAGCACTCTTGGATTGATAGAGCGATGCTGCACAAATTCAAAAACAAGCTTTAGGGCTTGCGCGGCAATGCAGGCAACAAGGGCTACCCACAGCACGTGATTTTCGAAGATTTGGTTGAAGTCCTGCATGGGTCGGTGGTACGGGCCAATTGCTTAGGCCTCGGGCAGATTTAATTCGGGCGGTTGAGACAGACGATGAGCGGGCTTTGTGGGTGCGGCTTACGAGGTAAATAGCCTACAAAGTAAGTGAATGATTCAGTGAGTACGAGCAGTGATGTACTGGGCGATCGCGATTAAAGGCCGCGCTTTTTCTCCAAATTCATCAAGCTGGGCGATCGCCTCATCCACGAGCTGATTGGCCTTCTGCTTCGACACATCGAGTCCCCACAGACTAGGATAGGTGGCCTTTTGTGCGGCAACATCCTTGCCTGCCGATTTACCTAGCTCCTCTGAAGTAGCCGTAATATCAAGTACATCATCCACAATTTGAAAGGCCAGTCCAATTCGTTGCGCATAGCGCCGTAGCCGTTCAATAATAGACGCTTCAGCGCCCGCTAAAATAGCCGCTGAGGTTACTGATACCTCTAGCAGAGCGGCTGTTTTGTGCATGTGAATGTAGGTCAGCGTGTCCTCATCAATGGCTTTACCTTCTGAGTCAAGATCGACAATTTGTCCGCCAACAAGTCCGGCTGCACCGACTGCCTTACCTAAGTCAGCGATGACCTTTAGCACTTGTTCAGGCGGTGCCCCCTCAGTTTGAGTGGCAATGTATTCAAAGGCGTAGGTCAGCAACGCATCGCCTGCTAGGACAGCAACATCTTCGCCGTACACCTTGTGGTTGGTGAGTTTGCCTCGGCGATAGTCGTCGTTGTCCATAGCGGGCAAGTCATCGTGAATGAGCGACATGGTGTGCACCATTTCTAGGGCGCAGGCTGTCGGCATCGCTAGGCTCGCTGGGGCGTCCAGCATTTCGCAGGTGGCTAGGCACAAGATGGGTCTAAGCCGTTTGCCGCCCGCCATGAGTGAATAGCGCATGGCCTCGTAGATTTTGTTGGGATACACCACGGGGAGCGATCGATCTAAGGCGGCTTCTACCTGAGTCGCGTGCTCGGCTAGGTAGGTCTTGAGATCGAAAGTGCTAGGGCTATCGATGCGGGTAGTCGCCATGGATGAGTGGGAGGTTAGGGGCGTGGAGGATAGAGGTGCAGAGTAGTTGTGGCGGTGAGGTTCTGACAGTTGGGACTTTAGTGGTTTGAGCTTTGGGATTTAGGGGGCTGGGGTGATGTTGAGGCGATCGCAGTAGCTTTCAATCGTATTTTCAAGCAGCATGGCGACGGTCATCGGCCCGATGCCACCGGGAACAGGTGTGATGGCCCCGGCAACTGGCTCAACAGAGTCAAAGTCTATGTCGCCAACCAGCTTCGATTTACCCGTTTCAGGATTGGGAATGCCGTTAATGCCAACGTCAATCACCGTTGCGCCTGGCTTTACCATTGACTTATCAATGAGATGAGGGATGCCAACCGCTGATACTAGAATATCGGCTGAGCGGGTCAATTCAGATAAGTTTTGCGATTTTGAATGGGCCATTGTTGGGGTGGCGTTAGCCTCAAGCAGCATTAGTCCCATGGGCTTGCCGACTAAAATGCTGCGACCTAATACGACGGCTGTTTTTCCAGCGGTTGGAATGTCGTAAGCCTTCAGCAAACGCATCACGCCTGCGGGCGTACAGCTACGCAAGCCGGGTTCGCCTCTGACTAATCGTCCCAGATTAATTGGGTGCAAGCCATCTGCATCTTTGTCCGGATCGATCAGGTTGAGCAGCGCAGTGGCATCTAAATGCTCGGGAAGCGGCAGCTGCACCAGAATGCCGTCTACCTGCGAGTTTTGATTGAGTGCAATGATTTCTTGCGCAATTTCCTCCTGCGTACTGTCTTTGGGCAAGTTTTTACCCAGTGAGGCAATGCCGACGCGATCGCAGGCCTTTTCTTTGTTACGCACATAGCGAGCGCTGGCTGAATTGTCACCCACCATCAGCACCGCTAGTCCAGGCGATCGCCCGTAGGTTTCGCTCCAGGCTTTAACGCTGGCTAGGCGGTTGGTTTGAATCTGTTGGGCGAGCGCTTTGCCGTCTAGGAGCTTAGCCATAATGTTAAAATACGCCACCAGCCTTCTGTGGGCAGGTCGATAAAAGCCAAAAAAGAACTAGAAAAACTCTCAAGACAAGTTTCTTGAGACGGTGAGTGCGATTTAATCGCGGCGCTTCCGCTAAAGCACTGAAACCAGATTACCAAAGCACCGTAGAAAATTTTAACTGGCCGCTTCAACTGGTGGCTTCACCTCTTATCATCTGTGGAAATCATCGCTATGACACATTCGTTTTTAAGCTGTTCCTTAGCGCGCGCGCTGAACGGTTTACGCTGGAGCTTGCTGGTAGGAACTGCGTGTTTACCGGTTGTATTACAGAGCTGCACGGTGTCTGAAGTCGGTGCAGATGCTCCTACCAAACCAGCCGTGTCCGTTCGACTTCCCTCGATTTTGGCCAATCGATCGGTCGTCGAGATCGATTCGATTACAGCGGCTCAAGATGATAAAACAGTGGCGATCGCAGGTAAAGTCACTCAGCGCTCTGCTGTGTTAGAAGGCTGGCTGTACGAAATTCGCGATGACAGCGGGAGCCTGTGGGTGCTCAGCAATAGCTCAAAAGACGGGCCGGAAATTGGTGAGATGGCTAAGGTGCAGGGCGTTGTTCGCTATGAGCCTATCGTGGTAGGCGAAATTGACGCAGGCGGTGTTTATTTGCAAGAGCAGTCATATCAGCGAGACGATGGATAGCGCCTATGCCCTCATACCGCGAGCACAAGATTACTCTCGATAGCTTTAATCAAATTGACTGCGAAATCGGCGCTCACCATTTTAGTAAAGATGAATATGCAGTGGTTCGCAGGGTCATCCACACCACCGCAGATTTCGAGTTTAAACAGCTAGTTACGTTTGCCCATCAGCCTTTTGTCGCGGTGGCAAACGCATTGCAGCAAAAGAAAGAAATTGTGACTGACGTGTCTATGGTGGCCGCAGGCATTGGCGGCGTGATGGCTAAAACCTGGCAGTGTCCAATCTCAGTTGCCGTACAGCGAGTGGACGCTTCACCGCCTGGTCAGACCCGCAGCGCATTGGGCATGGAGCAGTGTGCTCAGGACTATCCCGGCGCTATTTTTGTGATTGGGAACGCGCCGACGGCTTTACTGGCTTTATGTGATGGAATCACGCGTGGTGACTATCGGCCCGCGCTGGTGATAGGGGCTCCGGTTGGCTTTATTAACGTGGTGGAATCTAAGCAGGCACTGGCAGAACTATCGGTGCCCTACGTGTTGGTGAAGGGGCGTAAAGGGGGATCTGCGATCGCCGCTGCTATTCTCAACGCGCTCATGATCAACGCCTGGGAGCAGTCGTAATGGCAGCTGTCATTCACGTGGTCGGTATTGGCCTTTCTGGTGCTGATAGCCTATCGGCTGACACATTAGCTTTAGTAGAGTCAGCCGATCTTTTACTTGGTGGCGATCGCCATCTTCAATCTTTTCACTATTTACAGAAAGCTAAGTCCTTAGAAGCGTGGCCCTTAGGAAATTTCTCCCAGACGTTTACAGATTTGCGGTCGCACCTCAACATCCATCCTCATACCCAAGCTGTCGTCCTCGCTTCGGGCGATCCCCTGTTCTTTGGTGTAGGCCGACTGCTGCTAGAGGCTTTTCCCCCAGAGCAGCTGGTCTTTCATCCTCAAGTCAGTGCGATTCAGCTTGCGTTTAGTCGGCTAAAGCTGCCTTGGCAAGACGCTACCTTAGTGAGCGTTCACGGTCGAGATGAACAACAGCTAATCGCCGCTGTAAAGCGGGGTGACGATAAGATTGCGGTGCTGACAGATGGTGTGCTGACGCCGGGGGCGATCGCTCAACTCATCACAGCGCTCGATTTTCCGGTTCACTATCGCCTGTGGGTGTGTGAAAACCTGGGAAGCCGCGACGAGCGCGTGACCAACTACTTTCCTAATGAGTTACAGACACAATCGTTTGCGCCCCTAAATGTGGTAGTGCTGGTGCGGCAGTCTGACAGTTTGGAAGCGCCCGCGCTCGCTAATTTACCGTTGATTGGATTGCCAGATTCGGTGTTTAAAGGGTTTCGCGATCGCCCCACCCTAATGACCAAGCGAGAAATTCGACTGCTGATACTCGGTGAGCTAGCGCCTTTGGACGGTCAGACGATTTGGGATATCGGCGCAGGTACAGGCTCGGTGAGCGTAGAGCTGAGCCGTCTGTGTCCGACCGCGCGGATCTACGCGATTGAAAAAACGGCGATGGGGGTGGGGTTGATTCGGCAAAATGCGGATAGGCTCGCGATCGCGCCCGTCACGCCCGTGCAGGGTAAAGCGCCAACTGCACTCGCTGACTTGCCTTGGCCTCACCGCGTTTTTATCGGCGGGAGTAGCGGACAGCTTGTGCCCATATTGGATTTTTTGACGACTTCTAATACTGAGCAGCCTGGGCGGATTGTTTTAGCGATCGCAACGCTAGAGCATCTATCTGCAATGACAGCTTGGGCAACGCAGCCAAAGATTTTGAACCGCTGGCACTATCAGCTCACCCAAATCAATATCTCACGCTCCTTACCAGTTGGCCCGCTGACGCGCTTTCTTCCGCTCAACCCAATAACGCTTGTGACCCTTTCCTCTATCTGTTAGCACCCACCCGCGCACGCGCACCTTATTCAGACTCATCCTCTTGGCCATGCTCAAGCTGTATCAAACGAATATGCTTATATCCAAGTTTAATTTTGAACTCATCACCTGGCTTCAGACCCATTTCTTGAGTGTATGTAGAGCCAATGACAATCTGTCCATTCTTATGCACGCTCACGCGATAAGTAGGCTCGCGTCCTCTACCGTCCTTCAGGCCTTCAGGATTAAGTGAAACGCCTTTTGCTTCTAACAGCGCATCATATAGATCAGCTAAATTCGCCTGAATTCGGTTATCTTTCGTCAGCGTGTAATAGCCACATGCCTGAGCCCTTTCTCGCTTAGATAAATGTGCGAGTTCATTGAACTTTTGCAGGAGTGCTTTTCCCTTTAGCGGCGCAGTTTTATCAGCCATAGCCCTCGAGCATCTAACGTTTAAAAGTTTACGTAAAATCTTGTTGCACTGCTACCCAAC
The DNA here is from genome assembly GCA_963803535.1 of uncultured cyanobacterium. Classification (GTDB taxonomy): domain Bacteria; phylum Cyanobacteriota; class Cyanobacteriia; order Phormidesmidales; family Phormidesmidaceae; genus Phormidesmis. The sequence goes on along the minus strand of CAWDNC010000002.1, from coordinate 1,207,118 downwards.
AGCGGTAAACACAAGGCGTATAGAACAATCATCTATAAACATAAAAGCTGACGAAAACGAATATATCACCAATCTAAAAGCTAAGTATGTAAAGCCTTGGAACCTAACAATAACATCGCTAGATTGTATCGAGCTGTCTGTTAGTTTCACCGGTTGTTATAGCAAGCATGCTAAGCCATAACAGTATCATCTTCTATAAGCGTTTAGCCACTACGCTTGCACAACAATGACTGCGCTGACGTCCCCAAAGTTTCGATTACCTTCTACTGCCTTCTCTTATTAAAACGGTAGTTGAGACCACTCATCGCTCGCCAATGATATAGCTCTGCGAATGATGACTCATTGAGTATTCACTTCAGGGAAAACATAAACATTCTCGTCAGTGCCCTACGATTCGTTGTACGAGCTACTTGATTGAGCACGCAAAATAGGCCAATTAGTACGCGAGCTTATGTACATCGACTTTAAACGTAAGAAATACCCGCTAATATAAACGTGCATAAGAACAGATGAGTGTCTTTTGGTTATGACTGCTAAATCTTCCCCCGATTCGCCTGAAACCTCTGCGCAAACGACTGCCGATTCGCCTGAACCTGGTTTTGGCTGGACGCAATATGCAGAGCAAACTAACGGTCGATTTGCCATGATTGGATTTGTTGCTTTGCTCGTCTTAAATCTATTGACGGGCCAAGATTTCTTTAGTTGGTTAGGGTTGCGCTAAGCGATGTGCCTAGCGGTAACCAACCATAGAACAAATTGCCAGTGCGAGCACGCCAGGATACAGCGATGAATAAACGCGCTACTAACAAAAAGAGCAGCGTACATTATGCGTACGCTGCTCTTTTATGATTATCTGAGTTGCCCTATACGCTAAGAAGCGTAGCTATGCGAGACCTGTGTTTGCGCCCTGACGACCAGTGGCTAGCTCTACTTTCACGATTGTGCCACCCATCTTTTGAATGCGCTGCTGCTCTTTAAACCAGTTTTCGTAGGGAACTAGCTTCGTAAAATAAGTATTTTGTAGCTCACGCTGAGTCCGAATCCTGGTTTGACTGGGGACGCAGGCGGTGACTCGAAACATTCGCATAGCAAGGGCCTCTTAGGTATCTAAAACGTTCTAAAACTTGTTAGGGTTTGTGCTCTGAAGTGCTTACAATCACGCCGGATCTCTTCAGATTCCTCTCTGGCTGTTCTTTAGCTTTTTCTAGGTGCTCCACCTAGCAGTTGCCCAAGACTAATCAGTCTCAATGGAGCTTGAATCAAATAAAGTTGCGCAGAATTTAAAGACTGGTGGGTTGTTCTTCCTGCTGTTTTATCAAGGAGAACGCTCTAGAAGTCTGACAAATCAATGCTAACTAACCGAAGCCTCTCAGTTAACAAGAAAGCTTTCACACTTTCTCCTGCTAAGCCTTCAATTTTCTAACACTCATCCCAGACTCCTAGAGAGAGGTTGGTTCAGTAACTCGCAGCCCTAGAGCGCAAAGTCGTGAACCGATGAGTCTTAACGAAACTCAAATGTACTGGACTTATGCTTATTTAGCTTAGACCAGAGCAGATGAAGTCGAAGTAAACGCCCATTTCTTTGCCAGCATCAGAGCCAACAAGACTAGCCGTAACTTCTTTCATAGCTTGGATAGCCTGAACGGTAGCACCGACAGGGACGCCCAAGGAGTTGTAAGTCTCTTTCAAACCGTTGAGCACGCGCTCATCGAGAATGGAAGGATCGCCAGCGAGCATAGCGTAAGTGGAATAGCGCAAGTAGTAGTCCAAGTCACGAATGCAGGCTGCATAGCGACGAGTGGTGTACATGTTGCCGCCGGGGCGAGTGATGTCAGAGTAAAGCAGAGACTTAGCTACAGCTTCTTTGACGATTTCAGCAGCGTTAGCGCTGATAGAGGTGGCCGCACGTACGCGCAGTTCACCTGTTTGGAAATAAGCTTTGAGCTTATCCATTGAAGACGAATCAAGGTACTTACCTTGAACGTCCGATGCATTAATTACAGCAGTAATTGCGTCTTGCATTAGTGTGCTTCCTTAAAGTGGACTTGAGAAAAATGGAACCGAAAAGAGCCGTGTTAGAAAACGAACTCTTACTGAAGACCGCCAACAACATAGTCGAAGTAAGAAGCCGCTTCAGCCGCTTCATCACCTGACATCATGCCAGTTGCAACGCTCTTCATGCAGCGGATGGAATCTGCCATTGCTGGAATAGAAGTGCCGAGAGAGTTGTACATCTCACGTGCGCCAACTAGGCCAATCTCTTCGATAGGGGTAACGTCGCCAGCAACCACACCATAAGTGATAAGGCGTAGGTAGTAGTCCATGTCGCGCAGGCAAGTAGCCGTCATTTCTTCGCCGTATGCGTTGCCGCCGGGAGAAACAACGTCAGGGCGCTTTTGGAACAACTGGTCGCCAGCTGTTTTGACGATGCGCTCGCGAGACTCAGTAAGTACCTGAGCGATGCGGACACGACGCTCACCAGAGGTAACAAAACCTTTGATGCGATCTAATTCACCGGGGCTGAGGTAGCGGGCCTCAGCGTCAGCATTCACGATAGACTTCGTGACTATACTCATTTGTGGATTCCTCCGAAAGAATAAACCAGATGAGTTTCACTGGCTCTGTGTTAAGAACAGACAAATAACAAACAGCTGAGGGTGTAAAGGTGACCTGTCCTTGTGTAAAGGTCGAACCCTCGTTCATCTCAGCTACCTTCTCGTAAACATTTTCCGGTATTGCGCCGACCTTCTTAGTTGTTTAGCAATATTTCGTAATAAAGATCCTCAGATTTGTTCGCTAACCAATAGCTTCGACTACTCAAAATGGCTGAAATCCCCTGAACAAAGCGGGTCTGAAAAATCGCAGGCAGAGAATGTTCTCATTTTCTTTTTGTAACAATTTTGTAGGAAAAGTCAAAAAGCGTCGAAAAAGTAGCAGCGAGTTGAGTAGCCAAAAAGAACAAGGCCGTACGGGTATTGTGCGTCCTTGTTCTTTTATTCGGTGTGCTTAATTCACTGCTTTAGCCAGCCGCCTTAGTCGATAGCAGACGCCATCATCGGAAGCTGCTCTACGGATGTGCTCGTATCCGCAGGGCTGAAGCTAGGGACAACAACGTCGTCACTTTGCTTAGTCAGGCGGTTGTACAGAATCTCTGTATTCGGGAAGTTAGCCGCAGGCAGCGTTGGGAAGCGACGATAGGGCACTGTGTCTTCGCCAAAATACTGCGCATATTCAGGTGTATCAACTAAGGCTCGAATGAACCCACGTAGACCCTCGGTAGACAAGATCTTGTTGTACTTGCGAATTTCCGCCTGGTCTTGAGGCGCACGGCCTAAGAAGTGCTTAGTGCCTAGCTCAATCACCTTCGTATTCGGATACGGCGCATAGAACTCCTTGATATAGAGCTTGGAGTTGCCGAGCCCTTCAATGAATTCCTTGAGGTTGATTTCGCGGTTGGTAAGCTTGCTCTCCAGTTCGGAGAACTCGTTGCTGCCAACGATGTATGGCTCGATGTTGCGCTCAAAGATCTGTCGGTATGCCGCTTCAGCCACCGTTTTGACGGTTGGTTTGTCAAAGGTGGTGAGCTTAAACCGCTTAGTCTGCTCGCGCTGAACGCTGACGCCCTGTCGGATACGCTGCTTGACTTCAGTCTGTGGGCGACTGGTAGAGACAGCACCTAGCTCGATAAAGCGAGGTGTGGTTTTCTCTTCGATGCGTGCGCCCGTGTCTTGAATAGAACCGACTCTAAGCGATCGCATAGCCTGACCAGCAGGCGTCAAATACCGTTCATAAGGCACCGTGTCTTCCCCAAAGGCCTCAGTGAATTCCTGAGAGTCCATGATGGAATCAATCAGCGCATAGAAGCCCTTCTTCGCGCAAACGTCGAAGTACTTGTTGGTTTCCTGACGGCCGTATGTTGGGCGACCGAGCAGGCGACGATGGATGTATTCCACAGCCTTCATCACATATAGCGATGACCAGTAGGTTTTGCGGAAGGAGTCTGACTTGGCAATGGTTCTTACAAACTCACGAACCGTCAGCTCACCATTTTTGTAATAGCTTTCAGCAGTGCTTAGCTCCTGGCCAGCATAAGGCTTACGGCCAAACACCTGACGGTAAACCGCATCGATAATGACCTGATCGCTAGCTTCTGAAGCCTTGAACACCTTCGCGCCCAGTGAACCTGGCGCTTGAGGCCGCGCGGCTGGGTTGCTGAGCTGGTTGTTGATACCTGCGCCCTGATGAATCAGAATGCGACGCGTATCTTTGTTAAACGGTGCAGGGCGAGAGCTCGGATTCTCGGTTTCTTTCGGGAAGATTGCGCCGAACTGAATTTCCAGCGGATCGTTGCCGGAGCCGTAAACGTGCTGGTCAGGTAGAGGCTGATTGTAGGACGCAAACAATGTGACAAACTGAGGCACTTTGCGGAATGGCGCACTGTAGTTAAACAGATCTTGCTGGGCGCCCCAGTTGCGACATTCCTGAGCTTCTTGACCCAGGCCGCGGATGTAAGGAACGGTCTCTTCACCGAAGTAATCAGCGTATTCGTTGGAATCTACCAGCGCATCAATTAGTGCGGACTGACCGCCTTCAGAGATGATAGAGAAGTACTTTTGCACTTCCTCGCGGGAGCTAGGCCCACGACCGAGAATGTGGCGGAAAGCAAGCTCTAGCGCCCGACTGTTAATGAACGGCTCAAAGAACTGCTTGCGATACAAAGGAGACTTCGCCAAGCGACGAATGAATTCCTTCATCGAAATCTCGTTATTTCTAACCTTGGATTCTAGGTCTGAAATGGACTGAGAATAGGCACGAGTGATGTCTCGCTCAAATACCTGACGGTAAGCGGCTTTAATTGCTTCGTTTTTCTCCAGGCGAGAAAGCCCGGGCTTCATTGCGTAGATCGGGCGACGCTCAGAAGCGTTGTAGTAAATCTGTGGAAGCTGTAGGCCTTGCTGATCCTTCGAAGCGCGCTGGCGGAGCTTGTTAGAGGGGGTGGGCCCTTTAAACTCGGTGAGCATTACGTCGAAGTACTGCCGTAATATGTCTTGAGCTTCGCCGTCGCCTTTGAAGTATCCAATCGACGCGCCGCGCATGGTTTGCAAAGCAACGATGGTGGCCGGTGTGGAGCAGGCGTTTTCAATAATGTCGCGCAGGCCGCGTACGTTCACCTTAATAATGTTGGGATCGCCAGCAACCACTGCGTAGGTGAGGTAGCGCAAGAACCAGCTCATATCTCGCAATGACTTCGCCATGTTGCTAGGGCCATAGCGAGCCACGTTAATGGGCCGAAATCCTGGAGGCGCTGAGCCTGTTTCTGGGTTGTTGACCAGCAGGTTGCGAATGCTGCCGAGGATGCCACCGCTTTTTTCACTGCCGTTACCATCGGCTGCACTGAAGGTAGCCGTGCCCATTTTCGTGGCTTCGTCTTGACTGAGCGAATAGTTGTTATCCCCAGCGTTTAGCGGATCGTCAACGGTTTCGAGGTAGGCCAAGGCAGAGCCGCCAGTGAAGATGCGGTTGGCTGCTTGGGAAACGATGAGTTCGGAATAGCGGGTGAGGGTTTGGGCGATCGCCAAACGCTTCATGCCCGAATTAAAGAAAGTCTTGAGTTCACCCAGTTCGGTGTTCTCCATGTAACGGTCTTTTTGCTCTGCTTGAATGATGGTCGAAGCAGGCAGGGTTTGATAGAGTTGGGGCCGCGCTACAGAGCTTCCGCCACTAGCTGTCACTGTCATGGGTTCTCAAAGACTCCCTAGATAAGAATTAGGTCGTTAGATTAATGAATAGCTTTTTGAAAAGGTTCTTGGAAAAACTCTACAAAAGCTGATGTGATCTCAGAGTAAAACGATTTGGAATGGCCTATACAGGATTGTTAAGAACCGTATTGATCGATACTGCCGACTCCTAAGATCTCTTTTCTTGATCATAGAAGACAGATGAACTCTCTGAGAGAATAGATAACTTTTGTAAACTTTGTTTTCCTTGTATTGCTCTGTTTTTCGGGTGTCTTACTGAAGGGGACTTGGCGAGGGATGCTAGAGAAGAAAGATTTTCCTCTATATATAAGCAGTGAACAATGAGTGACGAGACGACGGTAAAAAAGGTGAGTTCGGCAGTTGCCAAGCTTTACGATACCTATCCTTTCCCGCCGGAGCCGTTGCTGGATGAAGCGCCTCCTGGGTATAACTGGCGCTGGCACTGGCCGAGTGCGTATAGCTTTTGCTCAGGTCGTAAGCCCCAAACGGATAAAGTGCGCATTCTAGATGCGGGCTGTGGAACGGGCGTGAGCACTGAGTATTTGGTGCATTTGAATCCTGAAGCTGAGGTGATTGGGATTGATTTGAGTCCGGGGGCGATCGCAGTAGCCACCGAACGCTGCTTGCGCTCAAAGGCCGATCGCGTCACCTTTCACAATCTCAGCATTTACGATGTCGATCAGCTCCCAGGCGAGTTCGACATGATCAACTGCGTCGGCGTGCTGCACCACATGCCCGACCCCATTCGCGGCATCCAAGCGCTCGCTGGCAAGCTCAAGCCGGGTGGCATTCTCCATATATTTGTCTATGCGGAGCTGGGACGGTTTGAAATTCAGCTGACTCAAGAGGCGATCGCACTCCTGCAAGGCGACAAACGCGGCGACTACAAAGACGGCGTTCACGTAGGCCGCACCCTGTTCTCATCTTTGCCTGAGCAAAACCGACTGCGAAAGCGTGAGGAAACGCGCTGGGCTTTGGAAAACCATAAGGACGAATGCTTCGCGGATATGTACGTGCATCCGCAGGAAATTGACTACAACGTTAAAACGCTGTTTAACCTGATTGATTCTGCTGGTTTGGACTTCGTAGGATTTTCTAATCCGCAGTATTGGGACTTGTCTCGATTGATTGGGGATGCGCCTGATTTGATGACCAGGGCTGATGGATTGGGGGAGCGCGATCGCTACCGCCTCATTGAGCTACTTGATCCAGAAGTAACCCACTACGAATTCTTTCTCAGTCGCCCGCCTCTAGAGAAAACGGACTGGACTGACGACGCGCTGCTTTCGGCTGCCGTGCCCGAGCGTCACACATGCATGGAAGGCTGGCCAAGCCGCAGCTTCTTTAACGTTGACTATCAGGTCATTTCGATTACAGAGCCAGAATTTCAGTTTTTAGAGAAGTGTGATGCGGCCCAAACAAAGTCTGTATCTGAACTGATTTCAGAGCTTGAATTAGAGCCCGGTGAAGGCCTTGAGATGGTGCGACAGCTTCAGGCTCGGCAGCTAATTTTGTTAGCTCCAGCACAAAAATAATCTAGATTCTGTGAGCAAAACTTTTTCTTAAGTATTGTTGCCGTGATATGATCTGCCTTGGTTTGACACAGTTAATGCTGCTTAAAACCAACTGGTTTAGCCGCCATTTTAACGATGACCATTTGACAATATGCTCGCACGCCGTTCGTGCAAATGATGCCGCCTGTGACTCCTGCAAAAAAGACAATTGGTACAGTTCAGCTCTTTCCAGATGATTTGGCGATCGCTGAAGCCCTGGCCCAAAAATCTGCTGAAAAAGCTGCTAGAGATGCAGAGGCGACGGCTCAAGAATCGGTGCTTGAAAAAGAGGTTGAAACGCCTTCTTTGCTACAGCGACCGCCTTCTGAAACGTCCATGCAAGACTACTACCAACTACAGCTAAACTTGCTCAGGCTAACGGTTGTCTTTGGCGCGGTTATCTTTCCCTGTGTGTGGTTTGCCTATTCACCCAACACGGCGCTCAACTATTTGCTCGGTACGATCACTGGCATTGTGTACTTGAGAATGCTGGCTAAAAGCGTGGGAAAGATTGGCCGCGAAGCGCCTAAGCCGAACAGTGGACGACTCGCCATTTTGATCGGTGTCTTAGTGGTCGCCACTCAGTGGGAGCAGCTATCAGTCCTACCCGTTTTCTTAGGCTTTTTAACCTACAAGGCCGCGCTGATTGCCTTTGTCCTTTGGACTTCTGTCATGCCAGCATCTGGCCCATCAAAAGAACAGATTGCACCCGAATAAGAACGCGTCAGTTTTTACCAGCTAGCGCGAATACGTAAAAGAAATTTAGACGAAGAAGAGAATTAAACGGCGATGCTAGATACTTTGCACCCCATTAATCAGCTACTGGCACCCGCGCTACTAGCTAAGCTAGAAGTCGGTCAGCACTACTACTGGCACATCGGTGGCCTTAAGCTTCACGGTCAGGTCTTTATTGTGTCCTGGTTTGTTTGTGCCCTGCTGATTGGTGTAGCTTTCCTAGCCACCCGCAAAATAGAGCGCATCCCCTCCGGTCTCCAAAACTTTATGGAGTACGCGCTTGACTTCATTCGCGACCTTGCAAAAGACCAGATTGGCGAAAAAGAGTATCGCCCTTGGGTTCCTTTTGTCGGCACGCTGTTCCTATTCATCTTTGTTTCTAACTGGTCAGGTGCACTGATTCCTTGGAAACTTATCCACATTCCCGGTGGTGAGCTAGCAGCCCCCACCAACGACATCAACACAACTGTCGCGCTGGCCCTACTGACCTCTCTGGCTTACTTTTATGCAGGTTTCCGCAAGCGCGGCCTGGGTTACTTTGCAAAGTACATCGAACCTACGCCCATCCTGCTTCCTATCAACATCCTTGAAGACTTCACCAAGCCACTCTCACTCAGCTTCCGACTTTTCGGAAACATCCTTGCAGACGAGCTTGTAGTTGCCGTACTCGTTCTTCTTGTGCCCTTGTTTGTGCCTCTACCTGTCATGGTGCTGGGTCTATTTACCAGTGCAATTCAGGCCTTGATTTTTGCAACGCTAGCCGCTGCTTATATCGGTGAGGCAATGGAAGGCCACTAGAGACTTCTCTTTAGCCTTCCAAGTAATTTAGCCTTTTCTCCTGAGAGATAGAGACTCTCATTAATCTCACTCTGCAAAACTGCCTCACAGCAATGAGGGGCTTTCACCCTAGAACTTTAAATCAAAGGAAGAACATCATGAATCCTACTGTTGCTAGCGCATCTGTAATTGCGGCTGCTTTGGCTGTTGGCCTAGCGGCTATTGGCCCTGGTATTGGTCAAGGTAACGCAGCAGGTCAGGCTGTAGAAGGTATCGCCCGTCAGCCAGAAGCTGAAGGCAAAATCCGTGGCACGCTGCTACTCAGCTTGGCATTTATGGAAGCACTGACCATCTACGGCCTAGTTGTGGCGCTCGTTCTGTTGTTCGCTAACCCATTCGCATAAATCTCAACATTAGTGGGGCTTGGGAGATACTTTTTAAGACGTCTTCTTTGCCCCATTTACTTATGAGAAGGCTAGAAGCTCTGTTTTATAAGGCTTTGTTTTGAAACTTCTCTTTCTTGAGAATTTATAAGATTGGCTGTTTAGAGATCAGCGAGATTGAGAAAAGACCATGTGGACGGGACTGACATTACTAGCTGTTGAAGCTGTTGAAGCAACTGAAGAAGCGGGCGGGTTATTTGACCTGGACGCCACCCTTCCTTTGATGGCCATTCAGTTTTTGATTTTAATGGCTGTGCTCAACGCCATTTTCTATAAGCCTTTAGGCGCAGCTATCGACGAGCGCGATACCTACGTTAGAGAGACCAAAGGAAATGCCCAAGAGCGCTTGGCTAAAGCTGAAAAGCTGGCCGCTGAGTACGAACAGTCTTTGGCAGATACACGCCGTGACGCGCGCAGTGTGATTGAGAAGGCTCAGGCCGAAGCTCAACAGATTGCCTCAGCGAATCAGGCAAAAGCGCAGCAGGAAGCGACGGCTCAGCGTGAGTCGGTGCAAAAAGAATTGGATGAGCAAAAGGCCACGGCGATGAGCCAGCTAGAGCAAAAAGTCGATTCCCTGAGCGATCAGATTTTGAACAAGTTGCTAGGTTCAGCAGCGTAGGCACCAAGCTTTTAAGCAGGGCTTTTAAGCTTGGCGCTATCTAGATGCCATTTGGCAAACGCAAGACAAAAGAACAAGAGACGAAGCAGTATAGGTATCGAAAGTGTTAACGGAAGCGTTGGGGCTGCTGGCCTCTGAAACGAAAGGGTTTGGGTTGAATTTCGACATCCTCGAAACCAATCTCATCAACCTAGTCATAATTATTGGCGTCCTTTTCTACTTTGGCAAAGGCTTTTTGGGCAGCAAGCTCAAAGAACGTCGCGAGGCCATTGAAAAGGCGATCACAGATGCAGAGGCGCGGCAGAAAAAGGCGGCTTCTGGTTTGGCTGAGCAGCAGCAAAAGCTGCAAATGGCTAAAAAAGAAGCAGGGCGCATTAAGGCTGAGGCTCAAACCAATGCTGAAAGCGCACGCGAGGCTGTCATGGCTCAGTCTGCTAAAGACATTGAGCGTTTGAAGGCTTCGGCAGCGCAAGACCTAACCTCTCAGCAGGAAAAGGTAATGCAGGACTTGCGGAAGCGGGTTTCGGCGATGGCGTTGGAGAAAGTGCGATCGCGCCTTCCTGAAGCGCTGAACGATGGCGTTCAGACCAAGCTTGTTGACCAAAGCATTTCACAGCTAGGAGCGTAAACCTTATGAGTATTGCTACTTCCCAGGTCTCTGCACCCTACGCGCAGGCGCTGCTCTCTATTGCGCAGTCAAAAGACAGCGTAGATGAGCTGAGCAGAACTGCTGGCGAACTGCTCAATCTGCTGAAAGAATCAGACGAGCTATCTTCATTTTTGGCTAACCCCATTACAGATAAGGACGCTAAAAAAGGCGTTTTGACCAAAGTATTGGGTGATGACGCTAATCAGCAGATGAAGAACTTTCTGATGCTGCTGGTTGATAAAGGTCGCATCTATTTAATTACGCCCATTCTGCAAGCGTTTCAGTCGCGAGTGCGTGAGCTGAAGCAGACGGTTTTGGCAGAAGTGATTTCGGCCGTTGAGCTAACAGACGCGCAGAAAGATACGGTGCGTCAGAAGGTTCAGAGCATGACTGAAGCTAAGTCTGTTGAGCTAGAAACGAAAATCGACCCTGAGCTAATCGGCGGCGTGATTATTCAGATTGGCTCGCAGGTATTGGATGCGAGTATTCGCGGTCAGCTTCGCCGCATTAGCTTGCAGCTAGGCGCATCGTAGTCCAACCCCAATATTTTTCTCCAACATTTTCCAGACACAATCGGTAGTTATTTAGAGCGACTCTTGAAATATGGTAAGCATTAAACCAGACGAAATTAGCAGCATTATTCAGCAGCAGATAGAAGAGTACGACCAGAGCGTAAAAGCTGATAGCGTCGGTACTGTTCTTCAAATTGGTGACGGCATTGCCCGCATCTATGGCCTTGACAACACCATGGCCGGTGAGCTGCTCGAATTTGAAGATGGCACAGCAGGCATCGCCCTCAACCTTGAGGAAGACAACGTAGGCGCGGTACTTATGGGTACTGGCCGCAAAATTCAGGAAGGCAGCACGGTAAAATCTACCGGCAAAATTGCATCTGTGCCCGTAGGCGAGGCAATGTTGGGCCGTGTGATTAACACGTTGGGCGAGCCTATTGACGGTAAAGGCGACATCGCTACTACTGAATCGCGCCTGATCGAATCTCCTGCACCTGGCATCATTGGCCGTAAGTCGGTATATGAGCCGCTACAGACGGGTATTACTGCGATTGACGCGATGATTCCGGTGGGCCGTGGTCAGCGTGAGCTGATTATCGGCGACCGTCAGACAGGCAAGACTGCGATCGCTATCGACACCATCCTCAACCAGGCTGACCAAGACGTCGTTTGCGTCTATGTGGCCATTGGTCAAAAAGCATCTTCGGTTGCCCAGGTAATCGGCGTACTTGAAGAGCGCGGTGCAATGGACTACACCGTAGTGGTTGCGGCAAACGCAAACGACCCTGCGGCGCTACAGTACCTAGCTCCTTACACAGGTGCTTCGGTTGCTGAGTACTTCATGTACAAAGGCAAAGCCACTCTCATCATTTACGATGACTTGACCAAGCAGGCTCAGGCTTACCGCCAAATGTCCTTGCTGCTCAAGCGTCCACCCGGTCGTGAAGCGTATCCTGGCGACGTGTTCTATTTACACTCACGTTTGCTAGAGCGTGCGGCTAAGCTTAGCCCTGAACTGGGCGAAGGCAGTATGACTGCACTACCGATTATTGAAACCCAAGCGGGCGACGTATCGGCATATATTCCAACCAACGTAATTTCGATTACCGACGGTCAAATCTTCCTCTCTTCTGACCTGTTCAACTCTGGCTTACGTCCTGCAATTAACGCGGGCATCTCGGTATCCCGGGTAGGCTCTGCCGCGCAGACTAAGGCTATTAAGAAAGTAGCCGGTAAGGTGAAACTTGAGCTGGCTCAGTTTGATGAATTGCAAGCCTTTGCTCAGTTCGCTTCTGACCTTGATCCAGCAACGCAGGCTCAGCTTGCACGCGGTCAGCGTCTGCGTGAAATCTTGAAGCAAAAGCAGTATTCGCCTCGCTCTTTGCCTGAGCAGGTCGCAGTTATCTACGCCGGTATTAACGGTAAGCTCGACGAGATTCCGGTTGAGAAAGTCGCTGACTATGTTGAAGAGCTGATTGCTTACCTCAACACCAGCAAGAAGGCTTTTGTTGATGAGATTTTGAGCACTAAGAAGCTAACTGACGACGCGACTAAGCTGTTGGAAGAAGCGATTAGCGAAAGCAAGCAAGCATTCTTGGCTGCGTAGGGAGACGCTTATGGGCCGTTGGTTCCGAGATTTTCTTTGGACTAGCGGCCTGATTAGAAACGATTATGGCTAATTTAAAACTGATTCGCGATCGCATCAAGTCGGTCAAGAACACAAGAAAAATCACAGAAGCAATGCGCTTGGTGGCCGCCGCTAAAGTGCGCCGCGCTCAAGCTCAGGTGAACGCGACTCGTCCGTTTGCTGACCGTTTGGCTCAGGTACTCTACGGTTTGCAGAGCCGCCTAAAGTTTGAAGATACTTCGGACTTGCCTTTGCTACAGCAGCGCGACGCTGAGAAAGTTGCTTTGTTGGTAATTTCGGGCGATCGCGGTCTCTGTGGTGGTTACAACTCCAACGTCATCCGCCGCGCCGAGAACCGTGCAAAGGAACTTGTTGCAGAAGGCATCGAATACACCTATGTATTGGTTGGCCGCAAAGCCATTCAGTACTTCGAGCGCCGAAATGCGCCTATTGCCGCTAAGTACACAGGTCTAGAGCAGATTCCCACTTCTGAAGAAGCCGCTGGTATTTCTGACGAACTGCTTACCCTGTTCCTTTCTGAAACTGTAGACCGCGTAGAGCTGGTTTACACCAAGTTTCTCTCTTTAGTTAGCAATAAGCCCGTAACCCAGACGCTTTTGCCTTTAGACCCACAAGGTTTAGAAGCTCAAGACGATGAGATCTTTCGCCTCACTAGTCGCGACGGCCGTCTCGCTGTAGAGCGTTCTGACGCACCTGATGCTGAAATGAGCGAATTTCCGAAGGACATGCTTTTTGAGCAAAACCCTTCTCAGATTCTCGATGCTTTGCTTCCTCTGTATCTCAATAACCAAATTTTGAGAGCGATGCAGGAATCAGCGGCGAGCGAGCTAGCTTCACGAATGACCGCGATGAACAGTGCCAGTGAGAACGCGAAGGAACTTATGAAGTCTCTGACGCTTTCTTACAACAAGGCTCGTCAGGCCGCGATTACTCAAGAAATTTTGGAAGTTGTGGGTGGTGCAGCCGCACTAGGTTAATCGACATTCATAGTTCGATGATGAAGCAGGGCTCCGGCCCTGCTTTTTTATTTTGAAGACAGAACGTGAATTTCAAGCTATGAAAAGGCCTGGGCTGACGTTTAACCGCTCGCCTAAAGCCACTGCCATCTTTTTACTAATCCCTCTTTTGCCATTCACAACTTCTGAAACAACGCCTTTAGAGCCAATAATGCCTACAAGATCTACTTGCTTGAGATTGTTGCCTTCCATCAAAAAAAGAAGCATGTCTAGAGGTGTTGACTGCATGTGTGCAGGAAAAGCGTAATGCTTCTCTTCAAAACGCTCTATTAGCTGGACGAGAAGCTCCAATAGATTTTCTTCAGCATCAGTCAGTAAGTCTTGATGGCAGAGAGCTTCTATCTGTAATATCGCTCGTTCGTTGTCTTCTTTTGTTCTGATAGGTAGAGGTAGATATCTAGACAGTAGCGCGCTATAAGATTCTCTATCGATAGTAAGGGTCTTGTTTCCACTCATCTTTGTCGTACTCTCTATGGGTCAAAACATATTTGATAAAAATTATCTGCTGGCTGTATTGAACGTCAGCAATTAGACGATAGTGATTTCCCTTTATATTGAAAACTGTAAAGCTGCTGACAACGTCTGCGGCTCCAAAATCATTCTTTAGCTCCTCAAAGTTCTTCCACTTGGCCAATTTTGCTAGTCTGTACCAAGCATCCAAAGACCTGCTAGCCTCACTATGCTTTTTAACGAAATGCAGCAACGTCGAACGGCTAATAATGCGCATAGACTTTTTCCCATAAATGATTTCTACCTTCTTATAATTTTTACTTTGTCAATTGAGGAGCAAAGCATCTTTGATTGCTCACCTGACCATATGTTCTCTTTTTGAGAACTATTTGTCAAGTGCTTTTTCCCAAACGTAGCTGTAGGTCTTTTCTATCACCATGCTCTACATTCTTCGACTAGCTGCATGTAGGCTGCGTGACGATCGCAATCCAAATCCCTCTTCACCTCAATAGCCTTAACCCTTTCAATGTAGTGCTGTGGAAATCTAAGCTTTTCGCAACCTACAACCACCAAATCCCGGTACCAAGAAAACGGTAATAAGGATTCGTCTACGTGCGTAGCTGCCGCTATGTAGGTGATGCATGCTCCAAATCTATCGACGTTAATGGAGGCTCTATCGTATCCAGAGCCTGCGCCTTCGTGTTTGTCGAGCAGGCTCATCTCGGTAGGGGAAACGTCGTAGATAGCAACGTAGATGCTGGCGCGATCGCTCTCAACGATATTGCACTTTCCTGAAAAATCTGTGTAGCCGCGTTTATGAAAACGCAGCGACATATTGGACACCTTTGCCGTTCCCACAAGCTGAGCGGTCGGCGTTCGCTGCTGAATACGGATTGGATGAAGGTTAGAGCCGTAGGCCGCGTATAGCATAGGTCTTCAATCGCTATCTAAAACACCTCTTCAGACTAGACAATAATCGATACACTTTTCTTAGCGTAGTCCTTAGCAGTGCGGGCAGGTAGCGGTATGAAATACGTCAGTCGGTGGATAAGTGCTGTCTCAATATCAGTCCTGATTTGTAGCTGTGCAGAGCCTTTTGTGGGAGCGCTGTCGGGTGACGACGATGTAGATTTGAGCGATCGCACCGCATTAATCCCCCCTTTCGACGGTAAGACGCTAGCGATTCCTTTGTCTTTGCCCGCTGAGTTTTCGAACGAGGGCGGCATCATTGCTGCTGATGTGACTGGGGATAGCCAGATGGAGTTTTTGATCACGCAGCCTGACTATATTGCTGTGTATAGCCTGACGGATGGAGCGCTATGGTCACAAGCGGCGGATATTTGGCTGACAGATGATACAGCGGGTAAAGGCTTGCCAGGGCCGAACGGGCCGGGGATTCAGGCGAGCGATGTCGATAATGATGGGCTTGTGGAAGTTTTGTATGTGACTGAAGATAATCAGCTCAAGGTGCTTTCTGGAGCTTCTGGTGAGCTGAAGTATTCAGTAGATCTACCGCCGGTCGATTCGGCTTTTGGTCATTGGGAGCAAGCGATAATTGCCAACTTTTCAGGAGAAGGTGACTACGATATTCTCCTTCAGGCTAGTCAGCCTACTGACAAGGAAGACTACGCTCGTGACAATATCCAGGCTGCTTACCGATTTGAGGATTTGTTGTTATCAGATAGAGGCGCAAAGCCTTTATGGCTGAGCAGTGACTTTGTTTCACTTTCGCACGGTGGCGCTAAAGTTGTTGATCTCGATGGTGACGGTAAAGATGAAGTGGTGGGCGCTACGGTTTTAGGCTCGGACGGCCAGATTCGTCATAGTATCGACATTCGTAATACGGCTTTCCCTCATATCGATTCGGTTGCCATCGGTGACATTGTGCCGGAGAATCCAGGGCTAGAGGTGGTTATGCCTGAGGAAAATGGCAAAGAAAGAGTGTTTTTGTTTGATGAGGCACAAACGATTTGGGTGTCACCGCATCGTGAGAAATCATTTGATGATGATGGTGACAAAGTAGCGATTGGTGATTTTGACCCAGAACGCTCTGGATTAGAAATGTGGTTTCGTGGGAATGATTCGGCTCATTTTACGGTGTTGGATGTAGCCGGGGACGTGATTGCGGATTATGAGTTTCGCGATCGCAAGCCTGAAGTCTGGACAGAAAAAGGATTCGAGATGATTAACCGCATTCGCTGGAGCGGTGATGATAAAGAGTACATTGCCGTTAAAGAACGGCATGAGGCTGGTGATGTTGGCATATTTGATGCCATGACGGGCCAAATGATACTGCACTTACCCGCGCAAACACAGCGGCTATACGTGGTTGACGTATTAGGAGACTGGCGTGAAGAGATTGTTATTTTGGAAAATGATGCAATTAACGTGTATGAAAATATGCAGCCTAATCCCAATCCCAATCGGCCTCGCCTGTGGACGCAGGCTGAGTATCGTCGGCAAAAAATGACCTGGGACTACTACAGTCCTTAAGCCTCAAAGAAGAAAGGCTTAGTCTAGAAAGCTGTCGTCTTTGCTTTTGTCTTGGAGAACGCTGTAAATATCTATTTCAAGAGAGATTTGGTAGATGTCACGTTTTGAGAGTGTCGTCCGCTGAGCAATTTGACGGCTGGCGTCGGATCGCGAAACGCCTTGAGCGATAAGGTCTTTGAGTGTGGTGATGATTTCAGCTTCAGTGAGGGGCGTTTGGGTTTGAGGTGTGGGGGCGATCGCTACCGTAAATTCTCCTTTAGGCACCACGCTTTCATAATGCAACAAAGCTTCTGCAATTGATCCGCGCCAAAATTCCTCGTATCGCTTGGTCAACTCTCTAGCAAGTGTCACCGCCCGGTCTGTGCCTAAAGTCTCTCCTAGTTCTGTAAGCGTTTTCACGAGCCGGTGCGGACTTTCGTACAGTATGGTCGTGCGAGGTTCTGTCTTGAGTTCCGCTAATCGGGCCTTACGGGCTTTGCCTTTTACGGGGAGAAAGCCTTCAAAAACAAAGCGATCGCTCGGTAATCCAGCCGCCGCTACTGCTGCAATCACCGCCGTTGGCCCTGGAATAGGAACGACCGTAAGATCGGCAGCTACGCAGGCGCAGACTAGTTCGTAACCAGGATCGGAAATTCCAGGCATTCCAGCATCGGTGACCAGTGCGATCGCTTCTCCCCTTTCTAATCTCGCAATCAGCTGTGGAATCCGCTGCTGCGTATTGTGGTCGTGATAGCTAATTTGCGGCGTTGTCACTTGAAAATGCTGAAGCAGCTTTCCCGTATGGCGAGTATCTTCTGCGGCAATAATGTCTGCTTCCTTTAATATGCGGACGGCTCGGAAGGTCATATCTTCCAAATTGCCGATGGGCGTGCCCACTAAATAGAGCGTGCCAGATTCGATGTTGGGACTCTCTGATTTGAGACTCTCCGCACTGGGTTTATCTATACGATGGCTTTGCTCAAAATCTGTCACGAAGTAGGGCCAAAATAAGCTTTATATTGAGATCCTACCGCAGCGCAGCAACGTGACTAAAGGCAACTCAAAAGGTGAACAGATGGCGAATAAGCGAGGACTTTTTGTCGGGATGACGACGCTGGACTGTTTGTATCAGGCTGAGCGATCGCCCGCTGCCGATGAAAAGGTGGTGGCCACTAAAAGCTTGCTCGTATCCGGCGGGCCTGCAACGAATG
The DNA here is from genome assembly GCA_963803535.1 of uncultured cyanobacterium. Classification (GTDB taxonomy): domain Bacteria; phylum Cyanobacteriota; class Cyanobacteriia; order Phormidesmidales; family Phormidesmidaceae; genus Phormidesmis. Next base: position 1,189,274 of record CAWDNC010000002.1, on the reverse strand, counting down.
CGGCGGTGGCCTTTGCTCAGCTCGGCGGTTCTCAGAGAAACGATGCCGTTTTACTCTCCGCTTTAGGTGCGCATCCGCTCACGACGCTGCTTCGAGAAGATTTGCAAGAATATGGCGTTACGATTGCTGACTTGACTCCTGAAAGATTAGCGCCGCCGCCTGTATCTTCAATTGTGGTCACGCAGGAGACGGGAGAACGGGCGGTGGTTTCTGGAAATGCGGTGGATATGCAGGTGGCGGCAAGTCAGGTGTCTATCGATACCTTAGACGGCGTGAATATTGTTTTGATCGATGGCCATCAGATGGCGGTAGGCGCGCAGGTTGCGCAGTGGGCGAAGGCTAAGCAGATTCCGGTGGTGGTGGACGCGGGTAGCTGGAAGCCGGGGTTTGAGACGGTGCTGAGTTTTGCAGATGTTGTCGTGGCTTCTGCCAACTTTATGCCACCGAAATGCAGTGATGTGGATGAAATATTTGCCTACTTGAAAGGCTTGGGTGTGGAGCAGGTGGCGATTACGCAAGGCGCGGGGCCTATTTTGTTTTGGGAGAATGGCAAAAGGCAGGAGCTAGACGTGCCAAAGATTCGAGCGGTGGATACGTTGGGGGCGGGCGATATTTTTCACGGTGCGTTTTGCCACTTTTACACTAGCCACCTCTTTAAAGAAACGCTGCTAAAAGCGAGTCGTAGCGCCTCTTTTGCTTGCCAGTACTGGGGTACGCGCGACTGGACAAAAATTTATCGAATGACGGACGAGGATGAAGCCGACGAGAGGATAGAAGGCTAAATTCCTGACTTGTGGAGGGTTGGCCGGTAGACTAATAAAGTTTGATACGACGTGCCTGTATGGGCAATCTATCGGCGTATGTGCCATTCGTTAGGGGCTGAGTTTTGATGCCGTTTGAGAAGGAAAAAGAAGTTGCGATCGCTGCTGCTATCAACGCAGCCACCATCTGCGAGCAGGTGCGCCAAACGATGGTGCCAGAAGCCATTGAAAAAAAGGACAAAAGCCCGGTAACGGTCGCTGACTTCGGGGCTCAAGCGGTGGTGTGTAAAGCATTAGCAGACGCCTTTCCAAACGATCCGGTGGTCGGTGAAGAAGATGCAGGCGAGCTAAAAACGCCTGAAATGGCGGCTCGGTTGCAGCAGGTGACGGACTACGTGAAGCAGGTCGCACCGGAGGCCACACCCGAGACCGTAACGCAGTGGATCGATCACGGTAACGGCAAGGTTGCCAATCGCTATTGGACGCTCGACCCGATCGATGGCACTAAAGGCTTTTTGCGCAAAGATCAGTATGCCGTTGCCCTAGCAATGGTGGCTGATGGCGAAATTAAGGTAGGTGTTTTGGCCTGTCCTGCGCTGACGCTTGAGTTGAAAGGTGGCTCGGTGACGGGCGTTTTGTTTGTGGCGGTGCGCGGTGAAGGGGCGACGATGCAGGCGATCGCAGATGGCACACCCGAATCCATTAAAGTCACTGGCTCTGATGATAAAGCGCACTTTCGCTTTGTTGAAAGCGTGGAGTCGGGGCACGGTGACCAGAGCTTGCAGAGTGCGATCGCCCAGGCCGCAGGCGTCACGACTGAATCAATGCGCATGGACTCACAGGCTAAATACGGCGCGGTCGCTTCAGGCAATGCGGTTCTGTACCTACGTCTGCCTTCTCCCAAGTACCCTGGCTACCAAGAGAAAATTTGGGACCATGCAGCGGGCGTGATTGTTGTAGAAGAAGCTGGGGGCCGTGTCACTGATATGTACGGTGAAACCCTAGACTTTTCCAAAGCTGATAGGCTCAGTACAACCGGCGTGGTGGTCAGCAACGGCGAGATTCACGATAAGGTGCTTGCGGCACTTAAGACCGCTAAATCTTAAGCGGTTAGCGGTGAGGGCTTTTGAAAAGGCAAAGATAAAATGCCCAAAATCTTATCGACCTCGTTGATGTAGTACTCGTCTAAGTCAATAGACACCGCTAAATCAACGAGTCGTAGAAACTTCCAAATAATGCCTGTAGTTACCACGCCGTAGATAGTGAATATCTCACTACCCTGTTGCTGATTGAACCGGTATGCAGCGACCATTTCGGCAATGCACTGTCCTAGTCCGCTTTTGATGTCCTCATTTTTCGCTTCTACCAGCGTGACAACGGGCGATCGCACCTCATACAAATCTGTTGAAGCTGTCAAAATATAGTCGCAGTAGCCAGATAGTCCAGCCTCTGGATCAACAGAAAATTCAGTGCCTGAAAAGAAACCGACCCGACCAGCATAGCGTCGCCTAATCTCTAGCAAAATAGGCGCAATGATTAGCTCGGAGCGGGCCTTTTCAGTATTGACGGCGTTTGCTAACGGTAAATATTCCTTCAGCAAGGTTGCTAAAGACTCACTCGGCGCTAGAGAAATCACGTTCGTAAATAGCCGCTGGCGCTCAGTCAAAGCAAGTCCAAACGCAGCTTCTACCTGGCTAAGGCTTGTGAACTTGCTATATGGCATACGACTAAACGCTATGTCCTTTTTAGGTTCGCTGCCTTCAGTCTAGTCTGAAGATCTCTGCTGGCGCTGATTTGCGCAAAAAATGCCTGTTCGACTTTTTGGGTAAGTGCGATTTTGTAAGTGCGATTTTGTAAGTGCGATCGCTAGCCTAAGCTTACAAACGCCTGCTCAGATAAGCTGCTAGCCTCTACGTTCACCAGTACTGCGCGCGCCCTACCCGTTACCGCTGTTCCGATAATGGCGTCTTGCCCTGACTGCGCGATATAGAGCTGTCCAAAGCTCAGTCCATCGGTCAGGCCGATCGCGTCTATGCCGATTTCAAAGTCGAGCACGATATCAATGCCGTCGCCTAGCCCAAAGGCAAAGATATCGCTGCCAGCGCCTTCTCCCTCTGGCGTGCCACCGTACAGTAGGTTCGTGCCAGCGCCGCCAAATATCAAGTCGTTGCCGCGATCGCCAAATATTACATCGTCGCCCGCGCCACCAAACACAACGTCATCACCGACGCCACTCAGAATCAGATCGTCGCCCGTACCGCCGAATAAAGTATCGTTGCCGCCCGTTTCACCTTCTGAGTCACCGATAATAATGCTGTTGCGATCGCCCGCAAAAATCTCGTCGTCTGCCAGTGTTCCAATTAGAAAATCCCTGTCGAACATGGGCACTTCCGGCTCGACTTCTGGTTCGACATCCGGAACGAATATAGTGTCCGGCGGCGTGTTTTCTGTCAGCGTATCGACTGACACATTGAGCGTATACCCACCGCCTAGCTCATAGAACTCCAGTGCCTCTGTGCGCGCAAAATAGGTGCCCGCTTCTCCGGTATAGGCAATAAACTCACCTGCATTCCCCAGCCTGCGGGATGCTGCAACCTCTTCATCTTCCGCATCCAAAAAGCCGTTGCTATTGGTATCGAAAAATAGGCCCAGATCGATATTGAAATTCAAAATAGCGATGCTGGTATTGTTGAGCAATACTTCGATATCGCTGGTGCTTACCGTATTGAACTTATAGATGTCGATAAAGTCGTTGCTAAGACTGCTCGCAAAATCAGACCGGCTGATGGACTGATTAGACAGGTCGCCCAGATCGAAGAGGGTCATTGCGTATGCCTTCGCTTTCTACGTATGAAAAATAATAAAGTGATTTCTGTCACATAAGGAGTGATGCCATAATTGTTTACACGTAGATCTTGCCAGTGCCCTTGCGCGCTAAAAATGAGCTGAAAAGCTGAGCGCTGGCAAGATCTAGGTATCAACGTGTTGGCGGACTACACAAAATTAGCGGCGTTGTCTAGCGCTGCAACAGTGCTATTGGCAACTTCCCCAATGCCAACGTTGTTTGCAAAGATAAACGTCGTCGCTGCATTTCCTGCTTGCGGGTTGCCCTGGAAGAAGCTGAGCTGCTCAAAGCGGACGCCTTCTATTTTGATGCGATCGCTTCCAAACGCAAAGTCCCCAATAAAGTTGTACGCATCGGCTCTGGCCACAAACGTGTCTCGCCCTTGCCCGCCAAACAGTGAGTTCAGCCCTCTACCGCCGTTGAGCAAGTCATCGCCAGAACCGGTTTGAATGTAGTCTTGGCCTATGCCCGTCGTGACTGTTTTTTGAGCGCTGCTGCTGTTTGGCTCAATCATATAAATGATGTTGTTGCCGTTGCCTGCACTGACAACATCGCGGCCTGTTCCTAAGCCAATCACGTCATTTCCACCACCGGCTGAAACGGTGTTGTTGCCAGCCTGCGCATAAAAATTGTTAGTCCCGCTGCCCAAATTGATAGTGTTGTTGCCAGCACCTCTGCCAATCGCATAAACAAAATCATCGCCGTCGCCAGTGAAGGCCGTCACATTTCCGTTGCCGATACCAAGCAGATCCGAGCCAGCACCCGCGTCAATCAAATCGTCGCCCTGAGTCCCTGCCCAAATGTTGTCGCCGCCGCTGGTGCCCAACATCACGTCAGACGCATTGCCGGTATCGTCCGTATTGCTATACAGCGCCCCCTGATAGATATCGCCCGCAAAGAAAGCTTTGCCGACGATTCGATTGCTGCTGTTGACATAGGCGGTCGCTGGCCTACCTTGTACCGTCGGCGCACTGCTGCGGCCATACACCACGTAGCCCTGCTTGTCAGCGCGAGTCGCAAAAAATCCTTCTCCAATTAAAAGGTCATCAATGCCATCAGCGTTCACATCGCCCGCGCCGCTGACCGAATAGCCCGCTTCGTCGCTCGTAAACTGACCTTGTAGCCTAAAGCCATTGCTACCGTTGAGGTCATTGAGCGCCAGACTAGCTCCAAAGCCTGTTGATTTTCCATACACCACAAAGCTTTCGCCGCCCGATCCTCTAGAATTAGGCGCTCCGATGATGAGATCGTCAATCCCATCGCCGTTGACATCTCCGGCTTCACTGACCGCCTCGCCTGAGCCAGAGATGAAAGTTCCGCCATTAATGACAAAACCATCGCTGCCATCAAGATTGCCTAGGTCAAGATCGGTGCCGAAGCTGCCGCCGCGACCAAAAACAACGTAGCTTCTCCCTACGTTAGAGGGGGCACCAATCATCAGATCATCGATGCCATCGGCGTTGATATCGCCCGCGCCGCTGACCGCCGCTCCAGACAGGTTGAGCGCATTTGCGCCGTTGATTTTGAAGCCGTTGCTTCCGTTGAGATCAGCAAGTTCTAAGGTTGAGCCAAAGTCGCCGTTTCGCTTGCCAAAGATAACGTAGCTCTGTCCGGCTCTGTCTTTGCCATTAGGACTCGCCCCGACAGCACTGATCATAAAATCGTTGATGCCGTCATTGTTGAAGTCGCCAATGCCGCTGGCTGAGCCGCCAATGCGATCGCCCTCTGCAATCCCATTAATCTTAAAACCGTTATTCCCATCGATACTGCCCAAGCTCAAAACCGAGCTAAAGCCCGTTCGTTTGCCAAAGACAACGTAGCTTTGTCCGGCGTTTTGTCTGCCCTCTGGGTCAAACCCAGGAGAGGTAATGAGCAAATCGTCAATGCCATCGCCGTTAACGTCGCCAATGCCGTCTACAGCCCTACCCGCATTGTCATTGTTAGAAATATCGCCTCTAGTCCCAATCCCATTCACAATAAAGCCGTTGCTGCCGTTTAGCGCAGAGGCTTCTAAAACAGCGTCAAATCCTGTGCGCTTGCCAAAGACAATGTAGCTTTGCCCTGCGTTGAACCTGCTGTCGGGCAGATCGGCGCTAGGGGCACCGATAATGACATCATCAATGCCATCGCCGTTGACATCGCCCGCGCTACTGACCGCAAAGCCGGTGCCATCGGTTCGATTAATGCCGTTGAGGATAAAGCCGTTACGACCGTTTAAGTTCTGTAGGTCTATCGACGCGTTCAGGCCTGAGCGGTTGCCAAATACGATATAGGCCTGTCCGGCATTCAGTCCATTTCTTTCGTCGCTAGTATTGGCATTTTCAGCGCCGACTACAATATCGTCAATCCCGTCGCCGTTAATATCTCCAGCGCCGCTGATAGCGAGGCCGTTAAAGCCAAGATTGGTGTTGGTGCTCAAGACGGAACCGTTGCTGCCGTCTATGCTGCTGAGCTCAAAAATTGAGGGAAAGGCTGCCATGTAATTGACTCTTTTTTAGTGCTTGCTGAAGTGATATCGCGCACCCTTTTGTTCCTAGTCCTGCTAGGTCTAGAAATTGCTGTCAACGTTGCTTGAACGCACCTTTCATTTAGGAGCGCGATCGCTTGCTGACATACTTTTCAAAAAAACGATTGATTTGCTAGCGTAAGAAACTATCTGTTCTAACTGCCTGCTCCAACTGCAATAAATCGAGCTTAATAATTCAATGACGGTTGTAGCGATTGAATTTGTAAAAAGGTCAATTTATTGCAGCGATAGGAAATAACTGCCTAGATGCGTATACAAAATATCACACGCAAATAGAGCCTGTCCGTAATTTTACAGGTAAAAATTTAATAAGAAAGAGGGTTTGATTGCTGCTGAGTAGTGGCTTTTCGCCGGCTAAACCCTGCTGGCAACTGAGGCTGCTTCCGAATGTTGAGAAACTTTTAAGCTTTCTTCGTTCGGTGTGTTCAAGGCGGCTGCGCCTAAGCCTGGAAGTAGCTGTCTGGCCATATTGGGGCTTTCTTCTAACAAGAACTGCAAGAATGTTTCAGCGACAACAGAGAGCTGCTTTCCGGCTAAGTTTGCGACGTACCAGTGTCGTTCAATGGGAAAGCCCTGCACGTCTAAAATAGCGAACTCGCCTGTCGTCCCTTCTGAAATAATGGTGTGCTGGGAAAGAACTGATATGCCAAGGCCACCCGCGATCGCCTGCTTAATCGCCTCATTACTCCCTAGCTCCAGCCGCACCTTCACCTTGATATCTTTTTCAGTAAACAGCTTTTCCACAGCCTTCCGCGTTCCTGACCCCGACTCACGCATAATGAACGGCTCGTTGTTCAGTGCCTCAATTGGAATGTTCTTCTTACGGGCCAGTGGATGACTGGTGGGCGCAATCACAACCAGCGGATTTTCTAAGAAAGGATGTACCGTCAAATCCGGCTGGCTCGGCGTTTGGCTGATAATGTACAGCTCATCTTCATTAGATGCCATGCTCTCTTGCAGGCGCTGGTGATTAGTCACCTGCAATGAAATATCAATGCCTGGATAGCGCTTGCAAAACGGCCCTAACAGTCTCGGCACAAAATACTTTGCCGTCGTGATCACAGCTAGCTTCAGCTTGCCTTGCTTCATTCCTTTCAAGTCAGCAACCGACATCTCAAACTGCTCTAGTCCCTGAAAAATTTCTTGACAGGTATCTAACAGCTTCTGACCCGCTTCTGTGAGATATAGTCGCTTTCCTATTTGCTCAAATAGCGGTAGCCCAACGGCCTTTGTGAGCTGCTTCACCTGAATAGAAACAGTTGGCTGAGTGAGGTATAGCTCTTCAGCTGCGCGTGTAAAACTTCCGTGTCGAGCTGTCGCTTCAAAAACTTTGAGCTGATGGAGCGTTGCATGAATCACGGGAGACTACCTCTTTCTTTGGCTGAGTTGACAGTGACGACGCTTCTATAGATAAGAGTCTATCAGAGAATGAATTTATCATGTGTTAATCAATGATGTACTTGAGTGAAAATACCCGTTAGACTGCTTTTTATGGCAATTTATTTCTTCTGGGGTGCCGATGAGTTTCGGCTGAAAAAGGCGGTGATGACGCTGCGCGATCGCACCCTCGATCCTAACTGGGCCAGCTTTAACTACGACCGCATCGGCCCCGACTTAGCCGATGCCCCGATGCAGGCACTCAATCAGGCAGTAACGCCGCCGTTTGGCATGGGCCAGCGGCTGGTGTGGCTGGTGGATACCACCCTTGGTCAGCGGTGCCCTGATGAAGTGATGATTGAGCTGGCGCGAACGCTGCCGCTCGTGCCAGAGTCAACGGTGCTGCTTTTAACCAGTGCTAACAAGCCAGACGGACGGCTGAAGTCAACGAAGCTGCTGAAGAAATATGCGGACGTTCGTGAGTTTGCGGCGATCGCACCCTGGCAGACCGATCAGCTGATTGGTCAGGTGAAGCGGGTGGCGCAAGAAATGCATTTGCGGCTGAAGCCACAGTCGGCTGAGCTACTGGCTGAGGCGGTGGGGGCTGATACGCGCAGGCTATATAACGAAGTCGAAAAGCTCAGTTTGTACTGGAGCGAGAATGGAAAAATTAAGGCGGAGCCGTTGCCGCCAGAGGTCGTTACTCAGCTGGTGGCCGTGAGTACACAAACGAGCTTTCAGCTTTCTGAGGCGTTGATTGCCGGTAGAGCCGAGCAGGCACTGAGCTTAGCGAGTGATTTGCTGGCTAATAATGAGCCTGCGCTGAAGGTGGTGGCTACGCTGGTCGGGCAGTTTCGGCGGTGGCTGTGGGTGGCTTTGATGGCGGCTGAGGGGGAGCGGGATATGCGGGCGATCGCGAAAGCTGCCGAAATCAACAACCCTAAACGCGTCTACATATTACAAAAGCAAATACGGGGTTGCTCTCCCACCCAGCTTCGCAAGGCCCTTTCTCTACTGATGGCCTTAGAGTTCAGCCTTAAGCGCGGCGCACCCGATGAGATTACGCTGCAAACAAAAATGATTGAAATCGCAAGCTGTTTTTAGCCCACGCGTGTAAAGGCATTTTTTCTCAATGTTCTAAGCCGCAAACACTACGCGGTAATTGGCCACTGCTCCTCTAGAATATGCAGATGAACCACGCGGTTTTTACCCAGACTCATCTATATCTATTTGAGGAGCTAAAGATTAATCGTCATGACTTCCCATCATCGCCGTCATTTTGCTTGGCTGGCACTTGCCTTGAGCACAGTTGCGATCGCCCAAGCGGGCTCACTGGTCACTCAAGGGTTCTCATCACCTGCCCACGCTCAAGATATTACAGAAATCGATGTGGCTAACTACGCCCAGACCGTTTTGAGCATTGAAGACCTACGACTAGTGGCCTACGGCGCAGCCAATGATGTGTTGGTTGCGGCGGGCCTTGAAGACGGCATTTTAGAAACGCGGCTAAGCTGCGCTAATCATAGAATGTCTGATATGCCTGACTTGCCTAAAGCCGACAAGGTGAGCGTGCGTACGGTGCTTGTCGAATTTTGCAATGAGGCCAGCGCGATCGCTGCTACTAATAATTTGACGCCTCAGCAGTTTAGCGAGATGACTGCCGCGCAAAAAAATGACCCGGCGATCGCTGAACAAATTCAGGCTGCGATGAGCGGACTGTAGCACCCAAAAAGTCACAACCCCGCCAGCACGCTACAATTGCATACTCAGTATTCTCCGGTCTCACCGCCCGCCACTGCCCATGCAATTTATTGATCAAGCCGAAATTGAAGTAGAAGGCGGCACAGGTGGCGATGGAATGACCTCCTTTCGCCGGGAAAAGTATGTGCCCGCAGGCGGCCCTTCTGGCGGCACAGGCGGCAACGGCGGCTCCGTCATTCTACAAACCGACAACAACTTACAAACGCTGTTGGATTTCCGATATGCCCGCCGCTTCCGCGCGCCCGATGGCGTGAAAGGCGGTTCAAAAAGCAAGACAGGCGCTTGCGGTGACGATCTGATCGTTGAAGTTCCCTGTGGCACGTTGGTTTACGACCTAGGCACTGGCGAGCTGATGGGCGATTTGACTGAACCCGGTCAGCGGCTGGTGATTGCGCCGGGTGGCAAAGGTGGACTAGGCAACAAGCATTTTTTAAGTAATCGCAACCGGGCGCCTGAGCGATCGCAACCCGGCGCACCCGGCGCCATTCGTACCATCAAGCTAGAACTCAAGCTGCTTGCAGAAGTTGGCATCATCGGCCTTCCCAACGCTGGCAAATCCACCCTCATCTCAACCCTCTCTTCGGCCAAGCCCAAAATTGCCGACTACCCTTTTACCACGCTTATCCCCAACCTAGGCGTCGTCCGCAAGCCAACGGGTGACGGCACGCTATTTGCTGACATTCCTGGTCTGATTGAAGGTGCTCACGAAGGCCAAGGTCTCGGTCACGACTTTTTGCGGCATATCGAGCGCACAAAGCTACTGTTACACCTCGTCGATGGCACGGCTGAAGATCCGGTTGCTGACTATCACACGATTCAGCAAGAGCTGATCGCCTACGGACAGGGGCTAGCCAGTAAGCCTCAGATGCTGGCGATCAATAAAATAGATTCACTTTTAGACGAGGAAGTGGATGATTTGGCCTCCCAGCTATCGCTGGCTACGGGTGAAAAAGTCTTTCGGATTTCGGCGGTGAGTCGGGAAGGGGAAGGTGAACTGCTGAGGGCTGTTTGGAAGCTATTAGATGATACGAATGAGGCGATCGCAGCCGAAGAAGCTCGCACGGCCCAAGCGCTCATTGAGTTCAACACGCCGATGCTCCGGCCTACTTCTTAGCCAGTTACTTCAGATAAATTGCAAAAAAATCATGCTCGCTCAACGTGAGAATATATACAGGTGAGCTAAAAGGCTAATGGCATGAAAGATCTGATTAAAGGGCTGCGTGAGTTTCAAAGTAACTACGTTCCAGAACACAAGGCACTGCTAAAAGAATTAGCTCAAGGGCAGCACCCAAGAGTGCTTTTTATCACGTGTTCTGACTCGCGAGTACAGCCCGAGCTAATAACCCAATCGGATTTGGGCGATTTGTTCGTAATCCGCAATGCAGGTAATATCGTGCCGCCTTATGGTGCAACCAATGGCGGTGAAGGGGCCACCATTGAATACGCAATCAAATCGCTTGATATTCAGCACATTGTGGTGTGCGGGCACACCACCTGCGGGGCGATGAAAGGCCTGCTGCAAATTGGTGAGCTAGAGGCCAAGATGCCGCTGGTGTATAACTGGCTGAAGCACACTGAGGGCACGCGTGAAATGGTCGAAGAAAACTATGGGCACTTAGGGAAGCAGGAGAAGCTGGCAACGCTAGTGGCGGAAAACGTGCTGACCCAGATTGATAACTTGAGAACGTATCCCGCTGTGCGATCGCACCTCCGCAAAGAAGAAGTCATGATTCACGGCTGGATCTACAACATCGTAGATGGCTCCGTACTCACCTATGACCGCAAAAGCCGCACGTTTATTCCGCCGTTCCAATCTTTCGATGAGTACGATAACAATCAGCGAGAGTCCGCCGAGTACTCTGAAACGGGCACTCATGGGTCATCCAGAATTTCTGTGGCACAGCGCGATCGCATCTACCGCGGCTCACCTGCCTTCTACAACCGTTAGAAACCGTTTTCAACCGGCTTCTAGCCCATGCTGACAAACCCATCGCTCGGCGTATCCACACCGCCCGAGCACACCATTCCTTTACTCACATCCAGCGTAATCACAGTGCCATTGCGGATAATCTCTGTGGCTCGCTCGACCCCTACAATCACAGGAATACCCAGCCGCATTCCTAACACCGCAGCGTGGCTGGTCATACTGGCATCTTCAGTGATGATGCCACCTGCCCTGCGAATCGCATCTACATAGTCCGCGCTGGTTCTAGGCACCACCAAAATCTCGCCGGGATGAAAGTCCTTAATCGCCGCTGTCGTGTGGGCAATCCTGGCTCGCCCGCTCACAGAGCCCTCACCAATCCCTTTCCCATGGCCTAGCACTGCCGTCACCACTTCTACCTTAATTAGATCGGTAGACCCCGAGACGCCCTGTAGCGTGCCTGCTGTCATCACTACCAGGTCTCCGTCGCGCACCAGCTCTTTTTCCTGCGCTACGTTCATCGCCGCCTGAAACGTCTGCGCGGTAGAAGGCAAATCCACTACCAGCAGCGGATTGACGCCCCATACCACCTGTAGCTGCCGGGACACATCCACCAGCGGGGTCACGGCTAGAATCGGCGCTTTGGGCCGAAACTTAGACACATTTCTGGCCGTTGCACCGCTACGCGTCATCGTCATAATGGCAGCGGCTCTCAGCTGCGCCGAAATTTGGCCAACGGCCTGACTGATGGCGTTAGGAATGGTATGCGTCTGGCTAAAGTCCTCAGTAATGCGCTTTAGCTGCTCCCTTTCAGTGCGTCGTGCAATTCGATCCATGGTGGCAACAGCTTCCACGGGAAACTGCCCTACGGCTGTCTCGTTTGAGAGCATGATCGCATCCGTGCCATCAAAAATTGCGTTGGCCACGTCAGAGACCTCTGCTCTAGTTGGACGCGGGCTATCCACCATGCTATCGAGCATTTGAGTCGCGGTAATCACTGGAATGCCCAGGCGGTTCGCCGTCGCAATCAGTCGCTTCTGTAGCACGGGCACATCTTCGGCCGGTAGCTCTACGCCCAAGTCGCCTCTAGCCACCATTACTCCGTCTGAAAGCGACAAAATCGCCTCCATCTGCTCAATGGCTTCGTGCTTTTCAATTTTGACAATCACTGGCACGCGGCGATTCGTCGAATTTTGAATTAGCTCCTTAATCTCTAAAACGTCCTGAGGATTGCGTACGAAGCTAAGCGCCACCCAGTCTACGTTCTGATTGAGACCAAACATTAGGTCTTTCTTATCTTTCTCTGTTAGCGCCTTAATGGACAGATATACGCCTGGAAAGTTGACGCCCTTGCTGTCTGAGAGCTTGCCGCCGACAACCACTTCACAGACCAGGTTGCGCGCTTCCATTTCTTTGCCAACCACCTTCATTTCCACCTTGCCGTCATCGAGCAAAATAGTGGCCCCTTCAGGTACTTCTTCCACCAGTGGGCCGTAGGTAACAGCGCTTTCGATCTGAGTTCCGGGGATGTCACGGCTCGTAAGAATGAATTTATCGCCGTTCGCTAGCTGAATGGGGCCGTCTTTAAACTTGCCTAGGCGAATCTTTGGCCCCTGCAAATCCTGCAAGATGCCGACAGGTTGGTTAAGCTCAAAAGAGATTTGGCGAATAAGCTTAATATTTTTTTGATGATTCTCTTGGGTGCCGTGTGAAAAATTGAGTCGTAATGTTGTAGCGCCTGCTTCAATAATGGCTTTGAGCGCTTCTGGACTCTCGGTGGCAGGGCCAATGGTCGCGACAATTTTGGTTCGGCGCAGGGCAGGACGCAATGGCATACGCTTAAGGTTAAGTGAAAATACATGAAGATTATCTGCTCAAACGATACCACTGTCAGGCCCAATTCTCGGCGTTGAGTCGTATGAAGCGGTGAGTTAAACCATTTGAGAGGTCACCATCATTTCCGTTTTCCCGCTAAGGTATCTATTGCAGTAAGTTGCTAGTCAGATACGATAAAGCCCATAAAAAATTAGGTAAAAAACAGGCAGAAATTAGGTAAATCTGATTTCTTTAACATCTCTAATCAACGTCACAAAACTTTATTATTCATCTTAGGTAGCGTATACTACCGAAGAACGTGGTATGTAGGAGCGCACATATGGTGTCGGCGGCAGTAGAGCCCCTGGCAGTCACCCGGAGAGTCCCTAAGCGGTTTCTAGATGCAGAGGGTGGGCTTAGTCCCAATCTGCTGATTTTTTTCGGGGCTGTCTCACTGGTTATTCTTTCAACAGTTGGATATTTTGTTTGGCACTGGCCTAGCTGGTGCTGCTTTGCTTTTAACACCGTGGCTCTGCACTTGGTGGGCACCGTCATTCACGACGCTTCGCACAAATCAGCCCACAGCAACCCCATCATCAATGCGGCGCTAGGTCACGGTAGCGCTCTAATGCTGGGATTTACCTTTCCCGTTTTCACGCGAGTGCATTTACAGCACCACGCTCACGTAAACGATCCTGAAAACGACCCTGATCATTTTGTGTCAACAGGCGGGCCGCTGTGGCTGATTGCGGCCCGATTTTTCTACCATGAGATCTATTTTTTCCAGCGTCGGCTGTGGAAAAAATACGAGCTTCTAGAGTGGTTTCTAAGTCGTTTGGCGGTCGGGCTGTTTGTGTATGCAGCCTGTCACTACGGCTTTATTGACTACCTCTTTAACTTTTGGTTTTCACCGGCTCTAGTGGTTGGTTTGGCACTGGGTCTGTTTTTTGACTATCTCCCTCATCGCCCTTTCAAGACTCAGCACCGCTGGCAAAACGCTCGGGTTTACCCCGGCCGAGTGCTGAACTTTTTAATCATGGGTCAGAACTACCACCTGATTCACCATCTGTGGCCGTCTATTCCCTGGTACAAGTACAAGCCTGCTTACGAGGTAATGAAGCCGCTACTCGACGAAAAGGGTTCACCGCAATCTCTGGGCCTGATGCAGACGAAGGATTTTCTAGGCTTTGTATACGACCTTCTAATTGGCATTCGATTCCATCCCAAGCCTGCTAAAAGTAAGTAGTATTCTCATTTGACAAGTCTATCTACGCAATAAAAAGGCCTACCGGTAAATGGACGGTAGGCCTTTTTGTTTACTATTTATTGACGATAGAAACGGTGCGATATTGTTATGCGCCCATATCGACAACGGAGTCGCGCAGCAGCGTAATCTGCTCGTTAAATTCGAGGGCAACGATGCTTTCAAACACTTTGGAGGCACCAGCAGAGAGTTCGTAACCATCGGGTACAGGAACGACAGTGCCTTTGGTCATTTCTTCGGATAGTTCGTACCAGAAGACGAGCTTAGTGTTTTCAGCAAAGGCGCTGTAGGCCTTAGTGTCTTCTGTAGATTTCTTATTGACGAGATCGCGCATAAAGGCAAGCTGGTCTTCGTTCGACATGCCCTTCACTTTTTCTAGAAGGTTTTGTGTAAACTGTGGGTCGGCAGCGCCGGGAGCCGCAGGGGTAATTGAGCCTCCCATGTTTTTGTAAACGACCCAAAGCAGACCAAGCTGCTCATCGGTGCTCAGTCCCTTAAATTCGGAGAGCTGTTGGGACAAGCTGGTGACTGGATTAGCTGGCATAATAGTGCGTCCTTTCGTAAGCGTTTTACTCTGGGATCGTAGCTATCTGCGGTTTGTATATTGAATGCTCAAAAGGGATAGTTCGGCTTTGAACGGGCTCTTTCTAAAGGTCGAAGCCTTGATATATGCGTCTCTAGCTGAGGCATAGGTCGGGGCGCAGGTCGCGAGCACCGCGTAGGTAGGCGTGCTTGATGTCGCTTTGTGGTACTGAGAGATGAGTGTAGATCATCAGTCGAATGCACTGGGGCAGGCTGCCTTGGACGTGCATTTGTTGAACGTCTAGAAGGGGAACGTTGTCCCACTGGGGGCGGGTGCGGGCGATCGCAGCTGGAAATATAGCATCTAAGTCCCGCGTCACTGAAAAGGTCACGCTCACAATCTCGCTGGGATCAAGCTGGTTTTGTGACTCAACCGCGTCCAGCATTTCCGTGACGGCCTGGGCTATTGCCTCAGCTGAATTTTCTGAAACGGTCGTCGCCCCTCGAATGGCTCGTATCTGCCAGTCCACAGCTATAGCTTCCTTTTCTATTCGGTGTTCGCTCATGCAGCGCATCCCTATTTAACCATTGATTACAAGCCTGATTTCAGACGTGATTTCTAACCATCTGAAACTAAACGCTAGGGGGCTGATACATCCACAGCGGCACGCCACTGGTGGCCACCTCAAAATCTATTCGTGCCAGGGTTGCAGGTAAATGAGCCGGTAATACAGCCCATGGCGAGCTACTCTCAAACCGGCTTCCTGACAGCACCCGGCTCAGCAGCGGCTTTTTCTCCTCAAAGGTGTAGCACTCAGCTTTTTCAGGATCGAGTCCGCCTAGCTCAGCTGCCTTCCGACGTGCATCTTCTTCGCTGCCTAGCTGGTCAACAACGCCCAGCGCCAGCGCCTGTTCTCCCGTAAATACGCGGCCATCTGCAAACTGCCTAACGGCATCTTCGCTTAAGTTTCGCCCCTCAGCTACCGTGCGTACAAACTGGCCGTAGCTCACGTCAATCAGCTCTTGCAAAATGACTTCTTCTTCAGGCGTCAGCGGTCTATCGAAGGCTAAAATATCTTTGTAAGGGCCAGACTTGATCACCTTAAAGGACACGCCAACTTTATCTAATAGCGGTTCGATATTATTGCCGCGCAGAATCACGCCGATAGATCCTGTAATCGTGCCTGGGTTCGACACAATGTGATTAGCGCCCACGCCAATATAGACGCCGCCTGAGGCTGAAATATTGCCGAAGCTTGCAACAATTTTGACCTTTTCCTGGAGCTTTCTTAGAGCGCTATAGATTTCCTGAGAGTCGGCTACGGTGCCACCAGGGCTGTCAATTCGTAGCAATAGCGCTGGGAACTTTTTTTCTTCTACTTCCTTGAGTGCTTCTAATACGCGCTTGCGGGTGGCCTGAGCGATCGCGCCCGTAATCTCAATGCGAGCGATCTGTTTGCGATAGCGAGGCTTAAAAGGCCAAATCATAAAAATCTCAAGGCTAGAAGCTTTACATTACTTTAGAGTAAGTATACGACCTGCCATGCCCACCTAGATACCCACCGTAAAAGGTGTTGGCGAGGCCTCTCCTGAGCTGCTTTAACGGCCTTCTAGTAACCGAATGGATTCTCGCCCTCCTATTGACCCTGCTCGCAACGCACCTCGAATTCCCCTACCACAGCCCCTACCCGAGCTAGCGGCTAATCCGCTGATTCTGATAGCCCCCTTCTTTTTGTGGGGAACGGCGATGGTGGCGATGAAGGGCGTTATGGATGAAACCACCCCTCTATTCATTGCCGGTTTTCGGCTACTGCCAGCGGGCCTACTGATTGTTTTTGTTTCTGTGTTGCAAGGGCGAGATCAGCCGACCGGGTGGCGAGCTTGGCTGTGGATTAGCTTATTTGCGCTGGTTGATGGCACCTTGTTTCAGGGCTTTTTGGCCAAGGGGTTAGAGCGTACGGGTGCCGGTTTAGGGTCTGTGATGATTGACTCTCAGCCCTTAGCTGTGGCTGTGATGGCTCGGTTTCTATTTCAGGAGTGGATTGGCCCTTTAGGCTGGATCGGTCTAGTTGTCGGCCTGCTAGGTATCAGCTTTATTGGTCTGCCAGACGATTGGATTTTGGGTATTTTTCAGGGGCAGAACCCAGCGCCTATCTTTGAGCAGGAGCTGTGGACGGTTCTGTTTCAGCAGGGTGAGTGGCTGATGCTGATGGCGGCGGTGTCGATGGCCGTTGGGACTATTTTGATTCGCTATGTAGCGCGCTGGGCCGATCCGGTGGCGGCAACGGGCTGGCATATGGTGCTTGGTGGTGCGCCACTGTTTGTGGCTTCGCTGGTGGATAGCTCATGGGCGACAACAGGCGATTTGCCCTGGTACGGAATATCGCTACCGGGCTGGTTAGAGATTGGCTATGCGACCGTGTTTGGCAGTGCGATCGCCTACGGCATTTTCTTTTATATCGCTGCCCAAGGAAACCTCACTAGTCTCAGTGCGCTCACGTTCCTAACCCCCGTATTTGCTCTTCTTTTTAGTACGCTACTGCTCTCAGAGAGCCTCAGCACTCTACAGTGGAGCGGCGTAATGCTTACCTTGCTTAGCATTTACCTCATCAATCAGCGTATGCAGCTTGCCGACTGGCTATCAGCCCGATTGCCCATCAATCTATCTGCGCGCCCTTCGGCAACTTCAGTGACTCAAGATCCGTCCGACTAAATATCTCCGGCCAAATATCTCCGGCCAAATATCATATAGGCCCTACAACCTACACACTCTGTAGGCTAAAACTTAGTTGAAAATGCGGATGCTATTTTTTAAACTGCGATAGTGAAGACAAGGGCACTAACAAAAATAAGTAAACCTACGGGCAATAACCATAAAGAACGGAACAACCCAGCTCCCCTACCGATAGCAGGAACGGATGCTCAAGCTAGGATGTGCTTACTCAAGATAACGAGTCGGCATAAAGTTGGCTCATGTGGGTGTTTAGCTTAAGCTGCATTAAATAGGTTGCTTCGACGAATTCCTATTAATAGAGTCAATCGAAGCAGTTAGCTTTTATACCCATCTTTCAAGAATCTCATGTAGATTTTGAAGGTGATGGCTAGAGAGTCTTAAATTTGCTGGGCAACTGGCATAAACAAGATTTGATGGGCATCCTATTTTTGATATTAATTAGCTTGATATTAAGCATTTTAAGCGCGTCTTCTTCTTCATCCGATTTTAGACCCAGTGTGGTGTAGTCCTTAGCGGTAGTTTTTAAATCCGGCAGCTGCGCATGTGAATCTTGAAAATTTTTGGATTGAGTCGCTAGGTACCCAAAGATAAATTAGGTAAAAATAGCAATGATTCGGCGTTCTACTTTAGTATTTCTCACCTGTTTGGCCGCTTTGGGCACTCCGGCCATTCGGGCTAAGAGCGCCGCTGCTACCGAGCCTTTGCCTGCGGCTTCGCCGGTTTTGATAGCTCAAGCCTCTGGCGGTAGTGCCATCAATAGCAACCTAGATATCAACTCTAGAGGGGAAGCTGTCAAATTGCTCCAGCTCCGCTTGCAGCAGGGTGACTTCTATACAGGCCTGGTTGATGGCATTTACGGCTTAGGAACACAAAGGGCCGTTAGAGCCTTTCAGGCGGATGCAGGTCTGCCTGAAACTGGCGTGCTAGACGAGGAAACTTGGCGACAGATTAGAAACGCGATTCCTACACAATCTGCTGGTGGCGCTGGGGGGAGTCCTGATGTTGTCAGCGATTTGCCTACTGTTCCGGCGACCGCACCGACGGCGAGTGAATTACCGGCTGATAGCGGCGCTGATGCTACAGCTGATGTGGTAGAGGGTGAAGCTGGTGGACTGGGTAGAATCTTTGGCTTGAGCTTGGGCCTAGTCGCCGTGGTTGCGAGCTTTGGGGTGGGCTTTTTCATTGCTAATCGCGATAAGTCCAGCGGCTCAGACTCGGATGAGTGGGGTGAGCTTGAGCCTTCTGAAAACTCGGCTTTAGCTGCTAGTACGCTGACGGGCGGACTGAACGTGGGTGGCCTGAACAGTGCTCAGAATATGGAAGGGGGCGCGATCGCTCCAACCGCCGGCGTACTCTCAAACAGCGGTCAAATGGGCGGAACAACACCGCTCGCCAAAGTCGATGTCATTGATGGCTTAATCGGCGATTTGCGTAACTCTGACCCGGCTCGGCGTCGTAAGGCCATTTGGGAGCTAGGGCAGCGAGGCAATTCGTTAGCGATGCAGCCGCTGGTCGATTCGATGGTGGATGCCGACTCGAAAGAGAAGAGTTTGGTCTTAGCGGCGCTCTCAGAAATTGGTATTCGGTCGCTGAAGCCGATGAGCAGGGCACTGGCGATCGCACTACAAGATGACAACCCTGAAGTTCGCAAAAATGCCATCCGCGACCTAACTCGCGTATACGAGCTGGTTGTTCAAATCAGTCAAATGCTAGGCCATGCGACCGAGGACGAAGATCCCGAAGTGCGTCAGACTGCAACCTGGGCACTCGAACAGCTCAACCGCATTCGCCGCAGCCAAGACATTGACGCAAACGTTCGCTCTTTTGGTAGCAGCGGCAAATCTATCGACGCTGCGGATAGATTTGCGCTTTAGGATAGCAGGCAAGTCAACAGGCTAAAATAGCCAGAGAACTACGCCTGGTTGAATGCCTTTGCGACTGCTATTGCTTTCTACACCTGTTGGGCCGCTGGGCTCAGGACTAGGTGGAGGTGTGGAGCTGACAGTCACAAACTTAGCGAGTGTTTTGACGGATCGAGGGCATCAGGTGACGATCGTGGCTCCGTCGGGTTCGTTTCTGCCCAAAGCCCCAGCACCCATAGAAATTGTTCAAATCTCAGGCAGCTTGCAGTCTACAGCGCAGACTCAAGAGCGTTTTGTAGAAGGTATTGTCAGCTCAGTGCTGGCTAATACCTGGGAATATGCGCGGCAGGTGCAGACGCAGTACGACTTGCTGGTGAACTTTGCCTATGACTGGCTACCGTTCTACCTCACGCCATTTTTTAAGACGCCGGTGGCTCACTTTGTCAGCATGGGTTCTTTGAGCCGCGCGATGGACGAGGCGATCGCTCATCACGCTATTCATTTTCCCGGACGCTTGGGAGCCTATACGCGATCGCAAGCCAACACCTTTACGCAAACCTCTGCTGACCAGTGGCAAATTTTAGGTAGCGCTATTGATATCGATCGCTACGACTATTGCGGTCAGCCGAATGAAGAACTGGCTTGGGCCGGTCGCATATCACCTGAGAAAGGTTTGGAAGATGCAGTGGCCGCAGCGGCAGGCGCGGGGCGATCGCTCAAAATATTCGGGAAAATAGAAGACCACACTTACTGGCAAAATATTCAGCAGCTCATCACTCAATCTTCTTCACCGGTTGAATATTGCGGCTTCCTGCCCACTGACCAGCTTCAAAAATCTATAGGCCGCGCTCAGGCCTTACTGGTGACCCCAAAGTGGATAGAGGCTTTTGGGATCGTTGCCATTGAGGCTTTGGCGTGCGGCGTACCTGTGCTCGCTTATAGACGAGGCGGCTTAGCTGAAATCGTGCGCTCGGGAAAAACGGGATGGCTAGTAGATCCGGATGATGTCGCAGGGCTAGTGAAAGCAATAGCAAAGATAGACCCAATAGACCGCCAATACTGCCGTCAGCAAGCGGAAAGTCTATACTCGCTATCTGCCTGGGGCGAACGGTTTGAGCAGTGGTTTTATCAAATCGTTTCCGGTACCATAATCAGCTAACGACTAAACTTCGACGCCGTTAACCTTCTATGATCGCGCTAACTCTTGAAGAAATTACTCAGCTTAAAGATCGCTTGGCTGACTATCCTGAAGCGACCGAAGCCCTACAAGAAATCGAGGACTGCGATGGTGATTTAGAAGATGCCGCAATCTCTTTGGCACTCAGATCTGACCAGGAACCAGATTCTAATGAGCAGTGGCTAGCGAGCTTTAGTAAGCGCTATCGGCATATTGCCTGTCAGACGCAGTTTCGTGAGGCGATCGCTGCCGGTCAGCTCAGTACTTTAATCACTCACCTCAGTCAGGAAACAGACTGCCCAAAGCTAATCGCCCCAATGGTGGCAATCTACGTATTTAAGAGCGGTGTGCAAGAATTTTGCCGTAGTTTTGATAACAGTCGCGTTTGAGCTTTTGGCTCATGAAGCTTAGGAGAGCCCTTCCGATTCTAAGTCGTTCACGTTGCCCTGAGGTCTGCCTAAGTTCGCAAGCTGCCAAAAATCTTGGTTAACCTCACTCCATAGTGACTGGTTGTTTGGGTCAGTTCGCAATGCTTTTTTTAGATAGATACGCGCTTTGTTAGGCTGGCCCTCGTAGATCAGGCGTCGTCCCCAGCGCTGGTAGACAATCGCTTGCCACTGGGTGATTTCAAGGTCAGCTGGCATTCTGTGCGCTAAGCCTTCAACGAGTGCGATCGCCCGAGGATACTTCTGCTGCTTCAGCAATTCCTTTAGCTGCTGATAAGCCTCCTGCTTCAGGCTCTCTTCCTGCTCAGAAAGCCGAACTTCCGCATCAGCACTAATGGGTTCAGCGACATCGCCAACGCTAAAGTTTTCCGCCACGGGTTCATCAACCCTTTGCGACACCTCAGTCTGCTCACTCCTAAGATTGCCAAGCCCAATATTTTCTAGCTTCTGTTTGATAGTCTCAAAGCCAAAGGCATCGGCTGAAGGTGATCTGCCTTTTGTTTTATCAACAGCTCTCTTTGAGAGCGCCGCTTCAGAAAGCGCAGTGTAGGCATCGTTGATTTTAATAAACTGCTCAACTGCCGCTTCATCCGGATTAATATCCGGATGGTACTGTCGCACTAACGTTCTATAGGCGCCTTTTACCTCACGAGATGAGGCACCTCGGCGCAAACCTAAAGTTCGATAGTGCTGGGCTAGGCTCATCTATTATCACAGACCGGTTTTTTAAGAAGGCAGTCTTTCTTCGATTACGCGATCAATTAGACCATATTCTTTGGCTTCTGCTGCTGACATGAAAAAGTCGCGATCGCTATCCTTTTCAATCTTCTCTACCGACTGTCCTGAATGAAACGCCAACAGCTCATTAAGATCCTTCCGCACCCTAACAATCTGCGCCGCTTCAATTTCAATATCAGTCGCCTGCGATCGACCCACACCGCCCGATGGCTGGTGAATCATAATGCGCGAGTGCGGCAGCGCCAGTCGCTTACCCTTTGCACCAGCACCCAGTAAAAACGAACCCATACTAGCTGCCAAGCCCACACAAATCGTCACCACATCAGACTTGATGTACTGCATGGTGTCATAAATTGCCATGCCCGCCGTAACCGAGCCACCCGGCGAGTTGATATATAAATAGATCGGCTTAGTGTTGTCTTCCGAATCTAGGTAGAGCATATACGCCACAATCGCATTCGCAATCCCGTCGGTGACTTCTTCTGTTAAGAAGATAATGCGCTCGCGAAACAAGCGTGAGTAAAGGTCAATGTATTGGTCGTAGGTGTCGCCAGGAAGACGGTAGGGGACACTAGGCGTCCGAGGTGAAATAGGCATGAGGTATTCAGTGTAGATAGATTACGTAGATAGATTACGAATTTGGTTTCTCGATTACTCGGTCAATTAGGCCATATGCCATCGCCTCTTCCGGTGAGAGATAAAACATGCGCTCCATATCCTTAGCAATGGTGTCTACGCTTTTACCGGTGTTACCAACCAATATTTCTTGAATCAGCTTTCGTTTCTCTAAAACTTGCTCTGCTTCCAGCTGAATATCAGTCGCTTGGCCGCGGGTCAGGGTCTGAGGATGCGTAAGGGCGATGCTGCTGTGAGGCAGGGCAGCGCGTTTTCCTTTTGCGCCAGATGAGAGTAAAACGGCGGCCATTCCGTAGGCTGTTCCCAAGCAAATGGTGATGACTTCGGATTTGATGTATGCCAGCGTATCGTAGACCGCTAGGCCCGCTCTAATAGACATCATGCCGAATGAAGCATCTGCCCATCCCGCCATCACAGGATCGCCAATGGAGTTGATGTACAGGTAGATAGGCTTGGTCTGGTCTTCAGAGTCGAGATAAAGCAGCGCTGCGACCAGTGAGTTTGCCGCCTCGTCTGTTAGTGGCTGGTTAATAAACAGAATCCGTTCCCGGCTCATGCAGCCATAGACGCTCATCCACTGCCACCTACGACCACCCGGCAGCTTATAAGGAACGGTGAGATTTTGAATAGGCATCGGTGATTACATCAAGAAAATGGTAACGGCATACAAGAAACAAAAATGCTTTAGCTAAACGCCTACCGGCATCTGCGCAGGCAGCTCTTTTGTACTTTGCAAAATGCGGTCAATCAGGCCGTATTCTTTCGCCTCTTCAGCCGTCAGATAGAACATCCGATCCGTGTCTTTGTCCAACTTCTCAGGCGTCTGCCCTGTATTTTTCGACAGGATATCGAGGAATGACTTTTTGTTGTCAATCACCTCTTCGGCGCGGATTTGGATATCAGTGGCCTGACCTCTTGCTCCAGAGCGCGCTTGATTAAGCACGATGGTGGCATGAGGCAAGCTAGCGCGAGATCCTTTGGTTCCAGCAGAGAGAATCATTGCGGCTGAGCCCATTGCCTGGCCTAAGCAAATGGTGTGTACAGGGGGTCTGATGTATTTAATGGTGTCGCAAATGGCAAAAGCTTCGGTTTCAAATCCGACAGTGCCAATAGAGTTGATGTAGAAAAAGATGGGCTTATCTGGGTCATCAAACTCTAGATAGAGCAGCTGGGCGATGATGAGCTTTGTCACATCTACGCCACCAAGCCGTCCTCTATTATCGTTGGACGATACTAAGGGCATGCCCAAATAAACGATGCGCTCTTTCAGCAGGAGCGATTCTAAATCTGGGGGAGGCTGCTTGTAGGACATGCCACCTCCGCCGTAGGGGGCCTGCATCGCTTTGATGGAAGAACTCATAGGTCGTGTCAGCTGACAAATCAACAATATGCTATCCATAGTAGCTCGCTATAGAACCGGCTGCGCTGTCACACTTCAGCGGTTTTGGGGCGGTTTTAGGCCGCTTTTTGACGGTTAACCTCACCTTCAATATTCATCAAAGATAGTTGTTTCTTTGCTCGGGAAAGATCTGTGTGCGGTTTGTTTTACCAGCTGTGTATTTCTGCGCGGAATTGATCCTGGTTGGGCTGATGCTAATAGCCTACGAAGACTCTATTATTTCAGTTGAACGTACCCTCTCGAATGTGTAGGAGCGATAGTGAGCTATGAAAGTTGATTTGCAATGGGCCTTAAGCGATGCTCACATGCCTTCCCAGCAGGAAAATAATCAGCGCCAGCTATCGGTGTCGCTATCGGCAAGCGGTGAGGGCGCGGGAGCACCTTTGAACCTGTGCTTTGTGCTGGACTGTAGCGGCTCGATGGGCGGGGTGCCGTTGAGAACGGTGAAGCAGGCGGCGAGTAAGCTAATTGACAGGTTGACTGAGCGCGATCGCATTTCTATCATTACTTTCGATCACAAAGCCAAAGTTTTGATCGAAAATCAGCCTGCTACTGATTTAGCCGCGATAAAAAGCAAAATTGATAGCTTGAGAGCAGGCGGCGGCACCTGTATTGATGACGGGCTAAAGGCGGGTATTGGTCAGCTTGCAGCGGGTAAAGAAGATCGCGTGTCACAGCTGCTGCTATTGACTGATGGCGAAAACGAGCATGGTGATAATGACCGAGCGATGAAGCTCGCAGATGTGGCGGTGGGCTACAACCTCACGGTGAGCACGCTGGGCTTTGGCGATCACTGGAACCAGGACGTTTTAGAAAAAATTGCAGATGCGGGTGGTGGATCGCTTAACTATATTGAGCACGCGGAAGAGGCGATCGCTATTTTCGGTCGCCTCTTCACTCGCATTCAATCCGTCGGCCTCACTAACGCCTACCTCAACATCGAGCTTGCAGACGGCACCCGCCTTGCCGACCTCAAGCCAGTCGCCCAAGTCGCCCCAGAAACCGTTGAGCTGCCCATCGTTCAAGAAGGTAACGAGGCTATGATTCGCATCGGTGACCTGATGAAAGATCAGTCTCGCGTGATTTTGCTCAATCTATATGTGCCTCAGCTAGCAGCTAGCACGGCGACGATCGCTAAGATTCATGTGACCTATGACGATCCTGCTGTCGGTCTTAATGCACAGTCAACAGAGATATTTCAAGTTGAGATTGAAGCGCAAGATGCCTATATCCCGAAGGTTGATGCGGCGGTGCAGCAGAATATTTTGGCGCTAGCGAAGTACCGGCAGACGCAGATTGCCGAAGAGAAACTGAAGGCGGGCGATCGCAAAGGCGCCGTCACTATGCTTCAGTCCGCAGCGAATACCGCCATTCAGATGGGTGATAAAAACGCAGCGACGGTATTACAGGAAAATGTGACGGTATTGCAGGCGGGAAATGAGCTTTCGGAGAGCGATCGCAAAAAGACCCGCATTGCCTCCAAAACTCAGCTGCAATGATTGCCCTTCAGCGCCTAGATCATCTCGTGCTCACAGTGTCTGATATTGACCAGGCCTGTGAGTTTTACTCAGCGGTTCTAGGCTGCAAAATCATACGTTTTACCTCCTCTAGCGGCGACCAAAGGCACGCGCTGCAAATCGGTGAGAGTCTGCAAAAAATAAATCTACATCCTGCGGATCATCCGTTCCAACCTGCCGCTAAAGTATCGCAACCGGGCTCAGCCGACCTGTGCTTCATAACGTCCACACCTCTAGAAGCTGTCATAGAACATCTTCATCGCTTGGCAATACCTATCATTGAGGGCCCGGTGCTCGCTCGTTACACCTCTAGAAACTGTCATAGAGCATCTTCATCGCTTGGCAATCCTATCATTGAATCCCGGTGCTGCGGACAGGTACGTTAGGCTCTATCCTATCTGTGTATATCCGCGATCTCGACGGTAACCTTATCGAAATCGCTAATTCGATGGATACAGATACTTAAGGCACCAGCTCCTGAAATGCAGATTCATATTGAGCTCTTTACCGTTCACAAGCGTGTGCCGTTGACGATTAGCCGAGGCACCAGCTCAGGGTCAACTAATTTTTGGGTTCGCATTGAATCTGATGGCACCGAGGGCTGGGGTGAGGCCTCTCCCTTTTCGATTGGTTCCGAAACGCAGACGAACGAGCGAATTGCAAAAGATTTAGAGACCATAAGCTCTGCTCTGTCCCACTATCACCCGCTTCAGCAGCAAAAAATTGAATCCCTGCTAGCCGATCTATCTATTTGTTCAGCTGCTAAGGCCGCTATCGATGTGGCTCTGCACGACTGGCTCGGCAAACATACAGGGCTACCGCTCTGGCAGCTTTGGGGCTTAGACCTTCAGCGTGTTGGCCCAACTGCTGTCACCGTCGGCATTAGTTCACCCGAAGGCGCAGTGGATCGCTTGCGAAAATGGTGCGATCAGCAGCAGGTCGTCTCTGTGAAGGTGAAGCTGGGCAATCCCGCTGGTATTGCTACTGACCAAGCGATGTTTGAAGCGCTTATGTCTTACGTTCCGACTGGGGCTAAAATCAGCATTGATGCCAATGGCGGCTGGACTTTACAAGATGCGCTGACTATGGCCGACTGGCTAGCTGAGCGTGGCGTAACCTACTTAGAGCAGCCTTTGTCGGTTGCTGACGACGGCTTACTGCCTGATCTGTACAAGAAATCACCTTTGCCAATTTTTATTGATGAAAGCTGCTTTACGGGGGCAGATATTCCTCGGCTAGCGCACTGTATTCACGGCATTAATATCAAGCTGATGAAGTCGGGTGGGCTCAGTGAGGCGCGGCGAATGATTGCTACGGCCAGAGCTTGCGGATTGCAGGTGATGTTTGGCTGTTACTCAGATAGTGCGATCTCCAATACGGCCCTGGCCCATCTGTCTCCCCTAGCTGACCACCTCGATCTTGACAGTCACTTCAACCTTAAAGACGATCCGTTTCAAGGCGCTCAGCTACAAAACGGTGCTTTAGTGCCCAACTCTCTACCCGGACTCGGGCTTTCCCGCCATGCTCACGCCTGATGATCGTATTGCTTTGCTGATGCACGGCGGCCTCAAAGGAGCCAAAGGCAAAACCGGAATTTCACTGCTGCGCTACAGCCAAAATCCAATTGTCGCTGTCATTGACGAAACCGCAGCAGGTGAATCGGTTGCCGATCTAACGGGTATTGATTGCAATGCGCCTATTGTGTCTTCTACAGAAGCTGCGCTGGCGCTAGATCCTACAGTTCTTGCCATTGGCCTAGCACCCTCTGGTGGACAGCTACCAGAACCCTGGTATGCAGAAGTAAAGCAGGCGGTAAAGGCTGGCCTTTCGGTTATGAATGGTCTGCATACTCAGATGAATAAGGATGCTGAGATTGCAGATAATATTCACCCTAGTCGGTGGGTGTGGGATATGCGCAGGGAGCCGGAGGGGTTGACGGTTGGAAGTGGAAAAGCGCGGCTATTGCAGTGCGATCGCGTTCTCACAGTCGGTACTGATATGGCCGTCGGCAAAATGTCTACGAGCATAGAACTCAATCGGGCTGCTCAGGCAAAAGGAATGCGATCGCAGCTCATCGCCACGGGCCAAACCGGCCTCATGCTAGGTTTTGATGGCATCCCACTCGATGCCATCCGCGTAGACTACGCCTCAGGCGCAGTCGAACAAGCCATCCTCCGCCAAGGGGACAGTCACGATATTCTTTTCATTGAAGGCCAGGGCTCTCTACTCAATCCAGCCTCCACTGCAACGCTTCCCCTCATCCGAGGAAGTCAGCCAACGCACCTCATTCTGGTTCACAAAGCGAATCTCACCCACATCCAGCACTTCCCTGACTTTGAGATTCCTGAAATCTCTGAAGTCGTAAAGCTATACGAATCTGTGGCCGCAGCGGGTGGTACGTTTGCGCCTGCAAAGGTTGTGGGCATTGCGTTGAATACGTTCGGGCTGGATGAACGGGGGGCTATGAGTGCGATCGCTTCTATCACAAAACAAACGGGCCTACCCTGCACCGATGTCGTCCGCTTCGGCGGGCAGCCCTTGCTGGCTCAAATCGAGTAGTCTACGAAGACATAGCACCCGCAAGCTGACGCCTCCATCTTGAATTTCCTCTCAAGCATCTCTTGCATTAACTATGCAAAAAGCGCACAACCTACACCTAACTTCAGAATGCTTGACTGTGCGCCTATTGTTTTTGTGATTGTAGCTGCCTATCTCGGCTTTTTTAAGCGGTAGGTAATGCGGCCTTTGGTGAGGTCGTAGGGGGTGAGTTCCACTTTGACGCGATCGCCCGGAAGAATTTTGATATAGTTCCGGCGAATCTTGCCCGAAATATGAGCAAGTACGTTAAAGCCATTGTCCAGGTCAACCCGGAACATAGCGTTAGGAAGCGATTCTGTAATCGTTCCTTCCATTTCAATCAAATCTTGTTTAGACAACGAGCGGTTCCTCTCTTTCTGGGTGACAGATATACAGTTAACTCAAGCGTAGCAAATCGTCGTAGGGTCGCCGCACGCTTCTAAAGGCCGGTTAGCCTCACCTTACCTAGTTTGTTTAGGTCGAAATATCGCATGTCACAATCTTTTGTAATGCCTCACTGACCGCATCCATGAGCTGATTGCCATCAACCGACTTTAGCTGCTGCCGCCCGCGATAAAAAGCAATCAGGGGTTCAGTTTCTTGACGGTACACGTCCAGGCGAGTGCGAATGACCTCTTCTTTGTCATCTGCTCTGCCACGCTCAAGCATTCTAGATACCAGCACGTCGTCAGGGACTTCTAAATTGATGACAAACTCGCAAGACTGCCCAATTTCATCGAGCAGCTTGTTGAGAAACTCAGCCTGCTCTACCGTCCGAGGAAAGCCGTCTAATAGCCAGCCATTCGCCGTATCTTCTTGGCCCAGCCGTTCCCGCACCAGATCCAAAATCAAATCATCAGGCACCAGTTTACCAGCGCTCATGTAGCTTTCGGCCTTTTGGCCTAGCTCGGTCTTTGCTTTCACAGCTGCGCGTAAAATGTCGCCTGTAGAAATGTGAGGAACGTTGCAGTTTTCAGAAAGAACTTTTGCCTGTGTTCCTTTCCCCGCGCCCGGTGGGCCTAAGAAGATAAGTCGTGTCATTAGCTTTTCACCATGCCTTCGTAGCGCTGAGAAATTACATAGGTTTGAATCTGCTTGGCGGTGTCAATGGCCACACCCACCAGAATCAGTAGCGACGTTGCGCCAAATCCACTAAATGTAGTCACCCGAGTTGCGCTTTCAACCAGGCTAGGAACGACGGCGACAAGCCCTAAGAAAATAGCACCTAAGAAGGTCAAACGGTTCAAGACTTTTCCGATGTAGTCAGTTGTGGCTTTACCCGGACGGATGCCAGGAATACTTGCACCCATCTTTTTCAGGTTCTTCGACATGTCTTCGGGGTTAACAACCAAGGAGGCATAGAAGTAGCTGAAGAATACAATCATCACCAGGTATACAAGGATGTACAGCGGTGAGGTGGGGGTAAAGTTGCGGCCCATAAATTCGGCAAAGGCTGGGTTGCGGATGTACTGCACCAGCGAAAGCGGAATGATGAGCATGGAAGAGGCAAAAATGATGGGCATGACGCCGCCCTGGTTGAGGCGCAACGGCAGGTAGTTGCTTTTTTCTAAGTAGAGCTTGCGGCCTACCTGGCGTCTGGCTGAGACGATGGGAATGCGGCGGGTGCCTTCTTGCACAAAGACGATGCCGACGATTGTAGCGATGAAGACCAATAGAAGAATGACGATACCGCCAATTTCAGCGCGTCCACCGGTTTGCGCCAGATCAACTGTCTCGCCCAGTACGCGAGGCAGCGAGGACACAATGTTCAAAAAGATCAGCAGCGATGCGCCGTTACCTAGTCCGCGCTCTGTAATTAGCTCGCCTACCCACATGACGAACATAGAGCCCGCCGTGAGTGCTAACACTGTTTCTACGACGAAAGGCACGCCGAAGTCGTAGGCAAAATCTCTCAGTAGGAAGCTGGAGAGCATCGTGCTTTGTAGAATTGTCCAGCCAAAGGCTACGTAGCGGGTGACCTGAGAGATTTTTCGCCGTCCGGCCTCGCCTTCGTTCTTCTGAAGGTCTTCTAGGGCTGGGATTGCAGCTGTAAGGAGCTGCATGATGATGGAGGCGTTGATGAATGGCAAAATGCCCAAAGCAAAGATGCCGACCAGCGATAGACCACCACCGCCGATGATGTCTAGAAAGCCAAGGACGCCGCCAGCGCCACCGCTGGATACGAAGGTAGAAAATGCGGCTCTATCAATGCCGGGGACGGGAATATAAATGCCCAGCCTGACGAGTATCAATAGACCCACTGTGATCAAAAGACGCGATCGCAATCCAGCCGCTTGGGCCATCTGCAAAAACGTTTCTTGAGCGCTGGGCGACTTGCCTTGACTCACAACCATATTTGAAAACCTTACTTAAAACCCTACGAGGAACCTTTAACAGCGAAGCTTACACGCTTAAACGAGTACGCTCAAACGAATCTTGACGAATAAACCCTTATCTAATAATAAAGGGAGCAGGGAGCCGTTGCGCACTCTCTACTCCCAATCTTGCCCAATCAGTCGCTAAACGGCTGTTGGGTCTTATTCAGATGTTGGCTTAAGCAACTTCGCAGCTACCACCCGCCGCTTCAATCTTTTCTTTCGCTGACTTCGTAAACGCGGCTGCTTTTACATTAAGTGCTACAGAAATCTCGCCATCGCCAAGCACCTTCAAAGGGCCGTCGTTTGACGTGATGATGCCTGCTTCTAGCAAAGAGTCCATGCTGACATCTGTGTTAGCAGGCAAATCAGCTAGGCCTTTTACATTAATCACGGTGAACACCTTCTGGTTCACAATCGTGAAGTGCTTCAGCTTAGGAACGCGACGGTAAAGGGGCATTTGACCACCCTCAAAACCGGGGCGAGTGCCACTACCGGAGCGAGACTTTTGGCCACGCATACCAAAGCCACAGCTTGCGCCCTGGCCTGCGGCGATACCACGACCTTTGCGATTTTTCTTCTTTTTTGAGCCCGCCTTGGGCTTCGCATCTTCTAATCTCATCTCCGGTGGTTCTCCTATGCGTATAGCTTTTCGACAGGAATACCGCGCTCTTCAGCAACGCTACCCAATGTTCTTAACGAATTTAGTGCCTCGGTAGCAGCGCGAGCATTGTTCAATGGGTTGTCAGAACCCAATTGCTTAGCGAGGATATTGCGAATACCCGCAAGCTCTAGCACGATTCTCACCGCGCCACCAGCAATTACGCCAGTACCCGGAGATGCCGGACGCATGAAGACCCTAGCGCCGCCTGCACGCCCTGTTGAAGGGTGAGGAATAGAATAAGCCTTGTTTAGAGGCACTTCTACGAGGTGCTTTTTGCCATCGGCAACGCCTTTTTTCACTGCGCCGATAACGTCGCTGGCTTTACCAACGCCAACACCAACCTGGCCTTTCTCGTTGCCAACAACAACGATGGCTCGGAAGCTGAGCTTTTTACCACCTTTGACTACCTTAGTTACGCGGCGAATCTGAACGACGCGCTCCTGCCATTCTGAGTCTTTCTCGCGGCCTTTATTGCCTTTCTTACTACGTCGATTGTCTCTATTGTCTGCCATGGTTTAAGTTTTAGCTGAGTATATTTAGAACTTCAGGCCTGCTTCACGGGCCGCATCAGCTAAAGCCGCTACTCGACCGTGATAGAGTTTGCCGCCGCGATCAAAGACGACTTGTGAAATGTTCTGTGCGATCGCCCGCTCAGCAATCAGCTTACCAACAACTGCTGCTGCTTCAGACGTACCGCCAGCGCTTACGCTAGCATCCTTGTCTAAAGTAGACGCCGCAGCTAATGTCTTATGCTCAGTATCATCAATCACCTGCGCATAGATATGCTGGTTAGAGCGAAAAATTGCGAGCCTTGGACGGTCAGTGGTTCCTTTTACCCGACGACGAACACGCGTATGGCGGCGGCGGGTAGATTCTCTACGAGTTGATTTCATGGCTTATCTACTTACCTGCCTTACCAGCTTTACGTCTTACTTGCTCGCCCAGATAGCGAACGCCTTTACCCTTGTAAGGCTCAGGTGGTCGTGCAGCACGGACTCTCGCTGCGGTGTTGCCCACAACTTCCTTGTCGATGCCAGTAACCGTCACGCTAGTGTTTTTCTCCACTGCAAACTGAATGCCAGCAGGTGGATCAAACTCGACCGGGTGGCTGTATCCTAGCGCCATTACAAGCTTTTGACCTTGCAGGGAGGCTCTGTAACCTACGCCTTGAATCTCAAGCTTTTTCTCATAGCCGTTAGAAACACCTTCCACCATATTGGCGATCAGCGTTCTCACTAAGCCGTGACGCTGGCGAGCGTTGCGAGACTCGT
Source organism: uncultured cyanobacterium (assembly GCA_963803535.1). Classification (GTDB taxonomy): domain Bacteria; phylum Cyanobacteriota; class Cyanobacteriia; order Phormidesmidales; family Phormidesmidaceae; genus Phormidesmis. The sequence goes on along the minus strand of CAWDNC010000002.1, from coordinate 1,157,082 downwards.
TCCTACGAGTACACACAATCTCTTCGCCTTCTTGTACAAAGGCAATTTCATCCGGCAGCTCTCTGGAAAGCTCGCCTTTTGAACCTTTTACGGTGACCTTTTGCCCATCAATTGTGACGGTGACGCCTTTGGGTACGGGCACAGGTTGTTTGCCAATTCTAGACATTTTCTCTGGCCTCCTTATTGGCCTGTTGAATCGTCAAATCTAATAGATGTAGCAAAGGACTTCTCCGCCGATACCTTGACGACGCGCATCACGATCGGTCATGACGCCGCTGGAGGTGGAAATAATTGCAATGCCGATGCCGCCGAGTACGCGAGGTAGCTCTTTGCGATTGGAATATACGCGCAAACCTGGCTTGCTGACGCGAGTTAGGTTGCGAATAATGGGCTGACGCTGCTTGCCTTTGTACTTGAGCGTCAGCTTAATTTTGCGCTCAATGCCTTCGCCAACGTCCTCAGTTTCGGCTACGAAGCCTTCGTCTTTGAGTACGCTAGCAATGCTGCGCGTCATTTTAGTCGATGGAATATCGACGGTCTGATGATGCGCAAGGTTAGCATTCCGAATGCGCGTCAGCATATCTGAAATTGTGTCGTTAGACGCCATAATCCTTTACTTTGCTAGTGGCCTCAATTATCTCGGAAGGGCATTCCCAGTCCTTTGAGAAGGGCACGACCCTCTTCATCGGAGTTCGCAGTGGTAACAATGGTGATGTCCATACCGCGAATTTGGTCAACGCTGTCATATTCAACTTCTGGGAAAATTAGCTGCTCGCGCAGGCCCAGAGTGTAGTTGCCTCGGCCATCAAAGCTGCGGGGGCTGACGCCTCTGAAGTCTCTAATGCGGGGCAGGGTTAAATTAATTAGGCGGTTCGTGAAAGCGTACATACGGTCTGCTCGAAGCGTCACTTTGACGCCGACCGGCATACCTTCGCGAATCTTAAAGCCTGCGATCGCCTTTTTGGCGCGTGTCACAACCGGACGTTGCCCGGTAATAACGGCCAGTTCGCTGAGTGAAGACTCAAGCGCTTTGGCATTGTTTGAAGCTTCTCCTAAACCACGGTTAATCGTGACTTTGGCAAGCTTCGGAACTTGGTGGGGGTTGGTGTAGCTAAACTCTTCGGTTAGCTTAGGCACCACGGTCTCTAAGTAGAGCGTTTTGAGTGAGTCGGCCATTGTGTCCTCTGGAAAATCCCTGGGCTTGGTCAGGGGCGTTAGTTAGCTGTCTAAAATCTCGCCGGTCTTTTTCAACATGCGAACCTTACGACCATCTTCAGTGGTGGTATGAGCCACGCGACTCGCCACTTTCTGTTTGGTGGAGTAAAGCATGACGTTGGAGCTATGAACCGGAAACTCTTTGGTTAGAATTTGACCCGACTCGCCCTCGGCCTGAGGCTTGACGTGCTTCGTGCGCATGTTGACGCCCTGCACAACCACCTGAGACTTTTTAGAGCTAATAGCAACTACTTCGCCAATCACGCCTTTGTCTTTTCCAGCAATTACCTGAACGGTATCTCCCTGGCGGACGTGCATTTTCTGGCGCTCAACCTTTTTCTTCTTCAACATCTAAAGTACCTCTGGTGCGAGAGAAACGATTTTTGTGAAGCCCTTGTCGCGCAGCTCACGAGCAACCGGGCCAAACACCCGAGTACCACGTGGGTTAGTGCCTTCCTGGGTAATAATCACCGCTGCGTTGTCATCAAAGCGAATGCTCATCCCACTTTGGCGACGAATGCCTTTCCGGGTGCGAACCACGACGGCTTTTACCACGTCGGATTTTTTTACGCCCATGTTAGGCAGTGCGTCTTTTACAACTGCAACGATGACATCGCCTACGCCTGCATACTGCTTTCTGCCGCCGAGCACTCGAATGCACATGATCTTTCGAGCGCCGCTGTTGTCGGCTACGTTCAAATAAGTCTCTTGTTGAATCACTGATCTATCCTCACCTTATATTTCAGAAGAACTGAGGATATCTGCGACAACCCATCGCTTGGTTTTACTTAAAGGTCGGGTTTCGCTGATTTTTACGCGATCGCCTTCCTTACAGCTATTTTCCTCATCGTGGGCCTTATAGCGCTTCGTACGCACCATAATCTTGTCGTACTTCTTGTGCTGAACGCGAGTTTCAATCGCGACCACCACCGTCTTATCCATCTTGTTACTGACCACTAGGCCAATTCTTTCTTTTGCAGCCATGATTGTTTACGCCTCCATAGCGCTAGACGCAGCTTTCTTTTCAGCTAGTTGCCGCTCTCTTTCAATAGTCATGAGCTGTGCGAGCTTGCGGCGCGTATGCCGAAACTCGTGAAACCCGGTTTCCATCTGACGAGTTGCTTTTTTGAAGCGAAGGTCAAACAAGTCACGCTTAATCTTGGCGATTTCAGCAGTCACTTCTTCAGCGCTTAGCTCTCTCAATTCACTTGCTTTTGACAGTGCCATGATTGTTCTTAACCCTCCTCGCCTTCTTTCGCGATGAACTTAGTTTTGAATGGCAGCTTAAAAGATGCCAGTCTCATCGCTTCACGAGCGATGTCTTCAGTCACACCCGCGATTTCAAATACAACGCGACCGGGCTTAATCACAGCAACCCAAAATTCAGGGTTACCTTTACCAGAACCCATTCGGGTTTCTGCCGCTCGCATGGTGACTGATTTGTCAGGGAACACCCGAATCCAAATCTTACCGCCACGTTTGATATAGCGAGTCATCGCACGACGGGCCGCCTCAATTTGACGAGAGGTCATCCAACAGCACTCAGTTGCCTGAAGGCCAAACTGACCAAAGTTGATCTCGTTGCCTCTCGTGGCCATGCCGCGCATCCGACCGCGATGCTGCTTTCTAAATTTTGTTCTTCTTGGGCTTAACATGATAGGTCTCTTCTTCTGTGTCTCGGGCTATGACTCGGGCTATGACTCGTTAGAGCGATCATCAAACTGCTGACGACGGCGTGGCTGGCGACGACGTGGCTGAGCTTTGTTGTCCTCAGGCTGATTCTCTTGACCCGGAATCACTTCGCCTTTAAATACCCAGGTCTTTACGCCCAAAATGCCGTAAGTCGTCTGAGCCGTGCGGTAAGCGTAGTCAATGTTCGCTCTAAGCGTGTGCAAAGGAACGCGGCCTTCACGAGTCCACTCTGTTCTAGCAATCTCGGCCCCGTTCAAGCGACCACTCACCTGAATTTTGATGCCTTCAACGCCCGCTCTTTGCGCCCTTTGAATTGCCTGACGTACGACCCGGCGGAATGAAACCCGGCGCTCTAGCTGCTGTGTGATGTACTCACAAATCAAACCAGCATCAGCATCAACCCGGGCCACCTCGACCACGTTAATTTTGATTTGGCGGCTGTCGTCCTTAATCTTCTTCTGAAGACCTACGCGCAAGGCTTCAATCCCTGCGCCGCCACGACCTACAACGACACCCGGACGTGCCGTGCGAACTTCGAGGTCAATCTGGTCAGCTTTACGTTCAATCTGTACTTCTGAAATACCAGCGTTTGCTAGCGTTTTCTCGACGTACTGACGAATTTCAAAATCTTCTTGAAGAAGTTCTGGATAACGGTTCTTGTCGGCATACCAGCGGGAGCGATGCTCCTGGGTGATGCCAAGACGAAGCCCTGTTGGGTGAATCTTCTGTCCCACTGATGTACTCCTTAAGAAATCTTTTCTGGGGTGTAACGGAAAAACAAACGGTCTAAAACTTAAGCTTCAGTGCCAGGTGCAACAGAAATTGCAATGTGGCAAGTTGGCTTTTGAATCTGGTAAGCACGGCCTTGAGCGCGGGGGCGGAAGCGCTTCAGGGTTGGGCCTTTATCAGCATAGGCTTCACTGATGTAAAGGCCTGTGGGATCAAGTCCGTTATTGTGTTCGGCGTTAGCAACGGCTGAGCGCAATACCTTCAAGATGGGCTCACATGCTTTGTAGGGCATGAATTCAAGCATAATCAAGGCTTCGCGGTAGGAACGGCCTCGAATCTGATCGAGTACGCGGCGCACCTTAATCGGAGACATGCGAACGTATTTAGCCGTCGCTTTTACTTGTGATTCTGAATCGATGTCAATCATGGCTAGCTATGTACTCCTTCTGTACTCCTCCTAATTAGCGACGTGCCTTTTTATCGCTCTTTGCGTGGCCTCGGAATGTCCGAGTAGGCGCAAATTCGCCTAGCTTATGGCCAACCATCTGCTCGTTGATGAACACAGGCACATGCGTGCGACCGTTATGAACGGCAACGGTGTGACCGATGAACTGAGGGATGATAGTAGAAGCGCGAGACCAAGTTTTGATTACTTGCTTTTCGTTCTTCGCATTGAGCTTTTCAATTTTGGTGAGAAGGTGATCCGCAACGAACGGCCCCTTCTTTAGGGAACGAGACATTTTATTTCCTTTAAAGAAAGTCGAATAACAAAAGAAGGTTTATGCGTTACGACCGCCACGACCGCGCTTAGAAGACCGGCGACGACGACGCACGATAAGCGAGTCGCTACCCTTCTTTTTCTTCCGAGTTTTGTAGCCCAATGCTGGCTTACCCCAAGGCGTAACCGGCCCACTGCGACCAATCGGCGCGCGGCCTTCACCACCACCGTGTGGGTGATCAACCGGGTTCATTACACTACCGCGAACTTCAGGGCGGCGACCGGCCCAACGCTTACGGCCTGCTTTACCCAATGTGAGGTTGCGGTGCTCCACGTTGCCGACTTGACCAATCGTGGCGTAGCATTCACGGCGAACCATGCGAACTTCACTAGACGGTAGCTTAAGTGTGACATAGCCACCTTCTTTCGCTACAAGCTGAGCGCCTGCGCCTGCTGCGCGAACCATCTGACCGCCTTTACCAGCAACGAGTTCAACGTTGTGAACAGTGGTACCTAACGGGATGCGGTGCAAAGGAAGGGCGTTACCTACTTCAAACGGTGCGTCTTCACTAGCGATGATGGTCGTGCCAACTTCCAATCCAATGGGATGGAGGATGTAGCGCTTTTCACCGTCTTGGTAGTTCACCAGTGCAATGCGAGCATTGCGGTTGGGATCGTACTCAACGGTGGCAACTTTTGCTGGAATGTTGCGCTTATCGCGTTTGAAGTCTATTTGACGATAGAGCTTTTTGTGACCGCCGCCGCGATGGCGACAGGTGATAACGCCACGGTTGTTGCGCCCCTTAGGACGGTGAACCGAGTACGTGAGTGACTTTTCTGGCTTGTCGGTTGTGATGGTCGCAAAGTCAGAAACGGTGCGTTCACGGGAACCAGGTGTTAGGGGTCTGTAAGAGCGAATGCCCATGGCTTTACTTTGTCGCTTTGGTTACTTCTTGAGGTCGGAGGAGTGGAGTGTCAAACAGTAGAAACTGCTTTAGACATCTGGGAATAGCGTGATGGAGTCGCCTTCAGCCAGTGTGACAACGGCTCTTTTGTAAGCAGCGCGGTAGCCAATGAACTGGCCGACTCGACGCTTCTTGCGCGGTGGGTTTTGAGTGCTGATGCCAGTGACCTTTACATCGAACAAAGACTCAATGGCTGTAATAATTTGAGGCTTAGTGGCTTTAGGGGCAACTTCAAACGTGTATTGGTTGTTCTCTAAAGCAATGGTGGCCTTCTCTGTGATTAGCGGCTTGCGAATAATGTCGGGTAGCTCGCTTTCTTGAAATCGTTTACTCACCGTATACCTCCTGAATCTTCTCTAGGGCCGATGCCGTCACGATTAGGTTCTCGGCGTTCAAAATGTCGTAAATGTTGAGGGTTGTCGCTGTGATGTGCTTAACGTTTGGAATGTTGCGCACTGAGCGGTTAACCGTGTCGTTCTCTTTATCGACAGTGACGAGCAAAATTTTGCTTTCGCTATCAATGTCCCAGCGGCCGAGAGCTGCGATGAACTCTTTGGTTTTTGGTTGAGCTAGCTCGCTCGCGAAGTCATTTACTACAACCATGCTGTCAGCGCAGCCTTGGAACGCGGTACGGAGTGCCAAACGGCGCTCCTTGCGGTTCATCTTTGTGCTGTAGTCGCGAGGCTTGGGGCCAAAAATGACGCCGCCGCCACGCCATAACGGAGAACGAATAGAACCGGCCCTGGCTCGGCCTGTTCCTTTCTGTCTCCAGGGCTTGCGACCGCCGCCGCGCACTTCAGCGCGAGTTTTGGAGGAGGCGTTACCCTGACGACCGTTATTTATTTGACGCACGAGTGCCCGGTGGACAATGTGAGCCGCATTTTCTTCGTTGGCAACTTTGAGATCTACAGTGGCTGTGCCTGCCTCTGCGCCTTGCCAATCTTTTACTACACAATCAACCATGATTATCCTTGCTGGTCTGTTCGCCTAACGATGCTTGGGTGAATCGACTTATCTGCTTAAATCTGACAAGTCGGAGAGCTTCTGTGAGCCTCTACTGTTGGCCAACGATAGTGGCAGGGGTGATGCTGAGAAGATTTCCTTTTTTACCAGGAACGCCGCCCTTGATGAGGATGAGGTTGCGCTCGGCATCGACTCGAACGACTTGCAGCTTACGTACCGTTACTCGCACGTTACCCATCTGTCCGGCCATCTTTTTACCGGGATACACACGACCAGGCGTAGTACCAGGGCCGATAGAACCAGGCTGCTTGTGGTTTTTAGAACCGTGAGACATGGGGCCTCGGCGGAAGTTGTTGCGCTTTTGGTTACCGGCAAAGCCTTTACCGATGCTCGTGCCGCTGACATCAATCAGCTGACCAGCTTCAAAGCGATCGGCTCCGAGTGCCTGCCCTATTTCAAACGCGCCATCCTTTTCAGTGGTTCTGTACTCACGCAGGTGACGTACTGGCGTTGAACCAGACTTTTTGAGGTGGCCAAGCTTAGGACGGTTAAGTGCCTTTTCTTTGACATCGCCAAAACCAATCTGCACAGACGTGTAACCGTCCGTTTCATTTGTCTTTACCTGCGTCACAGCACAGGGGCCAGCTTGAACGATGGTGACAGGTATTGCGTTACCTATGTCATCGAACACGGTGGTCATACCAAGTTTGGTACCTAAAATCCCAACAGACACTTAATCTCGACTCCGCTTCATAACGCGCTCTGGAAACCGACGACCGTGCACTAAAAAGTACAAAGGGCCATCTACTCGCAGAGTTTTTGGACATACCAGCTAGTTGCAGAACACTCGACACGCTAAAACCCTAAGAGCTATTGAATAAGCTCCAGAGGTTGACATTGGTAGAGCGATCACTCAGCCACACTGGAAATCAATCGATAGGGCTTTTGTGTTAGGAGTCTCGACTAAATGGCGTGGGCCAAAATTAGGAGCTGCAAAACTTGCCTTATCTTTTCGCCTGAGACTTGGAAGATGCGTTCGGAAAGTTACTTCAGATGTCTCACAGCTGGGTGAGACTACAATCTTCTAGTTTCCGTTAAACGGCGACAGGTCTATAACTATACACGTTTTTATGGCTGTGTCTACAACCAAAAGCCCTTTTTAGGAACTTTTTTGCGGACGCTGCTTTTTTGGAATTGACCGCGTATAAGCGAGCTTGCATCATACCTCAGAATCTTTGGCCCATAAGGACTATTTTCTGGGTCTGAGTTTTGAAGTAGTATTACTTTGTCTTCTTAATACGCTGATTCTCATGGCGCTCATCGCATTTAATAAATTCACCCGCGATTTGGAAAAGGCTGGTGCGCTAGGCGTGCGAATGCCGCTCGAAGGTGGGCATGAAGGCCGCTACCGTCGTCGGGTTCGCTCAGCGGGATATGAGTGCATAAATATGACAGCGCGAGGATTAGGTGATCTGTCGGCCTATCTATTGGACACGCATGGCGTTAGGCCGCCGCATTTGGGTAAGAAGAATATGGAGGATTCGGCAACGGGCGATCGCTACTACATCCCACCCATCATCAGCTACCGCCTAGAAGCCCTCGCACCAAAATCGAAAGGTCTCTTGCTGTGGTTAATTGAAGGCCATATCCTATCCAGCGATGAAATTGCGTTTTTGACGACGCTGCCGAAGCTTGAGCCGCGTGTGAAGGTGGTTGTAGAAGTGGGGGGCGATCGCGCATTTACCTGGTTCCCACTGCAAGAGGCGATCGCTGCTTAGGATATAGAGGTGGAAACCTCTATATCAAAAAACGCCATAGCGAACCTAACGCCCCTGCACTCACTACAAGCAGGGACGTGGTTTAAGTTAATTTGCGGCGCGAGCTATCAGGCCTTGCCAGCTATCAGAAATCTATCGCTTGCCTATGCGTTAGCGGGTGCGGACTGCCTTGACGTAGCCGCAGACTCAGCGGTGATGGCTGCTGCTCAAGAAGGCATAGACGCGGCTGAGAAGGTTGCGCGGCGAGAAGGGCGATCGTTCAATCGGCCTTGGCTCATGGTGAGTATGAGTGCAGGAGAAGATCCGCACTTTAGAAAGGCTTGGTTTGATGCGGCCTTGTGTCCGGCGGATTGCCCTCGGCCTTGTGAACGGATCTGTCCGGCGGACGCGATAGATGCGGATGGAGTTGTGCGCGATCGCTGCTATGGATGTGGTCGTTGTTTGCCCGTGTGTCCTTTGGGCTTGATTGAGGCTAGGGCTCAGCCGACAAGTTTGGATGCGATCGCCCAACAAGCCCTCACTCAAGCCGACGCTCTAGAAATTCATACCCAGGTCGGTCACTACAGCGAATTCAAAGCCCTTTGGCAAACCATTCAGCCATGGGCAAGCTATCTAAAACTGATCTCTGTGAGCTGCCCAGATGGCGAAGGCCTAATTGACTACCTCAACAGTCTGCGCAACATATTGAAACATTCCACCGCACAAAGCTATGGAGTGTCCGCAGGAAAGGCTCCAATTGTCATTTGGCAGACAGACGGTCGCCCGATGAGCGGCGATATTGGCAAGGGTACCACCCGCGCTGCTATCCGCTTGGCACAAAAGGTTTTGGCTTCTGGTTTATCTGATTATGTGCAGCTCGCGGGCGGCACAAATCAGCATACGGTGCCAAAATTGCGGGCTTTAGGCTTGCTAAATCAGACTGAAGATAAAGGGGCAAAAACGGGGCAAATGGCGTCTGGGATCGCCTATGGGAGCTATGCACGGCATTTGTTGGCCCCCGTTATTGAGCAAACCCTTTATCTTGAAGAAGTATCCCCCGCGTTATGGGAGGCTGTGGCACTCGCTGAGTCCTTAGTGAAGCCACTCAAGAACCAGCTATAGCAGCGCGTTTGAGCTTTTCTTTCGAGGTGCTATTAGGTTCGATCCCTTCTAATGACGTTATCCCTTCGTTAGTAAATCAGTTCTCTATGCCGAGTTTTGACGACGACTTGTTTGAAAGTAGTCCTTCACCAGAGCCGATTCAGGCTACTGACACCAAAACATCTGACGGTACATCTACCCCCAAATCAAGAACATCCGATTCAGAGATCGTCCAGATAACGCCCCCAGAAATCACAGACGATTTGCCCGAGCTGCTAAATGTTCTTCCTGAATATATTCGTGACAAGCTCAACAGTCATCCGCGCCGAGATCAGCTCATTGAAGTCATTCTCGACTTTGGCCGACAGCCCGAAGCACGGTTTTCAGACTCTGTAGAATACCTTTCTGAGACGCCCATTTCAAAAGCAGACTTGCAGTATTGCATAGATCGCGTGGGTCACTTTGGCGGCGACAATCGCGCCGGTTTGGAAAAGACGCTGCACCGTATTAGCGCTATTCGCAACCGCGCAGGCGAAGTGATTGGCCTCACCTGTCGAGTGGGTCGCGCCGTGTTTGGCACTATCGGCATGATTCGTGACCTGGTTGAAACGGGCGGATCTATCCTGATGCTAGGTCGTCCTGGTGTGGGTAAAACGACGGCGCTCAGAGAGATTGCTCGGGTGCTCGCTGATGATCTGATGAAGCGAGTTGTCATTATTGACACCTCGAATGAGATCGCAGGCGATGGAGATATTCCTCATCCGGCTATTGGTAGGGCGCGGCGAATGCAGGTTGCCAAGCCTGAGAATCAGCATCAGGTAATGATTGAGGCGGTGGAAAACCACATGCCTGAAGTGATTGTTATTGATGAAATTGGCACAGAGTTGGAGGCGATCGCAGCTAGAACCATTGCTGAGCGAGGCGTTCAACTTGTCGGCACAGCCCACGGCAATAAGTTAGAAAATCTGATTAAAAACCCGACGCTTTCTGACCTAGTGGGTGGCATTCAGTCTGTAACGCTAGGTGATGATGAGGCACGGAGGCGCGGTAGTCAGAAGAGTGTGCTTGAGCGTAAGGCACCGCCAACGTTCGATATTGCAGTAGAAATGCACGAGCGTCAGCGGTGGGTGGTGCATGAAGATGTATCGGATACCGTGGACTTTTTGCTGCGCGGGCGTGTGCCAGGGCAGCAGATCAGAGAAATCGGCGCCGATAACAAGCTAGTTGTGACGAACGAGCAGCCCAGTCAGTCAGGATTGGTTGCGCCCGCGCTGCGGACAAATCGGAAAGGTCAGCTTGGCTACGAAAAGCTGCGATCTACTCAGCCTAGTCAGGGCGGCTGGCGGTCTTCTGGCAGAATGAAGCCGCCAGCACCTTTGGGTTCAGATTCCTTTGGTAAGCGGGCGAGTCGGCCGTCCTTAATCTGGGATGAGCAGCAGCGGATGCAGGCGCTGTTGAACGACTCTGTTCAGGACGCAACGTTTGGCAATACGGTGGTTCAGCTGCCGTTGAGTGAGGATCAGCTTTCGCAGGTGGCGAATCCTGATTTGGAAGAAGAGAGCGGCGTTACTCGGATTTACGCCTACGGCATTAGTCGCCAGCAGCTAGATCATGTAGTGCGAACGCTGGATATGCAGGTGAAGTTTACGAAGGATTTGGGGTCAGCAGATGCGGTTTTGGCATTGCGATCGCACATCAAAAACCATTCCAAACTTCAGCAGGTCGCCAAAGCCCGTCAAGTCCCCGTCTACACCGTCAAATCTAACAGCATTCCGCAAATTACTCGTGCACTGCGGCGTGTGCTGGATCTAGACGATGACGGTGAAACGGCTGAAGGCATCAACCTGGATCTATTCGCACGTAATGGTGCGGACGATGAGCTAGAGGCCTTAGAAGAAGCGCGACTGGCGGTGGAGCAAATCGTGATCCCGAAAAGTCAGCCTGTGGAACTTTTGCCGCGATCAGGCAAAATCCGAAAAATGCAGCACGAGCTGGCTGAGCACTACCGGCTAAAGTCCCTTAGCTTTGGTGATGAGCCCAACCGCCGACTAAGAATCTACCCGGCGTAGAGCTGCTGTCTTATAGGGCAGGCGGGGATCACTCTTCCATAAGAGACTATTCCCGCCGTCCCTCAGTCAGATAAGATACTTACCTTACGCTCGCACCACACTTTTTCTATGAAAAGCTTATTGTCTCGAATGTTCGCCTTAATGCTGGTAGCCGTCATCGGCCTAACCGGCTGTAGTGCTGTTGGCCCTACCGATGGCCTCACTGGTAGCTACGCTGATGATACTATCGCCCTTATTGATAGTCTCAGAGAATCGATCGCACTCCCTAAAGATGCTCCTGACAAAATGGAGCTACAGAACGTCGCTAAGCAAAGAATTAACGACTTCGCCTCTCGCTACCGTCGCGACTCAGATATTGCAAACTTAAGCTCTTTCGCTACCATGCGCACGGCCCTTAACGCACTTGCCGGTCACTATAGCTCTTACCCCAACCGCCCGGTTCCTCAGAAACTACAGGATCGTTTGGAGCAAGAGTTTAAGCAGGTAGAAGGCGCGCTTCGTCGGGGCGCATAGCAAGCCTTTCGGCCAAAAGCGACTCTGACAAAAATCTGAACAAAACCCCGAAGAGAGAATTATTCTCCTCGGGGTTTTGTCGTCCTTACCAAATTATTTGCCAAAGATCCACGCACGCATTGATAGATGGTGTATGTCTTTGCTATGATGGCAAACCTGTGTAGTAAAAGAGCAACCTCAGGACATGAAAGTCCGCGCATCTGTAAAGAAAATGTGTGAAAAGTGTCGTGTTATCCGCCGTCGTGGTCGGGTCATGGTCATTTGCACTAACCCTAAGCATAAACAGCGTCAAGGTTAGACAAGTGAAGCACTTACCCTCTAGATTTTAGCGCTTGCTTTAGTCACGGGTTAGTAGCAAAAGATTGCATTTTATTTGCAATCTTCAATTGAATTCAACGTTAAGCATCAATAAACAAAGACTTCAGTTCGCAAATGCCAACAAAAAGCATAGGGCGAACGGGCAAACGAGGGAGAACATTTAGTGGCACGTATTGCGGGCGTTGACCTGCCCAGAGACAAGCGAATTGAAATTGGCCTGACCTACATTTATGGAATTGGCCTAAGTCGCGCGCAGCAAATCATTAAAAAAACAGGTGTCAACCCTGACATTCGCGTTAAAGATTTGGATGATGCCGACACTATCAAGCTTAGAGAAGCCGTCGAAGGCGATTACCTGATTGAAGGTGATTTGCGTCGTCAGGTGAATATGAACATCAAGCGACTGATGGATATCGGTTGCTATCGCGGTCGCCGTCATCGTGTGGGCTTGCCTGTACGCGGACAGCGAACTCGTACTAATAGCCGGACACGTCGTAGCGGTAAGCGTACGATCGCTGGTAAGAAAAAGCCGCCACGCAAGTAGGCTGCTAAGCCAAGCAGGACATAGCTGCTACGGACGCGTACTGAACGCCTTGAACTTGAGAGGCTCTTGTCAGTTCGCGTTTTCGATTGGAATGATTCGCGATCGCCCCGGCCTTTTATTGGATAGCCAGCGATCAGAGTTCTTTTTATAGAAGCTCAGCCAAACATTTCATAGCAAACATTCTGCTCTGTATCCATTCATTCCATGAACACCTCAACCGATTAGACATGGCAAAACCCATTCGTAAGACCGGGCCACGTAAGGCCAAAAAGAACATCCCTAACGGGGTCGCCCACATCCAGTCCACCTTTAACAACACCATTGTCACCATCACCGATGCCAGTGGCAACGCAGTTTCCTGGGCCTCTGCTGGTTCCAGCGGATTCAAAGGCGCGAAGAAAGGAACGCCCTTTGCTGCACAAACCGCTGCCGATAGCGCTGCTCGCAGAGCGATTGATCAAGGTATGCGCCAGTGTGAAGTTCAAGTCAGTGGGCCAGGATCGGGGCGTGAAACGGCCATTCGCGCGCTTCAAGGTGCCGGTCTTGAAATTACGCTGATTCGTGACGTAACGCCTATTCCTCACAACGGCTGCCGTCCGCCTAAGCGTCGTCGTGTTTAATCACCTTTTGCCAGCAACAAGATTAATCAAAGTAGAAAGGGGTTAGTGAATGGTATTTCAAGTTGATTGTGTCGAGTCCATTGTTGAAAATGACCAGAGCCAGTACAGCCGGTTTGTCATTGAGCCTTTAGAGCGATCGCAAGGTACCACGGTAGGTAATGCCCTACGTCGTGTGTTGCTCTCTAACCTAGAAGGTACAGCGGTTACTTCTGTTCGCATTGCAGGTGCGAGCCACGAATTCTCTACGATCCCTGGTGTTCGTGAAGACGTGCTCGACATTCTGTTGAACATGAAAGAGACGGTGATGAAAAGCTATTCAACACAGCCTCAGATTGGTCGCATGGTGGTTCAAGGCCCAGCGAAAGTAACGGCTGCAAACTTCGACTTGCCTTCTGAAGTTGAGCTAATCAGCACTGACCAGTACATTGCTTCTATCTCTGCTGGCCACACGCTAGAGATGGAGTTTCGCATTGAAAAGGGCAAGGGCTACCGCGCTATTGACCGCAGCCGTGAGGAAACTGGCGGCGTGGACTTCATGCAAATTGACGCCGTATTCATGCCTGTTCGCAAGGTGAACTACAGCGTTGAGAACTATCTCGATGCCGCCAACGAGCGCAAAGATCGTTTGGTCATGGAGATTTGGACGAACGGTAGCCTCACGGCCCAGCAGTCTATGAGCGAAGCGGCGGCTTTGCTGGTTGATATGTTCAACCCGCTCAAAGATGTAACGCTTGAGCCCAAGCGTGACGAAGATACCAAAGAAGAAGATCCGACTTACCAGATTCCTATCGAGGAATTGCAGCTGTCGGTTCGTGCTTACAACTGTTTGAAGCGTGCACAAATTAATGCGGTTTCAGATTTGTTGGACTACAGCCAGGAAGACCTGCTCGAAATAAAGAATTTCGGTCAAAAGTCTGCTGAAGAAGTGGTTGAAGCGCTTCAGGTTCACCTCGGCATTATGCTGCCGCTGGAAAAACCGGCTAAGTCTGCTTAGCAATATTTGAGCCTCTGATTAGGCGAGATGCAATCAGAGGCTTTCTTATGACTAGATACACCCCCAGAAAAGGAGAACAAAAATGCGACACGGTTGTCGTACCCCCAAATTAGGAAAGGCCGCTGACCAGCGTAAAGCCTTGATGAGAGCGCTCACCACTGAACTTATCCGCAACGGTCGGATTAAAACGACTGAAGTGCGTGCTAAAGCGATTCGCGCTGAAGCCGACCGCATGGTGAGCTTGGCTAAAGATGGTTCACTATCTGCTCGTCGTAAGGCGATGGGATACATCTACGATAAGCAGCTTGTACATGCTCTCTTCGATCAAGCGCCTGAGCGCTACGCCGATCGTAAAGGCGGCTACACTCGCATTGTTCGCACGGTTAGCCGTCGCGGTGACAATGCAAGAATGGCCATTATTGAGCTGACCTAGAAAATTAGTTCGTTACGAAGTCGAGAAGCAAATGGCTAGCCGTACGGCTAAGCAGCTGGAAAAACTGCCGCCAGATAAACAAAGTACTCACAAAGTAGCTTTGGTGATTCAGTACAAAGGGACTGACTTTCACGGGTGGCAGCGTCAGGTAAGGGAACGGACGGTACAGGCTGAGATTGAAGAGGCGATCGCCTCCGTTCTTGGCTACCAAACCACCCTTCAAGGCGCAGGTAGAACCGATGCTGGTGTCCATGCCGCTGCTCAAGTCGCACATTTTGAGGCTCCCAAAGCCATTCCTGCTGAACGGTGGGCGGCTATCCTCAACGACCGACTGCTCGATAATATTGTGATTCGAGCTTCTGCTACGGTCGCTGACGACTGGCACGCTCAGTTCTCAGCCGACTGGCGACGATACCGCTACACCTTCTACACAGACAGCTATCCGAACCTGTTCGTACAGCCCTATGTGTGGCACTACTACTTTCAGCCATTAGACGAAAGCCTAATGCTGAAAGCGCTCAAGCCCATGGTGGGTTATCATAATTTGGCCGCATTTCATCGTGCAGGGTCAGATAGATCCCACTCCTGGGTTGAAATGCAGGACGTACGGTGCAGTCGCTCAGGGCATTTTGTCCAGATTGAGCTACAGGCAAAAGGCTTTTTGTACGGGATGGTTCGCCTAATTATGGGCCTGATTGTCCAGGTAGGACGCGCCTCGTCAGGCGGTTCTTTCAAGAATCCTTCAAAAATGCAGCTTACGCCAGATGAGTTCACCGCCATTTGGCAAAACCAGCGCCGCGATTTGGTAAAATATTCAGCCCCTCCTCAAGGCCTTTGTTTGCTAAGAGTTGGCTATCCAAATTTTCCTTTTCCCCCCGAGGCCTGGGTTGACACCCAACCTCAGTTTTCACTTTCCACCGACCTCACTGCCTAGCTCAACTCCTTGCAGTGGCGTCCTTAACCCAACGATTTACGAAGCCTACGGAAACCGCTATGTCAACGAAAACTACCCTTACGCCTGTTAATGAAATCGAACGCGATTGGTATGTGGTAGATGCCGCCGATCAGCGTTTAGGTCGGCTCGCAAGCGAAGTAGCGCAGGTGCTACGTGGCAAAAACAAAGCTAACTATGCGCCTCACATGGACACAGGCGACTTTGTTGTCATCATTAACGCCGAAAAAGTAGCCGTTACCGGCAACAAGAATTCTCAAAAGCTCTACCGTCGCCACTCTGGCCGTCCTGGTGGAATGAAAACAGAGACTTTCGACCAGCTGAGGGTTCGCGTTCCTGAGCGCATTATCGAGAAAGCAATCAAAGGAATGCTGCCTAAGAATGCACTGGGCCGCAAGCTTTTTACAAAGCTAAAAGTCTACGCTGGCGACAAGCACCCTCACGCTTCTCAAAACCCTAAAGCTTTGACTGTAAACACTATCCCCGGAGCTAAGTAATCATGGCTGAACAAACTGATCGCGCTGTATATTGGGGCACTGGTCGCCGCAAGTCCTCTGTTGCTAGGGTTCGCTTGATTCCTGGCAATGGCCAAATGACCATCAACAAAAAAGATGGTGCGTTTTACCTTCAGGACAACCCTGCCTACATCACTTCTGCCAAAGCGCCTTTAGAGACGCTAGGTCTAGAGGGTGAGTACGACATTTTGGTTAACGTTCGCGGTGGTGGCCTGACGGGTCAAGCTGATTCCATCAAGCTTGGCGTTGCTCGCGCACTGTGCGAACTAGATCCTGATAACCGGATGCCTCTGAAGACTGAAGGCTACTTGACGCGTGACCCACGCCAGAAAGAGCGTAAGAAGTACGGTTTGAAGAAAGCTCGTAAAGCAGGTCAGTTCTCGAAGCGTTAATTCTGAAGCGCTATCTCGATTCTGCTCAGCCGACTATTCTATATACATTTCCTCCCTTTCTAGAACAATGCCAAAAGCTGATATTCATCCCAAGTGGTACCCCGAAGCAAAAGTATTTTGCAACGGCAAACAGGTTATGACCGTAGGCTCCACTAAGCCTGAACTAAGCGTCGATGTATGGTCGGGCAATCACCCTTTCTACACCGGCACGCAGAAAATTATTGACACCGAGGGTCGCGTTGAGCGGTTCTTGCGTAAGTACGGCATGTCCTCTGAGACTGACGCTACTGAAGAAACAACTGAAACGACCGAAGACAAGAAGTAGCAGCTATATTTTCGCCAATATCCGAGTGGCCGACTCCTCATAAAATGGAGCTAGCCACTCGGATATTTTTTTGTAGCTAACACCTTTTTCCCTCAAACGCATTCCATAAAGGCACAGGTACCCAGCAATGGCTGAATCTTATCTTCTCCAAAAACTAGACTCAGTAGAGCAGACCTTTAAAGAGCTGACGCTTCGTATGGCCGATCCTGATGTGGCCAGAGATCCAGATGAGTTTCAAAAGATCGCTAAGCTTAGGGCGTCTTTGGAAGAGACGGTGCAGACGTATCGCGAATGGCAGGAAGTTCAGGAAGAGCTAACAGGTGCTCGGGAGATATATAAGGAAGCTGTCAATGATTCTGAAATGGCTGAGATGGCTGGGATGGAGGTTGCTGAGCTGGAGGAAAGAACAGAACAGCTGGAGGAACGGCTGAAGATACTTCTGCTACCGAGAGATCCCAATGATGAAAAGAACATCATGTTGGAGATTCGAGCGGGGACGGGTGGTGATGAAGCGGGTATTTGGGCGGGTGATTTGCTGCGCTTGTACAGCCGGTATGCTGAGGGGCAGGGCTGGAAGGCGAGCTTGTTGAGTGAGTCGCGAGCGGATATGGGCGGCGTGAAAGAGGCCGTGATTGAAGTGAAGGGTGACCAGGTTTATAGCAAGCTGAAGTTTGAGTCGGGGGTGCATCGGGTGCAGCGAGTGCCGATGACTGAATCGGGCGGGCGCGTGCATACTTCGACGGCGACGGTGGCGGTGATGCCGGAGGTGGATGATGTGGAAGTGCATATTGACCCGAAGGAAATTACGATGACGACGGCGCGATCTGGTGGCGCGGGTGGTCAGAATGTGAACAAGGTAGAGACGGCGGTGGATTTAATTCATAAGCCGACGGGGATACGGGTGTTTTGTACGGAGGAGCGATCGCAAATGCAAAACCGTGAGCGAGCCATGCAGATCCTTCGCGCCAAGCTGTACGAGATGAAATTGCAAGAACAGCAGGACGAGATTACGGCGACTAGGCGATCGCAAGTCGGCTCCGGCTCTCGCTCTGAGAAAATTCGCACTTACAACTACAAAGACAACCGGATGACGGATCACCGTCTCAATCAAAACTTCTCACTGCCTGCCGTGCTAGAAGGCGACATTGAGCCTGTCATTCAGTCCTGCATTTCTCAAGATCAGCAGGCACAGCTAGAAGAACTGGCTGCCTCTACTGCTGAAGCGGTGTAAGTTCTTCTGCGGAAATTTGAGGCAAAAGCCGATTTTTGCCGTTTCATTGCGGTTATTTCCCTGTTTTTATGAACTAGCGGGCTATAAAATCAGTGCTCGTGCGGTGTAATTGAGCCCAGCCGGATACCTATCCTGTAGGTATACTCTCTGGTCGCTAGCTGCTGAGGCAGTCACAAGATTCTCGATCTCGTATCAGCTCACCAGGGGGCTTGTTACAGATATGGAGCAATACAGTATGTGGTTTTCTCAGAAAGCTTTGATAGGTATCAGCGCGATCGCCTTAACCATTCCGTCAGCCATTTTCCCAGCAGCAGCCAAAGATAACGTTAGTCAAATTGAACCCGGACTGCCCGGTCGTCGCATTAGCGGTGGCTCACGAGGCGAGTGTATTTCGGGGGCTCAGCCTTTAGTCGCGCTAAATCCAGCGACCAATTTGGGGGTCACTGCTAGCAGTCAACCCTCGCTTCACTTTGTCGTTTCAACTTTCAGTGAGCCTTACAACACTAAGTTCTCATTGCAAGATGCGGCAGGGAACAAGGTTTACGAAGAAGCGATCGCAATCGAAAAAGATCAGGAAATCTTGAGCGTTCAGATCCCAGAAAACTCGTTGCAGGCGAATCAGAACTACAGATGGCGATTCACAGTTGTTTGTGACCCTGAAAGCAGTGCCGAAAACATCGTTTTGAATGGCTGGTTGCAGCAGTCAGACCAAGCGTTAGTCGCTCGGGGCAATCTATCTAGCGAGCATGGCTTGGAAGAGAACCTTGAACTCGTTAGAACCTACAAAGAGGCCGAGCTTTGGAGCGATGCTGTTTCCTCAATGGTGACGCTGCGTCAGCAATATCCAGAAGAACGCTTGGTAAAAGCAGAATGGGCAGATTTGCTGCGATCGCTTGACCTCCAAAATGTGATTGAACCTGCGATCGCTACTAGATAGCCACCGCCACGCACCCTCTCAAAACTGCACGACACGGAGCTATCTTCACTATGCGATCCACTCGCCCAACTCATCACGCCCAGCCGCCCTTTCAAAACCGATGGCTCAAACGACTCTTTGCTGGTGCGATCGCTACGATGGCGCTGTGTCTTGTCGGCTTGCCTGCCCAGGCGAAAACCCTAAGCGAAAAGATCGTAGCCATGGAGCGCGGACTGGAGCAGGAGTTTGAAGAATACTTTGGAGAAGATCTAGCCGACGTAACGCAAGCACCCGCAGACATTTCTAAAACCCTGCGCCGCATAGGAGAAGAAACAGACACTAATCCTGCGGTATTGTGGGCCATTCCTCGCGGCGATCATCTTCACCTAGTTCTCATCACACCAGAGGGTGAGCCCATTGTTCGCGATCTTTACGACGTGCCTGACGCTTTGCTACAGGAAACCGTAGAAGATTTTCATGCAGAGATGCACAGTCCGCCGGATGCGACAAACATGTGGGCCGCTCAGCAGCTTCATGATTGGATGATAGAGCCGTTTGAGGCGGAATACCTCCAGGCAGAAGACATTGACACGATTTTGTTTTGCTTAGGGGACGGTTTGCGAAGCCTTCCGCTATCAGCGCTGCACGATGGTGAACAGTTCTTATTGGAAAAATACAGCCTTACTCGAATCCCAGCTTTCAACTTGATCCAAACTGCCTACAAGGGTTTCGAGGAAGGCCGAGTTCTGGCTATGGGGGCTTCTGAGTTTGAGACGCAGAATGCTCTTCCCGCTGTTCCCACTGAACTCAACAGCGTCTTATCCGGTTGGCAGTCCTCTTATCCGTCTACCGCTGAGCTAGTCAGTCAGCCTTACCTCAATCAGGCGTTTACCCTTTCTAATTTACAGGAGCAGATTGCAGCTCAGTCTCCCGAGATTGTTCATTTGGCGACCCACGCCAAGTTTAATCGCGGAACGCCCGATAGCTCGTATGTTCAGCTTTGGGACACTCAGCTAACGCTAGGCAATATTCGCGAAGTTAACTGGTACGCGCCTTCTATTGAACTGTTAGTGCTTAGCGCCTGCCAGACAGCCGTTGGCGATAATACTGCTGAACTTGGCTTTGCCGGACTGACCCTACAATCGGGCGTAAAGTCTGCCTTGGCTAGCATTTGGAGCGTAAATGATGCAGGTACGCTGGCTCTGATGAATCAGTTTTATAAGGAGATAGGTACCACCTCTACTAAGGCAGAAGCGCTTAGACAGGCTCAGCTAAAGATGCTGAGGGGTGAGGTTCGAGTGGAGGGCGATCGCCTCGTATCTGGAGACGAAAGCATTGCCCTGCCCGAAGCGCTAACTTACGAAGAACTTAGTGACCTATCTGCTCCTTACTACTGGGCTGGGTTCACAATGGTAGGCAGTCCCTGGTAGCTCCAACAGTTTAATCTTCAAAAATAAAAGCCCTCCACGCAATTTTCATACGATGCGTGGAGGGCTTTTTTAGTGGATATTAGCGATTGTTCGACTTCGAGCGATTGTTCAGCTCATTGATCCGAGTAGCTTGAATATCCTCAACAGCCTTTGACTGGTTGTTCAGCTGGTCTAATCGAGTCGCCTGAATATCCGTGACAGCCTTGGACTGACTGCTTAGGAAGTTGAGTCGAGTTTTCTGAATGTCTTCAATCGCCTTGGACTGGTTTGCCAGAAACTCAAGGCGAGTTTTTTGAATGTCTGTAACGGCCTTAGATTGGCTGTTGAGGAAGTCCAATCGAGTCTTTTGTATATCTGTAACTGCTTTTGACTGTGTATTTAGGCGCTCTAAGCGTGTAGCTTGAATGTTTTCTACTGCTTTGGATTCGGCAGCGTTGGCGGTGGGGGCGATCGCAACAGTAGCGGTCAATATGAGAGCGGCAAAAGCTTGTGAGAGAGTGAGGTTTTTCATAGGTTGGGCTCCTTGGAAGTTCAACGTGTTTGCTTCATTGATTCAAGAATGCCATCAGCGCCAAGCTACCTCCTGAGTTTGAATTAAGGCGTTGCTGAGACTAGATGAGCGATCGCTATGAATTCCTCACAGACTTAGCTCAGGACTTTCTCATACAGGCACAGCTCAGCGCGTATTAATCCGTAGAGCCAAACAGTCAGCAGGCCGAAACGCTTTTAGGAAGAGCGCTTCAAATATTTCTTCAAATGTAAACCCGTTTGCAATATTTCGTTACATTGTGCTATAGTAGTTACATACCGACGAACAAAAGCAGTTATTTCCTGCCTTTGCTCGTTATATACATATTCACTTCACCCGCAATCATTTAATGGTTTCTACAACTACCACTCTTCAAAGAAGCGAATCCGCTTCTCTTTGGGAGAGTTTCTGTCAGTGGGTCACCAGCACCGAAAACCGCCTCTACGTAGGCTGGTTCGGCGTCTTGATGATTCCTACACTACTCGCTGCTACCGCCTGCTTCGTCATCGCATTCATCGCAGCGCCTCCTGTGGACATCGACGGCATCCGTGAGCCCGTCGCCGGTTCACTGATGTACGGCAACAACATCATCTCTGGTGCGGTTGTGCCTTCTTCTAACGCGATTGGCCTTCACTTCTACCCCATCTGGGAAGCTGCTTCACTTGATGAGTGGCTCTACAACGGTGGCCCTTACCAACTGGTCATCTTTCACTTCCTCATCGGCGTCTTCTGCTACATGGGTCGTGAGTGGGAGCTATCCTACCGCCTCGGTATGCGTCCTTGGATCTGTGTTGCATACTCTGCTCCCGTAGCAGCAGCGACAGCAGTCTTCCTTATCTACCCATTAGGTCAAGGTTCATTCTCTGACGGTATGCCTTTGGGTATCTCTGGTACATTCAACTTCATGTTGGTGTTCCAAGCTGAGCACAACATCCTGATGCACCCCTTCCACATGCTGGGCGTAGCTGGTGTATTCGGTGGTTCTTTGTTCTCTGCGATGCACGGTTCACTCGTTACTTCTTCACTCGTTCGTGAAACGACTGAAACTGAGTCACAGAACTACGGTTACAAGTTTGGTCAAGAAGAAGAGACATACAACATCGTTGCAGCGCACGGCTACTTCGGTCGGTTGATCTTCCAATACGCATCATTCAACAACAGCCGTTCAGCTTGCACTTCCTACTCGGTGCATGGCCAGTAGTCGGCATCTGGTTCACGGCGCTTGGTATCTCTACCATGGCGTTCAACCTGAACGGCTTCAACTTCAACCAGTCGATTATCGACTCACAGGGCCGAGTAATTGGTTCTTGGGCTGACGTTCTAAACCGTGCCAACCTGGGTATGGAAGTAATGCACGAAAGAAATGCGCACAACTTCCCACTAGACCTAGCTGCTGGTGAGTCTGCTCCTGTTGCACTCACGGCTCCTTCCATCGCGGCATAGTCTGAACGACTACGCTTCGATTGATAGCTGAATAAAATAGAAAGCCCTTTGCACAATATGCAGAGGGCTTTTTGCTTGAGTGAGATTAGATAGATTTAGGTTCGTTCTACGGCATAAATAGCTTTCATGGTGTAGTCGCTACCGGGTGCGATCTCAACTACCTCATCAGCCGCATTAGCCGTTTCTACACAAATAAATCTTTGATAGTCCTGATCTTCCAAATCGGCCATGTTGGTAGATATCTCCTTCCACGGATTCCAAACAATGGCAGTGTGACTGTTGGTTGAAGAAATCTGAATGCGACGACCTAGCGCCTCGTCTTCAATGATCAGCTCAGGTTTCACCTTCGTATAGACCCGATCAACCTCTTCTGAAATGGTAATGTCGCCATGCTGCGTTTTTTCTGCGCCACCATCTACTTTATCGATATAGGGCGCATTGTCTAAGCCCGTAACGCGTACTTTGTTAACGTCGCCAATTGCAAAGTAAGTATGGAGAGCCTGAGTAATCGAAAAAGCTTCGTCTCCAGTATTTTGAGTGTTAAGAGAAATAGTTAGCTGAGCGCCCACTACAATCTCAACTACCAGTTCAAAACTGTAGGGCCAAACCTTTTGAGTTTCCTCATCAGCACTTACGCCAAGTTTCACCTTTGTTTCACCTGAAGACGTTTCTTCAACGCTCAGCAAATTCCACATGCGATCGCGAACAAAACCGTGGCTCGCGCGACCTTTTCCTTCTGGGTCAGGACCAAACCAAGGCCAGCAGATAGGAACGCCGCCCTTCATAGCTTTTCCTGTTTTGTAATAAGCAGCTTCGCTCAGAAACAATAAATCCTGAGTCTCCCCTGCGGGCTGAAAGGAAATTACCTGCCCTGAATACACTGAAATTTTTGACTTTGCCTTCTTGTTATTGACTTCAATAACTGGAAAGCCGCCTTTCCCTTCAACGATTTCACCCTGACCAGGAATACCAAATTCTTTGTTGAGTTGCTCAACGGTCATACTGTTTGCCTACAAAAACTTTCCTTCTCATTTAAGCTTGATACCGCTCATCGGTTTAGGGTTTATCCTACAAATAGACTATGGCGCTTAGCTAGTTCGAGCTGTTTCTAGAGTCAACGTAGCTATTACACACACCCTGATCAACCTCTCGCTATGCCAAAATTCCTCCACATATCTGACATTCATCTTGGCTTTGATCGCTACGATAGCAAGCCGCGTACTCAGGACTTTTTCTATGCACTGTACGATGTACTAGAAAAATATGCGGTTGGTGAATCAGTAGATTTTGTGATTGTTGGCGGCGATTTGTTCGAGCACCGCAATATTCAGCCTGCTATTCTCAATCAGGCTCAGCTTTGCTTTCGGATGCTGCAAGAGGCAGATATTCCGGTGCTCGCAATTGAAGGCAATCATGACAATGCACCTTACGGTACAAAATCGAGCTGGCTGCGTTACCTGTCAGATTGGAATCTGCTGAAGCTACTAGAGCCTGGAAATATTAGTCAAGGCGAGCCGTTTTATTCTCATTGGGATGATGAATCGTTGCGCGGCGGCTATATCGATATGGACTGCGGCGTTCGCATTTTGGGTTCTAGTTGGTATGGTGCGGCAGCTCCAATGGCGATTAAGCAAATTGCTGAGGCGCTAGGTGACTTGCCGCCTGCGTCTGGGCCTTCTATCTTGCTATTTCATCATGGGTTAGAAGGACAGATTGCTCGCTATTCGGGAGCTTTGCGCTATCGGGAAGTTTTGCCGCTAAAAGAGGCGGGGGTGGATTATCTAGCGCTGGGCCATATTCACAAGAATTATGAGGAAGAAGGTTGGATTTTTAACCCTGGTTCGATTGAGGCGAACAACGTAGAAGAGAGTCAGTTTAAGCGCGGGGCGTATTTAGTTGAGATTGATGAGGAAGGGAAGATTCATGCAGAGCTGAAGACGGACTACCGGCAGCGGACGATTGTGAGGTTGGCATTGAAGATGCGATCGCAAGACCCCATAGAATCTGTACAGCAAGGCGCAATCACCCTGATCGAAAAGTCTCTCAAGTCAAAAGAAATCATTCCTGACGATCAGCCCATCGTAGAGATGCGAATCACTGGCACTGTAGGATTTGACCGACTAGAGCTAGATACTAAGGCACTGCAAAAGCAACTACAAGAACAGTGCAATGCGTTAATTTTTCTACTTCGCTATGACGTAGATGAAGCCGCATTTGCTTCTCCAATTCCAGATGAAGCGAGTCGGTTAGAAGTAGAGCAGGAAGTATTTACAGACTTGCTAGCGGCTAATGCTAACTATAAAAAACGTGCTGGTCAGCTTGCAAGAGGACTGATTGACCTTAAAGATCGACAGATTGCGGGTGAAAGCGAAGAGAATTTGTACGCCCTCGTAGAAAGCATTTTGGAGAAAGATTAGTGTACGAAAAAGGCTCGCTGCTGCCAAAGCATCCACACGCCGCTGAGTCCGATAAAGCTAACGACAGCGACTTGAAACTGCTCGGCACTCATTTTTTCTAAGACTTTGCGTCCCAGCCAGTTTGCCGGTAGCGCAGCGCAGCCAATAATTAATCCGTAACCGACTAAGTCGGGTGAGAGTACCCCAAGCGCTGTGTACGTCGCGATTTTTACGGCGTGAGTGAGCGTGAGACTTGCTGCTCGGGTGGCGACCATTTTCTCTTTTTCTAGGCCATAGCTAAGGTAGGCCGGATTCAAGATGGGGCCGGTGCTGCCGACAAGGCCAGAGGCAATGGCATTTAGAAAACCTAGCGGTAGAAAGTACCAGACTTTGAAGGTGATTTTGGGCAGGTTAATGCGATCGCTCAAAAGAGAATGCACCACCATATAAATAAGAGCGATCGCAATAAAAACCTGCAATCCCTCCGCCTCCACTTGCGTAAAAGCATAGGCTCCTAGCACCGAGCCCACAATTACACCTGGCACCTGCCACAGCGTTAGAGACCAGTCAATATGCTGCCAGAGTAGGGCGCTACGCTGCACATTCCCCAGTACGCTGCCAATCGTGAGTACGGGCGCGACGGACTGAGCACCTAGTAGCAAGGTCACTAGTGGAATCAGTATAAGCGGGCTTCCGCCGCCTACCAACATGCTGACGAACCAAGCGGCAAAGCTGACTGAAGCGAGTAAAGCAATAAGTAAGGCGCTAGACATTTAACCTTTGACAGTTGGGCAGTGGCGTTTGAGCGGTGAAAGGCGATTGTTAACCGTTTCTTAATGATAGGGCGTTGCTGAGCTGAAGTTATAAATTTTGTTGATTTGCGTACCCTTTAACTGAAGCCTGTGCATCCTACAGAGCTGAGCAACTGAGGCGCTACCGACGAAAGGCTTATGACAACTGCGGCAAGGGATTTAGAAAGGTTGCTTAAAGCTGGCGTTGAAGCCTATAAGCAGGGTGACTACGCAAAGGCGATCGCCTCCCTTACCAAACTCAGCCGCTGCTCTAGCCTGACCCATCGCACCAAAGCGGGCATGGGCCTTGTACGCGTCTACATGGCACAGCAGGACTGGGCCAAAGCACAGTCATTATGCACAAAAATTAGCCGGAGTCCACAGCCTTCTGTGCAGCAGTGGGCGAAGGCGACTCTCGGCAAAATCGAAGCGCGTACAAAGCCGGCTGCGGTCGTTCAGAACGCGAGTGGATTTCAGCCACTTTCTTCAGTACCGCCTCACTCAGAATCACTAAATGCGCTCAGGGCCGAAGAGCAGCAAGATCAACCACCAGCTTCAATGTTTCACTACGCCTATCTAAATGGTGAAGTGGAGGATATTGAATCTGAGACGGTAGAAGATGAAGCTGCTCAGACGGCGATTGTCCAGGCTGATACGCAGCTGTATGAATGGCCAAATGCAGGGCGGCTGCCGAGAGGGCGATCGCTCGGAAAAATGAAGCGATCGCAACTATGGTTTGCTCAAACAGTCGGGGCGATCGCCCTCTACGCATGTCTGCTTTATCTCATTCACAGCCTTGCTGCGTTTTACAACAACAGCCTGAACTTCCTCGATAAGTTTTTGCCCTATCGAGTAATGAACCTGCTGCCACTGAAGTACGCATCTGAAAAATATGGTGACTGGTCATGGCGACTTTCAGGATTGCTTTTCGTCCTTGCGATCGCCTCCCCGTGGCTTTGGGACTTATGCCTACGCTTTACCGCCAACCGTCAACCCTTCTCAACCCAAAAGCTTCGCGCGCATTCTCCAGAAGCCGCTGCCCTCATCGGCAAACGCTGCCAACAGCGCCGCTGGCCGTTTCCCACCCTCTGGAAGCTACCGACCGATGTACCTCTAATTTTCTCCTACGGCTGGCTACCGCGTAACGCTCGCTTGGTAGTCAGTGATGGTTTTCTCACCCAGCTTTCTGCCGATGAAATCGCAACGCTCGTAAGCTACGAAATGTCTCACTGGAAGACCTGGTACTGGCCCTTGCTATCAATTCAAGGTCTGATTCTTCAGCTTTTTCACCAGCTTTATTGGCAGCTAGCGCTGTGGGGAAATCAAAAGTCAAAACCGCTTAGCTGGATAGCGGGTGCTGTCGCTACAGTAAGCTATGCCATTTTTTGGCTGCTGCGACTGCCCTTGCTATGGGTGAGTCGGGTGCGTACTTATTATGGCGATCGCGCTGCTTCAGAACTCACTGGAAACCCCAACGGTCTAGCGCGCGCTTTAGCCAAACTATCTTTTTGCCTTGCTGCTAGTGTCGAAAAACAAGGCTATACCCCTATCCTGATTGAGCAAACTGACCTATTATTGCCGGTCTCAATTGATCTAACGCGCCATTCTCTGTACGGCACAATGCCGCTGCCACACCTATTTGCCTGGGATAGTTTGAATCCGTTGAGAAGTTGGATGAGTGTGAGCGATAGCCATCCGCCACTGGGCGATCGCCTCCGCCTGATCATGGCCTATTCCCGACATTGGAAACTAGACTTGGAAATACCTTTAGAAGCGCCTCCTCGCCGCAAGCAAGCGCTTTCGCAGAAGAACTGGTTAGCGCTGATGGGTCAAGGCCTGCCATTTTTCGGTGGCGCTTTCGGTTTACTCGTTGGTTCGAGTCTCTTGCTGCTCGGTGCAATCGGTCGTTGGCAGGAATGGCCCGTCATCGACTGGATGTACAAAGATCCAAAAACGTTCTGGTTTTGCCTCCTCATGGGTATTGGGCTTGGCACAATGCTCCGAATCAATCGCTTTTTTCCTGACCTGTCTTTCGATATGTCTCAATCTGCGGAGCTACCTCAGTGGATAAGTGAACCGAGCTTACTACCGATAGATAGCCTTCCGACGAAGTTGCCAGGGTCTTTGTTAGGTAGGCCTGGCATTGCTAACTGGCTAGGGCAAGACCTCATTCTTAAGACGCCAGCGGGCCTGCTGAAGCTTCACTTTTTCTCTGTGCTTGGCCCGTTAGGCAATGCAATCGGAAAGCAAAAAAAGCTGTCTACTTTATTGGGGAAGCCTGTTCAGGTGCTCGGCTGGTTTCGGCGTGGCAACCAGGTGTGGATGGATATTGATAAGGTTTGGCTGAGTAACGGCACCGTGATCGAGGCGGCTCAT
Organism: uncultured cyanobacterium; assembly: GCA_963803535.1. Taxonomy (GTDB): domain Bacteria; phylum Cyanobacteriota; class Cyanobacteriia; order Phormidesmidales; family Phormidesmidaceae; genus Phormidesmis. Next base: position 1,129,155 of record CAWDNC010000002.1, on the reverse strand, counting down.
CCGATTGCTTCTTTAGTAGTTGCGATCACCACGACCGGCTTAGGCCTATGGCTATTAGGGTTCGGTCAGTTCTTTCAAGAACTTCAGAACAAAATAATGAACTAACAAACTGCCTCGAATATTAAGAAACATTGCGAAGGCTAACAAAGGGTGCTAAATTCACCATAAGAACTTGTCGCCTGCGAGCACGGGTTCTCCTACTCTCAACACAGCATATTAGCCAGTCGGATTTCCGGCTGGTTTTTCTTTTGTACGGTTCTTCTGCACGCCCCTTCTGCTCAACTGGTTGCAAAAAATAGCCGTTCAAAAATCCGTACGTTTTTCCACCAAAAACACTTCAAATAACGGAATGAAACGGCTCAGCAGACTAGGTATAAGTTCTACTTTTTGGCTTGGTTTGGCTACAGCCATCGTGATACTTTAAGGAAGCTAAAGCAAAAAAAAAGCTTGCTCAGCTGACCGGAGTAGCGGCGCGAGTAAGCAGCTTGTGATAGAAAACTTTTCATATCTCCACGGGTGAAGCATCACAGTCGTCCTCTGACTTGTTTGGGCGCACTTGAAGCTTGCAGTCAAATTTAAAAGTTAGAGGTTATTCCCGATGTCAGTTCGTTTGTACTTTGGCAATTTGCCTAGAGATTTAGAGCGCGAAGCGTTCGAGGCTATTTTTACTGAAGAAACCGACAATCTTGTTTCTGTAAAGCTTATTTCAGACCGAAAAACAGGCAAATGTCGTGGTTTTGGTTTTGTAACCGCTAAGACCGATGAGATTGCAGACGCTTTGGTTGAAAAGTACAACGGATCTACGCTTCAAGATGCAACGCTGAAGGTGGAAAAAGCCATGCCTCGCACCGAAAAAGAAGACGATGCTACCGAAGCCAGTGAAGGCGGCGCTCGCAAATCTAAAAAAGGTGGCGGTAGCCGTCGCGGTGGTGGCAAAGCTGCCCCTGCTGAAACCCAATCTACGGCAACTGAGCCTGATCCTCGCTGGGCACAGGATTTGGCAAAGCTGAAGGAAATGCTGGCTGCACAGACAACGCCTTCGTAATTTGTGGCTGACAGAATAATTAAAAGGCCATCTGCTCAAATAGTAGATGGCCTTTTTTATCGTTTTTATCGTTTGTGCTTCTACGATATACGGGCTCTAATCAGCGCCTGCGGCAGACATGCGAACTTCCGAATCTTTGGAACAAACGCTCTGCGATTGAAAACGTCGTAGTCATTTTCTACAATTACATCTAGAATTTTGCGGTAGAGCATTAGCGCTGTCCACACTGGCCAGCGAGCGTCAGGATGCAGGCGACTGATGCCACTTTCTGCTTCCTGGTAGTACTTAAGCGCTCGCTGAATTTGAAAGCGCATGAGGGCTCGCCAGCGATCGTCAATTACGCTATTAAACAAATCTTCTTGGGTGTAGTCAAATAGGGCCAAATCTTCTAGCGGTAGGTAAATGCGATCGCGCCTAGCATCTTCACCCACATCTCTCAAAATATTCGTCAGCTGATTGGCCATACCTAAAGACACGGCTTCGGGAATTGGCGGCACCGCTGGGTTAGCCCGCCGCCATGGCGCAGCGTTCACGCTATTGTCCATGCCCATCACGGTCGTGGACATGAGCCCAACCGTGCCTGCAACCCGATAACAGTAAAGCTTTAGCTCGTCAAAAGTGTCGTAGCGCGACTGATGTAAGTCCATGCGCTGGCCGGAGACCATGTCTCTAAACGGCTGGATATCTAGTTCAAAGCGGCTAAGCGTATCGACGAGGGCCACATCCAAATCATCTTTAGGATGGCCTGAGAATAGAGATTCTAGCTGTAGCTCCCAGTGATCTAGCGTGCTTTCTGTGGTGAACTTTGCCTGGGGGCCATCCACGAGTTCATCAGTGCGCCTGCACCATACGTAGATAGCCCAGATGGCCCGACGCTTGGCCTCTGGCATCAGCAACGTTCCCATATAGAACGTTTTGGAATACTCTGCCGTAATCTGACGACATCGCTCGTAAGACTCCTCAATTGGCACAAATTTAGGAGCGGGGGTAGTAGTGGAAGGATGGGTCAGTTGCAGCATCAATGCCTCAAACTGGAAAAAATGAACAGTGGCAAGTCGCTATGAGCCGTAGAAAAAACTGAAGCGCAACAGGTGTTTGCAGTCGGGCGAAGTAGTGCATATCGAGCGAATCGCTGTCCCTACTTTATATGCCAACCGGGCTACAGCCAACACAAGCGAGTAGCGCTGGCGATCGCAATGCCCAAAGCAAAGTCTTTCTTTAATGCCTAATTTCTCTATTATATGTTTCAAAGCGTTACATTTTGGCAATCTATCCAGAGAGCGTATCAAGTTACATTCTGTTCGTTCATGGAATTTGGCTGCGATCGCCCGCCGATTCGGGGTTGCAAGGCGCTATCATAAAAACCTCCCAGAGCCAGTGACAGAGCCACTGAAGGCCAGTAAAGGCCTTGGTTTGCCTCCGCAAAAGACATTTGAGCTGAGGCCTTCTAGCAGCTAGGCCATGCTTCGTAAACTAAAAGGATTGAATAGATGAGTAAGGCTAATATCGACTTTTTGCAGCAGGGCGATCCAGAGCTAGCCGCCATTATGGACAAAGAGCTGAATCGTCAGCAAACGCACCTGGAGCTCATTGCCAGCGAGAACTTTACGTCTCCGGCTGTAATGGCAGCTCAAGGGTCAGTGCTTACAAACAAGTATGCAGAAGGGCTCCCAAGCAAGCGCTACTACGGCGGCTGTGAATTTGTCGATCAGGCGGAGCAGCTAGCAATTGATCGGGTCAAAAAGCTGTTTGGCGCGGCGCATGCAAACGTGCAGCCTCACTCAGGCGCGCAGGCGAACTTCGCGGTGTTTTTAGCGCTGCTTCAGCCTGGTGACACTATTTTAGGAATGGACTTGTCTCATGGCGGCCACCTCACGCACGGCTCTCCTGTGAACTTTTCAGGCAAGTGGTTCAATGTGGTTCAGTATGGCGTAAACCGTGAAACTGAGCAGCTAGACTTTGATGAGATTCGAGCGATCGCCCTAGAACACAAGCCTAAGATGATCATCTGCGGCTACTCTGCCTATCCTCGAACGATTGACTTCCAAAAGTTTAGAGCGATCGCAGACGAAGTAGGCGCATACCTCATGGCCGACATCGCTCACATCGCGGGCCTAGTAGCCACCGGCCTTCACCCAGATCCTATTCCTCACTGTGACGTGGTAACGACCACCACGCATAAAACCCTGCGCGGCCCGCGCGGAGGCCTGATCATGACTCGCGATGCCGACTTAGGCAAAAAGTTTGACAAGGCTGTTTTCCCAGGTAGCCAAGGTGGCCCGTTGGAGCACGTGGTTGCGGCCAAAGCGGTTGCCTTTGGTGAAGCCCTTCAGCCTGAGTTTAAGGAATATTGCCAGCAGGTAATTAAAAACGCGAAGGCACTGGCCGCTCAGCTTCAAAAGCGTGGTATTAAAGTCGTCTCTGACGGTACTGACAATCACCTGGTGCTGATGGACTTACGTTCTATTAGCATGACTGGCAAGATTGCCGATGCCTTGGTCAGTGAAGTGAACGTGACGGCTAACAAAAACACCGTGCCGTTTGATCCGGAGTCTCCGTTCGTGACTAGCGGTTTGCGTCTCGGCACCCCTGCGATGACGACTCGCGGCATGGGTGAAAATGAGTTCGTAGAGATTGCGAATATTTTGGCCGATCGTTTGCTTAGCCCAGAAGATGGCGCTGTTGAAGACGACTGTAAGCGTCGCGTTTTGAGCTTGTGCGATCGCTTCCCCCTCTACCCTCACCTACAGGTTGCAGAGCCTGCACTCGTGTAGAGGCTGAGACACTAAACTAAGACGACAATTCGGTTCAGTTAGAAAAAGAAACGGCCTTGAGCACTTGTGACGATGTGTTCGGGGCCGTTTCGCTTTGGGCTACTGTGCGCAGCTTGGGCATAAAGACAGGCCTATGCAAATATTTTCAGTAATTCGTATGAGGGATTGTTGATATTTCCCGCACTTTAGGTAGATTGTAAAGGGGTATACTGTCGCCCAACAGGGGTCAAGCAGTACCCAAATCCTTTTAGCAAGCTACATCTCAACATTTTTAGCACCTGTACGTGCTGATTTTGCTAGCGCTAACATCCCGGATGTATCGTTTGACGATTTGTAGCCTTTGACATAAAAAGGTGCGTCCTTGTAATCTGCCCATCCTACAAACATCTGTCCTGATGGCGTTCCCGTCTTATCATCTCGCCGCCTTTGTCATTTCAGCAGTCGTCGTCCTTTTTCTCACGCCGCTAGTGAAAAAAGCCGGACTGGCCAGCGGAAAAGTTGATATGCCCGGTGGTCGAAAAGTTCACAGCCAGCCGATGGTGAGGTTAGGTGGCGTTTCAATCTTCTTTGGCGTCCTAATTGCCCTGCTAGTTGTCTGGTTCACTGGCGGGTTCTTAGGCTCCGACGGGCTTCCCCTCGATCCGGTAACTGACAACTCTATTTGGGGCGTCACACTTGGCGGCTTAGGGTTCTTCCTCATTGGCCTAGTGGACGATCTATTTGGCCTCTCTGCCATTAGCCGACTAATTATGCAGGCAGTCATTGCTTCAATGGCCTGGTATGTCGGCGTCGATATTGCGTTTTTAAGCCTACCCCTGGTTGAAACAGGCATCATTCAACTACCCGATTGGCTCAGCCTAATCGTGACTATCTTTTGGCTGGTGGGTATGGCCAACGCTATCAACTGGATTGACGGCTTAGATGGATTAGCGGCGGGCGTCTCAGGAATTGCCGCTGTAGTCATGATGGTCGTGAGCCTTTACATGCAGCAGCCAGCCGCTGCTTTGATCGCAGCTGCTTTGGCAGGTGGCGCACTGAGCTTTTTGCGCTACAACTTTAATCCGGCTCAAATATTTATGGGCGATGGTGGCGCGTATTTTATTGGGTTCACCTTAGCGGGCGTTGGCATTATTGGCTTAGTAAAGGGCGTAACCACGGTAGCTGTTCTGCTACCTTCTCTGACGTTAGCGATTCCGATTTTAGATATGTCAGCGGTGATTTTATTGCGAATGCGCAAGGGACTCTCGCCTTTTGTAGCTGATAAACGTCACTTACATCATCGTCTGCTAAAAGCAGGATTCTCCCATCGATTTACCGTCTTATTTATCTACGTTTTAGCGCTTTGGGTGGGTTCTTTGGCGATGGCGTTCGCTGGTTTGCGCGCGGGTATTCCTTTCGTGTTTGCTTCGACTGCGTTGCTTAGCTATACCGGCTGGCAGGCGCTACGACATGCTCGCTAGCCAAACAGCATGACACTAAAAGTAAAGCAAGCAGCTATGAACCAGAAGCTATGAACCAGAGCGCTGAGATTATCTGTATTGGCACAGAGCTATTGCTAGGCGATATCGTGAATGGCAATGCGCAATATATTGCCCAGCAGCTTGCTAGCCTAGGCATTTCACATCACTATCAGACGGTGGTTGGTGATAATCCTTCACGCATTCAACGGGCAGTCGTGATTGCCTGTGAACGCGCCCGACTCCTCATTTTCACCGGCGGCCTTGGCCCCACACCTGACGATCTCACCATCGCCACTCTGGCAGATTTCTTCGACACGCCGCTATCAGAGCGCTCAGAAGTCGTCGCAGATCTCAAAGCTAAATTCGCCAGTCGCGGCCGCGAGCTAAACGATGTGAGTCGCCGTCAGGCAAAGCTGCCAGAAGGTGCAGATGTTTTGCCCAACTCAGTGGGAACTGCACCTGGTGTAATTTGGGAGCCTAGAAAAGGCCTGCTGGTAATGACATTTCCTGGCGTACCTCGGGAAATGAAATCAATGTGGCAGGAGACTGCGCGGCCTTACCTTCAGGCTAATGGCTGGGCTGATGGTGTGATTCACAGCCGGATTTTGAAATTTTGGGGGATTGGGGAGGAGACGCTAGCGACGAAAGTGCGATCACTCTTAGACCTAGAAAATCCAACCGTTGCGCCCTACGCAGGAGAAGGAGAAGTGAGACTGCGTATCTCAGCGCGTGCTGAATCGGTAGAAGCTGCAAACAAGCTCATCGATCCAGTTGCTCAAAAGATCTTGCAGCTCAGCAGCAGCTATTGCTACGGGCAGGACAACGATACATTGGCAAAAGTCGTTGGTCAGCTTCTACAGGCTCAATCGCTGACGCTAAGCGTTGCTGAATCTTGTACGGGTGGTGGTTTGGGCCAGTCGCTAACGGCCACGCCGGGAAGTTCTGCTTATTTTTGGGGCGGCGTAATTTCCTATGACAATCGCGTGAAGCAAGGTCTTTTGGGTGTTGATGAAGGTGTACTGACTAGCTGTGGTGCGGTTAGCGAGGAAGTGGCAGCGGCGATGGCTGAAGGGGTACGCGATCGCATTGGTACAGACTGGGGCCTTAGCATCACTGGCGTTGCAGGGCCAGGCGGCGGAAGCGACGAAAAGCCAGTAGGCCTGGTCTACATTGGCCTTGCCTCAGCCGCCGGAACCCTAACACAAAAGCATCTGTTCGGAACCGATCTCAGTCGCGACCAAATTCGTCAGCGTAGCGGGCTTAGTGCCTTGAATCACCTGAGACTTCAGCTTACTTCGGCAAAGGACTCTGCCCCTTAAGGCGTATCTCCTTCTAAAGAAATACAGGAGATTATGTAAATTCTCGTTCAACCCGCCTTGATCATTCCTCTTAATTGGTTATCATAAATACATAAGTTAAGTGTTTCAGTGCTCTCTTAGCAGATACTGATTTCGTATAACTTCTGTTCCCTTCTGGCACTGGCATAGGGGCTAACCCCCTTCCAAACTGCGCAAGGCGAATTATTGCAAGATGATGAGAGGGAGCAATCTAGCTCATGGACTATATCGATCAGGCCCTAGAAAAGCTCAGAGAGTGGATTGACAAAGTAGTTGATGCTTTGCTCGGCCCACAAGCTCAGCCCGAGCACGAGCCGATTCCCATTCCAGTAGACGATCGTGACGGTCGCCGTAGATAGCGTGCAACTTTGATTAGCATTCTTGTTTTGAACGGGCCTAACCTTAATATGTTGGGCAAACGGGAGCCAGAGATATATGGCTCTCAAACGCTTCAAGATATTAATGAGACTTTGATTGAAACAGCGAGTTCGCTAGGTGTGACGCTGACATTCTTTCAGTCCAATCATGAAGGTGCCCTGGTGGATACGATTCAAGCTTCCTTGAGTCGCCACCAGGGCATTTTAATTAATCCAGGTGCGTACACACATACCAGCGTTGCGATTCGAGATGCGATCGCCGCCGTTGCGATTCCCACGATAGAAGTACACCTAAGTAATATTCATAAGCGAGAAGCCTTTCGGCAGCATTCCTACATTGCCCCGGTTGCCGTCGGCCAAATCAGTGGCTTCGGCGCAGACAGCTACCGTTTGGGCTTAGAGGGTTTGGTTAAGCATTTGCAAGGCAAGCAATAGGACTACAATATGAGTCCGTTTCGATAAGGGCTGTAGGTTCCTTGACTGCTACTCAGGTAAAGTCCAGCGCTAAGCCGACGATTAAGTTTTTGAAGACGCCGACTTCTGCTGATTGGGTGGCGCAGGCGATCGCGAATATAGACACGATTTTGCTAGACCATGCTCAGTGCGAGCGAAAGGCGGCGGGCACAGCGATTCAGATGATGTCGCGATATCCATCTAGCGATAAGCTGGTGCGCGAATTGACTGCGATCGCTCAAGAAGAACTCAGCCATTACGAACAGGTTAATCAGTGGTTGGATAGACGCGGCATTCCCTTACAGCCCGTAACACCACCACCCTATGGCGCACAACTAAAAAAATGCGTGCGCCGACAAGAACCCGACCGCATGCTGGATCTATTATTAGTCTCGGCACTTATAGAGGCTCGTAGTCATGAGCGGCTGGGCCTGCTAGGTGAGCATCTACCCGATCCGCAGCTCGCGAAATTCTACAGATCTTTAATGGCTTCAGAAGCTCGTCACTACGGTAGCTACTGGCTGCTAGCGACGACCTATTTTGATGTTAATTTGGTCAATGAGCGATTGACTGAGCTAGCCGAGCAGGAGAGCCGTATCTTGAGCACGCTATACCCGGAGCCTCGGATACACAGTTAGGAAAAGGAGTTAGCAGTTGGGCCTTCTCAGATCGGTAAGTTTTGGCTACTCTACGAGAAGGCAGAGCCTACGACTCCGCTTAGCCGCCAGTAGATGCTGCCACCGATTCTCTTCAAGTCACAGGATCTATCAATCTTGAGCGCTGACAATTCCGAGGGCTGAGCGGAGTCGAAGTCTGGCTGGATCAATTCAACAATTCTCTAGCCCAACAGACTAACGACGCCTGCTGCGTCGTAGGTTGTGCCTGCAACTTCATAAGACTCCATCTCAAAGATCTTCTGAGTCCAGTTTGCACTAGCTCCCGTTTTATCTTGAGTGCCTGTGATCTCTAAGCCATTCTCGCCAAGCTGCTGAATAGACATCGTAGCCTGATCGAAGAAGTCGAGCTTAATGGTGTCTGTACCTGTGCCACCTAAAACAGTGCCCGTTCCAATGCCTGTGTCAAAGGTATCTGCGCCATCACCACCTAAGATCAAGCTGTCTTGAATATCAAACCCAAGGCCGCTAATTTTGATAGTGTCTCTTCCCGCTCCACCGTTGACAGTCGTATTGAGTACGCCCGCGCTGGCTGATACACCTGGCGCGGCATCAACAGAAATTTCGATAGTATCGCTGCCTAGCCCGCCGCTGATAACAGAGCTCGCTGCGCCGTAGCGAGTAGAATCAGTTGCTTCAACAGAGCCAGACGCTCTAATTTTGATGGTATCTGCACCGTTTCCACCATCGACGTTGGTATTAAGTACACCGTAGGCAAAAGAGTTAGGCGCGCTGAAGCTAGATTGGATCGTGCCAGAAATATCAATCGTGTCACGACCGTCGCCTCCCCTTACGAAAGAGTCGATCGCACCATAGGCTTTTGCAGGGCCGCCGACGACGCCGCCAATGCTGCGATCAAAAACTCTGCCAGCATCGGCTAGCGCGCTTAATGTAATCGTATCGGCTCCATTGCCGCCCTCTACGAAGGTGCCACCGCTAATGCCTTCAGCAATAGCGCTGCTGCTGCCGCCGGTTATACTGATACCATTTGCGATCGCACTGACAGAGATGCGATCGCCGCCATCGCCCCCTTTGATGTTCGACTGCTGTCCAGCCCCTGTACTGGTCGCGTTCCCAGAGTTACTGATTCCAGTCGCTTCTGATTTCACAGTAATGATGTCAGCTCCGCCATCGCCCAATAGCGTTGATTGGCTAATACCCACGTCAACAGCGTCCGCTAAACCCTCAGCGCGATCATTCGTCGTAGCGCTATCGATTTCGATAGTGTCACTGCTATCGCCTGCGCTAATGGTTGCAAAGTTGACGCCTGTGCTGGACGTACCTGGCCTACTAAGACTAGATCCTGAGGTTGCTCTACTGCTCACATTGATAGTGTCGCGCCCTGTATCTGTTTCAATGAAAGAATCTTGGAGGCCTGTGCTGATAGCTGTTACCAAAGAGTCGGCACTGCTTGAGATAGCTACCTGATCAGCGCCGCTGCCTGTGTTGATATCAGCATTGGTCATGCCGATACCGTTTCTCGGGAGAAAAAGCGCTCCTGGATTGTCAGCAACGCCGCTATTATCGACTTCAGTAATGGCCTCGATGGTGTCGGTTCCACCAAAAGTATCGATAATGACTTGCTTGACAGCTGCACCTGTGACTACGTTGTCTTCGACAGTTTGCTCTGCGGGTGTGATACTGCCAGCAAAAATATCCGCGCCTGCGGTGCCTTCGAAGTTTCCGGTTAGCTGAGCCATTTCTTGTCCTAGATTTAAGATGCCAGTGATCTGTATCACCTTTCCTTTAAGCAGGACTTAAGGTGTTTGTATAAAGTTTCTGTATAAAAGCGTAAAGAATTCGTGGATACAATCTGAGGAGTCATCATGCATGTTTTGTTCAAGGACTTTTTAATTCGAGATTGGATGATGGGCGATCGCGCGCTAGCAGCCAGCGTTATTAGATCTGTCCTAACCGAATACGGTTTGGGGTGGGAAGTAAACTGCGGCGGCTGTAGCGATCAGGACGCTGTAGAGGTTGAGAAATATTATCTAGATGCAGGCGGTGAGTTTTGGGTGGTTGAACACTTGGGGCAGATCGTTGGGACGGGTGGCTATCATCCGATAGACCGAGGAGATCGGGCTGTTGAAGTCCGAAAAATGTACCTGCTGCCAGAAGCTCGGGGCCATGGGCTTGGACGATTTTTGCTAGCTCAGCTAGAGCAGGCCGCTGCGGATAAAGGATTTACGCAGGTGTGGGTCGAGACGGCCACTGCCCTAAAAGAAGCGGTTGGCCTGTACGAGAAAAATGGCTATCAGCCAATGAGCGGTGTAGAAACCGACCGTTGCGATAGAGTTTATTGCAAGAGCCTTTAGCATCTGTATATTCCTTTCTATGGCTAAGAATTCAATTAATGCTGCGCCGACTAAGAACTTTTTTGTGGAGATGCTGACGCGAGATATCGATCTTAAGGATGCAATTCTTGACTTATTAGACAACTGCATAGACGGCATTCAGCGGACAATTCGGCATGAATCGCCGTCAGAGAAGCCATATGAGGGCTTTTGGGCAAAGATAGAGGTTTCAGAAGAGGGCTTCAAAATAGAAGATAACTGCGGTGGCATTCCGCTAGAGGTGGCGCAGCGATACGCTTTTCGAATGGGTAAGCCTAGAGATGTCACGGATGATGACGACATTGCCACAATTGGCACCTATGGTATTGGGATGAAGCGGGCCATTTTTAAGATGGGTCAGTCTGCTCAGGTGCTGTCTCAGACAGAGGAAGATGCCTTTAAGGTAATGATTCAGCCCGACTGGCTTGCCAGTGACGATACATGGGATTTACCACTCAAAATTACGAAGCCTGAGTTGGGGCGGAATGGAACGGTGGTTGAAATTCTTGAGCTGCGCGATGAGGTGGCTAGTCAGTTTTCGGTGAAGGCTTTTCAGACGGAGCTGGCTCAGGAAGTAGAGTCCTTGTACAGCTATATCATTGCTAAAGGGTTTGAAATTTCGGTGAATGACAAGCCGATAAAGTTTAGGCCGCTGGCGTTGCAGTGGGAAGGGATGACGAAGCTGAAGGATAAGGAAGTTGAGGCGATCGCGCCATACCTCTATGAAGCTTCCGAAGAAGATGTTGAAGTCACCGTTGCAGTTGGCTTTCACCGGAATTTACCCACTGAAGAAGAAGTCAGCAATGCTTCTACAAGCAAGCGTCGCAAGCGAGATACGGCTGGCTGGACAATTGTTTGTAACGACCGCGTGGTGGTGGCCAACGATAAAACCATTTTGACGGGATGGGGTGAAGCTGGCGTGCCCAAATATCACCCTCAACATATTTCTATTGCAGGCATCGTTCACTTCAAAAGCACCGATGCTAGAAAGCTTCCAATCACCACGACTAAGCGAGGGATTGATGCCTCGTCAGAGCTTTATTTGCATGTGAAAGAGCGTATGAGAGAAGGCCTGAAACTATTTACGACGTACACGACTAAATGGAAGCAGCTATCTAAAGAAGAAAAGGAGCGAACGCGGAACGCCAAAGCTCAAGATCCTGATGCGATGTTTGAACGGGTCAAATCGGTAGATGCGGGAAATGCGCCTTTTACGGGTGATTCGTCAGAAAGTAATTTGGCTAGTAAGTCAGGCGGGCCTTCGCTTTGGAAAGCGGTTAAAGATAAAAAAATGGCGGTTGAGCAACGGTATATTCCAAATTTGCCTTCACCTTCGCCACAGGCAAATCAAACCAAAAGAATTAGCTTTAATAAGCCAGCTGAAGAAGTACAGCTAATCGGAAAATATCTATTCAACGATCCAGGCACGCCTGCGACCACGATTGGCGAAGCTTGCTTTGAAGAAATTCTGAATCAGGCGCAGGATGAAGAACTGGATTAAATTTGCTGGCGGAGGGCTGTGAAAAGGGGAGAGGCTTCTGCGTCTTGAAGGTTGTCTGGCTTGCTCCAGGTAAAGGGTGCCTGACGAGCGGCAGACATCCACAGCAGCTTTTTGGCTCGGGTCATGGCGACATAGAGTAAGCGAAATTCTTCAGCCTTTTTGAGGTTACTTGCCTGCTGCCAAGCGTCTTCGATATTGGGAACAGGGTCAGGCTTGCGGTCTTGCGCATATACAGCGTGCGTGTGAGCGCGGAGCTGAGCGCGGGCTACCTCGTCGAGTGCAAAATCTCCGAGAAATTGCATTTGCTGAGGAATCCAGGCTTCGCCAGGAATGTTGCGCTTGTGTAAGAAAGGAAGGAAAACAGCGTCCCAATCGAGGCCTTTGGCTTTGTGCATGGTCATAATGGTGAGCTGACCGGGCTGGGTGTATTGCGATTCAGTATCTTCGGCTTCTACTGCGCGAAACCGTTCGCTACTCAGAAGCTCTTGCAAGGCTCCGAGCATTGCGGTAAGCGTGCTGTCTTCTAAGGTTTGTTGGGCGATGCGAGCGGCGAGTTTGTCAGCAGTGGCCAGTTCGCTTTGGTCGTAGCCGAGGGTGAGGCCGAGGAATGGAATGAGGTGGTAGGCGGGCAGCTCTAGGCGGGCGCGGATGAGGGCGGCGCAGTATCGGCGGGCCTGCTGGGCGGCGGCTGTTTGGGGTGGCGTATCTAGCGGGCCAGGGTAGAGAAATTGCTCGGGGTTTGTGGCCAGCGGATTGAGATCTTGCGTGGGAACCAGCTGGCGGGAGACAAGGACGCGTAGGGCGGCTTTGATGTTGTCGGGAGAGTGGGGGCGCTCAATAAATTGGAGAAGATCGAGAATTTCTCGGGGGATGTGGGTTTTGCGATCGCGCGCACCCACATCATAAATTTCAATACCTGTTGCCTCAAAAACAAACCCAAGCCGGTCTGGATCTTCCAAAATTTCTCTTAGAAACCTTCCCTGACGACTTTCTCGAACGAGTACCGCTGCACTGATTTCTCTATTCTCTTCGAAGGCCTCTACAACCCTTTTCGCAAGCTGCCTCACTGTATCAACCGTACTCTTCGGTCTGACTAGCTCCACGCCCCCACCAATCGGCGCTGGATTTGCGTTTGGCTGTGGATCGCCAGGGCCAACTGGCAAAATGTCCTGGCTACGAAAGGCCTGTCTGGCACCGTTTTTATTGACCCAGTGCAGCGTGAAGTTAGCAGCCTGCATGATGGCCGAGCAGCTTCTGCCTGCCTGTTCAATGCTGGCGAGTCTGCCGCTTTCTTGGCAGCGATCGCAAAACTGATTAAAAAAAACTGGATCAGCAGGCGTAAACGTAGAGTTGATCGCCTGATTTGGATCGCCCACACGCACCAGATTGATCGGCGCACGCAAGTCCTCTGGGTTTGCCGCCAGCACTTCTAGCAGCTGAGTTTGCAAAGGAGAAGAGTCTTGTGCCTCATCTTCAAAAATGGCAAACACGCGACTTTGCCACAGCTTACGGATGTCGGTTTCCTCTAGCGTTTTAAGCGCCGCTAGAATCATATCGTCGTAGTCGATTAATCCTTTACCAGTAAGCAAAGTCTGGTAGTGAGCGTATAGACCCGCTGCAATAACTACTACGTCGTAATCAGCGCCATCTTTTGGCACGCTGACCTGCATTGTTTGCGCAATTTCGCTAAGTGCTTCAGGTAAAAGACCTGAACTTTTAGCCTCATGGATAACGGTATAGGCCAGCGCAGGCAACACTTCTGTGCGTAATACAGACTGTCTGCGCAATCGTTCAGTCTCTTCTCCATCGAAGCTGTTGCCTTCAATTAGACGCTGATAGCTAGCTGGACTTTCCTCAATCCAGCGTTCAACTGCCGTGCGAATGAGTCGGTGGCTCTGCGTTGGGGAAACGAGCGTAGTGCCTTCAGAATCTAAAGGTGAAAGGTTGATGCCTGAAACTTCAGGGTGGCGGCTGGCAATGTTGAGAGCCAGTCCGTGTAGGGTGTGTACTACGAAGCTATTGAGTGGAAGGGAAAGTTCTCTGAGATGATGGCGAACTTTGGCTTTCAGATTGGCAGCGGCTGACCGTGTGAAGGTGACGAGGACGAGCTGTTTGCGGGCGTGTAGCTGGTGGTGAGCGATCGCGATCGCCGCTCCCGCCGCCATCCCTGTAGACTTTCCAGAGCCTGGAACGGCTGAAACGGCCAATGGCCCAGAACGCCACTGTGCTAGTGACTTTTGCCCCGGCCGCAGGCTATTCGTAATTTTTTGCAGCTGTAAAGCTCTTGATTCGGCTAGCTGTTCGCTATCGGTTTGACTATCAGAACCCTTTTTATTTGAAGTCGCAACCATAAATTAGCTAGTACAAATGAACGACCTAAGCCCACAGGTTTTGATTATAGCGATCGGTGTGTGCAGAAAGGCTAGCCGCTATAGCTATACCTAAGTGCCAGATACACCAGCCGACTCCTTGCCAGAGCGCTATGACCTACTTGAAACAGGAGACTGTTTCTGCTGGAGTCGTAAGAATATGCCGCGTTGCCTGCTGTTTCGCGCGCAGTGGGTAAGCTATCCGTGAGATTGCTCAGAGCGCTTTAAGATAACCGGAATGAGTGGGCAAGAGGGTAACTGTCCTAGCTAGCCTACGTAGAGGCGATGCCGCTTTTTACTATAGAAAAAGAGATAGGTCTTTTGTGAGCTTTGGTATCGCTTTTTCATAGAGAATCGCACGCGCTCGTATCATCGCAATGTCAGCGTTTAGGACATGGATACACTGCTAGGCTAAAGTGCTTAGAATAGTAAGCGCGGCGGTGCAATGGGCCTATCTCAAATTTGTACGTCAGGGGATGAGAGCAGCTGTGATTCAGGAATTTGAAATATCCATCACTGCCGTAGGTGGCGATCAGTACTTGGTGCGTACAGAAAACGTTGCAAAAGGCGTGCAGCTAGCCGAGGAAAAGGTTCGCTGGCCGGTTGCTCAGTGGCTGGCGCAAACCAAGTCGCTTATGCATGACCCGTTGCTGGGTTTGCTACAAGGGCAGCAAACCACAACCAGAGCAGGTCAACGCGGCCTCCGCGTACTGCCAGACAGCCCTGATACGGCCACCTTGGTGCGCCTAGGCCAGATGCTGCACGACGAACTCTTTAAAGGTCAGCTGCATGACAGCTGGGTTACCGCGCAAGGTGTAGCTCAGAACCGTCAAGAGCTATTGCGTCTGCGAATTGGTATGAAAGATAGCCGCTTGCAGCAGCTGCCGTGGGAAGCTTTGCATGCGAGAACCCGTCCCTTGGCAACGGGGACTGACGTTATTTTCTCTCGCTATATCTTGGATCAGCGGCAGGGACATCCCATACAGATTTCTAGACAGAATTTGCCGGAAAAAGTTCTCAGGATTTTGATGGTGATCGCCTCTCCTGATGATCAAGAGAGGCTGGAACTGAAGCAGGAGGTTGCTCAGCTCCAGTCTGAGCTGCATCCGGTAGGCTCGGAGTACGATGATTCGCTGCTAGACGTTCAGCTCAAGATTTTGGAGCAGCCTGGACGGGCCGAATTGACCCAGGAGCTGGA
The DNA here is from genome assembly GCA_963803535.1 of uncultured cyanobacterium. Classification (GTDB taxonomy): domain Bacteria; phylum Cyanobacteriota; class Cyanobacteriia; order Phormidesmidales; family Phormidesmidaceae; genus Phormidesmis. The sequence goes on along the minus strand of CAWDNC010000002.1, from coordinate 1,113,634 downwards.
TCGCGGTAACTATCAGGTGCTGCACTATGCGGGCCACAGCAACTTAGGCGATGCAGGCGGTGACCTTTATTTAGTGAGTCGGCAAAGCGGCCTGACCGAGCGCTTAAGTGGTGAAGATTTAGCTGGGCTGTTAGTTAACAATGGCATTAGGTTAGCGGTATTCAACTCGTGCCGAGGTGGATATAGCGCTGGTTCTGAACAGGGATGGCAGGAGCGTAACTTAGCGCAGGCTTTGGTGAACCGAGGAATGCCTGGAGTGATTGCCATGGCTGAGCGGATTCCTGATCATGTGGCAATTACGTTTACCCAGCTGCTCTATCGCAACTTAAGAAAAGGCCAGTCGATTGACTTAAGTTTGAATCGAACGCGCCAGGGACTGATTTCTGCTTATGGCTCGCATCAGTTCTACTGGGCACTGCCGACGCTTTATATGCAGCCTTCGTTCAACGGATACCTGCTCAAAACGTCTGACGACAGGGAAAACCCTAGCCTTCTGGACTCGCGTAACGACCCGTTTGGTGATATGTTCTCCGAGCCAGGACTTGCCGATATTGACTGGCCTTCTCCTCAGCCAAAGCGCTCAGTAGTCAGTGCGAATGGAGTGCGATCTACCTCTGAAAAGATAGTTGATAGTGACGATGCTGACGATGCAGATGCCATGGTAAAAAGGCTCTCATCGCCACTGACCCCAGCTGAGATTGATGGAGAACTGCGCGTGCCCGAAGAGATAGAAACGCCCACTGGATTTTACGGAGAGCCCTCCGTTGCCCCAATCCCGTCGTCAGTGGCAGGCGATGTCCCGTCTAAAAATAGGTCAGATATGCAGCCGAATGAACAGCGACCAGAGGTCAGCTCGGGGATTAAACGAGGGTCTGTGGGTGGCACTGGCCTGGATACGAGAGAGGCGGCAAACTCCTGAGCTGATAGGTGAGCGATTGACTCGTAGCCATACGCTGCATACCAAGCTGCTGACGGTACCCGGAATGGCTTCGATGGCGGCTGTTGTGCTGCTTGGCGTGATTACGGTGGCTCTTGTGGGGCGATCGCGTAATCCTCAGCCTGTCATTCCAGCCGTTTCAACTAACGAGCTAGGGCTGCCTGCGCAAGTAGAAGTTGCGCTGAACCAGGGGCAGCTAGATGTGGCTGCCAATGCCACTAAAGAATTGATTGAAGACGGTGAGTATGTAGCGGCGATCGCGGCGCTAGAAACCGCAGACAACCGACAGCAGCAAGACGTTATCGTGTCCTTCTTCAAAGGTCGCGCTCAGTGGAGCCTCGCTAAACAGGGCAGTACGGACTATTCTGCTGACGATGCAATGCGCTCATGGACGGCGGCTTTGGACAGTGAGCCCGACTGGATGGAAATTGCGATGGCCTTGGGCTTTGCGCAATACGCGGTGGGTCGTGAAGAGCTGGCGCTAGAGGCTTGGAATAAGGCCATTGAGCTAGCCGAGCGTCAGGGCGAATCTCAAAGCATTTATTTTTCGGATAAGCCTGCTAGGGAATACATTTTGAACGCCTACGCGGGGCTGGCGATGACCTCGCTGTCACTTGCTAAGATAGAGGCGAATAATAGTGAGCGTAATCGCCTGCTAGACCAGGCTGATAATGCGTACCGTAAGGTGATGAGTGAAGCGCCTGCTGACTTTAGTGCGAAGACGCTGGGTGGAAATTGGCTGTGGCTAAGTCCTGCGATCGCTGACTGGACAAAAGCAAAACAAGAACTCAGCCAGAGCGTAGAATAATCAGGCTCTTGATGCTAATGGGCGCGCTCTTCGGGCACATAAGACATTACCCAGCAGCGCTCGATGTAATGCACTTTTTGCGTGTGCCAAAACTTCATGGGACTAACGATGAGTTTGCGGTCGCTCTGACCGATAGGCTGGCGAAGATACTGCCACAGCGGAAATGAAGCGATAGGATTAGCGGACATCATAAGCTTTATATATTGTAGTGAGTGATGAACATAAAGCGGTCGTGAAGCGATGCGCTTACCTACCAATAATTGGCAATATAAACAGAGTTATCCCTCCGTAAAAGTACGTTACTTGCCTGTTCAAGTTAATGGCTGCCTGATGGTTTGCCCTCCATTGAGATGAATTTCGTATGACATCTTCTGCACAATCCTTGTCGCAACTATCAGCCACAGCTCAGTCGTTAGACTGGGCTGTCTTTGCCGAAAGTTTGGGTGGGATTGAGTATGCGATCGCCCCTACTCAAGTCAATAAACTGTCTAAGGATTACTACTATTTCAGCCCTATTTTGGCCGACCAACTGGCCGACAAAGTAGGTGATCTCGTGGTTAGACCTAAAACAGAAGCCGAAGTTCTCAAAGTTGCCAAAGCCTGCGTCGATCACCAAGTTTCGCTAACCGTACGCGGTGCGGGCACTGGCAATTATGGACAGGCTATTCCACTAGCAGGTGGTGTCATTTTAGACATGAGCCTGATGAACGCAGTGAAGTGGATAAAGCCAGGTATGGCCTGCGTAGAGGCAGGCGCTAAGCTCGCTGCGATTGATCGAATGAGTCGTCCTCAGGGATGGGAAATTCGCATGGCGCCTTCTACCTATCGCACCGCAACCATTGGTGGATTCATCGGCGGTGGCAGCGGCGGTATCGGCTCAGTGATGTACGGGCAGCTTGCCGATCGAGGTAATCTTCAGGCGGTTCGCGTGGCTACATTAGAATCGTCGCCTCGCATCATTGAGCTACGCGGTGATGCTGTGCAACAGGTTAACCATGCCTATGGCACTAACGGCATCATCACTGAGCTTGAAATTCCGCTAGGGCCAGCCTATCCATGGGCCGAGGTCATTGTGGTTTTTGATGACTTCATGAGTGCTGCTCACTTTGGCCAAGCGCTCGGTGATGCTGACGGCATTATCAAAAAGCTTATCAGCGTTCATGCATGGCCTATCCCTCGCTATTTCGCCGCCTTGCAAAATGCCTTGCCAGAGGGGAAAGCGGCTGCTTTGCTAATGGTTTCCGAAGCTGATGTGGTGGCCTTAAGTGAGCTAGCTGGCGAACACTCAGGCGAGATCACTTATCAAAAAAATGCGCAGTCTGCGGGTAAAGGTGCAGCCATCGCTGAATTCACCTGGAATCATACGACCCTTCACGCGCGTAATGCTGATGAGTCTTGGACGTATCTGCAAACGGTTTTCCCCTATGACCCTGACTTGCAGCTACTGCAACATATGTACGAACACTTTGGTGATGAAGTAGTGATGCATCTAGAGTACATCCGCGCTCAGGGCAATATTCTGCCTGCGGCTTTACAGCTCGTGCGCTATTCAACGGCAGAGCGCTTGAACGAAATCATCCGCTACCACGAAGAAAAAGGTGCCTTCATTGCCAATCCGCACACCTATTTGTTGGAAGATGGTGGCCGTAAAACAATCGATGAAACTCAGCTAAAGTTCAAAGCACAAGTAGATCCCTATGGCCTGCTGAACCCAGGCAAAATGAGAGGCTGGTCGGAGCGATACTTATAGGCTCTATTAAGACCCGAACCAGTACACGCTTTTAGCGTAAGCTGCTAGTTCTGTAAAAAGGCAACTAGCTGCTCTAGCTTCTCCCAAGCTGCTCCGCTTTGAATAATTTCTTGAGCCTTATCGACGCCGTTTGCACAGGCTGCTTCAAACGTATCTCCTTTAGCAACTCCGCCTACTTTTAGCGCAAGTGCTGCGTTCAAAGCCACCGCGTCTTGCTGCGCCTGAGTTCCTTTCCCCTGAAGGACGTTGCGCAAAATTGTCGTATTCTCTTCCAGCTCGCCGCCTTTAAGGGCTGACAGCGGCGCGGGTGTTAATCCGAATGCTTCAGGATCGAGTACTTCTGTGGTGACTGAACCATTACTTACAACAGAAACGTCTGTTTTGTCGCCTAAGCCCGCTTCGTCCAAAGTCTCTCTGCCGTGAAGCACCATAGCCTGCTTCATTCCTAATTGTTTGAGCGCTTCTGCCATCGGTTCAATCACAGAAGGATGATAGACGCCGATAACTTGACCGGTGGGTCGCAGCGGATTGACCAAGGGGCCAAGAAGGTTGAATACGGTACGAACTTTTAGCTCGCCGCGTAAAGGGGCGACGGCCTTCATGGCAGGGTGCCAGCCGCGAGCGAATAGAAAGGTGACGCCAGTTTCTTTGAGTGCTGCTTTAGATTTTTCGGGCGAAGCTGCGAGATCTATCCCTAAGGCTTCGAGGACGTCGGCGGAGCCTACTTTACTAGAGGCGGAGCGATTGCCGTGTTTGGCCACAGGAATGCCAGCCGCAGCGGCAACAAAGGTAACAGCCGTAGAAATATTGAAGGTGGACGATCCGTCACCGCCCGTACCGCAGGTGTCGATACGGTTGGGGGGTAGGTCAAGAATGTCAGTGGCCGCGCCGCCGAGCGATTGGCCCTGTAGAACGCGGGCCATGCCAGCAAGCTCATCGCCTGTGACGCCCTTGGCCTGGATAGCGATCAGGATGGCGCTGGAGAGGATGGGCGAGAGCGATTCGTTGAGCCAGCAGTCCATGAGGGCTTCTGCTTGGGCTTGGGTAAGCGATCGCCTCTCAATCAGCTGCTGTAATAGCTGCGGCCCATCAAACTCAACATGCTTCGTACTAACCAAGGCCACGCCCCTCAAACTTAGGTAATAACCACTATTAAATCAAAGCATGCGACCGAAATTGCTCTATCGATTAGTCGATTGCGTCAGCTAGTGGACAAACTATTGTCCAAGCATCTGTAGCTTGTACAGACTTGCATAAAGCCCGTTCTCCTCTAGCAGTTCATCGTGACTACCTTGCTCTATTAGCTGGCCTTGCTTAAGCACCAGAATGCGATCTACGTTGCGAATCGTCGAAAGACGGTGAGCAATAATGATGGCCGTGCGATCTTCAAGCAGCTTATCAAGTGCCTGCTGGATCATCGCCTCGGTGCCTACGTCTAAGTTCGCGGTGGCTTCGTCAAGGACTAGAATGCCTGGGTTGCGAATGGCGGCGCGGGCGAAGGCAAGGAGCTGCTTTTGGCCCCCGGAAAGGTTAGTGCCACGCTCACGGAGTGTGGTGTTGTAGCCTTGTGGTAGGGCTTCAATGAACTGGTCTACGTTGGTTTGTTCGGCGGCTTTTTGAACTTGCTCGAAGCTGTAGTCTTCACCGAGGGTGATGTTGCGGGCGACATCGCCAGAAAAGAGGAAGCCGTCTTGGAGAATGATGGCCATGCGATCGCGCAAATCCTGCTGTGCAATATCGCGAATATCCACGTTATCCAACAAAATCTGCCCTTCACTCACCTCATACAGGCGGCACAGCAGCCGAATAATAGAGCTTTTTCCTGCACCCGTCGGCCCCACTAGCGCAACCTTCTCGCCAGGTCGGATCGTAAAGTCTAAATCCTTCAGCACGTAGTCATCTTCTTTGTAGCCGAAAGACACTTTGTTAAATCGAATCTCACCGGGTACGACCGTTTCGTTGTCATCTAGCGTGTTAGACGGAAGCGCTACCGTATTTTTCGCATCGCGGATCGTAATGGGCTCGTTCATCAGATCGTTCAATCGTTCAACAGCGGTGAGGCCTGCTTGAATCGCGGTGAACTTGTCGGCAAACTGGCGCAGCGGATCGAATAGCTTTTGGGCAAATAGGATGAATGCGGTGAGGGTGCCAATTTCCATCAGGCCACCGGTTACCAGAGAGCCACCCAGGGCTAGGACGCCTGCGATCGCTACCAGCGCAATCCACTCTAAAGTCGCAGAAACCGCCGAATCATAAAAAATCGTCTTATCTAGCGCCTCTACATAGCGATTATTCACCGTCCGAAACAGCTCAGAATTAAACCGCTCACGGCGAAACAGCTGCACTACATTAATGCCGCTAATGTTCTCCTGCAAATCTGAGTTCAGCGTCGAAAGTTCTTCGCGCGCGACATAGTTTGCTTTGCGATACTGCTGCTGAAAATAAATAATCAGCGCGGTTACAGGTAATAGCATCGCAATCAGCATCAGGCCCAGCCGCCACTCTTGCTGAAGCATCGTGCCCATCAGCACCAAAATTAAAAATAGGTCGCTGATGATGCCAATTGCACCCGTCGAGAAAACATCGCCTAACGCGTTGACATCGCTTGTGAGTCGAGTGATAAGACGACCGACCGGCGTTCTATCGAAAAAGCCCATAGATAAGCTAGTGACATGCTCGAACAGATCGCTGCGGATAGAGGCCGTGATGTTTTGGCCGACCTTTTGAATCTGGTAGCTTTGCCAGCCGTCTAGGGCTAATCGGATTGCGATCGCCAGCAGCAGTCCGCCAATGATCCAGTTCAACCCAGCCCGCAGCGTCATCGTTTCAAAAATTTGCCAAGCCGCACTCTCCTGCTTAATCAGCGAAATCGCCTGTCCAATTAGTACCGGCTGCAACGCCTGCGCCAGCGACAGCGGAACGAGCAATAGCATCGGCAAAATTAAGTGCCTGCGGTTGCGCGTGATATAGGGCACTAGTCTTAAAAACAGTCGCCAGTCACCTTTAAGACTCCGCTTCTTTTCCGCCTTGGCATCGGAGTTTTGATTTGAAGAAGCTGACACCATTACACCGACACCGTAAAAACGCAAAGACTACCGGCATTCCCGTCAGATTTTTTGGGAGTTGCCAGTTATATACTCTAGCGCGTTACTTCATCCGGCATCGACAGGCAGGCATACATCCACAATTCGGCTACGAGGTCGCAACGCTAGCAGAACTAGCCGCACGCAACCGCTCAATAACGCTGTTGAGATTGTCGTCGTTGATTCGATAGCTGAGCGGGTGCGCAATTAGCCTTGCTGTGCTGTAATAAAGCACTTCCAGCTCTATCAAATTATTTTGTTTTAGCGTTGTCCCTGTAGAGACCAAATCAACAATCGCTTCAGACATCCCGGTAATCGGCCCCAGCTCCACTGAGCCCGAAAGCGGCACAATTTCCACCGCCAAATCGATAGATTGAAAATACTCGCGAGCACTATTGACAGACGTAGAGGCCACTCGGCAGTGAGGCGGCAAATCTAAAGCAGACTGATAGCCGCTATTTTTGGCCACCGCAACGGAGAGCCGACAGCCGCCAAACCCCAAATCTGCTAAATGTGCAATCTTTGGCTTTTTCTCTTGAAGCACGTCATAGCCAACAATTCCAATTTGAGCTTGGCCATACTCTACATAAACAGGCACGTCTTTTGCGCGCACCTTTAGCCCTCTAGCCTGACCGCTTTTATCGATCATCTGAAGCTGTCGGTTGCCCTCTGCTAAAAAGTCGCTAAAGTCTATGCCGATAGACTTTAGGAGGCGAATGCTTTCTTTGAGGAGAGATCCTTTAGGGAGCGCGACCGTGATCATAATGAGGGGTAAACCGTGGTGTTTGTGTGAAGCGCTTCGTCTTTTATTCACAATGAGCAGGAACCGCTAGCTGTTCATATTACAACGGTTAAATGCGCTAGCGTCAGGTGTTTTAGCTGTGCTTTCAAGAGTGCATTCCGGCTTATACTGGTGTCCGTAAGTAAAGCTATTAATGCCATACGCAGATAGTTTTAGTGAGGCAGATCACATCCAACGTGTGTATATCCTCGTATACCTGTAAGTGGAGTTCCTGAAAACCTCCTGAAACGTCACAGTTTTGAAACTTCGGTTTTGAAGCGCTAGCTACGCGGGCATCTAAAATTATGAATATCAGAGCAGGCGAAATTATAAAGTCCCATGAGGGACAGTATTATCGAGTTTTAGAAGCCAGTCAGCTTAGCGTTTCGCTAATGCGAGTAGACGGTCAAACGATATTTGCCTGTAAGCCTCAATATATTGCGCTCAACTTTTCAATGCCCTCCAGCGAGGCTGCCTAGCTGCTTTAGACTAGGCTCAAAATAGGTTTTAAGTAAGGAGACTTGTGTTTACGCAGGTCTCCTTATTAGTTTGACTGCTTTTACGAATTGTTTGGCCCAATGGCGGTGGCAGCGGCTTCTAGTGCGATCGCCATATGTGTCCAGTGAGTGCCGCCCTGGCAATACACCACATAGGGCTCTCGCAAAGGCCCATCCGCAGAAAGCTCTGACGTGCTGCCATCAATAAACGAGCCGCCCGCCATCACCAGCTGATCGTCATATCCAGGCATCGCTGCGGGTACTGGGCTCACGTAAGATTCCACGGGCGAATGCTTTTGAACGGCCTGACAAAACGCCACAAGCTTATCGGGCGAGCCCAGCTTAATAGACTGAATCACTTCTCTTTGCTGCACAGTGGTCGGCGGATTTGTCTCATAGCCTAGCTGTTCAAACATGGCGGCTGCTAAATAGTTACCTTTCATGGCTTCTCCAACCATCTGCGGCGCTAAAAATAGACCTTGAAACATAAGTCGGCTTTGATCCATCGTTGCGCCGCCGCTGCTTCCAATGCCCGGTGCTGTTAACCGACAGGCGGCGGCTTCTACTAAGTCAGCGCGACCTGCCACATATCCACCAGTGGTCGCAATGGTGCCCCCTGGATTTTTAATCAGCGAGCCTGCCATCAAATCGGCTCCAACGGCCGTGGGCTCTTGGCTCTCGGTAAATTCTCCGTAGCAGTTATCAACAAAACATATTGTATTTAGGTTTTGTTGCTTAACTAATTGTATAATTTTGTTAATATTATGAATGCTAAGGCTAGACCGCCAGCTATACCCGCAGGAGCGCTGAATTAGCACAAGCTTTGTTTTTTCACTCACTGAATGAGCCAGCCTGTCAAAATCTACTTCGCCTTTTTGCGTCAGCGGCAGTTCCCGATAGCGAACTCCAAATTCTTTGAGCGATCCTTGGCCGCTACCTCGCGTGCCGATGACTTCCTCAAGGGTGTCATACGGAGCCCCTGCGATCGCCAGCATTTCATCACCGGGTCTGAGCACACCATACAAAGCGCAAGCGATCGCATGGGTGCCCGAAACAAATTGAACCCTCACAGCAGCGGCCTCGGCCTCTACGATTTGGGCAAACACCTTATCTAAGGTCTCTCTGCCCAAGTCGTCATGACCATAGCCCGACACGCTAGCAAAATGATGCGTCCCAACCCGGTGGGCTCTAAACGCTGTTAGCACCCTAGCTAAGTTTTTTTTAACCTGCTGATCAATCCGATAAAAAGCTTGGAGTGATGACTTCTCTAATTGCGCTGACACCACTGTCCCCTTTAGAATTTCATCGTTTGATTTCGTGTCCATAAGCCCTAACGTTTTGCGCTGAGATTTTAAATGACTATTGCTAAATCATCTGACCGTCCCCTTAACTGGCCCATCATTCTGTTTATGGTAGCCATCCATATCGGCGCTCTATTTGCGCTGGTGCCCGCTAACTTTAGCTGGGGGGCTGTCGGCGCAGCTTTCATACTCTACTTCATCACTGGTTGCCTCGGAATTACCTTAGGCTGGCACCGTCTCATCTCTCACCGCAGCTTCAGGGTGCCTCAGTGGCTAGAGTATTTTTTCCTTATCTGTGGCGCCCTTTCCTGCCAAAGCGGCGCGATTGAGTGGATTGGCTTGCACCGTCATCACCACGCTTTTTCCGATCAAGCAGAAGACCATCACAATTCTCGCCGGGGTTTCTGGTGGAGCCATATGGGCTGGCTACTGCACGATGTCCCAGCCAAGTCTGAAATTCGCCGTTTCACACAGGATATCAACGAAGATCCGGTCTACAACTTTGTAGATGACTACTTTTTACTCCTACAGTTCGCTCTAGGCGGGATCCTATATCTCATCGGCGGCTGGTCTTTTGTGGTTTGGGGCATTTTTGTCCGCTTAGTCGTTGTCTACCACTTCACCTGGTTTGTAAATAGTGCCACTCACAAGTTTGGCTACCGTACATACGACTCGGGCGATCATTCCACGAATTGCTGGTGGGTAGCCCTTTGCACCTTTGGCGAAGGCTGGCACAACAACCACCATACTTACCAGTACTCGGCTCGTCATGGCTTGCAGTGGTGGGAGATTGACGTCACTTGGGCTATTATTCGCTCGCTTCAGGCAGTAGGCCTCGCTGATAAGGTCAAGCTGGCGAAGCCTCAAACATCTAACCCAGCGCTCTAATCTTTTAAGGCGCGATCAAAGCGTGCTTGATTCCCAACGAACAAGAAGGCTCTGCTGTTACAGCAGGGTCTTTTTATTGTTTGCTAGCAGCTGTGAAAGATTCGCTGACGGGCCTGCATAACGGCCATTCCAATCAGGCCACCGTCTGCATCTTTGTAGTCCGAAGCGCCAATAGCAATCTCTCCTGCTTGCTTAGCATTGCGCGTGAACCGGGAGGAGGCATTGACATATACGGCAGCGCTGCGGCAGCGGCTGATGAACTTTCGGCTTTCTGTGTAGTCGGCGGTAACAATGCTATCGGCATGACCGCTGCTACGGACGTTGATCCATTGAATGGCCGCTTCAACGTTTTTAACTTGGCGGAAAGCCACCGTGCGCTTAAGGTAGGCTGTACCCCACTCAGGGACTTCAACAGCTTCTATGCTCGTCTCCGGCATACTTGTCGAGCTTCCCCAGCGGAGGATAGGCTCGTCTGCCTTAATTTTGAACTGGTTTTCTTGTAGCCGATTCCACAGTCTGGTGACAGCGTTTTCACTGTGAGATTCGTGGATCAGTATTTTTTCAATACGATTAACGGCGTCTGGCGTGCCCAAATGACTTTCTGTAATTGTTCGGTACACCTGGTCTAAACTGCCGCTGGCCGACCAGTACAAATAGCAGTTGCCCATCCTAGAAGGAATGACCGGTACGCTGGCGTTTTTGACAACCTGGTCTACGAGGCTGGGTCTGCCGTGAGGAATGATCAGATCGATTTCTGAGCACTGTGCAATCTCTATCCGTGATACTTCTGCGGTCGATTCTATGGGGAAGATAAGCGCAGTCGGTAAATTGACTTCTTCTAGAGTGCTTTGTAAGATGCTAGCGATGATTTGATTGGTGCGGCTGGCTTCACTGCCTCCTTTGAGGACAAGGGCGTTGCCAGTGCGGATAGCAAGGGCAGCTGCGATCGCTCCTAAATCTGGAAACGCTTCATAAATAAATCCAACAATCCCAATTGGACAGGTACGGTAATAAGCGTTCGTCCCATTCTCTCTGCTAGAGGACGGCAGCGTCGTGCCCATCAATGCCAATCGCTGAAAAATAGTCGCTGCTGTCTGTACTCTTTCTGGGGTGAGCTTGAGCCAGTCTACGACGAGATCTGGCACCGCCATGTCGCGACTAATTTCAAGATCTAACGTATTGGCTTCTAGGATATCGTCTTGGTGTTGGGATAGTGCCTTTCCCATTGCTTCTAGTGCTTTTGAGCACTGGTCAGCCGAATGATCGGCGGCACTGAGCTGTTCGGTCGCCTGCCGAACAGCTGTGAGCGCTGATATCAAATCGAAAGAGGATATGGCCATTCATCTAGCGCTGCTGCAACATCCAAAACATTACAACTAAAAGCAGTACCAGCGCGAGAACACCCAACACTAAAACGCTAGGCAGTGCTACCTGGCTAAGCCCAATCCATAGGAGCGCAATGATGCCAGCAGTTAAAGTAACGGCGTTGATCGCTTTGGGCTTCACAAGCTTGTTGCCCATCACCCAGCCTTTCCCATTCCAGCGCCAAGTTCTCTGACGATGATAGGGCGTCGCTAGCTTTCCGATGGTGTTGGGTTCGGCTCTACTTTCAAAGATTTGCTTGCAGCGATCACATCCCCAAGCCTCCGTCAGCGTAATCGGCACCAGCATGCCGTGACGACACGCCGGGCAAGGATACGTTTGGTCAAAATCTAACAGCTGCTTTTCTTTCGTCTGGTGATTATGGGGTTGCACAAATTATCCCAACCGAAATTCTTTAGTTCAAGGCTTTTCTTGATTTTAAAAGACAAAACGCCAATGCCACAAATAAAACTTCGGGCCTTAGCGTTTAAAGGTATTTATTTTAAAAAGCGGATGAAGAGATTCGAACTCTCGACATCGACCTTGGCAAGGTCGCGCTCTACCACTGAGCTACATCCGCGCGTTTTTCAGACTTTTATTAATATCCCAAACAAAAGCCCGTTTGTCAATTATTTTTTTGGTCTGAACTTTTAGCTTGCTCGTAAGCGCTTGTTATTTGGCTAAACCGGCTCGGCTGACATCGTAAGCACAGGCGATTGACTGCCTGAGATTTCTCCATTGGCTGAAGATGCGGCTTCTCCGCTGAGTACCTGGGGCATCAGGCTAGCCATTTCAAGTGCACTCATCGCATAGTTCCAGCCTAGGTTGCTCTTAATGCCTGCCCGCTCAAGTGCCTGCTGCATCGAGTCAGTCGTGAGCACCCCAAATACAACTGGGACACCAGTCTGAAAGCTTGCTGCTGCAATGCCTTTAGCGACTTCTCCCGCCACGTAGTCGAAGTGTGGCGTTTGACCTCTAATCACGGCGCCTAAGCAAATAATTGCGTTATAGCGACCGCTGCGGGCAGCTTGCATGGCCACAGTAGGCACTTCAAAGCTACCCGGTACCCAGAAGTAATCAACCTGGCTGCCGTGAGGATTAACGTCTATGCCGTGGCGCTTGAGACAGTCCTGTGCGCCTTCTAAGAGCTTTGTGGTCACCAAATCGTTGAACCTGCCAATCACGAAGGCAAACTTCATCGAGCCTGCTTGAGTGAAATTGCCTTCAAAAACTGCCATAGAGATTCAATTACTTTGGAAAAGCGAACGACATATTAATCTTGATGCGTGAATTGTAGCGCCAGCCTAAACCACTAGGAAGTTAAGACTGCCAACGACGACGACAAGAACGCCCCAGACAATAGATCCTAGAAAAATGAGGCGCTTAGACTGATCCCAGTTGCTGGGCGAAGCGTAGGCAACCGGAACGCCTATGATCATGACAAAAGACCAAAGCACTAATACAAACAGGGCTAGCTGGAAAATAACAGACATGATCTTCGTACTCTCAAAACACTATTTAATCTAGAGGGGGTTCACCAGTCATTGGCAGGCAAAACTTGCTTATTAATGGCTGAAGATCCTACCTATGTACGCTATCAAAAATCAGTGCCCTTGCCAAAGGCCTTTTATGGAAAAACTTGAGGATGCGAAAAAAAATGAGGAAAATGTGCGATCGCAGTTTCCTCCTCCTACGGCTAAGTCCATCATGTCATCGCCTGTCCGCACTGTTCCCATAACCGCGTCCGTGCAAGAAGCGCGCAAAAGCTTTCTCCGTTACGGTCATACAGGGCTTGGCGTTGTGGACGAGCAAGGCACTTTAGTGGGCGTTATCTCTCGGCGCGATATTGATATCGCGCTGCATCACGGCCTTGGCTATGCGGCTGTGGCAGGTTTTACGAACAGGCAGATAAAGAGCGTGGCACCAGACACCTCCGTAAGTCAGATGCAGCATTTGATGATGACGTACGACATCGGACGGCTGCTGGTGCTAAAGGCAGATAGCCCAGTTGGCATTGTGACGCGAACAGACTTGCTTAGAGCGCTGCATCAAGCTAGCCAAGAAATAGGTTTCACACCGCCTAGTGCTGTACCCCTTAGCGCTGTACCTGAAGCAAAAACGCTCTACCAACAGCTTGAAAGCCGAATTGCAGACGTTTGGCCGGCCCTTCTGCTAATCGCTGGCATTGCTGATAAAGAAGGGTGGGCACTTTATCTGGTGGGAGGAGCCGTTCGTGACCTGCTTCTGAGTTTGCTGCCCGTTCCTCATAGGCAGTGCCACCCGCTAACGGACATCGATTTGGTTGTAGACGGTGCGGGTGAAGGCGCGGGCGTTGCCTTAGCTGAAGCGATTCAGTCTCGCTATCCTCAAGTGAATGTACAAATCCACGGACAGTTTCAGACAGCAGCGCTTGTTTGGTCCGCAGATGTTAACTCTAGTCCTGGTAAGTTTGATTCCGGTAAGCCAGAGCCGCTTTCTCTCGATATTGCGACCGCTCGCACTGAGTTTTATCCATATCCGGCGGCTAATCCTGAAGTAGAAGCGAGTACTATCCACCAGGATCTTTACCGCCGTGACTTTACGATCAATGCGATGGCCATTCGCCTCAATGGCCATCATGAGAATGGCGTGCAACCCGGGCAGCTACTAGATTTTTTCGGTGGTTGGTTGGACTTACAGCAGCGTCATGTGCGAGTTATCCATGCCAATAGCTTTATCGAAGATCCGACTCGGATTTTTAGAGCCGTGCGATTTGCGGTACGGCTGGGCTTTTCTTTTGATGCGCAGACAGAGCAGTTTGTTCGCTATGCCATTAGCAGCGGTATCTACTCGAAGGCGCAGGCGAGTCCTGAGAAGACGCCTGCGCTTCAAACCCGATTGAAAGCGGAGCTGAGATATATGCTTTCTACGGCTCAGTGGGAAGCTTCCTTGACCGAAATTTCTCGACTGGGCGCGCTGGCTTGCTTACATAGCTCATTGCAGATGACGCCTGTGCTTTGGCAGCAGCTGAGGCGGATGAGTCGGTGGCTCAATAAGTTTGATGTCAAATACCTAGGCGATGTACCGCCCCAGTGGCTAATGTTGCTGGAACTGTTAATTGCTCAGCTTGCGCCGCCACTGCGCGATCGCCTTGCTACAGACCTAAATCTAAATGCTCAAAGCCAGCACCGCCTGAAGCATCTTCACCTGTGGGAAGCTGATTTGATAGCACAAATGCCCAAAGCGACCAAACCTAGCCAAATCTATCGCTTGCTGAAGCAGTACGAGCGGTCAGATTTGTTACTAGTGAGCGATCGGCACCCCTACACGCTTGGTTCTCAGATTTGGCAGTATATAGTTCAGCTTTCGCATCAGTCCCCTCTCATCAACGGTGGCACCCTCAAAAAGCTAGGCTACAAACCTGGCCCACAGTTTAAGCAGATCCTAACGGCTGTACACTACCTCACGTTAGACCTTGAGCTGTCGTCAGCTCAAGGCGCAGAAGACTATGTGCTGGCACATTACCCCTTGCTTTGAGTCTTTTATAAAGTACTGAAGCTTCCAAACTCCTTCCTCTCAAGCGGACTCGCTCATCCTCAACGCTAACTCGTATGTCTATATCGCCGCTTAAACCCAGCGCTAACCAGGCTGGTCATCCTCATCATTCAGAGCGCGATCGCCTCACGCTTTCTCAAGCACTTCTAATCACAGCAGGACTGGCTGGTTTAGTTGGTCTTTTTAGCGGTGCCCTCATTCGATTCTCCCTATCCAACTCAGACAATGCTCGCTTCTTGAGCCCTTCGCAAACGTTCCCAGCCCTTTCCAATTGGGCTCCTGAACTCCCGCAGGGCACAGCTGACGCTCACTATTTACCTGGCGGTACTAACCTAGAAACTCGCGATGGCCTGCAAGCGCCCTCGCAAATTCAGACGTTTGAGTCTGTAGATGAATTTTCAGATGAAGAACAGGTCACCGAACCGTTTGTCCCGAGCCCGTTCGATTCCTTTGCAGATAGGGATCGCGACAATAGGCGTACTTACGAGGAGAACTACCCTGAGGTAGAAGAACCTATCTATGATGATGGTACATACTACGAAGACCAAGGACAGTAACCGCAATAAATAGCGCGCTTAACGAATAGCTGGTCAGCAACCGCAGAAAAGCCTAGAATGGCCTTTGTCTAAGGAAACCATAGTTATTTCTTACTTGAGGCGAGTGTGCCAGAACTGTCTCAAGGGTGTTTATAATTGCAGATGTGAGCGCGTGAAATTTTATGAGTAATCCAATGCTGCAAGCTTTTTTTATCGGACGAGCGCTAGCAGCGGCTGTAAGCGAGCGAGCGGGTCACGTGGTGAGTGATGGCCTAAGTCAGCTAGGTAAATTCGATGCTGAGCAGCGCGAGAAGCTTCGTCAGTTCACTGATGAGGTCATGGCCAGAGCAGAGCAGGAGCGAATTGCGACTGAAGCAAACGGCGATGGGTTTGCTAGCAGCCCCAATGCAGGCACCTCAACTTCGCCAGGTGCTACCGCTGATACAGAAGATCTTCAAGCAACTATTGACAATCTAAGAGCTGAAATTGCTCAGGTTAGAGCTGCTATTCAACAACATAAGAAGTCTGCTTAGTATTCGGCATTCTTTCGAGTTGTCCTTGATGTTGCATTCGGTCTAAAAGTTCCTCAGATCGGTTGCCTTGGCAAACTATTCAAGATATTCGTTTTCGTAACGTTCAATCAAAACATTCAAAATAGGAAGTCCGAGTGTCTGCTGTTTCTAGAGAAAGTGAATCTTCCCCTCTATCCGATTCACCGGTAGATCCGTTAGTGAGCCCAGTGCCTCCTAGCAACGGACTCGCACATCTAGAAGATCACCAGAAAGGCCATGGCGAACATGCCGAAGGACTAGACGTTCCTGCGCTCGAAAATCGTAGTGGTTCTGAGCGCTCAAATGGATCGTCGCACCATCAAAGCGTGCCGCCTGCACCGGTGGGCATCCCGGCTGTTCCTCCACTCCCTTCTCCACCTGGAATTCCTAGCTTGACCGTGAGCGAGACGCCTGTATACAGTGGCAGCTCCTACAGCGACGGAGATTACCGCTGGAATAGAGGTACCTACTCAAGACCCCAGCGCTTTATTGATATTTGGTCTTTTGTGCTGAAGCTGCTGGCTAAGCGGTGGCTGTACAACAA
The DNA here is from genome assembly GCA_963803535.1 of uncultured cyanobacterium. Classification (GTDB taxonomy): domain Bacteria; phylum Cyanobacteriota; class Cyanobacteriia; order Phormidesmidales; family Phormidesmidaceae; genus Phormidesmis. The sequence goes on along the minus strand of CAWDNC010000002.1, from coordinate 1,097,062 downwards.
GGCTTGGAGCTATGGCGGTACGATTACGCCTGAGAAAAAGACGAAGCGCCGTGAAGAGATTGCGGTTTGGTTGAGAGAGACCTGCCTTAGTCTGGGGCCAACGTTCATTAAAATTGGTCAGCTCTTTTCTACTCGGGCCGATCTGTTCCCTATTGAATACGTCAACGAGCTTTCAAAGCTGCAAGATCGCGTGCCTGCCTTTAGCTATGAGCAGGTTAAGACCACAATTGAGACTGATTTTGGGCGATCGCTCACAGAACTCTATGACAGCTTCGACCCTGTACCCATCGCGGCGGCAAGTTTAGGTCAGGTTCACTGCGCTCAGCTGCATTCCGGTGAAGAAGTCGTTGTCAAAATTCAGCGACCAGGACTTTCTCGACTGTTTGAAATCGACCTTTCTATTCTTAAAGGGATTGCTCAGTACTTTCAAAATCATCCCGAGTGGGGCAAAGGCCGCGACTGGATAGGCATTTATGAAGAATGCTGCCGCCTGCTGTGGTTAGAAATTGACTTTTTAAACGAAGGCCGCAACGGTGACAAGTTTCGCCGCAATTTTCGCGGCGTTGAATGGGTAAATGTTCCCCGCATCTACTGGCGCTATACCTCCCCTCGCGTGCTGACGATGGAGTACATGCCAGGGATTAAAATCAGCCACTATGAGGCTCTGGAGTCAGCTGGGCTCGACCGAAAGCGATTGGCAAGGCTGGGGGCGGAGTCCTATTTGCGTCAGCTGCTGACGGACGGCTTTTTCCATGCCGATCCTCATCCCGGTAATATTGCGGTAGACCCGGCTGACGGCTCGCTAATCTTCTATGACTTTGGCATGATGGGTCAGGTTCAGGCAGTCACTCGGGCTCGCCTAATGGACACCTTTGTCGGGATTGCACAGCGAGATGCTGGACAGGTGATGTCGGCACTCGTGGAGCTAGGGGCGCTGGCTGAAATTGACGATATGGGGCCGGTACGGCGCTCTATTCAGTACATTTTAGACAATCTGATGGATAAGCCATTTGAGGAGCAATCGGTCGCTGCTATCAGTGATGATTTGTACGCAGTCGCCTACGACCAGCCCTTCCGGTTTCCAGCGACGTTTACGTTTGTGATGCGAGCGTTTTCTACCTTAGAAGGGGTAGGCAAAGGGCTCGATCCTGAGTTTAATTTTATGGAAGCAGCAAAACCCTACGCGAGTGAGCTTATGACAAACGGTGGTCCGGGTGAGTCTAATGGTCTGTTAGGTGAAATTAGTCGGCAGGCGGCGCAGGTCGGTTCGTCGGCTTTGAGCTTGCCGCGCCGAATTGAAAATACGTTGGACAGGTTAGATAGAGGCGATATTCGCGTGCGGGTGCGTTCTATTGAGAGCGATCGCATTCTCCGCCGCAATAGTGATTTGTCATTAGCGAACAGCTACGCCCTACTCGTTGGCACCTTTACGCTGTCGGCAACGCTGCTCGCAATATTCGCTGAATCGCTATCCGTCTGGCCTGCTGTGGTTATGGGTGTGCTCGCTGCTGTCACAGGAATTTCATTGATTCGTCTGCTCATGCGAATTGCTAAAGCAGACAGAATGCCATAAGCTGCCCGTTTTGATGATGAGCCATCTACCTTTAGGTTTAACCTGTGCTGGCCTAACGGATGTTGGGCTACGGCGCTCTGCCAATCAAGACTGCTACTATCTTTCTCCTAATCGCGATCTGTTTATTGTCGCTGATGGGATGGGTGGCCATATTGGCGGGCAAGAGGCGAGTCAGCTAGTAACCGCTGAGATTGAGCGCTATGTGTCTGCTCATCGGGCCAGCAATATGCTCTCTCCTGATCTATTACAGCAGGCTATCCTTGCGGCCAATGAGATCGTTTTAGCCGATCAGCGTCAGTACCCTGAAAGGGCTGACATGGGCACAACGGTTGTTGTGCTATTGCGGAGAAAGGGACAGTTTTGGTGCGCACATGTTGGGGACTCTCGGCTATATCTGCTCCGCGAAAGTGGTTTCTTGCAGATTACGCAAGACCATACCTGGGTCGCTCAGGCGATGAAGGATGGCGATTTGACTTCTGCACAATTGCAGCAACATCCCTGGCGGCATGTCCTGTCTCAATGTGTAGGGCGTGAGGATCTGGCCTTTGTTGAGACTCAGCGGGTCGATGTTGAGGCGGGCGATCGCCTGATTCTCTGTAGTGATGGCCTCACTGAAGATCTGTCTAATGACGCTATCGTGACGTGCTTGCAATCAGCCCAAACTTGCCAAGGCGCTGTCGCTATGCTAATAGATGCCGCTAAAGCGCAGGGCGGACGAGATAACATTACGGCGATCGCGCTATTTATTCCCACTGTCCTTTCATTCTAGGTACGATTTTTTATGTTTAAGCGTGTGCTCATTTGTACAGATTTCACAGATAGTCTCCAGCGCCTAGCTGATTTTGTACCTGACTTGGCAAAAGGCGGCATGAACCATATTGTGTTTTTTCACAACGTGCCGCTAATGACCTCGCGCGAAATTCCCTGCGTCGATGAAGAAAGAGTCAGCAATGCCCAAAGCGTTTTGGCGGTGGCAAAGTCGGCAGTACCCGATGGCACAACCGTTGAGATAGAGATTGCGTCAGGGCGTGCGGGTGAAAATATTGTTCGAGCAGTTAAAAAGTACAGTCCCGACGTTATATTTTCTGGCATGCCTACTCGGTCGGCACTCAACGAGAAGCTGTTCGGGAGCACCACGCTTGATATCGCAAATAAAGTAGATGTCCCTATCTTGGTCATGCGCCCTCAGCTGGTTTCTACCTATCGTGAGGCTGAGCTATCACAGCGCTGTCAAAACCTGTTTAACTATTTCCTAGCACCCTATGACGGTAGCGCCAGTGCTAAGAAGCTGGTCAGTGAAGTTAAGAAATACATTCAAGCAGATCCTAGAGGTGCCTTAGAAACCTGCGTACTTTGTTGGGTGGTTGATGATGGCGGGCGGCTTGCTAACAATAATCCGGCGAAGGCGGCTCAAGCCGAGCTGGATGAAGTGAAAGCTGAGCTAGATGGCTTTGGCACTGAGATTAAAACAGAGGTGCGTACAGGCGATCCGCTAGAGCAAATTATGAAGTCGGGTGAAGAGAATGACATTAGCGCGATCGCTGTCTGCTCTGGCAAAAGCGGTGGCTTGCTAAAGCTAACCGTTCCTAGCTTCACAAACGCTATCCTGCGAGCCTCCTGGCATCCTATCATCCATTTCCCAAAAGAGAAATAGGCCTAATTAGAAGCCTAAAGACACGTCTAATCCCGGTTGAGAGTCTGAATGCATTGCCTCAAAATTCATCATAATTTTGGGTTTTAGATTGCTTTCTAATTCCCGCTTAAGCAACGCTTTACTATCCTGCGGGATGCCTACCGTCCGAAATCCTCGGGCGGTCATCGCCCATTCCTTAAACAGCTGCTGCTGGCTTGCGGCCACGTTGAGCTGCCTTACATTACGGCAGTTATTTGGTTCTTCTTTCGTGAAAAATAGAATGCGATACTGCCGAGCCTCAGCCAAAGTCCACAGCATTTTTTGGGATGCTTCAGATTTGAGATCTAAATAGCAGGGTAGCCAGCGGGGGCCCTCTATCTGATTGTAAAAGGCGGTTAGCCACAGCACCATCGGGTGAGGTGTCATGGTGCACATGAAATTGTTGTAGCGGGTATTGCGAATTCGCTGATCAATTTCATCTGAAGGCATCATGGCCCACAGCGTGGGAATATCCGTTTTGTCTTTTACAAGCAGCTTAGGAAATACGATTTGCGCAATCGGCATCTCTGGCGGCCAGCTTTGCTCTAGGTAAAAGTTATCAACTTGAGGGCAGCTGTTCGGAATGCTGCCGTCTGGTTCGCTAAGTGATAGCGCCCTGCTATTGGCTGAAGCGCCTTCTGCTGACAGGCTCTCTAGCAGCCGCTCTGTTTTAGACAGCGGCGGCTCTTCTTTTGATTGGCTATGCCCTACGACAGGAAGCTTTGAGAGCGTCGTATTAATTCGCTGTGAGATTTGAAAGCCTGAACCAAAACGGTTCTCTAACGGTGCAAGCGATGCGATGACACTATCAATGCTTGCTGGCCTGTCCTCTCTTTGTTTGGCCAAGCACGCCATCACCACGTTTTCGAGGGCTTTTGGAACTCTAAGGTCGGGTTCAAACTCGGTCAGCGGTTTGGGGACTGCGAGCCTGTGCACCTTGTACCAGCTGCCAAAAGAATTATTTTTGGGCTTTACCGGCAACGTTCCTGATAGCATTTGGTACATCATGACGCCCAAGCTATAAATATCAGAGCGGCCGTCAAGCTCGCGTCCTTCCATTTGCTCTGGAGATGCGTAGGCGAGCGTGCCCATAAATGTATTGGTTTGTTCACAGCCTGCTTGCAAAAGCTTAGCAATACCAAAGTCCAAAATCTTGACCAGCTCTCCCATAGAGGGATCTGAGGTGACCAGAATGTTACTAGGCTTGATATCTCTGTGAATGATGGGCACGACTTCCCCTTTCACTAAGATGCCGTTGTGCGCGGTTCTAAGCCCTAAAAGGATTTGACGGACAAGGCCTAAAAATCTGGGTACGGGCAGCGGCTTTTTCTGAACCAGGTATCCAATATTGTCACCTTTGAGATACTCCATTACATAAAATGGAACATCGTCCTCGTTGACGCCGTAATCGGTGACTCGTACGACGTGCATACTCTTTTGACCGAGCTGCGCGCAGGTCATAGCCTCACGAAAAAAGCGCGTGCGCATGTCTTCATTCAACAGCGTCTGCGATAAAAACTTGACGGCAACAGGCACGCCGCCTAAGAGCGAGTCACCGGCTAGATAAACTTTGCCCATAGACCCTTGCCCAATGGGTTCTAACAGCTCATACCGATTAGAAATTCTACGACCAGTGTTGGGATCTGACATGCATTTCTACTGGCGGATGAGTTCTGCTTCTATGGTGCTGGTGAGATAGTGACCCGCCATTTCTCCGCCTGATAGGTGATAGCGTTCTGAGCTGATTTGGCGCAGGGTTTCAAATCCTGAACGGCGCTGCTTGTCGTTGAGTCCCCAGTAGCGTTGAATGATCGATTCAGGTGCGATCCAGCCTTCGCCTTCGACCTGTCCAAGCAGGCTGTGCGTTAGTACAAAAGTGTACTGGCGCTCTTGGCTCGTCATTCGACCTCTTGATTGGATCACAATATCTGCCTGCTCATCTTCAGGGAATAAAAGTTTGGTAACGACTCTAAAGCAGCCGTCTTGCTTCCAAACCACCATGATTTTTCCTTTTACAGGTGTCGGCAGGGCTTCTCGGGTGAGCCAGCTTCCTTGCAGCTTCCATTTTCCCGGTTCTAATAAAAAGCTGTGAGTCACAGCGATATCCCTACGTACCAGCTTTTTTAGGATGCCCACTCGGATATCAGGAGTTTAGTTGTTGGGTTTGCCTTTCAACAGGTTAAGACATCCAGAGTTGGCCTAGTAGGCAGGGACGGCTTGCGCCTGTGACGCTAGGGAGGTTTCCAGGGACTTTGTGCCAGCGCCAGTAGGCCAGAATGGCGAAGGCGATCGCCTCCTTATAGTCTGCATCTAACTGGCGCTCATCTGTTGAGAGTACTTTTGAGGAAGGTAGACGCTGCTGAAGCCGCCTCATCAGATACTGGTTTCGACTGCCACCACCGCCAATCAGAATTTCAGCAGGTACTTGTGGTAGAAACTGTCGGTAGCTCAGCTCAATGGTGGCCGCTGTAAAATCTGTAAGCGTTGCTAAAAAGTCTTCATCGCAGAGATTATTCTCTTGCGCATCCTGCCAGCATTTCTCTGCGTAGTTAACGCTAAACAGCTCGCGTCCGGTAGATTTAGGCGGCGACTGCTTGAAGAAAGAATGCTGAAGCCATCTGTCGATGAGGTCTTGATCAGGTGTTCCTTTCGCTGCCCAGTTTCCATTCTCGTCGTACTTTCGTGATCCTTCAGAAAGCTTGCTCACAGCCCAGTCTATGAGCGCATTGCCTGGCCCTGTGTCCCAACCTTTAATATTGGCTGGTGGCAACATTGCATTTGCATTGGATCTATCCCAAGGCGGAAGGTAGGTGACGTTTCCGATACCGCCGATGTTTTGAACCGCTAGATCGTGATTGGGCTGACTGAGCAAGCAGGCATCAATAATAGGGACAAGCGGGGCTCCCTGTCCGCCTAGCGCGATGTCGGCAACTCGAAAATTACTGACGGTAGGGCAGTTTGTTTTTTTAGCTATCAGATCACCGCGTCCGAGCTGTAGGGTATGGCCTAGTTGGGCGTGTTCTGGTGGTCTGTGGTGGAGCGTTTGGCCGTGAGAGCCGATGAGATCTACAGCGGTTAGATCTATATCTAATGCGTGAATAGCATGAATGAAGTGGTGGGCGATCGCATCATCTAGTTCAGCCAGTTCCGCTAACGTAACAGGTTGGCTATCACAGAGGGAAAGGATGTGCGATCGCATTTCTGCTGGATATGGATACGTGATCCCCTTAATCAGCTCAGCCTTAACGGCATAACCTTCGCCTGAAATTTCAGCGATCGCCGCATCAATACCATCTACTGAGGTACCGCTCATTAACCCGATTACCTTCATAGCCTTAACTTTCTATAATCGGTTCCTAGACGCTACACAGGTAGCTTATCGATACCTTTATTGTCACCAATCACAACCATTAAGCTGCCGCCTCTAAGCCGCATGATTGGGCTGGGATTGATGATGAACTTATCATTATCATCTTCTTTTGCATCGTCTTTACTAATTGCCATTAGCGTCAGACCGTAGCGGTTACGCAAGTCTACTTCCATAATGGTTTTGCCACTAAAGGCTTTCGGTACCACCACTTCGACAATGCTGTGGTCAGGATCTAGCTCAAACCGATCCAAAATGCCGGGGCGAGTGAGAGACCTTGCCAGCTCACACCCCATCTCATGTTCTGGAAAAACCACATGATCAGCGCCCACTCGTATTAGCAGCTTGCCGTGAATGGCTGAGGACGCTTTTGCCACCACGTTAGCAACGCCTGCTTCTTTTACATTGAGTGTCGTAATAATGCTCTCTTGAACGTAGTTGCCGATGGCGATAATCACCGTGTCAAAATCAGGAATACCCGCCTCAATCAGCGCCGATGGCTGAGTAGAGTCTAGCTGTACGGCATGGGCCGCGATCTGATCGGTCAGAACCTGAGCGACCCTAGCTTCGTTAGAATCTATACCCATAACCTCGTAGCCCATGCCATGCAGCGTAAGGCATACAGCGCGGCCGAATCGACCTAGCCCAATGACAGCGAACTGACGGTTGGTGGCCCTGAGATTCTTAAAAAACTTGAGTGATGAGATATTCACCATGGGCGATCGCCTTCGACTTTCATAAGCTCTTATGCATCTTACTGGTTTGGTCGTTAGCAGCAAATGACTAGAGGCCAATCTTTTGGGAAATTAAGGAGCGGTTGCCTACACCAAAAAATAGACGTAGCGAGTATCTAAATGTATTCGTTCGTATTTTCCAATACCCGTATTCAAAACACAATACGCAATAGATTTCTTTCTTTGCTAGGCTAGCTAGATGCTTCCTTGGGAATAAGTACGGACGTGGATATTCAAATTGGTCGTGGCAAAACAGCCAGACGCGCTTACGGAATTGATGAAATCGCTCTGGTTCCTGGAGCCAGAACCTTAGATCCACAGCTAGCCGATGCCAGTTGGAAAATCGGCGGGATTACCCGAGAGATTCCTATCATCGCCAGTGCAATGGACGGCGTTGTCGACGTAAAAATGGCGGTTGAGCTCTCTAAGCTAGGTGCGCTAGGCGTGCTCAATCTAGAAGGGATTCAGACTCGTTACGAAGATCCCAATCCGATATTGGATCGTATTGCCTCGGTCGGCAAGACAGAGTTTGTGCCGTTGATGCAAGAACTCTACGCTAAGCCGGTCTTGCCAGAACTCATTGAAAAGCGCATTAAGGAAATTAAGGCGCAGGACGGCATCGCTGCGGTAAGCCTGACACCTGCTGGTGCGGTCAAATTTGGCAAAACGGTTGCCGATGCTGGCGCAGACATGGTGTTTGTTCAAGCAACGGTTGTCTCAACCGATCACCTTTCGCCGCAATCAGTATCGCCACTCGATCTTGCTGATTTTTGCCGAGACATGCCAATTCCCGTTTTACTTGGCAACTGCGTGACCTACGAAGTCACGCTCAAGCTTATGAAAGCAGGTGCCGCAGGTGTCCTTGTCGGCATTGGCCCTGGCGCAGCTTGTACGTCTCGCGGCGTTTTAGGTGTAGGTATTCCTCAGGCTACAGCCGTTGCAGACTGTGCTGCTGCTAGAGACGACTATGAACGTGAGTCTGGAAAATATATTCCGGTCATTGCGGATGGTGGCCTAATTACGGGTGGTGACATCTGCAAGTGCATTGCTTCGGGTGCTGATGGCGTGATGATTGGGTCTCCCTTCGCCAGAGCCGAAGAAGCTCCTGGCCGTGGTTTTCACTGGGGAATGGCCACGCCCAGTCCGGTTTTACCCAGAGGCACGCGCATTCAAGTGGGTAAAACGGGAACGCTAGCGCAGATTTTGCGAGGCCCAGCTCAACTTGACGACGGCACTCACAACTTGCTGGGCGCGCTAAAAACGAGCATGGGAACTTTGGGGGCAAAAGATATTAAAGAAATGCAGCAAGTAGACATTGTGATTGCGCCTTCTTTGTTGACAGAAGGCAAGGTGTATCAAAAAGCTCAGCACTTAGGGATGGGTAAGTAGTTAGCTCATTCAACCTGTCACCTAGGCCGTACTTAGATGACTTATTAGAGGTTAGATAAAACAAGATAAATGAAGTTAGCTAAATCCAGTGCATACACCCTTGTCATACTCCGTTTGACCTCTTAAGCTTTGGCTTTTCTATAAAGCGTCTGTCAGAGAATGACTAGGTTGTAGCTATTTTATGAGGCAAATTTTAAGACTTGTCTCTGATGTTTGCTAAAGACGGTGGCAAATTACTAAGAGTCTCTTACAATTAGGTGTAAGCGGAGACGTTAAGTTTCCGTTCACTCCTCACACCACACTCCGCCCAAGCTACTAAAAGCTTTTAGCTTTTGACTTGGGCGGTTCCTCTTTATGGGTTTTCCTACAATCTAGCTGTTTCTTTTGGCAGAGAGACATGGGTGGACAAAAGACGTACTGCTATATATAGCTGGCGCGTCCGTAAGAAATCTGTAGATGTCTAGGATAGGGCGCGGGTTTTGGCTATGGTAAGATCGACATACACGAGTGACAAGGATTTTAAAGAATGTCAGCCGCACAGGTAACTGATTCGACATTTAAGCAAGAAGTTTTGGAAAGCGAAGCCCCGGTCTTAGTAGACTTTTGGGCTCCTTGGTGTGGGCCTTGCCGCATGGTTGCCCCCGTTGTAGACGAAATTTCTGAACAATACGATGGCCAGGTGAAGGTCGTTAAAGTGAACACAGATGAAAACCCTAGCGTGGCTAGCCAGTATGGCATCCGCAGTATTCCTACTTTGATGATTTTCAAAGGTGGTCAACGCGTAGATATGGTTGTAGGTGCTGTTCCTAAGACTACGCTAGCAAATACGCTAGAGAAATATCTCTAAACAAGTGCTGTTTTACGTCAGAAAGCAATCTTTGTTCTCTAATTCTTGGAAGATTAGCGCAAACGATTGATAAATGAGGACGGCAAAGTATATTAATCGCGATGGAGAAAAGGTTCTAGCAAATGCTAGAACCTTTTTTCGTAGCTCCCTGGCGTAGGGTTTTCTGATGCATCCGCTGTTCTGTGGGGGTAGCATTATTGGGTGCATTTTCCATAGATCGGCTGTTTGGCGGCAGAAGCGGTCAGACTAAAATAGTGGCTACTGTTGGATGTCTAAATTTGTAGATGTTCTATGGGTGAACGATCTTTATGTGCGTGTGTGATGGATGACTCTCGTTTTCAGGATTTAAATCGTGGTTCAGCTCAGTTCGCTGGAGTGCAGTCGGAAAGCCGGTTGCAGGCCGGTTTGCTTGATGTGTTAGCCCGACTTCCAAGCATGGAGAATGGAGAGCTGGTTGCGGAGATCTTTGAAACGCTGATCCGAATGGTCAATCAGGAGGCAGAGCGCCTAGACTGGAAAATTTTAAGTCATTCTTTATTAGATATGGAGGCGGGGTTTAAGGCGTTCTTTCCCTATCGGCATACGCGTAAAATTACTATTTTTGGCTCGGCTCGTACGCCAGTGGATAGATCGGAGTATCGAATGGCGTCTGAGTTCGCTCGTCGGGTTGCGAAGGATGGTTTTATGGTGATGACAGGGGCTGGCCCTGGAATTATGCAGGCGGGAAATGAAGGGGCAGGGCGCGATCGCTCTTTTGGTCTAAACATTAGATTGCCTTTCGAGCAAGGCTCTAATCCAGTGATGACGGGCGATCCTAAGCTGGTAGATTTTAAGTACTTTTTTACGCGTAAGCTTTTCTTTTTGAAAGAGAGTGATGCGATCGCCCTTTTTCCCGGTGGATTCGGCACCCAAGATGAAGCCTTTGAGTCCCTTACGCTCATCCAAACAGGAAAATCCGATCCGATCCCGCTCATTTTGATAGACAAACCCGGCGGCGACTACTGGAAAAGCTGGGACTATTATGTGCGTAACCGCTTGCTTGACCAAGGCCTAATCAGCGCTGATGATACGAGTCTGTACCACTTGACTGACAGCTTAGACGATGCTTTAGAGTACATCGAAGGCTTTTATCGGATGTATCACTCTAGTCGCTACGTGCGTGGTCAGCTCGTAATTCGACTGAAGGCCCCACTGTGTCCGGGTGGTGTCGATCAGCTTAATGCAGAATTTTCTGACATTCTTAGCGAAGGTTTAATTAGAGAAGTCTCTTCTTTTGATGTGGAGCGCGGCGATGAAACTGAGGCCTTGCCACGGCTAGCGCTCTATTTTAATCAGAGAAGTTTAGGCCGACTGCACCAGATGATTCGCTATCTTGGCAAGTTAGGAACTGCCTGCGATGCCGTTCAGCATCCTGAAAAAAAATAGGGCAGGGAAGACAAGATCTTACCCACCCTTTGGTTAGAGTTTATGGAAAAGTTTGTCCTACAGACCGCGCTGAAGGTGAAGTAGGATTCCCTCCGCGATCGCCTGAGCCATCCGCTCTCTCCAGGCTGGATTCGCCAAATTAGGTGCATCTTCTGCACCGGTAACAAATCCAGTTTCAATTAAAATAGCAGGCATAGACGTACGGCGAATCACGTAGAACCGAGCGGAGCGCACGCGGCGATCGCGCATTCCCATCGCCCTAAGCACCGTTCCATGCACCGTATCTGCTAGCCGTTGCCCTGAGTCAGACGCGTAGAAAGTCTCGAGTCCATTTACATCAGGGCGGCTCATGCTGATGGCATTCGCGTGAATGCTCACAAAAATGGATGCATTTACTCGCTCTGCTGTCTGGACTCTGGGAGCGAGATCAACTTCAATATCGCTGTCGCGCGTCATCACAACATTGGCACCCTGCTCTCGCAAGATAGCCGCAACTCTGGGTGCAATATCGTTAACGACCTGCTTTTCTTGAAGGCCGTTAATGCCGACGGCGCCTGGATCACGTCCGCCATGGCCGGGGTCAATCACAATCGTGAATCGACCGTTGGGTAAAGTTGGCAGTTCTCCAGGTGAGACAGGCGTCTCCTGACGAGTCGCAGCGGGTTGTCGAACGGCACTTGCAACGGTTGAGGTTCCTGTGCTCGCTGGTTCACCTGCATCAGGGATGCTGCTGATAGAAACTTCCTTCGGCAAAATCACAATGCCACCTTCGTTTGCAGAAATATCCCAGTCAGGGCTTTCTTCACCTAGTGTCATCTTGATCTGAGCTTTAGCTGGATCAGCAGATACTTGCTCTACTTGCCAGCCGTTAACGCTGTAGCGAGTGATGGGTAGTCTGGCTCGGGTTAGGCCCAAAGCGATCGCAGCTCGATCAAAAGTCATCGTAATATACCGCTGCCCGTCTTCTTCAGAACGAGAAACGTCTATATCAGCGGTTTCTCCAGCTGTACGGATAAAAAATCCATCCGAAGTGGCTGTAATACCTTGGATACGGATTTGAGCGCCTTGTACAGGGCGGTTGCTGACGCTGTTAGATGCTGTTGGCTCTGATGTGGAAGAGCTTGCTTCCCTTTGTTCAGTGGATCTTTGAGCAACATCAGATTCACTAACTTCTGTAGCCTCAGGCAGCTGTACCGTCCACTGACGCGAACCCTCGCCGCGTACTTGCACCTGTTCAGGATCTACGGTATACCCTGAGCTGTACTCTACAACTAGACGCGTCGTCTCTGCATCTAGCTTCCCGACTCGAACCTCTTTAACAGCGCCACCAAAAGCCTGCGTGTCTGGATCGATCACCGTTGTCCCTGGCAAATCAATCACCAGGCGCGTCGGGTTAGAAAGCAGCTGAGCCGCTGGTTGAACGCTGTCATCAGTGGTAAAAATTAGCTGGTTCTCTTCGGTATCAAACCGCCAGAACTGTAGCCTAGCTGCTTCTGCGGGTAGCGCTAGTAATAAAGCCCCCACCAAAGTCAGTCCGGGCAGTAGACGATTCAATCTCACCATTGGGTTCCTCAATACCGAGTAAACGAACTGATTAATCTTTACCTTGCACACCTTTAAGTACTGTGAAGGTTTATCAGCACTTTGTAAATCTAAAAATGTGGTCTAAAAATGCGATTAGACGGCGCAGCTCGGCTAAAACTGGCTGTAAATGCTTTTATTTAGGGCTACATAAGCTTTTGACTATATGTACCTTAAAGATGTTGCTGTAATTGTCTTCTAGGACATCGACGATTGTTTCGCTTATTAGCTTGCCCTGCCTGCTGAGTCGTACAACAAATTATGTTTATACCTTTTACCTTGCTATTTAGATGGGCTCAGTTTTAAGCCATAGCTGTTTGATCCTAATGTTTTGTTCAGAGGTAGGACTCCGCTATCAGCAAAGTTATCGTGATCTTCAAACTTTTTGACCGTAGCATTACTGATGCTTCCCACAATCTGCCGGGAAGTAACAAGTATTTGTTCTGAAGACTATGTTTACAAGTCCTTGTGGAATGCCTATTTCTAGATCTGAAGCTAGTGAACCGCTAGTGCTCTTGTTGGAAGATCTAACGTTTTAGGCACGGCTGAGGTGAGGACTTCGTGGCCGTGCTCAGTTACTAAAACATCGTCTTCTATACGAATGCCAATGCCTCGCCAGCGAGCGTGGACGTTGGGTTGGTCTTCAGCAGGCTTGTAGTTAGGTGGAATATATATACCGGGTTCTACGGTGACAATATTTCCGGGTGCAAAGGGCTTCCACGTTTTGTCAGAATTGCGCAAAATGCCGGAATCATGAACGTCGAGTCCTAAGAAGTGGCCCGTGCCGTGCATAAAGAAGGCTTTGTGCTTTTTGTCTTCAATGAGCTTGTCTACATCACCTATGAGTAAGCCAAGTTCAATCAGGCCTTCTGTGATGGTGCGAGTAGCTGCGTCGTGAAAGGCATTAAAGGGTCGTCCTGGCTGCACTTGTTCGATGGCAGCGAGCTGCGCTTTAAGCGTCAGGTCGTAAAGGATACGCTGTTCTTCTGATTGACTGTTTCCAACAGGAAGCGTGCGCGTAATGTCGGCATTGTAATATTCGTAAGCACAGCCTGCATCAATGAGTAAGAAGTCGCCTTCTTTGAGCTGCTGGTTGTTCTCTATGTAGTGCAAAATGCAGGCATTTTCGCCAGTGGCCACAATTGATGGATAGGCTGGCCCCATTGCACCTTCTCGGCGGAAGACGTTTTCGATAGCGGCTTGAATTTCGTATTCATAAATGCCGGGGCGTACCATCTCGCGAGCGACGTTATGAGCTTCTGCACTGATAGCGATCGCCTTCCGAATCATCTCCAGTTCAAACGGACTTTTCACCCGCCGAAACTGCTGCATCAGCAGCTTAGAATCCTCAATGGCAACTGGGCCAACGCCTTTTTTCGTCATTTTGTTCAACAGCGTCTGCCACAGCCGAACGATCCGACCGTTGAAGTTGCCATCATGACCAAAGTGGTAGTACAGCCGGTCGGATTTTTCCACATACTGCGTCAGCTTTTCGCCTAGCTCATCAATCGGATAAGCCTCGTCAGCGCCGTAGCGTTCCTTTGCCGCATCTACACCCGTACGGTGGCCGCTCCAGGTCTCCTTTTCAGGATCTTTTGGCCGCACGAACAGTACGAACTTATGCTCGTCGTGAGAAGGCGAGAGTACTGCAACTGCACCGGGCTCGTTAAATCCCGTCAGATAGAAGAAATCGCTATCTTGGCGATACAGGTAGTCCACATCGTTATGCATCACAGCAGTAGGCGCACTGCAAAAAACTGCGGTGCCCTGGCCGATAGTCTCCAGCACAGCCTGCCGACGTTGACGATACTCGCTATGCATAGGTGGTTTGATGCTCTTTCTAGTGACGTTTACGAAGCTCTAAAAAGCATAGCTTAAAACTTCGATGCGCATCCCACTGCTCGGTAGGCTGTCCGGGCTGATGCTCAGCGTACTACCGTTTTGGGTGACTGGCGTTCCTGACATCAGTGCTGTGAAATCACTAACGCCAACGAGATCACAGCTGTCTGTATCTGCGGCTTGGGTAAGGTAGTGCGTCGGAATGACGACCTTTGGATTGAGTGATTTGATAGTGGCTGAGGCTTCTTCTGGGGTATAGGCTTTAGGGCCACCACCAACGGGTACGAGAAGTACATCAGGTCGACCGATTAGAATTCTGTCTTCAATAGAAATAGGTGCCGCTGCGCCACCTAAGTGCACAACTTTTACACCTGCCTGGTTCCAAATCCATGCAACGTTAGAACCGAAGCGCCGACCGTTGAGGCGATCGTGAGGCATGCTGATGCCCTGAACCGTCAGGCCGTTGATGGTGAAGTCGCCAGGTTCGTCGATAACCTGAGTGTTGGCATATTGGCTTGTGAGATAGCCTTCATCGAACAGGCGGCTGCTGAGAAGTACTAGATTAGCATTGACGCTAGGCTCTGCGTAGCCTGCCGTACAGCCACCTGCCTTAAATGGATTGACTAAAATACTTTGGCCGCCGCCTGTAAATAAAAAGGACGTGTGGCCCAATGCTGTAATTGTGAGCCGGCCGCTTTGAGCTTCGTAGGACTGATATTGAGAAGCGAGTCCTAATCCTAAGGTGCCTACAAAAGTTGCGCTTGCATATTGAAGCAGTTTTCGCCGTTTCATAGTGTCCTTACTGTCTTTTTCATAGGGCTTATTCTATATTTTGCCGTGTGGTGTGACATTCAGCACAGCCAAAGTAGGACAGTTTGTGGGGGTGGACAGACACAGATGATTCAAAGACTTTCGTACCCTATTTGAGGTCTTTAAGAAAATTTTTGAGGAGGTCTTTTCCTGATTCAGTCAGTACGCTTTCTGGGTGAAATTGCACGCCTTGAATGTGGGGATAGTCGCGGTGACGAACGCCCATGATGGTGCCGTCGTCTACCCATGCCGTGACTTCTAAAACGTCGGGACAGCTTTCTTTTTCGATAATGAGGCTGTGATAGCGAGTCGCTGTGAAGGGTTCGGCTAAGCCTGTGAAGACACCTGTGTTGTGATGGTGCACAGGGGAAGTTTTCCCGTGCATGAGTTCTGGGGCCGAGACGACTTTTCCGCCGTACACCTGGCCGATGCTTTGGTGTCCTAAGCAAACGCCAAGTATGGGAGTTTGTGGCCCTAATTTTTCAATAACATCTAAAGAAATACCCGCATCGTTTGGTGTTCCTGGCCCGGGTGAGATAACGATGCCGTCGGGTGCTTTAGCTTTGATTTCTTCTAGGGTAATTTGGTCGTTGCGAAAGACTTCGATGTCTTTGGCAATGCTAAGTGTTTGACCCAGCTCGCCTAGATACTGCACCAAATTGTAGGTAAAGCTGTCGTAGTTATCGATTACCAAGATCATGGCTATGTGGCTTACGCGATATGGGCTTGTAAATTATCCCAGAGGGGCGGTACGAAAATGAGGGTGGCGATGAGGATCGCGACGATGGCGGCCATGAGGACTGCTCCAGCTGCGCAGTCTTTGGCGACTTTGGCGAGTTCGTGATAGGTCTGGCCAACCGTGAGATCGACAAGAGATTCTAGGGCGGTGTTGAGTATTTCCATGACCAGCACTGCACCAATGGTGAGGCAGATGATGGCGATTTCAGTGGTGCTGACCTTGAGTGCCCAGCAAAGGCTGATCGCAATGATACCGACGCCTGTGTGAACTCGAAAGTTGCGCTGGGTGGTGAAGGCGTAGGCGATTCCGGCCCAGGCGTATTTGAAGCTAAGAAACAGGTTGGGAGCTACTTGCCAGGATTGCGATCGCTCAACGACAGGTGCCACTTCATCAACTGTTTTCTGTCCTATCTTGACTTCGCTTTTCCCGTTCCCGTGATTAGCCAGTCTGGTATCACGGGCCATTTTGCTGTCGCTTGAACCCTGACTATCGCGAGAAAACATAGGCTGCTCGGCTGCGCTGTGTATAGATGTCTAAAGACGTGCGCTCAACTCTAAACGTTGCCCAGTTATCAATCTGGCATAACCTTTTTGCTTGATTTAAGCGAGGCTTACCAGGCTGAGTAGCTGAGACTGCTGATCTAGCATTCGTACCAGACTCGGCTCGTCCGGGTGATCCCACCCTAGCAGGTGAAGGAGTCCGTGCGCCGTCAGCCAAGCCATTTCTTGAGTGAGTGAGTGATGGCTCTGAGGTGCTTGGCGGGCTGCTGTTTCGACCGAGATAATAATGTCGCCTAAGTATAAAGGTTGTTCGGCATGTAGAGCGTCTGCGCCGGGAAGGTCTGTCTCTAGTGATGCAAACGACAGAACATCGGTAGGCTTTTCCTGCTGCCGGTAGTCAGTGTTGAGCTGCTGAATTCCAGCGTCGTCGGTAAGTCGTAGTCCGACTTCGTACGCGTTGATGGGTGAAAGCGATGGGGATAGAGAATTCAGCCAGGTGCTGAGCCAGGTTTGGTAGTGAGCGATCGCAACTCCCGGCACCTGCTCAATGCCATCTCCATCTACAAACGTCTCTACTTGAATAGCCTGCTGCGCTGCTAAAGCTGTCATAGCTAAATTCACTACCTACCGGGTGAGGTAAGCAAGCCCAATAAACAGCGTTAACAGAGCCACAGAAGATAGAAAAAAATGATAGAGCGATTTGCCACCTTTTTTGACCATGTTGCGCATCGCTAGCTTGACGTAGCTTGGCGGTGGCTCATTGAGCTCCGCAGATTTTTGCTCAAGCTCTGTTGCGACTGAATTATCGGTGCTCATAGGTTTCCAAAAAGGGGGCAAAAGGAACTTTCAATTAATCGTAGTAGAAGGAAGCGAGCTTTACACCGTGCTTTCTTGCAAGAGCTGATTTTCCTGGCGTAGATATGCTTGCGTGAAGGCTTCTAAATCGCCGTCCATAACATCAGACACAGCAGTAGTTTCAACGCTGGTACGCAGGTCTTTTACCATTTGATAGGGATGGAAGACATAGTTGCGGATTTGATTGCCCCAGGCGGCTTCTACCATGTCACCTCGGATGTCGGCAATGGCCTGAGTGCGCTGCTCTTGGGCGATGACAAGCAGTTTGGATTTGAGAAGAGCCATGGCTTTTTCTTTGTTTTGTAGCTGCGATCGCTCCTGCGTACACCGCACCGAAATCCCCGTTGGCAAATGCGTAATCCGCACCGCCGTTTCTACCTTGTTCACATTCTGACCGCCTGCACCGCCCGACCGTGAGGTCTTTACCTCCAAATCCTTATCAGGAATATCCAGCTCTACGTCATTATCCAAAATAGGCATTACTTCTACGCCTGCAAAGCTCGTTTGCCGCTTGCCATTGGCATTAAAAGGCGAAATCCTAACTAGACGATGCGTGCCTTTTTCTCCCTTTAAGTAGCCGTAGGCATAACGACCTTCTATCTCTAAAGTCACTGACTTCAGGCCCGCTTCGTCACCCTCAGACTTTTCAACCATGCTGAGGCGATAGCCGTTTTGCTCACTCCAGCGCGTATACATACGTAAAAGCATCTCGGCCCAGTCTTGCGCATCCGTGCCGCCCGCGCCCGCATTAATGGTCAGCACTGCGCCCTCTTTGTCATACGGCCCCGAAAGCAGCTGCTGCAATTCCCACAGGTCGAGTTCGCGATTAAGCTTATTGACGGTTTTCTCCGCTTCCGTCAGCAGTCCGTCATCTTCCTCTAGCTCCAGAAGCTCTAAAATTGCGTTGGAATCTTCTAGACTCGTAGACCAGCCTTGGACTTGCTCTAGATTAGACTTGTAGTCGTTTAATTCTTGAAGCTGCTTTTGCGCATTTTCTTGATCGTCCCAAAAGTCGGGCTGAGCTGAAAGCTGCTCTAAATCGTTGATTTTGGCATTGAGGGCAGGAACGTCAAAGATACTCCTGAGCTTTACCCAGGCGTTCAGAAATAGATTCGATTTCTCGTTTGAGGTTAGTGGTATCGAACATAGGCAAAAAAGTTATTAAAAAGGGGCCTGAATTAGATTCAGGCCCCTCAGAAGTTCGTTAGAAGTTCGTTGCTCTAAAACTAATTACCTGCGTAGTTTAGTCTCTTCCGTTGATTGCGATCAACAGACGCAAGATGAACACAAATAGGTTGATGTAGGTAAGGTACATCGAGAGTGCGGCAGGAATGGCCTGGTCGTCGCGGTAGGTGCGAGGTAGAACGAAGAAGTCTACAACGGCTGCACCAACGAACAGAAGCACGCCGATTGCAGAAATTGCAATTTCGAGGAAGTTAGGGGCGTGGATGCCGAAGAAACTAAGTGCGAACTGGCCAATAACAACAACGAACAGGGCTAAAATGCCAAGCTGAACGGTCTTGGTAAGCGCAAAGCCGTCTTCTTCAGATAGGTTGGAGCCGATGGGTTTAGCTGCGATAAACGTAACGCCGCAGGCCAAAGCTGCAAAGCCTATGCCGTTTAGGCCTACACCCGGGCTCGACATAGCAACGTTCACCAGTCCGCTGAGGGTGTATCCCGACAGCAAGCTGTAGGTCGCCAGTAGCGGCAAGGCAACGCTGTTGTTCCCCTTCAGCGCAATGCTTCTCGCAACAAAAAATAGGGCGAGTTCTGCCACAATCGCTACGAAAAACGTAGGCATGAAAATGTCAGGGCGCGTATTGAGTACGTTGAGGCCACCGAAGGTGCCTAGCGCTGTGAGAATGAGGCCACCGCCAACGTAAGGCAAGGCGTTGGCGATGACGTTAGGGCCAATAAGGGCGCTGCTTTTGGCATCGCTAATGGCTTTGCGAAAGTTACTGGTGTTGCTCATAAGGTGTCGATAAAGAGTTGACTTTTACTTCTAGATAGATGGTCTACTTCAAAGTTTACTGAATTTACCTTGACATAGCGATTACGGCTTTCCGTCTGTGTACTGGTTTTTCTTCTGTTTTGGGCTGTGATTAGCTAAGCGGCTAGTCAAGTAAATATTGATTTAAGAATTAGCGATCGCAACCCAACTGAGTTATTTGGGTACGTTCTACACAGCCGAATCAAGATTTTTTGGTTTGAGAAAGCAACAAGTAGATGCCAAATGGTGAGAGAGAAGCTGGTTCCCGTGAAATCTCGTAGTGAAAGATGAGTGTTTTTGATACTTGAGGGAAGTAAGTCAGTCAAAAGAAATAATTTATAGAAGTTGATTGTTGCCTCTGAATATTTACGGATAGCAAAGCCTGAAGCGGCTTTTGTGCAAGCGATTCATATTTCCATAAGGAGTGTCTGAATTAGATCGGTGTGCGTATATCTGCTGGTGATAATCAGCGGGCGTATTAACGACTACCGTGTTTCAACGATGGTGAGCAAACAGGCTGTTCCCGAAAATGAATTCAATTCACGCAAAACCGCTTCGATGCAGTAAACGCTGCACTTAATATGGCTTCTTCAAAATCGGCTCAGCTTCGTTCTCGCGGAATGGAACTGCTCATGCAGTACAAGGTAGACCGTTCCGTTCGGCTTCGTAATCAGTTGGTTCGTCTCAATGCTGGCTTGGTTCGTAAAATCGCTCACAGAGTCAGCCATCAGTGCGCCGAGCCTTATGAAGATCTTGAGCAGATTGGCTACATTGGCTTGATCCGTTCTATTGAGCGTTTTGATCCCGGTCAGGGCTGTGCGTTTAGCTCTTTTGCAGTGCCTTATATTCGCGGTGAAATGCTTCACTTTTTGCGTGATCGCGGCACCACTGTAAAAATTCCCCGTCGCTGGCAAGATTTGCAAAAAGAAGGCCAAAAGAAGCAAGCAGAACTCATTCGCAAATATGGCCGTCAGCCTTCCGATATTGAAATGGCTGAAGCGGTGAACGTCTCTGTCCAAGAGTGGAGACAGGTAAAGCTTGCGAACAAAAACCGGATGCCTCTAAGCCTAGATGCCACCGTCTGCCATCAAATCGATTCAAGCATCACCTTAGGCGACACGCTGCCTGATATTCACTACATGATGCTGCAAGGCCTAGAAGAAGACCGTCAGCAGATTCAGCGGGCAATGAATCAGCTTGAAGAGAAGACACGTTCTGCAATTGAGTTTGTGTTTTTCAAAGGGCTTTCTCGTAAGGAAGTCGCTGAGCGCATCGGTGTTAGCCCAATGACGGTAACGCGACGTATTCAACGCGGCGTGGAGCAAATGATTGCTTACTTACAGCCTCAGCAGAGCCTGCAAACTGATCCTTAGGCGCTGTCTGATGCAGATTTCCTAGTTGTTTTGACGCTTCTAAGTTAAGTTTCAGTCGGTGTAGTCCTTTGTTGGCGGCACCGACTTTTTGCGTTTGCGCTGGTTTACTCAGGTCTGGCCCTTGGAGATACGAGGCGTTGACCCGGCGCGTATTAAGCTTTGAATATCGCGCTGGGAGGCACCCATGGTCATAGCTGAAGCTACTTTTCGTCCGAGTTCCGCTTTGGAGCAGGACTTAGAATCTAGCGCTGACAAGTTTTTGCGGTTGCAGAAGGAATTGCCAAATCGCTGGCAGTCGATTGATGAGTTTGACCGCCAGCCTCGGCAGATTTTGGTGGTGCCTTCGTTGAGCCTTGATCAAGCTGAGCTGTCTAAAGTGAAAGGCGTTCATCACTATGAGGAGCGGCTGCTGTTTTCGTTGATTCGGCTGCGGAATCCAGAGACGCGAATTATTTATGTGACTTCTCAGCCGTTGCATCCGAGCATTGTGGATTATTACTTGGAACTGCTACCGGGGATTCCAAGCTCTCATGCGCGCGATCGCCTCGATCTATTTGCCACCTACGACTCCTCTCTTCGCCCACTATCCGAAAAGATCCTCGCGCGCCCTCGATTGATGCGGCGTATTAAAGCCAAAATCAAGCCTGATGAAGCCTATATGACTTGCTATAACTCCACGGAGTTAGAAAGGGAATTGGCGCTTGATCTAGGTTTGCCACTGCTCGCCGTTAATCCTGACCTTTTGTACTGGGGCACCAAAGGCGGTAGCCGTCAGATCTTTGCTGAATGCGGTCTGCCCTTGCCTGATGGAAGCGAGCTAACTCATAGCGCAACGGATTTAGCCGATGTAACGGCGGCACTATGGGAGCGACAGCCTAATTTGCAAAGAATTGTCATCAAGCTAAATGAGGGATTCTCGGGAGAAGGTAACGCACTGTTTCCTTTAGAACCGCTAGCTGAAGTCGCGCCTGGTAAGGCAGGCCACGGTGATCGGGCAGCGGTAATTGAGAAAGCTTTTTCTGAGCTTCGGTTTCAGTGTGGGAGTGAGACTTGGGTGTCTTTTGAGAAGAAGATTGAGGAATTGGGAGCGATCGCAGAAGCTTTTATAGAAGGCGAAGAAAAATACTCTCCCAGTGTCCAAGGCCGCGTTACCCCAACTGGCGAAGTCGAAATTCTTTCTACTCACGATCAGGTGCTGGGCGGCCCTGATGGTCAAATTTTCTTGGGCTGCACGTTCCCAGCCGTCGATGCTTACCGAATGGCGCTACAGGAAATGGGACGTAAGGTCGGTGAAAACCTTGCGAAAAAAGGCGCTTTAGAGCGCTACAGCGTTGATTTTATTGCAGTGCATAATCCCGAGGACGAAGACAACCCTTGGGAGCTGAATGCCATCGAAATTAACTTGCGAAAGGGCGGTACAACGCATCCGTTTATGGCGCTAAAGCTACTAACGAACGGAACTTACAACCTTGAAGACGGCAAGTTTTATACCAAAAACGGTCAGGCGAAATACTACAAAGCGTCTGATAACCTACAGAACCAGGCTTACAAAGGCCTATTGCCTAACGATTTGATGGATATCATCATGGGCGAGCAACTGCACTTCAGCTCAATTGATGGTGTGGGTGTGGTTTTTCATCTGATGGGTTGCCTGAGTGAGCACGGTAAGCTTGGCCTCACCTGCATCGGCAATACGCCTCAAGAAGCCGAAGATATTTACGAACAGGTTGTTGCAACCATAGACAGAGCGACCTGCGAGGCGTGAAGGCGTCTAGGGTTTACTCTTGGCCCCTGCTTTTAATCGCCCTAGCTATTTCTCGGTTGTCCTGCTTTTTCTTCAGGCTTTCGCGTTTATCGTGCAGCTTTTTACCTCTGCCTAGTGCGATCACAACCTTCACTTTGCCGTCTTTAAAGTACATTTTGAGCGGCACAAGCGTCAGGCCCTTCTGCTCAGTTTGACCGATTAGCTTACGAATTTCTTGCTTGTGTAGCAGCAGCTTTCGCACGCGACGAGGTTCGTGGTTGTATGCCAGATTGGTCATTCTGTGGGGGGAGATATGAACATTGTGCAGCCATACTTCACCGCGTTTGACGTTGGCAAATCCATCCTGCAAGTTCACTTTGCCTTCTCGGATAGATTTCACCTCAGTCCCTAGCAGAGCAACGCCTGCTTCATAGGTGTCTAAAATTTCGTATTGAAAGCGAGCCTGACGGTTATTAGCGGCAATTTTGACGCCACCACCGCCGCTATCTTTGCCGGATTTGGCCATGATAAAGTCAGTGCTTGAATGAACGTTGAGAAATGAACGGAAGATTACTCAGTCTAGAGGCTTGCCGTGGTTTTTGATATGACGGTTTTTTGCTAATCGGGTTCGGCGACAAGGCACCATTCGTGTAGCTCATAGTGAACACAGTTGTTAGCAATTAAAGGATCGGCTTCGATAATATCTTTAGCCGCTGACATTGAATCGGCGGTAAAAATAAGCATTCCACCACCGCGCTCTGCCCAATATCCGCTGCGAGCTTGATGCCCATTTGAAATCAACCTGTTAACGTAGGCAACATGAGCCTTCACGAACCGGTCGAATCTTGATTTATCGACGATGCCGCGCTCAATCTTTACAAACCATGCCATTGCTCATCCTCTGATACGCCCGCTGTCGCTAGTAATTTAGGCCTTTCCTATCTTCAGACTATTCTATGGGTATTCAAAAATCTGTGGAACTTAACGAAAAATCGAACGCTATTTCTGCTGTAACGCCCCCTGTTCGGAAGCGATTTTTTATTGCGCTACTGCCGCCTGAGGCGGTACGGGCGAAGGCTAATGAGATTAAAGGAGTAATGCGCGATCGCTATGCGAGCAAAGCAGCTTTTCGCTCGCCGCCACACGTCACACTGCTAGCGCCTTTCGAGTGGCCACTTAAAGAAGTGCCAGCTTTGAGCGATACACTACGTCGGTTTGCAGAAACACAAGCGCCTATACCAGTGACGCTGGATGGGTTTAACGCGTTTGCGCCGCACGTTATTTATATTGATGTAATGAAGGGCGATCGCCTGATGAATCTTCAGCCCAAGCTGCTAGAGCACCTGGAGGAGCAGATTGGATTGGTGAGTAAGCGCGATCGCAATCGCGCCTTTGTGCCCCATCTTACCGTCGCTTTCCGAGACCTCAAACCCAGCATGTTTCGTCAGGCCTGGTCAGCATTTCAGCATCGGGAAATTCATTTCGACTTCACGGTCAGTCAGCTCACCCTGCTTGTGCATGATGGCAAGCTATGGACAGTAAAGGAGAACTATGACTTTGCACTTCCTAACTAAATGCGTGTTTGATGGCGCAAAACCACATCTGCCCTTGGAGATAGCTGAATCGTCTCTCGGGTGATAGTTAAATTCATAGCAGCTCGTAGACTTAACACTATCGATAGAACAAATGCCTGACCAGCGTAAGACGCGGATATAGGCCAGCCTCTTTTAACTTAGATAGTGACATACGTAAGTAAAAGGAAGCCTTTTGATGGCGACTAATCAAGACGAAAATATCAAGTTAGGCGCAGAGCCTGGTAAAGGTGCTGCTGGCAACCAGCAAGCCGTTCAGCTGGCCCAACCTGTAGGCGATGCTATTCAGCCGCCTGGTACTAAGTCGATGCCCGGTGGTCATCCAGAAGAAGATAAAGAGGATATTGCAGCTGCCAAAGAAAGCGAAGAAGGCACTGATTTAAAGACAACAGGTGGCTTTGTGGTGGATGATTCAGGGCGAATGAACAACTTTGCGGTTGAGCCTGAAATGTACGTTGAAGAGTAGATTCCTGTAGGGCGCTTGGGTCTTATTTTTATTTATAAATCCCAAGCGGCCTGAAAAAAGTCTCTTTCGCAGGTCATGGCATATCGATACGTTGAACGAATGACCTGCGTGTCCTGAGAATGCTTATTGACGATAGCCTCTAGCTGTTTAGCCAGAGGCTCGAATTCGTCGCTGCTGTAAGTCTCAATCCAATCCTTATACGCGTGAGAAGGAATGCCTCTGGCTGCCAGCGCTTGCCCTAGGTAGGCATATAGTCGCATACATGGCGACATTGCTACAGCTGTGATACCGATAGGCTGGCTCCACGCAGTAGATAGTAAAAAGTCAGTGTATCGACGAGTCGCGGTACCAGGCTCTACGGATCTAATATCTACATTCCAAGATTGAGCATAGCTTTGGTGCAGATTCAACTCTTGCAAGACACCATTCGCTAATGCATGAAACAATTGAAAGCTTTCCCAACTGGGAGCCTTAGCCGCAGCAATACTGTAGGCCCGAGCAAAGGCTTCTAAAAAGAACGTATCCTGCCCAACGTAGTAAGCAAATTTTGCCTTTGGCAGCGAACCATCACTAATTCCCTGAACAAACGAACTGTTCAAAGAGGCTTTAGCTAAGTCTTGGTTTTCCTGCCAAAGGGTTTGGGAAAGAGACATTCTTGTTTAATCACGTTGTGTAGATAGCATGACTGTGAGTCTACACGATGCTTGCGCCTACTTCGGTTCGTCGAATAACGACAACTGAAGGTTTCGGTGGCGCGCCCGCTGTCTTTTCAGGCCAGTTAGAGCCTAAAGGAATCTCGCGCTGCTGCACAAAAGCTGTGCCACCGGTTGTTTTCAGCTCAAACGCTCTCAACTCTGTTTTCATTTCCTGGCGAATACCGTTACGTTCTCCTGGATGCTGAGCTGATAAGAACAAAGCGCTGCCATCTGCTGTGAAGAAAGGGCCGGTCAGCTCGCATTCCATAGGGCCATAGGCGAACATTTTGGCCTCCCCAGCGCTATCTCCGCTGGTTGAGATTTGCCATAGCGAGTTGTTGCCATACAGACCTAATAAATCTTTTCCAGTCATGGGTTTGTCGTCTTCGTCCTTTCTTTGGGCAGGCACAGGCTTATTGTGGGTACTCGTAGACATATCTGTGACGACCCACAAATTGCCTTGTTTGTCAAACTCTAGGTTGTCTGGATTCGCGAAGCCAAGGCCACCATCTGTAGGCTCTCCACCTGTGGCGAACATTTCCCAGCTAAAAGCGAGCGCGGCTGGATCGTTACTGGCTTCTACAATTTTCATAATCCAGCCTGCTTCGTAGTCCTCTTCGCCGTTTGGGCCAGTGAAAATGGTTCTGTCTGGCCCGCCGTCGCCACCTGGTGCTCCTGAGGTAAAGGCGATAAAAAGCGCACCTTCTTTGCTGACGTCTGTATCTTCTGGGCGCGCGGTCGCGGTCGCCCCTGCTGCATTTGCCGCGTAGTGAGCGTCAATGAGGATAGCACCTTGCTTTTCAAGCTCGGAGCCTTCGTACAGGTCGCCTAGCGTAGAGAATTGTTCCTTAAGCTGGTTGGCCTTGGCGTCATCTTTTACTTCGATGAACCCGCCGCTAGGCCTACTGGGTAAAGGCACCATGCCGCCTAGAATGCTGCTCGGAAGAAGCGGATCTACGGGCGTATCGAGCGTAAGCGGTATCCAGCTACCCGTGCCATCAGCGTTGAGTTTGGCGGCGTAAAGCATGCCGTCTGCGAGTAGCTGAGAGTTAGCTTTGTCGGTGGGGTTTTTAACGGTGTCGGTGCTGACAAATTTATAGACGTGACCACCTCTGCGATCGCATCCCGAATAAAACGCCAGCTTTTTCCCGGCCTCAGCTCGAACGCCAACTGCCTCATGCCGATAGCGTCCCATCCAAGTGTGCTTTGTGCCGTAGTCGTTAGGATCGCTCGGGTCAATTTCCACAATCCACCCGTACTTATTGCCTGCTAACCCAAATACATTGCCCTGACCATCCAAGCCGTTATTAAAAGCCTGCTCTTTGGGATCGAAAGATGAGCCATCCGCGTTAACTGCTTCAGGAACTTGATTTTGAATATTTTCTTCGGCGCTGAGGACAGTTCCCCAAGGCGTTGTCCCGCCTGCGCAGTTGCCGAAGGTGCCAACAATTTTATCGCCGAGGCCATCTGTATAGCCTGTTACGTTGATTTTGTTAAAGATAGCTGTAGCAGGCCCAGTGGATTTTAGGTAGTTGCCATCTTCTAAGCCAGAAATTCCCGAAACGCGGCGATCGCTTTCCCGAATAACCCGCGTCCACTGACCACTTTCGTCTCGGCGCACCGAAATCACCCCCAGACCTTGATCCGTCAGCAGCTCCTTAGAAAGCGCCTTTATTTCGGCTTTGAGTACATCGCTATCCGGTAGCCTGTAGGCATCTATTTGCTCACCTTCCAAGTTCTGCAAAGCCTTCGTCACTATCTCGAAGGGTAGCGACTTGCCGATTACCTGCTCGTAAGTTTGCTCCCAAGTGCTGGAACTAACGTATTCAAAGTTGATGGTTAAATAGCCTTCGTTCTCACCGGTCGGAATAAACGAAAGATAGTCGTTGTTGTAGCCAAATCGTGAGTTGCCCACCGGATCGCCCCAAGAGGCGATCACGTCGTAGGTAAAGCCATCAGGAAGGACGATATCGTCTTGAATGGCGTATTGAGCGTACTCTGTAGGCTGGCGATCGCTGCTAATGCTAATGGCATCGTAAGGCATCGGGCCTTTAAGCGGCTTGAACGGCGAAGATCCTGTCGCTGCTGCCGTGACGGGAGTGAGGCTATTTGAGCTGCCTGAAACCGCGCTGCCTGAGGAGGTTTGTGCTTTGAGTGAGCTTCCGAAAGAAGACATCACAGAGGTACCAGCGGCTGTCCCTAAAAATAATAGAAAATTCCGGCGCTTTAGGCTCATGGTAAATATTTTGTGGCTGTTGTATGGTCTACAAATTGAGACAATACGCAGGTCAGGTTAAGAGCAGGTGAAAAATTGGGTACGTCTGCAAGGCCATTTCACGTAGGCTGCTGACTTCTCTAAAGGCTTTTTTATGCGAGGGTTGCGATCGCCTCTCGACAGTCCACAGCAATCTGATCCTTTAACTGCTCTAGGGATTCAAACTTCTGCTCAGGCCTTACAAATCCTTCCAAAGCAACCGTTACCAGCTGCCCGTATAAGTCACCTGCCCAGTCTAGAACATGAACTTCTACGCTTAAGTCCTGACCGTTCACAGTGGGCCGGTTTCCAATATTCATTACGCCCCGCAAAGGTTCGTTGCTTGCACCGTATACGCGAACGCTGTAGACGCCCGTGCAGGGCAGATATTTTTTACTGGGAAGCTGTAGGTTAGCTGTGGGAAAGCCAATTGTGCGACCCAGCTGCTTGCCTTTCACGACGCGTCCTGTGAGCGTGTAGGGTCGCCCTAAAAGCCGTGCGGCCGTTTGGGGATCGCCAGTCTGAAGAGCCGTGCGAATGCTGGAGCTGCTGATGCGATCGCTGCCTTCATACTTCAGCGGTACCTGTACAACAGGAACCCCATGGCTTTGTGCGATCGCCCTCAACCCGTCTGCATCACCACTGCGCCCTTTCCCAAATCGAAAGTCGCTGCCAACACTAATTCGCTTTGTTTGTAATCCTCTAATTAAAATTTTCTCAACAAATTCTTCCGGGCTTAGCCCAGCCATTTCCCGATCAAACGGCAGCATTACAAGCTGATGAACGCCAAGCTGTGACAGCTGCCAAGCTTTTTCTGCAACCGGCGTCAGCAGCTGCTTAGACACGCCTGAAAAATACTCTTGAGGATGCGGTGAAAAAGTTACGACCGTCGCATATTCTGCGTGATTCTGCGTGGTTTCTGGCCTAGCTGGAAGCGCGAGGCCTTCAGCCTGCTCAATGTGCGTGCAACTTTGCCATTGGCTGTGACCAAGTGCTGCTGTGCCACCGTGCAATGAGGCGACAGATGAGGCGCTGAGTCGTTTCGCGGCTATCTCTTGCTGCCCGTTTCGATCCGCTAGCCCATCAGCACTCAAAATCTGAGCCATCACGCGCTGATGGCCCAAATGCACGCCGTCAAAATTGCCCAGCGCTATATTTACAGGGGTTTTTGCCGCCTTGAGAGAAGAAGTAATCCACACGCTTTACATTTTGACACAAAGCTTGCGCAGCGCTTTATAGAATTACTTCTCTTTGCCTAAATAGCCGCCACTGCCGACTCTTCTTTAATCAGTTCGAGTACCATGCCTTCTCTCGCTACGATACTACTTGGTAGTGCAATCGAAGTTTGGCGAACGATGTCGTCCATAAAGTCATCAGTATGCGTAGGGTCATGGTGAAAAATGACGAGCTGCTTCACATTTGCTGCCTTCGCTAGCTTGACGGCCTCTTGCCAGGTGGAATGGCCCCAGCCAACTTTGCTGGACTTTTCATCATGGTATTCAGCGTCTGTATAGGTACAGTCGTAAATCATCACGTCTGCGTCTTGCGCTAGCCTCAGCACGTTCTCGTCCAGCCGCTCTGGGAAATGCTCTGTATCGCTAATATAGGCGGCTGAGTGGCCACGATAGCTCACGCGATAGCCAACTGCTTCTCCAGGGTGGTTGAGCATCGCGTTGCTAATTTCCACATCGCCAATTTTGACCACTTCACCGACATCAATATCACAAAACTCTAGCGTCGCGCCCATAATTTGCAGCGGCACTGGAAAGTTGGGGTGCAGCATTTGGTCGTTTAGCCGTTGCTCGATGGTGGAGCCGTTTGGGGCGATCGCCCCATGAATTTTAAATTTATTACCCGGCACAAAAGCGGGCACAAAAAATGGAAACCCCTGAATATGATCCCAGTGCGAATGCGTGAAAAACATATTGGCGTGAACCGGCATCTCAGGCAGCATCTGCTGACCTAAATTGCGCAAACCCGTTCCTCCATCGAAAATCAGCCGTTCTCCGCCGACTTTCATCTCAATGCAGGCAGTATTGCCGCCATACCGGACGGTTTCTGAGCCTGGGCAAGCCACACTTCCCCGGACGCCCCAAAAGCATATCGAAAACTGACCGTTCTGATCTGACATGAGCCTTACATGAAGTGATTTAGAGGAATTACTGTCTATTTTTACAGCTAGTCGCACCATTCATCAGGCGAAAGGATGTATCGACTGTGGCGTTAAAAGAATCAGAATACCTTCATGCATAATGCCCAAGCCCTGTTAAGAGCTTTCGATATCTATCAATTTAGTTCGCTTGCTTCACGCCGCTTCTCTGTGTGCTTTTCCTAACCTTAACCCGTCTTAGCTTCATATTTCCTTTACATGGTTCTTGTCAGACCGCCAGCGATCGCCAGGTTTTAGGACATCTTAGGGGCCGCCGCTGTCCACCTATCTATAAAGTCCAGCGCCGTATAGGCCGTAAGGTTGTATTGAAGGGGCGTTATCGTGATGTAGTTTTCCTTAATCGCCTTCACATCCGTTGTAAATTTCGCATTAATGGCCGTAATTTCCTTATCTATATCTGCTGATTCACCGTCGCTCGGGTGAGAAACAGATAGCTCAGCCTCTCCTTCCTCCATCACTTCTCCAGCCAACCAGTAGTAGGTTTTCCCCCGAGGATCAATGCGCTTCTCAAACTGATCGAAGTATCGACGAACACCTTGCCTGGCAATAACCGTTCCTTTGATCTCGGCTTGGGAAACGGGTGGCACGTTTACATTCAGTAATATAGGTAGGTTCAGCGGTTTTTGCTGTAGCTGAGAGACGAGCTGAACGGCAAACTGGGCGGCGGGGTCGAAGTTTTTAGCTGAAAAACTGGTAAGACTAATAGCGATCGCAGGAATCCCCTCCAACACTCCTTCCATCGCCGCCGACACCGTACCCGAATACAGCACATCCGTCCCTAAGTTGGCCCCGTGGTTAATTCCTGATACTACAAAATCAGGTGCTTCAGGCAATATCGCATCTAGCGCCAATTTCACACAGTCAGACGGTGTACCCGAGCAGGCCCAGGCCGTCACCCCCTCATCAAAAACGTTGTCTACCTGATCCACACGCAAAGGCCGGTGCAGCGTCAACCCATGCCCTGTTGCCGAGCGTTCGCGATCAGGACACACCACAGTCACCTTATGCCCCGCAGCCGCTAAAGCGTTCGCCAGCGTCCGAATACCCAGCGCAAAAACGCCATCATCATTACTTACCAGAACGTTCATAAAGCAAAAATCAACGTGATAAAAATAGCGCTCCTGATAAAATCAGTCGCCAGGTTCCCATACCTCCCTGGCAGGTTACCATGGACTAATTTGCGAATCTCTCAAGCAAACAATTTAAGCCTCCAAAAAGCTCACAGAAGTTACCCAAAACCATGTCATCCTCTGATCCGTCCTCTCAGATCGAAGCTCAGCTCAGCGCCGTTCAAAATCAAGCAGCTGAAGATATCAGTGCGGCCAGTAGCTTAGATGATTTGGAAAAAGTAAGAGTCAAATACTTAGGTAAAAAAGGCAATCTTTCCAAAGTGTTGGGGGGTATGGGCAAACTTTCAGCTGAAGAGCGTCCCAAAATCGGTGCACTTGCCAATCAGGCTAAAACGGCACTGCAATCACAGATAGAACAGCGCAAAACAGATTTACAAACAGCTCAGATACAGGAGCAGCTAGCAGCAGAAACGTTAGATGTCACCATGCCTGGTGTCTACAAACCGCAGGGCCGCATCCACCCAATCAACAGCATCATCGATCAAATTACAGATATCTTTGTCGGCCTTGGCTACACCGTTGCTCAAAGCCAGGAAATTGAAAGCGACTACTACAACTTTGAAGCGCTGAACTTCCTCCCCGATCATCCGGCTCGTGATATGCAAGACACGCTGTACCTACCTGGCGGACAGCTCATGCGCACCCACACTTCAAATACCCAGGTGCGCTACATGGAAAAGCACGAGCCGCCGATGCGTGTGTTAGCCTCTGGCCGCTGCTACCGTCGCGACACTGTAGACGCGACCCACGCCGCTGTCTTTCACCAGATCGAATTCTTCGCTGTTGATAAGAACATTACCTTCACCGACTTGCGCGGCACCGTTCAGCTTTTCTTAAAAGCTCTTTTTGGCGATATCGAAGTTCGCTTTCGCCCCAGCTATTTTCCCTTTACAGAGCCTTCCGCTGAAGTCGATGTTCGCTGGCAGGGGCAGTGGCTAGAGGTGATGGGCTGTGGCATGATCGATCCCAACGTGCTCAAGGCAGTTGGCTGTGATCCTGAAGTATATTCAGGCTTTGCTGCTGGTTTAGGCGTAGAGCGTTTGGCGATGGTGCAAAGTAAAATTGACGATATCAGAAGGCTCTACAGTAGCGACCTGAGATTCTTAAGCCAGTTTTAAAGTGAGACAGAATACAGAAAGCGAGCTGTTCCACTCCATCTGGAACAGCTCGCTTTTTGCTCTTACATAATTATCGGAACTTACCAAAGAAATGCTAAGCGTACATTTCTGCTTTTCTAACCGACGGGCTTTCTATCTCTATGCTGTCTAGCTCTAAGGGGGGCTGTATGCCCAGAAAGTTCTCGTCGCCCGGAGCAACTGCTGCGATTGGTTCTTGAGCTAGGAGTGCTGATAGATCTAAAAGAAGGAGAGTGTGGCGATCGCCTCCCAAGTCGTAGGTCACCACATGAGAAACCCAGCGCAGCGCCCGAGTCACTCTCTTTTCGGATGGCACTGGCTTAAGCGCATAGTGCGGAATATCCATCAAATCAGGTGGCTCATCCACCGCAATGCCCCAAAGCGTACCTTCCGCATCTTGTAAAACCATCAAGAATGGAGGGTTTTCTACAGGCGGTACGGCCGCTATAGATTTAGCGCCTGTCTGTTCCGGTGCGATAGATAGCGTCTGAGCGTTTTCCGATGGCTCTTGCAGGCTCAATAGCCTGATCAAATCGATGGTCTGAATGCTGTATTGCTCTAGCTGTACCAAGCCCATGCTCACCATGCCACCCTGACTAGGTGCTGGCGTTGCCACAATCTTCAAAATGGCCTCGCTCGGTAAGGCAAACAAATAACCAGCCATCTTGAATGTGATGTACTTATCAGCTTCGGCTTCATTAGAAGATTCTGTGAAAGCTGCTTTGTTCAAGATATTATTCATGAGAGTCACCTGCGGTGCTTAGCTGCTGGATGGTCTGCGTTTCAATGGCCTCAGAGACTGTTTTTAGAAGCTGAGGTGTTAGGTAAGGCTTAGTCAGATAGGTGGTTGCACCTAACTCTTTGGTAAGCAAACGGTGCTTGCTGCCTGCCCTAGAAGTAAGCATGATGGTTGGAATCGCGGCAATACTAGGTGTTTTTTGGCGTACTTTCAGAAACTCGAATCCGTTCATTCCAGGCATTTCGATGTCGCACAAAATCGCCTCGACATTGGGATATCGCTTGAGCTGCTGCAATGCTTCAGCGCCATCTCTGGCTTGAATGACCTGATAGTCAGCCTTTTGTAGCGCCTCCGCTAATGTGTTTCGCACCGTAATAGAATCATCAACAGTCAAGATGAGTTTCTTGATAAAGACGGGCTCATTCTTTGCAGGCTTGATGCCATCAGCGTCATCTATGCTGATATCGATACTGCCTTGATTCCCCTGACTGCGTTGCTCAACGACGATTTTGGCAAGCATGACGCCATCTAGTACGAGCGTGAGCTGGCCGTCGGGCAAAATACTGCTGCCGTAAAGATAAGGCGGCGGAACAATAGTTTCGCCCAGCGAGCTGATAACCAGCTCTTGTTCCCCTAGTAGCTGATCAACTTCCAGTCCGACCAGCGAGCTTTGATGATGGAGCAAGATGACAGGATTGTTCTCGGTTGCCCTGATGTCGCTGCGGGTTTCTATCAGGCGATGGCTAGGCATCGGTGAAGCGTAGTGCAGTACATCAGCAAGGGCGTTGACGGGTATCAAATATTCTTCGCTATTAGCTTGCCAGCTGAGGGTTTTGCCGCCGTCCCAGGCTCTCATCTGATCTACGGTTGGAATCAAGATGTGCTCAATGGCATCGGCAATGAGGGCGTAGATGCGTCCTTGTGCTTGGCAAAGTAAAAGCTTAGCGATGGTTAGGCTGGACGGGATTTGGAGCGTGAAGCAGGTGCCGTTGTCCGGTTCGTGGCTGACGGTGACCCATCCTTGGAGCGATCGCACCTGAGCTTTCACCGCATCAAGCCCAACCCCTCTGCCCGAAAGATCATCCACTTCATTTGCTGTCGAGAAGCCAGCCTCAAATAGCAAGTCAATCGTCTGATCGTCTGTTAGTGTCTGAGCTTCTGCGGCGGTAATCACCTGGTTTTCAACTGCTTTGCGACGGATCATCTCAAGGTTCAGCCCCTGGCCATCATCTTTCACATTGATGACTAAATGCCTTCCTTGCTGAAGCGCTTCAATCGTAATCGTACCGGTATCAGATTTATTCTGTAGCTGTCTATCTGCTAGCGTCTCAATCCCGTGGTCGAACGCATTTCGTACCAGGTGCAGCATTGGATCGTACAGTTTGTCTGCAATGACTTTATCAACTAGCACATCGCTGCCTTTTATCACCAGATTGACCGGCTTATCATGCTGTGCCTGCAATCTTTCCAGCGCAGCTGGAAAACGCTGAAAAATCTTTTCTAAAGGCAGCATCCTAGCTTCTAAAAGCGTTTCGCGCGTGTTCGCTAGCAATCGCTTTTGCTTTTCAAGCTCTTGCCCTGAACGTGTAACAAACAGTTCAATCGCCTCGGCACTCTCTGACTGCTGAACAGTTTCTTCTAAAAAGCTCTGTGCTAAAAGCTGAACATCGCTGTATTGGTCAAGCTCTAGCGAGTCAAAATGTGCGTAGGCTAAATTGGTTAACTGGCTATCGGTAGATGCTGGTGAACTGTTTTGCATGCCCTTGCCGATTTGGCTTTGTCCTCTGCGCTTATTAAGCTCTGTTTGCTGACGAGCGATGCGATCTAGCAGCTTTCTAACGAGTGCCGCTAACTGTTCGTTGTAAAGCGCCTGACGATTCTGATGGGTGAGTAGTTCGCCCATGGACTGGCTGAGCAAATCAAGATGCTCAACGGTCATACGAATAGTGGCACTGCTGTTTTGATTGCGAACAGGCCCGGTGGGTAGCTCAATAATTGGCTGAATAGTTTGTTCTACTGAGAGCTTAACTGGCGCTTCTTCAATAAGTGTTGTCGTCTCTTCTAAACTATCCTCCTCTTCTAAAAAGTCTGATAGGTCAGGTAGATCTTCATCCTTCTGGGGTGCTTGAGATAGGCTGCTCAGACTAAGCGGAATGAGCTGCGATAGCTCATCATTATCTGTGTCAGGGCTAACAGGTATGAGTGATTTGTTTGAAGCGAGGGGCAGATTCATTGAAGCGAGATCAGGGGGTGCTAAATCAGCTAAAGCGAGATCAGCTGGCTCGTCTCCTTCTGCGGCATAGTCAACGAAGTTTTTAGAGGCAAAGTCAGGCTCGGGCTCTGCGGTCAGGGTCTCGGAGACGCTGCTCTTTTGACGACTAGATTTAGTGTTAACGTCGTTGTTTTTGCTGAAAGTTCCAATAGGACGGGTAAGTGTGTTCCACAGAAGCTTGAGCCAGCTGACTTTTTCAGAAGCGGTCGTAGGATGGCTGACTCTTGGTGCGGTTGCCGTGGTGAGTGCCTTGGTTTTGGCAGGTTTTTCAGCTTGATTCGCTTTGCTGGCTGTAGGAGTGGTTTGGTTGCTGGGTTGGGCGGCGGGTTGGGAGATGCCGCAGAACTGTAGAAGGGCGGCTGATGGGGTTCCGCCTTGGGTGCGATCGCCTCCAAGTACAGCCGCTTGTGCCTCCTTGTAGTTCGCCAGCGCAACGGGTGCAATTTCAAGTACTTTGTCAGGATTTGCTTCCAACGCTTTCGATGTCATATGAGCAACCTCTCCAAATCCAGGCAGATCTAACGATTCAGCAAGACCTATGAAGACTTCGACTTGAGTGCCTAGCATCTCAGCAATTTCTTCTTCATCGCCGTCTTTTAGCGCTTCTTCTAGTGACTCAATGCGCTGAGTCACGCCCACTTCAAAGATGGATTGGGTCATGTCAAACCCAAGTTCACTGGAGGTTGGAAGATGACCGCCTTGGCCGAAGCGATCGCCTAATATCTCCTGTAGCTGTGCAACAACAGAGGCCATGCGATCTAAAATATCAGCCTCATCTACTTTTGCCCCAGCTAGCTGAGACGACATCAGCAGCTTCAGGCAGTCATAGCCCTGAAAAATTAGCCCTTCCATTTCGACGCTAATCACCGTGTCTTGATGGCACAGTGCTTTAAAGACGTCTTCTAGAGAATGTGTTGTTTTTTTGACGTTATCCAGCCCGACACTGGCTGAGGCACCCTTCAAGGTATGTGCTGCCCGCATCAAGTTATGGACTTTTTGAACGCTGAAATCTTCTCTAATATCTTGCAGCTCGTCATCCATCGTTTGCAGAAGTTCGGCAGCCTCTTGCAAAAAATACTGACGGGTTTGTTCAGAAGCTTGCATATCTGTTGTCATAGGTAGATCGAAATGTAAGAGTGTTTAGGATGGTTGCTTTTCTGAAGCTGCGTCAGTTATTCAGTGCCGCTGGTACAAGCGCAGGCTGCTAGATAAAGACTACTTAGTACGAGCGAAGGCATAGCACAGCCATACCTTCGCAATGACAATGAACAGACTTACTTCACCTTAAATTTGCCTGCGCTAGCCTGTAGCGCTTCAGCTGTGTCTAGAACTTGCTGAATCGAATGCGCCAGCTCGTTAGAGTCCTCAGAGGTTTGATTCGCAATCTCTGTAGCTTCAGTCATCGTCTGAGTGACAACTTTAAACTCATCGGCCTGTTTGTGAGTGGTCTGAGTGATGTCTGCAATCAGCTGACTAATTTGCCCAGTCGCTTCTACAATCGCGGTTAAGTTTTGGCGAGCGTCGGTTACCATATCGGTACCTTCAGCAACCTGCTGAATGCCCGTTTCCATAGCAGTCGATACTTCGGCAGTACCCATCTGAATCTCTTGAACAAACTGTTCAATTTCAGTAGCCGCTTCTGCTGACTGACGGGCGAGCGATCGCACCTCATCGGCAACTACCGCAAATCCTCTGCCATACTGCCCTGCCCGAGTGGCCTCAATCGAAGCGTTCAGCGCTAGTAGCTGCGTCTGCGTCGTGAAGTGGCTAATCAAGCTCACAATCTTAGAGACCTTTTGTGAAGACTCGCTGAGCCGCTTAACGCGCTGGTTGGTTTCTGCCACCGTAGAGCGAATAGCCATAATGCCATCTACCGTACGGTTCATTGCGGTATCGCCCCGCTGCACAATTTGATTAGCCTGCTGGGCGGCGGCTTCTACCTGTTGAGCATCTTGCGCAACAGCCTCTGTAGAGTTCACCATCTTTTGCACGCGCGCGAGCGCCTGACCTAGCGACTGTGCTTGCTGCTCTGCCTGCTTCTTTACAGAGACGGCAGATGTTTCGCTTAGTTTAGAAGTTTCGCCAACCTGATTAGCTGCGGCTTGTACCTGTAAGACAATTTTTTGTAGGCTTTGTAGCGTGTTGTTGTAAGCACTCGCAACCGTACCTACCTCTGTTTCTGTTACTGGGGCGCGCGCCGTCAAGTCACCTTGCAGTGCTGGGCCAACTGCTTTAAGTAGCTGAATCACTTCCTGTTGAAATAACTCTTTAGAAGCCTTCTCACGATCGGCTGTTTCAGTTAGCTTTGCAGTTTGCTCTTGTACTTGGTTGAGATAGTCTGCCTGCTGCAAAGCAAGATTAAGCTGAGCTCCGATACGGTGTGCAAACTGCACATCAGATTCTTGCCATTCACGAGGTTCCTGACACTGGTGAATGGCAAACAGGCCCCACAGCATATTACCTTTAAGCAAAGGCACAACAATACTAGCTTTCACCTGCATATGATCAAGTAGCTCGACTAGGCAGTCTGGTAGGTCAAGCGTACTAACATCATTGACAACCCAGTAGCGGCCTTTACGGTAGTTTTCAGCCTGGTCTTCAGCAAAACAGTGATCTTGAATTTGGTTGGCCACCACAGATCGAACGCCCACTGCAACGTCTTCTACTACGAATTCACCTACGCTGTAATTTTTGTCGGCATCAAACTGAAAGAGTCCTACTCGGTCTGCGCGCATCATTTGACGAATATCTTGAACGCTTGTTTTGAGCGTTTTGGCTAGGTCATTCGTATTACGAAGGCGCTCTGTGATCTTAGTAATGAGCTGTTCTTTCTCAACAGATGCTTCGAGCTGTTTTGTTTTATCTTGTACTTGCTGAAGATAGTCTGCTTGCTGCATCGCTAAATCAAGCTGAGCAGCTACTCGCTTTACAAAAGCAATTTCTACAGATTGCCATTGACGAGGGCCGCTGCATTGATGAATGCAGAACAACCCCCATAGCTGATTATCTTTCAGAAGTGGAACAACAAGGTTTGCACGCACTTGAAACTGAGCCAGAATATCGATATGACATTCAGGTAGTCCTCTCGCATAGATATCGTCAATTGTGGAGACTCTGCCGCGACGATAAGCTTCAGCCATTTGGTCGCTAAAACAATGATCCTCAACAGTAATTTCTTTTGCTGGAACAAAATTGGGGTTGACGCTTTCTACAACGACTTCGCCGCTGCCATGATTGCTGTTGGGTTTGAACTGAAAAACTGCTACGCGATCGGCTTTGAGAAAGCTTCGTATACTTTTCGTCGTACTTTCAAAAATCTGCTGTAAGTCAGACAGCTCGCGAATGTTTTGAACGATACTAGCAAGTGTTTCTCCCCGAGCAATCTCTTTTTGAGCCTGCTGCTGTAACTCGTAGGACTGTAGCTTGAGCGTAAGCTCTGTGCTGACCTGATAGAGTAGCCCAATTTCGCGTTCTTGCCAGTTTTTATCGCTGCCGCACTGCTGTACAACAAGCAGTCCCCACAGCTGATCTTCTAGGAAAATAGGCAGACTAAGGCTCGCTTGAACCTGAAATCGTTGTAAAAGCTGGACTTGGTAAGGTGAAGTGGCTTCTTCGCTGGCATCTGAGATAACAACAGCAGACTGTGTTTGGTAGTCTTGAGCGGCGGCAGCACCAAAGGCGATCACGTCGAGGGTTTCGCCTAATGCAGGTGTATGGCCAGTTTTGAGTGACTCAGCAATGACCGTGCCTTCTGACTGAGATTGGAATCGGTAGACGAGTGCGCGATCACATTGAAAGCGCTTTCTTAACTCAGTAACCGTAATTTGATAGAGGTTTTCTAACGTGGCTGCTTTAGCCATACGGTTAGCAATGCCAAAGGCTCGCTTACCAGAGCTTTTAGGAAGCGTTGAGCGTGACGAT
This sequence comes from uncultured cyanobacterium, assembly GCA_963803535.1. Lineage (GTDB taxonomy): Bacteria > Cyanobacteriota > Cyanobacteriia > Phormidesmidales > Phormidesmidaceae > Phormidesmis. The sequence continues at coordinate 1,058,249 of CAWDNC010000002.1, read as the reverse complement.
AAGCTGGCCGACGGCTGAGAGAGTGCTGATTCTAAAGAAGAAGCGCCAGTTGTCATCGAATCAGTACCAATATCATCTCCAGAAAGCGTAAGTTCTTCGACATCTTCGTTTCTGCTACTGTCTGAACTGTGCTCAAAAGCCTGCTCTAACTCTTGTTCTGCTTGAACCTGTCCGGAGCCGTTTCGAGAAGCGTTGGTTGTAGTCATGGTAAATACTGCTAGCTGTGTGTAAATGAGTAGATATAGCGTTCAGAAAGCTTTAAGTAAGGCTCGAAATGTCAGGGGCGTAAAAAGAGTATCTAGCGATGAGATTGCCAAAGTGGCGAGTTGATAATGCTGGGAATGTCGAGTACTGTGCCTCCTTGCTGTGGAAAATAGCCAGAGACAAAAGGTTCTAGGCTAGGTGGACATAGTCCCTTTTCCATATGGATTTTGGACTTGTCAAACAGGTTTACGTCGCTGGCCTGCTCTACCACTAGCCCCAGTGAATGCCCCGCTGATTGCACAACGATGACAATAGGAGGCGCTACTAGCTGAGACTGCTGGTGTAACGGCGTATAGCCCACAAGATGATTGAGATCGACAAGCCACAGCGTTTCTCCTTGCCAACTGCATACGCCTAGAATGCAACCTGGCATGTCAGGTACTGGAAAAATATTTTCTAGAGATAGCTGTATCACTTCTAGAATTTCTTCTAATGGCAGTAGGGTGTCATTTTTTTGCGATAGCATGAACCGTAAGAAACGTTGACGATTATCGATAGGTAATGGTGTCAGCCCTAAAGGATCTCTTTTTGTACCAATTGGATTTAGAGGATTGAGTTCAGGCTCGCTTTCAGTCAATAGCATAGTGAATTGTTTGATTTGCTAGCTTTAGGGCAATTTTTCGTTGACCTTTTGGACGCTTTATCTATTGGGCATAAGCTGTTCTACCGTTTGTGAGAGCTGTTGCTGAGTGACGGGCTTTGTCAGATAAGCGTCCGCGCCCAGCATAGAACCCCAAAGCTTGTCAGCCTCCGTCCCTTTAGTTGAACAAATAACGACAGGAATGTTTTGAGTACTTTCTTCAGTCTTGAGATCGCGACAGAACTCAAAACCGCTTTGTCCTGGTAGCACAACGTCTAGGAACACTAAGTCGGGAGGGGCTGCTTTGAGCATTTCTAGAGCTTCTTCACTGCTTTTCGCGCTGGTCACTGTAATGCCAGACTGCTGCAAATAGCGGGTGAGAAGATCTCTATCGGTAATACTGTCTTCTACGATAAGGGCGGTTGCCATAAGTTTTGCGGGGAGTATGTTTGCATTTGAGTGATTTGAGTCTGAGCCAAAAATGGCTGTAAAAATTGTTGTCTAGATCGCTATGACGGAGAAAGCACCCCCTGGTTACTAGGCGCATTGACTTCTATGTCTCGGAGATGCTTTTTAAGCACTTTGGCAACTTTTTTATGCTGTATAGGCTTCCCTAAGAATCCAGAAGCGCCGACAAGCCTTGCCCTTACTCGATCTGCAATGCCATCATTACTGGTGACAATAATGACCGGTATTTCTTTGAGCGTTGAGATTCTTCGAATTTGTGCGCAGACTTCATAGCCATTAGCGATAGGCATAACCAAGTCTAAAAAGATGAGCTTAGGCTTAAACTCAATCAGCATCGGCAGCGCTTGTAGTGGATCAGGAATGTTGGTGTACTGGTATCCTAGGCTCTCCACAATCTCACTCATGGCTCTGCTATCTGCTGGGCTATCGTCGATGTAGATGACTCGTGGGGCTGTATTCTTGAGCTTTTTGCTGGCTTGAGTGCTTTTAGTTCGCCCAGAAAAAGGTTGTGCGGCAACTGGACTAGGCCCAACGTGCGGCAGAGGTGGTTGCTTAGTAGACGGCGGTGTACTAGTTCCCTCTGGACTTGACAGCGGCTGTTCCTGTGGCTGCGGTTCGTCTTGCGTGGGACTGGCTGAAACCGCTTCCCGAGTTGGCTGCGTTTCCACCGATTGAGGGTTGCCTGTTAGCTCTGCGGGAAATCCATCATTGGCATTTTCTACGATGTCTGGGACGGCTGAAAGACCTAGCATCTTGCGAGAAACGTAGGGCAAGATGGACTTAGTTAGTGGAATGATGGGCTGTTTGAACTTAATGGCTAAGTCTCTCAGCGTGCTAGTGCCATCGACGAAGGTGGTGAGCGTTTGAAATGTCTGTGGTGGTGTCTGCGCTTTGAGGGTTTCTAGATGCGCGATCGTAGGTGCCCAATCAGGTGAGAACTTAGCGAGTCCAGCTTGCTCCCAAACGTGCCACTCTTGCTGTGCTTCCTGCCAAGCTCGCTCCTGCTGGAGCATGATGAATGGCAAGCTAGCAGCTTCTTTAGCATGTGATTCGTAGGTAAGCGCTTGACCAAACTGGGCGTGTTGCGCGGCACCTACTTGTAAAATGTCAAAAAGATTTTCGGTGATACAGCTTTCAACAACTTTTGAAAACTGATCTCGACGGAACTGCTTTAGTTTGACTAGACGTGCTAGGGATGCGTAGTTCCAGGATTCGTAAGAGAGATTGACCGGTTGCGTGATTTGCTCGAAGAAGACCGGGCTGTGAACGGCTAAATGCCTTTGCCATCGTCGCAGAGAGTGAATTCGAGATTTTGTCCAAACGATGCGACCCAGAAGATAATAGATAAACCACTGGTGTTCTTGCTGTCCATTTACTTTTACAAGTCCCGTGAATTGTTGTTCACGGTATTCTTGTATTTTTTCTTCTAAATCGCTGGCGATGAGGCTGCCTGACATGACGAATAATCTTCCTGGAATGTTTTAGAGTGGACGCACAGCGGGTGGTGTTGCGAGGTGGCTATTCTCCTAAATTTGAAAACTGCGCTTCTGAATCTGTTTGATGCCGAAAATGTACGGAGTGATTTTTGAAAGCGAAGGAGTGCCTGTATAGAAGAAATACCTGTAAGAGAATGGTCGATGTGGCCTATGTTTGTTTTCTAGTAGACGGAGTGGTGAATTGGGGGCGTAGTAAGGCTTATTTTGTATTTCAAGTATTCCCGGTACATATTCTCTTTATCTGAGTAATTGCATGGGTGTATGGGTCTGCAATATTGAGGTTGCAGGCTTGGAATATCTCTGTTTTTGATAAAAATGGGGGGAGATCTCTTGTGCAGCTCTGAACCGTAAAGGGTGTGATTACGGTACGTGCACAATCGTTTTGTTGACGGCGTAAGTAGTACGACGTGGCGTGATTGTGCTTGAGGCTACGTGTGCGCTTACTGCCAGGAGAACTGAGTGTTGATCCATTTTTTGGCTTTAGCGATCGCGATCTCTCTAGTTCTCGCCATCGGTACCGCAACGGCACTACCCGCCTGGTAGGTCACCCACGCAGAGTAGACCGTTTGCTCTTGATACAGACAAGTGGTTACTTCTATTTTTAGACCGCGATACGTGAAGGCTAAAACGACATCAGGATAGTCGGGTGTGGCGATATGCTCGTGCATAGGAGAAACCTTTGTATGATGTGGCGGCAGGGCTAAAGATAAAAGAACAACAAAAATTGATTAAAGAGACTTTATCTGTAGAGCTGTGCGACGTAATCTCCATACCCGTTGTATAAAAGCGTTGGCTGCTTTTTCCAGTCCCAGTTGTTGCCGTCTCCCATTAAACGCTCTGTCGCCTGTGACCATCGTGGGTGAGAGGCCTGTGGATCTACGTTCGCTTCAAACCCATATTCGTTCGGGGAAATGATGTTCCAGTAGGTCGCCGGCTGTTCGGCAACAAATTCAATTTTGACAATGGACTTGGCCCCTTTGAATCCATATTTCCATGGGGTTACCATCCGAATCGGTGCGCCGTGTTGCTTTGGTAAGGTTTTTCCGTATACGCCAACGGCAAAGAACGCGAGTTCGTTGTTCATTTCTTCAATGCGCAGGCCTTCTTGATAAGGCCATGGCAGGTTAGATCCTGAAAAAGAAGGGCCAGGTGTGACGTTGGCGTCGAAGAATGACTCGAATCGGACGAATTTGGCTTCTGGTTTTGGATCAGCAGCAGCGAGTAGCTTTTGCATAGGAAAGCCTAGCCAGGGAACGACCATAGCCCAGGCTTCTACACAGCGGAAGCGATAGATACGTTCTTCGAGTGGAAAGGCTGTGAGCAGATCGTCTGCATCGTAGGTTTTCGGATTGTTGATAAGACCGGTGACTTCCAGCTTCCAGCTTTCGCTGGGCAGGGCTTGAGCTTGCTTCCAGATGTCTTTAGTACCGCCAAATTCGTAGAAGTTGTTGAAACGGCTGGCGTACTGTTGCTCTGTAGTCGGCGTACTCAGGTTTTGGAAGTCTGGATTGGCTGTAATGTTGGGGATCTTACGGCCCAGCGTGGCTTCAAAGTTGGCTTGATCTGATTCGGAAAGGGGTTGGCGGCAGCCGTTGAGGGCGATCGCCCCAGAAAATCCAATGCCTACGCCCACCGCCGTTTTGACCGCCGTTTTTATGAATCGACGCCGATTGAAAAATACCGTATCTGAGGTGATTCGCTTTTCGGGCAACTGCCAATCGGGCTGAATGCGAGGGAAGACCATATCTAGATACTGACGTGATAGCGGGGCGATCGCTTATTTGCAGACTTTGCCCAGATTTTTACACTTTTTGTTTGTCAGCGTGGGAGCCACAGCACATATCTTTGTAATGCAGGTGTGTAAGAAGAATGGGTATGGCAGCGCAGGAATGCAATTTCCGTTTGGGTTTAGCAGTTTGGGCCTTTAAAGACTGGGTTGGCAACTTTTATCCGCCGAAGAGTCAGGCGACTAATTTTCTGCGGTTATATGGCGATCGCATGCTGGCAGTGGAGGGAAATACGACGTTTTACTCAGTGCCTAGTGCTCAGATGGTGCGGCGGTGGGCAGACAATACGCCAGATGACTTTCGCTTTTGTCCTAAGCTGCCGCGTACAGTCACCCACGAGGGGCCGCTGATGGCACATTTACCAGCGGCGCTATCTTTTGCAACGCTGATGCAGGGGCTAGGAAAGAAATTAGGGCCGGTGATGGCTCAGCTGCCACCTAGCTATAGTCCTGCCGCTTTTGATGATTTGGAAAAGTTTCTGACAGCTTGGCCCCGCGCTACCGTACCAATTTCAGTGGAGGTACGCCATCTTGATTGGTTTGGCGAAAAGTACGCAGCTAGGTTAGCCACTTTGCTGACTCGCTTAAATGTGGGTCGAGTGCTGCTTGATACTCGGACGATGTATGAGTGGGAGGGCGAAGGCGGTGCCGACCCTCAGCTTCATTCCAATCGCCGCAAGCCGAAGGTTCCTTTGCAGCCGATTGTAACGGCCGATTTTGCTATTGTTCGCTACATTAGCCATCCGCGATTACGCCGCAATCAGGACTATTTAGCAGGCTGGGTCAGTCAAGTAAATGATTGGCTGGTGACGGGCAAGCACGTTTATTTTTTTGTGCACTGTCCGATGGAAGTGGAGTCGCCTGCGATCGCCCAATATTTCCAAAGCCAGCTAGAAGCTGCCAAAGCGCCAGTTCCCCCTTTGCCCTGGAATGAGCTAGCGCAGCCTCCCGACCAGCTTGCCTTGTTTTAAGCAATCGCCTTAGCAGATAAAAGGCGCTGAGTTGCTAGCTCAATTGCTAGATCGAGTGCAGCTTCTGTGCTTTGCGATCGCGCAATCCCCCGTCCCGCGATATTAAATGCCGTCCCATGATCAGGCGACGTTCTCACAAAAGGCAGCCCAATCGTCGTATTCACCGCTAAATCAAAGGCCAGTAGCTTTACCGGAATTAAGCCTTGATCGTGATATAGGGCTAAATATCCATCGTGAGCATTAGCCGATAGATTGCTGTGCCAAGCAACTCCCGGCTGCACCCAAAGCGTGTCGGGTGGAACCGGGCCTTCTAACTCAATCTGTGGGAATCGCTGCTGCTGCTCTTTTATCCAGGGAATGAGCCAGTCTTGTTCCTCGGTACCGAGCTGACCTTGTTCGCCGCTGTGGGGATTGAGTCCTGCGATCGCGATTTTCGCCGCTTTCATTCCAAAGTCCTGCTGCAAGCACTCGATCAGCAGCTCTAGCTTCAGCGTCATGACTTCGGGCGTTAGCGCTGTAGGAACTGCCTTGAGCGGAATATGAGTTGTGGCCAATAGCGTTCGCATTGTCCAGCTGTTATGGGGCGACTTTGCCACAAACAACATGCCAAACCGTTTCGTTTTAGACATCTCTGCTAGCAGTTCGGTTTGACCTGGATAGTGATGTCCGGCGGCGAGCCAAGCTGACTTAGCAATAGGGGCTGTAACAATGCCGTCAAATTCGCCAGCAAGAGTATGGGCGATCGCCTTTTGCAACGTCCGAAACCCTATTTCACCACTGCTGCTATTGCCAACGCCACTGACTAGCCCACTAATAATGTCCTTTGGCGCGGCGATGTCTATAAAAGTAAGGCTGTCGGGATCTCTTAGGTTTGCTTGGGGAGCGGTCGTCTTAAGCTGAGCGTAGGTTTGTTGGAGGTGCGTGCGATCGCCAATCACCGTAATGTCTGCCTGCTGCTCAAATCTCAAATCACTCAGCGTCTTTAGGACAACCTCCGGCCCAATACCTGATGGATCGCCTAAGGTCATAACTAACTTCGGCTTTCGGCCAGATTGGCACTGTGTTTGATAGGACAGGTCACTAACGCCAGTCATCTATAGAGTTGAGCAGCATGTTTAAGGGGTCGATTGTTTACAACTTTCTCAGAATTAAATACTAAGCGTTTATACAGGCGACTGCATTTGATGTGCTTTGGAAACTCTGCTGCGGTTGCGACTAGTTGAAGCGTCCTGCCAAGAAAAGTCTATCGGCAGGCCCAAAACGCTCTAAAATGCGGTAGGAAACTGAGTTTATTGCAGGAGCTATTTAACAGATGGGCGGCGAAATCTTTACAACGGCTGTGTTGGTTTTTGGCATGATTCTAGTAGGCCTCAGCGTGGGCTTCTTGCTATTGAAAGTACAAGGTGCTGAGGAATAGCTGTTAATTTAAGTCGTTACATTTCAGGTCGGTGTGCACCTACGAATCATCAGTAATTCGTAGCCTCAGATCTCGCGGCCGTAACGACTTCTGCTAGACTGAGAAACATATTAAGTTTTGTTTACCTTCACCTCATGGTCTTATTAGTCGTTGGCGCAACTGGCACATTGGGCAGGCAAATCGTTCGCCGTGCCTTAGATGAAGGCTATGAGGTGAAGTGTTTAGTTAGAAATTTTCAGAAGGCTAGCTTCTTAAGAGAATGGGGCGCTCAGCTGGTAAAGGCTGATTTGACAGGGCCTAAGAGCCTGCCACCATGTTTTGAAGATGTGAATGCGGTGATTGACGCTTCTACCTCTAGACCTGCTGAGAAAGAAGGTATTTACGATGTGGACTGGCACGGAAAAGTTGCGCTGATTAAAGCCGCTAAGGATGCAGGCGTTGATAGGTTTATTTTCTTCTCTATATATGGTGCGGGCAACTACCCCAAAGTGCCTCTGATGGAAATTAAGCAGTGCACCGAAGAATTCTTAAAGGAATCTGGACTGAACTACACAATCTTTAGACCCTGTGGCTTCATGCAGGGTTTGGTGGGTCAGTACGCAATTCCAATTTTAGAACGGCAGTCCGTGTGGGTAATGGGCGAAGCTGGCTCCGTTGCCTATATGAATAGTCAGGACATTGCTAAGTTCGCTGTTAAGGCGCTGAAGCTACCTGCTGCGGAAAACAAAGTGTTTCCGCTGGCAGGCACAAGAGCCTGGGGCGCATATGAAATTATCCGCCTATGCGAGCGACTATCCGACCAGCGCGCAAGTGTTTCGCAAATGCCACCTGCCTTGTTAAGAGGCGCTCGTAATGTAGCTGCCTTTTTCCAATGGACGTGGGACTTGGCCGATAGACTGGCCTTCACTGAGGTAAGCGCTAGCGGCGACGTGATGGATGCACCTATGGATGAGGTGTACGAAACGTTTGATATTGATAAAGGCGAGGTCACTACGCTAGAAGATTACCTGCAAGAGTACTTCACGCGCATTCTGAAAAAGCTGAAGGAGCTTGACTTTGAAAGTGGCAAGTCGGCTAAGAAAAAAGTTCCCTTCTAAAATCCACCTGATATAGGAATGTTGCTGTCGGCTGAAGTTCCCACACATCAATGGTAGGCATGCTATATTAGCCCTTGTGAGCGCAAAGTCGTTCAGTTGCCTCTGGCTTGGTTCAGATGTGCAATCGTTTAGGGAATTAGGAGGTGATGCCCATGTCTGTAAGTGATACATTCGTGGGTCTCCAGGTTGATGTAAACCGGCTGCGTGCCGGGGCTGTTCTCTAGAACTAGCTTTAGCATCAGATGTTGAAGCTAGATGCTGGATTTCCTTCCGGCAGTTTGGTTTTAACCTGAAGACCCAACCAGACCGCTCCTACCTTTGAAGCACCTGTTTTTTTCAAGTGACTTCGCCTGGGTAGGAGCGGATGGTTTTTTAAAGGCTAATTTACTTTGCCTGCTCTTTGTTCAGTAAAACTAATCAATCTTATTAGTTTTAGTAATGTTTTTATTCCTTCAGGCGATCGCTTCCGCCTCAAAACTCTGCTCAATATAGTGTTTATTCTTGGCTATGTAAGGCTTCCTTTGCTCATAGGTTAGAAGTCCTTTTTCTTTAATGTGTATCTGCTTCTCTGTATCGCTACGCAGAGCCAATTGCCGCGAATCTACAAAAGTGTCCCAGAGTGTATCGCAACCTAAATAGAATCTGTTAGCATTCCATGTAAGTTTTAGAAAATACAGGTGCATGCAGCCGCAAGGGCTTTGTGTAGTTTGATTTCTAAAAACGTGATGAGAAGACCGGTTAATTAAAGTGTCTACGCTTCAGGCTTTTGCCTAGCCACTAGGCCTTTAATTTAATAACAACCTTTTTATCTATTTAAGGTGTGAGGAGAAATCAAGAAATGACAAATATGCTTTGGAAAACTTTGCTAGTCGCACCTGCCGCTTTGGGCGCAGCCCTAGCCGTTTCTGGTAGTGCCGTTGCAGCAGACGCTATTGAGTCCGTTGAAGTCGAGGCGATTGCTTCTGACGTTATCGTTGCTGAACCTATTCAACTTGCTCAAGTAACTAGCGTATCTGAGCTATCCGACGTACAGCCTGGCGACTGGGCATTTACCGCCCTTCAGCGCTTGGTTGAAGAGTACGGTTGCTTAGAAGGCTACCCCGACCGCACTTACCGTGGTAACCGCGCACTCACTCGTTATGAGTTTGCTGCTGGTTTGAACGCTTGCTTGGACGTTGTTATCCAGCTCATCGGTGAAGGCTCTGACCTGGATTCCATTCGTCGCTTGCAAGAAGAGTTCGCAGCTGAGCTTGCAACCATTCGTGGCCGCGTTGATACGATCGAAACTGACGTTGCTGAGCTAGAAGCTAACCAGTTCTCGACAACGACTAAGCTACGTGGTCAATTTGGACGCCCACTTGAGTCGTACCTTTCGACGATGCAAATCAGGTGGCAAAACTACTGGTAGCTGTTATTCCCGTCGAGGATGACCCTTCAACTCACTGATGAGTCGGCACCGCTTTGACTATACGATCAGAGGTGACGAAGCTGACGCGACGTTTGAGTACAGTGCTCCTTAACTTTGATACTAGCTTCACAGGCGAAGACAGACTTCGGATTCGCTTGCGAGCTTCTGACGATGCTGGCTACCTTGGCAAACACCGAAAGCTGGTCTTGCTAGTCAAAGTGGTCGTCGGATGGTTTGAAGACAACGTTGGTTTAGACGACGTTTACTATAGCTTCCCAATCGGTAGCCGGATCAGCGGTATTATCGCAGCTAACAGCGTACTGACTGACGACTTCGTAACCAGCACAATTGTGCCGTTTCGATGGCCCAAGCGTAGCTGATGCAGGCGGCCCTGAATTCTACGACCTATTCGAGGGTGGAAACTTCGGTGCAGGTGTCAATGTTGCCTTACTAAGAATATTATCCTTGACGCCGGTTACTCTTCTGCCTCAAGCAACGATAATTCTGCTGTCAGCGGCATGTTCAATAACGCTAGCTATATCGCTCAGCTGAACTTCCTCACAGATGGATTCATTGATGCAGCAGTTACCTATATTGGTGCGACTGATGCTGAGCCTGGTGAGGTTGAAGATGCTATCGCAGGGCTGTTAGCTCTGAACTTTGGTCGCTTTACTGTGGCAGGTCACTATGCAAGCAACAGCATCCAAGGCGGCGGCGATGCCGACTCGTACATGGGTGGTATTGCAATTAATGACTTCCTCGGTGCTGGTAACGAATTTGGTGTATACGGTGGTGTATCTCCTTCCATCAATCGCGATCCGCTGTTGGTAGAAGCCTACTACAAGGTGAACGTCAATGAGTACTTCTCCTTGACACCTGCCGTTATCTACGCTGATAACGATGCGGTACTGACCAGGATGACAACATCTACGGTGCATTGAGAGCTACGTTCACGCTTCTAGACTCTTGAGATAGCCTAAAGAAAAAGACCCTGCATATGCGGGGTCTTTTTTGTCTTTGCATGAATAAACAATCCCCACCGTAGAACCGGGATATAATAGCTGAAAGCAAATTCGCCTGTGCCGAAACCTTCGTTTGAAAATTTGTGGAACTATCGTGCAAAAGTGAGTATGCGCTACTGGCGCTGATAGAGCTAAGCCTGCATTACGGCAAAGGTGAGCCGTTGCGAATCTGCCAGATTGCTGCGGTTCAAAATATTCCCGATCGCTATTTGGAGCAGCTGCTGGCGACGCTGAGACGGGCGGGCTTTGTGAAAAGTCAACGGGGAGCGAAGGGTGGATACTTGCTGACACGCGAGCCTTGGAAAATGACGCTGCTGGATATTGTGAGCTGCATTGAGGGTTTTGAGGCAAAGGCCAAAGAAGTGAAATTGCCCAAGACGACTGAGGGCGCGGTGGTTTGTGAAGTGTGGCAGGAAGTCCGCCGAGGTGCGGAAGCTGTGCTGGAGAAGTACACGCTACAGGATCTGGTAGATAAGCGGAATGCTCGCCAGCAGGTGGATTTGATGTATTACATATAGCTATTGAGGTTGGGTGCAATGCGAATTGCTAATAATGTTACTGAGCTAATCGGTCATACGCCGCTGGTACGGCTGCATCGTATTCCTGAGAGTGAAGGGTGTGTGGCACAGATTGTGGTGAAGCTGGAGGGCATGAATCCGTCGGCTTCGGTGAAAGATCGTATCGGCATCAGCATGATTGAGGCAGCTGAGGCGGCGGGTGATATTGTGCCGGGTAAGACGACGCTGGTGGAGCCGACTTCAGGAAACACGGGAATTGCGTTGGCGATGGCAGCAGCAGCAAAAGGGTATGACCTTGTACTGACAATGCCGGAGACCATGAGTTCTGAACGACGGGCAATGTTACAGGCGTATGGCGCAAGGCTAGAGCTGACTTCTGGAATGGCTGGAATGAGTGGCTGTATTCAGCGAGCGCAGGCGCTGGTGGAAGATTTGCCAGAGGCCTATATGCTTCAGCAGTTTGATAATCCGGCGAATCCAGAGGTGCATCGGCGTTCGACGGCTGAGGAGATTTGGCAGGATACGGATGGTGAGGTGGATTTTTTAGTAGCAGGTGTGGGTACGGGTGGCACGATTACGGGCGTGGGTGAGGTGCTAAAGCAGCGTAAGCCGAGCTTTCAGGTGGTGGCGGTGGAGCCGGTGAATAGTTCTGTGCTTTCGGGTGGTAGGCCGGGGCCGCATAAGATTCAGGGGATTGGGGCCGGGTTTGTGCCGAAGGTGCTCAATCAGGAGCTGATTGATGAGGTGGTGAAGGTGAGTGATGATGAGGCGATCGCATACGGACGCAGACTTGCTAAAGAAGAAGGCATCCTCTCTGGAATTTCGAGCGGCGCGGCGCTGTGTGCAGCGGTGAAGCTAGCCAAGCGACCTGAGAACAAAGGCAAGCTAATTGTGATGATTCAGCCGAGCTTTGGCGAGCGGTATTTGAGCACGCCGCTGTTTCAAGATCCTGAGCCTGCCAGCTAGCGTAGATTTTTACTGCTGCGATGGGCGAGATGCGGTTTAAAATATCGCTATGAGAAAGACGATCCGTTCCAACATTAACCACTACGAAACGCTGGGAATTTCATCTGGAGCGAGCCAGGAGCAGGTGAAGCAAGCCTATCGAAAGCTGGCTAAGAAGTTTCATCCTGATGCTCAAGCTAGCGCTCAGACTCAGCAAAAAAGTCATGACAAGATTGCTCAGGTGAATGCCGCCTATGAAGTACTAGGCGATATTGGTGAACGGCGCCAATATGATGCGGCGAGGCAGCAAAGCGTTGAGGCCGCGGCAAACAGTCGAGCCAATCGGGCGGCGAGTGCCGCAAGTGCTGCTCAAGGCGCATATCGAAAACGGCGTGCGAGTGCTGGTTCTACGACGACGATTGAGCAGTGGCTTCGCGGCGTTTATAATCCGACTGACCGGTTGATTGGCAAAATTATCAAGCCGCTGAAAGCTGAGGTGAGAGCGCTTTCTGCCGATCCGTTTGATGATGAGCTGATGGAAGCTTTTCAGGCCTATATTGAGAGCTGTCGGGAGTCTTTGGAAAAGGCGCAGGCGAAGTTTAAGTCGATGCCGAATCCGGCGGGTGTGGCAAGCGGTGCGGCGAATTTGTATTACTGCTTGAATCAGCTGGAGGACGGGATTGAGGAGATTGAGCGATTTACGTATACCTATGACGATAGCTATTTGCACACGGGGCAGGAGCTGTTTCGGATTTCGGCTGGGTTGAGGAAAGAGGCGAAGGCGGAGATTCAAGCGGTGTTGTGACTTCGACTCTGCCTGGAGTTGCTACAATGATTTCTTCGTTTGTAGTGCCTACGTTTAGGCCCTTTTCGCTATGGCTATTCCTATCGTCGCAATTATTGGTCGCCCGAATGTGGGTAAGTCGGCGTTGGTGAATCGGTTGGCGGGCGGCAGGCAGTCGATTGTGTTTGATTTGCCGGGAGTGACACGCGATCGCACCTACCAGCCTGCATTTTGGAAAGACCGCGAGTTTTTAGTGGTCGATACCGGTGGACTCGTATTTGACGACGATACAGAATTTTTGCCATTCATTCGTGAGCAGGCAATGGCAGCGCTGGTGGAATCCTCAGCGGCGATATTTGTGGTAGACGGGCAGTTTGGGCCAACTGAGGGCGATCAGGAGATTGCGAGCTGGTTGCGAACTCAGGGCGTGCCGGTGATGCTGGCGGTGAATAAGTGTGAGTCTCCTGACGAAGGATTGATTCAGGCGGCGCAGTTTTGGGAGATAGGACTCGGTGAGCCTTATCCGGTGTCGGCCATTCACGGTAGCGGCACGGGTGAACTATTGGATGTGCTGGTGGAGAATTTGCCGCCTGCTGATGAACTTGAAGAAGTTGAAGAGTATCGCGTTGCGATTATTGGACGACCCAACGTAGGTAAGTCCAGTATGCTGAATGCCTTTGTGGGTGAGAGTCGTTCGATTGTGAGCCCAATATCGGGGACGACTAGAGATTCGATTGACATGGTGGTGACCCGGGGTGAGGGTGAGAACCTGAAGCGCTACCGACTAATTGATACAGCAGGTATTCGTAAAAAGAAAAATGTGGATTTTGGCCCTGAGTTTTTCGGGATTAACCGGGCGTTTAAGGCGATTAAGCGTGCAGATGTTGTGCTGCTGGTGATTGATGCGCTAGATGGTGTGACTGAGCAGGATCAGAAGCTGGCTGGGCGGATTGAAGAAGAGGGCAGAGCCTGCGTGATCGTGGTGAATAAGTGGGATGCGATTGATAAGGATTCGCATACGATTTACGAGTTTGACAAGAAGATCGAAGCGAAGATTCACTTTTTGGGCTGGGCGAAGCGGCTGTACGTGAGTGCAATGACCGGGCAGAGATTACCGAATATTTTGGACGCGGTGGATGCTTCGGTGGAGCAGCATCGCAGGCGAGTGACGACTTCGGTGGTGAACGAGGTGCTGGAAGATTCGGTGAGCTGGCATACGCCTCCGACGACGCGCCAGGGCAAGCAGGGCAAAGATTTATTACGGGACGCAGGTGCGATCGCAGCCGCCTTCTTTTGCGCTATTTGTGAACGATCCAAAGCTGTTTGGTGAGAGCTATCGCCGGTATATGGAAAAGCAGTTTCGGAAGAATTTGGGATACGACGGGACGCCGATTCGAATTATGTGGCGAGGTAAGAGTATGCGTGATCTAGAACGGGCTTCGGGTGCGAACCGGGCGACGAGAGTGGGTCGGATGAATTAAGGGGGCGGCATACTTCTATGGATTTATTGCGATCGCTTCCCATTGGCCTTTATTTAGAACAGCCAGTTACCTGGCTCCACCGAATTGATGCGCGTGTAAAAGTGGCGTGGCTGCTGAGCATACTGCTTGCGCCGATATTAGCGGAATCGATTTACCGGATCGCGATTGTTGCCTTTTTGGTATTGCTGACGATTAGCGCACGCATTCCGCTGCGCGTATGGCGGCAGCAGATGGGCTGGCTGCTGTTGCTGGGCACTTTTGTGACCGCGCTGCTATTAATTTCACCCGATGGCATCGCTGTTTCTCAGCAGCCTAGACTGCCAACGACGCAAACGCTGCAAGACTGGCCAGGCGATTTGACGCCGCCTGAAGTGTTGCCAGACACGCCGGATGTAACAGGATACCGATATGACCTTGTAGATATTGAGATTGCCAAGCGATTTAATTTAGCAATTCATATCACGCAGCGATCGCGCCGAATTGCCATCAAAGTGAGCACCCTGTTTTTTACGCTACTTTACTCAACCACGCTCTTTTTGCTGACGACTGCGCCTGAAGAAATCACTGAAGGCATTGAAGATCTGTTGCAGCCGCTGAAGCGACTGGGCATTCCAGTGACTGAAATTGCGCTAACGCTAACGCTGGCGCTAAGATTTATTCCGCTCGTTTTAGAAGAAGTTCAGAACCTGGTGCGATCGGTTCGCACTCGGGCAATTAAGTGGCAGAAGCTGGGCGTCCGCGGGGCGCTACAAATTTGGCTAATGGTGGCCGAGCGGCTGATTGAGAATTTGCTACTGCGAGCTGAGCAGATTGCGAGCGCAATGCAGGTTCGCGGATTTACCAGTCCTAATGAGCATCGGGTGGTGTGGCACCGGCTGCGGCTGCGGTGGTTAGACTGGGTGGTGCTAGGGAGCCTAGGCCTTTTTTGGTGGAGTCGAATGATGTTTGGGGACGTTGTTTGAATCGGGTGAGTACAAGCGGACAGGCAGAAGATAGACGTGCTGAACTGAGGCCGTGTGAGCGTTTTTTTTGGCGATCGCTTCCTCTAAAGCACCGCACAGGCTCAGATATTTTCGCAGCTTTGTTTCAACCAAAAACTGCTGGAACAGGCATCAATAGCGTTGCCACGCTTCTAGAGAGCCCTTACCCATTGCCGCCCGATTCACTTCCTGAGATAGCGGCTGAGATGGCTCGCTATTCTATTTGTGCGGGTGCTCCCAGAGTGGTTGAAGACCATACTCAGCTATGGACGCCGGCAGTCGGTGGTGTGTTCTCGCTACTCGAGAGTATGGGACAGGTGGTTTTACCTCAGACCCCGCCGGATGCGGATGAGCTTCCGTTTATCGGCGGCTGGTTGGGCTGGCTAGGCTATGACTGCGCCTGGGAAGTAGAGCGTTTGCCTTGGCTTAAAGACGATAAGCTGCCTTTCCCCACTGCCTTTTGGTATGAGCCAGCTGACTTTGCTGTACTTGATCATCATCGTCAGCAGCTTTGGCTGGCCGCAGAGTCGCCGGAGCTGCTGACTCGACTAGTAGATCGGCTCGATGTAGTGGGATCAATACAGTCTGGTCGTGACGCTACATATCGCGCCACTATATATATAGACAGAAGTGCAGACAAAAAGCCGCAAACCCATTCGCTACGATTTGACACCGAGCAGGCGGCGTTTGAGCAGGCAGTGACTCAAGCGAAGGCCCATATTCGAGCGGGCGATGTGTTTCAGGTGAATCATTCGCTGCGGTTTCAGGCACAGACGAATCTGCCTAGCTGGGAAGTGTACAAAAAGCTGCACAGCATTAATCCATCACCGTTTGCGAGCTACTGGCATACGCCTTGGGGGGCCGTCGTAAGCTGTTCTCCAGAGAGGCTAGTGCATTTAAAGGAAGGGAAGGCGGCGTCTAGGCCAATTGCGGGGACGAGGCCCCGCGGGAGAACGCAGGCAGAGGATAGCGCGATCGCTCAGGAGTTGCTCGGCGATCGCAAAGAACGCGCTGAGCACATCATGCTCGTGGACTTGGAGCGAAATGATTTGGGCCGAGTGTGCACATGGGGATCTGTACAGGTCGAGGAACTCATGACTATTGAACGCTACAGCCACGTGATGCATCTGGTGAGTAACGTCGTCGGTGAACTAGATCCGCAGTACTCAACTGCCCAGCTGATTGCCGCGCTGTTTCCAGGTGGAACGATTACAGGCTGCCCTAAAGTGCGGTGTATGGAAATTATCGAATCGCTAGAACCCGTGCGGCGAAGCTTGTTTTATGGTTCCTGCGGCTATCTCGACAGACGCGGACGGTTAGATCTCAACATATTGATCCGCACGTTGCTAATGGCTGAGCAAACAGTATGGGGACAAGTTGGTGCAGGAATCGTAGCCGATAGTCAGCCTGAACGTGAATGGCATGAGTCCTTACAAAAGGCTAAAGCTCAGCTGTTGGCGTTAGGCCTTTAGATCTAAGCGAGTAGATTCAGGCAAGCTGTCGGCCTAAATTGACGGACAGGATAGCCTAAATAATATTTGCGGGAATCCTGTGTTAAAAGACTGTAAACTCAGTCATACAAAGCACATTTTGTCGCAGCGAGACAAATTTTTTCCAACTTTCATACCCCGCACTGACTGAATGAGCACTGAAACCTATTTAAACCACCCTAACTTTGGCTTGCTCTTTCGGATTTGCCTGGTTGGCGAAGGCCAGGAACTGTTTGCAACGCTGTACGCGCACCGCTTATTTTTTCTGGTGACGAACGATTCTAGCGGCTTAGCTTTTGAACCTACTGGCCGAATCGAAGCGAAACAGCTTATAGAACAACGCCTGAGAGTCATTCGGCGAACAGGTCAGCAAGACGAGTACGACCTATTGCAAAAAGCGTATAAACAGGCTTTCTAAAGCGTCTACTTTTTGAACCGGCTTAGCTTTAACGTTTTTACTTCCATACAGCATTTTTCTCATGTCTTCTCCTCCCCATCCGGCAGAATCAGTCGTGGGTGATATAGCGATTCGCCTGCGGGAAATTGAGCCATCTATTCCTAAAAAAGTCCGTGTTATTGCGGTTACTAAAACGTTTTCAGGAGCGATAGTAGCCGCTGCTCATGCCGCTGGCATCCGAGATTTTGCTGAAAACAAAGTGCAGGAGGCGATATTAAAGCAGGCAGAACTAAGCACTCTTACGGACATAACCTGGCATTTCATCGGTCACGTACAGTCGAATAAAACGCGAAAAGTCCTTGAGCACTTTGACTGGATTCACTCTGTAGACAGCCTGAAGCTAGCGACTAGGCTAAACCGGCAGGCGGCAGAACTAGGTAAGCGCCCAACCTGCTGTTTACAGGTAAAACTGGCTCACGACCCCACCAAAGATGGGTTTGAACAAGAGGCGCTGATAGCAGCTCTGCCAGAATTAGACCAGCTTGAGCATTTGAATATTGTGGGCCTGATGGTGATTGCACCCTACGGACTGCCGCCAGCAGAAACGCAGGCCGTCTTTGCAGACGGAAAGGCACTATCAATGCGAATTGCAAAGATGGGGTTGACGCGGATCACGATGTCAGAGCTTTCTATGGGAATGTCAGGAGATTACGTGTGGGCGATCGCGGCAGGTGCTACCGTGATAAGACTGGGAAGTTGCCTATTTGGTCACCGAAAAAATAGTCAAAAAAAAGCTTGACATATATTCGGAACCATGGCGTAATGCTTGTGAATCTAGTTTCCTGAATTTTTTTGGGCTAGAGAGGCAAGATTGCTAACGCCGATGAACCCTGCCATTTGGTCTGTCATTTTTGGCGCAATTGGCGCTATGTGATAGTGCAAATCAGAGTTAGGTAGATTAAATTTCAGTTAAAGCAGTAATATCGCGGTTTTTCCCTGGTCATTCATCCTATAAACCTTCTCATACGTAGTTTTTAGCTACTTTGAGATGAAATTATTATCAAAAAGGATTGAACTTTGATCGGAAATAACTTATTTTTATTGCCACAACGCTACAGTGGCCGCACCGTAGTTTTTGCCAAGTCGTCAAATGTCGTGATGGAGCAACCGTAATGAGCGGTCTTTTCGGAAAAATAAAGGATTTTGTTGGATTGAACGATCCCGCAGATTATGAATATGAGTATGAAGATGTAGAGGGTGAGGAGTACCAAAACCTTTACGAAGAAGAAAATGTAGAACCTGAAGCGTTGGCGGAGCCTCTCCAAGGGAGAATCGCACCCCCGGTACCGCCCACGATGGTGACCGCAGAAGAAGAGCGTCCTGCTCGCCGTCGTATTCGTGAGAGAGTTTTGTCAACCGATTCTGGAATGGTTTCAATGAATAATGTGATTGGTATGCCCGGTGCGATGAACGGGATGAGCGAAGTGCTGGTAATGGAGCCTCGCACGTTTGAGGAAATGCCTCAGGCGATTCAGGCGCTGCGTGAGCGTAAGTCTGTAGTCCTTAACCTCACTATCATGGACCCTGACCAGGCTCAGCGCGCAGTGGACTTCGTTGCTGGCGGCACCTATGCAATGGACGGCCATCAAGAGCGCATTGGTGAGAGCATCTTCTTGTTCACCCCTAACTGTGTTCAGGTCAGCATGCCAACTGAAGGCGAAGATGGCTTTACTGGCCAAGAGCCGGTTGCACCACGCCCTCAAACAGCCCCCACACCTGCATGGGCTACTGAGCAAATCGCTCGCATGGCGTAATTCGGCTAGTAAGAGAGCGTCTTTTTTAGGGTGTTCTTTTACTCATCTCGATTTAAATACAGGTACATGAGTGCGCTTGTTGCTAATTAATTTTCCAAAAGGCTTAGTGCCTGCGCATACAAGCTAGGTCTACTGATAAGAAAGACGCTTCATTTTCTGGTGGACTATTCGCGGTATGCTGCTAGTGGAAATTATGAGAGCGGTGATCTTGTGCCTGTAAGACTTGGCATGATTGGCGGCGGGGTAATGGGCGAAGCTCTATTATCTCGCCTTCTTTCTCAGGGGCTGTATGCTCCCGATGAAATTATGCTGGGCGAACCGTCTCCCGAACGTCGTCAGGTGCTCACGGAGCAGTACGGCGTTAAAGCGACAGATAGTAATAAAGATGTGATTGAGGCGAGCAAGGTTCTTTTGCTGGCGGTTAAGCCTCAAATTTTTGAACGAGTGGCTAGAGATTTTCAGGGCGCACGCTGCGATTCGCCTCCTTTAGTACTGTCCATTTTGGCGGGGTTGCCTTTGGCGCAGCTGGAAGATGCTGTGCCCGGTTGGCCTGTGGTTAGAGCGATGCCGAATACGCCTTCGACGGTGGGGGCGGGTATGACGGCGATCTCACTCGGTAGCCGCACAACGCCAGAGCACGGCGATCTAGCTCATGAAATATTTTCGGCGGTCGGTCAGGTGGTTCAGGTTCCTGAAGGCCTGATGGACGCGGTAACCGGGCTGTCGGGGTCTGGCCCTGGCTATGTGTCGATTGTGATTGAAGCGTTGGCAGACGGCGGCGTGGCCTCGGGGCTGCCTCGGGCGATCGCGAATCAGCTTGCGGTGCAAACGGTGTTGGGCACGGCCCAGCTTGTGCAGAAAACAGGCATGCACCCAGCCGAGCTAAAAGATCGGGTGACGAGTCCGGGTGGCACCACGATTGCTGGAATTGCTTGCTTAGAAGAATTGGGATTGCGGTCGGCTTTGATAGAGGCTGTGAGAGTCGCAAGTTCGCGATCGCGTGAGCTGGGCAAACTTACCCCGCAGCCCAATAACGAGAGATAACGAAATAACCCAGCTGTTCAGTACGCTTTTCGCGCCATGCCTTCTGAAGAAACAAACCCTGCTGATAATACAAGCCCTGGTGATGTAGGTGGCGGCTCGTCTGGCTACGAATACTCATCTTCTGAGGTGTCTGATGGCAGCGATCGCGATAGTCCTAGTCGTAGTAGTTCTGGCAGCTCTAGTGCTGATCTAACTCCGTCTACAGCTTCACCTACAGCTTCACCTACAGCCTCTAAGAGACCGTTAGGCTTGCAGCGATCTGATCGCAGCAGAGGTCTGTCGTCTTCTGGTTCTGGCTTGTCAGGTGGAAGCGCTATTCGAGTGTCGGCTGCGCAGGCGGATGTGGAACAGCTGGTGCGGCAAGGGCTGCGGGATTTGGAGAGCCAGCGGCAATTGCTCCAAAAAGAAATTGAGCAGCTAGAGCGGCGAAAAGAGCGGCTAGAGGCTGAAATGCGCACGAGCTTTGCCGGGTCTTCTCAAGATATTGCCATTCGCGTGCAGGGCTTTAAAAACTACTTAGTCGGCAGCCTACAAGATCTGGTGTCGGCGGCTGAGGAGATGGACTTGGCCCCTGCAAAACCGGCTGCGCCTGAGCCGGTTGCGGCCACGCCTGCGATAGAAGAGACCGAGATGGTGCCCTTGGCGGCGCAGCGGTTTGCCCAGCAGCGCGATCGCATCAACAGCCTATTAGACCAGTACCGCACTCGCCCTGACTACTACGGCCCACCCTGGCAGCTTCGCCGCACCTTCGAGCCGGTTCATGCCGACCGTGCTTCCAACTGGTTTTTTACCCAGGGCGGACGCGGCGCAGTGAAAAGTATGGGTAGCCGCTTGCAGAATGTGCTCGTGGCTTCGGCTGCGATTTCCTGTATGCACTCTATCTACAACCAGCGGCTATGCGTTTTGGTGTTGGCAACGACGCCAGAGCGACTCGGAGAATGGCGGCGCTGGCTGCAAGACTGTCTGGGCATTGCGCGCGCAGATTTTGGTACGAATCGCGGAGTCATGTTATTTGAGGCTCCTGAACCGATGACTCAACGCGCCGAACGACTGCTCGACAGCGGCAGAGTTCCTTTTTTAATTATGGATGAGGCTGAAGACAAAGTAAGTCTGTCTTTACTTCAGTTTCCCTTGTGGCTAGGGTTTGCGCCAGACCCTGAAAATCCATCTGCTGACTACGACTACTACTAACTCGACTTTTATAAACCCTCATTTTTGACGACCCGCCATGTCTGTGCTTAATATTGCGATCGCGCTGTTGGGACTGTTGACCGCTTATCTGCTGGGGTCGATTCCCACAGGCTTTGTGATGGGAAAGGCACTGCGGGGCATCGATATTCGTGAGCATGGATCGGGGAATACGGGCGCGACTAATGTGTTTCGGGTTATCGGCAAGGGCGCTGGCATTACAGCACTGCTGATTGATTTGCTGAAGGGCGTGTGTGCTGTATTGTTGATGCGGCTTTTGGCCAATCTGTTTTTAGATGCGGCTATCTCTGAAAGGGCGATCGCTTGGCTTTTAGTCTCAGCAGCACTGCTGGCACTGCTAGGACATAGCAAGTCCGTGTGGATCGGATTCAAGGGTGGAAAGTCAGCAGCGACTGGCTTGGGCGTATTGCTTGCCTTGATTTGGCCTGTAGGCTTAAGTGTTGCAGCGGTATTTGGGACGGCACTGGCAATGTCCCGCACCGTTTCAGTCGGTTCCATTGCCGCAGCGCTATCGGCGGCGGTATTTATGGTGGTGCTGCATCAGCCGCTTCCCTACATCTTGTTAGCAGGTGCAGGCGGACTATATGTCATTTTGCGTCATCGCAGCAATATTTCCCGACTGCTCACCGGCACTGAGCCTAAGACGTTTGGCAGCTAATTTTTTCAGCTAGGCAGCTTTGCAGCTCGATAGGGCTAAACAGCATCGGTAAGAAGTGAATGCTGTTGATCTCTTTGAAATAAAACAGGATGGGAACCGGAGGCCAGAAGATTGTCCAGTTTTCCCACTCTGCGTACGGGAAGGTTTTGAGCAGATTTTCTTTGCGGCGAACTTCTAAGGCCAGGTCTGTGAAGACGAGGCGAATGGTGGTGGTTTGGTAGAGGAGGAAAAGGCCGAGAATAGCGAGAAAGAGACCGACACCTATTTGAATAAAGAGAATAGGAATGGAGAGAATTGTGATCGCGATCGGGAGCTTGTAGCTTGGGGTGAGCGTAGTATTCATAAGAGCTTTAGTTGTTGAGGAAGGCGCTGCCGTTGCCTTGGAACATGACCCAGGAGAGGAAGAAGTTGGTGATGAAGATGGCGAGCAGTGAGGTGACGACAGCGGTCGTGGTAGACTGGCCGACGCCTTTTGCGCCGCCTGTGGTAGTCAGTCCCCAGCTGGAGCCGATAACGGCGATAAGGACACCAAAGATGATGGCTTTGATTAGGGCGCTGGCTAAGTCCCAGGTGGTGAGAAAGTTACGGGCTGAATTGAGAAAGACGGTGGCGGGGATGCCGTACAGATTGGTGGCGACGAGCAAACCGCCAACCATACCCATGATAAAAGCAAGGATGCTGAGCAGCGGTAGCATTAGGGCGCAGGCGATCACCCGAGGGATAACGAGATAGTCTACCGGGTCGCTTTTGAGCATTTGCAGCGCGTCAATTTGTTCGGTGACGCGCATAGTGCCAATTTCGGCGGCAAAGGCTGAGCCGACGCGACCAGCTAGGACAACAGCGGTGAGTACCGGAGCTAGCTCACGTGAGAGGGTGAGGGCTAAAACGCCGCCGATTGCGGTGGTTGCGCCGAAGGTGATAAATTCGCGGGCAACTTGAATGGTGAATACCATGGCCACAAAGAAGGCGGTAACGAGCGCAATCATGATCGACTCGGGGCCGACTAAGGCCATTTGCTCGATGGTGTTACGGCGATGGATAGGTCGGGAAATGACGTGGATGATGACCTGTCCGCCTAAGAAAATGGCGGATAGTAGCCGCTCTAGCCAGGTTGTAAGGTTCGTGGGAAGGAGAGAGCGGCTCATGGGGACTTACATAAAGTTTGTGTGGCGGGCCGGATGATTGTGAAAGTAGATGAAGATTAAAGCGGCTCTATTGCGCTGTGAAACGAAGATGTTTTATGAAAATTTAAGATTCCTCAACAGCTAGACAGACGTTTCTTTTCTTCTACTAAAGTAAATCGAGAGTCAGACCTACGACTTTGAAAAAATAAGAGTTTTATATCGTCATGGCTACCTTATTACATTTTCTTCGGCCGTTTGCAGTAACTTTTCTCGCTGGGTTTTCGCTGTCGCTGTTTGTATTGGGCAGTGCACTCAGCGGTTTGATGATGCTGGCGATCTCTCCTGTTAGCCTGATTTTTAATCCTGCCTACGTTCAGCTGAGTCGGTTTTTGATTGCTTTTGGGGCAGGCGATCGCCTAGAAGGCATTATCGCGATCGCACTCACCTTAGGCCTAGTCGCCTCCATACTCAACGGCTTCACTACCTACAAGCGCAGCCAGCGATCCGCATGGCACCTTGCTGCTAACGAAGCTCTCCAATAGCAGGACACCCTCCAATGGCAGGACACCCTCCAATGGCAGGACACCCTCCAATAGCAGGACAGTAGCGAAACAATAGCGGAACGTCCCGACCCCCCAAAGGCTGCAAAAAAACCTATGCTAAGAAGCAGGTTTTGCACAATCAGTTTGAATCGATATGGGTTTTCGCCGCCTCCTGGGAATTTTCGAGGTTTTTTTAGGGTCTATTCGGGTTAGCGCCGTTTTACTGGCCTTTTGGTTTGGATTAAGCGTGATTACGCCGCCTGCACTCGCTCGTCCTATGACGATTGCGCAGCAGCCCGGTAGCTCCATTCAGCCTTATTTAGATCGCGTTGCTGAAGAAGTCACAGAGTTTACGTTAGATAACGGCATGAAGTTTATCGTGCTAGAGCAGCACGAAGCGCCCGTTGTCTCGATGATGCTGTACGCCAACGTTGGCGCGTCGAATGAAGAAGACGGTAAAACCGGGATTGCCCACTATCTAGAGCATCTTGCCTTTAAAGGCACCACTCGGATCGGTACGCGCAACTACCCAGCCGAAAAGAAGGCGCTCGACCAGCTAGACGTTGTTTTTGACCAGCTGATGGCCGCTGAAGAATTGGGCGATGCTGCGCAAGTCGCTGAGCTTACGGCTCAGTTTGAAACGCTACAGGCGGAAGCAGCCTCTTATGTAGAGCAAAATAAATTTGGCCAAATTATTGAGCAGACTGGCGGCACAGGGCTAAACGCCACGACCTCAGCCGATGCGACGCGATACTTTTACAACCTGCCTTCTAACAAGCTAGAGCTTTGGTTCTCGCTAGAGTCCGAGCGCTTTCTCGATCCGGTTTTGCGAGAGTTTTACAAGGAAAAAGAAGTCATCCTAGAAGAGCGCCGGATGCGCGTCGATAACTCGCCGATCGGCCAGATGATCGAGCGGTTTAGTGAAGTTACTTTTACTGAGAACCCCTATCGTCGTCCGGTGATCGGCTATCAGGAAGACTTGCGCAAGGCAACTCGCGCGGATGTCCAGGCCTTTTTTGACCTTTACTATGGCCCAAGCAATCTAATCTCAGCGATTGTTGGCGATGTAGACCCCGCACAGGTGAAGCAGCTAGCGGAAGCTTACTTTGGTCGATATCAGTCTCGAACAACGCCGCCTGAGTTAGTGGTGAATGAGGCTACGCAAACAGAGCCTCGTGACTTTACGCTGGAGCTGGTTTCACAGCCCTGGTACCTAGAAGGCTTTCACCGGCCCGGAATTGCTGATCCTGATCACGTGGTGTACTCCATGATCGATAGCATTTTGACGGGGGGCCGTACGGCGCGCCTGTACAAATCGCTGGTGGAGCCTGGGATTGCTTTGGATGTGGGTAGCGCCAATGGGTTTCCCGGTGATAAACAGCCTTCTGTGATGCTGCTGTACGGGCTGACGGCTCCAGGAAACACGGTCGAAGATATTGCTGTGGGTATGGACGCTGAGCTGAAGCGCTTGCAGACCGAACGGGTGGATACAACGACGCTAGAGCGTGTAAAAACTCAGGCTAGAGCGGGTTTGCTGGGGCTTTTGGACTCCAACAGTGGGCTGGCCAGTTTGCTGGCTGAGTATGAGGCGAAAACGGGCGACTGGCGCAATGTTTTTAAGGAGCTTCAGGAGATTGAGGCGGTGAGTGCTGAGGATGTGCAACGGGTGGCGATCGCCACCTTCCGCCCAGAGAATCGAACTGTCGGCAAGCTTATCTCTGTAGGAGGCACCTCGCCTGTAGAGACGCCACTTACGCCAGATGAAAGCGAGCCTGGCAGTGCCCCCGAAGGCCCAACGCAGCCGCCCAACGATCCGCCTGAAGTGGAAGGATCTGAAAGCCTAGAGAGTTCCTCCACGCAATCAGCTGAACCGCCTTCTCAACCTGAGTCTTCTCAACCGGTTAGAGGTTCTCAACCGGTTAGAGGGCTGTGGTAGGCCAGACACATTCATTTGATCGTCAGTCGTCAATTATTACGCGAGTTATTAAGAAAATCCCATGGGTCTGAACTTACGGCGTGTCCGCAGAAACCTTTTGCCTTTGCTATTTTTAGCGATCGCCACTTTTTCCATACTGGTCACCCTGTCTTGGGCCAAACCTGCTCAAGCTGTTGAAGCAAAGCCTTACGAAGCGCTGGAATTTCCCCCGCTAGGCGATATCCAAATTCCTGAGTTTGAACGCTACGAACTTCGCAACGGTCTGGTGGTCTATCTGATGGAAGATCACGATTTGCCTTTAGTGAGCGGTTCTGTGACGTTTAGAACGGGTGACTATTTAGTGGCGCCCTCACAGACGGGACTAGCGGGCGTGACCGGAGAGGCGATGCGCTTGGGTGGCACTCAAAGCCATTTGCCCAACGAACTCAATGAGATTTTGGAGCAAAAAGCCGCGTCGGTAGAAACCAGCATTGGTGACACCTCAGGCAGCGCTAGCTTTTCGTCTTTGAGCGAAGATCTCGAAGAGGTATTTGGTTTATTTACTGAAGTGGTGACGCAGCCTGCTTTTGATGCAGAACAGTTTGCGCTGATTAAAAGTAGAGCGGGTGGTGGCATTGCGCGGCGTAATGATGACGCTGGCGATATCGTATCCAGAGAATTTAAGAAGCTGATTTACGGGGGTGAAAGCCCTTATGCCCGTACGGTAGAATACGCTTCTTTGGAGAATATCAGCCGCGATGACGTGGTGAACTTTTACCAGACCACAATTGCCCCTGAAAATACAATTTTGGGCATTGTAGGCGACTTTGATCCTGACCAGATGAAGGCTCAAATCGAAAACACGCTAGGCCGTTGGACAAATGCCAGTGCGGTCTCTATTCCTCAGCCACCTGAAGGGGCACAGCAGGCAGCCGGTTTATACGCGGTAGATCAGCCGCAGCTCACCCAAAGCTATATTCAAATTGGCCACCTTGGCGGCGAGCTCAGCAGCCCTTACTACGCGCCAATGTCTGTGCTTAACGAAGTGCTCAATGGCTTCGGCGGCAGACTGTTCAATGAGATTCGATCGCGGCAGGGTTTGGCCTATAGCGTGTACGCCGTTTGGAGTCCTCGCTATGACCATAACGGCATTTTTATTGGCGGCGGGCAAACGCGCTCTGAGGCCACCGTACCGTTTGTTCAATCCATGTACAAAGAGCTGGAAAAAGTTCGTAATGAGCCCATTACTGAAACTGAGCTAGCGTTTGCAAAAGACTCTGTGCTTAATAGCTTCGTGTTCAATTTTCAAACGCCAAATCAGACGCTTTCTAGATTGATTCGCTATGAGTACTATGGCTATCCTTCTGACTTCGTATTTCAGTATCGAGATGGCATTGAGAATGCAACAACACAGCAGGTGCTAGAGGCCGCTAAAGCCACGCTGAAGCCTGAACAGCTCGTGACGGTGGTGGTAGGCAACATGGCTCAAATCGATCCTTCGTTAGCCTCGCTGGGTGCGCAGATTGTGCCTTTAGATGTGACGATTCCTGATCCTGTAGGCCTGTAGGATGTGAAGCCAGGCGCTGGCAGAAAAAATTGAGATGTGGGTGATAGGTTTTGTGTGCTGAGAGTGAACGCTAGGGGATAAGAAAGCTTCAAAAAAAGTTGATGCATGCTTTATTCTCCGTTCATCAATCGCCCATTAGCTTGGGTGTAACCATCAGGAAGCACGTTTGTTTTGATAGCCGATTGCGACAGGCGAACTATGTTCTGTCTCATCGGCTATTTTCATTTATTGGTCTATCACGCTAGCCGCAATACAGCGATCTATTTGCGTTTATGCATGGATTTCGCTGAATAGTTTGTGTTGCTAAAGGGTGATAGAACACCTACATCTACATGCTATGAAAATTGCCCCTTTTAGAATTCAGAAGATATTTTTAGATACGGCTAAAACGCAGGTGAACCGGCGAGAGGTGGATAGTACTCATGGCTCTACTCACCAAGCGAAAAATGTGCATGTGTCGGGTTATTCAGTGACAAGCACCGCACCTTATAATATTGACGATAAGGTGGAGCCAAATTCTGGCGTTGATAATTCTGCGGAGCAGGCAAAGCGAGGCATTGATGCGATCGCCCAGGATCTTCACCGCATTAAAACCGACCCCACTATTTCAGAACCCCCTCAGCTAGTCATCGCCGTCCACGGATACAACACCGCAGAGCCCAACATCAGAGCGTGGTATCACGATATCTACCGCTATGTAGCTCACAACGACAAACAAATTCGGCAGCAGCGCAATCTTGTCTTCATCGGCTATCGCTGGTCTTCGGAGCAGATTCCACGCGATCCGATGAAGCTATTGGGTAATTTGAAAGCGCTGCCTGATGTGCCTAGAACGCTGCTAATCATTGGACTGTTCTTGCTGGCCGCTGGCTTTGTAGACGCGGTGGCAGAAGTGTCGCGATCGCTCAAAATCATCAGCTATCCTCCCCTATCTATTAAGCTGCTTGACGCTGTTTTTAGCTGGTTTGGGATAAGCGAAGTGGGTCTTTTAGGCCGAGTAGTTGAAGCGATTATCATTCTTGCTACCAAGTTTTTGTTTGGCATTGCCCTGCTGATTCCACTGGCGATCGCTGTTCTCATTCTCCTTCGCTTATCCGTTTACTTCCGCGACGTTTACCGCGCGCTCAACTTTGCTGTCCCCGACCTTACCGAGCTGATTCGACGGCTTGATAAGGCGCTAATTGATATTGAAGTCAGTGAGATCAACCGCGCTTACGCCGTTCCGATTGATGCACTACAGCAGGCAAAAAGACAGGGTTCTGCTCCCGGTAAGCGCATCAACCTAAGCTTTTTAGGTCACAGTATGGGCGGGCTAGTGATTACTAACGTGGTGAGAATTCTTTCTGACGTTTTTGACCATGGCTCAATTGCGCAGCATCCCTCCTCAGAAATTGGTCATACCCTACGGCTAAGTCGGTTGATTTTAGCGTCACCCGATATTCCCGTGCTCTCAGTGGTTTCGAGCAGGGCCAACGGCCTCGCCTCTTCACTGCGCCGATTTGACGAAGCCTATCTGTTTAGCAATGAGGGCGACTTAGCGCTCAAGCTGGCTTCAACGGCAGCAAACTATATTTCATTTCCAAGTGCTCATCACCATCACGGTCACCGGCTAGGCAGCATTGCGCTGAGAGATGATGTGTTTGACAAAGGCATCATTAACCTGGAGAAGCTAAGGGAAACGTACCCGTTGGAGAAAACGTTGTGCGAGGCGATTAATGATGATGAGTGCGATATTTTGAAGTGCTTGGTGATTGCTGCGGATAGAGGCGATCGCTATCAGTCGCTAGACCAGCTGTTTACCGATGAGCACCACACAAATTCTGTAGCTACGCTCGCGGACTTATTTACCTTTTTTGACTGCACCGACTACAAAGACTTTTCACTGAAGCTTCGAGGGAGTGCGATGAATGCGCATTCTGGTGAGGAAAAAGGACTGCTAACGCGGGCAAAAGGCAAACCGTACTTGAGCTTGTGGGACTATATTGAACTGTTTTGGGACATGGCACGCGGGCATCGAGATGTACACGGCGGCTACTTTTACGGTGAGTACAGTCGAGAGCTGATTTACCGGCTGGCGTTTTTGGGCTTTGATGGAATGATGGAGGCGATCGCCCAAGAAGCCCTCGATCCAATCGAAAATACCCAAGCTGCTCTGGATGTCTTTGACCAGCGCTGTAAACAGAAGGGCATTCAGCTATACCTTTCGCCGCTACGCTACCGAGTCGATATTCAGGGCGCTGAGCTATCAGTTGCTAGAAAGGAAATGCTCCAAACGGTGAAAGCTGCCGAAGAAAAAGTTGAAGGGCACCTAACAAACTGCGCTCTGGTTCAAACAGAAGCAGAGTCTGCTAATCCTGGGTCTTCTCTGCCTGTAAGGTCAATTTCTCCAGTAGGTTAGAAATCTCTTCGGCTCTGTTCATCACCATTAGGTGCCCGCAGGCTTCAACGGCGTAGTCGGGCGAGACGAATCGAAAAGGGAATATGCGATCGCGCTTACCGTGAATATGAACCAGGTTCTCAGGGATATCCTGATTCTTCCAAACAACAACTTTGTGTAGCGCCCATCTTAAAAAATGAGGATCGGTCTCTTGTAATATTGTTTTAAGCAGCGCTTTTTCTTCAACGCCCTCTGGCCCAAACAGCCAGTAAGCCAGCCAATATACGGCCCACAGCACGCTTTTAAAAGGAAATATTCGGTGTATCGGAAACGCTCTAAATATCTTGAAATAGAAGGGAATCTCTCTACTCTCTTTTACGCTAGAGAGCAAAACCACTCTCTCTGAAGATATCTGTTTTGCCATCTCGACGGCGATCATTCCGCCGAAAGAGAGCCCGACTATCACAGGATTCTCATCCTCGATTTGTTCACTGAGCCGCTTAGCATAGCCCTCAATAGACTCACCTTTCTCTGGCGGCACCCATTTAATATGAACCGGGCGAAAATTGTCGTAGCGGAGCCACTGAAATATTCTCTCATCTGCGCCGAGCCCGCTGACAAAATAGATTGGCTTTAGCGTAGATTCTTGTGTAGAGGCGACGGATTCCAAAGGCACAGGAGAATCTTGAGTCACAGGCTTATCGTCGCTTAAAAATAGTCATCTTGGAGCGATTATACGCTTTGTTTGTCAGATAGTGCTGTCAATTTTCTACTAAGTCTCTATCTGTTAGAGGTTCAGGTAGCAAAGGCTGCTGTAGAGGTGGAAGGCCTGATCCCATTGGCTGGGGGCGCGGCGGTCGATGTCTAGGTTTGAGTGGATAGGTGGGAGCAGGTTAACGAATTCTAGAGCGCCTTTGCCGAAGCGGGTGAAGTCGCTATGGCAAGGGGCGCTAATCGATTGGTTCAGATGGGCGAGGAGATGATTCCACTGGATGCGACTGTTGAGTTCTTTGCTGCTAGCTGTCAGGGCGACACCCTTTTTGTATTGGTAGAGGCGATCGCACAATCTCAAAACAATCTTCCTTGCCGGTAAATGCAAATCCACAACCTGCGCATAGTCTTGCACTTTTTCTTTGTGAACCGTTTTACCCCAGTTACCAATATCAACTACCTGTTCAAAAATAGGTAGCTGGCCGCTTACCTGCTGGCTGATTTCTGTTGAATCAAAACTAATTTTGCCGAGCTGCCCTCCTACGCTTTTACAAACAACGATGAGCTGCGGCGACAGTGCCTCAAAGTGAGAGATCTGAAAGGTTTGTAGTCCTTTGATGTCATTGATCTTTGCAGAGAGGGTGGAGACGCTTGCTGCCTGGAGCGCTTTTTGGTAGTAGCTAATTTCGCCCCATGAGCCGATGCGATGAATGCGAAAACCGACTGAAGGGATTTTCATGCGGGCGGTGTATGCGTCTAGCTTGAAGATGCTGGCGACGCTTTGAATGGCTTGCTGACGGGCTTGTTCTGCTTTGTCTTGCGGGAGAGCCGCGATCGCTAAAATAGCCACTTCACGCCCTCCTTCAACAGCCTTTGCCTGACTCAGCGCCTCAGCCTTCTCAGCTTTTTGCTGCTCATGAATCCGCTGAATGCCTGCGCGCGCCTGACTCATAATCTTGCTGCTAGGGCTTTGCTTTAGCAGCTTTAGATAGTTTTTCTCAGCTGCCTCTGGTCGATTAGTTTTTTCTTGTAGCTGTCCGGCATATAGTCTTAGCAATGGGCTCTGTGGCTCTGTGGCTTGCCACTGCTTGAGGAGGGCGGCAACCTGTCTATAATTGCTAGCTTTTAGAGCGGCAGTAACTTGAGCTTCCATAGCGATTTGGCGGTGGATAACATACCAGGCTTGAACTAACGTTAGGTTTCCCGTTTGCCCCGCGCCGTTCAGCTTCGCCCTCCTGTCCTGGCCATCAATCCTTCAATATAGGCTAGCCCCGCAGGCGACTCCTAAGGTCTTCAATAGGTGTCGGTACCGGCTCTTCGTCCGGTGTGAAATATCTCAATTGAGAGCTATGCAAACGTGTTTTGATGAAGCTGCTTTTTGGTTGTGCAATCAACATCAGCTTTTGCGAGAACGACGCTCGGTGTCAAGTGCGATCATAAAATCTGGCCCTCTGAAGTCACGGTGCTTTTACAGCAGTCTGAGCTGCCGCGTATCTTCTTCCTCTAGCTGCGTATTGATATCTTCTTCTAAAGCAACAATTGCTTTATCTCCATGGGGGTCTTGATTGAGAAGTCCTTGAGCGGCTTCTAATATGTCGGGTGCGATCGCACCCAAATCCTCTCTATTTTCTAAGTACGCCTCCAACGCACTCATCGGTGACAGTGAGCTATCGACGCCGAGCTCAGGTAATCTGGGTCGTGAAAGCTGACTGACAAGCTGTGGTTGAATGGTGTAGCTGTGTGCGAGTGAGAGCGCTTCACCAAGCGTATTGTTGTCAATCTCTTCGACCTGATCGGCTCTGATCTTGTAGATAAGGCGAATGACTTTTTCAGAGATATTTTGCTGAGCGATCGCCTCTAGCAGAGTCTCCTGTGCATTTTTCTTTGTAGTTAAGTCAATCTCTAACGTTTTAAACACTCGTGCAGGCAGCCTGCAAAACTCAGCGATCGCGCTACCTTTCTCTAAATCAAGCAGAATATAGCCTTTATCTTCTTTCTCTTCGCTAAAATCTACGCGCTCAATGCTGCCAGGATAAATGGCTAAAGGAGATCTGCAAACTTCTTGATACTTATGCACATGGCCCAGCGCAATGTAGTCAAAACAATCTCTCGCTAAAATCGCCATGGGTACCGTAAACCCTTTGCCCACAGCTAAGAAACGCTCGGCACCATAGCGAGCTGTATCGGTCATTAGGTGCGCAAGTAAAACAGTCGGAATCGCTTTATCTAGCTTGCGAATCTCTCCTTCGAGCACTATCCTCAGTCGATCTAGCAACAATTCTCCAACTTCTCCCATCGATAGCCCCTGCGTTTCAGGGCGAGTAAGCAGCGTCGAGCGCGTGAGCCAAGGAAGCGTCACTATTTGAACAGGGCCGCTTTTTGTTTCTATGCGATGGGTGGTGAGGGTGTCACCGACGATGAAGCCAGGAACGCCAAGCGTGCGGTAGATGCACAGGCTCGCGCCGCCGATGCCTTGAGCGTGCTGGTCGTGATTGCCAACGAGGAGAACGGTGGGAATGTTAGCGGCGACTAAGCGACAGAATTCGCCTGCAAAAGCTTGTTGGATATAGGGCGGTGGGGTGGCATCTGGAAAGGCATCGCCACCAAAGAGTACGAGATCTACGTTCTTCTTAATTGCACTGTCTACGCATCGTCTTAGCGCTAGTGTAAAATCTTCTAGTCGTGTATTCAGTCCGGTCTCTGGATTAATGCGGCCGTGGCTAAAGCCGCTGCCCATATGAATATCTGACAGATGAAGGACTTTGATCATTACAAAAGAGCGCTGGGTGATCTGCTCTTAAGGTACGACAAATTAGCAGGGATTAACCTATATTGCTGGCTCCAGGGGTGATTCTATTGTCCTGCTGATTCATCTGCTTCGGGTACGATTGCGGGTGTGCCATCGGGTGCAACGCCTTCTAGCACGACCAGCGTTTCCAACATTTTTTTGACTAAGGGGGCCGCTACAGTGCCGCCATAAGCATTCTCACCCTGCGGTTCATCAACCACCGCTAGCACCACGTAGCGCGGATCGCTTACGGGCGCGATACTGACGAAACTTGTAATCCGCTGATCTCCATAGGAACCATATTCGGTGGCCTTTTGCGCGGTTCCAGTTTTTCCTGCAATCTGGTAGCCGTCTATTTTTGCTGCCGAGCCAGTGCCGTCGTCTACAACTTCTTTCATCATGGCAAGTACTTTTTGTGTGGTCTCGGCTGAAAAAAGCCGCTTTGGCGCTGGCTGTTTGGGCGTCCAGGTTCGCTCGCCTTGAGCATTGGTCAGGCCGCGTACGACATGAGGTGTCACCAGTTTGCCGCCGTTAGCAAGCGCTGCGTGTAGCTGCACTAGCTGTAGAGCCGTGAGTGAGAAGCCTTGGCCAAAAGCAGTTGTGGCGGCTTCTACTTCACTGCCGATAAACTGATCGCGGTCTTTGATTTGGCCGCTGGTTTCGCCGGGGAGGTCAACGCCTGTGAGGTCACCGAGTCCCAGCTTTTGCAGCCAGCCGTAGTAGTCAGCGCGCGGGACGCTTTGCATGATGCGCACCATGCCGACGTTGCTGGAGTAGCGGAGAATATCGGTGATGGAAATGGGGCCGCGTGGGCCGTTGGTGCGGTAGTCAACGTTTTGGATGGGCCATTCGCCTACCTGAATGCGGCCTTCGTCGTTGATGATGGCATTAGCGTCGATGTTGCCGTTTTCTAGGGCGATCGCAACATTAATCGGTTTAAACGTAGATCCTGGCTCATACAGATCGCTAACAGCCCAGTTTTTGAAGTACTCAATATTGGCGTCGTAGTATGTGTTGGGATCGAATGTGGGCGCGATCGCCATCGTCAAAATCTCACCCGTGCGGCTATCCATTACGATCAGCGCGCCGCGTTTGGCATTGTACTCAGCGACCGTTGCTGCCAAACTCTCCTGGGCAATTCGCTGTAGCCTGCTGTCGATAGTGAGCTGCATTTGCAGATCGTCGCGGGTGATCACCTGTAGCAAAGTGGGTTCGGCGGCGTCAGGATCGTCGTATTGAAGCTGCGATCGCATTTCCAACTCCACACCTGCTTTGGGCTCACCGTCTAAATCGATATAGCCAGTTACCTGCGAAAACAGCTCGCTTTGTGGATACATCCGGCGAGGAGACGGCAGTAGATCCAATCCGTCTAGTCGCAGGTCTCGGAGTCTTTTGGCGGTTTCTTCTGAAATATCATCGTTGAGCTGAATGCCGCTTTCTTGCGCGGCAAATTGTTTGGCAAGCTTTTTAGAATCCTGATCGAGAACGGTGCTGAGGGCCTGGGCGATCGCTAAATTTGACTCTTTAAACAGGATCGGATGTACATACAGCGTATACACCACCCGATCCATCGCCACCACATTCCCCTGACGATCGACAATCTGCCGCCGAGACGTTCTGGGCGTGGGGCGAACGGCCTGCTGCGCCTCAGCTCTTACCTTCAGCTCATCGCCAATGGCAAGCTGTAGGTAGGCTAGCCGCGCACTGAGACCTAGCATCCCAACGATAAGCACAATCCAAACGCTAATGAGCCGCAGCCGTGGTGACTTCAGCCGAAATTCCTCGATCTGCGCTCTGGTTGTTCGAGGCGTTACACGAGGCAGTCGAGATAGCCTGCGGCGACGAACGCGCGGACGAGTAGAGTTAGCCATTTAGTTTTAATCTTGCTCTTTCAATAACTAAGCCCGACAATCCAGCCTAATAACCCAGCGGCTCTATCAGTTCACCTGACGCTTCAGCTTCTCCCACCGCATTTTTTCTCAAAGGCTCTGGTTTTAAAAACAGCACGTCCCCAGACTCATAGGGCTCTAGCCCAGAATCTTCCTGAATGGCCTGCTCAGCTAAACTTTGCTTAATAGATTCATTGGCAGACGTGAGCTGCTGCGATTCGCCCTGAAGTTCGTCTAGCTGGACGAGCGCGTGGCTGGTGGATTTGTCCACATACACGGTCGAGCCATAGGCAATGAGCGCGCCTGTTACCAGCAAGCCTGTGACGATGGTTGAGCTTTGCTGCAAGCGATTGAGCAGCGTGAGTCCCAATGGCAGCTTTGCTTTTTTGGGTAGTAAAACAGCGCGATCGCCCGTTCTCACGCGCACAGCAGGCCCCCCCACTTTGAGTGGCTGTGCGGGCTGCAAAGGTACCACGTTGCTAGTGCCTAGTGCCGAAATCTGAGCTGCCGTCGCAGATTTGCTGGTACCACTGGTGGCCGGAATAGCATTTGAACGCGTAGAGCGTTCAGTAGGATCAAACTCGGTGGCAAAGACCATACGATTTGTATCAGGGATGATGTATGAGGATCGTAAATATACGTATATAGCTGTATCTCGTATGGCTAGGAGCTTCTGGCCGGATGCAACTCGTCTATTAACTAAATTACGCGCATACTACCTCGGTGGCGATAGAAGAACAAGCCTATTGTTGAAACTTTTTTGAAGCTTGTGTGAAGCATTGCGTAAAGGTACGTGTACGAAAAAATAGAGCAAACGCTGGGATCGTCTGTGATACCTATCACACAGGCGACCCGCAAGAAGATTCTTAGATTCTAATGCCGGCTGTATTTTATGTGTAGAGGCCAGTAGGATTACGCCCTCATCAGGCTAGCTACTAAAAATCCCTTCATTTATACAAAAGCGCCGAGTGTACTTTGACAAGCTCAACAGCTGCTTTAAACAAAGGGAAATTACTGAGATCCGGATAAGCAGCCTTATACGCAGGCTGCCTACCTTTATAAAATTTAAACGGTTGGTCTAGGTTTGCCTTCACGCAGGCCTACCATTTCAGCGTTGCTCTTACCGGGCGGAATCATGGGGTAGCAGTTTTCGTCTCTGCGTACGCGCACGTCCATGAGCACAGGGCCATCGAAGGCTAGCATTTGAGCGATCGCATCCGAGAGTTCATCAGGATCGTCTACCACCATACCCTTCACGCCAAAGGCCTCAGCCAGCATGACAAAATTCGGCATGCCAATTTCCATATTAGAAGACGAATAGCGCTCTCCAAAAAATGTCTGCTGCCACTGACGCACCATGCCCTGCCAGCCGTTATTCAAAATCACCGTCTTCACAGCTAGGCCGTACTGGGCCAGCGTCGCTAGTTCCTGCAAGCACATCTGGAAACTGGCATCGCCGCTAACGCAGATTACCTGTTCATCCGGCAGCGCTACCTTTACACCCATTGCAGCTGGGAGCCCAAAGCCCATCGTGCCAAGGCCTGCGCTTGAAATCCACTGTCGCGGCCCGTTCTTTAAGAACTGTGCAGACCACATTTGATGCTGTCCTACATCTGTTGTGTAGTAAGCGCTGGGTGCTTGGTCTGCGAGCGTTTGAATGACGGACTGGGGTGAGATGCTGTCTTTGTAGATCGGTGCGACTAGAGGATAGTCTTCTTTCCACACGCTAATCTGATCGCGCCAAGCCTGAGCCTTTTGGGGGTCGGGCTTATCCTTTTGCTCCACCTGATCTAGAATTTGCTGCAATACAGCTTTTACATCGCCAACGATCGGCACTTCTGGCACCCGCACCTTACCGACTTCAGCTGGGTCAATGTCAATGTGAATAACTTTGGCTCTTGAGGCAAATTTGTCTAACCTGCTGGTTACTCGGTCGTCAAAACGAGAGCCGATAGCGACTAGCAGGTCGCATTCGCTGACTGCGAAGTTGGCGTAGGCGGTGCCATGCATGCCTAACATACCAACGGCTAGAGGATGATGCTCGTCAAAAGCGCCTTTGCCCATTAGTGTGGTCGTTACAGGGGCGGCGAAGAGTTCTGCAAGTTTTTTAATTTCTGCGTGCGCGCCAGAGGCGATCGCCCCACCGCCGACATACAGCAAAGGCCGCTCTGCCTCATGAAGGAGCGCGATCGCCTCATCTACCTGCTGCAAATCAATATCGAGCTTCTGTGAATAGCCTTTGATATTGACATCGCCACGCTCCACCGGAATGTAGTCAATCTCTTCGAGTCCGACATCTTTAGGCACATCGATCAGGACTGGCCCGGGTCTGCCCGTGCTAGCGATATGAAACGCTTCAGCCACAATCTGCGCCATCTGATTAGGATCGCGCACAACGTATGAGTGTTTTACAATCGGCAGCGTAATGCCATGAATATCGGTTTCTTGAAATGCATCAGTCCCGATCGCCCCACGTGATACCTGACCGGTCACGATCACCATTGGAATCGAGTCCATTTGCGCGGTGGCAATTCCGGTGACTAGGTTGGTTGCACCAGGGCCAGAGGTGGCAAAGCAAACGCCGACTTCGCCGGTTGCGCGCGCATAGCCATCGGCTGCGTGGGAGGCTCCTTGCTCGTGACGTACCAAAATATGGCTTACAAGCCCTTTTTCTTCGGCATTGTAAAGCTCATCGTAAATGGGTAAAATCGCTCCGCCTGGGTAGCCGAAGATATGCTTTACGCCCTGGCGCACCAGGCTGTCGATCAGCGCGTATGCACCGCTGACCTGCTGGGTCTTAGTCGAAGAGTCTGGCTTGAAAGTAGCAACCATAGAAGATACGGTGAGAAAAGGCAGGTCAAGACCTAAAAAATAGATCTAAAGAGCGAGAACAAACGCGAGCAACAGGCGTTAATGCCAGTGTAAATTGTAGCCAAACTTACAACAAGATTTTTGCCTGGTTCCATGTCATAGAACAGACATCTTCTGCCATTCCAGCTGGAGCTGTGCGTTTAAAAAGTTGCTGGCAGTCGTGGCTATGCCCTTTGACCTGCCGCCTTCCCAACCATTGACTTGCCAGCCGATCGCTTGCTCAGGGTTTCCCCATAGGGCTAAATGTTCTACGGCGGGATCAGCATAAAAGTTTACTTTTCCTGCACCTAGCGGCAGTGAACTCCAGTGCGTGAATTCGTCGTGGCTCAGTCGGCAGGTAGGCAGTCCTGCTGTGGGCATTCCCCAGCCGTCTACAGCAAAGAACCGCGCAACTTTTTGGCCCTGCTGCTGCCATAGCGTGAGGGCTCCGGCCATACCCACGACGCCAGCGCTGAAGCCGATGGCGACGATCGGTGCTGTTGGGCTTTGCTTCTGCTGAGTAAGCCAGCGAAAAACGGCGATTGGATCGGCTGGGAAGGCGGTGAAAACGTGTGGCTGTATGAAGGAAGGAAGCGATCGCACAAACTGCTCGGTCAGTGCCGGCTCGTGAAAACCTGGGCAAATATAGACCGGCAGCTCGCTTTTAGCTGTTTCATTAGGCTCGTTTTCATTCGTCCCATTAACTATCAATATCGACCCATTTCCTTCCTAGCTTGTCTGTTTGGTAGAACACAATGCCTAACGTTCGGTTCTACCCATAGTCATGATAAAGGGCTTACCGGTAGTGTTAAAGAAGCCTAGACATTGACCCTTTCGACATCGAACCTTTTGCTCCTATGGGCGTATCGGATCAGCTTTTACCGACTATTAGTGCGCTAGTTGCCTTAGGCGAATTTTCTGAGGGCGATCAGCTGGCAGATGCTACTGATATTAAGACAGTGAGCGAAACGCTTTCGGCGGAAGCAAAGCAGTCTCGGGCGCAAAGAGAGTGGCAGGGTGCGATCGCAGCCCTTTCTCAGCTACTCACACAACAGGTCACTAGCCACAACAGCCACAAAAAAACGCGAAGGGCTGCTCGTAGCAAAGCACCCAGGGCACTGGTAATTTCTGGGCCGGTTCCTTTTTTCAATGAGCCTGCGCTGCCACCGACTATTTTTAATCAGCTCTCTAACTGGACGCTAGTCCCTCAGTCGTCAGCGCATTTGGCCTCTTCCTTTAGTGCGCTCTCTCCTGTAGGTCGCCTTTTCCAAAAGAAATTCAAACAATCTTCTTTTCATACTCGCGTGCTTCCCCTGCTAGAAGCTGACCCGCTGGTGCAAGAACAGTTTGCGCTAGTTATGACGCCTGACTTTTCACTGGTGCTGGTGCTGGGTAAAGATGCTGATGACGAACTGCGTTTTCAGTTTTCGTTCATGCCGCAGGTGGTGACCTCTGTATGGCGGATGTTGCGATCGCGTATCCGAGTCATCCGCCCTCAGCAGCTAGAATTCATTGAGCCACTGGTTGAAAAGTTTGCGCCTAAAGACCCGCATTACCGCATTGTCAGTCAGTTCAATCGCTGGATGTTGGCCTGCTTGCCTCAGCCGACGATGCCAGTCGCTCAGCCGCTTGATGTGTCTCAACACAAAGCAAAGGAAATAGAGAATAACGACCCTCAGTTTTCAGATAGCGAACTGTTGAAAGCGATGGCGCATGAGATCCGCACGCCTTTGACGACGATTCGGACTTATACGCGATCGCTCCTCAAGCGTAAAAACTTAGAGCCTTTGGTAATAAAGCGTCTACAGAGTATCGATCGCGAATGTACTCAACAGATTGACCGCTTTAGCCTTATCTTTAGAGCGGTTGAGCTGGAGGCTGCCAGTCAGTCACCGAAATCGCCTTTGAGTGCGATCGCCTTGCATCAGGTCTTCCAAGAAGCCATTCCCCAATGGCAGCAGGCCGCCCTGCGCCGAAATCTCTCTTTAGAAGTGGGCCTGCCTCCTGAACTCCCTATGGTCGCCAGCGATCCGACGATGCTCCAACATGTCCTTACAGGGCTAGTAGAACTGTTTACCCACAGTGTCTCTCCCGGTAGTCATATTCAGCTTCATGTCGTTAATGCTGGCGAACAGCTCAAGCTCCAGTTTCAATCTCAAGCCGATCCTACTCAGCCAAACATAGCGCCTGCCTGTTCACCACCACCGCTCCAATCGCTCGGCCATCTCCTGATGTTCCAGCCCGACACAGGCGGACTCAGCCTCAACTTAGAAGCGACTAAAAATCTCTTTCACGCCCTCGGTGCCAAGCTCACCGTTCGCGAACGCTCTAATCAAGGCACCACTTGGACAGTTTTTTTGCCACTAGAAGCTAGCGGATTAAAATCTTATCCTGTTGTTTAGCAGCCGTTTCTTCTGTAGCGGACGCTCTATGATAGATGCTCTATGACAGCAGAGACAGGAGAAGTAGGTACTGTTGACATCGGCGTCGGCGACATCGGCGATACGGAAGAGGCAGGCGTCTGCCAAACCGGAAACTTTTCTAGCTTCTTGAGTGTGTTTATCGACAGCATCCCAAATCCGACTTTAGCGGCTACATCTAATATGGTGTAAAGCATCGACTCTACGCCATCGCTGATGATATCGAAGCCAGTATCTGCCAAAATCCACACGATAGGATAGGCACTCCAAAGCGCGATGTGAACCGTCAGCAGCTTTTGAAATGACTGATGGCCAACCTTTCCAGGATGCTGACGCTCTGCTTCTTCGCGGTAGGGCACCAGCAGCAAATAAACAATGCCTAAATAGGCACCGCAGCTGACGATGTACCAGGTCATATTGTGAGGCTTAGGGTAGACATCTGCGAGAAAGCCGGTTGCAAGCATCAACGTGTTGGCGCCAAGAAGCGCTGCGATAGTCGATAGCTGAGTGCGCCCTAGGTAAGAAAGTACCAGCAGCAGCAGCGGTGTAGACAGAATCCAAGTAACGTAGCGTACCCAGTAAGAATTGTGATCGTTAAAGACGCCTTCGCCTTGTCCTGTGAGCATTACCAGATAGAGAAGCGCGGCAATGGCTGCAATAAAGAAGTTCAGCATTAGCAGAATTCGCCATCTTTCGCTGCGAGCCTGAGTGGCCTTTGCTCCAAAAAAGAGAGCCCCGGCTGTCATTGAGATGAATCCTAGTGAGATCCAGAGTTGCGCCATAGTTGTAACAAAATTAAAGTGGTGAATGATGCTAGCGGATATTGAGGGGATATAAATCTTGCTATTGAAAGTGATAGTAGAACCTAGAACTTTCTTGGCAAACCGTTGTGCGATCGCAGACCTAAAAGTGGATTACCTTGTTCTGCAATACATCGCTCTGTAATACAACAGCTATTTAAGAAGAGTGCGCTTTGTTGAAGCAGCTATCTGAAGAAAGAGAATCAAGCGAGTTTTTCTTATACGGCTATGCATATTTGTATACGCATCTCTATACTACTTAGATGCCGCTGTTTGTAGTTGCCTAATTGAATCTCTGGCAAAAGGTGGAAAGGCCCACAGCGCTATCGTTAGACAATACTACTGACGCCCGTAAAGTAAATATTTCTGTAGGAGAGCTTAAGCGTTGAATAAGCTGTGGGACTCGCTTCGCGCTAGCTTCTGGTTCGTTCCAATTTTGATGATTATCTTGGCAGTGCTACTGGCCATCTCAGCGGTTGCTGTTGATCGCACCGTGCAAATAGAAGGCGTTTCTGTTCTAGGTGAGATCGTACCCAAAGGAACCCAGAGCGCAGGTACGCTACTCTCTGCGATCGCAACGTCTATTCTGACGGTGGCAGGTTCCATATTTTCGATTGCAATCGTTGCTATACAGCTTGCCTCAGGTCAGTTTGGCCCTCGCATGCTGCGCGACTTTATGCAAAATAGGGTCAATCAGATCACCTTCGGTGCCTGTAGCGCTACGTTTGTATATGCGATTACGGTGCTCTGGGCGATAGAAGACTCTAAAGAGCTTAGCTTTACGCCGCAGATATCTGTTTTTATAGGCTTGCTGCTGACTATCGCCAGCGTGTTTGTCTTAATTTATTTTGTTCACGATATTGCTAACTCGGTTCATGCCGACAACCTGATCGCTAGAATTGGTCGTGACTTTGAAGAGACTATCGACCGAATTTTTCTTGAGCCTGGAAGCGACAGGTCGAAAGATCGAAGGGTCATAGAGATGCCTCATGATTTTGAAAAAACGGCGATCGCAATTTTGGCCAATAAAACTGGCTATATTCATCAGATAGATTTAGACAAGCTGAGCGCGATCGCCTCTGAGCACGATCTTGTTTTCAAACTGCTCTATCGACCCGGCTTGTTTGTTGTGAAAGGCAGCACGTTTCTCTACGCCAGAAGTGAGGCAGCGTCGCCTAACCCTAAAGCAGATACCTTAGGAGAAACCATCAACAAAGCGTTTTCCTGTGGCAATCAGCGTAAGCCCGAGTACGACGTAGAGTTTCCAGTTAAGCAGCTTGTAGAGATTGCTATTCGCGCGATCTCGCCTGCGGTGAACGATCCTTTTACCGCAATTCGCTGCATTGATAGGCTGAGTGCCCTGCTGTGCTATCTATTATGTAAAGAACCACAGTCAGCTGTTGTTTGCGATCAGACCGGAGCGCTTCGCCTGATTGTTGATCCAGTTACTTTTGAGTCGTTGATTAACGCGGCCTTTGACCAAATCCGCCAATATGGACGGACAGACGTTTCAGTCAGTATGCGGCTATTAGAGTCGATTGAAACTATTGGCAAGCAATCGCATTCAAACAAGGATAAAAAAGTTCTGCTCCGTCAGGCCACTATGATCCATCGAAGCAGCCAAAATCCAGACAACGTGCCCGAAGAGAACGACCGGCAGGCCGTTCTACAGCGATACGATACAGCCTATTATGCTTTGTCCTTTTAGTCAGCTTGAGCCTCAGCCTTTCTGCAAAGCGATCGAGATATTTTCACTACAAAAATGCCTCCTAGTGCAAGAAACTAGAAGGCATTTATGCAGGGCATTCATATGATCTAATATCTGTCAGCTTCAACCACCTGCTAGCGTCGGCATGGCTATTGAACCGACGCGTGTTTTCGACCTCAAGAATTGTTTAGCGCGACTGAGACTGAGTGGCTGCGCGATCGCCTTTAGGCTCATTGCCCAGCAGCACGTTATCTTCAACAATCTCTTCTAGGTTGAGCTTCTCATCTATGGCCTCTTTAAACGAACTTGCTTCATCTTCGGTATTAGCGGCTTTAGATGCCTCACTCTGTTCTTTACGACGTTCTGCTCTCAGCTCGCTCAGGCTCTCGGAGCCCACGCTTTCTACTGCCGTACCGCCAGTATTCGCCATGATTTGAACGGATGCGGCCCGAGCCGCCGGTTGCAACAAACTCAGACACATGAGTGCACCTACTAGTACAAGCGATAGCTGCCGAGTGATGCTTCGTAGCGATAGGACTATGCGCGAAATCATAGGGCGTGAAATCATGGAATTGCCTTAGATAAAGGATTGGACTGATAGATTTGAGTGTACGAGTAGACTGCTGATATTCAAGAACGCTATTTTGTAGTCTTTCTCACATATATTGAATCGCTCAGCGATCGCTTCACCTATCCTCCTCAAGACAGAATCTGAAGGGGCTGTGGCAGATACCAGTCAAACGAAACTAGCTTTGATGATGATGTCGTTAAAGTCACTATCACCACCGCCTTTCATATCCTCAAAGCCGAAGGTGTTATCACCTAGCAGCTTAACGTGATCGGTGCGATCGCTATTTGCCCCCACATGCGAAAAATACACAGCCGGATCATTGCCTTCATCACCGTCCAACAAGGCTTCCACAGCGCCATTGCTAATAACAAAGCTTGACAGTAGTTTTCCTCCAGAAATCTCAGCGGTATAAGTGCTCTTCTGGTTGTTCTCTGTTTTTAAGTTCACATCTATCCGCTTCTGCATCGCTGCTAATATATAGCCGTCGTCTCCAATGCCGATTAAGTTGCCCTGGCTATCCAGCACCTGACCTGTCACATTTTCAATCTCAAAGAAGCCTACTTCATTATCAAAAGCGGCCTCTCGATACACCTCAAATGTTGCTGTTATGATGTCAGCTTTATTCTCTCGTAGGTCAATTAACTCTGGCTGATCTCTTCCCTGCAATCCTGCTCCTAATGGCGCTCCTTCCTCAGTCAGTTCAGCAAGCAAAACAACCTCTTCAAGATTTGATGCAACGCCTTCTAGCTTAAAGCCAATCTTAGAATCACTATTGTTGGTCTGCTCAATAATACTAGGAACGGATAAATCCGTTGAGCCTAAGTCAATCGATTCTAAAAGCCCTAGTGCGTTTAATAAGAGCGTTGATAGCTGAGAACTTGTGCCTGTCGGTATTGCCAGCGTTCGACTGATCGTAAGGCCTTCAAAATTTCCTAGCTGTAGGGCTGAAACCGTATCTTTTGCTTGGTCGAAAATGTCTTCAAAGAAGCTCTCGTTTCCTATCTCAAATCCGCTCACTCTGCCCTGGGCATCTATAGGTAGCGTCAGAATGCTATTGGCTGGTTCTGGACTGAAGGCTTGTAGTGACAGCTTCAGATATCTAGGTGGTGATATGACTTCTGGTGGCTCCGTTGGTTCTGTTGGCTCCGGTACTTCAGGGACTAGCTCAAGCTCATTAGAGGCTAACTCCACCGCGCCAATATCAATAGCATCACCTACTATCCGAGCAAACCCAATGCCTCGCTGGTCAACCGGAATGAGTTCATCGGTGTCCTGATCGCCATCAAGATCAAGCTCATCGGTTCTAGATAATGAAGCGCCGCTATCTATAGCTGGACTGTTGTTAGCGGGAAGATGAGTTTGTGTGAATCCGCCGTTGTTTTGTAGCGCCCCTAGTATCGGATCTACCTTCCCATCTGTGACAGAGCCGGTCAAATCACTATCTACAAATCCACTGGCGACATTGCCCCGATTGCCAATAATATTGTTGCCACTGCTTTCAACTGTACCGAAGGCGAAGTTACTTAAATCGCTGTCGCCGTTATTGTTGCCTGCAATAATGTTGTTGCTCAGTGACAAAAGACCAAAGTTATCTATCCCGGCGCCTTTGTTCTGGGTCAGTGTGCTGCTGACTATCGTAGCTCTACTCGAAAACGCA
Source organism: uncultured cyanobacterium (assembly GCA_963803535.1). Lineage (GTDB taxonomy): Bacteria > Cyanobacteriota > Cyanobacteriia > Phormidesmidales > Phormidesmidaceae > Phormidesmis. The sequence goes on along the minus strand of CAWDNC010000002.1, from coordinate 1,013,501 downwards.
TCTTCGCTAAGAGGGTTCGTGGTGGTATTCAGTAAGCCGCCGCCCTCGTTGCCGCTGATGGTGACGTTAATGAGCGTGAGCGCGTCATCATTCCGAATAGCGCCGCCCCTTTGTGCTTGGTTATTGCTGAAAGTGCTGTTAAGAATAGTTGTAGACGCACCTACTGTGTTTAGCAGTCCACCGCCGCCTGTTGTTAGCGCTGTGCCATTCGCCTGATTATTCGTAACGGTGCTATTAACAATCGTCAGTTCGCCATCGTTACGAATACCGCCACCATCATCACTTGCCACGTTGCTTCGAACGATGACGTTTTCTAGCACCAGCTTTTTATCCTTCTGGTTATAGATACCGCCACCGTCTTGATTATCTTTCGCGTCGGTGGTGTCGCCATCTTGAATGATGAGACCGTCTAATCTAACGAGTTCTGAAGACTGGTTGGTGATAACGTGAAAGCTTTTGCCTACATCGCCCAAGCTGCCGCTGAGGATAGTGAGATTATTGAGCCAGTCGCGATCGCCCCTATTCTCTTCCCCACCAACAAACCCCCCATATACAGAAACGCCTTTACTCACGACAAAAGAATCATCACGCGTTGCCCCAGGCGTATACGTCCCTCGCGCTACCCAAATCTCATCACCTGACTCTGCCTGCCCTATCGCTGAAGCCAAATCATCTGTAGCGTTTTGCCAAGACTCACCGTCACCTGGCGTAGATACAGTTTGATTGACGTAAATAATGCTCACAGTTGGAATGCCTTTGGTAACGAGAGAGGTTTCTAATATCAAGTTTTCCTAATTACTGAGAAAGAAGGCCTAAGTGAGTCTGCTGAACTTCAGGCGTAGACACACAAAAATGCCCCCGCTCTGACGAATCAGGACGGGGGCGTTTATTCGCTAGTCCTATAAAGGACTTAAGGCTTATTCAAACCTAGAGCGCGTTACCACGAGGCAGAACTTCTTCAGGGAAGACAAACTGCTCATGTGGCTGATCCTGTGGGCTCAACCACGCACGAATACCTTCGTTCAACAGAATGTTCTTGGTGTAGAACGTCTCGAACTCAGGGTCTTCAGCTGCGCGAATCTCTTGGCTTACGAAGTCATACGCACGTAGGTTCAACGCCAAACCCACGATACCGATTGAACTCATCCATAGGCCCGTGACTGGCACGAACAGCATGAAGAAGTGCAGCCAGCGCTTGTTGGAGAACGCAATCCCGAAAATCTGTGACCAGAATCGGTTTGCCGTCACCATCGAGTAAGTCTCTTCAGACTGCGTTGGTTCGAAGGCGCGGAACGTGTTGGCGTTGTCGTCGTCTTGGAACAGCGTGTTCTCTACGGTCGCACCGTGAATAGCACACAAGAGCGCGCCACCGAGGATACCAGCAACACCCATCATGTGGAAGGGGTTGAGCGTCCAGTTGTGGAAGCCTTGCAAGAACAGCAGGAAGCGGAAGATAGCCGCGACGCCGAAGCTCGGTGCAAAGAACCAGGAAGACTGGCCCAGTGGGTAGAGCAAGAATACCGATACAAACACTGCGATTGGGCCAGAAAAGGCGATCGCGTTGTAAGGCCGGATGCCGACGAGGCGAGCAATCTCGAACTGACGCAGCATAAAGCCAATCAGGCCGAATGCGCCGTGCAGTGCGACGAATGCCCAGATGCCGCCGATTTGACACCAGCGAACGAAGTCACCTTGCGCTTCAGGCCCCCAGAGCAGCAAGAGCGAGTGGCCCATGCTGTCAGCGGGTGTAGAAACGGCTACGGTGAGGAAGTTGCAGCCCTCTAGGTAGGAGCTAGCGAGACCGTGGGTGTACCACGAAGTGATGAAGGTGGTGCCAGTCATCCAGCCGCCGATGGCCATGAAGGCGCAGGGGAACAGGAGTAGACCAGACCAGCCGACGAATACGAAACGGTCGCGCTTTAGCCAGTCGTCAACGACGTCGAAACGTCCCCGAGCGGCGGGCGCGTTACCCATTGCAATTGTCATTTATTGGAGATCTCCAAATGGATTATCTATATAAGACGAGGTAAGGTTTAGTTCACTGTCGAAACTAACTGTCCAAAAGAAACAGCCGGTAACATTTACTCTGAAAAAATGAGAGCAGTGTTTACTAATCTTTACCGTTCTTCTCATATTATAGGGTGCCTTCCCTATAATATCTTCCTCCTTATGAATAAAATCTAGATATTTAGACTGACTGGCCAAGAGAATGAGCACTGGGTTCGCGATATCCGCACCCCTGATTATGAGATTGTTTGCGATACTAGATGGCGGACTGGCCGTTTGCAAACGGGCCGCTCTGAAACCTATATATAGATACCCCAAGTTAAGTATGTACATCGTTGAATTTACCTTGAAGCACACTGCTATGCCTTTGACGGTTCAGAAGGAAGAAAAGGACGCGGCCGAGGCGGTTTATAAGGAAGTGATGGATGCGATCGCTTCAGGAAACCCGATCATGATAGAGGCCACTTGCGACAAGGTAAGCGATAAGAAAGTAGCCGTTGCCGTGAGTGAACTGGCGGCTGTGCAGATGTATGACAAGTCAGGTATGGCAGGTACGGCGGGTCGTACGCCAGGGTTCTTCGCGCTTGCAGGCGAAGAGTAGATTGGCGTGAGTGCAATGATTGGTAGTGCAGCGATCGCAGTAGAAGACCTGAGTTTTTACTGGCCGTCCGGCGCTGCGGTACTGCGGGAGTGTTCGTTGACCATCGAGCCTGGTGAATTTTGTATGCTGCTGGGTAATAACGGCAGCGGTAAGTCTACGCTGCTTAGGCTTTTAGCTGGGCTACTACAGCGTCAAATCGGGACTATTCACACGAATGGGCCAGTAGGCTTTGTATTTCAAAACCCCGATCATCAGTTAGTAATGCCGACGGTTGGGGCTGATGTTGCCTTTGGCTTAGTCAAGGAAAAGCTGACGTTGCCACAGGTTCGGCAGCGGGTAGAGGAAGCCTTGACGGCTGTGAACTTGCAGCACTTACAGCGGCGGGCAATCTATGCACTCAGCGGCGGACAAAAGCAGCGGGTGGCTATTGCCGGTGCGATCGCTCAACACTGCCAAATCCTCTTACTGGATGAACCTACCGCTTTGCTCGATCCTGATAGCCAGATTGATCTGGTTCGGCAGGTGCAGGCTTTAGTTAAAAGCAGAGGTCTGACGGCGCTATGGGTGACCCATCGACTGGCAGAACTGGACTATTGCGATCGCGCTTTTCTCATAGAAAACGGCCGCGTTGCCGATCAAGGCGATCCACAGCGGCTTAAAAAGAAACTGCAAAACTAATGCCATTTGGCAGAAACGAAACCTCCTGACCGGAAAAATCGCCTAGTATTGAGAAAGTTCCAGCCCACTAGCCGTCTTGTGGCCGCCGCCTCATGGTAGATAAACCTTCTCAAGCGATATTGCTGGTCGATGGATACAACATCATCGGCGCATGGGCGAGCCTGATCACACTGAAGGAAGATAGGGGATTAGATGCCGCTAGGGAAGCTTTGATTGCGGCTTTAGCGAATTACAGTGCTTATCAAGAGTATGAGACTTGGGCAGTGTTTGATGCGTATGAACAGCGATCGCCCGCTTCCCAGCAGGTCATCACGCCTCATCTATCTGTGCACTACACAGGCTACGGCCAAACCGCAGATAGCTACATAGAAAGAGCCTGCGCCAAGTTTCGCAACGATGCTCGAAAGTTCACCCAAAGGCTTATTGTCGCAACCTCTGACAACGTTCACCGGCAGACCGTTATCGGCTATGGTGCTGAAGGCATATCCGCGCTTCACCTAGAAGGCGAGGTGCTCAGTACGAGTCAACAGGTAAAAACCCGTCAGAAAACACCTAAAAAACGCTCAGGCAGGGTATTTGGCAGTCTCAATCCAGATGTTCAAGCTAAGCTAGCTAGGATGAGATTCGGTCACAAAGAATAGCTCAAATTCTGTGGTAAATAAGCACGATAAAGTGACGCTGATAGTTCATAATAAAGAGCGCTCCTAGTGCAGTCGCTACCGTTAAAAAGTAGCTGCAAAAAAAGGTCTTGCCAAACGGTCACTGCCTTATGTACTATGTAGTTCCCATTCCTCAGTAGCTCAGTGGTAGAGCGGTCGACTGTTAATCGATTGGTCGTAGGTTCGAATCCTACCTGGGGAGTTTTAATTCAATAATGTTAAAGCTCAAGATCGATTGATAGCGGTATGGCTGCGCGCGATTGGCGATGCAAGCGGCGGCTGTGCTTGCTGATTTGTCTTGCTATTCTTGAAATCTTAAGCAAACATTAAATCAGGGAATTGTTAATCTTTCGCATCATACTATTAGAACAAGAATATCAAATTAGCTAAAATATTAACGATTAATTAATACTCTTGAAGAAACTCCACGCGTTTTGCCGATAGTAGTAAGTATATGTACTCGCTATTGTTGACTAAGGTGGTAGTCTTAAGACCTATAGCAACACCCCTTTGAGATATGCCTCGTATACTCGTCATTGACGATGATCCAGCCATCGTAGAGCTGGTCTCCATTAACCTTGAAATGGCTGGCTACGATATTGCCCAAGCGGGCGACGGCATTAAGGGTCAGGCGCTGGCCGTACAGATGGTTCCTGATTTAATCATGCTTGATCTCATGCTGCCTAAGGTGGATGGATTCACGGTATGTCAGCGGTTAAGGAGAGACGATCGTACCGCTGACATACCTGTGCTGATGCTGACTGCGCTAGGCGAGACGCAGAATAAAGTAGATGGCTTTAACGCGGGCGCTGATGACTATCTCACTAAGCCTTTTGAGCTAGAAGAAATGCTGGCTCGGGTGCGGGCGTTGCTCAGACGAACCGATCGTATTCCTCAGGCGGCTAAGCATAGTGAAATTCTTAGCTATGGCCCGTTGACGCTGGTTCCTGAAAGGTTTGAAGCAATTTGGTTAGACAGAACTGTAAAGCTGACGCATTTAGAATTTGAGCTACTTCACTGCTTGCTTCAGCGTCATGGACAGACGGTTTCACCCAGCGAAATTTTGAAAGAGGTTTGGGGCTACGACCCCAACGACGATATTGAAACCATTCGCGTTCATATCCGCCACTTGCGCACCAAGTTAGAGCCTGATCCAAGACATCCTCAGTACATCAAGACCGTGTACGGTGCTGGCTATTGCTTGGAGCTTCCCAATGAGTCTGAGTTAATACCTGAGAAGGTTGCAAGCTAGTAGAGAGGCTTTATCTTATAGGTAAGGCAGCTGTAAAATGTGCATCAGAGCCTAAGCTGCTTTGGTGCACATTTGCATTTTTTTAGGGCTTTGTATGTTTGGAACGTATCAGCACAGCGATTTGAGAATAGAGGTGAAGGCTAGCGCTGACAAAATAGGTCAGAGCCTGACTAATCCAAAGAAATTGAGTGAATGGCTGCGGCCTCAAGTGATTCGATACGTCACGCTGAATGGAAGCCTGTCTGATATGAGTTTTCCGGGCGATACGCTGCTAGAAGGGCAGACGTTTGAGAGCACGCTGGGTGCCAATAAGTTGGGCTTAGTGAAAGTGACGCATCAGGTTGAAATGCTCGCTGATAATGGCATCCGCTTTTTGTTGAGCGGCAGTATAGATGGCTTCCATGAGTGGCAATGGGGCGATGGCTGGGTTCAGTCTCGCTTAGAAGGTATTTCGTTATTGCCGCTCAACTTAGGGCAGACGGCTAGTTTGGCTAGGCTGAGATTTTACTTGCAGCAGTAGCTGAATTCTGAAGGGCTTTACTTCAGACGGGGCGTTGAATGATGACTTCGTTCATCCGTCGCTTGGTTTGGCGGTCAATGCTGATGAGTCGAACGTAGTGGTTAGGAAATTGCGATAGGCACGACTGTATTCTTTCTAAGGCTTCATTTTTGTTGCCTGAGTTTATGGTTGCGTAACTTTGCCATGAGTTGATCCGGAAGCGCCTTTGGTCAACGTATTCTATGCCTAAGTGATGGCCTTGAGAAATGATCTCTTGAATTGGTCGCTCAGCGGATTTAGGCAGTTCGGAAGGTCTGGCTCTGCTTGGATGTGAGCTTTGCGCAGACCGATTTTGTGTTTGTTTTTTTGAGAAAGAACGGCTAGGCGATGGCTCTGTTGTATCGGCTAGTTGAGCATCTTGTTTTCCGAGAGTATAGGGTCTGAGTGAATTTTTCTCGGGTGGGGTGAGGAGTGCTGTGTCCCGGCGATAGGATGGCTGGAATGATTGCATCGCTGGCGTAACGGCCTGGTTGTATTCACTGACTAAGCCCATCGTGCGAACGCGATCTTGCTCTTTGACAAGCGTGTTACCGACTTCGATGAGATTTTCTAGCTGGAAGTTGGGCTTTTTGAAACGTAGGAATTTTGAGTGAGTTAACCACTTGGCTAGCGACGTTTTGGATGCCGACTGAGTGGATGAACTGAGTGATTTGTTCGTCATATATTTGCGATCGCACCGCCCCAAAGAAATCAATCGCCTGATCGTCAAACCGCTTCACCAGAGCCTTAATATCACCTTGCGAAAGCCCGTCATCAGAAAACATTCCGCTAACGATGCCGACTCGATCCTCAGTGGTGGGTTCCCAATAAAACTTTTGCATGCGCCCGTCGCGAATTAGCGGTGCATAAAGCGTGGCAAAGTCATTGCCCGTCGCAATGATTGGAATTCTAGGCAGTTCCTTTTCGTCGTAGCTGCCGGGTAATTGAACATTCGTCGGATTGTCCGCAATGTTCATTAGCGTGTTGTTCACCAGCTGAGTATTTACGGTGTACTGCGTCATCCGATCAAAGCGCCCTGCGCCCGCATCCAAGTCGTTAATCACCAGCACGGCCATACAGCCGCGTACGCGCACCAGCTCAGCGGCTTCTCTATAGCGGAGCCGAATGAGCCTAGCCGGATCGCCTGCATCCGGACTTTCTAGCTCGCCGCCTGAAATATAAACGACTTCAACGCCCATTTGCTTGAAAACAAGTTCGCATTGAAACGTTTTGCCCTCACCTTTGCGTCCATGAATGCCTAGAATTAGCGGCACCTTCACTTGTGGAAGATCCAGGTAGTTCTTAGTGATGTGAACAGCAAGCTTGTTAAGGAAGCTAGGCGCGATGTAATAAGCCATTAAAAACGATGATGAATGCTAACCGCAGTAGGTTCTATCATCCCATTTCAACGGTAAAACGCTATACAAACCATGCCTGCCAAGCTTCCCAATTAGAAACTAGTTGAGCAAAGGCTTCGTAGCCTGCTGCGCCCGGATGAGCACCATCTATCTGAGCAACCTCGTGCATCCAGGTTTGATTTTGCCTAAGCGGCGCGTACGTTTCTAAATAAGGAACATCTAACGTTTTGCAGAGTGCGGCGTATGCCATTGATGTCACGACAGTGCGATCGTTAATCGATTCGTCCTCCACTGGAGGCGGGCCGATCATTAGCGTCGGGTATTGAGCTTTCGCCTGAGTCAAAATCCGGCGAGCGCAGGCAACGGAACCCTTTGCCGACACGCGCAGGTGACCGTCTTCAATACAGTTGTCGTTGACGCCGAAGGAGAATACCAAGCGAGCATCGGCAGGAAATAGAAAGCGTGGGACAGCTTCGGCTTGCCAACGGGCTTCGATTTGTTCGCTAGTATTGCCGCGAATACCTAAGTTGTAGCAGGTCAAGCCAGGGTAGTTTACTGCTTTGCAAGCCCTACCGCTCCACCCCAAATAGTCTGGGTCGCAGGTTCCATTGACAAAGGAGTCTCCGACGAAGCAAATGCGAATATCTAACATGAGAGATTAATTCCCTATTCGCTGGCAGTTTTCGCTTGCTGAGTGCGGTCTTCAATCTCGGTAAGGGCTTGCATGACCAGATTTTTTGCCTGGAGCTTCCAGCCGCGTTTTTGGATGAGGATTGCGATCGCCCCCCCAATCCCCGTCGCCAAGAAGTCCACTGGCTGCGTAAACGAAATCCCGAACAGCAGCCCTAATCCTGCAATTCCCCAAAATGGCAAAGAAACCGCTTGCCTTTGCTCCAACAAAATCTCATCAAAAAAGTTACGCGGCAAACTCTCCTCAAGCTCCGCCTTCACCTGCTTCTGCTGTGCAGGCGGCACCGACAGCGAAATCTTCTGCCTCAGCTTCTCAACCTTCCGTGCATCCGTACTGTACTCAGTCAGCTGATCTTCAGCCAGCATTACCAAGCGTTCTGTTTGAGACATGTTATTGTCCTTACCTAAATTTTTACCGTGTAGTTTATTTTACGAAGAGATTTAGTCATAGCCTTCAAGCAAACTAGCCACTCTATTACAACTGAATAACCAGTCTTAAGTCGTTAAAATTAATGGTGTCTATTCCCTGGAGACGAAGAAAGCTGGCTACTTTTAGATCGTCTGTTAGAACTAGGTATTGGTGGGCCTTCGCAAGGTTTGCCATACTGCAATCTGTTAGTCCATAGGTAGAAAAAGACCAATGAGTTGAAGCGATACTCTGGCTGGGCACATAGGATTCGCTCAGAGAAGGTAATTCTATTGCAAAAAGCTCATAGCATGAACTTCGATCAGGTTCTCCCAGCTTATTGATAAAGCTGCTTACCTCCGTGAGAATATTGGGCGTAGTGGCCACAGTTTTGAAGTCTGATAGAAATGTGATCAGAAGATCAAAGTCTCTGTCCGTAAACTGTTCGGTTCGTGGAAACTGCGATATGCGCTCTCGTCTCACCATTCCAACAAAATACAGTAAAAGAATATTGCTATCTACGAGAATGCCTTTTGAAGCGTACTGCATTATTAGACTCGCAGTCTCGTAAATCATACCTCACGAATTTTCATAGACCTAACCATGCCATCTTCAGCTCCAATTTGAAATATCTTATATTCCCTTGAAAGCCTTGCAAGATGAGGCGCTATCAAACTCATGTTTGAAATGTCTTTAGGCTTATCAGGATTATCATATCCGAGCGTGATTAGCCAATGCTGCTTATCTTCTGAAAGCTCTACTTCTTCGAGTCTTAGATTTTCAAGAGGGTTGTCTAGAATATCTTGAATGCTATGAATGTATGTCTGGGCAGACTCAGCTGCGGATCTGGCATCAATCATGGTTGGTTTGTAAAAACTGTAATAACCATCGTAATTTACACAAATAGAGGAGACAGATGATCTGCCCCCTCTATTTTCACTTATTCAGCCATAGTAAAGCTGAAGGCAATTACGCTTTAGTAGCGGTAGCCGCCACCGCCGCCGCTGTTGCTACCGGGCTTGTGAACGATAAAGCTTACAGCCTGGCACTGCTTAACGTTATCGAAGCCAACCACGCGGATAAAGCAGTTGCCGTACTCAGAGCGGCAAGCTTGAATTTCGTCCAAAACTGCACGAGTGCTAGATGCGCCAAATAAAGGCAGCTTCCACATTGTCCAGTAGTAAACTTCAGGATCAGAGTTCTCGTTGAACTCTACAGCAGGGATGTAACCCATTTGCAAACAGTAGTTGAGCTGCTTTTCAATCTGTTGGTCGGTGAGAGGGGGAAGGTATGAGAGAGTTTCATACCGGCGCTCTTTAGGCAGAGTTTTCATGGATTTCTTCCAGGGGTGAAAATAGGTCTATGTTGAGAAAATTGAACGCAATCTTAGGTCGAGGTATCTGGCTCGTCAGTATCAGAATTAGGCCTAGAAACATCTGCATCCGTTGGAGAAGACGCTTCTAAATCTTCTGCTTTTTCTATGCTGGCCGACAGCTCTTCAGAGGTCATTTGAGTCATGCGTTCTAAGTGCTTTTTTCGATGCTCCATATTAGCCTGTTGAATATTGGTGGTCACCATCTCGGGAAGAAACTCTGTAACTTCTTCAGCTAAGTGCTGACGCACCGTCATAATTCTTAGGGCTAGTTCGGGATGCTCTTTGAACAGATCGGTAATGAAGATTTCTCCATCCTGGATCTTTTCACGACTCGCAAACTCGTTGAGCTGATGGTACAGCGGCAGATTCGCTTCAATCAGCTGGCTTAGCACGGTGCGAACGGACTGATAGGTGAGGTAGCTGGTGAGTACCTGTGCCGTATCTTTCGCAATTCGCTTGAGATCCATATGAGTGGTGCCTTATAAAAAGAGCGCCGATAAATCTGCTGTGCTGGCCGCAGCCTCCGCTAATTTAACGGAGGCTTACCGAATGAAACTGCCTTGCTCTATACCGCTTCGCCAGAAGGCCAAGACTAGATAGTGTCTACAGTGTCGAACTCAAACTTGATCTCTTTCCAGAGGTTGAGTGCTGCGTCCAGTTCAGGAGACCACTTGCCTGCTTCACGAAGGATGTCGCCACCTTCACGAGAGAGGTTGCGGCCTTCGTTACGTGCCTGGATACAAGCTTCAAGTGCGACACGGTTAGCCGTTGCACCTGGCGCGTTACCCCAAGGGTGACCCAAGGTACCACCACCAAACTGAAGCACTGAGTCGTCGCCGAAGATTTCAACAAGAGCAGGCATGTGCCATACGTGAATACCACCGGAAGCGACGGCCATTACACCTGGCATAGAAGCCCAGTCTTGAGTGAAGTAGATACCGCGAGACTTGTCTTGCTCGATGTAGTTCTCACGGAGCAAGTCAACGAAACCGATAGTCGCAGCTCTGTCGCCTTCGAGCTTACCTACAACCGTACCGGTGTGGATGTGGTCACCACCAGACATGCGCAAGCACTTCGCGAGTACGCGGAAGTGGATGCCGTGGTTCTTTTGGCGGTCGAGTACAGCGTGCATTGCGCGGTGAATGTGTAGCAATACGCCGTTGTCGCGGCACCAGTGAGCCAAAGTAGTGTTGGCGGTAAAGCCAGCGGTTAAGAAGTCGTGCATGACGATGGGCATGTCGAGTTCTTTGGCGTACTCAGCTCGCTTGAGCATCTCTTCGCAGGTGTGAGCCGTGACGTTGAGGTAGTGACCTTTGATCTCGCCTGTTTCTGCTTGTGACTTGTGAATAGCATCTGCTACGAACAAGAAGCGATCGCGCCATCTTTGGAAAGGCTGTGAGTTGATGTTCTCGTCGTCTTTGGTGAAGTCAAGACCGCCACGAAGACATTCATAAACCGCACGACCGTAGTTCTTAGCCGAGAGACCGAGCTTAGGCTTGATAGTACAACCAAGCATTGGGCGGCCGTACTTGTTGAGGCGATCGCGCTCAACTTGAATACCGTGAGGTGGGCCTTGGAACGTCTTCAGATACGCAACAGGAATGCGCAAATCTTCTAGGCGAAGTGCACGCAAGGCCTTAAAGCCAAATACGTTACCGACAATAGACGTGAGCAAGTTGGTTACAGAACCTTCCTCGAACAAGTCGAGTGGGTAAGCCACGTAAGCGATGTACTGGTTGTCTTCACCGGGGACGGGCTCGATGTCGTAGCAACGGCCTCTGTAGCGATCCATGTCGGTGAGCAAGTCAGTCCACACGGTTGTCCATGTACCTGTAGAAGACTCAGCTGCAACGGCTGCTGCACACTCTTCGGGAGGTACGCCGGGTTGAGGCGTCATCCGGAAGGCAGCCAAAATATCGGTGTCTCTGGGCGTGTAGTCCGGAGCGTAGTAAGTTAGCCGGTAATCCTGTACACCAGCGCTGTAACCAGCACCAGACTTTGATTGAGTCTGTGAGTAGGACATATTTTCCCTATTTCCTGTCTATTTCCTATGAATCAAACTAGATATTGACCGAACTCCATGAATCTCACTCTATACATTCCATAGAAAGAGACCCGCACCCAACGCCCTAGAACCTTTCGCTGACTACGAACTCGCAGCAGTGATTAGCTCAGACGACTTTCTGAATCTTAGAAGTTCGAAGCGGACTAAACGATACTTTCGTGCCTTTAAAGCGCTGCTTCAAAAACGACAAAAATACCGCGTCTTTTAAGGTTTGGGTGCTTTGGAGCAAGCCCGTCAGATAAACCTATGCTTTTCAGAATACTACCAGGGCAACGATAAGTTTCCTTTTAGAAGTTCTGTATACTCTGATAACAAAATATTATGAACGCTGCTATACAAAGGTTTCAAAGGGTTTCGGAGTTTTAAGACATGCAGTATCATCCGTAACATTCTGTAAAGAAAAACGCTAATGCAATCGCTACTTTTTGTGCTCGCTTACTGTGGAGGGTTGTTCGCGGCATTTGTTCAAAAGCAGCCTGTAGAGAACGGCTTTACTTTTTTAAGAGGATAATCTACCTCTTCTAGAACCTACCCAACTTGTTATGTGAACTTAAGAATCTCAATAGCCAGTTGGGTAATCGCCCACCGTGGCGTTAACTCGAGCAGACTCACGGGCACTTTTGGGCAAGCTATTCCATCAGCCATGCTTGTTTTGATTCGTCTGAAATGGCGATGGCGTTGCTGATGCGTGCATATTTTCCTTGAGGGTCGTTTTCGTGAGCGTTTCTAGAAAAGTGGGTCAGGTGGTTGGTGCGGCTTTTCTGTGGAGTAGTGTAGCGATCGCCTCCAGTTATCAGTCAGTTACTGCTCAAATTCAGCTGCCGGGCGTGAATGCTGACATCGGCGTGCCTTCCCGACCTTTGACCCAAGAACGTCCTACTCGCCCTGATCCGCTTGCTCAAGACTATAAAGTAGGCGCACTGCAAAGGGACTATACCGGTAGCCTGTGGGTTGGCTCGCGTCAGGGCCTTGCCCGAATTAATCCAGAGACGGGCGTGATTATGGCGAAAGTTGCCGTGCCCAACCGGTTTATTGAGGCGATGGCTCAGGACAAGGTGGGCCGGATCTGGTTGGGCACGCCTGAAGGATTGATTCGGGTGGAGCCTCGAATTAATAAGGTCACTGCGCAGAATTTTAGGCTGCCTTCTAATAGAGTGCTGGCTACGCTTGTCGATCAGCGCGGCTTTTTGTGGGTCGGTACCGATCGGGGCTTGGCGATGATTAGCCCTGATGAAGGTTTGCTGATGACGACGCTGCAAGCTTTGCCAGGGGTGAGTGCGAATACGTTAGGCCTCGCGCCAGATGGCAATTTGTGGGTCGGTACTTTAGAAGGTTTGGTGCGGATCGATACGGCGTCGGCTTATGTGACTGACCGAGTGACGAATTTGCCAGGGCGCTCTGCTCAGTCGATGGCGGTGGGGCCGCAGGGCGATTTGTGGATTGGAACGCCGACAGGACTGCTGGTGGTGGATAGTAAAACGGGGCAGCTGTTGCGATCGGTGACTCAGCTACGCGGGCGGAATGTGCAGGCGATCGCCTTCGACAAAACCCAAAGCCTATGGGTCGGCACCCGCACCGGCTTGCTCAAGCTAAATCCTTATAACGGCGCAGTTGTTGGCCGCGTGCCTAGCCTGCCATCCGAACATATCCTGTCTATCTCAACGGATACGGGTAATAAAATCTGGGTCGGCACGACAGAAGGCCTTGCCTGGGTCAGCACGGTAACCGGGCGCGGAACACCTCATGGCTCAATTGTGAGCGCGAACGGGGCTCGGTGATTCTTCCTGAACAAGTGCTCTCTGGATTGATATTCTATTAGTGGGTTCAAGCCAGCTCAGTGGGAGCGACATATCATGATCGTCAATGTGCATAAGTTTGCGCGGTGGAAGCAGGAAGGGCGGGCGATTACGATGCTTACCGCCTGGGACTATATGTCTGCGCAGATAGCAGAAGCTGCGGGCGTGGATATTGTATTTGTTGGTGACTCGATGGCGATGCCGGTGATGGGACACGAGACCTCTTTGCCGCTGACGCTCGATGAAATGCTGTATCACACGAAGATGGTACGGCGAGCGGTTAAGAAGACTTTGGTACTGGTAGATCTGCCTTTTTTGAGCTATCAGGTGAGCCAAGAGGCGGCGATGCTGGCGGCGGGTAGAGTGCTGAAGGAAACAGGCGCTCAGGCGGTGAAGATGGAAGGTGGACATCCGGCAATGGTGGCCACGGTGGCGGCGGTGGTGCAGATGGGTGTGCCAGTGATGGGGCATGTGGGCCTGACGCCGCAGTCTGTTTATCAGGTAGGGAGCTTTCGGAAGCAGGGGAAGTCGGCTGAGGCGGCTGAGCGGATTTTGAATGAGGCGATCGCACTCGAGAAAGCAGGCGCATTTGCCATCGTGCTCGAACACATTCCAGACGAACTGGCTCAAACCATCAGCCAAACGCTGACGGTTCCAACCATCGGCATCGGCGCAGGGCCGTACTGTGATGGGCAGGTATATGTGACTTCTGATTTGCTAGGCCTTTCGGAATGGCAACCACCGTTTGCGAAGCCTTATGCAAATTTGAGAGAACAGGGGATTGATGCGGCGAAGCGCTTTTGTGAGGATGTGCGATCGCGCCAGTTTGGTCTTCCCGAAGACAGCCTTCAAAAACAGGGCGCATAGGTTCAGAGAGTGAAAAGGCTCATATCTGCTAACAGTTGCAGATATGAGCCTTAGAGATGGCTACAAGTGAGAATCTACGCTTGTACGAAGTCGCTGGCAGAGAGGCTTTCTACAGAGACGTTGGCCACAATACCAATCAGCTCACCTGGGAGAACGCCCGGTGGGTTGGGTGGGATAAATTCACCCGGCTCGCTCGCGCCAAGATTCGCGAAGATACCGATGCCGCTAGGTAAATTACCAAAGCCTTCCAAGCTATCTAGCCGGTAGTTGTCGAAGCTGCTGGCGAGCTGAATTTTATCGATGCCGACTGCAAAATCTGCAATCAAACCGTAGTCGCTGACGCCGGAGCCAAGGCCGGAACCATCGTCGTAGAAGTTTTGACCGTTTTGTCCCAGAACAAAGCGATCGCTTCCCTGCCCACCTTCTAACCGATCGATTTCACCACGACCAAAGCCAAAAGCTGCCACGGCTGAATCGACGCCGATGACCGTATCGTTACCGCGATCGCCTGATACTGAGTCATCACCGATGCCGCCGATCACCGTATCGTCGCCGTTACCACCAGAAATCTGGTCGTTACCCGCACCGCCAAAGAGCGTGTCTCGCCCGTTTTCGCCAGCGATGATATCGTCGCCACCATCTCCGTTGATGGTATCTGCACCACGACCACCGAACAGGAAGTCGGTATCTGCGCCGCCAAAAATGCGATCGCGCCCTCTGCCGCCGTTGATAAAGTCAGTGCCCGCACCGCCGTCGAGCCGGTCGTTGCCGTCCTCACCTTCAATCGCATCGCTGCCGTCGCCGCCGCTGACTTCATCATCACCGCCGCCTGCAAAGATGTTGTCGTCGCCTGCGCCACCGTTGATCGTATCGTTACCCGCTACGCCAAAGGTAAGGCCGTCAGAAGAATCACCAAAGATGGTGTCGTTGCCTTCTTCTCCGAAGAGAAAATCGCGATCGCCGCCACCAACAATGATGTCGTTTCCTTTGCCGCCGCGCACAAAGTCACTGCCGTTGAGTGCAATGACCACATCGTCGCCACCTAGCGCCAAAATCACGTCATTGCCCTGCGTGCCCGCTAGCAGATCTGCGCCGTCTGTCCCTCGGATAAATGCAGGTGAGAAGCTAGCACTTCTTGCAAGCGAGCTTTCTAGGCTAGCGAGTGAACCGATGCTGGGAAGCTTAGCGGCTAGCGATAGGTCGCTGTCGATCGGTGGGACGCTAGAAAGGGTTGAGCGAGCCTGAGATTGGAGGCGATCGCTAAACGCGCTAAGCCCCTCCTGTTGAATACTCTCAGGAATTACAGATAGATCAACCGTTGCCTTAAAGTCGCTAACGCTGACTTCGGGCGCGACAACCGGAGTATCTTTCGTTGCAAAGAGAATTTGTTCAATCTCGTTGCTAATCGCTGCCGGTTCGAGTGCGGTTCCATCAAGACTGAGATCGAGAAACTGAGTTGCTTCTGCCATCGATTTTTATAGGGTTATAGAGTAAGTAGTCCACCTCAACAGACAGTGGCCTCTATATATTTGTTTCGGTTGATATATTTCGTTTTATCGGTGCTTATCTGTACTCTGTATAGGCTGCTAATCATGCACCTAATTAATGACATCAATATATATGCATCTGTGGAATGCATGGGCTAGAGAGGGTTTTTGGCGGTTCACATTTATTTTTGAAGGTAAGCTAATTAGCAGAACACTGTTCTCAAACAAATCTTAGACAAAGAGACCCACCGAAATAACTATGATTGCAACCGGCACTCGAATTCCTGATACTGCGCCTACTGGCAAGCTTGACTATAAAGTTGCTGATATCGCCTTGGCTGACTGGGGCCGCAAAGAAATCGCGATCGCTGAAGGCGAAATGCCTGCGCTGATGACGATTCGCAACAAGTACCGTGACAGCAAGCCCTTGGCAAACGCTAAGATCATCGGCTGCATTCACATGACCATTCAAACAGCGGTTTTGATTGAAACCCTGTGTGAGCTAGGCGCTGAAGTTCGCTGGTCTTCTTGCAATATTTTCTCTACCCAAGACCATGCAGCTGCCGCGATCGCAGCTACAGGCATTCCTGTTTTTGCATGGAAAGGCGAAACTGAGGAAGAGTACATCTGGTGCTTGGAGCAAACTTGCTATGACGGCAATGGTGAGCTTTGGGACGCCAACATGATCTTGGACGATGGTGGCGACCTCACTGGTCACATCCACGAAAAGTATCCTCAGATGCTCAAGCGCATTCACGGCGTTACTGAAGAGACCACAACAGGCGTTCACCGCTTGTTTGAAATGATGGAAGCAGGAGAACTCAAAATTCCTGCTATCAACGTTAACGACGCAGTTACAAAAACTAAGAACGACAACAAGTACGGCTGTCGCCACAGCTTGAACGACGCGATTAAGCGCGGTACTGACCACCTACTTTCTGGTAAGAAAGCACTGGTTATTGGCTACGGTGACGTGGGCAAGGGTTCTGTTGCTTCTCTGCGCCAAGAAGGCATGATCGTCAAGGTCGCTGAAGTTGATCCTATCTGCGCAATGCAGGCCTGCATGGATGGCTTTGAAGTCGTTTCTCCTTATAAGAACGGTAAGAACGACGGCACGGCTGCTAGCCTCGATCTTGACCTTCTTTCTAAAACTGACCTTGTAGTCACCGCAACCGGTAACTACAACGTTTGCGACCAGCACATCCTGGCTAACCTCAAGAAAGGCGCTGTTGTCTGCAACATCGGTCACTTCGACAACGAAATTGACACTGCCTTCATGCGCAAAGAATGGCGTTGGGAAGAAGTGAAGCCCCAGGTTCACCAAGTTTATCGCTCTGATGATGAAAAGGACTTTTTGATTCTTCTTTCTGAAGGTCGCTTGGTTAACCTCGGTAATGGTACCGGTCACCCTTCTCGCATCATGGATGGTTCTTTTGCGAACCAGGTGTTGGCTCAAATCTTCCTATATGAGAAGAAGTTTGCTGACCTACCTGAAGAGAAGCAAGCTGAAGCTATCACCGTTGAGCTACTGCCTAAGAAGCTTGATGAAGAAGTGGCTCGCTACATGGTGGAAGGCTTCAACGGCGTTATCACTGAGCTAACTGGTGAGCAAGCTAAGTACATCCATGTACCCGTAGAAGGCCCATTCAAGAACGAGACTTATAAGTACTAAGTTTGGGTTCAATAACAAGCTGCCTTTGTTGTAAAAGCTAAGGCAGCTTGCTCAAAACAATAGGCCGAGAGACTTTGATAGTTCTCTCGGCCTATTGCTTTTTTAATCGTTCAGTTAATAGAGGTAGTTCATCTGCCCAACGGCTATTTCCCCCGTTTCTGTATCTGCTGCTGCAAATTCACAAAAGGCACTATAGGGCTCCTCTAGCTCATCTAAGAGGCAATTGCTGCCTTCTATGGCAAACATTGTTTTGGCTTGGCTCGCCTCTAACTCGCCTTCAGTATTAATGGGAATAAAGCGAATGCCTAAGATATTAAACACATAGTTAACCGTTTGAGAGTCTAACTGTCCCTCGCTCTCTGTGACGATTTTATAGACGCCTTGCTCTGCCTGAATGAAGTTGAAGTTTCGACTTTCGCCGCTATCTGTTCCTATGATCGCATCGCAGATAGACTCAGGCTGGCTCCCAATAGTTCTATCTATGGTTTGTCCAAAGTTTTGAATGAATGATTGAGTGGTTTCATCGCTGCTGTTCTCAACGTAACCAAACTGAACGGTGCATTCGGTCGGGATGTAGTCGGACATGAATTCAGATACTTCTGCGGTGGCAGGCTCGCTTTGCGCAATGGCGGGCGAGGCCGCAAATAGACTGCTGAGTGCTAGCAGCGCCGAAGCTTGGATGGGAATATATGCGTTTTGAGACATTCGGTTTCCTGTGGAAAATAAGGCTGGCGCTAGCTACCCTTCATTTACGTCGTTAGCTTCGATGCATCAGGCTTGATTGAGAAGGGTCAGGCGAAAGAGATCGCGGTAACGGGCAATGTATAGGTAGCTAGCTGATTGTTACTAGGTCTCACATACTATGCAGAATCCTGATACTGATCGTGCTTTAGGTGAGCGTGGCTTTCTAGAGAATCGTACAGGTTCGCTATCGGTGCTGGCGGCTGCTTTTTTAGAAGTTGGGATTGTTGCTTTTTTGGTGGCTATGACAATTGCGATCAACCTGCGCATGATTCGCGATGGGGTTAATGGTTTGGGCGACTTGCGGTGGCATCTCACTTGGCTTCAGCATTTTTTTAAGCAGCTGTCAGAAGGCATTTGGTATCCTCGCTGGCTAGCCGGTACCAATTTTGGCTATGGTAGTCCGACTTTTGTTTTTTATCCACCGCTGGTGTACTACCTGGGTTCTGCGCTCAGGGCTTTGGGCCTCACGTTTGAACAAACGATAAATACCTTGTTTTCGGGCGGTATTTTTCTCTCGGGTCTGAGCTTTTACTGCTTTGGGCGATACTCCGCGGGCGTGGCCTTACCGTCTCGCTGGGGACGAGTGGCCGCCGTACTAGGCGCACTGGCCTACATGCTCAGCCCTGGCCTTCTGGGGCTAGTGCTCAGCGGAGGGCTCTCACCGCTATATACCTTTATTTGGCCGCCGCTACTGCTGCTTTTCACAGATAAAGCGATTCGGACAGCCGAGCTATCTTTGCGGGCTAGTGGTGATCTTGGGCGCTAGTGGCGCTGACGCATTTACCGAGCTTGTTGATTTATGCGATCGCCTATATGCTCTACACCCTAAAGATTCTCTGGCACCATCCCTGGAAAACGCGCCTGCAAATCTGGCTAACGCTCCTCCTTGGCTGGGGGCTAGCGGCCTTCTTCCTCATTCCTGCCGTTCTAGAGCAGCGCTACATCAATATTGACTACATGCTCGCCTCCCAATCTGGATTTGAGGGCTACATGCTCAACGTGTTTGAAACCATCGGGCGAGGGCTTGGTGATATTGCCCTGCGGCAGTGGTTGGCCTGCTTTGCGTTTGCAGGTATTGCGACCTTTGGGTTTTCTAAAGCACCTCAAAAAAAGCGGTCGGTCGGCGTACTGCTACTGACGGCTATTGGCATTGTCTTCATTATGAGTGACTGGTCTTGGCCGCTGTGGAAAATCAATCCTATTTTGCAAAAGATCGAGTATTCTGGCCGCGTTGATCGCCTGCTGTATTTAACAGAAGCGGCGCTGTGCGCATTCGCTGTGCAGTCTCTCTTTCCGCAACGATGGTGGGTGGACGCTTTTACTTTGAGAGGCTTTTCTAAAAAGTTCTTTCGAGTTCTTTTGTTCGTTGTTATCGCCGCTATCTTAGCTGGCAACTTTAAATATAACCATGACTACGTTCGTAACTTTCCCGGTATTCATAGCGGCGGTCGCGGCGTGATTTGGAACCGGGTGTGGCTAGAGAAGATTATCTATGCGCCCTATAGCGATGATCTTATTGATGTGCCTGAGTATCGGCCTCGCATAGATGAGAGCGAGACGCCGACGTTTATTAAAGAGGAGCAGTCGGGGGAAGGCTGGCCAGCAGTGAAAGAGAGCGTTTCAGGAGCTTTGCCAACGCCGCAGCCGAATCAGCCGTTTTTTGAAATAGCTGCGGGTGACGCTGAGATTGCGATCGCCCAGTGGGACAGCTATCACAGACGCCTAACCATCAACGCTAGCGAGCCCACCACCGCTATCTTGCGTATCTACTTTTATCCCGGCTGGCACCTGTATCTGAATGGCGCCGCTCATCCTGTTCAGAAAGCATTCGACGGTCGAATTCAGTTTGAGGTGGAGCCAGGACAGTATGAGATGGATGTGGTGTATGAGAAAACGCTGGCGTTTAAGCTGGGAATTGCGGCGAGTTTGATCAGTGCGATCGCCTCCCTGGCGCTCAGCTATCACTGGATTAAACAGCCCTCACAGTAAATGGAAGATATAAAACACATCGTCCTCGTAGAACAGCTCGTGCGGCTTTTCGTACGTTGAAAACTCTTTAGTGGGAACGGCCTCAAACCGACTATTCGATTTGAACTTTGAATAAACAGCGTAGCTATCAGCCTCACACTCGACCGCAAAGCTCAACGGCTTTTTCACGATGTACTCATTGGTGTATTCGTAAACTCGCGTGCTGGGCCTATGTCCATTGATATCGCAGAGTGTAACGCTATCGGGTAGCGCTTTGACCGTCTGAATATAGTCGGCAGTATGCGCGATTCGCTGGGGGCCGTATCGGCTGACAAGATAGTTTTTGTGCAGGTTCAGGTTGACAGCTGCTGATAAGGAAACAGTTGCTATGATTCCGAAAATAAGGGCTTTTTCAAGTGTTTTCCTGTGGTCGAGGTAGGCGATAGTGATGCTGGTAAGAATGATTGGCGCGAAGAAGATAAGTAACTTATAGAACACTGGATCGTAGGTGCGGCTCATGTCTGTAGACGAGTAGGCACACAGGAAGAGTGTCCAGATACTTGAAAACAGATAGAAGATGGGGCGATTGCCTTCGAATTTCCACAAGGAGAGGACAAGAATCATGCCTAAAAAAAGGATAGATAGAAGCAGTGCCTTGGTGGACTGGTGGTAGAAGTAGACGTCGGTGCCTAGACTGAAATAGCCGGATGCGATCGCCTGCAATCTTTGCAAAAACGTAACCGAATAGCCGTCTTCATTACTTGCCTTAAATATCAGATTGAGAATGCCCTGCGTATTCGTCCAGCCTCTACCCATTTCTCCGATCCAATAAGGTGTCATCAGCAACACACCTGCTCCAATAGATAGCAGCGGTAAGGCCCATTTCTTAGGCTGACGACGATTTTTGACACAAAAAGGCGATCGCGCTCCCGATGAAGGCCGCAGGCATCACAAAAAGCGGTGCAAAATGCAGATTCCCAATTAGCGCCAGAGTAACGCCGTACAGTATCCAGCAGGTAATTTGCCCAGGTATTGATAGCTCAGCTTCCCACTGATATTTGAATAGCAGAACGAAGGCGAGTAGAAAGAAGACGATGGAGCCCGAGTTGCCAGCGAGGCTATTGCCTGTGTTGATAATGATGTTTTGAAATAGCAGGCTGTACCAGAGGCCTGCACCGCTGGCGATGAGCAGTCGTTTGGGGTGTGGAACGGTTTCTAGTAGCTGATAGACAGTGACAATGAGGAGAGGGATGGAAAAGAAGGTGAGGATGCCGTTAGCGATCGCTTGAAACGCCAAATCCGCGCCAAACACCGTGAATGGAAACGCCAGATAAAAATACAGTGGCGGCAAATAAATATCACCCCAAGCCGAAGATGGCCCTAGCGTAGGCAACGTACCCTCCCACATTTTCATAGAAACGTAGGCATCTCTGATTTGATCGCCGCTAAAGTCTGCAAAGTGTACCGTTGCTAGGACTCGCACGACTAAGCCAAATACTAAAGCCGCTAGTATCATCAGGCGGCTAATTTTTGATGAGTAGATAGACACGCATACCCCATTGTCAAAGAAGTAGTTTTATTGCCTCCTATTTAACAAAGATTTCCGTGAATCCACGGTTCTTTATGTCCGACTACGAATTCTTTAAGGCGCGATAAGGATTGCGAAAAGATGGCTATCACCCATCAGAAAGGACTGATGTAGGGCAGAAAGCCTGTCTAGGCTATATTGCTATAGGCCTAATTTATTTATTGCAACTGAGCTTAAGGCGTATGGCACGGCTATCTGTCGAACTACAACGATATTTTCTAGAAGACGGTGCTAGTACTTCTCTTGCATCGTCTGACGTCACCTTAGATACTCAGCCCCTTAGCTCTGAGATTAAAAAAGAGGTCACGCTCAACGAGATTTTAGAAATTGCTGGCGAACGGACGTTCGGTTTTCTATTCGTACTCCTAGCCTTGCCCTCTGCTTTACCTTTACCAGCCACTGTCATTTCTACACCGCTTGGCTTTGTCATGTTTTTGCTAGCCATTCAACTCATTGCTGGTTCAGAGCAACCCTGGCTACCCGAGAAGTTTCGCAAACGTGGCTTTGACCGTGAGGCGGTTCAAGGTTTTATCCGTACGGGAATACCTTGGTTACAACGTATTGAAAAAATCGCACGTCCTCGGCTTACGCCTGTGTGTACAAGCCGGTTGGGTCGGTTCGCAATTGGAATGGCGATCGCCCTCATGTCTGTTTCGATGATGATTCCAATTCCTTTGACCAACACAGCGCCTGCCATTGGCATTTTTGTAACGGGCTTTGGCTTACTAGACGACGACGGTGCCATTAGCCTAGCAGGCCTCACTATTTGCGTTGTTAGTGGCGCTATCACCAGTACCATTCTCTACTTGCTCGTACGCTTTGGCTTTGAGGGCATGACCAGAATGGTGGATGCCGCCAAAGATTGGGTTAAACCATAGAGTCAGGTAGAACATGAATAAGCAAGATTGGATTGAAAAACTATCGCTCGTTGAGCACGTTGAAGGCGGCTATTTTTCTGAGTCGTATCGATCTGCTGAAGAAGTGCCGACGGCTAGAGAAGGTTCGGCGCGCTCGGTCATGACCTCTATTTACTACCTGCTCACAGACGATCGCCCGATCGATCATCTGCATAAAAATAAGTCGGATATCGTGCACTATTTTCAGGCAGGCTCGCCTATCACCTATCTCTTAATCGACTTAGAAGGAAATCTGGAAAAGATTAAGTTAGGGCTCGATATTGAACAAGGAGAAGTTCCTCAGCTACTGGTGCCTGGTGGCTATTGGAAGGCGGCTGTACTGGCGTCGGGAGAGTACGGGCTGTTGGGAGAGTCAGTCGCGCCTGGGTTTGACTATCGGGATATGGCGATCGCAAAATCCACCGACATCCAAAAGCAATTTCCGACTATATGGAAAGAACTAGCGCCTTACGTAAGACTCTAATCATCCGTACTAAATCTCTACTTCTCGCCCGTTGTACAGATTCATTGAGCGTTCGAACCCTTTACGCAAGCTCAGGTCAACTGCATCAACTGCCATCGGAATCACGGCATCTACAATCTTGCGATCTTCTGGTGCAAAGCGGCCTAGCACATGAGAAACGACGGCTTTGTCGCGTCCATCGCCTTTATCGGTGCCACCAATTCCCACCCGCAGCCGAGGAAACTCCCTGGTTCCCAAGTGCGAAATAATCGACTTCATGCCATTGTGGCCACCTGCTCCGCCAGACAGGCGCAGACGCAGCTTGCCAGTTGGCAAATCCATGTCATCGTAAATTACCAGCACTGAATCGGCTTCCAGCTTGTACCAGTCAAGGACAGCGCGGACGGCCTGCCCAGAATTATTCATGTACGTGGTGGGCTTCAGCAGTACAGTCCGCTCACCCTGGCTGCGAAACTCGCCAGTCGTACCCTGAAACCGCTTGTTTTCAGCCATCGACACACCTGGATAGCTTTTAGCCAAGGCGTCAATGACTTCAAATCCAATATTGTGACGCGTGCGGTCATACTTTGTACCCGGATTGCCGAGTCCTACAATTAGCCTTGGCAGCACCATCGTCTGCGGGGGCGTTGTCCCTACCATTACTTTTTCAGCTGTATTCAGTCGTAAAATCGGTTCTCAAAGTTTTTGCTTAAGCGACTTTGGTTTCGCTATTCTCTTCAACGCTAGCAGTTTCAGTCTCTGGTGCTTCAACAATTTCTGCCTCGGTAGGCTCTGCTTTTGGCTTGTCAGCAGCTAAAGCTCTGGGCTTTTCTAACGTCGCCTTCATGGGCTCGGCAACCGACTTCTCTACCCGATCGGCTTCCTTCTTAAACTCATTCTCAAATTCTTTAGAAGCGTCCTGAAACCCTTTCAGCGCCTTTCCCATACTGCGGCCAATCTCAGGCAGCTTCTTTGGCCCAAACACCAGCAAGGCCACAACCATAATCAAGCCCATCTCGGGTAGGCCAATTCCAAAGACGTTCATTTTTCCAAATATCCGAAACGTTATTTAAAAAGTATAAAGGGCAGACGCAAAATGCACCTGCCCTCTGTGAACCGACATAGCGAGTCGATACAGCTGGAAAAATACCTAGCCGCCGAGGCTTCTCCAATCAACATCTACGTTGTTGATGATGAGTGATGAGTTATATAGCTGAAGGATGATGAGCAAGAATACGAGGAAAAGACCCATGAATACACCCATCACTGGGGTTGTGCCCCATCCTGGCGTGACTTTTCCGTATTCAGAATTCAAAGGTTTGAGGATGTTACCCAACTTCGTGCGCTGTGCCATGGAGTAATCGGTGAGTAAAGTTACTTTATATTCTGTAATATCATAGAGGAAATCCCGAGCAAAACCCTATGGAAAATCTTGATTCCGCAACAGTTCTTATTGTGTCAGTGGCGGCGGTCGTCAGCGCATTCACACTGTACGCAGTGTATACAGCGTTTGGCCCACCGGCTAAGCAGCTGAGCGATCCGTTTGAAGATCACGAAGACTAAGGCTTTCTCATAAATTGCAGACCGGTTTCTCATCTTTGAGAGCAGGTTTTAGCCTTTTGAATCCCTAAAAGCGCTGAAATAACGCTGATGTGAGTTTGTGGCTGGGCGATCGCTTTTGCAATTGCTTTGCCTCAGATTCGCAGCGAGTGTTAAAATCGAGTGCTCTAACCTGACTTGCTATTCTCTAATGATCAAAATTCGCCTCAAGCGCTACGGAAAAAAGCGCGAAGTTAGCTATCGTATCGTCGCCATGCGCGCGCAAGATCGCCGCGATGGCCGTCCTTTGGAAGAAGTGGGCTTTTACAACCCCAGAACCGATGAGACGCGTTTGGACGTTCCAGCCATTGTAAAGTGGCTAAAAGAAGGTGCTCAGCCTACAAAGACCGTTGAGCATATTTTAAAGAAAGCAAATGTGTACGAACAGCTAGGTAGCTAAACGTGACTTCTCCTGACTCATCGGCAGCGGCTCCGACAGATGCTCGGACTGACTATGAAGCGCTCGCTCGCTTCTTGATGCACCCCTTTTTAGATAAGCCTGAGCAGCTCAAGTTCCACGTAGAGAACTTGGCAGGCGGTAAAAAGCTATGGCTCAGAGCGGCGTTTGATGAGGATGAAGATAAGGGCCGGGTGTTTGGGCGCGGCGGCCGCAACATTAAGGCTGTGCGAACGGTGCTAGCGGCGGCAGCGAAGCTCTCTAGCATGACGGTGAACCTAAGCGTATTTGGCGAGCCGGAGCCGGAGCGGGCTGAGCGCAGCTCTGAGGGTCGCAGCGGTGGTGGTCGTTCGGGTGGTAGAGGTCGGGGTGGTAACCGCGATAGTCGGCCACCTAGACCCAGTACTAATCCTGCGCCACCCAAGAAAAAGCCTAAATCTGAATGATGCTGACGCTGTAGCGGTGGCTTTTCGCCTGTGGAATGCTTTTTATTCAGACTATTGAAAGAGATTTGGCCGAGTAAACAGCTCACGGGCCGAATCTTTTTTGTTTAGCGCTGAGGTTGCGTAAAAGCGCTAGATTAAGAAACGAGCGTTCTTGATGTTTCGCTTTTTTCATCTAATGAACCCGACGGGCTTTACTTCATATCTGCATGGGAAATAACTACAAATTTGGCTTGATGAGTTCTGAGAATGCGATCGCACTCGCAGGCCCGCATGAGGAAAATATCAAGCGGATTGCTCAGCAAACTGGGGCCAATATTGTGCTCAGGGGCAGTGAGCTAAATATTGTAGGAACCGAGAGCCAGGTTGAGCGATCGCGCAAGATTGTAGAAACCCTAGAGCCGACTTGGAGCCAGGGGCAGGCAATTCAAATTACCGACGTGATGACCGCTATTCACGCGCTAGACACCCATCGTGGCGATGAGCTGAAAGCGCTTCAAAGCGATGTGATTGCCAAGACGCGGCGCGGTCAAATCATTCGCGCTAAAACCTTTCGCCAGCAGCAGTACATCAAGGCCTTACGCAAGAGCGATCTGACTTTTTGCACTGGCCCAGCTGGAACAGGTAAAACTTTCTTGGCGGCTATGGTCGCTGTGAAGGCGCTGATGAATGAGGAGTTTGAAAAGCTGATTTTGACACGCCCAGCGGTAGAAGCGGGTGAGCGATTAGGCTTTTTGCCGGGTGATTTGCAAGAGAAAGTGAATCCTTATCTGCGTCCGTTGTATGACGCGCTTCACGAACTGCTCGATCCAGAGCGTATTCCACATCTCATGGAGCGCGGTGTGATTGAAGTTGCGCCGCTGGCCTACATGCGGGGTCGCACGCTGAGCAATGCGTTTGTGATTTTGGATGAGGCGCAAAATACGACGCCCGCACAGATGAAGATGGTGCTTACTCGACTAGGCTTTAATTCGCGGATGGTAGTGACAGGTGATGTCACACAGTCAGATTTACCGCAGTATCAGAAGTCAGGGCTGGCGATGGCGACTAAGGTTTTAGAGAAGGTGGAAGGCATTTCATTCTGCGAACTAACGAAGGCAGACGTCGTACGCCACCAGCTTGTTCAGCGAATCGTAGCTGCTTACGAAAAATTTGAAACCCAGTAGGTAGGAACCCTATGGCGACGTTACATGGAAACTGGCTGCCCGACCTCCAGCAATTTTTTGTGTGGGGCGAAACGTGGCGTAAAGCAGATGCGGCTAAATTTTCGACTGATTTCTCTAGCCTGCTAGAAGATGACAAAATGCCGAGTGTTGCTAAGCAGCCGTATCAGCTCAGCCAGACAGAGCTTTCAGACCTTTTTCAGAAGGGAGAAGAGTTTGATTTGTCTTGGATGCAGACCCATGTAGCGGCTAGTGCTAAAAAAGTCAGCGCTAAAGGTGTCGCTAAAACTGGGGCCAAAACGACAAAGAAAACAACGCGAAACTCTAGCCCAAAAACGTGGCAGCCGCGAGCCGTTGTATTACCAACTAAATTTGATGCTGTGGGGATGCTTCCTGTACTCTCGACGGACGATAGTTTTTCTGACTCAGATGATATTGCCACAGCGCTGTATCCCTGGCAGGTTTCAGGTAGTGTATTAGATCCGATAGTCACGACTAAGTTTTTGACGGCGCTTCCGCTAGGGCAATCAGAATCAAATGCCTTTGTCGGTGACGATCTGCGCTATTGGTCTCACCTGACGCGCTGGTGTTTGGACTTGTTGGCGCGCGGTAAATTTGTGCCGATCGTGAGCGCGGACAAGAAAGGTGCGCTGGCGTCTTGGCAGCTGTTACTAGATAGCGCGTTGGACCAGTCTCGGCTGAAGGATTTTTGCGATCGCCTCCCCCCTCTCTGCCGCAGCTATTCCCCTCCCCAGCCGAAAAAAGCCTCCGCTTTCCGCATCGACCTACCCGCCTCTACAGAACCACTCGTCCGCAACTTTCTTGAAACGCTTCTCGACTCGCAAGTCCGCAGCGCAGCGCAAAGCAACAGCTTGGACAAATCAGCACCGCTCAGCAAAGACTTGCCGCTACGTGAGTGGCTAGATGCGCTAGGCGAGCTTGATCCTCACTTTGAATCTACGCCAACAGGCGTAGTTAGACTCAATGATGCTATTAATACGTGGACAGCGCCGCTACAGAATTTAGCAGACAAAATAGACGGCTTCCGCACCTGCTTTTCACTCACTCCTCCCCCTTCTGGCACGCTAAATTGGTCACTTGAGTATGGCTTGCAGGCTATCGATGACGGTGAATTTAAAGTAGATGCAGATACTGTTTGGCAGCATCCTGCCGACGAATTTGTCTACCAGGGAAGAACAATAGAGTCTCCTCAAGAGACGTTGCTCGGCGGTCTGGGCCGTGCCACGCGTTTGTACGAGCCTATTAAGCAAACGCTGACGGAACCGAGCCCTGCGCAGTGTGTTTTAGACCCGATTGAGGCCTATCAGTTTATAAAAGCAACCGCCTGGCGGCTTCAGGATAGCGGCTTTGGCGTGATTATGCCTGACAACTTGGTAGATCCAAGCAAAGTGAGCGCGAGTCGTTTAGGCTTGCAAATTAGTGCAACAGCTCCGCCAAATCAGCAGCGTTTAGGCTTGCAAAGTTTGTTGAACTTTAAGTGGGATCTGTCGGTGGGCGGCCAGATCCTCACGAAAGCGGAGTTTGATGAGCTGATTACTCAGGGCACGCCGCTGGTTGAAATTAACGGACAGTGGATTGAGCTGCGTCCGCAGGATGTTCGTGCGGCAAAAGAGTTTTTTGAAAAGAGAAAAGGTCAGACGAAGCTTTCGGTTGAGGAAGCGCTGCGAATCAGTACGGGCGATAATCAGCTTATTGATAAGCTGCCTGTTGTGAAGTTTGACACGTCTGGCAAGCTGGATGAGCTGATTACAACCATGACAACCGGCAATCAGAGCCTGACGGCAATTTCTGAGCCGGATGGCTTTGAAGGACAGCTGCGTCCGTACCAGGCGAAAGGTGTTTCCTGGCTTTCGTTTTTGGAACAGTGGGGGCTTGGGGCCTGCTTAGCTGATGATATGGGTTTGGGCAAAACCATTCAGCTCATTGCGTTTTTGCTGTACTTGAAGCAGGAGAAAGCGTTAGGCGGGCCTGTGTTGCTGGTGTGCCCCACTTCGGTGCTGACGAACTGGCAGCGGGAGGTGAAGAAGTTTGCGCCTGAGTTAAAGACTTTGATTTATCACGGTGATAAGCGGCCTAAGGGGGCGGTGCTGGTAAAAGCCGTTGAGAAGCTGGATTTGATCATTACGAGCTATACGCTGGTGCAAAGAGATTTGAAGGATCTTAAGAAAGTTGAGTGGCGTGGGATGGTGCTTGACGAGGCACAGAATATTAAGAACCCTACGGCTAAGCAGTCTTTGGCGGTGCGTGAGGTGGAAAGTGAGTTTCGGATCGCGCTGACGGGTACGCCTGTAGAGAACCGGCTGTCTGAGCTGTGGGCGATTATGGACTTCTTGAATCCTGGCTATTTGGGTCCGCTGAATTTCTTTAAACGGCGGTTTGCGACACCGATTGAGAAGTACGGGGATACGGATTCGTTGAAGACATTGCGATCGCTCGTCCAACCCTTCATTCTGCGCCGCCTAAAAACAGATCGCACTATCATTCAAGACTTGCCTGACAAGCAAGAGATGACTGTTTTCTGCGGACTGACTGCTGAGCAGGCAAGTCTTGTATCAAAAGCTCGTAGACGAAACTCTAGGAGAGATTGATGAAGCTACAGGCGTGCAGCGACGCGGCATGATTTTAGGCTTGTTAGTGAAGCTAAAGCAGATTTGTAATCATCCGGCTCAGTTCCTGAAGCAAGAGAGCTTAGGAAAGTACCGGCGGTCGGGTAAGTTGCAGCGTTTGGATGAGATGCTGGAAGAAGTGGTGGCGGAGGGCGATCGCGCCCTAATCTTCACGCAATTTGCCGAGTGGGGCAAGCTGCTATCCACCCACCTAGAACACCGCCTAAACACCAAAACCCAATTCCTCTACGGCAGCACCTCTCAACCTAAAAGAGAAGAAATGGTAGACCGTTTCCAGCTAGACCCCAACGGCCCCAAAATCTTCATTCTCTCTTTAAAGGCAGGCGGCGTCGGCCTTAACCTTACTCGCGCCAACCACGTCTTCCACTTTGATCGCTGGTGGAACCCCGCTGTAGAAAATCAGGCCACCGACCGAGCCTTCCGCATCGGCCAAACCAAAAACGTACAGGTGCATAAGTTCGTTACCACTGGTACCTTAGAAGAACGCATCAATGACATGATCAATAGTAAGAAGGCTTTGGCAGAACAAGTTGTTGGTGCGGGAGAGCAGTGGCTCACTGAACTTGATACCGATCAGCTACGTAATTTGTTGTTGTTAGATCGCGATGCTGTGATTGACGAAAGCTAAGGCTAAACGTCAATGTATTTTATCGATTGTAAATCGGGGAATACTCCTTGAAGATGCAAAGGAGAATAATTTTCATGGTTGTCAAGAAACCTAGCGTAGACAACAACAGTCTTGTAAAAGCTACGCTAGATTGGATAGCGAATGTTGGGATTGACGGTATGGGTGCTTTAAGGCCCGCTGAAAGTATAGCCGCAGATTATCTGGACAAGTCAGCTAGTGTCGAAGATGCTATTAACTCTCTTATAGCCTGGAGGACTGCTCACGCAGCGGGTACAGGATTTATTATACTGGTCTTGGCGGTGCTGCTGCGCTTCCTATAACCATACCTGCTAGCATGGCTGCCCCATATGCTCTCGGTGCTAGTACTGCGGCCACCGTAGCTCACCTTCGTGGATACAATATTCATTCTGAGAAGGTAAGAACGATGATTCTATTGTCTCTTCTTGGAGAAGCTGGCGAAGAAGTATTGAAAACAGCAGGTATCACGGTAGGCAATAAGCTATGCAAAAACTTTATAAAGCAGATACCCGGTAGAACAGTAAGAGAAATTAATAAGAAAGTAGGCTTTAGACTAGTGACGAAAGCTGGAGAAAAAGGTGTAGTTAACTTGTCAAAGATGATTCCACTTGTAGGTGGCGTTGTCGGCGGAACTTTCGACGGAATGTTTGTTCAAGGCTGTGGAAAATCAGCAAAAAAACTTTTCTGTTAAGAATAAATTCAGTTGCAGTAGAAGGAAATGAAAAGCTGAACCTGTAGACAGGTTCAGCTTTCAGCATCTGGGGATAGAACTTGTCTACTTTTTTGACTTGTTAGCCAGGTTTGTAAATCAACTTGATTCTTGAAATCTAGAAGCGCATCGCTAAGGTCTTCTAATGCAGGCAAGGATAGTTGTTCTATATCGATTTGAGTATCTGAGGCCAGATCTCCAAATCGCTTTTTCAGCTGGCGGCTGACTGTGCGTACTAATGTTTCTTTGCTGATATCCCTATATACTCTGGTGCCTTTTAGCGTAATGTCCAACATTTTTTCTATCTCCTGACGACTAAGTTGCTCAAATCGATACGATATTATTGACGCTACTACTTCCATAATGACACGTCTTTCAGGTGGTGAAACCTCTTGTTCAGAGCGGCTTAACAGATAGCGTGCTTCTTCAGGTGCCTTGCTTTTACTCAGCGTTGCCAGAACCATAAGTGCAATCCAAGTCGGTAACTGCCGTATGTCGCCAAGTTCGTTCAAATATACGCGATGAACCTGATCGCTATTGATTAGGTTGCGATAGGGATGCAGATCCTTTTGTTCTGTGTTCCGATTGGGATAGATAAGGATAATTTCCCAGTCGCTGAAGCGGTCTCGGTTGCGATAGAAGTATAGGAAGGCTTCGGCAAAGGCTCGTTCGCAAAGTTTTTTGTCTTCTTGAAACTGTACTTCGCAAAAGAATACGATGCCTTTTTCGTCTTCGGGTGGTAGAAAGACGCCATCTATCTCAAATTTTGGTTCTTTTACGGCGACTGAATCGAAGCGGTAGCTGCTTGCATTAGCGGGTGCATTTGGCAACAGCTCAAAGATGGCTGTAGGCGACTGCTGAAAGAGCTTATAGAAAATCGTGTCTCGCTTCATGTCAGACTTTTTATAGGTAGTTCGCCTGATCTTATCAGAGTGAACTCGGACTACGAATCTAGAACTCGCGTACTTGCGTGGGAATACCGTCTTGGCTGGCTTTGCGGCTCGGGAATGATAACCAAAAGCGGTTTTCCCTATTAGACGCGCTCGATGAAAGCTTCTACCTCGCCTATGCAGAATGACTCTGAACTGCCGCAAGCTGACGGCCTCTCGGAAAGTAATCGACGCTTGATGGATAGCCTCCCAGGTGCTGTCTCTCGAGTGCTGACGACGCGAGAAGGTTTGATTGTTGCGTATCCTTTTGTGAACGCTGGTTGTTATAAGCTGGCAGAAGTGACAACGGATAGCTCTCACGGGTACGTGAACCGGCGGGCGCACTGTCTTTTTGATGCGATTCATGTAGAGGATAGGGATGCTTTTGAGCTAGCGATCGCCCGAGCCGCAAAGCGACCACGCTTACTAAAATGGGAAGGACGCATCGCGCTTGCTAGCCACAAGACAAAGTGGATTTCACTGACGATGGAACCTGCTGTTGAACAACCCGATGTGGCCACAATTTTATGGAATGCGCTAGTACACGATATCACCGCTTTCAAGCAGTCTGAGATTGAGATCAAGCACCTCAACTACCTAATCTCTAGCCGATTAGAAGCGCGTACGGCTGAGCTGGCGGTAAGCCAAACCCGACTGCAAAAGTTAGCAGATAACGTACCTGATTTGCTGTACGAGATGCGACTGAACAGTACTTCTGAAGTCTCTTTCCCATACGTTTCGTCGGACAGTTACCGACTGCTGAGCTTGTCACCAGAGCAGTTTCAGCAGCGTGGGGTAGATATGCTGAAACTGGTGCATGAGAGCGAGCGACAGGGCTTTAGAGAGGTGGTGAGAGAGTCGGCACTGACGATGAAGGTGTATCAGTACGAGTGCCGGGTGGTTTTGCCTTCGGGGAAGATGCGGTGGGTGCGAACGTTGGCTAAGCCTCAGCCTCAGCCGGATGGATCGATTGTTTGGTATGGGTGTTTGAGTGATATTAGCGATCGCAAGCAAATCGAAGCCAGACTTAACCAGTCGCTAAAAGAACTTGCCGACGTTAAGTTTGCACTAGACTGCTCGTCAAACGTAGCCATTACCGATCATCGAGGTCGCATCACTTACGTAAACGACAAATTCCGTGAAATTTCTAAATACAGTCAGGCTGAGCTAATTGGGCAAACGCATCGGCTGATTAACTCTAGCCATCATCCGCGCGAATTTTTTGAAGAGATGTGGCACACCATTAGCAACGGTCATGTCTGGCTCGGCGAGATGCGGAACAGATCCAAGTATGGTGATCTGTACTGGGTGTATACAACGATTGTTCCATTCTTAGACGAGGCAGGCTGTCCCTATCAGTACGTGGCGATTCACAACGATATTACTGAGCGAAAGCGAGCTGAGCTGTGCTTAGTGCAGCAGGCTAAGGATTTGGAGCAAGCCTTTTCTGATTTACAGCAGGCTCAAACGCGCTTGGTACAGACTGAGAAAATGTCGAGCCTTGGTCAGCTGGTTGCAGGCGTTGCTCATGAAATTAATAACCCGGTGAGCTTTATCTACGGCAATGTGAAGCCTGCTACACGCTATGCAAATAGCCTAGTGACTTTGCTAAAGCACTATCAAAGCCATTATCCAGAGCCGCCCGATGAAATTGCTGATGAGCTAGAGGATTTCGATTTTGACTTTATGACTGAGGATTTGTTGAATTTGCTAGCGTCAATGAAGCTAGGCGCAGAGCGAATTCGTCAGATTGTGTCCTCTTTGCGGACGTTTTCTCGTAAGGATGAGGCTGAAAAAAAGTCGGTGGACATTCATCAAGGCTTAGACAGCACGCTAATGATTTTAGGACATCAGCTGAAGTCGCAGCACAGTGAGATCGATGTGGTGAAGCACTATGGCGAACTGCCGCTGGTGACTTGCTATGCGGGGCAGCTGAATCAGGTGTTTATGAATATTTTGGGAAATGCGATTGATGCCTTAGAGGGTGTGGAGCGGCCGCAGCTGACGATTACGACTCATTTTGAAGACGGGCAGCTGAGCGTGATCATTCAAGATAATGGAATGGGGATGCCGGAGACAGTGCGATCGCAAATTTTCAATCCCTTCTTCACCACCAAGCCAATCGGCAAAGGTACGGGGATGGGACTCTCGATTAGCTACCAGATTGTGACAGCGCGACATGGTGGCTCGCTTATCTGTGAGTCTGCCGCTGATAGTGGCACCACGTTCATCATACAAATTCCGAATCAACAGACGGTATAAATAGTTTTCTATACATTTATCTAGCCTACGTATGAACTGTTGTAAGTTTCTGCGCTTGTGACACTGATAAACCTGGAATAGCTACTACAGGATGGCGATCGCCAAACTGATATTCCTTTAATAGGCCAGTTTTGTTGAGGTTTACTTAGCGACTGCCCTGACTGGATGCGTCTTTGGTTCGTTTTGTTACAAGGTGTCAGGAATGGGGGCTTAATCCCGTGAATACCTATGCTAGGTGCTTACCCGGCTTTTTCTTATTCTTGCCTGTTTATCTGCGTGTTCGATTTAAAGAATACTTTTGCAGAAAATCTGTTTTTTACTCTGATATATCGCTAGCGAGCGAGCGCTTGTAAAAGTCTCTTTGCTCTATGGCCCCATCGGCTGGGAACACTATCTATCAAGGGGTGAGCCTCGTTGATTCTTCACCTGTCCTGCTACTTCACACCATCATGAAAGCTACGCCCGAATACGTTGACAAACGCACTGCTAGCGTTGCAATAGATCCAAGCGCGAAGAAAAGCCGCAAGCCAGCTGTCATTGATCTTTCACTGATCGATTCTGAGAACAGTGGTGATGTACATATTGAAGGGTTGGATTCAGCGGCACATGCTAAGCCGCGTGCGGCTAGATCTACTGACTTAGTGCGGCTGTACCTGCAAGAGATTGGGCGGGTGAGCCTGCTAGAGCGTGATGAAGAGGTCGCTGAGGCTCAGCGGGTACAGCAGCATATGGAGCTGCTGACGCTGCGCAACAAGGCTGCGGAGGAAGCGGGCGGTACGCTGGCGGTGTACGTAAATTTGATGAATACTCGCGACCAGCTGACGGCGCAGCTGGGCCATAAGCCTTCGTTGGAGCGCTGGGCTAAGGCCGCCGAGATTCCGGTGACTGAGCTAAAGCCGACGCTGATAGAAGGTAAGGGCTTATGGGCAAAGCTGGCGAGCTTAAGCGTGGACGACCTCGTAGAGCAGCAGTCTGAAGGGGTTCGGGCTAAAGAGCACATGATCAAGGCGAATTTGCGCCTGGTGGTGTCTGTGGCGAAGAAGTATCAGAATCGGGGGCTGGAGCTGCTGGATTTGATTCAGGAAGGGACGCTAGGACTGGAGCGAGCGGTTGAGAAATTTGACCCGACGAAGGGCTATCGGTTTAGTACGTATGCTTACTGGTGGATTCGTCAGGGGATTACGCGGGCGATCGCAACCCAAAGCCGCACCATTCGCCTACCGGTGCACATTACTGAAAAGCTCAACAAAATTAAGAAGGCTCAGCGCAAAATTTCTCAAACGCAGGGTCGTACGGCCAAGCTAGAAGATATTGCGAAAGAGCTGGACATGACGGCTGAGCAGGTGCGAGAAGTGTTGCAGAAGGTGCCGCGCTCGGTGTCTTTGGATACGAAAGTGGGTAAGGATCGCGACACTGAGCTGGGCGACTTGCTAGAGACTGAAGATATCTCCCCTGAAGAATTGCTGATGCGGGAATCGCTGAAGCGAGACCTGAGGCAGCTGTTAACGGATTTGACGACGCGTGAGCAAGAGGTGATTACGCTGAGATTTGGCTTAGATGACGGCGTGCCGTATTCGCTTGCTGAAATCGGTCGGACGCTGGAACTTTCTCGCGAGCGGGTTCGACAGATTGAGTCGAAGGCGTTGCAGAAGCTGCGTCAGCCCAAACGACGTAATCGGGTTCGCGATTATTTGGAGTCGCTGAATTAGGCTTCTTTCAGATAGTTCCTTTTAGCTTTTCATGGTAGCTCGCCGCAGGCACAGGTAATGTGTTTGCGGCTTTTTGCTGGCTTGGCTCAGTGGTGGGCTTAGTGATGAGTTCAGGAACTGGCTGGTGAATAGATTGGCTCATATCAAAATTTCTTGATAAAAGCGCTCTGATTCTGAATGGCGATCGCCGTATGACCAGAAAGACTATAAAGATTTTGAGTGGCTGTATGAGCGTATCGAATTTTGATCCGGCTGGCTTGTTAGAGACTGATCTGTTGCCACTATCTGCGATCGCAAATGATCCAGCTTCTCTCTCAAATAACTCGGCAGGCTCTCAGTTCCCTAGTGTAGGCGCAAGCTGGGTAGAGGCTTCTGTTCTAGAAATAGAACAATCTTTAACAGCGGACAATCTTCGTTTTGTTGCTGGCGAGCAGTCTACTTTTGCTGCTGACGCTGAAGATCTGGCAGCTTCAGCGGTACAATCTGAGGCAGGCGGGCGCGCAGCACTGACAGATCCCTTGACGGGTGAGCGTGTGGCGGAAGCGAGTCCAGCCTATCCAGGCTATTTACTGCGCTATGTTCCGGGGCAGGCCTTGGAAAGTAGGACTGCGGTGGCTCAGTGGCAGGGGCAAATGCAGCAGCGAGGCTGGACGATTGATATAGATGGATTGTATGGGCTGCAAAGTGAGCGAGTCGCTAGACAGTTCCAGGCGGAGAAGGGACTCGCTATAGATGGTATTGTCGGGGCACAGACGTGGAATGCTGCTTTTGATATCAGTACGATGACGGGCGCTGAAGATTTGGGCTTAGTGGATTCTGATGCTGTAGACAGTGGGCCTGTTTTATCTATAAGTGAGAATGTTTATTCGGGTGGCGTGTTTGGCTATAGTCCGTTTGCTCAGCTTAGCTTTGATTCGCGGGTACAGGTTTTTCAGGATAGGCTAAAGGCATTGGGCTGGCAGATTGAGGCCGATGGGTTGTTTGGAGAGCGGAGTGCGATCGCTACTCGAAGCTTTCAAAGGCAGGTGAATCTGGACGCTGACGGTATTGTTGGCCCACAGACTTGGGCAGCGGTCTTTGCTGATAGTGCGCCCGCTGCCCCTGTAGAACAAAATTTCAACAGTCCTGCTGTATCAGGCCGCATCAATACAGTCGGTCTGAATTTGATTAAAGACTTTGAGGGGCTGCGGCTAAATTCTTACCGGGATGCGGTAGGCGTGTGGACGATTGGCTATGGGCATACGGGCACGGCGGGGCCGGGGCAGCAAATTACGAATGCTCAGGCGACGGCCTTGTTACGAGAAGATGTGGCGACGTTTGAAAACGCGGTGACTCGGGCGGTGCGCGTGCCGATTACGGAAAATCAGTTTGCGGCGCTGGTGTCTTTTACCTACAACGTGGGTAGCGGCGCGCTGAATAGTTCTACGCTGCTGCGCCGGCTGAACGCGGGCGATACACTGGGCGCGGCTGATGAGTTTTTGCGATGGAACCGAGCGGGCGGGCAGGTGCTGGCTGGACTGACGCGGCGGCGGGTCGCTGAGCGAAATTTGTTTTTGTCCTAATTGTTTGTCCAGATAGCTTCTTTTTAAATGGTGACGGGAGAATCGACGTAGATTGTAGGATCTTCAATCGTAAATTTGATGTTGTATTCCAGCAGCTTTTTTGACATGGTGTCGTTGGCGAGTTCTAGCAGGCGCTTGCGAAGCTGAATGGAGTTTTCGCTGGAGCCCAGGATGAAAAAGGTAACCCTAGCGCGGGTACCGGGACGATTGTCTAGCTCGAACAGGGTTACTTTTGTGCTGCCTGGGTCGATGCCGAATAGAGAATCTGTGCTTTGTTTTACCACTTGTTCTACGAGCGATCGCTCCCTTTCCTCCAGCTCTCGAACAAAGTCCAAATAAATTAGCACCATCACCTTTTTCCCTCGTGTGATGTTCTCAATATCTAAATTTGCCATGGTTGAGTTAGGAATAATCACCAGCGTACTTTTGGCGGCCGTGCGCAGTTTAGTCGATCTCAATCCGATAGATTCGATGCGGCCGTAGACTTCTTCTGCGTGCGGGTTAAGGCTAACTCGGATATGGTCGCCAGGGACGTAGGGGCGGTCTAGATAAAGGACAATGGTGCCTAAGAGCTGTTCTAAGGTTTTTTGCGCGGCGAAAGCGATCGCAGCGCCACCAATGCCAAAGCCTGCAACCAATCCCACCAGGCTCACCCCTTGATTCTGCGCAAACGCAATCACGGCAACAAGCCCAATGACAACATTCATCAGCGTTTCAACAACTAGCAGCATTTCGTCTACTTCTAAGTTGAGGCGGCGAACCAAATCGATGCCATAAATGCGAACAAACTGGCGGAATAAACGCGATGCGAGCCAAGCTACGCTGATAAAAGTGCCTAGCGTAATGAAGAATCCAAGGAAGCTATAGAGTCCCTGATACTCTTTTAATACGCTGAGACTAAGAGAAAGTAAAATGAGCGAACCGGCCGTACGAAAGAGGGGTTCTATTGGCTTTACAAAGTTGATATAGATGTCAGCGACTCGATCTGAAGCGACTCTTTTTAGCGTGAACCGAACTAGCGTAGGCGTATAGCGACCGATTACGAGTGAGATAAGCGCAAAAATAAAAAACAGACCTAGCTGAAGTCCAAGGCGAATTAAAAAGAGCTGGGCTTCTCGATCAAACTGAAGGATTTCTCTGAGCGCGTTTATAACGGTATCCATAAATGCTTTCTGAAAATGCTTCTACGGCGTAGAAATTTGGTTTAGATAGTGATAGGAGAATCAACGTTGATTCTTTGTTCTTCAATATCGAAGGCGATACCAAACTCTTTTAGCCGCTGCGCAACGTTTCTGCTGGCGATATCTAATAGCTGACCGCGCAAGTCCATGGATACTTCGCCTGAGCCCAGAATAAAAAAGGTGACCTGTGCTCTGGTTTCTCCGGCTTTGTTCGGTTCCATAAAAGCGATATCAGTACTGCGCGAATCAATGCCAAAAATGTTCTGGGTGCTTTCTAAAATAACCTGGCGAATTAGGGCTCTTTCATCGTTAGCAATGTCTCGATAGAATCGCAGGTAGATAATAGACATCACCTTTTTAGCGCCGGTAAAGTTCTCGATGATGGTCTGCGTCAGCATGTTGTTGGGGACAATGACGAGGGTTCCCTTGCCTGACGTGCGAATTTTTGTGGAGCGCAGGCCGATTGATTCAACCTGGCCGAAGGTGCCGTCGGGGAGGCCGATGTAGTCGTCAATAACAAACGGTCGATCGATGTATAGAACAACGCTGCCAAGAATTTGCTCTAGGGTTTTTTGAGCGGCAAAGGCGAGGGCAAGCCCACCGACGCCTAAGCTGGCGATGAGGCCAACGACGTTGAACTGATGGGTTTGTCCGAAGATGATGACGACTGTGATTAAGCTGCCACCGATGCTAGTGACTTTGCCTAACGTCAAGATTTCGCTGCTGATCTTTCGACCTTCTCGGACGGCTTCATTGAGCAAGTAAGCGTCAAAAAATAGCTTGGATAGCCGGAAGGCAAGCCAAATGGTAAGCCCGCTGACGGTCAGGCTTAAGGGAATGTCTAGCAGCTTGTATGTTTTTGTTTCTGCTAGAAACGTTGATATAAAGATGTCTGCTGCGGTGAGGCTGATGGTGATGGCCAGCAGAACCTGGTGAGGTTCGATGACCTCGGCATATAGGGTTTTTGAGCTTTGCAGGCGGTTGAAGAGACTGCTAAAAAGTGAAGGGACAAAGCGGGAGGCGATCGCAGTTACTAAAACTGTCGCTAGCATGACCACTCCTAGCTTTAGGTCGGCTTCACCAAAGCTGCCGACAGCCTCGTTGAGCATGTGATTTTCCTTTGTATGCGGCGCTCTTAGTCTACGCTTTTCGCCGCTGAAAAGCGCATGCTGTTAAGAAACTAAGACAGGAACTCGCTTGTACGCAGGTGTATGTGACTTAGGATCAGTAACGCCCTTCATTAGAACGTTCGCTTCAGGGTAAAACATCAGCGCTGCGCCGCGTCGAACAGCGCCGCAAATGATTTCGATATTGTCGAGTTTGCCAGCCTCGCCCTGAACGGTGATGCGCTGATGGTTTTGTAAGCCGCCTGCTTCTACGTCGTCAGGGTGCATCAAAATGCAGTGCCGATGCGGCATGCCCCGATACTTATCGGCGGTGCGATAAACAACAGTATTGTGTTGGGCGTAGCCGCGCCCTGTAATTAGGGCGAGTACGATACCGTTGTCTGTGCCTTTACTTGCTCCAAGCTGTTCAGGGGTGGGCAGCGTGAGATCCGGTAGCGGCGTCAGCTGCATTTCGGCTTTGCCTGAGGGTGTCTCAAACTCTGGCGTTGTGAAAATACGTCCGCCGATGGTGAACTCTTCTTTCGTCTCATCAATCTGACCAATCTTTTCGTAGCCGGAGATAGTTTTGGCGATGAGCTGGCGGACGTAGCGCGTGTCTTGTAGTTTGCGCCAGTTAATAGGTGAGCTGCCGTGCAGGCGGTGGGCAAGTTCGGCTATGAAGGTGACTTCAGCAACGAGATCTGACTTATCTAAGTGGGTTTTGCCTTCGTCATTGAGGCGGACGAAGTTGTTGCCAGATTCAACGGTGGTTTTATGCGGATTCTCGAAGCGGTTGAAGACGGGGAGGATGAGGGTATTTTGGCAGCCGAGGCCGTGGAAGTGGCCGAGGTTAGGTTTTGTTGCGAGATAGATGACGGTTTCGATTTGGCTGAAGGCGCGTTTGGCTTCGGTGAGGTTCGGGCTAGCGGCGTATAGGTTGCCGCCCAAGCACAGGAGGGTGTCTACTTTCTCGGTATCTGCGGCTTCGATGAGCGATCGCGCATGATACCCAGGCTCTAAATCTAACGACCGTCCCAACAATTTTTCTAGCGACTTCTGCAATGCAGGCTTCAGCTCATTCTGCACGCCCATTGAGCCAAAGCCTTGAACGTTAGAATGGCCCCGAATCGGCATCACGCCTGCCCCCATTTTGCCCACGTTGCCCGTGAGCAAGGCCGTATTGGCAATCCCGCAAACGGCATCTGTGCCATTAGCCTGATGCGTAATGCCCATAGCCCAAGCGAAAACCACCCGCTTAGACTGGGCGATCAGCGTAGCTGCTGTTTCAATATCTGCCTGGGGAATACCACAGGTCTGGGTAATATCGTCCCAGCTTATTTCCTGCGCTTGCGCTATAACCGCTTCCCATCCTTGAGTGTGCGCTTTCAAAAAGCTCTGATTGATGAGATCGCGTTCGATCAGAGACTTTTGAATACCTATAAAGATGGCCAGATCGCTGCCAGGAAGCGGCTGTAAAAACAGATTTGCAATGTCGGAGCCGGGAATGAGCGACCTAACGGGAAATGAGGGAGAGCCGAATTTGACAAGACCGACCTCGCGGACGGGGTTCATGACGATGATGGTGCCATTGCGATCGCGCCGCATTTTAATCAACTCATTCATCAGTCTAGGATGGTTCGAGGGCGCATTTGAGCCGACGAGTACCACACAATCGGCCTGCTTCAAGCTTTCTAAGCTAACCGTGGATGTGCCAGAGCCAAACGTGCTGCTTAGCCCTTCTGTAGACGGTCGATGGCATAGGTCAGAGCAGTCCGCTAAGTTGTTGGAGCCCAGCGATCGCATCATCAACTGCAACAGATAAGCAGCTTCATTAGAAGATCGCCCTGAACTGTAGGAAGCTACCCGCGCGGGTGGTTTACGAAAGGCCTCTTCTACTAGGTCGTACACTTCATTCCAGCTGATGCGTTCGTAGTGTGACGACCCTGCTCGCAAGATAGCTGGAAAGCTCAGCCGTCCTAGCCTATCTGCTTCCATCGACGTAAGCTGCTGTAGCTCGGTAATACTGTGCTGTTCAAAATAATGCTGTTCGACCGGTGGCTGAATCTCGGCAACGATAGACTCCACGCTTTTTGCGCAGCGCTGAAGCTTCTCACCTTCTTCGTTCGTAAAGCCACCTTTTTGACCGCCTGTTCCCCAAGCGCAGGACAGGCACGCACTCTTTTTGAACAGCGTTTCCCACACCTTCGGCCCTTCTGGCGCTAGCGTATGGCTCGCCCAGTACTCAATGACCGGCAACCCGCCGCCGATACTTCTCCCGGGATGGGCCGATTTCTGCTTCTCGGGTGCAGGATTGTCCATGATTTTAGAAGGGGCTTACTACCGTCTACAGATACTAATTTGAACGATAGTAGATGCTGCTGCTGAGATGAAGCCTCTCAGGTATTAAATGGGGGCATTAAATGGGGGCATTAAATGGGCGGTCAGATGCCTTGTTGTTCGTTGAGTATTTCCATGCGGATATTGGGTGATATGCTACGGGTTCTAGGCACGCGTCCTGTGCGCATACAGGCCCAGGCATGGCGTAATAGCAGTCCGGCTCTACCCGTTTCAGGATCGTCTAAAAAGTAGCTATGGCCGAGCGGATCGTCATAGAAATTGTTGAAGTCGTCGCAGTCTATGGCGTAGACGTTGCGAGGCACATTATCCATGTTCTCGGGGCCTGTATGGCCCAAGCGACGAGAGGCGTTAGAGCCGCTGGCGTTGACGACTTTGCTAGCGCGTAGGGCAATATCGTCTGCGGCATAGTACACGACTAGGTTCCGGCTCATGGTCGGAATCATACCGCCTGCCTGTTTGGGTTCTAGGCTCTCGTTGACGACATCTGCCGCTGCCATGAATGTGTTTCTAAATAGAAGGCTGAGGCTGTCTTGAGGATAGTATTTGGCTGATAGCTGAAGCGCGCTACGCAGAACGCGATTGCCCATGGAGTAAGCGAGAATATTGATACGCTTTAGGCAGGGATTGTTGAGGGTGCTATTTTCTTCGCGCCAAGCTAAAAACTTCTGTAGAAAGCGCATGTAGGCGATTCCGCTGGCATCAGCGGCTTTTTGATCGTCAAAGTAGTCTTTCACTTTGCCGAAGTCGTTGTCGCAGGGCCAAATAAGTGGGATAACGACGATTTTAGGGCTTTTTACGCTGTTTGATGTGGCACTGTCTTCCAGTGAGTTTTGATGCAGTTCGTCTAGCAGTCGCTGAAGCCGTTCAGATTGTTCAAGTACCTGCTCTGGAAGAACAGAGAATCCGTGAATGAAGAACAGAAGCTGATCGGCTTTGAGCGTCTTGAGTTCGTCAAAGAAGTTGGCGCTGCCGATTTCGGTGTATTCGTAAGTGCTGATACGCCGACAGCAGTAAAAGGATTGCTCTGCCTGATTGTTTTCGAGCACGAAGTTGACGGAGCGGGAAAGCCGATAGTCTGTACCGGTTGTCGGATTGGGCGTGAGTCCTTGCTCTAGGACGCGATTGGTAACAAAAAGCATCTATTTCTACAGCAGCGTATCTATGGTGACGGCGGCTACGGCTGCGATCGCGGTAATGCCCAGCCCAATCAGTGGATTTTGCCCCTGCCCGACTGAAAATGAGGTAATGACACCAGCGCCTAAGCCAGCAATAACCAGTGAGCCTATCCAATCTTTTTGAGGATCGTTATACATAGCGTCTTGCCTTGAGCAGCGCGTTGCTGCCTAATGTTTTGTCCTAGGGTCTGGTTCAAAATTCCTAGTGAGCCACCTCAAATTATCATCTCGATACCAGCGGCATCGGCAGCGCCCTTGCTTCTGTAATCAAGTGTTGAAATGGGATAGGTTTCTTTACAGCTTTCTCATCTGACTTTTTAATCGGCCTCAACTAATCAGCCTCAACTAATCAGCCTCAACTAATCGGCTTCGACGTAGTTGCCACTTACCCAGCCTTCTGACCCGTTAGCGATCACAACGTTTAACCAGCCGCCATCCTCTCCAATAACGGTTACGCTTTCATTTGTGCCTAAGCTGCCAATTGTGTCGTAGCTAGTGCCTGGGCCGGAGCGTAGATTTACGTTAGTGGTCGCAGAAGCTTCGTACTCATCGCCTGACGCTGCTGGTTTGGGTTTGGATGCAGCCACCTGAGCTGGTTCTGCTTCGTTCGCATCACTCGTTCCAGACGGGGGCGTGCTAGCTCTTGGCCTTTGGTCTTCGGGCAGGTCGTTTTCATAGGTAGGGCGCTCGGGCTTCTCGACCATGCGAGTCATGAAGTAGCGCGCCATGGAAAGGCCTGCTAGCGACATGATTAGCATCGCTAAAATGAGGCCTAGTACGAATTTGCTGAGACCGATTAGAAAGTTTTTCATCGCCATGACGCAGCGCAAGAGATGCAAGAGCCCTATGGTTATAGCGTGAAGAGTGCAAGAGGTAAAGGGCGGTTGAATTAGGCGAATTGAGGGCGACTACTCGCGATCGCTTTCTTGTTGTTTGGCGATGCGTTTGGCAAGCGATGTCTGCCTAGAGGCGAGGCGTGCTTTGCCAGATGCAGCCCAGTCTTGCAGGGCTTCAATTTGCTGTTGGGCCGTGCGCGCTAGCGGAATAATTTGGCTAACGGCTTCGAGAACGTCATCGTGGGTGAAGTCGCGATTCTGGCTAAAGCCGATATGCATCGCTTCGATGAGAGACTGTTCAATTTCTGCGCCGGAGAAGTCGGGAGTCTCGTAGGCGAGACGTTTGAGATCGTAGGCGGGCAGGTTATGAGGGCGCAAGCGGGTGAGGTGGACGTTGAAGATAGCCTCGCGTTCTTCCTGACTGGGTAGGCCGACGAAGAAAATTTCGTCGAAGCGGCCCCGGCGCAGCATTTCAGGCGGGAGAGACTGGATGTTGTTGGCGGTGGCGACGACGAAGACGGGCGTAGATTTTTCGGCTAGCCAGGTGATAAAGGTACCGAAGACGCGGCTGGTGGTGCCAGAATCGCCTTTGCCATCAAAGCCTGCAAAGGCCTTATCGATTTCGTCGATCCAGAGGATGCAGGGAGAAAGGGCTTCGGCAAGCTGGATCATTTGGCGGGTACGGGCTTCGGATTCTCCAACGAGGCCACCGAAGAGTCTGCCTACGTCTAGCCTGAGAAGCGGTAGGTGCCAGTGGTGGGCGATCGCCTTTGCCGTTAATGACTTCCCCGTACCCTGAATTCCAACTAACATCAGCCCGCGAGGATGCGGCAAACCATACTGCCGTGCTTTTTCAGAGAACGCCCCGCCCCGCTTCAGCAGCCAGTCTTTAAGGTTATCCAGCCCGCCAATGTCCGAGATCCTTTCAGCGGCAGGATAGAACTCTAAAATTTGCGTTTGGCGAATGGTTTGCCGTTTTTCTTCGAGAATAAGATCGATGTCGTCAGGCTCGAAGGTGCCATGAGCGGCAATGCCTCTCGCCAGGACACGGCGGATGCGCTCTAGCGGGAGACCCTGGCAGGATCGGACGAGTTCGTCGGTGTCTCTAGAAGAGAGGCCGCTGCCGGTAGCGCTGA
Organism: uncultured cyanobacterium; assembly: GCA_963803535.1. Taxonomy (GTDB): domain Bacteria; phylum Cyanobacteriota; class Cyanobacteriia; order Phormidesmidales; family Phormidesmidaceae; genus Phormidesmis. Next base: position 968,532 of record CAWDNC010000002.1, on the reverse strand, counting down.
GGATTTTTTCGACTTCAGTGCGGATTTCGGCTTTATCCGGTAGGGGAAATTCGAGGACGGTGATGATGTTACTCAGCTCGTCGGGGACGGTGAGCTGGGCGGAGAGAATAATGACGTTTTTGGGCTGAGATTTGAGAAGCTTGAGGAGGTTGCGCAGCTTGCGAGAGACGGCAATGTCGTCTAGAAAGCGGTGATAGTCGCGCAGGACGAAGAGGGCAGCGGCGGATGAGGGGACTTTTTCAATGAGTTCTAGAGCCTGAAGCGGGTTGCGCTTGCCGAAGCCGTTGTCTGTAGGGTTGCCCTGGTAGCCGTCTACGTAGTCCCAGGTGTATACGGTGCGATCGCTCATATCTTGAGCGCACTGAGCGATCGCACTTTCGGCCCGTTCTTCTTCGCGGGTGGGGATATAGATGAGAGGATAGCGCGATCGCACTAGCAAACTCAGTTCTTTGCGAAAACTCATGTGATAAAGCCTATAACTGCCCCCTTAGATAATAGAGCTTGGACGAATTACCGCCGATCTATCCCCTCGCATAGTTTTTGAGGACGGGGCTAGAGTCACTACTCTGATGGCTGGGATAGCTGGCTTTTTAGTGATGACAATGCGGCCCAGCGATGATCGATTTCGGGCTCCTTGCTCTTTGGATTTTTGAAGGGGATACCTTCGCAGTCGGCGCTACAGATTTGCTTTTGAGGAACCGCGAGACACATTTGCTCGTAGAGCCAGTCTCCAGGCTCAAAGTTGCCTTGAGGAGGAATAGACTCAATCAGGTCTTCTAGGTCAACTTCCTTTTCAGGAATGTCTACGGGAGAAGGATCTTCTAGCCAGACGAGTTCTGTGGCATCTACCTGAACTCGGGTGTTGTAGCTTTGTAGGCAGCGATCGCACTCCAACGTCATAATCGCGGCGGCTTTCCCTTTTACTTCTAAGTAGGTGCCCTGGTGGGTCACGCTCATCTCTCCTTTTACAGGCGTGAGCGTTTCTAAGTTGGGCAAATGCTCGTCAACGTCGAGCGCAAGGGTTTTGTGGGGGGCGTTGAGAATTTGTGGAATGTGGATGGATCGCATTTCTAAATGACGGGGGTTGTCTTAGAAGAAGGGCTGACGGCGCTGTTGATGCGTGTCGGGCGAAGTGCTTATTCTTCAGCCTCTGCTTCGGTGTTAGTGTCGGTATCTGCTTCAGTATCTGTTTCGGCATCGGAGCCGATTATTTTTACGACGAGGTGACGGTCGGGCTCGCGGCCACGGCTGAAGGTTTCTAGCTGCTCGCGATCGCCCAAAAGACCGTGCATGTGGCGGCGCTCAGCGGCAGAAAGGCCTTTAATTTCATATTCTTTACCGCTGGCAAGCACTTCTTCAGCAGCTTCTTGAGCGATAGTCTCTAGCTCAGCCTGACGCTTTTTACGATAGCCGTTAATTTCTATGGTGTAGGCCTGCTGTTCATCTTCCCCTTTGTCCATGTTGAGGGTGATGTTTGCCAGGTATTGAATGGAGTCTAGGACAGTGCCGCGATCGCCTATCAGTCCCTCTACTTCTTCTTCAGAGAGTGAGCCTGTATCGATAGTCAGCCAGTAGCTATCGTCCGCGCCGCCCTCTCCGACTTGTTCCCCACTCACGCCGGCTTTGAGGCCTTGAAGCGTCAATAGTTCCTCTAACCAGCTAATGCTCTTTTCCATCGATTTGCTTATCCGCCTACAGATGTCTTATTTAGACCTTAGTAGCCGATTCTATAACGACGACGGCCCACCCGTCATGTATGACCGATGAGCCGTTCATTTTAATTGAAGTCTCTCTAGCCAGCAGGCCTAAGATTTCTTCTTAGCCGTATTCTTTTTGGCGCTTGCTTTTTTCTTGCCCTTTGCGTTGGCGGCTTCTTTTGCTGCTCGCTTGGCCGCACCGGGCTCAAAGGCTAGCTTTTCAGTGCGACCTACCACGTCAATCGTTTTACCTTTGCTGGCTTCTTGAGCATCTAAGAGCTTTTGAATGTTCTCGGGCAGCGGCTCTTTAGACAGAATGAAAGACTGCACGGTCTGGAACATGTTGGCAATCACCATGTACATCAGGACGCCAGCAGGCAGTGGGAAAAACAGGAACATGCCCGAGAAAATAACCGGCGTAAACTTTTGAATCGCCTGCTGCTGACCATTCTGATCGTCTGCGCCCGCACCGCCCTGAGTAATCTGCTGACTCACATAAAGGCTGATACCAAAGAAGATAATCATCCCGAGAATATCCCAGTGGATTTCCCCGTTTTCACCCGTGACGCCAATCTGACCTAGCTTCTCGATAAATAGGAAGCCTTTATCAGCCGCGAGTCCAGGGACTTCAGCTTGAATGGTGATATCTCCTGGCGCAAGTGCTTTGATAGTGCCGTCAGGTTGAACTTGCACAAGCTCTTGACCTTTCGTAACCTCCCACTGCGGGGTAATATCGACGCCTTCTTCAGCGTATTCAGTTCGTAGCTCATCTAAGGACTTGTCATCTGTAGATCGAAGCTGAATTTTAGTGGTTTCGCCCACGCCGATCTTCTCACCCGCTGGAACGACTGCGCTCACGCGGAAGTGCTCACCGTCTGCCACGAAAATGTTGGCTGGTTTCGTAACCAGTGGTGCTTGTTCTACCTGCTCAATGGTTTCGGGTAGAACAATTTTGAGGTTGACCGGCAGGTTCGTATTGGCAAACGGCGATCCTCGAAGCGTTGCGAACAGCGCAAATAGAATCGGCATTTGTAGAACAACCGGAAAGCAGCCAGCCAAAGGGTTACCGAACTCTGAGTAAATACCTTTGATTTCTTCTTGCTGCTTAACAGGGTCGTCTTTATAGCGTTCTTTGACCTCTGCCATGCGCTTTTGCATGAGCGGATTTGCTACCTTCATCTTTCGCATGTTGCGAATAGAACCCGCGTTGAGCGGATAGAGCGCAAAGCGAATTACTAAGGTGAGGGCGATGATCGCCAATCCGTAGCTGGGCACAATTCCGTAGAAAAAATCTAGGATTGGCAGCATTACGTTGTTTGAAAGGAAGCCGATTCCGAAGTCCATGCTTGCGCTCTGTTAGTGAAGGCTGAGATTGAGTGTATTGCGTTTATCTAAAGCGGTTGGCTTTAATTTATCTGAGATTGCGGAACCGTTGGAGACGGGGTAACCGAACTCTCTAGGGTTTCTCTGAGGCTTTGCGCCTCACTTGCTTACGATACGCCGACTGCGCCGCTGGCCACTTTGGCCTGAGGTGAAATTTTGTCGGTTACGTAGCCGAATACGTCTCTGAAGTTAGGCACGGCGCGCATTTCGATGCGGCTACCGTCTTTGAGGGTGACGACCATATCGCCCCATGCGCCCAGGCCGCGTGGCACGGTGACTATTTTGGCGACTTCTGAGTAGATGATGTCAGTGCGATCGCGTCCCATCCAGCCACCCGTAATTGAAATGCGGCGACTCGTAATGCGGTAGCGCAACCACAGCGCTCGAACAATCGCGCCTACCGTAAGCGGAATGCAGATGATAGTAAACGCCAGGGCTATGTTGAAGAGCAACTCGCCAATGTGGGGGCCACCTTCGTAGTAAACGTCTTCTTTAATAGCCATGGGTCTCAATACCTCAAGTTATGAATAGTCTGTTTTAGCAGTGCTTAACAGGCGGTGGCTTAGGATCTGCACCTACCCATACGCCTACCTTTTTAAACAGATATTCTAATTCTCGCAAAAAGTCGTCAAATTCGCACTCTACCGCAGCGGTACGAACCACAATCACAATCTGCCATCCGGGCTGAATATGGGGCAGCTTCTCTCGAATAATCGCTTTTATCTGGCGTTTTATCCGATTGCGGACGACGGCACGCTTGCTGACTTTTCGACTGATAGAAATGCCAAACTGACTTTCAATGATCGGTCGATGCGCTGTTTGGTCGGCTGTTTGATTGGCCGGTGGCGTGACGGGCGTACTAACACGCAAAAGCGCAGATGGCTTTCCGTCTGCGCTTAGGGATTTCTGATGCTTTAGGGCTCTCATCGCTAGGTGCTTAGTAGCGGCTCGGTGGCCTTTGCGATGAACCCTACCAAAATCGCGGGATGACCCAAGCCGATTTTGCTTAGAGAGTGCCATATGTCGCTACTTGAACTTAGCCACTAACAGAAAGACGAGCGCGGCCTTTGCTGCGACGTGCCTTGATTACGTTGCGACCATTCTTGGTGCGCATTCTGGCGCGAAATCCGGATACTCTTTTGCGCTTGCGGGAAGTGCCGCCTAGGGTACGCTTTGTCATTGAATCAATTCTCCTGCTGCTACGGAAGCTGGCTTAAGTTACAGATAACGTTTATCAAGCCAGTTAAAGGCTCTTGCGCTTGCCTTTGATGTCTATCTTTGCTGATGCACGGAAGACAAGCACAGATCCAATATGTTAGCGGCTACCCATGTCTTCTGCAACTAGCAATTCCCAAGTGCCCAAATAGCGAGGGAGTACATCGCCACGGGATTCGGCCTGAAGATTGAATCGGTGCATACCAAAGCGATTAGGGTTACGGATGCCTTCCATTGCGACGACGAAGCTAGTGTCAGCGGGAATATCTTCGGCCAAAAAGATTTCGATTTGGCTGGAGTCTGCGTCCCAGGTGACTTCTTCGACGGCAATTTCGGTGCCGCCTGTCCCGCGACCCCGGCGAACTTTGATTTGGTCGGTATCGAATCGACCACTGCGGTTGGTGAAGGCTTCAGGATAGGTGATGCGAAGGCTAGAGGCGGCTCTGTCCATGCGGGTGCCGGGAACGCGCAGATAGTAGCGAGCGCGGGTGCTGCGGGGCTGATTATTGCGCAGGGTGTAGGGGAGGCGATATTCGGAGTCAACGCCGCCGAATATGGTGAGGCCCGGGTTAGTTTGAGCGCTTACGGGAGTGGCTGGCAAAATGGATAGGGTGGTGGCGATCGCTGCACCAGACAGGAATAATCCGGACAATACACGCCCTGACAGGGACCCCAGTAATGGAAAAAGACTAGAACGCTTTGCAGACATTTCGCTACAACTCCTCAAACAAAATTTGACTTTACTTAATGAAGTGAAGCGCAGCAGTTTTGAGATGCAACGCTTTTCATATACTACGTCTAACACTGACAGAACAACGCTCGTGTGCGAAAGTGGACGGTTTTTGAAGTGAATGGGTGTACGGGCGCTCGGGCATAAATATACGAACGTATGCAAAGGCTTCAAAAACTTTTGCTAACAGAGGTCAACCTTTGTTAGCGCCTCCGCTCTGCGGGTATTTTCTTCTGCGAATATTTAGTCTCACATCTAAACTTTCTATTTTTTGATTAAGTGGAGACGCCATGACCCTTTCGATTGAAAAAGACGCTGCGGATAAGGCGATTGCACAGTCTAAGCAGCCTCAAAACGACGTTAAAGGGGACAACGCTGAGTCTGCTCCGGTATTAGCCAGAAAGAAAATCGGCATCCCTAAGGAAATCGCGGCGGGTGAGCGGCGCGTTGCGGCTACGCCAGACACGGTTAAAAAGCTACAGAAGCTGGGCTTTGACGTTTTGGTAGAGCGCTCTGCTGGTGAGGCTGCTAAGTTTAGCGATCGCGCTTACAAAGAAGCCGGTTGCGAGATTGTAAACAAGGCCTCTGATCTATGGGAAAGCGCCGATATCATTCTAAAAGTTCAGCCGCCTCAGTCTCGCCCGGACGGTCAGCATGAGGCTAATTTACTATCGGCAGAAAAGTCACTAATCAGCTTTATTTGGCCCGCTCAAAGTAAGGGCTTAGTCGATCAGCTCGCTAGCAGTCAGGCGACAGTGCTAGCGATGGATGCGATTCCTCGAATCAGCCGCGCTCAGAAGATGGATGCACTCAGCTCCATGGCCAACATTGCCGGCTATCGAGCGGTAATTGAGGCGGCTAATCAGTTCGGTCGATTTTTTACGGGGCAAATCACCGCCGCCGGTAAGGTGCCACCTTGTAAGGTGATGGTGATTGGCGCGGGCGTAGCTGGTCTTGCTGCGATCGGTGCGGCGAAAAGCTTAGGCGCGATTGTGCGAGCCTTTGATACTCGCTTAGTGGTAAAAGAGCAGGTGGAAAGCCTGGGCGCTGAGTTTTTGGAGCTGAGCTTTGAGGAAGATGGCTCGGGTGATGGTGGCTATGCTAAGACGATGAGCCCTGAGTTTATCGAAGCGGAGATGGCGCTGTTTGCTGAGCAGGCCAAAGACGTTGACATCATTATCACGACCGCGCTGATTCCAGGTAAGCGTGCGCCTTTGCTGATTACCAGGGAAATGGTGGAGAGCATGAAGCCAGGATCTGTGATTGTAGACATGGCAGCAGCTCAGGGCGGTAACTGCGCGGTTGCAAAGGCCGACGAGATTTACAGCTATAACGATGTCACGATTGTGGGCATTACTGACTTTCCGAGTCGGATGGCGAGCCAGTCTAGCCAGCTGTATGGCACGAATCTGTATCACTTGCTCAGTGACATGGGCGGCTCGGATGAGTTCCGTGTGGACTTAGAAGATGAGGCAGTGCGTGGGGCGCTGATTACTTACGAGGGTGAAGTGAAGTGGCCCGCGCCAAGGCCTGAAAAGCCGCCTGCGCCTGCGGCTAAACCTGCGGCGGTTGTTGCACCGATGGTCGCAGAGAAGAAGTCTTCTCCGGTAGTAAAGTGGCTGGGCTATACCGCATTGTTTAGCGGCCTTGTCGCGATGGGGCTGACTGCACCGCCTTCGTTCCTTTCTCACTTTACGGTGTTTATCCTGGCTTGCTTTGTGGGCTGGCAGGTGATCTGGAACGTAAGCCCGTCTCTGCATACGCCGCTGATGAGTGTGACTAATGCGATTAGCGGCATCATTATCATTGGTGGTTTGTTGCAGTTGAGCGGGCCGCTGGAGAGTGGTTGGAGTGCAACGAGTGTGTTGGGGGCGATCGCAATCCTGGTCGGCACCATTAATATTTCGGGTGGCTTCTTGGTGACTCAGCGAATGTTGAAGATGTTTAGAAAGTAAATTTTATCGACTGATTATTTTTTCTAACGTCTGTGAAAACAAAGGAATTAAACAATGTTCAACAATCTAGTGACGGTTGCCTACATCGCGGCCATCATTCTGTTCATTTTAAGCTTGGGTGGACTTTCTACCCAAGAAACGGCTAAGCGCGGCAATCTTTACGGCATTCTTGGAATGGCCCTGGCCATCGGGGCAACCGCTCTCGGCGCGGGCATTACGAACTACACTGCGCTCGTAGCTGTGATTGTTCCAGGCGTTGTGATTGGTGCATTTCTCGCTTCACGGGTAGAAATGACTGAAATGCCTGAGCTGGTGGCCGTACTGCACAGCTTTGTTGGTTTAGCGGCTGTTCTAGTTGGCATTGGTAACTATTTGCAACCTGAATCGGGCTTGGTCGGCGCTGAAGAAACCATTCACATGATTGAAATTTATGTAGGTGTGTTTATCGGTGCGGTGACCTTTACTGGCTCTGTGATTGCCTTTGGAAAGCTGAAGGCGATCATCAGCAGCAAGCCTTTAACGCTGCCGGGTCGGCATCTGTTGAATATTAGTTTGTTAGTTGGAACGATTGCACTTGGATTCGTATTCATGGGTTCTTCTGGGGGCGCTGAAGGGTCGGCTGGATTGCCTGCACTGCTTGGCATGTGCGGTTTGGCTGGATTGTTAGGCGCTCACCTGGTTGCAGCTATTGGTGGCGCGGATATGCCGGTTGTGATCTCGATGCTAAACAGCTATTCGGGCTGGGCGGCAGCAGCAGCAGGCTTTATGCTCTCAAACGATCTGTTGATTGTGACGGGCGCGCTCGTCGGCAGTAGCGGTGCGATTTTGAGCATTATTATGTGTCAGGCGATGAATCGCTCTTTTATCAGCGTAATTTTGGGTGGCTTTGGTCAAGGGGTTGCCGCGTCTTCTGGCTCTAGTGCGCCGGGTGGTACCGCGACTTCTACAACGGTGGAAGATACGGTTGAGCTGTTGAATGATGCGAGTAGCGTGATTATTACGCCTGGCTACGGCATGGCGGTGGCTCAGGCGCAGCACGCGGTAGCGGATATTACGAAGATTTTGCGCGATCGCGGTACAACGGTCCGATTCGGCATTCATCCTGTCGCGGGCCGCTTGCCTGGTCACATGAACGTCCTTCTCGCAGAAGCTAACGTCCCTTACGACGTTGTGCTTGAAATGGACGAGATTAATGATGACTTTGCAGAGACAGACGTGGTGCTCGTCATTGGCGCGAATGACACCGTGAACCCAAGTGCGCTGGACGATCCAACCAGTCCAATTGCGGGGATGCCGGTGCTAGAAGTGTGGAACGCAGCAAACGTTGTGGTGATGAAACGCAGCCTGTCGGTGGGCTATGCCGGTGTAGATAATCCTTTATTCTACAAAGATAATTCGCAGATGCTGTTTGGCGATGCGAAGGCGAACGTGTCGGCTATTTTGGCTGAGATGCAAAAGAGTGATGTGAAGGTGCCTGCGATGGCGAGTGCTCGCTAGGGTCTTTTGTTAGAGATAGCAGGCTGACTAGATAATACGGGGGACATCGAATTTTGGGTTCGGTGTCCTTTTTGTTTGGGGCGATCGCTCAACTCAGCCACCGAAACCCTAAAACGCTACGCTAGTGGTACTTTACCTATTCTCCTGTCGGGAGCACCCATCATGATTGCAACCCCAAAGCCTCAAAAAATGACTGCTGAGGAATACCTGACATGGGAGTCACAGCAAGCAATTCGCTATGAATACTGTAACGGCGAAGTCTTTGCGATGACAGGCGGCACTAAAGGCCACAATAGATCGGCGCTTAATCTATATAGCGCCTTATTGACGCTCTCCCTCTAACCCTACGGGTATAGACGGAGATTCCTAGATCGCAGGGGAGACAGCTCTTAACCCCTAACTAGGCATCTTGACGGTGCGTCCCACCGCTGCACAGCCGCGCTGCATGACAACCTGCGCGGCTGCGATATCTCTATCGGTTTCGTACCCACACTCAGGGCAGGAGTGCACTCGCTCTGAGAGTTCTTTTTTACCCGTATGCGTCTGGCAAACAGGACACGTTTGAGAGGTGCCGTTTGCATCCACTTCAAGGTACAAAACGCCACGTTTCCAACAAACCCATGACAGTATGCGTAAGAATTCACCGTGCGCAGCATCAAGGGTGTGCTTTGAGAACAGACCGCTAGCCCAGGCCTTAAAGTTCAACTTTTCAGCGAACACCATGCCAACGCCATCACACAGCCTGTGAGTCAGCTTGTAAAACCAGTCTTGACGGCAGTTGCGAATGTGCTCATGCAGCCTTGCCACTCTCTGATGAGCGTTACGCCAGTTATTTGACCCCTTCGTTTTGCGGCTCGCTCTTTGTTGCAGCAATCGCAGCTTGCGTTGGAGCGAAACGAAAAATCTAGGGTTTCTAACTAGCAGCCCGTCAGATGTGGCTAGATAACTCTGTAATCCAACGTCTATCCCTAAAGCTCTGCCGTGTGGCTGAATCTCAGGAACAGAAACATCAGACTGCAATGTGAGCATCACATACCAGCCGGATGCTTTCTTTACGACTTGGGCTTGCTTGAGTTCAAACCCATCAGGGATAGGGCGAGACATCCGCATCCGCACCTTGCCAATTCCAGGCAGCTTGACGGCATCACCCTGCATAGGATTTTTGCCTAGCTGTGGAAATAGCAGTGAGCGGAGACGACCACCCTTCTTGAACCGTGGGAAGCCATGTTTCTGCTCCCACATTGAGACGAACGCTTTTTCTAACCTACGCAGCACTTGCTGCAACATCTGAGCGTTAGCATTGGCCAAGAATTCAGACTCTTTTCTGGCTTGAGTGAGCGCTTTGCACTGACTGGCAAAGGTCGGACGCTTAGCGTCAGCAGACATAATGTACTCACTTTTGAGCGAGCATCTATCTCGCAAGCAGGCGCGAGACTTGAACCAATCTTTGCGCTCAGCCAAGGCATAATTCCATACTCTGCGAGAGGTTTCTAGCCATTCCTCGCAAAGCTGAATCTGTGACTGACTAGGGCGCAGTCGATAGGTGTAAGTCAAGTTCAACATGCATTGAATGATATCATTCTAAAAAGAAATGTGTGTATTTTTAGGATCAAGATTGTTCGCTGTGCTCACCTAGCTTTTACCACCCCCTAAGCTCCGCTATAGGCGGAGCACTAGCCGACTTTCGGTAGAAATACGCCTATCGTCTTTTTAAGGTTACGATTTGTCGCTGCCTTCTCAGAACTCAGTATGACGAAGCGAGTGAGTGTGGAATAGCTGCCTTACCCGCTTTTTATTCGTAGGGGCGGAAAACTCATGCCGCAAAAGAATTATTCTTCATCTAGAACAGGCAGGTCAAAAAGAGAACTGATCGCCTCCCGAGACTGATCTAATTCATAGCTAGAAAGCCGCCCCGTTTCTGCATCATTCACCACAAACGAATTCTGTTGTCCTTTCCCTTTTTCAGTGGCCGTCACCGTCAACAGGCCGTTGAGATCAAAGTCAAAATGGACTTCTATCAAGAGTTCGCCTGCGGGCTTTGGCGGTAGATTTTCTACTAAAAACGAGCCTAATGGAACATTCTCGCTGGCCACCATATTCTCACCTTGATATACCTCAAGTTCAACCTTGTCTTGTTGAGGGTAAGAGGTTCGATACACGTGCGATCGCGATACCGGAATCACGCTGTTACGCGGAATAATCGTACTAAACACATCTGGCATCAGCCCCATCGCCGTATCCATCACAGCCGCAATGCCCAAAGAATGCGGAATCACATCGACCAAAATAGAATCAACGTCTTCGCCTGTGAGCACGCCCGCCTGCAACGCCGCACCTAAGCCGACGCATAGGTCAGGGTTGAAGCTGTTGACAGGCGTACCGGGCAAGTGACTTTCTACCATACGCTGCACTAGCGGAATGCGCGTCGAGCCGCCGACTAAAATCACACGATCAATATCACCCGCGTCCATATCGGCATCGCTCATCGCTCGATCAATTGCGTCGAGCGTGTCTTTGAGCAGAGGCTTAATTAGACTCTCAAAATCCTCTTGCTCAAGCTCTATGTCTAAATGGAGCGCTGTTTTGCCCTTGCTGGCTAAAAAAGGTTCGCGCACGGTGGCAAACGCGTTATCGCTGAGCGTAATTTTGGCCTGTTCGGCGGCGCGAAGTAAGCGGGCTTGAGTCGCCGCGTCGTCAGGTACCGGGCTGTCGTGAGCCTGTAAAAACTTATCGGCCAGGTAGCGCTGAAGCTGGCGGTCAAAGTCGTCGCCGCCGAGGCGGTTGTTGCCGTGACTGGCCAGAACTTCGGTGATATCGCCCGTCATTTCTACAATGGAGACATCAAAGGTGCCGCCACCGAGATCGTAAACGAGAATGTTTTCGGTATCTTCGGAGCGATCGTCGAACACGAGAGCGGCGGCAGTGGGCTCGTTGATAATTTGTAGGACTTCAAACCCAGCGATTTCACCGGCTTCTTTGGTGGCCTGCCTTTGGGCCTCGGTGAAATAGGCGGGGACGGTGATGACGGCCTGGGTCACGTCTTCTTCTAAGGTCTCTTCGGCGCGCTGTTTGAGCTGTCGCAGGATGACGGCTGAGATTTCTTGAGGACTGTAGGTGCGATCGCCCAGTGTCATCGTATACGCTGTCCCCATCTGCCTTTTAATAGATTTCACCGTACGCTCTGGAGATGCCGCATACTGTCTCAAAGCGGGCTGACCGACCAGCAATGTTCCTGCATCGCTCATGCCAACATAAGAAGGCAGCAACAGTTCTCCATCCTCATCTGGAATCACCCACGGCTGGCCGTCATCTAAGGCCGCAATCAGTGAATTTGTGGTGCCAAGGTCAATACCAACAACTCTACTCATGCGTCAATCTCCGCTTCAGAACAGCCAGCTACAATGACCTGCGCCTCTCTTAAAATACGATCTTTCCAGCGATAGCCGCGCACGACTTCTTGCACGACTGTATTTGGCGGCGCGTCTGCGTCTGCTTGCTGGCTAAGGGCATGCATATATTGTGGATCGAACGGGAGCCCTTGGGTGGACAGTGGCGTTACCTGATGCTGGTTTAACACGCTGAGCAGGGAGGCTTGAATCATCTCGATGCCTTCTCGGGCGCTGGTGACAACTTCGGCTAAGGATTCTGAGTCTTCGGGTGTTGTGGCGGGTGTGGCGGGTTGAAACCAGGCTTGCCACCGCTGCCACCAGGGCTTAGGTGATGCTTTCGACGGCGCGGGCGTTTGAGCTTGCTGGTCGATTTGTTGATCGGTTTTTTGCCAGTGTTCAGCGGCTCTGTCTAAGGCGTCTACGACGGTAAGAAGATCGCTAAAGAGTTTTTCTTGCTGTTTGCGAATTTGAACTTTTTGGCTGGCGATTTCTCTGGGTGACGGACGAGGAGATGATGTCATCAATGTCTTAAGTGCTGGTTTAGAAGGTTAGCAAAATCATATCTTTTAAGGTGACTTCTACTGCTGCGATCGCCTGCTGCTGTAGTTCGTCTAATACCGTTTTATCTAGCTCGGCTTCCGGCAGCGTGACTTCAAAAAAGTCGGCTGTCTGTTGGGGTGATTTTCGTAGCGCTTCGTAAGCTGCTCTAATCTCCTTGAAGTCTTGAGGGTGGCTGTGAGCGGGAAATTCTTTAAGTCGGGCGCGATAGGCCGATTTAATATCAGCTAAATCGGCTTCCGGCGTAATTCCTAAACGGTCGTAGTGTGTCTGCATAGTCACGGATAGTTAATGGTTAGCAGTTAAAAGAGCGCAGTTAAAGGAGCGCAGTCAAAAACAGCGTCAAGACCTGCGTTTTCTAGACGACTTTTTCCGCTTAGGCGTATTTCGTGTAGATGAACCGAATATAGTTTCAAAGTCGTCTTCCTCTTCTTCAAATTCGCCGGCCATCGCAGCGGTAAAGTCTGGCATCATTTGGGCGAGCACTTCGGGCGGCACTTCTCCACCAAAAGCCTCACGAGCGAGACGTTTAATCATCGCGAACATATCTATCTGACCAGGATTATTTAGGAATCCTACGTCTGGGCCGATGGCGCGGCGGGTCATTGACTGGGCTTCAAACCATTCTTCTTCGCGGTACGCCTGTAAGGCTTCAGCATCTTGCAGGCGGCGGGCGATATCGAATCCGCGCTCGTGAAAGGTCTGATACTGGGCAGAGTGGTGCGGGTATGCGGTGGCGGCGGCTAGTAGCAGCAGCGGGTTTTGGGCGTCTTGCTTGAGCTGGGCTTCGACAAAGGTTTTGAGTGGTCGGCTAAAGCCAAACGGCTTGAGTGCGAGCTGGGCTCGGGCGATAGTGTTGCCGGGTTGGGCGGCTCGGCTGAGGATAGGGGTGATGATGGGCGTGAGTCTGTCGGTGTCAGGCGTGGCGATCGCGCTCAACATCACATAGCCAATGTCTGCTCCCGGCACCTGCTGAGCAGATAGCTCGGCCATCTCTTTCAAATAGCTTTTTTGAAGCGCCGACATGCCCTTTTTATTACGCTTGGCATGCTGTTGAATCATCATATAAATGGCTTTGACACTTTCAACCTGTGCTTCAGGCGACTGCTCCGGCAGCAGCTTTTCCCACTGAGCGGTTGCCTTTTTGATGTTGAGCGTGATCTTTTGGCCGCTGCTAGGCTCATCCTCTGCTGCCTCTAAGAAAATGCGGCAGGCTAGCACCGCAGGCGATGGCCGAGCCTCTTCACGAATGAACTGCGCCATCACCGCATAGTTTTGAAAGGTGAGCGCTTCTATCCACACGGGCACCTCTACTTCAGTGTCTACGCTAATGTCGTTAAAACGCTTGCCAAACTTACGCCGAAGCGCCTTAACGGTGTCGGGATCTTCTTCTGTTTCTATGAGTACGCCGTAGGCTTCCTCAAGCTGGCATCCGGCGTCAAGTGCCTGGGTTAGGAGCGCAATGCCTTCTTTTTCTTTACCTTTACCCACCGCTCTTAGCCCGTTGCGACCTAGCACCTCTGGGTGATCAGGCGCGAGCTTTTCAGCAATACCAATGCTGCGCTCTGCGTCGCGGGCGCGTCCTTGGTGCATTTGCGCGTCAGCTGCCCAGCAGTGAAGCTTTGCCAGTGTAGGATTGAGCCGATCTTTGGGCCAGTCTTGGGGCTGCTGCTTCGCCGTTTGCTTGAGCCAGCTAATAATGTCAGCAACGACGCGTTCTGCGGCGCTATCTTCATCGGCTAATTCCATTGCCTGATAGAGATTGAGCGCTAGGTTAGGATCAAAGTCGCCCTGCTTGAGCGCAATATTCCAAAAGCTAGCGGTACATCCTACTTCGCCCTGTGGGAGGGCTTGGCTCCCGGCTAGTAGCATCAGCGGCCGATGAATGGATTCTAGCGCGGGGTATGCCTTGAGTGGTTTATGCTTTGGCCTGTCGTCGGCGAGCTGTTGGAAGGCGTGGGCCGCATCGTGAAAGTTGTCTGTACGGATGAGGTGCAGCATTTCTAGGACTAGGGCTGCGTCGCGATGGGGGAGATTTGGTTGATTGAGCAGCAGGTAGTTAGATAGAGGCTGATTGCTGTGGGCGGCTTGAGCGATCGCTAACCGTTGCGTAGCAGGATGCTCTGCTCGGTTGCGGGGAATAATGCGCGTGTCAAAAAAGCTGTTTTCTACAACCATAGGGCCGATGCTCGGACACTCTTTTTCAGCTTTGGCCCAGTCGCCTGCCTGCTGATTGGCGTAGGCAACCCAAAGGGTGGGGCGATCGCCTGGGCTCGCAGGGCGGCCCATTTTCTTAAAGTGCGGCAAAGCATCCTTATATTTGCCAGGTTTAAGCACCAGTATCCCTCTAGCCCAGTGCAGCTGCGGTGCATAAAATCGCTTAGCCTGAGTTTCAATCAGCTGCTGAACCTCATCGGCCCTGTCATTTAAGAACAGCAGCTTCAAGTAGCAGCCACCCATGTCTTTGCAGAGCGTTTTGCGCTCAAAAGCTGATTGAAAAAGGGCGAGCGCCTCTGCGGGTTTTGCTTGCGCGAGCAGGCACTTTGCGAGCCAGTAATAAGTGTCATCATAAAGCCCCAAATCGAGCGCTTGCTGTAAAGAGGTTTGGGCCTGCGCGTATTGAGACTGCTCAAATTCGTACTTGCCCTGTAGCAGCCGAATATCGGCCTCACTCACAGAAACTGTTTGGTCTGGGTTACGCTTCAGCCCCTGCTGGAGCTTCCGAATAGCAGCGGCATACTTGTTTTGACCTATCAGACTTTTGACTTGCTTCTCTAGCGTTTTTTCAGAAGCCGCCATAGAAGACAGCTGTTGCCGAATGCCTTTTCGTTTAGCCAAACCTGCCCTTTTCCTGCCGTGCTGTGAGTTGTTTACTGGCTTTAGCGTAGTGGATTCTACTGACAACTTCGAGCCTGTGTAACAGGCGGTTAACAGAAATCTAGTTTTTCCATCACGTCTCAATATCAAGTTTTCCAGAAATATCCTGCTGTATGGCGCAAATCCTTGAAGAGTCTCTATAAGTTTTGAGTGATGGGCAATGTACGGTATGAAGGTTGCGGGTAACAAGAGACGAGCGCATGAAAACTAAACTCAGACGAATTTTCACTAGGTATTTCAATAGCTGGTGGATACCTGCAACGCTCTGCATTGTTTTGATTGCCATCCTGTTTGGCCTGACGACTCAGGCGGATCTTCAGTGGCCAGAAACTTCGCCGCTTAATAGCGTGGCGTCTGCTTTTGTGCTGTGTGGTCTTGCGGTCGCCTGCTGTGGCCTTGCCTGCTCTTTGGTATGGCACCTGCTCAAACAGAACTGGCAGAAGCTAGGTGCTGGGCTTTTAGGTTCTTTCTTCGTTTGGATCGGCCTCTACTTTGTTGGCGGTGGAATTATGGCACTGCTATGGCTGTGGCCTGTTGAAGATAGCTTTGCTGATAATTTGACTATTCCTGAGGGAATAGAAATTTCTGAGCCGATTGGTCAGGATGTGAAAGCGGGTGATGAAAGCGATGCTTTTCAAAAGGCTGTACTCGCAGCGTCCGCACAGCCAAATAGCGACGATCCTACTATTACAGCCAATATCGACAGCCTGATCACGCTGTATGAGAACGCGCCTGATTTACTAATGCGCTATTTGGCAATGAGCCCCGCCTGGTTTGTCTCTGAGGGGGGTGGCGGCGGCGTTGTTGCGGCCCGTAGATGGCAGATAGATTCAACCTGGCAAAACAACAGCGGTCAGTACTCAGAGGCTTTAGCCGATGACTCAGCGGAAAATTCTCCTGATGCAACGCCCCTGAGCTTGCTCATGAGGATACACTTTTATAAGTATCCGCTAGCGACTTCGACGTTTACCACGTTCCTCTCTCCGGGTGAAACGGCTGCGCTCAATCTCTCTGGTGAGGGCGCGGCTGGCTACAGCAGTCGAGTCATGATCTTAGCGGGTGACTTTTTCGTTGAAATGATTGAAGACTCTAGCGGTCAAGACAGACCGTTGACGAAGGCAGCGCTCTCTTTTCTGGAAAGTGAGATGGCCCCGCTTGCTGAAAGTCCATCTGAGGCGACTATTCGATCGGTTTTGCCCGCCAATAGTATTGAAGAGGATAGTGCTTCAATTGAGCTAAAAGATTTAACCCAGCCGGGTCTCTATCAGGTGACGAGCTGGATTAATCCAGGTGAGAGCGGCAGCGTTTATCTAAAGGCGTTTGAGGTGACTCAAAATACGCCGCTTTCAGCCCAGCTGTTACGTTTGGAGTCAGAAGAACGGATTGGCTGGTCGGATCGTTCTGATGAGCTATTTATGGCTAATTCAGACATCAAGATAGACGAGGGCGGCTGGGGAAAGCCTTATGCTGCCAGGTTTGAGGTGTGGTTTTCACCCGATGCTGGTACAGGCGATCGCAAGCTGCTAGAAAAGGTTTTCAAGATAGAAGGCTGGCAGGCCTAACTAAAAGAACTCTGCCATATAACTCTGCACACCAACATATAGATATAGACCGTCCTCGCATGTCCTATTCCATGCAAAAGCCCTCCAAGCGACCATGACGCTTGGAGGGCTTTCTATTCGCTGAACGTCAGCTCAACTACAGCTGTGATTAAACCGCAGCAGCCGTTTTGATTTTGGCATCAAGTTCGCCAGCTTCGTATTTAGCAGCAAACACTTCTACACCAACTTGCTTAATCTTAGAAGCCTGGCCCGCAGCGCCGAACTTCTCATAGCGATCCGTGCAAACCATCTTCATGTACTTGATAGAAGGCTTGAGGAAGTGGCGAGGGTCGAAGTTTTTAGGATCGGCTTCAGCCGCTTCACGGATGGCCGCGGTAATTGCCAAACGGTTGTCGGTGTCGATGTTCACTTTACGAACGCCGTTTTTGATGCCCTTTTGAATTTCTTCAACCGGTACGCCGTAAGTTTCAGGAATCGCACCGCCGTGCTTGTTAATCATCTCTAGCCACTTTTGTGGCACAGAAGAAGAGCCGTGCATGACCAGGTGAGTGTTAGGCAGGCGCTTGTGAATTTCTGCAATTCTGTCGATTGCTAAAATTTCGCCGGTAGGCTTGCGAGTGAACTTGTATGCGCCGTGGCTGGTGCCGATGGCAACGGCAAGGGCGTCTACTTGAGTGGCCTCTACAAACTGCGCCGCTTCTTCAGGGTCAGTGAGCAGCTGGTCTTTGTCGAGCTTGCCTTCAAAGCCGTGGCCGTCTTCTGCTTCACCTTGGCCGGTTTCGAGTGAGCCGAGGCAGCCTAGCTCGCCTTCTACACTGGCACCAATGGCATGAGCGACTTTGACCACTTCGCGCGTGACGTTGACGTTGTACTCAAAGCTTGCTGGCGTTTTGGCATCTTCTTCGAGTGAGCCGTCCATCATGACGCTGGTGAAGCCGTTGCGAATTGCTGAGTAGCAAGTGGCAGGGCCGTTACCGTGGTCTTGGTGCATCACAACGGGGATGTGAGGATAGGTTTCTACCGCTGCCATCACCAGGTGACGTAAGAAGTTTTCGCCTGCGTATTGCCGCGCACCGCGTGATGCTTGCAAAATAACAGGGCTGTCAGTTTCATCAGCAGCCTGCATGATTGCCAGAATCTGCTCCAGGTTGTTTACGTTAAACGCAGGAATCCCGTAGCCTTCTTCGGCTGCGTGATCGAGCATCAGCCGCATAGGTACAAGCGCCATTCCATATCCTCCTAATTGATTTATTTGCCTTATGACAAATTCAAGTGCAAACCTAAAAACATTCTTAGGTTTATATAAATCAATAGTAGGTCAAAACAATGACCTGTGAACAAGTGTTTTCTTTTCTAAGGAAGCGGAGGGTTTTTCCTTTGAAGAAGAGTAATGATAAAAAATGGGTCGCCTGGGATTCGAACCCAGGACCAGTCGGTTAAAAGCCGAATGCTCTACCACTGAGCTAGCGACCCCCATTTTGTTTGTCTTTTGGCGTGAGCTACACCTTAGGCTGTGGGCCTAGGGTTGCGCGGGCAATTGCGTATGCCTTTCACGGTTATTAAATGTAGCACACGGATGTCGCGCGTTTGAGTCTGTAGCTAAAGAAACTTTTGGCAACTGTTTTAGGGGGTGTTTTCTTCGGCGGCTTCTAGGTACTGGGCGTCAATTAGGAATGCGCCCTGGCTGAATCTGACGCCTAGGTAGCCGCCGGGTTTGCGCGATCGCACCACCCCCTCTTCGCCCACGGTTACCAAATCAGGAGGGCGCAGCATGGGCATATTGTCGTCGCTTTTGAGATACGGGGGGCGGGTGGCGATGCGGACGCGATCGCCCACCTTAAACGTAGAGTCAGCCATAAAATCGTTTGAGAAGCTAGGGAACTTGCCAGATGCGCTGATGGTACTTTTCAGGCTCCGCGCACGGATCTAGATTAGCGCCATGGTCGTGCCCATGACCATGCTGGTGCCCGTGTTCGTGGTGATCGTGGTTGTGTCCATGATCGTGACCGTGACCTGTTTCGCCCGCAACGATGCGGAACTTGCACATTTCGCAGTTCATCGCGACCTGGCCGAGCTGGGTTTCGATTTCTCGGTCACGCAGCACCTTAATCAGCTGAGGGTGAATGCCCATTTCAGGCAGCATCGCAATTTCAGCATCTGGATAGAGTGCCTGCTGCTCAGCGGCGATGCGCTCGATTTTTTCCATGAGCACGCCGGTAAACATGAAGTAGGGCAGGACGACGATGCGTTTGGGCTGGTATAAGCGCGATCGCCTGAAGCCTTCTTCTAGCCGAGGATGTGTAATGCCGATAAAGCAGGTTTCTACGGTGTGATAGCCGCTGCCTTCCCACATCATCCGCGCCATTTTGTACACGTCGCCGTTCGCATCGGGATCGCTAGAACCGCGTCCGATAAACATCAGTACGGTGTCTTCGCGGGCGATGTTGTTGGGATTGTGCGCAGGCGTATCAAGCAAGTCTAGGCGAGCTTTCCACAGGTCGAAGATGGCGGGGGTGATGCCAAAGTGCCTGCCGTAGTGGAAGGTGAGCTGCGGGTGCCGAGCTTTGGCGCGATCGAGTTCGTTGGTGACGTCGAACTTGTTGTGGCGGGCGGCGAAAAGCAGGATGGGAAGGACGGAGATGTCGGTGTAGCCTTGCTCAATGCACTGGTCTACACCCTCTTGAATGCTGGGTTCGGTGAGTTCTAAAAAGCAGGGAATGACGGGGCGCGAGGTGTCTAGCTGCTGGTAAATGGTGGCAAAGTCGATGAGATCCTGGCGACCTTTGGGATTGCGGGTGCCGTGGCCGACCATAAGCAGCGGGCGGACGATGGGTAGCTGTGGTAACGTCAGGCCGCTGTCGGGAGTGGTCGTGTCGGTGGCGTGGTGGTCAGCGGCTAGCTTGTTTGAAGGGTCGGTGGCTAGTGCGCGCTCCGGTGCATTGACGCAATGCATTGGCCGGCGTGGCTGTGAGGGTGTCGGACGTTTGAATTCTGGTCATAGAAAAGGACTCCTGGCGCTGTGTGACGCAGGCCGTAGAAGAAAAAGGTTATAGCGCAAAAGCGGGCCTAGGCGTTCTGACTTTGACAGTTGCGGCACAGCGCCGGATTTTCACCGGGCTTTCCCTGGATGCTTTTGCGATTGGCTTAGTTATCGTATCGAGTTCTTTAGGGTGTAGCCGCTAACTACAGATAACGTGATGATTGATTTAATGGCAGTGCCCTTGCTCTAGTCCAAAGAATTCAGTGGCAATTGGACAGTGAATTTTGTGCCCTTCTTCAGTAAGGTGTCACAGCGTAGTTGTCCCTGATGCTTATCCACGACGATTTGATAGCTGATGGCCATCCCCATCCCGGTTCCTTTCCCCACGGCTTTGGTGGTGAAAAAAGGGTCAAATATTTTCCCTCGGGCGGCCTCTGTTATCCCAGGGCCGTTGTCTGAAACTGTAATGATGACCTGCGCCTCCTGGCAATCGGTCGAGATCACAATCTCAGCATCCGGCGTGTGTGCTTCTTCTAACGCATCAATGGCATTGACCAAAATATTCATAAAAACCTGATTTATCTGCCCTGCATAGCAGGTGATGGGCGGTAAGTCCCCAAAGTTTTTTGAGATCCGGATGGCTGGCCGTTGGGCATTAGCCTTGAAACGATGTTCCAGAATGGTGAGCGTACTGTCTATCCCATCGTGCAGATTAACGGTTTTGTACTCAGCCTCATCCATCCGAGAAAACGTCCGCAAAGACAACACGATTTCCGTGATGCGCTCGGCTCCCATCCTCATAGATCTCATCATCTTAGGCAAATCATCTGATAAAAACTCGAGATCAATTTCTTCGATACAGTCTTTAACTTCTGGTTTTGGATCTGGGTAACAGGTTTGATAAACCGACAGCAGTCTCAGCAAATCTTCGACGTACTGATGGGTATGTTCGATGTTGCCGTAGATAAAGCTGACCGGATTGTTAATTTCATGGGCGACTCCGGCAACTAACTTACCTAAGGCGGACATTTTTTCCTGTTGGATGAGCTGAAGTTGCGTATCTTTTAATGCAGAGATTGCGGTTTCTAGACTGATTTTTTGTTCATTCAGGGCCTGCGATTTACTCTCTAAGCGCTGCAAGAGATCGTGCACAGAAGCAATCAGTTGATTCATCGAAGCGGCTAAATCACCGATTTCATCTGAGGTGAGTACGGGGGCTTCTAATTCAAAATTTTGAGAGCTTGTGACCGTTTGGGCAACTCGGTTGAGCGAAAGTAATGGAGACGTAATCGCCTGACTGAGCTTGGCAATCAGAAATAGCGCAATACCCAGAGACAGCAAAACAAACCCTGACGAAATTTGAAAACGTAGGATATCAGTGGATTCTATCGACTCATTAGCGTCATTGGATTGAGTTCTTGTCTGTTGAATAAGCGCCCGTAGTTCCTCAGAGAGTCTATCTACATCGGCAGGGCTGACGCTTGCCTCAGATGACATGAAATCAGCAGTTACAATATCGCTATTCTGCGTTTGGATGTACTGGGATTCAAGGTCAAAGACTAACTGGTCTAACCCATCAATATAAGCCTCGAAGTCGGTACGATTTTTTTCTACAAAGCTTTCAATGAGGCTTGAGACTGGATTCTCGACACCATACATTACTGGCGTTTTCTCAACATGGGCTTGCAAGGTTAACCAAGTTGCTTCAAGTTCTGCCTGATGGCGTATCAAATCGGTAAGGTCTTCTCGCTCTGAGATGTCCTCGCTTCGAGACATTAATCGGTATCTATAGTTGTGGGTTCTAAGCAGTCCGACTTGTACGTGGTTGAGGTGATCTAAGCTCTCCGCCAGCACTTCTGCTGTTTTGATAGACTTGTACTCGAAATAATCGCCTACGACATAGCCAAGCAGGACACCCCCAATTGAAATAATCAGAACGCCTAAATATCCGGCTGCAATTTTTTCGCGTAGTCTGAAGCGCTGACGAAAACCATGCAGTCGGAATCGTGCCATGTCATGGTTAACAATAAAGGGGCAATAGTTAAGGGGGCAGTAGGTCTTACTTTTCTCACTCACTAGGAATTCCCCAGAAAGGACGAGCTGTGCCTCTACCTTGATTTATATTGCCCTGACAGCGCATGCCATACGGCCTTTGTGAACAGAAAAAATCCTGATAGGGATAGGCTCTAAAATTGAGATCGCATGAGCGCGAAGGAGAGCCTCTAGCTGCGCTTGCCCAGCGACATCCTATCGGCTAATGACTGCCGAGGTCTCGATTACCGTTATGTAAAAGCAGATATTTAGAGATGACCTTAAAGGAACGCGTGCGGCATGTATTAAATGAGAGCGATGATGTGGTTGGGGTGGTGGTGAACGGAGCGATCGCACTCCTCATCATTCTGTCTGCTGCGCTATTTGCCGTGCAAACCTATCCGCTGCCCCAATCGGTTCAAACGGGACTCGCGATTACCGATCGGGTGATTCTAGCGCTGTTTACGGTGGAGTATTTTGTGCGGGTGTGGTCGGCGGAGCGATCGCTCAAATTTATTTTCAGCTTCTACGGCCTAATCGATCTGGTGTCTATTTTGCCAGTGGTGCTGGGCTTTGTCGATACGCGATCTCTACGGCTCATTCGCTGGCTGAGAATTCTACGGCTGGCGCGCTTCTTTGAGCAAAAGATCTGGGTTACCCGCATCAGCGGTGCAGAAAGCCTCATTCTCGCCCGAATTATTTTCACGCTCTTCGCAATTATTTTCATCTACTCTGGTGCAATCTATCAGGCTGAGCATCAGGCCAATAGCGAAAAGTTTGTCACCTTTTTAGACGCAGTTTATTTCTCTGTTGTGACGATGACGACGGTGGGCTTTGGCGATATTACGCCCGTCTCAGAAGCAGGGCGCGGGCTCACCATCCTCATGATTTTGACGGGGATTGCGCTGATTCCAACTCAGGTTGGCAACTTTATTCAGCAGTTTACAAAGGTGAAAGATCCCGTGCGGGTGGTGTGCAATCGCTGTGAGCTGCTGGGTCATGAAACAGACGCGCAGTTTTGTCGGCGATGCGGCGCTGAGCTGCCAAATTCTAGCAGCATTTCACAAAGAAACAGACCTGATGCTTGAATAGTTTGCACTATTCATGAATATCTACGAATTTTCGTCAACACATAGTCATTAAATGAGAACTGAGCAGCAATAGCCCGTACAAAAGTTATGCGTAGAGCATATTGAGCTCCAAGACGGGTGCAGATTCTACAAATCTCATACAAACATACTCATGACTTTTGGCTCAACTTTTAACCTTTCCGATCTCAACGGCAGCAACGGTTTTACGATTACAGGTATTGGTTTTGATGCATTAGGCTTTTCTGTTAGCAGCGCAGGCGATATCAATGGCGATGGCATCTTTGACCTGATTGTGGGTGCTACTGGCGCAGACAGAAACGGAAAATCGAACAATGGTGAGAGCTACGTTATATTTGGTGGCTCTGGCGTAGGTGTTGACGGTAGCTTCGATCTCACGACGCTTAATGGCAGTAACGGCTTTGCGATTACCGGAGAGAATAGCCGTGACCTCTCTGGGACTTCTGTTAGCGCAGCTGGAGATATAAACAATGATGGGTTTGATGATGTCATTGTCGGCACACCAGGAACCGATAATGGCAGTAGCTATGTTGTGTTCGGCGGCCCTAGCGGCAGCTTCGGTAGCGGGCTTGCTGTAGACAATTTGAATGGCAATAACGGCTTTAGCATTACGGGCACTCGCAGTAACGATCGCTTAGGCAGCTCGGTAAGCGGCGGCGGAGATATTAACGGCGATGGCATCAGCGATTTGGTTATCGGCGCGCCTGAAGCTGATCCGAATGGATTTAGCTCCGGCCAGAGCTATGTGATATTTGGCGGCAGTGGAATAGGGGCTGGCGGTAGCTTAAACGTTTCCAACCTTAACGGCAGCAATGGGTTTGCGCTGAATGGGATTGATGATTTTAGCGATCGCTCCGGTACCGCAGTTAGCATGATTGGAGACGTTAACAATGATGGGTTAGACGATCTCATTATTGGTGCGCCGTCTGCCGATCCAAATGATATTCAGAACGCTGGTGAGAGCTATGTCGTGTTTGGTCGTAGAAGCTTTGGTCGTAGTTTAGAGCTGTCTGATTTGAACGGCAGCAACGGCTTTGTGATTGCCGGCTTAGCTAGAGGAGACGGGTTAGGTGAATCGCTAAGTGGCGTTGGTGATGTTAATAATGACGGCATTGACGACTTTATTGTGACTGCGCCGCCTGCCGATGCCAATGGTGAAAGTAACGCTGGTGAAAGCTACGTCATCTTTGGTCGCAATGGGCTAGGTAGCAATGGCAGCTTTGAACTGTCTAGTTTAGATGGCACCAACGGGTTTAAAGTTAATGGCACCAGTAGCTTTAGTCGATCTGGCAGCTCGGTTAGTGGTGCAGGTGACGTTAATCAAGATGGCATCGCTGATTTGATTATTGGCTCGGCCAACGAAAATGGCAGCTTTGTTCTTTTTGGCGATCGCAACATCGGTAGGAGCGGCATTGTTGATCTTGCAAATCTAAACGGTCATAACGGTTTGCGGTTTTTCGATACCCGCCCAAGTGTCTCTAGTTTTCCGGGCCGTGCGGTTAGCGGTACCGGAGACTTTAATGGCGACGGGATTGACGATCTGGTGATGGCAAACCCCAGCGGTAGCAGCACGCGTGGTAAGAGCTTTGTTGTGTTTGGCCAAGCTGCCCTACAGCCGACTGCTTTTGTGAACGGATCTAATGTACTGGCTGGTCGAGCATTTGGTGCTGGCGAGCAGTATCAGGGTGCAATCTTTAGCAGCACGGACGGTAGCGGTGATGCCAACGACTTTATTGTTGGCACAGGGGGGCGCGACAACATTTGGACAGGTGTGCAAGGCAACGACATGGTTGATAGCCAAGGCGGTGACGATATCGTTGGCATCGGTGATGGCAATATGTCTGTAGATGCAGGGGCCGGTAATGACTTTGTGTACGCCATTGGTCAAGGTGGCGGTAACAACGTGATTAACTTAGGTAGCGGCAACGATAACTTTTTTGTCAATGGCGGCAACAATACCGTGACGGGCAGCGGTAACAACTTAATTAGTGCGGGTATCGGAAGAGATATTGTAACGACCAGAGGCGGCAACGACTTTGTATATAGCACTGGCGGTGGCGGCGGTGATGACATCCTAAATCTGGGCAACGGCGACAACACGGTTTGGGTGCAAAACGGCAACTATTCAATCACCACAGGCAGCGGTATCGACACGATCGGAATCGGTTCTGGTACAGACACGATTAGAGCGGGAGATGGAGACAACTTTGTTTACATGATTACCAGCGGTGGCGGTCGCAAGGACGTGGTGACCGGCTCGGGAGATGACTACATTCAAACAGGGGCCGGTGATGACCTAATTGATGGCGGCAGCGGCTTCAATTCTCTGTTTGGTGGCGGGGGCCGCGACACCTTTGTGATGCGAAGGGACGCCTATAGCTTCTTGGGTGACTTTCAAGTAGGCACGGACAAAATTAGGGGGGTTGATATCAGCTTTGATGGGCTGAGCTTTTTTCAAGGAAGCAGCGAAAATGGAACGGCGGATACGACCTTTATCTTTGCTGGCAGCGTAGCTTTAGGACAGGTGGACGGCACGACGGTGGCGGCGCTAAGCAATGAAGCCAATTTTGAGTTCGTGTAGATAGCTGCGTTAGCTTTGGTTTTGGCTGGGCGATCGCGCAATCAGTTTCCCGAGCTGGTCAAGATCTATGGGCTTGGTTAAATGCTCATCAAACCCTGCTGCTTTGGCCTTGGCTTTGTCCTCCGGCTGTCCGTACCCGCTTGCGGCAACAAGATAAACGTTGCTGAGCGTGGGGTCGGCTCGGAGGGCTTTGGCAATGGTATAGCCGTCCATTGCGGCAGTGAGGCCGATGTCGCTGATAACAACGTCGGGTTTGGTTTGGCGGGCGATCGCAAGTCCCTGCTCACCATTCCTGGCTATTTCAACCGAGTGGCCCAAATCTTCTAAGAAGAACTGGGTCACCAAAGCGGAGTCTTCGTTGTCTTCAATAATCAAGATTCGTTTGGATGACTCGCTAGGTTCAGATAGCGCGGGTGAGCTGGGTTCTGCTGCTGAAAGCGCTGGCTGTGCTAGGTCTGCATCGGCCAAGCCGTGAAGCATGATGGTGACTTCGGTGCCGTGTCCAATGCCAGCGCTTTCGGCCCAAATTTGCCCGCCATGAAGCTCGACGATGCCTTTGGCCAGCGGAAGACCTAGGCCTAAGCCGCCGCTACGGGCTAGGCTGCGATCTTCTTGATTAAAGGCGGTAAAGATGCGGGTGATCGCCTCAGCTTCTATGCCAATGCCCGTATCGGTAATTGTGGTGGTGATCACCCCTTCTGCAACGGTAGTAGAAAGGGCGATGCGATCGCCGCTGTTTGAAAATTTGATAGCGTTGCGCAAAATGTTAGAAAAAGCCTGCGTCAGGCGAACCGCATCGCCATCGATCCAAACCGGCGCTGGCGGCAGGGTCGCGCTGAAGGTAATATCTTTTTCGGCGGCGGGAATTTGATAGTCTTCTACGAGCCCTCGTAGCTGCTCGATAAGATCCATCGGCTGAAGGCGTAGCTGAATTTTTTGATGGGCAACGCGGGATACATCCAGCAGATCGTCAACCAGGCGGGTGAGCTGACGTAGCTGGCGACTGGCCATATTGCGTAGCGATTCTGCGCGCTCAGCGGTCGTGCTTTGCATGAGCGTGATGCTGCTGCTAAGCGCGTTAAGCGGATTGCGCAGCTCATGGCCTAGCGCTGCTAAAAAGTCGTCTTTGCGATGGTCGGCGGCTTTAAACGCTTCTTCAGTTTGCTTACGCTCAGTGATGTCGTAGTTAACGCCGATCACTTTGGTTGGATTGCCTGATGGGTCTGTAAATACTCTGGCTTTGGCCGCTAGCCAGCGACAGCGACCCTCGCCTAAAAGAATACGGAACTCGCTGTTAAATTCTGCTGCGCGGGCGATCGCCTCTCTTAGCTCTGATTGAACAGTCTCTATATCGTCAGGATGCACATACCGGTAGAACAGATTCTCGTTGGTGGCATAGGTTGCATCTGGATCAAGTCCTAGCAGCTCGTATTCAATTCTGTTCCAGGTCGCGATGCCAGTGGCTACGTCTAGCTCCCACACGCCCATATTGCCAGCATCTAGTGCCAAATCTAGCCGTTCACTACTTTTAGCGAGTGCCTGGGTCGTTCTCTCTCTTTGCAGCGTGGCCGCCAGCGCATTCGCTACGGCCTGAAGAAAAGAAATATCTTCTGACGTGCATCTGTTGGCTTCGGTATAGTGGCTTGTGAGTACGCCGTAGGAGCGATCTGTGCCGTAAATAATCGCGCTGATGCCGCTGACAATGTTTAAGTTTTGTAGCTGTGCTGAGGGGCTAAAGCGAGATTCTTCAGCGAAGCTAGGAACAGCGACTGACTGGCCGCTGGCTAGCGTGTAGCCCACGTGAGAGTTGGTGGCGCTAATGGTGACGGTGCCTATGCTTTTGGCCGGCCAGCCGCAGCCGTTTTGTAGCCGCAGCTCTTCTGGGTTCTCTGTTTGTGTTACAAAGAGGCTGCACAGATTTGAGCCTAGGGTATCGCGGACGATTTGAGTGGCTCGTTTGCATACGGCAGCTGCGCTGTTGCCTCGAAGCGCGTAGGTGCCTAGTTGGGCGATCGCACTTTGCCTGCGCGCCGATTCCTCTGCTCTGTTTTTAGACATTCGCAGGCTGGTAACATCTACAAACGTCACCACAACGCCGTTGATCACATTTTCAATCGTGCGATACGGCATGATGCGCATGTTGTAGTAGTTACCTGTGTCGGTGAGCTGCACTTCTTTCTGTATAGGCACAAGCGATCGCAGCACCTGGCGAACATCAGCTTCAATTTCGCTGTTTTCTAGCGGTATGGAAATATCGGTAATCGGTCTACCAATATCGGTGCCAATGAGGTTGAACAAATTTGTGGTGGCCGGTGTAAATCGCTTAATTCTCAGGCCGTGGTCAAGAAATACCGTAGCAATTTTTGTACTTTCAAACAGGTTTTGAATGTCGCTGTTGGCGCTGTCAAGTTCTTCAACTTTGTTACGCAGCTCAGCGTTAACCGTCTCTAGCTCCTCATTAATTGACTGCATCTCTTCTTTCGAGGTCTGTAGTTCTTCGTTAGAAGACTGCAATTCCTCATTCATCGACAGCAGCTCCTCGTTGGCTGACTTTAGCTCTTCGTTAGAGGTTTCTATTTCCTCAACGGTCGATCTGAGCTGTTCTTTGGTAATCCGCAGCTCCTCTTCAAGCTGATTGGTAATCACCGTGTCTTCCCGAGCGGCCTTGTTCTCGTTGTCGTTTTCCGTGTCCTGCTCAGCCAGAGCACTCAGGACTGCTTTGCTAACCTCTTGAAAGACCACCATCAGCAGGCCGCTGTTTTCTGAAGCGTCTCTAACCGGGCGAACAATTAGGTTGATTGTGGTTGTTTGCCCATCGCTCTCGATAGACACATTCTCTCTTATCGTCGTGTCGTGAGTAGATCTGCTCAGGCGAATGGCCGCTCTAAGATCCATCCGCAGCCCGAGTTTGGCCAGGTCAAACAGATTGTTGCTAGGAACGCCCTGCGATGGCTCTAGATATCTGCCAGTGCGGCCAAAGAAATAGACAATCTCATGCTGCTCGTTGATGATGACGCAGCCAGGGGCGTAGTCGTGAAGCAGCACGCGTTCTACAGAGCGCGAGATTTGATTTTGGTAGCCAACCTCTCGTTTGGTGCTTACTTGTGATAGCTGGCGGTAGGCGCTGCGATCAACCAGAGGAAAGTTGATTTGCGGCATCACCATAGTCTGCTTGCGCTGAAATAGTCTGAATGGCTTGCTGAGTGAGCGAAACAGTTCGCCATATTCAAACAGGTTTTCAGAGCTGCCTAAAAACAGACAGCCCTCTTCTCTAAGGGCGTAGTGGAACAGTGGAATGAGTCTTTTTTGCAGCTCAGTATCAAAATAGATCAGCAGGTTGCGGCAGCTAATGAGATCGAGGCGTGAGAAGGGCGGGTCGCTAATCAGGCTGTGCTGCGAGAAAATGCACATCTCTCGCAGGTGCTTATTAACCTGATACAGGCCGTTTTGCTTCACAAAAAAACGCTCTAGTCGCTCGGGCGTCATCTGGTCGGCAATGTTTTCAGGGTAGCGGGCATGTCGCGCTTGCTCTAGGGCTCGCTCGTCAATATCGGTGGCAAATATCTGAACTTGCGATCGCACATCTTGCCGCTCTACTTCTTCTGCGACCAGCATGGCAATGGAGTAAGCCTCTTCGCCTGAAGAACAGCCTGCAATCCAAATGCGAATAGTTTTTTCAGGGCCGCTGTTTTGCACAAGTGATGCAATTACATGCTGCTGGAGCGCGCTAAAGGCCTCGGGATCGCGAAAGAAGTGCGTGACACCAATGAGCAAGTCCTTAAACAATAAATGAATCTCATCATCGTCTACTTTGAGATACTTAATGTAGGCCTCTACCGAGGCGTTTTGCGTAATTTGAATGCGGCGTTGAATGCGCCGAATCAGCGTGCCCTGCTTGTAGCCGCTGAAGTCATGGCCCAGCCGTCGCCGCAAGAGCGCGCAAATTTGGCTGAGCGAATCTGCCGCCTGGGGCAGCATGCCATCTTCACCTAAGTTGGCCTGTAAGCCTTCCCGGTGCCTAGCGTATTCAATCAGCTTTGCCGGAATCTCTTCAACCGGCAGCACGTAGTCTACAAGCCCAGTGATAACTGCGTTTCGGGGCATGCTGTCGTACTTCGCGCTCTGGCTGTCTTGGGCGATCGCCAGTCCGTTAAATTCTTTAATAGACTTCAGCCCAATGGTGCCGTCGCTACCGGTGCCTGAGAGCACAATGCAAACGGCGTTTTCTCCCTGGTCTTCAGCTAAAGAGCGAAAGAAGATATTAATCGGGGCGCGGTGGCCTCTGGCCTGAACCGGCGCAGAGAGGCGAAGGATGCCAGCATCGACCGTGAGCGTAGCGTTTGGCGGAATAACGTATACCTGATTGGGCTTTAGCGGCGTTTCTTCGCGCACCTGAAGCACCGTCATCTGAGTTTCTTTGGCCAAAAGCTCAGACAGGAGAGAGTCGTGATCGGGGGCCAGGTGCGATATCAGCACAAAGGCCATACCGCTGTTTTCGTCCATATGCCGAAAAAACGTTTGAAATGCCTCTAGGCCACCGGCTGACGCGCCAATGCCTACCGTTAAAAAAGACGACGCAACCCGTACGTCTGCTTGAGCAGCATTTGGCGACTCACTGAATACCTCTACAGAGTTCTCATGGGTTGAGTCTGAATGCATAGTTTGAAAGTACTCCTGTGATATTTACTTAAATGTTACTTGTATTAACATTTCTCCAAATAAAAATGCTAGCCTTTTCGATTAGCCCTCTATCAGCAGCTTTCGAATGGTTTGAGCGTGCGCTTTCGAGGTCTGAGATTTTTCCTGGTAGGTTTTAGCCAGGCGGTCGCGACCTCGCGATTTTTCATTTTTTGACATCATGAGCGCGACGTTGGCGCGCTCCTCCATGGTTCGCATGGCGGCCCACAGCGCCTGCTCCAAGGTTTTGTCTTGACCGGCCATGAGGGCTTTGGCCGTAAAGCCGTGCCCAACATGGCATCGGTAGCGCTGAGTCTGATCTGTGTCGATTTGCCACAGCGGGCCGCTACAGTCCGGACAGCTGACGGGCACCAGATGACCCAGTGACTGCTCTTTGTTAATTTCGCTCATTGTGCGTTCGGCAATTTCAGCTTCCATCACAATATCTTTGGGCACGCTTTCAACCGCAGCAGCGGGCTGCTTAATAATTTCTTGAATGACGCTACCCATTTTAGCCAGCGGCAGGCGATAGTCCACCTCGACTTCTGCGATCGCGTTGGCAGGCATATCCGGGTAGTCGGCATCTTCAGGATCTTGCACCACGGCAATCCCGCCGCAGCGCTTAATCGCGATGAGCCCAGAGGTGCCGTCGTCTAGGTAGCCCGTGAGGACAACGCCGATAGTTTGGGCGCGGTAGGCGATCGCCGCCGAGCGAAATAGCGGATCAACCGCCGGACGATGCCGGTTTTCCTTGGGGCCTCGATGAATTCGCATGTGTCCTGGCTTAACAAGCAGGTGAAAATCGGGCGGCGCTACGTACACACAACCGGGCTCAATCGAAGCGCGATCTTCAGCAAACTTTACGGTTAGCGGACTGGACTTATCGATTAGGGTTGCCAGCAGCCTAGGAGACTCGGGTGAGACATGGAGCACCACAAAAAATGAAGCCTCTAGATTAGCTGGAAACTGTGAAAATAGAGACTGAAGTGCCTGAACACCGCCCGCAGACGCGCCAATGACAACAATACTATGGGTTCTCATCGCTAGTAACTTGGGTAATCGATAGAGGTTCCGAGCGGGCTGAGAGTTCAGCTATGTCTTTACGTCTTTATTATTGAGGGTGTTCAGAATCTAAATCAAACGCCCTTTAGATAGATATACCGATGCCATTCGGCTGCGCTATGGAATCTCTGTAGCTGATGATTTCTGCAAACTAGCGTTCGGTCGGTCGGCGATTATTTTTTAGCGGCTTTTTATCAGCTTCACCATGCAGTTCGTCTCCATCACCCAGCCCGTAAGGATTTGCTCTTTGACAAGCGGGCGATTCCCTCGTTGATCGCGTCAAAGAGCCCAAATTGTCAGGGTTTGAGGCCCACGGGTGTGAACGTATAAGTTACAATTGATTAAGCTTTATTTAGAGGGCGTAAGTAATCGTCATCTGAGTAGCAGCCTTTCTGTGCTCGCACTCCATTCGCGGGCCATTGTTCCGTTGGCATTTCAGCCACCTTCGAGAGACCTCATGAGCCTTCCTATCCGTAACGTTGCTATCATCGCCCACGTAGACCACGGCAAAACCACACTCGTAGACTCCCTGCTAGAGCAGTCCGGTATCTTCCGCGACAACGAAGCCGTCCCCACTTGTGTGCTCGATTCTAACGATTTGGAACGGGAACGAGGGATCACTATTCTGTCGAAAAACACGGCGGTGTACTACGGCAAAACGCTAATTAATATTGTAGATACCCCTGGCCACGCGGACTTCGGCGGTGAAGTAGAGCGCGTGCTGGGTATGGTTGACGGCTGCTTGCTAATTGTGGATGCCAATGAAGGCCCCATGCCGCAAACGCGCTTTGTCCTCAAAAAGGCCCTAGAAAAGGGCCTGCGTCCGATTGTTGTTGTCAACAAAATCGATCGACCTCGAGCCGACCCCCACACCGCTGTTGATAAAGTGCTCGATCTGTTCATTGAGCTAGGTGCTGATGACGATCAGTGCGACTTCCCTTACCTCTTTGCCTCTGGCCTTTCGGGCTTTGCCAAAGAAAAAATGGAAGAAGAAGACAAAGACATGAAGCCTTTGTTTGAATCGATTATTCACCATGTTTCTCCACCGATCGGCGATCCTGACAAGCCGTTGCAGCTTCAGGTAACGACGCTCGACTACTCCGACTATCTCGGTCGTATTGTGATCGGTAAAATTCACAACGGCACGATTCGCATGGGCGAGCAGTGCGCGCTGGTGAAAGAAGACGGCAAGATTGTGAAAGGCAAAATTACGAAGCTGATGGGCTTCGAAGGCCTTGCCCGCGTAGAAAGACAAGAAGCGACTGCCGGTAATATTGTTGCGGTTGCAGGCTTTGCCGATGCCAACATTGGTGAAACGATTACCTGCGCGACCGATCCGCAGGCGCTGCCGCTAATTAAGGTAGACGAGCCTACGCTACAGATGACCTTTGCGGTGAATGATTCGCCATTCGCAGGGCAAGAAGGTAGCTTTGTGACGTCTCGTCAATTGCGCGATCGCCTCAACCGTGAGCTAGAAACCAACGTCGCTTTGCGCGTTGAAGAAACTGACTCTCCCGATCGCTTTGCCGTATCCGGTCGCGGCGAACTTCACCTCGGCATTTTAATTGAAACGATGCGCCGTGAGGGCTACGAGTTCCAGGTTTCACAGCCTCAGGTAATTTACCGTGAAGTGAACAGCAAGCCCTGCGAGCCCTTTGAGCAGCTGGTGCTCGACGTGCCTGAAGAAGCCGTCGGTGGCTGCATGGAACGGCTAGGTAACCGCAAAGCTGAAATGAAAGACATGATGGTCTCTGGTGACGGCCGCGCTCAGCTTGAGTTTGTGGTTCCAGCTCGCGGCCTGATTGGCTTTAGAGGTGAGTTTATGCGGGCCACACGCGGCGCGGGAATTATGAACCACAGCTTCTTGGAGTATCGTCCGATGTCGGGTGAAATTGAGACGCGTCGCAATGGCGTTCTGATTTCCTTTGAGGAAGGTGTCGCGACGTTCTACTCGCTGAAGAATGCTGAAGATAGAGGCACGTTCTTTATTGAGCCGGGTACTAAGGTGTACAAGGGCATGGTTGTGGGCGAGGCTAACCGGAACCAAGATCTTGAGCTGAATATCTGTAAGGCAAAGCAGCTAACCAACCACCGGGCCGCGTCGGGTGATGAGCTGGTGCAGCTTCAGTCGCCGATGGAGATGGGCTTGGAGCGAGCGCTTGAGTATATCGGGCCTGATGAAATGGTGGAGGTTACCCCTGAATCAATTCGGTTGCGCAAAGTGGGCAAAAAAAAGCTCGCTAATCGGTAGATACAAGCCGAGCTTTTGGTGATAGCTAGCCGGTAGAAAATCATCAGCAGAAATAGAAATATCCAGGAGAATAACTTTCTTCTGGATATTTTTTGTTTTTAGTATGGAGAATTTGTTGAGGCTGTTAATTTTGCAAGATTCACTTTAATCTACGTCAATCAATTCTGGCTGGTGAACGGGAATGTCAATTGTAAATTCGGTACCTTTGCCAGCTTCTGAGGTAAAAGTAAGCTTGCCGCTATGCTTTTCAGTAATAATTTGATAGCTAATCGACATACCCATACCGGTGCCTTTCCCAACTGGCTTGGTGGTGAAAAAGGGATTGAGAACCTGAGGCTGGATATGTTTGGGAATGCCGCTTCCGTTATCGGCGATGCGAATGATAGCTCTGGCCTCGGGCGTGTTAGGGTTTACGACTTCTGTGGTGACGATGAGCTGCGGCTGCGGGTGATCTTCTAGCGCGTCAATGGCGTTAGCAAAGATGTTCATGAAGACCTGGTTGAGCTGACTGGGATAGCAGTCTACCGGTGGCACCTGTCCGTACTGCTTGGTGACTTCGATAGGAGAACTCTTTTTGGTCAAATCATTGTTGGTGTTTTGATTGGTTTTAAGGCGATGGTTAAGAATGACAAGCGTGCTGTTGATGCCTTCGTGAATGTTGACTGTTTTAACGGCAGCTTCGTCTAGTCGAGAGAAGTTGCGCAGAGAAAGTACGATCTCTCGAATTCGGTTGGTGCCAACGACCATGGAGTTCAACAGCTTGGGAAGATCTTGCCTTACAAAGGCTAAATCGACAACTTCTAATTCTGCTTCAATTTCCGGCGTGGTTTCTGTGTATGTTTTTTGATACAGATCAATGAGGCCCAGTAAGTCTTCTGTGTAGTCTTGGGCGGGCTCTAGGTTGCCGTGAATGAAGTTGACGGGGTTGTTAATCTCGTGGGCGACGCCTGCGACCATTTGGCCAAGGCTGGACATTTTTTCGGCCTGGATAATCTGAGCCTGGGTGCGCTTGAGCTGGTCGAGCGCGGCGGTGAGCTGCTGGGACTGACGGCAGCTTTGGGTGTAGAGGTTGGCCTGGTTGATCGCGATCGCAAGCTGGTTACCCACGGCCTGAAGCAGCTCTATATCGCCTGTGCTCCAGGTATGTGTTTTGTGGATGTGATAGCAGATAATCACACCCGTTCTGTCAGCGTCTGTGCGAATGGGAAGAAGAATCTCTGAGCAGATGCCTAGCCGGTTAAGAAAAGCTTGGTGTGCTTTGTCTGGGCAATAGCGTACGTCGTCTACTCGGGTTAGCTTTTGATTGACTAAGCAGCTGATACTGCTGCCGAGGCGATCGCCTTCAGTCTCCCCTAGCGAAATCCCGTGATCTGTATCGTCGATGGCTTGAACAACATGCCAAGCAGGTGCATCAACCGTGTTTTCTAGCCATGCAAACCCGCAGTAGTCTAGCTTGAGCCCCTGGTGCAGGGTCATAAGGGTGGTGGCAATGACGGTATCAAGATCGAGAGAGTTACGGACTTGGGCCGTAATTTCGTTAAGCACGGCTTGGCGTTCGGCGGTGCCTTTTAGAAGCGCTTCGGTGGCTTTGCGATCGCTAATATCTCGAGTAATAGAAGAAAAATATGCAACTTTCCCCTCATCCGTTTTATGACAGATAATCACTTGAGAAACAGGAACTTCTTGCCCGTCACTATTCAAAATGATAGACTCGCCGTGCCAGCTACCCATTTGAGTGGCAATTGGCAATGCCTCTGTAATCAGCATCTTAGCGATATCGGGATGAGTAATATCGCTAAGGTGAAACTGATTTGTTTGATCGGGTGATACGCCAAAGAGAATCTGGCCAGCCCTGTTGAGATAGTGGTGATTGCCGACAGCATCCGTGATTCCAACAACGTCGGGTGTGGCTTCTAAAATCGCAAGCAGCCTTTGCTGCTGGTCTTGAGCATCTTTTTTGTCGGTAATGTCTTCGAACATGACCAAAATGCCGTTCACCTGGCCGTCGCTGTCATGCAATGGGATTTTGCTGGTGCTGAGCCAAGCTTCTTTTCCATCGGCCTGGAGCTGAGGCTCAATGATATCCATCTCTGCGCGGTTGGCATTCATCACTTTGCGATCGCATGCTACAAACCAATCCGCCTCTTCTTTTTTCCACGTCATCTCGTAATCGGTTTTACCCACGACATCGACGACGTTGGTAAAGCCTGCAATTTTGGCACAGGGAAGGTTACAGCCTTGATAAACGCTGTCACGATCTTTCCATACGATCGCCAATGGCATCGCGTCGATCACCTGCTGTAGCACTCGCTGGGACGTATGCAGCGCAACTTCTGCTTGCCGCCTATCGGTGATATCTGCGGTGGTAATAATCAGCTGATAAATCTCACTGGCGGCATTCTTCACCGGATCAACGCTGAAATTCCACCAGGTATCACCGCTCTGACTAGGAATATGGACTTCAAACTCAATAATATGCCTAGAGCTAACGCAGGCCGCATACTGCTGGTGATAGCGCTGAGCAACGTCCTCGGGTAAGGCCTGATTGAGCCGTTTGCCAATCAGCTCGTCGAGCGGTACCGGACTGCTGTTAGCAAGTCCCTTTTGCTGATAGATAGCATCATTAAACGCTAAAAAGCGAAAATCTTTGCCGCCTTCTATCACTTCTACGATGTACATTCCATAGAGACGGTTACTCCACAGCGCGCTAAAGCAGGCAGTGGCGTCTATGATAGGTTTTGCTTCTAGCGTGTGATTGCTGGTGGAACGGTCGGCAAGCATCAAGGAAATTACCTATATGAGCATGTGCGCTGAAAACGGAATCATTGGGCCAGATAGGCGCTCTTTTGACTTTAATGTGCCCAAAAGATTTCTTTATATGTGAGATGCGTAGGGCTGCTTTGCACTCAAAATGGCAGCGTTGTCTATGGATTTAATGGATGGATTTGTTTGGGCACCAGCAGCGGCAGCTAATCGAGGCGGAGGCTCCGCTGGCGGCTCGAATGAGGCCGCGATCGCTCAGTGAATTTATCGGTCAAGACGCCATTATTGGCCCCGGTCGGCTGCTGCGCCGCGCCATTGAAGCCGATCAGCTCTCTTCTGTTATTTTTTACGGCCCGCCAGGAACAGGAAAGACAACCCTAGCTAGAGTTATCGCCAATACGACAATGGCCCAGTTTGTCGCGATCAATGCGGTGCTAGGCGGCGTAAAAGATATTCGAGCGGCGATTGAGCAGGCGCAGACGCATCGCGGGCAGTACGGTCAGCGGACGATTTTGTTTATTGATGAAGTGCATCGATTTAACAAGTCTCAGCAGGATGCGCTGCTGCCCTGGGTGGAAAATGGCACGGTGATTTTGATCGGTGCGACCACCGAGAATCCTTTTTTTGAAGTGAATAAGGCGCTGGTTAGCCGCTCTCGCATTTTTCAGCTGAAGCCTTTAGATGCAACAGATTTGAAAGGCATTTTGCAACAGGCGATAGAAGATGAAAAGAGAGGCTATGGGGCAAAGAACGTTCAGATAGATTTAGCGGCAAGTGACCACTTGATTAATGTGGCGAATGGAGACGCGCGGACGCTGTTGAATGCGTTGGAGCTGGCGGTAGAAACCACCCCGCCTGACGATGAAAGCACTGTTCATATCACGCTACCTGTAGCTGAAGATTCGATTCAGCAGCGAGCCGTTTTATATGACAAAGAAGGCGATGCGCACTTCGACATTATTAGCGCCTTTATTAAAAGCGTGAGAGGCTCTGATCCTGATGCGGCGCTGTATTGGCTGGCGCGAATGGTGTATGCCGGAGAAGATCCGCGCTACATTTTTCGGCGACTGGTGATTTTGGCTGGAGAAGATGTGGGTATGGCCGATCCAAATGCGGTGGTGGTGGTAACCGGCTGTGCGGCGGCGTTTGATCGGGTGGGAATGCCGGAGGGACGCTATCCTTTGGCGCAGGCGACGCTGTACTTGGCGACTGCGCCGAAGAGTAATAGCGTGATGGCATTTTTTGACGCGCTAGCGGCGGTGAAGGATGAAAAAGAAGGAGAGGTGCCGAACGCGATGCGCGATGCGACTCGGGATAAAAAAGGGTTCGGTCACGGGGCGGGCTATCTGTATCCGCATGCGTATCGCGATCACTGGGTGGCGCAGCAGTATTTGCCGGGAAGCTTGCAGGGGCAGGTGTTTTATCAGCCTTCGGATCAGGGCTATGAGGCGGGAATTCAGCTCAAGGTGGCGCGGCGGCGAGAGGCTCAGCTGGCGGCGTTAGTAGAGCGTAACTTAGAGCGTTCGCTGCCGGAGGCGCTGACGTTTGGGCCGCAAAATCAGGCGCAGGATCGGTGGTTGCAGCGGGCGACGGGCGCGCTAGGGGAACAGATGGGGGAGGTGCGCGATCGCCTGTTCACCGAGCTAAACCCTCAGCGCCATCACCTATTGCTCGATCTCAACGCAAGTACTGGCCTGCTGACCTGGGAAGCGGTGCGGCAGGTGCCTGAAGGGGGCGTGTATAGCTGTGTGCATATGGCAAAAGACTATACAGCGCTAGTAGAACAGTCTGAAATGCTCAGCGAGCTAACCAGACCGCATGTTCTGAAAATAGAAGACTTTGACTGGATGAAAGCCTTAAAGCAACAGAACGATACAGGCGTTTCTGTTCCAGATGCTTTTGATGGCATTCTCGGCCGGAATGCTTTGATGGCGATCGCAAACAAGGCCGATGCCGTAAAACAGCTCAGTCAGCTGCTGAGTGATAAAGGTAAGATTGCTTTGGCTGAATCGATTCCTGCTCGCGGGCAGCGGCTTTCAGCTTTGCTAGATACCTCAACGGTAGAGCGTGATTTATTGGCTCAGTTTGCCGCCGCTGAGGCTGAATTGTTCACTGCGGCTGACGATGTGATGGTGAACTGGGATGCGGCTGATTTGCAGCGATACTTTGAGCAAGCAGGACTCGCTTGTAATATTGCGGTTTCGACGACCCAAACGGAGGTGATGGTGTCTTCGGCGCTGTTACAGCGGTGGCTCAAAGCTGGGGGGAAGTATTGCGATCGCCTCACCGCCTACGGTCTCTCTTTGGCTGACATCGACCGTATGAGAACTCATTTTAAACACCAGCTGCTGAACAAAACGGTCTTGTGGCACCGCAGTATTGCTTGTGTAGTGGCAGCCAATAGCGCAAATAATAGCGGCTGAACCAAATATGCCTAATTGGTGACCTTCCTATATATTTTTGTACACTCTGTTACATCTCTTAAGTAGTTTGTATCGTACCTTGGGTTGAACTCTGAAGGAAAAGTGTAGTTCTCCCACTTTTTGATTTTTTTCTCTATAACTAATAACTAGCGAAGCGAAACTGAATAACGATGAAGCGAGACTACGTTCTTCGCCTATGAACATATTTCGCTACAAACCTTCTCTAACCCCTCATTAAACTGCTTATGGCTGCTCTAAAAGTTGGCATCAATGGATTTGGCCGCATTGGCCGCCTCGTTTTCCGCGCGGCAATCAATAATAGCAACATCGAGTTCGTCGGTATCAACGACCTAGTGCCGCCCGAAACATTGGCCTACTTGTTCAAGTACGACTCTACTCACGGCACCTTCCCTGGTGATGTAGAAGCCCGTGATGGCGGCATCCTTGTGAACGGTCGCTTCATTCCCTGTACCTCCATTCGCAACCCAGTTGAACTGCCTTGGGGCAAAATTGGCGCTGACTACGTGATTGAATCAACCGGTCTCTTTACGACCTACAACACCGCAAAAGCTCACCTCGTTGCCGGTGCTAAGCGCGTGATCATCTCTGCGCCTACCAAGAGCCCTGATAAAGTCAGTACGTTCTTAGTCGGCGTTAACCACGAGACTTTCAACCCCGACACCGATCAGATTGTCTCTAACGCAAGCTGCACTACCAACTGCCTTGCGCCGATTGCAAAGGTGATCAACGATAACTTTGGCCTAACAGAAGGGCTGATGACGACGATTCATGCGTCTACGGCCACTCAGCCAACGGTTGATAGCCCCTGCAATAAGGACTTCCGCAGCGGTCGTGGCGCAGGCCAAAACCTGATCCCCGCTTCTACCGGTGCAGCAAAAGCAGTGACGCTGGTACTGCCTGAACTAGAAGGTAAGCTGACAGGCATGGCGATTCGCGTACCCACGCCTGACGTTTCGGTGGTTGATCTGACGTTCCGCACTGAGAAGGCGACTTCCTACGCTGAAATTTGCACCAAAATGCAGGAAGCTTCTTTGGATAGCCTGCAAGGCGTGCTGGGCTACACCGAAGAGCCGCTGGTGTCTTCAGACTTTACGGGCGATCCTCGCTCCAGCATTTTTGATGCAAAAGCTGGCATGGAGCTGAACGATCACTTCTTCAAAGTACTGGCTTGGTACGACAACGAGTGGGGCTATTCCAATCGCGTGATGGACTTGATGCTCTATATGGCGCAGGCTGAAGGCATTTTGTCTGATGTGGCGACTGTGAGCAGCCCATCCATGGCGACGGTCTAGCTCGCGGCTTGTCTCGAAGATTGCTTTAATAAAGCTCGCAGCCGTCTTTTGTAGAGACTAGCTGCGGGCTTTATTTGCGTATGCTATTTGCGTACGTTTAGAGGCGCGAGCTGAATAGACCGTGTTTATACGGGCTTCATCTCATCAAGAAAAATTGCTGAGGAAGCGAATGATCCCGATCATTGGGGGACGCGATCGCCGTAACTGTCAGTAGTTTATTAACGGTCTATTACTCTGGAGTTACCCGCTTTGCTTACCGGAATTGCCCTTTACCTCTCAGCAGCTGCCTGCCTCAGCCTTTCTTGCTCAATCTTGTACGTATTCCGCACCTTGGAGTAGGGCGATTTCTGCGCGAACAAATTCTCTGCCTAGGTATGCGGCGTGGTCTAAATAGCTAATCGGACAGGGGTTCTCTTTGTCCTCAAATATTTTCATACACAGCTCTTTGGCCGTTCGCCCGGTGAAGAGCTGTTCTGCTGGGCGGGTGCTACCGCCGCGCACGGATAGAGGTTTGCCGGTTTCAGGATCGCAGGCAAGCCCTTTTTCGTTGATGGTGTTGGCGAAGTGCTTGGCGCAGATCAGTGCGGCTTCACGGTCGAGATAAATTAGAAAGTAGCCGTCTGGATCTAGCGCTATGTAGCGTTTAGAAAGCTTGTTATCGAGTGCAGCTAGTGATGCCGCCTCTACCGTATTTGAATCCGTGGCGCTTGAGCCTGCGGCAGGTATTGCTGTCGTCACCATGTGTTCGTTATGTTCGTTGGACAAAAATGTAGCGGGGCTCACTATTTTATCGTGAGTACGCAGGCTGAACGCCAGTGCTTTTTGAACGGCATAGATGACTTTTCATCGCTAAAGCTCATGATAGTGAGGCTCTGAATAATGGGGCTCCGAATAATGGGACTCCGAATAATGGGGCTTCAAATAATGGGGCTTCAACAGCAGTCTTAAGTTTTGTAAACTTCCTGGCGTCAGCCTCATACGCTCTCTACGTAATTTGTGAGTAACAAAATCGTAGTGCTGAGGCAAGTCCTATTCAGAATGATTTTCTCATTTTAGCGGCTGCTGCTGCTGTCGGCGTCGGTGCTGCCTGCGGCGCGTTAGTTGTTCTTTCTCTATTTACAGTTCGCAAAAAGATATCAGCGAGCAGCTTAACTCACCATCGCTCTCTATCTGGCCGTATTGCCACCGTGCAAGTCCCTTTTGACTACAAATCAAAAGGCAAGGTAGTGCTCTCTTCCAATCACTCCACTCATGAGATTGCGGCTATTACTGACTATCCGAACGCCTTTACTCGGGGCGATCGCGTGCTGATTGTTCAGGTCAGAAAGTCTTACGCCTGGGTCGTTCCGGACGAAAGCTTTGACTCTAGCTAGTTTTTTGCTTCAGAATTTCCGCTGTTCTTTACACACAAGAGAATAACTTATGAGATCTTTTCAACTGCTTAGCAACGCTACGACCCCCCCACTGCTCTCCCAGATTGTTGCTCAAACGTCAGAAACAACGCCTCCACTGCCTTCCTTGCCTACTGCCTATGACAAGCCTTACGAAATCGGCGGACTAGGCGTTCTCTCTTTAGGGCTTATTTCGACAGTTCTAGGCGCTTGGCTGCTGCGCTCGTTTTTAGTGGTGGCTAACCCCAATGAGGTCGTTATCCTATCGGGGCGTAAGTGGAAAAATAAAGACGGTCAGGACGTAGGCTTTCGGATTTTGACCGGCGGGCGGGCGTTCCGCATTCCGATTGTGGAAACGGTGAAGCGGATGGATGTGACGACAATGCCGGTGCCGGTGGAGGTGCACAATGCCTATTCTAAAGGGGGAATTCCGCTGCACTTGCAGGCGATCGCAAACATCAAAATCTCTAGCGATCCGGGCGTGGTTGGTAACGCAATTGAGCGCTTTTTAGATCATAAGCCCGCTGAGATTGTGCGGGTTGCCAGAGAGACGCTAGAAGGAAATTTGCGCGGCGTGGTCGCAACAATGACGCCGGAGCAGGTGAATGAAGATCGGCTAAAGTTTGCCGAACGAATTGCTTCTGGCGTCAGCAGTGACCTATCAAAGCTGGGCCTACAGCTCGATATTCTCAAAATTCAGAATGTCTCTGATGACGTGGACTATTTGAAGTCGCTGGGCCGTCAGCGGATTGCGATGATTATTCGTGATGCTGAAATTGCTGAAAGCGATGCGCTAGCGGCGGCTATGCAGATTGAAGCGGAATGTGAGGAACAAGGGCGGGTGGCGCAGACGCAGGACAAGGTAACGATTGTAGAGCGTGAAAACGGGCTGCGTGAGATTAAAGCAAAGCTGGCCAAACAGGTGCGGACGGAAGAGGCGATTACGGCGGCAGCGGCGAAGGAACGCAAGGCGATCGCAGAGCAAGAGCTACAGACGCTACGAACCGAACGCGAGCGCTATCGCCTGCAAGCAGAAGAGATTCTGCCAGCTGAAGCGGGTCTTCAGGCCAAAGTACTGCGCGCAGAGGGTGAAGCTGCGAGTCTGTCTGAAAGCGTGCAGGCTGAGGCCTATGTGAACGAGCTACTGACAAAGGTATGGCAGGAAATTGGTACAGACGCTTCAGCGATGTTTGTGATTCAACAGTTTGAAACAGTGCTGCGCGAGGCGATTAAAGTGCCCTCAATGCTAGACCTTCAGCACATTAGCATTATTGACAATGGCGATGGAGAGGCTGTTTCTAACGTCGTGGGCATCTACCTACGAGTGATTAAACAGTTTTTAGAAGCCTCGGAAGACACGCTGGGTATTGATGTGGCCAGTGCGCTTAAGCCATCGTCTCGGTCTTTGGTGGCAAGCCGGGTAGCTGCGTCTTAGCTGGGCATATAGCCGGACACGTAACAACTTTTATCAAACCAGGAGAGAACTCATGACAACATTGTTTATTTTGTTTAGCGCGCTGGCTCTAGGCTCTAGCAGCGCCTGGGTGGTCATTCGCAATCTTTACTACATCTGTCAGCCTTCAGAAGTCCTAATTTTTGCCGGTACGCCCACGCAGATTGGGGAAGGGCAAGAGGTTGGCTACCGGCTGGTGAAAGGCGGCAGTAGCCTGCAAGTGCCCTTTATGGAGCGAACCTTTCGGATGGATCTGACAAACATGATTATTGATCTAAAGGTGGTGGGCGCCTATAGCAAGGGCGGTATTCCGCTGACCGTAACAGGCGTCGCCAACATTAAAGTGGCCGGTGAGGAGCCGACGATTCACAACGCCATTGAAAGGCTGCTAGGCAAGAATCGAGATCAAATTGAAAAGCTGGCAAAAGAGACTTTGGAAGGTAACCTGCGCGGCGTGCTCGCTATTCTCACACCAGAAGAAGCGAACGGCGACCAGATTGCGTTTGCTCGCAGCCTGCTAGAAGAGGCCGAAGAGGACTTGCAGCGACTGGGGCTAATGCTCGACAGCCTGCAAATTCAAACGATTTCAGATGACGTTAGCTATCTTGACAGCATTGGCCGCAAGCAGCAGGCTGAATTACAGCGTGACGCTCGTATTGCAGAGGCTCAGGCGAAGGCGCAGTCGATCGTGCAAGATTCGGCCAATAGGCGAGTGACCACGCTGCGAGAACTGACGCGAGATGAAGAGATCGCCAAGATGGAGGCGGTGAAGGGCGTGCGCGATGCGCTGACGAAGCGGACGGCGCTGGTGACTGAGGTGGAGTCGGTAGCGGCGGTGCAGGTGGCTGAGGCAACGGCTGAAATTAAGGTGGAAAAAGAGCGGGTGATAGAGACGCAGCAGCGGCTACAGGCGGATGTGGTGGCTCCGGCTGAGGCGAGGCGGCAGCGGGCGATCG
This sequence comes from uncultured cyanobacterium, assembly GCA_963803535.1. Classification (GTDB taxonomy): domain Bacteria; phylum Cyanobacteriota; class Cyanobacteriia; order Phormidesmidales; family Phormidesmidaceae; genus Phormidesmis. The sequence continues at coordinate 924,679 of CAWDNC010000002.1, read as the reverse complement.
CGGAAGCAAAGGGCGAAGCAGCCAGCATTGTAGAAGATGGTAAGGCGCAGGTGCTGGGCTTGCAGCGGCTGGGCGAAGCGTGGCGGGCGGCAGGCGACGACGCGCACGATGTCTTTCTGTATCAAAAAATAGAGGTGCTGATGCAGATGATGGCCAGCAGCGTGCCAAAAATTGCGGTGGAAAGCGTGACCGTGATTGACGCTGAGAATGGTACGCAGGCGACTAAAACGGCTTCTTTTTTAGAGCAGATGAATCAGGCGACAGGTATAGATATAAAGCAGCTAATTGGACAAATTGGCCAATCAGCTGCCTCGGTGTCTGTAAAATCTAGCGCCGTGAAGCCTAAATAGATTGCGCTCAGATGAAGGAGACTTTGACGGTAATGTCGTTAAAGTCCATATCACCGCCGCCGGTAATGTCTTCGTAGCCGAAGGTGTCATTGCCTAACGTTCGGATGTGTTCTGCGCGATCGCTATTCGCCCCCACATAGCCAAAGAACACTGCCGGGTCATTCGCCGTATCGGCATCCAGCAGCGCTTCAATCGTGCCATCGGCCACAATAAACGTAGAGAACAAGCTACCGCCTGCAAGCTGAGCGCTGTAGCTTAGGATCTGGTTGTTTTGCCCGGTGAGACTTGGCCCTACTCGGTTGGCCAGTGCCGCTGCCTGATAGCCCGCCTCACTAGGGTTTAGAAGGCTGCCGGTCAGCGGATCTCTGACGGTGCCCTGTTCGTTTTCAATTCGTGTAGAAGACCGACGGTGTTGTTAAAGCCTGCTTCACGCAAGACTTCAAAAGAAGTGGTGATAGTAGCCTGGTCAATGTCTGTTAAGTCAATAAGCAGATTGCTGACCTTGGGAATGCCGTCATTATTGCCGCTGCCTTCACCGTTACTACCGCCGCCGAACCCTTCACCTCGGTCGTACACAAAGATATCGCGCGCTCCGTTGGTATCGTCATTTAGCCAGTTGCTTGCATCTGATGAAAAGGTAACGTAGCGGCCATCAGCGGAAATATCGGGCACGTACGAGGCATCGTTGGGGAAGGTGCCGTTGATGTCTTGAGAGAGGTTATTGAGCTGATTGTTTTGACGGTCGTACACGAAAATGGCGCTAATCGAGCTTGATTGGTTGGGGCGATCGCCTCTCGGATTATCAATATTTGCGATAAAAGAGATAAATTGGCCATTGTCAGAAATGACTGGCCGACTCGTCCCATCTGAAATCGGGCTGCCATTCTCATCGACATCAATTCGTACGGTCGTATCGGTATCGCGATCAAACAGAAAAAGGCCCCAGCCGCCGAAGCTATTAGGATCTATGCCAGGGGCGTTATCGTTGTAGGCCACGAAGCGGCCATCGCCTGAAATCGTCAAATTATTGTTGAAGTTTCCATCTATACGCTCGCTGCCGTCGGTTTCAAACGAGACTCTTTCGGTGATGCCGGTTTGGCGATCGCGCACAAAAATATCGTTTGAATTATTGGTATCGCCCTCAACTAAGTTATCGGAAAAAGATTTAAAGACCACATAGCGCCCGTCGGCTGACAGCTTTGCAACGCCAGAGTCCGAATTGCCTTCTACGTCGCCATTGCCAACAGAAACTCGCTCAAACGTCTCAGCTTGAATGTCGTAAACAAAAATATCGCCGCTATTGTTAGTATCTCCGCCAACTAGGTCTGACTTACCAGAGGTAAAGGCAACATACTGACCATTAGTAGAAACGTCAGCCTCAGAGGATAGCCCGATGTTGTTGAAGCCACTTCCTGTAACGGTAATTCCTTTGATGCTATCGGTATCTCGATCATAGAGAAACACATCTGAAGAACTGGTGTCACCAGGCACCAGCGTTCTTGCACGGCTTTCAAAAGCGACATAGCGACCGTCGCCTGAAATACTTGGGCTAATAGAAGATTCAAAAGCCTGCACGCCACTGTCGCTAATTGAAACGCGCTCTATGGCATCGGTATCGCGATCGTATACAAAGATGTCGTTGGTATTGTTTGTGTCATTTTCAACCAAGTTGGAGGCATCTGACCAGAAGGTGACAAAGCGCCCATTGGCAGAAATGGCGGGGCCAAAAGAAGAGTCCGTTACTTTCGCTGCCGTCGTTGGTTAAAGACACTCGCTCGACGGGGAATACAGTATCAGGATCGGGTGGAAAGATAATGGGTGGTTCAGGTAGCGTTAAATCGGTGGCGTTACCGGCCAGATCGGTGATGGTGCTGTTGTTGAGTACGAGAGAGTTTTGATCCGTCGCGCCAAAGTTCAGCCCTTCATCCCCAGCGGCAACCACATACTCAAAGGTCAGCGTCTCGCCACCGCTGCCGCTAACATAGGTCGCCGTCCGCTCTGTATCGCCTAAGCCTAGTAACAGCTGAGGGGTGCCTGTCACGGTAACGCTCTCATTGAACTGAAGCGTGAAGCTCACCGGCTCACCCACGGCAAACGCTGAACCCACCTCAGGCCGCTCAACCTCATCTGACAAAAGGAGCCCTCCCATCCAGCGCAATATCTTTGTTGAACCCTAAAGAGCCCAGCTGATTTGCGTCGGGAAAGTTGAGATTTGCATTATTACCCGTCGCATTTCTAATGGTGCCGACTCCTAAATCAACGCCAAAAAAGGGATTTCTATTGCTGGTTGTAAGGTCTTCAGTCTCATCAAATTGTTGAACAATATATTCAAAGGTGAGCCGGTCAGTACCGCTACCGCTGCTGTAGTCGGCCGCAGCGAAGCCAAATCCTGCGTTAAGTAATATCTGAGGGGTGCCTGTCACGGTGACATCTTCGGTGAAGTCAACCGTCACATTAATTGTATCGCCTATCCCATAAAGGCCGTCTGGGTTGGTTGAGCTGACGTTAGTAACGAGTGGCGTGGTGGTGTCGCGATCGTAGATGAAAATATCGAAGCCGCTGTCGTTTCCGCTTGCTAGATTGCTGTTAGCAGACTGGAAGGCAACAAAGCGACCGTCGCCTGAAGGCACTGGATTGAATGCGGTGGCAAACGAGTTGTTGCCGTAGCTGGCGCCTGAAATACGGGTCGTGCTGCCCGTGGTGCGATCGTATACAAAGGCATCTGTGCCTGTGCTTACGTCGCCTTCGACTAGGCCATTGCTAGTAGATTGAAAGGTAACGTAGCGATTGTCCTGGGAGATGATTGGATTAAAAGATCCTTGGGTAAAGCCGAATGGGCTAGTGCCTTCGGGGGCTACAGGGATGGAGATGCGCTCGGTTGTGTTGCTTTCGCGATCGCGCAGAAAGATATCACTGATACCATTGTCATCACCTTCAACTAGGTTGTCAGCCACTGAGGAAAAAGCCACAAAGCGACCGTCTGTTGAGATATAAGGATCGATAGAATAGCCGTTTGACTCTTCGCCGCTGCTGCCAACAGATACGCGCTCTGTTGTGTTTGTATCGCGGTCGTACACAAAGATATCGACCTGGGCGTTGTTGTCATTTTCTATGCCGTTGCTGTCGATAGAAGCGTAGGTGACAAAGCGGCCATCGGCAGAGATGCTGGGCTTAAGGCCTTGGCCTGTGCTGATGCGTTCGGTGGTTCCGGTTTGGCGATCGCGCACAAAAACGCTGCTATTAAAACCTTCCACGTCACCTGCAAAGTTGTCAGCAGCAGAGATAAAAGCTACAAAGCGACCATCGGCAGAAATGCTAGGCGTCATTGATCTGCTCGTTGCCTTCTTCTCCGTTGCTGCTAAGCGACACCCGCTCAACGGTCTGCGTTTCACGACTATATACAAAAATGTCGGATTGCTGATTAGTGTCGTTTTCAACCAGACTGCCTGCTGTCGATTCAAAGACAACAAACCGACCATCCGCCGAAATCTCCATATTTGAGGGTGCTACGGCACCTGAGAATGGTGGCTGAAAAAATCCAGTTTGTTCAAGTGTGTCACTTTGGCGGTCGTAGATTACAAGCTCGTAGCTGCTAGAACCACTGCTGTCATTAAACCCGCTCGCATCGGAGTAAAACGCGACGTAGCGGCCATCGGCTGAAAAGCTCGGGCTCAGTTCGTTGCTGTTGCGATTCCTGGCAAGGTCTACCGGAATGCGTTCTCTGCCGATGTTGTTAAGCGTTCTTTGGGTGGCGATCGCAATATCTTGAGTGCCGCCCAAAGAATTCTCGGAGCCATAAAATCCATCTGAAAGCGGCGTTGGCAGAACAATGCTGGCCGCGTCTCCAAAGGTGCTGGTAATGCTGCCTCCATTGAGGCGGAGCGCGTTTTCGTCAACATAGTCTAGGTCACGAGCGCGATCGCCTTGCTGAACGGTATAGCGAAACAATAAGGTATCGCTACCGCTGCCGCTCACGTAGGTCGCTGTGCGATCAGCCGTGCCCGTTTCTAACAGCAGCTCTGGCGTACCTGCAACAATCACATCATCTGTGTATTCAACCAAAACATCAATTACGGCCCCTTCGCTATACGTTCCATCTGGGCTGGTCGAGCGCACGCGAGCGATGTTGGGCGGCGTGCGGCCTAGCTCGTCGTAGATGAAAATATTTGAACCGCTAGCGGGGAAACTTATCTCGCCATTGAGGAGATTTTTTGCTTCAGACTCAAAGGCGATAATACGGCCATCGGCTGAAATGCTGGGGCTTGTAGAGCGTCCATTGCCTGAGTTACCCGCGCTATCGGTAGAGATTTGGATCAGCGTATCGGTGTCGCGATCGTAGCGAAAAATGTCTGGATCAAGGCCGCGATCGCCCGGAACCAAACTTTCCGAAGAAAAGAACGTGACGTAGCGGCCATCGGCTGAAATTTCAGGACTAAACGAGGCTCGTCCGGCGCGATCGCCATTGCTCTGATCTGAAACTCTTTCGATTGCCTCTGTGTCGCGGTCGTACACGTAAATGTCGCCACGGCTAGAGCTATCACTCGCAAGGACGTTATCCGCAAACGAACTGAACGTGACATAGCGGCCATCCGCCGAAATGCTCAGACCGTCCACGCCGCCATTCAATTCCTCACCTGTATCAGTGAGCGATATGCGCTTAATCGTGTCTGTTTGCCGGTCGTACAAAAACGCATCTGGAATAGAGCGCGTATCACCTTCTACTAAGTTAGTAGCCTGCGACGTAAAGGCCACATAGCGACCATCGGCTGAAATCACCGGCGGACTAGAATCCCCAGAAGACCTGCCGTTGCCCTGATTGCCGTCATTATCAATCGATACCCGCTCAATGCTATCTGTATCGCGATCGTACACAAATACATCACCGCGCTCGTTCGTATCGCCCTCTACCAGGTTGTCAGCATCTGAGTAAAAGGTGACAAAGCGTCCGTCTGCCGTAATATCTGGAAGAAAAGAAGAGCCATTCCCGGCGATGCCGCTGTTGCTAACAGACACTCTTTCTGTGTTGTTGTTGAGGCTGTCATAAACAAAGATATCAGCGGCGCTGTTCGTATCGCTTTCGACAAAATTCGTAGAGAAAGACGCAAACGTTACAAAGCGCCCGTCGGCAGAAACATTGGCCTGCCCAGCGCCCGTATTTGGCTGGCCGTCTCCGAAAGCAGGAATACGCCGAACGGCATTCGTCGTGCGGTCGTAAAGAAAAACGTCTTGTACGCCGTTAGTATCATCATCAACGAGATTACTGGCTGTTGATGAAAAAACAACAAAGCGCCCATCATCTGAAACATTAGGATCATTGAGGTTTTGACCTGGTTCACTCTCTGCGCCTTCACCAATGACCTCAAGCCGAAGATTTGATGGAAACGATAGGTCAGCGCGTTTTACGCTGAGATCTTGAGGCTGAGTTGATGAGCTTTCCATGTCGTTAACCCGATGAGTGAGTCCGCAAGGAAGGATGTCACAAGCCCTTCTCTGTTGCATCAAATCATATCGGTATAAACGATAACTTTTTACATCCTTAGGTAAATCTTGAGTAAAGGTCTTATCAAGAATATTTTGTATGGATATAGAAGTTTTCTTAGGGCTGAGCGGGTTCTTCTACCAGCGGCACATCTTCTGCCAGGTGCTTAATTGGCAGGTCGGCGTTAATCTCGTCAATTTGAAATTGTTCTGCCTCGTTAATGCGGCCAATGTAGTTTTCGAGTATGCCGCCGAGTTCGCGAGCGTAGAAGCGGTGAAGGCTGTAGTTGGGGGTAGCTGGGAAGCCTCGACGCTTTTTGTGCCGTCCGCCTGCACCGGGATCAAAGGTTTGGATGCCGTGTGCGATCGCCCACTCAATCGGCTCGTAATAGCACGCGTTAAAGTGCAGGTTGTTGTATTCCTCAAAAGATCCCCAATAGCGACCATAGAGGCGATCGCCTTTGGTCAAACAAAAAGACATTCCCACCGGATCTGGGCTCTCTTCGGTGTAGGCCGCAAAAATAACAACTCGCTCATTCCAAACCGGATGCAGCTGCTTAAAAAACTGTTTTTTCAGGTACTTACTGCCCCACCAGCCAAACTTGTCACAAGTATCACTATAAAAGTCATATACCTTCAGGCACATCTCAGGCGTTAAGCCTTCTCCGGTATGCACCTTAAAGTGAATGCCTGCTTTTTCAACAGACTTACGCTCACGCTTAATATTGCGCCGCTGGTTCGCGTTAAACTGCGCTAAATAATCATCAAAGCTATTAAATCCTCGATTCTTCCACACGTAGCTATGGTGCAGCCACTTGTGGAATCCCAGCTTCTCCATACTGGCCTGCCACTGCGGATCGACATACAAAAAGTTACAGCCCGAAATGCTGTGCTTAATGCAAAAGTCATCAATCAATCCCACCAGGATTTCATTCACTTCGCCCTCATCCTCAGTCGGCGCAATCAAAAAGCGATAGCCTTCAGCAGGTGTAAACGGCGACATCCCCAGCAGCTTAGGATAATAGTCCACGCCTAGCCGCTCCGCCAGCTCAGCCCACTGATGGTCGAACACAAACTCACCGTAGCTGTGCCCCTTCAAGTACAGCGGGGCGGCGGCAACCAGCTTTTCTTCGCGCCATAGCGTCAAGTGATTAGGCATCCAGCCTGTTTTGGGGCCAGTGCTGCCGGAGGTTTCCATGTTGTTTAGCCATGCCCACTCTAGTGCAGGCGTCGGTAGCGGCACGGCCATAGCATCCCACTGTTCAGCTGGAATATCTGAGAGGCGATTCGTCCAGCGGGCGGTATATTGCACAGATTCTTGAGACACAGGGCATAGGGCGAGGTGGAGATCTTCTCTAGGGTAGTAGAAGTTGGAAAAAGCGGCAGAACTGACTGAGGTAGAACTGCGTCTTCTGCCTCATCGTTTATTCCAATAGCGAGCTTTGCAGTTTGCGCTGGTCGTGCTCTTTGGCCTGACGGAAGAAGCTGACGATGGCGAACAACAGAACGCCCAGGCTCATGACAAACTCCCAGTGTTCTTGATCGACAATGCCAATGAAGTCAACGTAGTCTCTGATGTTGGTGTAGTCGATGGCGACGTAGAAGAGAAATATGGGGTAGAAAAAGGAAGAGATTGGCCAGTCGGGCAGGATGTAGTTGAGGTTGAGCTGGGCGTTTGGTTTTGGGGGGCGCGATCGCCAAAACCGCAAAATAATCCAACAGAACGAGCCGAGAAAGCCCGCAATCAAAAAGCTCAAGGTCAGAAAGTTCTCTTGAAAGAAAGCAAAGTTATGAAAGGTAAACTCTGACTGTACGTTGTGTTTTGACCAAAATTCAGGTTCTTCAAAGCCGAGTAGCCGCTGGCCCCAGCTGATTTCTTCCATGCCTACAAAAAAGGCTCCGGCTATAAAGAGCCAGTATGCGGTTGCCATCAGCGTGTTCTTTTGTCGCCGAAACTGCTTGGCCACTGGATAGGCAAAAAAAGGAACCAGCAAATAGGCCAGCGCCGTACCATATTCTGAAACGCTACCTTCGCTGCTGACGTAGCGCCACTGGTCGCTATCAACGCCTATTCTGATTTTTGCATAGAGAATGAATAGGCTGAGTAGTAGTGGAAATAGATAGATGCCAATCGCAAGGCTAGACCGGCGTGAACGAGACGTGAGTTTTGCGATCGCTTTTTCAAGCAAAGGGGGCTGCGCAGCCACAAGCAACAGAACAGCCAATGCAATAGCACCCGCAATACTGCCTCTCATAAAGCCCTCTCCTGCTATGGCTGACAGGACAGCTTTGACCAGCTGAACTATCAGCAATATCCCTCCAAAGAGACGCAGCGTAATGCGGAAAACCTGTGCGCTGTAGCTAAGCCTTTGGGCGTATTGACTAACAGCATCTGAGGTTTTTTCTAGGGGTACTGAGCGGGCCATAAGTAGCGCTTAGATCTCTAACGACTGAGCAATTTTAGAATATAGATAGCACTATTGTCGTTGAGCGTTCTTAGACTCAAGCCTGCTAACGTCGTAGTGCAAAAACACTTCATCGCCTTCTACCCGTGAAGACAGTAGCTTGAGCTGAGGCGATCGCGCGACCCCAAACCCCAATCCCCCCACTGGACGTCGGTGCTGTTTTTCCCCCAATCAACAAAGGACAAATCGTCAGATAAAGCTCATCAACAACATCTTCTGCAAGCAGTGAAGCCACCAGTTCACCGCCACCCATCACCACCAGCCGTTCAATTTCAAGGCGACTGCCTGTCTTAGAGAGCGCTACTTTTCCACTGCGCAAGTCCTGCATGACCTTAGCCCAATTAAAAGGCCGCTCGTTGATGAGAATTTGCTCGAACTGCGTTTGCTCCGAAACGGGCTGCTGTGGTTGTGATTTCCAGGTTTGTAGGCCTTCTAGAGTGGTGATGAGCCAGCGGGGGACGGGCTGTTGAAAAAAGCGATCGCGTGGATTGAGGTTACCGGTGGCAGTGCAAACGATTTGAACGGGCTGATCTGGCTGATGGCGCGATCGCCTTTCTGCAATCAGGCCTGCATTTGTCACTGGCAGTGTCGTCCCATAGGCTCTTAGCGTCCCAGCGCCGAATAGCGTCGCATCGGCTTTGGCAATTTGTCGCTCCAAGTGTGCTTTGTCTGCCGCTGATGGAAAGCGGGCCGCTGAGCGGCTGGCATCGGCGATTTTACCGTCGGCGCTCATCGCTAGCACAACCGTGGTGTGCGGGCGATTTGCCTTCGGCCAGTTGATTATCTGTAGCGGCATAGGGACTTTGTGTACGGACTAACAGCCTATAGTCACGTTAGGCAAAAATGCATCAAGTATGGTTGTAATTTATACCTAATTCTTTATGTTACTTGAGGCGTTACCGTAATTTTGCTGCTTAGGTTCGTAAGGGTGCGGACTTGGCAGATAAACTAGGAAAGGATAAATACAGAGGTGTGCTGAGAAAAAGGGTAAAATTTTCGTAAAACGTCTACGTATTTATGCTTAAACAAGTCTAAGTGATGGCTAGCATCGCCCGCTAGTAAATATCTGCTGAGATCCCCCTTTATTGCGATCTCATCGTGGTTTATCAGCTGCCCACCTTTGGCCTGATGTCTTACGGCCCACTGTCTCAAATTTGCCATGGTTAACCGTCCGCACTCGTTTCGACGCAATCTGCTGGTCAAAATTTTGCTCTTCACGCTGCCCATCTTGGTGATGGGGCAGTGGTTCGCGCTGCGCAAGGCTAGAGCAAGTTTGCTGGAGACAGCCCGTCAGAACTTGACCAGTAGCGCTATTCGCAAGGCCGATGAGCTGAAAACCGGCATTGGTTCGGTTGAGGCCAACATGGACTTGCTGGCCCAGACAACTGCGTTTCAGTCGGGGAATGTGATCGGTATTGAGAGCATTTTGCGTGAGTTTGAAGAGGATGCGCCCTACGAAATTAGCTGTGTGGAGCTAATCGCTCCGTTAGCCGATGAGGCGACGGTTAATACGTGCGATCGCCCTATCGTTCCCGATGCCAAGCAAGTCCCCTGGCTGCAAACTAAGCCGATTGAAAAATCAGACTTTTACGTTTATTCTCCAGGATCTTCAGCGCCTGCGACCTCTCGAGATCCTAGCCGAGCCCTGATCAAATTTGTGGTGGCCAGTCCGCTCTATGGCACAGACGGGCTGCTCTATACGCTGGCGATGGAGGTGTGTATCTCGCAGCTCCAGGACATTGACGATCAGTCGCTGGTGGGTGAAACGGTGATTATTGACCCGAATGAGATTGTGGTAACGCATCCTGATTCGATGCAGGTCGGGAAAAAGATTTCGACGCTGCGGGAGGCTGAGAAGTTTGCCAGCATTGTCGGCAGCGTGGATGCTGGTTATGACGATTTTATTCATCTCTTTCGATTTTCTTCTCAAGAAGACGATCAGAATGATGGCGAATGGCTAGCGGGTTACAGCGGCTTTGAAGTACCGGTGAGCCCTAAGCAAAATAGCCAGTGGACGGTGCTTACCGTAACGCCGATTGACCATGCGCTGGCGGGGCTCAATGAAATTCGCAGCGTGCTGATTATGATTACGCTGGGGCTAGTGGCGGCGAGTAGCCTGGTGGCGATATATGTCTCTCGCAGCCTTTCGCTGCCGATAGAGCGGCTGATTCAATATGCGCAGGATGTGGACGACCTCTCTCAGCTGAAGGCTGCGCCTCGAGCCTCTAATGTATGGGAGCTGGACTATTTGGGCACCGTGCTGGAGCGGATGCTGCGGCGACTGGAGGAAAACTCGGCTGAGCTACGGCGGGCTTGGCGCGATGCGCAGACGGCCAATCAGCTTAAAAATGAGTTTTTGGCGAATACGTCTCACGAGCTGCGGACGCCGCTGAACGGCATTATCGGCTCGATTCGGGTGATTCAAGACGATCTGTGCGACTCGAAAGAAGAGGAGCAGGAGTTTTTACAGCAGGCGGACAAGGCGGCGCTGCATTTGCTGGCGGTGATTGAAGATATTTTAAATATTGCCAAGATTGAGGCCGGAACGCTGGATATGAACGTAACGCCGGTGGATTTGCGGCCGGTGCTGAAAGATGTGCTGGATATGCAGGTGTTGCAGTTTCAGCAGAAAGGCTTGCAGCTGATTCGACCAGAGATTACAGAGCAACTGATGGTGCCGGTCGATCTATCGCGGTTTAAGCAGGTGCTGCTAAATGTGCTGTCTAATGCGATGAAGTTTACGGATGAAGGTGCGGTGGTGGTGACCGTCACCACAGGTGAGTGCGTGACGGATGGATCGGGCGTGGAGATGGTGAAGACGAACAAGGCGGGGGATGAGGTGCCCGGTTCGCTGCTGTTACCGTCTGGGCCGTGGGTGAAAATTACGGTGAAAGATTCTGGGATTGGGATTGAGCCTGAGAACTTGCCGAAGCTGTTTAAGCCGTTTGTGATGGTGGATGGCTCGCATACCCGGCCTTATGAGGGGACGGGGCTGGGGCTGGCAATTTCGCAGAACTTTATGCGGCTAATGCAGGGCGATATCACGATTAGTAGTGAAGGGGCCAGGAAGGGCTCGACGGTGACGATTGTGTTGCCTCGGATAGTGAAGGCTGCGGTCATCGCTGAGCCTATTCAGAATGGTGTGATAGTGCAGACGGCTAAGGCGGCGGTGAGAGCTTAGTTTGAAGGTGCTTAGTCAAGCAGGTTCTGGATGGTGGTGACTTGCGCTTTGTAGTCAGTTTCTGCGATCGCCTCCCTGCCCTTCCGTCTCAATTTCCTCATCTATCTCCACCCAAGATCGGCACCCACCATACGCTTCACGCCAGGGCAACACAACCGGCTCAGAAAAACGATAGGCCCGCAGCGCCATCACATACAGCGGCTGCTTTGGCTTCCACTTCAGCCGCTCCTGCGCTAGGTTTGCCTGCCAAATGTGAAACGGCGTTAGCGCAGCGACCTTATCGGCATCGTCGGTCAAAAAGATATCGGTAATTTGCGCCCAGGCTTTGAGCGTAATGGTGTCCGGGTGCCATCCTTTTTCAACGGGCGCGACGGCATCCTTGTATTGAGACTTCAGCAGCTCGGGCTTTTGATGCTCAAAGGTTGGAAACAAAACCACTTTTTCAGCAGCAGCAGAAAACCTACCGTTGTCTTCTTTAATACCGCCTTTGCGTAGGAGCAAGATGGTTTCGCCGTTGGCCAGCGCGTCTATGGCCACTGACCATTCTTTGAGCGCGGTGGTGAGCTTTTCGGCCTTGATGAGTTTGGATTTAAGCGGTTCTGACATGGACTGATGCCTGTGGTGCTTCAAATAATTCGCAAGTGTTAAGCAAATAGCAGTCGGCCTTTTGGTTCTGGGATAGGTCGTCCTAGTTCCTTGGCAGTTTCGATCCATTCTTGAATGACAACTTCTGCATTTTGTACGGCCTCTTGATAGGTTGCACCATCTGCGGCACACCCTGCTAGTTCAGGAACTTCTGCAACAAAAGCCTGGTCTTCCTTGCTCCAGTAAATAATCATTTCATAGCAGATTGCCATCTTGGTCTCCTAATTGATATTTAACAATTACGGTGCGAATTTGCTTGACTTGATATGCCTTCGCTTTCCCACGTATCGGCTGAATGTTCAGAATTTCTTCAATACCTGTTCTTGAAAATATGTGATGACTGCCACGAATCCTCAGCTCAAAACCTAAGTCGATAAGTAACTGGCACAGTTGCTCAAAAGGAATATTGGCATCAGAATTACCTACCAGTATTTTAATCAGTAGTTTGTCTTTGCGACTCATTTCACCTCTTCAATACGCAAGTTCTTACCTTAATGCTCTTTGCTTTCACCTCACTTAAAGTATCCGTTTGAGCCAAGGCAGTTTGCCTGCGTAGGGCGGATAGCGCAGAGGAATATCTAGCCAGGTGGGATTTTTTAGGATGCTTTTGTAGTGGGAGAAGGTGTCGAAGCCTGCTTTGCCGTGGCCTGCGCCCATGCCGCTTTGGCCGATGCCGCCAAAGGGTAAGGACTGAATAGCGTACTGGCTGATGGTTTCGTTGAAGGCGAGAGAGCCGGAGCTGGTTTGGGTTTGAACGGTTTGTTGCTGGTGGGCGTCGGCTGAAAATAGGTAGAGGGCGAGGGGCTTGGGGCGCTGGTTGATGAAGGCGATCGCCTCTTCAAATTTCTGAAAGGTAAGCACGGGCAAAATCGGGCCGAATATTTCCTCCTGCATAGCGGGCGTGGTCGCCGTCAGCTGATCGATGACGGTGAGGCCGATATAGCGAGTGTCTGGATTGCTGTGTCCGCCGATGACTTTGTGACCGACCGCAAGGGTTTTTGTCATGAGATCGCGTAGGCGACGGAAATGGCGATCGCTCACAATGCGGCCATAGTCGGGCGATGTTTCCATGTCTTCGCCAAATAGGTCTGTGGTGGCCTGTGCGATCGCCCCCATCAGCTCGTCCTTAACGCTCTCTTCTACCAGCAAATAGTCAGGCGCTATGCAGGTTTGCCCTGCATTGAAGCACTTGCCCCAAACGATTCGCCGCGCTGCAACTTTAATGTCTGCGCTGGCGGTGACCACGCACGGACTTTTTCCGCCTAGCTCCAGGGTTACAGGCGTCAGGTGCTCGGCGGCAGCTCGCATCACGACTTTGCCGATGGCGGGTGAGCCGGTGAAAAAGATGTGATCGAAGGGTTCGGCTAGGAGGGCTTGACTGGTTTGGGCGTCACCCTCAATCACGCTTACGTAGTCGGGTGGGAAGGTGGCGGTGATGAGTTTAGCGAGGACGGCCGAGGTGTGCGGGGCGATTTCAGAAGGCTTGATGATGGCGCAGTTACCGGACGCGATCGCACTGACTAAAGGCCCAATCGCTAGCTGAAATGGATAGTTCCAGGGGCTGATGATGAGCACAACGCCTTTGGGCTCTGGGGCAACTTTGCCGCGACTGGGCTGAAAGGCGATCGGCAAGCTCACCCGGCGCTGCTTTGTCCAGCTTGATAGATGCTTGAGGGCGTAGTCTATGTCGCTGATAGACAGGGCGATTTCGCTAAGATAGGCTTCGGTTTCACATTTGCCGAGGTCAGCTTTTAGCGCGGCGAGGATATCGTCTGAAGCGGCTAGAATGCTGGCTTTGATCCGCTTGAGCTGCTGGCGGCGGAAGGTGACGGGCTGCGTTTTGTGGGTAGAGAATAGCGATCGCTGCGCTTCAGTGTGTGCCTTTATGGGGGCTTTTATGGGTTCTTTTGTGGGCGATCGCATTGGCTCAGAAGTATCCATGTTCATGTCCTAGCGCGTCAGGTTAGTAGTGTAATTCACCATTCGCAGCCGACCCGCCGCAGACTGATCAGACCGAATCGCGGTGGTTTATCATGAAGCAATGCCTTTTGACCTCCGTGCGATCGCCGCTTTCGGCCTCTAACTTGCCCCATGCCTTCATCCAAAAAGAAATCTGATTTAGATAAGACGCCAGACGCAGCTAAGGCCAAGACCTCTCAATCTAAAACCACTGCAAAGAGCAAAGCAGCAAAAGCAAAAACGTCAAAGGCTAAAACATCAAACGCTAAAACGGTAGAGGCTAAAGCGACGAAAGCTGATACCTCCCAGACAGAAACCGTGCCAAAAAGCGACCAGAAGAAAACGGATAGAAAATCTTCTAAAGCTAGACCCGCCGCGCATGTGGACACGCCTATCGCCGTCAAAAACGGCGGGCTAGACCTCTCTGACACTAAAAACCTGATTCGCATCAGCGGCGCACGGCAGCACAACCTCAAAAACGTCAGCCTCGATCTGCCTCGCGACAAGATGATTGTCTTCACGGGGGTGTCGGGTTCGGGTAAGTCCTCGCTGGCGTTTGACACCATTTTTGCAGAAGGACAGCGGCGCTACGTGGAGTCGCTGAGTGCCTACGCGCGGCAGTTTTTGGGCCAGGTAGATAAGCCTGATGTGGACGCGATTGAGGGCTTGAGCCCAGCGATTTCAATCGACCAAAAGTCTACGTCGCACAACCCGCGCTCTACGGTGGGCACGGTGACGGAGATTTACGACTATTTGCGTTTGCTCTACGGGCGGGCGGGGCAGCCACACTGTCCGGTGTGCGATCGCTCGATTGCGCCGCAAAGCATTGACCAAATGGTGGATCAGGTGATGGAGCTGCCGGATAAGACGCGGTTTCAAATACTGGCGCCGGTGGTGCGAGGGAAAAAGGGGACGCACCAGAAGCTGCTGTCGGCGCTGGCGGCTGAGGGCTTTGTGCGCGTGCGCATTAACGGTGAGCTGCGTGAGCTAGGCGACAATATTGAGCTGGATAAGAACAAAACGCACGATATTGAGGTTGTTGTTGATCGGCTGGTGAAGAAGGACGATTTGCAGGAGCGGCTAGTCGATTCGCTTTCTACGGGGCTGAAGCGCTCGGACGGGATTGCAATTATTAACGTGCTGCCTCAAAAGCAAGAGAATGAGACGGCCAAGACGGCTGTGCCCGATGACATTGTTTTCTCTGAGAACTTTGCCTGCCCTGAGCACGGGGCGGTGATGGATGAGCTGTCGCCTCGGCTGTTTTCGTTTAACTCGCCGTATGGGGCGTGCCCGGACTGTCATGGTTTGGGAAGCTTGCAGCGGTTTTCGGCGGATTTGGTGGTGCCTGATCCGACTTCGCCTGTGTATGCTGCGATCGCCCCCTGGTCAGAAAAAGACAATACCTACTATTTCTCGCTTCTCTACAGCGTTGGTCAGGCATTCGGCTTCGAGCTTCAGTCCCAGTGGCTCAGCCTCAGCGAAGATCAACAGAACACCATTCTGCACGGCTCAAAAGAGAAAATCTACATTGAAACAGACTCTCGCTATGGCACGCAAAAGGGCTATCATCGCCGCTACGAAGGCGTGCTGCCCATGCTTCAGCGCCAGTACCACGAGTCTTCTTCCGATACCTACAAGCAAAAGCTAGAGAAATATCTGGTCGATCAGCCCTGCGAAACCTGCCAGGGCGCAAAGCTCAAGCCAGAGTCTTTAGCGGTACGCATTGGGCCGTACAACATCAAAGACTTTACCAGCGTTTCTATTCGAGAGTGTCGCGACAGAGTATACGAGCTAGTCGGTGAAAATGGCGAAGCGCCGAAGCTTACCAACCGCCAAATTGCCATTGGTGAACTCGTCCTCAAAGAGATTAAGGCCCGTCTCACCTTTTTACTAGACGTAGGCCTCGATTATCTCACGCTCGATAGAACCGCGCGCACGCTCTCAGGCGGCGAAGCGCAGCGCATTCGACTGGCGACTCAAATCGGTGCGGGCCTCAGCGGCGTGCTGTATGTACTCGATGAGCCGAGTATTGGTCTGCATCAAAGAGACAATGACCGGCTGCTGAAAACGTTAGACCGCCTGAAGAGCCTGGGCAATACGCTGGTGGTGGTGGAGCACGATGAAGACACCATGCGAGCGGCGGACTACATTGTTGATATTGGCCCGGGCGCGGGCATTCATGGCGGCAACATTGTTGCACAGGGGCAGCTAGAAGATATTTTGGCTGCTGAAGATTCGCTGACGGGGGCGTATTTGTCGGGGCGCAAAAAGATTGCAACGCCTGCCGCGCGTCGGGAAGGGAACGGGCGCAATATTCAAATTCGAGCGGCGCATCGCAACAACTTACAGAATATAGACGTGGATATTCCGCTGGGTAAGTTTGTCTGCATTACGGGCGTTTCAGGCTCGGGCAAGTCTACTTTAATTAACGATTTGTTGTATCCAGCGATTCGTCACTTTTTTGGCAGTAAAGTGCCTGAGCCTAAAGAGATGGCGCCGATTAAGGGGCTTAAAGCGCTCGACAAGGCGATCGTGATCGATCAGTCTCCGATTGGGCGAACGCCGCGCTCTAACCCGGCGACGTACACGGGCATTTTTGACGTGGTGCGAGACCTGTACACCGAGACCATTGAGGCGAAGGCGCGGGGCTATAAGCGCGGGCAGTTCTCTTTTAACGTGAAAGGTGGGCGCTGTGAGGCCTGCGGTGGGCAGGGCGTGAACGTGATTGAAATGAACTTTTTGCCGGACGTGTATGTGGAGTGTGAGGTGTGCAAGGGAGCGCGCTACAACCGCGAGACGCTTCAGGTGAAGTATAAGGGCAAGAATATTTCGGATGTGCTGCATACGACGGCGGAAGAGGGACTGAAGTTTTTCGAGAATATTCCGAAGGCGGCGAGCCGGTTGCAGACGATGGTGGACGTGGGCCTGGGCTATGTGCGCTTAGGGCAAACTGCGCCGACGCTTTCGGGCGGTGAGGCCCAAAGAATGAAGCTGGCGAGTGAGTTGGCGCGGCGCTCTACGGGGAAAACGCTGTATCTAATTGATGAGCCGACGACGGGGCTGTCTTTTTATGATGTGCACAAGCTGTTAGATGTGGTGCAGCGGCTGGTGGATAAGGGCAATTCGGTGATTATGATTGAGCATAATCTGGATATGATTCGCTGCTGTGACTGGGTGATTGATTTGGGGCCGGAAGGGGGCGATCGCGGTGGCGAAATTATTGCGCAAGGGACGCCTGAGGAAGTGGCTGGCGTTGAGGGCTCTTATACGGGCAGTATCTGAAAGATGTGCTGGCTCAGCATCCGGTTGAGGCTCCCGTTTGATAGCGGGCGATCGCCTTGTGCCGTACGGTTTTCACGAATCGGCTAGTACGTCTTTAGAATGATTTGTGCCGATCCAGCTTGCGTTGTGGCATATCTGTCCGGTTTTGGCAAGCAAATGTACGGAGAATAGGAAAAGAAGGGAGTCGTTTACTCTCTCTATTTTCACTTTTTCGTGGGGGCAAGGCGTAGATATGTATAATTCTTCTTTTAGTGAGGTTTGGTGTAAGCTGTTGTTTCGGTTTATGTCGGTGCCGTTTGTGCTGCTGTTGGTGACGCTAGTGGCCAGCCAGGTAATGTCGGCTAAGCAGTATTCTGATTTGGAATCGGAAGGGACACGGCGATCGGGTGAGTATTCTGGTCAGGTGTTGTTTTAGCAGCAGAACATGCAGCTTTGGTGACTCAGCTTACGGGCTCAAGCTTTAGAATCTAAACTTGACATGGCCCGAAAAGACCGATCTTTGATTATTCTCACTAGATGGGGCATCAATAGTGTTGCTGTAGTAGTAGCCCAAGCCAGCTTCTAAGGTCGGTGACAGTTGGGCCGTACATTTCCCCTTGTAGCCGTTGGCGGTGCTGCTGTCTTTATCTAGCACCTGTCTGCCCAAGCTAGCCGCGATCCGGCAGCTTAAAGTCTCTGTAATGCTCCCACTCCAGCCGACTTCACCTTCGTAGAGTGAGTATCCGTCAGGATCGAAGTAGCCGTTGTCTAAGTCTTGCTCGTAGGCCCAATAGAATGCAGTTGCCTTGAGAAAAAAGTCACCAAACGTACGCTCTACATTGGCCACAACCTGCTGTTCCTGGTTGCCGTCGCTGTAGCTTCCCCAGGTAAAAGAGCTGTAGATACTAGTTGCCTGATCTATCTGCCAGTAAACAGCGGGCGTAACCCGCACGGCCTGAATATTATTTTCTAGAGAAGCTGCGCTGGACTTGTCGGATTCGTAGGTGACATCTCCAGAGAAAGAGATGCCAGGTGCAGCCTGCCAAGCGACGCTCCCGAACAGACTCGGCGTGGCGGGGAGACGATCAAAAAAATCGCCGCCGCCGCCCGCTGAAACGCTAACGTCTTTGAACTGTTTTTTGATACCTATCTGAAGCGGAAAATGGGTAATGTCTTCTACACCCTTTTCTTGAAACGTATTGATACCCGTGCGAATGAATGGTTCATGGTTTCCTAAATGAGGCTGAAAGCGGACAGTCGTGTCAATGAGCTGGTTGGTTTTACTCTGGCTACTGTCGTTTTCGAAGGTGGTATCAACTAAGACAGAATTTTCTACTTTGACAGCTGAGGCCGTTGAGGGCATATTTCCCAAGAATATAGGTGCTGTCAAATTCTCTGCTAATAGAGGTTCTATAGAAAAAGATTCGACTTCATATAGCTGAGCCTTATGGCTTTGCTTGATGGGCGTTTTATCGGTAACAGCGTGGTAGCTATTTGCTTGGGCCGCGTCAGGACTAAGCGTTAAAATACTGCCGCTAAAAACGCTGTAGGCAAAAGCCTTTTTTTTGACTTTTAAAGTCTGTTGGCTATACATGGCAGCTGAAGTAAATTTGTTGTAGATAGTCGCTAATAAAGTCGCTAATAGAAACGGTGCCTTTTTAGTTTTTTCCCATCAGAACCGAGCGCCGAAAGTTGTCGTGAATATCGGCGGTGATACCCGTGACTGCCTCGGAGCCTCTTAAAGATATAGCAGTGCAAAATAGCCCAATCAGGGTTAAAACAAAAACCTTTTGAACGGCATAGCTAGAATAAGAACCCGCTCTTTTTGATTTGTGAGGTTTGTTCTGAGACTTGTTTTCTTTTAGATGCGTCCAAACGATTGCCACGCACAAGAAAACATAGAAGCCGCCATTTACTATCGTTAGGAAGTAGTAGCCACTGGCAAATTCGATGTTGCTTAATAAAATGACGGCTAGTGCTGAGGCGATCGCTAGCAAAAGGTATGGCGCTAGCACCCCAATTGGCAACGGTCGTTCTTCGCCGCTGCCTTTGGGGGTCACTCTAAAAGACAGCTCTTTGCGCAGTGCCCAGGCCGCTAGTGCGCTACAGACGCCAGCAATCACCCACGGCCAGCGAGCGAGTTGAAATAGCACGACTTCCCAGCTCACGACCTTAGCATCGTGAGGGCGAAACCACCCCTGAGCGCTCACCCACGAAACAACGGCCAGACAGGTGATATCTAACAAGATAGAGTGGAGTAAAAAACCGCCGTAGCTGACGTTGACCCAGGGCTGATCTCTTAATAGCGCAATTAGCGGCGTGAGCATGCCTAAGCCAATGCACGCGCCGTAGAGCGGATACCAGAATTGAGAAAAGCCAAACTGGAACTTGAGATGGGCGGGCAGCGCTTTGATGTAGCGAGGCGTGACAGAAAGCAGCAGCATGGTGAGGCTGCGCGACCATTGAAATTCTTGAGTGAGAAAATCTGGGAAAGAGGCTGGGCCGTCTCCATGTGCGATCGCATCTAAAGCAAACACCCCCCGCCAGCCATGGGCGTTCATCATTAGCGTAGTGGAATGATCTTCGGCTAGCTCAGGCCCTAAGCCGCCAATTTCCTTTAAAGCAGAGGTGCGCACGGCATAGTGACTGCCAATACACACAGGCGCCCAGCCGTTGTTGTACCCGGCTTGCAGTGAGCCGTGCATACTGCCTTCTGCAAAGGCTCTGGCATTAACGACCCAGCTCGCCTGAGCATTGGCATCGCAAATACTCGGTGCAGCGACATAGCCAACGGCAGGATTTACAAAGGGCCGAATCATCTCCTCTAGGTAATTTGCCTCGGGCACATGATCAGCGTCTAGCTGAACAACAACATCGTAGCGCTCGTAGCCAACCGTATCGTAGAAGTAGGCAAGGTTGCCTTCTTTGCAGCGGGTGCGTCTAGGCCAGGTGGGCCTGTGGTAGGCCTCAATGCCCTCACGAGAAGAGAGCTTAACCCCATGAGTCTTGCACCATGCCATCGTGTCGGGCTGGGGAGATTCATCCGCTAGCCAAACGTCGTGAGGATACTGCTGTTCGAGCATCGCTTTTAGCGTTTTTTCAACCAGGCTCCAGGGTTCAGAAGGAGCTTTGGTGACCACCATAGCGACGCGCCAATCTGGCGGAATTTGGATGGCCGGGTTGAACCGCTTCATGCGAGACACAAAGTAAAAGTAATAGCCAGGAACGACGGTTTGCCACGCAATCACTAAGCTGATTGTCACCATATCCAGCCAGGACAAGATGTGTTCGGTCTGTAGCCACCACTGCCAAAAGAAAGTGAGCGCACAAGCCCAGGCAGTGACGAGAACCATAAAAGTCCTCTTTTGTTTTTTAGACATGACGTCTATCAAAAAATCTTTTTGCTTTGAAAGCAAAGAGGGTTGTAACGAAGCTTGTTCTAACGTTTGCATGGGATGTTTATAAAATAGGTAGGTAGCAATAGGTCGCAGCTCTCGCTGAGCTGAAGAACATAGCTGTTATCGATATTGTTAGCGCCGTGTAGCAGCTTTATTTTCCTGACGTTATGGGAGATTAAAGGATGTATGCTGCGTAGCTGATACCTTATGCGTAGCTAATACCTTAAAGTTTGACAACAAGCCTGTATCATTTAGCTTGTTGTTTATCAGCACAATCATGTATGTTTTTGCTGTTTTTATAGTGGCTTGTAACAAAGGTGTCTCCGTGCTCATCCGCTCTCTTTGACGGCTTGTCTACAAGAGCATATCGCTGTGATAGCAAGGCCTATGGTATCCGAGAAAACTATTTATCAAGTTTTTATAATATGTTCATTGGCTCTCTTGAATGGAATGAGGTGTTTTGAGTGATAATGGCAAAGCTCTGTGCTGTTGCCGGCACGCGTATAGAGAAAATAAACAAGGCGAAGAGTCCTTTAGCTTTGAGGCT
The DNA here is from genome assembly GCA_963803535.1 of uncultured cyanobacterium. Taxonomy (GTDB): domain Bacteria; phylum Cyanobacteriota; class Cyanobacteriia; order Phormidesmidales; family Phormidesmidaceae; genus Phormidesmis. The sequence goes on along the minus strand of CAWDNC010000002.1, from coordinate 903,395 downwards.
AAAGCTATCGCTTTAATTTGAGTAGATGAGCTTGAGTAGATCAGCGTAGTTATTATCACTTCGGAGACTTTGAAGATGAGGCGTCGTATTTTGCGATGGCGATGGGTTGCGCTGAGTACGCTGGTACTTGTGCTGCTGCTGCAAGCTGCTATCTTTAGTCGAACGCTACAAGATAGTGTTCTGCTGGGTGTCTATGATCCTGCTCACACATTTGAGGGATCTGAGGCGATCGCTATCGATCATCACTTTGTCACCTGGCGGCGAGATGACACGAGCGAGCTACAAGAAGCGCTTCAGCAAAGCATCAGCGATCGCCGCTTGCCCATGATTACGCTAGAGTCTTGGCCGTGGAATTGGAATGGGCTTACCGATGAGACGCTGCTCAAAGATATTTCTAGCGGTAAATACGATCCTACGCTGGCTCAAATTTTTGAGGTGTTTGAAGCCTATAGCTACCAGACGATTTTGTTTCGGTGGGGACATGAGATGGAGATTACGGATCAATATCCATGGTCTAAGGCTGAGGCAGAAGACTACATTGCTGCCTACCGACATGTTTTTGAGGTTGGCCACAAAATGGAAACCAGTCATCTTTTGTGGATGTGGTCACCTGCTGGCAACGAAAGCGCCAAGAACTACTGGCCTGGAGAAGAGTACGTTGACTGCGTGGGCATTTCTATCTATGCGCACCCAAAATGGAACGAGCAAAATTTTGGAGAGCTGCCTTCTTTTCAACAGCTGATGGAGAAGAAATACTGGCCCGCTAGCCGATACAACAAACCGATGGTGGTGGCTGAAGTGGGCGTGGAAGGATCTGTTGCTGAGAAAAATAGCTGGCTTTCGGCGGCGATAAGCAGCTTACAAAACTTTCCTAGAATTAATGCGTGGGTTTACTTCAACCAGCGTCAGCCGCCTATTGTTCCGCTAGATATTGGACTGCCGAGTTGGCAGGTATCTGCGGACACAGCGGAGCTGCTGACGACAGGCTGGCAAGAATCTGAGGTAAGCGTAGAGGGCAAAATGAATCTGCTACCCCTGTAGTTTTAGTTAGAACAGGGGCAGGCGTGTGCTTTAAATCTGTTTTCGCAGCAGGCTGATGGCTTCGCTTTGCGCAGGTGAGATAATCAGCGGCTCTTCGATGGTGAGTACGGGCGTCCAGAGGATGGTTTCGGCGTAGCGGAGGGTGTGGAGTCGGTGGATGGTTTGTTGAATTGCGCCGGGTGAGCCGAGTAGGATGTGGCGCACAGATTCGCCGGGGGCGTTGCCGATGGGCGATCGCTGAAGCTGAGTAAGCGGTGTTGATAGCATCGTTTTCATGGGTTCTTCGGGTGATAGGGGAAGAAACCTATGAAAAATTTAGCCACTCTAACTTGCCAAGGGTCAGGGTGGCTATGGCATCATGGCCAAAGCCTCCTAACTGGCTGGATCAGTTTTGAGGTTAGTTGTCGGCGTTGGGTGCAACCAATGCCGACAACGGAGCTAAATTTTTCAAGGCGGTTGGGCTGCTCGCAAAAGCAACCATAAGATTTAGCGTATCAGGCGTGTTTTTGATGTGTCAATTGTTTTTTGCGATTGGCTGTAATTACGGACAAGGGGTGGGGCGATCACACGCTATCTACCGAAGTGGATACGCTATCGAGTCAGGTAGAACGTTCTAACGACTAGTTCGACACATATCAAAAGGCGGCTTAGTGGGGTTGTGCAGCTAGCTTTCACACTAATTGCTAATGCTACTATTACAGCGATTATTTCTACAGTTGTGCGTAGACGTTTCCTTTCTGTCTTTTGTTGTTGTTAGAGTATATTCTAGATTTCAGTCCCGATAGTCGGGATTTGAGTTCGGCGCGTCCGGCCTCTGTAACCTTTATTCTACAAGCATTCTGGAAGAGGTTTTGACAAAGGTACCATTTTAGCCTCTGATAGTCTGAGAAGACACTGCTCTCAGACCGAGAGAAAGTGCTGAAAGTATTAAATTGTTCATGTTCTGTTGTTTTGGCGAACTTCCTATGGAAATCGGCCTCGCTTCACTTTGCCAGAGAACCTGTGGAATAGCTACTTTTCAAAATGTCGCTGCTTCTGAAAAGTAGCCTTCAAAACATTCTCCTAGACAATATAGAGAACGCTTAACCTAGCCGCCATAGTTCCAGCCAGTATCTTCCAACAACAGCGGCTTCCCCTCACGATGCTCACCCGCACCGACTACTTCCCCAACAAATACGGTGTGATCGCCCTTCTCTACCGAGCCCACCACATTACATTCCACATAGCCCAAAGAGTCCTTAATCACCGGACAACCTGTCTCTTCGCCTGGGTAAAACTCAATGTCTTCAAACTTGTTGCCCGTCCGACGCAACGGCTTAAAAAAGTTCTGCGCCACGTCTTTTTGCGACTCGTCTAAAATCGTCAGCGCAAATACGCCGCTCGACTTAATCATGGCGTGCGAACTAGAATCGGCCTTCACGCAGGTCACCACCAAAGGCGGCTCAAAAGAAGCCTGCATCACCCAGCTTGCGGTAAAGCCGTTCACCTCTTCACCGTCTTTGACACCGCAAATATACAGCCCGTGAGGGATCTTGCGGAGCATGGTTTTCTTAGCAGCTTCGTTTAGAGGCATAGTGCGTTTCTTTGTAATTAGCGTCGATGATTAGTCTATGGCAATAGGGGTAGGCAGAAATCACCCTTAGGTTTACTTCTTCAGGTCTACTTTTTCGCGATCCCGGCTGCTCTTGCCACTTCCTGCACGGCTGCTGACACCGCTGGAGCCACCCGCGTATCAAATACCGACGGCATAATGTTATTGGCCGCTAGCTCAGTTTCTGGAATCAGCGACGCGATCGCCTTCCCCGCCGCCAAAAACATCTCCGTCGTAATCGCCTGCGCCCGACAGTCCACCGCCCCGCGAATTACGCCTGGAAAGGCCAGCACATTATTAATCTGATTCGGGTAGTCGCTGCGCCCGGTCGCCATCACCGCCACAATATCCTTCACCAGCTCTGGCTGAATTTCAGGCACGGGGTTGGCCATGGCAAACACAATCGGCTTATCCGCCATAGACTTCACCATCTCCACGCTCACCACACCCGGCGCACTCACCCCCATAAACACGTCCGCGCCCTTCATTGCATCGGCTAAGCTGCCAGACTGCGACACTGCAAACGCCTTTTTCGCCTCCGTTAGGTTATCTCTGTCGCTGCTAATAATGCCTCTAGAGTCGCAAATCACCAGATTCTTTAAGCCCGCCTCTATAAACAGCCGACCCATCGAAAGCCCTGCCGCGCCCGCACCGTTAATCACCAGCCGAATATCGCTAATCTGCTTGCCGACCACTTTTAGCGAATTCATCAGCGCCGCTAAGCTCACAATCGCGGTGCCGTGCTGGTCATCGTGAAAAATCGGAATATCCAAAGCTTCCTGCAAGCGCCGCTCAATTTCAAAGCAGCGCGGCGCACTAATATCTTCTAAGTTCACCGCGCCAAACACAGGCGCAATCCGCTTCACCGTCTCAATAATTTCCTCGGTGTCCTGCGTATCCAGGCAAATCGGAAACGCATCAAGCCCCGCAAATTCCTTAAACAGCATGGCCTTGCCTTCCATCACTGGCATAGAAGCCTCCGCGCCCAGGTTTCCTAGCCCCAGCACCGCACTGCCATCGCTGACAATCGCCACGGTATTTCCTTTAATCGTCAGGTCGTATACCCGCTCAGGATGCTTAGCGATCTCTACGCACACTCGGCCTACACCCGGTGTGTAGGCCATTGCCAAATCATCCTGCTCACGCAGCGGAATTTTTGCTTCTACCCGCAGCTTGCCGCCCCGATGCAGCGCAAACGTACGGTCGTATACCTCCAATACTTCAACGTGAGAGAGCTGCCGCACCGCCTGCTCAATATTCTCAGCCGCCTCGGTGCTCGACTGCATCCACCGCAATCTCACGAATAATATGCTCGCGGCTCTTTTCAATTACTTCAATATTGCCTAAGTTTCCCTCAGCTTTGGAAATCGCCTCAATCACTGCCGCCAGCTGGCTTACCTGGTTTGGTAGCTTAATGCGGAGCGTTACACTGTAGCTAGGGTTCGGCGTCAAAGAAACCATAAGTAGAAATGATGAAGGCGGAATGATGAGTAAAAGCGTATCGCTTTTTCATACAATTCGAAGAGGTAATCCCGACCAAAATCACAGGGAAACCTAAAAGCGGCTTCATCGTTTAACGTTCATCCTTTATCTTGTTCCCATGCCCACTCTCTACGCCGAAATCGAGATCAACGCGCCGCAAAGCGTGGTTTGGGATGCGCTCACTCGCAAAGACCAGTGGCGCTATTGGAATACTTTTTTGTACGATTGCGATCCCAGACTGCCGATACAGCGCGGCGGTGAAATATTTTTGTCAATGCAGCGCCTAGAAGGGGATGAGGAAACCGAGTTTCAGCCTTTGATTACGATGATGCGATCGCCCCACGTCATGCGCTGGGTCTCTACCATTCCCGGCCTCCGCAGCGAGCACACCTTCGAGCTGCGCGAAACCGTCCCTGGCCGCACCCGCTACCTCCACCGCGAAACCTTCTCCGGCATCCTTAGCAAAGTTTTCCTCCCCTTCATTCGCCAAGACGAACGCCAGGGATTGCGCCGCATGGCTCAGCAGCTAAAAATGCACGTCGAAAATAATATTTTGGGAAATTCACCGCCGCGCGATCGCTACGCTCCCCCGTATGAGCCTCAGTACGATTCTCGCCAAAACTATGGCCCTTCTTACAGCGATCGCAGACCCAACTCCGATCGCCCCTACGACGACAGAAACAACTACCCTCAAGATTATCCCAGAGACTATAACCAACGCCCCCCGCGCCGCTAACCGTTAGAACGCAGCTACCATTTTCCAGGCCGCAACGGACTAAACGACAGCTGATATCGATACAGTGCCACCGGCTTATCCTTCGCCTTAAAATAGTTCGGATCTTGCGGCGACAGATAAATCGCCGTAATTTGATCTGCTGCCACCGGAAAATTGGCATCAGACCGCCTGCGATAAATTGTCGTATTCTCCACTTCGTTCAAATACACCGCCCGCGCATCATCCGCATTCTTTGCGTTGCGAAAATACTGTTGAAACACCTCAGTGGTTGCAAACGTCACCGAGTTCTGCGCCTCTACCGTTCGCCCGGTTACCGTCGAAATCAGCTGTTGATTATCTTTCAAAAATGTAATCTGCCGGTTTGGATTATCCGGGTCTACCTTCACCGACTTCACCCAGTCATCTCCTAAGTAAGCCCGCGCCAAACTCAACCCGTTAAACGCCCGATCCGACACAATCTCAATCTCGTCATCCTTCGCATCCTCCAGTCTCACAGGCGGCAGCGGCTGATTCAAAAATCGCCCCTTAGACACCGTAATTGGAATGAATTTGATAATGGCAGACACTGGCTTATGCAAAAACTGCCGATTCCCTTCAAATCCTGGCGTCACAATCTCCGGTGCTAGCGGAGCCACCATATCTATCAGCGTCGAATTCATCCGCCAGGTACCCGCCATCCACTTCGGATACACCAAATCTCCGTCAGATGCTTCCACAACAGGCTTCCCCTGCCAGTTCGGAAACGCCTGCTGCCGCTCCTTCAGCGTTTCTGCCGACGCCTGCCCACTACACATCAGCCACACAAACGCCAGCAGCGACAGCCACAGCAAATTCCGCTGCACCCGCTGCCAAAGCCCATACTCTTTTTCCTTAGAACCCATAGCCCACAAAGCCCATAGCCCAAACCGACGACGTGCCCTCAGCTTAGCGCGTTAGGGCTCTAGCGCTTCTCTCTCTTCAGTAGGTGCCAAGTTGAGCAGTGAGTCTAGCTGCCAGTATTCATCAGTGCTAGAGGTCGTGCTGCCACCGCCGCGAATAGTCCCTAAATAGCTCTTTACTTGCTGAAAGAACAGGTTGTCGGGCGGAACCTGAAACCATTTACTAATTAGCGCGTAGGCCATAGAAAAGGTGGAACCTGCATTGAGATAGCTGTAGCCGTTGTTGGGCTTTTGCGAGCGGGGCGGTAGCGTTAACGAACGTGGGATGCTCACTCACAGGCTCGAAGGCGCTGTTATTGAGTAGCTGAGCCATTGCGCCTGCGCCTGATGTAATGACTATGGTGTCTTCTGCTAGCCAGCTGTGGCTAAGGTAGCTGGTAGTTTGTTCTGTTGTTTCATCTGCTGATGAGGTAGTGACTTGCCAGCTGACGGCAGGGGCGTCGTTGATGGTGATAGGTTGCGCAAATTCGGTGGCGAGGCCATCTAGCGTGTCGAATACTTTTTGAGCAGTGGGGCGATCGCTCGTCTGAAAAGCCACACCCATTTCCACACCAACCCCCGGCGAAAAGCTGTTGAACGCACCGCTACGGCTCGGAAAAAAGAACAACACAAATTCTCTATCCATCCAGCCTAGCAATTCAGTGTCTAAATCTAGTCCCGTAAAAAGAGAGATCGCGCTGCGAGCCTGATCGAGATAGCCGCGTGTGGTTTCATTCAGTGAGAGTCGAGAGGCAACTTGTTGCCAAAGTCCAGCAATATTTCGACCGCTGTTGAGCGAATAGGCAGGCGCTGGAACAAATCTCAAAGCGGAATCGGCGTAGGGCAGCTCAGGGGTAGCATTACTGCGAACAATATTGTTGCCGTACACGCGTCCTTGCATTCGCATACCTTCTGCCTGAGGATATATCAACCCGTCCAGCGTCATTCCTTCCAGGGCTCTAGCAATTAGTGCCTGTGTCTCCTGCGGCATCGTCAGCGAAGGGGCATTGACCGGGAACCGAGGCAGTCCTGGCAGCTCAGGCAATCCTGGCAAGCTGGGCAGTGAGGGCCGTGCACCTTGAAAAAGTCCGCCATCTAGATTGAACTTAGAGACTTCTGAGAGATTGCTGTATATGCGCGCGATCGCCCCCTCCACATCCCCATAGCCCGATCTCAAAAACAGCTCACTATCCCCCAGCCTTGGATAGTCAAACTCCCGATAGTCCAGCAGCGTTTTAAGCGTCGCCGCCTCCTGCGCAAAAATTAAATAGCCCTCCACCCGAGCCACCGCCCGCCCCTTCACCTCATAGGTGTCATAGTCACCTTCCGCCTCAAAATCTTCAGGCAGTGGTAACGGCAACCCCTCATCAGGCATCGCACTCATCTGAGCGCTTACCGCACCCAGCTCAACCCGCGCACCTGAGCGCCGTAAATCTTCTATCTCCTCATGAGGCACCTCCGGCAAATCCTGCCAGTTCTCATCGTACTCACCCTCCTCCCAATCCTCATCGCCATACAGGCTCACCTCACGCGTCGGCCACACCCACAGCTCAGCGCCCTTATACACACTCTTTTCTGGCACTTCATCCGGCCTAGAAACCTCAAGTTTCTCTATAAAAGGCTCAAGTGCGGTCTCATCTGTTACCGGTACAACAAAAAAGGTCTGCTCAGCTAAGTCTGTGAGTGCAATGCTGCGGGGTGTGGTGTCTGGAAGAGTTGCGATCGCCACCTGCTCCCCCATCCAAGGCGCAACCTCCGTCTCATAGTCAGTCCCCGGCACCGCGAACAAAAAACTCGCTGGATTCCCCAACCCCGCCTCCGTGCCACCCCCCACCAGTCCAATAAGATTAGCTACCCTAGCAAACAGTTCAAACCCCTCCAGCCCCGCCCAATCCTGAGAATCCGCCGACACAAAAACAGCCGTCGGCGTATCAGCAGGCAAAAGTCCAGCAGGCCCGTGCTCCGCCGCCACCCCAGCCACCGGAAACACACTCAAAGCTAGCGAAAGACAAGCAACCCCCCTTACCCTTCTAGCCAAAAACGAACCTGTCAAAGCGAGGCCCATATCCCCAAAACCCATCCCAAAGAACCCACAAAGCAAACAAAAAGATGCCAGCCATCAGCCCAGCGCAACTACGACACCCTTCAAAGAAATAGTGCCTCAATCCGCAAATAACTCTCGCGTCCCCATTCTTTCAACCTCACCCCACCACTTAATTAATAAATCCAGAAGCCACACCAAAAAAACAATTCACCGCCATAGAATAACAACACTAAGATCTCCATTCTCACCACCAAAAAACCCATTCGGGGGGTCTGCATCCTCACCGCCAAAAAAACCATTCGGGGTCTGGGGAGGCTCGGCCCCCAGGCAGCACCTAACGAAATAAGCAAAAGAGGGGTTCAGGGGAGGCAATCCCCTAGTCTTGACGCATTGCGTTTTGCCTCTTAACTTCTCAGAACTCAAAAGGCAAATGAACCAAGTCCTCGGCGCACTCCTAATCGTCACCCTAATCCCCCTACTAGGAGCCCTCCCCCTAACCGGCTGGATCACCCACCTCCTCACCGGCAAACAGCTCAAAACCCTAGGCACCGGCAACATCGGCGTCTCATCAGCCTTCTACCACGGCGGTAACCTAGCAGGCATCCTCTCAGTCCTCGCCGAAGCCTTCAAAGGCATCGCAGCCGTCCTCATCGCCCGCCACTTCTTCGGCAACGACCCCATCTGGCCCATCATCTCGCTCATGTTCCTAGTCATGGGCCGCTACTGGGGCTCCCAAGGCGCCGGAACCACCAACGTCGCCTGGGGCTTTTTCACATACGATCCCATCGTCGCCGGACTCACTTTCTTAATCAGCTTCATCGGCTTCACCCTCCTTAGAATGCGCGACCAAGGCCGCCTCTTCGTCCTAGTCCTCCTGCCCGTCCTCACCGCCCTAGTCCACCCTACCGACGGCATGCGCGTCATCATCGTCGCCTGCCTATCCGGCCTCGTCGCCTGGATATACCACAAAATCCCCGACGATCTTGACCTCCCCGCCACCACAGGAGAATCCCGCCGCATGTTTCGCTTCTTCCAAGGCGATCGCGCCCTCCCCTCCCTCAACAAAATCCTAAACCCCGCCAAAGTTGGCACCAAAGCCGCCACCCTCTCCCAGCTCCACGCCTGGGGCTACCCCGTCCCCCCCGGCTACATCCTCCCTGCTGGCGACGACCCCGAAGCCCTCATCAAAACCGTCTTCCCCGGCATCGCCAACCCCGCCGACAACCTTACTCACGATCAAAAAGTCGTCGCCCGCTCCTCAGCCATCGGCGAAGACGGCCTCACTGCATCTGCCGCAGGCCAATACGTCTCAGTCACCGAAATCACCAGCCCCGAAGCCCTAGAGCGCGCCATCACCGTCTGCCTCAACGCCTACAACGCCCCCAGCGCCGTCCGCTACCGCCAAGACCACAACCTGCCCGACGGCAAAATGAACGTCCTCGTACAGCCCCACATCACCGGCACCTTCTCCGGCGTCGCCTTCAGCCGCGATCCCGTCACCCATGCCGGTAACGCCGTCATCATCGAAGCCTTACCAGGAGACGCCAGCCAAGTCGTCGGCGGACAAATCACGCCCGAATCCTATCAAGTCCTTGTAGACGAGCACACCGCGCCCAAAGACGATTGGCAGCTACCTGAAGACGTAACGCTACCCGTCATCAGTAAAAGCAAACGCCCTGGCAAAGTCCCCGAACATCTCATTCAGCAGGTCGCCTACCTCGCTCGCCATTTGGAAAACAGCTTTCACGGCATTCCTCAAGACATTGAGTGGACATTTGACGGCGAGCAGCTGTGGGTATTGCAAAGCCGACCGATCACTACGCTGCTGCCGATTTGGACAAGAAAGATCGCCGCTGAGGTCATTCCCGGCGTCATTCGTCCGCTCACCTGGTCAATCAATCGCCCGCTTACCTGCGGCGTGTGGGGAGACCTGTTCACAACGGTGCTAAAAGATCGCGCCGCCAATATCGACTTTTCACAAACGGCAACGCTTCACTACTCACACGCCTACTTTAACGCCACCCTGCTCGGTGATATTTTTATCCGCATGGGGCTACCCCCCGACAGCCTGGAGTTTTTAACCAGAGGGGCAAAATTCAATCGTCCGCCGCTAGGCGTGACCCTACGCAACGCACCGGGACTGTGGCGGCTGCTTCGTCAGGAAATGAGCGTTCCTCGTCAATTTGCTAAAGCTGAACAGGCGGTGTTCATTCCCGCTTTTGAGCAGTGGAAATCGCAGCCGTTAAAGGACTTGGATAGTGAGGCGATCGCCCACCGCATCGAACAAATCCTTGCCCTCCTACAGCAAGCCACCTACTACAACATTTTGGCCCCGCTCAGCCTAGCCCTTCGCCAAGCCCTGCTTAAAGTCGATCTTGCCACCCTCGACAACAGCAGCAGCCCAGAAGTCATGGCACTCGAAGACCTTAAGGAACTAGCTGACCGTGCGCGATCGCTTCTCCCCCAGCTAGGCCTCCTGTCCAGCTCAGAAGAACCCACCTCCAGCACCGCTCTCTTCGCGGCCCTCTCCGAACACCCCAAAGGCCAACAAGTCCTCGACCAGCTAGACCGCTTCCTAGACAAATACGGCTACCTCAGCGAAGTCGCCACCGACATCGCCGTCCCCACCTGGCGCGAATCCCCTCAACCTGTCCGTGAACTGCTCACACAATACCTATTCAATCCACAAGAGTCTCAATCCACAGAGTCTCAATCCACAGAGCAACCCACCCAAAGCCAAACAACCCGCCACCAGCTGGAAACAAAAGCAAGTTCAGGCCCGTTTAGACCTCAAGGGCCGAGTCGCAGAAGTCTACAATCAGCTGCTCGCTAACCTCCGTAGCTGCTTCATCGAAATCGAAAGCCGCTGGCTCATATCCGCTCAGCTAGAGGAACAAGGCGACATCTTCTTCCTCACCTGGGAAGACATCCTTCCACAGCTATGCCCCGGCACTTCTAGCCCAAACACCCTAAAAGCCACCAAGCAAAACCGTCTCAAAGTCACCCTAGCCAAAGCTCAGTGGCAAAAAGCAACCTCAGCCGACGAGACATCTCCGGCCATTCCATCACTCGTTTACGGAAACGCACCTCCTCCCATACTGTCCACCCCGAACGCCCTTCCCCCCATTTCGTCGGGTACTCTACGGGGTATCGGAGCCAGCACTGGAAAAGTCGAAGGCACTGTTAAGGTGCTGCGCAGGCTGCCTACCTCTGCTGCTGATATCGATGAGCAAACCATTCTCGTAGTTCCATACACGGACGCTGGCTGGTCTCCCGTGCTCTCTCGCATTGGTGGACTGATTGCCGAAGTGGGCGGGCAGCTTTCCCACGGTGCGATTGTCGCTCGTGAGTACGGCATTCCCGCTGTAATGGACGTAACCGATGCCACCCGCCGACTGACTGACGGCCAGCGTGTTCGCATTGATGGACAGCATGGGACAATTGAAATTCTGTAAAAAAGTGCATGTCACACTGCACCTTATGTAGCCACAATGACCTCGATTCAGACGCACAGTAGCCTGGTAGATTCAGCCCATTCACCTAAAAGCTGTGAGGGTACCTTCAGTGGATCTAACCAGCTCAATCTTTTCTACCGAAGCTGGTATCCCAACGCGTCAGCGGCTGTCGATAATGGCACCGCTTCGCCATCCTCGACAAGAAGCTCGTCGGTAAAAGGCGTTTTGGCTATCGTTCACGGACTCGGTGAGCATTCCGGACGCTACTGCTCCATTGTCAAAGCGCTCACCGCAGCAGGCTACGCCGTGTTTGCCTACGACAACCAGGGACATGGCCGTTCAGAAGGTCAGCGCGGCCATATCGAAAGGTGGCAGGACTATCGCGACAACACCCAGTCTTTTCTACAGCTTGTTCGTCAGCATGAACCCGACGCACCGCTCTTTTTAATGGGCCATAGCCTAGGCGGTCTGATCGTACTCGACTACGTTTTGCGCACCGCCGATTTGCCTGCTTTTCAGTCACTCAACATTTATGGCATGGTGGTGAGCGCACCGCCGATTCAGCCTACCAGCGGCACGGCTAGCCCCATCAGAATTTTACTAGCGCGCTTGCTCTCGGGGCTCTTCCCCCGATTCACATTAAAAATGGGGCTAAAAAAATGCGGTCTTTCTCGTCGGCAAGACGTGGTTGAAGCGGTCGCTGAAGATCCGCTAACGCATCCCTATGTCACGTTGCGCTGGGGCAGCGAAACATTGAACACCATTGAATGGGTCAAAGCTCACGTTGAGCAGCTAAGCATTCCTATATTGCTTACACATGGTGAGGCCGATCCGATCATCGCGCCTGTGGGTAGCCGTAAAATCTTTCAGCAGATGCAGAGTGGTGATAAAACGCTGAAGCTCTATCCCGGTAGCTACCACGAGCCTCATAACGACTTAGATGCAGATGTAGTCACCAGCGACTTAATAAACTGGCTAGACCAATACTTATAAAAAGCCTGCAACTAATAAAGTCTGTTACTATGGTGCCTTGGCTGCGTCTCTAGTCTGCGCAAGTGCCACTAAGTGTTTAGCGTTCACTTTCTTCTTCTTATTTTTTGCTCTTAGGCTAGTTCCGTTTTGCTGCGTTACAACGCAAGCGCTGGAGATAGGGCATCTCACCAGTGATGGCCCAGGAGCCAGTTTTTCCACCTATGTCTATTCAAAATCCGTCTGCCGAGAGTCCGTCTTTTGAGCGTCTTGGTCTTCGGTCTGAGCTTTTGCGTGCCGTTGCAGAGCAAGGCTACACAGAGCCTACGCCTATTCAGCTTAAGTCTATTCCGATTGTGATTCAGGGCCGTGATGTGATGGCCAGTGCCCAAACGGGTACGGGCAAAACAGCTGGCTTCACGCTGCCGATGTTGCAGCGACTGTGCGAGGGACTGCCCGCTCAAGACATGCCGCCTGAAGGCACTGCCGTTCAGCGTAAAAGCGCGCCGTCTCAGGTGAGTAGCAAGCCTGTTTTGAAGAAGAAAGGCGCGACTCCTCGCAGCAGCAGTACGACGACTGGGAGCCGTCGGCCCATTCGGGCGCTGATTGTGACGCCCACTCGGGAGCTGGCCGCGCAGGTAGGCGAAAGTGTAGACACTTACAGCCGATATCTGCCGATTCGCTCTACGGTTATTTTTGGGGGCGTTAAGATCAATCCTCAAATCTCTAAGCTGCGTCAAGGCGTAGATGTTTTAGTCGCGACTCCAGGCCGTTTGCTTGACCATGTGAACCAGCGCACGGTCGATCTTTCTCAGGTGGAGATTCTGGTGCTCGATGAAGCCGATCGCATGTTGGATATGGGCTTTATTCATGACATTCGTAAAATTTTGGCGCTGGTGACGGAAGATCGGCAGACGCTGCTGTATTCAGCAACTTTCTCTAGACCGATTAAGAAGCTGGCTGATAGCTTTTTGCGATCGCCTGAACTGGTTGAAGTCGCTCGCAGTAATGCCGCTGCTGAGACGGTGGATCAGGTGGTGTATCCGTGCGATCGCATCAAAAAAAGCGAACTCCTCTCCTTCATTATCGGCTCTCGCAACTGGCAGCAGGTACTCGTCTTCACCCGCACCAAGCACGGTGCCAACCGTCTTACCAAACATCTTCAAAAAGACGGCCTCACCGCCGCCGCCATCCACGGTAACAAAAGCCAAGGTGCCCGCACTCGCGCCCTAGCCTCCTTCAAATCTGGTGACGTTCGTGTCCTTGTCGCCACTGACATCGCCGCCCGTGGCCTCGATATTGACATGCTTCCTCACGTCGTCAACTTTGAGCTGCCGAATGTCTCTGAAGACTACGTACACCGTATCGGTCGCACAGGTCGTGCCGGTAACGAAGGTCAAGCTGTTTCTTTAGTCTGTGTTGACGAGAAAGACTTGCTCAGAGGCATTGAGCGGCTCTTGAAAAGAGATATTCCCAAAGAGATTATTTCAGGCTATGAGCCCGATCCTTCTATTCCCCCTGAGCCCATTCCAAACGGTCGGAACAATCCTCGTGGTGGTGGCAGCAGCGGCAGATCCTCTGGTGGCGGTGGTCGGGGGCGTTCGTCTTCTCGTCCAAGCGGGGGCTCGCGATCGCCCAAACCCGTCATCAACAAAAGCCGCTCATCTGCCCCCAAACCTCGCCGGTCTTCGTAGCACAGCGCTTGAATACTTTAGATAGCTTTCGCCTGTTAGCGGTTCATATCAAAATTTGTCAAAATGAGGGAGTTTTTGGTTTGGCGTGGTGAATGAGCATTGATAGTGAGCAGCGGTCGCAGGCTTCGATTACGGAAGGCGATCGCGCCCTTGCCCTCTTCACCGATCGCTATAGCTTTACGCGCTTGCTGGCGGAACGCATCCATGAGCCCCCAAGTGAGAAGATTTTGTTTTTCCATGGGGCGGGGGGCAATGGGAAGTCGCTGCTGCTGAAGCATTTGCAGCGGAATATTTGTAAGCGGCTGACGGTGGCGCAGTGGCAGCAGGTGAGGGAATTGCCGGATGCTGAGCTGGCAGCGCAGATAGAAGGATTGAAGGCAGATCAACATTTGGATGTGCCGACGGTGCTGTTGGATTTTGGGTTGCAGCCGCTGAATGAGGTGCAGCCGAAGGATCGCTTTTATGGGTTGTTGCTGTTGCGCAAGGCGCTGGGTGAGGCGGTGGCGGGGAATTATCGGCTGCGGTTTGCGCGGTATGACTTTGCCTGTATTTGGTATTTGCACAGTAAGGGAAAATCGCTGGACGAGATTAAAGCGATGTTTCCACTGAATGAGTTCATGGGGCTGGCGACGACGACACTGGATGCCATTACTGAAAATCCGATTGGCGCGCTTGTGAAAGCAGGGTTTGATTTTGGGGCGGAAGGGTGGAGTAAGAAACTGACGCTGCTATCTGCGAAGCAGAGCGTGGATAAGGAAACACAGCAGCGAATTCGTGGATTAGATGTGGATCGGGAGCTGATTGATGAGTTACCCAAACTATTTGCGGAAGATTTGAATGCTTCGATGGGCCAAAAATCGGCAGCAGAAACAAAGACGCTGGATCGACTCGTGTTGTTGTTTGATACGCATGAGGCGTTTTGGGGACGGCAGCGAGATTTGCCGAAAGAGACTTATTTTTTGCGAGATGAGTGGCTGCGAAAGTTGTTACGAGGGCTGGATTTAACGAGCGGGATTATTGTTGTTGTGGCGGGGCGGGATGTGCCGCGCTGGGAAGAAGCGAGGCTAGTGCGGCCTGGGACGGAGATTCCGGGTGGGTATGTGCAGGAGGAAGAAGTGGGGCTGTTGGCGGCAGGGGATGCGCGGGCGTATTTGCAGAAGGTGGGGATTGCGGCAGGGAATCTGTGTGAGGGGTTGATTCGGTTTGCGAGTGTGAATCCGCAGGATGGGCCGGATGAACGGAAGGTGCATCCGCTGCATTTGGGCTTGTGTGCGGATGTGGTGTTGGCGGCAACTGAGCAAGGGAATCCGTTGGCTGCGGGAGATTTTGCTGAGGTACCAGAGTTTGATGATAAGGGGAAGCTGTTAATTGTGCGGCTATTGAGGTATGTGAGTGAAGGGTTGGGCTATGCGATTCATGGGCTGAGTGCTTGTCGGGCGTTTGATCGGGAGATTTATTTTCACTTGGGAAAGGTGCTAAATTTTGTGGCCGATGAACCGACGTTTCGGCAGTTAGTTCGGTTTTCGTTTGTGTGGCAGGCGCAGAGGCAGGGAACGGCGGAAGCTGAGGAATGGTACCGGGTTCACGATTTGATGCGGCGGTTGGATAATGCACCGGAAGTGCGGCAGGCGCATAAGGCGTTAGCTGAGTATTATCAGGGGCTGCGATCTCTGGAGGCGATCTATCATATAAATCGGTTGAGCTCGTCGAAGGGTCTCATACTTTGGATGGAAGCATTCACACAATCGCTAGCATCAAGTAGTTACGAGCGGTGTGGACTATTACTAGATATTCGACAAGAGCTAGTAATAGAGTCCGATTTTGAACTAGGACTCCTCTCGAACGAAGAGGGAAAATACTTTACAATATTGACCTCTTACAACGTGGCTCTGAAAAAGTTTGAGGAAGCCGTTGTAGCGTATAGCGCGGTTATAGAAGTTGAGCCGAAAAATGCAAGGGCTCTCAACAATAGGGGAAATGCCCTAAAAAACATGGCTGGGTTGCAGGCTATGCTCCTGCGACCTGACTTAGCAAATCAACGGTATGAAGCAGCAGTTGATTCTTTCAATAAGGCACTTCGCTATGAGCCTGATAGCTTTACTATATTGAATAGTAGAGGTCTAGCACTGACAAACTGGGCCGAGTTTCAATTCAAACTTTCACAGACCGAGGAAGCAAAACAGAATTATGAGAAGGCAATTTCTTCTCTGAATCAGGCAATCAGTAATCTACTGAATCGGGCAATTAGCTATCCGCCCGAGCCCGAATACATTAAAGCTCTGAACAACAAAGGCTTGGCACTAATAGGATTAGCTGAGTCACAAATTGTACTCGCACTACCAGCAGCGGAAGAAAGTTATAGACAGGCAGTTGCTGTCTGTGAGGAAGCGCTCAGTTATGAGCAAGGATATATTAAAGCCAGGATCAATGTAGGACATGCATTGATGGGATGGGCTGATCTGCACGCTATGCGCGGGCATCACAAGAATGCAAGGGCAAAGTACCGTAAGGCAGTTTCTACCTTCGACCAGGTGCTTAGCCTGTCCCCTGACAATGTACACGCCCTGAACAGCAATGTATCAGTTTTACTGAAGCTAGGTTCATTGCAGCATGAGCAGTTTCAGGATGTTAAAGCTGCCTTTGAAAGCTGGGATTATGCGTTGAGTTTGGTTAGACGATCGCTAGTACTCGCGCCCAATGACATATCTATCCATCAACTCTGTGAGCAACTCACCCAACTTTTGGGTAATCCTGACTAGCGAAATTAAGCAATTTCCTAATAGCTCTTTAGCTAAGCCGGGATGCTTATCTTTGGCACTTCAGCCTCTACTCCACGCTCAGCACAATCATCAAAATATTCATCGACAACCATCTTAAAATTAGCGGCCAACTCTGCTATATCGTCGCCATCAAAAGACAACAAATCGCGCTCTAGCCCCTCAACCATGCCTTGTAAGTATCCATCAATCGAATCGATCACGGCACTGGCTTCATAACCTTGATGAGCCAATCGAATATTAGTCGGTAAATAGTTATCCGTCATAAGTCACTTCGTTGTTTGCGAAACAGCTCCTTAAATCTTCCTGACTCCCTGGCAGCTTTTTTGCACTGTCCGGGAAGCTCACGCATCAGCTTGCGTCCTCCCAGTTTTATAAAAACGCTCTCGGCAACAAAGTCATCCTCACCGGCCTCCAAGAATTTGGGATCGCCGAGCAAAAGCTCAAAGCCGGACTCGCCGAGCTAAATGCTATCGAAGCCGCTAACCTCACGCAAGAGAAAGAGAAAGAGAAAGGCGATGCTCAGGCCGCGACACCAAAGAAAGATCTGGTCCTAGATTAACTACAAGATTGCCTGAGGACTTGGCGATCCCAAAATCGCTTTGAAGAGATCCTCAACTGCTAAAGGCTTAGCCATACGCGCTTTTGGTTCTAATCGTAATCATAGTTGGCTTCATGGAATAGCCCGTGAGCGATCAGCAGCTTTCGGCAATCTCTTGCCTTTGATGGGAAGCTATCAATTACGGGACTTTATCAGTCACACACAGGATTTGCCCAGTCACCAATGGAACTCTATCAATCTCAAACGGCATCCAGTCCGCGCTTGAGAGCTTGAAATCTTGGCGATCGCACACTCAGACAACAGAGCTATTCTCATTCCGCTGTAAAATCCCTTCCGGCAGATTTTCTCTTCGCAGCATTTCTTAGCGCTGTTCTCTTCGCTTTTTTAACCGCCTTTTTGGCCGCCTGAAGCGCTTCTTTTTTCTTCAGCTTATTCGTCTTTTTCAGCTCCTGACGAGCAGCCATCTTTTCGTTATGCGTGAGCTTCACCTTCTCTTTGGGAGTGGCCTTCACTTTCTCCTGTCCAAATGCACCCTTAACGTTTTTCATTTTGGCTTTCGGTTTTGGAGCAGGTGCAGATGTGAGTGTGTCCTCATCTACAGACACTGCGGGCACTTCAGCGTCTGCAGATATTTCACTCTGTTCAATCTGCTCAGTGCCTTTGCCTTTTCCTTTGGCTTTGGTACTGTAGCCGGACTCGGTGGGTTCTTTAGCTTGGGGGGACGAATTCTAACCATACAAATTGCTGACACTACACTTGTGTCAATAAAAGGACTCAGAAACAATTTTTTCAGTGCACGGCACGACAACACTTTGCCACAGCGCGGCACGACTCACTCATACAGCCAGCTCACCAATGCACCAACAGTCAGCTCAAAATCTTTCGCAAAATCAGGCACGGGAATCTGTTGTTCATCATTCTGACAGAGCAACACTTTAGAATCAGCCGTATACACAAAAACGCATTCTTCACTCGGGTCAATCAACCAGCTCATTTGCGTACCTTGCCCTAACGCATACAAAATCTTCTCAACGACTTTGGTTTGATTTTGACCTGAAGACAATATCTCAATCATCCAGCTAGGCGTCGTAAATAATTCACCAGACAACTTACCCGCTTCGTCACGAGGAATATTGGCCCAAGGCAAAACAGCAATGTCAGGAATGATAGAACGGCCTGCGAATGTGCAACGCAACTCGGGAAAAGCTCGGCCTACTTTATTAGCTTTTAAAGCTGCATTAATAGTCGCTGCCAACTCACCTTGTATGCCGCTGTGGTCTGCTTTTGGCATTGGCTTTTGAAGAATTTGACCGTCGATGTACTCACTGGCCGGCTTCGTCTCTGGCAGCTGTAAAAAGTCTGTCAGCGTAATGAGTTTAATCGGTGTCTGTACCATGTCTACAGCCCTACTTTCTGTAGTTTATTATCACAGGTTTTTTAAAAGATGGACTAGCTCAATAGCCATTTCTACTATCGAGCTAGATTACTAACAACATCGGAACTGCAATATCGAAATGGCTACGAACCTTGACGCAGCTTTTCCAATACGCTCTGATCTTCCATCGTCGTCGCATCACCCACCACTTCTTCGCCGCTAGCGAGATTGCGCAAAAAGCGACGGATGATTTTGCCGGAGCGGGTTTTAGGTAGCGCGTCAGTAAATTGAATTTCGCCGGGGCGGGCGATCGCCCCAATTTCCTTCACCACATGCTGCTTCAACTCAGCTTTTAGCTCATCACTTGCCGTATACGTTCCTTCTAAGGTCACAAACGCATACACATCCTGCCCTTTCAGATCATGCTTGCGCCCAACCACAGCCGCCTCTGCCACAGAGGGATGAGACACCAGCGCCGACTCAATTTCCATCGTGCCCAGCCGATGACCCGACACATTGAGCACGTCATCCGTACGGCCCATCACCCAAAAATAGCCGTCTTCATCTTTCCGCGCACCGTCCCCTGCAAAGTACAAATACTTGCCGTCTTTGGGCGGAATATGCTCCCAATACGTTCGGCGGAACCTATCGTCATCGCCATACACCGTACGCATCATGCTTGGCCAAGGATGCTTAATTACCAAATAGCCACCCTCGTTCGCACCCACAGGATTACCCTCTGCATCTACAACATCCGCCAGGATTCCAGGGAATGGTTTTGTCGCAGATCCTGGCTTAGTCGGCGTTGCGCCCGGTAGCGGTGTGAGCATAAATCCGCCGGTCTCAGTTTGCCACCAGGTATCAATAATGGGGCAATTGTCGCCACCAATGACTTTGCGATACCACATCCAGGCCTCTGGGTTAATGGGCTCGCCTACGGTGCCTAATATTCGGAGCGAGGAGAGATCGCGAGCGTTGGGCTCTTTGTCTCCCATTTTCATGAAAGCGCGAATGGCGGTAGGTGCGGTGTAGAAGATGGTGACGCCGTATTTTTCAATCACATCCCAGAAGCAGCCGGGGTTAGAATCACGGGGTGCGCCTTCGTACATTAGGCTGGTCGCACCGTTGGAGAGCGGGCCGTACACGATGTAGCTGTGCCCGGTAATCCAGCCAACGTCTGCGGTGCACCAGTAGATGTCGTCTTCTTTAATGTCGAAGGCCCACTTGAAGGTCATGTGGGTGTAAAGGTTGTAGCCAGCGGTGGTGTGAACAACGCCTTTGGGTTTGCCCGTGGTGCCGCTGGTGTAGAGCACAAACAACAGATCTTCACTGTCCATGGGTTCGGCAGGGCAGTCGGTAGAGGCGTTGGGTTTTACGTCATGCCACCATACGTCGCGACCTTTAGTCCATTCCACGGTTTGCTTGGTGCGCTGTACGACTAGAACGTTGGTAACTAGAAGGGACGGCGTTGTTTGCGATCGCTGCATCTACAGCAGGCTTCAACCCCATCGGCTTATCCTTACGAAAGCCCCCATCTGCGGTGATCACAACTTTTGCTTCAGCATCGTTAAGGCGATCGCGCAAAGCCTCTGCACTAAACCCGCCAAACACCACCGTATGCGCCGCGCCAATTCGGGCACAGGCCAGCATCGCCACCGCCGCTTCAGGAATCATCGGCATATAAAGGCCCACGCGATCGCCTTTCACCACGCCCATATCCTTGAGCACATTTGCCATCTGGCAGACTTCTTTGTGCAGCTCAGCATAGGTCAGCGTGCGAGAGTCACCCGGTTCACCCTCCCAAATCAAAGCCGCCTTGTCTCGTCTGTCCGTTTCTAAATGCCGATCGAGACAGTTGTAGGAAATATTGATTTTGCCGCCCGTGAACCATTTGGCAAAAGGTGGCTGCCAGTCGAGCACGGTATCCCACTTTTCAAACCAGTCAAGCTCTTCGTCTGCCAAACGTGCCCAAAACGCTGCCGGATCAGCTGCCGCTTCGTCGTACAGCTTTTGATAAGCCTCCATGCTCGGTATCCGCGCCGTTGCAGAAAACGCGGCTGGCGGTTCAAATACTCGCTGTTCTTGCAGTACCGATTCAATCGTGGAGTCTGACATGGCATCTAGAGAAAAGTAACTTAAAAACCTTTCAAAACCATACTGTGAATGCTCACAGCTTGCGACTCAATCCGACGATCCTTAATATAGAGTATGTCTATAGGTGAATATTCTCAGGTTGAATATGGCTCTTTCTTATGCAATTTTGGCAGCATTAACCAATCGCCCTTCTAGTGGCTACGACTTGGTGAAACGCTTCAATAAATCTGTTGAATGCTTTTGGCGCGCTAGCCACCAGCAGATTTATAAGGCGCTGGCCAAACTTGAAGCTGATGAGCACCTGTCTTCTGAAAAGATTGAGCAGAAGAATCGGCCTAATAAGAAGCTGTATACCGTAACCGATAGCGGGCGGCAGCTTTTGCAGCAGTGGATTGGGGAGACTGATGCGATCGCCCCCATAAAATCCGACCTTCTCACGAAGCTATCTGTAGGTCACACCGTCCCAACCGAAACGCTGCTAAATACCTTGCAGGCCTACTACGACCAGCACAAGGAAAAGCTCAAAAGCTACCAGATTATCTCCAAGCAGTATGCGCAAATACCAGAGATGACCAGAGCCGATCAGTTTCAGCTGCTATCGCTACGAGCCGGTATTCGCCAGCAGCTCGCGTGGGTGGCCTGGTGCGAAGAGGCGATGAGCTTCTTGGGTCAGCCGGTAGCTGTTAGAGAGTCTTCTTCGGTGAGCTGACACTGCTCGCACAGGCCAAAAAATTCAAGCGTGTGATAGAAAATTTGGAAGTGGTGAGATTCAGTCAAGTGACTCTCTAACCCGTGCACAGGGCACTCGTCCATCACGGCTGAGTTACCGCAGCGGACACAGGTGAGATGGTGGGTATCTTCTTTTGCGAGGCTATAAAGTGACTCGCCGCTAGAGAGCGTTCTTACCTGAACGGTGCCTTCTAGCTTGAGCGATTCTAGCCCTCGATACACCGTCGCTAGGCCCATGCTGATATTTCGCTGCCGTAGCTGCATATATATCTCTTGGGCTGAAACGGCATCTTTAATCTGTTTCAGCAGGTCTAAAACTTGGATTTGGCTGCGAGTGCGACGGCTTTTCATTTGCCTGATAGGCATCCTGTTTCGAGAGCCTTTAGTTAAAACTGAGGAACTAAAGACAAAGGGCATAACAATAGCTTAGGTGAGCTGAGCTAATAATTGCGGTAGGATCACACCTGTTCATACTTTCCTTTTTTACTCGATCCTTTCTACTGGGTGATTCCTGTGGCGCAACCTTCTCAAGGCTCTCTATATCATGCCAAAGTCTACGTTACTTTGCGGCCTTCCGTGCTCGATCCGGCTGGGACAGCCGTGCGTTCTGGGCTCAGTCATATGGGCTATGACAATGTGTCTAAGGTTCGTATTGGTAAGTACATTGAGCTGGAGCTAACGGCTGAAAGTGAGGCTGTCGCTCACCAGCAGCTCGATAAAATTTGCGATCAGCTGCTGGCTAATCCTGTGATTGAAAACTATCGAATTGAAGTGTTAGAAGCGGCAGTTGCATAGCGCTAATAGCAATGAGCTCACAGCAGTCAAACGAAGACGTATAGCAGGAAGTAAAGGGCGATGAATTTTGGTGTAATTGTTTTTCCAGGCGCTAATTGCGATCGCGATATCGCCTACATCCTACGAGACATTTTAGGTCAGCCCACGCGCATGATCTGGCACGAAGATAGCAATCTTTCGGGTATAGATGTTGTTGTTGTTCCCGGCGGCTTTAGCTATGGAGACTACTTGCGGT
Source organism: uncultured cyanobacterium (assembly GCA_963803535.1). Lineage (GTDB taxonomy): Bacteria > Cyanobacteriota > Cyanobacteriia > Phormidesmidales > Phormidesmidaceae > Phormidesmis. The sequence continues at coordinate 880,899 of CAWDNC010000002.1, read as the reverse complement.
GTGGGGCGATCGCGCAATTTTCCCCCGCCATGCGAGCGACGGTAGAACATGCCAAGCAAGGAAAGCTTGTAATGGGCATCTGCAACGGCTTTCAGGTGCTTACAGAAATGGGCTTGTTACCGGGCGCTTTGGTGCGTAACCGAGACTTGCACTTTGTGTGCGATCGCCTCCCCATGACCGTAGAGCGCACCGATCTTGCCTGGACGCAAAACTACAAAAAAGGGCAGATTATCACCCTTCCTATTGCTCACGGAGAAGGCTGCTACTACGCCGCGCCCGATACGCTCAAAGCATTGGAAGACAACAATCAGGTTCTCTTTCGCTACTGCGACGCTAGCGGCAACGCTAACCAAAGCGCCAACCCTAATGGCTCGCTCAACAATATTGCGGGTATTTGCAATCTCAAAGGCAACGTTCTTGGCATGATGCCTCACCCCGAACGTGCTGCGGACAAAGCGCTCGGCAACACTGATGGCCTCGCTCTGTTTGAAGGGCTTCTTCAGTCGGCCCTAGTTGCTGCTTGACGCTAATTTACGCGCAGTCGCCGCGTTACAACAGTCAGCCCATCTTCACGCACCAGTAGCGCCGACACCCACCGGCTATCGGCAGAGGTAGGCGCTTCACCAATTTTAAACAGGCCACCTGCTGCCAGCAGTTCTAGCTCTACAGGCCGTCCGGTAAAGAAATCAGTCGCGGTCACGCCTTCTTCTACAGCGGCTCCCAGCAGATAGCGATTGCCCAAAGGCTCCATCACAATCGCGTTAAAGTCATAGCTTTCGCCCGCTGCCACCTGTTCCGGCAAAATCACCGAAACCGTAGGCGGCATCTCGCCAGAGGTCATCTGATTGCGCTCAGAAATCGTCTTTTGCGAAACCACTTTGCCGCCTACAAAGGTTTGCTCTGAGCGAATAATAGATTCTAGAGCAGTAGGCTGACCGTTCGTGAGCTGAGTGCCGTCGATGTACGTTACGGTTTCAGCGGTGTAGCCACTGTTTGTGCGCTCCCAAGACTGAAGCTCTACACGATAGGTCAGTTCGTCATAGCGCGTCCAAAGCGTTTCGAGCGCAGCAGGTAGCGTCTCGTAGGTGAAGCCATCGTCGTTTGTAAATTCTGGGCTATAGCCTTGCATTACGGCTTCGACATTGCCAGCAGTGGCTGCCGTTTCAATCTGCATCAAAGCATTGGTTAGCTCCGCAGGCGCTGTTTCCGGGGAAGCTGCTGTTGCCTGCTCAGCGCTGCCCATGCTCCAACTCAACGCTAGGCCACACACCAAAGCAGACGTGCGTTGAGCGCGTCTACGCCACCTCTTCGCTAATCTTGTGGGCCGTTGCGTTGGCCAGTAGAGGCGATGAGTCATGGGCTTGCGGTTCCTTAAAAGCTAGACGATTGAATGAAGAGAAAATAGTAGACTAAAAATCAACAAAAATAGGTGGCAAATAGCCAGATTGTTGGGAGATAGTACCTTAAACCAAGGTAACCTGAAATTTGTATTATTACGGTTATTTCAGGGAGCTACAGATATCGTGAGCGTCACGAGTGAGCATCTACCCGCGCAGACTGATAGCCCAGTCAAGACGAAACCCAGAAAGCTGCTGATTGCCGCTAGTGGGACGGGCGGCCACCTGTTCCCAGCGATCGCAACTGCCCAGCAAATATCGGATCAGCTTCCTGATACCCAAATTGAATGGCTTGGCGTTCCCGATCGGCTCGAAACTCAGCTGGTTCCCGAGCAATATCCTCTACATACAGTCCAGATGAGTGGCGTTCAGGGTGGTTTAGGCCCTGGCACCATAAAGCTACTGGCGCGCTTTGCAAAGGCGACCGCTCAAGTGCGTAGCCTGTTGAAAAAAGGCGATTTTCAGGGTGTGTTTACGACGGGCGGCTACATTTCTGCACCTGCTATTCTCGCAGCTCGGTCTTTAGGTTTACCGGCGGTGATGCATGAGTCCAATGCGCTGCCGGGTAAAGTCACTCGCTGGCTGAGTCCCTGGTGTACGTTGGTAGCGCTGGGCTTTGCTGAAGCCGCTGAGCATTTGCCTAAGGCTAAAACCATGGTTGTCGGGACACCTGTGCGATCGCAGTTCTTAGCAGCCGCGCAAACTGAACTTACCGATATAGATATTCCACCTGATGCCCCTCTAATTGTGGTTGTAGGCGGTTCCCAAGGCGCAGTTGCCGTCAACAAAATGGTTCGGAGCGCCGTTTCAGCTTGGCTAGAGGCTGGTGCGTGGATAGTTCACATTACAGGGTCGAACGATCCAGAAGCCGGCAGCTTCAATCATCCTCACTATATTCACCGTCCTTTCTATAGCAATATGGCGGCGCTTTTTAGCCGAGCGAACCTGGCGATTAGTCGAGCGGGTGCTGGCACGCTGATAGAGCTAGCCATTACCGGCACCCCTTCTATTTTAATTCCATATCCATTTGCGGCTGAAGATCACCAAACTTACAACGCGATCGCCTTCAGTGACGCGGGTGCAGCGCAGCTTCATCAGCAATCAACCCTATCTCCCGAGCAGCTACAATCTATAGTGCTAGACCTTCTCGAAGACTCTACTCGGCTTGGCCAAATGGCAGCTGCGGCGCGCGGCCTCTCAACAACGGATAGTGCTTCTAAAATGGCTCAGCTGATCGAGCAGTGTTGCGGTGTTTAGCGGCTGTCAGGTAGTGATCGTTATTGAACCACTGCGGCCATTGTTCTGTGACTAAGCGGCCTAATAAATGGTATAGATAGGCACATCCGTACGGGAACATAAAGTGCAAGTTTTAGTTCTTAGTACTCTATCGGTACTCTAATCGAAAGCTTGCCGTTCCAGAGCCTGCTGGCGCATTACACAGCCTAGACCACTATCAAATGACGCCTGTAAAACCTCTGTTTGCATAGGCTTACATCTGTCAATAGCAGGTGACAAAAGGTGCATCTACCCTGCTGGCTCGTAACTAATCAGAGAGCCTTTTATAGGCAGGTCGAAGTTTTTACGGAATCCACGAATTTCATGAAAACTTCGTTATGTTAACCCGTACATATACCCTGTCAACCTGTCCTGATCTTACTATCAGAGCAAGAACTTAGTAGATATAGGCACAAAGTGCAGCCTGCTTTATGTCGGCTTAGGTGTTAGCGATCGCCTCGGTGATCTTTTTTGTTCGGTAGGATCCCGTCAGCCGGTATGTTCTATCTATATATAGGTATCTTGAGCTAGATGAGCGCTCTAAGTTGTAAAGCATTCAATTTTTTAAAGGGTGGAGGTATAGGAAGCCCAATGTATTTTTCAAAAATAGCCATAGCGCTGGCGTCCGTCCCGGCCGTTCTCATCTCAGCTAGCAGCGTTCTGGCCCAAGATCTTCCCAATTTAACCAATCCGCCCGCGACCGATGAGCCAGTTTTGCAAGGCCCTGTAGCGCCTGCTCAGGTAAATAGAACGGCCCCTCCTATCAGCAGCCAGCGTATCCCACTTTCTCCAGGCGATCGCCTCAGAATAACCATCCCTGGTATTGGCGGTGAAGAGTTTAGCGGCGAGTATGAAGTTAACTTTAGCGGCGATTTAGAAGTTCCATTTATAGATCCTGTACCCGTTCTTAGGTCTAGTGGCCACTGAAGTTCAAGCTCGCCTGCGCGACAGACTGCTACAGGAGCAGCTTTTCCTGCCTGGGCAGCTCAGAGTCAGCGTACAGATGCTGGACTACGCACCGGTTCAAATTGCCGTTAACGGTGAAGTGTTCGAGCCAGGACGCATTTTGCTCTCACAAGAGACCGCACTCCTCTCAGATGCTGGAGGCCAAGTCGTTGAGCTACCGGGTGACTATCCGCTAGAGCGTTACCTAACGTCCGCGCTCAAGGCAATTGGTGGTGTGAAACCCACTGCCGATGTTAGCCGAGTGCAGGTGCTTAGAGGGACTCAATCAGCTGTTGTAGACCTTTCTGGCATCTTTACTGGTACCGCTGTTACTGACTTCCCCCTAGTTTCTGGCGATCAAATTATCATTCCAGACTCAGGCGTGTTTCAAAGAGCGCTCGTTCGCCCGTCTCAAATTACGCCGGACAGCATAGATTTGTACGTATCGAACGTGACACAGCCCGGTGGTGGCAGCGTTTTATCGGGGACTGACAACATCAACGTGGCTAGCTTCGAATACGGCACTAACCTAGCCCAGGCGCTGGTATCGGCTCGCTGCGTTGGGGGTACGCGAACAACAAACGCCAATCGCAGAGCGCTGCTGATTCAGACGGATGATATGACAGGTAATCTCACAACTTCCGAGTACAGCGTGAACGACTTAATTAGCACTTCAACTCAGTCACTTGACGGAGAATCCTTTCTTAATGCCTGACGATGCGATCGCCTGCTACGACTCGCGCAACACCAACATTCGCGGCATATTAGGAACAGTAGTAGATTTCATTAACCCGCTTAACCTTCTGATTAACCTGTTCGACAACGACTAAATCGTTCCTGCTCCCGTTCGACTGTTAGCCTTTCTCTACTTGTCAACGACTCTCACTAAACTTTGACCAATGACTTCTTCTTTTCCTCAAACCCAATCTGGCCGGGTAGTAGCTCACCGCCCTGCTAGGGTCTCTAAGCTAGGCTACTTAGGCTTAGGCCTACTTGCCAATACGGTGATATGGGGTCTAGCACTTGCTTACCTCAGGCTCGCACCGAGTACCTACGTTAGCGAATGGGCGCTCAACGTTTTAGGATCTAGCGCAACTGCGGATGTTACCTTGCCAGATAGTGGAAGAGCAACGCAAACCCCAGCTGCCTATTCACCCTCTATCGAAGATCCGCGTACCGACTACGTTTATCTTGCTCAAAGCCCAGCAGTTCTTAAAGAAGCGGCTTCTAGAGTGGGTTTGACTGTCAAGAAGTTTGGTGAGCCAGAGATTACGACAGATGAAGATAGCTCTATCATCGGTTTTGCGATAGAGTCTGAAACGCCTGAGCTGGCGCAAAAGTCAGCTCAGGCGCTCTATGTGGTGCTGCAAGAGAGAATTCAGCAACTCAGAGAGGCTGAGGTTGCGAGACGCAATCAAGCCACAAAGGCCAGTTTAGAGACTGCTCGCAAGCAGGCCGAAGATGCTCAAAATGAGCTGGCGAGCTTTCAGGCCACGTCAGGGTTGAGTTCTGAAGCGCAGATAGATGACCTGGCGGTGGGTATTGAACAGCTTCGTCGGCAATATGCTCTGGCGATCGCTGAGGAAAAAGGTACGGGTAGCCGGGTGCGACAGCTCGCTCAAGATATTAATGAATCTTCAGCAGGCGCAGCGGATGCCTATCGGCTTCAAGGCGATCCGGTCTATCAAAGCCAGTTTGAAGAATATGGCGTCGTCGCTGCTGAGTTTTCTGATCTGTCTTCGCAGCTAGGCGCTCAGCATCCTCAGGTGGTTGCCAAGCGAGCTGAGCTAGAGGCCTTGGGGTCTGCTGTAGAGGGCAGAGGTTCTTTTCTGTTGGGTAGACAGGTTGATCAATCTACGCTCACTCAGCTTGCGCCCGTGGGCATTGACCCTCGCGTAGAAGCCTCTCGCGGTGACTTGTTTCAGCAGGCCGTTAGCAGCAGAGCCGATCAAAGTGGCTTGCAGTCTCAAACGCAGGAACTCGCCAATCAAATAGGCGGTCTTGAAAACCGCTTGAGAAAGCTAACTCAAGAGCGATTTACCGTTGATCGACTTCAGCGCAATCTACAGGTTGCAGAAGCTATCTTTGCTTCAAACGTCGGTAAGCTGAATCTAGCTGAAGGCGATATTGACTCAGTGTATCCGCCTATTCAGCTAGCGGCTGAGCCAACGCTGCCCGAAACAGACCAGTTCATTTCTCCAAGTCCGCCGATCGCGATCGCAGGTGCCCTAGCCGGTTCTTTCTTAGCCACCACAGGGCTACTGCTCTTGTGGGCTAATAAGCGAAATTCAGTGGAAGAAGAATACGTAACCGCTAACGACTTTCCCTTTAGAGCATAGTTCATGGCCAATGCACGTTTGGCGAGCAGTCTAAAAAGCAAGCTCGTGAAAGGAGCCGCCGGTGCGTTTGGCTTGCGGCTCGTGTACACGGGGCTTACTTTTATAACCGGTATCTTTTTAGCTCGCGTTTTAGGTAAGACCGGTTACGGTACATATATTTATGCAGTGGGCTGGGCGTACTTACTCAGCGTGCCAGCGACGATGGGTTTTGATAACTTTATCGTTCGCGAAATTTCGATTTATCAAACCCAGTCTTTTTGGGGCCTTATGCGGGGCTTGCTAAAGTGGGCGACTAGGGCCGTATTAGTCTCTTCTGTTTTGCTGGCCTCTGTGGCAATACTGGTGGCCTGGATACTCAAAGAGAACAGTCGCCCAGAAACCTTTATCGGTTTTTGCATTGCTATCTCATTGATGCCAGCGCTTTCGTTACGCAACGTCAGGCGGGGTGCCATGCGAGGGCTACACCGAATTACGAAAGGCCTCGTCCCTGAGCTGCTGATAGACCCGCTGATCTTAATTGCGCTTACTGCGGGTGCGTACTGGGCGCTAAAACAAGAACTCAATGCCATGTGGGTAATTGCGTTTTACGGTGTGGGTACAGGCGTCACGCTTGTTATCATCAGCCGCTTTCTTAATCAAGCTTTGCCTGCAAGTGCTAGAGCCGCAAAGCCTGAATATAAAGGGCGACTGTGGCTGAGTGGGGCGCTGCCCTTTATGCTGATTGAGAGCATCCCGATTATCAATGCACAGACAGATGTGCTGATGTTGGGTGCAATGAGAGGCGTAGATGCGGCAGGCCTTTATGCGCCAGCAAACAGAGGCGCTCAGCTGATTACGTTTATTTTGATGGCGGTAGGTAGTTCTTTGGCACCGACGATTGCCAGTGCCTATGCAGACAGTCGGTTATTGGACTTGCAGCAGACCATTACGAAGAGCGTGCGTGTCGTGGCAGGCGTCGCTTTTCTGTTCTCAGCAACGCTGATTGTCTGTGGTCACTGGTATCTGAATTTATTTGGGCCTGAGTTTATTCAGGGGCAAAGGGCGCTCTATATCTTATGTGTAGGAACCTTTGTCTCCACCTCTATTGGGCTTTCTTTCATGATTTTGAATATGACCGGTCATGAAAGATATACGGCAAAGGTGGGTTGGATAACTACCGTGCTCAATATTGCGCTCAATGCAATATTTATCCCAATTTGGGGCGTAGAGGGGGCTGCGATCGCAACCTCTAGCAGCATTATGTTAGGCGGCTTTCTAAGCCTGTTTGCCGTTAGGCAAAAGCTAGGCATTGATGCAACGCTGATGGGCCTACCTGCAAAGAGACTTACTAAAAAGTAACTGGAACACAATCGAATAATCTAGAAGTTTTGCTGTAGTAGCCGTAGCCGTCAACGACGGATGCTTTTGCGATTGTCGGTAGCTGCGCTACTGGCCATTAGAGAATGGTCTATGTTTTTCTGTTGTTTGGGTACACCAGGCTGATGGGCGATCGCAGTTTTTCTAACATCACTTTTAGACATAACAAGGCTTTTCATCCACCGTCGCCCAGGCTCCTCAATCAAGCGATAGGTCAAAACAGCCACAGAGAGCATCACGATTAAATATCCAACAAGCACACCAGCTTTTAGGCCAAAGCTGGCAGACGCATAGGCTTCTACAGAGAAGTATCGCCGCAGTAGAATTAGGCAAATGAAATGAGTGAGATATAGCGCGTAGGAGATATGTCCACCGTAAATCATGAGTTTGGTAGAGAATAGTTTTGCAATCCATCCTCGTTCCCAAGCTAGCGCGTAGATAGCGAGTGCACACACTGGCGTTATCCAAAGCACGTTGAGCTGACCAGACATATTGACGGTATCAGCTGGCTGCATGCCCGCTATCTGAGCACTTGCTAGCTGAGCGTGCGTCGCGCTGTTGAGAAATATGCTACCGCCGATAATGGCTAGCCAAGCGAAAAAGGTGATCCATCCCCAGTGCCATCTGGCTCCCCAGCCTACAGCGTATAGGTTGTAGATCAGGCAGCCTGCTACAAATTCTCCCGCGACTCGCAGCGTTCCGTAGCTGCCTGCACCGTACGGAACTGACCATGTGGCATCCAGTAACAGACAAAGGGCTGTCATGGCCCAAAGTATGGCGACGATGCTGGCAAGTATCGTAGGAATATGCCGGATACGAAGCGTAATAGCGATGATAATTGGAAACGCTAAGTACGCGAGCCACTCATTGCTGACTGCCCAGGCGACCGCATTCCACGCGAAGGTGGTGGGTAGCGCCCATGCTTGTACTAAAAACAAGCTTTGTACAAAGCCTGAGGCTGTATAGAAATCTGGGTTGCTAATTTGAGAGCCCATGAAGGTGGCTGCGCCGATCATGAGGGCTGTAAGTAGAAGCGAAAAGAGATAAACCGGGTAGATGCGAGCGAGACGCAGCCACAAAAAGCGCTTATAGGTATTGAGGTTGAACCTTTTGAATCGGGTTGCGTAGTTGTAGGCAATGATGAAGCCGCTGGTAATGAAGAAGAAATCTACACCGATAAATCCGGTTGCGGCAAAATCTATCAGTGGCTGAAATGGGAATAAGATGTCAAGCTCATCTTTGAGATGATAGATAACAATCCAACCGATGAGAAAAGCCCTCATTCCAGTTAGCGAAACAATTTGACGACTTCTTTGCATAGCGTTTCGCACGACTGCTTATGAGAACAAAAATGGCAATTTTAGATATTCGGTATTGTTTTGACAGATTCGTTGTAAAAGGCAGCTTTTAATCGTCAAGCTAGTAGAACTACGCTTCTAGCTAGTGCGCTTGTCTGAATAACAAGTAAATTAATACGAAGTGGTAGCAAGTCGCACAAGATAATACTTAGAATATACGGAGTTGTCTCATGCCTGCGAAAATGAATCTAATGGTCTTTGCGGCTTCTTCACACTTTTGCAGGCAATGAGCCGATTATATTTGCAAAGGCTTTACCTTAAGCGACTGGTTTACACCTGCTATCAATGAGAAAAAGCTGAGTGCCAGTATTTGATATCGGCAGCATAGCTGATTGCAGCAGCTTGCCATGTGGGCAGCGACTGACTAGGGCTCGCGTGTTCAGCGACCTTGAGCTGCGCGTCAATTTTGGCAGCAGCCTCGTCGGCTCTGCTGGTGTTGATAGGAATAATTGAGCCTTTCCCGACTTCTATAGCGGCCTGGTTAACATCGTTGACGACCACCCACTTTTTGAAAGAAGCCGCTTCTGCAATCGGCAGGCCAAAGCCTTCGCTGTCAGATAGATACACCACGGCTGAAGCCTGACGATACCACTGTGCTAGTGTCGCATCGTCGATATGTCCGTGATAGCGTACCCATGGAAGATGCTCGACGGATGCCAAGAATGCCTTACCTTCTGCTTGAGTCGATGCGTTCATGCCCCCAACAAGCTGAAGCTCCCACGGCTGCTGGGTACGTTCTCTGAGGGCTTTGACAAGCTGAAGGGCTTCGGGAAGACGTTTGGCGGCCGGATCGATCCGGCCGACCGATAGTAGGAACGGCTGGCCGGAGACGGGCAAATGAACCGGTGGAAGGCTTGAAAGTGAGGAGTCAGCCCCGTTTGAGATGACTCTAAGCTTGTTTTTGAGCTTGCGCTGGGGGCGAAAGTGGTGAATGTCGTCTTGAGTGGCCTGACTGACGGCGATGACTTCTTTTGAGAGCCAGATGGAGGCGTCTAAATATATGAGCGATCGCAATGCTGTTTTGAGTCGGCTGCCATATTTTTCTTTGGCCTTCCATTCATTGACGTCGTGAATGACCGCGATAGTCGGCGGATGCCAGGGCAGCAGCACTGGATTTGAGAGCCAGACCACAATTTTGATGTCTCTTCTTTTGCAGTACTGACGAAACTGGGTGGCTAGCCAAAGGTATCGCCTGCCAGGGGAATAATCTAGCTCGGGCACAACCTCGACATAGGCAGATAGCTGCTGGAGCGCGGGCGTGTTAGCTAGGGCGTTAGGCGAGCTCAGAATTTTGGGCTTAACTCCGTTTTCATTGAGCGCTTTGACTAATGGTGGAAGTAGCCGGTCGAGGTACTGGCCGATGCCCAAGCGAGGACCTAAGTAGTAAGCGACGAGGGCAGCGGTCATAGTGCAGTTTAGAGACAGAAAAGGATTAGAAAAAGCGGTCTATTGAGCTGGCTGTTTGGTCAGCTGTTTACATATACAGACATCAGGCGGCTATACAAGGAAGGTTTTTGGGCGATCGCTACGCTCATGCTACAAGTTCAACATAGCTTCATGTCAATTTGCTTCACGATAACTTTGCTAGCACTCTAAGTTAATCGGCCTAACCCTATGAGCCGTAGCCAACAAGCCCTATGTAGATATACCCTAAAATCACAGGAAGTATGGTGGTTTTGCGCACTGTTCTCGTCTTGATACTTTGTGAGCAATGACCATTGAAGTATGGGAGGCGTTTGGTAAGTGCAGGATTATTCCTGAATACGCGCGAGATCGCTGATCAGTTAGTTAGGTCACGCTGGTATACATCGCAGCATTTTATATACAGATAACAGATGACAACTCTTTATCAACCCGCTGAGAAATCTGTTGGGCGTATCGCTAATTTTCCGTTTTGGATTGTGTTTGCGATCGCACTATACACGCCCTTTGAGGAGTTTTTCCTCAGATGGCTACCGGGTATTATTCCCGTGGCCTTAAGATTCGTGCCAGAGCTCATTCTCTACGGGCTGCTGGTGTGGGTTTGTGGCACGAGGCTATTGAGAGGCCGTTCGTTACGCAGCACGCCTATTGACTATTTACTGATAGCCTTTGGCGTCTCGACGCTGATATCGATGGTGTTAAATGGTTCGCCCCTGGTCGGTAGCATCATTAATCTCCGAACGATTTGGCGGTATCTGTCTGTTTTCTATATCGTTGTCAATCTCGATATCTCCCCGCCTGAACTCAAGAGAATGCTCACCGGGCTTAAAATTGTGATTCTGGCGCAAGGCGTCATCGGCTCACTTCAGTATTTTCTACCGGCCAGCTTTAACCAGGCCTTCTTTGCGCCCCGAGAGTTTGAAATCGGCACCTACAAAGGCGAGTCTATGGCTGGTTCGGGCGATTTGAAAGTGGGCGCAACCGCTGGAACCTTTTCCGATAGTGCGGTACTGTCGGCCTTTCTATTAGTGGGGCTATCGCTCTTTTTATCTGGTATCTATGTCACGAGCAACGGCCTAATTCCGAGCCTGCCAGACATGGGTAGCTTAGGCGCGATTATGTTTGCTATTTTTGCCTCTAAAAAACGGGCTGCTTTGGCGATCGCACTCGTTACCCCGCTCCTGGTCTTCTACGTATACCGTCGCAGAAAAGATCTGGTAAACGTGACCTGGCTCTATGGCGGCATGGCGCTGCTAGGTGTTATTACCATTATTGCGGTAGGCGGCGCGGTCGAGTCCTTTTCAGGCGCGGACGATCGCCAAAAGTCAATTGACTTAGGCACTTATTTTCTTCAGGTCTTCTCTCCCGAATACTGGCAGCAGTCCAACGAGGAAGCCAGAGGCTGGTTTATGCGTACCATCTTGAACGGTATATTCAGCACTCATAGCTGGTTTGGCTTTGGCCCTGATTTTGTACAGACCCAGCTAGCGATAGAAAATACGCTACGCACAGCGCCTGACATCGCTAAGCTAGAGCGAGACGCTGGCGTATTTGACGATGGCTTTTGGTTTGCGTTTGTGGCCTACTTTGGCGTTATTGGTACGTTCATTTATGGCTTTATTATCAAGCGGCTTTACGATGCTGCTAGATGGCTAACCCGGGTCTCTACGGAGCCTGAGATCAGAACTTTAGGTGCGACCTTTGCAACACTAGTATTTGTAACAGTCCTGTACACCTTCGTAGAGCGCATCTTCCGACTACGAGCATTTAGCTTCTACTTCTGGCTTTTGGCTGGTCTGGTCGTCAATATGTGTCACGTCAAGATGGCCGCTATCAAGCACAGTCGTCGAATGCAGCAAAGTAGCGACACATCAGCTTAATTGATATAGTTTGCTGCCGTTGAAAAAACATCGGCATAAGCATAAGAAAGCCTAATTCTTGCCATTCTCTTTGATTTTTGGAACGTAGCTGTAGTGTACTAAAACCCTCTATAGCTGCGCTTTTCAATGGTTAAAGAGAGGCAGTATCTGTTCGTGTGTAGCAAAACATGGTATGAAGCAGGGCGCTTACTGAAGTTGTAGCGTTTAAGGTCTGCTAATATAGCTTCATCTCAGTATATGTACGTATAAAATGCGTACTCCAGTGCAAGAACATTGAAAAATGTAAACACGTCTGGTGATACATGACGCTTAGCTATACGTACGTGATAATTCAGCATAATCGTTTATACAGTACGAGCGCCTTACAGATTTTAGAACAGAGCTAGGAGCCTGGACCTATGGTTTATCAACAAGTAGAAACTGTCTCGGATACTGCCTCTTTGACCCGCCCGGATGCTATTCCGTTGCCGAAAAGGCGACCCTCCTTTGCACATACGATGGAGAAGGTCGTTGCTCACCTAGACCAGTATACTGAGCCGAAAGTGCTAGATATTGGCTGTGGGCGTAAATCAGATATCGGGCGCTACCTGAAAGAGCACAATACTCATGCGCTCATTCACGGCGCTGATTTAGACGAATACTCGCTCAAAAATACTGATGTAGACAAGCTGTTTATCTGTGATGCGGCAGATATGCCTTTTGCTGACGGAAGCTACGACGCGGTATTCTCTCAGTTTTTGCTAGAGCATGTGAAAGATTCTCAAGAGACCGTTGACTCGATTGCTAGAGTTACCGCACCAGGGGGACTGGCCACGTTGATTATTCCAAACCCTACGTCACCAGCTTCCACAGTAGCAAAGCTAACGCCTTACTCATTTCATCTCTTTTTTAAGAAAAAAGTACAGCAGTACGACAATGTGAGCGAAGATACATTTCCGACTTTCTTTGCCTTCAAAAGCGTTAAGAATCTGGAACAACAGATGGAAAAGGCCGGATTCACTAATATTGAATCTGCCTATATTCCAGAAATGTACTTTAGGTTCCGCTATCGGCCCGTGTTAATTCGCTTGGCGATGGTGTACACCAGTGTCCTAACGGCGCTGAACTTGAACTGGCTGAAGTCTTCAGTGGTTGTGAGTGGTGTAAAAAAAACGGCTGTATAGTGCTTTTGCGGTGAGGGCTTTTTGATATGGGGCTGCTTGTCAGTAAAGTAAACAGCAGCCCTCACCTAGCTGATACCAGATTGTATAACGAAGAAACAGAAAATCCCCTTGAACGATTTGGGTAAGGTTCAAGGGGATTTTAAGCTGTTTCAGACTTGATGAGTGAGAGATCAGCGTTTGAGCGAAGAGCGGGCTTTCATCGCTTTGTCTTTAAGCTGATTTTGCGCAAAGCGATTGCGAGTCGTTGTTCCTACGGGAGTCTTTTCGTACAAGCTGCGCTTTTCTGCGCGCTTTGTCTTGGCATTAGAGAAATCACCGTTGAGCGCTCTCTCCAGTAAATCTTCGTAAGTGCTGCACTCAATCTCTGCTAGAAACCCTTCCTTAAAGCGCTTAAGGCTTGCTTGCTTCATTCGACGCAGTTCGTCTTCGTTGCCCAATAATCTATCGAATGCTTGCCCACAGTCTGCTGCACTGGTGAAGTAATGTGCTCCAGGCCCAGCCACCCACTGATTAAAGTGGTTGTTGTGTGCTAGCACTGACGCACCAGCGCCTAAAGCTTCTACCAGCGAAGGGTTTGTACCACCAACTGAGTGTCCGTGAACGTACAGCGTTGCATAGTAGCGGAGTGCGTTTACCGTGGCCTGGTCGTAGATGCCTCCGGGGAAAAACACCTCGTCGCTAGCGGCGGCGAGTACCTGCTTGTGGTAGTCATTCGTTCTGGGGCGATAGTTGCCTAGCACGACCAGCTTTGAGTTTCTTTTCCGACTAGAGAAGGCTGAAACAATCTCTAGGATGTTGTTTTCAGGTTCGGGTCTGGCGATGATGATTGAATAGTTTCCAGGCGCAAGGTTGTATTGCTGGAGCAGGGTCTCGTCCGCACGGCCTACGCGCTCAGCGCCATAGGGAATCATGGTGATTTTACGTCGAGAGACCCTGGTAGCAAGATGGTTGGCAATCTCAGGGTGGTCTGCTACGAGGTGATTGCCAAACCAGCAGCCGAAGCGCTCATTCAAGTAAAGCCAAGCTTTTTCTGGCGTGCTCCACTTTTGTCTGCGCCATTCTAGGCCATCCATGTTGATGACGTTAGTGAGGCCTTTGATTCGATACCAGGCGCAGAAGGCAGCGGTGTTGTAGCCTAGCGTGAGGATGAGATTGCCTTCTTTGGCTGCGTGCAGCGTCGATTTCCAGTCAAATACGATAGTCGCTGCCGCACTTGCTTGTGCAACTGGAATGTTGATAAGACGAATACCGTTCCAGTACTCTTCAGACACTTGCTTGCCTGTGTAGTCTTCGCAGTAAACGGTGACTTCCCAGCCCTTGCTAACAAGATAGCGGGATAGCCTCTCTGCGAAGGTTTCAAAGCCTCCATGATTTCCGGGAATTCCGCGACAGCCTAGAATCGATAGTTTTTTCACAAAATGCATATGCCTGATTTAAGCACGGTTATAGATGGACGAAGTGCAGGTGATAGAGCTTAGGAAAGACACACACGTTCAACAGATGAGCACTCTGGGGGATAACAGAGCGGGGGTAGAGAGCCCGTTACAACAAAAAGCTTGGAAGATTGACCATTACCCAGAGCTTAAAGATAAAACGCTTACATTAGATAAGAGTTGGCTACGTAAAATCAGCTGTACGCTCTTTTAGGGCCGCAAATGTGAATGAACCGTTTGCGTGAAAGTAGCGGCTGTATTGTTACGGATATCTCATATTTTGCCAATGGAGTTTATTTAAGTTGTTAGATACATTCAACTAAGCGTCCTTACCTATTGAACAGATCCTCGAGAGGATTTTTACGTGGTCTTTATCAGACTTTGAGATTGTGTAGATGTTCGTTGAAGAAAACCGGATTAGAAGAGACGCTCCATAGGTAGTCACACGGTACGCTGTGTGAAGGGCGTACGTAGTTACATCTATCTTTTTGCTTTACCCGAAGCGCAGAGAAAGTTCGATTCAGATGATGCGATTTAGGGCTTTTATCCAGTGCTCCAAAAAACACGAGATTTGGGGGCTAAACAGCCTGTGATTTTTATGCCTGAAAACTGTTTTTAGGCATAGTTGCTACTTTGTCTAACTATTGCGACAGAACTGTAGCAAATACTGGCGACTTATTCAGTGATCTGGTGATAGTTGTCGGATGAAATTGAGCAAAAATGCCTCATGAAAGTCAACTAGAGGCGACAGCGCTGCTGATTTTCTTCGATCTTTCGGTTTAGCTGCGCCGTATGACCGAGGAAAGCGTTGTGATAGAGCCGCTCAAATTCACGACTGAAATGAGCGGCTACGGTCGCATTTTGGACGACTATCAGCGTTTCATCGTTCTTTGTATTGGCAGCATGGCTCCAGTTTTGAGATCCGATAATGACGGTGCTCCGGTCGATGACAGCAAACTTGTGGTGTAGCTTGTCGCCGGTGGGTATTTGAGGCGTGCCGACTGCGCTGATAGACGTGTTCCACGGCTGGTTGTCTTTTTCGATTTGGCAGCGCTGGTCAAGGAGCGAAACGCCTAAAAGGTCTAGCGCTTCGCTGTAGCTGCGGTATATGAAGCTGCGGTCGATAAGGGCTCGGAGCGTGACGCCTGCTTGAACCTTACTTTGGAGTGTGTTGGCGATGCGCTGTTCCGAAAAGACGAAGAGAGCCAGATCGATGGTGTGAGCGGCTCGGCTGAGCGTATCGCTGATGAGCCCGTTAACGCTGTTTTCCCAAGGTTTGCTGGGAGACATGGGTGAGAATTGAAGCGTGAGATTGCCGGTTGGCAGCGAAACTTGAGCGGCTGGGCGATGGTTTTTTTGCAGTCCGAACTGGCTATTGGGTTTTGCGGCTGGGCCGTCGCCCCATAATAGGTTGAATTCTTCGGTGAAAAGGCTGGCTGTTTTGGGGCTGTCGATTCTTAAAAGAGCGTTGGCATTGCCTCGGCTGCCAGCCTGATCGCCGTCTCCGTGGATGCCGGAGAGCGTTAGGTTGGCTGATCCTGTGAGTATCCAGTGGCTGTCGATAACGATGAATTTATGATGCATCAGGCCGCTGCCTTTGGAGCCGTCAGCGGTGTCGTCTATCAATGGGATTTGAGCGCTGAGAAGGATTTGAAGGGCATCGGCTTGAGCGATTTCGGTAGACGTGAGCGTGCCGTCGTGGTTGATGTCGGCGATCGCCATCCAGTCCGCTTTCTGTTTGGCTTGTTCGTCAGCAGAGGTCGGGTTGACGTATTGATTTTCTAAAACAACGCGAACGCGAATCCCGCGAGCGGCACTTTGCGTCAGCGCCTGCGCGATACGGGGGAGGTTCAGCGCTTGAACCGCCACATCAACGGTCGCAGTGGCTTGATCGATCGCTGTAATAATCACCTGTTCTAAGTCATCGCCGTAGCGGGTGATGTGCCGATAGGGGTCTGTATAGACGCTGGCTTCGGACTGGTTGAAAAAGGCCTGAATGTAAGCGTCCTGCGGCAGCAGCTCAACGGTCGGTTGAAGGGTTTTCGGTGTAGAAGGCGATCGCCAAAGACTAAGACCCACAATCAGCAGCAGTCCAGCCAGGAAAGAAATCGCCCATCGTTGCCACCTAAGCTGGAAAGATCGTGCAGCGCTGTTCATCACAAGATTTTCTTTAAGATTGCGTCCGGCTTTAGTTATCCCAAGCCGAGTTGATGCAAGGCCAAGCCTATATGTCAGCTGAAACCCTATAATTGACCACAGCTCAGCTTTTTGATGATTTCCTATGCTTTCTCCCGAACAGTTTTTTCAGGCGACCGGCTGGCTAGCGATAGGTACGCTGGCGATTACCGCGATTACCGCGATCGCCTTTTTCCTCAAGTGGGGCTTTCGCTTTCGGCTAGTCGGCGCGACAGGCATTATGGCCGTACTTACCGTGGGCTGCTTTGGCCTGAGCTTTCAGCCGCTCATTAGATCGGCCATTCCCGGCGCCATTCCTTACGAAACGGTGTTTGACTCGGGCGCGTCACAGATTGTGATTGCGGTGCCGAATGAAATTACTGAAGCTGAGCTGGATGCTACGCTTCAGCAGGCGGCAAGTAACTTGCTCAAACCCAGTCGAATTGGGGGAGCAGGCCAGCGGGTGCCGACGATTCGAGCCAGAGGCATTGTCCACAAGCCTGGAATTTCAGAGCTGGTGTATGTCGGGAAGGTAACGCCCGGTACCGGCAAGACAGCTGAGGAAAGGGCTCCGATTGTTGAAATTTATCCTGGCAAATTGGCCAAGATAAATCGGGCTGCGTCATAATTTAAAGCGCAAGCAAGCACTGTAGAGAAGCTATATCTATGGCCCTATCGACTTTTCCAATTTTGAACGTTGCTCCGGCTCAGGTAATTCGTGGGAATGGCGTACTGGCTAATCAGGCTTTATTTTCTCGGCTAGGCCGTCGCGCGCTTGTGGTTGGGGGCGATCGCTCTCTTTCTACTGCCCGACCTTTTCTAGCTCCAGCGCTTACCGATCTCTCTGTTGCTACTGCCACCTATCAAAAAGACTGTAGCGAAACGGCGCTAGCGGCCCTTCACGAAGCTGCTGATTGTCATCAGGCCGATTTTATTATCGGCGTCGGTGGTGGCAAAGCGCTAGATGCAGCGAAGCTTTTGGCCCATCAAAAGAACCTGCCGATTGCGACGGTGCCGACCTCGGCGGCGACCTGTGCGGGCTGGACGGCACTCTCGAATGTGTACTCCAACGAGGGTGCGTTTTTGTATGATGTGGGCCTGCTGCGCTGCCCAGATATGATTGTGCTCGACTATGATTTGGTGGCGACTGCGCCGAAGCGGACGCTGGTCGCGGGTATTGGCGATGCGATCGCTAAATGGTACGAAGCTTCAGTCAGCAGCGGCCACTCTACCCACACGATGGTGATTGGTGCGGTGCAGCAGGCCAGGGTGTTGCGCGATATTTTGTTTCAAAAGTCGGCGGCGGCGATAGAAAATGTGGGTAGCGACGACTGGAAAGAAGTGGTGGACGCTGCTGTGCTAATGGCAGGCGTGATTGGCGGCATGGGTGGCGCTCAGTGCCGGACGGTGGCTGCGCATGCGGTACATAATGGCCTGACGCATGTAGCCAGTCATGGTACGCTGCATGGCGAAAAGGTGGCCTATGGCATTTTGGTACAGCTGCGCCTAGAAGAAATGGGGCCAAAGAATGCGCTGGCTGCAACGGCTCGCCAGCAGCTTTTGCAGTTTTATCGTGAGCTGAAGCTGCCTACGTCTTTAGCGGACATGGGCATGGACTCACTGACGGTAAAGCAGCTGCGTCAAGCCGCTGTGGTCGCTTGCCAGAAGGGCTCAGATATTCACCGTCTGCCCTTTAGCGTGACGCCCGATCAGCTGATGGCAGCGATGGTCTCTACAACGGTGCCGATTAATTCAGGTACAAAACCTACGGTCAAAACGCCGATAGCAGCATCGGTGAAAAGCCACGCTGTTAGCTAAGTCCTTGAATCGCACCTTCCGACAGAAGTACGATTCTCTATAAACTTTTTGTCCCTGCCCAAAGAGGTCGATTTAATGAGTCTAGATTGGTTGAAACCGGCTGAGCGGCTAGCGTCGCTGCCTCCGTATGTGTTTGCACGCTTAGATGAGCTGAAGGCGAACGCGCGGGCTGAAGGGGTCGATTTGATCGATTTGGGCATGGGGAATCCGGGTGGGCCGACGCCTGCCCCTGTGGTAGAAGCTGCGATCGCGGCCATCAGCGACGAAACCAATCATGGCTATCCTCCTTTTGAAGGCACCGCGAGCTTCCGCAAAACAATCACGAGCTGGTACCATCGCCGGTATGGCGTGACGTTAGATCCTGACGGTGAGGCGCTGCCTTTAATGGGATCTAAAGAAGGCTTGGGTCATTTGGCGATGGCCTATATCAATCCGGGGGATGTGGTGCTGGTGCCGACGCCTTCGTATCCGGCGCACTTTCGGGGGCCAGCGATCGCAGGGGCCGACATTCACACCATTCCGCTCAAAGCTGAAAACAACTGGATTATTGACTTCAACGATATTCCAGAGGCTTTAGCCAAACGAGCTAAAGTTTTGTACTTCAACTATCCCAACAATCCAACAGGGGCGACGGCACCGCGAGAATTTTTTGAGGAAATGGTGGCCTTCGGTCATCGGCACCAAATCCTGCTGATTCACGATCTTTGCTATGCAGAACTGGCGTTTGACGGCTACCAGCCAACCAGCCTGCTAGAAATTCCAGGTGCAAAAGACATCAGCGTAGAGTTTCATACGCTCTCAAAAACATACAACATGGCTGGCTGGCGCGTGGGCTTTGTCGTGGGCAATCGCCACGTGATCCAAGGTTTGCGGACGCTGAAGACTAACTTGGACTATGGCATTTTTTCGGCGCTGCAAAAGGCGGCTGAGGCAGCTTTGCAGCTGCCCGACCACTATTTAGAGGAAGTGCAGCTGCGCTACAGCACCCGTCGCGATTTTTTAATCAAAGAACTAGCGACTTTAGGCTGGGACGTGGCAAAGCCTACCGCTGCAATGTATTTGTGGGTGGCTTGTCCGCCTGGATTAAGTTCGGGTGAGTTTGCCTTTATGCTGCTGCAAAAGACAGGAATCGTCGTGACGCCAGGAACGGCATTTGGAGAAGGCGGTGAAGGGTACGTGCGAATTAGCCTAATTGCGGATTGCGATCGCCTTGCAGAAGCCGTTGACCGATTAAGACAGGCCAATATCCGCTACAGCAACGTGCCTGTAAGCGTATAGCTTTGCGAGTAGAACGGAATTCGATACTGTTAGCAAAATTTGTCTAGCTAACGGCCAGTTTGCGCAACGCTGGTTTACTCGCTGTCGGCTCGTGTGTCGGTTGAAAGACACCGACTTCTTTAGTGGTATTGGCCGGCTTTGTTGCGTTCATTTTGTCGGTAGCTGTGTTTGCCGTTAGCTCGTTTGGCTCTAGGTTCAGCGCCGTTCTCAAGGCATCATCAAAACAGGCTAAATGGACGTTTCTAGCGCTTTCTAGCTGCGCTTTCGTTAGATCGAAGCTGCCTATGAGTTCGGTTTCCGCGATGTTTGCTTTTGCAAAGATAGTGTCACTGACCAAGGCCGCCTGAAGATCGGCCTTTTGTAGGGAGGCTTTGGTAAAGTTGGCGTTGCTTAAGTCGCTTTGCGCCAAGTAGGCATTTTGAAAGTTAGCGCCTGAGGCGATCGCCTTGTGCAAGTTGGCCCCAATTAGCCCCGCTCTTGTAAAGTTGGCACGGCGCAAGTTAGCTTCTTGAAAATCTGCCTCATACAGATAAGCGCTGCTGAGGTTAGCGCCTCTCAAATCCACTCTACAAAAGTTGATATTTTCTAGATGAAAGCCCGATAGGTTGGCGTTGCGAAGGTTAGGCCGGGTGAGCGGTTCGCTGGCTCGCCACTGGTTCCAGATAGAGACGCCTAGCTGCAAAATGGCGAAGTGCGTTGCAGCTGAAGGCTCTGCCTGAGCGTCTGCTCGGAGAGGTGCTCTTCGAGACGTGGTGGTGGCGTTCTTTTTTGATCGCCTATGCCTCACCTGTTTTTGAAACGGTCGTTTGGCGGACTGTTTGATGAAAGGGGGCTCTACAAACCCTGCTTCTACAATGTGCGTTCGAGTTGCCATAATTATTTGAGGTGCGATCGCGACTTCGAGAAAAAAGCACGCGATGCCGCCGAATGCTTCCGTAAAACTGCCCTATCTTTCTTAAATGTAAGATAGCGTTGGCCTACAATATGTTTCCGAATGAACTTATTGTGGAAAGCTTTGGTAAAGCAGGTCTGCTAATTGAGTTGCTTTCGAGTCCGCTAAAAACGGCTGTAAGCCAGCCCATGCGGCACTTAAAGGCGCGCTGTGAATGAACGACCAGCTAGGCCAGGGCACCGTCCGCCACGTAGTCAGTATAAACACGGTGATCGCTGTGAGTGCCAAAAGGCCTTCGATGAGCGTGCCAACTAACGAGCTGACGACAACGGCAATGCTGACTTTGCTAGAGAGCTTGAGCCTAGATGCGATCGCCAGCTCCCGCCGATAGCTGAACTCGCCTATAAACGCCCCAAGCATAGTTCCAAAAAGTATGCCTACTAGCGGCCCACCAACTGGCAGCGCTGGTAGCAGCCCAAAGAAGCCAATGACTAATCCAACGATCGCGCCGGTTTGGCCCCAGCTACTGGCGCCTACTTTTTTGGCCCCAAAGTAGGTGGCTAAGTATCCAACGAACAGGCTGATGATAAATGCGGCGATCGCAGTTCCCAATGCCCAGTTAAGCACCGCGCTGCCCGTTACCAGCGTCCACACCAGCACCGCTGCAACAATGAGCCCGATTCCCGGCAGTGCGGGCACAAACGCACCTACTAAGCCCAACAGCATCACGGCAACCAGTGCTATATACAGAACAAAAAGCGTTGGGGTAGTCACAAGATTCCTATTGCGTTAGTGCCTTAATAAACTGCTGAAGTTCTGCAAACACACCTTTCTTACGGCCGCCTGCTTTCGCCTGAGTGGCCGCTGCCCCACCTGCTGCGCGCTCTTCCTCTAATTGACCGTACAGAACGCGGTCGATATCTTCTCCCGAAGGCCGGCTGGGCATCTCACTGGCCAGCTCATACTTATCGGGGGATGTCTCACGCCACACTTGCCAGGGGCCAGGGTAGCAGCGATAAACAGCGGCACCTTCCATCGGACGCAGGTAGTAGCAGGTTTCAATTTGGCTTAAAAATCGCTCCCTTAGCTGCCGAGCCGCGTAGCCAATGCCGACAATTGCTACGTCTTCTAGCTGTGGATTGAGAAGTACGACTGGCTGATCTGTGGCCTCATTGCACAGCGCCTCAACGGTTGCGACCTCGATAGAAGAGGGATTGACAACCAGGTAGATATCATCGTCAGGCTCTACGGGTGTAACCATCTCGCCCAGTCCGCGAATGGTAAAGTCAGGATTGTCCCAGTCGCGTCTTGCCAGGGCTGCGGCTCCAGCGTCGGGAAAAAAGACTTTGAACTGCTGCGTCTCAAATATCTCTAAGAACTGCTTAGCAATGGGCTGATGTTTAATTTCAGGAATTGCCATCTCTACTTGAATGAGCGTATGTCCATCCTTGAGTGCAGACTGTGCAGCTTGTTTAGCCTGTTCAGTAGCCTCTGGAAGGCTGCTGGGAATGGTGGCTTTTTCAGAAGTCGTTTCGATGGGCGTATCTGGAAGGGCATCGGAAGAATTAGGAGTCATGTTTGACGTGGGGCGATCGCCTTTAGAGTTTACCGGTCTTTTTGTCGCGGCGTTCAAGCATGTAGTGGAGTGGGCTGCGGTTGATCTGTTTTGTGAGAAGCTCTGGTAGAAACTTTTCCTAATTCTGTTTCTAGGTCTGTTTCTATGTCTATGTCTGTTTTTAGGCCTGCCGGTGGCTGCGATTCTACAGAAAGATTTCGCTCAATGATTTGCCTGAGCGCTTCAGCACTCCACTCTATGTCGGCTTCGGTGGTGTGACGGCCTAGCGTTAGGCGAATGCCGCTTTTGGCGCGGGTGTCTTCATATCCCATGGCTTTTAAGATAGGGCTGGGGCTGAGCTGCCCGCTATTGCAGGCAGAGCCCGCACTGATGCCGATGCCTGCTAGATTCATCTGACGAACGATAGCTTTGCCCGTGAGCGGATGAGCTGTCGCTGGCTGACGAATGGAGAAGCTGAGGTGATGAGGAAGGCGATGACGTAAATTTCCAGTAGGAACAAGCGCTGGAATATCAGCGAGTAAGGCAAAGAAGCGATCGCGCAAATGAATCAATCGAACGGTTTCGCTCGGCAGCTCCACTCTAGCTAGCTCCGCGGCCACGCCAAAGCCCACAATATTAGGAATAGCTTCGGTTCCAGAGCGCAAGCCTCTTTCCTGCCCGCCGCCTGAAATGATGGGTTCAGGTACTGCGGCTAGCTTGGGATTGATATAGAGCGCGCCTGCTCCCTGTGGCCCGTAGATTTTGTGGCTCGAGATGGATAACAGATCTACCGGCAGCTGCTGCACATCAATCGGTAGACGACCGGCGACTTGAACCGCATCGGTATGGAAGGGAACGCCGTGGGCCTGGGCGATCGCCCCAAGTTCAGCAATCGGCTGCAAGGTGCCCACCTCGCTTTGCCCATAGATAATAGAGACCAAGGCCGTATCAGGTCTTAGCACCGTTTTAAGCTGCTGCGGACTAACCCTACCCCAGCTATCGACCGGCAGCCGGGTGATTGACCATCCGTTTGCTTCTAGCTGCCTAGCGGGTTCAGAGACTGCCGAGTGTTCTACAGATGAAATAATAAGGTGCTGAGGCTGAGAATAGCGGGCAGCCGTGCCTAGAATGGCCAGATTATTGGCCTCGCTGCCTCCTGATGTGAAGACAATGGACTCGGGTGCGGGCGCGTGGATGAGTTCGGCGATTTGTTGACGCGATCGCTCTATGGCTGTGGCCGCTCGGCTGCCCCACTGATGCAGGCTGGATGCATTGCCCCAATGTGCTTCCATAGCGGTTTGCATGGCTGCGATCGCCTCAGCGCGAGGCGGCGTTGTAGCGCTATAGTCCAGATATATCTGCATGGTCACGGGGGCGAGGGCATGTCTTTACGTTAAGGATATCGCTTTGGGGATGTGCCATCAGACAATTTAGGCTGAACTGAGCTTCATCAACTGCTGCAATCATAAATATGTTATGTAAACAGCCTTGCAATAAGGCGCTTTGCGGTAGGGCAAATAGTCTTTTCGTTTCAAGAAGAGCTTTTCATCTCTTTTGCTATAGGCGGCGACACCGGCTCCCAACTGTTTGAAGAGGCTGCTTTAAAGACACAGTTTTTAACTATTGGGAAAAAGCATTGAAAAAGCATTTAGTATGCGCGAAAAGACTAACTTAAAAGGCACTATCACCCCTAAAGAAACAATCCTAGCAACCGTGCTTTTTCATATTTTTAAGAGCAACCTTTGATAAAACCGTTTCAGTATTTATGCTGTTAGCGAATAAAACGCCTCTATTCGCTTTGTGGTGGGGTATAGGGTTACTTCTATAGAAACCCTTGGATTTCAATGAAGTTATGCTAGCTTCTGCCATAATTCTTCAGTAAGCCCGTACACAAAGCCCCCATAACCGAGTACTCACCGATTAGCGCCCGTTTGATTGCTAGGTTTTTGTAATAAGTTCCTGAAATAGTTCAATAAGTTTACGGCTCGGCCGTTGAAAGTAACATTTATTGCGTTCGTCATCTACCAACTACTGATATTTCGTTTTAATCACGACTGAAAGTGATATTGCCTCCATACAGCTTTTATAAGGTAGACCGCGCTCACTGTTTTGCTGAGCGCGTTTTTCTATGCGCGAGGTCATGTTGACTTGCTTTCAGCGTATGCGTTGGCTCATGACTGGATTATCACCGGCTCTTGACTGGATGTATTGATGTTTTCCTTTTAGCTTTTGCCGCTTACTAATACCATGACTTTAATTGCGAATTGGCCAGCATTTGATAGTGCTACTGCCTATCAAATGCTGGCTGACGGTGAACCTGCTATGGATGAACCAGCCGATGCCGTAGGGGATATTGACGATTTACCCGCAGCTCATCAGGTTGTCTATCCTTCTACCTATGAGCCCTGGCAGGTGGGCGCATCAATGCTGGGCAATCCTACGATTGGCTTAGGGCTGCTGGCCGGAATGCTGAGTTTACTGCTGGCGTTTTTAGGGGTTCGTTTGCGTCAGCTAAACGGCTGTCTGAAGCGCCGTGATCGCCAAATAGAAACCCTCGCACTCACCGATCCACTCACCGGCTTGGCCAACCGCCGACAGCTTGCTCATATTGGCAGTCAGCTTTTAGCCCAGCCAACAGCAGGCGATATTACGCTGCTATACCTCAACATCGACCGGTTTAAGGCCGTTAATGATGAGTTGGGATATGGGGCAGGTGATGAGCTGCTATGTGCGATTGGCGAACGACTGACAGCGCACGCACAGCCAACTCAAACGCTAGCTAGAATTGGCGGGGATGAATTCGTTCTGCTGCTTCTGGACACAGCGGTGTCCGATATTTCGCAGGTTGCTCAACGCGTCTTAAAGTCGCTAAGCCAGCCTTTCTACATTCAAAATCAGGCTGTGAACATCAGCGCTAGCGTGGGTATTGCTCAATCAGCGCTGGCAACCCAACCAGTTTCTGAGCAGGTACTCACAACCTCTGAGCACGTAATCAATAGTCAGCTGACGCGGGCAGCTCGGCCTCCTAACCCGCTTAACTTCAGTGAGCTTTTAACGCAGGCTGATATTGCCATGTCCAAAGCCAAGATGACGTATCGCGTTGGCTATGTAGATAGCCACATAGACAAAGGATGGTATGCGCAGAGTCAGTATGTGGTGTTTCACCCTGTGATGCAGGCAGAAGCGATCGCGCAGGTTGAGCTTCAGCGGGCGTTGATGCAGGCGTTGGACCGAGATGAGCTACGGGTGCACTACCAGCCGATTGTAGATCTGCGGAATTCTCAGCCTGTGGGATTTGAGGCATTGGTGCGGTGGCAGCATCCCCAGTATGGTCTGCTGTTTCCTGGCGATTTTTTGCCACTGGCTGAGGAGATAGGACTGGCGATCGCGATCGATCGCTGGGTGATGCAGAAGGCGTGTCAGCAGCTGGCCGTTTGGCGATCGCACGCAAGCTGCGCGCAACCTTCTGTAAGCGTCAACTTAACCGGCACCCACCTCACCGCCCCTGGTCTGGTTGACTACATTCAGCAGCTCCTATTGCGCTATCCAATTGCCCCTCACCAGCTCAATCTGGAAGTGACTGAAAGCGTGATGATTGTGGATGCTGAGAAGGCGATTGATGCTTTGCAGCGGATTAAAGCGCTGGGGCTTGACGTGAGCCTGGATGATTTTGGCACGGGCTATTCTTCTTTGGGTTATTTGCATCAGCTGCCTGCTGACGCAATCAAGATAGATCGTTCTTTTGTGAGCTGTTTGGGCGATCGTACCCGCCAGCTAGCAGGCCACATCGTCCGTCGAGCTGTGCCCCAAAGCTGCCTATTGCCCAATCAGCACGAGGTTATTATCAAGGCCATTTTGGATATGGCAGCGGAGCTTAATATTCGAGTAGTCGCAGAGGGCATTGAGCGCGATGATCAGCTAGAGCAGTTGCAGGAAATGCGCTGTAGCTATGGCCAGGGAAATTTATTCTCTAAGCCTATTGAGGCGGCTTGTGCGCATGCGCTGTTGGTGCCGCCTTGCTTAAAAAGCCTTACTTAAAAAGCGGGGTGATGCGAGCGATCGCCACCTGAATATCTGACTGCGAAATATTGCCGAATCCAAAAATAAATTCGCCGTCTATGGCCGCGCTATTGATCGACGGGTCATAGTGCTCTTGAGTGCTAAATATGCCTACGCCCCGAGCCTGTGACTGTTCCATAAGCTGAAAGCTACTGAGCTGAGCACTAAACTGTGCGGTGACATGTAGGCCTGCTTCGTCACCTAGAACTTTGATGGGCTTTTGGGTGTGATTTTGAATAGACATGAGGCTGGTAACGAGCGATCGCCGCCGCGCTTCGTAAATGCCACGCATTCGCCTGACATGCTTTGCTAAATAACCGTCACGAATAAAGTCGCAGAGCGTTTGCTGGTCGATGATGGAGCCTTGGCGATCGCACAGCCATTTAGCCCGTCGAAATAGCGGTACCAAGGCCAGCGGCAGCACCACATAGCCCAGTCGCAGCCCTGGAAACATCACCTTAGAAAACGTCCCGACATACAGCACCCGGTCATGCGTATCCAGTCCTTGCAGTGCGGGTACTGGCCTACCGCTGTAGCGAAATTCACTGTCATAATCGTCCTCGATAATGAGGGCGTTTGCCTGCTGAGCCCACTGTAAAAGCGCCAGCCGTCTAGATAGTGACATCAGCACGCCTGTTGGAAACTGATGAGACGGCGTGGTATAAACCAGCTGAGGCGAATGCTGCCTGGACAGTTCTAAAAGGCCATCTGGGCCATCGATCTTTAGCCCTTCCGCATCTACCGGTACCGGACAAATCGTCGCACCGCTGCTCTCCAATATGCGCCGGGCACTCAAATATCCAGGATTTTCTATCGCGACGTGCTTAGCCTGTAACAGACGTACGATCAAACTTAGCGCCTGCTGCGTGCCATTAGTCACTAAAATCTGCTCGGGCGTGCACCGTACGGCTCTTGCTTGTGAAACGTATTGCGCAATTTCCTCACGCAGCGGTTCGTAGCCCATGGCATCTGAGCTGTAATCCATCCAAGCCGTGCTCGCTGTGCTGTAGCGATTCCATAGCCGCCGCCAGGTTTGAATTGGAAAATGGCCGAGATCTGGAAGGCCGTAGCGAAAGCTAAGAAGACATGTTTGTCTAGAGAACCGATCGGGCATGCGATGAAGGTGCTTGCCGTACTTAGATAGCGCCAAGCCCGATAGCTGCAAGGGAGTAGCAGCACCGTTCTTAGCTGCCGGTAGCCGCTCGGAATCCAAGTTTTTGTGAATCTTGAGTAACTCATCAGGCACCTGCGCACATACAAACGTTCCTGCACCTGGTTTTGTTTCTAAATAGCCTTCACTAATCAGCTGATCGTAGCTTTGAATAACCGTTGTTCGAGAGACGCTGAGCGATTTTGCAAGCTGACGGCTGGCAGGAATTCTCTGATTTAGCTTTACCCTTCCGGTTAAAACAGCCGCTCTAATTTGCTCATAAATCTGCTGATGAAGCGGCGTATCACCCTCAGCTGTAATGTGCAGCGCAAGATCTATCATTTAGCAGAATTGGACTGATGCTTTTATGCAAAATTGGCTCTTGGACATATCCAATTTATTCATTAACGTAGCAGCTATCGATACTTTGCAATGCAGGAACTTCCTGCGAGGTTGATTATGAAAACTGCTAAAACGCAGGTGAAAAGAGTCCCTAAGCGAGGACACTACGACTTTGAGACGGTGGCTAGCATTTTAGATGAAGGCCTCGTTTGTCACGTGGGTTTTGTTGTAGATGACCAACCTTTTGTGATTCCAACGGCTTACGGGCGAATTAATGACAAAGTGTATATTCACGGCGCGGGCGCTAGCCGAATGCTGAAGTCTCTGCTGACAGGGATAGAGGTTTGTATGACGGTGACGCTGCTAGATGGCCTGGTGCTGGCGCGCTCTGCGTATCACCACTCTATGAACTATCGCTCCGTAGTGCTGTTTGGGACGGCTGAGCAGGTTGTTGACCCGGCTGAAAAGATGATTGCGCTGAAGGCTTTTACGGAGCATGTGATGGTTGGGCGTTGGGATGATGTGCGATCGCCCAACAAAGCTGAACTCGCGGCAACCTCTGTCCTAAGTCTGCCGATAGGTGAAGCCTCTGCCAAAATTCGTACGGGGCCACCGATTGATGATGCGGCTGACTACGACCTGCCGATATGGGCTGGCGTTTTACCTCTCTCATCGATAACAGGAACGCCAGTTGCTGATCCGAAGCTAAGCCAAAAAGTCGCTGTGCCTGAGAATGTACGCGCTTACACTCGCTAGCTAATCACCAGAAAAGCCAAGAGTGATGCTATTCACTCCTGGCTTTTTATGTCTGAGATATTAGTGCTAAATATCGATACTTATGACTCCGATGGCATTCCTTCGGGCCTGTTTAGATCTAGCTTGGGCGCTTCACTGTAAGGGCGGACATTGAGGGCGCGATCGCCATTCTGAGGCCGTCTATCAAGGCTACCGTTGTCTCTAGCATTGTTGATAGGGGGCTCTGGTCGCCGTTCTTCAGGTCGAGGCTGAGCGTTTGTGGGTGTGCCATTTTGACTTCCGTTCTGGCTTCTATCCGGTCTGCGCTCTGGCATCCTTTCATTGGGATAGCCTGCCGATGGATTAACCGGTGGATTGGCGGGTGGCCGCTGGCCGTAGCGTCCATTATTGTCTGCGTAGCGATCGTCTCTAGTGTCTCTGACGTCTCTGGGGCGATCGCCTTCAAATCGCTCTGGCTGAGGTCTATCAGGCTGAGGTTCATTCGGCTGCGATCTGCTGGGGCCAGACATATTAGGGCTAGGCTGCAAGCGACCGGCTGGCCCACGATACTCTTCGTATGGCTGGCGAGGGCGCTCGTCATATTCACCGCGCCAGTATTCATTCTGCGCAGGGGCCATCCTAGGATCGGGTGCAGGTGCCATTCTGGGCGGACGCTGGCGACCTTCTCCATTGAACGCAACGCCTGCGGGAACCGGAACGCCACGATTATCTAGCTCGGCTTTATAGCCACGGCGTACGGGCGGACGTTCCTCATAGCGCGGCGGTCTGCTCGGCGGACGATTGGTGTAGGGCGGCACTAACGGATCGGTGCGTGGCAACCTGCTGCGGATGTTTTCAATCAGCAGCGCCGTGAGCATTCCGGCCATGAGTAGCTGCTGGAACGATGGAATGAGATCCATATCCAGGTGGGCCAGCAAAAAAATGCCCGATATAAGCAGCAATACCGCATACACCTTGTCAGAATCACGCTCATAGCCAGGTCTGAACTTTTCTAAAAAGAACAGCGCCATCGCGCCGAGAATCAAAATAATTCCGATTAGCAGCGGAACGGGAGTACCGAAATTCACAACCGAGTCCTCTTTAAGTGACGGCAGCTTGCCGTTCTATACTTCAACTTCATGTCAAACATTACGTGCACCATAGCAGAGTTACAGCGGTTGGCAACCCCGGGTGCCCGACCCTTGCCGTCCTATCTCTAATGCTGAATGCTACACAAACCTTTTGAGCTGGCTTCTATTTTAGCCTTGACAGGACGAGAGTGTTCAGATAAGGGAAGCGTATTTTCTCCTGTTACCCAAAAAATACATCTCCTCATACACATCTCCTCGTACACATCTCCTCATACAACAGCTGGGAGGGCAAACGTTCACCCTCCCAGCTATTTTCCCAAACACTTTCAGGCTTGAAGATTTCGGGCGTCTTCTACTTACGGACAACCTGATCTTTTTGGCTGATAAAGATAAGTGCGATGGTTGCGGGGACTACCAGAATGAGAAGACCGGCAAGAAGGCTGAGCAAGAAGTTGGTCAAAGAAGGCGTCATGAACGTAATCCCCGTGCGTACAAAGCTATTAGTTGCCTTCTATGATATCGATAATTGACGCCCTTGGAAAGAAAGGTGCCGCCCAGAAAGGCATTAAGCTGTACGTATTGATGTGTAAGTAAACGCCTTTTAAAAAGTCTTATGTCTAACGCTGCGATCGCCTCTTGGATTCTCGGCCCGCTCTTGAGTATCTACACGCTGCTCTTTCTGTTTCGCATCATCTTGACCTGGTACCCCGAAGCTGAGCTTAACAAGTTCCCTTTTGCAATTGTTGCTTGGCCCACTGAACCGTTTTTGATTCCGGTGCGTAAGCTAGTGCCGCCGATTGGTGGCGTGGATATCTCACCTGTGATTTGGGTGGGTCTTGTGAGCTTCCTGCGAGAAATTTTGGTAGGCCAGCAAGGTTTGCTGCGAATGATGGGCCAGTGAGAGGCCAGTGAGAGGCCAGTAAAAAAAGACCAGTAAGAAGCCAGTGAGAATCTAGAGCTGCGTGCCTGATTCGGCTGGGTTTGATAGTGCTAACCGGATGAAAGAGAGCGCCAGAATAATGAGAAATAGCACCAGGCCAATTGTGCAGGCGTAGCTCATGTCTAGGTCTTTGAAGGCGGACTCGTAGACGTAGTACACCACCGTTTTGGAGGCGTTGCGAGGCCCGCCGCTGGTCATAATGAAGACCTCTTCAAAGACCTTGGTGGCTGCGATCGCGCTAATCACCGACACTAAAAAGATATAGGGCTTCATCAGCGGCAGCGTAATATCCCAGTGCTTGCGCCACCCGTCCGAGCCATCAATAGCCGCCGCCTCGTACAAGTCAGCAGGTAGCCCTTGCAGTCCAGCTAGGTAGATCACCATGTAATAACCTAAGCCTTTCCATACCGTCACGGCCATCACGCTAAAAAGCGCCCAGTTCGGGCTGGTGAGCCAGGGGATACTGATTGTATTGCCAGTAAGGCTAGAGAGCGAAAGATTGATCAATCCTTTTTCGGCATATAGCCAATCCCAGGCGATGCCTGCGACCACCATGGAGACCACGACCGGGGTGTAGTAGGCGACTCTGAACCAGCGGATGCCTTTGAGCTTTTGGTTGACGAGGATGGCTAAAAGGAGAGGGGCGATCGCCAGCACGGGCACCACGCACACCAAATACACCAGCGTATTTTCCAGCGTCTTCCAAAAGGTTTTGTCCTGATATAGCCGCTGAAAGTTATCGAAGCCTATCCAGGTTGGCGGCTGTGTGACATCGTAGCCATATTCCATAAAGCTCAGACGAAAGGCCTGAAGGGCAGGCCAAAATACCACTAGCACCAGCACAATGAGTGCGGGCGCTAAAAATAAGTAGGGCGTAAAAGACGCTTTGAACCGAGAAGACATACGTGTTTATTCTGACTTACAGATGTTCAACCTACAGATGCTGATGAAAGTCCTCACCCAGAAAAAGGGCTCTTTCAGCATGGCGTCGGCGCGTAAGGCCATGCAAAACGCGTCCACCTGCTTTATTCCACCGAGGAAACTCATCCGCCGTCGTGCGAATATCTTGACGCCCGTTCAGCCGCTTCAATAGCGTAGAGTCTCTGAACGCGCCCGAACCGACATTGTAGGTAAACGATACCAGCGCCGAAAATTGATTGTCGTTAACAGGCACGCTGATCGCGCTATTGATAGCCTGTTCAAATCGAATGAGATCGTCCCGCATCAGCTGTTCAGCCTCCGCTTCTGAAATGCTCATATCGGGCTGCACGCCCCGGGTCGTGCCGTAGCCAATCGTCCAAATGCCCACCGCGTCACGATAGGCTTTCAGTCTGAGTCCTTCAAAGGACTTGATGAGCAGCAGTCCATTGTCATTGATACGCTTAGGGCCGCTTGTGCCGCTATTAGAGGTGTCATCTTTAGGCGTGGCGGGCAGTGGCGCAGGCTTTTGTACTGGCTCGGGGCCACTTTTTGCAACGGTCATGCCTCGGGGCGCATCGGCTCTGCTGAACCAGGCCTTCATCCCAGAGATATTAACGACCTTCTCATCTGGATTATTTTTAGAGGGGTACTTTGAAATTTTTGAAATGTAGTGCCCGCCTTCCATCAAATAGAACGCTGCCTCCGTTTCCTTAATCCATGTGCCCATAACGCTGCTTCCCTAACCGAGATATCAAGCCTTATATAACCTCATATTGGTGAAATGTTAACCGGCGTGCCTGTTTATACCTATAGATTGCATGACTATCTGGCCAGCTACGATACCAATGCGCCTGTACGCTAGCGATACAATGCTTAATACAAAAGAAAAAGCAATCGTCTATGACAACGCCTACTGCCTTTCCTGAGGCGCCTTCCAATCTCCCTAACTTCTCGAATCTGCGCTCTGAGTCGCCTGCTATTCGCCAGCTTTCTAACGGACTCACTATTGTTGCCGAGCAGATGCCAATCGAGTCTGTAAACCTCAGCCTGTGGCTTAATCTGGGATCTCGGGTAGAGCCTGATGACATTAATGGCATGGCTCACTTTTTAGAGCACATGATCTTTAAAGGCACGCCTCGAATAAACTGTGGTGAGTTTGAGCGCTTAGTTGAAGAACGTGGGGCGGTTATGAATGCGGCGACCAGCCAGGACTACACGCACTACTACATCAATACGGCCCCTCAAGATTTTGCAACGCTTGCGCCGCTACAAATAGAGCTGGTGATAAATCCTAGTTTTGCAGACGAGCATTTCAATCGAGAGCGGCCTGTCATTTTAGAAGAGATTCGTCGCGCTCAAGATAGTCCGCAGCGGCGAACGTTCTATCAGGCGATGGCAATGAGCTTTGACACGCTGCCTTACCGACGCCCGGTGCTGGGGCCCGCGAGCGTTGTGGCTGAGCTAACGGCTGAGCAGATGCGGGCTTTTCATCATACCTGGTATCGGCCTGCCAATATGACGGCGGTTGCGGTGGGTAATTTGCCTGTAGAAGAGTTGATTCGAGTCGTGGAAGCGGGCTTTGAACAGGCGTGGGAAAGGAGCGATCGCACCTCATTCACCCCTAATCTAATTTCACGAGCCCCTTCTACCCAGCCAGAGCCCCCTTTTAGCACAGTCCGTCGCACCGAATGCGTTGACGACACCCTACAGCAGGCTCGACTTGTGATCGGCTGGCGCGTGCCTGGTATGCAAGATTTGGCCAAGACCTATCCGCTGGATGTTGTCGCCTCTGTTTTGAGTCGAGGTCGCCTGTCTCGCCTGAAGGCCGATCTGCGTGAGCAGCGCCACTTGGTGAACAGCATTTCGGTCAGCAATATGAGCTTTGGTGCTCAGGGTGTGTTTTATATTTCAGCGAAGCTACCGACTGAGCATGTGCCTACAGTAGAGGCTGCCATTTTGGAGCATATCCAAAGGCTGCACGATGAGCCTGTGACAGCTGCTGAACTGCGGCGGGTACAAACTCAGGTGGCTAATCGATACGTGTTTGGCAGTGAAACGCCGAGCGATCGCGCTGGCCTGTACGGCTACTATCAGGCGATGACCGGCAATATTCGCCATGCGCTTGACTATCCCGATTGGATTCGGCGGGTAACGGCTGAGGACATTCAGTCGGATGTTAAGCAGTACCTGCCTTTGAACGCTTATGGCGTGGTGGTGCTTAAGCCTTCTGGTCAGGGGAAATAAGTCATGGTGCTTTCTGAGGCGATCGCTGCCCATATTGCTGATCATATTGCTCAAGTCACAGGTCACTCTTTTCAAATTGAAAACCAGCGCCCGATTGGCGGGGGCTGTATCAATCAGGCGGTGGCTGTTAGCAATAGATCGCAAACCTTCTTTGTGAAGATCAATCGGGCGAGTGAGCTAGCGATGTTTGAAGCGGAGCTTGCAGGGCTAAGCGAAATGTATGAGAGTCGTACAATTCGAGTGCCGCAGGCTCTGTGTACCGGCGTTACTGGCGACGTGGCCTATATCGTGATGGAGTATTTAGACCTGAACGGCCGGGGCTCTGAGACAGCTTGGGGGCGTATGGGCGAGCAGCTAGCGGCTATGCATCAGGTGATGAGCGTAGAAGGCTTTGGCTGGCATCGGGACAATACGATTGGCGCGACGTTGCAGAAAAATGGATGGGGAGATAGCTGGGCTGAGTTTTGGCGCGATCGCCGTATCGGCCCTCAGTTCTCTTTCGCTCACAGTAAAGGCGGTCACTTTCCTCGTCGAGATGAACTCATGAGCGCCATTCCTCGCCTGTTAGAAGGCTATCATCCAAAACCTGCACTGCTCCATGGCGACCTATGGTCTGGTAATGCTGCGGTGACTGACGCAGGTGAGCCAGTCATTCTAGACCCTGCCACTTACTACGGCGATCCTGAAACCGACTTAGCTATGACTGAATTATTCGGTCGATTCCCGCAGTCTTTTTATCAGGCGTACGACGCTGCGACCCCGATAGACGCCGGTTACAAACACCGCAAGACGTTTTACAACCTCTATCACATCCTCAACCACTTCAACCTTTTCGGCGGTGGCTACGGCGCTCAGGCCAACAGAATGATCGACGAGATTTTAGGCTAGAGGGCGTAGCCGCATGATTTATCTCAATTAGGTCTCGAAAGTTTGATATATTAGTTCTTCAGCGGCGGCATGGCCAAGTGGTAAGGCAGAGGATTGCAAATCCTTTACCCCCAGTTCGAATCTGGGTGCCGCCTTTCATTATTCTGAATCATCGCTTTAAAACTAAAGCCCGCACTCCCCGATAAGAAGAGTGTGGGCTTTAGCTTTATAGGGCTCTCTGATATAAGCGCCTAACCTAATAGGGAGCTAGCGCAGGCCTTGTACAAGCCACGTAGCTTTGGTCGGGTCGGTATTATAGACAAGTCGATCATATCAATCATGCCCAATACGTTGAACCGACAAACGTCGCTTTCATCTAACCAATACACTTGAGTTAAGAGGGGACTAACCAGCCCCGCATTGTAGGGACAGGCAAAGTTTTGAACTTAAAACTTAATTGCAGGCGCGTTCTTATCAGGGCGTGTAGTCGTAGGGAGAGGGCGGATAATCTTGATAGGTCGAACGACGAGGCCGTAGCTGTGGCGGCGGTAGAAACGTTTGGTTGTAATAGCGGTACGAATCTGCTGGAGCCATTGGCATTGGAGGCGGCATGGGTGCTGGCCGAGATGACCGTTTTTGTGTCTGCAAAATGAGCAGTACCGCGCATAAAATGAGTCCGCCACCGCCTAAAATCAGCACGACCACCACACCGGCTCCTAACAGAATTAAGGATGTCGGCGTTGTCGTTTGTATCGGCTCTGCGGCAGGACGCGTGGCGGCGGCAATTTTGCCGTCTATCTCCATACTTTCAACGGAGCGCTGATAGTCCTGAATCCTATCGAGCAGGTCTTTGGTTTTTTCTTCTTGCGCTTCGAGCTGCTGCTCTAGGCTGCCTGAGAGCGTCTCCTGCTGAACCAGCTGATCTTCAAGCTTTTTGGTAAGCTCTTGCTGTTTATCTAGCTCACGCCGAATTTCAGATTCTATCTTTTGAGTACTTGAATCGTCTAAGCTCGCGCGCTGGCTAGAGGTAGTTGCTTCAACCCTCGCTAGCCTGTCATCGATTTGGTTGCTACGTGCCTTTTCGGGGCTTGCAGAGACCATGCCAACCCGTGCAACTAATAGCACTAAGGCGGCAACGCCAGTGGTTGCACAGCCTGCTAAATATGCGGTTGTATCGCTCATAGGCCGCTTACCCTAGCGATCGGACTCTTTAATAGGTCTCTCAATAGGCCGGTATCTATCCGACTCTCTATTGAGCGATGCGCACTTCGTACATTTCTTGACATCATCAGCTTCTACAGTGACGGGCTCCTAAAAGCTGACTCAATTGCAATCACAGTCTATCTAAGCAAAGCACCGAGTTTGGACTGATTCTCAACGAAGGTGAGCCGTAAAGTCATTAATTGATGACCTGACGGCTACCTATCTTATAAAGCAATCAAACTAGAGCGCTCAAACGGCTGCAATTAGACGATTATTTAGCTAAAGACTATCACACGAATTAGCAATCTTCTTCAGTAACCAAAAATCAAATGCGGGCAAAGTATATCACCTGCTGCTGACACGAGCTGCCAATAAAAAGCGCAGTAGATAATGATACCTACTGCGCTCTATGTAATTTAGGCTGTAGCCACTGTCAGAAGCTTACTGAACGACGACTTTGCCGACCATGCCAGCGCCACGGTGAGGCGCGCAGAAGTAAGTATATTCACCAGGCTCTGTGAACGTGCTGTCGTAGGACTCGCCGGGAGAGAACGTTAGCTGAGAGTGAGTAAGCTCGTCGGCCATTGCTTTGCCGCCAGGGACGCTGTTTGCATCAAAAACGACGTTGTGTGGGGCCATTTTGTTGTTTTCCCAGGTAACGGTGTCGCCTTGGGAAATGGTGATAGTGGCAGGTTCAAAGACCAGCAGGCCGCCATCGGAGCCCATTTTGACGGTGTGATCAGCAGCGAGAGCAGGAGATGCCAAAACGGCACAGCTGCTGATAACGAGCGCGGCCACCATAAAGGCAGTGCCTAGTTTGCGGAGAGCGTTTGCAATTCGTTTCATAAGTTTTCTAGTAAGTCCTCTAACGGCTAAACGTGTGTGTTTTCTTGCACTTCATTAAAATTATAGATCGCTCTGCGAAGGTTTTGGCCGTGGGGACTGTTCGGATTTGACCACCTGTCATGTTCGGCTATATCCAGAGGGTTTATGAGAGATTTGCGGCAGGACTTAATCTTTGCAAATATTTGTGGTCAAACGTTAAATGATTAAGTGCCTACGCCCGCAAAGTCGAAATTTATTCATAGGATTGAAAAAATTAATGACTTGTGAATCAAGGCCTATGGCTATCGATGTGGTACAAAAGCAAGTGCTCGAGCTAAGCGGTAAGGTGGATACGCTCCATGGCTTACTAGAGCAGCTGACTGAAAAGGTGAGTGGGATTGCAGTGATGCAAAATATCTCTGCTCATCAAGACTCAAGGCCTGAAATGGGTGGCGTTAATGTGTCACCAGCGGCTATGCGAAGGGCAGTTGATCCTTCGATGATGCATAAGGACATTTTGAGCGATGAGCCCCATCTGGAGGCCGACAAGTCGGGCTCTTCTCAGAATTTGTCGCCTGAGGTGCAGATTCAGCGGCTAACCGCGCAGCTGACTGCGGCGTATAACCGGATGGCAGCTTTGGAAGAGCAAATTTTAGCCTGTCGGTTTCAGTAGCGAGCTGAACGCGCTAGGTGAGTCATTTTGAACCAGTAGCTTTTTTCTAGCTGCTTTTTCTAAGTTCGCTTTCCACAGCATGTCTAAGCTGCGCATTTGTCCACCTTTTATAGAGATGGCTAGCGATCGCACAGCCGCCTGCGCCAACGCCTTCTTTCACAAAGCCGCGCTCGTAGGCTCTCAGCTGAAAGTAGGGTGAGTGACTAAAATTTATTTCGCTAGCGAGATACGGTGCGCCGATAGCACGGGCGATCGCCACCGTATCTGAACTGGTATCTTCTACCACCCAGCGGGTTGTCCCTACGACAACCCGCTGTCTGTTGTGACTATGGCCTTCATTGGAGATGGCTTGCGCGATCGCATAGACCGCCAGCATTTGAGAGCCGCCTGCGAGCAGAACGCCGACGTGCTCGCTAGCCGAAAGGACAATGCCTGCGGCCACTGCCTGCATCGGATCGCCTACGGCTGCGATCGCAGCTAGCGGTGAAAAAATATGATGCGATCGCCAATATCGCAGCCCCTGCTCCACAACCTCTCGCTTTTGCTGATGGTTGCTGGTGTGATGACTACTGCTCATCCGCCCTGCCACGTCATATCCCAGCGCCATTAGGACAGCTTGCGCGGTCGTCGTGCCGCCCACCACACATTCA
This sequence comes from uncultured cyanobacterium, assembly GCA_963803535.1. GTDB lineage: Bacteria > Cyanobacteriota > Cyanobacteriia > Phormidesmidales > Phormidesmidaceae > Phormidesmis. The sequence goes on along the minus strand of CAWDNC010000002.1, from coordinate 842,913 downwards.
CTCAAAATCAGGTAGCTACCCAAGCACTGCTGTGCGAGTCGATAGCCCCAGTGCAGTCCGCTTTCAAAGAGTGCTCTGACTTGGCTACGCGTCATTGCCTGCCCGGTTTGCACGCTTTTAGCAATGACTTTAGGCAGAACAATATGCGGTGCCTTTAAAGTGTCGGGTAAGCCTGTGCTCAGTAAGTGAATAGGGATACGTTGCCTGCTGAGCACCGCTCGCGAAATAATGGCCGGAGAGATACCTGCTGCTAGTGGAGGCAATGGATGATGAGAATGGCCTCCACTTAAGCCTCCACTGAGCAGCTCGCCATCTGCTAAGGCTGTGTAGCGGCGAGCTTGAGGGGTTGTGCCTGCCGCTGAAATATGGCGAACCATTCCCGTTTCGGTGAAGCTGAGAATGCAGGCAAATAGCGGCTTACGGATTTGGTACTGAGTCAGCCATGCGCTTGGATCACCAGCACAGGTGCGAATCATCGCCATCAGGTCAATTTTCTCGGTCTAGTTTCACTGGCTAATTTCACTGGCTAATTTCACTGGCTAATTTCGCTGGCTGATTCCTGGAGGACTAGTCTTCAATGAGTACCTGTACCCAGCCAGGCGGTTCGGGCATAGCAACCCCCAGTCGTTCTAGGACGAGCCATGCAGCTAGGTGAACGGTGAAGAGATAGACGATGCTGGCGAGGATGACCATCAGGACGGCAGCGATCGCGATCAGCTCCATACTCGGCTGGCCCCACGTTCCCAGGCTAATCAAGCCCCAGTTCGTCAGCAAACGCACCGCCCAATCTAGAAATTGCGTAATTTGAGCAATGATATAGCCCCAGAGGTCTTCGCCTGCGAGCAAGGATAAAAGCCAAACGCGGAAGAATGTGCCCAATGCAACTAGCAAGCCCCCTGTGAGGATAGACACCTCCCAGCTAGCCTTACGCCGCCACAGACAGCCAAGCTGAACGCCTAAGAAGGCATAGGGCATCACAAAGAAGATGCTGCGAGTCGGGCCGAGCAAAATGGTCAGCAGTAGGCCTGAAACGCTGGCAGCCATCCAGGCAGACCGCAGGTTCCATCGCAGATAAACGAGGGCAATGGGCAGTGGAAACAGAATGCGGAGCAAGGGGCCGGGTGGAAAGTAGGTATTGATTAGCCACATTAAGCTAGCAGCGCTGGCTAAAAAGGCCGTTTCTACCAAGGGAAGCGGCCCAACATGTGTATTCGCGCCAGCTTGCGTGCCGCTTTCTTCGGAGTCTGTCACGCTCGGGGTCGAACTGCCTTCTGAAGGGACTTCTGGAATAGGAAAGAGCTGGGCCGAATGCTGCGCTGATGGTTGGGTAGCGCCCACGTCATCGTCAGAAATCCAGGGTGCATCGTCGTCTATTGGCGGTTCAGTCGCGCTGTCGGTATTTTGGGGCGGGAGGCTCATAGGCAGATATTACGCGGACAGACCTTACGCGGTGGCAGCTATACCAAAAGATTTTCTAGCGCTTCTACATCAATTATTTTGAGCACATCGCGATCGCGCTCAATCAGTCCTTTTTTTTCTAACTTACTGAGTACCCGAGTCACGGTTTCACGAGCAAGGCCGCTCAGTCCACTCAGCTCGCGGTGCGGCAGATTGGGAATTTCCATGCCCTGACCCGCGGCTTTACCCTGACCATCTGCTAAAAACAGCAAGATATCAGCTACTCGCGATTGAGAATCCGATTCACGCAGCCGCAGCCGCCGGTTTACCTGCCGCAGCCGCTTAGCCATCAGCCGAGCCAAGTACAGACCTGCCAAAGGTTCAGTATTTAATAGCTTAACGAAATGCTGGGCAGGCATGTTGCCAATGACCGTGGGCACCAGCGTAATTACGTCGGTAGAGCGAGGAATTTCCTCTAGCGGAGCCATCTCTCCAAACACTTCACCCTTCCCCAAGATATTCAGCGTTACTTCCTTGCCATCTAGGTTGTACGTGCGTATCTTTACCCAACCTTCCAATATAAAGTACACGGAATTCCCCCAGTCATTTTCTAGCAAAATGACCTGATTGGCTGGATGACGGCGTGTAACTACTTGAGCGGCTGCTTGTTCGGCGGCCTCAGGCGTCAGCTCTGAAAAGAAAGGAGTCATACGAATCAGTTCGCTGGTATCGAGAGGGCGCACATCCATTGGCAACAGGTAACGCTGGGCAGGGGTTTATATTCGGCATCTATGTAAAATACAGCAGACAAATGGATGAATTGACCGTATGCTAGCCTCCGGTATCTGGTTGATAGCTAGAGCAAGTGTGAATGAAAGCAGGTGCGTAATCTTGCAAAGGCTTGATAACACGCGCTACTTGTCATGAGGCACGCTAACTTTAGCACCGAAACTGCCGCCTCTACTACCTTAAATGCCTTATATAGATTCATATACTTATAGAGCACGGCCTTGCTACGTGAGGATTCTCGCTAGAAGAAGAGCACTGTATGGATGGTTTTAAAAGATCAAATTTTGGCGCTCAATCTCGCTTTGAATTCAACTGTCTTGGGCTGTGTTTTTTTACAGCGCTAGCTTAAACTTTGTGCACTTGCAACCCGCGACGGTTGCAAGTGGGCAGTAATCATTTTTTGTTTTATTCCGCTTACTTATTCGCTGACTATCGCAGGCATCAATCGTGACTTCTCAGAAGGATCAGATTCAATCACTTATCGCTGATATCGAACAGGTTTTGGGTGCTCAAAAGCCTAAAAAGCCTTGGGTTAGAGTTAGTGAGGTTGAGCCGCAGCGGCAGGCGCTTGCTAAGGCTCAAGACTACCTGAAGTCTTTGCAGCAAGCGTTTGACGCGCCAGATGGCTGGGGGCCGGTTGATCCGAGTACGGGGCAGGTTGCGTCTTCTGCGGGTAGTCGCAACCTCGATGCGCGGGGGGCGAATGCGGATGCTGGTAAAGGCGTTTTCTCAGGGCTGCCAGTGGGCGATCGCCTTACCGATGCGGATGCTTCCGCTGAAGAGGTGCTACAGGCGCTGCTCACTGAAATGAAGTTTTTGAGATCGAGTGCGCTAGAGCCGCTGCGGCTGGAGATGGATGCGTTGCGATCGCAGCGTGATAGCTTGCAGCAGGAGGTAGAAGGCCTTGCTGAAGAGCGCAGTACGCTAGCGCCCTCATCTAACTCAACGATCGCGGGCGCCGATGGGCCGGCGGCGGTTACAGAAGATCAGCTCAATCAGTTTTTAGCAGCGCTGATGGAGCGCTTGCAGGAACGGCTCTCTGTGCAGGTGACACAGACGCTAGAGCAGCTGGAAAGTGACCATGCTGAGGCGATTGCTCAGCTATCGCCTGCCGCTGATAGTGAAGTGCTTCAGCTCCGGCCTCGTGATAGTAGCCAGCTAGAAGAAATGCGTCAGATTCAGTCGCGCTCTGACCAGCTGCTGGTGAATATTGAATCGACGCTGCAAGGCATGTTTGAGACGCTGCAAAAGAATATTGACAGCTATCAAATTTCTTTGAATGAAGGCATTGAGAATATGCACAGCCTGGGCCGTCAGGGCGAGGTAATTGTGCGATCGCTCGTCGATCATCTCACCCAGCAGCTTGGCCAAACAGCTCCTCCAGAACCCGCCTTTTTCCCAACACGTTCAGCCGTGCCCAATCAGCGGCAGCTAACGTTTATTGACGAACTTCCTATCGATAGCGCCGACGCAGCGTCGAATATAGAGGCTGCTGTAGAAGTCGATTCAGTCTCTTCGCTAGACGAAATTTTGCCGGAGGCAACGACTCTCGATGATGAGACGGTTTCTCCCAATGAAGATCTATCTACAGTAGATGATTTAGAAGCCGTAGACGACTCGGCCGTTTCCTATCCGGAAGAGAGCACAGAAACAGAAGAAGACTCGGAAGATCTATCGGCTTCTCTCGATACAGCTGATAGTGCGACAGCGCTGCGCCCTGAAGACTGTATTCGAGAAGATGGCACTATCGATTTGGATTTGCTAAAGCTAGATATTGACCGTGATGACGATGAAGATCTGACGGTAGATGACCTGATGGTGGATGCGCAGATCGCTGACGCGCAAGTCGCTGAGACCGAAGCTGAAGATCCAGAAATAGAAGCGAAAGTGACACCGACTGCCGATGCTGCTTACCTATCTGAACTCACGCTAGACGATCTGACGCTAGACGAGTCGCTGGTAGACGACTTGGCGCTAGATGAGTCGCTGGTGAACGAGTCGCTGGTAGACGAGCCCCTAGATGAGCCGCTGACAGACAGATCCTTGGCAAGTTCAACGGATGTTCTAAAGCCGGCGTTCCAGCCTGCTGCTGAAACTGATTTGGCGAACGTTTTGCCGGATTTAGATGCGCCGTCTAGCGATCACTCTATTGACGTGGATGATTCAAATGCTGATGAAGCGTCTGTCTCTGAGCCTGCGGATGCTGAGTCAATTGACCCGACAGTATCTGAGCCTGAGCCGGAGGTCATTGATCTAACTGCTGCTGACGCTGACGAAGCTGAGATGGAGGTAACGGTTCCTGTTGGTATGAGTGCGGCAGCTTTGGGAGCAGCTGCACTGGGCGGCGCTGCTGCTGTGCGAGCAGATGATGACGCTACACCGATGTTTGAGGAGCTAGAGGAGATGCTCCAAGAAGATTCGGATACGGAGGACTTATCCGCCGATGCTTCTATTGATGTGCCTGAGTCGGCGCTGAGTCCAGATGTCCCAGATGCTGCGGATGCGGATGTAGAAGATAAAGCCGATCCAGCCTCGAATGCTATAGAAGTTGTTGACGATAGCGTGCCGAGTGACTTGGCTGCGCAGCTAGAGGCGGACAGTCAAAAGTCCGCCCAGGTGGCTGCGAGCGCTGTCTCGCGCGGACTAGCGGCGCTATCTGAACGGGGCCAGTCAGATCTTGAAGAGCCTATCGTGTCTGATGAGGATGCACCACTGCCATCTTCGCTGTCTGAGGATGCACCGCCTTTAGAATCAGGGCTCATCCCAGATCGGCCTGAAGATTCGGGTGAGCAGTCTGACGATTTGTCTACCTCCCAAAACGTTGATGCCTCACTGAACGCAGAACCTTCTGAAGCGAAAATTCCGGCTGTTTCGCCGCCATCAGATTTTGACGATGACCTAGATTTCTACGGTGCTGAAGCGCCGTCGTCTGAACAAGGTTCTACCGATGAGCTGCTAGAAACACTGTCTATGGAATCTTTTGACGAAGAGACTGGTGAAGTGTCTGGTGAAGTGTCTGATGAAGCCGCTGGTGGAGCGTCTGGTGACATGCCAGCTGAAGCGCGAACGGTTGACAGTCCCGTTGGCTTTCCAGAACTGCCTGTAATGGCACCGCCTATTCCGCCGACAGTATCTACGACTGATGAGCTACTGGCTGAGGAGCCTGCTCAGCCGCTTGAGCCTGCGATCGCCCCTCCAAAGGACTCTGATAATCCGCTAAAAGGCCAGCCCGCTAGCTGGTTCTTAGGCATTGATGTAGGGACGACTGGACTGTCGGCTGTGCTAATGAATCAGCTAGGCGATCAGGTATATCCGCTGTGCTGGCGCGTGTCTGGTGACGATCAGGAAAATCGCTTCCGGTTGCCAGCGGTGCTACAGATTGACAGGCAAACATCCGCTGCGCAAATAGGTGATCAGGTAGGAGCCGTTGGCCCGTTAGCCCTACAGGGCGATCAGCAATTACGCAACATCAAGCCATTGCTAAAAGTGGGTATTCCCAATAGCGACACAGGCGAGCCCTGGATTCAGTGGTCTGATCGGCAGTCAGTACCGTTGCGCTCGCTTCAGACGGCTCTGACCGATTTATTAAAGAGGCTCAGCCCCGATCAGACGAGCTGTCAGGCGGCGGACTTGAGTGAAAACAGTGTGCGCTGGGTGCTCTCTAAATTGAAGGGCGTGGTTATTGGGTATCCCCACAACTGGCCAGATACTTACAGCTTTAATGTGCGCGAAGCGGTGCTAGCGGCTGGTATCGTCAGCCAGCCAGAGCAGGTGTTCTTTGTCGAAGAGGCGATCGCCGCGTTACTCTCGGCTCTGCCCGATCCTCAAGTTGCCGATGAAACGCCAGACAACCAGCAGCCTGGGCTATACAACTGCAACTGGAAAGCAGGCACGGTGGTGATTAGCGCAGGAGCCACGCTAACTGAGGCGGCAATTGTAAATTTGCCTGAAGACCTTAGCCAGCTCCTTTATCGCGATTTTGCCCTGCGCAGCTTTACCTACGCAGGCGATAGCCTAGACCAGGACATCATCTGTCAGCTTTTGCACCCCACTGCACAGGCTCGGTTAGACGCGATCGCGGAGTCTTCTTCACCTGTGGATGAAAACGTGCTGGGCGGCTGGCAGAGCCTGGGCCTAAACCGATTGAACTTGCCCCAGGCGGGTGAAGCCGATCGCGCTAAGCGCCATCGCTTGCGTCAGCGGCTCAACGACTCTCCACTCGGCCGTGAGGCAGTCATGGCTGCTCGCAGGCTGAAGCAGGCATTGCAGGAGGAGACTCAATACGAACTTACTCTAGGCGATCAAACCTGGGTTGTTAAACGCAAAGATCTAGAAGCAAAGGTATTTTTGCCCTATATCCAGCGGATTAACCGACAGGTAAACGCGCTGCTGAGTCAAAGGGAGCTAGCTGCACAGGCGGTGAAGCAGGTGGTGTGTACGGGAGGCTCGGCTTCTTTAGGGGCGATCGCTCGCTGGCTACGCCAAAAGTTTCCTAACGCCACCATCATTCAAGATACCTACGGCGGCGAGTACTCCAATAGCTGTAGCCGAGTCGCCTATGGCCTTGCAAACTTGTGCAACTATCCCAAAGTGCTAGATCGGCATCGCCATCAATATAATGACTACTTCCTGCTGCTGGAGCTGCTGCGGGTATTGCCCGAGCAACCTTTACCCGCGGGCGGTATTTTACATCTGCTAGAGCAGCGTGGGATTAATACGCAGGCTTGTCAGGCGCATATTTTGGCTTTGATTGAAGGTCATCTGCCACCGGGGCTAGTGCCTACAGAAGGCGATCGCCCTATGATTAGCGCTCAGTCTCCTAATATCGATACCTACCAAACGCTGGCCGAACTTCCTTTGTTTAGAAAGCAGGGTGGTCAAATCTACATTGCTGACCCACAGCAAGGCGCACGTTTGCGCGCTCATCTGGAGTCACTGCTAGCGACTAAAGCTCAAACTCTCCAAGAGCCGCTGAATGCCAAGCTATCTATCGAAGCTCGCCACTGATCGCAACCAACTGACTTAAGCCAAGCGTACTTCTACAGATTTGGCCCGAAGTAGTGAGGGGTAAAGCTGCCGTGTAGGCCGTAGGGGACGCGGTGCTTGAGGTTTAGTTTGGCAATAGGGCCTGCGGTGATATTTTGAGCGTTGAAGATGGCAAGTTCTGTGCGATCGCCCGCCGCGTTATAAAGCCATAGCAAAACCCAACCATCGTCTTCACCTGTTCCATCAGGCTTTGCAACAAACAAAGGCTCACCGCTAAAGCCACGGGGCGCAGCACTCCAAAACTGCTCTTCGCCTGTGTGCATGTCTCGCCTAAGCAAACCTTGTAAAGGTGCGTTGCCAGTATCAGCGTGAGCTACTCCGATATATAGATACCGGTAGTCACGGCCAACGTTTCGTGGCTGAATGGTCGGAAACTCGCAGTAGCGCTCAATAGGTACCGTTACGTCTACTTTCTCTGTTGTCAAATCGACCGTAAACCGCCATAGCTGGCTCGCAGGTACATGATCAAAATCAACTGTGCTGTAGTCTTCAGCGTCTCCTAGGCTAGGAAACTCCTCGTAGCAAATTGAGTCAAGAACAAGTTTTCCGCCTGTTTCAAATGCATTGGCGTGGTGAAAAACGAAGCAAGGGTCTGTATCGAAGAATCTAACTTCGCCTTTGCCGTCGCGAGGAATCAAAACAATTTTGGTAGGCTGCTTAGGGTTGAACTGGATACATTCGGCTGCGCCTTTGAAGCCAGCTACGAAGGGAAGTGGATTGAAGCTGACTGGATTTTGGACGAAAACGCAGTAGTTAGGCGTGATTGCAAAGTCGTGAAGGAAGGCGAATCCAGGAACCGAGTGGCTGTGTTGCTGGGCAACGCTGCCGTCTGGGCTAAATTCAAAGATTTTGATGGTGCTAGAGAGTCCGGACTTTACGCCGAAGTTGATCATTCGCTGTTCACCCTGGCAGTCAGGGTCGAACTTGGGATGTGCGGCGAAGGCTTCTCCTTCTTTTAGCAGGCCATCTAGGCGGTCTAGGCCGACGGTTTCTAAAGTGTCAGGGTTTAGCCGGTGGGGCTCGGCGGCTTCCCAGAGGGCTAGAAGGCGATCGCCCCAATAAACTACATGTGTATTAGCAATATTCTTTCAAATTCACATCGAACGCGTTCGCTAGCCACCCACCTGGCTTCTGTGTGCCGAATACGCCGCGATACTCGCATTTACCGCTTTTTTGCTCAGCAATGTATCCTTCAGTGCGCACAAACTTGTTGCGATAGAACGCTTTGCCATCTTTGATTGCAACAGCGCTAATCATGCCGTCGCCATCAAAGGGATGCTTCAGCCGGTAGCCATTTACGTCTGTAAGGCCAGGGCCATTGCGAAAAACAGTCCCTGTTAGCTCGGTAGGAATTTCACCTTCAATGTCTTCTACCTGGTAGGCAAACTCTTCCGGCTGAGAGTCGTAGCCTTTCTTCCAATCTTCTCGGGTGTAGGACGGGGTTGAGTTCGCGGAGGGGGATTGAAGCGTTTGCATAAGTGAGAGCGGTGTAGTGGTTATTAGTAAAGAAGGTAGTTGGATAGGGCGCTCAAAGCGTGATATCGACTCTTACGGCTGCGTCATCTGAGACTTCAGGCGTTGCTAGTGCAAAGGCAGGTTCTTTTTCAGGCTGTACGATGTCCTCCTCTTCGTTGGTTGCACCTTCGTCACCTATCGATGAAGTCTGAGGCAGCATTCCCAGCAGCGGCAGCGGCAGCAGCGTTGTGAGGTTTGTAATAAGTACCAGCAGCCATAAGTTGCTGAAGTCAGTTTCAGTGACTTTGAGCCAATGGGTAAGCAGCGCGCCTAGCTCGTGAGAGAGCAGTCCAGACAGATTGACGACTGACATGAGCAAAGCAAATAAGGTGGCTTCTACGCCCGGTGGACATAGCCGCGCTGAAAGCACAAGCACTGGCATAAAGGCAATTTGACCAGCGACCGTGAGCACTAGGCTATCGCCTAAGCTGAACCACTGATCGTCTATGCCCAGGGTTCGGTTTGTATGGGTGACGAGCAGCAAAGTTGTCATGCCGAGCGCGGCTGAAATTACCGTAGACCAGCCAAAAATTTTGCGAAAGGAGACTTCTTTTAGAAAGCGCTGGAAAACCCAAATGCCAATGAGTGAAGCAAAGCTTGTGACTAAGCGAACGCGACCTAAAAACTCAGGCTGAAAGCCTAGCTCATTAGTTGAAAAGAAAAAGAAGGCTGAGTCGGCAGTGGGTGTTGCTTGCCAGAGAAAGAGGAAGAGCGCAGGCATCCAAATGACTTTTTGAGAGACGGCTCCTTTTAGCAGGCGTACCTGATTAAGGACAACTTTGAAATTAGATTTTTCGGTGACCGGATCTTCAGAAATGAGCCAAGCAACGCCGCAGACAATAAGAGGAAAGGTTGCGGTAATAGCGAAGATAGCCTGTGTGCTAATGCGCTGTAGCAGTAAACCACCTAAATAGGCTGTAATTAATCCACCCACGGCTGAAGCGCCCCAAGCCAGAGATTGAAGCGTGCCTGCATCACCCTGATCTTCTGCCCGCGCACGTTCTACGACCAGTGAATCGACGATCACGTCTGAAATGGCGACGGATAGGGAGGTGAGCAGGATGGCAACGGTTGCTTTGAGCGGGGTGTTGACGAGGGTGGCCATACAAAGCCATGCGATCGCCCCTAGCAATCCACTCAATATCAGGTAAGGCCTACGCCGGTACCGAAAAATCGGCAGTCCGTCAGACATAAAGCCGAACACTGGCTTAATCGTCCAGGGCAGCGCCGCAATTCCCATTAGGGCCGAAACTTCGGCGGGTGAAAGGGCAATATCATCTTTAAGAAAAAAGCTCACGGCCAAGCGAGCTAGGCCCAAAATGCCCTGCACAAAGTACACCAGCAAAATGGCGCTGAGTTCTAAGGTTAAAGGCTGTCCTAACAGAATCCGCCGCTCTATAAATCCTTTTACCTTCTGCTTCGCAGAGCGCTCAGCGGGATTGGATGCCGTCATATTAAGAAATGTAATTCCATTTCCATAATAGCTGTCTTCAAAGGGTTGCCCAGAAAAGTCTTTCCAAAGGATTATTTAGCTATTGGTGTTGACGCTAGTACGTCCGTAAGCTCTAGTGGTGTCAAAGTCTACTGAGTGCCTAGTGCCGGATCAACTTCAGGTACGGCGTCTTCTTCTGACTTAACGCCGAAGTACTGATCGAGCACTTTCTTGACCATTGGCGCGGCAAAGGAACCGCCGCCACCGCCGGAGTGCTCGCCAAAGGCAACCACGACCAGCTCAGGATTTTCGTAAGGGCCGTAGGCTCCAAACCAGGTGTGGTTTTCGCGAGGCGGCGCTTCGGCGGTGCCGCTTTTTCCCGCAATGGGCGGAAGTTTGGGGTCGTTGACTGCGCCACCCGTGCCGTTACTGACGACCTCGCGCAGGCCTTCTTGAAGCACTTTGACGGTGCTAGGCTTCATACCGATAGATTTTTTCCAGCTTTTGGTAGATTCTTCGTCCATCACGAAGTGGGGGGTGACGCGATCGCCTCCATTGGCCACCGCCGCAAACATCACCGCAATCTGTAAAGGCGTTGCTAGCACGTTACCTTGCCCGATCGAAGCGTTAATCGTATCGCCCAGATACCAAGGCTCGTCCAATACTTCTCGCTTCCATTCCTCATCAGGAACCAGGCCTTTATCTTCTTCAAACCCAAGCTCAATCCCCGTTCGCTGACCCAAGCCATACTCGCGCATCCACTTTTGCAAGCTCACTTCACCGACACCGCGCCCAATCTGATAGAAGAAGGTATCGCTACTCATTGCCAGCGCTCCTCTAAATCCTAGCGGCCCGAATCCAGCATTGTTCCAGTCCCAAAACTGAATGCCGCCGATGTTCAAAAAGGCGTAGGTTGGCAGTACCACCTCTGGAGAAAACTTGCCCGACTCCATTCCGGCAGTGGCGGTAATGACCTTGAACGTACTGGCCGGCGCGTAGGCTCGCATGGCCCGGTTAACCAGCGGATAGCCGTTTTTAGTGATTTGCTCCCACTGTGCCTGAGTGATTCGGGTCGAAAAAATATTTGGATCAAACGTGGGCCTGCTCACCATTGCTCGCACTGCGCCATCGCGAGGATCTATCGCGACAATAGCTCCTATCTTTTCGCCAAGGGCTTCTTCTGCGGCGCGCTGCAAGTCTAGATCCAGCGTAATTTGCACATCGCGTCCGGAAATAGAAGGCTTTTCACCAATAACGCTCAGCACGCGTCCGCTGCTATCAACCTCTACCTGCTGCCCACCCCACTGCCCTCGTAGCGTTGGCTCCAAGGCCATTTCCAAGCCCATTTTCCCGATGACATCACCGAGCCGATAGTCTTGCTCTTTGAGTTCTTCAAGCTCAGCGTCGTTGAGTTCTCCGGTGTAGCCTAAAACGTGCGCTGCCAGGTCACCGCGCGGATAGTTGCGCACGGCTTCGGCTTCTACTCGAACGCCAGGTAGCTCGTGATCGTATTCGGCTAGCGCGGTGGTTTGGGCTGAGCTAACGCCTCTAGAAATAGGAACTGATTTGTTGAGGTTGTAGCTGCTTTGGGCGAGGCGATCGCTAATTTCTTCAACCGGTACGTCCAATATCTGAGCAAGCCGAGCAATCACTTTCTCCCGTTCAGCATCTTCTTTAGGCAATGCGATCGGCCAAATAGAAACTGAATGTGAGAGCCGTGAACCTACGAGAATTTCGCCATTGCGATCAAAAATAGTCCCTCTAGCTGGACGCCTGGGCAGCAACAGAATGCGGTTGTCTTCAGCTAGCTCGCGGTTGCGTTCGCCCTGTACGAGCTGAAGAAATGCAAGCCGACTGCCAATGCCACCAATCATGACAAGGCTGAGCAGCAGCATAATTACGACTGACTGATATTGACGGCCGACGGTGCGGCCTCCTTTTTTTTCACTGAAGCTAGAAGCGCGTTGAGAAAAAGACATGGCGGTCTTGGGACGTGAGCGCCTTGGCAGGCGGAGTTTTTAGTCTGTTTTTGATTGGTACAAGTTTAGCGTTTTGCTTTAGTACTTGGCGCTGGAACGAGGCCAGAAAATAGCGGAGTATACAAGCTTAGAATTCTACAAAGGCCGACTATCTATATAGAGACGGTCGGCCCGATCAGGAGGCTTGTCTAATTGTCCATCACGCTGGGCCGAGGCGCCGCCGGTTCGGGTGGTGGTGGTGGTGGTGGGGCCGGGGCTGGTGGTAATGGCGGCGGTGGTGGCGGTGCAGCTATAGGACTCGGCGCAGGCGCAGGTGCGGGCGCAGGTGCAGGTGCAGGTGCTATGTATCCGTCACCGTTACCGCCACCACTACTAGCAGCGGCTGGCTCTGGTTCGTAGTAGGGCTCTGGTTCGTAGTAGGGCTCTGGTTCGTAGTAGGGCTCTGGTTCCCATCTTCTCGCGGGTTCGTATGCGGGTTCTTCACGGCGGGCGGCGCTGCGCGATCGCGCTTCTTCTTGCCTTTGACCGGGCTGTTCGGCAACCACACGGCTCGGTGAAACCGGTTTGGCCTGAAGCGTGTTCTCTCGTCCGGTTAGGTCGGGAAGATCGGGAAATTTTTCTTCGGGCATGTCGTCAATGAACTGATCGACAAATTTGTACCAAGCTAAAGCGGCGGTGGCACTTGCGCCGCCAGTTGGGCTGCTGTCGTCGTTACCCATCCATACGCCTGCTACAAGCTGAGGCGTGTAGCCCACAAACCAGAGGTCTCGATTTTTCTCGGAGGTGCCTGTTTTCCCAGCAACCTGTCTGCCAGGAATCGCAGCATTTCCGCCAGAGCCTCCCTGAACGACACCTTCCATCATCCAAGTCATGATAGAAGCCGTGTCTGCATCCATCGCCTGCTTTGGCTTTTCATCGAACTCGTACACGACTTCGCCTAGAGAGTTGGTAATGCGAGTGATGCCGTGGGGTGATACGTGTTTGCCTTCGGCGGCAAAAGTTCCGTAGGCGCTGGTGAGTTCTAGCAGGTTAACCTCAGATGATCCTAGTGCTAGCGAGTAGGCCGGTAGCAGCTCGGAGTCGATGCCCATACGATGGGCCATTGCGATGACCGGATCGAAACCGACATCAACTAAGAGCTTAACGGCGACGATGTTAATGGAGCTAGCGATCGCACTCTTGAGATCAACGCCTCCTCTATAGCCGCCACCATAGTTCTTCGGCTCGTAGCCGTCCACTACGTAGCGAGCGTCGGTATAGCCTTTGTAGGGAGACATTCCGGTAGCGATCGCAGTTGCATACACAAACGCCTTAAACGTAGATCCTGGCTGTCTTTGTGCCTGAGTCACCCGGTTAAACTGGCTATCGTCAAAGTCGGTACCCCCGACCATCGCCTTAATTTCGCCAGAATTTGGATCGATAGCTACCAGTGACGCCTGCTCAAAATTCTGCCACTTACCGTAGTCTTCAATAATCTCTTCAACCGTCTTCTCCGCAGCCGTCTGCCACTCGGTATTTAAAGAGGTTTCAACAACCAGTCCGCCTGCCTCAATCTCTTCAGGAGAAAGCAGCTCAGAAAGCTGCTTTTTGATGTAGATAGTGAAGTAAGGAAACTGGCTGTAGAGGTATTTGGGCTCTTTGGGCTCTAGCGTGACGTCCTGCTGATAGGCCTCGTTTGCCTCGGCAGTGGTGATAACGCCATTGACTTCCATGCGGCTGATAACCTTATCTCGCTGCTGGCGAGCGGCCTCTGGATCGACCAGTGGAGAGTAAACGCTGGGCGCTGGGGCCATGCCTGCAATCAGGGCAACATCCGCTACGCTCAACTCGTCAACCGTTTTACCAAAATAGATCCACGCGGCATCGGCAACGCCGTAGGCACCTGCACCCAGATATACCAGGTTGAGATAGCGCTCAAGCACTTTCTCTTTGCCCAGTTCCTTTTCGAGCCTTTGAGCCAAAATGGCTTCTTTGAACTTACGCTGAAAGCTTCGATCCTGATTGAGAAAGGTGAGGCGAGCGAGCTGCTGAGTAATGGTGCTGGCCCCTTCTACCACGCCGCCGCTAGTGACGTTGGCAACGCTGGCTCTAGCAATAGAGCGCAAGTCCACGCCGTTATGCTCATAAAACCTGCGATCCTCTGCGGCGATAAAGGCCTGAGAGACGACTTCTGGGATTTCGTCGAAAGACAGACTTTCCTGTGCGGTCGGGCCGACCTTCTGTAAAATTTTGCCGTCGTCGGCCTTTAGGGTGATGGTGCCGCTGCGCTCGTAAGTGAGCGCTTTAGTAACATCGGGAACGGTTTCTTGTAAATCGCTCCAAATTCTGTAAAAGCGTGCGCTGGGGCCTGCTATTCCTGCACCCAAAAGAATAATCAGCCAAAACGCAGGACGCTTGTAGGGGGGCTTAATTCCAATCTCTGCACCGACGCCTTTGCGCGCGCTGGCAGTTGTGCGACCTAAGCGATTTTGAGGCACGGCTGGAGCGGCATTTGAAGATTCCTGCGCTGCTTGGCCTGTGCGAATGGCCGATGGGCTCTGACTCGCTGCACGGCTTTGCCTGACTGCACGGCTTGACTGCTCCGGCGATGATCCTTTCATCCGGGCAGACCATTGCTTCAGCTGTGAAAAGAGGTTGGCCACTTTTGTAGATTCTCCAGACGGCGCACCGTCATTAACAAAGCCTATGATTGCGATCGCGAGCATCCCCTTAGCTAATAGGGAGCCGATAGAACCGCAAGATGTTCCTTAATCAAACGTAGTGGATGCTAGCACGACAAGCGATCGCGCTACCGCCGATCAGTGTCCACTTTTTTAATCAGATTAGTAGTTTACTAGAGCATCCGCTTCCCTAGAGCACTAGCTTACTAAAGCACTGTGACCTAGCGCTAGCGCAGTCACCAGCATGCCTAGCACTAAAAATGGCTGAGCGCTTGCCTGATATTTGACATCGTTTTCAAGCGGATTCCGGAGAAAATACATATCTTGGAATGTAATCTGCGGAATAATCAGCAAAATTAGCAGCACTGCATAGAGGTTTTTGTGAATAGCGATGAGATATGCGGCCATGCCACCTTGGAAGATGTCGATCATCAGTACACAAATCCAGGCGGCGGTTTGAACCCCGAACATGACCGGCAGCGACTTGAGGCCGAGCTGGCGATCGCCTTCTACCGCCTTAAAGTCATTAACGACTGCAATGCCTAAGCCTGCCATGCTGTAAATCAGCGTTAGAATCACCACCGTCCAGTTCAGTTCGCCAAACAGCGCGTGACCGGCCCACCAGGGCAAAGCAATATAGCTAGCGCCTAAAGCGTAATTGCCTGCCCAGCCATTTTGCTTCAGCTTGAGCGGTGGCGCGGAGTATATGTAGGAGACAAACGACCCGCCAACGGCAAGGGCGAACAGCGTGGGAAACTCATGACCGGCCCACACGTCTAGCGCGTAAGAAACAGCGAGTCCGCCCAGCAGCAGCACCCAAATCTGCACGCGCACCTGAGCGAGAGAAATCGCGCCTGAAGGAATCGGACGATTGGGCTCATTAATGGCGTCTAGATCGCGGTCGTAGTAGTCGTTAATGGTTTGGGTGTAGCCGGTGAGTAAAGGGCCGGACATCAGCATACAGGCCGCTGAAATCAGCACGTTTTCAACAGACCAGGTGAACTTGCCGGATGAAGCCGCACCGCAAACAACTCCCCAAATCAACGGAATCCAGGTGATTGCCTTCATTAGCTGTAGGCGAATTTTCCAAATGGATTTTTCACCAGCCTCTGCACCTTTCATGCCGAGCAGCTGACGCGCTTTACTGCCTTCACCTGAAGGCGCGGCCTTTGCTTGGATTGATTCTGATAGCTTTTCTTCAGCCACGTAAAACTCCTGTATCTACCTGTATCTATCCGAACGAAATGATTAAATAGCCGTCTTGAAATTTAGCGCCCGTCACCGAGCGGCCGTTAAGCGCAGGCGGCAAAGATAGATTATGACGCTGATCGCCCGCTTGCACAGTGACTTCAGGGCCGTATTGAGTCAGCTTGACCTGCGTTTTGTCGAAGCCTGGTAAAAATAGCTTGACGGTGCTGGTGCTAGTGTCTACGCTCATCGCGCTGGGCACGTTGACCGGCGTAGTGAGCGCAGGCAGTGATGCCGCTAAAGATTTCCATTTACCTTCGCTCGAAGCACTCGAAGCATAGGGTATCTCTGAAACCGAAATTGGGGCAAAGGCTTCCGCAGCTAGACTCGCTTGTGTCTCTGTGCCTGCGCTCGTTGAGTTTGCAAAAGTGCCGGCAACGGTTAGACCGATTTGTTGGGCGGCGCTCCAGAGGTATTTTCCTTGCGCGATCGCAATCTCATCACCACTGGTCACCACATACGCCCTCAGCTGCATCGCATCGCGCACCATGGCTTTGCCCTTAGCCACCATCCCTTCCACGCTCTGCGTCTCAGGCTGACTCCAAATATCACCTGACATGCCACCGCTCAAAATCGCCCCGGTAATCGGTGCAATGAACGGGGAAATAGAGCGGTAGAACTGAGAGTCTTGAAATACTTTTTTGAACCGGCGAAAGTACCAGTCAATGCCGCCAATCGCGCCCCACATTCGCAGCGCCGCCTGGTCTCCAGGGCCATCGTGCACAATGACGTCGTACTGGTTGCTTGCGGTGTACTCACGAATGGCATTGAGCGCTAAAAAATCGTCCATCCCCGGTACTATGCTTAGCTCCTGGCCATATACTGCCTTGAAGAAGGGATCTCTAAGGTACTGCGCCTCGAATGCTTTGAGCTTTTCCCAGTTGTCGTCTACCAGCGTAGTGGTTTGTAGCTGAACGGCCTGAAAGGTTTGGCCTTCTAAACTTACCGGGCTAGCCGTCGGGCCAACCTCAGCGCCAAGCAGCATCGATAGCGCTGGGCCAGATTCCTGTGAAAGGAGCAGCACGCGTTTGCCTTCGGCCGATAGCTTGTGTGCAGCTGCGATCGCCAAAGTAGATCGGCCCGTGCCTCCTTTGCCAAGAAACGTCAAAATCAGCGTCATAGTTGTGTCGTAGGGTGTCTTCAAAAGCATAAGCCGCCAGCGGTGCCGACGGCTTAAGTCATCATTATGGGCGGAAATCAAGCGTGCAGGGGTTACTCAACCACTCTCAGTTCGTCTTCAAAAAACCAGGTGGTGTAGTCATCTGCTTCAAACGTAATCAGCGCGCCGATGTTGTTACCGTCAAGTACCTTCAAATCTTTGACGATGCCCGTTTTGCCCAGACGTGCGGCCAGCTCCTTTGCAACGCGATCGCGCATCCGCCGTACCTGAACCCGTTGCCCAATTTCCAAATCCATGTTTAAAAAATGTATCCTTACTTCAAATGTCCACTCAATGCCCGCTTTTAAGTTTATCAGCGCTGCGCGTTCCCTTGATGATCAACTTTGCAAGAGACCGTGCGTCTAAAACCGTGTATCTCCGTATATCTAAATCCGTATATCTAAATCTGAGGCCAATCAATGCTCGCTAAAAGAATTCTGCCTTGCCTTGATGTAAAAGCAGGTCGCGTGGTGAAGGGCGTCAACTTCGTGGATCTTAAAGATGCGGGCGACCCGGTAGAGCTGGCCAAAATTTACAACGAAGCGGGCGCTGATGAGCTGGTATTTTTGGATATCACAGCAACCCATGAAGATCGCGGCGTGATTTACGACGTGGTGTATCGCACGGCTGAGCAGGTATTTATTCCGCTGACGGTGGGCGGCGGCATTAGCTCGGTAGACACCATTAAAAAGCTGCTGCGGGCGGGCGCGGATAAAATCAGCATTAACTCAGCGGCGGTACGCGATCCCGAACTGATTGACCGGGCGAGCGATCGCTTTGGCGCGCAGTGCATTGTAGTCGCCATTGATGCCCGCCGCCGTGAGATAAATCTAGCCGATCCTCAAGCAAAGCCAGGATGGGACGTATTCGTGCGAGGGGGCCGGGAAAATACGGGTCTTGATGCCGTGGATTGGGCCTGTAACGTGGTTAATCGTGGGGCAGGCGAACTGTTGATCACCAGCATGGATGCGGATGGAACGCAGTCTGGATACGATTTGACGCTGACTGAGGCGATCGCCTCTCGCGTAGACGTGCCTGTGATTGCCTCGGGTGGCGCAGGCACCTGCGAGCACATTCATCAGGCCCTGACGACTGGAGGGGCTGAAGCTGCCTTGCTCGCCTCGCTATTGCATTATGGACAGCTCAGCGTCAGTGAGATTAAGACGTATCTGCAAGATCAAAACGTAGTCGTCCGTCACTGATTATTTACAAAAGATTATAAATGTCAGGGTTTTCTGAAATAGACACTAATGTTGATGTGTGTTTATGGAGTAACGTGTGTCTCTGGGACGTGCTCTGGGAAAGGCCTGTTTGAGACGATGGCAGCGCTTTTCAGGTGAGCACAAGACGGTTTCAATGAGCATATATGCCTATCCGCAGAACCTGAGAGTTCTGTTAAGCTATGTAAAGAGTTTGGGATAGACAGTTTCTAGTCAGCGTTATCTCCTAGCCCCTTTTCACTTTAGGTATCTCCTTCCGGATGATTTTTCTGATTTTAACAATTGTAATTGGCCTGGTTTTTTGGGCACTGCGCCTGATGGACAGAGCTGTGGAGAATCAGGAGTTCTCTTTGATGCTAGCGGGCTTTTTAGTGGCTTCTTCTGCGGCAGCGATGGTGGGCGTTTACTTTTTAATGAGCGACTACTTAAACTTCATTGCTCAAGCAGGGGCTGCCTTTGACAGCTACGACTCAACGATGCTAGAGGGCGAGTTTCCAGTTTGGTTTGAGTAGCGCAGCTGTTCATTCGACATAGCCATACGGCGAAAGCGGGACGATCGTGCTTGATCGCCCGCTTTTTGTTTCCCAGGCAAATGAAACCGATCAATCTAGCTCTGCTGACAGTGCATCCCAGGTTGACTGACCGACCACGCCATCTACAGAAAGCTGCTGGTCTGTTTGGAATTGTTCAACAGCCGCTAGCGTTTCCTCTCCAAACCCACCGTCAATCGGCCCGTCGTAATAGCCTAGTTCCTGAAGCTCCCTTTGCAGCTGAGAGACCGCAGGGCCAGCGGCCTCTGCTCTCAGAACGGGTGGCCCCAAGGGGGCTTGATTCGGCACGGACGGCTGGGCTTGTTCAATGCGGCGAGGCGGTGCTGCCTGCGCAGGCGGCGAGGCGATCGCAACAACGTCGTTGGGTGAAGGCAGCAGCTTTTGCCAGGTCGTAGGGCCCGCAATGCCATCGGCAGAAATACCTGCGGACAGCTGAAACTGGGCAACGGCTTCTGCGGTGTCGGGGCTATAGGTGCCACTTACGGGCGCTTGATAAAAGCCCAGCAGCTGAAGCGTGGCCTGGAGCTGGCTGACGCTTTCGCCCGTGCTGCCTTCTGACAAAATGGGGTAGGTTGCCTGCGCTATGGCAGGACGGTGAGCGGTGCCTGTGGCGATCGCGCCTAGCATAAAGGCCAATATGAGCGAATGTATTTTCATGTTGATGACTGCTTTGTGTCTAGCGTTTGTCTCTAGCCGTTGTGTAGCCGTTGTGTCTAGTCGTTGTGTTTGGCCATGGTTCAGCGGCTTTTGCTTAGCCTATAGCAAGTGCGTGCGCGATCGCCCCGTTGCGGGTCGCCTTGGCCTTATGCATAGTGTGCGTTAGGCCACATCAATATAATCAAATATAATTACCGCTGCCAAATGAGCTCGTCAATTGCTTACGTAGACTGTACGCTACTCAGCCGATTTCGAGGCGCACTGTTAGGGCTATCGCTATCGTCTGTACCTTTTGGCGTTAGCTTCCAAGGACGGGAACGCCCAAGTGAAGAAAAGAGAAGTGAAGAAAAGAGACTCGGCCTATGGAAACTGTCGCTAGGCATGCTGCGACATCATGATGATTGGGAGACTCGGCAGCAGCTAGCGTCTGTCGCTGAGTCACTGTGTTTAACACGGGTGCAAGCGCTCATTATGGGTGATCTGCTAGAGCGGGTGCTGTGCGGTGTTTCGATAGCGCGACCTCATCAGCCTCTAGTCCTTGATACTAAAAGTGAGTTCAGTGGCTTTACTTATCTAGAAAACCGCTTATCGCGATACGATCTGCCGACTGAGGCCCAGCGATACTATCAAATGACTTTCGCTTGTATTGCTGATGGTCTATCGCCTGAGCAAGGCCAAGATGCCTTTACTATCGGCGTACTTTGCGGGCTACAGCAGTCATCAAGCTACGGGCTTGCTGTCCAAACGGCTGCTCAGTTCGGGGAATTAGCCACAATAGTGGCAGGGCTTTTAGCAGGGGCTATGGGCGCTGAGGTGGCTTTACCGGTGCTGTGGCAGTTGAGCGATCGTGCTATGGGCAGCGATCGCGCCGAGAATTTAACCGTTAACTATTTAGAGGTGGTCGCGATCGCCGATCGTCTATTTAATCGGTGGGCAGGCGTTTTATCTGTTTAATGTCCGACTTCGCCACTTATCGCTCGCAAAATAATCAGCTAAAGATAATGAACACTACAATCGAACATAGCCCAGTTCAACGCCCAGTTCAATGCCCGGTTCAATGTTTAGTCCTCTGCAAACGACTGCATACTGCTGCTAGTAGCCTCGCTACAGTGGCTCGCTAGGCAACCTTCTCCGGTAAGGTTCATGAGTTCTCTTCGTCACATTGCCAGTCGGCTCCACCGGCTGTGGTCACGGTCGTTTTTGCGGCTGAAACATCCTGGACGCTACCTTAAGCGTCGTGCTAAAAGGCGCGCAGGTAGGCCCTATCCGCCTTGGCTAGAAACCGTGCGCCGCTTCTTTGTGCTAGAGAGTTTTACACAAGCAGTGTCTAAAAATGGAGGAAGGCCTATTGGTAAGGCCAGATCGTACGCTGAAACTAAGCGATCTGCTGGGCACGCGTTAGTCTCCGACGGAAAGACAAAAGGTCGCTTGAACAGCGTTCTTTCTCGTCGAACTTGGGCCGTTACGCTGCTGGCGTTCGTCTTGCTCAGTGCTTGCTTTGGTCAGCGCTTTTATAGCCAGCCTACATTGGACGTCAAGGCGATCGCGCCCCAAACATTCTATGCCCCCGAAAGCGTCGTTTTTGAAAACGAGCTAGAAACCGAGCGACAGCGCAATAACGTCCGCGACATTGCAGTCCCCATCCTCAAAATCGATACTGAACAGACCAGTAAAGCCTTCCGTTCGTTAGAAACGCTTCTCCGTCAAGGTCGTGAGCTTCGTCAGCAAGCAGGCAGTCCGCCCTTTCTCAACCTAGCCATTCTATCTAGATCCACGCAGGACTTTCTCTTCCAAGCTTCAGATCCAGAGTGGAAGACCCTTTGGCGTTTAGCTGAAATGACCAATCTTTCTGCTGCTCAGCTCTCGACCTTGGATGATGCACCTGCTAGCGACTTGCCAGAGCCGTCCGACGGTCGTTTACAGGTTCCGCCGCTGGCAGAGACTGCTGCCCCTGATGATGAAACAGCTGTGGCCGAAAGTAAGCCAGTTCCTCTCCCGCCCCAGCTGCTGGCAAAAATTAGAACGTTTTTACCCAATCAGCTCGCTGCTCTGCAAGAACTTGTGGCCTACCGAGAACTTGCGGGTGAGAAAGGCCTTTCTCAGCTCAAAATTCGGGTAGATATTCCGCGTCAGCAGTATCGAAAAGCCGCTGCTGAGCTGGCTCGTGATGCCAGTACTAAAGGGCAACCCTTGTACAACTATCGGCTCTTTGAGCTGACTGAATTGGAATGGCTGACGCTAGAGAGCGTGGCCCAGCAGGTGTTCTCAGAAATGATGACTCAGGGGATTTCTCCAGGTCTGCGACCAGATTTGCTGCACCGAGCGATTGAAGTTCAGATACCTGCGGATCTCTCTCCAACTGTTCAGCAGCTAACGGTTGATGTTTTATCTGTTGCGCTTGTGCCTAACTTAGTCCGAGATGAAGAGGGTACTCAGCAGCAGGCTGAGCAGGCAGTCAGAGAGATCACGCCTGTGATGGTGACGGTAGAAGAGGGCGATTTGATCGTGGCAGCGGGTGAAACCATTGATGAGGCTGATTTTGTTCGGCTCGATCACTTTGGCCTGACCCGTCGCTACTTTAACTGGATTGGCCTTTGTGGCTTTAGCGTGCTGGTGGCAGTGGCGATCGCCTTTTACCTCTGGGTAGATCGCCACCAGCCCCAGCAGCTCACTCGACGAGATCACATGCTAGTGCTGACGCTGTGCCTGGTGGTTGCAGTCTTGGCTTTTGCAGGCTTACCGACGGTGGGTCTGCCAGCGGTTGGCCTGCTAATTGGCAGCTTTTATGGCTCAGCGCTCGGCCTGACGGTGATTGGCCTGATTGTTTTACTACTGCCAATTGGGACTGCGGTGAGCGCGATCGCCCTACTAGCCGGTGCGGCGGCGGCAATCGTCGGCACTTGGACAGCCCCTCAGCTTCGAGCCCGAGAAGAGTTTGCGCTATTAGGCGGCTTTGTGGGCCTGACCCAAGGCAGCGTCCATCTTGTGCTGACGCTGATGCGCTCAACGATGTCGGCTTCCTTATGGAAGGTGGTGTTTGTTGAATCAGCGATGCACGGTCTATACGGCATTGCCTGGAGCATTGTGGCTCTAGGCGTCAGCCCTTATCTAGAGCACTTCTTTGATATTGTTACGCCCATTCGTTTGGCTGAGCTGTCGAACCCTAATCGGCCTTTGCTCAAAAGATTAGCCGCTGAAGCCCCCGGCACCTTTCAGCACACCATATCAGTGTCCAACCTTGCTGAGGCGGCGGCGCGCGCGCTGGGTCGCAATGTAGAACTTGTCAGAGCTGGCACGCTGTATCACGACATTGGCAAAATGCACGACCCGCTCGGCTTTATCGAAAATCAAATGGGTGGGCCTAACAAGCACGATTTGATTGATGATCCTTGGCGCAGTGCCAGCATTATTAAAAAGCACGTCACTCAGGGACTGGTGATGGCTCGTAAGTACCGGCTTCCAAAAGCGGTGCGAGCGTTTATTCCTGAGCATCAGGGCGATATGAAGATTAGCTATTTCTATCAACAGGCCAAAGAAAGGCAGGCTGCTGAGCCTAGTTTAGTGATTAATGAGGCCGACTTTAGCTACGAGGGGCCAATTCCTCAAAGCCCAGAGACAGGTATCACAATGCTCGCTGACTCTTGCGAGGCGGCGCTGCGAAGTCTGAAGCCTGAAGCCTCAATGGATGAGGCCTATACTATGGTCGATAGAATTTTGCGGGCGCGCTGGCGCAACCATCAGCTAGTAGATAGTGGTCTCAACCGAGACGATATGGATCTGATTGCCAGCGTTTTTATTCAGGTGTGGCAGCAGCACAACCATAAACGTATTTCTTATCCTAAAAGCGCCCAAGAGTCATGATTTCGGCTCGATAGATCGTCTGAAATTTGTCTGTCACCAAAGCCTATACATTTGCAAAGCCTTCTTTTTCTAATAGTACAAGTAAACTATTATTGGATTGCTTTTTCAGCATCCAAAGCCGTGAGAATGGTGTTCAGTCGCACAAAATATATCTGAGGTGCAATGTAAGGTTTCTGTGAATGCGCTTAATTAAGTTACAAACATTCGCATAATTTTAAGACTCATTAGTCTCTGTACAAAAAAAGTACGTAATGGCTCCTATGTAAGGAAAGCGCTCAAGCTAACTGAAATGAGGTCGTTGCGCCATTCATAAAAGGAACTGTAAATGCTATCTCAGAAGCATTTTGCTAAATTTATCCATAAAATCCTCTCATAAAAGTTATAATACTTAATATAAGATGCCCTTATCGCTGATGATAAAGCGCTCTTTCGTTAGGTAGCTCAAGAAGATCCGCCCCTTTACAAGCCATCTGTCACAAGGCAAATGCACTGTAGAAAGATCTTTCGACGTGCGAACTATTCTTTTACCGATTCGCGATTTTTTATGAAAGCTGCCTCCTCGACTGATCTTGTCCGTACCTACCTCAAAGAGATTGGCCGCGTGCCCCTGCTCACTCACGAAGAAGAAATTATTTTAGGCAAGCAGGTGAAGCAGCTAATGGCGCTGCTTGCCGTACAGTCTGAATTGATAGAGACATTAGATCGTGAGCCTAGCGATGCCGAATGGGCTAAGGCCGCAGATGTTTCTGAAGCTGAGCTGCAAGCAACCGTTTCAGCTGGCGAGCGAGCCAAGCGCAAAATGGTTGAAGCTAACCTGCGCTTGGTCGTCTCAGTTGCTAAGAAGTACATTAAGCGCAACGTTGATTTGCTGGATCTTATTCAAGAAGGCACGATTGGCATGCAGCGAGGCGTTGAGAAATTTGATCCGTCTAAGGGCTATCGCTTCAGTACCTATGCTTACTGGTGGATTCGTCAGGCCATTACTCGGGCGATCGCAGAAAAAAGCCGCACCATCCGCCTCCCCATCCACATCACCGAAAAGCTCAACAAAATCAAAAAGTCCCAGCGCCAGTTCACTCAAAAAACAGGTCGCACGCCCACGACCGCTGAAATTGCCGAAGATACTGGCCTCACCATTCAGCAGGTACGCGACTACCTAGACAAATCCCGTCAGCCCCTCTCTCTAGATCTTCGAGTGGGCGACAACAAAGACACTCAGCTCAGCGATCTGCTAGAAGACGACGGCCCTACGCCCGACGACTTTGCTACTCAGTCCTCGCTCAAGCGCGACCTGCGCCTGCTTCTCGCTGACCTCACCCCGCAGCAGCAGCGCGTACTCTCCCTCCGCTTTGGCCTAGACGATGGCAAAAATATGACCCTCGCCAAAATTGGCGCGATGCTAGAAATTAGCCGTGAGCGCGTTCGCCAGATTGAAAGAGAAGCCTTAACTAAGCTACGTAAGCGCCGGAGCGATATGCGTGAGTACCTAGCTGGCTAAAGAGTTGCCTATCAGACTGATATGATTAGGCGCACTCTATAGCTCTTGGTATAGCTCCTTTGCTGCTGTGACTTTACAAGAATTCGGTTTGCTTCTGTTCTCAGTAGTCACAGCGGCTTGCGGTCAGCTACTGCTCAAAACAGGCGCACTCAAAATCGGCTCAATTCAAGCTTCCGGCTTACTAGAGCGCATTTTAGCCATAGCGACTATTCCACAGCTCATTGTTGGCTTAGGCTTCTATGGACTTAGCGCGGTCACGTATATCCTTTTGCTTAGTCGCGTAAAGCTTAGTGTTGCGGCACCCAGCACCGCGCTTATCTATATTCTTTCTGTCCTAATTGGTATCTTCGTCTTCAAAGAACCCATTTCTGCAATGCGCTTGATAGGCATTGGATTTATTGCTTGTGGCGTCGTCTTAGTGATTTCTCAATAGCTTTTCTTGATAGCCTTGTAGTATACTTGAACTATCCACACAACTTGACGACCTTTCTTACCCCTGCTCTTTAGTAGGGGTACTTTTTTAGGTGGCCCTCACATAGAAACCCTGACGCGCTTATCTATATATTTAAGGGCACATGGCCAACGCTGCTATAAATCCCTTCGCGCTGTTTTCTTATGACTGCTCATTCTCGAAGTAACGCTCAAAGCAATCGTTCATCGAATAGTGCTCAGAAGACTCAGGAGTTTTATCCGCCAAAGCAACGACCGTTGATGACTCGGCTGGTGCAGAGTATTTCGTACCCTTTGGCCAGAGTGCTGTACAAGTGCCGAATTTCTGTGTCGGAAGAGGGTGTAGGCAAAGTGCGGGCGGTGGACGACGCGCGGCTGGTGTTTGTGTGTAACCATCCGACGATGGAAGATGGGATTACGTTATTTGTGCTGTCTACGCGGTTGGGACAGCTTTTTCACTACATCGTGGCCTATGAGTCTTTTAAGGGATTGATGGGTTGGTTTATTCAGCGGTTGGGATGCTATTCCATTCGTCGGGGACTGGGTGACAGGGCCAGTATTAGTCAAACGCTAACGCTGCTCAAGACTCCGCAGTGTCGTCTGGTGATTTTCCCAGAGGGGGGCTGCTCCTATCAAAACGACACGATTATGCCGTTTCGCTCAGGCGCGATTCAGCTGCCGATGTCTGTATTGGCTCAGCTGGCGAAAAAGGCGGATTCGCCTAATGATGTACCTGATTTTTATATTGTGCCGCTGAGTTTGAAGTATCGATACCGTCAGCCGATGCACAGAGTGATCGAGTCTACGCTTGCTCGGCTAGAAACTCAGCTTAAGATATCAGCTTCAGATGCTCAGGTGGACGACTACCGGCGGCTAAGACAGATTGCACATCAGGTCATTTTGGGCATTGAGAACGAGGCGGCGCTACCTCATGATGATGCGCTGAACTGGAATGAACGAATTGATCGGCTAAAGCAGATTTTTATTCAGAAGTGTGAAGCTGCTTTGAATATAGATCCTGCGGTGAACCTGCCGCTGCGTGAGCGTGTCTATAAAGTACAGGCGCTGCTAGAAGATGCTGAGACGGCGGGTGATGACAGTGCTTACGAACTGGGGGGCAAACAGCTATCGCGAGAAGATCTGTATTGGGATACGGTGCGTTTGCTTAACTTTGATGCAGTTTACGATGGCTATGTGGCCGAGTCGCCTACGCCAGAACGCTTTTTAGATACGCTGATACGCTTGGAGCGCGAGGTGTTTCATTTGGAGCACGCGCAGCCAAAAGCGCCTCGAAGAGCTTACTTTCATATTGGCGAGCCGATTAATTTAAAGGCTTACTTAGCCGACTATCAGCGCGATAGATCAGACACTATCAATAAGCTGGCTGAATCCTTGCGTCAAGTCATGCAGGATAATTTAAATCAGATGAACCGGTCAAAGTAAGCAGTGATTGAGTGTTGAAGATAATAGCCATGTGTAAATCTACTGACACAGATATACGGTAGTAGCCGCTGACTAGCTCATACTCTGTATAAGCGTGAAGGCTGCACTTTGCTCTGCTAAATCTCCTATGTGTTTTGAGAATCGTCGCTGACTTCCCGTTGCTCTTATGACCCGCCTGCCTCAATCGAAGAAGCGATCGCCCTTTCGGCTAACTGCTTGCGTTAATTTGATCTGGCGGCGGATTGTCCCTTCTAAAAAGTCTTCACAGAGCCGTTTGCAGCGCAGGCTCAGCCTTTCTTTGGGGCGTAACCGCCGCTTTTTTGATCTGGTGCGAAGGCGGCGATCGCGATATGAGAACAGACCGAGCCAGTTGAGCAAGCGGCTGAGAGTACGGCGAATTTTGCAAAGAAAATTACGACTTGCCTTGGTGGCTTTAGCGAGCTTAGGTGTAGGCGCGGCCTGCTGGGGCGGACTATTCATCAATGAGCAGGTGACCTTGGGCGGCGTACCGTACCGGGTGGTTCGTAAGTTTTGGAACAGTCAGGCGGCACGGGATGCGTATTTTGCGGGCGATCGCC
The DNA here is from genome assembly GCA_963803535.1 of uncultured cyanobacterium. Taxonomy (GTDB): domain Bacteria; phylum Cyanobacteriota; class Cyanobacteriia; order Phormidesmidales; family Phormidesmidaceae; genus Phormidesmis. The sequence goes on along the minus strand of CAWDNC010000002.1, from coordinate 815,429 downwards.
AAGCGCTGCACGACCAGCTATCGGCACTGGGCGTAGAGAATGACATTAAAAACTACTATCGCGATCGCTTTGATAATGAGTACGAGCTAGACCGTCACATTCATCAGATTATGTTTGATAGAACGGGCTATGTCGGTGAGGCCTATGACGTGGATAATTATGGTCGGCTAAATTCGCGATCATATTAACTCATGTCTACTGTTTCTAACCCTTCTGCTAGAAAGCCCTGTGTGGTGCCGCCACCGCTTTCTCCCGGTGATCTGCTGTGCGTGGTGTCTCCGAGTGGCGGGCTGCAAGCTTCGGAAAAGTTTCAGGAAGGACTGGCTATTTGGCGCGATCGCGGCTACCGAATCCAGCTGATGGAAGGCTACGACCAGCGCTGGGGCTATCTGGCTGGAAAAGATGACCAACGCAGGCAGCAGCTACTAAGTGCGCTGCAAAATCCCGAGTGCAAAGGCATTCTGTGCTCTAGAGGTGGATATGGTGGCACCCGTTTGCTAGATCGCTGGACGTGGCCTGCTTCAGTTCGCACACAGCCCAAGTGGCTGATTGGATTTTCAGATATCACCAGCCTGCTATGGAGCCTGAGTAAAGAAGGTGTTTCAGGTTTACACGGCCCGGTGCTGACGACGCTAGCAGACGAGCCGCCTTGGTCGATCGATCGACTATTTGACTGGGTTGAGCGGCAAAAGATAGCGCCGTTGCAGGGAGAAGGCTGGAGTGGTGAACCGGCCAGTGGCTTTTTGCTGCCTGGAAATCTTTGTGTGGCTACGCATTTATTAGGAACGCTGGCTGAGCCTGATCTAACCGATGTGATCTTGGCATTTGAAGATGTAGGAGAGGCTCCCTATCGCTTGGATAGAATGCTGACGCAGTGGCGAGCGGCGGGTAAGTTTGCTCAGGTGAAGGGCATTGCTTTAGGACGGTTTAGCGGGTGGGAGCCTGATGAATCATCGCTGAGCTTGAGTATGGATGAGGTGATGTACGACCGCCTGCGCGAGCTAGGAATTCCAGTTGTTTCAAATCTTCCCTTTGGCCACGATGGTGCGAACGCAGTGCTGCCGGTCGGCCGACGGGTGCAGCTAGACGCTAAAAAAGGGCAGCTATCTTGGCTGTGAGCGTGTAAGCCTTGGCTGTGATCTGTATAAGGATCTGTATAAGATAGAGCGGTTACTTGCACTAAATGCCGTGGTTCCTCTTAGAGATGAAAATCCCATCAGCACTACGCCGATGGTTGTGTATGGCTTGCTAGCCTTAAACGTTGCTATTTTTCTATATCAGATGTCGTTGCTCTCATCGGGTGGCGAAGCGGCGCTTCAGCAGTTTTTTAATGTGTGGGCGATTGTGCCTGCTGAGCTAACGGGCGAACTTTCGGGTCGCGCGGTGAGTGAAAACCGCGAGTGGATAACGCTATTTACCTCTCAGTTTTTGCATGGTGGCTTTCTGCACTTGGGCGGCAACATGCTTTATCTGTGGGTGTTTGGCAACAATATTGAAGACAAGCTGGGCCATGTAAAATTTTTGATTTTTTACCTGGTTTGTGGCGCGTTAGCAGGCCTTTCTCAGTGGGTGTTTGAGCCGCTGTCGCCAGTGCCTACGCTGGGGGCTAGTGGCGCGATCGCAGGTGTGATGGGTGCCTACATCCTCCGTTTTCCCCGCGCTAAAATTCTTACGCTGATTCCGCTGTTTATTTTCATTACAACGATTCGGATTCCAGCTATCTTCTTTTTAGGCTTTTGGTTTGTGCAGCAGGCGTTTTATAGTGCCTTGAGCTTGGGCGCGACTGCCGATACGGGCTCGGGTGGGGTGGCCTACTTAGCTCATGCGGGCGGATTTATCTTCGGCGCGATTCTAGGGCCGCTATTGGGTCTTTTTGCAAAGGAACGCGATAGCTATCGCTAGCAGCTTTTATGATGGAAAGCAATTAGCTTTGATAGATTAGGAGGCCGCAGCAATGACAGCTCGTGTTGATACAGGTTCAGTGCCTGATGGCGTAGTTGAGTCTGAGGCGGTATACGAAGGGCAGTTTGGTTCGTTTACGGTTGATCGAAAAGACCGCACTGAAGTGATTTTGTATCGAGCTGGGCTCGCTGTTGCTGCCGGTAGCTTTGCTATTGCTGTGCTGTGTACCTTTTTTGCCAGTGCGATCGCCCCCCAGGTAGCCACGGTTTGCTACGCCCTGATGTGGTGCGCTCTAGGCGTCAGCTTTTTCAAGATTCATATTTACCTGCGTCCTTTGCACCAGGCTTTGAAAGTATTTTGGGCGATTGGTGGGGTGGCAAGTTTAGCGATCGCCTTCCGCTACCCAACGCCTTTAGCGCTCACTGCCTACGAGCAACCGCTGACCATCTTCGGCATCGGTTTCACCTTTGCAGCGCTCACCGGCATCTTTGTAAAAGAAGCCTTCTGCTTTGATCGACTAGAAACTAAGTTTTTGTTCTTTATCGTGCCAGGACTACTGCTCGGTCATATGGCGGGCGTGCTTTCGGCTAGTACAGAACGCGGAATGCTCGCGATTTGGGCGGCGCTATTTGTTGTTTTTGCGCTGCGCAAAGTAATTCAGCCGATTCCACCTGATATTGGTGATAAAAGCGTTTTTGAATACCTGGCGAAAGAGCGTCTGGAAAAAGCAAACGCTGCCTGATCGCTATTGGCAAGTGCTCAGGGCGTCGATATCTGCTGCCGTAATTAGGTTTAGGTTGCGCGTAATTTTTTCGATGTCCCAGTCCCACCAGGCGATGTCGATGAGCGATCGCACCACATCATCTTCAAATCGCTGCCTGATGCACTTGGCTGGATTCCCACCCACGATTGTGTAGGGCTCCACATCTGAAACCACCACAGATTTTGCCGCAACGACTGCACCGTCTTCTATCGTCACACCTGGCATAATCGTTGCTTCGTAGCCAATCCAAACGTCGTTGCCGATAACAGTATCGCCCTTAAAGGGAAGCTCACCTTCTTGCGGTGCCGCCGTTTCCCAGCCGTTGCCAAAAATGTAGAACGGATAGGTCGAAAAGCCGTCGAGCTTGTGATTTGCGCCATTCATGATGAACTTTACGCCTTGGGCGATCGCGCAAAATTTGCCAATAACAAGCCTGTCGCCAATAAAAGGAAAGTGGTACAGAACGTTGCGCTCAAAGTTCTCAGAGTCTTCTGGATCGTCGTAATAGGTGTAGTCGCCAATCACGATATTAGGATTGGACACCGTATTTTGAATGAAGCAGATCTGAGGAAATCCTTCCATCGGATGCTTGCTTTTGGGATCTGCGCCGAGTACAGGCATTTTGACTCTAGGACTCCGTTTGGTTGAGTAAGGCCGCGATCGCATTCACTACATGCTGCGAGCTGCCCCTAAAAAACGACCGATCTAACGTATCGGGCGTATCACTAGCCGTGTGGTAGTTAGGATTGCGAAAGTTTGCAGTATCGCTGACGAACACCGCAGGAATACCTTTCTCCCAAAACGGCGCATGATCGCTGCGCAGCAGATCGGGAAAGACATTGAGCATGAGCTTGGGGATCGGCAGCGTCAGCACGAGCGGCCAATTGCTTTTGGCTGAAAGCATGAATGAACCTAGCAGATCGGTATGTGATTCGAGCCCAAGAACGGCTAAAAAATCGCCCGTATCGGGTACGTTTACGACTGGCAACCGTTCGGGATAGCTTTGACAGCCCGGTATTCGGCAGGCATAGCCGATCATATCGAGAATGATTGCGCCTTTTACATTAGCAAGGTTGCTCGCTACGCTTGTGAACGCTAGGCTCCCGAGTAAACCGGAGCCGTCGGGCTGCTGTTCTTCTTGATCGAAGAAAACAATTTTGAGGCTTTTCGGTGCGGGGTTTGCGTCTGCCGTCTGTAGCGCTGCGGACTGGCTTGAGAAAATGCGGGCGGCTTCGAGGGCAGCGGCGATCGCGCTTCCATTGTCATCTGCACCCGGCGAAGCGACTGCCGAATCGTAATGCGCACCTAGCACGATAGTTCCAGCGGCCAGATCGCTGCCGGGAATGTTCGCAATAATGTTGACGCCAGGATTTTGGCTGGGGCCGTAGGGCTGTTGCGTCGGGCTCAGGCCGTAGCCGATCAGCTGCTCTGTAATGTAGCGGCGAGCCGTTTCTTTTTGCAGTAGGGCGTGGCACGGGGCTGGGCGATCGCTTCTACATGCGCCATTAGCTGATCTTCATTCACACTGAGATCTACGGTGGTGCTTGCTAAAGAGCTTTCAGGTAGGGCCGTAACCGGGGGTGGGGCGAAAGTGCTGATGAGCCGAGTGATGGGGTTGCCCCAGATGATAACTGTCATGACGATTGCTGCGATCGCCAAAAAGAATCCGCCGCTTTTTCCCATTCAACGTCTATGCGTGGCTTTAACCTCCCGATTCTACCCAAAACAAAAAAAGCAGGCTTCCAATAAAAGGAAACCTGCTGATGACTCATTAATGCTGTATTTGAGACAGGCTTAAGCAAGATGCCTCGGCGATCGCGGCGCTAGAGCATTCGATTTTCAGCGTCCGGGCCACTGTCTTTTTGCAGCAGCTTAGAGAGCTGTCCGCGAATATCTGCGAGCTGCGGGTTGTTCACCTTCGGCACCACGACCAAGCGCACCTCAATTTCTGAAACGTTTTCAATCCGCGTGGTTTTCTCCCACACCTTGCGCTCAGTATCTGATTCAGACTCGTATCGAAACGTTAGTACGTTGTCACCAACTTCCAAAATCTCAACATTTTTGAACCAGCCTTGGCTGCTCTGAATATAGAGCCAAACACCTGGCTTTCCCACCAATTCTCTGAGTTTGCCTTCCATTTGCGCCAAGCTCCAACCAGAAACTACGAAACCTAGAGTACTCAAGCGCTAAGAACTACACCCGTTTATTGATGTACTTCTTTAGCTCGTTATCTTATGATTTATTTAAGAATTCTAGCACTATAAGAAGTTTTGTATAGCATTTGTTAAGCTAATTCTTAAAAGAATCTAATAACCAGCTCATTTAAACCCGATTGACCCAGTGTTCCCCTTGGGTTGCGAATTTTCAACCTAGGAAAAATAATGCACTTCCTAAAGAATGTCCTTTGTGTACATATCTTAAGCGCAGTGATTCGGTAGGATGTCGTCGTAACTAATCCTTTTTTATGATGCCTTTGAATACGTCCGTAGCTGAGCGCGATTTCACTTCAGTTGATGGCCAAGCCTACGATCTGATTGTGATTGGGGGTGGCATCAACGGGGCCGCCACGGCTAGAGATGGGGCGCTTAGAGGACTGAAGACGCTGATTGTGGATAAAGGTGACTTCGCCTGCGGCACCACTAGCTGGTCTTCACGGCTGGTACATGGCGGGCTGCGCTACCTGGAATACTTTGAGTTCAACTTAGTACGCGAGTCATTAGCTGAGCGTGAGATTTTGCTTAAAAGTGCGCCGCATCTGGTGCATCCGCTGCAATTGACGATTCCGATTTACGCGCAGGGCACGCGCAGCTACTGGGAAATTTGGGCAGGAATGGTGCTCTACGACCTGCTGAGCTTTGATAAGAGCTTGCTGAACCATCGAATGCTGCCAAAGGCGAAGCTGAAGCAGCTGTTTCGAGAGGTAAATCCGGAAGGGGTGCAGGGCGCAGCGCAGTATTTTGACGGACAGGTGGAGTATGCTGAGCGACTGTGTTTGGAAATTGCGCTGTCGGCGCAGGCGGCAGGCGCCGATACGCTGAACTATGTGAAGGTAGATGAGCTGGTGCGCAAGGGCGATCGCATCACTGCACTCACCTGTCATGACGTACTTTCCGATCAAGCATTTACAGTGGCCACGCACGATAAAACTATTGTGGTTAACACCTCTGGCCCTTGGGTGGACGAAGTGTGTGATGAGGTCACCCAAGACGATCAGTCTGCGCCACTGGGCGATAGTCACAGAATTGGGGGTACGAAGGGTAGCCACATTGTTGTCGATGCTTTTCCCGGTGCCCCTGGAGCTGCCTTTTATGTAGAAGCCTTGAGCGACAACCGGCCGTTTTTCATTTTGCCGTTCTTAGGCCAATACCTAATCGGCACTACAGATATTCGATTTGATGGCGATTTGGATCGCGTGAAGGCAAGCAATGACGAAATTGATTATTTAATTAGAGAGACCAACAAAGTCTTTCCGGCGGCGCGTTTAAATCGAGAGTCTGTAAAGTTCACCTACTCGGGCGTGCGACCTTTGCCCTACGAAAAAGGTAAAAAGCCAGGAGCCGTCACGCGTAACCATATTTTGTACGACCACAGCAGCGAGGGCGTTGTGAATATGGTGTCGCTAATTGGCGGCAAGCTCACAACCCACAGGCGGGTAGGCGAGGAAATGGTGGATTGGGCCTGCAAGCGGCGGGGTGAGGGCGCTAAGCTGCCCTGTCAAACGAGAGTTCAACCTTTGCCGGGGGCAATTCTGCCGACGGATCAGAGAATTGCTGAAGCCAGTGAAAAGTATGCCGACCAGCTTTCTCTGACTGTACTAGATCATCTCTTTACGCTCTACGGCGCGCGTACGTTTGGATTGCTAAAGCTGATCGATGAAGCACCCGATTTGGCCGAGCCGATTGTAAAAGGACATCCCGATATCAAGGCGCAGGTTGTCTACGCGGTACGTGAGGAAATGGCCTGCACTATTTCAGATATTTGCCGCCGCCGAACGATGATGTCTTTGCAGTCGAACTATGGATTGGATGGATTGGAGGCGATTGTCCAAACGCTGCAAGCTCACTGTGGTTGGAGTCTTGAGAAATGTGATAGTTCTGTCGCTAGATACAAAACCTTGATGGCCGATAACTGTATTCCTGACTATGCGCTTACTGAGGTTTTAAGCGGTCGTAAGATTGCAAGTGAAACGCCTTCATCTGAGCTGGAGCCTCAGCTTGCGGTAGGCTAAAAGAGTCCATTTATCCCTGTCAATGCAGCTTTTTCGCGTTGTTTCTCCCGCTGTTTCTCTTTAGGAGATCTCTTCTATGTCGGCATCTGCCACGATTACTGCAACACCTTCAGCGTCTGCTCAAGCGCAGGCAAGTCAGGTCTTTCGGCTAGCAGTGCTGGGATCAGGGGCCTGGGGATCGGCGCTTTCTCAGCTGGCTCAGTACAACGGCCACACGATAGAGGTTTGGTCACGCCGTAACGGTCGCGAGTTGGCTGAGGTGGTGGCGGATGCCGATGTGATTTTGTCGGCAATTTCGATGAAGGGAGTGGCGGCATTAGCCCAGCAGCTAGCGGCACTGTCTCTGCCAGAGTCTGTAATTTTGCTAACGGCGACCAAAGGACTAGACCCTGAGACGACTCGGACGCCTTCTCAAATTTTTCAGCAGACGTTTCCGGCTAATCCTGTGGCGGTTTTGTCTGGGCCTAACCTTTCTAAGGAAATTGATAAGGGTTTGCCAGCAGCGACGGTGATTGCTAGCGGTGATTCGGCCGCCGCTGAAACGGTGCAATCGCTATTTTCTTCCGATCAGTTTCGGGTGTATACGAGCCCCGATCCGCTGGGTGCTGAGCTGGGTGGAACGCTGAAGAATGTGATGGCGATCGCGGTCGGCGTTTGCGACGGCCTTAAACTGGGCACCAATGCAAAGTGTGCGCTGATGACGCGCGCGCTACCCGAAGTGATTCGCATTGGCATGCACTTAGGCGCAGCCGAAGTGGAAACATTTTACGGGCTCAGCGGTCTGGGCGATATGCTTGCAACCTGTAGCAGCAGCTTGAGCCGTAACTATCGTGTGGGCTATGGATTAGCGCAAGGCAAGACGCTAGAGCAGATTTTAGAAGAGCTGGGAGGGACGGCTGAGGGCGTCAATACGGCGGATGTATTGATTGCGATCGCCAACCGAGAAGGCATTCCTGTGCCGATATCGCGCCAGGTCGATCGGCTTCTCAAAGGTCGTATTACGCCGCAAGAAGCCTTAGAAGCCTTGATGGAACGCGATCTAAAGCCTGAGTCCTGCGACTTGTAGCGGAGTGGCGGTGCTAGTTCATTGGCAGCGTAATACGGAAGGTGGTTCCCTGGCCAAGCACTGAGGTGCATTCAATTTGGCCCTGGTGGGTCTCGGTCACAATTTGATGGGCAATCGAAAGCCCGAGGCCAGTTCCCTTTTCAGCCGCCTTAGTGGTGAACTGGCTTTCAAAAATTCGCAGCCGTACCTCTTCTGGCATTCCACCTGCATTATCTACAATCTCAATAACAGCATTCTGCTCTACAACAGCTGTTGTAATCGAAATCTCTCTCGGCCCGACTGGTTTTTCACCTTCGTCCATAGCGTCTATGGCGTTGGCAATGATGTTCATGAATACCTGGTTGATTTGGCCGGGATAGCAGCTAATTGCGGCGATGTCGCCGTAGTTTTTTTGAACGGTGGTGACAGCGCGATCGCCCACTGCTTTCATCCGGTGGCGTAAAATTAGCAGTGTGCCATCAATTCCCTCATGCAAACTGTAGGGTTGCTTATGCTCCACATCTGAGCGGGCAAAGGTGCGCAATGATTGGCTAATGGCTTTGATGCGATCGCCGCTGGTTGCGATAGAGGCCATCAGCTTAGAAAAATCTTCTTCTATATATTCCAGATCAATATCCTCAGCGTGATCTTCTATTTTTTGAAGATCAGCAGGAGCGATGTGTTGCGCATGGGCCGTGATGATCTGCTGCTGAAGCGCAGCGTGCTTCAATAGCAAATCGCCGTACTCTGCCACAAATCCAACGTTGCTAGTAATACACCCGATTGGATTGTTAATTTCGTGGGCCACGCCCGCAACCAGCTCTCCCAGCGTTGAAAACTTCTCGCTTTTAACCACTTGAACTTTGGCTAATTCTAGGCTGTCTGTCGCCTCGCTGAGCGCAGCCGTTTCGACTTCGATTCGCTGTGCTAGCTCACCATTGAGAATAGTGAGCTGCGCTTTCGCTTCTGCCAGCTGCGTGCGATCGCTATCGGCCTTATCTAGAGCCTCTCGCAGCATTTGCTCTCGGCGCTCGTTGACGGCTTCCATTTCAGCTCGCGTCCGCAGCGATCTGTCTAGGCGCTTTTGCAAGATCCGGTTAGCCTTAGTAAGCGCCTTGATTTCTTTTTTAACCTCATCATCATGGGTACTAAGCGGCGTGGAAGCGGTCACTTATCGTGTCCCTATTAAAAGAGCAGTAAACGTTTCGTTGTGGAAATGGGGTGTCGTTTTGTTTGTAAACGGGCCAATCTCTCCATAGGCATAGAAGCCCATGTTAGGCAGCTTAGTCCCCAAAAATTCCTCTGCCAAGGCATATTCCTGCTCTACGCGGGTACCGAGTGCTTTCATTCGTGATGCGCAAGAAATCATCAAAGCAGCGGCAGGTTCCTCTCCTGGATACGCCGATCGCGCTGCTTGAAAAGCCTCTCTGGCAGAGCCTATAAGACTTTCGTTGGTGGCTTCGGTGAGCTGAATGGTGGACTGCTCTGAGATATGACCGAAGTAGTCAATGCTGCCGTCAGAATTGCCTTCACTGCTGGGCGATCGCACATAGAAATCGATGCCATCGGCTTCGTATACCGCAACCGAGCCGCCCCAAGAGCCGCCACCTGATAGGCGAACGTCGGGCACGCCCAAAGTGTTGGTGTAAAAATCTTTTGCAGGCCGCTCGTCAATTTCGTAGAGGACGTTACTTTGTGACTTCGTGGCGATGGCTTTGGGGCCAACTGGAATTTGTCCTGACGATACGCTGTACGAAACCTTAAGATTGCCTGAGAAAGCCAGTAGAACGATGGACGCTTGTAGAACTTCCGTTTTATCAGGGCGTGCTAACGAACTGATAGGTCTTCTTGAAGCGCCAGTCGTCAGCCGTTAGGCCGCCGATAATGGGAATGCGATCGCCCGTCGCTTCTCTCAGCCCGTCTACCATCGCCACGGCATCTATCCCTAAGCCGTCGCCTAGAACGTAGCAGAGCTTAATCTCTGAAATCTCTGTGGTGCTAGTGGCCTGGGTCATTGCGTCCTTTGCAGCCGCGATCGCATCCTGATCTGCTTGCCGCCCAACACCTGCCTGAAAGCTCACTTCATCTGAACAAAACAGCATTAGCGTCAGCGAATCTTCCTGAAAGGCCATCTCTGAAGACATTTCGCCCACGCTTGTTCCGCCGACTAGCGTGATCTCTGGGTATCGTTCTCGAATGCGCCCAAGGATTTCTTCGTGCTCAAAATCGATGGCTGCAATAACAATGCCTGCCTGGGGAACTTCACCTGCTAATGTTTTTTGACACTGCTCTAGCGCTTCTTCAATTGCGCCCATAGAGTCAGGGTCAATACCATGCCCTACCGCTGCTTTAAACAAGGGAACACCTCTGCTACACACGGCCGATTGGATTAAACCAGCCGATCGTATTTTGCCCAAATGCTTAGTTCAGATTAGAAGGCTGTAGCTCGGGGATGAGTAGCGGAGAGTCTATTAACAGTTGATCGGAGGTTGCTGGTACTTCGATGATGTCCTCTGAGATCTCATCGTTTTCAATGGTTTCCATATCTGGTTCTGTGACTGGAATAGGTTGCGATTCTTCTAGCTCCTTCCAAAACGTTTTTACGCGTGTGAAGAACCCAGGCTTTTCTCCTGCGTCTTCCTCAATGGTTACGGCATCTACTTGTTCATCAGAGACCGCTTCCTCTAATCGCTGAATGGTTCTTGTTTCTTCTGGTTCGCTGAGACTTTCTATGGGCGCGATCGCCTCTCCAAAAGGCTCGTCAATTTCTTCGGCTTCTTCCGTTTCTAATGCGGGTGAAATATCTTCCGGTAGCGCCTCGGGGAAGCCATCGAATTCCGCTTCTAAAGCAGTATCCGCTTCAATAGGAACAGGCGGAACGATATCGCGGTTCGCTTCTTGTTCAGATTCTGACGGTGCCTTCTCTAACGGATCTTCTTCAGATAAATCTTCCTCCAGCAGCTCTTTCAAACCCTCAACTTCTGTAGCTGGCTCTTCAGGCTCAGTGGCTTCTTCTATCTCAGGCTGATCAGAACTATCTAGCTCAGTTGGTACAACGACCTCTACAGGTGGCTCGTAATCTGACACTACGATCTGCCCGATATCCCTTACGGTAAGTTCGCCTCTTGTCATTTTTGCCAATGTGTCTCGCTGCTCTGGGTCAAAGTCAACTATGCGCACCGTACTGTTGAATGCATTCTTTATCGGGGTGCCCTGCTCATCTATGAGCGTAAGCTGCACCCAATTTTGCCCTGGCTTAAACCCTTTGAGGTATATGGGTTGCCATTGATCGAAAATAAAGCTTTGACCGTTGATGTCGCAGCGAACTCGCCAGTCTGCAATATCGGGATCGCTGGCGGCAAGTAAGTGCAAGGGGGCGTTGCTAAGATAAAAGTCGAGTAGGACAGGCTGCGCGCCGTAAGTGCCTTGGGGCGCGCTGTAAATTAGCTGTGGTCGATTCGGATCAGGCGTATTCTCATTGGTTTTGGCAAAGACGTGGAAGGTGGTTTGAGCATAGGCCTCTTCGTTTTTGAAGCTCTCACCCCAGGGTTTTACAGCAATAACGCGCAAGGTATGGCTACCGGGAGCCAGCTCTGAAAATTCAACAGCCTCGTCCAAGCTGTAGATGGATTGAGCAGGCTGGTTGTCGAGACTTACTTGTAGGTGCGGGCCAGCGGCTAGTTTTTCATCCTTATATATGAGAGAGGCCGCGCAGGTTGATTTTAGCTGTGAGGGTAGTGGTATCGAGCGTCTGATCTGGTCTAGGTTCGGCAATGGTGACCTTGGGCCGCGTGTCCGTTAAAAGTTCGTCGAGGTCTGAAAAAATGGCAGGCGGTGCAACTTCGCTGATGCTGCTGCTCAGTCGCCTTTCTTCACTAACGCTGGGCAAGTCGGGTAGCTCTAGCAAGCGTACAGACTCAGATCTGTTAGCGCAGCTAAAGAGGAGCAGGCCAACGAGGCCGCTGAGTAGTAATTGGCTAACTGCTTTGCGCGCTGGTGCAGTCTTTTCTCTGAAAAATTGCACTGCCTGCTGCCTTGCCAGCTGTTGCATCAGCTGCGCTAACCTCTGTCTTACGAGCTGAATAAAACCCATGCTGCCGGTATCCAAACGTTATCTTTTGATCATATGGGACGGTAGCCGTCATTGATATTTTGCTTAATTTCCTTTGACCTTGAATCTGCGCTCTAGTCACCCTTCCAGACGATCCCCTTAACGGTTTTGTAGGATGCCTAAAGTGCTTTCTTATAACGAAAATTTTAGAAAAAAAACAAAAGTTTACAGTTTTTGCGCATCTCTCTATACATAAACGCAGAAATTCTCTTTTAATTCGCTGATTTATGGCTGTATCAGGCTCAAAAAGCTTGGGTAAGAGAAGTTCGTATAGTTTTGTTAAAAGGATGGCAGACTGCCTGCTTATGCCTGTACGCGCAAGCGTGAAAACCTTTAGCAGACAGCATTTTCGCTGGTTGAAGCTTTGTTAACTTAGCGTCAGCCCAGTGCAAAGGCGTGACTATAATACGTGAGAACATTCCTTTAGCTTGCTTGGGTTTAGGCCAACGAATTAGGCCCAATGCTTGTATAAAGACACCGTTCTTTCTCTGTCTAGAGAGGAGAGTCTCCATGACAACTACCCCGCGCGAGCGGGAGGCAACAAAAGCCAAAGTAGTGGTTGATAAGAACCCGACCCCCACTTCGTTTGAGAAGTGGGCCAAGCCAGGTCATTTTGACCGGACATTGGCTCGGGGACCCAAAACTACCACTTGGATTTGGAACCTTCACGCCGACGCTCACGACTTCGATAGCCACACCAGTGACCTCGAAGACATTTCTCGGAAAATCTTTAGCGCTCACTTCGGTCATCTAGCCGTCGTGTTCATCTGGCTGAGTGGCATGTACTTCCATGGCGCTCGCTTTTCAAACTTTGAAGGTTGGATGGCCAACCCGTTGGCTGTTAAGCCTAGTGCTCAGGTCGTTTGGCCTATCGTTGGTCAGGAAATCTTGAACGCCGATGTCGGCGGTGGCTTCCACGGCATTCAGATCACCTCTGGTCTGTTTCAGCTGTGGCGCGCTTCTGGCTTCACGAACACCACTCAGCTGTATGCCACTGCCATTGGTGGCTTGGTTATGGCAGCTTTGATGCTGTTCGCTGGCTGGTTTCATTACCACAAAGCTGCTCCTAAGCTGGAGTGGTTCCAAAATGTGGAATCCATGCTGAACCATCACCTAGCAGGTTTGCTGGGCTTGGGTTCCTTGGGTTGGGCTGGTCACCAGATTCACGTTGCAGCACCCATCAATAACTTGTTGGATGCGGGCGTGGCTCCGGCGGATATTCCACTGCCTCACGAATTTTTGTTTGATAAAGCCTTTATGGCTGAGCTCTATCCTGGTTTCGCAGAAGGCCTAAAGCCCTTCTTTACGCTGAACTGGGCGGTTTACTCAGACTTTCTTACCTTCAAAGGTGGATTGAACCCGGTAACGGGTGGTCTGTGGCTGACTGATTCGGCTCACCATCACCTGGCGATCGCTGTGATGTTCCTCGTGGCTGGTCATATGTACCGCACGAACTGGGGCATTGGTCACAACATCAAGCAGATTTTGGACAACCACAAAGGCGATCCGCTTTTGTTCGGTGGTGAAGGTCACGTCGGCCTGTACGACTTCTTGACCACTTCCTGGCATGCTCAGCTCGCGCTTAACCTGGCGCTGTTGGGTTCGCTCACCATCATCGTGGCTCAGCATATGTATGCGATGCCTCCATACCCTTACCTGGCGACTGATTACGCGACTCAAGTATCGCTCTTCACTCACCACATGTGGATTGGTGGATTCATCATCGTCGGTGCTGGCGCTCACGCTGCGATCGCACTCATTCGCGACTACGATCCTGCCAAGCACGTCAACAACGTACTCGACCGGACACTCCGCGTTCGCGATGCCATCATTTCTCACCTCAACTGGGTTTGTATTTTCCTAGGCTTCCACAGCTTCGGTCTCTACATTCACAACGACACCATGCAGGCACTGGGCCGCCCCCAAGACATGTTCTCGGACACGGCGATTCAGCTTCAGCCTATCTTTGCGCAATGGATTCAAGGGTTGCACACTGCTGCAACTGCGGCTGCGGGCACTGCGCCTAACGCTTTGGCTCCCGCTAGCTATGCATTCGGCGGCGACGTTGTTGCGGTTGGTGGCAAAGTTGCCATGATGCCAATTACCCTTGGCACCGCTGACTTCATGGTTCACCACATTCACGCGTTCACCATTCACGTGACTGTCCTCATCCTGCTTAAGGGTGTGCTGTATGCGCGTAGCTCTCGCCTTGTTCCTGATAAGGCTGAATTGGGCTTCCGCTTCCCTTGCGACGGCCCTGGTCGTGGCGGCACCTGCCAAGTATCTGCTTGGGATCACGTGTTCCTAGGCCTGTTCTGGATGTACAACTCCATCTCGATTGTGATTTTCCACTTCAGCTGGAAGATGCAGTCAGATGTATGGGGCACCGTCTCTGATAACGGCACGGTTTCTCATATTACCGGCGGCAACTTTGCTGCAAGTGCAATCACCATCAACGGTTGGCTGCGCGACTTCCTGTGGGCGCAAGCTACGCAGGTTATCAACACCTACGGTTCGGCTCTGTCGGCTTACGGTTTGATGTTCTTAGGTGCCCACTTTATCTGGGCCTTCAGCCTCATGTTCTTGTTCAGCGGCCGTGGCTACTGGCAGGAGCTTATTGAGTCTATTGTTTGGGCTCACAACAAGCTGAAAGTGGCTCCGGCGATTCAGCCACGCGCCTTGAGTATTACTCAAGGTCGTGCAGTCGGTGTAGCTCACTACCTCCTAGGCGGAATTGCCACCACATGGGCATTCTTCCTGGCTCGAATGATATCAGTAGGTTAAGGAGCGCGGAGGACTCTATAAACGTATGGCAACTAAATTCCCAAAATTTAGCCAAGCTCTCGCGCAAGACCCGACGACTCGTCGGATCTGGTACGGGATTGCTACCGCCCACGATTTTGAAACCCATGACGGGATGACAGAAGAGAATCTTTATCAAAAGATTTTTGCTTCTCACTTCGGTCACCTGGCGATCATTTTCCTGTGGACTTCAGGCAACCTGTTCCACGTCGCATGGCAAGGCAACTTTCCACAGTGGACGCAAGATCCACTTAATGTGAAGCCCATCGCTCATGCGATTTGGGACCCTCACTTTGGTCAGGCCGCAGTGGATGCATTTAGCCAAGCTGGCTCTAGCACCCCTGTAAACATTGCTTATTCGGGTGTGTATCACTGGTGGTACACCATCGGGATGCGCACAAACGGTGACTTGTATTCTGGCGCGGTTGGTCTTCTCGGCCTCGCAGCAGTAATGCTGTTTGCTGGTTGGCTACACCTTCAGCCTAAGTTCCGTCCTAGCTTGTCCTGGTTTAAGAACGCTGAATCTCGCCTTAACCACCACCTGGCTGGTTTGTTCGGCGTCAGCTCTTTGGCTTGGACTGGCCACCTAGTTCACGTAGCGATTCCTGAGTCTCGTGGTGTACACGTCGGTTGGGGTAATCTCCTTTCCTACAAGCCACACCCCGCAGGTCTCAAGCCGTTTTTCACAGGTAACTGGGGCGTCTACGCTCAAAACCCTGATACGGCTGGTCACATCTTTGGTACTTCCACTGGATCTGGCGACGCTATCTTGACCTTCTTGGGCGGCTTCCACCCTCAGACAGAATCTCTCTGGCTGACGGATATGGCACACCACCATTTGGCGATCGCGGTGATCTTTATCATTGCTGGCCACATGTACCGCACTAACTTCGGTATTGGTCACAGCATCAAAGAGATCCTCAACACTCACCGTCCCCCCGAAGGCACTCCCTTTGGCGGCGACTTGGGTGCTGGTCATAAAGGTCTTTACGACACGCTAAATAACTCGCTGCACTTCCAGCTTGCTTTGGCGCTGGCTTCTCTAGGCGTGATTACGTCCTTGGTTGCCCAGCACATGTATGCGCTGCCTCCTTACGCTTTCATCGCTAAGGACTTCACCACTACGGCTGCGCTATACACCCACCACCAGTACATTGCTGGCTTCATCATGGTGGGAGCCTTTGCTCACGGCGCAATCTTCTTGATTCGCGACTACGATCCTGCGGCGAATGAGAACAATGTGCTTGCACGCGTTCTCGACCACAAAGAAGCGATTATCTCCCACCTCAGCTGGGTCTCTTTGTTCCTTGGTTTCCACACGCTTGGCCTCTACGTTCACAACGATGTAGTCGTCGCGTTTGGTACGCCTGAGAAGCAAATCTTGGTTGAGCCTGTGTTCGCACAGTGGGTTCAAGCCGCTTCTGGTAAAGCGCTTTACGGCTTTGATACGCTCCTTTCTAACCCTGATAGTGTTGCTAATGCTGCTGCAAGCGGCGTTTGGCTTCCTGGTTGGATGGATGCAATTAACAGCGGTAGCAACTCCTTGTTCTTGGCAATTGGGCCTGGTGACTTCCTAGTTCACCATGCAATTGCACTCGGTCTTCACACCACCACTTTGATCTTGGTCAAAGGTGCGTTGGATGGCCGTGGCTCTAAGCTCATGCCAGACAAGAAGGACTTCGGCTTTAGCTTCCCTTGCGACGGCCCTGGTCGTGGCGGCACTTGTGACATCTCAGCGTGGGATTCGTTCTACCTGGCGATGTTCTGGATGCTCAATACCATTGGTTGGGTGACCTTCTACTGGCATTGGAAACACCTGTCCATCTGGAGCGGTAACGTTGCACAGTTCAATGAGAGTTCTAACTACCTCATGGGCTGGCTGCGCGATTACCTCTGGCTAAACTCTTCGCAGCTGATTAACGGCTACAACCCTTACGGGATGAATAATTTGGCAGTTTGGGCTTGGATGTTCCTCTTTGGACACCTGGTTTGGGCGACTGGATTTATGTTCCTCATCTCCTGGCGTGGTTACTGGCAAGAACTCATCGAGACCCTTGTTTGGGCTCATGAGCGTACGCCATTGGCTAACCTCGTTCGTTGGAAGGACAAGCCGGTTGCAATGTCTATTGTTCAAGGTCGTTTAATTGGTCTGGCTCACTTTACGGTGGGATACATTCTGACTTACGCCGCCTTCCTGATTGCTTCAACCTCTAGTCGATTCGGCTAGCTAGGATGAGCCATTAGGTTTGGTAGATAAATGAAATGAAGCCTCTCAGCATTGCTGGGGGGCTTTGTTTTGCGCTACAAGTTGGAAAAATGAGAATCTGTAAACTAATGATTGCTAGTAGAAGTCAGGGGCCGTACTTTACGTCAGAAGAGTATCTACAGTTTGAGCGCATGAGCCCAACCGTGAAGCATGAGTACCGGCGAGGGCTTGTAATTGCTATGGCAGGTGCTAAGAAGCCTCATGTGCTCATTATGAAAAACTTGTCTGGGTTATTGTTCAACCACTTTAGTAATCGAGATAGTGGCTGCGAATTTTATGTCGCAGATATGAAAGTGAACGTGCTGAAGGGAGAAGACTATTACTATCCGGATTTGGTTGTAACCTGCGATGAAAGCGATCAGCTTACGGACAATGACTTTATTGAGCGCCCTAAGCTGATTATTGAAATACTGTCAGACTCGACGGAAGCTTTTGACCGTGGTGACAAGTTTGCTGACTATAAAACAATTCCAGAGCTAGAGGAGTATGTGCTGGTGCACCAGCGACAGCTATTAGTTGAGCGATATCTACGAAAAGGTAGCTTGTGGGTTACAGAGACTTATCAAGCTGATGAGCTTGTTGAATTTCTCAGTATTGGGTTTAGCTGTGAAATTACGTCTTTGTATCGGGGCGCTGAACAGTTCTTTGCTATGAAGGACGACTAGAGCTTATATGTCAGTGCTCTATGTGCAGTAGGTATTTCGCTGTATATAAATTGAATGTAGGTTTGATATTTACGGATATGGCCTGTTGAGCGATCGCCTTATAATTAGAAAAATTGATGTATTTTCTTATCTCTGTGCGGATTGCCTTAAGAGGATTTTGAAAAGTTTTGAACCAATCAATCCAGCTATAAGTTCAAGCGGAGGGGTTGTAGAACTAAAAGAAAGGGGTGATTTAAATGCCAGAGCAAGCATTCGATGTGTTTTTATGTCATAACAGTGACGATAAATCTGCTGTTATCGAAATTGCGAATCAACTAAAGGCAAGAAATCTTAAGCCTTGGCTTGATGTATGGGAATCTACGTCCTGGGATTGATTGGTATAGACTCCTTGAATCAGCAGATTGAGCAAATCAAAGCTGTCGGCTATTTTTATAGGTGACAATGGCTTTAGCACTTGGCAAAATCAAGAGCTGAACGCCATCTTGACTGAGCTTCAACGGCACTATCCGATTATTCCTGTTCTACTTAGCTAGTGCTCCCAGCGAATCCAAAGCTTCCCCCGTTCATTCAGACGAAAATGTGGGTCGATTTTCGATTGAAAGACCTGGGTAGTGCATTTTAGTAAAGGACAGAGAAAAAGACAGGATCTTCTCTGTCTGCCATCTTCTTTCTGACTAAGCGGTTGTACTCATGAATGAACAGCCAGATTGCACCGATGTGATTCTCTAGCTTTTTCGAGAAGGATAGTGTCTTCCTCACGAGCCGCGAAATCCGCTGTCTCAGCGTGTTGTTTAGCCTCTCAATGTAGCTGGTCAAACCGCTATCTTTGCCGACTGCAACATGCCGTTTGCTAGGAATGACGCTGACGTACGCTTCCCAGTAGTCGGTGTAGACCTTCGCGCATTGTCGATACACACCAGGTAATGACTCCCACAGTGCGATCGCCGATTCCCTAGAGCGGTTCCCGATGTGACAGCCAATGATTTCTCGGGTATCTACATCCATCGCCAGCCATACCCACTGCTTGTTGCCTTTGTTATCGACAAACGACCACAGCTCGTCCATCTGAACCTTCAGCTTGCCTTTGGCCTTTGGCAATACTTCTGCCGTTTTGGGGGCTGCTTCATTCAGGCCTTCACATAGTCTTGCAGCCAACTGTCTGAAACACCTGTAGCCCTAGCGATGCCTGCTAACGGAATTTTCTCTAGCAAAACAAATTGACTAAAACGTGCTATCTTGCCACTGGGTTTCTACAAACTGGCGGTTGCAGTCTCGGCATTTATAATTTTGCTTCCACGTCTAGGGTACGTTCTTCGATATTCAGAACCACAGGTGACAGGTCATTTCGATTTCAAGATCCTGACGCTGCAAACAGTTGATTTCCGGTACTTAATGGAATAAGACCCTTTGTCAAAATTTGCCTGCTAACAACTCAAATAGTGCTCGCAAGATAATCAGGATAGATGATTCCGTAGAAGATAGTGATGTTGCGCGGCCCGATGAGAATACGCAAAATTCACCCGCCGAAAGAAAGAATATAGAGTGGGTTGGTGACTGGTATGTGAACGTAGGTGAGGGTAAGGGTGAAACCCGAACGTGGGCGGACTGTATGAAATACGGATTTCTGAGCGCGGGACAGGGCGCGGTTTACTCAAACGCATTGAAAAGACTTGAGATTGGCAGCACTGTTTATGCTTATATGGCTGGCTTGGGCTATGTAGGACTAGGTAAGGTCACTCAGAAAGCTATGCCGATTAGAAACTTTGTAGTAGGGCAGGCAAAAAGGCCTTTGCTTGAGATGAGTTTAGAGGCAAAGTGCCCTAATGCAAATAGCAACGATCCTGAGCTTTCAGAATGGGTTGTTGGCGTAAAGTGGCTTAATACTTTTCCAAAAGAACAGGCACAGCGGTTCGTAGGAGCGTTTGCCAGTCAAAATGTCGTTTGCAAGCTGAGTAACAAACGAACTCTAGTTTTTTTACGTGAGAAATTTGGCTGGGCTGGGGACTGGTTTATTAACGTAGGTGAGGGGAGTGAAAATAGATCTTGGGAAGACTGCCTGCGGCACGGATTCATTAGTGCTGGACAAGATCCTCGACTTACGGCTGCTATGAGAAAACTGGAGGTTGGACATACTCTCTATGCCTATATAGGTAGGTCAGGTTATGTCGGCTTTGGCGAGATTATTGAAGAGGCAGTTCCGATTAAGTCATTTACAGTGGAACCGGGCAGCATACCCTTGCTATCAAAGGAATTAAAGGCAAAAGGGCTTAACAGAAATGTCGAGAATCCTGAGCTTTGTGAGTGGGCCGCTCGCGTAAAGTGGCTCAAAACTTATAAGAGAGATGACGCACGCTGGTTCACAGGTGCGTTCGTTCATCGCGGTACGCTCTGCAAGCTAGGGCAGCAGAAAACGTTGGACTTCCTTCATGCGGAATTTGGTTAGCTAGATACGCTCGGTGAATATGACAGCACAAGCTATCAGGGATCTGTAGTTTACAAACCTGCCATCCTATAATCGAGATATAGACTATATTTGCTTGATGCTATGCCGAAACGTGATCCTGCTGTGCTTAAACAAGTCACTGTGAACCTGCCGTTTGGGATTGGTGGAGCTTCTTGGGAGGCTGATCCGACTGAGCGTAATGCGGCTTGGGAGCTATATGTGGAGTTGGTAACGCGAGTGGCGGTGCAAAGTTTGAATCCGCAAGAAGGGCTGGTACGTGAGGCGATGAATTCGCTGTATAGCTTGTTTGGTTCCACGCGGGAGATTTTGCGGAAGGCGGGGCCGAATGTGGGAGCCTCGCATGATTCGGTTGGAGGAATTGCGATCGCAGTTCTAAACAACGGTCTACGCCCTTTCTTATCAAAGTGGCATCCGCTGTTACAGGACTGGGAAGAACAAAAGGCGGATGGATTAAGCCCTCAAGTACATGAGAAGGCTTGGGATAAAGATATTGTAGTACGTGGTGAGCTAGATGCGCTGCGAGCAGATCTAGAACAATATGCAGAGGCTTTAAGCGTAATTGCTGGCTTGAAGGAGTGATTGATGGCAGATCAGCAATTCGATGTGTTTCTATGTCATAACAGCGAAGATAAGCCCGCTGTCATTGAAATTGCTAGACAGTTGCAGAGTAAGAAAATTAGGCCGTGGCTAGATAAATGGGAATTGCGGCCTGGTTCTAGCTGGGTAGATACTTTAGAAGCTCAGATAGAGCAGATTCAGTCAGTAGCTGTCTTTGTAGGGGAGAAGGGTGTTGGCCCTTGGCAACAGCATGAAATCACAGCATTCTTGAGAGAGTTTGTCTCAAGGGGGTGTCCGATCATTCCAGTCCTTCTACCTGATGCCCAAAAGGAGCCGAGACTACCTATTTTCTTGCGCGGAAACATGTGGGTAGACTTCCGCGACCAATCTTCTGATCCTATCTCTCTGCTACTTTGGGGAATTACTAAGCGTAAGCCGAACCTTATCAGCTCTGAGACAATGTTGTTAAATCAGCAGTTTGATGTGTTTTTAGCCCACAGAAGTCAGAACAAGGCGATGATTCGTACAATCCACTGCGAGTTAAAAGCACGGGGTTTTACAACCTGGCTGGAAGAGGAAGAAGTAGCTCCAGGGACTACCCAGTTTAAGGCTGAGCTATTGCAGGTGATAGATAAGGTCAAGACCGCTGCAATTTTTTTAGGAGAAGGAGAATCGGGGCGTTGGAAAGCTTCAGAACTAAAATCATTTACAGATAAATGTCTTGAGCGTAATATTCGGGCTATTCCTGTACTGTTACCTGGACTAAAAGCTGTACCAAAAGATCTGTGTTTTTTGGAGAAATTTGAACCAGTCACTTTTAGTGAAGCCCTTGCCGATAGAAATGCGTTTTTCCGTCTAGAGTGGGGGATTACTGGCTTCAAGCCACCTTCGATTAGAGATTTCCTCTCTCCTGAGTTGCAGCTTCTTTCAAGCTCTGGCGTAGATCCGCTCTACGGCAACTTAGAACGTTACCTAGAAAATTATCAATGGAAAGAGGCTGATTATGAAACATACCGCCTAATGATCACGATTGCAGGAAAAAAGTATCGTCAGTGGTTTGACAGAGACTTGAGAGATTTCCCTGTCAAACCTTTAAAGACAATTGACGATCTATGGCTGAAGTACAGTTACGGAAAGTTCGGGTTTAGCGTACAAAAAGAGATTTATCTACAATGTGGTGGTATTCCAGATGGTAGTTACGACGCGGCTGTTTGGGATAGTTTTTGTCACGTAACTGGATGGAAACAAAACAATCAGTATTTAGAGGCTAAGTTTGAGACTTCGGCACCGAGAGGGCACCTACCTATAGGTGGTGGTCAGCGTTATTGGCGGCGGTGGTGGCTTGTAGGAGATCTGTATCTCTTTTCACTCCTGTCTCATTCCGCGCTATAAGTTATGCGCTGAGTTCGTTTCCACCATTGAGTGGAAGATTTATAAAAGTTAATGAATTAGATGTTATCAAAACTCTCCTCTGAAGGATGCCTGAATCATGTTTAACCAAACTCTGACGTGAGTGGTTGTTTCTAATGTAGATGTCTCTAGGTCTAATAAGTAATCGTATACTTGCCACATCATGAACCCTGGTTAAAAATAGTTGACGGGTTTTGAAAAACACTGATACGCTAGGTTACATAGCTGTCGTTTTCACATTTGTTTGCTTACAGGTGCTGACACGACGCTATACCGCCCGAAAATTTAGCAGTCGCAGACGATGATTGATTGAGCCCAATCACCGCCCGCTCGCCACTCAACTGTACGAGGCAGTCGAGCGGTTATGGCTATGATGCCATAGCCGCCCTGACTTTGAACAAGTTGGGGCGGCTAAGTTTTCGCGCTTTCTTCAAAACACTCGTCGGAGAAATCGTGAGAATGCTTGATTTAACTGTTTTCCCGCTGCCATCAGCGGTAGAGTCGTCTGCCCAAAATTTCCTAAGATCTGAGCGCATCAGGAGTCCACATAGCTTTGGCAGTCGTTGTGCTAGAGAAGAACTGCGACATATTCTGTTGGGCTCTCCTGAGGCGATTAGGCAGGCGATTCATCATCTGCATGTGCTGAATTACGCAGAATCGCTGCTGTGGACTCCGGTAACGGCAGTGAAAAGCCAGGTAATCATTACGCCGGAGCAGGGGGCGGCTATGAGCTTGCTGAGACGATCGGCTTAGTGACGGCGTAGGTAAGGGCTGAAGAGTGGCTTCGTGCTTGTACACTTTGAGCGAAGTCGCTCTGTTGTTTATTCTAAGCACTGAAAGGCGCTGCGCTATTGAGATGCAGCATTTTTTGGGTGGTAGGATGAACAAACTCTAACGCTGTTGCATGTAGCATTAGCCTCTCTTTTTCGCTGGCCGTGCCGTAGAGTGGGTCACCTACTATTGGTGAGTTTAATCCTTTGGGATGGGCTGCGTGTATGCGTAGCTGGTGAGTGCGGCCTGTGTGAGGAATAAATTCTACGCTGGGGCGATCGCCTACGGTCAACACCCTAAAATCTGTCTGGCTATGTTTCCCTCGGTCGTCAACCACTCGCTTCAGGTGAACCTCAGGATCGTTCCATATAGGAAGATCGATGATGCCACTGTTCTTTTCGACGGGACGAGAAAGGATGGCCTGATAGCGTTTATGAACCTGACGCTTGGCGAACTGCTGGCTTAATGCGGCGTGGGCACTGGCGGTAGTCGCTAGCACCATGAGGCCGGATGTGGCCTGATCTAGGCGGTGAACGGCTTGGATAAATGAATCCTTGGGTTTTTGAGAGCGTAGCTGGCTAAGAACGCTATCTTGTAAGTGTTGCTGTCGTCCGGGAACAGAAAGTAATCCTGCTGGTTTATTTACGACTATTAAGTCGTTATCTTGATACACGATGAGAAGATTGCTCGCTTTATTGGCTTGCTCTGATAAGTAAACAGCCTGCATGTGGCTTTGCCATGCTTTAGTAAGCGAGAGGTACTGTTGTTTGAGCGATCGCATCTTCTGATCAACGTCTGCAATTGCCTTTGATAGTGGCGCGATCGCCTCATCCTTCTCCCGCTTCAGCCGCCGCCGCACCATCCCGTCCTGCTGACTCTCCCTGTTAAGCTTTTGTAGCGCAGACTCTAAAGCCTCTCCTACGAGCGTTTTGTTGTAATGAATTCGTCGGCGATCGCGCCCCTCTTTCCGCTCACGAGACTCAGCCGCTAGCACCCGCAACTGCACATCATACCGCTCACATATCTGCCTATAGTCGGCATGTATCGGAAGACTATCGAGATTAATCAGCTCTCGTTTAAGCGCCTCTAGCCGCTCTAAAGTATTTTCCTCATCCAAATTGATATCCATATCACTAGTAATGCAGATGAGAGCCTAGCTGACGGCCTCGCCAGTAGCCTATCGAAAAGAGAGTCGCTAAACCGCAGACAGAAAGGAAGACAAAAGGCCCAGAGCCTGCATAAAGTGATGAGCCTAACCCGACCCAAGCCCACGGCGAGAAAGATTCGACAAAGGTTAGCAGTAGGTCGGTTTTGTCGAGCTTTCGTCGCCTGAACAAATCGCTGATAGGGACAGGGCGAGAGTTCCAGAGTCGTAGAAAGGATGCCCCGATAGACGCGCCTAAGGTGGCGACGAGTGCGGGAATCCAGGGGTAGCCTTGCGCAATGAGAAGGGCGATCGCAGGTAACAGCAGCAACCAAACCGGAACCAGTGCCGCTAGCTGCTTTAGCCGTCGCAGCTTGAACCCTGAAGCCGGTGATGATTTCAACAAGTCAGCAGCTTCCTCACCTGATAGGCAAACAAAGGTCAGCGCATACGAAAGCTGGCCGCCTAGAAACGGCATTGCCACATTAGAGACTCTGCCAATATCGAGTAGTGGGCTGTCTTCGCCGCCCTGTATCAAAATCCAGGTGAGCGGGAGAATTAGAACAACTTGTAGGGCTATTTGTGAGACTAAGTAAGGATGCCGGCGCATTGTTCGCCACTCTTTTGTAAGAACAACGCGGCTAAAGCCTTCTTGCAGCGTTAGGTCTTTTTCAGGCCGTGCTCGTCGCTTTTGTGAAGTGGACTGCTGCGTGCCGCGAATGAACGCATTGTCGAGTGCGTATACGGTGGCAGTTGCGATCGCCCCGCTCACGCCCAACATCAAACACACGCTCACTGGCTCTAGCAGCATCGCTTTTGCCGGAAACCATATCCAGCTACGAACGCTGAAAAGACTTCCCGGTGCAGTCAAAGCCTGAAACTGTTCCCAAACGCCGCTTAGGTCAGCGCCAGTTGAGATTAGGTAGTTGGGTATTTGAAAGCCAAGCACCATGACTAGCGTCAGAATTAAATTGAGAAACTGTACGAGCGATCGTGCTCGTCTTGCCCCTACCCAGCGAACGATTTGCAGTGTCACCAGCATTCCTAAACTCGCCGCAATTAAACAAATGCTAATTAGCGTTGGATAAACTCCTAACAGCTCAGGAAAGCCTGTGAAAACGGCCAGCAAACTAGCGGGCACCACAAACAAACAAAAACCAAGAAAAACACTCAGTGCTACGCTCAGCAGCCGAACCGCTAAAATAGCGCGACTGGGCACCGGAGACGACATTAATAAGTCTAAATCACCACGCTCAAATAGAACAACGACGCTCTCATTGACAGCCTGATTGAACGCAAATATAAGCCCTAAGAGCCATAGTCCGCCCGCTACCCAAACAGTAGCATCCGGTAACTCCGCTTGGTTGGTGACTACTCGTAGTGCGCTAAATCCTAGCCATATAAAGAACAATACGCTGGCAACAACAAGCGCAATGAAGATTGCCCAAGCCCAAAAATGTTTTATGTCTGTTGTTCTGCGCCACCAGAGGCGAAGCTCATTTTTGAGTAGCCAGCCGAATAAGGTTATTTTCATGTGCGATCGCTCTCATCAGCGTCCCGATCCGATTGATCAATCAGCTCCAAGAAAACACTTTCTAACGTGCCGCCAGCCTCTCCACTACGCGCCCTCAGTTCATCCAAAGTCCCCGCCGCAATCAACCGCCCGCGATTCAAAATACCAATCTGCTGCGCCATCCGTTCGGCAACATCCAAAACATGCGTAGTCAAAATCACCGAATTACCCTGCTGCACATAGTCCAACAGCATTGTTTTCACCAGTCGGGCCGCCGCCGCATCTAGCCCATTAAGTGGCTCGTCTAACATAATTAGCTGAGGCTCGTGAATAAACGCACCTGCCAAAGCTAGCTTTTGCTTCATTCCCCGAGAAAATGTCTCGGTAAAATCTGTTCTTACTGTCCACAGCCCAAGCTGCTTTAACAAGTCCTGCGCCCGAGGCTGTGCGCGCGCTGCCGGAATGTTCCATAGACCTGCTACAAATTCCAGGTACTCCATTGGACGCAGCTTGCTATATAGCAGTGGCTCATCAGGCACGTAAGCCAGTCGCTGTTTTGCGGTTCGAGGTGAGTTTGTGATGCTGTTGCCAAATATAATTGCGTCTCCCTCATCTGGCCGCAACAACCCAGAGACCATCCGCAGCGTTGTTGTTTTCCCTGCGCCATTTGCGCCCAAAAAGGCGTATAGCGTCCCTGGCGAAACTGACAAACTTAGCTGATCTACTGCCTGATGGGAGCCAAATCGCTTGCTAAGGGACTGGAGTTCTAGAGCAGCGGCCATATCTTCAAAGGCTGTTTTTGACTGAACCTGTTGATTATAGTCACACCCCGCGCTTTACGCTTAGGCTCTTGTTCTACAATGGACTCTACTGGATTTGCGATCGCCCTATGGTCACCCTACAGCTTAGACAAATAAAAATATCGCCTGGTCAGGTCATTGAGCTAGAGGATATTGACTGGCCGGAGTTTGAGGCTATTTTGGCGGAGCTTGGCGATCGCCGCAGCACGCGCATTGCTTATAACAACAGGACGCTTACTATCGTGGCCTCTCTTTTCGCCCATGAAAAATTTAAAATAGTGCTGGGCGACCTGGTTACAATTTTGCTAGATGAGCTAGAAATAGACCACGATGCCTCAGGCTCTACTACGCTGAAACGTCGAGACCTTGTAAAAGGCGTAGAGCCAGACGATTCTTTTTACATTCAGAATTTTACGAGCGTTCTCAACAAAGACCGAATTGATCTGACGACAGATCCACCGCCTGATCTTGCGATTGAGATGGATCTGACTTCTAAAACTGACGTGAATCTCTATGAAGCACTAGGGGTTCCAGAGCTATGGCGCTACGATTCCGGTAAGTTACGCATCGATATTTTACAAGATGGTAAATATGTTGAGGTAAAAAGCAGTCCCACTTTTCCAGACTGGCCTGTTGCCAAACTAGCAGAACGGTTTATCGCTAGGTCGAGAGAGGTTGGACGTGGAAAAGCGATGCGAGAGTTTCGTAAGTGGGTGCGATCGCGTTTAGAAACCACAAGCTAGCTGGCAAATAATCGTCTAGACAGCTTGGCCTGTCGCATTTGAGCAAGGTCTATCATTGGCGTGCATGACCACATTTCATATAGGGGAATGGCGATCGCCTCTCCACAAACATCCGCCATGTCCTTCAGCAACCGCTCTCCTCACCTGCTGTGCCTGCAAATGTCCAATAGCGCCTAGTCGAATAGCAGCGCCTAGAATCCCTGTTACGAAACCATGTACGAAGGCCACTAACGCTGACTGTTGTTCCAATCCTGCGACTTGGGCAACCACTGAAAACACGATTGGATGTAGGCAGTTAAATGTACCTCTTGCGGTTTCCTTACTAAGACTTTCCAGCTGATGATGCGGCCAGGTTTTACTCGCGACCATCAGCAGGGCGCGACCGCTTTGACGTTGGGCGATGCGCGTTTTCTCGATAGGCGTTTGGGCAAATAGCTGGGCGTCTATGTTCGCAAGTTCTGTGATGTTGTTGTGTTTGCTGGCGGTGTGGGCGTGGGCGATCGCAACCAAATCAGTCCCACCCACTTTGTTACACAATAGCAGCCGTATAAACATCTCTACATCTTCTGCACTCGTCACACGCTCTGACTGCACCAAACTCTCTAGCCCATGCGAAAGCGTATACGAGCCAGAAGGAAAAAAAGAATCCGCTAGCTGCATGAGAACAAACTGTTGGTCGAGCGCGTTTGTCATTCAATAGCTTCCTCGGAACAACTAGTGAGCATGGCTATGGTCTACTGAAAAATCTATCGCTTTATCAGAGAGATTTGTCTCAAAATTAATTTGTAATCCTTTGATATTCAGTCTTTTTGCAATCTTCTGTAGCGTCGATTCCATTAGGCTATCATCTGCGACTAGCTCGACGTACAGAACATCTCCTTTTGCGGTAACTGGCCAGTGCTGATTGCCTATGGCGTGGCCTAAGTGAACAAGTGCGATCGCCTCATTCTCTACTCCACTATCAAACCGCAGCGACATCACCCGCTGCTGCTGAATACTCACGAGCACCATATATCCGCTTTCAGAGAGCAATAAATCACCCTCTTTTAGTAAAAAATCTCGTTCTTTAACAATGCCGACCGGCTGACCTGACGCCGTTTGGGTAAGAATGCGGCCCTTGGTGCGATCGCCTCTCTTAATCTCCACCTCCAAACACTCCCCAGTCTCCCGCGCATGGAGCACCCGCCGCGCCAAATCAGCGCTCTCACTCACATTCCCCATATAAATCTCAGCCCGTTCAGCAGATGCCATCGTTATAGTGAATAAGGCAGCAAAGCCTCTCCTCGTAGCGTTCGTACATAGTTTACCGCTGCTTTGAAGCCCGACTGCATTTCGCGGGTGGTTTGAGCCATAGCGCGGACAAATAAACCTCTTCCTTGTGGAAGGATAGTGCTGGCTAAGTTAAGCGAGTCGGTTTCAAGCGCGTCTACTTGAGTGCTGAGCGTTTTTAGGGCTTGAGGGGTTGCGATCGCCTCAGGCAAAATCAAAACCAGCGTCCCGAGCACGGGCCCACTGGAAAACAGCGACGCCTGCACAAACCGATTCTCTTTTCCCAGCAGCTTCATGGCTTCGGCAAACCATAGCTGCCCCTGCGGATTGCTAACTCGCAGGCGGCTGAAGTACTGACGGAACTGATAGCTTTCGCCCCGTGCTAGTCTGCCGGGTAGAACAATCTCTCCTAAACTGAGGGCGGCGGTGGGATGAATAGTGATATTGGTTTGTTGCTTTAAAGCGGAGTCGGTGAAGAGGATGAGCGGTTCGGGTAGGAACTCTAGGGTGGTGCGATCGCCTAGTTCAATCTGATAGTCCACAGTCGCTTGAGCATCCCCTTCAGGCATGGTGTGGACTTTAGTGGCTGACTGATCGGCTAGGTAAAGCTGACTGCCAGAGGCTAGCTGCAAGGAGATTCTTAACGCGTCGTTGGCTAGCAGTCCTGGAGACGTGTTCATTCGATAGAGATATGCCCGTTGTGTAGAAGCCGCCGTACCGTTTTCTTCCAGTCTAAAAACAGGTGAAACGCTCAGAGGATAGGCCATATAGCGATGGCTTAGAATAGTTTTTCCGCTGGCCGCACGTTCGAGCTTTAAGGCAAGCTGTTCTTTGTGTGTCAAAACAGGGCTAGACGAGCGCATTCTCTACGGCAGGTTGATTAAACAATACGGTCTCTTGAATAAACGTAACCACTTCGCTGAGACCCTCTGAGGTTTTACAGTTGGTGTAGATGACGGGTTTGCCCTGTCGGTATTGGGCGGATTGCGATCGCATCAAATTCAAATCCGCACCCACATACGGCGCGATATCAATTTTATTCACCACCGCCAAATCAGACTGCACAAATCCCGGCCCATTTTTCCGAGGAATATCATCACCCGCGCCCACGTCAATCACAAAGATATAGGCGTCTACTAGCTCATAGCTAAACGTAGAGGCAAGATTATCGCCGCCGCTTTCAATCAAGATGAGGTCTAGCTGCGGAAACAACAGCTCTAAGTCCTGCACAGCAAGCTGATTCATCGTTGGATCTTCGCGAATCGCCGTATGCGGGCAGCTTCCTGTTTCTACACCTACTACGCGCTCAGGCGGCAGAAAACCCTTTCGCTTCAATCGGTCAGCGTCTTCTGTCGTGAGTAAGTCGTTCGTTACGACCGCAACTTCCACACCTTGCGCCATCAGTATCGGCACAATGCCCTCTATCAGCGCCGTTTTGCCGCTACCGACTGGCCCACCAATTCCTAACCGAGCTGCTGACTTTGGCATGGCCTTATCCTTTTAGCTCTGCGCCATCGTATTTGCCGTTGAAGCCGTAGATTTCTTGCGTGCCGCCGTAGGGAACTAGCTCAACTTCTTTTTCATCACCCGGCTCAAAGCGGACGGCGGTACCTGCGGTGATATTGAGCCGCATTTTTTTGGCGCGATCTCGATCAAACTTCAGGCCTTCGTTCACCTCGTAAAAATGGAAGTGTGAGCCGACTTGGATGGGGCGATCGCCC
This sequence comes from uncultured cyanobacterium, assembly GCA_963803535.1. GTDB lineage: Bacteria > Cyanobacteriota > Cyanobacteriia > Phormidesmidales > Phormidesmidaceae > Phormidesmis. The sequence goes on along the minus strand of CAWDNC010000002.1, from coordinate 785,254 downwards.
ACATTACTCACCACTATCGATATCGCCTCGCGCGCCGCATTTAGCTCAATGGGCTCTGAGCCACCTGGAATAATTTGTCCGGGCACTAAAGGAATGGCTGCTACTGGGTTATCTTTATACATTAAAAAATTGCCTCAATCCATGATGGGATCGTGAACCGTCACTAGCTTAGTGCCATCTGGAAAAGTTGCTTCCACCTGCACCTCATGAATCATTTCGGGAATGCCTTCCATTACGTCGTCACGTTTTAGCAGCGTTGTGCCCTCACTCATTAGCTCGCTCACCGTTTTGCCGTCGCGAGCCCCTTCCATAATCGCTGCCGAAATGTAGGCCACGGATTCAGGGTAGTTGAGCTTTAGGCCTCTATCCTTGCGCCTTTCAGCGACGAGTGCTGCGGTAAAAATAAGCAGCTTGTCTTTTTCTTGAGGTGATAGCAGCATAGGGTTCTCACTTAAATCGAGTGCTTATTGTATTTAATTTTCTTCATCAAAGCACTATTCACCGTTGCATTTTCGCGCTTCCTTCTCTCTTTTTCTTTTAAGAAATACAAACCAACTATGTTGCTCTGTAAATCTTTCTGGCCATCTGATTACTATCGCTGTGCAAGCGAGCCGCAATGACGATAATTCATCTATGCCCTGATGCTAAATTTCAGGCGCTTTTTTCAACGGCCCTTCGATAGGAGAAATTAGACCATGCCTGAAGACAACGCTGGTGTAGTGTCAGATACTGCTAAACAAGTCCCGCTGCAAAAGATTCCGCTGCAAAAGCTTTACGAAGACCTCGCTGGCATTGGCGCAATGGATGTAGATAAAGGGGCTCAGTGCCGCGAGCAGGCGCAGCAGGTATTGGCTAATCCTAAAATTAGCTTGAACTGGAGAGATGCGATCGCTGAACGTCTTCACGAAGCCAACCATATCCTCGCTATCAAAACGGTCACAGACGACGATAGCTACTAAAGCCTGATGCTCCTTAGTCGCTCTACAAGACATTGGCCGTGAGGGCATAGGCGAGCCCGGCTTGCTGAGCCTGTGTGAGCTGGGTAAACCCAAAGCTGGCAAGCGCGATAGGTTCAATCGCGCTGTCGGTCGCAACGACAGTGGTGCCATCGTTCGTTTGCAGCTGGACAGTGCCCTTTTGAGTGCTAACGACGTACTGCTCAGATTTACCTGAGGCCACCACGTAGCCTTCGCTAGTAGCTTTTAGCTCGTGCAGCGCAGCGCCATCGCCTTGTAAAAGCGCCGCGCTGCCATCGGGCTCACGCCGAAAGGTAAACAGCGCTTTGGTACGCTTAGGGTTTTCTATTGTCCAGGTGTCTTGCGTGCGGACAACATAGCCCATGATTTCGTTTCGAGAGCTGGTGAGCTGGATAGTGCGATCGCCCTTCAGCACAAAATTAGCGCTCACGTTGCCTTTGCGATCAATTAGCTTGCCACCTGTGGGCTTAAACTGAATCGAAAATTTGGGTGTTCCGTCCGCCTGACGAAAGACGATTTTGTGAGAAGGCAAACCTGCGCGTAGCGAAGCGCGAGTTTCTTCTTGTCGCTCAGATGACTGCTCAGATAGCGACTCAGACGACGGTTCAGCGCGCAGCGTACTTTCTTTGACGCGTTGAGTCTCAGGCTGACAGGCTGATATCAAAAGAACCGCAGCAGTGCCGAGACATCTAGTTATACGCATAGTCTTTGCGAAACACGGGTATCGATTAACATCGATCCTATCCCATGTGGAGCCTGATACGGGCCTATATTCAGTCAAAATCTTGCGGATGCGGGCTTTTTTAGCAGGCGAAAGATGATGAGTGAAAAGGTAAATAACAGGGCGGCATTGAAAAACACCAGGCTGACATCTGCCTCTACCGACGCGATGCTGAAAATAGCCGGGGCAGGAATGGAGCTATCGGGGCTAGTGACCAGTAAGAAGGCGGCCATATTGTTGGCTGCGTGGACGCCTAGCGCGAGCTCTAACGTTTGTTCTTTAAGCGTCAGCCAAGCTAAGAAAGCGCCGATCATAAAGTAGTAGCCCATCAGGCTGAGCGTGCTTTCTAAACTGTCTTGAGCGCTTACTTCTAGGTTTTGGCTATGGAGGGCGCTAAATATGAAAGCGGTGAGGGCGATGGCGGGCCATTTGCCCAGTTTGCTGCCGAATCCCTGGAGTAGATAGCCTCGGCAAAAAAGCTCTTCTGCGGCGGTTTGAATGGGAACGAGTAGGATGGCCCAACCTAAAAATAGGAGAAATGTTTTGGCTTCAAAGTTGAGGGTAAAGTCTGTAGGGGCGATCGCGTAGCTAATCGCAATCTCAATCACCCGCAGTGTAAAAAATACGCTGAAGCCCTGAACAATTCGCCGCTTGCTAATCCGAGGCTTGGGCGTGATGAGAGAATGGAGCGATCGCCCGTGTAAAAAGCGAATCGCCAGATATATGCCCAGCCAAAAAAATAGAAACGAGAGGTTGCTGCAAACGAAAAGCGCTAGCGCACCTACGGCTTCTACTAGCGAGGCCGTATCTGTGAAGGCTTCAGGCGATAGCTGCTGTGTGTCAGGATTATTATCAACCTGCATATAAATCGCTAGCAGAAGGCTATACGCTAAGCTGCCTGGGATGATAAACGTGAACAGTGTGATAAATACACCAATGACATAGCGCCAGCCTTCATTTTTGCCCTGCTGAGCAATCTGAATAAAGGAGTGAGTCATAAGGGGCGATTTTTATGAAAATGCAATTACCCCTAATTATTACCGTCAAACAAAGCCGATAGCTCATTTTGAAAGTGAGCCGACTCAGCTGTTAAAATAGCCCGCTGCTGAAGCGCTTGTTCTTCAACTAACGTGCCTCTTGCATGCACGTATGGATAGAGAAACTCATACACCTGGCGATGTCCATTGCGAGAGGCGAACATCAGCGCGGTTTCTCCCTGACAAATTGCATTTACGTTGGCACCTCTATCTACCAGGACTTGCACAATCGGTAAATGGCCACCAGCGGCGGCTCTCATCAAGGCTGTCTGACCGCCTTCTTCTTCTGTTTGAATCTGAGCACCTGAATTTATCAGCCGTTGAACGGTCTCTAAATGGCCATTTTCAGATGCAAGATGCAGCGGCAGGCGAGCATACCCTTTGTTTGGATCAGCGCCTGCATCCAGCAGCGCCTGCACAATTTCGCTATGGCCGCGCCCGGCAGCAAGCACTAACAGCGGCGTGTCATACCAGTTAGCAGGCCTAAAGCTAACCTTTGCCTTGAGGAGCGCTCTCACAGTTTGGATGTCACCATTACAAACAGCTTCTTTAAGCGCAACCGTATCGGGTGTCTCCTGGATTGGGTAGGTCTTTAGCTTTGTTTTCCTTCTCCTCGAAGACTTTTTGGAAGTGGTTGCTGTCGCTTCAGAAGCAAGGAGCTGTAACGAAGCAAGCGGTCGTGACAAAGCAGGTAGTTGCAACAGAGCCGGTGGTTGTAACAAGGCAGGCAGAATGGGCATAGCCTTGACTACGGGCACAAACTGAACAGTAGGGAATAAAGAAACTGTGCCTATCGTAAGATGAGTGACCTCGGCTGCTTGCGTAATCACGGGCATCGTCGTAGTAATAGGCGCCTGGTCGTTAAAAAAGCTATGAGTTGACTGCGGTTGAGGTGCGATCGCAGCCTGTAGCATTCTGATGATATCAGCGTTACCTAAATGGGTCGCCATCATTAAAGGAGAGATCCCATCTGCATCTTGCTGCTGAGGTGAAACACCTGCATCTAGCAGTTTTCTAATCTGCTTAATATCAGAATGATAAACAGCGCTGAAAAGACCGGCTAGCTGGGTCGTGAGATTGTCCATGAAGAGTAGAGATGCGATAGAAGAATAGCTGAAGCCCGCGTTTCATAAATTCTTGCGGTATACCCTTGCCATAGAGTGCCCGCTATGGCAGTCATCTTCAATCTTAAAACAGTCTCTTCCGTGGTTCTGCCTACCTTGTCAACTAGCCGTGTCTAATCCTGACAAAAACGCAATATCGCGCTCAAACTGAGCGGTTTCTGCGATCGCTGAAATCTTTCGCTGAATGATTTGAGGCGATGAGTACGGATATAAAACTTTGCAGACTGCTTCGTGGCCGTTTTTAGCGGCCATCAGCGCTGTTCGTCCACCGTCCTCAGTGGCCTGAATGTAAGCATCTGAGTTTAATAGCCGCAGCACGACCTCTACGTGTCCGCATTCTGAGGCGATGTGGAGCGGTAGGCGATCGCAGCCACTGTTTACATTCGCGCCCGCATCAATCAGCACCTGCACGACTTCGCTGTAGCCGTACTTAGCCGCAGTCACCAGCACAGGCGTGTCGTACCAGTTCGCAGGACGAAAGCTCACGCCCGTATTTAGCAGCCGCTCCACCTCATCAATATCGTTGTGGCAAACGGCGACTTCTAGCGCTTGGCGACCGTCATCAGCGGATGATGCTGATCCCTTTTGAGCCAGCTGGTCAACGGCGCCTTTAGCCGCAGCCTCGCCTGTCCCAATCTGGGCTAAGTGGCTAAACGTGGGCATGTAAAAAGAATGCGTCAGTGGAATAGGCGCAAGCGGCGCTGACAAGCTACGGATAGGCGTTGCCGCTGATATGTTGACAAAGGCTAGAACGCTAGGTAAGGAGGCCGCAGGCGTACTCGCATCAAAAAAAATCTGAGCTGAAGAGGGATAGGTTGCCGTTGCTTTGCACAGCAGTTGCGTAATCGGCAAGTGCCCGGTTTGGGCGGCAACCATTATGGCCGTTTGCCCTTCGCTATTCGCCTGAGTCGGAGAAACGTTGGCTGCCAGCAAACGCTTAACCTGAGGAACATCGGAACGTCGAATAGCTGAGAAAAGGTCTTCTAGCTGCGTGGTGAGATTTTCCATAGCCACAGAGGTGTGTTGAGCGGGGTCTGTTCCGATTTTCAAGGTTTTTAAACAGAAAACATATCGACAGACGGTGCGTTTATCTTTGTTGTTAAGATGGCGCACTATCGATTTGTTTGGCTAGTCTAGAATACCCGAGTATTCAACTTTGTTTATACTGAAAGTCAAACCCATATGCTCTCGTAGCTCAGTGGGAAAATACCCTAAAACAAGGTAGTAAAAGAGAATCTGAGACTGCAAGATTCTACTGAATTAGCAATCGCGCTATACGATTACTCACGTCTATTATTTCTTTGAGGCAACATAGTATCTGGATGCGTCAAAACCGAGGCGGGGTCTCTTTTCGCGCTGTTGTTCTATGTGTATTCTCTCTATACAGCTGCTCTAATTTGAGCTATCTCACGCTCTGTCTGTAGGGTTTGGATGCGGCTAACGGTGCCTTCAGGAATCGCGGCAATGAGCTTTTGTGTGTACTCTCGGCGAGGGCGGCGGTAAATCTCTTCAGCAGGGCCAATTTCTTCAATTCGGCCTGCGTTCATGACCATGATGCGATCGCTCATAAACTTCACAACGCCCAGGTCATGAGAGATGAAAATATAGGTGAGCTTAAACTCTTCTTGCAGCTCTTTGAGCAAGTTGAGCACCTGCGCCTGAACAGAGACATCTAGGGCTGAAACCGACTCATCACAGATAATAAATTTGGGGTTGAGTGCTAAAGCTCTGGCAATGCAAACCCGCTGCCTTTGACCGCCAGAAAACTCGTGAGGATATCGATTGATTGCCTTGGGATCTAAGCCTACGCGGTCTAGTAAATACTCAATGCGCTCTTTAAGGTTGCGTTTACCACGCATGACGCCATGAATTTTGAGCGGTTCTGCGATCGCTGCGCCAATGCTCATCCGAGGATTCAGCGAGCTATACGGATCTTGGAAAATAATCTGCATTTCCCGCCGCCGCTTGCGGAGCTGCCTGCCGCCCAATCGGGTCAAGTCTCGCCCTTCAAACCACACGCGGCCGTCCATCGGTTTGATCAGCTGTAGAAGCGATCGCCCCAACGTCGTTTTCCCACAGCCCGACTCGCCCACCAGCCCAAACGTCTCACCCTTATACACCTTAAAAGACACGTCATTCACCGCCATCACATAGCGATCCACCCCGCCAAATGCGCCCTTTACTGGGAAACCCACCTTCAGATTTTCCACCGTCAGCAGCGGCCCCTTGTCTTCTAGCGCCTCTAAGCGAATCTGCATCTCACGCGGACTGATTTCTAGTACAGGCGGCAAACCGGGGCCAAAGTCGTCTTGCGGCTTAGCCTTAATGACCAAGTTGCCGTCCTCATCTGGCACTTCCTCCATATAGTCAGACACTGTAGAAAGCTGCCGCAACCGTCGGTCAGGCTGAGGGCGGCAGGCGAGCAGCCCTTGGGTATAGGGATGGTTTGGCGACTCGAATATTTGTAGAACAGAGCCGGTTTCAACGACTGCGCCCTGATACATCACCGCTACCTGGTCGGCAATTTCAGCGATGATCCCCAAGTCATGCGTAATGAAAATCATCGACATGCCCCGGCGATCGCGCAGCTCCCGCAGCAGGTCTAATATCGTAGACTGCACCGTCACATCCAACGCCGTCGTCGGCTCATCGGCAATCAGCAGCGAAGGATTAGAAGAAATCGCCATCGCAATCATCAGCCGTTGCAGCTGACCGCCCGAAAGCTGGTGCGGGTAGCGCTCTAGTAAGGCCCGCTTGCGCCGCTTAGCCTCACGGTTAATCACGCTGATGCTGTCTGTTCCAAGCTCCTCGCTCAGCTGCTCGTATAGCTCTGTATCACTTGGCAGCAGCTTCACCTCTTGCAGCTGCGAAAGCGCTAAATCCCTTGCCGCCCGCTTAGATATTTTCTGGTGCTGCCGAATTGCTTCAATCAGCTGAAACCCGCAGGTATACACCGGGTTTAGCGAACTCATCGGCTCTTGAAAAATCATCGCGATCTGCCCGCCCCGGTAGCGCCGCATCTTTCGCTTAGGCACCTTTCTCAAATCAACCGGCTCTTGCGCGTCCTCTTCTGTAAATAAGATCTGCCCGCCCGTCACCTCTCCCGGCGGGCTAGGAACTAAACCCATCACGGCTAAAGAGGTGACCGACTTCCCCGAGCCTGACTCGCCTACAATGCCAAGCGTCTGTCCGCGCTGAAGCGTAAAGGACACCGTATCTACCGCGCGAATGCTGCGTCTGTCCTCTTTTGAGTCGCCTTCAGTCGCAAACTCAACCGTTAGATCTTGAACCTCTAGGATGGTGCCAGGTGGGGTGTCATTCATAGGGAAATAAAGCAGACCTGCAAGAGAATCGAGCGCGACCAGTCGGTGTAACCAGTACAATTAGCAAGCATCATATCAGCGTTGAGCAAAATCGCTCACTCTTTCCGTTTTCGGCCGTCTTCTGGCCACCGTCTCTTCTAATGACCCAACTTGCGATCGCGGTTTTCATTGTCATCATCGGTTCAGCCGTGTGCTCCAGCATCGAGACAGCGCTACTCTCCATTCCTTTACTCAAAGCTCGACAGCTTACCCAAACCCAGCCCAGCCCAGCTGCAACCGCGCTACTCGCTATCCGGCAGCACGTTAGCCGCCCCATCGCGGCAATTGTGATTCTCAACAACATTTTTAACATTGTTGGCAGTATCGTTGTGGGTCGCATTGCCGCTGGCCAGTTCGATAACAACACGGCGCTTGGTATTTTCTCAGCGGCCCTCACGTTTGGCATTATTCTATTTGCCGAAATTTTACCGAAAACTCTAGGGGAACGCTACGCTGAGACGATTGGTCTCATGGTCGCCATTCCCATTAGAGGCGTAACCCTTATCTGCACGCCTCTGATCTGGCTGCTAGAGCATATCACCGCACCGCTCACCAAAGGCAACCGTAAGCCGATCACCGACGAGTCAGAAATTAAGCTGCTGACCATATTGGGCTATCAAGAAGGCCTGATTGAAGACGACGAAGTTGAAATGATCGATCGGGTCTTTCGCCTGAACGACCTGAAAGCGGCTGATATCATGACGCCTCGGGTGGCGATTACCTTCATTTCGAGTGAGGCCGTATTAAAGGACATTCAGGACGAAATTATTTCCTCTCAGCACACGCGAATTTTGGTGATTGGCGAGGATCTCGATCATGTGGTGGGCGTGGCACTAAAAGCAGAGCTGCTGACGGCGCTGGTGCAGGGGCAGGGCGATGTGCAAATTAAGAGCATTATGCGCCGCGTGCACTATGTGCCTGATACGGAGCGTACCGATAAGCTGATTAAAACGTTTCAGTCGCTGCGTGAGCATTTAATGGTTGTCGTGGATGAGTACGGTGGCGTTTCTGGAGTGGTAACGCTAGAAGACACGCTGGAAGTGCTCACCGGGGAAATTGTGGATGAGACGGATCGCAATGTGGATTTGCAGGCGTTTGCTAGGCAAAGGCAAAAGCGGATTTTGAGACGCAGTGGATTTCGTAAGTCGAGGGCGTCTGGACAGGAGCCTGGAAGGCGAGAGCCAATAGCGAATGAGTAGCGATGATAAGTCGACGATCAGAATGATCACTAAGGCCACTCGCAACGATATTTTTTTGCTGGTGGGCTGGTCGGGGCTACTGATTGCGACGACCTTTTTGCACGTCAGCTTAATGGCGCATGATGAGGGCAATTTTGCGGCTGAAGCGCGGTTTATGGCTGAGTCGGGGCGATGGCTGGCGCGGCTGTGGTGGGATGAGCCGGTGTATACGCACGGGGTAATGCTGAACTGGCTAATGGTGGCGAGCTATAAGGTGTTTGGCATTCATGATTGGGCGGCGCGGCTGCCCAGTGCGATCGCCTGCATTACCGCCACCCTTCTCACCTACGACATCAGCAAAATCATTACTGGCAAGCGCGTTCTAGGCCTGCTGTCTGCGGCCCTACTCATGCTGTTTCATCTGTGGTTTCAGTACGGCCACTTAGGCACCCAAGACATGCTGCTTGTTTGCCTAGAGCTACTGGGCATTTGGGGTTTACTCAAGGCTGAAGCGCATCCTGACAAAAGAATTATTTGGGGCTTTATCAGCGGCTTGGTTTTGGGCTTAGGCTTTCTCACCAAAAGCTTTATGATTTTGCTGCCTGCTGCTGCGCTAGTGCCCTATCTCCTGCTTCAGCATCGCCGCCACCGCCACCTCACAAATCCTGGCCTATATATAGGACTCGCGACGGGTATCGGCATTGTAGGCCTGTGGCTGTGGCTCAGTATTGCGCAGTATGGCGATGTCGTCACAACGTCTCTATTTGGCAAAATTGGCGAGCTGGGCGAAAAGCCTTTTCACGCCGATGCTGGTCGGCTCTATTACCTGTGGAACATTCCAGCGAACGGATTTCCCTGGCCTTTGTTTTCACTCATAGGCGTGTGTTTCTGCTGGCAGGATAGAAAGCGCGAAAATCCGTATCGGTGGCTGCTGATCTATCCGTTTATTTTGTTTGGAATGCTGACCTCGTTTTCGACGCGAACGCCGTATTACACGTTGCAGCTGTACCCTTTTTTGGCTCTGTTTGGTGCGATCGCTCTCCACCGCATCGCCACGCAACCCGTCCAATGGCCCCGACGCTGGCTTAGCCTATCTTTTGGTTTGTTGGGCTTCGTCCTAGTGGTATTGGGACTAATCCTGCTATTTGCGCCTTATGATTTCCTGTATTCGTTGAAGCCTTATACTGCGATCGCCATCATCTTAGGCTTGGGCTGGAGCTGCCTTCCCTTCACGGCAAAATCTCCCGGCAAATGGCTCGCAACCTGGCTGTTGCCGACCTGGCTAACACTGGGCGCTGTGGGTATCACAGGCCTATACGGTAATTACACGCCAGCGCTAAAAGCTGAGCTGGCCCGCGACCCTATTGCCAGAGTCTTAGCGACGGAACCGATAGACTTTATTTACGGAAAAGACTGGTCAGATACAGAGGCGCACAAAATGATGGTGCTCTTGAGTTTTTACACGCCGATATTGGGCCAGAAAAATCCTGACTTTAGCGACATAGCGCCAGGTAGCTATGCTTGGCTACTGTCTAATGCAGATAGCACCACGCTCAACGCAGAGCGACCTTATGAGCCGGTAGCTCGAAGGGAGAATGTTCAGCAGTTTCAGCTCATTCGATTTCTTGACCCGCAATGATCCCTTTGCAAGCTTCAATCAAGCGCTTTCCGCTGTTGTTTTTGACTGTGCTGGCGCTGGTGCCTCGTCTCTACAACCTATATTCACCAGTGATTGGGGTGCATTCTTGGCGACAGGCTGATACGGCTGCGATCGCCCGCAACTTCACCGAAGTCCCTTTTAGTCTCGGCAGCTTCCTATATCCTCAAGTAGACTGGGGCGGCGGCGGCTACGCTGAAACCGAATTTCCGCTATATCCAGCGCTTGTCAGTTTGCTGTACCGACTGTTTGGTGTGCAAGAAGCCTATGCACGAGGTCTTTCTGTTGCCTTCTCAGTTGTTGGGCTTTATTTTCTCTATCGACTGGTCAACCTGTTCTTTAATCAATCAGTCGCCTTTTGGTCAGCTTTGTTCTATGCCATTCTGCCGCTAAGCGTGTTTTATGGACGAACGGTGCAGCCAGAGTCGCTGGTTGTGATGAGCAGTTTGGGCGGACTGTACTTTTTTAAGCGCTGGCTTTTGGAGGAAAAGCGGATTGAGTTATTCGTGTCTTGGACTTTTGTTGCGATCGCTATTCTCCTCAAAGTCCTACCCATCGTCTACTTAGGCCTCCCTCTCCTCTTCCTTGCCGCTCTCAAATACAAAACAAAAATTTTCCTACGCTTAGACCTGTGGATCTACGCCCTTTCTCTCATCGGTGTCGCCGCTCTCTGGTACACCCACGCCCACCAAATCTATCTAGACACCGGTCTCACCTTTGGCTTTTTCTCAGGCGACACTGACCGCTACGAATGGACAAAGCTGCTGTCGTTGCAGTACTGGTTGGACATTGTCTTTCGAGTCATGGTGCGACATTTTGCCGTACTGGGATTTATCATTGCGCTCATCGGCCTTACCTACAAAAGAGAGAAAGCGGAAGATTGGCTTTGGGAAGTGGGCATTTTTAGCAGCTTTTTAGCCGGTGCCTTAGCGCCAACTTCTAGCTATGTGCACGAGTACTATCAGCTGCCTGTGATGTTTTTTGGCGTGGTGTTTGTGGGGAAAGCTTGCGCCAGCGTGTTTAGCGGAGGCGCTAAAAAGTGGCAGCGTTTGGCTTTGGGGATTGCGATCGCCCTTACGCTCATCACCGGCTCTGTCATCTATGCCATCGACTATATGCAGGCTGAAGATCCTGCTAGATCGGAGGTTTATTTACTCGCTGAGCTGATAGACAAATACACGCCGCCAGATGCTAGAGTGCTTGCCACAACGGGCGGTGACCCAACGCTGTTGTACTTATCACATCGCAAAGGATGGATGATTTCACCGGAGGAAGTCACACCAGAGCGGTTAGATGCTGCCGTTGGCGATGGTGCAGATTATTTTGTCGGTAGCTATGAGATTGTTCAAAGCTATGCTGAGTTTGCCGATGAGAGTCAAAAGGAGAATATTCGAGACCTGTTGGAGACAGGGCCATCTCCGTTGGTTAATAGCGATCGCTTCTTTGTTGCGCCCATAGAAAATTAGTTACACGGGCAGCGGCTTTTGGTAGATGTCGAAGATGACTTCAACGATGCCGATAGCGGCGATCGCGCCAATCACCGCAACCGGTGAAAGCATGGTGCCGAAGATTGCGATCGCCAACGCCGCCGCTGCGCCTGCTAATCGATGCCTTGTTCTCGCCTTGCAGGCAAAAATCACCCCCGTACGGTGTAAAACTGCCAGTGCCACATAGCAAATCGCTACTGAGCCTGCTATCAGCCAGCGCTCGTTTCCGGGCAGCGGCACACCTTGATCGCTTACCACGATATGCTCTACGCCAATGCCCGTCGCAGCTAGCCCAATCACCAGCGGTAAATGGCCGTATAGCCAAACCTGCATCACCAAAAGGCGTCCGGTATCCCGCGCTTTTTCTAAGGCTTTACCGAGCGAATTTTCAAAGTACAGCCACCACAAACTGAACGCGGCAACAAAGCCTAAGGCAGCTGCGATCGCCCCGCCCATACTCCAGCTCATCTCTGAAATACCGTTGACCACTGCAATAATCGCTTCACCCAACACAATAATAGTGAACAATCCAAATCTCTCCGGCAAATGCTCTGCGTGAGGTGGCAGCAGCTTTTGCCCCGGCGAAGCAACCAGCGGCGCAATAAAATCAACAAAAAGTCCTGCGAACCAAAGAACAAATCTCAAGGGAGCCGGAACGAAAAGAGAGACAACCCACAACAGCGCTCCGATTGAGAAGCCAATACTCATCGGATAAATGAGCGATCGGGCCTGTGGGATGTGCTTGGCAGCTCGTAAGTATTCAACAATCAGCAGCACGCGGGAGACGATGTAGCTGATGGCGAAGCCAATGGAAGTATCGCCCCAGGCGTGATGGACGTTAACGGCAAGCGCTGCGATCGCCAACATTTGCATCCCCATCATCACCCGCCGAATCATGTCATCCGAATCAAACCGATTCGCATAAAACGTCGTCCCAATCCAGGCCCACCATATCGGCACAAACAGCCCCGCGTAGCTCACAAACCCTTGCAGCGTCACATCACCACTCAGCCGATGCGCCAGCTGAGACACCGCCACTACAAACACCAAATCGTAAAATAGCTCCAGCCAGGTCGCATGGCGCGGCTCGCTATCAATCCCTTCCGTGCGCAATCTGGGCGGCGCAACCGCCAGCAATTGCAAGGTAGAACGTTTTGGTGCAGGTAGTCGCATGGATTGTCACAAATCACATCTACAAAAGATTATGCCGCTAATGCGCCGCCATGATAGTTGCCTTTAACACCTCGCAGCAATTCCGAATCGCGCTTAAGTGGGCGATCTCGTACCCATGCGTATTCTGCGTCGGAAACGCCAAGCACGCGCCCCTCGCCACATGCCCAAACTTCATCGCAATCGAAGCATCGCTACCAAAGCCACTAATCGCCGCTACCTGCAAAGGAATATTGAGCTGCTGAGCTGCTGCTAAAATCTCTCGATTGAGCCCTTCGTCATACAGTCCATAGCTATCTTGAGAAAATAGCGCAGGCAGCGGCCCATCTACCAGCGGATACTCTTCAGAAAGTGGACAAATCTCTAGCGCAATTACCTGATCAAGCCTTTGCCGCTGCGTAAAGTACAGCGCTCCAATTGCACCCACTTCCTCCTTTGCAGAAGCCACCAAATACACATCAACCGGCGGATCTTTTACCTGCTCAGCCAGCGCTATCAAAATTGCCAAAGAGGCTTTGTTATCTAGCGTGTAGCTAGCAATATGCTCACCCATCCGAAAAGGGCGCTTGCGATGCTTGCCCACTACCATTCGCGTTCCTGGCCTGATGCCCGCAGCCGCGATCGCTTCATCCGTCAGCTTCGTTTCTACCCAGGCATCCTTCCACTCTACCGCTCGCCCTTCCTGCTGCACCTTCTGCGGCGACTCGTGAGACACATGCCGCGACCCAAAGCTCAAAACGCCGCTAATCGTCGCGTTATCTCCTAAAAGATCAACAATCCCTTCGCCGTAAACCCAAGGATACGCACCGCCCAACGGTCGAACAGACAATTTACCTTCAGACTCAACTCTTTTAACAATGCCGCCAATCTCGTCTTTGTGGGCCGTAATCGCTAGGCTACTTCCTTCGCCACCTGCAATGCGCACCACAATATTGTCTGCCGCATCCTGCCAGTGCTCCACGCCCATCGCTTCAAACTGCTGAAGCAAGTAGGCGTTCACCTCGCCTTCTACGCCGCTCGGTGAATGCAGCATTACCAGCTCAGAAATCACTTCAAAAAAGCGATCTTCACTCCAGCTTTCAGCCATGATCAATCACCTTTTACGGGTTCCGCACTACCAGATCCTCGAATCTCTTCTGCTGTAATGCCTTCTGTTGAGTTGCCAAATCGCCAGAGCACGGCTGCTGTTTCTGATCGAGTGGCGGCTTTTTTAGGCTGAAATAGCGTTGTGTAGCTAAAGGCCCGTCGGATGTTGGCAAAGTCTCCATTCTGATAGTCGGCTAGCACAGCTTGTAGGGCACGGGGTTCTATTTTGCTCGCGTCTTGAAAGCCCCAAGCTTCTTCTACCGCTGTGGGTGTGGCCTGTGGCAAAGGCTGGCGGGTGTCTAGCGGCACTTTCCACAGCAGCAAATCTTCACGGGTTAACGGTGCGTCTGGGCGGAACGTGATCGTGGTGCTGCTGCCAGTAAGTGGGCTCGGAATAATCCCGGCTTCGGCTAAGCCCTGAATTTCCGCAAAATCTGGATCGCTAACCGGGACATCTTTGAATACGGGGGCTGAGCTGTTCACGCCGGGGCGAACTTTGCGGGTGCGCTGATCGGTGTAGAAGCGATTGTTTGTCGCTAGAAGCCAGCGAGCGTATTCTCTTCGAGTTGTGGCTTGGTTAGGTCTGAATTCACCTGGCCCCGGTGGCGCAGGAGGGTTTGCTTTTGCTTCACTTTCTTCAGTTTCACTGTCCGTTTCATTAGCCGCATCATCTGAGCTGCTAGTGGGTGGCGGGGTGGGCGATCGCACTTCCAGCAAACCCAACTCAATCAAATCCACTAAATACGGCTGAATCTCCTCAGGTGCCTTTCCCAAGTCTGTATACTCACCTGCTACCACCTTAGGCGTAGCAGGCTCAGGCGCTTTCTTCTCGGCCTCAGGCTTCTCAGCAGGCTCAGCCTCCTTTTCTGTCTCGGGCTTTTGGCTCTCAGCATCCTTAACGACGACCGCAGGTTCATCACTAGCTTGAGCTGCTGGCGAGCCGTCTTCTGCAAGCTGTGGGTCGGGCTCTAAGCTTTTACCGAGGCGATCGCCCAGCCTGCTACCCGAGCAGCCGGTCAACAGCAAAAGGCCAAACAGAGCACAGAGGCTTATGTTAGTCCTAAAAAGGTTAGTTACAGAAGGTCGAGTCATCACCAACGCCAAAACATAGCTGGCTATTAAGCTATCGTACAATCGCACCTGCAACCGCAAATATTTTGAGCGTTTACCCGATGACAAGCCCGCTGATTATCGACTGCGATCCGGGGGTAGATGACGCGATCGCCCTCCTCCTCGCCTTCAGCGCCAACCTCCCTTTACTCGGCATTACCACCGTCGCAGGCAACGTCCCGCTCACCCTCACCGCCACCAACGCCCTCAAAATCTGCGCCCTTGCCAACCGCCCAAACATTCCTGTCTTCGCAGGCTGTCCGCGCCCCCTTTACTACGCCCCTCGCCACTGCTGAAGAGGTCCACGGGGTTAGCGGCTTGCAGGGCGCAGACTTTCCTGAACCGATCACCACACTTCAGCCTCAGCACAGCGTTGATTTCATCATTGAACAGCTGCTAAGCGCGTCAGAGCCTATTACCATCGCAGCCTTAGGCCCGCTGACCAATATTGCTGTTGCCCTGATCAAGTCGCCCCAAATCTCTGAGAAAATAGAACAGCTGGTAATCATGGGTGGCACCATGAGCCAGGGCAACATCACGCCATCTGCCGAGTTCAACATGTACGTTGACCCACATGCGGCAAAAGTTGTTCTATCTGCGGACATTCCTACTGTACTAATTGGGCTAGATACTACGCATCAGGTACTGACCACGCCAGAACGGCTGGACGCTATTCGAGCCATCGGCAATCCAGTCAGTGACGCGGCCGCTGGAATGCTCTCTTTTTATGGTCAAAGCGATCTGGCGCGCTACGGCCTCCCCGGTGGCCCGCTGCACGATCCTTGCGTGATTGCTTATTTGCTTAAGCCAGAACTATTTACTATGCGTGCCGTTAACATCGAAGTGGAAACGGTTGGAGAGCACACGATGGGCCGTACGGTGGTGGACTGGTACGGCACGGCAAAAGATAGTGTGATTCAAATGGTAGACAGTGTGGATGCAGAGGGCTTTTACGCGCTGCTAACAGAAGCATTGATGGCCTTTTAGCCCAGCGGTTTTATGAGCAGTGATATACAATTCACGGACAAGGCTACTTGATATATATTCTTGGCGAGCTATGGCTTATACAACCGCGCAGCTGTTAGACATTCTGGCCGCAGAAATGAAGGCGGCGGTGAGGGGCGATCGCCTCTTGCCTGATAGCGATCACCGTCTCGACAACCCCGTTATCACTAAAGCTATCGGCCCTCAAAAGCTCAGCCAAATCTACGCCTTCCAGGACTTTCGCGATCAGATCCACCAGTATCAAATTACCGAGGGCGTTTCTGGCATCGTCTGGCGCGAGTGCACCTTTGCGGGCCAAACCGTCCGCTTCCCAGAAATTCATCCGCAGCTGACCGCTACCGCAGAGGACAAGCTCAGGCTGGGGGCGGCGAAAGGCGTGGTAATCGATTTTTGGCGAAAGTCTATTGCAGAGTTGAACCTGTGGCGAGCAGGCAATCCACCGGAACTGATTGATCTAGCGCGTGTAGAAACGCTGATTGAAAGTGCTGAGTGGGCGGATGTAGAGGCGACTCGTAGCGAGCTGTATTTGCTGCTGTGCTGGGGAAATCCGAAAGAGAGCTACTATGCTTGGGCCTATCCTGAATCGGGGTGCGATCGCATTATCGCTACCCGCACCCAGCCCAGCGGCATCAAAGTATAAGCAGCCAATCTGGCATCCCGGCGCTGTACAATCATGAGGCTGTTGAGAGCAAAAATATGCCGATTGCTGTTGTTACGATCGAAACCCACGGATTTCCCGCTTCACTCGCGGCAGCCGACGCCATGGTCAAAGCAGGCCGTGTAACCCTTATCAAAATCGCACCTGCTGACAGCGGCCATCAGTACGTCGTCGTTCGCGGACCCAACGCCGAAGTTAAAGCGGCCCTAGAAGCTGGACTCAAAGCTGCCAACGCCTGCTACGGTGACGGAGCTTACGCCCATACGCTCATCCCCAACCCAACCGCCAACGTTATTCAAACCTTAGAGCTAGACTACACCGAAGAATCTCTACCCTTCGTAGAGTGACTTTAGCAAGCAAATACGACAGGTAACTTAATCTATACCTATCCAAGAGCGTCCCCCTCTCCCGTACAATCGATCATGGAGTTCATGCGCAACAGCACGCGCCCTCCATTCACGTTTAGGAGAGCATAGATGGGACAGGCAGTTGGTTCACTCGAAACAAAGGGATTCCCCCCTGTATTGGCCGCCGCAGATGCCATGGTGAAAGCCGGACGAGTGACGCTAGTTACCTACATTCGAGCAGGCAGCGCTCGTTTTTGCATTAACATTCGCGGCGACGTTTCTGAAGTTAAAGCCGCAATGGAAGCAGGCGTAGAAGCCGCTCAAAACGCACCCGGCGGCGTGCTAGAAACCTGGGTCATCATCCCTCGCCCGCACGAAAACGTGATTGGCGTACTGCCCATTCAGTTTGACGAAAGTGTAGAAGGCTTCCGCGAAGCCGTTGAAGTGCCCATTATTCCGGGTAGCACCAGCGGTCGCCAGACATCGTAGCTTCGTTATTAGCCACCGGGGTGGGTTCATCAACTTAACCCACCCGCAAAAATCCCCATGCCGCGCCCAATGCCAACGCTTCTCACCGCAAACACCCCCGAAACCTTCCCTCTCATGGCCGTAGTCGGTCAGGACTCCATCAAGTTCGCCCTACTGCTCTCAGCCGTAGACCCCGAACTAGGCGGCGTGGTGATTGCCGGACGTAGAGGCACTGCAAAATCAGTTCTAGCCCGCGCCCTCTATCAGCTATTGCCACCGATCGAGATTATCGAAGGCTCTAGTAACTGCGATCCGACTAAGCCTAGCGAGTGGGATGACGAAACCGCAGCTCGCTTCGCTGCTGAGACGCCAGTTGAAGAGTTACCAACACAGATAATCAAAGCGCCCTTCATTCAAATTCCTTTGGGCGTAACAGAAGATCGCCTGCTTGGCTCAGTAGACGTTGCCAAATCTATCAGCACCGGCGAAAGCGTCTTTCAGCCAGGACTCCTAGCTGAAGCCCATCGGGGCGTTCTCTATATCGATGAAGTTAATCTGCTAGACGATCAAATCAGCAATCTGTTGCTTTCTACCCTTACTGAAGGCCGCAACCAGATTGAGCGAGAAGGCATTAGCTTTCAGCATCCTTGTAAGCCGCTGATGGTGGCTACCTACAATCCTGAAGAAGGCAATTTGCGAGAGCATTTGTTAGATAGGATTGCGATCGCCCTTTCCGCCGACACCGGCCTCTCCCTAGAAGATCGCGTGGCCGCCGTAGAACAAGTCAACAGTTTCACCAACAACCCCACTGCCTTCCTCGCTGAATACGAAGACGATATCGACTCGCTCAAAACCCAAATCATCCTAGCCCGCGAGTGGCTCACCGATGTTGTCATTACCACCGAGCAAGTAAACTACCTGGTCACCGAAGCCATTCGTGGCGGCGTGATGGGCCACCGTGCCGAGCTATTTGCCGTCCGCGTAGCCAAAGCCTGCGCCGCCCTAGATGGCCGCACCACCGTTACCGCTGAAGACCTTCGCAGCGCTGTAGAACTCGTCATTGTCCCTCGCTCTAGCGCCGTTCCACCCACTGAAGATGAACAGCAGCCACCGCCACCGCCACCGCCGCAGGATCAGCAAGAAGACGATTCTGACGACAACACAGAAGACGATTCTGATAACGAGGACGAAAACGAAGAGCAAGAAGAACAGCCCGAAACACCGCCTACCATCCCCGAAGAGTTTGTCTTTGATGCTGAAGGCGTTGTGCTCGATCAATCTCTTCTCAGCTTTGCAGAAAGCACCACCAAGCAAGGCACTTCAGGTAAAAACAGCGTCATCTTTTCCGATGAAAGAGGCCGCTACATCAAGCCCTTTATCCCGACCGGTCAGGCTCGCCGGATTGCGGTAGATGCCACCCTTCGCGCCGCTGCCCCCTACCAAAAAGCCCGTCGCGAACGGTTCCCAAACAGAAAAGTCATTGTTGAACAGGGAGACATTCGCGCCAAACGCCTCGCTCGCAAAGCCGGCTCTCTCATCATCTTTGTGGTAGATGCCTCTGGCTCAATGGCCCTCAATCGAATGCAAAATGCAAAAGGTGCCGTCCTCAGCCTTCTTACCGACGCCTACCAAAACCGCGATCAGGTTGCACTCATTCCCTTTCGAGGCGAGCAGGCCGAAGTTCTGTTGCCGCCAACTCGTTCTATTACCGCTGCTAAAAGGCGGTTAGAGACCATGGCCTGCGGCGGCGGATCGCCACTTGCACACGGGCTTATGCAGGCCGTTCGAGTGGGCACGAATGCGCAAAAGTCAGGTGATGTGGGTAGCGTAGTCATTGTTGCTATCACTGATGGTCGGGGGAATGTTCCGCTTGCTCGCTCTTTAGGTGATGCGCCAGAAGAGATGGAGGAAAAGCCCGATATTAAGGCCGAACTGTTGGAGATTGCAGGCAGCATTCGCGCCACTGGCTATCAAATGTTGATTATTGATACTGAGCGGAAGTTTGTTTCTACTGGCTTTGGTAAGGAGCTAGCGAAGGTTGCAGGGGGTCGGTACTACCAGCTGCCGAAGGCGACGGATCAGGCGATCGCCTCTATGGCCCGCACTGCACTCTCCGACGCAAAAGGCTAAAGACTCAATCATCACCAAGCTCTATACTTTTTAGGGCCAATGCGCAAACGAGTGCAGACTAGCTACGCAATATCGACTGGGGCAACCACTAAATCGATAGTTGGGAGGATAAGGAACATGGTGCTGCGTGGTCACGCCATGTATATCTAGAGGCTAACGCAGGTTGTATAAAAGTCGAACTTAGCTTTGGTCACCCCGACTGGGCCTCTACTGCTCTCCTATGATCCAGGAACTCAACAAATTGTGCGCGATGGTTATCGCACCCTTTATGACACCGAACACAGACTTACTTAGCTAGTGTGATTCGTCTTGCAACAGAGCTAATAGTCTTTGGAAATTGCATTATAAGTGGTACATATTCACTGCTTCAAAAGCGAAGGTTTTTGAGCTATTTAATATGTACTAAATGCGTGGAAAATATTCGGCAAGCGCAGGAATAAGGGTGACTGCCCTGCTGAGTTTAACTCCATTACTACTCAAAGTCCGGACTGGGGTGAGAGCAGCAAGAGCGATATGGATAGCCAATCTATTTAATCCCTGCTCCTAAGCATCACTGCTTACCGACAATTTCTCACCAACAATTCTTCACTACGACCTAGCAGAAGAAGGCGATCGCATAAAATGCTGTAGGAGTCCTACGGGCTTGGCAAATCACTTCTTCAGCACTGATTCTTTCAGCGCAATAACCTGATGCCCAGCATTGGCAGGCGTTACGACTGAAATAAAAGTCAGCGGGCGATCGCCGCTATTGAACACACCGTGAACCTGGCCTGACTGAGCAACAACCACATCTCCGGCCACAATAGGCCGTGTAGTGCCTGCATCATCTAAATAATAATCACCCTTGCCGCTAAACACAGTCCAAGTATCTTGCCCATTGGGGTGAATATGGGTAGGGATACTTTGACCCGGCTCTACTTGCCAAGCAACCACGACAGCTTCTGGAGACTCTGTGACCACTGAACGAACGGGCGCTCTATCTGCCGATTTGAAGAAACTAGAGCTGTTGAATATCCGATCCGTGTCCATTTTTTCTATGCTTGCCATTTTGATCGTGGAAACAGTGCTGACCGTTTGATGTCCGTTTACCATCAGCATTATCTCAATAGACGCATTGAAATAATGTCTCACAGATAACCTTATTCGGTCTGTTGCTGACAGTGCTTACTTCACATAGCGGTGTTGTTAAAAAAAGGCCGATTGTAGGTAACACTCTCAGTGCAAAATAGACCATCGCTATCAATGGCCCAGCCTGCTGATTAAGTCAATCTTTACGCTTTCTGAAACCGATTAAAGTTCACTCGCTCTGACACCCGAGAGCGAATGCACCGCCGATGATTCGTGAAGAATTTCAGAACGCTGAACCGACGTAAACTCCTTGGCATAGCCAAGGATCTAAGAACGAATCTACTGAGCTTTAGCCTTTCTTAAGTAGTTCGCCAACAATGCCCGTTACTACTCAAGGGCCAAGTAGATCGCGCGGTAAATTTCGCCGCTGACTTATGCCTTACGAGAACAAATTTTTCGATGTGAGTATTCTGAAGCGCAGCTCAAAGTAAATCTGGAACCCAGACGCGATTGCTATACTGTCACTACAAAAGATGGCGGCACAGTGGTGCTTTTCAGAGAAAAAACCTATGCGACCTAGAAACGTTTTTACGCTGATTTTAGGAACGATAGCGGTCACAGCGACTATGGGTGCCTGTGTGAAGGCAGAGACGGCTACATCACCGATACCCTCGGCAGAGCTAGTCGTGGCGGTGGCGGCTGACAACTTATTAGAGCAAGGAAGACAGCAGGCAGAGCAGGGACAGCTTGAGAACGCCGTCAAAATCTACAACCAGGCCATCCAAGCAAACTCGCAGAATGCTGAGGCTTTTCGGTACAGAGGGGTTGCCTACCACGACTTAGGCAACTATCCACAGGCGATCGCCGACTTCTCTACCGCTCTTCAGATTCAGCCTGACCACCCCGAGACACTCTACAACCGGGGTGAAGCCTATTCTCATACGTCTAATGTAGATGCGGCGTTGGCCGATCTATCGCAAGCGATCGCACTCGCCCCTGACTATGTTCAAGCCTACGTAGATCGCAGCATCCTTTTTGCTATCACAGGTCAGTTTCCGCTAGCGTTGGGCGATTTAGATCAGGCAGTCGCGATTGAGCCTCGTAACGCTGATGCCCACTACAATCGGGGCAAAGTTCAGCTCGAACTCAGCAACGCTGAAGCAGGATTGACAGACTTCGATACCGCTATCGAGTTGAACCCCGAGCTAGCAGAGGCTTACGGCAATCGCGGTCTTTTACACTATCAGCTTGGCAATACTCAGACAGGGCTAGAAGATTTGCGGCAGGCAGCCGCTCTGTTTCAAGCAGCAGGCGACCAGCCAAGCTACCGGCAAACGCTTTATCTGATCCAGCAAGTTCAGCAAGGTACGTGAAGAGAGACTAACTTTCTGAAATAACCCAGTCATCTGAATAGCCTTTCAGATAGTAATGATTATCAGTATCATGAAAAGGGTCGCCCAGCGCTGATTAAGAATGGCTAGCTCCAAGTCTGCAAGCAAGAAGAATAAGAAAGTCACGTCGGCTGATGCACCTGGCTGCGAGGCTTCCTTAGTTAGTCTCGACAATGTTCGACAGGTACAGCCAGAGGTCATAGCGACTGAGAAAGCTCAACACATGGCAGCATTTTTCAGCGCTCTTTCCGATCCTCATCGGCTGAAGTTACTCTCTGCACTCATTCAGCAAGAACTCTGCGTATGCGATTTGGCAGCAGCCGTAAAAATGAGCGAGTCAGCGGTATCCCACCAACTCCGAGTACTGAGATCGCAGCGTTTGGTCAAATATCGCCGCAAGGGACGCAATGTTTACTACAGCCTAGCGGATGAGCATGTCACAACCATCTACCGAGTCGTCTCTGAACACCTAGAAGAAGCTTAGATCGCCCAACGCTTAAGCGAGTAGATGGATAAAATAATAAGTTGTTTGCTATAACATATGAATAAACTTTCATATATTCATGTGTAGAGCGTTACGATTTCATCTTTCTAGGCGGTAAATACGATGGCAGAACTCCATGCTCACAAAGCCTGCTGCGGACAGGAACATACTGAGGACCACGGCCATGACCACAGCCACGACCACGGCTCAGGTGAATTCAATCTACGAGAGGAGCTGACGCCTATCGCGATCGCCACCGTTCTCTTTCTGGTCGGCCTGATTTTCAATGAACCGTTGCACAATACGCCTTTCTCCGTTGCCGAATATGCTGTGTTGATTCCGGCTTATCTCATCAGCGGCTGGAGCGTACTAAGCTCCGCAGGACGCAACATTCTAAGAGGCCGCGTTTTTGATGAAAACTTTTTGATGTCGATTGCTACGCTGGGCGCGATCGCCATCCACGAACTGCCAGAAGCCGTAGCAGTTATGCTGTTCTTTCAGGTAGGCGAGCTGTTTCAGGGATATTCGGTGGGGCGTTCTCGTCGCTCGATTAAGGCGCTGCTCGAAGTCCGTCCTGATACTGCCAACCTACAAGTAGACGGTGACGTTCAAGTAGTCTCACCTGAGTCAGTCAAGGTCGGCGATATTATCTTGGTTCGCCCTGGTGAAAAGGTTCCGCTTGATGGTGAGATATTGGAGGGGCGATCGCAAATAGATACCTCTGCCCTCACTGGAGAGTCGGTTCCCCGTACCGTTGCTACAGGCGACACAGTTCTTTCCGGCACCATCAACCAGTCTGGGGTACTAACTGTTCGAGTCACTAAGCCTTTCAACGAATCTTCCATCTCCAGAATTTTAGAGCTGGTAGAAAACGCTAGCATTAAAAAAGCCGATACTGAAAAATTTATCACCCGCTTTGCCCGTTATTACACCCCAGTAGTCGTGTTTCTATCGCTGGCGGTTGCTATCTTACCTCCTTTGTTTATTCCCAGTGCAACTCGGGCCGAATGGGTTTATCGTGCGTTGGTACTGCTCGTCATTTCCTGTCCCTGTGGTCTGGTTATCAGCATTCCACTAGGCTACTTTGGCGGCGTTGGCGGCGCGGCGAAGCGCGGCATTTTAGTCAAAGGCTCTACCTTCCTAGATGCGCTCACTCAGGTAGGCATTGTGGTCTTCGACAAAACAGGAACGTTGACGAAGGGTAACTTTCGAGTAACTGAACTGGTGCCAGAAAACGGGATGAGCCAGTATGAGTTGCTTCAGTTGGCGGCTCAGGTAGAATCTCAGTCAACTCATCCAGTGGCCCAGTCTATTTTGCAAGCCTATGAACAGTCAGTAGATAAACCACCTGCTCAAGACTACGAAGTAAAGGACTATGAGGAGATTGCGGGTCACGGTATTCGCGCTCTTGTCAATGGGCGTATGGTACTAGCTGGCAATGATCGATTGCTGCATAGAGAGAACGTCTCCCATGCGGTCTGTACCGTAGATGGCACGGTAGTTCACTTGGCCGCCAATAATAGATACGCTGGACGAATCATTATTGCCGATGAGCTAAAAGAAGATGCGGCTGAAGCTATTCAGTTGTTGCAGCAGCAGGGCATTGAAACCGCGATGCTTACTGGCGACAACCAGTCGGTTGCCAAAAGTGTTGCTAAGAAGATCGGACTCGACCAGTACCGCGCTGAACTCCTGCCAGAGGATAAGGTTCATGAGCTAGAAGCGTTTTTGAGTCAAGCGGCTAAACGCAAGCAGAAAGTTGTTTTTGTTGGAGATGGCATCAATGACTCTCCGGTCATTGCTAGAGCTGACGTTGGGATGGCAATGGGTGGCCTCGGCTCTGATGCTGCCATTGAAACGGCTGATGTGGTGATTATGACCGATGCGCCGTCTAAGGTGGCTGAGGCGATCTCCATCTCTCGTCGGACGCTCCGCATTGTTTGGCAAAATATTATTCTTGCAATGGGCGTAAAAGCCATTTTCGTCGCATTGGGTGCCGTTGGCCTTGCGACGCTTTGGCAAGCTGTTTTTGCGGATGTAGGCGTTGCGCTGCTGGCTGTTTTGAATGCTGGCCGGATTTTGAAAGTTAAGCCTGTTAAGGCAATTGAATAAGTCGCAACAGATTAACAGGATTAAGAAGTTGTTCTAGTTATCTCTGATTGAATGGCTCATGCACCAAAACTCATAGAGTAGACTGTGATGTCTTCACACCGTTTGTAGATTAGTCGCTCATAAATCTGTCTCGGGAGCGACGAGGCGATAGTAGCTAGCGCGGCTGATGCCAACCTTCGTGCAGATATCGGTAATACTCAGCTCACCTGCTTCGGCAAGGCGATTTGCTTCTAGCTCCTGCCCTCTAGTAATGCTCTTCTTCCTGCCGTCGTTGCGTACCCTGGACATAGCAGATGGTCAAGACAGTTATCCCATTCCGGGCGACTATCGTCGGCCTCACTTTCGCCCTTGTCACAGAAGATGCGATCACACCCGTCCTCATTGAGCGCATCTAGCTGCAAATCTAAGTCTTGCTCAAAAGTAGAAACCCGAGCATAGCCAACTTTCATATTTCTGTCTCACAACCCATGTGTCTCACAGCTTCATGATACGTAGATTATGAAACAAGTTATAAGACAGAATAAATGTACAAGCTTCGGCGGCGGCTCTAGCTTCTGAGAGTTGTCTTACAAACGGTCATTTAAAAGACGGCAATGTACGCGGGTCGAGATATATGATCAAGCTATTAAGGTGAAGGGTGACGGCCTAGCAATTCCTCTTCTGCTCGAATCGCTAATATTATTGGCCGATTCAAACTGAGCGTACGTACTGTTGCTCTCCCAGTTGCAGTTGACCCAAAAAGCTGCACACCATTACAACTAAAGTGTTCTTTCCATTTCTGTTGGCGAGGGTGGAACACCTTCACTTTTTGATTTATCAACGGATCTTCAAGACCTTGGCGAGCGCCTTTCCGCAGAGAACACGAGACACAAGCCAACGTCAGATTCTCAGAAATTGCTGTTCCTTCAGCTACCAAAGGAACAATATGATCAATATGAAAAGTTACCACTTGACCTACTTGCGATATGCCACAATATTCGCAGCGGTTGTCTGTTCTTTTGATAACGAGCTAGCGAAGTGAAGATGGAATAGCACTCATTTATTACGACTTCATCACCCGAGTGGAGCGTAAGCGGAGTAGGGATAAAAATTCTGACAGCTCTACAAGTCCTTTGGCTTCTTGGCACTCTGCCTGAGTCAGCGTTTGCCCCTCATCTTGACGGTCAAAGTGAGGGGCAAACGTGCCTGAACAGCTTTCGGCAGCTGAAATCGAGTTAGTTCTACAGGTACCTCAATGACTTCAGGTACAGGGCTGACCGCTCATATCTAAAAAATCAACGATGTGCCTATATATAGAATAAAGACTCGGAGGGATTAGAAAGAGTATAGCCGCTATGGCACATTTTATTCGAGCATATATTGGACTGCTCTGCTTTAGAAGATTTGCAGGCTTGGCTTGGGAATCACTTACTTGTCTTTAGACTACGTTGCTTTTACTGCGAGCTTACATCTGCCGCATCCAAAAAGCAAAGCTGCTGATAGAGCATTTCCATGTAAGGGGCGGCCAGTTTGATCTTTTTAGCAATGCGCAATGGATTGCCTAAAATGGCTTCTATTTCCAAAGGCCGATTTTCGTCATAATCGATTTTCATGCTCGTGCGATAAGGCTGCATTGATTCAGTTTGAGCCAGCATTTTCTCGGCCCAATCGTAAGAGATGCTGCGGTTTGAATTAGGAGATACATGCTCGGCCCAAGCATTGGCAATGGCAATGACTTCTTGCATGAGTGCAGTGATGAGCGATCGCACCCCGTCATCGGCCATCATCTCATCCGTCGTCGCATCTAAAACAACAGACAAACCGTTGTAAGGCACATTCCATACCAGCTTTTTCCATCTAGCCATCGGCAAGTCGTCAACAGCTTCAGCTTCAATATTCGCGCCAGTGAAATCAGAAACAATCTCTTCTATTAAAAGTGTTGGCGTACAAACCTGATCCTGGCTATCGTGAGCACCTATCGAAACCCGACCGTACTCCAAATGCTTGACATGACCCGGCGCAACTTTATTGGCACAAATAAAGCACAGTCCACCTAAAACAACCGGTGCTGATTCTCCTAAAACCTGGACAGCCTCTGATTCAACGCCTATTCCATTTTGAAAAAGTAGCACTGCTCCGCCTGGATTTATCTTTGGCAATAGCTCAGGAAGCCGGAAGTTCTGAGTAGTTTTCAAGGCTACGATAGCAACATCTACCGACGGCATATCTGTTGGATCACTGTAGGCGTTTACTTTCGGCAGCACAAAGTTACCGTCTATAGACTCAATCACTAGACCGTTCTCTCGAACATGCTCGTAATCGCTTCGCAGCAGAAAATGTACGTCGCAGCCTGACTGCTGAAGTCTCGCACCGTAGTAGCCACCGATAGCGCCTGTCCCAATAATTGCGTATCGTAGCCTATTCGCTTTCCCATTCATTTGGTGAGCTCACTTAGCTGCTCCAACGCCCACTGAGCACGGGCTCGTACGGCTGGTGTGTCGTCATGATTTGCGCGATCGCCCAAACCCTCACCAACCCTCTTCACCACACTATCTAGTCCATCAACCGCCGCCGCATCTGCCACCCCTTGCAATCCAACAACGCCGCCATAGCGCACCACCCACTCCGGATCGTCGCGCACCACCTTCAGCAGAGTCTCGGTTACCTTGACCTGCCCATTACGCCGCTCGGCAGCAGTCAGTTTCTCCCACTGAATAGCACCCAGTCCTCTAGCCGCTGCCCGCCGCACGCTAAGTGAAAAATCTTCCGCCGCTGTCTCTAGAATTAGATCCAACCCTCTCGGATCGCCAATGCCCGCTAGTACCCGCAGCGCCCAGGCGCGCGCGCCGTAGTTGTAGCCGTCTATCTGTTCTAATACCGCCGAAGCCGCAGGCGTTCCAATCTGTATCAATCCATCTACAGCCGCGACCGCCGCACCGGGATTGTTGTAGCCCAACACGCGAATCAGCGAATCAATAGCACCTTCATCCTTCAGCTCAGATAGCGCCTCTACCGAATCAATCATAGACTGCGCTGAGTCCGCAGACTCTACCGCCTGAAGCCGACTTTGAAGAACAGAATCAACCATGAGTTACAACAGAACGATTAATCATATTTTCTATAGCAGAGAGTCCATCAACGCCATCACCTTACGCGTTTGATCAGAGACAAGTGTTTCTGACTGTTGAATCTGTTTTTCTAGCAGTCCCTTGAGCGCAATTAGCTTGATGCTGTTTTCAGCGAGCGTGTTCGCGATCGCCTCAGCCGCAGGCAAATATCCTATCTCTCCTAAGTCCAACAGAATCGATCGCCTTAGCTGCAAATCATCACACCGCAGCGTGTCTGCCAGCCTATCCGCATACTTATTATCACCCGTCAGCTGATACATCGCCCGAGCTGCCGCATTCTTGACCTGCGGCACATCGTGACTCAAAAAAGGCTCAATCGCAGACGTGTTAGAGCCATCACCTAGGCTTCCTAATGCTTCTAATATCGCATTGTAAGGTTGAACCAAATGAGGTTTGCCCGCAACTGCAACCGCATCCTCAACACCCCCTTCTATCAGCTTCAACAAATCGCCTACGCTCTCTGTTGCGTTCAATGACTCTAAAGACTGAGCGGCTGCTTCACGAACATAGTAGTCAGCGCAGTCTAAGCACTCGATCAGCGCAGGAATGACGCTTTTATCCTCTAGTTTCCCAAGCGCTCTAGCCGCGTTTCTTCTCAGCGGAAAGCCGCCGTCTGTATCGCGATCGCCTTCATCAGTCAGTGCTTCTAGCAAAGCCGCGATCGCCTCAGGCTCTTTTACCTGAAATCGTCCCAGCCACCAGGCCGCATAGTAGCGATCGCCCGTATCTTCCGTTTGCTGAAGGTTCGCGATCGCCTTCTCTACTGTGAGCTGTGGCGCACCATCATTAAGTATTTGTGAGTTTGCCATAAAATCATCTACCAACAACAAACTTCCCAATAACAAACCCAGAGAAACAAACAACCACTAGACGCTTCCAGTAATCGTATATTTCTCTGGGTGAAAATTGAGGTTCAAACCGCCCGGCTTTTTAACAGAAAGCTAAAATACTGAAGGCCAAAACGTCAATTTGAGTGATTAGCTAAGCACGTTGATTGCGTAGTTGATGTAGTTGTTCGCTTCAGTCGCAGGAACACCGGACAAACCGTGGTTTGCTTTGATGTGCTTGAGCGCTTCGATATACCAGCTAGGCGCAAGATCAAAGGTCTTGTTGATTTCAGCAAGGCCAGATACCAAGTAGTCATCCATGGGGCCAGTGCCGCCAACGATGAGGCAGTAAGTAATCATCCGCAGGTAGTAGCCGATGTCACGAACGCACTTGTCCTTACCGCGCTGGTCAGCAGCGTACTGAGGACCCTGCATTTGAGTGGTGTAAGGAAACTTGCTGTAAACAGCTTGAGCCGCGCCAGACGCTAGGCTATCAGCGTTTGCAGTGAGCTTGCGTGCAGCTTCTAGGCTGTCTTTCGCTTGCTGAAAGCGACCAAATGCAACCTGCATTTCAGTCGAGCTTAGAAAGCGACCCTGAGAATCAGCAGCTGAGACTGCTTCGGTCAGAGGAGTTTTCATCGTAAGGATCTCCCGATTTAATTAAACAACATGTGAAATGTAACCGGCTATTGCTAGCCACTTGCTTAAACAGAATTAAGCAACAGCAGCAGCAGCACGATCAAAGTAACCGCTGATTTCAGCAATCAGGCTGCTGCAATCTCCGTTGGTTACATTGCTGTTGTCGCTTACGATAGCGATCGCAGCTGCTTTCATTTTTTCAACGCCAGCTGCAACAGACGCGCCAGGTGTACCCAAAGCAACGTAAGTTTCGCGAAGGCCGTTCAAGCAGCGATCGTCAAGTACGGAAGCATCACCAGAGAATGCTGCGTAAGTGACATAGCGTAGAATGATTTCCATGTCGCGAAGGCAAGCAGCCATGCGACGAGAAGTGTAAGCGTTACCACCGGGCTGGATAAGCTGAGGCTGGTCAGCGAACAAAGAACGAGCAGCGTTAGCAACAATCGCAGAAGCATTGCTAGTGATGCCGTTAACTGCGTCCATTCTCTTGTTGCCGTCAGCAACCATTGAGTCCAGCGCGTCTAGGGTAGAGCCAGTAATGTATTCGCCCCGAGCATCAGCTTGGGACACAACTTTAGCAAACGCATCAAACATAGATCCGAATTCTCCTAATATTTGATAACCGGAACCAAGGCTCGGATGCCCATCAGTTCCTACCTTAAAAGAGTAAAGCTTATACGCCGCGTATCTAAGAAAGTATAAGAAAGTTCATAAACCAGCTGTGCACGTCAACCGCATATGGGTCGCAGGTTTAGCTCTTTCAAACGTCAATAATCTAGCCAAGCAGAACTAGTAAAACACTTAAGTAAATAGCTTTGGCGTTACAAAATGAGTGCTCGCACCTACCGTGTTTAACGCCTGTATTCTTCGTCCGCAGTACAGCTATGCAAACCGACTATGCAGGCTGTGCAACGCGAGGATCTTTTTCCAGGTCAAACAAAAATCCGTGAATGTACTCTTCCGTCCATTCAGGGCCGTAAAAGCGAGTGAGCATGCCCCTAGCAGGGTCTTTTTCAGCACGGTAGCGGGCGTAGCTTAGGTGCGAATTTTTAATGGCTTCTAGCTGGGCAGGGTCGGTAACGGGCATAGCGTTCTGTACGAAGCTGATGTAGGCCTTCAAATAGTCTTGAAAGGCGTCAAATACATGTGTTTCTACATCGGCTGTATCTGACGGCCTAGTCCATAGAAAGGCGGGTGAGAAGAAGGCTTGGGCTTCTTCGGGGAAGTCGCCGCCCCAGGGAAGATGCTTCTGGTAGCTATGGAACATGTCCATAATCGGCGCTGAATACTTGGCTCGGTAGTCTTCGGTTTGGAACAAAGGCTGCATGTCCAGCGCGATTAGGTGTCCGCCAGGTAGCGTAACCAAATCGGCTCCGAAGAAAGGAAGGTCGTAGTTTAGCTCTGGGAAAATAACGAAGTTCAAAACCTGGAGAGCTTCGCCGCCCTGTACGTGAGCAGCGCGAATTTGGCGGAGCTTAGGGGCTTTAGATCCGTAGCTGGTGGTGGTGACGGTGGCTTGCCGTTTGCCTTTGCCAGTAACCGCGCTCTTTTGCTCAAAGCCTGCGGGAATCGGGTATGGGCTGATGTTTAGCTCGTTTTCTAGAAGGGCGATCGCTTTCGCTAAAAAAGGCTGGTAGATAGTCTCTTTTTGCGTCTCAACAGGGGCTTGAATGCTCATTACTTACTCGCGCTACTTACTTACACTCGCTGCCAAAGGCACCGCATCTTCAAACAGAAATCCGTGAAGAAAGCGCTCAGACCACTCGTGGCCAAAGTAGCTGCCAAACAAACCAGAAGCCGGATCGCGTTCGGCACTGTACTGATCGTAGTCTCGCTGCGCTTTAGCAATTCTCTCTACAGATGCGCTGCTGTAGTCGGGCGTTGCCTTGTCCATCATCTCCCAGTAAAGCTGGAGATAGTCTTTAAAGGCTTCAAGCACTCTAGTTTTCACGGTCTCTGGATCGGTCTTTGCGAACAACAGATACTTCGAGAAGTACTGGTTGGCGTCATAGAACTTCATCTCTAAGTTCTGCGAGAGATCGGGGTATTTATCGTGAAGTGCTTTGAGCGGCGTGATGTACTTTTCCTTGTACGCTTCGTCCTGAAAAAGTGGCTGAAAATCCATCACAATCAAATTTTTAACCGCGCCAAACGATAGAAAATCTATGCCGAGTAAGGGCAGCTCGTAAGCGTGGCTAGGATAGATAACGCTATTAAAGATCTGAGCGCTTTTGCCTGCGTCGATGTAGGTGTAGCGGGCTTTGCGAAGCTCTTTGCACTGGTAGCACCAGCTTTGGATCGTGGCAGGGTGACGGCCGCGCTCGCTGATGTTGCACTCTAAGCCTTCGGGAATCGGGCGCTCGGTCAGCTCAAATCTCTGCTTAAGGGCGTTTTCTAAATGCTCTAGGAAAGGGCGATACATTTTCCAGCCGTTTTTATTTTAAGGACGGAGTTGTTGAAGACAGCTCGCTTCATCACAATACGAGATGGCGTCTGCTGTCGTCCTAAATATTAAAGACAAAGATACATTCCTTAACGAGGGAAAATCTTGATGAATAAGGGCCAACGCTCATTCATAAAAGGATTATTAAGCCTTTAACTAGCCGATGTGAGCTGGTGTTTTGCAGCCATTGTCGAGACATCTTCAGGTGTGATAAATCGCTTCTCTGAGCAGTAGGTCATCAGGTTTACACCGCCCATCATGCGAGCTGTGCTGACTCTCACCCGAAAGTCGTCTGTGAGAAACCAGCAGCGTTCTTGACCTTGATTGGTTTCATAGTCGGTGTCGATGGTGAGCACGCCGTCTTGCCCGAACCAGTAACGGCTGACCACCGGAATCATTTCTACATAGCCGCGATCGCGCACCAGTTTTCCAGATAGCCCGCGCTCATCGTCCGGCACATCTACCAGCACCGCCGCCGAACTCGGAGGCGCACTTTCCGATAAATTTGCCTGCCATGCAAAAGAAGCCCCGCCCGCTGCCAAGCTCGGATCAATATTCTGCGACTTACAAATATCAATGACCCGCTGGTCGCTGTTAGGCACCAGACCCACAATTAAATGTGATTCTCCCGACTCATCAGCCACCACATCAAAATGGTGCACCGTTCGCTGAGTAAACCAGGTGCCCTCGCTTTTGCGAAAGAAGGCCATCATCGACATGGGGGGATTCAAAAGCATTTGTTTCTTTTCTAGTTTGTTCCTTTTTAGGGAGTGATGCTTAAAGAGTTAGGCTAAACGCTATGTGGATATGATAGGTCTTATCTTGAGCAAACGTTTCATTTAAGATCTAGTGTCAACTATGGCGATCGCCCCTCACGCAACTCTTGCTAATACCGACCAGTCCGGCAAAGACCTAGCAGGTAAAGACCTCTACCGAGCCGATCTTTCAGGGGCTAACTTGTCGGGTGCAAATCTTCAGAGCACAGGTTTAATTGGCGCTAACTTATCTAATGCCAACCTAGCAGGTGCAAGCCTACAAAAAGCAGACTTACGCGGCGCTAGCCTACGAAATGTAGATTTTACAAATGCTGACCTAACAGGTGCCTACCTTTTTCGAGCGGACTTACAGGGATGCAACCTCTCCAAGGCCAACATCACAGACGCTGCGGTGAAGCTTGCGCTTTACGATAGTAAAACCCAGTGGCCGGAAGGATTTCGATACAAAAGTAGTGGGGCTGTTGGGCCGGGTGCTTCCTTGAATGGTGCGTATCTCAATACAGCTGATTTGAAAGATGCCGATTTGAGCGGTGCGATGATGTTTGGAACGTATTTGAGCGGCGCAAATTTGCAGAATGCTAACTTATCAGATGCCGCGCTTAGCGGTGCAAACTTGCAAAAGGCTGTTCTTACGGGTGCGAATTTGCAAGGTGCGAATCTAGGTGGCGCAGAGCTTCAGAAAGCTGATTTGAGAGCTACAAATTTGACAGGGGTTGATTTCTCGTCAGTGGGCAGCATTGCCGGGGCTGATTTTAGTAGTGCGGTAGGGCTGACGGCGGCAGGAAAATCGCACCTGCTCCGCCATGCAGCGGCGGAGCTAGATGAGTGGAATGTGTTCACGCGCAAAACGACGCGTCAAAGTTTGGAAGATACGGGTGTGGAAGATTAGATATAGAAGATGTAGGTCTGGGAAATTAGGCTTAGCAGGACTAAACGCGCGTTTCTAGATATTGACCGATCATAATTTCCTCGCCTGCACGGGAGATGATGGTTTGGCGCGTACGGTAGTTTTCGCCAATTAGCTTGAGTTCTTCTTCAAAGGAAGAGCCGTTGTACTCGGTGCGTAAGATCATGGTGCGTTGGCCCGTGAATCTGTATTGAGCAGTCACTGGCTTGGGCGTTGCAAAGCCTCTGTCTCGGTACATTACATCGCCGCGAATGCCAAAGATAGTTTGACCTGTCGAAGGTTTCTTTGCAGGCGAAATGTAGTTGCTTTCCCAGGTGACTTTAGCGCCGCAAATCATCGGGAAGCTCAGTTCGTGGCGATCGCCTAGCTCACGCAGCTCATCGCAACTGCCTTCTAAAAAGGAAACGCTAATATCGCTGACGACTTCTTGCGTGTCGCCGCTAGCGAGGGTGTAGTAACGGCGGCGTGACTGCCAGTTGCCCACTGACTGCCGAAAAAACGCGATCGCCTTGGCTTCTATTTCATTTGGCTTTAGCGCTGCGGGCTTCGTACTAGCAAATCTAGAAATATCAGAAGAAGTGGCAGATAGTGTCATAGCGATCGCTCCTCAAGTAACCGGAACCATAAATGGGCCAGCGTAATCTATAAATGAAATATTTATTTACATATGTAATGTAGATCATTTCATCCCAAGCGACAATCGCCTATCCGAAAGAGCTTTGTCTGTATACGTGTAGACACTTTAATATAGAGCGCTATGTTGGCAGTAATCCTTCCAGGGCTGCGGCTACGACCTTATGGTGATCGTCCTGTCTGAGCTGGCTTAGGGCGTCTTTGGCTAGCTGTGACTGAAAAGGCTTAAGGGCGTGGGCTACGGTGAGGCGCGATCGCCAGTTAGGAGAGTCTACAAAAGGCAGCAGCGCCTGCAAAGCAGCTTCTGACTGTGGCGTATCAGCGAGCAGTGCCAATGTCGATAATCCTGCCTGCTTAATCGTTTCGTCCTTATCTTTGAGCGCCTCTAGCGCAAGCTTTAGCAGCTGATCGGGATTTTCTAGCTCCGGCATAATGGCTAGGATGCTGCGGCGCACGAGCCAGTTTTCGTTTTCGTAAAAGAGCGTGACCAGTCGTTCGACAGCAACCGGGCCATAGAGCCCCAAAGAATTCGCAATCTCAGCTTGAACGTTGTTATCAGGCTCAGTTTTGAGCATTTCCAGCAGCGCCGCATAACAGTCATCTGTTTGCTTACGGCCCAAGCCCATAGCTACAAACGAACGCACCAGAAAAGCTGAGTCCTTTCGCTGGTTAATTAAAAGTGGAGCAGCGTCCTCGGCATCATGATCTTTGAGGGCCACGAGTCCTTTGAGTCGAAGCTGAGGGTCTTCGCTGGCTAAAAGGGTTTGGATGTCAGAAAGGGTCATGGGGCGCTATCCGTTGAGCTGCATCAAGCAGTTTTGATCTACTCTATGTTTTAGAGTGTTTTGACCCAAGAGGGCATCTGAACAATGGTAGAGTCCGCCCAAACTAATGAGGCTGTTTCAGCTGAAGCGCCGTCTCCTGAAGAGATTGCGCAGATAATAACGGAGCTAGAGCAGTATCGCGACCGGCTGGTTGAAGATTTTATGACGACGGCCAAAAAAGCCAAGCTGCCAAAATCTATGACGATGGCGCAGCTTAAAGACCATCCTGAGATTGCAAAAATAGAGGCGTCTTTGACCAGGCTGCGGGGTGAAGAACCGGCGGAAGAGGCGTAGCAGCAGAGTGCCTGGTAGCAAAATGACGGGTGGTGAGACGACGACTGGTAAGACAGCGGTGCTAGCGGCTCAGGTCGATCGGCTAATTGACTATGTAGATGAGCAGATAGAACTGCTGGCATTGGATACGCCAGCGCCTGATTTGCTACGGCAGATGGTGGAGAGTCTGGCCGATGAGCGGCAGCGATCGCGCATCCGACTCATCGAATCTTTTGTTGAAATTGGCGAACCGGCCACACCCTTTTTATTAGATGGCATTGCCAATCATCCAAATCCAGTGGTGCGCAAGGCTTGCTGCAACGCGCTGACAAATATTGGCGATCCGCTATCTGTGCCGGGGCTGATTGCGGCGCTTGTGAATGACGCCAATATCGGCGTTAAAAGCTCTGCGGCTGCCGCGCTGGCCAAAATTGGTGAGCCTGCCTTTGAATCGTTACGAGGTGTGCTGGCGTCTGAAACGGCGGATGAGGCCTGTAAAGGGCATGCGGCCTGGGCGATCGCTTCTATGAGTAGTGAAGTGTGCGATCGCCTCTACACTCTCACCAGCGATCCTTCTCCAACCGTCAGAACAGCCGTCATTGGGGCACTTGCCCAGCTTGCTCAACAGTCAAAAGACCCTAACGAACGCGCGCTGCAAGCGATCGCCGCAGCGCTTGGTGATGCCTCTTCAGAAGTGCGGATTGAATCAGCGGCAAACATCGCTAGGCTAAATTACCGGGCCGCTTATCAGCCTTTAGTAAATTGTCTCAAAGATTCGGATAGCGGCGTGCGGAAGTCGGTGGTATTGGCGCTAGCGAAGCTAGGCAATGTGGAAGCCGTTGGGGCGATCGCGCCGCTCAGGCAAGATTCAGACGAGGCCGTGCAAAAGGTTGCTGAGCTAGCGATCAATCAACTTCAGTTACTAGAATAATTCTGTGTAGGCACCTCAATAATGAATGGACTAAGCGATCGCGCCAAAGAACTGATTCCTCAAGCACAGATGGTTAGCTTTGAAGGCTGGGATGACGTGGGAGAAGACGCGATCGCCCGGCTTCAATCTGCCGATGCCGAGAAGCAATATCTCACGGACGAAGATCTTTCAGCTATTTCTTCAGACTCGAACACGATAGACGTGGTTAAGCAGCTAAAAGCGCAGGCTTCAGAGATTGTTGACGAGGCCCGCGCAGGCGTGCTGCAAACCTTTCCTGGCATTCTGGAGCCGGGTGGCGGCCTGTATCCTGCGGCTAGAGCAGACGCCTGCTGGCGAGACTTCTGGCACTTTTTACGCTGCATTACCTATGGCATTGCAGGCGGGAACTCGCAGTTCACCAGTCCTGATGGCTTAGTTGCGATGGAGCAGCTATACGAAGAGCTTCAGGTGCCGCTTCCAGCGATGGTGAAAGGCTTAGAAGGTATCAAGGAGGCTAGCTTGAGTCGGTTTGACGAGCAGACGCAGACGGCGCTATCGCCTTATTTCGACCATTTGATTGGACGTATGGCTGGCTTTTTGAAGTGATTTGATGATTTATGGATGCTGCTGAGAGATTAATTCGGGCCTGTATTAAAGGCGATCGCCCCACGGTAGAAACGCTGCTAGCGAGCGGCACTGATGCCAACGTGCGATGGCAAAGCAGTACTGGCATTATGTGGGCGGCGATGGAAAACCATCCCGACATTGTTGATCTTTTACTTGCCCATGGCGCGGATATTAACCTTCGCAATGATGCAGGCTACACCGCGCTCATGTACGCCGCCGAATCTGATCGCAGGGGCATGCTGCTGACGCTGCTGGAAAAAGGCGCTGATATTACCGGGCAAAATACTTACCGTGAAACGGTGCTGATGATGACAGCTCGCAATGGTGAAACCGATATCGTTGAGCAGCTGATAAAGCGAGGCGCCGATATTAGCGCCACCAACAGAATTGGAGACACCGCGCTGTATTTATCTGTAGATAACGGCCATGCCTATACGGCAAACGCGCTGATCCAGGCTGGCAGCGATGTGAACACCTCAAATATAGGCGGCTGGACACCTTTGATGATGGCCTCAGCCCGTGGGGAGCTAAACGTGATGAGCCTGCTTTTAGAAAATGGTGCGGATGTAGCTCGCGTGAATCGCTATGGGCGAACGGCGTTGGATGAGGCGAAGAAGTCTTTTAGAGCGGCAGAGGCGATCGCGCTACTCAAGCAGGCAGGCGCAACTGAATAGACGCCATCTGGATATTTTTCCAGGCCTTGGAAATGAATGCATGTAAACTTAAGTAACAGATATGAGCGATCGCTTGCCAACATAATTCATGCGAACTGCATCCATCTTCTATTCCTAATTTCCCCCTTAACGCCTTCATTACAGGCAGATTCATCTTTTGATATGAGCCAAAGTTTGCGGTAAGCAAGTTAACAAAACTTGACAGAAAACCGCCCCCTTTCCAGACAAAATGAGAACACGCAAGCAATATTTACCAACGCTTGCAAAAGATTTATTGTTGTTGTCAACTAGGAGATAGCATCCATGGCTTTCGGACCAGCATCGCGATTGGGCGTCAGTCTTTTTGAAGAAACGCCTCCCGTTGAATGGGTTCCCGGTCTCTCACCTGATGACCGCGAAGATATTATCAACGCCGTCTATCGTCAGGTATTAGGCAACGCCTACGTCATGGAGAGCGAGCGGCTTGAAGTCGCTGAATCTCAGTTTAAGCTCGGAGAGTACAGCGTTCGTGAATTTGTTCGCGCCGTCGCTAAGTCCGACCTTTACCAAACGCGCTTCTTTGAAAGCTGCCCTCGCTACCGCTACACAGAGCTAAACTTCCGTCATTTGCTAGGTCGCGCGCCTAACAACTACGACGAAATGAAGTTTCACAGCAACGTCCTTGATGCTGAAGGCTTTGAAGCCGATATTGATACTTACTTAGATAGTGACGAGTACCAAAACACCTTCGGTGAAAACCTCGTCCCTTACATTCGCGGCTACAAGAGCGAAGCCTCTAAGAGCATGGTTGAGTTCACTCACCTGTTCGAACTTGTCCGCGGCGCGTCTAGCAGCTCGCTTAAAGGCAATATATCGGGCAAAGAGCCTCGTCTCAACAGCCTGGTGAT
Source organism: uncultured cyanobacterium (assembly GCA_963803535.1). GTDB lineage: Bacteria > Cyanobacteriota > Cyanobacteriia > Phormidesmidales > Phormidesmidaceae > Phormidesmis. Next base: position 747,155 of record CAWDNC010000002.1, on the reverse strand, counting down.
CAACGCAATTCCTACCGCAATCAAGGCCCCTTCTGGTGGTTCTGAAGGCTGGGCATTCAGCGAGCCGCCGACTTCTGCGCCTGTGCGCGTAGGTGCTGGTATTGGCGATCGCGGTAAGGTTTACCGCATTGAGGTGACTTCTATTCGTGCCAATACGGTACGCAAGGCGTCCTCTCGCTTCCGTCGTGCCAACCAGGTGTATCTGGTGCCTTACGAGAAGCTTTCTCAAGAGTATCAGCGCATTCACAAAGCCGGTGGCAAAATCGCCAGTATCACTGCGGTTGACTAAGCGTTGAAAATTATAGGGCGGGCGATGAGAGGTGATGAAAGTGCCTTATCATCGCTCGCCTTTGCTGTGTTGTTTTTGCTGTCCACTCTCGACAATCTGTTTTAAGATGCTCTGTTTTAAAGGGCTTTTTTGCTAGCAGCTGCCAATCATGGGCGCATACAAGGTTGTTGAGCACTTCATTTTTAGGAGAACCCCCAATGTCAAATTACACATCAGGTTACACATACGAACTTTGGCCCACTAGCTCAAAAGAAGATATTCAGAGCATCATCCGCGCTGTGTACAAGCAGGTGCTTGGAAATCCTCACGTGATGGAAAGTGAGCGTTTGGTTACCGCTGAGTCACAGCTAAACGACGGCTCTATGTCTGTACGCGAGTTTGTGCGTGCGGTGGCCAAGTCCGACTTTTACAGAACTCGTTATTTTGAGAGCTGCGGCCCCTACCGCTCCACTGAGCTGAACTTTCAGCACATTTTAGGCCGTGCGCCTGAGTCACAGGCAGAAGCGTCCGAGCACATGCGCCGCTGTTCTGAAGAAGGCTATGACGCTGATATTGATTCGTATGTAGATAGCGAAGAGTATCAGAATGCTTTCGGCGAGAACGTGGTGCCCTACGCGCGTGAAAAGAGTGAAGCCGGTCGTAAGCAAGTTGTGTACAACCGTAACTTTGCGGTGAACCGTGGCCCTGCTCAAGTCAGCAGCGCGGTGAAGTCTTCTCAGCTTGTATATGAAGTGGCGACCAATAGTGCCAACAAAATCACAGATGCGAAGCCAACGGCGGGTTCTGCGACTGAGAAGCGATTCAAGATTCGGACAACGGGTGCTAAGTTTGACGCGCCTCGCCGCGTGAGCACTAACGAGTACATCGTGTCTGCTCGGAAAATGACGCCTCAGATTCAGCGCATTCAGCGTAGCGGTGCCAAAATCGTTAGCATCACTGAAATTAAATAGGCTGCTACAGTCAATCGATTGAGACGGGATCTACTGTAATAAATCGAAGCTTACTTAAACGAAAAGAGCTGAAAGTCGATTGCTAAGGCTATGAAAGATTTCTCAACATTGAGACTTCTTTTCTAAACCTCCGCAGATGAAGACTTTCAGCTCTTTTTTCGTTGTTAAGTTAGTTTGAGAAAGTAAACAGTTTCTCATTTGCAGGTTCACTCTCCGGTTACCTAGAAATAGGGGAAATAGCCCCTAACGATTGCTAGTAATGGAGTAGAACCTTATGTCAATTTGGGTAACTAGCCCTGAACCCGTCGAGCTGCGGCCCAACGCCTCAGAAGACGATTTGCAGCTGGTGATTAGCGCAGTGTACAGACACGTGCTAGGCAACCATCATGTGATGGAATCTCAGCGGCTAGAGAGTGCCGAGTCTTTGTTGCGCAACGGCGATATCAGCGTACGCGGCTTTGTTCGTGCGGTGGCCAAGTCCGATTTATATCGCTCGCTTTTCTTTGAGTCTTCTTCGGCCTACAGCTTCATTGAAAACAATTTTCAAAATCTCTTGGGCCGTGCGCCTGAAGACCAAAGCGAAATTGCAGCGCATACGACTATTTGCCTGGAGCGTGGCTACGATGGCGAAGTTGATTCGTACATTGATAGTGACGAGTACTGGAGAAGCTTTGGGGAAAACACCGCGCCTTATTTGCGCGGACAGGTGACTGAAGCAGGGCTCAAGAACGTGAGCTTTAATCGGACTTTGGCGATCGCAGGCGGTAACGCCTCCAACAACCCTGGCAAAAGATCTTTGCTGACCAGCGACATCGCCGGTAACAAAGGTACCAAGATCAAGTCTCCTAAAAAAGGTGGCATTGGCAAAACGGGCGTTGACGGTCGCTTTCGCATTGCCGTGACTGGTGCTAACACAGGCGGTCAGCGCACCCCTCGTAGCAATGCCACCTACGAAGTGGGCTACGCTCAGCTACAAAACAAAATCCGCGGTATTCAAAAGTCTGGTGGCAAAATCACCAGCATTGAGCCGGTTTAGTTTAATAGGCGAGGTGCAAGTCAGGAGCTGTACTTTTACGATCAGAGCTATTTGCTTGCACCTCGCTTTTAGTCAGCTTTTTATTGGGAGATAACGAATATGAACACGCTCGGAAGTGCTGGGATTAGTGATTATCAAAACCGTACGGTGACGATCGAGGTGACGGGTGTACGGCAGCAGTCTGTACTAAAAACCGGTAGCTATCAGGTGCGGGTGCCCTTTAGCCAGATGTCTCAGACCATGCAGTCTATTAACCGCAGAGGTGGAACAGTCGCCTCGGTGCAGCTGATGGGAGAAACCCCTGTGATGGCGCAGGGTAGTAGTGTAGCGCCTGAGGCCTCTGAATCGTCTGATTCAGAAGCGGATGCGCCTGCGGAGAAAAAGGCTGCTAAGCGCAAGCGTAAGTAAGCGTTCGTGAAATCAGGAGGGGCCAATGTTGAGGTTGTAGCTGAGGTCGCGATCGCGCTGGTTCCTTCAGTCTTTTCGCTTCAATCTTTTGGCCTGCGTGCCTTAAGCCCTGATTATTGCGTAAAGTGATGATGGCGAGAAGGTAAGAGACAGCGAATGGATATTGATACTTTTGTGGCGCGTTCTTTGGGTCAGTGGCGATCGCAGCGCAGCGCTCATCACCTAGCTTTTGCGCACTTTGAAGAAATTCGCTCGATGATTGAAATCGAGCCTTTAGACAAAGACGATGCCGCTGTGATCGCGCTGTGTGAAAGTCAGGGGTTTGATGCGGGTGCGATCGCCGCTCCTTTAAAATGAGCTGGGAAGGCGAAACCGACTGGGACGAAGATGAAGTCATGAAGGGCCAAACCATTCTCGTACCCGTACCGAACCAAGGCAGTTCCAATAGCGGCAAGCTACTGCGCGACCAAGGCTATGCCGAAACCATCCCAGCCGCAGGTGAATACGTCATCTATGAAGACGGCACTTTTGTCTTAAAAACCAGCTATGACCGTGCTGCCGCCGAAGAAAAAATCTGGTTCGCCACCGACAATCTTCGATTTAGAGCATCTTTGATCAAAACCAGCGATGGCAAAGGTGTCACGACCGCTTCCTTCTCCTCAGAAGTTCGCATGGGCGTTTCCTAGCGCTGCACCCATATTCCCGTTCCTTCTCTACAATTTTTATATAGCCCTTTTCACTCCACCCAGCATGACTGCGCCCACCGCCGTTTTTTCTGCCACCGCTCAGCCCACCAGTCAAGACTTTCTCACCCTAATCAACTGGATGTCTGGTGACTTTAGCAACTACCAGCAGTCCTACGCCCACCCCACCGACTTCGCCCACATCCGCATCTTTTTTAGGCCACTACCGTTTGAGTTCTTTGAGGCACTCGGCTTTCCAGGCGGCGTCGGCTTTTACTCTGAGCAAGTATACGACTACGACCTGTGGAGCCCCTACCGACAAGGCCTACATCGAGTCATTGATGGCGGCGACCATGTATACATCGAAAACTATGGCTTCAAAGACGGCGTACCTTTTGCCGGATCAGGTCACAATCCAGATATTCTCAAGACAATTCCAGCAGACGTTGCCATTCGTCGCACTGGCTGTTCGATGGTGTTTCAGCGAGAGACCCTTGACGGCATAGATCATTTTATTGGTGGCGTGGAGCCCGGTAACAACTGTTTGATCCCACGTAAGGGAAAGAAGACTTACCTAGTGAGCCGCGTAGAGCTGACGGATAAAACCTGGGTCAGCTTAGATCAAGGCATGGATGTAGAGACTGGTGAGCACGTTTGGGGTTCAACCGAGGGCGCGCTGCGATTTGAGAAACGGGAAAGCTTTGCGAATGAACTTCCCTTAGACCGGCTGCTGTAGAGATGTTGCCACCACCCGCAAAAAAGAAAATGCAGGCGTGGATTCGCAGCCGTCACCTGATTTGCTCAGGTAATTTTTTCATATTTGAGACGGTCGAGTTTTCGACGGTCGACAAGTTTCAAGACTGCGTGGAGTGCTTGGGTGGCACGCTGATTGCGGTGGAGCCGCTAAAGAAAATTTGGATTGGAAATCATCGCCGCGTGGTGCTGTATCGGGCGAAGGCGAGCCTGCATACGCCACATCACGAGCTAAACCAGTACTGGATTAAGTACGGGAGCTTTCGGACGCGGTTTGATGAGCGGGAGTAGGCTAGGCTGTGGCTTCACAATTCCTAAAATTCATTGGGGATCAATCTTCATAAGATAGATGTGTTGAAACCCAAGGTTTTCCAATGACGAGCACCTTTAAAAATCCTGTAGTCAATCCCGACAAAACGCTAGGGATCGCGGCTTTTAATGAAACTACGCCAGTTCGCCACTGGCAAACCAATTCAACCGATGAGCTAGATGCGGTGGTTCGCGCGGTGTATAAACAGGTTTTGGGCAATGCCTATGTGATGGAGAGTGAGCGGCAGCAGGTGTCGGAGTCTCGGTTCCGCAAGGTGAGCTGAGCGTGGTGGAATTTGTAAGGGCGATCGCCAAGTCAGATCTATACCGCACCCGCTTTTTTGAAAACGGCCCCCGCAATCGCTTCATTGAGCTGAACTTCAAGCACCTGCTTGGCCGCGCACCTGAAAGCCGAGCTGAAATCGCAGCGCACAGCAGAATTTTAGACCAGGGTGGCTACGATGCTGAGATTGACGCTTACCTGGATAGCGAAGAATATCATCAGGCCTTTGGCGTTGACACCGTACCTTTCTATAGAGGCTATAAAACGGGCACAGGCACTAAGCTAGTTGGCTTCACCCATATCTTTCCGCTGCTTAGAGGCGCGTCTAGCAGTGATAAAAACGTCACTGCCAACAACCCAGCTCGACTCCCTCGAATGCTATTTTCAGACCAGGCAAGTCCGGTGGTACCACCGTCAGGTGCAACGAGTCGTCAGGGCAGCGGCGCGCCGTTGACAACGGGCGACTGGCTTCAAAACATTTTTGCGGCACCGCCAGCCGTTCGACCAGAGGACGGTGAAAAGAATGCTTCGCCGTTTGCAGGTATGGACGATTCGGAGCTGGCAGTGAAGGCCCGTTCGCAGGCGACTTTGATTGAGCAGCTACAAAAGCAGATTGACGGTATGCGATCGCTCTCCACGATGGGCGCAGCCATCTTACGCAAAGGCCAGCGATCTTCTGCCGCAGAAGTTGATCCCTACGCGACAGCACCTATAAGAGACAGCGGCTCAGATCTTCAGAATAAAGTCAGCGAGCAAGCCGAGCAAATTGATAAGCTACGGGGTGAGCTAATGAGCGCCCGGTCGCTTTCAACCATTGCCGAATTTAGCCTCAACAAGTGGCGGCAGCGCTCCTACTAAGTTGCGCTCGTCCTAAATCTCGCCCACTTAATCTCTACCCTTTTCTCTTTCACAGACTTTCCATGACACAAAAGACGGATGTGACAAAGCTGACCCAATGGATGGCCGCTGACTTTAGCAATCAGCCGCAGGCCATCGAAAATCCGCCCTTCTTTGCGCATATTCAAGTCTGCATGAGGCCCTTACCTAAAGGCTTCCAGTCAGGGATCAGTCTATATCTGGAGCAGGCGTACAATTTTCAGCTGCAAAAGCCCTACCGCGTACGCGTGCTCCACTTTATTCAAAGAGAAGCGGATGTTCTGCTAGAAAATTACAAAGTGAAGGATGAGGAGAACTTTTATGGTGCGGCGCGCGATCGCGCCAAACTCCTCACCCTCACGCCAAAAGACCTTGAGCCCATGGGTGGCTGCGACATCATCGTGCAGCAGGAAGGCAACAGCTTTCGCGGCAAAGTAGAGCCCGGTAAAAAGTGCATGGTCGTCCGCAAAGGCATGAACACCTATCTAGACAACGAGTTCATTGTTACCGCAGACCACATGACCAGCTACGACCGGGGCCGCGATCCCGATACCGATGAGCTAATGTGGGGCTCAGTCGCAGGGCCGTTCGAGTTCGATAAGCTAACTCGCTTCGACAACGAAGTTGAAACATAGCCGAAGGCAATTGCGGTCGTAGGCTAAGCGGAGTCGTAGGTACTTACCTTCTCGTAGAGTAGGCTACCAGCCAAACGAAGAATATTTAGAACCAATCTCAAATGCCTCACGCGCTGCCTTGTCGTCCTTTTCCTGACTAGGCACCGTATCCGATCGCGACTCTGCGCAAAAAGACGCCGTACTTAATCCGCCAAATCGCTTCACCACGCTCGTACGAATACGTAAATCGGGATTGGGAAACCAAAAGCGCTCTACCGAGCTCATCGTCTCGTAGTCGGTCGTGAGCACCAGCCCATCTTCTGAATCCATCTCATAGCGCCCAATCACCGGCACAATCTCTGCATAGCCGCGCTCCCGTAGCAAGTTGCCTTGCTGCGGATTATCTTCATCCGGCACCAGCGCAAATACCGTCTCGCCCTTGTGATTTTCGCCTTCCTTGTCCCAGGCCATTTCGCCATTCCACTCCACGTAGGCACCGCCAACAGCTGTAGCAGGATCGACCTCATGCATTTTGCAGATGGCTACAACCTTTTCATTGTCAGCAGGTAGCGCTTCAACCGATATATTCGAGCCGCCTAGCTCAGCACGACGGAAGGGAAGATGGTGCGTAGTTCGTTGCGACTGCCACTGTCCGCCACTTTGCTGAAAAAACTCCATTACGTTCATAGCGCTGATTTTTCCTTGTGCTTTCTAGAATTGGATGCTTTCGATACCGAAAGTACTGCTTTCGCTCAATACTATAGCGCGGAGGCTTGGCTCAAAGCAGCGCCAAACCGCTAGTGTCCTAAGCTTGGGAGCTTTGTACAACTTAATGAATCAGCCTGAAAAGGCCTTCCTTTAGTTAGATGCCAAGCGGGTTGATTTCAACACCTCTGGTTGATATCGACCTTGGGAAGCGATCGCTAAAATACGCATATCACTTGTCAGTTCAACCAAATTTACTTCGTAAATCTACTGAACTTTGGGTGATTTTGAAAAGGCTAGCACCTTTTTAAAACTTGCAGAACGCTTCGCACCAGAGAGTTTCAAGACACGTTATTATATTCAGCGGCGAGATAAAATTAAATTAAGTAACAGGTGTTACTGATTCTGTTTACAAATCGCCGTTAGTATGCGTTCAAGTTGAAACTCACTAATTTGAACTTACCTACTGCACTAACGTTTTTCTATGCCAGTGCAACCGGTTTTCAAATGAGGTGGAGCTTTGAGCTTTTGAGCCCAAATCCATACAACCGATTTGGCTCAAAACTTCCGATTCAAAACGTCTTGTTTTAACCTTGCAAGACTCTCCCAACCTTTTAGAGGAAAGACACCATCATGAGCAAATCAGGCAAGGATACAATGCCCGGAAACCTCAGTCTGGAGCAGCAATTCAAACTTAAAATCGTGCAAGACCAGGTCAGCGGCTTGAGCTTGGAGCAAGCGCAAGAATATGTCGTTGAGGTTATGCGGCAGATGATGGTGAAAGATAATTTGGTTAAGCATCTCTTGAAGAACGCATAACCCACCCTCTCACTACGGCTCATATCTCATGCCGGTATAAGCATAAAGATAGCTATTCCTATAAACCAAACTAGATTTCTAAGGCCCGACTTCATCCGCTGTGATGGTCGGGCCTTTTTTTGGGATCTCAGCAATATGCAATATATGGATAGCGACCTCCCTGAAGAAATGCTAAGAGGTAATGCGAATAGTGAACGAACTACCTTCCTTTGTGATACGTCTGCATCCCTTATCTAGCGGGCGTAATCAGTTCTTGTCTGGATCTTTGTAACGGATTGTTGCTTTGTTTTTAATAAAGCGGACACCAGCGAGCGTCATCTTTTATTCTGTATTCACTGGCACAAAACGCCAGTTGCTGTATTTAGAAGGAGAGCTTTGATGCTTGACGCTTTCTCTAGAGCCGTTGTCACGGCTGATACCAAAACTGCTACTATCGGCGGTGGTGAATTAGACGCTCTTAAGAGCTTTGTTGCTGAAGGCAACAAGCGCTTGGATGCTGTAAACGCGATCGCTTCCAACGCAAGCTGCATCGTTTCCGACGCAGTTTCCGGCATGATTTGTGAGAACACTGGCTTGATTCAAGCTGGCGGTAACTGCTACCCAACTCGTCGCATGGCTGCTTGCCTCCGCGACGGTGAAATCGTTCTTCGCTACGTTACTTACGCTTTGCTCGCTGGCGATGCATCCGTACTTGACGATCGTTGTTTGAACGGTCTCAAAGAGACTTACGCTGCTTTGGGCGTCCCAACGGGCTCCTCTGCACGCGCAGTAAACATCATGAAGGCTGCTTCCATTGCTCACCTTAAGGGTACTAACAGCCCTGAAGCAGGTGGCCAACGTTACAACAAGAACGAAGCTGCTCAAGGCGATTGTTCTGCGCTAGCTTCTGAAGCTGCTGGTTACTTTGATCGTGTTGTCTCCGCGCTTTCCTAATCACTCTTACGAGAGTTTTTAGAACTGACGATTAAGACTAACACCGACTTTTTTAGTTGACCGATCAAACATCATTTGGAGAATTAAATCATGAAATCTGTTGTAACCTCTGCGATCGCTTCGGCTGATGCCGCAGGTCGTTTCCCTGGCACTGCTGATCTTCAGGCTGTTCAAGGCGGCTTGCAGCGTGCAGCTGCTCGTTTGGAAGCTGCTGAAAAGCTAAACGCTGGTATCGACCAGGTAGCTCAAGAAGCTTATGACGCTGCTTTTAAGAAGTATCCTTACCTTAAGAACGACGGCGAAGCTGGTGGAAACCAGGTTAAGCAAGACAAGTGCCTGCGCGACATCAAGCACTACCTACGCCTCATCAACTACAGCTTGGTAGTTGGCGGCACAGGCCCATTGGACGAGTGGGGCATTGCGGGTGCACGTGAAGTATACCGTTCACTCAACTTGCCTACTGCGCCTTACGTAACGGCTATGCAGCACACTCGTGACCGCGCTTGTGCGCCTCGTGACATGTCTCCTCAGGCACTCACTGAGTTTCGCTCCTTGCTCGACTACGTTATCAACTCCCTCTCATAGGCGAGTGACTGGCCAGAGTTATTCTTAGGAAACACTTAGGCCAGACGTAGAAAAATTAAGGGCTCCTAGCTGATACCTTGTTTACAAGGGCTTTGCTGGGAGCCTTTTTGCTGTGTTGATATCTTTTACAAAGCTATGATCGGTGACGCTATTTTTGAACAGCTGAAGCATCCTAATCCTCAAATGCGCCAGAGGGCTATGCGAGAGATTATTGATAACCGCGACGAAAACACAATTCCTAAGCTGATGGAAGCTTTGGGTGAAGCGGATACAGTATATCGTCGGGCCTCTGTGAAAACGCTGGGTGCCATTGGCATGGACTCAATTCCGGCGGTAGCAGAGCAAATGCTCAATAGTGAAAACGATACGGTGCGAGCGAGCTGCACGAAGGCAATGGCGCAGATTGCGGTGAATCATCCGGAAGAAGCGTTTCCAGCAGAGGGCATTGAGGCGTTGCGAAAGGCCATGGAAGATCCGTATCCGGTGGTGCAAATTGCCTCTGTGATGTCGCTAGGTGAGATCGGAATGCCTGCGATGGATACGCTATTAGAGGCTTTAAAGACGACAGATAATGTCGCGATCGCCCTTACCATCACCAACACCCTCGGCTCCATCGGAGATCCTCGCGCCATTGAAGTCCTCCGCGAACTCATTAAAGATGAGTCAGTAGATAGCTATGTAAGAGAGACCGCTGAAAGCGCCTTGCCTCGATTGGAGCAAATGGTGTCTTCAGGAAATGCTAAAGGCAGCACGCGAAATCTTTCATAGTATGTGGTTGGCTGTTCGTCTTTATAACTAGCCCCACCCATCATCGTCGCCTTCCTGCTTTTTCTCTAACTGCGAGATAGCGAGCTTGAACACGGGTAGCAGTGTGTCGTCGCTTTCTTGAGAGAGAGCGGTTTGAAGCGGCGCGATCGCCTTACCCTCCCCAATCTTCATCAACGCCATCGCCGCCGTTTTCCGTACATCCGCATCAATATCACTCAGCACCCCACACAAGCGATCCACCACCGCCGCATTGCTCAACTTTCCTAAGGCCGCTGCCGCCTCAGATCTCACCATCGGTGACGAATCCTCCAGCGCCCTCAAGATCAAATTCAGTGCCTTAGCATCCTCTTCTTCCTGTGCAACGCTAGTGAGCGCCCCCACCGCCGCACCCCGCACTTCCGCCTGCTGCGCGTTCACCGCCTCATACAAATGCATCGCGCCTGCTGCACCCACGAAAGACAATCCCCAAGTCGCTAGCCCCTTAGAGCTATCAGGATACTCAGCCGAGCCGATAATCTTAATAAACACGGGTGCTGCGGCCTCACCCATCACCGCTAAAGCCCCTACGACTGAACCGCGCACGACCGTATCTTCGTCGTGCAGCAGTGAATGCACTAGCGTTGGAATAGTCGCCGGATCAGCGATTAGCGTCATGGTCTTGGCACAGGCCCTGCGCACAGTTTCATTGTCATGGTTCGCTAAGCCCTCTATCAGTGCAGGCGTTGCCGGTTTGCCCACTTCCCCCAAGATTTCAGCAAACGCTAGGCGCTTCATTCCACGCGTATCGTTGAAGCCCTCCACGAGCTGCATGATTTGTTGCTGATCGGTTGCATCGAAGGTGCCTGCGGCCTGCTGTGCCTGCGTCTTTGCAATCAGCTGATCATGCTCTAGCTGAGAAAGTGGGGCTGGCCGACTGCCGACAGAACTGTTCATATCAATCGAAAAATATTAAAGAAGACGCTAGATATTAGCTAGCACAATCATACCGAAAAGTGCGGACGAGAAAGGCCACACCTTTGGGGCTAGATGAGATCTACCTTCCAAAAATGCGGCCTTAGTGAGGTGCGTTATTGCGCTTGGCCTATTTGACGACACTAGTATCTAGCTCAACCGTAGTGTGGGCACCGTTCAACGACGTTTGCGGTAGCTCAGCGGGGTGGGCCTTTTGAGCGTTAGTGAATGGAAAAGCTGCGGTGCTCAATAGTAAGACAGTGACGCCAACGCTAATTTTTAACGCTAGCGGCTTATTTAAGAAGTTGGTAACAGCAGAATTTTGCGGTGCAATCTGAATAGCGGTCATGTGAGTAATCTCCTAAATTGAATGAACCTGATGGTTCAAAGGTTTCTTCACGGGCCACCTGTATAATTTCTGATACAACGGATATTTTCTGGCAATATTTCTTTGGTCTCCCTTTCTCGCTGCATTCCTTCATGAGTAATCGCTTTTCTCGTCTGTTTAATCTCACTGAAGAGCAGGCCATCGACATATTAGATGCGCCAGCAGACGATTCGGATGAGGCTTCAGGGTCGCTACATCGCGGCGTCTCATCTGGTGAACTTTGATACGGAAGCTTCGATTGCTGCGCTGATACGAGCGGTAAATAATGACGACTCTGATTTGGATAATCGGATTGTGCGGCGTAAGGCAGTAGAAAGCTTAGGACGGCTGAAAGTGAAATCCGCTTTGCCTGTTATTGAAGGCTGCTTGGCAGACGAGGATACTTACTTAGTTGAGAATTCAGCCTGGGCGATTGGAGAGATTGGAACAGACGATGCAGCAATACTGGAGAAGCTAGCTGAACAGCTTGACCGGCCTGACCAAAGCTATCGCACTATTATTCATACGCTGGCAAGCTTAGGGTATGCGCCCGCAGCAGAGAGAATAGAACGATTTGTAACTAGTGAGCAGGCCCCGATTGCAAGCGCTGCGCTTTCTGCGATGTATCAGCTGAAAGGGGATGAGAAGGCGATTCCTCAGGTGATGAAGTTTTTGCAGAGTACGAATGTGAACGCGCGACGTGGCAGCATTCAAGACTTGATTGATGCGAAGTACTTTCGGGCGATTCCGCATATTGCAAGGTGTCCGGTGTCGAGTGTGTTTCGGCTGCGCGGAATTCGGCTGCTGAGCGAGGCGGGCATTGAGGCTAAAAAGCTGACGTTCGAGCAGGTGCAGCCTGTCTTGGAGAAGGTGGTTCGCGACCATCCTAATGACGTGGCGCTGGTGCATTCTTACGATGCGGTGCCGGATGTGAAGACGCTGGTGCAAGAGCTGTATGGAACAGATTTTGGGCGGTGCTATTTGGCGAGTAAGGCGCTGATCGACCACTGTCCGGCGGATGCTCCGGTGGCAATGATAGAGAGCTATGAGGCGGAGGGCTACAACGACTATGGGGCGCACTATCATATGATGCGGCTGTTCGGCTGGCTGAAGGTGAGTGAGGCTTACGATTTATTAGTAGGAGCGTTGAACAATAAGGCACCGCAGTTTCAAAAGTCTCGGGTGGCGGCGGCGATCGCACTCGGAGAACTCGCCCAACCTTCGGCAATTCCCGAACTCGTTGCTGCGCTATCAGTCCCGATTTGGGACTTACAGTACGCGGTGCTGATGGCACTCGATAAATTTGAATTGCTTGCAGGTGAGAGGACGCGGATCGCCACAGAAGCTGGGCTTGATAGCGACAAAACAGATTGGCTAGTCAGAGAAAAAGCTGCGCTTAAGTAGTTTGAGGAACAGTTTGCGATCGCTGGCAAATGACATGCCGGACGTACAACCTGATTTTCTCACCCCTACCAAAGCAGTTTGAGCTTGATATGTCAGCCCTCGATGTTTTTTACCAATTTTTTGATAGCTGTGTTGGGAGCTGAAACTCTGAGCGCACCTATCACTATTTGAGTGAGTCGTCAGTGGAGCGATCGCACACCCATTTTTCTATCGAGCTCATCTCCGCAGAGCAAAAAGCAAAGATATTTGCCGACAATCGCTACCGAGGTTCTGCCGAGCAGCTTGAGATCTGCCCAGGCTTGCACCTATCTTTTCATACCATCTCCGAGAAAGGCGAAGTCGTCGATCGCGCCGTCAATTTTGTACTGGTTGATCGCCTGCAAAAGGTTCATCAGGATCTGCTATGCGATCGCTGATTCTGTGCAACTATATTGAGAAAAGCTATTTCATCTAACGATCTTTTGCTATGTCAGCCCTCGATATCTTTCACCAGTTTTTCTCTAGCTGCGTTGGTAGCTGGGATTCTGAAAGGACTTACCATTATTTAAGCCGGTCTTCTGTAGAGCGATCGCACACAAACTTCGGCGTCTCCCCGCTCACCGCCGAACAAAAGCAAAAAGTCCTCGCCGACAACAGCTACACTGCCGATAATAAAAGGCTGTCTAACTGCCCAGGCTTCCACCTCGTCTTCCACACCGTCTCAGAGAAAGGCGAAGTTGTAGACCAATCTGTCAATCTTGCGTTCGTTCCTAGCGATAAACCGGCTGAACACGACTACCTCCTAGAGGGCGACTACCTGCGCGATCGAGCCTACGAGGAAGATCGCCCCATTATTTCTCACTTCCGCTTCGACAGCCGCACCCGCGAGCTCCTTATGACCACGCGCTACACTCAAATCGTGTCCGTAGATTCCATCACTCTCGTCAACCCGCAGATGCGCATTCGCCGCATCTTCAACTACATGAAACCAATAGAGGGTGAGCCTCTAAGCGACTTAGCCCTAGTTGGATTCGGTGTAGAGCAAAAGCTAGCCTGATAAAGCAGCTTTCTTTCAGCCTTTCTATGGCATAATCAAAGACTGCGTTGACTAAAATAACGAAAAGATCATGGCTAAAGGCGTTCGTCTTGTAATTACGCTTGAGTGCACCGAGTGCCGTAGCAATCCCGATAAGCGCTCTAACGGCGTAAGTCGCTACACCACTCAAAAGAATCGTCGCAACACGACGGCTCGCTTAGAACTTAAAAAGTTCTGCACGCACTGCAACAAGCACACAAACCACAAAGAGATCAAATAAGGGCTAGTTCAATAGAGCCAGCGAGATAGGAAAAGGCCATAGGCGGCGTCAAGCCAGCTTGTCTGTTAGTAACTTTGTCGGTTCAACGGAACCTACTTTGCTTTACTAATACACTCCCTATCACGTCAGCACTGCCTATTTGCGTCCATCCAAGAAATATCCAAGAAATATCAGAAGATTCAAAGAATTATGGCTTACTTCCGTCGTAGAGTCTCGCCCATTCAGCCAGACGAAAAAATTGACTATAAAGACGTAGACTTGCTGCGTAAGTTTGTAACCGAGCGCGGTAAAATTTTGCCTCGTCGCATTACCGGCCTTACGTCCAAGCAGCAGCGCGATCTGACTAAGGCGATTAAGCGTGCTCGCATCGTAGCGCTATTGCCTTATGTGAATGAAGATGGCTAAGGATCTGTAGATTCTTAGATAATTAGTCTCAGATATCTAGTCTTAGATACATAGCTATCGGCGCTCGGCAGAAGACTGCTACTTTGAAGAGGTAGTGTTTTGCTAAGCGTCGATAGCTTTTTGTGGGTGGTTTTTAGCAGCGGTTTACAAGGTAGGTGGGTTTCGGTGGAAAAGGGCAGGCTGGTTGAGTTTAAGCTGAAAGGGTCTCCTCATTTGGCGATCTGCGATCGCCCCGAAGGCAAAAAAAACTGGATACTTATAGACGAAAGAGGCCAGTCCCACACCATTCACCCGCGCCAGGTTATCTACGAGATTCCAGGCGAACCACTAGAGTCATTTAAAGACATTGAAGGCTTTGTTTCTCAAGCAGAAGATCATATTGATCCTGACAACTTAGAGATCGCTTGGGAGCTGCTGACTGAGCTAGAAGAGTCTGCAACGCCCGCGTCTTTAGCCCAGCTATTATTTTCGGATCAAAGCCCGCCACTTTGCTATGCGGCGCACCGGCAGCTGAGTGATGACAAACTTTTCTTTAAGCAGAAGGGAGACCATTACGAACCGCGTCCGGCTTCCCAGGTAGAAGAACTTCAGCTCAAGATTCAGCGCGAGGCTGAACGCGAGGCTGAGTGGGAAGGGTTTGTGGTGCGGGCGAAAGGGCTCTTGGCTGGAGAGGATGCTGCTTTTGAAAAGAGCGATCGCCCCCGCATCGAAATCCTAGAACGCTTCGCCCTGCTCGGTGATGAATCGAGCCAAAAAGCCGCTGCCCAAGAGATTCTAGCCGCCATTGGTCGAGATAAGTTTCCCGACGTTGCTTTCCAAACGCTCGTTGACTTAGGCGAATGGGATGAGCACGAAAACCTTGCCCTACGCCGCCGCCAAATTCCGACTCAGTTCCCTGAAGAGATTAGCGACGCTGTTGAGAAGATACTGGCGAAGCCACCCGATATCGATGAAAGCAACAGAGTAGACCTCACGCATCTAAAGGTGTACACCGTTGATGATGAAAGCACTCGTGAAATCGACGATGGCCTTAGCTGTGAGACTTTAGCTGACGGTAGAAAAAAACTGTGGATTCATATTGCCGATCCGACCCGATGGATATCGCCCGGTGACACGCTTGACAGTGAGGCGCGTAAGCGCTGCACGACAGTGTATTTGCCTACCGGCGTTATTCCGATGTTCCCGTTTGAGCTTGCGGCTGGCCCGATGAGCTTGGTGCAGGGTCAAACCTGCTATGCGCTGAGCTTTGGTGTGATTCTGGGTGAAGATGGCGGCGTTGAAGAGTTTAGCATTCAGCCGAGCCTGGTGAAGCCGACGTACCGACTGACGTATGAAGATGCCGATGAAATGATTGAGCTAGGGATTGAGGCCGAAGGTGAACTGATGGCGATCGCCCAAGCCGCTGAAGCCCGCCTCTCCTGGCGAAAAGCTCAGGGAGCCATTACCATTCAGCTTCCCGAATCTTCTATAAAAGTACGAGACAACGACATCACCATCGACATGATCGAGTCTTCCGCTTCCCGTGAAATGGTGGCTGAAATGATGATTCTTACCGGAGAAGTCGGCGCTCGCTACGGCGAAGCAAACGAGCTGCCCTTACCCTACCGAGGCCAGCCCCAACCCGAACTTCCACCTGAAGAAGAACTTATGCAGCTAGAAGGCGGCTGGGTGCGAGACTCAGCCATTCGCCGCTGCATGACCCGCAGTGAAATGGGCACCAATCCCGTCCGCCACGCCACGTTGGGGCTAGACCGCTACTGCCAGGTCACTTCACCTATTCGCCGCTACACCGATCTGATGGGGCACTTTCAGATCAAAGCGCACCTGAGAGGCGAGCCTTTACCGTTTCCAGGTACGGATCTGTCCGAGATGATTATGAGCGCGTCGAATGCGGCCTACGAAGCGGTACAGGTAGAGCGGCAAACCAAGCGCTACTGGGCCACAGAATATCTCAGACGCCAGACAGAAGAAAATCGCGGTCAAAGTTGGGAAGCCGTTGTTGTTCGCTGGCTTAGAGAACACGAAGGTCTCGGTCTGATTATTTTTGAAGATTTGGGCTTAGAGTTTGCGATGCGCTTCGATCGTTCAGTGGCACTAGGCGAGAGAATAAACGTGCAGGTCAGCTTTGCTGATCCGCGTCAGGAAATTATTCGCTTTAAGGAAGTACTGCCTGTTGATCCGGAAGAACTAGATTCTGCCGAAGTGGAAGCCGTCCGCGAGGAAGCCGCTGAAGAAGCGCCGTCTGCGGGTTCAATGGAAGAGGAATAGCGCAGATATCTCATATTGTGATATCCCGCATTTCAGCTATGGCGACATATCCATTTGCACCGCGCGACTGTTCAACAGCTGGAGTGGTCGATTGTTGTGGTTCAACAGTTTTTTGTAGCCGTCAATCTCTGCTGCGCTCAGGCTTACGGGCTCTGTCATCACTAGCCAAGTTACGGATTCTGAGCAGGGCGGTGTCGTGAGTGAACCACTGTAGCGATAGGTTGTTGTTTTATCTGGCAGTAGTTTTTGTGCGTTGATCATCTTTTCTGTACGCAGTTTCTCGCCTGCTTTGGCGGGTAGCTGCTCGCTCAGCGCGGCGTACTGAATACTTGCGTTGACATCATCCGCCTGCAACAAAACAGCAACGACGGCTATATCGCCTACCTCGTTTTGATGAACTAAATGCAGCTCTGCGTCCCAAGGCTGGCCATCTACCGCATGTTCGCTAGGACTGTGAAAGTGAAACTGAAGCAAATTGTAATGTTGGCCGTCGAGGGTAATAAAACTGCCAGGTGCATAGGGGACTTGAACGGTATGGCCGTTGTTGAGTATGTTCAGCGGCACTGGCTCGTAGTGAAAGTTAGGGTTTACCAGGTCTGCCGATTCAGCCGCTGTAAGGTTGATAGGCGACTGGCCTTTGCCGCTGCCACAGGCTTCAAAAGTAGGGTCTAGCTCGGCCCAGTAATCGGGGCCGGTGAGATCCTGATATGTCCAAGCTGTTTCGGCAAGATAGATAGACGTTGGTGAAGTTGATATCGCAAAGGCTGGTGCGTTAAGTAAGAAGCATACCGATGCAGCTACTAGCAAGATGAGCGCCCTGATAGTCCACATAGAAAGAGGTTTAGGTTGTGATGCTAGAGATGTGAATGTTGTTAAATAGCTAAATTTTGACCGCTAGAACTTCAGCCTAAATCGATAGTTAGCTACTGATTCCACCAGGCCTATCGCAATGAAGTTAGTGAGTAGCGCTGAGCGTCCGTAGCTCATCCAGGGCAGCGGAATGCCGGTGATAGGAGCAAGGCCAATCGTCATGCAAATGTTGACAATCGCTTGGAAGACAATCATCGAAAGAACGCCCACCGCGAGCAATGAGCCGAAGTTGTCTTTTGCGTTTTGAGCAATCATGACCAGGCGCAAGCAGATAAGCCAGAAGGCGAGGAGCAACGCCATGCCACCCACGAAGCCTAGTTCCTCTCCTACAGCCGAAAAGATGAAGTCTGTGTGCTGCTCGGGAATGAAGCTGAGCTGCGTTTGGGTGCCGTGAAATAGCCCTCGGCCCCATAGTTCTCCGGCACCGATAGCAATTCGCGACTGAATAAGGTGATAGCCGCCGCCTAAGGGATCTTTTTCAGGGTCTAGAAAGAGGCTAAGGCGGTCTTTTTGGTAGTCCTTTAAGAATCCCCACATGATTTGGCCGAGCTTGCCGGAGAGGAGATTGAGAATGAGCGCGATCGCCCCACTATAAAGCGACCACCAGGGCAAAGATCGAAACGCCACAATTCCCATTAGCACCGCCCAAGCAATCCATACAGGCTGCGAAACGTGAAACAAAATCGCTGCCACCAGCGGTGAAATCATTAAAATTAGCCAGCCAGGGTTGGTGCCGCTCCAATACAGCATGCCAAGCGTAATCGCGCCAAACACTAGCGATGTGCCTAAGTCAGGCTGCAAAAAGACTAACGCCCATGGCACCGCCGTAATCGCCAGCGCTTTAATCATGCCGTACAGCGTTGAAGCGTCTCGGTCTTTCAACGTCGCTGCTAATGTAATAATCGCGCCCAGCTTGGCAAACTCCGAGGGCTGCACGTTAAAGCCAAAAATACTAATCCAGCGCTGTGCGCCCAGTCCTTCTGTACCCACGGCCATTACCGCTAGCAGAGAGGCAATGGTTCCGGCATAGATAATCCAGCGCCATTGCAGCAGAACTTCATACCTACTTCGGGCAATCCACAGCGCCAGCCCTGCACCAATTGCACCGAGCACCGCATGATTTACCGCAAACCCAGTTTCACCCGTGTATTTTTGAGTGCTGCTAATCAGAATGCTAGAGAAAATGGTGACGCCTACCGGCAGCATAAACAGCAGCCAGTCTACGCCTTGCCAGCCGTGAAACAGTCTTTTCCAGCGCCTTTGAAGTAGTGACGAATTAGGAGAATAAGAAGACATAGCTGTCGTCAGTCGATATATTAGGGATACGAATATTAGAAAGCCTTCTGCCGATAGCGTGCTCGCGCAGAGTGACGGAAGAAGGCTGTGCAAGAGCGCTAGTACATGGAGAAGACTTTAAGTCAGTGCGGCGACTGAAATTTTCGCGGCGGCCTGCTTGGCAATATTTGTGAGGGCGATCGCAGAAGCCGACTCCGGCGCAGAAATCACAATCGGCACACCAGAGTCCCCGCCCTCACGAACGGGCATTTCCAAAGGCACCTTACCCAGCAGCGTCACGCCTAACTCTTCCGCCGCTTTTTCACCGCCATCCGTACCAAAAATGGCGTATTTTTTGTCGGGCATATCAGGCGGCACAAAGTAGCTCATATTTTCCACTAAGCCCAAAATTGGCACATTTAGCTGCTCGAACATTTTAAGCCCGCGCCTCGCATCAGAAAGCGCTACATTTTGCGGCGTAGTTACGATGATCGCACCTGCCATCGGCACTGCCTGAGCCAGCGTCAGCTGTGCGTCTCCCGTACCAGGTGGCATATCGACCACCATATAGTCCAGCTCACCCCACTGCACCTGATACAAAAACTGACGAATCACGCCGTTGAGCATCGGGCCACGCCACACGACCGGCTGATCTTTATCAATCAAAAAGCCCATGGAAACCATCTTCACGCCATGGTTGAAGGCAGGCTCTAGAACCTGCGCGCCGTTGTCGTCACGGACGGTAACGTTCGCTTCGCTGAGGCCCATCATCGTAGGGGCGTTAGGGCCGTAAATGTCAGCGTCAATCAGGCCAACGGTTGCGCCAGTTTTAGCCAAGGCGACCGCGATATTGATAGCCACGGTGCTTTTGCCAACGCCGCCTTTGCCGCTGGTCACGGCCAGAATATTTTTGACGCCATCGATGCCAGTGCGATCGGGAAGGGCTTTTTGCTGGGGCGTTTCAGCCGTGACTTCAATGTCTACTTTCTCGACGCCAGGTAGCGTGCGCACTGCTTTTTCACAGTCTTCGACGATGAACTCACGTAGGGGACAAGCAGGCGTGGTGAGTACGAGCGTAAAGCTGACGTGGCCACCGTCTACGGTGACGTTGCGAATCATATTTAGCGCGACCAGACTCTTTTGCAGCTCCGGGTCTTGAACGGGCTTAAGGACTTCTAAGACGGAGGCTGTATCGAGCGTTTTAATCATTGAGGGTGGCAGGGGTTAGCTACTGCAAATACTAGCGCGATGCGATGCGAGCTTACACTAATCCACCAAAAATATCCGTTTCCTGCCGTAGCTGAGTCTCTGATAGGGCTCCGGTATGCACCTGCTCAGCGGCCTCAACCAGCGCAGCGGCCACTTTCGTAACGTGCGGCTTAATCATGGGCCAAGCGAGGGGAGAGAGCCAGCCGCTAAGCGTAATGGAGTACAGAACGCAGGTGCCGCATAGCGTAGAGACGATGCGGTAGGTGACGCGTTCTTGCAGGCCAGGGAAGGGAAAGAGGCGAATGCTGATGAGTTCTCCAGGAAGAACGCGCTCTACAAAGATTTGGGTGGAGATAGGAAAATAGCTGCTAGCCACGCGATAGATCAGTCCAGGCTTGGCGCTTTGTCCGCGTGGGGCGTTTGTAGAGGCGATCAGCGGATGCCAGGTGGCTAAATCGGCCAGGTTGGTGACTAGCTGCCACAGGATTTCGGCAGGGGCACTGCTTTGGGCCCAATAGTTGCTTTCGCAGGTTTTAGAGGCTTTGCCGTTGCTCCACAGGCCTTGCGATCGCGTGGGCTCGTTCAATACACTTCCTTCAAACCGAGTCCGCCGCCTTTTGGCAGACGTTTGGCTCCGCAAAAAAATAGCCAGTCGTTTATCTAGGCGCTTTTTGATCCGGTTAATCCAGGCAGCGAGGCCTGCTTGCTTGTTCTGGAGCCATGTCATGGCGATCGCCTCACCTTTTACCCAATTCTTTAAGAGCTAGTCTTTATTTCCCGCTAAGCAATTTCACCCAGTATCCGTCTACCAGTTTAGGCGATCGCGCCTAGCATCCACCCATCTATAGACATACAGTCGCACTAGAGGCCTACCTTCGTTTGGCGCCCACAATCACCCTATTCTTACCGTCTTAGCCACCCGGAACTTGTCACAGATTGTCACGCTCTGTTTCAAAAACGCAATAAATCCTTTAAACCGTGATTGACTAAATAGAAGTCGGCAAAAATGAGCCGATTGCATTCGACTTCGACCCCTTTAACCAGACAGTTTTAGACACTATGACGCTCTCTCCTGTAAAGGCTGTTCGCCCAAAAGCTAACGAAAAAGCTACTGAGGAGGCCGCTACAGACGCGCCAACCCTAACGCTCCCTCCCGAAGGCTCACGCGAGCGAGTGAGCAATGCCTTTAAAGGACTTCAGGATCGAATTTGTAAGAAGCTAGAAGCGGTTGATGGCGTCGGCAAATTTCAAGAAGACGCTTGGCAGAGGCCCGAAGGCGGCGGCGGGCGATCGCGCGTGATGAAAGAAGGCAAAGTGTTCGAGCAAGGCGGCGTCGGCTTCTCCGAAGTGTGGGGCGACAAGCTGCCACCGTCCATTTTGCAAAAGCGCCCCGAAGCCGAAGGCCACCAGTTTTACGCCACCGGCACCTCTATGGTGCTCCACCCGCGCAATCCTCACGTGCCCACCGTGCACCTCAACTATCGCTACTTCGAGGCAGGCCCCGTCTGGTGGTTCGGTGGCGGCATCGACTTAACGCCCTACTACACCACCGAAGCTGACGTTATCCACTTTCACAAAACGCTCAAAGACACCTGCGACAAGCACAACAAAGACTACTACCCCAACTTCAAGCGCTGGTGCGACGAGTACTTTTTCCTCAAGCACCGCGCGGAGCCTAGAGGCGTCGGCGGCATCTTTTTCGACTACCAAAACGGCCAGCGCGGCGAACTCTATCGCGGCCACAACCAAGACGGCCCCGCTGCCCTATACAGCAAAAAAGCAGGCAGCGCGCCCAATCGCACCTGGGAAGATATCTTCAATTTTGCCGTAGACTGCGGCGACGCCTTTTTGCCAGCCTACGTGCCCATCGTCGAAAGCAACGACAGCAAAGCGTACGGCGAGAAAGAACGCGACTTCCAGCTCTACCGCCGAGGCCGGTATGTAGAATTTAATCTGGTATTCGATCGAGGGACGTTGTTCGGCCTGCAAACAAACGGTCGTACCGAATCTATTCTGATGTCGCTGCCGCCCATGGTGCGCTGGGAATACAACTACCATCCTGAGCCCGGTACTCCCGAAGCTAAGCTGTACGACGTTTTCCTAAAGCCTCAAGACTGGGCAGAAATGAAGGCATAGCTGGTGGCACTTCAAATGCTAATTTCCCTGAATATAAACAAGAGATAGATTCATCAACTCCGTTTGATTACGCAGGCGAACGGTCGTGATGATTCATACACCGTGGGCACTCTAAAGATTAACGAAGCGCTAACCAAGCGCCCTGAAAATCTACACTAGAGAGTGGCAACAGCGGTATGGAGCAGCGAGATTTTACAACCCCTGACGGTAAGCAGGTCGTGATTTTGGCCCCTACTGGGCGGCTAGATATCACCACGGCTTGGCAGTTCCGCCTCAAGTTGCAAGAGACCATTTCTACCGAGACGCCTCACATTTTAGTGAATCTCAGTGAAGTTAATTTTATTGACAGCTCGGGCCTGACTTCTCTGGTCGCGGGCATGCGCGATGCCGACAAAATTGAAGGCAGCTTCCGCATTTGCAACGTGCACCCCGAAGCCAAGCTTGTTTTTGAAGTCACCATGATGGACTCCGTATTTGAGATTTATCAAACAGAGGAAGAGGCGCTAGAAAAGCCCTATAGCGTCGCAGCAGCTTAGCGCTTAATCATCTGAAACGGCCCCATTAGCGCGCCCCATAGCCCTCGGCCAGTGTCGGGGGCTATTCCTTTGTCATAGGTCAGCAGCTCTATTACGCCATCGGGTCGCCGCTTAATATCGAACCCTAAATAGACGTAACGCTGCTGGCCACCATACTCAAACGAGCACAGCTTTCCGTCTGGCAAAGCCGATTGAAATTGATAGCCGTCAGCCGCTGCTTGATATTGAATGTGCGCTTCGCTATTAGGCAGGCTGACTAAATCGTCAGTAGAGAGGCGATTAAGCAATGCGCCATCTGTTCCTGCGCCGATAAATGCTGAAGGTTGCTTTAGCGCAAAGTACTCACCGCGTAGCTGATCTGCCTTTTCGGTGAGCTGTAAAATACGCTGGCGGTAAGGCGGCTTAGTGCCTACGACGCTAGCCTGCTCTAAAAATAGCGTATGCACATTTTCTGAAGATAAGCCGGGCACTCGCTTTTGCCATAGCCTGAGATGCACGAACCAGGTGGGCGATTCGGCGGCCTGAGCCTGATTTTCAAACTCACCACTGAGATAGGTGACTAGCGTGTCTAGGGGCGTGTCTAGGGGCGTGTTTAGGGACGTGCTTGGGGGAGAAGAAGCCATAGAAGTAGAAGTGAAATTAGAGTGCGCTTAGTGTTCGGTAACAAACAGCTTGGCAAAGGGACACAAGAAGCGTAACAATATGTTTACAAAGAGTATTTAAATAAAAGAGCGTTTACTTGTGAATAACGTCCGCACGGTTTCAGAGACAAAGCGAGCCTTCTATGGCGCGCACACTCGTCCCATCAGCGCGATCTATCGCCGTGTGGTTGAAGAGTTAATGGTGGAAATGCACCTGCTCTTAGTGAACGTAGACTTTTCTTACGATTCTATCTATGCGCTGGGTGTGGTCAGCGTGTTCGACCGCTTTATGGCGGGCTATGAGCCTGAGGCGGACAGAGAGCCGATTTATGAGGCGATTGTTAAGGCGGTAGAAGGTGACCCGGCTCAGTATCGTCGCGATGCGATTGAGATATTAGAAGCGGCGAAAGGCGTGCCTTCTGTTGATGCGTTTAAGACTTTATTAGAAGACGCTAAAACGAACGGCGGCGATGCTCTTAAGGGCAACCTTCATAAGGTGATTGCGAATCCTAAGTTTAAGTACAGCCGCTTGTTTGCGACGGGCCTGTACAACGTGATTGAGGCGATTGAGGCTGAGGCGCTGACAGATAAGGAGAAGCGTGAGGCGCTGTTGGATGAGCTTGCAGAAACGATCGGGCTCAATAGCGGACTGCTGAAGAAAGACATTGAGATCTATCGTGGGAACCTGGAGAAGATGGCGCAGGCGCAGGTCGTCATGAAAGATATGATTGAAGCCGAGAAGAAGAAGAAGGCTAAGCGCGAAGAAGAAAAGGCCGAACGGGCTAAGAAAAAGGAGGCTGAAGCGCAGGCTGAGTCTGCGGGCAGCGCAAGTTCTGAAACCCCTGCTGAGTAGTCGTACGGGCAGTCGTGTTTACTGTGACCCGCCTTTTTAGAATAAGACAATACACCTTTGTAAAATAACGGCTTCCTAAAGTGCTCTCTTTGGGAAGCCATTATTGTGTATGTGGGTTCTATTCTGACTCTGTATTGGCTGAACCTTCTGGCTGCGCTGGGGTTACAGGGGGCGTGTTGGGGACAACAGGAAGGGCAGGTTCTGCGGGTTCAACCAGGCTAGGTTGGGGGGCGTCATCGCTGGACTCGCTTAGGTACTGAACCCAGGCGATCGCCACAATCAAGGCAAGGACTCCTGTAAATAGCAACCATCCCCACATCAGCGGTGAGGCGCCCGCCTCTGGCGACAGCTCTCGTTCGGGTGCATATACGGGCTCAGGCTCGGGAATGGGCGGTTGGCTCGGTGGCTGCTGGTTAGCTGGATTGGCCGGAGGTTGCGGTGGGTGTGGGGGTTGTCCTGGAGATGTCATGGGTAGTTGGGCGGTATGTGTACTTTTTTGGGCGGGTGAGCTTTGAGCCAGTGGTGGCGGTGAAGGTTGAACGGGCGTTTCTCGAGGTGTCTCTTGAGGCGCTTTTTGAGGCTTGGTAGGGGGTGAGCTTTTAGAAGATGGGCTATTAGGTGGCACACTCGGCATATTCTCAATAGGCGAGTCAATAGGCGAGGGCTTCTGGGTGGCTTGGGAACGCGCTGTAACGGGGGGAACCGCCTGGGGCGTTGCCGTGCTAGCGATTGCAGCTCCAGCGACTGCGATTTTAGGAATAACATCGCTGGATGTAGAGGCTGGCACTGCCGTATCTTTGACTTTTGCGGGGGGCTCTGTCAAAGCTTCGGTCTCGGCGGCTAGGAGCGCGCTCACGCTGGCAGGATGGCTGAAGTACTCTAGATGATTGCAGGCTACGGGCAGCAGCTTAGGTGGCAATCCTTGGGTTTGGGGTACTGCTATCGTACTGCTCGCTAAGACAGCCATATCGTTGGGCTGATTGAAGAATGACAGATCGGCAATTGTGCCAAGTTTACCCATAAGCCTTTGCCGAAGGGCAGCGGTGTCATCGGCTGGCATTAGTGAGGTGTTTCCCATCACAAGGGTGTAGGAAATATCTGAGACTTCTGACGGGCCACTTTTTGAGGCAGATGGATTGGCCAGTGCGCTTAAAAAATCAGATCCGGGCTGTATTTGACCTTGAGCAGCGCCTTCCGTTTCGAGCTGTTTGAGCATGCCGCCAAGGTCTCTTAACGCGGTTGTATGACGAGAGAGATTGTTGATGGCGAAGGCGATCGCGGCTGTCATACCGGCTTTGACCTGAGCCCAGCTTGCCCCAGCATTTGGTGTTCCTAGCATGATCAGATGGCTAGCAATCCGATCGCCTCCTTCTTTCTCTATAAACCAGCGAGCCAGCAGTCCACCGATAGAGTGGGCCACAATATGGAGCTTTTTACGATGACCTGCACCCAGACCTAAGGATTCTAAGCGGCGCTTGAGCAAACGAGCGTTCTGGTCAAGCGGGGTATTTAGAGTGTCATAGTCAAAAGCCAATATGAGATCGTAGTGAGGTGTTGCTGATGGGTCTGCTGTGGCTGTGGCAACTTCTGAGAGGATAGCTGTGGTGTCTGTAAAAAGGCCGTGGACGTAGAGTGCAATTGTCTTAGCTCGAGCAATGCTGGCCTTGATATCTTTTTCGCTGTGGATGTAGACAATTTTTGAACTGCCTGCATCTACTTGGGCGGCTCGCAGTAGAGGATATTCAACATCGTTGGTAGCTGGGTTGATAGCTGGGTTAGCTGTAGCGCTAATTCTGTGGGCCGTGATCTGTTGGAAGAAGACGTGAATTGAGCCCTGTTCACGGGTCTGCTCGCTTGGATGGCCCGCTTCTATAGGTGTAGTCAGCCTCTCTATGACGATTTGAGTTTTGCCGTTCTGGGTTTTGCCGTAGCCTAGCGGTACGTAAAATTCACCGTCGTAGGCTGTTGGGAAAAGGTACTGGTCTTCACCTAGAGGCATATCGGTTTCAAGGCGAAGCGGCTGCTCTGGGGTGACTGCGAGTGGGTTGGTGACGTGGCTGAGTTCGAGAACGCTCAGACCGGGCGCGCTGGAACGGCTTTGTGTGAATTGGAAGGAGGTTGTTTCAGCCGGTAGCAGTGGCGATCGCGTATGGCTGCCTACGGACTGAGTGGCCTGCGCGGGTGTCGTGAGCCGAACGTAAGCTTGGAGCTGCGGGTGCGGCTGAACGATAACGCTGGCGGTGGCTTTGCTAGCGGCTCCAATGTCGATGGCGCGATCGCCCAGCGGTACGAAGAGCTGGGGCCGAATGAAGGTGAAGGCGACCTGGTTAGTGATCCAGTCGTCGTCGGTGGAGGTTGCACCGACGCTGCTGGCATGGCGCTGGTGCACTCGCTGCATTAGCCGGGTGAGACGGCTATCACCTGTAGCTGAGCTGAGCTGGTCTGTCTCTTCGGGGGCTGTTTTACCCAGCTCGCTCAGATTCAAGAGAGTGGGATCGAATTCCTCAGTACAGGCGATGAGCTTGAGGATGTCCTGGCATTCAGTAATGCCCTGCTGCCAGATGCTGTCAGGAACTCTGCCGTTGAGGGGGGCTCCGCCCGCGAACCAGGTTTCTTGATTGGGCATGAGGCGGACGATGCTGCCGACGCTATCGGGCTTGATGGCGGCTGATTTGAAGCGCTCGTTGAGATAGAGCAGAGCGCAGTAGAGCGGCTGGTTGCTTTTGTTGTGGAGCTTGATGCGGAAGCGGGGCGGAAGTTGGGTTTGGTCGTTTTGGTCGCTTTGGCTGTCTTGCTTCTGGTTGTTTTGATAGGTGAGTCGAATTTGGGCGGCCGTAATTTCGGTGGCGGCTTCTTTTTTAGCCTCGGTGCCGGTGTAAATTTTGAGTTCTACGGAGCCTTGAATTTGGCTGGTGGCTGGGTGGGCGAACTGAGCGATCGCGCGCCACTTTGCTATATGCTCTAGCGTTTTTACAACGTCATCGGCTGCGTCGTAGCCCAAAATGGTGTTTGTGAGCAGGCGATCGCCCGCTGGCTCAGTAATGACATAGGTTTCACCCATCGCTTT
This sequence comes from uncultured cyanobacterium, assembly GCA_963803535.1. GTDB lineage: Bacteria > Cyanobacteriota > Cyanobacteriia > Phormidesmidales > Phormidesmidaceae > Phormidesmis. The sequence continues at coordinate 719,867 of CAWDNC010000002.1, read as the reverse complement.
GACTCGAAGGCTTGCGCCATTGATCTGGCTGGTTGCTTCAACGTGGGCGGAGGGCTGACCGTTGGGGCCTGCGATCGCTAGTGCTCTTCGCAGCGCTTCTGTCCCTGCCGTGTCACCTTCTAAAAGTACCGAAGCCGTCGGTAAGGGCAGCTTGACGACAACGGCCTTGAAAAGATCGGTAGGGTTGGCTTCTGCAAGCCCACTGCTTTGAATTTTGCTGAACTTGGGAAGCACCTGGATAATTTTGGCTTGAGCGATCGCCTCTTCGGTCTGGTTCATTTGCGATCGCGGACTGTAGTAAGGAAACAGCGCCAGCGTTGTGGTCTCGTTACCTTTGGGCGATACCAATCCGTGAACAGCGCCGCCGTCTATAATCCAGCCATCGACGGGATGGTGGCTGACGGTGAAGTAGGTGGGAGAAGGGGCGATCGCGCCGCCTAAAAAAGGCCCTTGCAAATCTATTTCGTAAGTGGCCGCCATCTGTGGAGATTGAGCAGGCATACTGCTGCGTGCCAGCACGTTCGTGCGCTTGAACACATCTTTGTAGCTGACGGTTCCTTTGGTCTGGGCTAGCGCCGTCTGTAGAAAGTAAGAAAATGTCCCTTGGGGTTCACCGCCGCCGTAATATTCCTGTGCCTGTTCAGCTGCTGAGCAGGCTGAGAGTACAACGTGGCGACCGGTGGGTAGCTGCATGGCCGCAGGATTTTGCTGATTCTTGGGGGATAGTGAAAGGGACTCGGCTTCGGACGGTGAAATTAGGAAGCTGGCTTTGGGGCGATCGCGCAGGTCAGGCATAATCTGCCGAGTCGCGACTGAGGATGATCCACCCGTTTGCAGCTCTGTTTGTAGCCTCGCGCCCAAATGGCCGCAGTCTAAAACAATGGCAGTATGCGGCCCGCTTCTATCTACCTCGGCCACTAGCCGCGCGAGTTCTTTATCCGCTAAGTCCCAGTGTTCACTGTCTATACGGCTGTCGTAGCACACCAGCGTTTCCATCATCCGGTCAGGATCTGATAGCCAAAAGGCTTCCGGCACAGCAGCCTGAGAGCCGTAGCCCGCGTAATAGAACAGCGCCACGTCATCTTTGCCCGCTTGGGCTAAGTGCTGCCGAAAGCCAGTGATAATGCCTTGCCGGGTTGCTTGCTCGTTGGTGAGCACGTGCAAGTGTAAGTCAAATGTATCCTTATCGACACGGCCTTGTAAGTACGCTTGCATCCCTTCGATATCGTTGAGACATCCCCGGAGCGGTGGGATGTGCGACTGCCCATCGTATTCGTTAATGCCAACCAAAAGTGCATACAGATTACGCGTCATCGCCACTTACCTAAAAAAGAAAATTCCTCACAGAATATCTCTGTGTCGCACACCCAGTCTTATCATCTGCTGCCTTTGATAGCGCGCATCAAAAGGCAGCGAAGCGCTCAGTAAAATTGCTGCGATACAAAATATCTTCAGCCGCATGAAAGATAAGCCGGAAAAAACAAATGCCTTCATCCAACCTCAAAAGATCGCGGCAAACGATGCCTTCACGCTATATTTTCTGCAAAGCATTTGTAGCATAGGGAACATCTAAACTCGCCAAGCTTCAGTAAGGCTTCAGAAGTCTAAGCTGAAGCGAAAAGCTACTCGCTAAGCGGATTTCTGCCTCGGTGCGGCAGTTTTTTGACCCAGGGAATGCGGTCAGATGCGTGCAGCAACGTCATGCATACCATTAGCCACAAAAAGCCAAGGCAGTAGCCACCCAAAATGTCGGTGAGCCAGTGAGCGCCTACACGCATACTGCCCAAACCCATCAGAATTAACCAGCCGATGGTGATGAGGTGGAACGGCTTCCCTAGTTTGGGAAATTGAGTAGTGAGCAGGTAGGCGATGAAAAAGTAAAGGATGGTGTTGCCGGTGGCGTGACCGCTGGGGAAGGCTGCGCCGTGGACAGAGGGATCGTCTAAAAACGGCGGACGCTCTTTGTCGAATAGGGGCTTGAATATTTCGCCGACAATGATTAGTGCGCCTGCGGTGGCGACTGCGAACCACAGGCTTTCTTGCCACCACCGCTTAATAAGTAGATAGATAAGAACGATAGCGGTGACCACGCCTGCTGATTCGGTATCGCCTGCGTAGTAGACCAGTGAGAGCAGCCATCCCCAAATGCCTGCGATGTTGGCTTGTAGCCATACGATGATGTCGGTTTCGATGGGGAAGCTGATTTGGGCTTTGGTGAGGAAGGCGAGGATGAGGAAAAAGAGGAGGGCGATCGCGCTAAAAATCAGCCGAATTTCACCGAGCTGAGCTACTGGCTGTGGCAGTCGTTTTGTCCAAGTCCCACCCATTCTTTACCGTTCCTACTAGCGTCCTGAACTGGAATCAAAAGTATAGCGGACGGCATTGTGGGCATAGGGGAAGGGCAGGCTCACTTTTTGGGCCGGTACGAAGGCGGCTAGTAGCTAGGTTTGTGAAGCATGGCTTGGCTGAAACTAATGTATAAGTAGGTCATAAAGATAGGCCGTTATTCAGCCTAAAATTCCTTTTCTGGAACCCATGGAAGACTTTCGCGCCAAAACGCTAAGAGACGCTTTTCGACTGTGCGATGTCGATCCACTTTTGGGTGCAGGATTGGAGCGCTACTACGTCGATCTGTCGTCTGTTCGTAAAACGGAGGCGATTGAAGGGGTCAATACCGTTTTAGATTTTCAGGAGGCGGGAGACTTTCGCACCATTCTGTTTACAGGGCATCGGGGCTGTGGCAAGAGTACGGAGCTTCAGCGCATTCGTCGGCAGTGGGAGACGGACTATAAGGTTATTTACCTGGAAGCGAATGAAGAAACCGATATTAATAATGCTGAGTACACCGATTTTTATCTGATTGTGATTAAGCAGGTTGAGTTTGCCCTGCGTGAGATGGGGCTGGGGTTTGATGCGGGGCTGCTTAAAAGCTTTGAAGACTGGTTTAAGCAGGTGACGAAGGAGTCGGAGCAAACGGTTGAGAGTTCGATTAATGTGCAGGCTGAGGCGAGCTTGAAGGGGGAGGCTCCTTTTTTGGCCAAGCTGATGGTGAAGCTGCTGGCGCAGATTCGGGGGGCTGATAAGCGTAGAACGGTGATTCGGCAGACGCTACAGCAGGATATTTCTCGGCTGAAGACGGATACTAACCTGCTGCTGCGCGATGCTTACCAAAAGGTGAGGCATCTGTATCCGAAGGGCTTTTTGATTATTTTTGACAATTTGGATCGGGTGCCGCCGGATGTGGGCGAGCATCTGTTTTTTGACTATGCGGCTCAGCTGCAAGAGCTGTCCTGCACGATGGTGTATACGGTGCCGATTTCGGTGCTGTGCTCTTCTAAAAACATCACCAATTCGTTTGGGGAGCCGCACGTGGTTTCGATGGTGGGTGTGTATGAGCTGAAGCGCGATAGCTGTGACCTGGGCTACAACGCTCAGGGGCCGGCGTGTTTGGCGCAAATTATTGCAAAGCGGGTGGATACGGCTGAGCTGTTTGAGTCGTCGCAGCAGGTGTTGGACTTGGTGCGGGCAAGCGGTGGGCATGTGCGGCAGCTAATGCAGATGGTGAGGAGTGCGTGCCAAACGGCGAGTACGCGTAAGCACAGCAAAATTCAGGCTGATGATGTGCTGTATGCGGTGAAGCAACAGCAGTTTGGCTTTGAGCGATTTGTTCCAGATGAGCACTATCCGCTGCTGGCGAAGGTGTGTATGACTAAGAACATTACGAAGGACGAGACGGGGCAGCTCATGCTGTTTAATACGTCGGTGCTGGAATATAACGGGCTGGATCGGTGGAACTATCCTAATCCGGCGGTGTTGCAGAGTGAGCTGTTTAAGACGGCTTTGCAGGAGCTGTTGAAGAAAAATGGCTGAGTCTGAGGCGTCTGGTATTGGGACTTCTGGTATTGAGCCTGGGCTTGAGGAAGCGGGACAAGCTGCTCAGTCCGGTACTCGCTTGTTTTTAGAACAGAACAAAGAAGAGTTTGCGGAGCTGCTGACGTTTGTTGATTTTGCTGATGGGCTGACGATTGGATTTGTTGAAGTTAATCAGGAACAGAATAAAGCGCTGTTGATTGCTGCACTGCGAGAGGCGCTGAGTGCTACGGATAGTCGTTTGGCGGTGATGAACTTTTCGCAAGAGCGAGATTTGCGGCGGCTCAAAGATGCCATTGTGAAACGGCTTGAGAACGTGAAAGCCGATCAGAAGCTAGTGGTGCTAGTGCAAGGGTTAGAGGTGGCGATTGGCACAGATGGTGTGGGTGCCTATCCGCCTGTGCTGCAAGATTTGAACTTTATTCGCGATGCGTATCGTGAGAGTGTGCCGCATCCGCTGCTGTTTGTGCTGCCGGACTATGCGATTACGAGAGTGAGTAAGTATGCGCCGGATTTTTGGGCGTGGCGTTCGGGGCTGTTTCGGTTTAAGACTTCGGCGCAGGTGGTGGAAAGGCTGAAGGCAGATACGTTTGAGCGGCCTATGTCTCAGGTGGCGTCTGATGATAATAAGGCGCAGATTGAGCAGATGAAGCGACTGTTGATGGAGATTAATCCATCTGGGAGACAGATGCTGTCTAAAGATGTGATGCCGTGTAGCGAGCTTTACTACAAGCTAGGGTGTGCGCACCTCACTCAGCAGCAGCCGGAGAAGGCGAAAGACTATTTGCTAGAAGGCAAAAAGCTGATGGGGCTCATGTCGAGTCGGCCTTGAGCCAAAGCCTATCTCGAAAGCTGGGTACATGCTTATGAGCAGATGAGACAGTTTGAGGAGGCTGTCTCTACTTACGAAACGGCGCTAAAGATGCGCACAATTGTCAGGGAGAAAGCAGAGACTGCTTCACTGCTTGCTGCAAGACCTTGGGAATGTAGCACTAGCACAGCGACAGTTTGACCAGGCAAAAGCATTTTACAGGCAAGTTATAGACCTTCAGATGAAGAGAGTAATAACCAGCTACAGCCAAGCGAGCATCTACCATCAGCTAGGCAGGGTTGCGCAGGCATTGAGAGAGTATGAGGAGGCGCGATCGCTCTATCAACAAGCGCTAGAAATCAAGATTGAATACAACGACCGCTACAGCCAAGCGAGCACCTACCATCAGCTAGGCAACGTTGCGGAGGCATTGAGAGAGTATGAGGAAGCGCGATCGCTCTATCAACAAGCGCTAGAAATCTAAAATTGAATACAACGACCGCTACAGCCAAGCGAGCACCTACCATCAGCTAGGCAACGGTTGCGCAGGAATTGAGAGAGTATGAGGAAGCGCGATCGCTCTATCAACAAGCGCTAGAAATCTTTATTGAATACAACGACCGCTACAGCCAAGCGAGCACCTACCATCAGCTAGGCATGGTTGCGCAGGAATTGAGAGAGTATGAGGAAGCGCGATCGCTCTATCAACAAGCGCTAGAAATCTAGATTGAATACAACGACCGCTACAGCCAAGCGAGCACCTACCATCAGCTAGGCAGGGTTGCGCAGGCATTGAGAGAGTATGAGGAAGCGCGATCGCTCTATCAACAAGCGCTAGAAATCTACATTGAATACAACGACCGCTACAGCCAAGCGAGCACCTACCATCAGCTAGGCAAGGTTGCGGAGGCATTGAGAGAGTATGAGGAATCGCGATCGCTCTATCAACAAGCGCTAGAAATCGATATTGAATACAACGACCGCTACAGACAAGCGAGCACCTACCATCAGCTAGGCATGGTTGCGGAGGAATTGAGAGAGTATGAGGAATCGCGATCGCTCTATCAACAAGCGCTAGAAATCGATATTGAATACAACGACCGCTACAGCCAAGCGAGCACGTACCATCAGTCTAGGCATGGTTGCAGAGGAACTGGAAGAGTATGAGGAAGCGCGATCAAAATACTTGAAGGCGTTAGAAATTTGGACTGAGTTCAATGATGAGTATTCTATATCCTCTTTTTCTATCAGCTCTCTTGCTCGCCTTTCCCGAACGACTGAGGACGACAGCCTACTAGCCGATGTTGCTCAAGTGCTCGGCTCAACCATTGAAGAGGTTGCTCAGCGATTCGAGTCCTTAAGCAGCGATTCTTCAGACTGAAAAAGCTTATAGAATCAGGACTTTCCCTGCTGCATTTGTGTAATGTTAGGCTGCGATCGCTCACCCCCCAACTGCACTTATTCCGCCACACCCAGCAACCCTTCACTCACCCACTGCACTTGTTCACTCCCACTCTGCAATCATTGAGCCATCAACTGCACTTTATCAATCCCGCTCAGCAATCGTTCCCGACCACTCAGCAACCGTTCCCGACCACCCAGCATCAATTTCCCGTTTATCTCATTCCTGCTCAGTCCTCAAACTCCGCATACTGCGGTGGACTGTCGCCTATTTTTCAAAGATCATTGGATATATAGCCGCTGCCTTAAATAAACTTCAGCTTGCCAGCGGCATGCGCGCACATTTTTACCAGTACCAGCCCCTCTTTGACATGCGCAATGTTAGAGCTGCCGTAGGTGCGCGGCTGATAGCGAATCGGAACCTCGACTAAGTGCAGGTTTAGCTTGGCCGCGCCAAACAACAGATCGAAGTCTCCAAAGGGATCGAAGTCTCCAAAGTAGCCGCGGCCTGCGGTGATGCGCTCGTAGTCACTGCGCCACAGCACTTTGGTGCCGCATAAGGTGTCTTTTAGCGGTTGTTCTAACAAGAAAGAGAATAGGAGGGCGAAGGTTTTGTTGGCGAGGGTGTTGAGCCAGGGCATAGCCTGCTTGCTGCGGGGATATAGCAGACGAGAGCCGTTGATAAATTCGCCTCGGTTGGATGCGATCGCCTCAAAAAAGTGCGGCAAATCCTCCGGCGGCACCGTCAAATCCGCATCTAAAATCATCAAAATGTCTCCAGTGGCCTCAGCGAAGCCTAGTCTTACCGCATCTGCCTTTCCCCTACCGGTTTGTTGAAAAGCTTTGAGCGTAAAGTCTCCTGGGTAGTCGCGCTTTGTTTTTTCAATCACATTCCAGGTGTCATCTGTAGAGTGGCCTTCTACGAAGATGACTTCGGTGTGACTGCCAAGCTGGGGGAGTCGGGCGATCGCATCCGCAATATTCCCCGCCTCATTTCGCGCGGGAATAACCACGCTCACGCTGGGCAAATTCTCTCTTTTCTCGCAGGAATTCTGAAAATCAGGTCGTGCCACTACGTAGTTCGTCAGTCCCAAATGCTTAATTCCTGGCAGCGGTGCAAGAAATCGATTTACCCAATAAGAAATGCCTGGAACATACCTTGGCACAAGCAACCGCCGTCCGCGCTTCAGTGGGCTATAGCCCGTAATCGAAAGCAAATTGGCCACATCGTCCATCGACAGCCAGTTTTGCGGGGGCTGCGGGCGGCGCTGACCGATTTTTTCTCCTAGCTTGAGCAGCGGTTCCCACAGATAGTTGTGAAAGCTGATGATTAGCCGCGTTTTGGGCGTGCAGAAGGGCTTGAGCTGGCTCAGAACAGTTTGGATGTCGCTGAAGTAGCTGGCGGCGTTAGCGCAGATAATGTAGTCAAACGTATGGGGTTCGTCAATCGGGCCTTCAATAATAGAGCCTTCAATAACAGAGCCTTCAATAATAGAGCCTTCAACCGGGCCAGATTCTGTGGCATTTTGGCTAAGGTAGCCGATGCTTTCGGGCGTTAGGGTTTCGGCATCGGCGCAGTAGAAGCGGAGGTGAGGATAGGCTTTTTGCGCAATGTTGACAACGGTTGGCGAGATATCGATACCGACGCCGACGCTGGGATGAGTGGCGTTGAGCAGATCCCCGATGCCGCAGCCAATTTCTAAGACGCGGCTGCCAACCGGGATAAGGAACTGGTGGAGGCGGGCAAGGTCTCGGTAGTAGTAGTGGTTGATGTCGTGCCAGCGCGCTAGGTCGGGGGCGGCATGGTTGAAGTGGTGAGCGATCGCCTGCTTGTGCGTTTCGTGAGGATGTGTGGTCTGTTGTTTAGTGGTTTTTGGCATTCGTGATTCTGGACATTGGCTCTGGATATCGGCGCTGGGGCGTTAACCGGCCTCTCTAATCGGACATCTTAGCAGTGCCTGATCCAATGCCTTGCGATTAATCGGCTTACTCAAGTAGTCATCCATCCCTGCTGCAAAACAACGCTGGCGATCTCTTTCCATGGCATTTGCCGTCATCGCGATAATCCAAGTACCCTGATGCTGCGGCATTTGGCGGATCTGCCGGGTCGCTTCAATGCCGTCTAGCTCTGGCATTCGCATATCCATCAAAATGACATCGTACCGTCGTCGCTTGAGTATCTGGAGCACCTCCACGCCCGAACTTACCACGTCAGCGCGATAGCCCAGCAGCTCCAATAGCCGCAGCGCCACCTTCTGATTAATCCGATTATCTTCGGCAATCAAAATTTCTAAGCAAGCCCGGTGGGTTTCTTCTTTGGTTTGGCCGATGAGTGTTGGCAACGTTTCGTCCGTGGGTAGCGCTGAGGCTGCTGTCTGTGAGGGTAGCGCCAGGGTGATCGGATGAATCGAGCGTAGTGCCTGGTAAAGTGCGGCTTGTTTGGCTGGCTTCCATATGACGGCTGTGTCGCTTAGGCTGGATTTGGAGCTGCTCCGCGCGGGTACGGTTTGGAGCGTGCGTAATAGAATGACTGGCAAGTGTTCGTTTCGAGCGGTTTTGCGAAGCGTGTTGATAGCCGCAGTGCATTCTTCAAAGTTGGCAGCGATCGCCTCGTCGAGCACAATGCCATCAAAGGTGGGGTCGTTTTGCATAAACGAACGCGCCTCTGAAAGCGACGTGGCCTGAGCTAGGCTAATGCCCAGCGGCTGCAATTCCCAGGTGAGATGATTGCTGCGGGTGATATTGCGATCAATCAGCAGCAGCCGGAGGCCGCTCAGATGAGATAGATAGGTGGGGATAGGCGATCGCATTTCTGCCAAATGAGCCTGCACCGTAAAGTAAAACGTACTGCCCTCAGCAGGATAGCTTCTTACCCACAGGTCGCCTCCCATCCGCTCGCTGAGCCGCTTGCTAATAGAAAGCCCTAGCCCCGTGCCACCATACTTTCGCGTGGTGGCCGCGCTCACCTGGCTAAAGGGACGAAACAGCTGATTGAGTCGCTCAGGTGGAATGCCAATGCCCGTATCGTGTACGGCAAATCGAATCTCGTAAAGGTCGGCTTTAGGTGCCGGTACTGCTCGAAACTGGCCTAAGGCTTGCTGCCTGGGCTGTGCTAGCTTTGCCCGAAAAAGCCTGCCTTCAAGGGGCAGAAGCCGGGTCTTTCTCCAGCGGCCAGGGTTCAGCCGCTGCAAAGAAAACATCGCCTTATTTTTAGAGATGACGGTCGCCTGCACCTGTACCGAAATTTCGCCGGTCTCTGTGAACTTCACCGCGTTGCTTAGCAGATTGAGCAAAATCTGCTGAAGCCGTACCGGATCGCTCATAATCACCGCTGGCGTTGCAGGCGTAATTGAATACACCAGCTCTAGCCCTTTTTCAGCGGCCCGAGGTGCTAGCATCTCCAAACTGCGCTCAACCGTGTCGCTAATGCGCACAGGGTACTGCTCTATCATCAGCCGTCCAGACTCAATTTTAGAGAAGTCTAGAACGTCATTAATCAGTGCTAGCAGTGTCTGAGAACTGTTGTTTAGGGTCTCGGCAAACTCCTGTTGGCGGTTGTCTAGCTCGGTCTCTTGCAGCATTTCAGAGAGATTAACAATGGCATTAAGCGGCGTGCGAATCTCGTGGCTCATTGTATTCAAGAAAGCCGAACGCACCTGTAGTAGCGCGTTAGCCTGAATCTGCTTAAGCACGGTCACGGCCAAACCGACAAGCAACAGCGTGGCAACGGGGGGCACAACCGGCAGCAGATAGCCAAAGTACAGCGCTGTCATGGCCGCTATTAGCCAGCTCAGTAAAAGCGTGCCGCCAATGATTAGCTTGAGAATCACTTCGCGGTGGTAAATCAGTCCGCTAAAGAGGGTGCCACCAGCTAACAGCGCAAAGACAACCGCATTTTCGGGCACGGGACGCAGCCAGCTTTGCTTGAGCAGTGTATCGATTACAGCGGCGTGAACAAAGCCACTGGGTACAGGCGTTTGTCTATCAAAAGGATTTTTGATTTGTTCCTGGCCAATCGTGGCGCCGTAGCTAACAATCACAATTTTGTCTTTAAAAAAGCCAGGTATGTACTGCCCGCTGAGTACGTCTGAGAGCCCTAGGGTAGTCAGCTCGTTGGCAGAGTTCGGCCAGTTGATATGGAGTTCGCGCTGTTCTGTGGGAATTCTGACGAGTTCCTTTTGCAATCCATAGGCCTGAATAGCGGCAATGCCCAGATTAGGTAGCTTTTCCCAGGTGACCGCGACCTCGCGCGTCATGCCGTCTCGGTCGGCTTGAAACTGAAGGTGTCCAATGGCGATCGCGGTTTCAGCCAGCAGCGGCATGGGCCTAATGGCTTCTTTTTTCTCATTCCAGGCCTGACCTAAGACGACTCTGCCTTGAGAGTCCATCGCGGCGGCGAGCCTTGCATTAATCGCGCTACTTTCTGCGGGCGTCTGGCCTTCTGTCACGCTGTCGGGCAGCAGAATATTGAAGGCGACGACGCTGGCGTCTTCTTTGGTGAGCAGCCACAGCAGCTGCGTGTAATAGTCGCGCGAGATGGGGAACTGGCCAAACTTATTGAGGGTTTTATCGTCTACGCTGACCATGACAATGCGGCTGTCCCAGTCCCGAGCGCCGCGCCAAAGGATCATCTGGTTACTGACCGCACGCTCTAGCGGTGCCCAGGCGTTTACCTTCATCATCATCACCACGACGATGCTGGTCAGCAGCCCGGGTATGAGCCGCCCCAATCCTTGAAACCGCTTGATTTTGGAGATCATGGCACCATTAGTTCGTACGCTTGCTCTGTGCCCAGCGGCGTGATTACTCTAGCTGAGATCCGACGATTGTCTGATATGGATACTACGACGTCAAAGTGGCCTTCTCGGTTCAATTGTTTTTGCTGATTGGCGATTTCTAGAAGGTTGACGGTATCGGTTTTGCCAACGACGCGAGCCAGGGTGCTGTTGGGAATAGGGCTGAGCTGTTCAATAAATAAGGTGGGGTCGTTGCGTAGGGGCTCAGGCGCTGTCGGCGGCTCGCCCGGGATGATGGTGGACTGTAAATTTGCACCGACCACAACCGTTTCTCCCTGAGCACTGGTGTGGACGCTGCCTTCAATGGTGGCTACGCCGGTTTGACCGTTGTTTTGGACAGTAATGCCGAAGTCGGTGCCGCGGACGCCGCTGACGCCTGCTGGGGTATGAAGCTCTAGCTGGGTGTCGGGATTGGTGAGGGGCCTGACCCTGAGTCGCACCTGCCCTCGGGTGACGCTAAGGTGCGTGATACGTCCACCGCTGCGGGTAATCCCGAGCGATCGCACCTGCACCTGGCTATTTTCAGCGAGTGTGACAAACCCCGTCTGCTGATCAACTTCTAACCTGGCTGAGGCGTTAGCTCCGGTGGTGAGCATATCGCCTACGCCCGTGAGGCGATCGCCTAGCTGCACCTGCCGGCCCGCCTGCTGATAGGGCGTAAACATCACGCTACCGCTGCGCTGATCGACAACGAGCCAGCGACTGCCCTGTAGCGTTAGCGACTCACCGCCGATAGCGGTTGTTATGAGCGTAAATCCTATGGCGATCGCCACCAGTAGCGATTGGCGCGATCGCCTTGTAAAACCCTTCCCCACCTGCACGCGGCTCACCGTCGAGTGTTTCAAAAAATACCAGCGCCCTGTTCTCAATATCCCACGGCGGCTGAGCTTATTTCATGAAAATTAACGCTGCCCTGGCAAACGCTACTCAAATCACCAGGCGCAGCTTCATTGGGCGTAGCTGGTGCGCACCGGATATCCTTCCTTTTGCAGAATGCGCCGAATGGTTTCAGCATCTCGTCGGTTCTCAAAGCTGCCGACTTGAATGTAGGGGCCAATTCTAGAGCGCGTTGCAAAAGCATCTGGAATGCAGGCGCGAATCTCGGCTAGTGCCGCATCGTCATAGCGACTCAAGATCACTTTATACCGTCGGTCAGGCTGCGCGCCGATGATGATCGTATCGCCATCGGTTTGAGTGTTGAATCGCTGTGGCGCAGAAAAAAACTCGCAGGTAGCTTTGCCGGGTAGGGCGATCGCCAGCCAGATAACGACAGCCAAATAGCACCATGCGCCCGGATACTGGCCTATCTGCCTGAGTACGAAAGCTCCCACGTCACTTTCCCTCAGCCATGCTGACCATAGGCCGCTCTACCGTAGTCGGAATGACGAGGCGAGCGCGAGTGAGGTGATGTTGCGTCATGCTGGCCTGCAAAATTAGTTCGTGAGTCGATATCGACGGTGGCTGCTGAGGGGAAGCGGCTGGTGTCGGTAATGCTGAGGTGGGTGAGCCCAGATTTAGAACCGTTAGAAGTGCGGCTAAGCCAATGCTAACCTGCTGTAGCGTCCTTCTGATGAATCGTTTGAGGGCTAGCAAGGCTAGAGAATAGCTGTTAGTCGCGGTGTCAGGATGAGGAGATGCCATTGTTCTTAATACTAGATTCTTAATACTGGATTCTTAATACTGGATTCTTAATACCGAGTTCTTAGTACCGAATACGCGGATCGACATAGGCATTCAAAACATCGATAGCAATACTTACGACCACCACAATCGAAGCAAAAAACACCATCAGCCCCTGCACCATCTCATAGTCGCGCTGGGTGATCGCCTCATATAGCCGGTTGCCCAATCCCGGCCAGGAAAACGTCACTTCGGTGAGCACCGCGCCGCCCAGCATTGCCGCAAACGTCAGGCCGAGTATTGTAATCACCGGAATCATGGCATTTTTCAAAGCGTGCGCTGTGATGATCCGAAACTCTGAAATGCCCCGAGCCCGAGCCGCTTCTACATAGTCAGCCTTGAGCGTTTGCCGCAGGTTCACCCGCACGATTCGCTCAAACACGCCGCTAATTAGGATGCCGAGCGTCAAGCTAGGCAGCGTGAGGTAGTGGAGGGTGGTGAAAAACTGACCGGGATTGGCATGCAGCACGCTATCTAATAGATACAGGCCGGTAGGGCCAGCGGGCGGCAGATCGCTCAGCGGAAACCGGGTGCCAATGGGAAACCACTGTAGCTGTACGGCAAAAATAAGCTGCAAAATCATGCCGAACCAGTACATCGGCAGCGCGTAGGTGACGATACCGAAAAGCCTACCGCCTGCGTCTACAGCCGTATTGGGCCGTGAGGCGGCAATAGATCCGACGGTCAGTCCGACAGCTGCGGCAATCAGCATTCCACACAGCGTCAGCTCTACGGTGGCGGGGAAGTAGTCGCCAATGACCTGAAGAATCGTTTGCCCTTGGCTAAAGCCCGAGGTGCCCAGATCGAGATGAATAAGCTTATTGAGGTAGCGGAAGTACTGAACGTATAGCGGCTGGTCGAGGCCCATTTGCGCGCGCATGGCGGCTTTGATCGCTTCAGGAGCGCGGGAGCCCAGCTTGACATCTACCACGTCACCGGGGGCGGCTCGCATGAGCAGGAATACAACGGTGGTGGCTAGCCAGATCATCAGCGGGGCTAGCAGGAGACGAGAGGTGATGTAAACCCGCAGGGCACTGGCGCGAGACATTTTAGGGTTTCTCCTAGTTTGGGGGTGAGGGCTTTTGTGTCTACTTCGCTATTTGCCAAAACAGTCCTACTTTTCTATCTGCCAAAGCAGAAATTGCTGATTGGGCTGAATCGCTACGTCGCTAACATCAGCGGTCGTAAATACATAGTCCTTGGTTTGCCACAGCGGCACGTAGGGCACATCTTCTACCATGATGTCTTGCAGCTGTGAAAAGATGGCGTTGCGCGCGGCCGGGTCGGTTTCGCTGTTTTGATCTGTGACGAGCTGATTTGCGGCCTCGCTGTAGTAAAAGGAGCCGCCTAGCTGACTTTCACCCGATTCGCAGAGCGTTTCAGCAGAACCTTCGCTACAGGTTAAAAAAGGCTGTACGAAGCTTTCAGGATCGAAGTAGTCGGCGTACCAGTCGGAGAGCACGCTGGTGTAGAGCCCTTGCTCTACGTTTTGCCAGAGGGTTGCGACTTCGGCGGTGTCTACTTTAACGTTCACTAGGCCGGGTAGCGCTTGCTCAATTGCCTGCTTCATGGTGTTAGCGGCAACGGCTCTAGGGGTGGAAGAGGAGGGATACCAAATTTCTAGCTCTAGCGGGTTGGCTTCGGTGATGTTAGCAGCAGCGAGATATTCTTTGGCTTTGTCGTAGTCGCCATCGCCGTAGGCTTCTTCAAAGACGGGCTCGTAGACTTCAAAGGCTTTGGGAATGAGGCTGTAGAGGGGTTCGGCTTGGCCTTTGAAAGCGCGATCGCTAATCAATTGGCGATCGACCATAGACGCGATCGCCTTGCGCACATTCACATCGTTATAGGGCTCAATCTTCTGATTAATCGATAGATAGTTAATCACCGTAGAACCCGCTTCAACTACCGTCCAGTTATTACTGGCAGCGTCTTCTTCCAGCTTAGAAATTTGGTCAGGATCTAAAGACTGATAGGCAATGTCCAGGCCACCGGAGGTAAAAGCGTTGTATAGGTTAACGGCGCTGGTAAAGACCTGAATATCGATGCCATCGTTCGCGGGTTTTTCGCCCCAGTAGTCTTCGTTTACGTCTAGGCGAATGACGCTGCTGGTGTAGGAGTTGAGCTTGTAGGGGCCAGAGCCAATGAACACGTTGGGCTTGAAGCTGTCGAGGCCGATGGTGTACTGCTCGGGTGAGACGGGCGTGATGCCTGAGAAGGTAAGGATAGCGGGAAAGGCGGCAACAGGATCTTTGAGCTTAATTTCTAGCTCGTAGGTGCCGGTGGCGCTAACAGATTCGACTTTGCTAGAGAGCAGGTTTGAAGGGCGACCCTGGTTTTCCATGAAGCGCTGGATGGAAAAGGCCATGACTTCGGCGTTGAAGGGGGTGCCGTCGTGTAGGGTGACGTCTTCGCGCAGGGGGATGGTGTAGGTGAGGCCGTCGTCAGAAATGGTGGGCAGTTCGGTGGCGAGCTGTGGGGTGAGATCGGTGGTGTTGGGGGCGTAGGTGTAGAGGCGATCGCCCAGGTTATAGAGCAGTATCCCAGGAAAGGTTTCGTAGGCATCAGCAGGATCGAGCGTGTCGGCGTTGAGCGTGGTGCCGATAGAGACGCGGTTTCCAGTGCCGACCGTTTCATCGACGGCTGCGCCATCGCCACCCGGACGACAGCTCACGGCCAGCACTAAGCAGAGGCTGAATAGGCTGAGGAATTGTCCTAGCTTGAGCAGTCGTCTTCTAGTCTGTCTTCTAAAAATTAGGGACACGATCATACAGATGCCTAGCGAACCTACAACGCAACATTATGAGGGATGGCAAGTAGATTAGCAGGAAATGTGGTGACAGTTGGGATAGCTGCTACTAACCAACCGCCTCCGATTCCCCAACTTCGCCTAGCCCCAACCACCGCTCCTGCACCTGCGCCGTTATCAAATGGCATAGCAACCCAATCGGCCCAGCAAACAGACATAAAGCAAGCGAGTGCCGGGTAAAAATCGCCTTTCTCCTGTCCCTGCCAGTAAATCCAGCGCCCGACGAACAAGTCCATCACCACAAAGTGAATCCAGCCGGTAGCCATTACTTTCTCATCTGCAAATAGAGCGGCGATCGCACTCAAGGTCGGATTTGCAAAAGACTCCACCGACTCTGGATCGATGCTATTGATAAAGCAATAGATATAGGCCAGCGCCAGCGGTACAAACGGCAGCGTAGAGGCCATTACCTTTCGAGTTACCGACCAGCTAGGCACTATCACCATCAACAGCCAAAACGGCAACACAAATACATTTGCACCGTTATACAGATATTCAATCATCATGCTGATCCTCTACACTGACAAACAAAGACGTTAAGACAAAACGCACACCCCATGATGATATTGCCAGGTTCGCCCGTTCGCATTACTAACGTTGATGACACCTACTTCAACTTTGAAGGTCAGGTGCAGCGCATTACCGACGGCAAAGTTGCGGTGCTCTTTGAAGGCGGCAACTGGGATAAGCTGATCACCTTCAAAGCCTCTGACCTTGAAGTCGTGCAGCCCAAGCGAGGCAAAAAGTAAGCGATGCGCCTTCCGCTCCCGCAGTACGCCGTAAAAGAGAGACCTATTAGCCATATCGCTGAGGTGATTGAAACCTCAACGACAGAATTTTTGGCGCAGTGTCTAGAGCCTGAAGACCTTAGCTTCCCAGTGATGCCACCGTTTGGCAGCTGGGTAAAAGCCTATGACGAAGAGGCGGCAAACCAGATTTACGGCGTGGTGTATCACGCGACGACGAGCCCGTTAGATTCGGTGCACCGAGCGCGAGCGTTAGGCCTGTCGCTGGATGAATTGCGCGAACAGCAGCCGCAGATTTTTGCGATGCTCAAAACTGAGTTTAGCGTGGCGATTGTGGGCTTTGTGCCAATGAAGGTGGGACGGACGAATAGTAAGAATGGGGACGGGATGGTTTTGGGCGATTCTCCTCCGGAGAGGCAAGGCCAACGCACCTTCTACCAGCATCTCCCACCTCGCCCGCCCCAAGTTCACCAGGCCGTCTATCGCTGCGACAAAAAGGAAGTCATCAGCTTCACTGAAGAACTGGACTGGCTACGCACGCTGCTACAGGTCAGCGGTGTGCCGACAGAAAGCCTAGTCGCCGCGGCGATTCGTGAGATATACAACTTGCG
This sequence comes from uncultured cyanobacterium, assembly GCA_963803535.1. Classification (GTDB taxonomy): domain Bacteria; phylum Cyanobacteriota; class Cyanobacteriia; order Phormidesmidales; family Phormidesmidaceae; genus Phormidesmis. The sequence goes on along the minus strand of CAWDNC010000002.1, from coordinate 703,146 downwards.
AGATCTCGATCGTGACTGGCTAGTGCGAGCGGGCCGTATGGTGAGCGTATTGCTCAAAGACGACTACGACCGGCTGACGAATGATTTTGTCGCAGATTCACCCTTAGGTTTTTGGTTCGATGCAGACGTACGACGCCATCGTAATTGGCAATGGACTTGCAGGTGCCGCGCTCAGCTACGAGCTGGTGAAAGCGGGTCAGTCTGTTTTGTTGTTAGACGATGGCAGCTTAGATAGTGGAACCCGCTATAGCTATGGTGGCATTGGCTACTGGGCAGGGACGAGCGCACTTACTCACACGCTTTTTACTGAAGGGATGGCGCGTCATCGTGAACTGCCTGAAGAGCTAGGCGCAGATACCCAGCTGCGAGAGCTGGATCTGTTGTTGACGGTGGAAAAAGGCGCAGATGTAGCGGCGCTAAAGCAATCGTATGCTGCCTTTAAAACGCCGCCAAAGTTTATTTCTGCAACAGAAGCGAAAGCGATAGAGCCACAGTTAAATGCGGATGTGATAGAAGGTGCTTTTACAACAAAGCATGGCCATGTCGATCCAATATCTGTTGTACTAGCTTATAACAATGCTTTTAGACGGCTAGGTGGTCATCACAGTATTGCGGCAGCTACCGGACTGGTGCGGGTTGGTGACAAGGTGACGGGCGCAATGACTGAGGCTCAGGCTTATCCTGCTAAAACTGTTGTGGTCGCAGCAGGCGCGTATAGCTTGAAACTTGTCGAGGCGGTGGGGCTGCGGGTGCCGCTGTTTTTTACGCACGCTGAGATTGTTGAGACGCCGCCTTTGGATGTGATAGTGCGATCGCTCATTATGCCTGCTGTGAGCGATCGCCTCGAGCAAGAGTCCAAATCGGCAGGCGATGACCAGTGGCAACAACGCGATACTCAAATCATGCCGCCTGTCCTAGAAGCGGGCGTGATTCAGTTTGCAAATAAAACCGCTCGAATTGGCCAGATTAGCCGGTTCCATACGGCCTATACGCCGCCAGCTGATCCGAGTACGAGTGCGCTGGCTATGCGGGATGCGATCGCGCAACAAGTCCCCTGCCTAAAAGACGCACCTGGCACCTGGCGACACTGCCTCGTTACCTTTACTCAAGACGGCCTTCCACTCTTAGGAGAAGTCCCTAACGTCAGCGGCCTTCATCTTTTCAGCGGCTTCACTGGCCCCTTTGCGCTCGTGCCCCCGGTCGCCCAGCGCTACGCCCAACACCTTACGGGTAAAGCCAATCCACTCATCGAGCAAATGCAGGTCAGTCGCTTCTCCGTATGAAGCGCCTTCAATCGTTTGAATGGCCTTGAAATGGGTTTTATGCAAAAAGGGATTCATGGTGACGATGACCACGAATCCCTTTCTTTTTTTGAACGTTCTTTGGCTAACTAGACGGCGATGGGTTCTGCTGTTTTACGGCGGGAGCGTTTGCGATCGCTTAGCTTCACGCCGCCCACCATTTCATACTCATCGCTATCCAAATCAAACTTCATCGCCGCACCCATCAGTATATTCTTGGAGATGCTGGAGAGCGATTTTTCGGCGCGCTCAAACTCATTGCCTGCGGCGGCCACCTGTGCAAGTAAGCTGTTGTAGTTCTCTAGCGTTTCACGAGCTTCTTTCAGCCTTGCTTCTACCGCTGCGGTTGTACAGCCATTGCCTAAGTCTAGCTTTTCACTGATAGACTTCATGCCAGCGAGCCGGCTTTTTGCAGTATCAATCACGTCAGATTTCTTTTTGCGACGCACCATGAATTGTTTCCCTTAAAGATTAACGATAGTAGCGAAAACCCTCTCCTCACTGGGTGCAGGTCATTCAGCTAAGTTCAAAGTGCCCGCCGGAAAATGTAAAAGCTACATGAGGCGTTCTGTGAAAGTACAGGACTTTGTGAGGGGGTTGGGTAGTGAGCGATCGCAACCTCGTAAAATCACGGCAATGCTTGAACCTTTTTGACACTTCAACAAGCTTTTGCCAAAAATACTCCTACCCAACCCGCTCAATCATCAATTTTACTCACTCGAACATCAACCCAACTCGCTCACATACATATTCAACATGCTCAATTAAAAGTGCGACCGACTCGACTATCAATCTAACTCGCTAGGTTATGAACTCAATCGACTTGACTATTCACTCAACCCGCTCGTCTACATCCTAAAGCGACTGAACGACGATTCAAACCGACTTCACAACAAGCTCGACTGACTAGATTGAAATTTTGATTGCTTAGCCTATAAAGGTTGTGGCTTGAGACAGAACTGATTTGCTAAAGATCTATCGTGTAGTAGTCTAACGGTGATTGCCCTGGCCCTTGGCCCCAGCGGGCATCGGGCTTCCATGCACCGTTTTCGCTATCGCGTTTGCGGGTGCGGACGGTGAGGGTGTCGCCTTGAAACTGGAGTAGGTTGTATTGCCAGGGGGTGGCGGTGGTGAGTTCGCGGGTGGGTGCGCCAAAGGTGCCTGCGCAGATGCGGTCGAGTTTTCTGCCGCCTGTGCTCATGTCGTAGCGAAACTGGTTGGTTTCGGCTTTGTGAACGTGACCGTGGAGGAAGAGACGGAATCCGGCAACGGCGAGCTGTTCGAGGAAGCTTTGATCGGTGATGCGATCAGTGTAGGGGCTGTCAAGGGGGTGGTGCCAGACGGCGATTTTGCGGCAGTTGGCGTATTTGTCGGGGTTGCGGCGGATTTGGGTGAGGGCGTTGCTGAGGGCTTCGGGGTGGATGCTGACGCGATCTTTGAAGTGGTGATCGAGGTTCCAGGCAGAGTTGAGGCCGAGGATGAGGAGGTTTTGACTGGGAAGATGATCTAAGGTGTATTGTTGGGCGTAGTCGAGAGGGTAGGGGGTGGCTTTGATGGCTTGGTATAAAGTGTCAAAATTGGCAAGGCGTTGCTTGTAGCGGAAGTTGTTGCGAACTAGAACAGAGCGCTCTCCTTCTGAAATGAAGTTTCCCGCACTTAGTTCTTCTGGTGTGCAGCGGCTGCGAAGTTTGAGTTCGTATGCAGCTTCTTCATTTATCTCAGGATTTGTGACGGCCCAATCGAGGTCATGATTGCCGGGAACAATGACGATTTGGTTGGAAGAAAGCTGAAGATCTTGTTGAATGCTTTCTATGAAACTTTGAGCAGCGGTGTACTCTTTGGAAGTGGCATAGTTAGCGATATCGCCGGAGAGAATGAGTGTGTCAACGGCGTTGAGTGAAAGTTCATTGCTGAGATCTGCGGCAAGCTGGTTGGCCCAAAGCGTGGCAGTTTCGAGAGTGCCAAAGTGGAGGTCGGAAAGATGAAGAATGTTCACTGTAGAAATAGATAGAGAGATAGAAAGCGCTATTGGTTGCGTAAGGTCATAACTATAGAGCTTGTATTTTTCTTGAATTTCCGCGATTGCTTGAAAACCTTCTGTATAAGTCGATCTAAGTAGAAACTGTTGAAGTATTTTAAGCAATCCAGGAATTGCAGCTTCACTGCCAAGCTGACTCAATACTTTTGCCGCTTGACTGCGTGCATCGGCATCTTCATCATCTAAGGCTACGAGCAATTCAGGAATCGCCGCTTCACTGCCAAGCTGGTACAATGCTGCTGCCGCTTGCCAGCGTACATAGGCCTCTTCATGTTCTAAAGCTTTGAGCAATCCAGGAATCGCCGCTTCACTGCCAAGCTGACTCAATGCTTCCGCCGCTTGACTGCGTACATAGGCCTCTTCATCATCTGAGGCTATGAGCAATTCAGGAATCGCCGCTTCACTGCCAAGCTGACCCAATGCCGCTGCCGCTTGCCTGCGTATATCGGCATCTTCATGTTCTAAGACTATGAGCAATCCAGGAATTGCAGCTTCATTGTCAAGCTGACACAATGCTTCCGCCGCTCGCCAGCGTACATAGGCATCTTCATGTTCTAAAGCTTTGAGCAATCCAGGAATCGCCGCTTCACTGCCAAGCTGACACAATGTTTTTACCGCTTGCCAGCGTATATCGGCCTCTTCATGTTCTAAGGCTATGAGCAATCCAGGAATTGCAGCTTCACTGCCAAGCTGACCCAATGCCGCTGCCGCTTGCCAGCGTATATCGGCCTCTCCATGCTCTAAGGCTATAAGCAATTCAGGAATCGCAGCTTCACTGCCAAGCTGACCCAATGCCGCTGCCGCTTGACTGCGTACATCGGCATCTTCATCTTCTAAGGCTATGAGCAATCCAGGAATCGCAGCTTCACTGCCAAGCTGACCCAATGCTTCTACCGCTTGACTGCGTACATCGGCATCTTCATCTTCTAAGGCTATGAGCAATCCAGGAATCGCAGCTTCACTGCCAAGCTGACCCAATGCTTCTACCGCTTGCCTACGTATATCGGCATCTTTATGCTCTAAGGCTATGAGCAATTCAGGAATTGCAGCTTCACTGTCAAGCTGACCCAATGCTTCCGCCGCTCGCCAGCGTACATGGGCCTCTTTATCTCCTAAAGCTATGAGCAATCCAGGAATCGCAGTTTCACTGCCAAGCTGACCCAATGCTTTCGCTGCTCGCCAGCGTACATAGGCATCTTCATCTTCTAAAGCTATGAGCAATCCAGGAATTGCAGCTTCACTGCCAAGCTGACCTAATACTGGTGCTGCTTGCCTGCGTATATAGGCATCTTCATGTTCTAAGGCTATGAGTAATCTAGGAATTGCAGCTTCACTGCCAAGCTGACCCAATGCTTCCGCCGCTTGCCAGCGTACATCAGCATCTTCATCTCTTAAAGCCTTGAGCAATCCAGGAATGGCAGCCTGAGAGTTCGTAAGCTTCAGAAGATGTATCTGAGGCAAAATCGCTAGCTGGGTAAAGCTAATTAAGCTGATCGTTTGGCTTTGTAATGGTTCTACTACGGCACCCGCCAGCTTAGCGCCTAGCTGTAAGTCAACGCCTACAGCAATTTCTATAAGAGAAATTGCCTGCTGTGAATCTTCTTTCTTTACAAGCTCCAGCACTAGCTTCAGTGGCTCAGTCCACTTAAGATAATTCAAATACTCTCTTTTCAAGCGTTCTGTATCTTGCAGCAGCGTTACCAACTGCTTTCGCAACTTTTCCGCCGTATAATACTCCTGAATAAGCTGATGCCGAAATTCAATTCTGTTATCAGCCCTTCTTTGAATAAGGTGATGCTTTAACAACTCTGTTAAGCGCTTCCGTGCAGCCTGTTTAGCTTGTGCTACGCCGTTTTTATGGAAGTAGTTTTCTAAAATTCGCCTCGCTCTTTCCTCAGAAATTGCCACCAAAATTTCTGTTGGTTCATCGCCTCGAATCATTTCAAAGGCCAAGCACTCTAGCAGCTCAGGCCACAGCGATCTATCTTCTGGCGTAACAGCCACATCTTCCTTTATCTGTCTGTCATACTGTCGCGTAAATGCTCGAAACACTAACCCTAACTTTTCAGGCAGCTCTTGCCTCTCTTTGAACACCGAACACAGCATTAGTAGCAACAGTGGCGTTTCCCCTAGCCGCTTCAGCCGCTCTCCCATCTGCCGCCACATCTGTTCACCCTGCGCTGGCAAATACTGACACACAAACTGCCGCATCTGCTGCTCACCCAGGCGCTGCATTTCCAGCTCTCGCGAAACGCCTAAGTTGCCCCCCAAGCTGATATCTCGCGTGGTAAAAATCATCGGCGTTTTGGGATGATCTTGCCGAAACATTTTCACATTCAGGCGAGCTGGCTCAGACGGTAGCTCGTTCACCCCATCTACCAGCAGCAAAAACTTCCCTTCAAAAAGCAGTCGCTCAATGGCTTCAACCGACAGCCATATTTCATGCCGCTTCAAAAAGCTCCGAATCAGCCCAATCACCGAAATCTCAAAATAACGCAGCTCCACCAGCACCGGAATCTTCGCTAGCTCATTGGCTGATTGTAAGTAATCCTGTGCTTCCTCCAATAGCAGCCGCACCAAAGCCGTAGACTTTCCCGACCCCGGACGCCCCACTAGCAGCAAATGCTCCGCCGCGTACTTCCGCAGCCCCTCCAGTACTCCTAGCCGCTCCAGCTTCGGCTGCTTTTCTTTCTCAAGCTGCTCTTCAGTTATTTTCCCGCCACGGCTAGGGATCGCGCCTTCATCCCCATCAGAATCAGCAGCGTCTCGCACCGTCGTCTGCACCATCATCTCCAGGTTCAGCAGCGGCGATTTCTCGTTCTGCCCTTCAGCCGCCTGCTTACCCACCACATCCGTAATGGTATAAAACCGCCACCACTGCTTATACTCCTCGCATACAGAAGTCAAATATGGTTGCCAATCAGTCATGGGGAAACGATTTTCGAGTTACTTCGCAAAGGTCAACCAATAAGCGCTCAAATACAGCACATCTGGCAGTTGGCTATATCTTAAATCTCCACCCGCTAAATTGACCGCAAAACCAGCCCATTCCTTCAAATTCGTAGCTCAGGTAAACTAGAAGCAGCACTCACATACCGTCATCAAAGCTGAACCTTTAACCGCAATGGCTCTACTGGACACCCTACAAAAAAAGCGAACAGCAATTCTAGAAATTGCTACGAACCACGGTGCCTTCAACGTACGAGTGTTTGGCTCAGTCGTACGCAGAGAAGAAACACCAGAAAGCGACATCGACTTTTTGATTGACTACGATCCTGCAAAAACAACACCCTGGTTCCCAGGCGGACTGCTCATGGATTAGCAAGACCTGCTAGACCGCAGAGTAGACATCCTCACAGAAAACGGCGTTAGCCCTTTAATTCGTGAGCAGGTCTTTTCAGAGGCGCAGCCATTGTGAACCTTCGTATGAGCCCTAAGAGCAATCGCGTTTACCTGTCGCATATTCTGGAATGCACTATTCCTAACTCGAAATTTTATATTAAGCACCATCTTCCAGCACACTACACTCCCCTGTAATTATCACCATGACGCCCATTACTCTAGACTCCATTGATCCTCAACTAGCCCACCGCCTTCATCAACGCGCCCTAAAAAATGGCCGGACTATTGAGGCCGAAATAACCACTATCCTATCCAGCGTCCTAACATCAGAAACAGCTGAGCAAACTGCCGCTGACGACGATAAAATAGGCCTCGCCACCGTAATAAAGCAGCGCTTCGCCCCTCTCGGAGGCTTTGATCTTCCGGAAATACCCAGAGAACCCATTCGGACACCTCCGCTCTTTTAGATAGTCATGATTACTCTAGATACCAACGTTTTGTCAGAGTTGATGAAGCCTCAATGCTCACAGCCTGTTGAAGCCTGGGTCGAAGCGCAAGCGCGAAGCAACTTATTTATTACTGCTCAAAGCCTCAACGACCTATGCCAGACTCCTCGCCTACGGCATCCCATCCACCCGCATCTCCACTCAGCCCCTTCGAGCTAGACCTGCTCAAGCAAGAATACTTCTTCCTCCAAACCACCATCGAAGACTACAACAAACAAATCTGGCTCATCAAAGCTCTTGGCATCACCGGCACCGGAGCCGTTGTCACCCTTGCCCTACAGCAAAGCCAACCTCTCATTCCCCTCCTCGGCATCGCCATCCCGCTCTTCTTTTGGATACTCGAAAGCCAGTGGAAGCACTTCCAACGCGGCTTCTATCCCCGCATCGCCAAAATAGAATCCATCCTTCAACACGACTGCGGCCTCCAATGCCCGGCTATCTACACCGGCTGGAGCCGCGCCTTCAAGCGCGAACTCATCTCAAAACGTCAAGGCTACCTGTGGGACGGTCTGCTAAATCCCAGCGTCTTTATCAGCTACATCCTAGAAATTGCCTTTCTACTGCTTGTCTACAAGCTCGACATCATCTAAAAACGTACTCTCTTAATTCTCAATAGACATACGCGCTACATCACTGAGGCGATCGCTTCCTTGAATAAACCACAAGAAAGCGTGGGTGTCTAGCAAAAATTTTACGGTGCCTACTCCGCTGAATGTAGCAGGGTAAGAGGGCTATGGCTATGTAGAACAAACTGAGATAGCTCTAAACATTCTATTTGCTTTCACTTTTTGGCATCTCTAGTGCAGAAGGCAGTTTTGTTTTCCTTTCAATAGGATAGTTTTCTCTCTCAATCATGCTTTTCATATTCTCTACGCGAGCTTTTGAAGGCGGATGGCTCGCAAGGATAGATAACCCGGCGGGCAGATCTTCTTTCATGAGGCGGCTGAAGAAGTCGGTGGCTCCGGCGGCGTGGCCGTAGGTTTGGATGAGCAGGGTGAGGCCAATTTCGTCGGCTTGTTTTTCTTGGGTTTGGGAGAATTGGGCACTGGTAATTGCTGAGGCGCTGTTGGTCGCGATCGCACCCACCGCCCCCGCATCTCCCAACGCAGCCGCCAACACCAGTCGAACCATCACCTGCCGCGTTAGCCCCCGCAAATGATCGCGATTGGCAAAGTGGCCTAGCTCGTGGCCCAGGATCATCATTAGCTCGTTTTCAGACTCTACTTCGGCCAGCAGGCCTTTGTAGATGATGATGCGATCGCCCGGAATTGCCAGCGCATTCACCGTATCTTCAGGCACATAAAACACCTGATAGTCTCTTCCTTTTGTTTGTTCAGCAGGAAGCTGAGATTCTAGCCTGTCGAGTAATTTATTAAGCTCAGTTTGCGTAGCTGATGGCTTGGCCTGAGCCTCGTAAATAGGCACAACCACTTTGCCCAAGCTGCCGCTCTACGCTAGGGGGAATGAACCATACGAGAGAATTGGCTAGCCAGAGGGCGATCGCGACTAGTCCTGCCAGTCCGCCTAAAAACAGCCCCAATAGGATCAGTAGCTGACGGTTGTTCGGTGGCGGCGCACTATCAGAATAAGCAGCGGTACCTTTGGGGAGTTCTATCGACATAGGTGCAAACTGATTTTTGCTGGGGCTAGTTGCTTTTCACAGGGCGGAACGGATGGACAAAGTTGATAAACGAGTACAGGTTGCGAGATTGCACCCAAAGCCTACCTTGTCCGCTGAAGCGAGTGACTAAGCCTTCGCCGCCTAAAATGCCTTTCCTGAGTCCGCTAAAAGAAAGGCCACCGATCATTTCCACTTCGTAGTTCAGCGTATCTTCAAAGGCGACAATGTAGCCTGTATCGACCACGTACTGGCCTTCTACCGGAATCTCTAAAATGGCTCCAAACGAGCTGAACCAAAAGTCTCCTTGCCCAGTGACTTTGAGTAAAAATAAAGATTCGCCGCTAAAAAAGCCTTTGAAACCCTGAAACTTGCTATCAATCTCTACGCCAGGGCCAGCGGCAACAAATCCAGATGACTGCACCATCAGACTCGTAGAACCGTCTAAAACATAGTGTTCGATGTCTCCAGGGACGCCGGGAGAAACGTACAAGTCGCCTGCTTTTCCTTCAGCGGTAAACTCGCTAATAAATAGAGACTCGCCGCCTAGCATTCGCCCTAGTCCCTGCTTCAAGCCACCTTTTGCTTTCGACTTCATGCTGATGCAGCTGTCCATAGCCGCCATTGCACCAGCTTCTACTTTCACAGTTTGATTGGCGTTAAGGCCTAGCTTCAATGAGGCGTAAGCAGGCTTATGCTCTATGTCGTACTTTATTTCGGCGCTCACGTAAAAATGTCTCCTTCTAAAGTTTATTCAATAGCTAGTCGTTACGTTTCTATTTGCGTGGAGGTAGCTTGCTGCCGATTAATTGACCAAAAGAGCCTGGGTTGTGGGTTTGGCAAAAGACCTTTCCTTTGCCATGAAACCGGCATACAAAGCCTTCTCCACCCAAAAAGGCTCCGGCCCAGCTGTTGTTACCTTTGCTGATTTTGTAGTCTAGCGATCGCTCAAAAGCGACAATATGTCCGGTATCAACTACATATTCTCCATCGACATCAATTTCGTAAATGCTGCCAAAGGAGCTCAGTAGCACCGCACCCGATCCGCTGGCAGTAAGCCAGAAGAGAGATTCGCCTGAAAACAAGCTTTTGAAGCCGGTAAATCCTAGATCAATATCGACACCGGGCGTGCTAGCCATGTAGCCGGTAGACTGGATGACTAGCTCTGTAGACGCCATTTGGTAGGTGAGAATGTCACCCATCAGCTTGGGTGCAAGATAAATTTCGGCATCGCTATTGCCCGAGCGAAAGACACTCATAAAGAGAGATTCGCCAGCGAGCATCCGCTTCATGCCGCCGAATACGCCGCCGCCTTTGCCTCGGCGTAAGGTCGTGCTGACGTTCATATAGCCGCTCATGGCGATCATAGCGCCTGCTTCAGCAATCAGCTCTTCTTGAGGCTCCATGCTAATTTTGGCGATCGCACTATCCGGCTGATGCAGTAGATCAATTTTCATCTTTATTACTCTGCTCTCTATCGAAGTTTAGGTCTTAAAAATCTCACTAGCCCGTCTACACTCCGCGATTGAAGGTAGATTTTGCCGTGTCCCTGCAATTTGTTGATAAAGCCTTCACCCGACGTAACGGAGCCTAGTAGTCCACCGGACAACGCAACATTCATGCGAATGCCGGGTTCGTAGGCGACAAGGTGGCCCGTATCCACCACAAATTCATCGGTAACCGTTACTTCTGAAAGTCCGCCGTAGGCTCCAAAAAAGACCATGCCGGTACCGCTAAGCTTCAGCTTAAAGAGCCCTTCTCTTGCAAACCAGCTAGAGAACCCGGCCCACTGCAAGCTGACTTTGACACCGGGCGTATGGGCGATGTAGGCGCCTGGCTGCAAGCACAGCTCGTTCCCGCTCAGGTTAATAGTGGTGATGTCGCCAATGCTTGACTGGGTAAGAACGAGTTCTTTGTCTTCAGTGGTGGCGTTGCTAAACTGGTTGATGAATAAGGATTCGCCGCCAAAAAAAGACTTTAGGAGGCCGGGAATAAGACCGCCAAAAAATTGCGTTTGCATGGAGAGTTTGCCTGCCATGCTGGCCATAGCTCCGGCTTCTGCAAAGATGCGCTCTCCTGGCTTTAGGGTAAAAAATAGGGTGGCAAAAGCTGGTTTGTAGCGAATTTCATAATGCATCGTAGCCCCTCGATATATACGAACGTATTAGCACTTTTCCACAGCCTACCCACATCTTTTACCAAAGATAGTTGGTGTAACATTGCGCCGAATAAAAGCTGTATTTATACGGTGATATACAAGCGAAAACTGCTGTATTACGAATATTCTGCAACATATGTTCAAACCACATGTTCAAACTTGGTTTGAGTGCGTAGCGGGGTAATCTGGCAGTGTACATTTGCAAGGAGCTTTCATGAGTAATAAACCGACGCCTGCTTTTATCGGCGCTTCGTATTTTGCACTTTCGGTCGGAATTGTTGCCTTTTTGACAGGGCTTTGGAATGCAGGGATGCTGGTCAATGAAAAAGGGTTCTACTTTATTCTTTTGATGTACGGGCTTTTTTCAACGGTTTCTCTGCAAAAGAGCGTTCGAGATAAAAGTGAAAATATTAAGGTGACGGATCTCTACTACGGACTGTGCTGGGCCTCTGTTGTTCTTTGCCTGTTGCTGATCTGCATTGGCTTATGGCGGGCAGATTTGCTGCTTAGCGAAAAGGGATTTTATCTGATGTCTTTTTTACTTAGCTTATTTGGTGCAATTTGTGTGCAAAAGAACACTCGCGACGTGTCCGCACCCGTCCGCGCTAGCTCTGATAGCCCTAATAAGCGGTAGTCAGTAAGCGGTAAGTAGCCTGTCGCCTGACGGCAACTGAACGGCGGCCGCTGCTATCTCGGTAAGACACATGAGTAATTGTCTGTTTTAACCGCTGCGGCGGCCTCACCATTGCTAAACTTCAACTTGATTAGGCAAGCCTCTTTTACACCACCCCTTTTACGCATAGCTTCGTAAGCACGGCAACATGAAATACTCAAAGGCTGTTCAGCTCTCTACCCTTCTGGCGATCGCCACGCTACTTTCTGGCCCTTTCACGCTAGACACGCTGGCGCTAGGCACTTCTTTAGAGGAGGAAGCTGTTTTAATTGCAGATGAATCTGGTGATAGCGCAACGCCCGATCAACAGCGAGCTGCGTTTTTCGCCAGTGACTACACCTACGAAGACGCCGTTGCACTTTCAGAATTTTGGGGTGAGACGCCTTACGATACGAAAACAATCATGGGCGAAAAGCTGTTGTTAGGCGGCGACTTTGAACAAGCACTGATAGAAAAGCTGGCGATCGCTAAAAAAGAGAAAGCCAAAAGGCCGCTCACCGCAGGCGAAATACGGATCAAAGAGCGTAACGCCTTTTTTGAGAGTGATGAGTATACCTATTACGACGCGGTGGTGCTAGCAGCGTACTGGGGACAGCCCTTGAGTGATACCAAAGCGAGAATTGGCCGCAAGCTAATGTGGGGCGACGGAGACTTGCTGATACTCGCAGACAGTTTGCAAACGGCTGAAGCTGAGTCAGAAGCGGGCGAACAAACCCAATCTGTTACGGTGAGTGCTCAGCAGGACGCATTCTTTGCAAGCGAAACCTACGACTACTGGGATGCGGCCGTTCTGGCGACCTATTGGGAACAAGATTTGGGCGAGTCTAAGGCCCGCATTGGCAGACTGTTGCTGTCGGGTACCAAAGAAGACATGAATATATTGGGTAACTCTTTAGGCGATGCGCAAAGACGCCGTATTGAAGCGTTGGGAACGGCACCGCTAGCGCTGTACGAGCAGTACACAACGCCAGACGGTGACTCTCTTACCTACGATGATGCGGTGCAGCTTGCAGAATATTGGGATTTGCCGAGTGCCTATGAGGCAAAGCTGCGAGTCGAAGAAAAGCTGATTTTGAGCGATCCAGAAGGGGTTGATATGGCTTGGCGCGGTGTTTGATACGGCCTCAAGCTTAGCGCCTCAAGTTCAGCTGAGCGGCAAGGTTGGCATTGAAATTGAGCTGCTGGCACCCAGAGGGGCTAGCCGGGAAACGCTCGCGGCTGCAATTGCTGCTTCCTACCAGGGCAGCGTGCGCCGGTACTTTCATCCTCAGTCTGAACCGAGCAAAATTCCGGGGACGCCGATTCTTGAGAATCTGACGCTGGCCTTTGAGGTGCTAGACGCGCAGGGGCAAACGGTGGCTCGGTGTGTGGATGATTTGACCTTGCAGGTGGATTGCGATCGCAAAGCGCCCCCTAGTCCGGGCTGGTATCGAATTGTCAGTGACGACTTACGCCTGCTCAAGCTAGTCAGTCGTGTGGCAAATCCAGAAGATTCGCTTTTAGACGTTCTCAATCCTGTTGCCGAGCTGTTTGGCTTAGCGCCACAAGTCTCTGCGGGTGGCATGGTGAAAGTAGCGGGTGACGGCGAATCCCCAATTGCGATCGCGGCTCCGCTTCCGGGTGAGCGCGATCGCCCCTGCGAACTGATTACGCCCCCTTGGGATAGCCAAAATCTCTACAAACTAAAAGACTTTCTCTCCATTGCTCAAAAGCTAGGCTTTACAGCACCTGCCGAAGGCGCCACCCACTTTCACTTCGATGCTGGGCCACTCTGTGATGCTCGCGTCTTCAAAAACCTAGTCAATCTGCTCTGGACTTACGGCCCTCACCTGCGCCGCCTAGTCGGCACCAATCCCCGCTGCCGCCGGTTAGGCAGCTTTCCGCCTGCGCTGATAGATCTGGTTCAACAGCCTGAATGGGAAACGCTCTCCTGGCCTGACGCGGTTGAACAACTTCGCCCGCTTAAGCTCACTAAGTACTGCGACTTTAATTTAAAGAACATTGTCTATGCGCCTGCTGATAAACACACGTTTGAAGCGAGAATCTTTCCGGTGTGGCTGACCGCTGAGCCTTTTTATCAGGCAATTGGATTGATGGATGGGATTTTGAGGCGATCGCACTCTTCAAAAGCGGTTCCATTCAAAGCGCCTCAGCCGTGGAATGCTCAAGAAATCAAAGCATTTTTATCTGAACTACCGCTATCAGACGCCCTTCTTCAGCACTGGCAAAGCCGCGTAACTTAATTGAAGCTACGGTTTTTCCTAGACGCCTCGTAAAGTGGTTCAAATTGCCCTGACTGCATAGAATATCAACATATTTTGAAGATTCGGATATGAACTGTCCGCATAATTGCGACGGGTCGTTGATGATAGGAGAATGTAGTGAGTTGGCTGAGGTAGCAGATATGGTTGAGCCGGTGAGTTTGACGGGGGCGGCGTTGGTGACGCTGGCGGCGAGTAAGTTTGTGGAGACGGCGGCGGAAAAGGCGGCGGCGCAGCTGGGGACGGGTGTGACGGCGGCGGTGCTGAAGAAGGCGGGTACGCAGGTGGATGCGATGTGGGCGCGGGTAAAGCGGCACTTTGCGGGCAATAAGAAGGCGGAGGGGGCGATCGCACAGGTGGAGGCTGGCCCGCCAGAAAGCCCGCAGTCTGAGGCAGCAGTGACAAAGCTGGGCGTGTATTTGGATGATGACCTAGCAGAGCCGGAGAACCAGGTGCTGGCAGGCGAGCTAAGGCAGATGGCGCAGCAGATTGTAAATATTGGACAGCAGCAGCAAACGACGACGACGTTTAATATTGATGCGAGAGATGAGTCGCGGGTGAATGCCATCGGTGGGGATGTGAATGCGACGACGGTGAACTTTGGGGATGGGCAGCGATGAGTGAGCGCGATCGCCCGTTGTCAGGGCAAGCGAATATTCGGGCTGAGGGACAGGCTCGGGTCAATGCTATTGGCGGCAATGTCAATGGTGACGTTAACTTTGGCGACTCTATTGAAACGCAGCGGCAGGTGCTGGTTTCGGATATTAACCCGAACCTAGCACCGCGCAAGTTGGAGCGATGGGTAGATCGCGCTCAGGTGCAGGCTGAGCTGCTTGAGCGGATAGATGAGCCGCAAACCAAGCTAATAGAGATAGTGGCGCTGGGTGGTTTTGGCAAATCTTCTTTAGCGGTGTGGGTGACTGAACCGGCACAGGCGAAGGGAAAGTACGTTGTACCCGTGAACTTTGCCAAGGTGCCTTCTTTTAACTCGTTTGGTCGGTGGGTGCTGCAAGAGATGGGCTTTTTGACTCAGGAAAAGATTCCTGATGATGAGCTGATTGATCAGCTGGTGTATCGGCTGAAGAATAAGCGATGCTTGGTCGTGATGGATCAGATGGAGGTGATCGCTGACGCAGAAGATAGGGGGGCTTTTGAGTCGTTTTTATTGCAGTGGCAGCACCACGGGCAAAACAGTACGGTGCTGGTGACGACGCGACAGCAGTTTTTATCAGATGAAAATGTCAGCTTGCAGCTTCCAGGGTTTACGCCTGCTGAGGGATCTGCGTTTTTAGAAAAGTGCGGCGTTACGACGACGCTATCGGATGGATTGCTGAGTCTGTCTGAGGTTTGTGGGGGGCATCCGCTGCTGCTGAAACTATCGGCGGGCTGGTTAGAAAAAACGGCGGCAGGGCAGCTCAACGAAGATGATTTTACTTTTTTTGAGCGTCTGTTTGAACAGAATGAGTTAGGTGACGTAGAAGCCCAGGTTGAGAGAGTTTTTAATGCGCTGTTAGATAAGCTGCCACAGCTACTACGGACGTTGTTGTTGCAGATATCGGTGTATCGAGTACCGTTTGATCTGCGGCAAGCGCAGGCGATGCAGCCTGATGCAACGGCGGTAGACCTAGCGGAATTGGAGGCGCAGGGTTTTCTGCTAGAGCAAGCGGTGCGGTGGCAGTTGCATCCTTTGGTAAAGCAGCTTGTGGTTGACGCACTCAAAAGAGAAGGGATAGAAGATAGTGCTCATCGTCAGGCCATTGAATACTTTGAAGCTCAGCTTGAGGCGGAAACAACCAACCTTCAGGATTATTTAGAGTGCTTTCACCATTACTGTGAGTGCCAAGACTATGAGGCGGCATACGATGTCATTGACCGCTGCTATAAATGGCTGAGCTTAACTGGATACTATCGCATTTTAGTTTCTACCTACGAGCGGCTGACTACAGCGTGGCAAGTGAGCCTGCCTGGTGACCAAAATGATCAGGAAAAGCTTAGTGAAGCCCTTAATCGTCTGGGCCTTGCGTACGATTCACTCGGGGAGTATGGCAAAGCGATAGACTTCCAGCAGCAGTCGCTAGAGATTACAACGAGAGATAGGCAATCGCAAGGGCATCGCAGCCTCTCTAGGCAACCTGGGCATTGCGTACGATTCACTCGGGGAGTATGGCAAAGCGATAGACTTCCAGCAGCAGTCGCTAGAGATTGAACGCGAGATAGGCGATCGCAAGGGCATCGCAGCCTCTCTAGGCAACCTGGGCAATGCGTACTATTCACTCGGGGAGTATGGCAAAGCGATAGACTTCCAGCAGCAGTCGCTAGAGATTAGACGAGAGATAGGCGATCGCAAGGGCATCGCAACCTCTCTAGGCAACCTGGGCATTGCGTACGATTCACTCGGGGAGTATGCCAAAGCGATAGACTTCTATCAGCAGTCGCTAGAGATTAGAAGAGAGATAGGTGATCGCAACGGTGAAGCCAGCAGCCTGTTCAATCTAGGAATTACATACGCCAAAATAGATGAGCATTGGAAAGCTCGCGATAGCTTCGAGCAAGCAAAAGAACTCTTCACCGAACTAAAGCTTGCTCATAGGGTAGAACAGATGCGAAAAAGCCATCCAAGAGCGCAATCGCATTATCTCCTCCACGCCCAAAAAAGCACCCACACTGCCCACCCAAAACACCGAGCCCGACTGGTGGGAAAAGTCTCAGCCATCCGCCAGCCCTGTTCGTTCTGGCACTCCATCATCCCATAGCAAAAGCTCATTCTCCAAGTGGCTTCCCTATGTTGCGATCGCCGCTGCCATCACGCTCCTCATCTTGCTGCTGCAATAAGCCTCGCACTACACTTTCAAAAGAAAAACAACATCACCTGTGATCGCTACAGCCGAATCGTGGATTAGCTCTTTTCGATTTGTTCAAACTGAGCAATATCCTCATAGAGAAGCTCAATCGGAAATTCAAAATCAACACTTTCTAGCATAATGACATCGCCCGATTCGTATATCGTATAGAGCCAGAATCGACTCTCACTCCGTCGATAAACTTCAACGCTGATCTCTTTAGCGCTAACCAAAACGTACTCTTCTAAACTCGGTAAGCTGCAATACTCTTTAAGCTTATCTCCCCGATCAACCGCTTCTGTCCCTGCGGAAAGAACTTCGACAATAAGCTTAGGAAACTGAATCGCATTGAGCGCAGTTCTGTCGCGTTTGTCACAGGTAATAACTAGGTCAGGATAGCGATAGAGCATTGGCGTAACATTTACTTTGGCATCGGCAATATTGATGCGACAGCCTTGCTTACGAAGATGAGGCCGCAGCGCCGCTAGCAAGTTGATAGCGATGTCGTTATGCGCCAACGTACCGCCAGACATCGCTAGTACGTCACCATCCACAAACTCGTAGCGAAGCTCCTGAAGAGGTTCCCACGCTAAGTAAGCTTCTACAGTCATCTTCCGAGGTCTAGGAATAGCAATCATAGGTACGAACTCTGGGAAGGCAACGCTTCAACACTTGACGGCAAACTAAATTCATTTTATCTTCAGTAGCAGGGCTGTGATGCCTATCACAACTCTATTTCCTCAGAACTCAATTTTGCCGAGCGCCATCGGCAGGTGCTACAACACCTAACCGACGGCTAACCTACAAACTGATTACAGCAGTCTGGAGGCTAGGGTTACTTTAACCCTTTGCCACTTCGATATGCGCTTCATTTTTGCGGGGTGGCTCAGCTCTGTTGGGTTCTGATTTCCTCAAAACCACTCAACTTTTTGGAGATCAGACCCCCCATGTTTATACCCAACCCCTCGGACGCATCAGCGCCCGAAACTTCCAATGCCAGTGGCTTCGAGCCGCCAACCTTCGAGCCCAGCGCCGACCCTAGCCGAGTGCGCCACATGCTATATGGCAATCTGCTGACGGTGCAGGCCACCATAAAATTGCTGTACACCTTGGGCTACGCCGAGCCAAACGACTGGAGCCAGCCGATTTCGACCGGCAAAGTCAATGAAGTGATGGTGATTTTGACCAAGCAGGTAAAGGGAGACTTTTAGCGTTAGGACGGGGCGATCGCTTCTAGAAACGACTGTTTTTCTGTTGCTTTTTTGAAGCGATCGCGCCTGTCCTCTGCTTCTATCCGCATCGCTGTGGCTAACGGCTAACGTGACGCTGGCTACAACACGTAGCCCAGCGGCCTAGTACACTTTGGCGCAGCGGATGAGAGGATTTATGCGATCGCCCTTAAGCGCCCAAAACTCATTCCAACGCATCTCCGCCGGTATTTCGTTTTTCACCGTAACAATTGTTGTGGCCGTACTCGGATATATCGCGGCAGGCTGGACGCCCTTAGATGCCATTTACATGGTGGTCATTACCATCTTTGGCGTTGGCTACGGCGAAGTGAGGCCGCTAGACACGGCTGGCCTGAGAGTTTTCACCATTTTAGTCATCATCGCGGGCGCGCTGTCCGTGGCCTATACGGTGGCAGGCTTTGTTCAGCTGGTCACCGAAGGTGAAATTCGCCGCGCCCTTCATACTAGACAAATGACTCAGGAAATTCAGAACTTAACCGGTCATGTGATTGTGTGTGGCTATGGCCGCATGGGCCAAATGCTGGCCCAAAAGCTCGCAGAAGATCGTCAACATTTCATTGTCCTAGACGCTGACCCTGAGCGAATTAGCGTGGCAGAAGAACACGGCTATCTCACATTTTTAGGCGATGCGACTGACGAAGAGCATCTGCTCTCGGTGGGCATTGAGCGAGCCCGAGCGCTGGCTACCGTTTTACCCAACGATGCGGCCAACGTTTTTATTAGCCTCACGGCCCGTGAACTTAGCCCTAAGCTGATGGTGATTGCGAGAGGTACGCTGCCCTCTTCTGAAAAAAAGCTGCGGCTAGCGGGCGCCGATCAGGTCGTTTTGCCGGCTACCATTGGTGCGCTGCGAATCGCTCACCTAATTTCTCATCCCAGCGCGCTGAACTTTATTGCGCAAAATGCCGGTCGAGAAAACTTGAGTGAGCTGCTAGCAGAAATTGATATTCAGATAAACGAGCTAGTGGTTACGCCCGAATCAGCAATGCTCAAGCGCAGTATTGGCGACGTGGAAAGCCACAGCCGAGGCACGTTTATTGTCGTTGCGCTCAAGCGGGCCGATGGCACCACGCTGATTCACCCCGACGCTCAAGATGTTTTGCAAGAGAACGATGTGGTGATGATTATGGGCCATCAGGGCGACATGCCTAATTTTGCACAGCGCTCTGCGGCCAAACGACAGCTACGCTACCGAGGCGCGTGGGTGCGATAGGTGGGGCTAAAGTGCACTCTGAGTTTGGGCTCTTGCAGTACGGGCATATGTAGCGCAGTCGCTTGGAAGGCATACGGCTGCTGTGTCTGGGGTATCTGGAATGCGGGCGTTTGTACTTCTACCGCAGATGCCTTGAGAATAGGCTCTAGGTGTCTTTCTACAAGTGCCGCGTCATCCTCAACCTGAGGGGGTAGCGTTTGCTCCTCTACGGCTGGCCCCTCCACGGTTTGGACTTCCAATACTGGAATGCCGAATACCTCAATCTCAGCAGGCTGCTCGCTATGCGGCTGGGCGGCTTCTGTGATCGCTCGTCTCGCAGGGCTCATCACAATAAAAGACTTCGCTAGGCCCAACACCTTCTCTGAGGCCAGCGTTTGCTGTGGAAACATCTCGCGAAGCTGACGGCCAGATAGCAGCCGGGTTGTGTCAAACTCCTGCTGAAAGTAGTCTTTCTCTACAGGATTATTGAAAGCACAAAGGTAGCGCATAGATAGAAAAGAAAGCTTTTGGTACCACGCTCTCGGTAGCCAGTGCACAAAGGCTGCGCCAAAGTGAGCCTCTAGTGGAAACCAGCGGTTAGGCGTTTGAATGTAAATTTCTTTACCAACGCGGGTGCATTCTTTGGCGAACTGAGCCATGTCGTCCAAGTTGCCGACGTGCTCAATAACCGAGTTAGAGAATACGAGATCGAAGCTTTTGTCGGGGTAGGGCAGCTCTCGCCCGTCTGCGACCTTTACGGTGTAGTCAGGTGAGGGCGCAATCGTATCTTCTGACGGCGTGTTGAGCAGAACTAGCTGCTTGGGCTGTACCCGATAGTGATATCTGAGCAAATCCCATAAAAAGGGTCTGCCGCCAACATCTAAGACTGTGTAATTTTCTAAGTCCGGATAGGCTTTCAGCAGTTCGGCCAATCGCCGCTGCCGAAAGTAGGTCATGATCGGATAAATGATATGTTTCCAGGCCATTGGCTACTACCTATGTTTGAGACTCCACAGCAATTTGAACCGACCTATCGTGTTTTATGCCTTTTCACTTAGCGCTTTTTTGCTTTGTGCTTTTTAACCCCCACTTTTCAGGTGGGTTGGCTAGGCTTATTTGCCATCTAGCAGAACATTACTACTCTGTAAGCGGTAGCTATACGTAAGCGAAAGAAGATTGATACATTCTTTAGGCTTTGGGCACGTATTATGTTCGTTTCTTTATGCTTCGCAGTTTGCCAGCGATATCCGGTCAAACCTGCTTAACGATTATTAATTAATTTAGCTATCGGTGAGCACAGAGGTCTGTTGTATTTCCAGGTATGCGCTGCCCACGCGTTTTTTAACCTATCAGTGAGCGTACGGATTACAGCTTCCCTACACCAACCTTCTATGGATACTTCACCTATATATGAGGACTCAGTAGATATCACTCACTAATTACGGTTGATATAATTAGTGCCTCGTATGCAACCGTTTTTACAATGCGCCGCCGTACAAAAATAATTACATTTTGTGCTAAGTATAAACACCAAGGGTGTTTTGTGAATTTTTCTTGTGAAGCAATTGAGCCGACTTCCTCGATGGCTACGTGTGCTGCTCCCAACGGCACTAATTTCGGCCTGCGTGGCGATTAATGCGATCGCCTTTACTGAAATCATTCGTACTTTTCATCCTCACTATCAGCTCAGCGTGCCTTCTGCTACGGCTGAACTATCTCCGGCTGAGCCATCGCCCAAAAACGTAATCAAAACGGCTACCACTAGCCGTATAGAAACGCCTTCTTTACTAACCTCGGATGCGGTGCCTACTGCCGAAGCGCCTACTGTAGAGCCACTGCCGATAGATCCACTTCCTAAATACGGACACTTCCCTTACCCGGTCAGCGCCCCTACGGACATGCTGCTGATTGCTAGCTACGCCCAAGGCGAGGAGCAGCGCTACGAAACGCTTCATCCCGACGCGGCGGCGGCGCTCTTAAAGATGGTGGCGGCGGCTCGTGCCGATGGTATTTGGCTGGTGCCTGCTTCAGGCTTTCGCACAATTGCTCAGCAGCGATCGCTCTTTATGGCCCAAGTTGCGAGCAAAGGAACGCCAGAATCGGCTGCTTTGGTCAGTGCTCCTCCCGGCTATAGCGAGCACCATACGGGATATGCCGTTGATTTAGCCGACGGTAGCATAGCTCAAGGCTACGACATTTCGGTGTCCTTTGCTGAAACGTCTGCCTATCAGTGGCTGGTGGCGAATGCGAATACCTTTAGCTTTGAGCTTTCCTTTCCTGAAAATAACGAGCAGGGAATATCTTTTGAGCCCTGGCACTGGCGCTACATCGGGACGCCAGCGGCAAAGGCCTTATTTTATCCAGACTCAGCCCAGCTGTCTGAAAAAGTAGATAATACGGTTGAAGAAACGGCTGAGGTGCCTTGACGCGTTTTCCTGTTGTCTACCATTCAGATTATGTAACGCCGCTGCCTGAGGGCCATCGGTTTCCGATGCCGAAGTTTCAGCTTTTGAAAGATTTGCTGGTGCGCGATCGCATTATCCATTCTGACCAAATCTTTCAGCCCGGCGCGCCGCCTGCTGAATGGCTACAGCTCGTTCACGACGCTGATTATGTAGAGGCCTACTGCACAGGCACTTTGGATGCAAAGGCGCAGCGGCGGATCGGGTTGCCCTGGAGCGAAGGGCTAGTGAAGCGAACCTGTACGGCGGTGGGCGGCACTATTTTGACGGCGAAGCTGGCGTTGCAGTACGGGCTAGCCTGTAATACGGCCGGTGGAACGCATCATGCGTTTCCGGGCTATGGGTCGGGTTTTTGCATTTTTAATGATTTGGCGATCGCGATCAAAGTCCTTCAGCTGCAAGATCTCATCCGCACGGCGCTGATTGTTGACTTGGATGTTCATCAGGGCGACGGCAGCGCTTTTATCTTCAAAGATGATCCGAGCGTGTTTACCTTCTCAATGCACTGCGGCATCAACTTTCCTGGTCGTAAGCAGCAGAGTGATTTGGATGTGCCTTTGGCTGAGAATACGGGTGATGATGACTATTTGGCTGTGTTGCGATCGCACCTCTCTCCTTTATTAACCCGCCTTCAGCCCGATATTGTGATGTATGACGCAGGTGTGGACGTACATAAGGATGACCGGCTAGGGAAGCTAGCGCTGTCGAATGCTGGGGTGTTTGAGCGCGATCGCTTCGTTCTGCAAACCTGCACCGCTGCCAATATTCCAGTCGCCTGCGTCATCGGCGGCGGCTACGGCGAAGACATGAGTGCGCTCATCTACCGCCATTCACTTTTACATAGAGCTGCCAAAGCGGTGCTTTCCTAAATTCACCAGCACGATCTTAAAATAAGAACTGATGTGCCCTTGCGTCTCGCTGCCGATATGTCCTCAACCGTTGCCACCTTCTATAAGTTTGTAGCCCTACCCGACTACGAAACCTTGCAGCAACCTTTAAAGGAAGTTTGTCAAAACAAGAATGTTAAAGGCACGATCTTACTGGCCAAAGAAGGCATTAACGGCACAATTGCAGGCTCGCGTCAGAGCATAGACGCCGTTCTCTCTTACCTCAAATCAGACGACACGCCTCGTTGACGTAGACATTAAAGAATCTTCAGCAAGCGAGCCACCTTTTGAAAAGCTTAAAGTTCGTCTAAAAAAAGAGATTGTTACCATTGGCCTGCCAGACGTAAGCCCGACTCAACAGGTCGGCACCTATGTATCTCCTGAGCAATGGAACGAAATAATTTCCAATCCTGACGTGACTGTTATTGACACTCGCAACAACTATGAAGTGGGCATGGGCACATTCTCACGTGCGCAGAATCCAGAAACTTCAACGTTCAATGAGTTTCCAGACTATGCAAAAGAGAACTTAGATCCGGGTAAGAACAAAAAGATTGCGATGTTTTGTACGGGCGGCATTCGCTGTGAGAAAGCGTCTTCCTATCTTCTTTCTCAGGGGTTCGAGGAGGTTTATCATCTTAAAGGCGGCATTCTCAAGTATTTAGAGGAGGTTCCTGAAGAGAACAGCCTGTGGAAAGGAGAGTGCTTTGTTTTTGATGAGCGCGTGGCGATAACGCACGGACTTGAAACAGGCTCATATGAAATATGCTACGCCTGTGGTCATCCGGTATCGCTGGAGGAGGTGGCGAGTAAGGAGTATGAGAGTGAGGTATCTTGTCCGCACTGTATTGAGGGCTTGACTGAGGAAAGAGGCGATCGCCTGCGCGAAAGAAAGCGTCAGCGCCACATGACCAAAGAGAACAATCCGTAATCATCCCTGTACGACGCTATCGTCAAGATATTTTACTGAACAGTGGCCGTAACGCCTGCCGGTAGTGCCAAGTCGTGTTGAGTTCTGAGAAAGACACGACAAAAAATCATGTCCTTTCAAATGACGATATGCGCATGTCTGCGTAGAATCAAGCACTATCTTATGCAAAGTACGTACGATTTTCTTTCGCTTTTAAAAAATGCTGTAAGGAGAATTTTCTTTTTCCCAGCTACAAATATCTGAATACAACTGCGTTTTTAGCCAATAAGCTCTTTCATAAGCAAGCCTCAAACAGCGTTCTAGCTTAGACGCTTCTACATCGCTGGAGTTGTTTGTTCCCAGTATTTGCCTTAGTCCTACAGACAAAATTTCCGTTAAATCGTGCCCACAGCACACCTGCCAGGGGTCGTGGCTACTGCTTTTAGCGCTGCTAATTAGCTGTTGAATCTCTGATACTGCGGGCGAAAATATCTGTGATTTATTCTGAATCTCTTTAATGAGCGAAACCTCATTGGCCTTTAAGCTGGTGCCATCGATAAACTTGGCAAATGAGATGCTGCTGAACGTTAGATTCAAGGTATCGCGTTGTGAAATCCATCGCAGGTAGCCAACGACTGTACCCGCTGCCGAAATAACGGTTACAACGTCTTGGCCAAACAAGTTGAGCTTTCGTTCAGATCCAAATTCATTCAAAACTTTGTCAAAAGCTGGTGAATGAATCAGCATCGCCTCAAGATCATGGTCATCAGTTGTGAAGAGATTCGGCCCTGTACTTATTGGTGTGGGAAGAAGGCCTTCAAAGTCTTTATCTACAATTGCTAAAATTCCTTTGAATCCTGACTTTTCTAGGATGCTTAGGACAGCAATAACCCGTAACTTGCTAGATGGCTTGCCTGAAGTGCTCACAACGACGCAGATTGCTCTATCGATGAATTGCGTATAAAACCTTTTATCTGAACTACCTTCTACAAGAAGAAATGCCCCTTTATGATTGTCTCGCTGCAGCCGAATACTACCTGCTTCAGCTTCAACTGTTCTTTTCACTCTGCTTCCTCTGACAGAGAAACAGCTAAATCCCAGCGGTCTTGAATGATATCTGGCGAGTGGGTTGCCATTAACACCGATAAGTCTGTAAGTTCCATGATTTCTTGTATGTCTTCGAGGAACTGTGCTTGCCACGTGACATGAAGCGACAGCTCTGGTTCATCAATCAGAACTAGAGAGTTAGATTCTACCTTAAAGAGCAGCTCGTAGAGTAAAACCAGTTCATGCTGTTCTCCTGAAGACAAGTCATTTGGCGATAGTGTTTTTAACGCTTGTGTTTGAGAGTTGTAATGGGTTCCAAACACGAATCCTTTCTCTTTGCTGAAGTTCATCTCTTTTCGAGAATAAGAGAATTTCTTGTTGATGATTCGTCTTAAGAGCTGAATCTTTTTAGCAGTATCTGTAAAAACGCTCAGCTTTTTCTCTACGTCCTCTACATATACAGAAAGCGTATTCCTAGTGCTTTCGTCCATGTTCTGAGGCTGAATTGTCGGCTCCGAACTTTCGTCTTTATCTAAAAGCCCTACCTCTATAAGCTGAGATCGTGTCTTCTCTATTTCATCTAGCTGAGTACGTAATTTTTCCTCCGTCACATTAACGGATACCTCTTTCTGCATAATTCTGAGTGGAAACGTTCGATCTAACGACTGTGATATTGTTCCATACTCGCTGAACTTGTTCTGCATAAGCTCAGCGAGTTCAATAGAATAGGATGCAACGGTAGATCGCATTGGAGACTCTTTATAACTACCTCTAGATTGCTTGCTGGAATCAAAATTCAGTAAACGTTGTGACTCAATAAGACGAACGTGAATACTATTTTTTAGGTTCAATAGCCAATCTGGCTCTATTCTAGATTTTGAAATAAAGTCATATTCTGAAGAAATGCCAGATTTTTCGGTTGCATCTGTACTTTCTGCTGAAAGCTGCTCTGCTAGTAGTTGCAACTGCCTTCTTATCTCCTCTGTATTAGAAACAGCACTTGAATTGAGGATTTTTTCTTTTGAGTTCTCAAAAGAAAAAATCCTCATTACTCTGTCTGAACCGTAAAAATTAAATACTAGCGCTTTCTTCTTTGAGCTTTCTGTTCTTTGAATGATTTCTATCCACTCACAATTATCAAACTCAATTTTAAAACTATCAAATGGAGTTTTCTTAAGCTCTGTGTACTGAGACCTGAAGAAGTTATTGAGTAGCCTGAGCACCGCTGTTTTTCCATAGCCATTTGGCCCATGAATAATAGTAATTCTTTCATCCATGTTCAGTGGAATCTCATGATCAAAGATCCCAAACAATCCTTTAACACTTAGATGCTTGATTTTCATACACAGCAGCGCCTAAAATTACTAACTCTGATCGTACTGCCTACATCCTATAAAAGCCCTTATTGCAGTAACTCAGAATCCTACTCTTTGGGCAGCTTATAGCGTTCAACAATGCGCTTGGCAAACTCGGGAACGTGCGCCGCTAGCTTTTCAGGGTGATTGCGGCGGGTATAGAGGTAGTTGCGGGTGAAGTGCGAGTCGATGGAGAAGCGGGCGTATTCTAGGCCTTTAGGGCCAATTTTTTCGATGACGACGCCCATGAGTTTGGCGGCCCACATGGGGAGAGTGACGCCTTTGTCGTAGGCCGGGATGCTGTTTTGAACGGCTTGGGTGCGATCGCCCGAACTCATCACAGCTTGCGTCTCAATAATCCCTTCTAACAAATCAAACATCTCTGCGCCCGTGTCATTGCGCACCACAATCCACTGCCAGCCAAAGGGCGCGCCCATATAGCCCACCACAATATCTGCCAGAGAATTGGTGTAGTCGAAGCAGCTCATACAAGACGGCGCAAACACATCTTTGAGTTTGTTAGTTTTTAGGCCAAAGAAGGGGACTTTCTCTTCTGAACCGTCTTCGTGCTTAAAGTGCACCTGAAAGTCCTGCATGAATTCGTAGGCGATAACCGTTTCAGGCGAGCGGCTGGTGGTGTCTAAAAACTTTTGTAGGCCCGCGCGGGTGACGTTATCGACGCAGGGCATCCCGAGCACGTATAGCTTTTCTAGGCCAAGCTGATCTTGTACGGCCCGTAAAGCCTGAATTTGACAGCCGACACCAATGACGAGCACGCGCTTCATGCCCGATTGTTCTATTTGATCAAGAACCGAAAGATTAGGGGATAGCGTGGGCTTGTTAACACGCGCGGCCAAAATATCTTCGGGCGTGCGGGCGATCACGGGCATGGGCTGAAAGCGATCGTCTTCGGTGTTTTGCACGCATACGACGCCTTCTACAAAGCCCTTATTCAGCATTTCGATGGCGAGCGTGCTGACAATGCCTGTCCACTGCGCGCCATCAATGGGCGTGAGCTTGCGAGCGGCGACCATCTTTTGCTGCACGCCAAAGTACAGCTCGTTCTCGTTGTCTAGATCTCGGCTGCGTCCATGATTCGTTGCTTCCAGCCCTGGAATTTGCTGATTGAGAAAGGCGCAGGCGTCTTTGACGTAGTGGATGTAAGACGTGTCGCATAGGCCACATTCGCTGCATCGCTCCTTGGCTGGCTTGGCCGCACCGGGCTTGAGCGGCCTGGCTTTAGCGTGAGGCTTACCAGAGCCTGAGGCAGATTTTGAAGCAGAATTTTGAGCTGAAGGAGAAGCTGCTGTCATGGAATTTAGGGCGATTCGGTGAGGCTATAGCAGCCGGAATTGATTTACGATCACAATAACGCAATGGTCTCTTAGATTCATGACAGACCGCTGTTTTGTAATCTTTCGTTCATTCCGCGCTGATTGCTCCTTGTTCATCATTCCTCCTCTTCCATGCCTGAAGGCCCAGAAATTCGGATTGCCGCTGACAAAATTGAAAAAGCCGTGCAGGGTCGCCCCACCACAGAAGTCTTTTTCGCCTTCGACCACCTCAAGCCTTTTGAAGCCGACCTTACGGGGTGCAAAGTCACTCAGGTCGAAACGCGCGGCAAAGCCATGCTCACCCATTTTGACAACGGCCTGAGCGTATACAGCCACAACCAGCTATACGGTAAATGGATGGTGCGCAAGGCCCACAGCTTTCCAGACACCAACCGTCAGCTCCGCTTTGCCATTCACAACGCCAAAAAATCAGCCCTGCTCTACAGCGCCTCAGACATTCAAATTTTGAGCAGCCCCTCCGAAATTGAGAACCATCCTTTCTTAAGTAAGCTTGGCCCAGATGTTTTGAGCGCCGACCTGAAGCCAAAGGCGCTACAGACACTGCTGAAGTCAAAGCGACATCACCGCCGCCGCCTGTCCACGCTTTACTTAGACCAGCACTTTTTAGCGGGCATCGGTAACTATCTGCGCAGCGAAATTCTTTTTGTGGCGCGGCTTCATCCCTATCTGCGCCCGATAGACTGCACCGACAAGCAGCTGCTCAAGCTGGCCCAGGCTTCTATCGAAGTCACCTATCAGTCTTACCGACATAAAGGCGTGACGAATGACTTGGACTTGGCTAATGAGCTAAAGGCCAAGGGTTTTGCTTACCGGGACTATCGCTACTGGGTGTTTGGCCGGGTCGATCAGCCATGCTACGTATGTGGTACGCCCATTGTGAAAGAGATGGTGAGCAGTCGTAGAATTTACTACTGCCCGTGCTGTCAGCCTGAGAGGGCATAGCCGAAGCGCTAGACTACACCAGGCTGGGAGGGCAATAGCCTAAACCGCGTACGAAGGTAACGCGAAAGTCTTCAATATCTGCGGGCTGTAGTGCGCCGTGTGAAACCACAACGATGTGATGCCGGTTCATCACTTCGGTTAATGACATCCCACGGTCGAGTTCGCACAGCGTTTTTTTGATCAAAGGCGTGGGGGCAAACGGATAGCCATTTTCTTGAAGAAAGGCATGGAAGTCTAGACCTCGATGGGCTTCTAGAGCTGCTTTAAGCCTAATGCGTACCACCCACCTATCTACTAAATAGATGACAGTGACTGACTCTAGCTGGAGGGCCGCCTGCTTAGATAAGTAAGTCAGAAGACGTACAACTAGACTCGTATTAGCAAAGTAATAGAGATATTGCATAGTTTTGTCCGTCGCTACGCTTTATAGAGTATCAACCAAGCCTGAGGAAAACATTAAAATGTAGCCTTTTTCTCGCATAATGTACTAAAGAGATATGTCGCAAGAGAGCGATGTGTCTTCCCTTTAACTATGTTTTAAAGGGAGAAAGTCTTCTGCTTCCCTATAGAGACAGATATTGGTGTGACGTTTTAACAACGTATTAGCGATCGCTACATCCTCGTTTTATCTGAGCTTATAGCCCTATTGGAATGAGCGGATAGGGCAAGTCAATCAGTTCGTTTTCGTCAATAAGAAACAGATCGTTTGGAAAAACAGCGTCGTTTTGCTGAAACGTGTGTGGATCGACAATAGGCTTTGCAGCAGGTTTTTGCAGCAGTCGCCCGTTGAGCTTTGGCGTTATTTCACCCATGCTTTCATTGATATCTCCGCCGATGCTCAGCGGGGTGTTTAGAACCTGAGCGTTCGTTAGGTTGATGTCTTCGACAGAAGCGCCGCTGACATGCACGTAGTAGAGCTTTGCTTCGGTGAAGTTGACTCGATTTAATTGAGCGTTGTTCATAACGGCGTTCGTCAAAAAAGCGCCGGTTAGGTTGGCATCGCTGAGGTCGGCCTGGGTCAGATCAGCGCCTTCTAAGTTGGCGCCAGTTAGGTTGCTTCCTTGCAGATTGGCCTCTCGCAAGTCTGCGCCAATGAGATGGGCCTCACTGAGATCCGCTCCGGTGAGATTGCAGCCTGTGCAGGCGTTCGTCAAAATAAGCCTGCTGATGTTTTCGTCGATTTCGCCGCCGAGTGCAGGCAATGCCGCTAGAAGGGTTGGCACAATAGCTAGCGCCATAAGCGTGAGCCGCTTTTGCATTCGAGGGGTGGGATGGGTGACGGGGCGAATGCGGCCGGTGGCTCTAAAGCGGGTGTTTGTTTTCATGATTAAAAGGCTCCCCGATTTGTTGCGATCGCTGTGACGCCAACTAAATCGATAAAACAGCTCAAGATAGACAGCTCAAACAACTGTTAAATGAGATGACTTAAGAGACTCTGTTAAACATCCCCTTTAGTGGCACGCTCAATGGCTTTGCTATGGTCACCAGGCACCTTCCTCAGACGCCTTTAAGGAGCTTCTTAAGCATTGTTGCTTTTGCTATATCTCAATTTTGACATACCAGAAACCACTTCGCTAAATTCACAGTGTTAAGGAATACTAAACGTGACAAAAAGACACCGTAGCTTTTGAGATTTGATTTCTTTTGAGATTTGATTTCTTTTGAGAATGGATTTTGATGAATGGGCGGTTAGTGCAGGTGGCCACTCTGGCCAGCATCTAAAAAGCTCGATGTTAGAATTTTGGGATAGCCTCCTCTTCTAAAATCCATGAAACTAGCCAACAAATTGAGTTTTTGCGCCCGCTTTGCCAGCTTAGCGATGCTGTTGGCAGCGTGTGGGCCAGCGGTTCCAGGTCAGTCCGTTCAGGCCACCATTTCGGTGGTGAAGCCCGTGCCGATGGGACAAGCGAAGGTAGAGGGTGAGCAAGGAGAGCTGGTTGGCCCGCCGATTGACTGTGATGGCGATGGCTTTGATAACGATTCTCGCATTGATTTTGATGGCGATGGTGTCGCTGACGACTGCGTGCCAGGAGGGGAGGCTATTCCAGAGCCGCCTTTTGCACAGAGCTTTACGCCGACTAAAGAAATGTTTGAGCAGATTGTTCCGAGTGTGGGCTGGGCGGCGCGGTATCAGTGTGGCGATGGCCTGTATGAGGTGACGCTGCGCCGACCGAATGCTGGAAAGCTAGAGTACGTTTCAGATGGCCTGACGCTTTCTAGCGATGTGGTGTACGACGATATCGATCCGAATTTGAATCAGCCTTTGGTGATTCAAGATCCGACTGATGGGGTGCGCTATAGCTTTCAGCAGGAGCAAGATGGGGAGTTTTATGAGTATGCGATCGCCAACTACAGCGGCAACGTGGGTCTATACATTTACCAAACTGGCGAACAGATCGTTGCGGCGCCCTGTCAGTCGGTTGCCCTTAAGTAGTGCGATCTGTTGTTCACGAGCGAGTGATTAACCAAAGAACCATCGGCAGCGTGAACAGGCTCATGATTGTAGAGAGCACGATGGTCTTAGCCACGCGCACCGTATCACCGCCTAGCTCGGTTACCCAAATTAGGGTATTGACGGCGACGGGCATGGCTGACTGCATTACCAGCACGGACAGGTCGAGTCCCTGTAAGCCCAGAAGTCGCCCGATAGCATAGGCCGTTAGTGGTGACACGAATAGCCGTAGGCAGGCTGCGAATAGTTCATACAGACCAAAGTTCAGCTTAGTTTGTGAGAGCTGAATGCCTAGCGTGAGTAGTGCGATGGGAATGGCGGCACCGCTCAGCAGCTCTAGAGCACGGTCAATTTCTGTGGGGACTTGCCCGTCGAATCCTTGCGAAGCGGCGATCTGTAGGCCTATGCCTAGTAAGGTGGCCCAAAAGACGGGTAGACCTAGCGTGACTTTGATGCCGGCGCTAATGCCTTTGCCTTTGAGAATAATCGGGCCGATGCTGGCGATAAAAATTGCTGAGGCGATGAGGTAGACGATGCCCCGTTCTAGGCCTGCTTCGCCCAGGGCAAACAGCATGAAGGGAAGGCCGATGTTGCCTGAGTTGGCTAAAAGTGTAGTGGCGACTAGACTTTTGCGGCTTTCGGGTGGGAGCTTGCAGAGGTTGCCAAGAAGGTGGGCGATCGCATACAAAACCGCGCAGTTGAGCATAAAGCCCACTACAATGCCCACCGTGCTACTCAGCGCGAGCGTACTGCCATACACGCCCGTGAGAACTAGGGCGGGTAGCAGCACATAAATATTCAGCCTTGCCAGGGTTTTAAGATCCAGTGGAAAAGCGCGGCCTACCCACACCCCTGCTAGCGCCACTAGTGCAATCGGGAAAATCGCTGAAATTAATACGCCCATAGATTTTGTGTCAGTGAGTAGAGCAGTTCAGTACAGTAGTAAAACAGGCCTCTCTAGCCTAGCTAGTTACACTCACCCGACATGACTTCTAACTCCTCTTCAGATCAAACCCTAGAACAGATTCGCGAAATGCTGAGCGCGGAAAAGTTTGGCGATCGCATCAAAGCCATCAACCAGCTTCGCGACATCGATCCGGCTACTGCCTTCAGGCTAATCACGCCCCTGTGTGACGATTCCAACACCCGCGTTCGCTATGCCGCCGTCAGCCAAATTGCCACGCTCGGCGCGCAGGATAAACCCACCGCCTATACCGTACTCACCGCCTCCTTAGGTGACCCTGAGCCCGACGTGCAGGCGGCTGCTGCTGATGCTCTGGGCGCACTCAAGCTCACCGACGCCTTAGACGATCTCAAAGAACTCTACGAAACCACCGCAGAATGGCTAGTGCAAATGAGCGTCGTTGCCTGCCTGGGTGAAATGGGCGATCCGCAAGCCTTTGATCTACTCGCATCTGCTTTAAAGGCAGAAAATGCGCTCGTCTCCGTATCTGCAATTGGCGCGCTAGGCGAGCTAGAAGACGACCGCGCCATTCCACTGCTGCTAACGTATGCTGATAACGATGACTGGCAAGTTCGTCATCGGGTAGCCCAGTCGTTAGGCCACTTCACTCATAATGAGCAGGCTGCCGAAGCACTACAAAAGCTTGCACAAGACGAGTCAGATATTGTGGCTGAAGCGGCAAAACACCATTCAGCAGCAGCTTAGCAATTTCTATTTAGCAGCGCCTTTTTCGAGGTCGCAACAAAAGTTAATATTTTATAGAATACGCATTCCGATTCAAACTCGGCATACCGTTTTGTTTTGAAAACAACTGTAGTCCTACGCAATTATTGGCGATCTGTCCGGACAATCTAAAATCAATCTCTCAAAATGCGGCAATTACTAGGTGTTTAGTGAGACAAGCTATTACTTAAGTACAGGTTTTAGTCAAAAGCAAAGATGTTTTTGTTCGTAATAACAGCACCCTTGCTTTCCTGTTATTAAAAGACGCTCTATAAGCGGTAAAAGAAGCCTCTACCTATTGAAAACGCCGTTTTCTTCTAACAGACTCAGTGCCTGAAAATGTATAAAATTGACCTAGTTGATTGCCTGAAAGTTTCGCCAGTATCGGCTGGTTATGGTTAAAAATGCCAAAATAGGACGATTTACTCGGATTTCTTCATATTAACTTTATGTCCATTTTAACCATGCTACCTGAAGTCTTTTGCAGGTGATGTATTGCGCCTGTAATATTTAATTGGTTTCATTTCAATCGTACAATTTCAGTACTGCTAGGGACATTACTGATAGCTAATATTTTTTACACATTGGCTATCTCCTTATATGTTCTGATAAACTAGGAACATATCAAAATCATTTAATTTTAAAAGCTATTACTTTAGTATCTCTCAATACAAATTCTGCGCTTGTTTGCTTCGACACGACCTAAAGCGCTTTGATTTTAAGATCTGTTTTGTGCGCTTTTGAGATGCTTAGGATGCAACCCTGAGCGAGTGTCTGTGACTGTTTAGCCCGCTACATGCACGTTTGACTGCGAGCTGTGGTAGGAGAGAAATAAGCGTGCTAGGAGAGTATTCTTTCGTGAATGATGCTACACCTGAAAAATCGTCTAGCGTGATGCCTTCTATTAAATCGCCTTCTGTTAAGAGATGGGAGAGCCTGAGCTTTACCTCCACGCTCTATCTGCGTCCGATTCTGGATGCGCTCATAGAGCCTACGCCCGATCCCCTTCACGATGAGCTGCGGCTAGGGCTGCAAGAGGCTCTTGTGAATGCGGCTAAGCACGGCAATCAGCTAGATCCGAAAAAGCTGGTGTCGGTGCGCTATGCCAAGGCAAACGGCTACTATTGGTGGATTGTGAGCGATCAGGGTGATGGCTTCGAGCGGCCGACCACCTGCGCCTGCCCTTTTCCAGATAGCTTGCCGGACAATCCCCTTGTTAGCGACTGCGGACGTGGCCTGTACATTTTGCATCAGGTGTTTGATCAGGTGCGCTGGAGCGAAAACGGTAAGGAAATTCACCTAGCTAAGCAGCTGCGCGCTCCTTCACTGGCTGGCTTTATGAGTCCTAGCGTTTTCTTACGACTGCTGGAAGCCTGGTGGCAAAGATGGTCATCAATTTCGGCGCAAAGCACCTAAGCCAAAGTTCGATTTGCCTTAGGCATTACCTGAGGTGGTCGTTTAACTGGCATCTGACTGGCGCCCAACGAGCGTCCAACTTAAAAAGCACGCTGGCAGTGGAGTAAAAGTAGCCGCTAGCGTGCTTTTTGTTTGTCTATCTACTATCTGTCTATTTCTGCTTAGTGCCGTGGCTAGGGCAGGGCGGTGCCTTTAGCGTTTTATCTAGCCAGCCGATAGCCTGGTTCAGCCTAGGGATCGCTTCTTCTGGCTGATTTTTGAGCATGTACACTAGTGCAGCAGCAGCTTGTTCTCGGGCGCGAACGGCTCGGTTGCTGTTGAGGCGGTGCCAGTCATTAGGGGCGATCGCGAGCTGCTCTGCTAAGGCCTGTGCAAGCTCCTCAGCGCTGAAGTCTTTAAGAATATCTCTGGGCATATCTTTGGGCGATGCTGGGTCAGGACGGTTTGCTCGCTCAGGGGATGACGTAGGCATAAGATTTAGGAGGGGTTCCCAAGGTCGTAATCTCCCTCTACAGTAATGGCTATTCAGTGCTATCTGTCTATCAACCCTACTTCCTATGAAATTGTTACGCCGATCTTCTAAACGCCAGATTCACCTGCCGAGCGATGATGAACTAGCGACGTTTGAGGGGGCACTTAAAGAAACGGCTGATGAGTTTTTGCTTTTGCGCGATCGCTTCTTTGCCATCCGCCGCGCCAAAGCCAAATATGAGCAAGCTGCCGCCACAGATTTAAGCAAGCTCCCCGCCGAAGACCTTGCCCAGATGCAGGATCGCATTGAAGCGCTCAAAGTCACTTTAGAAAGCCACCTGCTCTCCTGGCGCGAAATTCAGGAGCCCTTTTGGCAAATTGTTCGCTTTGGCGGGTTAGGCTTCGTAGTTGGCTGGGGACTGCACTGGTTCCTCAACTCGCGTACGTAATAATAGATAAGCCCATTGAATTAAACACGTTGAACTAAACGCGATTCGACATGAC
The DNA here is from genome assembly GCA_963803535.1 of uncultured cyanobacterium. Lineage (GTDB taxonomy): Bacteria > Cyanobacteriota > Cyanobacteriia > Phormidesmidales > Phormidesmidaceae > Phormidesmis. The sequence goes on along the minus strand of CAWDNC010000002.1, from coordinate 668,479 downwards.
ACCTTCTTCCCAGCGCATCAAGCACATTCTCGCCGCAGGACAGCCGGGAGACACCCTGACAATCCAAGGCTGGGTAAGAACAAAACGCGCCTCTAAAAAATTCACCTTCATCGAAGTCAACGACGGCTCAGCGATGAAAGGCATCCAGGTCATTGCGGGTGAAGAGATCCCCAACTACGCTGCCAGCATGGAGCGCGTTAGTACCGGCGCATCCATTCAAATCACCGGCAAGCTCGCTGAATCACCTGGCAAAGGCCAGCGCGTAGAAATCCAGGCCACCGATGTTGAAGTTTTCGGTGAATCAGACGGCGAAACCTACCCCCTTCAGAAAAAGCGCCACTCCTTTGAATTCCTCCGAGAAATTGGCCACCTGCGCAGTCGCACCAACACCCTCGGAGCCGTCTTCCGCGTTCGCAACGCCTGCGCCACCGCCATCCATCAGTTCTTCCAAGAACAAGACTTCCTGTGGATGCACACCCCCATCCTCACCGCCAGCGACTGCGAAGGCGCAGGGGAAATGTTCACCGTCACCCGCTTTAACCTCGACGATATTCCCACCGATAAAAGCGGCAAAGCCGACTACAGCCAGGACTTTTTTGGCAAGCCCGCCTACCTCACCGTCAGCGGCCAGCTCGAAGCCGAAATCATGGCCATGGCCTTCAGCAACGTCTACACCTTCGGCCCCACCTTCCGCGCCGAAAACTCTAACACCTCTCGTCACCTCGCAGAATTCTGGATGGTAGAGCCCGAAATGGCCTTCTGCGACCTCCAAGGCAACGCAGATTTGGCCGAAGCCTTCCTCAAATACATCTTTTCCTATGTGTTAGAGCACTGCGCTGAAGACATGGCATTTTTCAACGAGCGCATTGATAAGACTGTGTTGGAGAGAGCTAACAACATTATTGAAAGTGAATTTGCTCGGGTGACCTATACCGACGCGATCGCCCTTTTAGAAACCGCCATCAAAGCAGGCAAAAAGACTTTCGACTACGACGTCTCCTGGGGCATCGATCTGCAATCCGAACACGAACGCTACCTTGCTGAAGAACACTTCAAAAAGCCCGTCATCGTCACCGACTATCCTATTGGCATTAAAGCCTTCTATATGCGCCTAAACGATGACGGCAAAACCGTCGCCGCCATGGACGTTCTCGCTCCCGGCATTGGTGAAATCATCGGCGGAGCCCAGCGCGAAGAAAGACTAGACGTACTAGAGCGGCGCATAGAAGAAGCCGGACTCCCCAAAGAAGACTACTGGTGGTACCTAGATCTGCGCCGATACGGAACCGTACCCCACGCAGGCTTCGGCCTCGGCTTTGAGCGCCTCGTCCAGTTCATCACCGGCATGACCAACATTCGAGACGTGATTCCCTTCCCCCGCACCCCAGACAACTTAGACTTTTAAAGAAACACCGTCGTAACAGGAACTACACAAATCCCACCACCAAACCCAATACCCCGTATTCTTAAACTCATCGGCACCCGCTCAAGCCCCCAGCCGCACAACCCATGAGCCCCAGAATCCTTTTAATCTTCAACGGCAAAGGCGGCGTCGGCAAAACCACCACTGCCGTCAACCTAGCCGCCATCTTCAGCCAAACCCAACGCGTCCTCCTCGTAGACGCCGACCCCCAGGGCTCAGCCAGCTGGTGGGCCGATCGCAACGAAAACACCCCTGAATTCGACGTTAGCCAAGAAACCGATCCAACATTACTTGGTAAACTAAAACACATAGAAACCTACGACCTCATCGTCGTAGACACCCCACCAGCCCTAACCTCAGAAGCCCTAAAAGCCGTCATCCCCATTGCCGACTACTTGCTGCTGCCCACCCCACCCGCACCAATGGACATCGCCGCCCTAGTGCATGCGGTAAAAAACACCATCGCCCCTGCTGGCATCCCTCACCGAGTCCTGCTCACCAAAGTAGACTCCCGCAGCCTCGGCGAAGCCCTCGAAGCCCAAAACATGCTGATGGAACTTAATATTCCTGCCTGCTACGCCTTCGTCAGAACCTACAAAGCCCACGAACGCGCCGCCCTAGAAGGTGTTCCTATCACCCAATGGCGGGGCCGCAGCGCTGCTGAAGCTCAAGCCGACTACATCAGAGTTGCTGACGAAATTCAAACCGATTGGAAAGACTCATGACCAAAAAGCGGATTGCCGACTTACTGAAAGAAGAAGTTGAAAAACCAGCAGACGCAGACTCAGCTGCCCCTTCGAGTAAAGCTAGCTCAGCGGCAAAAAAGTCTAGTTCGGCTGCAACAGCCAAGGCAAAGGCCAGCGGCGAAGCTAAATCTCGCACCCGCAAGCGAGCATCTGCTACCGTCACCAAAACTCCATCTGCAAAATCGACCGCTGCGACCGCTACCGTCGCTAAAGCTGCTGCCGCAGACAGTGAGCCTGTGGCTTCAAAGCCCGCAGCCTCCGACAAAAAAGTAGTTGAGCTGGAAGCTGCCCTCAAAAAATCTGCCGCTCAAGTAAGTGCACTACAAGAAGACGTGGACACCCACCAAGAGCGAATATTTGAGCTGAAAGATAGCCTGAAAAATGCGCAGAGCGAAGGTGAAAAGAAAGACACGCAGCTTCAGAACCTGACTGCTGAGCTAAAAGAAGCCAAGCAAACTATTCTGAAGCTTACAGCGGCGAATAAAGAGAAGGAGACAGTTGCGATCGCCCAAAAAAGCGCCACTGCCCAAGCCGCTGCCCAAACTGCTGAAGAAGAGAAAAAAGCAGACGCTAAACCCGCCGAACGCCAGCTCAGCGTTTATCGCAGGCCTTACACCAGCTACAAATCCATCCCTGAATACGCCATTCAGCGCGGAACCCCTGCGAGCGGCCAAAGCAATAGCATGATGGACGACGACGATATCGGCTGGGTTGACTAACGCACCGCCGGATATTTAACAGATAGTCTAGAATCACTGAGCCTGTAAGTGATTCTCCTCGGTAAATATTGTTATGACTAAACTATCAGCGAAGCTTTTCGCCCTAATGCTGGCCGCTGTCCTATTCGGTTGCGGAAATCCAGCTATTCAAGAGGCCGCCACTCCAACTGCTGAGGCTGGTGAGCAGGTAAGCCCTACAGAGACTGAGCCTACAGAAGCTGAGATCGCTGAGGCGCGGGCTGAATTTGAAGCGCAAAGAACCAAAATTAGAGACGTCGTAGAGTCGATGGATCGCAAGGCGCTGATTGCAGAGTCTTCGACGAAGGGGCCGCTGGATGCAGAGGTAGTGCTGCTGAAGTTTTCAGACTTTGAGTGTCCGTACTGCGCTGTGGCGGCGGGTGAGATGAAAGAATTTACCAAAGCCCACGAAGACGACGTGCTCTATGTGTACAAGCAGTTTCCGCTAGTGTCGATTCATGATGAGGCGATGCCCGCTGCAAAAGCGGCTTGGGCGGCAGGGCAGCAGGATCAGTTTTGGATTTATCACGATGGCCTGTTTGCTTTTCAAGACAAGCTGGGTGAGGACTATTATGTTGAGCTAGCCGAGCAGATTGGGCTGGATGTGGATGCGTTTGAGCGCGATCGCAATAGCCCTGAAGCTCAAGCCGCCATCGATAAAGACATTAAGCTCGCAGAATCTCTTGGCCTACGCGGTACCCCTTCCTTTGTGATGAACGATTTGCTGATTCCCGGTGGCGCGCCGCTAGATTTATTTGAAGAAGCCGCTCGCAGATTCAAAGCAGGCGAAACGTTTTGAAGAATTTTTAAAGCAATCAATTGATATCAACGACTAAATCTACCGAAGTTTTGGCTGTTCCTAGCCCTTTTCTTGGTACTGTTGAGCGTATCTGAAGGCCCGATGGCAGATCCATGGCATACGATTCTAAAACCTACGGCCAGAGTCCATTTGGCGGCCCTAAAAAGACGGACAGCGCAAGTACGGGCGACACAGGAGCTGCTAAGACTAAACCTGACACAAAGCCGCTAGTGGATGATGGACTTGATAGAGGCCCAAACACGTCCGTTGGCCTCACTAGCAAGTTTCCCGTGATTCCCGTTGCTAAGCCAGAAGCTTCTACAGATACAAAAAGCAGCAGTACCAGCACCCGAAAGTCACGAACCGATAGCAGCAAGCCCGCTAGCAAGCCTGCTAAACGCAAAAGTAAGAAGGCAAAAGCTACTGAAGTCGCTGAGGCCGAAATAGAAGCCGCCGAAGCTGCTGTTGCTAGACGCTTTCTTGAAGAAGATCGCAAGACCTATCTGTGGCTTTTATACAAAATAGGCGTATCTGGACTGGTTTGGGCAGTACTACGGCTATTGCGCCACGAGCTTTCTAAAGAGACGGTTGCTGTTATCAACACCTTGATCGATCCGATAATGATCGCGACGGTTACCTTAATCGGCGTTCTGGCACTGACGTTTTGGATGCGCAAGCTGCTCAAAGATTTTTCTGTCCACACGCAAAAGATGTATGCCGATGCTGAGCTGACCGAAGGTAAAGACTATCGACCGACGCTGGAAATTGTAGGCGATTCGCTAGAGTACAATCCTAAGCTGCGAAAAAATTTGGCGTCGTTTTACAATGTTGCTTCTACACTGATCTGTAGCTTGATTAGCTATCTTGTTACCTTTGCGCTGTTTCCAACAGAATAGTGTGAGCAAAAGCCAGCACTTACTTTACCAGAGGCATCTGTCATGAACGCATCTCCTAAAATTATTGTGCTAGATGACGATCCAACCGGTTCGCAAACGGTGCATAGCTGCCTGCTGCTGTTGAAGTGGGACGTAGAGACGCTGACGCTGGGACTGCAAGATGACTCGCCGATCTTTTTTGTGCTGACCAATACGCGATCGCTCACCCCTCAAGCCGCCGCTGCTGTCACTACCGAAGTCTGCGAAAACCTCAAGATCGCCTTACAGAATACAGGCACTAAAAACTTTCTCCTCGTCAGCCGCTCAGACTCCACGCTACGCGGCCACTATCCTGTAGAAACGGATGTTATTGCCGATCATCTTGGTCCTTTCGATGCCCACTTTCTAACGCCCCAGTTCTTTGAAGCTGGACGCGTCACCGTCAATAGCACTCACTACATCGACTCTGATGGCAAACGCACGCCTACTCACGACACAGAATTTGCCCAGGATTCTGTCTTTGGCTACAGCACAAGCTATCTGCCCGATTACGTAGAAGAAAAAACAAAAGAGAGAATTCAGTCTGAGCAAGTAGAGAGATTTCTCTTAGACGACATTCGCAAAGGCACATTAGACCGCTTGCTAGCGTTAGAAAATAACGTTTGCGTTGCTGTTGATGGTGAAAGTCAGGCTGATTTGGATCAGGTTGCTAGTGATTTACTCGCCGCTGCTGCCCAGGGTAAAAAGTTTCTCTTTCGTAGCGCAGCTAGCCTGTTGACTGCACTTGCAAAACTTCCGCCACAGCCGACTTCTCCTGAAGCCATGAACCGCATCACACGTAGCTCATTAGGCGCGGTGATCATCGGTTCTCACGTCAAAAAAACGACCCAACAGCTACAACAGCTCCTCAAAGTCCCCAGCATTGTTGGTATCGAGATAGAAGTCTCTCAACTCAAAGACAATCCCGACACTAGCCACGACAGCCTCTCTTAAAAACGCACTTGAGCAAAATACAACAGATTCACGCAGATGGGAAAACCCCTGCGGTCTATACCAGTCGGGAAGAACTCACGTTTTCTGATACTCAGACGCGCCTTGCCTTTGGCGAAGCAGTTTCTACGCTACTGATGGATATTGTTAAAGGTCTTCCAAACGATATTGGCTTTTTGATTAGTAAGGGCGGTATTACTTCAAACGATACGCTGAGTAAGGGACTATCGCTTACGTCGGCTCGGTTACTTGGTCAGGTGATTCCAGGCGTTTCGGTGGTGACGACGGCTTCAGATCATCCGCAGTTTGCTGATTTGCCAGTGGTGCTGTTTCCCGGGAATGTTGGGGGAGACGATGCTTTAGCGATCGCCTACAAACGTCTCTCTACTCCCGCAGCACCATAAAAGAAGAACGCAAAAGCTGATGGAAAGCCTAAGCGTTGCTCTGTGCTTCTAGCTCCTCAATGAGTCCCTGTAACTGATGTCTGTCTGCGTGATATTTTTCATTGCAGAAGTGACAGACGGCTTCAGCGCCGTCGTCTACCTCAATCATGTCTTTGAGTTCATCTACCCCGAGCATTTTGAGTGCGCCTAACATGCGATCGCGCGTACACTTACAGCTAAACTGAACCAGCTGTGACCCTGGCAACATCTCCAGCCCAATATCACCCACCAGCTCATCAATAATCTGCGGCAGCGATTTCCCCGCTCGTAGCAAAGGCGTAAATCCAGTGAGTTCCTTTAGTCGCTCTTCCAGAACAGTGATCAGCAGCTCATCACGTGCCGCCTTCGGTAAAACCTGCAATAGCAACCCGCCTGCCACTTCTACGCCATCTGCTCCGACAAATACCCCCAGTACTAAGGCCGATGGCGTTTGCTCAGACGTCGCCAAGTAGTGCGTAATATCGTCGCCAATCTCTCCTGAAACCAGCCCTACCGTGCTCGAATACGGATAGCCTTGCCCGACATCGCGCACCACATATAAGTAGCCATCTGTGCCAATTGCGCCGCCCACATCTAGCTTGCCATTTTCATTCGGCGGCAGCTCCACATGTGGCTTCTCTACATAGCCTCGCACCGTTCCATCCAGGCCCGCGTCTACCAGCAATCCACCCAAAGGGCCATCGCCTTTTACCCGAATATTTACCCGAGACTGCGGCTTTTTCATACTCGAAGCGAGCAGTAAGCCCGCCGTCATTGCACGGCCTAAGGCTGCGGTGGCTACATAAGAAAGCCCGTGACGCTGACGGGCGACTTCTGTAAGGCGAGTGGTCGTTACGCCGACGACTCGAATGCCGCCATCTGCTGCCACTGCCCGAATTAACTGATCTGCCATTCCTAATATCTGCTGGTTTATGTATCTATTTATTGTAGAACCCTGCTCAACCATTCCTCTAGTCACAAAAAAAGCACCTCCTAGAAAATAGGAAGTGCTAAAGACAAAGAGAATAACGCAGTCGCTAGTCGTAATTTCTTGGGAGAAAGCAGCGCCGTCTCCCTGGCAAATCAGAGATTACGAGTGCTTCACTAGGGTGCTAGGGCATAGCCGCGTAGCAAGCTGCCTACTGTCTTCGCAGTGATTTTCATCTGCGTGAGTGGGTTAGCAGGTACAACCGTTTTGTACAGGTAGCTATCAAAGGTGAGCTTTTGTACGTCGATGTCGGAGCACATTTCGACGAAGGCTTCACGAGAGGCATCACTGCGGTAGAAGACGCGCTGCAAGATGTCGAGCACCTTGTAAGTGAGGCCGTATTCCTTGTCCCACTGCTTGATGTAGAGCTTTAGCTCATCTTCAGTGAGGGCGCGTTCGCCGCTGTTGGAGTACTTCACGATGGTTTCAGCACACATGCGAGCCGACTTGGCTGCAAAGTAGATGCCTTCACCGGAAGACTTGGTGACGGTACCGGCAGCATCGCCGACAAGGGCAACGCGGCCAACTACGCGGCGAGGTCTTGGATGCTCAGGGATAGGATGTGCTTCTACCTTGATGATTTCGCCGCCTTCTAAGCGCTTGGCTGCACGGGCTCGGATGCCGCGCTGAAGCTCTTTGATGCGAGCCTGGTTAGGACGCATGGTGCCGGTGCCGACTGCCACGTGGTCATACTTGGGGAAGACCCAGGCGTAGAAGTCAGGGGACACGTCGTCGCCCACATACATTTCGGCCAACTCTTCGTAGTAGGCCATTTTGTCTTCAGGCAGACGAATGCGCTCTTGGAAGGCGATCGCATAGTTATAGTCGCCAGCATCAATCGCTCTAGCCACACGAGAGTTAGCGCCATCTGCGCCAATCACCATGTCCACTTTCAGCGTCTTTGCTTCGCCCTGAAGACCTTCTTTTGAATGATCCGCATAGTGCAGTACGTAAGGGTCTCTGTCGTTATCAGGCAGCTGTAACTTGTGCACGGTACCGTTGATGAGCTTAGCGCCGAGAGCGTGTGCTCTGTCGCGTAAAAAGCCGTCTAGTACTTCACGGCGACACATGCCGATGTACTCATCGTCGTTTAGCGTTTCGCCGATGTTCACTTCTACATTAGAAGGTGAGATCATCTTCATTTTGCGAACGCGACGATCGATGATTTCGGGGGGTAAATCAAATTCGTCAACCATGCACAGAGGAATTGCGCCGCCGCAAGGCTTAGCATTGTCCAGCTTGCGCTCAAATAGATAAGTCTCGATACCTGCTTTAACCAGTATTTCTGCGGCGGAAGATCCCGCAGGACCGGCTCCTACAACTGCGACACGAAGTACCAAGGGCTTATGCTCCACATAATTAATAAAACCTATGAGAAAAATCGTATCACCGCTTTTAGAGGCATGCGCCTAGAAGCCTCTAATGTTAAGCACATTGCAACACTGATTTACATTCTGAAAGGAATAATCATCCAGATTTGCTTCATATTTCAAGGTGCCTCAATCGCTTATGTATCAGGCGTCTAGAACTATACTTTGATGCCCAACTCTAAGGCTTAACCCTAGTCAGATATGGCGGCTGATAAGTCGAAGTAAAACGTGCTGCCCTGGCCCACGGTAGAGCGTACGCCGAGAACGCCCTGGTGTTGCTCTATCACGCGCTGGCAGAGCGCAAGACCGATGCCAGACCCTTCTGTTCTAGTTTTGCCAGCCCGGTTGAACATCTTAAAAATAGAGGCCTGCGCTTCGGGCGGAATGCCGGGGCCGTTGTCGGTGATGTTGATGAGCCACCGGGATGTTTTGCTGCTGCGAGATTGTTTTTGAGCGGTGATGGTGATAGTCGGCGCTGCGGCGTCGTTGTGTACGATGGCGTTTTTGATGAGGTTGCTGGCGAGCTGAATGAGGAGCTGCTGGCTGCCGTACACGGTGGGGAGATCTTGCCAGGTGATGTCTACGGGGCGGTTGTTGCTGATGTTGTTTTGCAGGAGCGACTGCAAGACAACGGTAGATTCGGTGATGACGGTATTCAGGTTGACGGCTGCGAAGTCTTCTGTGGTGTGCGATCGCAATTTTCCATAGTCCAGCAGCGCCCCCATCGTCTGATTCATACCCTTAGCGGTTCGCCTACCCATCTCCACCAGCTTTTGCTGCTTTTGCGTTAGCGCTGTCCGCTCCATTAAGTCCAAGCTGCTAGTGACGACGCCCAGTGGATTGCGCAGCTCATGTGCCACCGTATGGCTAAAGCTCTCTAGCGTTTCGTTACTCTCTTTTAGCTGAGCGACCGTATCTCTAAGTTTGTACTGCCGCGCTCTGTTTTGCAGGCAAGAGCGGATCAGCGCAGCAAATATCGGTCGCTTTAGCGGTAGCTCTAACAGCATGACGCTGCGGTGATGCGTGGTTTGGCCCAGTAGCGCCAGACAGTCGCCAAATCGCTGACATTCTGAGAGCAGGATGATCACGGGAATATCTGACCAGTCAGGCTGCTGGCTGAGGCGATCGCCTAGCTGCTTGGCCAAGTCTCTATCGGTCAAAACTTCTTCGGTAAGCACAATCAATGAGGCTTCTACGGCGATTGCATCCGACACCGCCTCTACTGACGGCTGACCCATGCACACCAAAGCCTGCATTTCTATCACCTCCCTGAGCACGGTTGCATTTGGCCCTAGCCGAGCGGCCAGCACCACCCGATCTTCTTTCACCTTCGCGCTATTTTCCTCATTTATTGATCGTGAGGCTTTGCGTATGGTCAATCTGCCTGGGTAGGCCAGAGAGAATGCCTGAGAACCGGCCTAAAGCATCTCCAATCTGAATGCTGCCGTCTTTGAGCTTGACCTCGCAAATGTGTCGTTCATGCACGCCATAGCGATTTTTATAGACGCTAATCGCCTGCCTAATCTCGCCTTCAGCTTCGAAATGTCGCAGCAGCAGCACCGTATCTGCTAAGTAGCTAATATCTACAGTCATTTCCATAGAAAGGCCAATCACGCCGTGCTGAGCCACCATCAAAAACGTGAGCACGCCCTGCCGGTTCAAACGCTTCATCAGCTCGTGCATTTGAGCAACCAGCCGCTCTCGGCTAGGCATCGCATTCATGTAGCCCGTGAGCGTATCAATCACAACGATTTCAGCACCCCAGTCTTCAACATCTCTATCAATTAGAGTTGAAAATTTTCCGGGCGTGATATTGCCAAAGCTCAATTCATGGATGCGAACCCTATCTTGTTCAATCATCGGTACAAAATTCATGCCCAGTCCTTTAGAGCGCCTTGCAAACGTGCTGATTGATTCGTCAAATAAGAAAATGCTTGCCCTGCCACCCTGTCGCGCGAAGTGATAGAGAAACAGCGTGGCAATCGACGTTTTTCCGGTACCGGATGGCCCCAGCAGCAGACAGGTGGTTCCCGATAGCAGGCCACCGCCTAGTAGCTGATCGAGCGTGTCAAGTCCGCTGGTTCTCTTGCCCGTTTTATCGAGCTGTAGAGAGGCCACATCGGCAAGCTTTGGCCCTTCAGCCTGTCGGTGCGAGCGGTACACCTGCATACCATTGCCTGTAATCTCAAAGTCATGCACGCCGGGCTCGTAGTTCGTTGTGCGGATTTTGGAGACTCTAAGATAGCGATGATCGCTGCCGTGGGCTGTGGTCGAAAGCGATAGCGTAATCACGCCGTGAGCCATCGCAACTAGCTCATAATCGCCCGAGGCGGCTTCTGGAGAGTCGGTTAGCAGCACCGTAACGGCCTTGGTGGTCATGTAGTCTCGGAGCATGAACAGTTGCTGGCGGTAGGTCACCGCACTATTTGCGAGCATTCGTAACTGCGAGATACCGTCAAAGACAACTCTAGTTGGCCCAATCTCTTCAATCTTATCTAGAATGGCCTTCATGGTTTCGACCAGCTCGACCTCTGAGGTGTCAAAGATAGTCTGACGGTGATTAAGCGCCTTGATGGCGGCGACTGAGCTCAGGTCGCAAAACGTGATGTTCGAGACGTCAATTCCGACAGACAGGGCTGTTTGCCTAAGGCTTTCTACTCGCTGTGAGAGTGCCAAACACAGCACCTTCTCACCGGCGGCGGCGGCGTTTAAGAAGTGCAGTCCTAGCGTGGTTTTTCCTGCACCGGGTGCGCCATTGATAACGTAAAGTTCACCCGCTGGCAGCCCGCCGTGCAAAATGTCGTCTAGCGTGTCGAGTCCTGTAGAGGCTCGGCCCGGTGCTGCGTTCGGTGCTGCGTGCTGAACCATTAAAAAGTTTGTGAAATAAAAATTCTCTTTTGGTAGAGTAACGCAGCTCAGTCGGCTTAACAGTTGATGCTCTGCGTTCTGTCAAATTTATACATATTATTAGCAATTTGCTACGCAATATTTTCTGCCAATATTTTATAGTACGCTTGTTCACAGCCTCTTTTCTGGTTTGCTATGGCGATTAAACCCTCTCAAGTTCAGTCGGTGCTCTCGTCAAAACGCGCTGATTTTGCCAGCTTTGATAAGAGCACTTCAGGCTACTTGACTCAGTATCGCGAAGCTTGGGATGCGTGGGTAAACCTGAGCGAGGGCAATAGAAATGACTGGGTGCTTGCTCAAGACGGTGACTTGGGCGCAAGGCCGTTAGAAACCATAAAAGCTGAAGATAGAGGCATTATTCGCAGCGGCTTAAGTTGGGACAACCGCGAGCAAAGTCTGAACTGGGTGAAAGAACACCTAACGGATGTCACCACGTTTGCGGTTGATGGCTCGCAGGTGTTTCCGCAAAAGGATTTTTCGATTCCGATTGCGCTGGTGCAGATTGGCTGGTTTGAAAATCATCACTGTACGGAAGGGCAATACGAGAAAGATATTTTGCTCGATGTGATGACGCCAAAGGATTTGGTGTCTGACCGGTCGCAGCCGATGGATAGATGGATCAACATGCGAAGGTTTTCGATGGAGATTCAGCGTCTAATTGACTACATTACGTACGCAAAAACCAGAGCTGAGGCGGCAGGCCGCGACCCTAAAAAATGTCTGGTGTTTTTTGATGGCTCGCTGGTGCTTTCGTTTGCTTCGATGCTGGATGAAAATATTCGCCTGCCCTATATCGATCAGGTGCTGGCGCTGCTCAGAGCCAGCGAAGACTATCAGGTGCCGCTGGTGGGCTATGTCGATACGGCTCAGTCTAACGACATTACAACGCTGTTACGCACGCTGGATAAGCTCGAAAAGACCAGGGCCATTCACGATGCGAAGCTGCTAAATCGGCTGATGAAATGGGGCGATCGCACTCCGCTAATGACCTGCGATCGCGGTGACATCCTCAACCACTACGCCGAAATGCGCACCCGGCTCACCTTTACCTATCTCAAAACCAACGCTAACTATCCGGCTCGCCTAGAGCTGCCGACGTGGATCTGGGAGGCGGGCCGTGCTGAGGAAGTGATCAATCAGGTGCGCGCTGAGGTGATTGTTGGCAATGGCTATCCGTATGCGATTGAAACGGCGGATCAAACGGCGGTGTTGCAGAGTCGCGATCGCCAAATTTTCTACCGCATTTTGCAAGACTGGGCTGCTCAGGAAAATCTTTCGCTGAGCCTTTCACAAAAAATGATGAGCAAAGCCCGTCGCCGCTGATACAAGTGACCAATGCTACTAGCGATCCATAAAACACTATCAGTAGCCGATAAAAAGTATGTAACGGTTAGTCCCAAATCTCAAAAATCACTACCCTTGTGTGGCTTTGAAAGTCTCGCTAGATTGGTGTGCCGCTGCCGATGGCTCGATTCATGCCTCCGTTTCACGTCTTGGCGACTGGCACTGCCAACCCAGCGCGGCTGAAGTATGTTGATTGATCATAGAAGTCGTTACAACAAACAGCCCAAAACCCGATACACAGACTGGATACAGCAGCAGTGCAAAGCCGCTTTCAAACGTCGCCGCAAAGGTGAAGACCACACTTTCTCAACGCATTGGCTTAGCCTTTGGTCAGGTTTCGCGGTAGCTGCGGTTTCTGTTGGACTGTCAGCCGTGGGCGCTTGGCATCTGTTGGAGCAGCAAAGCTACAACTATTTGCATCAGGCTAAAAGAGAATTTATCGGCACACCCGACTGGGACGATCGGGTGGTCGTGATTGCAATTGATGAACAAAGTGTGGCTCAGCTTGGACGCTTTCCCTGGTCGCGCGATCGCTACACCGATTTGCTCAACCAGCTGCAAAGCGCGCAGCCTGCGGTAGTTGCCTTCGATATTCTCTTTCCTGAATCCACCGCGCAAGATTCTCTCTTTAGTGAAGCCATTGCTCAAAACGCCAACGTTGTTCTAGCGGTTGGCACTGATTCTACCGGCCGCTATCTCAACATTAGCCCTAGCATTGCGACGAGAGCAGAAGGTTCCTTCCTGAGAGGAGATATTGGCAACCGTGGTGACGACGATGGCGTGAGTCGTCAGCTGCCGCTGTACGGTAGAGGCGGTGTGCCTTCGCTAAGCGTCGCGACCCTACAGGTGTATGCCGAAACGCTCGCAGGTACCACTCAAGCCGGTGCTACAACAAGCTATCTTCCGTCCTCTGCTTCACAAAAACTGCTCAATACGCTAATTCCCGCTGAGGCGGTATGGCTCAACTGGCCTGGAGAAACGGCTCCGCAGCAGGCTTCTAGCTCAAGAGATCTGCAAGTTTATTCGTACGCTGATGTTTTAAACAAGAACGTAAGCGCCAGCTTATTGCAAAACAAGATCGTGCTGATAGGCGCCACGCTAGCGGGCGTCGATCCCTTACGCACGCCCTTTCATCGAGACGCCCCTGCCAACGGTATTCATCTCCATGCGGCGGCGCTTAACAACCTGCTGAACCAGTCTTTCTTGCGGCGCTCAACCGTTTGGCAAAATACGCTGCTGCTGATAGCACTCTCTCTGTTTGGCATCTACATGCTGCGCCAGCAGTGCGCCTATCGTCGGCTGGCGGTCATTGTCGGCTTTCCGATGCTTTGGGTCTCAGTGGCCTTTGGTGCTTTTATCGCGGGCTGGTGGATTCCGGTGGCTGCGCCCGTAGGGACAATTTTGATGTGTGCGATCGCCGTTCAGCTTCACGAGCAGCGAGAAAAGCAGGAGCTGATGGCGCTGTTTTCAATGAACGTTTCACCCGGCACCGCCGAGCTGATTTGGCGACACAAAGGCGTGATTCTAGACCAGGGCGAGCTGGCTGCAAAAAACCTCACGGCGACCGTTCTGTTTATGGACATCCGCGGCTTTACTGGCATTGCCGAAACGCTACCGTCGCATCAGCTGCTGCCCTGGCTCAATCAGTACTTTGAAACCATGACCGACTGCATCATGAAGCACGACGGCATGGTGGATAAGTATATTGGCGATGCGATTATGGCGGTGTTTGGTGCGCCGCTGCCGCGTACTCGGCCAGAGGAGATTCAGGCCGATGCGATCGCCGCTCTCCACGCCGCCCTAGAAATGCACCAGCGCCTAAAGTCTCTCAATCAGCATCTCGCTGCCCAGAACCTGCCGACCATCAAGTTCGGTATCGGCATTCATACCGGCCCGCTCATTGGCGGCACCGTGGGCAACCGTCACCGGCTTAACTACTCGCTCTTTGGCGATACGGTCAATATCGCAGCTCGCCTAGAGACCATGACCAAATCGCTACCCGAAGAAGCTCCTTTTAGCCTGCTGCTTAGCGAAAGTACCTGTGAGTACACCAAAGACCACTTCCCGGTTCAGCTGGTTACATCAGGCCAACTGCGCGGTCGTGAAGGTCGTACGGATGTGTACACTATCGCCGCCTCGACTGCTTCAGCGCAGCACACGGCCCATGTAAGTCCCCCAAAGCTGAGCGGCCTGGAAGCTGCCGCCGTCAGTGGGTGAGTTGTCGTCATTGCCGAGCCAGATGCCAGTGACGATCGCATCGCGGGGCACAAAGCCGATAAACCAGGAATCTACGTTGTCATTGGTCGTGCCCGTTTTACCGCCCTCACCTAGGCCCAGGTAGGCATTTCGCGCAGTGCCGCCCTGCACCGCGCCCTGCATCATGCCGACCAGGGTGTTGGCGACGCTGGCGTCTAAAGCCTGCACGTTACCGTCTCCGCTGGTCGCGTAGTCATAAATCACGCGGCAGGTGCTGATGTCGTCGAAGTTTTCGCAGTCGCTACTGTCGATCACGCGCTGGATGGCGTGAGGTGGGTTCCAGGTGCCTTGGTTTGCGATCGCGCCAAACGCTCCTGTAATCTCCAACGGCGTCACCTCACTTTGGCCTAGCACCAGCCCCGGCACCGCCCTCAGCTCAGACTTAATTCCCAGCCGTTTAGCCAAACTCACAATCGAACCGAGCCCCGCTTCCTGCGCCACCCGCAGGGCCACCACATTCTCAGATCGTGCCAGCCCTGCGTACATATCCAGTGCGCCACCGCCGGATCTACAGCCCGCAAAGTACGTTTCCCAATTGAGATCGCTACAGGAAAAAGTAGTCCCTGCGGGTATGCCCTGCTCAAGCGCTGAAGCATAGGCAAATACCTTGAACGTTGAACCGGGCTGACGGTAGGCTTGACTGGCTCGGTTAAACTGACTGGTTGAATAGTCCACGCCACCCACCAGCGCCTCTATTTCACCGTTCGACGTATTCAGCGTTACCATCGCCCCTTCCGAAAAGCCCGCCTGCGCGCCCTGGTTCGCCACCGTTTCTTGCAGCGCCGTTTCAGCCAGCGCCTGCTTTTTCAAGTCCAGACTGGTCTCCACAACAAAATTGCCCTCTCGGGCCAAGCCCTTTCCCAGCAGGTCATCTAACTCATCAAAGACATAGCTGTAGTAGTAAGGAGCCTTGGCGCTTTGCAGCTGCTCGCGCGCCTTCGGACTAATTTCAATCACCGAACGCTGCGCTCGCTTCCCTTCTTCCTGACTAATCATCCCGAGCTGCACCATTCGCTGAATGACGCGATTGCGGTAGTCTACGGCTGCATCCTTATTTGCAATCGGGTTAAACGCATTGGGTGCAGGTAAAATGCCGACTAGCGTAGCGGCTTCTTCAATCGATAAATCACTTGCTGACTTATCAAAGTAAAACTGTGAAGCATCCTCGAATCCGTACAGGTTGTTGCCCAAATACACCCGGTTCAGATACAGCAGCATCAGCTGGTCTTTGCTGTAAAAGGTCTCTAGCTTGAGGGCGACAATGGCCTCTCGTACTTTGCGAGCCGCGCTGTCTTCGGTGCCGACATAATCTCGGTAGGTGTTACGTGCCATCTGCTGCGTGAGCGTGCTGGCCCCTTCTCGAATGCCACCGTCGGCAATGTTCGTTTTCAGCGCCCTGGCAATGCCCCACGGATCAACACCAATATGCCAGTAAAAGCGCGAGTCTTCTGAGGCAACAGCCGCTTGGGGGAGGTAGGGCGAATATTCCCGCAGCCGTTTCTTTTCGAGGTGCGCGATTCTAGGAAGGTCTTTGAGCGGTGTGCGCGAACCATTTTCTTCAGCAGTTACCTGCACCGGCCCCTGCACCGAATCAGGGAGGGGTCTAACGGCAATCTTTGGCCACTCTAACGCCACAATCCAAAAGGCGACCAGGCCCGTTATCCCGGTTGCGCCATATAGCCCGTAGCGAATTGCGCTCACGTACCAAGGCGGCGGATCGATGTAGCGAACGGTGACCGCATCAGCCAGCTCTACGGGGCCGAGCGTGAGGATGTCGCCATGACGCAGAGGCAATGAGCGAATCCGCTTTTTATTGCGATAAATGCCGTTCGTTGAGCCCTGATCTTTAATGACAAAGGGATTGCCTGCTCTCGACCGGTCTCGGGTCAAAGACAAATGCGTTTGGCTCACAATCGGACTGCGCACCACAATATCACAGGCTTTAGACGAGCGGCCCAGCAAATAGTGCTCACCTACGAGCGGATATTCGCTTTGCTTCCCGCCTGCATCCGCGGTTTCGACCATCAGCTTAGGCACCCGTGCGTTTGCCTTCAGCGGAATTTTGGCAAAGTCCACATTGGCCTGCACGGTCTGAAATGCCTGGGTGATAGAGCCTAGGAACGTTTTAGGTGGCTGGCTGGAACCGCTCTTCCGGTTTGGCTCTGGCCCTGGCCTTTGCGGTGGCTTTTGGGGTGGCTTAGGCGGGGGAGAAGTCATAGCAAAAAAGCCAAAACGAAAAAGGCTGCATCGAAAATAGTATAGGCAGCAACAGCGGTAACCGTAGCAATTTCAGATTATTCACCCCCAATCTTACGATGTCTTTTTGGGCTGTTCAAATATCAGCACCTTGATCAAACAGATAAAGCCAATGTTGATCCAAACGTCGGCCAGGTTGAATACAGGAAAGCGCGTGACGGGAAACACCTGTAAAAAATCCACTACTTCGCCCATCAAAAAGCGATCGATGCCGTTGCCGAATGCGCCGCTCAAAATGAAGCCGTAGCCAACTTCTTCCCAGCGATCGGGCCAGCGGGCCGTTAGCCCCAGCCACGCAAGCGCTACGCTCACTATCATCGATAGCCAGCGCAGCCATTCGCCGTTGTTACTAAACAAGCTCCAGGCTGCGCCTTTGTTAGTCGTGTGAAAGAAGTTCAGCACGCCTGGGATAATTTCGATGCCTTCTTGTAGCGGCAGTGCCTGAAGCGTCCACTGCTTCGTGAGCTGGTCTAGGATGATGCCTGCGATCGCTACTCCCCAAAAATAGGTATTCCGTCTAAATTTCATCGCTTCATATCGCTACAGAAAGATTGGTTTCTCATATTAATAAAAGAGCGCCTTACGCAAACCATAGGCAATCAGCGCTACAGCGCAAGCCACCATCACCTGCCCCGGTAGCGGCATAACTGAGTACTTCATTATCGCGGTTAGCAGCGAAAAATCTAGCCTCACCCAGCGAAATAAGTACCCCAAGCCCAGATAGCTCAGCCCGCAAAGGTGCACCATCACTAACCCGCTCAATGTCGAAAATCCCAGTCGCTCTAGCGTGGGTTTGGCCCTGAACGCAAGCTTGCCGCACAGCCATCCCGCCGGAATGAACCCCAGTAAATAGCCAAATTCTGGCTCTCTGAGATAGCTGAGCCCGCCGCCTTTGGTAAAAACCTCAAAGTCCAAGCGCTCAAAGAGCACGACGCCTAAAATTACATAGGCAATTTGGGCGAGGGCTCCGGCATTCTTACCGCCCATGCAGCCGGTGAATAGCGCTGCGCCGACCTGAAACGTGACGCCTAGAGAATAAAAGGCGATCGCCCCACCTTCCCCCTGTAACAAAGAAGCAGGCACCCCGACCCCAAACGCCTCTAGCCAGGTACATAAAATAGTTAGCATCAGGCCAATGAGCGCCCACAGTAGCTCAGACGGAGCAAACACCTATCTTTTCCCGCCTGCTTAAAAAACTGTCAGCGAATGCTTAAATTTGCTGCATAAGCATTCTAGGCCAATACTCGTTCCTTCTGGCCTGCCTTTACGCGGGGCGATCGCCTTGTGTCCGCCTCTGGCGCGTTTCTTACAGAAGGTAACTTTTGCGCAAATCTACTTAACTGAGCCCATTACACGCTTTACACTTGTTTGCACTATCCCCCTCTACGCCGAACTCCCTATGTTTCCAACTCACCGCCCTCGCCGCCTCAGATCCAACGGAAATCTCCGCCGTATGGTGCAAGAAAATATCGTGACCACCAGCGATCTGGTCTATCCTTTGTTCGCGGTGCCTGGTAGCGCCTTCTCTCAAGAAGTCAAATCTATGCCCGGTGTCTATCAGCTCTCCGTCGATAAAATCGTTGAAGAAGCCAAAGAGGTCTACGACTTAGGTATTCCTGCTGTGATTTTGTTTGGCATTCCGTCTGAAAAAGACACGGAAGCAACCGGCGCATGGCACGACCACGGCATTGTGCAAAAAGCGACTGAAGCGATTAAAAAAGCCGTTCCAGACCTGCTGGTTATCGTAGACACCTGTCTGTGCGAGTACACCGATCACGGCCATTGCGGCTACTTAGAAGTGGGTGACCTCACTGGGCGCGTGCTCAACGATCCCACC
Source organism: uncultured cyanobacterium (assembly GCA_963803535.1). GTDB lineage: Bacteria > Cyanobacteriota > Cyanobacteriia > Phormidesmidales > Phormidesmidaceae > Phormidesmis. The sequence continues at coordinate 649,529 of CAWDNC010000002.1, read as the reverse complement.
CTAGAACTCCTCAAAAAAACGGCCCTTTCTCAAGCCAATGCTGGTGCTGATATCATTGCGCCTTCTGGCATGATGGACGGCTTTGTTCAGGCCATCCGCACGGGGCTAGACTCCGGTGGATTTGAAGATCTTCCTATCCTTTCCTACGCGGCAAAGTACTCATCTGCCTATTACGGGCCGTTTCGTGACGCGGCTGAATCGGCACCTCAGTTTGGCGACAGGCGCACGTATCAGATGGACCCGGCTAACGGCACTGAAGCGATCAAAGAAATTGCCTTAGATATTGCTGAAGGTGCGGACATGCTCATGGTGAAGCCGGCTTTGGCCTATATGGATATTATCTGGCGTGTGAAAGAGGCTACGAACCTTCCAGTTGCGGCCTATAACGTTTCTGGCGAGTATTCAATGGTGAAAGCCGCTGCGCTCAACGGCTGGATTGATGAGGAAAAAGTCGTCATGGAAACCATGATGAGCTTTAAGCGATCTGGCGCAGACTTGATTTTGACGTATCACGCCAAAGATGTCGCTCGCTGGCTCTAATAGGCGCCCGATCGCTTAGACAAAATTGTTGTAATCGTTTTCACTATCAGCTTCACGTCGTAAGTCGGGCTCCAGTGACGCTGATAGTGCAAATCCAAATCCACAATATCTTCAAAATCCTTAATAGCAGAGCGCCCGCTCACCTGCCACTGCCCGGTTAAGCCAGGCCGCACGTCTAGTCTTTGCCAGTGGCGATCGCTATAGTGCTGCACTTCATCCCCCGTCGGCGGACGCGTCCCTACCAGGCTCATCTCGCCCACCAGCACATTCCAGAACTGTGGAAACTCGTCTAAGCTCGTCTTCCGCAAAAACTGACCCACCCGCGTGACGCGCGGATCGGCGGCATTCTTGAAAATGAGCCCTTGCGCTTCATTCGCAATGCTCGCTTTTAAGTCGTCAGCATTGCTCACCATAGAGCGAAACTTCCAAATGCGAAACGGCTTACCTTGCAGGCCAAAGCGCTCTTGGGAATAGAGGATTGGCCCTGGAGAATCGAGCCGAATGGCGATCGCTACCGGTATAAACAGCACGCCTAGTATAGATAGGCCCACTAGCGCACCGACCAAATCAAGCAGGCGCTTGAAGGCAGACTGCGTAGACACGTGCGGTAGACGAGGAAAAGGCGGCTGATAAAGGCTAACCCGAGACGCCCTGGCTGTCTTTTGAGTCATCGTTGGATAAGATATGGCGCTACGTGACATCGGTTTTCTCGAACGTTTGATAGTGACCAAAGGTACCTGCACCCTCACCGAACAACATCTCGCTTGCTCACACACACCTGCGCGTAAATGCGGGCTGAGTAGATGCAATTGATAAGTTAAGTACTTCTACTTACGTAGACTAACCAAATTATAGTAAGTGCCTCAGTTTTCTACGCGTTTATGCGTAAAGTTCCGTAAAACATTATTCTGAACAACAACATACACTTGCGTTTATGAAGCGGCGATGAAGTAGGAAAAACGCCTGCAAAGTCACGCGCAGACCTTCCTGTTTTACATTGATATCCTTGAGCTAAAAGGCTTTTGGGCCTCTCTGATGGGTTAGAGTAGGTCAAGATAATTCTGGTGCTACCTTCGCAGCGATTATGACTAATCCTCCGCATAGCAGCGATGGCGCAGCGTTCCATTCAAAAACGCTATCAGATTGGCAAGTGCAGCTGGCTGCCGATCTTCCTGATCAGCCTGCTAGTACACATGATGCCGTATCGCAGTGGCTGGTTGGTGAGCCTGAGCGCTTTGAGCTTATGAGTGCCGCTGAACGTAAGCTGGCACTCAAGGCGATGGACTATCGCTACCGAATTTTTATTTCTCGCTATTGGGGGCTCTCTCCTGATAGGGCGTACAAAAGACTGCTTCAAAAGCTAGGCGGGCTTTTCCTGATTCGGAGTAAGGTACGAACATGGATTGCGCTAAGTCGCGATCGCAAGCGCGCGGTCAAAGACGTGCTGCAAGAGGTGATTCAAGAAATGCTGCAAAGCGATCGCCACATGCAGCAGCAAACTCAGTGGATTGGCCAGTGCACTACGCGGGGTGGATTGCGCAACCTGCTGACGCTCGCTACGATTGAAGAATATTGTCTGCGGCCGATTCGCAATCAGCCGCTATTGGTCTATCGCTTTGTGAATTATTTGAGGCGATCGCAGCGCGGCGGTATGACTCAAGTGCCTAGTGCTGAGCTTATCCAGCTTATCTCCGAAGAAATCGGCACCAATGAAGCCGACGGCACGCTCAGCCTCCTCGACTTTGAAGCGCTAGATCGTTACGAGGTTCAAAAAGACTTTGAAGAACAGCAGGCCGCCAGACGACGCGTGAAGCGAGAGTTCTCTGACTACCTAGATAAAGAGCTGGGCGAAATGGCTGTTCAGTGGCTGTCGCTGCATCTACAAGGCCACACGCAAGACAGCATTTCTCAGCAGCTGGGCATCAAAGTCCGCGAAGCCTATCGCCTGCGTGAAAAGGTGAGCTATCACGCTATCCGAATTTTTACAATTAAAGAGCAGCCCGATCTCGTCTTTTCCTGGCTCAAAACATCGCTTAAGCACCATAATCTTGGGCTTACGCCGACTGAGTGGGACAGCTTTTTTGCCGCGCTTTCTGATCCTCAGCGTAATCTGCTCGCAGCGTTCAAGGCTGGCCAGTCCGTTAAAGAAATTTCTAAAGCTTCAGAGCTAACGGAGAAGCAGGTTTTGAGCAAGTGGGCTGAGATTTATTTGAAAGCGCAGGCGGCTCGATTGGATAAAGGCGATCGCCCATAAAAATTAGGTCTAAAATCAGGCCTAAAATCAAGTCTTAGACGCTTTGCGAGCGTCCATCACCCGGCCGAAATTTAGCTTAAACTCGCTAAGGCCTACCAGGCTACCGGGCTCGCTATCCCAAGACGCCGAGAGTACCCCGTAAGTAAGGCCCAAAACGCCCAGCCCAAAGCAGCCCATCGTCACCAGCAGTACCGCAACTGGCGGCAGCTCCACAAGCTGGTGGCTCTGTAAATAGTAGGACAAAAAGAAAATACCGACGCCCAGTGCAACCGGGGCACCTGATAAAATCCCCATTCGCCTTAGCATGCGGCGACTGACCTCTTCTGGGATCGCGCCGCTATCGCTTTTGCTAGCATTTTTTACCGCAGCCTTCTTAGCACCAGCCTTCTTGCACCAGCTTCTTCGCCTCTGCCTTGCGGCGATTGCCTGCCAAAATTTCGTCCGCTCTCGCCTGAGCCCGAGCAGAGATGTCAGACGCTGAAGATTTAGCTTTCTCTTCAGCGCCACCTCTTCGCCCCGCTAGCCTTCTTCTTTCTAGGCTCAAACGGAAGTCCGGCTCGCTCAGTACTAGCCGCGTCTTCAGCTTTTTTATCAGATTGAGAAGCCATCTCTACAATCCCTATGAGGATCTATTCCAGCGTGATGAGTCGAGGCGATCGCGCAAAAAGCTCTTTAACCAAAGAACCTAGCGGCGAATGCCTAGCTTCTTAATCAAGGCTTTGTAGCGCTCAGGATCTTGCGATGTCAAATACGCGAGCAAACGCTTGCGCTGACCAATCATTTTCAGCAGACCGCGCCGAGAGGAGTAGTCCTTCTTATTCTTTTGTAGGTGCTGGCTGAGCGTATTAATCCGGTCAGTCAACATCGCCACCTGCACATCAACCGATCCGGTGTCAGTTTCGTGAACCTGATGCTCGGAGATTATCTCCTGTTTGCGTTCTTGTAGCAAAGCCATAGTTTAGACAAAAAATTAGGTAAGACGTGAAAGTTAGTTGAGTCGGTGTAAATGAAGGGACACAAGGTCTTTACACGCAAGGCCTATTATACTATCACAGCTATACGCCTGGTCACTGAGCGGAGTCGAAGTGACGCCTCACAAAGTTTGATTGATATCTATAGAACCGTAGCGGGCATTAATGAAGGGTAGGAATTGCTACTAGGCGATTCTTCTTGAAATCTTCACCCTTTACCCTAGCCGTCAGCTCAATGATCCAGGTTCCTACTTCGCCTACTGCACCTGCAATCGTTCGTAAGGTAGCCTGCTTTTCTAAAAGGCGCTGTGCTCACTATATATATAGTGGAATTTTGGCGGGTGCGGTGGGGGTGACGCTTGGTGGGGGAAGTGCGATCGCCAGTATCCCCGAATCTATTAGCGATCTTCCGCCAGAAAAAACGCTTCAGCTGACAAAAGCCTTAGCCGCTCAAGCTTCGCCGCCCACGCTACCTTCTGACGCTACGCGCAGTCCGCTTGTCGCGCAGGCTATGTACCGTGAGCTAGAAAATTTGACGGGTCGTGTGGAAAGTACCTATTTGTTTAACCGCGCTCAAAACCAACCGACTCAGCTCCGCGCCGTTGATGCCACTCTAACGGTCAGTGCCAGTGCCGCCTCAACCATTCCCACGCCGTTACCTGCTGAGTTACAGGCTGCGCAGCAGCTTTTGAGTGAGTGGCAAGGGCTCGTTAGTCAGGGCAAATACGACGTTGCCCGCAGTCGGTTTGAAACGGTGGCCGATTCGCTGCGAAGTGCTCAGCTGAGGGAAGTGCAGCTGGTGGGACGGGCGATCGCACAGCCCGAAATTCGTTCTATCTGGCTAGATCGCGAAACCATTGTCAACGCGGGATCTCAGCAGGGTCTTGCTAAAATTTTCGAGCGCTTCAAAGCTGCGGGTATCAACACCGTCTTTGTCGAAACCGTCAACGCGGGCTATCCCATTTACCCCAGCGCCGTGGCTCCCCAGCGTAACCCGCTCACTCAAAACTGGGACCCGCTTCAGGCTTCTGTAGAACTTGGCAAAGCCTACAACATTGAAGTCCATGCCTGGGTTTGGCTTTTCGCTGCTGGTAATCAGGCTCACAATCGCCTGGTTGGTAAGCCTGCTGGCTATCCTGGCCCCCTCATCAGCGCCCATCCTGACTGGGCAGGCTTCGACAACCACGGCAATCTCATTATTCCTGGCCAAACTAAAACTTTCCTTGATCCTGCCAATCCTGAGGTTCGCCAGTACCTTTTTGACCTTCTGGGTGAAATTGCTAGCCGCTATGACGTGGACGGCATTCAGTTTGACTACGTTCGCTACCCTTTTCAAGACCCTGGCAATAATCGCCTGTTTGGCTATGGCAATGCTGCCCGCCAGCAGTTCCATGCGCTGACGGGCACAGATCCGATTACGCTTTCTCCTAAAAATGGGGGCGATCGCCGCAAGGATCATCTTTGGCAGCAGTGGACAAACTTCCGCACTCAGCAAATCAGCTCTTTTGTCTCTGAAGCTTCTCAGCGCCTCCGCCGCCAAAAGCCTAATCTCACTATCTCCGCTGCTGTTTTTGCCGACGATACTCGCAAGCGTCAGCAAACGCTTCAGCAGGACTGGGAGGACTGGGCCGATCAGGGCATTGTGGATTGGATTGTGCTGATGAGCTATGCCAGCACGACTCAGCGGTTTGATGAGCTGATTCGTCCGTGGGTGATGGAGTCTAGCTATCGTTCTACGAAGGTGATTCCGGGGATTCGACTGCTGAATCTTCCGGCGGCTATTGCGTTAGATCAGCTTCAGCTTTTGCGTGATTTGCCGACGAGTGGCTATGCGCTGTTTGCGGCTGATAATTTGAATGGTGATGTGCAGGCGATGCTGGCGAGTGCTCAGGGAGATAGTCAGAATGCTCTTTCTCCTACAGATGATTACGCAACGGCATCTGCTCGCTATAAGTCTCTTCAACAGGAGTGGAACTGGCTTTTGACGAATCAACAGATTCGAGGTGATTCTCAGCGGCTTGAAAGGTGGGCTGATGAGGTTAATCAAATCGGTACGCTTTTAGAGAGTGTAGCGGTAGCGCCATCGCAAAGAGAGTTGTTGCAGGCTAAGTCTCGCTTGAGCACGTTAAAGAGAACGCTTTCTATTAATATTTCAGTGAGTGCGGCGAGCGCTCCTTACCGTCTGCTTACTTGGCAAAATCGTTTAATAGATATCGAGCGGCTGCTAGCAAATGAGAGAGTATAGTTGAATATGTGTTCATATAGTGGTGGTCAATTTCTTCTCATCAATTGTTGCCTGAGTCCCGATCCTCGGCCTTTTCATAGCGAATAGAGACTTGTCCGCTTTCATCGATAATCACGCTGCCACCAAGCCCTTCTATCTTCTTGATAGCTCTTGCGCGAGTCTCATTATCTAAAGCTGTTGAAAGCAGGCTGCTCCAAGCATCAATCTGAGCAACACTGCTAGCAGAATTATCCTCTAGGAAATCGGCAGTTTTTTGAGAAAGGTTAGCGACTATTCCTGCATCAGGATCATTTGATTTTCGTGCCCAGTCAGCAGCGGTGCTAAAAGATCTTTGTGCTGCTTTGCCATCGCCTAAAAACAGCAGCTCATCAACAGCTTTGTATCGCCAAATAAAATAGCTATTTGTAGGTTGATTAGGCGATAGTTCTCGTAGCCCTCTGTCAATAATATCTATAGTTTTCTCTGGCTGGCCTGCGTAAATCGTACTGCTGCCAGAAAGAAACAGATAAAAATCTAAGTATGCTGGATCGTGTTTAAGTACAGCTTCAAAGTACTTTGAGCTATTGTTGTATCCCGTTTTCTCCCTCATCTTTGAATCTCCAAAGTATTGAAGAAACTGTATGAATATAGAATTAGCTATAGTATTATTAAAACCAAATGCAGGGAGGTCTCGTAAAGCTTTTAAGCGTGCTATTTGCACAGAACTTGATTGTTTCAATTCTTTGGAAGATAGAGACTCTGGCTGGCTTGAGATAGTTTTCTTCTCAGAAATCTGAAAGCACATCAGCGTGATGCTCATTAGCGTGACTGGAAGTAAGCTTATAAGAGGTCGTATGCCTTTAAGAACCATTGTACTTGTCTATCTTGTTTGAAAAAGTTATCTCGTTTCTCTGTAAAATAACGGATTGCAGGTTGGAAACCCACTATCGGTTATTGAAAAGTTCTGTGGCTCCGTTATTGTTCCATTGTCGCCAGATGAAACAGGTGGTTTTAGAGCCTCACATAACACAGTTAGTGTGCCCAATGTAGTAGCCGTCGCTGAAATTCTGCCAGCTTTTACTCCGCCGATGTAGGCGTCAACAGTAGCGTCTATACCTACTGTGTTACTTGTAGTTCCATCACTTGGAATAGCTCGATTCACGACACTAAAAGCACTAGCACTGCTGGTCGTAACGCGATAGATATAAGAATCGGTTTCTGTCTCAATTCCCAAGCTTAGAGCGCTTATCTCGTCAGTAAATCGGCCACTTTCCATATAAGTTGTTTGCTGAGCACGGTTCATTGATCCAATGTATATTTTAGCCTCCGACTGCTTTGCTTTACGGGCTTGGTTCATGAAAGACGGGAGAGCTAATGCGGACAATATACCAATTACGATAATGACAATCAGTAGCTCTATTATTGTGAAACCATTTTTACAATCTAGATCAGATGAAGATACTTTCATTAGTGCTATCTATTCTCTGTTGATATCGGGCGATCTTGAAATATTGGAGCATTCATGTATATTTCTACCGTAAGAAAATATCTTTAATAGATGAGATACTTACTAATGAGTGAAAAGTTTGAAGACTGTTCTTTTCTAGAGCCAATCTATTTGACTGTAGACAAAGACAAAGGGGAGGCAATTATAATTGCCTCCCCTTTGTCTTTGTCTACACGAAGAGAAAATGTAGAATTTAGACGCTTGCAAGCTTTTGCTATCATTAAGAAAATGATAGCAAAAGCTCAAAGTGCTACTTGATGGTCTTGTACTTAGTAGTGTCGCATTTTGGTGCACCAGCTGTAGGCGCATCAGTTGCCGTCATAGCCGGTACAGTTCCAGGGTCACCAGTTGCGATAGGAGACTGTAACGCTTCACACAAGACAGCAAGAGTAGTTGCTTCACCGTTAGCAGAAGTAGACCCAACTTTTACAGCTCCCTGATAAGCCTTTACAGCTGCCTTTACAGCAGTGTCAGGTGCAGTGCCAGCAGCATTTAGAACGATAGGAGCTGCTGTATTTGCAACCGCTGTAACATCAGCTCCAGTCAGAGGAACGATGCCGTATTGATAGTTGTCCGTTAGCTTAGATATACCTAGTCCCAGCCCTGCAAAGGCTGTTTCTATCTCAGCATCGGTGGTACCAGCAGGTACTGAGAACTTCCCATTTTCCATATAGACAGCCTGCTGACCACGGTTCATAGAACCGACGTAGGCTTTAGCTTCAGATTGCACGTGCTTTGTTTGCCTGGTTTAGGAAGGAAGGCAGGGCGATAGCCGACAGAATACCGATGATGATAATTACAACGAGAAGCTCAATGAGCGTAAAACCGCCGTCAGCCTTTTTCTTTGCTGCGAAGTGCTGAAGCAATTTTGCTTTAATTTGAGATGTCATGGAAGGTGTCTCCGTGATGTTTTAGGTAGGTTCGTGTGTTAAATGAAAATCAAGCTGTCTGCCCGCTAAAAAGGTAAGCCTAAAAGGCTTGAAACCCTCTCAGCGACTGACGTTTACTTGCTTTCCGCTCCGAACTTAATTTGCCCCTCAACATTTCTTGAACAGTCAGCCCATTCACATAAGCCCGGACAAGTTAATTACAGGTTTATCCGTACTTTGCCGGTACCTACTCCAGTTTTTCTATCCCAACAGACAGCTATAAGTCTATAATTCCCCTTCCCTAATCAAAATATCTTGCTGATAAAAACTTTTGTTGTTCTGTTGGTAAGCCTTTAAGTCGTCAGACGGCATAGCATAGATCAGTTGTCAAAATTTCCTCAATAGTAGTTGCGTAACCCCCAACCAAAAAGAATCCATGAGCCTACTGCGTCGCAGCTTATAGAAATTGACTCAACAAGAGAGCGGCAGGCGCTTGGTATCACAGTTACAAATCATCAGGATCAATACCTTGCGCCCTCAAAATCTTCTCCAATCGCTCCCTTTTTAACCGTTCTCTCTGCAATAGCGATTCCGCTTGGTCTGCTCGCAACTGCTCCTGATCCGCTCGCAGCCGCTCCTGCTCTTCTCCGCTAAAATGTCGAAGTCCCTGCTCGTCATACCAAGTCAGCACTTCCTTCGGTGCATTTCCAAACTGAGTCTGATACCGTCCTATCCCCAGCCCCACCTCGGGCATCCAATAAGGCTCGCCTTGCTGTAGCAGGTAACGCCCTGCTTCCAGCCTGTACACCTCAAGCGGCTCATGCTCACCTGCACCCCAAAGCCGTGGATTATAGACGACGTAATAAAGCACACCTAGCTTCGCATACAGGTCTCTTTTCCTGTCGTACTCCCCACCCGGCGTCTGCGAAACCACTTCCAAAGCAAGCCTTGGCACAACACCTTGCTCCTCCCATACCGCATAGCTGCTTCGCGAGCCCCCATCCTTCACGCGCTCCACGCCCACGCTCAAAAACGCATCCGGAACAGCAGGCACTCTAGGATTTATCCCTGTTGTGTGATACACCGCCATATCCACTCCAAAGAACCAGTCAAACCTGTCCGCCCACAAATGCGTCAACAGCAGCAACAGCAAGTTAGGCAGCAAATTCTGATCTTCATTATCCACAGGTATGTCATCCGAACAAGGCAGCTCAGCAGTGCTTGGCAAAGATTGACGAATATAAGCTGAAGTCATCACGAAGCCTCCAAAAGCTGCACTCATTGTATATTGGCTACCATCACTAATAGAAATCGCTGCCGTCAGCGTTTTTCCTATGTCTTAAAAATTCTCTAACCCCTCAAACTTTCCATTCACACCGTGCGCCGACTCCCCACAAGTCTTCGGCGTTGGGAAGATCTTCGTCGGGTTCGCTAATCCCTTCTTATTCACCGCTCCGCGCACCCACTGCATCGTCTCTAAGTCCGTCGCACTAAACATATTCGACATATAGCATCGCTTATCTGCCCCAATCCCATGCTCACCCGAAATGCTGCCACCCACCCGCACGCAAAGCTTCAAAATATCTCCACCCAAAGCTTCCACTTCCTCTAGCTGCCCAGGAATGTTGTTGTTATACAAAATGAGCGGATGCAGGTTACCATCTCCCGCATGAAACACATTCGCCACTCGATACCCATGCTTATCGCCAAGCTGTTCTATCTCTTTCAACACCTCAGGTAGCCTGGTTCTTGGAATCACACCGTCCTGCACATAGTAATCAGGGCTCAGCTTACCCATCGCTGCAAAAGCGGCCTTTCGCCCCTTCCATAGCCTCAGCCGTTCCTGCAAATCTGTCGCATGTATGAGCTGACGCGCACCATTCTTATGGCAAAAGTCTTCTATCTGCTTTGCACTTGCCGCTACCTCAGCCGGAGCCCCGTCAATTTCTATCAGCAGTATTGCCACTGCATCTCGTGGATAGCAGTTTGTGGCTACTACATCCTCTACTGCGTTCAGGCTAAAGTTGTCCATCATTTCCATACCCGCTGGAATGATGCCTGCGCTGATAATATCTGAAACTGTCTCGCCCGCCGCTTCTACACTCGTAAAGTCTGCTAGGATCACCTGCACCGTCTCAGGTGACTTTAGTATTCGTAAAGTCACTTCTGTTGCAATGCCAAGCGTGCCTTCTGAACCCACAAAAACGCCTGTAAGGTCGTACCCTGGCATCTCAGGAATGCTGCCGCCAACGTCTACAGTCTCTCCATTTGGCAGCACGAGCTTTAGCCCTAGTACATGGTTTGTGGTGACCCCATACTTCAAGCAGTGCACGCCCCCCGAGTTTTCAGCCACGTTTCCACCAATAGAGCACGCCTGCTGACTAGATGGATCGGGTGCGTAGTAAAAACCCGCTCCGCTGATAGATTGTGAGATCCAATTGTTGATGACGCCTGGCTGCACAACCACGCGCTGGTTATCGTAGTCAACATTCAAAATCTGTTGCATTCGGGTTGTAACAATCAGCACGCAGTCTTCAATCGGTAGCGCGCCGCCCGAGAGCCCGGTGCCTGCTCCACGCGTTACGAAGGGGATTTCTTGCTCGTGACAAAGCTTGACGACTGCGGCAACTTCTTCAGTTGTTTTTGGTAAAGTCACCACTGCGGGTCGCTGCCGATAGCTAGTGAGTCCGTCGCACTCGTACACCAGCAGTTCTTCTTTTCGGCGCATTACCTTGTCTTTGCCGATGAGTGATTCTAGCGATCGCACCACAGGTTTCCAATCACGAACGACAGGCCGAGCAGCTACAGCAACCATACTGAATCAAAAAGAAAAACACCCTTCGATCCTAGCGCAAAGGGTGTTTGAATGTAGTTATGTTGTGCAGAACTGCCTAACCGCCGCGTCCCTTAGCTAGGGTCTCCCCGTTCAGCATCCGCTGTGCCGCATCTAGCAAAGCTTCCTCTAAATAAGGCTTTGTAAAGTATCCGCTAGCGCCTAAGTCCACAGCCATCTGACGATGACGATCCGCGCCGCGAGAAGTCAACATTGCGATTGGAATGCTCTTAAGATGATTGTCTTTCTGCATTCTCGACAGTAGCTCTAGGCCGTCCATTCTTGGCATCTCAATATCGCAGAACACAAGGTCACAAGGCAATCCAGAGCGCAGCTTATCCCAGGCTTCTTGCCCGTCCCGTGCTTGTTCTACCCGGTAGCCTACTTTGTTAAAGCTCATCGATAGCAGCTCACGTACCGTAATTGAGTCATCCACAATAAGGACGGTCGGATCGTTCTTTGCCGGAGCCTCTTCAACGGCCTTAGCAGCATCTCTAGCCCAAGTCATAGAAGCAGAATCACGACGAATGCGGCCCATTGCAATGTCAATGAGCTCCAGCACGTCAGCAATCGGCATCACGCGGCCATCACCCAGCACGGTGGCACCCGCGATTCCCAGCGGCTTAGGTACTGGTCCTTCTAGCTGTTTAATGACAATTTCTTGCTCACCAATCACCTGATCAACTTGAACCGCGATATACGTATTTGCGCTTCTAAGCACAATGATAGAGAGCACATCGTCGTCTTGACTGCCGCCGTATACCCGGCCTCTGCCCAGCGTTCGGTTGAACTTGAGTAGCTCGGTGACCGGTTGAAAGGTCAGCAAAGTGTCGCGCCAGCGCACGCAGTTTTGATCTTGTTCGTTTTTGATGATGCGATCGCGTGGCACATCCAACATATCTTCCACGCCGTCCATCGGGAAGGCAATTCGAGCCTGGTTGCTCACACAGCTCAGCGCCTTAGAAATGCTCAGCGTCAGCGGCAGGCGAATCGTAAAGCTAGTGCCTTTTCCCATCTCAGAATCAATCGTGACGCTGCCGCGAATTTCTGCTAAAGATGTTCGCACCACGTCCATCCCAACCCCACGCCCTGCAAAGTCATCCGCCTGGTCACGAGTGCTAAAGCCCGGGTGAAACAGCAGTTCGTAGGTCTCTAAAGCAGAAAGCTCATCAGCTTCTTCTTGGCTGATAAGGTTTTTCTGAACCGCTTTTTGCTTTACAAATTCTGTGTCGATACCACCCCCGTCATCAGCGACATAGATAACGGTCTGGTTGCCCTGATAGAAGGCTCGCACCGTGATAGAGCCTTCCGGCAGCTTACCTGCTTTCTTTCTAGCCTCTGGCGTCTCGATACCATGAGTAATCGCATTATTGACAAGATGCGTGAGCGGATCGTACAGATTCTCCACAATCATCTTGTCAATAAGCGTGTCCTGTCCTTCTACAATCAGGCGAGCTTCCTTACCGCACTTTAAAGAGATATCGCGGACGGCCCGAGGCAGTCGGTCAGCTGCCTGCGAAAAAGAAACCATGCGAGCTGTGTTGAGCCCTTCTTGTAGCTGAGTTGTAATCTGTCGGAACTGACGGGTGACCTGATCAGAAGACTCAACGGTGTAACCAATGTCAGAAGAGGACTCTCGCACTCTCACAATCAGCTCGATCATTTCTTGCGAGAGCGTGTGAAAACCGGTGAACCTATCCATTTCTAAGGCGTCAAAGACTTCGCCCGTTGCATGGTCTTCAATTCCTGTAGAGTCTGTTGACGGTTGGTTGGCCGATTGGTGAGCGCGGCGATTGGAAACCAGGGAGCTTTCTAGCAGCGATCGCTCATACAAGTCGCGCATCCGCTGCCCAACATCATTAAGCTGCTGCACTTGAAACAGTAAGTTATCTAGAAACTGCCGTAGCCGCTCTTGATCTCTTTCTAATGTGTTTCGGCTTACCACCAGCTCACCAACTAAGTTGCTCAACGTATCCAAATGGCTAACAGACACGCGCATGTTCTGTTCACGTACGGCACCTCCGCTGCGCCTTTGCGCTGCCCTTTGTGGTGTACTTCTTGACACAGTGACCGTAGCGCCTTCAGTCGGCCCGTCTTCTAGCAAGCGTTCTAAGTCACCAAAGTCTTCCGCTTCCTCGGCTGCTTCTACGGCGGCTGGAGATGCCGATACACCCACAAAAGTAGGCATATTACTGGTATCGACTTCCGCTGCATCATCAGTCTCGTCAGCTAGTAGCGAATCTAAATCATCAAAATCATCCGTTTTATCTGCGTCATTTCTATCCGTGTCATCCTGCGCCTCTGCTGCCGCTAGCTCAAGCTGAGGCGGTTCATCTTCCATCGCAGCGAGCTCGTCGTCTGTTAAAAAGCCATCTAGTTCGTTATCTAAATCGCTGCCTATCTCTAAGGTGAATTCTTCGCCTACAAAAGTATCTCTTTTCGCGTTGTCTTGAGCCGCATCGCCTAAAATATCAGGCTCATTATCTAACGCATCAAAATCTAGCAGCCCATCAATCTCTAAATCATTTATATCTAGAGCACTTGGCGTATCCGCTGCGTTGGCTGGCGCCTGCTCTGATTCAGCAATCTCACTCTCAAAAATATCATCTTCAAAGATATCATCAGAAGTGTCTACAGCTGGAGTCTCGCTCAGCAGGTCTTCATCAGGAAGTGCGGCTGCAAACTCTCCTGAAGTTGTGCTGCCAAATGCCGTTTCAAAATCGGCAAGTATTTCATCTGAAAGTTCGTCGCCAGAAAAATCGTGTTTGGGTGGCTCATCGGCTGTTGCGATCGCCGCTTCGCTCCCAAACCCCAAATCATCAAAACTTTCGTCTTTAAGATCTTCATCACTACTAACGCTTTCGCTCTCATCCAGCTCATCTGGAGCACCTAAACTAAGCTCGAATTCGTCGTCTAATTCGCTCTCCTCCTCTAATAATTCATGTTTCTCTTCTAAGCCTTCTGCTTCTAAATCTTCTTCTAAGTCCAGGTCATTGGTGTATGCTCCTGTGCGATCGCCATCATCTACAGAAACTAATTCATCCCATAGCTCATCTTCTTCTGATACCTCAGCATTTGAGTCTTCAGCATGAGCTTCATCTCGCGCGCGGTCGTTTCCAGTCTCTGTAGAAAACTCTAGCAGCTCGTCTAGGTCAGCTCCTGCTTGCTCTACATCCAAATCAGCGCTGAAAGGAACATCAGGCTCTAGATCTAGAAACGCTTCCTCCAAATCAAGATCGGCACTGGCTACTGTGTCTTTATCAGATTTCTCTGACTCGACGGTCGGCCAGTCGAGATCAGGTATCTGCTTATCGTCAGTTTCGGGACTAACGCTCTCTATTCCTGTCAGCGTTGACTCCACAGAGAGTTCACCCCACGGATCGTCATCTAGCTGTTCGCCCAGTGGTGCTTTTGCGGTAAAGGTCGTATCAGAACTCGTCACTGATAGCTGGTCTTCGTCAAAGATTAGCTCGTCATCCTGTTCAGGCAAATCTATGGGTGTTCCAGAGTCAGTATCTAAGAAAAAACTGTCAATGTCTTCTTCTGCTTCTTGAAGCTTAACGCCCGTGAGCGTAGGGAACTCGATATCTAGCTCCCGAGGACTGGTCTTTGATTCTTGTGCAGGTTGGCTCTGGATGGACTGCTGGCCTATTGAGCCTTTTTGTTTCTGAACGCTTAATTCCTCTATTGCCAAAGATTCAGCTTCTAGAGCATTCTCCTCTGGGACATCATCTAGCGCCAGCTCGAAGGGCCCTGAATCGTTGCTGATATTTTCATCATCAGCGTCTATATCATCTAAACTTAGGTCGCCAAAGTCCAAGTCATCCAGAGATGCTTCTAAATCTAAATCTTCTAAATCTGACGATGTGAAGGAGAGATCATCAGCAGTTGCCTCGGGCGTTGCAGCGTCGTTTGACGCTGGCATATCTAGTAGCGCATCAACGCTCTCCCCGAATAGATCGCTCTCGTCGCAGCTGTCTTCTTCCTCAGCCCACAAATCTTCGGATAGTGCCGCCATATCTGTTGTCAGATCTGCGGTTTCTTGTGTCGAGTCTATTTCGACAAAGCTTTCTTCACCAGACGTGGAATGGTCAAAATCTGTATCTACCGCTTCGTTGATCGTGTGGTCTAGTGAGAAATCGTCTAGGTCTTCTATGTCATCGTCATCGATGATATCATCCGCAATTGCAAACTCACCATCTGTTAGTGTGCCACCAAAGAGATCATCATCTATCCCTGTTTCGTCATTTGTTGTAGCGGGTATTTCCGCCGCCGTCGCGTTGCCTGCTAGCAAATCTGTCAAATCTTCTTCAGACGACATATCGATTCTCTCAGGGTGCTGCTGCATCTCCTCAGAGATAAAGGCATGGCCGCCCAAGGTATTATCTAGCTCTTCTAAGTCACCGCTGAATAGGTCGGCTAGGCTGTTAAGTTCTTCATCTCCAACGTCCGGCCCGGTGACATTCACAGTTGCAAGCAGCGCGTCTAGCGATTCGTCGGCCTTGTCTTGGCTTTCTGCATTGCGGTTTAGCGTGGAAAGTTCAGAAGGAATTTCATTAAAGTCTAAATCCACGCTCAGCCGATCAATTGGCGCTTCTTCTGCCGCATCCATTGAGCTTGTGAAGTCATCTACCTCAACATCGTTCGCCTCAGTATCACCTGATCCAATGTTACTTTTCTCATCGCCAAACAGACCATCAAAGTCATCGGCTAGCTCTGTCTGATTGCTATCTAATGGCGAATCTAGAAAATCATCATTCGAACTTTCAATCGCATTTTCATCACTCTCAAGCGTGGCAGAGTCGCTGGAAAACAAATCTTCTAAGCCGTCTTCTGTTTCCTCACCACTATCTTCCTCAATATCGCTGAGACCCAAATCGCCATCGTCTAAACCTTCAAGACTATCTTCTAAGCCACTTTCCAAATCCAGCTCGAACAGCCCATCAATCTCATCAGGCTCTGACGCTGCCACAATATCCTCTGGCAGCAAAGCCTGCATATTCTCGCTTACGGCAACTTCAGAAGCACGTCCTGACAGCACTAACCCCTGAGCTACTTTAATCTCTTTAATCAAGACGGGTGCGAGCGTGCGATAGTCATTGTCCAAGCTCTCAGCTGCTAGGCGAGCCGTTTTTATCAAATCGCACCAATCAGACAGCTCAAACTGCTCGCCAATCGCAGATAGCTGGTCACAGGTATCGTGAATGACCTGCCTGGTCTCGGACGTATCAGGCTGTTTGAATGTCGCTAGCATTTGTCGGAGCGATGCTGGAACATCTCTCTTGAAGCTAGTTTTTAGAACCTCAGGAGACCGACTACTTTCCACGCTGTCTAGCAGCGGTGCTGCCGCCGTACCGCCAGACCTTTGTACCAGCGAGTTGAGATGTGACTCTAACCGGTCAAATACCGGCTCGACATCCGCCATAATTTCTTGAGCTTTGTCTGGCGTCAGGCCAAAAGGCCCTTCAAGCTGCTCCAGCAAATCCTTAAGCCCGTCAGAGATCCTTAAGAACATCGTCTCTAAGGTACGGTCTACTTCTATAGGAGACTCCTTGAGAATTTTGAAGTAGTCCTCCATCCGGTGGGCTGTTTTTTGAATGCTCTCTAGCCCGAGCATAGCAGCGCCACCCTTTACAGAGTGGGCGGCTCTGAATATTTCATTGGCCTTTTCAGAATCTTCGATGGTGGCCTGAAGACTGAGCAACCCCTGTTCAATCGTGTTGAGGTGGTCTTTGGCCTCCTCAATGAAATATCCCATGATGCGCTGTTGTTGCTCAGGCAGCATAGCTGCTTATCTCCCTTATTGCGATCCAAACTCATTCTAGAAAATCTGCGGTGCTGGCACTGATGATAGGCTACTTTGTGATATTCGCAACCCGCTCAAGTCAATGGCTTTGTTTGATGGCAAGTATCAGCGTTGGTCTTTATGAACGACTATCGACTGTAGAGGCCTGCTTGAAAGGCGATCGCTCATTTCTCCTCTGTCTTATTTACCTTAAACTTATCTACCGAGGTCAGCAGGTCTTTTGCAACGCCTACCAGGTTTTGCAGTGACCCCGACACCCGCTGAGACTCCTGAGACGTTTCCTGTGCGGTCAGCTCAACGGACTGCATAACCTGCGCCACCGCTCTAGAGGTTTCAGTTTGCTCCACCGTATCGGCCGTAATTGAGCGCACCAGCACATCAATTCGATTAGATACTTGGATAATATCGTCTAACGACTGCTTTGCCTGCTCTGCGAGCCGCGTACCCTCAATTACCTGTTGCGTACCCTCTTCCATCGCAGTCATTACGCCGCCCGTCTCGCCCTGAATTTGCAATACAATCTGCTCAATTTCCTTAGAGGCTTTGGCCGCTCTATCCGCTAGCTGCCGAACCTCATCGGCTACAATCGCAAACCCGCGTCCGGCTTCTCCTGCTCTAGCCGCCTCAATACTGGCGTTAAGTGCAAGTAAGTTAGTCCGAGACGCAATCTGCGAAATTAAAGCAACGATCTTTGAAATTTCTTGAGAGGACTCGGCTAAGCGTTTTACCTTACGAGTGGTATCTGCAACAGTCTCTCGAATGTCGAGAATACCAGCTACCGTACGTTCTACGGCTTCTCCTCCTCGCAACGCTGTTTCCGATGCAGAGCGAGCCACTTCCTCCGCCTCTCTCGCACTTTCGGCTACACGCTGAATAGAGTCTGTCATTACCTGCACGGAGTTAAGCGTAACCGCCAATTCTTCCGCCTGACGAAGTGCGTCTGCTGAGAGTGCTCTAGCAAATGCTTCATTCTCCGTAGAGCCTTGACTTACTTGGCGGGCGGCAACGCTTACCTGTTTTACAATCTCACGCAGGTTTTCAATAGTGAGATTAAACGAGTCTGCAACGGCCCCTAGCACGTCGGCAGTGACTTCCGCCTTCACCGTTAGATCGCCTCTAGCTGCGCCTTCTACATCGTCTAATAGGCGGATGACCTGACGCTGTAAATCCTCTTTAGCCTGTTCTTGCTCTTGCGCTTTACGCTGAGCTTCATTGGTGGTTGTAAAAATGGCGCTCGCCATCTGGTTGAACCCTTCTGAAAGCTGGCCAAACTCATCGCGCGTCAGAATAGTGGCTCTGGCATTAAGGTCGCCTCTAGAGACTTGATTGAATCGAATTTGCAAGTCATTGACGGTTTCTCGGGTGCGCCGCTCTAAAATGTAGCCGAATCCGAGAATGCTGCCAAAGCTGACAAGTCCAGCGGTTCCGCCTGGGACTAGTGGATAGGTTTTGGACTGTTCGGGTGGGGCGGTGATGAAGCCGATAGCGGTGACAGCGATCGCAGATAAAATGCCTACCGAACCGGCCAGCATTAGTCGCTTGGTCGGCATCGAAGCGTTTTCTAATGGTGCGAGTGCGCCCTGCTTACGTGGCTTGGGATTACTGACTGCTCTTTTGTTAAATACGGGCATTGCTGAAGCTGATGCTTCTGCCACATCGAAGCCACTTGCTTGCGACATCATTGCATCGCTATCGGTCATGCTGCTGCCGAACTGGCTCGGCATAGCTCCAATAGAAGGACTCGTGAAGCCCGCAGAGCTATCAGAGATATCAAAATCTGGGATGCTCTCAAAATCATCAAAGTCGTCGAAAGCATCTCCAAAAGCAGTGGGCTCGCCACTATTTTCGGATGCGGACTCGTCAAAGCTCTCTACTGCAAAGTTACTACTTCCAAACCCATCGTCTTCGCTGAAGTCTACTGCTGCGGGCAATGGCTCTTCTGCCAGCGTTGCTGAAGGCTCTGGCTCTGCTGTTGCGATCGCAGGCATTCCTGATGATGGATCAGGCTCCATCATAAAGAGCGTCTGATCTTCTGTCTCACTCTCAGCCATCGGCTCAAAAGACAAATCGGCAAACGCCTCGCTTTCATCTGTAAATGCTCCAAAATCACCAGCATCTGTGCTAGTTGCTGGCGGGCTCGCGGGCTGAGTGCCGACAGATCCTTGAGTGCCAAAGGCCTCGTCGAATTCAGTCATATCAAACCCGCTAGCTGCATCGCTAAAGGTCGTGACGCCGCCGTCAGCGGCTGAATCGTCAGATGGGCTGAAGCTAAAGGGATCGTCTTCTAAGCCTTCTGTAAATGAGTCGTCTATATCCTCAGTGACGAAGTTGCTCGCGTTGAAGGGATTGTCTTCCTCTTGGGCACCTGTCGAATCGCTCTCTTCTGTTGGAGAAACGTCGAATGGATTATCTAATTCGTTTGAAATGCTTTCTGATTCAAAATCAAAATCATCGGACGGTATTTCAGCTGAGAATCTGTCAAAAACGTCTGATTCACCGTGATCTTCGGTTTCTGTAGAGCCGGACCAGGCAGCAGCCTCTGCGACATCATCACTGCCAGAATCAAAGTCATCATCAAAAGAATCTGCGGCTTCAAATGAGTTGTCAGCATCTGGAAGGCCGTCATCAAACTCGTCGGGCATTGGAGAAACAGCATCAAACGATTCGCTCGCTGCTTCAGACGCATAGGCTAGACCGTTATTCGCGTAGTCTACAAACTCAGGGTCGGACGACAGGTGTAGGACAGACTTGTATTGCTGCTGAGCGACTTCGTACTGTTGGAGCCCGTAGCAATAGATATGCCCTTTAAGCAGCAGCACGCTAGGATCGGTTGGATATTCTTCAGCGAGCGAATTAATCGCTTCAGCAGCACTTTCGTAGCTGCCCTGCATGTAGGCTTTTTCTGCTGCTTGATAGGATTGTGCGTAGTCAGTGCCCGATGCCATGATTTTGTGTTCCTTGTGCCGATCTGATGCTAGAGGTTTGAATTGCCTAAGTCTTGTGTGAGTAGATAGATGACGTTTGTTTGATATGTGAGGGCTAGGCAACCCAGCGCGCCGAGCGCAGAATAGCGATATGGTCTAGCAGCTTTAGGGACTTATCGGATGAGTCTCCAGAGCCGCTTTTAGGCGTTAGCGGCCATTCACCCTTCAAAAAAGGAGCCATCACATCAGAAGGGTCTGCGGTTGCTCTAAGCGCATCAATATCTAGCCAGTCGGTTCCAATAATTTGATTGACCGCAAGGCCTAGCATCGTTCCAGCTTCTTCTACGGCAATGACCGGAATTTCAGCGCGGTCTGTGTTCATAGGCTTGGGACAGCCCAAAAACTGGCCAAGATCAGCTACCCAAATGACGCGTCCCTGCTCATTTAGTGTGCCTAGCAGCAGGGGAGATACGTTGGGTACTGGCGTAATGTGGTCGGGCGCATATTCGATTATGCGGCGAATCCCAGTTGCAGGCAGTGCGAATTCCTCATCATCTGTCATAAAAAAACGGAGATGAAGTTCGCCTTCTGGCGTTTCAATCTCTTGAAGTTCGGGCGCTTGGTCGTGGCCCGATATTGTTTGAAAGTCAGGATTTCCTACCATGGCGTTTAGAGTTGTTATCCCAGTAACAGCTGTTTGACAGTGCCAACCAATTCTGTTGGCTGGAAAGGCTTTGCGATGTAGGCATCTGCACCTTGCTTCATGCCCCAATAGCGATCGAACTCTTCCCCTTTTTCTGAACACATTACGACGGGCAGATCTTTGGTGGTGGCATTAGATTTAATTCGGCGGCAGACTTCGTAGCCGTTCATCTTAGGCATCACAATATCAAGTAGCACTAAGTCAGGTGCATTGCCTTGAATGCATTTGAGCGCCTCAAACCCGTCGCTCACAGCGGTGACCTCTAGCCCACTACCTTCTAGTAGACCCTTGATCATTTCTCGCTGGGCGACGCTATCTTCGACGACCAAAATTGTGCTCATAATCTTCAACCTGTGGCCTTCTAGATCTGCCTGGTGTTTTGCCCAATAGAATTTCAGTCAGCTCTAGCGAAGGCATTTATAGGGGCTTTGTGACCGCTAACGGGCCTGTTAGCTGGCTCCAGCATTCCCGAGAATTAGAGAATAGCGCACTTGGTAGGGGTAGTCGTACGTGCCTAAAAGTGATTGCCGTGTAATCAAAGTACCCGGACATGTTTTATTTGTTAAACATTTTTTGATAAATGTCCGGTTGAGAAATATTTAGGCGATCGCCTGCCGAGCGTTTGTTCTTTGAATGAGCCTTATCGCAGTGCTTATGGGCATATTGAGTAGGCATATTAAGAGCCCCAATGAGCCTCTTAAGCGGGCCTGCATAAATAGAGGAAACACCAGCGTGCTTTATCTAGCCGAGACACAAAAGAAGAGTGGATTTATAGGAAGTGGAAAGGCGGAGTTTAAGCTGCTTGCCTGCCAGCGCTCGGAGCATGATTGGAGTGGGGTGCCTGGTGATGAGATGGTTGCAGCCCCTGATGATGCGACTTACGGTGCTGACACACTGGTGATGATTGAGCTCAATAGCAGTCGCCAGGTGCAGCGACATCAGGAGGCAGGGCGATCGCTGGTGAGCATTCTACAAAACTTCTCTGGTTTGAGTAAGAAGTTTAAGGCCCAAGGTGAAGAAATTGAGCAGTGGAAGGAGTCGCTGACGTATCAGAGTCAGGCGCTGAACCGGCGAGAGATGGAGATTGAGACCCGGCAAGATCAAATAGATCAAGCTGAGGTGGACTTGACTCAGGTGGAAGAAAAGCAAAAGGAAGTGGAGGCCCAGCAGGCTGACGTTGAGAAGCTACGTGAGGAGCTGACGCGAAAGAATTCTGAGCTGGAAGGTGCCTGGGCGCATTTGAATGGAGAAATTCAGCGATTTGAAGAGCAGCAGTCTGATGCGACAGCAAGCGGTGGGCTGAGCGATGAGCAGGCGCATCAGATTAGAGAGGCGATGGCTCGGCTGGGTGAGGCGACGGTAACAGCAGCAGCGGCGGGCGATGACATCACGGCGGCGTTTGAGCTAGTGGCTCACTATCAGTCTGAAGTGGCTGAGAATCAGCAAATTTTGGAGCAGAAGCATGGTGAGGTTGCCTCGGGACATGAGGCGCTGAATGCTCAAATAACGGCTTTAGAGGAGGCAAGGCGGCAGATTGCTGACACTGAAGCGCTGCTTTGCTCTACACATGCTAATTTACAGCAGCAGCAGGCGCTGCTAGGGGCTAAGCAAGATCAAAATCAGCTGCTAACCGACCAGCTCAAAAACCAGTCAACGCTGCACCAGCAGGTATATAAGCTGCTGAACTCTACTGATAAGGTTCGGCTGAGTAAGAAGGTTGACGTTGCGACGTTAGAGGCAATGTCGGTTGATGACTTGCAGGCGGTGGTTTCTCAGCTGGAGAAGGACTTAGACAAGATGTCTCGGTTTGTAAACGACCAGGAAGAGGAGCTGAAGCTACAGCAGGACGATATTGATGCGATTCAAGCCAAGATAGACGATGCGAGTGAGTTTGAGCGGCTACAGCTAGAGACCGAGATTGCCGAAGAGAAGGAACGGCATGTAATGCTGAATAGAACGCTGGTGGGTCAGCGTCGTAATTTGCTAGAGCGTGAGGAGGTGCTGGAGCAAAATAGAGCTGTATTGCTGCGTAAGCAGGGGCTGGCCACAGAAGGATCGGCCGGTGCGGCTGAGCTAGAGCCTTTTCTGAATGAGATTGACGAGATGCGAGCGCGTTTGGGAGAGCAAATTCAGCAGGTGGAAGCGGAGAGCGCTCAGATTCAGGCTGAGATTGATGCGCTAAAGCAGACGAAACAGCAGCAGCAGGAGACGATTGAGGCACAGAGGCAGGCAGCGATCGCTGCCGAAGAAAGCTGTGCTGAGCAGCGACACATTATCGGACAGGCTCAGGGGCAAATCACCCTATATGAGTCGTTGCTCCCTTCAATTGAAGAGCGGTTGGGCGGCTTTTACCTAAAGCTAGAAGCTATTTCGCAGGTGATGACGCAGCTACAGGACGCTGAGGCACAGCAGCAAGATGCGATCGCCCAAGCCCAGCAAGTTGTAAATGCCTTAGGTGCTGCCGAACCCGCTTTGGTATAGCCCACGTGGGCTCGGATGTGCTAAAAGCATAAGCATCCGCTCGCCTGCTAAAGGACAATCTTAAAATGTCGTCAGAATTTATCAAGCTCGATCAGTTCCTGAAAGTGACTGATGTGGCTCAATCTGGTGGACATGCCAAGCTAATTATTCGCAGCGGTGACGTAAGCGTTAACGGTGAGATGGAGCTGCGGCGTGGGCGGAAGCTGTATGACCAGGATGTGGTTACGGTTGATGATGTTTCTTTTACGGTAGAGATTGCGCCGACTGAAAGTGCCGGTAACCAGGCATAGCGTCAGCGTGATTTGATGATTTAGTCTATTTAAACATTTAGGAGAAAAAATGCAGCCCAAAGTCGAGATTTATACCTGGAGTCGCTGTCCGTTTTGTATTCGTGCTAAGTCGCTGTTGGATAAGAAGGGCGTTGAGTATACGGAGTATTGTATTGACGGCGATGAGGCGGCTAGAGCTGAGATGGCGGATCGAGCAGGGCGGCGATCGCTCCCACAAATCTTCATTGACAATCAGCACATTGGCGGCTGCGATGACCTGTACGACCTTGAGCGCGAAGGCAGCTTGAGCAGTTTGTTAGCGGTGAGCTAGTCTCAACGTATTGCAGAATGCTCTGTGAGAAAAATTAAAGCCCGTAGCAGATGACTTTTGGTTCAGGCTTTGCTACGGGCTTTTGTATGACGGATTAAAGCGATCACGTTTTTATGAGGCGCGTGATAGCGGCGTTACGTTGGACATCGCCATTTCCTTGTGGCCGTTGTGGTCAGCCTTGTCATGGTTTTGTCGAGGCTGAAGCAAGCCGTAGCCTTTGTGGTTGCGTTCGTAGATAACGTTAATTTCGTTAGTGGCAATATTGCGGAACATGTAAAAGTCGTGGCCGACTAGCTCAAGATTTTCTAAGGCTTCTTGAACGCTCATCGCAGGCATCGCAAAGTACTTGGTACGTACGACTTCGCTAGGCAGTGCTGGCTCATGGTTGAGCACTTCGCTGATGTCAGGGCTGCTATCAGAATTGATATCAGGCGCGTTTAGGGTGGCATCGACGTCAGTAGGGCGTACGGATGCGTGATCTTGGTAACGGCGCTTGTCTTTGTATTTGCGTAGCTGACGGGTAATTTTGCTGGTTACCATGTCGATGCTGGCATAGAGGCTTTCGCTGCTTTCCTCTGCACGCACAACTGCATTTGCAAGATAGAGAGTTACTTCGGTAGATTGATTAGGCGCGATCCGAGGGTTATTTTCGACGGAAAGGTTAACGTCTACCTTGTTAATTAAAGGTTTGAAGTGAGCCGTCGCTTTCTCGATTTTTTGTTCAACATGAGTGCGAATGGCGTCTGTAATCTCGATGTTCTTACCCTGGATTACTAGCTTCATAAAAAGCAGCCTCCCTTTTGGCGGTTGTTGTGTATACTTTTCAACCCTAGCACCGGTACTTTTGAGGTGGCCAGAACTGTCAAGAATTTAAGCATCCGTTGATATTTCTTGACTTGTTTTTAACCCTGCTGAGAGAAAAATATGGCTAGTACAGAATCAGCGATCTTAGCGGTGAATGGGCGATCGCGGCAAAATGGAGATCTGTATTTGCTGGGGAAAGTGCCGTACCTCACAGCGTGGGCATGGCAGAAGATGCTAGTCGCAGAGCGCAAGGCCGCGAGTGCAGCGTCTGCTGAGAATTTTGATGAGATGCCGCCTCGCGATGCGCTAATTCTGTTGCAGCATCCGCCGGTTTATACGCTAGGACAGGGCGCAGATACCCGTTTTCTGCGATTTGATCCTGAACAGTCTGACTACGAAATTCATCGCATTGAAAGAGGGGGCGAAGTGACCTATCACTGTCCTGGTCAGCTGGTGGGCTATCCTATTTTGAATCTTCAGCGCCATCAGCAGGATTTGCACTGGTATTTGAGGCAGCTGGAAGAGGTGATTATTCGGACGCTGGCTTGCTACGAGCTGGTAGGCGATCGCGTTCCCGGACTCACGGGCGTATGGCTAGAAGGCCGTAAAGTGGCTGCGATTGGAATTAAGGTAAGCCGGTGGATTACGATGCATGGCTTCGCGCTGAATGTATGTCCTGATTTGGCAGGTTTTGAGAAGATCGTGCCCTGTGGCATTGAGGGCAAGCCGGTCGGGTCGCTAGCTCAGTTTTTGCCTGAAGTCACGATTAAAGATGTTCAGCAGACATTGATTCATCAGTTTGAGCAGGTCTTTGATATGACATTCAAGCAGCCGACTTTGCCTGATGGGATAGCTGATTTTGCTGCTGAAGTCGGTTTGGAAGCTCAATAGGCACCATTACCGCTCAGCTTCTTGGGCGCAAATTAGGCGCAAAAATCTATCTCTAAGAGCGAGAGATCGTCGTCAAAGTGGTTGCCGCCGAAGTCGCTAACTTTTTTGATGATGGCATCAAGACTCAGTTGATGGTTCGATTCTAAGGTAGAGATAAGCTGTGTGAATCCGTCGAGGCCGAGCTGTGGGGCAGCGGCGTCTTTCTTTCGTCCAGCAGGCTGAAGCTCGTAGATGCCGTCACTGAAAATGTAGAGACGGCCATCTTCTGCAACGCAGCAGCGCTCCCACTTATACGAGGCATTGGGCATCATGCCGATGGGCATTCCAGGCGTTCTGAGTGAGTCCAATGTGGCAGGTGCACTCGCACTCGCTGGGCTGACCAGTATAGCGGGCGGATGGCCTGCGCTGGCATAAGATAATTGGCGGCTGACTTTGTTGTATACGCCGTACCAGATGGTGAAGTATTTGTCGTTTTGATCGTCCATTTGAAAGGCTTCGTTGAGGCCTTTGAGGACGGTTTCGGGGCGGTAGAAGTTGACGCCAGGGAGAGATTGCGATCGCAATACATTCAGCACCGACGTAGACAGTAGCGCCGCCCCCAGTCCATGCCCTGATACGTCGAGCAGATACATCACTAAATAGTCAGGATCGAGCCAGTAGTGATCGAAACAGTCGCCGCCAAGCTCCTGTGATGAAATAAAGCGAGACGTAATCGAAACCTGTTCGGCTGCACCTTTTGGCGTATCGGCCGGCAGCAAAGAGGCCACGTAGGTAGCCGCTTCAGCCAGCTCAGCCTCTAGCCTCCGCGTTTGGGCCTTGAGTGCTTGCGTTAGCTGATGTAGCCGCATTCCGGCTTTAACTCGAGCTGCAAGTTCAGCGGTATCTACCGGCTTAAACAGAAGCTCGTCTGCGCCTGCCTCAAGCGCTTCTACCCGGTTCACCGTGCCCGTATGGCTGGTCATCATCAGAAAGGCCGTGGTCGAAAGCAGCGGATCTTGCTTAATGCGACAGCAGATATCTAGCCCGCTGATATCGCCTGGTAGTATCCAGTCACAAACAATCACCGAAGGCTCCAGCTGCGCTTTGGCCAGTCCTTCAGCGGCACTGCTTGCCGTTGTTACCCGGTAGCCCCACTTCTGCAAGAGGCGCTGGAGGCTGATGAGAATGGCCGAATCGTCGTCTATGACTAGAACATCAACGGGCTCTTCTTTTTTCGTTATCGCGGTGTGGGTTGTTTGATATTGACCTTCAGAAGGTGCTGTAGCAGCCCGCTTTGTAGCTGACGAGAAAGGAAACTTAAAAATCATAGCTAGCCTTCACAGGAAGTTCCTCTTCGAGCGAAGCCGGGGCATCTGAAATGAGGCGGCTAGAGATAGAGTGATTCCACAGGTCTATGAAGTCAGCGAGATAGTAGGGGAGGTCTTCTTTGCCATTCGCCTTGGGCTCTGTTCTCGTTTCAGAGAGCGTAAAGTCTTCTAAATCAAACAGGTGCAGTCGCTCCATGGACTGAATTTCGGAGGGCTCTAGAATATTTGCCCGATAGGCGCCGGATTCGTCGATGGCGCTGAAGCAGCAAACCTGATAGTAGTTTTCCCCAGATAGCTCGCGGTACTGAACAAGCGTGTAAACATCGACAGGCTGAATGGGAAAGGGCAGTGAAAGAACAATTTTTTGCTGGGTGGGCAGTAGCGATAGGCGGACGGCATTGCGAACGCCGTAGTAGCCTACTTTGTCAGACTGGAGAGGATATTTGCGGTGGCGGGGCTGTACGTGCGATCGCATAAAAGTCGCAATGCCAAGGCCTTCTTCTGTGTAGGCTCCAATCAGGCTAACGTGAACGTCGTAGGCAGGAACGTTGCTAATGTTGAAGACTTCGAGGGCAAGGCCGTTGGCGCTAGCTGTGAGGACATTCGCTGCGTTGCCGTTGGGCTGCGCGTCTGGCTGAGCTTCTAGCTGAGATCCTGACGTGCGGCCTTCAGCGGGGCGTAAGTCCCAGTACAGATGGGGTAGGGACGTAAACCTCAGCTGTTTTTCTACGATGCTGCGGTAGTAGGCGCTTTCCTGCTGAATGTGCCTAACGTTTTTATTGGTGAGCCACGCGTAGGTGCCGGTTAGCCCTATCAAGACTAAGTTACTGATAATTAAAATGGGTTCCATTCACCTGCCCCTTTCGCTAGCTCCTCACTAAAATACCAGCCTGTCTTATGTTGGCTGTGATTCATTAGAGCACTCATTTTTATATTGTTTAAGCACTATTAGTAGTTGCAGTTTATCTGGCGGTGGTCATGTTTTCTGTTCAGGCTTTGCAAAGCTGTTGTATGCATACTCGCGATGGCGTGCGGTTAGATGCTGATGTGTATGTGCCCGAGGGTGAGGGGCCATTTCCGGTGTTGCTGATGCGACAGCCTTATGGACGGGCGATCGCCTCTACCATTGTGTACGCTCATCCCCGCTGGTACGCCGCTCATGGCTATATCGTTGTCATTCAAGACGTGCGCGGTCGGGGCACGTCCGAAGGCACGTTTTCTCTGTTCGCTCATGAAGCCGCTGATGGCGAAGATACGGTGAAGTGGGCCGCTCAGCTACCCAAGAGTGACGGCCAGGTAGGTACGTACGGCTTTTCCTATCAGGGGATGACTCAGCTACACGCGGCGCAGGCAAAGCCTGAGGCACTGAAGGCGATCGCCCCCGCGATGACTGGCTATCACCTCTATGAAGACTGGGCATATGAAAACGGTGCGCTTTGCCTTCAGCTTGGCTTAACGTGGGCTATTCAGCTCGCTGCTGAGACCGCTCGAATAGAGGGAAATGTTAAAACCTATCAAAAGCTAGTCGCTGCGGCCAAGCGCCTTCCTTTATCTGATACCGTGCCAGCTTGCCCCGACGTGCTCAAAGGCGTGAACTCATTTTTTCATGATTGGGTAGCCCATCCTCTGCCGACTGATTACTGGCAGAAACTAACGCCACAGATGACAGCGGTAGATTTGCCAACGCTTCACGTCGGGGGGTGGTTCGATCCCTATTTGCGAGGTGATTTGCGGCTCTATCAGGAAATGAAATCTCGTGGTAATCATTTGCACTACCTCTGCGTTGGGCCTTGGGGACATATTCCCTGGGGGCGCAAAGTTGGCACAGTGGACTTTGGCTTTGAGGCAATGAGCTTTGTCGATCAGCTACAGGTTGACTGGTTTGACCATGTGCTAAAAGAAAAGCCGCTATCTGCTGAGGCGCTGCCTATTTGTGTCTTTGAAATGGGACGTAACCGGTGGCGGCAGCTTTCATGCTGGCCGGTGGACAGGCTAGAGACTTCAACGCGTGACGTTAAGACCTATTTTTTGGAAAGCAATGGTCTTGCCAATATTCGGGGAGATAGCGGGTGTCTATTGGAAGAGGCAGATGATTTTGAGCGGGTTGACGTTGTGGTTCACGACCCGTGGAATCCGGCGCCTGCTCTAGGCGGACACTGCTCTATTCCGGCGGGTGTGTTTGAGCGAACGGCGGTAGATGCTCGGGGGGATGTGCTGACCTATACGAGTTTGCCTATGACCGCTGAGATGCGGGTGCTGGGTGTTGTTGAACTGGTATGTGCGATCGCAGCTACCACCCCCAGCTACGATCTTTGCGCTGTTTTATCACGCGTATGTAAAGGCGATCGCGATAGAAGCGAGCAAGTCTATAACCTTACGCAGGGTTACTGCCGCATTGGCCCAAGCGGGCCAGTCGGCGCGTCACAAACCATAGCGCTAACGCTGCATCCGACCTGCTTTAATTTGATGCCCGGCGAGTCTCTACGCCTTAGTTTGAGTGCGGCCTGCTTTCCTGCCTATCCCGTAAATCCAGGAACAGGGGCTCAGCCCAATGAGGCGAGGATGATAGATGCTCAGATAATCACGCTAGCGATCGCACTCGGTGGAAAAGAAGGCACTCGAATTAACCTTCCGATAGTCAGCTCTGATAATTGAGTTAGCTCTGCTGGTTAAACACCTCGAATACCCGACGGCAGCAGCTTCGTAAAGACTCGCCTGAAGAGGGCTCCGGCGTAGCTTCGCCTTCAAATCGCCAGCTGTCAATAGTAGAGAGCCGCCACTGCTGGCCACGATGGTCAAAGCCACCGATTTCTAGTCCAATTGCCCTGCACTGCTCGGTCTCTGCATCGTGGTGCAGCCGAATTTGAATAAGCAAGCTACGGCATTGGAATAGCCTGCTAACGCCGGGAAAGTGAAAGCCAATGTCAACTGAGTTTGGATCGATGAGATCCCGCGTTTCTGGATCGTTTGTCCAGGGCTTAAGATCGGCGCGTAGATCGGGCAGCTCTGACTTGAATAGGCCGACTATCGCCGCGATTTTACTGGCAAATTCAATTGTCGATGCTTGTTCTGCTGCGTTCACGCCACCTCACTCCATCGCTATAGCCAGCATACAAATGAGTTTGCACGCTGGCTATACATTGCTTTTGTCTGTTTATTGTAGCGGCTGGATTTTAACGATTCTGACCGCTATTGCTCAACTATTAATGACATAGCTGGAGATATGTTTGCTGTAGCTACATCTACCAAAAACACAGGCATGCAAGGTGCGATCGCGCTATTACAGCCGCGCCTGACAGGTCGCTAAAATATCGCGGTCTTGTTCGCTCACAGAAAGCTGATGAAAGCCATCGATGTTGGGTGAGGCAGATACGTTAAAACGGCTCGCTATTTGCGCGACAGATGGATTGAGCCCTAGCGAATAAACATAGGTTTCTTGTGAGTAGCTATTGGTAACGTTGAGCGCGATGCTCTCTAAATTCATTTTTCCTTGAACACAGTCAAAAGATGAAGAAGCTACGTAGAGTGCGCCAGTGAGGCTGCCGGATTGGGACTCGAATACGAAATAGGTGGTAGCAGGCTGGTTGATGATTGGCTGCTGACCGTATAGATAAACGCCATCAGCAGGATAGTGGCTGGTGACAGGGAGCTGACTGGGCAGGGCCTGTTCCTGCTGTTGTCGCTCAAACTGGGTCTGCTGCTGGCGGGCTTGTTCTAAGCGCGATCGCTCTAAGTCATTCCATGTTTGTCTAGAGCGGCGCGCGCCCTCCTGTAAGCCGCGAAGCCTGCTCTGCTCTATCTGATTATTTTGAAGCTGATTGGATGGAAGAACTTCTACAGCCTGGTCTGCTTGAGTGGCATCGAAAGGAAGCGCGCTTTGCAAAGATGCTTGGGCGGGTGCTACAACGCCTAAAGCCGCGCTGAAGATGCCGATAGGCAGACCCGTATTTCTTAAGAAGACGCTGCTGGCGTGTGGCTTCAGATTCGCTGAGTTCGTTCGGTTGAGCGATCGCGTGCCTGATGCAGAGTTATCTACTGCTGACCCATCTACGGGCTTTTTAAATACTGTCATCTTGCACAATCCTCAATACGCAAACCAAGCTGTTTTCGCACCCTGCCTGATCTCGTAGCCACTACACATGTAAAGCGAAAGACCTTTTTGGGTGCTAATTGACACTACATATAAACACGGACAAACTTCAGGGCGCGGATCACAGACTAGTACTGATTTAAACATCTCTTGAACAAGAAGTAAGTGATGTATCTGCGCTGAGCTATTTGCCTTACGCTGTTTGCGCTATGCCAGGCCAATGCGGACGATTGCCTCAAAAGCATTTTGCTTGTGTTGGATCACAAAAATCTAAGGAAAATATTAAGATTTAAGATTGATATTGCTAGGACGTGCTTGTAAAAAGAATTTGTCAGGGGGTATTGTGTACATCTGACTTCACGCAATGTACTTTAGGAGGCTGAATGGAGGCTCACGCTCCAATTTCGCCCAGCGCTAACGAACCCTTTAAGCTTTTGTTGTTTATTGACAAGAGACCTGACACCACAGAACACGTTCGCAAGCTACGCCAGCACCTGAAAGAGCTCCAAGGTGGCGACCAAGTTAGCCTAGAAATTGTAGATGTCACGAATCAGCCTTATTTGGCAGAGCATTTTAAGCTAGTGGCTACACCTGCGCTGATTAAGGTTTCAGCAGATAAGCATCAGACATTAGCCGGTAGTGATATCGCTACGCAGCTGCGCCACTGGTGGCCTCGGTGGAAAAAGGAGTTAGAAGAAGCGCAGCAGCCTGATGCGGCTAGTGAGATAGAGAGCTATGTAACGCCAGTAGATGCGGTTGCACAATCTACTGAAATCCTACGTTTGGGTGATGAGATATTTAAGCTGGATCAAGAGAGAGAAAGCTTAATCTCGCAGCTTGCCTTTAAAGATCGCATCATCGCGATGATGGCGCACGATTTGCGAAATCCGCTGACGGCCGCTTCGATTGCAATAGAAACGCTAGAACTTGCTTACGACCCGACAAATCATCGCGCGGATAAGTTTACGCCTGAGCTGAAGGCCCATCTGATTAGGAGCACGAAGGTACAGATTCGGGCGATTAACAGCATGATTACCGAAATCTTGCAGGCGGCTAGAGGCCCTAGCGCGAATTTGCAAGTGTCGCCAGAACAGCTAAGTTTGCAGGTGCTTTGCTCGACGGTAGTGGAGTCTTTTCAGCCTAAATTAGGTCACAAAAAGCAAAGTCTTGAAACCGATATTCCACAGGATTTGCCCTCTGTGTACGCGGATGCTGATCTGGTGCAGCGCGTACTAACTAATTTGATCGACAATGCGATTAAATACACGCCAGTCAACGGACAGATTAGCATTAGCGCATTGCATCGTACGACTGAGAAGGTGCAAGTCAGCATTCGAGATACCGGCCCGGGTATCCCACAGGAAAATCAAGCCGCAATTTTTGAGGAAAGCTTTCGGCTTCAGCGAGACCACACAAAAGATGGCTATGGTATGGGTCTAGCGCTTTGTCAGCGGATTGTTCGGGCGCACTATGGCCAGATTTGGGTGGATTCTAAAAAGGGGGAAGGTAGCTGCTTTCACTTTACGCTACCTGTTCATAGAGGTTGAAACAATACAGAGGTTGAAATAGGCGATCGCAAATCACTAACGTTGCCGATCGCTAACGCTGTTGTCCATCGGTGAGTTTGCCTTTCATCTGCTGTTTCATTTGGGCGAGCTGGGCTTCAACGTTGCTTTGTTTCTCTAGCTGCGAAAACTGCTTTTCTATCGAGTCGCCGCTGAGTTCGCCAACAGCCTCTGCCTGTGCCTCTAGGTCTAAAACGCGAGCTTCCATTTTCTCGAAAGCATTTATCGTGCCTCCACTCGCGCCGCTCATCCGCTCGTTGAGCTTTGCGCTGGACTGGGCTGCTCTGGCCCTGGCAATGTACATATCTTTTTTTGTTCGAGCATCGGCCAGCTGATTTTCTAGCGCTACCATGTTGGCCTTTAGCTTTTTAACAATGTCGGCATGCTGCGCAATTTGGCAGGTAAGCGTTTGGGCGTTTTGTTCGTAGGTTTGTCTGCGGGTAAGGGCTTCGCGAGCTTTGTCTTCGTCACCTTTTTGAAGGGCGAGCTGGGCGCGGCTGTACCATTCTTGGGCCATACGGCTGGCCTGTTCGCTTTGCCTTTCGGTGCGCTTTTGAGTTGCGATCGCCTGTGCCACTGCCTGCCGCATAGATACCAGGTCACCCTGCATATCAAGTACCGCCTGCTGCAACCCCTTCTCAGGATCTTCAGCTCCATTCACCAGCGTATTCACGTTGGCTCGAACCAGGCGAGAAATGCGATCTAGCAGTCCCATATGTACGCACCAGCCTTAAATATCAGGTCTAAATACTAAGCTAGAATATTTTCTTTGAAACATCTGCTATTCAGTTGTCGGGCCGTATATTTGCGCTGTTACGCCTTGCGCCATCACTTCATTAACAAACTTTTGCGCATCTTCAGGATTATCGAAAGCAGCCAGCTGTATGCGATTACCGTCTGCAAACTGGCGAACGAAGGCTTCTTGAGCAGCCTGACGCACGTTTAATAGTCCCTGCTCTGTTGTGAACGGTACCGTGACGTAGTAGTTTGCGCCTGCTGGGATTGCAACGGCCTGAGTCTCCGTCGGGAGGGCTGTTTGTGGTTGCGCGCTGGGCTGGGTACCTGGTTGGCCGGCAATAGCAGGAAGTGGTGCTAGCGAGCCGGGTGCGCTAGGAGGCTGAAGGGACGGATCTATGCCTGTCTGCGGCATTTTTAGGGAGCTGAGGTTATCGATGTCAATATCGACGAATTCTTGCTCGGATAGGTCGGGGCCGGGGGGATCGAATCTATCTTTAGATGTGGTTGCGATCGCCAAATCATCTCTTCCAAATCCACGCGCCAGTCGCTGTGCTACCAGCGGATTACTCATCAGATAGCTAGCGCCTAACCCTGCGGCTAATCCTAAAAATCCTAACGTTGCTCCGGCTACCAGCGAAAGCGTTTTACGCCTCGGTTTAAGCACCGTATCTACTGGCTCAGGCATCTCAGGCACATCTTGCAAGCTCGCAATCAATCGTTCAGAAGAAGCTAAATAACCTTCTGAAAGCTCCGTCCCAAACGCTGTTTGCAAATTGTCCTGACTGGATGTCTTCGTAAGAAAGCCTGTTGCTTTGACATCATCAATAGAACTCAAATCAGCAGCAGGATCAGCAGGGGCTTTGATTGCATTATCAGCTATAAGCTTTTTATTAGGAGGAAGCGATGGCGGGCCAATGGCCACGGATGGCTCAGGGGAACGCTCAGCTGCTGTAGCAGCGATCGGCACCGCTATAGTTGGAATAGCAATTGTTGACTCAACCACCTCCAAATCGAAAGCAGGATCTTCCAAATCTGCAAACAGATCGTCTGTCGATGAGTTGCCTAAGACGCGATTACGGCGATAGCGGTTGAGTTCAGCTTCCAGGTTGACATTAAGGCTGCTGAGGACGGCTTGTAGTGAAGGGGATAAGCCGCCGAAGGTTAGCTGGTCTGTCATGACAGACTCCTAGTAAAGATAATTTTAGTCGCCTAGCAATTCACCAAATTATCTTAATAGGAGTCGAAAATCAAGATGAAAGACGCGCTACATAAGGAAAAACCGTGAATTTACGCAGGACTTAGCTCAATGGCGTTAGAAGGCTTAAACGGACTCATTAAGGGTCTAGAAAACCAGGAAAACTGGCAGGTGCAAAAGCAATTTCGCTTGGTTTTGCTGCACTGGCCCAAAGCCGTTGGATTTGCGGTTGCTCGCAAAACCAGGCCAATCGGCATTCAGCGAGGCACTTTATATGTAGCGGCCGCTACGGCGGCTTGGGCGCAGACGCTCTCCTATGAGCGGCTCAATATTCTTCGTAAGCTGAATCAGCATCAACGCCTACCGATTAAAACCATTCGGTTTTCTACAGCGCAATGGGCTCAATCGAATGACACAGCATCCGATCAGAACACAGACACTCAAGAAGATGAGGGTAGATTGGCACATCACCCTAGCTATATCGGTAACGTACCTGCTATACCAGTCGCGGGCCAAACACCTAGAGAAGCCTTTGAGCGCTGGGCAAGTACCTTACAGCAAATGCAGCGTATTCAGTCGCTATGCCCTATTTGCCGATGTCACTGTCCAGATGGTGAACTAGCTAGGTGGGGTCGGTGTGCTCTTTGTGCTGCTAAGCAGTGGTCATAAAGGCTGTTTGCCCAGACTTTGCTATGTCTTGTTTTCTGAACTTCTTTTGTTTTCTGTATTGGTCAGCTCACCAGAAATAGATTGGGCCTACACGATCTTTTTAACGTGACGATTAAATCATTTGACAGTCTTCTTTTTACATTCAATAGAGAATAAAACATCTGTCAAATAGTAGATAATTACTGACTTTTAAACTGACAAAAAGTAGATGCTTTTTGCGTGATCCCCGCAGTGTGATCCCCACACAGATTTTGTTTTCAAAAAGCTTGAGATGCCCGCTGTTAAACGTGTGTCGCTTCTTTAACCAAACATAAAGAAAATCTAAAGTTGAAGCGGCTCTAATTACTGCTTACTTGCGTTTCCTACCAACAGTATTGAGTGTTTTGATCCCAATTATTGAGCTGCTTTACTAAGCCATCATAGAAGGAACGTTACGGTTTTAAGAAACTTTTATTATGGCTGCTGAAAAGTGTGGACAGTCTCGCTGCGGACTATGTCGCTTTTATCGTCACGAAGGACGAAGGGGCGGCACGTGCAGCCAGCTTAATGTATCCGTCAGCGCTGACTTAAAAGCTTGCTGCTTAGCGGTTTCACCTTTTCGCGCTGAGTCTAACCGTGAGCCTGAAGACTTTATGGGGATCGCTAAGCAGGAATCTTCTAAGTTTGTTGCCAACGATACTATTTCGATGACTAAAACGCCTGTTAAGGTCAGAGCAGTTTCTGCTGCTTAGTTGAGACCCTGAATCGTTAGCAGGAAGATTGATCCCTCAGCACTGTTTGACCATGGCTAAGGTAGCCATGGATACTGCCTGAAGTTAGGCTCTCGCTTTTCAAGAAACGCTTTCTTGCCTTCAGCGCCTTCTTCACTTAGGTAGTAAAGCAGCGTTGTATTTCCGGCCAGCTCCTGTAAGCCTGCTTGACCGTCACAGTCGGCATTAAAAGCTGACTTGAGACACCGAATGGCAATTGGGCTTTTTTGCATAATTTCTTTAGCCCACACAACGCCCTCTGTTTCTAGCTCAGCTATGGGCACAACCGTATTCACTAAACCCATATCCAGAGCTGCCTGCGCGTCGTATTGACGGCAAAGAAACCAAATTTCACGGGCCTTTTTTTGCCCGATAATGCGAGCCATATAGCTCGCGCCGAAGCCGCCATCAAAGCTGCCGACCTTTGGCCCCGTTTGTCCAAAAATGGCGTTGTCGGCTGCAATGGTGAGGTCGCAAACCAGATGGAGAACGTGTCCACCACCAATGGCGTAGCCTGCAACCAGCGCTATCACAACCTTTGGCATGGAGCGAATGAGCCGCTGAAGGTCTAGTACGTTGAGCCTGGGAACGCCATCGTCGCCCACGTATCCGGCTTCGCCGCGCACGCTCTGGTCGCCACCGGAGCAAAAGGCGTATTTGCCGTCGGTGTGAGGCCCCATTCCCGTGAGTAAGATGACGCCGATATTGGTGTCTTCTCGGGCGTCGCAGAAGGCGTCGTACATTTCAAAGACGGTTTTAGGCCGGAAGGCGTTGCGCTTATGGGGGCGGTTAATGGTGATTTTGGCAATGCCATCTTCGGCTTTGTAATAGAGGATGTCTTCGTAGGTTTTGGTGGGTTTCCAGGTGATTGATGGGGCCGTTGATGGGGCCATTGTTTTTATCCGTGATTAAGAGACTGAACGTTAAGAAGCTATGAGCTGAGCGATCAAACATAGGCGGCTCATGGAGAATGGAGACACTTACGTTCTTCACTTTGGTTGATGGCTTACTACTGGTTCAAAGCGTTTCATATTATCGGTGTTGTGGTCTGGTTTGCAGGCCTGTTTTATCTGGTGCGTCTGTTTATTTATCACGTAGAAGCAGAGATGGAGCCAGAGCCTGCTCGCAGCATTTTGCAAAAACAGTACGCGATTATGGAAACGCGGCTGCTGAAAATTATTACAACACCAGGAATGATTTTGACGCTAGCGATGGCGGGTGGCCTGCTGTGGCAGCGGCCGGATGTGCTGCATGAAGGCTGGATGCATGCCAAGCTTGGATTTGTGGCGGCGCTGGTGGTGTATCACCTGTATTGCGCGAAGCTGCGTAAACAGCTGGCTGCTGGCGAGTGTACGTGGGGGCCAAAGCAGCTGAGAGCATTGAACGAGGGGCCGACACTGCTACTGGTGTCAATTGTGATGCTGGTGGTTTTTCAGAACAGCTTTCCAACGAACGCGGCGACCTGGCTGATAGCGGGCTTGGTGCTTTCGTTTGTAGTCACCATTCAGCTGTATGCGCGTAAGCGGCGGCTAGATAAGGCGCGTGAGACGGAAGAACTGGCTGCGGGCGGCCAGGTTTTGCAGAATTCTTAAGCGAATAATCCACGAATAATCTGGGCAATCAGTTACATTTGTTTACGTGGTGATGTTCAAACCCAGCGATTGCCAACGATTGGTAGCTTTGAAATAGCCATGCGTTAACGGCTAACCCTTGAGGACATAATAAATGAGCAAGACACCTGCAAAAATTGGCTTTACTGAGTTTGCCGAGACCTGGAACGGCAGACTGGCCATGCTTGGCTTTGTTGCCGCGATTATTAATGAGCTAGTTACCGGCAAAGGTCTTTTGGCCCAGATTGGCCTGATGTAGCTGCGAGCAAGTTACCGAAGGCTGAAGGAAGCCGCAGTTTTTTGTCTCGATATTTAAGGAAGGGGCGGGCGGTATGTGTCTGCCCCTTTTTTGTACCAGATTTTATGAGCGCGATCGCCATTCAGGCGCTTCGTCTTCCTCGCCTGTATAGTCAGCTGGGTCATACCAGGTAGCCATTGAACGCAGCGCGTCAGGAATCTCGTCATCTGGCTCAAACTCCAGCTGAGTTTCCCTAAGTCCTAAATACCCTGACTCTGCAAAGGATGTCAGCATCCGAGTCAGCGCAATCCACACGCGTTGCTCAAATTCCCACTCCTTCGTAAATGGGGCGCGATCGGCAATAGACTTGAGCGCCCAAAAGTAGCTATTGCGAACAATAGGGCCTTTCTTTTTGAAGGGGGGAACGTCTTCATTGCGAATGAAGAGGACGTCGTTGTCGATTCGGACTCGCATAGGTGGGAAGCAAATCTGCTATAGGCTGGATATACCAAGATAGCAAGTTGAGTGAAGGCCGATGGTGGCAGCTGTTTCTCTCCAAAATGTCCACAAGGTCTATAACAATACCTGTGTGGTGAACGATCTGTCGCTGGCGATTGAGCCGGGAGAGATATTTGGGTTACTAGGGCCAAACGGCGCGGGGAAATCGACGACGATTCGGATGCTGACAACGCTGGCACAACAGACGCAGGGCGATATTGTAGTGGCTGGCTATGACGTGAGCAGGCAGGCGGCGCAGGTGCGTAGCGAAATTGGTGTGGTGTTGCAGCAGGTGAGCGTCGATATGGATATGACGGCCTGGGAAAATATGGAGTTTCACGGGCGGATGCATCATATTCCCTCGGCGCAGCGAAAGCAGGATATCGGGCGCTGGCTGGACTATGTGGGCTTGAGCGATCGCGCCCAAGACAAAGTAAAAACCCTCTCCGGTGGTATGAAACGGCGGTTGCAAATCGCCCGTGCCCTGCTCCATCAGCCCAGCATTTTATTTTTAGATGAGCCTACGGTGGGGCTCGATCCGCAAACGCGCAGGCGGCTGTGGGAAATTATTCGCACCTTGAACAAAGAGCAGGGCATGACGATGCTGCTGACGACGCACTACATGGAGGAAGTGGAGTATTTGTGCGA
Source organism: uncultured cyanobacterium (assembly GCA_963803535.1). Classification (GTDB taxonomy): domain Bacteria; phylum Cyanobacteriota; class Cyanobacteriia; order Phormidesmidales; family Phormidesmidaceae; genus Phormidesmis. The sequence goes on along the minus strand of CAWDNC010000002.1, from coordinate 610,815 downwards.
TCGCATCGGCATCTTAGATCAAGGCACCCTGATTGAAACCGGCACCCTAGAAGAACTCAAGCAAAAGCACGGCGAGGGGATTGTGATGAAGCAAAAGGGCGATCGCTGGGACTATCTTTTCTTTCCAACCCTTTCTGAAGCCAACGATTACCTTGATGCGCAGCCAGACAAAACGGGTATGATGACGCGGCCTACCAACTTAGAAGATATTTTTGTTGAGCTAACCGGGCACAACCTCGACTAGTTTTCAGCTTTAGAATCCACAGAGCGTTGAATATGTCTCGTCTTTCCAACACCATCGAAGCGATTTTGTACCTGAAGGCGCAGCCTTTAAAAATTGCCCAGATTGCAGAATTTGCGAAGTGCGATAAAAAGGGCGCTGAAGAAGGCTTAATCGAGCTGATGGGGGCGTATGCGCATCGTGAAGGCGCATTAGAAATTGCCGAAACGGAGGATGGCTACGCTTTACAGCTTAGAGAAGTGTATAAGCCACTGGTCGATACGATTGTGCCCCTAGATATTGGCTTAGGAGCGCTGCGGACGTTGGCAGCGATCGCACTCCGTGGCCCCATTGCCCAAAGCGAACTAGTAGACTTGCGCGGCTCTGGCGTTTATCAGCACGTTCCAGATTTGGTGTCTCAGGGCTTTGTCAAAAAGCGCCGACAGTCAGACGGTCGGTCTTCCTGGCTACAGATCACCGAAAAGTTTTATCAGCACTTCCAAATAGACAAGCTGCCGCAAATTAGCAATCTCAGCTTGCCGACACCGGTTAAAAGCGATTCTGAGACAGCACCTGAAGTGCAGACTGAGCTTGTGATGGAGGAGGTCGCGATCGCAGATCCTTCTATCGAAAGCGCCTCTGACGAAAGCGCTACGACTGAAGCTGGCGAATTGCCGTATGAGCTGCCGTACAAGGCAAGCAGTACAGAAATCGCTGTCCTTTCGGGCAGCGCACCTCCTTCAGGCGGAACGTTGCTTTCTGATATGGCCATAGAGCAGGTCATGCAGGCCGACTCAGAGGAAGAATGATCTGGTTACCATCGACGTTAGCTCGCCATAATTACACCGCAGGCACACTGCAATTGCACAAGAAAATGCAGTTTTGGGTCATTATTCGTTAAGCTGTCTCTAGCTACCGTTGAAGATCACATACTTTTTTAAGGAATGGGTAAAGATCGTCTATGAAGATCTACCCATTGGTGATTGCGATTTCACCGGTTAAGCTAACAGCAGTTATGCAGTATCTCTATGGTTTTCAATCCTGAAAGCGCAGACTTCATTAGCCTTAACCCGGAAGACGGTAAGTCTAACGAGCTTTTGAACTACTTGCAGCATCAGCCACCTGAGGTGCTTAGCCGTGTCGCTCAGTCGGTGAGCGGTGAGATAAAGCAGATTATTTCTCACAACGTTCAAGGGCTTGTCGGCGTGTTGCCTGCTGATGGCTTCAATGTTCAGGTGAACACCGATCGCGAAAATTTGGCAGGTCTGCTGGCCTCGGCCATGATGACAGGTTATTTTTTGCGGCAAATGGAGCAGCGAATGGAGCTAGAAACTAATTTATCTGGCTCGCTCGATTTAGATTTTGACGATGATTCTGAAGAATAGATGGGTCTTTGCTAAGGCAGAAGATTTGTTTTCTTGGAACGTATTCAAACCTCATCAAACGACAAAAGCCTCTCGGAGAAAGGGGCTTTTGTCGTTTAAATTATTTATTGAAACTCTGAAGGCAGTGCTGTTGGCGTGACGTTAATGACTTCAACTTCGCCTGCTCGAAGCACTTTAACTTCGAGCGACTTATCGAGCCCGCTATTTTCTACCTGCGACTGCACGTCGGTGACATCCAAAATTTCTTGGCCACCAACGCTCTGAATCAAATCGCCTCGCAGGAGCCCTGCTGCTTCAGCGGGTGTATCCGGCATCACTCGAACAATCACAACGCCGCGATCTTCTTCAATTTGAACGCCGAGTTCTTCGTCTTGATTAATGCGATCGCGCATCTCCTCATTCAAATTCACCATCTGAATGCCTAAGTAGGGATGCTGCACCTCACCAGTCGCAAATAGCTGGTCAGAAATTCGCTTAGCCGTCTCGATTGGAATGGCAAACCCCAAACCCTGAGCATTCGCCCGAATAGCCGTATTTACCCCAATCACTTCACCGCGCGCATTCAGCAGTGGCCCGCCCGAGTTGCCAGGATTAATTGCGGCATCGGTTTGAATGAACTGGACGCGCTTATCAGAGATACCAACCTGGCTGCTGGAGCGGTCTAGGGCGCTGATGATACCAGCGGTGACGGTGTTGTCTAGGCCCAGTGGATTGCCGATCGCGATCGCCCACTCTCCCGGCGAAAGGTCGTCTGTCGCGCCTAGCGGTGCCACCGGCAGGTCTGTGGCCTCAATTTTTATCACGGCCACATCCGTCACCGGATCAGCACCGATGACCTCGCCGGTAAACGTACGACCGTCTTTAAGCGTGACCTCTACCTTGTCAGCGCCTTCAATTACATGAGCATTCGTGAGCAATTTGCCATCAGCACTCAAAATAAATCCGGAGCCCGTGCCTTGCTCAAACCGTTCGGGTAGCTCGGGCGATGCGGGCAAATCGGGTATTTCCTCTTCACCAAAGAAGCGTCTAAACAAGCGGCGCTCAAACGGATCGCCTGAGCCCGTGATTGAGCGAGACGCGTCAATGCGTACGACGCTCGGCCCTACTCGATTGACCGCCGTTGCAATAAAATTAGCGTTTGCCAGTTCGGCTGCGGGCGCAATCGGTATCAGCGAAGCTTCTTGAACGGAAGCAGCGGTTGGGGCCTGAGCTGAGGACTGCGCTCTTTCAGGTGCTAGCTGCTGGGCCAGCGTCCGCTCTGTAGCCGTCTGCTTAGTGAGCGTGACATGCCCCGCCCAACCTGCGCTCGCCCCTATCAGTAGCAAAATGCCGCCCAGCCCTAAATGCTTAGGAGAAACCCCCATCTCAAATCTTCCTCTTCAAATTAGCCACCGCGATCGCTATAGCTGAACGCACTAAGTCAATCCTAACTGGCAGGTTATCCCAACAGTCGCCCTAAAAGTATAGAGACTCCCTACACTTTAGCGAGTTCTCATGCGCCCAATAGTTCACAAATGCTTAGCATTATTACCTGGCCACACAAAACTTCTCCTGAGCCGCCACGCGTCGCCGTGAATCATGTGATATTCCATTCTTCAGCTCGCTAGACTGAACATCAGCACTAACACAGCACCCTTTACGCGTTCGTAACTCAGCCTCCTAATCTACTTCATGCGTTATTTCACTCGTTTGACTGCTCAGCTCGCCGTAAGCCTCCTAACAGCTAGCGCCTTTAGTCTGCCTGCCTATAGTCAATCGGCCGCTAGCTGCCCAGCTGCTCTAGATCGAATGAGCACCCACACCGTCGCTTCCGGCGACACCCTTGATAGCGTTGCTGCAACTTACCGCCTAGCGCCTAGCACGCTAGTGCAATTTAATCCAGGCAGCAGCCTGTCGCCTGGTTCGACGCTTTCGATTCCACCTTTTAACGGTGTGGTAGTAGGTACAAGTGGTGGAGACACGTGGCAGACGTTAGCTAAGCAGTACGGCAGTCGTGCGGACGTTTTGTTTGAGGTAAATGGCTGCGTAGCGACTGTGCCGAGCCAAATCTTTTTGCCTCGAATAATGGGGCCAGGGGTGGGGAGTAGTGCGATCGCCACCCAATCCACAGCCGTACCGCAGCTGGGTTATCCTTTAGCGCAACAGACCGCGATCGCACGCGGCTACGGCTGGCAACCTCACTCCACCCGAGACGAGCTAGTGTTCAACAGCGGCATCGCCTTTGAGATTTCAGAGGCGACTCAGGTGTTGGCAGTGACTGGTGGCACGGTGGCTTTTGCAGGTGAGCGAGAAGGCTTTGGGCAGCTTGTGGTGATCAATCATGATAAAGGTTTACAAACTCGGTATGCGAACCTCAGTGATGTTTCGGTTTCGGTTGGGCAAGCTGTGTCGGCAGCTACAGCGGTAGGTAGTGTCGGTAGCAATAGCGGGCCGACCTTTATGTACTTTGAAGTGCGGACGAACTCGTCGTCCGGTTGGATGGCTCAAGATCCAGGGCGATACCTTCCTGACCTTGAGCTGCGCTAGTTTGCGGACTTAGAGAACCTCTTTGGAAAGGGCCTCTTAAGTTACGCCGTTAGCGCTGCGTGTTGTCCTTAACTTAAAGAAAAACCGAGGTAAGGCTAGCCAAGCGTATAATATGCCTCTACAATTCCGGTATCTTTTGGAAAAGAGGCTCCCTAGAGGACTCCTTTTACTATGCCAAGGCCGTCAGAGAGATCTAAAAATATGAAGCAGCTGGTCAAGAAGCTTTCAAAAATGAAGCTATCAAAGGCTCCTGACGCAAAAGGTAGTAAGAGTAATGCACCTGAAGGGGCAAGTTCGTCGGAGATCAGTAAGCCGGAGACCAGTAAGCCGGAAGCTAAGAAACAAAGTGGTACGGGTGTGAACGTTTCTGATATCAAAATTCCTTTTGTTAAAAACAGCAAGGGCACTCGTGTTGCTTTTACGCTACTGCTCGTAAGGCCTTGGGTGCTTTTAGTGGGCTTCTGGCTGTTTTCACTGCTGGGCGGCGCGATCGCTATAGAAGGTTTGATTAGCCCTAGAAAGCTCACCGAAGCGCTGCCTGAGGCCCCTCAAATAGCACCCGTTGTCAAAAGCTCCCTAATCGATGTTGAGCAGCGCTCTGATGATATCGCCGCAGAGGACTCTGCTATAGACGCTGAGGCTGAAGATAGTGAAGTCAAGACTTTGGTGGTAGGTGAGGCCGCTCAGTCAGAGCCTTCAACTCGTGGTGGCTTTCCCACTTTGACGCTGGTTGCACTGGTCGGAACCTGCGCAACAGGATGCCTAGTCGTTTCTAGACGACGGGCAATGATGCGAATGGCGGTGGCACGTGCCCGAAGTCGCGGTCGTCGGGCACGCGTGGGTGCAGCTTCAGCAAAAGGTACGTTAGCCCATAAATCGTCAGCGGCTCGACCGGTTATTCGGAAGACCGCGAAGCCAGCAGGCGTTACAAAGCTGGCTGCTAAAGCGGGGCCGGGGGGCGTTAGTGCGCTCAATCAGTCGTCTAAATTGAAGAAACGCCGGCAGCGTAATAAACGTGGTGGGACTCAGCCGGTTACTTTGAGCGCGGGGGGAAATCGTCCTTTAGTGTCTCGCTCTACGGCTCAAAAGAATGGTGCTGCTCGGCCCGCTCGCCCTCGGCCTGTCAGAAGGACATCTGCTCGCGTGAGTAACCGTCAGTCGGTGGTGAGCGTTGTGCCTGCGAATGAGTCGCATGCTCTCGACTGGACTAATGGAAGCTTGGCGCATGATATGGATGTGCGACCTCAGCAGAAGGCGATGTAGCTTTTACGAATGACACTCTAGCAGTGTTGTTTTAGCCAGGCGATCGCCTCTTCTTGTGATCGCACCTCTCCTTCTGCCTGCACCAGCTCTACAGCCTTTAGCCATTTCCCAACGTCAGGCCCAGGCTTAATGCTAAATTGCTTCATCAGCACGCGGCCCGTAATCAGCGCATGGCTGTGGGCTATCTCATCTTGCGAGTCCAAAAACCGTGTAATCATCGACTGTAGAATGTCGAGGCCTACTCCTTGAGCAAGTGCCAGCAGTGAAAAAGCTGGAAAGCTTTCACCGACTAGTTTGAATAGGAAAAATTGCTGCGATCGCCCAAACACCTCACCCTGCATCTCTTCAATATCACTCTGCGCTTTCAGCAGCGTCAACACAGTCTGAGTTTCGTGATTGCTGTACTTGAGTCCCTTTAGTTCGTCGCGCGCGATCTTTGGCTCTGCGCACATCAATCGACTCAGCTTTGTTACTTTTATCCAGCTAAGGTAAGTTCCTGCTGGAACGGCTTTTGGCCAGCTGTGCAGCTGATGTGCGTAGGTTGTCATCGTCTGCTGAAGCTGCTCAACGGCGCGATCAATCGCAGCGATCTGTTCAATGCTCTGCGCGGTGAAGTGAGGAAGGCAAAACTGCAAAAGATTTCCTTCTAGAATGTGCGTTAGCTGGCTGCTTCCTTCTACAACGCTAAGCAGTGCGTCTAGTTCGCTGCGAATGCGTTCAACCGAAACGGTTTGTAGCTGGGGGGCGAGCTGGGCGATCGCAACTTGGGTGTCAGCAGATAGGCTAAATCCTAGCTGCGCCGCTTGGCGATAGGCTCGCATCAGGCGGAGCGGGTCTTCGGCTAGGTTTTGAGCGCTGACCATGCGAATCGTTTTGGCGGCAAGGTCGGCTTGGCCGTTTAGCGGATCGATGATGGTTTGGGTTTTGGGGTGGTAGGCGATCGCATTAATCGTAAAGTCCCTTCTACGCAAATCAGCCTCAAGGCTCTCCCCCTGCTGCTGCGCAAAATCTACCGTCACCTGGTCAAACACTACCCGTGCAATTTGCCGTTCAGCATCGAGTACAACAAAGCCTGCCTCACAAGCTCTGGCAATGCGGGATGCAATTTTAATTGTGTTGTCAGGCAGTACGAAGTCTAAATCTAGGTAGCTAGCTTTGCGGTTTAAAAGCTGGTCGCGTACGCTTCCGCCAACGACACAGGCTTCCTCAGGCAGCATTTCAATGGAAAATGGCCAGGTTTCAGGGACAAAAGGAGACATCGAAGAAGGCATGAGAAGTTTGTTGAGTGGAGGCAGGTGCGAGAAAACTTGCGCTACAGTAAACGCAACGCCACGTCTAGTTTGTAAGAGGTGAAAGCGCCATGTGTATTTGCGTTAACTGCCATTACGTTGATGAGTGCACGACCTATCATGCCGTAGAACATCAGCATCAGCAGCCCCACCTGAGTGAGTTACCTACGTTCGAGCCGAATAATCCCACCATTAACGTGAATATTACGCCGCCGAAGGTGGTCGTGACGGGCGATAAGATTGTATCGGGCAACGATTTTGGCTCTGAGTATGACGTGGTAGGCTGTGATAGCTTTATGGAAGAAATGGGCAAGTGGGCGAAGCTACGACCGGGTGAAGCGATTCCGACCTGATATTAGGCGTTCGAGGTTATGGCCTACTGCCCGAGTCCGACCTGCCCGTCTCCACAGAACTCGCCATCGGCCAATTTTTGTCAAGCGTGTGGAACGCCGCTACTCTTATCCGATCGCTACCGTCTGCAAACGCTCTTAGGTGAAGGTGGCTCGGGTCGAACGTTTTTAGCAATAGATGCTGCTGAAGATGTTGTTGACAGGCGCTACGTCATTAAGCAGTTTTTAGGTGAGCTGGCACGTAGCACCGTTAATTCGACCAAGGCATTTGAAGCTGAAGTTGAGCGACTTAGGCGGTTAGGCGAGCATCCGCAGATTCCAAGGTTAGTGGACGCGATAGAAACTGGCTCGGGTCAGTTTTTGGTACAGGAATTTATTGCTGGAGATAATTTGGAAGTGCAGGTGGAGGTGGATGGGCCTTGGCCGCAGGCGAAAGTGCGATCGCTCCTCACAAGCTTAGTGCCGGTGCTCCAATACGTTCATAGCTTTGACATTATTCATCGCGATATCAAGCCCGCCAACATCATTAGTACGCAAAAGCTGCCTGTCCTGGTGGATTTTGGCTCGGCTAAGTGGATTAGAAGAGCGCCTGCTAAAACGGTCATCGGCAGCGCTGACTATTCCGCGCCAGAGCAAACGATTGGTAAAGCTACGCTTGCCAGTGATATCTATAGTTTGGGCCTCACTTGCTTGCATTTGCTCACCAGCATTCATCCTTTTTCGCTTTATTCTGTAGCCGAAGATAGGTGGGTATGGAGAGACTATTTACCTGAGCCAGTAGAGCCCGGATTTGCTCAAGTGCTTGACCGGATGGTGGCTCGCGATTTGTCGAACCGCTATAAGGAGATGGATCAAGTCGCGCTTGATCTGCAAATCTCACAGAGTCCGTTGCGATATGCGCCTAAGAAGCTGTTGGCTCGGGCGAAAGAGACGGTTGCGCCTTTTATAGATGCTTCGATAAATCCTTTCTCAACTTTCTCAACGTCCTCGAAAAACAAGGCATTGTCTAACCGAACGCTGGTGGCGGCAGATACTCAGAAGTGGACTTGCTGCGATCGCATCACAAAAGACATCGGCATCACGCAGGCGATCGCCCTCAATGACGCCTTTTCTCGTAATCCAATCTTTGCAACCGCTGGTACAGACGACTCCATCCGCCTATGGCGCTTATCAGACAGACAGCCTATTCACACCTTTCCTCGGCGGCGATTGATAGGAGATGGACACACCGCTGCTGTCACCGCACTTCAGTTTCACCCCGACGGTAGAGCGCTGTATAGCGCCAGCGCTGACGGTACGATCAAAGAGTGGGATAGCGGTGAGTATCAGCTGCTTAATACCTTAAAAAGTGCTGGCTGGACGCCTACAGATGTAGCTATTACGCCAGATGGCACTCAGCTAATCGCGTCTTATAACGATGGTCAGATTGTGCTGTGGGATATTGCCACGCTTGAACCGACGGCTCGGCTGGCGCAGCATCAGGAAAGTATTAACGTGATCGCCCTTTCCAAGCGAGGTGATTTGCTGACCAGCGCTAGCGACGACGGCACGATAAAGCTGTGGCGTCTGCGAGCTGGGCGTGAACCTCAGCTATCAAAGACCATTAGTCTGAGTAAGAAAGGATCGGATGGATCGGGAGTGGTTGCGATCGCTCTACACACCTCAAGCCCCTCTCAACAGATTCAACAAATTGTAGCAGCAACGTCTACCGGCCTCGTTCAGCGCTATGTTCTTGATGCGCAGATGAATCCTAGTGAGCCAATTGCGTTTTATCAGTCTCCGATGCCTATCACCGCGTTTGCTCTGAGCAACGATGGCACGCTGGCGATTGGCAGTGAAGATAGCGTGCTGACGCTATGGAATATCGATACGGGCGCGTGTGTGGCCAAGCTAGCGCATGATTGGGGGTTGGTTGCGATCGCCTTTTCCGCCGATAGCCAAATCCTAGTTACTGCTAGTGCCGATGAAGTCATCTCCATTTGGCGGCGAAAGCCGAAAGATACTTCTACATAGCGTGGTCACCTACCGACCAATCTTCTGACGAATGCGCTGCACGAGCATATCCGCCTCAGGAATGCCCAGCACCACTATCAGCAGCGAGAACGTAGCAATGCCAATCGCCGCTGAAACGCCCATCAAAACTAGATTAATCAAGAAGCCCTCAGTGCCAATAATGCTGCTGAGTCCGCCCAAAGTAAGCCAGCATGAGACGCCACTCAGTGCGCTCGCTCCCGTTAGCGTGAAGATAGTTTTTGCCCAATCTGCAATAGGCAACCCGCCCAGCTTCCGATCGAGTAAGACGGTCATGGCAACCAAGGAAACAATGTTGACGCCGATGGTCGCGACGACTAAACCCGCTGGCCCCATTAGGTTAAACAGAAAGTAGTCGAAGATGGCGTTGACTGCAATATTAACCAGACTGATTTTGAACGGCGTTTCACCATCGCCCAAGGCATAGAACACGCGCACCATTACGTCGCGCGCGAGGTACACAAACATGCCGACGCCATAAGCAATCAAAATCAGCGTGACTAATCGCACCGCGTCTTCATCAAAGTTGCCGCGCTTATAAACTACGGTGACAATTGGCTGCGCTAGCGTGATGATCAGTGCACTCATCGGCAGCATGGTCAGCGCGACTAAGATCAGGCTTTGGCGGATGCGCTGCTTAAGTTCGGGCCATTGCAAAGGATCGGCCAGCCGCGAAAAGATTGGGAAAAACGGTACCAAAATGATGTTGGATACGATGCCCAAAGGCGTTTGCACTAGCAAGTTGGCAAAGCCGAGCGCTGCTAGGGTTCCAGGTACAAAGGCTGCAAAGAACAGATCGGTGTACACGTTGATTTGCATAGACCCAGATGAAAAGGTCGCCGGGCCAAGCACCTTGAGCACATCGCGAACGCCCGTGTCGTTGACGTTGAACCGCAGTCGTAAGCGACCCAATCCTGACTTCCACAGTGCGGGCACTTGAACGAGCCATTGCAATATTGCACCTGCTAAAGAGCCAAAAGCCAGCACCATACCGCCTAGCAAAAGGTTGTCTGGATTGCCGATATCGCCATCTGTCGCAAACCAGAAAATACCGAGGCCCATAATCACCGCAGAGCTAGAAAGTAGCGGGCTGATGGAGGGTAGCCAGTATTGATCGTCAGCATTAAGTGCACCGAAGCCGATGCCAATAAAGCAGGCAAACACCGTAATTGGTGACATAATCCGTAGCTGAGTGATGGCAATTTGCCGACTCACCTCACCAATATCTGTCGCCAAAAAGCCGCGCCCGAGCAAATCGATAATAGGCTCTGCAAAAATGAACATACCGATGCTCACTAGCACCAGTCCCATGCCCACTACGGTCGTCACCGTTTCTACAATGGGCGCAATTTCTTCCTTTCTGCGTTTGGAAATGGCGCTGACAATGGCGCTATGAAACGGGCCATTAATGCCGCCCAGCAGCACGAGCAAAAAGCCTGGAATGACGTAGGCGATACCGTAGGCGTCTGTGACGGGGCCAGTGCCAAAAGCAGCCGCGATCGCCTGCTCTCTCACTAGCCCAAATACTTTACTGAGCAACGTAGCTGCCGCCACAATACCCGCGATTCCCGCTAGCGATCGCTTACCCAAAACGCCATCTCCTTATAACCAATCCCCATTTAATCACCCCCTGCGACCCCCATTCCCAACGAATGGCTCTAACGAACAGCAGAACGTATTTGACTACTGATGTAATCGACGCCGACTGTGAGCGCGATAAATGCCGTCAGCGTTGCAGCTAAACCGCTGTAGTCGAAGCTGCTGATTTGCTCTGTCATTAATCTGCCGAGTCCGCCTGCGCCCACTAGGCCTACGATGACGGTTTCTCTGAGGCATACTTCCCAGCGGTAGAGAATGTAGGCTAAAAATCGCGTCAGGTTGGCGGGTAGAATGCCGTAGAAAATGAGTCCGCCGCTAGAGGCTCCGAGCGATCGCAATGCCCGCACTGGCCCCTCTGGCAGGTTTTCATTCACCTCCGCCATCAGCCGCCCTAAAATGCCGAAGTTATGAATTGCTAGTGCCAAAGCACCCGGCAGGATGCTGGGAAACATGCCGTACAGAATCACCAGCGCTAGAATTGGTGCTGGAATAGCTCTAGCGCCCAGTAGCAATAGCCGAGAAAGCAGCATTGTGACGTGGCCCCAGCTCCACTTACGGGCCTCACCTGCTGTGCCAAGCAGCCCACCTGGTAGAAAGAAGTTTTGGGCAGCTAGAAAAGAGAAGGCGGTGCCGCCGATGCCTGCTAGCGTAATCGCTAAAACAGACATGGCGACGGTCTGTAGTGCTAACGGGATGAGTGAGATGGAGAATTCGGGTAGGACTTGAGCGGGCGTGACTTTTGAGGCGAGTTCTGTAAAGAGCGATCGCGCCCGTCCCCAACGGCTCCAGTCAATATTTAAGTAGGCAAAACAAAGCGGAATAGAAAAGGCCACTGCGACCCAAGAAAGCCAAATAAACAAACGACCACGCGGTAAGAAAAATCCACCTCCACCAACATCCCCCACCCCTTGCGGGGGCTGAGCGGAGTCGAAGCCTAAGCTCAGCCGACTCACAAACCCCATCCTTTTCCTAAGCCGCCCGCTCCAAAGATCCACCGTGCCATTCAATATGATCAGCGCATAAAATCCAGTCCACAGCTGCTCATATTGCAAAGACTGCAAGCTCAGCAAAATCTGGTAGCCCAGCCCGCCCGCTCCGATAACACCCAGTACAGCTGCTGCCCTGAGTGAGCATTCAAACCGATAGAAGGCGTATGAAATGAGGTTCGGTAGCGCCTGCGGTAGAAGTGCATATATAAACGCTGTCGTTGGCGGCACGCCGCTGTTGACGAGCGCGTATAGAGGCTCAACCGGCGTTTCGTCTAGGATTTCGGAAAATACTTTGGCAGTGATGGCTCCAAAAGGGATGGCGATCGCTAAGACCCCAACCATCGGATCTAACCCCAGCACGTTCAGCAGCAGCAGTCCCCAAATCAGCTCATGAATCGCCCGAGGAAATGCCAGTAGCCCGCGCAGCCCTAGCCACAAACCGCGCCCGATTTTCCCAGGCCAGCAAACCTGCCACCACACCTCAGAGCAAGCGATGCCTACGACCAGGCCAATGACCAGACTCAAAGCGGTACCACACACAGCAAACGCCAGCGTAGTAATCGTCGCTTGCGCAATGACTTGCACAAAGTCACCGTCAAGGGCTGGGTGGAACATAGCTGCCCAGAATTGACCCACTAAGGGTAAGCCTGACCAGTTCACGATGGGCGATCGCCCCACACCCGACAGCCACAGCGCCCACAGAATTAAGCCTGTCCAAACCAGCAGCGCCAGTCCCTTTCGAGGCCGTTTATCAGGCTGCATTGATGCTCAGGTCGTATAGGCTTGTGAGGTGAAGGTCACTTACGGACTGACTAGGCAAATCGAAAACTAAGCGACCCTGGCGCAGGCCAATAATGCGATCGCAATAAGCCTTTGCTAGCTCTACATCGTGCAGACTCACCAATAGCGTCCTACCGCTACCCACCTCACAAAGCAGTTTCATAATGTCGTGCGACCTAGCCGGATCAACGCTCGCCACCGGCTCATCGGCCAGCACAATCTGCGGATCTTGCACAAGCACTCGCGCTAGCGCCACCCGCTGCTGCTGTCCGCCCGATAGTCTATCCGTACGCGCGTGCAGCTTATCGGCAATTCCTAGCTGAGCAAGCGCCTTCTCAGCCGCCGTTACCTGCTGCGGCCAAGCTAAAGACCATAGCGCTTTCCACAGCGGCCACCGTCCTAAGTGCCCAGCGTTTACGTTGTGAACTACCTTCAGGTTTGTCACAAGGTTGTGCTGCTGATAAACCGTGCCTACTTGCCGCTGCAATTTACGACGCTGATGGCCATGAAGACCTTCAATAGCTCGATCTAGTATGCGAACCTCTCCCGATGTCGGGCGCAAAGAACCGTTGAGTAAGCTCAGTAAAGTACTTTTGCCTGCACCGCTAGGGCCAACTAAGGCTACGCGTTCTTCAGAGGCGATCGCCAAACTTACCGACTGCAACGCTACCACCGAGCCGAACTGACAGGTGACGTTATGAAGCGAAAGCGCCGAAGCTGTTGCTAAAGGAATCATTCATTTGATTTTGCCAATCTTACGACCGACCGCTTCAATCTGAGCGTAGTTATCGTTTTCAGTTTCAATAAACGCTTCAGCGCCAAACAAATCTAATATCTCAGCCTGATCGGGATCGCTAGCATCTAGCTTCAGAAAAGCCGCTTGAATCTTATCTGTAAACCCGTCACCATACTGCTCATTGAGCTTGTCGCTGTTCACGACCCAGTGATAGTCATAGTAGGCGGGCGTTTGCCAAATAGCCTGCACTTTACTCTCATCAACCTCACCTTCAGCAACCCGATCAAGCCATACCTGCTCGTTTAGCGCCCCTGCCTCGTAGCTACCAGCTTCAACGAGCTTTAGCGTGGCATCGTGAGAACTTGAGAACCCAGGCTCTCCCTCGAAGTCGGTGACTTCAACACCCGCTTCTTCAAGAAAATATTGAGGCATGAGCCGCCCTGAAGTGGAAGACTCGGAGCCAAAGGTAAAGCTTTTTCCTTTGAGTTCGGTTAGCTCTGCTTCATCACCAATAGGTGATAGGCCGCTGTCGCTGCTGGCAATAAAAATGCTGTGGAAATTTTCGTCAATGTCTCTCTGGGCGATCGCCTCAGCCCCTGGCACCTGCAACCGAGACTGCACGCCTGTTAGGCCGCCAAACCAAACTAAATCCAAATCACCTACCTTAAAGGCCGTGACCGCAGCGGTGTAATCAGTGACGGGCACATATTCAACAGGTACCCCTAGTTCTGCGCTTAGGTAGTCAGATAGCTTGCCGTACAGCCGCTGAAGCTTCTCGGGATCTTGGTCAGGAATAGCGCCGACCTTAAGAGGGTCAGAAGACAGGGGCTCAGAAGATGTTTCAGGACTGGTTGTACTGCTGGGCGATACCCCATTCGGCGCGCAGCCTAGACCTAACACTAAGAAAAATCCGCATATCCCGGAAATTACGGAGCGGCGTCGGTAGATCACAGAAAGCTTCATCTAGAAATGCACTGAAACAGATTTGAAGGAACTAGGAGGTTATCAAGTTTTGAAGTCAACATCAATAGGGTTTTGGCGTTAAAAATAATTGCCAGAACAACGCTGAGCCGATTTTTTCAGCTGAAGGAGCGGTTTGTGGAAATTGCGGATAAGCCCGTACCTATCTAGGGTGCAGAGCGTTGAGTAGAAATACTTGCTTTAGCCGACTTTGCCACTCAAAGATGGCATTTTAGACGCGTGCTGCTTACAAATTAAGGAAAATGCAGATAAGTTTTCCCCAGGCTGTTTGAGTGGAGTCTGATTTGCGATCGCGCTCCATTCAAAACCGTATTTACCGTTACCAAAATCTCATTTTGCCAATATCAAGACGTACTTAAAAGCACCTTCCCCATCGAGCCGAAACAGCAGATGCCCAATCACTAGATGCCCCAACCCCATGAAAAATCTGACCTTGAGCAACTACCCATACGAGCAATCGACGCTAAGCGCAACCCCATTCTTTAAATATTTCCATTAATTCAGCAGTCTTCTCTACTTTGAGTTTTTTAATCTTCCCGAGCTAGTTTCCACAGGTTATCCACCGATTTCTCAAAAGTTTTCCACAGGTTGGGGATAGTTTTCCACAGCTTTTTACGCAATACCAGTAGCTTCACGCATTTCTTGGGATTTTAGTTGACGACCTTGCTTTTTATGAGAAAACTCTCAAATTGCATAAAGGAATGTAACAAAAAATCGCCAATGAGCCTGATATCTCGTTAAACCAGCTCAAGAAAAAAGCATAATTCAAAGTTTTTTTATCATTGACAAACCCTACCCCTCGCACCGCAGAATGGTTTCACACCTGCCGGAAGCGCAGTCACTACGTAGAGGTTTTCTCATGCAATTAACCGTAAGCATCCTGGCAGAAATCCCTGAAGAACTTCACGATTCGCTCAAGAGTTTTATTGAGACGCATCCCGCCTGGGATCAAGATAGGGTATACGCAGCGGCCCTTGCTCTGTTCCTGTTGCAGAACGGTCACGCGCAGGGCGATCGCACACCATCCCGTGTCTACCTAGATACTCTGTTCAACTACGCACAATAGGTGCAGCTTGAATAATTCCATTGGGCTGACGGTAATTTGACCGACCGTGGATTTAAATGGCTAGGGTCAGCATTTGTGGTTATTGACAGTAGGGATATCTCCCCCATATGCCAGGAGTTTGGGTATAGTAGACTAGTCGTAAGATAAGTGCTTAATGAGCGCTTACACCTATGTCTGCCAATCCTGCTGATAGGGCATCTACCCAACAGGTGGCCCATCGGACGGCGACGCAGGATTCTTTGCTACTTAAAGAAGTATTACAGAGTATTAACGCGCAAAGCTGCCCGAGAACCTACAACTTCCATATGCATACCAGCTGCTCTGACGGGAAATTGACGCCCGCCGAGCTGATGACTCAGGCTGTAGATATTGGCCTGATGGGTATTGCTATTACAGATCACCACAACATTAGGGGCTACCGTAAGGCTCGGCAGTGGATGGAAGACTGGCGCTGGCATAATCCTTCTAGCTGGAGTCGTAAGCGCAAGCCGGGGACTAAGGTATTGCCCAAGCTGTGGACAGGCATTGAAATTACTTCATTTTTGGCTGATACAGACGTCCACATTTTAGGATATGCCTTTCGTTCGGGTGCTGAGAGTATGGCTCCCTATATGCAAGGCGCTGCACCTAAGGGCGAGGATCGTGAGGCGGGTCGTGTGATTAGAGCCATTCAGGCTGCGGGTGGCATTGCGGTGCTAGCTCACCCTGTGCGATACCGGACGGATGAAATTACGCTGATTCGGGCTGCGGCTAAGCTCGGTATTGATGGTGTAGAGACCTACTATGCCTACGACAATCCTAAGGTTTGGCGACCTAGCCCTGGCAAAACGGAGCGCGTTCAGGCTCTGGCTGTCGAGCATCGCTTGCTAAGCAGCTGTGGTACGGATACTCACGGAAAGGTGCTGACTAAACGACTGTAGGGTTACAAGAGCGAGGTGTTAGCAAAAGCACCTCGCTAGATAACTTGATTCTGAGAAAATATAGATACGCGTAAGAAAAGCCGCCTTGTTTGCCAAGGCGGCTTTTGTTTAGGAATTTCGCACAGTGAACGTTGATAGGCAGTTGACTGCTAAACGCACTTACAGCTGATACTTTAAGCAGCGTAAGACATGAGTGCAATGAGTCCGGCGCAGCCGCCAACCAGCAGCAGTCCCAGACCGATTGATTGACCGAGACCCGTTCTACGTACAGCTTTCATAAGGGTGACAGGCGATTGAGCCTTAGCTATCTATGTATAAACACTAATACAGCGATCCCCGCAATCCTGAGTGTGCGAAACAATTGGCAACTTAAAGTAACGATACTTAAGGAAATGTTAAAGCGATCGCTCAAGCCAAGAGGCCGATCCCTTAACGGTTCTATGGCTTGACAGCCTAACTTTCAGGATTTGAGCGATCGCACTGTAAACCTCTGGATAGGCAAGCAGACGCTACGAACACATTTCAAGTGCGTCCGCATGATGAAGAACCGTAAACCTCTCTCACAAACCTGCCTTCAGAAGCGCAGCCTATAAGGCTACCGCAACGCTTTTTAGAAAGACTGTTTCTGTGAGACCTAGTTGCCTATCTGTGGAAGATCAGAAGGCGCATCAGGCATCTCTTCTACGCAGCCCTCTGGCTTGTACTCAACTTTGACATCTACCTGGTACTGCGTCGGTACCTTGGGCTTCTCAAACTCTTCGTACTCCAAAGTACTCAGCGCCAGCCGATTGAGCACGTCATAACCAATGCTTTTAAGCACTGTGATATCTTCTTGCGAGCCATCGGGATTGACCACAACGCCAATCCGACCGTCCTTAGGTGGAATATCCCGGCAGGCTTTGAATCCAGAATCAATTGTGATCTCTGCATTGGCTGTTGCGACCGTTCCTTTCCCTTCGGCAGTCGCTACTAGCCATTCCTGTGTCTTCTCGGCGGCCTCTTCTTCTGAAACCTCTCTTTCGTCGTAAACGTTGCTAGCAGCCAAAAGTCTAGGGCTACCTTGCGCGGGTGCGGTTGCAATCACCTGTGGCTCTACCGGTATCGTGATCGCACCAGGTTCTTCTGCCCCTGCTGCCGATGGCTTAACGGGCTTAGGTTCAGTAGGGTCGGGCTCGTTGGTCGGTATTGGGTTGGTATCTATGCTGGCCTGTTGAGTGCCTTCTAAGGCCTCGCTAAAGGAGCGATCGTTCGGTAAAACGACGCCGCCAGGTAGAACTGGTATACCAGGATTAAAGCGGTCGGTTTGGCCAGTGTTGCCTGTCGACGGGTTGGGCGCTGGTAATGGGGGAGGATCGGGTACCACTGCAACAGCTGGGGCCTGAGGCCGATCTGATCTTGGTAGGGGTGTAATAGGAAAGCTGAGAGGGAAAGAGGTCGATCTGATTCCAGAGGGAAGTGTTCCACCCAACGAACCGACGGGTTTAGAAGGCGTGGTTGTGCTCGGTGCTGGAAGGGGCTTTGCTGGGACGGGTCTGTTTTTAAAGGCTCTGCTGGTGGGGATGTCGAGAATGCCTGAAGGTAGCGCTAGACTGCTGAGGCCTGTTGTTCTGGGTGGCTGACGCGGCTGAGCGAAGCTGGGTAGGCGATTGCGTTCGGCTGGGCTGAGTGTGACAAGAGGCACAATGGTTTCTTCCGCATCAGCTTCTTGGGCGGCGCGGCTAAGCGCGGCAAAGGAAAAGTTAGTTCTGGGGCCGTATGTAAGGAGTGCGGCGTGAGCACCGATAGAGAGCAGTACGCCAATGCCGGTAGGTGTGACAACTTTGGCTACTTTGGCAACGGGACGAAAGACTGATTTTAGGCGAGAAGGAAAAGCCATATGTAGATGTCAGGGGCTGACGCTGAATATCGAACAGGTGTTTTAAATAGGAATGGTGAGCAAGGGCGATGTGTTTGCGCAGGTGGTGTGTGTTTGACGCGGTTAGCCTGGCGACTTTCAGTTTAAGACTATGACATTTCAGCGAAACTAATAATGGGGTGATATGCCAATTTTAGGTGGCAATTTCCGAACGCTGAGTCTTTAGCTGGTTGGATTGGCTATGCTTGACGGGTCCACATTACTTTGCGCTTAACAGAATGGACAATCAGTAAAGAAAAATAGGGTAGCTGCAAGTTTGGGTGGTTTTGTAGGCCTCTAAAGATCTGCTGTTCAGGTCTGGTTGCATTGACCACTACGTAGCTGCTGCTTAGTAGGTGATGTCGCTTTAGTATTTGCCATACCTGAGCGTAAACGCTGCTTACTTTCATAAGCACCACAACCTCAGCCCATTTCAAAGTATCCTCTAGCTGACTTTGGTCTGGAATATCCTCTTTGTCAGTGTCTTTTGTCCCGGTGCTTTCAAAGCTGTAGAGGGCAGGTAGGACGGCGAGCTTTTCTGCTTGACAGGTGAGCGGAATGCCGAGGGCGGCGGCGGCGGCCATCGGAGAGGAGATGCCCGCGATCGCCTCCACATTTACCTCGGGATGCAGCCGCTGTAGATGCTGAGCCAGATAGGTGAACGTGCCATAAAAGCTCACGTCTCCCTCACAGGCAAACACCACATCTCCTTTTTGCAGATAAGGCCATACGGTTTCAGCGGCCTGCTGCCACGCTACCGATAGCTCACGTGAGTCTAGTACATAGGGGAAAACGAGCGGTAACCGCGTTTGCTCATCTGTTAGCCAGGGCTCGATGATGTGTTCTGCAACGCCAGGTTTGCCGTTTAGACCGGCTGGAAAGGCGACCACTGATGCCGCCTGCAATCGTTTGAGCGACTTAACGGTGATGAGTTCTGGATCGCCTGGCCCGACGCCGAGTCCATATAGCGTTCCGGGCGTTTTTGTGGAGAGTGATTGCGCCTGAGTCTTACCGTTCGAGCTACTGTTCGCTGTGTGCAAAGCTTTTTTACTGATTTTTGAAGATAAAGATATGACCCGTGCGGATCTGTGTTGCTGGCTTTAAGAACTTACTTGAGAAGGGCTTGCATCAGGGGGCGTTTCCTTTCCTGACTTGTCCGCCTTGGGTTTTTCCAGCCGCCTTGAGGGCTTACGAGCGCCCGACAATCGTTTCATCATTTGCGGTGTTGGATCATGAATTAGACAAATGACAGCGCTGTTGGGCTCCCACTCGGCTTCACTGAGCGCTAGCTCTAGCTTGCCTTTCTTTTCGATGACTAAGGGTACGGCGTCTCCTGCGCGAATGAGTTTGTTAACGCGATCGCGCTGAGCTGCCATATCGTCCTCTTTGTCTGATTCTGTAAATTCGTAGGTCGCTTTCTCAAATGCATCGTCTGCAAGAAACGTATTCCACTGCTTCACCGGCAGCCGAGGCGTCCGAACGTCTCCTCGGCTCTGAGTCTCCTCACTGTCTAGCTCTGTGCGCGGCAGTACTGCCACCACTCGAGGTGGCGTAAATTCTTCCTGTGCCCGCTCTGCAATGACAGAATTCACCTCACCATTATTCGTAATGGCTAGAAACGTTCCGATAGAGCTAATGCCTGCATCTTCTAAAATATTTTCGTTCAGCGCCGAGCCTACGTAAGTTTTAAAGCCCTCTTCCTTCGCCTTTGCGCAAGCTGCTTCGTCCGTATCAATCATCACGACAGACTCGCCGCGATCTTTAAACAGTCGTCCGATGGTTAGGCCTAAGGCATTGCAGCCTACAATTACTACGCCAGTTGCGCTGCTAGACGTAACCCCGAGCAGCTGTGCAAAGCTGCGTGCCGTCAGCCCTTGAGCAAACACGGTCATAATAATGGTCAAAAACACGAGCGCTTTAATCGAGTCACCCCCGTTGATGCCGCGCTCGGTAAGCAAAATGGCAAATAGCGAAGCGACTGATGCCGACACGATTCCACGCGGCGATATCCAGCTCATAAAAGCCTTCTGTCGCCAGTTGAGATCGCTATTCCAGGTGCACACCAAAATATTGATCGGCCGCACGATTAGCATTAGCACGAGTACGGTCAGTACAGAACCCGGGCCAAGCTCGAATACGCTGGCGATCGAAAGGTCAGCGGCGAGCAAAATGAAGAGTACTGACACGGAAAATATTGTGAGCTGCCCTTTGAACCGCCTCAGCAAGCGTTCTTCAGGAATTGAAATAGCGCGTACGACGATGCCTGCTGCGACGGTCGCCATCAGACCTGATTCGCCACGGACACTTTGAGCTAGCCCATAGAGCCCCCAAATGCCTGCAAGCACAACTAGGTTACGTAACTCCTCTGAAAGAAAGTCAGCTTTTCTTAGAAAGAAGGCCATGAGCGCCCCGCCGCCGCCGCCGATAATGACACCGATGCTAAGGCGGGCAAGTAGCCCGCCCAGGACAAAGGCGGGATCAGTATCACCGTTGAGAATAATATCGAGTACGACCACTGCCAAAATCGCGCCTACCGGATCGATTAAGACGCCTTCACCTTCTAGCAGGGTCGAAACTTTGCGCTCTACGCCAACTTGCTTAAGCAGCGGTGTGACGACCGTTGGCCCGGTAACGACCACAAGCGAGGCGTAGAGGAATGCAATCGACCAGGGAAATTCGCCTAGCCAGTGAGCGGCTACGCCCCCACCTGCAAGGGTGATGAACGTACCGATCGTAATGAGATTACGCAGAGAGCCTGAAACTTTGCCGATTTCCTTTAGCTCTAGGCTCAGGCCGCCTTCAAATAATATGAGCGCTACGCACAGCGAAACAATGACTTCTAGGCCTACACCGAGTTCTTGTGGAGAAATCCATCCCACGCCATCTGAGCCTAAGGCAATGCCAAAAATGAGGAGCAGAATGATGCTAGGAAGCTTCAGGTAAGCTGCTATGACCTGAGCAGTGATACCTGCTAGGACGGTGAGTACAATTTGCAGCGTAATCTCGAAGGGCGCTTCCATAGAGTTAGGTGAGCGGCGATGCTGGCTAGCAGCGAGGTTGTGATCATAAAGCATAGCGCCTCAAGCGATCGCTCAATATAAGGCTTTCTCTATAGCCTCTTCATAGCGGAACCTCTTTGACTGAATCGGCTGTTAACTGGCTAGCTGCTCTCAGCATTTGATAGGGATTGGTCGTTGAATCGGTACCTGGAGATTGTGTAGCGCGATCGCATCTCACATTAAATAAACAGCGATCGCACAGTCCTTTTTCAAATGCCACCTTCGGAAACGCCGCGTCAGAATCTACCTGCTTGCTCATCTGCGTCAGCCTATCGGTCAGCCGCTGTAGATCTTGATGGGTTTGCCGGTGTTGCATCTTGCTGTAGCCAAATCGATGGAAACTTGGCTCAGTGCCTGAGCGGACGAACCAGTAGGTCATTGAAAGCTGCTCGGGATGCAAATCTGTGGTTTCGCACAGTACGTACAGGTACAGGCGGGTTTGCCAGTGTCTTTGAAGCTGTTCTTTTTGAGGCGATCGCTGATGCGTCTTCCAGTCAAAAATTTGCCCTTCACTCGCAGAAGTCACCACTAAATCGTAAATCACGGTCAGCAAATAGCCATTGAACGCCAGCGTTCGACGGTGCTCGCTCTGACTAAAAGCATCACGAGTTCCACCTAAAACAGAAACAGGCAGATGCTTAAACACGTCTGGTGCTGCCTTGGCTAAAGCCGTCAAGCTCTCAGACATCGCTGAGTTAGCGCCTGCCATCACTTCTACAGGCAGGTCTAACGCTCGCTGCTGCATCAGCAGGTGAAACTGACTGCCCCACTGCGTTGTCGCCTGCTGCTCGTAGGTAGATGGGCCTGATAGCGCATCGAACGAAACATATTTGAACTTGCGCGCACAGGTATCGAGCAGCGTGAGGTGACTTTGAGAAAGAGGACGCATGGCGATCGCTACTTCAGTGATGGGAGTGATGAGAGTGATGAGCTACTTCGTAAGAACAAAAATACTGCCTTGATTACCTCTGCCGATCCGCAGATCTCCATCCAGGTACGTCACCTCCAGCCAACCCTGCTGCCGGTCTGAATTGATAGCAAAATCAATCCCTTGCAAAAGGTTCATTTTCTCAGTAGCTTCTAGCTTTTCGATATATTGCTCAGGTGACTGGTAGCCCAAAGCCCGCTGCAATCCGATCACGCCTCGATTGAACTTCACGTTCACGCGGCGCTTGGATATCCCATCTACCTTCGCATTTTCATCAGAGGCAGGTTCAAATCCTGCTACCACCGATACCAGCGCCTCGCAATACGGCAGGCTTTTAATCTCAGCAATGTTATAGATACGAGCGCTTTCGGGCCGAACGCACTGATAAATGTCGCCTAGCTGAGCTAATGGAACTTTATCGATGCCTAGAAGCTCCTGACTGGTCGTATAGAGTAACCGCCAGTCGCCTGCTAGAAGCTCTGGTTCAGATAGCGGCTCTGGCGTTGGATTGAGGTCTTCTACGCGAGCGACGATGCTAGCGATCACCTGCTTGTCGTTATCGGTGGCGGCAATGCCTCTATTTTTTGAGGCGATCGCATTTCTTAAGTCATTTTTACTCAGCATGTAGACACTTGCCCTTGGCACATCGTTACGAAACCGTATCTAGAAGAAATATATTCCAGATATTGACACGATTTACTATTCGATGTAATTAATGCGATGGTAATGTTAAATTACTAGCGCTCGGAAGACACATATTATTGATTGTCATCCGGACGTTTTCTCAAGGATGTGCCTCATATCCGCTTTTATGTATATTTTCCAAATAGATTGCGGGGAATATACGGACGGGCTCTTGCAGTCCGTGTAGAAGTTAAAAAGGCCATCAAGGACTCGCTGAGTACTGAAGTTTCAAGTACTCGGTTTCTAGCGAGCCCGTGCAACTGTTTAGCCCGCCTTTCGTACGTCTAATTCCTTTAGGCGTTTATCCAGCTTATATGAGCAACAACTTCAATCCGTCTGTTCGTCAAATTCCTCGTGAAGCCCCCGCTGATGTCATCCCGCTTCAGAGAGATTCCTCGATTCTCAACTGGTTAGAAGGTACCGGCAGAATGATCCCTCGCGAGCCTATCGACAGCGTTGGCGACGAACCCGAACCCGAAGAACTTGCCGATTTGATGGGCAACGAAGATAAGGACGACGACGTTGAAGAAGATGATGAAATGTCGCTAGAAGATGACGACTAGCCGCTTTGTAAGGGAGTCCTTTCTCTGGGCGATCGCTCAGGACAAGTATTTGGAATCCAAAAGGCCTGAGCTGCGATAGACCGCAAGCAGTGGTGAATACCATTTCATAGGGCGTTTTCATAAAGCATTGCTGCATGCAGCAACGCTGAGCGCTATTACCTAAAAATGGGCTTTCACAGAGCTTTTTATGAGAGACAATCTTTTTCTTGAATATTTCTTATCCCTCATAGAATAATGTCGCAAAATCTGCTTTATTAGGGGCTTAAGTACAAATACTGACTCCCTAGACTATTAGAAATCCGCCTTTGCAATGGCTCCCATCCAAGCAAAAGCGTTGAAAACACTGGCCTATAGCTATACATGTGAAGAAGTTATCTTACCGATGTAAAGTTTCAGTGAAATATGGGAAAGGTGTGTGGTAAGTGAAGGGATAACGTTGTGGATGCCAGGTTTTCGTCAAAGTCCGTAGGGCTCTCAGGGGTCAAGCTTTCAGCATTATTAGCGACCTGCCTATTGGCATCAGCTATTTGGTTAGATATCGCAGCCGAGCGTAGCATCGGTTTTGGTGTAGCAAATATTACATTGCCATTGATAGCAGGTACGTGCCTATCAGCCCTAGCAGGCTATATTGCGCTTCCTATATTAAGGAACCTGAAGGCCGCTCAGTTTATTCGCGAAGATGGGCCGCGTGCGCATCTTAAAAAAGCAGGCACGCCTACGATGGGCGGCATCTTCTTTATTCCAGCTGCGGTTTTGGTCGCTCTGGTCTGGACGGGTTTTTCAATTCCTGTCGTAGCCGTTAGTGCACTGACTCTTGCTTATGCCGGTATTGGCTGGCTCGATGATTGGCAGGTGATGCGTCGGCGCTCTAACAAAGGTATTTCGCCCAAGATGAAGCTGCTGCTGCAAATTGGCTTTGCAGTTGCCTTTTGCGTTTGGGCCACGACTTCCGCTACAGGGCAGGCCGCAGATATCACTTCTATTGCCTTACCTTTAGGACTTACGCTGCCACTGGGCTTCTTCTTCTGGCCCCTGGCTGGCTTTGTTTTGGTGGCAGAGAGCAACGCGACTAACTTAACGGATGGTGTTGACGGCTTGATGGGTGGAGCGGGTGCGATCGCCCTTTTCGGACTAGGCGCTCTGGTTGCACCGACACACCCTGACCTGATGGTTTTCTGCGCGGCGCTCAGCGGCAGCTGCCTGGGCTTCCTTGTTCACAACCGCAACCCAGCCAAAATTTTCATGGGTGACACAGGCTCTCTGGCGCTAGGCGGCGCGCTTGCAGCGGTCGGCATCCTCAGCGGCAACCTGTTCGGACTGCTGATTGTGACGCTGCTCTTCTGTGCTGAAACGCTCTCAGTGATTGCGCAAGTTGGTTACTACAAGGCCACTAAAGGCCCCGATGGCAAGGGCAAGCGCCTCTTCAAAATGGCACCCTTACACCATCATTTTGAGCTATCTGGCTGGACAGAACTACAGGTTGTTAGCGTGTTCTATGTCGTTAGCGCGCTGTTAATTACAGCAGCCATCAGCACGCTAACCTAAGCTAGCTATCCGTCCGACATCTCAGCATTTGCAAGCAAAAGAGAGGCCTCAAGGGGTCTCTTTTTTATTGGCGTAAAATTTACCAGTCGAAAGATGCCATAAAAAAAGACCCAGCGAACCGCCGAGCCTTTAGGGATTGAGTTTTGTATGGAGCTGACGGGAGTCGAACCCGTGTCCGCTTCAAGTAATCACGTATCGCTCATTCACAGGTATAGCCTTTCTAACCCTCAAGGCGGGAGTTTTCCATTATCCCGGAAACAGGATGCTTCGATGAAAGTCTTTGCTGGCGCACCCATCGAAGGAAGTTTGCCAGAGCATCCGTTGGGGGTTTAGTCCGAGCTGATTAACGGAGTCACAGCTACAGACGCTCGAACCTATAAGAGGTTTTTAGGCAACAGCTACAAGAGCGCGCTTACGAGCAAAAGGTACGATGTCGTTTGCATGTATCTTTAAGTTTGAGCCTTTATTTACAAGAGTAGACTCACTCTTGACCTGAATCACAACACGACTTTCGTTAAAACGTCGAAACCGTTTCAGCCCCGTGCGATACATCAATTATAGCGTCTGTATTGTGCGCTTGCACACAACCTCATCCTTATTTGCCAGCCTCATCATCTTTCGTAAACTGAATCGGACAGGTTTTCATCTATAATATTTTCTTAAGGTTAGTGAACTGAACGGCATTTTTAGCTCTCTTGCAGTTGAAAGGCCAGCATTTGCTGCGCACTAACTTTCAAAACACAGCCAACCGCAAAATTACGCCACCCGTCAGCCAATCGTCCGCCCGTATCTAAAGACATTGTGCTAGGCCCCGGTTCCGACAATAGAGAAAAGGTCAACGCCATGAGCACCAGCAACGAAAACGGTACTAATAAAAGCAGCACAACGTCCGGTACTCGCAAAAAAGCGACCGCCGCCACTTCAGCTGCTGATAAAAATAAGGCAGCTGAGAGCACTTCCAACAGCGCTCAGAATAAGGGTGGCTTGGTGAAGGCCCCTCAGCACGACATTATTGAGCTGTCGAATCATACTCGCGTGTATGAATCAGATTCTTTGCCTAACCACCGCCCGATTGAGATGAGCGATGTTGATGTCATTGATTCGCTTTCCTCTGCGGGTCAGCGTCCAATTATGTCTAACAATTTTGAAGTTGCAACGACGGATACGCTGCCCGGTCACCGCCCGGTTGCTGTAAGTACACTTGTTGTTTCTGATTTGGACGTGCTGCCGGGCCATCGTCCGATCGCTGATAATAATGTGGATGAGCACCCTTCTATTTTGATGGGCTACTTGGATTAATAGGCTAATTAATGGGCCGCTCAGTACTGATCGCTTGAGCAAAGTAGCTTTGATGCATGAAGGGAGGGAGTGGATTGAATCGCTCCCTCCCTTATTTTTGGGAAAATTTATAGAGGCCTGCTTCTTAAGACTTTCTTCTTGTCATGCATCAACCTCATCAAACAAACAACGATCAGCTGCTGCTCAGCGAGATTTTTGCCTCTGTTAGTGCGACTTCTACGATGACGCGATCGCAGCGAGAAGGCCTAAAGCACCTGCTTTTAGAAAACCGCCTCAACTCAGAAGAATCAGCTTCAGTAGATCGTATTCTGCGCGCTGTTCGGCGTGGCACTATCACCGTTATTTAGTGTGAAATGGCAGGCTGCTTTGCAGATGCTGTCGCAGTGCGATGAAGGCCGTACTCTATCCCCGCGGCGACGGCCTGATACGACGCTTCTAAAATATTGACTGATACACCGATGGTTGACCATCGCCGGTCTCCATTGCTTGACTCCACCAGCACTCGAATATTAGCGGCTGTTCCTGCCTCGCTATTCAATATCCGAACCTTATAGTCCGTTAAGTGAAACGTCTCAATCACTGGATAAAACTTCACTAACGCCTTTCGCAATGCCTTATCTAGCGCTGAAACTGGCCCCATACATTCAGCTACTTCTAGTACGTCTCGGCCCCCTATGCACACCTTAATTGTGGCCCGAGCGCCAATATTGCACTGCACATCTGACTGAAGTACGTCGTAGCTCACCTCAAACCCTTTCAGCTGAAACATCGGTTTGTGCTGGCCTAGTTCCTTTAGCATCAGCATTTCAAAACTCGCTTCAGCCGCTTCAAACTGATAGCCACGACTTTCGAGTTCCTTTACGCTATTAGCGATCCGCCGTACCGCAGGATCTTCTTTTCCCAAATCAATGCTGTAGCTTCTAGCCTTAGCCAGAATCGTACTGCCACCCGAGGAACTAGAAATGACAATGCGGCGGTCGTTTCCAATATCTTCAGGGCGGATGTGTTCGTAGGTTTTTGGATTTCGGTTGACCGCGCTAATGTGAATGCCGCCCTTGTGTGCAAAAGCAGAGCGTCCAACGTAAGGCGCATGATCGTCGGGGGCGAGGTTCACGATCTCGCTGATAAATCGACTCGTTTGAGTAAGGTTTGCGAGCTGATTGGGCGCTAAACACTCATGATCCATCTTGAGCTGTAAATCAGGAATAACTGAGCATAGATCCGCGTTTCCACAACGCTCGCCGTAGCCGTTAATTGTGCCGTGCACCATCGCTGCACCTGCATCTATTGCAGCGAGTGAGCCTGCTACGGCCGTACCGCTGTCGTTGTGGGTATGAATGCCCAGCTGAGGTAACGGTGCATCCGCTGGTAATGCTGATCGGCGACTTTGCAACCAAGTTTGTACTTCAGTCACGATACTTTCAATCTCTTTGGGCAAAGTACCGCCGTTTGTATCGCAAAGTACCAGCCATTCTGCGCCTGCTATCAGCGCCGCGTTCAGAGTTTCTAAAGCGTATTGAGGGTTCGTTTTATATCCGTCGAACCAGTGCTCTGCGTCGTAAATGATGTGCCGTCCATTGGCTCGTAAAAACTCAACTGAGTCCTGGATCATGGCGAGGTTTTCGCCCAGGCTTACTTTCAGCGCGTCGGTGACGTGCAAATCCCATGACTTGCCGAAAATGGTTATCCACAGCGTACCGGCATTTAATAGCGCTTGCAGGGTTGGGTTTTCTGAGGCTTTTTGGTGCGATCGCCTTGTAGAACCAAAAGCCACTACCTGCGTATTCTCCAGCGGCTTCTCTTTAAGGTATTTAAACAGCTGTGTATCAACCGTGTTTGCCCCAGGCCAGCCGCCCTCAATAAAAGGAATACCGATATCAGCCAGCTTCTCAATAATCTTGATTTTGTCTTCTAGCGAGCAGGCAATTCCATGACGCTGTACGCCATCTCTCAGTGTGGTGTCGTAAATCAAAACTTTATGAGAAGTGTTCATCAGCAACGTCTACAGCCCCAAAAATGTCTTGGTGGATATTTGGCTAAGAGCTGTAGGATAAGGGCTGATGTCGCAAATTTTCCTTACTTTTCACAAGATTTAAGAGCAGGGCCAAACGATTTACCGATAGTAAAAGTCAAAGTCTCTCAGCGCGAAAAACTTAGTCCTGTTCAGTCGGTAGTGATAGTTGAGGCTACGAACGAACTTAGATTGGGAGAAATTCTTGAGCTGATTGATGTCGATAGGCTGTCGGCCTCTAGAAGCATCCAAGTGTTCGCTCGCTGTTTTGATGTCCGCAACCCAGGCAGGCGCTGTAATTTCAAGACCTGCTTTCGCCGCAGCTAATCCAATGATATTGCCTTCCCCAGAGTGAAGTCCTTTTATTTCCAAGTAGCGAGCCATCAAATCCCACTGTCGAATAAATTCTTTGGCCTGTGCGCCTTCAGCGGTAATGGCAAAAAGCGCTTCGCCTACAAAGGTGATGTCATTGGGCTCTTGGCCCAGCTTACTGGCCAGCTTGTTGAGGTGGCATAGCCTGCGTGGATTGTATCTTTGAGAGTGCTCAACCATATTGGCCAGGTAGGAGCCTGCAATGCCGGGAGACTGGTCAATATTCTGCGGTAATGAGGCCGTAATTTTGGTGTCAGCGTCGATTTGAATGACTGTTCTGAACTGCTGTAAGGCTTTCTTAATAACAAATCGCTTATCGTTATAGCAGTGAAGAATGCCGGTCTTCTTTAGCTTAAAGGCGATGACGTTGCTGCATTCGCTAAAGGCCTTAGGATTCTCAGTGCCTACAACCAGAAAGACGCCAGGGGCAAAGCGAGCTAAATCAGCCGCTAAGCTTTTAGCAAACCGCTGATACTGCGACTTAAAGGCGAGAACGCTAAAGCAGACACTCTTGTCCATGAATAAATCTCTAACCTTTCAGCAGTACTCACCCATTAAGTCCTCTGCCTACGGGTCTTTAACACAGCGATATCAACTATCTTTTGATACCTTCGTTTTACGCTTCAGTACGTTTGCTCGTCAGGTGACATGCCTCAAACTTTTCTGACTTCTCCTGGTGCAATCACGTCCAACACGTTTCCGGCTTTCGTCATTAAGGGCGCTAAATCAGGCATTTGATTGCTAGATGCAATCAACACAATGACAGAAACGCCTGCTTGCAGTAAGTTCTGCTGGTGTCGCAGATTTTGATCGGTTGTTAATAAAACAATAAAGCCTTCCTGAGCCATAAGCTTCAACAAGACACCATTCTCTGTCCCATTCCATCCCATCTCTGTAACTGTGCGTACTTGCTAATCAGTAAGCTCTCGATTGAGTGGTCTAGGGACGCATTCGTCAAGCAGGATACGCATAAGCAGCTAGCATTTCGTTGGCTAGTTTGAGGGTTGCGATCGCCTGCTCACTGCTGACACTAGGAAAATGATCTAAGAATTCGCTCAATGGATCGCCCGCTTCAATATAATCAAGTAAGGTTTTGACAGGCACACGGGCTCCAACAAAGACTGGGGTTCCGCCTAAGATATCTGGATCGCTATGAACAATTTGTGGTGTAGAAACCATTGCTGTTTCGCTGATATATAAATCTAAACCCATCTTCAAACGAACCGTTTATTCTCCTCTGGTTATTTGAAGTCTTCTCCAAGAATTACTCAGAAGCTTGTTCAATTCTACTAAGTGGTCTTTATACTCGGATGCGGTGACTAGTGCTACTTCTAATCCTTCGTTGCCAGGTGTGATATCGCGTTTCTATTTCGCCTGTCAAACATAGTCATCACGAACAAAGTCAGCTTAAAAATGCTCTGTGGAAATTCTACTTAACGCGTTTTTTCGCCTAAGAATTTCCAAGTCTAGACTTCGATGAGTACGTAAACGAGATTGAACCTGACAGGTAAGAAGCTGTATCGCTCCTATAACGTGCTCTTCCGTCAGAAACGTTCCTAGTGGCGCGCTGATAGTCTTTAGTCCTATTTACCGTAACTTTTCTTTTCCTGTTCTTATGGCCTGTTCTTATGGTAGGACAGACGCTAAGCATTTGATTAACTATAAAGATGTAAGCATCACTCCTTTCCTTCCGTATAGTTCTACTTATGCAGCTTGAAGCGTTTTCGGTTCTGGAATAGGATTTCCTTCTATCTGCCAAGCTTCTAAGTACATATCGATAACTTCTTCGCCGTTTTGAATAGCCTCTTCGCGAGTTTCTCCATGAGTGCATGGCATTAGCACAGCCTCAGCAAACTCTGGAATCGTAACGAGGAAAAGTTGGTCTTCATCAGACCATTGGACAACCATGCTATAACGGCTCATGAGCCTTCTCCTCTCCTTAATTTTTCTAGTTCTGCTAGCAGTTTTTCCATCTGCTTTTCAAGATAGCGTGGTACATCACTACCGTTTTTGCCTGGAATAGTCATGCTTCTCTTAAGCCTAGGATGCTTCCAGCGTTCGTGACTGCCTTTCCCTCGCTTAGATAGTTGAACAAATCCTTCCTGAGATATCTGAGCCTTCAGCTCCCTAATCTTTCGTGGCATAGTGTCTCTGAAAATTACTGTCTTCTACGATGAATAGGCAGAGAAGAACACTTTAGCTTTCCTCTGCCTTCTCCTTCTAAAATAGGTCTTTGTCAGTTACCGCGCCTTTACTACTCGAAGAAACTAGCTTGGCGTACTTCGCTAAAACACCGCGCTCATAACGAGGTTTTGGTGGGCTCCACCGCATTTTGCGCTGGGCAAGTTCGTCGTCGGAGACGTTGACTTGGAGCAGTAGCTTGTCAGCGTCGATGGTGATGGAGTCGCCTTCTTTGACGAGGCCAATGGTGCCGCCGACTGCGGCTTCAGGGGCGACGTGGCCGACGACCATGCCGTAGGTGCCGCCGGAGAATCGGCCGTCGGTGATGAGGCCAACGGAGTCACCTAGTCCGGCGCCGATGATGGCCGAAGTTGGCGCAAGCATTTCGCGCATACCGGGGCCGCCTTTGGGGCCTTCGTAGCGGACGACAATAACGTTACCTGCTTTGATTTTATTGGCCAAGATGGCGTCTAGGCAGTCTTCTTCGGACTCGAAGACGCGGGCGGGGCCGGTGATGGTGCGGTTTTTGATGCCGGTGAGTTTGGCGACGGAGCCTTCGGGGGCGAGGTTGCCTTTGAGGATGCCGAGGTGTCCTTGGGGATACATGGGCTGATCGAAGGGACGGATGACGTCTTGATCCGCAGAAGGGGCATCGGGAATGTCGGTTAGGGTTTCGGCGATGGTTTGGCCGCTGATGGTGAGGGCATCGCCGTGCAGGAGGCCTGCGTTTAAAAGCATTTTCATGACTTGGGGGATGCCGCCTGCTTGGTGGAGGTCGGTGGCGACGTAGCGGCCGGAGGGCTTAAGGTCGCAGAAGACAGGGACTTTGAGGCGGATTTTCTCGAAGTCGTCGATGGTGAGGTCTACGCCGATGGTGTGGGCGATCGCGAGCAAATGCAGTACCGAATTCGTCGAACCCCCCACGGCCATAATCACCGCCATCGCATTCTCAAATGCCTTCCGCGTCAGAATATCCTTGGGCAAAATCTGCTGCCGAACGGCTTCAACTAAAGTGAATGCGGACTTCTCCGTGCTTTCAGCTTTCTCCTCATCCTCAGCCGCCATCGTGGAAGAACCAGGGAGGCTGAGGCCCATTGCTTCAATCGCAGAAGACATGGTGTTAGCGGTGAACATGCCGCCACAAGAGCCTGCACCGGGACAGGAATGGCGTTCTACGGCATCCAGGCGTTCTTTACTAATTTTGCCTGCACTGTATTGACCCACGGCTTCAAAAGCACTGACGACGGTAAGATCTTCGCCATCTAGATGACCAGGTTTGATAGTGCCGCCATAGACAAAAACGGCAGGGATATTCATGCGGGCGATCGCAATTACAGCCCCCGGCATATTTTTATCGCAGCCTCCAATTGCCAGCACCCCGTCCATGCTCTGACCCGTGCAGGCTGTCTCAATAGAATCTGCAATGACCTCACGAGACACCAGGGAATATTTCATCCCTTCTGTGCCCATTGAAATGCCGTCGCTAATGGTGATGGTGCCAAACATCGCAGGCATTGCACCGGCTTCTCTCAGTGCTTTTTCGCCACGAATGGCGAGGGTGTTGATGCCCATATTGCAGGGCGTGATGGTGCTGTAGCCATTAGCGAGGCCAATGATTGGCTTTTCAAAGTCGCCATCTTCAAAGCCTACAGCTCTTAGCATCGCTCGGTTAGGAGCCCGCTGTACGCCTTGGGTGACTACCTGACTTTTGCGATTATCCGGCATTCGATCTTCTCCAGTTTTGTTTAGCTGCGGCGCTGGGTTGCTTCGCGCCTTGCAGTATTCCATTCTGGCAGAACAAACGCCTCTCGTTGCAATTGCTTACGGAATTTTGAGGGGTTTGGAAGAAGGGCTTTAGAGAAAGAGGCTTAGAAAAAGGGCAGAGGCGATCGCAAGACAGTCGCGACCTGCGCTGCCTGCAAATGTACCGCTATCGTTTTCTGCCACTGAGGCCGCGTTGCCAGCGTGTTCATATATCCCAAGGCCACGAGTCGGTCACGAAATCCGGGCTGTACGTTTGCTGATAGCTGCGATGAAATATCTAGCCAGCTGCGAATGCTGTCGGGGAGTGATTCGGTGAACCGGAGCGGCAGTGCTGAGGTTGAGAAGGATTGGACATAGGCGGCGCTCAGGAAAGGTTCGTACTTTTCGGCTTGGGGCGATCGCTGCGCTACAAAGCTCAAAGAAAGCCCTTTCAACATCTGCCTCAAATTTTCTGTTTCCTCCACTCGCAGCTCAGACATAAACGGCAGCTCAGTCAGGGCCGGATTCACATTGCCTGGATCTCCTGAGCTTAGATGCGTTCCCCCGATGACTGCCAGCAGATATTTCTTCCCAGCCAGCTGTTGAAAGGGTGCTAGCTGATGATCGAGCGTCGGCGTTACGCTGTCTTTGGTGCCTGTGAGTAGAATAGTCGGCACGCTCACATCTGAGAGGCCTTTTTCGCCAAATAGCTGACCGGTCAGCGTGTTCATTGCCATGACTTGCTTGATGCGATCGTCGCTTAAGTCAGCCTGCTGCTCTTCAAGATCGACCGCTGCGCATTGAAGCCAGTCGGCAGGGGAGACGCCCAAAGGCTGGATATTTTTACAAAAGGTTTGGAGCGATCGCAAATCCAATTTCGCCCCGGCCAGCGCCAGCCCCGTATAGCCGCCCAGAGAATGGCCAATAATTGTCACATCCTCCGTATTAAAGACGTTCTGATAGGCAAATCCGTCCGCGTCTAGTTCAGCAAGGCGATCGAGCACAAAGCTTACGTCCCGAGGCCGATCTAGAAATTCCTGTGCGGGCAGTAGCCGACTCGGCGTTTCGACGACATCTGGATCAAGCGGTAAATCGACTAGAGCCTGCACGTTACTGCCGGGGTGCTCGATAGAAACAACGGTTAGTCCGTAAGATGCCAGGTGCTCCGCTAGATAGTTTAAGAAGTAGCGATCTGCGCCGAAGCCGTGAGAGAGCACGACCAAAGAGCCTTGCGTATCTTCGCTCCAATGAACGTTAATCGGAATGGTGCGCTGACGGTCTTCATCTCTGAGTGAGATAGTGCGGTTGAAAACCTCCGATGGGCCAGGGTCAGATGGCTCAATGTCTGCTTTTAAGGGGGCGCTAAGGCCGTTGACCTGAAGTTCTTTATCTAGTAGGCCGCTAAGAGATCGGCTTTCGAGATTGGATAGGTTGATTTGGGAGGCCAGGGCGATCGCGGCACTCAAATCAACTTCTAGCGTGTCTTGCGGAACCGCGCGCAGGATACCTAAAACGCTAAGACCATCGCCCTGCATCGCGGCGAGTCTGATGGCAGCTTGAAGCTGTGGCAGTGTGACATTGGGCGCAACTCTAGAGAGCGTGTCTAATAGCAGTTCGCCGTTGGGTGAGTCCATCACGTCTGCAATGATGCGATCGCCCATACGCGGATCTAAATCCAGCGTTTGCTGTAAGCTAAGCTGCACCTGAGGCGATAAAAACCGCTCATAAAGGCGCAGACTCTTAGGCACCTCTCCCGTTTGCGCAAAGGACTCTAAGTCAGTGATCTCAATAGACTGACGCAGCGGGCCAACTTTGACCACGATTCGATCAGCGGCCAGTCCGCCAGAGGCTGCGATCGCCGTCAGCCCTACTCCTAAGAAACCTGCTCTCAATACGCGACGAATAGTGCCTAGCGCCCCAGATGATTGACTTAAGCTCATGGGCAAATTCATCGCTCCTGCGTTTGGTCTTATTTGGGCTTTGCGTGTTTGGGTATGCCGCTGAGTACAAGAGAGCACACACAAAAAAGAATTGATACTAATATCTTACCCATTCATTTGCTGCGATCGGAGTAGCTTTTGCCAGTTTTTCACGTGGCTACTGAACGATCCTAATGGGGCTTAAACACTTGTGAGATATACCGTATTAATGAGTTGACTTCCAAGCAGATATAAGAGAATGAGGTTAGCGACCAAACTACGCTGATACGTATCGTTTTAGTCTGCTATCTGCTAAAAGACCCTATAGTTTAGATCTCGATAAGATAGAAATAAAGACAAGAGCACATTAATACGGTTAGTCGCTCCATCTTTTTAAACTTATTCTCAATAAATAAACGTAGTTTTTCGTTACTTACTCATAGGAGTGTATGAATGCCTGACAAAGATAAAAAGAGAATTAAAGATGGATTTATAACGCCTCGTAATACCTACCAAGGTGAATTCACGCCCCAAAATCTAGCCTTTAACGCCAACTTGCAGGAGTTTGCACAGCGCGTAGCGCTTATCTGCGGCTTGGAAACCGGCGGCAAGGTAAGCAGCGCTCAGGCCTACGACGATATTAAGAAGCTATGGAAAGAGCTGAAGGCTTCCAAGAAGAATCTGATTAAGAAGGAAGAGCCTTAGGAAAAGTAGGCTGTGACGATATCTGCAATTCGCTGAGCTGCATGGCCATCGCCAAACGGGTTGACGGCTTTTGCCATGGTTGTGTAGGCCACTTGGTCGCTGAGTAATTTTGAGGCCGCAGCAACGACTGTAGGCGGATGCGTGCCTACTAATTTTGCGGTGCCTGCTGCGATCGCTTCCGGCCGTTCAGTGGTCTCTCTTAGCACTAATACCGGCTTCCCGAGCCCAGGTGCTTCCTCTTGCAGCCCGCCTGAATCTGTCAGCAGCAACGTGCAGCGCTTCATCGCACCGACGAGCTGTCCGTAGTCCAAAGGCTCTACTAAAAAAGCGCGTGGGTGAGAATCTAGCGCAGCTTTAAGTGGCTCCCGTACGGTGGGATTGCGGTGCAGCGGCAGCAATAGTGCTGTGTCTGGAAACTTGTCTAAGATCTCTGTAAAGCTTTGGGCGATATCGGTAAGCGGCTGACCCCAGTTCTCGCGGCGGTGCACGGTTGAAAGAATGACGCGCTGATTTTCCCAATCGAGTCCAGGGACTTCGCAGGCGGGGGATTGGTCGGCAACTGTTAAGAGCGCATCGATGACGGTGTTTCCGGTTTGGTGAATACCTTGGGTGACGCCCGAGACTTTGAGGTTGGTGACTGATTGAGCGGTGGGCGCAAAGTGTAACGTAGCGATTTGGGAGACGAGTCTGCGGTTGGCTTCTTCAGGAAAAGGATTGAGGATGTTGTCTGTGCGTAGGCCTGCTTCAACGTGGCCCACAGGAATTTGCTGGTAAAAAGCGGCGAGAGCGGCGGCAAAAGCGGTGGTGGTGTCTCCTTGGGAAATCACCATGTCGGGCTTCATATCTACAAACAGCGTCTCTAGCCCCTTAAGGCTGCGGCAGGTAATGTCGCTGAGGGTTTGCTTGGGCTGCATGATGTCTAGATCATGGTCAGCTTTTAGATCGAACAGTGACATCACTTGGGCGACCATTTCACGATGCTGGCCGGTGAGGATGACCTGAGTATCGAACTGAGGAAGCTGCTGAAAGGTGCGAATAACGGGGGCGAGCTTGATGGCTTCGGGGCGCGTACCGAGAGTGATACAGATTCGGGTTTGCTGAGAATCAGCCATGGCGATCGCCTAAAACACTAGAAAAAGAATACAAGTGAATTAGCAGAATACCGCAGATGCTCATCACAGATCTTATGCGCAGGCATTCCGTTCGAGTGCGCTCCGCCAGCGCTGCCGACCTGGCAAAATGAAAAGAGTCATTAACCTTCCTTTTTACCTTTTACTTGATGAAACAAGCGATCGCTCTTTCCACCGCACACTTCCAATCTTTAGACCTCGCACCAGCCCAGCAGGTCATTGATCCGGTTCTCAAAAGCCATGAAACCGATAAAGCACTGAGCAAAAAAGAGCTGATCTTCAGCTTTGAAATTGATTTCCCTCGCGAGGCTAGCGATCCGCGTGAGCTATCTGAAATTCCAGAAGTCCGTCTGTGGTTCATCCGCCTGAACGCTCAATATCCCTGGCTACCGCTCTACCTCGACTGGGAATCGGGCGAACTTAGCCGCTATACGGCCATGCTGGTTCCACACCAGTTCAGCCCGATAGACGGCATTCGCTATAACCCTGAGGCGCTAGAGATATTTGTAATGGGGAAAGTATTTATGATCGACGGGTGGCTGAAGGAGAAGGGCGTGGACGGGCGATCACGCTTAAAATTCATGACCCAAATGCTGGGCTACGAGCTAGACGATGCCCTCTTCAATTTGATTTCATAAATTACGCTCGCAGCGCTTTTAAGTCGCTTTTAGGTCGCTGTGATGTCACAACAATCACCTACAATCTGTGGCGTAGCATATTGGGTTGAGTTTAGGCACTATGTCCACGATTGGAACGTTACTGGGGCTGCTGATTCTTATCGGCGTTGCCGCCTATCTATTTATTGAGTGGCAGTACCGCCAGCGCCCCGGTAACGAACTCGAACTCACCGCTGGTGACTGGAATCTAGACACCTACGAATCCGAGCACTACGCCATCTCGCTAGACACGGTTTTCACTAACCGCACCCGCACCCTTGAGATCTTCATTTCAGAGGTCAACGTTGAGTGTGAACTGCTCTCCAAAGGCAGGCTAGACGGTATCTCCGTTGAAACTGAGTTCGTTCCCCAGCACGAAGACTTTCCTGCCCGCGCTGATAACTATTGGTTTGCCTACATTGTTAAAACCGGCAAGGCCACTAAAGCCAAGCTAAAAATAGACATTACCGGCCCTGACTTAAGTCAGCTCAAATCACTTTGGGTACAGGTTCACTACATGACCTACGGCCCTGAAGGCCGCATCCCTAAAACTGGTCACTTTATCTTTCCGCTCAAATTTCCTAAGCCAGAAGAAGCTACTAACTGGCGCGAAAACAGCGTTGCACACATTCTGCCAGTACCCACCCATCTGCTCACCAACCTCGACAGCACGGTTGAAATCGTCAAGCACTACGTCAAGCCCTGCGCAAAACCTGGCGATATCGTCACCATTGGTGAAACGCCTGTTGCCATTATGCAAAGCCGGTTGCGTCACCCCAATACGGTTAAACCCGGCTGGCTGGCAAAGCGCCTGTGCTATTACTTCATGCCCACATCCAGCTTGGCCACCGCCTGCGGAATGCAGACTCTGATTGATGTCTCTGGCCCTTGGCAGGTCGCTTCGGCTTTTGCAGTTGGTGCTGTTGCTAAGATATTTGGCAAACCCGGCATGTTCTATCAGCTAGCTGGTGAGCAGGCTCGCCTCATTGATGACGTAACCGGTACGCTGCCACCTTTCGATCAGTTCATTGTGCTTGGCCCCGCGCATTCTCAGCGCCTAGTTGACCAGATTTTTGAAGAGACTGGGCTTAAAGCCGCCATTGTAGATGTGAACGATTTAAAAGCGGTTAAAATACTAGCAGCGACCGCAGGCACCGATCAGGCGCTGCTAACTCAGGCCTTGATCGACAATCCAGCCGGTAATGCCGATGAGCAAACGCCCGTTGTGCTCATTCGTCCGAAGGCTTAGATGCATTAAGGCGACTTAGAAAGCTATCTACCTCTAGGGCCACTTAACTCAAGGAGTTCCCATGACCCGAAGCAATTCTTCTGATTCCACCCTCTTTATCCGTTCCATTCATCTCCGTGATTTGGATAATATTCGAGTGGCAGGCGCGACAGAGATTGCTTCTCATGCTACGGAAGCTCCTGAAATAGCAGAGTACATTCAGCAGCTCCGCCGTTGGTATGGGCCTATGAAGGCACTAACGCTGTTTCCCAATCCGCTACAGCATTTGTTTTCAGCATTTGTTGCAGAAGCTGACAGCAAACTGCATGGCATGATTCAGGTGTCGCCGTTCAACCATACGTTGAGTACCTGGAAAGTCGATCGGATGCTGGTGAACTTGGCTCAAAAGGCAGCTAAGAAAAAAGCTGAGGTAGAGAAGTTCACCCTCAGAAGAAGAGAAAGAAGGTAGCGAAGATTCTCAACTGCATCTGGGGATGGACGTAGGTTCGCAGCTGCTGCGTCACTGCTTTGAACACATTCGCGAGGCTCAATACTGGATTAGCGAAACGGACGTTAACGATAAGTTTGGGCTTTCGCTATACAGACACAATGGATTTCAGCCGCTGGCTAGAGCGACCTACTGGTCTATTCAGCCTGAGCAGCTGGAAGCCCTTTCTGAGCACGATCCTGACTTGCCGAATCTGCTGCCTGTGAGCAATGCTGACGCGCAGCTGATCTATCAGCTAGAGACGGTTTCAATTCCGCCTTTGGTGCGCCAGGTACTCGACTACCAAATTCAAGATTTTAAGACGACGGTGACTGACAAGCTCAAAGACCGAATGACGCGCTTAGTGAACCGCGAAGAGACGGTAGCGGCCTATGTGTTTGAGCCGCAGCGTAAGACGGCGATTGGTCATTTTGAGCTGAAGATTTGTCGGGATGGCAGTGCGGCCCATAGCGCTAAGCTAACGGTGCATCCGGCTTATACGTGGCTATATCCTGAGCTGATGGCTCAGATGGCGGGCGTGGTGCAAAAGTTTCCTAATCAGCCGCTGCAAATTATGTCGCTGGACTATCAGACTGAGCGGGAGGAGTATTTCCGCCAGATTGGGGCGCTGGAGATTGAGAATACGCTGATGATGTCTCGGTCGGTGTGGCATAAGGTGCGTGAGTCTAAAGTGGGGGCCTTAGAAGGCCTGAAGCTGCCAGGAGGGCTACCTGGATTGCAGCCAACCGGGACGCCACTGCCGGGAAGGTTCTCCTGGCACGGGCCTGCACTTGATAATCCGGCGAGCGATGGGCTCTCCTGGGACGGTTTGGCCTGGGACAGATTTTCTTTAGAGACTATGAATAAGCTGCCGGTTGACGATGGATCGAGTAAAGGGAGTCGTAAGAAGACGGATGAAGATACGTCGGCTAGCTAGGATTTAGGTGAATGGTTTAGGTGAGTGGTTTAGCTGGCGTTGAAAGATGGTTGCTGCGCTGGGATTGGATTTGGGGGCGAGGCGGATTGGAGTGGCGGGATGCGATCGCACGGGTCTTATCGCCACTGGCCTCACCACGATTTACCGCACTGACTTTGAAAGCGTACTGAATCCTCTCGCCAAGCTGGTTCAGGAAAGAAAAATTGAGGTGCTGGTCATTGGTTTGCCCTATACGCTCGCGGGTGAAATTGGCAACCAGGCTAAGAAAACGCAAAAGCAGGCTAGAAAGCTATCTAAGGCTTTGGATTTGCCGGTTGAATTTGTAGATGAGCGGCTGACCTCGTTTGCCGCTGAAGAAATGATGGCGGCGCAGGGACAGTCTGCGAGAACCGATAAAGGCTTGGTTGACCGCAAAGCTGCGGCCATTATTTTGCAGCAGTGGCTAGATACGCGGCGAAATCCTGCATAATTTAGCGATTAAGTGTGACGGAAATAAGTCCTGCTGACGGTGATGCTTTACTCTGATGAAGGGCCTCTGATGTGGATGATCCCCTACTAAAACAGCTACAGATAGATCGTAATTTTTAACTTTTTAAGAGCCCGCTCGACAGCCCCTAAAGCATTACAAAGGAACCGCTGCTATGGAGTTTGATTCAAATCTGGTTGATGAGTCCGCTGAGTATCCGGTCGTGACGCTAACGGATGAAGAAGGGCGCAAGCTGCCCTGCTACGTAGAGAAGACGCTGGACGTGGATGGCACCGACTTTTTGCTGCTGCTACCGGTGGATTTGCCCATTGAGGTGTTTGTATGGCAGGCCGCTGATGAAGATGAAAGCGCCAACGGTGATGAAGAAGTGCTCGTTGATGTAGAAGACGAAGATATTGATGCGTTGTTTCCATCCGCTCGGGCGGTGCTGGCTGAGCTGGATTTGATATTGGAGCGTTCGGCGCATACGCTCACGGCGGTAGGCGATTTGCCGGAGGCGGATGATGAAGACTGTTTTTCGCTAGAAATTAGTGAAGAAGATAGCGAGCCGATGACTGAAGACTTTCAGATGCTGGCTAATTTCTTTCATAATGACGCGCAGTATACGCTGTGTACGCCGTTAGAGCCGCTGCTGTTTTTTGCGACTCGGCAGGATGATGGCAGTGTGGAGCTGGTTGATCCAGATGATTTTCAGAAGATGCGATCGCAATTAGAAGACAAGCTTTTTGAAGTGCTCGACTAAATACAAACGACGCGCGGCAGCTTTTAGCGGTTTTTATACTGGCTATATTTGGTAAAGTTTCACAAGACAACCTTAGATTTTTAGCTGCCCCCTTTAGCTAAGTTTTAGATATGCGTGTTTCCAAACGGTTTTTCTTCATCGTGCTGCTGACTCTCGGCGCGCTTGTGGCCGGTCAAAGCTGGGCCTGGTGGAGCTGGGCAAAATCGCCTGTGCTAGCAAGTGAGGGTGAAGAGACGGAAGCAAACCTTGTACAACAGATGCAGATTCCACCGGGTACGGCCTCTAATCAAATTGGTCAGACTTTAGAATCAGCTGGGCTCATCCGCTCGACGACGGCCTGGAAGCTTTTGAATAAGTGGAAGTCTTTTCGCGGTGAAGGGAACGGTGTGCAGGCCGGAACCTATCTGATTTCGCCTGGGCAGAGCTTAAGTGAAATTGCCGATACCATTTGGAGCGGTGACGTTATTCAGATGAGCTTTACGATTCCAGAAGGATGGAATCGTGACAAGATGGCGGCTCGCTTTGAGAATCAGGGGCTAACGACGGCGGACGAGTTTATTGCAGCCACTGAAAATATTCCCTACGATCGCTATCCCTGGTTACCTCGGGGCATTCCTCATTTAGAAGGCTTTTTGTATCCAGATACCTATCAGATTGACAGCGGGGCGATCGCAGCTGAAGACTTAGTAGACATTATGCTGACGCGGTTTGAGGAAGTCGCCCTGCCGATTTACGAAAGCCAGCCGAGCGAATACGGCTTTTTAGAATGGGTGACGCTAGCGAGCATCGTTGAAAAAGAGGCCGTTGTGGCTGATGAGCGCGATCTGATTGCCAGCGTATTCGCCCGCAGGCTAGAAGACGGCATGACGCTGGGCTCTGATCCAACGGTGGAGTACGGTTTGGGCATTGTGCAGACGCCTGAAAATCCGCTGACGTACGCTCAAGTGGAAACCCCAAATCCCTATAACACCTACATGAATGCAGGGCTAACGCCAACGCCGATCGCGAGCCCGGGTATAGCGAGCTTGGAGGCCTCGCTTGAGCCTGCGCCGACAGAGTTCCTTTATTTTGTGGCTCGCTACGATGGCACGCACGTGTTTAGCCGTACCTTAGGCCAGCATGAGTCGGCTCAAGGAAATATTCGCGATCGCGTAGACGCTGAATCCTCACGGACTCGAAACGTTGATTCTAAAAAGCCTCGCGCCAAAAAGTCTGAATCAAATTCTTCTGATTCAGATGGCTAGTCCTCAGCTTACAGCAGGCTTAATAGGCCACATTCGTACACCTAACTTTTTGACACTATGAGCTGGATTGCTAACTTGCAGCCTGATTTAATTCTGGGCCAGTCGGTGCTGGGGATCACGCCAGAGGTGATTCGCGATCGCAATTTGAAAGGCCTAGTGCTCGACGTAGACGAAACGATTGTGCCGGTGCGTCAAAAGCAGCTAGCACCGGAAATTCAGTCCTGGGCGGAAGAAATTCAGCAGATAGTGCCGCTTTCCCTGGTGAGTAATAACGTGGGGTATGCGCGGATCGAGGTGATCGCTCAAAGCCTAGATGTCCCTTTTGTCGCGAGTGCGGGTAAGCCTTCTCGTAAAAAGCTGCGTAAGGCGGCTGAAGCACATGGGGCTACCGTTGGAGCAGATTGCGATGGTAGGCGATCGCCTCTTCACAGATGTCTTGGCAGGCAATCGAGTTGGCCTATTCACGATTTTGGTACAG
The DNA here is from genome assembly GCA_963803535.1 of uncultured cyanobacterium. Lineage (GTDB taxonomy): Bacteria > Cyanobacteriota > Cyanobacteriia > Phormidesmidales > Phormidesmidaceae > Phormidesmis. The sequence goes on along the minus strand of CAWDNC010000002.1, from coordinate 568,388 downwards.
CCCATGCTAACGCCGAACTCTAAAGATCCTAAGAACATGCTGCGTAACGCTGAGTTCTGGATTTCGCAGCAGCTTGGAATTACGCTGAGCGCCACGCTTTAGATCGAAAAAGTTGAGATTGAAAAATTTGTTTAGATGACGAAAACGCTGGTCATTAAAATTGGAACTTCTAGCCTGACCCGTTTGGATACGGGCTACCTAGCTTTGGCGACCATTGCGAGGCTCGTGGAAACGATTTGTCAGCTACAGCAGCTAGGGCACAGCGTTGTTTTGGTTTCTTCAGGGGCTGTCGGTGTGGGTGCGGCGCGGCTAGGCATTACCGAGCGGCCAAAAACAATCGCCCTAAAACAGGCAGTGGCCGCTGTAGGGCAAGGCCGATTGATCCGAGTGTACGACGACTTTTTTTCGTCATTAAATCAGCCGATTGCACAGGTGCTACTGACCCGTAGTGACTTGGCTCAGCGATCGCGCTACGTCAACAGCTATCGCACCTTTCGCCAGCTTATCCAGCTAGGCGTGATTCCCATCGTCAACGAAAACGACACGGTGGCTGTCGATGAACTCAAATTTGGCGATAACGACACGCTCTCAGCGATGGTCGCTAGTCTGGTAAGCGCCGACTACCTGTTTCTGCTTACAGATGTAGACCAGCTTTACTCTGCTGACCCTCGCCAAAATCCAGAGGCTAGGCCCATTAGCCGGGTGAGTAGCATCGATCAGCTAGATGCAAATATCGGTGCGGCGGGCTCTAGCTGGGGAACAGGTGGCATGACCACCAAAATTGAGGCGGCTCGGATTGCAACGGCAGCAGGCACGCATACCGTGATTACGAATGGTCAGACGCCTGAGAATATTCTAAAAATTGTGCAGGGTGAACCTATCGGCACCTTATTTGAGGCGCAATCAAAGCAGCCAACGGCTCGTAAGCGATGGATTGCAGGCAATTTGATCCCAGCAGGACGGCTGTACCTAGATGCTGGTGCCACAGCGGCGATTCAAACGGCGGGAAAATCTTTACTGCCTGCCGGGATCAAGGAAGTAGAAGGTGAGTTTTCTGAGCAGGATGCTGTGCTGCTATGTGACGTAGGCGGGCAAGAAATTGCCAGAGGGCTGGTGAACTATAGCGATGAAGATTTGCGGAAGATATGTGGCTATCGCTCGGCTGATATTGAGAGGTTGCTAGGCCATGCAGGCGCTGAGACGGTGGTTCATAGAGATAACTTGGTGCTGAGTGGACTGTAATACTTGAAAACGCGCCAGAACTTTGAGGTTCTAGCGCGTTTTATTTATGGTGTTAGGCAGTTCTTCAGAGGAGAAGCTTCACCAATGCTACGAAACCGCTGCAATTCCAACGGGACAAGACACACCGACGCCGCCTAGTCCGCAGTATCCGCCTGGATTCTTTTCTAGATACTGCTGGTGATACTCTTCAGCGTAGTAAAACTCAGGAGCAGGTAAAACCTCGGTGGTGATTTTGCCGTGGCCTGCTTTGCTCAGCTCTTCCTGGTACATCTCAAGAGATGCCTTAGCTGACTTCATTTGCTCATCAGAATAGGTATAGATTCCAGAGCGATACTGGGTTCCTCTGTCGTTACCCTGCTGCATACCCTGTGTAGGATTGTGGCTTTCCCAAAATACTTTAAGCAGCTCTTCATAGCTCACTTTTTTAGGATCGAAAGCGACCAGCACAACCTCATTGTGTCCGGTCATACCTGAGCATACTTCCCGATAAGTAGGATTCGGCGTAGAGCCTGCCGCGTAGCCTACTGCCGTGCTGTAAACGCCTTCCGTTTGCCAAAACTTGCGCTCAGCACCCCAAAAGCAGCCCAATCCAAACACAGCTAGCTCTATCCCCTCAGGAAAAGGTGCCTGAAGCTGATTGCCACTGACGTAGTGCTTGTCTGGCACAGCCATTGCTTTATCGCGACCGGGAAGCGTGTCCTTCGCCTCAGGAATCACGTCTTTTTTGCCGTTGCCCATTCCAAAAAATGCCATAAAGTTCTTTGTGTGTAGTTTTTAGGTATGGCTTTATTTTAGCGGCTACTTACAGCTCTGCCGCTGGTAGGAAACCGTCGATTCCTTGATGAAAACCGAAGTATATAGTGACCGCAATATCGATAGATTTGTGTCCAAACGAATTGACCTGACCAAAAAATCGAGGAAGATAAGACCTCAGCTGTACAGTCAAATTTTTTACCTTCTTTATGGATCGCTTCAGAGTCGAGGTCATTTCTAAAACCCCTAATCCTCAGCAGACTATCTATGCAGGGATGCACCAGGACTACGCCGAAGAATTTGTGTGGGACACGCGCGGCGAATGGCCTACTGAAGACAAAGCAGGCGAGCTAGTTATTCGCAACCTACTCAAAGGCGGTCGCGGTCACTTTGGCCCACTAGAGCATCCACAAATTGTCCTAAACTGCGGCTTTTTCCCTCACTCCACCATGCAGCAAATCCGCACTCATCGCGTTGGCTTGAGTTTTGATGTACAGTCCTTCCGCTACACAGGTTCGCGGATTTTGGATGTGGCGACGGGTAAAACTGACGTGGAAGATGTGTTTTATTTGCGGCCGCTGGGATCGTATACCGATAGGCAGGGAAAGAAGTATGACTATACGGAAGCATTGCGATCGCAAGACCTAGAATGGTGCCGCAAAGGCTGTCAGCATTACAAAACTCGCATCGATCAGGGCTTCTCAGAAGAACATGCCAGAGGCCTGATTCCGTTCGACGTACGCCAGCACTGGGTGCTCTCAGCAAATGCTAGCGTCGCTCATGCACCTACTAGATTTGCGATGGAAGGCAGACGCCCAGCTAGAAGCGCAAAAACTGTGCGAAGCCATTTGGCCGCACTTTCAAGAATGGGTGCCCGCGATCGCTGACTGGTATGAAACCAACCGCCTGAAAAAAGCACGGCTTTCCCCATAGAGCTTTCTCCATAAGCTTGAAGCACTGTCCCCACAAGTTGATTAAGAGATCTGTTACCTAAGTTACGGAACGTTGCCTTATGGGCTGCTCAGTCAACGCAGACTACTTACTTTTGATAACACTCAATAAGGAGCAGCGTAGAGATAGATGGGTTCTTTGTTGAGCCTCTGAGCGTGGATGTGCTTAGCGCCCTAAACCAGTCAGCAATCGTCAAAAAAACGTGTCTGCTCTTTGTGTAGTATCCGTAACTGAATTCGCCTCAGCAATTTTCGCTGTGCACAATAAAAAACTAATTGGCTACATAAGTTTTTCTGATGAGTCTGGGAATAACGCTGAAAAACGCATCTATCTCAGGATAGAAAGTTGGTAAAGATCATCAAAATTCTAGGGCGTTTCTGCTGGCTTTCTGGTGTCTATCGATGGCGCTGATGCTGACCTATGAATAAGCCAAATGCCTATTGCTGCTTTGGCTGAGCGTTTTTTGATGAATCGCACAAGGAAGATATCTGGATGAAAATGTGATGAAGATCACAGGACGTTGCCCGCTAAAATCTGGCAAATTTCTGTGAGTCCGTGTTACCACTGTAGAAACACCCAAGGTTCATAAAGCCTTTGTGTGAAACAAGCGCAAGTGGTGAAATCTTGTCTGAAAAGCTACAATCTGTAGGGCTCTGATAGGAATTAGTTAAACTTTTCTTGATGGGTGGGTAGCCTCTTCTCAGCGCACCTTGCCGCGTCAAGTGAGTGAGTCGGCTGTTTAGTCAACTCAACAACCACTGGCCAAAAATCAGTAAATACCCTGAGGCGCACATCTACGGCTACATTTCACACATCAAGTCTAAATAAAGCATTTTCTTTCTCGTAACATCTGAGCGATTCGGCCAGTTGGCCCAGGTGACCATGAGCCCTAGCGCACATCGGTAGCCTCTATTAGCGATCGCCAGACAACACAGCTAGACAATTGCGCAGGAGACTTAAAAAGAAATCGGAGCTTGGATTAAAGCAGAAAGCGACTCGCTTTTCTGTCTATCCATATACGTAACTACACATCCGGGCTGCTGTTTACGCAGCAGCATCTACACACTGCGAAGCATTAACGGGCCAAGCGCCTGCTGATGGCATCGCACTCTACATCTGTCAATTCAACTTTGACTTATTCACACATAAGCTAAGGAGCAAGAGGAACGCAGCATGACCCAGGCCAATACCACAGTTGAAACATTAGAGCCCAGTACCGAGGCCGCTACCAAAACGTCAAAAACCAGAAAGGCCGCATCCATAGATTTGACAGGCAAAGATTCAACGACTGCTGCAAAAGCCAAGAAGGGAACTGCAAAAACAACCAAGGCGAAAGCAACTAAGGCCAAAGCGACTAAGACTAAGGCCGCTGCTGCCAAAGATGATGCTAAGACGACTAAAGGCGCTGCAAAAAAGACAACGCGTCGCCGGACGGCTCAAACGAAGAAGAAGCACTATACAGAAGATTCTATTCGCTTGTATTTGCAAGAAATCGGTCGTATTCGACTGCTGCGAGCTGAAGAAGAAATTGAGCTGGCCCGCAAAATTGCAGATTTGCTAGAGCTAGAAAGAATTCGCGATGAGATTGACGACCAGCTAGACGATGAGCCTACAGACGCTGACTGGGCAAATGCAGTCGATATGCCACTGCCTGCCTTCCGTCGCCGCCTGCATCTAGGTCGCCGCGCTAAGGACAAAATGGTGCAGTCTAACCTGCGTCTGGTCGTTTCGATTGCCAAAAAGTACATGAACCGGGGTCTGTCCTTTCAAGATTTGATTCAAGAAGGTAGCTTGGGCCTCATTCGGGCGGCTGAAAAGTTTGACCACGAGAAAGGCTATAAGTTCTCGACGTATGCAACCTGGTGGATTCGTCAGGCGATTACACGAGCGATCGCGGATCAGTCTCGCACCATTCGCCTTCCTGTCCACCTCTACGAAACCATTTCCCGCATTAAAAAGACCACGAAGCTGCTTTCTCAGGAGCTAGGCCGCAAGCCTACCGAAGAAGAAATTGCGACTCGTATGGAAATGACGATCGAGAAGCTACGCTTTATCGCTAAGTCAGCGCAGCTCCCAATTTCGCTAGAGACACCCATTGGTAAGGAAGAAGATTCTCGCCTAGGTGACTTTATCGAGTCTGATGGTGAAACGCCTGAAGATGAAGTCTCTAAGAGTTTGCTACGTGAAGATCTTGAGAGCGTTTTGAGCACGCTGAGCCCACGTGAGCGCGATGTATTGCGTTTGCGCTACGGCTTAGACGATGGCCGTATGAAGACGCTTGAAGAAATTGGCCAGATCTTTAATGTGACGCGTGAGCGCATTCGTCAGATTGAGGCAAAAGCGCTGCGTAAATTGCGTCATCCTAACCGCAATAGCGTACTCAAAGAGTACATTCGCTAGGCCGACTTTTAAAGACTAAAATTCGATAGCATTTTTGATAGAGAGATTTTTGCGTGATGCAAGATCTCTCTATTTTTTATGTCGGCTACGACAGGACAAATCTATGGACAAATCCTGTGCGAATTGGTACAGTTGTTCTTAATAGTATGTAGTTGATAGCCCAAGAAATTACGATGGAATCTTTAACCACAGCACAGCGAGAGCTTTATGACTGGCTAGTGCAATACATCAGAGAAAACCGCCATTCTCCTTCTATTCGGCAGATGATGCGCGCGATGAAGCTTAAGTCGCCTGCCCCAATTCAGAGCCGACTAGAGCACTTGCGCAATAAGGAATATATCGACTGGACGGAGGGCAAGGCCCGGACGATTCGGATTTTGCAGGAGTCCCAGGGCGTGCCTATTTTTGGCGCGATCGCAGCTGGTTCTATGGTAGAAGCGTTTACCGATACCGTAGAGCATTTCAACCCGGCAACGCTGGCGTTTAAGAGCGGTGACTTTGCGCTGAAAGTGCGCGGTGACTCTATGATAGAAGCCCTGATTGACAGCGGCGATATCGTAATTATGCGAAAGGTGCAGGAGCCTTCACGCATTCGTAACGGTACGATTGTGGCGGCTCGAGTAGAGTCTACGACGACGCTGAAGTACTACCACCTTGAAGGCGATACGGTGGTGCTAAAGCCCGCAAATCCTAATTACGATCCGATGCCCTACCCGGCGCAAGACGTTCATATTGATGGGCGGCTGGTCGCCGTATGGCGCAGTGAGGATTTGACCTAAAGTCTGAGCCTTTAAGGCTGGTGAGATTTTGAAGCTTTGAGTGACGTGAGCACGTTATACACTAGGTGTACGGTCATTTGACGGGGCACGGATATGACGGCTGCTGCACAGAACTTGAAGGCTGAACGTCTGAATCGTCAATTTTTTGCGAGTAGCTTCTTTTTAGGGCTGCTCGCATTTGCGTTTGTGCTGCTACTGGCTGGTGGCGGTGGCTTTGTCTATCTGATGGCGAATAGCCCGCTGGCGCTGCTTGCTGGTGGCGATCGCCCCATTGCTGCGGCCACTGCTTTTGTCCCAGCTGATTCTCCTATCACCTTTTCTTTGTTGACTAAGCCGGAAAAACTAGTGACCTTGCAGCAGGCGATCGCTGCTCCTGAGCAAAGGCAACAGACCCAACGCGAAGCCGATCGGCTCAAGCGAAGTCTGCTAAAAAACACAGGCCTAGACTATGACCAAGACATTCAGCCTTGGATAGGTAACGAGCTAACGTTTGCGGTTGCCGATGCCGATTTGGATCGAGATCTTTCTAACGGTCGGCAGTCGGGATATTTACTTGCGATAGAAATTGCACCAGACAAACAGCAGCAGGCCCGCGAGTTCTTGCAGCTGTTTTGGCAGCGCCAAACTCTCAAGGGCCGCTTGCCCAAAAGTGAACAAACAAGCGGTGTGCGCGTTTTATACAGTGCTGCTGAGAATGCTGAGTCGCTAACGGCGGCGACGGCCTTGGTGGGTGACGCGTTTATCCTTTTTGCGAATGACCTACGGGTCTTGCATCGCAGCATTCATGTGGCTCAAACGGCTGCAAACCTAGCTCAGAACCGGGCCTATCGTCAGGCAGTCGCCCAGCTGCCAGAGTCGCGAATAGGACTGGCCTACTTAGACGTGACGGCATTGAGAGGAAAAGCCACAGCTCCTTCGTTTATCGCGGTTGGCTTAGGTGCAAGTCGAGCCGGAATTACAGCAGATGTGCAGTTTGTAGGGGTGTCTGAGCCTGGGCGATCGCCTACTCGTAGTAATGATCAAAACATTACGAAAACACTGAATTTTTTACCCGCAGACAGTGCGATAGCCATAACCGGTCAAGACTTGAGTCAGCTTGCAGTGTCACTTGCGGAGGCCGATCTATTACGTGACAGTCTTCCTGAGTTTCTTCGCGTAGGCGAGCCAGCACTATGGAACTGGGCCAGTGGAGCATATGCGCTGGGGCAGCTCAATAAGGGTGACGATTGGGTTTTGGTTGCATTGAGGGATGCAGAAGGCGTGGCGAGATTAGATGAGGCTGCGATCGCTCATGGCTATAGCGCTGTGCCTGTAGCGATGGGTGACGATGAAGCAATCGCCTGGACTCGATTTAAGGCCCGATCTCAGCGTCGTACTTCCAGTAGCCTAGAAACGGAAGTTTTAGGGTTGCACCTACAACAGAATACAGAGCAAGGTGAGTACGAAATTTTTGCCAGCTCGCTTTCGGCCATGGAAAGTGCCCTGCTCGCGCCGCAGAACTCCCTGCTAGCATCAGCGCGGTTTACTCAGGCGATCGCTTCTCTACCGCAACCAAACAGTGGTTACTTTTATGCGGACTGGCAGGCGATCGCCCCTACACTTAGCCGCAACTTCCCACTCTTCAGCCGCCTAGAGTCAGCCGCTCGTCCCTTGCTTTCACATGTAGATGTTTTGGCCGCAACGCGTGACGGCAACGCAGCTGAAGCGTTCCTACACCTGAACCAACGCTCCTGATCCTTTTTTCTCAATCCGTTTTTACTCCGTTTTTATTCCGTTTTTATTGATGACAGTCATGAGTCACGACATTTGGCCCATTGTGATTGCCTGGGGGCAGGGCCAGCGCCCCCTTACTGATCACCATCAGCAACTCATAGAATTTGAGCTAAGCAACTGGTCATCACCCGCTCAGGCAACGCTAGAAAGTGCGAATGAAGCCATTTTAGAAAGAGCGTCGCTGCTACAGTCTACGATTCGGGCTTTGGTCAAGTATCCAATTTTGCTGCTTGAAAACTGGACAGACTGGATAGCGCCGCTGTGGCGATTTTGGCTGCCGCTAGCACAGCAGATAGACAGACAGCAAAAGGCCTTAGGAATGCCTTTCATTCAAGGCATTCTGGGCGGGCAGGGCACCGGAAAAACGACCCTGACAAAAGTATTAGAGCTGATTTTGGCGCAGCTAGGCCATCGAGTAGTGACGCTTTCGATCGATGATTTGTATTTGACATACGCTCAGCGGCAGGTACTACGGCAGCAAGATCCTCGGCTAATATGGCGTGGCCCACCGGGCACTCACGATATTGATCTAGGGCTGAATTTGCTCTCTCAGGTGAAGGCAGGAAAGCGGGTTAGCGTGCCAACGTTTGATAAGTCTCTGCATGAGGGGCAGGGCGATCGCACGCATCCCAAACGGATTGACGCCCCGACGATTGTTTTGTTTGAAGGTTGGCTAGTGGGCGTACGCCCCATTCCAGACGCCGCGTTTACCAATGCCGTCCTTCCTGAGCCTATTATTACCGCCGATGATAGGCATTTTGCTAGAGATAGCAACCAGCGACTGCGAGCCTACCAGCCGCTCTGGAATTTTATCGATAGCCTCATCGTGCTCAATCCTTGTGACTACCGACTCTCTCAGCAATGGCGACAAGAAGCCGAGCACAGAATGATAGCGACCGGCAGATCTGGACTTTCTGATCCGGAAATTGCTGCTTTCGTGACGTATTTCTGGAAAGCGCTGCATCCTGATCTGTTCATAAGGCCCTCAGCCCTCAGTCCAGAAACAGCATTAGTCGTTAACATTAACCCAGACCACTCCCTGGGTGACGTTTACGTCCCTGCGTTTGGGCAAGATGACTCAGTAAAGGCCGCGATATAAAGCGTAGATAAAGCTATCAGTGAAACAACGGGTCTAAGTAGGTGAATTATGGTGAGTACGGATATGACTGTTCAAGTGCTAGCGCCTTCTGGCATTTTAGATGGCACCCAGGCAGAAGAAGTTCGCACCCAGGTGGATGGAGCCTTAAAGTCAGGTGCTAAAACGCTGCTGATGGATTTAAAAGACACCACCTTTGTCGATAGTTCTGGCCTAGGCACTCTGGTTTCTGTCTTAAAAAAGGTGCGGGCTCAAAACTGCGAGATGGTGGTGTGCTCTATTAATCCGCAGGTCAAAATGCTGTTTGAACTCACCAGCATGGATCGGGTGTTTCGCGTATTTAAAGACCGTGAAGCCTTTGAGACCTCACTTTCTTCAATTTAGAACGCTGTTTTAACGGCTCTAAAACGGAATATCGTCGTAGTCAGGTGCGTCTGCTGCGGGGGCTGTGGGGGCCGCTACGGCTGCTGGAGCTGGCACAGCGGCAGCTGAAGGCGTGGACGCAGGCGCTGAATTTGCGCCGACGAACTTACCTGCGGCGACAGGCGTTGGTTCGGCAATAGGCATAGACTGTAGGTCGCCAATCGGGCTGACTCGCTGAACCGTCATTTCAGCTCGTTTCTCTTTAAATCCTTCAGGGCGCTCTACGGTGCTCATACCCAAACGGCCTTCTAGCAAAACGCGATCGCCTGTTTTGTAGCGCTCCTGAATTTCTTGGGCCAGATTACCCCAGCCAATCACCTTCATCTGCCCGGGAGCGTCCTCTGCCCGTAGGCCTGGAAACTTCACGACAAACTCGGCAATGGGCGTTTGGTTGTCAGCGGTATAGCGCAGCTGAGGCGCGTCTACGATTTCCGCCATTAAGATGCAGTTGTTCATACGCGCTTTTTCTTAACTCCTTCGTGAGTGGCCTAATGTTAGATATCTGCCTGAGAGGCCTGTTCGGATTCAATAAAATCTTGTGCCCGTAGTCGATAGGCCTGAAGCTGCAAGTCTACCCAGTCTCGCTGCTGGCTGTTGGCAAAAATATGAACCAAAGGCTCGCTGGCATCGGGCAGCACAAGCACCCAGTTTTGCCGGTTGTTTTGCCGGTCAGGATCGACAACTTTGACGCCATCTATCAGCTCTAGATGCTCTGTCGGATGGGTTTCTACAAGATAACGCATGAGCGCCCCCTTGATCGTGCTAGGACAGCGTATCGTTTGCGTGCGGTGAAAAACGCGGGGAAGCTCCTCCCAGATCTGGCCGAGCGATCGCTCCTGAATCAGTAACATTTCAATCAGCTTAGCCGTGCAAAACATTGCATCAAAGCCCGGATGCAGCTGCGGAAAAATAAAGCCCATGTCGCCGCTGCCCCCCAGTACGACGTGGCGACGGGTAATGTTCTGCTGGTTGCAGGCTTCCATCAGCGCGGTAGGGTTTGCTTTGGTACGGATGACATGGCTACCGTGACGGCGGGCGATCGCCTCTATGGCCCCCGAAGCGCTCACCGGCACTACCACCGTTCCTTGAGGGTTTGCCGTCAAAATCATATGCGTCATCAGCGCCGTCAGCGTTTCCCCCCGAATGGGCGTGCCCACCTCATCTACTAACACCATCTGCTCACCGTTGGCCGACACCTGTACGCCAAACGTGGCTTGCAGTGCGTGCACTACCTGTCCTAACTGACCTAGCAGTGATTCTCTTTCAGCCATTGAAGGGGCCGTATGGCTCAAGCTCGCATTGAGCACCACCGCTTCGCAGCCAAACTTACCTAATATTTGGGGCAGCACCGCCCCTGAGAGCGCGTAGGCGTAGTCGATTACGATCTTAGATTTGCTGCTGCGAATGGACTCCGCGTTCAGGTTCTTTTCAAAGGCAGTGGTGTAAATGTCAACGAGACTACTGGGATAGCTGACCGAGCCAATCTCATGAATCTGGGCGCGGCGCAAGTCCTCTTTAAAGTAGGCGCCTTCTATTTTCTTTTCTTTACCTTTGGCAATATCGATGCCTGCCTGGTCAAAAAACTCAATCAGGATATGGTCAGAGCGGTTGGGATGAAGCCGGACGTGAATGCCGCCTGCTACGTGAAGCGTGGGCACTACGTTTCTGGCGATCGGAATCGAGACGGCTTCTAGATTTTGAATATTGATGCCGACTGACATCAATCCGGCGATGAGCGATCGCGAGACCATGCGCGAAATACTGCGCTGATCGCGCGAGACAGCTACGGACGTACCTGGCTTGAGCGTTGATCCATAGGCCGCCCCTAATTTGACGGCAAATTCAGGGGTGATATCAATATTGGCGAGTCCGGAGACGCCCCTTTGCCCAAACAAATTACGCTGAGCTGTATGTCCCCAGATCAAGTTGATATTGAGCGTAGCCCCGGCTTCTATGAGCTTGCTAGGCCATACCTTTACCCGAGGGCTAATTCTGGCTTCTTCGCCAACAGTGCACATTGGCCCAATGATTGCGCCTTCTAGAATTTGCGATCGCCTATCAACCCGCGTTCCTTTAGCAATCACACAGCCTCTCAAATTCGCCTCGTCCCCGATCACCGCACCGCTCCAAACGATTGGACGCTTGAGATCAGCATCGGCCCCAATCGTGACGTTATCGCCAATTACAGCGCTCGGCCCGACAATCGCTCTTGGCCCAATATGGCAGTTGTCACCCACCACCACGGGCGCTTCCAGTCTGGCAGTTGGGTGCACAAACGAGCCAGCGCCTACGCGTACGCCAGCCATTTTCTCTGGGTAGGCATGGTCGAGGTGCACTTTTCCTTGTAGCGCGTCGTACTGCGCTTCTCGGTAGGCGTCTAGGTGTCCTACGTCGCACCAATAGCCTTCTGCGACGTATCCGTAGATAGGTTCACCCCTTTCTAAAAGCAGTGGAAAGAGATCCTTCGAAAAGTCCTGTTCGCGGTGGGCGGGTAGATAATCCAGGACTTCCGGCTCTAGAATGTAGGTGCCAGTGTTGACCGTATCGGAGAAGACTTCGCTGGTGGAGGGCTTTTCAAGGAAACGGACAATTTGGCCTGTTTCGTTGGTGATGACGACGCCAAATTCAATCGGGTCGGGAACGCGGGTGAGCACAAGGGTAGCTTTTGCGCCTTTGGCTTTGTGGTAGGCGATCGCCTTACTCAAGTCAAAGTCAGTAATACTATCGCCGCTAATGACTAAAAACGTTTCATTCAGTAAGTCGCTAACATTTTTCACGCAGCCAGCGGTGCCTAGCGGCTGATCTTCTTCTACCGCATAGATCATCTGCACGCCAAAATCGCTACCGTCTTGAAAGTAGTCGCGCATCACATCGGGCAGATAAAACAGCGTGGCAATAATTTCTGTAATATTGTGGCGCTTGAGCAGGTGAATAATATGCTCAGCAATCGGCCGATTGAGAATTGGCACCATGGGTTTGGGCAAATCACACGTAAGCGGTCTGAGCCTTGTGCCTGAGCCCCCGGCCATTAAAACTGCGCGCATCGCTGCTCTCCAAATGTTTTATGAGTGGTTTACTAAAGAGAATTTAATAAGGAATCGAGTTCAAAGCAGATGTATCAATACGTGGTGTGATTGATAAGTCTCGTAAAAAAGTATGACTCTTTAAAAGGCCTCATCTACACTGCTTTGCAGGTACATACACGCTTTTCCAAAGGCACGTCTAGAATTATTTTCATGATCGGTGAAAACCGTAAACCGCTCATCATCCAAAGGAGGAATCGTTAATGGGTTCTGTTATTACATTCGGCCTACTACTGGTGTACGGCATCGGCGTTTGGAAGTTTTGGACAGGCTTCAATCGTACCGACTTCAGCTCTCGCAGGCTGTCGCTTACGCTGCTTTGGCCCGCGTTCTTAGTGGGCAGCAAGTCTTACAGACGCAATTTCACAAAGGCCATAAAAGGCTCCCGGTAAATATCGTATGAGTAAACCATCTAAAGGCTCGTCTCTGCTGGGCGACGTACTGAATGATAAGTCGGCTGCGTGGCCACCGATGATTGCGGCAGCTGCTGAGCGATTTAACGCGGAGTACGAGGGCAAGTCTTTTGATTTGCCCGAAGAGGTCGAGGCCATGCCCGTATTTCGCGATTGGGCAGCGGGCTCGCTAAACTCTCGGATCGCCTCACCGTTTTGGGAAATTGCTAAGCCTAAGAAAAATCAGCATTGCCTAGATCTAGGGTGCGGGTTTAGCTTCTTAATTTATGAGTGGAAAAGCTGGCAGGCGCTATTTCATGGTCAGGATATATGCGATTTTGCGGTAAAAACGCTGCATCAGCGCGGGCCTCAGCTGGACTCTAAGCTGTTTAAGGAAGTGCGAAAAGGCCCTGCTCACCTGCTCGACTACGCACCAGCTAGCTTTGATCTGGTGATTGCGACCGGCTTTAGCTGCTACTACCCGGTAGAGTACTGGGAGATGATCATGGACGCCGTAAAGCCCTTGCTGAAGCCAGGTGGCTTTTTTGTATTTGATGTCATTGACCCGGAGCAGGAACTGGCTGAGAACTGGGCAATTTTAGAAACGTATCTAGGAACGGATGTGTTTTTAGAAGGCCTAGACACTTGGAAGCAGCTGATTAAAAAAGTGGGCGCTAAAGTGGTGAAGCAGCAGACAGGCGAGCTGTTTCATCTGTACAAGGTTCGCTGGTCGTAAGGTTCGCTGGCCATAGGTATTCGGTGATGCCTTCAAAAGTTTGGTTGATTGGCGGTACCAGCGAAAGTGCCGAGATTGCTAGCGAACTTTTAGCGCGCGATATTCCCTTTGTCGTGACGGTGACAACCGATGCGGCCAGAGCGCTGTATCCCTCAAGGGCGCAGGTTCAGGTCGGTAAGCTGACATCTGAGGCGATGGCAGCGTTTGTGCGACAGCAGCAGATAGGATGCGTGCTAGATGCGTCTCATCCTTTTGCAAGTGAGGTGTCTCGGCAGGCGATCGCACTGACCGTTAAACGAGCGACCACACCGCCAACTTTGCCAAAAGGCTCCCTTCCCTACCTTCGCTACGAGCGTCCTACCGTCTCAGCACCCGCAGTAGATCATCTCAGCGACGACCTTATAACGGTGGTGCCTTCTCTCGAGAGACTGATAGCAAGCGATATGCTTTGCCACCAGCGAGTGTTGTTCACCCTCGGCTATAGATATTTGTCACAATTCGCTTCATTGCGGCAAACCTCTCAACTATTTGCTAGGATACTGCCCTCTGAAGAAGCGATCGCGCATACCCTATCTGCTGGATTTACATCCCAAGAGATTGTGGCCCTTCGTCCCCCTGTTTCAGTAGCCCTAGAAAAAGCACTATGGGAACAGTGGAATATTTCAGTCGTCGTTGCTAAAGCATCGGGCTCTCCTGGCGGTGAAATGGTGAAGCGTCAGGTCTCAGCCTTGCTAGGTACTCACTTGGTACTCATTCAAAGGCCGCCTGTTAGCTATCCTCAACAAACGAGTTCTATGACAGCGGTGATTAACTTCTGTGAGCGAGCTTTGGGAAAGTAGTCCATACGCAAGCTCTCAGAGGTTATTCACCTTGATGTTGAGTAACGTCGGCACATACAAGAGGGCTAGTCTCTTGAATAGACCAAGACTTTCTGTATGATTTCTTATGCTTTGACCTTGACTATGTTCAGTTAAGTGATATCGTGATGGCTAATTTTCGTAATTGCGCTGTGCCAGCCGGGTTTACTGAATCTGCACCGAAGCGGCTCTTATCGAAAAAGGCTATACCAGTGCGATCGCGTACATACCTCTGAAGCGCTTTTAGCTGTTTTTTCTATTTTGATAAGTTCAGCTGGCCCCATCTCTGCACTTATCCGATATAAGTATCTCTATATACGCGTCTCCACCCTATGCAACCTAGGCCGACCCAACCCATAAGCTCATCTCCAGAGGGAAGTCGCCTGTTGTCGCAAAATCCAGCAGTACCCAACAGTACGTCCGTATACGCCCTGCGTGAACTCGTCTCACGACTACAGCGTGAGCAATCCAAAATTCAAGACTTGCTAGGGTCTTTAGGCTTCGCACTTCGTAGTCTCAACAACCTCAGCCAGTTTTTAGAACTCATTCCGATGATTGCTAGCCGGGTAACGGATGCCTCTGGCGGCGCTTTAGTAATGTTTCAACCTAACGGTGAGCTACGGCTAGAGCAGCTTTACTGCGCTAACGAGATATCAGGCACTGGCGACTGTCAAAGCGTACGCTTGGCCCTAGAAATGGCAACACGTCAGGTTACCGCTTCTATTGCTGCCTCTAAAGCCAGCGCTGAAGAAGCCATGGCGATTACGAATGCCACGATGCTCTCACTCGACCGGCAGGCAGGCAGGTATTTGGGCGCAGACTGTCAGATATTTGGCACCGCTATTATTGTGCAAAATGTAGAGCGCGGGCGGCTGTATGTTTTCAGCCAGGAGGGCGACTACACCTGGAGCGATACGCGACAAAAGCTCGTGCGTTTAGTGGCTGACCAAACAGCCGTTGCTGTTGAGAATAATGAGCTGACGCACGAGCTAAGACACAAGGAACGGCTAGACAGAGAGCTAGAGCTAGGTGCGGAAATTCAGGCGCAGCTGCTGCCTCGTCAGTGCCCTAACATTGAAGGCGTCGATTTGGCGGCCAGGTGTAATACGGCCAATAAGGTTGGCGGTGATTACTACGACTTTATTCCCACTACTTACGAACAGCTTAGAGCCCCTGAAGATCCGGCTTCTAGGGAGCAGCCCTGGAATTTTGCGATTGGCGATGTGATGGGCAAAGGCGTGCCTGCTGGACTGATGATGACGATGCTTAGAGGCATGTTAAGAGCAGAGGTGCTCAATAGCCATTCGCCAGGTCATTTACTTCAGCACCTTAACTGGGTGATGCGTACAGACTTAGAAAGCTCTAATCGTTTTGTCACGCTGTTTTGCGCGCAGTACGACCCGCGCACGCAGGTGCTTTCGTATGGAAATGCGGCCCACAATCCGCCGCTGCTGTGGCAGGCTGCAACTGGGCAGGTGATTCGCTTAGATGCCGATGGAATGCTGCTGGGCCTAGATATGGACACGCGCTATCAAGAAAATCAGGTTCAATTGCAGCCGGGTGATACGGTGATTTACTACACGGATGGCTTCACTGAGGCCTCCGATCGCAGTGGCAAACGGTTTGATGAAGATAATCTTATTGAGTCTTTTTCCTGGGCCTGCCGCAATTTGCCTAGCTCTGATGAGATTTTAGAATATTTGTTTGGAATGCTCGACCGTTTTGTTGGCACTGGACGTGAGGCGGAAGATGACACGACGCTAGTGGTGATGCGTGTGACTCAGCCTGCCGAGTTTAGACAGCTCTCTTGTAGCTTGCCGTAGGCACCTGTCGCATTCTTGTCGCGTGACGGGCATGTTGTTGGGTGTCGAAAGATATCTTGATGCAACCATCAGCAACCCTTGGAAAAACATGGAACCTTTTGAGTTTTATACCGCGCAACTAGAGGCCTCTGCAACGCTTGGTAGCCGCATCGGTAGCCATGCAGGAACGCCGGTTGTCGGACAGTACTTTGACCAGGATTTAATTGGAACAACGGGTGAAATGCTGGGTGGCTTCTATGCGTCTGGGCAGCTGTGGGCCATGCTGATTGGGATTGTTTTGGGCTATGGCATCAAGTCATTTTCGTCTTACGGTTAGGGGTAAGGGTATAAATTGAACGCTCGCGATTTCTCACAAACTGCTACTGTATGGTGAGCTTTTATCAAGACCAGCATTAGGAGTGCGAGCAGCCGTGGCCCCTCAGGACACCCCCAAACAGCAGAACCCCCAGAAGCAGACCTGGAGTCAGCGTTTTGAGTCATCGCTACATCCAGCGATCGCCCAGTTCAATGCCAGTATCGGCTTCGACATTCAGCTGCTAGAGTGCGACCTCACCGGCTCAGTTGCTCATGCCAAAATGCTCAACAAAGTCGGCATTCTTTCCGATACTGAATGCGAACAGATTGTCTCAGGGCTAGAAACTATTCGCACTGAGTACCGAGAAGGTAAGTTTAATCCCGGCGTGGATGAAGAGGACGTTCATTTTGCCGTGGAGCATCGGCTGATTGAGCTGATTGGTGCAGGCGGTAAAAAGCTGCATACGGCGAGATCTCGTAATGATCAAGTCGGTACAGATTTGCGGCTGTATTTACGCGGGCAGATTGAACAGATTCGTGAGCGAATTAAAGCCTTTCAGCAGGCCATTTTTGATATTGCGCAGGACAATGTTGAAACGTTGATTCCTGGTTATACGCACTTGCAAAGAGCGCAGCCTCTGAGCTTGGCGCACCATTTGCTCGCCTACTTTGAAATGACTCAGCGAGACTGGGAGAGACTGGGTGATGTGCTTAAAAGAGTGAATATTTCACCTCTAGGCAGCGGTGCTTTGGCTGGAACAACCTTTCCGATCGATCGGCATTATTCGGCTGAGCTGTTAGGGTTTGATGATATTTACCACAATAGTTTGGACGGGGTGAGCGATCGCGATTTTGCCATTGAATTTGCCGCTGCTGCCAGCACGATCATGGTGCACCTATCGCGCCTTTCAGAAGAAATTATCTTTTGGGCCTCAGAAGAATTTCGCTTTGTGACGCTGGGCGATACTTGTTCAACTGGCTCAAGCATCATGCCTCAAAAGAAAAACCCTGACGTGCCTGAACTGGTGCGAGGTAAGACGGGTCGCGTGTTTGGGCACCTGCAAGGATTGTTGGTGATGATGAAAGGGCTGCCGCTGGCCTACAACAAAGATTTGCAAGAAGACAAAGAGGCAATTTTTGACACTGTAAAGACGGTTTCAGGCTGCTTGGAAGGCATGACGATTCTGTTGCAAGAGGGCATCACTTTTCGTAAGGAGAGGCTGAATCAGGCGGTGGCAGAGGATTTCTCTAACGCAACAGATGTTGCTGATTATTTAGTGACTAAGGATGTTCCTTTTCGAGAAGCCTACAACCTGGTTGGGAAGGTGGTGAAGACTTCTTTGGCGGCAGGCAAGCTGCTAAAAGATCTGAGTATGGATGAGTGGAAGGCACTGCATCCGGCGTTTGAAGAAGATATTTATGATGCGATCGCCCCTTATCAAGTGGTCTCTGCTCGTAACAGCGCAGGCGGCACCGGATTTGCACAGGTGAACAGCGCGTTAGAGCGAGCGAAGTCTTTATTAGAAAAGACGGCTTAATCCTGGTTGATAATAGCGCTGACTGAGATTGAAATGTCTGGAAAGGCAAGCGGTGAGAGCTTGCCTTCGCTATACGTGGTACGGGAGGTATATTGTCCTTCTTCTGGGGCTTGGAAGACGATGAGCAATCGCTTCTGAAGATCCACTACCCAATACTCAGCAATCTCAACTTCTGCGTATACCTGAGTCTTTAGATTCAGATCTTTAGCAAGACTGGTATCAGAATACTCAATAACCCAGAAAATGTCTTCTGGGTACGGATGATGCCCAAGGTACTCTCTCCCGAGAGGCTGTACGATGGCGACATCTGGCTCTGGTTCAGACTGGTCAGGTAGGGTAATTGGTTTGGCAGGCCGAACCGTTGCGCGTTCCCCCAACAGTCGATTTAGATAGTTACCAGCTTCAGTACTGAAATAAGCGTGCGGCTCTCCTTCTGGCGGCATCTCAACGATCTCCCCTCTAATTAGTTCGACTCGTCTGTCGTCGAGTAGGCCAGCTTCGATCATGCGATGGTATTCTTCCAGCGTCCATCTGGCGATTTTTGTTCCAAGCGCTTCCGTTGATGCAACTGTCATCCCTCTCCCTCCGCTTTTGTAACCCGCAGCCTTATCATAGCAATGCCCTGTAATAGACCTACCTGCTGTCATGGCCACCATTAGCCTGTGCATGATCGTAAAAGATGAGGCTAAAAAATTGCCTCGGTGCTTAGCGAGCGTGAAAGATTTAGTCGATGAAATCATTGTTCTCGACACGGGCTCGGGCGACGCAACGCCGACAATTGCGGAGAAAGCGGGCGCAAAAGTGAACTTTCTCATTTGGGGCGATGACTTTGCCCACGCTCGCAACGTGTCACTCGATCAGGCTACGCAAGATTGGATTTTGATTTTAGATGCTGATGAAACGCTGACGAAGGCGGGTCGACAGCTGATTGGGTCGATTAAGCAAGACAAGCCGCTAGGCACCGTCGATCCGTTGGACTTGCTGCTAGTTACGATGATGCGGCGGGAGATTGGTGCGAACCAGTCGCCGTATACGCAGGTATCTCGGCTATTTCGCAATCACGAAAAGGTGAGGTTTGTTCGGCCCTATCACGAGAGCGTAGATGAGAGCGTGGAGGCGCTGATGTCGGCTGAGGCTCACTGGCAGGTGGCGCAGTTTGGGGACGTGGCTATAGACCATACGGGCTATGGCGTGAGTGAGATTGCGGCTAAAGATAAGCTGGCGCTGGCGCGGCGGATTATGGAGGCGCATTTGGAAAAATATCCAGAAGATGCCTACACCGCGAATAAATTGGGGGCGCTGTATACCCAAAGTAATGAGTGGGATAAAGCGCTAGCGACTTTGCAGATGGCGTTGCGGTCTGGCAATTTTGATCCGATGACGCAGTACGAGCTGCACTATCACCTAGGTATTGCGCACCGGCACTTGATTCCGATTGCGGGGCAGATGGCGGCAGCTGAGGATGATTATAGAAAGGCGATCGCAATTCCCATCGCCAGCAGACTTAAGCTAGGTGCGTATCTAAACCTGGGCGCACTGCTAAAAATGAAGGGTGATTTAGCAGGCGCGCTAGAACAGTACGAGGCAGCGGCGCGAATCGATCCAAAACAGCCTTTGACTTATTTCAATTTAGGCGTGGTGCACCGAGCTAGGGGGTATTTGGAGCCTGCGCTACGGGCTTATGAATATGCAATCGCGCTAGATCCAAACTACGGCGCGGCGTATCAAAACTTAGGTGTTGTGCTCTTTAAGCTGGGGAAGCTACCGGAGAGCAAGCGAGCGTTTGAAAGGGCGATCGCACTAATAGAACGTGATGATCCGAAGGGAAGCGATCGCATTCGTCAAGGCATGAAAGATCTTGGCTTCGATAAAATTCCGGGCCTATAGCCTGATTTACTGCTGATAGTGAGGATCTGACCAAGCGCCGGGTGTAGCCTTTTGATCGGTCAAAGCACTGCCTCTTTGTGGATTGCGACGCTTCTGTGCCTTTGCCCAAGATTCAGAGCCACCGTACGCGCCTGGCTGCCAATAAGCCTTATGTTGCGATTCATCTCTAAGCGGTGGGCGATCGGGATGATTGCGAGGCAGCAAAATGCGCTTGCACTTATACAAGATGTCGTCCCAACCAAGATCTGGCTGATTGAGCATGTTGCGGAAGGTGCTAAGAATGACCTCAGACTCGTCGTTTTGGCGAACGGACAGCGGCTGCGAGGCACGAAGTGGATCGACTTGAACCGCCGCGATGCCTTGGCGAACGGCTTGCGAAACGGTTTTAGCGTGAACCTTGCCAGCCTTTTCATACTGAAGCTGCCAGCCTTTTTCACTGGAGGCGTAGAGCGCAGGTAAACGGTTAAGCGCGAAGGTTTCTACCTCGACCGTTTTAATATATTCGCGAAGTTTGGGTGGTAGCTTTGCCTTTTGACGCTCCACTTCTTCAGCGACAAGCCTCTCCATAACGTTTGTGTATGATCTTTCGGCCTGTGGAGAAGATGTGCTCATAGCTGGGTAAGTCTTGATGTCTTATTTAAGTTACCCAGCGATTTTGATTTGCGTAACAGGCGTAGGTTTGCGGCAATAAAATGATACGTAACCCGCGTCCGTAAAGGTGTACAGTCGCAGTCTTCCTTCTTTTCAAGAGCGGGTACTTTCAGCCATCGGCGCAGTCACCGCTAAGAAGTCATTCATAATTTGTAGATAGCTATCGGCATCTTCCAACATCGGAAAGTGCGCGGTGTTCGGCATCTCCACATATTCCATGTTTTCGCTGATGTCTGCGGCCTGACGACCTAGCTTGGCAGGCGTAATTTTGTCATACTCCCCTGAAATCATGAGCGTCGGTACCTTCAGATTTTTAAAGGCAACCGGCATTACTTCAGTCGCGTGCTTACTCACGGCGGCTTTGAGCGTGCCCATAGACGTAGGGCCATCAGCCATCAGAAAATCGCCTAAAAAGGCCTTTTTCTCGGTAAGCGGAATGGAACTCTTCAGAAAGCGCTGCATGAACATCTGCGGTGCAAAGGGAATTTGCCCGAGCCATTTGGGACGGAAAGCTACAACACCACCGCCGAAGAAGTAGAACAGCTCGAAGGCTAGCTTTTGATAGGGGAAGCTGCCGTTGCAGGTAAGAATGGCTCTTTCTACGCGCTCGGGGTAGCGGTCTAGAAAGTACAAACCTGCTGTGCCGCCTAGAGAGTGGGCGTTCATGTAGACGGGCTTTGTGAGGTTTAGCTCGTTTAGCAGAACGGCAAGATCTTCTGCGAAGCTTTCTAGAGTGCTCAGGGATGGATCTGCGACCATGGCTTCTGGGGTGGCGGGGTGCGATCGCCCAAACCCCCGCATGTCATATAGCAAGCAGTCATACGTATCCTTAATTGCCTCAGCTGTTGATTCCCAATACCGAGCCGAGCCCGCCCACCCATGCAAAAAGACCATCACTGGCTTCGAGTAATCGCCAGGATGGTCTTGTGTAGAAATCCATTCGTAATAGTGATCAACGCCGTTCACGCTAACGTAGGGCATTCGCAGTTCTTCTTATTTTCTCGTCACCAGAGATTATAAAAAGGAATGAAAAGACAGCAGCAATTTGGATACAAAGCTTAAGCACCCTTATCCTCTCAGCCAGAGAAAATCTCCTCTTGGGAGGAGTGCCCGTAGGGCGAGGTGGGTACGACAACTTAAGCCGCTAAGCCGACTCCGGCTCAGGAATCGAAGATGGATGCACGATTAGCTCAGCTGTCGAGCGATTTTCCACCATCTCTCTAGTCAGCACGCAATGCTTTACATCTTCGCGGGAAGGCAGCTCGTACATAATGTCTAGCATAATTTCTTCAATGATGCTGCGGAGGGCTCTAGCACCCGTTTTGCGGTTGAAGGCTTCTTTCGCGATCGCCTTAATCGCCTCCGGCTGAAACTCCAGCTCCACATTATCCATCCGCATCAGCTTCTTAAACTGCTTTACCAAAGCGTTCTTTGGCTCCGTCAAAATTGAAACCAGCGTCTTCTCATCCAAAGGTTCCACAATCGAAATCGCCGGAATTCGGCCGATAAACTCAGGAATCATCCCAAACTTAACGATGTCATCAGCCACCAGATGCTTCAGCGTCTGAGTAGACTTCTTCTCAGCATCCGCATCCTTAGTCTGCTGCACAAAGCCCATCGACTTTTTGCCAATGCGCTGCTCCACAATCTTATCGAGCCCTACAAAAGCACCGCCGCACACAAACAAAATATTGCTCGTATCAATCTGGATGCAGTCCTGATAAGGATGCTTGCGTCCACCTTGAGGTGGCACGTTCGCAACCGTTCCTTCCAGCATCTTTAAAAGCGCCTGCTGCACGCCCTCACCCGATACATCGCGAGTAATCGAAGGATTCTCACTTTTGCGCGCAATCTTATCAATCTCGTCAATGTAAATAATGCCGCGCTGAGCCTCATCCACATCCAAATCAGCTACCTGAAGCAGCCGTAAAAGAATGTTCTCAACATCCTCGCCAACATAGCCTGCCTCAGTGAGCGTTGTGGCATCGGCCACTGCAAACGGTACTTCCAAAATCGCCGCCAGCGTCTGAGCCAAAAGCGTTTTACCGCAGCCCGTCGGGCCAATCAGCAAAATATTCGACTTTTGCAGCTCAATATCTTCCTCATCGCCCTCAGCCACTTCAGCATTCACAAAGCTCAGCCGCTTGTAGTGGTTGTATACCGCTACCGACAGCACCTTCTTAGCCTCGTCTTGGCCAATTACGTGCTCATCCAAATAAGACTTAATCTCACGCGGCTTTGGAATCTGATTAAGCGAAATTTGAGACGGTGACTTCCGCCGCCTTTCGGGTGCTTGCTCACGGCGAGGTGCAGGCGCTGCTACAGACGAATTCGAGTCAAACAACTCCTCATCTAAAATCTCGTTACATAAGTCTACGCACTCATCACATACATAAACCCCTGGCCCCGCAATCAGCTTGCGCACCTGCTCTTGCGACTTACCGCAAAAAGAACACTTTAAATGGGAGTCGTACTTAGACATAACCGTTACCCTACCGCAGTCAGCTTAGTATCAGAAAGCATTTGTCTGGTCACTACCTGATCGATCAAGCCGTAGTCTTTTGCTTCCTCAGCAGACATAAACAAGTCACGCTCCGTATCTTCTTCAATACGCTCAATATCTTGCCCCGTATGCTCAGCCAACATCTCGTTCAAACGCTTCTTCAGATACAAGATCTCGCGCGCCTGAATCTCAATATCCGCAGACTGTCCCTGCGCGCCACCCGAAGGCTGGTGAATCATAATCCGCGAGCTTGGCAGGCTCATCCGCTTGCCTTTTGCGCCGCCTGAGAGCAAAAACGCCCCCATGCTTGCCGCAAGGCCAAAGCAAATCGTCACTACGTCAGGACGAATCTGCTGCATGGTGTCGTAAATTGCCATGCCAGCGGTTACCGAGCCACCGGGAGAGTTGATATAGAGCTGTACATCCTTTTCAGGATCTTCAGCGTCTAAAAATAACAGCTGAGCCACGATGGAGTCAGCAATATCGTCCATCACAGGCGTACCGAGAAAGATGATGCGCTCACGCAGCAGTCTGGAGTAAATATCGAAGGCGCGCTCACCTCGTCCAGACTGCTCCACCACCATCGGTACTACGTTCTGCGGAGAGAATCCTGGTTTTGGGAAGCTCAACTGCGGAAGACCTATCTGAGCACTCTCGTTAAATCTCGATGTATCCATAAAACTTCAAGCAGTTGCCTGTATACGTGCTTAATGTACCGCATCTCAAGCCGAACTCAAGCGCTAAAGATGCGATACCACTGTAGCGAATCAACCTATTTTCGACATGTCCGGTTATCAGCCCCTTCTCTTGTGCATCAAAACAGACATAGTAAAGTTCGATTTCCAGTACAGATCTATGATTCAGAAACAACTTCAGCTTCTACAGCTACGGCTTCGTCATCATCATCATCGGCTTCAGGAACTTCAGGCTCATTCGGCGTCAAAGAGCCTTCAGGCACTAGCTCAACTGTAGAGTTCTCCTTCAGCCAAGCCAAGATCGTCTCTTTTAACAAATCTTCGTTAACAACCTGATTCAAACGCTCTGGATCAACCTGACTAGGATCTTCGACCTCAGCCATCATCTCTTCAGTGCGCGCTTTGATAGCTTCATCTTCAACTTTAATGTCTTCCTGCTTGGCAATCTCGCCTAAGGCCAATGTTCTACGCAGCCGCTCAATTGCCTCAGGACGTGCGTTCTGTCTCATGCCATCGACCAGCTCCTTGGTGAGAAACTTGCCTAAGTCAATGCCCTGACGGCTGAGCTGCATCGCCGTTTGAGTCACGATGAAGTCAATTTCACGCTTCACTAAGGTATCAGGAATTTCAGCTTCGATGTGCTTGACTAGCTCATCTAACAGAGCTTGCTCAACGTTGGCGTCAGTGGCGTCAGTCGCTTCTTGCTCGTAGCGCTCCTCTAAAGACTTGCGCAGTTCTGCAAGCGTTTCAAACTCGCTGACCTCTTCAGCAAAGTCATCATCCACTTCTGGCAGTTCTTTTTCCTTTAGCTCTTTGAGCGAAATGGTAAAGGTTGCCGGCTTGCCGGCTAGCTCAGCTTGTGGATAGTCTTCAGGGAACGTCACTTCAACGTCCTTATCTTCCTCTAGCTTCATGCCGACAATGCCTTCTACAAAGCCGGGAATAAAGCGTCCTTCTTTAATCTCTACCTGGAAATCTTCAGCGCTACCGCCTTCAAACGCTTCTAGCTCGCCGTCTTCATTTTCAGCCTTGCCTAAAAAGTCCACAACGGCGACATCACCGTCTTTCGCAGCCCTGTCTTCTACAGGTACTAGGGTCGCTAAGTTCTCACGGTAGCCTTCAATCGTTTCTTCCACGCGAGCTGCTGTGTCTGTCTTGATTTCTTCGGCCTGCACAGATAGCCCTTTGTACTCGCTAAGCGTGACCCTTGGTGGCACGTCTACAGAGGCAGAGAGCGTAATTTCTTTGCCCGGTTCAAACTTACCTAGCATTGCTTCAAAGTCTGAGCGCAGCTGATAGTTGCCGAGTGCATCAATATCTTCTTGCTTTACGGCCTGATCGACGACTTTTTGAAGCAGGTCTTCTAGAGCAGCGGCTTTAAGCTGGAGCGAGCCAATACGCTGAATCAAAATTTGACGAGGCACCTTGCCCTTACGGAACCCAGGAATGTTCGCCGACTTCATGTAGTCGCGCAGAACCTTTTCGTAGCTCTGCTTCGTCATCTCTGCGGGAACTTCAATTTCCAGTCCGACTTGGCTGTCGGGCAGATTTTCCTGGGTAACTTTCATAGACTAATACTGTTGGACAAAACTTAAATATTCGGACAGAACTAAAAATGGCCGATGCGTAGTAGCGCGGTGGGCTATCTCTCGCAGTTGAACATCATACACCGCATTATATTGATTCATGCGAAATGAGACGCTGTTTCACGTAATGTATAGTGAGTACTGCATTAATTCACCCGGCGTAAGCATATGCCTGACTCTTACAACGTTGCTGTAATGGGCGCAACTGGCGCTGTTGGCACTGAACTGCTTCAGCTTCTCGACGAGCGTAATTTTCCAATTAAAACGCTAAAGCTGCTGGCCTCTCCTCGTTCAGCCGGTAAGGAAATTAGCTTTAAAGGAAAGGCGATCGCAGTTGAAGCGATCAGCGCAGAGTCGTTCAAAGGCGTTGATATTGTGCTGGCTTCGGCGGGTGGTGCGACCTCCAAAGAATGGGCGAAAGCTATTGTAGATGCTGGCGCGCTGATGATCGATAATTCCAGCGCTTTCAGGATGGATGAGTCGGTGCCGCTGGTGGTACCAGAAGTGAATCCGAAAGACGCTGAAGGTCATAACGGCATTATTGCTAACCCGAACTGCACCACTATTTTGATGAGCGTGGCGCTGTGGCCTTTGCAGCAGATTCAGCCCATTCGTCGCATTGTTGTAGCCACCTACCAGTCTGCCAGTGGCGCGGGTGCTAGAGCGATGGAAGAGGTGAAGCAGCAGGCACAGGCGATTCTAGATGGGAAAACGCCGCCGACTGAGAGCTTTCCGTATCCGCTAGCGTTTAATTTGTTTCCGCACAATACGCCGATTAACGACCAGGGCTATTGCGAGGAAGAAATGAAAATGGTCAATGAGACGCGCAAGATTTTTGCCATTCCTGACTTGAGAATTTCTGCAACCTGCATTCGGGTGCCCGTGCTTAGAGCGCATTCGGAGGCGGTGAACCTGGAGTTTGAGCAGCCGTTTGATGTGGCTATAGCAAGAGAAGCGATTGAGCAGGCAGATGGCGTTCAGCTGGTGGAGGACTGGAATGCGAACTACTTCCCAATGCCAATAGATGCTAGCGGGGAAGATGACGTGATGGTGGGTCGCATTCGTCAGGATATCTCCCATCCTTCTGGGCTGGAGCTATGGCTATGCGGTGACCAGATTCGGAAAGGGGCGGCGCTGAATGCCGTTCAAATTGCAGAGCTGGTGGTCGCTAAGCGCTGGCTGAAGACGCCAGCCGTTGCATAAGCTTGCAAGCGTCTCTATCCAAGAATTCCTGAACTCAAACAAGCTCAAGAAGAGCGATATTTAAAGGATCTTAGAAGTATGACTAGTGCTGAGAGTGCGCACCCCGCGCCTAGGTTTGGGCGGGTGCTGACAGCTATGGCAACGCCGTTTTTGCCTTCTGGAGAGGTTAACTATTTGGTGGCGGAAAAGCTAGCCAGTCATTTAGTCGATAACGGGACTGATACGGTGGTGGTATGTGGCACGACGGGCGAGTCTCCAGCGTTGACTTGGGATGAGGAGTACGCTTTGTTTAAGGCGGTGAAGCAGGCGGTGGGCGATCGCGCCCAAATTCTAGCCGGAACCGGTTCTAACAGTACCAGCGAAGCCATAGAAGCCACTAAAAAGGCTGAAAAACTAGGGCTAGACGGCTCTTTGCAGGTTGTCCCGTACTACAATAAGCCACCCCAAGCAGGACTAGAAGGACACTTTCGCGCGATCGCCCAGTCTGTTCCTGACCTGCCCATCATGCTTTACAATGTGCCAGGGCGCACTAGCTGCAATCTCCTTCCTGAGACGGTCACGCAGCTATCAACTATTCCTAATATCGTCGCCATCAAAGAAGCAAGTGGGAACCTTGATCAAGTTAGCGAAATCAGCCGTCGTTGCCCCGATGACTTTGAAATCTACTCCGGGGATGATTCCTTAACGCTACCCATGCTTTCAGTCGGCGCTGTGGGTGTCGTTAGCGTCACTAGCCACCTAGCTGGAAACCAGCTTCAGCAAATGGTTCGGGCGTTTGAATCAGGCCGAGTTAAAGAAGCCGCCGCTCTGCATCTTCTGCTTGTGCCCTTGTTCAAAGTGCTATTCTCAGTGACTAGCCCTATTCCCCTCAAAATGGCCTTGGAGCTTCAGGGATGGTCGGTTGGGAAATGTCGGTTGCCCCTATGCGAAGGCTCAGATGAGCTAAAACAGGTGATAAAAACCACACTGTCGCAATTAGATTTATTGATGGCAGACTGATACAAACGATGTCAAACTAGTTCAAGGTCAAAGCCTCAGCTATTTGCGAACCGGGTGCCTATGCGCGCAGCGCCCAACATGCTTGCGAGAAAAGCTTCATTCTAAGAAGACAAGTCAAGATAAAACTGAATAGATTAAGATCAAAGCCTCAAACGCTGATGACTGAACGAATCAGTAAGCGCGTGCATAAAGGACATGCGTTAGGACTTAATTGCTACACAGCCCGGAAATTGCAAGTTCTGTTAAAGATAGGGCTCATCATCCAAACGCTATCTATCTAGCACCTATGCTGCCAGAGCTAGGCCAAAAACTATTTGTCCGCTAGCATTCATCACTAATGCTAGGCGAGTCTACTCCCACAGCTGTCGCTCAGTCGTTCAACAAAAGGATAAGTATCAATTGTTTGCCATTTGCACATCAAAATACGCCATTGACAAAGCTAAGCCGGATAGGCAAGTTGATGGTTGCTGTTGCAAGGTGATAGTGGTCGCGCTATAGCCGATAGATTTAGCCGTTCAAGAAAAATAGAGACATCATCCAAAAGAAAATCGCCCCGCATCAAACGGCCTTTCTTTGTGCTTAAGCCTTTCTTTGTGCTTAAGATTTGGCACCTAAATTTTCACTGCCAGTATTTCAACTTTCAGCATTTCAATTTACGTTAAAAAAAGGAAACTACATGAGTAGACTCACAGATAGCAATAGCTCACAAGAAGGGATCGGGGATGTCAAGAAAGACACGCCTAAGCCAAAGACAGGCACTAGAGCCAGAACTAGAAGTAGTGCCAGAAACAGCGATAGTAACGGCAACGGCAGCACTGCCCCAAAGACAGCTCGAAAAGTCAGTCCGAAAAGCAGCCAGAATGGCAAATCGGCTAATGAAAAGGTGCTCAAAATTATTCCTCTGGGAGGCTTGCACGAAATTGGTAAGAACACCTGTGTCTTTGAGTATGACGATGAGATTGTCTTATTAGATGCAGGCCTCTCCTTCCCCACTGAAGGCATGCATGGCGTTAATATCGTGCTGCCTGACATCACCTATTTGAAGGAAAACCAGCACAAAATTAAGGGCATGATCGTCACTCATGGCCATGAAGACCATATTGGTGGTATTGCTTTTCACCTGAAGCAGTTTGATATTCCGGTGATCCACGGGCCGCGCCTAGCAATGGCGTTATTGCAGGGCAAGTTGGAAGAAGCTGGGGTGAGCGATCGCACCAAAATCCATACCGTTGGCCCTCGCGACACCGTTCAATTCGGTAAGCACTTCAAGGCCCAGTACATCCGCAACACCCACTCCATGGCCGATAGCTTCACCATGGCGATTGAAACGCCCGTGGGCACCATCATCCACAGCGGCGACTTCAAAGTAGACCACACGCCCGTAGACGGCGAATTCTTCGACTTCCAAAAGATTGCAGAATATGGCGAGAAAGGCGTTCTCTGTCTCATCAGCGACTCCACCAACGCAGAGATTCCTGGTAACACCCCCTCTGAACGGGCGGTATTTCCTAACTTAGATAGAGAATTTAACGATGCTGAAGGTCGTTTGTTCGTTACGACCTTCGCCTCCTCAGTTCACCGCGTTAGCATGCTGCTAGAACTCGCCCAAAAGCACAAGCGCGATGTGTTTGTAGTAGGCCGCTCTATGCTGAACGTGATTTCACATGCGCGCAATCTGGGCTATATCAACGCGCCAGACAGCCTGTTTAAGCCCCTCAATATGCTGAAGCAGTGCCCTGACGAAAAGGCCATGATTTTGACAACGGGTTCGCAGGGTGAGCCAATGGCGGCGCTAACCCGCATTGCCAACCGCTCTCACCGTCAAATCAGGATTCAAAAAGGTGACACCGTTATCTTTTCGTCTAACCCTATTCCGGGTAATACCATCGGCGTTGTCAACACCATTGACAAGCTAATGATTCAGGGCGCTCGCGTTATCTACGGTAAGGGCAAAGGGCTCCACGTTTCTGGCCACGGTCATCAGGAAGACCATAAGCTGATGCTGGCGCTAACTCGACCCAAGTTCTTTATTCCCGTGCACGGTGAGCATAGAATGCTGGTCAAGCATGCTGAAATGGCGCATCAGCTTGGCGTGGAGAAAGGTAATGAAGCTATCGTCAATAATGGCGACATCATTAGGCTTACCGCAGATAGCATGACTGTGGATGGTAAGGTCACTGCTGGTATTGAGCTGGTGGATGCTTCACGTACAGGCATTGTTGAGCGCGGCGTGCTTAAAGAGCGTCAGCAGCTTGCGGAAGACGGCATTATTACCGTGTCTGCAACTGTCGATAACAAAGGCAATTTAGTCGGTGATCCATCCGTTAACTTGCGTGGCGTGGTGACGGTGAAGACGCAAGAGCAGTGGGAGCGGAGCGCGATTGTGACGGTGAAGAAGTCGCTGCGTGAGCGCTGGAAGGAAGTGGTTGAGAATGCAGATAGCGATCGCCCTGTGATTAAATGGGATGGCTTGCAGTCTCGATTAGAAGAAGATATTCGCCGGTTTGTTCGTCGTGAGCTGCCGAAGCAGTATCCAGTGGCGGTGCTATTGCTTCAGCACGTTGACTTTGCAGTGGGTGGTGCAAAAGATGCAGCGGTAGAAGAATCGAAGCCAAGTGTGGGGAGACGTAAGCGATCGCTCTCAACGGCCTCTGCGTCGTAAGATCATAGCAAGCGCCAGTTCTCTTGAAGCAGCCCCCAAGCATCCTTATTTTATAGGCGCTTGGGGGCTGCTTTTATAGTTCAAAAACTACGCCTTAAAATTAGTCAAATTAAAATTTTGTATAGCCAAATAGTATAAAAGCACCTCCAGCGCTATAATACACGCACGGAAGCTGCCGCCGATGAGCATAACTAGCCTCAGAGAAGAGGATGTTAGCCATATGGCATGCGCCTGAGTTTATGGTCGCGCTTTGTGTTTTAAGGTTTGGGTTGCTACGCCCACCGGCTAAGGCGTCGATGTATAAAGCTTGAAGAAAGCTGAAAGAGCCAGAGATGGTAGAGATTCTCGAGAGGTCTCACAAGAAGAGATATCAAGAGAATTCTGTCCCCGCTCAACTGAGCTATCTGATCTGAGCATCTGTAAGGAAAGCGATCGTCGCTTAATCAAGTACAAGGCTGGAGACCCCAAACCTAACTACTTGCCCCAGCAGCTTTTAACCGTTTGGATTTTTTAGCAAACTATCTAAACCAACAGCCTTTTACGAACTCAAAAGCGTTCACATCAGTGAGTATCCGTTTGCACGTTCGAGATTGATTTTCAAAGACATTATTTTTCCAATTTTTTACTACTGACTCAAGGATCCGCTAGCAGAAAAACCTTAAAGCATTAAAGCAAGCAAACGCATTAACGCGGGCATAGGGGCTCTCCTGGCAGGCTTCAGAGGAATACATTGAATGCCAAAGCAGATTGTTATTGCAGAGCAGCACAGAATTGCTGCCGTATTTTCAGAAGATCAAATCCAAGAGATTATTGTTGCTAAAGGCAGCCACCAGGTCGGAGATATTTATCTCGGCACGGTAGAGAATATCTTGCCCGGGATTGACGCCGCCTTTGTGAACATCGGTGACGGCGACAAAAACGGCTTTATGCATGTTTCCGACTTAGGGCCGCTGAAGCTCAAGCGGATGGCAGGCCCGATTACTGAACTGCTGGCACCTCGGCAAAAGGTGCTCGTTCAGATTATGAAGGAGCCCACAGGCAATAAAGGGCCCCGTCTGACTGGGAAGGTGACGCTGCCAGGTCGCTACTTGGTGCTTATGCCCTACGGCAAAGGCGTTAATCTTTCTCGCCGCATTCGCAACGAAACTGAGCGCAATCGGCTACGAGCGCTCGGCATTTTAATCAAGCCTTCCGGTACGGGCTTACTCATTAGAACAGAGGCTGAAGGTGTTTCTGAAGACGCCATTATTGAAGACCTTGAAGCGCTGCAAAAGCGGTGGGAGGGCATTCAGCAAGAGGCGATGGCCACTCGTCCGCCCTCGCTGCTGAACCGAGATGATGACTTCATTCAGCGCGTGCTTCGCGACGTATACAACGATGACGTTAACCGCATTGTCACCGACACAGACGGTGGATTTGACCGCACAAAGCAGCATCTTGCTAGCTGGAGCGATGGCCGCATTCCACCTGGAATACTCATCGACTACCACCGTGAGCCGACCAATATCTTAGAGTACTTTCGGGTAAATGCGGCTATTCGTGAAGCGCTTAAGCCTCGAGTGGACTTGCCTTCAGGCGGCTACATTATTATTGAGCCGACTGAAGCACTTACGGTTATTGACGTTAACTCTGGATCTTTCACGCGCTCAGCTACAGCGAGAGAAACAGTGCTTTGGACGAACTGTGAAGCCGCTGTTGAAATTGCTCGGCAGCTAAAGCTTCGTAATATAGCAGGCGTCATTGTCGTTGACTTCATTGACATGGACGCTCGCCGTGACCAGATGCAGGTGTTAGAGCAGTTTGGCACGTCGCTCAGGCCTGACAAATCGCGCCCTCAGATTTCGCAGCTCTCTGAGCTTGGCCTGGTAGAGCTGACCCGTAAAAGGCAGGGACAGAACATATACGAGCTGTTTGGCCAAACTTGCCCAACCTGTGGCGGCTTAGGTCACCTGGCACATCTGCCTGGAGAAGAGCTGAATAGCGTAGAGTCGCTTTCGACGATCTCTTCTCGTCCTCAGAGCTATAGCTCACCGGTTCAAAGCTTTTCGAGCCGTCCTTCTGCTAAGGATTCGAGTCGAGAAGATAGAGCGGCTAGTTTAGACCCACAGTCTGAGCTGCAAGAATTAGATCTGATGAACCATCCTAACTATCAGGATAAGAACGGGCGGGGTGGCAGCCGTCGCCGTCGTCGTCGGGGTTCAGAAAGTTCGCCGTCTTCTACTCGGAGTGCTTCTCGTAGTACGCCTGCGAGTCCTATTCCGGTTATCAAGGAATCATCGGATGAACGCAGCAGTAGCCCGAGGCGAAGTCGGGCAGATAGAAATGATAGAGACGATCGCGCCGAAGCGGCAGAGAACCGCCGCATAGAGAGTAGAGCCGACGAGCGAGCTGATGATAGTACCGTAGATGAGCGTACAGAGGCTCAGCCTGAGAAAGGTGCTAGTAATGCGGAGCCTTCGACGAAGGTAAAGCGATCGCGCAATGGTCGTAGAAAATCAGAAGAGCCGCCTGAAATTATTGCGGTTGAAATGCCGCTAGAAGAGCAGCGGATCTACGCCATCATGGGCATTTCTCCGATTTTGTACAGCGGTCAAACCGTAGAGAACCCTCAAAATACGGTCGTTTCGGTGGTTTTACCAGGTGAGGCAGAGGAGTTCGTAGCGGCCGCTAAGGCAGCAGCAGCGGCTGAAGTTTCCAATAAGCGAATCATTCAGACGCCAGCTCACGCAGAGCCTAAGCTGGCTGCGGATAACGACGATGAAGCACCGTCTGATAGTGCCTCAGATAGTGATGATGATGATGAGCTGGAAACGGAATCGGTCGTCGAAAAGCCGGTTAGTAAAACGCCTGTTCGGAAGCGTCGGCGCTCTAGCACTAGCCAAACATCGCAGCAGGCTAATGGGGCCGAAGAAGCGTCTACTGAGTCAGTGAAGAAGCGCGTAATAGTGCTCAAAGATCAGCCTGCTGAAAGTCCGGTTGCTGATAGCTCAGAAGTGGATGCTGACGTGACTGAAGATACTGATGAAGCCACAGAAGAAAAAGAGGAGAAGGTGGTTCGCCGTCGTCGTCGCCGTCGCTCTTCAGCAAGTGAATAGTGTCACCTGATCAAATTGCGGGTGTCGATGAAGTGGGCAGAGGAGCTTTCTTTGGGCCGGTTGTGGCAGCTGCGGTTGTTTTGCCAGCGGCTGCGATCGCTCCTCTTACTGCTGTGGGCGTAACTGACAGCAAAAAGCTATCGCCTGCAAAAAGGCAGCAGCTATCGGCTCAAATCAGGCAGCTGGCTCGCTGTTCTATTGGCATGGCATCCGCCTATGAGATAGACAGAATTAATATTTTGCAGGCGTCTTTGCTAGCGATGCATCGGGCGATCTCTCGACTCTCCCCCTCTCCCCAGCTCTGCCTAATAGACGGTAACCAACGGGTGCCGCAGCTATTGATTCCGCAGAAAACAATTGTTAAAGGTGACCAGCACGAGTTAGCGATCGCTGCTGCCAGCATCGTTGCCAAAGTATGGCGCGACGACCTTATTACTCGCCTAAGCAGACATTATCCCGGCTATGATCTAGCCTCTAACAAGGGCTATGGCAGCGCAAAACATCGGGCAGGCATAGCTAACTTAGGTATTTGCCGCCAGCATCGTAAGTCATTCAAAAGCTGCCAAGTTTAGGACGTTAGCTTAGCAGAAACCGTTGCCCACTGAACGTAGTCTTTAATGAGCTGCCGCATCAAACGCTGCTTTAGCGTGACTAGTATGCCATTGAGCAAGCCGCTGCCTGTACGCTCCATCAGTGGTTTAGGCGTGAGCTTCATGGCTTGAGGTAGGTCTACACCCACGCCTAGATTTGCCTGCCCGCGTAGCTTCTGCCCTTGTGACGTAGACTGAACAACTAAGTAGCCCTGCATATTCATCGAAAAGCGCTGATTGATCGACTCACGCCCTTCGATATAGCACTTGTTGGAACTAAGCCGTACGGCGTCATCCTCTAGCCAAACTTTGATATCACAAACCGGCTGTAGCGACAGGCCAATGAAGCGAATAGGCTTAACTTTTACTCTAAACAGGTTGGGATGAATAACCTCTACCTGTTGCTGCTCAACGAGCGCATATACAAGCCGATCTACTTTGCTTAAATATTCTTCAATCGTCAACAGCTGAGACGGTACCGAAATGGAGACCGATTGAGAAGCGCTAAAGCGAACCATATCTGAGAGCGAAATAGAATTGTGAGAAATCAGAAGAAAAGCGTATAAGCTAACCCTAGCACTTCTGTAGCATCAGCGAGCTTCCTCCTATATGACGGTTTCAATCGCACATCTTGGGCCAAAAGGCACGTTCTCTGATTTTGCCGCCGCAACCTATGCCAAAAGTTTGAGTCGCGACGACGTGCAGCTAAGGGCTTATCTCACCATTGCTCAAGCTATTAAAGCGACGGAACAGGGTGAGACCGACTTTTGCGTTGTACCGATTGAAAATTCTATTGGCGGTGGCGTCACGATCACATTAGATACGCTGTGGGAGATTGAAACCTTGCAGATTCAGCAGGCCTTTACGCTACCTGTTCAGCACGCTTTAATTTCACAAGCAGATAGCGTGGATGCGATTGAAACCGTTTTTTCACATCCGCAGGCGCTGGCTCAGTGTCGCAATTGGCTCTCCACTAATCTGGCACAGGCAAAGCTGATTCCGGCTAATTCAACCTCGGAGCCTTTGCCACGAATTAAGGATGATGCGACTGCGGGTGCGATCGCATCCAGCTGGGGCGCAAAAATCTACGATCTCCCCATACTCGCCCATCCTATTAACGACTTTGCCGACAACTACACCCGCTTCTGGGTACTCGGCAAGCAGCCAGCTACAAGCGGCCAGTACACATCTCTAGCATTTAGCATAAGAACGAACGAACCTGGCGCACTGCTCAAACCCTTGCAGCTTTTCTCTGTGCTCAATATCAACATGAGTCGCATTGAGTCGCGTCCTACAAAGAGACTGCTCGGAGACTACATTTTTTTCGTCGATGTAGAAGCCAGCGCTGACGATCAAATTATGCAGTCGGCGCTAGAGCTTTTGAAAATGCATACGGCTACGCTTAAGAACTACGGAAGCTACGATTTAGCGGCCATTCAGCAGATTCTATAGCTATTCTAAAACGTCTTTCAAAGCGGTTCGAGCCGCTAGATTGTTACGAGTCGATGTTAAAATTTCTGCCTCGCGTTCCAGCCGCTTCAGCGTGTTTTGCATTTCTAATAAGGACTGCTGCTCTAAAGACACACCGTATAGGGTGCTCGCTACCCAGTAAGACAGCTCTAGCGGCAGCTCTGGAATATTTTCAGGGAACTCAATATCTTGGCTAGTAAGCTTTGCAGATAGCCGTACAACGTCACGCAGTAGGCGATCAACTTCAGTGGCTAAGGGCTCTAAGTCTTCTTCTACGGGTTCATCTTCAATCCATTCAACGAGACCCACTCGGTATGGCGTTTCTCTTACATAGTCCAGTACGCGAAACCGTTGCTGGCCCAACGTCATGATCTTCATGCGGTCATCCGGCATTTTCTGGTAGTGGATGACTTCTGCGCAGCAGCCGACTTTGGCAATTTCGCCAGAAGTGGGATCGACCATGAGGATGCCGAATCTGCGATCGCCCTGAAGAATGGTGTTCATCAGCATCCGATAGCGCAGCTCGAATATGTGAAGGGGTAGCCGCCGACCTGGGAAAAGCACTAGCTCAGGCAAGGGGAAAAGCGGCAGCTCGCGAACGGCGACTGAGGAGGAAAAGTCCATTATGTCTAGAATAGGGCCAAAGTAGCGCTCCGATTGAAATGACGGAATGCGCGTACTGACAGTATTCTAGCGCACGGGCTATAGCCGTTGCTATGACTTCAAAAGAGCTATTAAACAGCAAAACCTCTTTACTTGCGGTAAAGAGGTTTATTAGAGTAAGCAAGCTTCAATAAAGAGCTACAGCTTAACTTCGATGTCTACACCAGCGGGCAAATCTAGCTTCATGAGCGCATCAATGGTTTTAGAAGACGGCTGGTAAATATCGATGATGCGGCGGTGGGTGCGGGTCTCGAAATGCTCACGGGAGTCTTTGTCTACGTGGGGCGATCGCAACACACAGTAAATCTTTCTTTTCGTCGGTAAAGGAATTGGGCCAAC
Organism: uncultured cyanobacterium; assembly: GCA_963803535.1. Classification (GTDB taxonomy): domain Bacteria; phylum Cyanobacteriota; class Cyanobacteriia; order Phormidesmidales; family Phormidesmidaceae; genus Phormidesmis. Next base: position 531,905 of record CAWDNC010000002.1, on the reverse strand, counting down.
GGCTGTAGCATTTGTGCGGTTAGCGGTATCGACAATCTTTTCGCAGGAAGTATCTAGCAAGCGGCGGTCAAAAGCCTTGAGGCGGATGCGGATCTTCTGCTGTTGAATAGTAGCGGCCATGGAGAGTTAAGCGCGATCGTGCGCGAATGTTTAATTTTCTAGGTTCAGTTGAGAGGTGAGACTTTTGATAGTCTCGTTAATCGTTCAGAATTTTGTAGGGACATAGTAATAATACTACGTCCCTACAGTTGGCTCAGAATCTACTACATTTTGTTGTAAACTCCTGATTCGTTTCTACATTTGTTTCTACTTGGTAATTTTAGAAACAACGCCCGCACCAACCGTGCGGCCACCTTCACGGATTGCAAAGCGCATACCTTGCTCAATTGCGATGGGGTTGATGAGCTTAACGTTCATTTTGATGCGATCGCCCGGCATCACCATCTCAGCAGCACTACCATCATCAGCAGTAAAGCTCTCGATTGAACCCGTTACATCAGTGGTACGCACGTAGAACTGAGGCTTGTAGCCAGGGAAAAACGGTGTGTGACGACCGCCTTCTTCTTTGTTCAAAACGTAAACTTCAGACTCAAACTCGGTGTGAGGTGTAATGCTCTTTGGCTTAGCCAATACCATGCCGCGCTCAATGTCTTCCTTTTGAAGGCCACGAAGCAGTACGCCAACGTTATCGCCAGCCATACCAGAGTCCAAACTCTTTTGGAACATCTCTACGCCAGTTACGGTCGTCTCACGCGTGTCGCGAATACCCACAAGCTGGACAACTTCACCGACTTTAACCATGCCACGCTCAATCCGGCCAGTGGCAACCGTACCACGACCCGTAATCGAGAACACGTCCTCAACTGCCATTAAGAAAGGCTTGTCAACTTCACGCTCAGGCGTAGGAATGTAAGCATCTACTTCATCCATTAGCGCGTGAATTTTATCTACCCACTCATCAGCGCCGCGCGCCGTTGCAGGATCCGCAGCCAGCTTCTCTACCGCTTTAAGCGCAGAACCCGCAGTCACTGGGATATCATCGCCAGGAAAATCGTAGGAGCTGAGCAGTTCACGAATCTCTAGCTCAACTAGCTCAAGTAGCTCTTCGTCGTCTACCTGGTCTTGCTTGTTCATGAACACAACAATATTAGGTACGCCAACCTGACCGGCTAGCAGAATATGCTCACGAGTTTGGGGCATAGGGCCATCAGCCGCAGATACCACCAGGATAGCGCCGTCCATTTGCGCCGCGCCTGTGATCATGTTCTTTACATAGTCAGCGTGGCCAGGGCAGTCCACGTGAGCATAGTGACGATTCTCTGTCTCGTACTCTACGTGGGCGGTATTAATCGTAATACCGCGTGCTTTTTCCTCAGGAGCCGAGTCAATTTCAGCATAGCTCTGAGCTTTACTGCCGCCAGCAGCTGCCAGGGTCATGGTGATAGCTGCTGTCAACGTGGTTTTGCCGTGGTCAACGTGGCCAATAGTGCCAATGTTAACGTGGGGCTTACTTCTTACAAATTTTTCGCGTGCCATGAATTTTTCTGTGTGTTCCTAAAACTAACTATGCGTTCCCTTTGTTTCTGGCGATGATCGCCTCAGCCACACTACGCGGAACTTCCTCGTACTGACTGAACTCCATAGAGAAGGAACCCCTTCCCTGGGTTTTGGAGCGAATATCGGTGGCGTAGCCAAACATTTCTGCCAGGGGCACCCGTGAGGATACCTTGGTTACACCATCTTCCGACCCCATTCCCTCAATTTGACCACGACGGGAGTTGAGATCTCCCATCACATCGCCGAGGAAGTCTTCTGGAGCCTCCACTTCGACCTTCATCATGGGTTCCAAAAGAACCGGAGAAGCCTTCATCACTGCTTCTTTGACTGCCATAGAGCCAGCAATTTTGAATGCCATCTCCGAGGAGTCAACGTCATGATAAGAACCATCCAGCAAAGTGACCTTAACATCAATTAATGGATATCCGGCTAGAATACCAGATTCGCAAGCCTCTTTCATCCCCTGCTCAGCGGGAGAAATAAATTCTTTTGGAATGGTGCCCCCCACAATCTTGCTGATGAACTCAAATCCAGAGCCCTCTTCAGCAGGCTCAAGCTCAATCACCACATGACCAAACTGACCCTTGCCGCCGCTTTGCCGAATAAACTTACCCTCAGCTTTTGAAGGCTTCAGGATGGTCTCGCGGTAAGCTACCTGAGGTGCACCAATGTTTGCCTCTACCTTGAACTCTCTCAACATTCTGTTGACGAGAATATCTAAGTGAAGCTCACCCATGCCCGCAATCACGGTTTGGTTCGTCTCAGGATCGATGCTGACTCTAAAGGTAGGGTCTTCCTCTGAAAGCGACTTAAGCGCCTTTGAGAGCTTTTCCATGTCCTGCTTTGTCTTTGGCTCTACAGCCACCGAAATTACAGGTTCTGGAATGTACAGCGACTCTAGAACAATGGGTGCATCAGAGTCGCAAATTGTATCACCTGTGAAGGTGTCTTTGAAGCCTAAAGCAGCGCCCAAATCGCCTGCTCGCATCTCATCAACTTCAATGCGATCGTCTGCCTTCAGAATAATTAAGCGTGAAATACGCTCTTTCTTATCCTTAGTCGCGTTGTAGACGTAGCTGCCCTTTTTGAGCACGCCAGAATAAACGCGAATGAACGTCAGACGACCGTAGGGGTCAGCCATAATCTTGAACGCTAGAGCCGCAGCTGGCTCGTCATCGCTTGCCAGCCGAGTTCCTGTTTCCCCACTCGGCAAAATGCCTTGAATCGCAGGCACTTCGGTAGGAGAGGGCAGGTAGTCCACGACAGCATCTAGCAAAAGCTGTACGCCCTTGTTCTTAAAGGCAGAGCCGCAGAGCATCGGCACCATCTTGTCGTTAATAGTTGCCTTGCGAATGCCTAACATTAGCGCTTCAGAAGAGATTTCTTCACCTTCTAGGTAGCGCTCCATCAGAACATCATCTGCTTCAGCAACCGTCTCTAGCAAAATTGTTCGATATTCTTGAGCTTTTGTCTTCATCTCTTCAGGAATGTCACCAACCTGAATGTCAGTACCTAGATCGTTGGTGTAGATGTGCGCCTGCATCTCTACCAAGTCAATGACGCCTTCAAACTTATCTTCAGCACCGATTGGAATCTGGAGCGGTACGGCTTTGGCTCTGAGCCTGTCTTTGACCTGTTCGTATACTTTGAAAAAGTTCGCGCCCGTTCTGTCCATTTTGTTGACAAAAGCAATGCGAGGCACCTTGTAGCGATCGGCCTGTCGCCAGACGGTTTCAGACTGGGGCTGAACGCCGCCAACAGAACAAAACACGGCCACTACGCCATCTAGCACACGCATAGAGCGTTCGACTTCGATGGTGAAGTCTACGTGTCCGGGCGTATCGATAATGTTGATTTGATGGTCGCGCCAGGTGGTAGAGATAGCCGCAGCTGTGATCGTAATGCCCCGCTCTTTCTCCTGCTCCATCCAATCAGTAACTGCGTTACCATCGTGGACTTCACCAATTTTATGAACAACGCCTGAATAGAACAAAATTCGTTCAGTCGTCGTGGTTTTGCCCGCATCAATATGCGCAGCAATCCCAATATTTCTAACTTTTTCGATTGCGGTATTACGGGCCACCGTGACCTCCTTTAACGAGCTGCTCTGCTGTCTACCTGCTATCCGCAGGACAACCAATTTTATACAGCCAAACCATTATAGAAACTCCTGGGAGAAATTACCCAGAAGTTTTCGAGCCCTCAAGTAATTGGAATACGAGGGCTCCTGACATGTTCGGCTTTATTTGATAGCGACTTGTTTAGTAACGGTAGTGAGCAAACGCCTTGTTCGCTTCAGCCATACGGTGTGTTTCTTCACGCTTACGAACGGCGCCACCGGTCTCGTTAGAAGCGTCGATCAGTTCATTGGCTAGCTTCATTGCCATTGTGCGACCACCGCGAGAGCGAGAGAACTGTGTGAGCCAGCGAAGGGAAAGTGCTGTGCCTCGTTCTGAGCGTACTTCCATAGGTACCTGGTAGGTAGCCCCCCCGACTCGGCGGGCCTTGACTTCTACTAAGGGGGTGGTGTTACGAACAGCGGTTTCAAACACTTCTAGAGGTTCGGTGCCAGTGCGTTCTTCAATGATTTTGAACGCGCCGTAGAGGATTTTGTTGGCAACGGACTTTTTGCCGCTGAGCATGATGCGCCGAGACATCATGCTAACGAGTCGGCTGTTGTAGACGGAATCGGCGGGGACGGTGCGCTTTTGCGCGGCTGAGCGGCGTGACATGAGGTGTTAACCCTTAAGTGTGAATAGTGTGCAGGCAGTTTTTCAATAAAGCGTGTGCGGCAACCAAATATTGATACGAGTGGAACCAACGGTGAAAAACGCAACGAACCTGATTAGCGCAGTTGAGAAAGGACATCAGCATTGCCCAAGTCTCTTGAACTAAATAGGTGACACCAAAAGGTTTGTATTCGCAATAGAAGGTTTAGGAGGCTGCTTTTGGCTTTTTGGCGCCGTACTTGGAGCGACTTTGACGGCGATCTTTTACGCCTGCGGTGTCCAAGGTGCCGCGGATGATGTGGTAGCGAACGCCAGGAAGGTCTTTGACACGACCACCGCGAATCATTACAACGGAGTGCTCTTGCAGGTTGTGACCAATGCCAGGAATGTAGGCAGTGACTTCAAAGCCAGAGGTGAGGCGAACTCTTGCTACTTTTCGTAGGGCTGAGTTTGGCTTCTTAGGTGTAGTTGTGTACACGCGAGTGCAGACACCACGGCGCTGAGGGCAGCTTTGTAGGGCAGGTGATTTGGTTTTTTTGGTAGCTTTGCTCCGCTCTGTGCGAATGAGCTGTTGAATCGTAGGCATATAGGGCGGTGGTAATTACTCCGCAAAATAAGTTGTCATGAGATCCGATAGTATCAAGTATTTTTTTACCTTGTCAATCCGGTTTTCCGATTCGGTTCAAGTCCGGATGGCAAAGGCGTATCCACAGCGGCAGCTTTCGGTGGCTAGTGGGTTGTTGAAGCGGAAGGCTCCGCCGGTCAGGTCTTCGGAAAAGTCGATTTTTAGATCGCGGATGTGGTCTAGGCGATCGCGCTTCATCACCAGCTGCACAGTCCCCACCCCATATCCATCAAACGAATACACATCGTCGTTATCGTCTACCTCATCATCTAATGAGAGCACGTAAGACCACTCGGCGCAGTTACTCGGCTGCAAGCTCAGCCGACAGAGCGATGTTGGCCTTCCCTGCCTGACGCGCAATCGATTAATTTCCTGGCAAGCGGCGGGCGTGAGCTGAATCATGAAACTCGACGGATGGGTGAGTGAGTCCAAATCATTGTACGACTAGCTTCTACTCACCGTTGCTTTCGTTAGGGAAAGTTGTCACAAAAAAGGGAGCCAGAAGCTCCCCTCTTAAATCACAGTATTTAGAGCCGACTAGAGATTAGTCAGAGCTGCGGGCGTAATCGTCTTGAAACCGAGTGATGTCGTCCTCGCCAAGATATTCGCCGTTTTGAACTTCGATAAGTACTAAAGGAATGACGCCAGAGTTTTCTAGGCGGTGATTAGTACAGGCTGGAACGTAGGTGGACTGGTTTGTGCACAGCATGATTTCTTGGTCGCCGCAGGTTACTTTTGCGGTACCAGAAACGACAATCCAGTGCTCGCTGCGGTGGTGGTGCATCTGTAGGCTGAGGCGATGACCGGGCTTAACCTCGATTCGCTTGATTTTGTAGCCGGAGCCTTCTTCGAGTACTGTAAACGCTCCCCAGGGGCGTAGTTCGGTCGCTGCTACGCCTTCAAAGCTAGCGGACTCGAGCGACTTAACAGATGAAGCGAGTTCTTGAGTTTGAACCATGATGGTGATGATCTCCTGTTATAGGTATCTTTTGTGTTGTATTTGCGCTGTGGGCGGCAGTCAGCGAAAGTTTGTAAAACTCATAAATTCTGGTTGATTCTAACAAGGGTTTCCCTTGAGCAGACAGAGAGCTACCGTTAAACAAAGCTTCTCTATCAAGTCTTCATCCGCATCAGTTCAAATTGAAGCAAAGATGATTAGATCTTTCTAGATGAATTATGCCCGAGCTTTCTGTGGCTGATCGCTTCTGTAGGATTTTTAGAGCGCCTAGTCTTTACCTAAGACGAATAATCCGATGCCATTGTTCACTCTGGCGGCTGTACGAGGCTGGCGGTTGAGAAGCTGACCGCCTAAGTAAAGGCTAGAAGAGCTGCCGCCGTCTAAGTTCAGAGCGTCTACTGCGCCGAGCTTTTGCATAATTTGAGCCGTTTCGGATAGCGTGGGGCCGCGTCCGCCAACCCGATCGTGCATGGTGGCGATGAGCCAAGTGCCGTCTGATGTTTTGCCGATGGCGGTGCGAGGGGCTGAGCCCTGGATGAAGTTGGTGGAGAAGCCTTCGAGCTGTGGGTTGAGGACGATATTGCGATCGCGTATCAAAAGTGGCCCACCGCCCATCACATTCGGATATTGCTCGAACGCAGAAGGCTGAGACTGACTAGCCAAATCTACCAGCTGCCCTTCTACAAACTTGCCAGCCGCGCCGCTATTGCTCCGAAACGCCAGCAAATAGCCGTCAGCAGGAATTGGCACGTTACCATTGGCTGCTTTACTCATCGTTCGCTTACTAGCGACTCTGCCGTCTCGAATCGTAATCACAACTTCGTTATCCACGATGGGCGTGTAGCTAGATCCCCATCCAGACGTGTAGCGACCAATGCCTGCTTGAACGTAGCCGCTGTTCATTGCCAGAATTGGAAACGCCTCTCCGGACTCAGTTCTAGCAACTTCGGAAAGGACGAATCGATCCATTACCAGGTCGCCTTGCTCGTTCCAAGCCATTGCGCCGCGACCTAGAATTGGCCCTGAAATCCACTGATTGTTGCTACGGACTGCGCCCAGCGGAAGCTGATTATTGCGGTTGAAAAAGCCCGCGTTGACGGCAGCAGCGGCTCGCTGGCGGGGCGCCTGAGTCAAAATAGGTTCGATGCCGATAGCGCTGTTGGGCTTGGCGTGAATAGGTCGAAGCGCAAGTGTGGAAGGATTGGGCTGCACGACGAACATGTAGACCGGAAATTTGTGAGCGCCGACGCCAACGTATTGCTGCCGCCAGCGCAGACCGGGTGCCCAAGCGACATCGCGCTCGACCATCGCGTCTTTACGAACATCAATAACGATGCGAGAAGGACTGCCTGTTGACCAAATTTGAGGGCTTGCGCCACCTTTTGTTTTGACTTTGAGAATGGTGCGACCGCTTAAGGGTGCGACGTGGAGCTGGGTGAGCAGGTTACCAGATTTGGCCTTGAAGGCTTTGACCATTTCGGGGGTGATAGCACCGTCAATGGTGATGGTGTAGCCGTCGGCGGCGTCTAACTGCCAGGTAGTGGGCGCAGAGAGGTCTACGACGATGCGATCGCCCCAGGTTTGCTTACCCTGACGAATGCCGCTCACCTGACTGGCTGGAATATTGAGCTGTAGCGTATTGCCACTTGCTTGGCCTGTCCAACCGGCTCTAGTGGCCAGCTCACTAATATCTATATAGCGATCGGTTGCATCCCACCAAGCCGGTAGCGTGATCACCTCATCTTCGGTAGACGGAAACCAGCGAATTGCCTGTTGAGAGGGATCAGTGGCGCTTAATAGCTCAACGCCAACTAGGTTCGCGATCGCTGCACTAGAAATCCCAATACGACCGTTCTTTTGCTGCCACTGTCCCGGTACGGTTTTATTATTCAGGCGAATACTGCTACCAGAGGCTTCCGTAACACCGTTGACCTGAGCGATCTGAACAGAGGACTGCGGCGGTGGCGAAGATACGGGCGTTGCTTCAATCACAGGACTATTGCTACTAGAAAGCGCTCCTATTGAGGCACTGTCTAGGGCTAGTTGAAGCACGTCTTGCGAAGGAGACGTGGAAGGGTCGGGGCGTAGCTCCACAGAATTGACGACACCCCAGCCAAAGCTTGTCATCAAACCGATAGAAAGGAATCGAATTGAGATGAGTCGCGCTGTGGCGAGCCGCGAAGACAGAGATCTCGTTGGTATGAGGGTTGGGTTCGATTCCTTAGAATGAATAGCCAAGGTGTAGTAAGAGCGCCGTGGATGGGCTCAGCTAAGTGAGTTGAATAAGTGAGTTGATCAGTAATGGATTGGTACGTAAACCCCATGATTCCGCTTTCAAGATTCGCTCGAAATGACCTCGATACCAGTGAATCTTTTAAGAAAGTTACTTAAATACTTTTTAGCTCAAGTTGAGCTCCGAGCCTTAAGCCTTGCCTTGCATAGGATACGCCCGGTTGTACAAGCTCAGTGTTGCAGATAGATTCTGACTAGCGAGCGATCACTCTGCCAGTGTTCTGACTGTCAGTTCTAACTAAGCAATGCATTAACGCCGCTCTGTAAGCACCGGCCTACACCCTCAAAACATGATCTCTTATATAAAGCGTTATTGATGCCGTATAAACACGGAGGCTTGATAGCGGGTTTATCACGCATTGATGACTTATCAAAACAGTTCTTTTGAACTACTCATATTTTATACACAACAGAGAAAGTGCGCAGTACGAACAGTTCTTAGGTAGCCGTACTCTTAATCTTTTAAACAAAGAGTTCGCTTGTTTTTGTGGGGTGCTTCAATATCCCTTCATATTTCTCTATAATACTTAAACAATAATCTCAGATTGCAGTAGGCACTAACCGCACGGCCTTCTTCCGCAAGCAAGCTTTTCTAATTAACCGCTTTCTCATTTAGGTGATACCCGCGTGATTCTCAATCCAACGACTTTTCAGACAGATGTACTAGAAGATCTCGGGCCTAGCTGGCTGGTGGAAGAACGCGATGCCTGCGGCGTTGGTTTTATTGCCGATCAGCAGGGCCGTGCTAGCCACAAGCTAGTGGCCGATACGCTAACGGCCTTGACCTGTATGGAGCATCGGGGCGGATGCTGCGCGGATCAGGAGTCGGGTGACGGGGCTGGCGTGATGACGGCGATTCCCTGGACGCTGCTGCAAGCTTGGGCGAGTGAGAATGGGAAAGCGGCGCTAGCACCTGAGAAGACGGGTGTGGCGATGGTGTTTTTGCCTCAGTCGGATGCGGATGCGAAAACGGCGCGTGAGCTGCTTGAAAAAGCTGTGACGGATACGGGGCTGACGTTTCTGGGCTGGCGTGAGGTGCCCGTTGCGCCTGAAACGCTGGGGCCGCTGGCGCTGAAGTTTCAGCCTCAGGTGGCGCAGGCGATGGTGGCGTCTGAGGATTTGACTGGGGATGCTTTGGAGCGATCGCTATTCCTAGCCCGCCGTAGATTTGAGCAAACCCGCACAAAGCACGCGCAAGAAACAGGTAGCCTATCGCTCACTGAAGCCTACGTCTGCTCCTTCTCAGCGCGCACCATCGTCTATAAAGGCATGGTGCAATCAGCCGTGCTGGGTCTGTTTTATAAAGACCTGCAAAACGAAGATTTTGAAAGTGCTTTCGCCGTCTATCACAGACGTTTTAGCACCAACACTTTGCCGAAGTGGCCGCTGGCACACCCGATGCGATTGCTGGGCCACAACGGTGAAATTAATACGCTAATTGGCAACATTAACTGGATGAGTTCTCGCGAAGCGAACTTGCAGCATCCGAGCTGGGGTGACGACTCTGAGATTTGCTGAAGCCGGTGGTGGATGCAAAAAATAGTGACTCGGCAAACTTAGATAACGTGATGGAGCTGCTGGTGCGGACGGGGCGATCGCCTGCCCAAGCGCTCACCATGATGGTGCCTGAAGCCTATAAAAACCAGCCCGAACTAGCTAAGTATCCCGAAATTGTTGACTATTACGAGTACTACAGCAGCATTCAAGAGCCTTGGGATGGCCCTGCGCTAGTCGTGTTCTGCGATGGCAAACAAGTTGGCGCAACGTTGGATCGCAATGGCCTACGGCCCGCTCGCTATGTGGTGACTAAAGACGGCTATGTGATTGTGTCTTCGGAAGCGGGCGTGGTGAATATTCCTGTTGAAGACATCGTTGAGAAAGGTCGGCTTGGGCCTGGGCAGATGCTGGCTGTGAACTTTGTCGATAGCCACGAAATTTTGCATAACTGGGAGATTAAGCAGCGGATTGCGAAAGCTCAGCCTTATGGAAAGTGGCTCTCTGAGCGTCGGGTAGAGATTGCGCCTCAGCTATTTAGTGAAGAAACGCGCCTGGAAACGCAGACGCTGATGACGCAGCAGACGGCCTTTGGCTATACGGCTGAAGACGTGGACATGATTATTCAGGACATGGCCGCACAGGGCAAAGAGCCTACGTTCTGCATGGGTAACGATACGCCGCTGGCGGTGCTTTCGGATAAGCCTCACCTTTTATACGACTACTTCAAGCAGCGTTTTGCACAGGTCACGAATCCCCCAATTGATCCGCTGCGTGAGCGGCTGGTAATGTCGCTATCTACACAGCTAGGGGCGCAGGGAAATTTGCTGGAGGAGCATCCTGAGCAGGCTCGGCTGCTGAAGCTAGAGTCGCCCGTGATCAATGACACGGAGATGGCGCTGATTCGGGATTCTGATTTCCCAGTGAGTGAGATTTCTACGCTGTATGCGATTGAGGGTGGGCCTAAAGGATTGAGTGAGGCGATCGCGTCTCTATGTGACAAAGCGGCTGAGGCCGTGAAAGGTGGATCTCAGATTTTGATTTTGAGCGATCGCCGAGACGCTGAAGGCAACCTGACAACCCTCTCCGATACGCAAACGTACATTCCCCCACTCGTTGCTGTCGGTTCTGTTCATCATTCGCTGATTAAGCGTGGCCTGCGGATGGAGGCTTCTTTAATCGTAGACACTGCTCAGTGCTGGAGCACACATCATTTCGCTTGCTTGCTTGGCTATGGTGCAACGGCAATCTGTCCTTATCTGACTTTAGAAAGTGTCCGTCACTGGTGGGCTGACAAGAAAACGCAGAAGCAAATGGAGTCGGGCAAGCTTCCAGTTTCTACGCTTAACGGCGCTCAGGCAAACTATCGTAAAGCGGTCGATAATGGCCTGCTGAAGATTCTCTCGAAAATGGGAATTTCATTACTCAGCAGCTATCGCGGCGCTCAGATTTTTGAAGCGGTTGGCATCGGCGCTGATCTTAAAGATGTGGCTTTTAGAGGCAGCGTTTCTCGCTTAGGTGGCTTGAGAATCGAGGAGCTGGCTCAAGAAACCATGTCTTTCCATGAAAAGGCATTTCCTGGGCTAACTCGCAAACGCCTTGAGAACATGGGCTTTGTGCAGTCGCGGCCGTCGGGTGAGTACCACATGAACAACCCGGCGATGACGAAGCTGTTGCATAAGGCGGTAGAGACCAAGCAGTACGACCACTACGAAGTTTATCGCCAGCAGCTGAGCGGGCGTCCGATTGCGGCACTGCGAGACTTGTTGGACTTTAAAGGAGATAGAGCGTCAATTGATGTCTCTGAAGTAGAGTCTGTTGAATCGATTATGCAGCGCTTCTGCACGGGTGGAATGTCGCTCGGTTCGCTTTCTCGTGAGGCTCATGAGACTTTGGGCATCGCGATGAACCGCATTGGCGGTAAGTCTAACTCGGGTGAAGGCGGCGAAGATCCGGTTCGCTTTAAGGTGCTCGATGATGTGGACGGCGAAGGCTTTTCTGATACGCTGCCTCACCTGAAAGGGTTAGCGAATGGCGATACGGCGTCTTCTGCGATTAAGCAGGTGGCCTCGGGTCGATTTGGGGTAACGCCTGAGTACCTGATGAGCGCTCGGCAGATTGAAATTAAGATGGCGCAAGGGGCTAAGCCAGGTGAAGGCGGTCAGCTACCGGGTAAAAAAGTCAGTGAGTACATTGCCTCGCTGCGAAACTCGAAGCCGGGTGTGACCTTGATTTCACCGCCGCCTCATCACGATATTTACTCGATTGAGGATTTGTCGCAGCTGATTTTTGACCTGCATCAAATCAACCCTAAGGCGGGCGTTTCGGTGAAGCTGGTTGCGGAAGTTGGCATTGGTACAATTGCAGCCGGTGTGGCTAAAGCGAACGCGGATGTGATTCAAATTTCGGGTCATGACGGCGGCACGGGTGCGTCACCTCTAAGTTCGATTAAGCACGCTGGGATGCCCTGGGAACTAGGCCTAACTGAGGTGCATCGATCTTTGATGGAGAATCAATTGCGCGATCGCGTCACCCTCCGCGTAGACGGTGGCCTCAAAACCGGCTGGGACGTCATTATGGGCGCACTGATGGGCGCTGAAGAATACGGCTTTGGCTCGATTGCGATGATTGCTGAAGGCTGCATTATGGCCCGTGTTTGCCACACCAATCAATGTCCGGTCGGCGTCGCCACTCAGCAGGAAACACTGCGCAAGCGATTCTCAGGAACGCCAGGTAAAGTGGTGAATTTCTTCTACTTTATTGCGGAAGAAGTGCGTTCTTTGCTGGCGAAGCTAGGCTACCAGTCGCTGACGGATGTGGTAGGACGCGCTGACTTGCTGGTGGCGCGTGATGATGTGTCGCTGGCGAAGACGAAGGCGCTGGATCTTTCGGCATTGCTGGTGCTGCCGGATGTGAAGAGCGATCGCACCTGGCTAAACCACGGTGACATTCACACTAACGGCCCCGTGCTGGACGATGAAATTTTGGCAGACGCTGAGGTTTCTCAGGCAATATCTGAGCACGGTAAGGTTGCTAAGGCTTGGGACGTTATTAATACTGACCGGACGGTGGGGGCTCGAATTTCGGGTGCGATCGCCACACAATACGGTAACCATGGTTTCAACGGCCAGCTAAATCTCACCTTCAACGGCAGCGTCGGTCAAAGCTTTGGTGCATTTAACCTCAGTGGCATGAACCTCACTTTAGTCGGTGAAGCAAACGACTACGTAGGCAAAGGCATGAACGGCGGCGAGATTGTCATCAAACCGTTTGATGGCTTTACTTACGAAGCCAGTAAAAACGTCATTTTAGGGAACACCTGTCTCTACGGTTCAACCGGCGGCACTTTATACGCTAATGGAATCGCGGGCGAGCGCTTTGGGGTGCGAAACTCTAAAGGTAAGGCCGTGATTGAAGGCGCAGGCGATCACTGCTGCGAGTACATGACAGGCGGCGTGATTGTTGTCCTCGGTGGCGTCGGTCGTAACGTCGGTGCGGGTATGACCGGTGGCCTAGGTTACTTCTTAGATGAGGCGGGCGACTTTCAGACGCGGGTGAATCCTGAGATTGTGCAGGTGCAGAAGGTGCTGACTGACGCGGGCGCCGAACAGCTGAAAGGCTTGATTGAAGCGCACGCCGAGCGGACAGGTAGCGCAAAGGCAAAGACAATCTTGGCTGATTGGGATGCTTATTTGCCTAAGTTCTGGCAGGTGGTGCCACCGTCTGAGGCGGATAGTGCTGAAGCGGGTGTTCAAAAAGACAAAGTAGCAAGTTCGGTGAGCTAATGCCTTTTAGGGCTGGTAGTGGAAATCGATAACGGTAAGCCCCTGATCCTGTAATAAGGATCGGGGGCTTATTGCTGCAATTGCTTCACGAACGCTTGTAGAACACAAGTAAGTGATACACCCTGCCATACGCCAGCAGAACTTCGAGCTAATGTAGTTGACAATAATTGAACTATACGATCTTCCTATGTTCCTACGCTCAATCGTGAATGATATCTCTGCTGCCTTCTACGGCGTTTATAACGGTTGGATTCTATGGAATCTATTTCTAGCTGCGGTGCCTCTGTTTTTAAGCTTTGTGCTGTTTCGGCGTAAAGACCTTTCTAAAATAAAGGTATGGCTTTCCTTTGTTCTCATTACGGCGATTGGAGTTGTTGGCCTGTGGCCTAGATTGCCGCGTGTGATGCAGGCGCAAATGCAGCTGGTGGGAGCGTTGGCTTCGGGCGATCGCACCGCGCAGCTCAAAGTTATTTGGTGGACTGCCTTAGTCCTTATCTCTCTAGTCATGAGCATTTTCTTGTTCAAAAGAGAAAAGAGCCGTCGCACCGCCGTATGGTGGCTGAGCCTTATTGCCTTCATCGCGTTTCTACCTAATGCACCCTATGTCCTTACCGACATCATTCATCTGATTAAAGGTACTAGCTCAGGAGCCCTTCGCGTTTGGGTAATTGCACTCGTATTTATTCCGCTACACACGAGCGCCATTCTGCTTGGCTTTGAAGCCTACACCCTTTCGATTATCAACCTTGCTCACTACCTCAAGCAAAAAGGCAACGAACGGCTTATTTTGCCGACCGAATTATTCATCCATGCCCTGAGCGCTATCGGCATTTATCTCGGTCGCTTTGTCCGGCTCAATAGCTGGGACTTAGCGACCGATCCGACGAGCGTTTTAGCAACAACGCTCAATGCACTCACGACCAAGCGCCCTGCTGCTGTCGTCTTTGTCACCTTCATTATTCTGACAGTGCTGTACTGGATAATGAAGCAAGTAACGCTTGGCATTAAGCTGCGCATTCACTATCGTAAAAAAGGTATTGATGCCTTAGATCTATAGAGTAGAGAAATTTAGCTGAAGGTTTTTGATGAGGAGATGCTTGCTGGCCTATCTCTTTTGTCCCTACAACACGCTTACAATTTAAATGAGACGACAAACGAATCCTCGCTGCTAGAAAGCGCGTTGCCTAATAAATCGGTACCGAAGCTATATCGATTGTTTGTCCAACCCACGCTCAGCACAGGGCTACTTCTTCCGACAAGCTGCCAGGCCAAAGATGCTCCGTAGCGGGCATAGCTGCTGCTTTTGGAAAAGGCTGTTACAAAGCTAGAGAGCGTAATACTATCGGCCAGCTTAAGCCCTGTTTGTAATCGTAGCGAATTACGCGCAGACTCAGGCAAAATTCCACCTACGTTGCCAGTCGCCTGAAGAGACAAGCGGCCCAAGTCGGCTTTTGCCTTAAGATAAACGGCGCTGCTTCTAGAACTAATCTCAATATCACCAATTTGATCGTCTCGGTCTAGCGCCCAATTGAGCCCACCAGAAAGGGCCAGCGAAGCGTTCTCCGATAGCCTCAACCGCTTAGTTACTTTACCGTTAAGCTGACTGTAATAGTCTCGATCTGGCTGCGTATAAACAATGCCGCCTAGCTCATACGTCAGCCCATTAGGCAGAAAAGCAGTGTAGTCTGCTCCCGCATAAGCATTAAATTGCTCCTCAAAAATAAGACCCGCGTAGTAGTTGAAAACATTATCGAAAGCAGTCGTATTTCCTGTAAAGCTAATGTGGGGATAGTAGGCTGTTAGCTCCTCGTAATTTTCAACCATCACGGTTTGGGCATCAGTCTCATATAGGGACTGATAAATTTGCACATAGGTATCGTGGATATTGTTTGCAATAAACTCGTCTTCACCTATTAAGGAAACAAAATTTAAGTTGTTACTGCTGCCTCCGTTCCCTTCTGCACCTATTGTTTTAATCGAACGTAGCGAGCCTATGCTTTGGCTGTTAGCTGTAGTCCCGATACGGTAATCGACTACAGGCGAAAGCCCAATCCATACACCTCGAAATTTTGCGGAAGGCAAATCTTTAGGCTGCAAATCAAGCTCAACTGAGTCAGCTCTGCTGATGCCACCGTGATAGAGCGTAAAACCGCCTTGAGGAAGGCGAGCGTTGTTGACAGCTAAAAATATATTGCTGTTAACCCGTGGGTTTGCAGGCTTTTCGTTGCCCGTGATGCGAGGTACGATGTCTGGCAGTAGTACGATACCTGCTTGTAGTAAGGCATTTGCCTCAATTTGGCTATCTTGAGAAATCCAGGTATTGCCCCGCAGCGTAATTGCTAACGCTGCTTCCTTATCATTCATTTGAACAATTTGCCGACTTCTTGCCAATGTAAAAACAGGCACTGTTTTATACGTTTCACGGCGATCAGCGGTCACTCTATCAGAAAAGCGGTTGCCCGACCGTGTTCCCGTATTAGGAAACAAAAGATCTATACCAATAGTTTGCCCCTCCTCTCCCCTTTGAAATCCCGGCTGTTTTATAGCAGCTAAAGACTCATCTGTGAGAACGGCACCTAGCTCACCATCGTCCTGTAATTTTCCGGCCTCTCGGAAGTCCAAAATATTACTGTATTCTACGGTGCTGAGCCCTGGCGTGTAGGTGCAGCGCTCTTGAGTCGTGGTCTCTGGAAATAGGCAAGCGCCTGTAAAACTCAGCTGAATGCCAAACCCGTTAATTGTTTGAGGCAGCGTTCGGGTGACGGTGACTTCTCGTGAGCGGGTGACAGTCTCTGCCTGTAAATAGGCTCCTCTATGCTCAACTGTAACAACCTGATCGTTGGCGATGCTGCGCTGAAGGCGGCTATCTAGACTGAGAGTACCTTGCACGCTAGAGTTGCTGTTGATGTCGTTGCTAAACTGGTAGCCTGTCTGAAGCTCTATTGTGCTTAGGTGGTTAAGCAGCTGTCTATTAAGTCTAAATCGAGTGCCGCTAGCAGATAAGTCTTCTAGCCGCATTGCATAAGGCGGAACAGCGTAGTCTAGAAAATCTAAGTTTTCTTGTTCTTTTGTGATTTCTTCGGAGTCTTCCGAAAGACGCTCCTCGGATTCTTCTCCTATTGCCGAAGCATACTCTGCTGAGTTAGGGAAAATCGCTTCTAGTTCATCAGGTGACAGCGGATATGGCGACAGAACAACGTTGTCAGAAACAGTTTCATTATTGCTTTCGATAGAAACGCCTACATCTTGAGGTGCAGAGAAGATTGCGTCTAGTTCCTCAGATGGTAGCGGATGTGGTGAAAGGACAAAGTTATCGGCATTCGCTGTGTTGTGATCTTCTTGACCTTCTGTAGAGGCATTTTCCTCCCGATAAGTGGGGAAGATTGCTTCTAATACGTCTGGTGGCAGCGGATGTGGGGAGAGAACGATGCCATCTTCAGCAACTTTCTGCCTATTAGCATCGAAGGTCTCAAAAAGGTCTACGGGATTGTTTTTTACTTTCGCTTTTGCTTCTGTTGTTAATAAATACTGAGTGGATTCGATTCCCATGCTAGCGATCGCGTCTTGATAGTCACTAGCGACCGCATCTTTGGGTAGAGCTACCAAAACAAACAACCAGCAAATTACGAGGTTCAGTCGTAATAAATAAGACCAAAGTAACATGGCTGATTTTACTTATGAGAGGGCACTTATGATATTGAGCAATGTGCTACATATCTTGCGGAAAAATTAGAATAATTAGAGAGCGAAACCAAAACATGGATAGGCATAAAGCGAGCGATCCATTAGTCTTGTTTCGCTTCCTGCTTAAATATAGATATCTATAGATGCACTGGTCATAACTAAAAATATTGTTCCCAATCGGTCAATTGAAGTCGCTATTGCCTAAAGGAACGAAAGATCCGGACTTTTAGGGACTGACTCAATAAAGAGAAGAAGCAGCCTGACATACTAGTCAAACTGCTTCTAGGGCCTGCTTTGAGAGCCAACTACCAAATTTTACTTAGCTTACAGGAGAGTCCTACAGTTAGTCTTAACGCTAGCTATAGGCCGCCGAGCAAGCCGCGAACGACAGGACGAACTGGGTCACCGAAGTTGACATAGGTAGCGCTGATTCCATCATCGGTAGTTTCACCCGCAATAAGAGAGCCGTTGCCCACTGCTGAACCTACAGAGAGAGCATTGTCGGCGTTTGCGCTTGCAGCAGCACCGGTCTCACCGAAAGCGGAAGAGGCAGAAAGGGAAGTCACTGAACCATTTTCATAGGTGACCAAAACGGCGGCAGCAGCATTGACAGGGCCGTCTTCAGAGAACTCTACGACAGATCCTTCTGAATCAGAAACAGCTGTATCAGCTTTGGCGACAGGCACAAATGTGAAAGTACCTGAAATTACAACAGCGGCCATCAGAAGCGTTTTTTTATTCAGCATCATTTTTGTGTTAGAAAACTTCGAGTAAGGTTTGATATGCCTTCTGCCTTCCATACGTTTCGGAGTACTCATAGAGAAAGCATCTAGACACTTGAGAGAAAAGATAGGATACAGAGTCTATCTACCTTCATCAAAGAGAGAATCTCCAAAATTGACAAATATGCCGCCTACATCCAGACCATTCTGAAAGCTGACTTCTCCAGCGAGAATAGTACCGTTGCCCACAGCCGAACCGACAGAGGCCGCTTCGATAGAGGTTGCACTTGCAGCAGCGCCATCTGCACCGAAGGCAGAGGAAGCCGACAGAGAGGTAACCTCACTTTCGTCGTACGTAACCAAAACCGCAGCTGCGGCATTCGTAGGGCCATCAGCAAAATCTACGACAGCACCTGTCGTTTCATTAGAAGAAGCGGTTTCAGCATGAGCTGCGGGCATTAGTGCGAAGGCACCTAGTGTTGCAACTGATACCATTAACATTGCTGTTTTCTTCAAAGTTCTTAATCCTTAAGGAAATAGTTTACAAGAATGAGTTTGTGGCCGGTCTATTTGGCGGCATTTCGCTCACTGAAATAATTGTGCCAAACGATAACTGAAGAGATATGCGAGAATATACGATAATTAGTTATCGTCTCTTTCTTTGTTTCTTAATAAGTAAGAGTTAATAGCGAGGTGGGAAAGTCAGTACTTTCTGCGAATATTTTTGGGTAAGAATGGTTCTCTAGCAAAGGCTGAAAGCAACCGTAATTTGCATAGCATGGATTCTATTAGCTCAAAACAACGCTTTTTCAGTGTAGAAGCCTAGATATTAAAATAGCTTCTATAACAACCAAGTTTTAGCACTATCCTTTTACACCGCTGCCCGTCTCCGATGGCACGATGTACTTCTGTGCGGCTACGAAAAATAGAGATAACAGGCACCACTGAAATCACTGAGCCTGCGGCGATGAGTCGCCAGTCTAGAGAAAAGCTCCCGGCTAGCTTGGCGACGCCTAGAGGCAACGTGTAGTATTCAGGACGATCCAAAATTAGCAGCGGCCAGAGAAAATCGCTCCATGAGCCGATGAAGACGAAAATTGCGAGGGTGACTAAGGCTGGGCGCACGGATGG
The DNA here is from genome assembly GCA_963803535.1 of uncultured cyanobacterium. Classification (GTDB taxonomy): domain Bacteria; phylum Cyanobacteriota; class Cyanobacteriia; order Phormidesmidales; family Phormidesmidaceae; genus Phormidesmis. The sequence goes on along the minus strand of CAWDNC010000002.1, from coordinate 512,928 downwards.
AATCATGATGTGCCACCAAATGCCTAATTCAGTGCAGCCATCGATGCGGGCGGCTTCTTCGAGTTCTTTGGGCACTGATTGGAAGGCTTGGCGCATGAGGAAGATGCCGAAGGCGGAGGCTACGGCTGGAAAGATTGCGCCGATGTAGGAGTTGGTGAGACCGAGCTGTACGGTGAGGATGTACAGCGGAATCATCACGATTTGGAAGGGGATAAGGATGGTGGAGACAATCAGAGAGAAGAGAAGCTCGCGGCCTTTGAAGCTGAGGCGGGCGAGGGGATAGGCGGCGAGGGAGCAAAGGAGAAGATTAAGCGCGACGGTAACTACAGCGATGAGGGTGCTGTTGAAAAAGTAACGGCCGAAGGGGTTGGACTGCCACACTTTGACGAAGTTACCGAGCGTAGGGGATTGCGGGAGAAACTGAGGTGGGAACTGGAAGAGGTTTTCGGTGGAGCCTTTGAAGGCAGTGCTGACTAGCCAGAGGAGCGGGAGGAGCATGATCAGGGCGATCGCACTCAAAACCCCGTACATCAAAACCGTCTTCATCCACCCATTTTTCATCTATTCACGCGCTCCTATCCAAAGTCTCTATCTTGCATTAGCCACATTCCAGCAAATGACTCTGAATCAGGGCTGTCTTGTACCGCTAAAAAATGCACGCCGTTTGCCGCTTTCTTGGCCTGCTCAAACCGCTCACCTTCAGCTTGCGTCTGCGGGCCAACCAAATCTGCTAGCAGCCAGGTATCAATCGTCCCGGTATCCATCAGCATTCGCGCCGTATCCGTGTTTCCAGAAACGTAGTTTGTAGTCTCTTCACGTCCGGCCCGCACGGCAGCAATTTCCAATCCTGACATCCAAGCTGCTAAAGGCATGGCTCGATTTGAGTAGATGATAAAGCCTGGAATGGGCGTGTCATCCTCGACTCCAACGACCGCAGGCGAGAAAGATTCACCAAATCCAACGTCCCATTCGTCCATTTCACTAAAACCACCCGCAGGCAAATTTACCAGTGCCCACTTATTTCCCTTCAGCGCGTCAGGCAAAGGGCTGACAACTTCTAAAGGTTTGGAAAGTGCAGGTGAAACGCTTTCTTGATATCCTGGCTCGTTGGGATACACGTTTTTGTACCGATCTTCTAGCCACTGCTGGAGCGCCAACGTTCGACGGCTCGGGTAAGGCAATAAGCCCGTCTCCTCACAAGCCCGCTTGATCATGTTTTGCATTTGATAGCGAAAGTAGCGCACCCGCGTCGGGGGCTCATTGGTTTGCGCCAATGCTTCCTCCATCGCTTGCTTTAGCTGATCGGAGTTCACTTCTGTGTTTGATACATACTTGCTATAGCGAAACAGCTCAGCAGGATCGTCTTCTACAGACTGTAAACCCTCGCAAATCAGTATTTCCCAGCGCTTTTTATTGCGCTCATCCAAGATCGGTCTGGAGTAAAAATCCAGCTCCCAAACAGTACCCATTAATCTAAGTGCCCATAGCCGTAGTAAATAGTCACCCTGCCTAAAGTAGATCCCCTCCAAGGAGGAGTGCCTGTAGGGCGGGGTGGGTCAGTTGTTATCGCTTTCAGACAGTGTTTTCGCAACATTCTTAGCTCGCTCTTCTGCCTCAGCCATCATCGTCCCCATGTCCTTTAATATCTCGCCGGGATACTTTTCAAGCACCTGCGTAGACAAGGCGATACGGCCCTTCTCTTCGTCGATATTAAGCACGACGGCCTTAATCGGATCGCCAACTTTGAACACGTCGCCTAAGGCGGAAATGTAGCTCTTACTGATTTGCTTGATGTGAAGCAATCCAGAAGCGCCGCCAAAATCGATAAACGCGCCAAATGGCTTTAGTGAGGCTACCGTCCCTTCAACCAGTTCGCCTTTGGTTAGGTGGCTCATGGCAACTGAGCGAGCAGCAACCCTTTCGGAAAGCAAGAGCTTATTATTTTCTTCGTCTACTTCTAAGAAGGCGACGTTGGCTGTTTGGCCTATTACGGTATCTAGGTCTTCTACACGCTTGGCTAGGTGCGACCTGGGAATAAACGCGCGTAGCCCGCTCACATCTGCTGTTACGCCGCCTTTATTGCTGCCAGAAATAGTCACTTCAATCACGTCACCATTTTCCTGACGCTCTCGCAGCTTCTCCCACAGCGCCTTAATTTCCATGGCGCGAATGGAAATGACCATTTGGCCATCGGCATCCTGACCGCGCGTGATCACAAACTTGCGCTCGGTGCCAATCGGCAGCACTTCTTCGAGCGGGCCTTCTGAGTCTATAGAAAGTTCTTTGGTCGGCAAAAAGGCTGCTGACTTACCGCCAATATCAACATAGGCCCCATCTGACTCATGGGTTTCAACTTTACCGGTCACTACGCTACCGCGCTCGAACTGGTAATCCTGCTGCTCTAGGGCTTTGGCAAAATCTTCGGCTGAAAATGTCAACGGAGAAGTCTCCTTTAAAGTTGATATACAGACTCCTCAATATATCGGGTTATCGGTGGTTTTCGCTGGCGCGACGTAAAACGCCACAACTAGGCCGTTCAATCTGGAAAAATACGCAGTGATTACGGAGTTATCGTCAAGAATTATTGAGTGAAGCCTTAAAAAATAGAATCATCTGCCACGAACGACGAATTCCCGACTAATCTCTATGAAGAGATAATCTATACATCTGAACGTGTGGTTACATCTATACGTTACTGATCTTGCCGAATGAGGGGCACGTGACCGTGGTTCAATTCCATATCCAAACCGACAGCGAAATACCGGCTTCTACGCAGCTTTATGACCAAATTTGGTTTGCGATCGCCTCTCGTCAATATCCACCTGGCTACCGGCTACCCAGTACCCGCCAGCTCGCTATGCAAACCGGCCTGCACCGCAACACCATCAGCAAGGTGTACCGCCAGCTAGAAGAGGCGGGCGTGGTTGAGGCGATGCCAGGATCGGGCATTTATGTGCGAGCAGAAGGAACTACCGAAATTGTAAAACCCGGCTCGCCACTGCTGGACAAGTTTCCGAAGGCTCAAGAGCTGGTAGAGAATAGTTTGGACGAGCTGCTGCGGCAGGGGTGCTCTTTGCATCAGGCACGCGAGCTGTTTATGACGGAGGTGGACTGGCGGCTGCGCTGTAGTGCTCGGGTGCTGGTGACCATTCAGCGCGAAGACGGTGCGGGCGAGCTGATGGTGCGCGAGCTGGAGCAGGCGCTAAAGATTCCGGTGCAGCTGGTGCCTTTGGAAGAGCTAGATCAGGTGCTGGCGCAGACGCGCTCAGGTACGGTGGTGACGAGTCGGTATTACGTGAATGAGGCAGAGGCGATCGCAGCGCCCAAGTCCGTCCGCGTCATCCCCATCGACATTTACGACTACGCCAAAGAACGCGAACTCCTCAAAAACCTACCTAAAGACACCTGCCTCGGCTTAGTCAGCCTCAGCAGCGGCATTATCCGCATTGCCGAAGTCCTCTCCTACAGCCTACGTGGCGACGACATCCTCGTAATGACTGCCCAAACTGAAGATTCGCAAAAGCTATCTGCCGTCGTCCGCAGCGCTCAAACCATTGTGGCGCTCGATACAGCAAGCTATCCAGCGATCAAAGAAGCTTTACTTGCCGCTCGCAACGACATCATTCGTCCACCCGAAATTATTCGCTGCGAAAACTACATTGGTGAAAAATCAATAGGCCGTCTCAAGCGCGAACTAGGACTAGACTAATCGCCTGCACAGCTTGTGAAGCTCTCATTGTGATTTAGCCAGCGGTGCCTTGTTCCTTAGAGAAGCGCTACTGGCTAAAGAATTGTGTATCAACGCCTACATAGGAAGGGATCATGCTGCATCCTTTTAAACACTGTTTCGACAAGTTTATTTCAAGTATTGAGCTTGGCCTCCAAGATATGAGTAATCCATCCGTCACTGAAAGCAGCCCTTCGACTGAGGCTGAATTTAACGGTGAAATAAAAGTTAAGGTCTCTAAAACTTTGCACGAGAAGCTAGCTAAGGCGGCTGATCGCGAAGGCGTTGACCTGAGCCAATATATCGCTACGCTGCTGAGCGAGCAGAATGCTTTTTCCTCGATGGACAAGGCTGTGAGTGACGTTCAGCAAAAGCTGAATGAGCTGAATAGACAGCTTAGGCTCAGCGAGGCTTCGGCAAATAACCGTAGAGAGCGCGTTACATACGACAATCGATACATCGAAGATATTGCTTCAGGTCTGAACGATTGATCTGAATTCTTGTGTGCGTCAAATATTAAAAAGCGTCTGACCAGAAATTCTCTAGTCAGACGCTCTTCTGTTTTGTGACTCGCTTACACCTCGCTTACACAGTGACTAGCTCAGCGGGCAGTCGCTTAAACGATAGCCGCTCGTTTTCTACATCGACAAAGATAGTGTCGCCTGTTGAAAATTCGCTGCGAAGGATAGATTTAGCAATTTGTGTTTCTACTTCGCGCTGAATGGCTCGCTTGAGCGGACGGGCTCCGTAGGTGGGGTCGTAGCCCACATCTGCTAGGAAGTCCAAAGCAGCATCGGACAGTTTGAGCGACATTTTACGCTCTTCCAAACGGCTTTCTAACCGCTTGGTTTGAATTTTTACGATGTCGCGGAGCTGAGACTTCTGGAGCGCATGGAAGATGATGATTTCGTCAATGCGGTTGAGAAACTCAGGACGGAAGCTGGAACGCAAGGCGTCGGTGACGCGGGCGTTCATTTCATCGTATTTGGTATCGTCGCCAGCGATGTCGAGGATGTACTGGGAGCCGATGTTGCTGGTCATGATGATGATGGTGTTGGTGAAGTCCACCGTGCGACCCTGGGAGTCGGTAATGCGGCCGTCATCAAGCACCTGCAAGAGGATGTTGAAGACGTCGGGATGGGCCTTTTCAATTTCATCAAACAAGATGACAGAGAAGGGGCGGCGGCGGACGGCTTCGGTGAGCTGGCCACCTTCGTCGTAGCCGACATAGCCGGGAGGAGCACCGACCAGGCGAGAGACGGAGTGCTTCTCCATGTATTCGGACATGTCGATGCGGACGATGGAGTCTTCGGTATCGAATAGGTAGCTGGCGAGGGCTTTGCCGAGTTCGGTTTTACCGACGCCCGTGGGGCCGAGGAAGATGAAGCTGGCCATGGGACGATCGGGGTCGGCTAGGCCTGCGCGCGATCGCTGAATAGAATCAGCCACCGCCGTCACCGCCTCATCCTGACCAATCACTCTTTGGTGCAGCTCATCTTCTAGGTTCAACAGCTTCTCCATTTCAGAAGCCACCAGCTTGCTGAGCGGAATGCCCGTCCACTTAGAGATAATCTCAGCAATATCAGATTCAGTGACTTCTTCTCGCAGCAGCGTTTTGCCGCTCACTTGTGTTTCACTCAGCGCGGCTTCTGCCTTGGCTAAGTTCGCCTGCAAGTTTGGTAAAGTGCCGTACTTCAGCTCAGCGGCTGTGTTGAGGTCAACATCGCGCTCGGCCTGTTGAATTTCAACGTTGACGCGATCAATCTCTTCTTTAATCGATTGAATATTGCCAATAGTGTCTTTTTCAGACTCCCACTGCGTGCTGAGTTCACCTTGTTCTTCTTTGAGATCAGCCAGTTCTTTTTCAAGCACGCTCAACCGATCTAAAGAAGCGGGATCGCTCTCTTTTTGAAGAGAAAGACGTTCCATCTCCATTTGAAGAATCTTGCGATCTACTTCGTCTAATTCCTCAGGCTTGGAAGTGATTTCCATTTTGAGCTTAGCGGCGGCTTCATCTACCAGATCGATGGCCTTGTCGGGAAGAAATCTGTCGCTGATATATCGAGTAGACAGCGTGGCCGCTGCCACCAGCGCACTATCGGCAATCTGGACGCCGTGGTGAACCTCATAGCGCTCCTTGAGTCCGCGCAAGATCGATACCGTGTCAGCAACAGAGGGCTGATCGACATACACCTGCTGAAACCGGCGTTCTAAGGCCGCGTCTTTTTCAATGTGCTTGCGATACTCATCTAGCGTGGTGGCACCAATGCAGCGGAGTTCACCCCGAGCCAGCATGGGCTTAAGTAAGTTGCCTGCGTCCATTGCGCCTTGGCTCGCACCTGCGCCGACAACGGTGTGGATCTCGTCAATGAAAAGAACAATTTGACCGCTGGATTCGGTGACTTCTTTAAGAACAGCTTTTAATCGCTCCTCGAATTCACCGCGATACTTAGCACCTGCGATTAGAGAGCCCATATCTAAGGAGATGAGGGTGCGATCTTGCAAGGACTGGGGCACGTCGCCACGTACGATTCGCTGGGCTAGGCCTTCCGCGATCGCAGTCTTCCCCACACCAGGCTCACCAATCAGCACAGGATTGTTCTTCGTGCGGCGCGACAGAATTTGAATGGTGCGACGAATCTCATCATCACGACCAATCACCGGGTCTAATCGGCCCTCGCGAGCATAGGCCGTTAGATCACGCCCATACTTTTCTAACGCTTCGTATTTCCCTTCAGGGTTTTGATCGGTCACTTTGTTGTTTCCTCTAATTTGCTCAATCGTTTGTTTCAGGTCTTTTTCACTCACGTCAAACGCCTTGAGCAAACCTTTGCCGAAGCGCTTGTCCTGGACATAGCCCAGTACTAAATGTTCAATTGAAATGTAATCGTCTTCAAAGTCTTTGCGGTACTGGTCAGCGCGATCTAATAAGGTGTTGAGACCGCTCCCTAGAAAGACTGAATCGACGGTGCCGTTGACTTTGGGCTGTTTGTTGATGAAGGCGGTAGTGCGATCGTGCAATTCCCCTATCGACAAACCCACCTTTTGAAAAATGCTAGCCGCGAGCCCTTCCTGCTCTAACAACGCCTGCATCAGATGCTCGGACTCTAGCTGCTGCTGGTTCGCCTGTTTTGTGATGTCGGGAGTGCGGACGATCGCACTCCACGCCTTTTCTGTGAACTTATTAGGGTCGTTCGGCTGCATGAGTTCCCGCCTCCTTGTCTACTGCGTCTTTTAATGTGGACTCACAGACTTATTGTAGGGAATGTATGTGATCGCTCTATTCGGTGTCTACGTCCTCACGAGGTAGGTATAGCCGCCTACTTACAGGTGCAAGGGCTATATACATGGCGGCTTTAATGCCTAAGACTCTATAAGGTCGATGCGGTTATCTAATTAATTTAAGGAAGCATTTAGGCGCAAGCCGTTAGGGGCTGACGCTAGCCAGGATACAATAGAGCCTATTAAACAGAGCCTATTAAACGACGACGACTAACCTTCACCGAGGTGCAAAGTAAAGCCCGATAAAAGCCCAATATAGAAGGATACATTTTTTTGACAGGTTCTAGTTCCCAATCCGAGGCGCTGTGCCAGCGTAACAATATACAGATTTCTGGTGCGGGCGATTCCACTATTTTATTCGCTCACGGATTTGGCTGCGATCAGTCTGTATGGCGCTTCATTGAGCCTAGCTTTGAAGCGGACTATCGCATCGTTAAGCTGGATTTGGTCGGCAGCGGCCAGTCCGATCTGTCAGCCTTTGACGTTGAAAAATATAGTCGGCTAGAAGGGTACGCGCAAGACATCTTGGACATTATCGACGCGCTATCGCTTGAGCCTGTGATCATGGTGGGTCATTCGGTGAGTGCCATGATTGGTGCGATCGCAGCAATTCAGCAGCCCGATAAGTTCTCCCGGCTAGTCATGGTTGCACCATCGCCTTGCTACATCAATCACCCGCCCGAATATGTCGGCGGTTTTGACCGCCAAGACATTGAAGAGCTGCTAGCCCTTATGGATAGAAACTACATGGCCTGGGCTAGCTTTCTAGCGCCTGTTGTCATGCAGAACGCAGATCGCCCTGACTTAGCGCAAGATCTCACCGCAAGCTTTTGCTCTACCGATCCTGTCACTGCCAGAACCTTCGCTAAGGCAACCTTCTATTCCGACTACCGGGACGAACTCTCCAAAGTTTCTATCCCCTGCCTAATTATGCAGTGCCTTAGCGATCCGGTTGCGCCTGTCGAAGTCGGTGAGTTCATGCGACAGCAGCTACCGGTTGCTCAGCTTGCCGCTATGAACGCCACAGGCCACTGCCCGCATATCAGCCATCCCACCGAAACGAGCAACATCATTCGCGCTTACTTAAATCAATCTCCTAACGAAGCAGTCATTCCATAGCCGTAGGCTTATACTGAAGCCCACTCTCACAGTGATATCGCTAGCCTTCTTTTAGACTCGCGCTTGTAGCCGCCCTCGTATTAGACTATGACAGAAAACTACACAGCTATAGAGTTAGACAAAACCAGTACAGTGTCAGAGTTAGACAGCTTACCCTGCGGCTATCTAAGAATTTCATACACCGGTAGAATTGAGTGCGCAAATCAAACGCTGGTGCATTGGTTGAGCGTCTCTAAAGAAGAGCTTATCGGTGAAGGCATTAGTAAGATACTGCCGAAGGCGGGTCAGCTTTTTTTCCAGTCGTACATTTTTCCACTGCTAACAGTAGAAGGTGAGGTGGAGGAGTGCTACTTCGACATGGTTTCTACGACGGGCGATCGCATTCCGATTGTCGCCAACTTCCGCAGCAGCCAAGAAAACCATTCAGCGGCCTACGAAATTACCCTGGTGCGCATACTTAAAAGAAAAAGCCTGGAGCGCGATCTAGTTCAGGCTAAGCGCGAAACTGACACAGCTATCTCCGCGCTGCGTCAGTCTAACGAGGCACTGAGTCGGTTCGCCAATATGGTCGCCCACGATATCAAAGCGCCTATTCGCAACCTCAAAAACCTATCCAAGTTCATTACCGAGGACTACAGCGATAAGCTAGATGAAGAGGGGAAAGAAATGCTCTCTCTTCTGGGTAAGGCTGCTGAGAAAGCCGGTAGCTTTGTCGATAGGCTGTTGGAGTATGGCCGATTAGAGTCAAGCAACGGCGAGTTCAAAGAAGTTGATCTTAATGAAGCTGTTGCTTTCGCTGTAGAGGATCTGAGCCTTAGTATAGAAGAGAATGCTGCGAAGCTTGAAATAGCCGAGTTGCCAACAGTGCTAGGTCTAGAGTCTCAGCTTGTTCAACTTTTTCAGAACCTCATTGGCAATGCGCTTAAGTATCATGCACTAGACCAAGCGCCTGTGATTAGGATTAGCGCCGAGCGGGTTTCCAGCGAACAGTGGGAGGTTTCGGTCGCTGACAACGGAATAGGTATTGAAGAAGACTATCGAGAAAAAGTTTTTGACCTTCTCTATCGACTACAGGGCAGCGACTACGACGGTACTGGCATTGGTCTAGCAACCTGCAAGTGGATTGTTCAAAATCATAAGGGTCATATCAACGTGGAAAGCGAGCCCGGTAAAGGAAGTCGCTTTTATTTCACGCTGCTAGCTAAAGCGTAAAGATGGCAGCCTACATGCAATACAGTTTTGAATCGAGACAACTGTAGAAGCTATGTTGTAGCTACAGTCACTGTGCCCGCTTGAGAGCGAGCTACAGGACATTTATGGAACCCGTCTGATAGTGCTGCGTCCTAAGAAGGAAGTGCCGGAAAGAAAGATCAGGGACGATCGCAAATATGACGTTGGGAAATGTGCTAAATCAGGGGCGATCGCGTCGTCAATACCGGCGGGTGAGTGTGGTAATTGAGTATGTGCGGTCGGGCGCGATCGCCCTAATCGCCTTCTTAGTCGCTGCTTTCCTGCTCAATCAAATCATCCCAAGCCCCACCATTCCTTCAAACGTCGTCTTCATCGGGCCTAAATACGATTATTACAAAGCTCATAAAGACGACTACAACGCCTTGTTCTTTGGCTCTAGCCGAATTTATAGCCATGTGGTGCCCGATGTTTTTGACACGGTGGCTAATGCTGAAGGTGTAAAGGTGAATAGCTACAACTTTGGCATTCCTGCGATGCGGGCGATCGATAGCGCCGTATTAGTAGAAGAAGTTCTGGCAAACCCACCTAAGAATCTCAAGTGGGTTTTCTTTGAGTCTATTTTGGACAAAGGCTACGAGCCGATCCCCAACGCTCGCACCAGCCGGGTGATGTACTGGCACACCTGGGAAAATACGCGCACAGCCGCAGACTATATCCTCACTTCAGACGAGTCTTTGCCAGAGAAAGCCGTACTGCTCACGAGTCACCTGCTGCCTTTTCTCTATCAGCAGCTCAACGTTGGCAGATTGTTCAATCAAGTTTTACCTAGCGAGTTTTCTGAAGAAGAACAGCAGGTAGCTGCCGAATTTACAAAGACAGAGGGATACTACGCGCTGTCCGATGAATCTGATCCTAAGCGGCAGGCCTTTTTGCAATCTCAATCGGCCTACTCAGATCAGGTATCTGCGCTAAGCGCTTTGCAATTGAAGTCACAATCTAATCCTGACAGTGAGGCCTATTTGAGCGTCAATAAACAGAACTTGCTGGCCCGAGTAACGCAGGCGATTGAGGCAGTAGGCGCAACCCCCATTTTTGTAGAGCCACCTTCTTTGCATATGGAAAATGACTTTCAGTCCGCTCAGCAGCTCGGCACGATTGACACGCTGCTTTCCTACAAAGATCCTAATCAGTTTCCGCAGCTGTACAGCATTGATCAGCGTCACGATGCGGATCATCTCAACGATGCGGGTTCGCGCGAATTTACCAAGCTGCTGGCTGAAGACTTTAGTGAGGTAATTACATTGGAGGCGATCGCAAAATGATTTTCACAGAATTTCGATTTTTCCTCTTCTTTGCGGTTGTCTTTGGCGTGTACTGGGCGCTGCGTCACAACGGCTGGCGCAAAGCGTGGATTTTAGCCTGTAGCTATGCCTTTTATGGCGCGTGGGACTGGCGATTTCTCTCTTTAATTATCGGCTCTACGCTGATAGATTACGTGGTTGCCCTCAACTTGGTAAAAACCGAGAATCCTAAGACCAAGCGAAACTGGCTGATGGTTAGCTTGATCGTAAATTTAGGCGCACTAGCCTTTTTCAAATACGCAAACTTCTTTGCCGATTCGGCGGTTGGATTTTTTAGTTGGATAGGGCTACCGGCTAACTCAGTGACGCTGAGTATCGTGCTGCCGGTGGGGATCAGCTTTTACACATTCCAAACGCTGAGCTATTCGCTAGATGTTTATGCTGGAAGGCTACAGCCGAAAGAAAGCCTGCTAGATCTGGCCACTTTTGTTGCATTCTTTCCCCAGCTGGTCGCTGGCCCCATCGTTCGCGCCTCAGACTTTTTACCACAGCTAGAGGCTTCTCGTAGCTTTAGCCAGGTCAACGTGCGAGCCTGCCTGACCTTATTTATGGTGGGCTTTTTCAAAAAGGCCTGCGTGTCGGACAACCTAGCGCCCATTGTAGACCGCTACTTTTCTGCGCCTGAAGCGTATGATGCGATCAGTAGTTGGATTGGCGTTTTGAGCTACACGACGCAGATTTACTGCGACTTTTCGGGATACTCAGATATGGCGATCGCCTGCGCCGGACTTCTGGGCTACGAGCTTTGCCTCAACTTCGACTTTCCCTACTTTGCTAGCAGCATTACCGACTTTTGGCGGCGCTGGCACATCAGCCTTTCCACCTGGCTCAAAGACTATCTGTACATTCCACTGGGCGGGAACCGAGGCGGACAGCTCTTTACCTACCGCAATCTATTGCTCACGATGGTGCTCGGTGGCCTGTGGCACGGCGCGGCCTGGACGTTTGTGGTGTGGGGCGCGATGCACGGTGGCGCTTTGATTGCGCATAAGGAGTGGGGCAAGCTCACAGCCAACAGGTCACCAGCCTTTGTTAGAACAGGGGGTGCTGTTGGTGTTAAAAAAATAAGCCACTCATGGACACTTTGGGGCGCGCTGCTGACCTTTTACTGGGTGTGCCTGACCTGGGTGTTCTTCAGAGCCGGGAGTTTTGCGACGGCGATGACGGTGATTAAGTCGTTTGTGCTGCTGCGATCGCCCGGAACCGGGCAGCTTAGCCTCAGCATTCTAGGTGTCATTGCGGTCTTAGCGGTGCTGCACTGGCTGACGGCGCGGCAGATTTGGACAAAGGCGATCGCCCAGCTGCCCACCCAGCTATTTGCCGTTGGCTACGGCTTTGCGGCTGCGCTGATGCTCACGCTAGTGCCCGTCGGCTATACCGCATTTATCTACTTTCAGTTTTAGGCGATAGGTCGTTTATCAGAAGCCAGACGCTGGCTCAAAATACGCTATATAAGAGTAGATATCTGCTCTGATGACGCACGCTTTTGTCTCCTCCTCGCCAAATCTCAAAAAAAATCTATGCGACCTACCGGCAGCAAAAGCTGCCGGAACGGATCTGGCACACGATTTCGCCCATTGAGTTTGTCAGATTTTTGAGCAACATCAACGGGCGCGTGGTGCAGCAAGTCGTGCGCGATACTTTTCGGCAAAGGCTGCCAAGTCTCGCCTCGGAGATGGCCTATAACTCAATGCTGGGGCTCTTTCCTGCAATATTGGCCTTCCTGACGGCGATTGGCCTTTTTGGGCCGCTAAAGGCGACCGTTGGTAGGCTAGCTGAGAGCTTGAGTGAGGTGGCCCCAGGCGGGGTACCTGAGCTGATATATGGCTTTGAGAGTGTGGTGGTTGAAAACCAGAGCCGTGGGTTATTTTCGGTGAGCTTTTTGTTTGCGCTGTGGGCCTCTTCGGGGGCAATGAGTGCGGCCATGCGATCGCTCGACCAGATGCACCAGATTCCTCCACTGCGCAGAAGGCCGTTTTGGAAAGCGCGCCTGGTTTCAATCGGACTCACGCTAGGCACGATTGCCCTACTCATTACCGCCTCTAGCCTAATATTCGTAAGCGACCTGATTGTGCAGCAGCTCATGCTCCGCAGCAGCGGTGATGTCAGCCATTGGGTATCCCAAATCTGGAGCTTGTTTCGCTGGCCGCTGGCGCTAAGCGTGATGTCTACAGCCTTTGCCTTTGTATATCGATTTGGCCCCAGTCGCTGGAATCCAGGCAAGCCACTGATGCCGGGAGCTGTGCTGGCGGCGCTCTCTTGGGCGATTATTTCAGGCCTGTTTCGACTGTACGTGCGGCACTTTGGCAACTTTGTCTATAGCGCGGTGGCGACGGTGATTGTGCTGCTGCTGTGGCTGTGGATTACGTCTCTGGTGATGCTGATTGGAGACTTGCTGAACTTAACGGTGGGAAAGGCAATTTTCCAAAAGAGAGGCTTTGCGAACACAGATAAAAGAGCCGCGCGATAAATCGAGCACACGTCTCAACGCATCGAACGCACAATATTAATCACAAAAACCGCCAGACATGCCAGTATCAAGGCATAGAGGACGAATCCGGGTAAGAACGACAGCAGCGTGATCCCGCGTAGAATCCACACCCCTAAAGTGAAGCAAATCAGAAAAAGCAGCAGTTGAGATCCGGGCTTAAGGCGAAAGCGATTGGCCATAGCAGTTGTGGTGATAGGCGAGCTTAACTTGAATGGATTGACTCGAACGGATTGACTCGAACTCTCGAACTCTCGAACTATAGTGTCCTACAGTCTTGCCCCTTCCTAATACGGCCTTTTAACGGCTGGCATTTTCTTTTTTTGCTATAAAATCTTGATTTCTGAGTCTTCATAACAAAATATCTTGAATTTCCGTAGGAACACTGTCAAATTGTGGAACGTCTTCAGAAGCGAAGCGGGCATTCTCAAAGGAACCAATTCCTACCGGTTCGGTAATTTCACTAAAAGTTTATTCACTTCTGGTAAGGCCTTAACCTTCAACCCCGTGATAGTAGGCAATAATGTCGGCAACACAAAATAACCAGCCTAAAAATTAAGTTTTATATAAAAGGCCTTTATTAGCCTGCCGACGGCTCATCCGAACCGAATGCTAACGAAACAGCGACAAGTTCTTCAAAACCAGGCTATTTGTCTATGACAGCTTCTTTGACACTCTCTAGACCTTCTACGGTTACTCAGCAGCAAGAAAAATCCTTACTCCAGGGCGACGTTCTTATCTCTACAACACCCACCGCTAGCGGCGCTGCGGTCACTGCCACCATGTACGTGCCCATGGTGCGACAGCTTACCTGGCAAAAGCTTACGGACTACAGTAAGTGGGTTCAGTACTTTCCAGATATTGTGCAAAGTCAGGTATTAGAAGTTAAGCGGCAGTCTAAAACGCATCCAATGACGCGCCGCCTGTATCAGGTCGCTCGTAAGGCCTTCATGATGTTCTCAGCTCAGGTCGAAATTTACCTTCAGGTGATTGAAACCGTTCACCAAAAAATCCAGTTCCGCCTAGAGCGCGGCACCTTTTCAGATTTTGCCGCCGATCTTACCTTGGAAGACTACGGCCAAGGCACGCTAATTACCTACTCTGTAAAAGCAACGCCGCTGATCCCAGTGCCAAGCTTCTTGATTGAGCAGGCCATCCGTCACGATTTGCCCGGTAATATGAAGACGATGCGCAGAGTAATGTGCGCGGCGTAATTTCTTCAGCTCTACGCTAATATCTGTTTTCTGAGCTTAATGGGTGGCAATGTCCAATCAATCCATCGGCCTTGACGATCGTTTATATAACTATCTGCTGTCGGCAACGCTGCGTGAGACGGAGGTGCTAGCTGAGCTTAGGCAGGTGACGATGGCGCATCCGCAGGCGAGAATGCAAATTTCTCCTGAGCAGGGGCAGTTTATGGCGCTGCTCGTACAGCTTATCGGCGCAAAGAAAACTTTGGAAGTCGGTGTGTTTACCGGCTATAGCGCTTTGGCTGTTGCAGTGGCACTGCCGGATGATGGGCAGGTAGTGGCTTGTGATGTGAGTGAAGAGTTTACTGCGATCGCCCAAACCCACTGGAAAAAAGCAAACGTCGCAGACAAAATAGATCTCCGCATTGCCCCAGCCCTAGATACGCTAGATCATCTCATCGAATCTGGTCAAAGCAATACGTTCGACTTCGCCTTTATCGATGCAGACAAAAGTAATTACAACAACTATTACGAGCGATCGCTTCAGCTTGTTCGCTCCGGTGGCCTAATTGCAATAGACAATACCCTTTGGTATGGCAAAGTAGCCGACCCTGAGGTTCAAGACAACAGAACCAAACGTATCCGCGCGCTCAATGAGAAAGTACGAGACGATAAGCGCGTAACCATGAGCCTGTTGCCGGTTGGTGACGGATTGCTGCTAGCAATGAAGCGAGCCTAACTGATTAAAAGTCAGGGCGTTCTCGTAGACAAAACAGCGTGAGCGCAACTGTACAAGAGAGCGTTGCTGACGAAATACTGTCGCAGCCGAGAACTTGAATTGGGAAATACAGGCAGAGCGCGACAACTGCTGAAAGCCCTGTCGGCTCACCTAAGAAATGAACAAAGTCTTGAGTGCTTTCTACCCACTCTAGTAGCTTGATAAACCGACGCAGAATAGTCATAGGGTTTCGGCGAGTAGCTGATCAAAAGTTTGACTAAATACAGACTTAGGCACCTTCCCAACCCAGGTTTCAATTGGTTTGTGCTCTGCGCCGGTCAGCGTGAACTGGGGCACCCCAGAAGCTTTATACTCAGCGATTTGCGCCGCCCACTTAGGATTGTCAATATCAAGCATCACGAAGTTGATTTGCTCGCCGTACTGCTGTTGCAATTTTTCTACGGTAGCAGACGTGCTTTGGCAGGTTGTGCACCAGTCGGCGTAAAACTCAATAAACGTAGGTTTTTGGTTGAGCAGTGCTTCTTCGTAAGGCATGGCTTCAGCTGCGAGCGTTTTTAACGTCATCAGTCCGCTCAAAGGTGTCATGCTCATCGTCTTCGCCGCAGGCCTGGTTAGCAGTAGTGTGGCCCACACTGCCAGTAAAGTAACGACCAAAGCTATCCACAAACGCCAGAGGCTACCGTGGCTTTCTGAGGCTGAAATCATGGGTTGATACCTAGCGATAGTAATATACTAAAAAAATATGCACCGCGAGCATAATGCCGAATACGCTCACAAGTAGAATGTGAGAGGGTAGCCAAACGGCCCGCATCCCTCGGATAAGCGCGCCCTTGCCAATGCCAACAGCTTTGCCTTCAACTACCTTTTGACTGCCGATATTGAACATCTTTCGAGGCGACTCTAAGATGCCCGTTTCGGCGACAACACCCAGAAGGGCCGTGAGCGTGACGCCAAAAAAGCTCCATAGCAAAATTGCGTTGTAGTTGATGCCGCTAGCACCGATAGTGTGAATGAGTACAAAGGCGACCAGTGCGGTGCCCGTAAAAATGTGGGCGGTGCGCCAGAGCATAACCGCGCCAGGAATTGACCATTTTTTAGGCCAGATAGCCCAGCTACGGCTACGCTTTCGCAGGGTGAGCGTCATCTCTATGGCGACGAGAACAAGGGTTGCATAGCCGGTGCCTTGCTTATAAATTTCGCCGCGTAGAAACTGGTGAAGATCGAAAGAGCGATCGCGCAGCATGTCTAAATAGATCGGGCTGACGGCGAAAGGCACTATCAGCACCGCACAAACCAGCGTCAGAATAATGAGGGTAGAAAATTGTGGCTTCATTACGTTTGCCGGTTGTTGCTTTTAATTAGAGCGCCAAAAGAGCTTGTGGTTTGTAGTGAGTGTTACTGACCTACCCCGAAGGAACGAGATAGGCCTTAATGTGTTAGCCAAAGGCCAAACGCTTTCTCCTATCCAGGCATACTATCAACCGGAATGTTGATTACAATGCCGCCCATGACATCACCTAGCTCGAACACTTTGTCGGGATAGCGCTCAAGGTGAACAGGATGAGTGTTGTGACAGGTCACGCAGGCTTCAGCTACGGCCGGATCGGGATAGATGGCCGAGAAATAGGCCTGCCCAGCAACTTCCTGATAGCCTTTAACTGGCTCTCCTGTTTCCTCCATTTCTGCAATAGCAGTGGTTTCAAACTCTCCTTTAGGTGCCTGGTTATCGTTGAGGTTCCAGGACGATACGAGGCTGTATGTATACGCGCCGTTTTCGTTCGCAATCTCGGAGCCGAGGCGGAACATTTGTGCCGGTAGCGGAATGCCGTCAGTCTGCTGCCAGCCTTCAGTCGATTCAATCTCAAGCACGCCGTCTGCTTTCTCGACGCCCTCTAGCGTTTTTGCTCTGCTCACGACGTTTTTGGTGTAGGCCGTTCTATCAGCGGCCAGGGCCGTATGAATATAGTCAGCAACAAGTTCGGGCGCAATCATCGGCCCGGTGGCCGTTGCGGTTGTGCCGCCGCCACCGCTACAGGCGATCGCAGTAAAGCAAATCGTGGCAGCCAAGGCAAACAGAATCATCGTCTTGGCGCGAATGCGCTGCATCCAACCAGTGATAACCGTCATCTTATGAATCTCCTAATGTATATCTGGGATCACTTAAATTTCTGCTGAAAGATAATCTCCTAGAACCAGAAACTAGAACTAGGGTGCTTTCACCGCAGAGGCATTGCCCGATCTCTTCTCTTCAGATGCTCTCATCAGATCAAAGCTTTGATGAGAAAGTGTCGGAGGTCGGTCAAAATTGGCTTCGACGAGTTCGTCATCGAAAATACTGTTGTAGCTGTATTCCACCCCGTGGCAGTTCATACAGACTTCGCCCACCATGCGATCTTGTGGTTTTAAGGTGTAGGTGTTGTTGTGGTTTACCTTCACCAGGGTGGTGCCATCGCTGTTCTCTTGGCCCGTGCGCGGCAGGTGGCAGGTCGCGCAGGTGACCATTTCAGCACTAGGGCGAGGCAGTTCAGCGCTGGCAAACACCGCTTTGGCGTGCTTAGAGTTTTTGTAGTTGAGCGAGTGATTGTCGTTGTGGCAGGTCAGGCACGAATCTACAGACGCCTGCATGGTGTTTACCGTGTGTACGTTGTGGCAGGCGTTGCAGTTCATCTGTTTATCAAACGCCTCGTGCTTCATCGGCAAGCGCGCCATTTTGGGGGTCAAGGCAGAGACCCCTTCGTAGAGGCGAATGCCGTGCTTGCCCAACAGAAAGGTCTCGACTGAGTTTTCATGGCAGGACTGGCAGCTTTCGTACGTGGGATTGGCCACAAACGCTTTGGTTTCGTCCTCCTGATGGCAGCTAGCGCAGTTAACGTCGTTGAGCGCGTGGGCGCTGGTGGCCCACTGGGCGTTGATTTCGGTGAGTTCGCTTTCTGTGACGGCAGCAGCCGGGGTGGCGAAGCCTAAGCTGAAGATGACAATTAGGGCGATCGCTAAAAGTCTGATCAAGCGCTGACTAAAATGGCCCATTACGCACCTGCCTCCAAAAACTCTTGGCTCAAGTTGGGACTTGGCGGAGTTTTTAGCTCTGTGGTCACCACCCGATCCGGCAGCTTTTGCACCGGCAGCATTGCGGGCTCGTCCATGTTCTCTCTCAAAAACGCAGTCGAGATAGTGCGATGGTCGTGGTAGTTGTGGCACCCGGCAGTCCAGCAGCCGTCTGGGTCGAACCCTTCGTGGCTTTTGAGCTGAGTGGTGGTTAGCTCCTCATGGCAAACCATACACAGATCGGGCTGGAGGTGCACGCCTCGGCCAAACATATGAACATGCTCGTTGTGACAGGCGGTGCAGGTGAGTACGTCTAGCTTTTCGATATAGCCTGCCCAGCGCAAATCTCTGAACTTTTTGGCCCCGTGAACATCTTCTGCTAGCTCGGCCTGATGACAGCGATTGCAGTTCTCGTTACTAACGGGTTTAAACCCTTCGTGACAAGATGCGCAAGAGGCTTCAAAGAGATAGTGGCCCTCTGACGTTTCTCCCGGTAAAAAGACCTGCTTGTTGTCTAAGGCAAACGCCGCCGAAACCCAAACCAACAGTAGAATCATCGTCATAATGACAATGCCTTTAAGGTTGATCTTGTTTTTCCAGTGAGTGCCTTTGCGTCTAGTTTTTGAACGAAATGCCATCAGATCTGCTATTGGCGATTAAAGAAGAATAAGCAGTAAGACAATAAGCGCAACTGAACTGCCGCCAATAATGCCCGCTGCCGTTTTGTTGTCTATTCCTTCAGGCGATTCTATGGCGATCGCCGTAGAAGAAGATGCGCTAGGGACTGAAGATGCCATTGGAGCAGGCGCTTCATCCGCAACAGATGCCATTGGAGATGGCATTATTGGGTTGATTGTTGGCAACTCAACCGAACTTGTTATGGGACTACTCGTTACGGGACTGGTCGTTACGGGACTGGTCGTTACGGGACTGGTCGTTGCGGGACTGGTCGCTACAGCAGAAGGTGCTGTTGCTAATGGCAAATCGGCTGCCACGCTAGGGGTCTCCAGCTGAATTTCATGTTCGGAGTAGTCAGCCCCGTCAAGCATCAGCTCAGTGATTGCGCCGTAAGCACCTACCCAGGCGTCCTTCAGCTCGGGTGTCCAGGCGTTGCCAGCGTATTGACCTAACGTTTTTATCAAACTGTTGCCGACTAGCGGATAGTGCTCAGGCATTGCTCCGTACTTCACGTGACGAGCGCCTAAACCCTTCAATGCCTTACTCAAAGCCTCAGGCTTCCGTAGGTTTTCAACAACCATCACGAGCGCACCTTTCAGCATCTGTTGCTGTTTCCCCATATCTGAGTGAGAAAACAGCGGCTTAGATTCGGGATAGTCGGTGAACAAGTTCCCATAGAAGCTAGCGGCAAACTCATCAGCCTGCGGTTTCACTAACTCAAAGCTTTGCTCTAGCAGCTCTACTTTTAGGCCTTCTTCTTGAACGGTTTCTTGTTCAATGGCGCCTGTGGGGGCAGCTAGCGGGACGTTTTCTAGCGCGATCGCCTCCTTAGAATAATCAGCGCCTTCAAGCATGAGTTCAGCGATCGCGCCATAAGCCTCTGTCCAAGCGGCCTTCAGCTCGGGCGTCCAAGCGCTCCCTGCATACTCACCTAGCGACTTGAGCAAGCTGTTGCCAACCAGCGGATAGTGCTCGGGCATCGCGCCGTACTTGACGTGCCGAGCGCCCAGTCCTTTGAGCGCTTTACTCAAGGCTTCAGGCTTTCGCAGGTTTTGCACTACCATCACGAGCGCGCCTTTCAGCATCTGCTGCTGCTTACCCATATCCGAATGCGAAAACAAGGGTTTAGACTCGGGATAGTCGGTAAATAAGTTGCGATAAAAGCTGGCAACAAGCTCATCAGCCTGGGGTTTTACTAGCTCAAAGCTCTGCTCTAAAAGCTCTACATTTAAAGCCATGCTTGAGACACTCCATTTAATAGAAATAACAAAGGTGAAAGTTTAAGCGCCGCAAAACGATAGATCGATATCGGTAGTTACCTCAGATAGTAAACGTTAGAAATGCAATCTACCTATGTGTGGATTTCACATACAGACCCTATGCTGGCTATCAGCCTTTTTTTGTATATGAGATTACCTAAACACAATGTTTTTTATGGTTGTTGCATAGACATCTTGCAATAACTGCATAGCTCGTAAAATGCCTTGTATTACAGGCGTCACAGGCAATGCGATGGTTTTACGCACAGACTCTTAAGAGATTCTTCTGAATGTTGTGGCTGCTTTGCAACATTGGATACAAAAACAATCGGATGCTGCCGTGAGTATTTTAAGAGCACGTATTCTTAGCTACCTCTCAAGATATATTTTTCGATCAAGACATCCGTAAACAGGATCTTCGTACAGGCGTTAGCGCTTTACTCGCTTATTCTTTCTTTGTTATATGGCTCTCAGATTTGACCACAAGATTCCTAAGTTTCTCGGTTCTATTCGGCTGGCCGTACCGCTTTTGATTGCGATCGCCACCATTCTTATCGGCGCAACCTTCTATGAGTCAGAAGTTGGCTCAACTGTTGTACAGCAGGAAATTTACAAGAGTCCTTGGTTCGGTGGACTCATGTTCCTGCTGGCGATGAACCTGGGCATTTCAACACTTTCTCGCTATCCGTGGAAAGGTGCTCGTAAAATAGGATTTGCGATTACGCACTGGGGTCTGGTGATTATCATCGCGGGCTCAGCGGCGGTAATTCATCTCAGCGTAGAAGGGATGTTACTTGCTCGTACAGATGCTGGCGCTGTGAGCACTATTAGAGTAGAAGGCGACTTGATAGAAGTTGCGGCCCCTGGCAAAGAGACCGAGCAGGTTTCTCTATTTATTAAGGCGGACGGTAGCGTTGTTCCCAGCAAAGTAGGCGGGCTGTCTTTGCTGGGCTATAGCGACAACGCGATCAAGACCGTGCGATTTGAGGACGGTGGGAGCGTAGAGAATCCGGCGGTGCGGCTGGTTTTGAAGAGCGATCGCATGAATCAATCCTTAGAACGCTGGCTAGCCGTAGCACCTACTCCCTACAGCCAGATAGACATCGGCCCTGCTGAGCTACAAATTGCTAGTGCTCAAGATGAACAGACCTTAGCGCGGCTGCTGAGTGCACCTGTTGAACAGCCTAAGTCGGCCCGACTGGGCTCATTGGATGTGTTTTGGCAGGGAAGCGCGCGATCGCTAGACGTTGCCGCTATCCTACAGCAGCCGACAGAATTGACGGCAAAAGGTAAATCTCTAATGCTAGAAGTCAAGAATTTCTGGCCTGATTTTCGATTGGACGGTAACCGTCAGCCAACAACGGCATCCCAGCAGCTCAACAATCCTGCCATACAGCTAATTGTTTCTGAAGGGGATTCTGTTGAGAGCTGGTTTGTTTTCGGTAACCCGACCTTTGAGCCCATTCGCACCCAAGTTTCAGGCAACCCAGTAAAAGCTGAAGTGGGCTACACCATCTCAGCAGTTGCCGAACCCGATGCCTTTTTCCGCGTAGTCGCTGATGCTGCTGGTGGCTTACACTATGCTGCAAAATCTTCCAAAGGTTTTAAAGCCGGTGACTTTGCCATAGGCGACTCGGTGACGACTGGCTGGGCTGACTTTGAAGTAACGCTGGCTGAGGTGGTTCCCCGCGCTCAGCTAAAGCGAGAAGTGCTGCCACTGCCCAAGGATGCACCTCGTGGCGAGGGAGAGCCTGCGCTACTCGTTGCTATCAACGACGACCGGAACGGCACGCAGTCTGAGCCAGTTTGGGTGCCCTGGGGCGAGCCGACAGCGATTAGCGCTGCGACAGATGACTGGTTTGTAGCTTTCAGTCCAAAGCTGTTGCAGCTACCGTTCGGTTTAAAGCTGAACGACTTTATTGTGGAGCGCAATGAAGGTAGCGAGTCTGTTGCAATGTGGACAAGCGCGATTTCTTTACTCGATCCGCATTCTGGTGAAGGGCCAGCATCACGCCGCGTGTGGATGAATCATCCGACCTGGTTTAAGGGCTGGAAGATTGCTCAGGCCTCCTGGAATCCTGGTGATTTGAATCAGTCAACGCTGCAAATAAAGCGAGAGCCGTGGTGGGTAACAGGCCTAACTTGGCTGGGCTCTAGCATGGTGACGATTGGCGTAGCAACGATGTTTTACGGTCGTGCCGTTGCGAAAAAGCTGAAGAAAGTATCGGCGCTTATGGGGACACCTGAAATTCAGCCCCCCGCAGCTGTTGAAGAAAAGGAAGAAGGCGCGTCTGTCTCAATTCCTTTGTTAAACGTATTCTCGGGTCGATAGTCCAAACGCTATACATTAATGATGAAATACATAAAATTTGCCATTGGACTTTGTTTAGGTCTACTGCTCATCGCTCTGCCGCTTAATCAGTTTCAGCCGTCGTCTCTGAGTTCTCTAGAGACTATGGTGGTGCAGCAAGGCGGTCGTAAAAAACCTTTAGATACGGTTGCCAAAGAAACCGTGGCGAAGATTCACGGTTCTACAACTTACCGGCGCAACGGTATTAAAGAAGACTCTATGGAAACTTTTCTGTCACTGTGGCTGAACAATCGCAACTGGAATGAAGAAGAATTTGTTCTGTTTAGCTATCGTCCGCTGAAGGAGGCGATTGGGATAGATCCTGACCAAAAGTATTTCTCTTTTCAAACGTTGATGAGAAATAAGGCGCTGGGCGAGGTGGTAAGAACGGCGCATCAGAAAGAGCTGGCTGAGGCGGAGCTGAGTCGGGATGAGCGTGAGGCGATCGCACTAGAAGATCGCCTCACGCTAATGCTGAGCATGGTGGATGATGATGCGATCGCCATTGTCCCGCACCCCACTGACGCCAAAGGCAAATGGCTGGGCATTTCAGAAGCCCAATCTTTATATGCGCCTGAAGCAGTCGCGCCGCTGCTGGCAAACTTTACGGTGATGAAGCAAACGCTTCTCTCCGGTGATAATCATGTTCAAATGCTGACACCGCTGGCGGCTTCTTTGCAGGATGGATTGCGATCGCTCAGCCCGGCCGTCTACCCGGCCGAAGGCGCGATGCGTCAAGAAGTCTTCTTCAACCACTTCCACCCCTTCGCTAAAGCATGGCAGCTCTACGGGCTAGCCTTCATCACCATGCTGCTAACGCTGTGGGTGAGGCCGCTTGAGCTGTACTGGAGTTCGATTGGCCTATTTGTCGCAGGCGTCGCAGTACAAAGCTACGGCTTCTGGCTGCGGATGCAAATTGCGGGCCGCCCGCCAGTGACCAATATGTATGAATCGGTGGTTTGGGTGGGCTTTGGTATCTCTGCGATCGCCCTCACCTTCGAGCTTATCTACCGCGCCAAATACTATCTCCTCGCCGCCGCTCCCCTTTCTGTCATGTGCCTCATTCTGGCCGACAGTCTCCCAGCCGTTTTAGACCCGAGTATTTCTCCTCTTGTCCCCGTGCTTCGCGACAACTTCTGGCTCAGTATCCACGTTCCTACCATCGCGCTTAGCTACGCCAGTTTTGCCCTAGCGCTGGGCATTGGTCACGTTGCCCTTGGCAGCTATCTATTTTCACCGCAGGCCAAATCTCGCATCCAGCTACTCTCTCAGCTTAACTACAACGTTTTGCAAGTGGGCGTACTGCTGCTCACCGCAGGCATCATATTAGGCGGCATTTGGGCTCACTTTTCCTGGGGCCGCTTCTGGGGCTGGGACCCCAAAGAAACCTGGGCGCTCATCGCCCTGCTTTGCTACCTGGTGCCTTTGCATGGCCGCTTAGTCGGCTGGATTGGTAACTTTGGCATTAGCGTCGCCAGCGTTATCTCTTTTAATGCAGTCCTAATGGCCTGGTATGGCGTAAACTTTGTGTTAGGAACAGGCCTACACAGCTACGGATTTGGCACAGGGGGCTCCGAGTGGATGCTGGCAAGTGTCATCGGTGCTGACCTGCTTTTTGTGCTAGCAGCGACCGCTCGCTACAAGGGATGGTTCACCAAAGCCACATGTGCCGACTCTGTTGTGGTGAGTCCTAATCCATCTGGTAATTAATGCTCTTGAAAAAGAGTTTTTAGGAGAGTGTATTAATGAAGCGTCGTGAATTTACAAACTTTGTTGGGCTTGGTTTCTTAGCGACTTCGTTGCCGGTTGCGATCGCGGCCTGCTCCCCGTCTGAAACCGCTGAAGAGACTGCTGGTGAAACTGCCGAAGCCCCCACGGCGGAAGAAGCTGCTGCACCCGCCGCTGAAGAAGTCGATAGCAGCATTCGAGAAGACGGTTTTGCTGCCCTGGGCACCGTCACCGACCTAGACAGCGCAGGCTTTTTGGCTTCTAAAAGCTTCATCGCTGGCCCTGTCATTGTTGTTCGCGATCCCGCTGATGCCGAGAGTATCGTCGCGCTAGATTCTATGTGCACGCACCAGGGCTGTAGCGTCGAGTGGAAGGGCTCTGAGTTTGCCTGTCCTTGCCACGGCTCCAAGTTTACCGCAGAAGGAGAGGTCGCAGAAGGCCCCGCTACTGAGCCGCTAGGATCTTACGAAGCGAAAATAGATGGCGATTTGGTGTTAGTTAAAGCTGCCTAGATTCTCTTATAGTTGAGCGCAGGTTGGTGATTTCACCTGCCTGCACTAAAGGCATAAGGTCTTTCTCACAAAAAAACACCATTCTAGTTGCAGATGACAACTCTGTTATTAATCACGCCATTGTCCGAATTAAAGACAATGGCATGAGCATTCCCAAATATATTCAAAATAAAATATTCGATCAGTTTTTCACAACAAGACCTGTGCACAAGGGGACAGGTCTGGAGCCGAGTGTGGCACGTTCAATTGTGACAGAAGCGCATGGCGTAAAGCTTGCTTTTCAAACAGAGTCAAACGTTGGCACATAGTTTGTTGTTTGCTTGCCTAGTACGCTAGAGAAGTCGTCAAAAGAACCTTCTATGCTGATGCTAGCGTTGTTCCTTCGGGCGTGGACTCTTCTATCTCTGAGGTGATTTGAGCGGGCTGTGAAGGTGGCGTTTTACTCGCTTCAAACAGGCTTTTAATAGAGCTCGCGACTGGGACTGCTACTATTAGGCCCAAAACGCCTGCAACTTTGGTGCCAATTAGCAAAGAAACTAAAATCCAGACGGGATTGAGACCAACAAAGCCGCCGATAAGTTGAGGGGCGATCGCATTCTCCACCACCTGATCAATAATCGCGGCTACCGTCACCACCCGCACGCCGAGCCAGATACTTTTCAGCGCCGTCAAAAAGCTAATAACCGTAATACTCAGCGCAGGGCCAAAGGGAAAAATCGCCATGATGCCGACTGCGATACCAAACAATAGGCCGAAAGGCACCTGAATAACAACAAAGGCAATGGTCATGGCCGTACCCATGAGCAGCGCCACCGTAAACTGGCCCAAAAAATAGTTCCGAAAGTTACGCCTAATCAGAGGGCGTGCGTGTTCATTCCAGCCTTCAGGGAGCCACTGATAAATACCATCCCAGAGGCGATTGCCGTGCAGCAGCAAATAAAACGTCAGCACTACCGTGAGGCCAATATCAATCACCCCGCCAATGGCATCGGGCAGTAAAGCAATGACGCCTGCACTAATACTTTGCAGCTGCGTGGTGATCTTGCCTTGCAGCTGACCTGACAAACGCGTGAGATCTATCGGTAGATTTAGGCTGATGGCCCAATCTTGCAGTGCCGTGAGCTGGGAAGTTCCCGAATCTAACCAGGAAGGAAGCCTGCCGATGAGTTCATTGAGCTGTTCTACGAGCGGCGGCACCAGTAGTACGCCGAGCACGCCGAGGACGGACAGTGCGCTGAGTAGCACGATCAAAATGGCGAGCGATCGCTTCAGCCGAAACCGCGACAGCAGCTCTACTGGATAGTTGAGCACAAACGAGAGCAGCGTCGCCGTTAAGAAAATAGTCAGCTGCGAGCGAAAGTAAGAAA
Source organism: uncultured cyanobacterium (assembly GCA_963803535.1). Taxonomy (GTDB): domain Bacteria; phylum Cyanobacteriota; class Cyanobacteriia; order Phormidesmidales; family Phormidesmidaceae; genus Phormidesmis. The sequence continues at coordinate 486,892 of CAWDNC010000002.1, read as the reverse complement.
ATATCTGTAGTGCTACCCAGCCATTGAGCGCCACAATGGGTAACGCCAGCCCCCATACCATCCAGCGCGGCAGTCGATTCAACCAGTCCATAGGCGAGGCGTATCTCAAAGTGAAAGCTTTATGTTAAGCCTAGCGAATAAATCGCGTATATTCCCCCTCCTTAAAAAATACTTCCTGGGTGAATTTACGACTCTTTTAAACGCTATGAGCCTGCTAGCAAATGGATTGCGTAGTTACTCGGACGAAACAACTCGGCTATCTGTGAGATTAGTAAGGCGGTGATAGTACTGAGATATCCGTGATCTTAACGGCGCGGATATTCTCATATCGTCATCTTTCAACTCTACCCAGGTGTTTCTTCTATGCAAACCTCACTTTCCGCAGCTTTACCCAGCAGTCGATTGCGTTCTGAAACTGTCGAATGCCCCAAATGTAGCAAGCACTCTATCGTTAAGCGATCGCCCACCACCTTCGACTGCCTTAACTGTAACTTTCACAAGGAGCTTCCCCCTGTCTCAATCGATACATCGCTTTCTCCCAATATGCGAAGTTTCCAATCACATCAGCGCAGACTGTCTCATCCAATAAACGCACCCCACTACTCTTTCCCAGAGCCTTCTGACAATATCTCTGAGGAAGATAAGGCTAGACCGCTTGTGTTTGTCGCAGTCGTTGTGATTCTCTGCATTCTATTTCTATAGCCACGCTAGCTAGTCACGCCCACTAAAAGCCGCAAAAAAGGGAGGTTCCGTATCTATCGTCGGGCCTCCCTTTTCTATCGCTTTTGTTGCGTGCTCACGACTTAGCTTTAGCCGCCCGCCGACATATACCAGTAGTAAGTCGCCATAGGAATGACCGTTGCAGCAATGAGTAGCACAATCACTACCGTTGTTGAAGATCCGCGCGTGGCTTCAGTTTCTTCAGCTGTGGCATACGTTCTATCGGTATCAACGCTGTTGTCATATTCTGGAGGGCCAGGGTCTGGCTCACCAGAAATCACGGCCACCAGACGATCCGATGCATTTAAAAAGGCTTGATTGTACTGGTTCCCACGCAGCAAGGGCACCTTCATGGTTTCATCAACCACGCTTTGAGCAATCTCATCAGTCAACACGTCAGAAGTTTGCTCACCGACGCTGATGCCGATGGTATTGGTTAAATCGTCGAGTACAATCACCGTTTGATTCGCTCTTGTTTCAGGCGTTGGGAACCAAAGTTCAGCGAGCTGATCGGCAAAGGACTGGGCTGTTTCTTCGTAGTCTAGTCGGTGAATGGTGACAAAGCGAACTTCATTACCCGTTTGCTCAGCGAGCTGCTTTAGCGACGTTTCAATTCTGCCCTCATTGAGCCTGGAGACCTGATCGGCTTCGTCTATAAACCAGGTTTTGCTGCTAGCTGACTGCGGCATGCTGTATATGCCGGTTGCCAGGACTGGGGCTGCCATGAGCTGAGTGGAAAAGAGCGCGATCGCTAAAAAGCAAACGAACCGATAGCTTAGCTGACGAAACCAGCCAAAGAACTTTGACATGGGATTTAAGAAGATAGAGATTTTCATCGTAGGTGTTTAAATAATAGAGGCATACGTCCCTAGCGCGGTGCTAAAAACTGATGCTGATGAAGTATCTTCTGTAAATTAACGTCTCTTTCTAGCAAGCAGGCATGACCGCTATCGGGTAGTAAAAGTGACGTTGCATTGGGAAAGCGAGCCTGTAAGCTCCTGGTTTCTCGCTGAGAAGGTAGGAGCCGGTCGTTCCCGCCTGCAATCAGCAGAATGGGATGATTCATTCGCTCTAGAGGCAGGCGCTCTACTTCAAAGGCGCCGAGCAGTCCCATTCGCCACGCTGCCGTTTTGGCCGGTACCGAACCCATCGCTTTTTCTAACGCTTTGCGATCGCGCCTAGACACCCGAAAGGGCTCAATTAAAAAAGGCACGAGCCCCTTTGCACTGTAGCGGTAGGCTACGTTTGGTAGCTGCTGCGTGAGCATTGGCCCCAGCTGCATCCAGGGGAGCCGACGAAAAGAAGACGCTGGATTGACTAGGATGACGCGTGTAAATAGATGCGGCGACTGTGTGAGTACCTGCATCGCTAAGCAGCCGCCAAAAGATTCGCCACAGAGATAGATGGTTCGGCGGCGATCGCCTGTTTCGTCAATAATCAGCTGGCTAATTTGACGTGCTAGCCGTTCCCAGTCACTTAAGTCATCAGGGGCGATCGCCACACAGCGGATATCAAACCAAGGCATCAGCTGATCGAGCTGAGTGTGTAGCAGTGCGCCAGTGCCGTCCATTCCCGGCAAAAAAACAAACAGTGGCTTGCTGGGGCGCGCAGGCCTAGGTGCCCTAAGGCTGACGGATCGGTGGGCAGAAACCACTGTTAGTAACAGCCCGTCTTGAGTAGGGCAGCCACGGTTGCGTGGCACTGCTCGCTTAAGTCAAGCGCCGTCTTTCCAGACTGGCGACCGCCGTACGCGTCTAGCATGGAGGGGGTAATCACAATCGGCTCACCTATGACGACGGCTACCTTCCGATAAATAACGGCTGGGTGCAGTCCTGCCTGTTGAAATAACGGCTCGGTTGGATCAAACCAGCTCAGAAGCTGAAAAGGGATAGTCTCCTGCTGTATTTCTTCTAGGGCTAAAATCGCAGCAGGGACTATCTGCAATTTTTCAACAGGCGCACGCAGCGCCAGGTGCGCAAAGCCTCTATGAAATTCACCCACTTCATTGGATGGGGGCACATCAACCATCGGGCCCGTGCCTTCTGGAAACACGCCAATAGATTCTTGCGATCGCAAAAAGCCAGTCGCCTGCTTAAAAAATCTGCGCCCTCGCTGCTTGGGCTCATCTAAAGGAAAGCAGCCCAGCGCATCTACAATGTTACGCATCACGGGCACCTGCGACATGTAGTGATGACAGGCAAAGTGTACCGGCTTTTTGGCCGCCGCTACCAGCAGCGGTGCATCTAAAAAGCTGCGGTGATTGGAAATCATTAAAAAGGGAGACTGAGGCAGTCGCTCGGCGTGGTGCAGCCGAATACGGATGCCCATTGAGAACAGCATCCACCTGGAAACTTCAAGCGGGCTGGTGAGCGATCTATCTAGTTTCGTCAGTTTAGACAGCGTAGAGGGTGGCAAAGCAGTCAAGGGCATTAGCGCGTTCAAGAAATAAAAAAGACGGCAAACAGCCGCCTTAGCCTTAGAGTGCCGGAGCAATTGTGCTAAAGCATCTGAGGTTTAGATCTTAAGTTATAGCGGCCACTGACCGCGCTGCCATCTTCCTAAAAGCTAATTTTGTTTGGCTATTGACTTTGAATAAAAGCTGTTTGGATACAGGTCAAAAACATTGCAGACGATGGGTGGTGCGCGTGCTGTGTTTCTAAGCTCATTGCTTAGCCCCTTAGCTGACGCTGTAGGCAACCTGGCGTCTAGACTTCATCGTCGATAGCTCAATGGGCGTAACGCAGCCGTCGGCGATCGCATCATCCAAAATAGCGAGCATGCGTTTTTCCTCGCAAGAGGGTTTGCCTGCGCGATAGCGATCTATCTGAGCGGCCACACCGGGTGCAAGCTCACCGTTCATCATTGCGCTACGAACTAAAGACTCCAGTCCGTTGACCTTATCTTTAGATTTAGACGACTTAAAATTTGACATTCCGAACATTTTGTTGAACCCTAACGTCTCACATTTCAGTCTTCTCTTGCCTAGCGTTATGCTCCGGACAAAAAACCAAATAAAGCTATCAGCAAGAAGCTGAAAAAGAGAAGATTAAACTAATGCAATCGTTAGAGAGTTAACACTCACCCATCACCATAAAATATGGTGACTCGAACATAGCAACTTATGTTGATAGTTAAATCCGTTAAAAGAACTATTTTTGTTAATATTTCATTCTTAAAAGAACGGGACTCTATCCGTATAAGCCGCTATAGCTACTGTCACAGTAAGTTTCTAGATGAGTGTCTATCCAAGCCAAAATAAAGTTAATCGAGCAGATAGTACAGGCTCACCGTCGCCAGCATCGCAAATAAATAGGTCATTTTCTCTCGGTAGATATATCAGATTGCAGTTAAACAAGTCAGCGTTATCTCCTACCTATAAGTTGATTTAATCAATCGGTAAAATCAACTTTTTCCCTTGTTTTAGTAGTGCTTAACGCTGGCTTATTTGCTTTCCAAAATAATATCAAAAACACTTAAGTGAATTCACTTGCGTGTCGTTATTTTCTCTGATCTTTATATTTTCCGGACAGTTAATAAACCGTTTGGGAAGCTATCAACTTTTATCAATTTTGTTTTGGTTGATTTGCGCTTTGGCCGGGTAGCTATTAGCCGTTTGAGCAGTCATCTGAGCCGCTAGCGCGATCGCTTCAGGAAAAATGCGATGTTCCTGTTCCTGAATGCGAGCCTGCAACGCGTCTACGCTGTCATTTGGCAGTACGGGCACGGCTGCTTGCATCACAATCGGCCCGCTATCAACGACCAGCTCTACATAGTGAACGCTACAGCCCGCAATTTTTACCCCTGCTGTGATCGCTTGTTCTACGGCGCGCACGCCCGGAAAGCTGGGCAGTAGGCTGGGATGAATGTTCAAAATGCGCTGAGGAAAGGCCGAAATCAGCCGTTCGGTCACCCGCCGCATCCAGCCCGCCATAATCACCCAGTCCACGCCTGCTGCTGAGAGCGCCGCTACAATCGCCGCGTCTAAAGCTTCTCTATTCTCAAAGGTGCGATGGTCGAGCAGCTTTACGGGAATGCCTAGCCGGTTTGCTCTATCTACAACCTTCGCGTTGGGATTGTTGTAGATAACGATTTCTATGCGGGCATTGAGCGTACCTTGATTGATGGCAGTGGCGATCGCCTCAAAATTGCTACCGCTGCCTGATGCCATCACGCCTAACCGCAGCGGTTTTGTGGCCTGCGTGCCAGAGGGCGCTTCAACAACGGGCGAAACCAGTGCGACAGAATCTGATGGCATAGGCATAAGGCAAAAAGCATACCGACAAATTATCCTATGCCTGCGAATAGGCTGGGCAATATAAAGGCTTTACAAGTATTTATGTAATGCCATCTACGGCTAGTACCTATAGCCAGTGCTAGTTAGTGCGGAAATGACAGGCCTCACATCAGATATATCAACAATGGCTTATATTTTTAGGACTAAACAGGGCATGTTATCTACATTGACAACCGTTTAATTGCGCAATGAGTCTTTCGATCACCCCGTCCGAGTCTGGATCCGTTGCTATGTCCGACCTTTTAGGCGCGATCGCCTCAGCCCTCACCAGTCAGTCTGCTCAACCGGTTTACGTTAAAAACGACTGGCACCAGTGGATTTACGTCAACGCAGCAGGTGCAAATTTGATTGGCCTGAGCGCAGAAGCCATCATTGGCCGCAGTGAGACAGACTTTTTGCCGCAGCTGGTGGCCCAGCAGCTCACGCAGCAAGACGACCTCTTTTTTAGCACGCAGCAAGCCAGCACGCAGCCGATTGCCTTTAGCGATACCTATCAGGCTATTGGCCATCGCCAGCTCATCAATATAGAAGGCCAGCCAGCGCTGATTAATACGCTACAAAACGTGATTGAGCTAGCGATCGCTCAAGATGACAACAAATTGCTGACTGCGAAACTTCAGGCGAATCAAGAAGAGCTGGATACCGCTCTGCATCTAGAATCTACGCTCAAACGCATCACTGACCGCGTGCGCGATAGCCTGGACGAGCAGCAAATCCTACAAACGGCCGTAGACGAGCTGGTCAAAGCGCTCAATATCAAGGCCGCCAATACAGCTCTTTATGACCTAGAGCAAGGGACTTCAACGGTTTACTACGAATGCTCTGCGGGCCTTGCGCCGATGCAAGGGCGGGTGTCACAGATGGAAGCTTATTCTGAGGTCTATCAGCTTTTACTCGCAGGTCAGTACCTTCAGTTTTGCTCTACGTTTCCTAACCCAGAGCGGGGGCTGGTTTCTATGTTTGCTGCGCCGATACTTGATGACCGTGACGTGCTTGGCGACCTGTGGCTAATTAATGACGCTGACTCCTACCTGAGCGAGCTAGATATTCGGCTGGTGCAGCAGGTGACCAATCAGTGCGCGATCGCTATTCGCCAGGCCAGACTCTATCAAGAATCTCAGTCTCAAGTCCGCGAGCTAGAGCGCGTTAACACGCTCAAAGACGACTTTCTTAGCACCGTCTCTCACGAGCTACGTACGCCCGTAACGAGTATGCGCGTAGCCCTTCAGCTTTTGGGCGTCACGCTCAACCAAGAGCACGATTTAGATAGCGAGCTAGAAAAGCCTCAGCTAGAGCAAGGTCGAATCGCTCGCTACTATCGAATTTTGAAAGAAGAATGTGAGCGTGAGATTAGCCTGATTAACGATTTGCTGGACTTGCAGAGGCTAGACGTTGGCAACCATCCGATGCTGCTTCAGCCGATTGATTTGGTGAACTGGCTGCCTAATCTGGTCAATGGATTCAAGCCGAGAGCTAAAAGCCGAGAGCAAACGCTGTCTGTGACGGTTCCAGAAAACCTGCCGGAGCTCGTGTCTGATCTGGCGAGCATTGAGCGTGTGCTGGCAGAACTAATTAACAATGCCTGTAAGTACACACCGCCTGGGCACAGCATTCATATTGGCGTGACCGGTGGTGCGAGCAGTATTAGCTTCAGCGTTATTAATACGGGCGTTGAAATTGAAGAGGCAGAACGCCAGCGCATTTTTGATAAGTTCTATCGGGTGCCTAGCGCAGACCCCTGGAAACAGGGTGGTACTGGCTTAGGGCTAGCGCTGGCCCAAAAGCTAGTTGGCCACCTAGAAGGCTCTATAGAAGTGGAAAGCGGCCATAACCAGACCGCTTTTACCGTCGAAGTTCCGCTAGAGCTGAGCGTGCAATAGCGCCTGACATTCATGCCTGATGTTCAGGCTGGCAATCGGCTACGGAGCGGTGTCAGCCGGTGCGGGTGTTGCTGTACCTGCTTCTGGGAAGACGAACGGGAAACTTACTCTTCGCTGATCGGCTGAGACGGTGCCTGTTTGGGTTTGAACGTCTCCTTTAATTAAGGTTGTGAGCGTAAAGTTAATGGGTACTTCATCGCCGCAGTAGCTAAACAAATCGACGGTCACCACGTAGTCACCGGGCTTGCCTTCTCCTGTTGGCCAAAAGATATTCTCTACAGGTTCGGACATTTGCGCTGTGCAGCCTGCGTTAGCGTCTACGTCTAATAATCCGCCTGAGGGCACCGCAGGATTGCCATAAAACACCTCATCCCCGAACGGATCGCGCACATACAGATCCAAGTCATCAGCAGTATCCCAACGCAGCGTAACCTGCACATCACCCGTTTGTAGAACAACTTCTTGGGCCGTTTCAAACCCGGCGCAAAGTGCGCTTAAGTCATACTGAACCCCTTCTAGGCTGCGTAGGTAGCAGGCAAGATCAGCATTATTAACCTGTGCTATGCGCGTTTGATTAAACCTTGAGAGATCGGCAGATAGCGTAGAGGGTGAATTTGCTAGTGCAGACTGACTCGGCCATAGCGAGCCACTGAGGGTCGCTATGGCCGCACCTAATGCACTCCAAGCGAGTGTTTTTGATAGAGACATGAATTTATATCAAATAAACTGAGTAATATCGAGTAAACCTAATGTATAAAAAGGTTTCTGGATATAGCGTTCCCACCAGGTATTTACGGGCGTCTAGCGGAAGACACGGGAGCAGCTCGACAGCTCGAAGCACAGATCGAATATTTTCATCTATACTTTCTCAAGCAAAAGCACTCTTCTTAAGCAAACATCAGGCAAATATGTGCTAAGTAGAGAGCACACTTTAAGAGTCACCGCTCATGTTCTCGTCGATTGTAGCCATCCTTGGGTTTCTATTAGTTGGTTATGGTGTTGGCTCTGTGCGCATTATCAAGGAAGGTAATGCTGCACTTGTTGAGCGACTGGGCCGGTACCGCAGAACCCTGGAGCCCGGGCTAAACATCATCGTGCCGCTGCTAGATTCGATTGCGCTTGAGGATTCTTTGCGGGAGCAAACGCTCGACATTCCGCCGCAAAAAGCCATCACCAAAGACAACGTAAACCTGGATGTAGACGCCATTATCTACTGGCGCATCTACAATTTGGAGCGCACCTACTATGCCATCGAAGACGTAGAGTTTGCGATGCAGGAGCTGGTAATTACGACACTGCGTTCAGAAGTGGGTAAAACAGAGTTTCAAGAGCTGTTTTCTTCTAGAGATGACATTAACCGCGCCCTGCTAGACGTGCTAGACGAGGCGACGGCACCTTGGGGCCTGAAGGTGAATAGAGTTGAGATTCAGAAGCTAGAGCCGCCTCAAAACGTACTAGACGCGATGCAAAAAGAGCGTGCGGCTTCCTACGAGAAGAACGCCAAAATTTCGGAAGCTCAAGCTGACGTAGAATCTATGCGGCTGCTGGCTGAAGCGCTACAGGCTACGAACAGTGGACGAGAAATATTGCAGTATTTGCTGGCGCAGCGCTATGTCGCCGCAAACCAAAAAATTGGCGAGAGCGATAACTCTAAAGTGCTGTTTATGGACCCGAAGGCGCTGACAGAGGGACTGGTCGATTTGATGAATGATGGCGATCCGTCGCGCCATTAATCGCTACAATCGGCTTGGACGAGAAAACGGTCTCTTCCTAAGTAACTCGATTTCTAAACCTTATGGTTGCAACCACTCTTGATGCCTCAGCTGTTGCGACCCAGGTGGACGCACTGCAAATGCCCCTGCTCGGCCAGTCTGCTGCCTCGCTGACTGAGTGGGTTGTCGCTCACGGTCAACCGGGCTATCGAGGGAAGCAGCTGCACCAGTGGATCTATCAAAAGGGGATTCGCTGCTTAGATGAGGTGACGGTGTTCTCTAAGAAGTGGCGTGCTGAGGTAAAGGATTACCCGGTGGGGCGATCGCACGTCCAATACCGTTCTGAATCACCCGATGGCACCATCAAATACCTGCTCAAGCTCACCGATGGCCACATTATTGAAGCCGTGGGCATTCCTTCAGACAAGCGGCTGACGGTGTGTGTGTCCTCGCAGATTGGCTGTCCGATGGGCTGCGATTTTTGCGCGACGGGCAAGGGCGGCTTTGCGAGAAATCTAGAGACCTATGAGATTATTGATCAGGTGCTGACGGTTCAAGAAGATTTTGGTCGGCGGGTGAGCAACATTGTGTTTATGGGGATGGGCGAGCCGCTATTGAACACGGATAATGTGGTGGCCGCGGTGCGATCGCTCAATCAAGATATCGGCATCGGCCAGCGCTCTATCACTGTCTCCACCGTAGGCATTCCCGGACACATTCGCCGCCTCGCGGAACAGCAGCTGCAAGTGACGCTCGCGGTCAGTCTGCACGCCAGCAACCAGACGCTGCGCACCCAGCTCATCCCAAGCGCCGAGCGCTATCCCCTTAAAGAATTACTCAGCGAGTGCCGCGACTATGTAAAGCTCACCGGCCGACGCGTGACCTTTGAGTACATTGTTTTAGCCGACTTAAACGACCTGCCCGAGCACGCAATAGAGCTAGCCAGCGAGCTACGCGGCTTTCAAAGCCACGTGAATCTGATTCCTTACAATCCCATCACTGAAGTCGATTACAAGCGGCCAACGCGCGCGCGCGTGGAAGGCTTTACCCAGCAGCTAAAGGATAAAGGCATTGCCGTCAGCGTTCGCTACTCACGAGGGCTTGAGAAGGATGCTGCCTGCGGTCAGCTGCGAGCGTCTAAAGCACAGGACGCTATCGTTAAACCTATCAGCTCAGATTTGGCCAAATCAAACGCAGCTCAATCGGAAGTCACCCAAACAAAGTCAGTGGCTTCAGCTGTTTCTGCTTCAGGTGCTAGCAGCACACTGGCCTGAGCGACCTGGGGCATCCGACGTGCAACCCGGCTAGGGATGCCATAGCCGTAAAGGATGTGCGTTTCACCTGCGAGCACAATCACCTGCCGATCGGGCTCAGCTGCTAGAGAGAGTGCTACCCGCTCGGCCATGGTTTCGTCCCATAGCACCTGCGCTGCAAAGAAGTTATCGAAGCTCATGCTGTGGCCCATACCGCCATGAGCGCTAAATACTTCGCGAACAGAAGCCTTATATTCGCTGTCGCCAATGTAGATATCTGAAACAGGCGGAATGTGTGTGAGTTCGTCACCTTCTAGGCTTTCTAGCCCAGAAACGGCTACTTTTCGGGTGATCTCAGCTGGAGTATTGAGTGCCAGCAGCGGAATTTGGTTGGCTTTGGCATATCGGACTATCGGCGCGTAAAATTCCCAATCAAAGCCCCATCTCGTTTCGTATTCGCTCTCGGCAATCAGCGCTTCTTCGGTAATTTCGCCTGCTATATAGGCATCCAAAACGGATTGAAAAGGCCGCTGAAACATCTCTAGGCCGATAGCAATATCACCTTGCTCGTCCATTTTTTGGATAATGGCGAGCTGAGCCGCGTGATCTGCGGGGTCGCTGTGAGTTTCGGCTAGATACACCACTTGGCTAGGGGCGATCGCAGCCAATACATCAGCATGACTGCCAAAAGCAGAAGCAACTGGCGCAGTCAGAGGCTTTGAAGGCTGTGCTATTAGCTCGGGCGGGCGCTGACTAAAGGCGATCGCTCCCCCCTTATTATTTAATGTCCAATAGGAAATCAAAAGCGTCATCGTCAACGCCCCACCAAACCACCACAAACGAGACTTTAGCAACACGTAACTTTTTCCCTTATCCGGAACATATATGAAAACATCGGCCTCTTAGGTATGAAAGCATCTACTAGCAATCGGCGTGAGTGCAAGCTGTACTCTAACCTTTCTTCCTTTTTTGCGTGACATTCTCTTGCGATCGCCCGTCTCGTACCGGTCAATTTTGCCACACACATGGGCACGGGCGCAGCAAAAGAGTGCGCGCTATATTTCCAATCGATATGTTACAAAACGCTCTCCTGAATCGTTTCTCTCAGAACGTCTCGTCACTTTTACCACACGACACGGCCCCGACTTACACCGCCAAAGAACGCACGCTCAGACAGCTTCATCTGCTGCTATATCAATCTGGACTGTCTTCACTTTATGCGTACTTAAAGGTGCATATAAAGCATGAGTCGGTTGCTTCAATTTTGATGTATCACAGCATACCTTCATCGGAAGAAATTGAATGGATAGATCCGTGCAACAGCCTAGCAGCTGAAACCTTTGAGGCGCAGATACGATTTTTGGCTGAGCATCGCCATGTAATTTCTCTCAACCGGCTCGTTGAACAAATAGAGAATGGGGAGCCCATTCGCAGAGGCACCGTTGCGATCACCTTTGACGACGGCTACCGCAATAACCTCACGGTCGCTGCGCCGATTTTAGCCAAATACAATGTGCCAGCCACCATATACCTAGCAACGGCTTATGTGGAAAAAGGAGAAAGTCAGTGGATTGATATGCTCTACTCTGCATTTAGAGCGCGCAGTCAGCATCAGCTGAACCTTAAATCGTTTTCAATAGAATCTTTGAAAAAATGGGATTTGACAGACGATAGGCAAAGGCAACAGGCCTACCGGGCGATTACTGGCTATTTGATAGAGGCCAGCGTTGAGTGCCGGCAAGCGCTGCTTCAAGAAATTGACCAGCAGCTTGCGCCCAAGGCCTATCCGCCTCGGCTGGCGCTGAGCTGGGATGAGGTGAGAGCGCTTAAGGATGAGTATCCTGATATTACGCTCGGTATTCATACGGCGAACCACTTAGATTTGCGAACGCACAGCGATCAAACAGCGAAGGAAATGGAGATCTCAATTGAGCAAATGATTCAAGAAACGGGCGATCGCCCGGAGCATTTGGCCTTTCCTTACAACCGCTACAGTGAACAAGCTCAGGCTCAGGTTATCGCCGCTCAGCTCAGATCCGCCGTGGTTGCCACCGACGATCCGATCGTAAGAGGCGACACCTTTCTATATGCCTTGCCTCGGCTAGATGCCCCAAAATCTATGCTGCTACTGAAGTCATGGACAAACGGCGGCTTTCCTGACATATCAAACCGACTGTTGGGTCGCAACTGGATTCATCCTTTTTGATCAAGGTAAAAGTCGATGCGATTTTCCATCTGATCAGGCGAAATGTTTTGAGTCCAGTATTCCACTAGGGCATGCCCAAAAGCCCAGGCCTGTTTGTCAGCGGCGCGGTCGTTGTTTTTTAGCAGCAGCGGCCATAGCGCCAGCAGATCAAAGCCAGCGGCGCCGGTTGCCTTCCATCCACTGTCTTCTGTGAGTAGGGAAAATAGCTCGTAGGCCATTTGCAGTTTGCCAAGTACCAACGGCACCTCTTCGACGGGAATTTTCTCTGTGAGCACAGCGCCTAACGCTGGGGTGCCGGTGGTCATGGTTGAGATGAACTGTAAAATTGGGCTTTTGAATAGCTTGGTGAGGCCTTCAGTGGTGGTCATTTGAACGGTGTAGCGGTTGATGATGTTAGCCGCCGCGCTAGTTCTGGCCGTGCGGCTGCGGAAGAATCGGGCGAGGCGGAGCTGTTTGGCCGGGGCGATCGCGGCCATCAGCGCGGTAGAAAGCGCGTCATCTCCCCAAGCGGCTCTTTCCTTTCCGGCCTGGACATCTCGTGTCACCAGCGGCAGAACTTGCGTGCAGTATTCGCCCAGCTTTTCAGCGCGGTAGTTCACGGCCTCGCGAATAGAGGTTTCCTTGGGCCAAGAGCCGGTTTGCCAGTGGTAGGGCGGGCTCCATTCCCGAATGGGGCGGAGCTTATCGACCTGGCTGACGACTGCGATCGCGGGCAAATCGCTCACAGCCTCACGCATGTCTCGTAAAAAATCAGCATCCACCTGTAAGGCCGGATCTAGGGCGGGTGTGATCAGCAACAGCAGATCGGCCTCACTGGCATAGTCAATGACCTGATCGCGTAGATCTTCTCGTTGAACCTGTTCGTAGCCGGGTGTATCCCATAGCGTCAGCATTTCGCTAGGCGCGTTTTTCCGTCCCAGCCCCGCTGGCAGCTGCCACTGATAGCTCTGAATTTTATCGGTGCTCGGTAGCACATCAACCGCTGCTCTATCTGCCTGAAACAGCGTATTAATTACGCTACTCTTGCCTGCACCTGTGCGACCCACGAGCAGTATATTGACAGGCTTTTGCTCAACAGCTTCAACCGGCTCGGCGCTCTCTAAAATGCTTTGAAGCGTTTGAGTTTCGGCCTGGGCAAGTACGGGTGTCTTCACCTCAGCGGCGATCTCTTCAAACGCCACTTTCGCGCCGCCGCCGTACAGAGCCACTGACTGCTGTGCGAGGTTTCGCAGCGCACTTTCGCGCAGCATATTGCTGAGGTTGAGCAGAATTTGTTGATTGGCTTGCCCGGTGTACTTTGAGCTGGTTTGGCGGGCGATCGCAGCTGCCGGATTTAGCACCCACTGTGCCCAGTTAATTGCCTTAATTAGCTTCTTCGCCGATGGCTCCAGTTTGCGGTACATCTCGACGCCTTCCACCATCTGCCCAATGGAAACTTGGCTGAGCACCGGAGAGAGCTTTTGCATCACCCGATCGGTATCATCCACGGTGCCTCGAATCAGCCCGTAGGCCTCTGGCACATATATATTGAGCAGCGGTCGTTTCACCTCTGGGTGATACGCCTGGGATACTGAGGTCACCAGCGCCAAACAGCGCTGCCAAAATAGCGCCCAGTCATCCCACACGGGCGGATCGTCTTGGGCCTCTTGCAAGATGCTCGCTAGGGCTGTTTCTACCTGCGCGCCTGAACTACCGTTGCTGCCTGCATTGATCTGATAGACCTCTTCCGCTTCTTCAGCAGCGGCTTCCAGTTCAGCAGTCACTTCAGAGACCAACGCTTCAGCTTCAGCGATCGCCGGACGCGTCCACTTAACCACCAGCCACCGCCAGCCCAGCAGCACAAAAATAACAACGGCCCAGATCCAGTTAATGCCCCAGGCGCGAATTTGCTGACCTGCCGCCACTAGCAAAAATATGACAATAGTGGCAATCGGAGCCACCAGTACAGCAATCTGCCAGGGCTTAATGCGCATCCTCATGTGGCTATTTCCTTAAAGCGTACTTTCCCTCAAGCTTATCCTGGGATTGGAATAGCTTAAATCGCAATGGCTTGAAGAGAATCACTATTCGGACTGTTTTCTCACGCGGGTGGATAAGTCCTTATAGCCTAGCGGCTTAAAGAAGTTGCTAACGGGGTTATCACTTTGATTGGGCGTGAGCAAAGGAACAGAAATTTGAGGCGCGGTTTCGCTATCGGGGCGAGTTGCTTCAGTAAAAAGCTTTAGCGCATAGACAATGGCGATTAGCATCACCAAACAGACCGAGCGAAACAGCAGACCTTTTGAAAAAAAATTGTCGGGACGACGATAAGACACTTGAATTCAGCGAGAGAAAAATTGAGCGCATGCCACAGCAAAAGACTTGTGCGAGCTGTGGAACCTCTTGATAGATCATCTTGAATTATGATCAATTCATTCGTAGCGACCGGACGCGCTCAGCGCTATTTTTCCCGGTCATACAATGGAAATTTACGAAGGCTACGCCTATAAAGTGTATCAACAAATACACTTCTATAAAAGCGGCCTGCCAGGTGGCGCTACTATAGCCGTTAGAATCTATCATCAAAACTTCCATCATGGCTCAGGCAAAAGCAGGCGACACCGTTAAAGTTCATTACACTGGCACGCTCAACAATGGCCAGGTATTTGACTCTTCTAAAAGTCGCGCTCCGCTAGAATTCACCTTGGGAACAGGCATGGTAATCCCCGGATTTGATGCGGCTGTGACGGGGCTAGAGCCAGGAGAGAGCGTGACTAAAACAATTCCGGTAGATGAGGCTTACGGCCCGTACCGTAAAGAGATGGTGGCGGATATTGAAAGGGCAAATATACCGGCGGATTTTGAGCTGGAAACGGGTCAGCGACTGGAAATGCAGGTGCCCAATGGTGAGGCGATGGCGGTGACGATTACCGATATTAAAGGCGACATGGTGACGCTAGATGGCAACCATCCGCTGGCGGGCCAAGACTTAACCTTTGAGCTAGAGCTGGTGTCTATCGAGGAATAGGCAGTGAATAGGTTTGGAAGTATTGAACTTTTTGAAGTGGGGCAAAGCGATAACATTGAAGCGTGGAATTTTTATAGCAATAACGAATGGCGACTTATTTGGTAACTGGGGCTAACCGAGGCATCGGATTTGAATATTGCAGGCAGCTACAGGCTAGGGGCGATGAGGTTATTGCGACCTGTCGCAGCCGTTCTGATGAGCTAGAGGCGCTGGCTGACAAGTCGGGCGTGCAGGTGGAAACGGGGGTTGATATTGGGGATGATGGCGCGATCGCAACGCTTCTTAAAACGCTAGATCAGCGGCCGATAGACGTGCTGATCAACAACGCGGGTATTTACCAGCGCTCTGGCCTGAATGACTTGAATGTTGAGGGCATACGAAAGCTGTTTGAGGTGAATGCGATCGCGCCACTCAAGTTTACGCAAGCCCTCATTCCCAACCTTAAAAAAGCGAACAGTGCAAAAGTTGCGATGATGACCAGTCGCATGGGCTCGATTGAAGACAACACTTCTGGCGGTTCGTACGCCTACCGAATGTCAAAAGTGGCCGTGTCTATGGCAGGAAAATCTCTCTCTCACGATCTTAAAGAGGCAGGAATTGCCGTTGCTATTCTTCATCCTGGACTGGTGAGTACAGGCATGACTGATTTCACGCCTAACGGGATCTCTCCTGAAGAATCGGTTAAGGGACTTTTAAACAGAATTGACGATCTTACGTTGGCGACAACCGGCACGTTCTGGCACTCCAACGGTGAAGTTCTGCCTTGGTAAAAAACGCAAGTTAGGTAGCGTCCCGGTTGACCCGAATAGGTTTTGCTATCTGCCTTGTAGCAATGTTTGTTGTTGTTCTATTACAACCATTCAATCGCCGTTTGTAGATAGGATTGTGGGCATCTTGTAGGTATGTTAGGACACTCCTATCGCAGTTCCCTTAGCCAAAATCTACCAACGCATTATGAAGGTCGTCATCACTACCGATACATTCCTGAAGGCTCTGCCGACTCAGGCCAACCAGCTCAAAGACAAAGATTTGCCCGATCAGCTGGTGACTGTAAAAGCAGGCACCTCGCTTGAGATTGTTGATCAGTTTCCCTATGAAGGGGTTGCAAATAGCGAGGCTGACGATCACGTGTTCGTTCAGCTTTCTCAGCCGATGGAAGGCTACCAGGGCATCCGCTGGTTTGTATATGGGCTGCACGCAAAAGTAGAAGGCACTGAACCCAAAAACAATCCTAAGCAGGACGAACCGGCTACTAATGTTGCTGAGCCTACGCCCGCACCTGATTTCGGCCCGACAATTTCTATTCCTGGTATTAGCCGTCCCGTTGGTATCTATGAGCCTATCTACTTTGAACCTAGCGTTTCAAACTTTAGCTGGGCTGAATTTACCAAGGGCGGCTCCCGCATTCCAGTCGATGCTACGGTGACGCAGCGGATTGTCAAACTTGCCAAGTACATGGATGAAGTTCGCGCCTTTTTGGGCAATCGACCCATTCGCATTACCTCTGGCTATCGCGACCCGATTAGCAATCGCTACGTTGGCGGCGCGCGCAACTCCAGACACATGTATGGAGACGCCGTTGACTTCTGGGTTGAAGATATCGATTTAGTCGATGTCTTTTATAAGTTAAAAAGCTATCACCCTAGAGGTGGCTTGGCTGTAGGGAATGGTTTTGTGCACCTAGATTTGCGTCCTGGCGCACCGGCTAGATGGACATATCCAGGTGGCCCTCAAGTAAACCTTTGGTAGTCGCTTAAACCTTTGGTAGTCGCTACCTGCTAGTCATCGCCTTGTTTCACAAAAGCCGCCTCTTAGAATGGTTACTCTAAGAGGCGGTTTTTGTTTGCTTGCGGTTAGGTGTCACTTCGGCTCTGTGGTTTAGTTGAGTCCTGCTTGAACGGAGGCTGAGGTGGGTTGTATGAGTCTATTAATGCCGACTGATTCTAGGAGCTGTGTCCACTCGGATGCGATCGCCTCATTATTGGGCTCAGCTTGGCGTAGCTCGTACATGATCGCCGCCGCATCGTGCCAAAGGTTTGCTTCCTGATACAAAAGCTTCGCCTTCATAAGTGGGTCAGCTGTCACTAGCTGTTCAGCTTCTATCGCCTGCTGTGCTAGCCAGTCAGCTTGATCAACGCGGCGGATACTGCCGTGCACAGCGACATCACTCGCACGGTCGGCACCTTCTGCATAAATTGAAAAGTACCACTGATAGTTTTCGTTGAGACGTAATGCTGGCATATTAGAAACTTGAGCTGCCTCTTGAGCCGTCTGAGTGCTGACAATGCCTGCTTTCGCGTCTACTGGAAATGTAGCTTCGTACACAAGATTGTCGTTGCTATCGCGTAAAATGAACTCCGCTTGATTGGTTGATACCATCTCAGGTACGTGAAAAAGAAAACCTGGCTGTGCGGCTGTCGTAATACTTAAAGTGCTAGGGGTTGTTAACGCAACTAAAGATTCGGATACGTTAACAAACATCGTATCTCGACGACTTCCGCCGCCCAAGCGACGGCCAGGGAGTCCAGGTTCTACGTCAGAAGAGTCTGTACGAGCGTTTAGTGCGAGCTCAGGCATTGCGATCGCAACATTTACAGGTGCTACAGCCGTTAGTGCTGCTAAGCTGCATAGTCCGAGCAGTACTGACTTTCGAGAGAACTGTCTGCTAATCATTGCTTTCATGTGGTAGCTCCTTTTGGTAGGAAGAATTGTTCAAAAACGCTGGGGGGTTTTGGCTGCCCCATACAGAAGAGACTCTCCTGTGTCTTTCTCACTTTAAGGAAGCTGCTTCTATTTATGAACAGAGAAGATACCGAAGCTTGCCGCCAGCGCTTCGATTGAGCGTTTCATAACTACGTACATCTTTGGATAGAGTAGAGGGTGTTAAGCACGCGCAAGAGAGAAACCTCACGGCTTACAAATCTGTCGATAAATGCCTGCTGCTACGTACTTTTTTATACCTCTATCTAATGCCTCAGCACGGGTTACTTATCAACAATAATCGTATTATTATCCAAGAGAATTTAAAAGAAATCGAACGTTCTTGAGAGTTCTTTAGTCATTATTTTTGGAATGCCCCAATGAAGCTTGCTATTACAAAGTCTCTGACATTTTCTCTCGCTATTGCAGCCGCGATCGCCCTTCCTACAGCCGTCAAAGCAGAAGCGGACAATCTATCAGAATCAACGGTTGCGATCGCCACAGCTGAAGAAGAAATCAGTACTGAAACTAACTTTTGCTTCCGCGTTCCTGGCTACGGCGTGATCTGCATCTAATTTCTCCGCTTCGACAATAAAAAATCTGTGATAAAGCCTTGAAACATAATGAGTTCAGGGCTTTTTTATATGGGACTTGTTTAATAATGGCAGATATGTAGTTAGCGCCATATCACACCGGGAAAAATTGATGAATAGACGGATGTAGACATCAGCGAAGGCTGTCGTAAAAGATGACCCATCTTAGGTCTACTAATCAATCCCAACTCCTTTGTGTCGTATGCCAAAAAAGTACTGTTTAGCATTTTTATATTGCAGCAGCTTTGCACTCATTTTTAGCGGCCTGCCCGCAGAAAGTGAACCGCTCAGAATTTATCGTGATGGCTCAACACAAACTGACATATCTGGTGGCGCACAGTGCATGACAGACTGCACCATTTCAGGCAGCAGTCGTGCAGGCGATAATTTGTTTCATAGCTTTAGCGAGTTCAGCATTCCAAGCAATGTCACAGTGACTTTTGCAGATGATGGTGCAGCTAATATCTTTACGAGAGTCTCCCAGAGAGCATCCTACATTGATGGGACTTTGGCCGTTGTAGGGACTGGATCTGCTAACTTTTTTCTACTTAACTCCCGTGGCATCATATTTGGCCCGAACGCATCACTCTCTAATGCTGGCTCTTTTGTCGCGAGTACCGCAGACAGCATTCAGTTCTCAGACGGCGCGAGCTTTCTCTCAGCTGAATCTGCTTCACCGCTGTTGACCATAAGTACTCCTGTTGGTTTTTCTTTTGATGCGCGCGCTGGTGCTATCACCAATCAATCTCAGGCTGGTCCATCGAACCCTACTGATGGCTCTGATGTTTCCATTGGACTACAGGTCAGTAGTGGAAAAACACTGGCTTTTATTAGCAACGGCATCTTTTTAGACAATGGGGGGCTAACTGCTTTTGGTGGTCAAATTGTTCTCGGCAGTGTTGCTACGAATAGTAAGGTTTCTTTTACGCCCGATCTCAATTTCAGCTTTGAGGATGCGCTCTCTTTTCAAGATATTCGCCTTGGGGGCAGGTCGGTATTGAATGTCAGCGGTAAAGAAGGGCGCATTTCTATCAGTGGGCGACATATTTCGATAGGTGAAGGGGCCGCGATCGCAAATGTGACAGAAGGAAATTCAGCGAAAGGCCAAATAGACGTTTTTGCTGATGAATCCATAGAAATAGAGGGCGGAGCCATCGTCTTCTCCCCGCTTTTAGGACAGCACGAGCGACGGTGCGAATTTAGATATCTCTACTAAAAAGTTGAGGCTCGGTGAAGGAGCTGTTATCTCCGGTGGAACGAGCGGCTTAGGGAAAGGCGGCCGATTGCGAATCAATGCTTCTGAGTCTATTGAACTGAGTGGTGTCAGCAACATTGTGCCGACGCTTATCACGACATCAACAGAAGGACTGGGTACGGGCGGAGATATCGAGATTAATACAAGGCGACTGAGTGTTTTAGACGGTGCCCAGATTCAGTCTGTCACCTACGGCTCAGGAAAAGGAGGCGATTTGATCGTGAACGCTACTGATGCTGTGGAAGTGGGTGGAACGGCTGAAGTTGCGTTCAGAGGCGAGGTTTCGAGCGGAATTTTAGCTTCTTCGGGGATAGAAGGATTTCCTTTTCAGCCTACAGGAGATAGTGGAAGCTTAACGATTAACACTCGCAATCTGATGATTCGTGATGGGGCGAGCGTGTCCGTCAATAGTTTGGGGCGTGGAAACTCAGGCGATGTAGAGGTGAATGCTCGATCTGTGCGGCTGGATAATAATGCTCAGCTGACGGCGGCGGCGGCGTTTGGGAATGGTGGGAATCTTTGGCTGAACCATTTAGAGACTTTGGTATTACGCCGAGGTAGCAGTATCTCCAGCCGAGCAGGCGCTGGAAATGGTCAAGGTGACGGTGGCAATATCTCTATCAGTGCAGATTTTATTGTGGCAGGTGCGTTAGAAGATAGCGATATTGTGGCTAAAGCAAGCGAGGGACGCGGCGGCAATATTGATATCAATGCTAGGGGGCTGTACGGCATTGGCCCAGGATCTGCGGTTCCAAATAATGGAACTAACGATATCGACGCTAGCTCTGAGTTTGGCATTAGTGGAACGACGCGTATTAATCGGCTAGTGTCAGCAGATGACTTGGAGCTAGTGAATCTGTCTGAACAGCCTTTGCAAACTGCTGCAACCGTTAATAACAGCTGTGGCGCTAATGGCAATCGCTTTGTGGTAACCGCGCGCAGCGGCATACCCACTTTGCCGACCGAACCGGTGGAACTACATCCCGCGCTAGTTGATTTAGGAGAAGACACCGGAGAAGGTGCGTTAGCGACGCTTCCTTTGAGAGAAATTGCTCAAACAGGTGGTTTGAGATCGTTACCTTTGCAAAAAGAGCCAGTGCAGATAGAAGCAGACAGTTGGTTAATCGATGAGCAAGGGCAGGTCGTGTTAGAGGCTACTCAACCACGATTTACAGGGCCTTTATCAGTCGCTAACTGTACGGTCAGTTAAACAGTAGGTAGCAGTAGTGATTGAGTTTTTACGATGCAAAAGCGGTGGTGTGGGTTTAAGTTTTGCCGGTTTAAGTTTTTAGGAAGAGCGTTTCTAGGACTGCTTATAAGCTGCTGCTGCGGCCTGTTCTTTTCTGCCAGCTCGCCTGGTTTTGCCCAGATGCCCGTGACTGAGCAGGTTATATCGGCTGAGCAGTCTATGCCAGCAAAAGAGTCGCTGGGGCGATCGCTCTATCGTGAGGGTCGGTTTTTAGAGGCGATCGCCCAGTGGCAGCAAATCGAGAAAGCTCATGCTGCCGATCAAAATTATTCAGGTCAAGCTAGCGCGCTTAGCAATCTGTCGCTTAGCTATCAGCAGTTAGGACAGTGGGACGATGCTCAAAATGCGATCGCCCAAAGCATTACCCTGATTAATGCGTCATCTACTGAGCGATCGCCCGTTAGTAAACCAGTGGTTGCTCAAGTGCTCATGACCCAAGGGAGCCTGCAACGCTCGCTAGGTCAATCTGAAAATGCGTTAGAAAGCTGGGAGCAGGCGGCTGAAGCGTATGGGAAAGCGGGCGATCGCATCGGTCAAAATCGCGCCCAAATTAATCAGGCTCAGGCGCTGCGATCGCTAGGCTTTTATCAAAAATCACTAGACAAGCTGGTCGCGATTACTGAAGATATGGCGTCTGAGCCCTCGTCTGAACTCAAGGCGATCGCCTTGAGGCGCTTAGGTGACACTCTCCGCATTAGTGGCCAGCTATCAGCGGCGCAAAGCACCCTGAATCAAAGTCTTGTCATTGCAAAACAGTTTGGCAATCTCGAAGAGATCAGTGCAACGCTGCTGAGTCTGGGGCATACGGCGCAAAGCCTTAAAGACAATACTGCTGCACAAGATTTTTATCGTCAGGCGATTGAGGCACTAGCAGATGCTTCTTCAGGCCAGACCGAACAAAATTCTACCGTGACTCAGCGAGTTCCTATTCAGCTGGCACAGCTAGGACTTTTTGTTAAAACCAAGCAGTGGCTTGACGCCGCTCAACTATGGCCCGTCATTCAAGCTCAATTTCGCGACTTGCCGGTCAATCGAGAAACGATCTACTACCAGATAAACTGGGCTAACTGTCTTTCTCAAATGAGACAGTCTGAGGACGCTACGCCATCTGCACCCCCATTAGAAACCATTGCCAGCCAGATTCGGCAAGCTGCTCAGCAAGCGCAGCACTTAGCAGACCGGCGGGCGGAGTCTCATGCGCTAGGCACGCTCGGTCTGCTATACGAACAAAACCATCAGTGGCTGCAAGCACAGCAGCTTACTCAAAAAGCACTCACCCTTAGTAAAACAATCAGCGCTACTGATATTTCCTATCGGTGGCAGTGGCAGCTTGCCAGACTGCTAAACACGCCTCAAAATCCGGAATATGCGATCTCTCAATCTTTAGATGCCTACTATCAGGCCGTAGACTCTCTTTCTCAGCTGCGGGGTGACTTGAGCACCGCGGACACCAGTACGCAGTTCTCGTTTGAAGAGAATGTAGGGCCGATTTACCGACAGCTGGTGAGTTTGCTGCTACAAACTGATCCTAGCGCCCCTGACTATCAGCAAAATTTAGCCAGCGCTCAAGATGTGATTGAATCTCTTCGACTCGCTGAGCTAGATAACTATTTTCAAGAAGCCTGTCTGGATGTGGTGCCTGTTGATATCAACCAGGTCGATCCAAAGGCGGCAATTGTTTATACGCTGGTGCTAGAAGATCGCCTGTCTGTTATCTTGCATCTTCCCAATCAGCCCCTTCAGCATTTTTCCACTGCTGTGTCAGCTCGTGATGTGAGCGACATTGCCACTCAGCTTCGCCAGCAGCTGGTTATTCGTAGCCGTAGAGAGTTTTTCCCTTTAGGAGAGGCGGTGTATGGCTGGCTGATTGCTCCTGCTCGGGATGCCATAGACCAAAGCGGGATAGAAACGTTGGTGTTTGTGCTGGATGGGCCGCTGCAAAATATTCCGATGGCCGCACTTTATGACGGCGATCGCTTCTTGATTGAAGACTACGCTGTCGCGCTAACGCCAGGGCTAAAGCTGTTGAATCCTCAGCCGTGGGATACCTCAAAGCTTAAGGCCCTAGTGGCCGGTATCACTGAAAGTCAGCAGGGGCGATCGCCTTTACCCTATGTGGGTGAGGAGGTGAAGAAGATAGAAGATAGCATCCGCCGCCATACGGTACTTTTGGATCAAGCCTTTACGCAGGAAGCCCTCTCAACTAGGCTCAATGCGACCGCCTATCCGATTGTTCACGTGGCAACGCATGGACAGTTTGGATCTACGCCCGAAGAGACTTACTTAGTGGCGTGGGGTGAGCTGATTAATGTGAGAGACGTGAGCCAGATGCTTCAGGCACACCTGGGCGATCGCGAGGGCATAGAGCTGCTGGTGCTGAGCGCTTGTGAGACAGCTAGCGGCGATCGGCAAGCGGCTTTGGGCCTAACAGGCGTCGCGATTAAAGCAGGCGCACGGAGTACGGTTGGATCGCTGTGGGCCATTAATGACGAGGCAACGTCTCAATTTGTTGGCTATTTTTACAAGCAGCTTGTTCAGCCGGGAATGTCTCGATCTGAGGCAATGCGATCCGCTCAGCTACAAATGCTGAACGACCCTGAGTACAAGCATCCTATCTACTGGGCTCCTTACATTTTGCTAGGTAGCTGGATGTAAGGACGGCTTACTATGAGCATTGCTAAGAAGCCGCCGCAAAGTCTAGTGGACTTTGATCGCGGCGGTGTCTGAGGGGAATAGGTGGGCCTTGGCGATCGCTTACCAAAGCAGCCGTTTCTTCTAGTGCGGTGCGCAGCCTTTTGGCGGCGTATATGGACATATCTCTGGGGACATTAATGCGATCGCGCAAATACCTCAAACCCACCTCACTGCCTTCGGGCGGCATGCAATCCTCACCCGTCATCATCCGCGTCAGCCCGCACCGCAGCGCCTCATCAAATACGTTATCTTCCACCGGATTCACCCGTAGAATATTGTGCCGATGCTTCATTACCCGGTAGAGCGCTTCTTCCTTAGTGTTCTCGGGCTCAGGGTAAGCCACATCTGGTAAATCGTACCAGGGGCCACCATCCACCTTGGCCTTATTTGCCAGCATTTGAGGCTCGCCATTCTCATAGCAGCCGCCCATTTGTGGCGGCAAATCGTGCGCGTGCGTATGAAAATCACTCTGCGTACCTCGGTAGGTCGAGCGATTTTCCATTGCATCAAACCAGGCGGATAGGTGAGGATTCTCTTCTCTAAGTGAATAGCCCTTGTAGTAGTACAAGCTGGCATTCATCCGCTCTACGTAGGGCGTAAAAATAACGTCGGCAATGCTGAAGTCCTCTAAAAAGTAAGCACTGGGCGTTGCACTCAAAGCCGCCTCAACATCTGCAACCGCTGACAAAAACTGTTCTTTATTGCCCTTCTCCTGTCCAAACCAGCCGCTAGGCTGACACAGCCATCCGCACCAGGCTCTAAACAACAATCTTTCCAGCCTTCGCAGCGGCAAAACCTTCCGATGGTTCATCCCATACTCTAACGGCTGCAACGGGCCAAAAGTTTGCTCTAGCTCCACTAAAATATCGTCGCTTTCTGTAATTATTTTCCCGTTGAGATCCAGTGCTGGCAGCATTCCTGACGGTACCTTGCGCTTGTACCAATCCTCTTTAGTGCCATAGCAAAACATGGTCACTTTTTTAACGCGGTAGGGAATTTGCTTTTCTTCTAGCCACAGCCATATTTTTTGACAGTAGGGGCACCAGGCATGATTGTCGCGATATAGCGTCACTCTTACATCCGACTCATCTTGGCCAAACAAACGCAGACAGGCTTGAGCATTCGTCGGCCCATTCACCGTATCCATTTCAAAATCAGTAAGGGCTTCTAGCTCTGACCAGCTCAACGGTGCGCAAGGCATAACAGATATCTAAAGAGACGGAGATCTTTTTAGGCGATAAGACAACACATTAAGTATAGAAGAAACCTGTTCAGCACAAAGGCTTTCTGGCACTGCTGCGCTAACGAGACTGAAAGATATTCTGTACCATCTGCTTTGAGCAAGCTGCCGAGGCGCTATCTAACGCATCGACTTCCGCCCCGCTCAGTCGCCATCCTATCGCTCCAGTATTTTGCTGCGCCTGACGAAGATTCTTTGCCCCTGGAATAGGAATCGTTCCTTTACAGATGCACCAGTTAATCGCCACTTGCGCCATCGTTTTGTCCTGCTGAACAGCGACTTCTTTCAAGCAGCTAAGCAACGGCTGCACCCCCGGCAAAATCTGACCCAGCGCAAACTTACGTAGCCCCTTTGGCAAGTCTGCCTTGCTTTTGTACTTGCCCGTCAGTAAACCCAGTGCCAGCGGACTATAAGCGATCAATTGAATTCCTAACTCATCGCAAGTCTCTTTTATATTTAGCTCTGTAACTGGATAGGTAGATAGCAGTGAGTATTGAACCTGTAGCGTCTGAATCTTTATGCCCTGGTCAGAGAGCCGCTGGTGAGCAAGGCGCAATCGCTTCGGGCCAAAGTTAGAGAGTCCTACGCCTTTTGCTAATCCCTGCTGGCAAAGCTTCGCCAGCCCGTCTAATAGTGATCCTTCCTGCCACGGCAGGTAGTTTGCTGTTGACCAGTGCATTTGCACCAAATCTATATGGCCCAGGCGTTGAGCGGAAGCTTCGCCAGCAGCAACCATAGATTGCGAGGTGAGCCGCCAGGGATAGGGTGCAAGCTTGGTAGCTAGGCAAATTCGGTCTTGGTTCTGACCTTCGTATGCGGCGCTGAACTGACCTAAAAGCTTTTCACTTTGGCCGCTAAGTTTGCCAGTACCGTAGGAATCTCCTGTATCAAACAGCGTTACGCCCTGACTGACGCAGTGGTCGAATACTGCGTTAAGCTCAGCGTCCATGCTTTCTTCGTAGTCCCAAAGCAGGCGATTGCCCCAGGCCCAGGTGCCGCAGCCCATTTCAGGTAAAGCAATGTCGAAAGCGGGCGTGGGTTCCATAGGTAAGCTGTGGTGGCTAGTGGCAGTGCTATTTTCTCACAGGAAGACGGTGCTGCTTTTGATCAACGATGGCTTGCAGAAGCATGGCAAAAGAAAAAGGGTAAGAAAGCATTTTATAAGTGCTTTCTTACCCTTAAAATTCACGCAAACGCTGGGATGTTGGCTGAGCTATCTAGCCGCGGTCAAAAAATAAAAGTTGAAAGGTTGCTTAGAAGCCGTTGTCTGAAGAGATAGAGATGCTACAGACGCTGGTGCTGCAAGCCGACATGTAGGCTTCTATCCTGTAGGTGCCTTCGTAGGGGGCGGTGACGACAGGAAAAGCATCGGTTGCGACATCTAAAACTGCGTTGCCGTATTCGTCATAAACGGCTGAGCCATCTTCGTTGTAGAGATAGAGGTTGATGTCGCTACAGTCTTCATCACAAATGGCATATACGCTTTCGCCTTCGTATAGATAGCCGGTCATCATTGAAGACTCGTCTGTTGAAAGAAGTCCTGTGCGGTCTTGAGCTGCTGCTGGGTTAGTCGTTCCAAGCGCGGCAACTGAGACAAAGGCTATTGTGCTGAGTGCAGCTTTAACTTTAGAAGAGAAAAGCATCTTTTTAAATCCTCTTTGGCAATATAGAAGAATGTTAAGCAGCCGCTGTATGGCTGGCGACAACAGTACTATGTGCTGCTGAACACAGCATTGGCTAAGTAACGTAAAAGATCTCATCAATCACAACAGATTTATGACGATGAGGCGATCGCACTGAGCATATACGTAACTGTATGCACGTAGAGATATAACAAGATAACAGCGTCTGTTGATGCTGCGAGAGCTTTTTAGGGCCGTGTGCTTGAGAGATTTTGTAAGTGGGCGGAAGGCCGTGCTGTTGCCTTCAAACAACAGCCGATGTTGTTCTCAACGCTTTTAATAAAATTTCTATAAAGTCGGTACCAATCAGAATTGCTCAGTTGTCCGTATGTTCACGAAAACACCGGTTAACTACAGCCTATTCACTGCCAAGACAGGCCTCCTGCTGTCTTAGAATCGTCTAGTATTATGAGTGTTTAGGGCACCAGCGATTAAAAACGGGCTAAGCACCATGGGCGACCATCCACAGAACTCCGCCAATAATCCCGAGCAGCCTTCTATCCCCACAGATATAGAAGTAACTGAAGAAGTGAAAAAACTGGTCGAAAAACCTGTCAAAAAGCCCTTATGGCAACGTAACGCGCTTAGGCGTTTACAGGCTGCTCGCGAAAAAATTACAGATTGGATTCCAAAAGATTGGTTGCCTGCTGACTCGATTCAGCTACGCAAGCTGTATGACGAGGCTCAAAATAGCCTTCAAAGCAGCCTGAAAGACAACAACATCCTGAAGGCTTTTAGCGTTGATGATAACCAGATCGCTGAGATTTTGAAGCAGGTGAAAGCTGAGCTGCCGACGACTGAAGCACTGTTGATTGGGAAGCCACAGGCAGGCAAAAGCTCGATTGTGCGAGGCGTTACGGGCGTATCAGCGGAAATTGTAGGGCAGGGGTTTCGTCCGCATACTCAAAATACACAGCGCTATGCCTACCCCTCTGAAGATCTGCCGCTGCTGATTTTTACAGATACTGTGGGGCTTGGTGATATTGGACAGGATACGGCAGGGATTGTGCAGGAACTCACTGCTGAGCTGGCCCAAGAGAGTCGCCGCGCTCGAATTTTGGTATTGACGGTTAAGATTACTGACTTTGCTGTCGATCAGCTGCGGCAGATTATGCAGCAGCTAAGAAAGGCCTATCCTGACGTGCCCTGCCTGCTGGCCGTGACATGCCTGCACGAAATCTATCCGTCTGAATGGGAAAATCACCCTGACTATCCACCTCATTATGCAGAGCTAGACAGAGCATTTGCGGCGCTGCAAGAAGCGTTCAAAGGCTGCTTTGATCGGGCCGTTGTGCTGGATTTTACGCTGGAAGAAGATGGCTTTGACCCGGTGTTTTATGGCCAAGAAGCGCTCAGAGATATGCTGGCTGAACTGCTGCCCGAGGCTGAATCTAGCGCGATCTATCAGCTGATAGACGATCAGGCGATGGCCAGTGCTCAGCTGGGTAGCTTGTATCGGGATGTTGGCAGGCGGTATATTTCGGCTTTTTCGGTGATGGCTGCAACGCTGGCCGCTGTGCCGCTGCCGTTTGCGACGATGCCGGTGCTGACGGCTTTGCAGGTTTCGATGGTGGGTGTGCTGGGGCAGCTGTATGGGCAGCGGCTAACGCGATCGCAAGCGGGTGGTGTGGTGAGTGCGATCGCCGGTGGATTTTTTGCTCAGGCCATCGGACGAGAGCTTGTCAAGTTCATTCCTGGTTTTGGTAGTGTGATTGCAGCCTCCTGGGCAGCGGGCTATACCTGGGCGCTAGGAGAAGGTGCCTGCGCGTACTTTGGCGATTTGATGGGGGGCAAAAAGCCCGATCCTGAAAAAATTAAGCAGGTGATGGCTGAGGCGTTTGAATCGGCAAAAGAGCGTTTTAGACAGTAGCTCAGGCGTTGAGACAGTGCCATTAGATACGCTTAGCAGGGCAGAATATGAGCGTATCTACAAGTGGCTGAGGCCTACTCGCGATTAAAGCCTTGATGAAGACAAGCAGCTTTCGTCTAAATTCAGCTCGTTTTGACTCATTTTCTGAGAAGAAAGCCGGTTTAAAGTAAAGGCTTTGTGAAGACTTGCTGGTCTGTTCTTTGAGTCGTGAACTGCCCACAAGACTTCTCCCTGAATTGGTTTTTCACCTGTGTAGTACTTAGTACATCTCTCATCAGGCGGCGAACATGCATACACAACATAGGGGCACGGTATTCAAAAGCGCCATCTAAGTAATAGCCCTATCTACATTTTCATTGACCATGATTTCTTTGAACGATCTGAAGCCCCCTGCCGTTTCCGAAGTAATCGCCTCTCCCAAACAGTTCGTAGAGCCCTCTCAGCTTTCCGCTCTACTCAGCCGGTTTCATTCCACAGACGTTATATTTCCATCAGAAACCACCGGCCTATATTCTGATCTGTCGATTGCTGAGTATAGACTGCGAATGTATGCGCTGGTCTGGGGTATAGAAAATCTCAGCGATTCAGACTTAAGCCTGTTTTTAATTCTTGAGCCGATTGAAGGTAGCTATTTGCCTTTAGGCACTCGGCTGACGGTAAAAGAGAATAATTTGTTACTAGCAGAGCCTAGCCTTCAGTGGACTAATTTCCCGACGTATTTGTACACGCAGGTATTTGGCTCTTGGGAAGAGAAGTTTACGGTTGAAATTTTGCTGCCCAATGCTCGTCCTTTTGAGCTACCGCCGCTCACTTTCAATCAGGATTAAGCCCGCCAGATTGGGCTTGGGAAGATACTCACGGTCAATAGCAAGGCGGCTTCGGTAGAATGCAAAAGCACGCTAGGGAACACCCAAGAACGCTTTATGATGCAGGCTGCTGAACAAATTATAGAACCGCATATTAAGGATTTGGGTGGCTTTGAGGCGCGAAGAAGCTTGCCTCAGGGCGATCGCACGCTAGTCGGCCCATTTATCTTTTTCGACCATCTTGGCCCTGCGACGTTTCCGCCGGGTAAGGGCGTTGACGTGAGGCCACATCCGCATATCAACCTAGCGACGGTGACCTACCTGTTTGAAGGGACGTTGATGCACCGCGATAGCTTAGGGGTGGTGCAGAAGATTCGGCCAGGGGCGGTGAACTGGATGACGGCTGGCAAAGGCATTGTGCACTCTGAGCGATCGCCTGAAGATACCCGAGATAAAGCCGAAACGCTCCATGCGATTCAAACCTGGATTGCGCTGCCAAAGGACGATGAGGAAGTCGATCCGTCTTTTCATCACTACGCATCAGAGGACATGCCGCAGTGGAAAGAGAAAGGTGCGACCATAAAGCTGATTGCAGGTGAAATCTATGGTCATCAGTCGCCTGTGAAAACCTACTCGCCAACTTTGTATCTAGACGTGCAGCTGGAGGAAGGGGGAGAGTTTTTGCTGCCAGCAGACTACAGCGAGCGAGCAATTTATAGCGTTACGGCGGGGCTGAGCTTAGAAGGTGAGGTGCTTTCGCAGCATCGGCTAGCGGTGCTGAAGTCTGGAGATACGGTTAAGGTGACGGCGACTGAGGCTGCGAGGTTTGTGGTGGTTGGGGGCGAGCCAGTGGGCGATCGCTTCAAGTGGTGGAATTTTGTTTCGAGCAGCGTAGAGCGCATTGAACAGGCGAAAAAAGACTGGAAAGAACAGAATTTTGAAAAGGTGCCTGGAGAAGACGAATTTATCCCTCTGCCTGATAATGACTATGAACAGAATGAGGAGGCTGCTGATTCAAAAGAGGCTAGTGCTGAGCCCCTTTCATAAGTCTTTTTGCCGCGCTCTTTACGGTGTGTTCTTTACGGTGTGCTCTTTACAGTGTGTTCTTGATGACGTGGTTATCGCCATAGATAGTTGAGTGCCCTGACCGCAGCTGGAACAATAATTGACCGACGAACTTCTCTTCTGATGATTCCTAGCGTGGTAGCAGGGCGGTTGTTACTGGTGATAATAGATAGCGTGTCTTGGGCGATATTACGGGTTCTCGAATCGCTGTTGCCGATGAGCTGGTTGAGTATGGGAATAGCCGGTAGGGCTTGTTTGCCTAAGTGGGCGATCGCGGCAGTCGCAAGCTGTCGAGTCGTCAAATTTTCGGAAGCGGCTGCGGATATGAGTGTAGGAAGCACTAGCTCGCTATCGCCTGTGAGCGTCCAGAGTGCATCGGCTGCGTATAGCTGGGTTAAGTCGTTGTCGCTATCAAGCGCTGTTTTTAGTGCCGGGACGGATTCGGCGGTAAGAGTAGAGAGATCTAAGCTGGCGCTAGCGAGTCCGTCTAAAGCTGACGCACCCGGCATTGCGGCCACTTCAGGCGCTTTAGTTTCCGGTAGAGGGGCGATCACCTCTACTTCAAGAACATCTATTTCAAGAACATCTACTTCAACAGCATCTATCTCACCAGCGTCTACTTCATGCGCGTCCAGCGTAATTATTTCTGCTATTTCTAGTAGAGCTGCTTCGTTCTCTTCCTCAGAAACCATTTGTTCTTCAACAATTTCGTCTGCTGCTAGCATCATTTCATTGCTAGCAGTATCTATCGCTTCTGCACTGACTGCCTCGGAAGAAACCTGAGCTACAGCAGGAAGCGATGCTGCTAGCAAAGCCAAACTTAAAGTAGTAGAGAAAACGAACGCAACCTTAACCAATCCGCTTGGAACAACCATGTGAAATCCTGAGATTTTCTGAAGAGATGATTGAGCTTATAAATTAGCTTTTTCGGATTTCAAAATGAAAGGTGTAAAGGCCAGTTCGTGATGTGGCTAGTCATTTAGAACGTCTACTTGCTTCAAGGGCTCCTCGGGTGACGCCTAGCTGACTAGAAAGACTGAGCTTTTGCCATAGTTCCTGTCCGCTGATGTTGCCTGATAGAAGCTGTTGATAGGCTGATAGCGTCTGGACAACTTGCTCAGGCGACTCGTTTAAAAATTCAATTCGGAAGTGGCGTGCGCCTTGTTCTATCAGTCGAGTCATAAATTCTGCGCCGGTTTGGGCAACGCCGTTGAATACCGTGTTGCGACAGCCTGCGTCGGCTTGCAGAATGTGTTCGGTGCCGGTGCGATCGCGTAACTTCACCTCATGCGTATCACAGGGACGCCCGCAGTTCGTAAAATCTGTTCCTTCTGATAAAAACGCGCAGAAAACGCAGTGCTCCATATGAAACATGGGCATGTGCTGATGAATGGTGATGTCGAACCAGTGAGGCGGCGTGGTTGCTAGCAGGTCTTGAAGCTGCTGTACGTTTAGATCGTAAGAAGCGCTGAGCCTTTCTAATCCAAATTTTTGCTTGTAGTAGTCGGCGGTGATTGGATTGGCCACGTTGAGCGAGAAGTCTCCGATGCAGCGTGCGCCTTTGAAGAAGTCAAGCTGGTCGTAGTTGCGCACGAGATAGCCGTCTGCGCCTGCTTTGCGTACCTGCTCAAGAATATAGTATTCGCTAGGCTTGGTGATGCGGGGTGGCGCGATAAATAGTTGCGCCGGAGGTTGTGCGGGGTGGTCTGACGCGCTGTTGAAGTTTGAGACTTGCTGAACCGCGTCTCGGTATCGAATCGGGTCTTCAAGTTCGCAGTAGATTGTTTTGATGCTGGCGTCTAGGACGGCCTGTAGCTGGGGAAGCGTTCGAACCAGTGTAATGAGCTGTGGTTCTGTTGCTTCTGTTCGATCTGACGTTGGTAAGAGGTCTTTGTGGGAGGCATGGGGGTTTATTGTCCAGGGCTGTGGGCGCGATCGCACCTCATCTAACTGCTCTACTAACGCACGTCGTAGCTGGTTAAGCGCGCTCACCGGGAGCATCACCTCTCCTCTGATATTGTTCTTTAGACTGAATAGCTCAAAGGCGGTGTTCCCAAGCCGGGAAAGCTGTTGCGTTAGGCGCTCGGTCGTTAGCGGTTTGCTGTGAGCGGCAACTAATACGGTTTCTGTAGCGGCTTGAACGATATGGTTCTGCTGGTCTTGAGCGATCGCTCTCAACGCCTCACCTTCTTCGCCAAACACTTCTATCGTGATTGAACGCTTAAATTGAGGCTGATCGCCGCTGTAGGTTTGACGAATTGTTTTGTCTAGCTCAGGGTCACTGGTTTTCCAGAGGCGATCGCCCACCTTCACCCGCTTTGTATCAATCGCATCGCGACCAAAGCTCACAATCGTTTCTTTACCTTTTCTCTCTACGCCGTACAGTCGCCCGCCCTGATCCTCATCCGGATTGCCCGCATCAATTACGACACCATCTCCCGGCTTCACGGGAACCAGCGACTTCACTACTAGCTGAAATTCTCTCTTACGCTGTTTAATCTGAGAGATTTCGCCAATATACGCTCCTCTCTTCTTGCCAAAGCGAGCATGAACCAGGGCTTGATTATCAATGCCTTGAAACCAGCCGGTAGAAAGGCCCCGTGAAAAGGCCATCTCTAAAGAATAACGTTCGGCCTTTGAGGGTTTGTAAGAAGCTTTAGGGCGACGGAAGCTGACATCTGAAAGAGTCTCTATCTCTTTTGTTAGCGTTTGAACGGCTCCATCTAGTGCCTGACGGTATACGCTGGTGACGTTTGCAACGTACTCGGGCGTTTTCAGTCGGCCTTCTATTTTGAGGCTGGTAACCCCTGCTTCAACAAGATCAGGAATCACTGGGAGTCCAGAGAGATCTTGGGGGCTGAGGAGGTAGGCGCGATCGCCTAAATCCACCTGCTCACCATCTGCAATCAAGTCGTACGTCATCCGGCAGGCCTGAGCACATTCCCCGCGATTGGCCGAGCGCCCGCCTAAAGATTCACTGGTTAAGCACTGCCCTGAATAAGCCACGCACAGCGCGCCGTGTACAAAAGTCTCTAACGGTAAGGCAATATTCTCTTTTTTAAGCTGTCGCTGAATTTTATTAATTTCCTTGATCGAACACTCACGCGCTAGTACCACTAAATTACAGCCCAGCATCCGTGCGAACTTCACGCCCGCGGCTGAGGTGACGGTCATTTGCGTAGAAGCGTGAATAGGAAAATCGGGTGAGAGATGCCGGATAAGACGACAAATTCCTACGTCTTGAACGATGGCAGCATCGACGCCCGCTGCCATGATGGTTCGCAGATAGTGTGCAACGGCCTTCAGCTCTTTAGGAAATATCAGCGTATTTAGCGTGATGTACCCCTTCACCCCTCGACCGTGCAAAAACGCCATCAGCGCGGGCAAATCGTCTACGGTAAAGTTATGTGCTCGCATCCGTGCATTGAACTTATCCAGGCCAAAGTAAACCGCATCTGCACCATTCTCTACGGCCGCTTTGGCACTTTCCCAGCTGCCAGCAGGTGCGAGTAGTTCAGGGCACGTGACAATATCGTTTGAAAGCTTGCGGCCAGCAGAGGCAGTATCGATTATTTGCATGGAGAAGTGAGGGTGCTGAAGATCACTAGAGCGCTTATCAAAGAGTGTATAGCAAACGCCTAATGGCAAACCTGAAGTCGGTCTGTAGTGAAGGGGAAAGTAAGGGGGTAGAGGCGTTAATTACGGACAGCTTCTAGCTAGCTTGTAGAGCGATTGCTTGAGTCAATGACCGTTGATCCCTAGAATTAAATGGTATTTGTCCTTACAAAATACTGAAAACAAAGCGCTCTCTGTAGAGAGATATTAGGAGGAAACATGGCTGAACGTCCAATCATCGTTGGCATCGTAGGCGATAGTGCCGCTGGAAAAACCACCCTGACGCGTGGCATTGCGCAAGTGCTAGGTGAAGACAACGTTGTAGCCATTTGCACCGACGATTATCACCGCTACGACCGCCAACAGCGCGCTGAAATGGGCATCTCTGCTCTACACCCCGACTGCAACTACCTCGACATTATCGAGCAGCACTTGCAGGACTTAAGAAACGGCAAGGCTATCCTTAAGCCCATCTACAATCACACGACAGGTGGCTTTGATGCACCTGAATACATCGAGCCTAAAAAGTTCGTCATTGTAGAAGGTCTGCTGGGCTATTCCACCAAGGCCGCTCGCGATGCCTACGATGTGAAGGTTTACCTAGCGCCCCCTGAAGATTTGCGGGCGAAGTGGAAAATTAAGCGCGATACTCGCAAGCGCGGCTACACCGATGAGCAAGTTTTAGAGGCGCTGCGTAAGCGCGAGCCTGATTCTGAGGCCTTTATTCGCCCTCAGCGTCAGTGGTCGGACGTGATTGTGTCCTTCATTCCGCCTAGCGATGATAAGGAAGACAGCAACGATCTGCTGCTAGACGTGAAGCTCGTACTGCGGCCAACCTTGCCGCATCCCGACCTGACACATTTGTTGGATGACACAGGCAATGACTTAGGCGACGCTATCCGACTATTGCTAGATCGCGATATGGGCAAGCCTGTCGATGTGCTTTCTGTCGATGGTCATGCCACTGAGGAGCAGGTGCAGCAGCTAGAGCGAATTCTCTGTAACGAAGTGCCTTACCTGGGCCAGTTCTGTAGCCTTGAGGGCAATAAGGACGTAGGTAAAGTGGTTGGGACGACGGGCGAGACGCTTCAGAGCTATCCGCTGGCACTCACTCAGCTGCTGATTACCTATCACATGCTGAAGGCGGTTGAGCGCACACAGAAGAAAAAGTAGGCGTTTGAGAATCACTTAATAACTAGGCCCGTTTCTTTTTAGAGGCGGGCTTTGTTCTTTTTTGGCTGTTCTTTGTCTGAAAAGAAACTGAAAGGGCCGTTGTACTGATTGATGTATTGAGTGTGCGTGACGAGCCCCGTGCCCGATTGCCAGAAGTGAAGGCTGTAGGCGGGTGGCTCCATGACGAACGTAGCCAGCTGGCTACTGACGGAGAGATCTAATGAGACTTGGTGAACGGGGCTAGGGACGGTATAGGCGAGCGTTCCGGCCCAGCGCGTTTGGATGGGTCGATGGATGTGGCCACAGCCAACGCGTTCAATGCAGTCGTATTTTTGGATAATTTGCGCGAGTTCTTGGCGGCCGCTGAGGCCGAAACCATCCATTAAATCGATGCCGGTTGTAAATGGCGGATGGTGCATGAATATTAGGGTGGGTCGGTTGGGCTGTTTGCTGAGCTGATGGTCTAGCCAGGTAAGGCGATCGCTATCCAGTTCCCCTCTCCCTTCTCCTGGCACATTCGTATCCAACATAATTAACCGTAAGGGATACGCTTCTACGGTGTATTGCAAAAATCCGGCAGCAGGTAAATAGGTATGGTCTGTGAAAATCTCTCGCATCAGATCGCGGCTATCGTGATTACCTGGTAAAAGATAGACCGGCATCTTTAGCTGACTAAGTATCTCTTTTAGCCGAATATATTCAGCCCTTTGTACATTGTGAACAAGATCGCCTGTGATAATAACAACACTAGGAGAGAGATTGGCAAGATGCGCGATCGCTCGTTCGACCATCGGCGTCGTATCAACCACTCCATAGGCCAGCTCACCTTCTGCCAGCACATGTAGATCAGATATATGCGCAATCAGTAAAGAGCTATCCATGACGCAATTCTCTCCTCCGATTTACGATAACCACTCTAGCGCCAGCGCTGGTGTAGTTTGATGAGATGGTGTCGATAAAATTGCGATCATATCGGATTGTGACATCGCCTATCTGGGCGACTTTTCCGCTAGCGGTGTATTCAATGCCCGCGTTCCCAATTTGGGCAATTTGGCCTCTGTAGCCATAGTCAATAAGCGTATTGCCTATCTGTTGAATGCGACCTGTGTAGTCGTAGTCAAGCTCGGCGCTGCCGATGCGGCTAAGTTTTCCTTTATAGTCGTAGCCGAGTTCGGCAGTGTAGTCGCGTGTTAAAAGGCTAAGCCTGCCAGTGGTATCGACAAACAGGGTGGTGCCTGCAATAACGATGTGCGCGCCTAAAAGCTCACCTGTAGAAGAGAGATAGATTCGCTCAAACTGATTAGAGACTGAGCTTTGTATAAGAACAGCGGGCGTAGATATGTTGGTTTGCAGCGTTTGGGTGATTCTCCTTTGAGGCAGTTCCGCTAATACCGATTTGCACATCAGCCAGCTCAATAAAAGAGCGCTATAGCCACACGTCCTAAGCTTCATAAGATTTGTTTGCAATCGATTGTTCTAATAGTGTAAGCAGTCCAGCAGATTCTTTGGGGGTGACTAGGCTGTTGGCACACAGGATGCCAGAGGCGGCGACGGCTGGAACGCCGATGCCAGGGAGCGTGCTGTCGCCCACGCGGTAGAGGCCTTTGATGGGCGTTTTGCAGCTGGGGAAACGACCTTCTTGGGCTGCAATGGCAGGCCCGTAGGTTCCTTTGTACCGGCGGAGGAACCGGCTGTGCGTAAGCGGTGTGCCAATCATTTCTAGTTCGACGCGCGATCGCACATCCGGAATAATTCTCTCAACTGCCCGAAAAAGTGTTTCTGCTTTCTCTCTCTTTTTCTGTTCATAGTGCTCATCTTTCGCCCATCCATCAAAAGGCTCTAGCGTATAGGCGTGCACAGTGTGATAGCCAGAAGGTGCCTGCTGCGGATCGAGCACGGTTGGAATAGACACCATGCAGGTATTGCCCGGAACGGTTACGTCTAAATCGCTATTGTGAACCACAACATGATGAATCGGAACGCCTTCTAGGCCTTCAGCGCGAATGCCCAGGTGTAGGTGCATAAAGCTATCGACAGCGGGCGTTTCTAGCGATTGAGTGCGATAGTCAGCAGGGAGATCTGACGGATCGAGCAGGTGGCTGTAGGTATCCCAGATTGTGGCGTTGGAGATGACCGTGGGGGCGGTAATGCGATCGCCATTTTTCAGAACAACGCCTTTGGCAGCTCCTTTCTCCGTAATTACTTTATCCACGTGAGTCCCCAGCCTCAGCTCTCCCCCCCATCGCTGAAGCCCTCGCACTAGCGCCTCGACAATCGCACCGCTACCACCTACTGGGTAATCAATGACAGACTTGGCGCGTTCACCAAACATAAAGGCCATCTCAGGGGCAACCGTCTCCTCACATTTCATCCCTGATAGCAAAAAGCATTCTAGATCTAGCAGTCGCTTTAGCCAGGGATCTCGGTTGGACTCATGGGTGACTTGGTTCATCACTTCAGCCATGGAGCGGCCTAAGTCTGGTAGGGAAGGGAGGAGTTGGGCGATCGCACCAGGATAACGCCGCAACAGCAAAGGCAACAGCCACCCATCAGCCCTGAGTGCTAGGGTCGGAATTGTCTTCAAGGGCGCGTAAATTTTGAGCAGCCGGGCCTCTAGTGCTGCAAGCTGAGTGGCTGCGCCAGGGCTAAACTTTTCTACGGCCTGTCGGTACTTTTCACCATCGCCATATACCGGCAGTGTTCCTTCTGGAAAGTGGTAGTAGCCGAAAGGATCGTAAGGAACGGCTGCTAGCGTTTCACCTAATACCGCAAGCACCTGACTGAGCGGATTTGCTGAAGCCGCCTCCGCTAGCCCACAGTAAAAAGACGGCCCTGAGTCGAACGTAAAGCGTTTTCCATTCACCTGGCGGGTAAAAGCATGTGCCGCGCCGCCGGGTAGCGTATGGCTTTCGCAGATAATCACTCGCCGCCCATAGCGCGCCATCAACGCCCCTGCCACTAGCCCGCCTAACCCACTGCCAATTACAATTACGTCTGCGGTAGTTTGCATAGCGCCGTGCTGCCTTTGTCTAAAGATGTTCAGGCGGATAAATGCGCCTTGACCTTCTCTATTTTAGGCAGATTGCGTCTGTATGAGCGTGCGCTCAATATCATAGAGATGACGTCGCACAACCGCTTCTTCCGACGGGGCGATATCAGTCAGCGTCTGTAACCGCCAGCTGTTTGCGCTATGTAGCTCGCTTAACTCCTGCTGAATTTTTTCTTTCTCAAACTGTTTTTCCCGCTCGGCTAGCTGCCCGCCCGCTTCTATCTCTGCTAGCCGCTGATGTAGCAGTAACGACTCACGTTGGGCAAAAGCTCGGACTGCCTCTTTTTGCGCCTGCACGCCACCTGACTTGACAACTGAGTACACTTCTATCAGGCGATAGTAAGCCTGTAAGTACACTTCGTCGCTCTTGGGCAGGGTTCTGTGTAAGTTGCAGCGTACGCTGGCGATAAGTTTGCGCTGTTGCCACCATTCGAGCAGCAGTGGAATAGAGATGCTGTTGAGTGTAGAGGCAATATTTGAGGGCATTGGTAATCTTCTCAACTTAAGCGAAATAG
Organism: uncultured cyanobacterium; assembly: GCA_963803535.1. GTDB lineage: Bacteria > Cyanobacteriota > Cyanobacteriia > Phormidesmidales > Phormidesmidaceae > Phormidesmis. The sequence continues at coordinate 448,314 of CAWDNC010000002.1, read as the reverse complement.
AGGGAATCATTCCATTCAAACGGTCTGGTATGTGGAGGCTAAGGTGCTTAATGAAACGATGGGTTGAGGCGACAATTTAGAAACAAATGCCTGTATCGGTACTTATCTTAGGACGCTCTTTGCCCTTATCGGTGAGGCAACGAGAAGACCTTACAAAATTAACCAAGCTGATGAATATAGCGATAAGTCCGTTGTCTATTCCACCTGTCGTTGCTATGCGATTATTTACGAAGCCCTGAAAGACCATATACACGCATATTCTTGAGTCTCCTGTAGGCTTAAGATAGGTGTGTAAGCAGATATATCGGTGGTTAGACGAAGCGGCTAAGCACTGCTCTACTCAAAAAGTTATGGCACTCAAAGCAGCCTTATTTGGCTTTAACGGCATCATCATCAACGACGAGGAGGTTCGCCAGACGCTGAGCGAGCAGGTGCTACTAGGTGAAAACCTGAGGCCTAATCCGGATGATTATCATGATGTGTGCTTAGGCCGGAGCGATCGCGCTTGCCTAAAGGCGCTACTGTCTCAAAGAGGCCGCACTGCACCGCCCGAGGCGCTGGATAAAATGCTGGCGAAAGAATCTGCTACCTACCAAATTTGGCTAGATAGCTTAGAAAAGCTTCCCATTTATCCTGGCCTAGACGACCTAATTTTTCGCTGTCAGGCGGCTCAAGTAAAAATGGCGGTCGTCACAGGCGCTGAACGGCAGCAGGTGATCAGCGTTCTTAAAAAAGCTGAGCTGACCGACCATTTTTCAGTGATTGTCACGGGTGAAGATATTTCGGCAGATGGCAGTAAGCCCGCCCCCCATGGCTATATCAAGGTCATTGAGCAGCTGAACGAGGCACATCCTGATTTGCAGCTGCACGCTAGCGAATGCATTGCTATTGAAGATTCTTTCGCTGGAATTGAAGCGGCTAAAAATGCTCAGGTGCCGGTGGTGGGTGTAGCACACACCTATCCCAACCATATGTTGCAACGGCGCGCAACCTGGGTTGTAGACTATCTCCGAGAGATTAAGTTTGACTGGGTGGGCGAAAAGTTTGGCGGCGAGACTCCCGCAGGCGCGCTCCGTCAAATTGTTACAGATGAACAGGGTGAAAGTAGCGCCCCTGAAAGCAGCGTATAAGGTGATTGAGAAGCCCTCGAATAATTGAGCTAACTTTCTCACTGGACAGTCCGAAGTTTTTCTTAAATTGAAATAGCGAGACCATTTCAAACCGCGATTTTCTTGCGGAAACGCTATGCGATCGCCTACGACGGGCTTTGCCACCGCTTATAGCAACGAACATTCCCATACCCAAAGGGCAAGGAATGTTCGAGACTGGTTGAATCACAACAAACAACCAGTTCAAGTATGGAACTCTACGCCCGCATTGAGCAAATCCTGCTTAAACTACGTCCGGCCTTCAGCCGAGAAGTGCCGTTTGAATGGTTTGTGGCCATGGCCGAACGTTTGAGTCTGTCGGATTGCGCGGGGAGCAGATTATGGTGCTGCATTTTGATCCAGCCTCACCCGCCTCGAAATCTGAACTGGTCACAGCATAGTGCTGCAAAATAATTTTATGGTGAATAAACATTTTTAAAGAAAAAGCCCCTGACTGTCGTAATTTTTAGTCAGGGGCTTGGCTTAAGTTTTGCTTATGCAGCGATCGCCTCTACCGCTTCTTCTTCCACCACCAACGATTCGTCTCTTGCTGCGAAGTACATTTTTAGATTAGCAAGCGTAAGCGGAGACGCTTTGCTCAAATTTTGAGTGCTGAATGCTGTCAGTGATTCTAATGCTGCCCTCTCCGCGATATAGATTTCTCCTTGTCGCCGTTTCTCTATGTTGAACGAGTAGATAAGACTTCCGCGCAAGGCTTCTGGCACAAAATTTGATTTGGCCTCTTCATAAAAGACGTATTCGGCTGGTTTATTTTCGGTGGTTTCTTCTATAAAAGTGATGTCTTCAGTCTCAGTTTCGCTATCAGTGAATGCTTTAAGCTGCTTCATTTCTGCCTCGGGAAGCGCTTTAGACCATTCAATACGGTTTTTCCACGCTTCGATAGCGACCAAATCGTGATCTCGAATTCTGGTGAGTTCAGGAAATAGAAAGTCTAGTTCGTCTATGGTTTCGGATTTATCTAAGGTGAGAGCGGCGTCTTTGCGGATGGTGGTGGTTAGGGTGATGAGGCGATCGCACACCGTTTGCCATTCGCCCTGCATTTCGTAAGTCATTGCGATCGCCTGCTCAATCGCCCAAACACACTCGCGCCGACGAACATAAGCAATCGAACCGATACCGCTTGTGAATGGGTTCAATTGATTTGAAGGCGTCTGGTCTTTTGGAGAAGCTGGGTGATTTGAGTGGCGTCCATAGGCCTACCAATATAGTATCCCTGAACGATATCCACGGCGCAGCGCTGCGCCAAGTGAAGGTGAGACTCTGTTTCTATGCCTTCTGCAACCACTGAGAAACCAAGGTCATGGCAGAGCTGGATACTGCTGCCTAGAAGAATCTTCCCTCGTTCCCCGGCCTGTTCTGGCGGGACAGCGAGGGCTCTGTCGAGTTTGATTTCATCGACTTCTAAGGAGACTAGGCTGGTCAGTGAGGAATATCCGACGCCAAAATCGTCAATGGAAATGCGATGTCCAGCGGCTCGGAGCTGGCGGGTTACGGCGGCTAGCGCTTCGCTTTGGGTGGTGTAGGTATGTTCTGTAATTTCAATGCAGAATCGGATATTGTGCTCTTGCGATCGCTGGATAAACGCTTTGACAGCGGTGGCGTCAAGCAAAAAATCTTTGTCGAAGTTAATCGCGACGGTAGGAATTGTGACATTGGCAGCTCTCCAGCAGTTTAGCTGCTGAAATATAAGATCAACAACTTCTTGATCGAGAGACTTTGAGAGTCCTTGTCGGTAGAGCGTCGGTAAGAAGGTAGGCGAATGAATTTTTCCTTTGCGGCACCGAAACCGGAGAAGGGCTTCTATCCCGACGATACTCAGCGTAGTAGCCGCGACTTTTGGCTGAAAGTACAGCAGGAACTGTCCTTCGCTGAGCTGGTTCAGCAACTTTTGGCTCGTCACCACGTTTCTCATAGCGTCGCTTTGGCGAGTCAGAAAAGCGGTTTCTTGACGTTGATTGATAGCCTCGGGAAGAAAGTTTTTGTTGACTTTTCCTTGGTTGCCTTTGCGAAAGAGATTAGGCAGCGATGCGGCGGCCTCGTGTTGCCGCGCGGCTGTGATTAGAAAAGGATAGTAGATACAGCCGTCTATAACAGCGCAGCTAAACTCGGTGAGTACCGCTAGCACAGATCCGTGGCTGGCGACGTACGATTTATAGAGCGGCGGTAGCATCCAAGGCATGTAGGCAGGATCGATGGAGAATAGGCCAAAGTGAACGGCACTCAGGGCAATCGTGGTGTTGATAAATGCTGTAGAGATGAAGGGGATTAGAAAAACTGGATTGAGCAGAATGGGTAGTCCAAACAGCAGCGTTTCGTTGATGTTGAATAGGGTGAAGAATAGACTGAGCTTGGCAATCGCTTTGAATCTGTAGAGGCGTTTTGAAAATAAGATAATAAATGGGATGGGTAGAGTTGCGCCTGCACCGCCTACCGTTACAAAAACGGTATAAAACGTTTGAAGTTGAAAGAAGACAGCCTCGCCAACTGGTGTGTTGTAGAGAAAGCGAAAGATGCCGGAAGCGCTGTGTTCTCCGTGTAGGCCCACGAACCACGCGCACAGTGAAATGATTTGGAACAATATGAGTTCTGGAATAGAACCCAATGAGCTTAACGGTAGGGTTAATTGTTCTGTTAGATTGATAGTTGCCAGTAGTTTGATAGCTTGCCTGAAAAGCTCAAAGCATAAAACAGTTGAGAATCCAGGGCCGATCAGATTGAGAGTATCAGCCAAGCGAGGGCTTAAGTTAGCGCGATACTGATCTTTCTCTGAAATAAACCGCAGTTGAGGTTTTGTAGAGAAATAGTGTAGGAGCCAGACAGCTATCCAGGTGAGTGGAATGCTGGTAAGGATGGAACCGTGAAAAGAGGTAATTTGAGCGGTTGGGCTAATGGATAGAAACCCCGAACCTCGGAGAAAACAAACTAGGGCGATGAGGATCGTTCCAGTTTGATTGAGATTCTTTTCTCTGGCTAGCAGCGTACTGAGCGAGAGGCTAGCGAGAAGCGGCATTAAAAAGTTGTAGAGCCGACTGATAGCGTCTCCGCCGATGTCAGGAATTGGAATACTCCAACCTGCCAGTAGCCCAGTGAGGCCGCTGAGCACTATTAGGCTGTTCATGATTAGAACAACAGGCAGCAGGGAAAGGAAGGCTTCGCGGAGCGTAATTAGCGCTTTGAACTGAATGGTCGATCTAAAGAAAGTAAGCATTAAAAAGATTGAACATTGAGAGGTAGAGCAGTCAGCGATCTCACTTCAATACGTAGATTTCAGGGTATCTCTCTGTACGTATAAATATATACACCACAGAAAATATACTCTATGCTGAGCAGCACCCTAACTCTATTTCGCTAAGTAATGAGTTTATGCGCGTTTCAAAGTCTGACTGTCTAACAAAAAATGTAACTACTGGCTTAGGTCGAAGGTCTTGTCGAGCAGCATCTCGCTTTAGATAGAATGCGAAACGGTGTGTACAATCGAAACTCATCCGTGATGAGTGTTCACATTGCGGGCTCGTTTAAGCGTCAAGACAAGTGACGGCCGGCAAGTGCTGAGCCTGTCCGTATCAGAACGCTTGATGTGGCAGTAATCGCGCTTCGCTTTCCGGCTGGTGTGAGCGCGGGTGCAAACGGCAATGATGTGAAGGGCCTGATGGTATACCTGATGGAAGCGCAGTTGTTGCCCTCACAAAGAACGTGTGAAGTGCTCAGCGAGGTATTCGGTTGCGACATCTCAGAAGGGACGTTGTACAACGTTAGAGAACAGTGTTTTGAACAGCTAGCGCCTGTTGAGGCGCAGATAAAAGCGGCGGTAGAATCGGCAGCTGTGATTCATTGTGACGAAACCGGACTGCGGGTAAACAGCAAGCTGTGGTGGCTGCACGTCGCCTCAACAGCGCAGTTGACCTACTACTTTGTGCATCCCAAACGGGGTCGTGAGGCAATTAATGAGCAGGGTATTTTGCCCAACTTCAACGGCATTAGTGTCCACGATGGTTGGGCCAGCTACTTCTGGTACGACTGCGCTCATGGCCTGTGCAATGCGCATCATCTGCGTGAACTGCGCTTTATCGTCGAACGCTACGAACAGCCATGGGCTGCTGCAATGATGACGCTCTTGAGTACTATCAAAGCGCATGTCTACTTTGTCAGCAGACTACCTAAATACTTCAAAATTTTTAGAACCTCATATAGATTGTTGCGAGATTGCGATCGCGTCCCAAACAAATCAGAAACGCCATAGCGATCGCCTAAAGTCTTAACAAACAAATAGCTACTACCATTGGCAACCATTCCGTATAGCGGTAACTCTCTTTTTGGTGAAGCTGCCATGTATGCCAGTGTCTGTGGCAGCGCCATTTCTAAATCAAACGTCGTTTTCTTAGACTCAATGACTACAACCCATAGCTGCCCTAGCAGCACCAGCCCATCGATCCGCCCACGCAAAACTTCGTCGTTATCTCCTAACGCTTCCATTTCAACAGAAACTTCAGCTCGAAACTTATAAGGTGCACTATAAAACCCTGCCAACTCTAGCAGCGGCGATAGAATAACCAGCTTAATAGTCTCTTCTAGCAGCGCACCATCAGAAATTTGATACAGATAGTTTTTTCGTACCTCGTCTAGTCTTGCTCTCTCCTTGGCTGCTAAATCAGGCAATGCTTCAGTCCATTCCAGAAAAAAATCTGGGTCATCACTAAGCGACAGCCCTAGCTTTTGCTCTACCTGTCGAAAGGTCGTAATGCTCTCTGATATGGCTAAAACTTGAGTCATTTCTACTCTGGTCGTGATACAGCAGCTATGACTATTCTACGACTGGGACAAAATTTGATCGTCTAACGAGAAGTCAACCTCTTTTTTATCTAAGCCGTTGGCTAAGTAGTCATTCTCAAACGAGTCTTTTAAGCCTTCGATAAGACTGAATTTTGGTTTCCAGTTCAACTTAGCTTGAGCCTTGCTAATGTCTGTAAAGAAGTGCTGGACGCGCATAGGAAAGGCTTTCTTTTTGCCGAAGTCAAAGTGAGCCGGATCGTAGTGGACGATTTTGATGGCGTCGGGATCTTTGCCAATGGCCATAGCACAGGCTCGGGCGAGACCGTCAAACGTAACGGCTTTGTCGCCAGAGATATTATAAATTTGGCCGAGCAGCTTGTGAGTTGCCTAAGACGCTGACCATTGCACTTGCCAGATCTTCGCAGTGGCCGAGATGGGTGAGGGCCATGCCGCTGCCAGGAATGGGGACGGGGCGATCGCGCACCATCCGATCGAAGAACCACTGCTCTAATGGATTGTAATTTTGAGGGCCATATATATAGACAGGTCGAATCGCGGTAAAAGGAATGCCTTGCTCTTTCAGATAGTCTTCAGTGTGAAACTTACCCTTGTGGCGGCTGTTGGGATCTATGGGGTCACCTTCAACGTGAGGCATCTGATCGCTTTTGGCGTAGACGCCTGCGGAGCTGACATAAATGAAGTGCTTCAGCTTATCTTTGAACAGCTCAACTAGCGGCTGAGTGTGGGCGAGTTCGCGACCGTTGTTGTCGAAAATGGCGTCGAAGGATTGGCCTGCGAGGGCGGCTTTGAGGGCTTCGGGGTCGGTGCGATCGCACACAATCGTCTCCAACCCGTCCACAGGTGCTGGATGATTTCCCCGGTTCAACAGCACTACTTCATGCCCTGCTGCGACCAGCTGCCGGGTGAGATAGACGCCGATGAACCGAGTGCCGCCGATTACGAGAACTCGCATAAGCCTTTTCCTTCTTTTGAACGCTTACTTGACGATGCCATAAATTTAGGTCGTAACAATGCGTAATATTAATAGCTAAAAACGCCCAAAAGAGTATTTTTGTCAACACAAATAGCTTTAACTTATGCAAACGATAGGCGATTGCTATAGCAGAAAAACAGGATTGCCTTTACCGCTCAAGAAGCGACTATAAATTATGTCAATTTGTGTCGCATGAGCGCTTTGAGCCTTGTTGCCATGAGGTTTTCTGGTAAAACTTTAACTGAGCTTAGGAAACTCGCTCAGGCATTTCATAAAAGTGTCAGCGAGTATTTTGAGTCTCAGTTCAAATGTTTTGCAATTCTCTCTTTTTGTTAAGAAAAACACCTGTCTCTTAACAAATTGCTTAGCGTTATTTAGGAGTATCCCCTGCATGTTCACTCAAGTTCGGCCCACTGTCAGACACGTTGCGCCTAAAGAATTAGGCGATCGCTATCTGGTTAAGGTGGTCTACGTCGTACTCGAGCCTCAGTATCAAAGCTCTTTGTCGGCGGCAGTCCGCTCTATCAACGAGAACAATTCTCGCATCGCGGTAGAAGTGAGTGGCTACCTCATTGAGGAACTGCGCAGCGAGGAGAACTATGAAGCCTTTAAACGTGATATTGCAGAAGCTAACATTTTTATTGGTTCTCTCATTTTTGTAGAGGAACTCGCTGAGAAAGTGGCGCTGGCCGTGCAGCCTGAGCGCGATCGCCTAGATGCTGCTGTGGTTTTCCCTTCCATGCCACAGGTGATGCGCCTTAATAAGCTCGGCAGCTTCAATATGGCCACGCTAGGTCAGTCTAAAAGCGTGATTGGCGACTTTATGAAAAAGCGCCGCAAAAAGCAGGGCAGCGGCTTTGAAGATGCCATGCTCAAGCTGCTGCGGACGCTGCCTAAAGTGCTGAAGTATTTGCCGGTAGAGAAGGCGCAGGACGCGCGTAACTTTATGCTGAGCTTTCAGTACTGGCTCGGTGGCTCAGCAGAGAACCTAGAGAACTTCCTACTGATGCTCTCTGATAAGTACGTACTGCCTGAAGACTACGAAGGTACGCCTGAATCTTCAGCGCTGAGCTACGAACAGCCGATTACTTTCCCAGATATCGGAATTTGGCACCCGCTTGCGCCAACCATGTTTGAGGACTTGAAAGAATATCTCAACTGGTACGACTCACGTAGTGACATTCCTGAAATTTCGCGCAATGAGAACGCGCCTTGTGTCGGCATTGTGCTGCAAAGAACGCACCTTGTGACGGGTGACGATGCTCACTATGTCTCTATCGTGCAGGAGCTGGAGTACAAAGGCGCTCGCGTGATTCCTGTATTTGCAGGTGGCCTGGACTTCTCTAAGCCGGTTGATGCCTACTTCTTCGATCCGCTGAATCCGACTGAAGCGATTGTCGATTCTGTCGTTTCTCTTACGGGCTTTGCGCTGGTGGGTGGCCCTGCTCGTCAAGATCATCCTAAGGCCATTGAGGCACTGCAAAAGCTGAACCGGCCTTACATGGTGTCTTTGCCGCTGGTTTTTCAAACGACTGAAGAGTGGGAAGCGAGTGATTTGGGCCTGCACCCCATTCAGGTTGCGCTGCAAATGGCGATTCCTGAGCTAGATGGTGCCATTGAGCCGATTATTATGTCGGGTCGTGACGGGGCTACAGGTCGTGCGATTACGCTGCAAGACCGGGTGGAGGCGATTTCGACGCGATCGCTTAAATGGGCGCGTTTGCGTAAGCTCCCTCGTGCGGATAAAAGGCTAGCGATCACCGTGTTCAGCTTCCCACCTGATAAAGGAAACGTTGGCACGGCGGCTTATCTCAACGTATTTGGCTCTATCTTCCGCGTAATGGAAGAGATGAAAGAAAAAGGCTACACCGTGGAAGATTTGCCCGAGACATCAGAAGAACTGATGCAGATGGTGATTCATGACGCGCAGGCGCAGTACAACAGCCCCAACCTGAACATTGCTCACAAGATGTCGGTGGCTGAGTATGAAGAACTGACGCCTTACTCACACCGCTTAGAAGAGAACTGGGGGCCACCGCCTGGTCAGCTTAATACCGACGGTCAAAATCTGCTGGTGTACGGTAAAACCTTCGGTAACGTGTTTATCGGCGTGCAGCCAACCTTTGGCTACGAAGGCGATCCGATGAGACTGTTATTCTCTCGTTCGGCAAGTCCTCACCACGGTTTTGCGGCTTACTATACGTATTTAGAGAAGATTTGGCAGGCGGACGCGGTACTGCACTTTGGTACGCATGGTTCACTCGAATTTATGCCTGGTAAGCAAATGGGGATGTCGGCAAAATGCTACCCCGATAACCTGATTGGCAACACGCCAAACCTGTATTACTACGCGGCGAACAATCCTTCTGAGGCGACGATTGCCAAGCGTCGCGGCTATGCAGAGATTATTAGCTACCTAACGCCTCCGGCTGAGAATGCTGGTCTGTATAAGGGGCTCAAGGAACTTAGCGAGCTGATTGCTTCTTATCAGACGTTGAAAGAGGGCGGTCGCGGGATTCCGATTGTGAATGCAGCGATTGAGAAGGCTCGACAGGTGAATCTGGATAAGGATATCGAGCTACCTGAAGAGTGTAGCGAGTTGAGTAAGGAAGAGCGCGATACGCTGGTTGGCAAGCTGTATATTAAGCTGATGGAGATTGAGTCGCGGCTGTTGCCTTGCGGGCTGCATGTGGTGGGTGAGCCGCCGACGGCTGAAGAGGCGATCGCAACCCTAGTCAACATTGCTAGTCTCGATCGTATCGAAGAAGGCCAAAAGAGCATTCAACGCATCATTGCCGAGAGCATGGGCCGCGACATTGACGAGATTTATCGAAACAGCGATGTCGGTAACCTAGAAGATGTTCAAACCCTGTTTGATATCACTGAGGCGATTCGCGCTGCCGTGCGAGCCATGGTGGAAGAACAGATCAACGAAGATGGTCGGGTCTCTGCTAAATCAATTCTCCCGACCTTCAACTTTGGCGGCGGTAAGGCTGTTTGGACAAAGGCACTGCACGAACTGGGCTATAAGAGCGTCGAAGAGGATTCTCTCGCTTCACTGTTCGAGTATCTACAGTTTTGCCTTAAGCAAGTGGTTGCAGATAACGAGCTAGCTGGCTTGCTTAGCGCCTTAGACGGTGAGTATGTGCTTCCCGGCCCTGGTGGTGACCCTATACGTAACCCGGACGTGCTACCAACGGGTAAGAACATTCACGCGCTTGATCCTCAATCGATTCCAACGTCAGCGGCGGTTGACTCTGCCAAAATCGTTGTTGATAGATTAATTGCTAGGCAAAGATCTGAGAACGATGGTGCTTACCCAGAAACAATTGCAACCGTTCTATGGGGTACGGACAACATCAAAACCTATGGTGAGTCGCTAGCTCAGATGATGTGGTTTGTGGGTGTGAAGCCGGTTCCTGACTCTTTGGGCCGGATGAACAAGCTAGAGCTAATTTCTTTAGAAGAGTTAGGTCGCCCTCGTATTGATGTGGTGATTAACTGTTCTGGTGTGTTCCGTGACCTGTTTGTGAATCAGATGGCGCTGCTAGATAGAGCGGTGAAAATGGCGGCTGAATCGGATGAGCCACTGGAGATGAACTTTGTTCGCAAGCACGCCATGGCGCAAGCTGAAGAGTTTGGCATCACGCTAAGAAGCGCAGCGACTCGAATTTTCTCTAACGCTTCTGGCTCTTACGCAGCGAACGTTAACCTTGCGGTTGAGAATAGCAGCTGGGAAGAAGAGCAGGAACTGCGCGATATGTACTTAGCGCGTAAGTCTTTCTCTTTTAACTGCGATAATCCTGGCGTGATGGACGAGTCTCGTGGCTTGTTGGAAGCTTCACTGAAGACGGCTGATGTGACGTTCCAAAACCTAGATTCTTCTGAAATCTCTTTGACGGATGTTTCTCATTACTTTGACTCCGACCCTACCAAGGTCGTTGCGAGCTTAAGAGATGACGGCAAGAAGCCTGCGTCATTTATTGCCGATACGACAACAGCGAATGCTCAGGTGCGATCGCTCTCTGAAACCGTCCGCCTAGACGCCCGCACCAAGATGCTCAACCCCAAGTGGTACGAGGGCATGCTCTCGAATGGCTACGAAGGCGTTCGTGAAATCTCTAACCGCTTAGTGAACACGATGGGCTGGTCAGCAACGGCTGACGCGGTTGATAACTGGGTGTACGAAGACACCAACGACACCTTCATTAACGATCCTGAAATGTGCAAGCGCCTGATGGATTTGAACCCTAACTCCTTCCGTCGCATGGTGACAACGCTGCTAGAAGTGAACGGTCGCGGCTACTGGGAGACCAGTGACGAGAACATTGAAAAGCTTCAGGAGCTTTATGAAGAAGTAGAGAACCGGATTGAGGGCGTTGAGTAGAATCGCGTTCTAGCTAGCTCATAACAAAGAAAGGGTAGGCGAAAGTCTGCCCTTTTCTTTTGAAAATCGGTGGTTATCGGCAAGCGTGTCTAATATCCATATGACAGGCTGGAATCTGTCTCTAGTGTGCTTTGTTTATGATAATTCCGCTGCCTGTCATTGCTGCTTTACTAATAACGCCTTCTCCAACGGCCTTAGCTTCTTTTGCCGCGACATCTGAGACTACATACGATAAAGGTTACGTTCGAGCCAATGCAACGAGCGGTAACCAGCAGGTGCTAGACGCCTATCGCGGTCGGCAGTCGGATGTCATTGTCGAGAACGTTGTGGGCTTAGTAGAGGCAATCTTGCCAGATGATCTTGAAGGTTCACGGCATCAGCGGTTTATTATTCGGATGAGTAATGGGAATACAGTGCTGATTGTGCACAATATTGATTTGGCGGCAAGGATTGATAGCTTGCGGAAGGGCGATCGCATCTCGGTCAAAGGTGAGTACGAATGGAATGACCGTGGCGGGCTGATTCACTGGACGCACAAAGACCTGCGAAACGTTCATACGGACGGCTGGATTGATCATGGCGGTTTGCGTTACGAATAAGACCGCAATCTAAATTCAGCGCGTAAAGAAAGGTGCAGACCCACGTCTGCACCTTTCTTTACGCAGATTGAGCAGGAGATGGCCGCTATTTGTACTAACCCAGAAGCGGTAAACTAGGTTTTACAAAGAAACGCGGCTCATGAAGCCAAAAGATAAGCATATGCGTAGACGAGAATTCTTAGGTGGTACTTTAGGCTTTGTGCCCGTATTAGCAGCACCGTCATATCTCTATCGAAATAGTCCGGCGGAAGTTATGGGAAGCAAGACACTGCAAGAGGCATTTAAGAACCAGCAGTCGAACGTGATGATTGATAACGTGTCAGGGACGGTCACTGCTGTACTGCCGGATGATATTGAAGGCTCCAGGCATCAGCGGTTTGTGATTCGAGTTTCACGAGATCAAACCGTATTGGTGGTACACAATATTGATACGGCACCGAGATTGAATGGGCTGCTGAAAGGCGATCGCGTCTCTGTAAAGGGCGAGTACGAATGGAACGATCGTGGTGGTCTCATCCATTGGACGCACAAAGATCCGCGCAGCTCGCATGAGGATGGCTGGATTGACTACAATCGCGTTCGCTACGAGTAAGTGAAAAACACAGTGGTAGATACCTTTAATACCTACGCACAGAGGCACCAGGCCGTCGTCGAAAAACATGTCATCAAAAAGGGAAGCCGACACTGCCGACTTCCCTAACCAATAGCTCACCTTTGTAAGATGGCTATTTATGTGCTCTAAAGGTCTACTTAATAGTGACCTTAGCGCCTGCATCTTCAAGAGACTTCTTGGCTTCTTCAGCAGCATCTTTAGCGATCGCTTCTTTCACTACGATCGGTGCCGACTCAACCATACCTTTGGCTTCTTTCAAGCCTAGACCAGTCATGGTACGAACAACCTTCAGAATCGCAATCTTCTTGTCGCCAGGAACTTCATCCAACATCACGTCGAATTCAGTCTTCTCTTCAGCTTCTTCAGCAGCAGCACCGCCGCCAGCAGCCATCATCATGCCGCCAACAGGTGCAGCAGCACTCACGCCAAAAGCTTCTTCAATCTGAGAAACTAGCTCAGAAGCTTCGAGCAAAGATAGCGTTTTCAGTTTTTCTAGAATTTCGTCAGTTGCAGCAGACATTGATGTCTCTCCTTTATTGTTTGTTGAATTATGTGATGAAGGGTATGACTTTAACTCCGCTCAGCTAGCGGACGAGAGTCATAGGTTTGGCTATCCTTCTTCTTTCTCGGCATAAGCCTTGATACCCCGTCCAATAGAAGCCGGAACTTCTTTGACGCCCAGAGCAATCTTGGTTGCAACCGCGTTGATGCCAATCGCAATTTTTGCGTAAAGCTCGTCTTTGGTTGGCAAATCAGCCAGCGCTTCAGCCTCTTTTTGACCGAGTAGCTTGCCTTCAAGTACCGCACCGCGAAGCTCAGTTTTTTTCGTATCTTTCTGAAACTTCTTATAGGCCTTAACCGCAGAACCAATGTCTTCTTGCGTTAAAAGCACCGCAGATGTGCCGCTGAGCAAAGAGGCCATTTCTTGCCATTGCTCTTGACCATCAATTGCCCTTTTGAGCAACGTGTTCTTCGAGATTTTGCAGACTGCGCCAGACTCACGCAACCGTCCGCGCAGGTCGCCAATCTGCGCAACCGTTAAGCCTGCATAGTCAATGACAACCGCTGCTTCTGAATCGTTCAAAAGCGTTTCTAGCTCAGAGACAAGATTCTTCTTGCTTTCTAGCGTTCTTCCCATTTCATTTCACCTCCTCTTTTTTAGATTTTTTTGCCGTTGAGCGTTGATTCTCCCGGCAAGCCCTGAGGCTATTAGATAAGAGCATTAAAAAGCCCCAACTTGGCTGTATGTAGAGCAACCAGATCGGGGCAAACGTATGAAAGCTATGCTCGTAGCCTGAAAACACAGGGTGAGCAACCTTACTAACGCAACCTCGGCAGGTCGTTTAAGTAGCGTAGGAAAATCCCATTGGCTACACCTGCTGTCTCTGGTGTGCAATATTCAATTTTAAGGTTGAACCATACAGGCTATGTGTCAGAACTCTTTTTAGTGTCTTTGGTCTTGTATTTGACTAGCTAGCTTCGGGTAGCTCGTTCAGCTTCAAATCTCTCAAGGCCTGTACATCCAATGAGATAGATGGCCCTTGAGTCATTGAAACAGAGACGGAGCGCCAGAAGCGACCTTTAGCACCGGAAGGACGGTTGCGGTCAATCGTCTCTTGCAGTGCTTTCAAATTCTCTAGCAAATCTTCTGGTGAAAAATCTGCCTTACCAAATTTAACATGAACGATGCCCGTTCGGTCAGCACGAAACTCAAGTTTGCCTGCTTTAAATTCTTCAATCGCTTGAGCAATGTCGAAAGTAACCGTGCCACCTTTGGGTGAAGGCATCAAACCACGGGGGCCAAGCACCCGGCCTAGCTTGGCGACTTTAGGCATCATGTCTGGCGTGGCTACCAGCACGTCAAAGTCCATCATGCCCTTGCTAATTTCATCGATTAGCTCTTCAGAGCCGGACATTGCTGCGCCTGCTTCACTGGCCTCGTTTACCTTCTCACCACGGGCGATCACGGCGACTTTCACTTCTTGGCCGGTGCCTTTAGGAAGTGCCACCGTTGTTCGGATCTGCTGGTCGGTGTATTTGGGGTCAATGCCTAGTCGGATGTGCGCTTCGGCGGTTTCATTGAACTTTGCAGTGGCGGTCTCTTTGAGAAGGGCGATCGCCTCTTGAGGCTGATAGTCTTTCTCGCTATCAACCTTTTCAGCTAAGCCTTTCATCCGCTTAGATAGTTTATTAGCCATGATTTTTCTCCTGGGGTCTAGCGAAGCTATCGCTCCTTCCCCGTAGTGTTATCTGTGTAAAAATCGATCTATTTAACTTCAACGCCCATGTTTCGAGCGGTGCCTTCGATAATATTCATCGCCATGTCAATGTCGTTTGCATTGAGATCAGGCATTTTAGTCTCAGCAATTTCCTTGAGCTGAGCGCGGGTGATAGAACCCACTTTCTCAACTTTAGGATTGCCAGAACCCTTTTCAATCTTCGCAGCCTTTTTAATCAAAACGGATGCGGGGGGCGTCTTGAGAATAAAGGTGAAGCTTCTGTCTTCAAAAACAGAAATTTCTACCGGTACAATCAAACCTGCTTTTTCAGCGGTTCTGGCGTTGTAGTCCTTACAGAACGCCATAATGTTGACACCGTGCTGACCCAAAGCTGGGCCAATCGGTGGTGCAGGGTTCGCCTTGCCAGCGGGGATTGCTAGCTTAATGAGCGCAACTACCTTCTTTGCCATTGATAATCTCTTACTAACTTGAACAAAACCGGGCTAGTCACCCTTCTTTTTTCACTTGATTAAACTCAAGCTCAACGGGGGTATCGCGACCAAAGATAGAGAGCAGTGCTTTTAGCTTGCTGCGCTCTGGGCTCACTTCAATCACTTCACCCTCAAAGTCCTTAAACGGCCCCGAAAGCACGGTGATTTTATCACCAGCTGCCATGTCAATTTTGACCACGGGAGCCTGCTCTTGAGTCTGCTTAAAGATTCGCTTTACTTCGCCTGCGCTGAGCGGCATTGGCTTCACGTGCCCGCGCCCTCGGCCCTGCGCACGGCGTTGCTCAGCCCCCACAAAGTTAATCACGTGAGGGGTGTTTTTCACAACCTGCCAAGCGTCGTCGTCTAGGCCCATACGAATGAGCACGTATCCTGGAAAAACTTTTTCTTCGATGTTGTGGCGCGAACCGTCCTTGCGCATTTTTACCGCAGGCGTCTGAGGAATTTCAACCTGAAGAATGATGCTGCCAAGGTCGAACGTTTTAACGCGTTGCTCCAGCGTTAACTTGACTTTTTTTTCACAGCCCGAAGCCACCTGCACGGCGTACCATCGAGGACGCTCTTTTCGGACTTTGACTTTCTCGGCTTCTGCATCAGCAGAGTCGAGTTCTTCGTCTGGATCTAGAGACTCGTCGTAATCGGAATTATCGGATGCGTTAACCATAGATATCGGAAACCTACTTAGAAACTAGCCAGAGAAACCTGCCAGCTTTAAAAACCAGTAAAAGAATAGCTTAGAAAATCAGCCTAGATCCCCAACCAAATAGCTTGTCTATCAAGTAGATAAGGGTTGCCGATAGGCCAACCATGAGGATAACGGCAGCGGATTCGCTAATAAGCTGCTGACGGGTGGGCCAGATGACCTTGGTTAGCTCCTCGCGAGTGCCGGCTGCAAATTCGCCTGCACTAAAACCATCTCCATCGCCTTCTGCGACGGGCTTGCCTTTGCCGGAGGATGAAGATGGCAAGGAAGCGTCTTCTTTAGGTGCTCGCCTAGCATTTTTTGGGGCGTCTTTTTTGGCCACTGGTTTGGGTTCCTCGCCTGCTCAAAATAGTTGTCGGATTTCAGCAATTTTATATATTTATAGCGCTCATACCAAAGCGCTTGTCCAGACAGCAAACCTGCCCAAGAGCATACGCCTTTCCGGGTGAGCGGTGAGGCTACTCTTGGGCAGAGTCTGTCATCTAAAGCACGCCCTGAGGGACTCGAACCCCCGACATTCGGTTTTGGAGACCGACGTTCTACCAACTGAACTAAGGACGCATAGCTCGAATTTCCTAGATCTTATCGCGTATCTTCACCGTCTACAAGTGAGGTTTGCAACAAATCAATGCGACAGAACCTCACCAGAGAAGACTAAATGACTGTAATTCACCCCTAGAGTGAACGATCGAAGCGTTGCTTGAGGCGAGTTGCCTTGCCGACGCGATCGCGCAGATAATACAGCTTAGCGCGTCGCGCCTTACCCCGACGAATCACCTTAATATCAGCGACTCGTGGCGCATTGATTAAAAATACTCGCTCTACGCCGACACCTTGAAACACACGGCGAACCGTAATGGTTTCATTGATGCCACCATTGCGCATCGCAATCACAGTCCCTTCATAGGGTTGAATGCGCTCTTTGCCGCCCTCGACAATTCGCACACCGACACGAACCGTGTCCCCTACATAGATCGTTGGAAGATCGTCTTTAATTTGTTCCGCTTCAATAGAGCGGATAATAGCTTCAGCGTTCATTACAGCCTTCAAAAAGCGCACAGTCTTTAAGGTTATAGCAAAAAGGAAGGAATGCAAACGTTTTTTTGAACGTTGTGTCTTTCATAGACCGCCTACCCCCGCTACGATAAAGACTGCCTCGCCTTATTAACTGCTTTACTGCCCATGAACTTCATCACCGCGCTACTTCCTAAAATCTCCTTTCCACCTGCTTTGAGAGTGAAAGCAGGCCGAGGCATTGAGCTTAAGTCGGACTCAGAGATTGAGACGATGCGAGCGGCTTCTAAGATTGTGGCGACGGTGCTTAAAGAAATTAGTGAGATGACAGCCGCAGGCATGACGACTGCTGACCTTGACGACCATGCTGAAAAGCGAATCAGAGAGATGGGGGCGACACCTAGCTTTAAGGGCTATCACGGCTTTCCCGCTTCAATTTGTGCCAGTGTGAACGATGAGGTGGTGCACGGTATCCCCCGCAAGCGGAAGGTGATTAAGACTGGGGACGTGGTGAAGATTGATACGGGCGCTTATTACGAGGGCTTTCATGGTGACTCTTGCATCACGATTGCGGTGGGGAAGGTGAAGCCGGACGCGCAGCGGCTAATTGAGGCGGCTGAGGAAGCTTTGTTTGCTGGAATTGAGCAGGTGAAGCCAGGGAATACGCTGATGGATTTGGCGGGGGCAATTGAGGATTCGATTAAGGCCAACCAGTTTTCAGTGGTGGAAGAGTTTACGGGGCATGGCGTGGGGCGGAATTTGCATGAGGAGCCTGCGGTGTTTAACTTTCGTACGAAGCAAGCGCCGAATGTAACGCTAAAGCCGGGGATGACGCTGGCGATTGAGCCGATTTTGAATGCGGGGAGAAAGCATACAAGAACGTTGAGCGATCGCTGGACGGTCGTAACGCTAGATCGCTCCCTTTCAGCTCAGTGGGAACACACCGTTTTAGTGACCGAATCCGGCTATGAAATTCTGACTGATCGCAGTAAGGTTTGAGCTTTAAAGCCTAATTCTTTAGTGCCTTCAAACTTACGCAGGTTTCCGCATCGTAATTGACGGAAACATCGTATACATAAGCCTTAGAAGCGCGATTGTCCGGTAGGTTATTAGCCTTCATAATCAGCGCTGAGACTTCTAAGTTGAGCGTGTCGTATCCCGTGCTCTGAATGAGCGTAGGACTTCCTACCAGCTCACTGTCAGAGCCAAACAGCAGGCCAATTTGAGCATTATTGGGCGATTCATCTAGACAAACGCTGAGCGAGCCGCCATTCATCATCTCAGCCGACTCAATCGGATATGCCAGCTCTATATCTGTTACGAATATTGGCTCAACATTCTCAATTTGAGCGGCATTGGCCTGTTGGCTAAAGTTTGTCTTCCATTCCTCTAAATTTCGCTGAGCGCTGAGCTCATCTGCATTTTCAGGGCGATATGTTAGCCCGTCAGATAGATCTTCTAGTAGAGCGGCTAAAAATGAAGACGCGTCTGTTTGCGCGGACGCAACCAAGTTGGATAGCGAGGGTGGATCTGCGATAGATACGCTGTTGCTGTTAGCGGCGTTGCTCGTGCCGCTGTTGCTGGCAACGGCTTCTTCCTCCTGTCCCGTCGTTAGATCTGGTAAGCCAGATCTAGGCATATTTGGAGTGCTCACAGGCTCATTTGGCACGGGTGATGCGGTTGTAGTAGGCGTGGATACGGGCATAGAGCTGTTTGCGCTAGTGCCAGTGCCAGTTGAAGGTGTGGTGGGACTAGGCGGTGGTGCCGTGCGAATCGCTACGGCTGTGGGCGGTGGAACGGGCTGGGTGGTTACTCTGGCAGGCTTAAATAGTGCGGGTAGTGGGACTGTCCCTATCTGTGCTGTGCCCGTCGTTACGTTGGGATCGGGAACGGGCAGTGCACCAAACTTTGATGGCTGAGGCGCTTCAGTCATAGAGGCTAGTGGCACATCTTCTTCTATCAGCGCTGGGTCTGGTTCGTTGGGGCCGATGGGCACAAACAGTATGGATGCGTGCAGCCCCAGGGCTACTAAAAACATCGGGTAGACAAACTGAATGGCCTTCATAGAGCAGGTATGAGTGAGCAGGTATGAGTGAGCAGGTATGAGTAGGGCGTAATCAAGAATGAGGCGTAGAAATTGTTTTGTGCCAGCTGGTGCCATCTACAAAATTAGGATAGCGGCTGCTAAGCAGAACGATATTGCCCAGTGACGAACAGCGTAAGCCTTTGAGCCGCGTGTGGCTGATGATGACAAGTCTTCCTCTAGACACTGCTCCCGATTTGCCTTTAGATGATCATAGATTAAAGAAATATTAAGCAGGTCTACTTACAAGCTGCGGCGCGATTTCTCAGTAGAGGCGCTAGCCCACCGTCTAGGCTTGAGGTTTTCCATGCTTAAGGAGAACCCTTGAACACTTTCAACTTTCGCGCCCTAAACCCGCGCACTCTCAAACGAGAATGGCTGCTGAACCCTAAGGCCGATCTTTTGGCGGGAGCCTTAGTCGGACTGGCGCTGATTCCTGAGGCGATTTCCTTTTCAATTATCGCGGGGGTAGATCCCAAAGTAGGGCTCTACGCCTCCTTTATTATTGCGGTCGTCACTGCTTTTCTTGGCGGCAGACCGGGCTCTATCTCCGCAGCGACCGGGGCTATGGCGCTGCTTATGGTGGATTTGGTTAAAGATCACGGTCTGCCGTACCTGCTAGCGGCTACTTTTTTGACCGGGATTATTCAGGTGGTGTTTGGCTTATTTAAGCTGGGTCGCCAAATGAAATTTGTGCCGCGTGCCGTGATGATTGGCTACATCAATGGCTTGGCCGTGCTGCTCTTTTTAGCGCAGTTGCCCCAGCTTACGAACGTGCCGTACATGGTTTACGTACTCGTTGCGCTGTCTTTAGGAATTATCTACATTCTGCCGATATTTACAAAGGCGGTGCCTTCGCCACTGGTGGCTTTGGCTGTGATAACGGCAGCTGCGATCGCCCTAAAAATAGATGTCCCCACCGTAGGCGACATGGGCGAACTTCCCACCGCACCGCCTATCTTTGCCCTCCCCCAAGTACCCTTCACCCTCGAAACGCTGCAAATCATCCTGCCCTACTCCTTTACTCTGGCAATTGTGGGACTAATCGCCTCCTTTTTAACCGCTGCACTCGTTGATGACTTAACCGATACGCCCAGCGATAAAAACCAGGAAGCGAAAGGACAGGGCGTGGCTAATATTGTCACTGCCTTCTTTGGCGGCATGGCCGGGTGCGGCATGATCGGTCAGTCGGTCATTAATATTCAGTCGGGCGGTCGCGGTCGCCTCTCCACCTTGTCGGCTGGCATATTTTTGCTGATAGCTATTCTATTTTTGCAAGACTGGGTGAGTCAGATGCCGATGGCTGTGCTAGTGGCTGTCATGATCATGGTGTCTATCGGCACCTTCCGCTGGTCATCTTTTAAAAACATCCGCCGCGTTCCCCGCAGTGAAGTGGTTGTCATGCTGACAACGATGTTTGTCATTATTTTTACTCGAAACTTTGCCCTGGGCGTCGTGACCGGCATCGTGATGAGTACGGTCTTTTTCTCTCGCAAAGTAGCCAAGCTGATCTTTGTCGATAAGGTGCTTATTGAAGACGGTGCCCACCGCGTTTATAAGGTGTCTGGGCAGGTGTTCTTTGTCTCGCGTGATGAATTTGCAGAGTCCTTTATTTACACCGAGCCGGTCGAACAGGTGACTATTGACTTAAGCGAGGCACAGCTATGGGATCAGGGGGCCGTGGAAGTGCTGGAGAAGGCTGTGCAGAAGTTTCGTCGTAAAGGCATAGAGGTCACGGTAGTAGGTATGAATGAAGCTAGCGCTACGCTGCTTAATCGCCTCGCAACGGATGAGGAGCTAGTTTCTAATCCATAAAGGCCGGATTTCTAGCGATGGATAGCGCTGGATGAACACTAAGGATAAAACTCGATTATGAAAACGATTTTGCTATGCTCCGATGGCTCTGCTTTTTCAGAGGGCATTTATCGGTATGGAGCCTGGTTTGCTCGCAAGTTTCAGGCGCGGGCGCAGGTGCTGTTTGTGACGGATATTCGCAGCCAAAAAGTGGCTTCTACCGGAAATCTTAGCGGCAGCCTCGGCCTGGGCGCTTCTGAACAGCTGCTCAATGAGCTGGTTAATTTGGAGCATGAAAAGGCCAAGCTCAATAATCAGCGATCGCGTCTAATCCTAAGAAACGCAAAAGAATTCCTTGAGGCTGAAGGGCTCAGCGAGGTAGAGCTCATTAATCAAACGGGATTCTTAGTAGACTGCTTTCACGATTTTGAGGTGAAGGCCGACGTGGTGGTACTGGGCCGGCGCGGTGAAGCCGCAGAATTTGCCTCCGACCACCTAGGCGCTAACGTAGACCGCATTGTGCGCAGTAGCTCTAAGCCTTGCCTGGTTACGCCTAAAGCCTTTGCACCTATCGAGCGGATGCTGCTCGCCTATGACGGCAGCCCGACGGGCCAGCGGATTCTGAACTTTTTAGTAGATAATGCCGAAGGGTTCAGGGGCATTGAGATTCATCTGCTGACGGTGGCTAAGTCTGACGCTGATGCAAAGCGATCGCAATCATTATCCGAAGCCCAACAAAAGCTTCAGCAGGCAGGACTTACCCTAACTGCAAGCTCGCTCGCAGGCGACCCTGAACAGGTCATTGCCCAATATGTTGCGCAGCACCAAATTAGTCTCCTCGTAATGGGAGCCTACGGCCACCGCCGCATTCGCCATCTCGTGATTGGTAGCACCACGGTTCAAATCCTGAGAAGCAGCAAAATCCCGGTGCTGCTATTTCGCTAGTGACCGCCCATTAACTTCTCAGCATCAGGCTTATCGTGCACAGCCAAACGCTCTAACAGCGTTTGGCTCGCTTCATTCATGCCGATGATTTTGACATTGGACTTGTGAGCGCGAAACTTAAGCACCACTTTATCAATGGCAATCACGGCAGACTGATCCCACAGGTGAGAGTGAGAGAGATCTATAACAACGTTGTCAATTTTTTCGTGGATGTTGAAAGCATCGCGGAAGTTGTTGGCAGAGACAAAGAACAGCTGGCCGTAAACGTAGTAGGTACGGGTGTTGCCATCTCCGCTAAGCTCGCTTTGAATGGTGATGAGCTTACCGATGTTGCGAGAAAAGGCGATCGCGCTCAGCGCAATTCCAACAATTACACCTAAAGCCAAATTGTGCGTGATCACCGTTGTGGCAACCGTCGCTAGCATAACCGCTGTTTCACTAGTGGGCAGCTTGCGAAAGTTTACTAGCGAAGCCCAGCTAAAGGTACTAAACGACACCATAAACATCACGGCCACCAGCGCCGCCATTGGGATCATGCTGACCCACGGACGCAGCCTCAGCACAAAAAAGAGCAAAAAGCAGCCCGCGCTCAGCGTTGAGAGTCGCTGACGACCGCCCGATTTGATATTGATGATAGACTGTCCAATCATGGCGCAGCCTGCCATGCCACCGAACATACCTGTAATCAGGTTGGCCGTCCCCTGACCACGGGCCTCGCGATTCTTGTCGCTGTTGGTGTCGGTCATGTCATCTAGCACCGATGCCGTTAAAAACGACTCCAGCAAACCGACTGCCGACAGCGTGAGCGCCACCGGCAAAATAATCTGTAGCGTTTCTAGATTAAAGGGAATGGCAGGGAGCCGAAAAAACGGGAAGTTGCTGGGCAGCTCGCCCATATCACCCACCGTTGGGAGGGGCATGTCATAGTACTGAGCTGCTGCTGTGAGGGCAACAATGGCAATCAGTGGCGTGGGAATAGTCTTGATGAAAGGGATTCTGCCAATCAAACGAGGTAACAGATAGATGATGGCTAAACCAGCGGCCACCATGACATACATCAAAATGCCATCTGGCCCTTCAAATTCTGGCTCTCGGGCGATCGCAAACTGCTCCAGCTCTGCCATAAAGATCAAAATAGCCAGCGCATTTACAAAGCCCACCAGCACCGCCCGTGGAATGTACTTCATCACGCGGCCAATCCGCAAAGAGCCTAAGACTATCTGCAAAAAGCCGGTCAACAAAGTCGCGGCAAGCAAATATTCTAAGCCGTAGTTTTTGACCAGATCCACCACCAGCAGCGCCATCGCACCTGTCGCCGCCGAGACCATCCCTGGCCGCCCGCCCATGAAGGCAATGGTGACGGCCATGGTAAATGAAGCGAAAAGACCTACCTGTGGATCGACCCCAGCGACAATAGAAAAGGCGATCGCTTCAGGAATCAGCGCCAGCGCCACAACCACACCCGCAATCAGATCCTTGGGTACGTTTGAGAACCATCCTGAGAGGCTACTGGCATAGGGCTGTTCAGCACTTGAATAAGTCACATTTACCTAAGTTGATTTGTCTAACTATCCTACTTACGCTGCGGGCTTAAGGCAGGTAAGTATAGGAAACGTTTAGCTTCAGGTTGTTAAGCCGCTAACTGGCTGGCTCAGGTTCTTTGAGCGTGATGGCAAATACTGCCACGATGACGGTAAGGATACCTGCGACCCAGAACGGCATGGAGTAGCCAAAAGAGGTGACAAGCAGGCCTGAAACGGCTGGGCCAAATGCATTGGAAATGCTGAGGTAGGAGGCGTTCAGGCCAAGCACTTCTCCTTGTTCGCTCTGGTCGCTGCGGGTGGACAAAATGGAGTCTATCAGCGGCATCGGGAAGGCATTGACCAGTCCGAAGAAGCCTAATAGAACGGCAAAGTAGTAGATGTCAGGGAACGTGGGCATCAGTATGAATATCAATCCTCGGGCAATGAGTGCGCCGACGAGGACATTGACAATGCTGAAGCGTTTGCGCAGGGGTTCTAGGAAAAAGACTTGTGAGACGAAGGCGAGGAGGCCGAAGGCGACGAAGGCGATCGCTAAATTTTTGGCATCTTGCCCCAGCACTTCAATAAAAAATGGCTGAAAGGCAAAGGTGAAAATCGTAAATGTGAAGCCGTTGAGAAAGGTCATGAGCAAAATGCGACCGACGACGGGACGCCCTAATGCTGTAAAAAGGCTTGTAAAGTCAAAGTTCTTTGGAACGGCCTTTTTACCTTTTTGGTCTTGAGGGGTCTTTTGCGCTTTGGCAACGTCTATTTGAGTTTCAGACAGGAAGAAGAAACAGAGGATGGCGGCGATGAGTGCGATCGCTGCTGACACCAAAAAGCTCATGCCCAAAGAAGACACGCCTGGGATCGGCGGTACCGTTTGCGCCAAATAACTCAGCGGCGGGCCTGCCACAAAGCCCAACCGAAACAGGCCGCTGTAGATGCCAAAAGCTTGGGTGCGCTGCTCAGGCGAGGTGATGTCGCTGACCACCGCTTGGGCGATGGAGTTGTTGCCGCCAGTGATGCCATCGAGAATGCGAGCACCGAATAGGAGCCAGGGAACACCCGCGATCGCTGCTATCAAATTAGACGCCACCGTCCCCAGCAGGCTCACCACCAGCAGCGGCCTTCGCCCCCACCGATCAGAAAGCTGACCTAAAATCGGCGTTCCAAAAAACTGAGACAGCGAGTAGGCCGTCGTCAGCAAGCTCGCCTGAAAATCACTCAGCCCAAACTGCTTTGCATACGGATACAGCACCGGAATGATAATCGTAAAGCTAACCGAATTAATAAAAGCAATCGAAGCCACGATCCAAAACTGAAGCGGTAGACGCGGCTTTGCATCCTCAGACTTAGAAGGCATAAATGTATGTCATTGATATGGGCGGTGAGGGACTCGAACCCGCGACATCCTCGGTGTAAACGAGGCGCTCTACCAACTGAGCTAACCGCCCGGATGAATGCAATTGGGCGCTAAAAACGCACCGCTGCACTCCGGAATAAAATAATAACAGAAGAAGGCGCACAGTAAAACCTAATCTTTAGCGCGTATATTTACGCTGTGTAGTTAAAACATCTGTATTACTGTATAGGGTGCCGCATCTTTTTCGTATTTCTATGCCATCAGGTCGCACCCATGATCGCATCACGCTCTACTGCTTACCCTTTGTCATCGCTGTTTCTTTACTGTTGACTAGCATCGAACATATGATTGTTGTCTCTCTAGCATTCTTAGTCGGCGGCTTCATGCTCGGCCCAGATCTAGATATTCATTCTATTCAATACAACCGATGGGGGCCGATCAGATGGATTTGGCTTCCCTATCAAAAAGCGCTTAAGCATCGCTCGAAGCTTTCGCACGGCCCAATTATTGGGACGGCCCTGCGAGTCGTGTACTTAACGGTATGGATTGGGCTGCTGACGATTCTCACGGTTGAGCTGTTGAATGCAATTTGGGACGCTCAGCTCACCTTGGGCAGTATCAGCCAAACTGTTCGGCTGCTGTTGAGAAACTATCAGTTTGAGTGGATAGCTATTTTAGTGGGGCTGGAGCTAGGTGCGATTAGTCACTCGGTGAGCGATGTTTTGGGTAGCTACTTGGGCAAGAAGAAGCGCCGCAAGCAGAAGAAACGCCGTTAACAGCGCCAGTATCCAGAATACGGGTGATAGTGCCTAATAAACGAACATTAGCATGACAGAAAAATGACGAAAGAGTAATAAAGCTGAGTACCCTTATTCGCCCTGGCTTCAGCGGTTTTCTGCTTTTTTGGCTGCTTGACAACGCATGTTTGTAACGATTAGTTTAACCTCAACAACAGCAAATGTGCAGTTGTTGAACATGAATTATTCCAAACAGCTTTGTGCTGAATTTCCCCTCTCTTAAATAACAAAGATAAGGAGTACAAGATGAAAGTTAAGTATATGGCTGCTCTAGCTGCCGCTTCCGTTTTCGGTATGACTACGCTCACTAGCTGTGGCCCTACAACAGATGCTGATGCACCTGCTGAAGTCGCTCCTGATGCTGCTGCTGACCCAGCTGCCGATCCAGCTGCTGACCCTTGTGCTGCCGATCCTTGCGCCGCTGACCCTTGCGCTGCCAAGTAATCCTCTTCCAGCTGTTGTTTAAAGGTTGCCTGTAACCAGGCTGCTTTTAGATAGCAAAGATCATAAAAAGCTTCTGGCGGTGTCAGGAGCTTTTTTGCGCTTTTCAGCGACATAATGGGTTTTTATATTTCTAAGAGTTGTTTATGAACGTTGCCTTTGTTGGACTTGGAACGATGGGCGAGCCGATGGTTCGCAACCTTGTGAAGGCGGGGCACTGCGTGACGGTGTACAACCGGACGGGTGACAAAGCGCAGAGATTGGAGAAAGCGGTTGGCGTCGTTGCAACAAACTCGCCTTCGCAAGCTGCTGAAGCCGCCGATATCATCATCACTTGTGTGAGCGACAGCCCCGATGTAGAAGCCGTGGTTTTAGGAGAGGGCGGCATTGTTTACGGTGCGCGTCCTGGGAGCTTGTTGATCGATATGTCCACGATCAGTCCTAATGTGACGCGTCGGATTGCAGAAGCTTTGCAGGAGAAAGAGATTGCTATGCTAGATGCGCCTGTTTCGGGTGGCTCGGAAGGCGCGCAGCAAGGGACGCTTTCCATTATGGTGGGCGGACAGGCAGCGGATGTGGCTAGAGCGATGCCGGTACTTGAGGCGATGGGACGCACGATTACGCATGTTGGCCCAATTGGTGCGGGACAGACGACGAAAGCAATTAATCAAATTATTGTGGCGGGTACCTACTGGTCTGTGGCGGAGGGAATGAGCCTGGGGCTAAAGGCGGGCCTGGATATGGAGAAGGTAGTGCAGGCTGTGGGGAGCGGAGCGGCGGGGTCTTGGGGACTGACGAATCGATCGAGCAACATGATTGACAACGACTATCCGCTAGGGTTTCGGATGCGGCTGCATCAGAAGGATTTGAAGATTGCGCTGGAGACGGCTCGTGAGCTGGGGATGCCGCTGCCAGTGGCGGCTTATGTGGAGCAGGTGGAGACTGGGCTGATTGCGAAGGGCTATGGGGATGAGGATGTGTCTGCGATCGCCCGCAGTGTTCGAGAGATGGGCGGCATCGAATAGCTATCTTGCAGGCTTACGGCCTATGGTCGTAATGTACAGCACAGCTTCTTCCTCTGGAATGCTCAGTAGCTCATTGACCTGATCGTCAAAGAATCCGGCAATGCCGCTGACGCCTAACCCTCTGCGTGTTGCTGCCAGGTTCAATCGTTGACCTAGGTGGCCCGCATCCATATGGAGATAGCGGTAAGCTCTGTCGCCATACTTTGAGACGGCTGCACTTAAATTCGCCGTGTGAAAGATGACGACGCCTGCATCTCTGCCTAGCTCTTGGCCTAAGCAAAGATAGTGCAAGTCCTTGCGGAACTGGTTGAAGCGGATCTGTCGGAGCTCTTGAGATTGGGGCGCGTAGTAGTAGCAGCCCGCTTCTACCGATTCGACGTTGGAAATGGCTACGAATGTCTCGACCAGGCTTAAGTCAAAGTAGTCGGGGGACGGGTCGAAGTCTTGTAGGCGGTAGTGCTCGGGGTGGTAGGAGAAATCGAGTATGGCAAATAGGTCGGCGCGGCTCAAGGGGGCGTTGATGAAGCGCCGGGTGGAGCGACGAGTAAGGAGGGTGTTTTCTAAGTCTTCTAGGCGATCGCCCCAGTCAATCGGCTGTGTTTTGGTTGAAACTTTGATGCCAAATGGAAAGTTATATTTGTCAGCCGAGGACTTAGCCTCTTCGGGCGGATCGGTTACGGATAGCTCAACAACGGATGGCAAAGGGAGATCGTTACTCTTTTGATGGCGCTGACCAAAGCCGGAGTCGGGAGCGATCGCAGTATTTTCATGCAGATATCCCAACAGCTCCCCGTCCGGCACGGGCGCAACATCAATATGAATAGAGCTAGGTAGCGCGCTACGGCCAGTAGGCAAATTTTGATCGACCTGGAAAAGATCGGCTAGGGCCAGCAGGGCGATCGCGCTCTCCGTTTCTCCATCCAAATACAGCAGCTTGTTCACCAGCTCATCGGCAAAGCCGCCAATTAAATGAGGCCGATAGTCACACAGCGTCCCGGCCACTTCCAAATTCCCCAGCAGATGCCCCGAATCTAAAAACACCCGCCGGTACGCCCTATCCTGATACCGCCAGGCCGACCGCTGAAAAATAGCGCTCACCACTAATGCCATCTGTGTGGTTTCTAGCGCCGGATGCCAAAAGCACGCTGCCTGCAACGCCTGCCAGGGATGGTCGTCCCAAAAGCGACATAGGGAATGCGATCGCACCTGATAGTTGTACAGCCCTGCCGGTAGCAACGACGTGCCACGAGACACTATATACATCTCTGCCGGATATAGTCCGCCTGCTGAAGGTGCAGACCGCAGATACATGGGTGTGCCTGAAAAGGTCATTACCTTAGCCGTGAGCCCGTAGCTATCAATCAGCAGCCTTGAAAGCCTCTGCCACCAGCGCCACTCATCATCTGCATCCTCAGGCTCATTCTCTAAGTAAGGCTTAAGGTCTATATCGTGACCCAGCTTGTAATCTTTATAAGGTACCGGCTGCTGCGACCAGTCCAAACCGCCTTTGCCCATTGCCGCAATCGTTTCAGGGTCGTACTTGGTGCGCTGATGGTAGTGCTGGGCAATCGAGACATTGGCCATGGGCAAATCGTCCGCAAGTAACTTCTAAAGACTGTAAAGGTATCGCTAAAGCGCACCACTGAAATCATAGCGTTCGAGCAGCCCTGCCCCCTAACGACCGCCAAAAGCTGTTACTGAAGGCCTAGAAGTCGTCAGTGATTTTTAGCCTTATCTGTCGAAATATCTGATAACCTGACGGTTCAGGTAATATAGACAAAAACTGCGAACATCAGCCACAGTAAGGGGTTACCACCCATGCAGGGGAATCAAAGAAATTGGCGCTTGGTGATGGCAACCAGCGGGCTACTCACGAGCTGGTTTGTGTTAGGTGCCGGAATCCTTACGCCGCCCAATGCAAAGGTGCAGGCTCAAGAGACGCGGCCCTCTATAGATGTTGCGCAGACGGTAGAGACGGCTGAACCTAACAGCCCGAATGCTGTGGTGGTGCAGCCAGACGCTGACGCTACGCTTGACCAGGCAACCACGCTATTGACGGTAATGCTGGGTGCTTTAGTGCTTTTGCTGGGTGTTGGCATTGCGATGCTGTGGGCGCTGCGTAAGTCAGTGGTGAATGAAGTGGCCACGATTGTACGCACTCAGCTCAATGAAATGACAGAGCTGGAGAATAAGGTTCATAACGCGACACGTAGCCTCAATCGCATTTTGGCGGATGCGGACGATCTCTCTGGAGAGTTGCAGGGCAGATCTAACGGTTTTCAAAGAGAGATTGTTGCCCAAAGAGAAGTGCTGTATGCGCTAGTAGAAGAACTGAATGAGTTTAAGGTGAAAACGGCGCGTAGCTGGGAACAACAGTTAGAAGATATTAACGAGAAGCTAGAAGCTACTGCAACAGATTTTTCGCAAGTGGCAGGAGGCATGCAGACTCAAGCTAAGCAAAAGCTGGAAGATCTGCAAACGGAGACGGCCGTTGAGGGGCAGCGTATTCTTCAGCGATTTGCAACGTCAGAAGCTGAATTTTCTAGACACGTTGGTATTATTAAAGAAGAGACTCAGCGGCGAAAGGCGGCCTTCTTTGACGAGGTTGATCGTAAGGAATCTGTTCTTTCTGACCAGCTGGGCAGTATGCAGGCTGAAACTATTGCAGAACAAGATCGGGTGCTGGCTTCGCTGAGGAAGGCCGATCAGGAGTTTGGGCCTAAGCTAGCGGATGTGGAAGCGGCAGCCAAGGCAAAAATTGAACAGCAGCGAGACACCGCTCTTGCAGGGCTGAAGCAATCTGAAGAAAGTGTCGTAAAAGATTTAGAAGAGGTGCAGGCGAGCGCGATTGGCCACAGAGAGCTGGCGCTACAAAATATTCAACGCTCTACAGAGGATTTGCAGCAGCAGTTTAATGCGATTCGCAATGAGGTTGAAAGTCGTAAGGCTGATATGATGCAGAGCTTCCGACAGTCGGCGGATGGATTCCTGACGCAGTTCGCTACGCTTAAAGCGGATGTAGAGGGCCGTAAGGGCACCATACTGGGCGATATGGATCGGGTTGCTAACGACTTTAAAGAACAGATTTCTGGGCTGCAAGATGGCGTGAGCGAGGAGCGCAGCCATACGATTATGCAGTTGCAGGCGACAGCGGATGGCTTTAGAGCGCAGCTTTCAAATCTGGGAAGTGATTTGGGCACGCGCAAAAGTGAGCTGTATAACGAGCTGACGGAGAACGCACGGAGCTTTTCAGAACAGCTGACTGAGCTTCAAGGCGATTTGGGTGAGCAGCGAGAGCAGGCGACCGCAATTGTTCAACAGTTGCAAAATGATTTTGCCAATGAGCTAGATCAGCTGCAAAGTGGCATCGGTAGCGAACGGCAGCAGCTATTGCGATCGCTCAAAGACATTGAAAGCAGCTTCACAGGCGAACTGACCGGCGTTCGTAACACCGTATTTGGCAGGCGTGATGTAATTATTGAAAAGCTCAACAGCTTTGATGCAAGGCTGGGTGAACAAATTGGAGAGCTTGCAAAGGCGGCAGGCGAAAGAGAAAAGTCAGCGCAGGAAAGGCTGAAGCAGATAGAAGAGAAGTTTGCGCAGACGCTAGAGGCGTTGCAGGGCAGTATGAGCGATCGCCAGGAGAAAGCGGTCTCTGAAGTGACTCAGGTGAAAGAAGAGATTCAGTCTAAGCTGAGCGAACTAAAGGCTGAGGCTGAAACTGAGAAGCAACAGATTATGGAGCAGCTAGGGCGCGTGACGCCCGAGTATGTGGCCGACTCGTTTATGAGCACGTCGCAAACTCAAATTGCTGAGCTTTCTGAGCAGGTGAAGCGGCTTAAGGATAACCGGCCTGAGCTGTTTTTGACGGTGGATGAGTTTATTGCTGATGGTGATAAGAAGCTGAAAAGCGAGCAGTATGATGGGGCGATCGCCGCCTACGATCGCGCCTTAGAAGTGCAGCCTAGCAACCCAAAAATATGGTTCAATCGCAGCACAGCGCTGACTGAACTGGGTAAAAAAGAAGAGGCGATCGCGGCGCTCAATAAAGTTACAGAACTTTCTCCAGATAATGACGAGGCCTGGTACCAGTCGGGCTTGCTGCTGCGAGAGCTGCGGCGTTATGAAGAAGCGCTGAGTGCGTTTGACCGGGTAATTGAGCGTGAGCCGACTGATGCAAAAGCTTGGCTGAACAAGGGCATGGCGCTGAGCCGGTTGCGGAAAAGAGAAGAGGCGATCGCTGCTTTTGATCGGGCGCTAGACATTAACCCCGAATATCACGAGGCCTGGGTGAATCGAGGCGTGGCCTTTGGCATTTTGCAGGCGCATGAGAAAGCCTTTGAGTCTTTTGATCAGGCGGTGACCCTCCAGGCAAATGACGCGGTAGCTTGGCTTAATCGAGGCTTGGCGCTCACTGAGCTTGATCGCTTTGAAGAGGCCGTGGCTTCTTTTGATAAGGCGGTGCGCTTTAAGCCGACGCTGGCGAAAGCCTGGGATAATAGGGGCTACGTGTTGTTGAAGTTGGGACGCGATCGCGATGCGTTAAAAAGCTTTGACAAGGCGATTTCAGCCAATCCCAACTACGCCAAAGCATACTACAACCGCGCGCTTTGCTATGCTCTTCAGCGTGACAACGATCTGGCCTTAGAAAATCTTCAGCAGGCCGTTCGCCTAGAGCCTAGCTACAAGCAAGAAGCCCTGGCTGATGAAATCTTTGAGGATATCTGGAATGATGATTGGTTTAAAGAATTAGTAGGGCAGTAAACACAGCTCTAATCAAGATAATTTTCTGTAACAGGGCACTTTGAAACTGTATAAAACTACAGTACATGCTACGGCACCCAATCAATGAGCAAGCGGAATGAACTCCCTGTTTTACTAGTGACTCTCGCGATTACGGGAGGGCTAGTAGGCACGGGGCTATGGTTCATCGGAAATGTAATACCAGGGTCGTCTGGAGGCGCTGGCGGGGTTATTTTGAGCGATCGCAATCGTCAGGGCACTGCAAAACTCACCCTGCTAGGGGATACCTTTAGCGGCTACAGCACTTTTCGCAACGATGACTTCCTGGCTACTTTGCAAGAGACCGGAATTGAGATTGACTACGCAGACGAATTTGATCAAACTCTTAGATCTGAGGCGCTAGGAAAAGGTAAAGCAGATCTCATTGTCACAACGCTAGATCAGTTTTTACAGCAGCAGCCTAAAGGTCAAATTGTCGGACTGCTAGATCGCACTGTCGGTGCAGATGCAGTTGTGTTGAATACTAAAAAATACGACAACCTGAAGTCTTTGAATGATTTAGGTGAGCTGGTTCAGCAGTCTAAGGCTAAAGGGCAAAAGCTAAGTATTGCCTACGCGGGCGATACGCCTAGTGAATATTTAGCGCTGGTGCTAGACACCAAGTTCGATGCGTTTAATCTGTCAGACTTTGAAATCAGGACGGTTGCTGAGGCCTCTGAGGCCTGGGCTTTGATGCAAGATCCGAAAGAGACTGTTGCGATCGCTATCCTCTGGGAGCCATACGTCGCTCAAGCTCGCCAGCAAGGTTATAACGTCGTCCTTTCTAGTAAAGATGCGCCTAACGCCATTGTGGACGTGATTGTCGCTTCAGATAAGCTGATGAAGTCGCAACCGGGCGTCGTTTCTCAGCTACTCGAAAGCTACTATCGCCGCATTGATGCGAATGCTAGAAACGCCACCCAGCTGCAAACCCAAGTTGCCGAAGACGGCGATCTCTCAGTTGGTGATGCTTCTGCAATTGTGGACGGCATTGACTTCTTCACTGCCACCGAAACCCAAAAATGGTTCACCGAAGGCACGCTAGAAAAGCGAATCGGCGCAACCGCTGCTGTATTAACGCTCTCCAACCGTCTAGACGCGGTACCTTCAGACCCTTCTTCTCTTTTCACCGAACAGTTTGTTGCTGAGGCTGCCAACAACACTCAAACGCTGATTGAGCTAATACGCGCCGACAACCCTGATCTCGCTGATAAGCTGTCAGGCGACAGCAATACTATTACTGCGGTACCTGCTATTTCAGCAGCTCAAATTCAACAGGCTCCCGATATTGGCAACCTGCAAGTGCGTGGTCAAGTGAGCTTTGATACTGGTTCAGCCACGCTCACTGAAGAAGGAAAGCAAACGCTCAGTAAGCTTTCAAAAGAGCTGCAAGAGTTTAACCAGCAAACGGTAGCTGTCCGCGTTATTGGCCATACCTCAAAAACGGGATCTGCTGATTTAAATCAGTCCCTGAGTCAGCAGCGAGCAAACGTTGTTGTCAATCATCTCAAAGGAATTGGTGTAACGCTAAATATTTTGCCTGAGGGGAAAGGGTTCAGTCAGTCTTTACCTAATGTAGATCCATCTAATGCACTCAATCAAAGAACTGAGATTCGCTTGGTTCGAGTAAACTAATGTCGTGCTAAAGCTCACCAAACTGATAAGCGAATCTAATCGTCCTTCCACTCAGCCGGATCTTCTGCTGCCCGTCGATTGATATCTGGAAACTCAACAACTTTATAGGGCTTTGGTTTTGAAGCGTGCCGTTTAGGTTTATCAAGCTCAGGCACAAGTGATAGCTGTCCTGTTTCTGACTGAGCCGTAGGCTGTTGGTGTCGCCGTCGTGAGACGCCCTCCTCGCTTGTTTGTTCTGCAATCACCTCATACAGCAGCGCCATCTTTCCGCTACTACCCTTTCGCAACACTCGGCCCAAACGCTGAATATACTCTCTCGGTGAGCCGCTTCCTGAAAGCAAAATCGCCACTCTTGCATCGGGTACATCCACGCCTTCGTTTAGCACATGAGAAACCACAATCACGCTGTAGTCACCGCTGCGAAACTTTTGTAATATCGTATGTCTCTCTTTTACCGGCGTTTGATGGGTAATGGCTGGAATGAGAAAGTCTTGAGAGATTTTATAGACGGTCGCATTGTCATTTGTGAAGATAAGCGTGCGATCGGGGTAGTGTTTTTTTAATAGCTTTTCGAGCAGGGTAAGTTTGCCCTGTGTGCCTAGTGCAATATTTTTAGATTCACGATGGGCAAGCATCGCCCGACGACCAGCGGCTGATTTCGCGCTAGCTTGGACAAATCGCTGCCAGCCTTGCGGACTGCTGAGCCAAATTTTAGATTCTTGCAAGAACTCGTTGCGTTCTTTTTGGAGTTTGGCATAGCGATCGCGCTCATCGTCGCTCAGCTGCACCTTTAGCTGCACCACCTGATACGGTGCTAACGCTGTTCCTGAAAGCTCTTCTGACGTTCGACGATAAACAACTTTTCCCAGCAGCGTTTCCAAATCTTCATGCCGTCCGTCTGAGCGCTCAGGCGTTGCGGTTAGGCCCAGCCGATAGGGTGCAATGGAGTACTCGGCAATGCTGCGATGAAAGTCGCTAGGGAGATGATGGCATTCGTCGCAAATGAGTAGTGCGTATTGGTTGCCAAGATCTTCAGCGTAGATGGAGGCGCTGTCGTAGGTGGCCACTAGGATGGGCGTGCGATCGCGTGATCCACCACCCAGCAAACCCACCTCCACCCCTGGAAAAGCTGCCTCCAAATTCGCATACCACTGATGCATCAAATCCAGCGTGGGCACCGTAATCAGCGTTCGCCTTGGCGTTGCTGCCATCACCATTTGCGCCAGATACGTTTTGCCCGCCGCCGTTGGCAAAACAACCACTCCGCGCCGCTGATTTACCTTCCAAGCCTGCAACGCCTCCTGCTGATGTTCGTAAGGCGTCAACGTCAGATTGTCTTGTAACTCTAAGGGCTCAAACGTCTGCACTTTATCTTCAAAGCGTACGCCCTCAGCTCTTAGCGCTTCTACCAGCGGTCGATACTTATCGGCAGGTATTCGAAAGCGCTCAATTCGGTCGTCCCAAACCGCGAAGTCAACCCAAGACTTGCCCCGTGGCGGTGGATGTAACACCAAAGTTCCGCGATCAAATTTTAGCGTGGGCACTCTAGCCATAGAGAGATACTACAATTTCGCCGATGCTGGGAATGGATTCTCTTTTGTTATTTTGACTAAGAATCTAAGTGCTTCGTTGACAGCTTCAGCGTTAGGAAATAGCTCCGCAACGTCTGGATCTAATTTAATAAGCTGTCCTTCGAAGCTTTTACGAGCGGCTCCTAACCTTCTGACCTTTAGGCTTTGCAAGTCATATTCCGCCCGCAGATCATCTTCTAGTTCCGAGCTATCCTTCTTCATAAATACTCCTTTCTGAACTAGTAACGGTTCTGGCACTAATAATGCGAATTGATTCGCCTTTCTCTGTGTAAGAGACAATCAACAGATAGCCCTTTTTAGACATGCCAACAATAAGGTAACGATCTTCTTCTTCAGAATGATCCGGGTCATAGAAATCTATGTAGAGCGGGTCATCGAACGTGGTTGCTGCTTCCTCAAAAGAGACGTTGTGCTTTGATAGGTTGCTATTTTCTTTACGCTTGTCCCATTCAAACTTCATTATTTCAAATTGTACCGCGATCCTCTAGCACGTACGACTAAGTAGCACGCGTACACAACCAAATTCTAATTTAGATGTATTTTCCAGTGCTCTTTAGTCTAGAGAGAAAGGCCTTAGTTTAGTATAAGAAGCTGAATAGAACTTTCATAGGTTTAACGACCCGCGCAGTAGCTATGAGTAAAGGCACACTTTTCGATAAGGTTTGGGACGCACACACCGTAGGCACGCTGCCTTCTGGCCAAACTCAGCTATTTATCGGCCTGCACCTGGTTCATGAGGTGACGAGCCCCCAAGCCTTTGCCATGCTGAACGAGCGCGGACTGAAGGTGATGTACCCGCAGCGCACCATTGCCACGGTCGATCACATCGTGCCAACTGAAGACCAGTCTCGGCCTTTTGCCGATCCGATGGCGGAGAAAATGATGAGCGCTCTGGAGGCAAATACGAAAGAGCACGGTATTCAGTTCTTCAATGTAGGCTCTGGCAATCAAGGAATTGTACATGTGATTGCGCCGGAGCAAGGGTTGACTCAGCCGGGAATGACGATTGCCTGTGGGGATTCTCATACGTCTACGCACGGGGCTTTTGGCGCGATCGCCTTCGGTATCGGCACCAGCCAGGTTCGTGACGTACTCGCCTCTCAAACGCTTGCCCTTGCCAAGCTCAAAGTCCGCCGCATTGAGGTGAACGGCACGCTGCCCGATGGCGTGTATGCCAAAGACGTTATTTTGCACATCATTCGCAAGCTAGGCGTAAAAGGCGGCGTTGGTTTTGCCTACGAATTTGCCGGTAGTGCAATTGAAGCACTTTCAATGGAAGGCCGGATGACGCTGTGCAATATGTCGATTGAAGGCGGTGCGCGCTGCGGCTATGTGAATCCTGATCAAACAACTTACGACTATATTAAAGGCCGTGACTTTGCGCCGAAAGATAGCGACTGGGATAGTGCCGTTGCCTGGTGGGAAAGCCTGCGCAGTGACGGCAATGCTGAATATGACGACGTTGTGAAATTTGACGCAGCTGAGATTGCACCAACGATTACCTGGGGGATTACGCCCGGTCAAGGCATTGGTGTGAACGAGGCGATTCCGACGCCTGAAATGATGGCTGAAGATGAGAGACCAATTGCTGAGGAAGCGTATCGCTATATGCAGCTCTCACCGGGTCAGCAAATTGAAGGCACTAAGGTGGATGTGTGCTTTATCGGTAGCTGTACAAACGGTCGGATTACTGACCTGCGTGAGGCGGCTGATGTGGCCAAAGGCCGTCACGTTGCCGATGGCGTTAAGGCCTTTGTGGTGCCGGGTTCTGAGCGAGTGAAAGTTGAAGCTGAAGCTGAAGGGCTCGATAAAGTCTTTGTAGCAGCGGGCTTTGAGTGGCGCGAGCCTGGGTGTTCTATGTGCCTAGCGATGAACCCTGACAAGCTAGAAGGGACTCAAATTAGCGCGTCCTCTTCTAACCGAAACTTTAAAGGACGGCAGGGATCTTCGTCGGGTCGCACGCTGCTGATGAGTCCAGCGATGGTTGTTTCTGCGGCGGTTACGGGGCAAGTGACAGACGTGCGACAGCTTGCGCCTGTTAGCTAGCAAAATGCCTCTAGCAATTAATTAGCTAGAGGCGCTTGTGTAGAATCGCAAAGCGAATCGCCACCACCACCTAGACGCTTGGAATAGGGCTGCGGCCAGAAGTGCGGAGCCCAGTAGCCAGGTTGGTTCACTGCGGCCCATCATGGTTTGGGCGGGGACGGTGGTGAGAAAGGCAACGGGAATAATGAAGGTGAAAAATACTCGGTAGGCGGCGGGGTAGCCTGCGATGGGAAAGCGGCCTGCCTCTAGGAGCGATCGCAACACTTCCGTCACGTTGTACACCTTTACAAACCAAATGCTGGTGGCTCCCAAAATAAACCACAGGCTGTAAAGACTGATAATGCCTAGCAGTAACGGTGGCACTATCGCTAGATAGGCTAACGGCGAAAGTCCCAGCTGTGTGCCCGCATAGAAAATAATAATCAGTCCAAAAATTAGATCTGGCAAACCCCAGGGCGAAACCGTATGTGCGCTCAGCCAAAACTGAGAGCTAATCGGCTTGAGCAGTACAAAGTCCAGCGTGCCTTCCTGTACGTACCCCACAATTTTGTTGAGGTTTGGCACCAGGAAAGTGGCCGATACGCCTTGTAGCAGCGTAAAGATGCCCAGGACAACTAAGGCCTCGTTCCAAGACCAGCCGTCAAAGGTGTAGCCAGTTCGGTAAAACAAGAACAGGCCAAACAGGCTGCCCGCTAGTCCGCCGATGCTGCTGATCACCGCAACTATAAAGTTGATGCGGTACTCTAGCTCGGCTGCGATCGCCACCTGCCAAAACAACTTCAGCACGCGCAAATATCGCCTCGACTTTTCAACTGCCTTGCTGACTGCCATCGCTACCGCCAATGCCTTTTATCAAGGTACCAGCTAAAATCTCCAGTGGCAGTTTATACCTACGTACGTACCTTATTCATTTGTCAATGGATATATAGCTTAATGTTCCGATTGGGAACCTCTGATAAAACGTGGGGGTCTTATGCAAAAGAATCAGTTTTGCCTATATCTCCCTTTCGTAGAATGTCAATTGAAAGCTAAGCCCTAGCTAGCATTCAAATAAAGCTTTAGCTTCTCCTGAAGTCGCTGCCTCGCCCGGGCAATGCGAGACTTTACCGTCCCTAAAGAAACGCCTGTAATGTTTGCGATTTCTTCGTACGACAGCCCTTGCAGCTCACGCATGGCAATCGTCTTTTGAAAAACGTCGGGCAGCTCAGCCATAGCCTGTTTGAGATGATCGTGAAACTCTTCGGTCATCATCGTGTCAGCTGGCGTTGGCTCTATTGAAGGTAGCTCCCAGTCATACTGACCATCACTGGAGTAGCGAGGGGCATCTAGCGATACAGAACCCTTAAAGCGCTTACGCTTGCGCAATTCGTCGTAGAACAAATTGGTGGTAATTCTACCTAGCCAGCTTTTGAACTTTGCAGGCTCTTTAAGACGATGAATACTGCGGTACACGCGAATCCAAACTTCCTGGGCTAGGTCGGCTCTATCCGACCAGTCTGAGGCGAGATGATACAGAAGCTTGTCAACGTAGCGCTGGTAGCGGCTAACGAGTTCCTCAAAGGCGGCTCTGTCTTTTTGGCACTGGTTTTGACAGCGGCTTACTAGGTCGTGATTAGACAGTTCGGTTAATGGAATGTCACTGGCAAGTTCACTGGCAATCTCACTGGCAGTCTCACGGGTGGGTGCATGGTTAGCTTCTGTAGGCTGAGGTAGCACTTGTAAAGATGCTTTGCCAAAGGAAACAGGCTGTTTTAGTGGAATTAAACTACTCATTAGTTTTAGAACTCAATCCTAAATTGGGCTGCACTCTGAAATGGAAGTATCAAGTGAGATTTGTCAGGTGGTGCTGCATTGGCTGCTGGGTGAATCTTTCGATTGACCCGCTGCAATGGAGCACCTATCAAAGCAGAGCGAGGTATAAAAAGCGCTCGTAAAATAATACGCTTTGCTCCTCGGTAAACACGAATACGTACGTAAGTGTTTATCACTATGTATCGCTTTGTTTCAGTAAACATAGTAAACAATACTTAGCCCATACATCAGCTAAATAGCCTAATCTTGTTCGTATAATTACTGGGATGTTAAAGAACAGTAATTGTTAAATTGACTAGAATTGATACAAACGGCTCTAAAATTTGACTAAATTGAATTTGGCAAATGTCATCCGTATATATACGTAGAGTTATATTTTTTACATAACTGAGATCAAAACTTAGTTCGGCATACTTGTGTTATGCACCCATGCCAGAGTAATGTTTCAGACCTAGCTTCCATAACTTGCGGTTAATTACCCATGCGATTAAACCCCATGCAGCCATCGTCAGCAGGCCTCGATTTAGATCGACGGGTAGCCCTATTAGGAGACTAGCTGGAAAGTAAACTAAGTAAGGAAAAGGTGTCCATAG
Source organism: uncultured cyanobacterium (assembly GCA_963803535.1). Lineage (GTDB taxonomy): Bacteria > Cyanobacteriota > Cyanobacteriia > Phormidesmidales > Phormidesmidaceae > Phormidesmis. The sequence continues at coordinate 408,903 of CAWDNC010000002.1, read as the reverse complement.
TGCAACCGCTTTGACCGCGGGCGGGAAAAGTTCTAGCGGCGCAACCATGCCAGAGAGAAAGGTATAGAACAAGAACCAAAACTGCTGAATGGCTGTGGCGCGCTCTACCCAAAAGGCGAGCATGGCAAAGGTGTACTGGATTAGGAATCGCAGGCAGAAAGAGAGTATCAGCGTCAGGAATCCCCAGAAGCAAGCGTAGGGCGAGGGAATCCAGGTGGCCTCTGGATAGAGCAGGCAAAACAAGCCGACTAGCAGTGCGATGAAGGGTAAGCGAGTGAGCCGTTCTGCTAGGTGGCCGAAAAAATGTCGCCAAACTGGGTCAATTGGCTGCAGCAACAGCGGCGATAGTTTGCCCTGTACGACTTCTTTTTCAAAGTCCCAAATGACCCAGACGACTGTGAACTGTCGCGCGAGGAAGACCGCTAGAAAGTAACGGGCAAATTCTGTGGGTGTGAAGCCCAGATCGTTGCTTTGCGCGGCTTGATTCCACAGGCCTAAGAAAATGAGTGGAAAGCTGCCTGAGAGCACCCAAAAGATTAGCTCTGCGCGGTATTCCACCATGTAGGCGTAGTAGACCGAGATGAAGGTGCGAGCAATTCGTAGCGGGCGGTTCATCAGCTGATTCATTGTAGAGCGCCGGTTTGGAAAACTTTGCTGATCACATCTTCAATCGGGGGCTCAGTGACAGTGAGATCCTGAATGGCATAGTCGTTTAGCAGGCTAGAGACGGTTCGGGTTAGCTCGCTCGCTGGGATTAAAAAAGTTGCTTTACAGCCTTCTAACTTCTGTAGGTTGCCATAGGGTAAGAGGTCTTCTTTTGCTACCGATTGGCTGCGGTCGAATTCGATAGAGACTTCGCGGTAGGGGGCGAAGCGTTCGAGCAGGCCGTCTAGAAGACCGTCGTAAATGAGGTTGCCTTGATGGATGACTAAGACGCGATCGCACAAAGCCGTAATGTCAGCCATGTAATGGCTCGTGAGCAGCACCGTTGCCCCATAGCGCTGATTGTACTCCTGCAAAAAACCACGCACGGCCACCTGCGCATTCACGTCTAAACCTAGCGTAGGCTCATCTAAAAACAATACTTGCGGTCTGTGCAGCAGAGCCGCCAGCATTTCTGCCTTCATCCGCTCACCCAAAGAAAGCTTGCGCACAGGCTGCTTAATTTGCTCTTGAATAGAGAGCATCTCAGCCAGTTCCCCGATGCGCTGGCGGGCTTCAGCGTCAGTGAGATTATAAATAGCGGCGTTTATCCTAAGCGAGTCAAGCGCAGGCAGATCCCATATCAGCTGCTGCTTTTGGCCCATCACCAGCGTAATTTGCTGTAAAAACTTAGCGTTTCGTTGAAATGGCTGATATCCCGCAACGTCCACGCTGCCGGTAGAGGGATGGATTAGGCCGGTAAGCATTTTTAGCGTCGTGGTTTTACCTGCGCCATTTGGTCCTAAAAAGCCGACAATTTCACCAGGTTCAATGCTAAAAGAAACTTGTTTGACCGCTTCGATGTTGCGATAGGTGCGGCGAAAGAAATGGCGCAGCGTACCTTTAAATCCCGGTTCTTTGATAGCAACCGGATAGACTTTGCCTAAGTTTTGAACGGTGATAATTGACATATGACTGAATTTTATCAGGATGTATCATCGGATCTTGATGCTGAAGGATTGCTGCCGGTGGCTTTTGGCCTGAAGATATAGAAAAGCGGTGGAACCCAAAGCGGCTGTATGAAAGTGACAGAAGCGGACTTGATGGCGATTCGTCAGGTGATTGAGCAGCAGATTAAGGCGTTTCAGGAGGACGATCCGGTAGTGGCTTTTGCGCAGGCAGCACCGGGGATTCAGGTGCAGTTTGGCACAGCTGAGAATTTTGTGAGTATGGTACAGGCTGCGTATCCGCCTGTGCATCGGCCTCGCTCGGTAATGTTTGAGAACTTTTTGGAGATTGAGGGATTGCCTGCACAGCAGGTGATGCTGATGGATCAAAAGGGGCAGCTGATTCGGGCGACCTATACGATGCAGCAGCAGCGGCTGGGGGATTGGAAGATTGCAGGCTGTTATCTGACGCCGATGGGATATGCCCAAGGTTAAGACGGTTGAAAGCTGTGGTGCTTCGTAGAAGTGGCCGATTAGGTAGAGTGAGCCGCAAAAGACGGTGGGTGAGGTTTGCGTGGCGGCTGGGAGTGCGGCGGTTAGGTTGGCGTGGACTGTGGTGGTGAGGTTGGGACAGATTTGTTGCGCGATCGCCTTCAACGCTTCAGGTGTTGCGCTCAAGTGTCCAGGTACGGGCACTAGGTGGAGGCGATCGCCTGCCCTCAACAGCTCACTAAAAACACCTTTATGATCTTTGGTCTCCAACATGCCCATCAGCCAGGTAATTGACTGGTTGGGGAACGTGCGGTCGATGTAGGCTCTGAGCGATCGCGCGGCCTCCCGATTATGCGCACCGTCAACTAAAAGCTCGTGCCCGTGCCACTGCCCTTTTTGTAATCGTCCAGGCCACTGAACGGCTGCCATGCCTTGCGCGATCGCATCATCTGAGATTTTCCAGCCCTGAGTGCGAAGGGCTTGAAGCGTGGCGATCGCGCAAGCTGAATTCACCTTCTGATGCTCACCCAGCAATGCCTGCGGATACTCAACGCCGTTGTAGTTGAGTATCGGCGGCTCTGTTGAAATTTCTGTTGCTGGTGTCACCCAGGTTAGGGGTGCACCAACCGATTGGGCTTTTGCGGCAACGACGGTTTTGGCGTCTGGTGGGAGGGGGCCTGCGATCGCTTGGGCACCCGGCTTCAAAATCCCTGCTTTCTCGCCTGCAATTTCAGCGAGCGTATCGCCCAGCCGCTGCCAGTGATCCATGCCAATCGAAACAATCACTGTCGCCAACGGCGCAGGGAACACATTAGTCGCATCCAATCGGCCCCCCAAACCCACTTCTACAACCGCAATATCAACTTGCCGATCGGCAAAATACTGCCAAGCCGCAGCGGTAAAAACTTCAAACTGAGTCGGTGTCGGCCCTTCTTTGGAGATTGCGGCCTTCACCTTATTGAGGCTGTTTTGCAGCGCATCCCAGCTAATAGGTTCGTCATCAATACAAATACGCTCTGTCCAGTTCACCAAATGAGGTGACGTATAGCGCCCGGTTCGGTATCCTGCCGCTGTCAATACGGAGGCCAAGTACGCACAAACAGAGCCTTTGCCATTCGTGCCTGCGACATGAACAATAGGCACCTGATGGTGAGGGTTATCAAGATCTGTCAGGAGCTTTTCAATGCGGGCAAGTCCTAGATCCACGCCAAACCGCGCATACGTTTGCAATAGCGCTTCGACAGCTACGTTTGTAGAGGCAGACTCTTTCATGGCGCAATTTTAGACAACAAAAAGGAGCCAGCATTTCTGCCACCTCCTCTAATTAATAAAGCGTTTAAACGATTTTTAGCCGTTTCTACACAGCTTCTAAATTCTTCTCACCGGTACGGATGCGAACAATCTCATCGACAGGGCTAATGAATATTTTGCCATCGCCAATCTCGCCCGTGCGAGCGGCTTCAACAATTTTGGCCACTACCATATCGACCTGCGTATCTTCTACGACGATTTCTAGCTTCAGCTTTTGCAGAAACTCAACCGTATACTCAGACCCACGGTAGCGCTCTGTTTGGCCTTTTTGCCGACCAAAACCACGCACTTCTGAAACGGTCATGCCAACGATACCCGCATTTACCAGGGCAATTTTGACTTCATCTAGCTTGAAAGGACGGATAATCGCTTCAACTCTTTTCATGACTTACTTGCACATCTCCCCAGTGATAACCAACCAGTATTAACCGAACTAAAGGTGCGAAACTCTGGCACTGCATATACTAATACCACATGCACACACCTCAATTGCAGAGCAGTTATTTAGCGATCGTTGAGTAATGGCTTCATGATTAAGAAACCTGCGCCAAAGGCCGTCACAATGATCAAAATAATCGAGAGCGCTAGCCAGATACCGCCGATTTCTTTGTCTTCTGAAGATTCTAAAGATGCGCTGCGGTAGCTGCCTGATTTTTCAGTAAAAAGCTTTGGCGTAGACGCTTTCACCATTTTGGCGGATGCTTTTGCGGACATAGCAGACCGGTTTTGAATGGCTTCTACTCGCTTAGGCTGCTGACGTTGAGGTGCCTGCTGGCGAACGGCGTTTGCTCGCTCTGCGATTCTAGCGGCATCTCTGGCTGCTTCCCGAGCCGCTTCTCTGGCCGCTTCACGGGCAGCGGGTTTTACGGTCGGCGCTTTCATGGAGTGCTTAGCGGGATTTTGCCCGATGGGTCTGGGCACGCGGTTGCGCGGTGTTGCCGGCGCGGTGCTAGGCGATGAAGGCGCTTGAGGCGTTTGGTTGATTGGGTGATGGGCCGCAAGCTGATGCGGTTGAGGATAGTGCGGTTCGTAGGTGGCTTCGGGTGCTGGGTTGCTTTCGCCGCGAACGAGCTTGGCTAGGGTGTCGGGGGCGATCGCATTGGGAAACTCTGGACGCACAGCCTGCCCTATTCCGTTTGTCTGTCTGGCGTCTGCTTGTCTGCGTCTCACGCCTGCAAACTGGCCGAGGTGAAGCGCCGCTTGGACAACGTTATGAATTTCTTGCTTGAGCACTCGATTTTGATTCAGCAGCTGCTGGTTGCGGCTATTGAGCGAATCGATCATGGCTTTATTGGCTCTAAGCTCAGCGGCTAGCTCCCGATATACCGTCATGGGGACAGCGGGTGAATAGTGGCTTGGCGCTGAGCTGGCAAACTCAGGGGCAGACTCAGCGGGGTGTGAAGACTTCATAGGAGAGGGGTGGAATGTAGTCAAATTAGAGCAACGTCGGTGCAATTCGTCAAGACATCAACATTGATTGATGTAAAAGGCAGTCTAGTTGTACCCTATTTCGCACCGTTTCTATGGGTTGTTTTGTGAGGATGTTGCATGGGAGCTGCATGGAAGTGATGTGATTACTTGAGCTGGAGTGACTGTACTAAGAGGGCGGCTTGAGTGCGATCGCGCAGCCCCAACCGGCTGAGCACGCTGGTCACATGGTTTTTCACCGTTCCTTCTGATAGATACAGCTGCTCTGCTATCTCACGATTGCTCGATCCTTTCCCAAGGCAGATCAGAACTTCTTTTTCACGGGGCGTTAGCGATTCAATTTCAGGCGGCAGCGGCTTATTTTCCTCAGCGGCCTGTGGCAAGCTGCCGATCATTTTTGCCACAATCCCTGGGCCAAACTGACTGTAGCCCTTTGCGACCGAGCGAATGACCATTGCCAGCTCCTCGGAAGGGGTGTCCTTAAGTAAGTAGCCTTGTGCGCCGACTGCGATCGCCTGAGCAATCAGCTCATCATCATCAAAGGTCGTGAGCACCAGCACCTTAATGGCTGGATACTGCTGGGCTAAGGCCGCTGCGGTCGCCACACCATCCATCACCGGCATTCGCATATCTAGCAGCGCAACCTCCGGCAGCTGATCAGGCGCTAAATCTGCTAACAGCGATAGGGCAACTTTGCCATTTTCAGCTTCGCCCACGATTGTCAGATCCGCTTCTAACGAAAGTAGGGCGGTGAGGCCTTCTCTAATCAGCTGCTGGTCTTCAACTAAAAGAATTTTGATCATGATTTAGGGTGAGAACCGGCAGGCTCACCTGAATTTTTGTGCCTCGTGATGCAGCTGTCGGGCTCACGATTGAGAAAGTGCCATTGGTTGCCTCAGCGCGATCGCGCATACTCTGCAATCCAAAGCCCGTACTCGCCTGCTGAGGGTGAAAGCCTTTGCCATCATCTTCTAAAGTCAGCGTCACCGTTTGTGCCCGGTCAATTTGCTGGTCGGTTAACTGTAGGTGAACGTGGGTTGCTCCGGCATGTTTGATGATGTTGGTGAGTCCTTCTTGCACGATGCGATAGAGGATGGCGTTGAGATTGGCGGGCAGCGGTCGGCTGAGCTGGATGTTTTTGGTGATGGTCATGCTGGCTGCATTGTTTTGGAGATCTTGTAGAAGGCGAGCGATCGCTGTTTCTAAACTTTTTCCGTCTAAAGGATCGTGCTGTAGTGCGGCGACTGAGGTTCGTACATCTTGTAATGACTGAGAGCCGAGCCGTTTGGCTGCTTTGAGGAAATGTTGCGATCGCTCTGGATCTTTCTCTGCCAGCTTCACCGCGCTTTCTAGCTGAATATTCAAAGCGGTGAGCGAATGCCCTAGCGCGTCATGAATATCACGCGCAATCCGACTACGCTCTTGATCCATCGCTAGCTTTTCTATTTTGTGTGCCGACGCTCGCAGCTCCTGATTGGCCTGCTGCAAGCGCTGCTGGCTTTGCCGTTCGGTAAGCAAAGCATTAATCAGCAGCACCACAAGCAGCAGCGACAGCCCAAAAAGAACCACGAAGTTGAGCTGCAATCCCATCACCAGATTCGTGAGGCGATGCTGAACAGGCCGGGGCAGGCGGCGACCAATCCCAGAGATAGAGCGCAGTCGAAACTGTAGCCCCGTCACAAAAAGAACAAACGTCAATACCGTCATGGCAATTCGACCCGTCAGCCCAAACATGAGGCAGCTACGAATCACCAGCACCAGGTAGACAAACGGAAAGAACCGACCCCCGTTAAAGACGGTGGCCGAGGCGATAGATATTAGCGCGACTTGTCCTAACGTGTGGCCCAAGCGCGGTAGCTTATTGCCGGGCATTCCCTGTGGCAGGTATAAGCCCATTAGCCCAAACAGCAACAGCGGAACAATGGTAAGTAACGGGCTGTGCCCCATGCCTGCTGGCGGCGGTGGCGGCGGTAGTTCAGGTAAGCGCCGAGCGGCATGCCTCGCCATTCGAGCCGGAGGAGACTCTAGCGCGCTGACCATAGCGACGGCCAGTAGTCCCCACTCTAAATACAGCAGAAAACGAAAAGGGTGATTTTTGAGTCGTATGGCTGGGCGCTGTGTCTGTGGCACTTCAGAGTAGTTAAGTGAGCGGCGAATAGATTATTGAACGAGTGATTGAGTAGGTGATTGAACTATGGCTTAGTTTAGCGATCGCTGCCCACTGCTTTGCTCAAACCCGTGACGAAAGTAATAGGCTCAGTCGTGACCTTTGCCGCCTCTCAATCGCAGGGCGCGTTGCCTAAGCTTAAGCAGTCAAAAGACACGTTCACTTAGTTCAACTTTTACGATTATGAAATTCAATCTCAAGCAAATTGCTCTTGGTTCTCTAGCAGCCGTCTCTCTACTGGCAGTACCTCTAGCGGCAACGCAATCTGCCCATGCTGAAGGCGGTCACCGAGGTGGCCGTCATCTTGAGCAGCTCAACCTTACAGAGGCGCAGTCTTCTCAAATTGAAGCGATTCATGAGAATGTTCACAGCCAAATGGAGTCTGTGTTGACAGCTGAGCAGCGGGCCACCTTAGAAAGTAGCGATCGCCAAGGCCGCAGAGCATGGCGCGGTCTAGATCTTACCGACGAGCAGCGCAGCGAAATGCGCACTATTCGCGAGAACTCGCGCGGGCAGGTGGAGGCTATTCTCACCGATGAGCAGCGCCAGCAGCTAGAAGAAATGCATGAAGGTCGTGGCGAGCGTCAGAGTCGCGGAAATCGCGGCAACCGTCAAGCAGCTCAGTAGTGATATCGACAGGCAATAATCGTTAGATAACTATCATCGACCGCATAGACAAGGCGATTAGAGTCGTCAATACGGCGTGACCATAAGCCGGATAAATCTCTCTTTAGAGGTTCCGGCTTTCCTATTCCTTCAAACGGAAGACTTTTTGCAGCACTTATCAGCTTATTTATCCTTTTAAGCGTCTTTTTATCCTGTTGCTGCCAATAAAGGTATTGCTTCCAAGCTTCGTCAGTCCAGGCTAATTGCCGACTACTCATCTAACATTTCTCGAACAGCAACCTGTCCTTTTCTGTACTGTTCGACAGAGCGTTTCAAGCTAGCAGCATTGGCTGGAGACTCTAATAAATAGACCGTTTCCATTAGACTGTTGAAATAATCTAAGGACATGACGACTGCATCATCAGCATCCCGTCGAGTGATCACTGTATAGTCAGCATCGTCAATCACTCGGTCTAAAACCGCTTTTAATTTATTCCTTGCTTCACTGAAGGTAACTACTTTCATCGGCAGCACTTGTCCCATATGTAGTACAAGTCTATCACAATTGCTTAGTTGAGATTGGCTTGTTTTGAGATGTCATCTATGCCTTTCGCTCTGTTAGCAAGCTGCTGAGCTTCTGCTAAGCTCGCTTCTGCAAGTTCGTCTAAGCTACTGGCCATCGCCCTTGCTGTTTTAGTCAGACGCTTAGCTTTCTTCAGTTTGCTATCAAAAGCACCCAAGGCTGACTTCGCTTCTGCAAACAAATCCTTCAAATCTTCAGGAGGATTGTTTAACCAGCTTTCAAAGTTGGAATCGGACTTTTCGGCGGATTCAGTAGGCTTAAGAATTGCGATCGCCTTCTCCCAAGACACCCTATATCGCATATCCAAAGGCTTTATCTCTGAATGCTTCGCCTTAAGCTGCCGAGTGGTAGACACTTCGGCAATACGATAGGCCTCTTTTCTCAAATCGGCTAGCTTCATATCAGCGTTCCTTTAAGTCGTTAAGCTGCTGAATCAGCTGCTCATTCTCTGTCTGCAAGGTTTTGTTGAGCACCTTAAGCTGGTCAATTTGTTCTTGTTGCTCCGCTAAAATATCTCTGGCCTCATCACGCTCTCGTCGGAAGCGCTGAGTATGAGCCACACGTCCGCCCAAGCTTTTGTTATTTTGAGCAAGTTCCTTTCGGCGCTTGGCAACTGCGTCAAATTCCTTTTGTAGCTTTTCAAATTCTTCTAACAGTTCGGCATAGGCCTTACTTTTCTCGGAGTCTGCCTTGAGCGCTTCATTTTCTGTTTTCAAAGCGGTCACTTGAGACTGAAGCTGCTTTGCTTCTTGGTTTTTACCAAACAGCTTTTGCTGGAACAAGCGAATGACTTTTCGGAGGCGCGATCGCTCCTCATCCAATTCTTGATAGTTAGCCTCTACGGCGGCCACCTGATCCCTCAGCAGTCCAGCACGTCGCTGAAGTACTTTAGCCGTGCACTCGTACTTAATGACAGCAACGGCTCTATTTAACTCAAGCTTAGGCAACGCCTGTACTTCTGCGCTCTGCCATAAGTCGTCGTAGTTAGTGCAGTCGTGTCTGAGCTTTTGCGTAGGAACGTGACCCGGATCGGCCATAAGCGCCTCATTCTTAAACCGAACTTGGTCGTGCCAGTAGTCAAAAAGCGCTTTGTTAGAAGTCATGGTTCCGAGTCCGTTTTGTTCTCCTGCTCAGCTGGGCCAGTTGGCCACAATTTCAATCTACATCAATATTCTTTGACTGGCCTTCGGCAAAACTGCCACCTGTTCAACAGGCATAGACTGTTTTTATACGGCCTCTACAAGCATTTGCGCATCTTTAACAATTAGATCGTCGGCAGGTTGAGCTGCACCGACTAATGCGATCAGCGGCCCCATTTGCTCCTGTCCGGTGAGTGCTAATTCGCTATGACATAAGAAAACTCGCTCAGTTGTACGGCCTAATAAATCACGGAGCGTACGTCCTAGCTGGGCCTCATTATCGGCCTCCATTTCTACCAGTGCAATGGGTTTGCCTGACCAGCCCTGCCTAAATATCGGTGCGCCAAACATTTCACCGCTGCTCATGCCCCATAGTGGCGAACCAGCATCTAGCCAAAACTGCCAGCGGTGATTGAGTCGCTGGGCGCGGTATTGATAGATGGTGGAGAGCGTGACTCCCTGACGTTCGGGAGCGAGTGGCTTTACTGGATAGGGATTGGCCGATACGGTGCCTTTGAGCAGTAGCTGAATGAATCGGCCGACATCGCCCGTGGATTTGTCGGGGCCAGTCTCGGTGGGCTTGCCTTCAATCAGTCGCAGGCGTTCTTCTACTTCCCAGAAGTGCTGGGCGGTTTCCATGAGTTCACGGAGGGTGGCGAGCTGATCGTACGGGAGGTGGTTGCCGCGCCATAAGAAGTCTTGAACGATGCGATCTACAGAGACGACGGGGCTGGACGTGAGGCGCTGCTGGCGAAGCTGTTTTTGCTGCTGTATCCAGGCCAGTACTTTGTTATATGCCGTGACTGATTGATGGCCGAGTCTGTCCCAGCGGGGGAAGCTATCGGCGGGTAGAAGGTGTGGGTTGGCTATGTCCGGGACGAAGCAGTGATCGGCAATGAGTTCGGCGCGTACGGGGTCGATGGATATTAGCTCGAACCATGGGGTGGCAGTTGTGGCGTCTGAGGCGTTTGCCTGGGTGGAAGCTGGAGGCGGGCTTACGGGGAGGCCGAAACCGGAGAGGCTTTGACTGAGGACGACAAGCATTTCAGCGATCGCATCTCGATCCACCAAACGCCCTAGTCCTGGATAAATCAAAGCTAGCATCGACAGTAACGCCCGCACCATAGGCGAACTTACTAGAGGCCGCTGGTCGTTCAATGACTCAATGGCAATGCCTCTGCCTGCTAAAATTTCGATCAGGCTGTAACGGCCAATTGAATCTAAGCCCGGGCCGATGACGGCGACATCGTTGGGTTTTACAAGGCCTTTTTCGATAACGTGGGCAATTGCCTCAGCCGTGGTTCGCAGCATATGCCCGCGCGAGGTTTCCTGAATAAGTGCAACAGGATCGGGTAAAACAGGTACGGCTAAGGGATCTTCAACCCATTCGGCAAAGCGATCGCCCCATCGCCCCAATGAATCTGTTAGGGCGGCGATAGTTCCAAAGGTCTCACATCGACTTGCCAAAGCAAGCAAAGCATCTGGATCGGCACCTAAGCCTAGCCGAACTTTCCCCTGCGGATTGAATGTAAATAGGCAAGGCTGTTCAGCTTCTAAAAAGATAGAAAACAGAGCAGCCGTAATCGCCGGATACTCATCAACATCATCTGCCAGCACGCCGCCAAACCTGGCGAGTAGCTGCGTTTGGTACTTTTCCATTGGTAGCAAATGCCGCCAGTAGAGCGTACTCATAATGCCGTATGTCAGCAAACCGCGCTGAAGGCACCAGCCTTGCCACTCTACTAACGCCGTGCCGACTGTTTCCCAAAGTGCTTGAGGCGCTAAAGCGGTCGGCATTCCGGCTTTAAGCATTGCTGGAATTTCCTCAATGGGTATGCAGGCTTGAGCCGCAAGCTGCAAAAAGTCGAGGGAGCGGCGAACCATCCGAGCTTCTCGCCAGCCGTCTACTTCTAGTGATTTGCTTTCGAGCTTGGGTTGCCATAGCCGCGTTGCGAGCGCCTGTTCATTTTCGGGCCGTAGCTTGAGCGGAAACTGCGCCTGCAAGCTGAGCTGCTGTACCAGCAACGGCCAAAATAGGATAACTTCGTCTTGGATGAAGCCTGCGGGGGTGGTGGTAAAAGTGGCTACGCGATCGCCCAGCTTTTCGGTCATTCGACTTGCCAGCACCATGCGGTTGTCGCCGTTAGCCGCAAAGCATAAAAGCGGCTGCCGCTGCTCGGCCCCAGTCGCTTCAGCAAACTCAATCAGCTGTTCTGTTTTACCGCTTCGGGTCGGGCCAAATATCCAACGCGCCACCATATGCACATGCTATGAAAAAGTCTTGAGAGGATCTTATTATATCTAGTACATTTGCATCGCTTCATTGAAGCTAAAGCCCAACGCATAAGATATGCAGACACAAAAAAGCTCGCCTTCCGCATTGATGGAGGGCGAGCTGTCTATTAAAAAGGTCTTTCAAAGTTGTCTAGAGAGGAGAGTCTCAGTTTGAAAGCTTTTCAAACATCTTAAAAACTAAAACAGAACTAAGAGACAGCGGCTGCTACTGCGAATAAACCTAATACCAGAGTTACTGCGGCGCTTCCTAAGATAATGTAGTTACGCTTTTCTGTACCTGTAGGCGGCTCAGTCTGATAAATCTTTGGCTCAACTGCAAAGTTGTTCATCAGACCTGTTTCATCTTCGGTGTAGCGCATAATATTAAGCTCTCTTGGTATCTATGTTAAGTAATATAACAAACTAACGCCTGCTTTTCCACCACTTTGTAAATAAATATGTCAAAAGAGCTACATGACTTTAACTATTGATCGTTCCTGTAGTTGGAGAACTAGCGCTGGCATAGGCTTTCACCGGAATGCGGCCCGATTGATAGGCGAGTCGTCCTGCTTTTGCGGCCATGCCCATAGCTCGACCCATGGCGATCGGATTTTTGGCCAGGGCGATCGCGCTATTTACCAGCAAAGCATCTGCCCCCAACTCCATCGCATACGCCGCCTCACTTGGCGTGCCAATCCCAGCATCTACGACCACCGGAATGTTCGCATTCTCAATAATGATCTCAATATTGGCCGCATTTCGAATGCCCTGCCCTGAGCCAATCGGAGAGCCTAGCGGCATCACCGTTGCACAGCCGACTTCTTCCAATCGCTTTGCCAGCAGCGGATCGGCGTTGATATAAGGCAGCACCGCAAACCCTTCTTTCACCAGCTGCTCTGCCGCTTTAAGCGTGTCAATCGGATCGGGCAGCAGATACTTTGCATCTGGAATCACTTCCAGCTTCACAAAGTTATTGTCTTCCTGACCCAGCAGCTTAGCCATTTCTCGCCCTAGCCGCGCGACTCGAATGGCTTCCTCAGCATCCCTACAGCCCGCTGTATTCGGCAGCATCCAAATTTTCGTCCAGTCAATCGCTTCGGCTAAGCCCTCGTGCCCTGGCGCATTTGTCTGCACGCGCCGCACGGCCACCGTCACAATTTCGCTCTCGCTAGCTGCAAAGCTCTGCCGCATGGTGTCTAAGCTGCTGAACTTTCCGGTACCTGTCATCAGCCGCGAGCGAAACGTTTTTCCGGCAATGGTTAAAACATCCGCATCCTCTACAGCCGTCATAGGCCGAGCCATCTCGATAGTTTGCATAGAATCTCCAGAAATGAACTGTAGAGGTGTGGTGTCTTTACTGTCTTTGATCCCCTGACTCTCATGGCTCGATCGACCCTGCGAGCGAAACCTTTGATAGCTAAAAGCGTCTAAAAGCGGATCGTGATTGCCTTGAACTTCGTTTGCGATTAGTCGCGCCGTAATAGGCGTGAGTAAAACGCCGTTACGGTAGTGCCCTGTCGCTAGCGTCAAATTTTCGCAAGGCCCAGCGCCCAATACCGGCAGCTCATCTGGTGTCGATGGCCGAAAGCCCCACCAGCACTCTTCAATCGGAAAGTCCTTAAGTGTGGGATATAGCTCTACTGCTGCATTCAATAAGCTAGCCATCCCATCTGGCGTGTTATGGGGTGCAAACCCTACGTCTTCAACCGTTGCCCCGATTACGATTCGGCCATCGCGGCGCGGTACGATGTAGACCTTTTGCCCGTAGAGCACGCGTCGTAAAGGCTGCTGCTGCCCGTACCCAATCGGCACGCGCACTGACAGCATCTGTCCTTTACGCGGCACCACTGGAATTGGCAGCAACTCTCCTGACCAAGCTCCGGTTGCTAACACGTAATGATCGGCTTGCTTTTCTCCGGCAGTGGTACGCAGCCCAATCACTCGCTGCTGCTTTTGAATAAAGCCTTCTACGCTAACGCCTTCTTGAACATCGATGCCTGCATCCTGCGCCGCTGTTCTCAGCGCCTTCATTAGCGCACGATTGTCTATCTGCGCATCTTCAGCATAGAAGTGTGCGCCTGCGATTTCACTGCTTAAACCAGACTGATAGCTGTGAGTTGCTTCGGCACCTAAGCTGAGCGCACTACTAGCCTTAGCATTGTCAGCTTTGTCTGATTTCAGCTGTGGCGCTAAAATTCCGCAGGGCCAGTAGCCAGTGTTTTGACCTGTGGTGTCTTCTAATTTGCTAATCCAGTCGGGATATAGATCGAGGCTGCGAAAGCATAGGTCGGCCATTGGGCCTATGCTGATTTTCTCAGCGCAGGGGGCGAGCATTCCGGCCGCGGCGTGGCCTGCTGACTCGGCAAAGTCTCGGCTAAGGACGGTGACTTGGGTGCCTTGCTGATGTAGCTCAAGGGCGATCGCTAGCCCGATTATCCCACCGCCTACAATTAATACGTCTGAGCGCCCCATAGCCAAAATGTTCAAGCCAGAATATTGATGTAATTACCAGAGTGCAGGCACAGCCGCAGGCGCTGAAGGTGCTGAAGTGGTCGTTGTGTTTGGCGCAGTCGGTTGAGAACTAGACGTGGGTGCAGGCTCAGGCGCGGTGGGCTGAGGATTTACAGCTGTATTGCCTTGCGTAGCCACAGCAGATTCATCCGCTATTGGAATTACGTTTACGTCAGTAGCCGCAATGATGCTATCTTCTTCCACGCGCTTTTGTCTTTGAACATACGTACCGGCTTTCTCCAACGGAGAGTTGATTGAGCTTTGCGCTGAGCTGTCGTCAATTCCTCTATCGGCTTGGCTGATGGTTTGATCGTTGAAGATACCGTCAGACTGACTGTTAAGACGATCGGCGTCGTTCTGTGGGCTAGAAGACGATTGAGCCTCATTCGGGTTGCTTCTAATTCGAGCATCGTCAGAAGACAGAACCCTATCTTGCGTGTTAGCGCTAGGTGTCGAGCTAGAGAGCCAGTTAACGGCGCTGCGAATGCCTGCGGATGCTAGGAGGAAAATACCGAGAATAACGCCGCCGACTGTGTACTTATTCATGGTCGTTCCTCACCTGATATCTACTTAAATAATAGCTACTTACTTGTATCATTCTTGCGCGCTGTTCTTTTGGCCTGTGAATAATACGCTTAAGCGTGCTGCTGATGGGCCATTATGCCCAGGCGATCGCACTTTCATGGCCCCAGAATCCTTTGTATTTGATAATGCGCACGTCACCGATTACTTTCGTTTGGCAGGCTAGCCGTAGGCTTTTATCGGGGTTGTGAGGAGGTAAGGAACGTCGGGCGCGATCGCGCCAGTTCACCTCAGACACCTTTCCCTTTATTTCCACCGCACAAGTCCCACAGGTACCGATTCCCATACAGTTCACGTAGTTCGCCCGAGGGCTGTACAGATCTACGCCATTATCCATCAGCGCCTGACGCAAATTAGCGCCTGTTTCGCATTCAAAAGTTTTGCCCTGCGCAGTAATCGTTGGCATGAGGACGCTTGGTTCGTAAAGATCTATCGTAGCGTTCGCCAAGTTTTTTTGTTTAAAGACATCGTTAACGACTGGCCGTATGCCTTTTAATCACATCAACTATCGCTATTGTAAAAACAATAAAAAAGAAATTTTTCTCAAAATTACACACCCGCTTGCTCTACCACTATGCAACTTTGGACTTGGAAACACTGGGAAGACAAGCCCTTTCTAACCTGCACCCTTTTGCCTCAGCCCCATGGCTTTTTTACGCGTCACTTCTGGTCAATTGCGCCTCAGGACTTAACTGAGGCACTATCACCATCGGCTCAGTCGTACCGACTTAAGCAAGTACATAGCGCTGACGTACTGACTCCAACGGAGGTTGAGCAGGCGATCGCCTCAGGACTTCCCAAGCTAGAAGACGGCAGCCAAGCCCTTTTCCCGCTGGCAGATGGGCTAGTCACAGCGCAACCGAATCAAGCGGTGTGGGCCTGTTCTGCTGACTGTACGCCCGCGCTCATTAGCGATATTGCAACAGGTCAGTGCGCGGCTGTACATGCGGGATGGCGTGGTACGGCGCAGAAAATACTGCCTGCTACTGTTTCTAAAATGCAGGCACAGGGCTCGCGGTTAAAAGACTTGCGGGTTGCGCTGGGGCCTGCGATCGCTGGCGAGGTCTATCAGGTAAAACCTGATGTTGCAGCTGAAGTGGGACTCACTGTCGCGCCGACTCTGGCAGGTGAGGCCTTAATTAATCATTTGCTGACTATAGAAAATCCGCCCCTACTCAGCGATGCTCAAGAAAATAGAGTGCGCTTAGATGTGAGACGGATTAATCAAATGCAGATGGAGCAGATGGGGCTAAGCGTGGAGCAGGTTGCGATCGCTCCACACTGCACCTATCAAGATCCTGAAAACTTTTTCTCCTACCGCCGCACCCACGAAAAACAAGTCCAGTGGGCGGGCATCGTTAGCACTTAAGCTTTGTCGTCTGCTGGGGGCGGGTTGCCAAATACCGGCGTTAAAAAGGCCACGATTGCTCCAATCAAAAAGCCCGATACGTTGCGAATCACCGGCAGCAGCTCAGGCGTGCGAGTGACGACTGGCCCCAGCCCAAAGGCAATGAACAAAATGCCCCACAGCGGCGAAAATAGGAGCGCCCACTGCCAAGCGATTCCCTGCCCTTCCTTACGAGGCTGAGCGGCAAATCCACAAATTACGCCGCCCAGAACCGATGTAATCAGCGTCAAAATCCACTGCTCACGAGGCAACCCAGGCACAACAGCGCAGCCGCCACGATTCAAACAGGTCTCTAGCGCGTCAATCGCACCGAGTACCGCGCCATCTTCACCGTTATCACGAACATAAAACTGATTGCCAAATCGAGTTTGCAGCTCAATCCAAAACGTACGCGGCAGCAGTGGATACAGCTCGTCACCCACGCTGAAGTTGAGTAAATTGCCGCCGCGCGGGTCAGCCACTAGCATGACGCTCTTTTTATTCAGTCCCCAAAAATCTTTGACGGCTCTACCCGGCGTCTGATCAAACTGAGTGAGCACTCTCAGCTTCCAGCCTGTGCTGTCTTCAAAGGTGGTCAGGCTCTCATTGAGATACTCTTCTTGAGCATCGTTCAAAATGCGAGCCAAATCGATGACGACAGTGGGCTCATCGGGCAGCAGTTCAGGGTTATTAAACGCATGAGCTGGTAGCGCTGGCGACCACGCCAATAACGTGACGCAGCAGATGATGAGGCCTTGAAAGACGCCATTTAACAACCACTGCGATAGGCGGGTTTTCTCGAGCACGGTTTTGAAGCGCATTTTCATTAGTTCAGGCCGAAGGCAATGACGCCTCTTTACAGTTGTTTACCTAATTTTAAGGTACCAGAGGCCAACCGGGAAATCCATTGTTCAAAGGAAAGACCTATTTATTGAGGTCTAGCGCTTCGCTTGGGATAGCCTGAGCGTCGGGTCTCGGATTGCGCCAAGGTCGTTGAATTATGAGAAGGCGGCTTATCTACGGGTTCGCTTATAGGCGTTTGTAGTGACTGAGAAACAGTCGAGGCCGTAGGTGATGAAATGGGTGGTCGGCGTGTGGGTGGTCGGCGACGGCGGCGAGGTTTGCCGGTTAGAACCTGTAGGGCGGCGGTCGCACCAGCAAATAGGCTACGGGTGGTTACGTGGGCTTTTTGAGCTTGCATTTTGGCTTCTATTAGGCCTTGGTCTACCTGCTGCACAACGCTGCGGGCGCTTTGGACGCTGCCGCTCACTTCGTCGGTGAGTACGGAGAGTTCTTTGCCTGTGAGCCGTAAGTCTTGCAGCGTGGCAGGGAGTTCGCGGTTGAGACTATCCAGGAGCTTTTCGGCGCTTCTGGCTGCTCTGGCTAATTCTTGCAGCACTAAAATGGCCACTGTTAGCAGCGCCATTAAGCTAATAGCGACTAGCAGAAGAGAGATGCCGAGCCAGAAGAAAGGATTGTTCACGGGTATGGGCGCTATTCGTCTTCAACTAAGTTGGGTGTGGTGTTAGATGCGGCGGTGCTGCCGTGGGCACTGACCTCATCAGCGTAGGTGCCATCGGCGTAGGTGGCCTGCTGTTTTTCCCACTCGCGGCGGCTCGCAACGCGCCCTGCTAAAACGGCTTCGCGAAGTCTGCCGAGGGTGCCATCCCAGTTGTTTAGGGTGGTATCTGAGAACTTGTCGGCCTGAAACTGAATGCTGGTCGCGAGGTCTTCAGCCAGCTCGGGTAGGGCATCGGCAGATTTTTTGAGGATACGGCGGGTGTCTTTGCCGGTGCGTGGGGCGGCGAGGACGCCTGCGATCGCACCCAATGCTGCTCCAATAATCATCCCGCTCAAAAGCCCGTCTGACTTGTTCTCTGCCATCGCTAATGTTCCTCTAGGTAAAATCTCTTATTAAATCGTTTAAGTTGAATTTTAAGGCCTATCTGAGGTTTATTTTCTGATGCGCCGGAAGCTTGTTTTTCCAGAACGCAGTAAAAGCAGCGTTTGGAGCCCTCTGATGAGCTTGATGAGCTGCTGAACTTGACGCGATCGCTGCTGCCATACCGCTAAGCTCAGCCGAGTTTCTACAATCTGCATTCGTCGCTGCGCCAGCGCGTAGCCCAACTGCTTGGGCGCTAAATTCATGGTGAGTTCGTGACTTTGTAGCTCGCAAGTCAGCTGCGCGATCGCACCTCGCCACCGCCACAAGCCCAGCGCCAGCCGACAAACCAGCGCGGCTAGCAAACAGTTCAACGTAACAACAGCGGCAATCATTCTGTCAAATAGCTCATAATCAACGGCGCAAGCCCAATGTCTTCTGGCCGCTTTGCAGGCATTTCAAAAAAAGCGGCGATTTCCTTAATGGTCGGTCGCCCTCGCTTTGCGCCGCTGGCACCGGTTGCAACAATGCAGCCGCAGCACTGCTGATTTTTATCACTATCCTTTTGCCATCGCTCTAGGCTGTGGCTGTCGGTCGGATTGTCAATTTCGTACTCATTAAACAGATGCAGGTGCCCTTTGGCGGTCTGTAAAATGCCTACCTGAAAAATTTGTCCGCTGACCGGATCGTTGCCAGGGTTGAAACAAATAGAGCGCACGCCGCCTTCTGCCTGAAGCCGCTTGATGAGCTGCTGCGCTTTTGGCCGAGTGGTTTGAATGGTGAGTACGGGCCAAGTTGCCTTGACTTCGGGGCGCTGCTTGGGTGGATGCAAAAAGCTCTGGTAGTAAATTCGAGACGACTCTCTAAGCGGAACCAGCCACTTCTCTGGGTGGTTGCCCAGTAAAATTAGCGAGCCTTCCGGTACGCTGTCATCTATTAAGGGTGCCAGCTCAGGTAGTGGCGATTCGCCGGTCTCAATTTCGTCTAAAAAGGCAGCTGATACTTCCGGTACGGTCGATATTTTGACGGTGATGGTCTCGGGTGCTTCAGCGCAGATTGCCTCATCTTTAGACCGCTCCGCGGCTGCGTTGTCTAAGCTCGCGGCCGGGTTTGGAATTCTGAAGCGACTGCTGACCGGCTGGAGCGCAAAGTCCTCGGTGCCAAGGTCGTGCTTCTTAAAGAAGCGGTGCAGGGCTTCTAACACCACAATCAGGCTGGCGGCTTCTTCGGCGGCTAGCTGCGATCGCAACCCTTCTAGCGGATGTAAGCTGCCAAACTCATAGTCCACAGCTGCTGCGGGCTGACTGGTTTGCTTTGAGCTGCGCACAGGATGCAGCGCAATCACGTCGTCTGCGGGATTGAAGTTAATAAATAGACAGTTTTGCTCTAGAAATGCCTGCTGCATCCCATCTGAAAAATCTTCAGAGTTGAGTAGCTTATGCCGGAACTGCTGAAGTGAAGACAGCTCTCGATAGAAAAGTAATCCGTATTCCATGCCTGCTAGGCCTAGCACAGAGAGATAGAGCGTTTCTATTTCCCAGCAGTTAAGCTCAATCGCTAGAATTTCTTGCTCACTCAAATAAACCCAGGGTGCGTCCTTCCATAGCAGCGCCGCTTTCTCTAGCAGCGTCTTTTCAAAGGCTTTAGGCAGTCCGATCTGAGGCACTTCTGGTGACTGAAGCTTTTCAAAAACCTCGTCAATAATTGGCAGGCTGGGCACGTGCTCAACTGGAATGTCAAGATCTTGTAGCGCGCCTCTTAAGAAGAACTGAATTTCGCGATCGCACACCACCACCTTTCGGGGTCTAGCCGGTTCAGCGCCACTCTGAGGCGTCTCAATTGCCTGCAAGAGCGTTCTAACAATGGCTTCATTTCCCGTTTCTTTGGGCACCACGCTAATGCCGCGCACCACGCCTTGCAGGCCATCTACCCAAATAATGCAGTCACCTTGAGCGGCCCCTGAGCGTTCAGTCAAAGAAGAGCCCGTGGCTGCTAGCGGGCGGCGATCGCATTCCCACACGCTCGTTAGCCGGGGCAGCTGGCTCAGGCGACGACAGGTAAATGGACTCAGTTGATGCATTGAAAAAGGGCAGTGACGTAAGGATTAAGAGAGATTAAATCGGCGCAATCGCAACGGCGTTACTCCTTGGAGAATACATTAAGACCGATGTATTCAAATGTATTCAAACAGGATAAATAGCCAATGCTTTAAGGTTAGGCGTCCAGACTGATGCGTTAAACTATGGCTATCCAATCAACCTATCCTAACCCTTATGACTCAGGCCACTACATCCACTGAAGCGGTTCTTCAAGACGAAACCAATTTAGATACAAATCCGGTCGTAGACGCCAACGGTAGAGGCATTTTAATGTCTGAGACGGCGCTGGCGCACGTTAAGGCACTTAGAGAAAAGCAGGGTAGCGACCTGTGCCTGCGGGTTGGCGTGCGCCAGGGCGGCTGCTCCGGCATGTCTTACATGATGGACTTTGAGCAGACTGAGAACATCGGCGAGCACGATGAAGTGTACGATTACGACGGCTTTAAAGTGGTGTGCGATCGCAAAAGCCTGCTGTACCTTTATGGCCTCATGCTCGACTACAGCGATGCGCTCATTGGCGGCGGCTTCCAGTTCACCAATCCCAACGCCAACCAAACCTGCGGCTGTGGCAAATCCTTTGGCACGTAAGCTAGCCAGTTTTCAATAAACCTGTCTCATTCATTCCTGTTGTATGCAAACCCTAGAAACTAAATTTGACGAAGCCCTCGCTCGCTACAAAGATGGCGAATCGGCCGAAGCTTTGCTGCCCACCTTCAAAGAAATCTGTGCCAGCGCCCCTAAAAACAGTGCTGCTCAAACCTGCCTGTCCTGGCTGTATCTACTAGCCGATAAGCCCAACGCCGCCTACAAAGCCGCTAGCCGTGCCGTCAAGATCACACCTGGCGATCCACAGGCGCGCATCAACTTATCGGTTGCCATGCTAGAAACCGGTAAAAGCGGCGTCCGCGAGCAGATGGAAATGGTTGCGCCCTTTTTGGCTTCGGCAGATGAGCTAAAAGCCGAGATTCAGGAAAACTTTGAAGAAGGATTAAGAAGAAAGCCAGATTGGAAGAGTTTGAAGCGCGTTCAGAAATGGCTGTTCGAAGACTAAAACCCTTGCTATATAGGCTTTTGCCTGACTGAAAGTGAATTAATGCACGCTTATATACTTTGTGTAACTTAATGAACTAATGCAACGAAAATCATAAAAAGGCGATGGGGATCAATGTAAATAGTGATCCCCATCGCCTTTCTTAATGGCCCGGTAAGCGGGCGTTTCAAGATGTTTTGATGGTTCTAGCGCTCTATTTACAAGCGTTAAAAGAAGGCCAAAACCATTGCAACGATAACTTAACGAGCGATCCCCAACCCGACTGATAAGATTAAGTGAAGCGGTTGATAAGTACAGCTTAAGTGTCACTTAAGTTTCTGTCCTAACTTCTTCTCAGCTTTATCGGATGCGCATCTACCTCTTCTCACTCACTTTCGGAGTCGCTTATTATGAACCTCAAAACTGTTGCAATCAAGCCAGAGACACGAAACCATAAAGGCTTTTTCGTGCAAGAAACAGACTACACCTTTGTTGAAATTGACAAGTCTGGTTGGGCGCTTATTTGTGTGGACGACGCGGTTTGTCACTATGTTGATCCCGACAATATTCTAGCGGCCGAGTTGGATGTTCCTAAAGCTATGTAGGCTGTAGACCCTTTCACACGTTGGAAGGGTTCGTTAAGTGGTAAATAAACAATATGGCTAACAATAAAGTGGCTGCTTCTCCGATGAAGCGGCCATCTTTTGTTTGAGTGGATATTCAAACTTAAGTGGAGTATCTGAGCTAAGTTACAAAACTGCATCACGCCAGTGAAAAGTCAGCCGTTTCTATGAAAAATTCAGCATGAAAGATCGCTTTATCAATGTATTGAACACTGCTCTGATGTTCAATTTGTTTTTTGTACTGTTTTGCTTTGCTTGGTTTGCGATCGCCCTGGTCGGTCAAGGCACCAACGTTGATCTAGGTTTTGATGTGTGGTACAGCCTTTGGGAGCCTGTAATCATGCCGTCTATCGGCATTTTAATGCTGGGCGCAATCGTCAGCGGTATTTCTAGCTGGGTGAATAAAAAGTTTCTGTCAGAAAGCTGATTTAGCAAGCTGAATCTATGAGCCTATCCCCAGCTTCCTCTTGTCCGTTCGTACCACTTCACCAGCACACTCGCTAATCGCTTGGGATTGTGTCGCACGGTGCCGTCTTCTTCGCTCATCACATTGGCGATTACAATTCGGCGATTGGCGTCTATCACTGCTTTGCGATCGAGTATCACGGGCGTAGAGCCCTCTTTGAGATATCGACTGATGGCTCTTTCAGAGGGCATCCTTTTTTGTACCAAAACCGCATCAAATAGATACCGTCCGCAGGCGCGATCAATGGCCTGAATGTGCTCGGAGACTGAGTAGCCCTGCGTTTCGCCCGGTTCGGTCATGATGTTGCAAATGTAGATGCGGGGCACCTTGCGAGCGGCGAGGGCTTCGACAAGTTCTGGTACCAAAAGGTTTGGGATAATGCTGGTGTAAAGGCTGCCGGGGCCGACGATGATGTAGTCGGCGCTATTAATGGCTTCTACGGCTTGGGGCAGCGCGGGTGGATTGGCAGGCATACAGCCAATTTTGTTGATGCTGCCGCGAGCTTTGGTGATGTTGGACTCGCCTTCAATTCTGCGACCGTCGCTGAGCGTAGCCCATAGGCTAACGTCACTGAGAGTAGAGGGCAGGACGCTGCCGCGAATGGCGAGCACCTGAGAGCTGGCTGCGATCGCCTGCTCCCAATCTCCCGTAATCTCATTCATGGCCGACAAAAACAAATTTCCAAAGCTGTGCCCGCTTAAGCCACCCACCTCAAATCGATACTGAAACAGCTCGGTGAGCAGCTTTTCCTCATCTGCCAGCGCCGTGATGCAGTTACGAATATCGCCTGGTGGAATGCCGCCCATTTCCCGCCGCAGCCGCCCAGAGGAACCGCCATCATCTGCAACTGTCACAATCGCGGTGATATTGCTGCTGTAGTGCTTCAGGCCTCGCAGCAGCGTAGATAGGCCCGTGCCGCCACCGATGACGACGATGCGTGGGCCTTTGCGCAGGCGGCGATGAGTGGCGATCGCATCCCACAAATTATCCTCGCCATTTGCAGGCAGCAGCACCTCTACAATCGCCCCTAGCGTCCGCGTTTGGCCCCACACAATAAAAAGTAAGCCGCCTAAAATTGCCAGTGGCCCGCTAACGTAGCTGGGCAGCAGCCGAGTAATCAAGTTCAGCAAATTGCCGACAAACTTTACCGTGTAGAACACAGGTGTCAGCTTCAGCGACACCATAATGCCAAGACCCACCGCAAAAATCCCGACGGTGCTCAGAAACATCCAGCGCTTAACAAATAGCCCGGGCCTCAGCCATCTCACCCAACGCTTAGGCTTTGCATATAGTTTCTTACGGTTTGAGCGCATGGCGACGGTAGGCCAAAAGGCAGGTGTGCGCAGACGGGATCGCGCACTAGGGTTATACAGCAAAAAGGCTCAGGTAATCTGCCGAGCTATTTGCTAGCAGCTTTCACTAGATTCTCATTCTTTCAGACTAAGATTAGGAGAAGTTGATGCAGATCTAACCGCTTGACGCTCATAGATCTCTTTTTAAGACGTTCATGGCCAACTCTCATTTTCTACGGTCCGAGTCGCCTGATGCGCTGCCGCCCGGTAGCGCCTTTGATGAAGCCCCTTGTGGTGAAGTGCCCTTAGTCCAGCTAAGAGGCATTTCTAAGCAATTTGGTCATACTCGCGTGCTCAAACATATTGACTTTGAGCTTAATTCGGGTGAAGCCGTGGCTATTATTGGCCCTTCAGGCACCGGGAAGTCTACAATTTTGCGCATCATTGCGGGGCTGCTGGCACCTGATGATGGTGAGATTTGGATCGGCGGTCGCAAGCGAGTGGGCCTAATAGAGGATTCCCCCGATCCGCTAGGTGTCGGTATGGTCTTTCAGCAGGCGGCGCTGTTCGACTCGCTGACGGTGGCTGAAAACGTCGGCTTTTTGCTCTATCAGCACTCTCGACTCTCCAATCGAGACATTAGGCGGCTTGTGGTGGCGGCGCTGGCAAAAGTAGGTCTGCCCGATATTTCAAATCAATACCCAGCTGAGCTTTCAGGGGGTATGCGCAAGCGCGTGAGCTTTGCTAGAGCGGTGATGTCTAATCCAGATAATCCTGCCGATCAGCCCAGCTTATTACTATACGATGAGCCGACAGCAGGCCTGGACCCGATTGCTTCTACCGTGATTGAAGATCTGATTCGAAATGTTCATGATGGCCGTAGCTGTAGCGCCTATTTAATTGTGACTCACCAAGACAGCACAATTCGGCGGACAGCTGATAAGGTAGTTTTTCTGCACGATGGTCAGGTGCAGTGGGTGGGAGCCGTGAACGATATTGATTCGACAGACAATCCGTTTGTCCGTCAGTTTTTTAGCGCCCAGACGGAAGGGCCGATTCACGTAACCGGATAGGCTTCACATAAGTCCGGACAAATAGAGACGTAAGCGCTAGGAAATTCATGCGGGCACGAACAATTCGAGAAGGTTCTGTAGGGCTGCTCATCCTGTTGGGGATTGGTATGTTTGGTGGGCTAGTGCTTTGGCTACGCGGATTCAACCCGACTAATCGTCCCTACCGGCTGATTGCCGAGTTTGAAGACACCATGGGCGTTCAGCTGGGGACTCCAGTGCTGTATCGGGGTGTGCCTGTGGGGCGGGTGACCTCTATTACGCCACTGTCTAATAGCGTGCAGCTGGGGCTAGAGGTGACTCAAAAGGATTTAAGAATTCCTAACGAAGTCTTAGTTGAAACTGTCGAGTCGGGTTTAATCGGTGAGATTTCGGTGGAAATTACGCCGCTGGTGGATCTGGCCGCGAGTGCGGTTGATATCAATCCTTCTGGGTCAGATTGCGATAGCAGCGTGATTTTGTGCGATGGCGATCGCCTGCAAGGAGAAGTTGGCCCTAGCTATGAAGCTGTTCTGCGCTCGGCGGGTGAAGTCGCTGAACTGCTGGCTGACCCTGAACTTATTGTGCAGCTTAAAACAGTCTTAGAAGCGGCGGCTACCACCACGACGCAGGCAGGCTTGCTCGCTGAAGAGGCCACAGCGCTTGCTCAAATTGCCCGAGACAGCGTTGCCCCGCTCGCAGATTCTGCACAGGTCGCAACGCTGTCAGCGGCAAGTGCTGCTCAGCGGGTGGAAGATTTGGCGGGACAATTTACGCTTACGGCTGCTGAGGTAAACGGTCTAATTGGTGAGAATCGCGGCGTTTTGGTGAATACGTTAGGGAACTTGCAGGCCTCCAGCGTGCAGCTTCGTAGCGCCGTTGACACGCTAGGGCCAACGCTTCAGAGCGGTGAGCTGGTGGGCAATTTAGAAACCGTAGTGAGAAATGCATCGGCAGCGTCTTCTGACTTGCAGGCGATTACAGCCTCAGTAAATACGCCTGCCAACCTTGTACTGCTTCAACAAACCTTAGAGTCGGCTAGAGATGCACTAGCCAGTGCTCAAAAAGTAATGGCTGATGTCGATGAAATTACCGGAGATCCTGCTGTTCGCAATCAGCTACGCGAGCTGATTAATGGCCTAGGTGGACTGGTTTCTTCTACCCAGTCTTTGGAGCAGCAGTCTGAGGTTGCCCGCGTGCTAGCGCCAGTAGAATCGAATCGCGCTGCTGCAAAACTGACGCCATCGCGACTGAACGGTCGGGGCGATGATAGAAAAGGGCGCGTGGTTAAACCTCAGCCATCGGAGGACGCTAGCCACCCGGTTCTTGTCTTTGATGGTGAGCGCTATATTATTCGCCAAACCGATCGGCTAGCAGAGTTTCAGAAGGAATCGGCTGATAGCGCTTCTAGAAAGTAATCTAACAACCAGACGTAAAAAAAACAGGCACCACGCGCCTGTAACGCCCGCAGACGTAGCCACTGAAGGCAAATAAATCTGAGTGCTGCATTATTCAAGCTGTAGATTTCGGGAACCTTGAGATCGCCAGCATCAATTTATGTTTTTACCTCATTTTTATGAGGTCGTGTTTAGGGTGACTTATTCTCCGCTTGTATCGGCCGCTCAATCAGATGACCTCGCACCGCCCAAGCTATCTCCGTCATCGAATCCTTTGTCGGCAGATTACCTGCTGAGCCGAATCAGCTGCTTGCTGCACTGTCCGATTGATACGCCACATCTTTGGCCCCAGGTGCTTTCGTTACTCAGCGATGCGTTTGGATGCACCAGCGCGCAGCTATTTTTACCTGGGCTATTGAGTACCCAAACGCATTATGCCTGGCCAGGAGATCCGCTGAGCTGCGTTTTAGGTGAACCCTCTGCAAGCAGTTCTGTAAACGGCGCTGCTTCAGAAGTAGATGTTGCAACCGCAAAGCTTCCGGCTAATGCGATCGCCCTACTCTGGCAGTACTTGGGCATTAAGCAGGCTGAAGTGGATGTTTTGTGGCAGCATCAGGCTACTGACTTACAGGCTCAGCTATCGCGGCTGACCGCAGGCGGCGATTTTCATATAAACGGAGCCAAAGTCTATGAGTCAGCTGATTGGCCCTTGCAGCTAGTGCCTATATTTGGCGCTTCAGAGGGCCAGCAGCTTGTCTTACTACCGCTGTGTAGAGAATGCCGTCAATACGCAGTACCTGCGGCGCAAGCTCCTAACTGTCTGGGCGTCATCGCCTTAATCACTCCGCCAGATCCGCCTATTTGGACAAATCAAGCCTTACGACTTGTCGAGCTAGTGGGCAGTCAAATTTATCTGGCAATGCGGCGATCGCACCTCGATCAGGTCTGCCGCACCCGCAGCGCCTATGACCAGCTCACCCAGCTTCCCGACCGCGTTCTATTTACCCAGCAGCTGACGCGATCGATTGCAATGGCCGCCGAACAGGACACGATGCTGGGCGTGGCCTTTTTAGATTTAGACCGCTTTAAGAACATCAACGACACGCTGGGTCATGAGGCGGGCGACTGCCTGTTGCAGCAGGTTGCCGACCGGCTAAAAAGCTGCCTGCGCGGCTACGATGTGGTGGCTCGCTGGGGCGGCGATGAGTTTACGCTCATACTCCCGAGTCTGCAATCGGCTGAAGATGTTTCTAATATCTCAGCGCGCATTTTGCAGAGGCTAGCGGCTCCTTTTCACGTGCGCGGTGATGAGCTATTTGTCACGGCTAGTCTGGGCATTGCCCTAGCACCCTACGATGGCGAAGACGGCCAGACGCTGCTGCGAAATGCGGATGCGGCGATGTACCAGGCGAAGGCAAAAGGTCGCAATAACTTTCAGGTGTATTTTGAAGAGATTAATGCGAACGCGCGCACTCAGCTCAACTTAGAAACAGATTTGCGTAAAGCGCTAGATAATCATGAGCTTTTTTTGCACTATCAGCCCCAGGTTGATCTGGTTAGCGGACAGTGGATTGGACTAGAAGCGCTCATTCGCTGGCAGCATCCTGTGCTAGGACTGATTCCGCCTGATAAGTTTATTCCTATTGCAGAAGAGACAGGATTAATTGAGCCGATTGGGCACTGGGTATTGCATGAAGCCTGCGCTCAATACGGCCGGTGGCATCAGATGGGATTTCCTCAGCTTCGCTTAGCTGTTAATCTATCGGCGCATCAGTTTAACCGTAGCTATTTGGTGCGCTCTATTCTTCAGGTGCTAGAAGCCACAGGCTTTGACCCTCAATATCTAGAGCTAGAGGTAACTGAAAGCGCCGCGATGCATGACGTTAGCTTTGCGATTGAGTCGCTTAAAAAGCTGTCGCACTCGGGCGTGCAGATTGCGATGGACGACTTTGGCACCGGCTACTCATCTTTGAGCGTGCTTAAGCATTTCCCGCTAGATACGATTAAGATTGACCGCTCTTTTGTGATGGATTTGGTAAACAGTCCGAGCGATGCTGCGATCGCCTCTACCATCATTGCGTTAGCCAAAGGCCTGAACTTTAAGGTGCTCGCAGAAGGCATTGAAGATGCTGACCAAATTGCCGTGCTCACAGCTATGGGCTGCGACTATGCCCAGGGCTACTGGTTTAGCAAGCCGCTATCAGTACAGCAGATTGATGATTTGCTCAATCAAGGAAAATTTTATGAGCAAGCTAAGCTCTAAGTTCTAATTGCTAAAGTTCGGTTCTCATGCCGCAGAGTTCGTCTGCTTCGGCAGCTCGCATATCCCAGGCCACAACTGAGAAGAAGAATAGCGTAAATGCCATTACAAGGCCGCTGATAAGAAATTGCCAGCCGGGATGGAACGGGAGTACAAAGATGGCTAGGCCGTGGACGAGGCTTGCCGAGGTGAAGCTACGCGATCGCAAGCCTACCCCCATTGCTAAATAACCAAGGCTACAAAGCCCTAACCACAGCGGCGACAGATTCATTAACACGATACCGACGCCGCAGACGATGCTGTAGGCCGTGAGCGCCATGCCGCCAGACATCAGCCCAGCCCACAGAAAAATCACCCATCGTAAGCTCTCGCTACTGGCGAGTCGCCACGTGAGCTTAGAGGTGCTAGCGATACCGACGCTGGTGAGGATAGCGTCAATAAAGGCCTGGGTTGTCCAGCCGAGGTGCGAAAACTGGGCTAAAGAGAAGATGGCGATCGCGACAATACCCCAGAAGATAAAGGCTTGATCGAGCTCACTGAAAGAAAGTGTTGGTAAAGCCGGTACCAGCTTTTTGAGAAAAGAATCCTTAAAGTGCGCTTTGATGAGCCCGCTTGAATCTTGCATGGCTACAGCTTCTGATTGAGGGTGTAAGGGTGGGCATTCGTTTAGATCAAATGAAGTCATATAGACAGTGATGGGATCCTAGCTAACGGCTCGACTGCTCTTCGGTTTGTGATTTGCCGCGCTCGTACAAGGCTCCAAGACGGTACGGCAGCTGTAATTGTAACCGATGATTAAGTAATTGTTATTTTTACATTAATTTGTGAGGCCTGTGTATCTCTCGAAAGAGACGAATTCCTCAAAGCCGATTCAAAATGGAGGTTTGAGCGCGCTACCATACACCTCTAGGCCCGTAGCATTAAGCCCATTGAAATTACGCTTTGATAACACCTTTCGACCTGCCTGATTCTGAAATCACTCTGCCAACTGCTTTAGAATCGCACAATCTAAGAAAGCGCTATGGCAGAGGAAAACGTCAGCTAGAGGCCGTAAGGGGCGTTTCTCTCTCGATTGAGTCGGGAGAAGTTTTGGCTTTTCTGGGGCCAAACGGGGCTGGTAAGACAACCACCATCAAAATGATTGCGGGCTTGATTCGGCCGGATGCGGGTTGGGTCAAAATTGCGGGAGCTGATCCACATCGAGAGCCTCAGGCGCTCCGAGGGGTTGGTGCTGTTTTGGAAGGCAATCGCAACCTGTACTGGCGGCTGACGGCGATAGAAAATTTGGAGTACTTCGGCGTGCTGCGGCAGATGCCTCGGCGGTTAGCAAAGGAGCGCGGTGAGAAGCTTTTAGCAGAGTTTGGCCTGCTCGATAAGCGGAAGGTGCCGGTGCAAAAGCTGTCGCGGGGAATGCAGCAGAAAATTGCGATCGCAGTAGCTCTTATTCACGAACCTAAGCTACTCCTGCTAGATGAACCGACCTTAGGTCTAGACGTAGAATCTGGCGAAACGGTGAAGCGTCTTGTAAGGCAGGTTGCCGCTTCTGGCTGTGCTATTTTGCTCACCACCCATCAGCTCAATGTGGCCGAGGAGCTGTCTGACCGCGTGGCCGTGATTCGACAAGGACAGATTGTGGCGGAGAAGCCTACGCAGGCACTGATTCGGCAGTTTTCTAACCGAGGGGCTTACCGGATTGAGTTTGAAGGGGTACTGGATGAGGAAAAGAAGCAGGCGATCGCCTCTTTAGGCGCCACCATCAACGGCCATCACATTCACTATTCACCAGAGTATAGAGAAGATGCCGCCTTTGACCACTCGCCCATGGGCATCTATAAAGTCCTAACGTTTTTATCGCCGCTTCCGCTTGTGACCGTTCAGCAAGACAAAGCGGACTTAACCGATGTCTTCTTGCAGCTTACAAAAGGAGACGCTAGCCATGATTGATTTGCTAATTGGTGAACTTAAGCGAACCTGGATTCAGACTCGTCGCTATCCTACGGAAGTGGTGGGCGGGGTGGTCATTCTCACGACGGTGTTCTACGGCATTTTCTTGAGCACGCAGTATATTGCGGGGCCTGCGAGTACGTTCGGCGATCGCCTAGATTCTGTTGTGATCGGCTATGTGATTTGGACGCTCGTGCTCTATATCGTGAACGACATTGCGAACAACCTTCAGCTCGAGGCGCAAACGGGGACTTTAGAGCAGGTGTTTTTATCGCCGTTTGGGGCGCCGAGGGTATTTCTGGCGCGGGCGATCGCTAGCCTGAGCCTCAGAATTCTTTTAATCGCTATTGTGCTTGCTATCATCATCGCGATTACCGGCAGCCAAATTGCCTTTCCGCTGCTGTTAGTGCTGCCACTTTCGACGCTTTTGCTTAGTGCCTATGGACTTGCATTTTTCATCGGCTCTTTTGCACTGGTGCTTAAAAAAGTTCAGCAGGTACTGGGTTTATTTCAGTTCGTGCTGTTGTTTTTACTCGCAGCGCCGACTGAAGACTTTACGGGCACCGCGCGAATTATCTCTAACCTGGTGCCGATTTTGCCAAGTACGGGGCTATTGAGAGACTTGATGGCGAGAGGGGAGGCTTTGGACTGGGGCGTGTGGGCGATCGCGCTAGCCAACGGCCTTTTCTACTTCATTCTCGGCATCCTTGTCTTCCGCTGGGCCGAAGGCAAAGCCAAACGCCAAGGCACTCTAGGCGGCTACTAACGCTAAATCGACCTTGCCAAATTCAATCGCGATAGGCTGTATATATGCCCATAGTCATGACTATAAACCTCTCACTCCTAAGAACTATAAGACTAACGGTTGTTCCACTCTTCAGCGGCGTCTGAAACTGCCTCATCAACCGTCTTGTCGCCAAGCATTGATGCCTGCAAGTTGTCGTAGACAATTTTTTGCAGCTCCTTCACGTCTTCCATCGCCGGAATTAGGACTGCCGCATCATCTAACTGGCTAGCGCTGACCGAACGCGCCACTTCTACAGGCGTAGCGTCGGCAGAAACCTCTGTAAAGTAGCTATCTGACATCGCATTTACGGTAGAGGGCAGTACGTTCGCTGCTTTGGCGA
The DNA here is from genome assembly GCA_963803535.1 of uncultured cyanobacterium. Lineage (GTDB taxonomy): Bacteria > Cyanobacteriota > Cyanobacteriia > Phormidesmidales > Phormidesmidaceae > Phormidesmis. The sequence continues at coordinate 377,665 of CAWDNC010000002.1, read as the reverse complement.
ACTCAAGCTGATTCGCATCATTGGTCACATAGGTTGCAAACTTCAGTGCCGCTGCCTCAGCATCTGTAGATTTTGGAATCACTAAGTCCATTGCCGCTACGTTCTTTTTGCCCGTGCTGCCGCTGATTTGAGGTGCGCTTTTGGTTGCTGCTGCAATGTCAGGCGCGTTACTTTCAATGCTGCTCAAAAACTCCGCACCAGACGCTAGGATTGCCGTCTCTCCTGACTGATAGAGCTGAATAGCCTGCTGGTGACCTTGCGTAAGCACTTCACGCGGCAATAGTTCCTGCTGATAAAGGTCAGTCCAATACTGAAAGACCTGCTTACCTTCGGCCGTATTGAACGCCGCGTTACCCTCCTCGTCTACCAAAGGAACGCCCATTTGAACGAAAGACTGAAGTACGTCAGCGGCATCTTCAGGTACAAAGCTGATAAAGAACGCGTATTTGCCTGTCTTTTCTTTAATCTGCTTAGCCACGTCAGCGAGTTCTTCAAATGTTGCGGGTGGCTCGCTGATGCCAGCTTCTTCAAAAATTTCGGTGTTGTATAGCGTCACGCGCGCGGTGAGGTACCAGGGAAAGCCAAAGCTGTCGCCGTTGAGCTGAGTGGCCTCCCAAATTTTAGGCAGGTAGACGGCCTGTTCTTCGGGTGAGAGCTTGTCGTCTAACGTCAGCCATGCGCCTTTGGAGGCAAGCTGTGAGGCAAAGTTAGGATTTAAGTTCACAACGTCAGGTGCGTTCCCGGCTGAGACTGCCGCCAGAATTTTGGTTTCCATGTCGCCCCAGGGCACATCTACCCACTTCACCGCAATGTCCGGATTCTCAGCTTCAAAGTCAGCGATTAACGTATTGAAGTAGTCGTCAAATTTTGGCGATAGCTGCATTGTCCAAAATTCAACTTCGGCACTGCCTGAGTCTTCTGAAGTGGAGGTAGTCGCGCTGCCGCAGCTAATGAGCCAGCTTGATAGCAACCCTACTAGCGCTAGGGCAATAAAGCGTTTCCAGTGACGGATAAAAGACATGGTTTTAAAGCACTTGAATAAACGTGACGTTCTGATGATCTGTGACTTTACACCACGAACCGTTGCTTTGAATGGAAGGCGTAGACAGATCTTTGGGATATAGCGCTAGGAGACGGTGATCTGACTGGCGCAGGCCTTAGCACGTTCTCTTGCTTCACCTGTTGTCGTGCCTAGCGCGAGTGCAACGCCCATTCGGCGGTTTTTGTAGGCTCTAGGTTTGCCAAAAAGTCGCAGCTGGCTTGTGGGCACGCTCAAAGCCTCAGCCATGCCGCTAAAGCAAGGATTGTCTGTGGCCGCGTCCGCTAAGATCACGGCTGATGCGCCAGGGCGTGTCAGCTCTATTTCGCCAATGGGCAGGCCTAAAATTGCGCGAACGTGGAGCGCAAATTCGGACTGGTTTTGGCTGACCATTGTGACCATGCCGGTGTCGTGTGGGCGCGGGCTTACTTCACTGAAGTAGACGGTTTGAGGCTCACCAGATTTACCGCTAATGAATAGCTCTACACCGAAAAGGCCCCAGCCGCCGAGTGCTTCAGTTACTTTTGCCGCCATGTCTTGACAGGCTTTCAGCGTATTGGAATGTAGCTCGCAGGGTTGCCAGGACTCGCGGTAGTCGCCGCTTTGCTGAATGTGGCCAATGGGCGGGCAAAAGTGAGTGCCTTCCGCTGAACGCACGGTGAGCAGGGTAATTTCGGTTTCAAAGTTCACAAAGCCTTCTACAATCACGCGGGCTTCTTGTCCGCGTCCTGCCTCAAAGGCGTAGTTCCAGGCTGTATCAATTTCTTCAGCGGTGCGGACGGTGCTCTGGCCTTTGCCGGAAGAACTCATGACGGGCTTAACGACGCAGGGCAGGCCGATGGTCTCTACCGCCTGACGATATTCTTCGGCGGTGGAAGCGAACTGGTAGGGGGAGGTTTTCAGGCGTAGCTCATCGGCTGCGAGGCGGCGGATGCCTTCTCTGTCCATGGTGAGGTCTGTGGCTTTGGCGGTGGGGATGACGCGCCAGCCTGCGGACTCTAAATCAATGAGGGTTTTGGTTGCGATCGCCTCCACTTCTGGCACAATCAAATCCGGCTTTACCGCCTCTACGAGGTCTTGCAGCGCCTTCCCATCAAGCATGTTTGTTACATAACTGCTGTGGGCAAACTGCATTGCCGGTGCCTTTTCATAGGCATCTACGGCGATCACCTCTACTCCTAGCCGCATTGCTTCTAACGCAACCTCACGGCCCAACTCACCTGCGCCTAACAAAAGCAAGCGCTTTGCCTGCGGACTACCGGGCGCCCCCCAAGACGCATCAACAGAATAACCATCTGAGGGTGACTGAATAGAGGAAGCGGGAAGATTGCTCATAGCGGAGGCCTTTGGATTCACCGTAGCTTTATAGGATTGAAAAGTAATATCACTCTCCCACAAGTTAAAGCTCATCGGTTAAAGGCTACAGATCCAACGCTATTGCCATGAAAAAGCGCTTAAGAACGCCTAGCAAGAACCTTTCCATAGCAAGCAAGCGATCTTTTATCTACAGCAGGTGTACTGAGCTGCTAAGGGCTTACATGTAATTTTCTTGTTGAAATATGGGCAATCTAGAGTCCAAATTCAGAGTTTTTTCCCGACAGGGACAAAAGGGGTTTCAAAGCAATTTGACGGGATCAATTCCGGGCCAATCTCTGAATGATTGCCGTCATCACTCACCGGGCAAGCGCAGTCGTGAATAGACTCAAATCTTTATTTTCTAAGAAATCCTCGGGCATTGGCATTGAGCTAACGCCTGAGCGCGTCAACATTGCCCGCCTGAAAAAGCAGGGACAAAAGCTGAAGCTACAAGCGCTAGCGACCGCCGAAATTCCTGAAGGCGTCTTTGAAGAAGGCCAGATTGTTGACAGTGCCACAATGGCCGAAATTATTCAATCTACCCTCGCTGAGAACAAAATCAAGGCTACAAATGCCACTACTGCTGTTCCGGGGAGGGCGGTCACTCGGGTCATTCCAGTGCCCGCCGAACTGGATGACAACGAGCTGCGAGAGATGGTGCTCAATCAAGAAGCGAGTCTATATCTGCCATTTCCTCGTGATGAAGCAGACGTGGACTACCAAAAGCTAGGCTTTTTTGTAGATGACGACGGTATTGAGAAAGTTCAGGTGCTGTTGGTCGCGGTCAAAAAAGACATTACCGATAGCTATACCGAAACCTTTGCTCAGGCGGGCCTTAATCTCAGCGTGCTAGAAACCAGTAGCTTCGCACTCATTCGCACTATTCGCGAGCAGCTGCGGCAGTTTACCTCGCAAGAGGCAGCGGCCATTGTCGATATCCAGTTTGAGAGCACCGAAATTTCAATTGTGGTCGATGGCATTCCGCACTTTTCGAGAACTGTTCCGCTAGGAACTTCTCAAATTCAGAATGCTTTGAGTCGGGCGATGAATCTGCCGCCTTCGCGGAATGCAGATTTGCTTCAGGGCATGTCAATTCCGCCGGGGCCGATGGCAGGTGGGCCTAAAGGCGGTATGAATCCCGGGACGGCGGCGATGCTGCGTGTGGTTGGCGAGCTATCTGATGAGCTAAGGCGTTCCATTGACTTTTATTTGAACCAGGGCGAGGACATGGAGGTCGCTCAGCTTTTGCTGGCTGGAGCTGGGAGCGCTATTGGCAACTTGGATGAGTTCTTTTCTCAGCGGTTAGGCCTGCCTGCTAGCGTGATCGATCCGGTGGATTCACTGGCAATTGAGATGGATGAAGAAATTTCGCCCTCTCAACGGTCGGGGCTGGCGACGGTGCTTGGGTTAGGCCTTAGAGAAGTTTAGAAAAGGAGGTGTGAGCCATGTATGGAATTGATATTAACTTTTTGAACGATCGCCAAGATCGCCCGATGGAGGCGATTGTAGCGGTTAATAAACCGGCCGCGAGCAGTGGGAGTAAGCTGCCACTGCTGGTGGGCGTGGGTGTGGCGATCGCAGCCTGTGGTCTAGTCGGCGGCTCTTACTTCATATTCAACGGCCAGCAAAAGAAGCTCGTGGCTGAAAATACGGTTCTAGACAATCAGCTGGTCGAGCTTCAGCAAAAGCTTGCTCAAGTAGACACTATTCGTCAACAGACCCAGGCCGTAAACACCGAGGTTCAGGCGCTAGCAGGCGTCTTCGAGCGCATTCGCCCGTGGTCAGCGATGGTTCGCGACGTGCAATCGCGCATTCCCAATCGCGCTCAAATTCAGCGCCTGGTACAAACGACTCCTGGCGAAGAAGGCGGCTCCGCAGCGGGTGGATTGGATCTAGGCGGTAACGCTTGTTCTTTTGATGATGTCAATGACTTCTTGCTGACGTTGAAAGACTCGCCCTTTTTAGACAGTGACTCGTTAGAGATTACCAACGCCACTTTGGGGCAAGTTGTCGAAGGTCGGTGTCCTGGCGAGGTAGAAGATGGCTCACAGCTGGCACTTGTGAACTACACCATCACTGGAGACATTAAAAGCATTCCGGCAACGGCACTGCTAGATGAGTTAAACCGCCAGCAAGAATCCACTGGACTTGCTGCCCGCATTCGCGCCCTTCAAGAAACAGGAGCAATTGAGTAATGGCTGCCGTCGGAGATTTTATTTCGCCTGATGATGCTGATTTTCTGGACGAACCGTCTAACCCGGTCGTGTTTGGCATTGAACTGTCGCCTGCAATTATTGGTGCTCTGATAGCGCTTGTCGGCATCGGTGCGGCAGGCTATGGCTTTGTGAAAGTTGTTCAGCCTGTGAGAGAACGTAACGACACCCTACGTCAAGACATTGTTTCTAAAACAGGGCAGCTGGCTTCTCAACGGCAGCAGCTCGAAGATGTTGTCAAAATTGAGGCTGAGCTAGAAGTTGCGATGGAACGGCGGCGCAATGTGTATTCGCTGTTTGCTAATGAAGAAACGATGGACACGCTGCTGCTAGATATTAACCAGCGCATTGAGTCTAGTAATGCGTCTTTGAGTGGTGTGCGATCGCAAGTATTTAGCCGAGATATCCCGCCTATTTTGGTCGAAGCTCAGCTGAAGTCCTTCACACCAGTAGAGAAAGGTGTCATTGAAGATAGCTCTATGGGCGCAGATATTGACGGCAAGCTGAGACGCGAAACCTACTCCGTTCAATTCTCAGGAGACTACGCTCAAACGCAGTCTATCTTACGCAATCTAGAGCGACTAGAACCGCTGCTGCTCGTTCGTAACTTCAGTATGAACAGCGGGCAAGAAGTCCTCGAAACCGTCATTGGTGAAGGCGGACAGGTTGTGGCACGCGCCAAGATACCGATTGAAACGTCTTTTGAGATAGACGCGCTGATGCCGACGGCGGACGCTGATGTTCCGCCAGATGTGACGCCACCACCGGCTGAGGAGGCTGCGCCGGAGGGCGGCTAAGTATCGTTGTTTGATATTTCGTGTTCATCTTTTTTACTTCAATTCATCGCTAGTTCAGAACTCAAGGAGCGCCCTGTGAAACGCCATCTTAATTTTAGCTGTAACCTTAGTGGCTTAATGGTTGGAGGTGCGTTAGCGGTACTAGCAGGGCCTTTAGCTCTAGCCGAATCCGTCAGCGCTAAAATCACACCTATCCCTGCCAACTCGCACAGTAAATCAGCGCCATCCAAGCTACCCGATACGCTCAAGACCGTTCCTGGCGAGCCTCTGGTTCGGTCAACCCAAGAACCTGCACTACTTGCTCAAGAACAGCTTGCTCAAGAACAGAACGAAGATGCCCCTGATGTTTTGGTACCTGATCCAGAAGTGATCATTGACGGTGCGCCAGTCGTTGCGCCAAAGCTCAACGGTGCCCCCCCTTTCTTACCGCGCGCAGTGGCTCCTCCTGTTGGCGATCAGTCTGTTGCTGAAATCGATACGTCTTTAGATGAGATTGATTTAGGAACGGCCGAACGTGTCCCTCGCCTAGTACTCAGAGATGCCTCAGCGCGTGAAGTGCTTTCTCTACTTGCCAGAGCCGCCGGTTTGAACTTGGCATTCTCTAATCTTGATGAAGAAGGTAATGCCACAGAAGCTGCCGATGTTCGAGTTTCTTTAGACATCGAAAATGAGCCCGTACAAAATGTCTTTAACTACGTTCTACAGCTTTCTGGTTTAGAGGCAAATCGGATTGGCCGGACTATCTTTGTCGGTACTGATTTACCCGACTCTGCTCGTAACCTTATCACCAGAACTATTCGCGTCAATCAAGTTACTGCCTCAGCGGCTGCTAACTTTTTGACTGCTCAGGGTGCGGTTACGCAGGTGCCCATTACGCGTACGACGATTGAAATTATTGGCGGTAATGATGGTATTCCTGCTCGAACGGTTGAATCTAGCGAGCCTGAGATTTTAGCTTTGAGAGCTGAAGATGGAGATGGGCCGCTGTTGCTTCGTGGACTATCGATTGTGGCGGACGATCGGCTGAATGCAATCACGCTGCTAGGGACGCCAAGAAAAGTTCAAATTGCAACAGAGTTTCTCACTCAGCTAGATCTTCGCCGTCGTCAGGTTGCCGTCAATCTACGCGTTATTGATGTAGATCTCAATGCAAGCGATCAGTTTGGTGCTAGTTTCTCAGCGGGTATTGGTGACACCTCTTTTGGTAGCCAATGCAGGGTTAGGAATTATTAACTTTGGTGGAGCTTATCCTCAAGGCTGCTGTTTCGTGAAGACTGAATTTGCAGTGGGGATAGTGTCACTGCGATTATTTGGTGGCGGATCGCTGTAGATTTGCCCGTAAGTTTCTAGCACAGCTTCAGGCAACCATTACGAACGGTCAGTCAAAGCTCATTACTGATCCAACATTAGTTGTACAAGAAGGACAGACCGCTAATATTAACTTAACGCAAGAGATTATCACCAATGTTGAGACAGAAATTGATCAAGAAGAAGGCACAATCACCGTTGAGACAGAAAAGGGAGAAGCTGGCTTGACACTAGACGTTAACGTAGAGCGAATTGATGATAATGGCTTTGTCACGCTATCTGTAGAGCCTACTATCAGTGCACCTACCTCTAGTCAGCGGGTATCTGGCTATTGATGTGACGTTGTTAGCCCAGCGGAGCTTGTCTTCGGGAACCGTTCGTGTGAGAGATGGGCAGACGCTGGTGCTCTCTGGCATTATTCAAGAAGCTGATAGAACGATCACTTCTAAGGTGCCTATTTTGGGAGATATTCCGCTGATTGGAGCGCTGTTTAGAAGTACGGAGCGGGCGAATGAGCGTCGCGAGCTGATTGTGCTGCTGACGCCTCAGATTTTGGATGATTCCGATGAAGCGGTATATGGCTATAGCTATACGCCGGGTGAGGATGTTCAGCAGCTGTTAGAAGATCGTCAGCTTGAGCGATAGTAAAAGCGAGCTATTGTAAGCATTCTTTAGCTAGCATGAATTTTCTGAAATCCTAAATACGCAGATGAAGCCGATGCTTTCTAATTTTTGAGGAAGGCATCGGCTTTTTGTCAAGACAGAATTTTTAATTTTTCGCTTTAAAGCTATGAACTTTGTTAAAACTACCTGAAATCCGTACAAATTCAAGGTTTTCTGTGTTCATATGGCGCAAGTACCCCTTAGAATGGGGCAGTAAAATTATGAGGTTTCAAGGGTTTCAGCGGTTGTCGTTTTTTCCCCTGTTGACAGCCTCATAAAAACTTTAAGTTTTGCCATTGGGCAATGTGTAGTCCCCGATGATCTGGCTGGTCGCTCCTGGCAGGTCTAAGTAATCCAATCATCCCTCTAAGGAGATAAGCATGAATAAAGGTGAACTCGTTGATACCGTTGCAGAGAAGTCTTCAGTGACGAAAAAGCAGGCGGACGCTGTGATTTCAGCAGCTGTAGAGTCCATTATGGAAGCCGTGTCTAAAGGTGAAAAGGTGACGTTGGTGGGCTTTGGATCGTTTGAGCCTCGTGCCCGCAAGGAGCGTGAAGGCCGCAATCCTAAAACTGGCGATACGATGGTAATTCCGGCGACAACGGTGCCTGCTTTCTCTGCGGGTAAGCAGTTTAAGGAAATGGTGGCTGGCAAAAAGAAGTAAGTCCTTCTTTTTATCGCCGTTTGACACAAGTCCTTTTAGGGCAACGCTTGAGCTTATTTTATGTACAGACCAGTTCATGGGGGCAATTTGGCTTGGGCTGCAAGGCTCGCGCGGTGCGCTCCTCATGAGCTTCTCGATTTTTCAGCTAGCATCAGTCCGCTTGGATCTCCCGACTCTGTACTTGAGGCGATCCAGGCGGCTTTTTCGTTGATGGCGGCGTATCCGGATACGGAATATGGTGAGCTGCGAAGGGCGATCGCGCATCACCATCGCGTCTCCAGTGACTGGGTAATCCCCGGCAATGGCGCAGCAGAACTACTCACTTGGGCCGCACGCGATTTGGCTGAGCTATCGGGAGACTGCTTTTGTTTATCGCCTGGATTCAGTGATTACGACCGAGCGCTGAAGGCTTTTGGCTGTGTGCCGAAGAAGATTTCGTTATTAAGCGATCGCACTAATTGGAACGATCAGCTACTCAATCAGCCAGTCGATTTGAGTGAATGCGGACTTTTGTTGAATAATCCGCATAATCCAACGGGCGCGTTGTTTGCTCGAGAGAAGGTGCGATCGCTCATCCCCAGAATTTGCCCTGATTGTTGTAGATGAAGCCTTCATGGACTTTCTGCCACCGGAGCGCGAGCAGAGCGTGATTGATTGGGTGAGTGAGTTTTCTAACCTGGTTGTATTGCGATCGCTCACAAAGTTTTACAGCATGCCAGGGCTGCGACTGGGCTATGCGATCGCCCAACCCAAAACCCTCCAACGCTGGCAGCAGTGGCGCGACCCCTGGTCAGTCAACGTATTTGCCGCCCAAGCAGGCATTGCCGCCCTGCAAGACACCGATTTTCAACAAAAAACCTGGGATTGGCTGTCGGTAGCGAACCGACAGCTTTATGCAGGCCTTTCAGAAATCACTGGATTGAATCCCCTTTCTAGCTGTGCAAACTTTTTTTTGGTCGCCTGTGAGGTGTCCGCAACTACGTTACAGGTCGAGCTGCTTCGACGACATCAGATTTACATTCGTGACTGTATGAGCTTTGATGAGCTGGGCGATCGCTATTTTCGCGTAGCTGTAAAAACAACCGCAGATAACCAGCGCTTACTCGAAGCACTAGCCGACGTTCTTCCGGATCTAGCCAATGCCAGCTGACTATGATCTAGTCGTTTTAGGCGGCAGTATCGAAGGCCGAATAGCTGCCATTACGGCTGTCAACTATGGCGCTCGGGTGGCGCTCATGGAGCCGCCTGGATTGTTCGAGCAGCGGCAGCAAAAGCGATATTTGCTTCGGGCTTTGCAGCAGCTCGCTAAAGCTGCCTTGCAACAGGACGTGCTTCGATGCTTTAAGCGCGATGCAAAGGCAGGGCGTGAATGGGATTGGCATAGGATTTTGGAGTGGAGTGCGATCGCCTCAAGTACCCAAGACCCAGCGCTTTCGCCTGCTGCAATGAGCGCCAACGGCATCGATGTCATTTTAGAGATGCCTGAGCGGCTATCTCGTCAGTTGGTTGTCACATCCCAGAGCCGAAAGCTTAAGACACGAGGCGTTCTAGCTGCTTTTGGTACAGTTCCTTTACCAATAGAAAGTGAGACTGCCATCTCTTCGCCTACAGGGATCGAGTCGTTACTGAGCGCGTCTGAGTTGCCCAAGTCAGTCACGATTTTAGGAGACTCTGCTGAGGCTGCGATGTGGGCAGAAGTGCTTTGTGCGCTGGGTTCGCAGGTGAGGTTGGTGAGCGAGCAGTTTTTGCGGTACGAAGACTGGGATGTGAAGCGGCTGGTGCGATCGCAGCTCATCGCATCAGGCGTCAAAATCATCTCACCATCTAAGTTCTTGCAAGAACGAAACGCCAATTGCCTGCTACTTTTTGGCCGAAGTCAGCCTGCGTTGGCTCTCCCTGACTTTGTACATCACTCAACCCGTGAGAAAGATTGGCAGCAGGGCGAAACCTATCTAGCCTCGAACGATCGACTGCAAACTTCGCATGCTCGTGTGTTTGCCTGTGGTTCTTTGCTGTCGGGTTTTCCAATGAATGAAGGCGTGGCGATCGCTGAAGCCAAAACAGCCGTCCGCAACGCGCTATTTTTACCCACTCGTCAAATGCGATACGGGAAGATTCCTGAAGGCTACGGGCGATTTGCGCGGGTTGGACTGACGCCGAGATTTGCGCGGGAGGGGAGAGCGCCGAAGAGAGGCGTTCACGCAGTGTCTCCAGAGGAGAATCGCGGCTATGGTGCGCCTGAAGACTGGCAGGTATGGACGGCGAGTAGCCCTAACAGTACGGATCTGAGCCGGATGACGCCTTGGCCCCTGTACTGCAAGCTAGTCTGCTATGACGGGCGGTTGCAGAGCATTCACTTGCTAGGCGAGGGCGCTGGTGAGCTAATTCAACCGTTGGCTGGCGCGATTGGCAAGTCGGTTGGTTCGCTTATGGATTATTGTCTTGAGGCTGATGGGCTAGCGGGTTTGGTTTGGGAGGCGGTGAGGCGATCGCAACAGTCTAAATGGCAACCTAAACACTGGCGACGCGACTGGGCCGAAAACTGGTTCAACTGGCGAAGAAACGTTTGATCGATAAAGCGGCGTATGCGACGGCTATCTGATCACTACACACGAGCGATAGTAACGGCTTCAGGCTGATCCTGGTACTTGCCTCTGCGGGTTTCATAGCTGACTTCGCAGGGCTCACCTTCTAAGAACAATAGCTGCACGACGCCTTCATTAGCGTAGATGCGGCAGTCCGCGCTCGATGAGTTTGAAAATTCTAGGGTGAGGTAGCCGCGCCATCCGGCTTCAGCAGGGGTGAGGTTGGCGATGATGCCACAGCGGGCGTAGGTGCTTTTGCCAATGCAGATGGTGGTGATGTTGTTGGGCATTTGCAGACGCTCCAGGGCAACGCCGAGGCCGTATGAATGCGCTGGCAAAATGAAGTAGCTGCCGTTGTCGCCGTGCTTTAGCTCAGCGGGTTCTAGATTCTCAGGGTTGAAGTTTTTAGGATCTATGACAGTGCCAGGGACGTGGCGGAAAATGCGAAACTCGTTGGGAGAGAGGCGAATGTCGTAGCCGTAGGAAGAGAGGCCGTAGCTAATGACAGGCGTTTCTTGGCCTGTGCTTAGCGCCTGAGGTGTAGATAGCTCAGCTCTGCGAATGAGGGAGGGCTCGAAGGGCGCGATGAGTCCTTTGCTAGCGGCAGCTTTTATCCAGGCATCGTTCTTGATCATGGTTTTACGGTGGCTCTGTAATATGGCTCTATACCACGTAGTTTCTGCGGAATTCTGTAACCTGATCGGCAACAGCTAGCAAAGATTCAGGCATCTGTGGCCCGGTTAAAATGACCTCTACGTGAGCAGGCCGGGTCTTAAGCAAATTTAAAAGCTCGTTTTCTTTTATTAGGCCAAAGTCAATGGCAAGGCTCAGCTCATCTAGAACGACCAAACCATAGGTTCCACCTTTGACAGCGGCTTGGGTGTGTTGCCACAGTGCTAGCAAAGCGGCCTGAGTGGAAGGCGAAACGTCCGGGCTGCTAATGCACTCAGGCGCGTCGCAGCGAATCCAATTAAGGTTTTGACCCATTTGCATCGGATTTTCTGGCCCTTGATTGATGCCGCCTTTGAGAAACTGTACGACGAGAACGGGCAGGCCTTGCTCGGCAACGCGGGCGGCCTGAACCATCACATTGGTAAAGAAGGTGCGGTGCTGTGAGGTGAATACCTGTACCGTACCTTCAATGGCGCGCAGTAGCGGATGGCGACCAGCGGGTGGTAAAGGCGTATCGAGGATAGGACGTGGCTGTGAGCGTTTGGAGACGACTGAAGGGCGTTGTGAAACCATGAAGCCAGGAGGATAGAACCAGAAGGTGGCCGAAGGATTGGGAAAAACCGTAGGGCAGATTGACTAGCTAAATATAGCGTAGTTGATGTCACTGGCCGAAACTAATACGCTATATGTCGAAATTAAACGTCGGTACTTAGAGAAATTGCTGAGTGTCATGCTGTACGCTGATGCTGGTTCTTTTTCATATCCTTTGAGTATTTTTATAGGATTTAGCTTATGCCTTGGCAGCGTCCTGATAACCGTAAACCCGATGAGCTGAGGCCGATTAAGTTTGAACGGCGATTTACGAGATATGCGGCGGGTTCGGTGCTAGCGCACTGTGGTAATACTCAGGTCATTTGTACGGCGTCGGTGAGTAAAGGGGTGCCTCGGTTCCTTAAAGATTCTGGGCAAGGATGGCTAACGGCGGAGTATCGAATGTTGCCGGGAGCGACCCATACGCGAAAGTCGCGCGAGACGATGAAGCTGTCGGGGCGGACGCAGGAGATTCAGCGGCTGATTGGGCGGAGCCTGCGAGCAGCGCTAGATATGGAGGCCTTGGGCGAGCAGACGATTACGATTGATGCGGATGTGATTCAGGCGGATGGTGGGACGAGGACGACGGCAATTACGGGGGCCTATGTGGCTTTGGAAGATGCGATCGCTCACCTCATCAAGCAAGGCACCCTCACCACTTCACCCATCCGTCAGCAAATTGCTGCCATCTCCGTAGGCCTGTTAGAGGGCGAGCCGTTTTTAGACCTAAACTATCCCGAAGATTTTGCAGCCGATATTGACTTCAACGTGGTGATGAACGACAAGCTTGAATTCATTGAAACTCAAGGCACTGCTGAAGCAGGAAGCTTCAATCGCCAGCAGCTCAACGCCATGCTGGACTACGCCGAAAAAGGCATTGGCGAAGTAATGCAGCTACAAAAAGCGGCCTTATCTGAATAGAAGCTATCCGAATAAAAGTTGGTATAACCCTTCAGAAGTGCTACATTCCCACCATTACTAGTGCGGCTTTATTACCGTTTCCTCTATGGCTAAGGATCTACGAGATTTTCTCAAAAAAGTGAAGGCGCGAGGACAGCTTAGAAACGTCAGTGCGCTGGTAGATCCGAACCTGGAAATTGCAGAAATCTCGAACCGACTGTTGCAAGCAGGTGGCCCTGCTGTGCTGTTTGAAAATGTAAAGGGATCGCCCTATCCAGTTGTGGTTAATCTGCTGGGCACGGTAGAGCGCGTGTGCTGGTCGATGGGGATGGAGCACCCCGAGGAGCTGGAGGTGCTGGGTAAAAAGCTGGGAATGTTGCAGCAGCCTAAGCCGCCAAAGACGGTTTCTCAGGCAATCGATTTAGGAAAAGTTCTTTTTGATGTTGTTAAGGCGAAACCGTCTAGAGATTGGTTGCCAGCTTGTCAGCAGGTGGTGCAGATAGATGATCGGGTGGATCTGACGAAAATTCCGATGATTCGGCCTTACCCGAAGGATGGGGGGAAGGTGGTGACGCTAGGGCTGGTAATCACCAAAGACTGTGAGACGGGCGTGCCGAACGTGGGCGTGTATCGCTTGCAGCTTCAGAGTAAGAACACGATGACGGTGCAGTGGCTTTCGGTGCGGGGCGGGGCGCGGCACTTGAGGAAGGCGGCGGAGCGAGGGAAGAGTTTGGAGATTGCGATCGCGATCGGTGTAGATCCTTTAATCATCCTGGCAGCCGCAACCCCCATTCCTGTCGATCTTTCGGAATGGCTGTTTGCTGGGCTTTACGCAGGCAAAGGCGTCTCGCTGGCCAAGTGTAAAACTGTTGATCTGGAAGTCCCTTCAATGTCTGAGTTCGTGCTGGAAGGGACGATTACGCCGGGTGAAACAGCGGTCGATGGCCCCTTTGGCGATCATATGGGCTACTACGGCGGCATCAACGACGACGCACCGCTAATTCGCTTTCACTGCATGACCCACCGTAAGAATCCGGTGTACCTCACAACCTTTAGCGGTAGACCTCCCAAAGAGGAAGCAATGATGGCGATCGCCCTCAACCGCATCTACACGCCCATCCTCCGCCAGCAGGTCTCCGAAATTGTAGACTTTTTCCTCCCGATGGAAGCGCTCAGCTACAAAGCCGCCATCATCTCCATCGACAAATCCTATCCCGGTCAGGCCCGCCGAGCTGCGATGGCCTTTTGGACGGCGCTGCCTCAGTTCACCTACACCAAATTCGTCATCGTTGTAGACAAAGACATCAACATTCGCGATCCGCGACAGGTCGTTTGGGCCGTTACCTCCAAAGTCGATCCCATCCGCGACGTGTTTATTTTGCCAGATAGCCCCTTTGACTCACTGGACTTCGCCAACGAGCGCCTAGGCCTTGGTAGCCGCATGGGCATAGACGCTACCACCAAAGTACCGCCCGAAACTGAGCACGAGTGGGGCGAACAGCTGGAGTCTGATCCGCAGGTAGCAGAGATGGTAAAACGTCGCTGGCGAGAGTACGGACTAGACGATATTAAGCTCAACGAGGCGAATGCAAACGTGTTCGGGTACGACATCCGCTAGTTTTGCCTGTAGCTGAATCTGTTCTTTAGGGCATATGACAGAGTGACGGCGGCATCGCGATACTGGGCTAACTTCAGCGACTCAAGTTAGTCCAAATGCCATGGAACCCAAGATCATTCTCTATATCGTTTTTGGTGTGGCGCTACTGGGGTTTACCTGGCTGCCGACTATTAAAGGCGCTCGCTTTATCAACGTGCCGCTGCTGTACTCTTTGCTGGCGGTCGTTTTGTTCAGCCAGGTTTCGGGATTGCCGCTGCTCGATCCTATTAACAACAAAACGCATACCGTCGTTACCGAATATATTACAGAGCTAATCGTTATTATCTCGTTAGCTGGCGCGGGCCTGGCGATTGACCGACGCTTTCGCTTTGGCACCTGGCAATCTACGCTGCGGCTGCTCTGTATTTCTATGCCTATTTGCATTGCCGCTGCGGCTTTTTTAGGACATTGGATTTTTGGCCTATCCCTGGCAGATTCCATTTTGCTAGGTGCTTGCCTTGCGCCGACCGATCCGGTCATGGCACACAGCGTTCAGGTTGGCCCACCGAACAAAGGCGGTGAAGACCCGGTGCGCTTTAGCCTGACGACTGAGGCAGGGCTAAACGACGGGCTCGCTTTTCCATTTGTTTATTTAGCAATACGCTTTGCTGAGCACGATGGCGCAATTGGCGGCTGGCTAGTGAACTGGGTGGCTTATGACTTTATTTTTAGAGTCGTTATGGGATGCGTTGTTGGCGTGGCCATTGGCTGGCTGCTGGCTCATTACGCGTTTCGTGTTTCAGATGAAACGGTGCGCGAACAAACCAGGGAAGGCCTATTTGTTATTTCAGCTATTTTTTTAGCTTATGGAATTGGAGAGGCGCTGCACGGCTATGGATTTTTAGCCGTCTTTGCAGCGGCGGCCTCTAGCCGACAGAATATCGAAAAGCATCACGATTACTACGCCAAGCCCTACCAGTTTGCAACACAGCTAGAGCGAATTTTTGCAGGCCTGCTGCTAATTGCACTGGGCGGCTTTATTGCGAGCGTTGATATGAGCTTGCTGACCTGGAAGAACTTCTTGTTTGCTGTGCTATTTATGCTGTTGGCAAGGCCTATCTCTGGACTGGTTGCGCTTACGGGTATGAAGCTTTCTCTGTTAGAAAGAAGTGCGATCGCCTTTCTCGGTATTAGAGGATTCGGCTCCTTTTACTACCTGGCGTATGCTCAAACCCACGCCACGTTCGAGAACATCAGCCTGCTCTGGAGCATCACGACGCTGACGGTACTGATATCGCTGCTGCTCCACGGTAATACGGCCACCTTTGCGATGACCTGGATAGACGAACAGCAGCACGCCCAGCGCAACAGCCGGGGAAGACAGAGATCGCGCCCAGGTACGCCCTAAGCGATTCGGCTCTCTGCTAGGGTTTGGTTTTGCTCAAGGCTGAGCTGTAGCTCTGAGAGCTGAGTGAGTTGGGATTTAAGCTTACCTGCTTCCTTTTTTGCAGAGACTTTGCGATGCAGGGCGGCGCGGGCTAGGTCTTCACGGTCTTTGGTGAGGGCGCGTTGGGCCACGCGATGCCAGGTGAGTGTGTCATTAGTGGCTTTTTCGTAGCTGGGCAGGATGGTCTGAGTGGCGATCGCAATATTGTTCAACGCCTCTTGAAACAACACACTCGTCTTCACAGGCGACTCATTCAATGCCGCTCTCGCTGCTAGCTCACCCACTTCCGGCATCTTAATCTGACTGAAGCGGAGGCCAAAGTCGTCTAGCTGAGCGCACTTGCCACCACCTGTTTTACACCAGTCAGCAAAGTGCTCACAGTTGTTAAAAAATAGATCGTATTGCCGTTCGCCCAGGCGACTTTCAGCCCTTTCCACCACGAATTCTGAAATGAACGCGGTTGGAACGTTTTTGGTATAGACGGCACTGCCGTGAGCAAAGGCCTCTCGGGACGACCGCCTGATTTGAGCTTCGCCAGACTTGCTGTAGTGGATGACGCTACCGTCGCCGCAGTCTATGCCGTGGTGTTCGTAAGGAACGCCCGCGATTTCTCGATATGCGTAGATTTGATCGCCTCGTGCCATGGGATGTGCGAACGGCTAGGGTGATAGCCCTGAACTTAACATGTCACAACCCACGGATCTACTTAGCCGCCTGCTGCTTAGCAATTAGCGCATGAATTGAGGTCATTCCTTTTGTCTGGCGAGTCACGTTGATTTGAATATTTGGCCCAGAGCGGGCGAGCCGAATAACTAAGCCGTCTTGTACCGGCTTACGCTCGATTCGCTGACCTGCTAAATACGTGCCGTTCGTACCAATGTTATGAATTTCCCAGCCGTCTTCACTTTGCCGAAGCTCTACATGGTGGCGTGAAACGACCGCGCTATAGAGGATGACATCGTTGTTCACCGAGCGACCAATCCGCACCACCGGCTCCTCTTCAAACGTCCAGCTTTGCACAGGCGTTTTGTCGATAGGGTGCAGTAGAGAGAGCGTAATGACGTTGTTTAATGCAGACACAGCGCGGGCACCAGATGAAAAAGGACACTCAGGCGATCTTTGGTGAAAGACGCGCCTGGGTTCACTCCCAAAAGGCCCGTCTTACTTAGGCTGACTCGAAGATAAAGCTGACTTTATCTCCTTTCCCGAGGGCAATGCGATCGCCCGGACGCAACCGATGACGGTTTCCCGCAGCCAGCGGCAGGCTATTGACGTAAGTGCCGTTAGAGCTGCCGACATCTTCGATGTAATGTACATCGCCTTCTACGCGAAGGTTGGCATGAACTCTTGAGACCACTTCGGAGTCTGGAAACCCAGACACATCAATGTCAGGAGGCGTTTGATCATTAGGTTTCCCAATCCGTACAACAGATAGCTGCCGAGGAATTTCAATCGGGGTGTCTGTTTGGGCGTGGCGCAGGCGAGCGCGAACGACCTGAAGCTGAGTCGCATTTTCGGGCGGCTGTGAGATAGGTGGTGGTGCTTGGGGTGGCGTAACAGCAGGAGGCGATGAGGCTTCGGTGTCTGGTAAGCTCGCGGCCTCAGGTGCAGAACCGATAGGCTCAGGCTCTAGCCTTGGATCTGTGGTGGCCAAGTCTGGTAGGCCAACGGCGCTACTGACAGGTTCAGGTTCAAGCGTTGGGTCTGTGGTGGCCAGCTCAGGAATCGTTGCGGCGGTTTCGCTTTCGGCTAAGAAGTTTTGAGTTTTGACCTCAGAGTTAGTCGCTTGTGAAACTTCTGTAGAGCTACTGGCTGAATTTTCTGCCGCTCTCAGGTCAGCTCCACACTGGCCGCAAAAGCTGGCGTCTTCCTGAACGGGCGTGTTGCAGCTAGGGCACATCACCATAGCGGGCAGCGGGGTGTAGCAGGCTTCGCACTGAAGCGCACCCTCTGGGTTTTGATGGTTGCAGTTTGGGCAGGTAATCATAAGAATTGCCGTGGAAAGTAGATGGGTATTGAGGGCTAATCCTAAATGGCTGCCCTGATGTAGAACTTATTGGAACGCTGCTGGGACGCCATCGCCTGCGGCCATGTCCATGAGCCAGAGGGGATCTGCGGGCTGGATCAGCTTGCTTGGGTAGGTGTGGTCATCAGCTTCTGCTGAGAACACGTTTGAAAGCGCTGACTGCTTGTTCTCACCTGCGACTAAGAAGACAATTTTGCGCCCTGCTTTGATCAAGGGCGCGGTGAAGGTGATGCGGGGTTCGCCGTCATGGTTGCCGACGGTGATGAGGCGATCGCGCACGTCTAATGCCTCGGTATGTGGAAACAAAGACGCCGTATGTCCGTCGTCTCCCATGCCTTGCAGCACAAAGTCAAAGGCCGGAAAGTCGCCCGCGCCGGTCTTGAAAAAAGCCTTTAGCGTGTCCTCATATTTAGCGGCGTCGGCGGCTGGATCGTTTGCGCCTGTTGGCATCGGAAATACGTTTTCCGAAGGGATAGGCACGTGGTTGAGCCAAGCTTCGCGGGTCATGCGAACGTTGCTTTTTTCGTGGTCGTGAGGAACGTAGCGCTCATCGCCCCAAAAGACGAATACTTTGTTCCAGGGAAGGTCTGCTTTGGCGAGCGCTTGGTATAGCGGCTTGGGCGTGCTGCCGCCTGAGAGGACGATGGTGGCTTGGTTGCGAGCGGCGATCGCTGCTTTCATACTCTCAAGCGCCACGTCGTAAGCTCTCTCAACTAACGCAGCTTTATCTGACAAAATTTCAACGGTGGGGGCCATAGCAGGTTTTTCGTAAAAACGTGAATATATAGATGACAGCTTAGCGCGATGGCCTGCCCAAATATCAACCTCAAACATCAGCGGCTATTGACGGCTTCTACACCGCTAAAATCGTCAGTGGCAAGCTCTGTAGGATTCGATTCATGCTCTCCGTTGTTTTGCCTTGTTTTAATGAGTCTCGCCATGGCTATTTGCCAAAAATCTTAGAGAATCTACGCGGACAGGTAGGGGACAAGCAGCTAATCGCCGTGGTGAGCCCTAGCACGGATGATACGCTCCGGGTCATTCAACAGTTTCCTGAAGTCGAGATTATTGAGACGGACGCGGATAATCGTGCGCAACGGTTGAATGTGGGCATCAAGGCTAGCAATGGTGATGCTGTATTGCTACATCATCCAGCGACACTTTTACCGAAAACGGAAGCGCTATTGCAGGCGAAAGCTGCTTTAGAATCGGCTGTGTGGGGTGGGTTTGCGCATAGCTTTGATGTGGATCACTGGCTGCTGCGGTTTACGTCCTGGTATTCGACGACGCAGCGATCGCAACGCCAGAGCATCCTTTATTTAGATCACTGCATTTTTGCCAAGCGGCAGGTACTGCTAGAAATAGGTGGGGTGCCTGATATGGATATTTTTGAAGATACGGCGCTGAGTTTGGCCTTGGCAAAGTGGGGAACCCCTGCGATCGCCTCAGGAAAAGTCATCACTTCAGCTCGGCGGTTTCAAAGTCGCGGCATCTACCGCCAGGCCCTGCTCAACCAGCTACTCAAGCTGATGTATCTCACCCAGCAAGATCCCAAAAAGCTTAACTGGCTATACGAAAGCAAGAGCCAAATAAACGTCGCCTACTCAGATCAATCTCTAAATCGTCCGGAAAATTACCTGGACTTAAAGCAAGAAAAATAGATACGTGGGCATAATAAACCCAATCAATTTCTTCACCTATTTTTCACTCAATCTAGTCTGTAACGCCACGTATCCAAAGCCCTTACTACAGTCGCTATTTCATCAACTTTGCTTTATTCTTGTTGAGAAATCGTACTGATTTTGACTGCACTGTCGGGCAAACCCCCATTTTATGGGCCGTAGAAATTGCGACCCCGACTTAACCCACGCTGAACCTGCTATGACCCCGACTCCCCCACCTAAGGCCCCTGCGGCCGCATATTCCAAAGAACTGATCCCATCGCCTTTGGCGGCGACTTCTTTAAAGCTGGTGGGAGCTATCACCATTTTGGCGGCGCTCATAGACTTTCTGACGCTGCTGTTTCCGCCACAGTTTGGCAATCGCGCATGGCAGCTTTCAACCACCACACAGCTGGTAGATCGCGGCATTGTACCGCTGGTGGGCATTGCGCTGCTTTTCACTGGCTACTGGATTGATAGCAGTATTGGTAAAACCAATCGTCGCGTCAGTTTGGCTATGGATGCTCGTTTCTGGACGTGTCTGCTTTCGTGCCTGCTCGGCCTGATTTTCCTGCTGACGACAGTGATGCACCCTAATAATGTGCGCATTCAAAGCCGTGAAGCACTCACTCAGGTAGAAACTGAGGCGACTGAGGCGACTAGTCAGCTAGAACAGCAGCTCAATGCTGACTTGGGGCAGCGTCGGGCTCAGATTGCGTCGCTTTTGCAGAATGAAGAGCAGTTGCAAGCCGCGATCGCTAGCGGTGATTTGGACGAAGCCCAGCTCGCTCAAATTGAACGCTTCCGCGAAAATCCAGAAGAACTCGATGCCTTCTTAAATTCACAGATAGGCGAAGCTCAAAACCAGCTGCAAACTCGCATCGGTGAACAGAAAAACGACGCCACGGCTCGCCTGAAGTCCGAAGCTTTAAAGGCTACAGTGCGCGTTACTATCAGTAGCCTGCTGCTCGCAATCGGCTACACCTACATTGGCTGGCAAGGCCTACGCCGCCTGCTCGCAATGGTGAGCTAGTTACAGTTACTTATTGAACTCTAGTAGAAGTTAGCTAAGTGCGGTCATCATTGCCTGCTGTGCAACCGTTTGATAAAGCGTCTTAAAGTGATCCATCACAATTTGCGCCTCGGTGGTTGCCAGTGGCATGTCTCCAATCACATCTAGAACAGTCTGCTCAGCAGGTGTAATCACAACTAAGGACGGATCTAGCGGCTCATCGTATTGCCAAAAGTCTTCTAGTTTAACGATGGGCTGTGCTGCTTTTGTTGGTTGAGTAGAGGGCGTAGCCTTTTCGCGATCGCCTACTGCCTTTTGAGTAGACGCTGCCTGTGAATCTGCGTCCGTTTCTTCCTGAATGGCAAGCTGACGCTGCTGCCTTAGCGCCTCCAGAATCTGTTCTTTCGTGCGGCCCCGTAGCTGAAACAACACAAAGGGATCTTCGCGGAAGAAGTCGCCAAGCTGATAGTAGACAGCGGCGATGTGTTTGCAGGGATTTTTAGGATCAGGGCAGCTGCATTTAGAGTTTACGTCTGAAAGCGTGAAGGGAAATAGGCTGAGGCCGTTGGATGTGAAGACGCGTTCGATATCGTCTGGCATTTCTCCGGCTAATAGCTGTGCTGAATAAAGCGCCTGTTTGCCTAACGTATCAATCACAAATCCCCAGTCTTCATCTGTGAACCGCTCAATCCAAATGGAGAGCTGATAGGGCTCGCTGGCAGTGCCTTGCACTTTGGCATGTACTTTAGAATTTTTGAACTCAAGGCTGAGGATATGGCCTTGTCGGGCGTAGTTACGACCGCGCTCAAGGCGCTTTTTAAATCGATAGGAGTTGAGCAAATCCACCCACTGATGTACCCACCAGGCGTCTTCTTGGGTGTCGGGGGCTTGGGGGGCGGAATAGGTCATGGGCACCGATGGTGTGGAAGGATTAGCGGGCTGTAGAAAGTCGCGAAGGCCGCATTGATTAGATGATTATATTGCGTTCAGCCTCTGTTTATTGGATGTGTTATTCGGCTCGGATACGGGCGATGATGGCGCGATCGCCCACAAAAAACGCATGAGGCATTTCAGGCGTACGGTGCGCAATCCCAACTCGCCCACATTCGTCCAGCGCAATTAACCCTGTTTCCATTGCAAATAGCGTTTGAATCCGCTCTAACGTCTGATCTACAGCTAATTGTGCAGCACATCCACTGTCTATTAAGCCGCAAACTTCCCGAGCGCCTAAGATCCGCATAACGCTTTCCCCAGGGCCAGTGGAAGAGGCTGCGCTGTGATTGGTTGCATAAGTGCCTCCCCCCGGCAGCGGCGTATCGCCCAAACGGCCTGAAAGCTTAAGTGGCATGCCGCCTGTCGTTGTTGCCGCTGCTAAATGCCCGTAAGAATCTAAAGCAACTGCGCCTACCGTACCCATCGTCGAGCTGCCCATCGTTAGGCTATGAGCATGTTCCGGGTGGCCGCTTATAAACTGACTAACTTTAAGCTCACCGTCAGGCACTTTTGCACGGAGCGCCTGATACTCTGCAATTCTCTCTTCCGTTCGAGGGTCGTAGTCTGCAAAGCCCATCTTACGGGCAAACTCAACGGCTCCAGAGCCCACGAGAATATTGTGATCCGTCTTTTCAACAACTTTTTGCGCGACCAGTATAGGATTTTTGACGCGCTCAATGGCACCTACCGCGCCAAACCGCAGCGTATCGCCTTCCATAAAGCTCGCATCCATCTGCGCATTGCCATCGTAGTTGAGAACGCTGCCCGTACCCGCATTAAAAACTGGGTTGTCTTCTAGCGCAACGCATGAGGCGATTACAGCTTCTAAAGCAGAGCCGCCTTTTAACAAAATCTTCTTCCCTTCTTCGACAGCCTGACGACAACCTTCACTGGCCGCCGATTCGACACGCGGCAGCCAAATTCCGCATCCACCATGAACCACTAAAGCAGTCATTAACTTCTCAATCCATCAACTTCTCAATCTATCAATTTCTCAATCCATCAACTTCTCACAAGTCGAATGATTGCGACTAACACCTTGCTAAACTGCTTATGGGAAATCATAAGCAAAGCTTAAATTACTATTGAGTAAATCAAATGGTCTTTGGAATAAGAATAGATAAACGCAGTGGTATATTGTATGCATAGATTAATCCCATTGTTTTTTAAGAATAGATAGATGTGAGTCTATCTACTTATATGATAAACGCTGACGTTCTTGCCCAAACGAGCTGGCTAATTCCCTGCTATCCAATGATTGGCGCTGCCCTGTCAATCTTTTGGTCACCCGCGCTTATCCGTCGCACTGGCCCGCGCCCAGTCGGCTACATCAATATTTTTACAACCATTATTGCGCTGCTCCACAGCGGCTTAGCATTAGCTGCCGTTTGGGGTCAGCCGCCACAGTTTTTAGAGCTGTCTTGGCTTCACGTTGCCGATCTAAATCTGTCTTTGCCGTTGGAGCTTTCTGCCCTTACGCTGGGCGCGAGCGTAGTGATCACTATCCTCAATCTGCTAGTGCAGGTGTATACGGTAGGGTACCTAGAAATGGACTGGGGATGGGGGCGAATGTACTCTCTTCTCGCCCTTTTTGAGGCGGGATTGACGGCGCTGGTACTATGCGATTCTCTCTTCTTTAGCTATATTCTGCTGGAGATTTTGACCTTGGGTACCTACCTCATTGTAGGGTTTTGGTTTAATCAGTCGCTGGTGGTAAGCGGCGCCCGAGACGCCTTTCTCACGAAACGAGTCGGTGACCTGATTTTGCTGATGGGTGTGCTAGCGCTCTATCCGCTAGCCGGGACTTGGAACTTCAGCGAATTGGCTCAGTGGGCGCAGTCTATGCCTTTAGTCGGTGAAGGTGCGCAGCCGTTAACGTTGGCTTTAATCGGAATTGCGCTGGTGTCTGGGCCAATTAGTAAGTGTGCTCAGTTTCCGCTGCATCTATGGCTCGATGAGGCGATGGAAGGGCCGCTGCCAACCACAATTTTGCGAAATTCGGTGGTGGTGGCAACGGGGGCTTGGGTGCTGATTAAGCTAGAACCCGTGATTGCGCTGTCGCCTTGGGCGACGGGGCTAACGGTTGTGATTGGCTCGATTTCTGCGGTGGGTGGTAGCTTAATTGCCGCTGCACAGATAGATGCTAAGCGAGTGCTCTCTTATTTGACGAGTACTTACATGGGTCTCATCTTTATTGCGGTGGGTACTGGGCAAACCACGGCGGCGCTGCTGCTGGTGCTGACTCATGCGGCAGCGACTGCGCTGTTGATCATGAGTACGGGTTCGGTAATTTTGAACGTGATTAGTCAGGATTTGACTCAGATGGGCGGGCTTTGGAGCCGTCGGCCCGTTACCGGACTTTCTTTTTTGGTCGCGATTGTTGGGCTAGTTGCGCTGCCGCCGTTTGGTGGCTTTTGGTCACTGATGGCGGTGTTAGAAGGGCTACAGCGGCAGGGTGCGTGGGGGCTAGTGGGTGTTGTTGTGTTTGCAAATGCGGTGGCGGGCTTTGCGCTGGTGCGGATGTTTGGGCTGATGTTTGCGGGTGAGCCAGCTCAGATGACGACGCGATCGCCTGAGCCGATATGGCTGGTGATGCTACCGATGACGATGATGGCGGGTTTCACGCTTCATGTCCCTTTTGTGATTAAAGACTTTTCACTGTTCCCAACTGATTTGCAGGCCAGCTGGCCGCTAGGGTGGACGCTGTTTCTCTCTAGCATCGCGGGCTTAACAGCGGCGAGCTTCTTTTACATTTTTGATAGGGCTAAGAGTCCAAAAAGCCTGCTACCGCCTGTGCTAAGCCGTTTGCTTGCGTATGACTTTTATACCTCTAAAGCGTATGACATGACGGCGATCGCCCTCGTAGACACCCTCTCTAAAATCACCGACTGGCTGGATCGCTACATCCTTGACGGCCTAGTGAACTTAATTGGCCTATCTTCTCTCTTTAGCGGTGAGGCTTTGAAGTACACAAATAGCGGTAAAACTCAGGTCTATGCGCTCACGATCGCCTCTTTTGTAGCCGCTATCTGCCTTTATCTAAGCTGGAGCTATCTCCTCTAATTCCTTGAGCCAACAGATCTTTTTAATTCTTTTATTGCAGATAAAACAATGCTGAGTCCTTTAATTTGGATACCGACGCTCGGTGCTTTAATCATTGCTTTTTTGCCGAAAAAGCTCAGTACCACACAGGTTAGAAACGCTGCACTAGCCGTTTCAGGAATTGCTCTTCTGTGGACGATCTATCTATTCACTCAGTTTGACTTAAGCGCTACGGGCTTTCAAATGCGAGAGTTTAGATCGTGGCTACCCGTGCTGGGGTTGGACTATGACTTAGCGGTGGACGGGCTATCGCTAATGATGCTTTCGCTTAACGGCTTGCTGACTTGGATTGCTATCTGTAGCAGTGCGAAAACAACAGAACGGCCTCGGTTTTTCTATTCGCTGATGCTGTTGGTCAGTGGTGGTGTCGCGGGCGCTTTTCTCTCACAGAATCTGCTGCTGTTCTTCTTGCTGTTTGAAATTGAGCTGGTGCCGCTGTATTTCTTGATTTCAATTTGGGGCGGGCCGAAGCGTGAGTATGCGGCGACTAAGTTTTTGCTTTATACCGCGATCGCAGGAGCCCTCATTTTTGCAGGCTTCATCGGCACCGTTCTCCTCGGGGGCACGCTCGACTTTTCCTATGAGCAGGCACAGCAGTTTGAGATACCGCTACCTGCGCAGATTGTGCTTTTAGGCATTCTGCTTGCAGGCTTTGGCATCAAAATTCCGCTCATTCCGTTTCACACCTGGCTGCCAGATAGCTACGTCGCGGCCTCTCCACCCGTTGCAATTTTGATGGGGGGCGTGCTTGCTAAGCTTGGCACCTACGGTATTTTTCGGTTCGGGCTAGGGCTGTTTCCTGATGCCTGGGCGGCGCTTTCTCCATTCTTAGCAGTTTGGGCGGCGGTGAGCGTTTTGTATGGCTCGATTACTGCGATCGCGCAAAAAGACATCAAGCGCATGGTCGCCTACAGCTCCATCGGCCACATGGGTTACGTCATGCTAGGCGGTGCGGCCTTCACCAAGCTCAGCATGGTCGGCGCTATCTCTCAAATGGTCTCCCACGGCTTAATTTTGGCGCTGCTGTTCCACCTAGTCGGCGTCGTTGAAGCCAAAGTTGGCACAAGACAGCTCGATCAGCTCAACGGATTGATGAATCCCTTACGCGGTCTGCCGATGGTCAGCGCACTGTTAGTGCTTAGCGGTATGGCCAGCGCAGGTATTCCAGGACTCGTCGGATTTATTACAGAATTTCTAGTATTCCAAGGCAGCTACAGCACGTTCCCAATTGCCACACTTTTCTGCGTTGTTGGCACAGGTTTAACGGCTGTGTACTTCGTAATTTTGATCAATCGCACCTGCTTTGGTCGGCTCAACAATGAGAAGGCCTACTACGAGAAGGTGACCACCAGCGAACGCACACCGGCTCTAATTCTAGCGGCTTTAGTTATTGTCTTAGGGCTTCAGCCTAACTGGCTAGTGCACTGGAGCGAAGCAACCTCTGAAAAGCTAGTACAGCCAACGCTCGAAGCTTCTATCAAAAACAAAGCCCTAGTCAATAAAGCCTTAGTCAATAAAGCCTTAGTCGAAACGTCTCTTCTAGCGCCAAATATAGGTGCGCCTAACCTGGGCTAATCATTCTCTTTTCTCAATACGCCTTACTCCCTTGTAACCGTTATGACAGTCGCCACGCTTCCCACCACACTTCCACCCTCTAGCCACGAGTTTGCTGATATTATCCATCGGCTCGAAGCAGGTGGCTCCATGCTGCCTGATACGCCTGACAATCTCAAGCAAATTATCGGTATCTACAAAGCCTATGCCGTTCCGATGGACTTTTACTGGCGAGACCTGCTCTATATTGCCGAGTGCGTTTTCCTCAATCCCCTACCGGCTTTCAAGTACTTTATTTCTAAAAAATATTTAGATAGAGATAATGCTTATTCGGGAGATAACGCAGATCTGAGAATTTGGCGCGGCGGTGGTGATGCGCATCCTGAACTGAGAGAGTTCATGGAGAAAGGAGAGAGTAAGCGAAAGCTCCCTAAGCTGTTGCATCACCTCTGGCACGATCGGGTCAATATGGAGTTTGCCGAAGCCTGTATGCAGGCAATGTTTTGGCACGAAGATATCAATCCCAAATTCAATGCGTATTTAGATAGCGACGAATATAGAGAAAATAGCGATAAAGCTATTCGCGCATATTTCAAAGGCAATCCACTGATGATGGGCCTTTACAAGCTTTTTCCAGAGATGTTTTTAGAGCAGGTTAAGCAGCTCTCTTACTACTCAAATTTGGGCTTGTTTTGGGAAGTGATGGCTCCTGTGTTTTTTGAAATGAGCGACCTTTACGATGAAGGTAAGCTCACGAGCGTCCCCGAAGCTATGGACTTTTTAGTGAATGGGATCTTTGCGGTCGCCGGTCGCCCAATTTACCATCACGCTTATATTGGTGGGGAATGCTACGAAATTATTCCAAAGTCTCAGGGATTCACCTGGCTATACGAGGCCGCGCTGCCCTACGTTGAAGCTGTGTTTTATCGCACTGCACCTTTTAGAGGCACTAAGTCCTATAACGCTCAAGCCGAGCAAGTTCCACGCGACCAAAAGGACTTTCACTACGGCATTTTGTATGCAGACGTGTTTCCTGTAGGCAGTGCTGGCATTCCACCGACGCTGCTAATGCAGGACATGCTACACTTTCTGCCAGATTACCTGGTAGAAGAATACGAGCAGCATTCGCGCGGAGACGACGATGCGCTTATTCAGCTTGGGGTTACGTTCCAGCGGTCTATGTACAACGTGACTTCTGCGGTCATTCAGGCGCTGAGATGTGCACTGTTGTATCCGTTAGATGACCCTAATCCTGAGCATCTAAAGGCCAATCGTCAGTTTTTTGAGCAGCAGCTCGATCGATTTAAGCGATCAGAAGCAAGACTGTTGGATATTCAAAGTCAAGATTATCGTTAAGCCGTTTAGTTTAAAAATTCCTTGTTACTATGCCGAGTATTGTTGATATTGCCGTGTCTAATGAAGGGTTCTCTACGCTTGTTGCTGCGGTTCAGGCGGCGGGACTCGTAGATGTGCTTGCAACAGGTGGCCCGTTTACGGTGTTTGCACCTAACGACGATGCCTTTGCCAAGCTACCACCGGGAACCGTGCAAACGCTGGTAGATAATCCGCCTCAGCTAGCTCGCATATTGAAATATCACGTTGTTGCAGGTACTTGGCACAAGGCAGATATGGTAGGAAAGGATACTCTAGATTCACTCGAAAGTTCTCCTATTCCTATTCGCGTTGAGCCTATTTTTGAAGTGAAAAATGCCACTGTTTTAGCCGCAGATATCGAAGCCGATAATGGTGTTGTTCACGTTATCGATAACGTTATTTTGATGGGGTAGCTTTTCTGGCGTTTTTGGCAACTGTCGTGCTTGCTGATCTAATGTGCCAGACGCTTTTCTGTTGATAGAGCAGTCCTATTTCAGGTGCACTCTGAAGAAACTTTTTGAAACTACTGAATCCTAAAATTTTTTCATCAAAGGCTGAGTTCGTTGTGAGCATAGCCTTTTTTACCTGAGATAGGTTAGCGCCGTGGGGCAGTTTGTCTAAAACCTGCTTCAATAGCTTAATAGCTTGTCTTCGCTGGCGTGCTTTAGAAAGATCAGCAGTATTCGCTGGTGTCTGTTTCTCTACAGCCTTCTTTTCTGTAAGCTGCTTTTCTGTGTAGATGAACTGAGTGCACGATTTTTTGACGGCTTTGCTCAACGCAGAACGCGGCCCGATACCAACAACAGATTTTCCAAGTTCCCTCAACTTTCTAAATAAAGGAGAAAAATCTGAATCGCCTGTTGCTAGCACAAACCACCCCACGTCTGGCATTCGAGCGAAGTACTCCATAGCGTCAACGGTGATTTGAATGTCCGCAGAGTTTTTGCCCTTCACTGAGTGATAGACGTGTACAAATTCAAAGCCTAGCAGGTTTAACTCTGCCTGACGCAAGCTGACAGAAGGTACGCTGAAGTCGCCGTATGCTTTGCGAACAGCAACTTGGCCCAGCTTGTTTGCATGTGCTAGCAGATGCTCTCCACCACCTGATTTTAACCAGCCAGATAAATTCTCAACGTCTAAAAAGATAGCGACTTTTTCTGTCATGAGGAGATTTAAGCGTAACGGTTAAGGTGATCTTTCCCGTAGCATCCTCTATTTACTCAATGGCCTATCATGACAGGGGTGTAGTCATGACGATGGCATTTGACTCATCTTTTGTAAGTCGAGAACGCTGTTGAGTGTTGCTTCATCCATCAGCTCACGCTCTAGTACGAGCTGACGAAGTGACTTGCCGGTTTCGAGAGATTCTTTAGCGATCGCCGCTGCATTCAAATATCCAATGTGCGTATTCAGCGCTGTTACCAGTGCCAAACTCCCTTCGGCATACTCCTTACACCGCTCAGGAAATGCCGTAATGCCCTGCAAGCATTTCGTATCGAGCGCTTCAACGGTATTTCCTAATATCTCAATACTGTGGATGAGGTCGTAGGCGATGAGTGGCATCATGACGTTGAGTTCTAGCTGACCGGCCTGGGCGGCGAAGGCGATCGCACTGTCGTATCCCATCACCTGAAAGCACACCATCGAAGTCATCTCGGCCATCACCGGATTGTACTTACCCGGCATGATGGATGATCCTGGCTGTACGGGCGGCAGCTGAATTTCTTTAAGTCCTGTTTTAGGGCCAGAGTCCAACAATCGCAGATCGTGAGAGATTTTTACCAGGTCTTGCGCGAGATTCCGTAGGGCGCTGCTGACGGCTACAAAGGGAGCCATACTTTGCATCGCGGCCATTAGGTGCGGTGCGCTGGTGACCGGCTGCTGAAGATATTCCGAGAGAATTTCAGCGACGCGAAAACGATACTTGGGGTGCGTGTTAAGTCCGGTGCCCGTTGCGCTGCCGCCCAGACCGATGACAGCGAGTTCTTCAGCTGCCGCTTTGATTCGCTTTTGATGGCCGCTCAGAATATACTCCCAAGCCCTGAAACCTTCGCCTAGTCGTACAGGAACAGCGTCTTGCATGTGCGTACGGCCTGAGCGTACGACGGTCTGGAATTCTTCGGCTTTGGCTTTTACGGTTGCGATCACGCCTTCCAAAGCCGGATACAGCGAATGCTCCAGCGCCAAAACTCCCCCCACTCGAATCGCCGTCGGAATTACATCATTCGTGGACTGGCCGTAGTTCACATGGTCATTCGGACTCACCCTTTCGTAGTCGCCTTTGTCACCGCCCAATATTTCTAAAGCCCGATTTGCTAGCACCTCATTCACGTTCATATGGTGTGAGGTACCCGCCCCCGCCTGATACACATCCACCACAAACTGGTCGCGCAGGCTCCCCGCCAAAATTTCATTCGTCGCCTGCACAATGGCCTGACTAATATCACCTGGAATGCATGCAAGCTCACCGTTGGCCGTGGCCGTCGCCTTTTTAATTAGCAGACACGCATCGACATAGGTCGCCAAGGGCCGCAACCCGCTAATCGGGAAGTTCTCGATGGCTCGCAGCGTCTGAATGCCATAGTAAGCGTCGTTTGGAATCTCCAACGCGCCCATAGAATCCTTTTCGATCCGAACGTTTTGGGAGCCTGATTCTGCCATTGCAAACAACCTATTGATACAGCTTAGGTTTGATTATTTTAAGGCGCGACCTCCCCCATACAATGACGAATTTTCGCCTGATCGCATCCAACATATTAAAAAGACTTGCTTATACTTTCTGGGAATACTGGGGGCGAATTAGCGGCGTCCTCACTTTTACTTTTGTCTACTGTGAGCCTCTGCCATTCGGTTCTAGGTCATTACGATACAAACCTGTGGTCTCTTCTCTTCCTAACTTCGCAGCAAAACATACAGGCAAGGCCGCCGTTGGCGCTCAGGCTGATTTGGCAGAACATGCAAGGTCGTTTGAAAAAGACAGCTTTAAGGCGCAGTCAAACGTGGTCGAAATGGCGAGGCTAGACGAAACGGTTAGCTTTGATGATTCGCTAGAGCTTGTAGACCGCACGCCATCTGTAACGGGTGAGCAGGATATTAAGCTTTTGATTGCACAGGGGTTTGAGCTGCGAAACGCAGGGAACTACCGAGGCGCTATTAAACGGTTTGATCGAGCGATCGCACAAGATGAAAACTACGCCAAACCGTTTCTGTATCGGGGCCAAACCTTCATTCAAATGCGTGAGTACGATGCGGCGCTCAACGACTTTCGCAAAGTGCTTCAGCTCGATCCTACCAACGTTAGAGCGTGGCATGGACAGGGTGTCGCAAAAGCTGAGCTAAGGCTGTATCCCTCGGCGGTGGATAGCTTTGATCAGGCGATCGCCTGCGAGCCCAATAACGACAAAATTTGGTACAACCGAGGCCGCGCCCTCCTCAAGCTTCAGCAGTACGAGCCAGCGCTAAGCAGCTTTGATAGAGCCATTGCGCTAAACAAGTTTAGATACCATGCCTGGTATAGCCGTGCGCTGGCCCAGGCCGCTTTAGAATTTGTGCAGCCTGCAATCGAAAGCCTGGAGCAAGCTACCGCCCTTAAGGCGAGCTGCCACTATGCCTGGAACTATCGAGGCACCCTGCTCAATCGCTTATTCAAACACTCAGAAGCGCTCGAAAGCTTTCGAACCTCTTTGAAATATCGTACGCCCAACCCTAACGCTTGGTACGGCCTCGCTTCCACCTACGCACTGCTTAACGATCCTGAGTCTTCCAGTGAGCACTTGCGTAAAGCTGTTCAGCTAAATCCCAGCATCTATAGCCTGATGGCCCGCAACGACGTGAACTTTGACCTGGTGCGCGATCATCCTAAGGTGCGTCCTATTCTGTGTAGTTCGGATGAAACGCTTTCTAGGCGATCCTCTTAACTACGCCCTCTTAACTACGTCCCCCTAACTACGGTAGAGAGGATACTTTAGCCTTTCCTTTTGCGTAGGCCTGGTCGAACAGAGCCTCTAGCTGCGCGTGCGTTCCCCTGACTTGCTCAATGACGGCCTTTCCCCACTCAAGATACGCGTCAATGCGAGCGGGAGACCAGCCTTCAGGTGTGGCTGTGGCCATATCTCGGAGGTTTGCTGTTTTATCAGCGATTTTTAATAGCTTGGCGCGATCGCTCAATCCGCCCGCATGATCAATTTGATGCTGCTTCCGCACGGCTTTCTCCAGCGATTTGTCATCCGTTACCTCAGCAACGATATCGCGAACAGCCGTTCCAAAGCGCTGTGCTATTTCATCAAACGTAGTGTCTGTATCTTCAACAGTGTCATGTAATAAGGCCGCGATTAAAACACTTTCATCAGTGATCCCCGCTTCACTAAGTAATATATTTGCGACCGCAATTGGATGATTTATGTAAGGCGTTTTTGCCGGATCTTTGCGACGTTGATTGGAATGTTTATGAGCAGCAAAATCTAGCGCTTGCAAAAAATGAACTGTCATAACTTTTGCAGTGGGGATCATCAAAGCTGTAACCAGTATTTACTTAACAAATCATCAGATAATATCGCATCCAAAAGGTTAGTTACTGCTAGCTGGTAGGGCACCTTTAGAAAGCTATATCAATTGTAAGCGCCTCGCACGAGAGGCTTTGACCCTTGCTGAGCGTTTCGTAAAAGTACATATGCAAAACAAACTCTATTAAAGAAACTTAGCGTACGTTTACGGCGATCCCTGTCAAAATCACTATAAGGGCTATCGCTTTACGCTTCTCGTTTTTCACTTATTCCCAAATCGTTCATTCGTAAAAATCATGTCAACTGCTGCTGCCAGTAAAACCAAGTTCTCGATTGTTTGTTGTGAGGAAACTGAAGTCACCAAGCAGATTTCTAGGGCTGTTTCTGAGTGGCAGCTACCGGGCGTGCGATCGCTCCTTGTAAACGATCAGCCCGCTGCTCAGCTCCTCACTTCTGATGAAAATGACGTAGCCCAGTCTGACTACGCTATTTTTATCACTCCACACGAGCGCCCCTCTTCCCAAGTCAAAATTGGCCCGCTCAATGCCGCTCAAGAAGATGCCGAAGAAGCTAACAAAACGCAAAGCCCAGCGACACTTTTAGCAGATATTCACAGCCGCCACGGTCAGTCGCCTCAGTCCTGGTGGCTTCAGCTCCCCACCACAGAGCTTAGAGCCCAGAAAGTCCATCCGGTTGCCTCAGCAAAGTCTGTCGCTCAGGCACTTAGCCAGATCGAGGTCTTTGTGCGCAACTACCGGCTCGCTGTCACGCCTAGAGCTGCCGGTATCGACGCTAATAAGGCGATTAATAGCGAGTCTAAGCAGGTTGTACTAGCGCACTAGATCACCCCTTTGGAGCTAGGAATGCTTCCAGCTCTACGAGGATCAGCTTCAGTCGCCATTCGCATTGCTCGCGCAAAGGCTTTGAATGTGGCTTCGATGATGTGGTGTGAGTTGATCCCGTCTAGCTGGCGGATGTGTAGCGTCATTTGAGCGTGGTTAATAATCGCCACAAAAAATTCGCGTACGAGCTGCGTGTCGTACGTGCCTACGCGCTGTGTGGGAATATCGAGGCCGTAGCTTAAGTGCGGGCGGCCTGAGAAGTCGAGAGAAATTTGGACAAGGGCTTCGTCTAGCGGTGCGACAAAGTGACCAAACCGGGTGATGCCTTTGCGATCGCCCAGTGCCTGATGCAGTGCCATGCCCAAAGTGATTCCCACATCCTCATTGGTGTGGTGGTCGTCAATTTCAATATCACCGGTTGCGCGCACTTCTAAATCAAACAGCCCGTGTGAGGCAATTTGATGCAGCATATGGTCTAAAAACGGAATGCCGGTATCGGCGGTGCACTTACCCGTGCCGTCTACATTTAGCGTCACCTGTACATCGGTTTCTTTCGTGGTGCGGCTCACCGATGCAATGCGGCGGTCTCCATCTAATGCCTGACCCTCTAATATCTGACCCGCATTAGACAAATCAGAAGGCGTAGAAATCCGAGAAGCGCTGGAAACCATAGCTATATTTAGTAATCAATTCACCTATCTATCCTACGACTTTCACCGGCTTCTATTGCAATTTCTACTCTCGCTGCGACAGCAACCCTTCTTCACGACCGATTGAATCTTTTCGAGCTAGCCAGCATAATAGGCGTTTAGCGCGCTGGGTATTTTTACTGCATAGCCACTGATTGGCTGGACTTTATAGCTAATCAATGGCTAATTGAAAGGTTGGGTTAAACGCTTTAGCGCTGCTGGCTTTCGATCTATTGGCCCTTGATTTGGCGAGGTTTTATCTTATGTCTGTCGGTGAACTCAACCAGTTAATGACTTACGTAATTGAGGGATGGATGCTGTTTAGCGCAGGATTTACCAGCATCGCGTTCGTTTCGTTCGTAGCTAGGCGCGTGCAAGAAGACGCAGAAGCTGCCGAGCTGACGCAGTTAGAAGGCCAGACAGAAAGCATTGTTGAGTCTAAAGCGGTCACGGTTACAGAAACCGTTGAAATGGCCGTTGCCCAAACAGCGGCGAAGCCTAAAGCTCAAACGCCCAAGCCTAAAAAATCTGAACCTAAGCAATCTAACCCTGAAGCGCCACCTGCTCAGAACACGGATGAGTCGCTGGGTGAGGAAACTATCGTAGATGAAGAAAAGGAAAAAGCTCGGCTCGAAGAGGTTGCAGCCGTTTCTGAGAAACTCGCAAAGGCGAAAGAAAAGCAGTCAAGTGCCTCATCTGTTTCAGTGTCTACACGTCCGCAATAGACCTCGACCGCAATAGACTATGACCTACGCACTCACTCGATATCAAAACTATCAAGACTATCTGGATAATTGCGCTCTGGTAGATGGTGATTACCGATTGCTCAGTACCGGAGAAGTTATTCAGCTGGCCCCCGAATCAGATAAAAACATACGTTTTGCGCTCAGACTCGTCCTCAGATTAGCTGGCTTGCCACAGCTAACGGATCTTGTTCGTAATGGCGACACAGAGCTGGAAGTGAACCCAGTGGGCGATAAGCGGGTAAATCGTAAACCTGATGTGATGGTACTGAGGTCAGAGCATATAGCTCTGATAGATAAGACGAATTACAGTGCAGTTCGATTGGATATGCCACCGCCTCTTTTTGTTGCAGAGATGGTTAGCCCCGGTGGCGAAAGCAGTGATAATTACAGGCGTGACTATATTTGGAAGCGCGAGCAGTATCAGTGGTGGGGCATTCCGGAATATTGGATCATTGATCGCCACAGGTCGAAAATAACTGTTTTAGTCTTGATAAACAACGTGTATCAAGAAAAGGTATACGTCGAAGACACTGTTATCAAGTCAACTATTTTTCCTACTTTATTAGTCAGTCCGAATGAACTGCTGACGTAGCAGATGTATGGGTATCTGTAGCTCTACAGAGAGAAAATGCACAGCCACACCGCTGCCTTATAGCCAGCTAGGTTGCTTGAACCAGTCTTGCATAAAGGTGGTGAGGAGCTGAATCTTGGTGGAAAGGTGGCGGTTGGTGGCGTAGCTTAAATAGGCGGTAAGCGGCAGCGGGCAGTAGCTGGGCAGGATTACTTTGAGCTGGTTTGACTTTAGGGCTTGATCAATGATGAAGGTGGGCAAAAGCGTGATGCCAATGCCTGCGATCGCCCCTTCTCTCAACACCTCCCCATTATTAGAACATCCCTTACACCGCAAGCTCACCGTCAGCGGCTTACCCGCTTCATCTAGCAGCCGCCACTTACTCCGAGTCGCCAAGTGCCCATACTCCAAACAGTCATGCTGGCTCAGCTCACTAGGATGAGTTGGCTCCCCTTTCTCTTTTAAATACTCAGGCGAAGCACAGATCACACGGCGAACAGGCGCGAGTACTTGCGTCGTTAAGGCGTCGTCAGTGCTTGGCGTTGAAATTCGTAGGGTTACGTCAAAGCCTTCTTCAATCAGATCGACAAAGCGATCGTTGAGGGTGAGCTGCACTTGAATATCGGGGTAGCGCTTCATAAATTGTGCGATCGCCGCTCCCAAGTGCATGGTGCCAAACGACATCGGCGCATTTATTCGTAGCGCCCCCTTTGGCTCAGCCTGAAGCTGCATCACCGCCACGTCGGCAGCCGCCACTTCAGCCAATATATCCACGCAGCGCTCGTAATAAGCCCGCCCCATATCCGTAGGGCTCACCCGCCGGGTCGTTCGCTGCAACAACCGTATGTCCAAATTTTCCTCCAGCTGCGCCACCAGCTTATTCACCACCGACCGCGACAGTCCCATATGTCGCCCCGCTGCGGCAAAGCCGTTGTGATTCACCACCTCGGCAAACGCTCGCATACTCTCTAGCTTGTCCATTCTCAACCTCTCATCGCAGAATCCAATTGTATCTATTTAGAACACAATCTGACTATAAAATAGACTATTGTATTTTTAATTAACTCAATCCATAATAGAACCAGGCTAAAAGTAAAGGCGTTAGACCCTTGCTAACCGGCAAATTATTCTATGGAGATGAAAACCAGTATGCTCACAGTTCGCAAAGCAGCAGAAAGAGGCGTTTCTAAGTCCAGTTGGCTGAACAGTCAGCACACGTTTTCCTTTGGCGGATACATGAACCCTCGCCACATGGGATTTAGTGATTTGCGCGTCATTAATGACGACCGCGTTGTCCCGGGTGCAGGCTTTGGTACCCACGGCCACCGCGACATGGAAATCATCTCTTATGTATTAGAAGGTGAGCTGGGTCATCGCGACAGCATGGGCACAGGCTCTGTGATTCGCCCGGGTGATGTGCAGCGAATGACGGCGGGTACGGGCATTACGCATAGTGAAATGAATGCGTCTGAGACGAATCCTGTGCACTTCCTGCAAATCTGGATTATGCCTGATGAGAAAGGCTTAGAGCCCGGTTATGAGCAGAAGCACTTTGAGCTTACAGACCGCCAGGATCAGTGGCGCTTAGTAGGCTCTCGTGATGGCCGCGATGGTTCTGTTACCATTCACCAAGATGTGAGCTTGTATACAGCGACGTTGAGCGCAGATACGAAGCTGAGTTACGCGCTCGAGACCGGGCGTCGAGCTTGGTTGCAGGTGACTCGCGGTGCTTTGAGTGTGAATGGTGAGGCTTTGGACGTGGGGGATGGGGTTGCTATTTCTGATCTCTCTCAAATCAGCGTCGAGGCTACTGCTGACAACACAGAAGTCTTGCTGTTTGATTTAGCAGCTTAGAGATAGAGGGAGTGTCTCTGAAAGATGCTCCCTTATTGCAATGGAGCGGGATTGTTTATAGGTGTGCGGCTGGTGCGATCGCTCCACCAGTAAGCCCCCACTCCCACCAATACATTAGCCACCGTCGCCGCGCCAAAAATACCCAAAGGCCCAAACAAACGACTGCCTAAATACGCCAAAGGAATATAGAGCACAAACATCCGCAGCACCGTCATAATCACGGCGGGAATAGGCTTGCCAAGCGCGTTAAAAGCTGAGCTTGCCACCTGAATAATGCCTGCCGTGCCGTAGCTAATCGGCACAATCCACAGATACGACGTGGCCACTTTGACGACTTCTACATCAGCATTAAACAAAGGCACAATCCGTGAGGCCCCTACTGCCAACAACACCGCCATCAGCACGCCCCAGCCCACACAGAATAAATAGCTCTGCCGCAAAGCCTGCGTCACCCGCTCAAACTTCCCCGCACCCCAGTTTTGACCTACAAAAGGGCCAATACTCGCGCTTAGCGCTATCAGCACAATCATGGCAAAAGACTCTACCCGCGAGGCCACCCCAAATCCAGCAACCGCCAGCGGGCCATGAGTTGACAGCAAGCTCGTAATCACCCCAATCGAAATCGGTGTAATCATATTCGAGCCCGCCGCAGGCAGTCCCACAGACAGCACATCGCGCCAGCACCAGAGCGTTTCCTCCAAATTAGGCAGATGCGGCGACAGCATATGCTCTTTAAATTGCAGCACCAGTAAAGAAGCCACTAATGTCAGCGCGCGCGCAATCACCGTTGCCAAAGCCGCACCGACCAGCCCTAGCTCAGGAAAGCCCGCCATCCCAAAAATCAACAGCGGATCGAGAATAATATTGAACCCTGCCGATAGCGTCATGATGATGCTCGGCGTGCCGGTATCGCCTGAGGCCCTAATGGCACTATTGCCCACCATCGGCACCACCAAAAACACCATGCCGAAGTACCACACCTGCATGTACTGCCGCACAAAGGGCATCACTTCTGGCCCAGCACCCAGCGCCGTAAAGAGTGGATCGATAGTGAGCAGACCCATCGCTGAAAGCACGGCAACAGATGCAACCCCGAGGGTCAAACTATTGGTGGTAAAGCGCTGAACTCGGCTCCGGTCTCCTTCTCCAATCGCCCGCGCAATAATCGAAGAGGCGCCTACGCCCAGCCCTAGCGCCAAGCTTCCCAGCGTCATTACAACTGGAAAGGTGAAGCT
The DNA here is from genome assembly GCA_963803535.1 of uncultured cyanobacterium. Classification (GTDB taxonomy): domain Bacteria; phylum Cyanobacteriota; class Cyanobacteriia; order Phormidesmidales; family Phormidesmidaceae; genus Phormidesmis. The sequence goes on along the minus strand of CAWDNC010000002.1, from coordinate 339,671 downwards.
CATCGCGGCTAGCTGATTGGTGCCGAGCTGCCCCACGTAGTAAGTATCTGCGAGGTTAAAAGCAACAATGGCAAAAATGCCCCATACCATCGGTAGCGTCAACTTCACCAGTCTCTTGTTAACGGGGCCTTCGGTTAGCAGCTGTGCCATGTTGAGTCCTAGCTTTATTCTCTAGTTTCCTAAAAATCTTACTGTTGTGCTGTACCGCTTCTCTGCTGAATCGTTTTGCTTCTGTTAGCGTACAGATTTCAGCGCAGATTACAGTAGAGTGTACGAGCCGTTAATCTTTAGCTTAATAGTTAAGCTGCATTCGGCTGTTTAAAGGGGTGACTACTTCGAGAAAATCCAAGACACATTTTCGATACATATGTCATCCATCCAATCTAATACTTCAGCGCCAAGTTCAATTAAGTTTGAGCTGGCATTAACTTGTATATTTGCGATATTCTGCGTCATCGGCGTTCTGCACCACGAGATGTGGCGTGATGAATTGCAGGCGTGGAATATTGCTCGCGACAGCACATCGATTGGTAATCTGTTTCAAAATATGAGGACTGAGGGGCATCCCGCGCTTTGGCATCTTTGCTTATATGCGATCGCCCGCGTCAGTCGTAATCCTCTATCGATGCAGCTATTTCATGCCACGGTTGCAACGGCCAGCGTCTATTTGCTGGCGACATTCTCGCCTTTTACGCAAGGGCAAAAAGTACTCGCATCCTTTGGATATTTTAGTTTTTACGAATATGCGCTAATTAGCCGTGGGTATGTTCTGGGCGTATTTCTCGTATTCTTATTCTGTAGCCTGTATCCGTGGTGTCAGAGGCGGCAAAATAGCTCAGAGCCAAAGAGAGTTTGGTTCTTTTCACTGCTGCCGTTTATTCTCTTGAGCTTTTTAGCAAACACGAGTATCTATGGACTGTTTTTAAGCGTTGCGCTATGCGTAGCTTTGGTCTGGCCGCATCCTCGTAAAAACAACTGGCTTCAAACGTGGGTAGGTACCTGCATTTTAGGATTGGCGTGGCTGACCTGCTACCTGCAAATTAGTCGAATCCACGTTTTCTCTTATACCAGCCCAGGCATTATCTCTAACGAACTTACCGATGACCGAGTAGGTAGCTTGCGCAACCTCGGCAATCGGCTCATGGAAGTCATCTCTCACATTTGGCGGAGCTACGTGCCGCTGCCTCCGTTTTGGCAAGATCATTTTTGGAGTAATAATGCCCTAGCGGACTTATACGCGCTGCCTTTTGGCTTGAATTTGCTGCTGCCGTTTTTGCTGTCGCTTTTGCTATTGGCGTTAGTACTCAGAGCTTTTCGCTACCAGCCAAAGTGGCTGGCCGTCTATAGCGTAGGTACGGCTACGATGCTGCTGTTTGGCTACTTTATGTTCCCGGGATATCTGCGTCATCACGGTCATTTCTATATTCTGCTAGTGGCTTGTTTTTGGCTATGTGCTACCGATGCTTTTGGTGAGTCTTTGAGTGAGCCCTCGGGAAAGTCTTTTGGGGGGCGATCGCGCCGATTTCAAAAGCAGCTATTTACCGGGATTTTAATGGCTCAAATGCTGAGTGGAACGGTTGCCTATGCCGCTGATATTGCGCAGTCGTTTTCAGGAAGTCAAAGGGCTGCTGACTTTTTGCGATCGCAAAACCTTACGCACCTCGCTATTTTTGGCTATTCTTTCGATGAAGTCTCTACCCTTGCTGGCTATTTAGATAAGCCCATCTACTATCCAGAGCAGGGTGGATTTGGTACTTTCTGGCGATCTACCAAAGACTTCACCCAAGCGCAGATATGGGCAGAGATTCCTACCTTTGTGGATGAACAGGAGCAGCCTGTTATCGTCGTGCTGAATGTTCCGCTAGAGACGACAATCCCAGGCATTTCGCTCGAACCGCTGACCTACGCGCCGAGCCAAATGATTGGTGGCGAGTCACTGCACCTTTATCTGGCTACCCCGATAGACGCTGAGTAAACTACCGCCCGTGCATCTCACTGCATCCGCGCCGGACATCTTCACTATTGACCTGATCGCTGACAAAAGCTTTTCCAATACCCTTGGGCAAGACAAAGCGAACCGTTCCGGCCTGAACCTTTTTATCGCTTTTGATCGCAATTAAAATGTCATCAATACTGACGTTTGAAGGGAGTTTGGTCGGCAGCTTGGCTTTCTCAATGAGCACATTCTGACGCTGAGCAGCCGATGCTTCCCACAGCCCCATGTTTACAGCTATCTGGCCAGCGGCAACCATACCGATGCCGACGGCTTCGCCGTGATTAATCTCGCTGTAGCCGGTTAAGCTCTCTACCGCGTGACCGATGGTGTGCCCGTAGTTCAAAATGGCGCGAATGCCGCCTTCTCTCACGTCCTGGCTCACCACATCAGCTTTGGCCTGACAAGAATGCTCCAGCATGTATTGCAACAGGTCTTCGCTCACGTCATTGAAATCATCTAGCTGCTCGGCTGCTTCTAGCTTTTCAAATAGCGGCAAGTCCCAAATAACGCCGTACTTAATGACTTCTGCAACGCCCGCTCGAAACTCACGCACGGGAAGCGTTTCGAGTACCTGCGGATCGATGAGGACGAGTCGAGGCTGGTGGAACGCGCCGATTAGGTTTTTGCCTTTGGGATGGTTGACGCCCGTTTTTCCGCCCATAGAGGCATCGACCATGGCCAGAAGAGAGGTGGGCACTTGCACGACGGCGATGCCGCGTAGCCAGGTGGAAGCTGCAAAACCTGTCATGTCACCAATGACGCCACCGCCTAGAGCGACCATTGCGGAACTGCGCTCTAGGCGATTTTCGTAGGCGACATCGTGGATTTTTTCGATGGAGGCCATATGCTTGTGCTGTTCGCCTGCTGGCAAAATGCAGTGGCAAACGTCGTAGCCTGCCTGAGTGAGGGCGTCTATGGTTCGCTTGCCGTATAGGTCAAATACGATTGGATTGGAAACGACTAATACTTTTTGGCCGGGTTTGACGAGCGGTGTGCCCTCACTGGCCAGCCACTGTCCTAACTCATCTAAGCCGCCGGGTGCGATGCGAACGTCGTAGGCGTTTTGAGGGATGTTGACGCGGATGGTGGTTTTGGTGAGGGTGCTCATGGGGGCGAGTAGATTAGGAGAGGGCGGTAAAAGAAGTCAGCTAGAACAGATGAGGTGTTGAAAGATGGGCGGTGTGGTTCAATAGAAGAAGATATTAGAACATTTTTCTAGGAGAAAACGATGGTCGCAGCAGTAGTTTACGTTGTATACCTTGCAGCTTTGGCCGGTATCGGAATGGGGCTTTACTTTGGACTGCGAGCCGCAAAGGTTATCTAGGTTTTGATTAACTCAGTTTTTTAAGGGGCGTGGGCGATGGGTCGCTTGCGCCCTTTTTCAATGCCTTTTTTTCATAATGGTGGCTCAGCATGTAAATGCTAGAGAGCAGGCCCCAGCTCAATATGTTAATGCGCGAGTCAAACAGGGCGACATCGAATAGAGAGAAGAGTAGGCAGCTGGCGAAGGCGAGCAGGTAGCCGAGTAGAGTGGCTTGTTCTGTGGCGAGTAAGTTGCCTTTGATGAGTCGCTGGATGCCGCTGTAGTAGATAGTGCCAATGACGATGCAGAAGCCAACCATGAGCGGGATACCGGCTTCAGAAGCGAGAAATAGCCAGATGTTGTGGGCGTGGAAGATGATGTCGTAGTCGGGGATGCTGCCGGGTTCGTATAGCAGGCGCAGGCCCGCAAATCCCCAGCCTGTCCAGGGGCGCTGCTGGATCATTTCGGCGGCGAGCTGCCAGACGCCAACGCGCGGATCGTTGGTGAGAAGGGAGAGGGAAAGCGATCGCCCGCCAATGCCCAAGCTAAAAACAGCGGCCAAAATCGCACCGCTCGCGGCCAGCCCGGTGAGCATGACCCCTTTGTAATGGCGAGCGTGATAGAGGGCGATCGCAATCAAAACCAGCGCGCTCAATATGCCGTTGCGAGAACCGGTGCAGAATAGAGCGATCGCACAAACCCCCAGCGCCACCCCCTCACGCCAAAACGGCTTCTGCTCAGCCAAAGCCTTCATCATCACGCCCAACCCCAGCCCCAGCACAATCGACAGGTAAGCGGCCAGCATATTGGGATGGCTAAAAAAGCTGTGGGCGCGGTGGCCAAAGTCGGGGACGTAGATGCCGTTGAGTAGCCAGGAGGGAAGGGAGAGGGATTGGATTTTTGGTGCGATCGCCTCAAACTTAATCACAAACTCTACAATCGCAAACGCGCTCATCGGCACTGAAGTCAGCAGCAGCCACCGAGCCAGCGCCGCTAGCTTTGCAAAAGGCTGCTCAACCACACTCGGCACCGTTGCCAGTACGCCAAAAAACAGGAAAAAAGGCAGAAAATTAGTGAGCTGTAAAAAGGACTCACCTTTATTCAAAGCAAAGGTCGAAACAATCAACAGTCCCGCCGTTAACCAGCCTAAGCCTCGCTGACCGCAGAGTCGCCAAACCTGCTTTCCCCGCTGACAAAGCGCGCTAATAAACAAACCCAGCATAATGACCAAGCCCAAGTAGCTGACGTAAGGCAGCACAATCAGACCTACCAGCCAAACCTGTTCCCCCTTCACAGCGTTTTTAGACACTTTAATAGGCACCATCGCCTGCCAAAACCACCTTAATCGTGCGAATCAAAATATAAATATCCAGCCAAACCGACCAGTTCCGAACGTAGTAAGCATCAAAATTAACCCGCTCATCGTACGTCACATTATTCCGGCCCGATACCTGCCACAGTCCCGTCAGCCCTGGCAGCACCTGCAAATACAAATCAAACTTATCGCCATATCGCCACACCTCATCTGCCACAATTGGCCTTGGCCCCACCATACTCATCTCACCGCACAGCACGTTCCACAGCTGCGGTAGCTCATCCAAACTCGTCTGGCGTAGCAGCTTGCCAACGCGCGTAATTCGAGGATCTTGCTTGAGCTTATGGTCTTTTTTCCACGACGCTTGCAGCTCCGAGTGAGTTTCCAAGTATCGTGCTAGCGCCATATCTGCATCTATCACCATAGAGCGGAACTTCCAGGCCTTGAATAGCTTGCCGTCTTTGCCAATCCTGATTTGTCGGTAAAAAATTGGCCCCGGCGAATCAAAGGCAATCAGCAAGCTAATCAGCGCAATCAGCGGGAGCGCGAGCATGCCAATGAGCAGCACCAGGCCTTTGTCCAGGATTGCTTTAAGCAGTCTTGGCCCCGGTAAAAACAGCTGCTGACGGACTTCTAAACCCAAGACGCCGCCTAAGTCTTTCGCAGCCACCCATAGGCTTGCCATGCCAAACAGGTCAGGAATGATCATCAGGTGAGGGAACGTGCGGCCATAGCGTTCTAGCACTTGAGAGAGCCGGTAAGGCGCGACACCGGGCATGGCCACAATGGCGTAGGGAATCCGAAAATCGCGGGCGAGCTTAGAGCCCATAGACAGATCTCCGACAACGGGCACCCCTAAAAGCGTGCCGTGCTTCTTCGGGTCATCATCTAAAACAGCGATGGGCTTTAGGCCTAAGCTGGGCTGGTGCTGAAGCGTCCGAATGACCATCTCGCCAGTCTGGCCCGCGCCCATCACGATGACCGGGTAGCCCCACCAGGTTTGTCTGGCGCATAGGGATCTAATGCTGTAGCGACCAATGACCACGAGCAGCATAGACAGCAACCACGCCATTAAGAAAGCGGCCCTAGAGTAGATGGCGACTTCTCTAAACAGAAAAATGGCTGAGCCCAGCAGCAGATAGAGCAGCGTTGTGGTGAGGATGAGGCGGCGCAGCTCTTCTACCGGGCTCATGGCAATGCCGGGATATAGATTGGCCATGGCGTAGGCGACGATGAAGATGCCAATGAGTGGCCATAGCCGCCAATACAGCGATAGGGAAAACTGACCGTCAAACAGGAGGCGAGTGAGGACGCTGGTGGCCCCAGCGATGCTGAGACACAAAAAGTCGATGCTGATGAGGGTAGCTAGGGTGAGCCAGGGACGGGTGCAGACGTGGGCGATCGCCTGACGAAAACCCGTCGGCTGAGCACTTCGATAAGAAGACGGTTGATAAATAGTCACAATGTCTTATCGCGCTCCTTACGACGTGCACCCGCTGGCAAACTATGCCCTTTCTTCAAACTGCGTCCAGGCCTTTTCCACAAAGTTTTGAAACTGTGAGTGAAACTGCGCAATCGAGAACCGCTGTGCATTTTCGATGAGCCTAGCTGCCTCAAATTGATCCACACTTGCCTGTAGCCTTTTGACAGAATGTACCAGACTTTCAACTGTCTGATGCGAAAACAGCAGTCCGGTACGCTCGTGCATTACCGTCTCAGCCTGTCCGCCCTTTGCGTAGGCAATTACAGGTGCTCCTGCTGCCTGCGCCTCTACGGGCGTAATGCCAAAGTCCTCCTCAGGTGGAAAGATGAATCCCCTACAGCGCTGCATGTAATTGGATACAACGCTATCCGTCTGTTTACCTAGAAAAGAAATATTGGGAGCGGCCATCTTCTGGAGTGCTTTGCGACCTGGCCCGTCGCCAATGACCACGAGTGGCAGACCGAGTTCGTTAAAAGCTGCGATCGCTAAATCCACTCGCTTATACGGCACGAATCGAGACACCACCAAATAAAAATCTTCTCGAACTTTCGCATTCTCTCCGCTAAAGCGTTGAGTATCTACAGGCGGATAAATCACCTCTGCTGAACGGCGATAGGTTTTTTCGATTCGTCGTGCCACATAGCGCGAATTTGCCACGTATTTATCTACCCGGTTAGCACTGGCCACGTCCCACAGTCGAAGATAGTGCAAAATAGCGCGGGTTAATACGCTCTTTAGCCCGCGAGTGAGCCCAGCTTGGCGCAAGTACTGGTGCTGTAACTCCCAGCCGTAGCGCAAAGGCGTATGCACATAGCTGATATGCAGCTGGTCGGGGCGAGTTAATATGCCTTTTGCCACCGCATGATGGCTCGAAATGACTAAATCGTAGTCTGATAGATCAAACTGCTCTATCGCCGCAGGCATTAGGGGCAGATAGTTGCGAAAGTGGTTTTTAGCAAAAGGCAGCCGCTGAATAAATGACGTATTGACAGGCTTATGCCCAATGAAATACCGCAGCTCTTCAGGTAGAAAATTTACCAAGCTGTACAGATCCGCATTAGGATAAATCCTGAGAATTTGCTCGACCACCTTTTCAGAGCCAGCATGGCTGGTAAACCATTCGTGAACAATCGCAATTCTCTTCATAGCATCCGATAAAAGCTCATGCTGGTTTGGAAAACTCAAACGCTGAATGTAAACATGGCCAGCTTGCGCTACCGATGCCTGCTGCCCCTTCGCTATCTCGATAAGCTCGGCATTTCATCCGTCATTTGCAGCGGCGCAGATCCGCTTAAAATTAACGCCGATACGCAGGCCGTTATCTTTGTTAAAAGCTTTCGCGAAGAGGACGTTACAGCCTGTGAGCAAGCTTATCAGCTCGGCGTTCCTGTCATTCTCGACATTTGCGACAACATTTTTATTGAGGAATACACGCTCGGTAGTGACTATGTGCCCGCTCATAACTTTCGGCTGATGGCTCAGATGGCGACGGCTATTGTGACGACGGGAACTGCCATGAAAGCCGCTGTAGAGAAGGCGTTGGTCGATTCGGCTGAGAACTCGCTTAGCCCGTCGCGTCATCTATGCCCTATCGTTGTCATTCCCGACGGCAGCGAGTCGCTAAGTGACATTCAATACGCCGAGCAGGCGACTCGGTGGCAGCACGCTCAGAAGCGAGAGCCGTGGCCTATCAAGCTACTGCGGCAGGTTTATAAGCGAATCAAGCGCGCCGCCAAGCATTTGAAGCGATTGGCCAAAGTTGTTGTGTATGGAATAAAGGGTCAAATTGGCCAGGTGCTGAGACACTATGGACTCCTTGCGCCACTGCCTGCATCTCAGGTAGGACAGCCTATGTTGACGCCGTTGTCTCCAGCAGATGCAGACATTACTTCACGAGTAGCTGTTCTACGACCGTTGGCGTTTTTAGGAACGTCCTCGCGAAAGAAAACGCCTACTGAAGCTACGCCCTTATGGCCGCAGCCTTGGCCAGAGGCAAAAGGCGTGAAGACGGTGCTGTGGTTTGGTAACTATGGTGCGAAGTATGGCAACTTTGGCATGTTGAATATTTTGGAGGTGGCTGAGGCGATCGCCTCAATCAGCCAAGAGTGCCGGCTACGGCTGATGGTCGTCAGCAACAGCCGCGCCACCTACAAAAAGCACATTGCGCCGCTGCCCTTTGCAACCCAATACCTGCGGTGGCATCCTCGCAAAATATATGACTACATCCAGTCCAGCGATGTCGTGATTATTCCAAACTCTCAGTCAGTCTTTAGCATTTGCAAGTCAGCCAATCGAGCGGTGCTATCGCTGGCGCAAGGCACGCCTGTCGTCGCTAGCCGAACGCCCGCCCTAGAGATATTTGCAGACTGCGTGTATTTAGATGATTGGGAAGCCGGTCTGCGAGCTTACTTACTGAGTCCTAAGACTGGCAAAACCCATGTTGCCCAGGCTCAGCAGGTGATTGCGCAACATCTTAGCGGGGAGGTGATTGCGCAACAGTGGCTATCTCTGCTGAAGCAGATAACGCCGCTACCCGCCCAAAAGGATGCCGCATGATTCAATCACTTTTCTCACGCGCGCAGTCTTTGTACCAAAAAATCGCTTCCAAACGAGCGAGTGGTTCACCTAAGGTTTTACTTTTTCTGAACCTCCCGCAAGACTTGGATATGCTGCTGCCGCTGGCGATTCGGCTACACCGAAGCGACGAATATCAGCTCAAGGTTGCCGTGAGCGATAAGGCCTATGGCCAGTCGCCCCGCATTGAGACATTGCTGGCGGCAGCAGGTATAAAACCAGAGGTGCTCAATCACAAGGCGGTCGTCGCTGGATTGCAGCCTCAGCTGACGGGCATTCGAGCGGTAGTTACCGCTTCAGAAAGTACGGCTAATGCGCACAAAGGGCCGTACACACTGACCCAAAGAGCCAACCGTCAAGGCATTTTGACGTACACCATGCAGCATGGCTTTGAGAATGTTGGTCTGAATTATTTTGATGAAGAGTATCCAGTTGGAAACATCCTATTTGCCTCGAAAACCTTTTTTACCTGGGTTCCTATCGATCGGTTGCCTGCTGAGACGCCTGCTGAAACCTTGGAGAAGTGTGTTGCGGTGGGCTGTCCTAAGTTTGTGGATGCGCCGGGTTCGATGGTTGAGGTGCCGGGGCGAAAAGCAGGTAGCCGCCTTGTGGTCGTTTTTGAAAATTTGCACTGGGGCCGCTATAGCGACGACTACCGTCAGCGATTTTTGCAGGACTTAGAAGCGATCGCAGCCGCCTGCCCTCAAGTAACTTTTCTGGTGAAGCCACACCATACCGGGTTATGGCTAACGAAGCGGTACCAGGGCAAATTGCCAGATGCTGATAATTTGATCATTGCCGACCCGAAAGCGCCTGAGTGGGAGGCCTTTACAGCCCCTGCGCTAATTGAGATTGCAGATGCGGTGATTACAACACCTTCGACGGTGGCTGTAGATGCGGTGCGGGCGGGTTGTCCGGTGGCCGTGGTGGCCTACGATATGGACTTGCCGAACTTTGAGCCGCTGCCGCTGTTACGAAGTGGGAAAGATTGGCAGGCTGTCGCGAGTCAGGCTGATCGCGATAACGGCTACGGTGTCAGCGAGGCACAGGCCTTTACAGCCTCCCGTCTGTTGCCAGGGGATGCCGTCCAAAAAATAGTGGATTGTATAAGCACCGATTTGGCAGTATCAGCATCTGCAACTTTAGCGGCTAGTCGATAGGTCAGATAGCGCATCGGCTGGGTTTTGGCTTACAGCTATAGCTCAAACCTCCGGCGGTCAAGTAAAATTGTCGTGCTTTTCCTCTGTTCCTTCATGATTCGTCCGCCTGTTCCTAAGCTGCCTGTTCATGAAACGATCTATACCCCTGAAAGCCGTATTCGTTCACCCAAGCGGCTGCTGCGAGAAATGGTCACTGACCTATGGCGATCGCGCGAACTGGCATGGCGATTGCTCACCCGAGATATTCGCTCACAGTACCGCAGCTCATTTTTAGGAACAGCTTGGGCGATTGTCCCCGCAGCGGTGACTGCCGGAGGACTGGCCTTTGCGAGCAGCGCGGGCGTCATTAACGTGGGCGAAACCGACATTCCCTATCCCGCCTTTGTCATGCTAGGCACGATTCTCTGGCAGACCTTTTTGGAGGCGTTTAAGGGGCCTGAAAAAGCGATCAAGGCGTCGCGCTCAATGCTTTCTCGGGTGAAATTTCCCTACGAGGCCATTATTCTCTCTCAGCTGGGGCAAATTCTGTTCGATCTGCTGCTAAAGCTGATTTTGCTGGTGATTTTGTTTGTGGTGTTTAGTGTCTCTATTAGCTGGAAGATAGTCTTAGCGCCCGTTGCTTTTACTAGCTTAATCATGCTGGGCATGGGGTTTGGCTTGTTTTTAGTGCCTATCAACCATCTTGTGCAAGATATCTCTCGCTCTATGGATTTGTTGCTATTGGTGTGGTTTTTCTTAACTCCCGTTATCTATCCTGTGCCCACTCAGCCCCTGTTGTCAGCCCTGGTAAGACTTAATCCGGTGACGCCGCTGCTGGTGACTGCTCGTGAAATGATGACGACCGGTGCGGTGTCTGAGCCGGTTGCTTTTGCGCTAGTCAGTATAGGGGCGATCGCAGCACTCTTTGTCGGCTGGCTAATCTTTCGTCTGTCCATTCCTTTCTTAGTTGAAAGAATTAGCTAAGTCTATGAGCGTTTCTCCTGTGATTGATCCAAACCCAGCTAATCTGGCTCTCACTGGCAGTGAGCAGGTTCCTGCTGACGCAATTTTGTCGGTGCAAAATGTCTCCAAGAAGTTTTGTCGAAACCTCAAAAAATCATACATATACGGGCTCCAGGATATTTTCTCAGAAGTGGTGGGCGCAGGCCGTAAGAGCGACCAGCTGCGCAATCAGGAATTTTGGGCGGTTAAAGACGTTAGCTTAAATGTTAAGCGAGGCGAATCTATTGGCCTAGTTGGCGTCAACGGCAGTGGCAAATCCACCCTACTGCGAATGCTCAGCGGTTTGATGAAAGCCGATACTGGCCGAATCGTGGTGCGAGGAAAAATGGCGGCTTTGATTGCTTTGGGCGCAGGCTTCGATCCGCTGCTGAGCGGTCGCGAAAATGTGTTCATTAACATGGCTATTTTTGGATTCTCACGAGCACAAATTGCTGATTGCTTTGATGAAGTCGTCAACTTTGCTGAAATTTGGGAGGCCATCGATTCGCCTGTCCGTACCTACAGCTCAGGCATGCGAGCCCGCTTGGGATTTGCCTGCGCGATTTTTACGCAGCCTGATATTTTGCTATTAGACGAAGTACTCGCGGTTGGCGACGCGATGTTTCGAGCCAAGTGCTACCGCCAGCTGGCTAAAATGCGCGAGCAAGGCACCTCATTTTTTCTGGTGTCTCACAATGCCAATGCGGTGCTTAACTTGTGCAATACGGCTGTCTTTTTAGAAAAAGGCAGAATGATTATGTATGACACTGCTGAAGCGGTTATCAGCCGTTACGAGGAAGCGCTGCTCGACTGCAAGGCGGATGCTAACCGAGGGGGGGCGGCGGCAGCGATCGCAACAGGCTCCAATCAGGTTGATACCGAGCTCAGCATTGAAAAGGTCAGCTTCATTGACGATGCGGGTGAGCCGATGGCTGCTCTTGCTAGCGGCCAGTCAGCCAGCGTGTGCATTAACTGCACGGTTCGCGAGCCGATTGAAAATGCCATCGTCATCGTCATGGTCAGAGAGCTAAATTCAGGGACTGAATGCGTCCTGAATCTCAGCAGCGAGCGCGATAAAAAAGCGCTGCCTTTAGCGATCGGTCAGCAAGAGATTCGGCTGCAACTGCCTTACTGCGGCCTGAGCCCAAACCTCTATGTGATGAAAGTGACCGTTGCCCGCCGTCCATTTTACGTTTTTGATATGGTCGAGTCGTTTCGATTTGAGGTTAAAAAAAATAAGAACATGAATCAATGCCAGTTTTATCAGCCTCGGAAATGGCAGCTTCAGTAGAGGCACCGCAGTCACTTTTTAAGACAAATATAGGAACCACTTCAGATGTCAGAGGTTAGCAATATCGATGCCACAACAGATGATCAATCAGCTAGTAAGTTAGCCCTATCGTCTACTGAGACGCAGAAGCAGAAGAAAAAGAAGCGCAAGCCCCTCAAATTTAGTTCTCGCACGCCGCTACCGTTCGATCTGCCTTATCGGACATATTATGCCAGACGAATTCCGGTGATGCAGACATTTCGATCTGCCTTGCTACAGCACTATGCTCGCGATACCGGCAGACAAAATCCACTGAAAAGAGGGCTGCGACGGTTGGGTGATTTGCTGACGGGCGGCCATACTCACATTGCGGCTGAGTGCGGTGTGTTCCACGGTTCTTGTTTAATTGCCTGCGCTGAAATTATTCGTCAGTATGGCTTAGATGCTCATATCTACGGTCTGGATTCGTTTGCTGGCCTGCCAGAATTCGCTCAAATAGACCGGGAGATGGCGGACGATTTGATTTTGGATATTTTGCGCGATCGCGGCAATGTTTTTGACGATACCTCTTTAGAGCAGGTTCAAACCTCGCTCAATGAAAGGGATCTGAGCCGCTACGCTACGCTGGTGCCTGGATTCTTTGCTGAGACGCTGCCCACGCTGCCCGATGGCCCTTACTTCTTTGTCAATATCGACTGTGACCTGTACGACGGGCATTTAGAGTGTCTAGAGTTCTTTTATCCTAAGCTAGAGTCAGGCGGTATGGTCTTCTTTGATGACTACTACTCTGTGCACTTCCCTATGGCCAAAGTCGCCATCGATAAATTTATGAAAGGGCGCCCTGAATCACTCTTTCACATTCGCTACGGCCCAGACGATGCCAACATAACCAAAGCGTTTTTTATCAAACACTGATGTTCTACGCTGGCAGGAGGCGAAGATGAATTCATCCCCCACATCCCCCATTCCGCAGCGAGATCAGCCGCAATCAGATCAGCCCTTGGATCATCAGCGAGTGGTCTCACTGCTACAGGCCGAGGCCGAGGCCATTCACCAAGCGGCAGCAGCGCTACTGCCTCAGCAGGTCGAGAAGGCGATCGCTCTGCTTTATCACTGTCGGGGCAAGGTCATCGTTTTAGGCATGGGTAAGTCAGGCATTGTGGGTCGTAAAATTGCGGCAACCCTGACGAGTACCGGCACCATGGCAATCTACCTGCACCCAAGCGATGCGCTGCATGGCGATTTGGGCTTAGTGGGTTCGACTGATGTGGCGATCGCCCTGAGCAACAGCGGCTACACCGAAGAAATCATCAGCCTTCTCCCCTATCTAGAGCACCGCAAAACGCCGATTATTTCCATTGTCGGTAACGAGAACTCACCTTTAGCCCAGCGATCGGACGTCGTGCTTAAAGCGACCGTTGATAAGGAAGTGTGTCCGCTGAACCTTGCGCCCACAGCGAGTACGACGGTAGCTTTGGCCATTGGAGATGCGATCGCCATGACTCTCATGCAGCGCAAAGGCCTCACCCCTGAAGACTTTGCCTTCAACCATCCCTCTGGTCGCTTAGGCAAACGCCTTACCCTCAAAGTCTCAGACCTAATGCACTCAGACGCCCCAACCGTATCGGCACAGGCCTCTCTGATTGAAGTCATCTCCACCATCAGCAAAGGTGGGCTAGGTGCCGTCAGCGTTACTGACACTCACCAGCAGCTGCTTGGCATCATCACCGACGGCGACCTGCGTCGCACCTTTGAAAAAACCAGTCAGGACAAGTGGTCGAGCATGCTTAGCTGTGAGGTTATGACTACCGATCCTACTACTGTGACAGTTTCATGCTTGGCATACGACGCCTTACAAATTATGGAGAACCGTCCATCACAGATATCAGTATTGCCTGTCGTTAATGAAACATGTCAGCACGTAGGTATTGTCAGGCTTCACGATATTGTGCGCAGTGGCCTGTAGAATTGCCTAACCATAATATTTTTTAAGATAGCACAGATTGTGACACTTGCTGGCAAAATGTACGCAAGACAATACGGGTTAGCGACACGATTTGGATATTAGCAATCGAAATAGTCGAATTAGGAGCGTTGGGTCTTCGCTCAAAAAATACATCAAGAAAAGCCGAGGCGTAGATGCTTGGTTGAGAGAGCAGACAAAGCCAGCGAGAGCAGAAATCTCGAAGGTGATGTATCAGCTTGCAGATAGCGTTAAGCCTGCTGAGCCACCCGCTACGGCAAGAGGGCGTAAGTTTGGAGAATTTATTGAAATAGACCAGCGGATAACTTTTGACAAGTTTGACTTTGAAGGGCCGCTAATGCACGTGGGTGCAAAGATTAACTACGAAGATGAGAAAGCCGCTGCTGCTGCTGAAAAGTTTAGAGCCTTTCTCCATGAAAAGCTGCATAGCTCAAAAGAAGTTGTCGGCGTTGATTTATTCGATGGTAAGAACGTCGATATTGTGGCTGATTTGTGTCAGGAAGATCTTTTTACGGGCGATCTCAGTCAGCATGAAGGAAAATTCAAAACAGTGCTTTGCTGGGCGCTGCTAGAGCATGTTCAGAATCCTTTTATCGTGGCCAGCAATATTGAAAAGTTTTTAGCGCCCGGTGGAAAAGTATTTTTTGTTGGCCCGTGGGTGTGGGGCTATCATCCTTATCCTGACGACTATTGGAGAATTAGCTTTTCAGGATTAAAAACGCTGTTTCCTCACGTTGAGTGGCACGACTGGTGGTACACCGGCCAAAACGAAAAGGTCGGCTTTCGGATTAAAGAGCAGCGTAACGAGCGAAAAGTGTTTCAAGTTAAGTCAGATATTACTGCTGACATTGATACGGTCTCGGATCGATACATGCCCTATTTAAATATCACTGCTGTTGGCTCAAAACGAGCTTAGCGACATTGAGTCCGCTTTGGGCTATTGCCAGACTGTATAGTGTGAGCTGTGCAGTTTTGGTGAAAGCTCATGGCGCCTCAGATTTTGGCGGTGATTCCGGCTCGCTATCAGTCGCAGCGGTTTCCGGGTAAGCCACTGGTGAAAGTGGGCGATGGCACAGCCTATCCGAAGGATAATCGCACGATGGTTCAGCGCGTCTACGAAGCGGCCAAATCGTGCACAGCATTCAGCCGAGTCATTGTCGCGACCGAAAGCGAAAAGATTGCCGACTGCGTACGCGGATTTGGCGGCGAAGTAGAGCTAACGTCTGATCAGCACGAGACCGGCACTGACCGAATTGCAGAAGTTGCAGCACGCCACCCTGAATATGGTGTGGTTGTGAACGTGCAGGGCGATCAGCCCTTTGTACGGGCTGAAATGCTTGAGCAGCTGGTAGCACCTTATATTGATTCTGACGAGCTGCCAGATATGACAACATTGGCCTGTCCGTTGGATTTAGAGCATGATTTGCAAAATCCTAATGTGGCGAAGGTGATCTGCGATCGCAACTCAAACGCCCTTTATTTTTCGCGATCGCCCATCCCCTACTTCCGCAAAACCCTACCAGCTCCCGTCTTCCACCATCTAGGACTCTACGCCTTCCGTGCCGATTTTTTGGCCAAGTACACTCAACTAGAACCCACACCCCTAGAGCAGTGTGAAAGCCTAGAGCAGCTGCGTGTCCTTGAGCACGGCTACCAAATTCGTGTCTGCCAAACAGAAACTGCCATCATAGAAATCAATACGCCCGAAGACCTCGCAGCGGCTCAAGCCCTCATCGCCAAAGGAAAGATTTAATCCATGGTTGCTACTCCTATCAAATCTCGCCCCGTTCAAACTCAGATTGCCGATAAGTTTGCTATTGGTGACGGCCAGCCCTTGGCGCTGCTCGCTGGCCCCTGCGTGATTGAGTCAGAAGATTTTACGCTGAAGATGGCTGAAGAGATTAAGAAAGTGTGCGATCGCCTGGGCGTAAATCTCATCTTCAAATCCTCCTTCGACAAAGCCAACCGCACCTCTATCAGCTCTTTTAGAGGCCAAGCGATGGAAAAAGGCCTCACTATCCTCAACCGAGTAAAACAAGAAGTCGGCGTTCCCGTCGTCACCGATATCCACGAAAGCTACCAGGCCGCACCCGTAGCAGAAGTCGCCGATCTGTTGCAAATTCCTGCCTTCCTATGTCGCCAAACTGACCTATTACTGGCAGCAGCAGCTACGGGCAAAGCAATTAACGTAAAAAAAGGCCAGTTCCTTGCCCCTTGGGACATGAAGAACGTCGTGAAAAAGCTAGAAGACGGCGGCGCAAAAAACATTCTGCTTACAGAGCGCGGCACCAGCTTTGGCTACAACGCCCTCGTCGTCGACTTTCGCGGCCTGCCTCAAATGCGAGAATTTGGCTATCCCGTTGTATTCGATGCCACCCACAGCGTACAAATGCCAGGAGGCCAGGGCAACACCTCCGGCGGCCAGCGTGAATTTGTTCCCTACCTAGCAAGAGCCGCTGCCGCCATCGGCATCGATGCGCTATTCATGGAAGTTCACGAGAACCCTGATAAAGCCCTCAGTGATGGGCCTAACATGGTGCCTCTAAATAAGCTGGAAGACGTGTTGACGCAAATTATACGTGTGAGAGAAGCCATAAACAGCGGCCCGACGGTAGACCTTAAGACCGTATAGAAGCGCTTACTTTTTATCCCCCATCAGAGCGTTGACTATCTACAAAATTAGAAGAATGTCTCACTTAGTATCTGATTATTGTTCTCGAATGATTAAAAGACTCAATCACGCTAGGGATTTTGTCTTTCTTGGATTGATCACTTGGATTACCCATTTCTATCATTTCAAATCTTTTGGCCTGTATGAAGATGATTATCACAGAACCACGCGTGCTATGGCCATGGGGTGGCTCCAGTTCGTAAAATATCTGATTGAACAGACAAGGGAAGAAGGTAGGCCACTCCACGATGGACTTATTATCTTCTTCTCATTTTTAGGAAACAAGATCGGCGGACTGAGCGCAATTTATATTTTTGGCTACCTCATTGTTCTTCTCAATGTGCTTTTATTGTATTTGCTGCTCAAGCGCCTATCGAAACATCCTTTTATTCCCCTTGCAGGTGCCCTGGGGCTTTGCCTCTTTCCCGCAGATACTACCAGAACCATTTATTTGACTCATTCTCTGGGGGTTCAGCCATCCATAACATTTCTGTTGATGGCCTTCCACTTTTACATAAGGGGGAAAACAAAGTCATCGTACTTAGCCATTATCGGCTCCTTATTCACCTATGAGACGGCATTTCCAGTTTTTTTGGCAGCGCCTCTGCTAACCCAAAAAACATTTGACTTGAGCCTGCTATGGAAAATGGTTCGTCATGCCTGTATCCTTTTTGCGCTTGCTGTTTTGGTTGCCCTCATTAGGGTATTGGGGCTAGAAAGCGGACGAGGGCGAATACAAGAATTGGATGACGATAGGGTATGGCAGGCTTTAATCAATACAGTTGTTGGGCCTATCACGAGCCTGAAAGCTTTTTGGCAGCGTGCATGGGAAATGGTCCCTGGACTAGGACAAGATAAAGAGATGGCTGTTATTTTGTTCCTTTGCTTAACGATAACCTCATATATTCTGCACCGCAGGCGGCTTAATTTATCTGTGATTGGCTCTGATGATCCACTACGGGCTGATTTCTTGCAGGCAAATGTGTCCAAGCGTAATTTTTTGCATTTGATTTTGGCTTTTGCAAAAGACCTCAGGCCGCTGATCGTCTCAGGCGTTGTGATGTTGCTTTTTGCCTATCCTTTAACTCTGACAACAACGGCAACGGCTCTGGGGACAAAAAGCTCGCGGGTTCATGCAGCGGCTTCTATTGGGGCGGCAATTTTGTTCGCGTGCGTGCTAGCTTTTGTTGAATTGCTAGGAGAACTATTCAAAAAAAGAGTAGTGGTTAACGTGTTGATGGCTAGTTTTTTGTCTCTGCTGGTTGGGTTTGGGCTGGTTGTTCAGAAAGATTTTCAGGCCAGTTGGAGCGATCAGAAAAACTTTTGGGCCGATGTCGTTAGGTTAGCGCCTGATATTGAGCCTGGTACCGTTGTTCTTATTGACGGAGCGACGCCTTATGACAGTCAAACACATCCATTTTCGGTATCCCCCTATTTTGCTTCTATTTCTTTGGTGCCAAAAGCAATCTACGACCTCTCTAGCTGGGAGGAAGAGCTACAGGTCTTTATCCTTCAGCCCGATTGGCGAGATGGGATTATATCTGATAGTTTGTTTGTTTTAAACGATATGACAGCTATTGGAGATAATGGAGGTGCTTGGCTTAAGGAGACCCCCATCATCGTTGAACCCGGCAATGTTATTTTGTTGGAGAAAGGTGAAGAAACAAAACGGTTGACTGAAGTCACGGCTGGAGATAAAAAATTTCAGCTCAAGCAACTTGCTAACGTTCAGCCGGGAGAGTCTTTTTTAAAAGAAGGCGCTATTTATCAATATCTAGCGCAGCGTTAAGCTCAGAAGCTAGGCGGCTTAGCTGATTTACACGCATAAATCTCAATCTAAATTATTGGGCCTATGCTTTTTAAGCCAGATCAATTAAGCCGGGAGGTGGCGTAATCTCAAGTCTCCTAGCTGCAATGTCTACTACAGGTACTATTTCTTCTACAAATGGAATGAGTAGCGTTCTAGGTGCTTTCTTCTTTTTCCTTCGCTTAGCCTGAAGCTTCAGCTTTCTAGCGGCTTTAGCTCGTGTGGAAGGGTGTGCAATCTCATCAGAAATCTCTGACGGCTCTTTGACTTCGATAGGTTCTTCTATGCCCTGATCTGCAAGTAAAACTTCTAGCATGTCGTGCCCAGTTGTGAACACATCAGTCACTGTGCCAACGACTGATTGATCTGACTGCATGACGACGGTTGAACCGATTAAGTCAGAGACGTGAAATTCGCCGGGGTCTAGAGATAGGCGATCGCTCGCCGGAACCATCAGCTGAGCTTGGCGCAAATCCTCTGCCTGATCGCGATAGTCAACGCCTTCTAGCTTCACCAGGTACTGATTTTTACCTTCTAAGAATCGTCCGCTTGTAATGCGAACTTTCGTCGGCTCACCGTTTGGCTTTTGCAGCCAGCGATCGCCTGCCTTCGTAAATCGCTCAGGAAAATCACTCTCAGCAAACACCTTCACATGGCCATTCAGTCCATGCGCACCCACAATTTTCCCAATCAGTAGCCAATCCTGCTCCACCGCTTCATTCGTCATAACCATCAAACCGCCGCCATCGCAGGCTGAGCTGAGTACACCTTATCTGTCAGTGTTGCCAGATGCTTAAGCGCCGTTACTAGCTGCTCCTCTGTCGCCGTTAGGCTAATGCGGAAGCACTGGCGCATGTGCGGCCAATCTTCACCCTTTAGGCTCTCTTTCAGTCCAGGGAAGAATGGAGAACCTGGCACGATAATGACGCCGTAGTTCTTCAGTTCGTTGTAAAACTCCCAGTCGGTCATGGGCAAATCTTCAAACCATAGCCACGCGAAGATCGCGCCTTCGCCACGGTGCAGTCTCCAAGGCACTTCATTGGGCATGTGCTTGGCGAGGGTTTCTTCGAGGACTGTGAATTTGCCTTGGTAGTGAGGGCGGATGACGTTTTTAGCGATGTCAGCGAGTGCGCCGCTGCGGATGGCTCTCGCTGCGATCGCCTGTCCATACCGACTCGAATGAATACACAAATTTGTCTGAAACGCTTCTAGTATCTGAATAATTCTCTCATCACCAATTGCAATGCCTACTCGCTCACCCGGCAAGCCTGCCTTAGAAAGGCTGATGCAGTGAACAATATTTGGGCCAAACACCGGCGTCATCTCAGTGAAATTTAGCGCAGGGAAAGGCGGTGCGTAGGCTGAATCTACAAACACAGGCACATCAAAAGGCTTC
Source organism: uncultured cyanobacterium (assembly GCA_963803535.1). GTDB lineage: Bacteria > Cyanobacteriota > Cyanobacteriia > Phormidesmidales > Phormidesmidaceae > Phormidesmis. The sequence goes on along the minus strand of CAWDNC010000002.1, from coordinate 319,731 downwards.
GCCAAATCAACGATGCCCTGCACCTCTTCGTCTGTAATGACGTTACCGGTTGGATTGCAAGGCCGCGAAAATAAAACAAATCCTGTGTTGTCGTTAATTTCTAACTGATTGAAGTCGGGCCGGTACTTAAACGAATGAGGATCGTCGCCTAGCTCGATGAACGGGCGATAGGCTTTGACTGCCTCAGGGTAGAGTGTTACGCCGCCGTAGCCGGTATAGTCTGGGCTTAAGGGGAGCACGATATCTTTAAGCTGACCGCTGGAGCTGTAGCCGCCAAGCGCATTTGCAGCCAAAAAGTAGAGGTTTTGGCTACCGGGGGTGATGAGAATGTTGCGAGAGGTGAGATTGAGGCCGTAGCGCTGGTTGAAGTCGTCGCGGATGGCTTCGATGAAAGGTTCGTAGCCTTGGCTGGCACCGTAGCGGCAAACGACTTCGCCGTATTCTGAGCTGGCGAGTAGGTCGGCGGTGCAGTCGCGCCAAAGCTGCTCAACCTCTGGCAAAATGACAGGATTGCCCGCACTTAGGTTGATAAACTCCTGCGTAGAGTTTGATGCCTTGGCTGAATCCAAGGTTTCGATAATATCTTTCATAATCGCGCGCACCCCGGTTAGGTGAGACATGCGATCGCCAAACTGGGTAAGAGCAGGAATCATGGTGTATCTGGTATCAATTTTTTACGTTCTATTCGACCTAATATAACCCTATTTACTCATGGCCTCTTCCTGGCAGCTTGATTTTTACCGTCGCCCTCTGCAAGATCCGCAGGGCAACCCACTGTGGGAATTACTGATTTGCGACCCGCAAATGAACTTCAGCTACGGTGAATTCTGCCCGCAGTCAGAAGCCAGCGTCCCGTGGATTAAAAAACAGCTCCAGATCGCTCGCACCAAGGCAGAAGGCTGGCCCGATCGCATCGAAATCTTTCGCCCTCAAACCGTCAGCCTAGTAGAAGTCGCCTGCCGGGAACTCCCTATCGAAGTCCATACCACCCGAGATTTGCCGACTCTCAAGCGATGGCTTCGCCAAAGAGCCGCCTGGTACGACAACCTACACAACTACACCCACGAACCCTACGATCCTGTCGCCATCGATCGCCCAGCCCCTCAGCCTATGGCCGACTACCTGATGGGCGAACAGTGGCAATTTGCCGCCATTGGCTCAGATGCCCTCACGCGCTTGGAACACGAACCCATTCCCGTACAGTCAGTACCACCAGAACTGAAGCCGATAGAGCTTGGTCTACCTAGCACCTTACTGATTCCCGGCGTGATTATTGATGGCGGCAGGCAGGCGATGATGCTAGCTCAGTGGCTGCAATCTGTTCAGCCGGTGATGCTCCAGTACATCGCAGGCAAACCGGACGGCCTTTTGCTAGAAGCGGGGCTTTCTGACCGATGGATTATGGCGACCTTTGAAGACTCTGATGTGGCTGGCGCGGCGCGTACGTTTACCGAACGAAAGTTAGCGGCTAGCGGGTTGCACTTTTTGCTGGTGCGCCCTGATGATTCAGGCGTGACTTACACCGGGCTATGGCTGTTGCAGTCTACTGAAGGCAAAAAAATACACCCCAAAAAGTCGGTGTGACTTTTATAGGGTGCGTTTGAAAGGTGGAGGAGCGTAACGTTGACTGTCAGCACTGTAGAAGTGCTAGATCATCTGAAGAATCTCGCGGGCTTCTTCACCACGATTTTGTGACTGAAGGAGTGTAGACAGACTGCGATAGCCAGCTTCTAGGCGAGGTGGTAGTGGGGTAGTAGTTGGCTGCTGTTGGCGGATGGTTTCTGAGATGTCAACGGCCTGTTGGAAAGCAGCGATCGCCTCTTCCACCTGCCCCGCCCCTACATGTGCCTGGCCAATATTCACCAGCAAATGCGCTTCTTGCACAGGCTGATCCATCGCTTTGAAAATGACCTGTGCTTGCTTGTACGCGCTCAAAGCTTCGGCATGGTCTCCGCTTAAGGACGCCGCGCGGCCTAGGTTGTTGAGCGTGGCCACCTCTTGAGCGCGATCGCCCATCCTTTGAAACAAAGCCAGCGCTGGCTTCAAATACCCAACCGCTCTAGCAGGCTGCTCAATCATCACGTGAGCATAGCCTAGCTCTGAAAGCGCCTCAGCTTCAGCTGCACGGTTGCTCATCTTTTGCGCAATTTCTAGCGCCTGCTCTTGAAAGCTGATGCTCTGGGCGTAAGCACCCTGATCCGAATAAGACTGAGCGATGAGAGAAAGCATGATGCGTGCGCCTGCTTCGTCTGCGTATCGCTGGTAGATAGAAAGGCCTTTGCTGTAGGCAGCGATCGCCTCCGAAGACTGCCCCGCCAGTCGATAAGCACTGCCCAAATTCAAGTACAAGCTTGGCTGATTATCCGCATTGCCTAGCTGCTGGTACACCGCCAGTGCCTGCTCGACCATCATCAGCGCATCATTCGGACGATTCGCCATCCGATGAATCACGCTCAAGTTCTCTAGCATTCGACCTGAGCCTGCCAAGTCCTCAGCCGACTCATACAAAGCTAGTGCGGCCTGCCAGTGTCCTAGCGCTACTTCGTGGTCGCCACTTGTGAAGGCACGCACGCCCTGATTAGCTAGCTCATCTGCTTGTCGTGATGTCGGGCTGTTGCCTGACAAAATACCGCCAGTTGCCTGAGTCGCCGCTGCTTGAGTGAGCGATGAGGTCAGGTTGGTAGACGGTGCGGCGGCGGCGGGAAGTGCCTGCAACCCTACGGCTAAAAAGCTCAGGCTAACGGCTAGCTGTAGTGCGCCTTTCTTCAAAACACCTGACTTCTTGACCTGGCTTGTAGATGCAGAGCGAGTGTTAGTCAGTGAGGTGATGTTAGAAAAGCGCATAGTCGTAAAACGGGTAGGTGTGATGAGAAAATCAGGAAATGTAGCGGTGCCAACAGCTGTAGCTGCGTGCTAGTCGCTCATGACCCCGTTATGACACTGGTATTGTTGAAAATGGTTCCGTACGTGTTTTCTCTTAAAGCGAAAAACATATTACGCGCCAGTGTTTTAAGGACAGATGAGAACGGTAAGATCCCTCTTGACGACCTCCTAAGAAAAATTGGTGGAAAAATTGATGGCGACCGTTCAGAAGAATCAGTGGACACAGCAGCCGGTAAAGATTGGCATCATCGGCGGCAGCGGCCTCTATCAAATGGAGTCTCTAACAGATGTAGCGGAAGTGAAAATAGAAACGCCGTTTGGCTCTCCTTCTGATGCGATCATCGTTGGCAAAATCAACGGTGTTTCTGTGGCCTTTCTGGCACGGCACGGCAGAGGCCACACGCTTACGCCCACCGAGCTTCCTTTCCGCGCCAACATCTATGCCATGAAAACGCTCGGCGTTGAGTATTTGATTTCAGCCTCAGCAGTTGGCTCACTCAAAGCCGAAGCCAAACCCGTCGATATGGTCGTTCCCGATCAGTTTATTGATCGCACAAGGAACAGGGTCTCTACGTTCTTTGGCGGCGGCATTGTGGGCCACATCTCGTTTGGCGATCCGGTGTGCAACAACCTGGCAGAGGTTTTGGCTGACTCGGTTGAAAGCCAGAATTTAGAGGGCGTCACGCTGCATCGTGGCGGCACCTATGTCTGCATGGAAGGGCCAGCGTTTTCAACTAAAGCAGAATCGAATTTGTATCGAAGCTGGGATGCCACCGTAATCGGCATGACAAATTTGCCCGAAGCGAAGCTCGCTCGGGAGGCTGAAATCGCCTATGCAACCCTAGCAATGGTGACGGACTACGACTGCTGGCACCCAGACCACGACAGCGTGACGGTGGAAATGGTGATTGGCAATCTACAAAAGAACGCAGTCAACGCGCAAAAGGTCATCACCGAAGTTGTACGCCGCCTGAGCGAAAATCCACCTGAGTCAGAAGCGCACTCTGCACTAAAGTACGCCATCATCACGCCGCTAGACAAAGCACCTGCTGAAGCCAAAGAAAGACTATCCATGCTGCTACAAAAATATCTGTAGCAGCATTAACTGAATAGCAGCCTCAACCGAAGGTTAAGCGGAGTCGAACCCTGGCCTACGAGGCTTTTTTGAAAGGAACCGGAAAAGGAATGGTTTTACCGGGCAAAACAGCCTCTAGCTTCACAGTCTTGGTTTCAGGGCTCAAGACGGTTTCGTAGCCTTCGTACTGCGTGCCCAGCACTCTGTCCCAAAAGGTGAAGTACAGGCTGTAGTGAACGGTGTACTTGCGATGGTGAAGCCAGTGATGCGTGCAGCCTACCATCCAGCTTCCTAGCCATTCGCCAATGGCAGAGTCCTCAAACAGCCTTACGCCAAAGTGATGAATTAATGCGCCCATCGTCATCACCATAATGAGCGCGACTAGTACTGATAAGTGAAGCGGAATCAATACTGTGATGCCAATTAGATAGATAGACTGGATCATTGCTTCTGCTGGATCGAAGGCGAAAGCTGTCCAGGGCGTTGGATTTTTGGAATGGTGGTGGCCGCTATGAAGCCATTTGTAGCACTTGGGATGGTGGGAGAGGCGGTGCGTGAAATAGAAGTAGGCATCTTGCAAAACAATAATTAGTATCAGGCTGAAGGCGAGATACCAGAGGCTGTGCTGCTGCGGCTGTAAGTAGATACGGGTGTAGCCCAGCGTGTAGGCCGCTGTCATGATGGCGGCGCAGATAGCGAAGATGCCGGATGAGAGCACAGAGAGCATCACGTCGCTGCGAATTGAGGCCCAGACGCTTGAGGCCGTTGTTTGCGGCGCTGCTATGGCGAATTTTGAATGTTCTCGTAGGTATAGAAACCAGTACAGACTGCCTGCGGCTGCAAAGTAGCCCAGTACCGTCACGACAAAAAATATCAGACTGTGCTGGCACAGATCTGCGAAGAACGAGGAAAACGTCAAAGCCTGTATAAATTGATAAATTTGTCTCTGAAGTTTACACAGGTTTAGCCCCGCTTGACTATAGCGGCGCGCGTTTGAGGGTTATGACCGGTCTTTATGAGTGGCTGCGAATGACACAGATCACTCATTGAGATTCCTCTCATAGTGTTTGTAAAGAACAACCGCTCAAGCACAGGTCGCGACCCGCAGGACTGAACTGGCCTCTCACCTATGGCAGATATATAGACTGAGCAAAATGTAAACCTATGTAACAGAAATGGGCTTATATAAAAAAGTGTTGCGACTTCTTGATCCCGTTGTTAGCGTATGCGTGTTCGTTCATTAAGTTCCTTTAACAAGTCATTTGATTGGATCATTTGATTGGGAACCTGTTGAGCGATCGCACCAAACCATATCTACAGTTTTGATCACATCAGGAGGCTTAATTGCTATGAGAAATCTCTTCAACCAGCTAGTCAGCCCTTTCTACGCAACGGTTCAAAAAGGCTTGTTCGGCAGCGTGTCCTATGTTCAGCATCTGCTAATGAAAGCGGCTGTTGCAACCTCTCTCAAGCTCTGTTTATTCACTGCTCGTGTTCTGCTGGGCTCCACATCTAAGCAACAGCCGAGCCAGTCCTTCTAATTCCCGAATTTTCTAATCACGCTGAATCACATCGTTTCTAACAGGGCAGAGGTATAGTCCTCTGCCTTTGAAGATTTTTAGCGTCTATGGCCGCGTAAAAACGCAGTTGAAAGCAGTTTGTACATGAGGCCTTTGGCTTATGAATATTCAAGGAAAAGTTGCGCTGGTAACAGGTGCTTCTAGAGGCATTGGTCGGGCGATCGCACAGGAACTCGCCCTCAACGGAGCCCGTCGCATTATTCTCATCGCTCGTAACCCACATCGTCTGAATCAGGTAGCTGCTGAAATTCGGCATGTAGGTGTAGAGGCGATCGCTCTCCCCATCGATCTCACCGCCGAAGCCGTTGTTAGCGCCAACATTGCCAAAGCTTGGCGCGACTACGGCGATATCGACTTACTCGTAAACTGCGCGGGGGTTGCTCATCAAGCGCCCTTTTTAAGATCTCGCGTCTCAGCGGTTGAGCAAGAAATGGCCACTAATATGATGGGCATGTATCATGTCACCAGTCTCATCGCTCGTCGGATGGTCTCTCGCCGCAAAGGCACCATCGTCAACGTTTCTAGCCTGATGGGAAAAGTGGCTGCGCCCACAATGGCCACCTATTCGGCTACTAAGTTTGCGATTGTCGGATTTACCAAAGCGCTGCGTTTAGAACTTGCCCCTCACAACGTAAATGTGATGGCGCTGCTGCCGTCATTGACCGATACCGATATGGTGAAAGGCTTACAGAAGTTTCGAGGGGTTATCCCGATGACTTCTCAGCAGGTGGCTAAGGCCTGCATCAAGGGCATTAACAAAGGGTCTTCTGAAGTGCTGGTGGGCTGGCAGTCGCATCTGGCGGCGTTGTGCGATCGCATCTCCCCGCAGTTTTTAGAATACATTCTAAAACTCACTGCTCCCTCTATACTGCTAGCGGATCGCCCGCGACCGTCTGGCCATCGCGACTTGCCTAACCCACTGCCCTAAAAGCATTCGCGAACTCGCCAGGAACCGCTTACCTTGTTACGCTAAGGCTGGGCTATATAACCCCCTATGTAGCCTTTGCCATTAGAATGTCGCCGCGATTCATGACTAATCAAAATACCACCACTACTGCTACGGAAGATCCTACGCTATATGGCGAAAGGGCCATTCAAGAAGGTCGGCTCATTACGTTTCCAAACCCTCGCCCAGGCCGTGAATACACCGTCAGCATTACGCTACCTGAATTTACCTGCAAGTGTCCGTTTTCTGGCTATCCAGACTTTGCCACGATTCACGTGAACTACGTGCCGGATCAAAGAGTGGTAGAGCTGAAGGCTATTAAGCTATATATCAATAGTTTTCGCGATCGCCATATCTCTCACGAAGAATCCATCAACCTGATTATGGATGACTTCGTAGCCGCCTGCGATCCACTTTCTGTCACGATCAAGGGCGACTTTTTACCACGCGGCAACGTGCACACAGTAATTGAAGTTTCTCATCGTAAAGACAATCCCACATAGGGATGTGCCGTGGCTGAGTGGAAAGATGCGAAAATCTCAAATATTTTTTCGCCCTTAACCTTCTCTTTCCCTTTCCGTTAATGCCCCATTTCGGCGAGTGACCTACAGTTCTTTTAAGCTTAGACCGATCTACCACTGCTAATGGGGCTAATACGTTTTGACTTTGGCAACTTCCGCGCTCACTCAGGCTGACAAAACTGCTGGCTGACGCTAATCAGTCCGTAACGCTTTTAGAAGAGCTGTATCGAGAGCGATCGCTCATCACCTATCCAGCAGGCCGCAACATTCCATTGCAGCACCAAGACTTGCAGATTATTTATCGAGGCGTCGTTCAGCTACACACCATTCATGCCGATGGGGGCGAAACGATTGTCGGTCTATGTGGGCCATCTATGGCTTTTGGTAGGGCTATTACTAGCGTGGAACCCTATTGGGCAACTGCTCTGACAGATGTGGACTTGCTACCGCTATCTATGGATGAAATTGAGTCTTCACCAGCGCTGATGGCCGGTATTTTTTCTCAAATGGTGCGAAGGCTTCAGCAGGCAGAGGCGTGGCTCGCAATTTCTGGCAGACGCCTGGTTACTGATCGACTGCGCTATGTTTTGATGCAGCTCGCTCAGGATTTTGGCCGTGTAGAACCGGGTGGCGTTCGCATCAAGCTACGGCTTACGCATCATCAAATTGCAACCATTATCGGTACGACTCGGGTGACTGTGACGCGCCTGCTGCGTGACTTTAAAAATGAAGGCTGGCTCAAAGTCCAGCAGCGTCAGCTGATTTTGAGCCCTCAGGCTGCCGGACTTCTACACCATGCGGATCACAGAATTGCCAGCTAGCGCTTGGGCCTAACAAACAGAAGGCCTAAGCGCTAGCTAAAGACAAATCTTATGCACCAACTACTACGCCACCGTTAGGATGTAGCACTTGACCTGTCATGTAAGAAGAGTCTTCAGAGGCTAGGAACACAAAGCAGGTTGCGACTTCTACGGGCTGACCTGGGCGTTTCATGGGGACTTGCTTGCCAAAGCCTTCTACTTTGTCAGCAGGGAAAGCGTCTGGAATGAAGGGTGTCCAAATGGGGCCGGGGGCAACGCCGTTGACGCGAATGCCTTTTTCTAGGACGCGCTGTGAGAGCGATCGCAAAAAGGCCAGGTTCGCGCCTTTGGTGGTGGAATAGCTCAGCAGCGGTGCATTCCCTTTGTATGCGTTGATCGAGGTTGTAATAATGATGCTGCTTCCCTCTTTTAGATGAGGCAGTGCGGCCTTGGTGAAATAGAACATCGGGAATACGTTCGTGCTAAAGATGCTGCCGAGCCGAGCGGCATCAATATTCTCCCAGTCTTCTTCTAGGTATTGTTCAGCAGCATTGCTCACCAAAACGTCAAGCTGACCAAACTCATCTACCGTCTTTTGTACGACTTCTTTGCAAAAGGGTTCGCTGCTGATGTCGCCGGGTAAAAGTAAACATTGTTGACCCAGCGCTTCTACTTCTGACTTTGTTTTCTCAGCGTCTTCGTGCTCGTCTAAATAGGAGATCGCAACGTTTGCACCTTCCTTTGCGTACAAAACGGCAACTGAACGACCGATCCCGCTATCGCCACCCGTAATCAGGGCAACTTTGCCTTTAAGCTTGTCGCTGCCTTTGTAGCTATCGCGATCGTAAATCGGTGAAGGTGTCATCTCCGACTCGTGAGCGGGTTGCTTATCCTGTGCTTGAGCTGGAATCTGATCAGCAGAAATTACCATGTGAAAGTCTTCCTCTTAAAAAGTTATTCTCTTAACATATCAGCGAATAACTCTCGCTTTTTTAACCTTCCAAAAGCAGACTTGTTCTACTGTAGGCAACTGTGAATCTACGCCATAAGAGGCACTCCTTATGAATCTGCATCTTTGGGTTCTGTAGCACCGATCACGATTCCAGCCATTTGAGCCATCCAGCCCACAACAGCGGCAAACAGAATAAGTGTCAGTGGCGCAAGGCCCGCAAACGGAAACACAAGCATCGTCAAAACAGATAGCAAAATAGCCAGGCGTATAAAATCGTTGTTCATTTTTGGTTAAGCCTTAATCAAAGGAAAAATAGCACCTACAACCATAGTTGCTAATTCTAATGTCTGTCTTCAGTCTGACGACTAATTGTTGTCAGATCACTATACTTGCCTGTGAAATTATTTAAAAGCAGTAAGGATTCTAAGACATGCGTTTTCTCTCACAGTTTGCCAATCAGTTTGCTAATCAGCTGAGGCGATCGCTCGTCGTATTTCTAGCGGGCGTTCTAGTTTTGACAGCAACGGCCTGCTCACAGCCTGACACAACCGCCCAGGCGCCTTCTGGCCAGCCTGTAACTGAAGCAACAGAAGCGGCACTCGATAGAGCCCAAAGCAACATGAGCGATACGGCCGTGGACGAAAACGTGCTTTCTCAGCAAAGTCCTTCGCAGGCTAAGCGCTCGGATGGCACGACGGTAGCGCCTTAAGTGAACGCTTGCTTACGTTAGGAACGACAAGTCGCTATGGCAGATAGCCTATTGATAGTCATCACCGGGCTAGCTGCCGTTCTGCTAGCGCTGATCCATATCTATGCTGGCAACCTTAAGTTTTTGAGAAAGACACCTCGTAGCAACTGGCTTTCGTTCGGTGGAGGTGTATCAGTGGCATACATTTTTGTGCACGTTCTACCTGATTTGGGCGAAGCCCAGGAAAACTTTCAGTCGCAAACTCAGGTGCTAAGCTCCATCGAGCATCACATTTACATTCTCTCTTTGTTAGGCATGCTCGCATTTTACGGGCTAGAGCGAGCGGCCAAGGTTTCGAGACAACAAAGCGTTCATGAAGGTGAAGGTGATGTTACTCAGCCAGGGATATTTTGGCTGCACATGGCCTCATTTTCTTTGTACAACGCCCTGATTGGCTACTTGCTGATGCACCGTGAAGAAGCAGGGCTTTGGAATCTGATCTTTTATGTGTTTGCAATGGCATTACATTTTGTTGTGAACGACTATAGCCTCTGTGAGGATCACAAGCGGGCCTATAGCCACAAAGGACGTTGGATGCTATCAGCAGCCGTTGTTTTTGGTTGGGTTGTGGGCACGCAGGCAGAAATTCACGAAGTGGCTACGGCTACTTTGTTTGCGTTTTTGGCAGGTGGAATTATTTTGAATGTGCTTAAAGAGGAACTGCCTCAGGCTAGAGAAAGCAGGTTTTGGACGTTTGCTCTAGGGGCGCTTGGCTACTCGGGGCTACTGCTGGTGCTGTAGCCCTTGGTTCATATGGCTGGTCTATGGCGCCTGCGATTCAACAACTTCATCGGCGCGCTCAATTACTGCATCTGGTAGCGTTACGCCCATTTCTTCAGCTGAGGATGGATTCACAGATAGCTGAACAACATCCACATACTCTACAGATAAGTCTCCTGGTCTGCTGCCTCTGAGCACTTTTGTAACCATCGCGCCCGTTTGAAGGCCAATGTCGTAGTAGTTGAAGCTTAGGCTTGCGATCGCCCCGCGTTCAGCTGCACCTTCACTACTGGCAAACACCGGCACGTCATTGTCTTGACTCACCTGAACTACCGACTCTAAAACCGGGGTAACCACTCGGTCAGTCGGGACGTAAATCACATCTATAGCCCCGACCAAGCTACGCGCTGCGTCAACCACTTCGCTTGCGTCCAAAACCACAACTTCTTTGACCTCAGTAAATCCTTGCTCCGCAGCCTGCTCTTTTACCAGAGCCACCTGGTTCTTAGACCGATCTTCCGTCGCGCTGTAAATCAAGCCCAGTGTCTTAGCTTGAGGTAAAATCTCTTTGATTAAAGCTAGCTGCTGGTCAGTAGGAAAGCGATCGCTCACGCCTGTTGTATTTCCACCTGGCCTATCTACATTTGTGACAAGGCTTATACTCAGTGGGTCGGTGACAGCTGAAAAAATGACGGGTGTAGTTTGGGTGGCTTGGGTTGCAGACTGAGCGCTGAGAGGTGCGATCGCTACAATCACATCCGGTTGAGCCCACGCGTACTTTCGTGCAATCTGTGCTGCCGTGACCGGATTGCCTCGCGCACTGCGCCATTCCCATCGCAACGTCTCACCCTCTTTGTAGCCCGCATCGGCTAAAGCCGCCTTCACGCCTTCACGCACCGCATTCCACGCAGGTTCATCAATAATCTGTGTCACGGCTACAAACGCTGTCTCAGCAGTTCCGCCATTCACCTGATTGCCATTACCGCAGCTAATCAAAATGCTGCTGGCTAGCCCAACGAAGGCAATTAGTAAATGTTTAAGACGAAAATGATTCGCGTAGCTCAAGAAAACGCTCTGCTTACGAAAGCTGAAGGCTGTTGCTTATTTTAGCGAGCTTTCTCCTTTTAATCCTGTATTTGCTACCGCTAGTGTTTCGCCTTAAGCAAATATCGCAGAACAGATAACAATTTTTCTTGTTGGGTAGTCTATAACCATCGGGCAGACAATTCTTCTTTCGAGCGATCGCCAGAATTGCGTTTTTAGGTATGCAACATGTTTTTTAGATCCGCCGTGGATGCTTGGTTTTATGGCTTAGCTATTAGCTTACCTATCGCAATTTTCTGCGCGGCTATATCAACTGCGCCTAACGTAAATTCAACAATGACCGTTCTGATACTTTTAGTGCTGGCGGCCATTGCACTGATCCCTGCTTGGCTATTACTTTCCACCTACTATCGAGTAGATTCTGCAATTCTGCGAGTTCAAGCGGGCCCTTTTTCCTGGTCGGTGCCTTTAGAGCAAATTCGCGCAGTTACCGCTAGTCGCACCTGGCTCTCTTCGCCTGCGCTTTCGACTAATTGTCTCAAAATCGACTATGGCAAGCAGCGCTCTATTTTAGTTTCGCCTAAAAAACGCGTAGCTTTCATCGAAGCCATCGGTCATCAACCCGCAGAAATTTTAAACAATAAGGCTAGCTGATAGATCCCCTATCTTTTTAAGTTTGCTCCGCTCCGAATATAGCTCCGAAAGCTGCATATCCTTAGGGCATGCAGCTTTTTCCTATCTAAAATCGCCAGCTCTAATCGCCAGCTCTAATCGCCGCCATATTGCGTCTTTAGTTCAGCAACGCGATCATCATCTATTTTTTGAATGAGCACCGGTGGGACTTCAAAAGAACGTCCAGCTTCTAAAATCCCTAAATCAGTCGCGTCTGTCATGTTGCTGTGGCGCTCTAGTTCAGTAAGTTGCAGCGCATCGAATAGGGTTTTGGCGGTGGTGGGAATGAAAGGGGCTGAGGCGACGGCGTACAGGCGGATGAGATTGATGCAGGTGCGGATGACAACGGCTGCTTGATCTTTGTCTTGTTTGAATAGCGTCCAGGGGGCGCGAATGTCGATGTACTGGTTGCCTGCTGACCATAGGGCGTTGAGGGTTTCGGTGGCTTTGCGAAATTCCATATTGTGGAGGTGCGATCGCAATACTTCTACCAGTTCTTTACACCGACTTTCCAGCTCAGCTTCTGCCTCACCCGGTTCTCCGCCCGCAGGCAGCTCATTGCCAAACCGTGACGCCGTAAACTTCAAAATTCGGTTAATAAAGTTACCAAAATTATCCGCCAGCTCCTTATTGACCTTGGTTTGAAACTGCTCCCAGGTAAACGCTGAATCTGAAGACTCTGGTGCAGAAGCCATCAGCATATAGCGCCAATAATCAGGCGGGGCAATCTCAAGCGCCTGGTCTAAAAAGACGCCTCGCTTAGAGCTAGTTGAAAACTTGCCGCCGTAATAGTTCAGCCAGTTAAAGCCTTTGATATAATCCGCCATCTTCCACGGCTCGCGCGTTCCTAGAATGGTTGCGGGCCACATGATGGTGTGAAAGGGCAAATTGTCTTTTGCCATAAACTGGGTGTAGCGAACGTCTTTGGCATCATGCCACCAGCTCTTCCAGTCTTTATTGTTCAGGTCGCCCCAAGTTTTTGTAGCTGACACATAGCCGATAGGCGCATCAAACCACACATAGAAAACCTTGTCTTCAAAGCCATCCTTGGGCACGGGTACGCCCCACTTCAAGTCGCGAGTAATACCTCGACTTTGCAGCCCTTCATCTAGCCACTTGTAGGCAATCGACTTGGTTAAATTCGGCCAGTCAGTTTGCGAATCTACCCAGGCTCTCACCTCATCGCTGAGCTTATCAAGCCGTAAAAACAGGTGGCGACTCGTCCGCACTTCTACATCTGTACTGCCTGAAACCGCAGAGCGTGGCTCAATCAAATCTGTAGGGTTTAAAAGCTTCGTGCAGTTCTCGCACTGATCGCCTCTAGCCTTTTCATAGCCACAGTTTGGGCAGGTGCCTTCCACGTAGCGATCGGGAAGAAACCGCTCATCGGTAATGGAATACACCTGACTGATTTCGCGCTCTTCAATAAAGCCCTGCTTATCCAAGCTGCGGTAAAAGTCCTGCGTCAGCTCTCTTTGATCTTCAGAAGAGGTGCGCCCAAAGTAATCGAATGAAAGCCCGAATTTTTTGTAGACATCTGCCTGCCGCTCGTACTGCCGCGTGCAAAATTCTGCAACCTCTAATTCCTCCTCTAACGCTGCAATTTCAGCGGGCGTGCCATGCTCATCCGTTCCGCAAATGTAGAGAACTTCCTCACCTTCCTGCCTTAAGAAGCGCGCGTATACGTCAGCTGGCAGCATGGAGCCTACCAAGTTCCCAAGGTGCTTAATCCCGTTGATGTATGGAAGGGCGCTGGTGATGAGGTATCGCATATGGATCGGTTAATAGAAGTCGCTAAAAGGCTAAGCACAAAGGTCATGATAACCTTACCTTGTTTCTTTTCTACCTATGTCAAACTCAGCTATTTATCGCTACGACGTGACTGTGCCTGCTTCGGCAATTGATGAGAACGGGCACTTGAATAATGTGGCGTATGTGCAGTGGATGCAGACGGTGGCGATCGCACATGCCAACCACACCCGATGCACGCAAGAAACCAACGCCATCGGTGCAACCTGGATCGTTCGAGCCCATAGAATCGAATACCTGCGATCGGCTTTTGAAGGTGAAGAGATCGCTATTTTGACCTGGATATCTAACATTCGGAAGGTGCGATCGCAGCGAAAATACAGGTTCTTCCGCATCTCTGACAAAGCCCTCCTGGCACAGTGCGAAACCGACTGGGTGTTTGTAAATGCCGAGAGCGGACGCCCTTTATCTATTCCTGAAGCGGTTGCCAGTGCTTTTGAAATTGTTGCGGATGAGCAGGCACCCAATGACTTAGATTAAGCAGATCTCGCTTCTTTGAGCTGTCGCTTTTCCCGATACATGTTGGCGTCTGCTTGGCGCAGCAGATCTTGTAAGGTGCTGCCTTCTTCGGGATGGTAGGCGATGCCGATACTTGCGCTAAGCGTAAACGAATGGCCCGATAGAGAGACTGACTGACTGAGTAGTTTGATCAGACGCGATCGCACTTCTAAAGCCACGCTTCTATTGGCTTCATATAGCAAAGCAACAAACTCATCGCCCCCAATGCGAGCGACAATATCTTCCTGACGCACGCTACTTCTTAGGCATTGTGCAAAGTGCTTCAGCACCGCATCTCCTACGTCGTGACCATAGGTATCGTTGATCGGCTTAAACCGATTGAGATCCACATACAGTAGGGCAATCGGTAGTGTCTTATCTGAAGGCGACCCTATCGCTAAGGCAAATATTTTCTCAGCTTTTAGCTCTAGCTGCCTACGGTTGTACAAGCCTGTCAGGCTATCGATAAAGGCAAAGCGTTCTAACTGTGCCTGCTGTTGCTTTTCTAGGGTTACGTCTCTAATGATGATGACCCAGCCTATTTGCCTGTTTCCAGGACTGAGGAGCGATCGCACTTTTACGTCTCGAAAAACATCTCGCACCTGACCGCTCCGCGAATCAGGCGGTAGCCGAGGTAGCTTTAGCACTTCAGCTAGCTCAATAGCGCCTCCTGTCAGTTTCGTGAGTAGCGCTCCATACTCAGGAAACACTTGTTCAAACGGCCGACCGATAGTGGCGATCGCTCTATTTGGCCCTTCTGCTACAGCAGCCGGGTTCAAATCTACAATGCGCTGTCGCTGATCTAACAAAATGACCGCATCAGCCGTGTTGATAAAAACCGTCTTGTAGGAGATGGGGGCAATGTCTAAAAAACGAGTGTGAAATAAGCTGAAGCGAATCGTTACGCTGAGGAACGTAAACCCTATTGGCGTCGGGTCTAGCCCGTATAGATTGTGACCCGTCATGATGTAGATGACGTTGAGTACAAAGGTGAAAACAGCGCAGAGAAGGAGTACGAACGTTTGGCGCTTGTGTAAACGCGACCCTGAAAAAGACGCCATTAATAGTACGCCTAGCCCAATGATGAGCATGGCATAGCAGTAAGGGATAGCGACGTAGTTAAACCACCAGCCATGCGTGATTTCTAGTCTGGGAAAAGGTTCTGAGTAGAACGTAGCGGCTTTCCACACCAGTCCGTGCCAGCGATCGCTCAACGCAAACGTCAATGTCAGTATTGGGATGACGCTCAGCGCTTTTAGCACCCGCTTGTTTAGCCAGCCGTCGTACTGGGCATATCGCAGCGTAAATACAATCCAGAATGATGGGAAAGGGGCAATTCCAAAGTACTCAAGCTTGCCGAAAATAATTTGCTGCGATCGCGTCGGCGCAAGCTGCTCAAAAACGGCGAAAAAGCACCAGATAAAGATGCTGGCTGAACATAGCGCAAACGACTGAGCGCCATTGATGTCACGACGCTGCCATGCGTAAAGGGCAAAACTACCAGCAAGACAGGCTGCGATCGCAGGTAGAACCGCGACTAAAAGATGAAAAGGGATAGCTTCTATAGTCAAAAGGTGGTCAAAAGGCCAAGCCGTAGCAGTCTACAAAAAAAGAATACCCCGCAGTGAACGGTTGCCTGGTGAGCCCGCTAAAAGAAAAGCTTGCCACCTCCGAAGAAATAGCAAGCTTTTGGTTAATCAATTCTTTTATTGATTAAGTTTAGATAGTAGAGCTTAAAAAGCCTGCAAGCTATACAGCTGCTGGATAAACGCTTACTTTCTTTCGGTTTTTGCCTTTGCGCTCAAACTTGACAACGCCATCAATCAACGAAAACAGCGTATCGTCACTGCCGATACCTACGTTGTTGCCAACATGGTACTTAGTGCCGCGCTGACGGATCAAAATGTTGCCCGCAATGACCTGCTCGCCGCCGTATTTCTTCACGCCCAACCGTTGAGCGTTAGAGTCGCGACCGTTTCTAGTACTACCTGTACCCTTCTTATGTGCCATGACTGAGGTTGTCTCCTTAGCGAATACTTTGTCTATTGTAGAGGCTCGATGTGTGTAACGAGCTTTGCTGTTCAGCCTGGCAGCTATTCAGCCGCTGCTTCTACCGGCGCTTTGTCTTCAGAGGCAGCTTCAGCCGTAATCGTTTGGCCGCCCACGGTAATAGAGTCAATCATTACCCGAGTAAGCTCTTGCCGGTGGCCCCGCTTTTTACGCGTCTTTTTCTTAGGCTGCATCTTATACACAATCACCTTCTTACCGCGCAGATGACTCACTACGGTGCCGCTAACTGTTGCACCTTCTACTAAAGGCTGACCAATTGAAAGATCGCCCCCATTCTCAACCATCAGCACATTGTCGATAGTGATTTGCTCGTCTGCTTCAACAGCCAGACGGTTGATGTCATAAAACCGACCGGGTTCTACCCGTAGCTGAGTGCCCCCAGCTGCAATAATCGCGTAAGCCATAAGTCCTTTTCCTTGGCGTGCCGTACAGGTACCGCTGGTGAGTCACCAACGTTTTTTCACCTGATCCGAGACACAAAATTATCAGAGTAAGCATTGTCGCGATTTTCAGGCAGTCCTGTCAAGGGGCCACGCCACAGATTTTGACCTAAAGCGCTTAGATATGCGCGACGGGCGGCAGTCTATTGTCTTGGGCTAACGTTTTTAAGTGGTTGATCTTCACTTCGCCATTCAGCAAAAATCGCAGGGTTTCTTGGTATAGACTTTGCCAAAATAAATTGCTCATGCCTTGACTCACTTCAGTCGGATCGATCATCGGATGAGGCACCATAGCAGAGGCTGGATACCTGTATAGGTAGTTGCGATGCGATTGGCCACTATCGATTTGAGCAAAGAACTTCTCACAGGTTGCGACATCCGTAGCGTCTTCGTTTTCAGTGAGCACCATAAAAATAGGGATTTTCTTCAGCCTGTCAACGCTGTCTTCTGAAGACACCTCCCCACCAAAATAATCGGCTGCTGTGAGTGCACCAACCGGGAAGCGTAGGTTAGGGTCCCATCCCGTTTCATTGAGATTCAAGGGGCCGGTGAGCTGAACAAACTGTCTTCTAGCGGCGCCCTCAATTTTTAATAGCGGTGCGTAGGCGACCGTGCGCTCGATTCGGCTGGTTGCGCTGCCTGCCAAGCCTAAAGCAGTGGCTCCTCCCATCGAAAGCCCTACCGTGTAAATAGGGCCGGGTAGGGCCGATAGCTCGCTTAGGCGTTGCTGAGCGTCTCTTAAGAAGGCGTCGTGAGTGGAGGTGAAGTAGCGGTTGAAGTCAGCGTGTTTGGGATGGGCGATCGCCTCAGCCACCAATTTCATTTCCGGCACCACCTCAAACAGCCGTCCTAGCAGGGCCTTCTGCTGCCCCACCGCCACCGACCCTGCTGACTCTGTTTGTACCAAAGCCGCGCGCAACACGTGATCTGCGCGAACTTTCTCCATCAGCGGCTCAGCATACTCGGGCTTGAGATCAATCTGCGGCCAGTTTTGATGCGGATTAACTTTGTCGTGTCCGGCCAGCGCCAGCTGATAAACGTTGAAGTCGTTTTTGAATAGATAGTCGGCCAGTCGCCACATTTGGTGCGGACGCATGCTGAAGCCGTGAAACATCATCACCGTGCCGTGGATGGGCTTGCCGGGTGGATGAAAAAGGTAGTAAGGGTGTGCGCCTGCTCTTTGGTCGGGGTGCGATCGCACTTCTACTAAATGAGTCTCAATCGCCTGCTGAGCCTGCGCTAATTCTTGAGCCGTCGGCGTGATCATGACTGCCCTTGGGTAATGCAACGTCCTTATTATGGCCAAATTATGGCCATAACCTGGCATATAGCGTGCATCGACAATCCCACCGCTGCGCACTTACCCCGTACAATTGAAAGCCTGTTCTGCGCACAATTTTAAGATACCTATGAAGCCCTATTTGGCGGCTGCTCTGCAAATGACCAGCGTGCCTGATCTTGCCGAAAACCTGGCTCAGGCCGAAGAACTCATTGACTTAGCGACCCGTCGTGGCGCTGAGCTAATTACGCTTCCTGAAAACTTTTCCTTTTTAGGTGACGAAGAAATCAAGTTCAAGCGCGCTGAAGACATCTGCGCTGCCAGCGAAAAGTTCATTAGAACCATGGCTCAGCGCTACCGCATTACGTTGCTCGGTGGTGGCTATCCCGTGCCTTCTCCTGACGGCCGCACCTACAATCGGGCGCTGCTGGTCAACGCCAATGGCGAGGAGCTAGGTCAATACGACAAAGTTCATCTGTTCGATGTGGATTTGCCCGATGGCAACAGATATCAGGAATCTGAAGATGTGACCGCTGGCACCGCGCTGCCGCAAGTGTATAGATCAGACCGGCTTGGTAACTTAGGTATTTCTGTTTGCTATGACGTACGCTTTCCCGAGCTTTACCGCCAGCTCTCAAAGGATGGCGCTGAAGTCCTGATTGTCCCGGCTGCTTTCACTGCCTTCACCGGAAAAGACCATTGGCAGGTGCTGCTTCAGGCCAGAGCCATTGAGAACACCTGCTATATGATTGCGCCTGCGCAGACAGGCTTTCATAACAAGAGAAGGCAGACACATGGACACGCGATGATTATTGATCCTTGGGGGATTACGCTGGCTGATGCGGGCGATACGGTGGGAATGGCGATCGCAGAAATTCATCCCTCACGACTAGAGCAAGTCCGCCAGCAAATGCCTTCGCTCAAACACCGTGTCTTTGGCTAGTCTTGGCCTCAGGTGATCTTTTATCATAGGCCGATTTGAATAGAAGCTTATGACTAAATGAACACTTTTACGCATCAGGTACTCGTGTACATTAGACAACGAACACTATAGGTAGCATGATGGACGGCCCGATCGCTCTCACTGCATGGCACAACATCGCCTGGAGCGGAGCCGGAGACGGTCTCTGGTTCGCAGTACCGCCGCTTCTCGCCGAAATTGATGAAGCTGAGGTTGGTTCGCTCGTACTCGCGAGCGTCCTGCTTAGCCTCATCACTATTTTTATAGCAGCCAAAGTTGGCGGTGAACTCTGCGCCAGGCTCAATCTCCCTTCTGTTTTAGGCGAACTGGTTGGTGGCGTTGTTGTTGGCGTATCTGCTCTCAACTTGATTGTGTTTCCTGAAGGTGGAGAGGTTCCCGCTTCGGCTCTGATGAACGTCATTCAAATGACCGCTCACCTAGAGCCGGAAGGACTGCTTAAGGTCTTTAGTGGAGAGAGTGAGGCGCTCTCAGTGCTCGCTGAGCTAGGCGTCATTATTTTGCTCTTTGAAATTGGCCTAGAGTCAGACCTTAAAGAGCTGATTCGAGTGGGCCCACAGGCCGCAGTTGTCGCTATTGTCGGGGTCTTGGTTCCTTTCGTAGCCGGTACCGCAGGCCTCATATTCTTTTTCAATATTGGCACTATTCCAGCCGTATTTGCAGGCGCAGCGCTCACTGCCACCAGCATCGGTATTACGGCTAAAGTCCTGGCAGAAATGCAGCAGCTTAGCTCCCGAGAAGGACAGATCATCATTGGCGCTGCGGTGCTAGATGACGTACTTGGCATCATTGTTTTAGCTGTTGTTGCCAGCCTTGCTAAGACCGGTGAAATCGAAATTACAAACGTTATCTATCTAGTGTTAGGTGCCGCTGCTTTCCTCGTTGGCTCTATCTTTATCGGCCGACTGCTCAGCCCCCTATTTGTCTCCTTAGTCGATCAGCTTCAGACTCGAGGTCAGCTGATCATCACTTCTTTAATCTTTGCTTTCGTTTTGTCTTACATTGCAGCGGCCATTCAGCTAGAGACTATTCTAGGGGCTTTTGCAGCTGGACTCATCCTGGCAGAAACGTCCAAACGTCGAGAGCTAGAGGAGCAGATTACGCCGATTGCCGACATGCTGGTGCCCGTGTTTTTCGTCACGGTAGGGGCGCGTACTGATATCAGCGTGCTCAATCCGATGGTTCCGGCCAACCGTGAAGGGCTGATCATTGCCTCGTTTCTAGTGGTTGTGGCCATCATTGGTAAAACTATTACGGGCTACGCCGTCTTTGGTCAGCCGGGTATTAACCGTTTGGCGGTAGGCTTTGGCATGATTCCAAGGGGAGAAGTGGGCCTGGTGTTCGCGGGCGTAGGTGCTGCGAGCGGCGTCCTTTCTGAGTCTTTGGATGCGGCCATTATTGTAATGGTGATTGTGACAACCTTTATTGCTCCACCGCTGCTGCGGCTAGTTTTTGATAGCGATGACGAGTCGGGCGATACCTTAACCGCGACTGAGAGCGTTTTGGAAGGCGCTACCGAAGCCGTTGTTTCTACTGTGCCAACGGCTGAAACAACAGAATCTTGATAGGTAGCTTGTGCGGCAAAGTCTCTTAATAAAAGTGGCTGGCGAAAAAACATACCTACAGAGTGTTTGTATTCGTTAATAGCTTTCGTAAAATTGCGGATAAGAAGCAAGGTTGCCTGTAGTATATGCAACGTACTCACAGGTAGCTTTATCCAAAAGCAAAGCTGCCTGCATGTCCGATTTGGTCGTTGAAATGCTTGCAACCATTGGCATTGCGAAGAAAAAAGCTCGTCTGATCGAACCACAAGCCGTATTTGCGCAACCGCTGTATATTCTCAGCGATCGCGTCATATCTTCAGTGTTTTTTAAGTAAAAACCGCAAGAAATATGCTTGTTTCACGGTTTTTACGGTACGAAAGCTCAAAATAAAGCGAGCAAAGCGGCCAAATCCGACTAAACTCTAGACAACATTTAATCGCT
This sequence comes from uncultured cyanobacterium, assembly GCA_963803535.1. Classification (GTDB taxonomy): domain Bacteria; phylum Cyanobacteriota; class Cyanobacteriia; order Phormidesmidales; family Phormidesmidaceae; genus Phormidesmis. The sequence goes on along the minus strand of CAWDNC010000002.1, from coordinate 298,730 downwards.
TCATAAAGTGAGCATATTTACCTATGAGCATTCCTGCACTTTCCGGCAAGCTGCGCTCCAATTTCAAAATTGGCGTTTTTGACAGCGGTGTGGGAGGCCTAACGGTGCTCATGGAAATGTGTGCTCAGCTGCCTCAAGAGTCCATGATCTATTTTGGCGATACGGCTCGTGTGCCCTACGGTAATCGGTCAAAAAGTGAGATTCTGCGCTTCGTCCGAGAAATCATTGCCTGGATGATGGGCTTAGAGGTCAAGATGATTATCATGGCTTGCAACACTAGCTCTGCACTGGTGTTGGAAGAAGTGCGCTCAGAGTTTCCCATTCCAATTCTAGGCATTATTTTGCCGGGTGCTAGAGCGGCGGTTAAAAGTGGTAAGCAAATTGGTGTGATATCAACGCAGGCGACAGCGGATAGCAATGCCTATCAGCAGGCCGTGTTAGAAGTTGACGCTACGGCAAAGGTTTGGCAGGTGGGCTGTCAAGATTTTGTGCCTTTGATTGAAAGCGATCGCATCCACGACCCCTATACGCTAGCCGTTGCCAAGCGATACTTAGAGCCGCTAATTGCCGAAGGTATCGATACTTTGGTCTATGGCTGTACCCACTATCCGCACCTAGCGCCTGTTTTTCAAAAGATTTTGCCTGATGCAATCACTTTGGTGAATCCTGCAAAGCACTTAACTGCCGCCGCTGCCCAAGAGCTTGAAATTTTAAGACTACGGCGCAGCAGTCAAGCGCCTGTGGCACTCCATATGTCTATGGCTCAGCAGATCGCTCAGAGTACAGAATTTTATGTCAGCGGCGAACCGGAGAATTTTTCTAAAGTTTCAGAGCAGTGGCTAGGCTACCGGCCTTTGGTTAAGCAAGTGCCAGTCTCTAAGCTCGAAGAGATTCATGCTACCGCGTCTGCCTTACGTGTAGGCACTGCTTCTGGTTCGGCTGTTAACAGCAGGCTTCATCAACACTCATAGCTCGCTTATCAAAAAGATCACGCTGCGCATACCAAAGCCTGCATATCTAAATAACAGATGTGCAGGCTTTGACAGTTTGGATGCAACGGGCTAAAAACGACGACTGGACACTACATGTCAGTGGTCTTAACGCTCATCCACATCATCACGAGGTATACAGTCGTCAGATAGCCTAAAGCAGGTAGCAAAAAAGCTATTGGGCTAGCGGAGAAGGGCGTCATATTAATTACCGTTAGTTAGGGTATGTGTTCAAGAAGTAATGAGAGAAGAAAGAAGCCAGCAATCAAACATCGGGCGCGACTCAGCCATGCATGAAGTAGGCTGAAGTCCGCTTTGAGAACTTGCTATATGGCTAGTGCGTATAGCAAGCTACGCAAATTTGAGTAGCTGCTGCATCAATGACTTATTACATGGTTCTACCCAGCGACTAAAACAATGACCTCCTCACAAGCCATTCCTTTAGTTCGTTGAATTTCAATCGTTCGGTTAAGACCGAACTTATGAGACGATTCCTGAGTATAGATACCCGTCGCTAGGAGCTTAAAGTAAAGCTTCTTAGACGCATTGGGCGTCGTTAGTTTGAATGAAAAGCCTGGGACATCAGGAGCTTGTCCTCAACGGAGTAATTGCCAAGCTGGTGCCAAGCGTAATCGCCCCGTCTTTAGTGGCTTTTCGAAAAGTCTTTTGATGTTTCTACTCTAACATAAGTTTTTATTATCTGAAAGGGTTTTGGCAGGAATATTTAAAACTTTCTATAGACGACGTAAGGCAGGTCTTTAGGTCGATACGGCCTTTGAAGGCACAGAAAAGCGAGCGAAAATATGTTAGACATGCTTGACATTTGTCTGACATTCATGTGTTGACACAGTAAAAATACTTAAAACGGTTAATGCAGCAGCGATAGAGACGGAATTTATCGGCTTTCATTTCGGCGGTAAGTCCCTTTCCCAACGCGATAGCTTAGAATAAAGAAAGACAGCTTAAAATTTCGTAACTTAATTCGCCTGAGTCGCGTATTCCATGACCTCAGCCACATCCCTTTTTTCACCTGTTGAAGCCGATCTTGCGATCCTCACTGACAACCTCAAAAATCTTGTCGGGGCTCGCCATAAAATTCTGTATGCGGCCGCAGAGCATCTTTTCGGTGCGGGCGGTAAGCGCATTCGGCCTGCCATTGTGCTGCTGCTTGCTCGAGCGATCGCACCTGATGGCGACATCACTCAGCGGCACCGTCGCCTCGCTGAAATTACCGAAATGATCCACACGGCTAGCCTGGTTCATGATGACGTTGTAGACGAATCAGCCACGCGTCGAGGTGTTCCCACGGTTCACAGCCTGTTTGATAATAAGGTTGCCATCTTAGCGGGTGACTTTTTGTTTGCGCAGTCGTCTTGGTATCTGGCGAACTTAGACAACTTGGAAGTGGTTAAGCTGCTTTCGCGAGTGATTATGGATTTGGCTGAGGGCGAAATTCGCCAGGGGCTAAAGCATTTTGATACGACGCTGACGATTGAGGCGTATTTAGAAAAGAGCTACTACAAAACGGCTACGCTAATTGCCAACAGTTCAAAGGCGGTCGGTGTCCTGAGCGATGCACCGATGTCTATGTCTGAAAATCTTTACCAGTTTGGTCGTAGCTTAGGTTTGGCCTATCAGATCGTCGATGACATTTTAGACTTTACAAGTTCTGACGATGTGCTGGGCAAACCCGCTGGCTCTGACTTATTAAGTGGTAACTTAACCGCGCCCGTGCTGTATGCCTTGGAAGAGGTGCCTTATCTTAAGACGCTGATCGATCGAGAGTTTTCTCAAGCTGAAGACTTTGAACAGGCGATTGAACTGGTTCATTCAAGCACTGGCATCAGCCGTTCACGTGATTTGGCCACTCACCATGTACACCATTCCTTAGAGTGCTTGGCTAAGCTGCCTGCTTCAGCATCGCGTCAAGCGCTAGAAGACATCTCTGACTATGTGCTACGCCGGTTGAAATAGGCGATCGCAACACTGACGGTAGCAGTTTTGCGCTAAGGAATATGGCGAGAGAAATTGAGCGTAAGTTTTTGGTGGTTAGCGATCGCTGGCGGCAGTCAGCGCAGGGTAAGACCTACTGCCAGGGATACATTGCTACGGCATATCCTGGGCAAAGCGTGCGCGTAAGAATTGCGGGCGATCGAGGGTATCTGACGATAAAAGGGCCTGTTCAAGGGCTGACTCGCGCTGAGTTTGAGTATGAAATTCCGCTACTGGATGCGCGGGAGATGCTGGAGACACTGTGCGATCGCCCGCTGATTGAAAAAATGCGCTACCGTCTGCCGCTGGGCGAAGTTGTGTGGGAGATTGACAAATTTTCGGGTGAGAATGAGGGACTTGTTGTCGCAGAAGTAGAGCTTGCTTCAGAAGATCAGCTTTTCGATCGCCCAGATTGGCTAGGCGAAGAAGTGTCTGGGCAAGTGAAGTACTACAACTCAAGTCTGGTAAAAAGCCCCTATTCTCAGTGGTCCTAAGGACTCAGCGGTTGTAATCCCCTAACTGTATGCTGCTAAGCGGCCCAGTTGACATAAGGTAGCTGGCTAGCTGTCGTTGCGATCGCTTCTTTTTGCGCCACCAGCTGACCGCACGCATCCCAAGTTCCTTTCAGAAACATCTGTCGAGACCCGTCTCCCATCGTGACGGGCACAGATAGATCGCCTGCGGTTGCCGTCATTGCTTCTAGATCTACAGCTAGCTCAACGGTTGGATCAGCTGCGATCGCCTGCTGCAACGCCGTTACGCCTTCAGTGTCGCCCGTTAGGCAGGGTACGCCCATAGCCACACAGTTACCAAAAAAGATTTCGGCAAAGCTTTCACCGACGATGGCGTTAATGCCCCATCGCGCGATCGCCTGAGGGGCATGTTCACGAGAAGATCCACAGCCAAAATTACGATTGACGACTAGCACCTTTGCCTCCTGGTATTGAGGCTGATTGAAAGGATGGTCAGCCAGCTGCTTGCGATCGTCTGCAAATACCTGCTCGCCCAAGCCGTCAAAAGTTACCGCTCTTAGAAACCGCGCTGGGATAATTCGGTCGGTATCGATATCATTGCCGACTAAAGGCAACCCACGACCAGAAACAGCTTGAACTTGAGAAGCGTCACTCATAGCTTTGTTGGAAAAAACAGCAGTAGCTTTAAAGTATCGCATTCTAGCCCATGCCAGCTGTTAGGCTGCAAAGCAACAGCGTTTCTGTCCACTCCACGACGGCTCCGTACGTATCGCCCGTATGTCCGCCCAGCTGCCGGTAAAAGTAGGCGCTCGTCAGTATCGATAGCACGATGCCACCGACAACAGTCCGCCATGTCAGTGACCAGGGCACCCATCCGGTTTTGCTGGCGATGCCGCTAAGTAGCATGAGTCCAATTAAGCTTGGCAGTACATATTTAATAGAGGGCAGTGCGGCCTTATGAAAAGCGCCTTTGCCTTCTTTTTTGAGATAGGGGTAGCGGGCGATCGCCCACTGCTGTCCCCAGCGTCCCCACATCGCAACACTCACCAGTACAAAAGGCCGGTTCGCGGTGACTGCCCCCAAAGCGACTACCTTCAGCAGCAGTATCACCACTGCCGCCATCCCACCAAATGCGCCCATGCGACTATCTGTCATCACCGCCAGCCGCCGAGTCGAGTCAGGCACGGCCAGCCCATCTGCGGTATCCATTACCCCGTCTAAATGCAATCCACCCGTCAGCGCAATTCCAAACGCTACTATCAGGCCGCTTCTAACCAGCTCAGGGGTATGAGCCACCTGCAACCCGAAATCCATCAGCGCTAAAAGAGTGCCAACAACGCCCCCAACCCAGGGCGCCCATCTAGCAATCCATGCAAACTCTAGCGGCCAGCTTCTGGGAATAGGCAAGCAGGTATAAAACATCAGCGCACCGTTGAAGCTCGCCCAAGTATGCTTTAAACCCATAATTAATCTAGTCACGTATATATACGAGGGTACTATGCAATAACGGCGACGCTATTTGGCAGTATCAGCATATGTACATACAAACGTATACAAATCAGACATATAACTAAGGCGTGCAGGGTAATCCTTAAATAGCTTCGTAAGCAGCTGTTTTTATCGTCGTAACAACAGCGCCTAAAACAACAGATCTATCCCCTTTTGCCCTCTCATACGGAAGCGCTAAGACCACCAAGATCCGTAGCTTTATGAAGGTAAAACCACCTATATGAAGTGTTTTAAGATCTTACAAATCTGGTATGGCAAACCTATGAAATTCGGATATTGTAGGGGTATATTTGCTGAATCGATTTGGGTTCGCCTGGCGCACGTCTGAAGCTGATAGCATCGTCTCTTTTTAATCGACTGGCCTCTATATAGGCACTTTCTTTTTGTTGGAACACATACACAGCCCCTCACTAATGAACCATAAAAACGCTAGTAGCCTATCGGCTCCCTGTCTTGTCGAAAATGGTATCGTCGCGAACAAGAAGGACATGCTTAGGCTGCTGAAAGGTCTTCGCCGTGTTCGGTACATTCACAAGCAAGACAGCGAGATTACGAATAAGGGCGAGGGCTGCATTATGGAAGCTTTTGCCGACCCTGCTCAGGCGACGATAGTAGCGAATCACAGCCTGTATCTCAACGTTCATAGCTTTGACTATTTAGAGATAATTACCTTTGGCGAAGAGACGACCTTTGCACTGGTTCAAGACGATCGCTGCTTGTGCTTGACGCCGCTGCCCAGCGAGCCAGAAACGGCATCCGCCACGCCGCTAGATGCTGCCACGCTAGAAGCGATTGTTAATGAAGCGCTTTCTGCAAGTTGGGACGCCTCTATTGATGATGAGCGTAATTTGTCCTAAGCCTTTAAGACGCTAAAATAAAGCGCTCTCTTCGGTAGCCCTTTTGTGACAACAGCTTTCTCTTATCAGCTTCAGGCTCAGTGCAGCTGCACTAAGGCTCGCGCGGGAACATTTCATACGCCGCACGGCCCTGTGCATACGCCCAGATTTATGCCTGTCGGTACGCTGGCAAATGTAAAAACGATCACGCCTGATCAGCTCAAAAGCTGTAACGCCCAGATGGTGCTAGCAAATACCTATCATCTTCACTTGCAGCCCGGTGAGAGCTTAGTGGCAGAAGCGGGCGGCGTGCACAAGTTTATGGGCTGGGATGGCCCGATGCTGACTGACTCAGGCGGGTTTCAGGTGTTCAGCCTGAGTGAAATGCGTACGGTGACTGATGAAGGCGCTACGTTTCGATCGCCTCGGGATGGGCGCATTATTGAAATGCCACCTGAGCGGTCTATCGAGATCCAAAATCAGCTAGGGGCCGATGTGATTATGGCCTTTGACGAGTGTCCGCCTTACCCAGCAACTAGAGAGGCTGTTGTGGCCGCAACTGAGCGTACCTACCGGTGGCTTAAGCGCTGCGTGAAGGCGCATAGTCGTGATGACCAGGCGCTGTTTGGCATTGTGCAAGGTGGGACGTATTTGGATCTTAGGGCTGAGGCTGCTGAGGAGCTGGCGCAGCTAGATTTACCGGGCTATGCGATCGGTGGGGTGAGCGTAGGAGAGCCGCCTGAGCTGATTGAAAAGATTGTGCAGGCTACAACGCCGCTGCTGCCGGAGAATAAGCCTCGGTACTTGATGGGTGTGGGAACTTATCGGGAGATGGCTCAGGCGATCGCAGCTGGCATCGATCTGTTTGACTGTGTGATTCCAACCAGACTTGCCCGCCATGGCGCTGCCTTAACGGGCGGCGTGACCGGCGGTGACGCTCCACAGGACAGGTTAGGACAGCGCTGGAATCTGAAAAACGCACGCTTTCGCAGAGATCTCACCCCGATTGATGCGGGTTGCCCCTGCTATACGTGCCAAAACTTTACGCGAGCCTACCTTTGCCATCTGCTCCACGCTAAAGAGCTTTTGGCCTACACGCTGCTCTCAATTCACAATATCACTGAGCTGATTCGCTTTACGCAGGCCATTCGCGAGGCTATTTTAAGCGATCGCTTCGTTCAAGAATTTGGTCATTGGCTCACTCCAGTATCGCCACCTGAAGCATCACTTAAGACATCACCGGGACTCACTGAGTAGTCATCGCAGATCGTGATAAAATACTGCTTACTATTACATAAGCATTTGGAGATATTGGATCTATGGAAGCAGCACTGCTAGTAGCCACTTTGCCTGAGGCATATCGCGCATTTGGCCCACTGATTGACGTTTTGCCCATTCTTCCTATCTTCTTCCTGCTGCTCGCCTTTGTGTGGCAAGCGTCTGTCGGATTCAGATAGATCGTTAAAAGACAAAATAGGACAATAGTTTAGAAGAAAGAAGGACGGGTGCTTAGGACAGGCGCTCGTCCTTCTTTTTGTTTGTCTGCTTTGAGAGGGCGATCGCTAGCCATGTAGCGAGAGCTGTTGTTCATTTTTGATATTTACTTACTGATAAAGGGAAAATGCCGATCCTGTCATTTATTTTTTAAGCGTTTACACCGATATATCAATTTTTGTTTGAGGGTAAGGGCGCCACTCCTCCGTTCTTTCTCGGTTTGGACAGCCTTACTTCCGTGAGAGGATTTCATCAATAACATTACATGTAATTAAACTTGATTTATTTGCATGTACCACCCTTTTAGACAGCGCCTTAACCAGCCTCTGACTAGAGATCGCCCGAATCCATACGGCGTAGGCTTCATGCATTGGGTAGTCGCTCTTTTCTCACCTTTCACATATGAATTTTTTAGGACTCTCCATCCATGCGTTCTTTAAGACCCATCAGCTTCAGCCCTAGAAGCTACCAACGACTAACTAGCCCATCGGTAAATTTATCAAAGATCCTTCTCCATCCCCCTGCTCGTAAGCGCGCAAGCTGTCATCAGCGAGCAGATAGCAACGGATTTTCTCAAGCAGATATTAATCTGCTGCTAGCTAAGCAGGCGAGTCAGGCGGCTCAGTCTCAGAACTATCTGCGAGCGATCGCGCTATTGAGTCGGCTAGTTGCGCTAGAGCCCGAAAAAGCAGAGCACTATAACAATCGTGGTCTGATGCACTACGCCCTACATCAGACAGACCAGGCACTTGCTGACTACGACCAGGCAATCTCAATCAACCCAAGGCTAGATAGAGCCTTTAACAACCGGGCAAACCTCTATGCCACTCAGCACAGCTGGGGAGATGCAATCTCTGACTATGACTACGCTATCGATCTTAATCCGCTAAACGTTCGTGCGAGACTCAACCAGGCCATCACTTTTAGAGAGATTGGCGACTATGAAGAAGCCTTGGTTTGCTTAGACGTCGCAATGATTTTCCAGCCGGGTAACGCCTCACTCTATGCAGAAAGAGGCCGTACCTACCATCTAGATGGTGACTGGAACTGTGCGATCGCTGACTACAACACAGCGCTTCACTTGCAATCTGCACTTAGCAGCTCGCAGCAGACCGCGAATCCTCCTGAAGATGATGCCTTGAGTAATCGTGTTCTCAAATGGCTGGAAACCCTAGAACCTGTCGCATAGCCGCTGCTAGTCTATATCGATAGACTGTGGGCCTTTCGCAGAAGAATTAGTCGGTGCTGAACTTCCAGGCGTTGTTCCAATCGGATCAGCGCCTTGCTTGTTCAACCAGCTTCTAACCGGATCTTCAGACAAGTCCAGGCCGAAAACACCTGAGAAAAAACCACCACAGAACGCTATTGGCTGACGTGCTAGCTCTCGCACAAAAGGGGTTAGCTCATCGACGAACATACAGATATTTCCTCACTCAAAATCTGCCCTTAGTTTAGCGGAGAAAGGAGGAAGCTTTGATGTCTCTAGCGGAACATTCGTCGTCCATTAGGATGAACGGTAGACCAGTTTGTTTTTGCCACAGATAGCTGCGCATCGTTGAGCGTTGCTCCAGTGAGATCTGCGCCGCAAAGATTAGCATCCGTCAGCACAGCCGACTCTAAACTGGCTTTAGAAAGATTAGCGCCCCGTAGGTCTGCGCCTTCTAGCCTCGCTCCACAGAGGTAGGCGCTGACGAGCTTAGCGTTTTTGAGTGAGGCTTGGCCTAAATTAGCGTGGCTAAAGTTGGTATTAGAAAGATCGGCTCCGGTTAGATTAGCCTTGACAAACATGGCTTTAGAAAACCTGGCACCTGATAGCGTCTGCTTGTGCAGGTCGAGCTGGCTAAATACCTGTTCGGAAAAGTCGCGGTGACCTTTCTCATAGGATTCTAGAAGCGATTGAGCCGTTGGCTTTGCAGATCGCCGTCGCTCTGTTCCTTTGTAGCTGGCGCTTGCTTTATTACTGCGCCGTTCCCTGCGGGCTCGGATCGCTTCGGCCATCCGTGAAGATGGTGAAACCCTAGCGGCTTCTTCTGTCTGCACACTAGGCTCAGTGCGACTGCTGCTGGTTACACTGCCTGTGCTGGCAAAGGCCATATTTTGCGACAGACTGTCTAGATATGGCTCCATGTCCAAATCACGCAGCACATCTGCGGCCATTTGGTAGCGGTTGTGAACGGAGATGTCGAGTAGCTTGCGCAGCACTTTGCTGAAGTGGTCGCTGACGACAGCGTAGTCTTGCCAGCGCAGCTCACCTGTTTGTGGATCGTAGGGGAGATCTTTAGGCGATCGCCCCGTTAATAAGAACACGCAGGTAACTCCAATCGCATACAAGTCACTGGCGTACACTGGCCGCATCGCCATTTGTTCAGGCGGTGCGTAACCGGGTGTTCCAATCGCATAGGCGGTCAGCGCAGTTTGATCGGAGGGATCTATTTTGGGCGGATTTACCTTGTCTTTGACTGCGCCAAAGTCAATCATCACGAGCTGCTTATCCTGGGTGCGGCGGATCAAGTTAGCGGGCTTAATGTCGCGGTGGATAATTTCGTGGCTGTGAATGTACTGAACAACCGGCAGAATTTCCGTGAGGAACTGCTTGACGCCGCTTTCTGTAAACGGGCCGCCGTGCTTAACTTCTTTTTGAAGGGTGGAGCCGCTGACGTGCTCTTGCACCAGGTAGAACTCATGCGCAATTTCAAAATAATCGAGCAGGCGTGGGAGCTGTGGGTGGTTGCCGATTTTCCCTAAGATGTTGGCTTCACGCTGGAAGAGATCCCTAGCCATCTCCAGCAGATTAGGAACTTCTGTAGTGGGCCTGAGCTGCTTGATGACGCAGGAGGGATAGCCGGGGAGAGACTGATCTCGCGCTAGGAAGGTCGCGCCAAAGCCGCCGCGACCCAAAGCGCCGAGCACTCTGTAGCGATCGCGTAGCCAAAGCTTGCTGCCGCAGGTCTTACAGAGCCGAGCGTTAGGAGCGTTTTTAGGCTTAGGACAGCCTGTGGCTATGCAATAGGTGCTCATTACAGATGGGGAAAAGTTCGTGGCCACAACAGAAGATGGCCCGTAAAACGGCCGTGTCTCAAGTGTTCCCGCTTCTTAATAGGTGATAGAAGCCGGATACACAATAAACTTGATGGGTGAGCTGTAGTACGATGGTTCGGGAGCTTCAAGGCATCAAAGTACTGATTGTTTTAAAGCTTGTAGCCTCCTCTCCTCTATATCTATACCTGCGGCATAAGCGCCAATTTTCCAATGCGTGTTTCTGTTAATTGGCTCAAAGAGCTGGTCGAATTTGATCTTTCTCCTGAAGCGCTGGCCGATGCGCTGACGATGGCAGGCTTTGAGGTAGAAGATATTGAAGATCGGCAGAGCTGGGCTGATGGCGTGGTGGTTGGCAGAGTGCTAGCGCGCGCGCCTCATCCAGATGCGGAAAAGCTGAGCGTGTGCACCGTTGATATTGGCGCGGCTGAAAACTCTACGATTGTCTGTGGTGCTGCGAATGTGGGCGCAGATATGTGTGTCCCGGTGGCGACGGTTGGCAGCTATTTGCCTAAGGTTGATCTTAAAATTAAGCCGCGTGAACTGCGCGGCGTGCCTTCTGCTGGGATGATTTGTTCGCTTTCAGAGCTAGGGCTGGCTAAAGATTCTGAAGGTATCTATGTCTTTGACGAGGATGGGTTCAAGAATGGAGACATCGTGGCTGGTCAGGATGTACGACCGCTGCTGGGTCTGAATGATTTTGTTTTGGACGTGACTTCTACCGCGAATCGTGCCGATGCGCTGAGTATGGTGGGAATTGCGCGTGAGATTGCAGCTATTACCGGCAATCCGCTGAAGTTACCAGTGTCTGATGTGGTCGCTGGGCAAGAGCGGCAAACAAAGGTTGGCGCGGTGACGGTTACTCTTGAAGATCCTAAAGCCTGTCCTATATATATAGGTAGCGTTTTAGAAGATATTAAAATCGCGCCTTCTCCTGCGTGGCTACAGCAGCGGCTAGTCGCTGCGGGTACAAGAGCTATCAACAACGTTGTTGATGTAACGAACTACGTTTTGTTGGAATGGGGTCAGCCGCTTCATGCTTTCGATCTTGATAGGCTTATAAGTGCAGGTGATAGCTCCTCTACGACAGTTAGCGTGCGCTATGCCAAAGATGCCGAAACACTGGTGACTTTAGACGATCAGGAGCGGAAGTTAGTAGAACAGACATTGCTAATTACCTCCAATGATGTGCCTGTTGCTTTGGCTGGGGTAATGGGCGGGGCGCAAACAGAAGTCATTGAGAGCACTCAAAAAGTGTTTTTGGAGGCGGCTTATTTTGATTCGGCGGCGATTCGTAAGTCGGCGCGATCGCAAGGCTTACGCACAGAGGCGTCTGCTCGGTATGAGCGAGGCGTGAATCCAGCTGAGTTGAGTTTGGCGAGCGATCGCGCCCTGCAACTGCTACAAGAAATTGCAGGTGCTACGCTCACCGGGCAAGCAGAAGATAGAACAGATATTGGTAACATCTCTCATACTCGCGAAGTCTCCTTACGACTTAGCAGGCTGAATCAGATTTTAGGAAAAGTTGTTGAGGGCGATCGCACTAAGTTCCTTGATAAGCCAACAATAGAAGAACTACTTGGAAAGCTAGGCTGCGAAGCAACGGCAACGGATGGCGATGCTTGGACAGTCACGGTTCCACCTTATCGCTACCGTGACCTAGAAAGAGAGATTGATCTCGTCGAAGAGATTGCCCGGCTGTATGGCTACGATCACTTTGACAATACGCTGCCTACGCAGACTTCTAGAGGCTATTTAACTGAAGATGCCGCACTCTCTAGACGATTACGTTCGGCCTTTAGAGGCGCTGGGCTCACTGAAACCATTCACTATTCTTTGACTGGAACAGACCCAGAAAAGCCGCAGGTGGTACTTGCCAATCCACTTTTCAAAGAGTATTCGGCTTTGAGAATCGATCTGATTGACGGTCTTGTAGATGCGTTTAAGCTCAATATAGACAATGGTAATGGCCCGCTGAATGCGTTTGAAATTGGCAATGTTTTCAATCAGCCTAAAGACAGTCCCAAAGGCGATCCAATTGAGGAGATTAAGGTGGGTGGCATTATGGGTGGCGATGCGAGGCGCGGACGCTGGGTCACGAGTAATAAAGAGACGGCGATGAGCTGGCATGAAGCCAAGGGCATTTTGCAATGCGTGTTTGATAACTTAGGGCTCGACGTGGACTATCGTACGAGCGATAGCGATGGCCGCTTGCATCCTGGGCGCACGGCTGAGCTGTTTGTGAGAGGCCGAACTAGTTTAGGCAAGTTTGGTCAGCTTCATCCTGAGCTGCGAAGAGAGCAAGATTTGCCTGATGAGGTTTATGTTTTTGAGCTTAACTGGTCTGTTTTGGAAATGTGTTTGACGGGTAAGAGTGGTAAGGCTGTGAAGTTCTCGGCTTATTCCACTTATCCAGCGTCTGATAGAGACTTAGCCTTCTTTGCGGCGACAGCGGTTTCTGTTGCTGATATCACGCGCGCTATTAGTAAATCTGGTGGAAAGCTGTTGGATTCTGTGACGCTGTTTGATGAGTATCGAGGAAAGGGTGTGCCAGAAGGGCAGCGGTCTTTGGCGTTTCGGCTGGTTTATCGGGCGGGCGATCGCACCCTCACCGATAAAGACATCGATCCCGTACACCAGAAAGTACGCGCTGCCTTGGAAAAATCTTACCAAGTTAGTCTGCGTAGCTAACAGAGCCCTTAAAAAGGCACGTCCGGGCCAGGATCAGAAGACTTTTGAGAAGGGGCTTGATCTGTATCTTCGTCATCTAAATTGACAATTTGACCGTTGAAAAACTGAGCAAATCGTTTGATATTATCCTGCTCTTGATTAGCTGCCCAGTTGTTGTCTGGCGTGCCGTTAGACGGCAGTGAAGGATTCGACGGCGGCTGATACGATCTGTCTTCAGGCGCGCTTAACGGCTGAGCGTTGGGGGGTGAGCCTGCGGATGGCGGGCTGTTGGGTGTGGTGTTTTGAGAAGGCGTATCTGAAGGTAGCCTGCTGCTTGTTTGTTTTGGCGGCGAACTCGGTCTGGAGTCGGGCTTTGGCGGCGGCGGTGTCGGACGAGTGCCTGAAGACGGCTGAGGGTGACCTGCGGTGGCATCAGTTTTTTTTTCGGGGCCTTTTTCAGGTTCAACAACTTCTAAAAAGACTTTGATAGGCCGCTGAAAAACGCTTGCAAAAGCAGCTTCTAAGTTGGGAACGCGCTCCTGCGCCATTTTTTGAAGCGAAGCCGACCGGAATCCGACTTTTGCACCAACGCCATCAAATCCTAGCAGTACGCCTTGCTGATTCATCAGCATTTGGGTGCCTCGGGGCGCGAGTGCCGCTAGGATCTTTGCCCAAAGCTCTGCTAAATTGCCAAACGCAACTTCAGCAGGTGGTTCAGGTTCAGGGGCTTCAGCAGGCTCTGGAAGCGGTGGCGCTACGGCCGGAGCGACTGGAACCTCGGGGGGCTCGGGTGGAGCCTTCTCAGCGGGTGGGGCTTCGGCAGCTGGTGCTTGAATGGGTGGTATAGCGTTGGGCGTCGTCGAGATGGTGGGCGGATTGGCAATGGAAAGAACTGATTTGACTGAGCGATCGCCTGCCCCGTTTGCACTGAGCTGGGCCACCGCACCCAATGCGCTCGGCAGCAATCCTGTGAGGGTAATCTCTAGCCACAGACGCGGCTGAGTTGTATTTTTGACCTGAACCTCTGCGGTTTGTAGCCTTTGTTGACTTGCCAGCAGCTGTGCAACCGAGAGCTGCTGCGAAAACTCTGTCATTTCTGCCCAGGTTGGCGGCGTGATGGCAACCATATCTGCACGAGCAGGCGCGCTTTTGGCAATCAACAAATCGCGGTAGAAGCCCACGAGACTTTGGAGAACAATCAGCGGTTCTCGGCCTTTGTCCATTAGGTTACGGACTCTTTCAATTAGAGCGGTGCCATCATCGGCTGCGATCGCCCGCACTAAGTTCAACAAATCTCGCTCAGGCACCGCACCGACTAAATCCCAAACCGACTCAACCACAATCTCCTCAGCTTGCAGGCTCAGCTGGTCTAGCAGGCTCTCTGCATCACGAAGTCCGCCTTGAGAGATTTGGGCGACTAGCTGGATAGCAGGTTCAGCAATCTGAATAGATTCTTGCTCTGCAATGTAGCTAAGGTGCTTAATCATGGCAGGCAGCGGAATCCGACGAAAATCAAATCGCTGACAGCGGGAGATAATAGTTGGCAGCACGCGCTGTGGATCGGTCGTTGCAAGAACAAAAACAACTCGGTCTGGCGGTTCTTCTAAAGTCTTTAATAAGGCATTGAACGCGGCCGTACTAAGCATGTGGCATTCATCGACCACGTATGCTTTGTACCGGCACTGAACGGGAGCAAACTGTGCTCTTTCGATAAGTTCGCGAATGTTATCGACGCCTGTGTTGCTAGCGGCGTCAATTTCAACAATATCTAGTGCGTTGCCGCGATTGACCGATAGGCATACGTCGCACTTGCCACAGGGTTCGGCGGTTGGCGTGTCGGATTCGAGGCAGTTGAGGGATTTGGCTAAGATGCGGGCGCTGGAGGTTTTGCCGGTGCCGCGTGGGCCGCAGAAGAGATAGGCGGGGGCAATGCGGTTTTGCTGGAGGGCGTGGGTGAGGGTAGATGCGATCGCCCCTTGTCCGACCAGCTGTGCAAACGTTTGCGGTCGATATTTATGGTGGAGAGGTTCGTACAAACAAGCTAACCTGAGCAAACAGCGAGCAAGCAGCCTACTGATGACGTGTAAAGGCATGCCGCCGCTACTAAGATATCGTCTCCACCAGACGATTGAGCATGTATTTTACAGCTCGCAAAGTTACTTAGGAACGCTGGGGAATGCTGGCATAAATTTCGGCGCGGTCTCGAACGACATAAGTCGAGGCCTCGCTAGCGGCTGTCGGCTCTGTTTTTCGGCGCTGGCGCATCTGCTGCGCAGCCAACAACGCGGGCGAAACGGTTTTTTGATTAGGCTTTTCGTCGGTGTCTAGCCAATAGCCATTCAAGTAGGCATCAACGAGATGATCGAACAGGCCTTGCAGGGAAACGGGTAGCTCTTCAGAAATTTCTTCGTGAGTCGCATAGTTATCGACCAGTCGGCCCATGGCCTGCATTAAAAGGCGATTATCAGCAGCGCTCGTCGCGTAGCAGCTTTTGAGAGACTGCCAGCGAGCTTCAAAGGCCTTGATTCCGGTGAGCATCATCATAATTTTGTCGCATGTAGATTAAAAGATGGTGAGCGATAGGTTGCATCACTATTGACGTATTCCATCACGGACATTGAAGTCCGGATAAACGGTTTGCGTGAATGTACTGAACTTAGGACGGCTTTGAGACTAAGCGCAGCTCTATAGGGGTTCCAATCGCTGCTCCACCTGATGTTTTAAGCACTGCCGCAGCGCTACCACCTACACAAGCTATCTCTATCCAGCCGTGACTACCGATTAAGGCTGACAGTGTTCCATTGGGCACATCGCTGTAAGTTTTTATACTAGAAAAGCGGTGCGTTTTGAGCGGCGTTTTTAAGGTGATTTGCCACAGCCTGTTGGGAATAAATTTCGCAGGAATATTGGTGATTAAGTTGCCGAATCCGTCGATATACTGGATGCTGCCGATATAGAGGGCCGATGCGTTAACAGGCTGCTTTTCCAGCGGGGGAAGGGTGGGCTGCACAAGAGCGCTTGGATCGATGCGATCGCCCAGTTCATCAATCTCCACACCCTTAGCTAAGTAGGCCGCAGCGGGGGCAAAAATGTCTCGGCCGTGAAACGTAGCGCTTGGGTGGGGCGATCGCCAATAGCGAGCATTCGTCAGTGTTACCGCCTTAATCAAAGGCTTGCCAGTCAGTGATGCTTGCTGTAGCACGCCGCTAAATAAGCCGTTGTCTGGGCCGACTAGAAACCCGTCAGCGTACTGGAGTGCGATCGCCCGCCGCTGAGACCCCACGCCCGGGTCAACGACGGCTAAATGCACTGTTCCAACTGGAAAATAAGCACAGGCACTCATTAAGTTAAAGCGAGCGGCTAGAATATCCTGTGGTGGGATATGGTGCGTTAAGTCGCATAGCCCAACGCCCGGTGCAATGGAGGCTATGACCCCCTTCATGACTGCCACGTAAGCATCTTGATAGCCAAAATCACTGAGCAGCGTGATCATCTACCGTTCCTTTGTGTATTTTCGCCAAGGCCATGCGAGTAACATTTGATACCTACGTACTGTGATAGCGATCATTGATTGTACGTAAAGCTTTGCCTTTTAATGTGTACCTAGTGCGTTTGATATGTCACCGAACCAGTCTGAAGCAAATGCTAGCGCTCTTCAAAAGAGTGTCACAGCGCTTTCTCTCGCTGAAATTCAACGGCATATTTTTATATGCGCTGATCAAACCCTCCCGAAATGCTGTGACAAGGCAGAAAGCTTAGCTGCCTGGAACTACCTAAAGAAGCGCCTAAAGGCCCTGAAACTAGATGTTCCAGTTAATGAGCACTCTTCCTACGTTTTTAGGACAAAGGCTAACTGCCTTAGGGTTTGTCAAAAAGGGCCAATTTTGTTGGTCTACCCGGAAGGTGTTTGGTATCACAGTGCCACGCCGGAGGTGATTGAGCGCATTATTCAAGAGCACTTGATTGCCGGAAATGTAGTTGCAGACTATGTATTTCTACAGCATCCGCTCTCAAAGGCAACCGATTAGTGCACATCAACGTACCTTAATGGGTGAGTGATGCTATGGAATATTTTGGGAATACTTGATACGTCAATCGGTATTCACGCTGAATATAGCCTTGTCAAACCAAACAACGTTTGGCACAAAGCTGCATCCGCATAGAAGCTGACCAAAAGACGAATTCAAGTCAATCCCTCCTAGTGAGTCTGCTGTGAACGTTTGCTCTACAAAGAACATCGGCCATCAGTCATACAAGAAGCGCACGACTAATTTCTATCTATATTGAATACGAGAATTTTCCCGTTAGATACTTGTGAGCGAGCATACGGCATGAAAGAAGGTAATACAGGGGAACAGAAGAAGCTCTTACTTATTGATGACGATCCTAATCTCATCTTGCTAGTAAAAGACTACTTAGAGTTCCGGGGCTATCAGGTGATGACAGCGGGCAACGGCCGAGAAGCCCTCGCTGCCCTGAGCGATCTGTCTCCTGACATGATCATTTGCGACGTGATGATGCCAGAAATGGATGGCTATGCGTTTGTAGAGCAGGTGCGTCAAGATCCGGGCAAAAGCTGGATTCCCATTTTGTTTCTTTCTGCAAAAGGGCAAAGCCAAGACCGCGTTAAGGGCCTTACGACTGGCGCGGACGTGTATATGGTGAAGCCATTTGAGCCAGAAGAACTGGTGGCTCAAGTAGAGTCTTCGCTGAAGCAAGCTACCCGCCTTATCCACCATCAGAATAAGGGGCCAAACTCCATTCCGACCATTCAGGTTCCTTTTGACGTAGAGCTAACGCCTACCGAGCTGAAGGTGGTGCAGTTTGTCGCCCGAGGCATGGCTAACCGCCAGATTGCTGAGGAGCTAAAGGTAAGCCAGCGTACTATTGAGAGCCACGTGAGCAACATGCTCGGTAAAACGGGTCTGCATAACCGCACGGAGCTTGCTCGTTGGGCCGTCGAAAACAATAAGGCATAAACGCTTTTTGCTTTCTGTATCTTCGGGATAATATAAGCGCTATTTGAGGCGCTGAGCGCTCCATAAAACTGACTGCTCTTCGCGCCTCAAATTCTTTTATCAAACTGTCCATATCCTCTGATATAATCAAGTTCCTTGTTGAGCCGTTAACTTTTTAGTTAGCCGATTACAGGGCGTTAGAAGACAAATGCTGGTGTAGCTCAGTTGGTAGAGCAGCTGATTTGTAATCAGCCGGCCGTCCGTTCGAGTCGGATCACCAGCTTCCTAAGTAAATCAATGATGTTGCAATCCCCGTAAGGCTTACAAGCTTTGCGGGGATTGCTTTTTGAACGTCGCTTAAAAAAGCGGTTGGGCATTTTTGGGTGCTTTTAGACAGGTTTGGAAAGACTTATGGGGTACAGATTTGGGGTACAGTCAGATCGAAAGTATCTTGAGCAAGCCTTACAGAGCCGTCTTTTGATAGTTTATGGGGTACAGATTTGGGGTACAGCTTGAAAAATTCAGCAAGCTGAATATAATTCGCTTTATTAGGACATGCGTTCTACATAGGAGCGAAAAACTCATGTATTCTCAAAAAGCTGGTCAGAGAGCCAAACGTGGCTCAATTCAAATAAAAACATCAAGGGGTTGGCTACAGTTAGTTTTTACTCACGGGGGTAAGCGTCACTATGTTTCCTTGGGTATTCGCAGCAATCCACTGAACCGAAAGCTAGCGAAAGATAAAGCGTTTGAAATTGAACGGGACATCGAATATGGCGAATTTGATGCTACTTATCAAAAGTACCAAGTTGGTACGACGCTAACAACAGTCGATCCGATAGGAGAGCTACCTACTTTCCAAAACAACTTTGCCTGGGCTGTGGAAGCAATAGACTTTATCGGCAATAAGAGAGAAAAATGCCCTCAAAGCCTTATGAGGCAAGCACTTCAGCCGGTTTTTGACTGATCGCTGAAAGCCTTATGCAGCAAGGGTTTCCACTATTACCGATATAGTCTAATATGTAGATGCTCGTAAAACAGGGAAATCTCCAGCGACTATTCGTATGTATGGGTGGGTGGCAAATCATTTAGATCGTTGCCCTTACAAAAGTCCGAATGACTATCAATCAATTTTTGATTGGCTCACGGCGAATGTGCCGAGTGACTCGACTAAGCGGTTGCTGATGCATCTATCTGCTTGTTGTAAGTGGGCTAGACGGTCTAAGTTAGTCGGCGATAATCCTTTTGAGGAGATGGCTGCTGAGATTAAGCTGAAAAAGGTTAGCAACGAAGAGATTGAGATCAAGCCGTTTACTCGGGTGGGCGAGCCAGCCATTGCAGATAAGAGCGTTAGTAAAGCGGATAATCCTTCCCCTGTGGGAAAGTCTGAAGTAGAGCCGGAGGTTAAACAACTCGGGTTCTTTTGATACGGGAGGATAAACGATTAACGTATTGAAGACAACATTCACCTCTAGATTGAAAAGATTAGGAGCATGGCAAAAAAGCAGCATCCAGAGAAGCAACTGAAAGATAGTGCGATAAGCTTACTATACTATTACTCAAAAAAAGAGGTGTGGGAAGAATGTTTTTTCAGTCCTGGCCCTTTTCGGAATTTCCTGGCGGCACTAATGGAATCTCGTCGTTCAGCTTCTTTCTATTCTGATATAGCTGAGTTAGCAGCAGACCATGCTTTAGAAAGCATATGTCAGAATACAATCGAAGTTTTTTCTGAAGAAGACGCTCAGCGGCTTATTGATTTAACCGTTGAATACATAGATGCACATGCTCAAGAATGTTGGATCTTCATCTCATTAGAAAACTCATCTTTGACAGAAACAATAGAATTCGCAGGTGGAAACATTGTACTTATCTCCGGATCTCAGGACGACAAGCAACGTTTTATAGAGAAGATAAGCAGCGTCAACAGCGGTGAAGCAAGCGAAAGGATAAAACAAATAGATGAAAGAAAAGCTCCAAAATTCTTTCATTCTCCTCTCATAGGGATAAAGGTAAAGCATCAGTTTGATTATGTCTTTCATCAGGCCGAAGTCTATAGCTTGTGGTCACTAGCGATACTCCACGCGCTTGATTGGAGCTATGTACATCCAGATTATCCTCTTCCATTCCCACAAAGCCTAGAGAAGTTTAAATCAAGACAGCAGGGCTCGAAACGACAGGACAGATGCATCATTTGGGGAGATAGAGACTATGGGCACCTTCCTTTAGGGCTCAATACGGAGTGCAATTTGAACCTCGATTGGTTACAGGAAAAGCAATATCAAGATATGTTTGCCAATCTTCTTGTTGAGGTAGTTGAAAAAAGAGACAAGGACAAGCTGAACTTTCGATTTTTCAAGGGCTTTCGTTATTTTCTTAAGGCCATTCGCTCGGAAAGAAATAAAGATCCGTTTGATGGCGTGGAACTGACTATCCTCTATTACACTATCATCGCTGAAGGATTGCTTCTGAAGTCGGGTGGGAAGCAGAAATTACGTCTTAAGTTTTTATTGCCAAGGCTATCAGACATTTCGGGAACAGTTCTCAGCGAGCGAGAAAAAGTGGTGGACAAGGCTTACAAGCGGCGATGCCACTTTGTTCATGAAGGGGAGGAAACTTATAAAGAGTGGTCAGATGACCTGTCGAAAGAAAAGGAAAAAGACATCGAATTGCTAAAGCGTATGATCGCTAAATTGCTATGCGACGCGCCCCAGTACATGGCGAAAATGTGTGAGCAAGCCAAGGGCCAAGAAACAGATTCAGCATGGTTTAAGTATTTAAGAGAAATTTATGACTCGGAACATCCAGAGGAGGGTTCGGTAGAGCCTCAGGGATCTACTTCATGACGGGCTACGGTCATCAAAGAGTTGACTGTAGGCTAGGCAGTGCGAAGTTTCTGTTGAAAGCTGAGCTTCATTTTAAGCGGCAAAAGGCAAGTCTTCCAAGATTTCTGGGGTCTTCGCTTTTGCTGCGAGCAATTTAGCAAGAAGTAGAGAGGGCTTACGTTTCGATAAAACGGTGGGTTGTAGGTGCTGCAATGCCATCCGCACAATTTGCTCGCTGGGTAAACCATGTTTAGGCAGTGTACGAAACCATCGGGGAAAGTGAGTCCAAACAGTGTTGGGTAGCTCTAGCGCCAGCACTTGCAACAAGCCCAAAGCAATGGCATTGAGATTGACAAATCTCTCAAATGCTTCGACTTTACTAGTGACTTGCGCCTGAAAATCATCATCGAAATTAGCTAAGACCAAATTCTTGGGCCAGCGAGATATTTTATCCATCGACTTGAGCCAGAAGCGATAGTCAAAGCCACCGAGCAGGTTTACTAACGTCCGAAAGCTCAGTTCGATTTTGAACCGCCAGCCGTAGGCTTCAATCACCTGAGCCCCAGTGAGTGTGAGGTCGCTAGAGAGCAGAATAATCTGTTTGCCATTGGGCAGTTGAGCGAGCACAAACAACACCAACGCCTCAGGGCTATCCCAGTAAAACTCAAACTGCTGATAGTAAACGAGCTGTTGCTCTCCATAGAGCCATACCTGAGCGCGGCGGCATTCGCACAATGGCGCGAACAACTCTCTTAATTTAATGCGCGAGCCCCACTTTCTCTGACGGCCCCGGCCCCGAACACTAGGATTGGCGGAAAAAGGCGCACGGGCAACCGTCGAAATTGAGGCCCGACTAATCAGGTGTAGTCCATGTGCTCGGAACGGTTGCAAGACCTTATCTGAGGCATAGTATGCGTCTAAGACCGCGTAGCTCCCTTCGGTCATAAAGGCGACGCACATAACAGCCATTTTATCGACCAGCGTCTGCTGGCCATTGACGCCACCTGTTTCAATGCCATCATGCAGCTTGAGCGCAATGGGCGCTGCGAATAGGGCTTTGCCAGTGCCTAGCAACAGACTCAGGGCGCTAAAATAGTGGCCTCGAATCCATTCCGGTTTGCTCACATCTTCTGACTCTTGATGTAGGCCTTTGACACCTGGCATTTTGCGCCCTTCTTTGCATACTTTGATGCTGTCTCCGGCATACACTCGTTGTCCTTTGAGTGTTTTGACTTGTGGATGCTCTGATAGCCATTGGCTCCAGCGCTGACAGACCTCATCCATCTTGAATGCTTGTGACCTGAACCAGTGCAGCGCTCGTCCGTAGCAGTCTTCTTCTAACCCTAAGCCGTTCAAGTAGCTCGTTACTGCTGCTGGCTGCTGGCTCAACAGCACGCCCCACAATAGCAGCACAAACCATTCAAATGGGACTTCTCGGCTAAAGGCTGGACGCAGCTTTGAGAGTACTTGCTCAATGCGAGTGTAGAGTTCCATAATTGAGCTGGTTGAGTGTGGTAATTCAACCAGTCTCGAACATTCCAATACCGAAAAGGCATGGAATGTTCGTTACTCTAGGCGATCGCGGTGGCGATGCCTGCCCAAGATTCTACTTCGAGAAAAACTTCGCACTGTCCAGCTGTAGGGACGTTTGCCTTTTTGAAATCTGATACGTTGCGGGTGATAATACATAGATTATTTAAGAGTGCGATCGCGTAATTACACTCGTTTCACGCTGTACATTTGTTTCACGCCGCTAATTGTTTTCCCCATCAGTGATCTTCTGCTGATGATTCTGACCGTAGACTGGGCTATAGGGCTCTAAACTCCGTATTATTCACAGTGATATCTTTTCCGATTTATTGAGTCCAACAAATCGGAAAAGATATGTGAAAGCATTTCATTAACTGGCAAAAACGATGGTTATTGAACCAACAGGTGCTATGGCGGCTGCAAAAGCTAGCGATCCTAGAGCAATTGCAGCTCTTATCAATCGTTCTCTCGCCGCTAAAGTAGGGCAAACGCATACTCCAAGAAGCGGGACACTGTACAAGTAACGCCTTGTGTATCCCTGCCATGAGTCCAACACAGCATCCATCCGGTTCCCTGCTAACGCATTTTGAAACACTCGAAGACCCGCGAACAGCTTATCTGGTAGAGCATCCCCTGCTAGATATTGTCGCGCTGACGATTTGCGCAGTCATTTGTGGGGCAGAGACCTGGGAAGGGATAGAAGCTTATGGTCATAGCAAGTCAGACTGGCTAAAAACGTTTCTAGGCTTGCCCAACGGCATCCCCTCTCACGATACGATTGCGAGGGTGTTTGCGTTGTTAGAGCCGACTCAGTTGCAGGAGTGCTTCGTCAGTTGGGTAAAAGTATCGCCGAGCTGAGCTTAGGTGAGGTGGTCTCTCTAGACGGTAAGAGTGCACGTCACTCGTACGATAAGCGTAAAGGTAAAGGGGCCATCCATATGGTGAGTGCCTGGGCCAGCGAGAATCAGCTTGTGCTCGCTCAAGTTAAAGTTTCTGATAAGTCCAACGAGATTACCGCTATCCCCAAGCTGCTCAATATCCTGGATGTCTCAGGCTGTATCGTCACGATTGACGCCATGGGTGCGCAAAAGGAGATTGCCCAGCAGATTACTGACCAAGGCGCTGACTACGTTTTGAGTTTTAAAGGCAATCAGGGCAACCTTCACGAAGATGTTGAACAGTTGTTCGATTGGGCCTGCAAGACAAACTTCAAAGATATTGAACACGAAGCCCATCAGACGATTGAGAAGGGCCATGGTCGAATTGAAATCAGGCGCTACTGGCTGCTGGCCAACGTGGGACATCTCGAAGATGCTCACCTATGGGCGGGCCTCAAACGGGTGGGGATGATTGAAGCCGAACGTCGTATCGAGGGCAAACCGCCGACTGTAGAGCGGCGCTACTTCCTCACCCGTTTAGACGGTGGTATTGAACGCTTTGCCTATGCCAGCCGTGGCCACTGGGGGATTGAGAACCGGCTGCATTGGAGCTTGGATGTCGTTTTTCACGAAGATGACTCGCGCATCCGCAAAGGCCATGCCCCGGAGAACATGACTGTGATGAGAAAGCTTGCCCTCAACTTGCTCGCGAAAGAGTCTTCCAAGGGGTCTAAAAAAGCCAAACGGCTCAAAGCCGGATGGGACAATGACTTTCTCGTTCAAGTCTTACTCGCCTGAGTATGCGTTTGCCCTACCTAAAAATGTCCATTTGTGAACCACGCCCTCGGAAACAAGATAAGCTGTAACCACTGTGACGATTAGTATTGCTCTGGTTAGTATCTTCTATGGCTCGTTGGTTCAATACTGCTGGCCCCTGCAAAGCAGATATCCATTACATGCTCTCGCCGACGGCCCGGCTGCCGCAGCTTCAGCGCGTGATCGATCAGCAGGGCTACTTTGTTTTGCATGCTCCTCGGCAAACTGGCAAAACGACTGCCATGATTGCCTTGGCCAAGCTCCTGACTGACAGTGGCCAATATGCCGCAGCTATGGTTTCTGTGGAGGTTGGTGCAGCTTTCCCAGAAGATATTGGGGCCGCAGAGCTGGCTATTTTGAAGGCATGGCAAGATACAGCTCAGTTTCGGTTGCCTGATAATTTTCAGCCACCTCCTTGGCCCGAGTCTTTACCGGGTAAGCGTATTGGCTCAGCTCTCAAGAGCTGGGCGCAGCATTCCTCTCGCCCGCTAGTCATTTTTATTGACGAGATTGACTCGTTGCAAGGCAATGTTTTACTTTCTGTACTCCGTCAGTTGCGAGACGGCTACCCAGTCAGGCCGGAAGGGTTTCCTCACTCGCTAGCACTCATTGGCTTGCGGGATGTGAGAGATTATAAAGTGGCTTCAGGTGGCAGTGATAGATTAAATACAGCAAGCCCTTTTAACATCAAGGTGAAGTCTCTTACTTTAGAAAATTTTACTGCAACAGATGTTGCTGATCTTTACGCGCAGCATACTGACGATACGGGGCAGCCGTTTACGCGGGAGGCGATCGCAGCAGCTTTTTCACTGACTCAGGGCCAGCCCTGGCTCGTAAATGCGTTGGCCAAAGAAGCGGTGGAAGAAATTATTGATGATGAGTCCGTCACGATTGAACTAGGCCACATTTATGAAGCCAAAGAGAGATTAATTAGAAGGCAGGATACGCACCTAGATAGCTTGGTGGAGCGTTTAAGAGAGCCTAGAGTGAGAGCAATTATTGAACCGATGTTAGCGGGGCAGGACTTAGGCATTGTATCTGCTGATGATCGCCAGTTTGTGGTGGATTTGGGGTTGGTGGCGCGTAACCCGGCAAGCGGGCTGACGATTGCTAATCCGATATATCGAGAAGTGTTGCCCCGCATGCTAGCAGAGGGGCCGCAAGATAGTATGCCAGTGATTCAACCGAGCTGGCTAAGCGCGGATGGATCGCTAGATCCCGATAAATTACTCTCGGCGTTTTTAGCTTTTTGGCGGCAGCATGGAGAGCCGTTGATGAAAAGTGCGCCTTATCACGAGATAGCGCCTCATTTGGTGATGATGGCGTTTTTGCATCGCGTGGTGAATGGTGGCGGTACGCTGGAGCGAGAATACGCGATCGGCACTCGCCGGATGGATATGTGCTTGCGGTATGGAAAAACGGTGATGGCGATGGAGCTGAAGGTGTGGCGAGACAATCGTCCCGATCCTTTGACTGCTGGGCTAGAACAGTTAGAGGGTTATTTGGCTGGGCTTGGATTGAGTGAGGGTTGGCTGGTTATCTTTGACCGTCGGGGTGGAGCCGTGCCGATTGCAGAGAGGACGGCTGTAGAGCAGATGAAGACTCAACAGGGGCGAAAGGTCTGGGTCATTCGAGGGTGAAGGGAAGTTAGAGGTATGAACGATGACCTGAAGAGACAAGCGGAGTGACTGAAAGGCGTGATCGACCTTGCCGCTTTAAAATTATTGTTTCTTCTTCCGAGTTCTTTCTTTTTTTGAGTATCTCCTGAAGCTATCGCAAAGAGCCCTCAACTAAACCCCTTGCCTTATTTCTTCTTCTTCTTTTTAGATCCCTTGCCCTTTTCGAGTGCCTTAGCTTCCTGGAGCGGAGACTTCCGAGGCTTAGGTGTTCGCGGTGGTTTTAAGTTTGCAGGCGGCTGTTCAGTTGGATTCGATGTCAATGACCTGGGTGAGGCAAACTCAGGATTGTGTGATAGTTTTTGGGATATATCCTCAGCCATATTGGTCAGCATTGCATCCCAGTCAAGCTTTTCGGTGGGTTCACTGCTCGGTAGTGCATTAATGTAAAGGATAGAGGAAAATAAGGCATAGCGGTTGCACCATCAAAGGAGCCGAGCAGATGAGAATTGAAATGACCTGCCTAACTTGTGGTTCTCATGAGATATCAAAGAACGGCACAACCCGGCGTGGCAAGCAAAACTATAAATGCCGAGACTGTAACCGTCAGTTCGTCGAAGATCCGCAGTGGAAGCCAAAAGATAAAGACACCCTGGGCTTAGTCAATTTGCTGTTGTTAGAGAAGATCCCGTTAGCAGGCATTGCAAGAGCCACAGGTGTTTCAGACAGTTGGCTGCAAGATTATGTCAATGCTTGCTATGCGCAGCCGTGCCTCAAGTGGCTGAGGTCTTGCCCAAAGCTAAAGGCAAGCTGAAGGTACAGATGGACGAATTGTGGTCGTTTGTCGAGAACAAAGGCAACAAACAGTGGGTCTGGCTAGCAATAGATGCTGATACCCGAGAAATCATCGGCTGTTACATCGGTGATCGCTCTAGGGAGTCAGCGATCGCATTGTGGCAGTCAATCCCTGCTGTGTACAGACAGTGTGCCAAGGTCTATACCGATTATTGGGAGGCATACGTCAACGTCATTCCGAGCAAACGGCATATGGCTGTCGGCAAAGACAGCGGCTTGACCAGTTATATAGAAAGGCTGAACAACACGCTGAGGCAAAGGATTTCGCGGCTCGTTAGGAAAACGCTGTCCTTCTCGAAAAAGCTAGAGAATCACATCGGTGCAATATGGATGTTCATTCATGAGTACAATCGCTCACTCAGAGAGAAAATGGCAGAAAGAGAAGATCCTGCTTTTTCCTCTGTCCTTTACTAAAATGCACTACCGGGCGGGATAAAACTTGGGCCTGCGGGATTACCCACGCCATTGGTATGGTCAACTTTTTATCAGACCCGTCTCAAGACCCTCACATGAGTGCCAAAGACCTCTACTCAGCATTTGGGGTCAGTGCCAGTACCGGAGGGGCCAAGTCAAAACTGGTGCGCGATACCTTAGGCATGCATCAGATAGATCCTGATTGGTGTCTGCCGAGCAAGTTAGACAATAATCTCATGGCCTGGATGATTTCGGTCAATGGGTTGATGATGGATGCTCGTTCAGTTCCTAGATATATTCAGGAAGAGGCTTTTGAAAAAGGGTTAATTCCCTATCTGCCAGGAGATAAAGAGGATCTTCTCACCAAGGTCGGGGGCTCAGCCGCACCGTCTTCAGCGGCTCGACCTTCAGCCTCTAACCGTTCAGCCTCTGACCGTAAAGGGGTTAAACAGTCTCCCGAGACGCTTTATGTTTTGCTGGTCGCCATCATTGATGGGCCTGTGACTGAAGACTTTATTGCCGAAAATCCTAAGGTTTCTAGGATTGTCGAGATAAAAGGAAGCAACACTTTAAAGGATCTCCATAACATTCTCTTTAGTGCTTTTGACCGAGAAGAGGAGCATATGTATGAATTCCAAATCGGGGGAGGGGATCGAATGACCCTAATGCCACAAAATATGGTGTGAAAATGCCGATGGGGCCTGCTTCTGTTAACGATGTTGCGAAAACAAAGATGGTCTCTTTGGGCTTATCCGAAGGGGACATCTTTGGCTATTGGTTTGATTTTGGGGATGACTGGTGGCATCAGGTCAGTGTCATGGAGATAAAGGAGAAAGCGCCCAAAGGAAAGTATCCTGAGATCTTGCACTATTCTCAATAGGGGTTGCGCAAGAGACGAAAACCTGAAAAAAAGGGCGTAGAAAAAGTTTAGAAGACGGTAATCAAAACCATGCTTCAGCACGCCCAAACGCTAGTGTACAGCCTCATTTCTTTGATGCCTAGTGTCTATCAAAAAGCCAGTCTAAAAGCCGTTCTAGGACTGTTCTTAGATGCGCAAGGTCATGCGCTACCTGAGCACACGCAAGTCAAATCAGCCAGCTCTCTGAGTCGTTTTTTTAATCGCTATCACTGGTCAACCCGGCAGGTGATCCGCACGACCCGAGCCGCCATCGTTAAACAGCTTGCAACGCATCCCGTTCGGAGGGATATGCCCGTGCGGCTGTTGATAGATTTGAGTACGCTCAAGAAGACAGGCAAATTTTGGCATTTGAGTACCCCGACTGATGATATCGACGCCCCCGAGCCATGGGTAAGAATGCTCAATGGCAAGCGTGGTCTGCATCTGGTTGTGCTTTATATCGTGATTGGCAACAGGCGAATACCGTGGAGCTTTCGGGTCTGGCGAGGAAAAGGGCAACCGAGCCCTAATCAATTAGCCGCTAAGCTGTTGGCCAGCGTCCCTAAGTCTCTGGTCAACGACAGAACGGGGAAGTGTTCAAGCAGATACCGAATTTGGCACCGTCGAATTTCTGGGGGCCATCCGTCGGCGACGATGGAGAGCAGTTGTCGGGATGAAAAACTCTCGTCTTTTACAAGATGGCCGAAAGCTCAAAGACCTTCCAGGCAATGCTAAACGAGGTCTACAGGTTTATTTTCACGATCTCGACTATCCGCTCACCGTCTCGTGGTTTTGGCTCAAACGTGCAGACAACAAACGAGAGTTACGCTTTGTGGCCTCGACTCATCCTTATTCGGGTGTTTATCTCATCCGACTAGGCCGCAAACGTTGGGCCATAGAAGGCTTCTTCAAGACTGCTAAGCATCAGTTTGGGCTCCACTGCTTCGGGCAGGGGACAACGTTAGGAGTCTACCGCTGGCTGGTACTCTCGCTCATTGCTTATCTGCTGGCCCATTGGGTTGACCTCTGGGCTTGGCCTCCCGTCTTAGATTGGAAGGCTACTGCTCGGTTGACGCTAGAAAAACTATTGCCTTCTGTGCTTTGGTCTCAGATGCTCAGACAAATCAGGCACCATACTGATATCGCGGCTCATTATGGCTTTGAGATCATCATCCGATCACTGCCTGACCTAGCTTATTGAGACTGGTGCAAGATATAAGTATCCCAAAGTGACTAAAAGGGTTGGGGCTAGCCCACCGCAATATGCTGACCTTGAGTGAGGTAATGGTTACAGTCGTTCCTCAACAGAATTAATGGGTAACGAGGATTCTAAATAGAAGCAGCCTAAAACAGACAACGCGATCGCCTAAGTCACTGATTCTGGTGTTCAATTAATTCAGCTTTCTGCCTTTCCAAAGATTTTAGCTTTCTTTTCAGACTATTGATTTCTCGGTTTATTTTTTGCAATTTATGTTTGACTGCTTGCGCTTCTAAGTGCTGAGACCCATACAGTTCGCCAACTAATGATTTCACTTCACTTCGCAATAGCCGAAAGTAAGGGTTCCCATGAGCATGATTTTCACGATATTGCAATTTACCTGACTTTATTGCCTTAAAGACTTCATCCTCTGTAAGACCAAATTCCTTACAGGCATTTTTATGGCTTAATGCTTCTCCCGGCCTATTCCACAGAGACTCAGACATTTTCATCCATCCTATTTTTGTAAGTATTCAGGTAGTAGCCTGAGGAATTAAAGAAGGCGTCTCTATCGACGCGTGGTGCACGGCCATCAAAGCCTGTTGAAAGAAGTCTAAAGCCGACCGACCCTGCCGCCGACAAGTTTGAATCACAGAAAGCAAATCAGCGGTTTGTGCAAAGCGCATCATCGAGCGCGACCCGCCCGAAATTTTCCGCTTGGTGACCGCTAAGCGAATTAGGCGTTCAGCTAGATTGTTGTCAGGGGGCACGTCGGGATGGTCAAGGAAATACCACCACTGTTTCGCTTTTTCTTGGAGTGAATTCAGCAGCGTCTGAGCAGTGCCATCCACTTTGCTGTGCCATCGTTTGAGGTCATGGCTCAGCCGTTTTCTGAACTGACTAGCCCAAGTGTGATAAGCCTTCGTGTCGTGCGTTTCACGCCATTGACGATGATGGCAAAAGGCTTCATCCATCCGGTTCAAAAAGGCCTTGGCCATTTTTTGATTATCGCCTACGGCTTTGAGGGATAGTCGTTTGAAGTGTCGTCTTAGGTGAGCCAAACACTTCTGTTGAGCGCTCACATCATAGCCGTTGTAAACGCTAAAATCATCTGAGCTGAGCACCCCGTCAAAAGACTCACCCAGCATTGCCTTAAGTTCGTCGCGCGAGCGCGTATCGGCGGCATGGAACAAACAAAACATCTCGGCCCCAGCGACCCAGAGCCATTCTTTCACCCCTTGTACTATCCAAGGCGTTTCATCGACCTGTACATGCCCTTGGGCTCTGGCCCACTGCCAAAGCCGGTCAACCGGCTGCACCACTGCGTTGGCCACCCGTTCATTGGTAGCGTGCAACGTCCCTAAGCCAATTTCAATATCACCGAGTTCTCGCAGAAATTCTTGCTGCTTGCCATAGGACAAGTGACCATAGTTTCCGAGCCAGCCCAGGAGTGACTGGATGCCGATGCTCAAATCTTGGGTCGGCACCACATCACTCGGCCACTGGCCACTGACCACTGACCCGCAAGCACATTGACAGTGATGTTGTTCGTAAGCCACGATTTCTATCGGATTGGCGACCAGTCTTGCCACCTGATGTTCGTATCGATTCACTGGAGTTGAGGCAAACTCTCGACTGCCACAACTGCCGCACACCTCGGGGCGCAATATCTCGATGCGGTCAATGCGGCTAAATCCTTTTCGTGTTTTTCCTTCGTGACCCGGCTGGCCACCCGGTTTGCGTCCCTTTCCTTTGGTTGCACTGCTTCTCTTCGAGCGCTCTGACTTTTTCAACAGATCACTCGATGGTGGTTTTGAACTCGTTTTACTATCGCTACCTAGCTGCTCTTTTAATCGACTAACTTCCGCTTGAAGCGTTTCTATCGCCGCTTGCTGCTGGGCGATCACCGTTTGTTGCTGCAAGATGATCCAAATCAGTTCTGATGGCCCGACTGACGACAGTGTTTCTTCTGATAGCGGCTGATTGCCCTTCGAGGTATTCATTTGCTTAAATTATCCTAGCTCCTCTATCTATGCTGTTAAAAGAACCTGAATACTTACCTATTTTTAGCGTTTAACGTTGCTAGTCAGCAGCGGAAATATCAGACGCAACAGCCTTTTCCCTTTTTCTTTTCTTGGGAGATTTGAAAGCATCAACATCTTTCTCTCCTGAAACTAGAAACTTTAGAAATGATTTTTCTTGAAATCTACAGGTTTGCATAATCCCAAGTAGAGCCAGGTATGAAGATGCGCCAGATTCGTGAAAAGAGCCTGAAATTTTTCGCTGAACGGCAATGTGTCTCAGGGCTCTTTCTGCTGTATTGTTGTGCCATGGGATGGAATCATACTCAAGAAAGATAAACAAACTCTCTTCGTAGCGTTTAAACCGCTTTTGATACTTAGCAGCCAATTCGGATTGATAATCTCTGCCTCTGATGTTATTTCCATAAAATCGTTCTGCTTCTTTTTTGGGTAGTGCATTAATGTAAAGGATAGAGAAAAATAAGACATGGCTGTTGCAACTTCCGAGGAATGAAGCAGATGAAAGTCGAAATGACCTGTCCTACCTGTGGTTCTCACGAGATATCGAAGAACGGTACCACTAGACGTGGTAAGCAAAATTATAAATGCCGAGACTGCAACCGCCAGTTTGTAGAAGACCCGCAGTGGAAGCCAAAAGATAAAGACACCCTGTCTTTAGTCAATTTGTTGTTGCTAGAGAAAATTCCGTTAGCAGGCGTCGCTAGGGCTACAGGTGTTTCAGACAGTTGGCTGCAAGACTATGTGAAGGCCTGTTATGAAGCAGCCCCCAAAACGGCAGAAGTATTGCCAAAGGCCAAAGGCAAGCTGAAGGTTCAGATGGACGAGCTGTGGTCGTTTGTCGATAACAAAGGCAACAAGCAGTGGGTATGGCTGGCGATGGATGTAGATACCCGAGAAATCATTGGCTGTCACATCGGGAACCGCTCTAGGGAATCGGCGATCGCACTGTGGGAGTCATTACCTGGTGTGTATCGACAATGTGCGAAGGTCTACACCGACTACTGGGAAGCGTACGTCAGCGTCATTCCTAGCAAACGGCATGTTGCAGTCGGCAAAGATAGCGGTTTGACCAGCTACATTGAGAGGCTAAACAACACGCTGAGACAGCGGATTTCGCGGCTCGTGAGGAAGACGCTATCCTTCTCGAAAAAGCTAGAGAATCACATCGGTGCAATCTGGCTGTTCATTCATGAGTACAACCGCTTAGTCAGAAAGAAGATGGCAGACAGAGAAGATCCTGTCTTTTTCTCTGTCCTTTACTAAAATGCACTACCCTTTTTTGAATTTCCTAAGGTATCTTTTCTTTAATCCATATCTATCAATTGTCTCAAAAATAGGTAAAATAAATCTCTTAATTTCTAGAATGAAATCCTCATATTCAGTGTCAAATGGGTTGTCCCAAAGATTATTGTTCGTGTCTCGAAGCAGATGCACCCAACATTTTTGCTGTTTGCAAGATACAGAATCATAGCCCCCATAAAAATCTGAAACTAGCACACCATCATATCCATGTAGAACTTCATGAACAATGTCTGATTCTCTTGTCTCCGTCAATTTGAAAATCACATGATTTCCATCTGTAAAAGTCCAGACGTATTGATTTAGTCCTCGAATATTGATTGACATCTCATCAGCATGAATAAAAGGACTATCTAGAATCTTATTGAGTAGCATTTGCTCAGACTCTGAGTAATATTTTGAAAAATTCCCTACATAATTAACGAGAGTGCCCTGGCTGATAGTCTCATGAAAAAGTTCTTCAACTTCTGACTCAATCACGTTGAAGGGAAGGCGTAGAAAGAGTCGTTGATATACTAGCCATGCCCTAAATGAATGACTAAACAGTTGATGACCTAGCTCATCAATAAAGATTGGACTATAACACTTTTTACAGGTTTCACAATACCCTTTTGTGGCTGCATAAGTTATTATTTTCTTCTGAAAACCGGTCTTTTTCACTTTTAAATCGATGACAGTCTTCTTCCTTATTTTTTCTGTCTTGGAGAGCAGACGTGTACATTTTGGACAGCCTGCTCTCATAGGAAGATGCGTAACTTTGTCTGCTCTAGGCAAGGTTCTGTGATGCCCAAGATGTCCGTATTTAGGCCCACGCTTCACAGAATTCTCTTTCGTTATCTTTTTTCTGTTGAGAATTAGTTTGTTTTTGTTGTAATTTGAATGAGCAAACTTTAGCACGGCTTCAAGCTGATGATGAATTTCTTCTCCAGTCTCTGTAGATAGCTTTTTGAGGCGATCAGTAAACTCTATATTTTCCTGCGACTCAGAAATATCTTTTATTTTCGATATTCTATGAGTCACCAATTGCAGTGCTTGACAATCTTCTTTGTTGTAGGCAAGCAAACTGTGTTTGACTGTTTTATCGCCAGTTTCCTCCCAATGGTGACGCCACACAAGGCTTTGCGACCCGGATGCCTTTTGCGATGTCCAAGTAAAGTTTAAGGAGTTTCCTATATTTTTAAGACTGTTGGAATATGTTGAGAAATAAATCTTCCCAAAGATTAATGTGTTGACATTAATCAGTCGCTCCTTAAACTCATCGAATTCACTCGAATACCTTGTGGCCAAATCACTACATGCCTTTGAGTCATAATTTCCGTAATGATAGATTGGAGCTGCTGGGTGATCATTAATCTTGGCCAACAACTTCTTCCAAGCCGCTGCCTCATCATCCAGTCTATCGGCCCAGAATGAATGTTGAGTACAATTTCCTCCTTCACATACCAACAGTCCTATTAGATAATAAAAACGTTGATCGGGAATGCCCTCAATGTCTAGAAATAGTTCTACCGGTTGTCGATTTAGTTCTGGTAGCTCTTGAATGTAGATCTTTTTTTCTCGAATTGCTAGAGCTTGCAACGCCAAATTGTGTTTTACAGGCTCAGGATTCTTCCGTTTTTTTCGCTTGCGGCGGGGTTTAAAAAGATAAGACAGCTGCTGAATCGTGAAAATCCCACGCTTGTTATATTTTTTGATTTCCTTAGGCGTCATTCGAGCTAGCAAACTCAGGTTGTTGTCTTTCTCAGCCTGCTTTCGACACATCTCCTGAAATTGGCAGGATGAACAATGCTTGTTCAGAATTGAGGTGGGAGGCTCTGTAGGCGTTTTTCTACACCAGCTTTTCAGTATTTTAAGAGATTGCTTAATACTCCTATAGTTGGATTCTAATCGAACCCGATGGGTTTTCCTATCCATCCCTACAATTCGTCCAACCGTCGGTTCCTGTTTCTGAATTTCTCCCAGCACTGAACCTACAAATAATAGTTCTGTTTTCTGTTCGGGGGTAATGCTATAGGTACCCGTGACGATCGTTGGCTCGTATCTTCTCTGGCGGGAGGTTTCATCAGAATTGGTCTCCGTCAAAACAGCACAATAGGCTTCTAAAGGTTTCGACCGCAGGGTTGCCTCAACCAAAAATGTATGCTTTTTGAAAGCATTGGGATCATATTTTCTAGCCTCAGGATGCCCTTGTCGAAACTTTTCCAGATATTGGTCTCGATTGCTTTGGCGACGTTTTCCTAAAACCAATGGATAGTCATGAGGATTTCCCCTGTCCTCAGAAAACAAAAGCAGAAAAGCCTTCCGAGGGCATTGTGAATAG
Organism: uncultured cyanobacterium; assembly: GCA_963803535.1. Taxonomy (GTDB): domain Bacteria; phylum Cyanobacteriota; class Cyanobacteriia; order Phormidesmidales; family Phormidesmidaceae; genus Phormidesmis. Next base: position 264,085 of record CAWDNC010000002.1, on the reverse strand, counting down.
GCAACGAAAATTTCAGTTGTAATGGTTGGGATATCGCTCATGGCAATGTCCTATTTTTTATCTTGAATTATAGACATAACCGCTGACTCAACAACATATTCCGCTCCTACGCCTTCACCTGTCGTACCACCAACCCAACAATAGCCTTCTTCAGCCCCATCAAAATCGCCATCATTTGAGCCCGAGTTGCCCGATATACAGCCGATTCCGACTGAGCCTCAAATATGCTGCATGTGCATCAGTAGTATTTGAGGCGAATATTCAGCCCCCTGGCTTTTGTGAATCGTCACCGCTCAGGCCAGCGTAATCTCATTCAGATCGGTGCGATCGTGAGTAACCCTTTAACCATCAAGCTGACCCGTGACTGCCTGCTCTTCCAAATCAATGTTGATAATCGTCCCCACATCCCCATTTAACACATCTCGGTTATTGGCCGTGACCGGATCCCAAACCTCTGCCTAAATGCGGTTAGTAGTTTCCTCGTATTTAAGACCTTAGAGACTTGACCCCATTGCTCACTAGGCCATCGGCAGCGGTGGTCTAATTTAAGCTGCTAGTGATACTCAAAATCGCCTCTTTTTGAGCCAAGCCGTGTTTTGCAATAGCAGCACTGCGCACCATCGGCTTTTCTGACCTGCTCACGCAAACTGACGGGAATATAAACTGACATATTTCTCAGACGCCAGGTACAGCTAGGCTACAGATACCTGATGACCTCGCCATGTCAAGATAGCCGCAGCATGAGCCTTTCGTAGCATAAACTGCTCAGCGTCTTGACGTAAGCTCAGCAGCTCCAACCGCTCAGACGCTGTTAACGTACGCGCTTGATTTATATCCAATAGTTCGTCATATCGCACCATCTCATCTGGTGATTTGCACCCGCGAGCAATTTTCCATAGGGCTTCATCTCCTAAGCGGTCTAAGCCAGCAAGGTCTGACTGATATTCTGCCGGGACATCACCCCAATCTGGCGAGCTACCGACTGCGATCGCATGTAAAATCACCGCTTCCAAAGGCCGTCCCATGGCCTGAGCCGTGTTGACTAACCGCTGATGTAATTTTTCAGGCAGCTGTAGGGAAACTGTTTCCGCCATGGCTTTCCACTATATCTACAGGTGTAATTATGGCACCAAAGGCCTTGAGACTGCCTGTACAGACTATAGAGCTGTGAACCCACTTTCAGATTGTTAACTTTTGTTTTGGGGTACAGATTGGGATACAGACAAAAATAACAAAAACTAAAACCTTCAAACCCACTGATGTAAAAGGGTTTCAGAAGTCCAGAGTAACTGATTTGTAATCAGCCGGTCGTCCGTTCGAGTCGGATCACCAGCTTCGATAAGTAAATCATTGGTTTCGCAATTCCCGTAAGGCTTACAGTCCTTGCGGGAATTGTTTTTGGTACAGCAGAAATATTTTCCTATCTATCTCTACGGAGTCTAGTCAGAGGCGATTACGGTACAATCACTAGTGACTTATTTCAAGAGGTCGTGTGTTTTGCTGCTGCCCTTTTTCTCGATTGTGGTGCCGACCTATAATCGGCCTGCTCGGCTCGGGGCTTGTTTGAGTGCCTTTAGCCGACTGGACTATCCGCGCGATCGCTTTGAAGTGGTCGTGGTAGACGATGGTAGCCCGACGCCTATGGACAGCGTGGTTGAACCCTTTCGCTCGCAGCTTAACGTGACGCTGCTGCGTCAGCAAAATGCGGGGCCAGCCGCCGCTCGAAACACAGGCGCGCTAAAGGCAACCGGCGAACTGATTGCTTTTACCGATGATGACTGCATGGTTAGCCCTAGCTGGCTTAGCGGGTTTGCAGCGCATCTGATTGAGTCTCCCGATGCTATGGTCGGTGGCCGCAGTCTCAACGCATTGCCTGATAATCTCTATTCCACTGCTTCTCAGGCGCTAATCGACTATTTGTACACGTACTATAGCGATCCGAGAAAGGAGATGTTTTTTGCTAGCAACAATATTGCAATGGCGAAAGCAAATTACTTAGCGGTGGGTGGCTTCGATACGTCTTTTCCTTTGGCTGCGGCTGAAGATAGGGAGCTGTGCGATCGCTGGCAGCAAAAAGGCCTGATCATGAAGTATGTTTCAGATGTGACCATTCGCCATGCTCACCATCTGTCTTTAGAGTCTTTTTGGCGGCAGCATTTCGGCTACGGCCGTGGCGCCTTTTGCTTTCATCAGGTACGCGCCCAGCGCAACAGCAAACCTATCCGCATTGAACCTCTCAAGTTCTATAAAGATCTGCTCGCCTATCCGCTTAGCCGCGAGGACGTAAAGTCTCCCTGGTTTGTTTCTATTCTGTTCTTTCTCTCGCAAATTGCAACAACCAGCGGATTCTTCTGGGAACGCACTATTCACAAGAACGCAGCATAAGAACACAGCACAAGAACGCTACAGGTCTCGTTTGAAGAAGCCGTTCATCGTAACGTATCCGACCATCCTATAGCCCCTTTCAATTAAGTGCCTGTATATCTTGCTGTCCTCGCATCGAGAGATTTGGAATCCATGCATTTCAATGACAATGAGCATCGGCTTGAATGTTTCTAAGCTGATGGACTTAAGTACTTCAAAGTCGTGTCCCTCTACATCAATAGAAAGTAAGTCAAACGCTTGAGGTGCGCCTTCTTGAGTCAAGATGCGGTTTAAAGAAAGGGTGTGGACGGTTTCTTCTCGATCTATCTCTCTTTTTTCGGCCCACTCTCCAACATGCTTAGGCGACAGCGAAGACACCAGGTCATCTTTGAAGTGGGTAAATACCATCTCTTTCTCGGTATCCGAGACAACGGCATAGATGCTTTGTTCAGCCGGTCTCATCTGCTTGTGTTTGTCTATTAAGACCTGATTAGCATCAACGCTAATGCCGCTCCAGCCCCTTTTATATAGCTCAAACGTGTTTGAGAACTTTGTGGGATGATTGCAGCCAACGTCTACATAAAAGCCTTTTTCTTCGCCATACGGGCCTTTGTGCTCAGCTAAAAGTGCCCGTATAATTCTGTCCTCGCCTGTTTGAGCGTAGCTAACAATGGCATCGCGATCGCACCACTTAAGTACCATTTCAGACACTAAAAGCCTCAGCGCTGTTGCGGCTCTAAACTGCTCAAACAAGAGTCTGGTTCTAAAAAGCTTGTGCATCACATATCCGTTTCACTAAAGTCACGCCCGACATGCGTATAGTACTGTCTCAACCTATGGTAGCTGTTCTATTTGATACAGATAAAAGGCTTCGTCTTTGACGATGCTAGGGCCAATGTAGGTAAGGTAGCTAATCACTAAGTCGGAAGATTGAAGCGCTTGTTCCTGTAGCGGTGAGGTGAGGATGGCGACGAAGGCCGCGTGCTCTTGCGAAAAGGTTTCGATGGCCTGGGCGATCGCGCTTTCCTCGACAAGCTCAGGATACGAAACATCCCAAAAGCTGCCGAGCTGCCGAGATTCAGGATAGTAAATCGGCCGGTCTAGATAGCCCGAAAGCGGTGAGACCGGTCTTTGATTGATGCCTAGCAGCGGAAGCTCGTCTAGCTGATTGAGCTGCAAAATTTGGGCTGCTTGGTAGCTGGCTGAGAATGGAAAGAGAATATCTGAGCAGTAGGCGTAAATACCTGAAAAGGCCTGAATGCAGAGGATAACCGTAAATAAATGCTGAAAGAAAGGGAACGAATGCGGCTCTTGTGACGTGGTGTAGCGTCTAGACCATTGCGATAGCCACAGGCATACCAATAGCAAAATGAACAGATAGCCGTAGTGCCGAGTGCTACCCCGGTAGGCGAATACAAACAGGCTCATCATGCCGATGCTACCCAGCACGTAAATAGATAGATAGAGCGGGGTTCTTTTTAGCAGCTGGAAAGCGATAAATAAAGCGATTCCTGTGAGTAGTCCGCTGGCTATGAGAACAATGAGGCTAATGCTGGTTTGGGTTTGGGCCTGCGCCTGTAGCAGGTGATCGTTCCAAAAGTGAAAGGTGAACTTGGGCAGGGGCAGATGACTTTTGAGAATAATTTGGAACAGCTTGTCGAGATTTTCGAGAAGGGTGGCGTGCAGGGTCGCATCTGTGGTGGCCTGCACGGTGGCTTGGGCTGTTGCCTGCGTGGCAGCTCTAGCGTCAGCGTCAAACCCTTCAATGCCCATCGGGTTTAGAAGGCTTCGGCCAATTTGGAAGGCAGAGAGTCCCCAGGCCGAACAGAGTACGAATAGATGCGTGCCGAGAGCTTTACGCTGGGATGAAAGCGTGAGGCGGTAGTAGAGGGCGATCGCCAACACCCCACTCATGATCAGGCCTAAAATGCTCGTATTTGCTAGTAGCACTAGCGCCCCCGTCAGGCCCCAAAAAGCAGGTTGCCGCCGACAGTAAAGCGCACAAAAGCAAAATGCTAGAAACACCCCAAGCCCGTAGCTACGGGATATTAGTGCATACTCGTACAGCGTGAAATAGCCAAGCACCATCAGCCCTTTGTGTAGCAGAGAGAATGGCGATTGCTTGACAATCAATACCACCGTTCCGACGGCTAGTAGCAGGTTGAATGCCTGCATAATCAGCACGTTTCGACTGATGCGGCTAAGCCCATAAAGGCAGTAGTGCCATAGCAGAGGATGACCTTCATAGTGGGTGTTGCGAAAGAGATCGATAGCAGAAGCACTGTCTCTTGCTAGCAGCCACGACTGAGTTTCATCTCGCCATAGCTCATGGTGAAACATCCCAACGATACCAAGCACCACGAATATTAGAATCAACAGCGTTTCGACAAGGGCTTTCACGCTCAGCTGCCGCTCTCGGCCCACTGTTTCATGGCAGCTGGCGATCGCATCGTTGAGAACATTCCAAACATCTCTGCCCCTCGTGCAATGGTCGATAGTACAACTACCACTGGAAACAGCCCTAGCCGCGCCAATACGGGCATCTCCATCAGCCGGCTGAACCGGAACCATCGGGGCATATCTAGCAGCATGTGCCACAGCATCGTCGCCACAGGCTCCAGCCATCCCAGCTTCGCAATCCACTGATTAGGATAGGTCTCATCTAGCCGCCGCAGCTGATACACCTCGTAGCCAAAGCGGTAGTGCAACCGCACCCAGTAGCCCCACTCAAAGAAGTGAACGACCTGCTGCTTCGGATGCAAGACGACCTCGTATCCCTGCTTGACCAGATTGAGAAACAATAGCGGTGAAGCAATCAGCCGACCAAACTCTGTACTGAACTGGCTTTGACGAAAAACCTCAATTCGCATAGCAACGTTATGCCCGACAAATCCTCTGATTTCCATGTTTGGAATTTGGCCGCGCTTATGCTCAAAAATTTTGCCAAGGATGTACGCGAAGGTAATGCACACCGTGATTTTGTGAAGAATATTGCGGCTTGTCCAGCCGTTGAGGTCTTTGAATAAGCTGATGCCGATGGAGACATCTGCGCCAGACTGAATGCCTTCGACAAAGGCAGAAATCCAGGTGGGTTTAGGGCACACGTCAGAGTCGGTAAAGACGATGATTTCACCGGTAGCCTGCTGAGCACCTAGATTTTTGAGCCGATAGTAAAGGGCATCGTCGGCGGCAACGGTTTTAACCGATAGAAAAGGGGCCGGATCGTTGCAGTAGCTTTCCTGCCATTCAGCCGACTGAGCGCGGCTGCCGACTAGAATAATTTCAACGCGATCTAGCGGATAGTTCTGTCGCTTCAGAGCGGCCATTGTATTGTCTGCAAAGCCTTGCTCTTGAGATTCGTTAAAGCCTTCAATGACCACTGATACCAGCGGAATGGGGCTCAGTTCAGCGCGTTTATTGATATTAGCTGTTTCAGTCGCTATTTCGGCCATAGTGCTTATCTGAGTGTTATTTACTTATCTACTGTGGTGTTTGCTCTAAATGTCTGCAACCTGTCTGTGAACTATCCCTATCGCGCCATTACCTTATCGCACAATTTTTAAGCGAGCATTCTAAAATTTATCTGCCTACGGTCATTTACTTATCGTGATCTGCTCGTAGTCATCTGCTCGTAGTCATCTGCTCGTATAGAGCCTCGAACTGGTCGAGCCAAACAGTTTCACTAAAGTGAGCATGAGCGCGATCGCGTCCACACTGACCTAATCGCTCAACTAAATCCGTATCGCTCAGTACCGTCATCAGCGTCTTAGCGAGCGCATCTACATCTCCAGGCGGCACTAAAAATCCGGTTTTTCCGTCTTTCACAATTTCAGCTAGACCTCCGCTATTGCTTGCAATCACCGGCATTCCGCGCATCATGGCTTCGGGCGCTACAAACCCAAAAGGCTCTGCCCAAAGGGAGGGCACGACCTGCACCCAAGCGCCTGCAAACTGCTGTTCGACCTGCTGTCGTGGGAGATGGCCGAGTAGCTTCACTCGATCGGCAATGCCCAGATCATGAGCGAGTGCCTGTAGCGCCTTGCGCTGAGGCCCGTCGCCAGCAATCAGTAACTGTAGGGTAGGCAGGCGATCGCTCATCGCTGCTACGGCCTTCAGTACTACGTCCACGCCTTTCTCAGGTGTCAGTCGACCCGCAACAACAGCCGTCGGTGCCAGGTTCAATGGCCTCGGGTAAGACGGCGGTGGCGGTTCTGGTACGCCATTCCAAATGACCTCAACTGGCCTGATGCCGCCTTGAACAAGCTGCTGCTTCACCGCGTTGCTGTTGGCCACCACCCGATCGAAAGCAGATTGCCAGTGTCGCCACAGCTTGAGCTGGCCCATTAGCGGTATCCAGTCGTGTAGCGGCAAGCATCCGTGCTTTAAGCAGGCAGTGCCTGCTGGACTTAGGCAAGCGGTTCCGCTAGGCAAAAGCTTATTGCCGGTGGGGCAAATAGGTCGATACCAGACCACGTGATAGAGACTGGAAACAGATCGTAGCAGCGGCAAAATGAGCGGTGATAGCTGTGTCAGGAACATCCGAACATGCACCACATCTGGCTGAAAATCGGCAATAACCTGTTTTAGCTGCCAGTAGGCCAAAGGGTTAGCCGTTTGCACTAAGCCACGGATTCGAGAGGTTGTACCAAAGCAGGTATGGTCTACTGCGCTCTCTTGCTTGAGGTTGGTTCTAGCGGCAAAGACTCGGGCTTCATGACCGCGATCGCGCAGCCCATTTCTCAGCGTTAGCGCCCCAATCTCGGCCCCGCCAATTAGCTCAGCATAGTCATGAACGATCAAAATCTTCATAGCTAAGGATGACTGCTTATGACTGCTGCCGGTTTGCCCATTTCTGTAGCAAAGGCAGCTGGGTCGCCCAGCAGGCGACAAACTGACGTTCTGTCTTATTCAGCTCGCCTAGTCCTAGTAGAATTAAGGGAATAACGGAAGAAAGTACCGCTAGCTTGAACAAAAAAGAGAGATCGGGCGTCATCCAGCGAATGGCAATGGCATAGATAATAACGCCCGTTAGCAGACTTCTGACGGCGGTGCTCACTGGCAGGGTAATTCGCCAAATTTTGTATAGGACGACGAGAGATGCGATCGCTCCTAAAAACGCCACTCCCATATTGACCCAGCAAGCGCCCATCGCTCCGTATTTGGGCACAAATAGTCCGTAGCCAATAGCTGACACGGGCAGCATCGGTACGGCCAGCATCGCCGTCAAATTTGGCCTGCCTGCTGCTATTAAGATCGCCGTCGCCACCGAAATCACCAGTAGCAGCATGGAAGCATAAATTAATACAGCTAGCAGCGGCCCTGCCACCGTAAATGCTTTCCCGTACACCACGGTTACGATAGAAGTTGAAGCTGCTGCTGCTAGCGAGGCAAACGGCATAAGTGCAATAATCGCTCGGACTGCATTGCGACCAATATTTTGGGCTGAAGGCAGTCCTTCTAGGCGCAGCGTTCGGTTAAGTGTAGAGAGCAGTAGTGGAGAAAAAGACAGCGCAAAAATGCCTGGAATCGACGCCAGGTTTTGCGCTGCACCATACACCCCCGCCTGTTCTACCGTGCCACCTAAAATTTTTAGCATGAACAAATCAAGCTTGTCGAATAGCCGGAGGCTAATGGCAAAAATAAACAGCGGAATCGCATAGCCAAACAAACGCTGCGGTGGAAAAGACGAGCGACTAAAAACGGCAGGCTGCACAAACCAGCGACCGATGATTAGCTCCACAACCGAGGCCCCCAGGCTACCTAAAATTGCGCCATTGATAGACCAGCCCGCATACTCAACCAGTAGCGCAATAATTGCCAGTCGGGCAATCCACCGTCCGGCACTCGCGATCGCCCGCTGCGAAAAGCGACCCTGCCCTATCAGCAGCTGCCGATGCGCGTACGCCAAGCAAAAAATCGGAATATCTAGGGCAAATAGCCGCAGATAGGGCACGAAGTTCGGAATATCCAGCAGTTCTGCGATGGGCGTGGCCAGTAGCCAGAGTATTCCTGCTGCTGCTAAGCCCAAGCCTAAATGTAGCTGAGCCACTATCGTACCGACGGGCCGCCAGTCCTCGGCATCGCTTACAAACTTAATGGTCGTACGCCCGAAGATAGAGGCAATTGTCCACTCCACCCAGCTCACCAGCACCGCAACCAGGGTAAGCACACCATAGCCCTCTGGGCCTAGCTGCCGGGTCAAAATACCCGCTGTCACTAGACCTGTCGGAAACACTAATATTTCTGATAAAAACACCCAGAAGGTGCCGCTCAAAAACTGTCGTCCATTACTTTGGAGAGATGTCTGAGGAGATTCCTCCGATGCGACGGGCGGCTGATTTGTCGAGTGCGCCCTTCTAGAATCATCAGCCAACCGCGCTCATCTCCCGCTGCTTCTCTTCTTTCAGCTTTGTCCACTGCTCTTTGGTAAAGTCCTCATGGTAAGAGCGCTCTGTGTTGATATCCCACAAGTCGTGCTTCTCTCCAAGAATGTTTTTCGCTGCTAATAGTCCAGTCAGCATCGAATGATCTTGGTTGTTATAGCGGTGCATGCCATTTCGGCCCACCGTCTGCAAGTTCTCAAAGCCTTCCATATACTCTTGTAATACGGCCAAATGCTTGCGATATTCGCCGTCGTACACCGGATAGGCCTTTTTCTGCCGAATTACCGTACCGTCTTCTACGCAAGACACGTCGGGAACAAGCCCTAGCCCGACAATTTCTTCGCTGGCTAGGCGAATGAGCTCCTCATCGCTTTTTTCCCAGATGTCATCGCCTTCGCTACAGAAATATTCCATGCCTAAGCAGGTCTTTTCTAAATCTGGAACCATCGCTGGACTCCAGTTTTTGAAGTTTTGGATACGGCCGACTCTAAACTCTGGGCTGTGAATATAAATCCAGTTGTCGGGGAACAGCGACTTGATATTAACGACGATAGGCACAATCAAAAAGTCGCGATACTTCAGTCCGTTAGCTGCTTCAAGCACAGCGGGCGGTGCCGGTGGATCGAGGCGTCTGACGAGCGCGCTAACCGGCATACTTGACACAAAGTTATCGCCCGTTACCTCGAAAGTCTCACTGCCTGTTTTGGTGGCCTTTTGAGCAATCACACGATCAATGTGCATTCCGGTGCGCTCTACTCGCAGGGCGCGGGTGTTCATCGCCACCACCGAACCAGTCTCTTCAATCAGCGACTGGCACTTTTCCCACATCATGCCGGGGCCAAGTATAGGGTAGTCAAACTCTTTAATTAGCGTTTTGGTATCGTTGCTACCAAACATTGCGTTGATAACCGCCTTGGAAAGAGAGAGTCCTTTAATTCGCTGTGCGGCCCATTCGGCCTGAATTTTATCGCAGGGAATGCCCCATACCTTTTCGGTGTACGACTTAAAAAAGGTGCGATACAAACGGCTACCAAAGCGCTCGGTCACCCATTCTTCAAAGTTCTCTGCTTCTACGTTAGGGTTTAGCTTGGCCTGGGCGCGCGCCTTCAAGTAGCTCAGTACAATCAGCCCGCTGTCAATAGGCCCCAGGTTCTTCAGCGTATTAGTAATAGAGAGCGGGTAGTCGAAAAAACGATTGCGGTAGTAAATCCGAGACATGCGAGGGACTTGAATAAAGTCGTCTCCCAGGATTTCTTTCCAGAGCGCCTGAACTTCGCCAACCTTGGTAAAAAAGCGGTGCCCGCCGATGTCAAAGCGGTAGCCTTTGTAGGTTTCAGTGCGAGAGATGCCGCCGACTTTATCGGACTGTTCTAGTACGGTGGTTTGCTGACCATTTTTGACTAATTCGTAGGCAGTGACTAAGCCCGCTGGGCCTGCGCCGATAACAACAGTACTGGAAACCATCTATAAAAGAACCCCTGAAAATTTCTGTGAATCTGTAAGTTGAAATGATTTGAAGTGAGCGATCGGGCTTGAGTTGGGAGCCATTTACCCAGGTGACTGACTGGGCCGACCGGGAAGTATTGGCCGCAGCTGATGACGAACCAGCGTGACAACGTAAGCTAGGCCGCTATAGAAAAAGTACAGCCAGTGCCAGGGCACCGTTTGCACGGCAAACAGCCAGCCGCGCTTTTGGCGAAAGAACTGGTACACCGGGAGATTGATGGCGGCTAGTGCAATCCCTAACAGGCTCGCTAGGATAAGGCCACTCGTGTGCCATGGGGCGATCGCAACCGCCAGCAGCAAGCCGTAAACCAGCATCACGCTCACTCTACTATTCCACTTAAGGTTGAGATCGCTGGTGAATTGCTCATACTGCGCTGGATGCTTTTGACGTACCTGCAACAGTAGCGCCATCCAAGGCAACGCTCGGTAAAATACATCCGCTCGCAAAAGTGAAACAGGTGTCCACCGCTTAAGGTGCTTTACCTGAATGTCTTTGCGTAGATGAATGACATATCCCGCCTGCTTTAGGCGATAGCCCAGCTCAATATCTTCAATGCAAGGCTGACGGTAGCTCGCGTCAAAGCCCCCTATAGCCTGAAAGATAGGCCGACGAATTGCGCCGCACGCTCCCCAAAATGTGGAAGCATCTAAACAGGCCGTTTGGTGGGTGTAGTGATGGAAAAGATTTTTGTACTGGGAGAGAAAGTTGGGCGCGCCCGGTGCGTCGTCATAGGAGCCAATCAGCGCAGCTAGCTGAGGATTAGCGTGAAAGCTTTCAGAGATGCGGTCAAGGGTGTCTGATAAAATTTCGACATCGGCATCCACGAAGAACACGATGTCGCCTTGGGCCGTTTTAGCCCCTACGTTGCGGGCGTTAGCAGGCCCTTTAGATTCGCGCAGGCGAATGACTTGGACGTTTAATGTTTTGGCAAATTGCTCGGCCAGTCGCCAGCTGCCATCGGAGTCTCCGTCAGAGACGACAATAATTTCGGTCGCGGGAGGCGCCCAGCGCTGGAGCGAAGTTAGGCATCGCCTGAAGGCATCGCCGCCGTTATACACCGGTATCACAATAGAAACAGACGGCATGTGTAAGCTGCTCATTGGGCCTCGATAAATGGAAGAAGCAGTGAGCAAATAAATATCCGTAGCATAGACGCTAAATGAAGGCACGATAGGGCTCTTTGGGGAGCTTTATCAAACGCCGCTAGGTGGAATTACCAAGCTAAGCATAGCAAAGGAGTAAAGCCCGGACATAATTTGCCCTAATGCTTTATCGATGGCTTATGACTACGGGGGCTTTTCAGAAAGCTTTTATGAAGAGACGAAAGCTTTCCGAAAAAGTGCGTAGAGCGAAGACTTTCGCAATCCGTAATAAAGACTAAGTTTTTATGAATAGTTTACAAACTTAATTTCAGTAATTGTATGCACTTAGATCTGTTTAAGTACATTAGCATGCATGGTAGATACGCAGGCTTTTGTAAAGATAGGTAAGGCCATCTCGTAAAGAAATGGCCTGTAAAAGTGTCCTAGCGCTGGTTTTCTGCTTTAGAACTGGCCCTTAAGGGCTGCAACACAGCGATCGCATATCGTCGGATCTTCAGCCGATTCGCCTACGTGCGTGGAGTAATTCCAACAGCGATCGCACTTTTCTCCGTCCGCGTCCACCACCGCCATTCGCACCGCTTCAGTGCCACCCTCATACTTCGCGCCTTCTAATTCAGCAGCGCTGTCAGCCAGCTCTACTTGAGACACCAAAAACAAGTAGCGCAGCTCATCTACCTGGTCAGAATCAGAATCCATGCTTTGAGCCGGATTCATGGCGGCAAGCGTAGCCTTTAGCTCAGCGTCAGAGACAAACAGCCTCAGCTTGGCCTGCAAAGAAGAGCCGATTGCTTTGTCAATGCGGGCTTGCTCTAACACCGTATTCGCTTCGTCTCTGAGAGTGCGTAGCTGATTCCATTTGCTCGTTAGCTCAGGCCGCTGCCACCGATCTTCTAGCGTCACCCAGCCAGATTCAAAGACGGATTCGGCTGAAGTTTCGTAGGGTAGTGACTGCCAGATGTCTTCGGCCATGTGGACGAGCACTGGGGCGATCGCCTTTGCCAAGTTCTCAATCGCCACCGCCAGCACCGTTTGACAGCTGCGCCTACGCGCTGAATCCGCCGCGCTAATATACAGGCGATCTTTTGCAATATCCAGGTAAAAGTTCGACAAGTCCACCACGCAAAAGTTCTGAACCGTCTGGAAAAACTGAAAGAACTGATAGGACTCAAATGCGGTTTTCACATCGGTAAACACCTCCGTCATCCGGTGCAGCATGTACTGATCTAGCTCAGGCATCTGCTCATACGGCACCGCATCTTTTGCCGGGTCAAAATCGTACAGATTCCCTAATAGGAACCGGGCCGTATTGCGAATCTTGCGATACACATCCGACATTTGCTTCACATTGCGCATACCCAGCCGCATATCGCCCGAGTAATCGACTGAAGACACCCAAAGCCGCAGCACATCTGCACCATAAGGCGGCTCCTGCTTCTTGTTATTGCCACCTTCGATAATCACTTTAGGATCAACGCCGTTGCCCAAAGACTTGCTCATTTTGCGCCCGTTTTCATCCAGCACATAGCCGTGAGTAAGCACCTGCCGATAGGGTGCATGGCCGTTGGTCGCCACGCTTGTGAGCAAGCTCGACTGAAACCAGCCCCGGTGCTGGTCAGAACCTTCTAGATAAATTTCGGCTGGATACTCCAACCCTTCTCGCTGCTGCACCACTGAGGCCCAAGACGATCCCGAGTCAAACCACACGTCCATCGTGTCAGTGCCTTTCATATAGGTCTTACCGTTACTTCGATACGGCTCTGGCAGTAGTTCCTCAACGCTTAGCTCCCACCAGGCGTCCGATCCCTTCTCAGCCACAATTGCCTGCACGTGCGCAATCGTCTCCTGCGTCATCAATGGCTCGCCCGATTCCTCATAAAACACCGGAATCGGCACGCCCCAGCTCCGCTGCCGAGAGATACACCAGTCCGAGCGCTCAGACACCATCGACGTAATCCGATTCTTGCCCTGCGCCGGAATCCACTTCACCTCATCAATTGCCGCTAGCGCTTCGCCCACAAACCCTTTCACCGAAGCAAACCACTGCTCCGTCGCCCGATAGATCACCGGCTTTTTCGTCCGCCAGTCATACGGATACTTGTGAGCATAAGGCTCATGCTTCAGCAGTACCTTCTCCTCAGTCAGCGCTTCGATAATGGCGTCGTTCGCAGTTTTGAGTACGTTCAACCCTTCAAAAGAGCCCGCCTCAGCCGTAAAGTTGCCACGCTCATCTACGGGCACCAGAATAGGGAGTCCCTCTCTTTGACCAACAGCAAAGTCTTCTTGCCCATGACCAGGGGCCGTGTGCACTAAGCCCGTACCCGATTCAGTGGTCACATAGTCGCCGCCAACAACAATCGGACTTATGCGATCAAACACGTCCTCTTTACCCGCCAGCGGATGTCGGTAAGTAGAACCTGCTAGGGCAGCGCCCTTCAGCTCTGCGACTACGCTCAGCCCATTACCAAACGTCTCTGCCAGCTTTCCGGCCAGCTCTTTAGCCACAATCAAATATTTAAACGGTTCACCAGAGGCACTTTCTACCACCGCATAGTCCAGCTCGGCATTGACCGAAACGGCTACGTTCCCAGGAATTGTCCAAGGCGTCGTCGTCCAAATTGCTACGCCCAAATTATCTATATAGGGCGCGAGCGTTTCTTCGGCACTTTCACTGGCCTCTATCATTGGAAAGGCAATGTAAATGCTCGGTGAGATGTGCTCTTCAGGATATTCCAGCTCAGCTTCAGCTAAGGCCGTTTGCGATGACGGGCTCCAGTGAACGGTTCTGAGCCCTCGGTAGATATGGCCGTTTTCGACCATTTTGCCGAACACGCCTAGCTGGGCGGCTTCGTATTCGGGTAGTAGGGTCATGTAGGGGTGTTCCCAGTCGCCCCATACGCCGTATCTTTGAAAGCCTTCGCTCTGCTTGGAGACCGTTTCGAGGGCGAATTCTTTTGCTTTTTGACGTAAGGAAAGCGGCGTTAGCTCGCGGCGCACTGAAGACTTTAGCTTTTGCAGTACTTTTAGCTCGATCGGCAGGCCGTGGCAGTCCCAGCCGGGGACATAGCGAACTTTTCGCCCTTGCAGCGTCTGGTACTTGTTGATGATGTCTTTGAGAATTTTGTTAAGGGCGTGGCCCATGTGCAAATCGCCGTTTGCATAGGGCGGGCCGTCGTGAAGAATGAAGGGTTTACCAGCGTTGCTTTCAGCGAGCTTTTCGTAGAGCTTTTTTTCACGCCAGTAGGCCTGCAATTCAGGCTCGCGCTTCACCGCATTGGCCCGCATGCTGAAGTCGGTTTGGGGCAGTAGAACGGTTTCTTTGTAGCTTTTGGGTTCACTCACGGTTGTCACGGGTCTGTTTAGGTTTGGATCTGTTTAAGTGGGATCTCTGGGCTAGATCCTTGGGCTGAGGTTTTTTGGCGACTTTACGCAATTAGGCCATTCTGCCTTGAAGTCTGGCTCGCTTCAAGTTAGTCGTCCCAATTACTCTCTTCCCAGCTGTCGTTTTCATCGTTAGCTTCATCGTGGCTATCAATCTGTCCAATAGCCTCCTCAGCACGTGGAGATTCGGCGGCTGGAGTAGACTCTATCCGTGGGGAAGCCGCGGCAGGCGACGGTTCTCTTCTTGGAATTTCGATCACGGGCTTGGAAGGTTTTGGCTTGGTAAAGGATGCCGTAATGTCTTTGATCCAGCCGATTAAGATCAATGGCGTTGCAAGTAGACCCGGTTTCTTTTTGAGTTCGACCGGCTTAGGTTGAGACGGTTTGGCAGCTTGAGTAGATGCCTCACTGACGGTTGAGACTTCCTCAAAAAGCTCGTCGTCCCAATCGTCGCGATCTACCTCTGTTGGCTCACTAGCTTCTGGCTCACTAGCTTCTGGCTCACTAGCTTCTGGCTTATTAGCTTCTAGCTCATCGGGTTCTGTCTTGGAAGCTTCCAATTCAGCCGTAAACTCTTCAGACTCTCTGGCATCTTCATCCTTGGCTTTTTCTTCGGCTAATGATTTTGGTTGACTGCTACCAACTTCTATCGCGTCTGCTTGGACGGTCTCATCGATTGCCTGATCTGGTTGAGGTTCTTTTACTTCGATCGATTCACTCTCGACTGAAATGATTTGAGCGATCGCAGAAGGCGGCGCGCTGTCCTCAACACCCACATCCAGCGTTTCTTCAGCCGTCAAATCTAACGAGAGCTGCGGCTCAGCTAACGCTTCAAGCTCACTAGCTTCTAAAATGCCGTCTTCAACAAACTCATATTCGTAAGCAGGCCGGCGCCGGGGATCGATTCGCTGTCCCAGCCGTTCTTCTGAAAACTCGCTGAAGCTACGCTTCTCTAGCTTGAGCGGGACGGGCTCAGCAGGGGCAATGCGTAATTCATTCACCTTGTTTTTAGCCCAGTTGCCCACCACTTCAGGCGTGATGACTACAGGCGTTTGCTGATAAACGGGCGTTTTCTGGCGACGGATCGTCAGCGTTTGCCACCCCAACCCACAAACGAGGGCGACCACAGCAATTTGCCCTGCCAGTACGGCCAGCGTCATCTGCCCAGCGCAAAGCCACAGTATGAGCGCATAAAACGCGCCTAACCC
This sequence comes from uncultured cyanobacterium, assembly GCA_963803535.1. GTDB lineage: Bacteria > Cyanobacteriota > Cyanobacteriia > Phormidesmidales > Phormidesmidaceae > Phormidesmis. Next base: position 248,142 of record CAWDNC010000002.1, on the reverse strand, counting down.
GCTCCAAGCAATATCAGAGCGACGGTGGACTTCTGGATAGAAGAAAGCGGCAATGTAGAAAGCTACGCTACTTAATCCGATGAGTGCAGAAAGAGTGTCTGCGAGTATTGTATTTACGAGCATTGACCCACCGCTGACGACCGATAGCGTTCCGCAGAACTGCCCTATCTATTGTGTCGGATCACGGTCACATTGCCCCTGACTTCTTGCTAAAGAGCACCAGTACCGTTTTGATGATGAGCTGAATGTCATACGCTAGGCTCCACTTGCGCTGATACTGCAAGTCGAGCTGGATGACCTGCTCAAATGAGGTCACTGTAGATCGGCCGTTGACCTGCCATTCGCCGGTCATTCCTGGCTTGACGTTGAGCCGCTGCCACTGTGAAACTTCGTACTGCTCCATTTCACTAGGTGTGGGCGGGCGCGTGCCAACCAGGCTCATATCGCCTTTGAGCACGTTCCAAAACTGTGGAAACTCGTCTAGGCTAGTGCGTCGTAGAAAGCGGCCGATTCTGGTAATACGCGGGTCGTTGTCATTTTTAAATAGCGGGCCATCGACTTTATTAGCGACTTCGTGCTTGCGCGCTTCGGCGTCTGTAACCATGGAGCGGAACTTCCAAATTTTGAAAGGTTTGCCGAGCCAGGAGCAGCGGGTTTGGGCAAAAAATATGGGGCCGCCATCTTCGAGTTTGATTGCGATCGCCACCACAATAGTCACAATCACCGTCAGCCCGAGACCCACTAGCGCACCGACAATATCCATCGCTCGCTTCGCTTTAGACCTTACCGATGGATGGGTCTCAGGCAGCTTCTCTAATGTTGACTGTAACTTTCCCGGTGTCTGGTTAGGCCGCTTAGCGCGTCTTCTTTCAGGCGCCTTTTCAATATGAAAGACTTTATCTAGCTCGGTGAGTGATAGCGCCATCATCACCTGCGGTGGCACGTTAATGAGCCGCAGCTTGGCTGACTTGGATTCGCACAGCTTGTGGCATATGACCAGCGCTCCAATGCCGCTGCTATCTATAAAAGTAGTGTCTAAAAAGTCTAGAACGATCTCCTTAAGGTTGGGGTGTAGCGCAAAGGCATCTTGACAACTCTGCTTAAAGGCAACTGCTTCAACAACAGTGAACGATTTGGTGAGCTGGATCGTGCCCATTGATTCCATTACAGCGGCTCTGAAACGGGCCTTGCTAAGTGTAGTAGAACTGTGTTGACGGCTAGACATGGCAAAAAAACGCGCGCAGAGATCAGTTAAAGCAGTTGCAGCGGCCTAGCTGTCTTCATCGTTCCTATGTGATATTACCTTTACTGGATTATTTCACCAGAGCTTGATTAGGCATACCACATATTAGGCGCTGAATTAAGGCATAGACGTGTGCTGATTCTTAAAGTAGAAAGTAAGCTATTTCAATCTTGAAGTATAAAATTTTGAAGTGTAAATAGTTCGCTTGTCATTGGGCTTACCTTATCGAGCATCAGCCTTAGAAGGGACGCTTTAAATCACCACTTTTTGAAACTCACATCAAATTCACTTGGTTTATTTATTTCGTTCAAAGTTATTGACAAAGTGCCGGAGACAGCTCGGGTTCGAGATATGGCGTAAGGCCCAGTCCTATTGCCTGTGAAAGTATTTCAACAGTGCCGAAATAGATCCGGAGAAACTCGGATTCGACCATAATACGAGTCTTTGCTAGCTCAGTACATACACGGTGAAATGCTTAAGAGCTGTGTATTCTTTGTTGGAGTGGTGGCTTGTTTGAGGTGTTCTGAATAAAGAATGTGTTCGTAGTTAAGCCTATTTAGAAAGAGAGAGTTTGTCGTCAAGATTGTTGGCTCAGCCTGTAGCTAGATAGTTCGGCCGGTTGCGATCGCCTACGTTCAAACAGAAGATAACCCCTAAAACTCAACGTATGAACATCCCTAAAAAACTCACGGCGCTGGGCATCGGCTCTGCTTTAATGCTGACGATAGTGGGCCCAGCTGCTACGGCGAAAGCTCAAACTAACCCTGCACAGCCGACGACGACAGAACTCACCCCTCAGCAGGAATACAACGAGTACATGCGGCTAGGGTATGCGGCTCAGCAAGACGGTGATTTTGTAGATGCGGCTAACTTTTTCAGAGCCGCACTGTATGCAGTTCCGCGCGATCGCGAAGCTACCATTGCCTACTGGAATGCTAGAGGTGAACTTCAAACCAGTGAGCAGACCGGTGACTTGAGCGATCGCGCCGCTGCCTATGAAGCCAATATGGAATCAGGCTACGATGCAACCGATGACGGTGACTATGAAGCTGCTCTGGGCTATTTTCAAGGTGCACTTGAGCTTCGACCCCGCGACTATTACGCCGCCCAAGCGCTCCGCAACGTATACACCTACCTCAACCGGGGCGTAGGCGCTGATTCTCCAACGGACGTTCCGCTAACCTACAACGTATACGCTGGTGAAACGCCTTACGACCGGTACATGCGGCTAGGCTATGCGGCCGCCCAAAGAAAAGACTTTGCCGCAGCGCAGACCTATTTTCGCAGCGCCTTGTATGAGCGCTCTAATGACCGTCAGGCTACGATTGCCTACTGGAACGCAGTCGATGGCGTGCGGGATGGTGAGTTTGGGGCTAACAGCGAAGTGCCTGAGGCTACCTACGATCGCTATATGCGACTGGGGTATGACGCGACTCAGAACGGTAACTATGAGCGGGCGATGCGGTTTTTTGAGCAGGCGATCGCTGAACGTCCTGATGATGTATATGCCATCCAAGCCATTCGCAACGTCCGCGTCTATATGAGCGAACAATAAGCAATAAATAAAGGTACAGAAACGTCAGCATATAGCGCTACATTACAAAAATATTTGATGGTTCGCGCTATATCTGGAGCACCGCACCCGTGCCAAGAGACACCCAATCCTTTTTGCTCTCTGACTCCGCTATGCAAGCGGCAAGCTACTCCACCTACGAGAACTTTCAGCCGCAGCTTTCTATCGGCCCCACTGAGCTTCAGTCTTGGAAGCTTCGCATCATCCGGTTTCAAACGGAGCTTCAGCTTGCACCTACTTCGCAGCAAGGAAGTCTTTTTGACTTAGCACCTGCCGCAGAGCCTAATCAAGCATTGGCTATTGATCCTTTCAAACTGCGCCGTCAAAATACTGAGTTTTGGCGGTGGCAGTTTGATGATGTGGGCGTTGCTGCAATGTATTTTGTGATCGACTATGCCGCGACTGACGAGATGGCGAATTCGCCGCTGCTTTTGTATGTGGGCGAAACGGTGAAGTCTAATCAGCGGTGGAAGGGTGTTCACGACTGCAAGCGTTATTTGACGAACTACCGGCAGTCGCATTTTGAGAATGGATTAGACAGTGAGCTAGGAATTGCGTTTTGGCCGCATGCGCCGAGCGATCGCATTCCCCGGCAAAAGCTAGAGTCCGACTTAATTTACCGATGGCGATCGCCTTTTAATAAAGAAAACTGGCGCTACTGGAACACCCCATTCATCAGCGGCAAATAAGCAAATGAACAGGGTGCGATTAGGCGTGCTATCAACTGAGAAGTGAGTGATCTAAGCGCTACTGAACAGGTGCTACGCGCGATCGCTGTTTAATCAACAGAAAGCCTGCGAACATCCAAAACAGCAGCAGCCCGCCGGTAATAAACAGAGTCGTCATCAGCCCTAATTTGGCAATCAAAGCAGGTGCCGCAGCGGTGAATAATCCACCGCCTACAATCGGCTCAAAAAATAGCTGCTTATAAGCAAAGCTCTCAAACGCGCCCGAGCGATTCTCTGGATCGACCATACGCAGCAGTAAAATGCCGGTTGCCGTCACGCCCATAGACTGACCCAAATCACCGATTCCCTTTTCAAACCAATAGTCGGGAAAGATGCGCGGGGCGAAGTAGATAAAGAACAGAATATTCCAAGCGATACCGGCGATGCTCAGCGTTAAAAAGACGCCAAGGTTGCCACCAATTACGGTGAGCGAAATAGAGGCCAGCGCTGTGACAACTACTACGTCTAACGCCATACCTGCAATGTTCTTAGTCAATCGCGGAATAATCAGCGGATCTAATCTCAGTCTGACCATCACGATTTGAACGATGATGCCGCCGATGAGCGCCATAGGGAACAGCGGGACATATTCCATCACTGCAAATCCTGTGCGACCCCAGGTAAGAGCTTCCAGTAAGACTAATCCTTGCTGGATAATCCAGCCGATGATGACCGCGATGCCCACAAAGCCGAAGTTAAGTGAGAGCGGATCGATCAGCAATCCACGGGTCAGATGCTGTCGTCTTGCTAACACCTCATCGTTTTCAGAGTGTGAGAGCGCTGGCAAATCGTCAGGCTGATCTACAGGGCCGCGTGCCACGCTAATGTGCTGCTTTTTCCTGGCCTTAGGGCTGGGAATAACTTCGCCTAAAAATAGTGCGGCAAAGACGATGTTGATGAAAATGCCGGGAGATTGAGACCAGATGCTGCGGATATTCTCGGGGAAAAGGCCTTGGCTGAGGAGCGCGCCTTCACCGGAAAATCGAGTGGCGATCGCACCTAAAACCTGTGGCCCTAGCAGCAGCGCCAGCGCCCCGGCCACAATCGACTCAGGCAAATACAGTCGCTGAATCCAGCCAATCTTTTGCTTGATAATCCGTCCGGCTAAAATGAGCAGCGCGATCCAAACAAACGCGAAGAAAACATCTTTGAGGGTGAGCATAAGCGTAGTGCCATAGAAAAACAGGTAGATGCCGTTGCTGCGCGGTAGTATGCGCCTTCTATTGCGTATTTACGCTTACATTATGTAACTGTGCTGTAGCGATTCTTACGACTGTGCTTGCCAAGAGCCTGATGAATGCTTTAAGAGTGGGTGCGATCGCCCTAGTTTCGCTCCAGCGATTTGCGCCTGTCTAATCTTTCAAATCATGCTTCTCAAATAGCGTTACAGTTTCACCATTTTGGGGTGGGTCTGAAGCCCCGGACTTTTAGTCCGCATCTTGCGCCTTTCTGAGTGTTCTTATCAGCCTTGCGATTGCCCCTGTTTTGCCTGCTCTGGTGCGCTTGCAATAGTCTGTCAGTCTCTTCAAGTCGTACAATTGTGATGTGAAAGCACGCTACCAGTATCGAATTTATCCTAACCGCTTGCAGCAATCTCAACTTGCTCAAGTATTCGGCTGTGTGCGGGTTGTGTATAACGATGCTTTAGCACTCGTGAAGGCCACGCCTGAAGACGAGAAATGGCCCAGCAACAGTGAGCTGCAAAAGCTTGTGATTACGCAAGCAAAGCGTACGGGCCCTAGAAGGTGGCTCTGTGATGTGTCCGTAGTTCCTTTGCAACAGTCAGTTCAAGACCTGGGGGTTGCCTTTAAGCACTGGTTTGCTGCGCTGAAGGGCAACGGAAAAGCTAAATTTCCTCAGTTCAAAAAGCGCACTAGTAATCAGTCGGCACGGTTTACGCAGAGAGGTTTCAGTCTCTCGAATGGGAAACTGGTGTTAGCCAAGATGGGCCGCCTCAAAGTGAAGTGGTCGCGCAAGCTGCCTTCTGAGCCATCTTCAGCAACGATCATCAAAGATACCGCAGGTCAGTACTTTGCGAGTTTCGTGGTCGAGATAGAGCAAAAGAGTGTTGAGCCTTTGCGGTCTTCAATCGGCATTGACTTAGGCATTAAGGTCTTTGGGTTCCCGAGCGTTGGGGCGCCAATCAAAGCGCCTGATTATGCTCAATTAGACAAGAAGGTTAGGCGGGCTCAAAAGCGTATGGCTCGTCAGCAAGCAGGTTCAAAACGTCGTGAGTTAACGCGGATGAAGATTGCCAAGCTACAGCTAAAGATCCGCAACATTCGCAAAAACTTCCTGCATACCGAGTCAACAAAGCTAATCCGCGAGAATCAAACAGTTAGCCTTGAAGATTTGAATGTGTCAGGGATGGTAAAAAACCGGTGCTTGAGTCGTGCTATCTCGCGGCAAGGCTGGTCTGAGTTCAGAACGATGCTAGAGAGCAAAGCCGCTCAATACATAAACCGCACTGTCAATATCATCAGCCGTTGGGAACCCACTTCTCAGGTTTGCTCTAACTGCGGCTTCAAGTGGGGAAAGTTGAATCTATCGGTGCGTTCAGTGCTTTGCGTAAGCTGTGGAACTGAACACGATAGAGATCAGAACGCAGCCAGGAATATAGATAGAGTCGGGGCTGGATTAGTCCACGACTTAAAACGAACGCAGAGGGCGCATAAGACTAGCTTGCTAGCAATGTCCGTTGAAGCGTTAAGCCACAAAGTAGAATCCTTTGAGCACCTAGCTCTAGGGGTCTAGCTTTAGAATCCTCGGACTTTTAGTCCGGGGAGCATGTCAACTAAACTGTCTTCATGCCTGCTGATAAAGGGAAAAGCCTGTCTCATGCCTATTAAGAACCTGTTTAAACAAAGCCTGTCTCTACTGACTTTTTCACTGCTAAGCGCCAGCGTTCTCTCCGCCTGCAATCCAAACGTTGAGAACGCTGCTACGGGTTCTGACTCGGCTGTAAACAACACTGCTTTGAAGCTTCTCTACTGGCAGGCTCCTACAACATTAAACGCCCACCTCTCCAACGGCACCAAAGACCGCGAAGCCGCTAGCCTTGTCTATGAGCCGCTTGCGGCTTATAACGAAGCTGAAGAACTCATTCCTATCCTCGCTGCCGAAACGCCAACTAAAGCAAATGGCGGCATCAGCGAAGACAATACGAGCGTTACCTGGAAGCTCAAAGAAGGCGTTACCTGGTCAGATGGTGAACCCTTCACCGCCGAAGATGTTGTCTTTACCTATCAGTTCATTACCGACCCGGCAACAGGTGCTAACTCTGGCGAATTTTATGGTGAAGTCGCTAGCGTTGACGCCGTTGACGATCTCACCGTAAAAGTAACCTTCAAACAGCCTACACCCGCCCCGCTGGCGCCCTTTGTCGGCGGTAGCGGCATGATTCTGCCCGAGCATATTTTTGGCGATTACATCGGGGCAAGCGCTCGCTCAGCCCCTGGCAATACTGCGCCAATTGGGACGAACGCTTTCCAAGTGAAAGAATTTCGCCCTGACGACACGATTATCTATGAACCTAATCCTAATTTCAGAGGTGAGCCGTCACCTTTCACAACCGTTGAGCTAAAAGGTGGCGGTGATGCAACCTCCGCAGCGCGGGCCGTTTTGCAAACAAGCGAGGCTGACTACGCTTGGAATATTCAGGCTGAACCGGCTGTGATTGAAGGCTTAGAAGCTGGCGGCAATGGCAGAATGGAGTACGTTTTTAAGCCTATGATGGAGCGAATTTACCTCAACTTTTCTGATCCGAACAAAGAAGTAGACGGTCAGGTTTCCCAAAAAGATACGCCGCACCCGTTTCTCTCTGAAAAGCCCGTGCGTGAGGCGATTAGTTTGGCGGTTGATAGAGAGACGATTACAGAACAGCTTTATGGTGAAGCGGGTGCGGTAGCGACTAACTTTTTAGTGGCGCCTGATAAGTATGCCTCTAGCAATACAGACTATGAGTTTGACTTAGAAAAGGCGGCGAATCTGTTAGATGAGGCGGGCTGGAAGGATACGAATGGTGACGGCGTGCGCGATAAAAACGGTATAGAGATGAATATTTTGTTCTCTAGCTCTGTGAATCCGGTACGGCAGAAAACGCAGGAGATTGTCAAACAGAATCTTGAGTCGATTGGGATGGTGGTGGAGTTGGAGAGCGTGGAGCCAGGTGTTTACTTTGGCGATACGACCAATCCCGATTCGGTGTATCAGTTCAAGTCGGACTTGCAGCTATTTGCCTTTGATAGTGAAACGCCTGAGCCTGACTCGTATATGGAGCTGTATTCTTGTGAGCAGATTGCACAAAAAGAGAATCAGTGGTCGAAAGAGAACTCTTCTCGGTACTGCAACCCTGAATATGATGCGCTACTCACTCAGCTTAAGCAGGAGATTGACGCGGATAAGCGCAGAGATTTGTTTGTGGAGATGAATGATCTGTTGATTGAGGATGTGGCCTTAATTCCGCTGGTGCGGCGGAGTGATGCTTATGCGATCGCCAACTCCCTCACCAACCTAGAATTCACGCCCTGGTCTGCGAGCACCTGGAAAATCGATAGCTGGGGCAGACAGTGACAAAATACTTTCTCAAGCGTTTACTGATCGCCATCCCTACGCTGATAGCAATCAGCATGGTTATCTATCTTGTGCTTTCTCTTGCACCCGGCGATCCTTTAGGCGAGCTAGCCAACAGTCCTTCCATCACGCCAGAAATTAGAGAGAATATTCGCAGGTCTTTAGGGCTCGATCAGCCGATTCCGGTGCGATATGCAAAGTGGGCGATCGCCTTCTTCACCGGCAACATGGGCTACTCCTTCGTCAGCCCAGTTCCTGTCAACGAACTCATCCTACAGCGCCTACCCACCACCCTTTGGGTTGTAGGTCTTGCCTACTTACTCTCCGTCCTCATTGCCTTTCCCCTCGGTATCCTCTCCGCCCTCAAGCGCTACACCTGGATAGACCAGCTAGCCACTACCTTTGCCTTCGCCGGATTCTCCATTCCGCCCTTCTTCACCGGCCTTATCTTCATCATCATCTTCAGCGTGCGGCTCGGCTGGCTCCCCTTCATCTACGACAGCACGCTCGTTGTAAACGACCTGAACAGTCTCCTGGCCCAAATCAAGCAATCTGTCATGCCGATTGCTGTCCTCACCCTCTTTCAAACCGCCGTCTTAATGCGCTACATTCGCGCCGCTGTGATCGAACAGCTCACGATGGACTACGTTCGTACAGCATACGCGAAAGGACTCTCTAGCTGGCAGGTCATCACCCGTCACGTTTTACGTAATGCGCTTATTCCAGTTGTCACACTAATTGCGCTAGATATTCCAACCGTATTTACAGGCGCACTTATCACCGAGCAGGTCTTTCGCATTCCGGGCATCGGCTCACTACTCATCAGCTCTATCACCCGTAGCGATACCCCCGTCGTGATGTCAATTACGTTTATCTATGCCATCCTAATCGTGGTCTTTAACCTGGTTGCCGACATTCTTTACGGCATACTAGATCCTCGTATTCGCTACGCTTGATAGCCGATATTGGGTGGCAGGTGGTCTTTTCTAATTTGAATTGCTTACTGGGAATCATAAAAATTGATATGAGCCAGCAAGTAGACTATGCCAAAAGAGAGAAGCGATCGCCCCGGCAGACTTCACCCCAAAGTTTGGCAGGCTCTAGGGTTGTGCTTATTAGTTCTCCTAACGGCGTACTTTATCAAAGGCTTCTACTATCTCTTATTTGATCCGGTAGGCGCAGGAGATTTTCAGGCGAGATGGAAAACGATGCAGTATCTCTATCGAGGTCACTATCCTTATCCAGGGACTTATGACTCCTCTGCGCACTTCGATCCTGCTATCGGATCGGCTGACTATGGAGGGTATTTCCCCTGGTCTTTTTTCTCTTTAAGCGCGCTTTTCCTTCCCCTACCTTTAGCCGCTAGTAGGTTCTACTTCGCAGTCGTTAATTTGATTTCGCTCGCTGTTTTAGGCATTTTTTCGTATCGCAGTTTTGAAAAGTACGGTAAGCAAGAAAGTGTTTTCGCGGTAATATCGGTGCTGGCAATATCGTCGCACTGTACAACGCTGGGTATTGGCCAAACGGGCATTGTGTTGAATGCCGCGCTAGTGACGATGTTCGAGTGCTTGAATAGTCGGCGTCTGGTCGGTGCAGGTTTGTGGTGTGGGTTTGCACTGCTCAAACCTAACGTCAGTGCGCTTTATTTTTTAGTACTTTTAACGCCTAAGCGGTATAAGGCGGCAGTGGTTGCCGTGGGATACATCGTGTCTACGTCTCTTCTAATGGCGTTTTTAACGGGGGCAGATGTGCTGGCACTCGTCATTCAGCCTTTTGGTGATGTTCATAAGTATGCGAGTCAAGGTAGCTTTGTGATCGCATTTTTAGAGCAGGCGGGGCTATCTGTTGATCTGGTGGTGCCTATCATAGCGGTGGCAGGCTGTGGGCTGTGCTGGCTGCTATTGCAAAAGGTCAGCCTAATGCCGTTGATATATCAGTTTGCGATCGCCAGTACAGTTGGCCGACTTTGTACGTATCACCGCGCCTATGACAATGTGATGCTTGTCTTTTTGTATATTGGCTTTTTCCATTTTGTGCTCGTTCAGCCCACGCGAATGCACAGGGCGATGTTTTGCCTATTAGCGCTGAGCCTGTGGTTGCCGACAGCCTGGTTTGACGCGCAGCCAATGGCGATCGCGCAGGCCTGCGTTTGGATAGGCGCGACCGTCACCATCATAAAAGGCTACCTCAGTCAGCCTCATCGCCTAAAGGCCCCTTTTGCAGCGCCCTCAAAGGAAATAACATCGCCTTCGTAGGCAAGATAGGCGCAGGTATTTTCGATTAAGGCAACTTCGTAGCCGCCCGTGAATTCACCAAAGGAAGGGAGGGTGAGTCTTCGCTGGTCTTTTTCGAGGAAGAAGCAGGGGAGGCGAAGACTGTCGGTTCGCGATCGCAATCTAATCACCGGATGAATATGGCCGCAGATATTCAGCTGGGCGCTATGGTTCTCTTCCGGTTCATGACTCAATAAAAACGGCCCGACGGTTACCGCCTCTACCTGACACGTCATACTCAAAGGCGGTAATTCTGAAATGAGCCGCCGGTCATGATTACCTACAATCAAACACACATCAGCATCACTCTCTTTTAGGAACCTATCCCAGCCGATAAGAACTTCGGGCACAAGAGAATCTTTGGAGTGAAAGAGATCGCCTAAGATAAACAGCTTTTTGGGGTTTGTTTGGCAAATAAGTCTCTTTAATCTCTCTAGATTCTCTTCATTCATTTGGCTTGAGATCGGGATGCCTAGCGATTGAAAAGACTCTGCTTTACCTAAATGAACATCAGAAACTAGCAGCGTTTCCATCTCAGGAAGATACAGTGCTCTGTCATCTAACAGGCGCAGGTGATTGTTAAATAGCCGTATTTCATTGGCGAGTAAAGTCGTCATTAGGTTGTGATTGTTCGTCGTAGCAGATTGCCGTGGCTGAATACAGAACTCATCAGTCCCCATCGAACCGGGTTGGACGTGCGGCCAAACAGAACCAGCATGGCCTGAACAATCTCAGGTAGCGTAGAGGTATCTGCGAGGAATCCAGCCCACTGTGACTGATTTAGCGAGAAGAACGTCGTGAAAAACTGCTGTAGATCTTGTGTCTTAAACGCCATCAGGTTCTCTAGACCAAAGGTGTAGAGGAAGTGTTTGCGCAGGCGTTCTTCTGACCAGAGTGCCTGCCATGCTGCTTTAGCAACCTGGTTAGGATCGGTGCTGGTGCTTTCAAGCGATTGCGCGATCGCCTTCGCCAAGTCCGGCCCCCGACGCAACAAAGCCCCTACCATATAGCCTGTTGCAGGATGCACCATACTCGCCGCCCCACCAAAGCCGACCACCGACTGCGTTAAATCAGGCAGTGCCATATTCATGGGAAACAAACACTTCTCCACGTGATGCGTTTCCACCACCTTCACCCCACGGTGTGCCAATCGCTGATGCAGCCGCCGCTCTAACGTATCAAATCGAGTAGCGGGCGAATGTGCCAAAGACGTTTCTTCTACAAAGTAGATGTCTTTGCCCAAGTCCATCCCATATAAAAACGTAGGCGGCAGTCGCCTTTCAGGTGCGGGTAGGTGGTCATCCCGATAGTCCATCAGCACCATTTGACCGGGCTCAATCGGCGGCGCTGAAAACTTACCCACAATGCCATAGGCCGCTTGATAGGCAACGGGCTTAGACTGTGGCATTCGCCTAATTAAGCCGGATTGTGTCCACTGGTATCCACGACCAGTCTTGCACTGTAGGTATTACCTGCTTCATCTGTAACTTCAGATCGCTTAGCGCCATGGCTTACGTTCGCAGCCTTTCCCTGATGCCATTTAATTCCATGGTGTTGACTTTGCGAGAGCCAGTCACCTTGAAGCGTCTCCCGATCAATAAGGCCGTATTCTCGGTTGAGAGGAATCGCTCCACTTCCCATATAGGCCACCGTATTCTTCCAGCGCTGCCACAGGTATTTGCTCATGCCAAGAGCTTCTATCTCATCAACCCAAATGCCGTATGTATTTGGCCAAGGCGTAGCCGGCTCAATGGGGCTCAGGCCTTCTACCTTTAGCCCACGCTGCTCTAGCGCTGTTGCCAAAGACAATCCCGCAGGCCCCGAGCCAATCACCAATACGTCTGCCATATCCCTACTAACCCGAGCAACTAAACCAAGACACCTAGCCATTTTACAGCTAACAAACGCTAGCCTCTAATCAAAACCACCTCTCGATTCTCAGGCGTTTCAGTCTGCTCTACAGTCGTTCTTTCTGCAATAGGCAAGAGCCCCGTTCGCTGATCGAAAATAATCAGCCACCCTTTCTCTAAACCCAAACCAGAAAGATATCGATCTAGCTGCACTAATCCAGCCTTAAGCGGGTCAGAACGGCCCTGCCTCCAAACCTTCAGCTCCATACCCAGCGTAATTTCTCCATAACTCAGGCACAAATCCATTCGATCCGAGCCAATCGCGTACTCTCGCTCCAAGGTGCCACCGCCGTTAACGACTCTGTGGAGAAATGCCATCAGCACTAGATGAGGCGCAATCTCGTGATAGGGCGCACTTTTGAGTAAGGGCTGTCCATGCTGCCGCCAAAAGCTCAAGAAAGCCTGGAGCAGTTTGTCAGCATCAAGCGTGCCGTCTGCTGTCAGCCAGGTAGGCATAATTTGCGGCATGGCATCTTCTGGCGTTTTGCTCAGTACCCGTGGCAAAACCTCTTGATAGATTGGATTGGCGATAATTAAGCCGCCTAAAGGACTGCGACGGCAGAGCCCTAAATCGAGCAAAAACTGAATATCGTCTTGCGGCACATCGCCTAGCTCAAGACCAGAGAGCATGGGCTCAATAATGGCACGGACACGATCTTCCCTTAAGATGCTTGCAAGACTGTCTAAATGAGTATCCTGTCGTCGAATCAGAATCTCCTTGGCTTCATCAAAGTGTCTAGCTTCAATCGTTTGAGTCGGATCGGTCACGAGGACTTCAACAACTTGTCTTGCTAAGGCATTGACTAACCAAGGCTGGCCGTATGTAAGATCAAATGCGCGCTGATTGGCTTTGGGGTCGAAGACTTGGCCGGTCTCAGCAGTATGTTGGGAATATAGCGCTGAGACCTCTGCCTGCGTAAAGTTGCTGAGTGTGAAGGATTCAACCTTGATGTTGAAAGGACTCGCTGTGTTCAGACGGGTGCTGCCGCCGGAGGCTACTTTATAATCTCGTACGTCTCGTACGCCAATAAGCGCGAGTGACTGAGGAAATCCTTGAGGGCGATCGGGATAGCCTGACCGAAGTTGTCTTAAAACGGAAAGTAGATTTTCGTCTTTTAGAACATCGATTTCGTCCAGCAGAAAAACAAGGGGCCGAGGGGATGCTTTTGCCCAAGCGCCTAAAGCCGCTTGGATCTGTTCTCCTGGCTGAGAGTCTGGCCATGCTGGAGGCCATAGTTCAAGAGGCAATCTATTCTCAGCTCTACTGCGCCAGCTTCCAAGCATTGCTTTTTCGGCTGCACCTAAGTCATCAGGAAAGGCAACACCCACCTCCGCAGACACCATAACGGCTGTGTACTTACCGCTGGCTGTGAGCTGATCGGCAAGGGCTAGCATCGCAGTTGTTTTGCCGGTTTGTCTGGGTGCATGGATGACAAAGTAACCCTGCTGAACAATAAGCTTCTCTAGCTGAGGTAGTCGAAATAGAGGCGGCAGCATGTAGTGAATATCTGCTTTACATGGGCCTGCTGTGTTGAACCATTTGGTCATGCTAGGTGGCCTCTGCTTTGGCGAGTAAAGGGGCAGCTTTGAGGAGCGTTTTGGTGTAGGGGTGGGCGGGGGTGCTAAAGATTTGTTCGGTGGAGCCGATTTCGACGAGCTTGCCGCCATTCATGACGGCGATGCGATCGCACAAATACTTCGCCACCCACAAATCATGCGTAATAAATAAATAAGTCAGCTCTAGCTCATCTTTCAAATCCAGCATCAGCTCTAGCACCTGAGCTTGAACGCTAGCATCCAACATACTGACCGGCTCATCGCAGATGACGAGCTTAGGGCGGGTGATGAGGGCGCGGGCGATCGCAACTCTTTGCTGCTGTCCACCCGAAATATCGCCTGGATACCGATGATAATAATCTTCCACTGGCGTCAGGCCCACGCGCTCCAGCATGGCCTTCACTTTCTCCTCCGCTTCCGCATGGTTTGCTAGCTTGTGAATCAATAGCGGATCGGCAATGCCTCGCCCAATCGTCATCATCGGATTGAGGCACGCATGCGGATCTTGGAAGATCATTTGAATATCGCGGCGCTTGGCCTGCAAGTCTGTGCGCGATAGACCTGTAAAGTTGATGCCTTGAAACTGAATTTGGCCAGAGGTCGGCTCAACGATTCTTAGCAGCGTGCGTGAGAGGGTGCTTTTTCCACAGCCAGATTCGCCTACGAGGCCGAGAATTTCACCGGGATAGAGATCGAGCGAAACACCATCGACGGCTTTAATCGGTTCGGGCGGGTCTCGTCTGAGCAGTTTGCTGATAAGGCTTTGTTCTAGGGTGTAGTGCTTTGTCAGGCTTTTTAAGCTCAAAATGGGGATGTCTTTGTTAGCGGCTTCGCCTGCTGAGTTTTGAGCGCCCGCAGACTGAAGCTGATTGGCGGCTTTTAATAGAGACTGCGTGTAGGGGTGCTGTGGGTTGTAGAAAACGTCTTGAGTGGGGCCGATTTCGACGAGTTTGCCCTGGTACATGACGGCAATGCGATCGCAATACTCCCCCACCAAAGCCAAATCGTGAGAGATCAAAATCAGGCCCATATTCCGCTCAGCACACAGCTCCGTCAGCTGCTCTAAAATCTGCGCCGATACGGTCACGTCCAGACTAGTAGTGGGTTCGTCGGCCACAATAAGCTTGGGATTGAGCACCAGGGCTAGGGCGATCGCAACTCTTTGACGCATACCGCCGCTGAACTCGTGCGGATACTGTTTCCAGCGGTCGGCAGGAATTTTGACGGTTTCTAGCGTGGCGATCGCAATCCGTTTCGCCTGCTTCTTATCCAAATCAGGCCGATGTGCCAGCAGCGTCTCAGTGCAATGATCCCCAATCGTCATCAGCGGATCTAGCCGCGTCATGGGGTCTTGAAACACTAGCGAAACCGCTTCACCTCGAAATTTTCGCAGCTCCGTAGGCGAAAATCCTAAGATAGAGCGATTTTCAAACGTTGCTTGGCCCTCCATTCGAGTAGAAGACGGCAATAGCCGCATGGCTGCTCGACCCAGCGTACTTTTGCCGCAGCCTGACTCGCCGACCAGGCCTAACCGTTCTCCCTGGCTGCAAAGAAAGGGTCACATCATCTACGGCCCATACAGACTGGCCTGGATACGATACCCGAAAATTTTCTACGCCGAAAAGAGAAGGGGGTGTTGCTGTCTGGCTATCGGGTGGAATCGGAGAAGCGACCATAGTTCAAGGCAATCGTTCAAAGCGGCGGATATATCCAGCCATCTTACAAACGATCTGGTCTATTCGTTCGGGCTATTCATTGAGCTTGCGCATGAGATAGCCCACGCCAAAGTCACCGTGAGGATGATTCTTAAGCAGATCGGATAGCTCGAAGATGCGGCTGGCAATTTCGGGGCCGAGCTTGTCAACCACAGCCGTTCGCTGACGTTCTATTTGTTCTAGGGCTTTTACCTGAGCCTGCCAGTCGGGCTGAAAAATGATAGGAATTTGAATATGGAGGCCGAGCGCTTCAAAAATTTGCCATTCGCCGCGATCGCACCAAAGCCCGTTACACAAAGGACAGCGCTCCACATAAAAAGAGCCCGCTTTGAGATTAATGCGTGCCCGTTTCAAATATGTCCCACACTCTGGGCAAAGGCCTGCTCTCCCATCCAGCGGCGCAGGCTTGTAATCTGTCTTTAATGCCAGCGGCAGTACTTTTTCAGGAATCGCTTCTAGCCCCGCGTTTAGCGCCTGCCACCGCTGATAGTCTTTAGCTGGCAGCCAGTGACCCTGACAGCTATGACAGCATTGCGTCGCTAAGTTCTCCGTCAGCTGATTGGGAACTAAAACGGTAGTGGTTTCTTTGGGGCAGTGCACTCGGCGCTTCTCCTTATGGATCTGGGCACACCTCGTCAGCGATCGCCTGCGCGAACTGTTGCAGCTGACTTAAGTGGGCTTGAATGAGCGATCGCTGCTTTTCCACCGTGGCAGGCTGTTTCGCCGTCCGTAGTTGCATCGCCGCAATCCCTGCTAATCGTAACCGCCGATGGCCCTCTGTTAAAAAAGGTCTGATGCGCTGTTCTATCTGTGGGTTAAGGCGAGCTGCTTCAGCCGCCGCTATGATTTCTTGAAACTGCTGCTGTAGCTGGCTAAGCGACTGGCCTACAGTCTGCTGAGAAGTGCTTTCTGGTGAGGGGCGATCGCCTGCTGTCAAAGCAGTATCTGAAACGGTCTCTGAAGCGATCTCAGCCTGCAACTTGCCTACAGACAATAAAAACTGCTGAGTAGGTTGACAAACACCTTCAATGAGGAGAGTCATAAGACTGGCTATCTAGTTTTTGTATTTGGCTAATCTCTTCTCTCAAGAGGGACAGTTATGTTTATGATTATTTAATCGACAAATTTATACCGCCCTATTCACTAAAACCTCGTAAACATCTCAGCATAAGAGCGCTCAAGCGTTGTTCAACCCTTCGGTGGCATCCACCTTGCTTGAACTGATTCTGTGATCTTTTATATAGTCACACGCTCGTTCCCACCACTCTTTTGCATCTATTAAAAGGGTATTCACGGCTCATCAGTTCGAAAGATCTGCATCGTTATATTAATAGTCATCTCACGCTCAGCCAAGTATGCCTCGACACATTTTTGCGTTTTTCTAGCGTTTAAGCTGCTTGACTAGCTTGAATCTCCATCGAAAGCAATCAACGAAAGCAATCAACGAAAGCAATCAGCGAAGGGGTTTAGCAAAAGGGTATTCGACGTGTCATTCCACAAAACATAGACCTTGCTCATTAAGTTTGATTTTTATCTCATGACAGTTAATTTTCTCTTTACCGAACGTTACCTTTAACGCAAGGCAATCATCCGCATTCTGCACACTCAGCCCACCCCTACTTCCTAAGGGACATCTTTCAGCCATGACTGCAACAGCCCTTGCCATTCCCCAAGACTGCTCACTACCGACCTGGCTGTCTTCTTGTCTGGTAGAGCATGGCACTACTACTACTAATGCTAAAGATGGCGATATTACAAACGGCAATCAGCTCGTCTGCCGTGCATTTGAATTCGCCTATCAGCTGCATAAAGGGCAAATGCGCGCCTCTGGAGACCCGTACATCGCTCATCCTGTGGCGGTTGCTGGCTTACTCCGTAGCTTGGGCGGCGACAGCGCAATGATTGCCGCTGGCTTTTTGCACGATGTCGTTGAAGATACCGACGTAACTGCTGATGAGATTGAAGCGCACTTTGGGGTAGAGGTTCGTCACTTAGTAGAAGGCGTCACCAAGCTCTCTAAGTTCAACTTCGATAGCAAAACCGAACAGCAGGCAGAGAACTTCCGTCGCATGTTTTTAGCGATGGCTCAAGATATCCGGGTCATCGTAGTCAAGCTGGCCGATCGCCTTCACAACATGCGCACGCTTGAGCATCTGCGTCCCGATAAGCAGGTACGAATTGCCAGAGAAACCTTAGAGATTTTTGCGCCCCTCGCCAACCGCTTGGGGATCGGTCGTTTTAAGTGGGAACTAGAAGATCTTTGCTTCAAATACCTTGAGCCCGAAGCTTACAACAACCTTAAGCAGCTCATTGTCGAAAAGCGGACAGATAGAGAAAACCGTTTGAATCAGGTGAGCGATCGCCTCAAAGAGAGCATCACCAGCCTGGGCATTCACTGCGAAGATGTCAGCGGTCGCCCTAAGCACCTCTACAGCATCTATCGCAAAATGGAGCGGCAGAAAAAAGAGTTTAGCGAGATCTACGACATCGCTGCTGTCCGTCTGATTGTGAGTAGCAACGAAGAATGCTACCGAGCCTTAGCCGTTGCCCACAACCTATTTCGCCCTATTCCTGGCCGCTTCAAAGACTATATTGGTTTGCCCAAGCCTAACCGCTACCAGTCGCTACACACGGTCGTTATTGGGCCACACGGTCGCCCGATTGAAGTACAAATTCGCACTGTCGAAATGCACCACATTGCAGAGTACGGGATCGCAGCCCACTGGAAGTACAAGGAATCGGGCAATAGCAATGCAACCGTCAGCGGCAACGACGAAAAGTTCACCTGGCTCCGTCAGCTTTTAGACTGGCAAAACGAACTAAAAGACGCCCAAGAATACCTTTCTGACGTTAAAAACAACCTGTTTGAAGAAGATGTCTATGTCTTCACACCCGGTGGCGACGTGATCCCGCTGAGCCGAGGCGCTACGCCCGTAGACTTTGCCTATCGCATTCATACCGAAGTGGGAAACCACTGCGCGGGCGCAAAGGTAAGCGGGCGCATCGTGCCGCTAGATACAGAACTGCAAAACGGCGACATCGTTGAAATTATTACGCAAAAGAACAGCCATCCTAGCCTCGACTGGCTGAACTTTGTTGTGAGCACTGGCGCCCGTAACCGCATTCGGCAATGGTACAAAAAGTCTCATTACGACGAGAACCTGGCACGCGGTCACGCCATGCTAGAAAAAGTAATGGGCAAAAGTGGCTTGGACGCGCTGCTAAAGTCTGAACCCGCGCAAGCGACTGCCGAGCGCTGTAACTACAGTTCTGCTAATGATTTGCTTGCGGGCCTAGGCTATGGCGAAATTACCCTGAACGCAGTGGTGAATCGATTGCAGGAAGCGGTCAAAGAAGCGCAGCCCATTCAGCCAGAGACAGGCGGGCGAATTGCGACCCTAGAAGATGAGATCCCGGCTGTAAAAGCGCCTGCGAACCGCAACAATGGATACGACAACGCGCCAATCGCGGGCTTAGAAGGTTTGCTTCACTACATTGCGGGCTGCTGTCATCCTTTGCCCGGTGAGAATATCTTAGGGATTGTTTCAACCGGCGGCAGGGGCATTGCGGTGCATCGTCATGACTGTCCTAACGTTGAGAATATTCCGGGTGAGCGCCTAATTCCGCTGCGTTGGAACCAGGCGGACGAGGCGAAAGGACAGCCAGAGACCTATCCCGTGCAAATCAAGGTTGAGGTGATCGACCGGGTGGGCGTAATGAAAGATATTCTGACCCGTCTTTCGGACTTAAAAATCAACGTGCATAAGGCTGGGGTCACAACGCATCCCGATCAAATCGCTGAGATTGATTTGGGCATAGATATTCATGATCACGACCATTTGAACAAAACGTTTGCTCAAATTCGGAAGATGTCTGATGTACTTAACCTCAGACGGGTTACGGCGGTTGGCTAATGGCGAATCCTTTCTCGACGCTGCCCTACGAGTCGGCGCTAGCTGATCTAGGCGATGAATATTACGATGCGGTGACGCCTGCTGCGTTTCCGAAGCACATCTTGCGGTTTCGCAATGACGATGTGCTAGGGCAGATGGGGCTGTCTCCGGATGGGGTGAGCGATCGCGATTTCACCGAAGCCTTCAGTCAGTTCGCAGACCACGATCAGTTCCTCGCTCTCCGCTATCACGGCTACCAGTTCCGCAGCTACAACCCTTTTATAGGCGACGGACGCGGCTTTCTATATGGCCAAGTCCGTGCCACCAACGGCAAACTCTACGACTTTGGCACCAAAGGCTCCGGCCCTACCCCCTACTCACGCGGCGGCGACGGACGCCTCACTCTCAAAGGCGGCATCCGTGAAGTCCTCGCTTCTGAAGCGCTACATGCCTTAGGCGTTAACACCTCACGCACTCTTAGCCTGATCGAAACGGGTGAAGCCCTACATCGAGGCGACGAGCCCTCACCCACACGTTCCTCAGTGATGGTGCGTTTCAGCCACTCTCACATTCGCTTCGGCACCTTCGAGCGGCTGAGCTATTTAAAGAAGCCGGAGCTGATTCGCAAGCTGCTAAATCATGTGATTGAGGTTTACTATCCTCACCTGCTAAGCACTGAAGACGAACAAGAACGCTATGCCCTGTGGTTTGCTGAACTGTCAGAACGGTTAGCAACTTTAGTCGCGCAATGGATGACAGCGGGCTTTTGTCATGCGGTTCTCAACACCGACAACATGTCGATTACCGGCGAAAGCTTCGACTATGGCCCCTTTGCTTTCATGGATGAGTACGATCCAAAGTTCACAGCGGCTTACTTCGACTATTCGGGCCTTTATTGTTACGGCAATCAGCCAGGAGCCTGCTATTGGAACTTAGAAAAGCTGGCAGTGGCCCTTGCTGATGTTGTCGATGCCGATGGCTTAGAAGCTGGACTGGCGCAGTATCAGCCTAAGTATGCTGAAGTTTATTGCGATCGCACCCTCCAAAAGCTAGGCTTCACCCCATCACTAGCTAGCACCCTAAGCAAAGTCGAAGGCCTCCGCCGAGACCTCCTCTCCCAAACCATCACCCTACTCGAAGAAACCCGCGTCAGCTACCACGATTTCTTCACCGCCATTACCCAGCAGTTCACGCCCAAATGGCAAACTGATTCAGAACTTATCCTGACAGCGGCTGTAGAAAAATCTGATCCCCCAGCAGCTGAGCTGTTGAAAGCATGGCGACAACTCTACCAAAAAGCTCTCAGCCAGCTCCCTCCCGACAGAATGCCCGACGTTCAAAACTGTCTTCAATCCACCAACCCTAAAAAGATACTCCTTCGTCCTCAAATTGAAGCCGTCTGGGCACCCATCACCGAAGAAGACAACTGGCAACCTTTCTACGACCTATTGAAGAAGATTCAAAACCCTACAATGACATCGGTAAAGTAGCTGTATAAACGCTAGAGACCAATAGAATGGCGGAGATATTTAGAGATAGGGGCGTGATTGTTCTTGTTCAAACTCGCGATCATTTACCACCCCATGTCCATGTTGAATCTGCTGACTACAGCATCAGAGTGCGAATTGATGAAGACCCGCCGAGCATCATGCCTTACAGCAAAAAAGACCGAGATAAGAGCTGTCCTGCTTTTGACAGGCTGGCGCTAAAATTAGTGGGTGGGCGGTTAGCTGATTGCCAGCGAGACTGGGAGAAATATCATGGAACAATCTGAAGACTGTAGACGAGCGATCGCTGCTCGATACATTGCAGACAGTCGAGATCTAGAAATTTCATTAGATGATGGCTCGCGCCACTTGATTCCTGTAGATCGATTGGAGATGGTTAGAAATACGCCCGATGCTTTTGTGGCTATAGAGCGGCCAACTGACAAGCAGCTAGCGGATGTAAAGGTTTGGGGCGGCGGTGCTTCTATCTATTGGGAATCGATTGAGCAGGTTTTTCTAATCGAAGAATTGCTGGCCGGGATCTATGGTCGGCCTGCCTGGATGGAGCGCTTGATGGCTATGTCTCAATAAAGAAACCTGTCAGCTTACATACACTCACACGACTGCATAGGCGCGAACCGGAAACGTCCCAAAATTTTTCACTTTCACAGGCACTGCGTTGAACTTGAAGTTTTCATCAGGCAAGTTCTCCAAATTGCACATGTGCTCAACGATTGGAATATCAGCACCTAGCAAAATTGTGTGTGCTGGTCTTCTACCATCTTTTGTCCCATCGATATTGTAGGAGTCGATGCCGACTAAGGTAGCACCAGATTCTTTAAGTAAGGCTGCGGCTTCTTCGGTTAGGTGCGGGTGGTTCTCAAAGTATTGATCGGTGCGCCAGTGCTTAGCCCAGCCGGTATGGATGAGGACGGCTTTACCTTTGATGTCGGCGTTGGTAAATAGCTCTGGGCCAATGGTGGTTTGGTTTTCTGGAGCGTGGAATAGGATGCCGTCTAGATTCGCGATCGCCTCCAACTCAAGCTCAGATAAATCCTTTCCATCTGCATACCGATGAAACGGCGAATCAATATAAGTCCCCGTATTCGCGGCCATCTCAATTTTGCCGATGTGAAAGGTCGTACCCTCAGCGTAGTGAGCCTTTGAGGCCTCTCGGGTCAAAAAATCACAGATCAACGGAGCAGGAATACCCTTGTAGGTAATCATCCCTTCCTCTACGGTATGGCTCAGATCGATTAGTTTGTTCATTGCCGACGTCTAGCGATTGATGTCGCTTAGTGTGGCACTATCCTTACTCAAGCCCATATAAAGATTTTTTCTAACTTGCATCTATCTTTTCGCTAGCTTGCAATACGCTAGATCTATCCATCGTTTGCGAACAGAAAAGCATGCTAGAGATCAGGCCCAACTGCGAGTGCTGTAATAGAGACCTACCGCCTGATTCATCAGAGGCAATGATCTGTACGTTTGAATGCACCTTCTGCGAGGACTGCGCCGACGAAACGCTGAACGGCACCTGTCCAAACTGCGGCGGCAACCTTGTCTCTAGACCCATTCGCCCGCAAAATCTACTAAATAGATATCCGGGGTCTAATAAGCGAGTGCTTAAAGAGGAAGGGTGCGTAACGACTTCATAGCTATTTGTAGATGACAAAATCTAGAGAACCAATCCCTTACCAGGCCCCTTGGCCACTCAATAGCGGCCTGCTGATGACCCTTTACGCCGGGTTAAGAGCTAGCAAAGACTGGCAAAGCACTATCAGCGAACCGGAGCCGGCATTCACAGAAAAAGTCTTCATAGGCGCAAACGAAGTGCCTATCTTTGGCTTAGTCGCTATTCCGCCCAATGCCACTAAAACAATTATCGGAACCTACGGCATCACCGGCAGCTTAGAAGATCAGTGGTTCCTGCGGATTATGGCGCGGAAGGCCTATGCAAAAGGCTATGCCGTGGTTATTTTTGACTGGCGGGCTCATGGCAAAACGGCTAAGCTCTCACCTACCTTGACTTCAGACGGACTGTACGAAGGCGAAGACTTTGTGCGGATTGCAGCAGCAGCCAAAGCAATGGGCGCTCCAGCCCCTTTTTGGTTTACCGCTTTTTCGCTCGGTGGGCTGCTCGCAATTTGGGGCGTAAAAGCCGCTCAGTCTATTGAATATTGGGGCTCAGACTTAGATTTGACGCTGGATGAAATCGGTGGCTGTGCGGTCATTTGTCCGGCTTTAGAGTCTTTGCGCAGTCTTCAGTACTTAGTGAATGCACCGCTAGGAAAATATTTAGAAAAGGCCATTACCCGCAACCTAAAGCGGCTTCTTTTTCAGCTTCAAAAAGATCACCCAGCCGCTTTTGACGCCGATGCTGTCCAGCGCGTTCACAGCATCTGGAGCTTTGACCATGAGATAGTGATTCCCCGGCTGGGTCTGAGTTCTGTAGAAGAGTACTACACGGTGACCAGTGGGCTATATGTTTTGCCTGAAATTACGAAGCCAACGCTGATTATTTACGCGGCTGACGATCCGTTGTTTGATCCTACGCTGGTTGAAGATGTCAGCGCTGTTTGTGCGGAAAACCCAGCTGTAGATCTGATGATGACTAAATCGGGCGGTCATGTTGGATACATTAGCAGTGAGTCGTGTCAGCGGCAGCTACAAGATCCCGATTGCTGGTGGGCTTGGAACCGGGTGCTCGACTGGTGTGAGTCTGCCTCAGCCTAGTGCTTTAGTCCATTCAAAACTTGCTTAAAAGTAGCAAGCTATCATTGACTTTTCTAAGTGATCTAGATCTTAGAATAAGTGCTTTTTACTACTAAATCAGATTGTATTTAGTCTATTCTTAGCTCTATGCTGTAGACACTCTAAGTGTTTTAACTTAGAAATGTTTCGCTGATGTGAACGTATCTAGCGCTAGCCGCACTTTGCAATTTTGTCTTGCAAATCGCTTTCCTATGACAGCAGACTCCAGGCCAGCAAAAGAAACCCTTCGTTTGGCCAAGCTTCAGGGTTACGGTGTTCTCGATACTATTCCAGAACCTGTTTACGATGACATTACGTCTTTGGCTGCTCACATTTGCCAGGTGCCTATCGCACTTGTGAGCCTGATCGATGCTGAGCGGCAATGGTTCAAGTCTAAGGTGGGGCTAGATGTGACTGAAACACATCGGAGTATGGCCTTTTGCAATCAAACCATTCAGCAGTCTGGCGTTTTGGTGGTGGAAGACGCGAGTGTCGATGAGCGCTTTAAGTCGAATCCGCTGGTGACTGGTGAACCCTTCATTCGCTTTTATGCGGGTGCGCCGCTAATGACCCCAGATGGTCACGCGTTGGGGTCGCTGTGCGTGATTGATTATCAGCCTCGTCAGCTTACGGTGCCACAGATCCACGGATTGCGGGTGTTGAGCCGTCAGGTGGTTGCCCAGCTTGAGCTTCGCTACCAGACCGCCCAGCTCAAGCGCTCTAATGAGTCTTTAGAGAAACGAGTTAAAGATCGTACGGCTGGGCTAACGTCTGCTTTGCATCGCTTGCTCGACGCCCAAACTAGGTTGCTCAAGCGAGAAGCCTCGCTACGTCACAGCGCCCTTCACGATCCGCTGACGGGCCTGCCAAACCGGAGCTATTTTTCGCAGAGACTCGATCAGGCTATTCAGCTTGCCAATCGTCAGCCTGAGCATTTGTATGCAGTTCTCTTCATTGATTTAGACGACTTTAAGCAAATTAACGACGCGCTAGGGCATGATGTGGGCGACCAGCTGCTGCGGCACGTAGCCGATCAAATCAAGCTGCTTTTGCGAAAGAGCGATTTGGTGGCTCGACTTGGCGGCGATGAATTTGCGGTGTTGCTAGACGATATTCCGGATGAGGAGCATGTGATTGTCGTGGTAGAGCGGCTTCAGGCGCAGCTGGCAATACCGCTTAAAGTAGGCAATCACCAGCAGCTGCCTATTAGTGCAAGCGTAGGCATTACGTTTAGCGCTCAGGGGTACCAGCATCCTGAGGCGGCGATTCGAGACGCGGATGTGGCTATGTACCGGGCTAAGCAGGCGGCTAAGCAAGCGGCTAAGGCGCAAATACAGGCGCAGCTGAACCAGAATTCTAGCCGATATGATCAGCTGTCTAATTCGCCTATTTTGATCCAGAGCGAGCGGCCTGCGAGCGGCCAGCGATTTGCGGTGTTCGATACAATTGCCAGCCAAGATTCTCAGAACCGACTGACGCTAGAGGCCGAGCTACGAAAGGCTTTGATCGACGACCAGTTTCATTTTTACTATCAGCCAATTTTTGATTTAAAGGTGGCTCAGATCTCTGGATTTGAGGTGTTGCTGCGGTGGCATCATCCGGAGCGTGGATGTTTGGACGCGGGTGACTTTTTTGCGATCGCAGATGAAATTGGTATCATCCGCCAGCTGTACGGCCGCACCATTAGCGCCGTTTGCCAGCAGCTTCAGCAGTGGCGATCGCGTCTTTCCAACGACTTGCGTATGCATCTCAACCTATCGTCGCTACAAATGCAAGACCCGCAGCTAGTCGCTCACTGGAAAAAGGCGCTTAGCGATTACGACCTACCATCGGCCTCCTTTTTTCTAGAGATTGAAGAGCAGACGCTGCTCAGCAGTAATGCTGCCACGATGTCCACGTTGCAACAGCTTAAGGCGTTGGGCTTGGGTCTGTGCGTCGATGATTTTGGTCAGGGTCATTCTTCGCTCAGCCGGCTCCATCAGCTGGCGGTTCGCTCGCTTAAAATTGACCGTGCTTTTGTGAAAGATATTGTCCGTCCTAGCGGGACAGAAATTGTGAAGACCATTGTGGACTTAGGGCGTAGTGCCAGTATGGCTGTAGTGGCCGAGGGCATTGAAACGCAGGCTCAGCTAGATACCCTAGTCGCGCTGGGCTGTTCGTTTGGCCAGGGCTTTTTGCTCAGTGAGCCGCTGAGCGCGCTGGCCATTGATGCGCTGCTCTCTCAGTCGAAACCTTAGCCGAGCGCAGCGTAGACAGCTCGTGCTTCACACCTCAACTTTTGTCAGATTCGGGAATTCTTCGATAGCGATCGCTCCCGTATTCATGACCCATGAAATCTCTTTCTTTTGCGCCCAGTCGCCTATTCAACGACCGCCTAATGCGGGTGCTAACGGTCGCTGTGGTGGTTAGCCTGATGCTGGCGGCAGTCGGTAGCTTCAATACGGCCAAAATTTCGCAAGGCTTTAAGCAGGGAATCACGACTGATTTTCAGCTTCAGCATCTGGGCGACAAAATCACCTACTACGATGAGGTGCTTACTATGTCTGCTCGGATGGCTGCTGCGACAGGAGACCTGTCCTGGAAGGAACGTTACGAGGCCTTTGAGCCCAAGCTCATTGAATCGATCGATCGGGTTATTGATCTCAATACAGATGCCTATAGCCTTCAAGTAGAGCCGATTACTAAAGTTAGCACTCGGCTAAAAACCCAGATTTTCGATGCTTTCTTTACCACTAAGCCCGTTGGCAAAGGAACCGGCATGGGCCTTTCGATTAGCTACACTATCGTGACTGAAAAGCACGGCGGGCGGCTGAGCTGCCGGTCAACGTTGGGGAAGGGCTCTGAATTTTTGATTCAGCTGCCTACGATTGCAGATTCTTAGTGATGACGACTTAGCCGAAATAGCGCGATCGCACTTCCTCCTAGCATGAGCGGTAATAGCCAATTGCCCCAGCGAACGTAGAGCGATCGCGTCTGTCGCCGGTAAATGGTTGTTAAATGCGTCGTGTATTCATTTGGGCTAGACAGCCAGCGCGATCGCCCCCGGGGATCAACCACCCCAGAAATTCCAGTATTGGTCACCCGCACCTCCCACCGATCCGTTTCTATCGCTCGCATCACGTCTTGTCCGTGATGCTGAATCATCTGCCTGGGCGAATAAGGATCGTTATTGGACGCTGTAAATATCGCCTGCCCGCCGCTATCCACCTGCGCTCGAAACAGCTCAGAAAAGACTGACTCGTAGCAAATGCCCACAGCGATAGGGCCAAACGGCGTCTCTAGCTGCTGGCCCAACTCGCCAGGAACCATGCTCTCTCCAAACGGCGAAAGTCGGTTAATCACAGCGCCAATTACGTTTTCAAAAGGGATGTACTCGCCCAAAGGCACCAGCCGAGCTTTGTTATATCGTCCAGCGATACGGCCTTCAGGCGTTAGCAATAGTAAGCTTTGCGTTAGCGGCGTCTGCACATCGTCAATAGTTTGACGTGCAAACGTGCCTAGCAGCAGCGGCACTTTTTCTTTGACGACCGCTCGCTGAAGCAAATCTTGATCTTGTAGAAATGCGTTCCATACCTGCGGAATTGCCCCTTCTGGTGTGATCACTAATTCTGCGCCTTGACCTGCGAGCGATTCGTATCCTTTTAAATAAACCTGGCGAGACGTTTTAATTCCTTGGGTCGTTAGCTTCTGATCGGTTGGAATATTGCCTTGAATAAGGCCAACGGCTAGGGCTTGATCGGGCGCATCATTTAGCGGGCGGCTGTAGAGACCGAGGCCGATGAGATGTAAGGCTAAAAAGAGTGCGATCGCCCCACCCAAAGCCTGCGGCCGGTGCCGCACAGACCCCTTCTCCCGATTCAGCCAAGCCTCTGCCAGCAGCCCATTCACCGCTAAAACTGCGGCAGTAACCGTCAGTGGCCCGGATAGCTGCCCGAGCTGTAGCCCCAGCAAATTGTAAGGACTCTGCGTATAGTTCACAGGTGACCAGTACAGCGGCCCTCGGCTCCAAATCCACTCAAGCACGCACCACAGCGTCGTGCCGACCAGCACACAACTGGCTCCCTTCAGGGCCTGGCCTGTGCGAGCCATCTGCCGACTTATGGCCATCATTACGGCGACCCAAATCATGCCGATTGCCGCGCCCCAAGCCGTGATAAATGCCCAGGCGAATAGCGTGATGGTGATACTGCCTAGCCAAGGCACCCCCATCCACATCATGGGATGGAGACCGGTGACCCAAGAGAGCGCCACGCCATGAAAAGCAACTCCCCAAATTGCGGCATAGCCAATTGCATTGCGATATGGCTGCGGCGTCAGCCCTTCTCTATAAGAAAATCGCCTTAGTAAAACCCACAGCGGCACCATGGCCACCCACGCCAGCGGCCACGCATTCACTGGCGCTAAGCCCATCATCAGCCCGCTCGCTAGCACGATCAAAATCTGGAGGCTCGAAGGCTGCTTGTCGATGACGTATTTCAAGGCGTTCAAAATTGATCCGGGGCGATCGCTTATTCACTACAGATAAACCGATCATAGGCGTTTAGCTGCTTGGTATAATCCACCTTTCATTAGCAAAGCAGAACTCCTATGGCAGACTGGCAGGTAATTGAAGGTGGTGTGACCGCGCCCAAAGGCTTTCGCGCGGCAGGCGTTACAGCTGGGCTGAAGCCCTCGGGCGCGCCTGATTTGGCCCTGATTGTCTCTGATTGTGATGCGATCGCCGCTGGCGTATTCACCACCAGCCAAGTTCGCGCTGCCTGCGTGGACACCTGCCAGGATCTTCTCGAAGAAAAGCCCGCTGCTCGCGCCATTCTTTGCAACGCGGGTCAGGCCAATGCCTGTACAGGTCAGCAGGGCATAGAAGATGCGCTTGCCAGCGCGGCTTCGACGGCTCAAGCTCTGGGGTTAGCCGCCAATCAGGTGCTCACGGCTTCTACCGGCGTCATTGGCCAGCGACTCAAGATAGATGTTTTGCAAGCGGGCATTCCAGCTTTAGTTAGCGATCTTTCTCATGACGGATCAGACCGGGCGGCTCGGGCTATTGTGACAACAGACTTGGTGACTAAATCGATCGCGCTAGAAACGCAGATAGGCGATCGCCCGGTTCGCATCGGTGGCATTGCCAAAGGCTCTGGCATGATCCATCCCAACATGGCGACCATGCTTGCTTTCGTCACCTGCGATGCGGCCGTATCGGCTCAGCTCTGGCAGGACATGCTGCGCCGCGCCGCGCAAAAAAGCTTCAATCAAATCACCGTCGATGGCGACACCAGTACAAACGATTGCCTGCTGGCGCTCGCCAACGGTGAATCACGGACGCCTGCCATTACTGAAGCTGGCCCCGAAGCTGACAAGCTAGAAGCCATGCTCACGGCCGTGTGCGTTCACTTAGCAAAATCCATTGCGCGCGATGGAGAAGGTGCCACCTGTTTAATAGAAGTCGGCGTGACCGGGGCAATGAGCGATCGCGCCGCCAGTCAAATCGCCCGTACCGTAGCAGGCTCATCACTGGTCAAATCTGCCGTCTTTGGCCGCGATCCTAACTGGGGCCGCATTGCGGGTGCGGCCGGTCGCGCCGGCATTCCGTTTGACCAAAACGAACTCACCATCCAGCTTGGCGACTCGACTTTAATGATAAACGGCACTCCTCAATCCTTTGACAGAGCTGCCGCCAGCGCCTATCTCACTCAGCAATCAGAGCGCAGCACGCTAGCGATGTCTCAAGTCTTGCTGGTAAGCACCCAAAAAAGCAACGAGCTACTGGTCAAAAAAACATTAGAACCTTTCGAGCGCCAGAAGCTAGAGATAGAATCACTCATGCATCCCGTCACTATTAACATCAAAGTCGGTGACGGCCCCGGTCAAGGCAAAGCATGGGGATGTGACCTCAGCTATGACTACGTAAAGATAAACGCTGAATACACGACGTAGTAACTAGCGCTTTTCAAACTAGCGCTGCTTCATTCTTTCCTTTTAGCCCAGCTTTTACAGGCCAAGAACGCTGCTTCTTGCCTGAAAGCTGGGTTGCTTATTGTGACCCACCTCTAATTATTTCAACGCTGCTAGCCTGTCACTAATACTACACAGGCCCTGAAACTTTTGTTCGCGCTTTGTCGTCATACAAGCCAGTACCTACCAGTGAACTTACGGATAAATACTTTGAATTATGAGTAAAGGTATCCGTAAATCGCTTGATTTCGGCGTTACATCAATCAGGAGTTAAGTATAATCACTGTTAATACAAGAAGGTATTAATACTTAAGTCTGACTTAATACACGTAGAAAACACATCGTTTGAACGCAGCAGACCTAGCTAAAGCCCGCCCATTCAGCTCGGAAACTCAGAGTTAGCAACAGTCCCTGTTACATCAACTATTTGAATCAACAATCGCCCTCACCTCACTCATTCAAGCTCACCAACGCCCTACAGCCGCTTTCAATAACCCAACAGTCTAAGACGCCAAAACGGAGAGTCGAGAAGTCCATGCGTAAAGTTACTGCCTCAGCTGTTATTCTCACTGCACTCACAGGTTGCAGCCAAAGTGCTGGCATTCCTAGCAGTCAGTGGAGCTTTGAAGTGCCTTCGGAGGATGCAATTAGCAGTCCTCAACCTGAGCTAGATAGTGAATCTTTAGCCGCTTCAAACCTACCGGCAGATGCTCAGTCTTTGATTGGAGAAACTTCCAGTCGTCGGACTATGGGGCCTGCATTCGAGCAGCCTACGGTAGATGTTCCTGCTAACGCTTCTACAGGCTCTAAAATTTCTGCTAGCAGCCCGTCGGAAAGTGCTGAGCTCAGCACGCTCTCTGCTGAAACCTATGGCCTTGCCAGTGGCGTATCTGGTGCTAGGCGCTCAACCCGGCCAGATCCCGTTGCTCAGGTCAGAGCCTACCTTCGCGCCAGCGGTAGTCCAAGTGCATTAACGAGCCGGGTCCCTTACACCTCGCAGGTTTATCTATCTTCTTTGCCTGTTCCTAACCAGTACTACAACACCGATACCGCGTCCGATGATTCTTTGTTTCCTGCGCTCACCTCGGCTGAGACGATTCCGGCCGCTGGCGTTGCCGATCTCAACCTGACAGACTCTTTAACAGACGCAAGCGTCTCAGTTGTTAGCGCAACTTCCGACTTCTTTCCTGCACTATCATCAATACCCAACAGCTTTAACGAGCCGCTGCCAGCCATTAGCGAGCCAGTTGATGTTTCTCAGCCTGCTGAAGCGGTAAGTTATAACAGCGATGGACTGCCTCAGCTGGTTCCAGGCACTACAGCCTTCACACCCGATGAAGACATTTCTATTGGTACGGCTATTTTGAATAACCTCCAGCAGTCATCGGTGGATACTTCTTCCACAGCCTTTACCCCCGTTATAGAACCGCTGCCACAAGTGGTAGCCCTTTCCCCTACTACTGATCAAAGCGCTGCTACCAGTGCGATCGATAGCGATACGGTTGCTTATCCTCTGGCCGTTCAAGTCTCCTCTGGGGCGTTCACATCAGCACAACCAGCGCCCACCCTGGCTAGCTTGACTGAAACTATGCCAGCTAGAGAACTCTCTCCGCTGGTTGACAACTATCGTTCTAGTAGCAATGTGATAGAGCCCGTTCAAGCGTTCGAGTTTCCAGAAGACCTTTCGTCGTCGGAAGCGTTAGACTCGCCGCTAATGGACAGCTTTAGAAAAGACGCGCCGCTATCTATGCTCTATGTGCCTATCGCAGAGCCTGTTTCGGCAGATGTGTCGGGCCTACTGGTTAGCGAAGGGATTAAGGCCTTAAATGATGAGGTTTCAACGTCAGATTTGATGAGCGAGATAGCTGAGACAGCGCTGTTCTCGTCTGTATTGGTTGCGCCTGCGTTTGTGAATAGCAACGTTGAAGGCAGTAGTGCTGGCGTTGCAGATAGTCACGTTTCAACGGTAGCCACTGCTCAGACGGAAGCACCTTCTATCGCTCAGCGTATTCCATTCGCCGACCATGAATTTTCATCCGGAGAGCCTATTAGGGTTTTGGCCGATCAGCGGGTTAAGCGTGCTCGCAAGGCTGCTGTTACTTTTGCTGCAAAGCAAGTGAGCAAGCGCCGTCAGCCTTTGAGCTGGCTATAGCCTACGGCTATATGCGGTGATTGTAGATAGGTGATGGCTAGGAGGACTTTGCAAGGTGACGTGATTATTGAGCGATCGCAAGCTCAACGGTGCGATCGCGAATCGTTACGTCATACCCTTTCAAAAAGTCATTGCCTAGCAGGCCGATGTTCACAAAGTCACCAATACTAACTTTGGCATCGCGCAGCCTAACGGTACCTATTGAAATCGAGTCTGTTTGGCCAATATCAAAGCTGACTTCAGATGCGCTGGCGGTTGCTGCAATCATCTTGTCGGTAGGAACAACTCCCAGCTCGTTGGCCATTTGGCGCGTAATCAGCGTCCGACTTGCGCCCGTATCCAGAATCATCTCGTAAGTTCGCACGTCGTTGAAGGTAACCTGTACGACTGGCGTACCGTGTAGCCTGCGGGTGATGGGCACTTGTACGCTTTCGCTGACAGGCTCTATAAATGCAGCGCGAGTTGGCTCTAGCGCAATGGCTTGCGGTAGGCGTGGCGGTAGCTGTACAGACTGCTGTAGCCGCTGAATCTGATCGGTCGCATGGTCTGCGTGATGAGCGTATTCGACCATTTTTTGTTGGGCCGCTGCGTAGTGCTCGCTATCTGAATTTACTTTTTTGAGCTGGTCTGCTGCTCGCTGCCACCGACTAGAAACTAAGCCCCAATCGTCAGGCGATATGGCAGAAAGGCCAAGCGTGTAGGCGCTAGAGGCCAAATTAATAGCCTCTCTATATGATTTGGTAGATTGCGTAGTTCCTGTTGCAGCGCGAGGATCTGATGCAGGTATCGCGCTGTGATTGTTCTTTTTTGAGCTGCGATCGCTCACTGACTGAATGCTTTCACCATTCACATGATTATCGGTAGACTTTGCGGGTTGATTAGACCCCACGCGCTCATCGGAAACAGATACGCATCCGTAGCACATCAGTCCAACGAAGCTGGGCAATAATATGAAGCGATAGACAGATCGAGACTGGCCCATGAAAACGGTTTAACCTCACTTGTTTTCACAATTCCCTGACAAGTTTGTTGCCTTCCTCGCACCTTCTACGGATATTATTGACAGAGATTTGTCAAGCTTCAGTGTTTTCAGCCCAGCCTTTGCTAGCGGTAAAAGACTGTTCCAAAGACTGTCTCTAAGTGGCCCCCTTACTTTTGCATCCCTATGTTTGATCCTTCTGCCCAACCTGCGCTGCTCGTTCTAGAAGATGGCTCTATATATAGAGGCTGGTCATTCGGTGCAAAAGGCACCACCATGGGCGAGGTCGTTTTCAATACGGGCATGACGGGCTACCAGGAGGTACTGACAGACCCTAGCTACTGCGGCCAGATTGTGATCTTTACCTATCCTGAGCTGGGTAATACGGGCGTAAATCCAGAGGATGAGGAGTCGGTAAGGCCTTACGTGAAAGGTGCGATCGCTAAAACAGTGTGCGATCGCCCCAGTAACTGGCGCTCCACTCAATCACTTGGCAGCTACCTGGACGGTCACGACATTCCAGCTATTCACGGTATCGACACCCGCGCGCTCACTCGCAAAATTCGCAGTACAGGGGCGATGAATGGCATCATCTCCAGCGAAGTTTTAGATGCAGAAGAACTCCTCAGACGACTGCAAACGCTGCCTTCCATGGAAGGGCTTAATTTGGTCAAAGAAGTCACCACCGCTGAAATATACGAGTGGAGCGAAGCGACTGAAGAGAACTGGGCCTTCAGCTCTAATAGTACTGATAGTACTGAAGACGGTTCAGCCTCCGCAGACAAGCCCTCCCTAACCGTCGTCGCGCTTGATTTTGGGATCAAGCGAAATATTCTTAAGCGGCTGGCTAGCTATGGCTGTAAAGTCATTGTCGTCCCAGCTGACACCAGTGCCGACACCATACTGAGCTACAAGCCCGACGGTATATTTCTCTCGAATGGCCCTGGCGATCCGGCTGCTGTTACCAACGCGCCTCAAACCACTCGCGATCTGATGGCCGCAGAGCTACCGACCTTTGGAATCTGCATGGGTCACCAAATTTTAGGCCTGTCTCTTGGCGCAGAGACCTTCAAGCTTAAGTTCGGTCATCGGGGGCTCAATCAGCCTTGTGGCCTCACGGAGCAAGTCGAAATTACGAGCCAAAATCACGGCTTTGCCCTAAGCGCTGACTCTATTGACAATGAGCAGGTGGAGGTGACTCACCTCAACTTGAATGATCAAACGGTAGCAGGGATTCGCCACAAGCAGCTGCCTGTGTTCTCAGTGCAGTATCACCCTGAAGCGAGCCCTGGTCCTCACGATGCTGACTATCTGTTTGCGAACTTTGTTGAGGCAATGCGCGATCGCCAGTCGTAATCATTACCCGCATCCCTCTTATGTATAAGAGGGCATAGACCAAAATAATCTGTTGAGTTGACGGATTTTGACCCTTTATAGGGCATGATATCAGTGGCTTAAGTAAGGGCTAAAAGACAGTTCAATCGATTACCTGACGAGGCATAGATGTCTTTCTTGCAGTCGATAGGATCTTGCCCTATACTTAATCGTCATATTGTCGTTCAATGCTAGGCATACCAGGAGGATCCCATCGCTGAGTCGCTTACCCTAACGGTTAGCCTAAGAGGCACCCGCGAAGTTAGGGGGAAATGTCAAATATTTCGCCTAACTGGGCTTTTAGATGCTTTTTCAGAACCTACTTTTCTCAAGGTTCTCAACAAGTACATCGAAGATGGTCCGGCCCACATTATTTTGGACTTGTCTACGATCGACTTTGTAGATAGTTCTGGACTAGGCGCACTGGTTCGCTTGGTCAAAAAAGCGAAGGGCGAGAGTGGCAGCGTTCAAGTTGTCAGCAATCCTCGCGTGACTCAAACGGTCAAACTGGTGCGCTTGGAGCAGTTCTTATCTCTACAGCCCAACGTAGACGCTGCACTTGAAAATCTAAAGAAGCTCTAGCTTCAGTCATCACACCTAGCTTCAGTCATTACGCTAAGTAACCGTCTTTATGAGCCAGCCGTCCGATTTTAATTCTGATGACTGCATTCAAGATGACTTCCCTCCAGATTCTAACTTTCACCAGCTTATAGACACGCTGTCTCGTACGAATGAGAACAGTCTTTCAGGCGCTCAGCTAAATGCTGTAGCGCCTGTTTCATTGGCCTACATTGGCGATGCTGTGTTTGAAATGTATGTGCGATCGCGCCTACTCTTTCCAGCCAAACGAATTCGCGACTATCACACCCAAGTTGTCAGTCAGGTTAAAGCAGAGCAGCAGGCCGACTATGCAGATCTGCTGCTTCCTCATCTCAGTGACATAGAAAAAGACATTCTTCGGCGTGGCCGTAACGCCACCACCGGACGCCAGCGCCGTGCCGCCGCTCAAAGCTACCAAAAGGCCACTGGCTTTGAAGCTCTTCTAGGCTTTCTCTACTTGAGTGATCAGTCCCGCCTATTTGACTTGCTCGATCGGCTATCTATTTGATCGATACCGATATATAGATATGGCACGCAGATGTTCATCTTTTGCTGCGATCTGCTAGATCACGATGGCTAAGTCCACCTAAACTGAGCTATAGTACCCAGCCTTGGTAGAATCACCGAGGGAATTTATAGAGGCGTTGGCCGTGAGTGCCCCAGATAATCCACTAGACAATCCGCAAAACGAAAGTTCATCAGACAGCTCAGACAGTCCTTCTCAGGCTCCTCGAATCAAAAAGTCAGGTTCTAAACCCGGTAGATCCAGCGCTGGTGGTAGCTACAAAAGCGGTTCCAGTAAACCCGGTGGTCGTAGCGGCTCTAAAAAAGTAAGTCCTAAAGCAGGCGCAAAACCTAGACTGAGACCTGGCGCCTCGCCTGTGGGTTCTGACAGGCCCAAAAAAGCAGGTGACTCTAAATTTAGCTCAAGATCAAGTGAGAGCAGCGGCTCGAAAAAGAGTTACGGCAAAGACCGTCAAGACAGAGACGATCGGAGTCGAGGAAAAAGAGACGAGCGCTCCAGCAATTCTCTGCCGGATCACTTTCGCAGTGGACGGGACGAAGAATTTACGCAGGATCAAAAGCCAGATTTGATCTACGGGCGTCATGCTGTAGAAGCGGCAGTAGAAGGCGATCGCCCTTTAAATAGGCTATGGGTGAATGAAAAGCTTCGCTTCGATGCACGGTTTCGCCCAATTGTGCTCGCTGCAAAAGACAGCGGCGCGGTGATTGATGAGGTCGATGGGCTGCGACTCTCTCAAATGACGCAGGGTGCAAATCATCAGGGTATTGTTGCTCAGGTGGCGGCTTACGGCTATGCGGAAATAGAAGACATTGTTGCAAACGCAAAGGCAACGACGCGCCGTTCGGTGATTGTTGCGGCTGATGGCATTACCGATCCCCACAACTTAGGAGCAATTGTTCGATCGGCAGAAGCGATTGGTGCACAGGGGATCGTGATCCCCAGAAGAAGAGCGGTTGGGATCACATCAACTGTTGCAAAAGTCTCGGCGGGCGCGCTAGAAAATATTCCTATTGCTAGAGTTGTGAACTTGGGGCGATCGCTAGAGTACTTAAAGAAAGAGGGTTATTGGATCTATGGACTGGCCGCAGAAGCCGCCCAACCCATACATACTGCTGACTTCTCAGCCCCTGTTGTTCTTGTTGTCGGCGCTGAAGGCAGTGGGCTCAGTCTCTCTGTTCAAAACCTTTGCGATGTACTAGTCTCTATCGAATTGAGAGGGAAAACACCTAGTCTTAATGCTTCTGTTGCCACAGGTATGGCACTGTACGAAATTTACCGTCAAACCTGGATCAATAAGCTGCCAGCTTTGGCAATGAGCAAGTCAGCAGACGGCAAAACGCTGGATCTGACTTCCTTAGAAGACCAAAAATAAAGCGGAAGGTATTGGTTTTATGACGCAAGTTAATATACAAGCGTATGTAGTCTCCAAAAAAAGAGAAAGGTTCTAAGATCACTATTACGAGGTGTTCTTGTACGAGATGCTCTTGCAAGCTCTTTTTTCTGGCATGATTAAGGCTACGCACGCTATTATCAATGGCTTGTTGTCTGTGGGGTACTTTATCGAAGTGTTCTTCAAGACTGTTACCTACTAACAGTCAAGTCATCAATGCTGTCCTAAACTGGAATTCTTAAATTCGACGATTACGCGGAATTCTAGCCGTAAACCTATAAAGCCATCCTCAATATTGTGATGAAAAATTTCTTTAGCAGCCTCTTTAGTTTCTTTTCTGCGTCCTGGTGGATCAAAATAACCACCGCCACACCCAACTGTGTCTACTACTTCGGCCCTTTTAACAATGAGGCAGAGGCCAACCGAGCTAAACCTGGCTTCATCGAAGATCTCGAAGGTGAAGGTGCCCTGCAAATTCAGAGTAGTCTCCAGCAAAGCAGGAAGCCTGATCAGCTCACAATAGAAATGGAATCTGCTGTCAAACCAGCTGAAATGATCCCGGCATAGCCTCTTGCTATCCAATCGCTCAAATGCCTGAACCCGCTAGCTATCTGAATTTTTTTCTACAGGCTCAGATAGCCGATCAATCAGCGTAAAATCAGGCTTCCATCTGTACTTTTTCAGATCCAGCTTCCTTTTTAAAAACACAACTCCTTCTTCTTGTAGCAGTAACTGCTGTAAGTCATCGTTGCCGTCGCGTAGTGATGAACGAGATACTTCGCCTTTTGCGTTGATCACTCTATGCCATGGAATATCCGTATTTTTCGTGACCTTAAAAAGCGCGTAGCCAACAACCCGAGGTTTACCCATAAGACCTGCTAAATCAGCGACCTGCCCATAAGTGGCAACCCTCCCATAGGGAATCAGTCTCACAACGTCGTAGATTTTGGGATAGCAGGACATGATGATAGGTCGTTTATGAGCTTCTACGTTTTATTGGCCTCGTTGAAGGCGGCCATGCTGAAGCAGTGAGGGCATTTTAAGACGATGAGCGATCGCGCTGAAACGCTCACAGAGTCATCTTTCTTATAAATCTTGCCATCTTCAACAAAACCAACCGGTTCTGCTGTATCAATTAGAACTTGCCACTGCTGATTGTCAATCGACTCTGAGATAGAAAAGTGTAGATCC
Source organism: uncultured cyanobacterium (assembly GCA_963803535.1). Lineage (GTDB taxonomy): Bacteria > Cyanobacteriota > Cyanobacteriia > Phormidesmidales > Phormidesmidaceae > Phormidesmis. The sequence goes on along the minus strand of CAWDNC010000002.1, from coordinate 210,276 downwards.
TCATCCGAGGGATTGAAAAACAGCAAAAAGCTATCGTCAAAGATTCGCTGACCCTTGCTATCTAAGTTTGGAATTTCAGCACCGTTCAAGAATATCCCGACCGCACGCGTTGAGCTGTCATTCCATTCGCGGTCATCAATATTGCTGCCGTCAGGGTGAAACCAACCAATATCGACTACGCCAGAGCCATGGATTTCGCGGCCAAAGAACCACTGATGCCGGCTGAAAATTGGGTGCGCATGTCGAAACTCAATCAGCTTTTGCGTAAACGCGAGTAGCTGCTGATCGGCTTCCTTTAAATGCCAATCAAACCAGGACAGCTCACTATCTTGACAGTACGTATTGTTGTTTCCCTTGGTTGTACGGCCCATCTCATCGCCGCCGAGTATCATTGGCACGCCCTGTGAGAGCATCAGCGTCGTTAAAAAGTTTCGGCGCTGCTGAGTCCGCAGCGTCAGTACTTTGGTGTCGTCGGTATCGCCTTCTGCACCGCAGTTCCACGAGCGGTTATAGCTCTCACCGTCGCGATTGCCTTCGCCGTTAGCGATATTGTGCTTTTCGTTGTAGCTCACCAGATCGTTAATCGTAAAGCCGTCGTGGGCCGTGATGAAGTTGATGCTGGCGTGGGGCATGCGGCCATCGTCTTGATACAGATCAGAGCTACCTGTAAAGCGAAAGGCAAAGTCGCCTAGGCTGTAGTGCTCGCCTCGCCAAAAATCGCGAATGGTGTCGCGGTATTTGCCGTTCCATTCAGACCACAGCAGCGGAAAGTTACCGACCTGGTATCCGCCTTCGCCCAAGTCCCAAGGCTCAGCAATAAGTTTGGTCGTAGAAAGCACCGGGTCTTGATGGATGATATCGAAGAAGGATGAGAGCCTATCTACCTCGTATAGCTCACGAGCGAGGGCAGAGGCGAGATCGAAGCGGAAGCCGTCTACATGCATTTCCTGCACCCAGTAGCGCAGGCTGTCCATGATGAGCTTCAGAACTTGTGGGTGGCGTACATTTAAGGAATTACCGCAGCCGGTAAAGTCCATGTAGTAACGGGGCGATGTTTCAACCAGTCGGTAGTATGCGGCGTTGTCGATGCCTCTGAGCGTGAGCGTTGGCCCTAGATGATTACCTTCTCCCGTGTGGTTGTACACCACGTCTAAAATGACTTCGATGCCTGCTTCATGCAGTGCCTTGACCATTTCTTTGAACTCGCGCACCTGCTGGCCGTGGATACCAGAGGAGCTGTAGCCTGAATGGGGTGCAAAGTAGCCGAGTGAGTCGTAGCCCCAGTAGTTGTGCAGTCCGGTGGTGACTAGGTGACCTGGATGTACGTCGTAGTGGTGGACGGGGAGGAGTTCTACGGCGGTGATGCCAAGGCGTTTTAGGTGGGCGATCGCCTCAGGATGCGCCATACCTGCATAAGTTCCTCTTAGCTCTTCGGGAATTTTTTCATTTTGCTGAGTGAATCCGCGCACGTGTACTTCATAGATAATGGTGCGATCCCACGAGATATCTGGGTGAGTATCGCTTTCCCAATCGAAGCTAGTGTCAATCACAACTGACTTGGGCATAGCCTCGGCGCTGTCAGTCATCGAGAAATCTAGATCCCGGTCGCGATCGCTAAAATGATCCATCGGAAAACTAAACAGCTCAGGCCCAAAGCGAATATCGCCAGCAATTGCCTTGGCGTAGGGGTCAATCAGCAGCTTGTGCTGATTAAATCGATGCCCTTCCTTAGGATCGTATGGGCCTTCTACTCGAAATCCATAGCGCTGGTCTACGCCTACATTTGGCAAGAAGCCGTGCCAAACATAGTTGGTAACTTGAGGGAGCTGTATCTGTGTTTCATGACCTTCTTTGTCAAACAAACAAAGAATAACGCCCGTAGCATTTTCAGAGAACAGCGCGAAGTTAGTCCCCTTACCATTCCATGTCGCGCCTAATGGATGGGGTTTTCCTGGCCAAACTTCTAGCGTCATAGTGCCGCAGCTAAACGTGAAATGAAAGAGATATTAATCTCGTACCAGCAACCCTACCAAAGATCGCTGTGCCCTGCGCAAATCCACGCTGATTTCAAATGTCATCAGTGCCTACTCAATGCTTACGTGATATTTATCACCTTGCTGAGCAACACTCATCACACCAGCCACTCTTTATACTCAGTAACCTAAAGCTAATGCGTTTATAGTTAGCTGCTCATGTCTAAGCCCAGCCGCCTACCCCTTAAACCCAACCCTTTCATCTCTCTACGCGATCCCGAGACGGGAAAATGGAAAGTTGTCTTTAACTTCTCACTCGATCAAGTTTGCCAGCAGGCCTCATCGCCTTCTGACGTAGAGTGCTCTGCTTAAGGACTCTTCTTGCACCAGATTTTAGAATAGAGATATGAGCTAGACATCTCCTGACACAATAGGGCATATGTCTCTTTTCAAGTTTCTATGCGTCAGCTGTATCCGCCGATTGAACCCTTCGCTCAAGGCACACTACAGGTCTCAGAACTACATACGATTTACTATGAAGAATCTGGTAATCCAGAGGGAAAGCCGGTTGTCTTTTTACACGGCGGCCCTGGTGGTGGAAGCATGCCTCTCTACCGCCAATTTTTTGATCCTGCTCAGTGGCGAATTGTGCTGTTTGACCAGCGCGGCTGTGGAAAAAGTACGCCTCACGCAGAGCTAGCTGAGAATACGACCTGGGATTTGGTTGGCGATATAGAAAAATTGCGATCGCATCTCACTATCCCTCAATGGACAGTCTTCGGCGGTAGTTGGGGTAGCACCCTAGCGCTTACCTACGCTCAAACCCATCCAGCAAAATGCAGCGGTCTTATCCTTCGGGGCATTTTCATGCTGCGCTCAAAGGAAATTGAATGGTTTTATCAGTCCGGTGCAAGCTACATCTTCCCAGACGCTTGGGAAGGTTATTTAGCCCCTATCCCCGAAAGTGAACGAGACAACTTAGTCGCTGCCTATTACAAACGTCTGACCAGTGAAGATCCAAATGTTCGGCAAATGGCGGCTCGCGCCTGGTCAATTTGGGAGGCGAGCACAAGTAAGCTGGTGCCCGACGCTGGACTAATAGAGCGGTTCGGCAGCGGCTCGTTTGCGGATGCCTTTGCTCGAATCGAATGCCACTACTTCATTAACAATGGCTTTTTTGAAAACGAAAATCAACTGCTAGATAATATCGATCGCATTCGTCATATTCCAGCCGTTATTGTCCAAGGTCGGTACGACGTAGTGTGTCCGATGATTTCAGCATGGGAGCTGCATAGGGCTTGGCCTGAATCTGAGCTGCTGGTGATTCCTGAGGCGGGTCACTCTGCGACTGAACCCGCGATTGCCAGCGCACTCATAGAGGCCACTGACCGTTTTCTTCGCTAGTGGGGGATCTGTTAGCAAAACAAAAGCCGTCACCAAGATTCAACTAGTGACGGCTTTCTTCTTTCAGCTATGCTGCTCATCTTTGCCAGAAGCGGCGCTTGTGCTCACTAGGAACAGGCAGTCCTAAAGAAGTATGAAACTCTTGCTGTACTTTTTTAGTCAATCGTTTAGAAACCTGTCGAACGATTTGGTTAAGCAGCTTATCGCCGGAAGCTTTGACCAAATTATCAGGCAGCACCTGAATAAATCGCGGCACCTCTACCCAAGTAGACAGCGTTAGCTCCCACTCTACGTGCGTGGTCTGTTGAATATTCAGCTCTTGAGGTAAGTCCTCAACAGAGCCTTCACACAGAGTCATTGAGGCTTTGAAATCTACATCGTAACCAGCAGGCTCGTAGCCAGGAACCTCAATCGTTTCTATCCGATAAACGCCTTCTTCTTGAGGCAATAAATTCAATCCAATTTTGGGCTCTACCTCATGGTTCAAGCTCTTAAATTTTCCCACCGTTAACCCGTAGCCATTCTCGCCAATGGGCTCTACAGTCATAGGCTGAGCGCAGCGGTGAAACCATTCTTGGTGTGCATCTAAATACTTAGCCACACTGGCCGCATCCGCGTACATCTCCATTTGGCCGATATAGTCGCCTTGGAAGTGCAATGTCTCTTTCGAAGAAAATTCTGCGTGTGAAGTTTTTTTACCTTCAATCAGACTAGCACCCGCCTTCAGAAATGGGGAGCCTAACTGGGAGGAAGATGCACCAGAGGGTTGAATAGATGGAATCTGCATGAGGCCTGATATAAGTATGGGTTTAGTTTCTATATGTCTGAAGAGGCTAGGTAGCGTAGTAATTGTCTATAGCATTGACTACCACGCCAAAAGTATCTGTTACCCCTGAGACCATTCGCCTACAAGATCACTCCTAAGAAGAGATGATAGATGAGTCGCCTGTTTTGCTTTTTGTACGTATAAAGCGCGATTGATACGACGTAAACGATACGCATAACTCAAAGTAGCTACTGAAGATCTACAGCGACCTTCGTTTTTTTACGGATATTGTCTAAGTCAGATGAGGTGTCGGCGTGATCTATAGAAATGACTACCTTAGAGGGTGAAAATCACAGTAAATAACCCCTTATACTGCCTTCCTGTAGCAAACATTTTATTCAGGTTTAAAGAGAGGTTAGTCGGATGAAAGCATTGGTGGCAGGGGCAACTGGGCAAACGGGTCGGCGAATCGTAGAGCAGCTGCTTGCGCGGGATATAGCGGTGAAGGCGCTGGTGCGAGATGCTGCAAAGGCGGCTACAGAGCTGCCCGCTGATGTAGAGATTGCGATCGGAGATGTGCTGAAGCCCGAGACGATTACGAGTGCGATCGCCGACTGTCAGGTTCTACTGAGTGCCACGGGTGCGGCACCTAGCTTCGATCCGACTGGCCCTTACAAGGTTGACTACGAAGGTACTAAAAACCTAGTGGACGCGGCTAAGCGAGCTGATGTCGATCAGTTTGTGATGGTCTCATCACTGTGCGTCTCTAAGTTTTTTCACCCGCTAAATTTGTTCTGGGGTGTTCTGTATTGGAAGCAGCAAGCCGAAGACTATCTAAAGAGTAGCGGTGTGCCTTACACCATCGTCCGCCCAGGTGGCCTCAAGAACGAAAATAACAATCAGGCGATTGTGATGTCTTCATCCGACACACTTTTTGAGGGCAGCATTCCTCGAATGAAGGTAGCTGAGGTGTGCGCTGAGGCGTTGAATCAGCCAAGTGCTAAAAACAAGGTTGTAGAGATTGTGACCAGTGAGACTGCGGCAGAGCAGCCTTTGGCTACACTGTTTGCGAGTGTAGGTTAGCGCTAGAAGAACCAGCCGTAGCTGTGTAGGCCTTTGCCTAAAAGATTGACGCCTAAGTAGCAAATCCAGACGACGACAAAGCCTGAAGCGGCCAGGATAGCAGGCCTTCTGCCCTGCCAGCCTTTGGTGATACGGGCGTGAAGGTAGGCTGCAAATACTAGCCAGGTGATGAGCGCCCAGGTTTCTTTCGGGTCCCAGCTCCAATATGATCCCCAGGCTTCGTTCGCCCATACGGCGCCGGCAATAATGCCGATCGTGAGGAGCGGAAAGCCTAGTCCGATGATGCGATAGCTGATGTTGTCTAGCGTGTCTGCAAGGGTTAGGCGCTGTGGAGAAAGGGCAACTGCTGCTGCTAGCGTCGTTTTAGCAGGGGCTTCTAGGACGGCTGTGCCACCGCTAGACATTGCCAGTGAGGACGTCAGCGGTTCTGGCTCTGGGATGGCGTCAGCTTTCTTTAGCTGGTATTTGCGATTCTCCGAAGGAGAGGCTTTAGAGCCAACGCGAAACCCACCCGTGCCCACAGAGCTACCTTTGAGTTCTACGTTTTGGCCTCGGGTGACGATGAGGAAGGCGATCGCAATCAAAGCCCCCACCATCAGTGCCGAATAGCTCAAGAGCATCACGCTCACGTGCATCATCAGCCAGTTAGATTTCAGCGCGGGAACCAAAGGCTCGGAAACCTGCATAGTCTCTGGCAAGGTGAGTGCAGCAAAGGCAGAAATACCCATCGCTACGGGCGAAGTGACCGCACCTACCCAGCGGCTACCGCTCATCCGCTCTGCCACAAAGTGCATAGCAGTGATGCCCCAGGCAATGAAGAACAGCGACTCGTATAGGTTGCTCAGTGGAAAGTAACCGCCTTCAATCCATCTGGCGGTGAGAAGTGCGGCGAGACAGACGTTGCCAACAGCCATGCCAGCACCGCCGATTATTGGCAGAACCTTGACATTTGAGAAAGCCAGTCCGCCCCAGTAAGCCAGCATCGTGAAGAACAAAACGGCGAAAGCGGCGTTGTCTAGCCAGCTTTCTAGGTCTGTTAGGTTCAAGCTGGCAATGGGTAGGGCGGCAAAATCCATGAGTAACACTGATTAATTATTCACGCTGTTTTAAGTTTAGGGACTGGCCCTAGCTCTATCTTAAGGGTATGGGCTCGCGGTGGGGGCGACGGGCTGTCACGAACGTAGTGAATGTTAAAATCCTTCAGACCTTTTTATAAAAAGTACACTCAGGCCTTATACCTAGTTAGCGATGGCCTATATTGAGCTGGATATATTGAGCTAAGTATTTTTAGAACCGTATAGCGATAGCTTCACCAACCATTCAACACAAGAGAGTAATCTATGGACGCGGCTGCACTTTGGAAACGCTATCAAGACTGGCTTTACTACCATGAAGGGCTAGGTATCTACGTTGATATCAGTCGAATGAGCTTTGATGATGCGTTTGTTAAACAGCTCACCCCAAGGTTTGAGCACGCGTTTGAGGCGATGGAAGCGCTAGAAGGTGGGGCGATCGCTAACCCCGATGAAGATCGGATGGTGGGCCATTACTGGCTACGCAACCCCGAACTCGCGCCTTCTGAAGAGTTGAAGAAAGCGGTGACTGAAACGCTCAGTTCGGTGAAGGACTTTGCGGCAAAGGTATTAAATGGCGAGATTACAACGCCCGATGGCGATCGCTTCACGGATGTTCTTTCGGTTGGCATCGGCGGCTCAGCACTTGGGCCTCAGTTTGTTTCTCAAGGGCTGGTGGACGCGAATCCGCCGATGGACATCCATTTTATTGACAACACCGATCCGGTGGGGATCGATCATGTATTTGCTGAGATAGGCGATCGCCTTAAAACCACGCTTGTCATCATCATCTCAAAATCGGGCGGCACGCCTGAAACTCGCAACGGCATGCTAGAGAGCAAAGCTGCCTTTGAAAAAGCAGGATTGGACTTTGCGAAACGAGCTATTGCTGTGACTGGCGAAGGCAGCAAGCTAGACAATGTGGCCAAATCCGAAGGCTGGATGACAACCTTCCCTATGTACGACTGGATTGGCGGTCGTACCTCTGAGCTATCAGCGGTCGGGCTACTGCCTGCGGCGCTACAGGGCATTGATATTCAAGCCATGCTTGATGGTGCTAAGGAGATGGATGATGCAACCCGCGTTGCTAACATTCGTCAAAATCCAGCGGCGCTACTGGCCCTATCTTGGTACTTTGCTGGCAACGGTAAGGGTGAAAAAGACATGGTTGTATTGCCCTATAAGGACAGCCTCTTTCTCTTTAGCCGCTACCTACAGCAGCTTGTCATGGAATCGTTAGGAAAAGAGCAGGATCTGGACGGCAATACGGTGTATCAAGGCATCGCCGTTTACGGTAACAAGGGATCAACCGACCAACATGCATACGTACAGCAGCTGCGTGAAGGTGTCCCTAACTTTTTTGCAACGTTCATTGAAGTTCTGCAAGATCGTGAGGGCGTTTCTATTGAAGTAGAGCCGGGCGTCACCTCGGGTGACTATCTGTCTGGGCTGCTTCAGGGTACGCGTCGAGCGCTGTACGAGAATCATCGCGATTCCATCACTATTACAGTGCCGGATGTGAGCGCTCGTATGGTGGGCGCGCTCATTGCCTTGTATGAGCGGGCAGTGAGCATTTATGCGCAGCTTGTTAATATCAATGCCTATCATCAGCCGGGTGTAGAAGCTGGTAAAAAAGCGGCGGCGGCTGTGTTGGATTTGCAAAATCAGGTCAAGGGCGCGCTTAGTGATACGCCACTCTCATTGGCTGAAGTTGCAGAGAAAATAGATGCTTCAGATCGAATTGAGAACATCTATAAGATTGTGCGGCATTTGAATGCGAATCAGCGCGGGGTGAAGATAGAGGGCGATCCAAGTCAGCCGTCATCGCTAAAGGTGTCTACATCGTCGTAGCTGTAGGCCCGTCTTGAGAGACTTCAGTCTAAGAAAAGCCCCTCCGTCGAACACTTAGCTTTCGACGGAGGGGCTTTTTTGAGTTCGGGAAAGCTATGACCAGCCAATGAGATGCCATGAGTAAGGCAGATAGTTATGCGTCGAAGAGTTTTGAGTCAACGCTGTCAACGTCGCATCTTTAATAGTCTGTTAGGTGCGGTGGTGGGATGGTTGCTAGTAGGTTTGCCGATAGCCACATTCGTTGATGATAGGATGGCGAACAATTTTTTGCTTATGGTGCCTTTGCACATAGCTGTGATTGCTGCGTTGTCTATGTTGACAACGCAAACTATCCTTTGGAGAAATATCTATAGCGGTGAGATCCTCTTATATATTTGGGGGTTGGCAGTCGTTGTTATAGGTAGCGCTGCTTTTTGTGTGCTTAATCGAAAGGTTGAGTGACAAGATGTTTTGCAGCATTGCGCTATGTCCTCAGAACTCTTTGCAGGAGATGAATGAATCCCGTAATGACCCTTAGAATGGATATCTATCGACTGGGTATGTGATCTAAATTTTCATGGCGTTTTCTTCTATTACTCGTGCATTAGCACGGACGGCCCTCGGGCAGGAACTGGTTACAAAGCTTGAGGCGCAGCAGAGTTTGCAGCTCAGCGGGGTGCCTCGGTTGCCGAAGGGCTTAGTGGCGTCGGCGTTGGCTCAAGCGCAGAAGCGTCCGATGTTGGCGATCGCAGCCACCCTGGAAGAAGCGGGCCGCTGGGCCGCGCAGCTCGAAGCAATGGGCTGGGCGACTGTTTCGTTTTACCCCACCTCAGAATCTTCGCCATATGACATTTTTGATCAGGAGTCAGAGCTGACGTGGGGACAGCTTCAGGTGCTTTCTGACTTGATCAATGGCAAGGCGAGCATTGAGAACTTGCCGCCGGGATCGAAGCACTTGGGGTCGATGGCGATTGTGGCGACTGAGCGAGCATTGCAGCCGCACTTGCCGCCGGTTGAGGTGTTTCGGCCTTACTGCCTGGAAATTAATTTGGGGATGGAGCTAAATCTGAAGGATTTGGCGCTGAACCTGGCGAAGCTCGGCTACGAGAAGGTTTCGACGGTTGAAATGGAGGGGCAGTGGAGCCAGCGGGGAGACATTATTGACGTGTTTCCAGTGGCGGCTGAGCTGCCGGTGCGGTTGGAATTGTTTGGAGATGAGCTGGAGCGGCTAAGGGAATTTGATCCGGCTAATCAGCGATCGCTCGACAAAATAGAAACCCTCCTTCTCACCACAACCGACTACAACCCGATCATTTCAGAAGCGCTCGATCAAAAAGGCCTACTCGAAGATCTGCTAGTCCCTGAAGACAAAGAAAGTTTTGACACTAGCCAAAAAGTAGAAGGCATTCGCAGGTTTCTGGGCCTTGCTTTCGATCAGCCCGCATCGCTACTCGACTATCTGCCAGAAGATATGTTAATTGCTATCGATGAGCCTTCACAGTGCTTTGCTCATGCGGAGCGCTGGGTCGAGACAATAGAGGATCGGTGGGCAGAAACGCAGGAATCTTTAGAGAAACATCCTGATATTGAGCTACCCAAGCAAGGACTTCCTAAAATTCATCGGCGCTGGTCAGAAGCGCTTGAGGAAATCAATTTATTTCAGCGTGTCGAGCTTTCGGAAATTGCTGAGGATGGCGTCGGGCTGAACCTGTCGAGTCGTCCCATTCCAACGATTCCGCATCAGTTTGGGAAGCTGGCTGATGTTTTGAAGGCGGAGCGCGATCGCAAGTTCTCCCCCTGGCTTATCTCTGCGCAACCCTCTCGATCAGTAGCTTTACTTCAAGAACACGACTGTCCTGCGCAGTTCATTCCAAACCCCAAAGACTATCCGGCGATAGACAAGCTGCAAAATCAGCGCATTCCCATCGCAGTGAAGTATTCAGGACTCGCTGAGCTTGAAGGCTTCATTTTGCCTACCTTTCGTATTGTCGTAGTCACCGACCGCGAATTCTTTGGTCAGCACACGCTTGCCACACCTAGCTACGTTCGCAAACGTCGTCGCGCTGCCTCTAAACAGGTCGATCCCAATAAGCTAAACCCGAAAGGATTACGTCGTTCACCGCAATCACGGCATCGGTCAGTTTCTAAAGCTCGATAGCATCACGGTCGATAACAAAACGCGTGAGTATCTAGTTATTCAGTACGCTGATGGCTTGCTGCGAGTGGCGGTGGATCAAATGGCGTCGCTGTCGCGCTATCGCACGTCGGTGGAGCAGCAGCCTCAGCTGAATAAGATGACGGGCAAGGCCTGGGAGAAGACTAAGGGCAAGGCTCGTAAAGCGATTCAGAAGGTGGCGGTTGATTTGCTGAAGCTGTATGCGAAGCGATCGCAAATGCAAGGCTTTACTTATCCAGAAGACATGCCCTGGCAGCAGGAATTAGAAGATTCTTTTCCTTACAATCCAACGCCCGATCAGCTTAAGGCAACGCAAGATGTGAAACGGGATATGGAGAGTGATCGCCCCATGGATCGCCTTGTGTGCGGCGATGTGGGTTTTGGCAAAACGGAAGTCGCCCTTCGCGCCATCTTCAAAGCCATCACCGCAGGTAAACAAGTTGCCCTGCTCGCCCCAACCACGATTCTCACTCAACAGCACTACCACACGCTCAAAGAACGCTTCGCGCCTTACCCCATTCAGCTCGGGCTATTGAACCGTTTCCGTACGGCTTCTGAACGCAAAGACATTCTCAAACGCTTGGTTTCTGGTGAGCTTGACGTGGTGATAGGCACACACCAGCTACTTGGAAAGACCGTCAAATTCAAAGATTTAGGCTTGCTCGTGGTGGACGAAGAGCAGCGGTTTGGTGTGAACCAAAAGGAAAAGATTAAGGCGATGAAGGCTCAGGTGGACGTGTTGACTTTGAGCGCGACACCGATTCCAAGAACGCTTTATATGGCCCTTTCTGGCGTGCGAGAGATGAGTTTGATCACTACGCCGCCGCCGTCTCGTCGCCCGATTAAGACGCATTTGTCACCTTACGATCCCGAAAAAGTGAGAACGGCTATTCGCCAGGAGCTAGACCGAGGCGGGCAAATATTTTACGTGGTGCCTCGGGTGGAGGGGATTGAAGAAGTGGCGGGGAAGATTCGGGAGGCGGTGCCGGGGATAAGGTTAGCGATCGCCCACGGTCAAATGCAAGAAGGCGAACTCGAATCGACGATGCTCACCTTTGGCAGTGGCGAGGCCGATATCATGGTTTGCACCACCATCATCGAATCAGGTCTCGACATTCCCAGAGTCAACACCATCATCATTGAAGACGCCCATAAGTTCGGACTCTCACAGCTCTATCAACTGCGAGGCCGCGTGGGTCGCTCAGGCATTCAAGCCCATGCATGGCTGCTATTTCCAGGTCAAAACTCACTGTCTGACAAAGCTCGCAAGCGCCTGCGGGCAATTCAAGAATTTACGCAGCTCGGCTCAGGCTATCAGCTAGCTATGCGAGACATGGAGATTCGCGGTATTGGTAACCTGCTCGGCGCACAGCAGTCTGGACAGATGGAAGTGATCGGCTTTGATTTGTACATGGATATGCTCGAAGAATCAATCGCTGAAATTCGCGGTCAAGAAATTCCCCAAGTGGATGAAACGCAGGTTGATTTGAAAGTCACGGCCTTTATTCCTGCGGACTACATTCCTGATGTTGATCAAAAGATGAGTATCTATCGCAATTTAGTGTCTGCCGATACCCGGCGGGAGCTGATGGAGGTTGTGACCGATCTCAACGATCGCTATGGCACGCTGCCGACTGCGGTAGGCCAGCTAGTGAAAGTGCTAGAGCTAAAGCAAATCGCTAAGCCGCTTGGATTTTCGCGAATTAAGCTTGAGGGTAAGCAGAATGTGATTATGGAAACGCCGATGGAGAAGCCTGCTTGGACGTTGCTGCATGAAAAAGTGCCAGGGCATTTGCGATCGCGCTTCGTATACGCACCCGGCAAAGTCACCGTCCGAGGCTTAGGCGTGCTCACGCCTGACAAGCAAATTGAAAGTCTTATCGACTGGCTAGGACAAATGCAGGGCGCGTTGAAAGAGCCCGCATTAGCAGGAATCTCGAATTAGACCTATCACTTCAATAAAGATTTCACTAGGATGCGCATCAGCGTATCAACATCCTCTGGAACGCGATAGTTTTCTAAGCCCTGCTCGATGTGCTTTGTATCTCGATCTAACCGGCTGAACTGCCACAGGATGCCTGTGGTTACCGCACCGATGAGCTGTTTCTGGGGAGAGTCTATCCACTGATCCAAAGCGATCATCTCAGCGGCAAGCTGCTTGAAGCCATTAGTGAGATCTTCCTTCTTTGCCTCAATGACGATCACTTGAGTATCGGTTCTGAGCAAATAATCTAGCGAGCCTTGCAGCTGTTCTGAAATTTTGAGTGGATACTCAATTCTTAACTGCGCCTGGGTGTAATGAACGACTTCTGTGACAACCCGAGAAATGAGGATTTCTCGACGGGCCATTTCGGTTGTGAGGTTGACGAAAGGAAGGATTTCGTTGATGCGATCGCTCAGTTCTTGTAACCGCTCAAGCTCCCCCTCGTAACCCGGCAGGCTAAGCCGCGTTCTGGCCAAAGAGTATCCAAAGTCCGCCACAATGTCGTCAACTTCTGCGTTTAAGCTAAAAATTTGACTGAAAGTGTAGGACTCGTTGAAATTCAGAACTGTCATTGCTTCAAGGCTCGTTTTTAGAATTCGTCGTTTCCATAAGCCATTGGCGATTCGTTATCGCGCTTGGAGCCCAGCAAATCGAGCTTATCAACCTTAATTACCGGGCTTGTACGCAAAGCACCCGTACTGCGATCCTGCCAGCTGTTGAGGTAGATAGATCCAGTAATGCCAATCAAGCTTCCTTTTCTGACGTAATTTGCGGCAATCTCCGCCGTCTTTCCCCAAATTTCTAGGTTAAACCAGTCCGGCTGGTCATTGTTTCGAGTGCGCCTGTTCACTGCTAGCCCACACTTTGCCAGCACATTCCCCGACTCAAAATAACGAACCTCGGGGTCTCTACCGACACGTCCAACCAAAGTGACCACATTTACGCTCATAACCGTTCTAACTCCTGAAAATTAACGTCAGTACTAATTTACTATTGTAGCGACTTCTTCAAACAACCTGAAGCTCGCCAAAAAGCTGCTATGTTTTCGCATTAAGCGCCCCCCACCTCTGTACAATTAGTGGCATTACGAACATCTCAACGCTGTCACAAAGCATACATAGGTTTCATCAACTTATAAAAGTGCCGGATAGTTAGTCGCCTAAGCAGAACATAGACTTTATCAAATCGACTAGACGGTGCGATATGAAACGTAATAAAATCCATTCGAATCGTCAAGATTACTAGTATTAACGCTCTATAGGGACCCTTAGCTTGTGGCTTTTTTCAATCGCTTATCCCTCTCCCGTGACATGGGTATCGACCTTGGCACAGCAAATACCCTGGTTTACGTGTCAGGGAGAGGGGTTGTTTTACAAGAGCCTTCGGTGGTTGCGATCGATGAGACCACTGGCAAGCCGTTAGCTGTTGGCGAAGAAGCGAAGCAGATGTTAGGCCGCACGCCAGACAATATCCGCGCTATCCGTCCGCTCAGAGACGGTGTAATTGCGGACTTTGATATTGCTGAGGTGATGCTGAAGCACTTTATTCGCCGCGTGCATGAAAATAAAGCGTTGGTTTCACCTAAGGTTGTGATCGGAATTCCTAGTGGTGTAACGGGTGTAGAGCGCAGAGCTGTGATGGATGCGGCGCTTCAGGCTGGGGCGCGGATGGTGTACTTAATTGATGAGCCGGTAGCGGCAGCGATTGGGGCGGGTCTGCCGGTAGATGAGCCTACGGGCAACATGATTGTGGATATTGGCGGCGGTACGACTGAAGTTGCGGTGTTGAGCTTGCAGGGTACGGTGCTAAGTGAGTCGGTGCGAGTGGCAGGCGATGAGCTGACTGATTCGATTAAGCACTACATGCGGAAGGTGAATAATCTGGAAATAGGCGATCGCACCGCTGAAGAAATCAAAGTCAAAATCAGCTCTGCCTACCCTAGCCCTGATGACGATGAAATCTCGTTAGAGGTTCGCGGCGTGCATATGCTCTCAGGGTTGCCGAGAACTGTTACTGTGAAAAGTCCAGAAATTCGCGAAAGCATGGCCGAGCCGCTATCAGTGATTGTTGAAGCCGTCAAGCGGACGCTTGAAAAAACGCCTCCTGAGCTAGCTGCCGATATTATTGATCGAGGTATTATGCTCGCGGGCGGTGGCGCGCTGCTGAAAGGATTAGATACGCTGATTTCGCACGAAACGGGTATTGTGGTTCATGTCGCAGCCGATCCGCTAAGCTGTGTGGTTTTAGGGACGGGCCGGGTGCTTGAAAACTTTAGTCAAATGGAGCGAGTATTTAGCGCCAGATCTCGCGATCTCTAACTGACGCCGACGATTCGAGGCCGCTGAAATACTAGCCGATGCATCTGCATACATGTTTGCTTTAAGACGATGGTGGGATAAAAATGCGCTCAAGGCAGGGCTGATCTTTTTAGCGGTCGGCACGGCTTTGGGTATCCGCCAAACCAACGGGGCTTTGATCGATGAAGCCTATCAGCTCGTAACGCGCCCTTTTCAACGACCTTCTGCTGAAAAACAAATAGAAAATGCCTACGTCCTAGAGCTACAGCAGCGGGTAATTGAGCTAGAAAATCAAAATCAAAAGCTACGCGAGCTTACCGATTACGAAAAAAATAGTAGCTTAGACACGACAGCACTAGCCGCTGTGATTGGACGCAGCTCGGATGACTGGTGGCAGCAGCTGACGATCAATAAAGGAAGCAGGGCCAACGTAAAAGTAGGTGATATTGCGACCGGGCCTGGAGGCTTAGTCGGTCGAGTGATTACCGTTACGCCTAACACGGCTCGAATTTTGCTGCTGAGCGATCCCACTAGCCAAATTGGGGCAAAAGTCAGCCGCAGTCGTGCCACCGGATACATTCGAGGCGAAACCGGTAGTCAGGCCAGAATGCAGTTTTTTGAGAAAGATCCTGACGTAAAAGAGGGTGATGTTCTAGTTACGTCCTCTTTTAGCCGACTCTTTCCACAGGGCGTCCCCATTGGTCGAGTCGCTTCTATTAATTTGGAGACGAGCCCAGCTCCTGAGGCGGTCGTTCAGCTGTCTGTGCCGATTAGTAATTTGGAATGGGTCACGATTCATCCCTACACGCCCAAGCTGGATGTTGATGCGGCTCCGGCTGAGATTATTACTGACGACAATCTGTAGCGCATATAAGCTCACCTTTATGACTTCACCGTTATGACTTCCTTAAGGCCTCGGCGGCGTTCAGAGTCTCGTAAGCAGTTTTGGAACTGGGTGGTCACCATTGTCTCGGTGTTCTTTTGCCTGCTGATTTTGCCGATGCGCCTGCCCGGTATGGATATCTTGAGCGTTGGGCCAAACTGGCTGCTGATTTGGATGGTGGCTTGGAGCATTAGCCGCTCGCCATTTGAGAGCGTGATCGCAGGTCTCGTTTTGGGCCTATTACAAGATAGCCTCACTGCTTCGTTCCCTACTCACGCATTAGGCTTAATGCTTGCAGGCGTTCTTACCGCTCGCTTACAGCAACGACGGTTTATTCAAGAAGACCTCATTTCAATTGCGCTAATTGTTTTTGGTTTAGCGGTAATCACCGAGACGGCAATGGCCGTTCAGCTGAGCTTTCAGTATTTGCTTGGCGACGAACCACTTTATGCCAGCCTCGGCACGATTTGGCAATATCATCAGCGTGTCGCACTGAGTTCTGCAATTCTTAGCAGTCTATGGGCGCCTGCACTTTACTACCCGCTCAAACGATGGTGGGAGCGATACAAAGTTAGTGAATAGATACCTTAGTCCCTGAGATAGCTGATGACTAGTTATCTTAAACTTAGGCAGCTTGGAATATTGGTGGGTTGACAACTTCACGCGCAGCCGTCATCAAGCAGCCATAAACCTTTGAAGGCTTTAGTCGTTCTAAATAGCTGCTGCTGCGAACGCCGCAGGAAAGGGCAGCGGTTGAAAGGCCGGTCGCTTGGCCTGCCAAAATGTCGGCTTCGGTGTCGCCTACCATCCAGCTATCTTGGGTGCGGTAGCCTTGGGCTTTTTGCTGTGCGATCGCCTCCACCAGCAATTCAAGCTTTTGCTCCACCCGATTTGCATGGGCCGCATTCACATCCAAAGCCCCATACACCTCATCTACCAAATGCTCCAGCCCTTGAGCCTTCAAAAATTCTTGCACCTGTCTGGGATGACGCAAGGTCACTAGAACCAAACGTATGTTGCGCTGCTTAAAGTAGTTCAAAGCAACGAGTGCGGCGGGCTGCAAACAGTCCCACCGTAGCAGGCTCGGATGGTTCACAATCCGCTCTACCTGCTGCATAAATGGTTTAAATAACTCGGCAGGTAGCCCCGAACGAACGGCAATCTCAATATCGGCCACTCGGTTTTGCTTCATGTGCCAAAACTGCTGCTTGGAAAGCGGCTGAAGCTCGAGCGCTATGTTGAATTTTTCAAGCTGCTGTGCCTCAATCGCTAATAGACCTTTTCGATAGGTTCGGTAGTAGCGCTCTGAAACATCAACGATAGGGCCATCAAAGTCACAGAAGACGACCTGCTTTGAATTAGGGCTCACTTGTGCGACTCCGACGGAGCTAAGAGAAAGGTTGCGGATGGACATAATGCAGATAGGCGCTCATATTTCAGCATCTTAATGCTTCTTTACCATAACAGGGCTGTTCAGAATAATAGCCTCGGGTTTTCACTATGTTGATAGAGATAAATTAACCCAATAATAGAACATTAGTATCTATTATTGGGCTCGCTCGAATCAAGCGTTGCAAACGTAGAAATGACCCCCTCACCGTCTTTGACGCGGTGTAAGAGGTCATCAAAATCTGTAGAGCGTTAGGACTAGGCAGCTGTCAATCTACCGACCAAATCCTTTCCCTCTATCAGCAGATTCAATACAGAAGCAGCTTTCAACCTGTTCTCGAATCGTTTCTTCGTCCAGATTCTGCCCAATAAATACGATCTGGTTTTTGTTAGGTCGACCGTTCCACTCCTCATCTTCTAAAGAGAACCGCTTGCCACTGAGATGAAACACGTGCCGCTTTGGGCTTTCATCGAACCACAAAATGCCTTTTGCCCTAAAGACAGAGGCCGGAAGCTGATTGTCTAAGAAGTACTGAAATTTACGGATCGCCATCGGCTGCTTGCGATCAAAAGATATGGACGTGAATCCATCAATGTCTAAGTGCGAGTGAGCGCTGTGGTCATGGTCATGATCGCACTGTCCGTGATCGTGGTCGCAGTCAGAATGGTCTTCGGCGTCATGCGCATGGGCGCTATGATCATGGTGGTCGTGGCCCGAATGATCGTCATGCGCTGAATGATCGTGGCCCGAATGATCGTCATGTGCTGAATGATCGTGACTGTCGCCTTTTGATGCTTCCTTTTCACCAAAATACTTATCTGATTCAAATAGGCCTACGCTCAAAATCAGCGGCAGTGGAACGTTCGAGTGATCGGTGCGTAAGATGCGAGCGTCTGCTTTGATGTCGCGCAGCTTCACTTCTAGTAAATCGGCGTCTGTCTCATCGACAACATCCATTTTATTAAGCAGGATGATATCGCCGTAAGCAATCTGGTTGTAAGCGGCCTGAGAGTTAAACAAATCTAGGCTGTAGTTCTCGGCGTCTACGACCGTTACGATCGAATCTAGCCTAGTTAGATCGCGTAACTCAGTGCCCAAGAACGTAAGAGCCACAGGTAGAGGATCGGCAAGACCTGTCGTTTCTACCACTAAGTAGTCAATCTTGTCTGAGCGCTCTAGCACTTTGTAGACCGCTTCTAACAGGTCATTATTAATAGTGCAGCAGATGCAGCCGTTGCTTAGCTCCACCATATTGTCGTCACCCGTGGTGATCAGCAGGTCGTTATCGATGCCGACCTCGCCAAATTCGTTGACCAGTACCGCCGTTTTTATCCCGTCTTGGTTCGTCAGAATGTGGTTGAGCAGGGTGGTTTTTCCGCTACCCAAGAAACCTGTGATGATGGTGACAGGTAAACCATGCTTGGAAGCATCCATTGACGGGACAGGGGCAATTGTCGTGGCAGTCATACAAATCTACTTAGGTGACTTTCTAAAGATTAATTATCACGTATCTATTAGAACTTGCGGGCTTAATTTAACGTCAATTAAAGTTACGGCTGCCATTACGTGTGTAAATAGCACCCGCTAGCACGCAGGTTTCACTCTACTATTGAGATTGCTTTAAGCCGTACTCTGCATTTAACTCTCATGAGCGTCGCCATTTACAATACGCTTTCTCGCCAAAAGGAAGCCTTTAACACGCTGATTCCCGATCAGGTGAAAATGTACTGCTGCGGCGTCACCGTGTATGACTACTGCCATTTGGGCCATGCTCGTTCATATATCGTATGGGATACGGTACGTCGGTACCTTTCTTGGCGCGGTTACGACGTTTGCTACATTCAAAACTTCACTGACATCGACGATAAGATCCTCAATCGCGCTCGCAAGGAAAACTCTTCGATGGAGGCGGTGGCGAAAGAATATACGGCTGCTTACTTTGAGGATATGGCGCGGCTGAATATTTTAGAGGCGGATGAGTATACGTATGCGACTCATACAATTGATGGGATTAAGCGGTTAATTCATGAGCTGGAGCAGAAGGGTTACGCCTATCCGGCTGAGGGCGACGTGTATTATTCGGTGCGTAAGTTTGAGGGGTATGGCAAGCTTTCGGGGCGGAAGCTGGAGGATATGCGAGCGGGAGAAAGCGGTCGGACAAGCGAAGGGCAAACGCAGATAAAGCAAGATCCGTTTGACTTTGCGCTGTGGAAGTCGGCTAAGCCAGATGAGCCTTCGTGGGAGTCGCCTTGGGGTCCAGGGCGTCCGGGCTGGCATATTGAGTGCTCGGCGATGGTGCGCGATCGCCTGGGCGAAACCATCGACATCCACATGGGCGGCGCAGACCTTCAGTTCCCTCACCACGAAAACGAAATTGCTCAGTCTGAAGCGGCTACCGGACAGCCGCTATCGACCTACTGGATGCACAACGGCATGGTGAACGTAGAAGGCACCAAAATGTCTAAGTCTTTGGGCAACTTTACGACGATTCGAGGATTACTGGATGCGCCAGATGGGCCTGATCCAATGGCGGTTCGCATGTTCGTGATGCAGTCTCAGTATCGGATGCCTTTGGACTTTACGGACGATGCGATCGCCTCTGCCAAAAAAGGCTGGTCAACCCTCAACGAAGGCCTAACCTTCAGCGCTCAGCACAGTGAAAAACTAGGCTGGAAAGAAGGCAAAGTTCCACTGAATCAGGAAGCCGTAGAGCAGTTCCAAACATCAATGGATGACGACTTTAATACGCCCGGTGCAGTGGCGGTTCTATTCGGTTTAGCCAAAGAGCTTCAAAGGCAAAGTAACCTTATCGTGCATGAAGGTAAACCAGACGCAGATTCAAAAGAGCTTCAGCAGCAGTGGCAGACGCTTGTAGACTTGGCAGGCGTTCTAGGCTTGGAAGCTCAGGCGGCTGAAGTCGCTACCTCAGATGGGATGAGTGACGCCGATATCGAAAGCCTGATTGAACAGCGCAAAGCGGCCAAACAAGCTAAAAACTATGCAGAATCTGATCGCATCCGAGATGAACTAAGCGCCCAAGGCATTAGCCTCATTGACAAGCCCGGTGGCGTTACTGCCTGGCACCGCTAAGGCTACAAAATCAAGATAATAAACCTATGTTGGAATTCATCAATCTCCCTGACGGCAAGCTTCCACCTGTCGCCCCTTACTCACATGCTGTCCGAGCAGGCGACTTCCTATTTGTGACGGGTCAGCTAGCCGAAGATCCGGATACGGGAGACGTCGTTAAAGCCTCTATTGAGGCGCAGACTAAGCGAGTCATGGATAACCTGAAGCTTGTGCTGGAACATGCGGGCACTGGCTTTGAAAACGTTGTGATGTCGCGCATTTTTGTAACGGATTTTCGCTACTACGAAACGGTCAATCGCATTTACGCGAGTCACTTTACGGCAGGGCGATATCCTGGTCGAACGACGGTAGGCGTTACAGCCTTAGCTGGCTTTGGCGACGTTGAGATTGATTTGATCGTGTACTGTGGCGATTAACTAACGACCCATATCTTCGAGGTCTTCAAGATCCTCAAGGTCTTCTACGGCTGAAAGATCTAAGCACAACTCTTGAAAAGCCTGATTACGGGTTTTACGAGAAGTCCGCCGGTATTTTCTGGCCTCTAGTCTGGGCTCGTGTAAAACTTTGCCGTCTTCCACCATCTTTACTTTTTCGGTGGCTTCTTCGTCTCGCTGATTGAAAAGGTTTTTTTGCTGCTGAATGACTTCGCTTAGCATTGCTAGGTAATGTTCGTATCGCTCCCAGTCGCCGCGTACGATGCAGCCGGGTTCGTCTCTATGCGAGCAGTTGTTGAACTGACAGGTTGCGATCGCCTCCCGCTGCCGAATTTCTGGAAAATAGTGCCCCAATTTCTCCGGCGCACAGTCAATATCAGGATGATTAAAGCCAGGAGTATCTGCCAAGAAACCACCCTCAGGCAGCTCATAAAGCTCTACATGACGGGTGGTATGACGGCCTCTGCCTAACTTTCCAGAGACTGAATTCACACGCAGATCTTGCTCTGGAATTAGTCGATTGGTCAGGCTGGATTTACCTACGCCAGAGGGGCCAGCGACCACTGTAATTTTGTCTTGTAGTTCAGCGGTTAATTCAGTTTCCAGTTCATCATCGTCGCGAATGCTAACGAGCAGCGCCCGGTATCCCCACTCTTCGATTCTGTTTTGCCAGTAATCGACCGCATTCTCATCAATCAGATCTCGCTTGTTTAGGCACAGCGTAATACTCATACCTGTAGATTCTGCTTTAACTAGGAACCGGCTGAGCTGGTTCGGGTCTAGCATGGGTTCTGCTAAGGCGAAAACGAGCAGGATTTGATCTACGTTGGCAATGGGTGGGCGATCTAGAGAGGTTTTTCGGGGGTAGACATTAGAAATTGCCCCCCGCATTCCCTGCCAGTCAGGTTCTTCGACGGCAACGCGATCGCCCACCATAATCTGCTGCCCCATCTTCTTCAGCAGCCCCCGCCGAATACACAGCAGAACAACCGGCAAACCAGACTTCTCAGTCACACTCGCCAGCGCTGATACCTGATCCAGCTGCACTGAATAATAATTAGCCTGAATGGCCACCACCGTTCCTAGCCAAGCGCCCGCTGCTAGCTGGAAAGCTTCGCCGTTGGCACTAACCGCTGAACTCACAGGTCGGTTGGACGGCGTACCTGCACCGCAAAGTACTCACCCTGATCGTCAATTGACTCAACGCCGTAGCCATCCATCTTCAGGCTATCTGGCACCTGCTCAATTGGCTCACCCGGATCAAGCCACACTTCTAGCAGCGCCCCTGGCTCCATTCGCTCTAGCTTTAGCTTCGTACGTACAAAATTCAGAGGGCAGGGCGTTCCCCGTAAATCTAGCTGTTCATCCGCTGCCACATTAGCCATTAAACAGCCCACCCAAGAAGCCTTCTTTCTTACCTTTACCTACAGAGTCTCCACGAACTTCTGCGAGCTGCATCAAAAGCTCCTGTTCTTCCTTCTTCAGCCGAGTTGGAATATCAACTTTCACCGTTAGCAAATGCTTGCCTCGGCTCACCGGATTGCCGAGCCTTGGCACGCCGCGTCCCTCTAGCGACAGCACCGTATTCGGCTGAGTACCCGCTGGCACCTGCATTGCCACATTGCCATCAACCGTCTCTACATCCAGCTCACAGCCTAAAATTGCCTGTAGATAGCTAACCTTCAAATCAGACAAAATATTAATGCCGTCTCGCTTAAACTTAGCGTCGTCATTAACCACTAAGTAAACGTATAGGTCACCCGATGGCCCGTTGCGCTTACCAGCGTCACCCTCACCTGAAACTCTCAGGCGAGTGCCATTCTCAACACCAGCGGGCACCGTAATTTTCAGTTTCTTATTCGTCTGCTTTTGGCCACTGCCGCCGCAGCTCTCGCAGCGGTCTTCAACCACTTCACCCGAACCATTACAGGTCGGGCAGGCAGACACCTGGTTAAAAATTCCAAAAGGCGTACGCGTGGCCCTTCTGACCTGGCCAGCGCCGTTACACGTTGAGCAAGTGCGGGGGCGCGTTCCCGGCTTCGCGCCAGAACCTGTACAGGTTGCGCAAGTTTCTAAATGGCTGATCTTAATTTCCTTTTCGCCACCGAAAACGGCCTCCTTAAAGTCCAGCTTAAGGTTGAGCCTTAGGTCATCACCTCGCGCAGGACCGCGGCGTCTCTGCTGACCAGGCTGGCCCGAAAAGCCGTTAAAGAAACTCTCAAAGATATCGGCAAAGCCGCCCATGTCCTGAAAATCTTGGAAGCCCGCACCACCTCCTGCTGCTGCTGCGCCACCGACGCCAGCCTCCCCAAAGCGGTCATACCGAGCCCTAATCTCAGGCTCCGAAAGCACCTCATAGGCGCGACTAACTTCTTTAAAGGTGTCTTCAGCGCCGTCGTCTTTATTTACGTCAGGGTGATATTTGCGCGCTAGCTTACGATAAGCGCGCTTAATCTCATCTTGCTCGGCAGTCCGCGAGACACCCAGGGTCTCATAGTAATCACGGGCCATAAAACGTCAGTCACGAAAAAGAACTAGCAGGTCACAAATCAACACGCATTGAATCATTGTATATCAAACCCCCTGAAGCACTAGTTCGGCTTTCCGGCCAGTTTGTGCTTTGTGCCCATGTACGAAAAACGACTTCGCTCTATTCGCTCTACCCGATTACTGCTTTATTCGATTGCCTCATAGTCAGCAGCGACTGTACTGTCAATATCAAATTCTTCTTCACTGGCTGCATAGGCTGTCGCAACCGACGCCACTACAGGCTCAGGAGCAGTTGCAGCAGCCGGTGCTGATGACGACGGTTCTGGCCTTGGTCGGGCGGCGGCAGATGCCGCAGGTGTTGGCGTAGGAGGCGTTGCCGCGTTAGGCGCGTTAGCGCCGGACATATTGGCACCTGGCATTTCGCTATGCTCCTCTGGGCTTCCCTCTTCATGACCAGTCTGTCGATAAAGGCCTGCACCGATGTTAAAGATAGTTTGCTGCAAGGCTTCTAGCTTTTGAGTGAGGTCGGCGGGATCAGCATTTTTGCTAGCAACAGCCGCTCTCAGCGTTTCAGCTTCAGCTTCAGCCTGTTCCCGAAGCTCTTCAGAAACGGTTTCTGCACTGTCACGGAGGGCTGATTCATAGCTATAGAAGAGTGAGTCTGCCTTATTTTGTAGCTCGGCAATTAGCTTGCGCTGCTCGTCCTCGCCCGCAAACATTTCTGCTTCTTCCTTCATTCGCGCAATCTCAGCAGACGATAAGCCACCCCGATTCGTAATCTTGATGCTCTGCTCTCGGTTTGTGCCTCTGTCTTTAGCGGCCACCTGCAAAATGCCGTCAGCATCAATTTCGAAAGACACCTCGATTTGGGGCACGCCTCTGGGCGCTGGTGGAATGCCGGTCAGCTCAAACCGGCCCAGGCTTTTGTTGTCTCTAGCCATAGCGCGTTCGCCCTGTAAGGCATGGACTTCTACGGAGGTTTGGCCATCGGTAGCCGTAGAAAATACCTGCGTTCTGCTGGTTGGAATGGTAGTGTTGCGTTCGATCACTTTCGTGAAAACCTCACCTAGGGTTTCGATACCCATAGATAGCGGCGTCACGTCTAGTAGCAGAAGGTCTTTGACTTCTCCGCCCAATACGCCTGCTTGAATAGAGGCTCCAAGGGCCACGGCTTCGTCTGGATTAACGGAGCGGTCTGGCGTTTGACCGCCAAAGAAGTTTGTAATGGCGAGCTGTACGGCCGGAATCCGCGTTGAGCCGCCCACGAGTAGGATGCGGTCGATATCATCAGCTGTGAGCTCAGCGTCTTTTAGCGCTTGCTTGACAGGCTCTAGGGTGTTGTGAACAAGATCGGCAGCTAGTTCTTCAAACTGCGATCGCGACAGTTCCATCTCCAAATGCTTTGGCCCCGTCTCATCTGCTGCAATAAACGGTAGATTAATAGACGTTTTCGCCATGCTAGATAGCTCAACTTTTGCCTTTTCAGCTGCCTCACGAATCCGCTGAAGCGCCATGCGATCGTTTGTCAGATCCATGCTTTCCCGCTGCTGGAAAGCTTCGGTCATCCAAGTGACAATGCAGTTATCGAAATCATCGCCGCCCAAGTGGTTATTGCCTGAGGTCGCTCTGACTTCAAAGACGCCATCACCCAGCTGCAAGATTGAAACGTCAAACGTACCGCCGCCTAAGTCAAATACAAGAACGGTTTGATCTTGATCTTGCTTGTCAAGACCGTAGGAAAGCGCAGCGGCTGTGGGCTCGTTGATGATTCTCAGGACTTCTAGACCAGCGATCGCACCTGCATCCTTAGTTGCTTGCCTTTGAGCATCGGTAAAGTAGGCCGGTACGGTAATTACTGCCTGTTGAACCGTTTCGCCTAAATAGGCCTCGGCATCGTTTTTCAATTTTTGAAGCGTCATGGCTGACACTTCTTGAGGGGTGAAGCTTTTGGCTCTAATCATGACATCGACGGTATCGTCTTTGCCGGGGGTGCATTTGTAGGGAACGCGCGATCGCTCAGCTTCCGTATCGTTCCAGCGCCGCCCAATAAACCGCTTAATACTATAAACCGTATTTTCAGCATTGGTCACCGCCTGCCGCTTCGCCAGCTGACCCACCAAACGCTCACCGCCCTTAGCAAAGCCGACAATACTAGGCGTTGTCCGACCGCCTTCTGTATTGGGAATTACCACCGGCTTCCCACCTTCAAGTACAGCTACGCAGCTGTTCGTGGTGCCTAGGTCTATGCCGATAACTTTTCCCATAATCCGCTTGGACGTTTTTAATAAAGGTCGTCCGTGATTACGTCACATCTCGCAAAATCTTCATTAAAACCATCCGACTCTCAAGCCTCAGAAAATCCTGAAGTGTCTTAAAACAGGCTCTAAGACTATCAAGTCGGTTTGATTATGCCTCCGACGGTTCGCTCGGTTCAGCAGAAGGATCTAGCGGTGTGGCCACTTTCACCATGGCATGACGCAAAACACGCTCCCCTAAAACATACCCACGCACGAACTCATCAATAACAGTCCCTTCGGGATACTCATCCGTCGGTTCCCTCATTACAGCTTCATGCAAATTAGGGTCAAACTCCTGCCCTTCGCTTCTCATTGGCGACACACCCAGCTTCTTCAACGCCTCAATCAGCTGCTTATACACACCCTGATAACTCTTGTGGATCGCCATTTCGCCGTCATTTTGAGGCTTAATATGCGATCTAGCCCTCTGAAAGTTATCCACCACCTCTAATAAGGAGCCAATCGTATTGCACTTAACCTGAACTTCCAGATTTTCTCTTTCAGTGACCGTGCGCTTGCGAAAGTTATCAAAGTCAGCCGTTAGGCGAGTAAATTGCCCCGTACGGTCTTCCAGCTGCGCTTGAAGCTGCTCCACCTGCTGCTGTAGCGATACGCGAGCACCGGCTTCAGCGGCAAAAGCATCCTCTGCTGAAATGTCACCATCCTCAGCGCCCTGCACAACTGTGTCCTGAGAGCCGGTATCCTGAGAATCGTTTTCAAAAGCCTTGTCAAAATCGATTTCAGTGGAAGCGTCCTCAGGTCGAAGCTCCTCAATTCCATCAGGGATATTCTCAGCACCCTGCTGATTGTCGTTTGTGTCTGCATCTGCCATTTTTTATCAAGCTCTCCAATTCACAGGCTCGGTGTCAAGGCCCAATCAAGGCCCAATCAAGGCCACTATCAGAACCCATTTTAAGGTTAAACAAATCCTACCTGAGCCCCATTTACCCTGTCTATATTAGGGGGCTGCGCCTCACTTGCGTAAGCGGTTTTCCGTAACGGGTTTTCCTCACTCTTTCAATCTTTATTCGGTATCAGCGTACATATCAATATTACGTGATAGCACAGACACCTTACTGTGTAGCGGTTTGAAGAGAGTGGGCACAATGGTGTGAGATTTTTTCGCATCGACCATGACAAATACTTCATCTACGCGGAAGGCTCTCGTTTTACAAAAGAGCTTTTCGCCGTTTAGCAACAAGCTCGTCGAAGCAGGCTTTGTAGACGGCGGCCAAATGCAGCAGGCACTGGTCGAAAGTCGAAAGTCAGGTCGCTCCTTAACCGACGTTTTAGAGTCAATGACTGGGCAGCAGCTATCACCCGAGCTGCTGCGTCAGTATAAAAAGCAGCAGCTGTTTGAGCTGAAAATTCTTTACGGCGTAGAGTCTCTAGACCCTGAAGTTGAGAGCATTTCTGAAGCTCAGGTCACGGGGCTAATCGGTAGCCTGATATCAGTCGATATCTGCCGCCGTCATCGTCTGGTGCCGCTATCTAAATCGACAGAAGGTGAGTCCACGTCTGTTTTGGTGGCAATGGTCGATCCAGAGAATCTGGAAGCACAGGATGACTTGAATCGCATCCTGCGGCCTTTGAAGATTACGCTACGGCGGATGGTGATCACGGTTGAAGATTATCAGCGCCTGATGGCCAAGTTCTTAGATGAACAGGTTGCGAAAGAGAAAAAGCGTGATTCTGCAAAAGCCGTTGATGTAACAACCGACCTAGATGACTTAAATCTGGATGGGGATGGCTTAGAGGCCGTTGAAGATGAAGATGCTGATTTGGGTGCGGCCCTGCAAGATGCAGGGGCAGCGCCTGTTATTGCGCTCGTGAACAAAATTCTTGTGAAGGCGCTGCAAGAAGAAGTTTCTGACATTCACGTTGAGCCGCAGGAGGAATTTTTGCGGATTCGCTTTCGCAAAGACGGTGTATTAAAAGAGGCCTTCCCGGCACTACCAAAGAAAATTATTCCAGCGGTCACTGCGCGTTTCAAAATTATTTCTGAGCTGGATATTGCTGAGCGTCGAATGCCGCAAGACGGTAGAATCCGCCGGGTATTTCAAGAGCGTAAAGTAGACTTCCGCGTGAGTACGCTACCGAGTCGATATGGTGAAAAAGTTGTACTGCGAATCCTAGATAACTCTGCTACGCAGCTAGGTTTGGGTGCGCTAATTACAGATGATGAAACGCTAAAGATTGTTCAGGAAATGGCTAAAAAGCCATTTGGACTCATCCTGGTGACGGGGCCGACGGGTTCTGGTAAAACAACTACGCTGTACTCGGTACTTTCTGAGCGTAACGATCCTGGTGTCAACATCAGTACGGCGGAAGACCCGATTGAGTATGCGCTACCTGGCATTACGCAGGTTCAGGTAATTCGTGAGAAGGGAATGAACTTTGCCTCTATTCTTAGAGCCTTTTTGCGGCAAGACCCGGACGTAATCCTGGTGGGTGAAACGCGCGACCCTGAAACGGCAAAAACGGCGATTGAAGCAGCCCTAACGGGTCACCTTGTACTCACGACTCTGCACACAAATGACGCGGCAGGTGCGGTTTCTAGACTCGGTGAGATGGGTGTTGAAGCGTTCCAGGTCTCTAGCTCCTTAATTGGCGTGTTGGCTCAAAGACTTGTGCGTAGAGTTTGCGGGGAATGCCGGATTAGCTATACGCCGACAGCAGAAGAACTTGCTCGGTACGGCATGACAGTTTCTGGTGATGACTACGAGATGACCTTGTATAAGGCTAATCAGGTGCCGACAGACAAGATTGCTGAAATACGAGAGTCGGGTGAGCTATGCGGTAAGTGTGGCGGCGGTGGCTATAAGGGGCGAGTTGGCGTGTATGAGGTGATGCGGGTTACGGAAAAAGTGCAGCAGATGATTTCAGACAATGCGCCGACTGAGCAGATTAAAGAGGCGGCTGTAGAAGATGGTATGCACACGCTGTTGGCATATAGCCTCAACCTCGTGAGGGCTGGGCATACCACCTTAGAGGAAGTAGAGCGTGTCACCTTTACAGACAAAGGACTTGAGGCTGAGCTTAAGGCTAAGCGTAAGAGTGTTCTTTCCTGCACGACCTGTAACGCAGCGCTACACCACGAATGGATCGACTGTCCATATTGCTTGACGCCGCGATACAAGGACTAAAGCTCCACACGTTTAACACCAAAATTTTGGAATTACAACAAACTCACTAGAGGAAAATTTCCATGGAATTGATGATTGAAGACTTGATGGAAGAAGTTGTTGAGCGTGGTGGCTCTGACCTTCATTTATCTACTGGTTTGCCGCCATATATTCGCATCAGCGGCCATCTCACTGCGACCGATCACCCTGTTATGAGCGCCGATCAGTGTCAGCGACTGATCTTTAGTATGCTGAACAACTCTCAGCGTAAGATTTTAGAGCAGACTTGGGAGCTGGACTGCTCTTACGGTGTGAAAGGCCTCGCTCGATTCAGGGTGAACGTGTATAAGGATCGCGGAACCTATGCAGCTTGCTTGCGGGCGCTGAGTTCTAAGATTCCTAGCATGGACGTGCTGTGCTTGCCACCGATTGTTACTGAGCTATCGGAGAAGCCTAGAGGACTTGTGTTGGTAACAGGCCCAACGGGTTCGGGGAAAACAACGACCCTAGCTTCGATGATCAACAACATTAACCTGACTCGGGCGGAGCATATTTTAACGGTAGAAGACCCGATTGAGTTTGTGTACGAGCCGATTAAGAGCTTGATTCACCAGCGTCAGGTAGGTGAGGACACAAAGAGTTTCTCTAACGCACTGAGGGGCGCTTTGCGAGAAGATCCAGATGTAATTCTGGTGGGTGAGATGCGTGACCTTGAAACAATTTCTCTTGCAATTTCAGCAGCGGAGACAGGTCACTTAGTATTTGGTACGTTGCACACTAGCTCGGCGGCGCAAACTGTAGATAGAATTGTAGACGTGTTCCCACCCGCACAGCATCAACAGATTAGGGTACAGCTGTCTAACTCGTTAGTTGCTGTATTGAGCCAGTGTTTGGTGAGTAAAGCGAACCCGAAACCAGGTGAGTTTGGCCGGGTAATGGCGCAGGAAATTATGGTGATTACGCCGGGTATTTCTAACATGATTCGTGAGGGTAAGACGGCTCAGATTTATGGTGCGATCCAGACTGGGGGCCGGTTGTCTATGCAGACGCTGGAGATGGCGCTGGCTGACTTGTATAAGAACAAGGTGATTAGCTTTGAGTCAGCGATGTCTAAGTCTTCTCGTCCAGAAGAGCTGCAAAGACTGATCGGAGGCCCACCATCGACGGCTAAAGCCAACGCTAAAGCTGGCGCTCGCCACTAACTGAATACTAAGTAGTCAATGCCCTTCAATCCCGATTTTCCGTGAACTTAGCGGTGTGGATTGGGGGCATTGCTGTTATTGCTAGAACTATCGCTACCCCTTAAATTGCACAGTAAAAGAGAAACTAGATGCCTACCTATGTCGTTACGGGTCGAAATACCGCTGGTAAGTCGGTGCGCCAGAAAATAGAAGCGCCTAATCCCTCTGAAGCACGTACCCTGATGTCTCAGCGGGGTATGCACATTCAAGATATTAAAGAGAATAAAGGCCTGAGCTTTAGCATGGCTGATATCTCTACGTCTATGGCGAAGGTGACTGTAAAAGACAAGGCGGTCTTTTCACGTCAGTTTGCGGCGCTGGTATCGTCAGGTGTGGCGTTAGTTCGGGGTATCGGCATCCTTGCCGATCAGTGTCCTAACCCTAAAATGAAGCAGGCTTTGCAAGGTATTAACGCCGATGTGCAGCAGGGTACGAACCTTTCTGACTCAATGCGTAAGCATCCTAAGTGCTTTGATAACCTGTATGTGAGTATGGTGCAGGCCGGTGAGGTGGGTGGTGTGCTGGACGAGGTGCTTAACCGACTCGCGAAGCTGCTGGAAGATCTTAACCGTTTGCAGAACCAGATTAAGTCGGCAATGGCTTATCCGGTAACGGTGGGGTTCTTGGCAACAACCATTTTCATCGGTATGACGGTATTTTTGCTGCCGATTTTTGCTGAGATTTTTGAAGACTTGGGCGCGCCCTTACCTTTGTTTACTCGGGCGCTGATGGCGATTAGTAAGATGCTGCGAACCTGGTATTTGACGCTGGGCTTGATTGCAGTGATTTCGGTGCTTGTGTTTTTGTATAAGCAGTATTACAAAACGCCTGTCGGTCGGTTGCAGATGGATGGATTTTTCCTGAAGATGCCGTTGTTTGGTGATTTGGCGCAGAAGTCGGCAACGGCGAGATTTTGTCGGACGTTTGGTTCTTTGTCACGGTCGGGGGTGCCGATTTTGACGGCGTTAGAGATTGTGCGAGATACCTCGGGTAATCAGGTGATTGCAAATGCGATTGAAGGGGCGCAGGCGGAGATTCAGTCGGGCGGCATGATTAGTTTGGCGTTACAGGAGCACGGGGTGTTTCCGGTGATGGCGATTCAGATGATTAGTATTGGTGAGGAAACGGGCGAGCTGGATCAGATGCTAATGAAGGTGGCGGATTTTTATGAGGATGAGGTGGAGCAGGCGGTGAAGGCGCTAACGAGTATTATGGAGCCGATTATGATTGTGGTGCTCGGTGGCATGGTGGGTTCGATTCTAGTAGCGATGTATTTGCCGATGTTCTCGGTAATGGATCACCTCGGCTAAGAAGCATTCTCATCATTCATGAAAGTGCGTCAAAGAAATCAACAGGTATTTTGCGATGACGATGGAAGCGCTATTAGAGCAGACATCAAACGGAAACCAACGACAGTTCGATGATTCAGCAGTGATTGAGATTACCAGACGAACTATCAGCTTTGGCAACTCAGTTTATCAACTTTCTAACGTTACTGGATTTACAGTAGGTCGAGTTCCGAAACCACCTTTCCCACTGTTTCCTATATTTGGTCTGCTAATAATAGGAGTACCAATCGCTGCCATAGGAGTTGGTATTTTTTTTATTGCTCTCGTACCCGTCATAATACTTTGGTATCTCTTTCAGCCTAAAAGATATGGATTCATCTTGTATTTCAATTCCGGCGCGGAAAAGATTTGTTGTGAGCACTGCCAAAGGGTTTTTAATGGATATCGTTGATTGTCTTCATGACTTTATGGAAAATCATCAGGGAGCCAATCGGAAAGTAAGTATTGATATGGACAATCATACTATTAACGACGATAGCGGTGTAGCAATGAACGGAGTTAAACTGTCTAAAGGCAATAGTCCTAGCTCATCTAGACCAGTTGTCTTTTAATTAAAAGGTAAAGCATATACAACAAAAGGGGCCGGGATATCCTGACCCCTTTTTGCATTGAATAATTAAGATTCCCGGACTTCTTTGAGTTTGTGTTGGTTCCAGAGGTCTTGGTAGAGGCTGGGTTGGGTGACGAGCTGATCGTGGGTGCCGGTTTGGGCAATGCGGCCTTCGTTCATGACTAGGATGCAATTCGTTAAATGAGCTGCACATAAGATATGAGCCAGTTGTGCTGCTAGCTCGAATTCCTCATAGAATGATGGCAGGAGTGAACCAAGAATGGCTAAACTGCTTAGCAGCAAACATCGAAAAACCTTGCTTGATATTTGGAAGACTCCACCACTAGCCAACCTTAAATGGGCTCGGGTAAAGGCTTTGATTGAGGCAGCAGGCGGAAGAATTGAACAGGGGAGAGGATCGCGGGTGCGATTTATCATTGATGGCAGAGTAGGCCGATTTCACACGCCTCATAAAAATGGTGCCAATACTGATAAGGGCGCAGTCAGTAGTCTTAAAAAGTACCTGGCAGACTGCGATATAACGCCAGATAGTATTTGCTCAAAAGAGGATATGGATAACGATGCTTAATATATTTGAATACAAAGGCTATGTGGGCCGTTTGACTGTTGATGCTGAGGATAATTTAATTCACGGTCTGGTGATTAATATAGAGCGGGATACTATTACCTTTAGAGGTGAGACACCTGCTGAAACTAAGCAGGACTTTCAAGAGACCATAGACGAATACCTGGCTGATTGTATTGCTGACGGGATCGCGGCTGATGTTCCTAATGTGCTTGCTGTAGCGTAGTAATTTGTCAAAAGTGGCAGGATTTTCTGAGAGACAACTTCAACCACATACGCGGCGATCGCATCAAAAAACAGCAGCTAAGAAACAAGGATTAAACAAGTCGTCCGTCTTACCCAGCTGCCCTTTGACTCCGCTCAGGGCGCGATCTCGGCAACTGTCGCTGGCTGAGCAGAGTCGAAGCCAAACCTTAGCCGACCTGTAAAGGTGGATGTTATTTAATATTCATCCCTAAGCCAATACTTCTTTGAGTTTGTGTTGGTTCCAGAGGTCTTGGTAGAGGCCGGGTTGGGTGACGAGCTGATCGTGGGTGCCGGTTTGGGCAATGCGGCCTTCGTTCATGACTAGGATGCGATCGCACGAAGCCGCCGCAGACATTTGATGTGAAACAAAGATCACGGTCTTCCGCCGAGCCTCACTAGAAAGATTGTCCAAAATCTGAGTGGCTGTTTGGTTATCGACGCTAGAGAGCGCGTCGTCTAGTACCAGAATAGGGGCATCAATGAGTAGGGCGCGAGACAGGGCTGAGCGCTGGCGCTGACCGCCTGAAAGGGTGATGCCGCGTTCGCCCACAACGGTTTCGAACTGTTTGGGGAAGTTGAGAATTTCGTCGTAGAGCTGGGCTTCTTTGGCGGCGTGCTCTACTTCGATTTGCTCGGACATAGGCTCGCCGTAGCGAATGTTGTTTTTGACGGTGGTGCTAAATAGGAAGCTGTCTTGAGGGACGAATGCGATCGCGCCTCTCAAATCATCCAGCTCTATCTGAGTCACATCATGACCATCTAAGAAACAGCTCGCCTTTGTCAATCTCCAACAGTCGAGGAAGTGCCATTGCCAGCGTAGACTTGCCAGAACCAATTGGGCCAACAACAGCGACCGACTGACCAGGCTCGATCGTGAAATTTACATGGTCGAGGGCTGGGCGATCTGAACCTGGATAGGTGAAAGTCAGGTCTTTGGCCTGCATTTTACCGACAGCTTTTGGAAGGGCGATCGCCTCTGAAGTATCACGAATTTTAGGATGAGCATCGAAAATAGCTTCAATGCGATCCAGGCTAACTTCACCACGCTGGTAGGCGGTAATAGTGAAGCCGAGAAGTGCGGTGGGGAAGACGAGCTGCTGAATGTAGAGAATAACCGCGACAAAATCGCCTGCGGTGAGCTGTCCAGAGATAATAGCTTGAGATCCAATGCCTAAGGCAATAACTAGGCTGATACTGGCAAAGCCACTTAGCAGCGGAAAGAGCGTGTTTCGGGTTTTGGAAAGGGCAAGGTTGGCCTTAAGAAGGGCTTCGTTGCGTTCGGCAAAGGCGCGGCGTTCGTTGTCTTCTTGAGCGTAGATTTTGACGAGGGAAATGCCGCCCATGTCTTCTTGAATGAGATCGCTGAGGCTGGAGATTTCTTCTTGAACGTCGAGCTGCTGGTTGCGGAGGCGATCGCCAAACACGGCAACTACGGCAAACATGAAGGGATAAACCGCTAAAGAAAAGAATGCCACGTTGGCATTGAGCCTGACCATGGCTGGAACAATCATGATGTAGGCAAACAGCGTATTGGCCATGCTGAGAACAGCAAACCCTAACAGGCGACGGATGTTGTCAACGTCGCTGGTCGCCCGGTTAATCAGATCGCCAATGGTATTGCGAGCAAAGTAAGCAGGTTCTAGCGTGAGCAAGTGCTCAAAGATTCGCTGCTTGAGATCGAACTCAACCTGGCGACCGGCCCCGAAAAGAAAGATGCGTGAAGCCATACGAATGACCCACATAATGCTGGCGAGTACCAGCACCAGCAGCACAGAGCGAATCACCTGTTCCATCGTGAAGGTAACCGCTAGCTCATCGACAATGTTGCCGATGGTGAGGGGGATGGTGACGCCAATAGCGTTGACGACGAGCAGGGCAATTAGGCCCAGTGCGACCTCGCGCCAGTGCGGCTTGAGGTAGCCAGCTAGGCGAGAAAATTTAGAAGATTGAGCCATGAGCGCGGGTTCGTATTACCTGGATTTAAGATACTACTAGGATAGCGAGCCGCTGGCCCAATCTCCCTAGTTAGATTTCGATACTAGAATCCCAGCCGAAGTTGAAATTGGGCAGCCAGCCTCGCAGAAAGTAGTAGAGCGAGCTGAGCAGTTCGTTCCAGTAGCGTGTGGTGAGCTGTAGGGCATCTACGCTGGGTAAAACGTCCGGGAGTCTGTTAAGGACTCTTTCTGAGGTGTCAAACATGGCGGTGTTGAAGTCGGTAGGTTTGGCGACAACTTCTAAGTCCATTTTCTCGAAGGTGAGGGCGGCTCTGGACATGACCAGAGCGGGGGCGACGATGAAGACGCGCGGGTCGTCTCTAGTGCCTTCGGCTTGGCGGGCCGCGCGGGGGGCGATCTCCTGCCTAGTTTGCAAGAATGTTTCGACTCTGCGAGCCGTACGGTAAATATCGTTGCCAGTGTTTTCTATCTCAATATCTTCACCGGAGACATTGTTTCGAGTCAGGATGCTGCGAATGATTGCGTTTTGATCTGAGTTATCGCTACTGGTGCCAGCCGTTACGATCACAGTAGGAGCCGCGCCTCGGCTGCGGGCCTGCTGGTATAGGTTGGCTGCATAGATGAGTCGGGGCGCGAGCGCGGTATTTACAGCAACGTCTTCGGTCGGGTTGGTGACGGTAATGGCTCTGTCAATATCGCTGCGATCGCCCAACACTACAATGGCAGCCGCATCACCCAGGTCGCCTTGGCCAGGAATGGTGCCTTCTGGGCACACCTCGCCGCAAACCTCAGCACGCTCCCTGTAAGCGGTTCTAACCGATTGCTCTGCGTCGCTCACCAGCCACTGGGCCGAGACTGGAATGCTGGAGATGAGCAAGATTGTAAGGGCGATCGCAGCAGGCGTCCCCTTAATATTTTTAGTGCCTTCACTAAGGGCCGTGCCCAAAAAGACAATCGCAGCCCCTAGTGGCGTTAGTGGAAAGGACAGAATGCGCCAGATGATGCCTACGGTGGTGTCGTCAGGTTCTGCAAAAGAAACGACCAGCAGCAGGATGAGGATTACGCCGCCGAACCAGGTGAGGAATTTTTTGGGGATGATTCTAGCGAGTATGTACCAAATTAAGAGCCCAACTGAGGCCCATAGCAGCACACGCGTAAGCAATACCAGCATTTTGCGTTTCTCTTGACAATAGCAACCGGCTTCATTTAACCACTTTTGTTGAAAAAATTAAGCCTATTTGGTTTAATTTGTCCATAAAAAAAGCGAAAGCCTTTGATAGGGCCTTCGCTGATGTTGAATGATTTTGCTGACAAGCCTGATAGAACTGGGGTTCTGGGCCTTACCGTATTCATTGATGTTCAGACAGAAACTAAACCAGCTGGAGGTTTGGATATTCTGCGATGAGTTCGTCAGCGCTGAGCGTTTCACCAGAAGCTTGAGGTGTCCACAGCACCTCTACGGCCATGAGCTGATCGCTGGAGATAGCACCGATTTTATTGAGAGCCTCGCGGACATCTTGCTCACTGGTCACTTTCGGCAGGCTCAGCTTGCTTTGGCTCGCAACCAAAATAGTGGCCACAATATATTCGCCGGGGGCCTCTGGCATCGCCAGATCGCCGCTGCTGTTTATGGCGGCTTTGGCTTTAGCCTGCGAGATTTGAGCGTTGACGTTGGAGAGGGTTTCGCCTGTGAACTTGCTACGTTCTGCGATCGCCAGCTGGTTAAAGGCCTGCTCTGCGCCTAGTAAATTAGTTTGATCGGACTCAACATCGGCGTAGGCCCAGTACTCAGGATTCCGCAGCAGCGATAGCGTTGTCTCCTGTAGAATTTTCGTGAGTCCAGCTGAGGTGCCGGTGTCCGCCGTGTTCGCTAGGCGATTGAGATCGACCTGTAAGTCGCGGGCCTGAGCTGAGAGACCTACCTGTAGGCGAGCCACGGAGACTTTGGGGTTAGAGGTGCTGCCGCCGAAGCCTTCTTCACCCGCGCCTGCGCTACGGAAGCTGCGGATGAGAAAGTTAGCGATCGCAATGGCGATAATGATGCCAAACAAACCGCCGCCCCCGCCGAAGCCAACGAACGGCAGAATGAACGGAAACCCGAAGCCGCCACCACCATAGCCACGTCCGTAGCCACCACCATAGCCGCCGCCGCTGTAGCCAGAAGGCGCACGGGAAGGCATTGATCGACTAGGGGCACGGAAGCTACCTCCCCCCATTCGTCCACCTCCACGGGCGGCAAGTGCGCCGTCCGCCTGGGAAAAGATCAGTAGAGCGGCTAAGCCAAAGACGAAGCAGGACTTCAGGATTGGCTTGAGCTTAAAGCGAGCGAGGAAGCTGGCTCTGTAGGCTCTTATTTGAGTTTTCATGCGTTCAATCATGATTGATTCTTGAATGGCTCTCTTTGCGATTTTTATACACTCACTGTAGCGCTTATCTCTATGACAAAGACCGCCAAATCCTCTGTCAAAAGGACGGGATTACCGTACTTTCAGCGCTAATGACTCCGCCATGGAGGTCTATTTAGCCGCCCCCGACGATGGTGACCACTTCAAGCTGATCGTGGTTTTGTAGCTGAGTGCGCTCCCATAGCGGGCGGGCTAGAATTTCGCCGTTGTATTCTACGGCGATCAGCTTGGGGTTGAGGCCGACCTGTTCGAGAAATGCGGGTAAATGGGTGCCTGATGGGCAGGTTTTGGCTTCACCGTTAACCTGAAGTTCGATGGTGCCTAGTGGAGTATCCATTCGGTGTGTTGCTTAGCTTGCTTTGAGTATCAAGCGTACAAGTTTAGGGGGCTGAAGAAGATGTGTTTAAATCAAATTTGAGGGATGGCTTTGGGGTTGTTGCTGAGTTTGTAAGACGAGCGATCGCGCCACTGCCGCCGGATCATCTGCCTGCATCAGAGCCCTCACAACAGCCACACGAGTCGCGCCCGCTGCGAGCGTTGGGCCAAGATTTTCAGCATTGAGCCCGCCAATGGTGAACCAGGGCATGGTGGCGTGCTGCGCGGCATAGCGGACGTATTCGTTACCTGAAGCGGACTTACCTGGCTTAGTTGGCGTTTCATGAACCGGGCCAACACCTATATAGTCGGCCTGTTCGTCTAAGGCTCGCTTGAGTTCGTCTGGATTAGTGGTGGAGCGACCGACAATTTTATTGGGGCCTAAGATTTTGCGGGCGGCGTCCATTGGCAGATCGTGCTGGCCGAGGTGTACGCCGTCTGCGTCTGAGGCCGCGGCGATGTCTACGCGGTCGTTAACAATAAACAAAGCGTCGTATTGATGGCAGAGCGATCGCATTGCTTTGGCAATTTGCAGTCGCTCTTCATCATCCGCCGTTTTCTCTCGATACTGAACGATTGCAATGCCACCTTTAAGCGCCGACTCTACGACACCGAGCAAATCGGGCACGGGCGAGGTGACTAAATAGGTGCAGGCCTGCATGAGCTTTTGAAAGGCGATCGCCTTGGTCGATAGCAGCGGCCCCACAATTTGACTATCGAGCGTGTAAAGCTGATAGCGCATTTGCTTACAGGCAGCGGCCATATCAAGGCTGTGAAGCTTGCCGTATTCTTCGAGGGCACGAAGCGCTTCTTGAACGCGCGCAAAATTGACCTGCAAGACTTCGACTAAGCTGCTACGCGTTGACTCTTGAGGGTGGGTGAGGGCCGTGCCCAAATCGCCCGGAGTGTCGCGGGCCAGTCTGATTTCAGCGGTGTGCCAGCGAGCAATCTGCTGCCGTAGATCCTTGAGCTGAGCGGTACTGGCCTCGTCGTTTAGGCCAAAACGGCACCATTCTTCAATCGTGCGGATGCCTTCACGGGCTCTGTCTAAGTTGGCATCTAGGATACGGAAAAGCGAGCGTTTGCCGGATGCGTCACTGGGTAGGGTCATAGCGTAGTCGTAGGTGGCTGCATCCTTATTCATAGCAAGATCTGCGCTATTGCATGAGGCTAATCGTGGCGGTGATGGCGGTTTGCTGTATGGCACGGGAAGACTTTATATGCGAAAAGGTTGATGAATGAGCGGGTGAGTGAAAAGGGCTTCCTGAGCGCGTCGTTGGCTAGCTGTAGAGATTAAGAGCGCAATGAAATTTCCGTAGAATAAGGTGAGTGGGTTGTGACATATACGACATCAAAGCCTTGACAAGGCTATGTGCGAGGTCGCATATTTCAAGGACGGTGGCAACAGTTTGTATTGATGCGTCTTGACTTTTATGGCGCACATTTCATGGGTTTTCTTCAGGGCTTATTTGCTGAAGTGAAAGTGATTTATATGCTGGATAAACGGATGTTTGCAGGATGTTCTCGGGCGGCTGTTGCCGTCATCGCAGGCTCAGTTGTACTGAATGCAGTGGCTGGTGAGGCGCAGGCGCAATTGGCGGCTCAGGCTCAAAGTGCGATTAAAGGGACGGCGATCGCCTCAGGACAAGCCGTTGACTATCAAACGCTATACGTAGATGCTGCGACCGGAAGCGATCTGTCTGGAGGTGCCTTAGGTCAGCCTTTACAGACCGTGACTCGGGCGTTAGAACTGGCTGCGCCCAATACGGTGATTGTGCTGGCACCGGGCCGGTATACGCGCTCATCTGGTGAGGTGTTTCCGCTACGGCTGAAGTCGGGTGTGACTATTCAAGGGACGCCCGGGTCGCGAAACCGGACGGCGATTATTGAAGGTGGCGGTAATTTTGAGAGTCCGACGCGATCGCAGCAAAATGCCGCGATTGTCGCTGCCGATGGGGCAGGCATCGCTCAGGTAGCAATTTCTAATCCCGACGGCTATGGCGTTTGGGTGGAGTCTGCAAGTCCCACAATTATAGAAAGTGCGTTTGTAGGCAGCCGTCAGACCGGGATCTTTATTGCTAGTGGGTCACCTCGGGTACAGGGCAGCTACTTTGCAGGCAATAAAATTGCTGGCCTAATGGTATTTGGAGCGTCGAGTGCCAGCATTCAGAACAATACGTTTGATAGTACTGGCGATGGAATTCAGGTCTCAGATGGGGCTACTCCTGAGATTGTTGGCAATCGCATCACTAATAACGATGCGGGCCTGGTCGTCATTGGCGATGCGAATCCGCTGCTGCGTGACAACAGAATTGCTGGGAATCGTCGTAATGGCGTGGTGGCGATCGCGGCTAGGACACAAGAGATGATGTCTTCAGCCGTTTTAGCAACGGCAGAAACATTTAGGAAAGCGCCTCAAGCGGCTGAACCTTCCATCACTGAGCCCGTCACTGAGCCCATCACTGAGCCCATCGCTGTCGCTCCTTCTACCAGCGAGCTTGCGGTCGGCGGGCCGGGATTGGACAATCTGGTGACAGCTGAGGAAACGACCTACACGAGAGTACCTCAGCCTGCCGATGCTGTTCCTGGTGAGCTAACGCCTATACAGACAAGGCTCATTCGGCCAACGGTTCAGCAATCTTTTAAGCCCGCTCAAGACACTTATGCAGCAGTGCCTATCCCTGCTGATGCGGTGCCTGGAGAGATGGCATCTCGGTCGGTGAGTCCTTTGCTTAGCCAGCTCGCGCCAGATCCTGAGGGTCAGTCCATTCCTGTGACTGTGTTCCCTTCTCAGTCGATTGAAATTGCTGACAATTTTGATCCCGGTGTGGAAGCGGATGAGAGTGAAGTGTCTCCGAATGCAGGCGCGCCCGGTTCTGCGTTAGCGGCTTTGCGCTCGGGGCTGTCGGGTGGAAGCACTGCGGATATGGCCATAAGGCCGCGTGCAGTAACGGGCGAGAATCCAGACTCTCCTATATTGCGTCCTCGTATTCGACGACAGAGTGAGCCTGAAAACACGCCAGAACCAGAACCTAGCGTTAGACCTTCAGCACCGATAAATAACAATCGGCTCGCCGTGCCAAATACCAGTATTCCTGTAGGAAGCGGTAGTTCGAGCACTATTTTCGCACCGCCGACGGGTGGGGTGGGTGGGCCACCTGCGCCGCCATCTCGGGCTCAGGCGCTAGGGCTTTACTACCGGGTGTTTGTAGATGCATCCGATCCTTTTATGCAAGATGAAGTGAAATCTGTTGTGCCAGATTCATTTAGAACTCGATTTGAAGGGCGTACGGTGATGCAGGTAGGCGCGTTCCCAACTGAGGATGAGGCGGAAGATCGGCAGCGGCTTTTGGAAGATAATGGTCTAGATGCTCGGGTGGAGTATATTCGCTAGATTTGCACAGCTCACGTCTAGAAGATAATGCCGATGTCAATGCTTTTCAGATCAACGGTAAGTAGCGTTTGTTTGTTGTCGTTTATTAGAAGTGTGTGATTGTTTAGGGGGGCGATCGCTTCTACAAAAGGCAGTCCCGTTAGCTGACTCACGGCGTTTGCAGACCGATCAAAGACAACCGCTGCTTGCCGGTCGCTGGCGATGTAGCCCCAAGGAAAAGCAGTGATACAGTGAGCCTTGATATCAGTGCCTAAGTACCTGACTTGAAAGGGCTTGAGCGTAATCAAAAGGATCTTTGCATCTGTAGTAGTTGTAATTAGCTGATAGGGCTCGTATGACAGGACAGCTTGGGCGATCGCAACATTCAAAGACAATTTTCCAATAAACTGCCCTCGTCGGGTAAAACATTCCAGATGGGTTTGAGATTGTTGTTGAAACGTGCGAATCTTGAGAAAGTAGTGTCTGCTTAACTCAACAGCTTGAACACCTTTTGACTGTCTCTCAGGTAAAGCGACAGATAGCGGTCTTTGGGTGCTGTTAGCAGCATGTGTTGGAGCGGATACGATCGCCTGCGAAACGTCCACAGTCGGTAATGATATCGTTCTTTGTTGCTCGGGCTGCTGGATGTGTCGAATGGCGGCAAGTAGGGCCTCAGCACTTTGGAAGCGCTGATGTGGCTGCTTGTGTAGGGCAGTTTCTAGAATCTTGCGAGTTTTGTAATCGAGAGAGTTTGGGAAAGGAACTGG
Organism: uncultured cyanobacterium; assembly: GCA_963803535.1. GTDB lineage: Bacteria > Cyanobacteriota > Cyanobacteriia > Phormidesmidales > Phormidesmidaceae > Phormidesmis. Next base: position 169,134 of record CAWDNC010000002.1, on the reverse strand, counting down.
CTGAGTTTGGTGGGCCTGGCGGAGGGCTTCGGGGGTGCCGGAAAAGGGGCGATCGCCTAATAGCATTTCATAGAGCATGACCCCGACTGCGTAAAGGTCAGAGGCATAAGAAGACTCGCCATTGAAGCGTTCGGGCGCGGCGTAGGTAGGCGATCCTATTTCTCGACGGGAGCGGTTAGGAAATTCGGTAAATCTGGCGCTGCCGAAGTCTCCGATCTTTGCGGTTAGAGTCGCGTCTGAAGCGTGAGAGAGAAAAATGTTCTCGGGCTTGAGGTCGTTGTGGAGGATGCCGCGCTGGTGGATGGCGCTGAGGCCTTTGAGGATGTCGGCGGTGAGGGATTTGGTTTGATGGAAAGGTAGGGGATTGTTGGTGGTGAGGTGCGATCGCAATGTGCCGCCTTCGCAGTACTCTAATACAAACTGATAGCCTGTAGGCGTCTGGGAGATTTCGTAGCACTGCACCAAGCCTTCCACCAAGCTTGAATGGCTTAGCTCAGTCAGTACAAACGGCTCTTGAGAAGCACTTTCTGGTGCATGACGCGACTGCTTAATAGCCGCTAGCTGCCCGGTACCACGATGAACGGCGCAATATACTTGAGCAAACTGCCCTTGTCCGACAAGGCCAAGTAAGCGATAGTCACCCAGCCACGACGCCATTAATAGAGAGGCACAGAGCGATCAATCAAGCGGCTGTAGGCATCAATTCCACCTGCTAGGTTTTTGACGTTTGTAAAGCCTTGATCCATCAGCCACTGACACATCTGAGCAGAGCGCATTCCCAAGTGGCACATCACAATCGTTTCAGCCGCTGGATCGAACTGAGCGCTAATGGTAGGTGCCCACGCTGGGAACTGACTGAGTGGCAGATTTTTGAACTCAGAGAGGCTAGCAATTTCTAGCTCGTGAGGCTCGCGCACGTCGATGAGCTGAAGGGCTTCAGGATCGGTCGCGAGCCGCTGAGCAAGAACTTCTACGTTCGTTTCTTTTAGAACGGGCTGAGCGTCTGTCATGGGCTAACAAAGTCGATGGGGACACCTCGATTATGTCACTGCTTATGCCATCACGAGACCCCCAGCTCATGCGCTAGGAACGCCCATTTATCTGTAGCCTCTTCAATTTGCTTTGCAGTCGGCTTGCCTGCGCCGTGCCCTGCTTTGGTTTCAATGCGAATGAGCACAGGATGGTCGCCTGTGTGCGCAGCTTGCAGAGCGGCTACAAATTTGAAGCTGTGGGCGGGGACAACGCGATCGTCGTGGTCGGCGGTGATGATCATCGTGGGCGGGTATTCGGTGCCGGGTTTGAGATTGTGTAGCGGTGAGTAGGCATAAAGCGCTTTGAACTCGTCTTCGTTTTCAGGCGAGCCGTAGTCAGATTCCCAGGCCCAGCCGATGGTGAACTGGTTGAAGCGAAGCATGTCTAGGACGCCAACTGCGGGCAAAGCTGCGCCGAAAAGATCGGGGCGCTGGGTGATGCAGGCTCCGACAAGCAAACCGCCGTTGCTACCGCCTGCGATCGCTAACTTCTCAGCCTTCGTATACTTCTGATCAATCAGCCACTCACCCGCACCAATAAAATCATCAAACACATTCTGCTTGTTTGTTTTAATCCCTGCCTGGTGCCAAGCTTCACCATACTCACCGCCGCCTCTCAAGTTCGCGACAGCATAGACGCCGCCCATCTCCAGCCATACGAGGGTACTGACCGAGAAGCTAGGCGTTAGCGAGATACTAAAACCGCCGTAACCATAAAGTAGAACAGGATTTTCTCCATTGAGGTCTAATCCCTTCTTAGCCGTGATGAACATCGGAATTTTAGTGCCGTCTTTGCTGGGATAAAAGACCTGCTTAGTTTCGTAGGCCTCTGGATCAAAAGGAATATTAGGCTCTCGAAAAAGGGTGCTTTCTCCGGTTCTCATGTTGTAGCGATAGATGCGATTAGGCGAGGTAAAGCTGGTGAAGCTGTAGAAAGTTTCAGTATCCATGCGCTTGCCGCTGAAGCCGCCTGCGGAGCCGATGCCGGGAAGCTCTACATCACGAACGAGACCACCTTTCAGGTCAAAAATCTTGATTTGAGTGTAGGCATCTTTGATGTAGTCGGCAACAAACTGATTGTTCAGCAGACCAACAGATTCTAAAGTCTCGTCTGCTTCAGGAATGATGGTTTTCCAATTTTCACGAGCTGGACTAGCGATATCAATCGCAATCACTTTACCCTTGGGCGCGTCGAGATCGGTTTGAAACCAAAAGGCCGTCCCTTCGTTATCAATTAGGCTGTATTGCGCCTCAAATTCTGAGATAAGTTCAACAACTTCACCATCAGAATTCTGAAGGTCTTTGTAAAACAACAGATTTTTAGGCGCGGTGCCGAGCCAAACGGAGATGATAAGATAGCGGCCATCTTCCGTAACGCCGCCGCTGAAGCCCCAGTCTGGCTTGTCAGGGCGATCGTAGACAAGTGTGTCTTCGCTTTGGGGCGTGCCGAGAGCGTGGTAGTAGAGCTTTTGGTAGCGGTTAACGTCTTCTAGTTTGGTGTTCTCTTTCGGCTCGTCGTAGCGGCTGTAGAAGAAGCCTTTGTGATCGTGTGTCCAGGACGCGCCGGAGAACTTTACCCACTGCACCAGGTCGTCGGTGTCTTCGCCGGTTTCGATGCTGCGGACGTGCCATTCCATCCAGTCGGAGCCTGCGGTGGAGAGGCCGTAGGCGAGGTACTGGCCGTTTTCGCTGATGGAGATGCCGGAGAGGGCGACGGTGCCGTCTTCGGAAAGGGTGTTGGGGTCTAGAAGGACTTTGGGCTCGGCGTCGAGCGTGGGGAGGGTGTAGAGGACGGACTGGTTTTGGAGGCCGTTGTTTTTGTAGTAGAAGTACTGGTCGCCTTGCTTGAAGGGGATACCGTAGCGTTCGTAGTCCCAAAGTTCGGTGAGGCGGGCGTTGATTTTGTCGCGGTTGGGAAGCTGGTTTAGGTAGCCGAAGGTGACTTTGTTTTGGGCCTGTACCCAGTCTTCAGTTTCGGAGGCGTTAGGGTCTTCGAGCCAGCGGTAGGGGTCGGCAACCTGGGTACCGTGGTAGGTGTCGGTGGTGTCGGTGGTGCGGGTGGTGGGATAAGAGAGAGGCATGGGAGACAGGAGTAGGGCGGCTCTAAATAGGATAATCTACCGTCTTGAGAATAAGGCTGGCCATTTTATCGGCTGCGCCTGCTGGGCCGCGTAGATCGCGTAGGGTTTGGCTCATGGCAGTGAGTTTTTCGGGTTGGGTGAGGTAGTTTTGAGCGATCGCACTCACGTCTTCAGCCGTAATTGCGCCTAACAGCTCAGGTACAACCTCCTTTTTCGCCCAAATATTAGGCCAAGCGAACAGCTTTCCTGACTTTTGTAGGGTGCTTACGACTAAAGGGCTAATGAATTTGCGCGCGATGATATCAATGCCAGGAATTCTGACGAGCAGACCCGGTAGGCCGTCTAGCAGCTTTAGGCCGTCTACCTGTTGCGTTGGCAAAAGTACAATCATTGGCGTGGCAAGTGCGCCAAGCTGAGCGGTGTTTGCGCCAATGGTGGTGAAGCAGAGCGTGCACTGAGAGAACAGGTCTAGGGCGGGAAAGGTTTGCCAGAGGAATATCTTTGGGCCGTCTTGAATTTGAATGTAGGGAAGTGTGTTGGGTGGTTCGATGAGCTGGACGCTGGGACAGGGTACGTCAGCTATGACTGGATTTTGGTTGGGGTCGGTGTAGCGCATCAGCTCGGCGCGGGTGACGTTTGGGGCAACGCCGATGACGTATTGGGTCTTGTTTTTTGGGCGGTGTTTTGGGTGTGGAGGGTTTGTGCGATCGCCAGCAATAAAGGCATACCAACACCGAGCTTAGTCGGCTTAGAACCGGGTAAAAATCCAATGATTTCAGCATCTGGTGAGCATCCCAGCTTGCCTGTTATTTCCGTGCGATTCGCGGTGGTTTGAACATCGGCCATCAGGTCACCAACGAGGGTGTACTTATGCCGATGCTTTGCAGGTGCTTTTTCAATCAGCTCGGGCTGCATGACGCCAAAGCTGTCGATTAGGCTGGGCCAGCGGGCATCCCATTCGGCATAGGTGAGCGTGCGATAGCTGAGGCGTTTGGCGACAAGCACGGTGTAGAACTGGTCGCCGCCGAGAAAAACGACGATGCCTTTGGGATGCCAGTCCCAGCTATCAGCAGTTTTACCGGTGAGCAGAAATTTGAAAAAGTGGCTGGCGCTTTGGACGCGATCAATTTCGGGGTAGGCGCTGGCGGTGACGTGCTCGTTGCCGGAGGCGTGGGGGCAGGGCGAGAGAATGACGGAAATGCGGAGTGCGTTTTTGGCGGCACGAAGCGCCTGTGCAACCGGCTTCACCCAGGTCGCAATTTCGCCAGGGCCATTAGACAGAATCACAACATCTATCGGTTCGGATGTGCCTGTCATAGAATTTAGATGCTTTAAAACCAACTAGATCACGTTAGCCTAGTTAGCGTTGATTTTCTGATTTGTAAGCCCTGTGACTCAGCCTGAAAACCTTCGTGAATTATTGGAAGCCGTCGCCGCAGGGCAGATGAGTCCGAATGTGGCGTTTGAAAAACTGGATTCAAAAGACCTGGATTCTAAAGGCCTAGACTCTAAAGGCCTAGACTCTAAAGGCCTAGACTCTAAGGCCGAAGCGTACGAGTCCGTCGGCGACTTTGCCAAGATTGACCACGACCGCACATCGCGCACGGGCTTCCCTGAAGTGATTTGGGGGGAGGATAAGTCAGCGGTGCAGATCGTAGAGATTATGCGGGTGATGGAGTCTCGGCATCCGGTGGTGATGGCGACTCGGGTGAGCCAGGAGAAGAGTGCGCAGATTCGAGAGATGCTGCCGCAGGTGACCTATTTTGAGATGGCGCGGATCTGTGCAATTCGGCCTGATCAGCCTTTGCCTGTGCGGCCGGGTCGGCTGAGCATTTTGACGGCGGGGACGGCTGATTTGCCGGTGGCTGAGGAGGCGGCGGTGACGGCTGAGCTATGCGGATTTGCGGTGACGCGGCTGTGGGATGTGGGCGTGGCGGGTATTCATCGGCTACTGAGCAATCAGCATGTGATTGATGCGTCGGATGTGCTGATTGTGGCGGCGGGAATGGAGGGGGCTTTGCCGAGCGTGGTGGCGGGGCTGGCGGACTGTCCGATCGTGGCGGTGCCGACGAGCGTAGGGTATGGGGCGAGCTTTAGCGGGCTAGCGCCGCTGCTGACGATGCTGAATTCTTGTGCGACGGGGATTGGCGTGGTGAATATTGATAATGGATTTGGGGCGGCGATTTTGGCAGGGCAGATTTTGCGGGTGGCGGCAAAGGTGTCATAGTGATCTCCAGTATTCATATGTTTGTGCGCAACTGGAAAGATGAGTCAGTTCTACATGTGCCCGTATTTGAAAAGCGCTGTTGAACTAACTGATGAACGGCTACAACATATTACTGACAGTCATCCTGGCACCCTCCCCGACTATCAAGCGCAGTTGGCTGTCACACTAATGAGTCCTGACCAGATTCGACAGAGTAGTCGCGATCAGAGTGCGCTACTATTCTCAAAATGGTTTGATACGATCCAGACAGGACGCTATCTGGTAGTGGTTGTCGTCGTTAGTGAGGATCAACCCGAACGTCGCTGGATTGTGACGACTTATACAGCTCGAAAATTTTCTGGAGGTGAAGTGATATGGCCCATAAAAAGGTAACCGTTCGTTATGATCGAACAGGCGACATTTTGTATATCGACAAGTGCTTGCCTTATGCAGAGCAAGAATCTGATGAGATTGGCGATGAGATTGTTGCTAGATTTAATCCTGACTCTGGCGATATCGAGAATTTAGAAGTTCTGTTCTTTTCAAAGCGTCTAATGGCTTCTGAGGCTCTGGAACTTCCTATTGATGTCGAGTTGCATTTAGCTAGCTGACTTAATTCCTAAGATATATTTGACAGTTGATCAAGAGTCATTCTTAATATTTCCGCTCATAATCTTCTTTATGTTTTTGATATGCTTCTCTTCTGGGCTTCCCGCAAAGGGAGCAAGAATTAAGCGTGGAGTTATTCCTTCTTTTAACGCTCCAGAGCCGAGCTTCTTGGAAAGTGACTGATGATCTACGCATATCATTGCAACTATCTCAGGTAGATAAAATCTGTAAGTATTAACTTTATTCATCCTAACTCTCCAAGGAGGAAAGATGCCTAGAGGGTGTGGACTATCATCTTGATGCATCAAGATGACTTCATACTTATCTGAGGAGGGAGCTTTAGCACTACTAATGTGTGAGCGGAAAGTCGGCTCATGCGAACCTAAATCAACATGAGAAAAAAACATGAGAGAGCTAGCGTGTGCCCTCCACAACATCGATAGAAAAAAGAGCTTTAGCTTATGGTAGTCAGCATCCTCAATAAGATATCCTCTAGGGTTCACATTAGAGTCAACAGACATCTTTCTTTGAGAGAGAGCCGATGTAAGAACTTTGTGCCCATGACGGTCAAACTGGCCAAATAGACTTTCACAGTCATGGCAAACAATTCTCGAATCATGCATTCCAGACTGCCAAAATTTTTTCTGTTCGTCGTTTTCTTTCACCTTAAGCTCAGTGACGTGCTTGTCAGAACCACGCATTTTCTTGAAAAAACTTCGTGGTATTATATGAGCCTTTTCTAACTTAGGATGAGAGTTGCCGCAGTATTTACATTTCAGCATAGTAGAATTGACATAGTTTAAAGGGCACTGAAACCTATTCTGAGAGAAGATAATTAACAGTCTGTCCGAGTCTGCACTCACTGCTTAGTGTGATCTTATATTTTCCATATGCCAAAGTTAGGACATGATCGCAAATCGATTCCTTTACGACGCTTCTACTCAGACGTAGCTTTACGCTGGAAAAACCTGAATGTATTCTAGTAGTTATGGCTTGGCTTCAGATGATAGCGTTTGTAGTGCTTCTATCGCTTATTCATTAACATTCATAGCCCTCTCCCTTCATTTCGCTCGCCTACTTTACAGCCCTTCATAAATGTTTTTAGCGAAGGGCTGCGACTACCTACTAGGTAAAGCCTACAGATGTCGGCGCAGAAGCTCATTGTTTCTCCTTGAGCAGGCGTGATGATGAGCTGTTCTTCAACGGGTAATACAGGGCTCCAAAGTACCGTTTCTGCGTAGTGTAGGGCGTGTAGTAGGTGAATGGTTTGGCGGACGGCTCCGGAGCTGCCCAGGAAAATATGGCGGATGGGTTCTTTGGGAAGCGTGCCGCTTGGGGGAACTTGAGGGAGTGCTTTAGGCACAGCAGGGCTTGTGCCATTTAAGATTGGCGGGAGGTTTAGCGGTGGAGCGGTGATTAGCATTGTGGGTTTCATGGTTTCTTCAGTGGAGTGTGTGGAAGAAAGCCACGAAAAAATAAGCCACTCCAACTTGCCAAAAGTCGGGGTGACTATGCGACCATGCACATAGCCTCCTCGCTGGTTGATGCAGCGTTGAAGGTTAGCGTGCGATGTTGGCTGACACCAATATCGCATGCGGCTCAGTTTTTCGAGGCGGTCGGCTGAAGGAATAGTTCGCTGGATTTAGCAGCGGCTAACAACAGCCGTAAGAGCTAGCGTATAAGAGATATTTTCACGTGTCAAATGATTCACAGCAAATCATCACAAATACGTAAGTTGCGACTTTGGGCGGCGATCGCCCTCAATTAGCTATGATTTAAAGAACGTTTGAAAAATGACGGCGAAAGCATGAGCGAGGCCTATCAGCTAGACTTCAATACTTGGACGGATCAAACGGTGCAGTTGCTAAAAGAAGGGCGCTGGGCAGAGATTGATACTGAGCATCTGATCGAGGAGATTGAAGACTTGGGGAAACGAGATCGTCGGGCTGTTGTTAGCCAGCTTATTCGGTTGCTGATGCACTTGCTCAAGTGGGAATACCAGCCTGAACGGCGATCTGATAGCCGGCTCGATTCTATTACGGATGCGCGGATTCAGATAGATTTAGCATTTGAGGATAGCCCTAGTTTGAGGGCTTATCTGAAGGAGCAGGTTGAGCCAAGCTATCAGCGAGCTTGCCGACAAGCTGAGCGACAGACAGGTCTGAATGTGTCTACATTTCCGAAGGGCTGTCCGTACGCTTTAGAACAGATATTGAGTGAAGGATGGATGCCTGAGTAATGCTGAGTAGAAATAACAATAAGAACAACGTTTAGCATTGAACTGTCGCTAACTGCTCAATGCTAAACAGTATTTTTTATTGTTCACCTCTGAGCTTTCTAAGTAAATCTAAAGCCTGTTGCTGAGGGAGGTTCAGGCGCTGTTCGCTGTGCTTCCAGAATTCATCCCACCATTCTTCGGGCTCTTGGTGCTCGCCTTCGTACTCGGTGGGGCGGTCGCTTCTCCCATCGGTCACTAAGCTTCCTACATAATCAGCATCTTCGTAAATCTTGTTGATTTGTTTATCAATCTCGGCTAGGTCTGCTTCAGAGACAACGCCGTTGCTGGTGGCTTTGTAAAACTGTACGGTGACGCGAATGGGGAAGTTAGGATCGCGTTCTATCGCTAAGTCATCAATTTCAGTAAACGGGCCTTCAACCGGGCCATGACCGATAACGGCGGCTTCTACGTCGCTTTGCGCTCTAGACATTGCCATGGGTGCGGGCGCAGATTCCATCATCAGATCGCTGGATACGCTAAAGCCGCTGGAAGATCTGTTCTTTTGCTTGAGCGGCACTTGAACAAGCATGACCATATTGAGACCTTCTTCTTCCGTGGCGGTGACGGCCGGAAGTTCTGTTGTTCCGTTTGACTGTTCGCTGCGGAAGTCGCTGATGCGTTTGCCGGTGAGGCTGGCGCGTTCTCCGTTTTTGTTGAAGAAGAGGCGTTGGCCCCAGGTGCGGCCTGCGTCGAAGCCGTCGCGCTGGTTGTCGATAATAGTGGTGCTGGTGCCTTCGCGGGTGGCGAGAATGGTGAGAACGGCGGGGTCTTCCGGGGCAGATTGGTAGTTGAATAATACGGGATTGAAGGTGGCTTCTGAGCCTTCGGGGATGGGGAGGAAGGCGGCTTGGGCGCTGACGAGGACGTGGGAGTCGCGTTCGGCGAGGAGGGATTTTTGGCGGCCTTTCCAGGAGTCGGGTTCGTTGAGGTATTCGCGTAGGTCGTCTAGGACTTCAGCGAGGAGAGTGGGCTGGGTGTCTTGGCCTTTTTCGTTGCCGGTGAGGACGGAGAGCTGCTGCATGGGAACATCAGCGGTGAGATCGGAGTAGTTGGGGTAGCGGATGACGGGCATGAGGTGGAGGCTCGCTTCGCCGCTGCGGGGGTCGCGGTGTTCGACTTGGATGGTCATGTCGCTGATGTTGGGGCCAACCGAGGAGTTGTCGTAGCGGGCGGTGTCTTCCCAGGTGATGTCCATGATTTGGAGGTCGCGCTCGGCGGCGAGGCGGGTGGCTTCGGGGTCGCGGATCATGGATTTGGTGCGGTTGATGACCTGGCCGTATTGGTTGAAGGCTGATAAATCGGTGACTAGGGGAGCGGGTTCTGGCTGTGAGGGGGTGATGGCTTTTGGGGTTTGTGTGGTTTCGGCGGTTTCGGGAGGTTCGGTGGAGGTGATGCCCCAGGTTTGGGCGATACTCCGAGGGAGTGGCCCTGCCATCGCACTCCGATTGAGACTAACTGCGGTGCCTAAGAGGACAGGAAGTAGGGCAAGTCTACTTAGGCTGTATGCGGTGATTTTCATGGAATTCCTCACAGTTTGGATGGCGATGCTCCTAATTTAGGGCGGGTTTGGTTTGATTTTGGCTTGGTTTCAGTTTGTGAAACGAAAGGAGTGGGACAATTGTTGGGGTGTTTTTTTAGGGATGGCTTTGTTGGGGGTAGTGTTTGTTTATCCAGGAGCCGTGTAAGCCGTGGGCTAGGTGGTGCGTGAACCACAGTCGGCAAATAGGGCCAAGGCTAATATCTTTTGTATCCAAGATGGCTAGTGAAGAACACTCTCTTAAGTGGTCGTACATTAGGCCGAGTAGCCAGCCGTCATCTTCTTCGGTGCCTTTGGGGTCTGGGACAAAGACGGGTTCTTCGGCGAAGCATAAGGGATGGCCTGTCCAAAGCTGCTGTTGGTTTGTTTGGGTGTCTAGCTTTAGGTAGCCGATGGGGGGTGAGGATTCTCCGATGTTGTTGCAGTAGGGCATGTAGAGGTAGCGGCTTGGCTGGGTCTCTTTTTTGGGGTTGGTGTGGGGGTGGGCGATGCAGTAGCTGTTTGTGCCAGGGGCGATGCGGTGGGTGACGGTTTGGGTCGTGGGATTTATGAGGGTTTGCCAGAGGAAGGTGGGGGCGATCGCGTCAAAGTCGGGGGCATATCCTCCCCAGCTGGTCAAAAAGCCGCCTTCTGTGGCGGGCCATCCAGAGCTGTAGATTTCTACAGTGCCATCAGCTTTTTCACTAGCGCAGGCTTGATGAATAGAGAACCACTGCTGAGTTTCTAATACGAGTGGTTTGCTATCTGCCATTTCGCCATTGGGGCGCGGGATGAGATGAACTTTGGTGGGTTTGGGGCGTAGCTTGAGACAGTCGGCAGGAGATTTTTGGCCTAGTAAATAAGGGGCGATATCAAAGCTGAGGGCGTTTTCAAAAAAGACGTAGTAGTTTTGGGTGAGCGCGAAGTCGTGTGGGTTGACGGCGGCTCCTGGCATTTTGTAGGTGAGGCGGCTGACGGGGTGCCATTGTTTGTTGTATTCGGTTAGCTCGATAACTAAGTCGTTGGGTTTGCCGATGTTTGGGGTCATGCCCCATGTCCAGGTGACGAGGCGATCGCGCACCGGATCGATATGGGGGTGCGCGGTCATTGCCTGCTGCCCTGCGCTTCTTCGTTTTAGGGCGGCGAGTTTGGAGGTGGGTAGGGGGCGAAGATCGAGGTCTCCTTCAAGGTCTTCAAGGCCTAAGGTTTTTAAGGTGTGGGGATCGATGCGGTAGGGGGCACCGGCTTCGTACAGCGCCAGCAGTTTGTTTCCCCAGGGTACGATGTGAGTGTTGGCAGGATTTTTGAGATAGAGATCGAGCAGGGCGGCGAGTGGCCCGCCTGTTTTGGCGTTGCCGAAGGTGGTACGAAAGCTGAAGGCGTTTTGGGCTTCTTCTTGCTGGTGCTCTGCGGTTTTGACAAATTTTGAGGTGAAGTGGACTTTGCCTTCCGGTGAAAAAGAAATTTTGGAGAGATAGCCGTCGCCGTCTAGATAGTGGGCGACACGCTGCTGGCCGCGCTCAAACCGGCTAGGCCCGTTGCGAAAAAGTGTGGAGCCTTTGAGCGCATCGGGCAATACGCCTTCAATGTCGGTAATTTCGTAGTCAAACTCTTGTAGCTGTGAACGAAAGGCGCCTGCCCAAGCTTCTTTCTGGGCCTGCTTTAGGGCACTGCCTTCGCCTTGTTTTCCCCACACAATGCTGTTAGGGGGGTGCGGCTGCGATGGTGTTGAGACTGAAGGCTGACTGACCACAGGCGATGCAGGTGAGTTGACGACGTTTGTGGATAATATATCGCTATATTGTCTGAACCGCATTTTGCAAGGCGTGATAGCCTTTAAGGGTGGTTGTTCAAAAAGAAAAATGCAAAGTGACGCAAACGGCTCTGGGCTAAACAGGGTCATTAAGATCGGCCTAACGCTGCTTGTTTTTAGCGCAATTGTTCTGCAATCATGGAACGCCCTGACGCCAGTTCCGCCTTTTCTACAGCCTGCGATTCCCATTACTAAAGTGGTGCTGTTCATTCATGCGGTAGAAGGGGTAATTGCTGCCTTTTTGGTCTTTCGCTACCGGCAGCGCCTGAGCAACAGTTCACAGCCATTGCCCACTTCTCTTTTAACTGAAAAACTCCCTGACAACACGCCGCTAGCGGTTATTAAAGGCGGTTTGTATGCTTTCTTTATTGGCTTGCCGGGCCTTTCTGAAATTATGCAAGCATCCAAGCAAAGCCAGGAAGTCTCTCAGTAAGGTTCAGCTTTTGAATGGACTAAAAGGCTGATTGAAACACTGAGGGTGTTGTGCCTACTATCCGCTTGAAATGGCGATTGAGATGGCTCTGATGGCTGAAGCCACAGGCTATGGAAATTTCGCAGATATTCATGCTGTTTCGCTTGAGCAGTCGCTTGGCCTGCTCAACTCTCTGTTGAATGATGTACTGATACGGGCTGAAGCCGGTTGACTGCTTGAACGCGTGCGAAAAGCGATACTGGCTGCATTCTATCAGGGCTGCTAAGTCCAACAGCGCTATCTTTTGCTCTAGGTGAGCGTCAATATAGTCTAAAACCCTTTTAAGCTTTTTATCAGATAGGGCTCTTTGGGTAACAGCCGTGCGATCGCTGCGATTAGAGAAGTGCTGTAACAGGTGAACGGCTAACGCGTTAGCCATGGCCTTTGCATATATTGCCGAGCTATTTGAATTTGTTTTTAGCTCAGCTTTAATCGATTTGCCAATGTGCGCTATCAGCAAGTCTTGCACGGGATAGCTGGGAGTTAGCCCAAACTTGTCACTGTTCCAAAGGGCGATCGCATTGCGAATAAGCAGTTCATGAGACAGCGCGATCGCTGTTAGCTCGCAGGCACAATCTGCTTGAATCGTAAACTTTGTTTTGGCCGGAATAATCATCAGCTCGTTTGCTAGCAAAAGAAAGGTTTTGAAAGCGTGAGCTGTTCTAATTTCACAGCTTGTAGGCCGAAGGCTATTGATATAGATAAGATGCTGATGAGCGTGGGCCTTAAAGGATTTGCCAGACGGAATATAGATAGATTCTAAACAGATTGCTTCTCGATCAGGTGGCTGACGGCTAAGCGAAAAAGAGCGCGTTAAAGCCTCTGAGCAGTGCGCATAGATGTCCCCTGAGATTTTCTCTGCTTGAGCTGACACCTTCAACTAGCCCCCTTCTATAAGTGCAAATAAGAACCTGTGTCTATGTGTTCGCCTGTCTAGAATAATTGTGTCAGACGGGAAATACTGCGCATAACTTAGAACATGAAAGTTAATGTCCTGACATCTTAACTATTCTTTTAGAAGAAACAGCTTCTATCAACGAGTTGCCTTCGTCTCGTTACGAAAGAGCAGCATTTAGCAAGACTGTGCAAAAGCTATCGGAACGTGCTAGCTAAAGGGTGTTTGGCAACAGTATAACGAAAGTAATTGTCGCTTCGGTTTGTTCTTTTTTCTAAGCTTGGCAGTCTAGAGCGTATCGATACACTCCGGATGCAGATACTTGCGTAAAGTGGCGCGACAAATACTGAAAATCGTTGACTTTAGAGGAATGTGTAAGATGACTACTGAGCCGATGCTGTCTCCAAGAAGTATTGCTGCGCGGCAGGAAAAAGTAGAACAGGGCTATACTTGTTCGGCTAAAATTGAGTTTTCGGCTTTGGTGAAAATGTTTCGGCTGTAGGCGATGCTGTTGTTGCTGTAGAGGAAGATTCTGATGAAGGCGAGCTGGCGCTAAAGTCACCGTATATGAAGGGCAATCGCGTTAAAGCTTTGCAGACCGGTCTTTTGAAAGCAGGCATTCATCTGGATGCAGACGCCGTATTTGGGAAAGGCACCGAGACGGCCCTTAAGCAGTTTCAGTCGCAGCAGGGGCTAGAAGCTAGCGGCGTTGCAGATGAGAGTACACTGCTTAAGCTCGTTGAACAACTTAGCTAGAGGGCATGATGGTTAAACGTTTGTATGCGTTGTTGGTAGGCATTAATGACTATGACGCGCGATCGCACGTCCCCTCTTTGCGCGGGTGTGTCAACGATGTTCTTCGCATGGAGGCCTACTTGAAAGGGCGAGTGGCCACCGATGAGTTTGACTTGCAGCTGCAAGTGCTCACGAATGAGCAGGCAACGCGGTCGGGTTTAGTTGAGGGCTTTCGGACACATCTTGCGCAAGCTAGCGCCGACGATGTTGTGCTATTTTATTACGCCGGGCACGGTGCTCAAGCGATCGCGCCAGAGGAGTTTTGGCCGATTGAGCCCGATCGAATGCTAGAAACGCTGGTGTGTTACGACAGCAGAATTGATGACGATCACTGGGATTTAGCAGATAAAGAACTGGCTAAGCTGATTGCTGAAGTGGATAAAAACAACCCTCACATTGTTGTTGTTTTGGACTGCTGCCATTCCGGGTCAGGAACCCGTGGTGAGCTGGCTGAAGTGGCCGTTACGCGCGGCGTGGATGTCGATAGACGCCCGCGCCCAATAGAGAGCTTTATCGTATCGCCAGCAGATGCGCTTTCAGCCGAAGATGTGCCAGAAGGTGGCGCATGGAGCGGTAGAACTCGTAGCGTTTCACCGACGGCTATGAAGCTGCCCGTAGGGCGGCACGTGGTGATTAGTGCCTGTCAAAGTATTGAAGAGGCCAAAGAGTACTATGGCGATGACCAGTTTTGCGGCGTGTTCTCTTACTTTTTTCAGGCTTCTTTAGCAAAAGCAAACGGTGCTTTGAGCTATCGAGATTTGTTTAAGCGAACCAATGCGCTGGTTCGGAGCAATGTTCCGGGGCAGTCTCCGCAGATGGACGCTACCCATTCACAGGATTTAGAACAGCCGTTTTTAGGCGGGGCGATCGCACCTTCTGATCCCTATTTCACCGCCAGCCATCACCGAGAACACGGCTGGGTCATTGATGGCGGCGCAATTCATGGGTTGCGATCGCCCGTCGGAGAAGACTCTTTCGTATTAGCGCTTTTTCCCTTTGACAGTGGGCCTGAGCAGCTTAAGCGGGTTTCAGAGGCGATCGCGCAAGCAAGCATTACAAAGGTACTGCCTCAGCTCAGTCATATCAGCAGTGAGAGTAGCGCCCTTGCTGATACCAGCAGTACTTTCAAGGCGGTTGTGATTAGCTCGCCGCTGCCGCCGTTAACCGTGTATTTTGAAGGAGAAGAGGCCGGAAGCGCGTTACTAAGCGCTGCGATCGCCACAGCAGGCCCCACCCGACAATCTTCTCTCTATGTTCAGGCTGTAGGTAGTGCTGATTTGGCTCATTACCGCGTGATGGCAAGGGGCGATCGCTACTCAATCACCCCTCCCCATGAAGATCGCCTGCTCGTTACGCCCGTGCAGGGCTACACAGCGATTAGTGCAACTAAAGTTGTTCAAGATTTGGAGCACATCGCCCGCTGGAAAACGCTGTTAGAACTCAGCAGCCCTGCGAGTACTCAGATTGAAGGCACGCTCAAACTAGCTATCTACACCGGAGATAGCCCTAGCCACGAAACGGCTACTGAAATTGTAGACTCGCAGATTCGACTCTCTTACACGTTTAACGAAACCCTGCAAGAATGGGTGCCGCCGCGATTTAGAATTAGGCTGCACAACACCAGCAATCAAACGCTTTACTGCGCCCTGCTGTATTTGACAGAACGCTTCAAAGTAGAGGTGATTAAGCCGGATGGCGTGGGCAGTGTGGTGCAGCTACTGCCGGATGGCGATCTTTGGTTTGCGGGTGGTGGGGTGCTGAAGGGCACCATTTCTGACGCGCTATGGCAGCAGGGGATTACAGAATGCCAGGACATTTTGAAGCTAGTTGCCTGCACAGAAGACTTTGATCCGCTGCTGCTGAATTTGAATGAGCTAGGGTTATCGACTGTGCGGGCAACGACCCGTTCGGTGAACGCAGGCGGTAGCCTAAACCAGCTGATGCGGCGGGTGCATACTAGGGATATCGGCATGGCTGATAAGCTGCCTGCCCATGACGACTGGGTGACTAACCAGGTCGCCTTTACGTTTGTTCGCCCGCAGCTAGCGCAGCCGATTGGCCGTTCAGCGGCAGTGCCCATTGGCGATTCTGTTGCGATCGCCCCTCATCCAGCTTTCACCGCCAACGCTCGGCTAACTACCACAGCCCAGTCCACCCGCGACTTAAATAGCTTTACGCTACCGCCCCTTTTACGCAATCAAACAGAACCTTTCCACTTTACCCAAAGCCGCAACAGCGATCCAGGACTCAGCGTACTCGCGCTAAGCAACATCAGCCAAGCAGAAGCCGTGACCACGGAGCAGCCGCTGATAGTGGAAACCGATATTCCTCTCAATGAGGGTGAGTACGTTTTACCGATTGCCTACGATGGTGAGTTTTATTTGCCGCTAGGCTACAGCAGACAACGTAACGGCAGCACGCAAATTGTTATTGAGCGGCTAACAGCGCCCGTAAGTGAGGGTCGCCGCAGTGTTCAGGGCGCTATCCGAATTTTCTTTCAAAAGGTGATCACAAAAAAGCTAGGAAAAAACCTGAGTAAACAGATCGGCGTGACGTTTGACTACCCGCTACTCGCGATCGCTGAGCTAGACGTGCCCGCTTCAGAGGTTGTTTATCTCCATGATATTGAAGCCATCAAAGCAAAGGTGGCTCAGGCAAATACTATTGTTCTCTATGTGCACGGTATCTTTGGCGATACTGAAGCTATGCTGCCCAGCTTGCACACGTCTATGGCTGCTGTAGAAGGTAGATCGCGTGCTATCGGTCAGTTCTACGATTTAGTACTAACCTTCGACTACGAGAATATCAACACGTCAATTGAACAGAATGCCCATTTGCTAAAGCAGCGACTAGAGGCAGTTGGGCTGGGTGAAAATCACAAAAAGATGCTGCATGTGGTCGCACATTCTATGGGCGGGCTGGTGTCGCGATGGTTCATTGAGCAAGCGGGTGGTCACAAAGTCGTTAGCCATTTAACGATGCTGGGCACGCCGAATGCGGGGTCGCCTTGGCCGCAGGTGCAGGCGGGCGCGACGGCGGCGGTGTCTTTTGCGCTCAATGGTTTGTCTGTTGTGGCTGCGCCGCTACGGCTGTTGGAGGGATTGCTAAAAAGAATTGAAACGGTGGATATCTCGCTCGATCAGATGCAGCCAGGGTCTGACTTTTTAGAGGCGCTGGCCCAGTCTAAAGATCCGGGTGTGCCCTATACGCTGGTGGTGGGCAATACCGCTTTGATGCCGAAAGATGAGACGGCGGGGCTGAAGCAAAAGATTTTAGGGCGGCTTGGGAAAATTGTGGAAATTCCGTTTTTTAAACAGCCCAATGATATTGCGGTGCTGGTGGAGAGTATCACAGCAGTGCCGGAGGGGCGATCGCCTGCGCCTAAGCTTTTGCCGACCGCCTGCAACCACCTGGAGTACTTTGTCCATCCGGCTGGGCTAGCGTCACTAGCGGCGGCGGTCGTGGGAACGGGCGTTATCGCCACCGTAGGCTCACAGGCCGTAGATCAGGCCGATGATGCTAGCGTGCCTGCTGCTTTACTCGACACGTTACCAACGACTTCATCAGAGCCTTCGTCAGGCGATGGGGTGAAGCTGTGGGTTGTTGGGTTAGTCGCGATCGCCCTAGCTGGACTCGGCATCATTGTCTGGTCTTACACCGCAGACAGGCCATCACCGCCACCTCCTGTTGTAGAGCCCACGTCCTAAGGAACCCATGAGCGTTTTAGATTTCGATAGCAGTGTTGCTGTTGTCATTGGCATTGACCAGTACGAGCATGGCATTGCGCCGTTGAGAACAGCCGTTGCAGATGCAGAGGCGATCGCCCAGCACCTACAGGCAGATCATGACTATCAGGTCATAACCTATCTCAACCAACAGGCCCAGCTCAGCGCCCTTAAAACGCTCATAAAGGGAAAGCTACCCAAGCTGCTAACGGCGAACTCTCGCCTGCTGCTGTACTTTGCCGGACACGGCATCGCTCAAGACGGCGACGACGGCCCCGCTGGATACTTAATTCCACAGGACGCAAAGCCCGGTTTGGTAGACAGCTACTTGCCCATGATAGAACTCCATGACGCGCTCGTTTCACTGCCCTGTCGTCATTTTTTAGCGATTTTTGACTGTTGTTTTGCAGGTGCCTTTCGCTGGTCGAGCACGCGCGACATGCTGCTTTCTTACCCCGTCATCCATCAGGAGCGATTTGACCGATTCCGTCGAGATCCGGCTTGGCAGGTCATTACTTCGGCCGCTCACGACCAAACCGCCATGGACATTATGAGCCTGAAAGATACGCGAGGTGAAGTCAATCAACATTCTCCGTTTGCCGCCGCTTTAATGACTGCTTTAGCAGGTGCAGCGGATGTCTCACCGCCTGCCAAAGATGGTAAACCAGCTGGAGACGGCGTTTTAACCGCAACAGAACTATACACCTACTTAAGAGATATTGTTGAGCCGCAAACAGAAGCGCATCAAACCAGACAGACGCCGGGACTGTGCGCGCTCCGTAATCATGGAAAAGGAGAGTTCATTTTTCTGACACCGGGGCACGCGCTCAATCTACCGCCTGCACCTGCGCTCAACAAACAAAACAACCCCTACCAGGGACTGGAATCTTTTGATACTGAAGATGCCAGTTTGTTCTATGGACGAGAGGCGCTAGTAGACGATCTCAGCCGCTTTATTAAAGAGAATTCATTCACCGCTGTTTTGGGGGCATCGGGCATCGGCAAATCTAGCTTAGTAAAAGCAGGCCTGATTCCAGCGTTACGAGATGAAGCTAACGAAAACTGGCATATTCTACCGGTAATGAGACCCGGTGAGTCGCCGCTTAAGGCGTTGGCTAAGGTGGTTTTATCTTTAGACTCCGATAGCGCCCATCCTCAACAAGTAGAAGCGCTTAGCGCAGAGATATACGAGTCTCCTAGACGGCTGCTCGATCGAATTAGAACCTGGAAAAAAGCGCATCTTGACCAGCAGCTTTTGCTAGTAATCGATCAGTTTGAAGAGGTGGTTACGCTCTGTAAGCAGCCGCAGGTACGCCAGCAGCTTTTTGACGTGCTGCGGCTGGGAACTATCGCTAAAAATCCCCTGTGGCGCGTTGTGATTACCCTACGCGCCGACTTTGAGCCCCAGTTTTTAGAAACGCCACTCAGATCGATTTGGATGACCTCGCGGTTTATGGTGCCACCCATGAGCCGAGAAGATCTGCGGCGAGTGATTGAACAGCCTGCGATGCAGCGAGTGCTCTATTTTGATCCGCCCAGACTGGTTGAACGTCTGCTAGATGATGTTAATCAAACACCCGGTGCGTTACCTCTATTATCTTTTACTTTAAGTGAGCTATATCTCTGTTATCTCATGCGAAAAAGCGATGATAGGGCGCTAACAGAAGCCGACTATGAGGCGTTAGGAGGCATTGCGGGTTCTCTGACCCAAAGAGCCACCAAAGAATATCGTAGAGGAGTAGAAATTGATTCAAAGTACGAGCATACTTTGCGTAATATTGCGCTGCGAATGGTGTCTTTCGAAGGGGGCGAGCTGGCGCGTCGTCGCGTACCCGATACTGAGCTAGTCTACGCGAGTTCGGAAGAAAATCAGCGGGTGCATAATGCGCTACGACTGCTGATCGACGCGCGGCTGTTTGTGAAGGGGCAAACGGCGATTGGTGAGACGTATGTAGAACCCGCCCATGATGCTTTGGTGTACGGTTGGGATAAGTTGTTGCAGTGGACACGTCAGGCCCCAGAAGAAATGTTGTTACAACAGCCTTTAAGATTAGCGGCGGCAGCTTGGGCAAAGAATCAAGGCACGCTTTGGCAGGGCGATCGCCGTCTAGGCTTGTTGAAAGACGCTTTGAATCATGATGGGTGCTGGCTAAACCAGGCAGAGACGGCTTTTGTCAGAAGAAGCTTGCAGGTTAAATCTAGAAACCAGTGCCTGCGATGGCTGGGAATTAGCAGCGTGATTCTGGCTTCAGTTATTTCTGGTTTGATGATGAAAAATTCTAAGCAGACTGCTACTTACAAAGAGTATAAGGCGCAGTCTGCTAGAGCCTCAAACTGGGTGTCTACTGATAGAGCCATAGAAGGGCTAGCGCTGGCGATTAGTACTTTCTATAAAAGTGCTCAATCGCCTGCTGACGTACAGGTGGAGGCGCAAAAAGCACTCTTAGAATCAGCAAGGCTAGCTCGTGAACAGAATAGATTGATTGGTCATACCGCCAGCGTGCGGGCGATCGCCTACGACCCCAGCGGACAATATATTGCTAGCAGCGGCATGGATCGCAAGGTGAAGCTGTGGAATACGCACACAGGGCAGTTAATTAGAACATTTAACGGAGGAGAGAATGCTCACCCGCTATCGACCTATGCGCTGGCTTTTAGCCCGGATGGTACCAAAGTGGTTAGCGGCGGTGGTGGCGGGACTGACAACCTCAAGCTGTGGGACGTGCAAACGGGTAACGCGATTGGCAGTCCGATGGTTGGGCATACAAACACGGTCAGAGCCGTAGACTTTAGCTCAGACGGCAATAGAATTGTCAGTGCCAGCGACGACAAGATGCTCAGACTATGGAATGCTGAAACGGCTCAGCCGATTGGCGAGGCCATGAGCGGCCATAGAGATATTGTTTGGTCTGTTGCTTTTAGCCCCGACGGTAAGTCTTTTGTGAGCGGTAGCCCTGACCGACGCCTTATTGTTTGGGATACTGAAACACGCAAGCCAACTGTGGAACCTTTTGAGGCGCACGCTGGCAGCATTTGGTCTGTTGATTTTAGTGCAGACGGTCAGCGCATTGTCAGCAGCTCTTCAGATAGAACTATTCGCCTGTGGAACGCAAAAACAGGCGATCCTTTAGGATGGCCGATGGGTGGGCATCGAGGCGAGGTTTATTCTGCAAAGTTTGGGATAAACGATCGGACAATTATAAGTACAGGCGCAGACCAAACTATTTGGACTTGGAATATTGCAACGCTAAGCCAAGCTGATATAATCTCGAACGCTCATAACAATATTATTTGGGCGATCGCCTTGAGCGAAGATGGTAAGCAAATTGCGAGCGCTAGCTCTGACAACACCATCAGGCTGTGGGATCAGGATGTTGCTCGCTCGACCGGACAGATCCAGTCAACCGGTCACTCGGAGAGTGTTTTATCTGTTGCACTTAGCGCAGATGGTAAGCAGTTTGCGACAGCCAGCCAAGATAAAGCGATTAGGCTATGGGATACAGTTTCAGGCCTATCTATTGGCAAGACTTTGACGGGCCACCGTAGCTCTGTTCGCTCGGTTGTCTTTCATCCCAATGGCAAATGGCTATTTAGCGCAAGCTCTGACAAATCGATTTGGAAATGGGATTTGACGACGGGTAAGCGGATCGGTGAGCCTTGGGGTGATGGTGCCAGTGATATTGTATACAGCATTGCCATTAGTCCTAATGGAGATAGGCTGGTGAGCGGCGGGAAAGATCGAATGCTGCGACTGTGGGATACCCAAACAGGCGAGCTAATAGGTGAGCCCTGGCAGCTTCACAAAGATTGGATATATTCGGTGGCGTTTAGCTACGATGGAAAATATGTCGCCAGCGGCAGTAGAGATAACAGTGTAATTATCTGGGACGCGCTGACCGGACAGCCCATGACACCGCCTTTAGTCGGTCACACTAACGACGTTTGGTCGGTGGCCTTTAGTCCTAGCGATCGCTATATTGCCAGCAGCAGCAGCGATGAAACCATACGATTTTGGGATACTCAAACGGGTGAGGCCGTCGGCCCGCCTTTGAAAGGGCACAACAGCAGCGTTTGGTCGGTAGCCTTTAGCCCTGATGGCAGTCAGCTTGCGAGTGGTAGTAACGACCGAACAATTCGACTGTGGGATGTAAGTGATATCAAAAATGCTAAGCCGATAGGCCCGCCATTAGAGGGCCATACTGCCAGCGTTTGGTCGGTGTTGTTTACTCAAGATGGAGAATCTGTGTTGAGCGGTAGTGCTGACTTGGGCTTGCGCAGGTGGCCGAGTCGCCTGGAACAATGGCCTGAACTGGCGTGCGATCGCCTCAAAAATCATCCCTTCATCACCGCACCCGAAACGCTCATCGACGCAAACGACGAGCCATTACCAAAAGAGGAATTAACCATCTCCAAAGATGCTAAGGCAGCGTGCCACGAATATTTGAACCAATAGTTCTCGTCCTTTAATGCTGCGTTAGCTTAGTAAAACAGCGTCCAGCGACCCAGTGTTTTAGTCTGTGAGTAGCCTGCTAGCAGCCAGCGCCGACTTTCTGGAAGGCTATTGGCATCGCCTCGCACCACCAGTGTCGAAGATTGTCGTGCCAGACGGGCTAAATAGGCTTTGGATTCTAGCTGATCAGGATAAATCCAGAATTTTTTCCAGTTATCAGTCGTTTGAAACTCTGTCTCTCGCTCGATGCTGTTGCCTTCGCTGTCATCACTAACGGTGATAATGTCACGGTCTAGGTTGAACGCGAGCGAGGGTAACAGCTCCCCGTAGACAATAACCGGCTGATTCTGTAATCCTTGCGCTTGGATGAATTGTGCTAGAGGGCGCGTTCCACCCATCATCAGCTCGTTTTCGCCCAATAAGTAACCGCCGTAGATGGTCAATGCTAACGCTCCAGAGAGAGCTATTACGCCTACTCTAAAGGGCGTGTTCTGAAACACGCGGTAAACTAAGACAGGCGCTATTATCACCCCTAAGCCCGTAAGATTCATGAGCCAAGTTGTCGCTATCTCTGTTCCTGATAGCTGCGTAGATAGCAACGGGACAAACGGAATTAAAACAGCTAGCACCATAAAATAGAATAAAAATGTCAGGGTCAGACGAATTAAATCTAAGCGAATGAGACTAGCGAGTAAACAGGCCGACATTATTGCTATGCCTGGATAAATCGGGAGTAAGTACATCATCAGCTTAGAGCTAGAAAGCGCAAAAATGATGAAGGGTAGTCCTATCCAGTAGATGAGAATCTGCCTGACATCGATCGCCTTAAACGTCTTGTATTCACGAGAGAATAGGCTGATTAAATAGAGTACAGTCCAAGGTAGCGTTGTTGTTACCAGTATCAGTGGATAGTACCAGCTAGGTTTAGCGCGATTGAACGCCTGATCGTCTGCAACTCGTGCAATCACCTGCCGGCCAATAAAGTAATCGGCTAGGCCGGGTACCTGCTGGGCAACATAAACATACCAAGATAGGCTCAGGCTTATGCATAGCGCGAAAGCAATTAAAAAGTGCCCTACCGGTACGCGGCGATTGATTCGCTGGTCGAGCATCAAATAGCACCAAAAGAAAAAGGGCACTACGAAAATAGCAGGCCCTTTTGTCAGGAACCCGACTGCAATAAAAAGGGCGCTACCGTAGATGCCCCAAACTCTTCTTTGGCGGTAGTAGCTACTGATGCAGTAGATCAGCGCCAGCACAAACGTGGTTAGAAAGCTGTCGGTAGTCAGATTACGCGTGCCGATAATGCTTAAAGGAAAGGAGAGATAGATGATAGCCGCCAGCAGTGATTTCCTTTGCGATTCGACCTGTGATTCGAGTGGTGACTCGATGGATGATTTTGACTGCGGTTGAAACTGTTGCTGCGCAATAAAGTAGACCAGGCTAGCTTGGATAACGAGCGATACTTGTAGAAAGAAGCGAGCGCCAAATGCGTTTACACCAAATAGCCGAAAGCCTAAGCTGGTCAGCCAAAAGGTCACGGGTGGCTTGTGATAGTGGTTGATATTGAGTAGCGTGGGATGGAGCCAGTCGCCAGAGCGAAACATCTCCCGGCTGATTTCGGCGTATCTCGCTTCGCTTGCTTCGAGCACGCCCCAGCTATTGAGATTACAGAGCAAGGTAACTAAAGTGATTGCCAGTAGCCAATATAAAGGCTGTCTTTTATGCATGTATTGAACAGATTTTGAGCCGCCTTAGCATAGCGTCAAAACGTCAAGAACTCGATAAGGTTTAAGGTGGCGTACTTGTCACCTCAATGCGACCGCGATGGCTGTGAATAATTGCCTGCGTAATCGATAGCCCAAGCCCTGCTCCGCCGTTGTTGTAGTGACGGGCTCGGTCGGCTCGCCAAAATCGCTCGAAGATGTTCTCTAGGTTCTCTTGAGCAATGCCGATGCCGGTGTCTTGCATCGTCACCTGTACCTGATTGTTTAGCCGCCCTGCTTTGAGGCTAATTGTGCCGCAATTCGATTGTCGTCTTCAACAATGAGAACTTTCATACGTACTATTTATTAACGGCCAAACGCCGGCGGTTGTCGCCTTTTTGAGGCGCTTATCTAGAGAATTTTAGCAGAGGCGAGGAAGCGCTGGATGGGAAGAGATGTCATCATAGAGCATATATTCAACTAGTTAGCGATCGCGAAGCAAACAAGCTTCCCTCACACTATGCAGAGTCAGGCACAAAGTCAGAAACCATCCAAGCGGGCCATTGTAGTTGGCGGCAGCATTGCCGGAATGCTAAGCGCAAGGGTGCTCTCAGATAGCTTTGAAGAGGTTTTGATTGTTGAGCGCGATCGCATAGAAGAAGGCGCCGCTGAACGAACCGGCGTGCCGCAGTCGCCTCAGCCGCATATTTTACTCACTCAGGGCTACCGACTGCTAAAAGACTTTTTTCCTGGCCTAGAAAAGGACTTGCAGGCGGCAGGTGCGATGCCCGTAGACTGGGGGCAAGACTTTCAGTACTACGCTTTTGGCGGCTGGTGCGCGAACGTTAACGAGCCGACCGGATTAGATTCTTTTTCCTGTACTCGCCCGCTGCTAGAAGCCACTGTGCGCCAGCAGGTAGAACAGATTAGCAACGTACGAAGGCTGTCGCCCTATCGCGTAGAGGCGCTGACGGGCAGTGCTGATAAAGTCACTGGCATTCGGTGCAGACGCTCGAAAGATAAAACGGATGAGCGTGTGATTGAGGCGGATTTGGTTGTGGATGCCAGCGGGCGATCGACGAATGCGCCTAAGTGGCTAGAGGCGTTGGGTGCAGCTGTGCCTGAGGTGGAGAAGATTGATGCGCAGCTGGGCTATGCAACGCGGCGCTATCGCATTCCGGATGATTGGGATGAGGCTTGGAAGGTGCTGTTGATTTCTCATCAGCCACCTGAAAAGACTCAGCTGGGGTATCTGGCGCGCGTAGAAAACGATGAGGTGATTGCGACGCTGGGCGGATATTGTCAGCAGTATCCGCCTTTAGAAGAGTCTGATTTTCTTGAGTTTGCTAAGCAGCTGCCGAGTTCTGAATTTTACGATGCGATCGCTCAGTCAACCCCCGTCTCTCCTATCAAGGCCTATCGCTCTACCGCAAACCGGCTGCACCATTACGAGCAGCTGTCGGCTGTGCCAGAAGGCTTTATCGCAATAGGGGATTCTGTTTGTGCGCTGTGTCCCGCTTACGGTCAGGGGCTGACGACCAGCGCAATGTCTGCGCTTACTTTGCAAGACTGGTTACTAGAAACGGCTAAAAAATCTGAACCAAGAGACTCTCTGACTTTTCAGAAGAATCTGGCTAAGCGGATTAAGCCTGCCTGGGGCGCGGCGACTAAAAACGATGCTGGCTTTTTGCAGGGGAGCAGCCGCAAAAAGAACCTGGCCGAACGGCTGCTGACAGGGTACATGCGAAAGCTCGTGGCCAAAACGCATACGGACGGTGAGCTGACGGTGGCTTTAACGAGAGTGACGCATATGATTGACTCGCCTGCTAAGCTGCTGAATCCAAAGCTGGTATTAAAAGCGCTGACGTAAAGGAACTTTTACATGCAACATGACTATTTGGAAGTAAACGGTATTCGGCTGCACTGCGTAAGTGAAGGCGAAGGGCCTTTAATGCTGTTTTTACACGGGTTTCCGGAGTGCTGGTATTCCTGGCGGCATCAGCTGAGCGAGTTTGGTAAAGACTACCGGGCGGTGGCCATAGACTTGCGCGGCTATAACGAGAGTGATAAGCCGAAAGAGAAGTCTGCGTACGCTTTGTCGGTGCTTGTTGAGGATGTTGCCGGTGTGATTCGGGCTTTGGGGTACGAGCGGTGCGTTTTGGTGGGTCATGATTGGGGCGGGGCGATCGCCTGGAGTTTTGCCTACGCCCATCCCGACATGCTCAAACGGCTGATTGTATTGAACCTGCCTCACCCAGCTAAGTTTGCTGAAGGGCTTCGCACGCCTCAACAGCTGCTGCGAAGCTGGTATATCGCGCTGTTTCAGCTACCTGAGCTACCTGAGTTTCTTTTAAAGGCGAACAACTACGCCGCTATTCGAACGGTCTTTCAAAGTCAAGCCGTTAACTCTGATGCCTTTACCGAAGCAGACTTAGACACTTTGGTTGCAGCGGCTGCAAAACCGGGAGCACTCACGGCCATGCTGAACTACTACCGCAATATTTTTCAGTCTGAAGGATTTTTGAACAGGCAGTGGGAGGTGCTAAAGGTGCCTACTTTGTTAGTTTGGGGCGAGAATGACAAGGCCTTAGGAAAGGAGCTTACCTACGGAACAGAAGCGTATGTAGAGAAGTTTGAGCTTCGGTATATTCCTGACTGTAGCCACTGGGTTCAGCAGGAACAGCCGGATTTAGTCAACCAGTATATGCGAGCGTGGCTAGCGACTCCGCTTTAACGGCCTATGCTTAATTACGGCCTACTGGGCTGTTTTCTAAGCGGTAGCGATCGGTTTCTCTGAGCCGTCGGGTTAAGAAGCGACAGATCTCTAAAATCATGTGCGGGCGCTGGGTGATGAGGCTTAGGAAGCGGTTTTTCTCTAGCTTGAGTAGGGTGCAGTCTGTTTGGGCGATCGCCCCATCCCAAAGCGGCGCATCGTCAAACAAAGCCACTTCACCAAAGTAGTCTCCTCGGCTCAGCTGCCTTATTTTCTTGGGCATACCGTCCACTTCTTTGACCAGCTGCACGTTCCCTTCAGCAATAATGTACAAATGCGCCGCCAAATCTCCTTCTGCAAAGATAATTTCGTCGGCTAATACCTGAGTTTGTTCTAGGCTCTCATCAATTAGAATCAGCTCGTCAAGAGAGAGATTCTTGAAAAGTGAAACGGTTTTAAGCAGCAGCAGTCGGTTCATAGCAGTTTTGGCCGGTAGATTGGCCTCAAAAATTTGGCCAGCGACCTGTTTGAGAAAAGGATCTGGGTCGTTAATCAGCGCAGAAGGCACCATCGCTAGGGCAATTAACGCGCCAGATTTAATCCAGCGGTCATTTGATTCTAAGGCTTCGAGTAGCAGCCGGTACCCTTTTGTTTTGAGCCAAAGCGGCGTTACGGGCTGTATGGCTGGCTGAGTCGTGATTTTTGGGGCTGATGCGTCTTTGCCTGTGGCCGTAGAAGGTGATTCGTCGGTAATCGGAGGATCTTCTTCGTTAGCGTCAGTGGCTACCAGCGACTCTAATAGTGGCATTAGCGGTAGAACAAACCGGCGATGGTTGAGGGACGCGAGGACTTCAATGGCGTTTTCTAGTTCGCTTTGGGCGTTGGTGGCCAGCAGTCGATTGACGGCGTTGACGGTGCGAGGGTGGCCGAGGGCGGAGAGGATGTAGAGGACTTTTTGGATGAGGCGGCTGTGATAGTCAGCGATCGCAACGCGAAGCGCTTCCCAGCTAGGGGCACTGGGTGGAAGCTGGCTCTGCCACTGGCGGGTTTTAGCAAGCTGGGCGTAGCTGGGCGCGAGGTAGTCGAACAGGACGTTACTGGCGTATCGCGTTCTCACAAGACCAATAGCTGTGATCGCTGCATTAACAACTTCAGGCTGGTCGCTGTTTAAGCTAGCCTTGGCGATATCTATACCCGGCTGGCCATAAGCTGCAAGGGCTTTAGCGGCCTGCTGGCGTACGCGAGGATCTGGATCGCCCAGGCGGGGGCCAATGGCGCTGAGTGTTTCAGGGCAGATGGTAGTTCTCAGCAGATCTAAGGCGGCGATGCGAACCATCGGGTCGTAGTGGCTGAGCTTGCTGCTGGCGATGGTGGCGGTGGCCGTGTCTCCGCGCTGGGTGAGGGGTAGTAGGGCTTCTAGGCCAGTGCGGATGATGTCGGGTTGGATTTGGGTGAGGACGAGATCGGGGATGAGCGGGGCGAGGGCTGGATTTTTGCTGTAGGCGACGACGCGGGTGATGATGCGGGCGGCGCTGCTGGTGAGCGGCAAAGGCCAGTCGGGTGACGCGGTGGGATCGGTGATGAGCTGGGCGATCGCACTCAAAACCTGTTGCTCGACTACCTGCGAATCTTCTGACTGCAATGCTGTCTGTAAGTCTGTTCCATTTTCAGCATCCACTTCGTCAGGCACTATCTTATTGATCAAAAGCACCTCCCAAGCAAACAGTCTTAAATGTGGGTCTGACAGCTTCTGTTGGAAGTAATCTTTTGAGTCGGTGCTGCAAGGGGAAAAGAGGGCGATCGCGCCTTCATAAACCTGTTCATCTTTGATGCCGTCCTTTTGACTAATCAGCGGCTCTATGACGCCTAGAAATTGTTTGGGCGATCCCATTCGGGCTGCTAGCTCTAGGCCTTTGAGCTGACTGTAGCGATCGCTATCACTCAACAGCGCCTGCACCGCCGCCCCAGACTCAGGATTAAGCTGAATTGGGTCAAGGTCAAACGCATCTAAATCGAGGCTGTCAGAGCGAATCATCTCCTCTAGCCCTTTGGCATAAAAGCGGCCCATTGGTAGCCTCACCAGCAGCAAAGCCCCAGTGAGTCCTGCCACAAACCAGGCAATTTGCACCAGGCTCAGTCTCGTTTCACCTATCCACAGCAGCACACCCGCTAAGGTCAGTCCAACAGAATAAATTAGCCCATCGCTAAGCGTCCGAATTCGCCCGACAAACTCACGCGGAATGGCATTGTAGTTAAGCTGATGAACCGGCAGGTTAATGCCTTTGTATAGACCGTCTCCGTTAATGTGTAGCCCAATTGCAGCAGGCAGCCCAAAGTGCGTCAGCAGCCCAGCAAAGCTCGCCAGTGTGGTCAGTGGATAGACAGGATTCATCTGCGCTACGCCCCAGGTTTTGAGCAGGGGCCGGGTGACGCCAAAGATAATCGCGACCTGTACGAGGCTGATAATGATGCGCATCTCACCCAGGAATCCGGTGAGTGCCTGGTCGCTAAAGTTGCTGCCGTAGATGTTGAACCACAAGAACTCAGAGCTGATGTAGATGATGACCAGTAAAAAGCTGCTGCTAGCCAAGAACAACGCCAGGGGATAGCGCTTTACCAAGTCAGGAAAGGTTCTAATCGATTCAATAATGCCGATGGACTGAGCGGGTTTGTCTACGTTTACTAGGCGTTGAGAGTTTTCTAAATACAGCAGTTGAACAAACCCTATCAAGAACACAACTGGCATAAACACCAGCAAATCTCTGGTTCTGAAATAGTGAGAGAGTAGGGTGGTGAGCCCGCCGCCCATCAGCGTGCCTACAGCCTGAGCGATGCCGATGTAGGGGGCGTATCGCTTGTACTCTAGGGTGGTGAAATAGTCGGTGAGCAGGCTGGGATAGAGCACATTGTTGTGAAAGTCCCACTGAAAGAAAATGGCGATGAGTAGGACGTAGTAGGCGTATGTTGTATCTTGTGCCAGCAGTAGCCGTAGCCCTAATATGGCGGGCACTGAGCCTAGCAGAACGGCGCGAAATAGCTGAGGCCGACTGTAGCGATCAACAATTTGCGAGAATATGGCGTAGGCGGGCATGGAGCACAGCCCGATGAGGATGAACGCTAGCGGCAGATGGTCTGCGCCAACGTAGCTGACGAAAAGAGAATTGGCGATCGCCATCCCCAAAACGCTGTACATCAGCACGGTCACCGCCAGCAGCAACAGCTGTGTCAGCCGATCTAGTTTGATCTTAAGGGGAAAATTGGGCCATTGAGAGAGCACTGTTTGCATAGAATTAGGAGGCCTCTAGTGCTGCGTCAATGGTCGTTTCGTCAACTTCATCTGTTTCTTCATCTTCCTCTGAAGCCGTTGCTGAGGCAAGCTGAGGGAGCCGCACAAAGGGCGTTAGCACCGCTGCAATCAGCAGGAAAATGCCGCCTAGTACAACGGCCGTCAGTCGGTTGTCCTGTAGCCAGTGTTCCATAATCCAGCCAAAGAAAAGCGAGATACCAATTTCGGGCAGCACAATGAAGAAGTTGAAAATGCCCTGATAAATGCCGCGCTGCTGGGTGGGAATTGCGTGGGTCAAAATGGCGTAGGGAATGGACTGAGCGCTGGCCCAAGTCATGCCAAAGCCCACCATGGAAAGCAACAGCAGTTCTGGCTGGTGAATGAAGTTGAGTGAAATTAGGCTGAGCCCGCCGCAGACTAGGCAGAAGCTATGAACGGCGGTGCGGCTGATTCGACGCGTGAGCACCGGCAACAGAAAAGAGAACGGAATGCAGACGGCGTTGAATGCGGCAAAGCAGAGTCCGGCCCATTCGATACCTTCATCGTAGAGGGGGGAGTCGATGGCGGTTGCGCCGAATATGTTGCGGGCGACGGCGGGGGGAAAGTAGAGGAAGAAGCAGAAAATACCGAGCCAGGTGAAGACCTGCACCCAGGCGAGCTGCTT
Source organism: uncultured cyanobacterium (assembly GCA_963803535.1). Classification (GTDB taxonomy): domain Bacteria; phylum Cyanobacteriota; class Cyanobacteriia; order Phormidesmidales; family Phormidesmidaceae; genus Phormidesmis. The sequence continues at coordinate 138,894 of CAWDNC010000002.1, read as the reverse complement.
CATGGTTGACGGCATTTTTTGTAGGGCGCGCCAGGTTTCAGTCAGGCTGTTGAGTATGCCACCGCGATCGCGTTTCATTTGCTCGAATCGCGCCATGTCCTTGGGCGGGGATTCTGAGGTGGTGAGCGCTGTCCATAGGGTGGTGATGAGAAACAGGGCCGCGCCGATGTAAAAGGAAAGCTCGATGGTGAGCGGAATGCGGCGGGTGGCGTCGGTGGAGGGATCGATGCCGAGCAGGTGGTTGAGTAGCCAGGGGAGACTGGAAGCTGCGATCGCGCCAATGCCGACCATCACACTCTGCATGGCAAACCCTTGCGTCCGCTGCTTTTTCGGCAGCAGGTCACCCACAAAGGCCCGGTACGGCACCATGCTCACATTCACGCTCAAGTCCAGTAGCCACAGCAGCCCTGCCGCCATCCACAGCGCCGAACAGCTGGGCATGAGCACGAGTCCTACGGAGGCAAATATCGCGCCGCCGAGCAGGTACGGCCTTCTGCGGCCCCACGGCCCCCAGGTGTAGTCGCTGAGGTTGCCGACAATCGGCTGAACGAGCAGTCCGGTAAGCGGCGCGGCTAGCCATAGGATGGGGATATTGTGGGCACTTGCGCCTAAGTGCTCAAAAATGGAACTCATGTTGGCCATCTGCAAGCCCCAGCCAAACTGGATGCCGAGGAAGCCGATGTTCATGTTCCATAGCTGGAAAAAGCTGAACTTTGAGGGTTTATCGGGTGCTGCTTTTGCCTGCGCTTGATCGTCTGAAAGCTGAGCTTCTTGAACTGTGGACATTCAATGGTGGTCTCGTTGCTTGGGTGGATTCAATCGCCTGATGGGACTCGCCGTAGCCTAGCGTAAACCATATGTCGGTAGCGATCGCAAAGAAGCCGTTTATGGATTTTAGCGATCGCCTGCTCCCTTCTACTATTATTCGTGGCGTTATTCATGGTCGAGTTCGGTCAGTAGCTTGTCTAGGCGATCGTTGGCGTCTTTGGCGAGGCGGCTACAGTGAAGGCTGGAGGCGAGGCCGACTGCGGTGGTGATGCTGCCTTCGGGGATGTTGCCGGTGATGAGGGTGGTGGCTCCGCCGAAGCCGATGAGGGTGGAAAGGGCGGTGGCGATGAGGGCGAGGTTGGAGGTGTTGCGGGCTTGGCGGATGCGTTCGTGGGCGATGTGCTGTTCGATGTTGTGGTTTGGGTTTGGGGTGAGGTTTTGCATGTTGGGTTTGGGGTGTAAGGGTTGGTTTCGGGGCGCTCCTTGATTACTATGAAACTGCGAAATGACGGGGCTATGGTTCGAGTTGGGTGTGCAGGTTGTGTTGGATTTGTGTCGGTGTTTTGGTGAGGGGTTATGGGGCGATCGCTACGGGCATCGAAAGAAGGACTGGCGAAGGCGAAGAAGGCGTTTGACCTGAAGGGATGGACGCAGGACTACTTAGCCGGGACGGCTGGATGCTCTAGAGGAACGGTGATTAATTTCTTTGCTCGGCGACCTGTGGCGAAGCGAGCTGTTTCAAGCTTTTTGTACAGAGCTGGGGCTTGAATGGGGTGAGATAGCTGAGCTAGAGGCGGATGAAGTACCGGAGCGTGCTCTTAATATTGATGAGCTGATTGCGTCTGTGCGAGACAACATCTATGGCAGCATTTTCGACAAGTGCGGCTCTATGCGCGTGCTAGATATGTCGCAGCCGATTGGCTTGGACGACATTTACACTGACGTCAATATTTTGGAGAAGATTACTGGGCGTAGACGCTAGAAATTTTCAGAACTGTTAGAGCAGGCGGATGTAGAAGATTTTGAACGGTTTAGCTTGAGCGACATTCGCGAAGAGACGGGTACCTGGACTGCAAGCTGTTGAACAGCACTCTAAAGCTGATGATTTTAGGAAAGCCAGGGGCAGGTAAAACGACTTTTCTGAAGCATTTAGCGATTCAGTGTGTGGAAGGACAGTTCAAACCAGAGTTGGTGCCTTTGTTTGTTACGCTTCAAGGATTTTGCCGAAGCGCCTAGGACAACCTAGCCTGCTGGACTATTTAATCCAGCTTCTTGCTAGCTATGGTGTTGAGTCCAGACACCGAAGTTAAAATCAGGATTACTACAGCAACTACCTAGCGATCACTCTTCGGCGGTAGAGTTGTTTTTGAATCAAGGTAGAGTCCTTGTGTTGTTTGACGGCTTTGACGAAGTTATGAGATCTGATAACAGCCGAGTACTGAAACAGATTCAATCCTTTGCTCAATCAGTTTCACAATAACCTGTTTATTATCACCTGTCGGATTGCTGCTAAGGACTATACCTTTGAGCAATTTACAGAGGTAGAAGTTGCTGATTTTGATGATGAGACAGATTGAAACGTTTGCGATTAAATGGTTTCAGGCTAAGCAGGATTCGGTGAAGGCTGAAACCTTTATGGAGCGGCTGAAGCACGACAAAGGAATACGAGAGCTAGCGACTAGTCCTATTCTGTTAACGCTACTGTGTTTGGTGTTTGAAGAGTCAGGCACTTTCCCAGCGAATCGATCGGAGCTATACAAGGAGGGACTGGATGTATTGCTGAAAAAGTGGGATGCAAAACGAAATATTGAACGAGACCATGCTTACAAGAAGCTTCCCCTGAAGCGAAAAGAAGACTTGCTAAGTCAGATTGCGATCGATACGTTTGAGCTAGGAAATTACTTTTTTAAGCAGAAAGTGGTAGAGCGGAAAATTAATGACTACATTCGGAATTTGCCGGGTGCCAATATAGAAGAAGATGTATTGCAACTGGATAGTGAGGACGTGTTGAAGTCTATAGAAGCACAGCATGGCCTCTTAGTAGAACGAGCAAGAGGAATATACTCATTCTCTCACTTGACTTTCCATGAGTATTTTACGGCGCGTAAGCTATTTAGCTAGCTCGAAATCTGATATCTTTGAGACTCGGCTTTTACCTCATCTATGCGAAAAACGATGGCGAGAAGTCTTTTTGCTTACTGTTGGCATGGTAGAGAGTGCAGATGATTTGTTGCTAGCGATGAAGCAGAAAGATTGACAAGTTAGTTATTAACGATAATAAAATTCAGCAGTGTTTGATTTGGATTGAGAGCAAGTACAACTCAGCCAACTCTCCGTATAAACCTGCTGCCGTTCGTGCATTCTACTCGCAGTCTTGCGCTCGACCGACTCGTAATCGCTCGCGATCTCGACCGTGACCTCGACCGTGACCTCGACCGTGACGATCGACTTCGCCCTCACTCTTGCTCTTGATCATACTCTCGCTCTCGACTTTGCCCTCACCTGCTCTCTCATCTTTGACCTTGGCTCATACCATCAACCATAGCCGCGCTCTTGCTCATCGCCCTTAGCCATGCTCATGCTCTTACCCTTGACGTAGATTTTAAGCAGTCACTTCAAGAGAAGCTTCAGGCGCTTAAGAGCAATTTTCATCTGTTCTCCAGTAGTAAAAAGATTTTAGCCAGTGGTCGACAGAAAGCAGGCTTGCATGGAGAGAACAGCTTAGAGCGGTTATGATCCAGTATCGAGATATAGGACAGAACTGGCAATTTAGCTCTAAACAAAAAGTACTTGCTACAGCAGTACCACGATGCTAACCAGCTATTGGTAGATTGCTTAAATAGCGACTGCTACGTTAGCCGCGAAGTGAGGCAAGAAATTGAAACAGGGTTGCTTTTGCCGATACGCAGAAACGATTGAAGATATGAGATGGCGACAGACTTTTAAGTACTCTCTTCAAAGAGATCAATCAGCACTGACTATGGCTGTTTAGGGCTACCCAAAGTTAGATCATCGACTTGGCTGAATAATTGCTTCTCAGAGCGATAGATAAGGGCGTAGGCAGCGGGAACAAAGTAGAGTGCGAGGAGTGAAGCGCCGCTGATGCCACCTGCGATCGCAATTGCCAAAGGCTGCCAAAAAGGCCCGCCGCTAATCAACAACGGCACAAATCCCGCAATCGTCGTAATCGTTGTCGTAATCACATGGCGAGTAGACTGATTCACCACACGAGCAATCGCCTTGCGATCGCCCGCCTTCGCCTCAGCATTCTCATTCAAACCAGAAAGCACCATCACCGAGTCATTAATCGCAATCCCCACCAGGCCCAAAGCGCCAATAATTGCCATAAATCCAAAAATAGCCCCAAACACTTTCAGCGAGAACAGCGCCATCCCCACAGAACCCACCCCCACAAAAGCAATAATAATTGCCTGACGAAAAGACCCCAGAGAAAGCACCAGCGCCGCCACCATCACCAGCGTCAGCAACGGCACAAACACCAACAGATTGCCGACCGCTTCACCTTGCTCCGCCGCCTCACCCCCAAACTCAGTGCGATAGCCAGGAGGCAGCTCAAAACCACCCGCCCTCAGCCGTTCTTCAAAAGCCGCCTGCACCACTGAGGGCAGCGTGCCCGCCGTGAGATAAGCCTGCACAATATTCACCCGCTGCTCATTGCGATGAGAGATTTTAGAAAGCTCAGGCAACAGGCTAAATTTGCCAAAGGCGCTGGTAGATAGAGGGTCGCCACCGTTTTCAGACTGCAAATCGAGAGAGGCGATCGCACTCAAATCAGCCCTGGTTTGATTCGCTAGCCGCACCCGTACCGGCAAATTTTCAGTCGATTCCAACACCGACCCGCCCACGCTACCTTCCAGATACGCCTCAAGCTGCTGCGCGATCGCCCGATTGCTCAGCCCACTTTGCCGCGCCTGCTCCTCATCCACCGTCAGTCCAATCTTGGGCAGTGCCTCACTCAAATCATCCCGCGTAATCGTCACGTCAGGAATGCCGTCGAGAATACGACGGGCTTCCAGGCCGAGGCGTCTGAGTTCATCGATATTGGGGCCGAAGATGCGGAGTTCGATAGGCGCGTCGAAGGGTGGGCCTTGTTCTAGCTGGCGGACGAGCACGCGGGCAGCAGGGAAGTTGTTGGTGAGGTCGGTTTGGAGCGATCGCACAATCGCCGCCAAATTCTGATCGGTATTTAGCTGCACCAACGCCTGCGCAAACTGCGGCTGATTTTGCCGACCGCCCGTAATGTTGTAGTAAAACTTAGGCGCACTTTCCCCCACAAACCAGTGCACGTCTTCCACCTGCGGATTGCTGAGAATAAGCTCGCGAGCCTGATCGATATTCTCTCGGGTACGGGCGATCGCACTCTGCGGTGCAAACTCCATTTCTAGCCGTACCTGGTCGCGAGAAACCGCTGGGAAAAACTGCTGATCTAGCGTGCCAGCGGTGATGAAGCCGATAATGGGAATGACAAAAGAGAGTGCCATTACCAGCAAAGGCCGTGCCATCGTCCGCCTCAAGCTCCACTGGTAGGGGCGCGCCAGTCGCGGCAGCGAAATGCCATCGGCCCACCAGCTTCCAGGCCGCAACAGAAATCGTTGAACATCAGCAACAAAACCCGTCTTCTGCGCCAGCTTTTCAGCCTTTTGCTTGCTCTCTCCTAACACGCGTCCAGCCAAAGCTGCAATCACCGTCAGCGACAGCACCAGCGAAGAAATCAGCGCCATAATCACATTCAGCGCAATCGTCCCCACAAACTCACCAGCCGCACCCGGCAACAGATAAATCGGCGCAAACGCCATAACGGTCGTAATCGTAGAGGCCAGCAGCGGCACCTTAATGTAGTCCACCGTCTTAATCACAGCGCTTAGCGGCGTGTTACCGTGCTGCATTTCTAGCTGAATCTCATCAACCGCAATAATCGCATTGTCAATCAACAACCCCAGGGCAATAATCAAACCCGTCACCGACATCTGATGAATCGGCACGCCCAAAACCGCCATCCAGCCAAACACGCTCAGAGACGTAATCGGCAACGCTGCACCGACTACCAAAGCAGCCTGCCATCCCATCGTCACCATCGTCACCGCCATCACCAGCAGCATTCCAACAATCAGGTTAGAAATTAGCGTGCCCATGCGATCTTCTACATAGGTGCTTTGATCAAACAACACATCGAGCCGAATGCCCTGCGGTAGCTGCGCTTTGAAGTCGTTTAGCACTTCACGAATGCTGACTGACCACTGATCGATGCGGAGGTTGGACTGCATGAGTACGCCGAGGGCGATCGCATCCTGGTCACTCACAATCGCCACGTCGCTCATTGGCTGACGAAAGCCACGGCTTACCTGCGCAATATCGCTCAGTCGGGCAAACTGTCCGCCCTCCGCCTGAACCGGAATCTGACGAATCTGCTCCAGCGTCTCCAGCTCGCTCTGCACCTCAATCGCCAAATTCTGTTGCTCAGAACGTAGCTGTCCCGCCGTCACCTTCGCATCACTCGCCTGAATGCTATTGGCTAAAACCTGCGTCGAAAGCCCCAAAGCGGCCAGCTCCGGCCCATTTACCTCCACTAAAATCTCTTCACTCGGATTTCCAAACTGTTTAACTTCCTCAGTACCACTCACGCTACGAAGCTGTAATGCCAAATCTTCAGAAAAGCGCCCAAGAATGGCATAGTTAGGCTCTCCCGGTAAATCCCAAACCAGCGCAGTAATAAAGCTATAGGCCTTAATTCCCGCTTCGTCCAAATCAGGCTCAGTCGTCCCGTCAGGCAGCAGGGCAGCGGCATCGTCTAGCTCGCTTTGCACCTTAGCCCATATCGGCTGCACGTTTGTTATTGTTTCTGAAAGCTCAACGGTAATCGAAGAAGATCCTACTCGCGAGTCAGAAGAGAGAATTGAAATCTCTTCAAGCTCAGCTAGCTCTGACTCAATTACCTCTGTTACTAGTGATTCAACCCGTTCGGCATCGGCTCCGGGATAGGCCGTTTGAATGGTAGCTACGCGAGAAACTAGCTCCGGATCTTCCTGGCGTGGGAGAAATTGAAATGAGATCAGTCCCCAGGAAAGGATAAGTACGATAGTGAGAATGAGCAGGCGGGTGTTGGTGTAAAAGTGCTTAACCATCATTCCCCCACAAAGCGCTGAGAAATCTCTCTAGCCAGCCGAACCCGCTGCCCCGGCACCAATCGATGAGAGCCATTAGCCACCACCGTATCGTCAGGCTGAAGCGTGCCCGTCACTAAGACGCGATCGCCCTCCTGATGCAACACCTCCACAGACTGCGGCTGCACCACATAGGCCATCTCTCTTTCTCCTACCTTTGCCGCCTCAGTAACCACTACATAACACGTCCACAGCCCTCGACTACCCTGAGTAAGCGCCTCTGCCGGCAGCCAAATCCCATCCGCCGCAATCTGATTTTGAAGATTAAGTCGAACCGTTTGTCCAGGATTCACCCTATCTGCGGCCCGAGGCTCCAGCTCAAAAACCGCCATCTGCGTGCGCGTTGAACCCTCCACCTCTGGTAAAATCGCGGTGAGCCTAGCCGTATACTGCTCGCTCTCAACGGTGACGGTTCTCTCTTCTCCAACATTTAGCTGCGTAACCGCATCAGCAGGCAGTCCAATTCGGGCTTCAGGCGTATCACTTTCTACCAGCCGCACAACAGACTGCCCCGCCCCAACTACCGTTCCAATATCGACTTTGTGCTCGGCAACCACGCCGCTAAAAGGTGCCCTCAGCGTGCTCTTTGCGATAGTGACATCTATATCTGCAAGACGCGCATCTAACTGTTGCACAGTAGCATTTTGGGCGTTGAGCTGTTCTAAGCGAGTACCATTTTCTAACGCGAGAAGCTGACTGCGAGCCTGATCGAGCTTGGCCTGCAACGAACCTTCCCCAAAGCTAAATTCGTCCAGCGATTCCTTAGAAATAGCGCCCTTGGCATACAAAATCTCTCTCCTGGCAAGCTGAGTGCGCTGAAGGCCAATCTGCTGCTCAAAATCTTGAACAGCCGCCCGCGCCACTGCGATATCCTCGGCGCGAGCACCCGTTTCTAGTTCCGAAAGCTGAGCCACCGCCCGCGCTTTTTCTGCTTCAATTTGGAGGCGCTGAGTTTGCAAGTTTTGCACGTCTAGCCGCGCTAAAGGAGTGCCTGCCTGCACCCTGGCCCCTTCTAAAACTAATAATGACGTGAGCTGCCCGCTTCGCTCAAACCCCAGTTCACTGGCCTGAAGCGCCGCAATTTCACCCGTATACGCACGCGACACTTCGTAAAAACTTACTGGAGATGCGGTGACGGTCTCTACGGGCAGGTCAGCCGCAGCATCGATCGCCTCCGTCTCTGGTGAGATCGCCAAGCGACTTTTTACGGTCGGAATCGCGATGAACAATAGCCCAATAAAACCTAATCCAACCAGCCAGCGAGAAGACGGTTTGCTAAGGCGTTGAGTAATTGATGAAAGGCGAAGACCGGAAGATGATGCGCTCATTTTGAGTGAAAAAGAGGTGGGTGGGCAGCGTTCCTAAGTAAAATAAGGTCAAACGTTCGTCTAAATAAAACAAATGATTTGCATTAAAAATGCACACTCATAGCGGAACCTATAGCTGTAGAGTGATCTGCCCTGCATAGTGTCTGCGGCGAATTTCTCACAGCACCTGTCTGCGATCCGCTGCAAATGACTTTTTTGAGATACAGTTAAGACGTGCGTTTGATATTATTAAAACGTACGTTTGACAAAATTGCAAATTTATTTAGTTAATGGCTCACGCATCCTCTATCGAGACCCAGGAACAGATTTTAGATGTGGCGGAGAGTGCGATCGCCCAGCACGGCTATGCCGGAACGACGCTCCGACAGATAGTCAGCAAAGCAAATGTGAACTTAGCAGCGGTGCACTATCACTTTGGTTCTAAGGAGGATTTGCTTAGGGCCGTGATGGCTCGCATCTCTCAACCGATTGTGTCAGGGCAGCTTGCTGCGTTAGAGGCGTTAATTGAAAACAGCGCTCAGCCGCTTTCTGTCGAGGAAATTTTGAGGGCTTATCTAAGTCCTGCGCTGTTCTGTGTGGTTCAGCATCACCAAGCTCGGCCAGCTCGGGCGCAGTTTATCGGGCGCAGCCGTACGGAGCCTGAGCCCGTTCAAAAAATTGCCCATGAGCAGTTTGGGCCAGGAACAGAGAAAGTTTTAGATGCGCTGCAACGAGCTTTGCCGCACCAGCCGAGAGCGCAAATAGAGTGGAAGTTAGATCTGGTTGTGACCTGCTTGATTCGGGTGCTTGCCCAGGCTGGCAAGCCCGGTGCACTGCTTGTAGAGAGCACAGATCAGGATTTTGAAATGGCGGTCTCTAAGCTAGTTGCGTTTGTTTTACCCGGCATGGAGAGCTAAATGAGTGCGATCGCAATCTAGGCGATTCTCACTGTAAGGTCGCGATCCACAGGCACTCTACAGGATACTCGCAAGCCCCATTTTGAGGTCAAATTATCAAGCCATTGCTGGGGCTCGGGAGCCTCAGAATCTATGCGAACGCTACACAAGGCACACACGCCATCACCCCGACAGTTTACGTAGCGCGTGATGGCATTGTGAGGTGAAAGCTCGTTGTCAATTAATGCCTGCCGTAAGATCGATCCCTTTTTGACATCTAAGCTGTGCCAGTCTTTGCCGTCCCAAACCTTTAGAGTGCAGGTTGTTTTACTATCTGATTCATTTTGTTCTTTAACGTTGCTGGTAGATTGATTTGTCATGCTGTTTTGCGAGTCTTGGCTATTATTTGTTTTCTTTGAGGCATGAATATACCTGCTCTAATAGTAGAAAAAAGAAATTTTCAAATCCTCTTTCTATTGAGAGAAAACCTATTGAAGAAAACTTATTGAGAGAAAACGCAAAAGAGATGACTTTTCTACAGCATTCGCTTATTGCCAAAAGTCCTCACGCATTACCCAAAACTATCCCCGAGCGAGCCGGAATTTCTAGCATAAGCGTGCGATCGCCCAGCCACTCCACTTTCCCGTCTCCATACAAAACCTTTCCGCTCTCTTCAGCCATATCAGCCAAGCGCACTTGAACGGTGCGATCGCCCGAATTCACAGCCACCACCACCATCTCTTCTCCCAAAATTCTAGAGAACACATAGCACTCGCCTTCTGCTGCCAGCGTTTTGTACGTGCCTGTTCGCAGCGCAGGCTGAGCATGACGCAGCGCAATCAGTTCTTTATGCGTCTCATACAAAGACTGATTCCAATCTTCTTTTTTAGGGAACGTGCGGCGGCAGTCAGGATCTAGCCCTCCGGGCAATCCCACTTCATCGCCATAGAAAATGCTAGGCGCACCTGGAAAGGTCAACAACAACAATGTTGCCAGCTTCATGCTAGTCTCGTTCTCACCCATCACGCTTAAGGCTCTGGCCACGTCATGGCTGGAAAGAAGATTTAGCTGAGTCTGTTGAATCTCCCAGTCATACAAATTCAGCAGCTCATCAATTTTCTCGGCATAGCCTTTTGCATCTAGCGACGGATAGGGAAAGTAATCTACGCTTTCAACTAATGACATTTGAATACTGTTCTTTGCCGCAAACGCCATTGCAGGCCCGGTGAACAGATAGTTCATCACCCCGTCAAACTGATCGCCCGCGAGCCACTCTCGCGAATCTGTCCACACTTCTCCAACAATGTAGGCTTCAGGGTTCACGGCTTTTATGCGATCGCGAAACTCCGCCCAAAATCCCTTAGCCGTCACTTCAAACGGAACATCCAGCCGCCAGCCATCCACGCCTTGGCGAATCCAGTATTCACCAATTTGCATAATGTACTCTCGCACCTGAGGATTGTCGTGATTAAACTCAGGTAAGGCGCGATTGTCTAGCCAGCCTTCATAGTTTGCAGGCTTATCACCATCGTAGGCAGAAAGCGGCCAGCCTTCAATTCTAAACCAGTCTAGCCAGGGGGACTGAGGGCCGTTTTCTAAAATGTCGTTGAAGTAAAAGAAGCCTCGGCTGGCGTGATTGAAAACGCCATCTAGAACAACTTTCATATCGCGGGCGTGGGCCGCTTCGAGTAAGTCGAAGAATGCTTCGTTGCCGCCTAATAAGGGATCAACCACGTAGTAGTCGTGCGTGTGATAGCGGTGGTTGCTAGCTGACTGAAAAATAGGGGTGAAATAAACTGCCGTGATCCCCAAATCTTGTAGGTAGTCTAGCTGCTCGGCAACGCCCCAAAGATCGCCGCCTTTGTACCCTTGAGGGGTTGGCAAGCTGTCCCAAGACTCTAGCGGCACCTGCATTTCGGGCGAGAGGCTGCTGGGGTCAGTGGTGGCAAGCTTCGTGCGGGCAAAGCGGTCAGGGAAAATCTGGTAAAAGACAGCGTGCTTTACCCAGTTTGGGGTTTGGATCAACATGGGACTTGTTCGAGAGGGCAGTAGTATTTAGCAGTATTTAGAAGTGAGGATTTAGCGCCAAATGTCCGCGTGGGCACTCAGCCACTGGCGGATATCGGCGTTGACCTGGTTGGGAATTTCCCAAGGGAACAGGTGCGCGGTGTCAGGATAGCAGTGGGTTTGGCAGTTAGGCAAAGTGCGGGCGGTTTCTAGGCTGGCCTCTGCGGTGATATGGCGATCGCACTCCCCACACAGCATCAGCGCCGGAATGTCCAGCTTTTGAATATCGGGCAGTCGGTTATAGCCCGCTCGAATGGCTTGAAATAGAGCGGCTTCAGCGTAGCGACTTGCGCCCAAGTAGGCGGGTGCACCTTGCTCAGCTAGATACCGATAGGCCTGGGGGGTGTGCTGGCGAATCAGGTAGCGGAAGAGGGATTTTTTGCCCAGCGATCGCACCCACCGATGAACCGGCTCCCAATGCGGCAGCGCCCAGTTTAGAGCGCCCGCCACGCCTGTGAGCACGTTATCCTGCCAGGTAATCGGCGGATGAGACCCCTGAGGCCTCGCCGCCGTCCCGACTAAAATCAAGCCCTGCACAACGTCCGGTCTTCTCAGCGCTAGCTCCATCGCCAAAATGCCGCCCAGCGACCAGCCTAAAATCAGACATTTTTCAATGTCATAGCGAGCCAGCAGCTCCTCCAAATCATCCAAATGCGCGTCCATTTGAAACGGATAGGGCGTTTTACTACGGCTATAGCCTCGTAGGTCGGGGGCGTAGGTTTTAAAGGTCGTTGCGTGAGCGGCGGCTGAGGTGAGCGCCTGCGTAAAGACGCCCATCGCCTTACCGCTACCCGGATGGCCGTGCAGGCACAGAACCGGAAATCCCTCGCCTGCAATTTCAGTATGCAGCCGCATGCGTTAGCCAGCCGCCTGAGCAGATTTTCCCTCGTTTGCAATCTGGCCGTCGCCATCTATATCAACCGCCTCAAATGACAGCGCCGCACCGTTCATACAGTAGCGTTTACCTGAAGGCTTGGGGCCATCGCTAAATACATGGCCAAGGTGCGCATCGCAAACGGCACACACGGTTTCGGTTCTGATCATAAAGTGGCTGAAATCTTTTTTGTCTTTGACGTTTTCAGGCTCGCTAGGCGCGTAAAAGCTAGGCCAGCCGGTACCCGAATCAAACTTTGTTTCCGAGTTGAACAGCTCAGAGTTGCAGCACACGCAGCGGTAAACGCCCTCTGTTTTGTTGTTATTGAGCGGGCTGGTAAAAGCTCTTTCGGTACCGGCCTTGCGCGTAACTTGAAAGGCCTCAGGCGTAAGCTGCGACTTCCACTCTTCTTCAGATTTGACTACCTTATCTACCATTAGTCGTAAGCTCCTATCGTCATAATTTCCCTGATCCTAGCGTATTCACGCGCAGAGAACTATCCCGCTGAAGTGGTGCTTTCGCAGGCAGGTGCTACGACACGCCTAAACTGTGATTTTCACTGACAATCAGCGCCACCGGAAACTGGCTCAGCAAATTTCCCACTAAGGGCTTATCGGTCACAATATCAGTTGGCTCGTTGGCCACCCAGTTTGTCCAGTTTGACTTGGCCCCTCCAGGCACTTCTACGGCGGTATCTCCCCATACTTCAACGCCTAAAGGCGGCGTACCAGGATCTACCAGACTTGTCAAAAAGCGCGGTACTACGGTAATCACCGTATGCTCTCCTTTATGCCGCGCAAAGGCAATGACGTGATCGGCTTTTGCGCCAGTTACCTTCAGCGGATGGTAGCTACCGCTGCGAAAGACGTTGCGAAAATAGTTTCTAGCGGCAAGGCCTCGCAGCGTCAGAAACAGCTTAATGCGTCCGTCAGATTTGTTCTTTAATAGATTCTCAACAAGAGACACCGGACGCTTTTGCCAGCGAGTTTCAATATCGTGCATCGCGTCCAGTCGCTTTTTATAATCAACCGGGCGGCGATTGTCTGGGTCTACCAGGCTTAAGTCCCATAGCTCTGTGCCCTGATAAAAGTCAGGAACGCCGGGGACAGTGAGCTTAATCAGCAGCTGCGAAAGGGCGTTGTAGATCCCATATTCAGCAACTTTCGCCTGAAAGTTCTGAAGTTTCTCTAAGAAAACGTTGTCTTTACTCGGGGTCAGCAGCGTATCGACAAACTGAACATAACCATTCTCGTAGTCTTCATCAGGTCTGAGCCAAGCGGTGTACACCTTGGCCTCGCGGACGGCTTTGACGACGTATGCTTTAACGCGCTCTTTAAACTTGGGTAGCTCTTTGTTGTCAAACGGATAGGCGCCCACCAGCGTTTGATACAAGAAATATTCGTCGTTTGGATCAGGCACGGGCTGATCGCCTGCAATCGGCTTTTTATCAGCGTTTAGCTCGCTCCAGGCTTTGACTTCGCTCTCCCATTCTTGAGGGAGTTCGGAGATAACGCTTAGGCGCGATCGCACATCTTCACTCCGCTTCGTATCATGCGTAGAAGACGCGTTCAGCCCGTGCGGCCAGTGCTCCTGCTGGTACTGATTGTACTGATGAAATTCTTTGAGCGATACGCCAAAGTGATCGGGCGCACCGCCCACATCGTTGAGCCCAATAAATCTGTTGTATACGTAAAAAAGCGTGTCTTCTAGCCCTTTGGCCATGAGCGGGCCGGTGAACTGCTGCAATCGCATCACAAAGTGCAGCCATTGCGATCGCTCCTCGGCAGGCAAAGATACGCCAAAGTCCAACAGCAAAAACTTTTCAATTAAATCCAGCTCATTGAGCAGCTGAGGGATGCGCTTGCGGGCTTTCGCGATCGCCTGCTGAATATACTTCAAATCCCGCTCAGTCCCGCCCCTTTGATCCACATACGTACAGTAAATCGGGAACGACACCAGCACCTCCTTAATCGCCGTCTTCAGACCGTTCGCCGTCAAATCTCTGCCATAGCGATACTGGCTGGCCACCTTCTTCAAAAAGCGCGCCAAGTTGTCAATATCACCCACTAAGTTTGTATCTGCAATCAGCTGCTTTTTCTCAGTCACCAGTCGCTCATAGCTATCGCGCAAGCCCGTAAACTGCTTGTACAGCTGCGTAAAATGCTTTTGATTCTGTTGCTGATAAAACACCCCGTTCGCATAGTTCATAAACTCATAGCCCGAGGTGCCCTGCACTGGCCAATGATCAGGAAGCGTTTCATCCACCTCCAAAATCTTTTCAATAACCGTGTACGCCCCGTCCATTTTCTCTTGCAACCGCTGTAAATATTTCAGCGGATCGTACAGTCCATCAATATGGTCAACCCGCAGACCATTGATCTTCTTTGCTTTCACCAGCTCTTCTATCAGCGCATGCGTTTGATCAAACACCTTCGGATTATCGACCTTCACGCAAATCAGCTCATTCACCGTAAAGAACCGCCGATAGTTCAATTCCTCGGCCCCCACCTTCCAAAATGAAAGCCGGTAAAACTGATCTAACAGCAGCTGATCGAGCAAATCAAAACTCTTTGGCTTGCCTGCCTGCCCGTTAAACGCCTCAATGTTCTGGCTAATGAATGCCTTAACTTCACTATTAGACTCGTACAGCTCCCACAACAGCTGCTTTACAAACATGACCTGATCGCTACGCTGCTGACCTTCCAGCGCTGGAATGGTGTTCTCAATCGTATTCAAAATGCCAACAAGCTTAATGTAGTCAGAATGCTGCCGTCCCATCTGTCGCCGCAGCCAGGAAATCTCATGCCGCAAAAACATCGCATAAGACTCTACTCTCACCGGAAAATGCAGGCCATAGTAGTTAATCTTCAGCCCTTCTTCGCCGTAGCTCAGCTGAATCTCTCCACGTTCTAGGCAGCGATCGTAAAAGTCTCCCAGCATCGGTGCCAGCACTTTCCCTTGAATATCGTCATAGGAGTGCTCCCACTCAATATCAAAGTAATCTACATACTGCGAGTTTTGACCATGTTCCAACACATCCATCAGGTACTGGTTCTCGCCATCGTAGGCCATATGGTTAGGCACAATGTCTTGCAGCCAGCCCATGCCCCGCTCTTGTAGTTCTTCAACCAGCGTATCAAAGCTCGCTCTACCGCCTAGCTCAGGATTTATCTGGTTTTGATCAACAACGTCATAGCCGTGCTGAGAACCACTGCGAGCCTTGAAGATTGGTGAGGCATAGATATCGGCAACCCCTAGCTGGTCGAGATAGGCAACAATCTCTTTAGCCTTGCTAAATCCAAAGTCGGGTGTGAACTGTAGGCGGTAAGTAGCAACAGGAATACGCATAGGAGAAAGTCTAAACGAAGAGAGGATGAGCGGTCAATTAGAAAGATCTGCTTGATAGAGCGTAACGCTTAGCCTTGGCGCAAATATCGTTGGTGTTGTTTTGGCTGTTAGCGTCGTCGGCAGCGTTTCTTCGGGTGCAACAGATGGCCCTGAAGAAACTGACCACTGAGTATCTGTAGAGCAAATGACCTGCTGCCACGTTTGTGCGCCTAAAGGTAACCCAATTTCTCTAGAGACCTCACCGAAGTTCATAATACACAGCAGGTCACCCACGCCTTCATCCTTACCTCGAATGCGATGGTAGTACAGAACGTCGTTTGTATTGTGAGTGGCAATATCTGAGGACTTAGACGTGCTCATGATTTTGCACTGCTTTCGCACGGCTAGCAGCCGCTTGTAAAACTTATGAAGAATTCTCTGTTGGGCTAGGCTGTTTCCGACTTCGGGCTTTTTCTCAGCGTCTTCTGACTCAGATGATTCTAGCGGCCAGTGCAGCGTAGACGTTTGATACGTTTCTAAGCTGGCCGGATCGGGCGGTGTTCCCTGATCGTGAAACGCTCTAAACTCTTCTTTTCTCCCAGCGCGAACGGCCTCGATCAAGTCTTTGTCACCATGATCTACAAAGTATAGAAACGGCGCGTTTTCACCATATTCTTCACCCATAAACAAAAGCGGCAGGTACGGAGAGAGAATTGTGATGCCCGCAGCGAGCTTTTGGCCTTCAAAAGAAATCAAGGTCGAGAAGCGATCGCCCATCATGCGGTTGCCTATCTGGTCGTGGTTTTGGCTACACACCACAAACTTTTCAGAGGGCAAGTCTAGCGCGGGGCTACCGTGGTCGCGGCGGCGGGAGGGCGAGTACTGTCCGGCATATACAAAGCGGCTGCGAATGGCAAAGGCTAACGTTTCTAGGCTGGTAAAGTCGCTGTAGTAGCCGATGACTTCGCCGGTAAGCCGAGTGTGGAGGGCGTGGTGAAAGTCGTCGCTCCACTGGGCGTCGAGCTGGTAGCCGCCTTGCTCGACCGGGCGAATCAGCCGCGGATCGTTGAGGTCGCTTTCGGCAATCAGATAGAGGGGGCGATCGCCTTCTTTTTCTAACCCATCCACGGCCTCTGCCAGCGCCTGTAAAAAGTGCTTAGCGCTAAAGTCGTAAATGGCGTGCACCGCGTCCAGCCTCAGCGCGTCCATGTGGTAGTCGCGGAACCAGGAAAGCGCGTTTTGAATGAAGTAGTGGCGCACGCCGTATGAGTCAGCATCGTCAAAGTTGACGGCCATGCCCCAGGGCGTGCGGTAGTGGTCGGTCATGTAGGGGCCAAATAGGCCGGTGTAGTTGCCCTCGGGGCCAAAGTGGTTGTACACCACGTCGAGTACAGCGGCGAGTCCGTGCGCATGGCAGGCGTCTACGAGCTTTTTCAGGCCTTCGGGGCCACCGTATGAGTTTTGAACTGCGAAGGGAAAGGCGCCGTCGTAGCCCCAGTTGCGTTCGCCGGGGAACTGGGCGACGGGCATAATTTCGACGGCGGTGATGCCCAGATCGACTAGGTAGGGAAGATGTGCGATCGCCGCTTCAAACGTCCCTTCGGCGGTAAACGTCCCAATATGCAGCTCATAAATTACATAGTCATTAAGGCCAACGCCTTTCCAATCACCATCCGTCCATTCAAACGCATTGTGATCGACCACTTCAGACGGGCCATGCACGCCTTCAGGCTGGTAGGCCGAAGCCGGATCGGGCCAAGCAGGTAGGTCATCACCCGATTCATCAGCCGCGCCATTATCTATCTGATAGCGATACTGGGTTCCCGCAGGTAGGTCAGGCGCGGTAACATGCCAATAGCCTCGGTCATCTTGTGTCATCGGCAAAGATATAGGCAGTGGTGGGTGTTCAGAGCCCCCATCCGCAGGCATCTGCACCACTTTAACCGCCGCTTTTTTCAGCGACGGCCCCCATAGGGTGAATTCACATTTCCTATCCTTTTCTGCCGCTGCCGATTCGACGAAGTGCGCCCCAATTTTCATGGCCTATCTCTACTCTATATAGCCTTTAGCAATACTGACTTACAGCGTCATTACAATATCAAACGCAACTGTATATTAAGGCTATCTATAGGTAGAAACTTACTTTAAAAGAAAAACTCCTTAAACGGCTGCGAGTACAGAATCCGGCAGTCGTCAAGGAAGTTAATGCTTGGTATATTAGGCTACAGCGAACGGCATCATTTCATAAGCGCTATAGGCCACTGCCAAACAGCAGGGCATCAAGAGAATACGCCCCCGGCCCAAACACAATAATCAGCGTCAGCATCAGACTAAACACTAAGGCCTTCTCCATACTGGGGGGCTCTCCTTTATCACCGTTAGGGCCTTCATAATAGTCTCCTAACTCATAAGGGTCTGGCGCAATCAGCGGATCGCCTTTCACCAGCTCAAGGAACAGAGCATACAGCATCGAAACCAAAATAGAGGCGCTAGAAAATGGCGTCAGCAGCCCTAACATAAGTCCAATTCCACCCACTTCCATAAAGCCCGCTGATAGAAAACACAGCGGCAGCGGCGCACCTAATGCCGCTGACCACGTTTTCAAATTCTTCAGCTTAGGCAAGCCATGCAAAACAAACAACAGTCCAACCACAGCCCGAAATGCCAGCAGCATATAGCCTTGCGCACCTGCTACGAAATCAGGATATAGCCCAGAAAGTAAACTAATCACCGTGTCCAATATATTCACTCCTATTTATTCAATTCACGCCTACTTCTTCACTTAGCAGCTTCAACCAACAACATATTGTGTCCGTCTGGCCCGCGCCACAGCGCTGCTTTCTTAAACGGCATCACGTCCGGTAGCTCAATTACTTTAGGCGATACAAACTGTACGCCCAATGAATAAGGCGCTTCTTCCAACGCTTCTACCGCCGCATCAATATCATCTACCAACAGCTCAAAGTGCATGTGCACCAAATCGCTGGTCTGTTGATCTATCGGAAAAGGCCGCGCGCCAGGTGGCGTTAAATAGTCTAAAAACTCTACGCCCAGTCGCCCCGTTTTAGGCGTTAGAGAAGTCACAATGACTTTGGCACTAAAGAGATTGTCCATAGTCTCTTGCTTGATGCCAATATTGGTAAAGCTGCCCTGATGAGTGAGCCCTAGTACGTCGCGATACAGGCTGAGGCTGCGCTCGGTGCTGGCAATAGAGATAGCAGAGTGATCGATGCCTAAGAAAAGTGCGTCTTTACTTTGCCAGTGGTCGGGGCCAAGTCCTGGCGGAAACTGCAACAGTTCTAGCGGATGCCCGTCGGTATCTCTAAATTTGAAGGCTTTAATGTCGTTAGGCAGCGTTTGCGGCTCAGGCGAAATCGGCGTAAACGAGAACTTCTGTAGCTGCGCGTAGGCTTTGTCCATATCGCTCACGATGATGGCAAAGTGCTGAAACCACAGGTCGTTGCTTTTGCTATCAGTAGGAATCGCCTTACTTTCGGTGCCCAAAAACTCCATCAGGCGGATATTTTCTTCGCCTAGCTGTAGCGAAACCACTCGCACCTGAGCGTCGGGCACGCCGTAAAGATAGCTGGCCTCGTCGCCGCTGATTACCGCATCGGCAGTGACTGTGAAATCGAAAGCGCCTGTAAAGAAGTCACTGGCCCCGCTCGCATCAGAGACCGTGAGTGCGATCGCCTGTACAGCCTGCACCGCTACACCCGAAGAAGACGCCATATAAAACCTGTCCTTATCGCAAATTTGCCCTCAGTATTGTCACATATTCTCAGCGGATAGGCCGGTCGTGTAAAATTCGCGGCATGACAACTCCCAAAACGCTGCTGAGACGCACTAGAAAACGCTGGTTCTATGGCCTTTTCATTGCCTTTTTGCTAGCCAATGCAGCCTACCTGCTCACGCAGCCTCGCTGGCTATTCACCGCGGCGGCGCGTATTAGACCGGGTGCCCTTTACGCTGTGAATCTTCCGCCCAAAACTACACCTGTCGTCGCGCTCACCATCGACGACGGCCCCAGCGAGTCAACCGCAGACATCCTAGCTGTACTAAAACGCTACGATGCTAAGGCCACGTTTTTCAACATCAGCGATCATCTGTCAGGGCATGAAGCGACTGTCCTTGAAGCTGTTGCTGCGGGACATGAGCTAGGTAACCATCTCACTGCTGACGAGCCCAGCATTCGCCTTTCTCCGGACGATTTCGAGTCAGCGATAACCACAGCTGAGGAAGTTTGGCAGCCCTATTTGCTCGATAATTCTTTACGCTGGCTGCGTCCAGGCATGGGATTTTATAGCACTGAAATGGTGAGCATCGCTGAGCAGAGAAGCTATAGCGTTGTTTTGGGCAGCGTGTTTCCATATGATACGCACGTGCCTTTTTCTGGGTTTGCGATCGCCTTCATCCTCCACACCGTTCAGCCAGGAGACATCATCGTGCTCCACGATGGCGAAGGTAGAGGCGAGCGAACCGTGGCTACTTTAGAAAAGGTTTTACCCGCTCTCCAAGCTGAAGGCTACAAAGTAACAACACTGACTGAACTCGCTGAAGGCGCTGAAGCAGAAATGCTATTGTCTGAATAGCGATTAGGCATCAAGCCCATGACTTACACATCCACCCGCTACCGTAGCTATCAAGAATATCTAGATGACGATCAGCTCAATCCGGAAATTAACCACCGCTTACTTAGCACCGGAGAACTGATCGAAGTGGCCTCAGAGGACGATAACAATTTGTACTTAGCGATGGAACTTGTGTTTGCGCTAAGACAAATTCCTAGGTTAAAGGGTCTAATTCGTGCTGGTAATAAGGAGATGCAGGTCAACCCTGTCGGTGATAAGTGGGTTAATCGTAAACCAGATGTAGTGGTGCTACGGCCAGAACATCGACAAAATGCAAGGCAGGCCATTCTGTTTGAGTCTGGGCCACCTCAGTTTGTTGCTGAAGTCGTGAGCCCTGGGCCTGAGTCAAGCGATAACTATAAGCGTGATTACATTTGGAAGCGATCGCAATACGCCCAGCTCGGCATCCCTGAATACTGGATTATCGATCCACACAGGCAGAAAGTAACTGTTCTAGCGCTAGAAGAAGAAACGTATCGAGAAGCTGTTTATGATAGCGACCATAAGATTATCTCAAGAGCGTTTCCTAGCCTGTCTTTAACAGCTAACCAAGTTCTCCAAGGATAGTGCCTAGAGTAGAGCAACAAACTCGTCTACCGTCAAATTAACCTGCCGGATGATACTTCGTAGCGTTCCTTTCGCAATAGTTTTATGATTAGGCACGGTCACCTGGCTTTCTAGAACCTCTCGAACCAGAGTCATATGGCTTTCTCTTTGTCGGTAGACTGTAAACCCAATCTTCTCCAGCGCTTTTGTACACTGCTTACCTGAAATTGCGGGTAGCTTGCTCATACGCTGATAATCTCAACGTTATCTTGAGGGATAGGCTGTCCGCGTTCAGAGAGTACTTCAATATGTAGGGAAATAGCTTCTCTTATATTATCAAGCGCCTCGTCACGAGTTTCGCCTTGGCTGACACATCCAGGCAAGCTGGGCACCTCAACGATAAAAAACCCATCTTCATCCCTGTACAGTAATACCTTTCGACTCAAAGACTTCTGAAACGTCGTAACCATAGTGTTCTCCCTTTAGTTGGTAAGCCAAGATCAAGGCTGCTGTTATCGGCTATGTTAGCTGCAATTTAAAATCTTATTCAGAGTGGTTATGTCCATGTCATTCTTGGCGACCTCCGGCCATAAGCTGACTCACTAGACCATCTACCATGCGATCGCGTTCCAAAGGCAAAATCTCTTTTCCGTGCATCACCTCTTGCACAATCATGTAGTGCACAAGCGATCCTGCAAAAATTCGAGCGGCTACTTCTGGATCAGGCAAATTAAGCTGCGGCTGCGAGGCAAAGTATCGCTGAAGTCTTTCTAAAAGCGGCTTTTGCACCTCGCGCACAAACGTTTTTGCCAGCTCTGGAAATCGCTCAGACTCTCCAATAATTAACCGCATAAACGTTGGCAATCGCTGATTGTCATGCGTAAAATCTTCAAGCACGGTCGTCGCCAGCAAACGCAGCCCCTCTTCAGGCGGCATTCGTGAAATATCTCCCGACTGTAAATCTTGAATCGTATGGTCGGCCTTCTGGGTCAGCTGCTGAACTAAGGCAATAAACAAATGCTCCTTGTCTTGAAAATAGCTGTATACCGTCGGCTTTGACACGCCCGCTGCGGATGCAATGCGATCCATGCTGGCGGCGGCGTATCCATGCGTTGTAAAGACCTCTAAAGCACCGAACAAAATAGCCTTGGCTTTTTCAGGATTGTGTTTGCTGCGTTTGGCGGGCTCACTTGTGGGCTTGTTAGAAGGAGTCACTGACTAAAAATATCCATCGGGGCTAAAAGGCAGGGTGGCAGGCGTTATTACCTATCAAATTTTATTCTATTCGATGACATAGTTGACTTTACTAAACCGTTCAGTAAAATAGAGGGGTACGCTTTACTGGCAACGTAAGGAAAAGAAGCCATGGCCTCTTCAAGTGCGCTTGATCGCAACCTTCAGTCTGCGGGTGCTCTCCCACCTCAGCTCAATCAAAAGTCTCGACGCTGGCTAATTGCCCTAACCGCTGTAATTTTAGGCGCTTCTGGCTTTACCGTTTGGCAAGTGCGTCAGTTTCAGGCGGCGCAGCGAGAAGAGGCGGCGCAGGTTGAGCGGGTAGTTGAGCCGCCAGTGGTGACTGCGCTGGGGCGTTTGGAGCCTCAAGGTGAGCTGGTGAATTTGACGGCACCGACTTCTACGCAGGAGAGTCGAGTTGAGCAGGTGCTGGTGGAAGTGGGCGATCGCGTTAACCCTGGAGAGGTGATTGCGGTATTAGATGGGCGCGATCGCCTATCAGCCACCCTACAAAAAGCCGAACAGCAGGTCGATATTGCTAGGGCGAAACTAGCTCAGGTACAGGCGGGCGCAAAGTCCGGTGAAATCCAAGCGCAGCAGGCAGAAATCTCTCGTTTGGAAGCGGCACAAGTCGGTGATGTAGAAGTGCAACAGGCAATGATTGCCAGATTAGAAGCCGAAGTCAATAACGCAGAGCTGGAGTATCAGCGGTACGAAACGCTTTATCAAAGAGGGGCGATTTCAGCCTCTGAGCGAGATGCGAGACAGCTGAACTATACGACGGCTCAGCGGCGATTGGAAGAGGCGATCGCAGGCCTATCGCGCATTCAATCTACCGGGCAGCGTCAGCTTGAGCAGGCAGAAGCCACGTTAGATCGCATTGGAGAAGTCCGCCCAGTAGATGTGAACTTAGCCGAGGCTGAGGTGCGTTCGGCGCAGGCAAGCGTGGCTGAAGCGCAGGCGAATTTAGATCAGGTAGAGGTCAAATCTTCTACGGCGGGGCAGGTGATTGAGCTGCATGTTCGTCCGGGTGAAAAGATTTCGGAAGAAGGGATTGCAACGGTTGGAGAAACCTCCCAAATGATGGTGGTTGCAGAGGTGTATCAAGACAGTATTGCCAAGGTGAAACCGGGGCAGACGGTGAAAATTACAACGCCTGTGCTAAGTGAAGCGCTTTTCGGCACCGTGGAGCGCGTGGGCCTACAGGTAGAAAGGCAGGACGTTATCAATGAAGATCCGGCGGCGAACATCGATGCCAAAGTTGTTGAAGTTTACGTTCGCCTAGACGATGAGGCAAACGAGAAAGTCTCTGAGCTGACGAATTTGCAGGTGACTGCGACCATTCAAACTGATTGAAAACGGCATTTTCTCAACCTATTGTGGATATCGACTATGGCTAATTTGTTTAAGTCTTTACGCTCGCTGACTGAGCGGACGCCTTTGGGCCTAAAGCAGCTGATGCACGATCGGACGCGGTTGATGACCGCGATCGCAGGCATTGCCTTTGCCGATATTCTCATCTTCATGCAGCTCGGCTTTTCAGATGCCCTGTACAAAACCAACACCCAATATCCTCGAAAGGTACAGGCCGACCTTGTTCTCATCAGCGATCAGGCTAAGAACTTTGGCCAGCTCAAAACCTTCTCTCGCAGGCGGCTATATCAGGCCCAAGATATTCCAGGTGTCGCTTCAGCAGATGCGGTGTATGTCGCCGACTAAAGAATGGAAAAATCCTCAGACAGGCGAAAAAAAGTCTATGCAGCTAGTGGGCTTAAACCCAGCTCGTCCTGCTTTTGATCTGCCCGAGGTGAATCAGCAGCTGGATAATCTGCGAATGCCCGGATATGTTTTGTTTGACAGGGCCGCGCGGGGTGACTACGCAGAAGTGATCGAACAGGTTGAATTAGGTCAGCTGGTCACGACAGAAGTTGGGCTAAAGACTGTGACAGTAACAGGCTTGTTTTCAGTAGGCGCTTCTTTTGCCAGCGACGGCACGTTAATTACTAGCGACCAGAACTTTTTACGCCTGTTTCCAAAAAGAGAGGCGGGTGTGGTGAGTATGGGCCTGATTCAAATAGAGCCAGGAGCTGACTTAGAAGAAGTCAAAACGGCACTGAGAGACTACCTTTCTGATGATGTGCAGATCTTTACCCAGCCGGAGTATGTGGAGTTTGAGGTGAACGATATTAAAAGCGATTCACCGATTGGCTTTGTGTTTGGCTTAGGAACTGCGATGGGATTTATTGTGGGCGTGGTGATCGTGTATCAGGTGCTTTCAACAGACGTGAACAGTCACCTGGCAGAGTACGCCACCTTTAAGGCGATGGGCTATCGCAACAGCTATTTGCTAGGCGTGGTGTTTGAGGAGGCTTTGATTTTATCGGTATTAGGCTTTTTCCCGAGCCTGCTACTGGCAATTGGCGCTTACCGGCTAACGGCGGCAGCGACGGCGCTAGCCATTTCAATGCCGTTTAGCCGAACGGTGCTAGTGATGTTTCTGACGCTGGTGATGTGTAGCGCTTCGGGTGCGATCGCCACTCGCCGCCTCCAAGCTGCCGATCCTGCCGATATCTTCTAAACCCAAAAACTCTCTCTTTGATAATATGGCTACCCAATCTTCTATCTCCGTCCACAACCTCGATCATTTCTTTGGTTCTGGTAAGCTCCGTAAGCAAGCTTTGTTCAATATCAACTTAGAAATTGAAAAAGGAGAAATTGTGATTATGACTGGGCCATCCGGCTCTGGAAAAACAACGCTGCTTACTCTAATCGGCGGATTGCGGGCGGCTCAATCAGGAAGCTTAAACGTAGTCGGGCACGAGATTACAGGCGCAAGTGAGAAAGCACTCGTGCAGGCGCGTAGAGACAACGGCTATATTTTTCAGGCGCACAATTTGCACGGTAGCTTGAGTGCGATTGAGAATGTGCAGATGGGCTTGGAGGTGCGCGGTACGTTTACAAAAGCTGAGCGGTATCGGCGGGCGGGTGAGATGTTGGAGCAGGTTGGGCTGGGCGATCGCGTCAACTACTACCCAGCAGATTTATCAGGTGGTCAAAAGCAGAGAGTTGCGATCGCCCGTGCCCTTGTCAGTCGTCCCAAAATCGTACTGGCCGATGAACCCACCGCCGCCCTCGATAAAAAATCGGGCCGAGACGTGGTTGAAATCATGCACGATTTGGCCAAACAGCAAGGCTGCACCATTTTGCTCGTCACCCACGACAACCGCATCTTAGATATCGCTGATCGCATTGTTTATATGGAAGATGGCCGCCTTGCCAAGCAGCCTGAACCAGCGCCTGAGCTAGCAGAAGTCACCTCATGACCGCTACACTACAAGGCAGTAAGATTACTCGGCTTTTGACCTATGGTTCAGCAGCTTTCTAAAACTGAAGTGAAACAAGACGTTATCTATCCCGATGACGATGGCAATCCTATGGCAGACAACACGTTGCAGTTTCAATGGATTGTAACCATCAAAGAAAATATTGAGCTAATCAATGCCAATAATCCTGATGTCTTTGTTGCTGGCGATTTGCTTTGGTATCCGGTAGAAGGGAACAACAAAATTCGTCAGGCACCGGATGCGATGGTCGCGATTGGTCGGCCGAAGGGCTATAGGGGCTCTTACCAGCAGTGGAAAGAAGGCGACATCGCACCCCAGGTCGTCTTTGAAGTGCTCTCACCGGGTAACCGTCGTGGAGAAATGGCCCGCAAGCTAGAGTTTTATAATCAGTACGGTGTTGAAGAATATTACGAGTATGACCCATACAATGTTGAGCTGGTAGGATGGCAGCGCCAGGACGATGGACTTAAGGTCATTGAATCGATAGAGGGCTGGGTCAGTCCGAGACTCGATATTCGTTTTGAAACGTCACCGGATACATTAGAAATCTATCGGCCAGACGGCTCGCGCTTCCTAACCTTTGTAGAACTCGGTCAGCAGCTTGATGAAGCCAGTCAGCAGCTTGATGAAGCCAGTCAGCAGCTTAAGCAAGAAAAGGCAAAGTCAGATCGTTTAGCGGCTCGGCTCAAAGAACTAGGTATCGATCCGTCTTCTGTATAGCGGACGTATAGCGAAGAAGCAATATGGATGCGTTTTCTATTTTTACAAACTCTCTGGAGCAGACGGGGGCGATCGCGCAAAAAATAGCCCCTCACCTATCCGCCGGAGACACTCTACTACTCTCTGGCGACTTAGCCGCTGGCAAAACCTACTTCGTAAAGCTGCTGGCCAAAGCGCTAGGCTCAACTGATGCGGTCACCAGCCCAACCTATACACTTGCCAACTTCTACGACACCAGCCGCGAAAGAATCCTACATATGGATGTGTATCGCTTATCGAGCGTGCAAGAAGTTGAACAACTCGCCTTAGATGATTTCTTTGAAGACTGCATTACCCTGATAGAATGGGGCGAAACTATCGCAGAGATGTTTCCCAATCATTTATCTGTAAACTGTTCTATTGTAGAATCTGCGAGTGAAACGTCTAGAAAGCTAACTTTCTCGTATGTAGGAAACCGCTGGGAAGCAATCTTCAACAAAATCAAAAGAGACCTGTCGGACTTTCAACAACGCTAAAAATGACGCTGACGCTTGTAATTGAAACCTCATCCAATACTTCTAGCGTGGCAATCGGTCGTGGCGAAGATATTCTATTTGACTCTGATAGTGAGTTTGCTCAGCAAAAGTATGTGGAAGTTGCGTTTTTAGTTGAGCGTGGGCTGAAGCAGATTGGGAAGTCGATGGATGATATTGAGGCGATCGCAGTCGATGCTGGCCCAGGCAGGCTAATGTCTATCCGCAACGGCATCTCGTTTGCCAACGCCCTGGCCTTCGCTAGCAACACAGACCTATACGCCTTTTATTCTTTCGATCTGATGGGCTTCGAGGCATGGCAAGTCGCTCAAATGCCGGTAATCTGTACGGCAAAGGGCAGCGAGGGCAATGCCTATGTTTGTCTATACACAGAGGACAAACGCTACAAAGCAAAGTTTGGCCCGCTAGAAGCAACCGTTCAAGCCCTGACCGCAGGACTATCTGAATTCGCAGTGGCCGGAGAGTATCGAGACGCGGTGGCACAGTTTGCAACCGACGCACAGGTACACGATAGTGAAATCCAGTTTCCAAAGGCCAGCACTCTCTTCAAGCTAGGCAGCCCCCTAACCGATCCGAAGTTCCTTAAGTGCTCGGTAGTTGCGCCTGTTAACGAGCAGTCTTTCATCGTCTAGACTTGATGTATCCTGGATAGGGCGTTTAAGGAGGCTGGCTATGAGGCGAATCGCTGCTGACGAAAAGAATAAGGTTGATGATATTGCGGCTGGTCTTATAGATGGCCAAACCGTTCTGTTGCTGACAGATACGGTGTATGGCCTTGCGGTAAAGCCAACCTGTAAGGCAGCGGTGGATAAGGTTTATCAGCTTAAGGGGAGGCCACGCGATCGCCATCTCCCCATTATGGTCTCTTCCCCTCAAGATTTAGACGCTCTAAACGTAGACATCAACAGCACTGCCCAACGCCTGCTTCAGTCTGACTATGTGCCCGGTGCGCTCACGCTAGCGATGGGGCTGAAGTCCGGTTCACGGCCTGATTGGCTAGCAGGTAGAGAAGAGATCGCTGTTCGGATACCTAATGACCTGTTACTACTAGCCGTGCTGAAGAGAACAGGCCCGTTATTCGTGACGAGTGCCAACAAACACGGACTAGATACACCTAAAGAGATCAACAAAATTCTAGTACAGCTAAACGGTGAGCCGGATATTGTTGTCGATAGTGCTGCTGACAACAATGCATCTCTTTCAGATACGCCATCTACACTGATAAACTGTCGCACCATGCCACCCGTCGTAGAGCGTCCCGGTCAAATTCCATCGTCAGACTTGTTCAAGCTATTAAAAAACGTCTCATGAGTGAATTAGTGTTAGGCATTGAGTCATCCTGCGACGATACCGCCGTGGCCATCGTCACCCCCGAAGGTCAGGTGCTTTCGTCTGTAATTGCTTCACAAGAACAAATTCATACGCAGTACGGCGGCGTTTATCCAGAATTAGCCAGCAGGGCGCATATTTCTGCCATCATGCCGACAGTGGCCAAAGCGCTCACGGACGCTGCGGTAGCGCCTCAAGACTTAAAGGCGATCGGTGTTACTCGTGGGCCAGGATTAGTGGGCTCCTTACTTGTTGGGCTCAATACGGCGGCGGGCTTGGGTTTAGGCTGGGGCGTGCCTGTCATTGGCGTGAATCATTTGCGCGGTCACTTGCGAAGTGCTGATTTAGAAGAAAAGCGGGTAAAATACCCTGCTGTTATTCTGTTGGTTTCGGGCGGACACACGTTTTTAGCGCACATGACAGATCCTCAGAACATTAGGCTTTTAGGATCAACGCGAGACGATTCTGTTGGAGAAGCTTATGACAAGGTGTCTCGAATGCTGGGACTTGGCTACCCGGGTGGGCCAATTGTCGATAAGCTAGCGGTGGGCGGTTCGCCCTCTATTCCATTTCCTCGTCCGATGATTGATAAGGGGCTAGATTTCTCGTTTTCTGGTTTGAAATCAGCGGTTTCGAGGCACTGCTCTGACGGTGAGTTTGTGGCCGCAGATGTGGCCGCCTCTTTTGTGCAGGCGGTGATTGAAACGCTAATGGCAAAGTGCCGTCGGGCGCTGAATCAGACGCAGGCGACTTCGCTAGTAATTGTCGGGGGCGTTTCGGCTAGTCCGCAGCTTAGGCATGAGGCAGGGCAGCTTTGTGAAAAATTGAATGTTTCGCTATGCTTACCGCCGACTCGGTGGTCAACAGATAATGCCGCCATGATTGGACTGGCTACCTGGGACTACATTCACTCAGGACAGCTTATTCCGGCTTCTCCACAAATGTCGCTTTCTATCTCTGATTATTAAGGTAATTCTTATGGCTTCTGAAGACTGGCAGCTTGCCTACCAAAGGCTATTAACGCTAGAGCGATTTAAAAGTGGGTTTTTGGCGCGAACCGCTCATGAGCTGCGATCGCCTATTAACACTATCGTCAGCCTCCACCAGCTTATTCTCGAAGATCTGTGCGAAGGGCCAGAAGAAGAGAAAGAATTTATCGGTCAGTCCAAAGCTGCCGCACTCAAAATGCTGGCTCTGTTTGATCAAATTGCGGCGGTTTCTAAGCTAGACATCGGCAGAGAGCCGCCTAAACTAGCAGCGGTGGATCTGAGCTTTTTACTGCCGGAAGTTGAGATGCTAACGACGCTGCAAGCGTCTAATCAAAATGTGCGTTACACCGTGGATTCGCCTGCTGATGAGCTGGAAATATATACGGATGCAAAGTGGCTAAAAAACACCTTAGCAAGCCTGATTCAAGATGCAGTGCCGCATACTAAAATTCTGCGGCTAGCGGTAGAGCAGGATGCAGATTCTGTAGCAGTGGTTATTGAGTGCGATAGGTCGGCTAAGTCTTTACAGGCTGAGCTAGACAGTATTTCTGAAGCGATGGATTCACCGCCTGAAGCAGCGGCTGAAGGTGAGGCGATCGCGCTTTCGACCGGACTGGTTTTAGCGATCGCCCAAACCACGCTCCCCCTCATAAAAGGCACATTCTCCATCACGCCCCTGTCAAATGCAGAAGACCGTGCGGCCTTACGCTGCATATTTCCTGTAAAACTATGATGCCTTCTACACAGCCCACCGAAGACAATCACTTCAAAGGTCGCTATGCGATTTGGATTGGTGTCGGATTTCTACTGCTGGGCCTAGTTTCGACAGGCCTAAACTTGTGGGTTATGCTTCTGTCCGGTGAGTTTAGCGGCGCGATTGTTTTAGGCGTACTTCTAACCGTTATCGGTGTTCTATATTTGAAGCAGCCATATTTTGCGATCGCGCCCAACCGACTCACTATCTACAACCTCTTGGGGAAATCAGTGAAGCGCTATCCCTTTATCTCCTATGGCCATATCACCGTAGAAAATGGCCATGTTTACATAAAAAGCGAATATACAGAAGAAACCAGCTCAAGAGAAAAAGTAAACATTAGCCGGTGGCTGGTTCGGCCTGAAGACTGGGCGCGACTGACCTCTATGCAAGGAGAATAGCGAGTTGCTTATTGTTGAAGATGACTTAACGGGTCGTGCGATCGCCGCTCTTCTGAAAGAACACTTCGAGAATATGCACGCCATTACGCCAGTAGGAAGCGCGCATGTTTTGGAATTAGACAGCCTGCGCGCTCCTGATATTACGTTTTGGTCAGCGTGGGAGAGTAACAACCTGCTCGGATGTGGTGCGCTTAAGGCGCTAGACGCTAGCAGCGGCGAGATAAAGTCAATGCGGACTGTGAAAGCTCACAAGCGCAAAGGCGTTGCTTCCAATATTTTGAATCATATGATCTCAGTGGCAAGACAAAGAGGTTACAAGCGTCTTTATTTGGAGACAGGCTCGTTTCCTGCTTTTTATGCCGCTCGCACCTTTTATGAAAAGCACGGATTTGAATACAGAACGCCTTTCGGCAGCTACAAAGACGATCCAAACAGCGTCTTTATGACAAAACGTCTTTAGGCTAAGCACCGATCAGCGTTTAACAAAACCATTCAGGGGTTGTGTATGGAAGCTGTGATGTAGCCAGGGCTTTTGAGCTGACAGCCGACACTACAGCACCCTACCAGATGCCGAGCGGCTTATGTATTGTCCCATGCCTGCCTGCCCAAGCCACTTTTCTCCCGAGACAATTAGCTGACCGCGCAGAAACACTTTCTCTACTTTTCCCTGTACGCTGCGGCCTTCAAAAAGAGAATAGTCCACGTTAGAGTGATGCGTGCTCGCACTTAGCGTATGCTGCTTTTCAGGATCAAACAGTACAACATCTGCATCACTGCCGACTGCAATGGTTCCTTTCTGGGGAAAGAGACCAAACATTTTAGCCGGCGCAGTGGCCGTCAGCTGAACAAAGCGATTCAGGTTTATTTTTCCTGCTCGAACGCCACCGTCATACAGCAGCTCTAGCCGAAGTTCTACGCCCGGCGCGCCGTTAGGAATTTTGTTGAAGTTCTCTTCTCCAAACTGCTTAGACCTTAAAATTCCCATCGGATTTTCGTTAAAGCAAAACGGGCAGTGGTCGGTTGAAACAATTTGCAGATCGTCAAACTGCAAGCCTCGCCACAGCTCATGCTGACACTTGTGATCTCGCAGAGGCGGTGTCATTACGTACTTTGCGCTTTCAAATCCTGGACGATCGTATTCAGAGTGATCTAAAAAGAGATAGTGCGGGCAGGTTTCAGCAAAGGCATGAATACCGCGATCGCGCGCCTCTACAACAGCATCCAACGCCTCTTTCGCAGAAAGGTGCACAATATACACGGGCACCTCTGCTAGCTCTGCAATCCGAATCGCCCGATGCGTGGCTTCTCCTTCCATTAGCTGGGGCCGCGTGAGCTGATGGAACTTAGGAGAAGTATTGCCTGCGGCTAAAGCTTCCTCAATCAGCGCCTGAATCACGATGCCATTTTCGGCGTGAACATTCACCATGCCGCCATGATCGCCCACCTTTCGCATGATTTTGTAAATGGCCGCATCATCGACCATCATCACGCCAGGATAGGCCATGTAAAGCTTAAAGCTGGAGACGCCTTCGTTGTTCACTAGGTCGGGGAGTTCAGCGATCGCATCCGAATTTGCATCCGTCAAAATCACATGAAAGCCGTAGTCCACAGAGCACTGGGGCTCCGCTGTGGCTAGCCGCCTGTCCAGTGCAGCCTTAGGGCTCTCACCTTTGAACTGCTGGGCAAAATCAATAATCGTCGTGGTGCCTCCAAACGCCGCTGACTTCGTGCCACTTTCAAACGTATCGCAGGTGTATACGCCATCGCCCATCGGCGTTTCCATATGTACGTGCACGTCAATGCCACCTGGAAGCACGAGTAGTCCGGTCGCATCGTGGGTCTCAGCGCCTTCTACGTTTAAGCTGCGGGCGATCGCCTCAATTTTACCGTCCTCAATTAAGATGTCGGCAACGTAGTCGTCTACAGCCGTCACAATCCGCCCACCCTTAATCAGTGCCTTAGCCATTGCAAATCTCTTACTCTCTTTTTAATTCAAAAAAACGCTGTACCCGTCTGATCTCTCCTATGCCTAATTTCCTCACCTGAGGGTTTTGCAGGCTGTGCTTTTTGTTACAGAAATAAGTCCCTCTCAGATCTAGATCTATTATGCAGCCGTATACGAATTGTATACATCGTATTTGTTTCCGGTCTTTGACCCATGACCATAAGCCCCCAGTCTGTTGTGACTCATCCTGAGGCACCTTCTTCTCAGACCCAATCTAAAACCGCTGGTGTTGCTGCGGGCGTTGCGCTCAGATCAGTCACCAAAAAGTATGGCGACTTTACCGCGATCGAAAACATTACGTTAGACGTTCCAGCGGGTGCTTATTGCTGTTTGCTAGGGCCGAGCGGCTGCGGCAAAACAACCGCGTTGCGAATGATTGCAGGCCATGAGGAGGTCACCGCCGGAGACGTTTATATCGGTGAGAAAAAAGTCACTCATCTCCCACCGGCCCAGCGCAATACGGCCATGATGTTTCAAAACTACGCGCTATTTCCTCATAAAACAATTTGGAAGAACGTAGAGTTTGGGCTCAAGATGAAAGGGGTTGCGACGACAGAGCGAAAACAGCGCGTGGGCGAAATTTTAGAGCTAGTTGGCTTAAGCCATACCGCAAACCGCAAGCCTAGCATGCTCAGCGGCGGACAACAGCAGCGAATTGCCCTAGCCAGAGCCTTGGTCAATCGCCCACAGGTGCTGATGCTAGACGAACCTTTGAGCGCGTTAGATGAAAACTTGCGAGTGAGAATGCGGGGCGAGCTTAGAAAAATTCAAAAGCAGTTTGGCCTAACCTTTATTCAAGTGACCCACCATGTAGAAGAAGCTTTTTCGCTGTCCGATCAAATTGTTGTGATGAATCATGGCCATATCGATCAGGTGGCGACCCCAACGGAGCTGTTTAGTCAGCCCGCCTCGCAGTTCGTTGCCAAGTTTATTGGCGATAACAACATCTTTGCAGGCACAGTCATGCGGTCGGTTCCAGATGACGATGGCACTGATTTAATCGAACTAGAAGTAGAGAAGGTAGGCACGCTCTTTTGCAGAGGAATCGCCACGCCAAAAGGCTCTGAGGCGGCTTGCTCAGTTCGTCCTGACCTAATTACTCTCTCGCTATCCGCTGAGCTAGCTGAGGGCAGCTCATCGCCTTCTGCAAACGCCAATCACGTCACCGCTCGCATCACAGGTGTTGAGCTCACGGGCTATGTCACCCGCGTGACGCTGATGCTTGAAGCCACAGGGCAGCCGCTGCTGTACAAAGTTCGCACCACCGACTGGACGACATTGCAGCTCCAGGAAGGGCAGCGCGTGACAGTTCAATGGTCAGCTCAAGACTGCGTGTTTTTGCCCTACTAGTTTCGATTTATTGGGATGTGCTAGTGAGCAAATTTCTCTTTTAGCACTGTTACTTACTGTTGTTTTATTGAATCTAAAAATGCCCCTAAACCCTTCTAGAATTACCCGTCGTCGGCTTATTCAAACTGGACTCGCTGCCAGTGCGGCTTTAGCGACTGCCCGCTGTGGCAGCAGCAACGAGGCTCCGGTCGGCACGCCTAATAATCCGGCCAGTGGCCCCGAGGTCAATGCAAACAAAATTAAAGACGTTACGCTGCGCTTTATCGGAACGGGGGTTGCCCAAGTAAACGACATTCGAGATAAGGCTCAAGAAGATCTCGGCTTTAATATTGAGCTAAAGGCACTCAGCACAGAAGAGAACAATCAAATTGCCATTACCCAGCCGGGTCAATACGACATGTTTGACGGCGAGTACTTCAGCCTGCCCCTCGTAATTCCTTCGGGGAACTTGCAGCCGATTGATATTAAGCGCATCAAAAACTTTGACAAGATTGTGCCCTTTTTTACCACCGGAAAATTTGGGGGCAGGCCTGTTGAAAACGCTCAGGGTACAGCGCCTATTAAGGTCATGTATCTCACTGGAGAAGACTCTAAAGAATTCTCGCCGACGCCGACTGACTGGGCCACCATGATTCCCTTTCAATACAACGCCGATACTCTGGGATATCGACCTGATTTAGTGGGTAAAGAAATTACCTCCTGGGCGGATTTGTTCGATCCGGCTTTTAAGGGAAAAACGTCTATTCTCGATATTCCTTCTATCGGCATTATGGATGCGGCGCTCGTTGTTGAATCTGCGGGCCTGATGACCTTTGGAGACAAGGGCAATATGACTAAGGAAGAGATTGATCAAATTACCGATATTCTGATTGAACAGAAAAAGAACGGTCAGTTTCGAGCTTTCTGGAAAACCTTTGATGAATCGGTGAACCTGATGTCCTCGGGTGAAGTGGTTTTGCAGTCTATGTGGTCTCCGGCGGTTACCGCCGTAAAGTCCAAAGGGATTGAGTGCATTTATGCGCCGCTCAAGGAAGGCTATCGCGCCTGGGGCGGTGGCATTGGGCTTTCTAAAAACTTGGAAGGGCCTGCTTTAGATGCGGCCTACGCCTATATGGACTGGCTGCTGGATGGCTGGGTAGGCGCGTTTTTAGGGCGGCAGGGCTACTACAGCGCCGTTCCTGAAACCGCTAAAGCGATTATGTCACCTGAAGAGTGGGCTTTTTGGTACGAAGGGAAGCCTGCGGCGGTTGATATGGTCGATCCGTTTGGAACGACGCTAGAGAAAGCGGGCGCTGTGAGAGACGGCGGCTCTTTTGAAGAGCGTATGGGCAGCGTGGTGGTTTGGAATTCGACGATGGATGAGCAGGTTTATCTGGTTCAAAAATGGAATGAATTCATTGCCGCCTAAGCCATTTAAATAAGGCACTTCTGACGATGTACAAAGACTGGAAAACTATTCAACCCTATCTGCTAGCTGCGCCACAAACGCTGATTCTTTTTGCGTTTTTGGTCTTTCCAATTCTCATGATTTTTATTGTGAGCTTTTGGCAGTTCAACGGCTATGCAATGACGCCAGCTTTTACGCTGGACAACTACATCAATGTTTTCACATCAAAGGTTTCGCTCTCGACCTACATAAATACGTTTAAGTATGTCGTGCTGGTGTGGACGGCCTGTGTGGCGATCGCCTTCCCGGTCGCCTACTTCCTTGCTTTTTGCATCGAAACAGAAAGCCTGCGAATTTTGCTGTTCCTTCTCTGTACCATTCCGTTTTGGACTTCAAATATCATCCGGATGATCTCCTGGATTCCGCTTCTAGGTCGAGAAGGCCTCATCAATCAGTTCTTGCTCAATTTGAACCTAACGCAGCAGCCCGTTGAGTGGTTTCTCTATTCAGACTTTGCCATTGTGCTAGGGATGGTGCACCTCTATAACTTTTTTATGATTGCCCCCATCTTCAACAGTATGATGCGAATAGATCGCACGCTGATTACGGCCGCTCGGGACATGGGCGCTTCTAGCGTTGCCGTCTTAAAAGAGATTATTCTTCCGCTCACCGCACCCGGCATCGCAATCGGCTCTATTTTTGTCGTCACGCTAGTGATGGGTGAATACGTAACCGTGCGGCTTATGGGCGGCGGGCAGTCAGCCTCTATTGGCAAGCTGATTAGCACCCAAATTGGGAGCCTGCAATATCCGCTGGCTGCCGCGAACGCGGTCATTTTGCTGTCTGATTACGCTGGTGCTAGTCACCGGCATTTTGCGAGTTGTTGATATCAGAAAGGAGCTGTGATTATTTTGGCTAAGCGATCGCCTGCCTTTTACGCCCTATCTGCTTTCTTCGGGCTGTTCGTTCTCTTTTTATACGGCCCAATGTTCGCTATCTTTACCCTTTCACTTCAAGGCCCAGATGGCGCACTCACTTTTCCGCTGCGAAGCTTTGGCTTTTACTGGCTAGGCCAGGTTTTTCAAGAGCAGCGCGTGGGCAGCTTCGTTGAGTCTTTTCAGCGTTCTTTTGGCCTAGGCCTGCTGGTGGTGTCCATTGCCATCGTCGTAAGTGTAATGGCCAGCATGGCGTTTCGCAGCCGCTTTAGGGGCTCGTTAGCTCTGTTCTATCTCACCATTTCTAGCCTGGTTGTCCCCGGCGTTTTAATCTCTTTGGGCATCGGCATTGTCTTTCAAGTGCTCAAAATTCAGACCAACTGGTTCTCTTCTGGCTTAGGTGCTCACCTTACCTGGACGGTTCCCTTTGCCTTTTTAATTATGCTAGGCGTTTTCAACCGGTTCAATCCCTTTTATGAAGAAGCCGCTCGCGACCTGGGTGCTAATGATGTAAAAACTTTTCAGGAGGTTGTTTTACCGCTCATCTTTCCTAGCGTGGTTGGTGTCGGCCTGCTGAGCTTTACGCTCTCGTATGATGAGTTTATTAGAACGTCTTTAGTCTCAGGGCAAAAAAATACGCTGCCGCTAGAGATTTTCGGGATGACCACCAACGTCACCTCGCCGGCCCTCTACGCATTGGGCACGCTAACGACTCTGTTTTCGGTCGCGCTGATAGCGGCTGGCTTCGGTGCCTTTAAGTTCCTTTCTCGCAATTAACAATGAAGCGGGTAACGCGATTCGAACGCGCGACATTTTGCTTGGGAAGCAAACGCTCTACCACTGAGCTATACCCGCATGCCAGATTTCTAGCGAGGCTTTATTATGGCTGCTTATTTTACGCTTGTCTATAGCTGCAAAACAAAGCTTTACGCAGACGTTAAAGCGCCAGGGCTGACCGCCAGAGCTGACTGCCAAAGCTGACCGCTAGAGCCATAGATCGCTAGCTTTATTCTTCGTCTTCATCCTCGTCTTTTTTCTCCTCACCTTTAATCGTAAATGAGCGAGCCATCATTTCACCGTTCTTTTTCACCGGAACGTCTTTTTCAGGAAACTCGTACTTGCCGCGTTCGCCACCATCAATGTGCAATAGCACCCACAGCTTTTCTCCAATATCAGGCGCTTCCCACAGGTCTACAATAATGTCCTCGCTATCACCTGAGTCTACGCGGGCCTCCCCAATGCTTTCTGGGAGCACGATGCTGCCATCTTCTTTACTCTTATGCACCGAAACCCACCCATCACGAGAAGTGGCAATCTTCTTAACCGTAATTTGACCCACGGTTATTTGGTTTTGCACCACTAGCTTGACGTTTTCTTGATCGACGCCTTCTGTATCAGGCTTCTCATCGTCCTTGTCAGCTTCACTGTCTTCTGCTTCTTCCGCATCGGCTTCAGGGCTCTCTTCAGCCTCCGCCGTCTCTGTGTCTGTAGCGGTGTCTTCCGTCGTAGCTTCAATGAGGTCAGCCGGCGGATTCTCAATCGTGATGGTGTCGTCTTGTGAGCATCCGATGATGAGGAACGCGGTTAGTAGTGCGATAGACAGGTGTTTCATGGATGTTCGTTTCGTTAAATTTAAGACTAACCCTGGTGTATTTTATGTCAATCTGGGCGATCCTCCAAAGGCATGACGCTGCGATCGCACGTCAGATGTTCTGAGCGGTTTCCCGAATCAGATAGTCTACAACCGACTCGTAGCTTTGAGTCTTTTGATACACTTGCTTTTGTCTTTGGGCGGCATTGCCATTCTGAAGCGTTTTGCCAATTAGTTCAGAAACTATCTCCCAGTCTCCATTTTGTTCTAGGGCTGGGCGAACTTTGTTCAATAAGTTGTTGACAACGGTTTTTGCCGGAAGGGTTTTGCCTTGTTCAAAGTCGATCAGGCGATCGCTCAGGCCATACCGGGCCGCTTGCCACATACCGGCTCGCAGTAGGCTGGTTTCTACTTTGGGATAGGGCGTGTTGTTGTGCGTATCTTGATAGGCGGTTTGGGCGATCGCCCGACACAGCCCCGCCTGCAAAACCGCTTCATCTACCGTCGCACACACGTCTGCTACGCGAAACTCAATGGTGGGAAAGCGCTTAGAGAGCCTGATATCCCAGTAGATTTTAGTCGGATCGTCGATAATCTCGTAGTCTATAAGCTGCTGAACGGCGGCTTCGTGTTCGTCGTAGGTTTCAAACAATGGCGGTGGGCCTGCGGCGGGGAGGCGGCACCACTGCTCCATTCGGTAGCTGTCGTATCCGGTTTGTTCGCCTATCCAATAGGGTGAATTGGCAGAAAGGGCCAGCAGTAGCGGCAAATAAACGCGAGCGCGATTGACCACCTGGACAGCAATTTCACGATCTGCGATGCCGACGTGCACGTGGCAGCCGTAGATAATCAGCTCCCGAATAATTTGCTGTAGCGTGTCTCTGATGCCGTAGTAGCGATCTTTGTCGGTCGTTTGCTGATCGCGCCAGTGAGAGAACGGGTGGGTGCCTGCTGCCATCACAGCGCAGCCGTTTTCTCTGGCCGCTTCCATCACGTTACGGCGAGCCTGAACCAGCGCACTGCGCACATCGGCTAGCGTATGGCAAATATCGGTAGCAATCTCCACCTGGCAGCGGTGCATCTCTGGCTGAATAGGATTTTCTTCATCCCCGGGGGTTGCTTTAGCGCTAATAATTGACCGCGCCTGACTGGTTAGCTCACGGCTTTGCGGATCAATAACCTGATATTCTTCCTCAACGCCCAGCGTAAATCCGGAGCTAGCAGCTTCATTTTGAGATGGCTCATTTTGAGGTGACATAAAGCTCTCCAGAGTGTTTAAGCTTCTACATTCTCGCTTTTAGCCCTGCGCGTGAGCCTACCGAAGGACTGAATTTAGGGCTACCAAGCGGAAAGGACGGAAGTAAGTCTGAAGGTTTAGGATAAGTGAAATTTATTCGATTTGAGCTTTCCGTTCGTCACTTGCTCTTTTATAGTCCTACGTCCTATGTCTTTACCTGCTTTTAAGACCATTACTATCCGCCAAGGGCAGCAAACAGATACAGGCTTTAGCGCAACGGTGAGGATTGACGGGCAGTCGGAGTATGCCATTGCGGTGAGCGATCCGTTTAGCGCTCAGCAGGAGCAGGATCTAGAGTTTTATTTTGAAGAGTGGATTCGCTTTCCGTTTGATCAGCAGGTGAAGGCGCAGCGGGCGGCGGCGAGCGTAAAGGACTATGGCGAGGGGCTGTTTGCGCAGGTGTTTGCAGATGCGGATGCCTACAGCGACTATCGGCAGGCTTGCCGCGACGGGCTGACGAACTTACGGATTGAGATTGAGGGGGAGTCGCCTGCGTTTCAGGCGTTGCATTGGGAGGCGCTGCGCGACCCGAAGCAGCCGAGGCCGTTTGCGGTGGATGCGGTGTTTACGCGCAAGCGCACTCAGCGGGGGGTGATGGCAGTGGACTTGCAGCCTTCGCCGGTGATTAATTTGCTGGTGGTGACGGCGCGGCCTGATGAAGAGAAGGATGTGGGCTATCGGACGATTTCGCGGCCTTTGATTGATGCGATTGAGCGGGGGCGGCTGCGGGTGAATGTGGAGCTGCTAAGGCCGGGAACGTTTGAGGCGCTGAGTGCGCATTTGGAAGGGAAGGCGGGCTTTTATCATATTGTTCATTTTGATGCGCATGGCGGGCTGATGAGCTATGACGCAGTTTGTGGCGGGGGCGAAGCAGAATCGCTATTTGTTTGATGCGCGGTATGGGCGGGGGGCGGTTGCGCCTTATGA
This sequence comes from uncultured cyanobacterium, assembly GCA_963803535.1. Classification (GTDB taxonomy): domain Bacteria; phylum Cyanobacteriota; class Cyanobacteriia; order Phormidesmidales; family Phormidesmidaceae; genus Phormidesmis. The sequence goes on along the minus strand of CAWDNC010000002.1, from coordinate 99,501 downwards.
CGGGGTGAAGGCGTTTTTGTCTTTAGAGGGCGAGCAGCAGGGGCAGGCCGATTTGGTAGAGGCGCAGGAGCTGGCGGATTTGCTGACGAGTCAGGGGATTCCAATCTGCATTTTGAATGCCTGCCAGTCGGGAAAGCAGGTAAGGACGGCAGACGACAATTGAAACCCGAGAAACCAGCCTGGGCTCGCGGCTGATGACGGCGGGGGTGCAGATGGTGGTGGCGATGGGCTACAGCGTGACGGTGAGTGCGGCGGCGCTGATGATGGAAAAGCTGTATGGGGAGCTGTTTGCGGCGCGCGGGATTCCGGAGGCGATACGGCTGGGGCGGAAGGCGCTGTATAACGATAAGAATCGGAAGGTGTATTTTAATCGAGGTGGTGGAGCTGGAGGATTGGCTGCTGCCGGTGGTGTATGCAAATAAGGCGGTGGATTTGCGATTGCAGCCGTTGTCGCCGGAGCAGGAGGAGGCGTATTACGGCGAGGAAGATGCGCGGTATCGGTTTACGCAGCCGACCTATACGTTTGTGGGGCGTGACCTGGAGATATTGAAGATAGAGAAGGCGCTGCTGCGGCATAATGTGCTGCTGTTGCAGGGCATGGGCGGTACGGGGAAGACGACGCTGCTGAGCTATTTGCGGGACTGGTGGCAGCGGACGAGCTTTGCGACAGAAGTCTTTTACTTTGGGTATGACGAAAAGGCGCATACGCTGCAACAGATGTTGCAGGCGATTGGGAAGCGGGTGTATGAGCAAGTTTGAGTTTGCGAGCTTTCAGGCGATGGGGCTGGGGGCGCAGCGGCGGAAGCTGGCGGAGGTGCTGAGGGCGGAGCCTTATGCGATTGTGTTGGATAATTTGGAGTCGGTGACGGGGGAGCCGCTGGCGATTCCGAATACGTTGCCGGAGCGTGAGCAGGCGGAGATTAAGGCGTTTTTGCTGGCGCTGGTGGGCGGGCAAACGAAGGTGGTGCTGGGCTCGCGGAGTGATGAGGCTTGGCTGAAGGAGGTGTTTAGCGTTGCGGAAAGGTGAATCGGTATCAGCTGCGGGGGCTGGATGCGGAGGCGCGGACGGTGCTGGCGGAGAAGATATTGGATGTGGCGGTGGGTGATGAGAAGAAGATTGCGGCGCTGCGGCAAGATAAAGATTTTGAGCGGCTGATGAATGTGCTGGCGGGGTATCCGCTGGCGATGGAGGTGGTGCTGGCGAACTTGGGGCGGCAGAGTGCGGCGGAGGTGCTGGCGGGGTTGGATGCGGCGGATGTGGATTTGGATAGTGGGAAGGCGGATAAGACGCAGAGTATTTTGAAATGTGTGGAGTATTCGCACAGCAATTTGTCGGTGGCGGCGCAGAAGCTGTTGTTGTGTTTGGCTCCGTTTAAGGGGTTTATTGATCGGGCGGATTTGGCGAACTATGCGAAGCAGTTGCAGCAGCTTGAGCCGTTTGCAGATTGGGAGTTTGATCAGTTTGATGCGGCGGTGGATGAGGCGATGCGGTGGGGGCTGCTGTCGCCGTATTTTGAGGGGGACGATGGGCGGCTGTTGCGGATTCAGCCGGTGTTTCCGTATTTTTTGAAGGCGAAGCTGGCGGATGTGGATGAGGCGGTGCGAGAAGGGCTGGCGACTGGGTTTAAGGAGCATTACAAGGGGCTTGGCGGCGCAGTATCAGCAGATGATGGCAGTCGAAGGAGCCGGAGCAGCGGAAGCTGGGATTGTTCTTTTGTGGGTTGGAGTATGAGAACTTGTTTAGTGCGTTGCAGACTTGCTTGGGCGACAGGAAAGAATTAGTGTTCAACATATAGTTGCTTATACGACTTATTTCGATACAGTAGCAACAATTCAGGCGATTCCAGTTTGTGCGTTCTGATTATGCAAGGCTCGAAGCGTATCAAACCAAAAATAAAACACCAGAAATAGAAATCTTGTCGTTAGCAATGCTTCATGCGATCGCGAAACGATTTCTCGAATCTCAGAATTATATAGAGTCTCAAAAAACTTACGAGAAGACTTTAGACTTGATTCAAAATAGTGCAGAGCGATAGCATCGGAGTTGTCTGGTACTGCTTATCATCAGTTGGGGATTGTGCCCAAGAACTCAGAGAGTATGAGCAGGCGCGATCGCACTTCCAACAGGCCCTCGATATCAAAATTGAATTCAACAACCGCTACAGCCAAGCAGCACCTACCATCAGTTGGGCAGGGTGGCGGAGGAACTCAGAGAGTACGAGCAGGCGCGATCGCACTACCAACAAGCCCTCGATATCAACATCGAATTCAACGACCGCTACGAACAAGCGAGCACCTACCATCAGTTGGGCTGTGTGGCGCAGGAACTCAGAGAGTACGAGCAGGCGCGATCGCACTACCAACAAGCCCTCGATATCTACATCGAGTACAACGACCGCTACAGACAAGCAGGCACCTACCATCAGTTGGGCGAGTGTGGCGCAAGACCTCAGAGAGTACGAGCAGGCGCGATCGCACTTCCAACAAGCCCTCGATATCAAAATTGAGTTCAACGACCGCTACAGCCAAGCGAGCACCTACCATCAGTTGGGCAGTGGTGGCGGAGGAACTCAGAGAGTACGAGCAGGCGCAGATCGCACTACCAACAAGCCCTCGATATCTACATCGAGTTCAACGACCGCTACAGTCAAGCGAGCACCTACTGCGGCTTAGGTGTCATTGCAGAAGAACTAAGATGATCGTGAACAGGCCCGAAGTCATTTTCATAAGTCGCTAGAAATATACATTGAGTTCAAAGACAACTTCAACGCAGAATTTGCCCTGCGAAGGCTTGCCCGCCTTTACCAAGCCACCCAAGACGACACCCTACTCACCGAAGTCGCCCAGTGCCTAAACTCAACCCCCGAAGAAGTCACGCAGCTATTCGAGCAGCTTCAGCCAATCCGCCTAGCCGTTCAGCATTCAGGCAAACTCACCAGCACAAGTTTGTAACTCAGTCACACAACTTCTGAACCGAGTTACAAAGGAGCTGAACTGAGTTTGCACTTCACCCAACTCAGTTCAACTTCTCCCGAACTCGCTGACACTTCTCCTGAACTTAGTTCGACTCTTTCCGAACTCGCTGACACTTCTTCCGAACTCGCTAACACTTCTCCCAAACTCGCTAACACTTCTCCCGAACCCGCTAGCGCTTCTCCCAAACGCCTTCCGTGTATACATGACCATCAGACGCTGGCTGATAGCCTTAGCCCCATCACTCGGAGTGCGACAGCGGACAGGCTTCTTCTTCGGAGGGCAGGCGCGATCGCCTAAAATAAAAACACACCGACTATCCCAAACCTGTCATGACGCAAGCAATCGAAACCACCGGAATTATCGATAGTCGAGGTCACCTTCAGCTCGACCAGCCACTCAATAATAATAAAGAGCAGCGAGTTCGAGTCATTGTATTGTTAGCAGACACTGAAGACACTATCGACGAGCAAGGCTGGCTCAAAGCGGCCGCAACCAACCCGTCTTTTGCCTTCTTACAGGACGCTGAAGAAGATATTTACACCCTCAACGATGGATGGGCAACCCGCAAACTATGAAGGGTAAAATCGTCTTGGTTCAGCGACTAGTCTTGTAGAGGCTCCGTATACTCACAAAACGTCCGCAGCCCCAGCTTCAGCACCCACAGCACCACAATCGTCGCGATCGCCGGATTAATCGGCAGCGTCACCACATCAATCACATACACAATCAACCCCGTCAGCAGCGCCGCCTTCCCCGGATTCTTGTTATACGTTTCCACCTTCTCCTTAAAGCTATCATCCCCACAAATCTCCCGCCGCAGATTGCGCACAAACACACGCCGCAAGCTTTCCCGCTCCGGCCCAAACGCTGCCGCCCCCGCCTCATCTGCCACCAGCTCCGTCAACGCCGCCTCCAGGATATTGTCCTGTTCACGCAGCGTCGCAAAAGCGTCCTGCGCGGGCGCGTAGTCCTGCAATAGACTTTGAGCCGTTTGCAGTTCAGTCAGTGAGAGCTGAGTGGTCATAGCGATGTTGGAAAGAGGGCAGCATTTAGTGTACGCAATTTCCTACAGCACCCGCTTAAGCCGCAAAGTCAAGCTTGAAGATCGCATCGTTAAAGTCATTATCAGAATTGAAGTTGCTAGACATATCTTCAAAGCCAAAGACGTTGTTACCCAAATGCTTCAGGTGATTAGCACCATCTGGATTAGCACCCAAGAAGCTAAAGTACACCACCTGATCGCCCGACGAATTACCCGCGTCATTAAATACGCCGTCTGTCTCAGCGCCTTCAGCCGCGATAAAGCCATCAAAGCCTTGCTCGCCGCCATTCGCCAGCACCATCGCTGCAAACTGGCGATCGCCCGCCAGTCTGATATTGCCCATGTCACTCACGCTGGTATTCACGCGGCCAGCTCTCAGCGTGAGCGCATCAATACGATTGTTCAAAGCCGCTTTAGCATAGCCAGCGTCCCCAACCAACACATCTGCAACACCATCACCGTCCGTATCAATCCCCCCATTAGCATCTGCAATTTCATAAAAGCCCAAGAGATTATCAAAGCTCGCATCGGCCTCTGGAACATCGCTACTAAAGCTAACGCCTATATTATTAGGCACTTCTAACCCTTCAAAAAGCATGCGGCTAGGATCAAACCCGAACGTCAGGCTCGTCACAGCACCGTTAGCACCCACTTTAAGATTAGTGAGAATCTCAGAAGTCAGCTCAGTGGTAATAGGAGCCAGCGTGTCATCGGTGTCATCCACGTCGGTAACCGCAATCGTAATATCCTGGCCGGTTGTGCTCTCACCATCACTCGCAAGGACTCTAGCCGTAAAGCTGTTGTTCGCACGCTCAAAGTCGGGCGCTTGCTTAAACTTGAGTTCTCCGGTGCTAGCATCAATTGTCAGCGCGTCCGCATCTGCGCCTTCAAGTGAATAGGTAAGGCCTTGGCTATCAACATCAGTGGCCACAACGCTGCCGATATCTATGATATTTTCTACCACGGAGAAAGCAGGGGCGCTCGTAAATACAGGCGCATCGTTTAGTCCGCTCACCTGAATATCAACGGCTATCTGGGTGTCTTCATCGCCTTCCACATTCACCGTAAAAGAATCTGTTGCACTTGCATCAGACGAGAGTGCCTGTAGCGCGGTAGCCGCAACGGGACTATAGGTAAACGTGCCGTCGTTATTATCAACAATCGTAGCGCCCAGAGCAGAGAGCATATTGATAGAGACCTGGCGATTGTCTTCATCGTCGTCGCGATCGCCAATTAGCTGCGATCGCGTCAACGTCAGGCTAGTATCCTCATCCGTTCTAAAGCTACGAGGCTCATCCGGATTACCATCCTCACTCAGCTCAAACGCACCAATATCAGCAGCAGCCCCTACCACCCGGCCAAACCCAGCGCCTCGCTGATCGGTCGCTAGCGAATCTAACACGCCGCCTTTATCTTTGGCAGGCGAGTCCGATAGCAGAGCAATCGTTTGGGTCGCGCCACCATTGTCCTGCAAGCCGTTAGGATCAAGCCGTGGCTCTACGCCCGTCAGGTTGTTGGTACTCTGGGCGCTCAGCAAATCGACATTGCTTTCAATTAAGCTGCTCTCGGCCGTAATACTGCCGCTTCCCGCTATCGACAAATCGTTACCGGTCGCACCGTTGTTCAGATTATCTGCCACAATTGTGCTGAACAAATAAGCTGAGCTTTCGGTGTAGATGCCTGCACTGCTGACAGAGGCTCTGTTGTTAGCAATCGTGCTGTTAAAAACCTTGAGACTACTGCCTGCTTCGTCCGCCTCAATGATCAGCGCATCGTCAATATCATCTGTCGTATCGTTCGTGCTGTCTCCGCTATCAGCCGCAGCGCCTTGGCTATAAATGCCGCCGCCAATAGACGCTTGGTTTGCGGCGATGGTGCTGTTCTCAAGTCTTAGCGTTGCACCTGCTGCGTTAAAAATACCGCCGCCCAAGCTGAATGTCTCATCTCCAGAAGGGCCAGCGTTGTTGGCGATGGTGCTGCTTTTAATCGTGGCTACGCCCGCATTGTAAAGGCCGCTGCCAAAGCTTGAGGTGTTGTTGGCGAGCGTGACGCTCTCTAATATCAGAGATTCTGCGTTGAAGATACCGCCGCCAAATTCGCTAGCGCCAGCGGTGAGCTTGAGCCCAGATAGGGTGACCTGCTGCTGCGTAGCTGCATCGCCGTCTTGAATGTTAAACACTCTGCCTTCAGACGTGGCATCAATGGTGACATCGCCATCGCCCGTAATTGAAATACTTCTGTTGATAACAATGTCATTTTCGATATGAACGTTATCTTCGCCACCCGTGACGGTGATGGTCGAACTTTCGCCCGCCTGTGCGATCGCCTCAGCAATCGTCAAAAAGTCTCCATTGCCATCGTCATCAACCGTAATGATGGTCGAAGTATCTGCTTCTACAGCGGCAAGTGGCAAACTATTGTCTGTGGTTTCAGAAATAATGGTTGCTTTTATAACAGCAGAATTGTGGGTCAAATTATCAGTCATAAGATTGATGGAAACAGCAATATATAAAACGTCTGGCCCTACCTCCTAGCCAGATTTCTGCTGTCAGGAATTATCTGCTCTGCAAAAACGTACAAGATTCAAACAACACATACCGATAGGCTATAGGCAGGTTAAATTCACAAAAGCTTTAAAAATGCCGTCTCACTCTCTTTCTTTGCCTGTTGCATTTCGCACCCGCCGCCGCGCTGAATTTTGGGCGGGCGCACGCGATATTTTTCCGCTGATCGTTGGTGCGATTCCCTTTGGAATTATTTTCGGCACGCTAGCGACAAACGGCGGCCTTTCTGCTGAAGGCACGCTAGCAATGTCTGCCCTCGTATTTGCAGGATCTTCTCAGTTTATTGCGGCAGGCATGATTGCCACACAGTCGAGCTGGCTGCTGATTGTGCTGACCGCGTTTGTCGTAAATCTGCGACATATTCTATACGCCGTCAGCCTGGTGCCGCACATCAAGCGCCTGCCGCAGCGATGGAAAATCCCGCTGGCTTTTTTGCTCACAGACGAGGCGTTTGCCGTAGCCATTCGCCGCTACGAAGCTCCAGAACATGAGCAGATGCGATCGCCCTTTAAGCACTGGTACTACTTAGGGGCCGCGATCGCAATGTATCTAAACTGGCTGCTCTGTACGCTGCTGGGCATTACCGCAGGTCGGCTAATTCCCAACGCAGCAGACTGGGGCCTGGACTTTGCAATGTCAGTCACCTTTATCGGGATGACGGTGCCGTATCTAAAAAATAGGCCGATGGTGGCCGCTGTGATAATGGCGGGCCTTGTGTCTGTAATCGCAAATCCGCTGCCGCACAAGCTGGGCCTCATGCTAGGGGCGATCGCAGGCATTCTTACCGGCGTCTACACCGAGTCCTTTACCCACAAATCTCTTTAAAAGTGAACGGAGCTATGAACCCAGCTATAAATGAAATATTAATTGTGGGCGGCATGGCGATCGCCACCTTTGCCGATTCGCTACGTCATGTTTGGCGCCAGCAGCCGCATCACCCTCTCGCCCACCCTCCTTAAGGCGCTACGCTACTTACCACCAGTCATGCTCACGGCCATTGTCGTTCCTGAAGTATTGCTATCAGATGGAACACTTCAGATCAGCTATATGAACGCTCGATTGATAGGCGCGATCGCAGCCATCGTCATTGGCAAAATGACACAGAATTTATTGCTAACGATTGTGTTAGGAATGGCCGTCTTCTTTAGCTGGCAGAGCGTATTAAGCACGCTCTAAAAGATGACCGTACAAGTTTACCGTTCTGAGCTGGCTACAAAAGGTACAATTACAGATGCCGTTTAGCGCATGAAACGTGCAGACGCTAGGATGTCTGACGCCTTGCTTATGGACTCCCGTATCCAGCTCCCCGCCCTACGCATTTTAGTCATTGAAGACGATCCGCTGGTGCAGCTAGGGATTGAGCAGGCGCTGATGAGCTACACGCAGCTGACGATTGTAGAAACGGTAGACGATGGTTATTTGGCCGTAGAAGCCGCCGCTGCCCACAAGCCCGATTTAATTTTGATGGATATTGGGCTACCGGGCATTGATGGCATTGAGACGACTCGGCAGATAAAGGTGCAGCTGCCGAAGACGAAGGTGGTCATGCTCACCTCGCACACCACCGAGACAGAGGTGCTGGCAGCGTTTTCGAGCGGGGCCGAAGCTTACTGCATTAAAGGCGGCCGTTTGAATGTGCTGCTGACGGCGATCGCCACCGTGTCCCAAGACGGCGTTTATTTAGATGCGAAGGTGGCGCAGCTGGCACTCGCCTGTATGACCGCGCAGCAGCCAGAGGAACGTGCGGGTCGGCCTGCTGAAGGCCTCGGACAGGATCTGTCAGAGCGAGAGCTGGATGTCCTGAATTTGCTAGTAGAGGGGCTGAGTAATCCAGCGATTGCTCGGCAGCTGTTTATTAGCCCAAACACTGTAAAAGCGCACATGCGATCGCTCATGACAAAGCTCGCCGCGAACGACCGCGTGCAGGTCGCGGTGAAAGCGCTGAGGGCTGGACTGGTCTAAAGTCACAGATGCTGGTTTTGCCGATCAGTACTATTCTTAACGGAGGCACCTTACTTTTATTACCTGCTGTTTAATCGCGTAGCTGCCGCGATATTTTCCACGTTCAGCTAATTTGATTAAGCGCTCTATTTCTCCTATTTCTTAATACTTATTCGCCTGATTCATGGTTTTTGCCGATCGCCTATTTCCCGATGCAAGTGCTGCTAATGAAAAAATAGAGAGCGACGACGATCTGCTAGTGTTTGCTGACGAGATCGAGCCGGTAATCTCAAAGAGTAGCGCGCCTGCTTGGAAGGTAATGCTGGTAGATGACGAGCCTGCGGTACATCAGGCCACCAAGGTCGCGCTTAAGTTTTTTTCATTTGAAGATAGGCCGCTTGATTTCATTTCTGCGTACTCAGCCGCAGAGGCGCAGCAGCTGATCTCGCGCCATCCCGATACGGCGCTGATGCTGCTAGATGTGATTATGGAAACGCAGGACGCGGGCCTGCAAGTGGCCAAGTACGTTCGCGAAGAGCTAGAAAACAACACCGTTCGGATTGTGCTGCGAACTGGGCAGCCAGGACAGGTGCCTGAAGAATCAGTAGTGCTCAACTACGACATTAACGACTACAAAACAAAGCTAGAGCTGACGCAGCAAAAGCTGTTTACAACGCTAGTCTCTGGCCTGCGAGCCTATCGCGATTTGGTGGCCCTAGCAGACTCTCAGGCGGCGCTAAAACGCTTTAACCAAAACTTAGAGACGCTGGTGCACCTGCGAACTGAGGCGCTAGAAACGGAGGTGCACCAGCGAGAGAAAGCGCAGAACGCCCTGAAGATCTACATTCACGCGCTGACGCACGACCTGCGCAATCCGGTGACGGGAATGACCAATGTGCTAGAAAGCTTGATTCAGCATCGAATGGAGAATGAGGAGCCGCCCAGCGCAAAAATTCCACTGTCGGTGCTAAAGCGGATGAATGCGGGGTGCGATCGCCAGCTAAAGATGATCAACACGCTCATTGAAACGCATGGCATCGAAATTTGGGGCGTAGCCATTCAGCGCGAACCTTTTTCACCCTCGGAGCTGATCAGTGCAGTCGTAGAAGACTGGTGGCTAGGCTGTGAGAAAAAGCGGGCGCTGGTGAACGTGCAGGCATCCAATTCACTGCCTTTAGTCAATGGCGATCGCGCTCAGCTGTGGCGCGTGTTTGAAAACTTGCTGGGCAACGCGCTCAAGTACAATCCGCTCGGCATCACCATTACCATCACCGCTGAACTCAGCGACGCCGGAAAGCTCTGCTGCACAGTCAGTGACAATGGCATCGGCATCTCCACCGCTCAGCAAGACTCTATTTTTGAGCTTTATCAGCGTGGTATAACAGCAAGCCCCACGCAAGGTCTCGGGCTAGGGCTGTATATCTGTCGGCGCATTGTAGAAGCGCACGGCGGAGAGATCGGGCTCACCAGCCAGGTGGGTAACGGCTCACGCTTCTGGTTCAATTTGCCGCTGGGTTGATTCATCATGACCATCCGGCCCGCTCGCTCACTATCCATACAGCAGCTGCTCATTTTTACCACAGTCGGCCAAATCTTAGGCGCGGTTGGCATTGTTGGCTTTCTCTCTTTTAAAAATGGAGAGAAAGCGGTTGAAGACTTAGGCACTCAGCTCCTGATTGCAACCAATTATCGCGTTGAACACGAGCTTAAAGACTATCTAGCTACGCCATTGACAATTAATCACTTAAACGTTGATGCGGTTAAGACAGGCCTGGTGGATATCAATAATCCTATCGATCTAGAGCGGCGGCTTTGGAACCAGCTCCAGGCCTTTGACTCTGTGAGCTATGTGTACATTAGCAGCATCCAGGGCGGGAGCGTTGCAGTGGGTAGAGGTGCTGACGATGCTGATGATAATGACTTCACAATAGAGAAAACCGAAACATATCCGGTAGCAGGCGACTATACGCTTTATAGCGTGGATGAAAGGGGGAGGCGATCGCAGCCGATACAGACCATCCCAAACCAAGATGCCAGAAGGCGGCCCTGGTTTCAGAAGCCTGTGACGGCTCAGAAACAGGTTTGGACAGAGCCATTTAACTACGTTGAGAGAGAATCTGTCATTGCGATTTCAGCCTCTACGCCACTGTATGATTTAGCAGGAAGGCTGCAAGGCGTAGCCACCGTTGACCTGAGCCTTGCGCACATCAGCCGCTTTCTGCACAGTCTAGCGCCCAACGCTCAAGACCAAATCTTCGTTATTGATAGACCCGGCAAACTACTGGCCGCTTCTGAGGGCAATCCTGTTGTTATCAATGCAGGGCAAGCTGACATTATTCGGGCGACACAAAGCCTTAATCCATTGATTCGCACCGCTACTCAAAACTTAGAGCAGCAGCTAGGCGGACTCTCCCAAATTCAGCAGCCGCAGCGCATAAAGATGAGGCTAGAAGAACAGGCTTACTTTGTTCAGGTCAATCCTTGGAAAGACAGCGTTGGCTTAGACTGGCTGGTCGTTGTGATGGTGCCTGAGTCCAGGTTTTTGGAACAGATAAACAACAATAATAAAACGACCGCTATCTTTTGCATTTTGGCCGCTGCCGCCGCAACAGTGCTAGCGGCGCTAATTGCAGGTCGCATTAGTCGGCCTATCTTAGAGCTAAGCAACGTTAGCCAAACGCTCGCTGAAGCCAGTCGTCAAAACTTTACAGACGGTAAAATTAGCCCGACACTTAAGACCTCTGGCATTAGAGAGTTTAAGACGCTGGCGCTGAGCTTTGAAAATATGAGCGAACAGCTGCAAGCGTCTTTTGCTCAGCTAGAAGATCACTCTCAATCTTTAGAGCGCAAGGTGAAAGAACGCACTCAGGCGCTAGAGGAAGAGATGGCTGAACGGCAGCAGGCGCAAAAGTACCTGGGACTTTCTGAGCAAAAATATCGCACGCTGTACGAAGGTGGGCAGGACGCTATTTTACTGCTAGACACGCGGTCTATTATAGACTGCAACTTAGCGGCGCTGAAAATGTTCGGCTGTCAGAGTATGGCTGATTTTGAAGGGAAAACGCCCGCTGATTTTTCACCTGCCTATCAGCCGGACGGCAGAGCGTCTGCCAGGGTGGTGAGAAGCACGGTCGCAAAGGCAATAAGGGCGGGCACCTACAATTTTGAATGGCTGCACGAGCGTAAAGATGGAGAGCCGTTTTATGCAGATGTCTGGCTGGCCTCTATGGAGATTGAAGGCAAGCGCATTGTTCAGGCTGTGATTAGAAATATTACCGTGCGAAAGCAGGCGGTGGCGGCAATGGCAGCCGCTAAGCAGGCAGCTGAGGTCGCAAATAAGGCAAAGAGTCAGTTTTTAGCAAACATGAGTCACGAGCTGCGATCGCCCCTCAACGCTATTCTAGGCTTTGCGCAAATCCTAGAACAAAGCACAACCGTCACCACAGAACACCGTGAGAGCGCGGTAATTATCGGCCGCAGCGGAGAGCATTTGCTCAACCTCATTAACGACGTGCTTGATATGTCAAAAATTGAGGCGGGCCGAATTTCGCTCACGCCGACTGAGTTTGATCTCTATCGTTTACTAGACGACTTGCGCAATATGTTTCGGCTGCGAGCCGACGAAAAACAGCTCACCCTAGACTTTCACTACGACCTAGGACTCCCGCCCTACATTTCAGCCGACCAGGGCAAGCTGCGTCAGGTACTCATTAATCTTTTAGGCAATGCGGTTAAGTTCACAGCCGCTGGCAGCGTTTCCCTGCATGTAGGCTTTACGCGCATAGAAGCAGAAGAAACAACAGCCGAAAAAATTGCACTACAGTTTGAGGTGAGAGACACCGGGCCAGGTATTCACAAAAGTGAAGTCAGTAAAATCTTTAAGCCTTTTGTTCAAACTCAAGCAGGACAAACTGCTTCAGAAGGCACTGGGCTAGGCCTGCCAATTAGCCTGAAGTTCGCGCAGCTGATGGGTGGAGACCTAACCATTGAGAGCGAGTTCGGTAGCGGCACAACCGCACGATTAACCACAACGGCGCGGGTAGTGTCCGGGTTGCAGATGGATGAGAGATTGCCTGAGCGGCGGGTGCTGGCGATCGCGCTCAATCAGCCTCAATACCGGCTTTTAATTGTGGATGACAAGCCTGCAAACCGGAAGCTACTGACTACGCTGCTCCGGCCGCTAGGCTTTAAGCTCAAAGAAGCGGCTAATGGCCGAGCCGCCGTCGATATCACGATTGAGTGGCAGCCTCATCTTGTCTGGATGGATATGAGAATGCCTATTTTAGACGGCTACTTGGCCACGCAGCAGATTCGACGTGCTCAAAGCAAAGGGCAGTTTAAAGCAGTTGCCCCTAAAATCATTGCGCTCTCGGCCAGCAGCTTTAGAGAAGAACAGACCGCGGCGATGGAATCAGGCTGCGACGACTTTATTCATAAGCCGTTTCGCACCACCGAAATTTTTGAGGCGATGAGAAAGCATCTAGGCGTTCGCTACTTGTACGATATGGAAAATGCTAGCGATATCGCCGCAACCGCTCTAACATCTACCACCACTGACATAGATACCAGTCAGCTCAACCAGCTGCCGTCTCATCTACTCAGCGAGCTAGAATCAGCAGCGGAAAGAATTCAGTGGAGCCAAATTTTAGAGATTATTGAGCGCATTCGCCCCCAAAATGAAACGCTTGCTGAAATGTTAGCTAACGCCCTTAATAATTTTCAGTACGAGAAAATATTGAGCGCGCTTAGATCGAACAAAGTAGTAGAAAAAGGAAAAGAAGCAGCCAAAGATGAAAGAAGAGAGCCCGTCGAAAAGACAGATGAAAAGCGAGAAGATAGGGAGAGAGAAGAGGAAGCGTGAGTCAGGTCTCTGCCAGTCAGGTCTTTGCCAGTCAGGTTTCGGGCGCTAAATTCGATCGGAAAGGTGTTCCGCTGCGGCCCAGCATCCTAGCGGTAGACGACACGCCTGACAACCTTCGGCTTTTGCTTCAGGTGCTGACGCAGCATGACTACGAAGTGCGTCCAGTTTTAGAGGGGGCCAGGGCGATCGCCGCCGCTCAACTTGACCCACCCGACCTGATTTTGCTCGATATCAAAATGCCGGTTATGGACGGCTACGAGGTGTGCAAGCGCCTAAAAGCAGACGCTCGCACGCGAGATATTCCTATCATTTTTTTAACCGTGCTGGACGATGTGGTGGACGTGGTAAAAGGCTTTGAGCTAGGTGGCGTAGACTATGTAACCAAGCCTGTAAAAAAGGGAGAGCTGCTGGCAAGAATTGAGAACCAGGTGCAGCTGCGATCGCTACAGCGCCATACGGCACAGCAAGAATCGTTTTTACGCAGCATTTACGATGGCATAGAAGCGGGGATATCTGTCATAGACGTGCTGGGAAACGGCCAGTTTCGCGTCGCTGAAGTGAATCAAACTGCGCTGCGAATGTCGGGGCTATCGCGCGAGCAAATAGAAGGACTTGATCTGAAGCAGCTAGTGCCACCTGAGACTATTGCGCGCAATCATCAGGCCTGTGTTGAGCAGGGCGTACCGATTACGCGCGAAGAATATACCGATGTTGGTGGTAAAAAAGTTTGGTGGCTTAATACGCACGCGCCACTGTTTAACAATCACGGTCAGATTGATCGGCTGATTGGCACCGGCATTAATATTACCGATCGCAAGCAGGCAGAATTACAGCTGGCAGAAAAAACAAAAGAGCTTTCGCAGGCACTAGAAACGCTGCAATCGACCCAGACAGAGCTGGTTCGCTCGGCAAAGATGGCGGCTTTGGGCAATATGGTTGCAGGCGTGGCGCATGAAATCAACACGCCCGTAGGGACGGCCATTACAACAGCCTCTACCTTAGAGAATGCAACAAAGGCGATCGCCGCTGATATTGCAGAGGGCAACCTTAGAAAATCTTCTTTCAACAGTTATTTAGAGGTTGCCGCTGAGTGCAGCCAGCTCATTTTGAGCAACCTTCGCACCGCAGGAGATTTGGTTCACAGCTTTAAGCAGGTAGCCGTCGATCAGTCCAGCCTTCAGGCGCGAACGTTTGCGCTCAAACTATATCTACAAGAGGTGATCACCAATCTCACCCCAACGCTTAAGCAAACGCCGCATCGCATTGTGCTAGAGGGCAATAGCACCATTACGCTGCACAGCTATCCTGGGGCGATCGCACAAATCATCACCAACCTGATCATCAATTCTCTCACCCACGCCTACCCTAACGAACATGAGAGCAAGCACAAAACAGGCACCCTACGCCTCGCCCTTCACCAGCATCCCGGCCAGGTGATGATGCAATACACCGACGACGGCTGCGGCATTTCACCCGAACACCAGAGCCGAGTATTCGAGCCCTTTTTCACTACTTCTCGTGAGCGGGGCGGCAGCGGCCTGGGCCTTCACCTGGTGTATAACCTGGTCACTCAAAAGCTTCAGGGCACCATCAACATCGCCAGCACGCTAGGCAGCGGCACCACCTTCACCATCACGCTACCAGACCGGCTACCTGAATAAGTTTTTTAGCGAGACATCTTAAAACAGCCAGCCTGATCGCTGATTGAGCTGTAGGCCGGTTGGCACTAGCACAGCGCCAGCGCTTGACTGAAGCTCTGTAGCGTTAGGGTCACCCTGGAAGTTATAAGTGGGCGCTGAGTTGCGAATATCCACCAAAATATCAATAACGGCATCAGCATTAGGCGCGACTGCAAATTCCTCAGATAGCTTATTAATTTCTTCATCAATGATGGCTTGAGCCTGCTGGCCGCTAGTCGCCGTATCCAAACGCACCAGCGTAGTTTCTAAACCATCTTGCAAAAAATCGGCAGCTTCAGAATCGGGCAGCTGATCTAAAACTGCTTGAATTTCTTTTTCTACGGTCTCAATACCCGCATCTTGACCCATTACTAGGGTTGTCGGCGCTGAATTGTTTATAGACTGAGGCAAATTAGATGCTGCCACATCAATATCAGAGACCGGAACAATAAAGGTGAACGTAGAAATTACCAGGCAACCTACACACATAAATGCGTACCTCTTTTAATAAAGAAAGAACAGTGAATCGTATCGCACTAAAACCATAAGGATTTTTTCCTACAGCTCGGCACAAAAATATTAATATGCCCTACCCCCGTAGAACATACCAACTGAATTCAATGGATATTGACTAATCGATCCACTCATAAAACTGGTTGCCCCTAAAATCAAACAGAGCAACGCCTAAGTATATGCTGGCAAACTTGAGGAGCTTTTAGTACGCCACAATCATGGCCTACTTAGGCAACTATGTTCAAATGACAGTTACGAAGTCTTCCAAAGTGCTAAACCTCAGAGCTAAACCTCAGAGCTAAACCTTAATAGTTCTTCTGATTGCTCGACTTAAACCGACCCACTTCAAAATCTCTCAGCTTGGCGTGCTTCGTCTTTCGAGAAGTCACTCGCTTACGCCACATCTTAAAGCTAGAGTGCTTCATGTGCTTACGCATCAAAGCAATCACATCCTTCTCTTTAAGGCCAAACTGCTTCTCAATCACCTCAAAAGTTGTTCTATCTTCCCACGCCATCTCAATCACGCGGTCAATCGTTGCCGAATCCAAAGGCTCAGACTTCATCCGACAAATCTCCGACACATTACAGCTCCAATTCTCCCGGTTTCGCCGCCCAATAATCATCGCCCTTTAGTTGGATAACCATCAGCTTCGCAGGCGCATCGCCCACGCACCCAGAGGTATGCCCCTGCTTCCCATCCGCATCAGCCCGAGTGTTCTGATCAGCACCAAAAGAAATCTCCCCTGGCCCCATTTCCACTCGCACTCCGTCCATCGTTTCTACATACCAAACGCCAGATATCGGGACAATCCACTGCGGCCTTGGGTTCTCATGCCATTCGCCCACCCAGCCCACCGGCAGCGTAGCAAACAGCACTTCCGCATCGCCACTCATCAGCCGGTTATTCCACTGCGGCGCAGCATCGCCGCCCATACTTTCCTGTGAAAAGTCGGTTAGCTCGCACTGACTTTGATGACTAATACCGTCATCATCCGTCCACACGTGCCAGTAAGTAAGGGTCGGTTTATTCTGCGCCTCGCTCGAATCAGTCATCGTCTATCCTGCTGTTCTTAACCTTCTGATTTCTTAGCGCCAAACAGTCCTTTAATGCCGTTAATCGCACCCATCAAACCACGCTCAGAGCGATCGCGCTGCTTCTTAGCCGGTTCAATATCATCCTCGGTCTCACCCTTCAGCCGATACCCATACTCCAAGCTGTCCCGGCTCTTCTTCAATACTGGAAACGCGCGAAACGCGCCCTGGAGCAAGTCTTTTTCACTGTGATAGATAGCGCGGCTGATTTGGCTGGATCTGCGAACCGCGATCGCCCCGATCGGATACCACTGCTTCGTGCCTTCACCGCGCACATACACCTCATACTCCGGCAGGCCATCCGTCTTCATTTTGTCGTACTGCTTAGACGCTTTTTCCCGCTTTTGCGTACGCTCTGACTTGGGCTTTTTAGGTGTTTTTTTCCCGAAACCAACTGGCTCAGACATATCTTTTTCATCGCTGTATTTATAAAAGTTTACACGATTCTCAGACACCGCTGTAGGACACCGCCATAGGTTTGAGCATTTGAGCTGCCTACTGCCGTATATACTTCGCTCTGTATACCGGCAGTCCTTTATCTCCCGTTACGCGTTCCCGGTCTGTCTTTGCCACAAATGGACTTTCACTTAGCCAGTCAGTGCCTGTTCGGGTGAAGTCAGCGTTTTCAGTGAAGCGATCGCACATTTCCACACATACCTCTTCAATATCTGACTGCAACCACACCATCGCCCCCGCAGGCATCAGCTCAGCTAAGGCCTCCACTAGCTCCGGCTGCACCACCCGCCGCTTTTGATGGCGCTTTTTAAACCAAGGATCGGGAAACTGAATGCTGACGGTTTTTAAAGGGCACTCGGGCCAGTTGGCCAGCAGAGGCTTGAGTGAGTTATTGGCGTTGCAGAAAACGAAGTGGAGGTTGGGTTGATTGGCGCGATCGCGTCTAATCAAAGCCCGCTCCACCAGCGGCTCTCGAATCTCCAGGCCCAAAAAATTCCAATCCGGCACCTTACCTGCCATCTCGCGCACAAAGTCACCCTTCCCGCAGCCAATGTCCATATGCAGCGGCAGCGCCGGATTCACAAACACCGCGTTCCAATCTGGCGCATCAGCAGGATTCGCATACTTGCTGCTAAGCGGATTAACGTGCTGACGAACGCGGCGAATAGGCGGCATAGACAATCGCTAGATTTTTTCAAAGGCTTTCAAAGCAATCGATCCACCTTATCTTGCCTAGCGTCCGTTTGTAGATGGCCTTTCACCACACCAACATTCATCAAATACGGAATTAGGTCGCCTTGCTTTGGCCAACCACGCCACAAAAACCATCCCACAAAAGGAAAAGACACCGCCACCAGCAACAGCCCCACCAGCCAAACATCCTGAACATTACTCACAGAAGAGGTTTGCCCGCTACTCAATAGTTTAGAGAGCCAGTCAATTCCCACCGCCGCCAAATTATTCAGCGAATGGCAGGCAATCGGCACCCACAGGCTGCACGTGCGCAAGTACAGCACGCCCATTGCCAGCCCAAACAGCGTTAGCCCCAGCGGATTATTCAAATGCAGCGAGCCAAACAGCACCGAGGATGCCACTAGGCCCCGACGTACGCCCCACTTCACGCTCCACCTTTGCAGCAAAATCCCTCGAAACACCAGCTCCTCTACCAGCGGCGCATACACCACCAGCAAAAACAGCATCAGCCCCTGATATAGCCTTGGGTACAGACTTTGCACGCCCAGCAGCAGCACGCTACTCTCTAGCAGCTGCTCAACATAGCCAGGAAAAAATAAGGACAAAAGGTAAAAGGAGACAGAAGATATGCCTAAGGAAAACAGCAGCAGGCTCGCCACCAAAAGCAAACTATAAAAGACAGAAACCTTAGGCACTCGCTGCCCAAACAAGTACTTTATGCTGAGCCCTCTATGTTGGCCCACCCACAAAATGGCAAGCCCCATCACCGTCAGAATAGTGATGGTTAAAATCGGGGTCGAAATCGGATCTTCGCTGGGCGGTGGCAGCAGCTGCCATTCTCCTAAGATTGCGTACAGGCCGCCGACCACAGGGCTAGCAATTAGGAACGTCCCCAGGATGAGATAGCGGCTTTGAAACTTGAGAAAGGGATTAGGTAAAGGCGAGGGAGCAGGGGAGGTGAGCGTATCCATAGAGGGCCATAGTGAGGATAGTCGCTAGCTCCACAGCCAGCTCATAAAGACGACCCAGAGTGACGATCTGGAGTTTACGTTTTCAGCACGCGGTAATCATTATAGGAAGCTTTGGCCGTTGTCAGCGCCACAGCATATTGCCCGTCAGCTTTCCAAGTGGCCACTCTTCAAAGTGCTACACACTCCTCAAATCCTCATCCAATGTTGCTACAGTAACTGAGTAGTCAGGCTTTAGCCCCTCCCAAGTGCCGCCAAATACCGATCCGCCAGCGTCGCCAAACTCTGACGACTCACAGGTATCGCCAGAGATATCGACCAATCAGTCGTCTGACACAGTGCCAGAAGCACTGCCAGAAGCACTGCCAGGAACACCACCAGAGACAGCACCGGAACTAGCGCCCTAACGTAGGCGACGTCTTTTCCTTGGTTTTGGCTAGGCGCGTTCATAGGCACGCTTTTTAGTGCGGGCGGCTTGGGCCTAGCCGCCTGGGCCTGGATTTTTATTCAAGACGACCTGTCTCCCCTTATTTCTAAGCAACTCACTGAGTCTTTAGAGCGTCCGGTTAACCTTGGCGATGTAGAAGACGTTGGCTTTGGCAGTTTGCGGGTCGGCCCCTCAACCATCGGTGCGGGTGTAGATGATTCCACAACCGCTAGCGTAGAATCCGTGACGGTCAAGTTCGATCTCATTGAAACCTCTGCTGACGTTCGATCTGGGCTTAGATCTCACGTTGGAAGGGGTGGACGGCTATCTAGAGCAGGATGAAGAAAGAGGCTGGCTCGACATTGATGTGCCTGAGCAAGAAGAGAAAACAGAAGATCCTCGATTTGAAATTCGCCTGGATGATATTCGCATTCAAGACTCTCAAATTACGCTGGTGCCGCTGCCGTTGAATCCTGATGAGCCGGACACGATTCCGTTTAGCAACGTGAATGGCAAGGTGAATTTTGATGATGTGGTGGTAGCGGGAGAAGACGCCCGCCGTACCCGGTTTGAAGTGACAGGCGATCCGCAAGATGGCGGCACGCTGACGCTAACCGGTGAGGTGCAGCCAGTCGCCATAGTTAAATCAGCGGAGGACGTTGCGGCTGAAACGGGCGAGGATT
This sequence comes from uncultured cyanobacterium, assembly GCA_963803535.1. Lineage (GTDB taxonomy): Bacteria > Cyanobacteriota > Cyanobacteriia > Phormidesmidales > Phormidesmidaceae > Phormidesmis. The sequence goes on along the minus strand of CAWDNC010000002.1, from coordinate 79,606 downwards.
CTTCAGATAGCAATATTAAAAGTGCAACGAATCTATCGCTTCAGTCTGACCAGCTAACGCTCGACGACATTCTAGATTTTACGCTGCCGACCATTGGGCTTTTTACAGATAAGTTTGCGATTACTTCTGGCACCGTAAACGGCACGATGGACATGGCTTTTCGGCCTGATCGGCCGTTTGACTATTCAGGGGTGCTCAGCGTAGAAGATGCTGGCGTCAGCACTGAAATTCTGCCGCTACCGTTTGAGAATATTCAGGGGCAGACGCGGTTTCAGGGCAATAAATGGTCAATTGACCGACTCAGCGCAGAATATGGCGAAATTGACGCGGTGGCCGAAGGCTTGGTCGATTTCGATCAGGGCTACGACCTAGCAGTAGCGGCTGACAATGTAACAGTTGAAGAGTTTACAAGCACCGTCGATTTAGATCTGCCGGTGCCGACAGAAGGTGTGTTCGATGCGGTATCGACTATTACCGGCGCAATGGACGATCCGATCTTTACGGGGAGTGCTGTTGCCACTGAAGTTCTCACGGTCGATAAGCTCGCATTCAATACGGCCTCTACCGATTTTCGATTGCAGGGTCAGCAGCTGTCGCTTAGCAACATCACAGCTACGCCGACGACTGGTGGAGCCCTACGCGGTTCTGGTCAGGTGCTTTTAGCCAGCGGCACGCCGTTTACTTTTAATGTCACAGGTCGCAGTCTGCCTGCCCTTGAGATTGCTCAGATCTATGGCCTTAATCCTGGATTCAAGCTGGGCTTGGTCTCTGCCGATGCCACCGTTGTGAGTCGGGGTGGTGATGTTAGCACGACGATTGATTGGAGTGCGCCGAATGCGCAGTATCCGGGAGCAGGGGCGATCGCAATTAATGGAAGTGCGATCGCCTTTCGAGACAGCGCCTTCAAAATCGGCGGCGGTACCGTCAACGCCTCAGGCAATCTTGGTTGGCAAGCAGTGGGACGCAGCTTTTGATCTAGCCAATGTCGATCTCAGTACGATATCTGAAAACTTAGAAGGCGAGGTCAGCGGCGACTTTACCGCGAGTGGGAATACGGCGAATACAAAAATTGGGGCGATCGCAGCCCAAGGAAACGTCGCCTTCACCAACGGCGTAGCCACCTTCAGCCCTCAGCTCGCCAGCCTCAGCGATCCGCTCACCGCCCAGGTCGCCTGGAACGGCCAACAGCTTCAAATCACCGACGCCCGCACCGACCGTATCACTGCCAACGGCACCATCACTCCTATCTTTGACAGCGGCTTCGAGGGTATCGAACGCCTCGATCTCAACGTCATCGCCAAAGACTACGGCATCAACGAAATCCCCTTTGTTACCATTCCCGATATTTTCAACCTCGCCGGACGCGCCGACTTCAGCGGCACCATCGCCGGTAACCCCGAAGCCCCTAACATCAGCGGCGACGTTCGCCTCGCTAACCTCATCGTCAACACGCTCCCCTTCAACGACCTGCTCACTGGCACCGTTGACTTCGCCTTCAGCGACGGCCTAGATCTAGACCTTACTGGCAATACCGACAACATCGCTCTAGACATCGGCCCCTCCATCTTCAACACCGACAATCCAGCCACCTCACCCGATCTCAATTTCGATGTTGGCTGGCGCAACGCCTTCGCCAAAGGCCAAACTCAAGGCGAAATTCTTAACATCAATGCAGGTAATTTCCCCCTCTCCGCCCTCAACTTCCCACCCGCAGGAACCAGTGATATCGGTCAGCTACGCGGCACCCTCTCTAACGCCGACTTAGCCGTCAACCTCAACAGCCAAACCCTAGCTGGTGATATTGCCATCAATAAGCTAGGTCTTGGCTACATCAACGCCGGACGCCTCGCAGGCAAAGTCCGCTACGCCAACGGTTTAGCCACCCTCACCGATGGCGCACTAGACTTCAACCGCAACACCTATTCACTTAACGGGCGCGTTGACATAGACGGCCCAGTTCCGGTCTACAGCGCCAGCTTGCAAACGCAGCGCGGTAACGTACAAAACATTCTCACCGCCCTCTCCATTTACCAATTAGAAGACTTCCGCCGAGGCCTTGCTCCCCCAGATTGGATCACCGATCCACCGTCCGAATCAGAGCTAGACGCTATTTTGGCCACTAGTCCTACGGGCCGTGCTGATGCCGCCCTGCTAGAGCAATTGCGGCGTCTATCAGAAATTCAGGCACTTCAAACAGCCGAACTCATTGCCGATGAAGCTCGCCCGCTGCCTCCGCTCAAAGAACTTAGCGGCCCCTTTGCAGGCAGCATCCAGCTCGACGGAGCAGGCACTGACTTCAATCTAGCCTTTGATCTTGCTGGTGCAAACTGGCAGTGGGGCGACGACTATCGCGCGCAAGAAGTCGTCGCTAAAGGAAGTCTCAGGCCCAGCGTACTCACGCTAGAACCCGTACGTTTCGCATCTGTCCTACCCATTCCAGCCCAGCCAGACATCGATCCAAACGTTGATATAGATCCCGCCGAAGGCCTACCCGATCTCTCTGCTCCTCTGAACCCTCAGTCTGATCCTGTAGATGTAGATTCAACGCAGCCCGCCGTAGCCGCCATCAACCTAGCCGGTCAGCTCGTCTTTGGACGTGACACCGAACTCACGTCAACCTTGCAGGCCACCGCACAAAATCTCAATGTCGAATCCCTCCGCGACATCTTAGAAATTCCGCTGGATATTGATGGCTTTGCAAATGCCACAGCGTCTCTTGGCGGCACGCTTGCCAACCCACAGCTAAGAGGGCAAGCCGACATCGCCGCCGCCACCATCAACGACACGCCCATCGAATCAGCCGTTGCTCAGTTCCTCTACCAAAATGCTCGGCTCAGCCTAGCGAGTGCCTTGGTTGCGACTACGCCCGAACAACCACTTACGCTCTCGGCTCAAATTCCCTATGCCTTCAACTTTATGGAAGTTCAGCCAGATAGCGAAGATATCTCGGTTGAGATCAACGTGAAAGATGAGGGCTTAGCGCTGCTGAATATTTTCACGCAGCAGGTAGCCTGGGAATCAGGCAGCGGCGAATTTAATTTAGATGTTACAGGCACCCTTGGTAATCCTCAGATAGATGGGGTTGCTACGTTAGATGAGGCTGTTATCAGTGCCCAGATTCTGCCAGAGCCTTTAACAAACGTCACTGGCAGAGCAACCTTTGCCGGAGAGCAAATCATCGTTCAAGGCTTAGAAGGACGATTTAGCGACGGGCGACTCACCGCTGCGGGCATTTTTCCGCTGCTGTATCCAGTTGTTAGCGGTCGGCGGCTAAGCGATCTTGCCGCCCCACTTTCAGAAGACGCTGAAGACGCTGTGAATATTCCCGTTAATCCGCTATTTCCTCAGCCACTAGCCGCGAATCTTCCACTCACCGTCAATTTTGAAGATATTGATTTGGACTTTCAAAATCTCTACAGCGGTGGCGTCAATGGTCAGGTCATTGTAGGCGGCAGTGCCTTGCTCGGTGGCCCTCAAGTCAGCGGCCAAGTAGTGCTTTCTAACGGACAGGTACTCCTTCCAGAAACCAACAGTTCCGGCGATTCCGCAGATAGTTCAGTCACATTAGCGGCTACCCCATCCTCAGGTCTCTCCGACTCAGGCGGCATTACAACCAACTTCCGTGACCTGCGCCTCACGCTCGGCAATTCCATCCAAATTGTTCAAAACAACCTGCTCAATTTCGTAGCTGATGGCACGCTATTACTCAACGGCCCGCCAGACGACTTGGAGCCAGACGGCATCATTAATATCCGCTCAGGGCGCGTTAGCCTATTCAACACCGTATTCCGGCTCCGAGGACGAGACAATACCGCTGAATTCAGCCGAGAAGCCGGTATTGCAAATCCTTTCTTGAATGTTTCGCTGCGCAGTAATGTTCCAGAGGTTGAACGTGCGCCTTCGCTCCCCAATACGCCGTTTGCAACGTCAGAAGTTGCCGATACGTCCAAAAATGGGTTTAGCGATCCGGGCTCACTTCGTACCATTCGCGTCTATGCGGATGTAAATGGCCCTGCCAACGCACTGTTTGAAAACTTAGAACTCTCCAGCTCCCCAGCGCGTAGCGAAACTGAATTAATCGCCCTCATCGGCGGCGGCTTTGTCGATGCAATCGAGTCTACAGTGGGTTCTCTTGCCGGCGGCGGCGACAGCTTTGAGGGCCTTATCAACCTAGTCGGCGGCACTGTTTTAACTAGAGTGCAAGATGCTATCGGCAATACGCTTAGCCTCAGTGAGTTCAGGCTCTTTCCAGTATCTTCTGCAAGCCGTACACGCTCCGAGGAAAACAATGAAACGGGTTTAGATATTGCAGCGACGGCTGGCTTTGACTTGTCTGAGTCAACCTCACTGTCAGTCACTAAAGTGATTACCGATAGCAGTAATCCTGAGATTGGAGCCAACTATCGCCTTACCGATGCCTTAACGATTAGGAGTACGACGAATTTTGACGATATCAATCAGTTCCTTGTAGAGTACGAACTTCGATTTTAAAAGTCGGTGGCTACTACCCTCAACACTCCAGAGCAACTCATCAGATAAAATCATCTATGGCTATGCTGAAAAAGAGCGATACTAGCTGAAAGTATTTTTATCAAGCGTTTCCAACGTCAGTAGTATCACTGGCTTCACCTGTTTCTTTACACACAAATTAACCCGTGCTCAAACGAATTACCCTCTCACTAATGCTCCTGCTTGGCGCATGGAACCAGGCCAAACCGGCCACGGCTCAAGCGCTTTTACCCTACACCTTGCCGCTAGATGAGGAGCGCTTGCAGGCGGATGGGCAGAGCTTGGCGAGAGACGCAGCTCAGTTAGCACAGTTTCAGCAGTACGACGAAGCTTTAGCCAGAGCCCAGCTGGCTGCACAGCTACTTCCTGGCGATCCTGATATTTTGACGCTATTGGGCGGTCTATATCTTCAGTCGAGTGAACCTCAGCCTGCTCAGGCGATCGAGGCGTTAGATAGAGCTAAGCAATTGCAGCCAGAGAATGCTTTGGTGATGTTTGCGCTGGGTAATGCCTACTTCAGTCAGCAGCAGTACAGCGAGGCGGTCGCGTCGATTGAGTCGGGCCTGAAAATGGAGCCGGAGAACGCGAACGCGCTGTTTGATCTGGGTAATGCCTATTACAAGCTGTCGCGATATGACCAGGCGATCGCACAGTACGAAAAAGCTGTCGGTACCGATGCAAACTTTTGGCCCGCTATTAACAACATCGGCTTAGTGAAGTACGAAGCGGGCGATGTTGATGGCGCGATCGCCCAGTGGCAAAAGGCACTCGACTTAGCCGAGAACGAAGAAAGTGAGCCTCAGCTAGCGATCGCAGTGGCCCAGTTCAGCAAAGGCACCCAAACCATCGCCAGCCGCAGCATCGCCATTGCCGCATTAGAGCGTGACCCGCGCTATGCCGATATCGAATTCCTCAAAGAAAACCTTTGGGGCGAACAGCTCATCACAGCCACCGAAAAATTCTTTAGTACGCCTACTTTGCGCGACCTGCTTATTCAGCTATAGACACGTCAAAGACAGACTATTAAAAAAGGTGACCGGCTTAATTCAAGCGTCGGTCACCTTTTTACTTTTCATTTATGATACAAGTGAACTAAGTTCGAGCAAAAAACTGACTAATCAGGAATCTGCGCGGTAATGTCATCCACAAACTTTTGGTGATCGACCACGGGTTTAGAGATGTAGCCATCTGCGCCGCTTTGACTGAGGAAATTTTCGCGATCGCCATCCATTGCATGGGCCGTCACCAAAATCACCGGCACCCCGGCGGTTTCCGGATTGCTCTTCAGCATCTGCGTAATTTCAATTCCATCGACCGGCTTACCCTCATAAACGCTGTGAGAGAGCGAAACATCCATTAAAATCACATCGGCTTCCTTTGCCTTTGCAATCTCAATCACCTCATCAACATTCTCAGTGTGCTTAACGTTCAGCCCACCCCTTTTCGTCAAAATTTTCGAGAAAACGCGGGCATTCACCATATCGTCTTCCACAATTAGCACGGTCTTCATGACTTTTCGGTTGACCCTTCTGAACTGAAACGTAGGCTGAAAATTAACTGAACGTTGAACATTCGCACTAGGCTACTAATGCCCAATCGTCATCAGCAAGCTTCAAAAAATTTTGATATTTTTACCGCTTGCTGCTTAGCATGACACTATAGCCTACAAAAACGGCCTCACAAAATGTTAGCTAGCAAAGACCGGCTCGACTCGAAACAGTTCGTAAAACATCGCTATAACCTCGGCTTAAAACGCCACTCATAGCACAGCTTAATGTTACAAACTAAAGACTACCTTCCGGCGAAACAGTCAGGAACTACATCCTAGAGTATTGCAGTTTTTCGGCCCTTCCGTGTAACGTACACCTCAGCTTTATCTATACAGAGACCTCATCCATGGCGAAACAGTTGGACTTTTCCAAAGAGCAGATCGTAACCACCGCACTCCACACAGAAGTGCAGCGATCGTACTTGGAATACGCCATGAGTGTCATTGTAGGTCGCGCCCTGCCAGACGTTCGCGATGGGCTTAAGCCGGTTCACAGGCGGATTCTCTACGCCATGCACGAGCTAGGACTCGTCCCCGATCGCCCGTTTAGAAAATGCGCTCGCGTCGTCGGTGACGTGTTGGGTAAATACCATCCCCATGGTGACCAGGCAGTGTACGACGCTCTGGTGCGGATGGTTCAAGACTTTTCTAGCCGCTACCCGCTGCTGTCAGGTCACGGCAACTTTGGCTCGGTAGATAACGATCCGCCAGCGGCCATGCGCTACACCGAAACAAGGCTCGCACAAATCGGTCATGATGCGCTTCTAGGTGAAGTCAGCGAAGCCACCGTCGATTTTGCCGATAACTTTGACAGCTCGCAGCAGGAACCCATTGTCCTTCCGGCTCAGCTACCTAACCTATTGCTCAACGGCAGTTCTGGAATCGCGGTCGGAATGGCGACCAATATTCCGCCGCACAACATGGGTGAAGTGATCGATGGCTTAATTGCGCTTATCGATCGACCCAACCTTTCTAACGACAAACTGTTTGATCTTATTCCCGGCCCGGATTTTCCTACGGGCGCAGAAATCATTGATACGAAGGGTATTCACGACGCTTATCGCACGGGGCGGGGTGGTATTCCGATTCGAGGGATTGCGAATTTTGAAGAGGTTAAGGGTGGAAAAGGGAAGCGATCGCGCCAAGCCATCATCGTCACCGAACTTCCCTACCAGGTCAACAAAGCCAGCTGGATCACTAAAATTGCCAGCCTAGTCAACCAGGGCAGAATTGAAGGCATCACCGACATTCGAGACGAGAGCGACCGAGACGGCATGAGAGTCGTCATCGAAATCAAGCGTGAAGCCCAGCCACACCTAATTTTGAACGACCTGTACAAAATGACGCCGCTGCAAACCAACTTTGGCGCACTCATGCTCGCCATTGACGACGGCCAGCCCCGGCAGCTCTCACTCCGCGAAATCCTCGAAGCCTTTCTCACCTTCCGCGAAGACACCCTCATTCGCCAGTACAATCACGAACTCGGCCAAAAGCAAAGCCGCGCTCACATCGTCGAAGGCCAAACCATTGCGCTCGACAATCTCGATGACGTAATCGAAATCCTGCGCGGCGCTCCAGACGGAACCACGGCCAAGCACGAACTCAAAGAACTGCTAGATCTTAGCGATCAGCAGTCTGACAGCATTCTCTCCATGCCCATGCGCAGGCTCACCGGCCTAGAGCAGCAAAAGCTCCGCGACGAAGCCGAAGAACTCGCGACCCGCATCGAAGCGCTCGAAACCCTGATCGAAGACCGTTCAGTGCTGATGAAGTCACTGAAAAAAGAGCTGCGTGCCCTCAAAAAGAAATTTAACGACCCTCGCCGCACCCGCATTCAAACCGCCGCACAGCGTAAAAAAGAAGAAAAAGTCTTAGCCGAAATCGCTGCCGAAGAAAGCGAAGTCGAATTTGTTCTCGAAATTACACGCAAAGGCTACATCCGCCGCTCCGCCATCAAAACTTACAGCCGTCGCAAAGCCAAAGAAGCCGCACCCAGCAAAACGCTCGACGAGTTTGATGATGTCACCATCCAAGCTGAAATCACCAACCCCAATCAAGAAATCCTCGTTCTTACAAAAGACGGCAAAGCCTACACCGTTAACACTAACGACGTTCCCTTAGCCCAGCGGAATAACAAAGGCGTACCGCTCATCAATCTTCTCCCGCCTGCTGTTGGCAGCACTCCCGACAGCATCGTTACCCACATCGTTTTGAACGAAGAGCGCCTTGCTCAGCAGCTCATCGTCATCTCTTCCCAAGGCCGAATCAAACGCCTTCCTGTTAGCGAACTTACCAACATTAGCGGTCGCGGCCTCACCGCCCTCAAGCTCAAAGACGACGACACGCTCCTCTTTGCCTTCACCGCCGACATCGGTACCGATATCGTCCTGGCGTCATCTGGCGGCAGACTGCTCCGCTTCCAAATTAACGACGACCAGCTTCCAGAATCTAGCCGCACGTCTCAGGGCACCAAAGGCATCCGCCTTACTAAAAACGAACGTCTCGTTGGCGGCGTCCCGGTCAACGTCAAAGACACCCTGCTTCTCGTTTCCCAAAAGGGCTACGGTAAGCGCATGCTCGTCAGCAACTTCAGAGCTTCTAACCGAGGCGGCATTGGCTCCCAATCCTTCAAGTTCGACTTGAAAAACGACACGCTAGCCGCCATGATACTGGCGGTTCCCGAAGCCAACGCCACCCTACTTACCGACGAAAACCGCTTCGCCCAAATCAACATCGACAAAGTTCCACTTCAGGGCCGCTCCCAGCCCAACGCCCGTCTGCTCACCCCTAACCGCTCCGAAACCGTTACCGAAGCTCGAATTACCCATATCCCCGAAGACGCTCTCGACGAGTAATTTATTTTATTGTGTGAACACCCTTGGCCAAAGTCGTCCTCAAAAGCATTACCAAAACTTTCGATAGCAGCTCCAAACCTGTCGAAGATAGCTCGGCAAAAAAAGACAGTCGAGATATTATTTGTCCTGTGCTTAGCAACATAGATCTCGCGGTAGACGATGGTGAATTTATGGTGCTCGTCGGCCCGTCTGGCTGTGGCAAAAGCACGCTGCTGCGGCTCATATCTGGATTGGAGACTTTAACGAACGGTGATATCTGGGTGGGCGATCGCCTCGTAAACACCCTCCCCCCAAAGCAACGCGACATCGCCATGGTGTTCCAAAGCTACGCCCTCTACCCTCACCTCAGCGTCTACAACAACCTCGCCTTTGGCCTCCGCCGCAGCCGCCCAAAACCGTCTAAAACGCAGATCGCCAAACGTATCGAAAGCGTTGCCGACATGCTCCAAATTGGCGATCTGCTCACTCGCCTACCCAAGCAACTCTCCGGCGGCCAAAAGCAACGTGTCGCCCTAGGCCGCGCTATGGCTCGCGACCCTCAAGTCTTCCTAATGGACGAGCCACTTTCTAATCTTGACGCTAAGCTTCGCACTGAAACTCGCGCCCAGATCGTGAGCTTGCAAAGAGAGCTAGGCACAACCACGATATATGTCACGCACGACCAGACTGAAGCGATGACGATGGGCGATCGCATTGCCGTCATGAACCAGGGCAAAATTCAACAGGTCGCCCCACCCCTAGAACTCTACCGCCAGCCCGCCAACCGCTTTGTCGCCGCCTTCATTGGCTCGCCACCAATGAATTTCATTCCTGTCACTGCAAAGCTCACAGCAGAATCAGCTCAGCTTGTACATCCTGACTTCACAGTGGCGCTACCGATTGAATGGAAAAGCGCGATCGCCCCCCATCAAAATCAAACCCTCACCCTTGGTATCCGTCCCGAACACATCACCACAGGCCAAACCCCCGGTTCAATCCCTATCAGCGTTACTCAAATGGAAGCCCTTGGCAGCGAAACCTACGTTCTCGCCACCCTTCCAGACACACAAATCTTACAAATCCGTATCTCTGCCGACCAACCCGTCCAAATCGGCAGCATCCTACAGGTCGCATTCCCACCCAGCAAGATTCACCTGTTCGACAGCCTCACAGAAGCCGCTATCCGTCCACAGACTTAAAAATTTGAGTTAGCCCTCGTCTTCATCCACCATGTTTGGGCTAATTAGCGTAATGTCGAATTCATCTGGTGCAACCCCAGAAAACGTATCGCGTTCCAGCTGATAAAAGATTGCTCGCGCCTGCGGCCCAAACACAATCTCATCCTCATTGCTCAAATCGTGGGCCTGCACTTTTCGCCCATTAATCAGCATCCCGTTTGCGCTCGGTTTGCCCTTCAAATTGCCGTCCACAATTCGGTAGTAATCCGTTTCATTATCCTTGGGCAGCTGCACCAGCGTCGCATGATGTCGTGATACAAACTGCGATGCCAGCCGAATATCGCACTTCGGATCGCGCCCAATCGAATACACAGAGCTATCAAGCGAAATCTCCCGTCTCCCCTGACTATCCTCAACAATCAAAATGCTAGTGAGCTTAGAATCTGAAGACATAATGATGCTACTGAACGGTAATCAAAATAAACACGGAAATAAAACGCGCAGAGCAAATATCTCAAGCGCTCCAACCAATGCAGGACAAGCCATCTAATACTGTTTAGCTAGAGGTTGCCCGTCTAATCAAGAATACTTTACAACTCTCTCGCCCCTAAGTCAGGCTGTTTTCAAACGACTACAGCCTGACTTAGACAAACAAAAGGGCCGTCTTAAAACAGACCGCCCTTCCGCTTTTTCCAACAGGAACCGTCTAATAAAGGCGCTAAATCTACGCTACGGATTCAGCCAAAACCTTCTCATCAGACATCAGCAAGTCGTACGTTGCCCGCATCTTTAAGCCAACGAGCACTTGAAATAAGCCGCTACCGTTCTTAGAACCTGGATACTCGCTGTGCTTCAGCAGTAGCTCAGTCATCTCACCGTAGTGCTTCGTCGAAGTATTGCTCAAGTGGCTCTCAATGTAGATAACCTCTTCCAAACGGTCAAACTCACCGTCTAGCTCCAGCACAGAAACCTCATTTCCGTAGTAGCTATCAGGCCCGTAGTGCATCCGCAAACCAGGATAAGAACAGGTTAACTTACGACCACAAGGAATCCAATCGATAGTCGAACCCTGGTCAAACAGGTAGACCGGATCAAATCCTTTGATACCTTCTCTTTGAATCAAGCGAACGCGCAGAATTTTGTTTTCCTTATCGTCAGGAATCAACGTCGTTGGCAGAATCTGAATCACGACATCAGCATATTGCTTTTGCACGTCAATGTAAGCTTCAAAGTCAGGCTTACGAGCATTAATCGCCGCAAGTACATCGTCATACGTATGGCCACGCTCGGCCATATCACGCTGAATTTTCCAGTTGATTTTGACTTCGTCGCTAATGTCGAGATACACGCTGAAGTCAATCAGGTCGCGAACACGTTCGTCATACAGTGGATGGAGACCCTCAATCACGATGATTTTATTAGGCTCTACTTTCTCAGGCGGATCTAACTCACCCGTCTCGTGGTTGTAAATAGGCTTGTCGATGGTGTTGCCTGCCTTCAACGCCTTGATCTGCTCGTACATCAAATCAAAGTTATTCGCCTTTGGATTTAGCGCAGTTACCTTCTGCTCTTTGCGCTGCTTACGATCCAAGCTGTGATAGTCATCCAAACAGATAACCGTCATCAGCTCTTCACCGAACAGATCCATCAAGCGACGCAAGAAAGTGGACTTGCCACATCCCGAGTCTCCAGCCACACCGATCAAAACTACTTGGCCTTCTTTACTGGTCATAGGGTCCTCTACAACAAAGTCAAAATTATTTTTAAAGAGCTTCTTTGAGCAGGCAAACGAACGTTCCCTATCCCAACGATTGCTGGTGCCAAGCCCTTACACCAAAGGCTATAACCAGCAGCAATTAACAAAAAGAAAAGGTCATTCCAAAGCGATCGCAATAGCAACTACCCCAGCACAAACCTCGGCAAATCACAGAAATTCATGATTTGAAACTTTTGATTACGTATATTAAATATTATCAGACACTACGACTTGCAAACAAGCGACCAGTCATTTGCGCAGTCATTTACAGCCCATTACTACTCATCAGAGCATGCTTAATATCGATCAAAAACGAAGCTACTGAGTCACAAATGGCACATACATGGCATATGCCGCGGTCTGTCAGGAATAGCTGACGTAAGCAGATACCCAAATGATATTTTTTGACTACTATAAAACGGGAACAGCATCCAGCTACATCCAGAGGCTCTACCTTACGGTGGAAACTTCTCAGGTGAAATCGATCAGCTCAGAATGATAGTCTATTTCTTATATAGAAATATCATCAAGCCACCCAAAGGCCATTACCAAGGATGTATAACTCCAGCACCACTGGCAGCGTTGTAAGCAGTTCAGCTAACAGACTCTACGTCTACGAAGTTGAGGGCTTAGGTCAAAGCGGCCAAGCTTCAGACATGACCGCTCCGCTACGACGAAGCGGTACCGTTTCTTTCACCGTGCCTTACAGCCGTATGCAGCAAGAAGCCAAACGCATCATGCAGCTCGGCGGCACTATCATCAGCATTCGTCCAGCTGATGAAGCTGCCAGCGCTTCAGCGGCCGCCAGTTCAAACGGCGGCACATCTTCCCAACAGGCGGCTGCTAGTTCAGCTACCTCTAACACCTCTAAGAAGAAGTCAATGACTCCAACCAAAGATAAGAAGAAAGTCCCCGTCAATATTTATAAGCCTAAGTCCCCTTACCTAGGCGCATGTCTCTCCAACGACGAACTTGTTGCAGAAGACGGCATTGGCAGCGTAAAGCACCTCAAATTCGACTTGTCAGAAGGCGATCTTCACTACCTCGAAGGTCAGAGCATCGGCATCATTCCTGATGGCGAAGACGAAAGAGGCAAGCCTCACAAGATTCGCCTTTACTCTATTGCCTCTACGCAGCACGGCGACGATGTAAATGATAAAACGGTCTCTCTTTGCGTTCGTCAGCTCGAATACAAAGATCCTGAAAGCGGCGAAACGGTTAAAGGCGTTTGCTCTACCTTCCTTTGCAACTTAGAGCCTGGGAAAAAAGTCAAAATTACCGGCCCTGTCGGTAAGGAAATGCTGCTCTCTGATGATCCTGAAGCTAACATCGTCATGATGGGTACAGGTACGGGTATTGCACCCTTCCGCGCCTACCTATGGCGCATGTTCAAAGATAAGGAGCGCGAAACCAACCCTGACTATCAGTTCAAAGGTAAAGCGTGGCTCATCTTTCGGCATTCCCAAAACTGAGAACATCCTCTACAAAGAAGAGCTAGAGGAAATTAAAGAGAAGTACCCTGACAACTTTGAGCTCACTTACGCAATTAGCCGCGAGCAAAAGAACGCTGAAGGTGGCCGAATGTATATTCAGCACCGTGTGGCTGAAAATGCAGCGCGCCTGTGGGAAATGGTTCAAAGTGACAACACCTACGTCTATATCTGTGGTCTCAAGGGCATGGAAGATGGTATCGACGAAGCAATGGCCGCAGAGGCGTCTAAAGCGGGTGTCGAATGGTCTGATTACCGCCGGACGCTAAAGAAAGCGCACCGCTGGAATGTAGAAACTTACTAAGCTTAGAATCACTTTCAAGGCTTACTGAGTACTATATTTCATAAGTGCTTGCGTACATTCAAGCGAATTTTGAAGGAGGGACATTCTACGGAACGTCCCTCCTTTACAATTGGAAGGTTATTTTCACATCAGGTTGGAACATTGTCTTTAAAGGTAGGGTTACTGGGACTAGGCACCGTTGGCACAGGCGTTGCCAAAATTTTGCTAGATACCCAGGGTCGTCATCCTTTATTGAGTGATTTAGAGATTAGTCGCGTCGGGGTGCGATCGCTCAAACCCAGAGACATTTCCCTCTCTGAACAGCTCTTCTCCACTGACTTAGAGCGCATCGTTACCGATCCCGATATCGACATCATTGTTGAAGTCATCGGCGGTCTAGAACCTGCCCGTACTTTAATTCTTAAAGCTATTGATAACGGTAAGCATGTGGTAACGGCTAATAAAGCCGTTATCTCTCGCTACGGTGAAGAAATATACGAAGCGGCTACTGCCGCAGGCGTTTACGTCATGGTTGAAGCTGCTGTCGGCGGCGGTATCCCAGTCATTGCCCCGCTAAAGCAAGCCCTCAGCGTCAACCGCATTCAAACCGTAACGGGCATCATCAACGGCACCACCAACTACATCCTCACCAGAATGCAAAACGAGGGCGGCGACTTTGAGCCCATCCTCACCGACGCCCAAAATTTAGGCTATGCCGAAGCCGATCCTACCGCTGACGTAGATGGCTTAGATGCTGCTGACAAAATTGCAATTCTTGCAGCGCTTGCCTTTGGCGGTCGAATTAATCGCGACGACATTTACTGTGAAGGTATTCGTAATGTGAGCGCAGCTGATATTACCTATGCTGAGAATTTGGGATTTGTGATTAAGTTACTGGCGATCGCCAAACTCCCCACCCCTGACTCAGACAGCATTCAAGCCCGCGTCCACCCAACGCTCGTCCCCATCACTCATCCTCTGGCTAGCGTTAACGGTGTAAACAACGCAATTCTGGTAGAAGGCGATCCGATCGGCCAAGTCATGTTCTACGGCCCCGGCGCTGGAGAAGGCCCAACTGCGAGCGCTGTCGTCTCTGACCTGCTGCTAATTGCCTCTAGTCTCGCCACTGGCTCTAATCCAAATCCACTACTCGCCTGCTCACACAATCACACTCTCAGCATCATTCCTAATACCGAAGTCGTCACTCGCCTGTACGTTCGCCTTTTCGTCAAAGACACCCCAGGCGTCATCGGCAAACTCGGCACCTGTTTTGGCAAACATAGTGTCAGCCTAGAATCTATTGTTCAAATCGATATTCAAGAAGGCCAAGTAGAGCTAGTCGTCGTCACACACGAAGTCCCTGAAGGCTCCTTCCAAAAAGCACTCAACGAAATCCGCCAGTTTGAAGAAGTCATCGATATCCCTAGTCTTCTTCACGTCTTGTAGATGCCTAGCTCATTGTACGAACAAATCTCTGGAGAAGATCTCTATCAGTGGCGGCAGTGGGCCATTCAGCTTGCTCAAGCTAATAGCGTTGATATCAGTGAAGTTGATTGGCTATTACAAGGGCTGACCTCTATCAAAAGCCTGCCGCTGCGGCTAGATAGCTATCGCAAGGAGCGTAGCGTCTTATGCTACGCCTCACTTGCTCAACTGAATGCTAAGTGGCGCGATCGCATAGAGAACAAAGTACCCGTACAGTACCTCGTTGGAGAAGTCCCCTGGCGCAACTTCTCTTTAATAGTCTCTCCCGATGTGCTCATTCCTCGCCCTGAAACCGAACTCATCATCGATCTAGCTGAGACGTTGGCTGAATCGGATTCCGATGGCAGCTCAGAGCGATGGCGGCAATTGGGCTGACTTAGGCACAGGCAGTGGGGCGATCGCGCTCGGCCTTGCCCATACCTTCTGCGAAGCAATGATCTACGCTGTCGATATTAGTGAGCAAGCCCTAGAAATCGCTCGACAGAACGCAAAGAACAACTATCTTGACCACCATATCGCTTTTTATCAAGGCAGCTGGCTCTCCCCACTATCATTTCTCAAAGGACAGCTCACAGGCGTCGTTTCCAATCCACCCTACATTCCTAGCCAAACAGTCCCCACCCTCCAACCCGAAGTCGCCAACCACGAACCCCACCTCGCCCTAGACGGTGGCCCCAACGGCCTATCCTGCCTCAAAACCCTAATCACCGATGGCTCCAACTACCTTCAACCAGGTGGCCTCTGGCTCACAGAGCTTATGGATGGACAAGCTAAAACCGTCGCCAATTTGCTCAAAGGCCAAGGTAGCTACACCCACATCTCCATTCACCAAGACTTATCAGGGATAGATAGATTTGTCTCGGCCTACAAAGCTCTATAATCGCTGAATAGCTCATATCTCTTACAACCTATGGAAAGCACAGCATCATACGATTGGATTTTAGGCGTTACTGCGATCGCCATTCTCCTCGGCGGCCTCTTCCTCCTCTTCGACGGCCTCAACGGCAGTAATGACTGAGAGTAGACTGTACCTTGTCGCCTAAGAGCTAGAGTCAGTAGCAAAAGTCGCCATCATGCGGAACCGATTGTTCTTTAGATTGTCGAAACGCTCCAATGATAGTAGAGGCGTATACACAGCGCTTTACAGACCCAAATCGCTTACTCGATAAAGTGACGCGCCCAAGCCTAGATGAAATGTTTCCTTTTTGATCAAATCTGATCGTACGGCTGTTGCCAGACTGTTGGAGTGTCGTTTCTAGATCTATTTGAACAGAAGCATGCCCTAATGATTGCCAGTCTATATCGTCAGATAATGCGGACTCTGAATGCACGCTCCATTCGACCACTTCACTGATCTCACGGATAGAAAATTGCCAATCAGCATGATTCTGCTGAGCCTTACCCTGAGCTTGCTGCATTCCCCTATAGACGACAGACTGTGCAGAAAGTAATCTTTGCGTGTCCAAAAAGCGGAGCCAGCTAGGCGCAGAAATAGACATTAGAATAGCGACTATTGCAACGACAGTGATAGTTTCTAATATCGTGAATCCATCTGCATTAGATAGATGAGACTTTTGTTTTCTACCAAGTTGTGATCGCCAGTTAGAAATTACCATCCTTTTTACAGTAAAGGGTCAAAACTGTCACAGATATCGCCGCGTTCTGCCCTTATACCCCCTAGCAAAGTTGTAATAATTACGCATCTTTTCTGCAGAGATGAAGTAGGATCCTGATGCTGAACTTTAATTATGTATGGTAGACCGCCCGGTCTAGATACGTTTCCTTCGTGGTCAAAATCTACAGTAGAGATATTTGCCGCAACCCATTGATCAGAAGCATTGAGTTCAAAAGCGACCAGCCTAAACTTAGAATTATCAGTGCCTAGATCTTCGGATCTCAAGTAGGTAATCGATCCGTCGGCACCTACAGAAGAGATTGCTGCTACCGCTGGATCATCACTAGCGCTGATGCCAACCTGCCTGATAGCTCTTTTCTGTATAGCCTCAGCTTGCGCACCTTTAATGACATTGACTAGGGCATCATTCGTCGTGTTCATGTTTTGATTAGCGAGAAAACCTAGCCATCCAGGTGCAGCAATTGCACCTAATATTCCAATGATAGCTACTACCACCAACATTTCTATCAACGTGAAGCCTTCTTCTCCTCTGTATGTTGCTCGGCACATCATTTTCATCGTGTCAGATAATAAAGGGGTCTTTGTCATCAGAGGCTATGGGTTTTTGTTAGTCGCACCACGCAACAATACTTGAGTTTGGAGAGCTGGTAGAACACTTTGACTAGGTTCTAGAGAACCAGGTACTAAAGCTGGCGTTGGGCTTGCAATTTCCTGCTGCTCTGTTTTTGTATTGCCGCGCACAAAAACAACTACATCTTGGTTTCTGCCAATGCCGCCTGCACCGAAATCTTTTACACAAGCTAGGAAGCTAGCTGATTCCATAGTAGCAACGTCTCCAGGCGGAGAGCGGGTATACTCATCACCAAACTGACTGCATCCTCCAGCGAGATCTGGCGGTGCTGCTGCTGTATTTGCAGGTTCAACTAACGGACGATACACAGAGTCCAAAGCATCTAAGTAATCTACAAGAACAGACCAGTTGCCATCCGTTGGCAAAGTTACAGGATTTCCTGAACCATCTAGTACCGGGCTTCCAGAAGCATTGAGCTGGATTTCAGGCGTCCAGTTAGCAAAATTGTTGTTAGGCGGCGCATATCCAGGCGTTTCAGTTACCGTCGCTAAATTTGCCTGAGTGTACTGCGGTAAAACGTATCTAACGATTCTAGCTTGCCCTTCCCAATTAGGGCTGTTGTCAGCATTAGAAACAGCGAAGTAAACAACCAATGAATAGTAAGACTGTCTAAGTTTTAGAGATTGGCAGTTGATTCTATTGTTATCAGGGTCAGGTATTGTGGTGCAGTCGGCAGGTAAAATATTATTGAACTCTCGAGCCGATAGAGATTCTGGCTTCCAAAAAGCGAGTATAGGGACAACAGAGCCGGCTGTACTTGTCGGCAAATCAGCAGCCGTTAGTTGATTTGTGATGAACGTGGGATCAGGGTATATATGTACAGCCTCTTTCAACTCATCAGAGATGTAGGCCATTGCCCTCTGCATATTTCTTTGAACAGTCTCTAGCCTCTCTTCGCGTCGATCTAGGCGAATTAGCTCATTGGAGACATATAGCAGTCCAGTTGTGGCCATACTAGCCACAATTATAGAAACTAGAAGCTCTATCAGCGTAAATCCGTCAGATGTTTTCCTTTTTTTACGTATGGGTGACGGCAGATATTGCCAGATTTTGATAGGCATCAGAGTCTCTAAGGTAGGTTGCTAAAGTTTAAGATAGAACAACGCGAAGCATTAGGGAGGACAGATCATTGTAGGCGGCAGTGCGGCTTCTAGATAATCCATAAATCCGCATAGTGACTGAGGGTTGTCGCTATTTACAATCTGCGTATACACCACCGCAAGTGGCTTCCTGCCTCTTTCTCCCTCTCCGCTCGTGAATGCAAGCCCTGCGGGATCAGTCTCAAGGCCGCTAACAATAGTGCCATCGCTGTTAGTTACAGCACCATAGTCATACACTCGAACGCCCATATCAAATGCTACGGGCATAGCGACAGTAGTACCTGTTGGTGTCACAGAAACGCTTTCACCTCTAAAAGACTGCACTACAAAATCTGGAGTGCCATCTGCGTTAGTATCAATCTCTTTTCCTGCAAACTCGCTAGCTGGAGAGTATGTAGGGCTTTCCCAAGATGTCTTATTTACCAAAGCAGTGGGTGGGCCAACAGCCGTAGCAATCTCGGTTCCTAGCGGCGCAGAGCTAGACTCAAATAGCTTTAGCTCTGAATCGCTGTAAGTAGCTTCGCGTTCTACGATAAGTCTTACACGATCAATTTCGCCTTGGGCTAACTGTAGTGCCTGCTCTGACTTTTGGTTCTGTACTCGTGTTGCCACAGCCAGTATTGCTACAGGGCCGATACTAGCAGAGGTTAGCGCAATGATAAAAATAGCAACTAAGCATTCAATCAAAGTCAAGCCACTATTAGAAGAATGTTTTATTTGTTGTGAAAAATAGGAAGGAGAAAATGTCTTATTTATCATGCTGAGAAAATTCGTCGTTAACGAGATATTACGTACAGGAGACTGTTGGATTCGCGACTACGGTATTACCACCAGCATCTACTGCACACTGCAAATTCCTTATGTACGGGTCGTCTGCCGGAACTTCTTGATAGTACTCACTACGTGGATTGCTTATTGTGATAAAACGGCTGGATACGGGGCCAGCCGGTACAAACTGAAGTGCAACGTCATAGCCCCAAAGCCTTTTTGGTGCACCGTAGTATGTAATGCTTTCTCCACCTGCTGGGGCTGTCGCTGTTGGCTCCCAAACGTTCGCTTTTTGATCGAATGGGCCAGTTGCTGAAGTGCTGAAGTTAAGTTGAAAGAAGCCTCCGGAAATTTTCATATCTGTGTTGGCTAAGGCCCAGAACTCTAAGAATCGAGGAAAATTGTGTAGGCCACCGTTGCTTTGTCCACCGCGAGAGGGCACAACGCCTGCAACGAGGAGAGCATTCACAGTAGTGGAAGAGGCTCCAATAAGATCGTTTCTTCTAAATCCATTCAGGCCGCTGGTTCCTAAAGTTAAGAGGTTTCCTGTAATAGATTGACGCTCTCCTCTAAAGCCCCCATTTCGCCAGATTTTGACAGGAGAGGCCAAACTATCACCTTGATTGCTAAAGCCAGCGTTGAAAGTGGGATCGTAGCCATCGTAAGGATTTTCTCTGAACAGCGTAGGTGTTCGGATAGACACTGGCAACGTTCTGAAGCTAGCTGGACTACCGCCTGTGGGACGAAGAGAGTTCTGATAAGAAGAAGTTCCTCCCGCAACACCTGTGGGCCTTGGCAGCATGAATGCATCTGCAACTGAACCATCTATAAAGTTATCGGACAGAATACCAACTGCATCGCCTACAATCTCAACAGGCCGCCAAGCATCATTGTTACTTGCTGCCTTTGCGAACAGCGTACTCCTGTCTGTACGATCCTCATAGAAGTTTTCATCCGTAATGTTTCCGCTCGCCCCTGTGCCTGTCAGTAGCTGATCAAACTCTTCTCGGGCCGCTCCCAACCCACTTTGATGCAAATTGAAATCACCTTTGATAAAAATGATATTGTCGCTGATGAATGAGAGCCCGGCAGTAACCGTAGGCAGGCGATTTAGCGTTTCTCCATTAGAGAGCCTAAAACCATATGGTTTTCTCATAGGGTCTGCAAAGTAATCTACTGGCTTAGGACTAATGTAGCTGTCAAGATTTCCAACTTCTCGACGCAGAGGTGGATCAAATTCAGCACCAACCGTAAACTGCATTAGGCAGCTAGTATCGGTGATATCAGTCGAACAGGCTGTCCAATCGTTTTGTGCTGCGGCTGTTTGCGCCGTTGCTGAATCAGTCGGATTATAGTTTCTAAAAGGTCTGACGATGGCGTCCTCTCGTCTAGCATCTTCTCTAAACGCATAGACAATACCTCCTGTTGCTGAAGGTGTATTGGGTGCAATCCAATTGCTAGTTGAAACGCTTGAATCCACAAGTGTGGTGGTGGCTAAATCGATATCGATTTCTAGCGATCGCGAGTTCAGCATTTCTCTACCATCCATAAATCCCTTATCTAAGAAGAGTGTGGATGTGGGTGCTCCTCCTATATTGATAGTGTTAGAACTACTTGCAGTAGGGGTTGTACGAGGAGAAGTCCAACTAGCGGGCGCTTGTGGTGTGAGTGCAATTCCAGTCATTTCTGTATTTGACAAACTGAGGTATGTAAATGAGCTGTTTGCGTTCTCAACGTATTCATCAGACCCAGGTACTCCATCTGCATCTACTCCGTCATCAATATATAGTTCGTCAATCGGCTGTGGAATACTACCTACCCCAGTGCCGAGATGATTATGGTCTACGGCTGGAAATAGATAAAAAAGCGATGGAAATTGTGGGTTTCCAGCATTTACGAAAGGTGGAACAGCGGTCGAGCTAGAAGGAATATCAAGTCCGCCCGCTAGTGCGGCCAAACGTAAAAATTTGCGTTCTTCGTTTTGGTTAGTGGGCGCAGCTCCCATACCGAAGTAGTTGAAAAAATCTCCTGCGACACCATTGTTACTAATACGAACCGTACCCGGCCCCGGAAGAATACCTGGAAGCGGAATAGGACTTATTGCAATATTCTGTCCAGTTGCGACTGTATGGGGACCGTATCGAACAGAATATGCAGAAGTTAGTGCAGAGTTTGTAAATCCATACTGCCTGTCTCTCTGAATTTGATACTTCAAGTGGAATACTCTTGCAAGCTGTGCTATCCGTTTCTGATCAGCAGTTGCGCTAGGTTGATCTGCAAGGGTTTGCAAAGTAGATACATAGGCATGTGGAGAGGTGGGTAGGTCGAACGTGTTGCTAAAAGAAACGTGGCCGGAAGAGAATGGATCCTTTAGGTCTGGGATTGTGATTGCGCCCACAGCCGCTTCTAGATCATCTAGATCTGTTGCCGTCAGCGTGAAGTTTTCTACTTCACGAATGTTGCTAGATAGCATTCCTAATGTACAGGCTGCTGTATGTAGATAGGACTGATCGGCTGGGCTGAGATCGGCATACGACTTGTTTGCTAGGTTGCTACTACTAGTGAAAGTTGCTGAGGGATCAGGTTGTGGAGCTGCTGGATCTATTAATCGACGAAGATGTGAAAAGTCTCCCCACATCGCCATCGTAGGGTAGGGATGAATATGCTCATCTTGTGTAGGTGTGAAAGAAGGTGCACCACCTAATGGATCGCCTGCGAAGTACGCTAGATTCCGTAATGCTTTTTTGAGCCCGCTATTAGTGTTGTTGTAATCGGTAGCAAATTGAGTTTCGTTACCTGAAGGTGGTGCATACTCCCAGCCGTTAGTGCCAAAGCCATCAAAGAAGTCTATGTCGCGTACTGTTCCACCTGGGAGAGTATTAAAGCTTGTACTGCGTTCGATAGTTTTTGCTGTTCCTGGATGCGCTGCCATTGACATGCACATCAGCGGAAAGTCGCCACCATCTGGGCCGGTCGCGTGATACACAGCCATAGACTGAACGGCTGCTAAACCATCTCTTAAGGAGAGTCGATGGAGCCGAATAGACTGGTCGGCTCTTACCGTACTCGGAGTTGAACTTAGATCAAGAGAAAGGCTCTGACTATAAGGATATAGAGGATCGATATCAATATCGCTAACAGTGCCAGCTCCTTTCCATACGGTAGGATTGCCCAGTTCTAAACGTTCTCCACCAATGATTCTCATGCCTTCTCGAATAGCCTGTCGCTCCCAATAACCATCGAGTCCAGAGCTTTCATCTGCTAATGCAACTTGAGTGTCAGGAATCATGGTGCCGATGCTGACACCATTGCCACCATCAGCGTCTGAAAGTCTTATTCTTGAGTTGTAAGCAGGCTTAGGGCCATAGCGATCATCAGCACGATAGAGATCGTCTAGAAAAGGAACGGTTGGGTTGGGATCATCAAGGACACGTGCATTATTTGTAATGGCTGAGTTAATCCAATCTGCCGCACGTTCCCAAGTGCCTCTGTTTCTGTGAGTAGAGACATCTGCTGTAAATATTTGAATGGGATCAAGTGCAACATCGCTTGGTCGTGAAGTGCTCTCTTCGTCAACAGAATCTACCGCCGCACTTAACTGCATTGAGCCATGACTGTCTATTGTTCCATTGTTCCAGTCAATCGTTGGATTTCCATCTCCCGGGCCATACGTGTCTGGCCCTATCTTACCAACAACAAACTGTCCCTGAAAGTCTGACTCTGACTTGGTAGCCATCGTGATTTCTGAGGCTGCCACATCTGGATAGAGACATGAGTTGTAAGCACTAATTAGATTGAGGTTAGGAGAACTTCCTATGAAAACGCTCCCTTCTGTGTGCATAGCACCATTCCAAACAAACTCAACAGTTGAAAATGGATACAGCTCTAAATCGTTTTTGAACCACGCACCCCACTTGTTTCCTCTAACAGCCTGACGTACCTGCTGAAACTCTAGCGTGCTTACCGTTCTATTAACTGGATTTTCATTTGTCACAAAAACATTAATCTGGAAGTTTTTCAACAGATTAACGTTATCTAAAGCTTCCCAGCCTGGGTTGTTAGCATCTCTTGTATCAGTTCCAGCGACATCTCCTACGACAGGACAGGCGTTACCCGCTGTAGCCGTATCGATAGGTGCATTACGGTTTACTAGTGCTTGTGCCTTATCGTTATCCGCCGGATCATCAATATCACTGACAGTTGAAGAACCGGGCTTGGCTTGAGCATCGTCCATTATCACAGAGTAGACAATGATTTCTGTAGGACGCCCACTTGCATCGGTATCAATGGTGCCATCTCCATCAATATCTGAGGCGAAAGACCAAGCATTGTCTAACTCTGGATCTCCGTTGAGATTTAAGCGAGTTTCATCTGGAAGTGTATACGGAGCATCATTTTCAGGTGTGCTGCTTGATCCTGGAAGAGGAGAGTTGTTACTACCGCCAGACTCCAGATTTTCTATGTTTTTCATCATTGCCTGAAGCTTATTGCTTGTGGGCAATCCTCCAGGAAAACGAACGTCCCTAGAAAACATATACTCGATTTTTGCCTTGGCCCTGTCGATGGCTGGTGTTGCCGCGCCAACGATGACCTCTTGCTCTCGCTGAGCAATAACGGCTTGTGTACGACTAAATGATCGAAAGCTGATAGTAGCCGCCGTCAACGTCATCATTAGTAGCAACAAGACAGTTGTTGGTAAAACAAATCCTGCCTGGCTAGAACGAGTTGGTTTGTTTATGAGAAACAGACTTCTTAGGATGCCGCTCATGAAGCGATCGCTCAATCGCTTAAAGTCTGAACGGGGGGGGCGAGATTTTCTACTGCGAGTCTGCTTGTCGGCGGACATGGCTGGCTTCCTAAACTGGATTGGGAGATGCAAAAGAGAGCTAGGTTATTGAATGCAAACAGCTGATGAGGAGATGTTCATCAAGCTGTTGATGCAAAAGAAATAACTTTTCCGGACACTTTTGACGATGCTATTTGAACAGATTACCCAATGCAGTTAGCTAAAATAATCCGTAAGTTTACCCATCTAGAAGATTGTAAATCCAAAGGATTTGGCTATTCGACGACATTTTTCTTTTGAAGAACGAAGGTATAAAAATAAGCCCCCTGTGGATATCACAGAGAGCTTACTGAGGTAGAGAACTTCAAACGGCAGGTCTTTCCTTTTTCTCTAGTACTTGTTTAAGGTCAATGCCTGCATCACGGGCCATGGCTTCAAGACCTTTTTTCTCAAGAGTTTTAAGGGCTTTGGTAGAAACGCGAAGCTTGACGAAG
This sequence comes from uncultured cyanobacterium, assembly GCA_963803535.1. Classification (GTDB taxonomy): domain Bacteria; phylum Cyanobacteriota; class Cyanobacteriia; order Phormidesmidales; family Phormidesmidaceae; genus Phormidesmis. Next base: position 55,107 of record CAWDNC010000002.1, on the reverse strand, counting down.
CGCTTGCCTTGTGGCCACCAGATTCGCTTGTCCTGAAGGTTGGCTTCTTGAAGGCGCTTGGTGCGGCGATGGGAGTGGGAAACGGCAAAGGCGTTGTTGGCCTTTTTGCCAGTGAGATCGCAGACTTTGGACATGGGATTTTTACGCTAACAGAGTTACTTATTATAGACAGCATTGGGGAAAAGACAAAAGGTAGATATCAGCTTGTTCCTGCCTTTCGCCTAATGGAAGACACTTAACTACAGGCTACATCTAGCCTGCGTCTACGCCCTATCGCTCGGTGAGCTGGGTAAGCAAGTCAGTAGAACGTTCGGTAAAGGCTTTCATGCCATCGGCGTCAAAGCCTTTTTGAGCCATGAGGGCTAAGTCGTAGACCTGCTCACAGATAAGGGAGGCCAGCTGCTCGGAGGGGGAGGGGGTACCGTCAGGTTGAATGATACCGCTTCCGCCAAGCTTAGCAACGTTCTGGATGAGCGGATGAGAGGTGTTAACTAGCAGGGTGTGGGTGTCGGGGAACTGGACGCCTTGCTGCTGTAGGAACGCGCTCATTTCCTGCATTCGTCGAAGTTCTTCAGGGACGAGAACCATCGCGGGTGGTGTTGATGCATCGGATGACTTTAATGCCTCGGTGCGAATAGTGATCTGCGGGCGGTTTAGAGCCTTTTCAAAGACTTCTTTGACCTGCTCGCTGCGGGTTTTATTGGTAGTCGCATCGACGATTTCATTTTCATGCTCGCTGTCGATCAAGGTGTTATCAAGATCGGCGTCTACGCGGGAGAATTTTACGTCTGAGTACTCTTGCTCAAGGAAAGAGACGAAGTGGGTGTCGATGAAGGAGTCCATGAATAGGACTTCGAGATCCTGGTTTTTGAGCAAGTTGATGTACGTCGCCTGTGAAACTTCGTCGGTGGCGTAGTAGATGCGGTTTTCGTGCTTTTCTTGGTTGCGCTCTAGGTATTCTTTAATGGTGGTGTAGGAATTACCGTTGGCATCGACGGCTGATTTTTTACCGACGTCTGCCCACTCATCTTCGCCTTCGACCTCTACAGCAACTTCCGGTTCGTCTGCTTTCGCTAAGTCGGCTGTGGAGCGAAAGATTACGTAGTTCTGTACTTGCTTCTTGAATTTGTCATCGTTTAGCGAGCCAAATTTAGCAAAGGTGCCGAGATCTTGCCAGATGCGGACGTACTCGGAGATGTCGTCGCGATAAAGTTCTTTGAGGCGATCGCCTACCTTTTTTGCCACATAGTCCGCAATTCGCTTCACCGTACGATCTGCCTGCAAAAAGCTGCGGGATACGTTCAGTGGAATATCAGTACTGTCAATGACGCCACGCAAAGGCGTCAGGAACTTCGGAATGATTTCTTCGCAGTTGTCGCTAACAAAAACCTGATTGCAAAACAGCTTGATTTGGCCCTTGTTTAGCTCTACGTCGGGCTTGAGCTTAGGGAAGTAGAGAATGCCGTTAACGACGAACGGATAGTCAGTGTTGAGGTGAACCCATAGCAGGGGCTCTTCTTCAAAGGGATAGAGATAGCGGTAGAGATCTAGATAGTCTTTATCTGTCAGATCGCTTGGTGACTTTTTCCAAAGCGCTTCCTGCTTATTGATGACCTCATCGCCCATTTTGATGGGCACAGGCATGAAGTCGCAGTAGGTTTTGACGAGCTGCTTAATGCGAGCCTCTTCTAGATACTCGGCTTCGTCGTCGTTGAGGTGAAGGGTGATAGTGGTGCCACGCTCGGCGCGATCGCTTTCACTCAGTTCAAAAGACGTGCTGCCATCACAAGACCAGTGAACTGCCTGGGCGTCTTCTCTCCAAGACCGAGTATCAATATCTACCCGGTCAGACACCATAAATGAGGAGTAGAAGCCTAAGCCAAAGTGACCAATGATTTGCTGGTCGTCGTTGTCTTTGTATTTGTTAATGAACTCCTCTGCGCTAGAGAAGGCTACCTGGTTAATATATTTTTTAATTTCATCGGCACTCATTCCGATGCCGGTATCGCTAATGCTAAGCGTCTTAGCGTCCTTATCAACGGCAATAGTAATTTCTGCGCTGGTTTCGCCTTTGTACTCACCGGAGCGAGAAAGCATACTTAGCTTGCTGATAGCATCCACGCCGTTGGAGATAAGCTCACGGATGAAAATCTCATGGTCGGAATACAGCCATTTTTTAATAATGGGGAAGATATTCTCGGTATGGATGCTGATGTTGCCCTGTTCTAAAACAGTTGTCATACTGACGTTGGCTCCTATCTGTATAGAGGTATGAAGCCTATTGTTAGGAATTTTAGAAGTGGCGGCAATGGGGAATAACCGAATCGTGGTTATCCGGATGGGGGTTGAGTTGTTTGAGTCGGTCTATTGTGAAAGGCTGTCGTAGAGCTGCTGATAGTGCTTGGCCTGTTGAGTCAGTGTGAATTTATCCTCAACGGTGTGTCTGGCATTTTGGGAAAGGGCTTGCAAACGGCCTTCTTCGGCTAGTACCCAGGTAATGCCGTTGGCCAAATCAGCGGCGTCAAAGCAGGTCGCAGCGTAGCCGTTGTGCTGATGAATAACGGCGTCTTTAAAGCCTGTAGCGTTAAATCCGACAACGGGAGTGCCGCAGGCCATTGCCTCGATAGTGGTTTTGGCAAAGTTGTCTTGAACCGAGGGCATTACAAAAAGATCGGCGGCGGCGTAGGCCAAGGCTAACGTCATATCATCATGCAAACGTCCTAGAAAGGTAGTGGGTAGTTTGAGACCTAGATCCTGAGCGGGCCGGTCAGTACCAAAAATAACTAGCTCATATTGAGCGTGGTCTGGCTGAAGTGCGAGGTGCTGAAGTGCAGCTTGAAGATGTTTGAAACCTTTTCGAGGATCGGCGGTAGGACTGAGGGCTCCAAAGAGAATGAGCTTTTTGTCTTGAGGAAGAGTGAGGAGGTTGCGCGCGATCGCCTTGTCAACGGGCCTATACTTTTGGGCGTCCACGGCGTTAGAGATCATCTGAATCTGCTGATGTCCGAGCAGCGCGCTTCTTCTGGTGCAGTCCGCAAGCCAGTTACTGAGTGGCGCTATGGTAATTTCAATGTCTTTCCAGACAGCTTGTTTCCTTTGCCAGGTTGTGTGAGACAAATCATGTGGTTTTGTAGAACCTAGTGCCGGACACTGGCCGCAGCTTTCCTCGTAGGCGGTACAGTTTCCTGAGTAGTGACAGCCGCCTGTGAAGGCCCACATATCGCGAAGTGTCCACACTAGATGACGATGGCGGGTTTGCTGAAATTTACGAAGATCTATCGGACGTAAAAGACCACCTGCGACCCAATGAAGGTTAATGATATCGGGATCAATAGCTTCAACCTGCGCGGCGATGTTGCTGGGGTAGATGGCGGGAGAAAAAGCTCCGGGCCGTTTGCTTTTGTACTGCTTTAGCGGCCAGTATTCGTAGGTTTGCCGGATACCTTTCTGAACTTTTTGAGAGCCAGTGATGCCTGCTGAACCTATGACCGTGGGATCGCTAGTGAACTTATCGGCAACCAGCATGTGCGAATCAACGCCCATATCGCAGAGAGCCTTGTGCAGGTTGTAAGCGCCGCGGGCAGCTCCTCCGTTTGCATCAGCGGTACTGAGATGGAGTACTTTCATGGCTGCTTTAAGACGGCTTGAGCGATGTCTGTAGGAATGTTTTGGCGTTGAAAGTAGGCCTTAATGCGTTCTTTGCGGGTGGGCCAGGGCACAAGTTCACTGCCGATTATTTTTACAAGTTTGCGACAGTAGAAAGTGAGATATTTCCATTTTGGAATGGAGGGATCGCTGCGATGAATGCTGTTGACCATGTGTTCAACGTTGTGAGGCGATCGCCTGCTAGAAAGGCTTTTAATTACCTGCCACTTATCGGCAAGGCGAGGGCTAGTGGCCCACTGAATCCAAAGTGGCATGTAGCGAATCACATCTGCTGGGCGATAGTCGGTAGTTGCACGCAGGTCGCTAGAAAGCTGAGCAGTGTATCCATTTCGTTTGGCACGGCAGATGTATTCAAAATCGCCGCCATAGTGACGGAAGCGCTGAGTATCGGGTAGGCCAATATCTGCGACAACACGGGTTGGCAAAATTGCGATATTGCCGTTGAGAGTATCGACACTAATTACAGGCTGATCGAACTGGGCGATGTCATTGATTAGCTGGCTGGCAATAACGCCACCGAAAACAATCCAGTTAGGGTGCTGCTCATCGCAGATAATTCCACCTGTCAACAGTTTGCTGTCGGGTGCTTGGTGCTTGATAACTTGGCTGATGAAGTCATTAGCGAGGGTGATGTCGTCATTAAGCCAAATGATGTAGTCGGTTTTGAGCGTGTCGGCAGCGTAGGTCATAGCCTGAGCGATCGCGCCTGTCCACCAAAGATCGCCACTGCCTTTCAACAAATGCACATCTGGGAATCGCTGCTCTATCAGCTCAGGCGTACCATCACTAGAGCCATCATCTACCACAACGATTTGAATATTTTCAGGCTGCAACGTTTGAGCGGCCACCTGCTGAGCGATCTGCTCAGTGAGCTGCTGCAAAATTGCGGTGGTGAAGGCTTTTCGATTTCGGACTGGAATGGTAATTCCAAAGCTAGACATAACAGCGATCGGCTTGTAGAACTCACCTTTATATATGCCCATCTATCGATTTGATAAATCGTTGAGGATTGATATGACACCGCAGAGCCAGAACCTGATCAAAATTCTTAAGGCTGATGCGACTGTTCGCCCTGCACTAGAAATCTTCATGCGAAGGTGATAAGCTCTATCACTAATAAAAACTATATGTAGCGTTTTCTGGACAGTGCTTGGCACTGAGAACGCTACAAAAAGTGCCCTCGTTACTCCTCTAAAGCTATGGTTCAAGAACTCGAAAGCACCCGCCTTAAAAATAAGCAGAAGAGTCCTTTCCCTGAAGCTGCGCCTGCGGCCTATCCTGTGTTTTATCGCACGTACAGCCGCAGGTTTGAAGGTGGGCGACGCGAGGCTTGGCATGAGGTGTGCGATCGCACGCTAAAAGGTCTAGTAGAACTCGGCAAGCTCACAGACGAAGAGCATAACCTAGTATCCAAAATGCAGCGCAACCTAAAGGCAATGCCTTCGGGTCGCTGGCTATGGGTAGGCGGTACTGACTGGAGTAAAAACCCCAAGAATTTTTCTGGTGCCTACAACTGCACGAGTACAAACGTTATCGACTGGCCTGCGTTTGGCTTGATGATGGACTTGGCAATGATGGGCTGTGGTACTGGGGCGGTATTAGAGCCTAAGTACATCAATCAGCTGCCTAAAATTCGTAACAAGGTCACGGTCACGATGCGGGGCGGGGTAGGTACAACACCGCCCGATCAGCGACGTGAAGAAGCTGAGATTAGGGTTGATGAAGCGAATAATCGCGTTGAGATTATTGCGGGTGATAGCCGACAGGGCTGGGTGAAGTCGTATCAGACGCTACTAGAGCTTTCAACTGATGAGCGATTTGATGGCGAAGTAGAGGCGATTGTTGACTTGAGCGATATTCGTCCAGCGGGCGAACGGCTGAAGGGATTTGGCGGCATGGCGAATCCGGTGAAGCTGCCTGAGCTGTATGAACGCTGTGTCAAAATTTTGAACAATGCGATTGGTCGGCAGCTAAATTCGATTGAGTGCTGCTTGCTAATTGATGAGGCGGCGGCCTGTGTGGTGGCTGGAAATATTAGGCGCAGTGCGGGGATTCGTCAGTTCGCTAGTGGAGACGATGTAGCGACAGGTGCGAAAGAAAATCTGTGGCAGCAGGACGAAAACGGCAACTGGCGGATTGATCCGACTCGCGATGTTCTACGTATGGCGAATCATACTAGGGTTTATCACGACAAACCTTCTAAAGAAGATGTACTCAGCGCTGTACAAAAGCAGTTTCAGTCTGGAGAAGGCGCTATCCAGTGGGCTGGCGAGGCTGAACGAAGAGCACAAGGCTCGGGACGCTACGGTTTAAACCCTTGTGTGACAGCTGATACTTGGGTTCATACTGGCGACGGGCCGCGTCGAGTTCGGGATTTGATTGGACGACAGCATAGTACTTATATAAACGGTGAACTGTTCAGCACGACCGCAGAGGGGTTCTTCTTTTCTGGCGAGAAACCAGTCGTTAAGCTAGGTACGCAGGAAGGGTTCGAGCTAAGACTCACGGAAAACCACCGCGTTTTGAAAGTAACTGCACAAACTCAAAAGAAGCAGTACACAGAGTGGACAAAAGCAGGCAACCTTCAGCCTGGTGATCATGTTTTGCTGCACGATCATCGTGATCTTCAAGAATGGGATGGTACAGGCAACCACGATGAAGGTTGGCTACTAGGTAGTCTTGTTGGAGATGGATCTTTAGCAAAAACCCAGTGGAATGACACGGGCTTATTGCGCTATTGGGAGACTTCTTCTGATGAGATGAGTCAACATGCTGTCGAGCTACTAGAGACAGCAGTTGGATATGAAAGGAGAACACCAGAGGTTTACTACCACAAGCAGCTCAAGCACAGAGTGATTAACTCAACAGGGCTAGCTGCGTTAGCTGCCGAATATGGAATTACTCAGGGCAATAAAAATATTACGGATTCGGTAGAGCAGGGAAGCTACGAATTTTATTGCGGTTTCCTGAAAGGGCTGTTTGATGCGGATGGCAGTGTGCAAGGTACGCAGCTGAAAGGTGTCAGCGTTCGTTTGGCACAGAGCAATCTGCCTGATTTGCAGGTGGTTCAAAGAATGCTGGCGCGATTAGGAGTTGTTTCTAAAATCTATCAAGAGAGGCGGCCAGAGCAATATCGGATGCTGCCGGATGCGCAGAGAAAACCTGCTGAATATTTGTGTAAGGCTCAGCACGAGCTTGTTATCAGCAAGGACAATCTCTACCACTTTCAGCAGGTTGTTGGATTCCGTGAGCCACACAAATCAGCCACACTGGACGAGCTACTTTGTGGTTACAAGCGGAAGTTGAATAGAGAACGCTTCACAGCAACTGTGAAATCCATTCAGCCTGACGGTGTTGAAAAGGTCTATGACTGCACTGTTCCTGGGCCTTCATGCTTCGATGCAAATGGTCTGGTAGCTCACAATTGTGGAGAAATTATTGGTGAAAATTTCCACTGCAACTTAGCTGAGGTTCATCTGAACCGGCTTTCGCCCAATGATGAGCAAGCACAGAATGATGCGTTTAAAGCGGGCGCGATCGCAGTAGCTGCTCTCCTAAATCATGAATTTTCTGAACCTCGATACCAGCAGTCTCGTGAAGAAGACCCAATTGTAGGCGTTTCCTTCACAGGGTTCTTCGACTTCTGTGTGAAGGCATTTGAGGTGGAGTGGCTGCAATGGTTTGAGGCAGGTCGCCCGGATACGATGCAGGGGCTGGAGTTTAAGGAGAAGGAGCGGGCTTATTTGAGTCGGTGGAAGCAGGTGGTGCATGAAACCGTTTGGGAGTATTGCGATCGCCACAATATCCGCCGTCCTAACCGCTGCACCACGGTTCAGCCGGCAGGCACCAAAAGCCTGCTCACGGGCGCATCTTCTGGCTGGCATCCGCCCAAGGCTCAGCGCTTTATCCGCCGAATTACCTTCCGCAAAGATGATCCGGTAGCTCTAGCCTGCATTGCCTACGGCTATTCGGTGATTCCGTCACAGTCTGATAAGGACGAGAACGGAAATCTGCTGAACGATCCGTTTGATCCGCGCTGTACTGAGTGGCTAGTGGAGCTGCCGGTAGAGGTGGACTGGGCGAATTTGCCAGGGGCTGATGAGGTAGCGATTGAGAAGTTCTCGGCGCTGGCGCAGTTTGACTTTTATATGCAGGTGCAGAAGTACTACACCGCGCATAATACGTCGGCAACGGTGGAGCTAAGGGAGCATGAGATTGAGCCTTTGGCTGAGCGGATTTATGATGCGATTGAGAATGATGAGGGGTACATTTCGGCGGCGCTGCTGGCGCGGTTTGATGATGTGCAGACGTTCCCAAGACTGCCATTTGAACCGATTACGAAGGAGCGGTACGAGGAAATGTTGGGTGAGGTGCGATCGCGCAGAACCACCGAAGATTTCCATTCGGCCCTAGAAGAGCACGATGCGGGTGAGCTTGTAGAAGCAGGACCAGCAGGGTGCGATTCAGATAAATGTCTGATGCCGGAAGCTAAGCCTAGCTAGATGAAGCTAGGTGGCGCTCAGGCTTGCGGATATTACAATCCAACAAGTTAGATTAATTTAACGAATCGGAAAGGGAATGCTCTTGTGCGCGGGGCTTCCCTTTTTCTTTGATTTTTTTGGCTCTTTCTTTTAACGAGTTTTCAGGAATCCACCCGCCATTTTTGGTATCTAAAGGCAGGATAGAGTGAGACTCCTTGATATCAAAAGCGAGTCTAGAGGTGGCGCAATGTCCACCCTGCGCTTTATTCGTTCAACTGTGAGAGCAATCGTTGTGCAATCAGTTTATTGGTTTTGTTTTGTTATCGGCGGCATCTTTGTGGCCCTGTCCGTTTTCGGTGGTGGCGAGCTGCTAGATGCCGACGGTGACTTTGATGCAGATTTTGATGCGGATATAGATCTGGATGCGGACTTAGATGCCGATATGGATCTAGATGCCGACGCTGATACCGATACCGATATGCAAATGGATACGGATGTCGATTTGCTGCGGAACGGGCGACGGCGGCGGGTGCCTTTATGGCTGTCTATACTGACGAGCTTTAAGTTCTGGACGTTTGGAGGCTGCTTTTTTGGCCTGACGGGTCTGGTGATTGGTGCGACTCAGCCGAATTCGCCTGCGGTGGTGGTGTTCGGTATCGCACTTGCGGTTGGGTTGTTTTGTGGCGGCGCGCTGGTAAGTGCCTTGCGTGGTCTAAAAGGTCGGCAGGTAAGCAGCTTAATTAGAAACGAGGACTTTGCTGGACTGCTTGGAACTGTGGAACTGCCTTTTGATGAGAAGAGTAAGGGCAAGGTGGTTTTGGAAGTTGGGGGTAGCACGCTGCATTTGGTTGCCCAAACGGATGAGAAGAGAGCATTTGTGGTGGGACAGCCTGTTTTGGTCGTGGGTCGTACGAATAATCGGCTTTGGGTGGTTTCGTCAGACGGTGGTTTTGATGCGTCTAGCGCTGATGGGTAGCGGCACAAGCCATCAGCTGCTTTGTGAAAGACGCGTTTGAATTTAGATATTTGTTTAGTAGAAGAAGGACGGATAGGGTATGAATCAACCAGCTTTTCAAGATACGTCAGCGTTTGATCCGCAGCGCAGTTAACCAGCCAGGGAGTCAACAGATGGCGTCTTTGAGAGTGGAGCAGGTGGTGGATACGTTTTCGCATTTTCAGCCAATGAATTCTACGGCGATGATTGATGGTGGGGCGGTTGGGGCGATCGCAGTCGGCCTGGTCGTACTCGGCTCAGCATTCGCGGTTGTCAAAGCGTCGCTGAGAATTTGTCAGCCCAATGAAATTTTGATTGTGTCAGGGCGAAAGTACCGGCGAGACGATGGTAAAGAGGTTGGCTATAAGGTGATTTTTGGTGGTCGGGCCTTTGTGATTCCGATTATTGAGCAGGTGGAAAAGATGGATATGACCACCATGCCAATTCCGGTGGAGGTGACCAATTCGTATGCGAAGGGGGGAACGCCGCTGAATATTCAGGCGATCGCAACCGTAAAAATCTCCAGCAAACGCAACATCGTCGGCAATGCCATTGAGCGATTTTTAGGCCGTAATCGTTCAGAAATTGAGCGCGTAGTTCGCGAAACGCTTGAAGGTAATTTGCGAGGTGTCGTTGCAAACCTCACGCCTGAGCAAGTGAACGAAGATCGACTAAACTTTGCCGAGCGCATTGCTGAAGATGTCGCCCGAGACCTCAATAAGCTAGGTTTACATTTAGACACGCTGAAAGTTCAAAGCGTGACGGACGACGTGGACTACCTTAGCTCTATTGGTCGCCGTCAAATTGCAAATATTATTCGAGACGCTGAAATTGCTGAAGCTGTAGCGCTCGGTGAAGCGGAACGAATCGAATCGGACTGTCAGCGACGGGCAGAGGTGTATAAGTCTCAGTCTTTGACGGTGATTCAAGAGAAGCAAAACGAGCTGCGAAAGATTAAAGCTGAGCTGGATCAGCGCTCTAAATCTGAGGAGGAGCGGACGGCGGCGGCGGCGAAAGAGGCCAGAGCTAGAGCCGAACAGCAGCTTCAGACGGTGAGGGCAAAGCTGGAGCGTTTGCGATTAGAGGCCGAGCAGGTGCTACCGGCTGAAGCGCGTCGGGAAGCTCAGGTGCTGAATGCGAAAGGGGCGGCGGCTGAAGTGGCTGAGAATGCAAAGGCGGCAGCAGAAGTGAACGAGATGCTGGCGGAAGTTTGGAAGAAAACGGGCAGCGATGCGACTCAGATCTTTTTGCTTCAGCAAATTGACATGGTGCTGAAAGAAGCGGCGACAATTCCTCGCAAGATGAACTTAGAGAATATCAACGTGATTGATAACGGCGATGGGAAATCGATTGCTAGCCTTGCAAACGTGTACCCCGAAGTGGTGCGGCAGTTCTTAATTCAAGTAGAGCAAACGCTCGGGATTGATGTGGTTGGGACGCTCAGTCAATCGGCGGCAAAAAACGGAAAGGCTAGCGATGCAAAGATTGTGGTGCCTTCAGCACCGACTGTATAGCGAAACCGCGTAGCGACTGATTGTTCACCTAATTAATTACTTACAACACTCGCCCACAATACTTACCTAAGGAGTTTTGAACATGCCTTTTATTTTGGCGATTTTGGCTACGGCAGCAGGGTCGGGCTACTTCATCATCAAGAATCTATATTACGTCTGCCAGCCGAATGAGATCTTGATTTTTGCGGGGACTAAGCAGAAGTCGGGCGATCGCGATCTCGGCTACCGGCTGATTAAAGGCGGCAATAGCATCCGCACGCCGCTGCTCGAAAAGGTGATGCGCATGAACCTGACCAACATGATCATTGAGCTAAAGGTTTCTAACTCGTATTCCAAAGGTGGCATTCCGCTACAGGTGGAAGGCGTTGCGAACATTAAAATTGCAGGTGAAGAGCCCACCATTCACAACGCAATTGAGCGTTTGCTAGGCAAGCCTCGAAAGGAAATTGAGAAGATTGCAAAGGAGACGCTAGAGGGTAATTTACGTGGTGTCTTGGCAAGTTTGACGCCTGAGCAGGTGAATCAGGACAAGATTGCCTTTGCAAAGAGTCTGCTGGACGAGGCTGAAGAAGACCTTGAGAAGCTGGGCCTGGTGCTAGACACGTTGCAGATTCAGAATATTTCTGATGATGTGCGCTATTTAGATTCACTAGGTCGCAAGCAGCAGGCAGACTTGCAGCGGGACGCTCGGATTGCTGAGGCTGAGGCGAAAGCTGAGTCGGAAGTGCAGTCGGCTGAGAACAAAAAGATTACGGCGGTGCGTCGGCTAGAGCGTGATATCGGCATTGCCCAGGCCGCCGCTGAGCAGCGGACGCAGGATGCGCTGACGATGCGGGCGGCTGTAGTGGCGGAAGCTGAGGCGGATATTGCTTCTGAGCTGGCGCGGATTCAGGCGGATGTGCCGGTGCAGGAGGAGCGCATTAAGCAGGTAAAAGAACAGCTGAAGGCGGATGTGATCGCGCCTGCTGAGGCGGATTGTAAGCGGGCGATCGCACAGGCGAGAGGTAATGCTTCTACCATCCTTGAAGAAGGTAAGGCTCAAGCGGAAGGTACGCTACGACTGGCGGAATCTTGGGTAGCCGCTGGAGACAGCGCTCGTGATATTTTCCTATTACAAAAGCTGGAAGGCCTGCTGAAGACGCTGACCTCTACTGTGCCGCCGATTGACGTGAAGAACGTGACGGTGATTGATACGCAGTCGGGAAATCTGGCGACTCAAGCAGCGGCGTTTATGACGCAGCTGAAGCAGACTTCTGGGGTTGATGTGGCCGGGGCGATCAATAACTTTGGTCGTAATGGGCAGGTGGAAGTAGGTGAAGTGCCTAAGCAACTTGAGCCTGAGCAAAATAATTAGAGCGATGCGTAGGTTATAGCTGCGCTATACAATGGAGCTGTAAGCCAGATTGCTCGCGATCTGGCTTATCACTTTTAAACTGTGCTGTTACTCAATCGCTCATGAGACTTTCTCCTGCTGGTCAACGCTTTTACCAAGAGGTTCAAAAGGCGGAGGGGCGAATTGATTTGGCAGCAGCGGCGCTTTACATCGCGCAAGAAGATTACTGGGACATGGCCCCGGGCCATTACCTAGAGCGGTTAGATTCGATGGCAGTGGAGGTACAGGCACGTCTGCCTAGGGGCCGCTATCCGCTCAAAATTATTCAGGTGCTGAACGAGTACTTGTTTGAAGAACTCAAGTTTTCCGGTAATACCCAGGACTACTACAACCCCGACAATAGCTGTCTCAACTGCGTGATCGATCGGCGGCTGGGCATTCCAATTACAGTCTCACTAGTTTATTTAGAAGTGGCTCGGCGCGTTCGCTTCCCAATGGTAGGCGTAGGAATGCCCGGACATTTTTTAGTGCGTCCGGTAATAGACGAAATGGAAGTATTCGTTGACCCATTCAACAAAGGCGAGGTGCTGTTTTTAGCCGATTGCAAAGGCCGATTTCGGCAGCAGTATGGGCCAGATGTGGAGTGGCGAGATGAGTTTTTGAGCGGGGTGACGCCAAAGGCTTTTTTGATGCGGATGCTGCTGAATTTGAAAATGGCGTATTTGAATTTGGAGTCGTTTGACCAGGCAGTGGCGACATTAGATAAGCTGCTGATTTTGATGCCAGGGGAGCCTCAGCATGTGCGCGATCGCGGCTTGCTGCACTATGAGTTGCAGAACTATGAGCTGGCGCGGCAGGATTTGAAAGGGTACTTGCGATCGCATCCCAGAGCGCCAGACAATCAAAAAATTCAGCTCATCATCGACAAAATTGGCCTCTAGATATTAATGCTCTGAGGAATCTTATCAGGGTGCAAAAAGTCGTAAAACGTGGGCCGCGTTGAGTTTCTTTCATCAATGGTAATACCCACTTTCTCAAGCTGCCTTTGAAACTTCTTGAGGGGCAGCTTGACCTGATGATCGGCAAAGTAATCATCGCCATAATCACCCAAACGCGTGTAATACAAAGCGCCCAGCGGATAGGTCATATTCATTTGCACTTCAGCTTGGCTCAGCGACGGCAGCAGATCTAGATAGTCTTGAGCGGTCGCGCCTGTGGCAGAGGTCGGTGCAGGGCGATAGCCTGCCAGCGGCATGTTTGGGCTGTAGGTCATCAGCGTAGACTGCGGGAAGTTGACAGCAGCGTGTTGAGCGCTGCTGGTAAAAATGATCAGCGTCAGAGCGTCGGTTAAGTAGCTGAGCGTCCGAATGCTAGGCGCTGATTCACCCGGAGCTTGCTCGCCCAAACCACGAACGTTTCCACCCTTATCATCGATCAGTTCGGCCAGCCAATTTTGCAGCTCTCCATCTTGTAAGACGGCCGTGTCGTCGGCGTAGTAAATGGCTAAATAATCAGTAACCCACGTATGGATCGCGTCCCAAATCAGCAGCGCATCGTCACGGTAAGGATAGTCTGGCAGCTGCTCGGTATTGTTTATTCCTCGGCTAGCAAATACCTTTGGCACCATCGAATCGTTAAAGTCATAGGGGTAGCCTTGAACGCCTTCTGCGGTTAGTCTTTTTGATTCTGATAGCTCACCGCTGAGGACTTTATCGACGGTTTTACCTTCGCCAATGAGCCCAGTTAAGGCCGACTGGTTGATGAATAGCGTGCCTTCAAAATGAGGACGAAGAAGGACGCCGACAGGGTGATTGGGAGCTAGCTGCCTTTCAGTCGAGATGACAAAAGCTTCAATAAGTAGGTGCGTTCGGCCCAGGTGAGAGATTAACTCATGGTAGTTGCCGTCAGCGATTTGGACGATGGTTTTGGCGATGAGCCACGACCACTTGTGTGACTGGGGTGTGCAGATAGGCGCTGGGGTGAAGATGGGATTATTGGGGCTGGGAACTTGGCCGCATTGAATAGCGATAGGGATGAGCGATCGCCCTTTTCCGCTATCAGCAGGCACCGCAAATAAGGCCAAAGGCGCACTCAGATACTTCTTAGCCTCAGGAAAGCTGCTCGTTTTAACGCCTTCTAAAATCTTGTAGTCGGCTAAATACAATCTCCCTTGATTACCGGCATCGCTCAAAGACTCCTGCTCTCCCATCACAGCTTTGAACTGCGTCTCTGTGACCGGAAAGTTGTCAGGCAAGCAATCGATCTTTTTGATGACTAGCGGATTGGCACCGGCGACTCGCTGAGCGGCAAAAGATTTGTCTTCGTGAAAATGTTTGCTAATGGGAGGAAGATGAATGAGCTGGAAAAGGTCGTCATAAATTTTGAAAAACGCCTGGTAGTCGGTCAAGCTAGCCATGGAAAGATCGACGATAAGATCTTGAACCGAGTGTGCAGCCGGGACGGATTCTACCGTTCGTGAGGGCGGAGTTGGCGTCATTTTTGCGGGCTGCTGAATACTTTCGGCCTTGCCCTGGTGCTTGTTGGGCTCTTGCAGCTTGGCAGTAATGCTTTTCAGGCGCTGTTCTACTAGCTCGGTGTTCCCGGCTTTAGTATCAGCTTCAATGTTTTCAGATTTGGGATTAAGACCTAGCAGGCGCTGTACTTTTTGCAGGAGTGCGAGGACTTTTCTGATCAGCTTGAGCCAAAAGCCTGCTTCTGCGCGATCGCTCATCAATCGATACAGCCCCAGCGATGTGACCAGTCGCCATATGGTCAAGGGCCCCAATCCCTTTTCATTCAAATCCTGAAGGCTTTTATTAGATCGGGCTCTTAGCAGCAAAGAGATAATGTCTCTTGTCCAGTCAAACTTATTAACTGACTTATCGTGTTGCGGCACCTCCTCTACCATCGGAATGCCAGGAAGCTTCGTATGGTTGTATTGATACTGCTGCTGTCGCACTTTGAGGGCCGCCGCGCGACGGACAGGATGCGGATCTGCTTGCGGCAGTGAAATATCTAAAGGAGCCATATTAATTGCCTTTGTATTTGTCTTATTGGGTTTGCCTCAGGGTAGGAGCCCGAAACTAAAAATCGTCAAAGGTTTATAGAAATTAAGCTAAACCCGTAGTCTTTCCGTAGGGTTTGGCCTGTACCTTTTTTTGTTGATATAGTTAATAGCTGTGATTTGATCGAAGGAACGAATGGAAGTCATCCCCGCTATTGATTTGCTTGAAGGTCGCTGCGTGCGGCTGTTTCAGGGTGATTATGAGCAGTCGCAGGTTTTTAATGAGAATCCTGTAGAGGTGGCACAGCAGTGGGAGGCTGAAGGGGCAACGCGGCTGCACTTGGTGGATTTGGATGGCGCTAAAGCGGGAAAGCCGGAGAATTGGGAGGCAATACGGGCGATCGCGCAAGCCGTCAAACTCCCCATCGAAGTCGGCGGTGGACTCAGAGATACCGAGCGAGTCAGCGCCCTCTTTGACCTGGGTGTGCAGTACGCAATTCTCGGCACCGTTGCCGTTGAAAATCCTGACTTAGTAGGCGAGCTGTGCCAAAAGTTTCCGGGGCAAATTATTGTTGGAATCGATGCGCGCGAAGGCAAAGTAGCCACTCGCGGCTGGCTAGAAACCTCTGAAGTAATGGCCATTGAGCTAGCGCAGCGAATGGGTGAGATGGGCGCTGCCGAAATCATTTACACCGACATCAAGCGCGACGGCACGATGAAAGGGCCGAACATGGAGCAGCTGAGGGAACTCGCAGTGGCGATTGATACGCCTGTGATTGCATCGGGCGGCGTGAGTTCTGTATCAGATCTGATGCGGCTGCTGACGCTGGTGCCCTCTGGAGTGTCAGGCGCGATTGTAGGAAAGGCGCTGTATACAGGAGATATTTCGCTAAAAGAGGCCATTCGGGCGGTCGGGAACGGGCGGTGGCAGGACGTGCCGCCTGCGGGAGGCTCTGTAACTTGCTGAAACATCATTACGAATTTCCCTTCAGCAGCTTCTGAACCGAGACTCTCAGCATTGGAAACACAGTAGAGACTATCTGCTGTGTTTTTGTATACAGCACAGTCCCGTACTGCCCGTCTGTGAGCGGGTGCACGGTTACCCTGACGACATCGACCCTTCTGTATGAGTATTCAAGTTTCAGACAGCGCGCAAGTGCAAATTAGACTAGCTATCCTTATTGCGCAGCTCGTCAATTTCTTTACGCATCGCAATCAGCTCGGCAGTCAAAGATTCCACTTCAGCCTGAAGGCCTGCATCTACTACGGGTGTAGCTACAGTAGTTACCGTCTTGGGCTCTTGAGGCGTTGTGTTGTCAACAAATGTAGAAGACACGCTGCGGAAAGGCTCAGGCATTTGACTAACGACGCCTTCCATAAAATCGCGAGCTTCTTTTTCAGTAAGCGCGCCGCGAACTTCTAGCTTGTCGGCTAGACGGTTAAAGTCAGTGCCGACAGCTGAAAATTCGTCAGCGGCTCTTTGCGGATCTTGTACTGCTTCAACGGCGGAAGAAGCTGCGCCCAACGTGACGCGATAGCCTTTTTGCAAGAGTTCGATAAATGAGTCGGTGTTCATGACGCTACGGATATATTCCAAACAGGGCTAAAAAAAGACGGTACGTACAGTTTCTGACTATGGCCACATTGTGCCGTAAACACAGGGCAGTGACTATTATCTATAGACAGAAAAAATGATTGGCAAGTCGCAGGGGCTACTCCCACTCGATTGTGCCAGGTGGCTTGGAAGTGATGTCGTAAACCACACGGTTAACGCCGTCTACCTCGTTAACGACCCGGTTAGAGATACTTTCTAATAGCTCATAGGGTGCGCGTGACCAGTCAGCGGTCATGCCGTCTTCACTGCTGACTAGGCGGAGGACAATAGGGTAGGCATAGGTGCGCTGATCGCCCATCACGCCGACGCTGCGGACGGGAAGAAGAACGCCAAAGGCCTGCCAGAAATCGTGGTAGCGATCGCTCCGACGAATTTCCTGACGAATAATATAGTCAGCCTCGCGCAAAATATGCAGCCGCTCGGGCGTGATCTCACCCAAAATCCGAATTGCCAAACCAGGGCCAGGAAACGGATGACGACGCACAATTTCCTCAGGGAGATTAACGGCTGTACCGACTTTGCGAACCTCGTCTTTAAAGAGCTTGCGCAGCGGCTCGATCAGCTTAAAGCGCAAATCTTTCGGCAGACCGCCCACGTTGTGATGGCTCTTAATTTTGACCGCAACGCGCTCTCCCGTTTGAGGATCGACGTTTGTATCTGCCGATTCAATCACGTCTGGGTACAAGGTGCCCTGCGCCAGGTAGTCGAACGGGCCAAGCCTCGCGGACTCTTGTTCAAACACGCGGATAAACTCGCGGCCAATAATTTTACGCTTCTCTTCAGGATCGGTCACGCCCTTCACGGCGTTTAAGAAGCGATCGCCTGCATCAATATATTCCACTTTGATATGGAACTGATTTTTGAATATTTCAATTAAGCGCTCGGGCTCGCGCTTACGCATGAAGCCTTGGTCAATGAACATGCAGGTAAGCTGGTCGCCAATGGCCTGGTGCAGCAAAAAGGCCAGGGTTGAGGAATCTACGCCGCCTGAGAGAGCTAGTAAAACACGCTCGTTACCGACTTTGGCGCGGACTTCACGAATGGCTTCTTCAACGAAAGCTTCAGTTGTCCAAGTGGGTTCGCACTCACAGATGTTGTAGACGAAGTTGCGCATGAGGGCGCTGCCACCTGTGGAGTGGACAACTTCGGGGTGAAACTGAACGCCGTAGAAATGCTTTTGTGGGTTAGCGATCGCAGCCTGCGGTGTGTTGTCCGTATGCGCCAAGATTTCGAAGCCTTCAGGCAAGCGCGTCACCGAGTCGCCGTGGCTCATCCACATCGTCGAAGAATCAATCACCTCAGTTAAAAGGCCTTCAGCATGATCAACAATCAAAGCTGCTTTGCCGTATTCGCCGCGTTCAGCCTGCTCAACCTGTCCGCCGAGCTGCTGTACCATCAGCTGCATACCGTAGCAAACGCCTAAAACAGGAATACCTAAATTCCAAATTTCGGGATCGCAGATGGGTGCGCCTTCTGTATAGACAGAGTTAGGGCCGCCGGAAAGAATGATGCCTTTGGGGTTTAGCTGGCGAAGCTGCTCTGCGGTGGTGCGGTAGGAAAGGACTTCGGAGTACACTTCTGTTTCGCGAACGCGCCGAGCGATCAGCTCAGAATACTGTGAGCCAAAGTCCAAAATGGCGATCATCTGACGGTTCACGGCAGTAGAGGCCTTTGGAGCGGTGGTTTGAGCTTGTGAGGTTTGGGTTTGAGAAGCCACAATCAATCCTGATGTTTGTAGTGGAATATGCGAGCGTTAAATCGTGTTTTTTGAGAAGAACGCTCGGTCAAAGCTGGCTGACTATTTGTGTCAAACAAGCTTTTGTCGGGGTATACCTGCGTTTTAAAGAGAGTTGCTGAGAAATACGGGGCTGAATCTAAGGTTATGGCTGGGGTGGCCTTTAATATCGCCTCAGTGTGGGCGCTGCGTTAAGTGTTTTCACTAAATTTACTTTTAATTACAGTAGCAAACCAGTTGCAGAATTAAGTCAGTAGTTTTTGGCCGATTTCGCTCTTTAGGATGATCTGCCGCTGACGGTCAAATAGTACGCTGCCGACTTGAACGGACGGCCCACCGTGGGTTTGGATATAGGCTTGCGATCGCCTATCAATTCGCTCTGCCACAACGGCATACACCTTTTCCACACAATTGTCCTGCGTTTGGCGATCCAACTTTCTCAAGATCTCCAGGCCTGCTTCAGTGGTGGGGCTAGTGAGAATCTGCTGAGCGATCGCGTCATCTAACCCCGCCTCCACACAGCAGGCCGTCATAATCTCCTGTCTGCCATCGGCCACATGATGATGCGTGTGAAAGATCCCGCCCGCCAGCTTAATTAGCTTACCGTGATAGCCAAACAGCAGAATTGATCGCACGCCCAGCAGCCCAGCTTCCACAAGCAGCGGCCCAATCCAATTGGCAGTTTTTAGCCTTTTATCTGGCTCAATCCCCTGCCTAAGCGCCAAATCTAGCCCGTTTTCTCCTAAGCAAAAGACCAAATCTGGATAGTCAGCCGCTTTTTGCCTAAGCGCTTCTCGATAAGTCTCCAGCTGTCCTGGCGCGCTCAGGGGCTGAGCGATACCGCTGGTGCCCAGTAGCGAAAGGCCATCGACAACGCCAAAGGCCGCGTTGGAGGTGCGCAAAGCCAGCTGCCGACCTTCCGGCAAAATGATAGTCACCTTTACCTTCTGAGCGGCTGTCAGCTTTTGGGATAGGTTCGTTTGCAGAAGTTCGCGCGCATAGGCATAAATCGCGGAGCCTTCAGCATGTTGCCCAATGCCTTCACCGCCGTCTAGAACAATTTGTTCTGATTGACCTTCATCTGCCCAGCTCACAACAGACCAAATGGGCGTGTTGCGCGTTAAGTCTAGATTATCGCCGGGATCGCTGCGGGTAATGGCGAGTGCGGAGCCATCTGGAAGAAGTGAAGATTGCTCGATCGGAATGTCTGCGGTTTTAGCGGGCTTGATAAGATCTAGAGTGACTGTTTTTGAAAGTTGGTTGGTTTGAAGCTGATGGAGAGCGGCGATCGCACCCGCGCAGGCAAATACAGGCAGCGTATACCCGCTTCTTGCTTCCGCCATAAGTCACGCACCTATCTAATCAACAGCTATCATCATGTCATTATGAATGCTTCTAATACCGCCGCCGTTCGACCTGAACTGACCACGCCAAATCGCATTGACTATCTGCGCATCAGTCTGATTGACCGCTGCAATTTTCAATGCGTGTACTGTATGCCAGAAGGCGCTGACCTTGAGTACGCACTGCGTGAGCACTGGCTAAGTCATGATGAGATTTTGCGGCTGCTGCGCGAGGTGTTTATTCCGTTGGGATTTACGCGCTTTCGACTGACTGGGGGTGAGCCGCTATTGCGACCGGGAATTGTGGAACTGGTTGAGGCGATCGCCCATCTCCCACAAACTCAAGATCTCGCCATCACCACCAACGGCTTCCGCCTAGAAAAACTAGCCCAGCCGCTTTACGACGCAGGCCTTCGCCGCATCAACATCAGCTTAGACTCCTTGAATCCGAACACCTTTCAGCAGATTGTCGGCGGCAAAACTCCAACTCGCTGGCATGAAGTTTGGCGAGGCATTCAAGCTGCACACAAGGTCGGATTTTCTCCGCTGAAGCTGAACGTGGTCGTCATTCCAGGCATTAACGACCACGAAGTGCTTGAGCTAGCCGCACTCACGCTTGAGCAAGAATGGCACGTTCGCTTCATTGAGTTTATGCCGATTGGCAACGGTGAGCTTTTTGGCAGCAAAGGCTGGATTGATAGCGAGTCCATTCGAGCGCAGATTGACCAAAAATGGGGCATCACAGACGGCAGTGTAAAAGGCAATGGCCCTGCGGATGTCTTTCAAATTCCGGGGGCAAAAGGCACGCTAGGCTTTATTAGCCAGATGTCGGAGTGCTTTTGCGATAGATGTAACCGCATGCGCCTTTCGGCAGACGGCTTGCTTCGGCCTTGTTTGCTCAATGAAACAGGTCAGATAGATTTGCGTACGAGCCTTCGCAGTGGCGTTCCTTTGTCTGAAATCCGTCAGAAAGTGGGCGTGCTTGTTGGCGAAAAGCCTGAGATTAACTTTAAGATGCGTGAGTCTGGTGTAACAGGAGCCTACAGCCGTACGATGTCTCAGATTGGCGGATAGGAACTTAAAGATTAAGCCTGTGAGCGGCGGCGGGTGCGGGCGGCTAGCAAACCAAACAGGGCAAGACCTGCGATCGCGCCTGGTTCCGGCACATCTTTTGCAAAATCGCCTGAAATAGCAACGCCATCATTCGCACACTCCAAAAACAAGTGAGCAATAAAAGAATGCGTTGGCAGCAGATGCCGATCAAACTTAAAGGCGATTTGCTCTTGGCCGACCGCGTTGAAGTTAGCAAAATCCAAGCCAGCCGCTGCTGCCGCCTGTTCATTTACAAAATTGATATCACCTAGCCGTGTACCGCTACTCATAACGTTGTTGATCAACGTGTTTTCGCCGCTGTTGTTACCAGCGTAGTACTGATAGATACTCTCTTTTGTTGCAAAGTCAGTGCCGAATGTGTTCTCTTTGTCGTAGCCTGCTTTGTAGTAATTCTTCAGCGTGCTGTAGCCAGCATTTTGCAAGCCTGCGCTCTTTGCGGTAACGCTACCATATACGCCTGTCTGAGCTGCCGCTGAATCTGTTCCTGTCGTAAAATTAACGGCAAATAGACTGCTGTTTGCATTGGCGTTATTAAAAGTGCCGCTCTTAAAGTCAAAGAACAAATCTCCCCAGCCTACATTGTGATTGGTGGCCCTGCTATCAGAGATGCCTGCCAAAGGAAAGTTAGCGCTGATGGCAACATAAATGTCGTCAGCAGTCTCTTTTATTGCAATTCCTTTGATATCGAAAGTAGAGCCGCCTGATCCATCACCAACAGCATCGATGCTGTAGTTCCAACCTTGGTGAAGCTGCCCTGCCTCAGCAACCTGCGCGCCCGTTAAAATCATTGCTGTCGTGCCCGCTAGCAGCACAGATTTCTTCGCCAGTTTATTCGCTAATTGATTAGCCATGAGCAAACCCCTACTTCAGTAATAACGCTGAGCGCCTCAGTAGCTGTATGTTCTGATTCAGCATTATCACTTACGTGAATAACGCTAAAATTCAGTATAAATAACTACTTTGCGCTTGTCTTACTGTTGTATTCACGTAGACTGCGTACTGATAAGGGTATAGATGGTATGCTTGTCAAGTCTTTATAGACGAGCCAAAAATGTAAGGAAACAGGAAACCTTTCAATAGTCGCGTTGGTCTTAGCTGCGATCCTGGCACCCTACGCGACTATGTACTCTATGTGACTATGTACTCTATGCGACTATATTTAGAGCGACCGCCTCTGCAACCTTTATCCCGTCAACTGCCGCTGAAAGAATTCCGCCTGCATAGCCCGCCCCTTCTCCCGCCGGGTAAAGCCCTTTCGTATTTAAGCTCTCAAAGTGTTCATTGCGTTTGATGCGAATGGGAGAGGATGTTCTAGTTTCAACCCCCGTGAGCACAGCGTCATGCATGGCAAAGCCTTTGATTTGTTTATCGAAAGCAGGAATAGCCTCGCGAATAGCCGCGATCGCATATCCCGGCAAACTCTCGCTCAAGTCTCCCAAATGTACGCCGGGTCGGTAGGACGGCTTTACCTCTCCTAATTTGGTTGAGGGCTTATCAGCCAAAAAGTCCCCAACCAGCTGACCTGGGGCCTCATAGGTACCGCCGCCTAGCTCAAAGGCCTTTTGTTCTAGCTGCCGCTGAAGGGCCATGCCGCCTAACGGATTATCGGGATAATCTTTTTCAGGGGTGATGCCGACAACAATCCCGCTGTTGGCGTTTTTGCCGCTGCGCTCATACTGGCTCATCCCGTTAGTGACTACTCTTCCTAGTTCAGATGTCGCCGCCACCACCTGACCGCCCGGACACATACAAAAGCTGTAGACGCTACGACCGGCTGCTATGCCTTGAGTGCAGTGGTGAACAAGCTTATAGTCAGCGGCACCTAATATAGGATGTCCGGCATTGTCGCCATATCGGCACTGATCGATTAGCGGCTGTGGGTGCTCAATGCGAAAGCCAACAGAGAACGGCTTAGGCTCAATGTACACGCCCTGCTCATGCAGCATCTCAAAAGTATCGCGGGCACTGTGCCCCACTGAAAGAACAACGTGACTGCTAGCAATGAATTCGCCACTTTCTAGAGTGACGCCTTTGACCTTTTGTTGGCGAAGCCCCTCCTGTAAAGAACTGCCCTCCGTCTCTTCTACTTCTAATCGCCTCACACGACTTTGAAAGCGAATCTCACCCCCCAAAGCAATGATCTGATTGCGTATATTCTCAACGATCTTAACGAGGCGATAGGTACCGATATGAGGCTTGCTGATGTACAAAATTTCAGGAACAGCCCCGTTACTGACTAGCTCAGTAAGCACTTTGCGCCCGTGATGATCGTTGTCTTTGATGCGGCTGTATAGCTTGCCATCAGAGAACGTGCCCGCGCCGCCTTCGCCAAACTGAGCGTTAGATTCGGGGTTGAATTTTCGCTTGCTCCAAAAGCCGAAGGTGTCTTGCGATCGCTCATGTACGGCCTTACCTCGCTCCAAAATGATGGGCCGAAATCCCATCTGAGCCAGCAATAGTCCGGTGAACATGCCGCACGGGCCAAGACCAATTACGATGGGTCGATCGTCTAGCTCAGCAGGTGCCTGGGCCACATACCTGTAGTCCATGTTGGGCGTTGCTAAAACGCGACCATTCTTTTTAGACTGCGCCAGAATTTGCTTCTGTTTAGGTGTGTCTATGTCGAGTGCGTACACAAGAGAGATTTTGTCTTTTTTGCGAGCATCGTAGCTACGCTTAAAGACTGTATAGCTCTTGAGATCTTTTGGCGCGATTTTAAGCTTTTGTAGAATGCTTGCTCGCAGATCTTCCTCAGTATGGTTTAGGGGCAGTTTAACTTCTTTGAGGCGCAGCATAAAAGAGACAATTGGGCTAACTTATCGAATAGCGTGAGGGACGCAGAGACTTACAAAATACCCTGCAATTTTAGTTCAAATCCTTTCAAGACAGGATCGCCCGAGAGGCTTGACGGATTAGAAAGAACTTCTGGTGTTCGCCCAGGCCGGTAGATTTCGACTTGCTTATCCTTTCTATTGATTAGCCAGCCGAGCCGAGCACCATTGTCTATATATTCGAGCATCTTTGCCTGTAGAGGCGCTAATCTGTCACTAGAAGATCGTAATTCAACGACAAAATCAGGACAGATAGGCGGAAACTTTTCTTTCTGCTCAGGCGTTAAGGTATTCCACCTCTCTGTAAGAAGCCAGGAAGCATCTGGAGAGCGATCGGCACCGTTAGGTAGCTTAAAACCGCTGGATGATTCAAACACTTCTCCCAAGCCTGATTGCTGGTTCCAGATACCTAGTTGAATAATAATGCTAGCGTTTCTTCTGCCTGTCTCTCCGCCTGTTGGGGGCATAATTATTAGCTCTCCTCTTACATTTCGCTCTATTCTTAAGTCAGCATTAGCGCGACAA
Source organism: uncultured cyanobacterium (assembly GCA_963803535.1). Lineage (GTDB taxonomy): Bacteria > Cyanobacteriota > Cyanobacteriia > Phormidesmidales > Phormidesmidaceae > Phormidesmis. Next base: position 30,953 of record CAWDNC010000002.1, on the reverse strand, counting down.
AAATCATAAAACTCATCGTCCGAGAGCTTTGTGGGCTTAGTAAGCTGTAGTGTTAATGCAGTCATCTAGGTTTCCTGCGTAGCAATTATAGTTATTTTATCTCGGTCGCGGTATGTGAGTGGCTTTGAGCGCTACTTACCGATACAAAAGCGGCTGAAGATTTCGTCCAGCATAGATTCAGTCATTTCTTCACCCGTGACTTCGCCAAGTGAGTGGATGGCAGTGCGCAAATCGATTGTCCAAAAGTCGAGCGGCAGTTCATTTTGAATGGTGGTTTGGACTTCGGTGAGTGCGGATTCAGCTCGGAGGAGGGCGGCGGCTTGGCGCTGGTTGATGGCAATGTCGGTGTCGGCGGCAGTGAGATGGGTGCTTTGGATGGTCGTAAGAATAGCCTGCTCTAGGGCTTCGATGCCTTCGGACTTGGCGGCGGCAGTGTGAACCGTGAGGGCTCCTTTGGGTAGCTGGGCTTCGACTTCGCTCAGCCCGCGAGTGAGCGTGGAGAGGCGATCGGTTTTGTTGAGAACGAGAATGTGGGGTTTGTTTTTAATTTGTTCGTAGAGGGTTTGTTCTTCAGGTTGCCAGCCGAGGGTGGCGTCAATCGTCAGCAGAACAAGATCGGCAGCTTGGGCAGCGGTTTGCGATCGCGCAATCCCAATCCTCTCTACTTCATCGACCGATTCTCGAATGCCTGCCGTATCGAGTACCTGCACGGGAATACCACCGACAATCAGCTGAGACTCCACTACATCACGGGTGGTGCCAGGTAAATTGGTGACGATGGCGCGATCGCTCTTACTCCAGGCGTTGAGTAAGCTAGATTTGCCCACATTAGGCTGACCGATAATCGCTACTTTCAGCCCCGCTCGCAGCAGTTCGCCCTGCTGGGCCGTTGAGAGAATATGCGTGATTTGCTCCAGAATAGTTTGTAGCTGCGATCGCACCCCATCCTCATCAATCGGTGGCAGATCGTCGGCAAAATCGACCCGCGCTTCAACCTCAGCGAGAACATCTAAACACTGCGATCGCAGCGCCCGAATTTCATTGGCCAGCTTGCCCCGAATCCCCATCAGCGCATTTTGAGCCGCCTGAGGCGACTGCGCACCGACCAAATCAGCAATCCCTTCAGCCTGCGTCAGATCCAGCCGTCCGTTCAAAAAAGCACGCAGCGTAAACTCACCGGGCTGTGCTAGCCGTGCGCCCTGGCGAATGCACAGCTGTAGCACCTGCTGAACGGCCATAATGCCGCCGTGGCAGTGAAACTCCACCACGTCTTCACGCGTGTAGGAGCGCGGAGAGTGCATCAAAAGAAGGAGTGCCTCGTCTACCGTTTGATGAGTATTGGGCTCGCGAACATAGCCGTACAAAATGCGGTGGCTCTCCCATATTTGCTCACCAGGCGCGTTAAAAAGCTGTTTGGCAATAGCGATCGCGTCCATGCCAGAAAGCCGCACAATCCCCACACTGCCTTGCTGCGGCACAATAGCCGTGGCAATAGCAGCAATGGTTTCTCCTTGGGCAACTGATGGTGGCGTATTCACGAAAGAAGCATCATTAGACAAAGAAGGGTAGCTGTTGACGTATATAAAGTAGACCTTATCAATTTGTGACGGACAGACAAACGAAAAAGTCTGCTGGTTGGGTGAATCAGGTCACTACTATAGAATGAGATCTGTACAGTTATTCCTCTGGTCTCCTGCTGAAAGGCGTACAAGATGTAAGACTTGAAGGAGATCAGGAGGTAGCCCCACTGAACACTTATGTTAGATCCAGGCTTCAAATCCAATCGAAAGCAATTTAACAGGGTGAAGGGTGACAAAGCTAAAAATAACGCAGCGCGACCGGTGGGCCTTCGTTTGATGGTGAATCACGATGCCTATTATGAGAAAAGTCAGCCAGATACAGGCCTAAAAACGCTGGAGAAACCAGCAGCGGCTGGTGAGAATAGCCCGTTCGAGGATTTGCCTGATAAGCGATCGCTACCTGCTAATTTTGTCCTGAAGCGGCTAGATGTAATGTACTGGAAACGGGCGGTGCGCTACCTTTACATTCGTTTTTTGCGAATGAGAAGCAATCCCCGTGCGATCGCAAGAGGCGTGGCAGCGGGCGCATTTGCCGGATCGTTCCCGCTGTTGGGTATGCAGACTATTCTGGGTGTTGCGATCGCCTCCGTCACTCGGGGCAACAAGGTCGTTGCAGCTGCTAGCACCTGGATTAGCAATCCCTTAACTTACGTACCGCTATTTGCACTGAACTTTCATATTGGTCGGCGGCTGCTGCGGCTGCCAAAGATGGATCTTCCTTCTTCCGCAGTGGGCACAGAAGAGTGGATGGCGATGGGGATGGAGGTCGTGTCTGCGCTGCTGCTGGGCTCTTTTATTGTGGGCATTGTTTTTAGCATTTTGGGCTATTACATCGGGTTAAATGTGGCTGAACACATGCGCACGGCGAAGGCAGCGAAAAAAAACAGATCTTGAGCTGCTAGGCTGAGCCTTATAGAGATACCTTTAGAGATGCCTTAGAGACTCAATCAGTTACCAAAACCAGTTACCAAAACTGAAACCCCGCTTCCTTTCAACGATCAGACCTGTAGTCTGAATAAATAGAGTTGTTCTATTTATTGAAGTGAGTAGGTCAGTGTTGATGTTAAGAAATAGCTTGCGTTTTGGCCCCTGTTTTAGCCTGTCTCGTTCGGTGGCGATCGCCACGCTGTTAATTTTGCCAGTTGCCGGATGTGCATTGCTCCCGCCAGCGGCAAAAGCTCAGTATTCTAACCCATCCGGCTATCAGCAGCCTGAGAAAACGTTAAGCGTGTCAGGACAAGGTATTCAGACAATTCCGACGACGCTGACCGAGGTGAGGCTGGGCGTGTCGGTACAGGCTAAGACGGCGGAAGAAGCGCAGCAGCAGGCGGCAAGTCAGTCGAGCGCGGTGGTTGAGTACGTGCGATCGCAAAACGTAGACAAGCTACAAACTACGGGCATTTCGCTGTCGCCTCGGTATGACTATAGTGGCGATCGCCAGGCGCTCATCGGCTACGAGGCCACCAACACCATCAGCTTTAGAGCACCGACTGAAGCTGCGGGCGCGATTATGGATGAAGCCGTTCAGGTAGGGGCTAGCCAAATCAACGGCGTGAGCTTTGTAGCTGATGACAGTGCGATCGCTGCGGCTCGTCAGCAGGCCTTAGAGCTAGCGGTGCAGGACGCACAAGCGCAGGCAGATACGGTGCTAGCCGCGTTAGGCCTATCTCGTCAGGAAATTGTCAATATTACGATTGGCTCTGTCAGCGCGCCGCCGCCGAATCCAGTAGCACCCGCCGCCGCTCGCTTACAGAGTGCCGACGAGGCAAGTACGCCTGTTATTGGACAAGAGCAAACCATCAATGCTCAAGTTACCTTACTCATCCGCTACTAAGCTTAGCTTTACGACGTTTCGCCCCACGCTGAAGTAACGACTTTTGTTGCTGCTTCAGCGCGCAAGCCCGCCTGCCTGGGTAAAATGGGCGCAAGGGGAATGCAAAAACTATGCTCGGACAGACGCTCAATGGTCGCTACAAATTAACGCGCATTTTAGGCGCAGGCGGCTTTGGCCAAACGTATTTGGCGATTGACACGCGCCTGAGCAGCCGGCCCCTATGCGTGGTTAAGCAGCTCAAGCCCGCTAGCCAAGATGCTAATTTTTTAACCGTCGCCCGCCGCCTGTTTGAGACAGAGGTAAAAACGCTAGAGCGCCTCGGATCTCACTCCCAAATTCCTAAGCTGTTGGACTCTTTTGAAGAAGATAGTGAGTTTTATCTGGTTCAAGAGTATATAGATGGACAGTCTTTAGACAACAAGATTAAGCAGGCAGGCAAATTTAGCGAAGCAGAGATTATTGCTCTGCTAGAAGGCGTTTTGCCGATACTGAAATTTGTGCATGAGCATCATGTAGTGCACCGCGATCTCAAGCCAGATAACTTGATCTGTCGCAAGAGCACGGATGAAATTGTGCTGATTGATTTTGGGGCAGTTAAAGAAATTAGAACAAGACTGCTGACGGGCGAGCAGACGGGACTGACGATTGGCATCGGCACGCAGGGCTATACGCCGAGCGAGCAGCTCTCGGGAAAGCCGCGCTACAGCAGCGATATTTATGCGTTAGGAATGACGGCGATTCATGCGATGACGGGGCGATCGCCTGCCGATTTACCCGAAGACTTTGATAGCCTCGATCCGCGCTGGCAGGATTTCGCAGAGGTGAGCCCCGGACTGGCGCTGTTGCTCGGTAAAATGACGCGCCATTACATCTATCAGCGCTACAGCAGCGTAGAAGAGGTTGAGCATGATTTAACCCGGCTAGATGAGCTGCCTGCCGAGGCGGCGGCGGCGGATACCTATGTAGAAACGTCAATTCCACAAGGGTCGCTGGTGGATAACGTGCCTATTGCGCGGTGGCAGATGGGTAAGCGGGCTAAAGTTTTGACAGCTGCGATCGCCACCGTACTAACCAGCGCTTTTATCCTCAGTGCCAGGCAAATGGGGGCATTTGTCATTGGAGAGCTAGCCGTTTACGACCGCCTGGTTAACACTCAGCCGGATCTAGGCCCAGACCCTCGGCTGCTGATAGTAGAGATTACAGAGGCTGACTTGCGATCGCTTGGAGTCAGCAGCCCGAGTGATAATGATGTCGCGATCGCGATTGAAAATATTCAGCAGCACCAGCCTGCCAGCATCGGCTTAGACCTGCTGCGCGATGTCCCTCAGGGCGCAGGCAAAGAACGGTTGCTCAACAGGCTAAAAGAATTCAACATTGTAGCAGTTACTAAAATTGGTAGCGAAGTGGGCAGCAATTTCATTCCGCCCCCCTCTGGTATCGCTTTAGAGCAGCTGAGCTTTAACGACATCGTAATTGATACAGATAAACGGGTGCGACGTGCTTTGATCGTGGACTCTTTACCCAAAGAGATGGTAGAAGAAAGTACTGGTAGGAAGCTAAACAACGGCTCAGACAGCGACTCAGACAGTGACTCAGACAGCGACGTGATAGAAAATCCAATCTTCTCTTTAGGCATTAAGCTAGCCATTGACTACTTAGAAGAATACGAAAGAATCAGCCCTGTTAACAGCGAAGTCATACAGCTAGGTGATACTACTTTTCACCGGTTAACGCCTACATTTGGCGGCTATCAAAACGCAAATACAGCGGGCTATCAAGTCTTTATGCGATATCGCTCTCAAAAAGACGCTGCCACCCGAATAAGTTTTACAGATGTTTTAAGCAACAACTTTGACCCCGCACTCATCAAAGACAGGATCGTGCTCATGGGGATGACCGCGCCTAGCAGTCGAGATATGTTTGATACTGTTTACAACATAGGAGAGAATTTGGAAGAAATGCCGGGGGTGGTAGTACATGCACAGGTCATCAGCCAGATTCTCTCAGCCGTGATTGACGGTGAAAAGCTGCCCTGGGCGCTGCCGGAGTGGATTGAAATTGCGTGGATTATTTCGTTGACCGGTATCGGCAGCACGCTGATGGTGCTCACACAAAGAGGCCCTATCCTCATTGCATTTGGTGTGAGCGGTTTGACCGTTGCATACTTGGCCGGCGTTCTTTGCTTTTATGCAGGCGGCTGGGTGCCCGTTGTCGCGCCCATGAGTGCCTTTTTCTTTTCAGCAGCGGGCGCTCGCATCAGCAAAAGCTACCAGCGCCGACACTGGGAAGCAAAGCAGGAAACCCGTCAGCAGGCCTTAAGTCGTGACCTGTAGGCCGCTGTTGTAAACTGTTCAAGGCCATCTGTTGCCACCCACAAAAACCATCTACACAAAAGCCCATAAAAGCCCGTACATGAACTCTCTACAGATCCAAGATGCGTTCTCTTTATTCGAGGCTTTGAAGCCGCTCAGCAATCTCACCTGCCCACCCGCATCAGCGCTTCCTCTAGACGGCTGGTCGCTAGCGGGCAGAGACCCCAGCGTGTTTCAACACATCATGCCGCTGATGAACTGGCTGTACGACGCGTACTATCAGGTGAGTACAAGCGGCTGGGAGCACATTCCAACAGATGAAAATGTCATGCTGGTGGGCTCTCATAACGGAGGCCTGCCCGCGCCAGACATGCATATGATGCTGTATGACTGGGTACGACGATTTGGGCCCGAAAGGCCGCTATATGGTCTGATGCATCCTAGCGTTTGGAAAGCCTCGCCTGCGGCAGCAGGCGTTGCCACCAGAATGGGCGCGGTGAGAGCCCATCCCAAAATGGGCATTGCAGCATTGAATCAAAAAGCTGACGTTGTTGTCTATCCAGGAGGCGCGCAGGACATATTTAGGCCTTATTCAATGCGTCACAACATTTATTTTCACAACCGAAAAGGGTTCATCAAGCTGGCGCTGAAAAAATCGGTGCCGATTGTGCCGATGATCTCTGTTGGCGCACACTCAACTTTGATGGTGCTAGGCGATATTTATCCGCAGGTCAAACAGCTTCACGATATGGGAATGCCCTGGTTTCTAGGCGTCGATCCAGAAGTATTTCCGATTTATTTAGGACTACCTTGGGGTATTGCAGCTGGCCCTATTCCCAATATTCCACTGCCTATAAAAATTCACACGCGAATTGGTGAGCCCATTCGGTTTGAACGCAGCGGCCCAGCAGCGATACGTGACAATGATTATGTTGACGCTTGTTATCGAGAAGTGACCTCTAAAATGCAGACGGCGCTAGATGCATTGGTGCTAGATACGTCAGTGGCAACATGAAACGACCTTAAACCGATGCTATCGCCGATTTAAGGTCGCCAAACTTGGGTGACCAAAAGCCGCCATCTCGGCTTTGGAAAAAGGCAACCTCTTTACATTTTCCTTTGCGGTTTTCTAAAAGAGAGCAGCGGAGCATTACCTTGTCTTTTCCTTCTTTTTGATAGGCATGACGGATAAGGAGTGCGCCGCAGCTGGGGCAAGGGTGATCGGTGAAGGCTTTTGGATCGACAGGGCGCTTTGAGTAAGGAAGTTCGTAGCTTTTGTTCGCAGGGTTCCAAAACATTACGGTGTCACAGCTAACAGACTCGCATTTTAGAAAGTGATTGGCTTTCAGCTTTTTAGAGCGAGAGGGTATTTTGCTCATGGTCTGAGCGCATTTTGGACACTTTGTCCGGCTCTTTGAGGATTGTCCTTTCGCTCCCCCGATCTTTTTAGCTGGGCTTCCTTTCGAGCGAGTTTGTCTGCGCGTTTCGGTTGAGGTAGCCTGCTTGCGGGCAGAGTTAGGAGCCGCTTCCTCTGCTAGCGTTCTTTCGGGAGAGAGTGATTTATGGCTGTCAGCTAGCTGTTGCAGTTCCCGCATGATGCCTGTGGAGAGTTTGGTTTTGGCCTGAGCGATCGCAGGCGAGAAATAGTCCTTATGCCAGCTTGTGAGATAGATTTGCCAGTCCTGTTTGCCCTGGGCGATCGCATCTAATTCCCCTTCCATCTGTGCCGTAAACTCAGGCTGAATCAAGTCAGGCAGCAGCTTCTCCAATGCCGCATCCAAAGAGAGCCCTAGCCCTGTCGGCTGAAGCTTCCCTTTCACTAACTCCACATAAGTTCTAGTGCGCAACGTCTTAATCGTTGGCGCGTAGGTACTGGGCCGACCGATGCCTTTTTTCTCCATCAGCTGCACCAGCTTAGGCTCGGTATATCGCGGTGGCGGCTGAGTCTGCTTTTTATCGGCCTGCGCTTTTTCTAAAGTAACAGTTTGCTGAGGCTTCACCGTAGGCAGCTGCGAGTCGGCGCTCAAGTTGTTCCAGTAGCGCGTATAGCCCGCAAATTCAACCACCTGACCGCGCGCCTCCCAATAGGCTTCTCCCGACTGCGTGACAATCCTTGTTTTACGTAGCTGAACGGCGCAGCACTGAGAGGCCACAGATCTATTCCAAATCAGCTCGTACAGCTTAGCCGCATCACCAGAGAGGCTGTTTTTGAGCTGGCTAGGTGTTGTCATAACATCGGTAGGACGAATCGCTTCGTGTGCAGCCTGCGCGTTCTTAGCCGCGCGATGGTTCGCCGTTTGCTTCGGAACGTTAGTAGGGTCTTGCTGAGTAAGATAGGCCCGAACGGCGGTGCAAAAGTCGGCAGAGAGCACCACCGAGTCAGTTCGCATGTAGGTGATATGTCCGCCTTCGTAAAGAGACTGAGCTACCTTCATGGTCTGGTCGGGGGTGAGGCGGAGCTTGGTGCCTGCGGATTGTTGGAGCGTGGAGGTGATGAAGGGAGGCGGGGGCGACTGGTGCTTGAGCTTGCCTTCTGTGGAGAGAACTTTGTGAGGGTGGTTGCGGGCGATCGCCACCAGCCGATCCGCTTCGGCCTGCGAAGTCATTTTTTCAGACTCAGGCCCGGTTTTAATCTCTTTCTCCTCGGTCTTTTTAGGACGACTTGCCGCTGGCTTACGCTTATAAAAAGCTTTGAAGCCTTCTGCATAGCTCACCCATACGCTCCAATAGTCTTGTGGGGTAAACGCCTGAATTTCACGCTCCCGCTGACACAGTAAGTGCAGCGCCGCGCTCTGCACGCGTCCCATAGATTTTGCACCGTTGTTGAGCGGCCAAACCACATGACGGCTACCCTTGTAACCCACCAGCTTATCCAAGCAGTCACGCGCGCGACCTGCTGCAATCAGGGACTGATCGAGCCTGCGAGGATTGGCCACTGCCTTGCGAACCGCCGCTGGCGTAATTTCGCTGTAGACAACGCGATAGGGATTTTTGAGTCGTAGCGCCTGCTGTAAGTGCCAGCCAATGGTTTCACCCTCTCGGTCAGGATCGGTTGCGATATAGACCGTATCAGCCTGTTTCACGGCTTGCTTAAGTCCGGCAATCGTCTTTTTTGCTCGCGCATCTCTAGGCGCGTATTTACAGCGAATTTGCTGTCCTTCCATATCAAATCCAAGCGCGTCCTCACCTTCGTTGGTAAGCTCTCGAATGTGACCCATACTGGCTTTTACAGTCCAGCTAGGGCCGAGGATTTGACTGAGCTTTCTAAGTTTTCCGGGGCTTTCGATGAGCAGTAGCTTAGTCATGATTGAAAGGCCTGTACTTTACTGAAAATGCAGAGATGCCAGAGAACACTGACATTTTAGTACAACCGATCTATAAAAAATGCTGGTGAAATTAAGTTTTATAGCCAAAGCGGTTCGAGAAAGCGCGTAATCCGAAAAGATAGGAGTACTCTTTCGTGCTTTGGTTAATTCAAACGGTTCGCTTAAACATGTTGGGCGCATTTATCTCATAAACTATGCAAATCCTCCACGGGACTTGGATTCCTGACTCTAACGACAGCTTTATCAACGCAGGCGCTTTTTACCTGTGGGTAGAAACAGATCGTACTGGAAATCGTACTCAGCAGAATAAAAAGGCCAAAGGCGGAGGCGCTCAGCATTCCTTTCATTTAAAGGGGAAAGCGCTAGCTAGCTTTTTAGAAGAAGCGCTAGGGCTGCCTGATGTATCCTATGCGCCTTTACTCGCTGATATTGAACCCAAGTTTTTTACGCTGCCGGCGGCTGAGCAGTCGCCGTTGCCATCTTTAGAGCTGGCTCGCTACCTAGAAGCCGAGCTGCCAAGTGAGTTTGAGTGGCAGCTATGGGAAATCGACTGCTACAAGGTGAGTCGTCACTTTAGCAAAACTGCTCAGCAGCGCCGTCCTAGCGCGAGTGCTTTTCTAGCGCAAATAAAAGAGCTACACTTCATCGCTCAGTATCAGCTGGCAGATGTTCACCTGGGTTCGGATCTGTTGTTTTGGTATCAATACGCTCAGGCGTTTAAGCAAGTGATCTTTAAAGATCACTATATTCCTTCGCTCAGCTATCGAAAGCTAGATGCGGCTGAGGCTAAAACTAAAACAGTTAGAAAAACAAGATCGGGCAGGGCGAAGACGGTGGCATCGCCTGAGTTTGAGATTTATCCACACTGGGAAATGGTGGGCGCGGCCTACGAGGAGATATTGCAGCAGTATGTGGAATATATGCCTTTGGCCTGCACGGCAGGGTTTGCTACGCCGCCTGCAACTCATCAGCTATATGACTCGCAAACGCTGCTACACCACTGCTCAGCCTGCTTAATTAATGACCTTGTAAAAGGTACGCCGTGGCCACAAACCTTTGAGAAAAAGATTGATGGCTCTTTGGTGCAAAGCTGTATTAAGGCGACGCATTGGACGCCAGGAACAGGCCTAGAGCGATTTGAGCAGTGGCAAACTTGGCGCGATCGCCTTACCCGAACCCAAAGCAATATTCCCTTCTACTTCTGCTTTCAGCTCCGCTCTCCTGAGAGCACAGAAGACCTCTGGCATATCGATTTCCAAATTTCGCCCAAAAGCTATCCATCCTTAAGAATTCCGCTACAGGAATACTGGCAGATGAAGGAATTTCAGCGAGTCGCGCTGAAGTTTCAGCTTGGCGAGAGCTTCGAGCAGGATCTGTTGCTAACGCTAGGAGATGCCGCTCGCATTTATCCACAGCTGCGAGATGGGCTAGAAACCGATGAACCCATAGGCATTACGTTAGATTTGGATGCGGCCTTTGACTTTTTGAGTGAGTCGGCCTGGGTGCTTGAGAATGCGGGCTACAAGGTAATTGTCCCGGCCTGGTGGACACCGACAGGGCGAAAGCGAGCGCAGGTAAAGCTGCGAGCCAGCAGTAAGTCAGCGGGAAAAAATACCAAAGCGAAAAGCTACTTTTCACTCGATACGCTGGTGGAATATCAGTATGAGCTATCAATCGGCGGCGAGCCGGTAACCGAGCAGGAGTGGCAGCAGCTGGTATCGGCCACAGAGCCACTGGTGAAGTTTCGCGGGCAGTGGATGGAAATAGAGCCCGAAAAAATGCAGGAGATGGTGGCTTTTTGGAAAAAGCACCGAGAAGAAAATCCTGAGATGAGCCTGCTGGAATTTATGCAGATGTCGGCGCAGCAGGGAGACGATGTTGAGGTCGATTTTAGTCGCGATCGCGCCCTAGTTTCCATGATGGACAAGCTCACAAACAAAAGCGCTTTAGTGCCGATTGGCGATCTCGAACAGCTCAACGGCCAGCTAAGAGAATATCAAAAACGGGGCGTTTCCTGGCTGCAATATCTAGAGAGCTTGGGCCTGAACGGCTGCTTGGCAGACGATATGGGCTTGGGTAAAACGGTGCAGGTAATTGCCCGATTGATTCAAGAAAGAGAAGACGATGACGAGGTGCTGCCCACGCTGCTAATTGCGCCTACTTCGGTGGTGGGAAACTGGTATCGGGAGCTAGAGAAATTTGCGCCTCATCTGAAAGCGGCGGTGCATCATGGCAGCGATCGCACCAAAGACAAAAAAGACTTCATCCAGCTCTGCGAAAGTCACGACTTGCTCATTACCTCATTCTCTCTAGCGCGGATGGACAGCGCCCTGCTCGACAAGGTGAACTGGCATCGCATTGTGCTAGACGAAGCTCAAAATATTAAAAATCCAAAAGCAGCGCAGACCAAAGCCATTCTTAAGCTATCGGCTCAGCATCGTCTGGCCCTAACGGGTACACCGGTCGAGAATAGGCTTTTAGATCTGTGGAGCATCTTTAACTTCTTGAACCCTGGATACTTGGGCAAGCAAACGCAGTTTCGTAAAACGTTTGAGCTACCCATTCAAAAGAATAGCGATCGCACCCAGTCTGCGGTACTCAAGAAGCTAGTAGAGCCGTTCATTTTACGACGCGTAAAAACAGATGCGTCAATTATTAAAGACCTGCCCGAGAAAGTTGAACAGAAATTGTACTGTAATTTAACGAAGGAACAGGCTTCTCTATACGAGGCGACGGTGCGAGATGTAGAACGTCAGCTTAAGGGCACAGAGGGCATTCAGCGCAAAGGCATTATCTTATCTACACTGCTGAAGCTAAAGCAGATTTGTAACCACCCAATGCAGTTTTTACGAGATGGCAGTGACTTTACGACGGGGCGATCGCATAAACTAAGCCGCCTCAATGACATGGTGGCCGAAGCTATGGCCGACGGCGACAGCCTGCTGATTTTCACGCAATTTAAGGAGATGGGTGACGCGCTAGAGAAGTTTTTGCGCAAAGAACAGCACTACAATACCTACTATCTGCACGGGGGAACATCGCGAAAAAAGCGCGACCGGATGATGGCCGAGTTCCAGTCTCCTGAAACAGAGCCCTCCATATTCATTCTCTCGCTTAAGGCAGGCGGCGTTGGCATTACGCTCACCAAAGCGAATCACGTCTTTCACTTCGACCGCTGGTGGAACCCGGCTGTAGAAGATCAGGCAACCGATAGAGCCTTTCGGATCGGGCAGAAAAAGAACGTGTTTGTTCACAAATTTGTATCTATCGGCACCCTAGAAGAGCGCATCGATCAGATGATTGAAGACAAAAAGAAGCTAGCAGGCTCAATTATTGGCTCAGATGAATCCTGGCTCACCGAATTAGACAACGACGCGTTCAAACAGCTCATTGCGCTCAATAAAAACGCGCTAATGGATTAACGTCATTTTATCGACTGCCTCTTCCTTTCAACGACTCAATCTCTTCTTATGGCTAAATTTACTCGAACCTGGTGGGGGCAATCCTTTCTCACCGCATTAGAACAGTTTACCGACTCAGGCAGGCTTAGCCGAGGTCGCTCCTATGCGAATGGCCGTAAAGTCAAGCAGTTTGAAATGAATTGCGGGCAGGTCACTGCAAAAGTGCGTGGCTCGGTAAACCCCTATTACGGCGTATACGAGGAACCCACCTACACCACCACGCTAGAGTTTGAGACGATTAGCCGAGCTAAGTGGGCCGCGATTATTGCAATAATGGCCTCTAAAGTCAGCATTCTTTCGCAGCTCCTTGTTGGTGAAATTCCAGATAACGTTGAAGAAAGCTTTGAGCCTTTGGGCGTGCGGCTACTGCCCCACACAAAAGGCGACTTCAAAAGCGACTGCGACTGTCCAGACTGGAGCAACCCCTGTAAGCACATCGCAGGCGTATATTATCTTGTTGCCGCCGAGCTAGATCGCGACCCACTGAAGCTGTTTGAGCTGCGGGGGCTCTCGCGAGAAGATTTGCATGCAGAGCTGGCGAAAACACCTTTGGGTATGGCGCTTTCTGCCGAGCTAATGACAGAAAGCAGAGAGATAAAGCCTGCTGAAAAACTCTATCCTGAGCCCAAGGTAGTAAAAGTATCAAAAAGCCACAGCCTCAAAGACTTTTGGCAGCCGGAAAAGCGACTGCCAGCCACCGCATCTGAGGATACTGAAAAGCTTCAGTCAGCTAGCGTCTCAGCCATTTTAATCAAAAAACAAGGAGATTTTCCACCCTTTTGGGAGCGTGATAATTCCTTCATTGCAGCAATGGAAGAGTTTTACACACGTGTGCGCACGAAAAACAATGATATTTTGGATTGACTGCTGAGGCTGTAGCAGGCGACTAAGCCGCTAACTCTCCATCGCGATACATAGGAACCTCCATTAGCTCAGTCGTTCTGCGAGATGATCGCCCACGCGCATTGCGTTCGCCATGATTGTCAGGGAGGGGTTGACGGCTGCGCTAGAAGGAAAAAAGCTGCCATCTACAACATACAAGTTGTCTAGATCGTGGGCTTTGCAGTTGGTGTCGAGTACAGAGGTGGCTGGATCGGTACCAAAGCGGCAGGTACCGACTTGATGTGCGATCGCCCCCACCGGCAAAATCTTACTAAAATACCAAGACACCGGCAGCACGCTTCCCTCATTATCCACGCCCTGCACCACCTCAATCCAGCGCTTAATGAGCCGCTTAAACGCCTTCATATTGTTCGGCTCGTACTTCAGCGTAATCTCACCGTTTTTCACCATCACTCTATTCTCGGCATCTGGCGCATCCTCCCCGGTTAGCCACCAGTCCACCGTTCGCTTCGCCGCAATTCGCAGTGCCCAAGTCGGCGCAATCTTCGGCACGTCCAGCGCCAGCATTCGATGGTTCACCTTCCCAAGCAGCTGCACGTGGCCCATCGGGTGCTCAAAGCCTGGTTCGCCCCAGTAGTAGTCATTAATCGCCAGCGTCTTTTGAAACACGCTGTTGTTTTCCTTTAGAGAAAGCCCTACAATCGCGGCTGCTAGGTGCTTCATAAAGTTGCGGCCGACCTGATCAGAGCTGTTGGCTAGTCCGTTCGGATGCTTTTCGTTCGCAGAGTTGAGCAACAGCACAGAGGAATTCACAGCACCACAGGCAACAACAACAATATCTCCTGAGAAGACATGCGTCTCTCCGTCAATCTCTGTCTCTACACCCGTAATCTCTTTTCCAGACTCGCTAGTGTGCAACTTGCTCACTTTTGCTTCAGTAATCAGGTGTACGTTTGCCGTGTCCATCACCGGTCGAATGCAGTTTACGTCGGCATCAGATTTGGCGTCAATGAAGCAAGGGAAGCCGTCGCAAGTATTACAGCGAATGCACTCGCTCAAAAAGGCATCTTTTTCGTTGAGCTTTACCGACAGGGGTAGATAGAAGGGGTTAAGGCCTTTTGCTTGAAACTTTTTGTCGAGCCAAGCGATGCGGGGCTCGTGACTAACCGGTGGATAAGGATAGTCAGCGCTGCGAGGCGGTTCTGTCGGATCATCACCCTGTTTCCCATGAACCTGGTACAGCTTTTCGGCCTGTTCGTAGTAGGGTGCAAAGTCGTTGTACTTGAGCGGCCAAGCAGGCGATACGCCTTCATGCAGCTTTACTTCGTCAAAGTCTTTTTCTCGCAGGCGAAACAGCGCGCCGCCATACACTTTAGTGTTGCCGCCGACCCAGTAACCAATACCTGGGTTCACATCGTTACCGTTTCTGTCAGCCCATACTTCATTCGTTTGGTAGCGACCATCGCGAAAAACAGCATCGGTGCTCCAGTTAGCCTTTTCCTTGGGTAAAAAAGCGCCTCGCTCTAGTACCAAAATCTTCTTGCCGCTCATCTTTTCATTCAGCGCCAATCGATGCGCTAGCGTACCGCCCCCTGCGCCAGTGCCGATGATAATAACGTCGTAATGTTCGGTCGCAGGCATAGCACTTATTCCAGAGCAGCGTGTTTAGATTCTTCTTTTATATGCCTTGAGTGTCAATGGGCCAAAGGTTAGAAACAAAGCGGCACTCCAGGCGAGTGTAATCAGCACTGCTTTCGTCGCAGGCTCGCCAGCCGCTAGGGCTCGCATGGCTTCAGAGACCGTTGACACAGGGTTACGGGTGACAAAGCCGACGGCCCAGTCAGGGAAGCCTTCTTTGGGCACGTAGCCAATGCTCATAAAGGTGAAGGGTAAAATCCAGGGGTTGAGGACGGCGGAGATGGTTTCTGAGGATTTGGCTCCAACGGCAACGTAAAGGGCACCGAGCGCGATGCCGAGCGTGAAGATGGTGGGAACAAAGAAGAATCCAAGAATGCTAAAAATGCCACCTTGCAGGCGAAAGCCGATGAAATAGCCGACGAGCACGATGCTGACGACCTGAAAAAGAATGCGGGCGGCTGAGGAGATTAAGCGTCCGCCAACTGCGGAGAGTCGGGCAATGGGCATGGATCTCATGCGAGTGTCTCGGCCGCTGCTGAGATCTTCGTAGAAAAGGGTGCCGATGGTGACGGTGCTAAAGATGAGGCCCTGGACGAGGGTGAAGGGCAGTAGAAACTGGGCGTAGTCGCCAAAGCTGCCGTCGGGGGAAACGACTTTTGCGAAGCTAGCAGTGAATACCAGCAGCAGGGAGACCGTGAAGGCCGTTGAGGTGAGAATTTCGGCGGGGTTGCGGATATCTAGCAGGATGTTGCGACGGGCGATGGTGAGCATGTCGTTGAGCGATCGCCAAAATCCACCCTCACGCCGATCTGCGACGAGCGCGGCAATATTTTCAGGAGCTGTGTTGAAAGAAGAGGTCATTTTTTAGCTGGCTGTGTTCTTCTGGCTGTGTTCTTAAAGTTGTTTGTAAAGCCTGACAGACCAGGTACCTAGTGCAATCCATAAGCCCACTAACCACACCAGACTGTAGAGAAAGAGCATGCCGCTGCCTGCGCTACCTTCTACCAAGGCTCGCAACGCATCACAGGTCACGCTCACCGGCTGATAGCGTACGATCGGCTGTAGCCAGTTCGGAAAGTTTTCAGTGGGGCTAAAGCCATTGCTCAATAGCAGCAGCGGCGTGTACGGGATAATGGCAACCGCATTCACAAGGGCCGGATTTCGGAGCTTTAGTGCTAGCACGCTATAGCCGGTGATGCAGGTAGCCGTAAAGGTGGTAACTAAAATGAAGTAGCCCAGCAGCGCGATCGCCCCACCCTGAAACCGAAAGCCCAGACCGTAGGCCACCAGCAGCAAAACAATCGTCGCTAGCAGCGCTCTCACCATATAGGCCAGCACCAGCCCCGCGATAACGGCAACCCGAGAAATGGGCATGGCCCGACAGCGCTCCATCATGCCGGTTTCAATATCACCGGCCAGCATCAGGGCTGAGCCGAGTCCCGCAAAAAATAGCGCCTGCAAGTTAATAATCGGCACGAGGTACTGAATGTAGTTCACGCCTTGAGCGGCCATTAGCTTTTGGCCGACAATCCAAAAGCCGAGGAGGAAGACCATCGGGAAAATGGCGATCGCGACAATTACAATCGGATTCCGCTTCAGCCGAATTAAATTACGTCCGGTAATCAGCAAACTGTCGTCTATAGCCCGTCGCCACCCGGTTTCCTGGCGCTGGGCAATCATCTGCTGGGCCAGCGCTTTTACATCCTGGCTGACGCCTAAACTGGCGCTTTGATTAGCACCTGAACTGGTACCTAAACTGGCACCTTGATTTGTCATCTCACTGAAGGGCATGCGCAGATCGAACCAGCCTTTGACCAGCCCTTGAAAGGGGAACCACCCTAGAGTGTAGGGCATAAAACCTGGGGTGGGCGGGTAAGTTAATAGCACGCCGAGCGAACAAGCATTTTTGATATTGCAGCAGCGCGGGTGAAATGCGTAATGGATACCTTGCAATAGGGCCGCTGACTTTAAATATGCTGAAAATTGCGATCGCTAAAACCCCTGACCAAATAGACGACATTCTTAAGCTTCGCTACCAGGTACAGTCTCAAAATTCACTGCCCACCGCGACCACGAATGCGGGCAGGCTAGTAGACCGCTTTGACGCCTTTAGCTCTACCACTCACCTTGTCGCCATCGAAAGTATGCAAGTGGCTGGTAGCCTGCGCCTGACGCTGAATACAAAAGCAGGCACGCCTGTGGGCGATCGCTACAAATGGCAAACGTCTTCTATTGAAAAGCAGGCACTTCTAAGCTGCGATATGCACTGCCTTTTGCCCTCTCTAAACGCCTCGCAAACAACGCTAGGCCTATTTTTGATGGCTTGCTACGTCGCGATTGGTAGCGGCGTTACCTACATCATTGCCTCAGTTCATCCCGATAGCGTTGCCATCCTGGAGCAAATTGGGTTTACGGTTGTTGCGCATAAAGACGCCCACAGGTACAGCGCAAACACACTGAGTAAAAACGACCAGGTTCCCCTGATTTTAGATGTGCAACAAGATCTTAAAGATTCTTTTGTGCAGTTTTCTGAACGCAACGATCTGCAAGAGTTAATGCATTCCTATGGCTGCGCGCTGTATCAGCCCGGTGAGGCTATTTTAAGAGCTGGAACAGCGGGTAACTGTGCCTTTGTGATTGCAGATGGCGAAGTCGATGTGAAGCATCCCGGCAGTGACAAAGTGGTCGATACTATGGGCGCTGGTGAAGTCTTTGGTGAACTGGCGCTGCTGACGGATCAGGTGCGCTCTGCCGATATCGTTGCCAAAACAGAAGTCCGCGCCATGATTCTTGAAAAATCTATTTTTGTGGAATATCTCATGTCAGAGCCCACAGTCGCACTCAAGCTACTCACCAGTATGGGGCAGCGCATGAAGCACTTAATCGACTACGTAAAAGAACAGACGGTGTAACAACGGCCTGTGGGCATTCTGGATGCTAATCACAGCTGCTTAAACACTGCTCAAACTATGGCGTCCAATGTATCTGGCTTTTCACTGGCTATCCTCACGCCTTCCCTCACGTTTGCTGTAGGTCTGCTGCCTGCTCAAGCACAGTCGATCACAGCGGCAGCAGACGGCACAGGCACAGTGGTGACGCAGCAAGAAGGAACTTTTAGCATTGAGCAAGGCAGTCGGTCAGCCGATGGCACCAACTTATTTCACAGCTTTGACTCGTTTTCTCTAACCGCAGAAGAATCCGCTAATTTTGTTGTAGAGTCTGGCGTTCAAAATGTCTTGTCGCGCGTCAACAGCATCGCGCCTTCTGTTATAGATGGCTTGATTGAAACCTCGGGTGGCGGCCAGCCAAACGTGTATTTAATGAATCCGGCGGGCGTGCTGTTTGGCCCAAACGCCAGCTTGAATCTTCCCGCAAATTTAACGGTGACGACAGCTGATGCGATCGGGTTTGAGGAAGGCTGGTTTCGATCGACAGGCGATCGCAACTATGAGAGTCTGCTAAATGCGCCTACGGGTAAGTTTTTGTTCTCATCAGAGCAATCAGGGGCGATCGCCAATCAAGCCAACCTGGCACTAACCCCAGGCGCTAGCCTCTCACTACTAGGCGGATCTGTGCTTAGTACGGGCACGTTCTCTGCGCCCAACGGTGCGATTACCCTAGCAGCAGCGCACGCAACAGAACTCGTATTAAGCAGCGATGGCACGGTGCGCTTGGTCGGCTCAGGTGAGCTGCCAGTGCAAGCTTCCGCTGAGCCAGCCATCGGTGGCACCCTAAATATCTTTGGCGACCAGGTTAGCCTAACAGACGCCACGGCTTCTCCTTCTGGGTTACAAAATGACGAAACGGTTCGTAGGGGCAGCGTTACGCTCTTGGCCCAGTCGCTCTCCAGCCTAACCGCCAGCACAGATCTCACGATAGAAGCCAACGACAGTATCACCGTGCAGCCGCTGCCGAATCAAACGCTGGCGTTTACTAAAGGCAACAGCGCAATTACGTTTAGAGCCGACGCCGATGGCAACGGGCAGGGCGACTTTGTAATGCTAGATCCTGACACGACGCTTCTAGCGCCCGGCAGAGACCTTTCTATCTCAGGTGAAAATCTGATTTTAGGCGATCTGTATACTGCATTGATCTCAAAGGGCGGCAGCGTTAATTTAGCGGCTGGAAACTCCATTACCGTCGGGAACATCTACACGCATTCACTTAGCTCAACTGGGCAAAGCGGTGATGTTACCATTGCCGCTGCTGATGTCACCACCGGAACAATCTATTCGAGAGGTGCTAACGGCCCGGGGAATGTCAACGTTACAAGCCGTACGGGCGATATCTCGACGGGAAACATTGTTACCGGCTCGATTTCTGGCTCGATTTCTGGCTCGCCTTCTGGTACGAACGGAAGCATCTCCTTAACTGCACCCAATACAATCTCAGTAGCTGAAGAGATTATTCAACGGCCTACTGATGGAGCAAACGTGCTTTTGCCATCGGGTGCTGTCACTGCTGCCTTAGCGACCGTGCAGGTGGGAGGGAGCATTAGTTTACAGCTCAGCGCCGGAGAAAGCGACGATGAGCCTAAAGTTCTGGGGGCTCGAAGCACCGTGCTAAGTACCGCTGAAGCCAATGCGGCGATCGCAAAGTCTGAAAACGCGCAGGGACAAAAGTTTTCCAACTACTTTGGGCAAGACCTGCCGCAGACAGGGCGATCGCTCGAAGAAGTTCAGCAGCTCCTCATTCAAAAAGAACAAGAAACGGGCACCCGCTCGGCCATTATCTACGTAACCACGGCTAGCCTGGAAACTGAGGCAAACCGTTCAGCCGATCAGTTCACATTCGGCTCAACAGAAACAGCTCCAAGCGCGCTAGCGCTAGTGATTATTACCGCTGATAGTCCTGCGGTGAAAGTAGAGCACCCCAATTTAGAACGTGAAGATCTGCAAGCAACCGTCGCCAGGTTCAGAAGCGATCTATTAACGTCTGTACGGCGCGGCGGCACGCCCTATCTTTCCTCTGCACAGCAGCTTTATCAGTGGCTAGTAGCCCCGATTGAAGCAGCGATCGCCACCACCGGTAGTGCTCCTGTAACCACGCTAGCCTTTGCTATGGATACCGGGCTAAGAACGCTGCCTCTAGCGGCTTTACACGACGGCAACCAGTTCCTTATTGAAAAATATAGCGTGGGTATGCTGCCGTCTTTGGGCCTGATAGATGCTGAATATGCTTCGCTAGAAAACGCTGAGGTCACCTCAACCGGAGCTAGTCGCTTTGAAACGCTAGAAGCACTGCCTGCGGTGCCGCTAGAAGTAGACTACATTCACAGCCAGTGGCCCGGGCCAACTTTTTTGAATGAAGACTTTACGCGTGACAATTTAGCCAAGCAGCGATCGCAATCTCCCACTCAGGTTGTTCATCTCGCCACCCATGCTGAATTTAATGCAGGCGGCATCGACCAGTCCTACATTCAGCTATGGGATGAAAAGCTCAGTCTGCAACAGCTATCGCAGCTAGGCTGGCAAAACCCAGGCTGTAGATTTACTGGTGCTTTCAGCCTGCCGTACGGCGATCGGCAGCGCCGAAGCAGAACTTGGGTTTGCGGGGCTAGCCGTGTCTTCAGGCGTGCGCTCAGCAATGGCCAGCCTGTGGTCTGTTGATGATGTTGGTACGCTGGCGCTCATGAACGCGTTTTATCAGCAGCTTGGCAAAGCGCCAACGAAATCAGAGGCGCTTAGGCAAACTCAGCTCGCCCTGCTAAACAAGGCGGTGTATTTAGAAAACGGAAAGCTAGTGAACACAGCGGCGGGTAGCTCGCTCGATCTTGCTGCTGAGCTAGGCACGCTAAAAGACAAAAACTTCTCTCATCCTTATTACTGGTCGAGCTTCGTGATGGTTGGAAGTCCCTGGTAGTCGCCAATAGCTGTCTTGATGAAAAGGCCTTGGGAACCCTGATGTAGAACCGCTGCTTGAGCTGCTAAGACAGTATTTGTATAAAGCAGTGTTCGTAAGAGACGACAACCCCATGATGTTAAAAGCCTTTTTGTTGCTAACGACGAGTTTATTTCTGCCCGTGCTGCCTGCCTATAGCTTGGAGTTTCCTTCTACAGGCGATCGCGGTGCCCCCGAAAGAACTCAAAGCGGCGGTAGAAGAGACGATTTGTGCCAGCTTCCAGTCGAAAAAAGCGTGCGCGCAATCGTACCGAATAACAACGTCAGTACGTTTTCAGCTCAGCAGGCTAGCCTTTGGCTTCACGTTCCGGCTGAGCTCAGCCAAAAAGAAGCTGAGATATTTGTTCAAAATCCAGAAACGTTTGAAGTTATCTATCAAAAACAGCTGTCTCTCCCTAAGCTTGAAGAAACCGGCCTGGTTCAAATTGATCTACCCTCGTCGAATGCTGAAGGAGAGCGATTGCTCGCGGAAGATCAAGATTACTTCTGGGAATTTGCGGTGATCTGTGACGCCTCCGATCGGTCGAGAGACCATGTGGCGCAAGGCTTCGTTCAGCGCGTAGAGAAGGCGATCGCCTACAGCGATCACAATTCATCTGTAGCTGATGCGAGCACAGGTTCACTACAGCAAGCCGAGGCCTATGCAGAAGCTGGGCTTTGGCAGGAAACACTGGCGATCGCAGCTCAGCTTAGAGCCACCGAGCCCGCCGTATGGTCTCAGCTGCTATCGTCCGTTGGCCTATCTGCATTTATCGACGAGCCTTTTGTAGACTGCTGCCAATCTCCTGAGAAATGAAGCAGCAGTGGCGGCAGCGATTATGGGCGTGGCGCAGCATTTTAACCCTCACGCCTAGCGTTGCAGGGCTGGTTATCCTACTGCGGATGATTGGCCTATTTCAGTCATTTGAGTGGGCCGCCTACGATCAATACATGCGGCTGCGTCCGGCATTGCCTACAGACAGTCGCATTGTGATCGTGGGGCTTACTGAAGCAGACGTGCGCGAAATTGGGCAGGCGATTGTGCCAGATGCCATCTATGCTGACGTGATCAAAAAGGTGCGATCGCAATCTCCCCGCGCCATTGGTCTCGACATCTATCGCGACTTGCCCGTTGAGCCTGGTCACGACGAACTCACAAATATTTTTTCTACAACGCCCAACTTAGTAGGCATTCAAAAAGTCGTTGGCAGCACTGGAATCGGCAAGGTTGCACCGCCGCCTACGCTAGCCGCACTCGGGCAGGTGGGCGCAAACGATTTAGTCACCGATGCAGACAACACCGTTCGCAGGGGGCTGCTATCTGTTCAAACCGCTAACGGAGAAACCACCTATAGTTTCAGCTTGTACTTGGCCCTACTGTATTTAGAAGCTGAAGGCATCGGCCCTGAAATGGTGAGCCGCGATACGTGGTGGCTTGGGAAAACGCTGTTTGAACCTTTTGAAGCAAATGACGGCGGCTATATTCGAGCCGATGCCAAGGGCTATCAGCAGCTTCTCAACTATCGAGGGGCCGACCAGGCCTTTGCGCACGTTTCTGTGTCAGATGTGCTCAACGATCGGATTCCACCAGACTGGGCCACTGACAAAATTGTGATGATTGGTGCAGTCGGCGACAGCCTCCGAGACAGCGTGTATACGCCGCATAGTAGCGGCTTACTGTCGTTGCCTAAGCAAATGGCGGGCGTTGAAGTCCATGCGAATTTGACCAGTCAAATTGTGGATGCGGCCTTAGAAGGGCGATCGCTGATTCGCAGCTGGCCTGAAGGGGTAGAGTGGCTGTGGATTTTAGCCTGGTCAGGCATAGGCTCCGGGGCGGCGCAGATGAGCTTAACGCCTCGGCGGCGCAAGCAAGGCATGGTCATTGGTGCGATCGCTGGTACATCTTCAGGGCTAGCTCTATTGGGCAGCACGTACGGTCTTTTCTTAGGCGGCTGGTGGGTTCCGGTGGTTCCGGCCATGGTGGCGATGGCGAGTTCGGCGATGGGTGCGATCGCCTACTTTGCGCACAGCGCTAGCGATATTAGGCGAACGTTTGGCCGATACCTCAGCGATGAAATTGTCACCACGCTACTCGAAGATCCTAAAGGGCAAAAGCTTGGCGGCGAACGCCGAGAAATCACCATTCTCACCTCTGATTTAAGAGGCTTTACCGTCGCAGCAGGGCGGCTGCCGCCTGAAACGGTCATCAAGGTACTCAACTTTTACCTGGGGCGAATGTCGGAGGTGATTGCCCGTCACAGCGGTACGATTGATGAATTTATGGGCGATGGCATTTTGGTGCTGTTTGGTGCGCCTGTGCAGAGAAAGGATGATGCAAAACGAGCGATCGCCTGCGCTGTAGAGATGCAGCTGGCCATGGACGCCGTTAATCAAACCATTGAGTCGTGGAACCTCGCCCCGCTAGAGATGGGCATCGGCATTCATACCGGGGAAGTGATTGTCGGCAATATTGGCTCGGAGCAGCGGGCTAAGTACGGTGTGGTCGGCAGTCCTGTGAACCTGACCTACCGCATTGAGTCGGTGACCGTTGGCGGACAGGTGCTGATTTCGGACGAGGTGCTTCAGGCCGTCAATGAGCGCTGTAATGGCGGCATTGAAACGATAAACCAGCAGACTATTATGCCGAAAGGGATCACGCGTCCGGTGGTGGTGCATGAAGTTGTTGGCGTCAGCGATCCTTACAACATACGCCTCGTGCAGACAGCAGAAACGTTTTACGCTTTGGACGTGCCACTACTGATTCGGTTTCGCTTTATTAAAGAAAAGCAGGTGAGCGCAGAGTCTTTTATCGGTCAAATTGTTTCTCTTTCTAAAAAAGGTGCCTTGTTTGAAACGGAAGCAGCGGCGGCTGAAACCGTCGAACCGCTGAGCAATTTGAAAATCAACTTTTTATCCATGGGATCAGCAGAAACCAGTCAAGATTCTTATGCAAAGGTGATTGCAACCGAGGAAAACGAACCGCGGCTGCACATTCACTTCACCTCTTTGCCACAGGCGATCTCCAAACAGCTACAGTCCTACCTGGACGCATGAGGAAAGCACAACGTCGTCTACAGAAATCTACAGAAATGAGTGGCTCTGTCACGTTTACAGCGATGTCAGAAAAGCCTCACATACATATCGAAATATTCTGGTCTGTAGCTTGCAATACGGTTTGCAAGCTTGTAATACTTAAGTAGTAGCGCGCACAGCCCACGTAAGTAGCCGCTGCAACGCCTTAAAAAACTCAAGAAAAACATCAAAAGCCTCAAAACTCAAGGACAAGAACGCATAGCTCTAGCCCTGATAGCCCCAAGCCCTAACGGTAACTACAAATATGACAACTCTATCCAAAGTTCAACTGGCCGAACTACACGCTCAGCACACGCTTCAAGCAGATGACTGGATGTTGATTTGCAAGCTGGCTAATGTAGAAGGCTTTTTTGAACAGGCGGCTTCCTGGCACTTCGATCAGTTTTTTGGATTTACGGTCTATTTATTTGTCACTACCGAGTCAGCGAGCGATCGCCAGCAGCTTGCCCACCTCATTTCAAAGTGCGGCAGCAAAGCGGTGCTTTCACTGGTCAGAATTTTGCACCACGCCCACTCCTCCAACGACCTTCCCGCTGGCTTCAGAGACTCAGATATCGCACCTTTGGCGCTTAAGAGCCTAGAAGAAATGAAGCCATATGCGCTGGTACTGGGCCTCGTTGAAGTCCTAGAACATGCTGATGCGACTGAGCTTATGCCAACGGTGGTCAAAGCGCTGGTGAAAGTTATTCACGAAGATAGCGGCGCGGTGCTTTCACTGCTGCCTCAGCTTGTGCCCGCTGATATGTGGCAGGCGCTGAAAACCGAGATGCTTCAAGATCCGTCTTTCCCAACCATTAAGGTAACCGCTGAAGGCGCTCGTTCTTATCAGAGCGCTATACCTGCGTCGTATGTCCGGTAAGGGCAAAAAATACGTCGTCCAGACTGGGGCGGCGCAGTGAAATATCGGCGAGGGGAATATTAGCTGCCTCTAAGCGAAGCACTACTTCGGTGAGCGTTTGAGCCCCTTTAGGTGCCGCGATCGCAATTCTCCCGCCCTCGCCCATCTCATCTGCTGCGCCCTTCCCCACCGTCATCTCACCCATATCTGCCAGCAGTCGCCTCACCTTGGGCACATCTGCTAGGTTTGCCAAGCGCAGCTCACAAAACTTACCGCCGACTCTATCTTTCAGCTCATCGACCGTCCCTTCTGCAATCACCTGCCCTTGATCAATCACCACAATTTGATCGGCCAGCGCATCTGCTTCTTCTAAGTACTGCGTCGTTAAAATAATCGTAATCCCCTGCGCCTTAAGATCTCGCACCACGGCCCAAAGCTGCTGGCGGCTACGCGGATCAAGGCCAGTAGTCGGCTCATCTAAAAACAGAACCAGCGGCAGCACCACAATGCTGGCGGCTAAGTCTAACCGGCGGCGCATTCCGCCCGAAAAGGTTTTAGTCTGACGGTTTGCCGCTTCTGTCAGCTCAAACTGAGCCAACAGTTCATCAGCTCTATGCTTGGCAGCAGCGCCCGAAAGCCGGAGCAAACGCCCAAAGAGAATGAGATTTTCGCGCGCGGTGAGGGCTTCGTCTACGGCGGCGAATTGTCCGGTGAGGCCGATGAGCGATCGCACCGCCTCCGGCTGCTGCACCACATCGTATCCCGCAATCGTCGCGGTTCCACTATCCGGCGTCAGCAGCGTCGTCAGGCAGTTAATTGCGGTGGTTTTACCCGCGCCATTTGGCCCTAGCACACCCAGCACCGTGCCGCTTTCTACCGATAAGCTCACGCCGCGCAGCACAGGCGTATCCCCAAAGCGTTTCGTAAGATTTTCAACCTTTACAATTGCAGCCACAGATTAACGCTTTCCTTCACAAAACATCGAGCACAGATAATAAACTATCACCTTGCGCCGTGCGGCTTTTACGTTCGTCAGGGATAAAGGCTGATATTAAAGCGAAAGTTCACAAGATTTTTATGTAGGTTTCTACGGGCTAATGTTTTGTTGATGGCGAATGTAGGAGAGACTTTACGCGATACCATTTCTTGTAGCTTTCAATATTGTTTGTTTGTTCTGTACTTAACATTTGTACTTGATAAAAGAATGAACAGAATAAAGCATATGTCGTCATAAATAAAAGTTGCTTCCCATGAAATTTCCATCAAGTTTTAGCTTCAACAATTTAGATGGGCGTAATGGCTTTTTAATTGAAGCCCCTGACGGAGAGAATGCAGGTGCTTCAGTAGACATACTGGGTGATATTAATGGCGATGGCATTGATGACTTTATTGTCGGTGCCCCTGCTGCTGCGCCCAATGGCGAACTGTCTGGGAAAAGCTACGTTGTATTTGGCTCTAATGAGGTTGCGACTGTAAAGCTCAACGAACTCAATGGTCAGAATGGTTTTGTGCTTAATGGTATTGCCACTGTTGATGGGGTTAGTGGCGAATTTTTGCCGGGCGATCGCGCGGGTGGCCTGGTCAGTCGCGCGGGTGACGTGAATGGTGATGGTATTGACGACATTTTAGTGGCGGCAAACAAGGAGCGGCCTCGCAGCCTCGACGGTGGCGGTGCAGAAGTCTTTGTTATTTTTGGTCGTCAGTCAGGATTTGAGGCCAGTACAAACATCGGCAGCACACTTGATGGCAATAATGGCTTTTCAATCGTTCTGTCCGATGGGTTAGACGACATTAGCCTCGAATCTATTAGTGCCGCTGGCGATATTAACGGCGATGGCTTCGGCGATATCATCATTGGTGCGCCGCTAGTTGAGGGCGAGCTCGACAAAAGCTATGTGGTTTTTGGCAGTCGGGAGCCATCTTCTATCTTCAACCTGGCCAATCTGGATGGTAGCAACGGCTTTGTCGTTACCGAAGCTGAAACGTCTTTTTCTGAAACCTTTGGCAGGTCTGTCAGTGCCGCTGGAGATATCAACCATGATGGCATTGACGACCTTATTATTGGTAACCCTGGTGTTGGACAAACAGCCGAGACAAATAGACAAAGTGGGAATGGTGAAAGCTATGTGATTTTTGGCACCACCAGCGGCTTTGACGCTAGCTTAAGCACCTCTGAACTAGACGGCAGCAATGGATTTGTGATTAACGCAAGTCAACCTTTTAGCGCCCTAGGCAGCTCGGTTAGCAGTGCTGGAGACTTTAATGGCGATGGCATTGACGACCTTATTATTGGGGCTCCAGGTGCCAACTTAACAGTTTCCGTTGGCAGCCGTGGCTTTTTTGATAGCTTTGCTGGCGAGAGCTATGTTCTCTTTGGTCGTGAGGATGGCTTCAGCGATACTGTAGATTTGGCCAATTTAGACAGCAGCAGCGGCTTTACGATTAAAGGTAACAGCGGAGATCCTTCCCTCGGCATATTAGAGCTTAACAACCGACTAGGAACCGTTGTGAGCGTAGCTGGCGATATTAACAGTGACGGCTTTGATGATGTTTTTGTCGGTGGCCGGTTCGGCAGCTATGTTGTATTTGGTCGAGAAGAAGGGGGTGAGGTAACTGTGCAGCTAGATGGGCTGAGCGATCGCAATGGTTTCAAGCTTCCAGGTTTTTATGAAGCGATCGCAATAAAAAAAAGCAGGCACAGGTGATGTAAACGGTGATGGTATTGCTGATATCATCACGAGCAGCATTGTCTCAAGATCGTCTTCTGGGCCAGAGTTCGGTGATAGCTTAGTTATTTTCGGCAAAGGCAGTAGCTCGCCCAATACGCCGCTAGTTGGCGAAAAGCTGGCAACCATTTTTGTAAATGATGACAATACTGTATTAGGGCTTGTGCAACAACCTGGACAGTATCAAGGCAGTCTATTGAGCGCGACAGACGGCACTCGCGATCCTAACGACATTATTGTTGGAGCCGATGGCGACGACTTTATCTCAGGTGGGAGAGAAGGCGATGATGTGATAGTGGCAGGCGCGGGGAATGACATTATTGGTCGGGGCGATCGCATAGGCTTTACGCTTCCCGACTTTGCTGCGACAGTGGGCTTTTTGCCTGTTGAGCTAGATGAGTTTAGGGTTGATGCAGGGGCAGGCAACGATTTTGTTTACACCTCTGACTACAATCCAATGAATGACGGCTTCATTATCAATGCCGTTGTTGATTTGGGCAGTGGCAATGACAGTTACTACTCGCAAGGCGCACAGAGTAACATTACAGGAACAGGCAATAACCACTCAACGCGTTTATCTTTGCATGATGGGCGACAACACCAAACAGCCGTTAATGATCAATACACGAAGATAAAAATACGTAAAACAGACTGTTCATTTTGTAGAGACAGCCTTCGGTCTTAATGCCGATTCTTCTTCTCCGTGTGTTCGCTACGCTAGTATAGCAAATAACTACATTCTTTTAATATATTTGCGCACCAGACTTGCGCACACACCATTGGGAATCAATCTTTTTTGCCAGCCTAGCCCCGCTTTATTCATAAGACAGCTAGATTTGGAAATTTACATGACACGTCTGCTCCATCGTTGGTACACAAGCCAGTCTGCTAGGCTGGCCTACCGTCGTGGCTTTTCCTATGCTCGCCAAACGTCTCATGAAGCGGCGATCGCGGCTTTTACCGACGCGATTAAAAAAGGCTACTCCCCTATAGATAAGGCGCGCCTGGCACGAGGCCTAAGCTATATGCAGAACAAGGACACCGTGGAGGCGATCGCTGACTTTGATGCAGTCATTAGCGGTGAAAAAGACGGCTGCTGCCAGCTTCCTCAGGCCAATACTGATCCTGATTTTACGCTCGCTCAGGCACACCATCAGCGGGGGCTTTTACGGCAGCAGGCAGGCAATGAAGCGGGCGCGCTGATGGACTGGTCGGAGGCGATCGCCCGCTGGCCCAACTACCCCGAACCCCACTACCAAAGAGCGCTAGTCTACCTCGGCCAGGGCCACCACAGCAAAGCCCTAGCCGATTTAGATGCGGCGCTCACGGGCAATCCAACCATGGCTCAGGCCTACATGCAGCGCGGCAACCTGCGCCATCAGCTCGGAGATATTCCCGGTGCTGTTGCTGACTGGGAACTTGCCGCCTGCAACGACTTCACTTTAGAAAGTGCTAAGCAAAAGCTAGCGGGCATCCATCAGGCCACCTACGACGCCAAGCTCAGCGCCATGTTAGAAAAGCCTCTAGCCGCCAAAGGCCTGCGCGCAGACGTCACCCACAGCGGCACTCAGCTAGAAATCCACGTTCATCGCCAGCTCGGCACCGGCGTAAACTACTACACGCTGCCCGATTTAATTCGCGAGCACCTGGTGCCGCTGCACCTAGCAGAGGTGAAAAAGTTTCAGCTGATCGGCCACCTGGCAGATGTCAATCGCCCTGAGTGGCAGCAGTCTTACGAGCTGTACAAAGGCCAGCCCTGCCCGCCCAGCAACTGGCAAACGGCAT
Source organism: uncultured cyanobacterium (assembly GCA_963803535.1). Lineage (GTDB taxonomy): Bacteria > Cyanobacteriota > Cyanobacteriia > Phormidesmidales > Phormidesmidaceae > Phormidesmis. The sequence goes on along the minus strand of CAWDNC010000002.1, from coordinate 1,637 downwards.
TCTCTACGCTGGTGGTATTTCCGCCTTTCGGCATTCCAGCGTTCATTCAGGCCGCACAGGTCAAACGACTCTACAATCGCGGCCAGTATCTAGAAGCGTTGAGTGCTTCTAAGGCCGTCAAAGGACTTTGCGTAGCCGGGAGCGTGACGCTAGGGTTTTGTACGCTGCTGCCTTTGGGCTATGCGGCCTACGACTCGATGAAGGAAGAACCTACGTTTCGGATTGTGGCTGAGCGAATAGAGGAACAGCCCCATCGGCCTTACCATGAGATTCGTCGAGATTGAGCATCTCAGTATTGAGCACCTAGTATTGAGCACCTAGAGCGACCCCATTAAGGCTTCCAGCATTTTCTGCTCTTGCGCTAGCGTGTGGTGTCGTTGAATAGTTTCACTCGCCTGCTGTTCTATTTTAGTGCGCGCAGATTGGGGTAACGACAGATAGTCGAGCACAGCTTTGCCTAAATGGTGGAGCTGCGATCGGGCCACGATAAATCCCGTCACCCCGTGCTCAATCACCTCCGGAATCCCGCCCGCATCGCTGCCAATGCACCCGCATCCGCAGGCCATTGCCTCCATCAGCGCGTTTGGCATTCCCTCCCACAGCGACGGCTGCAAATACGTATCGCATAGCCTTAAGTGCTGCGCCACCTGTTCCGGCGAATTCAGATGCCCCGTGACAATCACCCGCGCACCGTCCTCTGGATGTGCTGAGGCATAGCCTTGCAAAAAAGACTGGCTCTCAGGCCGCAGCTCTCCCATAATCAATAAGCAAGCGGGCCTATGCGATCGCACCTCACTCAGCGCCTGCAACAAAAATCGCTGCCCCTTCTTTTCTCTCAGCTCTCCTGAAAACCCCAGCACAGCTTCCTCAGGCAAAATCCCTAAAGACTCTCGCAGCAAGCTATCTCTTTTCTCTTTCAGCTTAAAAACTTCTGTATCAACAACATTGGGCAGCACCGTTGCAGGCCGCTGGCTCAAAGATTCCACTTTACTAGCCATCTCTTTACTCACCGCCGTAATGTGGGTTGCATTCGCCAGCGTCCACTGCAACCGAGAAAAGTCCCCTGGTGGAAACATCCCTCTATCAATATCATTGCCACGAGCGCTGACAATAGACGCAATATTGTTCAACCGCGCAAACCAGGCGGCCACAAACCCAGCAGGAAAGAGATAGTGCCCCCAAACGGCATCATAATTCTGTTGTTGATGGAGCCAGTCCAACAGATTGAGCGTATGCGGCAAGGTCATATCCCAGTGGCGATACAGGCCGATGCGATGAACGCGTAGCTGAGGATTTTCTGGCGAGGGTGTTTCGGGTGGAAGAACTTCACCAGGATCTAGATAACGGCTCCAGGTGACCACATCTACGGAGATGCCTAGGGCGTTGAGCGATCGCACTATCCGCCTTGAGCTACGCGCCACGCCTCCGATGTCTGGCGGGAACCGTTCCGTTATCCAAAGAAGCTTCACAGCGTTTGCCCCGCAATAGACTTACCCACCTTTACCAGAGTGTCCGCCTCTCGCCAACGATCTGAAAGCAAGTACTAAAAGCGAGGTCGTCTGGCAACGCACATTATTGACTGAGTCGCTTCAGCTGAATTGGCATCTATCTTAGAAAGCGTTTGGCTAAGGCGGTAG
>CAWDNC010000001.1:30000-692987 GCA_963803535.1 uncultured cyanobacterium | reverse complement strand
ATCAGGTACTCAGCCAGCCCGATCTGATCTCCTCAGGCACCGACGATTTGCTCAGGTTCAAAGAAGGTAACCTACTAGGCTTTTTACTCAAGCTCAACCCCGAGCAAGAGAAATACGTTACCTGGGCCATCGACTCCAAAGGCCCCACCCTATTAAAAGGTGGCCCTGGTACTGGCAAAAGCACCGTCGCCCTTTACCGCGCCCGCGAAGTCATCGACCGGCTCAAGGCCGAAGGGATTGCTCAACCCAAAATTTTATTCACCACCTATACCAACGCTTTGGTGAAGTTCTCTCAGCAGCTCCTGACCCAGCTTTTAGGCCCGGACGCTAAGTTTGTCGAGGTGAAAACAGCGGACAAAATTGCCTATGCCCTGGTAACGAAAGCCAGTAGTAAGCCTGCGATCGCCAGCAGCACCCAGCAAAAACGGCTGCTGAAGCAAGCGCTAGTGGAGTCCCTCGCCACTCTCCCCGGCAACCGCCTTCAGCAGCAGGCCCAGCAGCTCATCCTTCAGCGCCTCCACCCCGACTACCTACTAGAAGAACTCAACAGCGTGATCGCAGCGAGAAACCTGCAAACCCTGGGTGATTACGAGCCTACTTCTCGCAGTGGTCGCAGCGTTAGCCTAAATAAAACTCAGCGACAGGCAATTTGGCACCTGCACCAGCACTTCAACCAGCAGCTAAGCGCACAGTCTGTAGAGACTTGGCCCCAGTTGCGTAACCGAGCGCTAGAAATCTTAGCCGCTACCGAGCCGCCGCTGGTCTACGACGCGGTAATTGTTGACGAAGCTCAAGATTTGGAACCTAACGCGCTCAGGCTGCTAGCCCAGCTCTGCCGACAGCCCAATCGCCTATTTATCACTGCCGACGCCAACCAGTCTATTTACGGCAGCGGCTTTCGCTGGGCCGACGTGAGTAAATCACTGAAGTTTGTCGGACGCACGGGTATCCTGCGCGTGAACCACCGCACTACCCAAGAGATTGATGCCGCCGCCCACAGCTATTTATACGATGGCAGCTTGGACGATGAAACGCTGGAGCCTCAGTATGTTCATAGCGGGCCACCCCCAGCTATCCGCGCTGTGAGCGACCGCGAACAAGAAAGCTACCTGCTGGCCCAGTTCTGCCGCGCTGCCGCCCGTGAATTTCGCTTAGGCATGGGCGCTTGTGCCATTCTTACCCCCAGCGACAAAGCCGGAAAAGCCCTGGCCGATCAGCTCTGTTACCTCGGCGTAGAAAGTCACTTTATGACCAGCAAAGATCTCGATCTCAACCGTAAAGGCGTGAAAGTATTACCCCTAAAAGCAGCCAAAGGACTGGAGTTCCCGATTGTGGCGATCGCCGGATTCTTCGATGGCATTTACCCCTACGTTCCCAAAGGCACCTCCGAACTCGAAGTCCAGGAAATTCTTGCCCGCGAACGGCGCACCCTCTTTGTCTCTATGACTCGGGCGATGCGAGCGCTGCTGCTGGTCGTGCCTGCCGCTCAGCCTACCAGTCAGTCTAGTCCCCGCTCAAAACGTCAGCTCAGCCCATTACTACAATCCTTTGACCCCGCCTTTTGGAATTTGGGGAACACCGACACATGACTGTAATCCAGCTTCCCGCCCAGCTTCCTGGTGTACTTAACCTCAGCGCCGTAAATCAGCAGCTTAGAGTCCACGCTGTCCAGCTAGACTGGAGCGCCGTGGTCAATCCTGAAGGGCCGCAGCTCGCTCAGCTTCTAGCGGGGTTAGATCTCTCGGATCATTCAGATAGCTTGGGCTTAGATACGATCCTTTCAGACGAGCTGGGCAATGCGGTCATGGTTTATTTCGATCAGGCTGAGGAACCGCCTAAGCCACCTCAGAAGAAGGCCGCTGCTAATAGTTTGCTCTCGCCAGAAGTTTGGCAGCAGCAGGGGCTGTTTGGATCTGATCCATTACAGTTGCCGCTTTCTGAAACGGCCTCTGAAACTGTTTCTAAAACCGGCAAAGCAACAGATTTAGACTTCTACGAAGCCGCGCCCGCCGCAGAGATTCCTGATAGAATCTTGCAATCTTTCACGCCCTATCAAATTCGGCAGGAGCTAGAAGCTCGGGTTGTTAAAGATTTGCTGGGGCCAGCCGAAGGCCCTCAAGAAGAGATTGACGATGGTAGGGTGAGCGATCGCTACTCAGTCGGACTATTAGCCCCCAAAAAGCGAGATAGACTGGCGCAAATTGACACCCTATTGGAACTTCAAGAGCCGCTGGAAATTGCAGGCGTAGAAACCGTTGAGGACGGCAGCAGCGAACAGGCCACCGTCGCCTCTAAAACCATTTTTCCCTCTTCTTTGGGAATGACCTTTTGCGTCAGCAACGAGGCCGAGGCGCTTCATATTGTTGCTGGATGGGGCCAATACGAGCGCACCAAAAGCGAATATCAGGAAACCGAAACTGGCAATCCCAAAACAGTTTGGAAGCGCTACCCCATCCGCAAACAGTCCCCTGCTATTCCCTTACGCGAAGGCACCCTCGCAGACTGGCGCATTCATGAGGATTTTGCCGTATTTGTAAAGGGTAAAATTCGCCGTCAGCAAGACTGTTGGATTATCTCCCTGTTTTTGGTAAACGACCGCACCGAACCCGAAAAACAGTCCGACAGCGCTTGGCTTTTTCAGCCCGAACTGTTGGTAAAGTCGGCTACGGACAGTGCAGATATTTTTCTCAAGCGTCCTCAGCGTCGCCCCACCGATTTCAAACGAGATCCGGTTTACTACGGCGAAGAGCAAATGATGAACATGCTCTATCGCCAGCAGGTAGAGTTTGCCGTTGGTCATGGCGTGGGCGTTCATGCTAGCGTTCTGCCAACCGATTCGACGCGGGCTACTGAACTGGCGATCTCGGTTGTTCCTGCCTACGAGGTGCCTAAGTCTACGCCGCCGACTGCCGCCGAAGAGCCTGCGCTCAAAGGGCTGGTGCTAAAGATGAACGTACTCGCTGGGCTAATGCCCGACGCTTTGCCAGATAAGCTAGCAGCCTTGCCCCTGGCTTACGAACAGTGGATTCAAGGACAGCGCGATCGCCTCACCGATCCTGATGAGGGCTTAGAAGACTATCAAAGCAGTGCGCATGAGGCTTTGGAGAAGTGCGATCGCGCCCTAGCTCGTATTCGCGCCGGTATTGAAACCCTGCGAACTAATCCGCAGGCGGCTCGCGCTTTCTTGTTCATGAACCGGGCCATGCACTTGCAGCGAGTGCGCTCTATTTACGCCAGTAAAAAAAGGCGAGGCGAAACAATTAACTTAGACGCGATTGAGTTGCCCCAGTGGTATCCTTTTCAGCTTGCTTTTATTCTGCTGAACCTGCCGAGTACAACAGATTTGACGCACCGCGATCGCTGCCATCCCACCGAAGCTATTTCAGATCTGCTTTGGTTCCCCACGGGCGGCGGTAAGACCGAAGCTTATCTAGGACTCGCTGCTTACACTATTGGTCTGCGCAGGCTACAGGGCACTATCGCCGGACGTTCGGGGGCAGCAGGGGTTGCTGTGCTGATGCGCTATACGCTTCGGCTGCTTACATTGCAGCAGTTTCAAAGAGCCACCGCGCTGATCTGTGCCTGTGAAGTTATTCGCCGCGAAGATGCCGACACCTGGGGCGAAGAGCCTTTTCGGATTGGCCTGTGGGTCGGGATGAAAACCACCCCCAACCGAACAAAAGACAGTGAAGCCTATGTCGAAGCAATCAAAGCCCGCAGCCTTCCACCCAGCGGTGGCTCGCCCCATCAGCTCACAAGCTGCCCCTGGTGTGGCACCGAAATCAATGAAGGTAGAAACATCAGCGTTAGCTCTTTTCAAAAGGGCAAAGCCCGCACTCTAGTTCACTGTGGCGATATCTTGGGGCACTGTCCTTTTAGCCGCAAGCAGTCTAAAGAAGAAGGTTTGCCGGTGGTGGTAGTGGATGAAGAAATTTACCGGCGGCTGCCGACGTTGCTAATTGCCACCGTTGATAAGTTCGCCCAAATGCCTTGGAAAGGGGAAACGCAGATGTTGTTTGGGCGAGTGAATGGGTACTGCGATCGCCACGGCTACCGCTCCCCCGAAATTGAGGACAGCGACAGCCATCCCGCCAAATATGGACTGCCCAAAGCCACCACCAAGTCTGTCAATAATCTACGCCCGCCCGATTTAATTATCCAGGACGAGCTGCATCTGATTAGCGGCCCATTAGGAACGCTAGTGGGCCTATACGAAACCGCAATCGATCAGCTCGCTTCCTGGGAAGTAGACGGCGTAACCGTTCGGCCCAAAGTCATCGCTTCTACCGCCACCATCCGTCAGGCTCAATCTCAGATGCACGATCTCTTTCTGCGAAAAGTAGATGTGTTTCCGCCCCAGGGCTTAGACATTAGCGACAACTTTTTCTCGCGTCAGCGTCCCCCTGGCGAAGACTATCCTGGCAGAAGATATTTGGGAGTCTGCGCCACCGGGCGCCGCTTAAAAGCCGCCACTATTCGCGTGTACACAGCTATTCTCGCCGCTTCCCAGGATATGTTTGAGCGAGCGGGCGACAAAGCCGATCCGTGGATGACTTTGGTAGGCTACTTCAACTCAATGAGAGAACTCGGCGGCACCCGGCGGCTAGTAGACGACGACATTCAGCAGCGCCTCAACAAAATGGATCGGCGCGGTCTCGCTAACCGCCGTCAGCTTATGGTCGAAGAACTCACCTCTCGAAAATCTTCAACCGATATTCCCAAAGTGCTCGACTGGATGGAAACTCCTTTCGTTGGCGAGCGAAAACGTAGTAAAGATCGCACCACACCTCTGGATGTGTTGCTCGCCACTAATATGATCTCTGTAGGCGTGGATGTCGGTAGGCTTGGCGTTATGGCCGTCACTGGCCAGCCCAAAACCACCGCCGAATACATTCAGTCAACGTCCCGAGTGGGCCGTCAGCATCCTGGTTTGGTCGTCACTATCTTCAACTGGGCCAGACCGAGAGATCTCTCTCACTACGAGCGCTTTGAACATTATCACTCCACCTTTTATCAGCATGTAGAAAGTCTCTCGCTGACTCCGTTCTCCCCAGGCGCAACCGATCGCGGTTTAGCGGCGCTGCTGGTTTCGCTTGTCCGCTTAAAAAACGAAGAGTACAACCTCAACAAATGGGCTGGCCGTATCCGCCGAGACGACCCCTATATTCAAACGGCCATTCAACAAATTGTAGAAAGAGCTTGGCAGGTGAGCGGCGACCGAGCCGTGGGAGATTTTGTTGAGCGCGAACTGAACTATCGCCTAGACTACTGGCTTGCCCAGGCTCAAGATACTGAAGGTGGTAAAGAGCTAGGCTACAAGACAGCCAAAGACGGGGTGACCATCGGCCTGCTCGAACAACCCGGCAGTGAGGGGCTACAGCCATTTACCTGTCTTAACTCCTTGCGAAATGTAGAACCGACCATTGGCCTTATTCTCAATCCGCAAGTCCCTGAAGACGATAGCAGCAATCCTCCTCAACCCATGCCCGTAACCCTTTAATTATTTAATGATGAACACTGAAAGATACAAAGTAGGAGAGCTTCGACCCAGCCAGATCATGTTCTCTTTTGGGATTGGCGCGGTGGTGGACTTGCCCAATCTCTCGGTCATGGTGATGGGCTTAAATGAGTGGGACACGGCTCTTTGCGATCCGCTAGCCGAGGAGCGATTGCTGGCTGCCGTCCGTATGGAGCTAGGCCCACAGGTGCAAAAATTAATGCCCCCTCCCGTGCCGCTAAACGACCAAGGTAGCGCGATGAGTCCGCTGACTCAGGCTGCGAAAGTAGGTATTCCGGTCTCGCCGTTTCCCGGCTGGGGCGTTTGTCCGGCCTGCCGGTTGCTGGCTCCTTTCAACAGCAGCATGTTTACCCTCAAAGACGATCCCTATCGCCCCGATAAAACTCGCTACGTTCACGGCAACTGCACCAAGTCGGGTAAGTATCCGCCGACAGTCATTCCCGCCAGATTCTTGGTCGCCTGTAGCCAAGGTCACCTTGATGATTTTCCCTGGCTGTACTTTATCCATCGCGGACAGAGTGAATGCCCAGGACGGCTGCGGCTGCTAGAAGCGGGGATTTCCGGCTCGGCGGCTGATGTGATTATTAAGTGTGATCGCTGCAATCAGTCTCGCTCATTAGCCGAAGCCTTTGGCGGCATCGGCAAACAAAACATGCCCCAGTGCAGATCTCGCCATCCCCACCTGCGCAACTTCAGCGACGACGGCTGCTCAGAACAAATGAGATCCATTTTGCTCGGCGCTTCTAATAGCTGGTTTCCGGTCACGCTCTCAGTACTTTCTATTCCTAGCACTAGCAACTCTCTCGGCCAGCTAGTCGAAGCTCACTGGGCCACGCTCAAGGAGATCTCCGACGCTTCTGAGGTCGATTTGCTGCGACGCATTAATCAACTCAAAGCCTTCTCTCAATATTCAAACGCAGACCTTTGGCAAGAAATTCAAAGGCAACAGTCTCCGAATCCGAACCAAACAGAAGACGTTAGAAACCTGAAGCTACCCGAATGGGAAGTGTTTTCGGGCGCTAATCCCGATCTTAATACGGCTAACTTTCGTCTGAAGCCGGAAGCTCCGCCCACCGGCTACGAAGCTTATTTTGCTAAAACGGTGCTGATTGAACGACTTCGCGAGGTTCGAGCCTTAGTCGGTTTTACTCGTATCGAATCTCCTGGCGATCTCAGCGATATCGGCGATATTAATGATATTGCCCTGGCACCGCTCAGCCGGGAGAGGCCCAAATGGGTTCCGGCTAGCGATATTCGAGGGGAGGGTATTTTTCTTCAGTTTAGGGAGGATGCGATCGCCCGCTGGATAGAACGTTATCCCTCTCTAGCAGCCTACGAACAGAAAAGTCGCTTGGCCCATGCTCAATGGCGCAGCGCTCGCAACATCAACAACCCAGACGAAAATTTTCCAGAACTGCGCTACATGCTCCTACATTCTTTCGCCCACGCACTTATGCGTCAGATGGCCATTGAGTGTGGGTACGCGGCGGCTAGCCTTAGAGAACGAATCTACTCCAGTCGCCGGGAAGACGATGTTTTGATGGCTGGCATTCTCATCTATACCGCTTCTGCGGACAGCGAAGGCACATTAGGCGGCCTAGTCGGACTCGGAGAACCCGTCGTGCTAGGGCGACACATTGACCAAGCCCTCGAACAAATCGGCCTATGCGCCTCCGATCCGCTGTGCGCCGAACACGACCCGCTGCAAGATGGCACCCTACATAGTGCCGCTTGCCATGCCTGCCTTTTTAGCCCAGAAACTTCCTGCGAGCGCTGCAATAAGTATCTCGACAGAGCGTTGCTGGTAGCAACGGTAAATCAAACCACCGAAGGCTTCGCCTTTTTCCAACCGGAGTGATCCTTTGCAACCCCTCTCGCCTCGGCTACTTATCCAGGTTCATCAGGTCGCTCAGCAGTTGCCACTATCGGCGCTCTCAACCGTTTCTAAGTTTCTGTTCAACATTCCGCAGGCCAGTAATAGCGAAACCGTTTGGCTACCCTTACTCCAGCAATTACCTAAACCCATCTGGCGACATGTTCTAACGGATTTACTGGCCGTTTGGTATGAGGATAATCCCACGTTACAAGGTGAATCTATCGCGACAGCTTTATGCTCGGCGCATTATTGTATTGGGCGCGCTGAGGAAGCGCTGGATATAGAAGTTGTTTGGACGGGGCCAGAAGTCTCTAGAATTCCTGTCCGCCGTACGGAGCAGGTTTTGCTACAGCTCATTCGCGCCGCCTCACAAGAGCTGACTTTGGCAAGCTTTGCGCTCTATAAAGTTCCTAAAATTACCCAGGCGCTAATCGCCGCTTTAGACCGGGGCGTTCAGGTACGAATTATTGCAGAAACAACGGAAGGCGATACCTTCGTGCCCTTTGGGGTTGAAGCAGGGCTTGGCCAGGAAATTGCTCGGCGCTCGGACGTGTACGAATGGGATAAGGCAAAAAGACCTAGAGATAAGTCAGGACGGCACGGTTCTTTGCATATGAAAGTTGCGACCGCAGACCGTCACCATCTATTCATCACCAGTGCAAATCTGACAAACTATGCGCTATCGCTCAACATGGAAATGGGCCTTTTAGTCCGTAGCAGCGCGATCGCCCGCCAGGTTTCAGAACATTTAGACCAGCTCATTGAGCAAAAAGTTATCTCTCTTCTGAAAGCAGAATAGCTTTAGAGTTAAAGCGGGTGGGGGGAATCGAACCCCCATCATCAGATTGGAAATCTGAGGTTTTACCACTAAACTACACCCGCAAAAGTGCGCTAATTCGATATTAGCTTAGATAAGGTATCACGGTTGAGGGGCGAGCGTATATAAGTAGAATTTCCTACATGCCTGAGCGCGGAATCTCTATAACGCTGATAGTGATGAGCAGGTTGTCGTCCAGAATCGGCTGGCCTTCAAACAGGGCGGGCTCAAATTGGAAGCCTGCATTTTCTATCAGACAGGCGATCGCCCCTTCCTCTCCGCTAGGTTCCTTATAAATCCCCCCTGTCCAAATCGTCGCTCGTAGAACGCTTCCATCTGCTCGCACAGCTACTCGGTACGTCCACTGCTGCCGAGAAAACTCAAGCTGCCCGCAGCCCTGCGCAATAGGGTCAAGCACAATAGAGGCTGCGATCGCATCTTCCTTCGGTTTAGGCGGCGTCTTCCCCGTATCCCGCTGAATCTCACCCGCTTGGCTAAAGCTCACAATACTTAAAGCAGCCGGTCGCGGTGCTATCGGGTTGTCTACTGGATCTCCAGGAATAGGCAAAGTGGGCTCTCCAGGCAGCGTTGGAACAGTCGGAGCTTCGTCAACTTCCCCGCTGTCTGCATCCTCTAGCTCTTCACCTGTTTGCGATTCACTTTCACCGACGCCATTGCCATTTGTTTCTCCCTCTTCTGTTTTAGTTGAAGATGCTTGAGAATTATCTGAGGAACCAGCAGCTTTTTTTCTATCATCAGGCTTCGGATCTTGCAAAATTTCTTCACGATCTTCAGGTGAAGGCTGCACTGGAACGACTACGCTCTCATCCACCGTATCTTGAGAGAACGTATTATTGTTTGCCGAAGCTGTTGATACAAGTGGTGGCGAATATTGTTCTTTTGTTGGCATTGAGGTGTTCTGACCAGGTTCACCTATAGTCTCAGACAATTCTTCTTCAGGAGAAACAACAATCAGCTCAATTGGAATTGTTTCTGTTGCAGTAGAATCAGACGCCTGCATAAGCTCTAAAACATAGGGCAGCCCTAAACCTAATATGCCAATATGGGCCAGCACAGAAAGTCCGCCCAAGGCTGGCCAAAGGCGTTTGGGTTCAGAGTGCTGCCAAAGCTTGAGCGGAGTGGCCATCTATTGAAGAATTTGCAGATTAAGTCTGACTGGTGAATCTTCAATAAGCTAGCACTCTAGTTCGCTTTAAAGCCTAATTAAAGATCGGTCAAAGTCTAGTCTTCACGCCAAAGGTCAGCACCGTTTCATCAATGCCTTTCAGCTTGAGCGGCTCGAATTTGACAATTTCCTGCTCGTCTAGATAGTCAGCGACGGCAGCAGAGACCAGGATAGTTTCAGCGGTAGCCGATTCCTGAATGCGAGCGGCGATGTTAACGCTAGGGCCAATAGCGGTGTAGTCAGAGCGTTCGGCGCTGCCAAACATGCCCACAACGGCGGTGCCTTGGTGAATGCCGCAGCGGAATTTTACGGGGCCAATGCCCTGCTCGGCCCAGCGCTTATTTAGGCCGTCTAGGTCGCTATACATTTGGCGGGCAGAGGCGATCGCCCGCTTCACCTGCTCATTCGGACTCATCTCTTCCGGCGCGCCAAACAAAGCTAAGACCGCATCGCCCATAAACTTATCCACCGTGCCGCCATTGTTAAAAATAGCGTGGGTCATAGTTTCTAGGTATTCGTTTAGCAGTTCGGCCACTCGGCGCGATCGCAACGTATTGCTCAGCTGCGTAAAGCCCACAATGTCACTAAACAAAATCGTCACCAGGCGAGGCTCAGGCCGCAAATCTAGCTGTAGCGTGCCTTCATTGGCCTTTTTCACCATAGAAGGCGGCAAAAAGCGCTGAAGCACTGACTCTGTTAAATATTGATTGAGCTGAGCCACTTTGCGCTCGTTAGACTTAAGCGCCAGCAAATTTCGCACCTCAGCTAAGAGTTCTCGGTCATTAAATGGCTTAGATAAGTAAGCATCCGCGCCCTGCTCCGCCCCTTCTAGTCGAGTTTCATCATCCACTTTTGCTGTCAGCAAAATGATCGGCGTGCCCTGAAGCTCGGCATCTTTCCGAATCCGCTCGATCATTTCCAGACCATTAACACCTGGCATCATTAAGTCGGTGATAATCAAGTCAGGCCGGTGCGTAGTGGCCATCTCTAAACCCGACGCGCCCTGATCGGCCGTTCGTACCTGATAGCCCTTTCTTTGCAGCACGCTAGAGACATAGGCACGCAAGTCAGGATTGTCATCTACAACCAGGATTTGAGCCCCCTCAAAGGAAGCTCTTTGGGCGCGATCGCCCTCCACTTCATCTGGCAACCTCACATCATGATCCGCCGTTGCCGAAGCCAGCTCAACATCCGACAGCTCTACTGCCGCGCGCCCTTTCTCCGTCTGAAGCCGCTGCTCAACTACCTGCTCAGCAGGCAAATGCCCAGCCCCCAAAGGCAGCTCAATCGTAAAAGTCGTCCCTGCCCCATACGTAGAGTCCACCGTGACCTTTCCACCGTGAAGCTCAGACAGCTCCTGCACCAGCGACAGCCCCAAGCCCGTACCTTCATAGTGACGATTCGCCGAACCATCCGCCTGACGGAACCGCTCGAACAGGTGAGGAATCTGGTCTTCTCGAATGCCAATGCCCTCGTCTTGCACCTGTAGCTGCGCTTTGCCGCCTGCTTCTTTTAGCCGCACTACAATCGACTTACCAGCAGGCGTAAACTTCATCGCGTTCGACAGCAGATTGTAAAGCACCTTGTCGAACTTTTCCGAGTCTAAGTACACGGGCTGGCACGCTTCAATTTCAGTGGTCAGCGTAATTTGCTTGCGTTCACAGTAAGTTTGAAACGCCTCAACCACTTCGGCGGTGAACGCGGCAAAGTCGCACGGCCTGAACGTTGGCTGCATTTTCCCAGCATCTAGGCGCTGAAGGTCTAGCAGCTGATTGACTAGCCTGAGCAGGCGGCGAGAATTTCTTAGCGCAATTTTTGACTGTTCGGCATCCAAACCTTCGTTACGCTCTACCGCCGACTCTAGCGGGCCAATCGTCAGCGTTAGCGGCGTGCGAAATTCGTGGGATATGTTCTGAAAAAAGGCGTTCTTTTGCTGATCTAGCTCTAGCAGCTGCTCGGCCTGGTGGCGGCTCTTTTGATACAGATTTGCCTGCTGAACGGCGACCGCTGCCTGGTTCGCAACGGCCAGAGATAGCGTCACCTCGTCTTTTTGCCACTGTCGGTTCTGTCCATGCTCCAGCACAATGCAGCCGGTGATGGTGGCATCGGCTAGCAAAGGAACGGCTAATAGCGCCTTAGGTGCACCAGGTGCTAAAAGATTGCCGGTTGTATTGATAACAACGGGCTGCTTTGTTTCTATGAGCTGGTTAAATACGGGGTGCTGGGCGATCGCAATTCGAGGCTCAGGCAGCGTCGGCAAACTTCCTTCATTCGCATCATAACGGCCTACACACTGAGACGTATTCTCTGTCCACAGCGACAGCATACAGCTATCTGCCTCTAGCGCCTGTCCTAGCTTTTGTGTAATCGCCGCAAAAATCTCGCTAGGTTCTAAGCTCGCATGTAGCGCCTGTGTAATCGTATTAATCAACGCCTCGCGCTGCGCCAAAGACTGCACTCGTTCGTAAGTCCACGTCTGCGAGAGCGCCAGCGCCGCCTGATCGGCCAGCGTCATAATTAGCTTAATCTCGCTTTCTTCCCAAGGCTTTTGATTCGTGCATTTATGCAGCGCCAGCACGGCCAGCGTATCGTGCTTAAACGTCAAAGGAATGAGCAAGCTGGTTTGAATATCTAAGGACTGATAAGCCTCTACGTACGCTTCGCTAGGCGCAGCCTCTACCACGTCCTCATGGACTTCTAGATGCTGAGTAAAGGCCGTTGGCCAAACCGTTTTCTCTAATAGAGAGAGCGTTTCAGACGATAGCTGCGCTGAATGGTCGGCTCGCCTGATCTGAGGAACTTCTGTACCGACAAAGTGAAACGCCGGAGAGTTCAGCTCAGAATCTGCGGTCGGCTTTACAATGCCGTAGTCCAGCTCAAACGCTTTGCCCAGCGTCTCTACGATTGTCTTCAACATCTCCGGAGAGGTCTGAGCGCTGCGAATCGTGTTGGTAATAGCGTTAAGTAGCGTTTCCTGGCGCAGTACCCGGTTGAGCTCCTGAGTCCGAGCATTGAGCACGCTATGGGTGTCAACAGCCTGATTTACAACCGTGCGCAGGTCATCTTCTTCCCAAGGCTTCGTAACGTACTTGAACACCTTGCCTTCATTAATTGCCTCAACCAAATCTTCCACATCGGTGTAGCCCGTTAGCATAATCCGAATGGAGTTGGGATACCGATCGGCTGTCAACCTCAGCAGCTCTGTGCCACTCATCCCTGGCATGCGCTGATCGGAAATAATGACGGCAATATCGCCCTGCTCAGAGAGCATATCCAAGGCATCTTGACCGCTCTGGGCCTTAATAACCTTGAAATCTCGGTAGAATGTCCGATAGAGCAAATCTAAATTATCCGGCTCGTCATCTACCACTAAAATCTTGTGTTTAGATGCCTTTTTTCGCCGACTACGCTCTCTAACTGCCATGCATCAATCTCTCATTTAGGCCGAAAAGTCTATCTCAGGCGGTGCTACCGAGATGGGTTGTGCAACGTCCTTCATAAAGTTCCCACCCTCTTTCGAGTTTTTACTATGTCCCAGGCCAATGCCGAACGCGAAAATCTGGCTACTTACCACTCGCCCGCCTTCCGCATTCGAGCAGCACAGCAAAAGGATCTCTCGCAAATTGTCAGCGTTTTACTCGCCAGCTTTTACGCTCAAGCGAAAGCTACACAGTGGCTGTACTGGATTTTGCGAATCGGCATTCAAGAGGACATTAAAGCCAAGATAAAGACGCCTGCTGGCCAATATGCATGTCTGGTCGCCGCCACCTTGGATCTAGCCTCGGCCCAATCTGGTGAGGTCATTGGTACGGCTGAAATTTCTCAGCGCCCTTGTGAAACCTGGCAGCTGTTTCCACCCAAACGTGCCTATCTGTCTAACTTGGCCATTAGCCCAAACCACCGCCGTCAGGGCGCAGCCATGCAGCTGATAGCCACCTGCGAAAGTATTGCGCAGCGCTGGGGATTTCAAGAGACCTACCTGCACGTCATGGCTGATAATGCGGCAGCGCAGGCGCTTTACCAGCGAGCGGGCTACAGCCCCTGTGAAGTAAGTAATCCGGTTTTATCTGGGTTGGGCTTACGGTCTCAAAGGCTCCTACTTTCAAAGCAGATGCAGCAGCGCTAAAGCACCCTTACGAAAAGTATTAAGAAAATATACAACCTGTCAGTATTATCCTGACCGGACAGATTAGCGTTGCTGATAAATATGAAGCTGTAATGTAGCTACGTATATATCAACAATATGTGTTACAAATTTTACACAGACGTTTACCTGTATATACTGACGCCTTACGCTGACATCAAATAGTTTTGTGTACTGTGTATAAAGTACGGATCGCCAAGGGATAAAGAATGAATAAAAACTATTTGTTCTTTTAAGTTTCGCGGGAGATTCGTATCACATTAGGAGTAGTCACACGTTGATATTGCCAGATACGCTTTAAGTGAACGTTTCAACCTATGGATTTTACGCCCGTCGCCAATAGAGTTGTCGCCTCAGCAAAACCATCAGGTCGTCTTATGGATACTTGTGGGCCATCCGGCGGCTCTGATAGTATCAGCGCACGGCCTAGCAGCATCGCCAGCGGCGAAAGTGCAGGCGCTGGTGTCAAAACCGCTTTACCGTTAGCTTCACCTTCATCCGTTTTGCAAGCCGATCGGCCTAAGGCTAGTGATTGGAAATTCTTCGGGACATCCGTGAACCAAAAATTGAAAGTTGACGAAGTGGTGGAGAAGTTGAAGAGCGGCCAGCTGTGCGTTGTCAACAGTCGCCGTCGCAACGGGCTGATTGTGCTGCGAGAATTTCACGCTGAGTTTGCAGGGCCGGGTGCGGCCGTGGGCGGTGATTTGGACGATGGTATCGTCGATGTGATTCCGATTGGCAATCTGTCTCTGCTCGAACCGGATTCTCACGAAGCGCATCAGAACGCCATCAAAATTCGGCTTCAGTGGATTCGTCTGACGCAAAACTTTACCGATCAGCCGAGCCCAGACGATCGGGCTCGGATGATTTTGGAGCAGTTCAAAACCTATTTCGACCAGAGCACCGTGGATTTGGTGCCGGACGATGCGTTTGCGCTGCTGGTAGGTGTATTGCCTCAGACCATTCATCGGGTGCGTTCTGGTTTTGTTTGGTAATCGGGCTTCGTCACGTTTTTCCACCTAGCGTCTGCTGGATGTTTGCCAACGTACGCTGATTTTCGGCGGTAGTGCCAATACTAATGCGAAGGCCACCGCCGGTATGACGGATTAGGGTGCCGTGAGCTTTGAGCATCTGGAACATCTTAGTGAGGCCTTCTTCCTGACTGGAGACTTCTAGATTGGCTAGACCGCGATCGCTCAACCGAACATAGACAAAGTTACTGTCACTCGGCCAAACCCTCAGATAAGGGTGATCTTTCAAAGCCTGAATCAACTGCTTACGCTCCGCCACGATCTCTGGAATTTGGTCTAGCAACTGCTCGCTATGAGCTAATGCGCTCGTCGCTGCTGCTTGGGAAAAGCTCGGCAGGTTGTAAGGCAGTCTCAGCTTTTCTAGTGCCGCGATCACAGATGGATGCGCGATGCCATAGCCGACTCTATGAGCCGCTAAGCGAAAGGCCTTAGAGAAAGTACGGGTGACCAGCCAGTTTGGATTCACTAGCGCTTCAGATAGTGTTGTGTGGCCACTAAATTCAAAGTAGGCCTCGTCCACGACGATCAAAATATCTTTGGGAAGCCGCTTGAGCCAGGTGAGTTCTGCTTGTGTGAGCGCGTTCCCAGTGGGTGAGTTGGGATGCACCATAAAAACAGTGCGGACAGGTGGGCCGTTCTTTGCAGATAAGGCGATCGCACCATCCGCCGCCACCATATCTACCTCAAAATCATCGTTCCGCCCTACGCTATGAACCTTCACGCCTAAGGTCTTCGCCAAAATCGCATACATCGAGAACGTCGGCGCAGCCACCAAAATAGAGCCGTGCCCACCTAGACAGGTCGCCATAATGACCGAACGAATCAGCTCATCAGATCCATTGCCCAGCGTAACGTTCTCCAGGCCAATGGTCTGGTTCTTAAGACTGCCTGAGTCGGTGGCGTATTTAATGACGGCTTGCTTTAGGGCGTGTTGGCTACCGTCTGGGTAGCGGTTGGCTGCGATCGCCTCCATATAATCCTTCGCCAGCGCCGCCTTCATCTCCTCAGGTAAATCAATTGGGCTCTCGTTCGTGTCCAGCGGATCTAGCACGGGCAACGTCGAAGCTTCCTCCTCGGTAGGATGAGGTGCTTGATAGGCGGTGAACTGGGCTAGGTCGTCGCGGAGAAAAGCCATGTGGAACGGTGAGCGATCGCTCAGTAAATTGAAAGGTGAGTGGATCAGCAAAAGTCAATACAATCTGCGTGCATTTTACCGTATGCACCCAGGAAGGACGACGACACAAGCTATTATGCTTGCGACCCTTTTTACCCCTACGGCACGTCATGACAGAACAGTTCCGCATCACGCTATTGCCCGGTGATGGCATTGGTCCCGAAATTATTGAGGTTGCCGTGGCTGTTCTAAAACAGGTCGGCGCGCAGCACGATATTAAGTTTGATTTTACAGAAGCCCTCCTTGGTGGCGCAGCCATTGACGCAACCGGCTCGCCTTTACCCGACGAAACGCTCAAGGTCTGCAAAGAAAGTGACGCAGTTCTACTCGCTTCGATTGGCGGCTACAAGTGGGACGCCTTGCCTAGAGCCCAGCGGCCAGAAACAGGACTGCTAGGACTGCGCTCAGGACTAGGACTTTTTGCCAACCTAAGACCGGCCACGATTTTGCCGCAGCTTTTAAGTGCATCTTCGCTGAAGCCGGAGATTGTGGAAGGCGTCGATATTATGGTGGTGCGTGAGCTGACGGGCGGCATTTACTTCGGCACGCCTAAAGGCATTTTTGAAACCGAAGATGGTCAGAAGCGGGGCGTGAGCACGATGGTGTACGACAGTTACGAAGTCGATCGAATTGGACGGGTGGCGTTTGAGACGGCGCAAAAGCGAGGGGGGAAGCTGTGTTCGGTGGATAAGGCAAATGTGCTGGAGGTTTCTCAGCTTTGGCGCGATCGCATCACCGCCCTAGCCCCCGACTACCCCGACGTAGAACTTTCTCATCTATATGTAGATAACGCTGCTATGCAGCTCGTCCGCGAGCCCAAGCAATTCGACACCATTGTCACTGGCAATCTGTTCGGTGATATTCTCTCTGATGCTGCCGCCATGCTGACCGGAAGCATCGGCATGCTACCATCTGCGAGCTTAGGCGAAAGCGGCCCCGGCGTATATGAACCGGTACATGGTTCGGCACCCGACATTGCTGGGCAGGATAAGGCCAATCCGCTGGCCCAGGTGCTTAGCGCCGCCATGATGCTGCGCTACGGTCTCAATCAACCTGCCGCCGCAGACCAAATTGAGCAAGCCGTTCTCACCGTGCTAGACCAGGGCTATCGTACCGGCGACATTATGTCAGAAGGAATGACGGCCGTAGGTTGCAAAGGCATGGGTAAGGCACTTGAGCAGGCGCTGAATTAACTATTCGGCTAACTATTCTCAAAAGCTGTACTATCAGCATCAGCAGGTATGACATCACAAGCAGTACTTCCTCGTTTGAGCCCTCCAGCTATGAACACGACGCCAACCATGCAACGCCCAGAAACTGATCGCCTTGCCTTTGGAGACGACTCCGTGCTACTTAACCCAGAACTCATCAAAGCGGCCAGACACATCTACCGCACCTTCTACGAGGTACACCCTGATGTCATCCAGCGCCCTATCGGCGTCGCCATCGGTCGCCGCAGCCATCGTGGCAAGCTCGTCTTTGGCGAAAAGCCCGTCTTACTGCCTCAAGAGTGCTTCGTCCCCTTCAGCCAAATCGAACCGACTCTATAGCAGCTGCTTGATATTTCAGTATCTCAATCGCTCTGTGACAGCACCATAAAGGCTATCGCAGGGCGATTTTGTATCAATCCCTGTTGATAGACTGGGCACATTGAGAGAAATCTAGCGCCCTATGCTTCCGCTTGTGCTTTCTCTCCCTGTGCTTCCTCTCTTAGATACTATTGTCCCAGTCCTGATCGTCTTCATACTAGGCGCTGCGGTAGGAAGCTTTTTAAACGTTGTGATTTACCGGCTACCAGAGGGCTTGTCTTTAATACATCCGCCTTCTCGCTGCCCGCGCTGTAAAACAAAGCTCAAGCCTTACGACAACGTGCCTGTGTTTGGCTGGCTTTGGCTCAAAGGCAAATGCCGTAGCTGTCGGCTTCCGATTTCCGCTCGCTATCCCATCGTTGAGTTCTCTACCGGCTGCCTATTCGTCTCTGTATTTATGATGTACGGCATGACCTGGCAAACGCCTGGTCACTGGATTTTTGTGTGTTGGCTGTTGGCACTAGCGCTGATTGATCTCGACACTATGACGCTGCCAAACAGTCTGACCGCTTCAGGGCTGATTTTAGGCTGGGCTTTTCAAGGCCAGATGAGCTATCTACAGGAGCCGACCTTTGATGCGGTGGTCAGAGGCGTCGTATCTGCTTTGATGGCGAGCATTTTTGGGCTGTGGCTGTTTGATGTGATCAGCGTAGCCGGGAGTAGAGCCTTTGGTAAGCCTGCGATGGGCGGTGGGGATGCCAAGCTGGCGGCGATGATGGCGGCTTGGTTGGGCTGGCCTGCGCTGTTACTATCTACTTTTTTAGCGGCGGCGATGGGGGCGGTTATTGGGGGCGGCGCATTGGCAATAGGGGCTTTAGGGCCTAAGCAGCATATTCCTTTTGGCCCTTATCTTGCGCTAGGTGCGGTGCTTTCAATGTTTTATGGTGGTCAGATGATATCGGCGTACCTGTCCGTGTTTTTTCCATTAGGCCTCTAAATCAGTAGCGCCTCAGATTGAAACATTCTGTCGCCAATTTATCCAAGTGGTGAAGCAAACCAGTAGGATGAGTAAGTAATTTGCCTCGTTAAATTTACGTACTGGGCATCCGACTTAACAGATGGGTTCAATGAGCGGGAAAATGTCACTGTTCGACTGGTTTGCTAATCGTAAGAAGACGGGGCTTGTGAGCGAAGGTAGGCACGAACGAGAGATTGCCGATGGCCTGTGGACGAAGTGCGAGCGCTGCGATGTGCTGACCTACACCAAGGACTTGAGAGCGAATCAGAAGGTGTGTCCGGAGTGCGGCCATCACCATCGAATTTTTAGTGGCGATCGCATAGAACAGCTCATTGATGCCGAAACCTGGGCTCCGATCGATACTCAGGTTTCGCCCAAAGACCCTTTGAAGTTTCGCGATCGCAAAGCCTACGCCGACCGTATCCGCGACACCCAGGCCAAAACTAAGCTCGTTGACGGGGTTCAGACCGGCCTCGGCCATATCAACGGTGAACTCGCAGCCCTGGGCGTGATGGACTTCCGCTTTATGGGTGGCAGCATGGGTTCGGTGGTCGGAGAAAAGCTCACGCGACTAATTGAGCGAGCCACAGCCGATCAGCTTCCAGTCTTTATCGTGTGCGCTTCCGGTGGAGCCCGTATGCAAGAAGGCATGCTGAGCTTAATGCAAATGGCCAAAATTTCAGCCGCCCTAGAGCGTCACCGGGAAGCGCGTTTACTCTACATTCCGATCCTCACGCATCCCACCACGGGCGGTGTCACGGCTAGCTTTGCGATGCTAGGCGACATCATTTTGGCAGAGCCAGAGGCCACTATCGGCTTTGCCGGACGACGCGTTGTAGAACAAACCGTTCGCGAAAAGCTGCCCGACGGATTCCAAACGTCGGAATACCTGCTGCGCCATGGATTTGTTGATAAAATCGTGCCGCGAACGGAGCTAAAGCAGACGCTTTCGCGACTCATTCGTTTACATCAGCCGGTCGATCAGGTGCTGGTGAGCGCCAAGCAGGTTGAAAAAGTCCTCAACAGCGCTGAGTAAAGGACTGGGTGATCTTTTGTCTTGAGCAGGCTTAGTTTTTGCTGCGATTTGATGAAGCAATGTAACGAATCTGAGCAAGAGCAGGTGGGCTTCCTTTCTTTTGAAGGATTTCTAGCTAATTTATCAAGGTGAGCTTCCCCTCTATCGGCCTATTCGTGGCATGATAAATAGATAATTCGGTTCAATAACTATTATTGAATCACTGCTGTGTTGCGTGTCTGAGAAGCGAGCATAAAAAATGAGAAATTTGTTTAAGAGATGCACTGGGCTATTGATGGCGGCTGTCATTTTTATCTCGAGTGTGTTTGGCGCAGGCCTGTTTCCAGGTGAGGCGATCGCAGCCGATCTAGATGCAGCGACCCGCACCATCAAAGCCAATGAAGCGGGTGATACCGTCACCCCACCCGTAGAAGAATTCCTGCGCGGTCGCAAAAAGTTCAACGTGGCCTGTGCTACCTGTCATGTGGCAGGCATCACTAAAACCAACCCTAACGTTGGTTTGGACACAGAGTCACTGGAAGGCGCCTATCCTGCTCGCGATAACCTCGCGGCCCTGGTAGACTACCTCCACAACCCAACCACTTACGATGGTCTTGTTGAGATCTCCGAGCTGCATCCAAGCACTCAGAGCAGCGATATCTATCCTAAGATGCGTAACCTCACCGAAGATGACATTGAAGCTATTTCTGCACATATCCTGGTCATGCCTAAGGTTATGGGTGACAAGTGGGGCGCAGGTAAAACGAAGTCTTTATAGACAAGACTCTGTGGGCTTTTGTTCAGTAAGCCTTTTACCTTAAGTCTTTGTTTATACGGTGATTGATTGAGCTTGTACGAGCCACGTTAATCAATTGCTTTACTAAACTGGAGCTTCAGCATTTAAGCGCAGTGGGCACCTGTCCTACTGCGCTTTGCTATTGCACAGGAAAACTATTTAAGTTCATTTTTAGACCTTCATTTTTAGACCTTGCCGCTAGAACCCAGATGATCAATCGCAGAACGCTTCTTGTTGGAACCGTAGGACTGATGCTCAGCAGCTCGTTAGCGGGCTGTAGCAGAGCGGCGAAGAACGCGTTGAAAATCACGCTGCTAGAAGGGTCGGTTCCGGCTGAAGTGTTGAAGCAATTTCGGAAGCAAACGAGTGAGCCCGTTAGCTTTCAGTCGTTTTTGCGAATTAAAAGTATCTTTCAGCGACTGCAAACCTGGCAGCAAAAGCCTGATGCTTCCGGCTTTTCAATCGGTCAATTTTTGCCTTGGGTAGATACTGAGGAGGCTGCTAAGCCAGATGATTTGGTCAGCTTGGGAGATTATTGGCTAAGTAGTGCGATCGCTCAAAACCTGATAGAACCGCTAGATATTCCGGCCGAAAGTCTAGAAAAAATTCCACTGTCCTGGCAGCAGTTTGTTCGTCGTGATGCAAAAGGGAAGATCACCGCTGACGCTGAAAACGCATCTCTATGGGCAGCACCTTACAAAGTTCAAACGCTAGTCATTGTCTATCGTAAAAATCTCTTTCCCCAAGAAGCGTCTGACAGTGCTCCCTTTAAATCTTGGCGCGATTTGCTTCAGCCGCAGCTTGCTGGAAAGATTGCACTTCCAAATCACCCTCGCTTAGTGCTCGGTCTGCTGCAAAAAATGCAGGGTGGCAGCTTTAATTCAGTCATTGAAGCCTCAGACAGCAAGCTAAAAGCCGAGCTAGTCGGGCCTTTCACTCAGCTCAATCAGCAGGTCAAAACATACGATTCTGAAAACTCGCTCAAGGCGCTGATTAATGGAGATGTCAGCGCGATTGTGAGCTGGTCGGGGGACGTGGCTTCAGCGCTACGTCGCTATCAAGAGTTGAGAGTCGTTGTGCCAGAAGAAGGCAGCCTGCTCTCAGCAGATATGTGGGTAAAGCCCAAAGGCGCGCAGGTCAGCAAAACCGCTCAGCAGTGGATAGATTTTTGCTGGCAGGCAGGCCCGGCAGCTCAGATCTCTGTGGCCGGAAAAGGCCTTTCACCTGTTTTTCTTAAGGCAGAGGCTAGCCTGCCTGAGTCGCTATCGGACGGGCTATTGTCAGTAGCCGCGATGAGAAAGAGCGAGCCGCTACTGCCGATTCCTGACGCGCTACAGGCCAGCTATTTTGAGCTATGGAAACAGCTGCGAACGGGTTAATCAGCAAGAATACTGCGCCGACGTGGACGGCTAAGCGAGTCGAATACGACCGCGCAAGGCAGCGCTTCGGAAGGTGTCACACCAGAAATTGCAACACTTTGCTCAAAGCTGCAAACATGAGCGCCTCGTAGCGCTACTAGCTCAGCATTACCCGAGGTTCTAGCCTCGTCGGCGTTAGCCGCATCGCCGGTATGAAATACGCGTAGATGATAGCCGTAGTCCTGCGCGGCGGTGCCAAATTGCTCCATGAAGGCATAGCGCTCGAAGTAGGTAAGTAAATCCCATATCCGTTCGTTGACGATGGCATCGACGTAGTTGAGGCGAGTGCCGGTCGCGTCGTTGACTTGGTAGGCTTGCCACTGGTCTACCAGACGATCGCTGCCATATCGAGCCCCCATCTGATCTTGAATCCAAAATAAACTAGGCCGACTTAGCCGACGCGGCGAAAGCTGATTACTAGCTGAAACCAGAGTTCCACGACTGCTAGGGAGAAACAGCGGCAAGCGGTCTAAATCCGATAGCTGTGTTCGTATGGCTGCGATCACAAGCTCTGATTGGTTGTCATCCATCAAGCTTTCGACAGTCTCTTCTAACTGGCTAACCGTTTGGGTTTTGCCAGCTGGGCTATCGTTCATCGCAGCGATCGCACCACTGCTAAAACCGCCCAGTAAAGTCACGGCTGAGCCACAGGCTGTCAGCACCTTCACAAACCTAGATCTACACCAGACGTTAGCCATTCTTAAAATTAACTCTCTAGCAGTAATTGAACACGATGAACAGGGCCAAGCAAAATTTCCTGACTACTGACGGACTCCAACATAGCGACCATATTTTGAGGCTTGAGCAAGGTGCCATCGTTACGACAACTGCCGACGTAGCGGAGAACCGTTGATTGTGGCGAGTTGATTGTGGCTGCTGTGAGGCGATCGCGCACAGAATCAGGCAGCTGCGCCAGGTCAGCAGCATCGACAATAGAAAGAGCAAAGAGACGCGATCGCAAGTCTACCTCCTTCACCTTTCCAGATTTAGTCGTTTTGGTCTGCATAATCTGCTCAGCATCTAGCACTTGCCGTACCCACTGCGCCCAGTCTCCAGAGCCCTCTGCGGTATCAACCGCCAGCATATACTCAGCTCTATCAAGACATTTTGTAGTTGACGGTGAATTTACAGAGACTTCTGCCGCTTCATAAATTGGCACATCATCAGGCAGCTGCGCCTGTAACCTGGCCACGAACTCAGCCGGATCAATTCTCTCGGTCAGCTCAAAGTCTATTAGCTCTCCCGTACTCGTTATTCCCAGCGGCAGTGCATTAGCCGGAGAGATTCGCGGCCCAGGATGAAAACCGCCGGTAAACGCAATCGGTAAAGATGCGCGGCGAATGGATCTATCCATCAGTCGTGCAAAGTCTAAATGGCCAATCAGCGCCATATCGCCTAGCTTGCCGACTTTGATCCGCAGCCTTTGCTCACGGGTTTGGTTCGGCTTGAAGTGTCCGGCGAAGTCAGGAATTTCTAGCGGCGGAACCACGATGTTGTGCCCAAAATCAGGGCCACAGATGCCGCAGTGTGAGCAGCCTTCAAACGAGCAGTCGGGTACGGTGGCCGCTTCTAGTGCGTTTTTCAGCTCGTCTTTTAGCCACTGCTTCTCAATACCCGTATCGATATGATCCCAGGGCAACCGTCGTGCTAGCACCGCTTCCATCGCAGCATCTACCGGCTGAGCGTCCTCGGTGTCTGTCGAGATTTCTGCACTAGCTGAGCGTTCTGCATTGTCAGCGGTTCTGGCGATGCTTTCGTCTAGATCCCATTCGCCGCTTTCTACCTGACGGTATTTCCAGTCTAGGTCGGCATCTGCGATCGCCTGCGTCCATGCCCCAAACGCCTTCTCCAAGCTCTCCCACCAAGCGTCCATGCCCGCGCCCAGTTCCCACGCGCGACGAACCACCTTAGATAAGCGGCGATCGCCTCTGCCTACAAAATCCTCCATTGCCGAGATCCGCACGTCTGTAAAGTTCGCCTTCACCCCACGAATAGAACTCATCTCAGCTTTCAGCAAATCCTGCTTCCGCTTAAACTCGTCAGTCGAAACCGAATGCCACTGAAAAGGCGTGTGCGGCTTTGGCGTCAAATTAGAGATCGTAATATTAAACTTCAGCGCCCGCCGTCCTTTGACAAAGCACTCCTGCCTCAGCCAGCGTACGGTCTCCGCAATCCCGAGCACATCTACGTCTGTCTCCCCCGGCAAGCCGATCATAAAGTATAGCTTTACCCGCTCCCAGCCCTGGTCGTAAGCCGTCTTTACCCCGCGCAGCAGCTCCTCATTCGTCAGCCCTTTATTAATGATGTCGCGCATCCGCTGCGTACCCGCTTCCGGCGCAAACGTAAGCCCCGTCTGCCTCAGTCCGCCCACAATATGCGCAATATTTTCATCAAACCGATCCACCCGCTGACTCGGTAAAGAAAGGTTGATGTTCTCATCCTTCAGCCGGTTTTTGATTTCCACACCCACAGCAGGCAGCGCTAAATAATCCGAGCAGCTTAGCGACAGCAACGAAAACTCGTTGTATCCGGTCTCCCGCATTCCTCGCTCAATCGTGTCAATCACCTGCTCAGGCGGCACATCTCTCGCCGGACGCGTCAGCATTCCTGGCTGACAAAAGCGACAGCCGCGCGTACAGCCGCGCCGAATTTCTACCGTTAGGCGATCGTGCACCGTCTCCACGTAAGGCACCAGCCCAATTGAATACTCCGGCATCGGTGGCGCAACCCGACGCAAAACTCGCGCAGGCACATCCGGCCGATTGGGATGCACCGACCCATCCGAAGCCATATCGTAAAATCGCGGCACGTACACACCTGGCACCTGCGCCAGATCAAGCAAAATTGCCTCACGACTTAGCCCAGCAGATTTCCCCTCCTCTAGCACTAGCCCAATCTCAGGCAACAGCTCCTCGCCATCACCCAGCGCCACAAAATCGAAAAACTCAGCATATGGCTCCGGATTTGAAGTCGCCGTACCACCGCCTGCGAACACCAAAGGCCAGCTACCCGCCTCCACATTCCAAGCACCTTCTGCATCACGCTCCTGCCACGTCAGCGGCACCTGTCCTAGCGTCAACATCTCTAAAATATTAGTCGCACCCAATTCGTAGCTCAGGCTAAAGCCCAAAATATCGAATTCAGGCAATCCGCGTCGAGACTCCACTGCAAACAGCGGTGCGTTGCTTGCTTTCAGCTTTTCGCCGAGATCAGCAGCAGGCAAATAAGCTCTGTCACACAGCTGCCGGGGCTGCGCATTCAGAATGCTGTATAAAATGATGTGCCC
The DNA here is from genome assembly GCA_963803535.1 of uncultured cyanobacterium. Lineage (GTDB taxonomy): Bacteria > Cyanobacteriota > Cyanobacteriia > Phormidesmidales > Phormidesmidaceae > Phormidesmis. The sequence goes on along the minus strand of CAWDNC010000001.1, from coordinate 668,179 downwards.
TAAGTTGGAAGCGCCTACCTCATAAATTTCTGGATAGGTGAGCACCCAGCGAACCTCAGCCGACTGCCAGGGCTTATGAACAGCCCCACGTTCGTTCCCTAAGTAGCGAGCGGGACGAGAAATATCAGCGTTAATTAGGTCTGTAACACTGGTCGAAGTGGCAGTTAGAGCAGGAGTCACGGCAAATATTTAGGAGGTATTTAGGGATTACACGCTGTGAACGTAGTTTCAGCGTGATTGCAGCAGAGTAAAGCAGTCATACTGGCCTATCACTATATCGCAAAGGCCCTTAGAGCATTATCTAAGCGCATTAAAAAAGCGCCCCATACAACCGGGAACGCTACCTATCAGAACACTATGCTCAAAAGAGCTTGGAAAGACGTTTTAGAATCTACATTTCGAAACCGTAACCAATAGACGAATACCTCGTCCCCCAGAATGGGGAAGGTAAGCAATCCTTCTACATCTTTGTTCTACATTTCTACGCCCTACCCAGCGCGCTTACGAGCATCTTCTCTATATTTAGTACTTCTCTAGCCGACGTGTTCTAAGCAGCCATTGCGACAGGTGCATGCTCTACCATCGTAAAGACTCGATCTAACTGTGTCAGCTCAAAAACGATGCGAATGGCAGGCGGCGCTGAGCAAATGCTGAGCCGATGAGAGTTAGAACGTGCAGCGTTCAGCGCAGACATAAAGGAAACAAGCCCGGCATTGTCCAAAGACTCCACCTTACTCATATCAACCACTAGCTCGCCATCGCAGCTATTGCGCATCGCAGAAGCGAGCTGCGCCTCAAACTTAGACGCGCTCTCGGCATTCAAAATGCCGGAGGGACAAATTACGGTAACGGAAGGGGTACGAATTGACATATTACTCTTTCCTCAATCAGCTTTACTAAATGACTTTCAACGAGTCGGACAGTGACGTTAGCAACTTTAGAAAGTTGCAGCCGCATGATGCGTTTGCATAGCCATCAACATAGCGGCATACCCTCTAGCCAACCTAGCCACCAACGGTGCAATTATCTAAATCTTGACCTACATGGCGGCTTATTTAAAGTTTCTAGTAAGTATCACCTACTTAACTTCATATACTGCCGAGAATTCCGTGTGCCTCAATACAAAGCATCAGAGTTCCTTCACATAGGTTTTACGTGTTTCATAACGTATATTACCCAACAACTTAGCTATGAAGTATTGAGCATAAAAAAGAAGGCTGAGCGTACGTGAATTCACGACTTCTCGGCATTCCAGCAGCACGATTCTCCTTGGTACTATAGATATCGATAGATTATTTTTGTTCCCTAATAACTGATCGTTTAAATTCATATTACCCTCCACTTTTATACGTTCATTTGTATCAGCTAGTCAGGGCTTGAATATTAGTATTAACCGCTACTTTCAAGAGAACAACTTAGTGTTTTTTGCTACAAATATATCGTTAGAGAGAAGGCGGCTGTTGCTGTATTAGTTTCGGAGTCACAAAGCATGACTGCGAAGCTACCTATGGTTAGTTTGTAACCACTGTCACCCTAAAAGACTGTTAGAGAAAGCTGCTTTAGAGTGGTCAGCTGAAATACAGGCACACTCTGTCTACTCTTTTTTTTGAGCTGTGTTCGCAGGTCTGCTCATTTGCTGAGCGGAGTAGTCAGTAGCATATGTAGTCCGTTAAGTCGCTTTAACGTGCGTCTACAGAAGGCTGTTGCGGCATAGGAGGCTGAAAAATATCTGCATGATTATGCCAAAAGCTACGGATAAAGGTATTAAGCTGACCGCTACCGCTACGTAGCGCAATTTCGTCAGGATTCATCTTTAGCTGTACGAGTAGAGAGAAAAAGTCGAGGTCGAAAGCGATTTGGAATAGCTCTAGCGGCCATATCAGATCGGGGCCACCTTCTAAGTCATAAAGCGTGAGTTCAGAATGGGCTGGCGCAGTTGCAGCAGCAGAGATCGCTTCTTGACGGACTTCCTGCCTGTTCGTATCTGGCAGGCCCTGAATGAGAAGCGTTGGCCTGGCCCAGCAAAGATGGCGATTTTCAACAACCTGGATAGCTTCCGCATACAAGCGAGCCGGGCCGTGTTCCAAATAGAGAATTTGTGAGGGGACAACACTCATAATTTAACGACGGGAGTTGTTAGAGGGCATTTTGCAGCGGCCTTAGAGGAATGAACGCTGAGGGGACGAGCATTTGCAAGCTAACTAAAGCGCTGGCTTGAACTTTGGTAACTGCTTTTTTCCTTTGCTTAAGATATATTAAGAATCGTACATATTTCCTCATCCTACCATTTTCCTGCACTGGCTATGCTTTTCTAGAGCGTAACTGAAGTGCCCTAAGCAGCTTGGTAGAGGTTCGGTGATGCTTAAGGCCAAGAGGCCTGAGCTGCTGTTGAGAGGTTTGTAAATAGCACTATCGGTGGACTCATTTGCTATAGACTCGTTGCACTATAAATAGAGTGAGTTCAAGGCGTATGCACCAACGCTACCGCTATTTTTTTGACTGGTGAAATCTGAAATAAGGAGCGCGATAATACATGCCACCCTCTTCTGTCGGAACGATTGAAAAACCTATCACGACGACGGTTCGTAAAATAGCCCCTCGCTACCGGGTGCTGCTTCACAACGACGACTTCAATGGGATGGAGTACGTCGTAGAGTGCCTGGTAGAAACAGTACCGGCGCTGACCGCACCTCAGGCGATTGATATCATGATGCAGGCGCACAATTCGGGCAAGGGCCTAGTAATTATTTGTGAGCTAGAGCACGCTGAGTTTTACTGTGAGAGCCTGTGTAGTAAAGGCTTGACGAGTACTATTGAGCCTGATGAATGAGTTTGACCAGTAAGGCCGAGGCTTGGGAACGCTTTGAGGCTTTAATTAAGGCGCAGAGCGCTTGGCCCCGAGTATTTATCTTTTTGGGGGTACTGGCGATCGCATGGCTCCCTTTCTCTATTCCGCTCTATCTACTCGGCTACGCATTCGACCGTTCTGGCACCGCCGAAATCTTGGCGCTGATCCTGCTGTATGCAGGCTTTTTGTGGGGACTGCCTCGTTGGGGAAAGCGCGTTCACGGATGGCGTCAGCCGATGCGGCGCTGCGGGCTCATTTTCCAGCCGCAGACAGCACGTGATATGTGGCTAGCGATCGCCATCGGCGTACTGGGCGTACTCGCCCTATTCGGGATAGAAGTGCTGTTCGGCTGGGCTGCGCCAAGCACCCCGAGTCCGAAGCTAGGGCAGTTTATCGCAGAAGGTATAGTCATGGCTCTAGCCGTAGCCTTTGCTGAAGAGATGCTGTTTCGAGGCTGGCTCTTAGCAGAGCTGGAAAAAGACTTTAGTTCTACAGCTTCGCTGATGATGAATGCAGTATTCTTCGCGGTAGCTCACTTTATTAAGCCGTTCGATGAAGTTGTGCGAACGTTTCCGCAGTTTTTAGGACTGGTGATTTTAGGGCTCGCGCTAGTGTGGGCCAGACGAAGCGGACAGCAGCGGGGGCACAGAAAAGTAACCAGCTTAGGCTATCCAATTGGGCTTCATGCTGGCCTGATTTGGGGCTATTACATTGTGAACGTGGGCGGGCTCATTACCTATACGGGGCGCGTACCTGAATGGATTACGGGCGTAGATAAAAATCCGCTGGCTGGGCTGTTGGGGCTGATTTTGTTGGGGGCGATCGCCTCTCGGTTCGCAAAGCTCGCCCGCCCCAAAACACTGCCCGAAATATCCGCGCCTACACAGCCACCGCTACCGGCAGATACGTAAGCACCTCCACGCCTGATTTTGTAACCGCCAGAGTATGCTCAAACTGCGCCGAAAGCTCTCCGTCTTTGGTCACCGCTGTCCACTGGTCATCCTGTAGCTCAACGTCGTGAGTGCCTACGTTGAGCATGGGCTCAATGGTGAAGACCATGCCAGGGCGGATCTTTTTGCCTTTGCCGCGTACGCCATAGTGAGGCACCTGAGGCTCTGCGTGAAAGATCCGGTGAACGCCGTGCCCAACAAAATCGCGCACGACAGAAAAGCCTTCGCCTTCTGCATATTCTTGAATCGCCGCGCCAATATCGCCAATGCGCCCGCCGACTTTAACCGCGTCAATGCCTTTCCACATTGCCTTCTCGGTCACTTCAACCAGCTTTTGAGCCACCGGATCTACGTCACCGACCAAAAAAGTGCGTGAGCTGTCGCCGTGGTAGCCGTTCAAAAAGGGCGTGACATCTATATTGATGATGTCGCCGTCTTGAAGAATGTCTTTTTTGCTAGGAATGCCGTGACAGACCACTTCATTAATGCTGGTGCAAATAGATTTTGGAAAGTCGATGGCACCTTTTGGGCCAGGATAGCCAAGCGGGGCGCTGGTAGCTCCGTGCTTACGCGTCCATTTTTCGGCAGCGTCATCGAGGTCTTGAGTGCTCACGCCGGGTTTTACCATCGGCGTCAGGAAGTCTAGCAGCTCAGACGAGAGTCTACAAGCTGGACGCATAGCGTCGATTTCACGGCTAGAGAGCAGCGTGACACCTCTAAATGGCGCTTCGGGGGAGTGATCTTTCACAGCAAACTTATCGCGGTATGGGGTATCTTCTTACTCTAGCGCCATTGCTACCCGATTGAGTTGCAAAGGAGTTGTATCAGGTTGGCTATGAAATTCTGGCTATCGTGCTTTTTTCTCTTGTTTGTGGCCGCTGAACTGTTTGAGTGGGCAGCTCAGATTGGGAGCATTCAGCCACACGGCGCTTGGCTAATTTTGGGCGGGATGGGGTTGGCAGCAGCGAGTAATGCGGCGCATTTACCCAATTTATCTAGATCGGGAGAGACTGAGGCGATCGCAGAAAATCAGCCTATCGAAAACCGGCATATCGAGAACCAGGCAGACGAACCTCAAAAAGAGCTAGTCACTCAGCCAAGTAAGCCAGTATCCGTAGCAGAGCAGTCTCAAGAAGACTCGATTTCCTTTAAGGTGCGTTTACCCTGGCGTTGAGCGATTTATTCAGATGCTAAAAACTGCTTAACCCCCTTGCGGATCAGGGCTCTAGGCGCCAATCGATTCGAGAACGTCAGCACCTTGTTAAGCGCGCCGTGAACGGCAACGACCTGACCTTTCTGCAAAGCGTCGTAGCCGTAATTAGCCACTTCATCAGCCGTCGGAAACTTGTCAGAGGATAGATTTTGTATGGCCTCAATTTTGTTCATGTCTGCGGTTTCAGCGAAGTTAGACTGCGTAGGGCCAGGGCACAGGACGGTAACGGTAACGCCTGTGTTTTCGGTTTCAGCTGCGATCGCCTCGCTAAAAGAGAGCACATACGCCTTTGTCGCAAAATAAACAGACATAAACGGCCCGGGCTGAAAAGCTGCCGTCGAAGACGTGTTAAGAATTTTGCCCCAGCCGCGCTGAATCATGCCCGGTAAAAACAAACGCGTCAGGTGAGTGAGCGCCAGCACGTTGAGCAAAACCATCCCCTGCTGTTTTTCCCAATCACTGCTCGAAAACTTGCCGTGATCGCCATAGCCCGCATTGTTGATCAGCACATCTACCGTTAAGCCCTGCTGCTGAATTTGGTCAAAAAGCTTTTGCGGCGCGTCTGTTTGCGTCAAATCGTGACTGAGCACAAAGGCATCAATCTCATAATTTTGGGTCAGCTCGCTTTGTAAGGCTTTGAGCTTGTCCTCGCTACGAGCCACCAAAATGACGTTATATTCTCCTTTGGCAAATCGCTTCGCAAAGGCCAGTCCAATACCGCTAGAAGCACCTGTAATGAGCGCTGTTTTACGAGGGGTCGAAGGCATATTGTTTTAGGTGCAAAAGGTGGACAAGTTAATCCTATTAAAAGAACCCGCAGCCGTATTAACCGTATATCAACCGAATGTCGGCATCCTCTACCGCTAGGTGAGGCTTCTCGCACTCACGATCTCCCTTTGCAATTGGCATGATGAATACATCGCAATTCGGAGACATACACCATGATTGTTCGTCGTTACTGGCAACCGTTTCAAGAGTTCAACACCGTTAAGCAACAGCTCGATCAGCTCTTTGATGAGTTCTCAAGTGCAGAAGCTGCGCCCACGACTTGGACGCCTGCTGTGAGCCTGATTGAAAGTGAAGATGCTTTGACGCTACACGTACAGCTACCCGGCGTAAATGCCGACAATATTGATGTACAGGCTAGCCGAGAAGTGATCGCAATTTCGGGCGATCGCACTGCCCCTGAGCTAGGCGAAAGCGAAAAGCTACGCCGCAATGAGTTCCGCTATGGCTCATTTCGCCGTGTGGTTTCGCTCCCAGTCGCTATCGATCCTAAAAATGTCACGGCTGACTACGAAGCCGGCATCTTAGTATTGACCCTGCCGAAGGCAGAAGATGAGCGCAACAAGGTTGTAAAAGTGAGCGTTGCCGGTGCTAAGCCTGCTGCAATTGCTGAAGCAACTGACGCGCCCGCTGACGAAGCGATCGCTGACGCATAGTCAAACAAGTTGAACAAACTAAGACCGTAATTTTTTAGGTACATCTACGGCGGGTCATCATTACGATTGCCCGCTTTTTTTCTGTTGGGCTCAAGCCCATCCCCTATGCTGGGGGAGCAGTACGCATAGATAAATAACCGATGGCGAGTAGCAATATTCCGGCGATGGCTGACGCCGCTGAGAACCTTCATCAGAAACCTGAAATTGGCCTATTAACCATGTTCCGCTTAGGCGCGTTCAATATGGGCCTTGGCATTATGTCGCTGCTGACGCTGGGCGTGCTCAACCGGGTAATGATTGATGAATTGCGGGTGCCTGCACTCGTGGCCGCAGGCGCGATCGCCGTTCACCAATTCATGGCCCCTGCTCGCGTTTGGTTTGGCCAAATGTCTGACTCAAAGCCAATATTTGGCCATCACCGCAGCGGCTACATTTGGCTCGGCATTATCAGCATGTGGGCCACTGCCTTTGTCGCCGTGCAGGTGATGTGGAAGCTCGGTGAACACATTGAGCAGTTTGGCTGGGGCTCAGGAGCCTATCCGTGGGTGGGTTTGCTTGCCATTGTCTTTGCGTTTTACGGCCTAGCGCTCTCGTCAACATCCACCCCATTTACCGCGCTGCTGGTCGATGTCTCTGACGACAAAACGAAGTCCAAGATTGTGGGGATTGGCTGGTCAATGCTGATGATTGGCATCGTAGCTGGCGTCATCATTATCAGCGTTGTTCTTGGCCCGCTAGAAGATTCACCTTCGGTTGCGGCCTTACGCGGCCCAATCAATCGATTATTTATAATTGCGCCCGCCATTGTTTGCGTGCTAGCTGTCGCAAGTACCTTGGGCGTGGAGAAACGATATTCTCGACTAGAACAGCGCTCAACGGCCAGCAGCCGAGAAGATAGCGTCACGCTTAAGCAGGCGGTAAAAGTACTCACAGCAAGCCGCCAAACGTGGGTTTTCTTTTGCTTTTTGCTCGTTTTAAGCCTGAGCATTTTTGCGCAAGACACGGTGCTAGAGCCCTACGGTGGCGAAATTTTTGATATGAGCATTTCGCAGACAACGGCGCTCAACGGCTTTTTTGGCATGGGTACGTTGTTTGGCATCATCGGCACAAGCTTTGTACTGGTGCCATTGATAGGGAAAAAGCGCACGGTGAAGGTGGGTTGTGTGGCGGCAGCGATTTGTCTGATTCTACTAGCCGTTTCTGGAACGACAGCAAATCCAGTGATGTTGCAAGCTGCGGTAGGTTTGTTTGGTTTGGCGGCGGGGCTTTTAACCACTGGCTCTATTATTTTGATGCTGGATTTGACGGCGGTTGAGACGGCAGGAACGTTTATTGGCGCTTGGGGATTAGCTCAGGCGATCGCTCGCGGCAGTGCCTCAGTGCTGGGCGGCGGCTTACTCTCACTAGGCAAAAACATAACGGGCGCAGCGACGGCTGCTAATCCCACATCCGAGCAGCTACTGCCCGCCTATGCGCTTGTGTTCGTAACACAGGCGGTAGGGATGATGGTTGCGATTGTGCTGGTTAGCCGTGTGGATGTTGAAGAATTCCAGACGGACGCAAAGCAGGCGATCGCCGCTGCCTTAGAGAGTGATTTAGACTAACTTCTGATTAGCAAAATACGTAATCAGTAGGGGCTGTGTGCATAGTGCTTTAATAGATCCAATCAATCGCGCAAGCTGCCATAGGCCGCCCCAAAAACGAATGACAACAGCTAATTTTTGGGACGAGGTAACCGACTTCGCCCAGCAGGCCACGCATGAAGTCGGCGCGCATTTGCTGGGGGCTTTTGGCAGCGCGACAGCTGAGCAAAAGGCTGACGGTAGCTTAGTGACGAAGTACGACAAGTGGGCGGATGCTGAGCTGAGCGATCGCATCAAAAAAGCCTTTACAGACCATGGCGTACTTAGCGAAGAAGCCGAGCATACGTTTCCAGGCACAGACTGGTGCTGGGTGATTGATCCAATCGATGGCACCACTAACTTCACTAGAGGCGTTCCACTCTGGGGTATTTCGCTAGGGTTGCTGTACAAGGGTACACCTGTGTTTGGGCACGTGTATATTCCTTCTATCAGCCAGCATTTCTACGGTTTTTGGCCAGGAGACTCCGGGCTCGATACGCCAGAAGGCGCTTTTGTAAACGGCGATCCGATTCATACAGCGCCTGATGCGCCCTCTGGCTCTCACTTTTTTAGCCTGTGCGCGCGCAGTATGAAAGTGCTGCAAAAGCCGTTTCCCTGCAAGATTCGGATGCTGGGCGTAGCAACTTACAACCTGTTGACGGTAGCTTCGGGCGTGAGCTTAGGGGCGGTAGAAGCCACGCCAAAAATTTGGGACATTGCGGCAGTCTGGGCCATTACGCAAGCCGCAGGTGCAAGCTGGATCATGCTAGACGGGAAAGAGTCTTTCCCACTAATTAAAGGTAAGGATTACAGTACGTACCCGTTTCCAACCCTAGTAACCAGACCTGATTTGGTAGCTAAGTTCGAGCCACTGGTGAGCGTGATTCTGCCTGAGTGATGGGTTGAAAGAACGGCTAAGCAGCCTTCCTCTTGAGGTTCTGCGCTGCTGGAATGCTGATGGCTCCTAGAAAAAGAACCAGCTGAGCCACGACGATGCTTGGCCCTGAAGGTAAGTTGAACAGTGCTGAAGCGAACATACCCATAGCCGCGCTAAAGGCTCCCAGAATCGCGGAAAGTAAGACGTAGCCTGTAAAGTTGCTGCTAAGCGACCTAGCAGCGCAGGCAGGAATAACGACAAAAGCACCGACGAGCAGAACGCCGATCGCTTTGATTGAGGTCGCGACCACCAGCGAAAGTAAGATCATAAAGGCGTTGCGGTGAGCCCATACGTTGACGCCGCGTGCGATCGCCAGCGGCTCATTCAGCGTCAGCAGCATCTGCGTTCGCAGCGTCAGCCCAATAAACAGGCTGCAACCTAGCAATAGCAAACCACTGATCGCTAAATCTGCCGTTTGCAGCGCCAAGATGTCGCCAAATAGCAGCGTGTTCAAGTTGCCTTGATACTGCTCAGACAGGCTCAGCACGATAACTGAAATCGCTAGAGACGAGGAATAAATCAAGTTAAGCAGGGCGTCTGTCCACAGGTCGGTTTTTTCGATCAGGTAGGTGACACCGAGGGCGAACACTAGCGCAAACGGCAGAACAACAACTGAAGGACTAATGCCGCAAATGATGCCGATGCTGATACCGAGCATGGTGGAGTGGCCCAAAGCATCGCTGAAAAAGGAGAGCTGTCTGACGACGGTAAAGCTGCCGAGTAAGCCGCCTGTGAGCCCAGTGATGATGCCGCCGAGCAGTGCGCGCTGCATGAACGGATATTGAAAAAGGGCGATCGCTTCATTAATCATGTTTTCAGCAATCATGTTTTCAGCCTATGCGCGCTAGTGAGTATGCTGATAGCGCACAAATTCTGAACCGTAGGTCGCTGACAGGTTCTCAGGTGCTAAAGCCATTTCGGGGACGCCCTGACAGAGCAAACGACGGTTTAGGCAAATGACGCGATCGCAGTGTTTCCTTACCATGTCCAAATCATGAGAAATCTGCAAAATTGTCCAGCCCTGCTCCACTTTTAGCTCGTACAGCAGCTGATAAAAGTCGGCCTCGCCCCGTACGTCTAGGCCCGCAGGCGCTTCGTCAAGAATAAGGAGCTGGCGCGATCGCACCAAACAATAGGCCAGCAGCACCCGCTTCGTTTCACCGCCTGAAAGATCGCTAATAAACTTCCGACTCAAGTGCCCAGCCGACACTCGTTCTAAAGCATGTTGAACCGCCAGCTGCCGCGCTTTCGCCTTTGCCCAAGGTAGCTGCAACCCCAGCTTGTCCCAACCTAACGCCACCAGCTCACCCACCGTCAGCGGAATCCGCCGATCCACCAAAAAATTCTGAGGCAGATAAGCCACCTGATGCCGCACCGCTGCCGGTATCTGCCGGTTTGCATTCACCGCCTGCCCCATCAGCTTCACCGTGCCAGTCTCACGCGGCAAGATCCCGAGAATAGACTGCACCAGCGTACTTTTTCCCGCGCCATTCGGCCCGACAATCGCCACATCAGTCCCGGCTTCCAAGCTGAACGAAATATCTTGCAGCGTCGCCTGCTGCCCTCTGCGAACCGTCAGCTGGTCAATTTCCAGAACAATATTTTTATCCACCGGCAAGGCATAACTCATCAATGGGCCGTGGTTATAAGTTTTCATGGCGTACCAAAGGCCGCTTTCAAATGGTTCACGTTTTCTTTCATCACCTCAAGGTAGTAGTCTGCCGCATTCACATCGCGATCGCTGGTTTCCAGTGGATCAAAGGTACTCACTTCTATACCCAAATCTTTAGCTGCTGCGTCAAATGGGCTGCCCGTCTGCTGAGGTTCGCTGAGCAGCGTTTTTAAGATTGGAAGCTTGCGCAGCATCTATCACTCTGCGAACATCCGCAGGTGCCGCGCTACTTTCTGGCACGTTGACGAGATATTCCATTTCCAGATCATAGCTTTGGGCAAAGTGCGCAGCAAAGTCGTGATAGGTCACAAAGGTCTTTTTCAGCGTAAGGCGCTAGGGTTTTACTGATTTCCTGATCTAAAGCCTGAAGTTTTGTGATGTAGTCGGCGGCATTGGCGGTGTAAATCTGATTACCTTCTGGATCGGCGGCGATAAGCGCGTCTCGAATGTTCTCGACCTGCTGGACTGCTTTTTTGGGATCTAGCCAGATGTGGGGATCTTCTTCTGAGTGATCGTGTTCTGCGTGATCGTGTCCGTCTTCGTGAGCCTGCGATCGCTTCAACGCCCTCACTAGAATCGACGACAACCAGCTCAGCATTACCCGCGTTTGCAATTAGTCCCGTTAAAAACTGCTCAAATGACAGCCCGTTTTTAACGAGTATATCGGCATCGCCTAAGCGCTGAGCGTCTTGAGGTTTGGCCTGGTAGTCGTGAGGCTCAACGCCAGGAGGAAGGAGCTGGGTGACTTGAGCGCGATCGCCCGCTACCGCCTCAGTAAAGCTCGTCATCGGCAAAAAGGTGGTCACCACCTGCAACGGCTTAGCATTCTCGGCATTTGTCTGTGAAGAGCCATCGCTTTGAGGCGAACTACAGCCAGCCGTAGCGAGTGTTGTAGCAGCTACTAGGCTCGCCAGCAGTCGGGACAAAAAAGGCATGTTCTACTCGACTCGAACCAAGACGACAAAAGATAAGCCTCATCAAAATAGCATGGAATGATAATCATTATCATTCTTATAGGTTGCGCGGCGAAAGGAAAAACCAGCAAGCTACCTCTAAGCAAAAACGACTGGTGATTTAACTTAAAAAAAGAAGTCGGAACGTTGTGAAGTAATCGACCTATAGCCGACTATTACAATGAAATTTGATATACCGTGCGCCTATCCGGTCAAATTTCACAGCAAGCAGTATACAATTTCCTAGCCATCCACTCATGCGATATCACATCGGCCTATGACGCTCAGTATCGGAGATGCCGCCCCAGATTTTTCAATGCCTGATGCCGATGGCAACACAGTGGACTTATCTGCACTCAAGGGTAAGCGAATTGTCATGTTCTTTTACCCTCGCGACAACACTCCCGGCTGCACCAAAGAAGTCTGCGCCTTTCGCGATGCCTATGATGACTTGCAGTCCAAAGGCGTTGTTGTGCTGGGCGTGAGTACCGATGATGCCAAGTCCCACGCCAAATTTGCAGCCAAACACAATCTCCCTTTTCCACTTCTAATTGACGCTGAGGGTGAAGTGGGTACGCGCTACGGCTGCTACGGCCTCAAAAAGATGTACGGCAAAGAGTACATGGGCATTACCCGCAGCTCATTTATCATTGGGCCAGAGGGCGCGCTGGAAAAGATCTACCGAAAAGTAAAGCCTGAGCCCCATGTGGCAGAGGTCATTGCCGATATCGACACACTCACGGCAACCGCTTAGGACAAGTCTTTTATGCCAAAAGCATCTGGTTTACGCTCCAAATTAAGCCTTCACCCCTTTCGGCCTGTTCGCACCTTACTAGGCCTGATGCTGCGCCGCCCGATTGTTGGCACCAGTGTGATTCCTTTGCTGCCAGACGGACGAATTGTGCTCATTCGCCGCCGCGATAATGGCCTGTGGGGACTGCCGGGTGGCATTGTCGATTGGGATGAGGATGTTGAGACAGCCGCCCGGCGTGAGCTAGCAGAGGAGACCGGACTGAAGCTTACAGCAGTCGGGCGGCTAGTCGGCGTTTATTCGGCCTCAGGCAGAGACCCGCGATTTCATTCGGTTTGCGTAGCGTTAGAGGCCCAAGTAGAAGGCTCGTTTGAAGTGTTTGACACCGCAGAGGTGCTAGATGTACAGGCCTTCGACATAGAAGCACTGCCCTCTGGCGAGCTAGCTCATGACCACGCGGCGCAGCTGAAAGACTACTTTTCTGGAAAAACAGTCTTGGCGTAACCCGCGCTTTCTACCGCATGACTGAACGCGCTAGCGAATGACGAACTGGCGCTTTTTCTGACGAGGGACAACGGCAGCAGGATCGACTGCGATCGCGACCGCTTCTATAGTAGTCATGCGCTTAGCACGCGTAATCGTATTGACCTGATACACCAAAGCGTGATCAATATCTACTGCCGTGAGCCAGCCGCTTTTAGGATGGTAGGCACCTGTGTCAATATCTAGCCAGCCTGGGCCTTGAGCAATTTGCCCGGGTGCCACGCCCGGTAGGGTAAAGGTAATGGTGTGACCAGTAATAATCTGTTTATTGTCAAAAACGGGCTGTGGATGACTGTGGAAAACGTCTCTAATCCAGCAAAAGTCCATTTGGGTTTGCTGATTTAGCGGCTTGTGAGGATCTAGGCCAGCATGGACTAAAAAGATATCACCGAGGTCTATATACAGCGGTAGGGTCTTGAGCCAATCCACATGCTCTAGCAGCGACTCCGTACTGGGGTAGCTGGTCAACGTTGGCTGTCCGCCACTATTTAGCCAGCCCTGAAAAGCACCCAGATTGGGATCTTTCTCTGGAAAGGCGTTCATGAGTAAATGCTCATGATTGCCCAGCACGCAGGGATAGTTGTTTGTGCGGACAAACTCAACAACCTGCGCACTCTTAGGCCCTCTGTCAATGAGGTCACCGACAAAATGAAGGGTGTCGTACGAGGTCGGTGCAATCATCGCCACTAATCGCATTAACCCATCGTAATGGCCGTGAATATCTCCGATAAATATGCGGCGGCTCATGAAGGGGAAAGGCAGCTACTAGAAGGTCAGACGGCTAAGCACATGTGCTCTTGAATATATTATGCCTAATCGATAGCTGAACCCACCAATTGTAATGAGCAAGCCATTTATCCTTAGCAAAGGCAGCAGCCAAAGCGCTAGTTAAAAATTTAATCAGGCAAGTCGGTGACCTGTATCACCAAAAACTGGCTGCGAGCTTCGCCGGTAGAACTCACGACCTGCCAAAGTACCATGTAGTTATTGTTTTGATCGGCATCGTGAGGCTGCTCCCAATCTGGAAGCTCCTTAAAGCTGAGTGAGCCCGTGTTCTCATCAATGATGAATTTATTCATGTCTTGGCCATCTTGCAGGCGATAGAGAAGCTGGCTACCTGGAATATCCTGAGCGATCACCTGCGTAACAATCGGATCGTTTTCGGCCACTTGAATGAAGGCACCATCATCTCCGTTGCTTGGCGGATAGGTGATAGTTAAGTCGGGCGTGAGCACCTCAGCCGTGTTGTTAACAGTGGGTGTTGTGGCCGAACTGGCACTATCGTAGGAAGACTCATCACAGCTTATGAGGGTGGTAAGCAGCGCAGGAACTACAAAGAAGCTTGTTAGGGTATTGAAGCGACGCATATGAAAACGATGGAGAAGAAACTGTAGAGAACCACTGTTCGAGAGCGATGGTATGTCTGTAGCCTGCACGCCGCTAATATCCAGTAACGACATAGCAACCGTAGACGCTAATTCATCCGGATGGCAGAGGCCACGCAAGTAATTTTAAGCACATACATGCTGGATACTACCTACGTATACCTGCATGACAAGTCCCAAAACCAGCCTTGCAGAAAAGCTTTACAAAAAGACTTCGCACCGAAGTAAGCTCAGGCGCTTTGCAGGCTCACTCTTCTTTTTTCCAGCACGACATTCTTTTGTCAGAACAATATCTTGTTGTTGAAGTGAGCCGGCTGGTCTCGACTGTGCAATGAAGCGTTCTACGTACTTTTTAAGCGCAAGGTGACTTTGAGTAAGATCATTTTAATGAGTAGTCTCTCTATTGCGTACAAGTGCTACCGGATGCGCATTTTCCCTGATCTGAGAGCTGATGTCATAGGCAATATAGTTATTCGTCCTATGACGCCGACTCTACATACGGCTAAAGACGCTCAGAGGCTGTTAAAAGCTCCCGGGGAATAGGTAAGAACCACCATATTTAGAGTTGGAATAACGATATTAGGCCAAAGCGCTTATGTGTTGACATAAAAAAGCTCTGGTAAATTCGCCTCACTATTAGCGCAACGGTGCGGCTTTGACGAATCTATTTACGCTATGTGGCCTAGAACGGCCGTGCTAAAAGCGATCATAAAGTAATCGTACTAACTTCTAGAATCACTTTATGGATTTCCAATATGCTACCGATAGTGACTCCGTAAGTTATGTATAGCTTGCGCTAAATTTTCTCAGGATTAGAAGGCTATTGATTTTATGGTTTGCGGTCTGTCTGGGGTTCTTCAATGGTGAATCCAGCGTCGCGAATCATTTGAAAGTCTTGCTGGGCTGATTGTCCGGGCGTAGTGAGATAGTCGCCAATGAAAATGGAATTGGCAGCGTAAAGGCCTAGCGGTTGAAGCGATCGCAAGTGCACCTCCCGGCCGCCTGCAATCCGAATTTCTTGAGCAGGCAGCAGCAGCCGAAACAGGCACAAAATCCGCAAGCAGCGCTGTGGCGTTAGCTCATTGCGGGCCGCAAACGGAGTGCCCTCAATAGGAATGAGGAAGTTGAGAGGCACGCTAGTGACGTTAAGCTCTCGCAGTGAATAGGCTAATGAAACAATGTCGTCGTCAGACTCGCCCATGCCGAAGATACCGCCTGAACAGGTGGTGAGTCCGGCTGACTGAACGGCTTTAACGGTGGAGAGGCGATCGCGATACGTATGCGTTGTACAAATATCGTCGTGATGGTCTTCGGCGGTATTGAGATTGTGGTTAATGCGATCTACACCAGCGGCTTTGAGTTGACTGGCCTGCGCTTCATTCAGCAGGCCCAGTGTTGTGCAAACCTTCATCGGGTACTGGCTTTTTACAATGCGCACTGCCTCTAAAATGCCGTCGAATACCTTCTCGGAAGGGCTGCGGCCTGAGATCGCCATGCAAAAGGTGCCCGCCTTCATTTCGTGCGCGCGGCCCGCAGCGGCCACTATCTTTTCGGTGGCCATTAGCGGGTACTTCTCTATTTCAGCACCCGAGATTTTGGACTGGGAACAATAGTGACAGTCTTCGGGGCACAGCCCGCTTTGCGCATTGAGCAAGAAGTGAAGTCGAACGCGATCGCCCCAATAATGACGACGCACGCGGTGAGCCGCTGCCAGCTGATCGAGAATGACCTCATTAGGCGCTTTGAGGATTGAGAGCGATTCTGAATGGGTGAGGGCTTCGCCTGCTAGGGCTTTATCTGCCATCTGTTGCCAGCTAGATAGACGGTCAGATGAATGTAAAGCAAATGTTGCTAGATCAGCGGTTTCTGAAATTGGCTGACCTAAAATAGGAGAAGCTGAAGCAGGGTTAGAAGCCACATTCACCATGAAGTCTGGGGCCGGTTACTGAGATCCGGTTACGAAGGCATACTGCGTTTTGAGTGTTTAAACAAGGTGCTTAAACACTGCGACGCTCATAAAGCGCTCACGCTTTGAAGATTTTACGCTATCGCTTGTCGCTTCCTACGTTTTGAAATCTGTGCAGCTTCCGTTCAACACAAACCACCTATAAAAGACCGCCTGCTATGCGCACGCCTTCCAAGTACGTGAGTGATTCATTCAACAGTCCACAATCTATTACGCTAATTCGACACGGCCCTCCAGCGGTTTCGCTGCGGCAAAGGGTTCGAGGACACCAGTTCAGGCAGTTTGTAGAGCGCTATGATGCGGCCAAAATTGAGCGGCGATCGCTGCCACCTCAAGCGGTTATGCAGGTCGTCGCTCAAGCAGATGTGGTATTTGCCAGCAACCGGCCTCGGGCGATGCACACGGCTGAACTATTAGGAACAGCGACCCCGGCTGTGATCGCATCGCAGTTTAGAGAAATTGAGTTTCCAGTAGATTTCCCGTGTCATTTTCGCTTTTCGGCGCTTACCTGGTCAGCGATCGCGCTCATGCTATGGCGGCTGGGCTACGCCTCTCGCTCTGAGTCACTGATGCGCTCCAGAGCCCGCGCTCAGGAGGCCGCAGACTTGCTAGAAGATCAAATTCATCAGTCTCAATCGGTGGTGCTGGTTGCACATGCAGGCATCAATCGACTGATTGCCAAAGAGCTGCGCAAGCGCGGCTGGCGAGGGCCAAGACTGCCCTATAGCTGGCACTGGGGCTGTACCACCTACTGTCGTTAGAGGGGTTGTAGAAATTGAAAGTTTCTACTTTTTTGTAGAGGTTACTGGATGAAGTTTGTGGCTCACTATAGAGGAATTATTTTTAGTGAGCGCCCGCTTTAAAGAACATGTCAGAGAATACGACTGAGACACCATCTGCACCAGAAGCCCCTAGCAAGAGCCTATTAGAGGTGACGCTAACCGGGGCGATCGCCTTAGCGAAAGATGGGAAAAATTACGACGCAGCCACCGAACAGTTTTCTGCGATCGCGTCCCAAGTAGAGAACGATAGTCCAGACGCTGCGATATTACTTAAGCAGCTATGGAAAGAGTATATGTCCGTTCAGCGGTCTGCGGCATTTTATGAAAGCCTGAGCGATGCAGAAGCAGGTCTTTCTGAGAAAATGGCACAGAGCAATATTCAGCTGAAGCAGAACTATATGCGGCTAATTCAAGAACAGTAGGCTTCGACTCCGCTCAGCCTGTGGGTCATCAGTCTGTAACTCTGTTCACTACTGACCTTCGATTACGAGCTGCCCGTCTACAATTTGAACGTCGCTAGGGGTCAGACCTTGCTGACTCAGCAGATTGTTGATCTGCCGCTCAATGTCGTTTTGAGACAGCCCGAGCTGCTTAGCAACGCTACCTACTGGAAGCTTCAGCTGGCCGAGCCTGACGTGCGTGTCATCTAAGCTGAGCGCACCGTCAACGATTCTAGGCTTACCTTCAATGCCCACGTATACATCGCGATTGGCGAGGAAGGGAAAGGTTTGTGTAAGCTGCTCTACGGCCTGCCGACCCTCGGCAGGTAAAGCTTCTAGCGGTAAGTTAGCCAGATTGATAACCGCGCCGCTTTCAATACGCCCTTTTTTGATAGCGGTATTGATATTTTGAGCAGCCTCTAAAATAGGCGCTGTGTAGGACTGGCTGGCGATCGCATCCGTCACCATCTGGTTCAGCTCACCTGCTGGAATAATCGTCGTGCGTCCATTGGCACTTCCACTAGAGAGAACCGGACTGCTCTCATCTTCATAGACAGCCGTAGACTCCGCTACGTAACCTTCGGGAAACGTGCCGTCTGCTGTGCTGCTAGCCACTTGATTGCTGAAGGTATCTCCGGGGGCTGCGGCCTGCATCCCAGCGTAGCCAATGCCTGCGCCAACCGTGGCAGCGAGAATAGTTAACCCAGCGAGTAATGCTTTCATAGTGACTATCTATAATTTCCAGCGAACGGTTTCTAGCGAAGGTGTTGACTAAACACTAACTTCAGCGTACAGATCACAGATTCCGGGATGCGCCGGATCTGTGACAGTTATCAAAACTATTTATTTTGTTTGCTCAAATCAATGCAGGTTTCAATCGGTGCATTCGTTTTGATGGCTTGAGCACTCACGTGCGTTCTCGTTGCTGAAAAGCCTGCCTGGTGAAGCCGCGTAATCAAGGTTTCACGCGGTGGAATATCTATCTTTCCCCGTCTGCCGATTTCTGCGAGCGGATAGTGATAGGGCGGCATATCAGATTCTGCCTGCATCGTTTCTAGCAGCGATTGACACGTTTTCCACTGATTTGGCTGCAAGTCACTTAGGGCGAGTTCGGCTGCGATTTTTTGCATTGAGTCAAGGTCATTCGCGCTATGCAGCGGCCCTAGCCACATAGGGCCGCTGACGGCAACTGGCTCGTGAGTGCCGCAAACGCACGAGACGCGCCCTAGCTTTTTCCAGCGTACGGTCTGAAACTGACCGCAGCGGTGGCAATAAGCTAAAAATCCATATTGCTCAGCGTTCCAACGCGCTACACTTTGGCTGCTCGCTCGCCTTGAAACGCGAACCATCACGCGGTTGACCTCGCCTCGATAGAAAGCAAAGGCGGGGTACGCCACCAGACCTCTAGCAGCCGCTTGCTGTACGGCTGTGCCGATGAGCAGCCTTAAGCCTTGCTCGTGTACAGCAGGGTGAGACCGGGCGTAGGCACCGTAAGTTTGTAGGCTTTTGTCGGGGGCGTGGCCGCTAGTGGCGCGGCCGTCGGTGCTAGTGAGGTAGAGCAGTCCACCGAGCCTAACGGCCCAAAGTGCGGTGGCAAGCGTAGGCATAGGGCTGCCAAAGCTATCAATGTCGATCAGGTCGTAAAAGTCCTGGCGCTGGTGGCAGTCGAAGAAGGCGGCGTTTGCGTCCTGGTGAGTGATGCGGTAGCGCTCGGGAGGAAGGCTGCGGCTAAGATTGTTCTGTAGCGTTTGGCGTAAGTCGGTGTTGCCTTCGTTGGCCCATATGTAGTCGGCTTTGGCTTCTAGGGCGTAGCGTAGGGGGCGAACGCCGCAGCCAGTCATGGCGTCGAGGATGCGTAAGGGGGCGTCTTCGGAGTGGGTTTTGAGACAGGTTTTGAGATGGGCTTTGTGGGCGATCGCAGCCAATATAGCTAGGTCTCGTCCGGTACGACTACTGCTACGAAAAAAGGCATCTCCCGTTTGGAAGTGGGCTAAGCCTTCCTGCTGCATAGGACTTTGAGGCGATCGCATAGGCATCTTTAAAGCAAATTTCTTTAGGAGAGGATTTGAGCGATCGCCCGTTCCAATTCACCTTTTGTCCATGTCGTAATCACAAATACCTCTTGCGTAGACTTGCCTTTACGCGCAATCAGCTTGTGCCCGCCTCGTATCGGCACCGACACCTTAAGCCGAAAATGAGGCGAATTTGACTTAGCTCGTGAAATAACGGCAGGCGTTATCGTTTGGATACCTGCGCGATCGGCTAGTTTCTCTAAAGCATCAATCAACCCTGGAATGTATGTAGAGTGCGTGATGACCACTCTACCCTTGCCTGCTTTCTTCGCTTCCGACGGCTGAGGCTGAGGCTGCTTTTCCGATAATTTTTTGTGATCGCGCTTTTTAGATTTGCCCGTTCCCTTCCTACCCACGTTCGCTTTGCCTGCACACTGAACCGCTCTCAGACGTTAGCCGTCTTGAGTTGTCCACAGTTTAGGGCATTCGATATGTCTTTACGCCTTTTCTAGCGGGGCCATCGTCAGCCCAGCTCTAATCAGCTGCGAATGGTACAGCTCCGCCTGCTCTAGCGGGCCGGTCCACACAATGGCCTGACCTTCGTGATGAATCTGATTGGCTAGATCCCGAGCCTGGTCGGTGCTAACACCAGGAATGTAGGTTGATAGCGTTTTAATCACGTGCTCAAACGTGTTGAAATCGTCATTGAGCACGATGATTTTGTAGTTGGGATACTTTTCCTTGACGACGCTGCTGGCGCGTTGCTTTACCGCTGCCGGTGAAGCCGCCATAGCTTTAATCGCTGCATTTAATTCTGCTTTAGGCACCGATGTAATCGCAGAACGCATAGCACTCTATAAATAACAACTGAATAACGATTTTGAAGATGTTGACTACCCTTCATAGTACATAGATTTATCCTATCTTGCTCTTGTACTGCGAAATTTTGAACCATGAACCGGGGCCAACTTCTTTTTCAAACTCTTGAATCACCCAGTCGCCTGTTTTCCCGCCGCCCCGCTTAGCGCTTGCGTACAAATAATCAACAATCGCCAGCTGCTCGTCCCAATTAGGACGTGCGCCATAAAGAGAGCCAAAGCACCAGTCACCGACGGGAGAGCGGCCGCACTGATCGTAAAAGGCTCTATCGGCCCAGCTAGGCGGACGGCCTGCTTTAAAGGCGCGGCGGCGGTGGCCGTGATATAGCTCCACGAGTGTGGGCACGTCGCGAATTTGCTGGGCTTGGGC
Source organism: uncultured cyanobacterium (assembly GCA_963803535.1). Classification (GTDB taxonomy): domain Bacteria; phylum Cyanobacteriota; class Cyanobacteriia; order Phormidesmidales; family Phormidesmidaceae; genus Phormidesmis. The sequence continues at coordinate 647,415 of CAWDNC010000001.1, read as the reverse complement.
GTTGGAATATATTTCCACCATGCTTTCGGTATTGATGGGGCGATCGCTCACCCACTGATGGGCACAGTCTGGGCATTTCACAATGAAGGAAAGAACAATACGCCCGCAGGCCGGACAGGGTTTAGTCGGTGCGCTACCGCTACCCCCTGTAGAAGCCTGTCTGGTCGGCAAGAAAGTATTCTTCAACATCTTCTGGAAAGCCTAGTCGTTCTAAATTTCCGGCCTGATCGAGAATAATACCGTACTCTTTACCCGTGCCGGGAGAGATTCGCATTACTCGTCCCAAGCTGTTGAAAGTGCATAGCACTAGACTTCGTAGGTCGTAGCATTAGGCCGACTTCTACACTCGGTTCGTCAAAGCCGATGCTGATAACATTGCAGGACGTAAGCACCATCAGCTCGCCCGTTTTTAGCGCGTGATAGAGCTTTTTACGATCTTTAATAGAGGTGTTTCCATCGACGGTATCGGCCGTGATACCGGCCTTACGGAATTCTTTGGCCACATTGTTGGCATGGCCAATATCGACGCAAAAGGCGATCGTGCGTTTGTTGTGGCCGATGCGAAACCATTCTTCAACAATTCTCTCGACTAGTTCTTTGCGATCGCACGCATTCTTCAAATCTGTCTCATCATAATCGCCTCTAGCCGTCTTCACCGCCTCAAGGTCGGCCATACTATCTCTCGGCATGCTGTAATACTTCATCCGCGACAAATAGCCCATATCCTGCAACACATTCGGCACAGGCGAGGCCACCAGCGTATCTAAATAGTCTCCGAGCTGTTCTTTACCCAACCGTAGCGGTGTCGCCGTCATCACCAAATGCACCGCATCTTTGTGCGTCCTTAGCATCACCTTTTTGCCCACCTGGCTGAACAGTGTGATATGCCCCTCGTCATAAAACACCACATCGGCAGGCCACTTCTGCCACCAGCGCCGCTTTGCCATCGTTTGAATACTGGCAATCTGAATCGGAGCGTCTCTATTCTCTTCCCAGCCGGCTTTAATAAAGCCGCACTGCAACCCAAAGGCCTTCATTTTCTCGTACGTTTGGCCTACCAGCACATCTAAATGCACCAAAAACATCAGGCGCTTACCGGCTTCTTCTGCATGAGCGCATATCTGTCCGCTGATGATCGTTTTACCCGCGCCCGTACCCGCAATGATCGCAATTCTTTTGTGGCCCTCGTTTAACTCGTGGTAGAGATCATTAACAAGCTGAACCTGGTAGGGGCGGAGCGTAGGCAGGTCGATAGGCAAATCGGACATGGGATAGAACCGTAGGCACGGCCGCAGCCGGAGAGAGAACGAGTAAGTTTGAACTGGTGCACATCATATCTCAGCGAGATCGGTCGCCGCTATCAGAAGCGATCGCTAACATTGCCCAATTTGTATATGAAGCTGCAATAAAATTACAACAATGTAATAAAACCTTATCCCTATCGGCAGAGCGTTGCGTGTTGTGTAGACAGTTATGTTGTAAATCAGAACACAAATGAGGAACTTATAAGAATGATCAACCTGTTTACCCAAATATTCCGCTCTAAAAAAGCTGCCGCAAGCCTAGTAGTAGCAGCCTCTGTGACCGTGCTGTCTGCCTGTGGGCCAGCGGAAACAACAACAACTGAGGAAGCGGCAGAAAACGTTACCACTGAAGAGGTGGCTGAAGGTGCTGAAGGCCTAATTGGACAAACCGTCTCTATTCGCGCAGAGGTAGAAGAGACCATAGGCGAGTCCTCCTTCCTACTTGAAGACGATCAGCTATTTGGTGGCGAAGATGTGCTCGTTATCAACGCATCTGGCGAGCCGTTTGTGCTGATTGATGGTGACGATACAGAGGTGCAGGTCACCGGCGAAGTGCAGCAGCTAGTGCTCGCTGATATAGAGACAGAGTACAGCCTTGATCTTGACCCAACGCTATACGTTGACTACGAAGATCGTCCGGTTGTGATTGCCCAGTCTATTGCGCTCTCGCCTGATCCAGGTGATATCACAAGCGATCCTGAGAAGTACTACAACCAGCGAATTTCCGTTCAAGGAGAAGTGGAAGATAAGCTCTCTCCTACGACCTTTACCATTGATGAAGAGCAGCTGTTTGCAGGAGAAGATCTGTTGGTGCTCACTCAAGGGATTACACCTCAGACTCAAGATGGTGAAAGTGTGACCGTCACAGGCATACTACGCCCCTACATAAAAACTGAATTCGAGACGGATTATGATCTCGATTGGGATCTTTCTGTAGAAGAGCAAATTGAAGCAGAATACAGCGAAAAGCCTGTATTTGTAGCAGATGGCGTTTATCCTTCTGCCATGTAGGCGCGAAACCACAGGGACGATAAAGTCCCCTGTAGATTGACAATTCATATGATCTAAGGCCTCCAGGTAGATATATTACCTGGAGGCTTTTCGTGGCTGGTCTATCCCAACCCTAACTTTCTAACGTCTAGCTTTCCAACGTAAAAAGCGTCACTTCAGGCGGGCAAAATAGCCGAATGGGAACGATGCTCATGCCAATGCCCACATTCACATATAGATTGTTGCCGGGTTCTCCATAGCCTTGAGCCCAACCATCAGCATACACTTCGTCCTTTTGCGTGAACCTTAGCCACGACCACTGGGGAGAGTTAGGCAAGCGCATTTGTCCACCGTGAGTATGTCCGGCTACGGCCAGCGGTGCTGTGCTGGGTGGAAATAGCTCATAGGTGTCTGGGTTGTGCATCATAGCAACCCTAGGTGCATTGTCGGGAATACCTTCAAGCGCCTGATCAACAGCTTCCTGATTAGCCCAGCGTGAACCGACGGCAGCTAAATATAAGGGGGTATCGCTATCAGGCAATTGCATTTCAACGGACTCATTTTTGAGTACAACAACACCGGCTGTTTCTAGAGCCGCTTCTAAATCACTCGCTAGCTGAGTATCCGGTTCGGCAGTTTTGCTGCTCATACCGTAGTCGTGATTGCCCAGCACTGCGTAGGTGGGAATGCCTGCATCAATCAGAGGCGCTACGATACTCACAGATTCTTCAATCTCAGCGCCAGGATCTGGGTCAGCGTGGTAGATAAAGTCACCGCTCACGAAAACGGCAGCGGGATTAGCTTCAATCAGCTGGCTAACAGCACGGCGAGCGGTGCCCGGATTATCTAGCCACAGACCTACTTGAAAGTCTGAGATTTGAGCAATTTGTTTGCCTTCCCAATCAGCAGGTAGGTTCGGAATAGTCGCCGTTTCGTTTTCAGTATTTAGGAAGCGAGGCTCTATGAAGCCCCAGCCTAAGAGTAAAACAATAATGCCTAAGACACCTGCGGGCAGGTACTTTAGGCTTTTTCCAAAGTTCATTTCTATGTTCATCCTATGGTGTATAGACCAACACCATAGGATGAGCTAGCCTAATTGTTGCTCTGCATAACAGTAGATTTTTGCTTATATCTTTTACTTGATTATGCAGACCACACCAGCACCTGCGCTTCGTATTCGGGTAAATCTATCACTAGTCGCCCGTTCTCTACAGACACGTCAAAGCTCTGTGTCCATTCACGCCACTGCCCGTCTTCAGGAAAGTCGGTGATTTCGTAGTCAGCAATGTAGTTGTCAGAACAATTCACAATCACAGCAACTCGCGCCCCCATCTCATGCCAGCGCATGTAGCCTAGAACATTGTCGTCCGTATTCTCATGAAAAATAGAGATGTTATCCGAGCGCAATGCTACATTCTCTCGCCGTAATGAGATCAGACCTTTGTAGTATTTCAGTAATCCAGCATTCTCATCACTATCTAGTATCGTCCAGTCGAGAGGCGAAGGATCTAACGATTTCTCTTTATATTCGCCAAACTCTTCTCCCATCCAAATCATGGGTATGCCCATAGCGGTCATCACCAGGGCTGCGCCAAACTTAGCGCGTTTAAAGGCAGTCTCATCGAAGATATTGGCGTTGGCCAGAATTGGCATCAGCCTATCCTGGTCATGGCTAATCAAGTAATTGATGATGTTCGACGTACTTTGAAAGCCTTGTTTGGTCGGATCTATAAGTGTCTTCACTAGCTCTAGGCTGTCACCTTCGTTGAAGATGAGGTCTAAAAAGTTGTAGTGGAAGCTAACGCGCCAACTGCTGTCTACCGGGCCTTCTAGTCCGCTGATTTCTGGTTTTTCGGGAATGTGCTCACCAGCGGTGAAGAGAGATTTTGGCTTTGCGGCCATACCGGCTTCATCGACTATCCAGGCCAAAAATTCGGGTCTATCTAGCTGCTTTACGGCGTCAAAGCGGAGTCCGTCGAAGTGGTATTCGGTGAGCCAAAAGTTGACCATATCGCGCATGAATTCACGGGCGGGATGGCGGTTGTAGTTGTCATCGTGATGGTCGTAATCAAATTCTGGGCCCCAGCTGTTGTCAGGGTCTTTGGCATCGCGGCGGTACCAGTAGTCAAAGTCTATTTGAGTCAGCGGGCTTTCGGACTCAGAGTGATTGAGCACCACGTCTAGCATGACCCTCATGTTGCGGGCGTGGCATTCGTCTACGAGCTGCTTAAGATCGGAGGGGCTGCCGTAGCTAGAGCGAAGGGCGAAGTAGTGTCGGAGGTTGTAGCCCCAGCCAATTTCCATAGGGCAGGACTGAATGGGCATGAGTTCGAGCGTGTTGACACCGAGATCTTGCAGGTAGTCCAGCTTTTGAATGATGGATTGAAACGTGCCGCTCTTTTCGTCTTCCTTTTTGGAAAAGTCTTGAACGAGCATCTCGTAGATGATGAGATCAGCGGGGTCTGGCAAATCAGCATCGTCGTGTTGCCAAACGTAGTTATCGACGATGCGATCGCCTTCTTTCACGATCGCGATCGCCATCTGCGCAGTCTCATCTACCTGAGTAGCATAAGGATCAACCACCTCGACCCACTCATCCGGCTCTAAGAAGAAGCTTTTAGACTGCACTCGAAACTTATAGGCATATCGGCCATCTTCAAGCTCAACTTTTGTGCGAAAGTAGCCGTCTTTATCTTTCTCCATTTCAACGGACTGATTCTCTAAAAAATCTCCTATCAAACAAGCTTTTGCGTTATAAGGAGCCAGCAGTTTAAATTCAATCAGAGCCGCCATCGCAAATAAGTCCGTTAAGATTATCTGCGTATGCTAAGTCATCTACAATACAAGTGCATCTAGCATGCTGAATATACGCCTTTGTATCTATCGAACTATTTACGAATTGACGGCAATACAAGATAGCAGCTCTGGTCTTCCGGTAACGCCTGCTTGCATGTGAAACAAGTCGCCTGCCACATTGTCCATTGCAATATCCTGATCTTCTCGGGCGGTAGAAATTAACAGCCGGTCGTAGCTTTCGGTGCCAAAGGTAACGCAGCTAACTTTTGGCGTTGGCAATGCGAATCCGCAAGACTTCTTCGCCATTAGGACTGTACCGGCACACGCAGCCACCATCCCACCTAGCCGACCAAATATGATCTTCTGAATCGACAGTCATTCCGTCCGGAACACCATCGTCTTCGGGCGTGTTGATAAACGCCTGCTGGTTACTCAAATTACCGCTAGCTCTATCGTAGTCAAAGCGAAAGATTGTTCTTTGATCGGAATCTGTGAGATAGAAATATTGATAGTCGCCGCTAAAGCCCATGCCATTCGGCACTAGAAGGCCTTGCAACAGATCATGCACTGAGCCGTCAGGATCGATGCGATACAGTCTGCCTGTTTTGTTGTCGGTGGCCATAGTGCCGGAGAACACTCTGCCTTCAGGATCAGCGATCGCATCATTAAATCGCGTCCCCTTCACCGCCGCAATGCCCTCTACCACCGTTCGCGTATCGCCTTTGTCCCAAATCTCAATCGTCCCGTGCGTCTTAAATAGCAGCAGCGATCCGTCCTGTTGAATCGTAAAGCCGCCAACAGACTCACCTAGATAAATCTGCTCGTAGCCTTCTTTTTGCGGGTCGTAGCGAAACAGTCTACCATTCGGAATATCCGTCCAGTACACCAGCTTATGGTGAGGGTGCCACAGCGGATTTTCGGCATTGTGATGATGGCAGTTCACCAAAACAGAAGGCGTTTCGAGCGATTGTGACATAGGAAGTAGATCCTTCTTAAACTCCAAGCAGTCTAGTCCACATAAACCTCATCAACATAGCACCACAGCCAATCTTCACCGGGTTCAAAGGACTGAATAACAGGATGGTTCGTTTGCTCGAAGTGCTTAGTGGCGTGTTTGTTCTTAGAGCTATTGCAGCAGCCGACGTGACCACAGTCTTTGCAAATGCGCAGGTGCACCCAGCTATCGCCTAGTTTCAAGCATTCTTCACAGCCTTTAGCACTTGGCGTCACGTCTTTTATCTGATCGGTGTGAGTGCACTGCGAGTCAGCCATCGTTCAATACCGCTAAGGATGGTTACAAATCTACCACCAAAAGTCACCACCGAAAGAAGGCTAGCGAGAAAATGGAAGGGCGATAGTAAAGCAAGTTCTCCCCGGCTCTGAGGTTACCATTATGCTTCCGCCGTGACGGTTTTCAATCACGCGCCGCACAACATCTAGGCCTAGTCCTGTTCCTTTTCCCATTGGCTTTGTTGTAAAAAAAGGCTCTAATATTCTGTTCCTTACCTCCGGTGGAATACCCGGCCCATTATCTTCTATCTCCACTAAGAGGCGATTGTTCTTTTCGCAGGTTCTCACTTCAATAGTCGGTGGATTGCCGCTAGGTGTCCCTTCACTCATCGCATCAATGGCGTTGTCAATTAAGTTTGTCCATACCTGATTTAGCTCACTGCCAAAAGCCATAATTGGCGGCAAATCCTGCTTGTATTTACGCTCTACTTTAATACCGTGCTTCAGCTTGAAGGCAAATAGCCGCAGCGTGTCTTCAATGCCATCGTGAATGTTGATCTTTTGCTGAGCAGCTCTGTCCATATATGAGTAAGACTTCATCGATTGCACAAGCGTTGAAATCCGCTCGGCTCCGTCGAGGCCGTTTTTAATCATGCTCATCACATCACAGGAGAGAGACAGCCAGCGAACGCCCATCTCTCTCATTTCAGTTTTATCATTGCGCCATGGTTCCATCACACCTTCTAAAAAGTCTGGGCTGACTTCACCAGCAGCTAAGGGCTCGGCCAGCTCCCAAGCATTCTCGATGCCATAATCTTCTAGCCAGTCATTGAGCGCGTCTTCTCTATCGCCTTCTGCGAGCGGGTCGTTTTTAGGACTGTTAATGGCTTCAAAGGCGCGATCGCGTTCATTTAGCCATTGCTGCGTATGCGCCTCATCAATCTGCTTTGAGCCGTACACTAGGTTCATGCGCTGAAGCTCTAGCACGGCGGGTCTAATATCTTTCATCACCCGCACGAGCGCTGCTGCGGGGTTGTTGAGTTCATGCGCAAGCCCTGCCGAGAGCGTGCCAAGGGCGGCCATTTTCTCTCTGTTTTGAATAAAAGATTCTAGACCTTTTAGGCGCTTTCCCACCGTGCGAAAAATATCTTTTTCAAACTCTCTACAGCTGTGTATCAAGTCTAAAAAGTCGCCGCAATTGAGTCGATACAGTTCTGTAGCGGTGTCGGCGGTGAGCGTTACGGGCACTAAATCTTCAGTAAGCGCCTGAATTTCGCCAAAAAAGGAAGGGCTTTCGTGACGACCAACGGGCATATCGACGCCTTTACTCATGCGGCTGACGGTAATTTGACCCGATACTTGAATGTAAAAGCCTTTAGACGGATCGCCTTCTTTTACAAGGACTTCGCCAGAGGAAAGGTCTATTTGCTCAGCGCGATCGCATATCCACTCTAACCGCGCTAGCGGCAGCATCTTAAACGGTTCCATTTGAGAAAGAGATTCAGCGCAGAGCATGGCAGTGGTATCTTCTCGTATACGTATAAACAACTCAGACTCACTGTATTAACGTTTTTGCTTACACGTTCGCCAGATGACGATGCACAAACTGCACGCAAATAGAGCCTTCACCCACACTAGAAGCGACCCGCTTTACAGAGCCATGCCGAACGTCGCCCACAGAGAAAATGCCGGGTGTACTGGTCTCTAGTAAGAAGCGATCGCGCTCCAAAGGCCAAGGCATTTCATCCGGCACATCCGGCCCCGTACAAATGAATCCTCTCTCATCACGATTCACCAGGCCATCTAGCCACTCGGTACTCGGCGTTGCCCCAATAAAGATAAACAGAGAATTGGTCTTCATCTCTTTGACCTCTCCCGTTTGCGAATCTTTAACGAGCAATAGCTCCAGCCGCTTGTCGCCTTTGGCCTCAACCACGCTGTGAAATGGCATCACTTCAATATTGTCGGTGCCATCAATTTGATCGATTAGGTACTGAGACATGCTCTTTACCAAAGACTCACCGCGCACCAAAATGCGAACCTTGCGAGCAAATTTAGAAAAGTACATCGCCGCCTGCCCTGCCGAGTTCGCCCCGCCAACGACGTAGACCTCTTCGCCTTCGCAAGCGACCGCTTCGGTTTGAGCCGCGCCGTAGTACACGCCTGCCCCCGTAAAGTCTTCAACGCCGGGTACATTTAGCCGCCGCCACGCCACGCCCAATGCCAAAATTAACGCGTGAGAGCTAATTTCACTGCCGTCTGCGAGCGTGAGGATATGATAGCTGTCTTCTGTGCGGAGGGCCGAGGCTGACTGCGGCGACAGAAGCTCGACGCCAAAGCGCTTGGCCTGGGTAACGGCTCTACGAGCGAGATCGCCGCCGCTAAGACCCACCGGAAAGCCCAGATAGTTTTCAATTCGCGAGCTGGTTCCGGCCTGCCCACCAGGGGCTTCACGCTCAATTAGCACCGTACGCAGGCCTTCAGACGCGCCATACACAGCGGCAGCCAGTCCACCTGGGCCACCGCCCACGATCACCAAATCGTAGAAAGGCTTGGCTGCTTCCGTTTGCATGCCGACACTCTGCGCCAGGTCTGTTACCGTGGGTTTTACGAGCTTGGTGCCTTCACCTGTGATTACTAGCGGAATGTTTGGATTTTCGCCCTCGCCTGCATAGGCAGCGAGCTGCTTGGCTTCTTCGTTGGTTTCAATATCGAGCCAGCGGTAGGGAATTTGGTTGCGCGCTAGGAAGTCGCGCAGGTCGTGAGAGGCCGGGCTCCAGCGATCGCTAATCACTTTCACTCCCTTAAACTCAGGCTTAAAGCTGGCCTGCCAGTCCTGAAGCAAATCATCTAGCACCGGATACAGCTTCTCTTCTGGTGGGTCCCAGGGCTTGAGCAAGTAGTAGTCCAAATGAGCGTTATTAATCGATTCGATCGCCGCGTTGGTATCGGCGTAGGCCGTGAGGAGCGATCGCTTGGCCATCGGAAAAATTTTGCTAGCCTGCTCCAAAAACTCAACGCCGCTCATTCCGGGCATACGCTGGTCGGCTAGGAATAAAGCGACGCTATCGCCGCGCAGCTTCAGCTTTTGGGTGGCCTCTAAAGCACTGGTGCCAGAATCAGCTCGCATGATGCGAAACTGGCTGCCGTACTGCTTTCGCAGGTCGCGAGCGATCGCCTGAAGCACCGCCGGATCATCATCAATTGTCAAAATGACAGGCTTATCCACGGGTACTCCTTAAGCACTTAAAATTCGGTCTTGCTGATTGCCAAACGGACAGCAGGTAAATGGTCACTATTGACGAAACCAAAGGGCAAATAATGAAACCAAAAGGCGAATGGTTTACGATGCGATACTAGCGTAATTTTTTCTTTTATTATTTCAAACCTTAATGTGTAGAATTTTAGGCTACTTAGGCCCAGCTGTTTCAATCGATCGCCTTATTCTTAAGCCCGAGCATTCGCTTTTAAATCAAAGCTATCAGCCTCAAGAAATGAAGTCAGCTATTCTCAATGGCGATGGCTTCGGCTTTGGCTGGTATAGCGAGCCTTCTACGGTCGTTCCTCCCTTTATCTATCGTAATCCGCTGCCGATGTGGAACGACCGTAATCTAGACGATCTCTGCCGTTACGTGAGCACCAGTAGCCTGCTGGTAAATGTACGCAGCGCCACTGATAAAATGCCGGCTGAAATGAGTAACTGTCAGCCTTTTGCGCACGGGCAGATGCTGTTTGTGCACAACGGACTCGTCGAAAACTTCTATCAGTCTCTCTATCGTCCGATTCGCGAGCAGCTTTGCGACGTGGCCTATCGCAGCATCAAGGGCCAAACCGACTCAGAGCATATCTTTGCACTCCTGGTTCACTATGTAGAGACGCGGCCCGATATCGACTTGGCTGAAGCCTTAAGAATAACCGTGCAGCAGATAGCTGATATGGCGAACAAAGCCGGAGTACATGTCTCTGTCAATATTATTTTGTCTGTGGGCGATCGCCTCATTGCCCTCCGCTACGACAATCAAGAAAAGCCCCCTTCTTTCTATCTGCTTAAAAACGCGAAGCAGTTTCCATCGTCTGTTATTATCGCTTCCGAGCCCCTGTTTGAAGATAATTGGCAGCCCTATGCTCCTTCAGAGCTGATTGTCGTTGACGCCAATCTAAACGTTGCTGTTCATTCGACTGTAAATTAGCAATTTTCGTTACTTAATAAACCCGTACTTAATAAACCCGTACTCAATAAACCCGCCTCTTCTTTTCCATGTCTTCTTTTCAGTCTGGTTCTTTGCAGTTTAGTTCCACGCAATCTTCTCTGCGCAGATATTTTGCTCACGAGCTCAAGGCAGCACGCACGCGATCGCGAAAGCTCATCTCACAGCTTTCATCCGAACAGCTAAAGCAGCAGGTACACCCTGACTTCAGCCCAGTAGGCTGGCACTTGGGCCATATTGCCTACACCGAGTCCCTATGGGCAACAGAACATCTCACTGACAAGCCCTGCGAATTTCCACAGTACACAACGCTGTTTGCCGCAGACGGACTGCCCAAATCAGAAAGAGAAAACCTGCCTGACTTAAAAGAGATTTTGGGCTATATGGCAAGCGTGCGGCAGCAAACGCTAAAGACGCTGTACATAACAGAGCCCGATAGACATGAATCGCTCTGGCACTGGCTGCTTCAGCACGAGAGCCAGCACGCTGAAACTATTGCCATCGTCCTGGCGCTGCATCAGCTCAAGAGTACAGCCAATCAGCCCAAGGCCAGCTTAAACGACAAAGAGAAAGTTTGTTTCTCTTATGCTTGTGACAAGATGCTAGCGGTGGCAGCAGGCGGCTTTATTCAAGGTTACGATCACCCGGCTGCTCTCGATAATGAGCGGCCCGCTCAGGCTGTCTGGCTCGACAGCTACCAAATTGATCGAACGCCTGTCACCTTTAAGCAGTATCGCCAGTTCATTGCGGCTGGCGGCTACGAAGAGGCCCAGTGGTGGACAAAGGAAGGCTGGGCTTGGAAGCGAAGGGCAAAGGTTCGCGCGCCCTTGTATAGCAGGTATGTAGATGGCGCTCATGGGCAGGTCAGTGAAAACCAGGCGGTTTATGGCGTGAGCTGGTACGAAGCGGATGCCTATGCTCGCTTTGTAGGCAAGCGGCTGCCCACCGAATCGGAGTGGGAAAGGGCCGCTCAGCTCACGGGAGAAACGATGCTGGGAAACGTGTGGGAATGGACAGACACCTGGTTTGAGGCCTATCCCGGATTTCAGCCGTTTCCCTATGCAGGCTACTCACAGCGCTATTTTGATAAGGCGCATCGGGTGTTACGGGGCGGGAGCTTTGCTACACCTAGATGGGCTTTGCGCAAAAGCTTTCGCAACTGGTATCACCCGCAGCGACGGGAAATGTTCGCGGGCTTCCGCTGTGCAATCTAGGGTGCAATCTGAGGCGCGATTTGAGCTAAAAGTAGAGGGTATTTACCGCAGGCAGATAGGTTGACTTTACAAGATGTGCGATCGCAACGACTGGTCATTCGCAATCTCATGGGCACAGGCACGAGCAATGCAGGCGACGACGTGATTGCAGGGCTTTCGGCTCGGCCCAAGGCGCTACCGCCAAAGTACTTTTACGATGAACGCGGCTCGCAGCTGTTTGAACAGATTTGCGCGCTGCCGGAGTACTATCCTACGCGCACTGAAACGGCTATTTTTGAGGCGTGTAGTGGAGCGATCGCCCGCCTCACCGGCCCCTGCGAAATTGCTGAACTCGGCAGCGGCAGCGCCACCAAAACGCGTATTCTTCTCACCGCTTACCAGCAGGCTCACTATCCCTTACGATACGTTCCCATTGATGTGAGCGGCACCATGCTCGAAGCCAGCGCCGAACAGCTTTTGAGAGAATACCCTGAGCTATCAGTTCACGGATTAGTGAGCACCTACGAATCAGCCCTGGCTAACTTGCCATCGCCCCATTTGCCTGCTCGAATGCTGTGTTTTATTGGCAGCACGCTAGGTAACCTTCAGCCATCAGAGTGCGAACAGTTTTTGGCAAGCATCAGCCGCACGCTGAGGCCCAAAGACTACTTTTTGCTAGGGCTCGACCTCCAAAAAGAGACTTCCGTCTTAGAAGCCGCCTATAACGATAGTCAAGGGGTTACGGCAGCTTTTAACCTAAACATGCTGCGCCATCTCAACGAGCGCTTTGAAGGAAACTTTGATTTAGATAGCTTTGCACACGTTGCTCGCTACAGCACGCAGCAGCACCAGATAGAAATGTATCTTAAAAGCCTGAAGACGCAGGCGGTTCATCTTAAAGCGCTCAGCTTTACAGCTGACTTTGAAGCAGGCGAGCTGTTGTTAAGCGAAATCTCTCGTAAGTTTGATTTGCAGGACATATCGCGAACTTTGCAGCAGCAGCAGCTGCCTGTGCTCAAAGCATTTACCGATCAAAATAGCTGGTTCGGACTTTTGTTGTGTCAGCGGATATAACCTTTCACCGCTCAGTCCCTATATCTGTGCGTTTCTACCTATAGAAAGACGATTTGCAGGCGCGATCGCTTTCAAAATAAAGACCTGCTAACACTTACGCCCATTAGCTTATGGTCAGCGCGCCGTTACAGTCTACAAGCCAGCCAAACGCCCGACTAGAGCAGATTGCTCAGCAGGTCTTTGGATATGAGCACTTACGGCCTGCTCAACATGAAGTTTTAGCGACGGTCTTAGCAGGCCAAGATACCTTGGCAGTCATGCCTACCGGCTCAGGAAAGTCGGCTATTTACCAAATTGCGGCGCTGCGGATACCGGGCGTAACGGTCGTTATTTCGCCGCTGATTGCTCTACAGCGCGACCAGGTTGAGGCGATCGCCCAGCAAAACACCGTCAAAGCAGCCGTCCTCAACGCGACGCTAAGTGCAGCAGAACGAGAAACTTTCTTTGAACAGCTCTCGAAGGGGCATTTAGAGTTTGTTTTTATGGCTCCCGAGCAGCTTAGCAATGTAGAAACGCTTGCAAAGGTAAAAGCTGCTGCGCCGTCTCTGTTTGTAATTGACGAAGCGCATTGCGTCAGCGAATGGGGTCACGACTTTAGGCCCGACTATCTACAGCTAGCGGGCGTCATTGAGGCGTTGGGCCATCCGGTCACTTTGGCACTTACCGCAACCGCTTCGCCTTTGGTGAGAAAAGAGATTGTTGAGCGGCTGGGGATGAAGAATTCAGCTGAGGTAATCAAGGGGTTTGATCGCCCTAGCATCTATCTGAGCGCGCACTATTGCCACGAAGAATCTGAGAAGATGGGCCACTTATTGCAGGCTGTAGCGGAGGCCCAGCCGCCAGGAATTGTGTATGTGGCCACCAGAAAGGCTGCTGAAGAGATTGCGCACAAGCTAAAAGAGCACGGGCATAGGGCAGGTGCCTACCATGCAGGGATGAAAGCAGGCGATCGCACCACAGTCCAAGCCCAGTTTCTCAGCGACGAAATTGACGTGATTGTGGCAACCAACGCCTTCGGCATGGGCATTGATAAAGCCAACGTCCGATTTGTTTTTCACTATCATATTCCAGGCTCTATAGACGCTTACTATCAAGAGATTGGACGAGCGGCTCGCGACGGTGAGCGGGCCATTGCTCAGCTGTTCTATCATCCTGACGATATGAAGCTACAGCGATTCTTTGCAGGCGGCGGCCAGGTAGATGAAGAGACTTTAGCAGCGCTAGCAGAACTATTGGAGACGGCTACAGATGCGCCTAGTGAAGACCAGATCAAAGAACATTTTCAGCTTTCGCAGCCGAAAACGCAGGCGGCGCTAGAGGCCCTAGAATCGGCTGGGCTAATTGAGCGCGGCGAACAGGGAGAAATTTGTCTGACTCAGATAGAGACTGAGATGGAAAATATTTTAGAACAGGCCGCGACAGCTCAGGAAAGGCGTAAGCAGTTCAATCAGTCTCGTCTGCACATGATGCGCGGCTATGCTCAGACGAAGGCATGTCGCAGAGAGTACGTTCTCAGCTACTTTGGAGAGGCCTTTGATGCGCCCTGCGGATGCTGTGATAACTGCAACGGCGCTGAAACCGAAAGCATGAGCTATCCTCAACCGTTTCCGATTGGTAGCAGCATTATTCATACCAATTTTGGGATTGGGCAAGTGCTGCGATACGAAGAAGATAAGGTGAGCGTTTTGTTTGAAACGGTGGGATATAAAACGTTTGTGACTGAGATGATTGCTCACTCAGTGCGGTGTTTGGATAGCTAGATCTTATGCTTTTACTTGGACGACAGCCGGGGCAATGCCAGCGTAAACGTGCTGCCCCTTCCTACTTCAGATTCTAGCGTCAGCGTGCCCTGATGCATTTCAGCAATTCGCTTAGACAAATGCAGCCCCAAGCCGCTGCCCGCGCGCATGTGGTTACCCTGATAAAACCATTCAAAAATTTTCTCCTGGGCCTCTTTTTCGATGCCTGCGCCCGTGTCTTTAATGGCCACTTCAATGGCTTCAGGAGCAGGAATGGCCTCGCAGGTATGCGAATTAATAGAGAGCGAAACCGAAATGCTGCCCTTGTCAGTAAACTTAATTGCGTTGCCTAAGATATTCGTTAGCAGTCTTCTCAGCTCGATGCGATCGCCTTCCGTTCGATAGCTTCTGGCCGGATCGTCACTGCCTTCTTCTGTCGCTGCCAAAGGCCGAGTCTCTAATGCTAGGTCAATATCTTTTTCATCGGCTAGCGGCTTTAGCTCTTGAACAACTTCTTTGGCCAGCAGATAAATAGAGAGGGGCGATCGCACCAGCTTTTTTTGCCCTGCTTCGTGCCGGTACACCTGTAGCAAGGTGTTGGTCATCTGCAACAGATTTTCATTGTTGGTAATGACGTTATCAATGGCCTCTGCCATCAGCTCAGGCGGCGGGCCAAACACACCTTCTAGCGACAGGCTGAGCATTCTGTTGGCTGCGACCAAAGGCGTACGCAAATCGTGCGTGAGCCGGGCCACAAAATCATCGCGCTGGCGAATCATTTCAGCTTGTTCATCAATGCTTTGCTTGAGCCGTACAAGCGATCGCACGCGAGCCATTAGCTCATCAATATCAAAAGGCTTGCGAATAAAATCATCTGCGCCAGAATCTAAGCCCTCGCTGAGGCTAGACTGATCGTGCGCGGTCACCAGCAAAATAGGAATGTAGGGAAGCTGGTGATTCTGGCGAATGTGCCGGGTAACCTCGTAGCCATCTAATCCTGGCATCATCACATCGAGCAAAATCAAATCAGGTGGGCTAGACGACACATAAGAGAGTGCCGCTTCACCGTCCGTTAGGCTATCGATGTGATAGTTATCCACATCTGACAAAATAGACTCTAGTATGAACAGATTATCTGGAATGTCATCGACGGCGAGGATAGTTACAGGTTTCGATGTCACAGTATTTCCAGGCGCATAGCGATCTTATAGATGTGTAAGAACCTAGCACTTCAAAGGTGACCGAGGGTTCTAACTATGGGCATAAGTCGCCAGCGCATATTTGTTTCGTGCCAGGTTGTCTGTACCGGGGCGACTCAATCAGCCTGATTTTGATGTGAATGCATGACGACCTGACGAGGAATTTCAACCTTAAAAGTGGCCCCCTCTCCCGCCTCGCTACAGAGCGTAATATTTCCATTCATCATGTTTACCAGCGAGTGAGTAATCGCCAGTCCCAACCCTGTGCCCCCATACTTGCGCGAGATTTGTCTATCGGCCTGGTGAAATGGCTCAAAAATATCAATTTGTTCATCCGCGCTGATGCCACAGCCGGTATCGCTCACGGAGATTGCGATGGTGTTTTTACGGTAAGCACCATCGCCTGGCTGAGAAGCCGTTTGAGGCAAGTCTTCTACTGAGACGGTGACCGTTCCTTTATCTGTGAATTTGATGGCATTAGAGAGCAAGTTGGCCAAAATCTGCCGCAGCCGGGTCGCGTCGTTAACGACCATCTCGTCGTTTAGCTGAATATCTATAACCAAGTCCAGTGACTTTTGAGTCGCCAAAGACTGAAGTTCTTCTGCGGTTTTAACAATCAAATCAGAAAGATTCATCTTCTCAGGAATGAGATCTAAACGACCGGCTTCTAGCTTAGAGAACGCCAGCACATCGTTAATCAGCGCTAGTAAGTTACGACCGTTCGCCAGCACGCGTTCGACCATGTTCTGTTCGTGATCGCTCAGTGACTGTTTTGACTTACTCAACAGAATTTGAGAGAACCCAATAATGGCGTTCAGCGGCGTTCGCAGCTCATGAGACATCGTGGCCAAAAACTCTGACTTGAGGCGCGATACCTCTTGCAGCTGCATATTCTGCTGATGAATGTACAGCCGCTGGCGCTCTAGCTCTTGGTTCTTCCGCTCTAAAAGCTTGTTCTTTTCTATAAGATCTAGATTCACATATTCAGCCACTCTTTCGGCTTGATACACTCGCAGTGAGCCGCGCATCAGACGAGAGATGGCCTCAGCCGACAGCTTGCTCTTAGGCAAGTAGTCCGAAGCGCCCGCTTTCATCAAGGCCACTGCCGTCTGCTCATCGCCCTGGCCGGTTAGCACAATGAGCGGCACACGAATGCCCTGACGCCTAATTTGCTCAGTGAGCTCTAGGCCACTTTTACCCGGCAAGTTGTAGTCCAAAAACATCAGGTCAAACTCAGTTTGGCCAATCAGCGCCAGCGCCGCATCGACGGTCTCAGCTTCCGAAACAACTGCCGCCCCGAAAGGGGTCTCCTTTAGTGCCCTCCGCAGGGCCATACGATCAATCTCGTCGTCGTCTACGACAAGCAGCTTCAGCGCTTTATCTGAGGGTGTTGCGGCCAGCATGTCTATAGGATGCATATCTACGGGATTTCGCACAGCGTCCAGTAGCGGTTAAGTGCCGCCATGACCTCTGCAAAGTTGGCAAAGGTTACGGGCTTTAAGATATAGCCCGCTACATTTAGGTTGTAGGCTTCTATGCGATCGCGTTCCTGATCGGAAGTCGTGAGCACAATCACAGGCGTAGGCCTCAGCGATGAGTCTGACCGCAGCTCGCTCAAAAATTCAATTCCGCCCATTTTCGGCATGTTTAGATCGAGCAGTACAAGCCTGCGACTGGCTGGCATCTGTACCTCTTCTGATTCATTTCGTAAAATCCTAAGGGCCTCTAAACCGTTGCTGGCCACAAAAAGAGGATTGGTGATTTTAGCCTTTTTGAACGAGCGCTGAACGTTCATCACGTCAACTTTGTCGTCTTCAACCAGCAATATATTGGTGGTGGCTATTTCAGGCATGGTGTTACTTACGCATCCAGGTGCTAGCAAGCCAATTGTACAGCGTCACCCAAAGCTAACATCTCGTCTAACGGGCACAGTTTGTCTTCTATCTTTCGATAGACTCAATTTTACTGAGGCGATTTGGGCCAAGTAAATCGAAACGTCGAGCCTTCGCCCACCTTAGACGCTAGCGAAATTTTTCCGCCTTCTGCCTCAACGGTCTTCTTGACAATTGATAGGCCAATGCCCGTACTTTCTAAATCATCACGCGCTCGCAGCGTCTGAAAGATGGTAAATATTTTTTGGTGGTAGGCCGCGTCAATGCCAGGGCCGTCATCAGTGACCGCAAACTCATAGGCAGATTCGCGCTCATCTACCTGCACCTGCACCTTGCCGTCTGGGCGGTCATGGTGCTTGATAGCATTGCTAATTAGGTTGGCAAAGTACCTGCTGTAGCGGCACTCTTCGGGCTGTCTAGTACTGGCATATTCGGGCGCTATCTCCACTGAAAACTGTCCCAGCGGCGAGAGCGAATCGACAATATCCGCTAGCAGCTTGCCCACATCAACGCGTTCCGCCTGCTGCTGCTTTCGCCCAACGCGAGAGTACTCCAGCAAGCCATTGATTAGCCCTTCCATACGGTGCACACGGTTTTTGAGCAGCTCAAACTGTTCAATATTTTCAGCAGGCAGGCCGTCGCCCAGGTCTTCTTCTATCCAGGTCGCTAGGTTTGCGATCGCCCGCAGCGGCGCTTTTAAATCATGAGAGGTCACGTAGGCAAACTGATCAAGCTCCTGATTACGCTGCTCCAGCTTAGCCATCGTGTCGGTTAGCAGCATATTCACCGTCAGCAAATCGTTCTTTTGCTTTTTCAGCGCCAGGTTCGCCTGCTTGCGCTGCGTAATATCTTGAATCGTAGCGATAAAGTAAATTAGCTCGCCCTGCTGGTTGCGCACCGCAGAGGCGGTGACATAGGCCCATACAATCTCACCAGCTTTAGTCAAGTAGCGTTTTTCTGCCAAATTTTGAGCGAGCCTTCCGCTCAAAAATCTCTCGTACGCGGTAGCATCCGCTTCCATATCGTCAGGATGCGTGACTTCTAAAAACGTCTTTTGCAGCAGCTCATCAATGGTGTAGCCCAGCATGTCGCACAGCCGCTGATTCACCTGAATCCATTTGCCCTCAGGAGAAAGCCGCGCCATTCCCACGCCCGCCTGCTGAAAAATGACCGCTAGCTGGTCGGCCTGCTCCCGCCGAATCGCCTCACTCTGCTTGCGCTCAGTAATATTTTCAAAGGAAATGCCCACACAGCTATCAGCCAAAGGAAATGCCTGAACGGTGAAGATACTTGGTGTAATGCGATTGTCGCCATAGGACACCTCACCTAAGTCATACGGCTGCTGAGTACGTACCACATCGGCATAAATTTCTGGAATGTCAGTCTCCAGCAGCGCCGGAAACGTTTCTCCAATTAGTTTGCCAACCACCCCCTGCATCGGCACGCCGGTAAACTGACTGGCCGCTGGGTTCGTCGCGATCATTCGTAAGCTACGGACATTATCTTGATCTTCTAGCCGCCAAATGTAGAGGCCCACCTGTATGTTCTGCACGACCTCGGTATACAGATTCATTCCGATGTTGGCTCTTTCTGCCCTTCTATGAGTAGCCCGCTCTGTCTCCAAAAGCTCAAGGTACTGGGATTGAGCAGTTGTCAGCTGCTCAGTTCGTCTAGCCACTCGGTCTTCTAATACTTCATGAAAGGCTTTAGCGTCCGCTTCTGCCGTTTTATAGTCGGTGACATCTCGTGCCACACAGTACAGCCAGCGATCGCCTTTTGCTGTTATCGGGGCTGTGACATCGGCCTCTCCAGCAGGCGCTATGGCCGATAGATTCCACGACAGCCATCGCCAGCTGCCTGTTTTACAGCGATAGCGATGCGTAAAGCTATTGCTACGCTGCTCGGTCGCCAGCTGCTCAATCGTCTGCAAAACCTCTGACTGATCGTTCGGATGAACCAAATCGATCAGAGGCCTGTCACACACGTCGGTGCTGGAGTAGCCTAGAACGCGCTCAAAAGCTTTATTAGTCTTTTGGCAGCAGCCCTCTGCATCTAAAATGCACATCAGATCAGCGGCCAGATCAAAAAATGTCTCAAAATCAGTCATGGCCAATTTTAGCGGCTAGATAACGACCGGAGCCATCGTATTTTATATCTTTAGGGAGAGTGCAATGTGAAATGTGTCATTCACCTGATAGATGTTCTGCGGTATTGATATAGTGCAAGTTGGTAGGTGCGAAGCCGTTTCATTTGAGCTCCGTTTCATTAAGCCGTTTAGGTATTAGCAGCATGGAAGAAGAAATTAGCGTTGCGCTGATAGAAGATCACGATCTGACCCGGATGGGACTAAGAGCGGCTTTCCGTCAGGCTGGGCTTAGATTTCTGGGCGAAGCACCTAATGGAGAGAAGGGGCTAACGCTGATACAAGAGATGCAGCCTGATGTAGCAGTCGTAGACGTTGGACTGCCTGACATTGACGGCATTGAGCTGATTCAGAGATTTAAAAAAGAAAATCCTGATAGCAATACCCGAATTTTGATGCTGACCATGCACGACAGTGAAAAAGCAGTGCTAGCAGCTTTTGCAGCAGGCGCTGATTCATACTGCACCAAAGAAATTGAAACGAAAGACCTGATCACCGCGATTCGGGAGACTCAAGCCGGTAATTCTTGGATCGATCCTTCTATTGCGAGCCTAGTCCTTTCTCAGGTAAAGCCCAGCGTTGCGGTCGGTGAGAACTTTAACAGTAAGACCGTTGAGATTCGCGCGGTGGACGCTGAGTATGAGCAGATTATTGAGGCGTACCCGCTGACGACCCGTGAGCTAGAAATTTTGGAATGTATTGTCTCTGGCTGTAGCAACGCGCAGATTGCTGAGAAGCTGTTTGTGACGGTGGGTACGGTGAAAACGCACGTTCGTAATATTTTGAATAAGCTAGGAGCGAGCGATCGCACACAAGCCGCCGTCAGAGCCCTTCGTTCTGGCCTCATCAGCTAGCACCTTTTCATACATACGTCGCTACATACAGCATTTGAAAGACAATCCAATGGGTTGTCTTTTTTTTGGTATTGTTGCTATCAACTCAACTATTCTCCAACTGTTATGAACCCTTCTATTCTGTGGTCTTTACTGCGGCAAACCGTGGCTGAATGGCAGCGAGATAAGGTCTCTCGCCTAGCAGCCGCTCTGGCTTACTACACCACGTTTGCCCTTGCACCTGTGCTGATTATTGTGATCGCAGTGGCCAGCTTTCTGTTTGAACAAAGCGAGGTGCAAGGTCGCATTATCGATCAGCTGCAAGGGTTGTTGGGCCAGAGCGGCGCTGATTTGGTGCAGGAAATGCTCACGAGCAAAGCGCAGCAGGACGGCGGTTTTTGGGCCACTGTTGTCAGTGTGGGGCTGCTGATACTGGGGGCTTCCGGGCTGTTTATTCAGCTGCAAGATGCGCTCAATACGGTGTGGAATGTGGTGCCCAAAAAAGATGGCGGCATTTGGAAATTAGTGCGCGATCGCCTGCTTTCGTTTGGCATGGTGCTCTCCATTGGCTTTTTACTCCTGGTATCCCTCATGCTGAGCGCTGCTCTATCAGCCGTTAACGGCATGTTTGGAGATGTCTTAGCAGGTTGGGATCTTGGCTGGCAGCTGCTGAATGCGGCCGTGTCGTTCGGTGTGATTACGCTGCTGTTTGGCATGATTTATAAGGTGCTGCCAGATGCAGAAATTAGCTGGAACGACGTTTGGATCGGCGCAGCGATTACCGCTTTGCTATTTACCATCGGCAAGTCGCTAATTGGTCTATATCTGGGCAACAGCAGCGTAGCATCTGCCTACGGTGCGGCAGGATCGTTTGTGGTGCTGCTGCTCTGGATTTACTACTCTGCTCAAATTCTGTTGTTTGGGGCCGAATTTACGCAGGTTTATGCCAACCGCTTGGGCTCTAATATTATTCCAGATGACCATGCAACCTATGCTCCAGATGCTACGCCCCAGGAGAAGGGATTAGACGAAGAAAAGCAGGAAGTAAGAGAAAAGGGCGCAAAGCCGAAGCCACCAAGCGCAGCAGATGAGATGCCAAAAACGCGCTCTGAGTATAAAGAATACAGAGCGCAGCAGAAGCTATTGCGGTATTCGCAAAGAACGCGACTGAGCAAGAGGCTAGCGAAGCGATCGCTCGAATAGCCTTTTGACCAAACCTTTTGACCAAACCTGTAGGCGAACATGGCCAACAAAACAAACGAATGGAATCGATGCGCCTATCGATCGGCGTGCTCCACAGCAAAAAGGAACGAACAGTAAACAGAACGAACCGTGGAAAAGTAAGTATTCTAACGGGCTATTTCGTCTAGCGTTCGGGGGCTTGCTCGCTAACTATCTCTAAAGAGTGAATCTGTCCTACCCGATAGACGGATTGTAGCAGCGGGCTTCTTTCCTGTGAGAGAGGGAGAAACTCACATAAAAAGTCTTAATGGTGAGGATTGCTATCTTTATAGGAGAGAACGCGCACTATGGAATTTTATGACGGCCTACTATCGGCCACAAACAACCACGCGCTGAGTGGATATTTTACCAGCGGAGTGTTTCATACCCTCTCTGCAACACTGGCCCAAACCCCTACTGAAACGATTATTCTTGACGAAGTTCCAGTCGCTGTAGAAGGCCCGCAGGTCATTATTGCCGTTCTCTCTGGCGTGATCTTAGCGTTTGGCTTCCAGCTACTGCTCACGAACCTTTCTATGGCCGCAGGCGTCTCGTACGCCGCACACTCCAGCAGCTCTAACACCGATAGCAGCAGTGGCTCATCTGGCAACCTCATCAAAAAGATCAGCGTTGCGTTTGGAGCATGGACGCTCGTAACGGTCTGCTTAGCCTTGTTTTTTGCCTGCTGGATGGCGGTCACCTTAAACGTGTATCCCGATCCTAAAATTGGCGCGATCACAGGCCTAATTATTTGGGCGCTGTATTTTTCAATGCTGACGTGGTTTAGCTCTACCGCCGTCGGCTCAATGGTGGGCTCAGTTGTAAAGTCTGCGACCAGCGGATTTCAGTCGATGGTCGGCACTGCGACAGCCGCACTAGGTGCAAAAGCCGCAGGCGATGAGATTGTTCAAACGGCCGAAGCCGCCGCCGCCGCCGTACGTAGAGAGTTTACGCAAGGCATTGATACCGAAAGCATTCAAGACAACTTGCAGCGCTACATCGGCAAGCTCAGATCAAACGACTTCGATATGTCGTCGGTTGAAGAGGAATTTGAGCGTTTAATTAAGAAGTCTGAGCTAGTGAATGCCGATGGTGATTTGTTGCCTCAGGTGAATACAGATACGTTCGCAGAGCTTTTGAGCGATCGCACCGATCTCTCTAAAGACGAAATTAAGCAGCTATCCAAGCGCTTGTACCGCACTTGGACAGACAATACAGGCGGCGGTAACAGCAGCAGCGGCGTTGGCGTTAGCGATTTGATGGCCTTTGTCGCCTCAGCAACCGGCGGGCAGCTAGCGTCTGAAGGGCTCGGTAAGCAGTTAGAAAAGCTGGTGTACGAAGTCCGTCAGCAAAATAAGCAAGGTGACCAACAAGGTACCCAAGACGGTGACCAAGACGATTCAAAAAGCAAAGGATCTGACCCTATAAAGCAGATGCTGGCTCAGCAGATGAGTTCTATCATCGGCATGGTGATGGGCAAAGTCGATCTCTCTGATCTTGATGCCAATAAGATTGTGGGCCAAATTAAGTCAGCCCAGAGTGAGCTTGATGGTTCAGCCGGTAGCATCGTGCCTCAAAAGCTCAAAGATGCGATGCCAGCAGAGGACAACATCATCAAATTAGATGTTGAAAACTACATTCAGCACGCATACATTGGCGAGCTCAAGTCTGACCAGCTTGAAGAGACATTCCGCAACGTACTCTACGACATAGAAGCCGATGAGACTGAACTGCGCGAGCAGCTGTCTGGCTTTGGTCGCGACACCTTCAGCAAGGCGCTCTCAGAGCGTGGCATGCTGACCCAGGCTGAAATTAAGGACATCTCTACGCGGATGGAGATTATTCGGCAGACGGTGCTGAAGAACGTTACGGCGGCTGAGGCGATCGCAGCTGAAAAACGCATCAAGGCAAAAATAGCCACTTTCTTCCAGTACACACCAGCCAGCGAACTATCGTCTGAGATGGGCGATAAAGCCTTCCGCGCCATCATTGAAGACGAGCCGCTAGACGTAGATACGCTACGCAAAAGCCTCTCTGAGATGAACGGGGCCTACTTCCGCCAGTTCATGATGACGCGTGACGACATAACGGCTCACGAAACCTCAGAGCACTACGAGAAACTGCTACAGCGTGTGATTGCCGATGCTGAGGGCGCAGAAAAAGCGGCCAAAGTTCGCTTGCAGCAACAGCAGCAGTCACTCGAAGACTATCTGCGCAGTACGGGCAAGGACGAGCTAAACCCTGATGCAATCAAGCGCGACCTGCAAAAGCTCTTTGATGAGCCTGACGAAGGCATTCGACGCGTCAGAGGCCGCGTTTCCCAGTTTGATCGCAATACATTAGTGAGCCTTCTCGCCCAGCGGCCTGAGTTCTCCGAGACAGAGATCAACAGCGTGGTTGATTCTGTTGAGCAGAGCTGGACATCTACGCTAAATGCCCCTCAAAAGGTCGCAGACAAAGCAAAGGTGAAGTATGACGAAGCGACCACTGCCATTGAAGACTATCTGCGCAGCACCGGCAAACCTGAGCTAAGTCCTACCGGCATTAAGCGCGACCTGCAAAAGCTGATGGATAATCCCAAAGTTGGTGCAAGAGCTATCCGCTTCCGCCTGTCTAAGATGGATCGCGATACGCTGGTTGCACTGCTCAGCCAGCGTGGCGACTTGACTGAAGGCGAGGTCAACCGAACGATTGACAGCGTGCTCTCTAGCGTGGAGGGTCTAATTCGCTCGCCTCGTAGACTGGCGCGCCGCGCTCAGTCATCTACGAAGTCTCAAACGCGCTCTTTCCAAAGCGGCCTAGAAGACTATTTGAGCAATACTAACAAGGACGAACTGAATCCTGAAGGGATTAAGCGCGACGTGAAAACGTTGCTTAACGATCCTAAGCTGGGCGCGAGCAAGCTCGGCGATCGCATTGCCCAGATGGACGACTCCACGATGGTGGCCCTGCTTGCCCAGCGTCCTGATATGACCGAGGACGAAGCAAAAGAAATCGTGGGTCGCGTGGCCGACGTTCGCCATCAAATCACCGACCAGATTGACAGCGTTAAGCGCACGTTAGAGTCAGCGATTGACAGCATCTTCGCCAGCATCCGCGACTACTTGCAGTCGCTCGATCGCCCCGAGCTAGACTACTACGACATCAAAAGTGATATTCGCACTCTGTTTGACGATCCTCAAGCGGGCGTTGGAGCATTGCGCGATCGCCTCTCTCGCTTCGATCGTGACACCCTCCTTGCCATCGTTACCTCACACAACCGCATTTCTAGATCAGATGCAAACCGTGTGATCGATCAAGTAGAGTCAGCGCGTGATAGCGTCATCGGTAAAGCTGAGCGCATGGAGCAGCAAATTGAGCACCGTATTGCTAGCGTTAAAGCGCAAACGCAGCAGCAGATTGAAGATGCTAAAGCTGCCGCAGAAGCTGCTTCCTGGTGGCTCTTTGGCACGGCGCTGCTGTCGGCTATTGTGTCTGCGCTCGGCGGAGTACTTGCCGTTACCGGCGTAAGCTAACAGCTAAAGTAGCACTGTAGATAAACTGTAGATAAGCCCCGGCTAATTAGATACTTTTGAGTATTTAGCTAGTCGGGGCTTTTGTTTGTCCGCGCTTCCCTACCCTGCATCCGTTAGCTCAAACCGTCGAGGATAGGGCAAATTATGCTTTGCAAACTCTTTCTTCGCTCGCACCGTCAAATCCGTCTTGTACACAAACTCATCACGAGCGTCCAGCGGATACGAGCGCAGCTTAAACAAACTGCCCCAGCTGTGCTCAGCCATCACCACAAGAATTGGCATCTTCAGGTGCGTATACTTACTGGTGTAGGCAATCCGATACAAAATGTTCTCTACCTGCTCCGGGTTCACCTCGTGCGCCAGGTAAAACTCTGTCACCACCTGTGCTTCTAGCTCGCCCATATTGGCGTTAGACACCGAGTTTGTCCAAATAAAGTTGTGGGGTACGGTGACGACATTATCACCAGGTGTTTTCAGGCGAATACCGCGCAGACCGTAGCTAATCACTTCACCATACTCATCGGCAATGGCAATGCGATCACCCACCCGATAAGGCGCTTCAAACAGGCCGACAATGCCCGCAATCACAGAGCTAGCGTAGTCTTTAAAGGCAAAACCCAGAGCAACTGCCACCGTGCCCGTGACCGCCAACACATTGTCCCTAGACAGGTTTAGAAACAAATTCATCAGCATGATGACCGTTACAGTCATCACGAATGTGCGAATGAAGGGCTGAAACTGCTTAATACGAAGCCGGTTGTGACGCGCGACTTTTTCAGAGATGGTAATCACTAGCCAGTCCACCGATTTGATGATGGCATAGGCAGTAGCCACAATAAACAGAGCCTGGATAATCTTCGGCCCGGTAATTTGAGTCAGCAGCTCTTTAGTTTGATTGGCCGTCTCACTCGCTGCTCTGCCTGCATTTTCGGCAGCGCCTTTGGCGGCATCTTTAGCCGCATCGCCAGCCGACTGTGCCAGCAACCCCATCTCTAGCAGTTGGCCTCTAAACATGTACGCAACCTGCCCTAAGGCACCTCAATAATGAAATTATTTCGAGAAAGCTCCCGTCTTAGCTTGGGATAGTGAACCGGGTTGGCCTTTATCACACCATTTTTTTGTTCAATCACGCCCGCATTGCGCAGCATTTGCACCTGATTGTTCACCACCTGGGGCGCATCACCTAAGCTGTTAGCCAACGCTCTAATAGTCAAATCACCGTGTAGCATCAGTGAATAGAGCAGATAGAGATCGCTCTGGCTCAGCTCGGGCAAAGGTGGCAGCTTAGGTAAGGCAGCAACAATCTCTTTTTCTGGCTCTTCTGAGTCAGACTCTTCTGATTTAGAACAATCATCATCCGGTGGAACCGGTAGCTGCTGAGGTCTGCCTTCTCCCGCTGTTTTCTCGGGTTTCTTGACCAGTTCGTCTTCTTGCACGTCTCGATATCGCAGCGATTTGATAAACAGCTGTAGGGCGACAACGCTTACACCATCAGAAATATCAGCGAGCCTTTCAAAGTATTCTCGCTTTGGACTCTCATCTTGATCTTGATTGTCTGCTTCATCACTTTCTGCTAATACCGTATCTTTTGCGGCTCTCAAAGACGATTTGACCGTAGCTGTTACCTCTTGACTAATTTCAGAAAGCGCTTCGATGGGCTTATCAGGCGATAAGTCCATATCTAAAAGACTATGTGGATCGCCAAGCCGTTTGTGAATTGCTGTGTCGCTAAAGCGAATATTGAACTGATCGATAATTGGCTTTAGCCACGTTTGCAGTTCTTTTCCAGTTAGTCCAGGTAAGCCAATAACGCTACCGCAATAGGCATGAAACTTCATGGTGGACTTGAGGTATTGCCAGCCCACCTGGCCACTACCAATTACCCAAAACTGAGAGCGATCACTCAGTAGCGTCTCCTGCAAATAATCCACGCCTTCCAAGCCATCTGCACTGCGCAAAAAGCACCAGCTCAGATTAGGAATCACGGCTAGCGTTTGACTTTTCTCTTGGGTATCGCCGTCTGATTTCTTGAGTGAATGATGATTGCGCTCTCCGGTTTCAATATCGTCGGGTAAGTCTTCCTCACGCCAGCCTAGCTTCTCCTTGATTTGGGCCTTAATGCTGCTGGAGTCAGGGGGCCTTTCCACCCAGTCTAGAAGCTTAATATCGAGCGGATTCTCTTTGTGCGATCGCAGCGTATGCAGACTCTCGATCAAAATGCGAGCCACTGATGAGACAGGGTGCGCTAAGACAACGACAGAATTACTGGCCAAGTGTGAATTCTCTCTCCATTGGGCGATCGCGTCGTCCAACGCCTCCAGCACCGCCTCCTCTTCATACGGATTAATCGGCAAGTCATTGACCGCTGCTCGCAAGTCATCGGCTATATCATCCGGCAGGTGCGAGAGCGCTTCATCTGGCTCCGGTGTTAGGTGTGGGTCTTTAGCAAACCAAGCCATCCGAAAATGACGCTTGTCCAGCAGCCACTGCTTAAACTCTTTGAGCTTGTCTGCCATTAGCGGTTACGTCTCTAGCTTTCCTGTCCGTTTTGGCTGCGCTGCTTCACCATTGTCAGCATAGAGCGAGATAAGTTGAGTGCCCGAGGCGATTCCTTATCGGGGTTAGCAGGCCACCCTTCTCGCTGCTTAGCGCGGTTGCCGTCAGTCTCTTCTGTCTGGTCGTGAAAGAGAATTTGCTGCGTAGGAAAGGGCAAATCGATACCCGCAGCCACCAGCTCATTGCACACGTTTTCTAGCACCCAGTCCATCGAAGCCACGGCATCTGCTCGACGTGGCGGATCAATCCACCAGCGCGCGCGAATGTTGATAGTGCTGCCTGCCAAATCTACAACCAGTGCCTCTGGATTGGGATCTTTGAGCACGTCATCGCGGCGGCTGAGCACCTCTAAAATAATCTCTTTGGCCTTGGCAATATCATCGCCGTAGCCAATACCAATGTCATACTGCAATCGGCGGCGATCGTAGGCCGTATTTACCGTCACTGCGTTAGTAAATAGCTCGGCATTTGGAATCACCACCCGGCGACCATCGTAAGTGCGAATCGTGGTGGCTCTCGTTTGAATATTCTCTACGGTGCCTTCGTAGTCTTTGTATATAATTTGGTCTTCGAGCTGGAAGGGCTCGGTGAGTAAGATCAAAATGCCCGCTAAAAAGTTTTGCAGAATGTCTTTAAAGGCAAAACCAATGGCAACACCTCCAATCCCAAGCGTCGCTAGCGCGTCTGCCGGGTTAAAGCTAGGAAATATAATGGTCGCGGCAATTAAAAACCCTAAGATAATTAATACGCCTCTGGCTAGTCTGCCGACGACTAGACCAACGTTGCGGGTGTCTTTATTTTTGGTTTGCTTGCGAACTACACGGCGAACAATCCCGCCAATGAACCAAAAAAGGATAATGACCACCAGGCCAATGACGAAGTTAGGGAGAAGGGCGATCGCCCCTTGCACCATACTCATAAGTTTTTCAGTAGCTGCTGAAAGTGAAACGTTTTCGCCCATAGCCGTGGCCCGCAGATGCCTATAGATTTTCTTGTAATAGTCACACTACCCTACAAGGGTAGATATCACGGCCAGATCTATCAAAAGAAAGGTTCCTCAGCCGATGCGCGTTCATAGAACAGCCTGCGCGTACTTCCGTACACGCAGGCCTCAATAGGGATTTTATCGGAATGATCGAAAAAATAGCCTATTTAAAATTCAGCTTTAAGCTAAAAAGTAACCGCTTAAAGCTCAGGTTCACTAAGGAGTGATGTCTTCTAGAGCGTTCTTGATATTCTCTTCTACCGTTTTACCTTGAGCGTTGGCAGGGTTGGACATTTCTTCTTTATTTGCCGTACCCTGAATACCGTTCAAGCCCTTCTGAGCGTTCTCTTTCACCTTTTCGGGGTTACCGATAACACCACCATCCGGGCCAGAAATAGCATCTTCAGACTTACTTTGAACGGAGTCAAGCTCGACAACGCCATCAGAAGGCTTGGAACTGCTGTTACCAAATGCCATTGCAGGCGCGGCACTAGCAAATACCAGCAAAGCACAGACAGCTGCGATCGCTAAAGGCTTAACAGCAGCCGATAGCTTAGCGAATAGGTTACGAACGTTTTTCATGAGGGAAGCCTCTCTTTTAATTAAGCTTTGATTGTGCAGGCAATAGAAACAGATTCACGACAGGCGTTACAAAAGTAAAAGGTAACCCTAGTCAAAGAAGTCTTTGATGGACTCGACAAAGCCTTCTGCACTCTCTTCAACATCATCGCCCGCATCAGCTGCCGCAGACTTAGTGCGACCAACATCACGCTTTACCTTACCAGCTAGCTCATCGGTTGCACCATCTAGCTTGTTACCCAAGCTGTCTACATCCACATCACCAATATCAGCAGCGGCCCGCTTAGCTTTGCCAACTGCCCCTTGAACAGCGCCTTCCAGCTTATCGCTGGTGCCTGCGCCCGCCATTCTATCTAGCTCAGCAGCAGCCCTTTCGTTCACGACTGCGCCAGCAGCTTCCGAACCAACGGCCATCGCACTTGTCGCGGCGTTAGGCAGCCACGCACCACTCCAAACAGCCACCGTGACCATCAGCAGGCAAGCCAGACGGGACGCCATCTGCTTCACCTGACGCAAACGCAGACTGAATGGATTTGAATGAATCATTCGCTTCTATCTCCTAAATTACACATTTTTACAAGATGACTCCTCCATACAACCGCTCTATGCCTACCAGCCATATCCATCCCATGACAGATCGAAGCCCATCTTTAGAGATAAATCTTTGCAGCGCACGGCATCTCTATCTTTCGTTACTCAGAGGAAATGCTTGGCCTCCTATAGAGTATGCGTTGAGACAATACGATCTTAAGTTTTTACCCAGAGATTCTCGAAAAAGATGGACAGTACGGAACAGCGAACAGTGGGACAGGTCGAGCGGGAGGTGTCCCAAAAAATGCAGTCCCTCTACAAAAAGCATTTAGGGCATCAGCCCAGCAAAGTAACCTGCCAGCTTTTCGGAACCAAGCTCGCTATTGTATTAGAAGATTCTGTTACACAGCCGGAAAAGCTGCTGGCTGAGGAGGGGCAAGTAGCGCTCGCTCAACAGGTTCATGACGATTTAAACGCAGCCATGCGGCCGCAGATCAAAGAGCTAGTGAGCAAAATACTCGGCGTAGAGATTGTCGATATTATGAGCGACGCGACGCTAGAAACTGGACGAACGGGCATTATCATCGTGCTTTCTAGCGCGCCTACCGTTCGCAATCCCGAAGCAATTCCAAAGATGAAGCACAGCTAGTGCAGCCTTTCGCATACTCGAAAACAGAAATGGGGAAATGCGGGGCTTCCTCTACTAAAGATCTATATCGAAAGGCTCAGATTGGGTCTTTCTTTTTCTCCCTAGCGGTTGACTAGCTTTGAAAGGTCACCCCCGTAGTATTAGATAAGCTACTTCTTAGGAGAATTTTTTAATGACAATAGAATTAAAAGAAGACGTTGCATATATACTGCTTAAAAAAATAGGCGATCGCCCAGACCCATCCGTTCCACAGCCCCTTAACCTCAGCGCCACCGACTTTACAGGCCGCGACACCAACCACACTGACATCTTAGCGCACCTCGATTACCTCAATCAGAAGGGCTATATTGACGCTGACTTTGAAGGCGATGCCTACGCTAACTCTGGCCCCAACCCGCTTCCTGAGGCCATTGAGCTAGAAGCCGTAGCGATCACCGACAGCGGCAGAGCCCTGCTCAAAAAGATGGGCGAGAATCCACCAGAGGAGCTACAGACTGGCCCGAGCACTCAAATCGCCACGAAGGACATGGACTTTCTCAAAAAAGTCATGCTCAAAGGACACATCGAAGACATTTACGATGCCCGTGACATCACTGAAGTTGTCTTTAGGACAATGCGCGATCTGATGTCCAACGAGGCTACCGACAAAGTTGCAGGCGAGCTGCACAAGGAAGCACTCGACACAGACAAAAAGGCGATTAAAGAAGAAGTTGCAGACCTGTGGAAGGACTCTAACCCGCTCGTTCGCTTCTTGAGCAAAGTTCGACCCAAGCTTAATTTTAATGATGATACTTTCCTATATAGAGTGGAAAGAGAAGGCGGGCTGCCTAAAACCACTGGCCCAAATACAGTTGTGAAGGCGGTGTTTGGGGCCACGAAAGAAGAGCTGTCAGCCGAGCGTATTGCTGAAGTTGCAGAAGCCATGCCTGGAAAAATTCGTGAACTATGGGAGGAAGCGTAAACAGCTATGACCACTGAAAATACAGATCCTAGAGAGCCTAACGAATCGGGTACGGCGCACATCAACCCGGGTGATAAAGAAATGTCACCTGAGGCTTCAGTAGAAGAGAAAGGCCAGAAGACAGCGGTTGCTTACGAGGATGCGCTTGGCAATCCTGTAGATGTGCCTACCTACTTCACGGTGGAAGGTGAAGATGGCGAAAAGGAAGCGCTGCACCACGTTAAGGATGCAGAGGAAATTTCTGATGTGATTCGTCAGGCACGTACCGATGAAGAGGGCGATCGCAAGTGGTAGCTATTATATAAGCCACTTATAGCAACGCCACCGAAAGTAGTTTCTAAGGCGTTGCTAAGACTAATATCATCCAAACACACCACACTATTCGCCTAGAATGCTGTGGTGTGTAGCTTTAAAGAGGAAGCAAAGAAGATATATGGAGTCCTTCATTCCAAAGGTTCAAGAAAGGCTAGTCGATCTGGCGGCTCAAGGCGTCATTTTACTACCGGGCATTGTTTTTGCCATCATCGTCTTGTTCCTCACGCGAACTGCCGCGAACTTAGTGCGTCGAGTCGTCAGGAAAGTAGCCACTAGGGCACTAAGTAATAGCCTCTCGCTACAGTCATTGCTGGTTCAAACTAGCTTTGCGTTCACTTGGGTTGTCGGCATTCTATTTGCCTGTACGCTCGCCTTTCAAGATCTCGGCTTTAGCGACATCATCGGCCTGCTAGGACTCGGTTCTGTTGCGATTGGTTTTGCTTTCCAGGATATCTTCAAGAACTTTTTAGCAGGCATTCTCTTACTGCTGCAAGAACCGTTCTCTATTGGCGATCAAATTGTTGTTGATGAGTACGAAGGCACGGTTGAAGAAATAGCGCTGCGGTCTACCCAAATTCGCACCTACCAGGGTGTTTTGGTTGTTGTCCCCAATTCTATTGTGTTTGCTAGCCCGGTGAAGGTAATGACTGGCAAGCCACAAAGGAGAACAGATATCGCTATCGGTGTAGACTACAACACGCCGCTAAAGGACGCTATCAGCACCTTAGCATCTGCGGCGAAATCAGTTGAAGAAATTTATCCCAATCCGTCGATAGAAGTGGACGTTACGGGCTTTGGCGATAGCTCGATTGATTTAATGGTGCGCTATTGGACACACCCTGAGCAGAAATCAGTGCGGCGCATTCAAACGCAGGTGATGCTGGCGCTTAAGCAAGCTTGTGACGATTCAGGTATTATTATTCCTTACCCTATTCGCACTGTGTATCATTTTGATCAAGAAAAATACAGTGATTACGTAGCTATTGAAGCAGCAGAAGACGCTCAGCTTAGCGGCGCAACAGCTGGGAGCAAAGAAGATTGAGCAGCAAGACTAGTAGCCGTGTGAGAGATCCCGTTTCAACTAAATTGTCATCAGCATTTGCTGTGAGTGAACAGAATGAGTGAACAGATGTTTCGCAACGCCTACTTAATTTTCAATCCGGTCTCTGGGCAGGGAGATCCCAAAAGAGAAAGAGCCATTATTGAAGAAGCCTTCGCCAGCAAAAGCGTTCCGCTTACTGTGCTAGAAACCACGCCTGAGCGTTCGGCCAGCGAACTCGCCAGAGAGGCTTTCGATCACGCAGCGGACTGTATCATTGCATCTGGAGGAGACGGCACAGTTTCTGTAGTCGCAGGCGAGCTGACGGGTAGTGACGTTGCACTAGGGATTATTCCAAGAGGAACAGCAAACGCGATCGCTGCGGCCTTTGGGATTTCCGACAAAGTTGAAATTGCCTGCGAGACGGTTCTAACAGGCATTCCCAGAAGAATTGACATGGCCGCTTGCAACCACAAGCCTTTACTGCTGCTAGCAGGGATTGGCTTAGAAGCGGATGTCGTCTCAGAAGCAAACCGTCAGCTCAAAGATAGAATCGGCAGTGCAGCTTATATTCTGTCGGCTTTTCAACAGGTGCAGGAGCTCTCTACGTTCACAGCCCGACTAGAAACGCCCGATAGAATTATCACCGTAGAAGCCTCGGGGGTGACCGTTGCTAACACCGCCCCTGCAACCTCTGTTCTGGCACAGGGGCCGTCTGATGTTTTGCCCTATGATGGCCTGTTGGACGTGACTATTTTTGCGCCAAAGGGAACAGGCGGGGCGATCGCAGCTTCGTACAACCTGTTTCAATCGGCACTTAACAAGCGCTCATCTACCCGAGAAGACGTAGGCTATTTCCGCTGCTCAGCCGTTACCATCACCGCCGAGCCCGATCAGAAAGTTGTTTTAGATGGTGAAATGATTGGCAACACGCCCGTCGATATCAAGTGCTTGCCCAAAAGCCTGACGTTGATGACGCCGGAAAACAGCATCTTTGAGCCGCACGAGAGACTAGAGGGCTTACCAGGTCTCAAAATTGAAGAAAAAGTATAGCGATCGCCCATGCGGCAGACCGCTCTATGGCACCGCAGACTATGGCACCGCAGAAGGATATACACCATCTGCAACAAACACAGGCTTTTGCTCATACTCAGCATCGATAGATTCTTTTACAGAAAGATCCCACTGTAGGTCGTAATCTTTCTCAAACTCAGCTTTAATATACGGCCGCAATATGCCGGTCACGACGACAATTTCATTTTCTACGGGTGTTTTTGTTCCCGCCGCTGGAATGACGAGCAGGGGCTCACCTGAAAACAGTTCGTCTTCACCCAGCCGGAACAAACCAGCTTCAAACATCTCTTCTACCTCACCTTCTACCGCAATTCGCTGGTTATAAAACAGCTCAGGGTTTTCAGTAATATCATCTGGATCAGGTGATAGCGCGATAGACGCTGCAATAATCACGGGTTTTTCTTCGTACTGCTCATACAGCTCAGGCTCTAGCGTTAGGCCGTATTCCTCTGCAACCTGTAGCATGGCAAAGCTCTGCACCTTTCCTGTCACCTGTAACTGGCTATCGCCCACGTCTGGAATTAAAAAAGGCTCTGACGATGCGTTAATCACCAAAACGCCTTCACCGTCTAGGTAGTCATCGCTCACCATCAAAAAGGAAAACTCATTGATAACGCTTTCTACTTCAGCGCGAATGGTGACTTCTTCACCCACATACTCTGAGGTATCTTCAACCAGCTCTTCGGCTGTAACATTAGCGTCTTCGGCCGCCGTCGTTGTAGATTTTGGGCCACCGCAAGCAGGAAGCAAAAACAGAGAAGCCGCCGTTAAAAGCCTGAAAGCCGTTGCTTTTGTAGCAAGCAAAGAATGTCTCATAGTTGTGACGATATTATTTCTCCTAACAGTACGCAGCACCCTGTGCCTGTTAGGTCTATCTCAATAGACATAGGTTTCTGCGATCGCCTCTGTCAAAAGACTTATTTTTGTATTGCACGATACTTTTAGCGCCGTCAGCAAATCAGAATCTACCACCTAGCAACGCTTAGCCATCGTTAGGGCAAAAGGGTTGATAATGTTACTATTCGAATGCTTTAAAAAGTCGCCATCATATTAAAAAGGAGAGAACTCATGAGTGAGCAAAGCCCAGGCTGTATCAGAGTCGGCCAGAGTGCCCCTGATTTCACCGCCACCGCCGTTGTCGATCAAGAATTTAAGACCATCAAGCTATCCGACTACCGTGGCAAGTATGTCATCCTCTTCTTCTACCCATTAGACTTCACCTTTGTATGCCCCACTGAAATTACTGCCTTCAGCGATAGCTACAGCAGCTTTAGCGACATCAACACCGAAGTTCTAGGCGTTTCAGTAGACAGTGAGTTTTCTCACCTCGCCTGGATTCAAAGCGATCGCAAGTCCGGCGGCGTTGGCGATCTTGAGTATCCGCTAGTCTCCGACATCAAAAAAGAAATCAGCGCGGCCTTCAACGTCCTAGATCCTGAAGTGGGTGTTGCCCTACGCGGTCTGTTCATCATCGACAAAGACGGCATCATCCAGCACGCCACCATCAACAACCTCTCCTTTGGCCGCAGCGTCGAAGAAACCCTGCGCGTTCTTCAGGCCGTTCAGTACGTCCAGTCTCACCCTGACGAAGTTTGCCCCGCAGGCTGGCAGCCCGGTAGCGCCACAATGAATCCTGACCCCATAAAGTCCAAGGAATTCTTCGCATCGGTTTAGCGTCAGTATTGGCTGCTTTTGCTACATACCGAACCCACCCCTGCGCCCCTCCAAAGGCAGGGACGGGGTGGGTCAACAACCCACGCCACCTAGCCAAAACCTCACCCCCATGCAGCTCACCTCCACTGACTTTCGTGGTCTCATCAACCGCCGCTTTTTCAACAACCTCACACCGATTCCCGCTTACTGCCGCTTCCAGCTCGGTGAAAAGCTGCCAAATCTCACCCTCCTCGATACCAGCGGCAAACCTCATCAGCTCGCTGACTACAGGGGCAAACCCATCGTTCTCGCCTTCACCCGCATCTTTACAGAAAAGCAGTACTGCCCCTTCTGCTATCCCCATATTCTTGCGCTCAACGAAGCCCACAAACAGTTCGTCGGGCTTGGCGCTACGCTGCTCATGGTCACCAGCACTACCATGGCGCAAAGCAAAATCGTGCAGCGCGATCTGTCCCTAGAAATGCCTTTACTCGTCGATTCTAGCTGTCAAAGCTTTCGCACCTACGGCACGGGCCAAGCCTTAGGCGCACCGCTTCCGGCTCAGTTCGTACTCGATACCGAGGGACGCCTGCGCTTTCAGCACCTGTTTTCGTTCACCCATACAAACGCCACGCCAGCTCGCTTACTCTGGGCCGTACGCAACCTGTAGATCAATTGAATTAGACCAGTTGGAAAACAGCTTGCTTAAACAAGCAGATCGCTCAAACCAACGGAGAAGGAGGGATTCGAACCCTCGATGAAGTTTACACCCCATAACTCCTTAGCAGGGAGCCGCTTTCAACCGCTCAGCCACTTCTCCAAGTGAGAAACCATAATAGCAAGACTTGCGCGAAAGCTCTAGCAATATTTCACCTAATTTTCTACCGGATCTTTTCAATCTTGGGTGTGTCTTCCAAAATCACGGGGTTATCTGCAAAACTAGCGCCTTCAGCTCCAGACTGAATACGCGGTAGTCGATGCTTAAAGCTGCACAAAATCTCCCAAGAAATAGTGCCTGTCATCGCCGCCCATTGATCTGCGCTCAGTCGATATCCAGCCTCTTCACCCAGCAGCGTCACCACGTCACCTTCCTGCACGCCCGGTAGCGTAGACACATCTAACATGAGCTGATCCATCGTAATCGCCCCAATCTGGCGGACGCGCTGACCGCTGACGATCACATCCATCTGATTAGAAAGCAGTCTAGGCACGCCATCGGCATAGCCAATCCCGACAATCGCAATCTTCATCCGCTGCTGTGCCACAAACTTGTGGCCGTAACTCACCCCGTCGCCCGGTTCAATCTCTTTTATGTGCGTGATCCTAGCCTTAACTTCTAGTACGGGGCGCAGGTCAACCGCAGAACGTAGATGCAGTGCAGGGTACAGACCGTAGGTACATAGGCCAACGCGAACCATGTCGTAGTGCATGGAAAATTCGGGATTGAGCGCGGTTGATAGGGTGGCAGCTGCATTTGCTAGGTGTAGTCTGGGCGGCAGTAGGTTTTCCCTAGCGAGTGAGGCGATCGCCACCCTAAACCGCTCATGTTGCAACAGCATTACCGTAGGATCGAGACTGTCCGCTGTCGCCAGATGAGAATACACGCTCGCCGTTTGCAAATGAGGCAGCTGCTGCACAAATCGGGCCAGTTCTACCGCTCTCTTCCAGCTAAAGCCCAGCCGGGACATGCCAGTATCTAGCTTTAAGTGAACGGGAATAGAAGCATTGTCATCACCCGCTGCAAGGGTTTCAGAAAAGACTAGGGCTTGCTTGGGGTTGACGATGGTGGGCTGAAGGTTCCACTGAGCGATCGCTCTTACCTCGTCTGGATCGTTCACCGCTCCCATCACCAGTATCGGTGCATCTATGCCTGCCTGCCGTAGCTCAATGCCTTCAGGCACAGTCGCAACGCCTAGCCAGGTAGCACCCGCAGAAAGCGCCGTGCGAGCGACCATCACCGCACCGTGTCCGTAGGCATCAGCTTTGACCACGGACATCAGGTCGGTACCGGCAGGCAGCAGGGCTTTGATCTGTCGCACGTTGTGAGCCAGCGCCGACAGATTGATCTCTACCCAGGCCCGAGCGCAGCGCATTGGCGAGAGTGCAGGCGTTTTATCCCAGCTGAGCATGACAGGTATAAAAGTGATGAAAACTTAAGATTAGCCGACAGTGTAGCAGCGCTTCTAGCCCCCATCCAACCCCCGCAAAAGTACGAATGTGCTAGTATCTAATACAGAAATCACAGACAATTTTTGCCAACACTATATCTGCCAACCTTGAGTAATAGGCGATGGGTAAAGTTCTTGTTCTTAACGCTTCCTATGAACCACTGAATATAACAAGCTGGCGACGAGCTGTAGTGCTGGTTATCAAAGGCAAGGCGGAGCAGCTAGAGCAGCGCGAACAGCTCATCTACCCCGACTTTCCGATGCCGACTGTGATTCGGTTGCGGCACTACGTTCGCATTCCTTACAAAGAAATTCCGCTCACTAGGCGCAACCTACTTCACCGCGATAACAACACCTGTCAGTACTGCGGCTATGCGGGCGATCGCCTCACCCTCGATCACGTCATCCCCCGCTCACGCGGCGGCGGCGATTCCTGGGAAAACATCGTTAGCGCCTGCGTTCGCTGCAACGTTAGAAAAGGCTCTCGCACGCCCAAAGAAGCCGACATGCCGCTCAGCAATCCGCCGCGCAAGCCCCACAGCAGCCTGTACTTTGAAATTTCTCGGCACATACGCGGCGGCGTTCATCAAGAGTGGAAGCGCTATGTAATTGGCCTTACTTAAGACAAAGCCCCTCGTCCTTTTGATAGAAGCTATAGCAGGGGCGATCGCATCTATGCCTTACGCTTTAGGATATACGGACGTTATGCCAACCTGCTAAGTTGGCACCCTTGTCACAAACAAAACAACCCCAAGGTGCGCGATCATCATCGATTGCCGTTGAGCACCTCATACCGCCTTAAACTGCAAACGAGCACTGCTTGAATAACCACTTGCCAAACACCCTTACCTATCATCAAGGCCAGCCCAAAAACTCAAGAAAGAACCCAGGAGAAACCATAGTGGGAACCGAAACTTTAGGAGAAAATGCCTTGACAGCGGGAGCTTCTGAAGAGGACGCCCTGAGCAAACAGGCTGACACGCTCAGACGAACCGCAGGCTTTGAATCGCTGCCAGAAGCCTTAGAAAAACTGTTGAAAAAGCACAGCGGCACCCGACAGCTCGTGCTGCTTCAAGACTTTCCAGATCCAGATGCACTCTCGTCTGCCTGGGCCTACAGCCTCATGGCGAGTGCTTACAATATTCGCTGTGACATTTTCTATTCAGGCACGCTCAGCCATCAAGAAAATATTGCGCTGGTCAAGCTCACCAATCTACCGGCAAAGCGATGGCCCAGCAAGGAAAAGGACGCTCCTGATCTGTCCGAATATCAGGGCTACGTGCTCGTCGATACGCAGGGCACCACTAGTCATCTAACCGAAATAGTAAAAGCAGCAGAATTGCCGTTGCTCCTAGTCGTTGATCATCATGCCTCGCAAGGCGAACTCAATGCTGAACTCGCTGATATCAGGCCCGATATTCATGCGACAGCAACCATGATGGCGCAGTATCTTAGTGCCGGAATTATCAAGCTAGATCGCAGCCAAAGCATTCACGTCAAGTGTGCCACGGCGCTGATGCATGGCTTGCGCTCAGACACCAATCAGCTCATGCAGGCCTCTGAGCCTGACTTTATGGCAGCGGCTTATCTGAGTCAGTATTACGACGCGCAGCTGCTGAGCGCGGTGTTGCAGGCCTCTAGGTCGCGGCGGGTGATGGATGTAATTGAGCGATCGCTCAGAAATCGCCTTATGCAAAACAGCATATCCATCGCGGGTGTCGGCTACCTTCGCTACGAAGATCGAGACGCCATTCCCCAAGCGGCTGATTTCCTAATCACCGAAGAAAACGTTCATACCGCCGTGGTCTACGGCATCCTTCACGACGAAGACGAAGGCAAAGAGCTCGTGGTTGGCTCGCTGCGCACCAACAAAATTACGCTCGATCCAGACGAATTCATTAAAGAAGCCTTCGGTAAAGACAGCCACGACCGCTTTTTTGGCGGTGG
The DNA here is from genome assembly GCA_963803535.1 of uncultured cyanobacterium. Taxonomy (GTDB): domain Bacteria; phylum Cyanobacteriota; class Cyanobacteriia; order Phormidesmidales; family Phormidesmidaceae; genus Phormidesmis. The sequence continues at coordinate 607,621 of CAWDNC010000001.1, read as the reverse complement.
CAGATCCATGGCAGGCGGCTTTGAAATCCCCATCGGATTCCTCTCTGGCTACTACGAAAACAGCGACTACAACCGCCAGAAATGGGAGGTTTTTGATAAACAAATCAAGCAAAAGCTTCAGCGCCTAATCAACCCAGAAGACGGTGTTCTAAATACGGACTAGGCAAATCTTCATAGACTACATAGTCCTGAGGATAGTCCTCAGGACTCGTGAAACAGCTCACGCATACCGAGCCTGATTATGCTCATCACAGAGGTTTATTTCATCCGTCACGGCATTGCGACTGCCCGTCAGAGCGGAATAGATGACGAAAACCGCCCGCTTACCAGCAAAGGCACGAACAAAACCAGGCGCATTGCTGAACGCTTAGGTTACCTGGGCCTACAGTTCGATACACTTCTCACCAGTCCGCTCATTCGCGCTAGGCAAACGGCTGATATCTTAAATGACGCAGGCCTTGCCTCACATCTCGAAGAATTCTCCCCACTGCGTCCAAATGGCACGCTTTCAGAGTGGCTAACCTGGCTTAGCCACTGGCAGTCGGCCCGCTTCTCGCCACCTACCACATCTACAGTGGCCCTCGTTGGACATGAGCCCAACCTAAGCGAATGGGCGCAACAGCTTGTGGGCGGGCAAAAGCAGAGTCAGTGGACGCTCAAAAAAGCGGGTATTATTGGGTTGCGCGTTCCTAAAGCGCAGCAAGCCGTTGGCCATAGCCAGCTCTTTTGGCTAGCGCCACCTCGGTTTTTGCTGTAACGAGCAAGCAACGGTAACCGCTAGCACCTTATGCCTGCGCAATTTGCCCTATATCTAAAATTGCCATAGGCTCGAAAACAGCAGGCTCGAAAACAGCTTGAAAATCACGCGGCATTAAAGCAAGTGCCTTAGTGCAACCTCCAAGCGCTACACCAACACTCAACAAGGGAGTCTAATCAGATGACGACATGCGAATACAGGCCCGGGTTAGAAGGCATTCCGGCCACGCAGTCGAGCATCAGCTACGTGGACGGACAAAATGGCATTCTGGAATATCGCGGCATTCGGATTGAAGAGATTGCCCAAAACAGCAGCTTTTTAGAAACGGCCTACCTGCTCATCTGGGGGGGGCTGCCTACACAGCATCAGCTACAAGAGTTTGAGCACGAAGTTCAGTATCACCGCCGCCTCAAGTACCGCATTCGCGACATGATGAAATGCTTTCCTGAAAGCGGCCACCCTATGGACGCGCTCCAGGCCTGTGCCGCTGCTTTAGGGCTGTTTCACTCTCGCCGCGAACTAGAAGATCCGGCCTACGTGCAAAATGCCGTTGTCCGCCTGCTGGCCAAAATTCCGACCATGGTCGCCGCCTTTAAAATGATGCGCAAAGGGAACGATCCGGTTCAGCCCAGAGATGACTTAAGCTATTCGGCAAACTTCCTCTACATGCTCAACGAGCAAGAGCCCGATCCTTTAGCCGCCCGCATTTTTGACGTATGCCTCATGCTCCACGCCGAGCACACCATCAACGCCTCCACGTTTTCAGCAATGGTCACCGCCTCGACGTTGACCGATCCTTACGCGGTGATTGCCTCAGCCGTTGGCACCCTGGCAGGCCCGCTTCATGGCGGCGCTAACGAGGAAGTCATCGCAATGCTGCATGATATTGGTTCGATAGAAAACGTCCGGCCTTATATTGAAAAGCGCATTGCCAATCGTGAAAAGATCATGGGCTTTGGCCATCGGGTGTACAAGGTGAAAGATCCTAGAGCAGAGATTCTTCAGGGGCTGGCCGAGCAGCTATTCGCCAAGGTAGGCCGCGATGCCTATTACGACATTGCGCTGGAGCTAGAGCACGTTGTAGAAGAAAAGCTGGGGCATAAGGGCGTTTATCCCAACGTGGACTTTTATTCGGGGCTGGTGTATCGGAAGCTGGGGATTCCGACTGATTTGTTTACGCCCATTTTTGCGATCGCCCGTGTCGCCGGCTGGCTGGCTCACTGGAAAGAGCAAATTGGCAAAAATAGAATCTTTCGCCCTACCCAGATCTACGAAGGCCCTCACGAGCAGCACTACCTACCGCTCGAAAAAAGACAGCAGCTCTGGGAAAAAAGTACTCACTCGTAATTTATTTTTTAAACCTGGGCAAATAGCCAAACATACCGGCACTCGGTAGTTTCAACCCATAAAAACGACCGCCATATCAGTGCCAGCACAGAGGTGATGGGCGCTACCCCTCTTTGCAATACACAAAAAGCGCAGGAATATACCTTCAGTGACGATTTTCAGGAACTCCAGCCCCTCCGGTATTTATATCGGGGGGGTTTTTATGTGCCCGATTAGGCACCTTATGAACGCCTTATTTCGGGGGCCATCCCTATTGAAGGATCGTTTGTGCGGTTATTAAGCGCTAGAATCTTCTAGAGAAATTACTTGCGTGCCCTCTTATCTACAAGAGGCCCTTAGAAAGAGCATGAATCCAGGCATTGATCTTCAAGGAACCGTCGTCCAAGCCCTGACCGAACTCGGCCTCCCTGGCGGAGTCGCCAAAACGGTCTGGATTCCCTTGCCCATGCTCTTAATGCTCATTGTGGCAACGGTCAGTATCTTCATCTGCGTTTGGCTAGAGCGAAAAATTTCCGCCGCCGCCCAGCAAAGAGTTGGCCCTGAATATGTTGGCCCGCTCGGCGCACTTCAGGCCGTTGCCGATGGCGTCAAGCTCATCTTCAAAGCAGATATTACCCCGGCTAAGTCAGACCCGTGGCTGTTTACCATCGGCCCCGCTATCGTCGTCATCCCCGTATTCCTGTCGTTTCTAATTGTGCCTTTCGGCCAAAATCTAGTCATCACTGACTTGGGCATCGGCATTTTTCTGTGGATCTCACTCTCTAGCATCACGCCCATCGGCTTACTCATGGCGGGCTACTCCTCTAACAACAAATACTCGCTCCTGGGTGGGCTCAGGGCCGCAGCTCAAGCGATCAGCTACGAAATTCCGCTAGCGCTGGCCGTCCTTGCCGTTGTCCTCATGACTAACGGCCTGAGCACCATCGACATCGTTAACCAGCAGTCAGGCTACGGCATCTTAGGCTGGAACATTTGGAGACAGCCCGTCGGCTTCGTTATCTTCTGGATTTCAGCTCTAGCAGAGTGCGAGCGCCTTCCTTTCGACCTACCTGAAGCAGAGGAAGAGCTGGTCGCAGGCTACCAAACCGAGTACACCGGCATGAAATTTGGCCTCTTCTACGTAGGCTCTTACGTCAACCTGATGCTCTCGGCCCTGATCGTATCAGTGCTTTACCTAGGCGGCTGGAGCTTCCCTATTCCCGTAGAGACCATCACAGGTCTGCTAGGCGTCAGCGAAAACGCACCCTGGGTACAAATCATCGCTGCGTCTTTAGGTATCGTGATGACGATGCTCAAAGCCTATCTACTTGTCTTCCTGACCATCCTGCTTCGCTGGACAGTACCCCGCGTCCGCATTGACCAGCTGCTAGACCTAGGCTGGAAGTTCTTACTGCCTATATCCTTAGTTAACTTGCTGGTCACCGCTGGCCTAAAGCTCACATTCCCGTTTGCTTTCGGTGGTTAAGCCCTCACTCAGGCATTTTCCTTAAAACGCACTCCTTACCTTTCTATTTAGAGCCATGTTGAATTTTCTCAAACAAGTCGGTGACTACGCCAAGGAAACGGCTCAAGCAGCAAAATTTATTGGCCAGGGTCTGTCGGTCACTTTCGATCACATGAAGCGTCGCCCGGTGACTGTACAGTACCCCTACGAAAAGGTTATTCCTTCCGAGCGCTACCGGGGCCGCATTCACTTTGAGTTCGATAAGTGTATCGCCTGCGAAGTGTGCGTTCGTGTCTGTCCTATCAACCTGCCAGTGGTGGACTGGGAATTTAATAAGGAAACAAAGAAGAAAAACCTCAATCACTACAGCATCGACTTTGGCGTCTGCATTTTTTGCGGCAACTGCGTAGAGTACTGCCCAACCAACTGCCTCTCAATGACTGAGGAGTATGAGCTGGCTTCTTATGACCGTCACAATCTTAACTACGACAACGTAGCGCTAGGCCGCTTGCCTTATAAGGTGACGGACGATCCGATGGTGACCCCCATGCGAGAATTTGGATACCTGCCTAAGGGCGTTATGGACCCTCATGACTTACCTTCTGGTGCGCAGCGTGCTGGCCGCTCACCAAAAGATATTCTGGCTGACTTAGAAGCGGCTAAGGCGAAAGAAGACGCGAAGAAAGCGCCTGCTGAAAGCGCTGATTCATAAGGTCGCCAATTCACAAGTACAGTATCTAGGAACAGAGAACATACTCGTCTGAAGTCTGTAACTAAAATCGCATCGTAAAAGAAACCAACCCTGAGGAGATTATTGCTTTGAACTTGGCAGAAGGTGTACAGCTCGTCACATTAGCCATCTTGGGCCTGATGATGGTGGCCTCAGCGCTCGGCGTTGTCCTGCTCTCCAACATTGTTTACTCGGCCTTTTTACTAGCGCTCACCTTTATCAGCGTATCTGGCCTCTACATTTTGCTAAATGCTGGCTTCGTGGCTGCCGCGCAGGTACTCGTCTATGTGGGTGCGGTTAACGTACTGATTTTGTTTGGAATCATGCTGGTAAATAAGGAGGAAGATTTTGCGGAGATAGAGAACGCTTGGATTGGAAAGGCGGCGACGGCGGCTGTCTGCGCCGGTATCTTTGGGCTGATCAGCACTATGGTGCTTTCGCATCCTTGGGCGATCTCTACTGTGCCTGCTGCGGGCGACAAGGCGATTGAAGTGATCGGTCAGCATTTCTTTAGCGACTACCTACTGCCGTTTGAGCTAGCTTCTGTCCTGCTGCTGATCGCACTAGTTGGGGCGATTATCTTAGCTCGCAGAGAATTTATTCCCGATGTGCCTGTTATTGACCAAGAGGCCCTAACGCTACCAGAACGTCCTCGTGAGCTAGTAGCCGCTGGCATACGCGACGAAGATTAGCGTTCCGCCTAGATTCAATGTTCAAAAGACTCGATACATAACCTGCCGACCTCTAGATACGAATGCGATATGCAACTTGAGTATTTCTTACTGTTAGCCGCCGCCCTATTCTCAATAGGCGTCTACGGCCTCGTCTCCAGCCGTAACGTTATCCGCGTGCTGATGTCTATTGAGCTGATGCTCAACGCTGTAAATATCAACCTGATGGCATTTTCAAACTACCTTGACCCAGCAGAAATTAAAGGTCAGGTGTTTGCGGTATTTGTGATTACGATTGCAGCCGCTGAGGCAGCCGTCGGCTTAGCAATTGTGCTATCTATCTATCGCAACCGCGATACGGTCGATATGGAGCAGTTTAATTTGCTCAAGTGGTAGTGCCTGAGTAGTGATGGACTTATAAGCCTTTTTTAGAATTGTTAAAAGCCTTAAGGTTTCTCGTGAATCTTAGGGCTTTTGAGTTTTACGACGATGCGAACGATTATAAAAAGGGAGGCCCTGGTATGGAGCTAAAGCAGGTCATTATTGTTTACAGGGCAGGCAACTCGGACAGTAAAGCTTGCGCTGATAGATGTGCTCGTCAGCTAGAGGCGCTCGGCGCTAAGGTGCTGATGGGGCCAAGCGGTGCTAAGGACAATCCCTATCCTGTATTTTTAGAATCCACGGCAACGCCGATTGATTTGGCGGTTGTCTTAGGTGGCGATGGTACAGCCTTGGCGGCGGCGCGTCATTTGGCTGCGGATGATATCCCGATGCTAGCGGTGAATGTCGGTGGGCATCTGGGCTTTTTGGCGGAGTCTGCGGACGATATTGATTCGTTTGAGAAGGTGTGGGAGCGGCTGCTAGGCGATCGCTTTGCCGTACAGCAGCGAATGATGCTGCAAGCTGAAGCCCATATTGGTGAATCGGGTAACTTTGAGCCGATGAGCGATCGCTATTTTGCGCTCAATGAAATGTGCGTAAAACCCGCCTCTCCCAACCGCATGATCACTTCAACACTAGAGGTCGAAATCGACGGTGAGGTCGTCGATCAGTATCAAGGTGATGGCCTACTTATTAGTACGCCCACTGGCTCGACCGGCTACACCGTTTCAGCTAATGGCCCAATTGTGCATCCCGGAATGCAGGCTATTATTGTGACGCCTATTTGTCCGATGAGCCTCTCAAGTCGCCCGATTGTGCTGCCACCTGGCAGTACCGTGAGCGTGTGGCCCTTAGGAGATACTGAAGGCAACACAAAGCTGTGGACAGATGGCGTTTTTGGCACGTCAATTTGGCCCGGTCAGCGAGTAGACATTCGGATGGCGAGCCACCTGGCTAAGTTCATTATTTTGCGAAAGGATCACTCTTACTACCGCACGCTAAGGAACAAGTTGCAGTGGGCGGGTGCCAGGATTAACTACCGGAATGTGCATAGAAAGTAAGGCCACGATGGCATCTACTTACCCGACCGTCCAAGGTAGCCTCACCGTCATTTGATTGCGGCCTCTACGCTTGGCTTCGTACAGTCCTAAGTCAGCAGTATCGACCAGCGTGCTCATCGCCACATCCGGCTTAGGCACCAGCGTCGTTACGCCTAGGCTAATAGTCACGAAGGGCAGAACCTTAGATGATTTGTGCTCTAGCTTGAGCGCCTGAACATTTGCTGCGGCATCTCTCGCAATCTGCTGCGCGCCTTCACAGGTCGTATTCGGCAGCAAAATCACAAATTCTTCGCCACCGTAGCGAGCCGCCATATCATCCGGACGACGGGCGGCCTGACCAATGGCATAAGCCACCTGGCGAAGGCATTCGTCACCCTGGGGGTGCCCGTAGGTATCGTTATAGAGTTTGAAATAGTCTACATCGCAAAGAATCAGAGAGAGGGATGTGTGCGATCGCATTGCTCTCTGCCACTCCTGAGCCAGGTGCTCCTGAAAGCTACGGCGATTGGCCAGCTGAGTGAGCTCATCTACTTGAGAAAGCGTTTGCAAACGGTTGATATTTTGTAAGCGGGTAATTAGGGGTGCAGCAAAGAGTGAAAGCACGACCGGCACGACCGGTAGCCACCAGCCAGAAACCATGAGTGCTAGGTAGCTAATGCCACCGATGGCCGCTGTTGTTAGGCCAAACCAGACAAGGCGGAACAGATCGTTTCGGCCCAGGCGATAGACCATGACGCCAACGCCCGCTGACACCGCAATTAAAATAATCTCAGCGGCCTCTGGCAGCGTTTTGATAAACGACCGCTCCCCAAACGCCGCGCTCACAATTTGACTTGCTAAGCTAGCGTGAATCTCAACGCCGTAGCTAGGCAACAGGCCGGGCAGTCCTTTTTGAGTGCTGTACGGCGTAAAGAAGACATCAGCATCTCCAGACTGCATCGTGCCGATCATTACGATTTTGTCTTGCAGTGCATCTGGCGGCAGCCGGCCAGATAAAACATCGCGGGCGCTAAAAATATCAAAAGACAGGTTGGCACGCCAGTTCATAATCAGCTGGTAGCCGCCCGCATCGGCCTTGTTGTAACCACCCGCATTAGCTTCGAACGGCGGTAGTCGAGCAGCCCCCAGCTCTAACACGTCTTGACTTCCCTTAGGCTCAATATTATGACTGCCTAAGTATTCCAGCGCCACCCGAAACGACAGACTTTCGATAACGCGATCGCCCGATGCACTCGGAAACAAAAACCCCCGGCGCACCCTACCATCTACATCCACAATCAGATCGCTCGCGGCCACCTGACCTTTGCGCATCAGCACCGAGTTACCCGCCACCGACTCAAGCGCCCGATCGTTCACAACCTTTTCAATCCCAATAAGGTTAGGCGTCTCGTCAAAGATCTTCTCTAGCTCGCTATAGCCCTCGTCTCGGCTGGCATTGCGAAATAAGTCCATGCCAATCACCGTTGGATTTTGGGCTTTAACTACCTTCAGTACATCAGCAAGCAGCTGGTCAGAAATCGCGGCATTGCCGTATGCCATCACGTCTTGCTCATTAATGCCGATAATGACAATACGGCCGTCTGGCTGCTCAGCCAAACGCTGATTCATTATCCAGTCCAGTGCGTGTAGTTCCCACACCTGGAAAGCCCCCATTCCTCGAAAAGCCATAATTCCGCCTGTGGCTATCACACACAGAACAGGCGCTACATATTTTTGATCGAATAGTCGCCGTCGCCAGCTTTTGAAGGCATACCTCCAGCCTGCGGCAGGCAACTTGCGAGGCTTATCTATCACGAGAAATGTTCCTTGTGGTGCTCTTATCTATCGCGTTCTAGCTAACTGCTAACAGCGCATCTACCGCCTACAAATAGGGTGCAAGGCCTATCTTTAGTTAACCCACTCAGCACGCGCGCGACTCATCGCATCAAGTTGGATCAAAGATAGCAACGGCCCTAGTCAACACACCTATGCAAGCGTTTAGTACAGATAGAAAAACCTCCTCACCAAGGCTTTTGGTGAGGAGGTTTTAGTTGAGTTAGAACAGCGATTAAAGGAGCATCAATCTAGATATATAGATCTATGGCGCTAAAGATAGCTCTATAGGAACCTCAGTGTTCGTATGCTCTAGCAGCTGATTAATGTCATGCAGCGTGCTGATATTTCCATCAGCACGATAAGCCTGAACTAAGCTATTAAGCGCGTCATACCAAATGCCGCTCTCAGCATAGGCGCTTGCTTGCTCAAGCACCGTCATACCGGTCATATCAAACGCGATCGCATCATTAGAAACGCGCTCTATAAAGCTTCGAGAATACACCTCACTTTCGCCATCGTGACAGCTCAAGAAGACCGTCCAGCGATAGCGCGTATCCGACGCTAGGGCAGCGGCTTCAGGTAGAGACACTTCTACCAATCCTGCGTCGGCAGTAATATGTTGGGTATATACCGGAGTGGCCTGATCGGGATGAGACAGCATAAATTCCATATCAGCGGGGCGATCGCTCTCTAGGAACCAAGACATTGTCGGCTGCGCTTCGGTAGTCAATCCCGCAGTGCCATTAGGAACCAGTAGCGTAATGGCCGGACTAGAGACTTGAGAATTAGCCGCGCAGCTTGATTCTCCTCGGCGACCACCAGACAGCGTGCTAGAAGCACTACCGCGCTCTGGATTGGGCGTCCAGCGAGATTCGGCCTGAGCCGCTGCGCCAACTTGGAAATGACTCGCTTGCTGAGTGGTGGCAGGCATGTAGCTGCTTGACCATGCAGCCAGCGTCAAAAACGCGCCAAAAATACGATATTTACTCATTTTGAAAGTCCCTATGGTTGTGTGGTGAGAATCTCTAAGGCCCAAAGGAGCTAAAGACGGCAAAAGAGAATGTCCACCGAACAGCCACCTCAGTAGGCTGTTTTGTGTGGTATTAATTTATACCTACTTTTAAGATAGTAATCCGTAGCTTTTGAAATAGACTTTCCGCAAAGAAAAGCACTTTTTCGATGAAGTTTTTACGAGCTTACGGTCTCTAACGTTAGTATTACCTTGCCTCGAAACGGTTCTAGATAGAGGCGTATGGGCAGGTATGTTTTTAGTGAAACACGCTTGTAATGGAATTGAGCAGCGTAGTTTTGCGTAGTCAAATACAGCGCTAGTAAGCGGTTCCGTCTTTATGCTCAAACTGTCTGTGCCCGTTTGAGAGAGGCACGCAAACTAAATCTTCATCGGGATACTCAGCGCGATCTGGCGCGGACTTATCACCGATTTCTAAGTAGATGGCAGGCGCGGTTGAGCGGTTGACTAAATGGTGACCGTTCGGCTCGCCACAGGCAAAACCGGCCATATCACCGGGCATTAACGTTTGCTCGCCCTCGTCTGTGACTAAGACGACCTCACCTTGCACCACATAGATAAATTCGTCTTGAGCGGAGTGCCAGTGCCTGATTGCTGACTGAGCACCTGGGAGTAATGTTGTGAGGTTGACGCCAAAGTTTTTGAGACCGGCGGCTTGACCGACTCTTTGACGCGATCGCCCCACCACCGCCGCCCGGAATTCTTCAGGATAGGTAGAGCCTGACTCAACGGGGACTGTAGACAAGTCAATTTTCATTTGTTTGTGGCACCTTGAGGCTGCCAGCCACGCTCAAGCGGCGCAGATTTGAAAGCAGGCAGAGCTTCTACTCGCTGTGAAAGTGCGACAAGCGCTGGATAACGCGTGCTCTCAACAGCATCAGCCACCATAAACTGGCTAAACTGCCACGCCACGCCAACGGTGATATCAGCTTGAGTTAGCGAACCAGTTACCAGATAGCGAGAGGTTTCAGCCGCGTAGGGCTCAAGCAAACTGTAGGCGGCGAGTAGCTGAGCTTTAATGCGGTCTAGCCAGGGCTGATGCTGCTTTTTATCTGGGCGCAGGTCACGTTCGTAGACGACTTGAACGCTTTTGTCACAGGCGTTGAGCGCTAGACCAATGAGGCGAAGCGATCGCGCATACTCAGCCATTGCTTCAGGCATCAAGCGATCGCTGTCGCCTCGCTCACTCGCCAGCTTTTCAACGTAGGCCAAGATCAGCGTTGAATCCATCAGCACCTCACCGCTGTCTATCACCAGCGTCGGCGCTTTAATCAGCGGATTGATTTCACTGAACTGGTCAATATCGCGGAACACCGACAAAAATTCGTGCTCGAAGGGGATGCCGTAGTGATGAAGCGTAACGGCGACCCGCCGAACATAGGGAGAATCGAGCATTCCAATCAGCTTCATGGCAAACGCTAACCTCTGGTTATCTAACTTCTAACAAGTAACCACATCTTCAGATCAAAGCAAATCTATTTAATAGATAGGCCCTGTGGTGTAGGGCAATAGATAGGCGCGAGCAAGCAGGCCTAAGCTGGCAAACTTTGAAAAATATCTTCGACAAGCGCCTTAGTTTTGTCGTCTAGCGATCGCCAGTCCACCTCTCCTGCTTCATCAAACAAGCTCACGTCCGCCTCAATCGCCCGATCTTCTATATCTACTGCTGGCTGAGCACACACTTGATAGCACAGCCCCCAAATATCCACCGTTTCATCGGAGCATTCTGGTTTGGTCAGCCGTAGGGTGTAAAGCGGTGACGGCTGAGGCAGCTGCGCCATTAGGGCCGCTACCCGGTCATGCTCCTCGGGAGGTACGCCATGCAACAGCTTTTGTAAAGCCGCGTACTCCTGTTTTTGAGTGCCCTCTGTACCTTCCGGCCAAATCAGCTCTTCTTCGTACTTACCCTGCCAGTCGCAGGTATCCAGCTGCTTGCGAATATTATCAATTACCCGAATCAGCGCTGGCTGCATCAGCTGCTCTACTTTTGCTCTGGCTAAAGGCGTTGCAAAGGTCGGTGTCATGACTTATTTTCCTCATTCTTCCATTCGGAACCAAGCGGTCAGCGCGACGGCCAAACCATCCGCCGCATCGTCAGGCTTAGGAATGCTCTCTAGCTTTAGCTCGCGGGTAATGGCATCTTGCACGTCTGATTTATCCGCATTGCCGTGCCCTGTAATGGACTGTTTAATCTGTGCAGGCGTGAATTCCACAAAGGGCAATCCTCGCTGAGCAAGTACTAACATCACTACGCCCCGAGCCTGTGCAACCAGTATGGTGTTGCCCATTTTGTAAAAGAACAGCTTCTCAATCGAGACTAAATCAGGCTTGTACTCGTCGATTACGCTGTGCAAATCATCATAAATCGTACACAGCCGCTTACCGGTATCAGTACGAGCGGGCGTTTGCACTACGCCGTAGTCCACCGTTTTTATGAGAGGGGAGAGCGATCGCATCTCCGCTGGGTCGTATTCAATCACCCCAAAGCCCAAAATGGCCAGACCTGGATCAAGCCCTAGAATGCGTCGGGGTTTGATGACTGCCCGTCACGCTATCTCACGCCAGCAGGCTGACGGCCATTTGAGCTAGGTTCTGCCACGCCAAACGCCTTGCTAAAGGTTTTTTCAACCTTAAAGCCAGAGTCAATCGACTCCAGAGGATCTTTACGCAAACGATGACGCAAGCACAGCGCGATCACCTTTTGAATATCTTCAAGCGTGACTTCCGTGCGACCTTCGTAGGCAGCCAGTGCCTTCGCCGCCCGGTTCGATACAATATCTCCACGCAAGCCATCTACATCTAGCTCAGAGCAAACTTCAGAGATTTTCACTCGAAATTCAGGGTCTAACTCCACGTCTCTCAAACGATTTTGAGCCTCAATAATCTTTTGCTGAAGGGCTTCTTGAGCCGCCTGGCATTTAGCCGTAAAGGCTTCGGGATTCTGATCGAATTCGGTACGCTGCTCTACGATCTGCACGCGCATTTCAGGATCGCGAACGGTGCGAATTTCAGCGTGCATCCCAAAGCGGTCAAGCAGCTGAGGACGCAGTTCACCTTCTTCAGGGTTACCGGAACCAATGAGAACAAACTGGGCCGGGTGACGAATGGAAATACCTTCGCGCTCAACGGTATTCCAACCAGACGCAGCCGAGTCGAGCAGCACGTCTACTAGGTGGTCGTCTAGTAGATTCACTTCGTCCACATACAGCAGGCCGCGATTGGCTTTTGCCAGCAGGCCAGGTTCAAAGGCCTTAACCCCTTCAGCCAGCGCTTTTTCAATATCGATCGTGCCGCAAACGCGATCTTCAGTAGCACCCAAAGGCAAGTCCACCATCGGCACCTTTTTGGCAGCGGTCGGTACGTCTTGGCCCTCGCGCTCTGCAATCACATCTGGATTATCAGGCGCGCGGTTAAACGGATCGTCGGCAGTGACTTCAATATCGGGAAGGAGATCGGCAAGAGCGCGGATGGTCGTGGATTTGCCTGTACCGCGATCGCCCATAATCATCACGCCACCAATCTTTGGATCGATCACGTTGAGAATAAGCGCTAACTTCATGTCCTCTTGGCCGATCACCGCAGTGAAGGGAAAAACGGATCGGCGGGCGGGGGCTTTGAGGGTACTCACAGGCTTGCTTAACTTAAGGGTTTAACCATTGTGCCATAGGAGGCTATGCCGAGTTGGCGTGGCTACAAATAAAGAAAACCTAGCTCAGGCCTGATTAAATCAAAAATGGACACCTCCGCATATAGGAAGTGTCCATTTTGTACTGTGCAAATGTTTGCCAATCGGAGCGACAGGATTTGAACCTGCGACCCCTACTACCCCAAAGTAGTGCGCTACCAAGCTGCGCTACGCCCCGAAGCGTTTAATTTGCCTATAGACAATAGCATAACGTTTGGACGGTTGTTGAGCGATCGCCTATGAAAATACGCTTATATCTAACGGTTGGACTCATACCAAGCAAATGCTTTCTTCTAGCGCTTAGAAACAAGCCAAGCGCCCTCCCCACCAGAGCGGAAGCCTGATCGTGTGAAGGTAAAGCCTGCTTCGTAGAAGGTTTGGCCATACTGGTTGATTTCTTTGGGGCTGAGCTTAAGCAGTTCTGCAAGTTCTGAGGTTCTCAGCTTCCAGCCGTTTTTGGCAGCATCTTCTAAAAAACCGTAGTAGGCCAGTGGGTTAGTCGGTGTGGCAGGTCGCAGCTGAGCGGACATTTCAGCAGCGATCGCACTCACTAGCTTCACCATATCTGACTGGCTAAACGCTAAACCTGAGGACTGTCCTCCAGACCGGTCAGCATCGCCGCTAGATTCTTGAGTATCATTAGCATCTAGCCCTTTGCGAACAATGAATTCAGCGACATTCCCGCCAATTTGGATAAACTCGTGCAGCTCGTCTAGTAGCGCAACCTGAGCGCCACTGACGTATGCGCGGTTGCCGATTTTTTCTCGCTCAATCCCAAGATCGGCCATGCGCTTGTAAATGGCGCTTCTAGCTAGCTTGTAGCGATCGCTAAGCTGATTAACTGGAATGCGATCAACGTTTCCACCACTCATTCCATTTCCTCTGGACAGTCCTCAGGAGACTAAATGCTATGTATACCACACAACATTGTTAGTTCAGCACAGCTCACTCAAATTTGCTTCAGGTGCGAATACGTGTCTCACGGGCACTAGTAGCCATAGCTCCAACGGGCGTAGTAACCACGGGCGTCGATGTGGGTAAAAATTGAGGAGCTGGCGAGGCCGCCCTGGGAGCCCCACCAGCTATTTAGACGGTCGTAGACGGTGTAGGCGTGGACGCCGATGACCACAAAATCGATGGCGTCACCGGAGAGGTGGCGGGAGTAGATAGCCCCACCGACGGCGCGGTTGCTGGCAGGATCGCGGTACCAGGAGTTGATGCGGATGGGGCGATCGCCTAGCCTAGCTCGGACTTCTTCCATGACCCGAGCGATGCGGATGATGCCATAGGCGACATCGCGGCTAGCAGGTATGCGGCTACCGCTTTTAGTCGCTTCGGCCCAGGTGAAGTTGCCGTTTGGGATGATGGGTTCAGAGAGATAGAACGTGCTGCGAAAGCCAGGAAGACGGAAGGGGCCAGTGGGTCGGCTGATGGGGATGACAACTGGCGGTGCCGGTTTTGGCGGCGTGGGTCTCGTAGGTGGGGTAGGCGTAGGTGGATCGGGGACGGGCTGAGGGGTTTCGGTTGAATTGGAATCGGGGGCGTTATCGGGCGGATTGCCTTCAACGACGATATCGGGAGCGTAGGCGAACCAGTTTTTGAGATTGCGATCGCCCAGGCCGGTTGTCGCCAGCGAAACACGCACGTGGTTAGACTCAGCCTTTTCACTGTTAGCAAGCTCAAACTCAGTGCCGTTTTTAACAAATACCTTTTCATCGGCAGAGAGCTGATAGGAAAAGATGGGCTTGAGCTTGAAAAGCGTGTCGCTGACAACCTTGAGCTTTACAGTAGAGCCGCTAACGCGAACGTCGGGCTGGTAGGCATACCAGGTATTGAGATTTTCTGGGCCTAGAAACTTATTGGCTAGGGATACTTTGAGGTGATTTCCCCCTGCCGGCAAGTAGGACTGTAAGTCGAACTGCGTGCCGTTTTTAACAAATACCTTATCTGCACTCGATAGCTGCGAAGAGAGGATAGGTCGCTGTTTGAAAAGCGTGTCGCTAATTACCACAAGCTTGACGGGTGAAGACTCAATTTGAATGTCAGGGTTGTAGCCGTACCAAATTTTCTGGCTATTGCCTAAGGTTTGATTGGCGAGTACGAGGCGCGTATGGTTGCCTTCAGCTTCTGTATAAGAAATCAGTTCAAACTCAGTGCCGTTTTTGACGAACACCTTCTCGGCATTGGAGAGCTGGCTAGAGAGCTTGGGACTGAGCTTAAACAGCGTATCGCTGACCACTTTTACTTTCACGATACACCCAGCTCCAGAATAGATACATACATAGCGACCCCGTATAGCGGTCACGCCAGATCTGCTAGTTAGATTCTGGCTCAATACAAAACCTAATCTAAACCCTTAGATGCCAGATAAAATGACAAAAATTGTTTTATTTATGAACTTTAGGCCTGAAAGTGGCCTATTTATGAAACTTTTTCGGTGAAATTGAGTCAAAGGGCGGCTGTAAAAGTGCCGCGAGTAGGGAAGGCACTGCTGAGGCGGGCCATTCGCCTTCGCCTCTACGACCCGCGTGCAAAATAAACCGCAGGCCGTACTTTTTAGGGAATCCCTCAGCTTCCATCCAAATCGCTTCTGTTTCCTGCTCGCAGCTTAGCGTTTCTTCATCCATCAGCTGCTCGGCCATCGCGTTCATGGTTTGGCCTAGCTGCTGAGCGACTCGGCAAAAGTCTGCAAATTCTACAGCGGTTAGCTCAATTGACCACAGATCTCCCGCGACAAGTCCGCAAAATTCCTCAGCTGTAGGATTCCAGCCAATTCGCCAGCCGTCTCCAGATTTTAAGTGGCGATTCATGGGTGCACGCTGATTGATTGCATAAAAAGAAGAGCGATCGCACAACCCGCAACCGCTCTCCCTCTAACTATTTTGAACGGTCAGCAAAACCTATTCGCCAATAATCTCAGGCTGAGTTAGCTCATCAGACATTTCAACAATGGCGCGCAGTACGGGCTTCATTTTTGACTCATCTAAGCTGTCAAATTCTTCAAAGCGGCGGCGCTGAGCGCGGTTAGCGACCTGAACCGTGATGCGGTAGCGGTTAGAAGCGGCGCTGATCAAATCTTCGGTACGGCGCATGACTTGCTGGCTATCAAAAGGAAGGCGCTTCATAAAGTTCGGGGTGTGGACAGAGGGGTTCAGTATAGCAAAGGAGCGGAATGATCGCGGCTGTGATATTGACGATGGCACGCGTGGCTGGATATTTGCTTAGCCGGTTTACTTAGCCAGTTTGCTCAACCGTACGAATACCTTTGGACGCAAACGGCGCGACGAATAGCTGCAAATCTGAGTCGTCTACGTTTGCTTTTACAGCCTGCATAATGTCCTGTGCCTGTTCAACTGTTTCAGTGAGCGTGAATACGGTGGGGCCAGAGCCAGACATCATGGTGCCAAGGGAGCCTTTGGCTGATGCGATCGCCTCCACTGTTTCTTTAAGCCGAGCCACCTTGTCATGCGCAGGCAGCACCACTTTTTCTAGATCATTAGAAAGGTGTTTTTTAATCGCGTCGATTTTACCGCTGCTAAGCGCTTTGACCATGCCGCTGGAATGAATTCGAGAGAGCCGATCTTCCAGACTCACGACCTTATCTAAAGACTGATAGGTGCTCTCAAACTGCTGTCGGTAGGTTTTGTAGGCCCAGGGGGTAGAGACTGAGAGGCTGGTGTACTTGGCGAGAACGGCATAGAGACAGGGGGCTTTGTGAATCGGGCTAATTTCTTCACCGCGTCCGGTGGCGATCGCACATCCCCCCGCCAAAGAAAACGGCACATCCGAGCCTAGCTCAGCGCCTAGCTCCTGCAATTCAATCCGCGTTAGGCCCAGCCGCCACAGCACGTTCAGCCCAAAGAGCACTGCGGCCGCATTAGAAGATCCGCCTGCGAGTCCTGCGCCAATCGGAATTCTCTTATCGATGGTGATTTCCACGCCGCCGCAGGGATTCGTACGATTCGGCAGTCGTTTTTGTAGCAGCGTCACCGCCTGATACGCCAGGTTCTTAGAATCTGTAGGCACCTGTGGATGGTCGCAAATGATATGAATCGTAGAGGCTTTCAGCGGCTTCAGCGTAACGATGTCTGAGAGCCCCACGCTTTGCATAATCATTACTAGCTCATGGAAGCCATCTGGACGGCTGCCAATGATTTCCAGATAGAGATTGATTTTGGCGTAGGCAAGAAGAGTAAGCATGGATAGGAAAAGTCACGGTATCTGAACATCAGAAGCATCGATTGCATCGCTGAGCGCTACCCAGTCGGCCACACCCAGGCCTTCAGCGCGGATTTGAGGATTGAGTGAAAGGCTTTCTAGAACGCCACTCAGCAGGTCTTTCTCTACAATGCTTTGCAGGTTGTTTCGCAGCATTTTGCGCTTTTGCGAGAAGCCGACTTTCACCAGCTGAGCGAGGCGCACGGGGTTTCTAGCCGGTGTGGGAAAGGGCCGTGGCGTGATGCGGATGACGGCGGACTCTACTTTTGGCGGTGGCTTGAAGGCGGTGGGTGGAACGACACAGATTTCTTCGCATTCAGCGAGGTACTGGGCGCGGATGGTCAAAGCTCCGTTGGCGCGGGTGCCGGGGAGGGCGCAGAGGCGATCGCTAATTTCCTTTTGGACTAGCAGCACGATGTTGTCGTACGGGTTTGGGTTAGGCGATCGCATCGTCCCCAGCAGCTTCTCTAAAATCGGTGCGGTGATGTAATACGGAATATTCGCCAGCACCTTATTGGGACGCGCTAGCTCAAAATCAATCAGCGCCTGGTCAAAATCCAGCTTCAAAAAGTCCGACTCAATCAGCCGAAACTGACCGCTGGCCATATAGGCAATAAACTGCTCGCTGAGCTGCAAACACAGGTCACGGTCAATTTCAATGGACAGTACTTTTGCGTGAGTATTGAGTAAGCGCTGCGTGAGTGCGCCCTGGCCGGGGCCAATTTCGAGCACGTGGTCAGCGTCGGTTAGCTCGCCTGCGGTGACAATGCGATTGAGAATTTGATCGTCGCGAAGCCAGTGTTGGCCAAATCTTTTACGCGCTCTTTGAGCCACTGGCTAAGGTGTCCTTATAGTTAGGAAGGCAGTTCATTTTAGAGCGATCGCCTCCTCCCGTAAACTGATACGAAAGTCTCCGCATTAACTGTTTACCTTACGTCGCGTTATGGAAAAGCCCTCCCAGAAAACTCAGGTACCCAATCTCAGCAAAGAGGTGTCAGACAAAGCCCCGGCAACGCCGCTGAAGTGCTTCACAGGCGCACTTACCGCAGGCACCTTTTCGCTGTTGGCCTATCGGCTGACAGTATCGATTGCCACCAGCTTTGCCAATAAGCCCGTAACCTCTTCTAATCCAGCCGTTGTGAATATCTCCTCAGCCGTCCGAACGCTGGTAGTCGGCATGGTGGCGCTAGGCGCGGGTGTATTTGGCATTGCCGCTTTGGGCCTCGCTGCACTGGGCGTTCAGCTCCTGTTTAAGAAATTGAGCCAACCCAAAGACGTTGACGTAAGTTCGGAAGTTGATTAATTGATGATTAACCTAAGGCACGAATCAATCAAATAAGCCACTCATCAAGTAAGGTAGGTTGGCGATATTCTCCAGAGATTACAGCGAGCACCTTAGTTCTATGGCACCACAGATTTTTATCTCAGCAGGCCACGGCGGTTTGGAAAATGGCGTTCGTGATCTGGGGGCTCGGGCAGGCCGCACTAGTGAAGCGCAGGAAATGATTGCGCTGCGAGATTTGATCGTGCCGGAATTGCGATCGCGTGGATTTGACGTACTCTCTGTGCCCGACGACCTCAGCTTGGCCCAAAGCCTGGGCTGGATAAACGCGCGAACCAAGCCAGGTGCGGTTGCCCTCGAAATTCACGCGGAAGAATTTGGCAATACGGCCACCCGAGGCGCAACGGTTTATTACATTGCGAATAATCGCGATCGCCGCGACCAGGCCGAACTCATTTTGCTTAACCTGCTCAAAGAAGTCCCTGAACTCCCCAGCCGAGGCGTCCGCCCCGACACCGAAGCCGGTACCGGCAGGCTCGCCTTTGTTCGCCAAACGCTACCGCCCGCGCTGCTCACCGAAATTGCCTACCTCACGAACCCGCAAGACTTTGCGCTGCTCACCCAAAGACGCCGCAGCTTTGCTATCGGCCTTGCCAACGGCCTTGCTGCCTGGAGCCGAGCAATTAACGGCAGCAGCCCCACACCACCCGCCGTCACCGAGCCCGACTTTCCCACCATCAACATCGAAATTAACGGTGGCCCCTACGCCGAAAAAGGCATCATCATCAGCGGCAACGCCTACATTCCCATCGATTTAGCCGACCGCCTCGGCGTCGATCTTTCTGCCACCACCGACATCAGGCGCGTACGCTATCGCGGCGCGGTATACGTCAAAGCTGTAGATCTTAAGCCCTTCAGCATTTCCATTGGCTGGGACGCCGCCACCCGCACGCTTCAGCTACGCCCCGTTTCAGTGCTCAACATCTGTCCCGGCTCCATTGACGTGATTATGAGCCACGGCAGCACCACCGAAACGCAGCTGGCTATTTTCTTACGCAACGAAAACGACAAGGCGCTAGACCGCTTTCCCGATCTGCCTAAGCTATACAGGCAAGAAGGCACGATTGAAGGAGTGGACTACGATATTGCCTTTTGTCAGATGTGCGTAGAGACTGACTTTTTGCGCTTTCCCGGTTTGATTAAGCCCGTGCAGAATAACTTTGCGGGGCTAGCAGATGGTGCAGGCAATTTAGCGAGTTTTGAAAGTGCGCGGATTGGCGTTCGCGCCCATATTCAGCATTTGAAAGCCTATGCCAGTACGGAGCCTTTGGCCAGAGAAAAGGTCGATCCTCGGTTTGACTTTGTAAAGCGGGGCGTTGCGCCTCTGGTGGGGCAGCTCAGCAACCTGTGGGCGGCAGATCCGCTGTATGGGCAAAAGATTATGGCGCGGCTAGAAAGCCTGTATAAGACGGCGGGACTACTGTAGAAAGTGGCCAGCCGATAAACTGCCACGTCGCTTCTTGGGAAATGTTCAGATTTTAGAGATGGTTGGGGAACGATGAAACGTATCTCAACTTACGTTGATTTCAGCTATTCGATAGATCCGTAAAGCCTCCAAACCTATTCGCCTTTTCTACCATGCATACGCAAACCAATTCCTTTGCTAAGAACTGGCTCTTTAGCCTGACGACGCGCCAAACGCAGACAAAGAAGTCAGGATTAGGCCTGTGGCGCGGCCTGAGCTGGCTCGGTGGCTCGCTACTGTGGGTGCTGCTAATAGTACCTGTGCAGGCGGTGGAAATGAGGGTGGCGATCGCACAAGGCGACGAAGCTATCACCGTCGGCAGCTCTAGCATGGGTGTCATTAGCGATGGCTCAGGCAAAGCGCTCTATCAGCTGCCCGAGCTTCAGGGCATCACAATGAAAGCAGACGGCAACAGCGTAGATTTGACCAATGGCCGAGAAACTCTTTCAGAGTCCAATGCGTTTTGGCTAGAGCCTAGTGAAGACGGCTACGTGTGGATCGGGGAGAAATGGTATCGCGGGCGGGTGATGGTAGCGCTCGAAGATGGCGAGCTAACGGCGGTTAACTACGTTGATCTGGACGATTATTTGTACAGCGTGGTTGGAAGTGAAATGCCGACCAGCTGGCCACAGGCGGCGTTGCAGTCTCAGGCAGTGGCGGCTAGGTCTTACGCGCTTTACAAGCGATCGCGCTCCAACAACCCGCTCTACGACGTAGACGCTACCACCACTTTTCAAGTATACAAAGGCCTAGAGCAAGAGCATCCCAACACGCTGGCTGCGGTCAATGCCACCACTAATCAGGTCGTTACGTACAACGGCCAGGTGATTGAGGCTATCTTTCACTCGTCCTCCGGCGGCTATACCGAGAATGCAAATGAGGTCTGGAGTAGCGACGTGCCTTACTTGCGCGGCGTAGAAGACTTCGACCACAGCTCGCCGGTCTTCGCCTGGGAAGAAACGTTTAGCCTTAAAGAATTCAGCGATAAAATTGGCGATATTGGCACCGTTCGCAGCGTGAGTGCCCCCCAGCTCTCTTCAGGTGGCCGCGTTGCCAACATCAGCATCACGGGCAGTAGCGGGAGCAAAACGCTAAGGGGCAGAGATGTTCGCTCGGCGCTTCGACTGCGCAGCACGCGCTTCAACATCAATCTCAACGCGGCAGCTAACACAGTAACGGTCACGGGCTCAGGCTTTGGACACGGCGTTGGCATGAGCCAGTGGGGTGCAAGACGCCTTGCAGAAGAAGGCTGGAGCTTTGAGCAAATTTTGCAGCACTACTATCAAAGTACGGTGGTTGCGCAGCTCGAAGGATAGGCTGATTCTTAAATTCACCTTATGAGGCTAGCGGCGTTTCGAGCGCAAGTGGCAGTATCACCAAAAAAGTGGAGCCGCTGTCTACTTCTGAGGTGAGTTCGATTCGGCCCTGAAGAAGCTGCACAAGCTTATTAACAATGGTGAGGCCAAGGCCGCTGCTTTCGGGGGCGTAGTCGTTTTTGTCACCCACTCGAAAGTAAGGCTCAAATATTTTGGGTTGTAGGTCGAGGGGAATGCCTTTACCGGTGTCGCAGACTGCGATCGCCCAGCTCTCTTCATCTACCGAGTAGCAGGAAATGCTCACTTCGCCTTCATCGGTGTAGCGAATGGCGTTGCTCACTAGGTTGGTCAGAATTTGCTGAAGGCGAAGGCTGTCGGTAGTGACCTCATTAGGGGCGCGATCGCAATCCATCTTCAGCGCGATTTGCCTATCACGCGCTACCGATTCAAAAGACTCCGCAACCGTTTTTATCAGCATGGGCGCATGCACGGGCTCCACTTTCAAAGCCAGCTGCTCAGACTCGTAGCGGGAGACTTCTAGCGTGTTGTTAATAAGCCGTAGTAGCTGCTGTCCATTGTTGAGGATGCGCTCAACTTGCCTCATCTCAATAGATTTAGGGGGGCTATCGGTCAGCACCTGACGCTGCTTTCTTAAAAGCACTGAGGAAAATCCAATAATAGAGTTCAACGGATTTTTCAGCTCATGAGCCAAATGAGATACGTTGTCCCTTTGAATTTGCACCAGGCGCGTTAGCTCCTGGTTGGTCAGCAACAGCTGTCCGTGCATTTTCTCCAGTAGGCCCAGCCGATGACTGACGTAGCTTTCGATCGAGAGTAAGACAACGCGATCGATGACCTCATCAATTTTACGCAGCGCCTTAATCACCTCTGACACAGTGCCTGTCATCAAATCAGGTTCTAGTGCCGTAATCAATACCCTGTTAAGCGTCCGATACTCGCGCACCAGTTCAGCAATATCGAAGCCCTGTTCAGCCCTTACGGCTCCGTGTTCTGTCGCCTCTTCGTTCAGTTCAGTCTCTTCATCGGCGAAAGCTGTCGTGAGTAGCGTTGCCACAGAAGCCAGCACTAAGGGCAACCCGTTATGAACCGCTTCGTAGGTCATGCCTTTATTGCTATCTATCTTCATGTCACGACGAACTTCCTCGATCCAGATGTCGATAATTTCATCAACTTTACCCAAAAGGGCTTTGCCTAGGTCGTTCATGCTTTTTGTGGAGGGCGGCGAAATAAAGTCGTAACTTAGGCTATCAGGCGATTTGACAGACCCACCACAATTGTCACTAACCTTTAACTTCAGCCCTTCACGCTAGGCCCTCTGATCCCCACGCACGTTTAGCCTTTTTCAGGCACTGAGGCTAAATTCCATTCCAGAGAGACTGTTATCTGTTTTGATTACCTTCTCTAGCTGAAAGCCACTCTTCTCAAACAGCGCCTGAAACTGGTTTTTCGTCCGCCAGCCGCCGCCCGGTGTCGCCACATTAATTTGCACCGCAAAAATACCCGGCATAATCCCATCAGCCTCTGTTTTTGGCTCGTCAATATCAGGCACAAAAGACTGTAGCAAAATCAGCCGTCCGTCAGCCGGTAGTGCCGCTTTGCAATTTGCCAAAATTTTCATCGCGTCCTCATCGCTCCAGGCTGAGATGAAATGCTTCATCACAATCGCATTTGCACCTTTAGGAACAGATTCAAACACATCACCGACCTTAATCTCAATCGCGTCCGGATCAATGCCCTGATTGTTCATATACGCTTTGGCCGTCTCGGTGACATCAGGCAAATCAAACAAAATACCCTTGCAGCCGTACCGTTTCACAATGCTAGAAATCAGGCCACCTTGCCCGCCACCCACGTCCATCACAGTTTCAAACTGACCGAAATCGTAGGCATCTAGCAAGCCTTCTACCTGGGAGCCCGTGAGAAAACTCATGGCCTTAATAAAAGTCTCTTTGCTCCATTCGTTTTCATAGCAGTAGGGATAAACGCCCATACCGTTGGCTAGCTCAAAAGGAACGACGCCCTTTTCAAGCGCTTCTGGCAATATTTTCCAGGCGTCCCACTGTGCAGGTTCAATGAGGTGCATGGCCAAATGGCCTGCTGAGGGGGCTTTGTTAGTGACTAGCAGTTCAGAGGTTTCTGTCGGGGCAAATATTCTGCCTGGTTTCTCTTCTAGAACGTCTACATGGGCAAGGCCGCGCAGGATGAAGTAGAGCCTTTCGGGGTCGGTGTGAGTGGCTTCAGCCAAGTCCTCCACGCTCTGCTCACCCTTATCATCCAACAAATTGAAAACGCCAAGCCGAGTGCCTACATACAGGCACTGACTTTTAACAAACGTCAGCATCAGGTCAAAGACTCTTTGCTTAGCTTCGGAATTAGGATTCTCGCGAGTTGCAGTTGCTGCCATTGTTTTAGAAGTGAAAGGTAAAGATATGCTGATGTCGCTGTGGCTTGATAGAAGGCGAAGCTAGTCACCGCCAAGCTCAACGAGTTTGCCAATGTTGAAGTCTATTTTGACCCAGCCCTTCAGGCGGCGGAGATTGTCGATAAGAAGCAGGGGAATTTGCCAGTTGTGCAGCATGAAAAAGGGCAGCGGATCGTCTGGCTGTAGTACCGCATCTGTACCCTGCGTCATTTTTGCCCACCAGGCTTGCAGTTCGGGTAAAGACCGAACGCTCAAGAGCCTCCATAGCTCGTGATATGTCCAATACGTAGGCTTGCTATCGGGCAGTGGCTCAACCGGCACTTCATTCTCTTTCCCGTCAGACAGATAGGCTTCAGCGACGCCAGGATGGTCGTGAAACATCGTGATAGCCGAATGCAGGCGCGGGTTGCACTCAATGGGGTAAACGGTGCCATCTTCTGTTTGAATCATGTCAAAACAAACCTGTCCCGTCAGATGCATCTTGCTCACAAATGCTTCAACCCACTGGTAGATTGCCGGAACGTCTACCTGCTCGTAGTTAATCTGAAAAGGAGAGGACTCTGAACAGCAGTGGAGCCTTATTTTTCCTTTGCGAACGGTGGCATGAAAACAGTACTCTTGGCCGCGAATGAACTCTTGCATCACCCAAGGTTTCTGCTCGCTAATAGGCAGACTGCGAACGTAGGCTTCCATACCCTCAAAGGGCAGCTTGGTAAGGTCTAGCCGCAGCACTGAGTCATATGGGATGCTTTTGACAATGTATTGAGAGCCGTCGCTTTCAAAATCAAAATCTAGTATCTGCTGCGGGTCAGTAATGCGGAACACTTTGGGAGCCGGGAGTCCTAGCTCACGAGCCTTGCTGCAAAAGGCATGCTTGTCGTCTAAAATTTCGGTTTGCTCGGGATCTAAATGAAGAGACTCGCAGTAGGGCGCTAGGGCTACTTTCGCTAAAGAATCGTAGTAGCTAGCGATGGGGCTAGATACTGGAATGAACAGATCGATGCTATTGTTTTTGGCAATGTCAACGAGGTCTTGGCAATAGCCGTCGCTGTCTTTTTCAGGTGCGGGTACTGTATAAAAGCCAGTGACCGCGCGCGAGAAGCGATGACCAGAGAGCCAGTACTTATGCGTTTCGACCAGGTACACCTGATGGCCGTCTCGATGAAACGCTCTGGCGAGCTGTAGCGCTTTGGTCATTTTAGCGCCTGTGATCAAAACTCTCTTTTGTTCGGTTGAGGCAGCGGCTTTTTGAGTGCGATCGCCCGAAGCATTCATAACCGCATTCTTCGCCGCTGACCACAGGACGGCCACCAGGTTAAAAGGTAGTAGTACGAGTAGCAGGGAAAGCGTGCTGAGACTTTTGATAATGGTCGGGCGGTTCGCCGAGGCAGGCAGTGCTTGTGTCATGTGTTAGAGATACTCTTTGCTGTTCTGCCTTACTTATTTGCGCTTAATAATCGTGAAGCCATCGCGGAGCGGCAGCATTACCTGCTCAACGCGCGGATCGTCTATCACAAACTGGTTGAAGCGAGCAATCAGCTTGCCGTTCTCAGCGCGCTTATGTTCGGGCAGGTAAGGCTGGCCCTGCATGAGCGTGTTATCCACACAGATAAATCCGTTGGGCGCGAGCAAGCTGCTTTCTAGCAACAGATTCACGTAGTCTATGTAGCCGCCCTTATCAGCATCAATAAAGGCTAAGTCGAATGTCTCTTTAGCTTGGGCTAGGTCGCGCATCGTTTCTATAGCGGGGGCGACTTTCACAGAGATTTTGCTGCCGTGAGGGGATGCAGCAAAGCAGGACTCGGCAAACTGTGTGGCGTATTCGTCTACTTCGCAGGCGAGGAGACGGCCGTCTTCGGGGAGGGCTTCCGCGATCGCCAATGCCGAATACCCAGTGAACATACCAATCTCTAGCACCCGCTTGGCCCCACTAATCGAAACCAGCATCTTCAAAAGCTGGCCTTCAATATGGCCCGACAGCATCTCTTGCTCCAGGGCGCGCACGGTTTCACCGTCATCAAAATGCCGGCTCCAGTCTTCTGCCTGAGTCCGCTTCGTCAGGTTCGCGAGTGCTGCTGACTCAGCCGTCGTACAGCTTTCTAAATACGGATCAAGACCAGCCGCCAGCTGATAGGCTTCCTGCAAAGAAGTTTTGAGCTGAGCTGAGATGGGTTCTGATTGGGCCGCTTCAACAATATGTTCTAGTTGCTCAACAAGAATTCCTAAAGGGGTGACTGGCCTAGCGATAGGTGGCGTCTTTGGAAGAGCTGTTCTCGGCTGAGCGGTGCTGATCATGTTGAATTATTTCCGGTAGAAAGGCTGTAGGCGGGACAAAAGCGGATGAGAGGACACAGCTCTTTTACGGTGTGCGATTCCTCCTTATCTCCCCTCCGTCAAAAGACTGATTCAGACTGATTCAGAAAGAGTGATTCAAAGAACAACGGTCACACGCTTTGCATTTAACATCCATACCACAGCACTTTGTTGTATGTATAGTGCCTCAACCACAAATTAAATTAGACAGCACAGGAATGATTCAAACGACATATTGACTTCTAAACAGGGCTGTGCGCGCCTGTGTGACTGCGTTTCAAATATCAATTTTTCTCAGTAGAAACACCCTCCTCGTTTAAAAAGCTGTGTTAAAGTACTTTCAAAAGAGATTTTCACAACCAAAAAATTACTACCACTAAAAGCAACAATATAAAACCTTTTTGCTTGAGTTCTCCTGTGTAAGCTACCTCGCAAATGACATCAACGACAACGACAACAGCCATCAAGTCTTTTATTTCCGCGCAAGACATTGATGAGATCGCCTCTCAAGACACCTCTGAAGGTATTAGTACTCGCGTTCACGACATTCTTTCTAGCAAAAGTTTAGAAAGAATGTTGCTTGCGCTGATTGACGCGCCCGCTTTTAGTGAAGAACTTGGGCAGGCCTTTTCAGCAGCAGATGCGGTTTCAGGCATTTCTACCTGTAGAAGCTTACGGAGCGCTCTAAACTTCTCTTTGAGCCGCTTTTTTAATGCGATCGCCGAACTAGTGACGGCCTTTGATTCAAAGAAAGGTATGGCGTGGCGCGATTTGGCCCTCGAGGTAAGTCGGTCTGACTTTCGCGACGAAAAGCTGCTAAACCGCCTTTTGTCAGGCGATCGCGCCGCCTTCTATCAAGACCTATCCCAGAAATTAGTTAAAACAAACCCTCACGCTATCTACCCAACCTCTAGCTACAGAGAAAGCATGGGCTCGGTAGAGAGTACCGCCGACGACCAGGTGATAGAAGCTGTTGTAGGCTCACGCACCTTCACCTCAATTCGCATTGTCGATAACACGCTAGATCCCAATCAGACGGCGCTAAGAGACGTATATATCTCGCAAGACCGGTGCGTTTGTTTGGTCGATCAAAACGTCGCGCAGCTCTACGGCGAGCAGCTTGAGCATTACTTTGACTATCACGGCATTCCATTGGAAGTGCTGGTATACAGAGCCATGGAAGTTGATAAAGGCATCTATACCGTAGAAAAGATGCTCGGTGACTTTAAGCGGCTAGGCATTTCTCGCAACGAGCCGGTTCTGATTATGGGCGGCGGCGTCCTTGCAGACACAGGTGGCCTTGCCTGCGCGCTTTACCATCGCAATACGCCCTATGTCATGCTTTCCACCTCTATTGTTGCTGGTGTAGACGCTGGCCCCTCGCCGCGCACCTGCTGCGACGGCTTTGGCTACAAGAATCTCTTCGGCGCGTATCACCCGCCTGTTCTATCCATCACCGACCGCTTCTTTTTCAGAACATTGAGAGAGGGCTGGCTACGTCACGGCATTATTGAAATTATCAAGATGGCGGTGGTCAAAGATGCGGTGCTGTTTGAAGATTTGGAGCAGGCGAGCGCAGATCTGATTTCTACTCGCTTTGGCACGGTCGATTGTCAGGATGGCGACAGAATTACAACGCTCTCTAAAAAGATTTTAGGTGGCGCGATTCGTAGCTACGTTGCCGCTGAGTACAACAATCTTTACGAGACGCATCAGTGTCGCCCGCATGCCTACGGTCATACGTGGTCGCCTGGGTTTGAAATTGAGGCAGGACTGCTGCATGGACACGCTGTTTCCATCGGCATGGGCTTTGGGGCGTACCTCAGTCAGCGTCTGGGATGGATTGACGCTAAAGAATGTCAGCGAATTATGAACTTGATTAGTGCTTTTGGCCTAAGCCTGTGGCACGAAGTATTGAACAACAAGGAGACACTTTGGTCTTCTCAAGAGAAAATCTTTCAGAAGCGAGGACAAAACCTGGTTGCGCCGCTACCCAAAGGTGAAATTGGTCAGTGTGGCTATTTGAATGAGCTATCTCGCGAAGATTTGTTCCAAGCGATTGAGGAGTACAAGGCTATCTGTCAGAGCTATCCACGGCAAGGGCTGGGCATTGATCCACACTGTAGTGATGTTGGACTAGAAAATCCAGCGACGGTAGGACAGCCGACTACTGAGCCTGCGCTTTCTGAGCGGAATAGCCTAGAGGCAGAGCGACGTGAGCTGTTGTCTGCGGTTTAGGGCGGTATGCAGTTTAGGTAAGTAAGCTTATGACCTTTGCTCTAGAAACACGAGCAAAGGTCAAGCCTACCCTATCGCTATGCACATACAGCTACAGCCGAGCCTGTATCCATTCCTTCATTCCTGTTCTTTTTAATATTGCTCGATCCGATTTAGGCGCAACCCAGCCGTAGATCGGTTTTTCGCTATAGCCCTTCTTCGCATTGCCAAATGCCCATTGCATAGAGGCATAGGTTGCAGGGTCTCTGCCGTCTAGGGAAAGGCTATCGTTGAGCTGGCAGGCTATTTTCCAAGCTTCTTCGGGCGATCGCGTAAATCGAAACACCTGCTTAGCCCAGTACATTCTTAAGTTGTTGTGCAGCCATCCTGTATTCAACCACTCACGCTGAGCAGCATTCCACGTTTCATCAGGCGTATTGCCGTGCAAAACGTCGTCAAACGATCTCAGTTCAGGACGCTCATCGTCCGCGTGATCTGATAGCGTCTGTCGCGCCTCTTCAGGAAGTGCTTCGTACTCATGCAGGTTTGGCGTGCAAAACGCCTGGTAGTGAGACCATTCTCGCCAGGTTAAAAACTCATCTCGAAACTTCCATGTGTAGCTTTTAGGAATATCTGTTGATTCGATAGCGGCTAGTACCTGGTGCGGGCTAATCATTCCAAAGTGAAGGTATGGCGATAGCTCAGAGGTGGAATGCTCAAGCGCAGCGTTGTTTCTGATCCACTTGTACTTTGCCAAAATGTCCTTTTGCAGCGTCTTCAGTCGAGCCGCTATCTCGGATTTGGTAGGAGGATGCTCTTTTGATATAGGAATGTCGTGATTGATATGGCATTGCGCCACGAGCGACTTTAGAGCGTTGTCGTCATAATTAGCAAAGTTTTGAACGATGAGATCTTTTACGTGAGTAGCAGCGTTTAGTGAAACTGAGACTTCTTTGCGCAGCGCAGCATAGTGATCTCTAAGAGTACCGTGAGCTTTTCTAAATGCAGGCGTTGTACTAAGGCCTTTTGGTAGCTTGCGGGTGGGGACTAGTCGGGAGGCGTCAATGTAGAAAAGGCTTTGGGTTGCGATCGCCTCTAATCGTTCGAGCCTCGTTCTATCCCAAACGGTGTAGTCTTCGTCGGTATAAATAGCCGCTGCCTTTTCGACAAGAGACCGCAGGGTATCTGTATCATCTTCTGATCTAATCGCTTGAATACAGAGGATATTTCTATCGGCAAGCGTTTTAGCCAGTTCTCTAGATGCGCCTAGTGCAAAGTAAATCAGACGATCTGAAGCATAGGTGGCGGTAGTGTCAATTTCGCTATAGACCACGATGCCAGTGTTGAGAATGTTGGCTTGAGCGATCGCGCAATCAATCACCGCATTATCCTCTCCCCGCAGCGCCCGGTTCAAAACCACCAGGACGTACTCGCCGCCGTCTAAAATCGGCTGATCGTTCGCAAGCACCTTCCGATCTAACAAATCACCCACGCTTGCATCAACCGACATTCGCTTTCTTCCTATCTGTATTTTTCTTTGCACTCGTTTTCTTTGCACTAGCCTTCTGAGTCCGAGACTTTCCACCCGTCTTTTTTGCCGCTGTTCGCCGTCGAGGCTGCTTCCGAGAGCCGTGCTTTTCATACACCGCTTCAGCCTCCTCCTTTGCCGCTGCCGTTTGCTTAATCGACCAAATCTTAGCTTTTGCCTCAGCCGCCGCAGGTTTATGCTCAACAATCGGTGCGGGATAATCCAGCTCTCCCTCGTATAGCCAAGGAGTCTGCAAAAGCTTATCGTCAAGGTGAGCTAGTTCCGGTACCCAGCGCCGCGTAAACAGGCCTTCTGGGTCTTGATCGACGCCTTGCTTAGTCGGTGAGTAAATTCGGACAGCGTTAATACCCGTCACGCCGGACTGCATCTGCGTTTGTGGCCAGTGAATACCGGGCTCGTAGTCAGTAAATAGTCTGGCTAGCACGTCACCGCTCTTTTGCCAGGGAAGCCACAGGTCGTAGCTTGCAAAGCTCATCAGCATTGCCCGCATCCGAAAGTTAATCCACCCGGTAGCGCGAAGATATCGCATGCAGGCATCGACAAAGGGATAGCCCGTTTGCCCCTCATCGAAGGCTTTGAGCTTCGCAGCATCATCGCCGTCATCTCGCAAGCCCACGTACGATCTGGCCATTGGCAGCCATTCTAGTTCAGGTTCTAGCTCTAGCTTTTGGGTGAAGTGGCAGTGCCAGTGCAAACGACCTACAAAAGAACTCAGCGCACTCGGCCAGCTACCACGATCTTCTTTAGGCAAGGCGGCAACCTCTGCTCTACGCTGAAGCGTGGCCTGATAAATCTCTCGCATAGAGAGCGTACCGTAGGTGAGATGAGGAGACATTCTAGAACAGCCCGACTCGCCTGTCACCGGCGACGACATATCGGTACGGTACTGCTCGCCGCGTTCGTACAAAAAACTGTTCAAAGCCTTTAAAGCAGCTTCTCTACCGGGCGTTTGCAGCTCGCTAATTC
Source organism: uncultured cyanobacterium (assembly GCA_963803535.1). Lineage (GTDB taxonomy): Bacteria > Cyanobacteriota > Cyanobacteriia > Phormidesmidales > Phormidesmidaceae > Phormidesmis. The sequence goes on along the minus strand of CAWDNC010000001.1, from coordinate 576,871 downwards.
CATCAGGATCTAGCTCTAAAGACTCTGGAGAAGGAAGGTGTTCGGTTTCTAGATGTTCTACGAAAGATGCGGTCTCCGGTAGCTGAACAATGGGCTCAGCCATCAGCTTATCCCAGTGCTGAGCCCAGTGGTCACGGTCGATTTTAGAGCCGCGCCACACGCCAAACTGCAAAGGCTCGTGAAAGGCAACATCGCTCTGTCGGCACCACTGCCTTACAGATTCATCTCTTTGGTAGGTCCAGTTGTTTCCGGTTTCTTGGTGCGACCACAGCTCGATCTTGGAATACGTATCGCTCAAAGACTGCAAGATATCAACAGCGTTACCTTCTTTAATTACGAGCGCTGTCCCTAAATCCTTTAAATCTCTAGCGAACTCTTCTACACAACCTTTCAAAAACAGGTACTGCCGGTAGCTCGTATCCTCTAGAGCCCAGTAGTTAGGTTCAACAATATAGATTGGCAATATCGGCCCTTTTTCAGCGGCTAAAGTCAGGCACTGATGATCTGACAGGCGGAAGTCTTTTTTGAACCATACAACCTGTACAGAATCCATTGAAATTAGCCTGGTGATATGAAAATGTTTTGAGCAATTTATGCATACTGAAGCAATCGCAAGATTTTTGCATCTGCCCTACTGGTGAAGCTTTGGCAGCTTTAGGCTGATAGGCATGAGATCTATCGTTATGTTGTTCGTTCTCAATATCCAGCTCTACCTAAAGTCGGAAAGCACAGCCCCCTTTAATGTATCTTTTTCCCTACCCGCTTCTTTCTATATGTTGAGGGACTGTGGTAGTCAGCAGGCCAGTATGGGTGCACACGAGTGTTAGTGAGCTACCAACACTCGTGTGCAACTCTGTAAACCTATTCGAGGAATCAAATCTTATGCCTATCCAAACAGAACGCGCGATCGGTCTCTTTTCGAGCCGAAGCCAAGCAGAAACGGCCATGATGAAGCTCAGAGACAGTGGCTTTGATATGAATAAAGTCTCCGTCGTTAATAAAGGAGCTGAGTCAGGTGATATGCAAGGTGCAGCCGTTAGCGATAGCAAAGATAAACAGATTGCTAAGTCCTCAGCGGAGGCAGCCACTGTTGGTGGTATTAGCGGGGGCGCTATCGGTTTGATTGGTAGCCTGGGCGTTTTGGCAATTCCAGGCGTTGGCCCGGTTGCTGAACTAGGTATTTTGCTGGCAAATACAGTTTTTGCAGGCGCGTTAGGTGCAGCTAGTGGTGGCCTGTTAGGGGCGCTAGTTGGCTGGGGTTTGCCTAAAGACCAGGCTCAGTACTATAGCGATCGCGTTAATAAGTCAGGCGACTATCTTGTGATCGTCGAAGGCGATCGCAGCACTATCGACACAGCACAAGCTGTTCTACAGCAGAATAAAGTCAGCGACTGGCGCACGTTTTCAGCAACTGGCCCCACGGCAGCGGGTACGACGGCAACGGGCAAAACAACATCGACTGTAGTAGTCGAACCCACATCACCCGCAAGCAGCACAGCAGTGTAAGAGGCCACGATAGAACAAGTGGTTTCCAAACAGAAAGAGAGAGTTCTACATCAAGCAACTCTCTCTTTCAACCATATTCAAGTTTTGGCAAATAATGTTCTAAATCTCGTTCAGCCGCCGCTGAAATTCAGCATCTATTCGATCGGTCTGCTCTAGCTCCTGCGTCAGCAAGTCTTTACCCGAATTATAAACAGATTCATCAGCACGCAACACTTTCTGCTCAGCAAACTGATGTGCAAAAGAGAGTTTTTGCTTAAACCTATCAACGGTCGATAGCTGATTAAGCATCACAGCGCGATCGGCTCTTTCTTCATTCCGCTTCTCAATTTTTCCATTGCGCCACAGTAGCCAGTAGTAGCGCGCCAAAGGAATGGCCAAAAATGCGATGCCATATGCAAACAAGATACCGAGAATAGACTGTACTAACGCTAAGTAGCCCGTGACCGCAAAGCCCTGTGCCGCAGCACTCGTAAACATGTTTGCGAGTACCAGCGCACCCACAATATTTACAGCCCCTAGCGCGATCGCCCCCATCACCTGACCAGAGGTTGCCGCCGTAAACTGACGCTTCACTTCCTTTAAGTAGGCACTGACTGAAGCATTTCTTCGCTCCGCAGCCGTCACCTGAAGCTCAGGAAAGTAATATACCAAATCACCAACTGGGCTCACCTCTGGCCGACCGTTAAAGCGAGTCAGCACAGGTAGCATATAGTCTTCATACTCCCGATTCGAGTCATCGCCCAAGTCGTTCAAGTAAGGCGAAATCTGCTCGGCGGTTACCGCGCCATTGTTGTTAGCAATCACCGTGCCAATCGTGCGCCATCGACGCTCTTCTAAGTCAGCGTTGGGATCGCCATCACCGAAGAGGAAAGAGAAAATTGCCTCTAAAAAGTTGAGATCAGATGAAGCTCTGTTAGAAGGCCGATGACTGGCACCTCTACCGCTTGCATATGAGCGACCGTGCCTGCGGCGTCCATAGCCAGGGCTGAAGATGTAAAAGAAGTTAGAGGGAAAAATAAAGAACCCGCCGCCACCGCGATCGTCTCGGTTGTTGCCGCCACCGCCTTGGCTAGCCATCGCGATAGTGAGCGCCAAAATAGCGATCGCAATCACTACAATCGACGCCATCAAAATAACGCCAAACGACACCCGCACAATATAAAAGAGCACCTGCCAAATCTTTGCAAGCGTTTCTTGAAATCTAAGCTGCCAGTACTTATTACGCAGCACGCCTCTAAAGTTTTTCGAGAACGCGTAGGCAATTTCGCCGTCTTCAGAGACCTGCAAGCGTCCCTGCGTTTCAGAAGCCAGCGCCAGCAATCCCTGCTCCGCAACGGCTATATTCAGTCCCGCTTGAGCAGCCACGTCTCCTACCGTCACCCGGTAGTCTAAAGACTCCACCGCCTTCATTACGTCTTTGTTCAGTTCTAATGTTGGGTTCATACCTTTGCCCCTCAAGCCCGCAGGCCATCCCGATTGTGGACTTTTGGCAACCAGTCCTATCGCTTTTCTTTTAAGTATAGAAGCCACGTTCAGCAACGACAGCACAGCGGTAGGTGCGGATTCTACCCAACGCATAAAAAAGCCGCCTGCCCCCGAAAAAACTATCGGTGGAACAGCCGGCTTTTTTATTCAGACCCTAAGGTCAACGCGAGGTAAAGGCGTCTGAGCACGTCTGCAAGCGCACAGCTATACAGATACTGCGGTACAGCTATTACATTTGAGAAGTGCGACCCAAAACTTGGTCTTTCAGAGCGTTCATCTCGCTGGCAAGTTCAGCGCGATTAGAAGCTTTGAGCAAGTAGCGGTAGATAAACCAGCCGCTGTAGATCAAGCCAATTAGCTCGAATAAAGGCGCTAGTACAGGAACATCGTTAATGGCGTCCAAAATAGCCAGCGTTAGCTTCACTGAAATGAATGCGCCAAAAATAAGGCCTAGCGCCAGCAGCGGGCGTCTGTATTCTTGAAAAAATTCGCCAAAGTACTTAGGCAGCTCACCTAAGCTATCGACCACTTGAGCGGTCACCTTTTTCACCTGCTCCAGGGTGTCCGACGTGGAAAGATCCACCTTGGACTCTTCTGTCGTCGTATTGCCACCATTGGTGACAACAGGATCATCTGTCTTAATTTCAGTAGCCATAGCGATTGATATTAAAGTAACAACATTGAGCGATCGCTTCACCGTATCAGGCAAGTCAGCAGCTTTGTTTTAGTAGCACGCTAGGAAAAAAGACCAGAGCACTATAACTAAAGAGCGTCATTCTAAAAGTAATGATTCTCTACACCACCTAAAAGCCAGCTACAAGGCCGAATTGCGTATCAGCGAAGTATAAATTAAGGCACCATGATAGCGCTTCCACCGAAAGGAGCCTAGTAGCAGTCGTCCTTCCGTTGACAAGGGCTAGCTTATACCCTTTGTTCCAGCTTAGAAAGTAAGGGTAGTCTATTCCTCAACATTCCGATAGACCCTTATAAGGGCAAGACCTGACGTTTAAGGAAAGCTGCTGCCTCAGATAGCTCTTTAAACAGACTTTTAAACGAGCTTGGCTAAATTGTACTACCATTTGTACTATTGACGAAGCGGCAAAACAAACCAAAGGAAGCCCTTCTCTTAAGCTGTGTGAAGCCAACGCCAGTCACTCTCTAGAATAGAGACAGTCGCATTAACCTCGGGAGTGACCCCATAGAGAAAATCTACGGCGAGCTAAAGGGCCTTAAAACAAGCCAGCTCAAAGAACTCAGAAGAATTTATCATCAGCGTTTGCCGATTGACCGGGTAACGACGCCTGAGTTTGCGCAGCGTTTGGCAGCGGTGAGTACAGAGATTAACCAGGCCGTGTGTGCGTATGTAGATAGGCGTGGTCACGTTATTCGTGTCGGCGTGGGCTCTCCGCACAAAACTCAGATCCCAGTATTGGAGCTGCCGCGCTATGGTGCTGAGCGTTTGTGTGGAATTCGCTGTATTGCGACGCAGCTAAAGGTAGAGCCCCCAAGTCATAGCGTGCTGACGGCAATGGCCATTCAACGATTGGATGCGATCGCCCTGCTCACCCTCACCGGCTCTGGCTTCAAACGCAAAGGCGGCGGCGCTACCGGCTACATCCGCGAAAGCTACCTCGCCCACCTTGTACCCCACCCCGAAGTTCAGTGGGAAGTTTCTGAGCCACTGACGTTAGAAGATTTAGATGAGCAGGACTTTCTAGATCTGGCTGAGGGCTTAGAAGAAGAATTTCGCCGGGTATTCGTTGCCCAGCAGGTTGATACCGATCATGAGCGCGTGCTGATTGTGGGGCTCATGACGGACAAAATGACGGACGAGTCCTTTGAAAATGGATTGGAGGAAGTTGCGCGACTGGTGGAAACCGCTGGCGGTGATGTGCTGCAAACGATGACGCAGAAGCGAGCAAGGCCTCATCCTAGAACCGTCATTGGTGCCGGTAAGGTAGACGATGTGGCGCTGGCAGTGCAGACCTTAGGGGCGAATTTGATTGTGTGCGATCGCGATCTTTCCCCCGCTCAAATCCGCAACCTAGAAGCCCAGGTCGGCGTCCGCGTTGTCGATCGTACCGAACTCATCCTCGACATCTTCGCCCAACGCGCCAAATCCGGTGCAGGCAAGCTCCAGGTAGAACTCGCGCAGCTTGAATATCAGCTCCCACGCCTCACCGGACGCGGCCAAGCGATGTCACGACTCGGCGGCGGTATCGGTACTCGTGGCCCCGGTGAAACCAAGTTAGAAACCGAGCGGCGAGCCATTCAAAAACGCATCAGCCGCCTACAAAAAGAAGTTACGGGCCTACAGGAGCACCGAGCCCGCCTGCGCCTGCGTCGCCAGCAAAACTCAGTCCCTTCTATTGCCATCATCGGCTACACCAACGCCGGAAAATCCACCCTACTCAACCGGCTCACAGACGCCGACGTATACGCCGCCGACCAGCTCTTCGCCACGCTAGATCCCACCACCCGCAAAATTCAAATTGCCGATGACGATAGCTGCGATATCAAGTCGCTCGTTCTCACCGACACCGTAGGCTTCATTCAAGACCTGCCGCCCGCACTCATGGACGCCTTCCGCGCCACCTTAGAGGAAGTCACCGAAGCCGACGCCCTCATTCATGTCGTCGATGCCTCGCACTCAGCCTGGAAAGACCACATTCACTCCGTCATGGGCTTACTCGGTCAAATGCCCATCGCCCCTGGCCCTATTCTTCTTGTATTCAACAAGCTCGACGAGGCCAGTACTGACGCGTTAGAGCTAGCTAAGGACGAATATCCTCAGGCCGTCTTTATCTCAGCGGCTAATAATTTGGGACTAGATACGCTTAAGCAAAAAGTCCTTCAGCTTGTAGACTACGCGGTTGCAAGCTGAGGCGTTGTCAAATCGTTGTTTTTCGCTTTCACTACTGAGCTGGACTATAGCCACCCGACTCAATCGGTTCTTTAGCCGCTGGCGGCTTAGCTTCAGACTCAAAGCCAGAAAGCACCGCTAGCTTTCCTAACGGCTGCGCACCGAAGTAATACTCATCCTCAATTATCCAGGTTGGATATACATCAATGCCCGCCTCGTAACATAGCTCTGGCTGCGGATCATAGCCTTGCGGATCGCACTCTACGTAGGGAACTAGGTCTACAACGCCGTTGAAATACTCTTTTTGGGTGGCGCAGTGAGGGCACCAGTAAGCGCCGTACATTTTTGCGCCTGTTTCAGTCAGATGGTTGGCGAGCTGCTTTTTGTAGGAGCCCGGTAGTGAGCTGCATCCGCTTAGGCCAGTTGTCAGGACAGTTAGAAGTACGCCTAAAAGCAGCGATTGCCTCGAAAAAGTCCGGTTTTGGCTATGTCTCATACAGTTACTTTTAAACGCATCGGTAAACATAGAAGGATCGATCACATCTTCGAGTTATTTTAGTCGGTTGCTCAGTCAGGCTTGTCAATATGCAGGTTATCCACACCCCACATTTTCTAAAAAGGCTGGCACCATATACCGTAGAACCGCAATCAATCCGTGCCGTGCGTTTGTTTTAGTGAGCGAGAGATTCGATGAGTTTTCCTAAAAACCTGACTGCTTTGTCTTTGCGCCGATGGCTTCGATGGCTGACATCAGCAGCGATCGCCTTCTTGCTCACAAACAGCTTATGGATGCTACCCGCCTGGGCACTCTCCGCCGTTCAGGAAATGTCTCCTTCCGTATTGGAGCAAACGGCACCCACAGCCGTTAAAAAATCTCCTGCCGCTAGCATTCTTTCAGGTGAAAGCTTTGTGGCCGCAGCCGTTCGCAGCGTCGGCAGCGCAGTAGTTCGCATCGACACAGAGCGCACCGTCACGCGCAACGTTCCCGATATGTTCTACGAAGATCCTTTCTTCAGGGGCTCGTTCGGCAGAGGCGGCGGCTTTCAAAATATTCCACAAGAAGAACGCCTTAGCGGTCAGGGCTCTGGGTTCATCATCAGCGAGCGCGGCGATATTCTCACTAACGCTCACGTAGTAGAAGGCACCGACAAGGTGAGCGTAAAGCTCAAAGACGGTCGCTCGTTTGAAGGCTACGTGGAAGGCATTGACGAGATTACAGATTTGGCGGTAGTTCGGATTGACACAGCAGGCGAGCCTTTGCCGGTGGCGCAGTTGGGAAATTCGGATGAGGTGGCCGTTGGCGACTGGGCGATCGCAGTCGGCAATCCGCTCGGCCTAGATAATACCGTCACCCTTGGCATCGTGAGCACGCTCAAGCGCTCCAGCACGGCAGTCGGCATTCCTGATAAGCGCATCGACTTTATTCAAACCGACGCGGCCATTAATCCTGGAAACTCTGGTGGCCCGTTGCTGAACGCTAGAGGTGAAGTCATTGGCATTAACACCGCCATTCGAGCTGATGCAATGGGCATTGGTTTTGCCATTCCGATTGATAAGGCTAAGTCTATTCAAGCTAGACTCGCAAAGGGCGAACGCATTGCGCACCCTTACTTAGGCGTACAAATTGCAACGCTAACGCCAGACATGGCGAAGATGAACAATGAAGACCCTAATAGCGCCATTGAGCTACCGGTTACTGACGGTGTTTTGGTAGTACGCGTTCTGCCTAATACGCCTGCGGCAGAGGCCGGGTTGCGCCGGGGCGATGTAATTATCGAAATTGGTGGACAGCCTATTCGTCGGGCCGATCAGCTGCAAAGCACAGTAGATGAGGTAAAGGTAGGAGAGGCGCTACAGGTCACGCTAAAGCGAGGCGATCACATTCAAAAACTTTTTGTTAAAACTGCCGATCTTTCCGCGCAAGAAAGCGCATAAATCGTCAATAACTGATAAAAACTCGTCAATTTAAGCGATTTTTGCTATCAGATTGCGGCTGTATCATTAGCGACATAGCTGTTGCTATGGTGCGGCAACAACCCGTACAATTCAGCTCAGGTTAACCACCTGTCTTTTTATAATAACCGTACGATAACAGCGGCACTTATAGATCGATAGATCAATGAGTGCGTGACAGGAGAGAAACCTAAGAGAACGCTCATCACTTCTAAAAAAGTGGCGCTCTCTTAGGTTTTTGTTTGAAGGATCTCTCGACACCTTCTTCAGCTGTTTGGCTTTAATTCACTGCCCTTCTACAAAATCATTTATTCCGTGCCACCATCTGCATCCTTCCACATTAATCAATACGTACATGACTCACTCCGCGCAGCACTCAGCCACGCTGAAGCTTATTAATATAGGCTTCGGCAACACCGTTTCCGCCAATCGCGTGATTGCGATTGTGAGTCCAGAATCGGCTCCTATTAAGCGCATTATTTCAGACGCACGTGATCGCACCCAGCTCATAGACGCCACCTACGGTCGCCGCACCCGTGCTGTCATCATTACCGACTCCGGCCACGTCGTCCTCTCCGCCATCCAACCCGAAACCGTCGCACAAAGGTTTGTCGTATAAGCCAGCTCTCCTCAAATAAAAAGGCGCTGTTGTTTGATTAAACAACAGCGCCTTTTTATTTATATAGCGTTCACCCAATTCACCAGACTAAAGCAAATCCCCTCCAAGGAGGGGTGGCCGCAGGCCGAGGTGGGTTTCTTGCCTGTTACAGCACGCTCTTATCATCAATCAAGCCATCGCCACCCAACGGCAGCGTCGTCGATCCATTCCCCTCAGCCTTCTTCTCATTTCCACCGACCATGCCATCACCAGCAATCATATCCAGGCCACCTTCACGGTCATAGGCCCGCGCCGTACGATCATCAAGCACCATATCCGAAAGTGCCATATCGTTGCCTAAGAACGTCCCGTCAAACGACGTATCGATTTCAGGTGAAGTAGGCTCCTCATAGGCATTAAAGCCAGTACCTGCCGGAATCAAGCGACCGATAATCACGTTCTCTTTCAGGCCACGCAGCCAGTCAGACTTACCTTGAATCGCCGCCTCTGTAAGTACGCGCGTCGTCTCTTGGAAACTAGCCGCCGAGATGAAGCTGTCAGTATTTAACGACGCCTTCGTGATTCCGAGCAGCACAGGCGTATAGTCCGCCGGCGCCATTCCCGTAATCGACATCGCTTCATTCACCTGCTCCAGCTGACGAATCTCAACCAGCTCGCCCGGTAGCATCGTAGTATCACCACCATCTTCCAAACGCGCCTTCGAGGTCATCTGCCTGACAATCACTTCAATGTGCTTGTCCGAAATATCCACGCCCTGTGACTGATACACAGACTGCACTTCGTTCACCAAGAACGACTGCACCTGCTCAAGGCTAAGCATCGCCGCCTCGTGGGTGCCCTTGTTCTCGCGGAAGTACTTATAGAACACTTCGAGAATCTGGTGAGGGTTAGAAGGCCCGTCGGTGAGCGCCTCGCCCGTTGTGACTTTCTGTCCATCACCGATCACAAGGTTCTGACCCGGTGTGACAGGGTAGTCCGTCACCACACCATCGCTTTCAACCACCTTAATCTCAACGGTTTCGTCTTCGGCATATACCACCTGGGCAACCCCTGGACGCTCCGCTAGAATGCAGGCTTCTTTTGGTTTACGGGCTTCAAGCAGCTCCTCAATACGCGGCAGACCTTGAATAATGTCGCCAGTTTTAGCACGCTCAAAGACAAGCAGTACCAAGCCATCACCACGCTGTACCAGGTCACCATTATCAATGTGAAGTACCGCGCCTGTCGATACGCGATAAGGGCGGGCAATTCGCATGGTGATTTGGTTGCCATCTACAGCGACGACTTGACCGGATTCTTGCGATCGCAATCCTTCAGCAATCTCCGTATCATCTACCAGCAAATCACCTTCAGACACGATGGGTGGCTTTCCTTCGGTATCAATCACCATCCGGTCAGCGTCACGCACCACCAGCACCCGTCGAACCGACTCGAGATCTTCACGAATACCGCGAATCTCTCCAGCCTCCTTACAGCGAATCTCAGTTCTAGCAATCACCGCACCGGGGGTAATCTCATCGCCATCATCCACGAGCAAACGCGTCTTCGTGCTGCCCTGAGTCTGGTCGGCCTCAATGTCACGGCGAACTACTAACGTCTCAAGAATCACCAGCTGCAAACGCTTGGGCGACTCTTCGTCATTCTCATCATCGGCCTTCATCTCAATGTCGGCAGTGAGCTGAGCGCCACCTTCATCAATGTCCAGCACCAGCTGAGTTCGTAGAATCTCAAGTCCGTCTACAGACTTCACCCGCTCGCCATCTTTGTATAGCAAACGCTGAATAGCACGCAGACTAATCGACTTATCATCACTATCGCTCACCGAAGACTGACTAGGCACTCTCGCCTCATCCGGCACCTCAAACTCTTGCACAGGACGCAGCAGCAAAGCCGAACCTTCAGGCGTTTCAACAAACTCTACATAGCGCAGAGAATCTGCAACCACACCTGGAATGACTTCCTCGCCCGCGTTAACGATGGTTTCGTTTTTAGCACTGGCAACGTCTGGGCTATCCACCATATGGATATCACCAGGACGAATGGTCACTTCACGCAAAATGTCGTTCTTTTGCACCACTTCCACAACGCCGCTGGTCTGACAGAAAATGTCTTTAACCACTTCTGTGCCGGCTTCAATGAACTGGCCCGTTTCAACCATCAGCAAGGAGATATCCTTGTTCACCTCATGACTTTCTGCCGGAATCCATAGAATGGTGCCGCCTTTTGTAATCTCGTAGCCGTTCTTCGCCTTACCGCGCTTCGCAACTTCTACGCCAGCAAACTTAATGATGCCGCCAGTTTGCGTGCGGAAGGTGTCGTCTACAAGCTCAGCGACTACCTGACCGCCCGTTACTTTCGTACCCGGCGTTGCGTTCAAAGAGAACTTTTGGCCAGTGGATGTTTTGAGGAAGTAATGCTCGCGGCCCTGGCCACTTTCAATTTCAACTTCAGACTGATCGAGCAGTACAGAAGCAGTGATGATTTCTACTTCCCGGCCACCTTTGCCATCGTTGGAGGTATCCGTGAGTCGGACGATACCGCCGCGCTCGGTAATGAGTTTGGTTTCAGCAAGTACGCCTTCTGCGTCTACGCGATCGCCGTTCTTCACCACCGGCTCAGCACCCGGCGGCAGGTTATACACCTCACCCGAAAGCACCCAAATTAAGCCACCTCTTTGTGCCAAACGGGTCATATTCCCCTGACGGTCAGTCTTCTCTTCCTGCACTAGGCCATCAAAGAACACCTCACCCGACATATCCGAGGTAACGTCCTTACTCGCCTTCTCAGTGACTTTCTTAACTCGGCTAGTGTTTGGCAGCTCAGCAATCAGATCGCCTTTTTTCAGCTCATCGCCTTCTTTAGCAAACAAAATCGAACCTTGAGGCAGCGAAATCGAATACGCTTTCCCATTGTTCTCCATAGAAATCTGGTTGTTCGCTTCCATCACCAGCGCGTCTTCCCCGTGGCGCGTTCTGAACGGACGAACCCGCATCTCAGTTGCATCTGTCGAGATATGAACCGTACCCGCACGCTTTGCCCGAATTTGAGGCGCAAGCTCACCCGTAAACGTACCGCCCGTGTGGAACGTCCGCATCGTCAGCTGCGTACCCGGCTCACCAATCGACTGTGCTGCGATAATACCGACCGCTTCGCCCAAGTCCACCATATGAGAGTGCGCAAGGCTCCATCCATAGCAGTGCTGACAAACGGATCTAGCCGCTTCACAGGTCAGCGCCGATCGCGCCTTCACTTCTTTTACCTTGGCTTTGCCAATTTCTTGCGCTAGGTCATCGGTAATCGCCTGATTACGCGCCACAATCACTTCACCTGTCTTAGGATGCTTTACATCCTGAGCAGGTACTCGGCCCAGCAGGCGATCTGACAATGGAATCAGCACTCGCTCACCATCCGTCATCGGACGAACCGGAATAAAGCGCTCTGTACCACAGTCAATCTCACGAACAATCACGTCCTGAGAAACGTCTACCAGACGGCGCGTGAGGTAGCCCGAGTCAGCCGTACGCAGGGCCGTGTCTACCAGACCTTTACGTGCACCATAAGAGGAAATAATGTACTCAGTAACCGTCAGGCCTTCTCTAAAGTTAGTCTTAATCGGAAGGTCAATAATTTCGCCTTGTGGATTCGCCATCAGGCCACGCATCCCCACCAGCTGACGTACCTGCGAGATGTTTCCCCGCGCGCCCGAGTTGGACATCATGTACACAGAGTTCAGCGGGTTGTTGTCACGGAAGTTCTCGACCACCTTGTCTTTTAGGTGCTCGCTGGTTTCGTTCCAGGTGTCAATTACCTTCTGGAAACGCTCTACTTCAGTAATTTCGCCACGAGTGTAGCGTTCTTCGGTATCGCGAATTTCGCCTTCTGCGGTTTCAAGCATCGCCTTCTTACTAGGCGGTACTTCGAGGTCATCTACGCTAATAGAAACGCCCGCTCGGGTTGCATACTTGAAGCCCAAGCTTTTGATTTCATCGGCCATTTGAGCGGTACGAGCGGTGCCGTAGTGCTCAAAAGACCAGGAAACCAGATTTTTTAGCTGCTTTTTATCAATGGTACGGTTGCGAAAAATAACCGGTCTTGATTCGCCTTGCTCTGCCATGTGTTCCTATGCCCTTGAACGCTTTGCTACTTAAAATGTCTTGCTTTAATTCTCATTGAGCCCCTTTACAAACCAGGGGCTCTTTTCCACTTGATTTACTCAGCCAGTGCGCCTAGTACAGCGTGGTTGTAGATGATCCGACCCGGTGTGGTTTTCACATATTGAGAAATCACCTCACCGCTTTCGTCTTTGCGTACCTTGCGGAACTTGTACATCTCAACGGTGGCACCGCTGTCGTCTGTGGTAGTTTCCTTTGGTTCAGGATCGTCGTCAGGGTTTTCTACTTCGCCATCAAAGCGCAGCCATACGTTTGCATGGAGATCGACGTTGCCTTGTTCGTAGGCAGCGATCGCATCTTCCATATTTGCAAAATAACGCCCCGCCCCTTCCTGCTTCCCAGGATTCTCAGCCGTCAGGTAATAGCAGCCCAGTACCATGTCCTGACTTGGCGTAATAATCGGCCGACCCGTTGCAGGCGACAGAATGTTGTTAGAAGCCAGCATCAGCAAGCGAGCCTCAGACTGAGCCTCCAGCGAAAGCGGCACGTGTACCGCCATCTGGTCACCGTCAAAGTCAGCGTTAAACGCCGGACACACTAGTGGGTGCAGCTGAATCGCTCGGCCCTCCACCATAATCGGCTCAAACGCCTGAATACCTAGTCTGTGCAGCGTCGGCGCACGGTTCAGCATCACCGGATGGCTCTCAATCACATCCTCGAGCACTTCCCAAACGCTCGGGTCATTCCGCTGAATCAGCTTTTTAGCGGCCTTAATGTTGTTCACTAAGCCCTGACGAATCAGGCGATGTATTACAAACGGCTGAAACAGCTCAATCGCCATCTCACGCGGCAAACCGCACTGATGAATCTTCAGATTCGGGCCAACTACGATTACAGAACGACCTGAGTAGTCAACTCGCTTACCCAGCAAGTTCTGACGGAAGCGACCCTGCTTACCTTCAATAATGTCCGAAAGCGACTTCAGCGGGCGATTATTCGCACCCACCACCGTACGACCACGACGACCGTTATCAATCAGCGCGTCTACCGCCTCCTGAAGCATCCGTTTCTCGTTACGAACAATAATCTCAGGAGCCAGAATTTCTTGCAGCCTAGCCAGACGGTTGTTCCGGTTAATTACGCGGCGATACAGATCGTTCAGGTCAGAGGTCGCGAAGCGTCCACCGTCTAGCTGAACCATCGGACGCAGATCGGGTGGAATGACTGGAATCACATCCAGCACCATCCAATCAGGTTTAGAGCCCGTTGCAATGAAGTTATCAATTACGCGCAATCGCTTAATTAGCTTTGCTCGCTTCTGACCTTTTGAGGTCGCGATCGTCTCACGCAGCATCTCAGCCGTTTCTTCCAGCTGCAAATCTTCCAGCAGGCGCTTCAGCGCTTCAGCACCAATGCCAACTTCAATGCCCGCAAGCTGAGAATCCTCGTCATACAGCTGATCCTCAATCTCCATCCACTGGTCTTCACTCAGCAGCTGCTTATAAGTGAGGTTGTCAGCATTACCCGGATCAAGCACGACATAAGCGTTGAAAGTAAACAATCTGCTCAACATCGCGCAAAGGCATGTCTAGCAAGATTGCAATGTAGCTAGGAATGCCCTTTAGATACCAAACGTGAGCCACTGGAGCCGCCAGCTTAATAAAGCCCATGCGATGGCGACGCACCCGAGACTCAGTAACCTCTACACCACAGCGCTCGCACACAATGCCACGGTGACGCACGCGCTTGTACTTACCACAGTGACATTCCCAATCCTTTGCAGGGCCAAAGATACGCTCACAAAATAGCCCGTCCATCTCAGGCTTAAGCGTTCTGTAGTTAATCGTTTCCGGCTTGGTCACTTCACCCACCACCGTACCGTTCGGCAGCGTGCGCTCACCCCAATCCCGAATCCGCTCTGGTGAAGCAAGACCGATTTTTACATAGTCAAACCGCTGTTCTACTTTCGGCATCCTTTGTCTATTCCCTTACAACTTGACGAGGCTAATACTGTGTTCGGCTACTCTGTCTCAAAGGCCACAAAAGGCCAGGTAAGCTCGAACGTTCTAACTGAAAATGCTTGCGAAGCTCTGCAAACCGCTCTGTAAAATCAAGTCGTGAAGTGTTGCCAACTGAAGCTGGCAACACTTCACAAAACTGGATTACAGCACGGGCGTAGACGGTGGCGCATCGTTGGACGCTTCAGGCGGTATCTCCGTTGCAGTCGTAGGCGCTGTGATACCAGGAATCCCAGTCGTCGCCGCACCCGGAGCGTTTTCAACAGAGCTGGTTACCGCTGAGCCCAATGGTGCAACGGCTGCACCAGCTGCGCCTGCCGTACCCATCGGCTCATCACGAGAAACCGACTCATAAGTAGGTCGTGAAGGCGTTCTACGGTTACCGACATCCGCCATCAAGTCCACTTCAGTGTCACGGCTAGTTCCATCTTCCTGGGTCTCTAGCTTGTGCACCGCAATGTCCAAACACAGCGACTGAAGCTCTCGCATCAATACCTTGAACGACTCAGGCGTACCCGGACGAGGAATCGCCTTGCCCTTCACGATCGCATTCAACGCTTCATTACGCCCCTGCATATCGTCCGACTTCACAGTCAGCAATTCCTGCAAGGTATAAGCCGCACCAAACGCTTCAAGCGCCCATACTTCCATCTCACCGAAGCGCTGACCACCTTGCTGAGCTTTACCACCCAACGGCTGCTGCGTTACCAGCGAGTAAGGCCCAGTAGACCGTGCGTGAATCTTGTCGTCTACCAAGTGAACCAACTTCAACATGTAAGACTGACCCACCGTTACGGGCTGATCAAATGGCTCGCCAGAGCGGCCATCATAAAGCTGAATTTTGCCAGGGTTATCGGGATTAAAGATCCAATCTTTGCCCGTCAGCTCACGAGCCTCAGCCATCTTGCCGTGCGTCGTTTCCAGCGAAGCCTCTTCACCGTACATCTCATCAAACGGCGTCACCTTAAACCGGGCACCCAAGTTCTGTCCGGCCCAGCCCAACAAACACTCAAATACCTGACCCACGTTCATCCGTGAAGGCACACCTAGCGGATTCAACACAATATCAATCGGCGTACCGTCTGGCATATAGGGCATGTCTTCTATCGGCAAAATCCGGGAAATAATTCCTTTATTACCGTGGCGACCCGCCATCTTGTCACCGACCTGAATCTTGCGCTTCTGTGCCACGTATACACGCACCACCATGTTCGCACCCGGTGGCAGCTCATCACCCTGCTCACGCGTAAATACCCGCACGTCTACAACCCGGCCTTTCTCGCCGTTGGGAACTCTTAGTGAGTTATCTCGCACGTCACGCGCCTTCTCACCGAAAATCGCCCGCAGCAGCTTCTCCTCAGGTGGCTGATCCGACTCACCCTTAGGTGTCACCTTACCCACCAGAATTTCACCAGAACTAACCCAAGCACCAATGCGAATAATGCCAGTCTCGTCTAGCTGACGCAGCGCATCTTCACCGACGTTAGGAATCTCACGCGTAATCTCTTCAGGCCCAAGCTTGGTCTGACGTGCCTCAATCTCATATTTTTCAATGTGAATAGAGGTATAAACGTCCTCGTACACCAGCCGCTCACTAAGTAGGATTGCGTCCTCGTAGTTGTAGCCCTCCCAAGGCATATAAGTAATCAGAACGTTCTGACCCAAGGCAATTTCGCCCCCTTCAGTCGCAGAACCATCCGCCATCACTTGACCAGCCACCACATTAGCCCCTTCATAGACCAAAGGACGCTGGTTTAGGCAAGTGTCCTGGTTAGAACGCTGATACTTTTGAAGCTCATAGGTATGCAACTTCCCTTCAGGGTCAGTCACCTTAATCCAGTTCGCATCTAAATAAGTCACTACGCCATCAGTGCGGCTAATAATGACCATCCCAGAGTCACGAGCGGCCTGAGCTTCTAACCCAGTACCCACTAATGCACGCTCAGGTCGCAGCAAAGGCACCGCCTGCCGCTGCATGTTCGACCCCATTAGGGCGCGGTTAGCGTCATCGTGCTCCAAGAAAGGAATCAGCGAGGTCGCCACCGAAATAATTTGCACAGGTGATACGGCAACGTAGTCCACCTCTTTTGGTGTGGTGACCGTAAAGTCTTGGCGATAGCGCACGGGCACTGTCTCACCCAAGATGTTGTTATCTAAATCAATCGGCACATCACCTGGAGCCACGCGCAGATCGTCTTCTTCGTCCGCAGTCATATAGACCGCAGGCTTGTCCTTAATAATCTGTCCGTTAATGACTGGGAAGAAAGGCGTCTCAATGAAGCCAAAGTCGTTTACACGGGCGTGCGTTGCCAGTGAACCGATCAAGCCCGCGTTAGGGCCTTCAGGCGTTTCAATTGGGCAAATACGACCGTGATGAGAAGGGTGAATATCTCGAACGGCAAAACCTGCGCGCTCACGCGTCAAACCACCCGGCCCAAGCGCACTAATACGACGCTTGTGAGTTAGCTCCGCCAGTGGATTCGTTTGATCCATAAACTGCGAAAGCTGAGAGGAACCAAAGAATTCCTTGATCGCAGCGACCAATGGCTTAGGGTTCACCAGAGATGCAGGCGTGAGTGAGTCTGCATCCGAAACCGTCATCCGCTCGCGAATGATCCGCTCAAGGCGGTTTAAACCGACACGAACCTGGTTTTGCAACAGCTCACCGACTGAGCGAACACGACGGTTACCCAAGTGGTCAATATCGTCTGGATTACCAATGTCAAACTCTAAGTTCACAAGGTAATCGATTGCGGCCACGATATCTTGAGGCGTCAGTACGCGAGTCGCTTCAGGAATATTTAAACGCAGCTTGCGGTTGAGCTTGTGACGGCCCACTTTACCCAAGTCATATCGCTTGGGATCAAAGAAGCGAGAGTCGAGTAGCTGCTGACCACCATTAACGGTAGGGGGCTCACCCGGACGCAGCTTTCGGTACAGCTCTAGGAGTGCTTCTTCTTCACTAAACTGGCCTTCTTTCTCAATCGTTTTTTGGAAGTACTCAGGGTGGCGCAGTGAATCAAAGATTTCGCTGTCACTTAGGCCCAACGCTTTTAGCAAAACCTGAGCAGAAAGCTTGCGGGTTTTGTCGATGCGAACCCATACAAGGTCGTTTTTATCAGTTTCAAACTTTAGCCATGCGCCCCGGTTGGGGATCAAGTTGGCGGTGTATGTCCGGCGACCGTGCTTGTCGGTTTCGGCCTTGTAGTAAACGCCAGGGCTACGAACGATTTGGTTGACGATGACGCGCTCGGCACCGTTGATGATGAACGTACCGCGATCGGTCATTAGCGGCAGGTCGCCAATGAATACTTCTTGCTCTTTAATTTCACCCGTTTCCTTGTTGATAAGGCGGGTAGGCACGTACATTTGCACTGAGTACGTGCTGTCGCGGCGTTTGGCTTCGTCCACCATGTACTTAGGTGCTTTTAGCCGGTAGTCCTTGCCTAAAAAGTGCAGCTCAAGCTTGCCAGTGTAGTCAGTGATAGGCGAGAAGCTTTCTAGCTCCTCAACTAAGCCTTCTGAGAGAAACCAGCGGAAGCTTGCTCGCTGAATCTCTACAAGATCAGGAAGTAGGTGAACGGGCGTTGGCTGGATATTCCCCGGATCGACAGAAGCGGGGGTAACGGTAGTTTCAACAGTGGCAAGGGTAGAGTCAGTCATTCGTTTCCTCAAAGTCGCGCCGAGCAGGGCAAACGTTTGGACAGCAGCGGTAGTTTTACAAAAACTACGCAAAAGAGTGAGAGCAAAAGGTAGAGACCGTAGGGTTACATTGTGAGGGTTACATCCTTAATAACTAAGCAGATGAAATACGCTCAACAAACAGCACAGAGTCAGCGGTTAAGGAGGTAGGTGTCCCTGAGTCGCTTGACGCTTTTGCGAAAATATTAAGAATTCTAAACTCACTGGTGGTTGAGTAGGAGAATCAGAAAAATTCAAAGGTATGCGCAGTGAATGATGAGCTAAGTTACAAGCGATGGAGCTGGCTTCATCTAGCCTTATGGGAAAACTTGAGCTTGCTAACAAGTCACTACAGACCTTGTGAGCAAGGATGTAGAAAACTTATGTAGAAGCCAAACATATTTGAAGATCAAGTCAGTGTGTATAAAAGAATATTTTTTAGCTTATACATCATAAGCTAAATTTGGAAGCTTAAAAACATCAACTTGTCAAGACATCGTACGGGTGATGTCAGGCTTTCTTGTTGAAAGTGCTTGATGCTTAAAGCTTTCAACCTATTCTTCAAGCTGTGCTTGCATCAACTCTTCTTATTAAGAAAATATTACAAATTGTGCTAGACCGAGACAAGTTCGATAGGCAGTCGAAACAGTTTCTGAGCATTCTGTGTCGTTTGAGTGGCGAGTGCCTCCAATGACACGTTCCTGAGTTCTGCGACGTGTTCTGCAACGTGCCGAACGAATGCGGGCTGGTTACGTTTTTCTTTGCGCTTGGGAACGGGCGATAGAAAAGGACAGTCCGTTTCTACTAGGAGGCGATCGCCTGGCACCATCTGAGCAGACGCCTTAACTTGAGTCGCACTTTTAAACGTGACAATCCCGCTAAAGCTAATAAAGAACCCCAAGTCTAGAAACCTCTGAGTTTCCTCTGGGTTTCCCGTCCAGCAATGCATCACGCCCTTTACTGGCCCTTTAGATTCAAAGAAATCTTTAAGCAGTACCGCCATTTCGTCAGCAGCTTCCCGACAGTGAATGATCACCGGTAGGTCCAAAGACTGAGCGACTTCTAGCTGAGCAGTAAAGGCTTCTGTTTGCACAGCTTTATTGTCAGCTTTGAAGAAGTCGAGCCCCATTTCACCAATCGCAACGACCTTTGGCTCAGAAGCAGCCAATGTTGCAATCTGCTCAGCCGTATCAGGCGTCCACTTATCCATATCTAAGGGATGGAGCCCAACGGCCATCGAAACTTCTGGATACCTTTGTGCGATCGCGCGAATTTTCTCAAACTCACTGGGATCAACACAAGAATGAACCAGATGAGCAACGCCAGCTTGCCGCCAAGCTGCCGCCACGGCATCTCGATCGTCATCAAAAGAATCGAAGTTGATATGAACGTGAGTATCCACTAAGCGCATCAACACACCCCCGTACTATGCGCTAGCAGCTTCTGCCGTATCTTTTTGCTTAATCGCCTTTGCCAGATTAGATTTGCGTCTAGCGCCTGCGTTGCGATGAAATACGCCGCGCTTTACAGCCTTATCAATTTTGCTGTAAGCCGCAGACATTCTTTCTTGAACCTGCTTCTCAGTGTCATCAGAAGGGTTCGCTTCGTGCGTTGCGATCGCCTCGTGGTACCGCTTCGTCAGCGTCTTTACCGCTGATTTGTAAGCCTTGTTACGCAAACGATTTCGTTCTGCAACGCGAATACGCTTCAGCGCAGATTTAGTATTTGCCATTACTCGCTCGTAGTGTTATTTGCCCGTAAGCCATTAGGATATGCAATCATAGCATCGAAACTCCCTATTCAACATGGCGCTAGCAATCTTTGCGGGCGGTCAAATGTACTACTCAAGCTGCACAAGCTACGCAATTCCTTTTGTGATCTCCTTGGGAATTCCACGCTAAGCTGATGATTATTGCAACCGCCTTCCCTCACAATGATGCGAATTATCCATCAGCTCAGTGACGCCAAAGCAGAGCTACAGCGCATTTGCGATCGCACTCAAAACGCGCAGGTCACCGATCAAGAAGCCACCGTTCGCGAAATCATCGACGCGGTAAGGCTCAAAGGCGACCAGGCGCTTCTCCACTACACCGAAAAGTTTGATCAGCAGCGCCTCACGGCAGAAACGCTTAAAGTAGACGGCGCACAGCTAGACGCGGCCTATCAGCAGGTGTCAAAGGGCTTGCTTAAGGCCATTCAGAAGGCGTGCAAAAATATTGAGAAATTTCATCGGCAGCGCTTACCTAAAAGCTGGGTCACCTTTGAAGAGAATGGCGTCGTGCTAGGCAAGCGCTACAGTCCCGTTGCCAAAGCAGGCATTTATGTACCCGGCGGGCGGGCGAGCTATCCCAGCACGGTAATGATGAACGCAATTCCAGCGCGGGTAGCAGGCGTTCCTAGAATTGTGATGGTGACGCCGATCGGTGCAGGCAGCAATATTAGCCCAGCCGTTTTGGTGGCCGCGCAAGAGTCAGGTATTAGTGAGATTTATCAGGTGGGTGGGGCGCAGGCGATCGCAGCACTTGCCTACGGCACCGCCACCATTCCTAACGTCGATGTCATCACCGGCCCCGGCAATATATATGTCACCCTCGCCAAAAAGCAGGTATACGGAACCGTCGGGATCGACTCTTTAGCTGGCCCTTCTGAAGTCCTAATCATTGCCGATCACAGCGCCAATCCGGTTCATGTAGCTGCTGATTTACTGGCTCAAGCTGAACACGATCCGCTAGCCGCTGCGATTTTGATTACAACCGATGAGCAGATGGCAAATGCCGTTGCCAAAGAAGTCGATCGCCAGTTAGAGACGCATCCTAGGCAAGAGCTGACTGAGAAGGCGATCGCCAACTACGGACTCATCGTCGTTACTGACACCGTAGAAACCGCCGCCGAGCTATCTGATATCTTTGCTCCCGAGCACTTAGAGCTAGAAGTCGAAGAACCTTGGGATCTCCTGCCCAGCATCAACCAGGCTGGCGCTATCTTCTTAGGTCACGATACGCCAGAAGCCGTCGGTGATTACTTAGCAGGGCCAAACCACACACTGCCAACGTCTGGCGCAGCCAGGTACGCATCGCCGCTAAGTACCGAAACTTTTATGAAGCACACCAGCTTAGTGCAGTACACCCAGGCTGCGCTGAAAGACATTGCAGAAGATATTGACGTGTTAACGAGAGCTGAAGGCTTGCCCTCCCACGGGGATTCCGTCAGGCTCCGGGTTGAAAAGTAGAAAGAGTTCGCAGTGGCGGTGTCGTCGCCGTATAAGTGCACTGTCCGCGTAACGTGCGCGTTAAAAAGCTTATGGGTAAAGGTTCTTGTACTTTCAGCGTAATGTTAGGTGCGCTGATAGGACTTGTCTGCTCGCCAATATGAAAGAGGTGCCGCTGTTGATAGCCAGCTTTGGTAGGCAGGCTGTAGGCTCTTAGCTCTAATTGAGATGGGTCAAGCGACCAGTAGTCAGCAATTTCTAGCGGCGCGTACAACCGGCTATTCGTGTCACTTTTCTCAAGAACTGACGATAGTTCGCTCAACAGATCGATTACCCAGCAGATAGAAGAGCCACTAGCGTCAGTCTTCAGAACCGAGATCGCTGGTTTGAGTGAACTATCTCTGCCGATTGCTTTGTAAGTGTGTACTTGAAAGCGATCGCGATATTGCTGATTCAGACACTGTTGAATTTGAAATTGCAGCAGCTTAGCTAGCCGACTACTCTCAGCGTCACGTTCAATCAACTGAGCCACAACCAAACCACCCGAAAACGATTAAGAGCGTCGTAGCTCCTCGGGATAATCATCCAGCAGGTCTTCGTTTTCCGCAATCCACTTCACAATAGACTTCGCGATCGACGTTTTCTGCTTAATCGCCCGCAGCGCCTTCTTCAAATCCAGTTCCTCCGCCGTTTCTGGATGATCCAAATCAAACATGCCTGTGGTAATCAAATCCACAACGCCAAACTCAGACTCCATGTAGGTAAAGGTATCTAAAAAGAACAGCGCGCTTTCCCAACAGGGCGGATTAATTTTTAGTTCGTCATCGCTCGTCCACATTGTATTCATGCCGGTAGCCCCCGAAAATAATAGACGTTGCGGTTGGCACTTTTTGTTGCTGCCTCCTCATTTGTCTACCCAAGGGCTAGAGGTGCTTAAACACACATCGGCCCAGCTTCAGCATTTTTCAGCGTTTATACCTTGCGTCCGAGCCACGCCCAAAACTTAACGATAACTACCTCGATAAATCCTATGAAACAAATTGTCGTATCTGCATTTGGAGGCGTTGAGAACCTTCAGCGACACACTGCTCCAAACCCACATCCAAATGCAGGTGAGGTGGTCGTTCAGCTTATCAGCGTCGGGATGAACCAAGCCGACCTGATGGCTCGTAGAGGCGAATACCGACTCAGCTCAGGTGAGCCGCCCTTCACACCTGGCATTGAGGGCGGCGGCGTGATTACCGAAGTTGGGACTGCCGTGAAAGACCGACAGATCGGACAGCGTGTCATTCTCAGTTTGGGTGCGCCTCAAAGAAACGACGCGCAAAAGGGTACGTATCGCTCGCATTTTGTGGCCCTTGCTTCAGAGACTATTCCGGTGCCTGATGGCATTAATGACGATTTGATCGGTGCCCTGTGGCTGCCTTTTTTGACGGCCTGGGGTGCTTTGGTGTGGCGGCAAAATGTTCAAGCAGGGCAGGTGGTGTTGCTACCGGCAGCGAGTAGTAGTGTGGCGATCGCAGCCAGCCAAATCATCAAACAACGCGGCGGCATCACCATCGGCACTACCACTAGCCCAAGTAAAGTTGAAGCCCTGCAAAGCTTATCAGCTGCCCAATACGATCACATCGTGGTCACAGGCCAGTCATCTGGCGAATCGCAACCCTGGTGGCGAACCGTCAAGAAAATTGTGAACAAGGAAACTAACAGCAGAGGCATCGATGTCATTTTCGATCCGGTCGCCGCTGGAGACTTTCTCCATCACGAAATTCGCCTGCTCGCTCAGGGTGGCACGCTATGGGCATATGGACTGCTCGGCAGCATCGGCAAAGTTGATATTTCGCCCCTCATTCGTAAAGACGCAGCCATTCGAGGCTGGCTACTTAACTTTATTGCGGAGACATCGGCTGAAACCGAAGCCTACAACCATATTCTAGAAAATGTAGCAGCAGGAACCTACCAAATGCCTATCGCCGGAACTTTCACGCTTGAGCAAGTGCCTGAAGCACATACAGCTATGGAAAGTGCTGGTCACATTGGCAAGTATATTTTGAAACCTTGACTTGAACATTTTCAATCAAAAAAGCAATTAGAAATGTTGAGATGAAGCTCGAAATAGACTGAGTTATATCAATAAATTTAGCCGTGCATTTTGCAGGTCATAACTAACGCCTACAAATCAAGTTTTTTTGTTTTTACATTTTTTACTTCTTCCACAAAAAATCTATTTTCACGCACTAAGCTGAAATTTCACTAAATAACAAAAGTTGTTTTATCGGGAGAATCAACTGAAAGGAGAGATATTTTTTTGACATCCAACTACTTTTTACACTGATCTTTTACCTCGACTTTAAATACGCCATTTCGCTTAGTTGAAACCAATCTTTCTTGATGATTGGAAAATATACTCAAGAGGTTTCCGTAAATATACGCCGAGCTGTCTCGACAAATTCACGTTGTCTCCGTACTTGTAGCTAGCTAACCGGCAAAACACATCAAACCTATTTGTTATTGATAGTTTTACGTACGTATTCTTCCATAAAGATGCTGTAATCCCTGTATATCAACCTTTCTTGCTATGAACGGGGTAAGGGTGACTCCCCCCTGTTTATTTGTCATCAAAGTTGTCTATCTTCATCTAGGAAGCGACTTAAACGAAACCTGTTTAATCAATTTATTTTAATTAGTTAAACACGTTCAATCAGTCGATTTTCTAGGGAGCTAATGAAGCGCGATATTGAGCTATTAGAAGTAGCTTTGTCGATCGGATTGATTTCAGTCATCGGCGCTTTTATTACTCCGCGCAACGCTAGGCCACAGGTTCTACCAGCTCAAAGGCCAGCGAGCGCTACTTTTGCATAAGGGTGTTTTGCTCATGTCACGGGATGCGCTAATTGTCGGCATCAATCAATATCAATCGCTACCAGGGCTCAACGCGCCTGCCAGCGATGCGGAGGCAGTTGCGGGTCGATTACAAACGCAGGGTGAATTTCGGGTGCACCGGCTACCAGAGGTGATTAAAAAAGGGCGTCCGGCCGTAGGCTCTCGCAACAAAGTCACCACGCAGATGCTTGAGGAATCGCTCATTCAGCTGTTCAAGCCGAAAGGCAAAAACATTCCAACAACCGCTCTGTTCTATTTTTCAGGTCACGGCTTACAGCGTGAAGCAGGCGTACAAGAAGGCTACCTGGCAACGAGCGATACCGATCCTAGCAAGGGTAACTTTGGTATTCCGCTTAACTGGCTACGACGACTGCTACAGCAGAGCCCTGTTCGTCAAATCGTCGTTATTTTAGACTGCTGCCACAGCGGTAGCCTGCTGGCCTTTAGCGAGGCAGATCCAGGCGCACGTGCTGGCATCGACCGTCTCTTCATGGCGGCTTCTAGAGAATACGAGTCGGCTTACGAATCAATTGAAGGTGAAGCATAGCGTCTTCACGCAGGCACTGCTTGCGGGCCTTGACCCTAACAAGCTATCCGGAGGCAAGGTGAGTAACTACAGCCTGACCGAGCACGTTAGCCAAAGCCTGCGGGGTGAAATCCAGCAGCCGCTGTTTGAAAGCTCAGGCAGTGAAATTGTCATTACCCGGCGAACTGGCCTGCAAGCGGCGATCTCAAAAACGCCGATTAGCACCTTAGCTCGGATTAAAAAGCTAACGTTCGGCTTTTGCCCGTACCGAGGGCTGTCTCCCTTTGACGAGGCACATGCTGACTACTTTTTTGGCCGTAAACAGCTGACTGCCGAGCTGATTGAGGCCATTAGTAACAGCAATTTTTGCGCATTAGTAGGCGCATCTAGCAGCGGTAAGACATCGCTGCTACGGGCTGGGCTAATGCACCATTTGCGGAAGGGCGATCGCATCGAAGGCAGCAACGAGTGGACGCTGAAGCTCATCACGCCAACCAAACACCCTATCAAAAGCTTAGCGGCCGCATTTAGCACGGCTACTACTGACGACATCCAGCGCGCAGGACAGCTCCACCAGGCCGAAAAGTTTCTATTAGAAAGCGATGGCAGCGGTCTATCGCAGCTGGTAAGAGCAAGCCTGCTGAAGCCAGGAGAAACTTCTATTCCAGCAACTTCTAAGCTGTGGATTGTTATTGACCAGTTTGAGGAGCTGCTGAGCCCTACGAACAGTACTGAGGTGGCTACAGAACGTCAGATGTTCATCCGCTGCCTTACACAGGCACTGAGCGATCCTAGTACACCGATTGGGATCGTGATTGGTCTGCGAGCTAGCGCAATGGATGGGCTACTACCCTATGAAGCATTCAAAGGCCTTGTAGAGAAGAATACTGTTGTCGTAACGCCGATGACCTTTGAGCAAATCAAAGAAGTCATCACGAAGCCAGCTGAGAAAATGGATATTGAGATAGATCCTCAGCTCCTTCACTTTCTCATGCTGGATACGACCGGTGCCCCTGGCGAGCTACCGCTCATTCAGCAAACGCTTTTAGAGCTGTGGAGACGGCGTGATTCTAGCGACAGAGGTGGCACTAGGCCCAAGCTAACGCTATCCGCCTATACCGATATCGGCTGCATTAAAGACGTTCTTAAAAATCGAGCAACCGCTGTTTATAAGAGCCTGGATGAGGAAATGCAGCGGGCCGCAAAACGAATCTTTTTGGGCTTGTGCGAGCTAGGAGAAGGTAGAGAAGACGACCGCCGCCGAGCCTTTAGAAGCGAGCTAATTAACGAAAAGTTTCCGGCTGAACTGATAGACTGCACGCTCGACAAGCTAACAGATGAAAGATTAGTTGTAGTCTCCCAAGCCGCGATTTCGTCGAACTGCTGCTGCTCGGAGCAAGAGCACGGCACAGAAATGCCGACGGCCGTGTGGCAGACGCAGCACGACGAGTCTTCTCCACTCAAAACTTGGTTGGTGAGCAGCGCCTCTGAAACGGCCAAGCCTATTTTAGGTTCTCCTAGAACGGTCGATGTGGTGCATAAGTCACTGGTTAATGAATGGGACTTGCTGCGTACGTGGCTAGCAGAGTCTCGGAGCATCCTGCGTCTACAGCGGAAGCTAGAAAGCAGCGCGCAGGAGTGGTCGCAGCGTAACCGCCCCATGGGCAATGAGTATTTGCTAGGTGGCACTCAGTTGCAAGAGACGCTAGCGTTTGTGCAGCTACACAGAGACGAGCTTTCTGATTTGGCCCAGGAGTACATCGCCGCGAGTCGAAAGTCTCAAGCGAGGCTGCGACTACGCACAAGTATGCTGATTCCGCTAGCTTTGATAGCAGGGATGGCCGCTCATCTGCTAAGCCGGTTGATATTTCCCACGGCAGCGCAGCCACCAGCGACTACCGACATCCAAAGCCCTATCCAGACAGAAACGCAGCCAATCGAAGGGACTAAGGAAATGCCACAGGCCTCGCCTGGACTATGGCAAAGAAGACCCAAATCACCCACGGCTATGCCAAAAACCGATACAGCTCCAAGTCGAATCGCCTGCTGAATTGTCGAACGAATCGCCTGGT
This sequence comes from uncultured cyanobacterium, assembly GCA_963803535.1. Taxonomy (GTDB): domain Bacteria; phylum Cyanobacteriota; class Cyanobacteriia; order Phormidesmidales; family Phormidesmidaceae; genus Phormidesmis. The sequence continues at coordinate 549,945 of CAWDNC010000001.1, read as the reverse complement.
GACTCTCTGTCACCTAAGCCTGCTACAGACGACTACATTATGGTGCCAGATGGACAAATTATGGTGCCAGGTGGCAGGATACCCTCACCGAATAATCCTGATGAAATGGTAGAAATTTGGTGGATGCAGCCGAAGGGAATAACAGCACCCGTGCCAATTCCAGCTATTTCAAAGCCTGCGACACAGCCAGAACCTGCTGCTGTAGGCAGTCCTTAAGTACAGTCCTTACGACGAGGCTATCCGATAGGCATGAGATATAGTACGTTTGGTCGCACTATTGCCCAGTTGTGGAATGCAAATTCTTTCTGTTACGCTGAACAACTTTAAAACGCATGAAGATAAGCAGTTTGAGTTTCAGCTGGGCACCAATGCAATTTGTGGAGAAAACGGTGCCGGAAAGACCAGCATTTTAGAGGCGATCGCCTGGGTCTTGTTCAACTATCAAGGCAGCTACCGCAAAGAAGACCTCATTCGCAACGGCGCTAGCAGTGCACAAGCTAGAGTATCCTTCATTTCCAGCCGCGACAGCCGCACATACGAAGTGCAGCGTTCAACCTCTCAGGGCTATACCCTATTTGATCCACAGCTCAACGAGCGCCTACCCTACACCCGCACCAAAGATGAAGTACTCCCTTGGCTAAAACAGCACTTAGGCGTATCACCAGGAACCGATCTCTCTCAGCTATTTGCTAATACCATCGGTGTCCCTCAAGGGACGTTCACCGTTGACTTTCTACTGCCGACTGAAAAGCGAAAGCCTATTTTCGATACGGTGCTGAAGGTAGAAGAATATCGGGAAACTTACAAGCAAAGCAACAGCTTGAGAAAATACGGCGAGGCGCAGTCACAGCGGCTTAGGGATTTAATTGAACAGTACGAAGAGTCACTTCAGAGTTGGGATGAGCTTCAGGCAGGCCATCAAAAGCTTCAGGCGGAAATTCAGCTGGGCGAGAATCAGCTCAGCGAGCTAGAAAAGCAAAGCCAGAAGCTGGCAGCTCAAAGACAGGTGCTCAAAGAGAAAGCTGAGGAGATTCAACAAGTAAAGGGACAGCAGCAACAGATACATAGTCAGCTTAGGGCGCAGGAACGGGCGAAACAACAATCAGAGGCTGCTTTAACAGTCGCTCAGCAGGCAGCGAGTATTTGCGAAGCGAAAAAGCGTGACTATGAGGCATTCTTAGCCGTTGAGGTGCAGATCAACAGACTGAGTGAAGAGAGTAAGAAAAGGCAGGTGCTCTCTCAGCAATACCAGCAAAGTCAGCAGACATTGACCGCAAGCCAAAGCGATCTGTTGCGTCTGGCTACTAGGTTAGAGCAGTTTGAGGAAGCCGAGAAGGAGCTAGCCAACTTAGCGGAGAAAGCCAACCGTCAAACAAAGCTTGAAACTCAGAAAGCATCTTTGCAAAAGCAGATTCAAGTATTTACAAACGTTCGGTTTCAGCAAAAAGAGCTCACAAAACAGGCCACACAATTAGACAAGGAAGCTGAACGAGCAGAAACCGATCTCGCACGACTAGCAGCTTTCCAACAGGCCATAGCACAGATTCCCGAATGGGAAAAACAACAGAATCGGATTCAGATACAGCTCAGCCGAATCGCAGCGGCAAAGCAGTTTGAACAGGAGCTGAGAGCACTTGCTGAGAAAGGACAAAATGAGCAAGATGACTATCGGCAGCGGGTGGCAGCAGCGCTGAAGACTATGGAACACTGGGTGGAGCAGTTTGAGACGTTAAAGCGTGAGGCGATCGCTCCAATTAAAGAAACGCTTTTTCAAGGCGGCCTGCTTTCAAAATCTACGCTAGAAACGCTCAACGGCATCTTAAGTGACTTAGCCGCGCAAACCGATCAACCCTTGCTCGAGCAACAGCAGCGCGTCGCCCAGCTCAATCTACAGCAGGCCTACGCTCGTAGAGGAGAGCTGACGGGCATAGAGCAGAAGAAAATCAAGCTTAAACAAATCAATCAACAGCAGTCAGAGGCACAGCAAACGCTCACAAATCTCGATCAAAAGCTGACATCGGAATCAGCATCAACTGAACAGCTCGCACAGATAGATCAGCAAATCGAGGAGCTGGGAAATCCGAAAGGAAAACAACAGCTGCTTGCGAAGAGTCTTCAGCAAAAGGAGACCATTGAAAAGCAGTACAAGGGATTGCAAGCCGCGCAAAAAGAGCGGGCCGAGAAGGTAGAGGCGATCGCACAGCAGCTCAAAGCCTTTGAGCAACTAGAAGACGAAATACACGCGCAGCAACAGGCCAAACAGACTCACCAGGCAGGCTATCTGGAATATTTAAAGAATCAACAGGCGGGGCAGCAGGTCGAATCGCTGACGCAGAAAGTGCAGCTTGAAACGGCAGAGATTGTGCAGCTCGCAACGCAGCAAGCCAAGCTAGCAGACAGCCTAGAAAGCCTTTCCCAACAGTTCGATCCTGAAGCTTTTGCTACTTTAGAGAAGCGCTTTAGCGAGGCTAATTCACAGGCCGACCGGCTAAGGGGCTCCCTCCCTCAGCAGCAGCAGCGGCTAGTAGAGCTGAGCCAGCGAATGGATGAACTAAAGGTAACCGCTAACAAAAGAGATCAGGCGCAGGCAGATTTGAAAGAACGCGATCGCACGAGACGATTCATCAGCTACGCTCGCAAAGTATACAAAGCTGCCGGGCCGAGAATCACTGAGCGCTACGTACATAATATTTCTCGTGAAGCCGACCGCCTTTTCCGCGAGCTGCTAGGCAGGCAAAACGTCGCGCTTACCTGGAGTGCTGATTATGAAATTACGGTGCAAGAAGGCGCTCATACGCGGCGGTTCATTAATCTATCGGGCGGAGAGCAGATGTGTGCGGCTCTAGCAGTTCGGCTAGCGCTGCTAAAGGTGCTTGCTGATATTGATGTGGCCTTTTTTGATGAGCCCACAACTAATATGGACAGGCCTAGAAGAGCCAGTTTGGCAGAGGCGATCGCTCGCATTAAGTCATTTAATCAGCTGTTTGTGATCAGCCACGACGATACCTTCGAGCAGGTCACCGAGACCGTTATTACCGTTACTCGCGACGTTTGAGCACGTCGGTAGTTGACCGGAGAAATCCATCAACTCAAGAGAATATGAGCGCACTTCCGGGAATTCTGGGATAGCTAGCTTTAAACTTCTCACGTACGTCATCTCAGTACGTCAGGCTGCTAATGGCTGAAGCTTGTCTCTTCTAGCGCAACCCTATGAATACTAACGCCAGCGTGGCAAAGTCTCTATCAGCCAGCCAGCCCACGTCTTTTGATAGCAAGAAGGTATCTGTAAAGCCACCTTCATCACCAGGGTCTAGCAGCCAGGACTCGCTCAATACAAAAACGCTCAAGCAAATTTTTCAGCTCTCGCCTATCGGGATGACTATCTTAGATTTGGAAGGCGGATTTTTGAGCGCGAACCAGAGCTTTTGTGAGGCAGTTGGCTACAGCGAACACGAGCTTATCATGCTGACGTTTCAGGATTTGACGCATCCGGAAGACGTGCCTTTGCTGCGATCGCTCGGAGAACAGCTACTCGCAGACGAACGCCAGCATTTTCAAATTGAAACCCGGCACTGGAGCAAAGGCGAAAAGCCCTTGCACGTTAGCCTTACCGTGACGATGGTACGCGACGGCCAACAGCGGCCTATCTGCTTTTTACTCCAGGTCATTAACCTGACCGAGCAAAAGTGGATGGAAGCGCAGCTACGGCATCGGGCTTTTTATGACGAATTGACGGGGCTAGCCAATCGAGCCCTGTTTGTAAACCGTTTAGAGCAGGCGGTGATTCGCCTAGAACGAAACGCCGGTAGTCAATGCGCCGTTCTATTTCTGGATCTCGACCGGTTCAAAGTTATTAACGATAGCCTGGGGCATACCATCGGAGACCAGCTACTAACGGCTTTAGCGGGAAGGCTGGAAGCCTGCATTCGTCGCTGCGATACGCTGGCTCGGTTGGGCGGCGATGAGTTTGCAATTTTGCTTGAAGAAATTGACAGCCTAGAGGATGCAACGGCGGTATGCGATCGCATCCATACCAGCCTAAAAACACCTTTCAAGCTCAGTACCTACGAAGTATTTGCCAATATCAGCATCGGCGTTGTGTGCAGCAGCGTTGGCTACGAAAAATCGAGCGACTTGCTCCGCAATGCTGACACCGCACTATATAGAGCAAAAGCTCAGGGCGGCGCGTGCCATACCGTGTTTGATCAGACCATGCACCAAAGAGCGGTGGCGTTGTGGCAAATGGCTACGCAGGCACAGTTCGCGGTGGAGCGAGAGGAGCTAAAGCTACGCTATCAGCCCGTAATAGACATTGACTGCAATCAGGTTGTGGCCGTAGAAGCCCTCATCCGCTGGCATCATCCGCAGCATGGCTCTATCTCGCCAGGTGAATTTATTCCCGTTATGGAAGAAACGGGCGTCATCACCATTATTGGACAGTGGGTACTCAAAGAAGCGTGTCAGCAGGTTTGGCAGTGGCAACAGCAGCTAGACAAAACAATAAAGCTGAACGTGAATATTTCGGCACGGCAGCTTACTCAAAATGATTTGGTTGAGCAGGTCGAAGCGATTTTAGAAGAGACTCAGTTTCCGGCAGAGAATCTGAGGTTGGAAATTACTGAAACTGCGATTATGCAAAATTCGGTAGAAGCGCTAGAAGTGCTCAAGGCCTTGCGATCGCTCAACGTAGGCCTGTGCATTGATGACTTTGGCATTGGCTATTCATCGCTCAGTCGCCTTCAGCAGCTGCCGATAGACATTCTCAAAATCGATCGATCGTTTGTGCAAAATATTGGTGATCGCGGCGAGAACACAGAGATCGTTCGCACGATTATAGATTTGGCCGAAAGCTTAGAAATGGGCATCGTAGCCGAAGGTGTAGAAACTGAAACGCAGCTAGAAGGGTTACGCACCTTAGGATGCCGGCATATTCAAGGGTTTTACTTTGCCAAGCCAATGACACCTGAAGAAACACTCAGATTCATTCATCAAACCAATCAATAAACTTTGAAAAAATCAGTGCTCAGACAAAAATTAGCCATCTAAAAAGCGCCATGAGAAATCTCACAGCGCCTCTTACTTCAGCTTGACATACATATTAGTTTGTAGCTGAACTAGGAAGCGGATGCCGTCTTACTGTAGTTGGCAACCATTTCAGCGGTATTAACAGGCTGAACCGGCGTAGATTCGGGCTGACTATCAAAGCTAGCTTGTGAGCCGAGTGCGAATGCGAGTAGCCAACCAACAATTACTAGCGCTAGAACGACAGCCATTATGCGAGATTCCTTATATCAAGACGAAGGTGTGTAGGGTGTGATACCAGCTCGCTTTAGAATCCTTACGTCGCAGGTGGATTCAGTTGGATAGAGAGTGCATCAATGTCTACATTAACAAATGTAACGGAAGCTTTGATCGACTGTCAACTGAATTGTCAATGAGCATTTATACCTTCTTAGAAAAATAGTTAAAGGAAACAGGTATAAATGCTCATGCTAAAGCAAATTAAGGACAGTTCAGCCGGCGCAGCTGCTCTAAGCTGGTCACTGCATAATCGGCGTACTTTCCCCAAGGGAACTCACCTCGAGGATCTAGGTAGACGGCAGCAGCTTTGGCATTGCGGCCTGCCAGCAAGTCGAACTTATGGTCACCCGTCATGACAGCATCGGCAGAGGACAGTGACCAAGCTGATAGTAGATGAAGAATACCGTCAGGCTTTGGCTTGGGTAAGCAGCAGCTACGGCCCAAAATATCCTCAGGTGCAAAGAACTCTGCAAGGCCGCAGGCGGCCAGGGTTTCGTGAGCAATATCTTTGGTGTTGCGGGTAAGGATGCCGATGCGCTTACCTTGGCTTTTCAGCTCCTTTAGTAAGTTGTGAGCACCGGGTTGAGGGGTCGCTTGACGGGCAATGTCCCGTTCAATTTCGGCCAGCTGCCGGTTGCATTTGGCGGCTTCTGTAGGCGATAGGCGATCTAACGCTTCGAGGATAGGTTCGTCATCTGGGAGGCCGAGGGCGCGGCTGATGGCAGGGAAGTCGTGGAGGCTTTCGGTGAGGGTGCCGTCCATGTCAAAAATCCAGGCGGTACGGGTGTGGAGCATAGGAATATTAGCCTGAGCGGAGTTGTTCGTTTTTAACGTTCTCGCAGAGTAGGGCGGTGATGAATGAGTGATGAGTTCAAGATAATCCATACTGAACGCCTGATAAGATCGATATCGGCTTACCGACGACCTACCGCAATAACTATGACGACGATTAATGACAACTATTTGAAGCTCAAAGCGGGCTACCTGTTTCCTGAGATTGGCCGCCGGGTAAAGGCGTATACCGAGCAAAATCCAGATGCGCCTGTGATTAAGCTCGGGATCGGAGATGTGACTGAGCCGCTGCCTGAAGCTTGCCGAACGGCGATGATTACGGCCGTGAAGGAAATGGGCGATCGCGCATCGTTCAGAGGCTATGGGCCTGAGCAGGGATATTTGTGGCTAAGAGAGGCGATCGCTAAAAACGACTTCCAATCACGCGGCTGCGACATTGACGCCTCTGAAATATTTATCTCTGACGGCTCCAAATGCGACTGTGGCAATATTTTAGACATTTTTGGCGACGATAACAGCATTGCTGTCACCGATCCGGTCTACCCCGTCTATGTAGATACTAACGTCATGGCAGGACACACAGGCGAAGCTGATGAAAGCGGTAAGTATGAAGGCATTACCTACCTACCGATTAGCGCAGACAATAACTTTGCAGCAAAAATTCCATCCGATAAGGTTGATTTAATCTACCTGTGTTCGCCAAACAATCCCACTGGCGCAACGATGACCAAAGATCAGCTCAAAGCCTGGGTAGATTATGCCAAGGAGAACGGCTCCATCATTCTATTTGACGCGGCCTACGAATCGTTTATCACCGATGCGTCTATTCCTCACTCTATCTACGAGATTGAGGGCGCTCTGGACTGCGCTATTGAGTTTCGTTCTTTCTCTAAGAATGCGGGCTTTACTGGAACGCGCTGTGCGCTCACGGTTGTGCCTAAGTCATTAACAGGCAAAGCGAAAGATGGCTCCGACGTAGAAATTTGGAAGCTGTGGAATCGTCGCCAGTCTACTAAGTTCAACGGCGTTTCTTACGTGGTGCAGCGAGCCGCAGAAGCAATCTATTCCGAAGCAGGGCAAAAGCAAACTAAGGAGCTAGTAGGCTTTTACTTAGAAAATGCAAGAATTATTCGTGAGAAACTAACCGCTGCGGGCATTAAAGTATATGGCGGCGTGAACGCTCCTTATGTATGGGTTAAAACGCCTGATGGCCTCACCAGCTGGGACTTTTTCGACAAGCTGTTGAATGCTTGCAACATTGTTGGAACACCAGGATCGGGCTTTGGTGCGGCAGGTGAAGGTTACTTCAGAATCTCGGCCTTCAACAGTCGTGAAAATGTAGAAGAGGCCATGAAGCGAATTGCTGAAAAGTTCAAGGCATCGTAAGAAGGCATTCTAGGTTAGCAGGCATCTGAAGTATCAAGATGCCTGCTTCAACAACAGAAGCAACCATATCTGAGCGGCTACTCCTTTGTAAGAACAACAAGGTCTTGGGAGCCAACCCAGTTTTCCACCGTACCCGTCCAAAGGCCTGGTACGGGTGCCTGAGAAAATTTTAGCCCAGCCTCATCTGCAAACTGCTCAACAGCACTTATTTTGTAGGCAGATATTGCTTCAGGATCTTTAGGATCAGAGACTGCAAAGCTATCGCCGTAATCGCCGTATGAATGATCTACATTGAATACCGGACGAGAGAACCCAAGTGGGCGAACCGCACCTTTTTGATAATAGTCAAGTAAGAAAAAGCTAAAAACGCACTTTCCTCCAGGCTTCAGCACACGGGCAGCTTCAGCGAAATAATGGGCTGAAGCCTCTGGAAGCAAATGAGTGAATACGGACGCTGCAAAAATAATATCGAACGAATTGTCGGCGTAGGGGAAGCAATATTGCTCCGGTTCTACTTGGCCTGCCGAGTTGTAGTGTTTGTTGGAGACATCGGCCCAAGTAAACTTAAAATTGGGATGCGCTTTGTGAAAGTTCTCAAGGAAATCAACCTTGTAGCGACAAATCTCAAATCCATCGTAAGCGCCTTGCGCTGATAGGACATACCGCAAAGGAAAAGCAATCCGGCCAAAGCCACAGCCGATCTCTAACACTGAGCTAGTTCTCGTAATGCCGCCATAAAACCGAAGCAGCATGCTCCACTCTTCGCCCCAACGAAACCACTCTTCTATGACATCAATGCCTTCCGTTCGCATCAAGGATAAAGGGGGAATCAAATTGGGCTCAAAAGCCAGCTGATAGGTGCTAGATAGAGAGCTTTCCTTTTGTGTCGTTCCAGGTACTAGAAGATTGCCTAAGCGGTTAGAAAGTTTCACGATGGCCCTGAGTGCGGTAGTAGTGCAGTAAAGGCTGATACAGTAGCACGACTAGAAATAGAGAGCACTCGTGCTCTTGGGGCATTGATGTAGCAATTGTTGCCGGACAGCTAATCCTGCCGAGGAGCTAATAATATCAAAAGCTCCCCGAACACGCGGATAGCAAGCGTTATCTCTTACTTTACTTTCAGCGTTAGTCAGTCGATAGCGTCTCGTAGATAGAGCCTTCTATGCCTTCTGCGCAATGTAAAGCGTATCTACTAGCCACTGCGTAGGCCACTCATCGCTATTGACAACTGCCTCATTGACAGCTCGCCTAGGCCCTTCATGAGCACCGCCTTGGGCGTGATAGTCATGAAATGCAATAAACCCACCGGATTTCACCAGCGGAGCCCAGTTGTTGTAGTCTCTTATCACAGACTCATAGGCATGATCCGCGTCAATGAATAGTAAGTCTATCGATTGGTCAAACTTGCTGATGTAATTCTCGCTGAAGTCTTCTACTAGCTCTACGATGCTATCTAAACCGTTAGATTTCACCATATTAGCGACAACCTGCTTACGGGTTAGGTCAGTTGGGCCTGCCTGCTCTTGAAAGCATTCTTTATGCCAAGGCTCATCTGCCAACAAATCAAACGGATCAATGCAATATAGCTTAGGGTTCTTTTTGTATTTGATCGCATTGCCTAAAATAACGCTACTTTTTCCTAGCCAGGAGCCCAGCTCACAGCAGACTGCATTTTCTTCTGGAACCCAAGAAGCAAGCTTGAACAGCTCTGAAGCCTCCTTATCAGATAGCCATCCGCCCACTTTAGAGGCCGTCGTTAGGGCTTCTATTTCCGCATTTTTGAGCCTGATCTGATGGGCTATCGATCCCATCCAACTATTAAACCCCTCATCCCAGCCTTCAAGCGATGAGATAGTTTGTTGCATAGTTGTCGCGATCGCTAGATCAGGTACTGGCGATTGCTTAGGGGTATCTGTCTGCTTCTTCTTCGATATCTTTAGCATTTTTTCGATAGCCTCTTATAGCTTGAGTCGCTCTGGTGCGCTCGATTTTCAGTGTTGCCACTATCATTTATTCCCAAGTTTTTCAGGCTAATCAGTACTTTTCGATCGAAGATATCGATAAATTCTTTTAGCAAGCTATCGGTTAACGCTGAACAGTCAAGACAGGATCGGTATCTCTCTTTGCAGATAGCACTTCCACTCGCATAGGTGGGTTAAGAAGACCGTCCGAAGTGTCCGTAGCAGCAATCGTCAAAGGATAAACATGCCAGTGATAGTCATAAGCGTAAGACCAGTCTTGTTGATATATGCCGACATCGACAAAGTAGTTTCCACCCCGCAAGTCTAGACGCTCAATAGTAAACTTGAGCGTGCCTTGCGTTTGCAGGCGAACATAGGGCGCGCCCATCTCTAAAGTATTTGTGGAGAGACAGTTTTCGCCGTCTTCTTGACTGACGGTCACACTGAAAATTGCACTCTCTAGCGGAGCATTCGTTCGGTAGTCTAACTCGATGCAAAGGCGATCGCCTGAGTCAATTTCTGAGGTTGGCAGTAACCGTACGTCCGTAATTTCAGCCTCTAGCGAGCCAAAGCGATTTTCTTGAACGCGTAGCTCTCGCCCTGAAGCCGTCAGTCGGGGCGGCATTTGAGGCGTAAGCTGTTGCGTTTGAGCGCGCATTTCTGTGGTGTATTGCCCTGTAACGACAGTCGGGTCGCCATAGGCAACCACGGTGCCATGCTTTAGCCAAAGGGCGCGATCACACAGCCGTTCTATCTGGCCAACCTCATGAGATACCAGCACAATTGCGCAGCCCTGGGCTTTCATCGTACTGATGCGATCTAGGCACTTAGCCTGAAAGGACAAATCACCTACAGATAGAAACTCGTCTACCAGCAAAATATCTGGGTCAGTATGCACCGCCACCGAAAAGGCAAGTCGCATCATCATCCCTGTGCTGTAAGTTCGCACGGGATTGTCAATGAAGCCTTCTAGCTCAGCAAACTCAACAATTTTGTCAAGCCTACGCGCCACTTCTTTGCGCGATAGGCCTGCCACAATGGCAGTCACAAAAACGTTTTCTCGCCCGGTCAAGTCACCATGAAAACCAGCACCTAGATCTAGCAGAGCGCCTAGATGCCCACGAAGTTTTACTCGACCTTCGGTAGGATGAGCCACTTTACCTAGTAGCTGTAGCAGCGTTGATTTGCCGGCGCCATTGTGTCCCAATACGCCCAGCATTTCACCAGCGGCGACTTCAAAGGAAACCCCTTTCAGCGCCCAAAAATCTTCAACTGGCTTGACCCGACGAAAACCTGATATGACGGCCTCCATCGCTGTAACAGGCTTTTGGACATGGTAGCGATTGAAGCGCTTGCCCAAGCCTTCGACCAAAATTGCAACACCCTTTTCCACCTATATCTCCTCCACAAATCTCAGACTCTGACGCCTAAATAGCCGGTAGCCAATAGGCAACGTCAATACAATTAGCCCCGAAATAATCACTAAAGAGAGCCAGTCTGGCGCTACGCCCCACACTAAAATCTGTCGGTAGCAGGTGACGATATGCACCATCGGGTTCAGGCCATAGACAAACCAGTAGCGATCGGGAATGCTTTCTAAATCGTAAAATACCGGCGTGAGATAGAACAGAAACTGTAGCAGCACGCCTAGCGTATGCTGTGTGTCACGAAAGGTGACGTTGAGCGCAGCTAAAAAGTAAGAAATGGTGACCACCAATCCAAATTGAATGAGCTGCAATATCGGTAGATATAGAATCAAAGGCGTTAGTTTTACGCCGTCAATCAGCAGGAAGACAACCAGCACAGGCAGTGCCAGTACGAAGTGAATGAGTCCAGTCGTGACGACCACAATAGGTAAAATGGCCGTTGGAAATCCTGGCTGACGAATGAGCGGAGAGCTGCTGAGAATAACGCCTGTGGCCTGGAATAAAGAATTTTGAAACCAGTTCCAAACCAGCAGTCCGGTGAATACGTATGAGGAATACTGGTATATCTCAACTTTGAGAATGACTTGAAAGACAAATACAAACACCAGCAACTGTAAGAGCGGACTAATTAACGTCCAGGCGATGCCGAGCGCCGAGCGCTTGTACATCAGCTTCATATCGCGATCGACGAGCGATCGCAATAAATCCCACAGGTAAGGAATGCGCCACCGACGCGGCGTTGAGCGGGTAAGTCGAGCGCCCATGGTGCTATAGCGCCTCCGTCATTGTTTTCACAGCAGGCACTTCCTCTGTCAGCTCAACGCTCTGACTAGACACAGGCTGTAGCACCTTATTCGGCACTTCAACGGAGAGCTGTTGACCATTAGGTTGAGCCTGTTTTGTAACGAAAGGGCCGCTATGACCCTCTTTAGCAACTCGAACGCGCGATCGCCATAGCGACCAAGGCCCAGCCAGGTTGCCTCTTATCTCTAGAAAAATGAGAGAAATCGGATAGTCGCTACGGCCCAATAAGGCCTCTTTGATGCGGTAGTAGTGAGCGTAAGGCAGGCCCAACAAAACCTGAGCAAGGCCGCGCCAGTCTTTGTCGCGAAGCCAGGTCGTTAGATTGTAAGAGACATGGCCTTTGCTGTAGCCATAAAGCTGCTTGTGCAAAGCCTGCTGAGTTTTGCGATGCTTGTGCCAAACATAGGCTTTTGGATTGTACACAACGGTATAGCCCGCTTTAATCGCCTTATAAAACAGGTAGGTATCTTCGCCCACACCAGAGGGCATTCCTGGCCCGAGGCACTCGTCCATCAGGCCCATTTCAGGATGGCTGAACATGGTGGCTCTAAAGGCCGCATTCGCCGTTGCGCCTAAAGACCATGTAGGAGAAGGCTTGTGCGGAAACAAATCGTACCAGGCACCGGCTACTTCAAACCTATCAAATCCACGTCCTAAGCCACCGTAGGCTTCAAACGCTCGCTGGTATCCCGTTTCTAGCTCTAGAGGCAGTACGTTTCCAGTAGCAATCATGACATCGGGGCGGGCGAAAGGTTTCACCAGCGTCTCTATCCAGTTCGGTGGAACCGTGACATCATCATCTGTCGCGATCAAAATATCACCAGCGCTCGCAACGAAGCCTGCATTGCGAGCATAGGCTAAGCCCTGTCGCGATTCGGTCACAAAGGTGACTTCAGGAAAGTCTTCAATCACAGGCGGTGTCAGTCCAGACTCGGGATGGTTGTCTACAACAACAATCTCAACACTGCGGTTGGTTTGCTGCGCTCTTAAATGCGTCAGGCAGTTACGTAAGTCGTCAGGGCGATCGAAAGTGGCAATCACGACAGAGACAGGAACGTCGTCAGGGAGAGGCACTGGAATATCTGAAGATGAGAGCTGATATTGTTGAGCGATCGCATTGACCGCATCTTTCCAAACCGTATCCCAACTAGCATTACCGTCTAGATCAAGCAGCTTGCCACCTAAGTCCTCAGAAATAATTCTCGCGAGTGTCAAAACAGAAACATCGCAGTAGTTATTCGCAAAATCCAGGCTCCCAAAAGGGCTCCCGTGCCAGGAGACGAAGATCCGAACGCTGCTGTAGCGGGCTAAATCAGTGAGCACAGTGAGCGGCTCGCTAAGCTCAACTTGGCGAACGGCCAGTCCCCCAGACGGCGAGCGATCGCGCTTTTTACGACGGTCATAGCGAATCGGCAGCGGCGCTTGAGTCTGATGCCCGTATTCTTCGATAATTTCATCAACGCGCTTTTTGGCTTTTTGGTAGGACGTAAAGCCAGCAAAGGCACTGAAAAACTCAGCATTCACCAAGTCCTTAGGAAACCTAGTTTTATGGAGAGTGGCAATCACCCAGCGACGCAGGTTCCACTGAACCATCCACCAGGTGCCTTCTTTGAGGCAAGCTAACCAGAGCGCTGGATATGCCGTTGCGATACAAATCCATAGCGCATACAGACTGCCATTAAAAGAAAGCTGCCGTCTGAGCTGCGCATACTCACGGCGGTGACGGTGATAGATGAGCGCGCTCGGCTCGTACACCAGCACATATTCGGCCTGGAGGACTCGAATAAACATTTCGAGATCGCCGCCGCCATTGGTAGACGTGCCCACGTCTAGCGCTGGGTCGAAGTAGCCGATCTCTTCAAACACGGAGCGGCGATAAGCCATGTTTGCACCGGTTCCAAACTGGCCAGCACCCAGCCACTGCCACGGCAGCGACTGCCCTGGTGCAAGCTGATACCGCTTTTGCTCAAAGCCACGCCCAAAGCCGCCATATTCTTCAAAGAGCACCTGGGCTTCGGTTTCCAGCTCGTAAGGAGCCACCAGCCCGGTGACAGCCATAGCCTCAGGGTTTTCAATAAAGGCCTGGGCGATCGCCTTAGCCCACTGCGGATCGACGACAACATCATCATCGGTGTAGGCAATAATTTCACCCTTTGCTTCTAAAATCGCGCGATTACGGGCCCAGTCCAAGCCGGGACGAGGCTCTTTGACGTAGCGAACATCAGGGTAGTGAGCTTCAATCAGCGCTTTTGTGGCCTCAGTCTTTGAGGCATTATCGACGACTAAAATGTCGAGATTAGGATAGTCCAGCTGACTAATGGCATGCAGGCAGCGCGCCATATCTTCAGGGCGATCGCGCGTGCAGACAGCGACCGTCACCAGCGGCCACTCACCTGTATGCTCAGCTAGCGGCAGGTTTATCAAAGATGCCAGCGCCAAATCACCCGATCGCTGCGGTGACGCCAGACCGTTTTTGATGAGATGCGAGATGATCTCCCATTTGTATTTATCTAGAATGAGCTTGCCAAGCGTCATCGAACTGCACTGACCTAGGGTAACGGGCGCATTGACAACGCCTAAGGGAACGCCGTGCAGGCGAACGAGCCCTCGCAGCCCCATATATTTATCTAGGCCTTCAAACGTTGGGACAGATTGGCTTAGTTCAATATCAACAACTTTTATAGGAAATAACATAGATTCACCTGAACATAACTAAATGCCGACTAAACGCTGACTAAACTTTCGAGAGTGACCGGTGCAGCATTCTGCCGACAGACACTTTTAGCCAGATAGCACTTCGACTAATTTCTAATTCGGTTGGCAAGCCTTCACAAACAGCTCCGGACGCCACTTTGGATGCGGCGGAGCTAGCAGGTGGGGCCATCGACATATCGTCTTTGCGCTCTGGCAACACCCCTTTCTGCGAGAGCCATAGCAACACGCTTCTAAAAAACAAGGCGTGTAGACCTAGCCGAATGAAGGGCGTAATCGGATCGATTTTTACCGCCTGCCGCAGCCAGAAAAGCGTGCCGCGAACGTGGGAGCTACTATCGCACTGATGCGCTAAATACAGATAGAAGCTGCTGCGCGATAGGCGATAGAGAAAGCCCGGTATTTCTGGATGCTTATGCTGAACCGCGTCTAGCATAATGCGCTGAGATTTGGCCATCTGGCGAAAATCACCAGACATACTGCCAAACACCTTTCGATAGCCCACCAAAAATTCCGGCACAACGCCAAACTCATACTGCTCAGCCAGCCGTAGATACAAATCCCAATCTTCACAGCCTTGAGCGCCTTTGGCCTTGAGCTGATGGTCATAGCCACCAACTTTGTCCAGACAGGCCTTGCGAATGACCGTAGAGCTTGCGTTGCCTAAGAAGTTATGACAAATCAGCGTTTTGTACACATCACCATCAACCTTGGCAGCATGGAAGCCTCCGGTTTGCTGATTGTGCTCGTCAATATCTGCTGACCACGTGTACACAACGCCCATCTCTGGGCTGCCTGCAAAAAATTCATCCATAATCTTTGCCATCGCTTGAGGATGCCAAATATCGTCAGCATCTATAGGCGCAATGAACTCACCCAGGGCTGAGCGAATGCCGAAGTTGCGGGCAGCGGCCACACCTGCGTTAGCCTGCTGTAGCAGCTTAATGCGGGTGTCTTGCTGGGCGTAGGCTTTCACAATTTGGGGCGTGCGATCGCAAGAACCATCATCTACCACTAAAATCTCTAGCTGCCGGTACGTTTGCGCCATCACCGACGCTAGCGTCCGGGTGATAAAAGCAGCGGCATTATAGGCCGGAATCACGACTGAGACTAATGGGAAGGTATTGACCCGCTCGCTGGGTCGAACCGGCGGTACTGACAATGATTTATTCCTTCGCGCTACGGCAGCAGATGAGTCTCTGGGGTGCTGACCTTTGCGGGCTACAGCAATAGCAGAATTCCTTAGCTGTAGATTGTAAAATGGGGCTTGCATTAATAGTGCCTAATGGTTAGTCGAGACAGGGCCGGTAAGGGGTTAAGGCCAGTCTTAGCCGAGCCTCTTGCTCAGCGCTCCGGATTAGTCCTTGTCAAGTCACAATTCTATTCACACTTCTTCATATCAGATCGCTTCGACATCTATATTTTCACGATGTCTTTAATGGGGCGTTAGGCCAAAAGACCTCGCCGCCAGCCAAACGGTTCTGGCTTGTTTACTCAAGATGCGATGCGATCTAGGATACGCAAAATGTATACACATAGTTACACGACGTAATTGGACGTTCAGGGCGATGAGCAGGAGTTATCGCTATCTTTACTTAGCCGCGTTGTAAAGTAGATGAAGCATAGATCAACCGACGCCTTTGTTGATGTAATGAACATTACTCATTTAGAGATGCGATCGCCTGATCAGACCGTACGCCGCTAGCTATGCCGATCTGTTGGTAAACGCTGATAGAACCGAGCCTAACGACGCCGTAAAGCACACGCTTTGAAAACGAATTGTTTTTATAGGTGATAGGTCATCAAAGTATTTTAAGTATTTCACAAGCGTACTTTTTATTACATAAGCGTAGGCAATTTCTCTCTGTTTATCCAAGACAAATCTTCATCCAAAGTTCATCTAACATCGTAGGAAAAAGTGTAGCGCCGCTTTACCTTCTAACCAGTATTGATGCTTTGTCTAGAATGGCAACGCGCTTAAAGCAAGCACACAAACAAAGCCGCCTTGAACAAATGTTCAAGGCGGCTTTGTTTTAGCACGTGTCAGCAGCTAAAGCAGCCAACAGCAAGGCTTAGACGCTAGTGTAAAGGAACTCGTTAGTGTTGAGTTCAGCAGCAACTGTAGCCGTAACGCTTTGAACAATCGCCAGGTTCTGTCCGCCAGCTTGGATCAGAACGTCGAATTGATTACTACCACCACCTGTGTTGCCCAGGCGAGTGATTGTAAGGTCATCACGGGTGAGGCCACCAGAGAGGCCAATCTTGTCCTGCTCAAGGAACGCACTGCCAGCGAAGGAACCGCCAAAGTCAGTGATGATTTGAGTACCACCACGGCTGAGGACGAAGATATCGTTATCAGCACCACCTGTTAGTTCGTTGGCATTGCCAGCACCACCGTACAGCACGTCATCACCAAAACCGCCATCAAGCTGGTCGTTGCCATCTTGACCGAACAGAGTGTCGTTTTCGGTACCACCAGTCACGATGTCATTACCACCACCAGCAAATACAGTGTCGTCACCGGCACCTGCATTTACGGTGTCATTGCTGCCAGAGATTTCAATGAAGTCATTGCCAGCGCCAGCGTTGATGATGTCATCACCGCGATTACCAGAGATGAAAATAACGTCGTTTCCAAAACCTGTATTAACGTCGTGAGAACCATCTCTCAAGTCGATAATGTCGTTGCCTTCTAATGAGTCGATGTCAGAAGATGTCACCGCACCCAAAGCAACGGTGTTGTTGCCAGCACCTAGGTTAAGCGTTTTAACACCACCAGCAGCTTGGCCCGCAATTTGATAAACAAAGTCATCGCCACTGCCTGCAATGAGTGTGTCAGTACCATCAGAGTAGCCATAGAGACCACCGTCAGTGCTTCCAGTTGTGTACGTTGTGCTAGTGTCAGCCAAAGTCCACAGGTTGTTGAAGCCTTCGCCCAGCTCTACGTTGAGGACGCCGCCTTCTGCGCTGCTATAAACGAAGTCATCATCAGCACCCGCATCAACCGTACCGGCACGAAGACCGATGATATCGTCGCCTTCGCCAGCTTCGATTGCATCATTACCCTGCACGCCAGCATAGATGTTGTCGTCGCCATCCGTGCCTTTAATGGCATCGTTAGGGTTAGAGGAGCCATCAGTGTTGCTGAATAGCGCTCGGCCAGCACCTGTGTCATAGTCTTCGCCTTCAAAGAAGCCGTCGCCAGTGACCTGGTTATTTCTCTGGTTAACAAAGAGCGTTGCAGGTCTAACAACAGGGCCACTAGGCCAGGGAAGTTAGCGACAACGACAGGAGAATCGTCGGTGATAGTGATTTTGACAGTTGTGAATGCGCTGGTGTCATTGCCAGCACCGGAGTCATCTTGAGTGTTGTAGCGGAAAGTGATTTCACCAACATCGCCTTCGTCCAAAGAATCTTTGAGGTCATCGCCCGCTTCAAAGATGACCTCGCCTGTCTTCTCATCAATGGAGATAGTGTAGTCTGGTGTTCCACCAAAGATCTGGTTTCCAGTTTGATCAAAGCCGTTTGTTAGAATGTTTGTTGGCGCAGCGCTTTGGAAAACAGTATTTCCATTTACGGTGTAGCTAACAAGCTGAAAGTCTTTGACCTCAAACTTATCAGTCGTATCGACGTCAGAGTCATTCGCGAGGATGTTTAGCGTTGCAGTAGCATCTTCGTCAATGGCAGCAACATCGGCCTTAACAACAGGGCTATCGTTACGGCCTTCAACTGTAAATCTTACTTCTGCGAAGCTGCTCTCTTCGTTGTTAGCATCTTCAATGCGGTACTGAAGAATATCGAGCTTTTCCTCACCTCTGCCTAGAGACTGGAAAGCTTGACCAGGCTTGTAGGTAAACTGCCCGTTTGGGGTAACGGAGAACACTGCACCAGAAGGGAGTTTAACGTCAGTAAAAGGCCCGACGATTTCAGTCGTTGTACCGCTTGAGTCACGAACTTCAATAACGGTTAGGCCCGCACTGGGAGCCGCAGCGTTATCTGGGTCTAAGTCGTTGCCTAACAGGCCGCCTGTTACTAAGCCATTAGGTGCGACGACGGCATTTTGTGCAAAGTCTTGATTCTCATTGACTGTGTATTGGTCAATAACTGCAACTGGACTAGTCATGGATGGACTCCAAGTAAATTATTTATCATTTAAAACAGAACACCCGTCTCAAAGCAACGCGCCGCTTCTGATAGTGCCTATGCCACAAGGGCACAGCGCAGGTAGAACGGGAAGTTGCTCAACGCCAAACAAATTTATCTGGTTTCACCTCATAGACAAGGTATTGCGTTGAAGTGTGTGATCTCTATTTAGAACAGAATCGCTAAGGCCCAAAGGCGAACTCAAGGAATAGATACCGCTAGGGCAAACATCACAATTCTGTTTTGGAAGAGTCACACTGGCGCGCCATCACTTAAGAAGGAAGTAAACAACCTTTTTATGTGATTGCGCTTGAAATCATTGTTCCAACATTTGTTGAAATGGGACAAGCCGTTTGTGCCCTAATTTGAAGTTTTTCATTCAAGCTTTATAAACGGTTTGGGTATGCCTCAAGAGGCTTTACAAAGGTAGTATAAGGACGAACTTACTACATTATATTTACTCAGACAAGATACTTATTGATACTGAAATTGCTAGCTCAATTCAACGATCTCAAAATCCGTACAATGCCCTGAAACGCTTTTGTAGAGAGACTTACAGGAAGTTTAAACAGCTTAAGAAAAGCCCTCAAATCGACGCAGGGTGAAGATTTAAGACGAAAACAAGAAATCTCTTAGTTTTTGTCCGGATGAAAGAAATGATACTTGCACACGGAGACAGTTTGTCATTAAAACACTTAATCTTTACTACATAAGATCTCTAAACTGATTGCTCTGTCTTGATGTGCAAAACATCGTGTAGAGGAACTCTTCTGTTCAAAAAATGTTTTAGATGTCTAATTTAAAGATGTCTTCTATCTCGATCAGGATAAATACTGAGTACAAAAGATACGGAACAATGATCAACAAGTCTTAAATAAAAGTGACAAAAAATGAAATTTTTGATATTTCTAGCTGTTTAGAGAAAGCTACAGTCGTATCTCAACGTCATCGCGGCGTTTTGATGTGCTGAAGATCAAGAAGTGCGCCTTCGATATCACCTAGTTTCTCTCTAGCCTGCGACCTGCGGTAGTAGATGCTGCGGTCGTCTATGCCGTCTTCTTTGTTCATATCTATGGCAGTGTCGTACTGCTGAGTCGCTTTATCGAATTCGCTTTGCGCAGCATAGATGTCGCCTCTATCAGCGTAGATGTTTGCATTTGTGTCATTAAGGCCGATGCTTTGGGTGCAGTCAGCGTCAGCTAATGCCCAGTCTTCAAGCACCATGTGGGCTCTACACCTTTTGCCTAGCACGCTGGCAGCTTTAGAATCAGAAATTTGAGAATTGTTTAGAGCTTGGGTGTAGGCAGCGATCGCACCGAAAAAATCTGGCCTAGACTGATTGATCAAAATATCGCCTCGCAGCACAAACGCATCCGTCTGCATCGGCTCAATATCCAGTGAACGCTCAATGTCTTCTAAAGCAAGCGCTTCTCGGCCTTGGGCATACCGCTGCTCGGCTCGCTGCTGGTAGTCAAGTGCCAGCGCCTTTCTAGCAGACTCATTTTTAGGATTCTCGGTTAAATCATCCTCCGCCAGTTCAATTTGAGCCGTAAGTGCTTCGATATCGTTTTTTGGCGTAGCCGTCTCTCTTGAAGGCATCTCTACAGAAGGCATCTCTACAGAAGGCGCTGCCGCTTGCGGTGACTGGACAATGGCGATCGCAAGAACACCTGCAACCAACGTAGCCGCACCCAGGCTCACATACTGCCACAGCAAATTAGGCCGACTCACCGATGTGAGAACCGGTCGATCAACGTACGACTGCTGAGCTATTTTTGGCCCTAAAGCCGCCAGCATCTCTGTGGCGTTGACATAGCGACTTTGAGGATGAAGATGAATGCAGCGAGTGAGAAGAGTAGCCGTGCGATCGCTCACCCCGTCTGCATACTGCCGCCATAGAACTTGCCCGGTATAGCTATCGACTGGGATATCTTGAGGCGATCGCCCCGTCAACAAAAAAATCGCCGTCATTCCCAAGCTATACAAATCACTTGAAAACGTTGGTCGCCCTGCCACCTGCTCAGGCGGCATAAATCCCGGCGTCCCAATGACAGTCGAAGGTGCTAGCGACGCACTGGCCGATACCACCGTATTCATCAAGGCCTTCACCGCACCAAAATCAATCAGGCAAGGCAGCTGATCGGCGGTACGCATAATAATGTTTTCAGGCTTGATGTCGCGATGAATAACGTTGTGCTGATGCACAAGCGCTAGCGCCGGAAGCACATCCATCAAAAAAGTTATTGTCCTCTCTTCAGACCATACAGGCGGAACCGTCTCATGCAGCGGTATGCCTTCCACCCATTCTTGAACCAGATAAAACTGATCGCCTTCTGAAAAATAGGCATACAGATCGGGCACCTGCGGATTGCCCTTACTCACCGATTCGAGCACAGCGGCTTCTCTAGCAAAATGCCGCTGAACGGTCTGAGCCATCTGAGGACTGATGCTACTGGGCTTAAGCCGCTTGATTACGCAGCGCTGGCGAGACGGCATTTGAACATCTTCAGCCAAAAAAGTTTGGCCAAATCCACCTTCAGCCAGCGCCTGCAAAATTCGGTAGCGGTGATTGATCAGGCCTGTCATAGCTACAAAGCTCTACTCAAAGCCCTAGCTGCTCGATCGCAGCCATGACGCTTTTGTGGCTCTCGGTGCGGCCTTGCTCAATGTACAAATCCGCTGCCTTGCGCAAATCCTCAGATCCGCCTACCCGGTCATCTTGAGCCACCTTAATCAATCCTCGCTTGTAGTAATCCTCGGGGGCATCCGGCTTCAGCGCTAACGCCTTATTCACATCAGCGAGCGCACCGCTAAAGTCTTGAACCTGAAACAGCGCGCTAGCCCGGTTGGAATACGCACTTTGACTACTCTGCTCGCGCCCCGTTTCCGAAAATATTTCAATCGCACGGCTATAGTCTTGAATGGCGCCGTCGTAATTGTCTTGATTGAGGCGAATATTGCCACGACCGTTGTAAAGAGAGCCGCTGCGCGGATTAACTTGTAGCCCCAAATCACAGTCAGTAAGCGCCAAATCAAACCGTTGAGCAGCAAAGTAAGCGCTACATCGGTTGTTTAATACAGCAGGGTCATTCGGATTTACCTCAAGCGCTTTGCTATAGGCAGCGATCGCAGCTTCCGAGTCAGGATTCGTTTGAAAAGCTTTAATCTCCCCTTTAAATATCAGCGCGGTGACTAAATTGGGATTAATGTCTAGCGCTTTTTCCAGTTCGCCCAAGGCCCGTTCTTTCTCACCCTGCTCATAAAAGATAGCCGCACGATTAACATAGCCGCGAGCAAGCTTGGGATTGATAATCAGCGCCTGATTGTAGTCATCAATCGCACCAGATTTATCGCCCATCCTAGACTTGGCATAGCCTCTGCTCGCATATTCGTTTGCGGTAGTTGTCGCCAGCGAAATTGCCTTTTGCCAGTCTTGAGCAGCCCCTAATTTATTATTCAACGCTTCTTTACGACTGCCGCGATTAACCCACGCCGAAATTAGGGAAGGCGCTTTCTCAACTGCTAAGTTCAAGTTCTGCAAGGCCTCTTGCGTATCGCCTTTAATCAGGTTGACAGCAGACCAGTTGAGGTAGGCTAGGCCGTTATTCGGATCTAGCCGAATAGCGCTGCGATAGTCGTCGAGTGCCTGATCGTATTTGCCTGTTTCGTAGTAGGCATCGCCTCGTAGGTTATAGGTTTTAGCGCTGGGGTCGCCTTGACTAACCGCTCGCGTGGTGGAGTCAATCGCGCCTGTGTAGTCGCCAGTCGCAAACTGAACGTCTCCTCTGGCAGTGAGTGCAGCAGCGCTTGTAGGAGCGGTCGCCAGTAGAGGATCTAGCTGGGCGATCGCCTTATCGTACTCTCCGATTGCCACGTAGTTTTCAGCCAGCTCAACCTGCGCAGAATCATTCTCTGGCTCCTTCTCCACCACCTTTTCTAATCCAGCAATCTGCGCTTGAAAATCGCCTAAGGTCGCCTCAGATGTGCTGCTTTGAAAAGAGAGCTGAGGTCGTAAGCCTGCGACGACACCTGCGCCCAGAGCCAGCGCGCTAGCCGCTAATCCCAGTCGCTTCCAAGGAAAAGTAGCCTTTGGCTGATGACCTGCGATCGCTGCGTTGATAACCGTAGCCTTTGCAGGCGTAGCCATCACTGTGGGCGCAGCAGATGACTTTAAAGGAGATAGAGGAGATGCTGTCCTGACATCAGCGGTTGCGTTTGGCGCGATGGTTAGCGCTTCGAGCATATCGTCAGCGGTTGAGTAGCGAGTTTGGGGATAGGGGTGAATGCCACGAGTGAGAATGCTGGCGAAGCGGGGGCTTAAGTTGGGCGCATACTGCTGCCAAAGCAGGCGACCGTTGCTGCTATCGGTGGAGATTTCGGTGGGCGATCGCCCCGTCAGTAAATAAATCGCCGTCATCGACAAACTATAAATATCACTGGCAAACGTCGGCCTGCCTGCGGCCTGCTCAGGCGGCATAAATCCCGGCGTACCAATCACCATCGAAGTTTTCGGTGAGCCTGAAGCACTCATCACCGTACTCATCACTTCTTTCACCGCGCCAAAATCAATCAGACAGGGCAGCTGATCGGTCTTTCGCAAAATGATGTTATCGGGCTTGATATCGCGATGAATAATGTTGCGCTGATGAACATGAGACAGCGCCTTTAGGGCATCAATCATTAGCTGGTTGACGCGCTCTTCAGTCCACACGTTCTGAGGCACCGCGCTCAGCGGCTGACCTTCTACCCACTCCTGCACCAGGTAAAACTGATCGCGCTCTGAGAAGTAAGCGTACAAATCAGGAATCTGATCGTTGCCTTTGCTAACGGATTCTAAGACGGCGGCTTCTCTGGAGAATCGCTGCTGAATAATGGCAAATATGCCGGGGCGATTCTCCTGCGGAGAGGCTGCACCAACGCTCATTGGCTTCAGCTGCTTGATCACGCATTTGCGTCGCGAGGGCATCTGCGTATCCTCGGCTAAAAATGTTTTACCGAAGCCTCCTTCAGCTAGCGACTGTAGAATTCGGTAGCGGTGATTGAGCAGAGCGGCTGTCATGAACGCAAGACGGCAGAAATGTTCTGGCGAAGTAGAGTGATATTACTGAGTTTTTAAGCAAGCACCTGTTACTTATTTAACCGCAGTTTCTCTCTTGAATGCGCTTGCAAAGACAAAGAAATGCTCAAGTTCGTATTCGCTACGGCTCTACTTTGTAGCCAAATTCAGCGAGGCGCGTACTCGACTGTCGCCAGCGAGACTGCACGCGCACAAACACTTCCAAATACACCTGACCGGCCACGAGCTTTTGCATTTGCTCGCGAGCAGCGGTACTAATCGCCTTCATCATCAGGCCACCTTTACCAATGAGAATGCCTTTTTGAGATTTGCGCTCTACGTTGACAGTGGCTAAGATGCGGGTGATTTTTTCGTCTTCTTCTACGCGGTCGATGGCGATCGCAACCGAATGCGGCACTTCCTCACGCGTATGCAACAGCACCTGCTCACGAATCAGCTCGCCCATAATGAACCGTTCCGGCTGGTCAGTCACCAAGTCCGGCGGATAGTAATAAGGCCCCGTCTCTAGCTTTTCAACTAACTGATCTTGCAAAGTACCTAAGCCTTCACCCGTCAGTGCAGAGAACTTCACTACGTCCCAGCCATGTTCTTCAGCCAGCGCTTCATAGCTCGCCTTTATCTCAGCCGCCTTACGGCCACTTTCACTCAGCTGGTCAATTTTGTTAATGCCTAAAACAACCGGGCGGCTGCTTTTCGATACCAAATCAGCCACAAATAAGTCTCCTTTACCCGCTGGTGAGGTCGCATCCACAACAAACAACACCACGTCTACAGAATTAATTGCCACGCGAGCATTCTTCACCAACACCTTTCCCAGCTCGTGGTGCGGCTTATGAATTCCCGGCGTATCGACAAAAATTATCTGCGCCTGAGGCGTGGTCAAAATGCCTTGCAGACGATTCCGCGTCGTTTGAGCTACGGGCGAGGTAATCGCAATTTTTTGCCCCACCAAATAGTTCATTAGCGTAGACTTGCCAACATTTGGACGGCCTACAATACTGATAAAGCCAGACTTAAAGTCGGGCGCGGCGGTCGGAATCAGACCCTGACTGACGTTGGGCTTGCCTTTAATATCAACAGCAGCTGAGTTGTCCAGCGGCACAATTGGATAGTCAATGGGAGCCTCAGCGTCTGATCTTTTAGAAGGTAGAACAGGCATCTCAACCGAATGACTTTTCTCTCCTTTCAGCTTGGGCTTAGGCGTTGAAGACTTTATCGGCTTTTGCTTAACGCCTTTGTATTTTGGTGCAGCAAATTTGTTGTCACCGCCGTACTTTTTCTTCTCCTGCTTTTTCCTAGCAGTTCCGCCGTCTTTGGCTTCTTGCCAGGGATTGTTTGGGTTGTTCATTTACTGATTAGTGACCTGTAATATGAACAACAACTTCTCGAGTTTGCGGGCGATCGCGATGCTCCCACAAATAAATCCCCTGCCAGGTTCCTAAAGCTAACCGCCCGCCCATAATCGGAATTTGCTCAGAGGTGTGCGTTAGCGCCGTCCGAATATGCGCAGGCATATCGTCTGGCCCCTCGTCGCTGTGCCGGTAGTAGTTACCCTCAGGCACCAGCTTAGACAAAAAAGTCTCCATGTCCGCCAGCACGTCCGGGTCAGCATTCTCTTGAATTACCAGGCTCGCTGACGTATGGCGCACAAAAATAGAGCACAGTCCCGTTTGCACGCCCGAGGCCGCCACAGCTTCTTGCACCTTACGAGTAAATCGTCCTAAGGACTTTCCTTGAGATGTTAATCGCAAGATCTGCTGATAGTGAGTGGGCTGAGCATTATCTTTTTGAGCGTGAGCCGCGTTTGGAGTCGCCACCATGAGATTGACTAGAGTGCTAGAGACATCCCCTCAGCTTATCGCACCTTGTGGATTTCGGGTTTTGTCTGAGTCGGAGGACGGGGCTTGAGGACGGGTCAGGCTATGGAAATAAGTCATTACGGCTGAGGCGATCGCCTCTTGCCCGCCTTTATCTAGTTTTTCTGTCTCACGCGGCGGCTGCAAGTCTTCGGTTAAAAAAGACCAGTCGCCGCTGAAAAAGTCACTGGCATCGATAACCCGGTGATGGGCATAGTCCTGAATACCGTCAATTAGAATCTGCGCTTCGGCAAAGCCCTCACGGGTGATAGTAATGACGCTTTTATCGAGTAGGCAGGCTTCTGCGAAAGTGCTGTAGCCCGGTTTTGAAAAAACGCGATCGCACACAACCATCCAATCCACGGGCCGCATTTTGCGATCGTTCACACTATACAAATTCGGCATATCCGGCGCATTTTGATCGAAGGTGACGAACTGCCACTCTGGAAAATCTGATAGCGCTTTGTAGGGAATAGAAGATAGGCCCAATCCGCCAAACGTGAGCAATACCGTGCGCTCGGGTGGCACGTCGCTTTGCAAAAGACTGCGCAAATAATCCTGACTATAGGCAGGTGTGCCTCCAGTCAGGCCCACGTTCATGACGTTGGGGAGCGACGACATTGGCTCAGCAAAGGGGAGGCGGAAGGTGCGATCGCCGTAGCTCACGCATTCACCAATCCAGTCTGCGATCGCCTCAAACTCTTTCCAGGGCCGGTAAATAAAATCCCAGCCAAAATTGCCGATGAACCAGCAGGGCACCCCTGCCGCCTTCGCAATTTTTCCAACCAGCGGCGGAATATCAGCCAGCACCAAATCCACGCCAGCCTCCTTTAAAAAAGCAGCCTCCTGCTCAATCAGCTTTGCCTGCTGCGACTGAATAAGCTCCATCTCACGCAGCGTCGAAGGCTTATCCATCGTTAGGCTGTCACTTTGCAATACGCCCACATCAAAGCTCACCGGACGATGGACATAATCACCATCTAAGTAGCTATCTAGCAGCCAGCCTGGAGCCTTCGTCGCCATGATCAGCTTAAAAGGGAGGTTCGCGGCGGCAGCTAAGCGACGGATCTCTGTCGCGACAGACGCAGCTCTAGTCGCATGACCAAAACCGTGATTTGTCACCGCGATGTAGAGCGTAGGCATAGAACATGTGTGAACAACTTCACCAGCTTAAATAGAAATGTTCCAAGATAAAAACTTTTCTTGAGTTTCTCTCGTAGAAAAATAGAGTGCTGGCGGAAACTCGGTTATAGAAACAAAAAGGGGCTACCCGTCGAATGGATAGCCCCTTCTCATTTAACTGACCAGAATGCTTAGCCGATTGTTTCTCAGGCTAAGCATTCACGGGTTAAAACCTAGAGCTGAGGAACAAAGCGCTCTTTATCAGGCACAGTTGTGTACTCACTCACGATTTTGCGGAACTCATCGCCGTCAATGGATTCCTTCTCAATCAGCAGATCAACCACACGGTCAATCACATCGCGGTTTTCGCGAATGATACGCACGGTGTTGTCGTAGCAGTCCTTCACAATGTCACGAACCGCTGCGTCAATCCGAGAAGCAATTTCCTCGGAGTACTCAGAGCGACCGCCCCAGCTTCCGCCCAGGAAGACTTCGCCCTGTTCGCTTTCTAGCGCCAATTGGCCAAGATCTTCAGACATCCCGAACTTAGTCACCATCTGGCGAGCCATGTTCGTCACCTGCTGCAAGTCGTTACCCGCACCGGTTGTAATTTCATCTTCACCAAAGATTACGTCTTCAGCGGCACGTCCACCCAAGGCACCACAAATGCGGGCCTTAAGCTGTGCGCGAGAAATCAGCATTTGGTCTTCGCTAGGCGTGAACCAAGTCAAGCCCTGTGCCTGACCGCGAGGGATTAGCGTGACCTTCTGTAGAGGGTCATGCGCTTTAATCATCGTAGCGATGATGGCGTGACCGACTTCGTGGTAGGCGATCAGGCGCTTGCTTTTACCATCTGTGAGTGGCGTGCCTTCCATACCGGCGACTACGCGGTCAATGGCGTCGTCAATTTCGAGCATGGTGACCGCTTCTTTACGGCGGCGGGCGGTGAGAATTGCGGCCTCGTTGAGGAGGTTGGCAAGGTCTGCACCAGTGAAGCCTGGGGTGCGGCGGGCGATCGCATCCAAAGAAATATCGTCAGCGACTTTCTTGTTGCGAGCGTGCACTTCAAGCACTTCACGACGACCTTTAATGTCTGGTGGATCAACCGAAACCTGACGGTCAAAGCGACCGGGACGCAGCAGCGCCGAGTCAAGCACGTCAGCTCGGTTTGTGGCTGCAATGACAATAATGCCAGTATTGCCTTCAAAGCCGTCCATTTCAGTCAGCAGCTGGTTGAGCGTTTGCTCACGCTCGTCGTTACCACCACCGATACCGGCACCACGAGAGCGGCCTACTGCGTCAATCTCGTCGATAAAGATGATGCAAGGGGCGTTCTCTTTTGCTTTTTTGAACAGGTCGCGTACACGGGATGCACCGACACCGACAAACATTTCAACGAACTCAGAACCGGAGATAGAGAAGAACGGCGTACCGGCTTCACCTGCAATGGCTTTAGCCAAAAGCGTTTTACCCGTTCCAGGAGGGCCAACGAGCAGCACACCTTTAGGAATGCGCGCGCCGATGGCTGTAAAGCGCTCAGGCTTTTTCAAAAACGTCACAACTTCTTGCAACTCTTCTTTGGCTTCTTCAATACCGGCTACGTCATCAAACATGACGCCTGTATTGGCTTCCATCATGAAGCGCGCTTTGGACTTACCAAAGTTCATCGCTTGGCCAGGGCCACCCGCGCCGCCGTTAGAGCGACGGAAGAGGAAAAACAAACCACCGATGAGCAAGACAGGGAAGAGCAAGTTGCCCAGAATTCCTATGATTGCGCCATCTTGACGAGGCTGGTGAGAATCTAGGCTGATATCAGATGTTCGCAAGCGTTCAACTAGCTCAGGTGCATTACCCGGCAGGTCAACGCGCCAGCGCTGTACTTTGTTATCGACTTGAGGATCGACAGCTTCTACGATGGCCGTGCGGCCGTTCTCATAAAAGTCCACGCTGGTTACGCGTCCAGCGTCTAGGTAATCCAAAAATCGACCGTAGGTCATGCTAGTGCTAGCAGTATTGCGACCTGAATCGGCGGGACTTGCGCTACCGACGGAACTCTGCAAAAAGAAAAATCCAACCAAGAGGATGGGCAGTGTCCACAGTAGGGCAGTTTTCCAAGAAAAGTTTTTCATAAACTCGGTTGGCCTCTGTTGTTAATAGATAAGCCGCAGGCATGGGTCTTGTTTTATAAAGCTATGCAGGCGGTGCTCATGTCTTGGCGATCGCTCAAATTCAGCAAAGCAGTACAGCACTTAAGCAAAACACTGACTTTTCTTAATAAATTCATAAGCAATCACAAGTTTTATGAGACTTGTCTTTACTAAATTTAACGTAAATTCTCACTATCGAGCAAAGAGAATTATCGGAAGAGCCGATTTTCGTAGCACTTTCGATAGTTTTATGCCTTTTGATTTACGGCTTCGCAGCCTTGACAGCTAGCTCAAGTCTCTGCTGATCGAAGCCTCGGCGGTGCAGAATTACCCAGGATTCAACCAAATCTGGGCCTTGCATGTCTCCCATTAGGGCAGCTCTGAGCGATCGCATAATCAGCCCCTTCTTCACGCCCTGCGCCTTCGTCACCTGATTAATCACGCCCTTTGCAGCCTCAGCGTCATCAACCGGCGTATCTTTCACAGCATCCAATACGGCCTGCATTGCTTCAGCAACACCTTCGCTCTTTAGCTGTGCGATCGCCTTCTCACTAAAGTCCAGCGTCGGCTCAGCAAAAAAGTGCCCCAGCTCCACACAGTCTTTTAACCGCGTCAAACTTGGCGCAATCATCGCTGTCAATGGCTTCAGCCAGTCCTTGTCCGCTTCAGCATCAAAGCCATAGCCCGCCTCATCCCAATAAGGCATCAGCTGCGGCAGCAATTCCTCAGCAGGCTGCTCATGCAGATACTGAGAGTTAATCCAGTCGAGCTTATCCCAGTCAAACTTAGCGCCAGCCTTATTCACCCGGTCAAAGCTAAACAGCTTCGCTGCTTCTTCGAGCGTAAACAGCTCCTGAGCATCCGGCGCAGACCAGCCCAACAGCGTCATATAGTTCGCCAGCGCCTCAGCCGTAAAGCCCATCTGCCGAAAATCATCCACCGAAGTCACACCATCACGCTTAGACAGCTTCGCTCCCGACTCATTCAAAATCAGCGGCGTATGCGCAAACACCGGCACCTCCATCCCCATCGCCTCGTACAGCAAAATCTGCTTCGGCGTATTGCCGACATGATCCTCACCGCGAATCACGTGGCTAATTTTCATATCAGCATCATCGACGACCACCACAAAGTTATACAGCGGCTGGCCCACATCCCCTTTAGAAGACGCCCGCGACACCACCATATCGCCACCCAAGTCGCGCCCTTTCCAGCTCACCGTTCCGCGCACCAAATCGTTCCACTTCACCTCACGGCCATCGTCAATTTTGAAACGAATCACTGCCTGCCGCCCTTCAGCCTCAAACTCAGCAATCTGCTCATCGGTCAGGTTCCGATGCTGGTTGTTATAGCGTGGCGCTTCCTTCCGAGCCTGCTGCGCCTCACGCATCGCATTCAGCTCATCCGGCGTCTCATACGCCCGATACGCTAGCCCTTTATCCAACAATTCCTGAATCTTCTCGCGATACATCTCCAGCCGCTGCGACTGATAGAACGGGCCTTCATCCCAATCCATCCCTAGCCACTTCAGCCCATCCATAATGTTCTGCGTGTACTCATCCTTAGAGCGCTCTAAGTCAGTATCTTCAATTCGCAGCAAAAACTGACCGCCCTGATTGCGAGCAAACAACCAGTTAAAGACAGCCGTGCGAGCCGTACCAATGTGTAGGTTTCCAGTGGGGCTAGGCGCAATGCGAACGCGAACAGACATAAAGATACGGGAGAGAAACACTGCAGAGTATTAGCGTACTATACGCCTCCAAGCCTGAACCATATACGATTCCAAATTTCAATCGCTTTCTAATCTCAATCCTTTACGATTCTTGTATTGCAGCTCTATCTACCCAGTTGTCTTATGGCTAATGCCGGTGGCAGTATTCGAAAGCTAGCTCGAAGGCGAAGAGCTAAATCAACCGTGCAGTTTCTCGTTGCGACTGTCTTATTTGCCTCTCCCCTTCTGATTTACTCGGCGTTAGGCGTTATGAGCGTATCGATTCTCGCTCACATAGGCTGCTGGATAGTAGCCTTCATACGTGTGAGAAAGGGGAAAGCACTGCTACTAGCGGCACAGCGAGCTGATATAGGTGCGATCGCCGAGGAAACAGTCGCTTTCGCCCTTCAGGACTTAGAAAGAGAGGGATGGATAGTAGAGTACAACATCCCGCTAAAATACTGGGGAGATGCAGATGCTCTCCTTCATTCGCCTAGCGGTAGGAACTTCGTTATAGACGTTAAAGGCAATAGAGGAAGCGTATTCTTCAATGGAACGAAGATGATGTTGCGCAGAGGGCAGCGTACAGACCCTTTTAGTGACAACAAAGATATTCTCAAAGCTGTGAGAGGGCAGGCAGTTTCTCTAAAAGAAGCAAGAGGACTTCGTTTCGTTTCGCCCATACTGTGCTTTACTCAGGCTGATCTTAGTGCTGATATTAAAGACAAAAAGATTAAGGGCGTGCACGTCTCAACACTGAGATCGCTGACATATCTATTAAGATCGCTAGGCTGAGCTATAAGCCGAGTCGTGAGAGATATTTCCTAAAGAATTGTGGGGATGGAGCCGTTTTTTCAATCTGTGTCGCAAAGATCTGTTAAGAGCACTCAAAATCGCTACGCTATGGTTAACTCCGTCATTTTGCATGATCTCGATCTCGAGATTAAGCGCTCTACAGTCCTACCCGATGAGATCTCTATTTCACTCTATCTCTAGCTTTTTTCGGCGACTCTTCAGCAGCGCAGCACATCCCAATGGCCAGACCAACGGTTCAGCGACAGACCCAGGAAAAGATCATGTTTACGACTCACTGATTGATGCGCCAGCATCCGCGTCGCTAAGACAGCTGATCTATCAGGCCACCTATGATCTTCCTCGTCAAAAGCGCACGCACGCTGCACAGGTTGGCGCACTATTTAGAAAAAAAGATCGCCCATTTTCCTACGAAAAATATAATTTCACGAAGCTGATAGACCTGCTCGAAGCAGTGCCAGATCTTGGTGAAATGGAGCGGGTAGAGCCGAACTCGAATAATCCGAATGCCGCACCTGTGTACTACGTGCGACCAGCCACAGATACCAAAAGTCTGCTCACCGATGCGCTTAAGGCGTACAAGAGTGCAGATGGCTGGGTGCACTTAGAGAGCCTAAAGTCGCGGAATCGTCGAGAAAGACGCTTCATTTTCTAGCCAGCGATACGGGTTCAGCGATTTCAAGTCCTTTATTACGGATGAGCGATCTCATAGAGGTGAAAGAGGATAGCCCTGACTACGTGAGGTTGAGGCGTCTCGGCTTGTCGAACGTCCTAAAAAGCCCGCTAGAAGCCCAGCTTTACCGACACCGGTAAGGAAACCTCGCGTTATTGAGACAAACGGGAGGCTGCCTCTATCACCGGCTATTAGTCGCAGTATTGAGCCGCTATCTAGAGTTGCGGGTTTTTCGGTAGAGGTACTAAATGAAAAGGTGAGTGAGCTAGCCGCGATCGCCCTCCCCGAAAACTGGTACTTCGGCCCTCAGCCCCCCGCAGACTTCGCCTATCCCATCCTCAAAAGCTACCTGCGCTACACCTTCATCCGCTTGCAGCACGAAGGCAAGGTTCTGACCAGCGATAGTCGCAGATATCGCGCCTTTAACACAGGATTACTCGACACCCTACTTCGCCCTGTCTACGGCCTCTTTATCCAGTCTCAAGATCAACCCCAGTGGAATTTAGGCTTTTGCATCGCAGGTGAAGGCTATACCGGCAAAAAGCTAGTCGCTCAGTTTGCTCAGCTGCCTGTCGCAGCCAACTATCTCGCCAATGCCGAACAGGCCTTTTATCACCTAGCCGCCGGAGCCCCCCAGGTAGACTGGCAGCACGTCGTCAAAGATAATATGGCGCGGCTTCCTCTGGGCTTTTTAGAACAGTACGCACCCGCAGGCTTTACGCCTCGAAGTACGCAAGGCCTTACCACACCTGAGTTTTTTGACTACAAACGCACCTTCACAGAAGCGTTAGACGCTGATCCTGCTGGCTACAGGAACCTCGTTCGCAAGCTAGAAGAAGCCCTACAGCGCACCCTTAGACGAACCCAGGTTAACTACACCACGGCCGTCCCCACCTACTATCCCAAAATCAACAGCATTGATTTGCTGCTTCCCCTATGCTTAGCTAACGAAAATACTGCTGATCTGGCCCTAGTTGTAAGACGCGAGCCGTCAGGCAAATACATCGGCCACACCGTTTTGACCATGCGGCAGGCCTACAACAACGCCCGCCTTATCTGCAAGCTAGATGAGCACTGGCTCACGCGCTCTATGGTGCTTAGCCAGGAAGATTTTGACGAGGATGAGGATGAATCAGCAGAGTTTGAAAACGAAGACGACCCAGTCCGAACGAATCAGAAGACTTTGCCGTTAGATAGCTCGTCATAAACGCCTAAATCGCTGGCAAGAAGTCTAATGACAAGGCTTCAGAGAGTGAGTACGGGCAGTTTGCTGGAAAGGTTTTGCTATCTAAGCCGGTCTCTATAGACGTTAGTGTTCTTGCGCTCACGTAAGTTTTATCTATTACAGTTGGCAGATAGTTTCTCAAGCTAGGACTATCTGAGAGGATATCTTCTATCTCAATCCTGGCGTTCGAGATAGAGACTTTCCAACTTTTGGAGCGCTTGTCTCTTTGAAACTGCCACTTAAGCAGATGCAGCAACAGCACTTTTAAGTGGCTGCGCAGGGCTCTTTTGTCGTGCCTAGCCAAAGCCTCTATTTCCTCTATCAGGTTGGGGAGATCGAGATCTTGCAGCCGCTGCGCTTTGAGTGCTTCAGCTTGAGACTCAATCCAAACGTTGAAATCGGTATCGTATAGCGTTTCAATTTTCAGCATAGGGACTGACCCAATAGACTACTTTCGCGCTGTTCTTTCTAATCCCAGCTGAATCAGTTGGTCTACAAGCTCGGGAAAATCAACGCCAGAGGCTTTCCACATCATGGGGTACATGCTGGTGGCGGTGAATCCGGGCATGGTGTTGATTTCGTTGATGAGGAGTTCGCCAGTGTCTTCGATGTAGAAGAAGTCAACGCGCGAGATACCGGCCGCGTCGATGGCTTGGAAGGCTTGAATGGCCATTTCTTGAATGCGATCGCGCACCCCATCCGGCACCAGTGAAGGAATCAGCAGCTCAGCACCGCCGTCGGTATACTTCGTCTCATAGTCATAAAAGTCAGTGCTAAACTTCGTTTCACCCAGCACTGAAGCCTTCGGATTGTCGTTGCCTAATATCGAGCACTCTATTTCTCTGGCCACGACGCCCGCTTCGACAATGACCCGGCGGTCATAGCTGGCAGCGCTGTCTAAAGCAGCTTCTAATTCTTTGCGATCGCTTGCCTTCGCAATCCCCACAGAAGATCCTAAGTTCGCAGGCTTCACAAAGCAGGGATAGCCCAAATCCGCTTCGATGTCGTCGCACAGCTTCGGAAAGATACAGGGATTAGAGTAAATTTCTGCGCGGGAGACGCCTCGATACTTCACTTGCGGCAGGCCCACCTGGGCAAAGGCACTCTTCATCGCCAGCTTGTCCATACCCAGCGACGAGCCCAAAACGCCGCAGCCAACATAGGGCATTTGCAGTACTTCCAACAGGCCTTGAATCGTGCCGTCTTCGCCATTGGGGCCATGTAAAACAGGGAACCAGATGTCGATGTTTCCCAATTCATCAAGGTTAGGAAGGCGAGCAGCGATATTATTTGAGCCTTCGTCGCTATCAGCTAGCGGCTGACCGGAAGAGAGTACTTGCTGTGCGGTTTCACCGTTTATCCAGCCGCCGCTTTTGCAGATGTGAACGGGGATAACGTCGTATTTGGTGGCGTTGTCGCCTTGGCTAAGGGCTTGAGCGATCGCCCCGGCTGAGCGAATAGAAACTTCGTGTTCTCCCGAACGTCCACCAAACAGTAAGCCTACTCGCATAGCCATCATCCGCCCCTCTCAAATACTTTGGATCAAATGCTTTGGAGGTAAGCGTATCACGGCGTAAAAAATCACAGCAGAAAAATCAAGGCAAAAAAAAACGCCTGGAGTCTCAGAAAAATCTGAAGTCCAAAGCGTTTTATCAGGGTGCATCTACCACTTAATACTTCTGGTTAGCGGTCTCTCATCCGGGAGAATTTGTAGCACCTGACTCGAATGTAAAAACTGTGCAGAATTAACTTTAACGCATCAATTTTTCAGGTGATAATAATCCGGCTGAGACTTCTGTACCTATCAAGTTCAGTTTAGGCAAGTTCAGTTTATGTAAACCAAACGGTGGCACTGTGAAATACTTCTTTTTATCCGATAGCTGGACGACAGGCAGAGTTTGGGAATTTGGCGGCGAATGGAATGCAAGGTCTAGACGCCGAGAGCCTCACCTGCAAAAGCAGTCGCTGTGCATTCAAGAGAATGGCGAAACGCTCTGGCTATTTCAGGCAGAAGAGGACATTTTAATGCTGGAAGTGAAGCCAAAAGCAGATGCTCAGGGGACAGAAGCCACGATTGGACAGGTGGTTTTGAAGCGGTTGCTCACAGCTGAGCAGGTGATTGAGCGGTTGTGCGCGGGCGGGCACCGCCAAGATGCTCTACATCCACCGGCTCAGCGAAGCGTACTCAACGAACACGACGAGCAGCTGGTCTCTGAGACTGCTTCAGTGCCAGCTCAGTTGTGATGCGATCGCATCAATTCAAAGCACAGTCTTCAAACACAGTCTTCAAAACACAGTCTTCAAAACACGGTCTTCAAAACACAGTCGAAAAGGTCAGTAGTGTCACCACTAACATCAAACCTCCAAATTACTGACGGCTCGCTGTAGCGCTGCCAGCGCCCGGTTATAGCCCAAAATAGCCGTCAATCTATTCGCTTCTGCCTGCGTCAGCTCACTTTGAGCAGTTAGCACGTCTAGCTGAGTTCCTACGCCTGCTTGCAGTCTTAGGTTCGCCAGCGACAAGGCCTCTTCAGCCTGAGCGACCGCTACTTGAGATGTCGAAATATTTTCTTCATTGGCCTGCAAATTAAAGAAAGACTGCTCTACGTCGAAGCGAATCTGATCAAGGTTTTCGCTAAAGCTTTCTTCGTTAATAGCACCCGCGAGCTCTTGCTGCCGAGCCGCCGCTCTCGCTGCGCCACCGTCAAATAGCGTCCAGTTGAAGCGAGCGCCAATAGATGAGCTATCGTCTAGCTCGTTATCTGTTCCGAGGCTGCTCGTGAGTACCGTTTGGACGCCATACTGCGCAAATAAACTCACCCGAGGGCGAATCGCTGAGAGGGCGAGCCGCCGCTGCTGCTCATTCAAATCAGCCTGACGAAGCTGCTGATCTAGCTCTGACCGGTTTTGAAACGCTAATAAGATACTTTCCTCTAGGGCTAGTGGCCAATTTTCAGCCTTTGCAACAGCCGTTGGCGTCAGGCCCGAGGTGGGGGGCAAGTTCAACAGTCTAGCGATATCCCTGCGCGCAATATTTTGATTAAATCTTGACTGCGTGAGCGACTGTAGCGCATTAGCTAGCTGCACGTCGGCTCTGAGCACATCGAATCGAGTGCCGACACCGACTTCCTGTCTAAGCTCAGAGTCTCGCAGGTTGCGCTCTGCTTCATTAACAAACGATTGGTTAATCCGAATCTGCTCGCCCGCTTCTTGTAGCGCGTAGTACAAGTTAGCCGTTACCAGCCGCAGCTGCTCTTGTTGCGATTCAACAATCAGCGCGCTGACTTCACTTTGAAGCTCTGCTGCTCTGATAGAGGCCGCGCGCGAGCCACCTGTAAATAAATCGTAGTTAATCTGAAACGTTCCGTCCAAGGTCGTTTGGTTGTTACCACCCGTCTGAGTTCGCGTGAGGTTTGACCCTATTGCGGCTGTCGGAAGCCTACCGGCTTTCGCTTCGTCCACAGCCGCTTCAGCCTGCTCCAAAGAGAGAATAGCCGATTGCAGCGTTTGGTTATTGCGATAGGCCAGCTCAACGGCTTCATCTAGAGTTACCACCGGGTTCAGTTCAATATCAATCTCCGCTTCGCTAGATGGAACATTGAGTGGATTAGGATCAGCAAATAGTATGTCAGGGAGATCGCCAATGTCAGCCGTTGCCCCAGCAGGCGGTGGCGGCGTAGGTAGCCCATCAGGAATTTCTGGTGATTCAATCGGCTGATCTACAGATGTGTCTAGTGGTGCATCTGGCGGTTCAATAGGTTCTGTGTTCAAAGAAGGCAGTTCTTCTGAAGGCGCATCCTCCATTGACTGAGAAATGACGGGAACGATTTGCTCGTCAGGTTCTAAGACAGACCTTTCCGGGGTAGGGAGCGACTGCGTGACCTCTTTAAACTCTTTCAAGGTCATCGGCTTCGCCGCCGCCTGCTTGATAACGGTCATCGTCTCAAGCTCAGGGCGCGTTGAAAAAGAAGGCTCAGCAGTTTGAGTAAGGAGCGCTCGATTTGGCTGCCCTTGAGCGCTGTTGAGTAGCGAGGACAAATCGACGTTTTTGACCATCGGAGCCGGGGCATTTACCACGACAGAGGCTGCACTGCCAGTCGTCGAAGGCGCTGACGAGTGGGTACTTTCAGCTATCGAGGCGCTAGCAATCTCCGCATCCTCAGATGCTGCCATGGCAGCGCGAGGCAGTAGTGAGCCCAAGCCGCTGAGGGTTAGCAGCAAAAAAGCAGCTGGTTTGAAATATCGCATAGTGCTGATGGCTTCAATAGACTTTGAATTCAATGGCTTAAACAAAATGGGTAACGCCCAAACTTAGTAGCGCCTAGCTATTATGTGGTTAGTTACTAGGCCTACGAACAAACCAACAAACCGTCAGGGCATAGATGAGAAGTTTACAAAAAAATAGTCTCCCTGCGTTAATTGACCCTTGCTGGCTGATCAGGTTTCCAGCTGAGTCGTTCACTGCCGCTCCCTGATGATTTCACCGCTTAGCGCGCTATTTTTTGTCCAAGCCCACCATACGATAGATGGCACCCTGCCGGATATCTTTGGCTATGCATAGAGGCGCTGGAGAAGCGCGGGTCACTTACCGGCAGCAAGCATTGATCAGTTCTGGTAAGCCTGCTATAGACAACACTGAACAGTTTAGTTTATTTTCAAGCTGCGCTAACGACATATCGTCTAAAAAATAGGTTTCTTCCGGACGCTGACTATCACTTTGCTTAAGCATCAAGGAAGGCAGCAACACAGCGTCTCCCAAGGGCCTATCGGCAAGCTGCGTGGCAATATCTTGTCCGGTCAAAAGTCCGGTCACGGTAATTTCCTGGCCCCAGTAGTCACTATTGATAGGGGCCATCGTGACGCTCAGGCCCTGTACTTGGTTAAGGCGAGCCACTAAAGGGGCAAAGGCGTGTTCTACTGCGTTGCCCACCACCCAGGTAAATGCGCGAGGCGTCGGCACTTTGTCAGGCAGGGCTTGAGCGGCCGTTTCAAACTCTTTGAGGAACAGCCGAATAGATCCAACGCCATTACCAATTTGCGGATACGACTCGTAGTGCGCTTCAGGCGGCAGCGGCTGACGACCGATTAAAAACCACTCATCTGCTAACCAAGCAAACGTCGTGCCCAGCTTGGACTGAAACTCAGCCTGAAGCGCCTGCACCTGCGCAATCACTTCCTGCGCTTTGGCGGTAGTTACCGGCACTAGCTCGTCTTGCTCAGGGCGAAAGCGCGTGAGGCCAACGGGCACAACCGCCGCAGAAGCCACAGCGGGCACATCGCCGTTATGAAAGCTCGCTAGATCTCGCAGCGTTTGCGCTAGGTGAGGGCCGTCGTTAATGCCAGGGCACACGACAACTTGAGCGTGAATTTGCAGGCGATGCGACTGAAACCAGGCGAGGTGGTCAAGAATTTTAGCGGCGCGATCGTTTTTAAGCAGGCGCGATCGCACATCCCCTTCCGTGGCATGTACCGACACATATAAAGGAGAGAGCCGCAGCCGCGCAATTCGCGCCCATTCAGCCGGGGGAATATTCGTCAGCGTCAAGTAGCTGCCGTACAAAAAGCTCAGCCGATAATCATCGTCTTTTAAGTACAGCGTTTCTCGCTTACCGGGCGGCTGCTGATCGATAAAGCAAAAGGGACAGCGGTTTACACACTGAATCAGGCCGTCAAACAGCGCAGTTTCAAATTCAAGGCCTAGCTCTTCGTCGTAGTCCTTTTCAATTTCGATGTGGTGGGAAACGCCTTTGGTGTCGAGCACTTCTAAGTCAAGCACTTCGTCTGAGCACAAAAAGCGATAGTCGATCAAATCGCGAGGCCGCTCTCCGTTAACAGATACTAGGCGATCGCCCGCTTCAAATCCAATCTCTTCAGCAATCGATCCTGGCACAACGCTGGTAATCCGCGCTGGTGCAATTGACGTGGTTTTAGAAGGGGATTGGGCAGGCGTAAGCGCTGTGGTTGTAGCAGGCGTCATAGCGGGCGTTAAATCGCATGTTCATCTTCCACACTAGCGTTCTTTTCACCGAAAAATTACTGAGATTGACGGCTATATATTCTCGATTGCGCCCAGTGCGAGCGCGCCTAGCAGCACCGCGCCAAACGCTAGCCGATACCAGACGAATACCCAGGTGCTGTGCTTTTTGAGAAATTCAATCAGCCATGCGATCGCCAAATAAGAAGACACCACCGCCGCCAATAGCCCGCCCAGCAGCGGCACGATGCCTACCGCACTATTTGAACCGATAACGTCTGTCAGAGAAACCAAACCCGAGAGCAAAATCGCAGGCATCCCCAGCAAAAAGGAAAACCGCGCCGCCGTCTCACGCTTAAGGCCCAAAAACAGTCCGGCCGTGAGCGTAGATCCTGAACGCGAAACTCCGGGCACCAGCGCCAGCATCTGCGCAAGGCCAACGCCAATGCCATCATTCATCGTCAGCTTAGAAAAATCGCGCTTGCGGCTGCCGATCATCTCAGCAAGGCCCAATAGCGCCGCCATGACAATAGAGGTAATTGCGATCGCCCCGGTTGATCTCACAATCGACTCGTCGTATCCCGGCACAAACAGCTTAATAAACAGGCCCGCCACCACAATCGGCACCGTGCCAAGCGCGATCCCTAAGCCCAATCGAAAATCAGACGAGTGATAGTCTCGCTTAGAAAATGCCTTCAAGAAATTCATCGTCACCG
The DNA here is from genome assembly GCA_963803535.1 of uncultured cyanobacterium. Classification (GTDB taxonomy): domain Bacteria; phylum Cyanobacteriota; class Cyanobacteriia; order Phormidesmidales; family Phormidesmidaceae; genus Phormidesmis. The sequence continues at coordinate 510,105 of CAWDNC010000001.1, read as the reverse complement.
ATGACAAATCGTCCCAAAAGTACCAAAGAATCGCCGCTACACTACCCAGCTGTATCACCGCAGTAAACGACACGCCCGGATCGCCCCAGCCAAGCAGCACCGGCACCACCTTCACGTGCGCCGTACTGCTAATCGGCAAAAACTCCGTCAGCCCCTGTACAACGCCAATAACAATTGCGCGCCATACGGTCATTGACTGATCGGCAACAGCAAGCAAGCTTACAGGAGTAGAAATAGTAGAAATAGGGATAGAAGCGATGTGTATCGGCATGTCTATAAAATAATGTCCTTTAGTTAAATGTCCTTATTGAAAACGCTATGGCAAAACCGTAAAGCAGATATTAAGATATCGCTCGCAGGTTCGCCCGCAGCCGCTAAACTCTAGTCAGAAAATTTTTAAACTTTGAAATTTAGATCCTTAAAACACACTTGTACATACCTCATACACATCTAGGCGTCACATCGCCGGATAACGTTCCTTAACAAAACACCTTTACAGACGGCTTTAGAGAGAGGACTTACTCGACTAAGGACCGGCTATCCGCCCGCCACGACACAGATGAAGCATGTTATGTTAAGAATAGTTAATCTATCTCAGAAAAGCCTTGCAAGTTCTTAAGCAGCCCAAGATACGAGTTAAGGATGTTATTAAGACCTTGCAAATTCCCTCCGATGCTCCCCCAAAACGCCTTTTAAGATCGCCTTTGGGAGAGCCTTCAGCGATCGCCACTGTAGGCATACAGCTACGCAAAAAATATGAGGCGATCGCCCGAGTCGCCGAAAACTCAAAAGGCAACCGACGCAAAGCTTTTGTCGCATCGGCCATGCTGGTAGCATTTCCCGTATTCATTCAAGCGCCGCTAGTCAGAATTGCGCCCACGCTTAGCTTTGCCATTACAGGACTGTGGCTATGGCTAGGCTATAGATGGATGAAACAGCCTCCGCTCAGCCTGTGGGGCGATCTCATTGTGGGATTCAGCTGGACATGGCTGGCAGGCTCCATTTACTGGGGCTGGTTTCGCACCAATCCCTACATCCATCTACCGTTAGAAGCCGTCGGCTTACCGATTGTGCTGGTGCTGATGTATTACGGCAAAGCTAAAATTGGAAACTACTTTTATCTGGGCTCACTGCTCGGTACCGCAATTACCGATATCTATTTTTACTGCGTTGGCCTCATTCCCTATTGGCAAAAGCTAATGATGAGCCCGCCCGCTGAGGCCGGTCAGATTCTACACGGTGCGCTCTTGCGTATGGAGACCTATGAAGGCGTCGGCTACGCCATTGTGCTGCTGACACTTCTAGTGATGCTAGGAACCATCCCTATGCGATCGCAGAGCACTAAATGGTGGGCATTTAGCGGTGCAATTCTCAGCACGATTCTGGTTGACAGCCTATTTTTCGTGGCAGCTGTACTCTCTTAAGTCAATAGCTGCTATTAGCGCCTAACTGAAACTTGATAAACTGAAGTAATCAAATCATCATTATTTAGTCAGAACAGTAAGACGTTCTGACCGGAGGAGAAGACAGGCCGAACGTAATAATAATTAAGCTGATAAAGCAAGCGACTTCGAGTGACAGCCTAAGTGCTACTTGGCACTCCGTAAGATCACGTTGGTGCAAATTCGGCTGTAGCTATAGGCTATTGCCAGCGCGCTTTGTAGCTTTTTCAGGCTTTATTTGGGTTTTATGTAGTTAGCTGCATAATCTATTAAAAGAAAAATTATTACTGGCACCTGTGGCAACTCCTGAGACCACTTCAAAACTTGGCCCCTGTTTAGTCCTTAAAAAGGGAGCCAATCCGCAATATTTGCCGCTCGCCGGAAGTAACTGTTGGACAGTCGGCCGTAGTGATGACAATAACTTTGTGCTGGGCGATCGCTGGATATCTCGAAACCACGCCATGCTTCAGTGCATGGACACCGGCGAATACTATCTAATTGATCTAGGCTCTCGCAACGGCACCTTCATCAACGGTCGCCGGGTCAGCGTCCCGGTGACGCTACACAACGGTGACGCCATTACCTTTGGCCAAACCGAGCTCAATTTTTTCTGCCCAATGCTAGAGACCACGCCCAGTAGCGACTACGGCGAGAACCATAACTTCACGGCCACCGCCACTCTCCACATCCGCAGGCTAATCTCGGTGCTAGTTGTCGATATTCGCGACTACACCGTCATGACCCGGCAGCTAGACGAAAAAGTGCTCTCTGAAGCCATTGGCACCTGGTTCCGTTACGCCGGAGAAATTATTGGCGAGTATGGCAGCTGGGTTGACAAGTACATTGGCGATGCGGTGATGGCCGTATGGATTCATGGCACGCAAGAAGTCACGCCTGAATCGATGCTGCAAATTTCTAAAGCGATGAGTGAGCTTAACCGCATGACCGGTAAGCTGCACGAAGAATTTCCGCTGCCGTTTCCGCTGAAAATTGGAGCCGGGTTGAATACGGGCTATGCCATGGTTGGAAATGCAGGCAGTAGCGATCGCCCCGACTATACCCCGCTCGGAGACACTGTAAACGCCGCCTTCCGCTTTGAAAGCTCCACCAAACAGCTCGGCCTCGATGTTTCCGTTGGCGAAACCACTTACCAGGCCCTAGAGCAGCTCGGGGTGACCGATCAAACCTTCAAACGCTACGCCGTTGAAATGAAAGGCTACGAGCGTCCGCTGATCACCCACGGCTGTGCCTTTTCAGATTTGGAGCGATTTTTAAGCGCCCATAGCCGCCAAGAGCGGGAGTCCGTACCTGTAAAGCCCTGAGCAAAGCCCGAAGAAAATGATATTCTCAAAGTATGTTGAGAGTAGATTTTATAAGAAGGTTTGAGCGAATGAATCAAGCAAAAATCAAGCAGGCGCGCCTGAGTCAGATGCTAGGTGCAGTCATGGCGTTCGGAATGCTAATAGGCTCCTTGCTCTTGGGTAATGCGCAGCCAGCGTCAGCCCTAAGTTTAGGCTCAGAGCTTGCCATGACAGGCAACACGGCTCTACTGGCAAACGCAGGTGGCCGTGAATTGCGCAACTCTATAGATGACAAGCTAGCGACTGACTACGGCAACAAAATTGACGTAAACAACACTAACATCGCGTCCTTTAGAAAGTTTCGCGGTTTGTACCCCACCATCGCAGGTAAGGTTGTCTCTAACGCACCTTACGAAGCCATTGACGATTTGTTGAACATTCCTGGCTTGAGCGCGGTTGAAAAAGATCGCATAGAGCAGAATATGGATATCTTCAGCATCTCTCCACCAGACCCTGCCCTGGTAGAAGGCGCTGACAGATTTAACAATGGCGTTTACAAGTAGTCCGAGCTTGCTAAACCAATAAGCCTTGACAATGCCTTCAGCTAACGTTAGCTGAAGGCATTACTTTTAGCACCGTCACCACTGATAGAGTAAATTTGAGCCTTTTGGACTGGGGCTTACTTTTTTCGCCGCTGTAACTCACTTTTAGGAGTGACCCTGATTGGCTAACCTGACTTCTCAACTCCATCCAGAAGCTTTCGATGTCATCGTCATCGGCGGCGGCGCAGCAGGCCTCTATTCTGCACTTTGCCTTCCAGCACAGCTCAAAGTCGCCCTCATCACTAAAGACAACCTCACCATTTCAGCTAGTGACTGGGCGCAAGGAGGCATCGCCGCCGCTATTTCCCCTGAAGACTCGCCTGTTTTACACATCGAAGACACGCTGAATGCAGGGGCTGGGCTGTGCGAGCCAGATGCTGTAAAGCTGTTAGTGGAAGAGGCGCGCCAGTGTATAGAGGCACTTGTAGCGCTAGGCGTTGCATTTGACCGCTCGGGTGACCAGCTGGCCATGACGTTAGAAGCGGCTCACTCACGGAAGCGGGTGCTGCATGCAGCTGATACGACTGGCCATGCGATTGTTTCTACTCTAGCGAATCAGGTTCTTCACCGAGATAACGTCCAAGTTTTTGAGCAAACGTTTGTGCTCGATTTGTGGCTGGCTGGCACAAGCTGTCGAGGGATTTGCTTATATCGAGAGGGGAAAGTTCGATGGCTTCCGGCTAGAGCGGTTGTACTCGCAACCGGCGGTGGTGGGCAGGTGTTTTCACAAACGACAAATCCAGCGGCGAGCACAGGGGATGGTGTCGCGATGGCATGGCGAGCAGGAGCGCAGGTTCGCGATTTAGAGTTCTTTCAGTTTCACCCGACGGCGCTGACAAAGCCGGGGGCGCCTCGCTTTTTGATTAGTGAGGCGGTGCGAGGAGAGGGGGCGCATTTGCTGGATAGTCGGGGCGATCGCTTCACTTTGAACTACCATCCCAGCGGCGAACTGGCCCCGCGCGATGTCGTCAGCAGGGCTATCTTCAACCATCTACAAAAGGATGATGTTCCCGAAAATCGCGTACGGCTAGATCTTAGCCCAATTGAGCCTGACCGTATTCGCTACCGTTTTCCAAACATCATCAACGTCTGCAAGCACTGGGGCATTGACGTATTTAGCGAGCCGATTCCCGTCTCACCAGCGGCGCACTATTGGATGGGTGGCATTACCTGTGGCCTTGATAGCGAAACCACGATTAAGCACCTTTATGCAGTGGGCGAAAATGCTAGCACGGGCGTTCATGGCGCTAATCGGCTGGCCAGTAATTCTTTGCTGGAGTGTTTGGTATATGGCGCACAGCTCAAGGATATTCAGCTTGGGCCTGAGGTAAAAGCGCAGCCTGAGATAGATTTGCAGACTGTTGCGATTGAAGGGAAGTGGCTGAAGGCTTTGATTGAGTGGCGATCGCAGCTTCCCCAGCTTGTTTGGCAAAACGCAGGCATTAGCCGAGAGCAAGGGTTGATGGATGAGGCGATAGAGCAGATCGCGCGATGGCAAATCGAGTTCGATCAGCTTTCGATTAGCCAGGTACTGAAGCTGCCCTCTGGTGAATGTATCAAGCTGCCTGAATCGGTGACGGGTGACCATGTGCGGCTATGGGGGGAAGTGCGAAATTTGCTCGCGATCGCCGCCCTCATTCTCAAAAGCGCCGCCTTCCGCACCGAAAGCCGAGGCGGTCACTACCGCAGCGACTATCCCAACACCGAAGAGACATGGTTAGGTCACACCGTAATAGAAGGTGACATTATTCAGCAAAAGACATCTTCTACACTTCAAGTTCGCTAGACACTAAGCTACTGACCAAAAACCTGCTTCAACACGGCTAACCTTGAGCACTTCCAATAATCTACGTGAGAGTCAATTAGCCCTGATTCGTTAATGCCAAGCTCGCTGTTCCCTGGAATTGAAAGGCGCGGCGACCAAGGCACAGGCGGCGTCATATTCAGCGTCCAGTCGAGCGTAATTAGCTTTGGATTAGCTTGTTCAATGTGATGTAAGTCCATTTGCACATCGCGGAAGAACCAGCCTAAAAAGCCAATCATCTTACGATATTTATCAACCCCGTCAAACTCATTCATGGGGTCTTTGAAGTGCACGTCTTCTGCATAGAGGTCGTAGGACTGATTCTCTGGAAAACGCGCATAATCTTGCTTCAGCTGATCGACTAGTGCCATCACTGCTGTCCTTCTACTTCGATGGTGGGCCACAGGCGCTCTAGCTGACGACGCCATGAATCTAGCGCCTGCTGCTGATAGCCTTTGCTTTCATCCGAGCTGCTCATATCGCCCATCATGCCTTCTGAGTAGAAGCGATCTAGCGTTTTCATGGTGGCTTCTAGGGTCATGCCTTGCTTTTTAGAAGCGACGATGATCTGAGTGACTTGAGCTTCGACCATGCGATTAAAGAAGGCACTGACGCCGCTGGCTTTGAGTGCAAGCAGGCGATCGATAGCACTGTCGAACTGAGGACGGGCTAGAGCCTCCATATCATATTGAAAAATACCCCAAACGACATTTTGGTGAAAGGCGTAGCGGACTTCTTGCGTGTCGTCGAAGTTGGCTTCCAGCATCTGGGAAACGAAGGGCTGAGCTTCGGGAACAGGCATAATTGGCACCATTAGCTTTAGCCAGGAGCCGGGGCGGATAGCAAGTAGGCGATCGCCATCTAGCTCAACTTGCCAAGCGTCATCTGAAGGGTGCTGGCAGGCTTGGGGGGTGAATCTGTCGCTAAAAGCCTTCGTAATCTCATCGGGAGTCATAGCAAGTTCGGGAGCATCACCCTACAACGTAGCAGTCCGTACAAAAAAAGAACAAAAAAGGCGACCTGCCCGAAGACAGACCGCCGATATCTCATGAGGGCACATCACCGTACCCTCTGTTGTCTCTCGTAAAAGGGACGCTTAGTAGTCGAAGTCACCCATGCCGCCGCCTGCGCCAGCTTTGTCGTCTTCAGCTTTATCAACCACGATGCACTCAGTCGTGAGCACCATCGCCGCAATAGAAGCTGCGTTTTGCAAGGCGGAACGCGTCACTTTAGCAGGGTCAACAATACCCGCTTCGAGCATATTCACATACTCATTAGTCGCTGCGTTGTAGCCCATTTTGGAGTCTTTTTCCTTCACGCGCTCAGCAACAACAGCGCCATTTTGGCCTGCGTTTTCAGCAATTCGCTTCAAAGGTGCAGTCAGCGCGCGCGTCACAATCATCGCGCCTACTAGTTCTTCGCCTTCTAGATTTGAATTAGCCCAGTCAACCAGTCCAGGAGAAAGGTGAGCTAGAGTTGCACCGCCACCAGGAACGATGCCTTCTTCAACGGCAGCTTTGGTTGCGTTGATAGCATCTTCTAGGCGAAGCTTGCGATCCTTCATTTCAGTTTCAGTGGCGGCACCGACTTTAATGACCGCAACACCACCAGAAAGCTTAGCCAAGCGCTCTTGGAGCTTCTCTTTGTCGTAGCTAGAGTCAGACTCTTCGATTTGACGACGAATCTGATCACAGCGAGACTTAACAGCGGCTTCGTTGCCTTCTGCAACCAAAGTTGTGCTGTCTTTAGTAATGGTGACGCGACGTGCAGAACCAAGCTGTTCAAGCTCAACGGTATCTAGCTTGAGACCAGCATCTTCAGTGATGACGGTGCCGCCTGTGAGCACAGCAATATCTTCGAGCATGGCTTTACGGCGATCGCCAAACCCAGGAGCCTTAATAGCCGCTACGTTCAACACACCGCGCAAACGGTTCACAACCAAAGTTGCCAGCGCTTCTTTCTCAATATCTTCTGAGATAATCAGCAGCGGGCGACCGGCGCGGGCAACCTGCTCGAGCACAGGCACCAAGTCCTGAACCAAGCCGATTTTCTTGTCGGTAATTAAGATCTGAGGATCGTCAAAGACCGCTTCCATGCGCTCAGGATCGGTGACGAAGTAAGGGGAGATATAGCCCTTATCGAACCGCATGCCTTCGGTAATTTCTAGCTCGGTAAACATTGACTTGCCTTCTTCCAAGGAGATGACGCCTTCACGGCCCACTTTCTCCATAGCGTTGGCAATCATTTCGCCCACTTCAGGATCGTTACCGGCAGAGATAGAGCCGACCTGAGCGATCGCGCTCGAATCCCCAACTGGCTGTGCCATATCGGCAATTTGGCCAACCAAGTAGGTAGTGGCTTTATCGATGCCGCGCTTCAGGGCGATCGCATTAGCGCCCGCAGCCACGTTACGAAGACCTTCTTTCACAATTGCGTGAGCCAGCACGGTTGCAGTCGTTGTACCGTCACCAGCCGCATCGTTTGTTTTAGAAGCCGCCTGACGAATCAAAGCAACGCCCGTGTTCTCAACGTTATCTTCTAGCTCAATTTCCTTAGCAATGGTCACACCGTCATTGACAATTTGAGGTGAGCCAAACTTCTTTTCAAGGACGACGTTGCGACCTTTAGGGCCAAGCGTGACCGCCACGGCCTCAGCCAAAATGTCCATACCGCGCTCCAGCGCACGGCGGGCATTTTCGTTATAAATTATGCGTTTTGCCATAGTTGTTCTTTGGGTTGTGAATCAGTGGTGTAGTGGATTTTGAGTATTTGAGAGGAAAGGGAATGGCGCTATGAAACGGTGGCCAAAATGTCCTTTTCAGAAAGCAAAATGTACTCGTCGTCACCGAGCTTGATTTCAGTGCCTGCGTACTTGGAGTAAAGAACCTTGTCGCCAACTTTTACATCCATAGCTTGGCGGCTGCCGTTATCGTCATACTTGCCAGGGCCAACGGCTGTAATTTCGCCAACCTGAGGCTTTTCTTTCGCTGCATCAGGCAAAATAATGCCGCCTGCCGTTTGTGCTTCGCTTGCGCTGACTTTGATAAAGACGCGATCGCCCAGGGGCTTAAGAGTCGAATTACCTAGAGAGATAGCTGCCATAATCGATTACGTTCTCCGCGATGAATCAAAAAAATAGTGAAAGCCCATAAAGAAGATCGCATTAGCCTGCCATCGTTGTGGGCAAACGTGCGATCGCATTGCAAGGCTTTGGTTTCGCATACGAGTGCAAATCGAAATTTAGCACTCTCTGCTGTTGAGTGCTAATTTATCTAAAATCGGTGAGTCATAGCAATACGCACAGTTGTACGGGTTCCCGAACTGCTATCCTTCATAATTTTTAAAGGTGCCGCATCTAGTGATAATCTTGAATATGGCACTTTTAAGACGTCATATTGATAAGTTTATAAGTCGCCGTATCAGCTCAAACGTAGGACAGGCGCAGGAATGGTCTCCACCGCAGAGAAAACGAACATCGGCTATATCACTCAGGTTATTGGCCCCGTTTTAGACGTAAAATTTCCGGGCAACAGCTTGCCCAACATCTATAACGCACTCAAAATTACCGGCACAAACCCCGCTGGCGCAGAAGTTTCCGTAACTTGCGAAGTGCAGCAGCTACTGGGCGACTCTCAAGTACGCGCAGTCTCCATGAGCACCACAGATGGTCTCGTGCGCGGCATGAAAGTAGAAGACTTAGGCGAACCCATTAGTGTCCCTGTCGGCAAAGCCACCTTGGGCCGCATCTTTAACGTGCTAGGCGAGCCTGTAGACGAGCGTGGCCCGGTAAACGCAGAAAGCTCTTTGCCCATTCACAGAGACGCGCCTAAGCTAATCGACCTTGAAACCAAGCCTGCCGTATTTGAAACCGGCATTAAGGTAGTAGACCTACTAGCACCTTACCGACGTGGCGGAAAAGTGGGCCTCTTCGGCGGCGCTGGTGTAGGCAAAACGGTATTGATTCAAGAGCTAATCAACAACATCGCCAAAGAGCACAGCGGCGTGTCCGTATTTGGCGGCGTAGGCGAGCGCACCCGTGAAGGTAACGACCTTTACAACGAATTTATTGAATCTGGCGTAATCAACGCCGAAGATCTTAGCCAGTCCAAAGTGGCCCTGGTGTACGGTCAGATGAATGAGCCGCCTGGTGCCAGAATGCGCGTTGCACTCTCTGCCCTCACGATGGCTGAGTACTTCCGCGACGTGAACAAGCAGGACGTTTTGCTGTTCGTTGACAACATCTTCCGCTTTGTACAGGCCGGTTCTGAAGTATCCGCACTGCTGGGCCGGATGCCCTCTGCGGTAGGCTACCAGCCCACCCTGGGTACTGACATGGGCGACCTTCAAGAGCGCATTGCCTCTACCACTGAAGGCTCCATCACCTCTATTCAGGCCGTCTACGTCCCCGCAGATGACCTCACTGACCCAGCGCCTGCAACCACGTTTGCACACTTGGACGCCACCACAACGCTTTCACGCGCGCTGGCTTCCAAAGGCATCTACCCAGCAGTAGATCCCTTGGATTCAACCTCTACCATGCTCCAGCCAGACATCGTAGGTGATAAGCACTACGACACGGCTCGTGCGGTGCAGTCCACCCTTCAGCGCTACAAAGAACTGCAAGACATCATTGCAATTTTGGGCCTTGACGAGCTTTCTGAGGAAGACCGTCAAATCGTTGCTCGCGCCCGCAAAATCGAGAAGTTCCTGTCTCAGCCTTTCTTTGTAGCTGAAGTCTTTACCGGTAGCCCTGGTAAGTACGTCACGCTCGAAGAAACCATCAAAGGCTTCAACATGATTCTTGATGGCAAGCTAGATGACATTCCTGAACAGGCCTTCTACCTCAAAGGCGGCATTGAGGAAGTGATTGAAGCGGCTGAAAAAATGAAAGCTGAAGCTGCCTAGTCAGTCTTTTTAACCCCTGACGGCAGTAGATCCCCTCTTCGGAGGGGTGACCGATAGGGCGGGGTGGGTTCTGGCGCATTGCGTACATATTGAAACCCACCCTCTGCCCCTCCCAAGAGGGGATCTATTTCAGGCTGTGAGGAGAGGGTTTTGGCTCTGTACTTGTGACCTGGGGTCTTAAACAACATTATTCAAACAGAGAGCTATGTCTTTAGTCGTGCGCGTGGTTGCGCCTGATAAAACAGTTTGGGATGACGAGGCCGAAGAGGTCATTTTGCCGAGTACCACTGGCCAGCTTGGCATATTGGGGGGTCACGCGCCGCTGCTAACTGCGTTAGATACCGGCGTTTTACGCGTTCGGGCAACGGGTGGTAGTAAAGAGTGGACATCCATTGCGCTCATGGGCGGCTTCGCTGAAGTAGAAGAAGATGAAGTGACTATCTTAGTCAACGGCGCTGAGCTAGGTAGCAGCATCGACGCGTCTGAAGCTGAGAAAGCATATGAGGAAGCGCAGTCTGCTTCTAATAGCGTTTCTGGGGATGATCGTGTTGCTGTATTAAAGGCTGGTAATGCTTTGAAAAAAGCGCGTGCACGCTTGCAAGCAGCAGGCGGCAGCATCTAACGTCACCACCTTCAAACTATTGGATATCGCCATGCTTCTTGCTTAAAACAGTTAGAGGCATGGCGATATTTTTATAGACATAGAAGAGGCAAAACTATGCAGCGCTACAATTTAGATGAGTTTCTGCGTGCCTGATCTAGAGCTGGGTTTTCAATATGTCGGTGGTTACTGCTAAGCGATTTACAGTTGATGAGTATCAGCAGTTAGCTGAGTTGGGATTTCTCAAGGCGAGCGATCGCATCGAACTCATTAATGGAGAAATTGTCTACATGGCCGCGAAAGGCGTAGCGCACGAAGTCTGTATCACACGCTTGTGTAGAGAGCTGCCGAAGTGCATAGACGACGCGATAACCATTCGCTGCCAGTCGCCTATTGAGATATATCCCTTTAGCGAACCAGAGCCTGACTTTGCGTTCGTTCGTAATCGCACCGACGATTATATAAGCGGACATCCGAAGTCAACAGACATTTTATTAGTAATAGAAGTTTCAGATTCCTCTATCACGTACGACCAGACGACTAAGCTATTGCTGTACGCAGAAAATAATATTGCTGATTACTGGATTTTCAACTTACTGGATAGAGTTTTAGAGTGCTATAGCGATCCGTATCAGAACGAGTATGGCAAGTGGGACTATCGCTCAAAAAAAGCCTATCTTCCAGCCGATTCTGTAACGATTCCTGGCCTGCTAGAAGCAAAGGCTATCTCTTTAGAAAAGGTCTTTCCACCGAATCTTCAGATCAAGTAGCAGGGCCAAACTCAATATCTAGCGACTCTAGCAGGTCAATAAAGGACAGATCTGCAATTGATAAGAGCATGCGGGTGAGCTGTTCGCAAAAAGTTTTTGAGACTTTGGGCGAGGTTCCGTCTGGATGAACGCTCATAAACCCATGAGCAACAGCGTGCCTGAGCGCAGTTGCAACAATCAGGCAGTTGTCAGTTTCACCGGATTTAAAGGCGATGAGCCTAGCTTTTAGCTTGTCGTGGCTCACGGTTTTAATGAGAAACTGAATAATCTCATCAGCATCTCTTAGGTTTTCGGCTGGCCCTGTCGCCATACCAGCCCACCGCTGGGTTAAGTGCTGTTTGCCCACCGTCGGGTTCACCGCTTTGTGAAATTGCTCCAGCGCACTGTAGGCCAAAAACGTACGCATGACCGCACCGTAGCTAGCTAGTGTGTCTTTAGCATAGCCGGTAGCATCAATGCCATTGAAGGCTCTTGCTAGCCGATATCTGGCGGCAAATCGGTTGAGATCGGACAGTGAAATATGCTCTGGCAAACCAAGAGCTTCGTGCTCGCGCCGCCATTTACAAAACACCTTCCAGTGAGACGGATTGGCCATTCATTCTTCTCCCAAGCGTCAGCAGTTATTACAACAAGAAACCCTCCGACGCGATCGCCAAAGGGTTCCTTAACATCCATGCAGCTACAAAGCTAGCAACAGATCCCAATCATGAACTACCAGTGAAAGCCACTTCAGGGAACTTGCTTTGCGCTTCACTCATTGGCTTAGACTTGCCTTCTTCTTGCCAATAGTTGATGATTTCGGTGGCCTTGTTGAGCAAATCAACGCGCTCTTCGTCCGTAATCCAAGACTTCGACTCAACCTCAGTCTTTAACTGTTCCCAGGCGTCGTTACGGGGCCAGAAAAAGTATGACGTGAGCGGGCTCGTGCCTTTACCCACAACCTGATCGACGGCCAAAGCAACGTCTTTATCTAACCAAAGGACTTTAAGAATAAACCGAGCATCTGACTCAACTGGTGGCCCAGTCTGTTCATTCGGCTCAATCGATTCATTTGCAGAATCTACAGCAGACACTAAGCGAAAACCTCCCAATTATGAACCCGATATCGGGCAAAACTACAGTTTTCTAGAATAGCATTAAGTCCACAGCTGTAGCACCTGTTACCACATATTTTATAGATTCTATGACAATTATCCTTGTAACTGGCCCCGCTCGGTCAGGTAAAAGCGAATGGGCAGAGCGTTTGGCGGGTGAGTTAGCAGCTAGCAAAGGCAAGCAGGTAGTTTATATTGCAACGGCTCGAACAAATAGAGAGGATGCTGAATGGCAGGCTCGGATCGAAGCGCACATTCACAGGCGTCCTGAGCATTGGCTGTGTCGGGAGGTGCCTGTTGGGCTGGGTGAGGCGATCGCACAAACCCCCAAAAATCACTGTCTACTAGTAGATTCTCTCGGCACATGGCTGGCAAACCTAATTGAGCAGAATCCAGAGGAATGGGCAGACACGCAGCAGGTGCTTTTGAAGTGCGATCGCTCAAACCGAAGCAGACATTATTCTCGTTGCAGAAGAAACCGGGTGGGGCGTCGTGCCTGCCTATGAGCTAGGAAGGACTTTTCGCGATCGCCTTGGCAGCCTCAGCCAAAATGTGGGTGCGATCGCTACCGACGTTTACCTAGTTACCAGCGGCTACGCCATCAACCTTTCCAAACTCGGCCAGCGAGTCCACGATGTTTCTAGCAATCCTTAATTATTTCCATCAAGATATAAAGACTTTCAAAGCAGAAGACTATGATCGAGCAGTAAGTACTGACTCTTGAAGCAATGGCCACGCACACCGAAGTAAAAAAATACTTAGCCTACTGGTTTCAGCTGGGTAAGCAGGTGATGAGTGACGATGGGAAAGTAAGCTATCGCCCCAAAAAAGTGATCCAGGGCGATCGCTTCTCTCCCGAGTTTGAAGACAGCTGGGAAGCCATTTTAGAAGCAGAAGGCGAGTCGCTCTTTTTAGAAGGGACTGACCAAACCATTGCTGAACTGCTGTCGCCTGCATGGGACGTGGTTGACTGCGCTCGCTGCAACATGCCCGTGCCGATGCCGCAGGTAGAAATCGAAGCCCACCCTTGCCCGTGCAACGATATGGACGGCTGGCCTAACGAAGAAATTCCTAAGCCCAGGCTACCAGTAGATACCCACAATCACCTGTACCACATGAAAAAGCGAATGCAGGCAAACGGCAGCAAAGTCCGAAGCAGGCCTTCAGAAAACTGCCTAATAGGGAACCAACTAAACAGACGCTTTTACCTTAGACTTTTCGTCAGTACGCTCAATATCCACCGTCAAAAAATCTTTAGCCATCATCGTATTAGGAAAGATCGCTTTAGCTTCACTGAGCAAATCGCTGAGCTGAAGGACATTTCCAGGGGCATAGCGCGGGCTAAAGTGCGTCATAATCAGCTGCTTTACCTGCGCAGATAGCGCTACTTGAGCCGCCATTGTTGACGTTGAGTGCATTCGTTGATAGGCCAAATCTGCGTCTTGATGCGCAAAGGTAGCCTCATGGATCAGCACATCTGCCTGCTCAGCCAGTTCGATGGCGCTTTCGCAAAAAACAGTGTCGGTGCAGTAAACAAATTTGCGCCCCACAATAGTTGGCCCGCACAAGTCTGAGCCATTAACCTTTCGACCGTCATCTAGCGTCACCACCTCGCCGCGCTTCAAGTTGCCATACAGTGGCCCTGGCGGAATACCCAGCGCGGCGGCTCGCTTGACATCGAAGTGGCCCGTGCGATCTTTCTCAGTCACTCGGTAGCCATGGGCCGGAACACGATGCTTCAGTCGCTGACAGGTCACAATATAGTCGTCGTCTTCATAGACTTTGCCGGGTTCAGTAATGTGTACCTTGATCGGATATGAGGACTGCGTTTTTGAATAGCGGCGGCAGGCTTCTAAATACTTGGCCAGATCGGGCGGGCCGTAGATGTCGATTTGCTGCTGCCCGGTTCCAGCCATGCCACAGCTTGCCAGCAGACCAGGCAGGCCGAAGATATGATCGCCATGCATATGAGTGACAAAAATGCGGCGAATTTGGCTGGATTTGAAGTCGCTTTTTAGGAACTGGTGCTGGGTGCTTTCACCGCAGTCAAATAGCCACACTTCGGCGCGTTGGGGAAGGCGCAGGGCCACGCTAGAGACGTTACGCGATCGCGTGGGCACACCAGAGCTAGTTCCTAAAAAAGTAATCTGCAAGGTTTTTCTTTGAGTGTATTTTTGACTGTAAAGGCTTAAAACGCTGTGAAATACAGCTAGTTCTATAGTGACAGAGATTTAGAGCAATGCGTCAGCAGCGCTAAAAGTCAGGGGTTGCGTACAATTCGGCTAAAAAATATCTATATTATTCCAGCCGATGGGTCAGCAAGCAGAAAACTCACAACCCACTAAGGGCAGGGGTTTTGAACGTAGTACTGTAATCGTAGATACAGAATTGACTAGCATAAGCGCCCGAACGCGGCGAAAATTCGTGAAGATTTATTACCAAACAACGGTAATTGTTGATACACTTTCCACAGGAAATCGAAACAAGCTTTCTTGTGAGCACTGAAATCGGCCGAAAGGCATATTTTTTTGCGATCGCTATTGTGTGGGAGCACGTAGCTAGCATTTCCTCCACATTGAGAGAGCCCTGATGGACACACTTCTATTAGGCGCAATCAATGGCATCAATTTAGAAATCGACCCCAAGCGTCCAAGGCTATCTTTGGTCGCTTTTTATTTACGCTAACGTCTCACCATTTCTCCGCCACTGTCCGATAATAAATGGGTTGCGCGCTGGCTCTATAGCCCAAGTACCGATTTGAGTTCCTCTGTAGATAAGCTTCAAAGTACATCTAAAACCCGAACTGTCGAAGAAACTGCCGAAAAGACGACCCTGATGCTGGTGGATGGTCATTCACTGGCCTTTCGTTCTTACTATGCATTTGCCCGCAGTCGTGACGGCGGACTGCGCACCTCCAAGGGCGTCCCTACCAGCGTGTGTTTTGGCTTCCTCAAATCGCTTATAGACACGCTAGAAGCTGAAAAACCAGATTGCGTAGCCATTACCTTCGACCTAGCCGCACCGACCTTTCGCCACGAGACAACAGATACCTACAAAGCAGGCAGGCCCGACACGCCAGAAGACTTTACCGAAGACGTTGAAAATCTCAAACAGCTGCTCAAGGCCTTCAAGTTTCCTATCTTTTGCGAGCCGGGTTACGAAGCCGACGACATGATCGGCACGCTGGCAACGCGAGCGATGGCTGCGGGTCAAAAAGTCAGAATCTTGAGCGGCGACCAGGATCTCTTTCAGCTCATAGATACCGAAGAGAATGTCAAAGTGCTGTACTTAAGTAACGCATTTGCTCGGCAAAAAGGATCTGCAACAGAATACGGTGTTGCTGAGGTATACGAAAAGCTTGAGATTTTGCCAAGTCAGGTGATTGACTATAAGGCTCTGTGTGGAGATGCGTCTGACAACATTCCAGGCGTGAAAGGCATTGGAAAAAAGACGGCGGTTAAGCTGCTGGATACCTATGGAGACTTGGATACGATTTATGCCTCTATTGAGGAGATTAAAGGAGCGGTTAAGAAGAAGCTAGAGGCCGGGAAAGAAGACGCTGAGCAGTCGAAGTTTCTAGCGACCATCATGACTGATGTGCCAGTAGAGACCGATTTAGAAACCTGTAAGCTAGAGGGTTTTGATGCGGATGAAGTGGTGCCCATACTAAAAGAGCTAGAGCTTCAGCACTTTGTGAATCGCATTAGCAAGCTTCAGTCGTTCTTTGGCGGTGAGTCCGATTACGTGCCACCCGCGCCCATTCCAAAAGAAGAGCTACCCGATACTTATGAAGATCCAGACCTAGCCTTCTTTACGGCTGAAGAGACGGACGCGGTTGATCAGATGGGCCTTAGCGGCGTGGATATTCAGCCGCAGATTATCACAACTGCTGAGCAGATGAAGGCACTGGTTAAAACGCTTAAGGCGTTTACAGACGAAGCGATGCCGGTGGCTTGGGATACAGAAACTACGTCTGTTGATCCTTTAGAAGCTGATTTGGTGGGCATTGGCTGTTGTTGGGGTGATGGGTCGTCCGAGCTAGCATATATTCCAGTAGGTCACAGCACAGGGAAACAACTCTCTGTCGATTCTGTTGTAAAAGCCCTGCGACCGATTCTAGAAAGTGCTGATTATCCTAAGGCCTTTCAAAACGCAAAGTACGATCGCCTAGTGCTCAGAAGAGCTGGTGTTGAATTAGCGGGCGTTGTGTTTGACCCGATGCTGGCAAGCTATGTAATTAACCCTGAGAACAGTCATAATCTGTCGGATCTATCGCTACGGTACTTAGAGCTGACAACAGTAAGCTATACAGATTTGGTGCCGAAGGGAAAGAGTATTGGGGAGGTGGCGATCGCGAAAGTTGCAGACTACTGCGGCAGCGACGTTCATACGACTCACCGCCTAGTTCCTATACTCAAAGCCGAAATGGCCGAGATGCCAGAGATAGAGACACTATATAAAGAAGTCGAGCTTCCGGTTGAACCTGTCCTTGCGAATATGGAAGCGACGGGTATTCGCATAGACAAGCCCTATCTAGACACGTTCTCAAAGCAGCTAGAAAGTGACTTAGCCAGCATTGAAAAGTCAGCTTATGAATCAGCTGGAGGAGAATTTAACTTAGGTTCACCGAAGCAGCTAAGCACGTTGTTCTTTGACACGCTAGGACTCGACAAGCGCAAGTCTCGTAAAAACAAAACAGGCTATTCAACAGACGCCGCTACGCTTGAAAAACTTCAGGGCGATCATCCTGTTGTCGATGCAGTGGTAGAGTACCGCACGCTATCAAAGCTCAAGTCTACTTATGTAGACGCGCTCCCTGCACTGATCAGACCCAAAACAAATCGCGTCCATACAGACTTCAATCAGGCCGTCACCTCTACCGGCAGGCTCTCTTCTTCTAATCCAAACTTGCAAAATATTCCCACGCGTACGGCGTTTAGTCGGCAGATTCGTCAGGCCTTTCTGCCTCAAGAAGGCTGGCACCTCGTTGCCGCTGACTATTCTCAAGTAGAGCTACGGATTTTGGCGCACCTGAGCGAGGAGCCTATCTTAGTAGAGGCCTATCGCAACAATGACGATGTGCACCGACTCACGGCGACCCTTCTGTTCGAAAAAGATAAGGAAGAAATTTCGGTAGACGAGCGGCGCATTGCCAAGATTATCAACTTTGGCGTGATTTATGGCATGGGCGCGGCCAGGTTTGCTAGAGAAACGGGCGTACATCGGCTAGATGCAAAGACGTTTATCGATCGGTTTAACGACCGCTATTCGAGGGTGTTTCACTATTTGCAGCAGATGCAGAAGGAGGCGATCGCGAACGGATATGTAAAAACGATTGCCGGACGCCGCCGCTACTTCAACTTCACCACCCGCAGCCTGCAAGTACTCAAAGGCACCGATCCAAACGACGTAGACCTTGGGAAATTACGAACCAATGGATACGACGCAGGCTTCCTCAGAGCGGCAGCTAACGCCCCTATTCAAGGATCTAGCGCTGACATTATCAAGGTTGCCATGATTCGGATGCACGAGCTGCTCAAAGACTATAAAGCTCAGATGCTGTTGCAAGTGCATGACGAATTAATTTTTGAAGTACCGCCTGAAGAATGGGATGAGCTGAAGCCAAAGATAGAAAGTACCATGGAATCAGCCGTAGACCTGATTGTGCCGCTAAAGGTAGAGGCGAACGCAGGCAAAAACTGGATGGAAGCAAAATAGATTGCACTTGCGCTATGACGCTTGCTCAAGCATAGACCCTGCTGTATTCTCGCAGCTGGGTTTTCTTGTTGAAGCCAGAAGCAGCCAAAATATTCTCCGAAAGGCCACGTAATCTCTCTGCTTTTCTACTAGGCTGCTCTCACAAAAATAGGCGTCTCAGGATATCTGCGGACGTGCAAACGCTGAGAAAGATGAGTGCGCTAGATCCGTGAATTTAGCGCGATTAAAGAGGTTTTCGATTCTCTTGCGAAGATACTGCGTCAGGGCTGACAGAGAAAGAACCCGTGATGCATTCTGGTGACATCAGGCAAACGTTTCGATTGCGTCTTGCCGCGCTACTAAAACCTTCTCGAAAGAACACTATGAAAATTCGTAACCTTGTTACTAGCGTAAGCCTCGTGGCTACCGGCGCGATCGCTCTTTCTTCAGCACCCGCTCAGGCCTTCTCCTTTCAAACGAACTACACCCAGTCACTCACAGGTAACCTTGCTAGTAAAGGCGATATTTTTCTCAACTCAGTCACCTTAGGAAGCGGGGAAGTGATTAGCAAATTCACGCTCATCAACAGCGCGAACATCCTTTCTAACGATATCTACACAGGTGGCAACAGCGGCGCAGCTAGCGCAGATATCGGCGACCTTGCAACCACCGGCATCAGACAAGAAAAGCTTACTAACGAAGGTGCCAAAACAGTCTTAAACAACCTCAATCTCAACAACATTATTGACACTGAAGATAAAGGTCACTTTGTTCTAGATCTCAATTTTGAGAAAGCTGTAGACAATATCTTCCTCTGGGAAAGAGGCATGAACAGCCGACTAGACATTCAAGCGCTAGACGCTAACGGTAACCTTTTAGGCAACAAGATCAGCTTGAATAACTCAAAGAATTGGGATTACGCTGGCTTCAAAATTGACACTATGGAGATTGGCGGCGCTCAACAAGTCGGATCTATCGGACTTGGACTCTCAGACTTTGGCATCACTGAAGGCTTTATTAACTCCGTGCGCGTTACTAGCGATGGCAAAGCATATAACGGCCCTGACTTTAAGCTAGTGGGTAGCGTAGCCGATCGACAGGAGGTGCCAGAGCCTTCTGCACTGCTAGGATTGGGTGCTATTGTGGCAGGTGCATTTGCCACTCGTCGCCGCCAGCAGGCAGAAATGGCTTAAGCACCACCGCAACCCAACACGTCGTAATATTTCAAGGCCCAGTCATCTTATTCTGACTGGGCCTTTTTGCGGTTGTGCAGTTAGACCATCAGCATACTTTAAGCAACAGATTCCATCCATTGAATGCACTGTTTCATTTGCCGTGCCATCGTTTTTGAGCTGCCCGCATAGCGGCGACCGTGGCCAGGGAGCACCCAGTCAAAAGCGTAGTTTTGAGTATGCTCTGCGAGCTTTTTCATAGACTCAATTTGAAGCGGCCAGGAGTCCCAGCAAAAATTACGAAAGGCATGGAGCTGCTTAAGCCGTGCCGACCAAGCCAGATGGTCGCCTGTAAATAGATATTTGCCTTTATAGAGCAGGACAGTATGCCCACGGGAGTGACCCGGCTGAGGAATGATCAGCAGATTGTCGTCTAAGGCTACGGGTTCAGTACCTTTAGGTTGAATTTCAACGCTTTGAGTACCTGCTGTGATGTCTTCGGCGTGGAGAATGCGATCGCATCCAAATCGCGCTCTAAACTTCTCATGATCTGCCACATCGTCCCGGTGCGTCAGATACATATATCTCACACCGCCCATCTCTTCTAAGCGCTTCACCAGCGGCGGCGTAAACCGAGGCGAATCTATCAGTACGTTTCCGCCTTCAGCATCAGGTCTTTGAATAAAGTAGCTAGCTGCACCAAAAGACTTTTTAGAGTGGTAGCCACAGTAAAAAACATTCTCGTCTATTTGGAGTGGAAACTGCGATTGCACCGCTTGAATATCGGTAGGTTTCTCTTCAGTGCCAATCGAACCAGTTGGACAGGCAAGCAACGCTTCAAGTGCAGCGACTCGCTCATCAGCGTTGGTCGGCTGGTGATGCACAATGGACTGACTGTCCGCACGCGTGTAAATACTGGGTGCGAGCCAACGGCAGGTGTCGCAATCGATACAGCTGCTATCGACGTAAAAATTACCTGCTATATTTTGAGACCGGCGGTCTTTAATGTGAGCCATAGTCTGCGATATTAATCTAAACAGCAAAGGTTGTGATACCCCTAGCCTAACGCAGCATCTCGCTAATGCGTACTCATTCCGACTTTGCTTATTGTTGAGTTCCTATATTGTTTGTTCGGTTATGAAAACTCGTGCGATCGCAGCGACCACCCTAGCCCTCATTTGCGGCACAGGCATCGGCATCGGCCTGCAAAAATATCTGGGCATCAGCGCACGCGGCGTCACCCTACTCAGGCGAGCAGGCCTTTCCAACTATCTCCCCGCATCGGCTGCCGACTTAGACAATGAACCGGGTATACCTGAGAGACTGCAAGGAAGGCTCAAGCTGTACGTCCTTGTGGGTCAATCAAATATGGTGGGTGCCGCTGAAGTTCCGAACGATATCAAAACTAGCGCCAACGTTTTTACCTTCGGCAACGACTACCGCTGGGAGAACGCAACAGAACCCATTGACGACGCCGCAGGCCAAATAGACCTGATCTCCAAAGACAAAGATCCAGGATTTGGGCCTGCTTTTACCTTTGCAAAAACGATTGTGGCTCAAGACAGCAACCAGCTCGTCGGACTGATTCCCTGTGCCAGAGACGGCTCATCTATCACCGACTGGCAACAGAACATAAGTGATAAATCACTCTATGGATCTTGTCTTAAGCGTGTAAGAGCAGCTTCTCCTATGGGTGAAGTCAGCGGCATTCTGTTCTTTCAAGGCGAAGCAGACACCATTGATCCGCAACAGTTTCCGACCCTTCAGCCTGACGCCGAAGCCTGGGCCGAGAAGTTCGCCATCTTCGCCTACAGCTTCCGTCAAGACATCGGCAACCCAAATCTCCCGTTGGTCTACGCCCAGCTCGGCCAGCCAAAAGACTTAGAAGGCCTGCCCAACTGGGGACTCGTACAGCAACAGCAGGGCAACATCCAAATCCCAAACGGCGCCATGATCGAAACGAACGATCTCCCCATGGAGGGTCTTCACTTCACCGTAGATAGCTACAAGGTTATTGGACAACGATACGCCGAAGCCTTTGTGAGTCTTAACGCACCTGGCACTGAGGCCATCGACAGCCCGCTAGAAAATGGTGAAAGCCCGCCTGCTGAATCTGCACAATAGGAAGCTTTACGAGAAGACTTTACCGAGATTTATCGTCAAACCTACTAGCAACGACTCGCCTGTTAAAACAGCAGAGAAAGGAACCGTTTCAGCAGCTTGGTCAGGTCTATAGATTTCAACGCTTTTTCGCTTTGGATCGATCAACCAACCTAGCTGTAAACCATTATCTATATACTCCTGCATTTTGGCTTGCAGTGGCAACAGCGCGTCGCTGGCAGAGCGGAGTTCTATCGCAAAGTCAGGACACAGAGGAAGAAACTTATTGGGGTCTGGGGAGAGCGCTTCTAGTCGAGA
Source organism: uncultured cyanobacterium (assembly GCA_963803535.1). Lineage (GTDB taxonomy): Bacteria > Cyanobacteriota > Cyanobacteriia > Phormidesmidales > Phormidesmidaceae > Phormidesmis. The sequence goes on along the minus strand of CAWDNC010000001.1, from coordinate 488,299 downwards.
TCGTTTAATCCATGAGACATCGGGCGATCGCGTCGCGCCATTAGGCAGTTTAAACCCCGTGGAAGAATCAAAAACGATTCCAGTGCCATTTTCTTCCGCCCAATTACCCACCAGCCTATTAAGGCTTGAATTTCGTCGCCCTGTATCCCATCCCGTTGGCGGCATGATGATCAAATCCCCTCTGGCAGTCAGCTCTAGCCTTAAGTCTCGGTTTGCCTGACACAGACGATAAAATTCTGCGTCGTCAAGCCGAACGTCAGCAGACTGCATATCCAAAGTAAGCGTCATCATAAGGCATCCGTGGGTAATGCGTCTCACGCCTTCATTTTAAGGGTCAAAAGGTAAAGGCAAAGGCTTTGTCTTTTAGTTACGGCTTTTATTACGGCTTTGAAGCGTAGTGAATGCAGCCATCGCAGGGGCCACTGGGATTGATGGCGCAGCGGATGAGTTCGGAGTGAGCGTTGTAGGTGCAGCTTGCATTGCCGATTATCCAGTTGCCGTTGAAGAGCGATCGCTCATCGGGCACAGCCGTTTCTTTCACATGTACTACAGCCTTATGCAAATAGTACCGGCCCAGCTTGAGCTGATACTGATGGCGACGCACCAGTATTTGATAGGTTTGGCCATCGATATCGACATAGGTGCCAGGGTAAAGGCTGCGATCCATTTTGATGTGGCCCAAAATGGCCTTGGAGTCGCTGAGAACAATATCGGTGGGTAAGGCTTTTAGCTCCATTGGTAAATGATAGCGATGGGTAAAGAAACTAGAAAATTAAAAGGGGCATCCCTCAACCCAATAAAGATTGAGGGATGCCCCTAGGCGCTAGCTAGAGGCTAGTCAGCTGAGCTTACTTTTTAGCCGCTTCCTGACGCTCTTTAGCTTCTTTAATCACTTCTTCAGCGACGTTCTTAGGACATGGGGCGTAGTTGCCAAATTCCATGGAGAACTGGCCGCGACCAGAGGTCATAGTGCGCAGGTCACCGATGTAGCCAAACATCTCACTCAAAGGCACGTCTGCTTTGATGCGAACGCCCATTGGGTTCGAGTTTTGAGACTTGATCATGCCGCGACGACGGTTAAGGTCACCAATCACATCACCCATGTGATCGTCAGGGGTGAACACGTCTACGTTCATGATGGGCTCAAGGATTTGAGGGCCAGCTTTGGGGAAAGACTGACGGTAGGCTGATTTGGCTGCGATTTCAAAGGCGATCGCACTAGAGTCAACCGCGTGGAAACCACCATCTGTGAGCGTAACCTTCACATCCACCATAGGATAGCCAGCCAAAGGCCCTTTCTCCATGCTAGTTGCAAAGCCTTTCTCTACCGCAGGCCAAAATTCACGAGGCACGTTACCGCCCGTAACCTTGGACTCAAACTCAAAGCCAACGCCTACTTCAGACGGCTCAATCGTGTAGTCAATTTTGGCAAACTGACCCGAACCACCCGACTGCTTTTTGTGAACGTAGGTGTCATTCAGTACCTTCGTAATCGACTCACGATAAGCCACCTGGGGCTTACCTACTTCTACAGCGACACCGTGAGTACGCTTAAGAATGTCCACCTTAATATCAAGGTGAAGCTCACCCATGCCCTTGATGATGACTTCGCCGCTTTCCTGGTCAGTCTCCACATAGAAGGAAGGATCTTCCTGAACCATTTTGCTCAGTGCCAAACCCATCTTCTCTGAGCCACCCTTATCAATCGGCGCGATAGAGATAGAGATAACCGGGTCAGGGAAGACCATCGGCTCAAGCGTAGCAGGGTTCTTCGGATCGCATAGCGTGTGGCCCGTCTGCACGTTCTTCATACCCACGATGGCAACGATGTCACCCGCTTGAGCAACGTCAATCTCTTCGCGAGAGTCCGCGTGCATAGAGACCAGTCGGCCTACGCGGTCTGTCTTACCCGTAAAGGTGTTGAGAACGGTGTCGCCTTTGCTGAGCGTACCAGAGTAAATTCGGATAAAGGTGAGCGCACCGTAGCGGTCATCCATAATTTTGAACGCTAGCGCACGAAGCGGTGCATCAGGCGTTACTTTCGCAAAGCCACCTGTCTCGTTACCATCAAGGTCAACCTCGGGCTGAGGCTTCACTTCGGTGGGGTTCGGCAGGTAGTCTACAACCGCATCCAGCACGTTCTGAACACCTTTGTTCTTAAACGAAGAGCCGCAGTAAGTTGGGAAGAATGCCAGCTCGCGGGTGCCTTTGCGAATGCACTTTTTGAGCGTATCGATGTCAGGCTCGTTACCTTCTAGGTAAGACTCCATCACATCGTCATCCATCTCAACGGCACCTTCAATGAGCATCTCACGATACTCAGCGACTTTACTCTTCATGTCTTCAGGGACATCGGTGATTTCGTAGTTCAGCGGATCACCGGATTCATCCCAAATCCAGGCTTTCTCAGTAAGCAGGTCAACGACGCCGCAAAACTCATCTTCAATACCGATTGGCAGCACCATCACGAGCGGCTTAGCCACCAGAATTTCTTCCACCTGCTTAATCACGCTGTAGAAGTCGCCACCCGTACGGTCGAGCTTATTGACGTAGATAATACGAGCTACTTTAGAATCGTTTGCGTAGCGCCAGTTGGTCTCAGACTGAGGCTCTACGCCACCAGACGCACAAAATACGCCAACGCCGCCGTCAAGGACTTTCAAGGAGCGGTAAACTTCAATCGTAAAGTCTACGTGTCCGGGTGTATCGATGATGTTGAGCTGGTGATCGTTCCAGAAGCAAGTCGTGGCCGCAGACTGAATGGTGATGCCGCGCTCCTGCTCTTGATCCATGAAGTCTGTGGTTGCCGCACCATCATGAACTTCACCGATCTTGTGGATTTTGCCGGTGAGCTTCAAGATTCTTTCGGTTGTAGTCGTCTTGCCTGCGTCTACGTGGGCAAAGATACCGATATTGCGGTATTTAGTCAGGTCTTTCATGGTGATTCTTTAGTTGAGTTTCGGAAGCTGTCGGCACACCACGAGCCCGTAAAAGGACAAAGGCGGTGCTTACAAAATGAACGAGTGATTACATCTGGCAATAGTACCAACTGTTAAACATTGTAAATTATTTTGCCGTGGTCGTAGCGATGGCTTTTGATGGGTTCGGTACGGATTATACGCTCTGCTATACGGCGGTTTTTACGATTTCTTCGAGTAAATCGTATTTTCTTTTCTAGAAGAATTATTCAATCGATTCGAGTAGGGTTGTGATCGGGTCACTCATGTTTTCGGCGAAGCCTAGTATATTGCGATCGCGCCATTCATAAACCAACGTCTGCCCACCCTCTCTCTCTGGCTCGAACAAAAACGTCGCGCCTCGCTGAGTGAGATAGGTCGCGTCCGGCACATACGTTTTCCAGTTTCCTAAGACCTCAGCCATATTCCTCAATCGTAACGTCGCCAGCTCAAAAGGCCGCTGAAAGCCTTTTCCACCTGCGCGCTTAAACACTTCTCCTTTCAGCGCGGGTAAAGGCGTTGCTTTTACCACTTCATCATCGGCAATGAGCTGAGGCGCAGATCTATCTCCTTTGTAACCACGAAAGACTTCCTTGAGCGTGCCGGGACTACCAAGACCTGCGCACATCAACAAAAGATTCAGGTAACCATTTTGTTGAGAAGAGAAGCTAGGAAAAGAGGCGTTAAGACCTTCGTATAGGCCAAGTTCTTTATGGAGAGATGCGGTGGGCGCTATGTATAGGTGCTCGGGTGGAAAGCCGGTGTATGTGCAGAACCTCTTCCCGCCGTCGGCATCGCCGATGCCTACAGCTCGCACCTGAATGTTAGCCGTTTCGAGTTTGGGGCGATCGCGCGCTATCCACCAAGCGTATTCAAGTGTGTCAAAGTCTCCTAGCTGTGGCCAGATTAGGAACAGGGTGCGCTTTGATCGGTCGCAATTGTTGAATAGGGATGCGGATGTGCGATCGCTCACCCTCGTGAGTTGAGCTTGCTGTAGTGTTGAGTAAGTATCCATAGAAAAAGACTTTACGGCGTAAGTTTTGGTCAGTCGCTATTAGCGCCGATGCGATAAGGCCCAATATCAATAGCCTGTCGAATCGCCCTTCTTCCGGCTGCTCTATTAGCATCTACTATTTGAGAATTGCCTGAACAGACAATTGAGGGAGCGCTAAGCTCATCTCAACCTCTATATAAACGCTCTCTTGGAGATGATGAATCTTCAAAGCTACCGCTGTCGTAGCACCAAGGCTCCGGAACACCTAAAGAAGCTGAGCACCACTAGCATCTCCCATGTTGTCTAATAGGCTCTCTAACCTCTTTCAGCGGATGTCATGATTGTTGTACCTAGGTATATTGATAAGACACTGTTAGAAATCTTTGGTAACACTCGATTTCATTTGTGAGTAGAGAAAGCTTCATCAAGCGGGACGGTATTCCCTGAGTCCATATTCTGACGAACCATCGCCGCTCAATTATCCCGCCGTGCATCTGTTGTTAATTCAAAGCTTCCTTGCTACGCCTGTTCAGCGTCTAGCTCAAAGAGGATGCGCGTGGCGAATGCCCAGTCATAATTTCTTATAGCTGGAACGCTAAAGTGCCCACGCTAAATGAACTATAGCCCAGAGCAATCATGTGGGCTGAAAAACTAGTTTTTAAAGACGGATCCTACTGGATTCGAACCAGTGGCCGACCGCTTAGAAGGCGGTTGCTCTATCCAACTGAGCTAAGGATCCCTAAAGGCTATTGTACATGGCTGTACTAGCATAGCCGTGATAGCGAATATATCGCATTTTGAACGAAATTTTCACGCTCACTTTAAAGGCCTCTAAACTGCCTAGTAGCAGCATATACCTTACACATATACCTAACTGGATTGATGCTGGTTTTGGGTACGCTAACCCCAACAACCCAAGCCAATTGCTGTGCTTGGCCCTTGCGATCGCACCTACCGCCCATGTTTTTGTTAACCCCCGAAGATGTAGAAATCACCGGCATTCAGCATCCAAAACGAGACAAGAAGATCCCGATTTTGTCCTATGAAGACAAAACGTTTCGACTGCTCAGCGTATTCGGGGCCGATCAGCACGCCGAGGCGCACGCCGCCTGGAAAGATCTCACCGATAACGAAGGTAAGCTGTGCGTTCTATTAGAAGAATCCTTTCGCTACAGCGTGTGGCGGCAGGTGCGAATAGACTTGGGTCTGCTGCATCCTGTGGTGCCAGAGGCCTATGCCAAAGCCGTCATCGTTATGATTCAGGCCCTCTATAGCGATGTCGATGCGCTGCTAGGCGGCAATCAGGCCAAAAACTTTGGCGCAGCGCTAGAAAAAAACGTGGCTAAGCCAGTGGCCGCAGCCGGTGGGCTAGGCGGCATTTTACGCCTGAACCCTACCGTAGAGATACCGCCAAAGTGGGATGAATCCGACCTCAACGCCTTACTACTAGAGCTGCACCGTCTGGGCACTCGCTTCTTTGGCCGCTCTAAGTTTACCCGCCGAACGCTAGCCGCACTTGACGATCTTCCCCCCGATGATCAATCGATATTTATGCACTGGTTGGGCCTTTCCTTTTTGAGCAATCTCTGGCTGTCTCAGCCATAGCTCGCTGAGCGCACAGCAATCGCCAGTGTGAGATTTCAAATGAGTGACAGACATCTACATGAACGACTAGAGATAAAAAAGTATGAGTGAGATCTCGAAAGCGCCTTTAGGACTGGCCCAGGCTAATCGAACCGCCGTTGTGCTGTGCTCAGGCTGGGCCTTACTGGCGGTTGTCTCATTTATAGCCTTTAGCGTGCTGCCATCGGCGGTACGCAGCCTCTGGTTTCCAACGGTCGTTAGCCTTCTAAAGGTCGGGGCGTTTCTAATTTCAGCGGCGCTGTGCTGGCGCAACGCTCAAGATGATTCTATTTTGAGCGGCCAGGTCGTATGGCAGGCAATTGCGGTCGGCATGGCTTTCCACGCCTTTGGCGACATCACCGTTCTTTTGTGGCGCAGCATTTGGGGCATCACCTCAGTTGCCTCCCTCGGCGCTGTGTTTTACGCGGCTAGCTACATATTTTTGTCCATCGGCTTGCTCAATGCGGTCCTCCCCCGGCAAATTAACCTAAGTGCCTTACAAAGCGTGAGCATTGCAGTGACTGGGCTCGCTGGCATTTTGCTGGCCTGCTGGCTTAACTTCTATCCGTTTGAGGCGATCGCGCTTACCCCTACCGCACCAGTCAGCCTCAAAGCCAGAGGCGCTAACGCCAGCAGCTTAGCTTCGGCCTCTAGTCCCACAGCGCCTGCAATCGTTCAGCTTATAGACGAGCGGCTGAGCGGGGTGAGCAATAAGGTGGGCCTGCTATACGGCATCGGTGACTGTGTGCTGCTGGTGATGGCCGCTGCGCTATTGGTTGCCTTTTGGGACGGCACTTACTCCGAAGCTTGGAAGCTAATTGCCCTAGCCGCGCTGTGCCTTTATGTAGCAGATATGTTTTTGATCTATGAGATCAGGCGAGGCAGCTACGCCCAAGGTGCGCCCTGGGAACTGTTTTGGATTTTATCGGCGCTCTTTTTTGGCTTGGGGGCTGGAGTCGAGCGAGGCATTTCGGTTAAGATGCTGCGAAAACGCTCTCGGCAGCGGTGGTTGTAACGCTCAAAACTGCCATACTGTTAGGAGGCAATTGTGAAGGATACTGACAGCATGGCCCCGCGAAAACTGTCTGACTCAGATAAAGGCGACATCATTGAGCTGTACAAGCAGCCCGATCAAACCACTTCGACCCTCGCTGAGCAATTTGGGGTGAGTAACAGCACGGTGAGCCGCATCTTAAAGACCACGCTGCCACCTGAAGAATATAGCGCCCTAATTTCGCAAAAGCGCATGGCTAGTGCTGATAAAACCAGTGCCGCTGAAGCCGATACCCAGGCAGATGCGCCTGCAAAGAAAAGGCGATCGCGCTCTAGAAAACAGCCTACAGAGGCTGAAATTATCGCCAACGCAATCTCTGAGCCTGTGCAGAAAGCGCCGGTAGAAGAAGAGACGCCTAAGACTCTGCGCCTCAAGCCTAAAACCGCTGAAGCAGAAGCTGATGCTGACAGACCGGCGACCTCTACTCGCCGCCGTCGTCGCCGCTCGAAGGCCGAAGATGACGAGCAGCTGCCGCTTTTAGATGAAAGCATGCAGGCGACTGAAGACCAGGATGCTGCTGAAGAATTAGAGCCATCTGTGCCCGCAAGTACCGTACCAGCGCCTATTCTTGCTAGCAACGCAGAGCCTGAAGAGGATGACGATGACGACGATGACGATGACGACGACGATCTGCTGGGATTAGATGAAACGCTAGGCGACGACTTTGGTGATGACGATGATGAAGACGAAGAGGACGACGATGATGACGATGGCATCGACGTGCCTAAGCCTAAGCTGAAACCCACGGTAACCTTGTCGATTATGCCGTTGGGCGAGGCGGTGCTACCCAAGCCCTGCTACCTGGTGGTAGATATGCGCTCGGAGCTAATTACCCGCCCGCTGAGTGACTTTGCCGATTTGGGCCAAATTCCCAGCGATGAAGAGAAAGCGAAAACGCTGCCTGTATTTGACAATCACCGAGTAGCTAGACGGTTTTCTCGCAACAAACAGCGGGTGATTAAAGTTCCCGACGGCGACTTAATTACGCGCACCAGTCCGTACTTGCAGGCAAAAGGAATCACCCGACTGCTGGTAGACGGTCAGGTGTTTGATTTGGCGACGGTGTAAGACGACGGTATAGGCGGCGAGGGCAAAACTAAAGTCAGCGCTCTCGCTTTTCGCCCATTTGTTCCGCATCGGGGCAGTCGTTCGTGAGCGTTAGCTCCATGGCTCCTTTAGGCACCGTTGCTAGCTTTTGGCTAATCGCTCCAATGCTCTCAACGCGAACCATCTCTTCCCAAGAGCACACTTCGTCTTCGTCTTCAGTTTCGTAGCGGAAGGTTACTAGGTCACCTTCTATACTCAAAATAGTGGCTGATTCAATCCATCTTTGCTGATCGCGCAGGAATATCTGCACTTCACGACCATCGCAAGAAAGCTGGTAGATTTTACGTTGCAGCATATCTATAAAAGTCTGGGGATATGTGGAGTGATACGTATGCGGTTGTCCATATTCTAGCAGCGTGAAAAATTATCGAGAGTGAAAGTATATGCAGCTTCATTTATGCACCTGGTGCGAAGTAGAAGATTATCTAACGCGATCGCGCGGCATCATTTTTCCCATCGGCTCCACCGAACAGCACGGCCCCAGCGGCCTAATTGGCACCGATGCTATCTGTGCTGAAGTGGTAGCCAAAGGTGTCGGTAAAGCCACTGATGCGCTCGTTGGCCCCACCATTAACGTTGGCATGGCGCTACATCATCTGGCCTTTCCCGGCAGCATTAGCCTTAGGCCCAGCACGCTCATCGCCCTCATTCAAGACTATGTAAAACCGCTCGCTCGCAACGGCTTTGAACGCTTTTATTTTATCAATGGTCACGGCGGCAACGTGGCTTCTATGAAAGCTGCCTTTTCTGAAACCTGTTCAGCGGTAATTGATGCCAATATTCCTAACGCCGAACGAGTGCGCTGTAAGTTAGCAAACTGGTATCAGGGTAAGGCTGTAGGCAATCTGGCTCAGAAGCTGTACGGCGATCAAGAAGGCTCTCACGCCACCCCTAGTGAAGTGGCGCTAACACAGTTTGTCTATCCGGAGGCGATTAAAGAAGCTGCCCTTTCACCCGCGATCGCCCCTTCTGGTCGCTCTATTTATAACGCAAAGGACTTCCGCCGTTTTTATGCAGACGGGCGAATGGGCTCTAACCCAGATTTGGCTACGCCTGAGCACGGCAAGCAGTTCTATGACCTAGCCGTTGAAGAAATTAGCGCGGGCTATCTAGCATTTTTAAAAGAGCAATAAAAGCCAGTAGTCTTTAGTCTGTTGTAGAGACTTCAAACGTAGCTGTGGTGGGCTGGCCTAGCCATTCAGGCAGCGTGAGCGCGTTAGAGTCTATCGTTTCAGATTGACCTGCGATCAGATCTTCAGGTAAGAGCGGATCGGCTGCTAGCTGAGCGCTGATTTCCACATCAGCATTGTTTAAGAACATATCCGTGCTGCCCGCTGTTAGAACCGTGTTCAAAAACGCTGTGTCAACATCGATAGCGTCTACGCCGAGTGTGCCGCCTTCTAAGAGCAAATCGGGCTGTTCGCTGTCGGCGGGGGCCGTTAGAAATAGGGTTGTTGTATCTGAAAATAGGTCTGTTAGCTGGGCTAGCAGATCGTCTAAGTTCGTTAGATTTGAGCGGCTAGTGATGAATGTAGAGAACACGTCGCTGGTGAGAATGTCGTCGCTGAAGGTGCTCAGACCGCTAAGCAGTTCGAAGCTTTGTGAGGCGTCTAGCGGTAGGCTGCTAATCGCTTGAGTAAAACCTGGATCGGTTAGAACTGTTTCGCTAAAGGTGGTCAGTAGCTCAGAGAACTGAGGGTTAGTGAGGAGTGCGGTGTCGAGTTCTCCTAAAAACGTTTGGAAGCTTGGGGTCGCTAAAAGCTCAGGGTTTAGGGTGCTGATTAGGCGTACAAAGTTGCCGTTGCTGATAAGCTCAGCACCAAGCACAGTAACCAGATCGGTGAAGTCTTGGTTGATTAATAGATTGGCGTCAATTCCGCTAAGGGCGTTGGTGAACGCTGAGCTGGTTAGCAAGCTTTCTCCTGCAAGCGTGAGAAATTCGGTGAAGCTGCCGTCTGTGAATGTTCTGGGGCTGATGTCGGTGAGGAAGCTTACGAAGCTGCCGTCGTTGAAGATATCGCGGTTGAGGCTAGAGACAAACTGACCAAAGCTAGGACTGATGATGAGATCTACACCAAGCGATGGAAGCAGGCTGGTGAAGCGATCACTGGTCAATATATTAGGGTTGAGCTGAGAAATCGCATTTAAAAACGTTGGGTCAGTGAGCAAATCAGAGGTTGCTCCCACTGGCGGACTGTTATACAAGTCCAATAAGAAGCGAGCAAAGCTACCGTCAAGTAACAGCTGAGAATCTAAACTGCTTAAAAAGTCAGAAAACGATCCGTTGCCTAATAGCACTGAGGGCAGCTGCTGAATGTTGTTCAAAAACTGGCGACTGGTGAGGCGCTCGTTGCTGAGGCTTGACAAAAACTCGGTAAAGCTACCGTCTACAAACAATCCTTTGTTAATGCTGCTAGCAAAGTTAACGAATCTTTCATTGGTAAGAACATCGCGGCTGACGCTAGAGAGAAAACGGTTGAAAGTAGGATTTTTAAGCGTGTTGACCCCTAGCGTTGTTAGCCAGCTAGCAACGCGACCGCTGCTCAAGATACCGCTGTCTAGCTGACTAAAGTTAGCGATAATTTTGCCATCACTCAGCGCGTCTCGCCCTAGGGTATTAAGCAGTTGAACAAAGCTACCGTCCCTGAGCAGCGCAGAATCGAGCTGCCGAAGCTGAGTTCCAAGTGCTGAGCTAGCAGGCTGGCCGTTAAGAATTTCACGAATCGCGCCGTCAATGCTATTTGAGCCACCATTAGAAGGGGCAGTAACTGCGGGCGTACCTGATGCTTGCACAACCTCAGCATTAATATCAATGCTCTCTACGATGTCCTCAATGCCGCCTGCTGGCGAACCCTCTTCTATAAAATCAATAATATTAAAATCTAGAATGCTCATGGGAGTAGGGGTATGCAGTTGGGAAATGAGTGAGGCGGCTATCTAAGCCGCAATAACTCCGCCGCTCAAAGCGAGCAGTGCGCGAAGCTATAGAAGCTGCATATATGAACACTAGGATAATTTTCTATGTGTTATCCCTGTCCTAACCACTATTTCACAGCTATTTCTTGATGCGATTATCTATGTGAAATCCGCATGAAAAGATCTGCCTACTGTAACGCTTCTGGCTGGCAGCGTTGGCCTTGCCTCTCCATAGGAGAATCGCGCTCTCGGCGCGCCAGCTTCTCTTCTCTTTGGGCAATTATTTCTGCCAAGCTTGCTCTCCCGGTCACCGCCAGCCGCTTATCTGCCCACAAATCATAGATTTTGTTAACGATGGGGCCGATCACTGGCCATTGAGTCGGGGCGTACATCCAGCCGATACCCAATGCTTCATACACTTCTTGAAACACGGCTACATTTTTAACCACCGTACCGTCAGCGCGAACGGCGTGGATGCGTCCCATCGCCGTTTCAAAGTCAACGTTTCCGTTGTCAGCAGGGTTGTAGTCCAAGTCGGCAATATCAGTGAATTTTACGAGCGATCGCCCCGCGTCTTTCTTTTGCAAAAAGTTGACTTCTCTAACGCACAAAGGGCACTCCCCGTCGAAGAGAAGATTGATCTTCCAGGATGTACTAGTCTTACCAGCGTTGGGCGTGGGCGTTGCTTGATCTTGAGTGAGCGTCATAGAAAAGAGAGCTAAAGAGAAGAGAGCTTAAAGAGAAAAGCGTTTAGAGATCGCGAGGGTTTGCTGTTTTGGGGCAAGCCGACTGAGTTCCAGATTGGGTTCCAGACTGGGTACGGGTGCCTGCGTCACATTCTATTAGGCAGCTTTGGGTAAAGGCTTCGTCATCTGTGGGCGCTGGAGGCTGCTGACCAAACACCATCGTGCAGCTCAGATCTTCAAAGTTAGGCGTCATGGTGAGCGGAATACCGAACTTGTCAGTGAAAAAGGTTTGGGTAGGAAGCTTGCACATGTTGACGCACATGCCAACGCACTGAGAGTCTTCTAAATAGCGACACTTTTGAATTTTTACGGCGCTAGGCTGCGATCGCACCACTCCATCGAGTCCTCTCACCTCTGCCTCAGCGACCTCACAGGGCCCCACCAGCCACTCAAACATCTGAGCGGCAAACCACGCGTTGAGTACGCACACTAGCTTTGTCGGTGAAAAGAGCGTGCGAATCAGCCACAGCACGGGCGCAGGCACCAGCGATTGCAGCACTCGTGCGACCGCTGCCTGCTGCTCACTAGCATCTCGCCCCTGCATAATCTGCTTAGAAAGATCAACAAAACCGCTATAGCCACTTGCTGGCGTTTCTGCACCGATAGCGTTGGCCATTTTGCGAGAAAACAGCCAGATGAACAGTCGATCTAAGAGATTGTCGTGATAAGTCTGGGTTGCTTGCATAAGAAGCTATAACACCTTTATCTAGAACACCTGAATATAGTCTTGCCTCTATTATGACTTGGGACGAGAGCGCTGAACCATGACAGCCGCAAGACCAAGCAGAATTGCACTGCCCATGCCAATGGTGATCCATCTGGTGATAGGCGATCGCGGTTTAACAGGTGTGGAGATCTCTCCATCTGGATTGGGGAGCTTAGCCGCTGCGTTCTCTGGAACCGTGGGCAGCGGCTGTCCTGTTGCCACGGTGACATCAAAAGCCAGCTCAAAAGGGGCAAACGTAGCGGCACCTTCGGTCGGCGTGCCGCTAATCACCAGTGAGTAAGCGCCCACATCAGGAAAGGTAAATTCTGCGCCAGGAATACCCTGATAGCTTTCTTCTGCAACGGCCATCGGGGTCGGTGAGAGTAAGGGAGTATCTGGCTGCGAGGACGCATAAATATCAATTTGACAGGCGCAGTCTGCGAGCGAGATGACTTCACCGCCTTTACGCGTCAGGGCTACCCAGGCAAGCACTTCCTCACCCGCCTGAGGCGTGTCACTGGGCTCAATGTGCAAAGTGCCGCCGATATCTTCGGCCAGTTCTACTTGATGGGCCACAGCCGGTAATGGAAAGGTTGCGGCGTTAAGGCTGGTCAGAGTGACAGCAGCGATCGCGCTGAGCAGCAGATAAGTTGTTTTGGGGGGAGCTTTTAGGTGGGGCATAGTATTTTTTAAGAGAAAGGAGAGACCAGAGGTGGGGTGAGCGGATGGCAAGGACTAGGCTGACCGTGGTGAGGAGTGCGATCGCCTGGGCCTGGTTCTGCCAGGTAATCGCCAGCGCGCCCCAGTAGCTAGAGCCGATGAGCAGCGTATGAACCATCGCCAGCAGTAAGGCCGGAACGCTGAGCAGATGAAGTTTTCGCCACCGGTTGCCAAGCGCTTTTTGAGCCTGATCGAAGCTGGTGAGTGCGCCCGGTGTCATGAAGAGTATTGCGATCGCTCCTAAGCCCACACCGACCTGATGCACGGGCAGCATAAACTGCACCGCCTGCATATTCCAGTTCCAGGTATGGCTCACCATATGCAGCACATGCAGCAGGCTAAGGGCAAAGGCTCCCACCCCCAGCACCCGGCGGTAGCGCAGTGGCGCCGCCCAAATCAGACTGAGTGGACGGGCGACTAAGGCCACCACCAGGCAAATCAGCGCCGCGTAACCGCTGTAGTCGCTCATCGTATCGCCCGTACGAACCAAGAGCAGTAGGCCGATAAGAACCGTCAGCCAGCCGCCAATGCGAAACAGCTGAGAGCGGCGATCGCGACTCAGTACAGACGTCACCGCGCCCATCGTTACCATCGCAGGCAGCGTGCCTGCGCCGAAAGCCAGCATAATAGCGGCACCTCCCAACCAGCTTTGCGTTTCAGCCGCCCGCAGCTGCCCTGCATACAAAAAACCACAGGGAATCAGCCCCCACAGCAGGCCGAGCAACAGCGGCAACAGCGTCTGCGCCTGCTCAATATTACCGTTAGAAACCCGCATCATTAGCCGCGTGAGGCGTTCGTGCAGACGCTGCTGCTGGGCCGGGTGGAGAAACGGCAGGCTAGGCAAAAGTCCGGGCTGCGCCTGCGCCAAGCCAAACCAAATCAGCAAAATGCCCGTCACAACAGAGACAGTTCGTCTCAGCAGTGAGCCTACCCCTGCCATTTGCCCGCCCGCGAAAACAGCCGAGCCCAGCGCTCCAATACCTGCACCTACTAGCGCATAGCTCAGCAACCGACCCACGTTCAGCAACATATGAAACTGAATATTTGACGGCTGTGGCCTATCAGCTTGACCAGGGTTTCTCTGTCCGGCCGACAGCGCAAAGGCCGCTGTAATCGGCCCGCACATGCCCACACAATGACCGAAGCTACCCAGAAAACCCAGGGCCGCAATCAACCAGAGGTCTAAGGGGCTCGGCATCAGAATCACCTCAGGCTAATCAGCATTTGGATCGTAAACTTCGACGGTTACGCTATCCTCAATCGGCGTGTCTTGCGTTGTGAGCGTTTCATAGCCATTGGCATTGAGCGTTACCCGGATTTCGTTTGCGCCGGGTGGAAGGGTTGGGATATGTGTCCAAGTGCTGTAAATTCGACGACTTGGTTCGTCGTTGATATACAGATTGGCATGTCCGCCTGTGTAGCTGCTCTCGCCACCGACTTCTTTCGGTGTAAAGGTAAAGTTAGCGGTGCCGACGTACAGATTCCAGCCGTTCACTTTGTCTTCATCCATCCGTACAGTAATTGCGGGCACGGGCTTGCCAGCAGGCACTTCTATTGCTTTGGCATGATAGATGTCGTGAGTGGTTTTTACACCTTTTGGAGCCGCTGCGACAGTCTCGCTAGCGGCTTCGGCAGCAGACTCATCGCGTGTGCCACTGCTAGTAGGAATCTGGCCACCGGTCGCTTCGGATGCAGCAGTTCCTATCTGTGGCTGGCTACAGCCTGCCGTGATGCCTGCGGCCAGCAGGGCTGTGCTAATAATGGCTGCGCGGGCGGTGACAGTTTTACAAACCTGGTAGATGGCCATGATGAATCCGAGGTGAGGAAGGAAACTGCACTACATCCTATAGCGCAGAGGCTGAGATGGGTAGTAAAAAGACAGACCGTCAGAAATATAGCGTTAGGAACTTGATAGTAAAGATATGAATAAAAAAATTATTGCAGCAGTCGGTGGCTTGGGTGGTGCGATCGCACTTTTTGCAGGCGCTCAGGTATATGCCTCATATCAGGCGACCAAAGAAGTAAACAAGGCGATCAGCAGCGTGTCTGACTTTGTAGATATTGACTACAAAAAGGTCAATACCTCTTTGTTCGGTGGCGGCACGAAGGTAAAAGACATTACGATTTCGCCGGTAGAGACGGGTGAAACGTTCCGTGTAGATGAAGTGGTGGTGTACGACTACGACACGACCGATGACATTCCGACCCGGATTAATATGGCGGTGAATGGGATGGCGGTGAACGTGGCTGACTTAGGGCAGAACGCAGCGCCTTTAAAGGAGTTTGGCTACGGTGAGTCGCTATCGGTGAACTTTGCTACTGAGTACGAGTATGAGGAAACCACTCAAGAAATTCGCCTGAAGAAGTTTGAGGTAGGTGCAGATGAGGTGGGTGACTTAGATATGAATGTGTATGTGTCTAATGTCAGCTTGGATGAGGCTGCGATCGCCAGCATGCCGTTTTCACTGTTCGGCATGATATTTCATGAGGCCGAGATTACCTATAAGGATGATTCGCTGGTGACTCGGGTGTTTGAGACGGCGGCAGCGGCGAATGGGGTGAGTGTGGATGAGTTTAAGGAGGAGGCGATCGCTAGCCTAAAAGCAGACCTAGCCAGCGGCGAAGAAGGCCTCACCGAAGACATCGTTGAAGAAATGACAGACTTCATCAACGACCCTGAAGGCTTCTCCGTTTCAATCAATCCCAGCGAGCCTGTCCCGCTCAGCACCATCATGACAGCCGGTAGCACTGAGGACATGATTAAGCTGCTCAACGTTCAATTTGAATCGTAGGCTTTGATAGTTCTGCTTGCCACAGTCAATCGCATCGTTCTTCGAGATATCATGACCGCAGGTCGGACTTATTGTCTAGGAGTTCAATATGGTTGTCCTGATAGCAACGTATCGAAACGGGGTAATTGAGCTAAAGCAGCCTTTACCTGAGGAGTTCGAGGGTAAGCAGATTCAGATTCAGATAGAAGAGATAAAAGAAGAACCTAAAGAGCCGCGCCGTCATGCAGGAACGCTAGCCGGTCAAATTTGGATGGCTCCCGACTTTGACGAACCTCTAGATGATTTTGCCGAGTATGTGCCATGAGAGTTCTGATTGACACTCACATTCTTCTGTGGTTTATCAATGACGACCCTCAGTTGAGCCAGAAGACTAAGGCACTATTGCAGTCCGATACTGACGTTGCTGTGAGTATCGCTAGCCTATGGGAGATTGCTATCAAAGTGAGTATTGGAAAGCTGACTCTACCAAATTCTGTAGAAAATCTTTTTCCTCAGCAACTCAGATTGAATCAGATAGACCTTCTGCCTATTGAAGTCAGCCATTTACAAGCCGTGTCTACGCTACCCTTTCACCACAGGGATCCGTTTGACCGCCTTATCATCGCTCAAGCAATAGTCGAGAAGATCGGGCTGGTGAGTGTAGATAAAGCTTTTGAAGCGTATGGCGTGAACCTAATTGAGTTGTAGATGTCTACCGCTCTACTCCTTTTGCTAGTAGATTAGATGAGTCATAACGAAAGAGAGACTTTCTAGAAAGTTCTGTAGTGTCCAAGATTTTTTCGGAGTTGTATAGCGAAATACTACTTAAGATGCAATTTTCGTATGCATTGAAAGGTACATCTTGTAAAGAAGTCAAAGTAGTAGTGTTGTTACTAATAAAAGCATTTGCTCAGAAAATTAAGATTCTAAGGATAGTAGTCTTATAGTCGCGCAAGTCTGAAATTTAAGACAACTGAATAGGAAAAAATTAGAGAAAGATAAAACCTATAATATTTCTAAGTCTTCAGTCTTTCGCTCTGTAACTTTTTACTTTCCATAATTGCGGTTACATTGTCTATGATACTCACTTCAAGTTTCTTGCAACCCATAGGCGTATATTCATAGATCAGTACTCTCAAATGTCTCAAATCAAAAGGAACATCATCCATTGATTGGGAAACTAGTAGAACATCTTTTTCGAGAGCGTGTGCAATTCCTACTTCATAGAAAACATTAGGGTTACGGTCAGTTAGGTCGGCAATGATAAGTTGAGCATTACTAATGCTTCCACGAATATCAGCCATAATTACGTTTGAACCGAACATATCATCTCCACGTTCGCAAAGTAGACCACAACTAGATTCTATGGACGGTTTTACAAAGTACTCGTAGATAACGTTTAGTTCCTCAGAGCCGAACGGCATCACGACAAAACACTTTTTCGATCCACCTTCTGACTCTTCTTCAGAACCTACCTCCGATTCTTCGTCTGTTTTCTGCGTGAAGGCATCAACTTGGGATTGAAGATCTTCTATCATCTCTTTAAGTTCTACTGGATCAATTTCATCTGAGCTAAGCGAGCCAAGACTATCTTCTTCTGGCTCAATTTGAGTTGATGATGTATCCTCCTGCTTTATGACCTTAATAAGTTCTGTAAGTTCACTATTGAGAATAGATCTATCTCTAAAGTCAGCGGTTTTCTTGGCTTTGAGTAGTAATGGAACATCACAGTCTTCGTAAAGAATAGGTATAACTTTAACTTGACTGTGTTCCGATTCAGACGCCATTGCTATTTGCCATTCCTGTTGCGTCCATGGAGAACTAAAGTAGGCAGGTGACATCAGCACTAGTGTGTACCTAGCCTGCTTTACAATCTTTTCCACTATCTCCACTACGGAGTCACCTACGGAGACGGCAGACTTATCTACCAATACTTTCACTCCTCTTTCTTGCAGATATTTGCTGAGGGTGTCAGCGAACTCAGACTCTTCCGAGGAGTGGCTGATATATGCGTCGTATGTTTCGGTCATTGATAGTTTTCCTATATCTCATGTCCAACATCTGTACTTCGATAAACTGGTGTTGGTAGCGATTCATCCGTACGCCCTGTGCCATTACCTGCACCCGCAGGCCATCTGCCGTTGCCTCCAGAATGAGGCCCCCCCTTAGATCCTGATCTATCGTTGAGCTGTTTGATGATGATGTACAAAATCGGTACTACGAACAGGCTAAGGAAGGTCGCCACTAACATGCCTCCAAACACAGCCGTTCCTAAAGACTGACGAGAGCCCGCGCCTGCACCCGTGGCAATCACCAATGGAAAGATACTACTAAGCGTAGAAATCGCTGTCATCAAAATCGGTCGCATTCTCTGCTGAGCAGATTCCAGCGCTGCTTCGGTAATAGAGCTGCCTTCTTCTCTAAGTTGATTGGCAAACTCCACAATCAAAATTGAGTTTTTACTCGCCAGCCCAATTAGCATTACCAGCCCGATTTGGCAGTAAACATCATTCGGTAAACCGCGCATCGTCTGCGCTAGCAATGCGCCTAATACCGCCAGCGGTACGGCAAACAAAATAATTACCGGATCGACATAGCTCTCGTACTGAGCTGCCAGCACCAAAAAGACGAGAATAATGCCTAAGCCGAAGATAATTGGTGCCTGGTTGCCGCCTTCAATTTCTTCTAAAGCGGTGCCTGACCATTCGTAGCCAAAGCCAGCGGGCAGTACCTGATCGGCTACGTCTTCCATTGCCTCAATCGCCGCGCCCGAGCTAACGCCTTCGGCAGGCTGGCCGTTGATTGCAATCGAGCGGAATAGGTTGTAGTGGTTGATGGTTTGTGCGCCAACGGTATCTTCGGTGGTGATGAGGTTACTCATAGGAACCAGATCGCCCGACTGAGACTGTACGTACAGTTTCTTGATATCGTCCGGCGCAGAGCGATATTCCTGGTCGGCCTGTACAAACACTCGATACGTTCGGCCCTGTAAGTTAAAGTCATTCACATAGCGCGAGCCCAAATTCGTTTGCAGCGTACTGAAAATGTCGTTGATGTTCACGTTCAGCGACTTCGCCTGATCGCGATTCACGTCAATCGCAATCTGCGGCGTGCTGGCTGCATAGGTACTAAATACCGACGAAAGCTCAGGATCTTGATTGGCCGCGCCCATGATTGCGCCCATACTCGCCACCAGCTGTTCGAGCCCTGAGTTACCGCGCCGATCTTGCAATTGGAACTCGAAGCCGCCAAAGCTGCTTAAGCCCTGAATGGCAGGTGGGTTTACGGGCAGCATTCTGGCTTCGGTGGTGGCCATGAGCGGGCCGCGTACCCGGTTAATGATGTCGAAGGCCGTTGCATCGCGATCGCCCCAAGGTTTGAGCGTGGTGAAAATAACGCCGCTATTAGCCGTGTTACCACTAAAGCCAAAGCCACCAACGGCAAAGGTCGCGCGCACTTCAGGTTGCTCTAGCAGCAGCGCCTCTGCCTGCTCCATCACTCTGCTGGTGTAGTTGAGCGAAGCGCCTTCTGGCCCGCCCACTAACGTGATGAAATAGCCCTGATCTTCATCGGGTAGAAAGGCCGAAGGGACGACGGTGTACAGCCAAGCAGTGACGACTAAGGAGGCCACAAAGCCGCCGAGAACAACGAGCTTAAAGCTGACGAGCCCGCGTAAGATGCCGCTATAGCGATCGCGCAACCAGTCCAACCCGTCATTAAACGGATTGAAAATCTTCGCGCGCCAGCCCGTTAGCTCCTGTTTGGGTCTGAGCAATAATCCTGAAAGCGTGGGCGTGAGGGTGAGGGCGTTGAAAGTGGAAAGGGCGATCGCGAACGCAATCGTCAGCGCAAACTGCCGGTACAGTGCGCCCGTTGTCCCCGGGAAAAAGGCCACCGGCACAAACACCGCCATCAGCACCAGCGACGTTGCAATTACCGCGCCCGTTAGCTCGCCCATAGACGTAATCGCCGCTTCTTCTGGCTCTAACCCGCGCTTGTTGATTTTCGAGCTAATGTCTTCGACCACCACGATCGCGTCATCTACGACCATGCCGGTTGCCAGCGTCAGGCCAAATAGCGTCAGGCTATTAATCGAAAAGCCAAACAGTTTGATAATGGCAAACGTCGCGACTAGCGAAACTGGAATGGTGACTGCCGGAATCACGGTCGTGCGCCAGTCCTGTAAAAAGATATAGATGACCAGCACCACCAGACCAATCGCCTGAACCAGCGTCCACAAAACACTGAGAAGTGACTGCTGCACGTACTCAGTGGTGTCAAACCCGATGCCGTACTCCATGCCCGGTGGAAAATCAGACTCTAGGCCTGCCATCACCTCTTTCACACCTGCGGCCACCTCTAGCGCATTACTTCCGGGCAGCTGAAAGATACCTAGGCCAACCGCGTTGTTCCCTCGAAAGCGGAGAAAAGAGCTGTAGCGCTCGGCCCCTAGCTCCGCATAGCCTACGTCTTTGAGTCGAATGAGCTGGCCGTTTTCGCCAGTTTCTAATACCAAATCTTCAAACTCTTCAGGCGTTTCCAACCGACTGTTCGCCCGCAGGTCAATCTGAAATTCTTGGTCGTCTGGTGTCGGCGGCTGGCCAATTTGCCCTGCCCCGACCTGAATATTTTGCTCTCTGAGCGCATCAATGACGCTATCAGCCGAGAGTCCACGCGCTGCAAGCTGCTGAGGATTGAGCCATATGCGCATAGCATAGGTACGCTCACCGAAAATAGTGACGTTACCCACTCCACTTACCCGGCGCAGTGCGTCGGCCACATACAGATCGGCGTAGTTACTCAAGAATACGTCGTCGTACTCACCGTTTTGAGTAAAAAGGCTCATTGCCAGCAGAATATTGCTGGTTTGCTTGGCGACAGTCACACCCGTTTGCCGAACAATTTCAGGCAGCTGCGGCTCTGCCAGCGACACCCGGTTTTGCACGTCCACCGCTGCGATGTCTTTATCGCGCGATGAGTCAAAGGTGACCGTAATATTACTAACACCGTTATTACTGCTGTTGGAGGTCATGTATCGCATGCCCTCCACGCCGTTAATTTGCCGCTCAATAACGGTAGTAACGCCCTGCTCTACGGTTTCGGCATCGGCACCAATATAGCGAGCCGTCACGTTGATTTGCGTGGGGCTAATTTCGGGATACTGGGCAATCGGCAGCGTCGGAATGCTGACTGCGCCAATGAGCAGCATAATCAGCGCACAGACGGTCGCGAAGACGGGCCGCTTAATGAAGTAATTAACAAACATGGCGAGGGTGGCTGGGTTGTGGCTTCGTCAAACTATTCGATCTCGTCGCTGAAAATTAAGACTCTGCATCTGGTGGCTTACCGCCTTGCTGCGCGCCCCTTTCCTGCGCGCCCTGTGACTCAGGCTCAATCGGCACGCCGTCACGCAAGTTCAGCAAACCAGATGTGATCACGGTGTCGCCCGCTTCTAGGCCTTCTACTACCTGATATTCGTTGCCTTGCAAATCACCTAGCGTAACGGGGATAAGCTTGGCGACGGTAGGCGGTGGGCCTGCTTGTTCGCCTTGTCCACCATTAGGCGCGCCTTGTGATGCCCCTTCACCTTCAGCGGGCGGCTCAGGCTTACCCGGAACAAAAACAAAGGTTTTTCCGCCAAGTCTGGAGACAGCCGTTGTTGGAATTAAAATACCGGGCTCTCTGTCCCAGATGACGCGGACGTTTAGCCGTTGGTTGTCCTGTAGGGGCTGTCTGGAATTTGAAAAGCGGGCTTTGGCTAACACGGTTTGCGTAGCCGGATCGATAGTGGGTGAGACAAAGGTGATGTTGCCGGTGGCGACGGTGTTGTCTTGCCCTGCCAGGGTGAGTTCAACCGGTAGACCTGTTCTGAGTCGAGAGGCATTGCTGATATCTACGGCAATTTCGATATCTAGATTGTCGTTTTGGGTGATGGTGGCTAGCTGGTCGCCAGTGGTTACGTAGGCACCTAGCTTGATAGGAATGTCGCCCACGATGCCGCTGATAGGCGCGGTGACTGTTTTGTCGAGCAGGTCTTGCTGGGTGGCGTTGGCGTTGTCATTCGCCTGGGTGAGCGTGGCATCTGCCTGCTCGCGGCTGGCTCTGAGGGCTTCAATTTCTTGAATGGCGGAGTTGAGGGCAGCTTGGGCAACGGCGCGATCGCGTACAACCTCATCCAGCAGTTCTCTGGCTAAAGCGCCCCTTTCAACTAGTACCGCCGTCCGGTCGTAATCACTGGTCTGAAGCGCCAGGTCAGCCTCTAGCTGTGCTCTTCTTTCTAAGGCAGCTCTGAGCTGGGCCTCGGCGGCATTGCGGGCAGCGCTCGCGGCCGTCACATTGGAGAGAGCGGCACTGTAGTCTGCTTGCGATCGCCCAGAGCTCAGCTGCATAATTGCCTGCCCTGCCGAGACGCGATCGCCCGAGTTCACAAAAATCTGCGTCACCCGCCCGTCAGCCTCGGGCTGCAAGCTCACACCCGCCTGAGAATCCAGTGTCCCAACGTATTCCGTGCTGTCTTCAATCGACTCTTCTTGCAGCCGCTCCATTTTTACAGGCACGGCCTGCGACCCCTGCATTTGCTCCTGACCGCCGCCCGCAAGGGCCTTCCACAGGGCAAATCCAACCCCGGCAGCGAGTAGGACTAGCGCGAGAATACCTAGCCATTTTCGAGGTGATCGCGATTCAGTCTCCGGATAAAGGGCAGATCCGGCTGCATTAGCTTTCAGGGGTGGCGTGGCGTCAGGCGGAACGGGTAAAGCAGGCGATGAGTCCGAAGAAGCCGTCATAGTGAAGGGTTGCCCTAGATACTGATTAATCTACGTGTTTTAGCCTACGTGTTTTAATCTGGGTGTTTTAATCTGGTTCAATCTATCCAGGCAAAGCAAATAGCCAAAGACTGCTTTACCTTATAAGTAATGAGTATATCTAAACTAGTCGGTTTGGTTTAGTTTTATTGAAAGGATATTGCGGCGGCTTGAGACCTAAGAGAATACAGTACCAAAAGAGACCTATCCGTATCTCTTCCTAGCGGTCGAAGTCCCCTTTCAAGCCCACGTAAAAACTCACATAAAAAAGGCCCAACCGTGAGGAGTCAGGCCTTAGAAATATGGCGAATTAAACAAGTGAGTAGATCAGCTATCTATCAGCTATCTAGTCATTACGAGCGTCTCTCTCTAGTATCTCCAGGAACCGGTCAACACCATCCGTATAGTCAGTCTGATCGTCAGCAGCGGTGCCCAGTCGGTTAGAGAGTGCGCCTGCATCAACAATGTCAGCTGCTGAAATATCACCCTGGCTATAGGCGCTTAGCAAGATACTACCGCCTGGAATGCCTTCCTCTTTCAGGCCACCAGCGATCGCCAAATAAGACAGCTGAAAAGGGGTAAAGCCTTCACCGACGAGGCGATCGCTACTAGAAGCCCCCATCGGAAACTCATCACCCGGCACGGCGCTATCATCTAGCGGCGCATCGTCTTCCAGTGGAGGTAGTGGCGCAGGCTCGACTGGCGCAGGCGGGAACCCAGGAACTGGTGGCAGCACCTCACTATCGACCGGTTCATCGAACAATTCCTCCTCACCTTCTGACTCATCCAGCTCAGATTCTCCCAAACCGGGTTCAGTCAAACCGGGTTCGGTTAAACCCGGCTCAGACATCTCTGGCTCGGACATGTCTGATTCAATCAGGCTGGGATCATTCATCTCTGGCTCGGGTGTGATCCCGGGCGTAATCAGGCCGGGTTCAGTGAACTCTGGCTCAGA
This sequence comes from uncultured cyanobacterium, assembly GCA_963803535.1. Lineage (GTDB taxonomy): Bacteria > Cyanobacteriota > Cyanobacteriia > Phormidesmidales > Phormidesmidaceae > Phormidesmis. The sequence continues at coordinate 464,947 of CAWDNC010000001.1, read as the reverse complement.
TATTTCTGGCTCGGTTAAACCCGGATCAGTTAAACCCGGCTCTATAACTTCTGGCTCTATAAGAAGCTCAGATTCGCCCGGCTCAGTCTCGGTGAGTCCCGGTGCAGTCAACTCCGGTTGAGCAGGCGTAGGCACAATGGGTGCAAGTTCATCGGAGGCCGGTGCAATCGGCGTTACAACACCATCGGCAGGTGCTACTTCAGTTGGCCCAGCCTCCATCATCTCCTCTTCAGTCATCTCCTCTTCAGTCATCTCCTCACTGGGCTCTGTAGCGGGCGTTACTTGAGCCTGCGCGGTCGGAACAATGGCAGCGCTAGCAGAGGTCAATGCCAATCCAGCTGCCAGTTTGGCTGGTTGAATAGAAGTACCGCTCTCTGCGTTAAAAGCCTCTGCATTTGCTGAAACAAAGGCTGTGCTAATGGCAGTGAGTACAGATAGAGAACCGTAGATAATTCGTTTCATAAAAACCCTGAGTACAAACGTAAGTGCTGCACAAGCGCTGTTCGTAGAGGTTTTGGCCGCGTATTACTGCGTTTTTGATGTTGCTTTTGTTACTTGCCTGGTTGCTTTGGCTTAAACGTTAAACTTTCGTCATACTGTCGGACTCTGGGAGAGGCTGGATCATCCTATCGGAATAGACTGAAAAATTAGGTCTACAACTTTAGACATACAAAATACGGCCAGTTTCTATCTCTAAGGTTGTAGTTAAAAATACGCAGAAACGATGTGTATAGCTCGCTGCATATGTTTAAGCGATCACGCATTTTATAGATTTTATTCACTGAAAATAATAGATTAAACTCAATTGTATGTGTATGTATCAACGAACCTTGAAATGAAGATGAAGGAAGCTGGCTGGTATTTTTAGAAACGGTAAACTGGCGGCTCGCTACGTATTCTGTGCCGGAAGAGGCTTCAACATTCCATCTGAAACCTTAGCGCTATCTCTAGCGTTAGAACTCCTGATCGTTTTAAAAAGATTGCCATATATAGCGGTTAAATCAGCTATTCTTCCTTACAGTACAAACGAAAATACAAATGCCGTCTCTCCGCTGAAAAGCGGTTGAACGAATGACTCTTGAAGCGTAATTTTGTACTAAGTCAGGCTAGACCTGTTTAATCGTCATCGTTCTACGAGGATTGCTCCATGCCTTTTGTTGGTTTGCACATTCATAGCGACTACAGCCTGCTTGATGGTGCAAGCCATATTGACCCGCTGGTAGATAAGGCGATGGAGCTGGGGATGAATGCGATCGCCCTCACCGATCACGGCGTCATGTACGGCGCAATCGAACTCCTTAAGGTCTGCAACAAGAAAGGCATTAAGCCCATCATCGGCAATGAGATGTACATCATTAACGGTGACATCACAAAGCAGGAAAAGCGGCCTAAGTATCACCAGCTGGTGCTAGCCAAAAACGATGTAGGCTACAAAAACTTAGTAAAGCTCACCACGGTTTCTCACCTCGAAGGCGTACAGGGCAAAGGCCTTTTTTCCCGGCCCTGTATCAACAAGGCACTGCTGGAGCAGTACCACGAAGGCTTAATCATTACGAGCGCTTGTCTGGGTGGAGAGATCCCACAGGCGATTATGAAAAATCGGCTAGACGTAGCCCGTAAGGTGGCTCAGTGGTACAAAGACCTGCTAGGCGATGACTTTTATCTAGAGATTCAAGACCACGGCTCGCCTGAAGATCGCATTGTGAACGTAGAGATCGTTCGGATTGCGAAAGAACTCAATATCAAAGTGGTCGCGACTAACGACTCTCACTTCATTTCTTGCATTGATGTAGAAGCTCACGACGCGCTGCTGTGTATTCAAACTGGCAAGCTGATTACCGAAGACAAACGGCTGCGCTATAGCGGCACGGAGTATTTGAAGTCCGAAGCAGAGATGGCTCGGCTGTTTCGCGATCATTTAGAGCCGGATGTAATTGCTGATGCGATCGCCCGCACTCAAGAAGTCGCTGACAAAGTAGAAGAATACAATATTCTCGGAAATCCCCAAATCCCTAATTTCCCCATTCCAGAGGGACATACGAAAGAGAGCTACATGGAGAAAGTCGCCTGGGATGGCCTATTCGAGAGAATGAACGTCACCAGCCGCGAAGAACTCAGCGAAGAGTACCAGGCTCGGATGAAGTACGAAGTCGAAATGATGCACCAGATGGGCTTCGCCACCTACTTCCTGGTGGTGTGGGACTACATCAAATTCGCGCGCGACAACGATATTTCTGTTGGCCCCGGTCGCGGCTCAGCGGCAGGCTCACTAGTCGCCTACGCCATGGGCATTACCAATATCGACCCGGTTCATCACGGCCTGCTATTCGAGCGCTTCCTAAACCCCGAACGCAAGTCCATGCCCGACGTCGATACCGACTTCTGCATCGACCGGCGAAGCGACGTGATCGATTACGTCACTGAAAAATACGGCACCGATCACGTCGCCCAAATCATCACCTTCAACCGCATGACCTCAAAGGCCGTGCTCAAAGACGTGGCCCGCGTGCTCGACATTCCCTACAACGAGTCCGACAAGCTTGCCAAACTCATCCCGGTTGCGCGAGGCAAGCCCGCCAAGCTCAACGTCATGATTTCTGACGAGACACCCGCCGCTGAGTTCAAAGAAAAATATGACAGTGGCGAGCTAATTCCAGGAACAGGCGTCTCGTTTCAGCGATGGATCGACACGGCCATCACTATCGAAGGCACCAACAAAACCTTTGGCATGCACGCTGCCGGTGTGGTTATCTCCGAGCATCCGTTAGACACCATCGTGCCACTACAGCGCAACAACGACGGCTCCGTCATCACCCAGTACTACATGGAAGATGTTGAAGCCATCGGTCTGTTGAAGATGGACTTTTTGGGCCTACGCAACCTCACCATGATTCAAAAGGCCGTGAATCATATTGAGGCTCGCCACGATATCGAAATCGATCTAGACGCCCTACCGCTAGACGATCCAGCGACGTATAAACTACTCGCAGGTGGCGAACTGGCAGGCGTCTTTCAGCTAGAGTCTTCAGGCATGCGACAGATCGTAAAAGACCTCAAGCCTTCCGGTTTAGAAGATATCTCTTCTGTACTCGCACTCTATCGCCCTGGCCCGTTAGACGCTGGCCTCATTCCCAAGTTTATTGACCGTAAGCACGGTAGAGAAAAGATTGACTATGCCCATGACATTCTAAAGCCGATCTTAGAAGAGACCTACGGCATCATGGTCTATCAAGAACAGATCATGAAAATTGCTCAGGAGCTGGCAGGCTACTCTCTTGGCAAGGCCGATTTGCTCCGAAGAGCGATGGGTAAAAAGAAAATAAAAGAGATGGAGCTGCATCGAGAAGACTTCATCGTTGGCGCAGGTAAAAACAACTTTCCGCGAAAAGACGCCAATGATTTGTTTGAACAAATGGTGTTGTTTGCAGAGTATTGTTTTAACAAATCTCATTCAACAGCCTATGGCTTTGTTACGTTTCAAACCGCGTACTTGAAGGCGAACTACCCTGTTGAATACATGGCCGCGCTGCTAACGGCGATTAGCGGCGATCAGGACAAAGTGCAGATGTACATTGCTAGCTGCATTGGCATGGGCATTCAGGTGCTGCCGCCTGACGTTAACCGTTCAGGTGTGGACTTTACGCCGCTAGACAATCAAATTCTCTTTGGTCTGTCGGCAGTGCGAAATATTGGGCTCGGGGCGATTGAGGCGCTAATTAAGTCTCGGGAAGAGGAAGGTGAGTTTACATCGCTGTCTGATTTGTGCGATCGCGTAGACCTCCGTTCCGTCAACAAACGCGCCCTAGAAGCCCTCATTCTCTCCGGCGCGCTAGAAGCGCTAGACCCCAACCGCCAGCAGCTCATGCACGACCTTGAGCTTGTAGTCGAATGGGCACAGGGTCGAGCTAAAGACCGAGAAGTCGGCCAAGGCAACATCTTCGATATGATGTCAGGCTTTGCCGCCGCCGAAACTGGCCCCACCGATAAATTTGAGTCCGCCCCCAAAGCGCCACCGATAAAAGACTACGATCCACAAGAGCGTCTCAAGCTAGAAAAAGAACTCCTCGGCTTCTACATCTCCGACCATCCGCTCAAAGACGTTCAGCGCTCAGCGAGAATTCTGGCCCCTATCAATCTTTCTGACATTGGCGAACAGCCTGAAAAAGTCACGCTGAGCGCAATCGTCATGCTCAGCATGGTAAAACCCGTCACTACTAAAAAAGGTGACTCTATGGCCGTATTGCAAATGGAAGATCTCAGCGGACACTGTGAATCTGTTGTATTTCCTAAAGCCTATGCCCGCATCGGTCAGCACATAAAGCCGGATGCTCGTTTGATGGTGTGGGGTAAAGTCGATCGTCGTGACGACCGCATTCAAATGATTATCGATGACGTTGAGCCGATTGAGTCAATTCGGATGGTGATGGTGGACTTAGATCCTGCGATCGCGGGAGACATTGAACAGCAATACCGCTTGCGTAACGTCCTCAAAGTGCTACAAGGTGAAAACAAATTTGCTGCGAAAACGCCCGTCATCGCCGTCATCCGCACTCGCGAGCAAAGGCAGGCTATTCGCCTCGGCTCTCAGTTCAGAGTGCAAAATGCTGAAGCGGCTGTCGCGGCCTTACAAGCGGCTTCCTTTAGAGCCAGAGCGACCCCTCTTCTTAGCGTTTAAGACATCTCACAATTTATAGCCAGAAACGGGTGGCTTTCTCACGACCGACTTTAGTAGAGTAAGCGTCGAAAGTCCTCTTTTGTTGTTTTATCTTTCTTGTGATTCTTATGAATCGTGCTGTGGCGACTCAGGCTGAAAATTACGAGCGAATTTCGAGTGCGATCGCCTTCATCCGTCAGCATCACCTCAGCCAGCCCGATCTAGCAACTGTTGCTAATCACGTTGGCCTCAGCGAATCTCACTTTCAAAAGCTCTTTACCCAGTGGGCAGGCATCAGCCCCAAACGCTTCCTCCAATACATCACGCTTGAATATGCCAAATCAAGAATCGCGCAAACCCAAAACATTCTCGATCTCACCGCAGACGTTGGCCTCTCAAGCCCCGGACGGCTGCACGATCTGTTTGTCACCATAGAAGCTATGTCCCCCGGTGAGTTCAAAGCAGGCGGGGCAGGCTTAGTGATTCGCTATGGCATTCACAACACGCCCTTTGGCCAAGCCCTGATTGCGACAACCTCTCGTGGCGTCTGCAACCTTCATTTTACAGAAGCAACAAGTCCGATATCCGCTAAGGAAATTCTAAAACAATCGTGGCCAAAAGCTGAGATTAGCAACGAAGCTAAAGCCACTCAACCACTGTGCGATGCCATCTTTAGCACAACAACCTCAAAAGATAAAAAGTCTCTAACGCTGCTCATCAAAGGCACTAACTTTCAAATCCAGGTTTGGCGAGCCTTGCTACAGCTCCCGTTTGGCAGCCTAACAACTTACAAAACCATCGCCAATATGATAGACCGGCCCACCGCTACTAGAGCCGTCGGTACCGCCATCGGCAAAAATCCTATTGGCTATCTCATTCCTTGCCACCGGGTTATTCGCAGTAGTGGCGAACTCGGTGGCTATCTTTGGGGACTCGATAGAAAGCTCACAATTTTAGGCTGGGAAGCCAGTCACATAAGCCACAAGTTAATAGAGGTATCACCGTGAAAGGAAAAGACATCGCCGCACTTCTCCTACTAGCTGCATTGTGGGGCGGCTCTTTTCTTTTTATGCGAGTAGCCGCACCGGTTTTAGGCCCAGTCTGGCTCATTGAAATTCGCGTGCTGCTTGCTGGAATCGCACTGTTACCGCTATTTATCCGTGCAAATTTATGGGATGTCACTCGTCGTAAAGCGGTTCCTTTATTCGTGGTTGGCATCATCAACTCAGCCATTCCGTTTTTACTATTTGCCTTCGCCTCTATCTCTTTACCGGCTGGCTTCACCGCTATCCTAAATGCAACCGCACCGCTATTTGGCACTATTGTTGCTGCCACGTGGCTAGGTGAAAAGCTGACGCTTAGCCGCACGATTGGCTTTGTTTTAGGCTTTGTGGGCGTGACCGTGCTAGTGGGATGGAATATTGCTGCTGTTTCTCCTGGGTTTTGGCTGGCGATCGCGGCTGGACTGACAGGAGCTTTGCTGTATGCGATCGCTGCACCCTACACCAAGCAACAGCTAACCGGCGTGTCACCGATTGCGATCGCCACCATCAGCCAGTTCAGCGCCGCTATTTTTCTTATACCCGCCCTCCCCTTTACCGTCCCACAGGCCATGCCAGCTGCCAAGATTTGGCTAGCCGTGATCGCATTAGCCTTGTTCTCCACGTCAATTGCCTACCTTCTCTATTTTCGGCTTATTCAAAACATCGGTTCTACCAAGGCATTGACCGTAACTTATTTGATTCCAGTCTCTGCGATAATTTGGGGCGCGATCGCGCTAGGTGAACCTATTACAGGCGCGATGGTATTCGGCGGCGGACTTGTTTTATTAGGAACAGCTATTGCTAACGATCTCTTTAAAAAACTGAAGCCGCAAAAGTAGAGAACCCAAAGTCGCGGAAGGTTTTCTAACTGCTAACTACAATCGCTTTATCCCATGGCTGCTTGCTGTCTCTCCAACGCTTTACTCGCAATTAGCGTCTTCGTCGCATTGATAGATCGCTGTGTCGTCGCGGACAGTTCCTCAAAAGTCCAGTCGGGCTTGCTGTCGGGTTCGCTTGCCCCAAACTTATAAAACCCATCATCTTTGCCTGCCAACTCTTTTATGGCCTTATCGATCTCAGCTGTTTTTCCTAACTTATACTGACTGGTTGTTTTTCCAGGCTTGATTCCACCACTAGCTTTATCATCCAAAGCCCATACCTCACCATCAACCACCCAAAAGCGAGAGAATGCGCTTTTCTCTTTTTTAGGCTGAGCCTTACCGAAACCTTTGTTTTTAGGCATAGAAATGTCCGTGTCCTTGAACCACTTTGCAGCCTAATTATATCGGCATGCGACGGCAAATATATGATTTCATTAGTCTTCTACAGAAGCTGCCTCAGGTTCGTGCTCTGTGGAGTTTGCTAGGGCTGTAGCGATCGCATCCACCACTCTTCCCACCTCAATCACCTCCATCCCCAACCCATCACGCTTTTGCCCCTTCGGTACCAGTGCCCGCTTAAACCCCAGCTTCGCCGCCTCTTTAAGCCGCAGCTCCATCTGCGACACTGGCCGAATCTGTCCGCCTAAGCCCACTTCTCCGATGAGGACAAGTTCGGGATCGATGATGCGATCGCGAAAACTAGCTGCCACCGCCACCGCCACGCCCAAATCTGCCGCAGGCTCTCCCACATTCAATCCACCTGAAGAGGCCACATACGCATCTAGCTTAGAAAGTGGAATGCCCACTCTTTTCTCTAAAACCGCTAAAATCTGCAACAGTCTATTATGCTCAACACCTGTTGTAGATCGACGTGGAGAGCTATAGCTGGTTGGACTCACCAGAGACTGCAACTCAACGACCAATGGTCGCGTTCCCTCACAAGCCACAATGGTTGCAACCCCCGGCACATTCTCTTCCTGACTACTCATAAATAGCTCAGAAGGATTCAACACTTCTTCCAAGCCCTTATCCACCATTTCAAACACGCCTAGCTCATGCGTTGCGCCAAATCGGTTTTTCACAGAGCGCAATAGGCGGTGGCTGGCAAACCTGTCGCCCTCAAAGTACAGTACCGTATCGACCAGGTGCTCTAGTACTTTCGGGCCTGCGATCGCCCCTTCCTTCGTCACATGTCCCACAATAAACAGCGAAATATTCTCCTTTTTCGCCAGCTGCATTAAAGCAGATGTACATTCCCTCACCTGCGCCACAGAACCTGGAGCAGAGGTCAGCGCCGAGTAAAATAGCGCTTGAATACTATCAATGACAGCAACTTGAGGACGAAGAGATTCCAACTCTTCTAGGATAGTTTCTAAGTTTGTCTCTGGCAGTAAATAAAGGTTTTCGTGAATGCCGCCTTTTGTTTTGTCGTCCTCATCACCAATGCCTAGTCGGAGCGATCGCAGCTTTACCTGCTGCCCCGACTCCTCAGCACACACATACAAAATCGGCGTTTCTCGCGCCAGCTGATTCGCCGTTTGTAGCAGCAGCGTCGATTTCCCAATCCCCGGATCGCCCCCCAACAGCACTAAAGACCCCGGTACAATACCGCCGCCCAGCACTCTATCTAGCTCAAAATAGCCTGATGGAATGCGCGCCTGCGGATGATCCTGAATTTGATTAAACGTCAGCGATAGGCGTGGCTGTGCGGGCGCTTTGCTTTTGCGACTCGTTGCCGTACGCGATTTCATGCTAGGACGCGTTGTGCTCGTCTCTTTAGCCTCTAGCTTTTGTTCAACCATGCAGTTCCAGCTATTGCAGGTAGGGCATTTGCCAAAGTACTGGCGAGACTCTGCGCCGCAAGCATTGCATACATAGATAGAACGCGTTTTTGCCATAATTGATTTTACTGAAAGTCTCTAGGTTAGTATAAACGTACTCCGATCAGCCTGTGTGGTCGCAGATGACATGGCGCCACATCGACTGCTGTACGCGGCTTCCTGCACCTATCAAATAGCAGAGAATGACACATTTCTTTGCAAAATTCGCTGTTTTTCGCATGCGTTTAAAAAATAAGAAGACATCAAAACAAATGTCCCAAAATGATAACTTTCATAAATCTAAAGCCTATAGCTAGCGAGCGATGTAGCGATTTATGTTGGAGTTTTGGAGGCTGTCAAAAACCTTAAGAAACCCTGTAACCCAACTATATGAGTCGTTCAAGGCTATTTCGCGCCATACAATTAGCAGGTAGAATGAGGGCTACACGCAATAACATTGATTGCAAAAGGTAACTGCTGCCGTTGACGGTTAGCTTGTGTCATTTGCCTCTTGATCTTTTAGCTTGCTGAGCGATCGCTTACAGGTGATCACAAAGGCCGTAATCACATCATGACTTTATTAGGAGTTTAGAGAGCTTTGGAAAGCGTTAAAGAAAAAATCCTGGTGGTTGACGACGAAGCCAGTATCCGTCGAATTCTCGAAACTCGCCTCTCTATGATTGGCTACGATGTTGTGACCGCCGCTGATGGTGAAGAAGCCCTAGAAACCTTCCGCAATACCGTTCCTGATTTAGTCGTGCTAGATGTGATGATGCCTAAGCTAGACGGCTATGGCGTCTGTCAAGAGCTGCGCAAAGAGTCCGATATTCCCATCATTATGCTGACCGCTCTGGGCGATGTGGCCGACCGCATCACTGGCCTAGAACTGGGTGCTGATGACTATGTTGTCAAGCCGTTCTCCCCTAAGGAGCTAGAGGCCCGCATTCGCTCAGTGCTGCGCCGCGTTGAGAAAACCGGTGCTTCGGGCATTCCCAGCTCGGGCGTGATTACGATCAATAACATCCGAATCGACACGAACAAGCGCCAGGTGTACAAAGGTGACGAGAGAATTCGCCTTACAGGCATGGAATTCAGCCTGCTAGAGCTACTGGTGAGCCGTTCGGGTGAGCCATTTTCTCGCTCTGAGATTTTGCAGGAAGTGTGGGGATACACGCCTGAGCGCCACGTGGATACTCGGGTGGTAGACGTTCATATTTCTCGTTTGCGGGCCAAGCTCGAAGATGACCCTAGCAACCCTGAGCTAATCTTGACGGCTCGCGGTACGGGCTACCTGTTTCAGCGCATTGTCGAACCGGGTGAAGAATAGGTCTGCGCAAGTCTGATAGAATTCTTAAAGTTTCTATCAGACCAAACTTGTTTGGACATAGCTTTAATGGACTCAACGCAGGTACGCATTGCAGTAGACGCAACAGGTGGCGATTATGCGCCTGCTGAGGTTGTCGCGGGCGCTATCAGAGCGAAGGAAGAGCTGGGCATTGAGGTGCTGTTGGTTGGAGATGCTGAGCAGATAAAGCAGTCAGTATCGCAGCCGGATTTGCTTAAGGATATTGAGATTGTGCCTGCTGAAGGCACGATTGAAATGCACGAGGAGCCTTTGAGCGCGCTGCGTCGTAAGCCGAACGCCTCTATTAATGTATCGATGGATTTGGTGAAGCAGGGCCGCGCAGATGGCGTGGTTTCAGCCGGTCATTCGGGGGCCGCGATGGCCGCAGCGCTGCTGCGATTAGGACGAATTAAAGGCGTTGCTAGACCCGCAATCGGTGCTGTTTTTCCGACGGTGATTGCCGGTAAGCCTGTTTTGATATTGGATGTGGGCGCAAATGTAGACTGTAAGCCTCAGTATTTAGAGCAATTTGCAGTGATGGGCAGCATTTACTCCCAGTATGTGATTGGTAATGAGTCGCCTAAAGTTGGCTTGCTGAGCATCGGTGAGGAAAAGAGCAAGGGCAATGAGGTAGTGCTACAGGTGCACGGCGCGCTGGCTGAGCAGTCTGCGATTAACTTTGTCGGTAATGCTGAAGGGCGCGACGTGCTCTCTGGTGATTTTGACGTGATTGTGTGCGACGGCTTTACGGGGAACGTACTGCTGAAGTTTGCTGAGGCCGTGGGTGAGTCGGTGCTGCAAATTTTGCGAGAGGAGCTGCCTCAGGGCGTGGCAGGCAAGGTGGGCTGCACGCTGCTAAAAGGTAACCTGAAGCGGATTAAGCAGCGGGTAGATCACGCTGAGCACGGCGGCGGTTTGCTGCTAGGTGTCGCGGGTATTGCAGTAATTAGTCACGGTAGCTCGAAAGCGCCCTCTATTTTTAATGCCATTCGCTTGGCGAAAGATGCGGTAGATAATCAGGTGATTGACCGCATTAAGGGTCAGTATCAGAAAGTTGCTGATACGGTTAAGGCTGCTGCTCAAGCTACAGGTGAATAGATAGATGACTCAGCAAGCAGATTCTTCGTCTGATCAGTCGCCGGGTGCCTCGTCAGGTGCAATGTTTGGCGTGGCCTTTGTCGGCAGTGGCTCGGCGCGTTTGGAAACGGTGCTCAGTAACGATCAGCTTGCTGCGGTTGTAGATACGTCTGACGAGTGGATTGCAACGCGCACCGGAATTCGGCAGCGGCATATTGCAAGTTCGACCGATTCAATTCGCTCGATTGGGGGAGAGGCAGCTAAGCGTGCGATCGCCCAGGCCAATCTAACGCCAACCGATATCGATCTGATTATCCTAGCCACCTCAACCCCAGACGATCTGTTCGGCTCTGCCTGCCAAATTCAAGCTGAAATCGGTGCCACCAGGGCCATTGCCTTTGATATCACAGCGGCCTGCTCAGGGTTCGTATTTGCGCTCGTAACAGCGGCCCAGTTTATTCGGACGGGCGCTTATAAAAATGTAGTGGTGATAGGCGCAGATATTTTATCGCGGCTGACGGACTGGAGCGATCGGCGCACCTGCGTATTATTCGGTGATGGTGCCGGGGCGATTGTGATGCAAAGGAAGGAGGGAAGCGATCGCCTTCTCAGCTTTGAAATGCACAGCGATGGCACCCAAAACGACTGCCTCAACGCCACCTACCGTCACAACTCCGAACCCCTTACTGAAGACATCACCGTCCAAAAAGGGAACTTCAGTACCGTCACTATGAACGGCCGGGAGGTCTACCGCTTTGCCGTGAGCCGCGTCCCTGAAATTCTCGAGAAGTCGATTTTCCATGCGGGGCTAACAAACGACGATATTGACTGGCTAATTCTGCATCAGGCCAACCAAAGAATCCTAGATGCGGCGGCTAAGCGCCTGGGCATTCCACCTGAGAAAGTTGTCAGCAATATGGCTAAGCATGGCAATACTGACGCCGCCTCTATCCCCATTGCTTTAGACGAATGGGTTCGCGCTGGTAAAATAAAACCGGGTGATACCCTAGCGCTCTCTGGTTTTGGTGCAGGTCTCTCATGGGGCGCAGCAATTCTAAAATGGGGCCACTAGCGCCTTCTTAGAACAATCCTTAAAACAGCTTTCATATTTCAGATAAACGTCAATTAAATTCTGTTGTAATTTTTATGTCAAAAACTGCGTGGGTGTTTCCAGGTCAGGGGTCACAGGTGGTCGGTATGGGCGCAGACCTAGCGGAAGTCTGTTCGAGTCGGTTGGCTGAAGCAAAAGAGATTCTGGGCTGGTCAGTGCTAGATGTTTGCCAAAAAGAGGACAAGCTGACGAGCACGATATACACGCAACCTAGCCTATACGTCATTGAATGCGCCCTGGCCGATCTACTCATTGCTCACGGGCAGACCCCCGATGTTGTAGCCGGTCATAGCCTGGGTGAATATTCCGCACTCTATGCCGCAGGCGTATTCGACTTCGGGTCTGGTTTACGCTTGGTGAAAAAGCGTGCCGAGCTAATGTCTCAGGCTTCATCCGGTGCGATGGCGGCATTTATGGGCTTCAAGCGCGATGAGCTAGATGCCAAAATTGCTGAAACCGAAGGTGTTGTTTTGGCAAACGATAACAATCCAGGACAGGTCGTTATTTCAGGAACGCCTGAAGCGGTGGAAACCGTGATGAACAGCGTAAAAGCCAAAAAGGCGGTAAAGCTAAATGTAGGCGGTGCTTTTCACTCTCCTTTAATGGCCGATGCAGCCGAAGACTTTGAAGAAGTACTCGCTGCCGTGACGTTTCAAGATGCCAAAGTGCCCGTGATGTCTAATGTAGATCCGAGCCCGCAGACTGATGCTGGCAAACTAAAAGAGCGCCTACGTCAGCAGATGACAGGCTCTGTTCGCTGGCGAGAAATCTCTCTTAGTTTGCCAGCACAAAACGTTGATACGGTTGTTGAAATTGGCCCTGGAAAAGTTTTAACAGGCCTTATTAAACGCACCTGCAAAGGCCTAACACTCAAGAACATTAGCACTGTCGAGTCAATTAGTAGCTAGCTCAATGCTTTAGCAGCGGCTTCCTCTAATCGCTTTGCTTCTGCTGCTTTGCGTTCGCTGTAGCGATCGGTGAGTTCATCGACATGTTCTCGCAACAGCAGCGTGAAGCGGTAGAGTTCTTCCATTACGTCTACGATGCGATCGCGATAGGCAGATTCTTTCATCGTGCCACCTTCGTGAAACTCCTGATATGCCTTCGCTACTGACGACTGATTAGGAATCGTAAACATCCGCATCCAGCGCCCCAAAAGCCGCATTGTGTTCACCGCATTAAAAGACTGCGAACCGCCAGAAACCTGCATCAAAGCTAGCGTTCTCCCTTGAGTGGGTCGCACGGCTCCTAAAGAAAGTGGAATCCAGTCAATCTGCGTTTTCATCAGTCCTGAAATATTGCCGTGTAGCTCAGGGCTTGACCACACCTGTCCCTCTGACCACAGCGATAGCTCGCGCAGCTCCTTTACTTTAGGATGCGTGTCAGGTTCTGCGTTGTGAAGCGGTAGACCTCTCGGGTCAAAGAACCTTACCTCCGCGCCAAAGCCTTGAATAATACGAGCCGCCTCTTCAGCAGCCAAACGGCTATAAGATCGCTCGCGGAGTGAGCCGTACAGAAATAAAATACGAGGCGGATGATCGAAAGCCATGAACTATCTACGCTTTAGGTGCGCTTTAAAAATGACCTCTTGAATCCTTTCATACGACGAGGTGAATTGAAAGCTTATTGTGCTGAAACGCTGTCATAACGCCTTAGCTAGCGGTCGTCTTCGCCAAACCACTTCTCTCTTAAGTTTTTAATGTAGCCCTGTTCTTGCAAGGCTAAAATTTCTTGTGACACGGCTTCTACCGTATCTTCACTCCCTTCTGGAAAGGCGATGCCATAGTCCTCACGGGTCAGCGGCTCACCCGCTAGCTCAAACTTTTCAGGATTTCTATCGGCAATATATTTCAGTGTGGGATAGTCGTAAACAACAGCGTCCACTTTCTCAGATTCTAAAGCCTCTAATAGTGCCTTGAAGCTGTCATACTCCGCAATCTGCACGGGCTGCGATCGCACATATCCCTCAGCAGTTGTCCCATCAATTACCCCGACAGATTCCCCCCGAATATCATCAAACGACAGGCTGCTCTCAGCCATTTGCTCTACCGTCAGCGAAGCAATAAAGTCCGCCACAATAAAGAAGCTTGCCCCCATCCACAGACAGGCGATAATGCGACCGGGCAATCGCGCCGGGGTCACATCGCCATAGCCAAACGTACCTAACGTGACAATGGCAAACCACATCCCTTGACCAATACCACGAATAGGATTGTCTGAAAAATGCTCGTTGTGCTTGTGTTCAAACAGCCAGATGAGTGCGCCGACGCCCGCGCTCGTGGCCATAACTAGCAAAAGTGGTCGCCAAATGTTCCAGTTGACCAGGCCGGTAGAGAGGGCTGTGAAAGTGTTTTTTTGGGGCGATCGCATCATCAGCTGCAATCCCGAACGATAGGTCGGATACGAAAAGTCAAAGCTTCCCGCCTCCCTTTCAGCCGTGATTGAAATACCTGAGACGGCTGCGTCCAAATCACCCTCAGCCAAATCGCTCATCATCTCAGCAAACGATTCATACGGCACCCATTCCGTTTCAATCTCTAGCTCAGCAGCTACTTTGTTCCACAGCTCTATGTCATAGCCATAGGGCGTTGCATCTTCTAAAGACACAAACGGCTCAATTTCACTAGTCCCAACTTTGAGCGTTTCTGAAAGCCCCGTTTGAGTCGCAGCGTTTGCTTGATAGCTCAGTGCCAGCGGACTAGATAGCGCAAGGCTACAAACCAGATAGAAGAAACGTTTCATAGATCAACGACACGCCGCAGACAAGGGCAGCGTAAATAGAGCGATTCTATTAGGTTTTCAGCCACGGCGGCTCGAATCCGCTTAGCTTGCGACCGCCTGTCCTGCGAGCCAGCCAGTCGTCCAAGCACTTTGAAAGTTGAATCCACCGGTAATGCCGTCGATATCTAACACTTCACCTGCTAAGTATAAACCCGTACACAAGCGGCTTTCCATCGTCTTAAAATTAACTTCATTTAGCCGCACGCCGCCGCAGGTCACAAATTCATCTTTAAAGATGCCTTTGCCCATAACGCCGTATTTTCCTTGGTTAAGCTCCAAAACCAGCTGGTTAATCTGCTTTTTAGAAACGTTTGCCCACGTAGTGGCTAAGTCAATGTCCAAGCGCGTAAGCAAGTACTGCCACAGCCGCTTTGAAATCGGTGAATACGGGCTGAAGGTAGAGACGGCTTTCTTAGCCTGCGTGCTTTTAGCCTGCTGCAAATTTGTACGGATCTGTTCCTGGCTCTGAGCCGGTAGCCAGTTGATCAGAACATCACCCTGGTAGCGCTGAGTGTGCAAAAGCCGAGCACCCCAGGCTGAAAGCTTAAGTACAGCTGGCCCGCTCAAGCCCCAGTGCGTAATCAATAGCGGCCCAGTTTGCTCTAAGGGCTTTTTAAGTGCCTCTACTTTTAAGCGCACCGTGACCGGATCTACCGCAACGCCGCTCAGCGCGTGCAGGCGTTTGTCAGAAACATTGAAGGTAAAAAGAGAAGGCACAGACTCCTCAATATGGTGGCCGAGTGACTTCGCAATACGGTGGCCAACAGGGCTACTGCCGGTGGCTAGAAGAAGGCGATCGCACTCCACATACCCTGCCTGTCCTCTTAGCTGTAGGTGAAAAGTGCTGTCTATTTTTTCGACGCCGACGATGGGCGATCGCGTCAGTATCCTCACCCCCGCCTGCCGCGCCGCCTCCGTCAAACACTCAATAATCGTCGCAGAGTCGTCCGTCACTGGAAACATTCGCCCATCGGCCTCCGTTTTTAGCTTCACGCCGCGTTGAGTGAACCAAGCCACCGTATCTTTGGGTTGAAATCGGGTAAAGGCACCGCGCAGCGCTTTACCCCCACGGGGATAATTTTGTACGAGTTGCGCTGGCTCAAAGCAGTGATGGGTGACGTTACAGCGACCGCCGCCAGAGATACGAACTTTTGCCAATGGTTCGGGGCCGGCTTCGTACAGGGTGACCTGACTGTTTGGGTTTGCGGATGCAGCTGCGATCGCTCCAAAAAAACCTGCGGCCCCACCCCCAATGACCGCAACTCTTAGCCCCTGCTCTGCTGACGTACTCGAACCCATGTCCATTCCAATGAAGTAGTTGAAACCCGCTCTCTTTGTGCGATAGACTTTTATTAAGTTAGTTAACAGCCCACACTCTCAATTGTAGGATTTCATGGCCAGCAGAGAACAAATCAGAAAGCACCTCGCCCAAAGCGCAACTATCAAGTTTGACAACTTCGCAGCCCCCACCAAAGGCGACGAAGCCAAAAAGATGAAAATGATGGAGCACGTTGCTAAAAGCAAAGGCAAGCTCTAAGCTTGTAAGCCTCAATCCACCTTCAACAGCGGGCCTAAGTCTATGCTCCAATTCTCCTTCATCCTGGTAGAACCTGGTGAAGCTGGAAACATTGGCGCAGCGGCCCGCGCCCTCAATACCATGGGCTTTACAGATCTCCGACTTGTGCGTCCCAAAGCCGATCACCTCAGCGGCATCGCCAAAGCCTTTGCTCACGGCTCAGAACACATCCTAGACAAAGCTCCCGTATACGAGCAGCTCGCAGATGCGCTTACAGGCATCGATCTTGCCTGTGCCAGCACCGCCCGTCACCGCATTCAAAAACATCACTACGTTTCTGTTCGCGACTTGCCTGCTAAGCTCAGAAAAAAAGACAGCACTCTACAGCGTGTCGCTATTGTTTTCGGTAGCGAGCGCTCAGGTCTTAGCAATCAGGATGTTGAGCGGTGCGACATGCTCACCACTATTCCACAGGCTAACCTTCAGCCTTCGCTAAATCTCTCTCAGGCTGTGATGGTGTACAGCTACAGCCTGGCGCAACACACTCAAGTGCAAATACAAGACCAGCGGCTGAATAGCGAAGAGATGCCTGTTGAGCAATATGGCCAACTCAAACAATCTCTGCTAAAGACTCTAGAAAGCGTTGGGATCAATGAGCGATATCAGCAGTACGTTGTTAGAGCGATCGCCCGCCTCGCCTACGAAGATCTCTATCTACTACAAAATATCCAAACGTTAATCAACAAAAAAATAGACCGCTTAGAAAAAACTAAATAAAAGTCTCTCTAAACGGTCTATAAAATATTTAGGAAATGTCTAACGAGTACCTAGCAAACAGTTTTAATCAAACATGTTGATCATGCGATAGTTGCGATTGTATAGCGGTACGTCCTTTGCCTTTTGGTAGCTCTGTCCCGCAGAGGCCATCGTCTCGTCGAAAATCATCAAGGTTTCTCGACCCACCTTCAGCCAATCTTCGTAAGGCACGCTCATATCCTTTAAGAACTTACCGCCGACAGGCGGCTTCATTGCCTCTGGTGGGATCATCGCACGATAGCCCTCGTTAAACTTACGACGGAAGCGAAAGTCGATTGAAATTCTCAACCCTTCAGAAACTCGGCGTACCGTTTGATGTAGCCCGCGAGCATCGTTAAAGTACATCGTGCCGTGCTGCATTTTTGCATCCTCGTACTTAGCAATCATCGGCACGTGCGATCCATCATTAAAGTCAGACATCAGCCGCATCTGAGAGAGCTCCATCTCCTGCGGCATCTCTCCCGCCTCAATTGTAATATTATCAATATCTCCAAACAAAGGTAGAACAACAACTGTTGCATCAGGATGGACTCCATTCCATACATCGCTGTGAAGCTTCATGCTCGTAAATGGAATTTTCATAACTTCCGGATTAGTTTTACCAAACACCATCCGTAGGTTAATAGGCAAGTCAACTGCATCTATCAAATCATTTGCACCCAGTTGAAAGAAGGCGTCAGCCATACTTCTTTGAAGTGCGTTAAATGCTAGGACATGCTCTTTCTTTGGCATCAAAAGCCCCGTCCCCACGTAGTTAGGCAGATTTCCGCTTTCTCTAGCTTCTGTTATTCGTGCCAGCATTTCTGACTCTGACAAAATAACTGGGCTCTCTAATACGCACGATATATAGCTTGCTGCTGCCAACCGAATTTGGGCAAAGAGTTCGGGTTTCAGCGTATGTTCAAACAACAATCTATAGTCGTGGCGCGTCGCCATTCGATCAGCTAGCTCTTCAAACAAAGTATCGCCAAGCTCTGAAAATCTCATCGCTTGCTTAGTCTCTTTTGACCGACTTGAAGCGTTTGTTATTGAACTGCTGGACACAGCTCTAGTCGAAATGGCGTTATTTGACATGGCTCTGTTCTCTATACATATGCGCATTCTCTCAAAGGTGATTGGTCAATGAGACCCGGATTTATACCCATTCCAACCGCGAATAGGCCGTGCCAAACTTTCAATAAATCGAGCTTTAAAGTGCCTATGAGAGAATCTACTGATTCTTAAAAAGCGAACATCTAAAGTCGATAGAAGTTACTGATGGAACAACCGTCTGATGCCCGCTACTTATCAATCGACTCAGACGCTCTACGATAAATCAGCAGATTGTTGGGCTCGCAGTGAACCCACATCACTCTCAGACTTCACAGCACGTCCGGCTGTTTTAGAAATGTGTGAGCCTGTTGCGGACCTCAAAATCCTTGATTTGGGGTGTGGAGAAGGCTACTGTAGCCGCGAATTAATGCGCAGACGTGCTGCTAATGTCTCACGGTATTGATCTGTCACAAGGCATGATTGAAACTGCGCAAAAACAAGAACAGATAGATCGCTTAGGCATTCAGTACGAAGCTAACTGTGCGACAGATTTATCACATATTGATAGCCAATCTTTTGACCAGGCACTAGCCGTTTTCCTTTTTAACTACCTCACTGTGGCGCAGATGACGCAGTGCATGAAAGAAATCTTTCGGGTGCTACGTCCTGGGAGTCGCTTCGTTTTTAGCGTGCCCCACCCTGCTTTTCCATACATGCGAGCTGCCGAGTATCCTTTCTTTTTTGACGTTGGAAATGCTGGCTACTTCAGTCAGCAAGATCAGCAGTTTCAAGGACGCATTTGGAAGCGCGATGGTGATTGGTTAGGCGTACAGCTCGTCCATAAGCCATTAGAAACCTATTTTGCTGCGCTATCGAATGCAGGCTTCAGGACAATGCCTGTAGTTAAAGAGCTGCGCGTAACGCCAGAGCATATAGAGATTGACCCAGATTTTTTCAAGCCGCTGTTCGACTATCCACTTCACTTAGCGATTCAGATATCTAGATGATCTACGAAACTTCTTCCATGCAGTCTTTTCTCGACCTCACAAAGTCTCACCCTTTGTGGTCTCATCCGTTTTTAGGTCGTTGCAAAGCTGGCAGCTTAGACCTGATAGAGGTTCAAGTATTAGCTGTGCAAATGTACAAATTTTCCAAGCAATTCAATCGAATCTTGGCGACAATTCTAGCTGAGTGCCCCGATGAGCAAGCGCAGTGGGTTATTCTCGATAATCTGCTCGATGAAATGGGCCAGGGTGACTTGAGTCAGGCGCATCCAGAACTATTTCGCCGGTTTACGCGGGGTATTGGCATCAGCGACCACGAGCTAGATAGCATTCCAGCTACGCCCGAAACCTCAGCCATGATTAAGACATATCTGAATCTGGCTCATCAGTATGGATATCTTGCTGCGCTCGGTGCGGTTTGTTTTGCCTCCGAAGGTATCGTTAACTCGCTATATACCCAAATCTATCAAGGTATTCAAGGCCAAACGCCGCTGCCTGACGAAGCACTGGTGTTTTTTAACGTTCACATTCACGTAGATGATGAGCATGCCGCCAATTTAGCAACTTTAATCGAGCCTCGCATTCACTCTGACTTCCAGGCGATGAATATCCACCGAGCGGTTTTAGAAGCGATGGATGCAAGAGTTCACTTCTTTGATGGCATTCAAAGGCAGGTCAAGCAGTCTCCTTCGCTGAGAATGCCTACTGAATTTGCTTGCGTATAAGCTGTTTTATTCATGCTCTATGCGCTACCTCCAATGGGGCAAGCGACGTAAGATTTGTAGCTTTGAAGGGAACTCTTGGAGCAAGCAAGCTTGGCCTGTCTCGCATCGCGCTGCGGGCTGAGCTTGCGTAAATGCTTTGTTCTGTCTAATAAGGTCGGAGACTGTTTATGTACGGATTAGTCAATAAAGCGATCGCAAATATGGTGCAATCCAAATTTGGCGAAGAAACCTGGCAAAAAATTCGACAAAAAGCGGCGGTAGAAGACAGTACTTTTCTCAGTATGGAAGGCTATCCAGACGACGTAACCCATCGCCTCGTTAAAGCGAGTAGTGAAGTATTAGAGCTTCCCCCCGCTGCAATCATGGAAGCTTTCGGCGAATTTTGGGTACAGTACACAGCGCAAGAAGGCTATGGCGAGCTGATGGATATGAGCGGAGATGATCTGCCAGAGTTTTTAGAAAATCTAGATAACATGCATGCCAGAATTGGTATTAGCTTTCCTAAGCTGAGGCCACCGTCTTTTGAAAGTGTAGAAATGG
Source organism: uncultured cyanobacterium (assembly GCA_963803535.1). Classification (GTDB taxonomy): domain Bacteria; phylum Cyanobacteriota; class Cyanobacteriia; order Phormidesmidales; family Phormidesmidaceae; genus Phormidesmis. Next base: position 444,602 of record CAWDNC010000001.1, on the reverse strand, counting down.
AGGACGATGCGCTGACCTTAGAATATCGTTCTGAGAGAGAAGGCTTGGCTCCTATGGTTGTCGGGTTAGTGAAAGGGCTGGGCAATCGCTTTGATACCGAAGTAGAAGTGACTCAAACCTTACACCGAGATCAGGGCGCTGACCATGATGAATTTTTAATCAAGCATAGAAAATCTTGTGAGTAGAAGCAAATGTCTCACAGTTTCACGCTGTCACCCTCTGCGCTGGCAGCGACATTTCCTTTTCACTTTGTAGTCAATCAGCAGCTGCAAGTGGTTCAAGCCGGTGATGTTCTCCAGCGCGTTTGTAATAATGAGCTAGTCAACAGCCCGCTGGTCAACCACTTCCAAGTCTATAGACCCAAGGTAGAAATATCTTTCACAGCTATTCAAAAGCGTAAAAAATCCTTATTCATATTAAAGCTTCTGCACAGTGATATGCAGCTGAAAGGTCAGTTTATCTATATAGATGAGCAAGATCTCCTTTTTTTTATAGGCACTCCTTGGATTACGAGCATAGATGATTTAGCGCCTTTCAATATCAAGCTAAAAGATTTTGCCGTTCACGATCCGATTGTTGATTTTTTGTTTTTATTACAGGCTAGTCAGACCTCTCTCAATGAGGCTAAGCAGCTCACAACAGAGCTTAGGACGCAGCAGGCAGAGCTAAAAACCACGCTTGTCGTTAAAGAAAACCTTGCAGAAATTGCAGAATCTCAGGCAAAACGACTTCAAGAAACGCTGAAAAATTTGCAAGGAACCCAAGCGCAGCTGATTCAAACAGAAAAAATGTCGAGCCTAGGTCAAATGGTTGCAGGTGTAGCCCATGAGATTAATAATCCAGTAAATTTTATTCATGCAAACATAGACTACGTTCAGCAGTATGCGGAAGATTTGCTGAATATCGTTAACTTGTACCAGAAAAACAGCTTGTGCGATTCTGATGAAATTACTGAGCTTGCCGATGATATTGATTTAAATTTTTTGATAGAAGATTTTCCTCAAGTGATTACTTCTATGAAAGTCGGTACTAGACGTATTCGCGAGATTGTTAACTCTTTGAAAAACTTCTCTAGACTAGACGAAGTAGCCGAGAAGATAGTTGATATACATGGCGGCATCGATAGCACGCTGCTGATTTTGCAGCATCGCTTTAAAGAGACTGAGATAAAAGTCTATAAAAGTTATGGAGAGATTCCTAAAATAGAATGTTACGCGGGTCAGCTAAATCAGGTTTTTATGAATATCATTAGCAACGCTATTGATGCTTTGAGTGAGTCTAACAGTCAGGCTGAATTCGCTGAGTCTCCCGTGATTAGTATTACAACCCTATCTACGGATAACGACCAGATTCTTATCAAGATAGCGGATAACGGCTTAGGCATTCCACACAGTATTCAATCTCGACTGTTTGATCCTTTTTTTACAACAAAAGCTGTCGGGAAGGGAACAGGCTTAGGCCTATCTATTAGCTATCAGATTGTTGTCGATAGGCACGGCGGCAAGCTGTGGTGCGAATCAGCGCCAAACGACGGCACAACCTTTTGCATTCAGCTGCCACAACGGCTATCAATCAACCAAAAGGATAGAGAACTGATTAACTTTCACTCATGATTAACGGGACTGGCGCGATTCGAACGCGCGACCTAGCGCTTAGGAGGCGCTTGCTCTATCCATCTGAGCCACAGCCCCATGTAAGACCTACTCATTGCAATAGAGAACTACATTATTGAGCCGGTCACACAGATAATATAGCAAGATGTCCATCGTTTTTGGCCATAGCTCAGTTATGTATTGATCCATCGCTCATTCCAGGGGCCACCCCCGATTTCCAATCCTGCTAGATGGCTAGTGGTGTCTAGGATGAGGCGATCGCTACTTACGGTCGAGCATTCCCACAGCTGGATGTGCAAGTGTCCATGAGTCGTATCACGGCACAGAAACTGAAGTCCCGTGAGCGTCGGTACGCGAACCCATTTACCTTCATCAGTAGCGCGGCCCGTGAGCTCGACTCGGTAGGCATGGCTTTGCGCGCTCATATGCCAGTAGCCCCAAGGATCGACGGCCCAAGTGAAGGCCGTTTTCGTGGAAAAGAATTCGTAAAACTTGCCCTGGTGATGGATGCCGATGAGACCGACATTTTCAGTGAACATTAGCACTTCGCGAACGCCGGTAACTGCGGTGAGGCTAAGGCTAGGTTCGTCGGCAAAGGCGTTGCACTGTATCCAAAACCACTTGGCTGGAAATGCGCCACCCCAGTTTTTTTCGGCATAGGCAGGAGCATTTTCAAAAGTATATCGAACAGGCTTGTTAGTTGATTGGGTGTCTCGCCATTCAATCCAGCCGGTCGAAAGGCCATGGGCCATTAACACCTGCCACCCGGGCTCAAATACTGGTAAATAGGAAAGCCATCCTGCCGTTGCTTTGGGCTTGGGTGCTCCCCAGCCTGATATGGGCTTTGTCTCGTAGTGCCACTGGGCTTGAATATCGCCGCTAGGCGTGAGTAATTTACCCTGGTGTAGGGTCGTCGTTGCCTGATAGCCTTCTATTACTTTATGCTTAAAAGCTTCTGGTGATAGATACTGAGCGCGGCCTGTTCGTCGGTGGCCTAGCCCTAGTCGATGAGGCCATGCCCAAAATTTGCTTACGTCTGGAAAGGTTCGGCAGTAGTAGGTTTCGTTGGGGCCACCGAGGATTTGAGCGACGCCACCGCTGTAGTCACTGCCACCTGCGGGGTCGTCGATGGAGTACATGAAAGCGAAGGTATGACCGCAGTTAAGAAGGGTGACTCGAAAGTACCAGCCTTCAAAGAAGCGGTTTGGTTTGAGGCCAGGAAGATGTCTCCAGTGGTAGCCGCTGTGAGGGACTTCGCTATAGGTATCGGTCACTTGCTTTCTACCCAGCGGGGGACGTATTGCCAGCCTTTTTTGATGCGATCGCGCCACTCCTGATACCCAGGATGCTTTTCCTCCACCAGCGCCCAAAAGCGCGAAGAATGATTCATGTGCACGGTATGGCATAGCTCATGCACCAGCACGTAATGCACAAAGGGGCGCGGTAGAAACAGCAGCTTGTAGTTGAGACTGATGTCCTTTTGGCTAGAGCAGCTGGCCCAGACGGTTTTTTGGCCTCGTACGGAAATACGGCGGCAGGGCAGGTTTAGCTCGTACCCAACCTGACGTAGCCAGGGCGCGAGTTCTTTGTGTGCTTTATGCGCCAGCCATTTTCGTAAGACGGCTTGGCACGCGGCCGTTTTTTCGGTGTTGCCGCGCACGGTTAGACGACCGTTGAGCGAAGGCACACAGACGGTTCGATTCCCGCCGCTGGGTTTGTAGACAATTGACCATCGCTCTATGTGGTTGACGGCATCGTCTTCAGGAGGGGGTGAGCTGCCAGGGTCAGAGACTTTTTCAGACTGCCAGCGCAGCAGAATCGTCTCGGGCTTTTCAGCAGCCCAGTCTTTAGGGGTGTTTTCAGCGGCAGCCAGAAGGCGATCGCGCGTCTTCGCAATCCAATCGCGCTTCCGGTCTAAAATTTCTGGCAGCTTAGCCCGCTCAAACTTCGGCGGCACGACCACCTCTACTTCACCTTCTACCGAAATTTTGATAGAGACGTGCTTAGCCCGTTTGCTTTCACGTATTTGATACTGAGGAAGGGGTGTAGCGGCTGAAGCCATAAGAGAAACGTACGGAAATAGTTCTAGTTGCGCATAAAAGACTTTTAAGCAGGTTTGCTCACCAACTGTTCACAAAGCCGCCTTAGTCAACAGAGCAGCCTCAGTCAACAGAGCAGCCTTCCTCATCACAAGAAATGCTGTCAGCATCTGCTTCTGCGGGCACAATCGTAAATCCGCCCACGCGAAGAGACTCAAACCCAAACTGTTTCTGCAATACTTCACTAAAGCTCGCAATAATGTTAGGCAGCTGCTTTTCAATATCAGCGCGTAGCTGATCGGCCTCGGGCGGCGGATTGCCAACAGTTTCAACAGCCATAAGACGAATGCTCTATGAGTGGATACGCCTATTCTACGGCTAAAGCATCGCTTTGCTATGCCAAACCTGACGGCTGGAGCCAGCTTAATTTCTACCGGCAAAGTTAACGAAGTTACCTGCATTTTAATTAAGCAAGTTAAGGGGGAAGCCTTGTAGCGGCTGAAAGTATGCAAAGATCTGGGCAGTTTTATGGTGCCAGGTATGGCCGAAGAAATGCCCAGAACCCGTGAACCGTTTATTAGCCTTGCGCTGTATCACCTGTTTAAATGGTCGGTGGTCAGTCCAGTGCTGCATAGCTACCTGCGCGGACGCATTTACGGCGCGAAAAAAGTACCAATGGACGGGCCACTCATTGTAGTGGCCAACCATGCGAGCAACTTCGATCCACCGCTGCTGTCCAGCTGTATGCGGCGGCCTGTGTCCTACATGGCCAAAGAGTCATTGTTTGAGATGCCCGTGCTGGCTCCGGCTATTCGGGCGTATGGCGCGTATCCGGTAAAGCGCGGATCGGCCGATCGCAGCGCAATTCGAGAGGCGCTTAGGCAGCTGGAAAATGGTTGGGCGGTGGGCATTTTTTTGCAGGGCGTGCGGACGCCAGACGGACGGATTTCTTCACCTAAGCTGGGGGCGGCGATGATTGCAGCCAAAGCCCAGGTGCCTTTATTGCCGGTGAGCCTTTGGGGCACTGAAAAGATTTTGAGGAAAGGTTCGGCGCTGCCTAAGCCCAGCCCGGTGACGGTTCGGATTGGAGATGCGATCGCCCCACCCGTGTCGTCTAAAGACAAGGCCGCTCTGAAGGAAGTTACGCAGCGCTGTACAGATGAGATTCATGCGCTGCATGCGCTGGGACGCTAAGCGAACAATAGAAACGTTAGGCGTGTGTCAAGACGGTAAAATGCTGTCTATAGACAGATAGCAGTCACGCTTAAAGATCAGAAATGGCAGAGGATTCAAGCTCAAAAGATCAGAACTCGCAGGCGCTCCGTACGGAGCTAACGGAGATGATGGGGCCGGTGCAGTGGGAACTGCTAAAGCCTCATGTGAAAAGAGATGCGGTGGTGGTGGTGAATCCGCATTTGGACTTGGCAGATGTGGGGGTAGCGATCGCAACCGACAACACCCAGGCGGTAGAACGCTGGATCACCGAGCAGCTGATTATGAAACCCAACGCCAAACAGCTCATGCAGTGGGAAGCAGGCAACACACGCTTTCAGTCTTTAATCGTGCAGCCCTACGTTTTAGTTCAAGACACCGCTGCTCTCGGCACGCCCACATAAGGCCTTGCCATAGATCAAACAACAGGCATAAAACAGCTATGCAAGGCCACTCGCTTTGGAACTATCTCAGCACCTCTTCACTCGTAAGATATCTGTTGTTGTTTGCCTGTGGCTGGGCTGCAATTGAGGTCTTGCACTATTTTGAGATTGTTATCGTTATTTTTGCCTCTGCAACGATATTAGCGTTTTTGCTCAGCCATCCGGTGCGCTGGCTGCGGCGCTGGCTACCGCATAACATTGCCGTTTTTACCGTTTTTACGATTGCCCTGACGGTCATCGGCGGCGTGGTGGCCACCATTGGGCTAGCTGTTCTGTCGCAGGGACAGCCCCTCATTGATAATCTGTCAGATTTTCTAACGTCACTAACACCGCGAATTGAAGCTTTAGAACGTTCTTTTGCACGCTGGGACTTACAGGTTGATTTGCAGTCTATCGGCATGCAGCTGCGGGATCAGGCCGCGGGATTGCTAGGCGCGGGCATTGGCTTATTACAGGCGCTGTTGAGTAATTTTTTGCACTCGATTTTAATTGCGGTGGTGACGTTTTTTATGCTGCTAGATGGCGATCGCCTCTGGAAGCTCATCATTAGCGGGGTGCCACCGGGCGATCGCTACCGGGTCACCAAAACAGTTCAAAAAAGCCTGCTAGGGTTCTTTTGGGGCAGGCTACTGCTCTCCTTATTCTTCGGTATCTCTACTTTTATTGTATTTCTCATTTTTAAAGTTCCCTACGCCCTAACGCTTGCGGTAATTGCCGGTTTGTTCGATCTCATTCCTGGCATTGGAGCCACGATAGGCATCAGTTTAATTATGCTTTTTCTGCTGTCGCACAGCGTCGTGCTTGCGATTCAATCAGCCGTCATCTGTATCGTACTTCAGCAGATAGAAGAGAACCTACTGCTGCCGCGCATTATGAAAGACTCGCTAAACATCAATCCAGTTGTGATGTTTTTTGCGCTGATTGTAGGCGCTCGGGTCGCGGGAGTATTAGGAATTTTTCTTTCAATTCCGTTCGCGAGTACTATCGTTAGCCTGCTAGAGATTGATGAGATGAAAGGTACTATAGAGACCGCTCCAAAAGCACCAGAGCTGTAGGTTCACTAAAAGGCTATTGATATTAGGTGTCATCGACGCTACTATTATTTTCGATACATCATTAGCCCCCTAATACGCTCATGAAAAAAAGACTAAAGCCTGTTGAACTCTTCCTGTCATTGGGACTTGTAGCGACACTAGCCACCTCTTGTGGTGGCCCTACAGAAGGTGGTGAAGAACTTGAAGGTGACACTGATATCACCACTGAGGAACCTATAGAAGAGCCTATGGAAGAAGAGCCCATGGAAGAAGGTGGAGAAGGCGGCGAGGGTGGCGAAGATTAAACGCCGCCTTCCGTTCTTCTATACATGAAGCTGCTAGGTTATCATCTAGCAGCTTTCATAATTTCAACAAGTTTTTGCTGCATCTCTTCGGTTGCAGAGACAATAATTTCTGAGCGGCGGTAGTTCTCGCACTCTGAAATCGGGGGTACTTTCTTGCCGTCGTAGTCTGTGAGACAGTAGCCCATTTCCTCGGCCATCCAAGCGAGCGCTGCGGTATCAATAAACTGCGCGCTCGCTAGCACCACGCCTGCAACTTCGCCTGTGAGCAATCCGTTGATAGGCGGCACCGGATTGGTTTTGGAATACTCTGTTTTTAGATCGATGATGGGAAAGTGCGATCGCATGTCATCAGCCATATCGCTCAGCGCCCAGCCCAGCAGCACTTTCTCACCGGGATCGTCAATTTTTAGCGGCTTGCACTCATCTAACTCATCTGACATGCTGCCGATGAAAGTGCCCTTGCCTTTAAGCGAATAGTAGTAGCAATCGTTAGGCGGGCTAAGGGCGATTGCCGCTTCAAACCCATCCGCATTCAATATCGTCAAAATGATCAAGTAGCGCGAATGCCCGTCCATGTAATAGCGCGTGCCATCAATCGGATCTAGCGTCACTAGGTAGTCATCTTTCGGCCCATCAGCTGGCCCCACATCAATCGCCTTGAAGTACTTCGTGTTATACGTCGTCTCATACTCTTCACCATAAAAGCGGACGTTCGGAAACTTCCCCAGCAGCACCACCTCCATAAACGTCTGAATCGACAGATCCGCGTCCGTCAGCGCATTGGCAAACAGGTGATCGCCATCGTACTTATCCGGCAAAGACGCAATCCGCTGCTGAATTTGATCGGCATAGGCGCCTGCGGTTTTCAAAAAAGGCAGCAGCGCAGACAGAATCTCTTTAGGCGAAGGCCTTTCAGATGTGAGGTCGGACATATGGTAGTTTCCCGATGGAACGAGCAAGCCACATTCTAAACCCTGCACCGCCATCCCAGAGGACTTCTTTCTAACATACGATAAATACAAAGCTATCTTATGGAACGTCCTTCTTGAAACACATCGTAATTGTTGGAGCAGGCCCAGCGGGCGCGGCAGCTGCACTGCTTCTGGCTCAACAGGGGCATAAGGTCACGCTGATAGAGAAGGAGACTGCTTTTGAACGGGTGTTTCGAGGCGAGGGGCTGATGCCTGCGGGATTGGACGGGCTGTATCAAATGGGGCTGAAGGAGATATTCGAAGAGATTCCTCATAGGCAGCTGACATCTTGGGATTTTTATGTGGGCGGGCAGCGGCGAATGCGGGTGGATGAGCCTGTAAGTGGTGGGTTAGCTACGCAGATTATGGATCAAGGGGCGCTGCTGAGAGCGATGGTAGAGAAGGCGAAGCTGCTGCCGAACTTTGAGTTTTATCCGGGGTGGCAGGTGAGTGAGCTGTTGCGGGATGATGCGGAGCGTGTCGCTGGGGTATGTGCTGTCTGTGAAGGAGAGAAAAGAGAGTTTTGGGCGGATGGTGCGATCGCCTGCGACGGACGATATTCTCGACTACGAAAGCTTGCAGGATTAAATCTTCAGAAGGTGGATGCACAGTTTGATGTGCTTTGGTTCAAGCTGCCTGCGCCAGAGAGTCTGTCTGTAGAGACGCCATTTTTCGCCTGCTTGCAGCCCGATAGACAGTTTGCGTTTTATCCTTCTTGGGATGGGAAATTGCAGATTGGGTGGATTGTTGAAAAAGAGAATAAAGCGCTCACGAAACTGAAAGAAAGAGACTGGATAGAAGAATTTTCTCAGGCACTACCCACAGATTTGGCTGATCACTTTCGGACGCACAAAGACGAGTTAGAAGGGCCAATTTATTTGGATGTACAGGTGGGGTGTTGTGACCAATGGAGCGTGCCAGGATTATTGTTGATGGGAGATGCGGCACATCCAATGGCTCCGAATCGGGCGCAGGGAATTAATATGGCGCTGCGGGATGCAATGGTGGTGGCGAACCATCTTAGAAATTTAGAAGATGGGCCGGTTGCTGATGAGGTATTTAAGGCGATTCAGACAGAACGGATAGCGGAGATTGTAGCAGTGCAAAAGATGCAGCTGGCTGAGTGGCGGAAGGTGGCGTTTATTTCGACGCCGGGACTGCCGTATTGGGGATTTAAGGCGATCGCAACTACTTTCGGTCGCTTTCGCTTTGCCCAAAACATCTGGCTGCACGAACAAAAAGGACTGCGTGAGGGTGTGTCGTGCGTGCAGCTCGCGCAATAATTTGCCTGTTGATTTTAGGAATTGATTCGCTAAGCTAAACCAGTTAGTTTAGTTGCTGCTATTTAAAAAACCCATATGAATACTTCCTTGCTCCGGTTTGGTCTGCTGAGCGGCTTTTGTGCCGGTAGCTTGCTCATAGCTGCTAAGCCTAGCGTAGCGGCTGAAAGGGTCACGCTCACCTATGGCTTTGCAGAGATCTCTACTTCTGTAGAAGCGCTAAGTGCCTATGCCGAGACGGGGGCGGTAGATGAAGAACTTGCGCCGTACATTCGATTTTTAAATGAAGAACAGCGATCGCAATTTCGCGTGGCCCTCAATGCCAAGCAAGACGCCAACCCTGTGGCCATTTCACAGTTTCTGTACTCTTCTATCGGCTCGAATATTTTGCGCTACATGGGCGATATTATTCAAACCCAAGGGCGTAGAACGGGCAGCAAAGGACTGCGCGGCGCGCTGGTGCTGGCCGCTGCCGAGCCGGGTGGAATTTCTTTGCTAGGCGTATTAGAAAATTTTCCAACAAACGCGGTACGTATTGACTCGCGGCGGGCGTTTCAAGCCTTTGGTGCATTTACCCAGCTTATTCAAAATACCGAGCTGGCGATCGCAGCCATTGAAAAGCAGGCCGCGCCCGCTCAACTCATTGGCGTCCCCTCTCTTCCCGATCTGGCACAGACAGGCCCGCAGACGGTGACCGCTGAGACCTTTACGATCACCGATGTTGAGCGCGATCGCGCCATGCCCATCGACCTCTATCTGCCCGAAACGCCTAACGCACCGCTGATTGTGTTTTCTCATGGACTGGCAGGCGATCGCAAAGGTTTCGCCCCTATGATTCAGCACCTAGCCAGTCACGGCTATGCCGTCGCCGCACTCGATCATCCTGGCAGCAATACCGAGCAGTTCATTGCCCTTCTCAGCGGCTCCGCCCGAGAAATCGCCAAGCCCACCGAATTCACCGAACGCCCCCGCGATGTCTCCTACCTACTGGACGAACTGACGCGGCGCAACGAAGCGAACGGCATACTGGCAGGCCGATTAAACATGAGTAAAGTCGGCATCATCGGTCACTCCTTCGGTGGCTACACAGCCCTAGCGCTAGCCGGCGCAAAGCTCAACTTCAACACGCTCAAATCCAACTGCGAGTCCCCCGCATTCATCTACAACGCGGCCAATCCTTCCATGCTGCTGCAATGCACCGCGCTGCTCGCACCCGAACAATTTGAAGACGACCTTCGCGACGACCGCATCCAGGCCGTCATGGCTATAAACCCAGTCACCAGCAGCCTATTTGGCCCCGCGGGCTTTGCCCAAATTGCCATTCCCAGCCTGCTCGTATCCGGCACAGGCGACCCCATCGCCCCCGCCCTTTTAGAGCAAATCCGTCCCTTTACCTGGCTCAACCGACCCAGGCCAGAAGGCGTGGCTACCCCCGACCATTTTCTCGCCCTCATTCAGGGCGGCTCCCACCTCTACGACCCACCCGAGATAGACGGCAACACCGACATTGCACTGGCTAACGAACTGATCAACGCCGATATCCCGCTAGCCTACAGCTACCTAAAAGCCATGAGTTTGGGCTTTATGGAAGCCGAAGTGAACGACAACGCTGCATATAAAGCAGCCTTTGCCGATGCTTCTATTGTTCAAATTGGCCAGCCGCCACTGCCGCTTTACATCGTAGAAACGCTCACCGAAGCCATGCTAAGACCTGTACCTGCTGCGCCTGCTGTCATTGAAACGGTACCTAGCAACACGGCTATCCCCCCTGAACCCGCACAATGAACCGGCCGATGAATGGCAAATTCTCACCACGCTGCTAGTATCAGTTCTATTCTCTTCTGATCGGGCGGCGACTTTATGGGCTTAAACGTTTACGGCATTCCCAACTGCGGCACCTGTGAAAAGGCCCTAGCCTGGCTAGATCAGCAGGACATCGCCTACGAGTTTATCAATACAAAAGAGCACCCACCCACAGCAGAGATGATTGCTAGCTGGACAAGTGAGCTAACAGCAAAGCCGATGCGCAACACATCGGGCGGCTCATATCGGGCGCTGGGTGAAGAGAAAAAAGAATGGAGCGACGAGCAGTGGATAGAGGTTTTTACAAAAGACGCGATGCTGCTACGCCGTCCCCTGTTTGAAAAAGACGGTAAGGCTGTGATGGTCGGCTTCAGGGCGAAAGAAGAAGAGAAACTTGCAAAGCTGTCATGAATAGCCACAAAACAGACCAGGAGACAGATGTTGTTGTTATCGGTAGCGGCATCGGTGGCCTGTGCTGCGCGGCACTGCTGGCTCACTATGGCCTAAAAGTAACCGTCTGCGAAAGCCACACCATATTAGGCGGCGCGGCTCATGGCTTTGAGCGCGATGGCCATCTCTTTGACTCTGGCCCCTCCTTATATTCGGGCATGTCGTATAGCCCTTCACCCAATCCGCTGCGACAGGTGCTAGACATTATTGGTGAAGATGTTGATTGGGCTAACTACGATATTTGGGGTTGTTTTCTACCTGAAGGTAATTTTGAAACGGCGGTCGGGGCTGACCAGTTTTGTGAGGTGTTGCAAACGCTGCGAGGTAAATCAGCAGTAGCCGAATGGCGCGAGCTGCAAAGGGTCATGAAACCACTAGCTGAGGCAGCAGTTTCTCTACCAACCGCAGCCGTTCGGTTTGACTGGGGCGCGCTGCGGACGGCTGGGCCATTTGCACCTCAGCTGCTGAAGCATATGACAAATACGCCGAAGCTGACTGGGCCGTTTAGCCGAATTATGGATGAGGTGATCACCGATCCGTTTATTCGCAACTGGCTCGACATGCTGTGCTTTCTGCTGTCGGGACTGCCTGCTAGCGGTACAAGCGCGGCGGAAGTCGCCTTTATGTTTGCTGACTGGTACCGGCCCGGCGTACAGCTCGACTATCCCATGGGCGGATCAGCTGCACTAGTGGCGGCGTTGGCGCGTGGCGTGACGAAGCGCAAAGGGCAGGTCAAAACGGGCGCTCACGTCACTCAAATTAATACTAAAGATGGCAAGGCGACGGGCGTGCGGCTGCGCAGCGGCGAACTGATTGAAGCGAGCGTGGCCGTTATTTCTAATGCATCAGTGTGGGATACGCTCAAGCTGATTCCAGTCGGCGCGCTGCCTGAAAAATTTGTAGAGAAAAGGCAGGCAACGCCTCAGTGTGAGAGCTTTATGCACCTGCACTTAGGCATCGCGGCTGATGGGCTTCCTCAGAATTTGGCCTGTCATCATATTGTGGTGAATGACTGGGAAAAGGGCATTACGGCCCCGCAGAATTTGGTGCTCATCTCTATGCCTTCGGTGCTCGATCCGTCGCTGGCCCCTGCTGGAAAGCACACCATTCATGTGTACACGCCGGGGAACGAGCCGTACGCGCTTTGGGAGCATTTGACACGAGGAAGTCGTCAGTATGTGGCTCAAAAAGAAGCGCGATCGCAAGTGATGTGGCAGGCACTGGAGCGCGTTATCCCCGATATTCGTCAGCGGGCGGCGGCATCTACTGGGGTGTCTTTAGTCGGTACGCCGCTAACGCACGAGCGGTACTTAAGACGAGATCGAGGAACGTATGGGCCAGCTATTGCCGCTGGAAAAGCCCTTTTCCCTGGCCCCAAAACGCCAATTGAAGGACTTCTGTGCTGTGGCGATTCTACATTTCCAGGCATTGGCCTGCCTGCTGTGGCGGCTAGCGGCATGATGGCAGCGCACAGCCTGGTCTCAGTGCGCAAGCACCAGCGAACGCTTAGAAAACTTAGCGTTTAGATTCATCAAACAGCATTAAAAAGCAAGCGAAGAGAAATGGCTTAAAAGCATCAAAAAAAGTCATGAATCCTTGCGAAACCAGGAAAGGTGGGCATTTAGCAAGCAGGCTGCGTGCCGGAAAGCCGTATATTAATGATGGATTGGAAGCAAACGTATTGATGCCTTTAAAGGTCGCTCACAGGTTATGTCGCAGGAAAATAACAGCCGGTTCGCTATTTTGGCGACGTTACTGGCCTTTGGCTTAGTAGGCGGTATTTCACTGATACTCTGGGCGCTCACGGGTCGACTGGATCGCGCTCAGCAGGTGCCTTCGCAAAGTACGAATGTGGCTTCTAGTGATAGCCTGCCTCAGGCAGTGACCTCTCGGGTGAGTGCGGGTGAGGAAATACTGTTTCCTGAGGCATCGGAAGAGAAAGAAGAGGGGGTTGCAGCGATCGCCCAAGGAAATTTCGCCAGCGCCATCACCACCCTCAACGCTTCACTAGACGAAGAGCCCAACGACCCTGAATCTTTCATCTATCGCAGCAATGCCCGCATCGGAAACCGGCGATCGCTCACCGTTGCCGTGGTCGCCCCAGCAGGCGGTGCCAGCAAAATTGGCCTAGAAATACTGCGCGGTGCCGCGCAAGCCCAGGATGATATCAACCGCAACGGTGGCATTGACGGTGTACCGCTGCGGCTAGTGCTGGTAAATGATGAAAACGATTCGGCGTTGGCTCGGGCGATCGCAGAAACGCTTGTCAATGACGCCAGCGTCGTTGGCGTCGTCGGTCACTATTCCAGCGATGTCACACTCGCCACCGCCCCCATTTACGAAACGGGCAAGCTCGTTTCGGTGACCCCCGTCAGCACCGCTGTCGATCTCTCTGGCATCAGCCCCTATCTGTACCGCACCGTCCCCAGCGACAGTTTCGCCGCCGCCGCCCTAGCCGCCTATATGATCTACTACCAGGAAGATCGCGGCGCGGCCATTTACTACGATTCCACCAGTGATCTGAGCGGTTCACTTAAAGAAGAATTTGAAATGTTCGTAGAGGCTTGGGGCGGCGATATCGTAGCCGAATATGACCTCTCAGAAAGCAACTTCGATCCCAATGTGCAGCAGGATGCCGAAGAAGATGGCGCTGATACGCTGATGATTGCCGCCAGCCTTAATACGCTAGAAGAAGCCGCTTCAGTGATCGAGTTCAACAAGCGCAGGCTACCGATTTTGGCCAGCAACGAGCTATATAACCGGACGATTTTGGACGAAACCGGGCCGGATTCTCAGGCGCTAACGGTGGCCGTTCCCTGGCACTTACTGGCGCGAGATACTCAAACCGATTTTGTTGCCAGCTCGCGCCAGCTGTGGGAAGGCGATGTCAGCTGGAGAACAGCTACTGCCTATGATGCGGTGATTGCGATCGCTGCGGGCCTAGAGCGCGAGGCCAGTCGTGAAGGGCTTAAGGCTGCTTTAGACGATACGGACTTTAGCGTGGACAGTGCCACTGGCCCGATTAACTTTTTGCCATCAGGCGATCGCCGTCAGGTAGATCGCCTTGTAAAGGTAGAACCTGGCACTCGCTCCGGCACAGGCTATGACTTTGTACCGTTTGCCCCCTTCGACGAACTGCTCGAAGAATAAATCAGAAAGTCATACAGATTAGATCTGCGGATAGATATTAAGAAAAATTAACTCAATCCTTGGGCATAGCGACGTTTTCTGAGAATATGGACGGCTTGCCAAAAGATAGAAATGTCAAAAAGCCTGGTAATAAAGCGTTCTGATGCATGCAAACGCAACAAGTAATTGTTATACTTGTTTACAAAGACACTCAGGAATAGTTAATATTCCTTTACAAGTATTTTTCATACCTCCCTCCTTACCTAACTATGAACTCTGCAAAAAAGCTGCTGAGCACCGTTTTTCAGCCCAACATTAACGCTAACCTCGCGTCTCAAACCACACTTGCGATCGCCCGCGCCGTCCTTGGAATCATGATGATTCACAACGGTATGGATAAGCTCGCTGATATCGAAAGCTTTGCCCAGGCCTACGTTGCCTACCTCGGCCTTCCCTTCCCTATCACGCTTAGCTACATTGCTGCCTACACCGAGCTAATCGGTGCGCCTTTGGTCATGGTGGGCTTGTTCACTCGCCCTGCTGCCTTTGGCCTGTTCAGCACTATGTGCGTGGCCATGTACCACCACATCAAAGTTGCGGGTCTCAGCCTGCCTTACCTGGAGCTTTCTGCCATTTACGCAGCCTGCTTCCTTTACTTCGCTATCAACGGTGCGGGTCTGTTCTCCTTTGACGCCTTACTTACTAACCGCATCGACACTACGGCACTCTCTGCAAAGGCTAAGCGAGTGATGCGCATTAAGGACGGCCTCGCAGCGACTAAAGCTGTGCAGAAGTCTGAAGTCTAGTGGTCTGAAAGTGATCTAAAAGCGATCGCTCAAAGTTAATACAGCGTTCCAAGCGGCTTCAGCATAATGCTGAAGCCGCTTTTGGTTTTAGCGGTTCTATTGGCTTTTCTAACCAGTGAGAGACGGCTATTCCCGTCGATCCTCTGATAGTGTTTAGGGGATCTTGTGTGGAGCCCGTGATCCTTGCCTGCCAACATTCCTCTAAATTTCGTTGACGAAGCTCAAATTAAAAATGACTACGCCAAGCAGGCCGTCTGGCTAGAAATGTCCGGCTTTACAGGCGAGCCCGGAAGTCATTGCCTTCTGCCTTCTGCTGAAGGCGAGCTGGAGCGTGTGTTGGTTGGCAAACCTAAAACATTAGATACCTGGACACTCGGCCGCTTAGCCCAAATTCTGCCCGCTCAAAAGTACGAACTTGCCGACGATTTATCGGCTGAAATCGCCACTAAGCTATGCCTTGGCTGGACGCTGGGCCAGTATCGCTTCACCCGCTACAAGCGAACAGATGCCAACGCGCTGCCTGAGCTGGCCTTTCCTAAAAGCGCAAACCATCAATACATCACAGCGGCAGCCGAAGCTACCTACCTTGTTCGCGATTTGATCAACACGCCCGCCTTGGACATGGGGCCTCAGCAGCTCGCAGCAGAAGCTGAAAAGGTTGCCAATGCCTTTAGCGCTGACTACAGCGTGCTGGTGGGTGAAGCTCTGCTAGAGGCGAACTATCCAATGGTGTATGCCGTCGGGCAGGCCAACGGACACGACAATTCTCAGACGCCGCGCCTCATCGACATTCACTGGGGCGACCCGGATGCGCCGAAGGTGACGCTAGTTGGCAAAGGCGTTTGCTTTGATACTGGCGGCCTCAACATGAAGTCATCAGCGGGCATGAAGCTGATGAAGAAGGACATGGGCGGCTCGGCGCAGGTGCTGGGCTTGGCCAAAATGATTATGCAGCTCGATGTGCCCGTGCGTTTACGAGTGCTCATTCCAGCGGTAGAAAATAGCATTGCAGGCAACTCCACTCGGCCATCTGACATTTTGACCTCTCGTCAGGGGACGACCGTAGAAATTGGCAATACCGATGCGGAAGGTCGTCTAGTTTTAGCGGATGCGCTGACGGAAGCGAGCAGTGAGTCGCCGGATTTGCTGATTGATTGTGCCACGCTGACGGGGGCGGCGCGCGTGGCGGTCGGCGCTGAAATTGCCGCATTGTTTTGCAATGATGACAAAACGGCTCAGGCGTTAATTCGAGCTGGTGAGCAGCAGGACGATCCGGTATGGCAGCTGCCTTTGCACGAGCCATACCGCGACATGCTAGAGAGTAAAATTGCCGATCTCAACAATATTTCTAGCGCGCCCTATGGCGGCGCAATTACCGCAGCGTTGTTCTTACGCGAGTTCACCGCTGGCCAAAATCCGTGGGTTCATATCGACTTTATGGCTTACAACACAAGGGAGCGTCCCGGTCGGCCAGAAGGCGGTGATGCGATGGGTATGCGATCGCTCTTTGCCCTGATTCAGTCTCGATTCGGAGCTCAATAAGAGCCTCAGTAAACAAAAACAAACAGCCTGTAGATCGCGATCGCAAATAAGTCTGACGAAATCGGTACAGATTGGGCGAATTGCTTCTACAATATCAGCAAAATTTTAATAAATATTATTTGATGCCTTTAGCAAAAACTTTCGTTTCGATGGGCACTTTTGTAGTGGCTTGTCCTATCAAATATTCTTGCTGAAAATCATCATCGCTGCCGGATAATTGCTTCAATGACCTCTATTCCTCCAACCACTACGCCGCCTACCGTTCGCGATCGCATCCGGAGCAAGCTCACTGATTTTTTATGGCCGCTTGTGTGGGTTGCCATTTTGGCGACGGCGGGCGGCGTGAGCCTGAGAGCAGTGTCGGTAATGACGCAGAATCCACCGCTGCCCGACTGCGCGCAGGTCTCTGGGCTAGCGAGTGATAGTGAAAGGCTGCTGTGCGCCAGAGCCAGCGTGAAGTCGGGCTCAGCCCAGGCGCTGATTGAGGCCATTGAGCTGGTAGAGCCCTGGACGCCTGCTAATCCGCTGTATCAGGAAGCCGATCAGCTGATGGATCGGTGGTCGAAGGCGCTGCTGGATGAGCTTCAGGACATGGCTCAGCAGGGGGATATGCGTCAGGCAAGAGCTTTGGCAGCGCGGATTCCCACGCGGGTAGAGATTTACCCTGAGGTGAAGAGTGCGATCGCCACTTGGGATAAAGAATGGTCAGTTGGTAAAGAATTTGAGACGAAGGTTTTGAAGGCGATCGCCGCTCAAAACTGGACAGGTGCAAGGCGCAATTTACAGAACCTCAAAATTCTCAACACGCGCTACTGGGTCAGCACCCGACACGATCAGCTAGAGGAAAAAATTGACCGCGAAGAAACGGCTCGCCGTCAGCTGAATAAGGCAGAAGCCCTGGCAAAAACAGGTGACTTGGCAAAGCTTGGCGAAGCGTTTGTGATCGCCAGAGAAATCAATTTAGAAACGGCCGCCTGGAGAGATGCCAAGCCCGACCTAGACAAGTGGGCTGAGCGCGTGATGCAGTACAGCTTCCAAAAATGGGAGGAAGAAGACATTGACGCGGCGCTAGAAATTGCGCAGCTCGTACCACCCAACCTAGCGCTGACGGCTGAAGCGCAAGACCTGCTGAGCTTTGGCCACGCGCAGCGCCTAGCCAGCGGTAGCTACGACGACTGGACGCCTTCTTACGCCCAGGTATACAACCTGCTTGAAGCAATTCAGGCCGTGCAGCGCATTTCACCCAGCAGCCCTTTTTACCCCGAGGCTCAAGATAGCCTGGTGACGTGGCAGCAAAAGCTAGATGACATGGTGCAGCTGCAATATGCCAATACGCTGGCTCAAGTGGGGCAGCAGGCGACGTATCGGATGGCGATCGCTAAAGCCGAACAAATTACCCAGGAGCGCCCGCAAAGGCTTCAGGCTCAAACGCTGGTGTCCCACTGGAAAAAGGAGATTCAGCGGATAGAAGATCGGCCTGTGCTCAATCGGGCGGTGAAGCTGGCCAGCCGAGGGGGCGAGGAGAATTTGCGGAGAGCGATCGCGGAAGCCAAAAAGGTCGAGCAGGGACGCGCGCTCCGCATTCAGGGACAAACCTATATTGCGGAATGGGAAGACCGCATTGAGACGATTGAAGATCAGCCGATACTCAACAAAGCTGAGCAGCTGGCGCAAGCAGGTGACCTAGAAAAAGCGGTTGCAGAAGCCAGCAAAGTGGCTGAAGGCCGAGCCCTGCGCGATGAGGCGCAGACAGCTGTAAAAGGCTGGGTCGCTGAAATCCAAGTGGCTGAAGATCGGCCTGTGCTCCTTCGCGCTGACCGCTTAGCCGCTAGAGGTGACTTAACAGGAGCAATTGATACGGCAGCGCAAATCGTCCCTGGTCGGGCGCTGTACGAAGAAGCGGGTGCCAGTATCGCAATTTGGGCTAAAGAACGCGCCTATATTTGGTCTTTGCAAGCGCCCGTGGTTGAGGAGAGCTATGTAGAGGACTATGCAGACGAGCCTTACAACACAGATAGCTTCATTGACTATGATGACGGCGGTGGCAACGGCAATGGTGCTAGCTACGAGGATGGCTTCTAGTCTCTTTGGGCCGCTGAGTCATTTCAGGCGGTAGGGTGGTATATTCGCCCCATGAGCGATCGCCCTCTTCAACTAATGCTGGTCGATGAAGACCCTGTTTTCCGCCTTGGCCTCAAGGTATGGCTAGAGCAGCAGGGCGATTTTGCAGTTGCC
The DNA here is from genome assembly GCA_963803535.1 of uncultured cyanobacterium. GTDB lineage: Bacteria > Cyanobacteriota > Cyanobacteriia > Phormidesmidales > Phormidesmidaceae > Phormidesmis. The sequence goes on along the minus strand of CAWDNC010000001.1, from coordinate 425,740 downwards.
GCCGAAGCAGGCACTGCCGCCGATACGCTAGAAGGCATTCGGTCGCGGTTTGTCACCTACCAGCAGGCCTTAGACGATCCGTCTCTTCGCAAAAAAAACGAGCCGCTGGCTCCTCCCAATCGATCTGGTTATTTTGGATTTGGGAATGGGTGCAAGTGAACCAGAAGCGACCCCTGGTTTGCAGCTTTGCCAGCAAATAAAAACAGACTTTCCTCAGCTTCCTGTTCTTGTCTTAAGCCTTCAGGCTGAACCTGTTTTGCAAGCCGCGGCCGAGCGCATGGGTGCCAGTGGCTTCGGTACGCGCAGTATGTCTGTAAGAAGGCTTGCTCAGCTGATCCGCCAGGTTGCCGCTGGCCAAACGGTTACGTCATCAACGGTGTCGCAAGATGAGCAAGAGCCTACCGCTAACAACACAACAGCCGCGCCTGTTGCACCCGCTTCAGGACGTTCTGCCAGCCTAAATACTAAACAAGACGCTGCGATTTCTCGCCTAAACGATATTCCAGGGCCGCTGACAGCCATGCGTATCAGCATGCGTCTTTCAGGGCTACAGCAGATTGATCGAAGCATGGCAGCTCTTGCGCGTCAGCGAACCGGCAGCTGGCTCAACCAAGCTATTCTCGACGGGAAGAAGCGAGAGCTGATGGCGGCCCGCTGGCTAGTCTCTGCAATATGGAGCACGCCTAAGTTTGACGATTCACCACGCCGCAGCGGGACTAGTCGCCGATCGTCTGCGACAGACTCGCTAACGCAAGGTGATTCTCAAAGCGGTTCTTTAGGATCGGCTAGCTCGGATTGGATCAGAGCGGCAAGGCAAGGTGGCTATGGGCAAAACTATGCTGATATGACGGCCGCTCGCTATCTAGATCGTGAGTCGCTAGTGCCTAATGCGACGGCGGCTTTGGCAAATATGGCCGCAACTGAATCTCGATTGCAGGCGCGACCTACTGACGTACAGAATGTTGTTTTTGAAGGTGTGTTTGCTAAGCTTCAGCGTCCGTTAAAGAACATTAGCGAGTCGCCGTTAGAGATTGACATTCTCAGATCTGATAAGAAGCTAGAGCTGTTGTATTTGGTGTTGCGTCAGCTGGAAGAATTACTGGCTGACTTGCGAGCTTCGGAGGTTCAGCCGGGGCAGCTTTCGATGCGATGGCAAGGCCACTCCTATGGAGTATCGCGCCAGGTTCTTCACGACCTCTGGGACGCCGTAAACACAGAGTTTTTCGGTAAATACTACACGGTACGCGTGAGTAATGTAGAAGAGGAAGTGGTGACGCTTTTGCAGCAGGAAAAGCTGCTGGTTCAACAACAAATTCTTGATCGCATTCCGATGGTGAGCGAGCTATTTGGCCACTGGCTCTTTCAAGAACAGCTGATGATCGAGAGTTCTCCTTATTTGGCAACCACACCGCAGGCGATCGCCTACAGTGAACGCCTGCTCGAAAACCTGATGATTCAAGTCGCCAACGCCGTCATGCAGCCCCTACTCAACCGTTTAGCCGATGTCGAATCTATTAAAAAGAGCCTGTACACCGGCAGGCTAATGTCTTCAAGAGAAATCGAACGGTTTCGCAACGATCTTTCCTGGCGCTATCGGCTAGATCGACTGGTGAATGAGCCCAAAGCTATTTTTGAAAGCCGCTACAACCTCTATGTGCTAACGCCTGCGGGAATTAATGCTACGTCTGTCTATGCGCCGAGGCGAGCTGAGCTGGATAGGCTGGGTGGCATTCCTTTAGTGGTGACGTTGGCGATGGAAACTAGGGATGCGATCGCCCCGCGTGTCCGCACCGCCATTTCTCTCATTGGCAGCACCGTTGTTTATGTGCTTACTGAAGTTCTGGGTCGTGGCATCGGCCTAGTGGGTCGCGGCGTGCTCAAAGGTGTCGGCAGCGCTTGGCAAGAGACCAAAGTCAAAGGGGGAAAAGGGCGCTCAAAGACGGTCTATCGAGAGCAGCCCTATCAGAATGACTATGTAGAAAACCCCTACTCTCAGGATGCTAACGAATGGGAGTAGGCTTTAGTTCTGCTACTCGCTTATGAACTCGATGCGCTGCTATCTTCCACCCAATTCTCCAGCAGAATATCTGGATAGACTTGAAAATCGTTCAGATTGTTAGTGACCAGTATGAGATTCATACTTTTTGCATGGCTAGCAATCAGTTTGTCTAGGGCGTCTCTCTTTCGCTCTGGCGCTGCCGCTTTAACGACCGCATATGACTGTGCAGCTGATGGTGTAAAGGGAACAGCTGGAATGATCTTCAAAAGCGAGTCGAGCGCCCGACGATTTTGCACTTTCGACTTCTCAGCGCTACAGTGCACGCCATACTCTAACTCCGCTAGTGTGATTGCTGAAATAACAACCTCTCCCTGGCGACATTCTGAAAACCGTTTGGCGACTGAGGCAGGCTGACGCTGCATAATATAAATGCAGATATTCGTATCGAGCATGTACCTCAAAGTGCGTCTCTCTCCTGTCTCCCCTGTTCCGCTCGTCCCTCAGCCATAAAATCATCAGAAAAAGCGGCAAACAGATCCATCACATCCGTGAGCAAAGCGCCGACTGGGGTAACGATAATGCGATCGCCCTCTCGCTGAATCTCATACTCAACATCTAATCGCTCAAACTGTAGCTCTTTGGGAATCCGAACCGCCTGTGAGTTACCACTTTGGAAAACACGGGTACGCATAATTTACCTATACACTTGCACTCAGTGTATACAGTATATACATATTCTTTCTTAAACAATATGACGACGCCTATTCCCGCTCACTACAGCTCAGAAACGGTCGGCAGCATTTGGCGTGTCCCCTATCAGGCGCGTGCTAGCGAAGCGCATACTTACGCCAAGGCAAACAATATCTCACCTGCGCATCAAGACCAGCGCCGAGTTTGCTTGCTTGCTATTGACGTTCAAAATACCTTCTGCCTGCCAGACTTCGAGCTGTTTGTCGGCGGACGCTCTGGCGTAGGTGCGGTGGAAGACACTCAGCGGCTGTGTGAGTTTGTCTATCGTCACCTGAATATCATCACTGAAATAATTCCGACGATGGATACGCATGCCGCCACTCAAATTTTTCACCCGGTTTTTTGGACAGACAAAGCGGGTGAACATCCAGCCCCAATGACGATGATTTCATTTGCAGAGGTAGAAGCGGGAAAGTGGACGGTGAATCCAGTGGTTGCAAAAAGTCTTGCAGCTCGAAACGAGACGACCGTTAGCGACATAGAATCTTTTTCTCGTCACTATGCCAAGCAGCTCAGCAACAGTGATAAGTATCCGCTGACGATTTGGCCCTACCACTCTATGCTTGGCGGCATCGGCCATGCGTTGGTGCCGGCCTTTGAAGAGGCCTGCTTTTTTCATAATATGGTGCGCGCGAGCCAAACCCGATTTGAGGCCAAAGGCGACAATCCGCTCACTGAAAACTATTCAGTGCTGAGCCCAGAAGTGCTAAATGATGGGGCGGCTCGGCCCATAGCCCAGAAAAATAATCGGCTGATTGAGCATTTGCTTAGCTTTGACGTAATTATCATTGCAGGACAGGCGAAAAGCCACTGTGTGGCCTGGACAGTAAGCGACCTGCTCGCTGAAATTCAGGCGAGAGATAGTGCGGTTGCCCGCAAGGTGTATTTGCTAGAAGATTGCACATCGCCTGTCGTGGTGCCCGGAATCGTGGACTTTACGAGTGATGCTGATCATACCTACCAGCAATTTGCCCAAGCTGGTATGAATATCGTCAAATCCACGGATGCGGTCGATAAATGGCCAGCTTTTAATAGTTCTGATTCGTAGCACGGTATCTAGGTTAAAAATACGTCTAATGGCGTAGGATTTTCTCTATTTTGTGAAGGAATTAAAAATAGATTGTGAAGTTTGCCATTCGCATCAAGATCTATTGAAATAATTTGGGCATGTTCATAACTGTAGACATCCAGTACCTACCCCAAGCTGTCATGAAATGCCCTACCTGCCATACTCATTCACTCAGCGAGGTTAGCCTCGATACCGGCTTGCTCGCTCGCCAGTGCACGCAATGCTTCGGTCACTGGGTGCCCTCTGAAAATTACTGGGAGTGGTTAGACTACCGGGAGCACGCGCGCAGAGAGCATAAGCGGCCGCGTCCGATGATGGTGCTTAGCGATAGCCTGCTGCCAGTAGTAGACAATGCGACGGCTAATTTTTGTACGGACTGCGATCGCCTAATGACGAAGGCAAAGGTTGGCCGTGGCCTTAGCTTCTATTTGGATCGGTGCAGTCACTGCCACGGTGTCTGGCTCGATCAAAATGAGTGGGAAAACCTGAAGCAGCTAGATCTGCATCATCAAATTCACTATATGTTTTCTAGCGCGTGGCAGTTTAGCGTTCGCAAAGAGAAGCAAACTCTGCAAAAGACGCCTGCTTAACGTCTGATTATCAGTCAAAAAAAGCTGCTTTCCTATAGAAGGAAAACAGCTTTGTGTTCTTTATTTTTTTAGAGTGTTAGCGTTTTAGCGTCGTGCAAAAACGGGTGGGCCTGAAGCGAATCAAAGCGCTCTTAGCGCCTGCTCTACTTGAGGCTGATACTGCGGGCAGTAGTGGGTTGCGCCCAAGTTCATTACCGCGCCACCGTATAGGCCCACAGCGTAGGCGACTTCCTCGTTAAAGTTGGCGCCGTAAGTAGACGCTTGGCCCACAGCGGCGTTGGTATATATAGAATAAGCTTCTGAAGGGGCGACGCCGGAGGAGAAGGTTTGGCAGAACATTTGAGCGGCCCAAACGCTGTCTTCTGGGCTCATTGCCTGAGTGGCCATAGTGTAGGTAACGGTGTCTTCGCCTTCTAGGAACTGATACAGATCGTTGAGGTACGCGCTGTCGGCTGGGGTGGTTTGGGCGATCGCCGCAGTCGGAAGAATGCAGGCGATCGCGCCAAGTAGAGCAGAAAGCTTAAGGCCTTTCATAATAATTTCGTAGGTATCAGCGGTAGATATTGGCAAAAGGCGTGTCACCTTTTATACAAGATTTCCCGAGTGACCTATTGAACTAAGTCTCTTTTATCAGCAAAATTACGGCGATCGCACGCTACTTTCGTAAGGCATAATCCAAGCATTTACGGATTACGCACTTACGGACAAGCTAAAGCGGACTCGACACTAGCTGGTCAAATTCATACTGCCGTTAAGCCGCTACCTTCAACGCGGAGCTCTCTAAGAAAGTAGAAAAGTTCTCTGTCGCTTTCTGCCTGAATGCGTCCTAAATAGCCAGCAACAGGCGACGACAGCTCGATTAAAATGTCATGAATCTCTCCAACAGATAGAGAGGATAGGCCAAAAGACGCAAGGCTTGCATAGGCTGCACAAATAGAATCTCTCCCAACGCTTTCTTGACCGCTTCTCTCTAAACAAATTTTGACGGACTGAATAACAGCTGCCCGAATCTTTAGCTGACGAAAGGTCTCTTCAACAAACTGACTAATCTTCTCATCGGCGGCTTCTCCGTAGGGCGGGTGCTGTAAGCAGCGCTTCAGGCTAAGCAAATCAATCGAGCCAGGAAAACGAGCTTTTAGCTCAGTGAGCCGCTGTAGCGTGTCGGGGCGAATGATGTTCATTTGATTTCCTTTTGCAGATTTTTGGGCTTGTTCAGTGAGGGGGCCAGCTGCAAAAACGATTTTGAGTGGAGGCTTTGCCTGCTGCTGCTGAAAGCGTGCGCTACCAGCCATCACCAGCGGTTTGATCACGAGGTTGGAGACATTGCTTTGCCGGTCAGCTTTGCACTTACCGATAACTTCGTACGGCGTCTGGCAGTACACATCTACACCATCATCGCGCTGCATTCCTAGATCATGAACTAGGTTGCTAAAGCCAAGCTTGAGTAGGCTCTTGTGTACCAAGTTTTCAAACTCATCTGTATTGCCCGTGTTGCCCGCCTGTGCAATCTGCTCAATCCAAGAGAGATCGGAGTCGCACATTTGAGTCTCTTCAGCGCGTGACCAGCCGAGCAGGTAGCGAAGGTCTCTATCTAAAGCCATTGCGCCCAGGCTATTTTCTCGGGTGGCCACTAGCGCTGTTTGCAGATTGTGCAGCTCAGGATGAAGCGGCGGCGTCAGCTGAATAAGCTGCTTTTGCCTGGTTGCAAAGGTTGAATCGCTCAAAAGCGATCGCGCGTCTTGATCAGACCAGGTGCCTGGGACATCGATGTAAGTGCCCGCTTGGCTGCTATCTGGCGGCTCAACAACCAGTTCAATCGCCTGATCAAAACGATAGACTTGAAGAAAGGTGACGTATATTTTGTGCCGCTCTTGTACTAGCTCGTAAAGATATTCGGCAGACCACGCGGTGAGCGAAGAGAGCGCTGCAAGATTATCATGTTCGCTGAAAATTCGACAGGTTTTGCACCTCGCCCAAGCGCGAATGGTCATCGTGCTAGGACATGCTTTCTGAGCAGGCTTTAGGCTTTTGAGAAAGCTCGTATGGTAGCGGTTTTCCAGGCGTGCAGCCGTCAGCGAAGTATCGACTGGGCACAGCAAAAAACGGGAAGGATTGCGAAAGGTACTCGATATCGCTGCAATCGTTCGCCCTTGGAGAAGTGCTTCGATATCGAGTGCGGGCAGGCACAGTGCAGTGGTTAGCGCGATCGCACTCATGTAAAGCTACTCGCACACAAAGCGCGTTTCCTAATTTATGTGCCCCCATAGAATGCCCACGCGCGATATCCATATCTACTTAGGCTGATGTATGCTTTTGCTACAGCAGCTTCGTAATCAGCTCAGCTGTCAGCTGCTGAACGTTTTCCAAAACAGTAGCCGCCCCCACCCCTTTTAGTTTTTTGGCATAGTCAGCCTTATACGCCTTGTTCTGTTGAGCGTGAGGCGGCAAAATGCCGATTGCGATCCACTGCCGCTCGGGAAAGCATTTTTTCGCCTCAGCTACCGTCTGCATGTCAGCCGCAGTATCGCCTGCATAAATGATCGGGATTGTGTTGAAGGCGTGCTTTTCTCCCATCTGTTGAACGGCCATCATTAGCCCCGTCGGATCGGGCTTGCTAGGGGCGTCTTCCATCGCAATCAGAATAGGTGCTCTTAAGCCAATGCGGCGCTGAAGTACAAAGTTAGCCGATCCTCTAGTGGCACCGCTAAAGAAAGCATAGGGCACACCCGATGCCTCAAGCTGTTGCAAGTAAGCTTTCTCCAAGAGCAGAGGCTCGCTAGCAATGTAGCCTGTCCACTGATCAGGATCTTCAGTATCTGGGCCGCGATACTGCCTTTGAAAATAATCAACAATCTTCTCATAGCTCACGTCAGGTATCGGCTGATTCTGCTGCTCGCAATAGCGATGAATCATGACTTCAGAAGCCTTCCAATCATTGTTCCAAACACCTTCACTTTTCAGCCGGTCAATATCTTCTACAGTGGGTCGGTACTGGCCGTTGGTATAGTGCTCTACGGTATCAGAAATGGCCCGACGATAAGAGCCGCCAACGTCTCTAATCACGCCGTCAATATCGAATACGGCAATGGCAATGGGATTCATGATTAGGCTCACAAGTTTGAGGGGTGGGCAAATGATAGAGCACAGCAACCCTCTGCTGCAAAGCCTGATAGCTGTGGTGTTTATTCTGCAATGAGTTGAGTGAGTTCTTCAGCTGTTGCCGTGAGCAGGTTTATTTGAGCGATTTGTGCAGGAGAGATAGTGGTCACTGGCGGGGAGATTTTTGTTTGAATGACTTTGTTAGCGGCTGTTTTATACGAGGCGATCGCACTCAACGCCTCTTCACTAAACCGCGTGAGATATACATCTGCCTGCTTCTTGTAGTCAGTCTGCGTGTAGGTAATAATCTCTTTTTTGCGCCCGCTGCGAGTAACTAAGTGGCCCGTACTCCCAAGTACTGCTGCGCCTAAGGGGCCACCAAGCATCCAGCCCAAGCCGGTTGCAATCGCCACCGGAGCCATCTTCACTGGCCGCGCCTCACCCTCTTCTACAACCGTTGCTTTCACACTCTCCACGACCTCCGGCCCCGCTGAAAACGCCATCCATAAATCAGTCGGACGCGGACACTCAAAAAAGTCACAGGCCTGATGTACCCATTCCACCACTGGCTTTTGGCGCTCATACCAAGCGGGCTTCAGAGTTTCAATCAGCCATTCTTGAGCTTGCTTTTTCTCTAACGCCTCAGATAGTCCCAATCGATAATGCGCCTGCAAGTTCTGCGGCACTAGCCAAACCCTCAGCTTAGCCACGTCTTGCTCAAATCCCGACTGAATCAGAATCTGCGCTTTCTTTTTAATCTCTATACGCTTAACGTCGTCGGCGTTAGATTCTGCTATAGAGAGTGTTTCAATCTGTTGTTGCAAGGCCGATAGCGTGCGGGTTGCTAGTACTTTGAGTCGTGGCAAAGTTTGCTCAACCGGACGACCTGTTGCGAACTGCCCTCCAATGGTCTGTAGCGCAGATTCTAGTTCGGGCAGTCCGGTTTGTGTGGCCGCTGCGGCATCGCCTTTTAATCGCGCCCGCAGTGCAGGTAAGGCGTCTACCTGATACAGGTTACTGACGCCATTCGGTAGCGCAGAGCGAAAGCTTTCTGCGAGGAAGCGTAAACGAACGGAGACTTGTTGGCGATCTTCTGTCTCCATCAAGTTCAAAAAATTCACCACAAAGATAACGGTATTAATCCCTCTATCTAGCAGCCAATCGCGCAGATTCTCTCTTTCTGCTAGGGTCATCAGCTTACGACCATCCAACAGCTGAATTACCAGATCAGCGCTCAACAACTGTTCCTGTACAAGGTCATTTTGGGCTTGCTGATCGTCAGTCCCTGGCAAATCTACAAGCTCTAGACCTAATTTAAGCAGTGGATGCGGGCAGTAAACATCTACCGCTGCGATATCTTTGCGCATCTTACGCTGTTCGTCGAGTACCGCAAATTCCCGTAGTGCCGCTGTTCCATTCTCTTTTTGCACAGAGCCATCTGTATACGTAATGCAGGTGCGTTGTTCTGGGCCGTACTTAACAGTGATGGCTGCCCCAGTTGTTGGCACTAGATCCATCGGTAAGGTTTTTTCACCGAGGAGAGCGTTGAGTAAGGTGGATTTGCCGTAGTTGAAGGGGCCGAATACGACAATGCGATAGGTTGGGTTTTGGAGGCGATCGCAAACTTCAATAACTTCACCTTTCAGCTTGGGTTGATAGTCACTTAGCAGCCCCACAGAACGGAGTAGTAACGATATTAAGCGAGTTTGCAAAGTATCCATCATTTCGTATTTTTATCTTTTATTGCGCATGGTATAACTATAGTATGACCAAGAATAAATATATCTGCACAAAAACAAACTAGCTATGAAAACCGCTATTTCACTACCAGATTCAGTCTTTCACGAAGCTGAATCAGTTGCGCAAAGGCTGGGCGTGTCTCGCAGTGAGCTTTATGTGAAAGCGCTTGCCGAATACTTGAGGAAGTATAACGAAGAACAAATTGCAGCTAAGTTCAACGAAGTATATGCAGAAGAAAGCTCAGCTTTAGACCCCGCTTTGGCCGAGATGCAGTTTGCATCTATTCCGTACGAGGAATGGTAATGTATCGCGGTGAAATCTGGTGGGCGGACTTGCCCCATCCAGCTGGCTCAGAGCCTGGGTTTCGTCGGCCTGTTTTAATCGTTCAAGCTGACAGCTCTCTACAAACTTTGATCAGTACTGTCATCACGATAGCGTTGACTTCCAATACTCAATTAGCAAAACAGCCAGGAAATGTTTTGCTACCTAAAAGCACAACTGGATTGTCGAAAGATTCTGTTGCTAACGTATCTCAGATTTTAACGCTTGATAAAAAAATCTTGATAGAGCGTATTGGGTTTATCCAAGAGTCTTTGCAAATGGAAGTAGACGGCGGCCTGCGAATGATTTTGTATCTCTGAGTCGAAGTGTATCCTACGGACTAACAAGCGCCTTTTGATACGCCTCATCTATTCGCTTGCTTGCCGATTGGATAGCTGATTCAGCTGTTTGTAGGCGAGTGACTTCAGCATCGCGGTCAATTTCGCGAGATTCTTTTTGCGCGAGGAGGTTGTCTAGTTCGGCTTTGCGATCGCAAATATCCTGCTCTATTCGCTCCATCACCTGCTGCTCATACTTATCAAAGCACGCGGCGATCGCCTCTTGAATCGGCTGCTGTTGCTGCTCTGCCAGCTTCGGCAAATGCTTCACTAGCTCCTTCTTCATCGCCTTGGTTAGCTCCTTACGACCATGCTCTAACTGCATCGCACCCAAGCCGAGCCCGGCAATAATAAAGACAACTGGCCCAAGTGCTGCGCCAATCAGTGCAGTCGTCATCAGCGCAAGGCTGCTGGCCGCTAAAAAGTTCATTAAAATGTTTTGCCAGTCAAACCCAGCTGCTGACATCGCAACGCCTACGACATTACCGGATGACAGCGAGATCATCCCCATCGCCCACTTCACCCAGCTAGGCGAAGATCCTTCGTCCGCATCGACTTTGGGCATCTCAATGCGAGCTTGGCCCGTAAGCTTCTGGGTCATCCGCTCAGTAATTCTCTGATAGGATGCGCCGTACTCCTCGGCCTCTTGAGAAAGTTCTGCAAAGGCGGCTTCTATCTCTTGCTCTGCGGTTTTAGCCCACTGATAGAACATCACGTTTGCATACTGTTCAAAGGCTTTTTGAAGCTTAGCAGCAAAGGCTTCCCGGCCCTGACCTGAGATGAAATCGCTCAGTCCTAGCTCGGGCTGATACTTTAAAAAGTCTGATTCAAAGGTGTTTTCTAGCTTGTAAATATAGGTTTTAAGAGAGTTTGAAAGGGACTGTGCTTTGCGATCGCGCATTCCCCGAATGTCTGCTTGAAAGCGATCGCGGATTCCTCCTAACTGGTCAAACTCGGGAGCAACCGACTCAATTCGCTGCTTAAGTTCTTCTACGCCCTGATTTAATAGCGGCACGCGGCGAGCCACGGCTTCTTGAAAGCGATCGCGCGTTTCTCGTCCTAATGTTCTTGCCTGCCGCAGCTCTGCAACGGCCCGCTCCTGAGTCAAAAATACATTCAAAGACTGCACAAAAGGCTCAAGTCCTGTACCCGCTAATCCTTCTTCCAAGCTAGCCCCGGGCTGCTTCATTCGCTGCCGCAGTGCCTGCAAAGCCGAGATTGCAAACACCCTATCTCGATAGCAGTCAATCCCATCTACCTGGCAATACTGTTTCAAATTCGTCCGAAATAGCTTGTGCAGCTTTTCCTCAGCCTCAGCCACTTCCTTCTCATCATCAGGATCGAGCAAACTCTCTTTCACCTGATCCCAAGCATTGATCAAAAAGAAGACCGACAGTCCCCGTCCTTGAATGTAAGTTTCTAAATAGCGACGTTCTGCCAGTGTGCAAGGCTGAGTCGCCCTAAGTACGAACAGAATCGCATGACAGTTGTTGATGTAGCCCAGTGAAAGCGCATTTCGAGCTTCCGTATCGTTAAGTCCAGGACTATCGACAATCTCAACGCCTTTTTCCAGCAGCGGTAGCGGATATTCGGCAACGGCATGACTCACGTTGGGAAAGGCCATTTCCTTACCGGCTTCTAGTCGCTTTGCCTCGGCTGGATCGATGGTGTAGCGCTGCTTAAAGGTGGCAAAGTCTAACATCTCTGGGGCTTGGGCGTCTAAAAAGTGGACGGTAATCTTCTTCTCAGGGCCGTAGCGCAGGATGGTGAGTAGGGCCGTGCAAGGATTGACATCGCTAGGTAAAAGGTTCTCGCCAATGAGCGCATTCAAAAAGGTGCTTTTTCCACGCTTCATGTCGCCTAGCACCAGCAGTCGAAATACGCCCTGACGCAAGTTTCTACTGGCGCTTGCCATATCTTCAATGGTTTGCGTTAGGCCCATTTGTCCTGACTGTTCAGCACCGACGGTTTCGGAATCTGTGACGATTGCCACCATCCTCTCCAGATCGTCTGCCATGTGATGGCGCACTTGGGCAACGCGGTCGAGATCGCTAAAAAAGTCAGTTGGCTGAGAAAAAGGCATAGCAAAAAAGGTAGCGGGAACGCCCCTACCGAAGAGTCAAATGTGACGGATACAATCGCGGTTATTTTTATCTAGAAGCTATTTTTTATCTAGAAACAGCTTGTAAGCAACCCAGACAACGCCCATTACCATAATGGCCATACCAGCCCAGGCGGCGACTCTAATGGCAACAATGACCGTAAAAACAATCAGCAAGAACTTGCCGATGTCGCTCATCTTTTGAGTGAGCCCGGTAGAGTTAGGCGTTTCTTTATGCGCGTAAGTTGGCGTCACCGGAACTTGGTCTAAATCTTGCTCAATTTCTTTGAGGCGTGTTTTTAGCTCACGCGCTTCTAGTTCTTGCTCACGGCGGCGGAGCTTTTCTTCCATCTCTTCAATCGGGTCCATGAGCAGCTTTTGAATGCGTCAGTAAACGGTAGAATTACCCTGTCACCCAACTGGAGCACGGGGACATCTTCAGATTGCCCCATCAAATATTGTGAGTACCGCCTCTAGTTATATCAAGATTAGTCGCTGATGGCTGCATGTGCTGTTGTAAGCGTGACACTTTTCTAATTGAGGCGATGGTCTATGCGGTGAGCCAGCAAGCTAGTGGAAAGATAAGATATTCCGTGAAGAATAGTTTCCAGATGAACTGATAAAAATCTGGGTAGGAGATATCTTTTTTGGTCGGTGAAGGATCTAGATCTACTCTGCGGCTGAGCCACCAGAAAGAGAGAATGCTCAGGCCTTGAGTGATGATTAAGAATGGAGCATTGATGCCAGGGAGGAATGGCGCGGCGATGATGAGTCCGCCGTAGCAGGCGGTGAGTACCCAGCGGGCTAGGCTAAAGACTTTTTTGCGACCTAGCTTGAGGGTGTAGGTGGAGATGTTGAAGCGGCGATCGCCTTCTAAGTCTGGAATGTCTTTAAATATCGCGATCGCAAAGCTAAACACCAGCACAAACAGCGTCAGCGCCCACACATTCGCAGGCACTACGGCAGGCAATCCAAGCTGCGTTGCGAAGTAAAGGAACAGTCCTAAATTGACAATGGCACCTCGTACAACCAAGATGCAGACTGATGCCCAAAATGGAAACCGCTTAAGCCGTAATGGGGGCAGGGAGTAAGCTGTACCGATTATCAGGCTTAATCCTACCGTGAGCATGAGGTAGATATTTTGAGAGATGAGGGCTAGGGCGATCGCGATACCTCCCGTGATTAAAACCAGCCGCTGAGCGTGCCTTTTGGTAAATTCACCTGAGGCAATCGGGAGATCGGGCTTATTGATGCGGTCAATGGCAATATCTTCTACTTGGTTTAGCCCGACTATATAGACATTGCCGCATAAGCAAGCAACCCAGGCAATGAGCCAGCTACTGAGTACGTTGTTCCATAGGAGCGGCGGTAGGGATGCTGAAGATGAGACATAAGTAGATAGGGCGATCGCGAGCAGTGCCGCTGCACTTAAGGTGGTGCCAATAATCGTATGTGGCCGAGAAAATTTCCAAAACGCCCGCAGCCATGCCAGCGGCTCTTTGACGGGGTGTAGCGGTTGTCGAAGCTGTTGGGAAGCAGAAGAAATTTTAGTCATGTCTAAAAATTTACACTCTGCTGCTGGCGTATGTCTTGGCCGATCGGCTTCTATTTATATTCTGTTACGCACGCTCAAACATGCCTTGGGATTGATCCCTAACCGGCTCGCTAATGGCGGATTCTACGGCTCTGCGTAATTTGCCAGCTCAGCACAATAACAGGCAGCAGACCGACCAGTAAAATGGTCAGCGCAGGCGCAGCGGCTTCTATCAAACGCTCGTCTGAAGCATATTGATACACGCGAACGGCCAGCGTATCGAAGTTGAAAGGCCGCATAACTAAAGTAGCGGGCAGCTCCTTCATTACGTCTACAAAAACCAGCATTACAGCGGTTAGTAAGCTGCTAGTCATCAGTGGCGTGTGGATTTTTACCAGCGTTTTGGTAGGCGTATAGCCCAAGCTACGGGCGGCATCGTCTAAGTTAGGGCGAATTTTAGCAAGCCCAGATTCTACAGAGCCTAGGGCAACGGCTAGAAAGCGAACGAGGTAGGCGAAAATTAGGGCGGTGATAGTGCCGCTGATGAGCAGACCGGGCGAGCTGCCGAAAAGTGCTTTTGCCCCATTTGCAACTGCGTTATCTAAGCGGGTGACAGGGATAAGAATGCCGACAGCGATAACCGCGCCAGGAATGCCGTAGCCCATGGCGGCGAGCCTTACTCCGAGTCTGATTGGGCGAGAGCCGTCTAGCCTTTGGCCGTAAGCGAGGATTAGGGAAAGGAGGAGTGCGATCGCAGCCGTCATCCCCGCAAGGATCAAACTATTGCTTGCCAGCTCAACAAATCGATTATTCAGCGCGCTGTCTAGGTTTGCTTTCACCATGAGCAGGAGTAAAAAGCTCGGTAGCAGCAGACCTAAGCTAATAGGTAGCAGGCAAGCCAGCATTGCTATCCACCCTCGCAGAAATCCGAGTTTATAGGCCGTTGGGCTCTGCAAGCTGTTGTTCGCCTGATAAAACTTGGCGCGTCGTCTCGACTGTCGCTCTAGCAAAATCAGCACCAGCACAAACAGCATTAGCACCGCAGATAGCTGAGCAGCGGCAATCCGTTCACCCATGCCAAACCAGGTGCGGTAGATTCCGGTGGTGAAGGTAGCCACGCTAAAGTACTGCACCGTGCCGAAGTCGTTAAGCGTTTCCATAAGTGCCAGAGAAAGACCGGCGATAATGGCAGGCCTTGCGAGGGGCACGGCGACTTTTGTAAAACTTCGCCAGGGGCTACAACCTAGTGAGCGGCTGGCTTCCAGGGTGCATACGGACTGTTCTAAAAAGGCAACTCTAGCGAGCATGTAGACGTAGGGGTATAGCGTGAGGGTGAACATGGCGATCGCCCCCCAAATTGACCTTACGTTAGGAAACCAGTAGTCGGTGGCGCTTTGCCAGCCGAAGAGCGATCGCAATCCCGTCTGCACTGGCCCAAAATACTCCAGCCAGTTTGTATACGTGTAGGCCAGCAAATAAGCGGGCGCAGCTAACGGTAGCAATAAGGCCCATTCAAAAATGCGAACGCCGGGAAACTGACACATCGTCACCAGCCAAGCCGTGCCCACGCCGATAATGGTGACGCCCAGGCCCACGCCCACCATCAGCGTTAGCGAATTGATTACATATTTGGTGAGTACGGTATCAGCTAAGTGCGTCCAAACCTCACCTGCATCGGCAAATACGCTGCCGAGGACGACAATCACGGGCAAAACAACGAGGGCTGCCACTATCCAGGTTGCGATCGCCCATCCGTTCGGCAACGCACCTAGCCACCGCCAAGCACTTTTCTTATGAACGGTAGCTGTTTTTTGCTGAGGCAATTCTTTTTCATCAGGCAATTTGTCAGGCAATACGAGAGAACGTAGGCGGGGCATATACTAGCGCGTCAAATCCTTTATTAAATAGTCTAGTCGTAGTGCCGCCCTGACTGTGTTGAACTGTCGCTACAGCGATGCTTGACTGCTGAGTTGCCGCAGCTCAGTCAAGCTGACAATCTCTAGCGTAACGGCATAAATCGTGCTGTCTGAGTCATCTGAAAAAACGTTGAGGAAGTAGGTTTCAGTGGGCTCATCAGGGGAGACAATTGCAAAAACGCGGTGGCCCTGCTCGTCAATATCGTCACGTTCTTCGACCTGAAAGCCATCTGCCTTCATTTGATCAACGAGCTTTTTTCCTGCCTGACGATACGTGCCTTCTCCGGCAATGCGGTGGCAATTTTCTAGGCCATAGCAGCCGGATTCTGAGTTTTGAAAATGGGGGAAGCGATCGCCTAGCTGAACGACCATGCCATGTTCTGGTTCTGACGGCTGCTCGGGCTCTGGTGTGCCTACATCAGGATTAGATGGCTGCGTCAGTGGGTCGGGCTCTGGTTCATCGGGTGGAACAGCAGGTACGTCAATAGGCTCAGGTACCGGTTGCGGGGGGCTTTGAACAAGTGGCGCTTGAGCAGGCGGCTCTACCTGAATCGATTGCGGGGCAAGTTGCTGAACAGGTTGCGGAATGGACTGCTGCGTTTGGACTGGCGGCTGTGCGGTCGTCTGCGGTTTGGGCTTTGGTGCTGCTGGCAAGGTGGTAATGGCGATCGCCTGAGTATCTTGCTCAATGGCTTCAGCGCGAACATCTTCCATAGATATAGAGGGCTCCGGTTCCACTGCTGAGCGATCGCGCCACGGCATTTGTAAAACCAAACCGTGTGCTGCCAAAGAAACTAAGACAATGCCAGGAAATAAAAGCTGAGGCCTTTGAATACGCACAGATCACCGCCGCCTGCTTTGTGCTCTAAACCGCCCGCTGGCTTCTACGACACTGGTTTTTGACACAGCAGGATCTGAGGCCGCAGGATAGGAATTGGGCGATCGCACTTGGTCAGGATGTATTTCTATTGCTAGGCAGCGGGCTAGTTTTGCCTTCGCTCTGCTTTTTTCGTTGGCCCGACGGATTGACTGGTTCCACTGCCAGGTGCTCCATATGCCGTATGTTGCGATCGCCAAAAAGCTAACAATCAGCAGCCAGTGATCCCAGCGATCACTATCAAAACCTGCACCATCCATAGCGTAAATCCTAATCGAGACCTATTCCCGCTAATAGTACTGCGATTGCTCAAGGAAATCAATGAAGAAGGCTATGTCTTCTAAGACTTGTACGGCCTGATTACGGCGACACCCATCACTATTTGATTAAATTTATATATTAGTTAGTTGAAGTAGAGTCTCATCAGCTGGTAGATGGAACAGCGCAAAATTCATTTCTCCCCAAAAAAGCGCGCGAAAATCCGTAAGGCAGAACACTTATCACCCTGTTATGTAACTGTTTATGACATGGATGGTTGAAGTCGCTAAAACTCAGCTGCCTCAACGTCTTTAGCCGCTACCACTGAGACAATATAAGCGTCTTTTTTAGATATTATTCTCAATAAGCAATGGCTGTTGCAAATAGTCCGTCGATTCGCTATTATTCTCAATAGCTGAACGTTATTGATTATTCCGTATAGGAAGCGTGCCATGGTCGCCTACACACCCGCTGCTCTAAAAGCAGAGCTACACGAGCGTGGCTGGCGCATGACCCCCCAGCGCGAAACCATTCTCAAAACGTTTCAGAATTTGCCAGAAGGCAGACACCTGAGCGCTGAAGATTTGTGTGAAATGCTCAAGGAAGAGGGCGAGCCCATCGGCCTTTCTACGATTTATCGCAACCTTAAGCTGATGGCGCGTATGGGCATTTTGCGAGAGCTAGAGCTAGCTGAAGATCAAAAGCGATACGAAATCAATCAGCCCTCGCCCCATCATCACCACCATCTGATTTGTGTGAGATGCAACAAAACGATTGAGTTTAAGAACGATTCTGTGCTTAAGGTCGGTGCAAAAACAGCAGAAAAGTCAGGCTATCAGCTATTGGACTGTCAGCTCTCTATTCATGCCGTTTGTCCTGCCTGTCAGCGCTCTATTTTGCCGATCTAGATTTTTCTAGCCATCCTCTTAACTCAAGGCCTTGATTTAGCGATCGCCTCAGCTAAGTCAAGGCCTTTTTACATCTTTAAATTGAGAATACTGCCTCCTTCAATCTGCATAGCAGGTTGATAGTCATTACCTACTATAAATGATAGTAAATGCCTGTAGCTAATATCATAATTTTACAAATGCCATTGATTCTCAATCGAATAAATTGCCTATAACTATTGGTGTATAAGGATTACAAGGGTTATTTTGTAGATAAATCCTCGTAAATAAGACAGTGCTATAAAGAATCAGATCTATTTATTTTGCCAAATCGCTTGACCTTTCTGACCGGCTAAATAAGAATGATTACTAAGTTCATGCGAAATGCACCATGCCTTTTCTGTCGGATCAAGCCCTTAAGGCCGAACTCAATACCCGTGGCTATCGCTCGACACCTCAGCGAAAAAAGGTATTAAGCATATTTATGGAGCTAGCCCAGGGTGAGCACCTTAGCGCAGAAGATTTGCACACCCTTTTAGAACAAGATGGTGAACGCATCAGCCTATCCACCGTATATAGAACGCTGCATTTAATGGTGTACATGGGCCTACTGCGAGAGCTAGAGCTAGCCGAAGGACACAAGCACTACGAACTCAATCGCCCGCTGCGAGATCACCACCATATTGTTTGCGTGCACTGCAACAAAACGCTGGAGTTTGTTGAAAGTTCTGTTGCGAGAATCGGTGAAAAAACAGCGAGTACAGCAGGCTATCACGTGTTGGACTGTCAGCTAACGCTGTACGGAATCTGCGCTGAGTGTGTAGATAGCCAAAAGAGCCGATAGCCTTTGCATACTTCCACAGCAGGCCATATGTTTTGAGGAATAGCAGATGATTTCTCTTGAAACGACCTGTAGAGCCGTTAATCTGATTAGTTCTCAATTATTAAGCTTAAATATCAGTAAGCTTCGAGCAATAGACTTATATAAATAGCAATTCTTTCGCGTTTCTTTGATTTATTAATAAGAATAGATATGGGGTTGCTGCTGGGCTAGGGGAATTAGCGATCGCAAACACCTACTATCTTCCTCGCTACGCTGAAGACGACGATCCGGCAAAGCAAGCCGTCTTTGATCAAATAGGCGTCTTTTTCCCCAACCAAGCGGGCAGAGGCACCCATGTGAACATTAGCGGCGCAGGCGTGTTAGCCACAGCGCCGAATGCAAGTGGAGCCAAACAGTTTTTAGAATACCTCTCTGGCACCGAGGCCCAGGCATTTTTTGCTAAGGGTAACAATGAATATCCAGTCGTTCCTGACGCCGCGCTTGCTCCGGTAGTGGCAGGCTTTGGCAGCTTTAAAGACGATACGATCAATGTTTCTGCCTACGGAGAGAATCAGGCCGCAGCTGTTCAGCTAATGGATAGGGTTGGCTGGGTGTAGGCCTCTTTTTAAGTCAGCAGTTCAACACTTTTTGTACCAACACCCGAGCGTGGTTTCCCTAACGGAAGCTACGCTCTTTCTTGCGTAAAAATACGCCTGAACTGTTGTTCTCACCGATTGATATGACTCTTTTTATTGAAAGTATTTCCTATTAAAAGAAACTGCGGTATACTCAGCTCAATTACCTATCGAGAATTACAATCAATAAGCAATAACTGCCTTATGAACACCCACCCCAACGTACTCTGGCTTTCTGTCAGCCCGTACCTGAAAGGCTTCGACCGCAGACTCCTTTCTCAGCTCGCCAAATCAGCGTCTGTGAGGCAATGGGAATATTGCCAAAGCATCGATGAGCCTTGCTCTGTAGACTCTGTTGTGACTGCGCTGCATGACTACTTAACCGAACGCACTACGCTAGAAAAAACTTCAGGGAACAACAACGCCAAAGTTCACCTGGCAGGTCATGGCGTCAGTGGCATTATAGGCTTGCTGTATGCCCGCCGTTATCCTGAGCATGTGGCGTCTCTTAGTTTACTATCGGTGGCTGCTAGGCCCGCAATTAACTGGCAGGCGCATTACTACGCGCTGAGGCAGCTGTTACCCTGTAGCCGAGAAATGGTGCTGGCTCAAATGACCCGAATTCTATTTGGAGAGCAGCCCGCTAGCTTTGCAAAAGCACTTTCACATTTACTAGCGAAAGATTTAGATAGTAATCTAACGCTACATTCCTTAGCGCACCACGCCCGCATTCCCGCTGAACCGCTGAGCGTGCCGCTGCTAGTATGCAACGGTGAAATAGACGCGATTACCTGTGCTCAAAACGAAGAGGCGTGGCGCGATTGGTCATCTCCCAAAGCGCCGAATGCTGAAGCTCTGAATGCGTCGTCGTTTCATCAATGGGTCTGTTCTAGAGGCCGTCATTTTTTCCACTTTCAACATCCTGAAGCTGTTGCCACCGTCATGACAAACCACTGGCAGCGGGCAACAAGCCCAGATAGCGTTCCGTCAGCTGACCGCTACGAAATTCAACGTTCAAAAGCTCGAATGAGCCCGCTGTCATGACTTATCCCAAAGTAATTTCTGCACCTGCGGCAACCAGGCTTTTATCTGTTGAGACGCGCTTTTTAAGAGAGCAGCGATCGCCTCTTAACGCCCCCTGATGCAGTTGCTAAGAAAGCCGCTGCCTGCTGCTGCATCGGCATCACCAGAGTCACTGTGACTCACCTGCTCAAGGTGTTAGAGCAAGAAGGCTGTATTAAGTGGGGCACGCGCGAAAAGATTGTGTATCAGCGTGCATTTAGAAGATAGGCAGATAAAGATAAGCCGATGAAGATAAGCCGGTGACGGTGAGGGGCTAGATGATTTTTTCGACGAGCGATCGCGCATCTTTTGGCTTCACCCGCTTGTGGCTACCGCCCCCCGGCAGCAGCACCACATTCGGCCCCGCCTTACAGTGGCTCATACATCCGGTCGCCTTTACCGTCACCTGCTCATCAAGACCCATTTCCACCAGCGCATCGCCAAACGCCTTGCCAACCGCCACGCTCCCTTTCTTCCGGCAGCTCCCCTTCTGGCAAATCAAAACCCGTGCTGGCTTAGCCTTTTTCTTCTTCGCAACAACCTTCTGCTGATTCTCTTTTGGCTGATTCTCTTTTTCAGAGGCTGCGGCCTTCTTCTTCACCTTCGCTATTTGCTTAGGCGACAGCTTGACAATTTCTTTCGCTTTCCATACCAT
Organism: uncultured cyanobacterium; assembly: GCA_963803535.1. Lineage (GTDB taxonomy): Bacteria > Cyanobacteriota > Cyanobacteriia > Phormidesmidales > Phormidesmidaceae > Phormidesmis. The sequence continues at coordinate 405,086 of CAWDNC010000001.1, read as the reverse complement.
TTCGCCCGAACTAGAATCAGGCTTGCCCTTACCTTCTATCTTTAGCCAATCTTGCGGCTCAAGATAGGTGAATAGTGCCTGTCGTAGCGACTTACCCAGCTTGACTTGAATTTCTTGAGTCCCACCAACATCATGCTTCTTGAGCGTTTTGCCGGGGTGGACGACCTCTATCACCATGTTCTGGTAAGGAGACTTCTTCCCAGGTGCAAAAGATATAAAACGACCTGAGCAGCGAAAGCGATTGGAACTGGATTTTGTCATGAATGGAGTAATACCGGCACAGCCGACACGGATAGACTAGATGGTAGGCAGACAAATGCCTAGTGAGAATATACCTTTTCATCCTCCTCCTAAACGAAGAGTTTGACCTGTACCGCCAGACCTAAATTGTGAGCTGTCGGTCCTATATATGTACAGTATGACAACAAGGAACCTAGTTAATAGCTACGCAACTAGGTTTGCAGCTATGCCGATGATAGCAAGTCCTACTTAGAAGATTACTCCGCCACTGTTCAGTTCAGTCTGACAAGCGTATCGGAGGCGAGGAAATGGTCTAAGTGGTAGGCACGCTCTTCTGTTTTCAGCAAAATACCTTCGTACAGGTATCGAGTGGCTCTATCTCCCAAGCTTTCTGCTTGCGCAGCGTTTCGGCGGAGCACCTGAATGACTGCCTGCTCGGCCTTAAGGTCATTTGCAACCATAGTGCGGCAGCCAAACGTGCCATCAGGCTCTTGCTCAAAGCAACAAAGCTCAGCCAGTTTTGAAAAGCTGGCAACCGGCACACCGCCTAGTCCATCTAAGCGTTCGCCAATGTCGTGTACATGCTGCTTGGTCGCGTCATAGCCCTCTTCAAAAAACTGGTGCAGTGATAAAGGTTTCAGTCTCTACAGGTTAAAATCAATACGCTCTTAGAAGCACTTCAGCTAAAACCGTTCGCTATTGTTCGCAACCTATGGATAAACCGTTTTTTTGTGCCGTTGCCGCTCAGCAAGCTGGTGAGAGCCTTGTTGGTACAGCAGGTCATTATCAAACGTATGTTTTGATTGAGTGTCCAATGCCTTGGGCTGCAAAAGTCTTTAATTCTGAAACTATTCCACCTTCGTTAAGGCAGTTTATTAAGGCAGGCGAAAGCATCACGAACTGTACAGTTTTTGTGTATTGATCGTGGCCTCTCGACGGCACCGGAAAAAACAAAGGTGTTAGTGTACGAGCGCTCTACAGATCGCTTTTGCAATGGTTACGACGGGCACGAGTTTGTGGTAGACGGGCTTGAGCAGGTGCTTCCTGGTTTGCAGGCGTATTGGAAAGGCGATGTTGAGATCGCGCCGATTGCTCACGTTCAAGATATTTTGGTGTGCACGCATGGGATGCGAGATAAGTGCTGCGCTCGGTTTGGACAGCCTCTTTTTATGGCGGCTAGGCAGCTGGTGGCTTCAGGGACGCTGCCGAACGTGAGGCTTTGGAAAGCAAGCCATATTGGCGGACATCGATTTGCCCCGACTGCGATCGCCTTTCCTGATGGTCGCTACTACGGCCACCTCACTATCGACGCCTTGCAGTCCATCATCAGCCGCAGTGGAGACATCACACAGCTTCAGCGTATGTATAGAGGATGGGGCATTGTGCCCGCGCCGATACAGGTGTTAGAGCAACAGCTAATGCTGCGCTATGGGTGGGACTGGTTTGACTGTCGCATTAGCTATCAGCCGCTGACTTCGCCTGCTGAAGACGATGTTGTACGGGCTGAAGTAAACGTGCAAAAGCCTTCTGGTGCTGTGGATAGTTACCAAGCAACTATCGTGCGTGACGCGGCTCAAGCTGTCTCTCTTAAAGCATCTTGCAAAGACGCTCAGCCGACTGTTTTAGCGAAGTATGCTGTTACTGATCTTAAACAAATTAGGAGTAAGAACAGAGATGGCTATGCGTTAGACAGCTAGCTTGTCTTAAAGGAGAACAGTCTTGTTGCAAAAGAAGGGTAGCCACTGCTCAGAATCTGTTCGATAGAGTGCCCTTGCTGGTAGGCGAGCAGCATGTCTTGAGCGGGACTGTGTTTATTAGCAAGTTCGCGCTTAAGCCGGAGTAGATACTTTTGATCGGGATCGTCTGTCAGTGCTGAATAAGCTGCGTCTAAAGTTTCTACGGCTTGCTTGTAGATGTGCTCGTTGTTGAAGCCTGCCTGTGCTGATTTTTGGTGAAGCGCTGCGTCTGGAACGGTGGCTCTGCCTGGTAAGGTGCTGTCTAAAACAAGGCCTTTTAGCAAGGCGCATAGGCTGGCGTATAGGTTAAAGTCGCCGCAGCTATCAAAGGCCTTGAACTCGATTCGGCCTATCTCGGCGGGCAGTCTTGCTATTTGCGTAAGCGAGGGTGTGGAGTCGATTAAATCTGTTGCACTTTCAACAAATACCATGGCCGCAGGTCTGGCGCCTGTTCGATGGAATGTTCTGACAGAAAGGCCCGACCAGAGCTTGACCTTTGTAGAAAGGGGCGCTGTAGCTAAAGGGGATAATGAACGGACTGTAGTAGGTGAGCTTGCGACCAATATCGATGAGCTGTTGCGGGCTGAGGCCTTTGGCAGAAAGGTTGAGATCTGGCCCTTGGGTGAGCATGGGAATGTGGGCGGTTTGCATTTCGGGCGATTCGAGCCGCCGCTGTTGTTCAAAGGCGTTTAGCGGTGGGGTGGGGATAAATTCGCTGCGATAGGGGTTGAAGCTGACTAAGGCTGGTGTGAATCCTGCTTTTTGGGCTTGGGTGCGGAGTTGATGGAAGCTTTGTTTTAGTTGATCTATTGCCTCATCAATCCCATCACACACCGTCGTCCTAATCTCAATGCCCTTCGGCGGACAATCCACCACTTTCCCTGCCGTATCAAAGCGCTCAAACCCTTCGATATACCATCGCTTCAGCTTAATGCCTGCATCTCCTACCCTTAGCTCAGGATAGTCTTGCTCATACTGTGGCAGCTGGGCCACAATTGCTTCAAACTCAGCGAACGACGTATTGGTGAAATCTGCAAACTGACCGTCAGCCCGCAAAAAAGCCACCTCATGCTCTATCCCAAACCTAAAATCCATAAGAACCCGATCAGCGTTTATGTATCGTCTTAGCCTATCTGCTTTGCTGACACTCTGAAGCGTAGCCATAGCACGCCAGCCAGTGAGAGCAGTACTAGCGGCCAGCTGATTTGATTGAGGATTTCCCAGCTAAAGCGGTAGAAGATGCGACCGGAGAGAAAGGTGGCCAAGGCAACGAAGCTAAACACAATAAAGTCGTGAGCGGCCTGGACTTTGGCTTTTTCTGAGGGTAGGTAGGTTTCGGTGAGGAGGGTGGTGGAGCCGACGTACATGAAGTTCCAGCCGAGACCGAGGAGGAAGAGGGCGATCGCAAAGTTCCAAAAGCTAATGCCCGCAAGGTTAAGACCCATGCAGCCCAGTGTCAGCACCGCGCCTGTGGTGATAATACTCAGCAGGCCAAAGCGTTTGATCAGCCATCCGGTGAATAGTGAGGGGCCAAACATGCCAAACACGTGCCACTGAATGACAGAGGCGGACTGAGCAAAGCTGTGGCTGTAGGCTTCCATGGCTAGCGGCGTTGCGGTCATGATGAAGGCCATAACGCCGTAGCTGATAGTGCTGCCGATGACGGCGACGATAAACTTAGGCTGTTGAACAATTTCGCTGAGCGGTCGTAAAGTCTCTTTTACCTTGCTTTTTACCGCTGGTGGAATCTGAAGGAACAACAACAGTACGGAAGAGAGAATTTGGAGGGCGAGGACGGCAACAAATGCGCCGATGTAAAGCTCACTGTTGAACCAGCCTTTGGAGCCGGTTGCGACCCACGGGCCTAAGATGGCTGCGATAATGCCGCCTGCAATTACCCAGGAAATGGCCTGAGGGCGGAAGGCTTCGTCTGCAATGTCGGCGGCGGCGAAGCGGTAGTAGCCGACAAAGCTGTTGGCAAGGCCGAGAATGGTCATGGCTAGGGCGAATAGCCAGAAGTGGGCAATGGAGAGACTGTAAATGCTGAGGCTTGCGCCGAGAATGCCCAGGCTGGTGCCAAGGAGAAAGCCGCTGCGCCTGCCAATGCGGGCCATCAGTAGCGAGGCGGGAATGGTGGCGGTCATGGTGGCGACCTGTCGCAGGGCTAGCGGCGCGGTGGCGAGGGCTTTGTCGGTGGCGAGGGCGTAGCCGACTAGGGCGGCGGTGGTGATGAGTACTGTGTTGGTGGTCATTGCTAGCGCCTGAGTCAGCGCCAGGAGAGTGACCTGTGCTTTTGTGAGTTAGGCATCTAAAAAGCCTTTTGCGGCTGCGAAAGGGGTTTTGCAACTGGATGTTCGATGGCCGATTTTCTCAGGGTCAGCTTCTATGAAGCCCGGCCTTCCTTTGCACGGGCGTTAACGACGCGCTGTTTGAGGGTGGCTTTGATGGATATTGCCTCAACGGCTTTGAGCCGTCTTGCTCATGCGTGCTGGCCCATTAGGTGTCTTTGCCTGTCGTAGCTTTGGTTCCAAGCTCAGTTAGCAGCGCTTTAATGTCGCGAGCAGCCGTGGCTAAGTCTGTGCTGTTGTTTATTTGCTTGTTGATTTTGTCGCCTGCTACTTTGTCGCCTGCGATGTTGTCACCGAGTCCGTGCTGATTGATGGTGTTGCTCATAGGTTGATTGTCTCCTTGGGATAGTTGGTTTTTGATGTTGATGTTGATGCCAGGGAAATCTCTGCCCATCAGTTCTTCTTCGTAGCGGCCTTCTTTGCCAAAGGCTTCACGGCGTCTTTGCTGGCGAGCTTCAAGGGATTCGTAGCCGTTTAGCAGGTCGCGGATGTTGACGCGGATGCCGAGTTTGCCGATGGGGTAGTCTTGCACGCTCATGGCTTCTAGGCCGAGCATTTCTTGATAGTCGAGTGGGGGATGGTCGGGGTGGTTGGGGACGGGTACCCATTCGGTGACTTCTAGGCTGCTGAAGCTGTTGTGGATGGTGTCGAAGGTTTTGCGGAGCATGGCGAGAAAGGTGCGGCGGGTGTTTTGCTGGCCGCTGATAGCGATGAAGATTTTTTGGTCTTCGGGGTCGGCTTTTATGCGGGCGATGTTGCAGGTGTTGCCGGAGTCTTGGTAGTGGAGCATGACGCCACTGCGCCAGTAGGTGTGTTCGTGGATGTCTGGGTGGGCGAGTACGATAAAGCGGGAGATGATGCTTTCGGGGAGGACTTTGTAGTGGTATTGAAACTGTAGGGTGTCGTCTTTGTCGTCGCCTTCAAGTTTAGTGTTTTCGGGTTCTTCTTTGGGGAGGAGGCCGGGGATGAGGAGTTTTTCTGGTTGGCCGTTGGAGAGTGCATGGTTGAGCGGGAAGCCAAGCTGGAACTCTTTGATCAGACCGGTTATGTAAGTATGACGACTAATGGGGTAGCGCTGGGCGTCGAGGATGCGGGTGAGGTCGTTGCAGGTGAGGATGCCTTTGTTGTGGGTTTTGAGGGTTTCGTCGCTGAGGATAGCGTAGATGCCGGTGGTTACCCAGCCGGGGTTGAGTACGTTGGTGTCTTTGAGGATGGGATGGTCGCGAAAGTTCAGCACTAGGCCGAGGTTGTGGAGGAGGTCTATGAGCTGTTCTTGGCTTTGTTCGTCGGTGACTTTTTGCTCGCAGCAGAGGTTGGTGTATTGAGGGTAGCTGATGAAGTCTTTGTCCATCGCTTCGAGCTGTTCTTTTACCTGGAACCAGGTGAGGGGGAGAAGGTTGTAAACATCGGAGAGTTGGGAGACTTCGTAGATGATTTTTTCTCGGAGTTCATCGATGCCTTGCCCAGACTGGCAGGAGGTTTCGATGATGGCTTTGATGTTGGGGTATTTGTCGCGGAGGGCTTTGCGGTTGATGTCTAGCGGTTGTTCGTCGGATTTGTTGCCGACGATGATGACGGGCGATTCGCCGCCGAAGCTGTTGATGAGTTTGAGCCAGTATTCGATGCGGTTTTCGTCTTCACTGGTGCGGCAGTTGCAGGTGAGGATGTAGAGGCTGCGCTTGGTGAGGAAAAACTGGTGGGTGGCGTGGTAGATTTCTTGGCCGCCAAAGTCCCAGACGTTGAGGCGGACGGGTTGGTTGTTGACTTGGAGAGGCCAGATTCTTACATTGAGGCCATCGGTTTGGGATTCGTTGGAGTTGTAGGTGTCGTCAATAAGGCGGTTGATAAGAGAGGTCTTGCCGACGCTGCCCTGGCCGATGAGGAGGAGTTTAGCTTCGTTGAGCTGGCGTTTTTCGCCGCTGCGAAGTTCTCGGAGGTATTTGAATAGTTTGTCGGGTGGGTAAATAGTTCTACGTGCTTCCTTTTCTGAATAAGCCAGTGTTTCAGTCGGGATTGCTAGTGGGTTATCAAAAAGAGCAAGACTTTTTAAGTTGAGAAGTGTTTCAATCGCCTCGGGGATCTCGGTGATTTGATTGCTATCGAGGTAAAGCTCGGTGAGGTTGATGAGCTGTGCGATCGCCTCCGGTATCTCGGTGATTTGATTGCTATAGAGGACAAGCGTTGTGAGGTTAGTGAGCTGTGCGATCGCCTCCGGTATCTCGGTGATTTGATTGCTATCGAGGGAAAGCGTCGTGAGGTTAGTGAGCTGTGCGATCGCCTCCGGTATCTCGGTGATTTGATTGCTATAGAGGAAAAGCGTCGTGAGGTTAGTGAGCTGTGCGATCGCCTCCGGTATCTCGGTGATTTGATTGCTATCGAGGAAAAGCGTCGTGAGGTTAGTGAGCTGTGCGATCGCCTCGGGTATCTTGGTGATTTGATTGCTATCGAGGTAAAGCGTCGTGAGGTTCGTGAGCTGTGCGATCGCCTCGGGTATCTCGGTGATTTGATTGCTATCGAGGTAAAGTCTAGTGAGGTTCGTGAGCTGTGTGATCGCCTCGGGTATCTCGGTGATTTGATTGCTATCGAGGGAAAGCGTCGTGAGGTTAGTGAGCTGTGCGATCGCCTCGGGTATCTCGGTGATTTGATTGCTATCGAGGGAAAGTCTAGTGAGGTTAGTGAGCTGTGCGATCGCCTCGGGTATCTCGGTGATTTGATTGCTATAGAGGGAAAGCGTCGTGAGGTTAGTGAGCTGTGCGATCGCCTCGGGTATCTCGGTGATTTGATTGCTATCGAGGTAAAGCGTCGTGAGGTTAGTAAGCTGTGCGATCGCCTCGGGTATCTCGGTGATTTGATTGCTATTGAGGGCAAGCGTCGTGAGGTTAGTGAGCTGTGCAATCGCCTCCGGTATCTCAGTGATTTGATTGATATTGAGGGCAAGCGTCGTGAGGTTTGTGAGCTGTGCGATCGCCTCAGGTATCTCGGTGATTTGATTGCTATTGAGGGCAAGCGTCGTGAGGTTCGTGAGCTGTGCAATCGCCTCGGGGATCTCGGTGATTTGATTGCTATCGAGGAAAAGCGTCGTGAGGTTAGTGAGCTGTGCGATCGCCTCGGGTATCTCAGTAATGTTACAGACAATAACCTTCAACTCTTTTAAGCTGTTCAACTCCACCACAAAAGGCGGAAAGCTATCCCAACGGTTCCCACTGAGATCTAACGTTTTCAAATTTGTCAGCGCTTTCAATTCACCCGGCAGCGTCGTTAGGCCATTGCCAATCGTAATGGCAACCCACTGACCTTCTTCTTGCTTCCAGCCAGCTACCCCTTCCGGCCCTTTTTGTTCAAAATCCTGCTTACCTAGCGTCAGCACCTCTAGCTGCGTCAGCCTGCCAATCTCCGGCGGCAGCTCAGTCAGCCCTTTTCCTGATAAGTCTAATTCCGTCCACCCTTCCTCAGCAGCCTGGTCTATCAGCGCAATCAGCTCGTCTTGGGTCATGCTTTAGAAGTGTGGTGACACGGAATTGCCTCTATTTTGACAGAGCCCTTCCCCCTTGCCCAGCATAATCACAAAGCCTTACGCTATTTCCTTAATCCACATAGACAAGCGCTCAGCTAACACACGTAACCACAAAAATTGCTGCAAGGTACCCTGTAGTGCTTACACGGTTCTTAGTTATGTCTACACGAAACCCTGTAGGCCTTACACACAATACAAAGGCATCCGCATAGAGCACTGTCAGCCCTTCTGGCTACAGGTTACAAGCTACCAGGCACCCTGAAGCGATCGCACCCAACCCCACACTCCCTACACGCTTCCCCACAAGCAGTTCTCCCGACTCCAACAAGCCCCTCATCCACAAGCTTACGCAAACACCTAGCAACAATCTAGAACAAATCATCAATTACACGCAAGCTACAAAGTATCAAAAAAGACACCCTAAGAGTGTTCCGACTTACGGAAATTTCACCCACCTATTCATCATTAGGAGATCTCTCCCATGGCTCGTCAAAAACGCGGCTCCCGCACGCTCGAAAAGGCTGAACGTCGCTTTAGTAGCCTTCAGCAAATAGACTCAAAAATAGTATTAGACGGCGGCGTTTCTGCCACAAACTACAACAAAAACATTGCCGACCTGCGCAACAAAATAAGTACTTACAACACAACGCTTTCTGCCGTTGACGAGCTGTATATTGAAATTATTGATGCTGAGCGAGCCCTAGCCGACTACTCCGAAAAAGTCCTGCTAGGCGTTGCGGCCAGATTCGGCAAAGACAGCAAAGAGTATGAAGTGGCAGGCGGCATTAGAAAGCGATCGCGCAAACGCCCCACCCGCACCCCGGCCGCTGCAACCTCCTAACGCTATCAAATTTGTGTTAACTCTCTGACCTAATTTTTACAGCAGAGAGTTGACACCACAAAAAATACTGGTACGCTAAATTACAGAGCTGTTGCCGAGACGAACGCCAAAACTCAAAAAGAAGTTCGCTCATCTGTTCACAAACAGAGGCAATAGTCTATCCCCCGAAAATTTAGCAGCCGCAGACGATGATTGTTACTAGCAATCACCGCCCGCTCGCCCCCTCGCTGATCAAGCCAGCAAGGCGGTTGTGTCACATGATGACACAGCCACCCTGACTTTTAGCAAGTTGGGGTGGCTATCTTTTCGGTTCCTGCCAACCCTACCCCTCATCCCAAAGCAGAAACCATGAAAAGAATCCTTTGTTTAGCAGGCGCTTTGCCAACTGCTGGGCCTGCTGTGCTGCGTTCGGCTAGCCCGTTGCCCCATTCTCTATCCAGCCCTCTGGCTAATCCTCAAACGCAAAGCGAGTACGGCATCGGGCCGCGTGATTTTGAACGCGGCTGCGCCAAAGAAGAACTCCGACATATTTTGCTCGGTAGCCCCGGTGCCATTCGGCAAACCATTCACCTACTGCATTCTTTGCGCTATGCCGAGCCCGTGCTGTGGAGTCCGATTATGACAGTGGGCGAGCAGATAATTATTACGCCAGAGCAGGGCGAGTCAATGAGTCTGTTGCGGCGAAGCTTATGATGAGTTGCTGTATCGTTCTCTGAGCTTAGCCTTTCAGTTGCTGGGACAGCAGCCTTAATCTCAATTCCGTCAGGCTCATTCTGCATCAATGCCGTCCCAAAGCTGCGAAACCGGAATGGTTTCCCCAGCCATAGCTTCTTGCCATCCTTTGCGAAAGCTTTCTTCTGCTGGCTGTAGCATCACGCTCTCACGAAACAAGCGAATTATCTGCAACAAACTAGGTAAGTATTCCTGTGGAGTTTGTTGTATTTCCTGAATCGCCTGTTCTACTATCTCTGTTGCGCTATCACCGTCAGCTATGGAAAATTGCCCTTGCATTTTGCCTCTATAATTAACGCCATGAAACTTAGTTTAGTTCATCACATACGACAGCATGATCGCGTTCAATAGCTCTCAATCGCACAATCATGTAATGAAGGCTTATTCTGTTCTTTGTCTAAGGGTTCAATAGAAACGTTGGTTGAGCGATCGCTACAGCTCCAAAGACATCCACTTCGCCTGAGACTCATACCCCAGCTGCTGGTAAAGGTTCATCGCCGCCGCATTATCTTCAAACACCTGCAAACTAATATGCTGATACCCCTGCTGCTTTGCCCACTGCCGCGCATGGTTCATCAACGCCTTCGCCAGTCCCTTCTTCCGATGATCCGCCGCCACATACAGCAAAAAAACATACGCCTGTTTGCAGCCTGAGCGCTGATCGATCGCCTCCCCTATCCACAGGCATCCCACCGGCTCCAGGCTGCTATGAACTCCTGGCAATCCTACAGGTAGCGCTGTCGCCTCCGTATCAATCAGCCACCAAATCTGAGAACTCGCAGACAAATGGCGCTGCACCGTATCGGCCAAATGCGCCCCTGTACTCTGCGTGTTGCCCATATCTCGATAGGCCCGCTGCATAAACTTGACGAGGCGAGCCCTCTGTAAAGAAGAGCCCGCCTCCAAGCGATAGTTTTCAATTGGAAAAGGAACAGCCACTGGGTTGTTATGAGAAGAGAGAATGCGCCGAGTGAGTAGCAGGCGCTAAAGAAATCGGTTCCTCAATCGGAGCCGGGGCCATCATATCGCTAGGCAAGAAAATGCGAGCGCTCACGGCCACTAACGCCACTGCAAAAATTAGAACAATAAACAGAGGCGCAATATATTGACGAAAGAAACCCATGGCAGTTGATACGCATTTTATAAAAAGGATTGTCTCTATTCTACAGGGCAACCCCACCAACGCTAGCCGTCCTCAGTGCCGGGACGCGCCACCGGAAAGTTAGGCCGCTTGTTTAGCTGACGCAGCCAGTAGCCCCCAATCACAGCGGACACAAGCGAAACCCAGCCCGTAACCGTCTGAAACAGCAAAAAGCCGCCAACGGTAAACATCGCGCCAAACAGCAGCAGCAGCGAGGCCAAAACTTTTTGAATGTCGAGCGTTAGGTTTTGCGCAGGCATCAGGCCCGTCCGCGCCCGCTGTCTCTTCCATCCAGGCCCACCCGGACGCACCTTCACATAAAACGCATCCAGCGTCTCATCCGTTTCAGGCGGCGTTAGCACCATCGCCAGCACCCAAAACACAGAGGTAATCAGAGAAGTCACCAACAGCCGCGTTCCAAAGTTCTCAATCGTCAGCACCGGCACAACGCTGGTCAGAAAGCCCACAATAAAGCCCCCCAACATTGCCGCCAGCTCAGCCGCCGCATTAATCCGCCACCAAAACCACCGCAAAATCAGCACGAGCCCCGGCCCGGTTCCAATCGCAATCACCAAACGAAACACGGTCGCTACGTCAGTGGCAATAAAGGCTGCACCCGCGCCCAGCACCGTCACCAAAATAGAGGCCATTCGTCCGGCATACACCAGCTCATCCTGCGTGGCCGCTGGATTGATAAATCGTCCGTACAGGTCGTTGGTTAGGTAGGAGGCACCCCAGTTAATCAACGTCGAAACGGTACTCATAAAGGCCGCGACTAAAGACGCCACCACTAAGCCCAACAAAACCGGTGGCAAATAGTCGAGCATCAGCATGGGATAGCCCAGCTCGCGGTCTTCTAATGTCGGGTAGATAACAACTGCGGCCATCGCCACCACAATCCACGGCCAGGTACGAATAACGTAGTGCAAAATGTTAAAAAACCAGGCAGCTTTTTCAGCCTCAGCCTCAGTCTTTGAAGCAGCCAAGCGCTGCACAAACTCACCGCCGCCATCACTGCGACGGAACGACCACCACTGCAACAGCACATACGCTAAAAACGTACTCGAAGGAATGCCCGCCAGCGCACTCCACTCAATGCCACCGTTAAAGCTCACCGGAATAAAGCTCAGCATGTCTGGGTTAGTCGTCGCCACAAACTGATCGACCAGTGGACGCATCCCGCCCACAGAATTAACTGCCGCCACCGCGACAATCACCGCCCCAATCAGCGCGAGAAAAAACTGAAAGAAGTCAGTCGCCACCACGCCCCACAGTCCAGAGAATCCGGCATACAGCAGCACCAGCGCGCTAATGCCAATCACGCTCCATAGCTTGATATTGCCGTCACCCGGATCAATGCCGACGCTCTGCCACAGATTCAGCGCATCGACTACTTTGGTCATGGCGAGCATGGAGTAGCCAATGCCGATACAGTTGATCGGCACGGCAAACAAGAAGGCCTTTACCCCACGCAAAACGGCTGCGGTGTTGCCGCCATAGCGCATCTCGGTAAGCTCAGCGTCTGTGACAATCTCTGAGCGCCGCCACATGCGAGCGAAAATGTAGATCATCACGACGTGGGCCACGCCGAAGCTCCACCATTCCCAGTTGCCCGCAATGCCGCGATTGCCGACAACGCCTGCAATGTAGAGTGGCGTGTCGATAGAGAATGTGGTGGCGGCCATGCTGGTACCCGCTAGCCACCAGGGGAGCGATCGCCCCGACACAAAGAAATCTACCAGGCTTCCCGAAGCCTTGCGGGAGAGATACACTCCCAAAACCATCGTCAGCACTAAGTACCCGATGACAATTACCCAATCAATCCGTTCCATAAGCGCAGCAGTAGCCTTGTATTAACCACAACTTGTATTAACTACAAATAGTCGCTGCAATCATGGCACGCTATCGGACGCGATCGCGGCTTTTGTAACGGCTCTAAAAGTAACCGTCCTGCTCAATTTCCTCAATTACCTGCAAGCCGCGCGAATCGCCCACGCTCAAAATTGCCGTCCGAGCGTCTTCCTTCACCCCAAACTCCTCATCTTCAGCGAACGCTTCAATCAGCGCATCAATCGCCGTTGCATATACAACGTTAGAAGGTAGCTCCGCACAAATCTGACCGATCGCCCAAGCGCAGTTACTCCGCACAGAAGAGATAGGATCTCTTCGCAAGCCGCCAATTAGCGAAGGCACCGCCTTAATCATGGTCTCATAGCCTATCTTTGGCGTTTGGCCCAAAGCACTCGCTGCCCATAGCCTTACCGCCGAAATATCATTTTTAAGGGCGTCAACCAAAGTCCCAATCGCTCTGGCATCGCAAATATTGCCCAAAGCCCAGATAATGCCTTTGCGTGCATAGCCGTTCCAATCGCGATGAAACTGTGCGATTAGCGGATCTACGGCTAAAGGGCTGATGTTGCGGCCTAGCGCGTAAGCAGTACTCACGCGAATAAGCGGGCAAGGGTCGGCCAGCATTCCAATCAAAAAAGGCACGGCGCGGGCGTCTTCTATGTCGGCAAAGGCGCGAGCACCAAGTAAGCGCTGATCTTTATCGGGATGATGCAGCAGCAGCAGCATATTGTCTGGATTGGGCTTCGGGGTGTCGTCCTCCCCAATTGGCGCAATGTCATCTAGCGGGTCAAAAGGGCTTTCGCGCCCGACCTCTGCATCTAATACTGCTAGCTCGTCTTCGTATATATCCACTGCGGTGCCGATGGTGAAATGTGGATGTGTCCCCTTCTCCCCAAAAAGTGTACGGAGAGAAGGGGCTAGGATATGAGGGTTCTTTCCTTCTAAATCTCAGCAAACACGCGCCGTGCCGCTGCAATCGTCTCTTCCACATCTTCGTCAGTATGCGCTAAAGACGTAAAGCCCGCCTCAAACTGAGAAGGTGCCAAATAAACGCCGTTTTCCAACATGCCACGGTGGAATCTGCTGAATTTCTCCAAGTCAGACTTCTTCGCGTCATCGTAGTTGTGCACTTCACTGCCGGTGAAAAACATGCCAAACATGGCGCTGATGCTGCCACCCGACACTTCATGGCCCGCGTCACGAGCCGCTTGCAAAAGGCCTTCGCTCAGCTTCTTAGTAATTCGCTCTAGCTGATCGTAAGCGCCGGGGCGACGTAGAATTTCAAGCGTCTTAATGCCCGCAGTCATTGCTAAAGGATTACCGGAAAGCGTTCCAGCCTGATACACAGGGCCAGCAGGCGCAATCATTTCCATAATTTCACGACGGCCACCGTAGGCACCCACGGGCAAGCCGCCACCGATAACTTTACCCATTGTGGTCAAGTCAGGCGTAACGTTGAACTTCTTTTGAGCGCCGCCGTAGGAAATGCGGAAGCCGGTCATTACTTCGTCAAACACGAGCAGGGCGTCGTTGTCTTTAGTGATTTCGCGCAAGCCTTCGAGGAAGCCGACATCGGGTGTGACGAAGCCGGAGTTACCGACGACGGGCTCTAGGATAACGCCGGAGATTTCGCCAGGGTTTTCGGCAAAGAGCTTTTTGACCGCTTCAAGATCGTTGTAGGGCGCGTTGAGGGTGTCAGCGGTGGCGGCTTTGGGGACGCCGGGAGAGTCCGGGAGGCCGAGGGTGGCAACGCCGGAGCCTGCTTTGACCAGGAACATGTCGGCGTGGCCGTGGTAGCAGCCTTCAAACTTGATGACTTTGTTGCGTCCGGTGAAGGCACGCATCAGGCGCAAAACAGCCATACAGGCTTCGGTGCCGGAGTTGACGAAGCGCACCATTTCGACGCTAGGAACGGCTTCGATCACCATTTCAGCGAGTACGTTTTCGAGGTAGCAGGGCGCGCCAAAGCTGGTGCCTTTATCGAGAGCGCTCTTGAGCGCGTCTAACACTTCGGGGTGAGCATGACCACAGATGGCTGGCCCCCAGGTGCCTACATAGTCGATGTATTCGTTGCCGTCTACGTCCCAAACGTGGGAGCCTTTCACGTGGTCGAATACGATGGGCTGACCGCCGACCGATCGGAAGGCACGAACGGGAGAGCTAACGCCACCGGGCATAAGTGACTGGGCCGCTGAGAAAATCTCGTCAGATTTTGTAGTTTGTAAGGTTCTGCTGGGGGTTTTACTGGGGGTCGTGGTAGTTACCAAAACGCGCTCCTTGCTTTTTGAGGGGTAGAAAAAGAGTGATTCGTCGCTGATCGAAGAGTTTTAAGCTCTCATTATGTGCGCAGTGTTTTTTATCGTAGCGGTTTGGGCTACTTTTTTGTTTTGGCATGTTAAGGAATGTGTGGCTGAAGGACGTAGCATGTAAATTGCAATGTATCAGCTGTGTCTTGGCCCCATGAATCCTATTCCTGTTGAAAAAATTCGTTTTAATGACCAGGGGCTGGTGCCTGCGATCGCCCAAGATCACCTAGACGGCACCGTGCTAATGATGGCCTGGATGAACGCCGACGCGCTGCAAAAAACCATGGACACAGGCGAAGTTTGGTACTGGAGCCGTTCTCGTCAGGAGCTGTGGCACAAGGGCGCAACCTCGGGCCATATTCAAAAAGTGCTCGGCCTACGCTACGACTGTGATAGCGATGCGCTGCTGGTGACGGTCGATCAGCAGGGTGACGTGGCCTGCCATACCGGGGAACGCAGCTGCTTTCATCAGGTTGCAGGCGCAAACGGTGTAGAAGTGATCGCACCGCCTGCCGATACGCTCTCTCAGGTATACGGCGTGATTGCCGATCGCAAAGCAAACCCGCAGCCCGACTCCTATACCAACAAGTTATTTGAAGGCGGCGATAACAAAATTCTGCAAAAAATTGGTGAGGAAGCCGTCGAAGTGGTGATGGCCTGTAAAGACGACGAGCCGGATGAAATTGCCGGGGAAGTCGCTGATTTGCTTTATCACACGCTTGTGGCGCTCGCTCATCACGATGTTGATATTAAGGCGGTGTATCGCAAGCTGCAAGCTAGACGCTGACCGGACTGGGTGGCTTGCGCTTTGATCTGACGGGTCGAGCGCTCTGTAGCTTCAGACTTAGCGGAATTTCAACGGTGAAGGTAGTGCCCCTGCCGGTAGCGGATTTGCAGGTGAGTGTTCCTTTGTGATTGCTCACCACAATTTGATAGCTCATGGCGAGGCCTAAGCCCATGCCAGCGCCGACTTTTTTGGTGGTAAAAAAGGGCTCAAACAGATGGCTGTAAGCGCGATCGCTCATGCCAATGCCATTATCTGAAATCTGAATACGAACGCGATCGCCCACCACCTCAGTCACCACCGTAATCGTAGGATTTTCAACACCCTCAGCAGCTGTCAGCGCTTCAATGGCATTGGTGAGCAGCCCCATAAACACCTGATTGAGCTGGCCGGGGTAGCAGTAGACTTTAGGCAGCGTGCCGTACTCGCGAACGGTTGTAATGGTGCCTCTGGCATTAGCCAGATGACCGTACTCGTTCATTTTGGGCGTTAGCAGCAGCAGGACGCTATCGAGATCGTCGTGGAGATTGGTTGCTTTAGTTTCAGATTCGTCCAAGTGAGAGAAGGTTCTGAGCGATCGCACAATCGTCGTAATTCGATCGGCCCCCGTTTTCATAGACTGCAACAGCTGCGGAAAATCTTCTCGAATAAAATCTAAGTCCGCCTGTTCAACCGCTGCTCTCAGCTCAGCAGAGGCTTCTGGGCACTCAGACTCATAGCCTTGCAGCAGAGAGAGCAGGCTGTCCATATAGGCCTGGGCGGGCTCCAAGTTTCCTTGAATAAAGCTCACCGGATTATTAATTTCGTGGGCAACGCCTGCAACGAGACGAGTCAGGCTCGACATTTTCTCGGTTTGCAAAAGCTGTAGCTGGGTTTGCCGTAGCTGGGCCTCAGCAGCCGTGCGATCGCGCACCTCCTCTAACAAATCCTGATTCACCCGGTTTAGCGAGGCGGTTCTTTCGGCCACCCGCAGCTCCAGCTCTCGATACGACCGCATCAGGCGATCGCCCATCTTATTAAAAGCGTCAGCTACCGCCTGAAGCTCGTCATTCGTGTTTAAGTGAACCGTCTTCAGTCTGGGAACCGCAGCGGCCTGATGGCCCCCTTCGACTGCCAAGGCTCTGCTATCAATCTGATTAGCGCTAGCCTCTAGCGTCTGCAAAGATCGCATAATCGGCCGCAGCAGGTAGCGAAACTGAGCCGCAAGCAACAGCATGACCGAAATACAGGTAAGCACTTCTATCCAAGCGGCTCGAATGTAGAACACCTGCTGCTCCTCACCGTAGGCAGCGACCTGCACGTCCGCATCTTCAATCAGCGCATTGATATAGGTTTCAGTATTCGATTCAAAGAGCTTGAGCGCGCGAATAGTCCCCTCTATTTGAGACTCCAAATCAAGATCTGACTGCTGCGGCGTCTGCATTCGTTGTGCGACAGTCTCTAAATATCGATGCTGCTGACGGATGCCATTAAGCTTGATATGAGCAGATTTGTCTGAGTCAGGAATGAGCGTTTCTAAACTATCAAGCGCTGCAAAGAAATTTCTCCGCGACTGCTTGTAAACCCCGATTTGTCCAATATCTTCCCTAAGTACTGAGAGGCGGCTGAGCGCTGTAATCTGCCTCTGAAAAGAAACCTGTAGCTGAACAACGCTGTCATTCATGCTTTGGGTGAGCGCGTAGCGTTCATCGAGCGATCGCGCGGCCTGACGATCCATCCAATAGCTACTGCCAGAGAGCAGCGCCGTGAGACCGATCAAAATTGCTGAAGACCCGATGAACTTGGTGGTGATTCGCATATAGGAATGCTCTAAAAACGAGAGAAACTATGCAGATGACTTATCTAAAATGGGCAACGCAGTGCTTCTCTAATGCATTATTCCCAACGGTTTTGAGATGCCTGTGAAATGACTGAGAAATGACTGAGAAATCGGTAAGGTTTGTAAGAGTCGCCTATAGAAGACTTGCAGATGCTATAAAAATGCCTGAAGCCAATCGCTTTTACATGGCTTCTATGGCGACAAGGTAGTATCTTTAGCAATACAAATGAACTACGTAGAGGCGTGATGGTCACTTCAAAGAATGCCGAAAAGCCGAATGCCGAAAAGCCGAGTGCCGAAAAGCCAGGTAGCCAGGTGACGGCTCGTGCAGCTGAGCTGCGATCGCAGCTACAAAAAGCCAGCTACGCCTACTACGTTCTTGACGCGCCCGACCTGCCCGACTCCGTTTACGACCGGCTATACCGTGAACTCCAGAATATTGAAGCCAAGTATCCAACGCTGCTGACGCCCGATAGCCCCACACAGCGCGTCGGCGCAGAACCTGCCGAGCAGTTCACTTCAGTGGCCCACAATATTCCGCTCTACAGCCTGGAAAATGCTTTCGACATTAATGAATATCGCGATTGGCAGGCCCGCTGGCAGCGCTTAGAGCCTGATGTTGGCGAGGCCGACGCGGTGACGGAACTTAAAATTGACGGCAATGCGCTGGCGCTTACCTATGAAAACGGCCTGCTGACGAGAGGCGTGACGAGAGGCGACGGCATTGCAGGCGAAGACATTACCCAAAACGTACGGACGATTCGCACCATTCCGCTGAGGCTGCAAATGCTAGAAGGTAAAAGTCCGCCGCCTATAGTCGAGATTCGCGGCGAGGCCTTTCTCCCGCTAAATGTATTTGACGAGATCAATCAAAAGCGTGAGGCCGAAGGGACAGCGCTGTTTGCCAATCCTAGAAATGCGGCAGCAGGCACGCTTAGGCAGCTCAATGCTCAAGAAGTGGCCGACCGGCGGCTCGACTTTTTTGCCTATACGTTGCTGATGCCCGACGGGACAGGTGACGTGCCAGCGCCTACCGATCAATGGGCCGCGCTGGAATGCTTGCAGGATTTGGGCTTTCGAGTAAATCCGAACCGGCAGGTGTGCGCTACAGCCGATGAAGTGTTTGCGTACTACGCGCTGTGGGAGGAGAAGCGCCACGATTTGCCCTACCTCACAGACGGCGTGGTGGTGAAGCTCAATAGCTTTGAGCTGCAAGACCGGCTGGGCTTTACCCATAAGTTTCCGCGCTGGGCGATCGCCCTCAAATATCCCGCCGAAGAAGTCCCTACCATTTTAGAATCCATCACCGTTCAAGTCGGTCGCACGGGCGCAATCACGCCTGTAGCCGAACTGAGCCCCGTGCAGCTAGCAGGCACCACCGTGGCCCGCGCCACCCTTCACAATGCTGACAGATTAGCCGAGCTAGACTTGCACATCGGTGACACGGTCATTGTGCGAAAGGCGGGCGAAATTATTCCTGAAGTCGTGCGGGTGATTTCAGATCTTAGGCCCAAGGACGCGAAGGCCTATCAGCTGCCGACGAACTGTCCGGTGTGCGATCAGCCCGTCGTGAAGCCAGAAGGCGAAGCGGTGACGCGCTGTGTGAATGGCTCCTGTCCGGCGATTTTGCAGGGGTCGGTGCGGCACTGGGCGAGTCGCGATGCGATGGATATTAGCGGGCTGGGCGATCGCTGGGTGCAGCAGTGGATCGATCAAGGCATGGTGACCTCTGTGGCCGATCTATATGATTTGACCAGAGAGGAGCTGCTGACGCTGGATCGGATGGGAGAGAAGCTAGCGACCAAGCTGGTGGATGCGATCGCTGCTTCTAAATCTAGACCCTGGGCCAAAGTGCTCTACGGCTTGGGCATTCGACTAGTGGGCTCTACCAACGCTCAGCTGCTGGCCGATAATTTCCGGTCGGCTGATGTGCTTGCTCAGACCGGGGGAGATGCGATCGCTCGCGTATTCGGCATCGGCCCCGAAATTGCTCAGTCCGTCCGGCAGTGGTTTCAAGTGCCCGCCAACCAAACCCTCATACAAAGGCTGCGCGCAGCAGGCCTTCAGCTAGAGGCCGAAGCGAAAGCCGAAAATAGCCAGCCACAGCCCTTAGCCGGACAAAGCTTTGTCATTACCGGCACACTGCCGACACTTAAGCGTGCTGAGGCCAAAAGCCTGATCGAAGCAGCCGGTGGCCGAGTCAGTGGCTCGGTGAGTAGCAAAACAGATTACGTCGTCATTGGCGAAAATGCCGGTTCTAAGCAGGAAAAAGCGGAATCTCTGGGCTTGACTCAGCTAACCGAAGCAGCGCTACTATCTTTACTGGGTGCTGAGCGGAATTAAGAGAGTCTGAGAGAAAGAAGGCAAGCCCCGCGCCTTCAGGCCGGGGTCTAAGTCTCGCGTCTCTCAGGTGAGTGCTAGCGAACGTCCAGAGTAGTAATGAGCCAGCAAAGGATAGTGTTTTGCGTCTTCTCCTTCTTCTTGCAATACGCCATAAGCTTTTCATATTCTTCATCAGAACATCGAACCGTTAGCTTCTTCATCCGTCATTGTGCCGTCAAAACTACGCTATAATTATAAGCATGAAAGCACGCTATAGCTATCGAATTTATCCAACGCAGCGGCAGACTCAAAGCCTTGCTCAAACATTTGGGTGTGTTCGTGTTGTCTACAACGATGCTTTGGCTTTGGTGCGCAATACGCCTGAAGGCGAGAAGTGGCCGAGCAATGGTGAGCTGCAAAAGCTTGTAATTACGCAGGCAAAACGCACCATAGAGCGGGCATGGTTAGCTGAGGTAAGCAATATTCCTCTACAGCAATCTGTAGCTGATTTGGGCGTTGCTTTCAAGAACTGGTTTGCATCGCTCAAAGGCATCGGACGAGCAAAGTTTCCAAAGTTCAAGAAACGCACAAATGAGCAATCAGCGCGATACAGAAAGGGCGGATTTTCCCTGAAAGGCAATAAGCTTTTCCTAGCCAAGATGGGTTTATTCAAGGTTAAGTGGTCGCGTGAGCTGCCTTCTGAGCCAAGCTCTGTAACGGTCATCCAGAATACTGCTGGTCAGTACTTTGCGAGTTTCGTGGTAGAGATAGGGCAAAAGAGC
The DNA here is from genome assembly GCA_963803535.1 of uncultured cyanobacterium. Classification (GTDB taxonomy): domain Bacteria; phylum Cyanobacteriota; class Cyanobacteriia; order Phormidesmidales; family Phormidesmidaceae; genus Phormidesmis. Next base: position 384,670 of record CAWDNC010000001.1, on the reverse strand, counting down.
GTTGAGCCTTTGCGATCCTCAATGGGTCTCGACTTAGGAATTAAGGTGTTTGCCTTCCCTAGTGTTGGAGAACCGATTACAGCGCCTGATTACTCTCAGCTAGACAAAAAGGTTAGACGCACTCAGAAGCGTATGGCCCGTCAGCAAAAGGGTTCAAAGCGTCGTGAGGTTACCCGGCTAAAGATTGCCAAGCTACAGCTCAAAATTCGCAACACTCGTAAAAACTTTCTGCATACTCAGTCAACTAAGCTCATCCGCGAAAACCAAACGGTGAGCCTCGAAGATTTGGCAGTGAGCAACATGGCGAAGAATCGAAAGCTTAGCCGCGCGATCTCGCAGCAGGGATGGGCAAAGTTCCGCACCATGCTAGAGGGCAAAGCCGCTCAGCACGTCAACCGCAAGGTAACGATCATTTCTCGTTGGGAACCTACTTCTCAGAGATGTTCTGATTGCGGTTTTAAGTGGGGCAAATTGGATCTTTCTATTCGCTCAGTGCTGTGCATAAGCTGTGGAACTGAGCATGATAGAGACGAGAATGCCGCAAAGAATATAGATCAAGTCGGCGCTGGATTAGCGCACGACTCTAAACGAACGCAGAGGGCGCGTAAGACTAGCTTGCTAGCAATGCCCGTTGAAGCGTTAAGCCAACCGTACGAGCCACAACAGCTAGGTTTGTGTCTCTAGCCGGAGAATCCCCCGCGCTTCAGCCGGGGGTGCATGTCAAAAGCAATAAATCGGTAAAGGAATAGCGAGTAGCCTTTACTACTTTGGGGTACCTGCCAACCCACAAAGCGTTGGCATATGATGAGGGCTATGAGAATTTTGCGTTTGCATAAACAGTGGCTTGGCAAGGCTTTTAGAGGTTCTTTTCAGACCGCTTCTAGGAAGCTGAAGCCACAAAAGCGCAGCCCGTATCAATTTTTACTTATGCAGCTCGTACTGGCTTTGTCACCGCTTTGGGTGCTGCCTACTCAGGCTGCCGAGCGCATTATTTTTTCGCTGGGGACGGGTATCGAACGCAGCATTTCGGTTGATTCGCTAGAGGCCTATGTAAAAGAGGGGCGAATCACTGACGAGCTAGCACCCTACGTTGGCATGATTCCAGACGTTGATGATGCTGTTTTGATGCAGGCCCGCGCTCTACTGACCCAAAGAGCTGATATTGCGCCCACGACGGTGGCGCAGTTTGCCTACACGCCTCAAGGTGAGTTTTTACTCAATCAAATTGGCGCAGTTTTTCGGACGGGGGCAAGACTCTCGGGCAGTAAAGGGCTGCGAGGGGCCGCGATTTTAGCGGCCGCAGATACTGAAGAAGGGCTGACTATTCTGAATGTGATTCGCCGGTTTCCAACGCCTGTACTGCGTATTGATATTCCGCAGGGGCTAGCGATCGCCGCTCAAGCCAGCAGCACCTTAAACCAGTCCACACTAGCCGTAGATCTAGTTGAAGAACTCTCTTTCCAAACGGCTAGCGAACCGTTCCCAGCAGGATCTACAGCCGCGTCCCTTAACGACTTGGTGAGTGGTCAGGGGCGTTACGCGGTGAGCAAAGCCTCTATTCGACTCAAATCGACTAGCAAGCCTGTAGATGTGTATTTGCCAGTGTCTTACCTGCCAAGGACTGAAAGCGTGTCAGGGCTAAAGTATCCAGCGGTAGTGATTTCTCACGGAGTGGGCAGCGATCGCACCTCATACGCCTACCTAGCCCAGTTCTTAGCGAGTCATGGCTTTGCAGTCTTCAATGTTGAGCATCCCGGCAGCAGCGCCGAGCGGCTAGATGCATTTGTTGCTGGCAGAGCCAGCCAGATTCCCAATGAGGAATTTGTAAACCGTCCGCAGCTGATTACTGAAGTTTTAGATGCCTTAGAAGCTCAGGCGGCTATCAACAAAAATCTCAGCGCGGTTGATTTTAACAACGTCGGCGTGATCGGCCAGTCCTTTGGCGGCTACACGGCCCTCGCAGTCGCGGGAGCCCCGCTTAATTTAGACTCACTGCGCAACGCCTGTCCGTCTGACTTCAGCGTGAATATTTCACTACTTTTACAGTGTCAGGCGATCGCCATCGGCTTACCCAATCAGCGCAGCGTTGACTTTAGCGATGCTCGCGTCAAAGCTGCCGTCGCGATTAATCCCATCACCAGCACCATCTTTGGTCAGGATGCGATCGCCCAAATCGACATTCCCATATTCATGATGACCAGTAGTGCCGATACCATCGCTCCCGCCTTACCTGAGCAAATTCGCCCCTTTACCTGGCTCACCACTCCCGAACGCTACCTGCTGCTGCTAGAAGGCGCGACTCACTTTTCCACCATTGGCCCAACCGGCACCGAAACCTTTAATCTCTCCTCCAGCATCATAGGCCCGGTGCCCGAAGTCGCACAGGAATACACTCAGGCCATGAGCCTAGCTTTCTTGAGCCTTTACCTCAACGAAGACGAGCGCTATCGGCCCATCCTCACCAGCGCCTTCACCACCCGCTTTAGTCGCCCCGAAATGCCCTTGAGCCTCATCACCAACCTACCCGCTCGCGATCTCAACACCCGACTTCGCGCTGCTGCCGAGCTAGGGCAAAACCTTCAGCAAGCGCTAGACAGCTTTCTCAATCGAGACTTAACCGGCGAAGGCGCACTCCAAAAAAGAAACAATGATTAACGGATTTATCAATTTACACAAGCCCGCCACCTGGACCTCTCACGACTGTGTAGCCCGCGTGCGCCGACTGATCCAAACCAAAAAAGTAGGCCATGGCGGTACGTTAGATCCGCTAGCAACCGGCGTGTTGCCCATTGCCGTAGGCCGAGCCACAAGGCTGCTTCAGTACCTGCCCGAACGTAAGGCGTACCGAGCCGTTATCCGATTTGGCGTGACCACCACCACCGACGACCTAGAAGGCGAAATTGACTCTGAGCAACCTGCCGCCCACCTACAGCGCTCAGAGGTAGCGGCCGTTTTGCCCCAGTTTCTCGGCACGCTGAACCAAACGCCACCGATGTACAGCGCTATTCAGGTTGATGGCAAGCGGCTGTATGACCTAGCCCGTAAGGGAAAGACGATTGAGGTGCCGACTCGTCAGGTCACGATTTATCAGCTGACGGTGCGTGACTGGCAGTCAGCTCAGCATCCAGAGCTGACGGTGGATGTGGATTGTGGTGCGGGTACTTACATTCGCTCTTTAGCAAGAGATATAGGCGCGGCAGTGGGCACGGGGGCGACACTGGCTCGGCTCACGCGAACGCACAGCAGTGGTTTTGACTTAGAAGGCAGTACGACACTGGAGAATTTGGAGCGGGCGATCGCTCAAAAAACGTTCAGTCCCCACGCAGCGATCGATGCAGTGCGGCATTTGCAGGCAATTGTTCTCTCGCCTGCGATCGCCCTACGCTGGCGCATGGGTCAAAAAATTGCCCTTACCGAAGACGGCATTGAAGGCCTTACAAAAGCGCAAAGCGTCACGAACTTCCAGGCAAATCCTGAGATAGTCCCAGCTCCCGTTCGGGTAATGGACGCAGGCACTGAAGACTTTCTAGGTATCGGTGAAATTCGCACCGTGCCTACTATTACAAAGGCAACCCAAGAGGCCACAACAGCACCTGCATTCGGGTCACCACCGGCCATGGGGAACATCCTGGTACCGAAGATGGTGTTCTTACCCGTGTAACATTTGTTTACACAAACTCATAATATTGCGATTTATTGCCTGTGATGGGAGACCGGTGCGATATGATTATTTAACATTTCAGTTCGCACTCCTTGGAAGTAATAAGAAATGATAACGCTCAAAATCGTTGTATACATCACCATCTCCTTCTTTGTCGGTCTGTTTATCTTCGGTTTCTTGAGCGGAGACCCTGCTCGTAACCCCGGCGGTAGCAACGACTTTGACTAAAATCGCCTAAAATCTTTAATCTAGTGTTTTTAATTAGGTTCGGATCTCGATACTGCCCTCTTGAATAGCGATCAGTCTTGATCAAAACAGCCCGCCTTGTCGGGCTGTTCTTTTGTGTGGCCGATGATCGCGTCTGACTTGTTTTCGGCTTATTGTTTTTGGGGAGGTTAGCGGCAGATGGTGTATGTTGACTTGCCCCCCGCTCAGCCGCCTGTAGAAGTGGTTGTCAAGACCGTTACTGCTGACGACAATCTTTTGGACAAGCTGCTAGCGTCTGCTGCAACGCGCTCTGACCATGCAGTTCCTGTGCAAATTTCGGCTGGTTTGCTCGCGCAAGCAGAGGGTGGCCTGCCCTCGCTAGAGTCACCGCCAACCCCAGGGGTCGCTCAACCAGATCCTCTAGAGACAGAAACGCTGAATCCGTCATCAGGCGAGGCTGACCCGTCAGAAGATCCGAGCTTGGACGAATCCGAGCCGGCTGAATCGGTGCCGGTTGAGGTTGAAGTTGAAACGGGTGACGATTTAACGCCTGAAGAATTTGCTTCTCAGCTACGACTCTCTGCCGACTTTCAGGAATATGATCCGGTGGCGCAGGTCATTACAGCGCGTGGCAATGTGGTGCTGCGGCTTAACGACGCCATTATAGAAACTAGTGAGCTATGGCTGAATCTGGTGAACCGCTACGTCCTGGCCGATGGGGAAGTGCTGCTCACACGGGGCGCTCAGATTGTGAGAGGCGATCGCGCAGAATACAACTTTATTCAGCAGGCTGGCGTGGTCTCAGGCGCAGTCGGTACGCTGTTTTTACCCGATGTTGGTGAAGACCTCAGCAATCCGCTAGAAGGCAGCTCACCTGCGACTCGCCGCGCTTACGATCCGCTGAGTAGAGGCGGCCTAGAGGTCGATAGCGATGGCAGCGTCCGCATTGCCACAAGTGACAGTACTCGGCCCACGGGCAGCAGCGACTCAGATAGTAACCTGAGGCAGCTTCGGTTTGAAACAGACGCGCTCACGTTCGATGTCGAAGGCTGGCGGGCTAGCGAGGTGCGGATTACGAACGATCCGTTTTCACCGCCAGAATTAGAGGTGCGCGCTGAGCGGCTGCTGCTACGCAACGTGTCACCGACTCAGGACGAACTGCTGCTCAAGAATCCTCGGCTTGTTTTTGACGATGGGCTATCGATTCCGCTGCTAAGAAGGCGAATTTTGCTAAGTAGAGGGGGAGGCGTCGCTAGCGATGATCTCAATCCGGTGCCCGTGAGCGTAGGTATTGATGGCAGCGATCGCGGTGGCTTTTATGTGGGTCGCAAAGTCCCTCTCATCAGAACCGATAAAACTCGATTTTCGATCACGCCCCAATTCTTTGCGGCTAGAGCCTTTAGCGATCAAAGCGATACGCCTTTCGACCTGGGCAACTTTGGCCTCACCGCCGACCTCAGCTCGCAGCTCACGCCAACTACCAGGCTCAGAGGCAGCGCCGATCTTAATAGCTTTAATCTCAACGAAATTACGGAAAAGCTGCGAACCAGCATTCGCGCTGAGCAGGCACTAGGCGATCATCGGCTAACGCTGCAATACAGCTATCGCGAAAGGCTGTTTAACGGCACGCTAGGGTTTCGAGACGTGCAGTCGAGCTTGGGCGCGGTGCTGCTTTCCCCCGAAATTCGATTAGGTGAAAACGGCCCTGAGCTGACGTATCAGGCGAGCGCACAGCTGATTAATGCCGAGAGCGATCGCCCCGAACTAACCTCTGACTCAGGCCGCGCGACCTTGGGCCGCTTTCAAGCCAGCGCCGCCCTGCGTAAAGACTTCAACCTGTGGCGCGGTCAGCCCAAAGCGGCCACCCAAAATGAAGGCCTACGCTACACGCCCGAACCGGTTGTCCCCTCGCTCGATTTGATTACCGGCCTTCGCGCCACCGGCACCTATTACTCCAGCGGCGACTTTCAAGACAATCTTGTGGCAGAAATTGGCGTAGAAGGACAGTTCGGCCATCTGGTACGCAATTTTGGGGACTACACCCGATTTAAAGCAGGCTACTCGCAATCCTTTATTGGCGGCGCTGACTCTCCCTTCTTATTCGACCGCGAAGTAGACAGAAATATTCTGACGCTTGGGGTTGCCCAGCAGGTGTATGGCCCGTTTATCGCGGGCCTAGAAACGCAGGTGAGCCTGAATGAAAATCGAGCTATCAGTACAATTTACAGTCTGGAGTACACGCGCCGCACGTATGGCATTTTGCTGCTGTACGACACCGCTCAAAACACCGGTTCCGTAGGCTTTCGACTCAGTAACTTTAGCTGGGTAGGCGATACTAATCCCTTCGATTCACCCAGAGTACGCCGGGTGCGCGGCGGCGTGATTGAGCCGCCCTAGCGATCGCTTTGGTATCGCCAGCCGCGTTCAGCCGATGCAAAGTGAGCTACCCTAATAACACATATTATGGGTGCGGTTTCCGTAGGATTGCGGATGAAATACTCCCTTCATAGATGATAAGCGTACTTACTGACGTATTTAGCTAATTTATCTATTGCTAACCTTTAGGCATTCGTTATAAAAGGGTGCTACCTCAAGATTGGAAGGGCATAACCAAGAGATTAAGATGCTTGAGCGAGTAGGCAGCAATTTATTATGACTTCGGCCACATTTTCTACGTCACCAGAGGCGCAGCAAGCAGCTGTGTTGCTCGAAGGCTATCGCTTTGAACTCGGTGGGCACGATGCGCGGCAGTGGGTGTCGCTTTGGCTTGAGTTCTATCGCCCTAGCTGGATTCGCGATGCGGTGGTAGAGGCTCTATATCAAGGGCGATACAAGTCGGTGTCTGTGAGGCAAATTTTGGAGCTGTGGCAGCGGCGCGGTCAGCCCATTCGCCACGTCACGCACGATTTTGAGGCAGCGGTTTGTAGAGAGTTTGGTGAGGTTAAGATCGCACCTATCAAGGCTACGCCCGCTCTGCCGATTTCTTCAGCGCCCTCGGCAAAGGCAAAATCGCCCGCTAGTGTAGCGGCATCGTCTAGCCGTACAGCTTCCTACAACCGTTCTAATCAGTGGCGATCGCACCAGCAGCAATACGCGCCGCCCGCCCCTGAGCTGACCCCTTCCTCTACAGCCCCTCAAAGAATCGCAACCCTCAAGCCCAAGCCACCCGCAGTGGTCTCGTTTAATCTGGCTGAATTAGCGGCATCTCCTCCCGAGATGGCCGCGTATGCGCCCGCTCACGAGGGTTCAGAATCCGCTGAAGCGCCTATAACTACTGAGTCTAAAAGCAGCGCTGAAGAAGAAAGTGCTCGTCAAAAGGTCTTAGATAACAAAGCATGGCGCGATTTTCCTTCTTACACAACGTCTGCCTACGCGACCGCCGATAGAGAAGAAGCACTCTTGGCCAAACGCCAGCTCAACGGTGTCCTTTATTCTTCAGCGCGGGCGATTCAACCTTTTAAGCCCGCACTGCCGTTTTCGGCCCAGACTTTGCGCCTAGCGAAGCAGAAGGCGATCGCAATGATGGCCGAAGCAAGATAGTACGTTAGGCATCCTTGGGTGGCTTCACGCCCATCCGAATTTCTGAGCAAAACGAAGCCACGCGCAGTCCGCTGTTTGGCCCACCTTTCAGTTCCGTCATCCCCGTGCGCATGCGCAAGTTCTCGTTAATAAACCACATGCGCTCCTCTGAATGCGCTTCTTCTTGATCGTTTACGATTGTCAGCACCTCTTCTTCTAAGGTGTAGCTGCTCTTGTTTTGGGCCCCGCTACGCAAAATCGTGCCACTGTAAATGCCGTCAGATTCTTCAGGCTTTAAAGGCACTAGCAGCGTTGTCATTACTCTGGGTTTGGTATCACCATCTATGGTGCTGCTCTGTTGAATACGCAGCCCACAAAGCGGCGTCGATTCCTTTTGTTGCGCGCAGAGCTGCTTCACCTCGGCGGTATCTGCGGTTAAAAACTCAACCTCTAGATCAGACTTGCCTGCCTTAGATTGCTGCGTTGATAGGGCGTGAGTCGTCCGTTGCGAAAACCAGCGACCGGCTAGCTTTTCAAAAAAGTTCACAATTTCCATAAAATCTTGATTGGGCTGTTACAGGTTCGTCCACGGTTCTTTGCGTGCTCTAATTTTACGCGTTATTGCGCAGGGGGAACGCCCTCAAGCGCTGCAAGCATCAGTGAATGATAAGCTAGCGAAGTTAAATCAAGTGAACATTTAAGAGCTTCATCCCATGACCGGATCTAACCAAACGCCTCTGTTGTTGCGGGCTGCCCAAGGCCAAGAAGTTGAGCGCCCCCCGGTTTGGATGATGAGGCAGGCAGGCCGCTATATGAAGGCCTATCGCGACTTGCGAGAGAAGTATCCTTCATTTCGCGACCGCTCCGAGATTCCCGAGGTCGCGATTGAAGTGTCTCTACAGCCCTGGAAAGCTTTCAAGCCAGATGGCGTAATTCTTTTCTCTGATATTGTGACCCCGCTTCCGGGCATGGGCGTGGCGATGGACGTGGCTGAAGGTAAAGGGCCAATCATTGATTCACCTATTCGCAGTCAGGAACAAATTGACGCACTCACAACGCTTAATCCTGATGAATCGATGCCATACATCCGGAAGATTTTAGGCGCTCTGCGTGAGGAAGTGGGCAACGAATCCACCGTTCTAGGTTTTGTAGGCGCGCCCTGGACGCTAGCGGCTTACATCGTTGAAGGGAAGGGATCTAAAACCTATTCTGTCATCAAAAATATGGCGTTTTCGCAGCCCGAGATGCTGCATTCGCTGCTGACTAAAATCGCAGACAATATCGCCATTTACGTCCGCCACCAGATCGACTGCGGCGCGCAAGTCGTCCAGCTGTTCGACTCTTGGGCTGGTCAGCTTAGCCCACAGGACTATAGAACCTTTGCGCTTCCCTATCAGCAGCAAATCGTTCGCCAGGTGAAAGCAACGCATCCTGATACGCCTTTGATTTTGCTGGTGAGCGGTAGTGCAGGCGCGCTCGAAATTATGAAGGAGTCGGGCGTGGATATTATTAGCGTGGACTGGACGGTGGATATGGCCGATGCGCGTCGCCGGCTGGGCGCAGATATGAAGGTGCAGGGGAATATGGACCCTGGCGTGCTGTTTGGCTCTAAAGAAGTGATTCGCGATCGCATTATCGACACCGTTAAAAAAGCTGGCCCCAAAGGTCACATTCTCAACTTGGGCCACGGCATTTTACCCGGCACGCCCGAAGAAAACGGCGCTTATTTCTTCGAGGTTGGCAAACAGGTCAATGAGCTGCTGTAGCCTTAGAGCTCACAACAGCTCCTACGGCGAGTCTACGGCTGGTAGGGAATCTCAATCATAAATTCGGTTCCCTGCCCTAGCTGCGACTGGCAGCTTAAACGGCCTTGGTGTCGCTCCACCACAATCTGATAGCTAATCGAGAGGCCTAGCCCAGTCCCTCGGCCAACCGCCTTTGTGGTGAAGAACGGTTCAAACATGCGATTCTGCACAGCTGGTTCAATGCCGCCTGCGTTGTCCGCGATCCGAATGACAACCTGGTCAGCCTGAATCTCGGTTTGAATCGTGATCGCTGGCCTTGCAACTTGCCCATCCTCTAGTGCGTCAATGGCGTTTGTCAGGATGTTCATAACGGCCTGATTGAGCTGATTGGCAAAACAAGCTACTAAAGGAAGCTGACCATACTGTTGGTGAACCTCGATAGCGGGGCGATCGCCTTGCTCAACTAAGCGATGATTCAAAATCATCAGCGTATTGGCTATTCCCTCATGAAGATCAACGGGCTTTTGAGTGGATTCGTCTAACCGTGAGAAGTTGCGCAGTCCTAATACGATGTTCGTGATGCGATCGCTACCCAGGCGCATCGAATTTAGGACTTTCGGCAGATCGTCGGCTACGTACTCAAGATCTACAGCCTGTAGTTTCTCTACCAGCTGAGGCGGTAGGTTAAGCTGCTCGCGCTCACAGAGCTGAGCTAAAGCTAAAAGATCCTGGGCGTATTCTTCAACGTGATTCAGATTTCCTGCAATGAAAGTGGTCGGATTGTTAATCTCGTGGGCCACGCCCGCAACCATTTGTCCCAATCCTGCCATTTTCTCCGATTGAATGAGCTGGGATTGGGTTTGGCGTAGGTTCTGAAGCGTCGTTTGCAGTTCAGCAGTGCGGCTAGCAACCTGTTTCTCAAGCGTTTGGTGAAGCTGCTGACGGCTGAGCTGAGTTTGATGCGCTTCGGTAGTGATACTCGCTAGGTGCGCCGCTGCTTTGAGCACCGCGCGGTGGTGGGCCGTAGGCTGACAGGGGGCCTGGTGAGAGATGGCAAAGGTGCCTAAAACCTCTCCGCTTTTTGAAAAGAAGGGCATAGACCAGCAAGCTCTGATGCCATGTGAGAGCGCAAAATCTCGAAAAGCGGCCCATAGCGGATCAGTTGCAATGTCGTTGACGAAGACGGCTTCTCCTCTGTGCACCGCCGTACCGCAAGACCCTGCACACTCGCCTACGAGCAGTCCATCAACCCCTTTGGCGTACTCTATCGGCATGGTGGGTGCGGCACCGCCACCTAGCTGCTGTGTCTCTGGATCGAGGATCAAAATAGAACAGTAGGCGTCGGGCAGCTGCTTTTCTAACAGCAGACAGAGGAGATTGAAAACCTCAATAGCGTCTGTCTCAGCGGCGACTTTTTCTAGAACATGGCTTTGAGTGCTCGTTAACGCTTCTAAGCGATGGCGCTCTGTCGCGTTGGCCAGAATATGGCCAACCGTCTGTAAAAAGTGAATGGTGTTTAGGTCGAATTCGTAAGCATCAAAAGCATGGACTTCAACGCAGCCTATCCAGCGTTCCTGACCCGGGATTTGAGTGATAACTCCGCTAATGCTCTCGGGTGGAGCGGGAATAAACAGGTTTTGCTGCACAGACAAAATCGCCTGTTGCGAAGATTCAACAATTTCGGTAGCAGGCAGCAGCACACTCTGGCCGACAACCGGATCTACGTCGCCTGCTATTTGCTGGAGTCGATAGCCATCAGAAGTCACCTGCCAAATGCGACAAAACGGGACCTGCAAGGCTTCTTTGATCGTGGTTGCTGCCGTCTGATAGAGCGCAATAATCTCGGTCTCTAGCAAAGCTCGCTGACTGAACCGGTTCAAGATTTCTTGAAGGCCAATTGACGGCGTTGATACGTCAGGATTTTCTAAATTCGCTCTCTGTAAGCTGCCTGCTGGCTCGAATACTAATTGACTAGGTTGCATATCATAACGATGTTGAATGGACTGCGAGGCGCTGAACGCGCACCCTGCGGATTGAACGCCAATTCCCAAAGCATTAGAAGCAGTACCTTGGCTTCGTAGAATTATTCATAAGATGCCCTACACCTCGCGGCCGGAAATAACACCGGGCTAATCATTACGCAAGCTCTATCAGCGCTACATAAGTTACTCGTGAGTCTTGATGCCTCGCTACTTAGCCTTAGGCTTGTGTCAAAATAGTTCATCTGTCGAGACGGGCGAATCATGCGTATTTTCATCACAGGTGCGAGCGGCTGCATTGGCCATTATTTGGTCGAAACGCTGATTGAAAACACGGCGCACGAGCTGTTTTTGATGATGCGGAACCCGGCCAAGCTGAAGGTGCCGACCGACCAGCGCCCTGGCATTACCGTGTTGAAAGGAGATATGCGCGAGGTGGCTCAGTTCGACGCGCTGCTAAAGACGATGGATACGGCGATTTTGGTAGCCACTTCTTGGGGCGATCCCAAAGAAAGCTATGAAATTAACGTAGAAAAAACGCTGGAGCTGATGTCGCTGCTTGATCCCGAGCGCTGTCAGCAGGTGATTTATTTTTCGACGGCCAGCATTTTAGATAGAGACAATACGCCGCTCAAGGAAGCGGGTGAGATTGGCACGGACTACGTGCGGACTAAATACATTTGTCATGAGCGGCTGAGTGAGCTGGCGATCGCCCCAAAAATCACCACTGTTTTCCCTACCCTCGTCTTCGGCGGTAGCGACACTAAGCCCTACTCTCATATCTCCGGCGGACTCCCCGAAATTGCCAAGTACATCGGCATCATCCGCTTCATCTCCGCCGACGGCAGCTTGCACTACATCCACGCCAAAGACATCGCGGCAATCGTCTGCTACCTAGTAGATAATCCCCCTGGCCCAAACGATTCGCGAGAGATCGTGATGGGCAACCCCACTAAAACCGCCAACGAAGTCGTCACCGAAATTAGTCGCTACTTAGGCAAGCGTCAATACTTCCAAATTCCCCTGTCGCTCGGCCTCGCTAAAATCATCATCAAAGTATTCAACATTCGCATGGCGGACTGGGACAGGTTCTGTATGGACTACCGCCACTTCACCTACGAAAATCCGGTGACCCCTTCTAAGCTTGGGCTCACAGACAGCTATCCAACGCTGCCCGATTTACTGCGCTCTGCGGGCGTAATGCCGCCCTCGGCATAAGCGTTCTACGATGTTCAGATAAGATATAGTACATCTGTCTGACTAGCTTCTGTGCAGCGGGCCTATTGTGATATGGCTGTGATATGGCGATTATCTCCTCAAAAAAATCTGCCGATGACGGTGGCCGCAAGAAAAAAAAGGCCGCATCTGTATCAAAGCCAGTCGAAGCCGAAAGCAAACCGCCAAAAGAAGGCCTGCTAAAGGGTGAAGCCAAACCGGCGGAGCTTTCGCGAAATGAAGAAGGCCTCAGGCCCGATGCGATCAGTGACTATATCGGACAGAAGGCGCTCAAAGAAGTGCTGATGATTGCGATTCAGGCGGCTAAGTCGCGTCAGGAGCCGCTGGATCATCTGCTGCTGTACGGCCCACCGGGACTGGGCAAAACGACCATGGCGCTCATTTTGGCGCAGGAAATGGAGGTGGACTGCAAGATTACGACCGCGCCTGCGCTAGAACGGCCTCGTGATATTGCCGGTTTGCTGGTGAATATGAAAGCGGGCGACGTTTTATTTATCGATGAGATTCATCGGCTCTCGCGGGTGACGGAAGAGATTTTGTATCCGGCGATGGAAGATTCGCGGCTAGATATCACGATTGGTAAGGGGCAGAGCGCGCGGACGCGAAGCATTCCTTTGCAGCCGTTTACGCTCGTTGGGGCGACCACAAAAGTGGGGGCGCTGGCCTCTCCTTTGCGCGATCGCTTTGGCCTAGTTCAACGTCTTCGCTTTTATGAAGTGGACGAACTCACCCAAATCGTTTTACGCACGGCCGACGTGCTCAAAACTGAGGTGTTACCAGACGGAGCCGCTGAGATCGCTCGCCGCGCTAGAGGCACGCCTCGAATCGCAAATCGGCTGCTCAAGCGCGTACGTGACTTTGTGCAGGTCAAAAAGCTGGGGCCGATTGATCAGGCTGTCGCATGCCGAAGCCCTAGAGCTATTTAACGTTGATCCCTGCGGCCTCGACTGGACGGATCGAAAGCTGCTGACGATGATGATTGAAAACTTCAACGGTGGCCCGGTGGGTCTAGATACGATGGCCGCGTCTACGGGCGAAGATCCGCAGACCATTGAGGAAGTGTACGAGCCGTACCTATTGCAAATTGGCTACTTACAGCGCACGCCCCGAGGCCGAGTGGTCACGCCTGCCGCCTGTCGTCATCTCGGCTACGAAGCGATTCAAAGCCGTTTCATCATGCCTGATGCGCCCTTATTCAACCTGATGAGCTCGCCTTCTGAGCCGGATCAGGCAGGTTTGCCTTTACCCTAGTAGTAGAGTCGCGGGTTTTTACAAGCGCAGCGCTTTTAGGCAATAGGCAAGAGAGGCACAGACTATGCACCTAACCGTGCGACAAATCATTGCGATCGCCTTAGGACTGTTCCTTTGGCTAGGGAGTCCCCTGTTTGGCGCTGCCTCAAACTGGTTTTCGGCACCAGCTTTGGCGCAAAGCAGTGCGATCGCTTCTCTGAGTCAGCAGGAAATCGAAGACATTAGTCAGCTGCGTCAAGCGGCCTTCGAGGCAACCCGCACCGGACAGTTTGACGAAGCCGAAACACAGTGGACAGCGCTGGTTGAGCAGCTGCCGCAAGAAGCGGCCGTGTGGAGCAATCGCGGCAACGTGCGCGTACGTCAAAACAACCTAGACGGGGCCATGGCCGACTATTCTAAGGCGATCGCGCTAGCCCCTAAAGAGCCTGATCCCTACCTCAACCGAGGCGCTGTGTGGGAAGCGATGGGCCAGTGGGAAGACGCCATTGACGACTACAACCAGGTTTTACAAATTAATCCTGACGACCCTGCGGCCTATAACAACCGAGGAAATGCGGAAGCGGGGCAAAACGACTGGGAACTAGCGATCGCTGACTACCAAGCCGCGATCACCTTACAGCCTAGTTTCTCGCTCGCCTACGGCAACTACGCACTCGCTCTGTATCAAACCGGCGACACCGACAAATCGATACAGATTATGAAAAGCCTTGTGCGTAAATACCCGAGCTTTGTCGATATGCGTGCAGCTCTGACCGCTGCGCTATGGGAACAAGGGCAGCAAGGCGAAGCTGAAAGTAACTGGGTTGCCGTGGTTGGGCTAGACGGCCGCTATAAGGATCTCAACTGGGTTGCAAACGTTAGACGGTGGCCCCCCAAAATGGTCACCGCGTTAGACAAATTTCTCACGCTGTAGCCATTAGGCGCAAGCGCGAGCCTTTTTACCTCTTTTGACTGAACGAGATGGGGGTCGCCACACACTAAGTTCTCTAGTGTGAGGAATTTTCTTTGAAATATCTAAATAATTAACCCAGTCATTGGAACTTTCTAACCAAAGGTATTGAGTCGCACAGCACAAGATTGCAGGCTAGGTGATAAATTATACCTCTGTGCGGGTGTCGCCTAGTGGCCGCATTTCTTCCCAAAACTGTATCGGGATATACACGGATCTATGCAACTGCGCAGCGCGCTACCATGGATCAACTCCTGAGTATCTACTTAACATTTGGTTGTTCTCACCTAGGGGTTGCTAGGTAACGGGCACGTTAGGTATTTGTCATGTCACAAGTATCTGCTTCTAGCACCTCTTCCCCGCGCTATGCGGAGGGTTTGATATGCTTCACCGTCATTCTTCTTCCAACCGTCACGTTCAGGCACCCGCACCTGCCTGCTACTGGCCGTCTTCTGGACAAAAAACATCCGAAAAAAAGGATGAGACGTCAACGGAAAGAGCTGCGTTGACGGGCGAATCCCATGATCAAGCGATCGCCACATCTACGGACGCTGCATACGATAGCGTCACAGAGGTTCAAGACCTGCATAATCGTGTGGCTCAGCAGCAGCGTTTGCGCCAGGTAGAGCGCAGGCTGCGCAACTCTCTGAAGCTGTCGAGCATCTTGGGTGCGACCGTTGTAGAGTCGGCTGCTTTGTTGAGAGCCCGGCAGGTTGTTCTACTGGAGTATCAGGCCGACGCGCAATGCTGGCAGCAGGTGGCACAGTACTGTCAAAACCAATCGCTGGCTTGGCGACGGCGATTCTCTATTGTGCGCGCTGAATCTCCTGATTTGATGAGACAGCTGGTACAGGGTAAAACAATACAGCTGTACGGACAGCAGCCCTTGCCAACGACGGAGACCCGGCAGTGGCTTGCTTGCTGGCCAGGGAGCTGGCTGCTGGTGCCCGTTCCAAAAACATACGATATTGGCTATTCGCTGAATGCACACGGCCAGAGCCAGGTTCAAAACGATATATCAGAGATACCGGACGCTAAGCACTGGGGGATTATGGCGCTAGCTTTGGCGGACTCTGCTGTTTGGCGTCTCGATGCGATCGCCTGCGCTCAGAGTATTGCCGTAGAGCTGTCGCTGGCGATCGCCCAGGCTGAAAAGCATCAGTCGCTGATGGCCACAAATCAGACGCTGCAAAAGCTGGCGCTCTTAGACGGGCTAACGTCTTTAGCCAACCGCCGCCGCTTTGACGAGCATTTGGCTAGCGAATGGCAGCGTTTAGCCAGAGACCGTCAGCCGCTTTCACTGATTTTGTGCGATCTCGATAACTTCAAACGCTACAACGATAGCTTTGGCCATCCGGCAGGCGATCGCTGTCTCAAGGAAGTCTCAAACGCGCTGCTCAAAGGCCCTCAGCGTCCGGCTGACTTAGTGGCCCGCTATGGAGGAGAAGAATTCGCCATTATCTTGCCCAATACCGATACGAACGGGGCTTGGCGCATCGCTCAAAAAATTCATGACAGCGTTCGTGCGCTTAAGATTGCTCATGCTGCTGACAACGACAAACCTTACGTCACAGTTACGATGGGCGTCTCAACCATTGTGCCCGGGCACGACACCACCGCTCAGATATTAGTGCAGGCGGCAGATTTAGCGCTGTATCACGCTAAAAAGCAGGGGCGCGATCGCACCTACATTCACGCGCACTACAATACCGTGAACCCAGATGTAGAAGTGAGTGCGATCGCATCCGACAAGCCACAGCTTCCGCTTACGCCGCCTGAAGATAAAAACGCGCTCTAAACGCCCTTTTTCTCAAAAATCGCGACTATCGCGCCCTTATCCGTGAATAAGCAACGTAAGGCGCGGTTTAGGAACATTAACAATAGTTGATTTGTCTTTACATACAGGTGTATCTAAGGACAATCTATCGCAATGGCAGATCTATTAAAAGAGATAGTCGATCATCCCGTTCGCCATGCATTGCAAAATGCGATCGCCCATTTACCGCTAGCTTCCAAGCTCCAGATGGCAAAAGCCACAACCGGCGCAATGAACAAACCAGACCTGATGGCAGACTGGGCCAAGCGGATTGTGGAGGCTGCAAAAGAGAACAACGTTGACATCAAAGGCGCTGACATTGTTGAAGTCGGCGCAGGCCACTCCCTGGGCGTTGCAGCCATGCTGCTAGCGCGAGGTGCCGCCTCTGTCACCGCGATTGATATCAGGGCATACGCTGATCCTCAAGACATTGATCAGTTTCTACCTATCGTTAAGCAAAGCCAAAAAAACGGCCTGCTACCCGCTCACCAAAAAGTAGATCTCTCCAGCGTTAGGCAGCAGCTTAACTACTCAATTGTTGAAGCAGATGGCCCCTGGAAACTGAGAAGTAGCAGCGTTGATTTAGTTTACTCATACTTCTCTGGAGAACACTGGCGCTCGGTAGATCATGTCCTGGCCGAAGCCTATCGTGCACTCAAACCAGGTGGACTTTGCATACATGCCATCGACCTGAGGGATCACTACCACTTCGACGCAAACTGGCTACAGTTTTTGTACTACGAGCCTTGGCTGTGGGAAACGATGGCTTCTCAGCGGGGTGGATGGTCTAACCGCCTGGTCTCGCCCCGATGGCGTGAGCATTTTCAAAAGCGCTTCGATATTCTCACGTTCAAAGAAACGCGATCGGCTATCTCTCCTGACTTTGACGCGAGTAAGCTAGCCACCTCTTTCCAGCGCTATAGCTTAGACACCCTATCGGTTTCTCACCTGTGGGTAGTCGCTCGCAAGCCGCTGCTGGTCGAAAGCGATCGCTCTATGAGAAAGCATATGGGCAGAGTTGAAGCTTTGGTATAGCTTTGCGGTCAACTTCCTAATAAGGCTTAACGCTCAGGTGTTGAGCCTTATTAGGAAGCGCGCTAAGCCTCACTAAGCCTTGTAGTTCGCCAGCCTTGCAAAGCTATCGGGCTCCAGGCTAGCGCCGCCCACCAGCGCACCGTCAATCTCGCTTTGCGCCATAATTTCATCGACGTTCCCAGGCTTCACGGAGCCACCATACTGAATAGGCACGTCTTTATTCACCAGCTGAGCGCGAATCTTGCCAATGACTCTATTGGCTTCATCGCTCGCGCAGGTATCCCCTGTCCCAATCGCCCAGATAGGCTCATAGGCAATCACCAAGTCATATTGATTGACGCCTACCAGACCCTTCTCTATTTGGCCTGCGATAATCGATTCTGTCTCATTCGCATCGCGCTGCTGCTTCGTTTCACCCACGCACAAAATCGGTGTCAATCCGGCCTTCTGAGCCGCTTTTAACCGGGCATTCACCGTCTCGTCAGTTTCTCCAAAATACTGCCTGCGCTCACTATGGCCGACCACCACGTAGCGAATGCCTAACTCATTCAGCATCGGCCCAGAAATCTCGCCGGTATACGCGCCTGAGTCTTCCCAGTGAATATTTTGCGCACCGACCTTGATGGTGCTGCCTTGGGTCTTATCCACAAGCCGCCCTAATGCGGTAAAAGGAGCGCAGAGCACCAGCTCTCTACCCTCGGGCACCCCTTCGATTTGGGGCATCAACTGTTGCACAAACGCCGAGGCTTCAGCCTGGGTTTTATGCATTTTCCAATTACCAGCAATTACAACTTTTCGCACGAGGTTTCTTATATAGGCGCAGCACTCAAAATCGTACAGGTAATCGCCCACGCCACGCAATGAGAAGTGTAAAGCGAGCTGTTATGAAGCTTCGGAAATAGCAGTGCTTCTTGGCCTGATGGTTTCGGAAGCCGCTGAGAGCTTTTTGTGAGTTCGGATGAGGTACTAATTGATTTGGATGAGGTGCCAATTGATTGAGACCAAGTACTGATCGATTCAGACAAGGTACTAATCGATCTAGATGAAGTACTGCTCTATTCGGATAAGATACTGATCGACTTGGGTGAGGTGCTGAATCGGTTGAGACAAGGTACTAACGATTTGGATGAGGTGCTAGCAGGTTTAGGTGTTTGGTGGAGGATTACTTATACGCTTTCAGTATTTGGTGGTTCGTTGAGCGCCTGTTGAATAGTCTCAAGCCAACTCATGGCTGATTGAGTGGAGAGATGGTCTGAGCCTAGAACTGAAAGATAGATTTCTATGGCTTTCTGAATGTGGGAGAGAGCTTGCTGATGCCGTTGAGTGTTGTGATAGAGCATGGCGAGACTTAAAAAACTGCCAGCAGTATCGGGATGGTGATCGCCCAGTTCCGCTTTTCTAATTTCGAAGAGCTTCGGTATACAGTGGTTCGGCTTTGTCATAGCGGCCCTGCGAACGATACAGAGCTGCTAAGTTATTCAGACTGGTGGCAGTCTCAGGATGGTGATTGCCTAGTTCTGATTTATAGATTTCGAGCGCTGCGAGATACATCGGTTCGGCTTCGGCATAGTAACCCTGAGAACGATACAAATTTGCCAAGTTATTCAGACTAGATGCGGTGTCGGGATGACGATCGCTCAGTTCCGCTTTTCTAATTTCGAGTGCTTCGGTATGCAGTGGTTCGGCTTCGTCATAGCGGCCCTGCAACTCATACAGCACTGCCAAGTTATTCAGACTAGTGGCGGTGTCGAGATGGTGATCGCCTAGTTCCGCTTTTCTAATATCTAATGCTTCAGCAAACAGCGGCTCGGCCTCTTGATAGCGGCCTTGACTCAAATATAGTTCTGCCAAGTTATCCAAACTGCTAGCGGTTTCAGTACAACGATCGCCCAGTTCCGTTTTCCTTATCCAAAGCGATCGCACAAACAGCGGCTCCGCCTCGCTATATCGGCCCTGTCTCAAGTACAACCTTGCTAATCGGCCTAAACCAATCGCTACTTCAGGCGATCTACTTAATTTCAGCGAGCCTAGCAATCCTTCAAACTGCAAGGTCAAATCCCGCAGTTCCTTTTGAGCACCGACATCTGCCAAAGCCTCCAAAGCAGAAAGCAGATAAGTTGTCAGCAACGCCATATCATCAGCACCTGCCGTTCTAGCCGAAGCAAACTGAGCTAACAAACGCTGACTACGCTGACGAGCATCGTCAAAGCTGACAGCGCTGCTGTTGCTCCCCGATGACTTCACATCTAAAAGATTCGCTTGCCCTCCCGCAGAATTTACTTCTTCTACCTGCTCACTCAACCGCAGTTTCGGGCTAAACCATCCATGCAAATCGGGCATCGCGTGCAGCGACTTTTGCACTACTACGGGCGTCATCCACCACACCTGCCGCAGCGGAAAGGCAACCAAAGCCTCCCGGTTAAAGTTCATGACGCGCAAGGAGTCCTCTATCGGCACCTGCGACTCAAACGCTGTCGCAAAACCAGTTACCAACACCACGCCGCTCGGCACCTTTACCAGCTCGGCCAGCAAGTACTCCACTATTTCTGTAGCCGGACAACGAGTAGGCAGCAAAATCTCATCAACGGCCACCCCCGCCGTTGCCATCCCATCTCGCAACTGCTGCTCTACCTGCTGCCGCGCAAACTCCGAAACATATTCCACCTGTGCCAAGCTGCCGCCCTCTCGCTTAGCCCACAGCAACAGCCGCCCGCTCACATCCCGAATGCTGCCCGCACCCGTTTGCTCTGCCTCTTTCCCAACGCCCTCATCAAAAGACGAACTAGAAGGTGCCACCGGCTGCTCCTGTCGGTAAATGCTTTTGTGCGGCCAGCACATCGACCACTAAAGGATGCACCCCAAACCACCGCTGCCCGTTGAACTCCTGTACCGCGCGAGCATTCAACAGAGAGTAAAGCGCTGGATTTGGCATTTGCGCTTCCTTATCACCGTCGTAGATTTTCACCAGCAGCGCCGCCTTATCCTCATAGTCAATTTTGTCAGCATCGTAAGGACTCTGCCCCAAACGGCGCTCGTAGTCGCTGCGCAAATTCACAATCGCCGCGTCAGCA
The DNA here is from genome assembly GCA_963803535.1 of uncultured cyanobacterium. GTDB lineage: Bacteria > Cyanobacteriota > Cyanobacteriia > Phormidesmidales > Phormidesmidaceae > Phormidesmis. The sequence continues at coordinate 364,201 of CAWDNC010000001.1, read as the reverse complement.
TCTGCCGAGCTAATAGTGGTCGCCTCTCGAATAGAAGCGCCATCGGCAGCGTAGTTAATCAAGCTAAAAAGATTACGCAGGTTTCCGCCCGAAGCCACAATTAAACGATTGAGCTGACTGGCTTCAAATAGCTTCAAATCCATCCGAGCCGCCAGTGCCTTTTTCACCGCGTCTCGGCCTTTGTCATTTTTCACATGGGCTGCATCGAACATGGGCGTATCTGGAATGACAAAGCTACAGTCGCCAGAGAAAGGGAGTCGGGTTGCTTTCGCTGAATAGTAGAGGCTGATGGGGAGGGTGAAGATTAGGTGCGATCGCAAATCCTGAAAAATATTTGCATAGGTGATGAATAAGTCTTCAATGCGATCGCTCGGAATCCCCGCCCGGTCAAAATCCTCACCAATAAACAGCCACTGCTTGCGTGTTACCCGCATCAACGCCTCATTACACTCATCCAGCAGCCGGTTCACCACCTCAATCAACACATCCAACCGAGACAGCCGATACGTCACAATCTCCGTCTTGCGAGCCGACGCATATTTGATTTCTCCCTTCAGTGTGGCAAACAACCCCAGCACCTGATTCCACAAAGAATCTTCCTTGACCCCAGCTCCCGCTTCCACTTTTATCGCTGCCTGCTGCGCTAGCTCACGAGTCTGCTTTTCTGTTGAAAACCAGCTCCATATATCCTTCAGCCTAGCCTCAGATAACCGATGCCCTGCCCCGCCTTTACTGACAGGTTCAGCCGTCTTTTTTGCCACCTCCATCATCATCACCAGCAGCACATCCAGCGGCTTAAAGCTTCCCGGATCTAACACTGAAGTCGCGCTAAATCGAATCGGCTGAAACTGCTTTTCGGTCTGCTCCAGCAAACGTGAAATCTCTGTAGACTTTCCTACGCCTCGATGCCCCATAACGCAGGCCTTAAAAGGAATCTGAGTCTCATAAGCACGACCTAGCCCTAGCTTTAGCCGCTGCATTTTGTCGCCACCGCGCACCACATTAATATCTGAAATATAGAAAGCCGCTAGCTCTTCAGCCGTCACCAGCGGGCCGGGTTGTAGCGTCCGGTAAACCTCAGTGAGCTTAGTCGCCGGGTAGGGTTGTAGCGTTCTGCTTTCTGCCATCTGAATTACAAACGAAAAACTTTGCTTAGCGGGCTGCACTCATAGTTATATCGCTTTACCGGTCGTTTACTGGCCGCGTCATAAATAAGCTGCCTAATGCCACAAAAAAAGAGAGGCATCCATTGGACACCTCTCTTTAATCTAGTCAGTTACGCAATCGAAGAAACGCTTTACTCTTCTTCGATGCCAGCTGCTGCTTTAGCCGCTGTCGCTTCGTCAGGATGAATGCCCAAGCGCGTTAGGTTGACGCGGCCACGGTTGTCGATTTCACGAACTTTGATGAGCACTTCGTCATCGACGTTCACTTCGTCTTCTACCTTGTTCACGCGGTAGTCAGCGAGCTGTGAAATATGAATCATGCCTTCTTTACCCGGCATAAACTCAACGAACGCGCCAATTGGAATCACGCGAGTGACCTTACCCATGTATACGTTGCCCGCTTCAGCGACGTGGGTGATGCCTTCGATCATCTTCTGAGCCTGCATGGCCTTCTCAGAGTCAATCGCTGAGATAGTCACCGTACCATCGTCTTGAATATCGACTTTAGCCGTGGTCTTCTCAGTAATCGCCTTAATTTGCTTACCACCTGGCCCAATCACCATCCCGATTTGATCAGGATTGATTTGCATGGTTAGCAAACGTGGCGCGTAAGGAGAAACCTCTTCGCGGGGCTTGTCGATAGCTTCTAGCATTTTCTCTAGAATGTGCAGACGTGCGGGGCGAGCTTGGTTAATCGCTTCGCTAATCACGGTCATGGGTAGACCGGTGATTTTCATGTCTAGCTGTAGCGCTGTGATGCCGCTGTCGGTACCGGCGACTTTGAAGTCCATGTCGCCAAGGAAGTCTTCAATGCCTTGAATGTCGGAGAGGATTCGAACTTCTTCGCCTTCTTTAATCAGGCCCATGGCTGCGCCGCTGACAGGCTGGCTAATAGGCACACCTGCGTCCATCAGAGAGAGGGTAGAGCCGCAGACGGAACCCATGGAGGTGGAGCCGTTAGAAGATAGACACTCGGAGACGACTCTGATGACGTAAGGGAAGTTTTCCTGTGCGGGCAGAACGGGGATAAGGGCGCGTTCGGCTAGTGCGCCGTGACCAACTTCGCGACGACCGGGCGATCGCATTGGCCGAGTTTCCCCCACCGAATAAGGCGGGAAGTTGTAGTGGTGCATGTACTTCTTGTCATCACCAGGATGCAGGTCATCCATCATCTGCGCGTCGCCGGGGGTGCCAAGCGTGGTTACCGACATGACCTGTGTAAGGCCGCGACGGAAGAGGCCGGTGCCGTGAACGCGATTAGGCAGTACGCCCGTGCGGCAGGTGATTTCACGAATTTCGTCGAGCTTACGACCGTCAACGCGGACGCCTTCCTCTAGGATTTGCGCTCTCATCACCTTTTTCGTCAGGCTCTTGAAAGACTTGCCTAGTGCCTTTTTGTTGCCATCAACAGCGACGCGCACGGCGTTGTCTTCGTCTAGCGCTTTGATTTCTTCAGCGATCGCTCCCTTAATTTCATCCAGCTTGCTATCGCGCTCAGCCTTCGTCTGCTCAAACTGCTTCAGCACTTCTTGAATAGACTTCGTAGCCTTGTCGCTCAGGTAAGTTTCAAGATCTGCGCTTACTTCAGGTGCAGGCTCAGTAGGTCGCTCTAAGCTCAGCTCTTTCACCAGCTCAAGCTGCGCCTTAATCAGGTCTTGCACCACTTCGTAACCGAAGTCGATTGCTTCAATCACATCCTGCTCAGGAAGTTGATTAGCCCCTGCTTCAACCATGATTACGCCATCAGGAGAGCCTGCCACGATCAGGTCAAGGTCGCCTTCTTCAATTTCTGCATAGGTTGGGTTGATGATAAAGTCATCGCCTACTAAGCCCACGCGAACGGCGGCCATGGGGCCATTAAACGGAATTTCTGCGAGCAGTACAGCGATCGAAGCGCCAGTAGCTGCAAGCACATCAGGGGGAACGTCCTCATCCATAGAGAGCGTCGTGGCCACAATTTGAATGTCGTCGCGAATCCAGTTAGGAAACAGCGGGCGCATGGGGCGATCGATCAGGCGGCTAGTGAGCGTAGCGCGCTCAGGGGGACGGCCTTCACGACGAAGGAAACCACCAGGGATGCGACCTGCGGCGTATAGGCGCTCTTCGTAGTCGATCAGTAGAGGTAGAAAGTCGATGCCGTCTCTACCAGAAGATCTTGTAGCTGTGACCAGTACAGCCGTATCGCCAGAGCTAATCAGAACTGAGCCACCTGCTTGGGGCGCTAACAGTCCCACTTTCAGGTGTATGTCCCGACCGTCGATGGAAATCGACTTATCAATTTCTTGCATTGATTGATGAATCCTTATTCTTTGTTTTCTCATTTTATGCTTTGGCAATCGTATCACTGATACCGGAGCCATGGCGGATGGGGGACCCTACCCCTCAAGAAAGTTAAGGAGAAAATAGGAAGAAAATTTGATGCGTTATGTGGATAAGCAGCGGAATCCGCCAATACTATGGTGAATTAAACTACTCACCGACACATTCTTTGGGCTCATGGCAATACTTGTAACCGGCGCTGCTGGATTTATCGGCTACTTTTTATCGCTGCGGTTACTAGAGGCCGGAGAGCAGGTGTACGGCATTGACTGCATTAGCGACTACTACGATGTGGGCCTTAAAAAGGATCGATTAGCTCAGCTCGAAGCCTTCGAAGGATTTACGTTTGAACGAATGGATGTGAGCGATCGCGCCACCCTCTCTAAACTATTTGCCGATCGCTCCTTTGAGTGCGTCGTCCATCTGGCCGCTCAAGCAGGCGTTCGCTACTCTCTGCAAAACCCGCTGGCCTACGCCGACAGCAACCTACTGGGCTTCGTCAATATCCTTGAAGGCTGTCGCCACAGCAAAGTAGGCCATTTAGTATTCGCCTCCTCTAGCTCTGTGTACGGCCAAAATCGCAAGGTGCCTTTTGCAACAGACGACCGGGTAGACCATCCCGTGTCCTTATACGCTGCGACCAAGAAATCCAACGAGCTGATGGCTCATGCCTATAGTCATCTGTACAATCTGCCGGTCACTGGACTGCGCTTCTTTACGGTGTATGGGCCTTGGGGTCGGCCGGATATGGCTTACTTTAAGTTTGTCGATGCGATCGCCCACAACCGCCCCATCGACGTATACAACCACGGCCAAATGAAGCGCGACTTCACTTACATAGACGATGTAGTTGAAGGCATCATGCGGGTGATGAAAAATCCTCAGCCTATCCTCAGCGCTGAAGCGGCCATAGAAAAACGTCAGCACGCCGACTCCAGCGCGCCCTACAAAATCTACAACATCGGTAACCACAGCCCGGTTACGCTAATGGACTTCATCACCACGATTGAAAAGGTGATGGGCAAACCCGCTGAGAAAAATATGATGCCAATGCAGCCCGGAGACGTGCCCGCGACCTACGCAGACGTGCAGGACTTAACAGGCGACGTAGGCTTTAAGCCCGACACGCCACTATCTGTCGGCATCGAAAAATTCGTCGCCTGGTATCAGGCGTATTACAAATAAGATATGGAGGTAAGGAGATTCGAACTCCTGACCCCCTGCATGCCATGCAGGTGCGCTACCAGCTGCGCTATACCCCCGTTACTCAAACGTTTTTTATGCGTTTGAAAAACTATAATCGCGTAACACTGAGTGCCAAGTCAAGCCATTTAGTTCATAACCGAGCAAATAACGATACAGTCAAAGGTGAATAGCAAGCGCCCAAGCAAGTGCCAACGACTATGACCGCGACCCCTTCCCCTGCCTCAGAGCCCAAAGCAGACAGCCCCGAACTTGATGCGATCGCCCAAGAAGCCATCGATACCATCAAAACCCAGCTGCGTCGTAAAGAAGGCAACTGGGTCGGGTGGGGCAAAGCCTGCCATACGCTACAGAAAACAGGCATGTCACCTCAGGCCGTATTTGAGGCCACCGGCTTTGAACCCATTCAGCAAAACCAGTTAATCGTCGCCTCCCAGGTCTTTGATGCGATGGTGGATGGCGGCGTCAGCGACAAAGCTAGAGCCCACTACGAAGTACGCGGCAGCGATAGCCTGTACGAGTTCAGAATCTTGCCTAGCGATAATCGCGCCGCCGCCGCCGATTTTGCCTTTGAAAACGGTCTAGACAGCGACCAGGTAAAAGAGGTTGTAAAAGCGCTTAGAGACTTTACCTATAGCGACACGCCACCGCCCGGATTTGAAAAAACGATGGGCGATGCAGCGGCCTACCACTACTGGCGACTGGCTCGGCAGCAGGGAGACTTGCAGGCGCGATCGCGCCTTATCGCCCAAAGCCTGCGATTCGCCACCTCCAACAGCGCTCGCAGCAAAGTAGAAAAGCTCCTGGTTGACTTCTCTGTAGTTAAACAAAAGCCTGCACCGCGCCTGCCTATCTTCCGGCTGGAGGACGAAGCCGATTCTCCCATCATCATGCCGGTGGTCGGTCAAATGCCCGTTCCGACTGAAGAGTACAAAGCAGTCCCCGGCATAGAACCCGAGGAGCCTTTCGGCATTGTCAAATTCTCTGGCACGGGCGCGTGGATTCCAGTTCCTGGCTGGCAAGTCATCCTCAAAGCAGAAGATCCGATTGCGCTGCTCTCTACCTGCGGCGAGCTGCCCAACGCACCGGACAATATGTCTGCCACCGAGCCTGTAATGATTGTGGTAGACCGCGCCAAACGTGAGTGGAACGAGTTCAGTTACTTCGTGGTAGATGCAGGCGGGCAGCTCGAAATTCAGTGGTTTGACGAAGCGCCACAGACTCAGCTGCTTGGCGGCGTTGTTTTAATCATGCGCCCTAAGAAAATCTTCGATCAGGACTACACGCACGAGTACTGGCAGATAGACGAATAGGCCTTTTCCACGGTGGTTATCTGCTACCGGTGAAAGCACTCAGATAGCGACTCAGGGCGTAAAATAGAGATATCTATAAAAGGCAGGAAAGTCTCTATGGCACTAGAGCGTCGCATGGCCCGAGATATGTTTAATGAGAATGCAATCGTGCAGCTGCGTCAGGTTTGTATGACGCCTAGCGGTCTATTTGAACCGGGTAAATATCTGGTCGGTCAGCTCCCGGATGCTGCCTTTGAAATGGGCTTAGTTGAATCACTTCCGCCCGTTCGCGGTAAGAGCGAAGAGGTTGCGCCGGATAACGATGAGCGCCAGCCGTGACTTCGACTCCGCTCAGCCACCTACGTTACTGCTTTTAGTAAGGAGCCCTTGTCATTTACACGCGTCCTCTTGCCAAACTTATTGAAGAATTTCAGCGGCTTCCTGGCATTGGCCCTAAGTCAGCGCAGCGCCTTGCGATGCATATGATTAAGCGGCCTGAAGCAGAGGTTCGTGCCTTGGCAAATGCCTTAGTGGCTGCGAAGCAACAGGTTGGTCAGTGCTCCAAATGCTTTCATCTATCGGCTGAGCCGGTATGCGACATTTGCCGCTCTCAATCTCGTGATTTGACGACGCTGTGTGTGGTGGCCGAGTCGCGGGACGTGATCGCGCTCGAAAAAACGCGTGAGTTTAAAGGAAGGTATCACGTGTTAGGTGGATTGATCTCACCGATGGACGGTATCGGGCCTGAGCAGCTAAATATTGGTCAGCTGGTGCACAGGGTGAACAAGGAAGATACCAGTGAAGTGATTATGGCAATTAGTCCTAGCATTGAGGGCGATACGACGACGCTTTATGTGGGTCAGCTACTGAAGCCATTTACGACGGTAACGCGGATTGCATTTGGCCTGCCAATGGGTGGCGACTTAGAGTATGCCGATGAGGTAACCCTAGCTAGAGCACTGGAAGGGCGCAGAGAATTAGACTATTAGCGTGTCTTTGCTAGTAGATGCATTTACTTATGCCAAATGCACTAAGCGAGCACTTCAGATTGGCAGCGATAATCTGGAGCTGCTATGGCTGAGTCGATTACTTAGTACGCCAAAGTTTGAAGGGTATCTAGCACGTATAGGCGAACGAGCTGTTCATCGGAAACGGTTCTGTCTATTGAGGAGAGCTGTTCAGAACGCCAGCGTTGGAAGCCAGAGCTTGCCGCGATCGCTATTCTTAAGCTCTGCCAAAGCTCACTATTATCAGCAGCATGACTTGATTGGGCAGACGTGGTGTTTGACATTGTGATCTCCAGATGAAAGAACCTGCTAAACACGTGCCTTACAAAAGCTGTAACAAGTTCTGCTTTTACTTTCTAACAATAGCGTAAGCGCTTTGGTTTCTGTTGTAGCGATCGCAACGGTTTACCGCCTTCTAGGCAGCATCCCTATCTTGACTGTCCGCATCAGCTTCCAATACGGTTTCTGGCGGTAATAATTTTTGTACACGCAGGCCCAATATTAAAAAGTCAGTAGCGATCGCACTCTCCTCACAGGCCTCTACTCGCTTCAGCGCACTAGGACTCACTAAAATAGCCCGCGCTACGCTGACAGATATCTGTAAAAACAGACAGATGAAAAAGAAGGCGATCGCTGCACTGATAAGTCCAGCAGCGGGTGTCATGGTCGGGAGTATCTGAGGCGATCGCCCATAAACCCAGCTCAGCAGCCAAACGGAAAAGCCAGCCGTCACCCCTGCCAAAGCCTTGATTTGCCAGGACTTCATCACCGTCAAACATCGCCGCTGATCTTCAGTCAGTGCTGAAGGCTTAAGCGCAACCGGTGGCAGGCTGAATAGGTAAAACGGTTTGGCGATTTGCATCGCTAGCGTTGGTACGACGCCGAGCAAGGCGATCGCCCAGAATTGAAATCCAAACGCCGTTGGATAGTTAAAAGCAGGGCTAGCCGAAGCCAACCCTGCTAAGCAGATATCAAGCAGCAGGGGCACAGCCGCCAGTCCGACGAAGTGCACCCACAAATAGCGTTCCTGCTGCAATCTAATCATCTTGTCCCATCATCTTGTCTCAGCGCCAGTGCTTAAGCTGGAGCTAGCGTACGACGCTGTGAGATCATCCGGAAGGCGTTGATAATATCGCCCTCTTTCCAATCATTGAAGCCGCCGACGGCGATACCACACTCAAAGCCAGAATTGACTTCTTTGGCATCGTCCTTCATCCGCTTCAGCGAGTCGAGGTTGCCCTCATACACATTTTGCTCGCCGCGCATAACCCGTACCCGGCAATTGCGAGTCACCTTGCCCGAAAGCACATAGCAACCAGCGACTGAACCCTTGCGTACCGGGAACACCGCTCGAACTTCGACCTTGCCTAGAGGCTCTTCGACCAGTTCTGGCTCCAAGAGACCTTCCATCGCGCCTTCGATGTCCTCAAGCAGCTTATAGATGATGTCGTAATCACGAACATCTACGCCCAGGTTATCGGCAGAAAGCCGTGCATCAGAAGACATTGTAGTGTTGAAGGCGATAATAACCGCTCCACTGGCTGCGGCCAGGTCAACGTCTGTCTCGCTAATTTCACCCGGCGCTGCCATCAGCACGCGAATTTGCACTTCACCCTGAGGCAGCTGCTGCAAGGAACCTAGAATTGCTTCTAGTGAGCCCTGTACGTCTGCTTTCAAAATCAGGTTGAGTTCCTTAAGATCGCCTTCTTTCGCCTGCTCAGAGAGCGAGTTCAGCGTGACGCGGCGAGAGGCCATCGTCTGCTGCAAGCGAGACTGGCGCTGCTCAATCGCTTTTTCATCAGCGGCAGCTCTTGCATCACGCTCATCAGCGAATACCTCAAACTCTTCACCCGCTGGCGGTACGTCGTTTAAGCCGAGCACCTCCACCGCAAACGAAGGCTGTGCTGCTGTAGAGCGATTGCCTCGGTCATCGACCATCGCTTTCACGCGGCCAAACACAGGGCCTGCGGCAAAGGCATCACCGATTTTTAGCGTACCGTTTTGCACAAGCAACGTGGCAACTGGGCCTCTGGCCTTGTCTAGGTGCGCTTCAATCACCGTACCTTTGGCTAAGCGATCGGGATTGGCCTGAAGGTCTTCCACTTCAGAAACCAGCAGCAGCATCTCAAGGATGGTGTCTACGTTTTCGCCTGTAATTGCACTGACCGGCACCATAATAGTGTCGCCGCCGTACTCTTCAGGCACAAGCTCGTATTCCATCAGCTCTTGCTTCACCCGGTCAGGGTTCGCCGCTTCTTTATCGATCTTGTTGATGGCTACTACAATCGGCACGCCCGCTGCTTTCGCGTGGCTAATCGCCTCAATGGTCTGGGGTCGTACGCCGTCATCAGCAGCCACTACCAGAATGGCAATGTCTGTTACACGGGTACCTCTAGCACGCATCGCGGTAAATGCTTCGTGGCCCGGGGTGTCTAAAAAGACGATTTGACCGGACTTGCGATCGCTATTCGGATTCGACTTCAAATCAACGTGATAGGCACCAATGTGCTGAGTAATGCCCCCCGCTTCTCCTTCAGTTACCTTCGCCTGACGAATGTAGTCGAGCAGGCTGGTTTTACCATGGTCAACGTGACCCATGATCGTGACCACAGGCGGACGAGGCTTGAGGTTGCCGCTATCTTCTTCGCCCACCATTTCGGTGATCTTGCGAGCCTCGGGCGCTTCTTCAGCGGTCACGGCCTCCACCTCAAACTCCTGCGCCACCATTTCAGCGGTTGGCACGTCCAGAGTCTGGTTAACGTTGGTTGCAATGCCCTTGAAGAACAGCAGCTTAATGATCTCGGTCTGAGGAACAGCTAGCTGATCGGCCAGATCGTGCACGCTGATCTCGCCAGTCAGCACAATCATTTCTGGTCTCTCAGGTACCACCTCTTGGCGACGCTCGCGACGTTCACGGCGAGAAGGCGATCTGGTTTTATTCTTCTTAGTCGTAGGCGCTGGTCGAGCCTGACGCTGACCCTTTGGCTTAGGCGGACGCATGAGCGATAGGTTCATCTGCGCGGGCGTCACATCGTTGCTATTAGGCTCATCGTCAAAATCATCGTCGTCGTCAATAATGACGCGCTGACGCTTGGTTTTGCTGGTCTTCTTAGGACGCATTTCCTGCTCGTCTTCTTCGCCTTCCCCTGCCGCTCTATCTCGGCGCTTGGGTGGGCGCGGCGCGGTAGGCCGACGCAGCTCTAGCGTAGGATCGCTGAACGCACCATCGTCATCACCATCACCGTCATCAGAGTCGGTGCTCGTGCTTTGCAGGGCCTCTGCTCTCGAAGGCGGCTTTCGCAGCTCGGTCACCGGCTTAGGTGGTGCTGGTGGTGCTACGGTGCTGCCACCGGGAGAAGGACGACTGGGGCGATCGCTGCGTTCATCGTCTGCTGAGCGATCGCGCTTGAGCACAGGCCGAGCGACCCGACTTGCTTCTTCCGAAGGGGTCTCAGCTCGGCCTGAAGCAGGCTTTGATGAGGGCCGAGAAGGTGGTTCTACAAGTCTAGGTTTAAGCTGATCAGGACTGGTTGCACCCGATGTCGTCACGATTTTCTCGGGCTGACGAGCAGCGGGCCTAGCGGGTGGCCGAATGGGAACAGCCGGTTCAGGCTTGGGTGCTGTTACCGGTTCAGCGGTTTGTGCACTGCCCTGCGTTACAGACGGCGCAGACGGACTCTGTGCTTCTGGAGAAGCGGATGGACGGCTAGGTGGGCCTGCCAATGGCGGTACGCTTGGGCCATCTGAAGAAGGCCGACCAGGACTTTCTGGCGCTGTGGGCTTTTGAACGACATCTGCCACGCTGGCCACACCGTTTTGCGTACTAGCGGCTGGTTTTGCTGGAGCCGCAGGGGCCGAGGCTGGTGGCTCTGGCGTCGCTGCTTCAGGAGATGTCGCCGGACGAGGATGGCGAAGAATGCCTAGAATTTGCTGCTGACGAGGACGAACGGGCTTTTTAGCGATAGAAGGCTTACCGCTAGCGGCACTCCGAGGGGGCTTGGCTTTAGGTGCAGTCGCCTTTTTGCTAACTGGCTTGTAGCCGTCAGCTTTAGCAACGCTGCGAATTTTGGCGGCTTCTTCATCTGAAATGGTGCTGCTGTGACTTTTTACGGCAATGTCTTCCTGCTCGCAAATGGCCAAAATGTCTTTGTTTTCTAGCTCTAGCTCCTTAGATAGCTCGTAAATTCTCACTTTGCCCTTGTTCATCCTTTTCCTCTTAAACCTGACTAACTGATGTGTTTACATAAGACCTATTGCCCTTATCAAATCAACACGCTTGACTCTAAAAAATAAAGCCTTGTGATCTTACAGGATAGAGTAAAGCGGTGTGTAATTTCTAGCGTTGAGACAGATATACATTATTGGTTAATTTTTGTAGGTTGTGTGTTCTCTATAGGACGGTTTTTACGACAAGGCTGTTCTAAACGGTTTTCTAGGGTTTGAAAGATGTGAGCTGGGATAGGCGATCGCAGCACCCGTCCCAACCGATTTTTCTTTTGCATTGCCTGCACGCACTTCTCTGTTGGACACACATAGGCAGACCGTCCCATCCCCTCATCAAGCTGAACGGCGCGATCAGGGAATGTCCGAACAATCCGCCATAGTTCGTCTTTATGAAGCGTTTTACGGCAGCTAACACACAGTCGATGATTTTTTGGTGCCATTGTTCACCTCTTTTCAACTACTTTGCTTTCTTAGCGGCCTCCTTAGCAGCCCACTCTGCCTTGGCCTTAGCCTTCCATTCCTCAGCTTCGGCAATCTCTTCAGGTGTAGGCGCCTCGTCGTCCTCATCCACTTCAGGCAAGAGTTCCTCACCTCTAGCTGCCGCAGCTGCCGCTTTTTCGTCAGCCTCAGCCAGTTCAACCGCCGCCCGCGCCTCTTCAGCTTCAGCTTCAGCCGCTTCTCTAGCTTCAGCCTCAGCTCGTGCTTTTGCCCGCCACTCTTCAGCTTCAGCAATTTCAGCCGCCTCTTCAGCCGCTGCCACCGCTCGTGCCTCTTCAGCAACCCGTCGAGTCTCAGCAATTTCAGCCGCCTTCTCGTTTTCGGCATCGTAGTCGTACTTAGCCGAGTCCTTAATATCAATCTTCCAGCCCGTGAGCCGAGCCCCCAGCCGCACGTTTTGGCCTTCCTTGCCAATGGCCAAGCTCAGCTGATCTTCAGGCACTAAAACATGAGCTTGGCGGCCTTCAGGGTCCATCAGCCGCACTTCATCCACCCGCGCTGGACTTAACGCGTTAGATATATAAGTAGAGGGATCGGGCGACCAGCGAATCACGTCAATCTTTTCGCCGCGCAGCTCGTTTACGACAACCTGGATTCGTGATCCCCGTGCACCAATGCAGGCTCCGACGGGATCAACATCGCTCTCTAAGGTGTCTACAGCGATTTTGGTGCGTGGGCCGACCGAGCGTGAAGGTGGATTCGCTTCGCGGGCTACGGCCACAATTCGCACGACTTCATCTTCAATCTCGGGCACTTCGTTGGAAAATAGCTCTACTACCAAGCTAGCGTCCGAACGAGAGACCAGAAGCTGTGGGCCTCGGTGAGATCCTTCGGACACTCGCTTCAGCGCCACGCGGAAAGTCGCGTTGGCTCTGTAGTTGTCATTGGGAAGCTGATCGCGCTTGAGCAATTCTGCTTCCGTGTCAGGCTGGCCCAGTCCACTACTAACCGCCATAATCACGGACTGGCGCTCAAAGCGAAGAACGCGCGCGTTCAAAATTGAGCCTTCTAAGTCCTGGAACTCTTCTTGGATGAGGCGGCGCTGCTGATCGCGTAGCTTTTGGGCCAACACCTGCTTGGTTTGAATCGCAGCCATGCGGCCAAAGTCGCTTTGTTCAGGGGTGACGTCTAGCACTACCGTGTCGCCTGCAAGCGCTTCAGGGGCGACCTCTTGCACGGCGGCTAGGCCGATCTGGTGGTCAGAGTTTTCAACCTCTTCCACGATGGTTTTGTTGGCCAGTACGCGGAAGCCTTCGTCTTCAGTGTCTAGCTCGACGTAAAAGTTATCGAAGTATTCTTCGTCAAAAGCGCTGCTGTCGATGCGCTGGGTGCGACGGTAGCGCTCGTAGCCTTTGAGTAGCGCTTCTTGCAGCGCCATTTCAACGGCGCTCTTGGGCAGATTTCGCTCTGAGCTGATGCTATCGATCATTAGCTGTAAACCGGACAAGCTCACCATTGACATAGGCACGACCTCTCTAAATAAATGAACAAAAAGCTAATTTTCTCAGGGTTGATTTTCTCAGGATGGTGATGGGACAGCTAGGCGGTCTCGTCATTGCTGAGCTGAACGGATTCCACGAGTTCCCGAGGAATAGACAAAGGACGACCCTTGAGGTTGAGCGAAATTTTATCGTCTGTACGACCGACTAAGCTGCCTTTCCAAAGCTGCTTTTTTTTATAGACCTCACTGAGCTGTACTTCTACTGGAAAGCCTTTGAACACGATGAAGTCGCGATCGCGCGTCAGCATCTCTGAAACCCCAGGGCTAGAAACTTCCAGCACGTAGGCATCTGGGATTAAGTCTGACTCGTCCAACGCCTCTGTAAGCACCTCGCTCAACTTCGCGCAGTCATCAAGCCCCGTATCTTCCTGATTAGGATTGCGCACATCAATACGCAGCACCGGGGGGCTTTGATTGGTCTGGAAAACCGCTTCTACAATCTCTAAGCCGACGCTTTTTGCAACCGGCTCGGCTAGCTCAAGTACCTGAGGTATTAAAGGATGTGCCATAGAAACGGGTCTTTGAAGACGATTTAACAGATTCAGAGAAGCAAAAACGCCCAATAAAAAAAGCGGGCTCTTTCAAAGCTCCCACTTTTCGATTGATCCTTAATAGATCAGACGAATTAGGTCAAAACCACGTGCAACTGGGTCGCAAATGCTGGTTTTGAAGCAGTTAGGCGATCGCACGCCACAAAAAGAACTTCCGTAAAAAAGTCTTTCATAAGAAACCGATCATCCGCTGCGTTAATCAGTTTAGCGCATGACTTCCCTAACCAATGAGCGAGCCTAATAAATTATGGCCATAATCTATCGTCGCTGAGTGCTTCCGTACAGGCGATAGCGCGCCTCCTGCATCTGCTCGATATCCTCATCTGCAATCCGCTCTACATAGTTAATTTTGATTTCTTCTAGCAGATCATTCACCAGGTTACGAACTTCATCCATTGTTTCGGCGCTCTGCATTTCAATCTGCAAATGGTGGCCAAAGCTCGCAATCAGATCGCTGGTCAAAGCAGCGCCTTTCTCATCAGAAACTATATTTTGTAGCACGTCTGTCAACGTCTTAGAAAGCTCAGCGACCACCTGCCGCGAAATCTGAGCCGAAATGCCATCGAACCCTGGCATAAACTTCAGCCCCTGATAGGCCGGAGCCTGATGCAGCGCGCCCACGACGCTATGCTGCATCAGGTTATCTAGCTCAGGTTTCACCTTAGGCAACACCTTAAGCACCACCACATCTGCAAGGTGCTTAGCAATCGTTTGCACTTCATCAACGCCATTAATATCTACGTATTGTGTTTGATCGGTAGCCGCCACCAGCCAGCGGCTGATGTTGCCGTCTTTAACAAGCTGCTGCACCTGGTCAATCGCTCTTAGCAATACGATTTCGGTTAGCTCTACAGCAAACTGGCTAACGATGGCGCGGCTGATGCGATTGCGCACTGGCTCTAAATTGATGACTTGGGCCTGATGCAGCCTTAGCGTCACAGGAATAACTCTTAGCCAGCGCCAGAATCCCACAAAGAGCGGCACGTCGTAGATGCGCCAGAGCATTGCGTCTGGCCAAGTTGTGTTGGGATACCTACGGCTAAGACCATAGGTACGCAGTAAAAACTCGATGGCGAAGAAGGCCATGAAGCCCGCGTCAATTTGCCAGAATAAGTTGATGGGATCGCCGCTTTCTCCAATGCCGCGAAAGTAGTTACTCTCTATTAGCGGGCGAATCTTAGCGTTAAAGAAGGTCAGCTCCTGATTGATACTAGCTGGCTGTAGATGGCGCTCGTTCCAGAAGGCGCTGAAGGCTTTTTTGGCTGAGTCTGTTCTCATGCGATCGCGCATCAGATTCTTTACCCGTGCCAGCGTCCCCGACTTCCCCGCCACCGCAAACGGATCTTCATCAATAATAGTGGCGCTACTGGTTCTTAGCGCCGCCAGTAGCTGCTGCGCTTTCACGCCTTCAACATCGCCTTCACGCGCGACTTCTGTCTCAAAGCTATCGACCAAAAACAAGTATCTCTGCGTGGTTCTATCGGGCTCTATTCCTTTGAACCGCTCGCCGTACCAAACGGTTTGCTCTGGCAGCACTTGCAGGTAGTGATCGCGAAAGCGGATGTAGCTTAGGTCAAATAGGACGAGGATGAGATTGACTAGGGCGATCGCAGCCACAATCCGCTCAAACCAAATCACTCTGCTTTTACGGCGATCGCGCTGCCGAACTCGAGATAACACCATCGCCAAACTCTCTACATATATCAATCAACCAACATCAGTCTAATGAAAAGCGGCGACCCACAAGCCCCCGCGATAGACTGAAAACAGCTTGTTACCTTTCTTTACGCTTACCCTTTCTTTACGCTTACTTATGATCGCCACCGCCTCTACGTACACCATCCCGCCCGCCCAGAACGGAGCTTACCGGCAGTGGCGCGGCTATCGAGTGCACTACACCCAAGCCGGTGATGCAACTTCTCATCCCGAAAGACCCGCGCTCCTACTTATTCACGGCTTCGGCGCCTCAACCGATCACTGGCGTAAAAACGCTGCCGAGCTTCAATCTGACTTTGAAGTGTACGCCATGGATTTAATCGGCTTTGGCCGGTCTTCCAAGCCCAGTAGCGGCTACAGTCCTGACCTGTGGCGCGACCAAATCGCAGAATTTATTACAGACATCATTGGTCGCCCAGCTGTGGTCGCCGGTAACTCCATCGGTGG
Organism: uncultured cyanobacterium; assembly: GCA_963803535.1. GTDB lineage: Bacteria > Cyanobacteriota > Cyanobacteriia > Phormidesmidales > Phormidesmidaceae > Phormidesmis. The sequence continues at coordinate 348,277 of CAWDNC010000001.1, read as the reverse complement.
CTACAGCAGCTTGTACACGGGCGCGACTCGTCCTGATGTCGTAGCCGGTGTCTGCATGCTCAACGGCGTCGGCTCTTTTAGCGAACAGCAGCCAACAGAAGATCCAAATCCTTTTCAAAAGGCCATTGGCGAGCTGATCAAAACCGTCATTCTTTCCCCATTCCCAAGCTGGATTATCTTTCAGTTCGTCCGCAACCGCTCCTACATTCGCAAAACCCTAGAGCAGGTGTACGTCAACAAATCTGAAGTTACCGACCAGCTTATCGAAGACGTTTATCGCCCTGCCACCGATCCTGAGGCTGCCGCTGCCTTTGCTGCCCTATTCAAAGCAGAGCGCGGTGAATACGTCGATACGCTACTCGCAAAAATGACCTGTCCACTCCTCCTCATTTGGGGTGACGAAGATCCGTGGATGGACACCTATTCAAGGGGCGCACTTTTCCAGAAGTACTACAGCGCGCTAGAAGAGCACCACATTAATGCAGGCCATTGCCCGCATGACGATGCGCCCGCAGAAGTTGATAATCTGCTACGAAATTGGGTCTTGAATACGGTTGTCGGTGAGTCTGCAAGTCAGTGGGTCGCGCTAGGATAGGTCACTTCACGAGCCTCTTTAACACTTGTTGACATCCTTGTACCACCACGCCTATAGAGACTAGCTTTTGAAAATTTTCCTTAACTTTGAACCCGCCCTACAGCGCAACCTAGCCATCTTCTTTGGCGCGTCTCTTTGCTTTTGGGGTGGGCTCTCAGGAATGCTGCCTAACCTATCGCTTTACATTGAAACCTTTGGTGCCAGCAACCAAGAAATTGGCTGGGTGATGGCTGCTTTTGCCATTGGGCTATTAGGCTTTCGGCCTAGAATGTCCCGCTTCACCGATAGCAAAGGTCGTAAGCCTGCTTTACTGATTGGTATCGTCGTGATTGCCCTCGCGCCGCTGCTCTATCTATCGGTTCAGCTGGTGCCTGCGACCGTGCTGATCGTCCCGGTTTTAGGCTGGCAAATTAAGTCAGCGGTGCTCTTGCTGGCCGTGGTTCGGGCCTTTCATGGCATTAGTATTGCGGCGTTTGCGACGGCTTATAATGCAGCGATCGCAGACATGGCTCCCATCGCGCACCGAGGCGAACTCATCGGCTACATGAGCCTAGCGAGTCCGCTTGGCATGGCCCTTGGCCCCGCGCTCGGTGGCTATTTAGAAGGCAGCTTTACCCTCGCTTTTTTAGTCATGACCGGCTTAGGCGTAATTGGCACTATCTGCGTGCTGGTTAGCAAAGAGCCCACTCATGAACAGCCCATTATTGACTTGAAACCTACGGCTACGCAGCTAGTTAGCAAGCACCCAACGCCGAAGCCAGCGTTTTGGAGCCTGCTGCTGATGCCTACGGTGCGAACGCCTGCCCTCATTTTATTTATGGTGGGCACTGCGTTTGGCTCGATGGTAGCTTTTGTGCCGCTGCATATTCGAGATATGAACATTGCGGTCAATATTGGTTTGATTTATACGGTGAGTGCGATCGCCTCATTCTCCATCCGCATGCTGGCAGGCAAAGCCAGCGACCAGCTGGGCCGAGGCCGCTTCATCAGCATGGGCCTTACCTTTTACACCCTTTCCATGTTCACCCTCTGGCTCTCTACCAGTGCCCCCATGCTCCTTCTCGCAGGTGCATTCCAAGGGGCAGGCAGCGGCACGCTCATCCCTATCATTGCTGCGCTAATGACTGACAGATCGCGCCCTGGCGAACGCGGCCTCACGTTTGGCCTATGCCTCACTGGCTTTGACTTAGGGATTGCGCTCGCTGGCCCAATTATGGGGGGAGTTGCTGACCTCAGCAGCTACAGTACCGTATTCGCTTTGTCTGGTCTGATGACGCTGTTTGGCCTTTTGATCTTCATCACGACTTCTAGTAAAGACCTCGCTCATTCAGTCCGCTTTGCGCTGCAAGGTGGAAGAGATGTCTACGCCGTCAAAAGCTGACGCTTGATAGGAAAATACAAAAAAGGCGCTAGGTCAAAAAATACCTAACGCCTTCCTTTTAAGCGAGCCTGGAGAGATTCGAACTCCCGACACCGTAGTCCGTAGCCACGTGCTCTAGTCCACTGAGCTACAGGCCCATCCGACAAGGGTTTCCCCTCGATTGGGTTTTAATAGTAGCACACCAATTGCCCGCACAACTCAACTAAAAAAGACTTTTTATGGCCCCCTCCAATCTCACTCACCTAGACGCTCAAGGCCAAGCGCAGATGGTAGACGTTTCAGCTAAAGATACGACCGTCAGAGAAGCGATCGCCTCAGGCACCATCACCATGCAGCCCGCTACCTTAGAAGCTATCGAGTCGGGCAACGCTCCTAAAGGCGACGTTATCGGCACTGCCCGCCTAGCAGGCATTATGGCCGCCAAGCAAACGTCGCAGCTCATTCCACTCTGTCATCCCCTCCCGCTGAAGAAAATTGAGGTCGCTATTGAACCTGACGCCGCGCTACCGGGCTATCGAATTTACGCAACCGTTAAAACCAAGTCTGAAACTGGCGTAGAAATGGAAGCCTTAACAGCCGTTTCGGTGGCAGCGCTTACCCTATACGACATGGCCAAGGCCTTAGAAAAGTCGATGACGATTAGTGATATTCAGCTCGTTGAAAAAGTGGGCGGCAAGTCTGGCTATTGGCATAAGGCATAGCAATCAGAAGGCGGAAGACACCGCAGGCATAGGCGAAAACCTCAGCAGGGTCAGTGCGTTCCCCTACAATAAAAGCATTGTTATCTCAACTGAACGCTCTTATGCCTCCACGCTGGCCTCGCGAACCTGATCCTGCTAACGACCCCGCGCTCAAAAAGCTAGAAGACCGCATTAACTTTGCCGTTCACGTCGCTGGCTTTGCACTGGTCAATTCGAGCATCTGGTTTTTTAATACGTTGAACCCCGGCTCACTGCCACAGGCGAAGATCGTTACGTTTGTGATGCTCGGCATTTTGTTTGCCAACGCGATCTATATTTTTGCGATCGCAGACTACTCCCCACAAAAAGTAGACGTTGGCAAATAGCCTCTATCAACGAACACCCAATCATTAAGGAGAGCCCAACATACGATGTCTAACTCAACTGAACTACTCGAATCTCTCGCTGCTGAAATTGGCGAAAATATCTATATGGATATCGCCAAGTGGCACCTGTATCTAGGCGTTGCCAAGCTGCACACGCCGCTAGCAGAAAAACTTTTGCCACTAGTGACTGACGATAATATCTCTGAAGACGGCGTTACTAAAGTGCTGCAAGATATTCCTATTAAGCTAGGCGGCGGTCGCAAAACGCTGCCTTTGGCGGAGCTAATGCCCATGCAGTGTCAGGTTAATTTGATCGATCTGTTAGAAGAGTTTCAGCGGAATTTATAGCTGAATAGTTTTGCTACGAATGCTACCAACCCTAAGAGACCTCATCAATTCTTAACTGGCTTTATTGAAATTTGTACGCAAAATTACTTTCTAATAAAGAAGATAAAAGTTAACATTAGGTATAGACGTGGTTCATTCAGCGATTTAGTTAGGAATAACGATGGGAATTTTTGAATTTGTATTTGGCAAGGGCGCACCTAAGGATGAGACAAAAGGTAAGCAAGCCTTCTACCTTAGTGACGATGACGCCAAAAGCTTTGGCGATATTGACTACATGCGCTCTGTAAAAACAGTCAAGCGCACCTTTGCCAAAAAGAAGGGTCAAGAAGAGCATTTGGAGAGCGTTCGCCAAATTTCTGCAACCAAGATGACCGACTTAGACGGCAATCAAAGCAGCGCTTCTGTAGCATCTCCAACTACGTTTGGTAACACGGATTTCTTAGGTGCTAGTAAGTCTGCTGACAGTGAAAGCGAGTCGTCTACTTCGTCTGCGCCCGCACCGAAAGCACAGCCTGCGCGCCGTAAGTCTACGGGTAGCAATATGGATATGTTCCGCAATATGGCAAAAGACATCCGCAAGTAATTTTTAATGCGGTGAAGGTGTAGACGAACAGTCAGCCTTCAATAACTAATGTCGGGCGATGACCAACAGCTGTGGTTATCGCCTTTTTTTGTGTCTAATTTTTACGCCTGTCTGCTGAGTTTTAGTGTGGGCAATACCTGAACGGCTAGCGTGACGACCCTAGTAGCCATTAGGCCACTCAAGGCTAGCCAAAGCAGATGCGGGCTGCCCAGATGAGCAGCGACTAGCGCTAGGGGCAAGAATCCGATAAAAGCAGCAATTAAGGTAGCATTGCGCAGCGTTCGGCCAGCGGTGAGACCTAAGAAATAGCCATCTAGCGTAAAGGCAATGCCGCCAAGGCCGAGAACAGGCAGCAGCCATGCGGAGTAGGTCGGGATTTTGGTGAGCAGTACGGTGTGGCTAGTTAGCAGGCTAAAGAGTGGCACTGGCCAAATGATGATGATGAGCGCGATCGCTAGTCCCAACAGCACGCTACCAATCACCCCGAACATCAATAGCCAGTACAGGTCGCCCGACGCCTTTTGCCCGTAAAAATTGCCCGCGTAGCTCTCTACCGCTAGGGCCACGCCATCCATAAAGTGAGCCGCCATCAGCACAATTTGCATGAGCAGCGTATTTACGCCCAGCACGGTATCGCCCATACCCGAGCTGAAGTTCGTAAACAGCGACATCGATATCACTAAGGCGAAGGTGCGAATCATAATGTCTAAATTGAGGCCAAACAAGCTCTTTAGTTCAGCCACCTGCCACAGCTTTGACTTTATGTGCGGCCACAGGTGCCAGGGCACAGCACTTTTGAAAATCAAACATAACCCTGCCGCTAGCATCAAGTACTGACTGAGCGCAGTTGCTAACCCTGCGCCATAGCTGCCCCAGCCCATAATGCGAATAAAACTATAGTCCAAAGCGATATTGCTGACGTTACCGACCACCGCAAGAATCACGACCTGCTTACCTTGCGATCGCCCCAGCATCCAACCCAGCAGCACAAAATTTACCAGCACCGCAGGCGCACCCAAAATCCGCCCGTTATAAAAATCTATAGCCGCCGCTCTAACCTCTGGCCCAGCTTGCAATAGCGAAAACCCAGCCGCCGCAATCGGCGCTTTCAGCAGCCATACGGTGATACCGACGCCTAAAGCCAATAGCGAGTTGCGAACCAGAATTAGCCATACGTCTGCACTATCTGCGCTCTGATTGGCTCGCCCTATAGCCTGCGCCGTTGGCCCGGTTGTGCCCATCCGAAAAAAGTTAAAGCTCCAGTAGATCACGTTAAAGATGATGGAAGCGAGGGCAACGCCGTTTAGGTAGCGGATGTCTTCTAGGTGGCCCAGGAATGCGGTATCGATAAGACCTGCTAGCGGCACCATCAGGTTTGAGGCGGTGTTGGCAGCCGCTAGCTTACAAAATGGCTTTACCCAGCCGGACGTTCTCGGTGCTGAAGGCAATAAAGCGGGTGGTAATAAATGGGGCATCCCATAAAGATAATCCGTTTTATCAATTTGTTTCGATAGCACATTGGGAAAACTATGTCTATAGATTGCGACGAAAAATTACGGATAGATAAACGATGGCCGCTAAAAATTAAGTAATCCTCAGCACGCCAATACTGGCCTGTGCGCTTCACACTCTGAAGTTAATGCTTCTCCATTTTGAACAAGAAAACGTTTTGGTAAAGACCGTCATGAACCGCAGTGGCATCACCGCTCTAAGCATCACCACACTTATAACTAGCCTGGTTGCAGGGGGTTCTCTCTTGCCTGCTCACGCTAATGACGTTTCTCCACTAAGCGTTGAGGAGTCAGTCGATACCGTTATTTTGCCGGTACTTAATATTGACTCTAGCTACAGCGAAGCGCCGCCAGCAGAAACCTATCCGATGGAGCCATATCCCGTAGAGGCTTCAACAGAGTCTGAAATGGAGCCGCAGGTTCTGCCAAATCTGGATGTAGATGCGATGATTACGGAGATCACGCCCGCAGCGGAGTCCTACCGGCGGGGCGTGCGTCACTACAGAGACGGTGAGTACGCGATGGCGATCGCAAAGTTTGATGAGGCGATCGCCTCCAACCGCGACTACGCCGAAGCCTACGTATTTAGAGCCGCCGCGCATCTAGAGCTGAATAATTCCGACGCCGCCATGGCCGACTACTCAAAAGCCATTTCAGCTCGCCCCAATTATGCGCTCGCCTACTTCTCCAAAGGCGCGCTCTACTATCAAATGGGCGAGTTTTCAGCCGCCCTACAGGACTTTCAGCAAGCCATTACCCTCAACCCTAACTACGTAGAAGCCTACGACTATCTCGGCCTAGCTGAAGCGGCTATCGGCAACCACGAAGGTGCCGTCATCAACTACAAGAGCGCTCTCAGCATCGATCCTACAGATGCATTAGTGCACGCGCACCTTGGTGCCTCTTTAATCGAACTCGGTGAATATGACAGCGCGGTCTCTCATCTCACCACCGCGATTGAGAACAGTAAAAAATACGCCTCTGCCTACCTTAACCGAGGCGTCGCCTACTACCACCTGGGCACGTTCTCCGCAGCCCTAAAGGATCTCAACAAAGCCTTAGATATTAACTCCGATGGCATTGAAGGCTTTTACAATCGCAGCTATATTTACTCGGCGCTAGGTCGTCCGAATGATGCCATAGCTGATATCAACACGGTACTTACGCGTCGGCCTAATTCGGTAGAAGCGTATATGGCACGGGGCAGTTTGTACAATGCTCAGGGCAATAGTGCAGCAGCGATCGCAGACTTCAACCGCGTCATTGAGCTAGATTCTTACTCCAGTGCGGCCTACCAGCAGCGGGCCAAGGCTCGGATTAATGGAGACAATGTGACGGAGGCGATCGCTGACTACGACAGCGCCCTCAGCCTCAACCCCATTGACGAAGGCATTTACAAAGGCCGCGCTGATGCCTACGCCATCTACGGCAACCTGCCCGCCGCAATTTCTGACTACACCTACGCCATTGAGCTAGATAGTAGCAACACCGCCGTCTACGCAGCTCGCGGTCGCGCTCTGTATGAGTCTGGCGATGCTTACAATGCCTACGAAGACTTCTCTCATATCATTAACCAAAACCCATCTGCAAGCGCTGACGTTTATTACTACCGGGGGCTCTCGCTGATGGCAATGGGCGATCGCTACTCGGCACAAGGTGATCTGGAAACAGCAGCTGAAAAGTATCTGGCTGACGGCAAAGCTGATGGCTATCGCGCTGTGCTAAACCGCATGAGACAGCTATAGGCGTATCTACTCAAAAGCCTGATTGAGAAAGGGACTGTACACTAAGTGCAGCCCTTTTTTTATTGTTGAAGTGATGATTCCGCAGCGGTCTTTTTGGTTTCGATTGCGCCTTGTTGTGAAGCAGTGTTTTCTGTGTTTGGTTTTAGGTGGATTGTTGTTTTCGACGGCGTTAGTTTTTGAACCGGAGCCAGCGATCGCCTCCATCCATACCTACAACGAAAAGCCCGGTCAAACAACTTTTCGCTCCAAGCAAAGCTTGCGAGACAGAAAAGATAGATCTTGGCAGGTTATTCTTTTTAAGCGCTATCAGGCTGACGATTTGCAAGGGCTCTATCTCCGCCTCGTAGGGTTTCCTGGCATTGTCTCTGTCAGTGCGCAGCAACCGTTAAAAATCGCGACAGGTGCCAGCGCTCAATGGCAGGCAACACCCGCTCTAGATCCTCAGACTCAATCGCTTCCTGAAAACTCAGCTCAATACGATGTAGCTGTCGCCATTTCTGAGCTGGCAGGCGACATTCCTTTGCAAGTAGATATTCCTCTAGCCGATGGCAGCATCGCCCAGCTAGTCGTGCCCCCGTTCGCCGTTCACGAATGGCGTGACCTCAACGCACAGTCTCCTGCTCAAGCGGTTTCACCTGCGTGATACGAACTTCGCACCAAAGGCCCAGATCGTACGTGTGCAAAGCCCATTTCTTTAGCGATCGCACCTAGCTCATCAAATTCTTCAGGCGTCCAGTATTTCTGCACCGCCAAATGTTCTAGAGAAGGGCGCATGTACTGGCCGATAGTGAGGCGATCGCAATCCACCTGTCTTAAATCCGCCATCGCCTCAATCAGCTCATCTTTCGTCTCGCCATGGCCCACCATCAGCCCAGACTTAGTAGGGACTGAAGGATCGGCGGCTTTTACATAGCGGAGGACATCAAGCGATCGCTCATACTTAGCCCCCCGCCTCACTGGCCCCTGCAACCGCTTCACCGTCTCCACATTGTGATTAAAGCAAGCCGGTTTCGCCTGTACCACCGTCTCCACCCGCACGCGCTGCTGCACCTCCGAATCTGGCCCACTCCAAAAATCAGGCGTCAGCACCTCAATCTGCGTCTGCGGATTGCTCTCCCGAATCGCCGCCATCGTTTTCACAAACCAGCCCGCGCCACCATCGGCCAAATCATCCCGAGCCACCGCCGTCAGCACCACATACTTTAATCCCAACAGCGCCACCGACTCAGCCACCTTCTGCGGCTCATCCTCATCCAACGGCATGGGCGAATGTCCCTTATCCACCTGACAAAACGCACAGCTCCGCGTACAGGTTGGCCCCATCAACAAAAAAGTCGCCGTCTGATTCGCGTAGCACTCCCCCCGATTTGGACAGCGCCCCTCCTCACAAATCGTATGAATCTGCCGCTGCTTAATCACCTTTTGCACTGCCGACAGCTCACTGGCTTTCCCAATCGGCCTTCTCAGCCAATCCGGCATCGCAATAATGTCAGGCCGTGCCCGCATCTTTACCACTGGCGTCTTTGTCACTGGCTGCTGAGGAGTCGTCATAAGTGAATCATTTCGAGAAGCAAGATGCCCTCAGTGTACATTTATCATTCAGCATTTATCACTGGGCATTCATCACGTCTGCTTGTTTCCTCTCCCCTCTGATCTGGGCAGCTTTAAAGCAAGCGTCTATAAATATCAAAAGCGCAAATCATTCTTCATTTTGCCAGTCAAAGGAGTCCGTCGTGGCCAATAAAATTTTAGTGATCGACGACAGCCGAGTCATTCGCGCCCGTGTAAGAGACATGCTGCCTCAGGGCAACTTTGAAGTGATTGAAGCTAAAGACGGTGTAGAAGGCATTGACGCTATTCGCGCTCAAAAGCCCAACCTGATTATGTTGGACTTTTTGCTGCCTCGCATGAGCGGCTACGAAGTCTATCAAGAGATTCAAACGCAGCCCGAATTTCAAAAGATTCCGCTCGTGATGATGTCGGGCCGTCGTGAGGAACTCACCGAAAAGATTCAAGAACCTTTCGAGTTTTTCGAGTTCATTGAAAAGCCGTTTGAGCAAAAAGAACTCATCGTTGCCATTAAAGGCGCAATGGCCAAAGCGCGTAAAGCTCGTCCTCAGACTGCGGCCCCTGCCAGTGCGACAAGCACCTCTACGGGCGTTGATTCCTCGGCCGAAATTGCAGCGCTGCAACAGCAGATTGATACGCTGACTAAAGACGTAACTGCTCTGAAGGCTCAGAACAATAAAATTTTGGCGTTCATTAAGAAGAAGCTGGCATAGACGAGATTTCAACACGACACAATTGAGAACAACGATGAGTCAGCGATCGCCTATCCAGGTCGCTGATTTTTTATTGTGCACATAACCACTATTCACTTGAACGTTTCAATAAGTGTCGCCAAGGCAAGAATCGCATTTCACAGGCTGGTTTAAACTAGATGCGATTCTGTGGAACATCGCGTCTGAATGAGCAAGAACTGGGCCATTTGCATTGGCATCAATCATTACTACAATTTGCAGCCGCTGAAATATGCTGTGCAGGACGCCGCCGCTGTTCGTAATTTTTTCTTGGATGAGGTGAAGTTCGAGAAGGTGTATTACTTTTCGGATGATTCGCCGCCGATTGAGACGCCGCGAGGGGAGATGCGATCGCTTCCCACGTATGCAAACCTCAAGCGCTTCTTCCGTGAATGGTTTCAGTCTAAGCCGCTCAGCGTCGGCGATAACTTTTGGTTCTTTTTTGCGGGTCATGGTGAGATCTATGATGACCATGACTATTTGCTGCCGATTGATGTAGACCCTGGTGACATTGAGGGGACGGCGCTGCGGATGAGCGATATTGCGGACTCGCTGCGTAACTGCGGGGCAGATAATACGGTGCTGCTGGTGGATGCTTGTCGCGATCGCGGTAAAAGAAAGGGTCCAGGGCTTTGGCGTCGAAAATCAGCGCGGCCTCGTCACCATTTATTCATGCAGCCCGAAGCAGTCGTCTTACGAAATTGAAGCGTTGCAGCACGGCTCGTTTACCTATGCGCTGCTAGAAGGGATGCGGTTACAGGGGGCGAATAACTGCGCCACCGTGGAGCGGCTAGACCAGTATTTGTGTGCTGAAGTGCCTGCACTAAACGACCGCTATGGCAGACCCTTTCAAATGCCGCTGACCTCAGTGGAGCCGATTGCTAAAAAGCATCTGATTTTGATACCGCAGCGGGCGACGCGACTGCAAGATGTGCTGATGCTGAAAAATGATGCGCAAAGGGCTGAGCTTGAGGAGGACTTGGAACTTGCGCAGCAGCTTTGGGTGCGGGTGCTGGCGTGCTTCGGCTGCGGATGGGGATGCGATTAAAGCAATTGGTCGAATTGCGGTGAAGCAGGCGGCTAGACAAAGCGATCACTCACCATCGTCGCCAGTTACTGCGGGTAGCCGTAGGATTGATGAGTCGGTGGCTGAAGCTAAGCCTGTCGAAGCTGAACCTATCGAAGTCAAACCTACAGAACAGATGCAGACGTTTACCTTTGAAACGGTGACGGTTGATGCGAAAGGAACAGTCATTCGCAAAGAGACGCATCAAGCGGAGTACTTGAGAGAACAGCTAGGTGATGGCGTTGAACTGGACATGGTTGCGATTCCTGGTGGGACGTTTCAGATGGGTTCAAATGATAGTGAAAGTGACGATAGAGAAAGGCCTGTTCATTTAGTAACCGTTGAACCATTTTGGATGGGTAAATATCCAGTGACTCAGGCTCAGTGGAGAGCCGTTGCGGCTTTACCTCAAGTGGCTCGTAAGCTAGAAGCTCGTCCATCCAAATTTGTCTGGAGATAGTCGTCCTGTAGAGTGTGTTTCTTGGCATGAGGCGGTTGAGTTTTGCGATCGCCTATCAAACCACACAGGCAAAACGTATCGGCTACCTAGCGAAGCGGAATGGGAATATGCCTGTCGGGCTGGGACAACAACACCGTTCCATTTTGGCGAAACGCTAACTGCGCAGATAGCTAACTACAATGCTGCATATGTGTACGATGAAGGGCTAAAAGGTGAGTATCGAAAACAAACAACAGATGTAGGTAGTTTCTGAGCTAATGCTTTTGGTTTGTATGACATGCATGGAAACGTATTGGAATGGTGCTTAGACCACTGGCATGAATAATTACGAGGGTGCTCCGGTCAGATAGTCAGCCCTGGCTATCTGCTAACGAACAATCTCATAGAGTGCTTCGTGGTGGTTCCTGGTACTACACTCCGAGGAATTGCCGCTCTGCGTCTCGCTCTAGCTTTACGCCCGACAATCGTGACTCTTCTATTCGGTTTTCGAGTGAGTTGTTCAGCCGCCCAGGACTTAAGTTGCTCTTTACCCTTCTTGCCCTTTTGCGCTCTTCTTACCTCATGGCGTATTCAAATGCGCATACGAGCTTTCGCAACAGGGCGACAGAAGATATCAACTATGGCCGGGTAACCAAACGTGCGCTGAAGCTTTGCCTCAACCGCTGCATCGAAAAGCGCAGATCAAACTTGCCCGGCTGAGTGCAGCCAACTCGATACAGGATCTTAAAGAGCTTCGAGGAAATCGTCTTGAGGCTTTACGTGGAGATAGAATCGGTCAATACAGTATTCGTATCAACGACCAGTACCGAATATGCTTTCGATGGGACGGAAGCGATGCGGATCATGTTGAAATTGTCGATTACATAGCTGACTAAATCAAGATTAGAAATGAATGATTTTCACATAACGCCTGTGCATCCAGGAGAAGTTTTGAAAGACGAGCTAGACGAACTCAGTTTGTCAGAGTCAGACTTAGCGAGCCATATCAAGATGCCATTAGAAATTATTAACGCGATTTGCGGAGGCACCGAAGGGCTAAACGCCTCTATCGCAATGAAGCTATCGCGAGCACTTGGGGCAAGCCCTCAGTTTTGGATGAACCTTCAGAATAATTGGGAGCTAAGCCAGATCGATGAATCTGACTACGCAAAAATAGAACCCATCGCAGCATAGTAATGTTGATTAGGCGTTTTTTATAGAAAATATGATGACTGATGAAAATGAGCTTTGGATTGTTGCAGAAACGGAAGTTGTCGTAGAAAAAGAGATTGAAGTGGAGGGGCGGCGAAGTGGGGGCGATCGCGGTGGCGGATTCAACTTACCTCGCCAAGTATTTGAAGCAGAAGAAACGGTTGTAAAACGCGATCGCGTCTCTGTATCTGCAACCAAAGTAAAAGCTCAAATGAAAAGCATGATTGCTATCGTGAACGATCTGTTTGACGATGCGAGCGAACGAACCGGGTTGCAGCTTGACGAAGTTGAGCTTTCTGTTGAAATTAATGCAGAAGGGAATGTAAGCCTGTTAGGGAGCGGTGGCAAGCTCGGTAGTAAAGGCGGAATGAAGCTGAAGTTTGTTCGCCCGAAGTAGCAATTTTTCTTTCAAGACCTAAAAAAGGACATTACAAGAACGTCATTTAAATGCATTCTAAATGGCGATAGAGGGCAGTGATGATAGTTTTATCGGGTTTCACTTTTTGAAACCTGGCAGGCTTTGTCGAAACGAGTTGCCACAATAGCAGCAACAAACACGGTTTCGATATCGCATGGCTATCACTCTCAAGGACATCATCATGAAACGCCTCTATCTTGCATTGCTGACGAGTTCTTTTGTTGCACTCTCCGGTCTCACAAGCTGCGCTGCACCAAACGATTCAACTCAAGCAGACTACTCATCTGACGCGGAGACTGGCAGCTTACCGGAGGCTGCTGGGATGGATGCTACCGCAAGCAAAGTCGCTCAAGCACCAGAAGCACTTGTCCAAACAACCTCTACTCCAGATAGTCCTTCCGTCAGTAATCAGGTTAGCCGTCGCCCACAGCTTATTAAGAAAGCAGATCTTTCTTTGGATGTTGAATCCGTTGATGAGAGCTTTAGGAAAGTAAGAGAGATTGTGAATGCGCAGCAGGGAGATGTGCTTTCTTTGGATGATAGGGGTGGTGATGAGGTTGAAGGGATAGCGCGAAACAGGCGGCAGATACGCTTTGAAATGCGGGTGCCAGCGGATAATCTGGATGGGACTTTGGATGCGCTGACTGAGCTGGGAGAGGTGCGCGATCGCTCCATTACTACCGAAGATGTTTCAGCTCAGCTCGTCGATATCCAGGCAAGGGTCAGCAACTCACGCAAATCAGAAGCTGCTCTTCAAGAAATTATGTCTCGCTCAGGCGATATTGCAGACGTACTAGAAGTCTCTCGTGAGCTAAGCCAGGTTCGACAAGAGATCGAACAGATGGCCGCACGCCAAGAAAGCTTGAAAGCGCAGGTACGCTATTCGATTATCCGCTTAAGCTTAGAAAGCGTTGTTGCACCTTCTGATGTTTCGAGCAAACCTGCATTCTCTCGTCAAATTGGTAGCTCGTGGAAGTCTGCAACAAGTTCTGTCGGTGACTTTACAACTGACCTGTTGCAGCTTGGTATTTGGCTACTTGCGTATAGTCCCTACCTGGCAATTTTATTATGCGGCGCTGTTTTGCTCAGAAAAGCTACACGTTCTTCTACGTAAAAAGCCTTTAACCAGAAACCAGCCTAACTAGCTTGGGCTGCTTCTGCACCTGCTAGCATTGCCTGGGTGTGAACGCTACGCAGTACCGGATCGTTCATGGCGCGCTGAGTGTAGGTGTCTGGATGGAGTGCGATCGCCCGCCTTAAATGCTCCATTGCAAAATGCGCATTCTGCAAGGAGGCATAGCACCGAGCCTGCCGATAAAATGCAAAAGACTGGTCTGGCTCAATCGAAAGCGACTTGTTATAGGCCTCAATTGCCTGCTGGTACTCGCCCATCTTCTCTAGAGACCAACCTAAGCTCAGCCAGCTTTTATGGTCGTAAGCCTGAAACTTCAGCGAGTTCTCAAAGCTATTGTGTGCTTCTGGGTAGCGCCGCATATTCATTAACGCGAGCCCCCGATGATGCCATGAGCTAGACAAGGTAGGCTCTCTATCGATCGCCTGGTCAAAACAGTAGAGCGCTTCTTTGTAATGACCCAGCCGTTTTAACAAGAAGCCCTTATACGTCCAATGAATCGGTTCTTGTGGCGCTAGCTTAATCGCTCTATCAAACTGCTTAATCGCCGCTTCGTCTTTTCGCTGGAACATCAGCGCCTGACCTAAGCTGCCCCAAATTTTAGCGGCATGAGAATGTAGCGTAAGCGCTTTTTCAAGACTGATGACGGCTTCGTCTAACCGTTTTAGCTTAATGAGCGTTTTGCCCATACCGTACCAAAGCTCATAAGCATCGTCTTTAACGGATAGAGCCTTTTCGTAGCTAGCTAAGGCTTCTTTATAACGACCAAGACGATACAGATTTTTGCTCTTACCATACATAGCCTTGAAATAGTAGGGGGTAACTACTAGCGCGCGTGAATAACTTTCAGTAGCTTCACTATAGTATCCCAGCCGTTCTAAAACTGTGGCGTAGTTATACCAAATGCGCGGTGCATCGGATTTGATGTAGATTGCGCGAACATATGCACCTACGGCTTCACGATATTGGCCAGAGCGTGCTAGGAAATAGCTCATGTAGCTCCAGGCCATAAAGCTATTGGGAACTTCCTGAAGAATGCGCTCGTAAGTATGAATTTTTTGCTCGAAGTCAATTTCGCTCGAAGCTGAAAAGACGCCGTAACGTTCGGGCGCTTCTAAACAAGTATCAACTTGCGAAATATCAATAGTGGGCGCATCGTTCATGCCGACGATCTCAAAAACACAGAGCTGTAGAGAAAAGTGCTAAGTACGTTTTTATACCTTGTTTTTAGCACTTAGGATTCATAATTTTTGCAAATAGTAGCAGCACATCTACTACCCAGCAGACGAAGCCCTCAACCAGATAGTTGCTGTCGGGCTTACATTAATGCACTTTCAGACTGCCCATCTTGCAGGCGCAAGCTGCTTTTGCTTCTATGAGCTACAAAATCACGACTGTTCTAGTTTTGCAATGCGCTAAATCAGGTATCGCTTAAAAGATTGCGGACATGCCTGTGGAAAAACCTGTGGAAAACTCTGCGGAAAAGCGTAGAAAGTCTTGAGAATACTAGGTTATTTCTTCACGCTAGGCCGGTTCAAATTTTTCTTAAAAAAGTCCAAAGATATTGATTCTCAGAGGATTACAGACAATTAAGTGAAAATACTGAGCAGCTAGATTCTAGAACTTTTTCAGAATGTGGAAAAGTTTTCCCCAGCCTTTTCTATAGCGCCTGCTTTGTGATGTTTTACAGCGCGAAAATCTGGCGCAAAAGGCCTCCTTTTCCGCTTTTTCCAGTAATGAGCTGATGCATTAGCTCGTACTGCCAGTGATAAAGAAAGCTCTGAGTGCCGTTAGCCAGGTCTTTCAGCTTGCTAATTTGATCGAGGCTAGACGCTGCCTGACGACCTTTCTGGCGAAAACAGCTAGCCATAGGATGCTCCCACTGGCCTAAAAACTGAGTGAGCAAGGCTTTTTCTTCGCTAGATATCTTTCGTCGAGATTTGGTTTTGGCGGTCTTCACGTTGTCTGGGGTGAGCGTTGATGCGACCTCTCCAGGGGCAAATCGCTGTGCTAGCTGAGCGGGTGGAAAGGTTCGCCACTGGTCGGCCAGCAGCGGCGGCAGCATGTCCAAATCGTACTGGCCGCTGTGTCCTATGGAAATGCCACCTAATATCTCCACGCTGCGATCGCTCAAAAAGTCGCTGAGGTCTGCAAAAAAGGGAATGAGCACCTCGCGTTCTATCAGCTGCCCGAGGCGATCGCCTGCCTCTGAATAGTCAGCAATGCTGGCGTCAGGTTCACTCGCCTGCTTAACTAGGTAGTTTTTGTAAGCCGCTTGTAAATCCCTTTGGCTATCTGGCTGCAAGCAAAGCCAAACGCTATCGCCTACCATCGCCTGCACCGCCTGCATCGTTTCGGCCTCGGTCGGAATGGAAATGCTGGCCTGTCCCTGAAGCTGTTCGATATGAGCTTCTTTGCCTTGAATATTATCTTCCTGGGCTTTTCGCTCTGCTTTTAGCACCGAGAACTGCTGCTGCTGCTCGGCAGAGAGCTGAGTAATTTTTTCCGCTAACAGCTCGACCTGAGCTTTTAGCGTGATGATTTGGCTGTCTTTTTCGGCTAAGAGTTCGTCTTTACGCACCAGCAACAGGTTCTTTTGCTTAACTTCTATGGCGCTTAAGCCTGAGCGAATGAGGTTGAAGTACTTGACATCGCTGATATCTACTGACTGAGGCGCTTCTCCTGGTAGGTACAAAAAGCCTTGGCGATCGCTCATCTGCACCAGCAGCAGGTGGCCCTCACTGTTTTGAATGCTCAGCCGCCGCTCACCGCTCTCTTTTTCTAACATGCCTTTGTAGCGACGATTATTATGGTAAAACTCCACAGGCATCGCCCGGTCTTTCTGAATGGCTTGGTATCCAGCTAACGTTGTTTCAGCGGTCACTTCTTCAGAGACCGTGAGCCCTCCCGAGACGACTGGCTGTGGGTAGAGACTTTCTGTGGTAACGGCTTCGTCAGATTTTAGGGCTGACTTTTTGACAACTGTTTCAGCCGCTGATTTGGCTACAGGTGCAGTTTCATCTTCATGTGAGGAAGCCGGCTCAGTCAAACGGATTGACCACGGACGAATGCCCTCATCTTCGTGAGCTGCTTGCGTGGCAGCTCGAACGCCAACCAGCTCTAGCTCTACGTTTCGCTGGCCTTTCCACTCGTTTAGGCGCAGCCTGTAGGCAATGTCGAGTTCTCGGGGTAAAGGATAGTAGGTGCCCCATCTCCACGCGATCGCCTTAATCACCGTCTGATCCGTCTCACCGGGGGCAGCATGAGCCAACGTCAGCTTCAGATGGCTGCTCGTTTTGCCAATCACCTTCTGCTCCACCACTTTCGCATTCGCCGTCCAAAACACCGGATCTGAGTTCTCAATGCCGCAAGGATGAATCCGATCAATCTGCGAATATAGCTCCAAATCAACATCGGAAAGCGTCGCTTCAACATCAACCGTGACTAGCGGCTTCAGGTGCTCTAGCTCAAGATGCTTGCAGGCAAAATTTCTCAGGCGAGCCTTCACCTGCCGCAGCTTATTCGCCTCGAAAGAAAAGCCACCGGCTGCACGATGTCCGCCATACCGGCCCAGCAAATCATCGCAGAATTGCAGCGCATCAAACACATTAAATTCAGGGATACTGCGTGCTGAGCCCCGAATCTCTTTTTTCGCCTTGTCTTCGTAAGTGCCAATAAAAACGGGCACCCCGTAGCGCTCTACGAGCCTAGAAGCCACAATACCAATCACGCCGTGATGCCACTCAGGCTGCACCACCACCAGCACCCGCTCCTGCTGAAGGTCGAGCAGCCCTTGTGCCTGCTGATCTTCTACCCACTCCACCGCCTGCGCTTCAATAATTTCGCACATCTGACGGCGCAGCTTATTGGCTTCCTCGCACTGCATTGCCCGCTGCAAAGCCACGCCCACATCATCAGTTGTGAGCAGGTCAATCACAATTTGCGGATCGGCAATACGACCGACCGCATTGATGCGTGGGCCTAACCTGAAGCCAATCGCTTCTGGCTTTAAAGCAGTCTCTTCGCTGAGCCCCGCGACTTCAATCAAGGCCTGTATTCCTGGAATGGTGGACTTAGGTAGCAGCTTCAGCCCGCGCTTAACCCAGCGGCGGTTAACGCCTGTGAGCGGAGCTAAATCCGCAATCGTTCCTAGCGTGAACAATGCCAACAGGGTCGCGGTAAGATCCTGCATTTTGTCAGTACGCTGAGCGAGGCACACGGCCAAGATATAAGCGACGCCTACACCTGCAACGCTTTTGTAAGGGGAATCGTCGCGGATGAGCTTGGGATTGAGAATCGTGTTGGCAGGCGGAATCTTTTCGGGGACTTCGTGATGGTCGGTAATGATGACCGTTAGGCCGAGTTCGCGGGCTCTGGCAACGGGCTCGTAGGCAGCGATGCCATTATCTACCGTGAGCAAAATAGCGCCGTTTTCAGCGTGGAATTCTTCAACAATGCGGGTATTGATGCCATAGCCTTCGTCCATGCGGCTGGGAATAGCGTAGTTTACCTGCGCGCCCAAGTAGCGAAGGCTGCGCATAAGTAGGGCGGTGCTCGTCATGCCATCGGCGTCGTAGTCTCCGCAGATAAGGATCTTCTGCTGACGGTCGATTGCGCTAACGAGCAGATCTAGACTGTTGTGAAGATCTGGAAACTCGTCTAGTGGAGAAGGCAGTAGGAGCGTTTCGGGATCTAAAAACTCCCAGGCTTGTTCGGGCGTGTAGAGGCCTCTGTTGATGAGGACTTGAGACAGTAGCGGCGAGAGCGCAGTCGTTTCAGAAATTTGCTGGGCCTGAGCCTTCTGCGCAGCGAAAACCTGCCACCGTTGGGGCGGCATTTGTCTTGTGGAGGGTCGTTCAGTTTTGGGTGTGGGCTTGTCGGGCACGGCGGATCAATCGCTAGCTCAAAGCACTATAGCGCTGACCTGAGCGTTTAGAACATCGGCTGGCTGCTCTTTTTCCGTGTCGGGAGGAAAAAAACAGTTGCCGGTAGTGGTTCTAAGGCTTGCAGTCAGCGCTATAGTTCGTTTGATCTAATGGTAGTCGATCGGGTGATAGTTGATCGGGCTAGATTAATACACTAGTACTCGACCATCGCTGGCGACATGAACGGCGCGATCGCTATCATGTCCGCTCGGCAGCAGCTCAATTTGCAAAGTCTCTGCATCTGGACGGTGCAGCACCGCGTTCACCGCGCTATTGTTCTCATTCCAAAACACTAACGACATATCATCGTCTGCGCCGACAAGCGTTTTAATCGCAAAGTCACTATCTGGGCGCAACCAGTGCAGATCAATATCCAACACTCTTTCTAGATTGACAAGACCACTTGTGTTGTTGATAAATTCGATTGTAATAGGTTGACCCGGAATGAATCGAATTTGGTTAGAGTCACATTGATACGTGCAGGGAGCGGCTTCAACAGCTTCAGGTAGGCTTAGCATCAGCCCGAGTGGCAGCACAGATAGTGCGGAGGCTGCAATCACACTGGCAGAAAAGCCTTGTTGCGAAAACCAACCTGAGAGCTGTTGAGAAAGGCGGTTCATCATGCGTGAAGTGTCCTTAGCCGGTAGCGTGTTTATCTGTTCATAGTGTGCCTAGTGAATGGGTGAATGGCTGTCCGTTAATGTCGCTATTTATTGAGCCTTTTGTAGCGAATAGCAGGGCAAAGCCTCGGGAAATACTTACTGGGATAAAAATGTTCCCAGTATTTGGATCGATTTCAGACATCTAAGCGTTTAAACGTTTGTCCTGCTGTTTGTTCTATCGGTGAGGTTTAACAGGCCCGGACTTGCGTTTGAGCAGGAGAAGCGCGGCTGCACAGCCTGCAATGCTCAAGACCTGACTCGGCTCAGGAATAGAAGTAGTCAGCGGATTATCGGGCTGCGTTAAATCGTCCTGACCATCTTCTACTTCTCTGTTGAACCTATCCTCACCCGCTTCAGCGGCTTTGAGAAGTTCTCTTTGGCGCTCATCAACCAGGACGAGCATGGAGGAGTAGGGTGTGACGATGCCGGTGCGTTTGGCGATCGCATGCACCCCGTCCAACGCTGCCACCTCGCTCACGTCTAGCGTCTGGCTCTGTTGGTAAATGAGCTGTCTGGCCGCGATCGCCTCAAATCCTGCCTGAGCCCCTTGAACATCCTCCTCTCCAGTCGCAACTTTCCATACATAGCCATCTACAGCGGTCTCGCCCGCCAACTGAAGCGCAATTCTCTCTAGCGTCGAACTCACAGACGTTTCTACACCGCCTCTACTTGCCTGTAACTTCTGCAATAGTCCATCTTCATACGCTGGAGGCACCTTGCCATCCACATGCACTATCCAAAGCGACGCACCAATATTTGGGAGGGCTTCCTGATTTTTTGCTAGCTCATAGCTTCCTTCATCTGTCAGCAGCAGCACCGCATCGTAGGTCTTATCACCTCGCAGCTCAGCGAACTGTTGCAGCATCTCCGCTGGCTGCAAGCTCCCATAAAACTCAAGGCCATCAACCTCTACGGCTTTAGCTGATAGTTCCGCATTCTCTCCTACTGCGGTGATATAGAAATCGAGCGTATTGTTATTAGCTACCGGCTTCAGCTCATCTACGGCCTGTCTCAGCGCTGAAGAATGCTCCGCCATGCTATAGGAGCTATCGATTACAATGGCCAGGCTTTTGCTGGCAGGAAACGACTGCTCTTTTTGAGTGGTCGGCGTTGCGGTGACGCTCAATCCTTCCGATAGATTGACAGTATGTGCTTTAGAGCTAGCCTTCTTCGCTGGCAAAGCGGCTTCAAACCATTCATCTTCTGAAAGTGAAATTGTTTTCTTTCCTCTCATGTGGTTTGTTTTATTCGTCCAAAAGATATTTCGCTTTTCGGTGAGCTGCGGTAGCGGCCACGCGCCATCTTGCTGGAGTACCTGATAGGTCATAACCAAATCTAGTTTTCCAGGCTCTCGGGTAGCCAGCCTAGAGGGTGGCTCTGTCGGGTCGCTTTCTGGAAATGCAGCCGCAGGAATTGGAAACACGCGCAGCCGGTACTGTCTGGGGCCAACCTGTTCTAGCAGTGCCGGATCAGTTGCTCTTTGAAATTTTGCGCGTTCTACCTCCCCGTTGTAAACCTGCTGCGCCGCCCCCCGAGGCGAAACTACGAAGGGGAATAGCTTGGGATTCGCTGCGTCACCTAGCCACAGGCCACTAATAGCTGCACTTTCTGGGAGTGAGAAGGAATAAAAGATTTCCTGGTCTTCAATCGTAGGGTTTTCGTACTGCTCATGGATTTCAATATTTGCCCAGTCGCCCTGCTCATCAACAGTGACTTCCTGACTGGCTAGCCGCACAACTTTTTGATCTAAGTTCAACAGACCGGCTTTGGTTTCATCTCGGTTAGCTGTGGAGCGTAGAGCGTTGCGAACGGATGAGATGGCCTCCTTTTGGATGGGTGCATCAAAAAACTGTGCGTACAGCTCAGCTGCTCTTTGCACGTCGCCATCCTCTCCTCGATATAAAAAAGGTGAAAGCAGTCCGTTATGGACGTTTTGAAAGATCTGTCCGCTTGCTTTCGGTAGGTTGAAGGCATCGCTATATAAATTCACTAGCGCGTTACTCTGTGACCAGGGGCTGAGGTATCGGTATCGGTGTAGATAGGCGTTGGTGAGACCAGCTTTAATCGTGTCTGCATTTTGTAGCTGGGTTGGGCGATCGCCCACCAGTTCTATCGGCTCGCCCGCTTCCACATTTTCTATACTTTCTGCCGTCGTCAACAAATCAAAGGCTTTTGCCTGGGGCTGAGCCTGTAGGCCAACAAACAACAAACCGCAAGCGGCAACCGTAATGCCGGTGACTGCCCAACTTTTTTGATCGCTGTACTGTTTGCCAAAAGCCGTGCGAATTCTGGCCCAGGCGCGCAGGTAAAAATTAACCAAAGCGTAGGGCATAGAGAAAAAGACAAGCAGACTGGCAACGCCTAAGAAGCCAAATAGTAAGGAAATGGGATGAAGCAGCAGGCCGAGTTCTTCGAGCCATCTGAACGAAAAGAACCCGGTGAGGAGCTCCCAGCCTACGAGGAAAAGTAGTGGCAGCGTGTAGAGCAAAAGCAATGCTCCTGCGTACAGGCCAACGAGCAAAATGACGCTGTGGCTAATCATTTGCATTATGGCTAGGCGCGGCCGATAGGCAGCGTAGCCAGACAGGAGCTCTAGGCCGAACATTGCGATCGCCACCATGCCCAATCCCAGCGTAAACCCACTTGCTACCGTCAGCTCACGAATCAAAAACAGCCGTAGAAAGCACAGCGTGAATAAAGGGGCTTCTACGCCGTAAAACAGTCGTGCGAGCAATACGGGATACTTACGCAATCTGAAGAACCCCAGCAATGTGCATACCACCGGGATAATCAGCAGCGCTAGAAGGCTGCAAGTAAAGGTCGGATCGATTTCTCCGCTGCGAGCGGCTTGAAAAAGATCTAGCCCTACCTGCGGCAGGCACCAGATATACATCAGGCCAATGAATGTGAGGTTCCAAACCCAGAACACTAAATGAGACAGAACGTGAACAAGCTTTTTCATAAGCCTCGGTGCTTTTTCCTAAAGATATCGCCAGTGGCAAAAGGTTTTTATACAAGATGTGCTGAAGGCTCGACTGTAACAACACAGAGACAGCTCAGATTTCCGGAAGCTGACTTTCACTTGGGTGATAGATCGCTAACTTACTAAACACTTCCTTCAAAGTTTTGATCTGATACCGTGAACACACACAGAGTTTGTAGTTATCTGTTTACACAATGAGTGAACAATGATACTGAGCAGTATCAAATGTGATGCGATCGCTCAGTATCTAAGTCAACTACCTATAAGAGTCACTGGTTCCATGGCGAATGGCGTATACATCCTGGCTAACGATGTCGTTCTCGATCAGATGATTGCGCTCATCAACAGTATTGAACAAAACATTGGCAGCGATTTG
Source organism: uncultured cyanobacterium (assembly GCA_963803535.1). Lineage (GTDB taxonomy): Bacteria > Cyanobacteriota > Cyanobacteriia > Phormidesmidales > Phormidesmidaceae > Phormidesmis. Next base: position 325,535 of record CAWDNC010000001.1, on the reverse strand, counting down.
CCTATTTGCGTGGTGCCTTATGACAGCAACACGCAGCGCTCTAGAATCGCCACGCAGCGGTACGCCCAGGTGCAGTGGTTTGATGACGAAGCTATCTTAAATAAGTGGGAAACGTTCGCACAGCAAATTTGGCAGGCACACCCTACGGCCTTTAAAGTGTGGGCCGAGCGCGGTATCAGAGGCGTTAATCGTTTAGGCATGCACCGCAGATTTTGCTGCTTCGATGGGCCATTTGATAAGTTTATTTACTTAGATGCCGACATTTTGGCAATGGATTCTTTCGATCTGTTGTTCGATAGTTTGGATGACAGCGATTTTGTGACTTACGATTTTCAGTACAAAGACTTAAGCCACGTATATGACGTGAATGCGTCAAATTTGACTGATGTATTTAAGCGCGATCGCTTAGAAACTGAAATATTCTGCGCCGGCCTCTACGCTTCTAAAAAAGGCGTCTTTACAGACGAAATGCTAGCTAATTTACTCAGGCATTTGCAGGCTGGCGAGGCTGAAATTCTCTACTTCAACGGCCCCGACCAAGCCATATTGAATTACATGGTGATGAAGTCGGGCATCAGCGCCATGAATTTAGCAAGGACGCTGCCTGTTGAAAGCCGTACGGGCTGCTGTGTGACCTCTCCACACTTTGAAGATCGCGATCGCATCCTATTCGATCGAGGCACGCAGCTAATTTATCTGCACTACATCGGCGTCGGATCTCAATTTTTCAGGCGAGTGTGCGCAGGCGAAAATATTCTCTTTCCCTACCGCGATCTGTTTTTGCACTACCGCTATCTTCGCGAGGCCGAGCTGCCTCAGCTTAGCGGCAAGCCTGTAAACTACATGCAGCCTACACTTACGCTCAGACAACGCTGGGCTCGCAAAGGCCGCGAGCTGATGGCTGCTTTCAAAAAGCCTGTAGCTACGACCCAAGCCACTATCACTCAAAGACCTAAGCTGCCTTAAGCGGCCCTTGACTAAAGTAAAGCTAGCTACCAGGGCAATCGGCTACCATCCCACGAGAAAAACTCACCGCTATCTTGAGGTGTGACGCTTGCCATCACATCAATCAGCTGATCAACGGTTCGTTTTGTTGAGAACAGCTTCTCTGGTGGAACATTTCTTTGAAACGGTTTAGATAGCTGCGTATCGGTCGTACCAGGATGCAACAGAATAATGGTTGTATTAGGATGGCGACGACCATACTCAATCGCCGCTGTTTTCAAGAACATATTCAGCGCGGCTTTAGAGGCTCTATATCCATACCAGCCACCGAGCCGATTGTCGCCAATGCTGCCTACTTTTGCAGAGATAGTGGCAAATAAAGCGGGCTCCTTATGCTTGAACAGCGGCATGAGGTTTTTGGCCAATAGGGCTGGGCCAATGCTGTTGATATGAAAATAGTTGAGCAGGTTATCTGCATTGAGCTGGCGGAGTGCCTTTTCGGGCTGCTGCTCGTCATTGTGCAAAAGGCCCACGCAGTTGACGACTAAATGCAGCTGTGGCGCGATTTGCTTGACTTTCTCTAGGCCGCTGACGATTTGTGATTCATCCGTAACATCCATGGCAATACAGTGGAGTTTCTCGGGATGCTGTGCGGCGATCGCAAACAAGTCATCAGCCGTTTGCCGAGATCGATACGTGGCAAATACCTGGGCAATCTGGCCGTTCTTTAAAAACTGTCTGACGAACTCTAGTCCAATACCCTGAGTTGCCCCCACAATCAGAGCATTAGCAGCCGTCACAGAGGGAAGCAGAACCATAAGAAACAGAAGAAATAAAAGAAAGAAGCGCTGATGTCTGAGCGTAACACTTCTCAATTGTGTCTTACTACGGGCGGCTCGACTGCGGCTATAGCTTTGGCTGCACGCTCATTTCAACTGCAAGCTGGCGGTACTTTTTCTCCATAGCTTGACGGGCCTGAATTTCGTCCTCTATCCGCCGCTGCTGCGCCTGGATAATCGCCTGCTGCGCCTGAATCTGAAGTTTTTGCTGCCTCACTCTGAGCTGACTTTTAACGCGTGCAAGAACTTCTGCGGGGTGAAAAGGCTTGTGGATAAAGTCAGCAGCGCCCACTTCAAATGCCTTGATTTTATCGAAGGTGAGATCGAGTGCGCTTAGGAAGATAACTGGAATGTCTTTACTTTGCTCGCTGGCCTTGAGCTGCTTGCACACTTCGTAGCCGTCAATATCTGGCATCATGATATCGAGCAAAATCAGGTCGGGCTGAAAGCGAGGCACGTTGCTTAAGGCCATGGTGCCATCAGGCGCTTGGCGGATATCGTAACCTTCTGTTCGCAGCAAGTTAGCCAGCAACCTCAGGTTCTCTAGCAGGTCGTCAACCACCAATATTTTAAATCGCTCGCGTCCGGTCGTTTCAGTGGCGCGCTTAGTAGCGATCTTGGTGGATGACGTGTTCTCCATACTTTTGCAGATGCCCGAATGTTTGCGCATATTATTCCCGATTCGATATTTCTTGATACATCAACCACTGTGAATAGCGGTTGATACAAGCTCTGTGGGCAACCTGTCTGAAACATCATCAATTAATAAATGTTGATGAAAAGACGTTTTCTACGTCGTCACTCCTGAGGCTCATTTCACGTGAATATTTTGCTGGTTGAGGATGATTATTTGTTGGGAAGAGGGACGGCGCGGCTATTAGAAAAGCTAGGTGACCACCGCGTGAGGCTAACGCATAAGGCGATCGATGTGTTCAAGCACTGTCGGTCGGGTGCGATTGATCTGGTGATTATGGACGTAAATTTGCCGGGGACGGTGTGGGAGGGCAAGGAAGTTACGGGTGTGGATTTGTCGCGGCGGCTGAAGTCTCACGCTGATACAGATGCGTTGCCAATTGTGCTGTTAACGGCGCATGCAATGGCTACCGATCGAACCCATTTGCTGGCCCACTCACTGGCAGACTGCTTGTGCACGAAGCCAATTGCTGACTACGGTACATTTTTATCGCTGCTAGAGCGCGTAAAGTCAGGCGTTGGCGAAACCTCTCGGTACGAGAATCACGTTCACGATCTCACGATATCTGCTTCTTGATTAGTCTCTTGAAGGACAGCTATTATCCTTTTGTAGGCTAAGTTTTTAACGCATTTCGTGATGGCCTGAGCGAGTGTGGCTTGCTCAGGCGGAAGCTGCATGGTCAGATGCAAGATAGCCTCATCGTCTAAATCTAGGGTGGCCTGCTCAAGTGCGTAACGCCAGTCGGCAGAGGCTTGCTCGATCAGGTCAGGGGTTAGCGTGGGTGTCGAAGAACTGTGTGTGTTAGCCTGACTGATTTCCGCTTCGTAGCAGTAGCGTACGCCTAAATGCTGACTCATTTTGCTAAAGACTTCTGCGGCCTGAACAGGCTTGCTTACAAAGTCGTCGCAGCCGCTATCGAGCGCAGAGGCCTTGTTTTCGCTGAAGGCGCTGGCCGTTAGAGCGATGAGCCGGGTCGTTTTATTGAGATCGAGCGCTTTGATATGGCGCGCGGCTTCTTCTCCGTTCATCACCGGCATTCGCATGTCAATCCAAACCAAGTGAGGCTGCCAGATTTTCCACTGGGCGATCGCTTCTTCTCCATTGGTCGCTTCTTGAACCTCAAAGCCCACTCGGCTGAGTAAATGGATCAGCATTTTCCGATTAACAGCGACATCATCGACCACCAGTACTTTGTAGGTAGGCTGACCCGGTGCGATGCCTGTAATCCGACCTGCGGGCGCTTCTGAGGGCACTTCTGCGGGCACCAAAGCCGTTTCGACGGCAGCGGCGGCTAAGCTAAAGCTGAACGTGGAGCCTTTGCCGAGCGTAGAGCTGACGGTGAGCTCGCTACCGAGAAGGTGAACATATTCACGTGATATGGCAAGGCCGAGGCCGGTACCTTCGCGAGCGGTGAGGCCCGACTGGGTTTGGACGAAAGCTTCAAAGAGTCGCGCCTGATCGGCAAAGGCAATGCCATCACCAGTATCAGTGACGGCGAAAAACAAGGTTTTAGTCGGGCCTGCTGAGGTGTGAGCTGAGTATTGGGCGAGTTTGGCGCTGAGGGTAATAGTGCCTTTGAACGTGAACTTAATGGCGTTGCTGAGGAGGTTGATAAGAACCTGGCGAAGTTTGAGGCGATCGCTACAGATAAGCTGTGGCAAATCAGATGATTTTTCGACCAGTAGCCGCAGGTCTTTTGCAGCCGCCGCATTGTGAAACATTTGCTTAAGTTCGTCTAGCAGGCGATGCAGGTCAAACTCACTTTCATTAAGAACAACCCGTCCTGCCTCAATTTTTGAAATATCAAGGATGTCATTAATGAGCGCTAGTAAATGCTCACCGCTGTTGTAGATAATATCTAGATGCTCAACTTGTTCTTCATGAGGATTAGATTCCTTGAGAATATGTGCAAATCCCAGAATGGCGTTTAGCGGCGATCGCAGCTCATGGCTCATATTGGCCAAAAACTCGCTTTTTGCTCTGTTTGCAGCCTCAGCCGCTTGCGTGGCCTCAGCTAATCTTCTAACAGCCTCCTTTCGCTCTGTAATATCTTCAAAGACATACAGATAAGCAAACGTTACGTTGTTCTCTTGAATCGGGCCATAAATTCTTCTAAGCGTTCGGCCATCTAGCAGTGGCACCTCATCTTCAACAACTTTGTTGCCATTTGTAAAGTCTCTTGCCGTTGAAGCAGAGACAAACGCATTGAGATCAACATTACTTAAGCACTCGCTCAGCAGCTGCTCGCCGTTTATGTTGTTGCGCATCACGTTTTCTTGAAGATGCTCTAGCTGCCATATTCGGTAGAACTCTGAATTGACAAACAGTGCCTCGTCAGTGTCGCAGTCCATCACAAAGATGCCTGTCGGTGGCAAATTGTTGATAGCGCGGAGCAGCGCCTCGCTACGTCTTAGCTTGCCCTGCGCCTTATTGCGCTCTGTTACATCTATCAGCACGCCCATTGAGCTGTTAGTACTGATTTCTCCATCGCATTCTGCAATTGTCGAGAGCAGCACGTCCATAAGGCTCCCGTTCTTTTTAACGAACTGGCACGAGATATCTCTGTGTACGCTATTACAAGGTACCTTTTCAGCCAAAGGCTGAAATAGAACAGAGGCCACCTTATGCTTAGATTTATCGGTTAAGAATGCTAGCAGCGGCTGACCAATCACTTCTTCTCGCTGATAGCCAAGCTTCTCTAGCCAGTAGTGGCTAACGCTAACGATCAGCCCATTTTGATCAATAGAATGAAGCATTGCTGGGGTCTCTTCATACAGATGCCGATAGCGCGATTCGCTCTCTTGCAATGCTTTGAATGTCTCTAAATAGTGCGAGATATCAATTTGCGTGCCAACGAAGTGGGTGACAGTCCCAGCAGTGTCAGTGAGTGGCGAGATTGTGACTTCATTCCAAAAGGCACGGCCGCTTTTGTGATAGTTACGCAGGAGCACTTTGCAACGGGTGCCGGTTGCGATCGCCTGACGAATATCAACCAGCCCGATTTGATCGGCATCTTTACCCTGTAGAAACCGGCAGCTTTTGCCGATAACCTCGGCTGCGGTGTAGCCAGTGAGTGACTCAAAGCTAGGACTCACGTATATGATGGGAAGATCTGGCTGCTGCGCATCGCAAATGATCAGGCTATTTGCAGAGTGATCTATCGCCTGCTGCAATAGCTCAATTGGCAAGGTTGATGGAACGTTTGAGGCAGCACCCATTGAGTAGTTTTCCTTCGCGTCATTTCAAATAGATTCAATATATATCTACCCAAAATGGCGATGAAGATTCCTAATTAAGCCTGTCCGCTAGACGTAATGATCGAGTCTACTAGGGTGGTGATGAGGCGATCGCCCTCCATAGGCATCTGTGATTGACCATCCAGCACCCGCTGCAAAATCACAAAATAAATCAGCGAACCTGCAAACATCCGCGCAGTCGCCTCTGGATCGCTAAGCGCCAAATCTTCACAGGAGGCTAGATAGCGTGTAAGCCCTTCTAGTAAAGGCTTTGCGACATTTTGAATATATGGCTCAGCCAGCTCTGGAAATCGTCCTGATTCACCGATAATGAGCCGCATAAATTCGCAGCCTTGAGGGTTATGTGCAGCCTGATTCAAAATACTGGTGGCGACTCTAGTCAGCACAGCTCTCGGCTCACCTTGCAGTGAATTCTCATCGCGCGGATCAAACACGGTGCGAAACTTATCTTCAGCAAGCTGCTGCACTAGCGCAGCAAACAGCCCAGCTTTATCCTGAAAATGGCTGTAAACCGTCGCCTTTGAAACGCCTGCTGCACTTGCCACTCTGTCCATACTGGTCGCCGCATAGCCGTTGGCTAAAAACTCCTGCATGGCTCCATCTAAAATCGCCGCCGCTTTCACAGCAGACTTTTTTCGATTCTTTAGAGAAGAGACGTCGCCATCTTGACGGTTAATAGAGTTCACAAAGAGGCAGGGCTAAGTTCAGAGGGCTAAGCAGTATTTACAGGTAGTGACTACAAATCAGCTTAGTCTATTCCCTTACACCGGACTGCGCTCTCTAGAACCATTTTCTCGACAGCCTGTCTATTCCCATTGAACGAACGAACGAACATTAAGCCAGCTATAGCGGTGTATTAGTGTGGGAAGGCCAATGATTAGAGCGCAAAATGTGATGGCTATCGCTGCATTCCGGCTTGCTTAATGGTTGCCGTGAAGTGCTCGGTTGATATGAATTGAAGGGATTGGGAATGGAGAAGAAGTGCGATCGCAGCTATTAAAACTGCCAAAGCAGTAGCTGCTCTCCAAGAAAGCCTTGAGTGGAATGTCGCTGTACTCCAAGTCACCAAAATATTTGATTGCATAAACCCTTTGCCTATCGCAATAGGGAAAAGTGTGACAGCCCCTTCTGAACCCGAGATAACTCTCAGATAAGAGACAACTAAGATATCACTCTGGAAATCAAGCAGCGCCACCCAGAATAAGCCTTCGATTCTTTATTCAATCGATCCAAGTTGACAATTTCAATAGGCGGTTATGCCGGTTGTCGTTTTCGTTGAATTATGAAACAATTATGAAAAGTGAAACGATTATGAAATCTGCTGGTTTGAAACACCTATGGGCCGTTTTTCCGTTCCGTTCTTGAATAGTCAGGCTTTTTTAAGCCGTTTTCTAAGAGCGGCTTTGGTGATGGGTGGATTGGCGATCGCAAGCTGTACCCCCTCTAACACAGGCATTGCTGAAGAAAATAGCAGCGATCAAAAAAAGGTGCTCACCACGTTCACAATCCTGGCAGACATGGCCCAGAACGTAGCGGGCGATGCTTTGACTGTAGAATCAATCACCCGAATTGGCGCAGAAATTCACGGCTATGAGCCTGTGCCTAGCGATATTGCCAAAGCTCAACAAGCCGACCTGATCCTATATAACGGTATGGACTTAGAACGCTGGTTCGATCAGTTCTTAGGCAATGTGAACGGCGTGCCCTCAGTGACCCTCACTGAAGGCATCACACCCATTCCGATTGCAGAAGGCCCCTATGCCGACAAGCCCAACCCTCATGCGTGGATGTCGCCTCAAAACGCACTTATCTATGTAGAGAACATTCGCAAAGCGTTTGTAGAACTCGATCCAGATAATGCCGATACGTATAACGCCAACGCAGTTACATACAGCCAGCAGCTCGAAGCTTTAGATACTTCGCTGAAGTCGGATCTAGCGGCTGTCCCTGTCGAGCAGCGGTACTTAGTGAGCTGCGAAGGCGCGTTCTCGTATCTAGCTCGTGACTACGATTTACAGGAGATCTACATCTGGCCCATCAATGCCGAGCAGCAGTCTACGCCCAAACAGCTGAAGTCTGTGATTGAGCAAGTGTCAGATAACAACATTCCTACTGTATTTTGCGAAAGCACTATCAGCGACGAGGCTCAGAAGCAAATTGCAAAGGCCACGGGCGCTGAATTTGGCGGCAACTTATACGTAGATTCGCTTTCGACAGCATCAGGGCCAGTGCCTACGTTTTTAGACTTGCTGCAATACGACGCGACGGTGATTACCAATGGTTTGACAGGTGGTTTGACGGGAGGCGACTCGCCATGACCTGCTGAAGCAAACTCTATCTAACGCTTTAACTTGTTGTTTACTGCTTTCTTTTTGTCCTATGCCTTTCTCAACTGTTCGCGACAAAGATATGAACAGATCTGCCTATGGCATCGCGATAGACAATATCAGCGTTACCTACAGCAACTCTCGCTTGGCGCTATACAACGCAAGCTGCTACGTACAACCCGGTACAATTACCGGACTAGTTGGCCCAAACGGTGGCGGTAAGTCTACTTTGTTTAAGTCGATCATGGGCTTTTTGTCACCGAATCAGGGGCGGGTGCATATCGATAATATTTCCGTGGAGAAGGCGCAAAAGCAACAGCTGATGGCGTATGTGCCCCAGGCTGATGAGGTGGACTGGAATTTTCCGATTAGCGTGTATGACGTGGTGATGATGGGTCGCTATGGCTATATGAACATTTTTCGGATTCCTAGCCGCAAAGACCGTCGCATTGTGATGGACAGTCTAGAGCGTGTGGGCATGAGTGAGTTCAAAAATCGGCAGATTGGAGAGCTTTCGGGCGGGCAGAAGAAGCGAGCCTTTTTGGCTCGGGCGCTAGCGCAGCAGGGAAAGGTGATTTTGCTAGATGAGCCTTTTACGGGTGTGGATGTAAAGACGGAAAAGAGCATCGTTAATTTGCTATTGCAGCTACGAGATGAGGGGCATACGGTGCTGGTGTCTACGCATGATTTGGCCTCTATTTCTACGTTTTGCGATCGCGTCATTCTCCTCAATCAAACCATCCTCGCCGCAGGCACCACCGCAGAAACCTTCACCGCAGAAAACTTAGCAATGACCTTTGGCGGCTTGCCCGTCAGCAGTCTTCCAAGCAAAGCAAACCAATCCTCTGAAGATCGGTCAGACAATCAGCCCGGTCACGCCTTCATTCAATCAAAAGTCAAAACGCCTTCTAAGTCCTATGGAGTCGATGCGTGAGTGAGCCACTGCTCCCATTGCTTCCATTGTTGTCCCCGCTGATAGCCATCTCTCCAGAAGTCGCTTGGAACTGGGTCGTTGAGCCTTTTCAGCTAGGCTTTATGATTCGAGCCCTATGGGTGAGTGCCTTTGTCGGCACCGTGTGCGCCGTTCTCTCTTGCTATATCACGCTCAAAGGCTGGTCACTGATGGGAGACGCGGTGTCTCACGCGGTTGTCCCGGGTGTGGTGGTGGCCTATGCGTTGGGACTCCCTTTTTCACTGGGCGCATTTGTCTTTGGCTTTGGAGCAACGGTGGCTATTGGCTATGTAAAGTCTAAAACGCGGCTGAAAGAAGATGCGGTCATTGGCGTTATTTTTACCGGATTCTTTGCCTTTGGGTTAGTGCTCGCGACCAAAATTCCAAGTAATATTGATCTCTTTCATATTCTTTTTGGCAATGTGCTGGGCATTTCGACACAAGATATTATCCAAACGCTGATTGCTGGATTTTTAACGTTAGGGATCATTTTGTTGCGCCGCAAAGATTTGTTGTTGTTTTGCTTTGATCCTAACCATGCAAAGGCGATTGGGCTCAACACTCAGCTGATGTACTACACGCTGCTATCCGTGTTGGCTTTGACTATCGTGACGGCTTTGCAAACGGCAGGTATTGTCTTAGTCGTGGCGATGTTGGTAACGCCTGGGGCAACTGCCTATTTGCTTACAGATCGCTTTGATCGAATGCTGATGATTTCTGTTGCAAGCAGCGTATCGTCTTGTTTATTTGGCACTTATTTCAGCTATCATCTCGACGCTTCGACAGGTGGCTGCATTGTGGTGATGATGACGCTCTTTTTTGTGGCGGCAATGGCTTTTGGCCCCAAGTACGGCATATTGGCACAGCACTCTCAGCGGAAGTTTAATTACGATGAGAACAAAAAGCGGTTAAATGAGATGTCTTAGTCACTCTCTCTATTGCACTTTTTATGGACTCGCTCGATCAGCTCATCGCTCTAGACCGTCAGCACGTTTGGCATCCGTATGCAGCGATGCCAAACCCGCTGCCTGTGTTTCCAGTGCGCTCGGCTAGCGGCGTGCGCATTGAACTGGAGGACGGGCGATCGCTTATTGACGGCATCTCTTCCTGGTGGACGTGTATCCACGGCTACAACCATCCCAGGCTAAATGCAGCGGCCCAGCGCCAAATGCAGAAAATGTCTCACGTGATGTTTGGCGGGCTCACGCATCGGCCCGCGATAGAACTGGCCAAAAAGCTGATAGATATCACGCCCGAACCGCTTCAGCATGTCTTCTTTTCAGACTCAGGCTCGGTGGCTGTAGAAGTGGCAATGAAAATGGCCGTTCAGTACTGGCACAATCGCGATCAGCCTAATAAAAACCGCTTTCTCACCATTCGCAGCGGCTATCACGGCGATACCTTTGCTGCTATGTCTGCCTGCGATCCGGTGAATGGAATGCACCATTTGTTTAACGGACTGTTGACGCAGCAGTATTTTGCAGATGCGCCACAGGTTCGCTTTGGTGAGGACTGGCGAGAGAGTGATGTTGATAGCTTTGAGACGCTGTTGAGAGAGAAGGGCGATCGCATCGCAGCAGCCATCTTTGAACCCGTTGTGCAAAACGCAGGCGGCGTCCGCTTTTATCATCCCGAATACGTGCGCAGGGCTACCGAGCTATGCAAACAACATAATGTGTTGCTTATTCTCGATGAAATTGCAACAGGATTTGGTCGCTCAGGCAAGTTATTTGCGTGCGAGTATGCCAATATCTCTCCAGATATTATGTGCGTAGGCAAAGCGCTGTCAGGTGGATTTATGTCTCTTGCCGCAACGCTAACAACAACACACATTAGCGAGACTTTTTCATCAGGAGAAGCTGGTGTATTTATGCACGGCCCCACCTTTATGGGCAATCCGTTAGCTTGTGCGGTTGCTTTGGAGAACTTGAAGCTGCTAGAGAGCTATGACTGGTCGGAGAAAGTAGCGGCGATTGAGACTCAGCTTAAAGAAGAGTTGGCGCCCTGTCGGCATCTAGATACGGTGAAGGATGTGCGGGTTTTGGGGGCGATCGCAGCCGTCGAACTACACAACCCCGTAGATATGGCCATTGTGCAGCCACAGTTTGTAGAAAAAGGCGTTTGGCTGCGGCCATTCGGCAAGCTGCTGTACACCATGCCGCCATACATTATTAAGCCGAATGAACTAAGCTCAATTACAGCCGCAATCTACGAAGTTGCAGCTACTTGCATGTAATGATGTGCTCTGAAATCGAACAAATAAGAAAAATTGGCATAGCCTGAAAGGATCATGGCAACTATCAACTTCAATACGTCTAATACGACCTTTCGCCAACTATTAGGTAATGGGCTCACCTACCGAGTTCCCCGCTTTCAGCGCGACTATTCATGGGGTTCAGACGAGTGGGATGACTTGTGGCAAGACATCATAGAGCTGTTTGAAGATGATAGCGAGCCAGCGCATTACTTAGGCTACCTTGTGCTGCAATCATCTGACAATAAGCAATTCGACATTATCGATGGTCAGCAACGCATGACTACGCTGAGCGTGATGGTTTTAGCAGGACTGGCACATCTCGAAGATCTGATTGCATCAGAGCTAGATGCAGAGAACAATCGGCGTAGAAAAGAGCAATTGCAGAACAGCTACATTGGCTATCTAGATCCTGTAACCTTAGTGCCTCAGTCAAAGCTAGCGCTGAACCGCCATAACAATCGATTTTATCAAACTTATCTAGTGCCGTTAGAGCACATTCCTCGCAGAGGCTTAAACACATCAGAGCACCAGCTTAGAAAAGCGTTTGGCTGGTTTAAAGAGCGCATCAAGGCCAGAGTGGGCGCTCAACCGGATAGTGGTAAGCAGTTTGCCGCTTTTATTGACAAGCTGGTAGATAGACTCTTTTTCACTGTGATTACGGTGACTGACGAGCTAAATGCCTTCAAGGTGTTTGAAACGCTTAATGCTCGGGGCGTACGGCTATCTGCAACAGATTTGCTGAAGAACTATTTGTTTTCCATCATAAGTACAGGTGATACTCACGAGGCTCAAGTGGAGGCACTTGAAGATTTATGGGAGCGAATTGTTGGTGTTTTGGGCAGTGAGAGCTTTCCTGAGTTCCTACGGATTTATTGGAATAGTAGCCATAAGCTGGTTCGTAAAACAAATCTCTTCAAGGCAGTTCGAGAAGATGTCAAAACTCGCAAAGACGCGTTCTCTTTGGTAAGAGATTTTGACTACTATGCTGACGTATATACGGCTTTAAGAGACCCACAGGATAGTAGATGGGAACCTAAAGAAAGGGAGGCGCTTCAGCAGCTTAAGATGTTTGGCGTTCGGCAGCCGATGTCAATGCTTTTAGCCACCTATCACAGATTTTTTGAGTCTAAACGCTTGTCATTTACTCGAATTCTGCTGTCTGTGCTGGTGGTGTCCTTCCGCTACAACGTCATTTGTAGCCTGCTGACTTCCGACCAAGAGAAAATATACAACGATATTGCTCGTAACATCTCTAGCGGTGACTATGCCAGCCATTCTCAAATAGAAGAGGCACTGCGCCGAATTTATCCTGATGATGGGCAGTTCAAAGGTGCGTTTGTAGAGAAAGAGCTGAAAACAACAAATAGTCGGAACAAAAAAGTGGTTCGCTACCTTTTGTTTGAAATTGAAAGACAGTGTTCAGGGACGAGCTTTGACGCGGAGAGTACGACCTACAACTTAGAGCACATTTTGCCCGAGAATCCTTCTGAGGACTGGGATTACATTGATGAGGCTAAGCAGAATCGATTGATCTACCGGCTGGGCAATATGACGCCGCTCGAGGCTAAGCCTAATAGAGAAATCGGCAATGCTAGCTATGTTGCTAAGAAGGCGGCGTTTGAGAAGAGTGATTTTCAGATTACACGGGCGATCGCATCTCGCTACGACACTTGGGACGAGCAAAAAATAGAAAGCCGACAAAGACAGCTCGCCAAAATCGCTGCTGGCATCTGGCGCATAGACTTTGGAACTTAGATCAAAATCTAGCGAGGCTGTCGTTAAAGGCAGGAAAGCCACTCACTATCGGTAGTTTTGGAACTGCAAGGCCATTGGCCAGTCTTCGCCTTTAATGAGTGCGATCGCCTCTTGCAAATCATCCTTATTCTTAGCTGATATCCGCACCGAATCTCCCTGAATCGACGCCTGCACCTTCTTCAAATTGTCCTTAATCAGCTTAGAAATCTTCTTCGCGTCGTCCTTTTCAATGCCTTTTTTCAACTTAATTTCCTGACGCACCCGACTACCGCTGGCCGCATCAATATCGCCAAAATCAAAAATTTTCATCGAAAGGTTGCGCTTAGCTGCCTTGGTCTGAATCACCACGTGCAGCGCTCTTAGCGTCATGTCGCTATCAGTTTCAATTTCAATGGCCTCTTCCTTCAAGTCCATCTCTGTTTTCGTATCTTTCAAGTCGTATCGACTTTTCACTTCACGGCGGGCCTGATCGAGCGCATTGACTAGCTCTTGACGATCAAAATCGCTGACAACATCGAAAGAGTAAGTAGAAGCCATAGTGGAAACAAGATAAGGCGAATGACAATCTAACTGTCAATTCTAATAGACTGAGCGTTGGATGGACTTAGTTGAGCGCGGCTTGGCAGCTGTTGATGTACAAAGAGAAAATGCTGCTGATGCTGATGGCCCATGAGAGCGATCGCAAAATTGGCACGTTCAAAATATAAAACAGTGAATAGGTCACCCGCGACGCCAAATACGTCACCACGGAGCTCACAATCATCTCAGCCGGAAGCCCAACGGCAAAAGCCATCAGCGCCGCTGGAGCATAGAGTGCAAAAGACTCCCAGGAATTCTGATGCGCCCATGTAGCCCGCTGCGCATACTCCGGCAGCTTGTCGAACATAGCTCGGGGTGCGCCCATGTCATAGCCGACCTGAAAGCGGCCAAAGCCCACTGCAAAATAAGGCAGATAAATTAGCGCGGCTGCGGCTGCAATGCTACAGAGCAGGATATTTTTAGGAGAGACAAAAGGCAGAGAGAAAACAATATCCACTAGTCAAAATAAAACAGCGTTACGATCTTACGCTGATCTTCTGCATCCTGACAGGTTTTCATCAGCGTTTTACTATCGTGAAAGGCAAAGCAAATCAGCTGCTGGCATCGCCCGATAATCTCGGCGTTGCACATGGCGCTAGCATCGGCTAGTGGCATCATGTCGTTGCCTGCATTCTCAACCAAGTTAGTGACCAAATCTAGCTGCTCACGCGACTCACGCGGCTGCTTTTCTAAGCTCTGTGGCAAAATCACCGTAAGCAAATTAGGGTCGGCCTTCATCGCCCCTCGAATGGCCGCAGAGTTTGTGCCGTTAGCTCCGGACGTAATCAAGCGGTTGCCGCTAAGAACCAGCGCATAGCTCATTAGCTCAATGAGACGCTGATGGGTAATGGGTACGTGGCGAGATCCTAAAATAGCGATACGCTTTGAGCCAGACTGCTGAATGGTCGCAAGCTCTTGCAAAAAATCGTCTACTTTGACGGAATCAAGCGGATTTTCGACTGACTGACTCAATGGTTATCTTGGGGCTAAAGAATACAGGTGACATGAGGCTCAGTAGAGTGTACCAAACCTTCGGAAATTCTTTTCAAACTATAATACGCGGATGGTTTTATACAGGCGAGCTAAACGATCACACACAACATGCAAAGTTGCTTAGCAGCAATAAAAGCCGTTAGGCAGGTACCGCCGGACTCAGGCCTAGCGCATCCATCACTCGCTTAATGTCAAAATGCTGCTTCATCAGATGTCCAATGCACTCTACCTTGATAGGCTCGTGCAGGCGCACCTGGGCAAAGGCCTGCTCAATGGCATCCACCGTCGCCAGCGTATCTAGATCCACCGAGAGAATCGGTACTTCTAAATCGTTTGCGCGCTCTAAAATGTCCGCTCGCGGAGACAGCCGACCGGTCAAAACAAGGCACTGCGTTGAGCTTTCAAGCGCCGCCATTTGAATGTCAAATCTGTCACCACCGGTCACCACGGCCATATTGTGCGCCTGGTTGAAGTAGCGCAGCGCCGAGTTAGCGTTCATCGCTCCAATCGAAATTTCCTCCACCATGATTTGATCGAGGCGCTCGGTTGTGTTTAGCACTTCAGCATTTAAGTGGTGTACCAGCGCCTGTACGCTAACGCTGCGCATAATCGGCGTGCGTGGCAAAATGCCGAATACCTGAATTTCACGCTGTTCTAAAAACTGCTTGACTGGGCCTGATGCATTCTCTATTAGCTCATCGGGCACATCGTTAATCACCACGCCCAACAGCTTGTCGCCCAGCTTTTTCTTCGCAGATAGCAGCTTGTCTACCACTAGCGGCGAATGGTAGCGCGTTACCAAAACTACCGACGCATCGCTCATGTTCGCCATCTCTGGCAGCGATAGTCCAAACAGCAAGCCTTCTTCTAAGTTTCCTGGCCCTTCAATGAGTAGGATGTCTTCGCCTTGGCTGGCTAATGCACTCTCTAATGTCTGCTGTGAGACGAGCTTTTCGGTAGAGAGCTGCTGGGCGATCGTTTTTTCATCTAGCGAAAACAGCGTAGGCCGAACCCGATTTTCTTTTAGCTTCAGCGTGCTGCTAATGAACCGAATATCTTCGTCTAGCTGATCGTCACTTTCGCTGGGGCAGGTGCCAATGGGTTTGGCATAGGCGATATCGAGTCCTTGCGATCGCAGCTGCAAAGCCAGCCCTAATACCGTCGCAGACTTACCGCTATACGACTCAATAGAACCAATCAGTAATTGCTTAGACGGGCGTTCAGATCTTTTACTGGATGACTGACTTGTCTGGCTCACGCCCTCACTCCTTATCAATGCTATATCGAGGCCTTCTACACACAGCTGGAATGCACTACCTTTAGAGCACGCTGCAATAGAATATAAAAGAGCCAGCCTAACCCGTATTTTTCTAGGGTCTGACCAGCTCTTTGCATTAAATATAAGTTATTTCAGCAAGCCGAACCAACTACTTATTCAGCTGTTTGTAGAATTTCCATCGTGGAAGCTACTGAATAGGGAGCGCTTAGCTAAATGATTTACTCATCCATTCGTAGCAGCTTGCGATAAAAACTTTGGCTAAAATCAGGCGTTTGATCCTGGTTCATCGCTACGACGACTGTGATCAGAAAGTCTACGAACTCAAACGTCGCCATCGTAATTTCGTAGGTCAGTTCGGCATCCCCATCAAACTGCATTCGGCAGCGAGTGAGGTCGGCAGGCAGCATAGAGACATTCCAGGTCGCCAGAAAAGAGATGCTGTCGGTGCCTTCAATAGTGCGTTCGCCCTCAATGTTGCCCTGCTTGTACAGGCCGATAGCATAGGGCAGTGCATTGCGCTTTTTGCCCTGATAGTAAGGCAAATACACGCTGGCTTCTGGCTTGGTAGCAGGCTTAATAGATTGAAGAGACATAGCTGCTCTAGAACGGTTAGTGGAGATGCTTTGGTGGGAAAAGGCCGTGCCTTTGTATAAAGCGAATCTGATTCTAAGAATGCCCGCGCACCTGGCAATCTGACCATAGCTTGAGCCTTTTGAATGCCTCTGTAGCAGGACTGTAGCAGCGCTGGTGAAGTGCTGAGCAAACGCATCGCGTGCCGATGGTAAGAGGGCAGTATGGTTAAATTAAGAAATATTTGTTAAGGGATCTAAACAAAACTACGCATGACAGATTTTGCTGAGCGGGTTGCATCTGAACGAGATCTGGAGTCAGATCTAGCATTCAACACCGAAGCGTTTAACACCGAGCTATTTAAAGGCTATTCCGGTAGGCGGCTAAAAGCAGCGATCGCACTCGTCAGTCTATGGATATTCACCTTTGTTCTCCACAGCGTGTCATGGGGCCGCGAATTCGTCCTTGTCCTTACCGGGATCATGAGCCTTCATGCGCTTCGAGTCGCCTTCGCAAAGCCGCCTGTTCCTCCCGAAGCACTCCCGTCAGCTCAGTCAGTTTCAGCAAACGACATAGAAAGCTGGCCCTACGTTTCCTTGCTGGTTGCCGCCAAAAATGAAGAGCATGTTATTGGCACGATTGTCGAATCTCTGCTGCACATTGACTATCCACCCTCACGCTGCGACCTGTGGATTATCGACGACTACAGCACTGACCAAACCCCTCAGATATTAGATGAACTTGCTCAGCGCTACCCTCGGCTAAATGTCATTCACAGAGGCCCGGATGCAGTCGGTGGAAAGTCAGGAGCCCTTAACTTAGTGTGGCCGCAAACCAAAGGCGACATTCTCGCGGTGTTTGATGCGGATGCTCACGTGAGCCAGGATTTGCTGCGTCATGTGGTGCCAATGTTTGATTCAGACAAAGGGGGTGAGCAGACTGGGGCAGTGCAGGTACGTAAGGCGATCGCGAACGCCTCTACCAACTTTTGGACACGTGGACAAAAGGCTGAAATGGCGCTCGATAGCTATATGCAGGAGCGGCGAATCGCGATTGGTGGCATTGGTGAGCTGCGCGGCAACGGTCAGTTTGTACGGCGAAGTGCGATCGCTCAGTGCGGCGGCTGGAACGAAGAAACCATCACTGACGATCTTGATCTCACCATTCAGCTACATCTACATCAGTGGAACATTGGTCTGCTGTTTATGCCTGCTGTGGGAGAAGAGGGTGTCACCAATGCCAAAGCGCTTTGGCACCAGCGCAACCGCTGGGCAGAAGGCGGCTTTCAGCGCTACTTGGACTACTGGCGACAGCTCGCTAAAAACAAGCTGGGCTGGCAAAAGTCATTCGATATGGCGGGCTTTTGGATTATTCAGTACATGATGCCTGCGGTGGTGATTCCTGACTTTGCGATCGCCCTCGTCCGCCATCAGCTTCCCATCTTTGGCCCTATCACTATTCTCGGCATCGTACTCTCACTGTGGGGCATGTTCAACACGCTACGCAGAGCCGAACAAACCTCCATCTGGAGCGCGTTTATTCAAACCTTTCGGGGCACGGTATACATGCTGCATTGGGTCGTTGTGATTGCAACAATGGCAATGCGAATTTCAGTGCGGCCTAAAAAGCTGAAGTGGGTTAAAACAGTGCATGGTTCTGCGTAGAGACTGTTTTTTTAGGTTGCGCTTGGTTGCGCTGAAAGCGATCTGATAGTCATCACAATTAAGCCAACAGATAGACCTACACCGAGGATGCTAAGGGTGGGGAGCGCGCCTACATGGCGAATGGCGATCGCACACAAAGCCCACACCACTACACCTGGATAAGCCGCATCTTTATACCTGCGAGCAACCAGCGCCCCTATGCCTCCGCTAATGCACATCATTACAGCCGTCCAGACAATATCGTTCGTAGAAGCGCTATTAACAACTTCTAAAACCGTATCTACTGGCTCAGGCGAAATGTTTGTGATGTATAGCGCTCCGGCCACATTGACAACGGCTGCAACGGTAATCCAGCCAAAGTAAACGCTAATAGGTGCCTGCATGAGCCAGCGAGCCTTCTTGGTTGGCTTGGCAGAACGCGCTTGCATGTAGCTAAACGCTAAGCAGACAAAAATGCCCAGCATGAGAACGACCGATAGCCAAAATCGAAAGGTTAAAAAGACGTAGAGCCAGAGCATTTGAAATAAACAGGCTCCGATGAGGCCATAGGAGACTTTGGCAACTACTGGCGATTCTCGCTGCGCTGGCAGTAGCTGGTAGATGCTGTAGGCGATTAATCCGATATAAATGAGTCCCCAAATGGCAAAGGCGTAGCCAGATGGAGTGATCAGTACGCCACCTAAAATATCGTTGGAGACTTCGCCCGTGTTTTTGCCAGCGGGTGGGTAGACATTGGAGAGACCGTTGATGGCGATCGCACCTAAAACGGCTATCACCGTGAGCCACTGCCGGACAACTGAACTTAACGACTTTTGCATAGCAACCCAATTTCAAGCGAGCAAGCCCATAGTAGATGAACCAGGCATTGTCCTCTATCGGTCTGTAGTATTCAGTTTTTAGATCAAGAAGCTAATTATTAAGCAATAAGAACTTTCGCTTCGGCTACTTAGTGTTTTGCAAGGAATTTTCACCCCTCAGAAAGTTTTCCTTGGCTAATGTAAAAGAACTCATTCAATCGCTTCGGCCAGGTTCTGACTCATGAATATTTCAAAGCTTTCTTCGCCGCTCACCCGCCGTCAGTTCAACTGGGATACGCTTGTTCTGGTTGTGGTTTCTTTTTGGCTGAGCGCTAGCGTGCTGATGGACTTTTTTATGATGCCAATGATGTACGAGTCTGGCATGATGAACGAGCCTAATTTTGCGACTTCTGGCTACAGTATTTTTTGGATGTTCAATCGGGTCGAGCTGCTGTGTGCGGGCGCTATTTTGAGCGGCTTGCTCGCACTACGTCATCGTCAGAGTACGGTAAATAAGCAGTTTGATGTGGTGGTGAGTGGTTCACGGAGCCGGTGGGCGCTGATGCTGAGCGGATTGCTGCTGGCGATCGCCTTCCTTTACACCTACGTTTTCACCCCTCATATGAGCGCTCTCGGCATGAACCTTAGCATGGACTTCTCTGAGCCTATGCCTCAAGCGATGAGCCTAATGCATCTTTTCTACTGGGGTTTAGAGGCTGTCAAGCTGTTTGCGGCTGCTTGGCTCATCAAGCTTTGCTATCGCGATGTTGCTGCTCTTTTTGAGTAAGTCTTATATCAAGTAGATTCTGAGCCTGTAGCCCATTCAAAATATCTGAATAGCACCCGATGCAGCCTCTTACTCTGCGTCGGGTGTTTCGCTATCTGGCCATAGTAAGCGCACTGCTAGTAGCCCAAATCCAATCGCGGCAACGCCTTTGACGACTTTCTCAGGCAGCAAGGCGGCGGTGCTTTCCCCAAGGAGTACGCTAATGAGTGAGGCGAGCAGTAGGGCGCAGGCTGAGCCGAGGAAGACGGCTTTGGGTGAGTCGGAAGATCCGCCCAGGGCGATCGCAGCCAGCTGACTTTTATCACCTAGCTCAGAAACAAACACCGTCACGAAGCTCACCAACAGCAGTTGAAAATCCATATCAAAAATATATTTCAGTGGCCTACAATATCGCCGACTAATCCGATCGTAATCAGCAGCAGCAAAATGCCCGCACAGATATCGAGCGTCTCTTCTGAAACCCGCTTAGAGATCCACTGGCCGAGTAACACACCAATCAAACTAGTGGCTACCAGCGCCAGCCCAGCGCCTAAAAATACGACAAAGGGCGCTTGAGACTGGGCGCTGAGCAGCAGCGTCGCCATCTGAGTTTTATCGCCCAGCTCCGCTAAAAAGATAGTGACGAACGTTGAAAGAAACGCGGCCCAGAATGCATTCGGCGCTTTGCTGGCGATCGCCTCTGCCAAAGGCGGCTCAATTGTCTCGTCAGGTCGATTGGATGACGGGTCTAATTCGAGCGGTTCAGAGTCTTGAGTGGTCACGATAAAGGTGATTTCATAATTGATTCATTATCTGTAATGGCGACCATATAAGCAATCAGCCCCAGCCTTTGAGAGCTACTCTTCAGCCGTCAGCTCTATCACTTGGCTTTCAATTCCGACCGCCTCGTAAAACCTGTCCATTTCTTCGCTGCGATTACCATAGATGCCGGTAATTTGCTGCTCACAGCATTCAATGGCAAACTCGTTTAGCTCAGAGGGTGGAATGTCGTACAGCTGCTTGAAGGTGTCGGGCTCGACGCGGCAGAAGCTGGGGCGATCGCTATAGATGCGGCAGTTACGCTGGTCTTTGTCGTAGTTGATGCACCAGCCGTCGTCGCCCACCATGCTCATGTATGTCGAGAGTTCAGCAGGGGATAGATAGTCGGATAGGTCGGGGCGGTCTGCTGGGTCGAGCTGGCAGCAAGCACCGCAGTTTTTGACGCACTGCCAGGTAGCCATGAGAGTCGTTATAGAGGTTGAGTGTTTAGCTTACTAGCCTAGACGATAGGCTTCTTTTGTTGAGCAGTGAATTGTTCGCTTTTTGGAAAATTAGAATTTTGTAAACAAAGTTTAATTTGGGCTGCCCGCAACAGGTACAATACTTTCAATGAATTTGACGCAATTTGGTTCAGCTGGAACTGTTCGGAGGATAAATGGCTCTTTTAGCTTTAAGTTTGGGTAACCCCCTGTCTTTTCTAGGTGGTATTGACTTTGTACTGATCGGGCAGCTTACAATGCTGGCGCTGGTCGTTATTTCTGGCCCTGCGGTTGTATTTTTGCTGGCCCTTCGAGGCGGCGACCTGTAGGTTCTAGAACCATTTGAAAGATCTTCAGATAATTTTGAAATCCCTTGCTGCATAGTTTGTAGCAAGGGATTTTTTGATTGAGCTAGCCGAGGTTGCGCTGCTGCAAAATGAACTGAGCGATCGCTAAATCCACAGGCGTTGTCACTTTTAAGTTTGTCTCTTCCCCTTCCACAATGGTTACGGGCACACCACACTTCTCAAGCAGGGCAGCATCATCCGTCACCTGCCAGTTTTCTTCGTCCCCGCGCCTGTGGCATTCTCTTAGCAAATCCACCTCAAACCCTTGTGGTGTCTGTGCGGCCCATAGCTGAGCGCGATCGGGCGTATCGGTGACGACGAGCTGATCGTTTACCTGCTTGATAGTGTCTTTGACGGGTACAGCAGCAATAAATCCCTTTGTCGTGAGTGCGGCCTTGGCACAGCGCTCAAAAAGGTCTGGGGTTGCTAGGCAGCGGGCACCGTCGTGGATGAGGACGTGATTGGCGTTGACGGGGAGCGATCGCACGCCGTTAAACACAGAAGCCTGCCGCGTATCGCCACCTGAAACGAAGGTCATCGGCACACTGATACCGACCTCGGCAACGATCTTGGCAATCTCAGGCATATCCAGCGCCTGACAAATGATGCCAATCCATTCGATGCTAGGTGAGGCGGCGGCGGCTTCTAATGTCCAGGCCAATATGGGCTTGCCCAGTAGGGGCATGAAAAGTTTGTTGCGATCGCTACCCATCCGACGACCTACGCCCGCAGCAGGCAAAAGTAAGTGCATAGTTTTGAAGTGGCTCCAAGGCTTAGAAGAAGGCTTAAAAAACGAGCTGCTTGTAGCTTAGAGCACCGTTTCCTAATAATTCGCGCGTAGTTTCCGTTTTCTTTCTTATAGCAAGCGCGTTAAATCCCAGCGTCATCTAAGATAGTGGACGGATAAAAGTATCAGATTTTAACCCGCATGCGCATACTGGCCCTAGTCCCTGGTGGCATCAGCGATCAGCTTTTGTTTTTCCCAGCCTTAGAAGATATCAAGAAGGTGTATCCGAACGCGGAAATCGCTGTCGTAGCAGAACCGAAGGCAACCGCTGCCTATCGTGTCTCTAAAATCGTCGATCTCATGATCCCCTTTGCCTTTTCAGCCGCAAACAGTCCGTCTGACTGGGCGAACCTGCTCGGCGTGATTCGCGATCGCGAGTATGAAGTGGCCATCACCACCAATACCAAATGGGGCACCGGCCTACTGCTCTGGCTAAGCGGCATTCCGACGCGGATTACCTATAGCACAACGGGCACGCCCTGGTTCTACACGGCGACCGTCCCGGATGGCGCTCTAGAGGCAACACAGTACCAGGCCGAGCGCTATCACGATCTGCTGAGCGCGATTGACATTGGCGGGCCAACGCCGCTCCCTGCAATTAATGTGCCAGAAGGGGACGTGACTTGGGCCAATGCTTTGCGCGATCGCCTCAACCTAAAGAGCGGCTACGTGCTGATGTATCCAGGCCCAACGACAGGCAAAGGCGACAATCGCACTGACTATCCTATTGCTAGCTGGCAAACGCTGATTAAAGACTTCCGTGAAAAGCAGCCCAAGCTCCCGGTCGTATTGCTACAAACCGACGATAGCGCCGCGCAGGTCAATCTGCTAAAGCAAGCTGATCCTGAACTCATCGTGGCTACCGCCAATAATCTGGGACAGGCCGCTGCTGTGATTGCGGGGGCCGACTTAGTGCTCAGCCCCGACAGCCATATCATGCAGCTAGCAGTCGCACTTAAGGTGTTTACGCTGGCGCTCTTTGGTAAAAACAAACCCGAAGAGATGCTGCCGCCCACCGAAGGCGAAGAAACCCGCTTCCTCGGTATTCCGTCTAAGACCAGTAAAGTTGCCGATATTCAGCCAGAAACCATTTTGCAAAAAGTGTGGGGCGGCGAATAAAACACCCACAAGCGGTCAAATCTTAATACTCAAGAGGCATTTACACACGCACACCCGTTAACCCCTATCATCATTAAAAATTATGGATAGCATTCAAGTACAGGCCTCCAAGCTTTGGGACTTACTCTTTGCCAAAGAAACCGCCGAGACTTACCAAAATACGCTCAACTTAACCGGAACCATCCTCAAGGAGACGGCTCAACTCATTTGGCTTATCATTTGCTCAGCCTTTGTGTTTGGCGCATGGTTTAGTGACACCACTGTCAGATCGGGCAAAAGCATCCGCGACTGGGTAGATCAAAAAGCCAATCCATCTGCGGCACCTACCGATCAAACATCGATTGTGGACACGGGCAAAAGCCTTCTTGATACAGGCCGCGTCGGCATCGCGAAGTTGCTCAATCAGGCCCGCGAACAGCTGGGTATCGCTCCTGAAGAATTGCCTGCGGTTGAGCGAACTATCCAGGCCGTGAAGCCAACGCCTGAGCCTGCTAAAGCATCAGCGCCAGCGCCAGCACCAGCGGCCAAACCGGCGCCTACACCGGCAACACAGCCACCGACAGTAACACCTTTTGACAAGGGTGCAGGCACTCAAAGCAGCGGCAATCCTGGTAGCCAAACTGTTGGCAGCAGTCGTGGTGCGGGCAGTAGCCCTGGCTTTAGCGGTGAGCGTGCCGCTGAGGTCTCTAAAGAGGAAGCTTCTGATGAATGGCCTCCTCAGACTGACGACTAATCAACCTTTGGAATTAGCTCAGTAGCGATCGCACTAAAAAGCCTAAAAGCCGCCACCTTTCTAACGAGTTTAGAAGAGTAGCGGCTTTTAAGTGTCGATCTCGATGACCGTCGATTGGCTCTATGTCATCAGCCGTTGCCGCTGCCAAGGAGGAACAGACCGAGCATAGTGACGCTGTTCCAGGTGCTGTGGAGCAGGATGGATGAGAGAAGGTTTTGCGATCGCACATAGGCAAACCCCAAAATAGCGCCCAATACCGTCAGCGGCAGCACTTCCGAAAAGCTCAGATGCGCCGCCGAGAAAATCAAACTGCTCAGACCAATCGCACCCCAAATCGGCATATAGCGCGTCAGCGAAGGCAGCAAAAAGCCCCTGAATAGAATCTCTTCAAACACAGGTGCTGCCACCGCAGCGGTAAAGAAAAACATGCCCAGCGCCACCGGATCGCGTTCCTCTAGCACTAGCTGCAAAATCGGATTATTGCCGCCCTGCCCCTGCCAAATTTGCTGATTCAGCAGCGAAATCCCGAGCATTAAAGGCAGTGCCACCAAATAGCTGCCAAATCCCCACAGCGGCCATTTGCTGGCAAACTTCACCGGGAACCAGTCTTTAGAGAGCGGTAAATAAGGCTTGATAGACCAGTACAAAACACCAATCGTACTCGCCGCCATCAGCAAATAGAACACCAGCGAAGTTAGCGCTCTTCCTCTGCTGGTGAGCCCTAAAATGAATCCAGAATGAACAAAGGCCACGTCTGGAACCACCCTTAAAGATTGAGTCGCACTAAGGCCCAGCTGTATCACTAACGGCAGTGCAATTTGCCCTACAAACAAAAAGCCACCGACCACCACCTGCCAAATAATTTCCCAGTCCCAAGGCACTGCCCACTGCCCTTTAGGGACTGCTAGCAGCGAGTCTTTCCCTTTAAGTATCCGCTGCCCTACCAAGGCAACAATCCCTGCTGCACCTAACAGTCCGCCGATTGAAGGCAGTAGTCCTACAAGGCTGAGCTGAATAAGCGTTCGCTCAGCTAGCGTTCGTTCTTCTGTTCTCAGCTGCGTGAGTTGTTCGGTGTCATCTTCTAGCGTATATAAACGATCTAGTGCCGTGTAGCGGTACCAACCTTTAAGCTTGTCATTGATTAACGCTTCTGTTTCAGGCCGTACCACTGGCGGCGTTTTCCAGAGGTCAACCAGCACGCTGGCGGCGGTGGCGCTATTGCCTTGTTTGTTTGCAAGCCTTTTCCATATGGCGATCGCATCGTCCACATCGCCTTGCTGCGCCTTCACCATTCCCAGCCGCAAATCCAGCTGGTTAATCAGCTTCTGCTGAGATTTAGCTGTCGCCAGCAGCTGCTTATCTTGCTCTCCTGATTCTGCCAAAGCATCTTTTATCGCCTGCTGCAATCGCACTACGCCAGTCGCAGCATCCTTCCGCACTTCTTGATACTGCTCTGTAGCAGAGGCCAAGGCATCTTCACCAAACACCGCTTTACGAAACTGCGCTACCTCATTTTCAGGCAGGCCACTCCCATCCCACTCGCTGGACTGGACGAGCAAATCAGTTTGATAGAGCTGAAGCTGATTGCCGACCTGTGGCTGTCCTAAGCTGCTAAGGAGTGACGCTCCCATCTCCAATGCCACAATAAACGTCAAAACAGACAGGACTATACGCTTGAGGGTCATGGAAAAAAGATCTTCAGTGAAAGGTGTTGGGGATCGCCAGAGTTGTATTATCGCACTCAGCTAGAGATGAGGGGTGTCTCGCAAGGCTAAGAATTCCAAAGGTTTGTGCTGACAGATTGCCAAAGCCGAGTAGCTGATCAAGCATTCGCTAGTGAACCGTTAAAATTAGGGGCAGTTTTCCAACCATCATTTGCTATGACCAGCCCCTCGATAAATCAAACGTCCGAAGACCAAAGTGCACTTGATCAAACGGCGACTCAGCTAGACGAAGAGGCCACTCAAAAAGGGCTGAGTGAGGCGCAGTACAAGCGCAAAATGGAGCGCCGTAAGGAAGTTCAGGATAAGCGTTTGGCTGAGCGGAAGATTGAGAAAGGCCTGGTGATTGTGAATACGGGCAATGGTAAGGGAAAGACGACGGCGGCTTTGGGTGTGGTGTTGCGATCGCTCGGCCACGGATTTAACGTGGCGATTGTGCAGTTCATTAAAGGCGGCTGGGAGCCTGCGGAGAAAGCGGCGCTAAGCCACTGGCCTGAGCAGCTTCAGTTTCATGCGATGGGCGAGGGCTTTACTTGGGAAACTCAGGATCGCGATCGCGATATTCAAACCGCCCAAGCTGCCTGGGAGAAAGCCCTCACCTACATTCGCGATGAAAGCTACCGCACCGTACTTTTAGATGAAGTCAACATCGCGCTCAAGCTCGGCTACCTTTCTGTAGAGCAAGTGCTGGCTGGACTGGCTGAAAAGCCTGAGATGAGCCACGTAATTCTGACCGGACGTGGCGCACCACCTGAGCTAATTGAGCGGGCGGACTTGGTGACTGAAATGACGCTAGTGAAGCATCCGTTTAGAGAGCAAGGCGTGAAGGCGCAGGCGGGCGTTGAATTCTAGATGGCCAGAAGAGAACTGGACTAGCGATCGCATCGTTTGCAACCAACATACGGCATGATACCTGTGCCCAGTCACATGCTAAGTCACGTACGCATTCATGCTAAAAATCTCTCGCCTTTCCAAACAGTTTGGCAACAGGAAAGCACTCAGCGATCTATCGCTAAGCCTCCCACCTGGCGAAGTTTATGGACTGCTCGGCCCAAACGGCGCAGGTAAAACCACTGCGCTTAATATGCTGTGTGGCCTGATGCAGCCTGACAGCGGCGAGATTTTAATCAAGGGCAGACCTGTTTCTGACGATACAAAGATGCTGGTGGGCGTGATGCCTCAGCAAAACTTGCTGTATCAGAGCCTGACCTGCTCTGAAACGTTGTTCTTTTTGGCCCGCATCTATGGACTGAAGAAAAAAACCATCCCGACTAGAGTCCATAACTGCTTGGAGGCTGTGAACTTAGTGGATAGAGCCGATACCGTTGTTGGCTCGCTTAGCGGCGGAATGCAGCGGCGGTTAAGCTTGGCGGCAGCCATCATTCATCGGCCTAAGCTAGTCGTGCTTGATGAACCTTCGACGGGTCTTGATATTGAGGCGCGGTATGAAGTGTGGGAGCTGATTCGGAAGCTGAAAATGCAGGGTGTGACGGTGCTGTTGACGACGCATTTGTTAGATGAGGTGGAGCGGCTGTGCGATCGCATTGGCATTATCAAACAAGGCAAGCTCCTGGCTGAAGGCACGCTAGAAGACCTGCGCAAGAAGATACCGGCTGAAGAGGTGGTGGTGATTGATACGGATGATGAAGCGGGGGCGATTGCGATCGCCAAATCTCATGGCTTTACCCCCCGCCGCTACGGTAGCGATCTGGCCTTTTGGGTGCCCGAACTGCTCGAACTGCCTGAACTACTGAGCCGCTTTTCAAGCCTGACGGTTGAATCAATTTCTCGTCATCGCATTGGCCTAGAGCATATTTATTTGGAAGTCACGCAGCAGCAGTCAAGCATGTAGCGCGTACTATCATGCTATGTAAATGTAGTTTGTGAGCGTATTGGCAATGGTGAAGCTGTTAGTTGTGATAATTCCTGCGGTTTTGATGATTGCGATCGCCATTCTTTCCGTGCAAAACGCCACTCTCGTCCCCATCACCTTTCTCACCAGCACAACCATTGCCCTCCCCGTCGGCATTTGGATCGCCTTTGCCATCGGCGCAGGCATGATTGGCACTGCTATTCTCCTCAGCTTATTTGGTAGCAAAAAGCCAAAAGGAAATCGTCTTTAGATCCCATCTCCTTTTTATCGAAGCAGCCTTTTTACATCAATCGAAACCGAAGGCAACATCAATAGCGTAAGCACTCCACTGTCTACAATTTTTGATTGGCTGTAGGTGCCTTCCTTTGGATTTTGAAAAACATGCAGCTTGCGGCTGCTAACCGCCAACACCCAATACTCTCGAATGCCTGCCTTTGCATAGACCTGCTTTTTATAGTTGAGATCGTAAGCCAGCGTAGACTGAGCAATTTCAACTAGCAGCAAGACATCTTCAGGATAAGGATGCTGGGCTTCGTAGTCTTCATGCCTGCCGCGTACTACCGCAATATCTGGCTCAGGCTCCGAGGCCTCTAAAGTAATGGGATGCGCTTCACGCAAGATGGCCATTCCTTGGATCTTTTGGCGCAGATAGTCACCGCCCGAAGCCGTTTTTGAAGAATGCTGCGGGCCTTCCGGTGCCATCTCTATTAAATCTCCCTGTATAAGCTCTACTCTGCGGCCTCGCAAAATGCCCGACTCTACGAGCTGATGATAGCTGTCTACAGTCCACCGCATAGGTGTTGCGGCGTAATCTGCTATTTGCGTTTCGTTTGCAGCTTGCACAACGCCTAGCCCCTTCGCGTTAGAGAACTTACCCCTATAGTACAAGCCTTTGCTTAAGTCAGAATCGCGCCGCCCATAAGCTTTTGATATCGCCTTTCTAGCTCTTTTTCCATCAAGGGCCATAGCGTTAGGCCATCTTCACCAGATTTGGTTTCGGTCTCTAAAACTTTCGCTGCCGCCGTTCGCGCTAATTCCAACACTTCCTGATCTTCTACTAAGCTAGCTAGCGCAAAATCGGGTAGCCCTGACTGACGGGTTCCGAGCACCTGACCAGGGCCGCGAAAGCGCATATCCATCTCAGAGATAAAGAAGCCGTCTTGAGATTGTTCCATCACTCGCAGCCTTTGCATAGCAACTTCGCTTTTACTGCTAGTCATAAGCAAACAAAAAGACTGATCGCCACCTCTACCAACGCGGCCTCTGAGCTGGTGTAGCTGTGAAAGGCCAAAGCGTTCTGCATGTTCAATGAGCATCACCGTAGCGTTCGGGACATCCACGCCCACTTCTACAACAGTAGTCGAGACTAGAATCTGCGTTTGTTTCTCCCTAAAAGCGCTGATGGACGCATCCTTGTCCGCTGAGCTAAGGCGTCCGTGTAGCAACCCTACCGTGAACTCTGGAAAGATAGTTTCTTGTAGACGGCTGTGTTCTTCTATTGCAGATCGCAAATCTAGCTTTTCTGATTCTTCTACTAAAGGAAGAACAATATAAACTTGACGGCCTTGAGCAATTTCCCTGCGGATGAGGTCGTAGGCGTCAGCTCTTTCTCTTCCACCCAAAACCGTGGTTTGAATGGCTTTTCTGCCAGGTGGTAGCTCGTCAATTTGGCTTACGTCCAAATCGCCATGAATGGTTAAAGCCAGCGTTCGAGGAATGGGCGTGGCGGTTAGCGTTAGTACGTGAGGGTTATCACCTTTTTGCTGTAGCTTGGCTCTTTGCGCTACGCCAAAGCGATGTTGTTCGTCAATTGTGACTAGGCCAAGATTCGTAAATTTCACAGGATCTTCTATCAGCGCGTGTGTGCCCACAAGCACGGGCAGCTCGCCGGTCATTAGCTCCTTGTGAATCTTTCTACGCTTAGCAGCTTTGGTTGAGCCGGTTAATAGCTCTACAGGCAGGTGCAACAGACTGAACCACTCCACTAGCTTGCGGTAGTGCTGTTCGGCAAGAACTTCTGTTGGGGCCATGAGTGCGGCCTGATAGCCTGCCTGAATAGCGGCGAGAATGCCGACTACGGCGACTACGGTTTTACCTGAACCAACATCACCTTGCACAAGGCGGTTCATAGGAGCCGTTGATTGTAAGTCGTTGAGAATTTCTTGAACGACGCGTTGCTGTGCGCCTGTGAATTTGAAGGGGAGAACTTTGTAGAAAGACTCGATGAGTTCTCCGGTTGGCGCCATTTGTACGGTGGTTTGTTGCTTTTGCTGTTCTTTGCGGCGGCGCAAGAGGCCAAGCTGGAGGTAGAAGAACTCGTCGAAGACTAGGCGGCGGCGAGCAAGCGCAAGTTCTTCGGTACCGGGTGGGAAATGGATGTGGGCGATCGCCACTGCCAAATCCGCCAGCTCATACTTCTCCCTTAGCCCTCTCGGCAGCGCATCTCGCAAAGAAACCACCGACGGTAAAGCAGCTACCACCGCCTTCCGCACCAGGTCCGCGCCGACTCCTTCTGTCAACGGATACACCGGCACCACCCGCCCCACCGTCAGCGAATCAATCGAATCGCCCTCGCCCCCAAGCACTTCAATCTCAGGATTATCAATATTAATCCCGTACTTGTTTTGTTTGACTAAGCCTGAAATTGCGACAACAGAACCCGGCGGATATAGACGCTTTTGTCTTTCTTGCCAACCGCGAGAGCGAAAGTGAGTCCCGGCTAGAAACCGACTCACCTTTAGCTTAGAAGAACTGTCGTATACCGTTAAATCGAACAGCGTAAGCTTAGGATTTCTTGGGCTGTTGAAGCAGTTGCAGCGTTTCACAGTGGCCACAATAGTAACCGTTTCACCAGGCACTAAATCCTTGATTTTTACCTGCCGCGCATAGTCGATATAGTCACGCGGATAGTAAAAGAGCGCGTCTCGAATACTTAGCAACCCTAGTTTCGCGAGTTTTTCAGCCTTATGGGGGCCAATGCCTTTGAGATATGTCAGGGGCTGGTCTAGCGGATGTGTAGAACTAGGGCGATCGACTAGTCCAGTAACATCTTTTGTTTTAGGAGACTTGGTTTTACGTTTTGTTTTGCTAGTGCCTTTGCCACTTGAGTCAGTCTGAGAAGACTTATTGTTGGTCTTTCCGGCTCCGCTTTTATACGACCCCCCTTTCTCGGCTAGCAGCGGTAGCGCATCAGCTGTTTGCCGCGCACGATGCAAAAAACGGCGAGTATCTGCAACCAAGTGCTGCCTTTGAGAGAAAGAAAGCTCACCGTATTGAGTGAACCGTTCGGCCAAGTCCGTCCACTTATCGCCATCGCGAAGCTGCCCTGCTAAGCCTTGGCTCATTGCCTTGAATCCGCTGGTCAGACTACTAGCCACAAATTCGCTAAATAGCTGCTGGTGCCCTTCAATATTATTAAACCCCCGTTCGGACTCTACGCTAAGCGCTTTTTGCAGGCGCACCCAATCCGGCACGGCGGTGGTTGCTGACGGCTGGGTTGACTGCGGTGTGGAGGTGGATTGATCCATCGCGATTCAATGGGTTTACTCTTGGTCGTCGTCGTCAGCTACTGTCCAGCTAGAGCGCCATGCGTCTTCGGCTTGAGCGGTTTCTAGCGATCGCTGTGTCTTCTTATACCGCATTCCCAGCTTCTTCAGCTCACCCAGCTTCTGCCGCAGCTTCCCTCGCCAAGCCGACACGGTAGGATCGGTAAACTCCACCTCGCTCAAGCGCAGGCTCACGGCTGCTAATTCAGGCAAAGCGTCTATTTCAATGATTTTTTTAGGCATTTTTCTGAGCCTTCTAACAGGCGATCGCCGCTCAGAAGATCGCTCAGAACGCCGCTCTGGCTTCCGGTCATACTCTCTATTTCCTCTATCAGGTTCGTCGTTTCGACTAGACCGTCTAGAGCCTCGTTTACGACGATTATCTTCGTTATCAGGCTCAATCATGGCCTCACCATGCATCACCCGCACCGACATTTTGACCACGTTCGGCACCGCGTTTATCGGTTCGCCCGCGCCATGCGGATCAGAGACTGCCGCCATTAGCGCTTTTGGAAAACTCGGCATGACTTCTGCTTTCTGCAAAAGCTCGTTGACCTCTTCCGATACCGTCTTGAACACATCGCGAATGGCTTTCTCTAGCAGCATCTGCTGTTTGACCAGATGAATCGGCGTTAACGGGCCTTTGTCTTCGTCTCTTCATTCTGCTCGCTACTTTGACCGTCGGAGGATATGCCCTTTATCGTCATAGAGCGGCGCGCTAGCCCTTCTAAAGCTGCGAGCAAGTCTTCTTCTTCGTCAAAGCTCAGCCGCTGGTCGGCAGGTGGAACTTCCATCTCAAAGTCAATTTCGTCATCGTCGTCATCGTCGTCATCGACCGCTAAATCATCGTCTAAGTTGCTATCGTCAAAGGAAATCGTTTCGTATTCTTCTGCAAAGAGCTCATCGCCGTACTCATCACGTCTGCGATCGCCTCCCCCATGCTCACGATCCTCCGATAGCACCCCTTCAATAGCTTCAAAGTCTTCGAGTTCATCATCAAACTCATCCTCTGAAGACTTTGAACGATTGGATTCTGCCTGGTTGCTACTCGCGACTCTAGCTTCTAGCAGCCGCTGTAAAAAGGCAATGCCATCATTATTTTGACGGCGGCGGCTCATGGTTTTAGCGCGTTCGCGTTGCTGCGTGAGCTGTTCGTAAATTTGAGTGGCGATCGCCTGCAAAGCCTGCTGAAGCTGATTGCGCTTATCCCACGAAAGCGCCAAAAACTTATCAGGATAAGCCTGCGTGCACAGATGGTAAGCCGCCTGCACCAGCTGCCGCTTACTCGCCTCGCTCAAGGCTCTCAAGTAGCCTTCATACAAAGGCTCCAAAGCATCGGCCATGACCTCAGTTTTTTGCTGAAGCAATCCTAGTTCCTGTTCAATTTGGCCGCTGGCTTTAACCATAGTGATTTATGTAGCGATCGCTCTCCGTAAAATGAAAGAGCCTTAATAAATAAACGATAGCGAGTATGCACCCATACTGCCTACAAAAATCGAGCCCTTCACTTATCACAAAGGGCTCGATACTCAAGCTGATGAGTCATTCAAAGCAAGCAAGCAGCCTACTTTTTCTGACCTGTCTGTGCGGCCACTTCGTCGGCAAAGTTCACTTCTTCTTTTTCAATGCCCTCACCCAAAATAAAGCGAGAGAACCGGCGAATTTGAATATTCTCACCCAGCTTAGAAACCGCCTGCTTTACCAGCTCTTCCACCGTAATATTCTGATCTTTGATGAAAGGCTGATCCACCAAAGACAATTCTTTTAGTCGCTTATCAATCCGACCTTGAACAATCTTTTCTTTAATATTTTCAGGCTTCTTACCCAGGTCATCACGACCCATCTCAATCGCCTTTTCACGCTCAACCATATCGGTCGGAATGTCGGCAACCTTGACGTATTCCACGTTAGGAGACGCCGCAATTTGCATCGCAACATCCTGCGCAAGGCCTTTGAACTCTTCGCGACGAGCTACAAAGTCAGTCTCACAGTTAATTTCAACCAGCACGCCGACGCGACCGCCCGTGTGAATATAGCTGTGCACTAGGCCTTCGGAAGCCACACGGCTCTCTTTTTTAGCCGCAGACGTGATTCCCTTCTGACGCAGCCATTCGCTGGCTTTTTCTATATCAGCGTCTGTTTCTTTCAGCGCTTTCTTGCAATCCATCATGCCTGCGCCGGTTTTATCGCGCAGTTCTTTCACCTGCTTTGCAGAAATATCTGCCATCGTATCTCGTGTCCTAAATGATTGATTTTGCTTACGTTAGTAGTTGTACGGGGCAGCTCGGCCAACCGTCAGTGCTCCAGCATACGTTCCTGGTTGCTGACGGCTGGCGATCGCACTTGCCCTGCTGTGCTGTCTAGCTGTGCTACCTGGCTGTGCTTCTAAGCTTCGGCAGTAGCAGCTGGCGCAGCATCAGCAGCTGGCGTGGCATCAGCATTAGCGCCAATCTCAGCGCCTTCATCGTCATAGTCCGCACCATCGTAGCCATCATAAATGTCGGCTGCATGGGCTGCGTTTTTGCCGCTGCCGCTATCAGTGCCGCCACCACGAGATCCTTCATAAATCGCATCAGCTAAGCGACCAATGACAAGCTTAATCGCTCGAATCGCATCGTCGTTTGCCGGAATGGGCACGTCTACCACATCAGGATCGCAGTTCGTATCCAGCAAAGAAATGATAGGCAGGCCTAGCTTTTGGCATTCCTGCACGGCGTTGTACTCGCGGCGCACGTCTACGATGATGACCGCATCCGGAATACGGCGCATCGTTTTGATGCCGCCAAGATACTTTTGCAGCTTATCTAGCTCACGACGGAGCATTGCGCCTTCTTTTTTAGGTCGCATGGCAAGTGCACCTGAAGACTCCATGCGCTCAAGCTCCTTCAGGCGCTCTACGCGGGTTTTAATCGTTGTCCAGTTGGTGAGCATGCCGCCCAACCAGCGCTGATTCACGTAGTAAGAGCCACAGCGACCGGCTTCGTCGGCAACAATACCTGCGGCCTGACGCTTAGTACCCACAAAAAGGAAGCTCTTGCCGCCTTCTGCTGCCTTGCGGACGTACTGGTACGCCTCTTCTAGCAGGGTTGCGGTCTGAACAAGGTCAATAATGTGGACACCGTTGCGGGAAGTAAAGATGTACTCGTCCATCTTCGGGTTCCAACGTCGCGTTTGGTGACCAAAGTGCACGCCTGATTCAAGTAGATCAGACAGGGTTACAGCTGGCATATGAAATTTCTCCCGGGTTAAACCTCCATCTGGCTGCATCTGATACGGCGATCGCCTAAGGCAGTCACCACAGACACCCGAAAACCCAGATGTGTGAATTTAATAGAACTCAACTAGGGTAGCATGCCTACGAGCCTTTGTGCGTAAGGTTTCCTGGTAGCTCCTGACCATGTTTATCCGTAATTAGCGATCCCATTTTCACCCAGACCACTGGGAAAACTTCATATACAAAGGGTTTCTTTATTTGAGAGAAGCCGCACGTCATTACCCACCGCTGTTTCACCGTTACCTTTAAGGGGCTCCATGAGCAACATGCAATCGCCGCCATCTCCACCACCTAGACCTGCGATGCCACCCCCACCGCCACCACGAGCAGGTGGCGCATCCCCAAGACCGGGCTCAGTGCCACCTCCCCCCCCTGGTGCAAGACCCGGTGTTCCCGCGCCCCCTCCAGGCGGCGCAAGACCGGCGGCTCCCCCAGCAGCTAGCGCACCTCAAACAGAAATGGTGGGAACGCCACCAGCAGCCCGTGCTGCTGGCCATAGAGCTGCGAGCCCCCCACCTATGCCCGGTGGTGGCTCGACGGGTGGCCCCTCGCTAGAAAAGATTATTCGCAAGGCGTTTGATGAAGGCTATTCAGATATTCATGTCGGCGTGGGTGAAGTGCCGCGCTACCGCAACCGAGGCGAGATTAATGCTACTGACTTTCCGGTGACGACTGAGGCCGTTTTTGCATCCTGGCTAACAGAAATTCTGACGCCTGAAGAAATTCAGCAGTTCAAGGACACGTTGGACTTTGACGGGGCGGCTCAGTACGAATTTTCGCGCGTGCGGATTAACATCTTTGACAGTCTCAACGGCCCCTGCATGGTAATGCGGCTAATCCCAGTAGAGATTTTGACTATGCAGCAGCTAAATTTGCCTGCGGTCATCAAAGACATGTGCCACTACCACAAGGGCTTAATCCTGGTGACGGGGCCGACGGGCTCGGGCAAGTCCACCACGATGGCGGCGATGATTGACTACATCAACAAGGAGATGCCAAAGCACATTATTACGATTGAAGACCCGGTGGAATTTGTGCACCAAAGCCGTAAGTCGCTCATCAAGCAGCGGGAAGTCGGCGTACACACCAAGAAGTTTAGCAATGCGCTCAAGGCTTCTTTGCGAGAAGATCCCGACATCATTCTGGTCGGAGAGATGCGTGACAAGGAGACAATTGAGACGGCCCTAAAAGCTGCTCAGACGGGTCACCTGGTGTTTGGAACCTTGCACACCAACAGTGCGGTGAAAACGGTTGAGCGTATTTTGGGAATGTATGAGCCTGAGCAGCAGGCGCCTGTGAGAGTGGCGATCGCTGAATCTCTGATCGGCGTTGTCGCCCAAGGCCTCTGCCGCACCACCGATGGCAAACGCGCCGCCTTCCACGAAATCCTCATCAACACCGACGCGATTAAAGACTACATTTTGCGCGGCCAGTTAGATGAAGTAGAAGCCATTCTGCCGAACTGTACGTTTGACGGCATGTGTACGATGAACCAGTCGCTATACAACCTGTACGAAGCGGGCCGAATTACTGAGGAGATTGCTTTGGAGCAGTCGCCTAAGCAAAACGAAATGGCTCAGATGCTGCGCGGTCGCGTGTAGATTTGCTGTTAGAGATTTATCTTCTTTCATTAAAAAAGCTCCCTGAAAATCTAGGGAGCTTTTTTGTATTTATGATGACTGTAAGTTTTTCAATGATTTATACGCGGGCATCTGTAACTTATTTATTAATCCCTCCAAGCTATATGCAGTGCTTAGTTACTTGGAAATCAAGTCCCAGCCTTTCTTGGCTCCGCATCCAGCGACGACTGTTGCTGCTGCTACACCAGCCAGTGGTAGTGCAACTGTAGCCGTTGTTGTAAACCCTAAAACACCTAGAATGCCTGCGGCAGGAGTCGTAATAGTTGCGACAGTAACAGTGTTAGCTCCGAATACTGCCCCGGCTGCCGCTACTACCTGGGCTGCTTTCTTAAAATCGTCCATGTTTATTTTCTCCTTGTGTTTATTAATGTCTTCTAGAAACTATCAATCTAGTCAAAAATCTTTTTCATTCCATAAGCGGCCATTCCTACAATGCTTCCAGCAGCGATTACGGGCGTTGCGCCAATTGCAACTCCGCCAAATGCTCCTGCTAAGCCCATATTGCCGACCATAGAGGCAATTCCTGCCCCAATGGCTCCGCCTCCAGCAACAAAACTTACGGCTTCTGTAGCTTTTTTCTTAGTTGACATTGCACTGAATACCAAAGCGTCACGCGTAAGATGCCTATCTGGACAGTGCTAGGTATAAAAAGTAGATAGCGGACACGTAATCTTTATAGAGAAGTAAGATTCTTTTAGCTTCAGCTACGTTGTGTCTACACATACATTAAACTGCGATCGCCAACCCTTCACCACTGTCTCTAAGCGCTCAGGTAGCCAGCTGTCGTACTTTTCATAAATAGGCAGCCGTTGTTGTAATGCTACAGACTCAGCTCGTAAAAGCTCAGACATATTCTCTTTAGAACGATGAACGTAGTCAGGGTTGACCTCATCAATGGGGCCAATGCCGCCTAGATCTGATGCGCCTAGACTAATGCACTTTAGTAAAGCGGAATCTGACCGAATGAGGTTAGGCGGAATTTGAATGGTGATGTCCGCCGGGAGAATTTCTTTGGCAATTTCTACGGCGGTAGCAAGGTAGCTGCCGTAGCAAGGAGACCGTTTTTCAATTTGTTGTTGACCCGGCTGGTGGGGCTGTAGGATGACTTCTTGAATGTGATCGTACTGGGCGTGAAGGCGAGCGATCGCCTCCAAACTCTCTTTCCAATCATCAACCGTCTCACCCAACCCCAACAGTAGCCCCGTCGTAAACGGAATCTTCAGCTTCCCTGCCTGCGCTAACTGCTGCAATCGCACTGCTGGTTGCTTACTTGGCGCGTGAGCATGAACAGTTGCCATCAAATCAGGTGTCACCTGCTCCACCATCAGGCCCATCGAAACATTCACCTGCTTAAGCTGTGCCATTTCCTCATAGCTCAGCGGCCCAACGTTGGTATGAGGTAAAAAGCCTTGCTCCAATGCTAGCTCACAGAGCTGATAGATTCGCTCAAACCATGTCTGACGCCTTGCACTTTGCGGATGGACTTCACCGCTGAGAATCAAAATCTCAATGACTTCATCACGTGGCAATTTTTCTAGAATCTCTCGCGCTACCTTCAGGCTCATCCACTCATCTGTACCTGAATCGCGGCGAAAATTGCAATAGGTGCAGCGGTTAAAGCATTCGTAAGTGGGTACGAGCGTATAGGCTGGGCTGTAGGTGACCGTGAGTTCCATACCCACTATTGTAAGATGGCTCCAGCTCACTTTTACTAACACCTATCGGCGAGGTCAGTTCCGTTGAAAACCACCGTTATCATTGTTCGGCACGGCCAAAGCACCTCCAACGTTAGCCGCATTATTTCAGGGCATAAGGATGAGGCAACGCTGACAGAAACCGGCCAGCAGCAGGCTCGCAAAGTCGGTGAAATGCTAGATAAGCTGCCGTTGGATGCGGTGTATGCCAGTCCGCTACAGCGAGCCCATCATACGTGTCAGCTCATTTTAGAAACGATGGCCGCAGGCGGGGCTACGCTGCCCGACATTCAGACTGCTGAAGAGATTCAAGAAATTAGTTTGCCGCTGTGGGAATCTAAATCGTTTGCAGATGCTGAAGCGAACTATCCAGATGAATACCATGCGTGGCGACACGATCCAGACAACTTTAAGATGTCGGTGGCTGGCCCTGATGGCACCACGACCGACTTTTATCCGGTGCGCGATATTTGGGAGCGCGCGAGTAAGTTCTGGCCGGAACTGCTGAAAAAACACGCGGGCAAAACCGTGTTGCTGGTGGGGCACAGTGCAATTAACCGGGCGCTAGTCGGCTCTGCAATTGGTCTTAGCCCTAAAAACCTCAACAGTATGGGCCAGCAGAACTGCGCGATTAACGTCCTTAACTTTATGGGCGATTGGGAAGAAGGCGCGCAGCTGGAGCTGTTGAATTTAACGAGCCATTTGGGAGACTCTATTCCGCCACGCCGTCGTCGGTTTAAGGGGCCGCGTTTGCTGCTGGTGCGACATGGTGAGACGAACTGGAACCGGGATGGGCGCTTTCAGGGACAGATTGATATTCCGCTGAATGAGAACGGCAAGAAGCAGGGCGCTCAGGCGGGCGAGTTTTTGAAGGCGGTTGAGATTGATGCGGCAGTGACATCTTCGATGCTGAGGCCTAAAGAAACGGCTGAGGAGATTTTGGTGCATCATCCTGACGTGGAATTGCAGACGACCGATCAGCTATGGGAAATTAGCCATGGTGAATGGGAGGGGAAGCTAGAGTCAGAGATTGAGGCGGGCTATCCAGGACTCTTGGCTGAGTGGCAGAGTAAGCCGGAAGATGTGCAAATGCCAGGTGGCGAGAATTTAGATGATGTGTACGGCAGAGCAAAGAAGGGCTGGGGCGATATTGTTGCGGCCTATAGCGATTCTGAAACGACGAAGACTGTTTTGGTCGTGGCGCACGACGCGATTAATAAGGCGATTTTGTGTCAGGTGCTGGGCTTGGGGCCAGATAGGTTCTGGCAGTTTAAGCAGGGGAATGGTGCGGTGAGTGTGATTGACTATACGGATGGAGCCGGTAGCGCGCCGATGCTGGCAGCAGCAAACATTACGACGCATTTGTCAGGCAGCATTTTTGATAAGACGGCTGCTGGGGCTCTGTAGGTGGTGGCGACGTTAATTAAGCAGGCGTATGTGCTGAGCTTGGGCGCGGCTGAAGCGTCCTTGGGGCTGGGGGCTGATGGGATTGGCGATGTGCTGATTGATGAGGGGCGGATTGTCGCGATCGCCCCCTACCTAACCGATCTTCCGCCTAACACCGAAGTCATTGACGGACGCGGCCAGTTCCTCGGCCCGGGCCTCATAGATCTGTACAGTCAAAGCGGCGAAGGCGGTCATGAAGCCAGAGAAACGTACGATTCGCTAAGGCAGGCAGCAGCAGCAGGCGGATTTACGCGGGTAGGTCTGCTGCCGACAGCGCAGCCAGCGGTGGATAGTGTGGGCGCGATCGCTGCCATCCAGAAAGCTAATCAGCGGGCCAACCTTCGCACCGAATCCGACACTAGCCGCGCCCAGCTCATGCCTTGGGCGACCGTTACGCTAGGTGGCGAAGGCGCACAGCTCACCGAACTCGCAGAACTTGCTGAAGCCGGTGCTTTAGGCTTTACAGACGGCGCACCGATTGTGAACACGGCCTTGCTGAGACGATTGCTGGAATATGCCCAGCCGTTGCAAAAGCCGATTGCGCTCTGGCCTTGTGATCCTCATTTGGCGGGGCATGGTGTGGCTAGAGAAGGCACCGATTCTTTGCGACTGGGGCTGGCAGGGGTGAGCGCGATCGCTGAAACCACCGCTCTCGCCACGCTTATAGAATGCATTGCTGAAATCCCAGCTCTCGTTCACGTAATGCGCGTTTCCACCGCCCGCAGCGTTGAACTGTTGCGTCAGGCTAAAGCCCAAGAACTTCCGATCAGCGCCAGCGTTCCCTGGCACCATCTGATTTTTGATACGCGAGATTTGGATGGGTATGACCCGCACCTCAGGCACGATCCACCTTTGGGCACACCCGCCGACCGGCAGGCCTTGATTGCTGGGGTGACTGATGGAGTGATTGATGCGATCGCCATCGATCACAGCCCCTACACCTACGAAGAAAAAACCGTCGCCTTTGACGCTGCACCGCCCGGTGCCATCGGCCTAGAGCTAGCCCTGCCGGGGCTCTGGCAAACCTTTGTCGCTGATAGTACTGGTTTAGTCAATGGCTCAGTTGATGGCGCGAAAAGTCAGTGGAGTCCTACGCAGCTATGGCAGGCGCTAAGCCATGGGCCAGCGCAGTGTTTGGGGCTAAATCCACCGCTTTTGAAGGTAGGCGAGCCCGCTGAATTGACGCTGTTTGATCCGCGAATGGAGTGGCAGGTGATGCCACAAAATTTGCGATCGCTCGCCATCAACACCCCTTGGGCAAACCAGCCGATAAAAGGCAAAGTCACCGCCGTCTGGACAAATCCGGCTAGCCCAATGTCCTAACCCAACCTCTTAATCTAGACCGCCAATACGAGTGGGCGGCCAAAAGCGAACCACCGCACGACCAATGATGCTTTCGTCGGGCAAAAAGCCCCACACATGACCGTCCGAGCTGCTGTTGCGGTTATCGCCTAGCACTAAATACTGCTCAGGCGGTACGGTTTCAGGCCCCCAGGTGTAGGTCGGTGGCGCCTGAATGTAATTTTCTTCCAACACTTCGCCATTCAAAAACACCTTGCCTTCTTTAACTTCAACGGTGTCACCCGGGAGGCCAATCACCCGTTTAATGTAGGCGTCGTTCGTGGTGGAGCCCACGACTTCTAGCGCCTTTTTGGGTGCTTGAAAGACGATAATGTCACCGCGTTTGGGCGGATTAAAGCGATAGCTGATTTTCTCGACGACTAGGCGATCGTCGATTTGCAACGTCGGCTTCATAGAGCCCGAGGGAATGAACCTGGCCTCTGCGACAAACTGACGAATACCCAGAGCCAAAACAATGCTGAGTCCTATCGTTTGTAGTCCTTCTATCCACGGATTTTGTTGCTTGTCAGACACGGCTTTCAACGGTTCCCAAAGTCAAGGGTTCAAAGAGTATTTTAGTCAGCGGAGGATGAAACGTTGGCAATAAGACAGATACCAGTACGATGACTTATAGCCCTTGAGCGCTGATCGCCTCAATCATAGTAGGTGTCGGTGCGCCGTGACAAAATAGGTAGCCCCTACTATGCCGATACGCTAGGTACATAAGCTATGACAAATGCTTCAAAATCCACAACACCCATCATTATTCAGGGCGCTGAGGTGCTGCTGCCTTCAGGTGAAATCGCGCCGAGAGAGGTGGCTATTGCCGATGGCAAAATCACAGCAGTTGGCACTGGCTTAGAAGTCACTGCCGATACGCGCACTCTTGACGGCACGGGTCTGACGCTGCTCCCAGGCGTCATCGATCCGCAGGTTCACTTTCGCGATCCAGGGCTAGAGCACAAAGAAGACCTCAATACGGCGAGTCGCGCCTGCGCGCGCGGTGGGGTCACATCCTTTTTAGAGATGCCCAATACGCTGCCGCTAACAACAACGCAACCTGTTTTAACCGACAAGCTAGCGATCGCAGCGAGCAAGTGCCTGGTCAACTACGGCTTTTTCATCGGCGCAACGGCTGAAAATCTAGACGACCTGCGCACCGCCAATCCCACCTGCGGCATCAAGATATTCATGGGCTCAGCCCACGGCCCGCTCTCTGTCGATACGGCTGAAACTATCGAGCCTATTTTTGCCAAGGGCGATCGCCTGATCGCCGTTCACGCTGAAGATCAGGCACGCATTATGGAGCGCCGCAAGCTATTTGAAGGCGAAACCGATCCGGCTACGCACACCAAAGTTCAGGACAATGAAACAGCTTTGAATGCCACCAAGCTGGCGCTGAGCTTTTCTAAAAAGTACCAGCGGCGGCTGCATATTTTGCACATGTCCACAGGGGATGAGGCCGAACTGCTCAGACAGGACAAGCCGAGCTGGGTGACGGCCGAAGTGACACCTCAGCATTTGCTGTTAGATGTCAGCGCCTACGAAAAGATTGGCACCCTAGCGCAGATGAATCCGCCGCTGAAGTATCCTCGCGATCGCGAGCTGCTCTGGCGGGCGCTACTGGATGGTGTCATCGACTTCATCGCCACCGACCACGCACCCCACACCTTAGAAGAAAAAGGCAAAGGCTACCCCAACAGCCCTTCGGGTATGCCCGGTGTAGAAACGTCTTTGCCCCTAATGCTCACCCAGGCCAAAGAAAACCGCTGTACGGTAGCTCAGGTCTCTAACTGGATGTCTACGGCAGTTGCTGCGGCTTACAAGATTCCAAACAAAGGCCTAATCGCTCCCGGCTATGACGCTGATATTGTACTGGTTGATCTTTCGACCTATCGTCCGGTACTGCGCGAAGAGCTTCAGACCAAATGCGGCTGGAGCCCCTTTGAAGGCTGGACACTTACGGGCTGGCCCGTCTTCACGATTGTGGGCGGACAGGTGGTGTATGACCATGGCGAAATTGATACAAATGTTCGCGGTCAGGCGCTGAAGTTTGGATGATTGGGGCTAGGAGCGGTAGGCTACGGCAATATCGTCATACTGCGCCCATGACTAATCCTTTTCGGTCTTTGAAGTATTTGCCCTGGTCTACCTTGCTATTGAGCGCTGGCCTGACGGTACTGGTCACTACAGCCCTCGATGTTTTGCTATTTTTCGCAATTATGTATGTCCCTGGCGCAGGTCAGCTGCTGCTGGGCGATGCGTTCTTGCAGCTAGTGATTACGATTGCAGTGCCCTGCGCGCTCGGGGGCCTTGCTATTTTCTTCACTGAGCAGTTCTTTCCGCAGCTGCGGCTCAACAAAGAAACCATCTGGGCGCTGGTCGGCTGTGTGCTGCTGATTTTGTGGCTCAAAACCTTTCTGCCGATGATTCCAGTCATACTACTACCGGGCATTAATATCGTTACGATTTTGCTATTGGCTGTCGGCAGCTTTACGGCGGGGCGTCGTTACTGGCGCTACTGAAACGGATATATGGCGGAGGGCTCTATTCCAGGCCCGTTGCTTCAAACCGGCCGCTGGTGCCGTCAATTGGGAGCGTGAGCACGAGCGTAGTGCCCTGCCCCGGCTCCGACTGGCACGCTAAGCGGCCTTTGTGGTTTTCCTCGACGATATGCTTACAAATCGCCAGCCCCAACCCGATCGATTGCTGACTAACTTTGTCGGTGTAGAGCGGCTCAAATACTTTGGCGCGAATATCTAGATGAATTCCAGGGCCGTTGTCTGCAATTGAGATAACAGCCTGGTTGTTAGCTTCATCAATGTGGCTTTTAATCGTGATCACGTGAGGTGATTTTTCCACTAGCTCGTAGCTGAGCTGGTTGCTCACTAAGTCAAAGGCATCTAGCGCGTTTGCTAGCAAATTCATAAATACCTGGTTGAGCTGGCCGGGATGGCACTTGATAAGCGGCAGGTAGCCATAGCGCTTGATAACGTGGACGGCAGGTCGCTGATCGTTGGCGTTGATACGGTGCTGCAAAAGCAGCAGAGCG
Source organism: uncultured cyanobacterium (assembly GCA_963803535.1). Classification (GTDB taxonomy): domain Bacteria; phylum Cyanobacteriota; class Cyanobacteriia; order Phormidesmidales; family Phormidesmidaceae; genus Phormidesmis. The sequence continues at coordinate 282,030 of CAWDNC010000001.1, read as the reverse complement.
CTGTCTAGGCATTCATGTAATGAAAAATCTATTTGAATCGGGTTAGTTCCACGGGCGAGCGTGCGCAATGATGTGCTGATTTCTAAGATTCTCTCGGTACCCTGACGCATGGAAGCTAGCAGCTTAGGAATGTCATCAACGATGTAGTCGAGTTCTATGTCGGCTGCTTTTTGCGCGATCGCCTTACTCACCTCAGTCTGCTCTGCTCTGTGCAGTGCCAGCAGTTCAATCAGGCCTGCTACATAGTCTTGAATGCAGTCCAAGTTGCCGCTAATGACGCATACCGGATTGCTAATTTCGCTGCCCACACCTGCTACAAGCTGGCCGAGTGCTGACATCTTCTCACTTTGAATTAGCCTAAGCTGCGTTTCCTGTAGCTGCTGCAAAGACGACGACAGCTGCTCTGTGCGCGCCTGTACGTGCATCTCCAAGTTTTCGTTGAGCGATGTCAGTTCAGCTTCAACGACTTCTTTTTGCGCAATCTTCTCTTCCAGCGCCGCGTTCTTTAAAGCAAGCGCCTGATTCAGCTGAGAGAGCTGTAAGTGCAAGCTCACTCGGGCAATCACTTCCTCCGGCTGAAACGGCTTCGTAATGTAGTCCACTGCGCCTAGCGATAGGCCCTTTACGCGGTCTACGGACTCTGAGAGCGCCGTCATAAAGATAATAGGAATTGACTGCGTAGCGGCGTTTGCCTTGAGCTGACGGCAGGTTTCAAAGCCATCCATCCCTGGCATCATCACGTCTAGCAAAATTAGATGCGGTGCCATGTACTGCACCTGCTCTAGCGCGCTTTCGCCATCGGTTGCGACCAGCGTGGTGTACCCTTCGCCGCAGATGGCATCGGTTAAATACTTAAGGTTTGTCGCACTGTCATCTACTAGCAAAATGCGCGGCATTTCGCAGGGTTCAGTCTTCAGTTGTGGTGTCACGGGCTGTGGTGAGTAAGAGGTCAACATGCGTATCCGGTGACATTTGCGTGGCCATTTGCGCAGTAAGATAGGCTTTGATTTTTCTAACCTGAAAGCTGTCTACGAGCGACTGCAAGTTTTCAGCGAATGTTTGTAGCTCAGACGTATCGATCTCAAGCGTCTCAAGTTCTGATCGTATCGCTTCTAGATTGCCCATCATGGCCAGATGATAGAGGCGGCTCAATAGTTCTGAGGATAAGCAGTCGGCGGCTGGCTGGCCCTTTGCTGAAGCAGTGGGTTTTGCTGAAGCAGTGGGTTTTACTGAAGCAGTGGTGGGTGGCCCTGTTGGATTGAGGGTGTAGCGCCACGTGAGATGAAGCTGCGAGGCGATCGCATCAAGCAGATGTTCTAGCTGGATAGGCTTGGGCAAAAAGTCGCTGGCACCTGCTGCTAAATAGTGGTAGCGATCGGCGGCTAGCATCTGAGCGCTAGTAGCTAAAATAGGCAGCGTTTGAAATGCTGGCTGCTGGCGAACGGTCTCGGTGAAGGTATAGCTGTTGCTGTCCTGACGGCTCATGTCAACAATGATTAAATCGGGCACTTCACGCTGCAATACGTCTGTGCCGCCCGTGCCATCGTCTTCGGCAACTCGAATGCCAGCAGGCCGCAGCATGTCTTTAATGAGAGTGCGATCGCTAGCCCGCGCATCCACAACTAAAATAGTCAGCCCTTCTCCTTGCGCATAGCCGTCTATCTCAATAACGGGCTCACGCTGCACGCTGGTATTTGACCATCTCACGCCAACGTCTGACTGTTGAGCATACCTATCGTCTGCTGCAAAGGCGTGCTCAACAGTCGGTAGCTCAATGTCAAACCAAAAGAGACTGCCGTGACCCGGCATACTTTCAAGCTGAATTTCACCGTCCATTAACTGCACAATCTGCTGACTAATCGAGAGCCCAAGCCCCGTGCCTTCTTTTTTACGAATGGTTTCACCCACCTGCTCAAACGGCAGAAAAATCTGGTTGATTTGATCAGGCGTGATGCCAATGCCGCTGTCTTCTACCTGAAAATGCAGCAGCGCCGACGCTTCTTCTGATATCGGCATAAGGGCTTCAACCCGGAGCGTGACGTGGCCTTGCTGAGTGAATTTAATCGCGTTTCCCAACAGGTTCAACAGCACCTGCCGCAGCCTTTTTTCATCGACGCAAACACCCAAAGGTAAAGACTCAGAAACCTCTAAAAAGAAAGAAAGCCCCTTCTCTTCAGCTTTGATCCGACAGATCTCATGAACGCTTTTGAGAAACCTGGGCAGGTGTATCTCGCAAGGGTGCATCTCTAGTTTTCGAGCTTCAATTTTGGCGATGTCTAGAATGTCGTTAATCAGCGTTAGGAGATGATTGCCGCACTGCTTAATCACCGCTAGCCCTTCTTTCTGCTTATCTGGAATGGCTTCCGAACGGCTAAGCAGCTGAGCGTAGCCCAAAATGCCGTTGAGCGGCGTTCGCAGTTCGTGACTCATGTTCGCTAAGAAATCACTCTTTGCCTGGTTGGCTGCATCGGCAGTGATTTTAGCTTTCTCTAAGGCTTTGGTGCGATCGCTCACCCGTTCTTGAAGCGTTCTTGAATAGTCGAATAGCTCTCGATTGGCAAACGCAAGCTGCTTATTAACCAGGCCCAGCCGATATTTTTTATGATTGTTGGTGGTGGCTGCTGTGCTGATAGCGATCGCTACAATAGGCGCGACCACTGGCACCACAACGCCGCCTAAGAAGGCACTAAAGCCCAGCGCCATCAGGCCGCCAGAAAGCAACAAACAGCCTAGCAACGGTAGCGATATCTTCTGTGAAGCATTCACCATCCAGTTTCTCGTACCTGCTACCTCATACAGCGCAACAGATCTCTCAATCTGCTGACATAGCCACCATGTACTGCCAGTGCCCACGCCTGCCCACACCAAAATCCATAGCCACTGCCAAAAAGGGCCCCAGCTCGTCAGCAGCTTGCGACCGTCTAAAACGGCGCTGGTAATTTGGCTCGCAATATTAGCTTGAACAATAAAGTTAGGGACTGTGTGGTCGGAGCCCAAAGGCGTTTTAACAGAGCTTTCAATACTGGCATCAGACCCTATGAGAACCATATGGCCTTCTATTAAAGAAGGATCTACTTTCTGGGTGAGCACATCTGATGGAGAAACTGCTACAAACGATGAGGCTGTCCCGCGCCAGTTCAGCAGAATTTGATAGCCGCCCAGCTCGCTTTCCGGATAGCCGCCTTGCCCTGCTCTCATCGGTGAAAAAACAGCGTTTCCCCAGCGAAAGGTTTGGGTCTCGGCATCTAAGGTTTCGAGCATTAGATCTTGTTGTTCTAGGTGCAAGCGAGCGAGCTGTGCACCTAGACTGTGCTTTAAAGCATCGTCTTGAGGATCAATTAGAGACAGTAGGGCGCGTCTGACGGTTTGATCTCGATCGAGCACAAGATTGGAAATGGCTAGGCGATCGCTATCTGCTAGCGCGGGTGGCGGCGCGATTTGATTCCGCAGCACTTTTTCTACTCCAATCAGCTTGGGATAGGTGGCCAACAGCCCACTGAGGTCGGCGCTTCCGTATTCTTCATCAGTAGGCTGATGGTGTAGCGCAAGGCCGATGGCGCTAGGACTGTATGTCTTGAGCTGCGTGATGAGTCTGGCCAAATCGGCGTCGCGGATGGTGCTATCTACGCCGATAGTGACGACGCGGCGATCTATGGGCTCGGGCGATCGCAGCCGAAAAAATCTATCACGCACCCCCCATTCGAGCATATCGAACACACCAAACAAGCTGACGCCAACGACGACCGCCGCAACGCTTGGAGTCACAAAAACAACGTGCCGCCAATATTGAAACGAGCGTAGAAAATGCCGCACTAAATCTGAGCCGCAAAGGGTAAGATAAACAAGATTTTGGTCTGTTCAAACCGAAATTAAAATAGATAATTAGAACAGATTATATCGAACAGAAAAATAGATGCCGCTGTCTTGCAAGCTGTCGCCGCTGCTGTCGATATCCACGAGCGGAATGCCCCAGTCTAAGCGCGCGGTTAAGTTGTCGTCTTGCTGCCACAGCAACCCGACACCAGTTCCTACAAGCACGTTGTTGCCCTCAGGCGTATCACGATGGTTCCAAGCTGCGCCGGCGTCTAAAAAGGGCGTCACTTGAACAATACTTTCATCAGAGAACTTGATAATCGGAAAGCGAGCTTCTGCTGAGAGCAGGGCACCATTATCTCGCAGCAAAGCATCTTGGCGATAGCCACGGACAGTTTGCGCGCCGCCGAGCCCAAACTGTTCAGAAGAGAGGAGGCTATCAGCTGAAAGCTGCACGTCACTTCGTAGGAAAAAGAGCGCATTTTCACCCAGTAGGCGTACCCACTGGCCCTGTCCTCGCCAGGAGAAAAACTGGCTGTCGGGCTCGTCACCTTCGTTTTCAGTTGCGTTTAAGAGTCCCACGCCAAGGTTAAACTGCGATCTGGCCGCGAGTACCTGCTGCTGCGATCGCTGTGTCCACCCCTGAGAAAACCGCAGCGCGCTGACTCTCGTCTCTCCATTGTCATCCGCCCCTGGCGACAGCGGAAACGGCCCAATGTCATCTAGACCCAGCCGGGTCTGATTTTCCTGGTGCGATAGCGCTAGTCCTAGCGTCACTTCCTGAGTCGGGGTTTCAATTAGCGGGTGCGTGACGCCCACTTCATAAGAGTGCGCGTCAGAGCTAATGTCTAATACATCGAAGGTCTCGTCAATGACGCGGCTTTCTGAGATGCTGCCTTCAAAATTGAGTCGAGTGTTGTAAGGGCTAACGGGTACCGAGTAGCTTAGGTCTAGGCTGTTGCTACCGTCGGTGTTGGAGTAGCCGATAAAGGCGCGATCGCCAATACCAAACAGGTTCCCTTCGCTGATATCAATGCGACGGCGGACGCTGCCGATGTTAGGCGATCGTCCGTTGTCCAAGCTCACGCCTAAGTCAAACGAATCTGCTTCTGCTACCTCCACGCGCAAAATGCTAGTCCCGGGCTTTACCCCTGCCTGCAAGTCCGCAGAAACTGTCTCAATCAACGGATCAATCTGTAGCCGCTGCAAGCCCTGAAGCAACGTATCTGCATTAATCGGCGGCTTGGCGGCTAGGCTCAAACGGCGGCGAATATAGCTCGGTTTAAGTCTGCGCGTGCCGACAACCTCAATGTCTTCGATAATGCCTTCAATCACCTGCACCGTGACGATGCCCTCTTCTAAGGTCTGAGGAGGAATCAGCGCCCCCGAGGTTAAGAAACCTTCTTTCACATAGCGCTGAGTAACTTGCGATCGCAGCTCAAGCAATTCATCAAACGTCACCGGCCTACCGGTGTACGTGGCAAACAACTCAGCAAAATCTTCGTTGGTAAAAACGGTGCTGCCTTCTAGCTGAATGCCCTGAATGACGAAGGTTTGGTCGCTATCACCCAGCGTGCTTTCTGGTGTGTTGTTGCCCGAAGGATTACCTAGTAGCTCATCGACAGGCGGCAGCTTCGGTAGTGGCTGACTGGGTAGCGGCTCAGCAGGGCGTAGTTCAGGATTAACGTCTGCGGGTGGAAGTGGTTCTGACGGGAGGCGATCGCTCGGCAGTGAAGACGGCAAGTTGACTTGAGCCACGCTGCTACTAGACGGTGCTTGAGCAGAGGCCGAGCCGGTCGCCGGGTGCATAGCAGGTGCAGCCACAGCAGCGCAAAAACTCAAGAAAAAAGGTAGGCGACGAAGAGGCGGCATAGCAACAGCAGCGAAAGGAAGCTTTGCCCTGTAATGTTCCCGATTCATCAACTTTCGTCCACAGAAATGCCTTAGGCGTGCCTATGCAACCATAGCAACCCCTAGTAAATTCCGTGTATTAATAAATGCTTATGAATAAATTAATACATAACCATCAACAGCCTGTCTCAGTAGCTGCTTTACGATTCAGCCCTTACCGAGTGATAAGAATCGGTCGTAGGCCTGCTAGCTGAGCGCCCACGTAGTCTTCAGATTTACTATCACCCACATGCCAAGCCTGACTTGCGGGGCAATGATGTTTGGCCAAAGCGGCCTCAAATATCTTCGGTGAGGGCTTTGCAGCACCCACCTCGGTAGAAATCGTCACCGACTGAAAGTAGTCGGCTAGTCCTAACACGCTCAGCACTCTATGCAGCCTAGAGTCGAAGTTAGAAATTACGCCGAGCTGAATGCCTTTCGCCTGCCATCGCCGCAACGCAGTCTGCGTGTCACCATATACCTGCCAAGGCGCTGCCGTTTCAAAGTAGCCGTACAGCCCCGCGTAAAAGGTATCAAAGTCTTCAAACTTTTCTAACGCCCCAACCTGCTCAAACGTCTCGGCTACAATAGCCTTCCACCAGCGGTATTCCAGCTCAGGAATGGCCGCAGGTGCCACGTCGGGAAACGCTAAGCGCTCTGCCTTAGAGAAACTTCGGTAAAAAGCGCGATTGACCGCATGCGAGTCGGTACTGACCGCAGCTGTTCGCGCTAAGTTGCTATACAGCTCACCAACGCTGCCTTTCACGCCAAACAGCGTACCAAAGGCGTCGAGATAGATCACTTTGGGAGCAGTGCCAGCTGAGAAGGGAGTCATCTGCAATGAGCCACTTGAGGGTTAAGTTGTTGGGTTGTCTGCTATTTGTTTGAGCTAGCTAATAGATCTTGCAGCGGCTGCGTGATCCAGTTGACGCCCACCCGAATTTGGTGCTCTAGCGTTGGCATTCGATACAGGTATGTAAGTCTGCGAACCACGTGCGCTAGGTTGCCGTCAAGCTTGACACCCAAACCTGTGAGCGTCGCATTGTCCGTACCTAAGGTCATCATTTCACCTAAGTGCTGATAGCGGAAGGGGAGCAGCGGTCTGCCGGTAAGGCTCGCCCAAATATTCCAGGCAGTGTAGTCGGCTTGCTGTAGGGCTGACTGCGCGGTGGTAGGCACCTTTTTTCCATCGGCATCAACGCCATCGGCTAAGTCACCCAGCGCAAAAATAGTCGGGTGCTCGCTCACCTGTAGCGTGGGCTCAATGCTGAACTGCTGACGGTCGTTGCGAGGCAGATCTAAAGCATCTAGGGCGGGGCTCACTTTGTTCCCGACTGTCCACATCACAATTTCGACCGGAAGTACGTCTGTTTTGTCTTTGTACTCCAGAGAAATGGTGTCTGCGGTCACTTCAGTCACGGTGGTTTCGTAGTCGAGCCATACGTTTTTCTCACTGAGCGCTTTTTGGGCGGCCTTTTGGTTGAACTCAGGGGAGGTTGCTAAGATTTTATCGGCGCGTTCTACAATGCGAACTCTGCCCTGCTCGCCCAGTTTTTCTGCGATTTTACAGGCAATTTCCACACCGCTGTAGCCACCGCCCACGACGGCTACGCGGATCTTCTCAGGATTTTGTTCTTCTAGCTGACGCAGCCGGTCTTTAAGCCGGTAGGCATCTTCTAAAGATCGAAATGGAATCGCGTGCTCGGCAACACCTGGAGCCATGTCCATCGGCGTTTCACCGCCCAGCGCCAGCACGATGCGGTCGTACGAAATCTGCGTGCCATCTGAAAGAGACACGGACTGATTTTGCGTGTCGATGCGCTCTACGCCGCTTTGGTGGAACCGGACGCCTGTGTTGGCGAGGAGTTCTTCATAGGGGGGGGCGATTTCCCAGGTCTGTAGCTCTCCGGTGACGAGTTCGTAGAGCAGTGGGGCGAAGAGGAAGCGATCGCGCTGGTCAACTAGCACAATATCGGGCTGCTCATCTTTCCAGTCGAGCTTGCTCAGCGCCAACGCTGTATAAAGGCCGCCAAAGCCGCCGCCGAGAATGCAAATAGAGTGGGCCATTAGAGAAAGCAGTAAGAGGAAAGCAAGTGATAGGTGAAGACGGGCAGGCCTTAGCACCTGCTACCCCTATAAGATAGCGCCCGTTTTGACGCCGCGCTGTCCGTCACCTGATAGATTCAGTATCAGATTTGCGCTGTGGATGGAGACGCCTTTGTGACTAACCCCAAAATTTTACGCGTGGGTGTGATTGGCGGCGGGCAGCTGGCTTGGATGATGGCTGACGGGGCAAAAGCGTTAAACGTTGAGCTGTGTGTGCAAACGCCGAACGCGGACGATCCGGCCTGTGCGATCGCTCACAAAACCTTCTTGGGCGCAGTAGACGATGCTTCAGTCACATCAAAAATGGCTGAGTACTGCGACGTGATTACCTTTGAGAATGAATTTGTCGATCTGCCTTCATTGCGTCAGCTCGAGACAAAAGGCATGGCGTTTTATCCGCAGCTAGATTGTTTGGAGCCTTTATTAGATAAGTACGATCAAAGGGAGTATTGCGATCGCCTCAACCTCCCTTCTCCCCCGTTCGCAACCCTCGAAAGCAAAGCAGATCTCGCTTCTCTGTCTGAGAAAGTAAAAACTCTTGGCTTACCGCTAGCGCTTAAAACACGGCGTCACGGCTACGACGGTCAAGGTACGTTCATTCTTAAGACGCTAGAAGCGGTCACCGAGACCTGGAAAAACCTTAGCTATCAGCCTGTACTGCTGGAGTCCTTTGTGGATTTTGAGAAAGAGCTGGCGGTAATGGTGGCCAGGTCGCAATCGGGTGAGGTGGTGGTGTATCCGGTGGTGGAAACTGAGCAGATTGATCAGGTGTGCAGGCGGGTAAGGGTGCCTGCTCAAGTTGAGATGAGTGTGGCTGAAAAGGTGCGGGCGATCGCGACTCAACTCGTCAACAGCCTGGGCGTTGTCGGCATCTTTGGCATAGAGCTATTTCTGACTCAATCGGGCCAGGTGCTCATCAACGAAATCGCGCCACGCACTCACAACTCAGGCCACTACACGCTAGACGCCTGCGCCACGTCTCAATTTGAACAGCAGCTGCGAGCGGTGTGCGGCCTGCCTTTGGGCTCGGCTGAGCTAACCCAACCCGGCGCGGTAATGGTGAATTTACTAGGCACTGAAGACGCCACTAGCGACTATGCCAAAAAGCGCGAAGCTTTAGCACAAATTTCAGGATCTGCTGTGTACTGGTATGGCAAGCAACAGTCGCGAGTCGGTCGAAAAATGGGACATGTGACCGTTCTCACCGACGCGCCGAACGACCCTAAGGCTATAGCTGACGTGATTGAGCAAGTAGAGCAGATTTGGTACTAGCCGCTGCATCAGGATTTTCTGACTTTAGAATATTTGATTGATAGGGCGAATATCCGTCACCCTTCTGTATGGATTTCCGCTGGTTAAGCCGCTTACAAGCGCCAACAGGTTCGCTATTAGCTAGCTATAATATGGGCAGTTCTGCTACGGCGTTGGTGACTGCCAACAACGTTTTCTGATCTATGTTTTTCATTTCAAGGGTGTCAAGATGCTAGAGCCGCAGTAAACCGAACATATCTTTCGGGATGTGAATTCGGAAACTATACGCTCTGGCCGCGATTCCCACCTGGCAACCCCAGGTCAAAAACTGAGGTAAGACGGCGCTGCGGTTGAACTACTTAAAGATCCTTGTCCTTCGGGCGGGGATTTTTTGCTATTGGTATTTTTGCGTGAAATACGCATCACCTAAAAGCCACACTCATCGAGGTATTTGCTTCTTGAACCCTTCTGACTCTGCTGCGAGCGTGGTGCAATTGCCGAATGGCCTGACGGTGATTCATCAGGAAATGCCGACTGCTGCGGTGGTGGTGGATGTGTGGGTGAAAGCGGGTGCTAAGTGCGAGCCTGCTGAATGGTCAGGTATGGCTCACTTTTTAGAGCATATGGTCTTCAAAGGTACGGAACAGATCAAGCCGGGTGAGTTTGACTGGGCGATCGAAAGCCAGGGCGGCATGACGAACGCAGCGACCAGTCATGACTACGCGCATTTTTTCATTACGGTGGCCGCTGAAGCGCTGCCGCAAACGCTGCCTTATTTAGCTGATTTGCTACTGTCTGCTGCGATTCCAGATGATGAATTTGACCGGGAGCGGCAGGTGGTGCTTGAAGAAATTCGGCAGGCCCACGACGATCCCGACTGGGTGGGCTATCAGGTGCTGTGTGAGCTGATGTATGGTGAGCACGCTTATGGGCGGGCGGTGCTGGGAACGCCTGAGATTTTGTTGAAGCAATCTCCCGATGAGATGCGGCAGTTCCATCAGGCGCACTATCAGCCTGAGAATATGGTGGTTGCGATCGCAGGCGGCATTTCCCAAGCCCAAGCCACCGAACTCATCAGCCAATCATTCCATCACTTTGCCGAACCCATTGGGTGCCCGCAGCCAAAGGCTCATCCCATCGCGTCCTCCCCCGGCGCGCAAATACATCAGCACAAAGTTCTACACCTGCCGAACCTGGAGCAAAGCCGGTTAATGATGGCATGGATGGGGCCAGGAATCGATCAGATGGAAGCTTCGAGCGGTCTAGATTTGATTTCTGTGCTGCTGGGTGGTGGGCAAACGTCTCGATTGATTAGAGAGCTGAGAGAAGAGAAGCAGCTGGTGCAGGACTTGGAGAGCAGCTTCTCGTTGCAGCAGGACTGTAGCGTGCTGAGCCTGTCGATGTGGCTAGAAGGTGAGCAGGTTGAGAGGGTTGAAAAGGTGGTGCGCGATCGCCTAAAAGCTCTAGCCACCGACCCCATCCCTCCAGCTGAACTCGCCCGCTGCAAAAGGCTCCTCCTAAACGACTACGCCTTTTCAACCGAAACCCCCGGTCAAATCACCAGCCTATACGGCTACTACGCCACCCTTGCCGAGCCTCAGCTAGCCACTGCCTATCCGCACCACGTTCAAGCCCATACCAGCGAGTCTTTACAGCAGTTGGCCCGCGACTACTTACCTCCCGAGCGCTACACCGCCGTTGTCCTCCACCCTGCATAGCTGCTATACCTACTGAGGAACAAAAGCATTCTCCTCAAAGCACCTCTCTTAAACAAACCAACCGCCACTGTGACCACTTCAACGCCGCCTGTAAAGCTGGGCAAGCAGCCCGCCACGCTACGCACCACGCTACCCAATGGGCTCACTGTCATCGCCGTTGAAAATCCGGTAGCTGACATCATTTCATCTCGCATCTTCATCAAAGCCGGACAAATTAGCGAAACGCCCGAAACATCAGGACTGTTCGATTTACTCACGGCCGTGCTGGTCAAAGGAACAAAGACAAAAACGGCTTTAGAAGTTGCTGAAATTGTCGAATCTATTGGCGCGAGTTTAGGAGCTGATGTGGCCTCGGACTATAGTGTCGTAAGCCTAAAAACGGTATCGGCTGACTTTGAAACGGTGCTAGGGCTAGCCGCTGAAATCCTACGCAATCCAAGCTTTTCTGATGCTGAAATTGAGCTGGAGCGCAAGCTGATCTTGCAAGGGCTCAAGTCTATGAAGGAACAGCCTTTTAGCGTGGCTTACAACCAGCTACGCGAGGCGCTGTATGCCGGACATCCTTACGGCTTGCCGCACGCACTTTCTGAAAAGCGAATGGCGGCATTTACCCGAGAAGATGTGCTGAGCGTGTATCGGCAATACTTTCGTCCTGACAATATGGTGATGACCGTAGTGGGTCGAATTTCACCTAGTTTGGCAGTGAAGCTTGCGGAGCAATATTTTGGAGACTGGGATGCACCCGACGAACCTTTGCCAGCGGTGAGCTTTCCGCCTGTAACAGTGGCCGCTCAGAAAATTGTCACTGTGCAAGAGACAAATCAGGCATTTATCGTTTTGGGTCATTTGGCAGGCGAAGTAAGCGACCCGGACTATGCGGCGCTGAAGCTGATGAGCACCTACTTGGGCAATGGCTTGTCTAGTCGGCTGTTTGTGGAGCTGCGGGAGAAGCAGGGACTGGCGTATGATGTGTCGGCGTTTTATCCGACTCGGTTGGGGCGATCGCAATTTGTCGCCTACATTGGCACCGCCCCCGAAAACATCGAAGTCGCCCTCGCTGGCCTTCAGCAGGAAATAGAGCGCCTCAAAACCACCCCACTCACCGCAGAAGAACTACAGGTCTCCAAAAATAAAATCCTGGGTCAGTACGCCCTTGGTAAGCAGACCAATGGACAAATCGCTCAAACCTACGGCTGGTACGAGGCGCTAGGGCTCGGCATGGAGTTTGACGAGCGTTTCCCCGAAGCCATATCCGCCGTCACTATCGAGGAGATTCAGGCAGCGGCCCAACGCTGCTTCGTTGAACAGACCGTTTCAATCCTCGGCCCTGCTGCTGCTGTAGACCCTTTAAGATAAGGCGGTACGGTTTTCTCTTACGCTTTATGACAACCACTCAGCTAGCTAGCATCATTCAGTCTGCAACCTGGCAGTGGAAAGGATTCAAGATCGGCTACCAGTACGCTAGCCCCACGCTCCTAAACAAACCGCTAGATGACCTGGCTAACACTCCTGCTGTTGTACTCATCCACGGCTTTGGAGCCTCCAGCATTCACTGGCGCAAGAACATCCCTGATTTGGCTAAAACCTGCCGTGTCTATGCCATCGATCTCTTGGCTACGGCAAATCAGACAAGCCAATGCCCGGTGAGCCGCTGGACTACACCTTTGAAACCTGGAGCAAGCAAGTTCTGGACTTTTGCTACGAGGTCATCGGAGAACCTGCTTTCCTCATCGCTAACTCAATCGGCTGTGTCGTAGCTATGCAAGCCGCCGTAGACGACCCTAAGTGGATTCGCGGCGTAGCCATGCTCGACTGCTCTTTGCGCTTACTGCACGACCGCAAGCGGCAAACCCTGCCGTGGTATCGCAGCGCGCCTACCCCCTACATTCAAAAGGTGCTGAGCTATAGGCCTCTCATCAAGCTATTCTTTGGTCAGCTCGCCAAGCCCAAGGCGGTCAAACGAATTTTGCGTCAGGCCTACGGTCGCAAGGACGAAGTAACTGACGAGCTGGTGGCTTTGCTGCTAGAGCCTGCGTTCGATGAAGGCGCGGTCGATGTGTTTCTTGCCTTTATTAGCTACTCGCAAGGCCCCATTCCTGAAGATTTGCTGCCAAAGCTGAAGTGTCCAACGCTGATTCTGTGGGGTAAAGAAGACCCTTGGGAGCCGATAGAGCAGGCGCGTGCGTATGGCGACTATCCGGCTGTAGAAGACTTTATTGAGCTAGAAGGGATTGGGCACTGCCCTCAGGATGAAGCGCCTGAGATTGTTAACCCCATCCTATCGGAATGGGTTATGCGTAAAAATGGGCAAAAAAATACCCCATGAACACGGCCTGACATGGGGTAAGGGGCAACAGTTAAACGCTTGTGCTGCATATACAATCCCCTTTTGCTCGGCTCCTAACTACCAAAGCTGTGCCGCTTTGTGGAGTGCCACAGATAAATAATTAGGGTCTCTTATCGGCTCTACAGGTCGGCTCTACAGGCCGCTTCTACGTCAGGAAGCCGGGTGCTTTAATTTCGATGAACCAGCTGATGCCTAACCCTAGTAGGGAAACGCTCAGCATTGTGATGAAAGCGATGACACTATTTCCTTTGCCCGTATAGAGCTTCACCCTTAGCAAAAGAGCCGCTGCCAACATCACCAAGAAGTGACCCGAAATTCTTACCCAAACGACCAGCACAACCGCAAACGAAGCAGCCCCCAAAGCCATCAGCGTATAGCCCACATCGGACTGAAAGCCTAATAGAACAAGATTTCGCGTTTGCTTCCAGCCAATCGTAAGCACGGTGCATTCAACAACGATGTAGGCGACGGCGGCGGCCCAAACAAAGCTGGAGCGGGTGTACTCGTGAATAAAAACACCAAAGGTCATGTTGGCGAGTAAAAGTAGCAGCATTGACAGCAGCGGTATTGGGCCGAAAAGGCTTTGTGGCACGAGCTTTTTCACAGTCTTTTCACGGTCTATAGATTCGTAGAAATGGCCTGGACTGGGCAGCTTGGTAGGCACTGCTCGCAAACGATGCAGCGCGATCGCGTAAAGACTAGTTTATGGGTTTGCGGGTCAAGCTGAAGCGACTCAGTAGGGCACACGCCTGTACACAGCCCACAGTGCACGCAGCTATCCTTATCAATGACGATTTCCCGATTAACGAGCGACACTTCAATATTGTTGTCACGCATCCAGTCAATCGCTTCGTCTAGCTGGTCAATATCGCCCGATAGCTCAACCAAGAGCTTCCCAACCTGATCGGGCGCGACGTGGGCACGAAAAATGTTGGCCGCGACGTTGAAGTCCTTTGCCAGTCGGTAGGTGATTGGCATGTGAATGGTGCGTTTTGGGAACGTGAGCGTTAGTCGTTTCTTCACGCGGCTGACCTACGAGATAAGATATTGATAGTTATTGTTTCTTATCAGCATAATGTCGGTTGAATCTTCTGAAGTGGCCTCTTCTGAAATGGCCAAACGGATTAGGAATTTTGTGGTGGTAGCGATCGCCTCCGTCCTCAGCATTGCCATTGTGCTCGGACTCCAAACCAGGTCTCCTGCCGCCTCCCTCTCCGAAATGGCAGAAGCATCCGTCCCCCTAGATGTGGCGATGGCCAACGGTAAGCCTACGCTGATTGAGTTCTACGCTAACTGGTGCACCAGCTGTCAGGCCATGGCTCCTGATATTCAACAGCTTAAGACCGACTACGCCAGCAAAGTTAACTTCGTGATGCTGAACGTAGACAATACCAAATGGCTGCCTGAAATGCTCAACTACCGAGTAGACGGCATTCCTCACTTTGAATTCTTATCTAGAGAGAGCGCAGAAAAAGGCTCAGCGATTGGTGAAATGCCCCGCGCTATTTTGGCCGAAAATTTAGATGCGCTAGTGAAAAAACAGCCGCTGCCTCATGCACAAGCCAGCGGCCCTATTTCTGACGTGGATATGGCGACTAACCCCGTCAGCGATCAGTCTGCCGATCCCCGTAGCCACGGCGCGCAGGTTGTCAACTAACCAACAGCCTGCTCCATCAACTGCTTAGCGCCATCTATAGCGCCATTGGCATTCATCTCCAGCGGCGCGGCATCATCTAAAGACGCCTCAATTAATCCTAAAAACATAGGATGCGGCGTATTCGGCCGCGACTGAAACTCAGGGTGGAACTGACAGGCAATAAAGAACGGATGGCTTGGCAGCTCAACAATCTCAACGAGCCTGCCATCCGGTGACGTACCGCTGACCATAAAGCCCGTTTCTAAAAACAGGTTCCGATAGGCATTGTTGAACTCATAGCGGTGACGATGCCGCTCGTAGATCACCTCTTTGCCATACAGCTTTCTAGCCAGCGTGTCTTTCTCTAACCGGCAAGGATAAAGCCCCAGCCGCATCGTGCCACCCAAATCAACCACGTCCTCTTGCTCTGGCATCAGACTAATCACCGGGTTCGCTGACGCTTCATTGAACTCTGAGCTGTTAGCCTCTGGCAACTCTGCGATGTGCTGTGCCCACTCCATCACCAAGCACTGCATCCCTAAGCACAGACCCAAGAACGGAATCCTTCGCTTGCGAGCATATTCAACGGTGCTAATTTTGCCGTCGATACCCCTTGCCCCGAATCCACCTGGAACGACAATTCCAGCAACGCCGCCAAGGTACTTTTCTGGCCCTTCGCGCTCGACATCTTCGGAATCGACCCAGCGCACTTTTACATCAGCGTTGAAGCTAGTGCCCGCATGGCGTAGCGCCTCGGTGACAGAAAGATACGCGTCATTAAGCTGCACGTATTTGCCAACAATGGCGATTTCGATGGTTTTATTCGGGCTATAGAGGCGGTTGACGAGCGTAGACCATTGGGTGAGGTTGGGCGATCGCTGCTCCAAATCCAATAGCTTCAGACTCTGCACGGCCAGCCCTTCTCGCTCCATAAATAGCGGCACCTCATAAATGCTCCGGGCGTCCTCCGCTGTGATCACACAGTCAATCGGCACATTACAGAAGCTAGAAATTTTCTCCCGCATCCCATCAATCAAAGGCCGCTCGCTCCGGCACACCAAAATATCCGGCTGAATACCAATCGAGCGCAGTTCCTTCACTGAGTGCTGCGTCGGCTTTGTCTTTAGCTCACCCGCCGCCGGAATCCACGGGATCAGCGTCACGTGCATGTAGATCACGTCGTTTCGGCCCACGTCCTGCCGGAACTGCCGAATCGCCTCCATGAATGGCAGCGACTCAATATCGCCCACCGTGCCACCAATTTCTACAATCACCACATCCGGATTACGATTGCGCGCCACCCGATGAATCCGTGACTTAATTTCATTAGTCACGTGCGGAATCACCTGCACCGTCCGACCTTCGTAGTCGCCCCGGCGCTCCTTATTAATCACTGCTTGATAAATCGCACCCGTCGTCACGCTATTGAGCCGCGACATAGACGTATCGGTGAACCGCTCATAGTGCCCCAAATCGAGGTCAGTCTCTGCACCATCTTCAGTAACGAACACTTCGCCGTGCTGAAAAGGGCTCATCGTCCCTGGATCGACGTTGATATAAGGATCGAGCTTAAGAATAGAGACCGAGTAGTCTCGGGACTTGAGCAGTCGCCCTAAGCTAGCCGCCACAATACCTTTGCCGATGCTGGAAACAACACCGCCTGTTACAAATACGAATTTCGTCATGTTCTCCTGTCGCTTTTCCGTTGGCAGATTTTTTAATACCGGTCTTTGCTGCGTGTTTAAGCGGCTTATCTAATGCTGGGCTTCAAAATTAATAATGATCAATTGTGCCACACCAAATAGATTGCCGGAGGCCTCGCGCTATATTGAGGCCATCAGCTGCCATCAGCTCGACAATGGGCAAGGAAAACGTATGGTCAGTCAAACTGCTACAGCAGGCGTTCGATGGACGACGCAGGATATCGAGGCGCTCCCTCAAAACGAGTGGACGACCTATGAAATTATTGATGGAGAGCTGTTTGTGACTAGATCACCCCACCGCAGACACCAGAAGCTCATTGGTAAAATAAACAGTGCTCTAGATATTTGGTCAGAAAAATCTGGTTTGGGCGAGCCCATTATCTCGCCGGGCGTTGTCCTATCAGATGCTGACAATATCATTCCTGACCTGGTATGGGTAACGAAGGAGACGCTGGCGGTGATAGAAGATGAGTCGGGTCATTTAACGGCTGTACCTGAGCTTGTAATTGAGGTGCTTTCTTCAGGAAGTGAGAATATTCGGCGCGATCGCGAAGCCAAGCTAAAGCTCTATTCCGTTCAAGGCGCTCAAGAATACTGGATTGCCGACCGCTTTTTAAGGCAGCTAGAAGTGTATCGCCGTGAGAACGCGAAGCTGGTGCTCGTAGCAACCCTTACCGTTAATGACGCCATTAGCTCCCCGCTGCTGCCCGAATTTTCCTGTAGCGTTGGTCAGTTCTTTAGCGAAGACACATTCATAGGCTCAAAAGCGTCCCCTTCGCGCTGAAACTTCGGGTGAAATACTGGTATAAGAATCAGGTAGCGATCGCTGGACTACTGGTGAGGGATAAAAAATGGACGGATGCTGGAAGCAGAAAATATTGAGGATGCTGGGTGGTTTTTTAGGCGCGATCGCCCTTCATCAAACCGCCATGATCCAACCTGCTGCCGCCCAGGATTCCACTGACTTATTTATCGCCTATCCGCCACCAACGCATGAAACGGTTGCCGATCGCATTTTCTTTATTGGCACGGCAGATCCTGACGAGCCAGTCACAATCAACGGTCAAACCATTGAGAATCGTAGCGATGATGGTCACTTTGCGCCGACTCTCCCGCTAGAGTTCGGTGAGAATACGTTTACGCTGATGCAGGGTGACGAGAGCGTAACGTTGCAGATCACGCGCGTGTCTAGTGAGCCCCCGATGCCGGATGGCGTGGGGTTTGCAGAAGGGACAATTTCGCCCGCGGCAGATATTGCACGGATGCCGGGTGAGCTGGTTTGTTTGAGTGCGATCGCCACCCCAAACGCCACGGTTACCGCCACCCTCGGTACCGACACCATTACCCTAACGCCACAAACCAGCGTCGATCTTCCACCCAACTCATCAGTCCTCACGGATCAAACGGCCCCTGTTGCTTTGAGCGCCACCGAGTATGCAGGATGCACCATGCCTACAGAACCAGGCAGTTTAGGTAATCCACGGTTCAATCTTACTGCCCAAGGTCAAACCACCACTATCGAAGCCCCCGGACAGATCAGCATTTTCTCTCCAACAGATTTTCAGGTCGCTGAAGTGACGGCTGATCAAGGTGTGGCCCGCACCGGCCCCAGCACAAGCTACTCGCGCATCACGCCTTTGCCCGCAGGCACTCGCGCCGCTGTCACAGGCCGTGATGGCGAGTGGCTGCGGCTAGACTACGGCGGTTGGATAAAAGAAGCTGAAACAACAATCAGTAATGCTTCAGTTCCACCCAACAGTATTATTCGGGGCATTAGTGCGGATCAAAAAGGCAAGTGGACTGAAGTTGTTTTCCCCCTACAAGTTCCGGTGCCTGTCTCTGTAGAACAGCAAAGTCAGTCTTTGACGCTCACGCTACACAACACAACACCCCAAACAGACACCATCTATTTCTCTAACGATCCGGTTGTAGAAAGAATGGACTTTAACTCAGTCCTTCCTGACAGTGCCGAATACACGTTTCACTTCAAAGCGCCTCAACAGTGGGGCTATAAGCTTCGCTACGAAGGCACTAGCCTAATTCTGTCGCTACGTCACGCGCCCGACAACAGTAGTCTACGCGGCACAACTATCCTACTAGATCCTGGTCACGGTAGCGATCAGGACTTCGGTTCTCGCGGCCCAACAGGCTACCCTGAAAAAGACGTTACCTTGATTGTCTCTAAACTGTTGCGAGATGAACTCCAAGATCGGGGCGCAACCGTTGTGATGACCCGAGAAGGTGACGATGACCTGTTTCCTGCCGACCGAGTAGAGGTAATTGATGCCACCGAGCCGACGATGGCACTCAGCATTCATTACAATGCCTTACCGGATGCTGGTGACGCATTAGGCCGAGCTGGCATCGGCGCTTTTTGGTATCACCCTCAAGCTCACGATCTATCCGCTTTCTTACATGACTACCTCGTTGAAAAGCTAGACCGTGAATCTTACGGTGTGTTCTGGAATAATTTAGCCCTAACGAGACCTTCAGTAACGCCTTCTGTTCTATTAGAGCTAGGCTTTATGATTAACCCAGAAGAGTTTGAATGGATTACCGATGGGAACGCTCAAAAAGAGCTAGCTCGAACGCTTGCAGAAGGTGTAGATGCTTGGCTTGAAAGTCAATAACAGGTAGAACTTACATGAGCGTATTCTCTCTTCCTCCCTTCAAAGATGAATCGCTGTGGTTACAGGCAATGACTCACAGCTCTTTTGCGAATGAACAACCTGACGTAGGGGAGCATAATGAACGCCTAGAATTTTTGGGCGATGCAATTCTTACGTTTGTAAGCGGTGCTTATTTGTACAGGCAGTATCCTGATAGGTCTGAGGGAGAACTGACGCCAATGAGAGCAGCCTTAGTTGACAAGCCTCAACTATGTCAGTTTGCGCAGCGGCTAGATTTAGGCGCTCATCTGAGGCTAGGACGGGGGGCTAGTCAGCAGGGCTCAAGGCATAGTGAGCGGCTTTTGTGTAGTGCTTTTGAGGCGATGATTGGGGCTTACTTTCTAGATTCTAATCAAGATATTAAGGTGATTGATGACTATGTGCTGCCCATGTTTGAGACTGTTATAGGATCAGTTGCAAAGGAAGGGCCTAATGCCAAGAGCAGATTACAGGAATGGGCGCAAAAGCACTTCGGGGTGCTGCCGGTATACAAAGATGCAGGTAGCTTTGGCCCTGATGATAAGAAGCGATTTGTTGTTGATGTGTCCATCGTAAATGTGCTTTATGGAAGGGGTGAGGGTGACAGTAAAAAAGCTGCTTCCTTTGCAGCCGCAGAAGAGGCTCTGCTTAAGGTTTATAGTGAAGATGCTTTTGGATAAACGATCGCTATACGTATATCAGAGCTTACTTAAGAAGCTGCGGCTTGTGAGAAGCGCTATGAAAAGAACTAGAAGATCTCTCCTAAGCCAGAGGGCGTTTTATTGAACAGATTGCTATTTTGTAGAGCGGGCTTGTGACTAAGCTCAGCAAAAGAGGGTTCGTCCGGTTTTTAAGAGAAAAATTTATCTATTAAATGGAGAATAAATAAAATGGCTTCTAGTAATCATCCAGATAACGACAATTTAGACGGCGTGCACGGTAGGCCTGCTACGCCAGAAGAGATTGCTCAGCGCGACGGCTACGCAAGGGGTCGCAATGACGAAAACTATGTTCAAAGGAACATGAGAGAGCAAGAACGAATTATCGCTCAATCTAGAGCAAACGATAGTGCTGCTAGTGGAATGGTCTTCGGGTTAGTGATTGCGCTTCTGGCGGCGGGTGCGGGTGCGGCGTTCTTCTTTTTGGGTGGCATGGGGCGCGATCGCCCAGAGATCACACCCGCAGAAGCACCTCAAATTCAAAAGGAAGTTATTGAGAAAGAAACAACTATTATCGAAAGGCAAGCGCCTGCTGTCAGCCTGCCCGACGTACAAGTAGATATTCCTGAGATAAAGGTGCCAGATATTGACGTTACGGGTGAGTCTGAGCCTGCTGCTGAAGAGCCACCTGCCACTGCTGAGCCTGAGGCAGCGCCTGCTGAATCGGAGTAGAGGGCAGTAAAGCCTGCTTTCACTGCATATAGCACAGTAGATAGTCAGTGGTTCGAGAGCGATCGCCTCTCTTGAACCACTGATTTTATTAGCGACTAAGCCAGGCGATCGCCTCTCTAATCCAGTCCTCAGCATTGTCATTTTTACTCAGTGCACTGCTGCTACCTGCCGCCACCAGCGCCTTACTAATCTCGCTATTGGTGTAGCCCAGCGCCATTAGCATAATCTCAACATCTTCCTGCACACCCGAAACCGGCCCGCCCGTTGGTGCGACGATTCCAGAATGCTGTCGCCAGTCACTTAGCTTCGTTTTTAGCTCCAAAATAATCCGCTCAGCCGTCTTATTCCCGACCCCAGGCGTTCGGGAAAGCACGCGAGTATTTCCGTTAATCACAGACTGAATCAGTTCGTTAATTCCGAGCGTATCAAGCAAAGCCATGCCCATCTGAGGGCCGATTCCGCTCACTGAAATCAGCAGCCGAAATACATCTCGCTCGGCTTTATTGGGAAAACCAAACAGCACCTGCACGTCTTCACGCGTCTGCAAATGCGTAAAAATTTGAACCGGATCGCCCACAGAGGGCAGCGCGCTCAGCGCCCGTGGATTGATCTGCATGTCGTAGCCTAAGCCGCCCGCATCCACGGTCAAGATCACTCGACCGTTCGGCAGCTTTTGGCTATCGGCTAGAAATCCTTTTACGTATCCAATCATCTGCGTTCAATCAAGTCCGCTGGCGGGGATCGCGTGCGTCAGGAGATGAAGGCCGATCTTGCAGCTGCTGACGTGGAGACGTTGCTTCTCTGCGGCTTAGTAGCGGGCGATCAGCCGGACGAGCTGCGCCAGTTGCCGGATTAATGCGCTGGGTCGGTGCGGCGTTCTCTACATCTAAAGACTGACCACCCTGAATTTTTTGACGACCGTTCCGCAATACGTGCAGCATTTCCATAAACTGCCGCTCCATGTTCTCTAGAACCTGATCGGCGTAGGTATCGGCGTCTTCTTGAATGGTTTTGGCTTCGGTGACGGTGCGCGTGCGGGTTTCTTCCCACTCCTGACGGGCTTGGCTTTGGAGCTGATCGATTTCGCCTAGCGTTTGCGATCGCAAGGCCTCACATTCCTGCTCAGTCGTACTTCTTAGCTGCGCTGCCTGCGCCTCAGCCTGCCGAATAATTGACATCTCATTCAAAATCGCCGTCGCCTGCTTCTCTGCTGCCGCCACAATTTCCTGCGCGTACTGCTCAGCTTCCAGCAATATCTCCTCGCGCTGCTGCACAATCTGCACCGACTCCTGCACCGCCGCAGGTAAATTCACCCGTACGACATCCAGCTGATCGAGCAGCTCATCTTCTGAAATAACCGTTTTTCCAGAGAGTGGCACCCTCGGGCTCTCAAGCACGATTTCCTCAATTCGATCCAGCTCTTGCTGGATATTAAAGCGCTCGGGCGCTGAATCTTTATAGTATTCGCCGGTTGCAGGAGTGTTCACAAAATTGATTTATTGAGAGATTTCCAAAAGGAGTCGTAAATACTATTATTCATCAAGAGCGGATCTTTCCGTAACATTTCTCAACGGCTAAGGCAACATGCTGAGGAACGAAATGGTCAATTGGGCCACCAAATCTAGCAATTTCCTTGACCAAAGAGCTGCTCAAAAAGCCGTATTCCGTAGACGTGGCTAAAAAGACGGTCTCAATATCATCCGATAAGGTTTTATTAGTATGCGCCATTTGGAGCTCTTTCTCAAAATCCGAGAGGACTCTCAGGCCTCTGAGCAGCACATTGGCTCCACGCGCTTTAGCATAGGTAACTGTCAGGCCGTCGAAACTATCCACTTCAACGTTACTCAAATGCTGAGTCGTCTTTTGAATTTGAGCGACTCTTTCATCAACCGTGAACAGCGGATTCTTCGTTGGATTTTTAGAAATGACCACAATCACCTGGTCGTATAGCTTGCTGCTGCGAGTGATGATGTCAAAATGTCCCAGCGTGATGGGATCGAAACTACCGGGATAAATGGCAATCATTTTCTACAAGCGCAATCCAGCTAATTTCCAAGCTTTATCTTACGCGGTCATCTTCCTTGTTATCTACACGCTGCCCCGCTCATTTATGATGAAAAGGTTCCTCTACGTAATTCCCTAACGACCCATGCCTCGATCTGTTCTCAAATTTTCATCAGAAGACTGCGGCATCTGTCACAAAATGGCTTTCTATGATGAAAAGGTCGCCACAGAGTTAGATCTCGATTTTGTCGATATTAAAATGCAGGACACGGCAACCTACCGTAAATATCGCAAAGTGCTGCTCAATCAGTATCCAGATAAGGCCGACATGGGCTGGCCTACCTACATCGTTTGCGACGATCCAGAAGGTGAGTTTACGGTTGTTGGCGAGGTAAAGGGCGGTCATCCCAAGGGTGAATTTCGCAAGCGGTTACAAGCCGTGATTGGTAGCTAGCTATCGCTGACTTACGCTCGCTACGGGGGTAAGAAACTAAGAAGCGCCCAAATCTATTAAGATCGGGCGCTCAGCAAAAAGCCTCAGCTACGCGGCCAGAGCAGTGTCTACAGCACACCGATGTTGGACAGGCCCAAAATAGCACCGACGCCAATGGCATGGCCCAAGCTAGTCACCGCTAGCAAAGCGGGTAGACCCAACCCTAAAAAGACACCGCCAGCAGGGCCAGCATCCGGCACTTGAATCACCTGCTTGCCAATGAAAAACGCTAGGACGTTGCAAATAATCATCACGACAGCCACACTAGGCCCCCACTCGGTGGTGTGAGGAACGGTCGCTTGAACGGCTAACAAAGGCAACATTGATACCCTCTCCAAAAATAATTTGCTAGATGAAATAGATTCCCTAAAACATCGGCAAGGGCGTTTATGTTTAGTGAACGCCAGTTGACGGTGTGGGTATCTACTGACATTTATCTTTCACGATGATGGAGATCTAGATGTCGAATGAAAGGGTATTCGTTGTAAGAGTTAACACTTTAGTGGCAAGCTGCAACGTGATTTTGGTTGTGACGGTATGAGGAAGGCGTAATGGTTCGAGGGTTACTTTGGCTACCGCTGCTGGCGATGTTTATCGGCTTGGCTTGGGCGGGTTGGAATGAGTACAACAAGCTAGAAGCTTACAAGGTGTGGGCACAGTCTTTTGAGCGGGCTAAGTACGATATTTACGCGGCGCTAGGTCAGCAGGGTGATGTCCTGACTTGGGGAGTGCCCACACGGCAGGGCGTGGTGGAGACAGAGACGCTGAACTTGACTGAGGTGAAGCAGGCAGCGATCGCTGTCAACGATAAGCCCGTTGATCCCGCAGCGCTACCTAAAAAAGGACGGTT
Organism: uncultured cyanobacterium; assembly: GCA_963803535.1. Lineage (GTDB taxonomy): Bacteria > Cyanobacteriota > Cyanobacteriia > Phormidesmidales > Phormidesmidaceae > Phormidesmis. The sequence continues at coordinate 258,180 of CAWDNC010000001.1, read as the reverse complement.
TAGCTTGAGCTTTACGCTGAGTGATGGTCAGCAGCAGAGCATTCCTTTTACCGACGGTGAAATGGCTGCTCAGTGGCTTGCTTTTCTGCGTCGTACTTGGAATTTATTGTGAGATGCTGCCGTCTTACTGGTGTCGCATTGGCTGCGAAAAGCGGTTTTAGCTAGGCGCTTTTGTTCACAAAACAAAGTGATGGATTCTATAGTGAACTGGGTAGCTTTGCTGACACTGGCGTTTAATGCAACTGGATAACCATGCCTTCTCAATCTCATACGCCTTCGCCTAAGGAGCTGGCGCGGCGCAGACAGTACCTACGTGACCGGCGGCGATATAACTTTTATAAGACGGCTTGGCGATCGCTCGCGGTGCTCGGGATGGCTGCTGGCAGTGTTTGGCTAGCCACCTCTCCCATCTGGCTAATCCGCAGCGCCGATCAAATCGTCGTGAGTAATAACCAGCTCCTCTCCGATGAAAGCGTGCAGGTGCTGCTGCCGCTACCTTACCCTCAGTCACTGCTAAAGGTAAAAACAGATGGACTGGCCGAGGCCCTAACTCAACACGCGCCGATTGAAGGGGCGACGGTGACGCGTCGTCTGCTGCCACCAGGGTTGCAGGTGAAAGTCCGTGAGCGCATTCCGGTTGCAGCGACCGTACCGGATACGAACCAGCCCGTGAAAACGGTTCCCGATCGGCCCCAACCGTTTCAAGTCCCTGGACTGATGGATGCCGATGGCTACTGGATGCCGCGCGATAGCTTTAGCGATTTGGGCGTAGCCGTGAGTCCCCCTGACATCACAGTGAAGGGAATGCGGGCGAGCTATCAGGATTCCTGGCGCTCAATGTACGAGAGCATTCGGCGCAGCCCGGTTAAAGTCACTGGGATTGACTGGACGCGTCCTAATAATGTGGTGCTCTATAGCGAGCTGGGTAAAGTTCATATCGGAGCCTATGGCAGAAGCTTTGAGGCGCAGCTCGCTGCGTTGGATCAGATGCGATCGCTCTCCGTAGAAGTCAACCCAGAAAAAGTCGCTTTCATAGACCTGCAAGACCCTGAGCATCCCGTAGTTGAGATCCTACAGGCCACGAGCGAACCAACAGGATTGCCCTAGTGCCGTCAGCGGGCCGCTCCAGAGTTGTCTCGGCATAACCGGACGCTTAGAACAGGAGGAAAGCCTTGCGACCGCAGAGTTTGGCTTTTTTAGCAAGTTCCCCTATAGTTGACTCAATCAATGTTGATGAGAGTCAATAGTGATTCGGAGCAGTCGCATTTTGCAAGCTAAGCCCGTTAGGTAGTGCTTACCTTTATCTATACAAACAATATTTTTATACGGTCTGTATAAGTAGATGCTGACGCTAAGACTTATAATTTCTTCTTAAAGAACTTCAAGTCGCCTTTTCCTCAGGGCTTTTAATGTTCTCGTATACATACCTTCTTTACATCAAAATCATCAGCTCGCCCTATGAACAACGCATCCCTTCATACAAATTCCTATGCGAACGATGGGTCTGATGAAAAATCGACGGCTTCAAGTAATAATGGCAGTGCACTGTCAGCGGAGGGGCCGATGAGCGCAGATATTATCCCAAGTAGCGTCGCCAAAATCAAAGTAATTGGCGTTGGGGGTGGCGGCTGTAATGCCGTCAATCGCATGATTGACAGTGGCCTTGCGGGCATCGAATTTTGGACGGTCAATACAGACGCGCAGGCGCTGACCTATTCATCGACGACCAATGCGATGCAGCTGGGTCAGAAGCTCACAAGGGGCTTGGGCGCAGGTGGCAACCCATCCATTGGGCAGAAGGCAGCTGAAGAGTCGCGCGATGAAATTTTTCAGGCAGTAGAAGGCTCCGATCTGGTGTTTATCACAGCAGGTATGGGTGGCGGTACAGGTACCGGGGCTGCGCCTGTGGTTGCTGAGGCGGCGAAAGAAGCCGGTGCTTTGACAGTCGGGGTGGTCACGCGTCCGTTTACCTTTGAAGGCCGTCGCCGAACCTCTCAAGCAGAGAGCGGCATTGCGGCACTACAGGCCAGTGTAGATACGCTTATTATTATTCCTAATGACAAGCTGCTCTCGGTGATATCTGAGCAGACGCCGGTACAAGAAGCTTTTAGAGTTGCTGACGACATTCTGCGCCAGGGTGTGCAGGGTATTTCAGATATTATTACGATTTCTGGTTTGGTGAACGTTGACTTCGCTGACGTTCGTGCGGTGATGGCGGACGCCGGTTCTGCGCTGATGGGGATTGGTGTGGGTTCAGGTAAGTCTCGGGCCAGAGAGGCTGCGATCGCAGCGACATCTTCTCCCCTGCTCGAAACGTCTATCGACGGTGCAGGTGGCGTTGTCTTCAACATCACAGGCGGTAGCGACCTCACGCTCCATGAGGTCAATCAGGCCGCTGAAATTATCTACGAAGCGGTTGATCCCAATGCGAACATCATCTTTGGTGCGGTGATTGACGATCGCCTCCAGGGTGAAATTCGCATTACGGTGATTGCAACCGGATTTAGTGGTGATGCTCGCAGTATTCCTTCAATGGCTAGCACCAGCAACCGCGTGACGCCAATGACGCGGACACCCGGCGGTAATTTTGAGAATGCACCTGCCGATAGCGGCCCTGAGGATGCCACAAATCAGCCCGTGATTTCTCCGAACTTAGATATTCCTGAGTTCTTGCAGCGTCGTCGCAACCGATGATTTCGACGAGCCACCCGATCCCAGTAGCCCTGACGATTGCTGGCTCAGACAGTGGCGGCGGTGCAGGCATTCAGGCTGACCTACGAACATTCTCGTTTCATCAGGTACATGGAACGAGCGCACTGACCTGCGTGACGGCGCAAAATACCGTGGGCGTGACGCGCGTGGATGCGCTGCCACCCGAGGCGGTAATCGCTCAAATTGAAGCCGTGACCAGTGACATCGGTGTACAGGCTGCGAAGACAGGCATGCTGCTAAATCAAGCAATTATTGAAGCGATCGCCCATCACTTACAGTCTCATCCCATCGCTCAGCTCGTGGTAGATCCGGTGATGGTGTCGCGGACGGGAGATAAGCTGATTGCTGATGAGGCGATCGCAGCCCTCACCCATCAGCTACTGCCACTGGCAGCTGTCCTTACGCCCAATCGCTACGAGGCGCAGATCCTCGCAGGTATAGAAATCTCGACGCTTGCTGATATGCAAGCGGCGGCTCAAAAGATTCAGGCGTTAGGCCCAAAGGCGGTAATTGTGAAAGGCGGGGGCTTTCGTAACGAGCTGCGCGGTGTCGATATTTGGTTCGACGGTGAGCGATTAGAGGTGCTAACGACTGAGGTGGTCGATACAAAGAATACGCATGGAACCGGGTGTACGCTTTCTAGTGCGATCGCAGCCAACCTAGCAAAAGGCAGCGCGCCTCTAACAGCCGTCAAGAACGCCAAAACCTTCGTCACGGAGGCACTTCAGCATTCTCTATCAATTGGGAAAGGCCAAGGCCCAGTGGGGCATTTCTACCGCTTGCTAGGCGCAACGTAAGTTTCGATCAGCGCAGTCTGCCACTAAGGCCTATCAGAATCTGACTGCCAAACAGATTCCCAGTCTGTACAGCTCGTATCGTCAGGCCCGTACGGATGCATGCCGCACACCAGCATACTTTCGCCATAAGCCGTGCCGTGATAGTTCTTACAGCCGATACAGGTTGGATGGTTTTGTAGCCAAGGATTCACCGTTTGCGTAATAGGTGCAGCCGTTTCAGTCACCCACGGCACTACGCTTTGATCTATAAAGTCAAAGCCCGCGTCTACGGTTTGCGCAATCGGCGTGGTGAATTCAGTCACCAAGGGCGCAACGTTCTGTTCAATAAAAACGAAGCTCGCGTCTATGCTGCTGCCGACCTGCTGATCAAGTTCACTGACGACTGGCGCGATCGCCTCACGAATGTCCTCAAACACCTCACCCGAGGTTTGTTCGATCTGTTCTTCTATTTGTTCTATGGTTTGCTCGGCTTCTCTAGCCACTTCTTCAAGCCAGTTCCCAGACTCACGCGCAGCCGAATCAAAACCCTCTTGCAGCTGCTTTAGCCAGTCATCCATCGTCTTTCACCCTGCCTTTTAATCTGTATTGCCAGTCTATATTTTGGGCTAACCTTACTTCAAGTTTTTAAGCTCTTTCCGCAAATTTTCAACCTCTTTTCGCAGCGCCTCAGCCTGACGCTCTTCCTCAGTCAACGTTTCGCTATCATCCAAAATTTGAATTTGCCGAGGGCCATCGTCAGCGCCTGCCGATTCATTTTTCGGCTCAACGACCGCCGCCTCTTCAGCTCGCGCAACCATATCATTCATCATCTTCTGGGCTTCTTCTGCTGTCAGCTCACCCCGCTCGACCAGCTCGTCTACTAGCTTCTGCGCCTGACCTTTCAAATCCCCTAGCGCGCCGCCCGCTTTTTCACCCGCATAGGAAGCAATGCCCACTCCTAGGTAAAATGCCTTTTGCACCAAATTGCCAAAGCCTGCCATGGTTTCCTGCTCCCAATTGCCTACTTAATTTCTTAAAAAGCTGCCCAATGATGCCTTTAGGATAAGGAGGCCCGAGCCTGATTGACCAGCGCAATAACCGTCTGTAAAGGTAGGTTTTACCCGCTATGACAGCCCGGTAAGTATTGGAAAAAGCCATTTAAAAACTCAAAGGCCCGGAGTCCACGCCTATCACAAGCATCCCGTATTGCTGCTACCTTCCGGTCCTGACAAGATTTGGGCGTTGAAATTGCATGAGTCCGAGCCACTACTAAAGTAGCACAAATTACGGCGAGTTCATCAGTCAAATCAGCCCGTTGCACCAGAGACATTAGCGACTCAGCCCGGCCTCCAACACCTGCGCTGCGTTCAGCACTAGCTGAGGAAACTCAACGGACGATATCTGCATATCACCTGTAAACGTCTGCTCTTGATAGGTGGTGCCAGCAAGACTAAGCACTAAGATGGCAGACGCTATTGGATCGACAATCCAGTATTCTACGATGCCTCTTTGCGCATACTCCTGACGCTTGTTAATGTAGTCGCGGTCTCTCGATTCTTTATCGGTGTCGCTGCTGGAGACGACTTCTACGACTAGTCGCGGTGCGGGCATGTCTAGGGTAATGAGCGATCGCCTTTTCCCTACCATCATCGCCGCACATTCTTCAGAGATGATAACTAAGTCAGGAATACGAGTGTTTGCAAGGCTTCCTGTAACCACGATCTCAGTGCCCCTATGAACACATCGGTAGGAAGTAAACTGTAAGAATACAGCTATTAATAGCGTTCCAATCACTATGTTGGCGTAGCTTTCAGAACTCATCTCGACTAATATTCCATCTCTTAATTCGTAGCGAGCGTCTGTACCGTCGTCGTAGCTCAGGTACTCCTCTAGCGTCATAGGTTTACTTTGGGCAACGGTCATAAAGCCTCGTGCTATCTCTCGTGCTATCTATAGTGCCAAAGAACTTAATCATCATAGCGTGCGGCTTTTGCCTCAATGACAGCCGCCGCTTCCTCAACGACTCGCTGAATTTCGATCATGAGAATGCCTTGCTTGACCTCACTGCTGGCGAGCACTAAAAAGAGAGCTTCGGAGCCGCAGGTGGTGAGAATGCTGTAGCCGTGTGAGCCTGAAAGCATGATGTGTTGCATAGTGCCACGCTGAAGGTCTTCGCCAATGCGATCGCCTATCGTCATCACCGCTGCTGCCATCGCCGCCGCCCGTGATTCTTCTAGCCTTTGAGGCAGCGTGCTCGCAATCGGGAGGCCTTCGTGTGTGACTAAAGCTGCGCCCTGCACGTGGCTGGTTTCTGTAACAAAAGCCTGAACAATTCTGTTTAGCCGCTCTGTATCGATTGCCATATTACAGAACCTCTGTTGACGAAAACGCCTGCTGAGAGGCCGCTAAGATGCGATCAGAAATAAAGGAAACAACAGAGTTGTTCTGATGGCGTTCTACTTCTGTAAAAATCACTAATAGATAAGGATGAGTGTTCTCAGCTTCAAGATAGGTTGCGCTGTGCTGGAGCGGCTGTGTTTCGCTTGCAAGTGACCAGGTTCTAGCGGAAGAAGCGCTGTTTGTTTTGAGGAGCGACATCATCGCTTGCGATCGCCCACTGCTGACAGAAACGCCGCCCACAATACTATGCAACAATCGAGCCGTCGCTTCTGTTGTTAGCATATTCTTATTCTCAAACGCCTTTCCTAAAAAAACACTTTCTCTGCCATAGGGGCCATCTGGCCAAATCTTTTGATTCATATTCACGCCTCTCAGCTCTGGCCATCCCAGCTGATGAAAATAGCGATTGATAATATTGCGCTGATACTGCCAGGTGTCATTCGGCCCCGATGGCAGCTCTGGGCCGCTAGTTGTTCCACTAAGCACATCTATGATGTAGCTAGTTGCGCTGTCGCTGCCTGTCGAAATCATATCGGTAAGGGCACGCTCTATCTCAGGCGTGGGCTGCACCATGCCTTGCTCTAGCCACACGTGCATAGCCACCATATAAAACAAAGTCACCATGTTCGCCGAACTAATCAGCTCAACGCCTCGATAGCTCGTCCCTTTGGGCAGGTACTTCCAAAACTCTTCAGCGCTAAGCGCACCGCCAGTATTGATTCGGTATGGCGGCTCGTAGGTAATCCACGTAAGGGCAACTTTGTTTTGTGCGAGCTGTGGAAAGGCTTCCCAGGTCTCTTCGAGAATATTTTCCAGCGTGCTTTGAAGGCCCGCATCAGATAAAAAGAATTTGGCAGGCATAGAGCAAGCGTGCAAAGCGCAGGTCAACAATATATTGAGCTTGCCTTAGAGTCGCGCTAGGCTTTCTCAATGCAGACTCAATGCAGAAAGTAACGCAAAATGATCCAAATTGCGATTTATACGAACCCGAGATCTGTGCCCCTCCCGGCATGAACCAGAGCCAGCTGCTCATATTTTCTAGCATGCTCTATCAGTTCTTCTGCTTCTGCTGGAGATCTAGGCCTAAAGACTTTGCCGGGGACACCGACCACGAGCGATCGCGCTGGGATATCTTTGGTCACGACCGAACCTGCCCCCACCATACTGCCTGCCCCTACGCGAACCCCGTTCAAAATAATCGCGCCAATGCCGATTAAACACCCCCGCTCAATATGCGCGCTGTGAATCACAGCCTTGTGACCAATAGTTACGTAGTCCTCTAGCACCGTCGGCAAATTGGGATCGCCATGTAGCACCGCCCCGTCTTGCACGTTGCTATGCGCGCCGATTTTCACCACGTCCACGTCACCACGCACCACGGCGCCATACCAAATGCTGGCCCCAAGTCCAATCTCAACGCGACCTATCACAGTTGCATTGGGCGCAACAAAAGCCGCCTGCGAAATATCAGGGGCGGGCCAAAACTCACTCGGCGGCATCAAAAGCGGCATTAATAAAGGTTCAGAATAATTGGCTGAAGATGAACTCACGAACACATCTCTCTCTAGAGTGCAAAAGTTATACTAGATACGTCCAAAACGAATGGTTAGGATGCTTGGCTCTGCCTCTCAATATCCCATATACGGCTCCGAAGTACAGTGCCCCCACTGTCGGCAAACGATTCCGGCGCTGGTGCTAACCGACAGCTACCTGTGTTCTCGGCACGGTGCATTCGAGGCCAATCCTGAGACAAAAGAACTCGTGCACGTACAGTCAGGCCGCCACTGGCAGCGTTGGCAAGACCGCTGGTACCGACAGCATACGCACCCTGACGGTATTCGCTTTGAAATTCACGAAGAGCTGGATCGACTCTATACCCAAGGGTTCCGGGCCACGCGGGTGATCATCGCTGAGCGCTATGCAACGCTGATGACGCCCTATTTAGAGCACGGCGCGCCGTGGCAGAGCAAGGGCGGTGAGAAAATTCCTAAGCTGTATGGGTTGCCGGTTGCTTTTAGCGAGCCATCGTCTGTCGATTCTCGATGGGAGATTATTAACTTCGATTTGGAGAAGGAACCGGGCGTGCCTACGCAGTATCGGTATTTAAAGATTTTTGAGTAGGTCAAAAATTAACGTTTACTTAAAGTTGTGACCTTCGATAGAGTAGGTCTAGAACTTTGAGTGCATCGCGTTCGTCTAAAAGTTTAAGAGCGGCTGATAAGGATTATGCATCACGTCTCGATTAAAACTGCGAATATTCATAGCGCGATCGCCTTTTATGAGCAGCTAGGCTTCACGGTAACCACCCGATTCACCGCAGGCATTACCTTAGCCTGCTGGATGGAAGGACTTAGGCGGTCGTATTGAGCTCATGCAGGTGCCCGAGCCACGGCCCGCCATTGATGCGTTTGCTGATGAGCACTATACGGGTTACTACCATTTGTCGTTTGATTTGACGGATCGCACCGAAAGCCTCCCGACCTGGATCGATACCCTGCGTAAAAAGGCACAGCAGTCGGGCGGTAGCCTCAGCGTTTTACTAGAGCCGCAGCAGCAGCAAATCGGAGACGATATATACGAAGTTGCTTTTTTAGCCGATACAGACGGCTTGCCTCTAGAGTTTATCCGGCGGATAGATGATACAAGAACAGAATCCGCAGCAGGCGCTACAGCAGGAGCCACCGAATAAAATGGGCGCTGACACGAAGCCATTTGCAGATAACTGGGGCTACTTAAAAACAGAGCTAGGCTGGCTAGATCGGCTGCTGATGCTGGCAGTAGCCCGTCAGCGCAAAGAAAAAAAGGCGGTTGAGAAAGTCGCAACCACCGATGCCGATCGCGTTAGCAGTCACTGGTGGAAAGGCGTTATCTCAGTTAGCAAGCCCAACTACGACGACTGCCGGGTCGTACCAGCGTCTCCATCTACGCATCCTTGCAAAACGGCTGGCTATCAGCAGCAGCTGGAAAACCGAATTCAGGCGAGCGCCCATCAAAAGACAGTGTTAGCCATTCCATCGCTACGGCACTATTTAAATCTCACCTTATTCGAGAAAAATTTGCTGGTGATGGTGCTAGCCCCCGAAGTCAATCGTCGCTACGGACGGTTATATCACTACCTCCAAACGGGAAAAGACAGCGCCACAGCCTCAGACCTACCCACTGTTGACTTAGCCCTACGCCTACTCTGTCGTAACGACCTAGAACGCAGACGCGCCAGAGCAAAGCTCACAGCGCCCGGATCGCTCGTTGAAAAGCGCATTCTTCGGTATGTAACCACTCGCCCTAGCACGCGTCTCAACAGCTATCTACAGCTCAGCGATGACTGGGTAGACTATCTCCTTTCTGAACAGCCCGATCAGCACGTTCTATTCTCTCAGCTTGCCGCACCTAAAGCGCCCGTTTTAGCGCTACCAGAGCCCACTGCCGCCACGCGCGCTGTCCAAATTACGCAGCCTCAGGTGCTGTGGGACAAGCTGATTTTGCCTGCGCCTGTGCTCTCCCAGTTGCAGACGTTGGGACAACAGGCCTCAGCTGGACTTGCTGACACGATTTTCTAAGCCAGTAGCAGACGGAACGGTGGTTCAAAAAGGCCATGTTGTGCTGCTAGTGGGTGAAGCGGGTGTGGGTAAGACGATGGCCGCAGGGGCGATCGCTACCACTTCCCGTCAGCCGCTCTGCATTCTAGATCTCAAACAGGTTTACCCTGAGCACTGGGCAGAAGTCCTTGCCTCTCTCGATGCCACGCGGTATCCGGTATTACTCATTCGCTCAGCAGCTATCTGGTTCGGTCGCAATAGCACACTGCCCAAAGCGCAGCTTACACGCTGGCTGCAACAGCGCCAGTCTTCAGCCGGACTGGTTCTACTCAGCTCACGCCATCTACACACCATAAAAGCTCAGTGGCGGCAGCAGATGGACGCTGTGGTAACGCTTCCTTTTCCGCATAGGGTGGCGCGGACGACGCTGTGGCGACAGGCGTTTGCAGGCATTTCCTGTAGCTCTAAAATTGATTGGGTTGCGCTAGCAAAAGAGATGAAGCTTTCGGGTGGGGAGATTCAAGCGGTAGCTTGGGATGCGTTGGCGATCGCACAGTCTAAAAATGCAAAAACCATCACGCTAAAGCATATTCAACAGACCCTAAACCAAAGAGTGAAACTGTAATTACCGTGTCGCGATCCTAAGCAATGCTGCCACGCTTGCGAGCTTCTTTAAATGAGGTGCCGACGTTTTTTAGGCCAGAGCGGATCATTTGTTGTTCTAGCAGGGTGAAGAAGCGAGTGCGATCGCCTCCCCTCACAACAGCCTGATTATGCGCCTCAGCCAAAGCCACCGGATAGCCAAAGCCTTTCTGCACCTGAGCCAGCATTAAGCTTAGTGCCGTATCCAACAATTCCCGATCTTCAACAACCCACTTAGGAAACTCAACTCGTGCGATCTCTGCACCCACGTGCACATAGCAAAAGTACACGGCGTGTTCACCGTAGCAGCTCAAAATATCTGCTGAACTCTTCCACAGCGGCCCTCGCTCTCCAGGCTGTAAGGTCGTGGCCCAGAGCGTAACGTCTCGCAGGGGCGCAAACGTGTTGCAAGGTGTTTCGTTCCTTTGATGTTCGCAGTTGGAAATGCAGTCGGGTGTGTCAAAAGGGCAGGCTTGCAGGCGCAGGAAGTTGAGGGCTTCACCGCTGCGGGAGGCGCTGATGTAGCCCATTACGGGTACGCGAGCTTTGCGCATTTGCTCCCATGATTCGAGTACGGGCAACAGAATTTCGTCACGAGCTTTCGCGGGAATTTGTTCGAGAAACCAGTAGATTAGTGAGCCGTCTGTCATTGCCAAGATAGGCACGTCTGAGTCCTGTGAGCCTGTGGCTTCTGTTCCGAGTTCGCTGAGCATAATGGCTTCGGCGGCGGTGCGCTTATAGCCCATCCATTCTTCTGTGCGGATGCCCCATTTGCGGGAAGCGTAGAGGTCTTCGGGGCGGTAGATGACTTCAGGGAGGCTGTCGAGTAAGGGGTAGCGGCTTTGGCCGTAGTGGATGATGACCCGGCTAATGTTGAGCAGGTAGCAGTAGGCAATTTCGTGGTGACTCGGTGAGATTTGAGAGCCGTCGGAAGAGATCACAGAGTGGGCAGCAGGCGCGGTGTCTAGGGTAATTCTTGTGTTCAATGCTTCGATGGGTTCAGCGGCGGCAAAAAGGAGGCGATTCCCATTCTGGGAGGCTCCGCCACCACGCCATTCTTCCAGCTGACTCACCATCACGTCTTGCCGGTCAATCGCCCGGTTCATCAGCCCTTGCGCAATCTCAACGCGACGACGCGCTGCGTCCGCCTCTTTGCTGAGGTGATCGCTAATTCCCTGCATTTGACGGGCGAGCTTGGTGAGATCGAGCATATGCTACTGCGGCCAGCAATCGAACTTTTGTACTACCTGCTCTAAGGATAATAGATGAATTCGCGAATCTTGTCTTGCCTGCGCTCTATCGGACTCTAGGTTGTATCCCCAGTCTGCTAAGAATAGCCTTACTTCGGCCAGATCGCTTTGTTCTTTTACATCTTTCAGTGCAGGCAGTCTGTCTTCAACAAACCAGATATTTTCAACAGAATGTTTCTCTTTTAGCAGGCGAAGCGTTTCATATTTAGGGCGCTTAACTTCTTTTCCGATAATTCTCTCTTCTGGAAAATTTAGCCCGCTCTGGCTTAGCAGCGCTTTAATAAATCGGCCTTCTTTGGTGCTGACGATATATATAGGCACATCACTTTGCAACAGTTCTCCCACGCGGTCAATCATGCCGGGGTAAAAGCGATGTAAGTCTAGCCAGCTTGGTAAGTCTTCTTTAATTTGGCGATCGCGCACTCCATCCAAAGCCGCAACCGACTGCGTTTTCGTCAGCCCTGCCGCGTCCAAATAAGGCAGCGCCATCTGCGGCCACTGCTCAACAATCTGATCAGCGGTGGCACCTTTCACCAGCGCCTGAATCAGGACGGGCATCTCCCATCCCGTTTCGACGACAGGACGCAGCGGATAAAACTTTTCTGCAAGCCCTTCAGGCGGCTGCTCGCCGTCAGGCTTAAAAATTTCGCAGTAAGCTTTCCACGCCGTTTGAAAATATTCAATCAGTCCGTCGCAAATGACGCCATCAAAATCAAATGCCAGTAGCTGAGGCGTAGCCATAAAGTCTCTCTGTAATAAAGTACCTATACAGTAGACGACGGGTGCGAACTGGTTGAATGGCTATCGACTGTCATATCTGCTGTCGTTGTCTCTGCAATGCCTGATTGGTAGCGCATTGGCAGCGTGATTGTAAACGTTGAGCCAATATCTGGCTCTGACTTTAAGTGAATGCTGCCCTGAAGCATTTTTACCATCTGATGCGTAATGGCTAACCCTAAGCCAGTACTGTCCGAAGATTGCTGCCCAGCCCGGCCCTGATAGTAGGGTTCAAAAATGCGCCCTTGCTCTTTTACGTCCATGCCAAGGCCAGTGTCGGTGACCTGAATTTCAATGCGATCGCCCATCACCACCTCAGACTGAGCGCACTCCGCCAATCGCGCGGCTCGATACCGCCTTATCTGCGCCAGCGTGTGAGAACCCGAATCGTCTAGCGCATACGACGCCTCATCATCAGCCAAATCACACGAGGTCGTAGGGCGATCGCCTGCCTTCACAGCGCGCACGTATATATCAATGCGGCCCGATTCCGTATAGCGAATAGCGTTGCTCAGCAAATTTGTGACAATTTGCCGCAGCCGTCCACCATCTGTCATCACCACCTCACCAATAGGCTCGCACGCTACCGATATGGGTAAGCGCTTCTGCTGCGCCAGAATATCCAAGGCCTTCACCACCTCACCAACCAGCTCGCACACATCTGTCGGCTTCGAGTTTATTACCGTCCGCCCGGCCCGATAAGATGACATCTCCAGCGTGTCGTTGATAATTGTCAGCAAACGCCTGCCGCTCGTAAGCACCCGCTCAACGTATTCTGGGTGAACTTCTGTGGTCATTTCCTGCTGTCTCAAAAACAGGTCGGAATAGCCGATAATGCTGCTCAGCGGGCTTTTCAGCTCGTGAGCAAGGTGCGATAGGTTCGTGCGTTCTGTTCGCACCAGCCAGTCTAGTTCTTGATTGCTCACCAGCAGCTCGTCGTGCAGCAGGTTCATGGTCTGCAATCGCTCTTCGGTATAGCGCTTCATGCAGAGCGCGATCGCCTTATCAATGGCAGCATTCACTAGCCGAGTCGTGCGCAGCACGGGTGCCGCTGCACTTGCAAGCAAATCAGCCTCCAAGGCATCAAAAATAGTCGCGCGGAGAATGCCGTATTCACGCGTAATCTCCTCGGCGTCGTAGCCCTGCTTTGCTCTGAGGGCACCGTGCTCTAGGCCGTGGCGTATGAGGCTTTGAATATCGGATGATTCGGGCTGAGAAAGAAGATGTGCGATCGCCTCCAGCAGCTTTGGCAAACTGTCCAAAATTGCCTGAGACGTTAGGCCCTGCGTGCTTTCAATCGCGGTATCGCTACGCACCCGCGCCAGCCAGCTTTGAATAATAGTGCTTTGCTTTTGGGCCAGCGCCCGACCGAAATCCATCTTGCTACCGTTATTAAGCTTTTCTTAAAGGAAAATGTTCGACCAAAAATGTTAAAAAACTATTTACATATAGCAGCACCCTACCAAATCATGCGTCTGTATACAGATCGTTCTACAGACACATAAGTAGATACGAAGACAAACCCGGCGGATATATCTTTGGCGTGAAGCACCACCGACAGTCGTTAGAATAAAAGGCGCATTCAGTTTTAATTTCCACTTAAGCAAGTAAGAACCAGAGTATGAGCGTCACCTTCACAGACGAATTCGACGTAATCGTAGTGGGCGCAGGCCACGCAGGCTGCGAGTCAGCCCTAGCCGCCGCCCGCTTAGGGTGCCGCACGCTCCTACTCACCATGAACCTTGATCGCATCGCATGGCAGCCCTGTAACCCAGCCGTCGGTGGCCCTGCCAAGTCGCAGCTCGCCCACGAAGTAGACGCCCTCGGCGGTGAAATTGGCAAAATCGCGGATCGTACTTACCTCCAAAAGCGCATTCTCAACAGCTCCAGAGGCCCAGCCGTTTGGGCCTTGCGGGCGCAAACCGACAAGCGAGAATACGCCGCTGTTATGAAATCCGTTGTGGAAAATCAGGAAAACCTGACGCTGCGCGAAGGCATGGCGACGGACTTGGTGCTGGGCGATCGCAACGAAATCATCGGCCTAGAAACCTACTTCGGCATGGCCTTTGCCTGCAAAGCCGTCATCCTCACCGCAGGCACCTTTCTCAACGGCACCATCTGGGTGGGCAAAAAAGCTCTCTCCGCCGGTCGCGCCGGAGAACCCGCCGCCATCGGCATGACCGAAACCCTCCATCGCCTCGGCTTTGAAACCGACCGCCTCAAAACCGGCACCCCCGCCCGCGTAGACAAACGCTCCGTAGATTACAGCAAGCTAGAACCCCAGCCCGGCGACGAAAACGTCCGCTGGTTCAGCTTCGACCCCGAGGTATGGAACGAGCGTGAGCAAATTCCTTGCCACATGACGCGCACCACTGCTGAAACTCACAAGCTCGTCCGCGACAACCTCCATCTCTCCCCCGTCTACGGCGGCTGGGTAGAGTCCAAAGGCCCGCGCTACTGCCCCTGCATAGAAGATAAAATCGTTCGCTTTGCCGAAAAAGAAAGCCACCAGCTGTTCATTGAGCCAGAAGGCCGCGACTACCCCGAGCTATACATTCAAGGCTTCTCAACGGGCTTGCCAGAGACCCTACAAGTCGAAATGCTCAAAACGCTTCCCGGCTTTGAGAACTGCACCATGCTACGCCCCGCCTATGCGGTGGACTACGACTACATTCCAGCCACCCAGTGCTTCCCTACTTTAATGACCAAACAAGTAGAAGGCCTTTTCTGCGCGGGTCAAATTAACGGCACGACAGGGTATGAAGAAGCCGCTGGACAAGGGCTAGTTGCAGGTATTAACGCAGCTCGAATGGTCAGCGGGAAAGAGATGATTGTCTTCCCTCGCGAAGGCAGCTATCTGGGCACGTTAATTGATGACTTGTGCACCAAAGACCTGCGCGAGCCTTACCGAGTGCTCACGTCTCGCTCTGAATATCGATTAATTTTACGTTCGGACAATGCCGATCAGCGGTTGACGCCTTTGGGGCGTGAGATTGGGCTGATTGACGATCGGCGCTGGGCGCTGTACACCCAAAAGCAAGAGAACATCAAAGCTGAAAAAGAGAGACTTGAAAGTTCACGCGTAAAAGAAAATGGCGAGGTAGGACAGCAAATCTACGCCGATACGCAGCAGAAGATAAAAGGGTCGGTTACCTTGGCCGATCTCATTCGTCGTCCCAAGTTTCACTATGAAACTTTAGAGAACTACGGACTAGGCAATCTTGATCTCACCCTTGCAGAGAAAGAAGGCGCCGAAATCGATCTGAAGTACTCGGGCTACATTCAGCGTCAGCAAAAGCAGATTGATATGGTCTCTCGCCAAACCAATCGCTCCCTGCCGCAAGACCTTGACTACACAACAATTGAGACGCTATCGATGGAGTCTCGGGAAAAGCTGAATAGTGTGAAGCCCATGACGGTGGGACAGGCAACGCGGATTGGCGGCGTGAACCCTTCGGATATAAATGCGCTGCTGGTGTTTTTAGAGATGCGTGATAGGTCGGCCCCTAAACTAGGAGACCATAAGCTAAAGAAACAGAAAGTACCCGTTTAGAAATGTCCATCAACGGGTTGGGACGTCGCGTTCACGCACTCATGCTGAATAAAAGCAGTGTTACTCACTTGGGATGCTGATGTGTTAACCCTGTGTGATCAAAAGAGAACAGCACGTTGATAAAGCAGTTAGATAGATCGCCATTTCATGAGCTTGACTGGTCTATTGACTGACGTGATCTGTTGGATTGCGTGGATGTTGTGCCGTGTTATCTGGATGCTTTAGCGATATGAAGAAGTAACTCGCCGATATATGCGGATGAGTTGGCAATATGCGAGTCTGAACGGCCCATATGTCTGAGCAAACTGCGATCGCAGCTAAATTCTTGTAGTTTTACGGACAGCCGCATGTGCTTTTTGCTTTTCATTACGGGCACCGTAGACGTAGATAGATGACTGACGCCCTGGCTTTACAGCTAAGCGGTATCAGCATCTTCAGCTACTTCTGTCGTTTATTTATAGGGCGCATTACCATGCCAAGACCTAAGAAAAAATCTGCCGCACTGCCTAACGCAAACAAGCGCCTTTCTGGAATGCGATCGATTGACCCGAAGCTAGACTTTGGCGCGGGCTTTTCTAACGCGGCGTTTGCCAAGCTAATTGATCAGGTCAGTACTGATTTGGATGCTTACAATACGCTGCTCTCGAAGGTAGACGAGGCGTATAACACGTTTGAAGCCTCAGAAAGAGCGCTGTCTAAGTTTTCGGGTAAGATGCTGGCGAATGTGGCGATTCGCTATGACAAGGATAGCAGTGAGTACGAGATGGCCGGTGGGGTAAGGGCACGCGATCGCAAACGGTCTACGCGTAAGGCAACATCGGCCAAGACGCTGACGACCGTATAGACACCGTTAAACATAGACACCATTAAGCTAATACAATCACAAGTTTACAATCGCAAGTTGGAAAAAGTAGGTGGGGTTCACAGGGCATCAGTTCTGTGAACCCTTTTTTAGTGCTGATTGATAGCGCTGCGCTTTGAAGAATACGATGAAGTAACATCAACTTTGCTGCATGCGTTTGGTTTAAAAGGTTGCCGCTAGCCTATGAGCGATCGCGTCTTAGTTATTTAGCATCTATAGAACCATCGGTATGCAAGTTTCCAAGAATTTTGCCTTTCTTAAAGCTTATAGTTTGGAGCTAGTTAGGCTAGGAACGCAGGCCGAGCACTACTTTGCCAATGACCCCAATACGTGCTTGATTAAGCTGCGTCAGTTTGGTGAGCAGCTAGCGCAGCTGGTGGCAGCAAAAGTGGGTCTGTACGAAGATCCAGATGAAAGCCAGTTTGAGCTGTTGCGGCGGCTGAACCAGCGGGGAGCAATTACTGGGCAGACAGACCAGCTATTCCATGAGATTAGAAGGGTTGGCAACCGCGCGACGCATGGGAGCTATGGAGAACATGGCGCGGCGCTGAGCCATTTAAAATATGCTCGGCTGTTAGGCGTTTGGTTTCATCGCTCTTATGGCGGGGCGCAAAGACTTTAAGCCGGGGCCGTTTATTCCGCCAGAGAATCCAGAGCAGGAGACGGAGACGCTAAGAGCTGAGCTGGCGCGGCTAAGGGCTGAGTTTGTTCAGCAGCAGGCCGTGTTGACAGAGACACAGACCAGGGCGGAGCAGGCGCAAACTCAGGCGCAAGAAGAAGCTGAGATTCGGCAGCTGGCAGAAGATCTGCTGCTGGAAACTGAGGCGAAAGTTGAGGCAGTAGAAGCGAGAGAGAAGCTGCTCGGGTGCAGATGGAAGCGCAGCTAGCGGCGATGCAGGGAGAAGCGGTGCAGGCTCCGGCGCAGGAGATTCAGCAGGCGATCGCCACGGCGCAGGCAGTCGAGAGTGAGCTGGATTTGGATGAGAGAGAAACTCGGCGGTTAATTGACCAGCAATTGCGGGCGGTGGGCTGGGAGGTGGACACCGAGACGATGACTTACGGCCGGGGCAGTCGCCCGCAGAAGGGGAGAAATGTAGCGATCGCTGAGTGGCCGACGGCAGATGGCAGGGCGGACTATGTGCTGTTTGTGGGGTTGTGTGCGATCGCCACCGTAGAAGCCAAGCGCAAAAGAAAAGACGTTTCAGGTGCGATTGATCAGGCTAAGCGCTACAGCCGGGGCTATGTGATTAAAGCGGATGAAACCTTGCCGGGTGGCCCCTGGGGTGAGTACAAGGTGCCGTTTGTATTTGCGACAAACGGGCGCGCGTTCTTAGCTCAGCTAGAAACTAAGAGCGGCATTTGGTTTTGCGATGTGCGCAGGCCGGAAAATCTGCGGCGGGCGCTGCGTAGCTGGTATAGTCCGGCGGGCCTGGTGGATACGCTGGCGCAGGATGTGGATAAAGCGAACAGACAGCTGGCGACAGAGCCGTTTAACTATGGCTTTGATTTACGAGACTATCAGGTGAAGGCGATTTTGGCAGTGGAAGGGGCGATCGCGCAGGGGCAGCGCAACCTCCTGCTGGCCATGGCAACCGGCACAGGCAAGACCAAAACCTGCATTGCGCTGGTGTACCGGCTGCTGAAAACCAAGCGGTTTCGACGGGTTTTGTTTTTAGTGGATCGCACTGCTTTGGGCGAGCAGGCGGCGAATGCCTTCAAAGATACGCGAATGGAGAGCCTACAGCCGTTTGCCGATATCTTTGAGGTCAAAGATTTAGAAGACTCAGACACTGAGCGCGAGACTAAGGTGCACATTTCAACGGTGCAGAGCTTTGTAAAGCAGCTGCTCTATCCGGCTGAAAAGGCAAATGGTGAAACAGCAACGCTCAGCGCTGACCAGTACGACTGCATCGTGGTAGATGAATGTCACCGGGGTTACCTATTAGACCGGGAGCTAAGCGATACAGAGCTAAGCTTTCGAGACTTTGGCGACTATGTGTCCAAGTATCGGGCGGTGCTGGAATACTTTGACGCAGTAAAGATTGGGCTAACGGCGACGCCTGCACTGCACACCGCAGAGATTTTTGGAACGCCTGTGTTTAGCTACAGCTATCGCGAGGCGGTGATTGATGGCTACTTGATTGATCATGAGCCGCCGATTCGCCCGGTAACGGCGCTGGCCGAAGACGGCATTACCTGGCAAATGGGAGAAGACGTTGAGTACTTTGATCCGAAGACGGGGCAGGTGAACCTAGCGCAGGCACCGGATGAGATAAAAGTGGACGTAGCGCAGTTTAACCGGAAGGTGATTACGCCTGAGTTTAACCGGGTGGTGTGTGACTTTTTGGCAGAGCAGATTGATCCAGAAATGGGAAAGACGCTGATTTTTTGTGTGAATGATGAACATGCGGACTTGGTGACTAATCTGTTGAAAAAGTCGCTGCAAGCGCGCTATGGCGATATTAACGACGACGATGTGCAAAAGATTACGGGCGCAGCAGATAAGCCGATGAAGCGGATTCGGGAGTATAAAAACGAGGTGAGCCCAAAGATTGCGGTGACCGTAGACCTGCTGACAACGGGCATAGACGTGCCTGAAATTTGCAACCTGGTATTTTTGCGACGGGTGAAGTCGCGCATTTTGTACGAGCAGATGCTGGGTCGGGCCACGCGGCTGTGCGATGAGATTGATAAGACCTTTTTCAGGGTATTTGATCCGGTGGGGCTGTATCAGGCGATTTCAGAATTTTCGACGATGAAGCCGGTGGTGGTAAATCCGAAGATCTCTTTTGCGCAGCTAGTAGAAGAGCTGACGGCGGTGAGCGAGCCGAGCGCGGCAGGTGAGATTTTGGATCAGCTGGTGGCTAAGCTACAGCGCAAGAAGCGGCACCTCAGCAAGACGCAGGCGGAAGGGATTGAAAGCCTTGCAGGAATGCCAGTAGATGAGGTGGCGGATCATCTTAAGCAGTGCGATCCGATAGAAGCGGCTAGCTGGTTTCAGCAGCGGCAACAGATTGCAAAGCTGCTAGATCGGCAGGGATGGGGGCGGTAATCCGATGCTGGTGTCTTACCATGCCGATGAGCTGCGCCGGGTGGAGCAGGGCTTTGGCGTGGCGGAAGATGGCACTGAGTATGGTCGGCCAGAAGATTATTTAGAGAGCTTCACGGCTTTTATTGAAAACAACAAGAACAGCATTCCGGCGCTGATGGTGGTGATGCAGCGGCCTCGTGATTTGACGCGGCAGGATCTGAAGGCGTTGCAGCTAGCGCTGGCGAATGCGGGATATTCGGAGACGCAGCTAAAGGTGGCCTGGAGAGAGAAAACAAATGAGGATATTGCGGCTTCGATTATTGGCTATGTGCGGCAGGCGGCGCTAGGTGATGCGCTGGTGCCCTATGAGGAGCGAGTGCGACGGGCGATGAAGAAGATTTTGGCGAGTCAGCGGTGGAGTGCGCCACAGCGGAAGTGGCTAGAGCGAATTGGGAAGCAACTAGAGAAGGAATATGTGGTGGATCGGGAGGCGTTTGACCGGGGTGCGTTTAAGGCGAAGGGAGGCTTTACACACATCAACAAAGTGTTTGAGGGACGGTTAGAACAACTGGTGAGTGAGATTAATCAAGCGCTGTGGGAGCAGAGTAGTTAATAATGGTTTGTCGTATATTACATTGTGGAAAATCGCTGAGGAACTATAACCTCTGTGTAGAACATTCAGTAGCTGGCTTTAGTACGCGAGGTCCGAGCGAAGGGGATAGTCTGTTTCTTGTGGTAAAGCTTGGCAAACAGACCATTTGTGGGCTACGTGCTCGACTAGGAGAACAAACTGACCAGAGACCATGGCCTAATTCAGACCGCTATGTATCAGCATATAAATTGGTCGATGTTGAATACGCTGAGCCTTTCGATATTCGTTTTCTTGCGGATCATGGTGGAAAGTACTGGCCACTGAAGTTCCTTCAGGGTGCTAAGCCCATTAAAGTTGAAACTGCTGTGCAATCGTTGAATGCGGCTTTCGATAAGCACCGTACTGCGGAGCCCATGCAAATAGTAGAGGCCGCTTCGACAAGTACAGACGAAGAACAAGATGAAGATCCTCAATTAGACATTGATCCTAGCGAGCTTCCAGATGTTATATCAGAAGTGCCAGAAGCAAAGATCAACGTTATGGGAACTTTTCAGACGATTCCATTCAAGAATGAGACAGATCCGCTACGCGGTTTGGAAGCCCTCGTCAACGAAAACTTCTATGATCTCTTTCCTCGGTATTCTCCTGAGCGCTCATTGCTGATCTCAGAAAATCGGTTGTTTTTATCTTCTGGTGTTGAGGTGCGTGGCGAGCAATCTGTCAAAGGGATTCGCTCTATTCCTGATGCGCTCTTGATTGTCTTTAGTGAAGACGAGAAAAGACCTTTCAAAATCGCGCTCATCGAGTATGAGTGCTTTGGAGAAAGCAAAGTGAGTTCACAGAAAAAATCAAACTATCTAAACGGGCACATCATTCCTCAACTCATGCGCTTTGCATCAGCGTTCAGCATTGTGACTGATAAGCAAATACGAGAACAGACAATCAAGTCCTGGGTTGATAAGGTGATTGACCAGATATTTTCAACACCTGAATACGTAGACAAAGTATCGGCTTGGATTAAACATATTCAGCCCGATCTATCTAATCAGTTAACTGGCCGCGAAATTGACGGGCTCTCGCCGAGACTTTTCAAACAGCATTACAGATTCTCTTGATTATTGATGAGCTTAGCGATGAACAAGAGGACACAATCAACAGCGTCATTCGAGCCTTCAAGCTGGAGAATGGTGAAAGCATAGAGTTTATTTCTTATATTGTGCGTCTGGAACAGCGTATTCATATTTCAGAAATTGACGCTGAGTATGCATTGTCAGTGCAGTAAGCAACACTGTAAGCGCCTCATTTTAGCTGACCACAGGCGAGCGAAGCGAAGTTCAATAAAGGTGTAGGTGCTAAAATTTATATGGGATCATTTAACGAATAATCGCTATGGCTGCAATCACGATTGACCTACCAGACAACTACTTTCAAACATTGCAAGAGCTAGCTGACAAGTATGGCATTTCTATGGATGTGCTTTTACGGTCTGATCTGGAAGGTTGGATAACGGCTCAGTCTACTGCTTTTACAGATACGGCAGACTATGTGCTGGCAAGAATGACGAGCTGTACAAGCGTTTGGCGTGATGCGGTATACAACGCTAATTGAAGTATTAGAACTGCATAGCTAATTCTTTATTCTCAAAACAATGTTCCTTGAACTGCGTCTGGCAGCTCAATTTTGGGTGGCCAGAAAACGCCTAATACAACCCAGGTGTTGTAAGGAAATACTGTGCCCATGAAAAACAAAGTATCTTTCTTATCGCCACAAATCTCATCTAGAAACTTGCGTTTTACGCTCTGGGCAGCTTTTTCTTCGCTTCCTAGACGAACAACTTCATTAAGCCAAAGCACACCCAGTTCCCAGTCCTCTATCATGGCATTGTGAGGTTTGTGGCTATCTTCACACTCGAACACGTAACTAAACTTGTATGGAATTTTGCGTAATGGTTTCTGTACTGGGCCAAACAGCGTTAGCTGGTCGAACAGGCTGTTCCATTCTGACTTCCATTCAGGGTTAGCCGGTTCAATTTTTAGGTCTAGTACTCTGCTGGGTCGAACAATGCCAAGCGACGTTCGATCTGAGTCGTGAAGTTCTCGCAGCTGCTTCACAGTGTAGGTCGGCATCTGGTCAATGATGGCTCGCCTCTCCCTCCAACCGTTCTTAGGAGTAATTGGCGGACTTAAAACCTGAAGAGTATCTAGGTTGGGCTTTCTGCTCTCTTTTCGCCGATCGTTACCAGCACCGCGAGGGAGTAGGTCTACTTCTACCCACTGATATTTGCGAAACTGCTGATCCCTAGATCTGTAACGATAATCTATCGGGTAGAGTCTGATCCACTCGTTGCGTTCAGTAATACCAGCTGTACAGACCAGTTCCCGATAGCCCCTTGAGGGGTGTGGATAAGTCATAACAGTAATCAAAACTTTTGTTTTGACTGGCCGCTCGCTCATGTTCCGTATCCTAAGTGCTTAATAGGCAAAGATGTGGTGCTTGACAGATGCTGAGCCAAGACGTTTCGATGACAGCATTCTGGATCAGCTTCCATACAAACTAGAACGCTAGGCATAGACTTCATCAGAGATATCGCTGTCGTCAAATCCTCTTGACGATTGGTTAAGCCACAACGATACTCCTTAAAGAGAGCAAGGTAACTATCTGTTGAATCTAAATTTGTTCTAGCTGAACCTGGAATCCCTAATCCCGGTAAGTGCTGATAATCAATTTCTAAATAGTTGCACAGTCGATTAAGTGTACTCTTGTGAAAACCATAGCGGCGAGAAATAGGATTGTAGCGAACATCAATGACTCTACGCATTCCTGACTGCATCAGCAAGTCCAAAAACGCGTCAACCGTCTTGCCTTCATAGCCAGCGGTGTAGATTGCTTTGTCCGCAGTAGGACGTTTTTCCCGCCGCTTCTCTACAAAATCGCTGTTAACGGTAAACCATGGATAGCGAGCATAGACTGAGTCAGTCAGAGCTGAACCCGAGAAGTTCCCATATTGCTGAATTATCGTTCCAATATCTTGCGATATTTGCTTGGGTAGATTGACTAATTGCTCACAACCTAAAGGCGTTAATTCCCAAGTCTTCTTACCTTCTTTTTCAATCTTGTCAATGAATCCACTTTGAACTAACTTATTAGCTTCGCGGCTGAGCGTAAATGAGTAGGGGCCAAAGTGGTAAGGAATGAAATTATAAAAGGTTTTTCCTCCATGCGATGGTGTTTCTTGACCTAACAAGAAAGCCCACTTCATCATCTGGATGTTAGAGGCTTGCCCGCCGACTTGCTGGAGAATTGCGAGTAATGCTCTCTGACGATATAGCACCTGTCCTCCTTGATTAGTTCTTTTGTATTATTATACGACGTAAGATACAAGGCTTGAGCTTACAATATAGAAGGTGCCCCTCACTGTGATCGCCCGTAATAATATCTATCATTTTTTCACCTGGAAAGTCGCGTAAACTAGGGCTTGTGCCTCTAAGCGCTACCCGTGAATTAAGAACCGCCCATACATGAATGTCACGTCTGATATCGTCCAAAAGCTGTGGAACCTGTGCAATGTGCTGCGGGACGATGGCATTACCTATTTGCAGTATGTCACGGAGCTAACGTATCTACTGTTTTTGAAGATGATGCAGGAGACGGAGCAAGAGTCTCAGCTGCCTGATGGTAAGCGCTGGATCGATTTGCTGGCGCTAGATGGGATTGAACAGCTTGAGTTTTATCGAGATTTGCTGCGGGACTTGGGGCGAAGTGACAATAAGCGGGTGCAGGCAATTTTTGCGAACGCGCAAACGAACCTGAAGCAGCCGCGCATTATTAAAAAGCTGGTGACTAGCCTGGATGAGCTGGACTGGTATTCGGCAAAAGAGGAAGGGCTGGGTGACCTGTATGAGGGGTTGCTGGAGAAGAATGCGGGTGAGAAGAAGTCGGGGGCGGGGCAGTACTTTACGCCGAGGCCATTGATTGATTGCATGGTGATGCTGATGCAGCCGCAGGCGGGTGAGCGGGTGCAGGACCCGGCGGCGGGGACGGGCGGATTTTTGATTGCGGCGGATCGCTTTATTAAGCAGCAGACGGATGATTTGTTTGAGCTGAAGGAGTCGGTGCAAATATTTCAGCGGCGGCAGGCGTTTTATGGGATGGAGCTGGTGCAGGATGCGCACCGCCTGTTGCTAATGAATATGATGCTGCATGGCATAGAAAGTACGGTGGAGCTGGGCGATACGCTTTCGCCTAGTGGAACGCAGCTGGCGAAGGCAAATTTGATTTTGACCAATCCGCCATTCGGCACGAAAAAGGGCGGCGGCAGTCCAACGCGGGATGATTTTACGTAGCTGTCTATTTTCCGAAAAGAGCAGTTTGTGATAAATTTCAGAATAAGCCATCAAACAGCGCGTAGGCAATCAGGATATGCCGACAGATGAGACCTTGAGCGCGCTCGACCATGTCTGCTCGGTGGTGCAGTTCTTTACGGGCTTAGCGTTGAGTAAGTCACAAGCCAACGCTCTGTTGAATCAGCTGAGTACGGACTGGGATGAGCAATATGACACAATAGCCGAGCTGCTGTCGCGGCAAATGGTGATTTACATTGATGAGACGAGTTGGAAAGTCGGCTCAGATAGCTGCTACACCTGGGCGTTTTCGACGGCGATGCATGTGTTGTTTCGCTGTGGGGTAGGACGTGGCAAAGCCGAAGCTGAGGCCATATTGGGCCAGTCCTTCGAGGGCATTGGAGTCACCGATGACTATGGGGCCTATCAGTTCCTATTTCTAGACCATCAGCTCTGCTGGGCGCATTTGCTGCGCAAAGCGATTAAGCTGATGCTCCAGCATCCGGATGAAGCAGCCTACAAACTGTTCTTAGATGACCTCTATGCGATCTATCAACAGGCGATTCGCTGGCAAAAAGACCAACGATTAACGGTCGGTAGAGCCGAGAAAATTATCGTTCTCCAAGACCGCATTTGCGAGTTATGCGACCTATCAGATAGGAAGATTGATAGCGAAACGATGAGTGCCCATGAGCAAGCGTTCATTCATCTACAAAAGGAGTTGATCCGAGGACTAGATGCTTTGTTTGTCTTTGTCGCTCATCCTGAGGTTGAACCTACCAACAACCGCAGTGAGCGTAATGTTCGTCATGAAGCGATGGTTCGCAAGGGCGGTAGAACGAGCAAAAGTAAACCCGGGGCAAAGCGGCGAGGCGTCATCATGACCGTACTGGCCACGCTTAATACGCGCTTTGCAGCATTCACATTAAACCAATTGATTGGTGAGATTGGCCAGTGGGCTCAGGATGGTCTCTCTCGATTTCAACAGGAATTGGCTGCTCTAGAGAACGCGATGCCGCCGCCGATTGCTGCACAGTTGGCTTGACGGTTCCTTGACTGCATCGTCTATGCAGCTACTTCAGACTGCTAGAAAATAGACACCTACGATTTTACGTATCCGACATCGAACAAGCAGCTGGCGTTTTTGCAGCATATTTATCGCAGCTTAGTGCCCGGTGGGCGAGCGGCGGTGGTGCTGCCGGATAATGTGCTGTTTGAGGCGGGGCAGGGGCAGAGCATTCGAGCGGATTTGATGGATAAGTGCAATTTGCACACCATTTTGCGACTGCCGACGGGGATATTTTATTCGCCGGGGGTGAAGACGAATGTGTTGTTTTTTGAGCGGGGGAAGCGCGAGAAGGGAAACACCGAGAATGTGTGGGTGTATGACCTGCGAACGAACATGCCGAAGTTTGGGAAGCGGACGCCTTTGATGCGATCGCACTTCCAACCCTTTGAGGTGTGCTATGGAAAGGACGCGAATGGCAGAAGCAGTCGCACTGACCAAGGCGAAGAAGGCCGGTTTCGATGTTTTGATCGGGCGTTTATTGCGGAGCGGGGTGAGAACCTAGATATTTCCTGGCTGCGAGATGAGAGCTTGCAGTCGGTGGAGGATTTGCCTGAGCCGGATGCGATCGCATCAGCGATAATGGAGAAGCTACAGGTGGCAATGACCGAGATGCAGGCGTTGAGCGCTTTGTTAGAGGAATAGTGATGACGACGATTCTACAGAAAGACGCAAGCTACACCTTTCGGTCTTATTTTGAGCTGTCTAACGATACGGATGAGATTGTTGGAGAGCTAGGCTATCGATATGCTCAAGAGAGAATTGCGCTGCCGAGAACAAAAGCTGAGCTGACTGAACTCGTGGCATTGAAGCGGCGGATTGAACGAGTGTTGCCACATGTGCAGCTGACGAGTGAGGCCGCAAAGCGCGAGGTGCTGGTGGCTCCGATTTTGACGGAGGTGGCGACGGTTTGCAATCAGACTTTGCGGTTTGAGTATTTGCTGAAAGTGAATAACTGGCTACAGGGAAGTCTGGATTATTTGATTCGAGCCGAGTCTCAAATTGTAGTGGTAGAAGCAAAGCGAGATGATATGACCCGAGGGTTTACGCAGCTGGCGGCGGAGATGATTGCACTAGCCATGGTAGAGGGTGCGCCTGCGAAGATATATGGGGCGGTCACAATTGGGAGCCTTTGGGTATTTGGTGTGTTGGATAGGGATAAGAAGCTGATTACGCAGGATATTGGTGGGTATCGGGTGCCGGATGACTTAGAAGATGTGATGCGAATTTTGGTTGGCATATTGGAGTAAGGGAGGATTTGCCGGAGCTGGATGCGATCGCATCAGCGATAATGGAGAAGCTACAGGTGGCGATGACTGAAATGCAGGCGTTGAGCGCGCTATTGGAGGAGTGAGTGGTGAGTGGCGAAAGGACTAAACTGAAGCAGTCGGGAAAAGAACTGGTGCAAGCGCGCTTACAGATTGACCGGACGCAAATTGTGGCGCTCTGTGAGCAGTTTGAAATTATTGAGCTAGGAATATTTGGCTCGGCACTAAGAGAGGATTTTCGGGCAGGCGGAGACAATCCAAGTGATGTGGATATTTTAGTGGAGTTTGATGACAAGAAGCGTTTGACTTGGCAGGCATGGTTAGATTTGCAGAGAGCCTTAGAAGCACTGTTGCAGCGACGAGTTGATGTGGTTCGTAAGCACCTGCTGAAAAATCCTTATCGTCGGGCAGAAATTTTGAAGACGAATTGTATTATGTATGAGCAATCTGAATCGAGACCCGGCTGCTACTTGGGATATGGTTCAAGCAATTCAAGAGATCCAACAGTTTACGGCTGAATTCTCTGAAGATAGTTTTTTAGGAACGCTTTGGATACAGCGAGTAGTCGAGCGGAATTTTAAGATTTTAGGAGAAGCGGCTCGGCGTGGCCGAATTAGAAATGCGGCCTATTCACGCCGACAACGCACGCTACTCACCACATGAAGTGCAACGATCGCCCACCATCAAATCACTCAGCCAGAAACCTCTTATTCGGGGGGTCTGGGGGAGGCTCGGCCCCCAGGCAGGCACTTGAGCCACCCAGCAAAGGAGGGGCGTGGGGAGGAAATCCCCAAATCTTAACGCCTTGCGCTTTTCTTATATGCACGAAGATAGCGCATCGGTGTGGTAACGTTGCTCGTCAAAAAGTACAATATCAATTGAAATTAGATGTATTCAGTCCTGTTAGGGAAACAAGATATTTTGAATTGTAAAAATCCGCAAATTCTTCCTATAGGATGGTGTCAAACTGTTTTAGGAGACTTGTGTGAAATTCGGCACGGTTATGCATTTAAGTCTGAAAACTTTTCAAGCCTTGGGCCTATCGTTCTAACTCCCGGAAATTTCACAGAAAGAGCAGAATTAGACTTTGAAAATAAGAGAGTGATTAGGCTCGGTACTAATTGCGACGAGAAATGGGTTTTGAAAAATGGAGGCTTATTAGTTGTAATGACCGATTTTTCAAAGCAGAAAAAGATTTTAGGAACCACTACTATTCTCAATAGCTCTGAGATAGTTTTGCATAATCAACGTATTGGGTTGATTGTTCCTTTTCTTCGATCTATTAATAAGCTTTACATTCAGTACTCAATTAATAGCCCAAGTTTTAGAAGTTACATTGCTGAGACCGCAACAGGGACTTTAATCTCACACACATCCCCAAGCAAGCTTGCAAAAGGTGCTCTTCCGCTCCCTCCCCTCAAAGAGCAACACCGCATCGTCACCAAAATCGAAACCCTAACCACCCACAGCCGCAAAGCCCGCGAAGCCCTAGACGCCATCCCCGCCCTACTCGACCAGTTTCGGCAATCCGTCCTCGCCGCCGCCTTCCGAGGCGACCTCACCACCGATTGGCGCGAGCAGAACCCTGATGTAGAGCCTGCGGAGAAGTTGTTAGAGAAGATTCAAGAATTCCGTTCAAGAGCCAAAAGTACCTGAAGCAGTGAAACTGCTGAAAAAGGATTGGGCGTCGCAACTAAGAAAAGTCTTCCAGCAGTCCGCTACTAGAGAATGCTCCATTGAATTGCCTGTGTTGGTCATATCGGAAATGATGTGCAGTGGTCAAAACGCCATCTGAATAACAAGCTACGACTAGAATACTCGGGTGAAGGTATTCCTTGGATTAGTTCTGGTGAAGTCCGTAATAACTTCATTAAAAAGACACGGAAGCAATTACTAAGGAAGGCTTTAAGAATAGCTCTGTAAGACTTTTACCTCGTCGGTAGTGTTTTGATTGCAATGATAGGCGAAGCAAGACAAGAGGCCAAACAGCAATTACAGAAGTTGAAGCGACCATCAACCAGAACATTGCTGCTGTTGTTATCGATCATCAACTAATCGATTCACGATACCTATGGTATTGGTTTCGGTTTCCATGGGGGAAAATCGAAGAGACAAAGGCGACTGCTGAGCCGAGGCTCTCAATGGCAGAGAGTTCAGAGAGCTATCGTTTATATTGCCACCTCTGCCTGAGCAAAGGATGAATTGTCCTCAACAGAAACTTCGGAAACTATTACCGTTTCCCAGAATGTTTTGATAGCTTCAATAGTCGCGATAAACTCGACCAATCTATCCTCGCCAAAGCCTTCCGAGGCGAACTCGTCCCCCAAGACCCCACCGACGAACCCGCCACCCTCCTCCTCCAACGCATCCAAACCGAACGCGAAAACCTAAAAGCCAAAGGAAAGCGTAAAACAAAAAAGAAAAAATAGTCCTTGGTAACTCAGGCAACTATATATCCGTCAAACCACCACAATCAAACAACGATTGCCCTTGACTCACAGCCAAAATCGTTTTATCGTCATTGCTAAGGCTGTGATGCCTATCACAGTTGTTTCCACTCAGAACTCAATTCTACAGAGCGCCATCGGCAGGTGTAACCAGCACCCAACCGACGGCTAAACCCCCAAACTGATCGCGCAGTCTGGCGGCCTAAGGGTAACTTTACCCTTTAGCCACCCCGATTTGCACATGTGTTGCGGGGTGGCTTTGTTCTGTTGAGTTCTGGTTTCCTCACGCTCACCCCTCACACCCACCGGAGACCAGACCTCATGTTCATATCCAACTCGGACGCCACAGCGCCCACACCGTCTGCCACCACACCACCAGAAAATGCACCCGCAACATCACCCGCCAACAGCTACACCCCGCCCACCACACCCGCTAGCGCCTCACGCGATCGCATCCGCCACATGCTCTTTGGCAACCTCCTCACCGTGCAAGCCACCATCAAACAGCTCCACCAGCTAGGCTACGCCAACCCCACCGACTGGAGCCAACCCATCGCCACCGGCAAAGTCAACGAAGTCACCTGCATCCTAATCAAGCCCATCAAAATAGAAAGCTAGTTATACAAGAGCCTTTGCAGTTTGAACAATGCAAAGGCTCCTCTGAAGCAGTGATTCTTTGTTAAATGGTGAATTAGGCTGCTGCACAGATCGTACTCGGTTCCGGCAGGGCTTCTCCCGCAGCTCGATAGGCTATTATCAAAGACTCAAGCGCCTCAATGCCTTGATTCACTGCATCTTCGTACGTTTCGCCATGTGTACGCCACTGCTGTCCTGGAAAGTCTGGGAACCCCACCAAAAAGCAGTCATCCTCCTCAGACCACTGAATCAACATCTGGTACTTAAGCTTATCTATCATTTTAATTAGTCTCCACCTGTTGAATTGCCCTCAAAACCTCTCTCTCCTGATAACGTTTGGCGTCTGCACTGTCTTTCCCAGAAACCGTTATCTTGCCAGCATAAAGCGGATGTATCCAGTTAGTGTGGCTACCTTTTCCGGTAACTTCTTGAAACCGTGCCTTCCGCAGTAGCTGCTTAAGCTCTCGAATTTTCTTTGGCATTCCATCAATACTCCACCGTCACAGGCGTATGGTCGCTAGGCCGCTCTAGCCCTCGTGGCTCGGTATCTATCGTGCAGCTTTTAGCAATTTCATACAGCTCAGGTGACAGGTAGTGATGGTCAATCCGCCAGCCCGTATTACGCGAAAAAGAGCCCGAGCGGTAGTCCCACCAGCTAAAGTGACCGCCCTCATCGGTGAACTTGCGAAAGGCATCGGAGAGGCCAATAGAAAGCACGTCCCGCAGCGTTTCTCGCTCTACGGGTGAAGCCATAATGTGTTTATCTCTGTTTTTATCGGTATAAATGTCTTTGTTTTCTAGCGCGATGTTGAAGTCACCACATACGTTTAGCTTCGGATGCGCAGCCAGCTGCGCGGTTAAATACTGCTTTAGTAGCGCCAGCCAGCTAAGCTTGTACTCATACTTTTCACTGCCAATAGCCGAACCATTCGGCACATACAAGTTCACCACGCGCACGCCGTTGAGCACGCCGCTAATCACTCTCTTTTGATCGTCTAAATTCCCGACGCTCTCTGCATTCATCACCTCGCCAAAACCCATCTGAACGTCTTCAAGCGGTGCTTTACTAATGAGCGCCACCCCGTTATAAGACTTTTGGCCGTAAGCATACACGTGATAGCCAATCTCGGTAAAGGCAGCTTCTGGAAAGTCTTTATCAACCACTTT
This sequence comes from uncultured cyanobacterium, assembly GCA_963803535.1. GTDB lineage: Bacteria > Cyanobacteriota > Cyanobacteriia > Phormidesmidales > Phormidesmidaceae > Phormidesmis. Next base: position 227,125 of record CAWDNC010000001.1, on the reverse strand, counting down.
AGTCTCTTGCAGGCACAGCACGTCTACAGGATTGGCCTGTAGCCAGTTAGTGACGTGCTCTAGGCGGGTGCGGACGGAGTTGACGTTCCAAGAGGTGACTTGCATAAAAGAGATCAAAAAGAGAGAGATTATGAATGTTCTGTGGCAGCGGGCGTGGGGTTTAGAGTCGCCCAGCTTTGGCGGATGAGCGGGAAGGCGCTGGAGAATATGAGTAGCGCGATCGCCCCACTCACCAAACCATCGGCCCAGTACCAGCCAAATTTAGCAATCAGCAGTGCGCCTACGAGCACACCCAAACAGCTACCCGCATCGGCCAGCATATGCAAAAAGGCAGCGCGCAAGTTGAGATTATCGTCAGCATGCGCGTGTAGGAAGTAAGCGTTAAGGCCGTTTATGCCTAGCCCCACAGCGGCGGTAATCGCAACCGACGTACTCAAAATTTCAGTGGGCGGCATGCGTAGCTCGCTAATAGCCTCATAGCCCAGCCACAGGCTCACCAATAGTAATAGAGAGCCGTTGATGAAAGCAGCGATCGCCTCAGTTCGCCGCTGACGAACGGCATCCTTTGTCTCAGACTGAGCCGCCGCCCATAGGGCAATCGCGATCGCAAACACATCCATCACCATGTGCCCCGCATCGGCCATTAAAGACAGGCTATGGCTTTGCACGCTCACCCATAGCTCAGCAGCTGAGAAACAGCTCACTAAAACTAAGGCAATTTTGAGCGATCGCACCTGTTGCGGCGTAGAAGGCACGCCGCCGTGAGCGTGCGAATGGCTATGAGCGTGCTCGGCATGGTCATGATGAGCGTGCATAAAAATATCAAAGGTTGTGAGCCAGACAATCAACTATAAAATGAATACAGCGCTAGTCAGTCGTTTACATGTTGTGGGTTTGAGCCATGTTTCAAAAGCCTGATGCGCCTTTAGAAGGCGAAGCGCTCGTTAAAGAAACCTGTCGGCGCATTCGGGCCGCAAAAGGCCTGTGGGATGCCCACCGTAACGCCGCCTGCCGGGGAGAGCGACAGCAGGCACTGGCCCTTTATAACCAGCTCAGCAAGGCACAAAAGGAAAAGATTCCGCAGCAGCTCAGAATTTGGCTGCGCTATCGCAGTGAAAAGTATTTCGGAGCCCATCAAACAGCACCCGGGAAAAACAAACGCTCTGGCAAAGGTGGTTCCTCACAAAAGTCTACTCAGAAGCCAGGTAAAAAATCGTCGAAGAAGTTTAAAAAACGTTAGAGAAGCAGCCAGTATTTTTTATACACAACATCTTGCCTGCGAAGCGCCATATACATAGATAGCACTGAGCGAGCCATCTATAGTCATATGCCGCAAGCTAAGGCGATAGGGGCGATCTACAGGCGATATTTGCGGTCTCCGATTGACTCTCAGAAGAATCACTGAGATATTAAGGTAATTTCATAAATTGAATTCGGGCTTTATGATGCGCGCTAACCGTTCTACCCTTGTGAAGCTGTGCTTGCTAACGGCTCTTGCCGTACCGGCTCAGCGTTCTGTTGCCGCTGGCTTAGCCCAAAATGCTGAAGGATCGCTAAGCTATCCGCAGCTCATGGCACGGTCGGTCGTTGCGCAAGCAGGTGGCGCTGTCCCCGATTTTCAGCCCCCCGCATCACTGACAGACGGCGAGACGCTGCTAATAGACGGCTCTAGCAGCATGCGCACCATGAATGAGGTGCTCACAGAGCAGTTTACCAGCCGCTACGATAACGCCTCGGTAGAGCGCGCAGCAAGTGGCACCGATACTGCCTTGAATCGACTGATAAATAGTGAGATTGATCTGGCTGCTATTGGCCGACCGCTCACTGAAGAAGAAGTCGCGCAAGGCCTCGTTGCGGTGCCCATTGCGCGTGAAAAAATCGCAATTTTTGTGGGGCCTGGCAATTCGTTTGACGGCGATATTACCTTTGAACAGTTTGGCCAAATATTTAGAGGCGACGTGACCGATTGGGCGGAAGTTGGCAATGGGACTGGCACAGGTGCCCTTCGCTTTGTAGATCGCCCTGCAACCAGCGATACCCGACTAGCGTTTCGCCCCTACCCTGTATTTCAAGCGGCCCCCTTTGAAACAGGCGCGACGGCTGACCCAGTGGCCGCAGATGAAACAGCAGCGGTGATTGAGGCCATTGGAGAGGATGGGATTGGCTATGCGATCGCCAACCAGGTCATGGGCAACCCAGCGGTCAAAATTGTGCCCATGCACCAAACGCTGCCCGACGATCCGCGCTATCCCTTTTCTCAGCCGCGCAGCTACGTGTATGTAGGCGAGCCTAGCCCAGCGGTAGAAGGCTTTTTGGCGATAGCCACCGGCTCAGAGGGTCAAGCCGCGATCGCCCAGGTACAGGATGCCGAAGGCGCCGCCGCCGCGCAGCTAGAAGCACCCGCCGCCGTTGTCACCAGTCCTGACGGAACGCTGGTCGCTCGCACGGATGAAAACAATCTGGCCGTCATTGAAGATGCGAGTAGCAACCTAGTCGCGGGGCCATTAGTGGGCGCAGGCGGAGCCGTGACTGCTTTGGCATTTAGCGAAGATGGCACCACTTTGGCGACGGGCACCAACACGGGCAACGTGCGCTACTGGGACACGGCCAGCGGTGAGCCGAAAGGAGAGGCTTTTCCTGCGGTCTTAGGCGCAGATAATGCCGTCAATGAGATGAGGTTTGAAGGGAACGACAAGCTTTTTGTAGCCGGGAGCCAGGGAAGACAAGGGCTATGGGGGCTCAACGGGCGTTCTTTTGGCGATGAGGGGGCCGTGGCAGGCGCCGTGGCAATACCGGAGGCAGAGGGTGGCTTTCCTTGGTGGTGGCTGCTGCTTCCTATTTTAGGTTTGTTGGGTGCTGGGCTATGGCTATTGGGTCGAAATCGCGATCGCACCGCACCGGAAGAACCCAGAAGACAAACGGCCCCGACAGCAACTGTCACCCCCCCTAGAACCGATCCTGAGAGCGATCGCGAAGTGTCTAGCCGCGCGCAAACCGTCATCTCAACCGATCGCGTTGTGGACGACTCTCGCTCAGTGACTGACCCAGAAACCACGGTCTCGACGCAACCTTTGCCCGTTGGAGAACCCGGCCTTGCTGACGATGGCGCGATTACAGAAGCCACCTTTGAATCGACCACCTTTGAATCAACCGACTTAGAATCGCCTGATTTAGAAGGCACCAATTTAGACTTACTCACACCAGGCGGTGTTGCCGGCGCGGCGCTTGGCGGTGCCGCAGTGCTTGGCGGTATGGCGGTTGCCGCAGGCGACTCAGGCACATCAACAGAAGATGACGACGATGAGGACTGGGACGACAATCTTGATCTATCACTAGATGACGAGCCCATCACACCTGATATCAGACAGGCTGACCATCCACTTCCTACCGCGACTCTCTCTGCGCCAGATATTCCTGAATCAAACGTTGAGGCTAGTCTGCCACTGGGCGCAATGGCACCGCTATCAAGCACAACCGGTGTCAGTGACGACGATTTTTGGAACGCAGTCCCCGGCGGCACAGAGCTGGGCACCGGCAGCGATGAGACGACTGAAGAGAAGACACCTGAAGAGACAGCTGGAGAAGAAGTCACTGGAGGGAGTGCAGAGGGTAGCTTTAGCAATATCGACACCATAGAACCGACTCGCGATACCGTCATTGCTGAAACCGATACGGTGTTGGATATTGAGCCCGATCAAAATACGATTATTGGCGATCGCGCCGTGATTTTTGGGGGGGCCGCAGCCGCAGGATCTGTCATAGCAGCGGCCGCTATCAACCCAGAAACGCCCGATACAGACAGCGCCGAGCCGTCCGGTCAAGACACAGCCGGTCAAACACGCCGGTCAAGACACAGCCGGTCAAAACACAGATAATGACATTGATAGTTTCTTTGATGCCAGCGTTGGTACCCGCGGAACCAGCCTTGCTAGCGAATTCAGCGGCGATACCGCTAGCAGCGAAGACATCGTGAATCAAGAGCTTGCAGAAACTGGATTTGCTATTGTAGAACCCGACGTTGAATCCGATCTAGGCGTCTTTGACGATCGGGTTTTAGACCAGGTTCTAGATCGGGTCTTAGATGATGAGAGAGAAGTAGAACCCACAATCACTGATGCTCAGCAAGAATTTGCATCATTGGAAGATCTCGAAGAATCAGATATTGTAGAACAATCGACTTCTTCAACAGCTCTAGAAGAACCCACAGAACTGGAGACGCTAGAAGGCGGAATAGTTACTGACGATGGGGATATGGCAGTGAGTGAAAACGCTTCAGATCGGTCTAATAGAGAGAATGAAAGCAGCCAAACTAAGAGCAGCGAAGTTGAGAGCCCGATTGAGAGTCCTAGTATTGATGACGGCTCGTTAGGAATCGCAGCAGCAGGAATGGCGGCTGGTGGCGCAGCGGCCTACGTTTCGCAAGATCAAACAACAGAAGCGAGCACAGATGCAACGACAAAGCAGCCAGCTAGTCCAGCAACCCCAAAAACAGCAGAGATGCCGCGCCTGAGCGTCGCGGCGCTTTCCTCTGTAGACGACGGCCTATCAGAGCTGCCCGATGGCTACGGCGACAGTCGCATTGTGCTGCTGCCCCGCGATCCGAAATGGGCCTATGCCTACTGGGATATTTCTAATGAGCATAAAGAAGAGCTACGGCAGCAGGGGGGCCAAAGGCTAATGCTGCGGCTCTATGATGTCACCGACATCAACCAAAACTTTCAAGCTGCCCACAGCATGCATCAGCAGGAGTGTCACGAGATGGCGCGCTCCTGGTATATAGAAATGCCGGTAAGCGATCGCGATTACACCGCCGAAATTGGCTACCTCACCAATGACGATCGCTGGCTTCTCTTGGCTCGCTCTGCGCCCGTGCGCGTCCCACCGATCTATCCTTCTGACTGGGTAAAAGATCAGTTCGTCACGATTGGCTTTGACAATGGCTTAGCCGGTAGAAGCTTTGGCAACTTAGGCAGTCCTAATGCACTAGCTGAAGGTGAGCAGCCCAGCGCTGAATCGCAGGCTGAGTACGAAGCACTCTTCGCCTTTACGCAGGCTCAAGATGCTTTACGCCTTGCTGGTTCTTTGTACGGATCAATGCAGCAAATGCCGCCGGGTGCGCTGTCAGCTTCGGGAATGGTGTCGGGGCTCAACATGTCTGGGATCAACGTATCGGGCCTGAATATGTCCGGAGTTGGGATAGGCGATCGCAAGCGAAACTTCTGGCTAGTCGCGGATGCCGAGCTGATTGTATATGGCGCGACTGAGCCCGATGCCACCGTAACGATAGGCGATCGCGTCATCCCGCTCAATCCCGATGGCACCTTTCGCTTCCACATGGCCTTCCCCGACGGCAACATCGACTATCCCATCCGCGCGGTTGCTGCCGATGGCGAGCAGTCTCGCGCCATCACCATGAACTTTGATCGTGAGACGCCCGAGCGCAACACCAACACCAAAGCCGAAGCTGAAGACGAATGGTTCTAAGGTAGCGACAGCAGCGAAGATTGCCTTTGCGGCATAGAGTTGCTACATAGAGTTGCTACATAGATTTCTGTAGGCAGGCAGCGTCAGGGTGAGCCAGTGCACGGTCGGCGACTAAAACCACTTCGCCGCCTGCGTTTAGCTGCCATTGTCCCGCTTCTACGAGGCCTTCAGAGGCTGACGGTAGCTCAGCTGCGTTAGTGATGATGCGATCGCTTATGAGAGTAGGGGCTAACGCGGTCTCGCGCAAATCCTGCCAGGGCCGGTTGCTGCTGAGCTGCTGTAAAGGATTGTTGGGCAACCCCCCTTGCCCCGTACTGGCAAACTGATTGTCGTTCTGAGCCGCGCAGGCTGCTGTCACCTGATTGCTTGCATCTACCAGGCCATCGGGAAGCTGTACCAGGCCGCTATCGGTGTCTACGTTGGGTGACTCCACGTCAATAGTGCCGCTAACGCCAAATTCAGAGCTGGCTGTAATATCACTTTCAGTCGTTAGCCGATCGCGCAGCGCTATGCCAACCAGACCATTCGTCACTAGCTGAATACTGCCGCCGTCACCTTCTACTGCGTTTGCAGAGATATCGCTGTTTTCTAAGCCGACAATCACAGGCGAGCTTAGAGCAATATTTCCACCAGTTGCTGTTTCTGTTGCATTAGCGGTGAGCCTGCTGCCTTGTCGCAACAACAACACATCTCCACTTTCAACCGTGAGGTTGCCCTGATTGCCTGCGCTAGCTTCTGCCCGTACGCTGCCATTGTTAAGTGAGATAGTCTTAGCCTTCAGCGTCACGTTACCAGCATCACCGCCCGCAAGGCTGCTCACCGATACAGTACCGCGATCTCTAATGCTGATTAGGCTTTCAACACCATCAGAGGCTCTTAAGCTTACAGAACCAGCGTTAAAGCCCGTCGTTGAACGAGACTCAATACTGCTGTTAAACAGTCCATCTCTAGAGGTACCTTCTACTTCAATAATCCCTGACTTAATTTTGATGCTACCGGCGTTACCGGCCCCTTCTGTAGAAGCAATAATTTGTCCACCGTTATATACGCGGAGGCGATCGCTCTCAATATCAAGCTGTCCTCCAGTACCCGAAGAGGTTCTAGACACCGCCGCCGTAATGCCGCTGACGCTATTATCCAACGGATCAACAACAGGATCAGCCACTGAAATATTGTTCAATTGATAGTGATATCGCCAGCAGCACCATCACTGTAAGTATCTGCACCAATCTTGGTCGTAGGGAGCACAGATAGATTGCCGCCAGCCGCGATCGCAATACTGCCACCTCGCCCTTCTGAGGAATAGAGTGTGTAAGGCAGATTTCCAGACGGAATAAACCGATACGAGTCGAAGAGCGTAGTGGTTATGCGGCTGTTTTCGATAGTAATGTCTTCAGAAGCAATTAACTGAGTGGTGCCCCCATCTTCTGAGCCAGCGTTATCGGCGACTAGGTTAGATGAACTGACTTCTATCGTGCGCCCTTGTAAAGACATATCGCCGCTAGCCCCCTGGTATCTATCAACCTCTCCAATCGCGCCTACGTTCAGCCGAGTACCTTCAACTTTGATGTCTTTAAACGTGGTACTTGGCCGATAGGTTAAACGATGAGTAGCCTCGTCTATATCTACTTGAGAATTGGCAGCTACGCTCCCTAGCTGAACAAGGCCAGAGGAAGTCCCAATTTCACTATCAGTAACGGTGATGTCACCGCCTAGCAGTGTCACACTTTGATTAGCCTGAAAATACATCGGGTTAAAGTACCGATCGCCCTCAATATCACGACCGGGGTTGCGAAAGCCTGTCACCGTAATTGGCGCAGCTGCATTTCCAAACTGAAGCCCAATAGGTGCTGAAATCGTCAGCATGGGATTTGCTGACTTATCGCTCGCGCTAAATATAGTGTCATCGGAGAAAGAGAGGCTATCTGCTGTTGTGGCTAAAAAAGATGCAGGTATATTGATTCTGGCATTTGAGCCAATAGAGATGCCGTTGGGATTGATTAGAAAGAGATTTGGACTGCTATTGCTCTTTATCTCTAACAAGCCGTCGATAATAGAGCTGTTGCTTCCAGTGACTCGGCTAAATATATTTCTAATGGCGTCGTATTTCGTATCGGTTAGGTCAAACCGTGCAAAAGCGCCGTTTGGAGAAAACGTTTCAAAGCTGTGAAAGAGATTAGCGCCCTGCTGGCTACCGCCTGTAACCACAAAGCCACCGCTAGATTGAGAGCTTGGAGAGATAGTCTCGACTTGAGTACCGGTCGTCCTATCCGTTGTCACAACCTGAGCGTTTGCTATACGGCGGCCGGTTGGAATAGCCATTTCTGCTAAGCACAGCGTACCCAAGGCTAAAGCGCTGGCGCACCCTAAGCGGATGAGTTTGCGTAAGGCGACAATGCTGCGCGATCGCTGATTGACTAATGCGTGTTTTTGACCCATGAGATGACAAAAGAATGGCAGGTTCACAAGCAGTTTGTGGCCTAATTACGCTCTTAAAATGCCCGGTGTCAAATCACGTCAGGCTAAGTATTTCAGCTTGAATTCAGCTCACAAGTACACACTTTTATTGATGCTTCAAAGGCTAGTTGGGAAATCTATTGATTAACAAGGTTAGCTAACGAGTAAGCACAATGGTGAAACGTAGAAAACTTTTAGGCTGTGGCGCAGCAGGAATAGCGACCGCTTCAGCACTAGCTGCTTGTAGCAAAACCGTTGCCACAATTCCCGCGCCCGATATCAACAGCACCGCTTTGCCGTCGGTGCGCTGGCGGCTGACGATTGCTTTTCCGAAATTCTTGGATGTTCTCTACGATACGGCTGAAAGCATCTGTCAAAGAGTCAGCGAGATGACCGATGGGAAATTTGTGATTATTCCCCATGCGCCGGGAGAGATTGCGCCTACCTCAAAGGTAACTGAAGCGGTTAGAACAGGCGAGGCCGAGTGTGGGTTTACGGCTGGCGTACTAGACGGCGAAGAATACAAAGCCTTTTATATTTTCTCGTCGCTGCCGTTTGGGCTGACCGCGCAGCAGCACAACGCCTGGCTGTACTATGGCGGCGGACTAGAGATTTTACAAAAGCAGTATGCCAGTATCGGCATCAAAAGCTTTCCTGCGAGCAATACGGGCACGCAGATGGGCGGCTGGTTTCGCAAAGAGATCAACACGCTTGAAGACTTGAAAGGCCTAAAGTTTAGAGTACCTGGGCTGGCCGCAGAGGTGTTCAAACAGCTGGGTGGAGAGGCCGTATCGGTGGCTCCTGACAAAATCTTTACCGCGTTAGAGCAGGGCACCATTGACGCCGCAGAGTTTCTCGGCCCTTACGATGACGAAAAGCTAGGGCTGAACCGAGTTGCCCCTTACTACTACTATCCAGGCTGGTGGGAGCCTGGGACTTCTCATGGGTTCAACATCAATATGGCAGCTTGGGAAGCCCTTCCGGTGGAGTACCAGCGAATTTTGGAGGCCGTGATTGCTGAGGGCCATATTAAAACCATCGCTAGATACGACACCGTAAACAGCAAATCGCTACAAAAACTGCTGTCGCAGGGCACTAAAATTTCGGCGTTTAGTGATGAGATTATGCAAGCAGCGCAGGATATTGCCTTTGCCTCCTATGAGGCGCTAGCCCTTGAAGATAACAACTTCAGAGAATCCTATACCAGCTGGAAAGCCTTCAGAAGCGAGGTGTACCAGTGGCATCAGGTCAGCGAGGTAGGCTACTCCAACTTTGTAATTAACAACCCGGTCAATTTACCCAGTTAAGCTGAGGCTCTGTCTGTCACGTTGCGATCGCTCGCTATACACCCACTTTTCACCTATCCATGTCATCACCAGATCGCACTGTGAGAGTTCACAATCGGCTGATAACATCACTGAGCACCAAACTCAGAGATGCCAGCCTTCACACTAAGCTTAACTGGGGGTTTGGCACGCTTGTGATGCTGACCTTTTTAGCCGTAGGTCGTGGCTACTTAGGCGCTTTGCACACCAGCCGCAGCATTGAAAAAACGCGCGAAATCAGGATGCCTACGGCGATTACCTCTGCGGAGGCCCAGGCCGACCTGTTGAATATGCTCTCGCTGGTTCGCGGCTACCTAGTCACCGGCAACGCTAGCTACCGAGTGCAGTATCACGAGGTCAAAGAGTCTTTTGAGGCCGAACTTTCTACACTCAGCGCCCGACGCTCTAGCCAAGATTTAAAAGCTAGCCAGAGCGAACTCGATCGGCTGATTGAAAGCTACCAAACCTGGTCGAAGCTGCCAGAACAGCTCTTTACGCTCCATGATGATTTGCTGGAAAATCAGCCTGCGCTCAATTTGCTAGAAACAAAAGCGACCTTACCCATTAGCATTATCCGTCAGGAAACTCAAAGTCTCTTAGATACGCAAGAAGCGCGATCGTTTTCGACAGCGAATCTGACGGTGCTCAAAAACATTGTTGCACTTCAGGTGTCTTTTAACGACTTTATCTCTAACTTTAGAACCTATGTTGCAACGCAGGATCAAAGCTTCAGGTTTGAATATGCGGGCGCGATTTTAGATAATAAATCAGCCTGGGAGTCGCTGACCAAGAGTCGTCAGCAGCTAACGGAGGAGCAGCAGGTTAGCCTGGAGAAGATTGCGATCGCTCGTGACCAGATGCTGGCTTTACCCGATGAGGTGGTCGCTATTGTGGAGAGCGATCGCTACCGTCAGGACTTATTTATTTTTCAGAGCCAAGCGGAGCCGCTGACCCAAGAGATGCTGGCCTCACTCAACGCCATCGTCACCAATCAGCAAACGGCGCTAAGCACCGAACTTCAGTCAGGGCAAGAAGCGCTGCGGACGGCGCAGTGGCAGGCGGCGGTACTGGGCGTGATTGCGCTGGGGCTGGGCATTCTGTTTGCGCTGTATGCCCGCAAGCAAATTGCAGGGCCGATTGTGCGGCTAATGGACGTGACGGCTCGCCTCAAAGAGGGTGACTTTGAGGCTGAAGCTGTCGTGGAGTCGAGAGATGAAATTGGCCAGCTGGCAAGCACCTTTAACCAAATGACCGATGCGCTAAAACAGTTTCGCCAAACGGTAGAAGAGCGAACGATTGCGCTAGCAAAGTCTACAGAACTGGCGCAAAGTGCAAACCGAGCTAAGAGCGAGTTTTTGGCGAATATGAGCCACGAACTGCGGACGCCACTGAATGGGATTTTGGGCTATGCGCAAATTTTGAAACGTAGCCAAGCCCTCGAGGAGAAAGAGCGAAACGGCGTCAACGTTATCTATCAGTGCGGCACGCATCTGCTGACGCTGATTAACGATGTGCTAGATCTCTCTAAGATTGAAGCCCGCAAGCTTGAGCTGGTAAGCATGCCGCTACATCTGCCCTCACTCCTACAAAGCGTTGTAGAGATGTGCAAGATCAAGGCAGAGCAAAAAGGGGTGGAGTTTATCTACCAGCCTAGCTCTCGACTACCCGATGGCGTAGAAGTTGATGAAAAGCGACTGCGGCAGGTTTTGATTAATTTGCTGGGCAATGCGGTTAAGTTTACGGAGAAAGGATCGGTGACTCTGCAAGTAGAGGTTGTTTCGCTGTGTGAGTCACGGGTTTCTTTGTTGTTTCAAATTATTGATACGGGAGCAGGGATTGCGCAAGGCGATCGCGATAAGCTCTTTAAGGTGTTTGAGCAAGTAGGCGATCAAAAGAAGCAGTCGGAGGGCACCGGATTAGGCCTAGCCATTAGTCAGCGGATTGTTCAGCTGATGGGCGGGGTGATTGAGCTGACCAGTGAACTCGGCAGGGGCAGTGAGTTTTACTTTACCGCTGAGCTGCCGCTGGCTAAAAACTGGGCGCAGCGTCAGGGCGGACTTGATGCAACAGAACGCATTGTTGGGTATGAGGGCGATCGCCGTCAGATTTTGGTGATTGACGATCGCTGGGAAAATCGCGCTGTGATTCGGAATTTGTTAGAGCCTTTAGAGTTCGACATTGTTGAAGCTGAAAATGGAGAGATTGGCCTTGCTCAGCTCCGTAGCTTACGACCAGATTTGACCATTACAGATTTGGCAATGCCCGTAATGAACGGCTTTGATTTTTTACAGCAGGTTCGCAGTGCAGACGCACTGAAATCCGCTTTGATCATCGTTTCTTCGGCCTCAGTGGCGCAGACCGATCAGGAAATGGCCTTAGACGCAGGCGGCAACGACTTTTTAACAAAGCCCGTAGACGCTAGCGCTTTGTTCCGAACGCTGGCGACTCATTTAAACTTAACCTGGATTTATAAGACGCCTGTAGATAGCCCTGAGCAACCAGAGGCTCTGCCAAACGAGTGGGTTCTGCCGCCACAATTAATCCTAAAAGAGCTGCTAGAAACGGCTCAAAGAACGGACATCAAGGCACTGCGCATTCAAGTTGAGCAGCTGGTGAAGTCAAATTCAGCCTACAGCCTTTTTGCTCAGCCGATTCTTCAGCTCGCTGGCCAGTTCATGGTTGAAGAGATTGAAGCGCTGTTAGAGCAGCATCTAGAAAATCATTTAGAAGAAAGCCGCTTGGCAAATACATTAGAAGAAAACAAATTAGAACAACATTCCGCCGAGGCGTTGACCCATGCTAGATAAAGCAAAGCTGCTGGTAGTAGACGATACGCCCGCTAACCTAGAATTTATTACGGAAGCTCTGTCCTCAGCTGGCTACCAGGTGACCATTGCCATTAGCGGCGATCGCGCCCTAAATCGGCTACAGACCTACACGCCAGATCTGATTCTACTGGATATTCAAATGCCAGGAATCGACGGATTTGAGACCTGCCGTCAAATTAAGGCAAACCCTGATTTGGCAGATATTCCCGTTATTTTTATCACCGCGCTATCTGACCCAGAGAGTATTGCTAAAGGATTCTCGCTAGGCGCCGTTGACTATATCAACAAGCCCTTTCAAGAATCAGAGCTATTCGCCAGAATAAACAACCACTTACAGCTAAAACAGTTTGCTGAGCGCCTAACTCAGCAGGTAGAAGAGCGTACGAAGGCATTAGAGGCGACTATGAATGAGCTAAAGTCTTCTCAGATTCAGCTTATTCAGCAGGAGAAAATGTCGGCGCTAGGCAGTTTGATTGCAGGGGTCGCCCACGAGATTAATAATCCGATTGGATTTGTAAGAGGCAACGTTAAGGAACTTCGACGAAATTTAAGCGATATTTTTGACCATCTAAACCTTTTATGTCAGCAAAGCTCTCCTAATGAGATTCAAGAACACGCTGAGGATATTGACCTGGAATTTTTGCTGGAAGATATGCCTAAGATGCTGGATTCTATGACGGTTGGGTGCGATCGCATTCGTGATATCAGCGTCAGCCTACGAACATTTTCTCGTGAAGACCAAGATGCTCAGACGCGCTTTAACTTACACGAAGGCATTGACAGCACCCTTCTCATTTTGAAGCATCGTCTTAAGGCAGATGAGAACAGACCTGCGATAGAAGTTGTTAAGCAATATGGCGAACTGCCTGAAATTCACTGCTTTCCAGGACAGCTCAATCAGGTCTTTATGAATATTTTGGCCAATGCTATTGATGCGGTAGAAGAAAATAGTGCCTGCAAATCTTTCTCAGAAATAGAAGCTTCGCCTAATCAGATTGTTATACAAACAACGGCTTCAGACGCCCAGGTTTGCATTCGTATTCGAGACAATGGTGTGGGTATGCCGGAGATTGTGAGGGAGCGCATATTCGATCACCTTTATACGACTAAGGATGTTGGGAAAGGGACGGGGCTGGGACTCGCGATCGCTCATCAAATCGTGGCTGAAAAGCACAGCGGACAGGTCACGGTCGCATCAGCACCCGGCCAGGGCACAGAGTTCACCATAGAACTCCCATTAGTCAGACAGTCTGAATCCTAAGAGTCAGAATGCTCTAGCTATTGAAGCTGATGAGGAAAGTGCGATCGCCTGGATTCACCAACAGCTCGATAGCATAGGCATAAAGCTAACGTAGCGATTATCATTTCTTCTGTTCATTACTGAGGATACATAACCCACCTACTTAAAATTGATTCACACAGTCAACGATAGAAAACTAGCCATGAAAGACTACCACATCAATATTTTTTACAGCGAAGAAGACGAAGGCTACATTGCAGATATCCCCGACCTTACTTACTGCTCCGCCTTTGGTGAAACGCCTATCGAAGCCCTGCAAGAACTCGCCATCGCAAAGCAAACCTGGATAGAAGCCGCAAACGCTGAAGGAAAGCCCATTCCATCCCCGATCTATCAGCTTAAGTCGGCGTAATACAGTTGACGAAGCTACTCAATTAGCAGCCCAGTAGCCGCACCCGTACAGCGCTTCTATACAGCACCTGAAAACCACAGGACAAAATAAAAAAGAGGGTAGTCTGTTCGAGCACCCTCTTTTTTTATTCAGTTTTTATTGAGCTATACCGCAGCAGGCTGACCCATCTGAGCCAAACGATCAACCAGCAATTGCTCCAGCTGCTCTAGCGCTTTAGAAAAGCCTTCGATACCTTCAGCCAGCTTATCGTTCGCCATCCGATCAGCTTCGTGCATTTCCTCAAAAGTGGCTTTATCGATAGACAGCTTCTCAATATCCAAATCCTTCACATTGTCAGGACTCAGCTTACGAGGCAGCTCGCCCTCTGTTTCGGCCAAAGGCTCCAGCAGCTTAGGCGAAATCGTCAGCAGGTCAATACCGGCTAGCTCTTTGATCTCATCGACATTACGGAAGCTCGCGCCCATGATTTCAGTCTTGTAGCCGAACTTCTTGTAATAGTTGTAAATCTCAGTAACCGATAGCACGCCGGGATCTTCTGAAGGTGGGTAGCTGTCGCGGCCTGAATCTTTTTTATACCAGTCGAGAATGCGACCGACAAAAGGAGAGATGAGCGTGACTTTGGCTTCAGCGCAGGCGATCGCCTGGTGCAAACCAAACAGCAGCGTCAGGTTGCAGTGAATCCCTTCTTTTTCTAAAATTTCAGCGGCTTTGATACCTTCCCAGGTGGAGGCGATTTTGATCAGGATGCGATCGCGATTAATCCCCGCAGCCTCATACTCAGCAATCAATTCTCTAGCCGTCTTTAGCGTCCCTTCCATATCGTACGAAAGCCGCGCATCCACCTCAGTCGAAACCCGACCCGGCACAATTTCCAAAATTCGCTTACCAAAGGCCACCGCCAAATGCTTAAACGCCTCTGTGGCCACCTCTTGATCAGAAGCCTCTGCGCCTAGCGTTTCTTTCGCCTGCTGCAACGTTTCATCCACAATGCTCTGATACTGTGGCTGCTGAGCCGCCGCCGTAATCAAAGAAGGGTTCGTCGTTGTATCTTGAGGCGTAAACTTTTCAATCGCGTCGATGTCACCCGTATCGGCAACCACAACGGTCATTTCTTTTAGCTGAGATAGCAAGCTCATAGGCTTCTCCAAAAGGTTTTGTTCGCCCTTATTGTAGTCAGCACCATCGCGGTTCAACGCCCATTAAAAGTTTTTAAGTTGTTAAAACATTCTTTAAACAACGCCAGTCGAGGCAGTTTCAGTTTCAACGCTCACCGTTTGATCAGCGGGCAAATCCTTGTCTTCACGCTCTTCAGCGGGTGAATCCTCAGCCTTTTCTTCCACGTTGGCATACTCAGCAATGTCATACATTGGCAGGTCAAACCAAAAGGTAGTACCCACACCCACCGCACTCACCAAATTCACCTGGCTATTGTGCTTATCCATAATATTTTTCACAATCGAAAGCCCAAGCCCCGTGCCTTCAAGCGTATGCACTCGGTTCTCAACTCTAAAAAATCGGTCAAAAATAGCCGCCTGATCCTCTTCATCAATGCCTAAGCCCGTATCGCTAATTTCAATCCGCACATTTTGAATCAGCTGCGGATTGGGGCTCGGCGCTCGGTAGGCTCGAATCATCACCTTGCCGCCAGCGGGCGTAAACTTCAGCGCGTTCCCCACTAAGTTGCCAAATACCTGTAGCAGCAAATCGTAGTTGCCCAGGCTAGCCGGTAGGTCGTCTTCAATGTCTTTCTCTAGCGTAATTTCTTTATCACGCGCATTGAGCTGATAGGTACGCAGCACCTGATCAATCGGCTGATGCACCTCCACTGCCGAAAATTCATACCGTCGGCTCGACTCCAGCCGGGACAGATCGAGCACGTCATTGACCAGGCGCGTCAATCGATCGGTTTCGTTGTTGGCCGTCGCTAAAAATTCCTTGCGCTCGGTTTCGCTTAGGTCTTCGCCGTACTCATGTAGCGTTTCAATAAACGACTTGATGTTAAACAGCGGCGTGCGCAGCTCGTGAGAGACGTTGCTGATGAAGTTGCTTTTTGCCTCATTTAGCGCCACTTCACGCGTGATATCTTGCAGCGTAATCGCCACGCCTTTGACGTTCTCTCGGGACTGGTCGAGCACCGTATTGAGCAGCACGCGAATAGTTCGGTTGCCGTCCATTAAAGACATGCGAAACTCGCTGCCCTCGTGGCCTTCACTTGCAACGGCCTGAATCAGCGGCGGTGCTAGCTGAGCTCGAACTTCTGGCTGTAGCCGGTCTAAAATGCTGCCTTCCTCTAAAGGCGCATTCACGTCCCAGCCTAAAATGCGCCGCGCCGCTACGTTTGCTAGTACCAGGTTAGTTTTGGCATCTAGCAAAATCGCACCGTCGGCAATGGTGGACACCAGACTTTCTAGCTTGGCTTTCTCAGCGGTTAGTTCTTCGATATTTTGCTCTGCGTAGCGCTCCAGCCGCTCTGCCATATCGTTAAAGCTATAGATGAGTTCGCCTAGCTCGCCGCCTAGGGGTAGGTCGATGCGCTGCTTAAAGTTGCCGGTCGCAATGTTTTTAACGCCCAGCAGCAGCTCTTTGATGGGCTGAGTAATCGTCAGCGCGTTGATGACTGCGCCTAAAATCACCATGACCCAGATGGAGACAAACACCGCGATTGTCACATCGCGCGTGAGGTGAGAGGACGCAACCACGGTGGGATTTGGGTTAATGCCCATTGCCAGCATGCCTTTGTATTGGCCTTTAATGGTGAGCGGCACAAATACGTCGGTGACCATGCCTGCTGGGGTGATGTGCTGGCGTACCATGGGCGCGTCGGCGCTGCTGGTGTAGTTGGCAGGCAGCTTCATCCGGCGGCGAAGGGTGAGCGAATTTTGCACGGCGGGTTCGGAGTAGGGAATGCCGAAAAAGATTTCGCCTTCCTGGTCGGCGTACAGCATGTAGCGGACGCTGGAGGTGTTTTCGTAAAAGCTGTAGGAAAAGCGGGCTAGCTCAGAGCGATCGTTGGTTTCGACGAGGGGAGCCACGTTGGCAGCAAGCAGCAGGCCCAAATCACGGCCAAAGCGGGTGTCGTTGAGCTGGGCGTCTTGCTGAATGGTGTTAACGGCCCAAAAGGTGAGGGCGCTCATGACGAGCGAGACGAGCAGGGTAGCACCGGCCATCAGTCGCGTTTGCAGGGTGAAGTCGCTCCACCACTGTGCAAATAACGCTTTTAGCTGACTGAAGAGTTGCATAGCTTTGCGGTAGTGACGGGCTGGATGCAGAGAAAGAAGTCGCTAGAGATAAGCCGTCGGATAGATCGTCGGTTAAGTGTTTACATTCTAGACGGTGTTGCCCGTTACATCAGCGCTGCCAGTTTTTGAAGGCTTAATTCTTTAGATTCTCTCTTTAGCTTTTCCCCTATATTTTTTTAGAGCGACCCATAGCTTTGACTCTATGGCCAATATCGCGGCGGTAATAGCTGCCGGGAAAGTCAATTTTATTGATGGCGTGATAGGCCTTAGCGATCGCCCCTTCAAAGGTAGGCGCGATCGCCGTCACGCCCAGCACCCGACCGCCCGTACTCAGCAGTCCGTCCTCACTCACTCGCGTCCCCGCATGAAACACCACCATGTTGGGATCTTCCGACTCCGCCGTACCGATGCCATCAATCTTCAGCCCCTTCTTATAGCTGCCGGGATAGCCTTGAGCGGCCATCACCACGCAGGCAGAGGCTCCCTCTTTCCACTGGAAAGGCGGCAGGCTCTCCAGCCTTTGCTCACAGCAGGCCAGCACAATTTCATCTAAAGGCGTATCCAGCAGCGGCAGCACTGCCTGCGTTTCAGGATCGCCAAAGCGGCAGTTGAACTCAATGACTTTGGGTGTGCCGTCGGGGGTCACAATCAGTCCGGCATACAGCACGCCGCGATAGTCAATGCCCCTGGCTTTGAGCCCGCGCAACGTCGCCTCTAATATATCTGTTTGCACCCGTGCCAAAAGCTCTGGTGGCATTACGGGCGTTGGGCAATAGGCACCCATGCCGCCTGTATTTGGCCCAGTGTCGCCTTCGCCTGCCTGCTTATGATCTTGCGCAGGCAGTAGCGGCCTGATAGTGAGGCCATCGGTGACGGCCAGCACCGAGACTTCTTGGCCCTGTAAAAATTCTTCGATGACAATGCGATCGCCTGCCGTCCCAAACTGTCCGCTAAAGGTCGCTTCAATCGCAGCGGTCGCCTCATCTAAGCTCGTCGCCACCGTCACGCCTTTACCGGCCGCAAGTCCATCGGCTTTAATCACAATCGGTGCGCCCTGCTGCTGCACGTAGGCGATCGCGCTAGCTGCATCGACAAACACTTCCGATCGCGCCGTCGGCACCCCAGCTTCTATCATCAAATCTTTCGCCCAGGCCTTACTGGCCTCAATTTGCGCCCCGTCTTTATTGGGGCCAAACACTTTGATGCCCTGAGCGCTTAAGGCATTAGCTAAGCCTTCAGCCAGCGGCTGCTCTGGGCCAACCAAAACAAAAGACATGTTGTTCACCAGGGCGCACCGGGCAATGCCATCGGCATCGGTAGGGCTCATCGCCACGTTGCGGCACCCAGCAAGCAGCGCGGTGCCACCATTGCCTGGAATACAGACAATCTCAGTGATATTGGGCGATCGCAACAGCTTCCAGGCGATCGCATGCTCACGACCGCCACTACCCACAACAATTGCTTTCATAAACCAACCCTTTACCAGATTTCACGGAGACTAGCGCTTTACAGACTACATCGTCTCATCAAAATTGTCTGGTTATCACACAGCCGAGCGCGCTCCTACGAATTAATGGCCTTCGCCATTTCGTAAGCCGCTTTCACCGCAGGCCGAGCCCCCATCACCTCAAACCAGCGCTTGACGTTAGGAAAATCATTTAAATTCTGTCCCTGCCCTTCATGCGGCACAATCCATGGATAGCAGGCCATATCCGCAATCGAATAGTCGCCTGCAATATAGTCACGCCCCGCGAGCTGCTTGTTGAGTACGCCGTATAGCCGCGCCGTCTCTTTCACGTAGCGCTCAATCGCATAGGGAATTTTTTCGGGTGCATATTTTGAAAAGTGATGATTTTGGCCTAGCATTGGCCCGAGCCCGCCCATTTGCCAATTCAACCACTGCAATACTTCCACTCTAGGATGCAAATCGCTCGGCAAAAACTGGCCGGTTTTATCTGCTAGATACTGCAAAATAGCGCCCGACTCGAACACGCTGATGGGATCTCCGGTAACAGGCTCATCATCAACAATGGCCGGAATCCTATTATTGGGAGAAATTTTAAGGAACTCAGGGTCGAACTGATCGCCTTTGCCAATATCAATGGGGTGAATGGTGTAAGGCAAATCCGCTTCTTCTAGAAAAATCGTGATTTTGTGACCGTTGGGCGTTGTCCAGTAATAGAGGTCGATCATGGTTTAAAAGATCCAGGCGTACAAACAAAAGCCGAGACCCATTCTATAGGTCTCGGCTATTAAAAGTTACGAAGCGCTACGAGCTATGTTGCAATCTAGCCTATCGATCTAGCCTATCGATTTAGCCTTTAGAGCGCGCGTCGCGGTTGTAGCGAATTAAGTCGTGGAATGTAGCGGTCTCTGAAACTTCATCGGGGGTAGACGCTTGGCGACGATTGCCCGCTAGCGCTGCGGGTGCAACAGCTGAAAGACCGAGTAAAACAATTGAAGCAGAAAGAATAAAGCGTTTCATACAAATTCGGTTCCTTAGTAACGAATGGTGGGATCGAACGGCCTGAATGAAGGACTTGTTCGATTCGATACTGACTATAGTGACGCCAAGCTTGCTAGGGCATCTGATAGGAGAAACAGAGTTTGCTGAGAGTGCGCTGAGAAATTTGTATCACAGGATACATTTTCAGAACTACTTCGCTCTATTTGAGTTTTCAGCTGCGATATCGCTACTCTACCGTCACCGACTTAGCTAGATTACGAGGCTGATCGACGTCCAAGCCGCGCCGCGCTGCAATGTGGTACGACAGCAGCTGCACCGGCACCACCGTCAAAATCGGTGAGAGCAGTTCGTCTACATTAGGCACTGGCAGCAGCGAGTCGAATGTTTCTTCCGCGTCTGGATCGTTCATGGGTACAACGCCGATCAGCTGGGCGTCTCTGGCTTTGGCTTCTTGGGCGTTAGAAAGCACCTTTTCGTAGACGGAGCCTTTGGTTGCGATCGCCACCACCGGCACCTTCTCATCGAGTAACGCAATCGGCCCGTGCTTCATCTCACCCGCTGGATAGCCTTCTGCGTGAATGTAGCTAATTTCCTTCAGCTTCAGCGCGCCTTCTAGCGCAATCGGGTAGTTAATCCCCCGCCCAATAAAGATAAAGTCCTGGGTTTCCGAAAAGTCATGAGACAGCTCTTCCACATAGCGCTCCTGAGACTCTAACACCAGCTCCAGCTGAGCCGGAAGCTGCCGCATCCCTTCAAGAATCTCGGCCATCCGCTCCAGCGAAATGGACTTGCGCCGATACGCCAGCTCCAAAGACAGGAAGTAAAACGCCATCAGCTGCGCTATAAATGTCTTCGTAGCCGCCACGCCAATCTCCATGCCCGCCTTGGTATCTACGATATGAGGAATCAAACGCCCCAGCGAGCTATCTACCCGGTTGGTGATGCCTAGCATTCGTGGTGCATACCTGTCGTCCCCACTCTTGTCAGTACTTTGGGCACGGCGTGTCTGCTCCATGTCCAAAGCCGCCAGCGTATCTGCGGTTTCACCCGATTGCGTCACGCCGATGGTGAGCGTATTTGGCATTAGCGGCGCAGGCGCATAGCGAAACTCAGAGGCGTAGTGCACCGCCGTTGGAATGCCAGAGACTTGTTCGAGCAAATATTTACCAACTAAGCTTGCGTGCCAGCTGGTACCGCAGGCCATGATTTGAATATGTTGCAGGTCATCTAAAAGGGAGTCTGGCAAATTGAGGCGAATAGGCGAATGGCCACTATCAACATCCCAGTTCGCATCCAAATAAGTCTCTAAGCAGGTACGCACAACCCCTGGCTGCTCGTATATCTCCTTGAGCATAAAGTGCTTGAACCCCTGTTTTTCCACCATAATGGGGTTCCAGTTCAGCGTTTGAGGATGCTTCTTGAGGCGATGCCCTGCGAAGTCATAAACCTCTACGCCTAAAGGCGTCAATCTGGCGATTTCTCCATTCTCCAGCGTCAGCACCGCTTGCGTGTACGGCATAATCGCAGGCGTGTCAGAAGCGCAAAAGAATTCACCTTGACCAAATCCGATCACAAGCGGAGCCTGCTGACGAACCACAATCAGCTCATCGGGAAAATCAAGGGAAATAATCGCTAGCGCGTAAGCCCCTTCTAACCGATTCACAGCCTGACGACACGCCTCCAGCAGCGCAGACTGCGCTGTTAGCACTTCATCACCAAGCGGATTCTCAAGATACTCAGCAATTAAGTGCGGAATCACTTCAGTATCTGTATCAGAACGGAATTTGTGACCTTTTGCCTTTAGCTCTTCGCGCAGCTCGCGATAGTTCTCAATAATGCCGTTCTGCACCACCGCAATTCGCTCTTTTGTATCGGTGTGCGGATGCGCGTTGTGCTCCTCAGGCTTACCGTGCGTGGCCCAGCGCGTATGGCCAATGCCCAGCCGAGCCGGATCTTCCAGGCCTTCTAGCTTCGTTTGCAAATTCTTTAGCTTGCCCTTGGCCCGCGTTCTTTGCAGCTTGCCTTCGCTAATCGTCGCCACCCCAGCCGAATCGTAACCCCGGTACTCCAAGGTCTTAAGGCCTTCAATCAAAATACTGCTCGCCGTTCGGGTACCGATGTATCCAACAATTCCGCACATACTTTAGACTCCTGATGACTGCAAATTAAGCCGAGCATCCCCGGGTAGAGCGCTCACGATCGACCTATACAAAGCCAATCCATAAAATAATCTTGATACTAAAACCCAAGCTACTATGCCCAAAGCTGCGGTAGACACTGCTTTAAAGTGGTAGATAGGATGGCAGTGTCTTACAACAACACGCTAGACAGACTAGGCTGCGCAAAAGTTGCCGTTGTCCCAAGTCATTAGCCCGACAGTTAACCAACTACTGCGAGATAAAACCCACCAGCAGCAGCGGTATTAGAACTGCGGCTATGGTAATCGCAAATAGCGTTGGCGGCGATAGCTTAATTAAATTAGAGTCTTCTTTCTTCGGATTCTTCATCGGTTCAAAACATCATCAGTTCAAGATATATAAGATACGAAAAAGGGAGCCTCGGCCATCGGCAAAGCTCCCTAGCTATTCAGGTCAAACCAGCTGATAAACCTACAGGCTCAATCTACAGCTGACTCGATAGCGCTTCGCTGAATGTAGAGTAGGGCTTAACGCCAACCTGCGTATCTACTAGCTCACCATCTTTAAAGAACATCACCGCTGGAATGCTCTTGATACCAAATCGTTTAGCAACGGCCTTATTGCTGTCCAAGTCCAACTTAGATACTTTTGCCTTGCCATCAAACTCATCGGCCAGCTGATCCATCAGTGGAGCAACGAGCTTGCAGGGGCCACACCAGCTAGCTGTGCAGTCTACGACCACGACAGGTTCATCTTTTATTAGCGCGTCAAAGGCGGCTTCGTCGGCAATATATTCTGCGGGCATAGTGCGATCGCTCCAAAAATCTAAGGTGGCCGTACACCCACAAGCCATGGGTATACCTACTGACGATCATACACCCGCACACCCATCCAAAAATAAAGCCCTCTCTACTCTGAACTGACTCAGAAGCAAAGAGGACTCTATTTTTACTCACCAGCACTTTCTACAAAGAACCGGCAAAAGCGCTTACTTGCCCGCCAGCTTCTTCACTTTCTGCATAATGCTCTCAGGATCTAGCCCCTGGTGGTAGAACTGCTCCCAAAGGCCACCGCCGCCTTCCTCATGCGTACCCGCGTGAGCAAACTTAGGCGTATAGCCACGCTCTAGCAACCACGTGCCATAGCGAGCACCCAAGCCAGTTTTCTCGTTAAACGACTCAACCACCATCACCAAAGGCGACTTGCCCACCTTCTCCAGCATCTGCTCGTCCACCACGTTCAAAGTAGACTTGTTGATTAAACCAATGTTCAAGCCTTCCTTCTTCAATCGCTCAACCGCATCCAACGCACGGTACAGACCGTCACCAAAGCTGACGATGTAGCCGTCAGTACCTTCGCGAACCACATCGTCCTTACCCGGCACAAAATCATAGCCATCACCGTACAGAATCTTGCCATCAGCATCGTTCAACATCGGCACCTTAGCCCGCGTCGAAAAGATGAAGCGAAGTCCAGGCATATGGAAAATTTTCTCCACGCAGGCCTTCATCTGGTTCGCATCGGCAGGGAAGTACAGGCGAGTCTCGTAGCCGTCATCCAAACCGTTATCAGCAAACATGTTGTTGATACCGAAGTGGCAGGTGTTGTCGGCCATGTCATCAATCCCTGAGTGGGAGAAGTGACAGAGCAAATTAGCTTTGTTCAGCCGCGCCATCGTCAGCTCAGAAATACACATTTCTAGGAACGCGCTGAAGGTGGCAAAAATGCCCTGCTTGCCTTCGACCATGCCAAAGCCAGCTGCCGCAGAGAGGTTGCCCCGCTCCATGATGCCGCCACTGATAAAGATTTCAGGGTACGCCTTGTGAATGTGGTTGAGACCGCAGGAGCCTTCGAGGTCACAGTCAACTACAAGCACTTTCTCTTTGCGCTCGGCGTCACTCATGCGGCCCATCACTTCTACCGCCGCCTGACCGAAGACGTTGCGGTTGGAACCGAGCTCATCGCTAGAGCCTAGGAAGTCGTAGCTGTGTGGCTGCTTTTCAATGTTCTTGAGGTAGTCAGCGGCCTCCTGGCGACCGTGCTTTTCAAGGTACTTAATAGCAAGGTCAGTGGGGATAACGTCGTGGCCGTGGCAGCTGCCTTCTAGGCCATCAATGCCAACGGTCATTGGGCGCTTACAGATGACTGCGATGGGGCCATCGGTTGCGATCGCCTCACAGATATTCGCATACAGCCCGTCGATGTCCTCACCATCATTCACCAGCACCTTCAGGCCGTGACCTTCCAACGTTTTCTGCACGCTGTAGCCCTTCAAATACTCAGAAGGATGACCGGCAATCGTCACGTCGTTATCGTCAATAATCAGCTTTACGTTAATGCCTTGAGCGACTGCCAAACGGGCGGCTTCAGCGTCATCGCCTTCTTGCTGAGCACCATCGGAGCCAAGGATAAAGGTGGTTTTGCCTGGATTTGCGATCGCAACCCCGTTCACAAACGGCCACATATGGCCCAAGCGACCCGAGCTAAATTTCACACCTGGCGTTAGGCCTAGCTCAGGGTGACCCGGCAGCTTAGAGTCCGCCGCTCTATACTTCATCAGCTCTTCAGCAGGCAAATCGCCATTCAGCGTACTCATCAAGTACTGAGTGCCCACCCGGTGACCTGCTTCGTCAAAGAAGATCGGCACAAACTTATCTTCGCCGCCTCGGAACAGCGCATCTAAAATCATCACTTCAGGCACCGTGTCGTACGGCCCGCCAGTATGACCGCCTACGCCCCGCGCACCGCCTGTTGCTGTGAAAAATACAATCGCTTCACGGCAAAGCTGAATATTGGCCTTGAGAGCCTCACGCTGGTCGTCGGTTAGCTTGTTGTTAGAAGGATCGAGCGTAATGCGCTTGTATGCGCTCAAATCAATCGGAAAAGTTGCTTTAGGCTTAGCTTGGGTTGCTGTCATGGAGCGGTGTCCTAGTACGTCTTTACACTTCAAAGCTATAAAACGTCAGCGCAAATGGAGCGGTGTCTTAAAAGAGGCTTTGAAAAAGTTAATGCCTCTATTCTCCCTGATCGTGACCCTTCGGTTAAGGGGCTAGCTAAAATTTGTGCCTCAGGACTACTAGAAGGCTACTAAAGAAGTCGTTTCGTACGCTTAAAAAGACCAATCGATGATGCTTGCCACAGATGTTCAGTATGCCGAGAATAGCGCTATTGCCGCCGCCGTTCTTTTTCATGACTGGCAAACAAATGAAGTTGAGCGATCGCTCACAAAACGAATCGAAAATATAGAAGGCTATGAGCCAGGTGCTTTTTATAAAAGGGAGCTGCCCTGCATCATGGCATTACTTGAAGAAGTCACCGCGTCGCTAGATTTCATTGTCATAGACGGCTACGTAACGCTTGGCCAGCATCATAAACCAGGCTTGTGCACTTACCTGTACCAGCAACTCGATCAGTCCGTACCCATCATAGGCGTCGCTAAAAACAGGTTTATCGATACGCCAGAAGCCTGCGAAGTCTTGAGAGGCCAAAGCCAAAAGCCGCTGTTTGTAACCAGTGCCGGACTTTCCTTAGAAACCGCGAAGCAGATAATCCGGCAGATGCACGGAGAGCACAGACTACCGACACTGCTTAAGAGCGTCGATCAGCTTTGTAGAGGCGTTGCTGACACCACACCAGCCATCATCATCCCGTAAACAAGATGTCTATATACTCTCTTCTCTTCCTACGGTTTGCCTGTCTTCTGAAACCACATACGCACAAGCCATAACGCCCAACTGGCACACTACAAAACAACGAGTTTACGTCCATTGATAGAGATATTTACTAGTCCACCCACACAAAGTGTCCCCACGCTTAGCGCAGTCTCTTGTCCCAAACGATACAACTTAAACATGCGAAACGAGCAAAGGGTTCTCACCCAAACAACACTCACTTTCGCACTCTTCTTAAACCTTCTCCTTTTTACGTGCTGCGGCTCTCAACAAGCCAGTCTAAAGCCCACTATAAAAGCGTAGAGGCCACAGAAGTTCCAAATTCACTCCGACAACGTTTCCCCGTTGTTTATTCAACACCCTTTTGAGGACACTTCCATGAAACTTTCTCGTATTTGGACTACCCTTGGTCTTGCTGCTGCTGTTCTTTTCACAGTTCCTTTCAGCGCCCAAGCTCAAGTCATCCGCAGCACCGCAGAAGTCCCTGGCTACAACTATGTCGGCATCGCTGGCAGCGACAATGGCCTTGCCGTCAACGGCAAGTTCTCCATCACCAACAACATCTCCATTCGCCCTGAAATCGCCACAGACTTTGATTTTGATGACGCTGAAGATGTCTCCTACCTCGTGCCTATCACTTACGACTTCGCAGTCGGCAGTGGGCGTGCTACTTTCAACCCCTTCGTCGGTGGCGGTGTAGCCGGTAGCATTGGTGATGACAGCGACGTAGAGTTCGCACTCGTCGCCGGTACTGACTACCGATTTGCACGCAACTACGTAGCTAACGCCTCTGTGAACTACTCTCCTTTTGCTGATGATGATGAAGTCGGCTTCACCACTGGTATTGGTTACCAGTTCTAAACCGGCCAGATTCAGTCGCAAGTAGGAGCACCTGCTTCATCCACTTCTGCTGGTGTTCCTAAAATATTCGTCACCGCTTACCCGCTTACAAAGCTACCTTTCAAAACCACCTTTTGAGGATACTTCCATGAAATCTCTATTCACTCGCCTTTCTGCTACTGTTGCGATCGCTGCTGCTGCCCTACTCGCAGTTCCCTTCGGCGCTAACGCTCAGCTCGTCCGCAACACACCAGAAGCTACTGCTTACAACTACATCGGCATTGCAGGCAGCGACGACGGCCTCGCAGTCAACAGCAAGTTCTCGCTCTACAACAACATCTCCATTCGCCCTGAAATCGCAACAGATTTTGACTTTGACGACGCTGAAGATGTTTCCTACCTCGTTCCCGTCACTTACGACTTCGCAGTTGGTGCTGGCCGTGCTACCTTCAATCCCTTCGTGGGTGCTGGTGTAGCCGGTAGCATTGGTGACGACAGCGACGTAGAATTTGCGCTCGTCGCCGGTACTGACTACCGCTTTGCACGTAACTACGTTGCAAATGCCTCTGTTAACTACTCTCCTTTCGCTGATAACGATGAAGTCGGCTTTACAGCCGGTGTTGGCTACCAGTTCTAAATAGAGTTTTGAGTCTCTCCTAAGTTCAAGTGTTTACGCTCTCTATTGCCCTCAGCAGTTCTTTGAATTGTTGAGGGCATTTCTTATGAAGAGATCTCTAAGCAAAGTAAATTGCAAAGTAAATTAGGCAGAAGGCACTTCTTTCTCAAACCAGGCCACATCCCAGTATTTGCCAAACTTACGCCCCACTTCTCGAAACAATCCTACCTGCTTAAACCCAAACTTTTGATGAATTGCGATGGAAGGCTCATTGGGTAGCGTAATGCCAGCATAAGCTCTGTGCACATCCTCATGCCGTAATCTCTCGAACAGCTCATGATAAAGGCGGCTACCAATCCCAGATCTTTGAGCATCAGTTTGCAAATAGACGCTGGTTTCTACAGACGTATCGTAGGCAGCCTTCACCCGCAGCTGGCTGCTACTGGCATAGCCCAAAATCTCTCCTTCGCGCTCAGCCACCAGCAGCTGATGTCGCCCTGTTGCAGCATAGTGGCTCATCCACTTTTCCTGCCTTTGCTCTACCGTATAAGGCTGCAAGTCAAACGTGATCGTTGTGTCTACAATATACCGATTGTAAAGTGCCGTTAGGGCTTCGATATCATCAGGGCAAAAATCTCGAACGGTTGTAGTCATAGCGTAATTCCAGCAGTTCTCCAGCTATCTCACTAGACTATCTCACTAGGCTATCTCACTAGGCTATCTCATTAGAACGAGCCTCTTCGCTTTCAAGGCTCTGCCATCGACTCATAATCACACGATTACGTCCAGCCTGCTTTGCTTCGTATAGCGCTTGGTCTGCGTACTCAATTAATCGTAGCGGTGGCAGCACAAAGTCAGGTGAAACAACACTTGCCACACCGCAGCTCAGCGTCACCCACTGATTCACCTGCGAGCCTTCGTGCGCAATCTCTAATCGACCAATTTGCTCTTGAATTCTCTCTGCAACGGCTGCTGCTGTTTCGCTATCAGCTTCGGGCAGCACGACTACAAATTCTTCGCCACCATAGCGGGCGACCAAATCAGAGTTTCGGACGGCCAGACGTAGCGCATGAGCGACCTGCTGTAAGCAGCGATCGCCCGCCGGATGACCGTACAAATCATTGAAAGGCTTAAAGTAATCAACGTCACATAAGATCAGTGAAAGCCGTCGATTGGTCTTAATAGAATCAGCTAAATGCTGGTCGAAATAGCGCCGATTCGCCACCTGAGTGAGTTCATCAAAAGCGGCTAAATTTTGTAGCTGCTGATTGCGATAGATCACCCCTAAGGTCACAGTTGCAGCCATAGAAACCATCGGCAGCGCCACTGGCAGCCACCAGCTCGCTAAGAATAATCCGTACGCAGCGCCGCCCAAGCCACCGCTCAAGGCCAGCAGTCGAGCGGTCAGCTGCCACGCAGGCACTCCTGATTTTAAAGACTTGCTGTACAGTACCGAACGACTCATCAGCATACTGGTTACCGCCCATAGCACCGTCCATAGGAACTCTGCATAGTCAGGAAGCACCCTCAAAAGCGGCTTACCCTCCAAGGCCAAATCCAGCATCTGGCTAATCATATGCGCATGGATATAAACGCCCGCTACCTGATCGCCGCCGATAGGCGTAGAAAACCAGTCGTTAGTGCTGACGGCTGTGGCCCCGATCAGGACAATGCGATCGCGTGTCATTTCGTCCGTCAGTTCACCCGCTAAAACCGCCGACATCGATATCGAATCAAAGTGCTCAAACGTTCGGCGATAGTTCATCAAAACCTGAAAGCCGCCTGCATCAGCGCGGACATAGCCACCATCATTCGGCTCAAACCGCTTAAGCTTACCTTTACCGACCTGAAGCAACAGGCCACTGTCGTCCAAAGGCTTAGGGCCTATGCCTAAAGGATACAGATAGTCGAGCGTCAGTACAGAAGAGAGCGTTTGCTTCACCTCACCACTAGGCGAAACTACCGAAAGCAACCCCCGCCTAATCTTGCCATCATCATCTACGAACAGATCAGACGCTCCTGTCTTACCGAGCGCTAGCAGCGTCTCGTGAGGTTCAACAGCTTCTCCAACAACCCGCTCAATACCTACTACGTGAGGAATCGATTCAAACACTTCAACCAGCTCATCAGCGCCCGGTTGAATGGGTAAGTTGCGATAGAGATCAACACCGATGCTAGCAGGCTTATGCTCATCAATACGCTGTATTAGCTCGGCTAAAACGCCATCGCTAATTGGCCAGCTACCCGCTGCGGAAATATCTTCTTCACCAATCGTCACAACTAAAATGCGCTCATCAACGTACGCATCAGACGAACGTAGCCGCAAAAACTGATCTAAAACCTGTATTTCAAAGCTCTCAAAAAGACCGCAAGCTGCTGCTACTGAAATAGCACCCGCGACTCCAATGCCCGCAGCTAATGTCTGACGCCCCTTCTTTATTCGGTGTTTGAGCTGTGACAACATCTTCAGAAAAGAGCTTTAGGCAATACTCACAGGATGCCCAAACCAATAATATCAGGTCTATTTTCAAGCAGGGCTAAAAACAGTCAAGCCTCTTGACGACAAGATCAAGAGGCTTGGTAAAGCAGTCAGACGACTGGCTAGGCGACTGGCTACTGTGCCACCAAAGGCGCATTTGCAATTGCATCTAACCCAACGGTCTCTAAAACAGTTGACCAGTGCGTTGCAGCCTGAACGCTGTCAGGATCTTCTGTTCTCATCATCGCTAGCGTTCCGAGCACGTCGTACCACAGTCCCGCATCGCCGTAAGCCTGAGCTTTCTCAGACAAAGAGGCGTCCGCTCTAACGTTCACGGTAGCAGGCACCCGTTGAATGGAGCCTCCTAGTATCGGACTGTCAGGTCGCATCTGCCCATTGCACTTCAAAATTAAAGACCATGTGTAGGTCTCGTCCATCGTTAGCTTGGGAGTTACGTCTGGAAACGCCACTTCCATCACGCCGCCCGCCTTGGCAAACGCCTCTGTAGGTAGCGTCAAATCTGCCTGGTAATACTCGCTTTCATCCGGAGATTTTAGGCTCAAGACGGCCTGATCAACTATCGTGCCCTCAGCAAAATATACATAGAGAGAAAGCTGATCGCTAGTAGTTAGCCCTCCGTTATCTTCTGGAAGTAGCGCCAGCCCACCGCACTGCCCGGGTAGCTCTGGCCGACGACTGGCCCCACTATGGGTTCGTCCTGGCGTGCCGTTCGTACGCGGAACAAAGCCACCGTTACGAGGACGGCTTGAACTATCGCGTGCAGAAAGACGACGCGACTCTAGCTGCTGAACAGCGGCACTATCAGCAGTACTGACAGAGGCACGAACAGACGTACTAAGCCCTGATAACAGAATGCCGGTTAAGGCAATGGTAGAAACAACAGTCTTTTTTTTCATAAATCAGAAATCCGTAATACTTAACTCAACCAATTCCCAATTAAAACAAAGGGCGACCAGTAAAAGGGATGGGAGAATTGAGGATCTTTGAGAACTTTTATCTGAGCTAGTCGTAAAGCATCAGCTTTAGAAAGGTCGGGATTTTTCAGCTCTTGATAAAACGCAGTCATCAGCTCAGCGGTAGAAGCATCGTTCACCGCCCATAGCGTTGCTAGCGTACTTCTAGCACCAGAGCGAATGGCCATTCCGGCTAGGCCCAAAGTTGCTCTGTCGTCGCCTTCTGCGGTCTGGCAAGCACTGAGTACCATTAGCTCGATGGGCTCTGCCTGCTGACGACGCGATCGCAACAAATCATCCAAATCACCTATTGTCAGCCGCTGATCCCACGCCAGCAGAAAAGTCTTTTCCAAGTCAGAACTGAACTGCCCGTGCGTTGCAATGTGCAATATCGGAAAGGGCACTCTATCGACTTCATTAGCCAAATTCTGCTTTGTAAAGTCCTCATCAAAAAGCACCTCCGCATTTACACGAGTAGCCGCTTGTTCTATCTCCGCTTTTACACCTGGCAGAGCCGAAAACCCATCTCTGGCCTCCGTTAAACCCAGCATAAGCGCCTGCAAAGGCTTAGGATCTTGAAAGTGTGGGCCTAACAGCTTCAATCCGGGCGTGAGCGCTACGCTGTACTTTTCCAACAGATACTGCTGACCGTCGTATAGAGCGGACATTGGAATACTACGGAATTTCCCGTCCAGCACAAACACTAGCGTATCTATGTTGTTTTTAGAAAGCTCAGATTCAACAGGCCTGATCAGCCAGTCATATATCTGCTCAGAAAAGCCTAGCCGTTTTTTATTCGACAGCGCCGGATTGAGATATTGAAACAAATCATCAATCGTTTGATTGGTAACCTCAGATGATTGCCAAATACGAGAGTGACGCAAAGGCAAATCGGGTAGCGATGTGACGACCTCTACTCTATCTGCCAGCACGATTGGATAGAGCACAGCGGCTGTGCTGTCTAGATTGTCGATAGATTCTGTTGTTGAATCAATACAGGCAGACTTAAAGTAATTTTCTAGTTCAGCAAGCTGTAGCGCTTCTATGACTTCTCTGGCCTGTCGCAACGACGACTGACTCGCATCATCGAGCAGGAGTAGCAAACTAACAAGCTCACGATAAATAGGCTCAACGGTTTCACGGAAAGAGTATTGAACGTCTGTATTGGTTGCCAGTAAGTCGCGACGGACTTCAGAAAGGGTGTTGAAAGCCCTGGTATAGCTCGCGATCGCCTCAGCATCTTTGCCTTGCCGGTGATAGACCCTACCCAGCTGATGCTGCCAGCGATAGAGGATATCTTGCGCATTGCTACGCTGTGATAAGGCCAAGGCTCTTTGGGCTAGCCCTTGAGCTTCTGACCACTGCTGCGTATGCTCGTACACCTTGCTCAACTCGCCCAGTGAAAGCGCCTCGGCTCGACTATCCTGCAAAGACTGCGCTTGCTCTGCGCCTTCTCGCAAAAGTCTTGCCACGCGCTCTACCGGCACCCACGTCATCGGCTGATGGGCATCATCGCCACGAGACAATAGGCTCTCAACCAGGTTCACCCGGCTATAGATGGCATCTCGGCTAGCAGGCAAGGCCTTTACTTGATTAAAGGCATCAGGGACAAGCTGTTGAGCTTTTTGCCACTGCTGCGTATCTAGCATGAGGCTGAAGCGGTTAACCAGTGCTTTCGTTTTTAGTAGGGAGTTGGGCGATCGCGCCTCTACCCTTTCGTACTGCTTTAGCGCTCCGTCTGTGTCCCCAATCAACCGCAGCGTGTTGGCTAGCGTGAACACGGTATCGGCGATCATCGTGTTGTTACCAAGCTTATCCTGTAGCGCTAAGCTTTCGCTTAGGTATTGACGAGAAGCTTGCAGACTACCCGACGTTTGGAGCACATTACCCAGGCTTTTAAGCGCGATCGCCTTCACCTCAGAATCAGGCTCTTGAGTCAATTTTTCTGTAATCTCAACCAGCTCAGAACTAGCCCGTCGATACAGCCCCATCGTTTGGAGCGCTTGAGATTGATTGAGCTGAGCGCCGATACTTCCTAATAAGTCATCGGCACGGCTGTAAGCCGCTTCAGCCTGAGTCCAAATCTCCCAGGCGATCTCTGGCCGTCCTTTTTTTAGGTTCAGTCGCCCTTGAGCATTCAACACCTGAGCTTGAGCGCGATCTAATTCTTCGTTTTGAGGACTATCAGCAACTAAAGAAAGGCTTTGGGCGATCGCGTCTTCCGCCTGTTCCCATCTGCCCAAATCTTGCGCAGCGATCGAGACATAGCTCCAGGCTATTGCTTGAAGCATCGGCAGACTCTCAGACTCAGCAACGTCCTGCCAGCTTTGCAGTGCGTCAGATAGCTGACCAGCTGCATACTGACGCTGGCCCTGCATTATCAACAGGTCAGATCGGTTAGAGGCTAGGAGAAAGTCGAGATTACCAGAACCGCTAACATCAATAGCCTCTGTAATTTCAACAGTCTCTCTATTGAATGTAGATAAATTCGCGGAGATAACAGGCTGCTGAGTAGCTACAAGTAAGGAAAAGAGAAAGATCGCAGCAAAACCTAACCGCCGCCGATAACACTTCTGAGAAGGTACTCTCAAAAACGCTGACAACCCAGCTGTCAGCCACCCTCTCTCACTCTGCTGCTTTAACCAACCTTGTTGCAGAATCCCTTTGTTTTCGTTGTCGTTAAGAGCCATACCTTCTCATTCCAGCTAGCTTGTCAGAGCGCATTGCTGATTGACAACTAAGTGCCATATCAAGCGCAGTTAAAATATCGCTCACCGTTATTAGTGCCCGAATGTAGCGATCTCATTGACCTACCTCTGCGCTGTTTCAAGCCAAACATTTCAAATATGGATGGGCACATTAACCGTAGGTTTTAAGACACTTCCTTATCAATGGCTTCTCGTCCTATGAATACTCGTACTCTATGGCTTGCGAGCGCACTCACCGCAACTCAAGGATTTTTCACGGCGCCTAGCCTTGCACAATCTGTTTCAATTAACGATTCTACCTCACCACTATCGACTTCGACGCTCTTGAATGGTGGACAGGCCTGCTCTAACGTCTGCAATATTACAGGCGGCCTGCGAGACGGTAGCGGCGACGGTTCCAACCTATTTCATAGCTTTCGCACATTCAATATTGAGGCCGGAAACACCGTCAATTTTGTAGACCCTGGCGTCGAAAATATCTTCGGTCGAATTACTGAAATCAGCGATCTTAATTCATCCAACATTAATGGGACTTTGAGCGTAGATGGAACTGCAAATCTCTTTCTACTCAATCCCAACGGCATTATCTTTGGCGAAAGTGCTCGATTAGATATTCAAGGCTCTTTCGTTCCTAGTACAGCCAGTAGTATCGTTTTTAGCAACGGTGAGTCCTTTAGTGCGAACAATAGTTCAGGCAACTCAGGCGTCCCTAGCCTGCTTAATATTCATGTGCCAATAGGATTGCAGTTTGGGACTACGCCCGCCCCAATTACTATCAAAGGCAATTCCCAAAGGTTCTCCTATGTAAGAAATGGATTAGTCAGCCAAAATCCCGCGCCATTAGGCCTGATGATTAATAGCGGAGAAACGCTGGCTTTCGTAGGGGGAGAGGTGATAGTCGATGGTGGAAATATAGCCTCGCTAGGCAGTCGGGTGGTTGATGAGGATGGAGAAGTCGTTTCCACACCAAAAGGACATATAGAACTAGCGGGCGTTGGTGATAATGCCTTAGTTACCTTTGACAGTTCAAAGCCGCAGTGGACGTTTGACTATTCTGCTGTTGATAGCTTTGGGAACGTCACCCTTTCCAACCGAGCAGCAATAGATGTTAGCGGTGGCACAGCTGGCAGCATTCACCTACAGGGAAAAGAGATTGCCTTCAGCAGTGGTGCAGCCGTACTATCACAGGTCAACGATAGCGGCCTTGGTGGCGGACAAATTAAGCTGGACGCTTCAGAGCGTATCAACCTTACAGGCGCTAACCTGGCGGCTGATAACCAAATGCTAACGGGCGTGTATGTTCAAGTTGCCTCCGCATCGCAAAGTAGAGCAACGGGCGTAATAACGCCAGCGGCAACAGGCGACGGCAGCAGTCAATTAATAGTCAATACGCCTGAATTAACGTTGTCTAACGGCAGCGAAATGGCCATGGGAATGGGCGGTAATGGCATAGATGGTTTAGTGAGTATCCATGCAAAAAAGATATCGCTATCAGGGGGTGCTAACGCTACGCCTAGCGGCATTTATTCTTCTGTACTGCCCCCACTTACCCCCGCTGTCAGAACGGTAGGACAGGGTGGCAGCATTGATATTCGTACTAATAGCCTTGCGATCACAGATGGAGCGCGGTTGATCGCTGACTCGCGTGGAAATGGCAATGCTGGCAGCATAAGTATTAAAGCAAAAAGCGTTACGGTTGATGGTTTTAGCACCGAATTTGGGCAGTCCAGGCCAAGTGTCATCAACTCAGTCTCATTTTTTCCAGTGATTCCTGGCGTTTTCTCTGAAGGTAGCGGTGGCGGTGGTTTAATCGACATCAAAGCAGAAACGTTGCGCGTTAGCGATGGTGGTCAGGTTTCGGCAACAACCGATAGCAATAATCCCGCAGGGAATATCAAGGTAGAAGCCACTAGATCGGTAATACTCAGCGGTGTAGCAAATGACACGGCAGACGGTGAATTGTTAGGTCGCAGCGGTCTATTTGCGAGCAGTCGCAGAGGGTCAGGAGCAGGTGGCGATATTGTAGTCACTACGCCAAGTCTCTCGCTCTTGAATGGAGCGACTATCAACACCAGTAATTTTTCTAGCAATGGCAACGCCAGTAGCCAAGCTAACATCGGCCCAGCTGGAAACATTAGAGTGATTGCTAAAGGCGGTAGCATTGCCCTAAAAGACGATAGCGTTATTACAACAGACACATTGTCGGGCGATCGCGCCAACATCACACTAGAATCTGACAGCCTTGTACTGCGCAGAGGTAGCCGTATCACAACCAACGCGTTCGGGAGTGCCATAGGTGGCAACATTAATATCTCCACAGAAGCGCTCATTGCCTTTGAAAACAGTGACATTACAGCCAACGCCGTCGATAACTTTGGTGGACGCGTTGTTGTTAAAAGCGGAACGATTCTAGGTACCACCTACCGAGAGCAGCTAACAGACAGTAGTGATATCACAGCTAGCTCAGCTTTAGGAGAGGAATTTAGTGGCAGTGTTCTATTGACAACACCGCAAGTTGACCCGACAGATGGCCTCACCGAAATGGAAACAGGCATTAACAGTGAAGAACAGATTACCGCCGCATGTGAAAAAATCAACAGCAATAATTTTGTGGCGACAGGCAAAGGTGGACTGCCTGAGGACGCTTATCAGCTAGCCACAGCGCAATCTGTATGGAATGATTTTCGTCTGACAGAGGGCGTCTCAACCGCTAGCCAGGTTTCAGAGAACGTTAGTGCTAACGCTGATACTAGCGCTGAACTCATACCTACAGAAACAGCAGCCGTAGTAGAAGCCCATTCTTGGCAAGCTAATAGTAGAGGAGAAGTTATGCTTTTAGCAGCTACACACATTCCTTACGGTGGGTATAACGCTGCCACCTGCCTCAGCCAAAGACCATCTGCGTAGAACTGAGATCATTCATTTTTAAAGTAAGTATGTTCAGTTCAATGAATCTGGCCTACTGATATCTACGTAGCTTTCGCCTATTTACTGAACATCATCAAATTCTGTTGGCATCAGGAGAATACAGCGGCTATATCGTAATACTCGTAAGGTTTTCTTTCTAAAATAATCATATCTAGACCTGGAAATGTCCGTGCATTTTCAGGTCTTTTTTTATACTCGTATGGCTATTTTGTATACAGCAAAAGGTTTGAGAACCTATCATCAACCAGCGTCTTTTCGGATGACGAAGTGCGATCGCCAAA
Source organism: uncultured cyanobacterium (assembly GCA_963803535.1). Taxonomy (GTDB): domain Bacteria; phylum Cyanobacteriota; class Cyanobacteriia; order Phormidesmidales; family Phormidesmidaceae; genus Phormidesmis. The sequence continues at coordinate 191,038 of CAWDNC010000001.1, read as the reverse complement.
GTCAGCTGATCATCTGTTCTTTCCCTATTTGTCTGTTCATAATAGAAATAACCTATGGTACGCTTCAACTTCAATTTCAAGCCTAACGTCACGCTCGAACAAAGAATTGGCTTCGAGATGGCAGCCGCTATTTGGAAAAAGGTTCTTAAAGACGATATCACCGTCACCCTAGAAATTCATGGTGTTGCCCAGTTAGAGAACGAGCGAGCAATCGGCGGAGCAGTTCCTATCACCGTCAATCAGCACTACGGCGTATTTAAGCAGTATCAAGCACAAGACGCCACCAGTGAAGACGACCGACAGGCCTCACAAAACCTGCAAGAGGGTAATACCACCGACTTTTTAGTCAATGGTAAAGTGGTGGCTCGCAACTCAGAGATGCTGCTGACATCTGCTCAGGCTAGAGCGTTGGGTATGGAAGAGGCGATCGCAGTAGGAAATAGCACATCAGGAAATAACGATTGGGAAAGAGATACTGTTGAAAAGGGCACGCTAGATGGCCGCATTCTCATCAACAACAGCTTTGACTGGGGCTATAACTACACCCGAGAAGATACAGCACCTACCGGCAAATTAGACTTTTTGTCTATGGCTCTGCATGAAATCGGCCATAGTCTCGGCTTTGTTAGCGGCATGGATGGCACTATTGATGTTGAAGAGCAGCTTTCTGGTAGTATCCAGGTTAAAGACTTTACCGTCTTAGATCTATTCAGACATACAGAAGCTTCTAAACAGATAGAAAGCATAGACGGTAATCTCAGTAGCTTAACGGTAGGTGAAGCAGCCTATCTGTCAGTAGACAATGGAGCAACCAATATTGGAGATTTTGCCACAGGAACAGATAGGTCGAAAGGTGGCGATGGCAGTCAAGCCAGCCACTGGAAAAGAGCAAAAGAGGCGATGGGAATTATGGATCCTACGCTGGCTTATGACGAGTTTGTTGGGCTTTCAGAAAGAGACATTCGCGCAATGGACATCCTAGGATGGGATGTAGATATTGCGGGCTTAAGTGCAACGACTAACATGCAGGCTTTACTAAAAGAAGCTGAACAGGCCATCTCAGCCAGTACAGGCATAGACAGTCAGGTCTTAGCTAAAAGCAGAGGAGAGAATCATCTGTACACCATGAACTACACGCAGTGGCTACAGATGTTCGAAGAAAGCATCTTTGATATGGGCCATAGCCAGTGGTATCAGGTATTTGAAATTGGCTATAGCTTTTGGGCCCAGCAAAACAACGATTCAAACTTTAGTATGGGCGACACCCAGTGGTATCAGGTGTTTGAAGAGAGCATGTTCGACATGGGCATGGGCCAGTGGTATCAGGTGTTTGAAGAAAGCATTCTTGATAGTATGCTCAGCATGGGCGATACCCAGTGGTACCAGCTTCTAGAGGTTGGTTACGAAAAGTGGTGGCAAAACGTAGAGACTTATTTCTCTACATTAGAAGAGATAGACTCTAGCAGCATCGAAGCGAACAATGGCGTGATTATTGACAATAGCGCCGTTGGAAAATCTGAAGCCGTTACACCTATATCAGGAGGCGATACAGACGATATTTTAGTCGGCAGCGCGTTTAAGGATTTAGTTAACGGTGGAAATGGTGATGACCTAATTGACGGAAAAACCGGCGACGATATATTGCTAGGAGAAGGTGGCAATGATATCGTGTTTGGGGCAGATGGTAGCGACAAACTATATGGTGGGAGAGGCAACGACCTACTTTCTGGTGAAGCGGGTGATGATGAGCTGCATGGAGAGGAAGGCTACGATATCCTTTCTGGCGGGTTAGGAAACGACTTGCTATATGGCGGTAGTGAAAAAGATTTGCTGAATGGCAACGATGGTAACGATGTCATTGATGGCGGCAAAGATAATGACGACATTGATGGTGGTGATGGAGAAGATGTCATTATTGGTGGGCATGGAGAGGACATCGCAAACGGTGGAAATGGCGATGACGTTATCTATGGCGACCAATATTTCAATGCTATTGAGAGCGTTGATAAACCAACAAGAGAATTCAATAGAGCAGCCAGCGGTGATAGTAAAGTTGATCTAGGCGAGATTGCAGAAAGGGCAGGGTTTATTACAGGGACTGACCAGTCGCCAATTGACTTTTGGTTAGGGATTAAGGCTGAAGAAGATGAGTCCGAGCAGCCTGGCAAGCACGATCGCAAGAAAAAAGCAGAGAACAGTATCTCTGATGACAAAGCCAATATAAAGTTCAAAGGGCCTGATGGTGTCTATGATATTATCGTCAGCTACTACGATCAATCTAAAGGAGAAGGAGAACTTGGGCTAGAGATAAAAGCAGGGAGAAAGCAAGAAGACAACTCTCAGAAGATCAAATTATCTTCAGATAGAGAATCTACAAGTAAGTATGTGAGAGACGATGATTTTGTCACTTACGTTATTAAAAATGTAAGGATTAATTCCGACAATAAAATAGAAATTGAAGGGAACCGGGCATCCGGAAATTTTATTACTATTAACTCTGTTGACATTATATCCGTAAGAGATTCTGCATTGTTAACAGGAGCCGAATTCTACAATGGCAATCTATATGTTCGCAGCCAGACAGGAAGTGCTCAGGAAGCTAATTCTTTAGCTAGCTCTCTAGGCGGCAGCCTTGTACAAACGGAAAAGAATGACGAACATAACTGGCTAAAGCATACCTTTGGAACCACAGAGGGCATTGTCAAAATTGATGTCAGTGAAAGCCAGTTTAACGTTGTTGCTTCAGAAAGCGACTTTGGAGCAGCCTTTGCAGTTCAGCTAGATCAGGTTCGCTTAGAAGCCGAAGACTTTTCTTGGAGTGGCAAGTCTAAAGATAAAGAGAATGACTATACCTCTGGCGGCAAAGCAGTAGAAGTAGAAAAATTCGCTTCTGCGACCACTACCTTTAAAGGAGAGTCAGGACTCTATAGCATTCAGTTAGGCTACTTGGACAAAGATGGTGAAGGTAGCGTTGAGCTATCTATAGCAGATAACGATACTCTATCCTTAGACTTGAGAAAGACTGAAGACAAGAGAGTTGCCTCTCGGTCTTTTGAAACGGAAATATTTATAAACAATGGAGATCAGATCAGGCTAAAAACTGGTGAAAGAAAGTTTCAGCTTGACTATATTGATTTTGTTCCTAGCTATGAGCCATATGCCTCTGAGGAGTTAGAGGAGCTAGAAGAGGAAACAGCGTCGCCTGTTCGCACTGGTAGTGTTATCACCATAGAAGCGGAACAGATGGATCGCTCTGATAAATATAAGGTAAAAGATAACAAGTCTGATGGTGGTAAACATATTGAGTCTGAGGAAAAGGAGGGAACAGTTTCTGCCTCGTCACTGTTCTTAGGAGAAACAGGATATTACGATGTTATTGTCGGCTACTTTGACGGAAATAAAGGTGAAGCATCCTTAGCATTGCAGCTAAATAACGAAGACTTAGGCGAAGCATGGTTGCTAGACCAGGATCTAGGTGAGAAAGATGCTAAGTCTGAGGCATTTGTGACTCGTACGGTAGCAACTGGCGTTCGGCTTACGCGCGGGCAAGATACCCTCAAAATACTTGGGACAAGAGATGGAGAAGACAAGGCATTTGTTGACTACATTAAGCTTATACAAGTAGAAGCTCCTGTTGAAATTGATATTGCAACAGATGGCAGCAGCGGCAGTGATATTTTAAGAGGTGGGCTGGGCAACGACACTATTTATGGTGGGGAAGGAAATGACAGGATTTACGGAGAAGACGAGTACGATACCGGATTCAGCAATCCTGAGAAGACTAAAGACACTATCTATGGTGGTGAAGGTAACGACACAATCTACGGTAACTCTGGCGACGACACGCTGTATGGCGGTGCTAGTGACCAAGAGACTTCTTCACCAAAAGCGACGACTACGCTAACTTTTGAACAAGGCATCGACGGCTACAATGGAACCGCTGATACGAAGCTTGATGGCCGCTACTATAACCGTAGTTATGGAAACTCAACGACGCTAGGCGCGGACGGCTATGACGATGGGCGCTCAGACTATAGCCTTATTCGATTCGACGATATATTTGGTGAGCAAGTAGGCCAAATCGAGTCAAACAGTCATATTACGTCAGCGACTATTGAGCTGAATGTATTTGATGAAGGCGATCGCCTAGCCATCCATGAAATGGTGAAAAGCTGGTCTGAGGATGATACTTGGTCATCTTTCGGGTATGGAATTCAAGCTAATGGAACAGAGGCAAAAAGTACAGCCATTGATGTGACAGATTGGGTCAATACAGGCATTTTGAGACTGGACGTTACGGCAAGCTTGCAGGCATGGCAGGATGATCCAAGCGCCAATCGGGGGTGGGCAATTATCTCACAAGGTTCCAATGGAGTGGATTTTAGTTCATCTGAAAGCAATAATGCGCCTCGATTAATTGTTGAAACAGAAAAGATAGTCGAGGATAACGACACCATATTTGGCGGGCGAGGAGACGATCGATTAGAAGGAGGGATTGGAGACGATCGGTTAGATGGATCGGATGCGATCGCCTTGGGCGCTTTTGAAAAAGATATTTTGGTCGGTGGTTTAGGCAGCGATACTTTTGTGTTGGGCAGCGTTGAAAGCAGCTACTATACAAGCGATCTGGGTAATGACTACGCTCGAATTAAGGACTTCGATATCTCAACAGATACATTACAGCTCCACGGTACGGCTGATAGATATGTACAGAGGGCTCACCAAGGTGATCTCCATCTCCATGACGGAGAGGATTTGATAGCAGTATTGGAAAATATCAGCAGCATCGATCTTGGTGGCGATCGCGTAGCATTCGTTTAGAGAAAGGCGTAAACAGTCTATTCACTCATCGTTCTTGAAACACAACTACATAGCCCTTACGTATTTACCGAGCATCATCAAATTCTATTGGCACTAGAGGAACACAGCAGCTAAAACGTCATATTTGAAAGATTTGTAAGGTTCTCTTCCTAAAATCATCATATAAAGACCTGGAAATGTCGGTGCATTTCCAGGTCTTTTTTTATACACGCGTAGCTACTTTGTATACAGCAAGAGATCTAAGAACCTATATCAACCAGCATCTTTTCGGATGACGAAGTGCGATCGCCAAAGTCAGCTGATCACTCGTTCTTTCCCTATCCACATACTCATATAAAAACAACCCATGGTACGCTTCAACTTCAACTTCAAGCCTAACGTCACACTCGAACAAAGAATTGGATTCGAGATGGCAGCTGCTATCTGGCAAAAAGTTCTCAAAGACGATATCACCGTCACACTAGAGATTCGCGGCGTTGCACAGTTGGAAAATGACCAGGCTATCGGCGGAGCAGTACCCATTACCGTCAATCAGCACTACGGCGTCTTCAAGCAGTATCAAGAACAAGACGCCACTAGTGAAGCGGATCGGCAGGCCGCAGAAAATATGCAAGCAGGCAATACCACTGACTTTTTGGTCGATGATGAGGTGGTAACTCGCAACTCAGAGATACTGCTGACCTCTGCTCAGGCTAGAGCACTGGGGATGGAAGAGGCGATCGCCATAAAGAATGGAACGACAGAAGGCGGTATCTGGGAAAATGACCTTATTGAGAAAAACGCATTAGATGGCTATATCCTCATCAACAACAGCTTTGACTGGGGCTATAACTACACCCGAGAAGATACGACAGCCGTAGGCAAATTAGACTTTCTATCTATGGCACTACACGAGATCGGCCACAGTCTCGGATTTGTTAGCGGCATGGACGGGACAATAGATGTTCAAGAGCTGCTTTCGGGTGAAACTAGAATTAAAGATTTCACAATGCTAGATCTGTTCAGGCATACAGAAGCTGCTAGCAAAATAGAAAGTATAGATGGTAATCTCAGTAGCCTGACAGTAGGTGATAATGCCTATCTGTCGGTAGATAATGGCGCTACCAATCTTGGCGACTTTGCGACAGGAACAGATACATCACAAGGTGGCGATGGGCATCAGGCCAGCCATTGGAAAAGGGGCGAAGACCCCATAGGCATTATGGACCCTACGCTGGCATACGATGAATTTGTTGGGCTTTCAGTACAAGACATTCGCGCAATGGACATCCTGGGATGGGATGTAGATTTGGCTGGCTTGAGCGCAACGACTAACATGCAGGCCCTGCTGAAAGAAGCGGAAGAAGCCATCGCAGCCAGTACAGGCATAGACAGCCAAATCCTGAATCAGAGTAGAGGAGACAATTACCTCTACACCATGGACTACACGCAGTGGCTACAGATGTTTGAAGACAGCATCTTTGATATGGGCCATAGTCAGTGGTACCAAGTCTTTGAGATTGGCTATAGCTTTTGGTCGCAGCAAACCGATGGTTCAGACCTCAGCATGGGCGGCACCCATTGGTATCAAATGTTTGAAGAAAGCATGTTCGATATGGGCATGGGTCATTGGTATCAAATGTTTGAAGAGAGCATGTTCAATATAGGCATGGGCGATACTCAGTGGTACCAGATCCTAGAAGTTGGATACGAGAATTTTTGGCAGAGCCTAGATACTTATTTCTCTACCTTTGAAAAGACCAGCTTAGAAGCTAACAACGTTACAGTCACTGACAACGGTGAAGCCGAAGAGATTGACATTACTACGCCTATATCGGGAGGCGATGCAGACGATATTTTGGTCGGTAGCCATTTCAAAGATTTGGTGAACGGCGGAAAGGGTGATGACCTGATTGCAGGGAAAGCTGGCGACGACACATTACTAGGCGAAGGTGGCGATGACACATTACTAGGCGAAGATGGCGACGACAAAATATACGGCGGGCACGGTGATGATTTTATAGAAGGTGGAAACGGCAGCGATAGGCTGTACGGACAAAAAGGTCATGACATCTTATCTGGAGGGTTTGGCAGCGACATTATCAGTGGAGGGCAAGCCAACGATCTGCTTAAAGGTGATGGAGATAGCGATGTATTAGACGGCGGAGACGGTAACGACAACGTAAGTGGTGACGACGGAAATGATATCGTTATTGGCGGACAAGGGAGAGATGTCATCAGCGGTGGTAGAGGCAGAGATATTTTATATGGTGATCTGTACACAGGCGATAACCATACGGAGCAAAATATCAGCATAGAAGAAATCTCTCAGCAGGCAGGCTTTACAGCTGCTCGGAAGACGATAGATATCTGGACGTACGAATTAGAAAAGGATTTTGTTTTAGAGGAAGGCTTCAGCACACACTCAAGGGATGCATCTTCTGGTGGTGGATTTGTCTCTACGGGATCTAAGGGTGTAGCGACTACAGGCTTTGATGGGCCAAGTGGTGTGTACGATCTTGTCGTTGGCTACCACGATGAATCTGACGGTATTGGTGAAATAACTGTAGAGCTTGAACAAGCGGGTGCTGTTAGAAGCTTTAGTTGGAAGCTTGATAAAAACCTACAAAACGCAGGTGTAGGTGCAGATAATTTCGTAACTTACACAATTAGAGATGTACAAATTGATGATAGAGAAACCATCAGAGTCATAGGCCAGTCAGAGGGCTATGAGTTTATGAGAATGGATCATCTCAATATCATCTCTACTACAAAAAATACAGCCCTTGCCTCTGCTGAATTCTACGATGGCAGCTTTTATCTTGAAAGTGAAAGCGGGGATGCGTCTAAGGCGATCGCACTAGGCGGAGAATTGATATCAGCCGACTCCGGTAGTGCTGAAGCACACTGGCTGAGAAACACGCTAGGCACTGCGCAAAACGTTATTAAGGTGGATGCAAGGAGCCATCAGTTTAATATTGTGCAAAATTCGGCAGCGAGAAACGAGAAAAAAGCGCTGCGATTTGAAGCCGAATCTTTTGATTTAGAAGGGGGCTATGAGGTTGAGGAGAGAAATGATTTTTCCTCCGGAAAAGCTGTCATCGCGACCAGCAAAGGCGACTATGGCAAAGCCACTTCCATATTTCAAGAAGCCTCGGGCACCTATGATATCTCTGTCAGCTATCTAGACGAAAATTATGGTGCGGCCTGGGCTTCCTTTAAGATCAATGGCAAAACAATCAAGGACTGGCAGCTCATTACTGACGCTAGCCGGGTCGCAGGGCGGCAATCAGTCGGCACTCAAATTCAAATCAACGAAGGCGACTCTATTTCAATTGAAGGATGGGCCGACAGCGATGACTTAGCTCGAATTGACTATGTAGAATTCTTAGCGGTCGAAGAAGCCGTTGCCTCGACCAACGAAGACAATAGCGAGACAGCTATTCCTGTAGGTCAAACAACAATTGTGGAAGCCGAGAGCATCTATTTCTCCGGAACAGGCGAGATTACCTCTGGAAGCACATCAGGATCTGGAGGACAGTATGCCACCATTGATGAAGCTAGCGGTACGCTTTTATTTACAGAAGAAACAGGATACTACGATGTGATTATTCGTCATGGTAGCTTTACAAGCGAGAGAACTGAGCTAGCCGTACAGCTTGGTACTCAAGATTTGGATCGATGGCAGGTAGAAGAGTCTAACGCTTCTACAAATGGCTGGACGGAGCGGACGGTGGCTGCGGGCGTAGAGCTAAATAACAATAGTGACTACCTGAAAATTATAGGTACAACAGCAGGAAATGCTAGAGCGTACGTTGATTACATCAAATTTGTGCGAGTCGCGCCGCCAGTAGAGGCAGAGGCCATTAGCGACGATGCCAGCGTTCATAGTGATTTCTTAAGAGGGGGAGAAGGTAGCGATGTGATTTACGGTGGAGAGGGCGACGACACGCTGTATGGAGAGAGCGAGTTTGATAGTGGACTCGATGATTCTGATAGCAACGATACGCTGTATGGCGGACGGGGTAATGACAACCTGTACGGTAATGCTGGAGACGATATTTTGTATGGCAACACCGAAGAGCAGGCCCGTGAAGCGCAGACGCCTGAGCCATCGAAGGTTGCAACAACATTAACCTTTGAACAAGGGACTAATGGCTACAACAGTACGTTTGATACAAAGCTTGAAGGTTACTACCGATACCGCAGCCATGGCAATGACATAGAAATAGGCGCGGACGGTAGCAGCAGCGGATATTCTGATTATGGCCTGATCCGGTTCGACGATATATTCGGTAATAATGCAGGTCAAATTGGGTCGGGCGTCGATATTACCGCTGCCATCGTTGAGCTAACTGTAACGGATGAGGGCGATCGCCTAGCCGTACACGAGATGCTGAGAGACTGGTCTGAAAACGACACTTGGCATTCCTGGGGTGAGGGCATCCAAGCAAATGGGATAGAAGCTGCTGAGGGGGCTGTTGATGTGACAGGTTATGTCAACGAAGGTATTTTGAGACTAGATGTGACGGAAAGCTTACGGGCGTGGCAGGCTAATCCAAGCGCCAACAAAGGATGGGCGCTTATTTCACAAGGATCAAATGGCGTTGACTTTATGTCATCGGAGAGCAGTTACGAGCCCCGATTGATTGTCGAAGCAAAACAAACAAACCACGCAAGTCATGGATCTGCGCCATCTTTTGAAGATAATGACTACATGGTTGGCGGACGAGGCAATGATCGCCTAGAAGGTGGCATTGGAGACGATCGGCTAGAGGGCTCAGATGAGATCGCCCTAGGTGCATTTGAAAAAGACATTCTGGTCGGCGGCACGGGATCAGATACCTTTGTTCTAGGCAGCGCGGCTCAAAGCTACTACACCAGTGACTTTGGTAGCGATTATGCTCGTATCAAAGATTTTGATGCAGCAGTAGATGTCCTTCAGCTTCACGGCTCTGCCGATCGCTACGTTCAGTGGTCTCATAACGGTGATCTTCGTCTTCATGACGGACAAGACCTGATAGCGGTGATAGAAAACGTTACTGAGGTCAATCTGAACAGCACAAGCGTGACGTTTGTTTGAGGGTGCCTGTTCTAAGCGGTTCATCTAATGAGGTGCAGGCTTGCAGGTGAGGTGCGGGCCTAAAGGCGTAGAGTAAGAAGTAACCCTTTTACTTCGACAATTTTAAGCTGTGACCCATTCTGATTACTTAGAACGCATCCTCAAAGCTCGCGTCTATGAGGTAGCCCAAGAAACGCCTTTAGAGAAAGCACCTCGGCTATCAGAGAAATTGAATAACGAGGTGTTGCTCAAGCGAGAAGACATGCAGTGTGTGTTTTCGTTTAAGCTGCGCGGAGCCTACAACAAAATGGCTCAGCTTCCACCAGAGCTACTCAGTCGCGGTGTGATTGCGGCATCGGCAGGTAATCACGCCCAAGGGGTGGCCTTGGGTGCCAGTAAGTTGGGCACAGCAGCAACCATTGTAATGCCAGTAACGACACCGCAAATGAAGGTAGACGCGGTTAGAGCCAGAGGCGGCACGGCCATTTTGTATGGTGATACTTATGATGATGCGTATGCTTACGCGCGTCAGCTAGAAACAGAGCAGGGACTAACCTTTATTCATCCTTTTGATGATCCAGACGTGATCGCTGGCCAAGGCACGATTGGCATGGAGATTTTGAGACAGTGCCAGAAGCCGATTCATGCGATTTTTGTGGCCATTGGCGGCGGCGGGCTAATCTCGGGCATTGCGGCCTACATTAAGCGACTGCAACCTGAGATCAAAATTATTGGCGTGGAGCCAGTGGACGCGGATGCGATGAGTCAGTCTTTGGCAAAGGGCGATCGCATTACCCTGAAGCAGGTCGGTCTCTTTGCAGACGGTGTTGCCGTGCGGCAGGTGGGAGAGGAAACCTTTCGCCTGTGTCAGCAGTATGTGGATGAAGTGATTTTGGTGAGTACAGATGATACTTGCGCCGCGATTAAGGATGTTTTTGAAGACACGCGCTCGATTTTAGAGCCTGCGGGGGCGTTGGCGATCGCAGGAGCAAAGGCCTACGTAGCGAGAGAAAAAATTGAAGGCGAAACGTTAGTTGCGATCGCCTGCGGAGCTAACATGAACTTCGATCGGCTCCGCTTCGTCTCTGAACGTGCCGAACTAGGTGAAGGACGAGAGGCGGTGTTCGCCGTCACCATTCCAGAACAGCCTGGAAGCCTCGGCAAGTTTTGCGACACGCTAGACAATCACAGCATCAGCGAGTTCAACTATCGCATTGCCGACGAGAATCAGGCGCATATCTTCGTCGGCATTAAGGTTAAAGGCAGAGCAGACGTGCATACGATTGAGCAAAACTTTCAAACGAGTGGATTTGAAGCTCTAAACCTGACAGACGATGAATTTGCCAAAATGCATCTGCGGCATATGGTAGGTGGCAAATCATTTTTAGCGAACCACGAACTACTCTATCGTTTTGAGTTTCCAGAAAGGCCGGGCGCACTCACCAACTTTGTCACCGCAATGAGCCCTAACTGGAACATCAGCCTATTTCACTACCGCAACCACGGGGCCGACTACGGCAGAATTGTAGTTGGCATGCAGGTGCCACCTCAGGAAATGCCGCAGTGGGAAGCCTTTTTAGACACGCTAGGCTATCGCTACTGGAACGAAAGCGATAATCCAGCCTATAAGCTTTTCCTCTAGTTTTTCGCAGCCGCTAAAGCAAGTCAACGTGGGTGGCGTAGGCCTTGCCTTCAATGTATTTGACAGAGGCTGTAACCGGAACACCGCGTTCTAGGTGGGCAAAAATATCAGCGTTGATATACTTTTGGTGAAAAAGAATATCTTTGGAGCCATCGTCTGGTGCAATATAGCCGTGAAAGTTACCTTCTTTAAGCGTAAACAGCAGCTTGACGACGCCATTTTTGATAGGCCGGGTGTCTGATTGAACGTCAGACCGAGCGTCTGATTGGGTATCTGGCTGAGGGCTTGAGGCGATCGCCCGCACAGGTTCAACCGTTGCAGGTTCAACATCAGCGGCCTTAGCAGCCGGAACAGCGTTTTCAGGCTGAGTCTCTTTTGCAGGTTGTTGTTTTGCTGTAGGAACTGGTAAAGACCAGGGGTAGGGCAGCGTTTCAACTTTAGAGTCCAACGACTCGGAAGATGCCGTCTCAGCGGATGGCGCTTCATCGGTCGGTAAGACATCTATCAGAATTTCACCGCTGGCAGTGTTTTCTACAGCGGGTTCGGCCAATTCACTATTGAGCCCTTCATCATCGGGCACATCTTCATCTTCAGGCGAATCAGAGATGACACCGATGGATTCTTTAGCTAAGGGTTCATCGCCTCGCGCATCAACAGCTTGCTCAGTAATATCAAAACTAAATAGGACAGCTTGCTCAACGCCGTCAGGTGGGATAGGCTCTGGCGCTGCAATATCAGGTTCTGTAATATCAGGCGATTTTTCAATTTGTTCGGATGTCTCTATTGAGACCTTACTGGGTGAGACCTTACTGGGTGAGGCCTTATCGGGCTCGCCTAATAAGACTTTATCGGGCTCATCTAACGTGGCAGGTTCTATAGCAGGGAGTACGTCATGAATGCCTGGAAGCTGACTATCGTCATCTACTCTTTTCAAGCTTCGGACAGACGTAGCCGGTGTGATGGCCTCTTCCGTATCGGACGGTACCGGCGCTTCTTTTTCGATCAGGTTCTCATCCGTCCGACTAAGCGGAGAGCTGAGCAACTCAGAAACGTTGGTAGGAAAGTTCGGCGTTACCGTTTCAATATTAGTAGGTGCTGCTGCTGCTGCGTCCAGACGCCTGTGCGTGTCTGGTTCAGATAGGGTGGCGTCAGTCAGATCGTTTGCAGGGCGATTGTCTGGTTCGGCAGATGGCTTGCTAGGCAGGTGTTCTACGATAGGAACCGTAGCGCGCGATGAGCCAGTCACCTGAGGGCGATCGCGTTGCTCAGATAATCGCTCTGACGACTGGCCCAACGGTTGGCCAGATGGTTGTTCAGCCCTCTGCTTAGCACTGTCACGAAAGTCTTGGCCGGGCGTCGGTGAGCCGCTGCGCTTCCCATTTAGCGCGCCCATAAGTCCTTGCAATTGACGTAGTAGCCAAGTCATAAACCGTTTCAGCATTTCGGCTGGCCCCTGTTAATCCTTCTTTATCTATGCGCTTGTGATAGCTTTTCATATTACCAGCCACCCGCATTGTCAGCACCTGAGATTGCGTAGCCATCCCGCCTACTGACACGACTACTGGCGAGGCTTGACTACCTGCCAGATGATAAAGGCCGTAAAAGAAAGGTAGGTCACTGTGAATAACCAGTTCTGCCAGCTATCTGAGACTTCCATCGATTAAGCCACCTATTTAGAGAGATCTTCAGCTTACAACAGTCCTAATGGTTCATGAAAAATCAGGGTATTAGGCGATATTCACTAATTCGTAGGGATATAGAACATCCATCATTTTAGCAATGGGCACTATAGGCGTAGCTTTTTGAGCTGAATTCTTGAGTATTGTCACTTAACAATTTCCTGACGTGAACGGCATCCGTATGAGTAAGGCATCTTCCCAGGCGATCGCATCTAAGGTCTCTTTGATCCTGTTACCAGTCTTGAGCATTGCGACATCCGCAACCAGTGCGATCGCCCAGGTTATTTCGGCAGAGGATAGAGCCCAAACGACCGTCGATATCGAAGACAATTATATCAACATTACGGGTGGTCAAAACTCAGGGAACAATCTCTTTCACAGCTTTGAACAATTTAATATCACCGCTGAAGAAACCGCGAATTTTGTGACCGATAACAGCGTTCAAAACGTGGTTGGTCGCATCAATGGTAGTCAGGCTTCTATTATTAACGGCACGCTTCAAGTTGAGGGAAGCGAAGCTAGCCTGTATCTGATGAATCCGGCTGGCATTTTGTTTGGGCCAGAGACGCAGCTAAACCTACCCGGCAGCTTTACAGCATCAACAGCGACCAGCATGGGGTTCAACGACGGTCGATTCAGCGCAGAACGTCTTAACGACTACAGCAGCCTAACCGGAGATCCTAATGCTTTTTATTTTGAAACTGAGCGGCCCGGTGCGGTTGTTAATTTGGGGAATTTAAGCGTTGAAGAGGGCAGGTCAATTAGCCTGATAGGCGGCACCGTCGTGAACGATGGCAGCCTAAGCGCGCCAGAAGGAACGCTGAGCATTGCAGCAGCAGAAGGCGGAAAAGTTGTTCGACTCTCACAAAACAATCAGCTGCTGTCTTTAGAAGTAGAAGCCAGTGATACCTCTTTTGATGAGAGTCTTACTATTACAGCTCAAAATATTGGACAGATGCTGACTGGAGGAGATTTTGCAGAGGCTACGTCTTTATCAGTAGAAGAGGGTCGCGTGCGGCTAGGCAACGCAGCTATCGATGAAGGAAAAGGAAATGCGCTTATCTCGCAGCGCTTTTCTGATGAGGGGCAAATAAATAGCTACGACGGTCGTGCTGTAACCATATCGGCAACCCATGACATCGCTATTATGAATTCAACAAGCGAAGAGCTATCTTTTACGTCGGGTGCATCGCTAGCTTTTGTAGCTGATGCTGACAAGAGTGGAGAAGGACAGTTTTTAATGGATATAAGTTCTCCTACCGGTAGTGAAACAGGCGGCACTATCAATACAGACGGGGGTACGATTTTCATCTCGGGAGCAGGGATTACAGCAGGACGAATTAATACCGATTTGACCACCCAAAATGAAACATCAGGCGGAAATGTCACCTTAGTGAGCAGCCGAGGCGTTTCAGCTGATTCTATTAGCACCAACAGCTTTTCTTTTCCCTTGGCACACAGCGCAGGTAGCGGTGGAGATGTCACAGTCAAAGCAGAAGATGGCGATATTGTTATTAACAACCTCATCAAAACTTGGGCTTGGGCCGTAGGCGAAAACGCTGTTAAGGGAGGCGATATTACTTTAGAAGCCAGTGGTAGTATTCAGGTCGCTGGAACGTTGAACTCAGGAACCATCGCATCGGTTCGAGATAAGGCAGCGAAGCCTGGTGGAGCGATCGCGCTACTGGCACAGACCGGCAATATTTCTGTCGGGGCCATCGATACGCGATCGCTCGACTACAACGGTGATGGTGAGGCAGAAGGCGGCAGCGTCACTCTATTGGCTCAGCAGGGACTGGTGGAGGTCGCAGCTATCAACAGCTCACCGCTTGCCAATGTAGGCGCCTCAGCCGCTAAAAATGGCGGTACTGTGACGGTAGAAGCTCAAGATATCGATATTAATCGAATTAATCTACGGGTAAACGATACCTCTAACTATTATGGTTCGGGTGACGTTTCATTAAGAGCAAGCCGCGACTTGAGCGTGCAAGAGGTGATTGCGATCGGCAGTAAAACAGAACCTGTTGGCGGTAACATTCAACTGTTTGGAGATAGCTTAGCGCTAACAGGTGGCCGAAATTCTGTTGTTGGAAACACTGTTCATATTGCAGCCGCTAGCGAAGCGCAAGATATTAGAATAGGCACAGACAGTGACGAAAGCTCAGATACTAGCAAGCTCGATATCAGTGCATCTGAGCTCAATGCTATTAGCGACCAGGTCAATCAGCTTACGATTGGAGCTGCTGGTAGCACAGGCGCTATTAGCATACTGTCTGGAGCTATTCGTAACATCACTCGGCCTCGCATCACCCTTGCAGGTGGTCGCTCATTACTAGGGCCGAATCAAGATACTCGATACGAACTTACCGGAGCCGGAGAAGGCTATTTGCTCAATAGCGCTATAGAGTTTTCAAGCATTTCAAGCATTTTGGGCGGCAGCTTTGACGATACGTTCAGCTTTGCTGAGGATGCTTCAGTCAATCAGTTTGAGCGTATTGATGGCGGCGCTGGTAACAATAGTATTCGCTACGAGAGCATGAGAGAACAGCCCACAGATATTGACTTAGGCTCTACCGCGCTCACTAATATAGGGCAGCTATTTTCCACTGGCACTGAAGGGACACTGCGCGGAGAGCAGCGCAACAATACTTGGATTATTGACGGGCCAGATAGCGGCTATATCAATGGATTGCGATTTGAGGGATTTAAGAACCTTGTAGGTGGCAATCAGGAGGATATTTTACGCGGTACAGACGATACAGATATATTTGAGATTACGGGCGATCGCGCTGGAAGAATAAACGACTTTACCTTTTTAGACATTGAAGTGCTAGACGGTCGTAAGGGAACAGATACGCTGACCCTAGCCACATTGCAAAGTGAAGATAGCAATCAGAACCATACTTGGAACATTAATCGTGGGGGCGTAAATACGGTTGAATCCTTCAGGTTTCAAAACTTCGAGACGCTTGTAGGCAGCGTAGGTAAAGATACTTTTGATGTTAGTAGGTTCAATTCAGCTTCTGATATTACGATTGTTGGTGGGAGTAATGAAGGCAATCGGATTGTTACTGACAGCCTTAATACAACCTGGGCTATAGGCGATCTCAATGCGGCATTAGGTGGAGTTGTCAGCGACGGAAAGAACAAAGGCGCGCTCCTTCAAGATGGGACGAGCCTGCTGACGTTTAGTGACATTCAAAACATTCAGAACGATAGTCTTGAGAGTGAAGGCCATACCGTGCAATTCATTAACTATCTTTCTCAAATTACGGAATCGATTGATAGCGGAACCAGCGATTTGCGCCTCATCGGTGATGATATTAATATTGGGCAAGACTCCAACGGTAGCAACGTCGGCGGAAAAATTGTCGGGCAAGGAAGGCTCAGCATTCGTCCTAATGATTCAGCATTTGACATTGAGCTAGGTGGGCAAGATGGCAGCACTTTGGCGCTGAATATTACAGAAGGCGAGCTGGCAGCGATTCAGCCAGGATTTGCTGAAATTGAGATTGGATCGAGAGAACAGGTAGGTGGTATTCGCTTAGTAGGAGATGCTGCTTTTAAAGACGGGGTGGTGTTGCGATCGCAATCTGAAATAGATACTCGCAATCATTTGCTCACGACCATCAACGGTAATATCACGCTACAAACAGACGGCCGCATTCGCAGCGGCCCAGTCACGGCAATCAATGGCGGCGTTCGTTTGCAGGCACGGCAAGATATTCAAACTGGAGCGATCGCAGCAAGAGGACAAGGCATCACCCTTCTCAGCGAAGGCGGTAGCGTTATCGTCAATGGAGATCTTGACAGTAGCGGAGAGTTAAGAGGCGGCGATATTGAGATTGCAGCTCGAACAGATATCAAGAGCGATCGCATTAACACCAGCGGTGGTCGGCGCAGCGGTAATATCACCATTCGCTCAGCGACTGGCCGCATTACTACCGGTGGCATTACAACCGCAAATGGCGATCGCGACGATGGCGGTTCGCCTCGCCAGTCAGGTAGCGTAAGCTTAAACAGCGAAGGGACTATCAGTATTGAGTTTATCGATGCGCGAGGCAACAACAATAGCGAACCCACTCAGGTAGATATTTCAACAGAGGGTAAGTTCAAAGCGACTGGCTCTATTGAGAATTCAGATAGAGGCCTCTTAGTGGGAGGGGCGAGCATTTCAACCATCGGCACTAAAGACGGCAAGATTCGTATCAGCTACGGAAGCGTAGACAGAGCAGGCGACTTATTTCAGGTAGGAAACAACAACGTAGATAACGGTACCGCCTTCAGAATCGAAGCGCCGCCTCAAACAGCCATTCTTTCTGGCAATTTTTTAGGAAGCTATAAGCAAGATCAAATTGAGCTATTCAATCGAGGCCGACTACCTGCGGGTATCTCTGATGCAGCGGCTAACCGAGCAACCGTTACAACGTCTGAGCTACTAAACGTTCGACCAGCCACCAGCAACAGCGAAGATACAAGAAGTCTATTCCAACAAATCGAGACGAGAAATAATCAGAACTTTGAAGATTATCTCGGCATCGTTGGTACCGCGAAGGCCAGTCAGTCGATTTCGTTACAAGAAACGCAAGATGCTTTGAAGGAGATTGAACGATCTACAACCGCTAAGCCCGCGATTGTCTATGTTTACTTCGTGCCAGATGCCGCGTCAGAGGCATCTGTGATTTTAGAAGACCGTGATATACAGCCCGACGATCAGCTAGAGATAATGGTGATTGCACCGGATGGTGAGCCTGTGCGGCAGCGGCGATGGGGCATTACACGCGCGCAGGTGGATCAGGCCAACCGCACGCTGAGGCGTCAGGCCACCAGCCAGTTCTCAACGCCACAGCAATATTTGCCACCTGCACAACAGCTGTATGACTGGATTGTTGATCCCATTTCAGAAATATTGAGCGCGCAGCAGATTACTAGCTTGGGGTTTGTAATGGATACGGGGCTGCGGACGATGCCCGTTTCTGCGCTGCACGATGGCGATCGCTACTTAGTCGAGAGCTATAGCCTAGGCCTGCTTCCCAGCGTCAGCCTTGCAAATATCAATAATACCGAAAGGACTCGCCTTAAAGACTCTCGCATACTCGCCATGGGCGCTTCTAAGTTTGAAAACCAGCCTGACTTGCCTGCTGTAAACGCAGAAGTTTCTCTCATTGAAAAGAACCGCTGGGAGGGTGATGCTTTTTTGAACGAAGACTTCGTGCTAACCACGCTTCAAAACCAGCTGCAAAAAGAAGACTACGGAATTGTTCATTTAGCCACGCACGCCGTATTTGAATCTGGAGACTTAGAAAATTCTTATATTCAGCTCTGGGACGAAAAACTCTCTTTAGGCAATATCAACGCGCTACAGCTCGATCAAGAGAAGCTGAGCATGATTATTTTGAGTGCCTGCAATACGGCCGTCGGTGACTTAGAAGCGGAGTACGGTTTTGCAGGATTTGCGGTGAGCGCAGGCTCGCAGTCGGCGCTAGCGAGCTTATGGCCAGTTAGTGATGAAGGTACGCTAGGATTCATGACTCAGTTTTACGATCAGATGCGCGATGCTTCTGTAAAAACAGATGCCCTGCAACAGGCGCAAGTGAAGCTAATTAATGGAGAAGTTGGAATTAATGATGGTGAAGTGTACGGATCAAATGGCGAAGTCTTAGCCGTGCTCAAAGAACTTAAAGAGAGCGGGCGGTGGGACTTCTCTCACCCGTTTTACTGGTCTGCTTTTACGATGATTGGCAATCCTTGGTAGTTGTCGTAGGCTAGCGATCGCGCCCTTATGAAATAGAGCAGGTAAACACGGCGCCTCGCTGCTGAAGGTCTTGAATTTGGGCCTCAGAAAAATAGGTTGAGGTGCTGAAGATAGCCTTGCTGAGGTTAGCGTCTCTGAGATTGGTCTTAAATAAATTAGCACCGCTAAAATCTGCGCCGCGAAGGTCGGCTTTGTACAGCGAAGCTTCGCTCAAGTCAGCTCTAAAGAAATCAGCCTTGCGAAGGTCGGCTTCGCTGAAATTAGAGCGACTAAAGTCTGCACCGCTAAAGTTAGAGCCTTTGAGGTTAGCCTCAACTAAGTTTGCGCTGATTAGTACAGCGCCAAAAAAATCGACATCGCTTAAGTTCGATCGGTAGAGATTAGCCCCGCTAAGTTTTGCTTTAGTCAGGTTTGAGCCGCTAAAGTCAGGTAGTACTTTGGCATTCTCTCTTCTCCACTGATTCCAAGTCTGCGATCCCTGAGAGAGTTTAAAAAGATGCTGCAAATTCGACATATCTATGAAAATTTTTAAAAAGCTGTTTATGTAAAATGGTTTAGGTTCTAAGCCTACGGTTATGGCATTTAAGTGATTTAAAGAGTATCTCTCAAAGGGATAGTTATACGAGCTTCCAGCAGTCTGGAAGCTCGTGAAATGGCGCGATCGCTACCAAACGCGCCACTCTTCCCAATCCAGATTGAAGATAGACGTATTAGGAAAAGCAGTAGGATTGCCCTCCGCATTGAGCCGTTGCTGAAGCTGTTCTAGCATGGGCTCAGGAGACGGTAAATCATCTACTAGCTCATAGGGCAAAATGCCGTTACTTAGGGCAAAGTCAATAGTTGTTCCGGCAGCAGCACCTACTGACCATTCAAAGGAGTGCACGCGGTAGGCAGCAGCAGCAATATTACTCGTCGCAATCGTTTTGCCCGCAATCAGCAGGTTATCGATATTTTGTGGAATCATGGCGCGCAAAGGAATTTGACCAGGATAGGCCTGACCGTGGGCTTTGCGGATATTTTCATATTCGGTATTGCCGGGGGTTTCAGCAGGAGACAGGGTGAGACAGGGGTGGAAGTCAATCGCGTACTGAGCGATGCCTACTGAGTCAGGGAAAATGGTGGAACGCGTGCGACGGGCAATGTCAGCAGGCGGTACTTTATCGTCGATAGCGCTAGCGGTATTAAGTCCGGCCAGCGCATACCACAGGTCGCGGTAGCGGGTCGGGCCTAAAGACGTTTGGTAGTACTCGTTGCGGTAGTCAGCCCGAGAGATGTCGATTTCGTGAACCATAAAGCCTTGCGGATGAGCGTAGCTAGGTCGGCCGACGGCGCGACGGGCTTCACGGATGTAGGGATGCTTGGATAGGCCGTGTGCGGTGCCCATCGGAGCGTCTAGGCCCGAAACAAATAGATGGTTTGGATTCGGTTCTTTAACGCCAGCGCCCAGCTGAGAATCGGTATCGCCAGTAGTGAGCCAGTGGTAATAGCTATAGGCGTTTTCCTCACCTTTACGCAGGGTGTCTACGCGCAGGCCACCAAGCCAGCCCCCCGGCTGTAGCTGCCCTGAAGCGGCGAGCTGCTGGGCACTGTAGATTAAGTTATCTGCGGAGGTACCAGGGCGATAGTCGTTACCCCACGTCCAGTTCTGCATTGAGATATCGCCGGGAGCGACTTTAGAGACACCGAACTGTCTACCTTCTGGGCGTGGGTCGGGGGCGGCGATGCGGCGGTAGGTGAAAACGTAATCAAAGTAGTCGTTATTGTCGCGAGGGCGTTCGTAGCTAAAGATGGGGGCGTACTGTTGATAATAGGCGGGTTCTGGCTGGGGCTGAGGTTCGGCAGTGCGTTCCATGCCGAACGTATAAGTGAATCCCTGCACGCAGTAGGGATTGCGCGTTTCAGTAGGAGAAGATGGGTTTAGATAAGAGCGAGGGTCTAGGCCGAGCTGGTAGGGGACGCCGGAGAGCGCGATGACTTCGCCAGTTTCGGTGGCTTCGACGACGTACCAGTCCGCAGGGCCTTCTTTTTGGTTGGCTGGCGGCGTGAACTGAATGATTTTTTTGGTGAACTGGTCGGAGTCTTCGTAGGTGTAGCTGTCGACGAGGGTCTCGGAAAGGGGTCTGGTGTTGAGTGGAAAGGCACCGGGGGCAGGCGTGTGTTGAATGGCGATCGCGCCATCAATCATCCGACCATCCGCGCTGATCTGAAGATCTTTAACCACCGTAGAGGGAAACCACTTGAGCTTGCCGCCGCCTTCTTTGGCCGCGTCGTTCAGCATTCGCATGAGAATGGTGTTGGCATCAACTGGGAGAAAGCAGGAGACGCTAACCCAGCAGCCGCCTGAATTTAGCTCGCCGTAGAATTTTTCGATGCGCTGGCGTAGGTTTTTATAGCCTTCTGCGTAAAAGAGGAGCGATCGCTGCTTTTTAGCCTCGTCCAAAGCAGACGTACCCTGAGAAGAAATCTGTCCGCCCACCCAATCAGTCAGCTCCGTCATACACACCGTCCGCCCTGCCAGCAAACTCTCATACGCCGTAGATGTTCCAGACAGGCCGCCGCCCACAATTAACAGCTCGCACTCTACCGTTTCATCAACACTTCTGGGCACTTCAGGCACTTGAGCGATCGCCTGCCTACCGCTGCCTAACGGCAGAGAGAATGCAGCTATGAGCACACTCAATGCGCCCGCCGTATAGCGATGCAGATAACGACGGAGAAATAGAGAAGTAGCCATAGCAATGCCAATATCAAGACGAGTTGAAGTTATTTTTCCCTAAAGCTACGCACTTTCGCCCTAGATTGACAACCCCCCTTGTAACAGTTGGCCGTGCACACACAAGGAGGTAGACCACTGACCAAAGGCACTCCCAGCGCGCGGTACGATGGACGCGCTAGTGATCCGAATGCATATGGCTCAAAAACTCCTATACATCAGCAACGGCCACGGTGAAGACAATCACTCCTCGCACATTATTAGAACGCTGCGTGCGATTCGCCCTGAGCTGGATATTGCCGCGCTGCCCATCGTGGGAGAAGGCAACGCCTACCGCAAAATTAACGTGCCGATTGTGGGGCCTACGTACACGCTGCCCTCGGGCGGGTTTACGTATATGAACCGGCTGCGGCTGATTGATGATATTCGAGCTGGGCTACTGACGATGACCTGGAAGCAGTATCAGGCCATGCGCGAGTATGTAGGCCAGGTCGATTTTGTGGCCGCGACGGGTGACACGATTGGTCAAGCCTTTGCGCTGCTGAGTGGCAAGCCTTTTGTATCTTTCATTTCGCCATTGTCGGCAATGTACGAAGGCAAGCTGAACATGGATCTCATTCTGTGGCAGATTTTGAAGTCGCCTAGATGCAAGGCTGTGGCAACACGGGACGCGTATACGGCTGAAGATTTGCGCAAGCAGGGCTTAGATAAAGTGACGTTTGGTGGCATTCCTTCACTCGATCGGCTAAAGCCTGTGGGTAAGGATATCCAGCTGGCCGACGGAGAGAAAATGGTGGCCCTATTGCCGGGGTCGCGGACGGCTGAGGCGGTGCGTAATTTTAAGCTGGAGATGCAGCTAGCGTTAGAAGCAGCGCAGCTCAATGAACAGATTAAGTTTCGAGCGGCGCTAGTGCCTAGCGTAATGGCTGAGGTTGCAAATATCGCGAACGAAACTGGCTGGCGCTGTGAACAAAACAGTCGAGAAGACGGTACGCCCTGGGTCAAGTTGAGCTATGGCGCAAACAATGAGTATGCCAACCCGGCAGAGATTCTCTGCTACAGCGACGCGTTTAATGACATTGCCTGCCGCACCACTGTAGTTGTGGGAATGGCGGGTCTTGCAGTCGATCAGGCGATGGCGATTGGGAAACCAATTGTACAAATTGCTGGAGAAGGGCCGCAGTTTACCTATGCGTTTGCAGAAGCGCAGGATCGGCTGCTGGGGCTGTCGGTGCAGACCATCGGGACTCGGGCTGCGACGCCTGAGATTTTGAAAGAAGCGGCTCAGTGCGTAGTGAGGACGATTGAAGATACTGAGTACTTGAATCGGTGTGTGGAGAATGGGCTGGCCAGATTCGGGCCGTTCGGTGCGTCGGCACGGATTGCAAACTTGATTTTAGCGAACATGGATAAGGAGATGACGACAACAGAAGTACATCGAAAATAGTTTAACCAAGGGTTGTTGTGAAAAGTTCTGTTAGAAAACAATCTAGCTATCGCTATTTATGGCCCTTTTTACAGGCCGAATGGGTTGCTTTTGCGAAAACGTTTGTCTGCGTGATTGGCTACGTAATCACCGTGCCAGTTCTGCCGTATCTAGCGAAAAATGCGACGGGTGCGATTGGTGAGGGGGACGTACCAGGGACGGCCTACTGGCTAGGGCTCGCGGTGATTGACTTCACCGTTCAAAATATCTTTTTGTATGGTGAACGGGTCAACGCGATTCGAGCGGCTTTAGATGTGGTGCTAGCAGTTCGCAAGAAAGTGTATGCAAACCTGCATCGGCTTGGCATTGATTATTTTGCAACGGCTCAAACGGGAGATTTGACCTATCGACTGACGGAAGACATCGATAGGCTGGGCGAAGTTGTGACCAAAATGTCTCAGCAGTTTCTCTCCTGCGTGCTGCAAATTGTTGTTCTCATTGGCTATATTCTGTATCTCAACTGGCAGCTATCGCTGGCGGGCGTGATTATTGCGCCGCTAATGGCTTTGCTAATCGGCTTTTTTGGCCAGCGGCTGCTGGTACTCTCTCGCAAAAACCAGGATGAGATTTCTAATCTGTCGTCTTTGCTGACAGAAGTGTTTGGCAATATTCCGATTGTGCAGGCTTTTGCCGCGCAGCAGTACGAAGTTGAGCGATTTTCGCAGGAGGCGGAGCGCAATCGCAATGCGAAGTATCGGGCTGAACACCTGACGGCGGTTCAGTTTCCGGTGGTGGGCTTTTTGCAGGCTGTGAGTATTATGCTGCTGTTTTTGGTCGGGGCCTGGCAGATTTCGCTAGGGAACCTGACGCCTGAGAACTTTGTGGCGTTTTTGACGGCGATCGCACTCCTAATCTCTCCTATCGATCTTGCCACCCAACACTACAATCTGTACAAGCAAACAGAAGCTTCGACAGAACGCATTTTTGAGCTGATGAACTTGCAGCCGACGCTAATGGAGGCAGAAGATGCGATCGCCCTCCCCCCTATCACCGGCAAAGTAGACTACCAAAACATCAGCTTCGGCTACCGTTTAGGAGATCACAGCACCACGCAGCTTATCCTCTCTGATCTAAACCTGATGGTAAACCCCGGTGAAGTCGTCGCCCTCGTTGGCCCATCCGGTGCAGGCAAAACCACTATCGTCAATTTACTCACCCGCTTTTACGATCCTCAAGTCGGCCAGGTTTTGGTCGATGGCATTGATATCAAAACGGTCACCATTCCCAGCCTGCGCCACCAAATTGGAACTGTGCCACAGGAAACGACGCTGTTTTCAGGCACGGTGGCGCAGAATATTGCCTACGGGCAAACCAAGCTAGACTACGCGGCAATTGAGGCAGCGGCGAAAGTTGCGAACGCACACGAGTTTATCAGCCAGTTTTCACAGGGCTATCACACCTGGGTAGGTGAGCGCGGGACTAACTTTTCGGGCGGGCAAAGGCAGCGGATTGCGATCGCCCGCGCCATCCTATTAAATCCTCGCATTCTCATTCTCGATGAAGCCACCAGCGCCCTAGATCCAGAATCAGAAGCGCTCGTGCAAGAAGCCCTAGAACGCGCCATGGAAAACCGCACCGTATTTATCATTGCGCATCGGCTCAGCACCGTACGACAGGCCGACCGTATTCTCTTTTTAGAGAAAGGCAAAATTTTAGAGTCAGGAACCCATCCTGAACTACTGGCCGAAAAAGGACGGTATGCGCAGTTTTACACTCAGCAGTTTGAAGGCTAGCTGCAAAAGTGAACAAAAAAACGACACTGCACGCCGCTACTTTGGGCATTGTGCAATGTCGGGAGCAAGGTGTGAGGAGCGTATCACTCCTGAATCTATGGTGAGTGACGCGTGTGACTTTGGTATGACAGGCACATGGCGCTCAGGTGACATGTTCAGTGCAGCATCTGAAACAGGGCGAGGCCAGCTAGCATCAGATCAATTGAAAATAGCGCCACCCAGGCAGTCACCACCGCAGCGGTTGCAGATTCGCCCACACCTCGGCCGTGAAGCGCCGCCGTTAGGCCGCGGCTACAGCTTGCAACGGCAATGACACCCCCAAAAAGCGCGGCCTTCGCCATAATGGCCAGCACATCTGACACGCTGAGATAAAGCCGCACACCGTCTAAAAAGCTCACCATCGTCAGATCGTAAACAGTGGTGGTAATGATTCCGCCGCCTGCAACCCCACAGAACAGAGCAAGCACCGTCAATATCGGCAGCATAATGGCGCAGGCAACGACACGCGGCATCACCAAATAGTCAATCGGATCGGTGCGCAGCATTTTAAGCGCGTCAATTTGCTGCGTTAGTTTCATAGACGCAATTTCAGCTGCAAATGCTGAGCCGACCTGGCAGGCTAGAACCCCTGCGGTGAGTAGCGGCGCCAGCTCTCGACAGTAGGCAGCTGCAAATACGCCGCCAAAGCCGCCCATCGAGCCGAAGCGAGCCATCTCACGCGCTGATTGAATGGCAAAGATAATACCTGCGGCAATATTGGTGAGCACGACCGGGGCAAAGCACCGTGGCCCAGCTAGCATCAGGTGATCCATAATTTGGCGCTGTCCCCAACGACCTTGCACCAAGCGGTGCATGACCTGTCCGCCCAGCAAAACAGCCATTGCCGAGTGATAAATCGGGTTGTCAGCCTCGGCAACATGCTTGCGGCGACCTTTTGGGGGATAAGGGCGGTCTGAAAGCGCCCATAGCTCCGAAATTTTCTTAGCGATTCGCCTATCAGCCTTGACCATTACAACGAATACACTCCTTATATCTGCATGCGACTAGTGTGCTTGTACCGCGCTCCAATGAGATGAGCCTAAGTTAAATACTCAGTTCAATAATATTAAACATCGCACCGCGCCTTTTTCTGTGTGGTGTGACATCTGGTTATTAGCCGTAGATTTCCCGCGGCGCGATTCAAACCCAAAGTACTAGATGCTGGCAAGCGAAAAAGTTCACCGATGTACGGCGAGGGTGAAGTACACACTGTAAAGGCTGTACTTGTTTTCCTGTGCTATGTACTATTCACGCATTCTAAAACGAATGATAAAAACGCTTCATTTCTTTTGTTAGAAACAAGAAACAATCCCTCTTACACCAGTCATTACAGGTTTTTAGGAGCTGCGTCTACAGGCTCATCTCTACAGGTATCTGGAAAATATTTTGTACTAATGGTTGATCTTTGAATCTTTTATAGTATATTTGTACTATTAACGAAGAAAGCAGATATCAAAAGAACTGCCGACAGCATCTTTGCACCTTGCTTCTTTTTGAATATGAAACAGACTGATATGGAACTTCAGGCTATTCGAGAAAAACTACAGCGCCTTCAAGCTGAGCCACCCACAGCTGGAACGCAGACTTTGCCCTGGTCTTTGCCATCATCGCAGGAACAAGGCACAAGACCTATGGCTGATGAGATTCCAGTGCCAAACGCAAGTGCAAAGCAGGCTGATACTCAAAGTCCTCAGGCGATCGCCATCGAAACGCTTAAGCAGCGATCGCGCGGTTATGACCAGGTTGCCAACGCTCGTATTGATAGTTTGGTTAGCCAGGAGCTGTATCGGCTAGAGGTGCAGGCCAACAATATTAATGAGCGATCGCAGCAGCAGGCCGCCGACATCATGGCGCTCAAGCGGTCTGCCCAGCAAGCTTCTGTCGGGCTTCGCCGCCAAGGCATTCACGACCACCCTCAGCTAACCGCCATCACCCAGTTTCTAGACCAGTACACCTCAGCGGTCGTCCCTCGCATTGAGAGAGATGACGGCGGATACTTCGCTCTAAGCTACGACACCATAGACTTTCAGCAGGCCCAGCAAGATGCTATAGATACGGCCCGCGTGCTGCGTGACCGGCAGCGATCGCCCCATACCCAACCCTTCTCTCAACCCATTGCATCAGCATCAGCGCACAGCCTACAGAGCAATTCCTCTGCAAAGCAAACGGGCTTTAATCATTCTCTTGTGTCATCTAGCAATCAGATCAAAACAGCAATTGACAGCACGATTGATGAAATCAATCAGCGCTTTAAAGCAACAAAGCATAAGCGGCGACAGCGCAAAACAACAGAAGAGGGCTTTGCGTTAGACGCGGGTGCCTTTAATAATGAGGACTGGGAAGAGGGCGTAATAGTTTCTAGCGCAACTCCTGAATTTACCTGGCTAGATGGAACCATTTGGTTTAGCGGGGCCGCGATCGCTCGTATCGCGCTTCAGACTGTGGTTGCAGGTCACCCTGTCATCGCCACAGCGCTAATGATCAGTCTTTCAGCGGTTATTCTCTTCGCACTCTACCGAGTTGTTGCCGTCAAAACCAGCGACTACACGCTAATTTATCGACTATGTATCGGTCTGATGGGGCTATTTCTAGCAGACATGTTCTAGCCACTGTTCGCCACATCTAAGCCGATTGACGCCTCTATATAAAGCAGCCCACCTTCAGGCAACCCAATTTCAAACAACCCAATTTCAAACAACAAGGAGTGTTCCTATGACAATATCTAGTCGCACTAGTCATTCAATCAAGCCATTTATCAAACCACTGCTAGCAGGCGGACTGTTGTTCTCTCTTATTGCCATTTTGTTAGAGGTAAACGGTGTCCAGTCAATTTTCAGCAATCCAGCCTCTTTTGGAATACCATCGGCTCAAGGAAAATCGCTGAAGGCGCTCAGTAAAGACTGTGGCGACAGCATTACCGAAACGGCTAGCCTCTCGCGAGAACAGCTTTTGAAGCTGTTAGCAGTGCCTGAACGCGATAGTAAATCTCGCGTGCAACAAATCGTCAATCAGCCCTACTGCCAGCTATCGACCATACAGGTGAGAGCAGGCGTAGATGCCGTGAGAGAAGCTTATCCGCTGGAATTTGACCCTGAAACAACATTAGTGATCCTCTACGAGAACGATGAATATGCAGGCTATCGTTTTAAGCACTAGCAGCTCGCTGCTGAGTCTTCATAGCATCTGGCATCTGAAGCGAATATTGTATGCATTGTTGCTACTGGTCATGGTGTTTTGGCTCAGTGGCTGCGGGGCAAACGCCAAGCCTAAAGTGAGAGCGATTACACTACAGCAGCAGTGGGCGCTAAATCCTGGTGATGAAGTCGCCGGTAGCGCCGTAGCCGGTAGCCTGGGTGATATTTCACTACGTCTCAAAAATTCAAAAGTTGAAGCACCTTTTGATGGAAAGCTAGAACCGAGTGAAGCCGGGCCCTGCGCGCTATATTCTACGCCTGAGATTCCGGCCTACCTGTTCCGGCTGTGCGGACTACAAAAGTTTTCTTATGGAGAAGTGAAGGCGGGGAGGGCAATGGGCAGAGGTCGCTATCTCAGCTTTGCCACCCTTAGGCGTCAGCCGGACGGTACCTGGATTATTGTGGAACCCGCTAAAGGCGTGCTGGAGAGAATTTTAGGCGTTCAACCATAAGTCTTTTCTAGCATCATCACAAGAAGATTTCTTTCTAAAAATTAATACCAGAAAAATATTGATTATTCGCAACAGACTTTATCTTATAGGACGATGCTGAAATCTCCCTTTCTTTTTTCGGCAGGTGTCTTTGTTACGCTGCTAAGCTGGACAGGCGTGGCTAAAGCTAAAGACGATTTGGTTGGGCTTAGCTTTGAGCTACCACCCACAAAAGCTGTTATGACCACGCCCACAATAGAAACTTTATCAAAGCGTGCGATCGCTCAACCAAATACAGCTGAGGTAGCAACCGATATTTCGATCCAAGAAGTCCAGTTAATTAAGCCTCAAGAAACACTGCCACCCCTGAATAATTCAAATCAAAAAGAGAGTGTGGCCATCGCCGCTGAGAGCGTAGATATCGGCGTGCATTTTTTAGAAAGCACCGTGCAGCTACCGTCCACTCCTGCTGCTGAACAGGCAACTTCTGTTGTTGATAACAATCCACTTCAGGCACTCTCATTTGGCAGTGATCTGCTTGAGAGATATAGCGCAGGTTTAAAACAAAGTGGGGAGGTTCCCGCAAGTGCAACGGAATTCAGTTCACTAGAGGGCGAATATGGTTCTCTAGGGCTAGACGATTGGATTTTTGAAGGGGGATCGCGATCGCTCGTCGCTCATACCGTTGGCAGTGCTGAAGGCACCCGGCGATGGGACGGTAACAAAACGCAGGCCTACTACGGTCACAAAGATCCGGGGAACGGCGTGTGGAACCTAGGAACGTTCTCCTACCAGCACGAAGCCGATACACCTGAAGAGGCCGATGCAAAACAGATAAAGCGGCTCAAGTCCCAAGGATTTCAGCTAGAAGATCAGGCGACACGGCACGGCATGACCCTTTCGCTAGTTGAGAAGCTGAATGGCTTAGACCTAGCAAACCAAGCACCACTGGCTGCTTTGGGGAAAGGCGGCTACATTGAGCGGCTAGCGCAGGCGCATCGACTACAGATGAAAGGAGAAGAGGCAATCGCCTGGGCGCGCACGAGAGCCTATATCGATCCCAACACCAAGGCATGGAATGCACCTGGACTGGGCAACACCCTCTATAGCATTACAAAAGACCAAGAACGTCGCATATCTGCCATTGATAAGGCGCTGCGAGCCTATGACAGAACAGGTGGTGAAAGCCTAGCTTTAGCAGATCTCAAAAGCGTTAGCCTAGAAAGTTCTGGGCTAGAGAATACAGCCTTTGATGTTGCCATGGTGGAGTCTCCGTCAGATGGATTTCAAATGAGCGATTTAGCGCGCGCAGTGCCTGTGGAAGAAGTGGCGATCGCACCTCAATATGCAGCAGATTTGGAGCAGCTGCCTGTAAGCTTTGTGCTGCCAGCCGCGATCGCTAGCGACGTTCATTTGGAGCCAGCGCCTAAGCCTGTAGAGGAAACAAAACCCTTAGAGCAGTCTGATGACCCTATGGAAGCAGCTGAGGCTGTAGAAACGGCTGACGAGTCGCCAAGCATAGCTGAGCAGCTGCCTGAAAAAGTAGAGAAGCGTGAGCAGAAAGCCGGGGAGCCCGCCGCTAAACTCTCGTGGCTACGGATTGAAAATCGGGTCATCGATAGAAAGTAGTCAATAGACAATTCCTTAAAATACGAGCTAAAGTGGTAGTGACTATGGATTACTAAGCTGTGCCTCATGCCATGCAACCGTTAGCCGAGACCCTTGCGCCAATTGAATCACTCGAAGATGCGATCGCGCGGTGTCAGTCATTAGGCATGCGCCTTAGTCGTCAGCGCAAATACATCCTAGAGCTGCTATGGCAAGAGCGGGAGCACCTATCAGCTCGCGACATTTACGATCGCCTCAACCGCTTAGGCAGAGAGATCGGCCATACCTCGGTGTATCAAAATCTTGAAGCCCTTTCAGATCAAGGCATTATTGAATGTGTAGAGCGCTCAGATGGACGGCTTTACGGACATGTCAGCTCATCCCATAGCCATGTGAACTGCACAGATACGCGACAGATTATTGACATTGACATTGAGCTTCCTGCCGAAATTTTAGCGCTGGTAGAGGAGAAGACAGGCGTGAAAATTTCTGACTATCGCATCGATTTCTTTGGCACTAGAGGCTAAAGCTTAAATCATTTATGAAAACAAAGCCCGCAGGCGTCTCAAGAGGAGAGATGCCTGCGGGCTATTGATTTTAAAGCAAGTTGCATCGGCCCTACTGAGCTAGCTGTTCAGGACTTCTTTGCTAAACACAACCAGTATCACGCCAAACATAATCGCTGCCAAAATCAGATCCATAAGTCTTCTCCATACACAATGTTGCTCGTACTAACGTACCCAACTATGGGACGGGTAAAAAGTTAAGAAGAGCACACTTCATCAAGAAATCTTGATTTTGTTTTCTTGCCTTTGCTTTCCTGTTTTTACGATAAGGACTGCAAGCTAGCTCCGAATCTGTACTGGCATCACGAGGTACGTCATTTTCGTGCCACCCAGAGGCGTCAGCACAGAAGGACTTGTCGCAGAGTTACACTGAATCTGAATTTCAGACGTGGGCAGAGCCTTAAGGCCTTCTAACAAGTAGCGAACGTTAAAAGCAATATCGAGGTCTTCGCCCGTAATCTGAGCAGGTAAGGTTTCTAGGCCGCTGCCCACTTCTTGAGCTTCTACCGAAAGCGCTAGCGACTGCGCCTCGTTTGAGAATGAAAGCTTAACAATGTTATTGCGCTGGTCGGCCATTACCGCAATGCGCTCCAGTGAAGAAATCAGCTGCTTGCGATCGACCGTCAGCTGACGCTCAAACTGCTTGGGAATCAGCTGACGGTAGTTAGGATACTGCCCTTCGAGCAGTCGAGTGGTGATGCGCTGCTGGCCCAAGTCAAACACGACCTGCGTTGAATCTAATTGAAACGCGACCGGCTCATTGCTTGGATAGATTTGAAGAACTCGCTCTAGCTCACGCAGCGCCTTGCCTGGAATGGTGACATTCATTTTCAGCGTAGAGGCTGGGCCACCGCCTTCATCAACCGTTTGCACGACCGATAGCCGGTGACCATCAGTCGCTGCGAACTCCAGCATTTCATCATCGGCCGTAAGATGCACGCCGGTTAAAACCTGCTTGGTTTCATCTGAGCTGGTAGCAAACAAAGCCCCCTTCAAACCCTCAATCAAAGCGTCAGCTGCAACTTTTATGGGCTCACTCGTTTCAACTTCTGGCAGCTTGGGGTAGTCTTCAGCACTGAGACCTCTGACCTGATAGCGTCCAGCTGAGCATGAAAGCGTCACCACAGGCTCATCATCGTCTTCGCTGATGTCAATTTCCTCATTGGGCAAGCGCGAAACAATATCACCAAGCAGCTTAGCGGGTAGAGTCAGCGAGCCGCTCTGCTCAACCTGTGCAGCAAACGTGGTTTGAATGCCTAGCGTTTCGTCAAACCCTACCAGCGTGACCTGCTGCGTATCGGTGCTCGCAGTGACCAGCACATTGCCTAAAACAGGCTTGCTAGGCCGAGAAGGAACTGCCCGACTAACCAGCGAAAACTGGGTATTAAATTCGGCTTGCGGACAGCTAAACTTCATCGCTCCGAGGGGTGTGAAATAATTTTCAGTGCTGGATAGTGGTTCGCGATGCCCAATAGTATCACTCCATTTGCGTTGGTCAAACTACTCAGATTTTTACTTTTTCAATCTCTTTTGAACTTCTAAAGACTCTTGCTTTTT
Source organism: uncultured cyanobacterium (assembly GCA_963803535.1). Classification (GTDB taxonomy): domain Bacteria; phylum Cyanobacteriota; class Cyanobacteriia; order Phormidesmidales; family Phormidesmidaceae; genus Phormidesmis. Next base: position 158,773 of record CAWDNC010000001.1, on the reverse strand, counting down.
AAAAGATCTATTTACAGTAGTAGTAGTAGAGCCTGTGGAAAATGTGGAAAACTCAGGTATTTTCTTGATATAGGGTGCTTTGAGCGATTTTAGGCCTGTGGAAAACCTGTGGAGAACCTGTGGAAAAAGTATGGGGTTTTCCACAGGCCCCTAAAACCGCCGGATCTTTTTCCACAGGTGCCCGATAGTTTTCCACAAATACCTGATAGTTTTCCACAGGTTTTCCACAGAAAAAGCAGGGTTTTCCACAGGCAAATTCGGCTTGCTTTGTTACCTTTCTTTACAAAAAGCGTCGTTATTTAGGTGCTCACCCCTCAGAGCAGGTTATCTGTATGGACGGATTTGTCTCGCTGTCTCGTTCTTTGGAGCTGCATAGTCATACAGTTAACCCCCTGCTCAGGGGCTCTGAACAGAGGGTTTGTACTTAGATAATGCCGTTGGCTTTTAGCTGTTAGAGTCGATGGTGATGCGATCGCTCACTTCTCGAATCTTTTGCTCCAGATCGAGATCCCGCTTCACCAGCTGGGTGATTTTGTCGCAGCTGTACATCACGGTGGTGTGGTCTTTTCCGCCAAACTGATCGCCCACTTTCGGCAGGCTTAGGTCTGTGTGCTTGCGCATGAGGTACATGCCGATCTGACGCGCCAAGCTGATTTCGCGACGACGAGAGTTGCTTTTAAGATCTTCTATAGAGATTTTGAAAGCATCCGAGACGGCTTTAATAACGGTTTTAGGCGAGCACTCCAGGCGCTCAGCGGGCGGATCAAGCACAGGGATCAGGTTTTCTACCGTCATCGGCAGACCTGAGATAGAGGTGTAGGCAATTGACCGCGTTAGCGCGCCTTCTAGCTCTCGAATATTGGTGGTGTAGGAAGAGGCGATGTACTCAGTCACGTCTCTAGAAATGGCGACCTGCTCGTACTCTGCTTTCTTTTGCAGAATCGCCATCCGGGTCTCAAAGTCAGGCGACTGGATATCGGCAATCAGACCCATAGAAAATCTGGAGCACAGCCGGTCTTGCAGCCGCGGGATTCGATTGGGCGGTCGGTCGGAGGCCAGCACGATTTGCTTACCCGCCTCATGCAGCGTATTGAAGGTATGAAAAAACTCTTCCTGGGTGTATTCCTTCCCTTCAATGAACTGAATATCGTCTACCAAAATAACGTCTACCGCGCGGTACTGCTCTCTAAAGCGCTGCATCGTGTCGCGACGAATCGAGGCAATTAAGTCGTTGGTAAATGTTTCCGTTGAGACGTAGGCAACGCGGGCCTTTTTATCACTTTCCATGCGGTAATGGCCGATGGCCTGCATGAGGTGCGTTTTGCCTAAGCCGACGCCACCACACAAAAATAGCGGGTTGAACTCACGACCTGGAGATTCAGCCACGGCAAGAGCCGCCGCGTGGGCCATACGGTTGTTTGCGCCGACGACGAATCGTGAAAAGACGGCTTTGGAGTTGAGATCGGAAGAGTCGCCCGCGACTTTCTCTGAAGGCGCAGCGGCCGTCGCTGGGTAGGCCACGGGTGGGCTAGGGAGGCCATCACTGGGCTTGGTTTCGGTGGCGATCATACTCTGCGTCGTATCGCTATTGACCGTGATCGTCACGTCAATGTTGCGGCCGAGTACCTCAGCGGCCACCTGGGTGATTTGGCTAAGGTAGTGCTTTTGCAGCCAGTTACGAGCGAAGGGATTATCGGTCAGTAGAACCAGATGATGCTCGGAGAGCGCTTGAATTTTAGTGGGTTTTATCCAGGTCTCAAAAGTGGGGCCGCTAAGCTGCGCTTCTAGCTTAATAAGGATTTCATTCCAAAGATCTTCTTTGATTTGGGGCACAGCGTTACCTCGGCAGTTTGCTTTGGGCTTTTGACAGTATGGTGAGCCAAAATTGCGTATGGATCGTTTTGAATCCATACGCATAGACTTTTGGAATATTAAGTGAGGCTTCGCTTCACTCGTGGAACTTAAGAAATTTAGTTAGCGTTATAAATGCGCCACCCATATAGCGATACGGCCTAGCTACATGGCCTATCTATGGGGTGGGGGGTCTGAAACCGACGCGCGGGTAAATGCAGCGCATGCCGTGAGTTGTGTAGCCTGAGAGCCTAATCATTTAAGACGCGTGTTTCGGTGAGCTGAAGTTGAATATAGTTTTTGAATTATAGGGGGTTATCTCACCTGAAGGATACTTTTAAATTTTGAAAGAGAGCTTAGGAGCCACTGCTTTGTTTTGTGAGCGCGATCGCACGCTGTTAGCTCGATCAAACCAACGCTGCTGTGTCAATATCCGTACAAAAAGGAACTGTTGTTTTGTGCGATCGCACCCGTCACAATACAGACACAGACATTTAGGAGACATTTGCTAGAACTGTCACTTCCAAAGTCCACAGTTCTCAATGCTATCTGTTAGAACAAAAATACTTGGCGTAGCCATGTCTGCTGCAAGATCGTGCCTGCCAAGTGCCATTGATTACAAACCCATCACCGGTAGAGCCCAAACATGAAGTCGTCTGATCAGCCCCAACCTGAAGCCCCCTCCACCGCCCCAAAAAAATCCTTTTGGCTACTACGTCAGTCGATGACATACGTGATGCTCACAGCAGCCAGTGCCGGTAGCGTGATGCTGCTAACCGGACGAAGTGTGTCACCAACGACGAATGAGCTTGCTTACGAAACCCTTCAGTATGAGGGGGTTCAGTATAGAGATGCGCAGTTTGCGGCACCGTCTGCACCCACGCCGCGGGCGATCGCAGATGAGCCTCAGCTGCTGAGTCAGGCTACGGGCACCGAACGGCTGATTGGTGGCGCAAACTTTATTGCCTCCGCCGCAGAGCGCGTCGGCCCTTCCGTCGTCCGCATTGACTCAGCGCGGACGGTGGTGGCTCGCAGTCGCCGCCCTGGCATCTTTGACGACCCGTTTTTCCGTGAGTTCTTTGGGGAGCAGGGTATTCCTGAGCAGGCTCCGGCACAGCGCGTGGAGCGGGGCACGGGCTCGGGGTTCATTTTGAACGGTAACGGCACTATTTTGACGAACGCCCACGTGGTAGAAGGGGCTGACGAGGTGACCGTGACTCTCAAAGATGGCCGGGAGCTGCGGGGAGAAGTGATCGGTGAAGATCCGCTGACAGATCTGGCGGTGATTAAGGTGGAGGCGAGCGACTTGCCGACCGTTAGCTTGGGAAATTCGGATGCGCTGCGGCCCGGGGAATGGGCGATCGCAATCGGTAATCCTTTAGGCCTAGACAACACCGTAACCGCCGGGATCATTAGTGCAACCGGCAGAACCAGCGCTCAAATCAAGGTGGCTGATAAGCGCGTGGACTTTATTCAAACCGACGCGGCGATTAATCCAGGCAACTCAGGCGGGCCTTTGCTCAACGACAGCGGTGAAGTCATTGGCGTGAACACAGCAATTATTGGCGGTGGCGCTCAGGGGCTAGGCTTTGCGATCCCGATCAATCAGGCCCGGGTAATTGCCGACAAGCTGGTGGCTAACGGCAAAGTCGATCATGCTTACCTGGGCATTCAAATGCGAACGCTAACACCTGCGCTCAAAGAAGAGGTGAACGGGGACTCAAGCGCGAACATGCGTTTAGCGGCTGATTCGGGCGTTGTGATTTTTGGCATTGCGCGTAACTCTCCGGCGGCGCGGTCGGGGTTGCAGCTCGGCGATGTGATTTTGGCGATGAATGGCAAGACGATTACAGACGCCAGTGAGGTGCAGCGGCTGGTGGAAGCGACAAGTGTAGGAGATGCGATCGCAATGACGCTGAACCGTAACGGTCAGTCTGTAGAGCTTTCCGTGCGACCGGGCGCATATCCGCTGCCATAAATGACCTTTCCGGTTTACTTTTATCTCGGCCCGCTTCGCCTTCATCCTCATTTTGTGATGGAGGCGTTGGCGTATGGCGTGGGATTGTACGTCAGTTTGTTTCGGCGGCTGCACTTAGATGAGCAGGGATTATCGGCTATTACGGCCTCTCAGCGATCGTCTGTTTCAGTGGGTGCGCTCGTTGGGGCGCTGGCGGGTGCGAAGCTGCTGGTGATGGTGCAGCATATCGATTTGCTGTGGCAAGACTGGCGGCTGTTTGCGCTGATGATGCTTCAGGGCAAAACGATTGTGGGAGCGTTGCTCGGTGGGCTAATTGGCGTAGAGATCACTAAAAAGATGATTGGCGTGCGCCGTTCTACCGGAGATAGCTTTGTGTATTCGGTGCTGTGGGGAACGGCGATTGGACGGGTTGGTTGCTTTTTGACTGGGTTGAGCGATCGCACCTACGGCATCGCCACTCACTTGCCTTGGGGCGTAGATTTTGGCGATGGCATTTTGCGGCATCCCACGCAGCTTTATGAAATCGCGTTTCTAGTGATTCTATTTTTTGTCCTGCGTGAGTGTGATTCTGCAAAGGAGAAGCCTCACGGCCTGCCTTTTCAAGAAGGCGACTTATTTAAGATTTATATGATTGCCTATTTAGGCTTTCGCTTTTTCATAGACTTTATCAAACCCGAATTTCGTCCGCTGCTCGGCTTAAGCGCTATTCAGATCGCCTGCTTCGGGGGTCTCATCTATTACTTTCCCAGCGCCAAACGATTGATAAAGCCGTTTCAATAGCGACACTCATGCCCACTCGCCCCTATCTGTTTTACGCGCTGACCAATAGCGTTTGTTCTACCTGTATGAACAAGCTGGAGGCCAAGATCATCTTTCGGGATGACAAGGTGTATTTGATTAAGCACTGCCTGATTCATGGGCGTGAGGAGGTGCTGATTGCAGACGATGTGGAGTACTACAAAAAGTGCAACGCCTTTATTAAACCTGCGGATATACCGCTGAAGTTTAATACACCGATCAAATACGGTTGTCCTTACGACTGCGGCCTGTGCCCTGATCATGAGCAGCACAGCTGCCTAACGCTGATTGAGGTGACGGATCAGTGCAATCTGGCCTGTCCGATTTGCTACGCAGATTCAGGGGCCGCGAATGAGGCCGGTCATGCGCCGCGACAGCATCGGTCTTTGGCGCAGATTGCAGAAATGATGGATGCAATTGTGGCGAATGAAGGGTCGCCGCAGGTCGTACAAATCAGCGGCGGTGAGCCTACGGTACATCCTGAGTTTTTTGAGATTTTGGATTTGGCGAAGGCACGGCCGATTCAGCATCTGATGATTAATACGAACGGGGTGCGGATTGCTAAAGATAGGGCGTTCTGTGAGCGGCTGGCTGAGTACATGCCGGGAATTGAAATTTATTTGCAGTTCGATAGCTTTGAGGCGGCGGCGCTGAAGGCACTAAGAGGCGCTGACTTGAGGGAGGTGCGATCGCGCGCCTTAGCCCACCTAAACGAATTCAACATTTCAACCAATCTGGTTGTCACGGTTAAAAAAGGTCTCAACGACAGCGAGATTGGCAAAATCCTCGATCATGCGCTGGTGCAAACGTGCGTCAGGGGCGTGACCTTTCAGCCGATTCAGGCAGCAGGGCGACTAGAAGAATTTGAAGCGGGGCGCGATCGCTACACGCTCACCGAAGTGCGCCGCGCTATTCTCGAACAGTCCAACCACTTCCAACCTGAAGATATTCTCCCCGTCCCTTGCCACCCCGACTGCCTAGCGATGGCCTACGCGCTCAAGGTAAAAGGGCAGGTGATTCCACTCACGAGCCTGATCTCACCCGAAGCGTATGTAGAAACCGTGCCCAACAGTATTCTGTACGAACAAAGCGAAGGCCTCAAGCAAAAGATATTCGATTTGTTCTCTACGCGTCATTCACCCGCGTCAGCAACCACTTCCCTCAAGCAGCTACTCTGTTGTTTGCCGCTACTCCCCACACCCGCAGGCATCACCTACGAAAACGTTTTCCGCATCACCATCGTCCAGTTCCTAGACGCCTACAACTTCGATGTTCGCTCAGTTAAGCGTTCCTGCATTCACATTGTTCATCCTGACGGGCGCATTATCCCCTTCGATACGTTCAACATGTTTTATCGTGAAGGCAGCGCAGGCCACCATCTAGTGACTAATCGAGACTGATAAGGAGAAAACCGTGAGCTACAGAAAAGGAAGATTAGACGTTTTGAAAGGGATATTGTTGCTGTTTGGCGGCCATATTTTAGTCATAGCGGTGCTTTGGACTTTAGCTTATTTACTCTCTCTTCTATTCAATCGTTTTATTCTGCATCCCGTCGCCACCTTCTTTCTATTTGGTATTGGCTTAGCTCAGTTTTTGTATGCTGTGCCGCTGTACTTCCGGCTGATGCGGCGCGGCCATGTTGAGATGGCGAAGGGCGTTGTTATCGGTGCGGTGATTACGTTTTTGTTGAACGGTAGCTGCTTTGCATTAGGGCTATATTTTCTCTCTACAATGCACGGCTAGCCGGTTGCCTGTATCGCCTTACGCAGCAGGCTAATCGCCTCGCCCTGCGCGGGAGCCATGCAGAGCGGTTCTTTGATACGGTGGAGAAAAACCACGAAAAAAATAGCCAACCTAGAACTTGCAGGAAGTCAGGTTGGCTATGGCCTATCATGACCATAACCCTGAACTGGCTGGATCAGTTTTCGGGCGAGCTGACGGTATCGGCTGCCACCGGTACCGTTAGTGACTAAATTTTTCGAGGCGGTTAATTGTTGCTTAGGCTTTAGCTTGCGCTTAAGCGGATAACAACAATCATGAAAGCTAGCGTATAGTGCGCCTTTGCAAGGTGTCAATCAATTAGTAGAGAATCCTTACGATTACTGAGGCGATCTCTAGTGCAATTGGTAGCGCTCAATACATTCTCTCTTTCAATATGTTCAAACTAAAGAACTTTCTCTGATTTACCAGAATTAGACTGAATAATATTGATGTAGGGTAAAAGTGCCGTATTCAATGTTTTATTAGGCTGGCTTTATGGAACCGATTACTTTGGCAATGGTGGCGTTGACGGTCGTAGCAACCAAGGCAACTGAAAAAGTCGGTGAAACGCTGGGAGAAAACGTGGTGGCTTCTGCTAAGCGGTGGCTAGAGCGGCTGCGACAGCATTCTCCTGAGGTGGCGAGACGATTAGAGGCCTCAACCGATTCTGAAGTGATTGATGCTGAAATTATTGCAGAAGTTACGACGGTATCCGCAGAACATCCGGACGTGCAGATGGCGATGGACGCGACGACAGCAGCCGTGGCAATGGATCAAAGCTCATTTCAGAACTTGACCAAGCTGGCAGATAAAATTGGTGTCGTCAATATTGGCCCCATTAAGAGCCAGATCAACAACATTAATCTATGACTGCCTTCGGCGGGAGAGGCACCGCCAGAGTTGAGTACCCCTAACAATTTGCCAGTCAGTAACGTCAGCGTCTTTGTGGGGCGTGATGGTGACTTGCAGGCCGTGGACAAGTTGCTGATGCAAAACAGCCGTGTGAATATTGCGGCGGCGGTGGGCATGGGCGGCGTGGGTAAAACGGAGCTGGCGTTGCAGTATGCGCGGCGGCGCGGCGATGCGTTTCCGGGTGGGGTGTGTTGGCTGCGCGGGGTGGAGCCGATTGTCTCGCAGATTGTTGGCTTTGCGCGGGATTATTTGGACTTGGAGGTGCCGGAGCAGACGGAGAATCCGGTGGCCTGGTGTATTCAGCGGTGGCCAAATAAAGGCGATAGAGAAGGGCCGGTGCTGGTGGTGGTGGATGATGTGCAGGACTATGGTGCGCTGAAGCTGCTGCTGCCGAGTAGCGGGCGGTTTCGGGTGCTGCTGACGACGCGGCGGGCGATTTTGCCACGGGGGCAGCGGCTGGCGCTGGAGGTGCTGGTGCCGGGGGCGGCGCTGGCGCTGTTGAAAAGTTTGGTGGGTGAGGCGCGGGTTGAGGCGGCGTTGGACGATGCAAAGGCGCTGTGTGAGTGGGTGGGGCGGTTGCCTTTGGGCATTGAGCTGGTGGGCTACTTTCTGGAGCAGTTGCCTGGGTTGACGCTGGCGAAGATGTTGGAGCGGTTGGAGGGGAAGCGGCTGGCGGCTAAGGCGCTGGTGGAGACGCATGACGAAATGACGGCGACGCTGGGGGTGGCTGCGGCCTTTGAGGTGAGTTGGGAGCCGCTGACGGTGGAGGCGAAAGACGTTGGCGGGGCTGTTGGGGCTGTTTGCGGCTGCGCCGGTAGATTGGGCCTGGGTGGCGGGGGCTTGTGAGCAGATGCGGGAAGCTGTGCTAGATGAGGACGCTTTGGAGGATGGGCAGGCGGAACTGCTGCGGGTGAGTTTGTTGCAGGTGAAGGGGACACCTGATAGATTGCGCTATCAGGTGCATCCGCTGGTGCGAGAGTTTTTTGCAGTGAAGGCGGCGGGGCTGGCTACGGCTGAAGCCTTGCAGCGGGGCTTTGCGCAAGGGATGACGGACATTGCAAAAACAATTCCGCAGGTGGTGACGCTGGACGTACGGGCGCAGGTGGTGGAAGCGGTGCCGCATATGGAAGAAGTCGCGCTGCGGTGGACGGAAGCTTTAGAAGGTATTGACAAGCTCTGGTGCTGCATATGGGTTAGCGCGGTTTTATGAGAGCTTGAGCCAGTGGCAGGAGGCAGAACGGTGCTGCCAGAGAATGACTTGCAATTAGCAAAGCGCAGCTAGGCGATCGCCATCCTGACACGGCAACGAGTCTGAATAACTTGGCGGAACTGTATCGTTCTCAAGGCCGTTATGGAGAAGTAGAACCGCTGTATGTAGAAGCGTTAGAGATTAGAAAAACAGAGCTAGGCGATCGCCATCCTGACACAGCCAGCAGTTTGTTTAACCTTGCCGCGCTTTACCATCAAACCCGAAGATCTCAACAAGCTTTATCATACATTCAACGAGCTGTAGAAATCTATATTCAATCGTTAGGCTCCGAGCACCCAAGTACGCAAGCCGCCCGCAGTTGGCTGCTACCTATTCAGCAGGCAATCAACGAGTCTGTGTAGTCAATTCGTCACTCTTGTTCTAACTCTACAATTTCTTTCAATTCTCGAACAGCTTGCTCTAGCCCCGGCAGATAATTTGCTACAGCATCCCACACCCTTTCCATATCAATGCCATTCAAATAATCGTGAACCAACACGTTCCGAAAACCCGCGAGTGCTCTCCAATCAACATCTGGCGCACTAGCTTTCAGTTCATCAGAGAGTCTTTGCGTCGATTCCGCCATTGTCTGTAAGCGTCGTAATACTCCATCTTGAAGTAGCACATTACTCAAAAAGTCAGACTTCCCGCCGCTAGTATAATCTCGAATCAGCGCTGCGCATTCTGCAATATGCTCTAGATGAGCCAGGTTCTTCTCATCAGTCATAGCGGCTTCGCTTCCGATAAAACCTGCTCTCGAATCAACGGGCTAATTCCGTTTTCCGTGAGCACATCCACCTTTCGGCCCAACAAATCCTGCCAATCCATTAGCAGCCCACCTGGAAACCAGGGCGTCGTTTTTTCCCGGTCGTAATCAATCAAAAAATCAACATCGCTCTCCAAAGTCTCCTCACCACGCACCACCGAACCAAACACCCGCACATTAAACGCGCCATGATTTGCGGCAATCTGCAAAATCTCCGCTCGCTTTTCCCGTAAAATGTCCAATAGCATGACAGTATTTCCCTCTCTAAATCAACAGCAACGCTCTCCTTAACTATACAAGCGTCGATTTGACTGCCTCAAACTCGATCTAAACCGCTTTCAAGTCGATCCACACCACCTCAAACTCAATTAAAACCACCTTGAACCCGATCTCAACCGCGTTCAACTCGATCTAAGCTGGTCTTTATCTATGCTCAACCCGTTAGGTATAGATTTCATCTATGATAAGTGCGTTTCTGTAGGGACACAGCACCACAATTCTTCCGTATTTGCTAAAAAACTGTAATTCTACAGAGCCGCCACTGTGCTTTTTGTTCATCCTTACGGGCATTGTTGTAGTAGCCAAATGGCCTACATTCTATTTTTAAGGAGTCCTTTCCTATGCCCAGACAAAAGAGAAAATCAGTCGTACTCAGCCAGGCCGAACAGCGTTTGCGCGGCATGCAAGATATTAGCGCCAAGCTCGATCTTGGCGGCGGCTGTACGACGGTAGCTGTTGAAAAGCAGGTGAATGAAGTGCGCTCTAAGCTGAACGCTTATCACTCAGCGCTGAGCCAAGCTGACACCGCTTCTAACGAACTTGAAAGAGCTGAAAAAGTACTCTCTCAACTCTCAAAAAAAGTGTTGAAAGGGGTTGCTGTACAGTTTGATGAAGATAGCGATCAGTATGAAATGGTAGGCGGGGTGCGCCCTAGTGATAGAAAGCGATCGCGCCGCCCCTCTGCAAACCTCGCAACCGCCTAACCCACAAGCAACACTGCAAACAATATAAAAAGGCTTCATGGCAAAGACCGTGAAGCCTTTTGTCGTTTAAAAGGAACAGAGCAGCATATGGATAGCTAGTATTTGTGACTAATAGTGAACGTCAACGTTTACAGGCCGCTTCAGTATATATTGATAGCGACGACCGCCTGTCCGTATGTTTATGGCAAACCTATTTCAGCAAGTCACCGTTGTAGATTCTCCGCCGACGCTAGAGCTGGAAAATGCTGGAGAAACAATTTGCTTTGAGCTATTTAAAGATATCCACTACTTGGGCCGCGATATTGACTGGGCCGACCTAAGCAAGGACTTGCTGGACTGGAGCGTACTGTCTCGGCGGCAGGCGGTGCTAAAGCGTGAGGCAAACGGCTATCGCATTTTTGACGGAGATGGGCGATCGCCTAGCCGCAACGGCATGTTTGTTGATCAGGCGCGCATTAACACTCAAGAAGGCTACCTGCTAGAAAACGGCACCCAGCTACAGATTGGGCTATCGCCAGACAACCGCATTATTGCCACCTATCGAGAAGCCTCGTCCTCACCGCAACGGCCCAAAACGATGCCGTCTAAGCGGCGGCTCGACCTCAAGCAGCTCAACGACTGGCCTGTGGAATTAGGCCGAATGCCTACCCCCGACCGCTACGCCTCCATGCAGCTAGATGCGCCGACGGTTTCCCGGCTCCATGCCAAAATCTGGTCTGATCCGCGCTCTGGCCATACGCTGCAAGATGTGAGCACAAACGGCACGTTTTTGAACGGGCAGCGCCTTTCACGGCGAGTGGCGCTGAAGTCGGGCGATCGCATTCGGATTGGGCCGTTTGCACTGAGCTACACGCCTGAATCACTGGTGCTAGAAGATTCGGGCAATCAAATTCGCCTGGACGCACATGCCCTCGTCAAGCAGGTGCAGGACAAGCAGGGCCACTCAAAAAATATTCTTAACGATATTTCGCTGGTGATTGAGCCCGGTCAGCTGGTGGCGCTCGTCGGCGGTAGCGGCGCAGGCAAGTCTACGCTGATGAAGTCGCTGCTGAGCATTTCACCGATTACAACAGGTTCTGTGTTTCTGAATGGTGAGAGCCTGCGAGATACCTGGGGGCTGTATCGCACTCAGATTGGCTACGTGCCGCAAGATGACATTATTCACGCAGAGCTGACCGTGGGTGAGGTGCTGACCTATGCCTGTCAGCTGCGGCTACCACCCGATACGGATGTGCCAGCGGTCGTGGCCAAAACGCTGACGCAAATTCGGCTCGCTCACGTGGAGCATACCTACGTGAAGAATCTGAGCGGCGGGCAGCGGAAGCGGGTGAGTATTGGGGTAGAGCTGCTGGCCGATCCTAAGCTGTTCTTTTTAGATGAGCCGACATCGGGGTTAGATCCGGGGCTGGATAAGGAGATGATGCGGCTATTGAGAGAGCTGGCCGATCAGTCGCGGACGGTGGTGCTGGTGACGCACGCGACGGCGAATATTGGGGTGTGCGATCGCATTGTTTTCCTCGGGCGTGGCGGCTATCTCTGCTACTTTGGCCCGCCTCAAGATGCCCCAGACTTTTTTGAGCTGCCAGACAATCAAGACCGTGACTTTGCCGACATTTATCTCAAGCTAGAAGCAGGCGATACCGACACCGCAAACCGTGAAAACGTCAGCGGCTGGCGCGATAAGTACCGGCAGTCAGCAGCTTACAAAACCTATGTTGAATCGCTGCTGAGTCCTGGCAACAGCACACAGGTGACTGATAGAGCGCGCGTGAGTCAAGGCGTTTCGTTTTTTCATCAGCTGAGCTTATTGAGCAAACGCTACTTGCGGCTCACGCTGCGCGATCCGGTAAGTCAAATTTTGACGCTGGTATCAGGGCCGATTGCGATCGCCCTAACCGGCGTAATTCTCAACGCGGAAACGCCCTTGGGCCCACTCGATTCGCCCGAAACTGCTCAAGCTCCCCTGGCGCTGCGTCTGGTGTTTGTCTTTAGCTGCATTGCCATTTGGATTGGCCTATCGAGCGCAGTTAGAGAGATTGTCAAAGAAGCGGCCATCTATGCGCGTGAGCGGCTCATCAACTTAGGACTGTTTGCGTATCTGGGCTCTAAGCTGCTGATTTGGCTGGGCCTTGTGGCGTTGCAGTCTGTGCTAATGGTCGCGGTGATTCTTGTAGCTTTCAAATCGCCCGCGTCTTCGTTAATGCCGTGGGGAATTGGCGTTGGCGTCACCAACTTTTTAACTATTTTGGCCAGCGTGAGTCTGAGCCTGGCCATCTCTGCTTTTGTGAAATCACAGAACGCGGCCAACAATCTGTTGCCGCTGATCATGATTCCACAAATTATCTTTTCAGGCGTTTTGTTTGAGCTGAGCGGTCTTTCTGACAAAATTTCCTGGCTGATGATTAGCCGGTGGTCGGTGGCTGCGTACGCAAGTCTGGCAGATATTAATGCCATGGTGCCAGAGCCGGTAACGCTACCGGATGGCAGCGTATTAGAGCAGGTGTTTTCTACAAGCTCAACTTACGAGACTACGTGGTCAAACTTAGGGCTCAACTGGGGCGCGCTGTGTGCTCATATTCTGGTGTATCTAGGCGTGGCGCTCTATCTGCAAAAGCGTAAGGACATTATTTAAATCACTAAGTTCATCCGCTGGACTTACGAAGATTGTCTCTTTATGCATATTCGAGATGCATATTTAACTTGAGTTGTCCGTAGTTGAGCTTTAAGCTTCCATCTAAGATTATTCCATCTTGATTTCTAAGGAGACTACTGATTAATGCTTTTTCTAAATTCTCGGCCTCTAAGTTCTCGATTAAGCGCAATATTGAGACGCGGAATGCTGATGGTGGCAACGCTCATGCTCACGGTGGTGGTGGCCTGCGCTGGACAAACCGATTCTGTTGGAGATTTGCCGCCTGAAGAATTCGCTGCGGCAGAAGCCACCATCACGGGCACCCCGCTAGCGCCTGAGATCACGGGCAACGTTGCGCTCACAGAAACCGCCGATGGCTTGGCGATGGCGGGCACTTTTCTCAACGTGCCTATTGGCATGCATGGGTTTCATATTCATGAGAGCGGCAGCTGTGCAGATGATGGGGCCGCAGCAGGTGGACACTACAACCCCAAGGATGTTGAGCACGGTTACTTGCCAAGCGCGGGATTTGAAGCAGCCCACGCTGGCGACTTGGGCAACGTGCAGGTGACCTCTACTACGAAAGAGACCGAGTGGTCGCTCACGGTGCCAGGACTCTCTCTCACGGATGGTGAGTATGCCGTGGCCGATCTGGCCTTCATTCTGCACGCCGATCCTGATGACCTGAGCCAGCCTACTGGCAATGCAGGGGCTCGGATTGCCTGCGGTGTGATTCAGTCGTCAGGCCAATCACTGAGCCAGTCACTGGGCCGATCACCAGGCCAATCACCAGGTTAGAGCCATGCCAGTTTCGTTAGGAACCAGTCATCCGGCGCAGGCGCTGCAATCGGGAGCCGCTAAGCTGTGGGTTTTGCTCGTAGGGGTCAATCACTATCAAGAAGCTGATTTGCCCTCGCTGCAATATCCTGCGCCGGACTGTCAGGGCCTAGCGCAGGCACTAACGCAGGCGACGCAAGCCTTCCCGAGTAAGGAGCTGTGCATTTATCACGACTTTGCCGATCAGCTGCCGACGGTGAGTGCGGTGAGAAAACAATTGCAGGCGATCGCCCAGGCCGCCCAGTCTCAAGACACGCTGCTGATCTACTTTTCAGGCCACGGCCTGTTTGATGCGCAAACCGAGCAGGTCGTGCTGTGCCTCAGCGACACGCAAAAAAGCCATCTGCACGACAGCGGCCTGCCCATGCAAGAACTGCTGCAAACCCTCGGTGGCTCTTTGGCCCGACAGCAGCTGGTGTGGCTAGATGCCTGTCACAGTGGCGGCTTGACGCTGCGAGGTGCTGTACCTGGTGCAGTCCCAGGCGCAAAGGGTTTGACTGATGAACTCTCGGCGGCGACGCTGCCTAATCCAACGCCCAGGCTGGTGGAAGTGCTGCGACATCGAGCGGCCAAAGGGCAGGGATTTTATGCGCTGCTGTCTTGCGATCGCACGCAGCGCTCCTGGGAATTTCCCGAGCTGGGCCACGGCGTCTTTACCTACTACCTAATGCGCGGGCTGCTAGGCGAGGCGGCAGACGCGCAGGGCGTGATTGATGCCGACGGCCTGTATAAGTACGTGTATCACCAGACGCTGCGCTATATCGATAAGGCCAATCAGCAGATTCGACTGGTGAACCGGCAGCGAAAGAGTAAAGGTGCAACGTCGCTGACCTCGGAGTATCCGCTGCAAACGCCGAAGCGAATTGTAGAAGGCATGGGCGAGATGGTGCTGGGGATGCGTCCGCAGCAGGTGTCGCCACAGCCCCGACGGCGGGCGCTGATTGTAGACGGCTTAAGAAGCTACCAGACGACGCTGGCGCTGAGCAAAACGCTGCAAAATATGGGCCAGTATTCGATTGACTACTGGCCGCAGCCGGGGCGGGCCTGGGAGCATGTAAAAGATGCGATCGCCACCTGCTTAAACTCAGCGCCCACAGAAGCTGCTGGACAGCTCCCCACCGTTTTGATCTACCTGCGCGGCACCCTAGAAGCGAGCCCAGAAGGATCAACCTGGCTAGTGCTGGGCGAAGGTGTTAGGCTCTACCGTTCCTGGCTACGGCAGGTGCTCAGACAGGCTCGAAATACGCGACAGCTGATTGTGCTGGACTGCCCTCGGACGGACTGCCAAACAAGCAATCTAACAGGTGACTTAGGCACTGACCCCCTACAAGAGTGGATAGAAGACTTACAGATTGAAGCCGATCGCGGTCAGTGCATTATTGCGGCGGCTTCCCTGCCGACTGAGCCCGAGCAGTTTGCACAGGCTCTGCTAGAAACGCTAAAGGCGGCGGACGTGCAGATCGGTTTGCCGGTGGCTGCGTGGATCGCTCAGCTACAGCTGCATTTAGCCGGTACGCCGCTGGCTCAGTCGGCAAGTGAGGTGCAGCCTTTAAGCTGGCTGTCAGGGACGCAGGGTGTGATTGAGGTGGTGCCCAATCAGGTGGGCATGCAGGCCAGCCAGCGGGCCGAGTCTTTTGATTTGGGCGTGTGTCCTTACATGGGGCTGCGGGCGTTTGGGCTGGAGCAGTCTCAATATTTTTATGGGCGAGAGGCGCTGACGCAGCAGCTGATTGAGCGATTGCGGCATGCGTCTGCTTTGGCGGTTGTGGGGGCTTCGGGTAGTGGAAAGTCTTCGGTATTGCAGGCGGGGGTGCTGGCGCAGCTGTATCAGGGGAAGCAAATTCCGAGCAGCGAGCAGTGGTGGATTCGGGCGATGCGTCCGGGGGCGACGCCGCTGAAGGCACTGGCGCAGCGGCTGGTTGATCCGGGGACTGAGCGGGAGCGGGCCTATCAGGCTATGCAGATAGAGGGGATGCTGTATCAGGGGAGTGATGGCTTTGTAGAATGGCTGCGATCGCGCCCCGAACCCATGATTCTGCTCGTGATTGACCAGTTTGAAGAGCTGTTTACGCTGGCGGCGACGAGTGACCATCAGCCCTTTCTCGATTTGCTGTTAGAGGCGGTGCACTATGCGGGCGATCGCTTCAAGCTCATCCTCTCCGTTCGCGCCGACTTTCTCCCCAACTGCTTGGAGCACACTGGCCTAGCCACGCTTCTCCAAACCAACAGCGTGCTAGTGCCACCGCGCCTAACGCCAGAGGCCTACCGCGACACGATTTTGAAGCCTGCTGAGCAGGTGGGCTTGCAGATAGAACCGGGCCTGGTAGATCTGTTATTGCAAGAAGTAGATCAGGCCGCTGGTGAGCTGCCGCTGCTGGAATTTGTTTTAGAAAAGCTGTGGGAAAACCGGGATGCTGGCCAGCTGACGCTTTCTGCCTACCAGCAGCTAGGCGGTTTGCGAGGTGCGTT
Source organism: uncultured cyanobacterium (assembly GCA_963803535.1). GTDB lineage: Bacteria > Cyanobacteriota > Cyanobacteriia > Phormidesmidales > Phormidesmidaceae > Phormidesmis. Next base: position 142,537 of record CAWDNC010000001.1, on the reverse strand, counting down.
AGAGCGGCAGGCCCAGGCCGTTTACGACAGCTTAGATGACGCGTCTCAGGCCTGCGCTCGCTGGATATTTTTGACGCTGACGCAGCTGGGCGATGGCACTGAAGACACGCGCCGTCGGGTGCTGAAGTCTGATTTGGTGGTGGCCAAATATCCCACAGCGCTGGTGGATGAAACGCTGCGAGTGCTGACGGCTGCAAAGCTGGTGGTGATTCGGGCCGATGAGACGCCCCCGATTGGCTACAGCCGAGGGATATCAGAAGATGACCTGGAAGATGTCATTAATTCTGAGGGTGAGGCTGACGAGGCCACCGACACCGAAGCGATAGATGACGCGGCGCTACCGCTTTTGCCGATTCCTCTACTATCCGTAGCGCCCACCGTTGAAGTCGTCCACGAAAGCTCTGATTCGACACTGGTCAACGCTGCGCTGGTGGCTCGCGGAAAATCGCACCCGCTTACAGCTACAGCGTCAGCTTTCGCAGCAGGCCGCCGACTGGCAGCAAGCCCAGCAGAGCTCAAAACAACAGGCTTCAGAACAACAGGCCTCAGAACAGCAGATATCCGGACAGCAGGCGACTGAATTTTTGCTGACGGGCGGACGGCTGGCGGCGGCAGAGGAGCTGTATATCAAGTACACCGACGAGCTATCTCAGACGGTTCAGCGGTTTATTGAAGCGGGCTTAGAGGCGCGACAGCAGCGGCAGATGCAGGCTAAGCAGCGGCTGAAGCGGGCCAGAGTCGTAGCGGGCGTGATGGGCGGACTGGGGGCGATCGCCTTCGTACTAGGGTCGCTGGCCTACCGCCAAACGGTCAACGCTCAGCTCCAAAACATTGAGGCCTTAAACGCCTCTTCTGAAGCGCTGCTGTGGTCTCATCAGTCTCTAGAATCCTTACAGCAGGGCACTGCCGCTGGTCAGCAGCTACAGCAAATGAACCGACTGCAAAGAGGCATTGCGGGGCGATCGCGCTGGCAAATCCTACGGTTGCAAACGGCAGCAACTTTACAGCAGTCCTTAACCTTCGGACGGTTGATCAACCGACTAGAGGGCCACTATCAGGCGGTGAACGCCGTTCAGTTCAGCAGCGACGGCCAGCATTTAGTCTCAGCCAGTGACGACGGCAGCGTGATTATCTGGCGGCGCGATGGTGCGCTCATCGCTAAGCTCACGCTCAAGACCGCTTTGAATACGTCAGCCCCAGCGCGAGCAACAGACGTACGATTTCTGTCCGAGTCTGCCGATGTGACGAGGCTGATGATTGGGACAAGTACGGGCGCAGTTGAGCTGTGGGACGTGAACAGGCAGGGGAACGCGCAGGGCGATGGTGAACTTGTCCAAACCCTGAACAACGGCCATCAGGACTGGGTGACGAGCGTTGCGGTGAGCCCGGATGGTGAGCTGCTGGCTTCGGGAAGTCGCGATCGCACCCTAAAGCTCTGGCGCAAAGACGGCACGCTGATTAAAACCGTCACCGGACATCAGGGCTGGGTCAACCGCGTGCGCTTCAGCCCCGATGGTCAGACCCTGGCCACGGCCTCAGAAGATAAAACCGTTCGGCTGTGGAAGCGGGATGGCACCGCTATCAAAACATTAAGCGGACATAGCGATCGCACTACAGATGCCGTCTTCAGCCCCGACGGTAAAACCCTCGCTTCCACCAGCGCCGACAGCACCCTGCGGCTATGGTCACTGCCGACAGGCCAGCTCAAATATCAGGTCACGCCCGCTGACACCGACGCTGCAATTGCTGCCAATCAGCTCAATGCGATCGCCTTTAGCCCTGATGGTGAAACCCTGGCAGTCGCGCAGTCAAACGCCAGCATTCAGCTCTGGCGCGCTGACGATGGCCTCAAGCTCGATACGCTGCTGGGGCACACCGGGTCGGTGACAAATCTTAGCTTCGATCCTAATGGACTGCTGGCCTCAGCGAGTACGGATGCGACGATTAGGCTTTGGGACAGGCGATCGCCTAGCGCACTAGACGACCTCAGCCTCTCCGACATCAGCGTCAGCCCGACGGCCTCCACCGACACTCTCCTATTTGCCACCGCTAACTTTTCAGGCGAAGCGGTACTTTGGGAGCAAAAAGCAGGCGAGACGCCCACCCAGCTCAGAACGCTCAGCCAGCACGAGGGCTCGGTAGAAGCTGTGGCCTTCAATGCCATCAGGCACTCAGGTCGCCTCAGCTGGAGCCGATGGAAAAATCATCGTAGCCCGCGTGTCGGACGGGACTCGACTCGCGATCGCCACCGGACACGAAGACCGTATTACCAGCGTGGCCTTTAGCCCCGATGGAAAGCGGCTCGCGACCGGCAGCGCCGACAAAACCATCCGCCTGTGGTCTTTAAGCGCAAGTGAGCTGACGCTAATAGATACGCTGACAGGCCATACCGACGAGGTGACAAGCGTTCGCTTTCATCCGCATCAGCCGCTGCTGCTTTCTGGCAGCTATGACAGTACGGTGCGGCTATGGCAGCTGCCTCAAAAGTCGGCTCAAGCATCATCAGAAAATCGAGTGCAACGCTAGTGCAGACGCTGGCGGAAGCGGAGGCGGGCATTTCGGCGGTGCAGTTTAGTCCAAAGGGCGATCGCATTGCTGCAGGTAGCTGGGATTCGCGGCTGTATGTGTGGCAGCTTAGAGGGCAGTCGGCTCAGCTGCGCGCGGCCTTAGGTGGGCACGAAGGCGGCGTGAGCGATGTGATTTTTGCCGAAGGCGGTCGGGCGCTGTTGGCCAGCAGTGCCAGTGGCAAAATTACGGTGTGGGATACCGAGCAGCAACGGCCGATTAAGCGGGTGCTGGGCTATCAAAACGGGATTAGTTCGCTGGGGCTGAGTGCCGATGATGCGCTTTTGATTGGCGGCTCGGTGCAGGGCGGGCTGACGGTGTGGGACTGGCGGCTGGCAGGTTTGTTGGGAGAATCGTGCGATCGCCTCGGCAGCTATCTACTCACCAATCCAAATGTGAGCAATGAAGCACGAGAACGCTGCCGCTAGGAGCTAGCCAACATTACTCACTATTTTTTCCGCAAAAACTGCATACTGCGCGCGGCCCGTCCATATAAAGGAGTGAAGACAACACGCTAGGTCACTCAAATGATTTCCCACCAAATTTCTCACACGGTTTCTATCCCCACAAAACTGTTGTTTGGTACGCTACTCGGCCTGATGACGCTTGGCGCATCTGCCCCACAAGCTTCAGCTAATCCGCTCCAGGCTATCCCCATTGTGAGCGATCTCTTAGGCGTCACCAATCGCCCTGCGCCGCTCCCCGATCAGCTCGATGTTTTCACCGACAGCGTAAATAACAACAATGTCTCTGTGTGCATACTGACCTGTGGCCCCGGCAGCATTCCTGGCCTGCCAACAGGCGCGCGTCCGCCACAGCCAAGACCCGTCGGTGCGCGTCCGCCCGTCCCCGGTCAAATTCCACCCGGTGCGCGTCTGCCTGCTCCCGGTCAAATTTCATCCGGTGCACGTCCCTCCGCTCCTCGGCCTAGCAGCCCTAATGTCACGGTCGATCTTTCTCCTATCAACATTCCACTGAAATAAAAGATTTAGGTGAAAGCAAGAAACGTTAACTTCTGCCACGCTGGCCTAAAGACGTTGAGGCGCGATGTAATACTGATAAAGTGCCTTTTTTACCGCTGACTGGTGTGAAATACCTATGAAATTACGCCGAAGGCTACGCCGCTTGATTGGTTTGATTGCGATCGCGCCTTTAGCCGTAACCGGCCTGGTGAGCTGTGGCGATACCGTAGACACCACCTCTACCGATAAAATGACCATCGGCGTCGTGAGCTACGGAGAGGCTGACGTTTCATTAGAGCCCTATCAGCGATTTCAAAACTATCTAGCTGAAGAAACTAAAATTGCCTTTGAGCTAGAGCTTGCCTACAACGAGTTGCAGGCGGTTCAACAGATAGAAAGCGGCAACTGGTCGCTGGTGTTTGCGCCGCCTGGCTTGGCAGTGTTGGCCGGTAAGCGAGGCTACACTCAGCTGTTCTCCCTAGACGATGTGGACAAATCAGAACATTCTTTGATCGTCGTTAGATCAGACAGTCCCGCCCAAACTTTAGACGATTTGGCCTACACAACGGTGGCAATGGGTGAGCCAGGATCGGCCGCTGGCTACTATTTACCGCTCTATAACCTGTACGGCCTAACGCTTGAGAGCGTCGAGTTTGCACCGACGCCCGAAAGATTGTTGCAATGGGTAGATGAGGGCACGGTGGCAGCTGGCGCTATTTCTGAACAAGATTTTGATCAGTACAAGAATGCATTTTCAGCGGCAGACTTTCGCGTTTTATCCCAAAGCAAGCGAAAGATTCCGAGCGGCGTTGTCTTGCTTGGCGTGGTAGAACGCGGCCAGGGCGAATTTATTAGACGGGTAATGGAAACGGCCCCTTCAACGATTGCCAGCGATGCCCAATATATTCCAACCGTGCCGCTGCCTAACTATCGCGACATGGTAAAAGTGGTTGAGCGCGTTCGGCCGCTCGAAGCACAGGTAAAGCGATCGCCTGCTGTTTTGACGCTAGAACACCTTGAGACCGAAGGCACTGAAAATTAAGATTTGCTCAGTGCAACTACTGAATTGTTGGTGCTGAGGTAAACTGCTGAAAACATACTGTGACGATTAAAAGCAAATGTTTAGGGGTGCAAATCTGTTGGGTCACAGCAACAGACGCTTTTAACTGTTTAAATTTTCAACACTTAAAACACGGAGTCCCAATATAGTAATGTATCGCTATTTAAAGCTTATCCTGGCCACTGCGATCGCCCTACCCCTGGGGCTAGCAGTCAGCACAGCTTCTGAATCGCAGGCCGCTTCTCTCTGGAATGAATCAACAGACGGAGACCTTTCAGATATTGGCGCTGCCCCCACCCAGCTAGCGCCGCTCATGCTGGGCAGCAATACGCTGAGCGCAACGTTCAATGCCGGAGCCGCCAATCCCTCACCTGACTACTTCACTCTCGACATTCCTGACGGGCTAGCGCTCAGCGAAATTGTTCTAAAAGACTGGCAAGCCTCTCCCACCTTTGAAGACATTGCCTTTTTTGCCGTGCAGGCAGGCAGCGTTTTCGACTTTCAGGTACCTGCCGATAGAAGCAATGCCAACGGCCTGCTGGGCTGGACACATCTGCGCAGCACTCAGGTAAACAGCAATACAGTATTCACTGAAATGGCGACCGCGAATTTATCGCCCGCCGAATCAGGCGCAGCCGCAAACTACGCCGCTGAAGCTGAGACCTATCCCGATGAGCTAGTGGCGCAGTTCCCCGACCTGCCCGACAAGCTTCTCGCCCTAGAAAATCAGTGGGTACCGGGTGCTACGGGCTTTAGCACACCGCTGTCGGCTGGTCAGTACACGTTTTGGCTGCGGCAGGGCTCAGATACTGATATTACGGCGATGCTCGACTTTACGACCATCGCTGCGACCGATGCGGTAAAAACGCCTGAGCCGTTTAGCCTGCTAGCGCTAAGTGCTGTGTCGGGTGCGGGCCTCTTGCTCACGCGTCGTCGTCTGGTCGCGTAGATAGCGCCCTAGCTGCGGACAGACGCTGCTAGGACGGAGATGATTAGAAGACATCGTGTCTTTCATTCCAGTGAAGACACGGTGTTTCTTTGTTTAAATCGATAAGAATGCCGCATAGTTGCAGCGTTTTGAGAGTAAATAGAAGGGTTAGGACACATCAACTTTTTTGTGTATCCTTATGCGTGTACATGCCTGCTAGTTCGACTGACGGTCGATTTATGCGCATGCCAGCTCAAAACCGTCTTCTCGCCGCTATGAGTAAGCCCATCATTCCTAACGGAACCCTCATTGACAGCCGCTATCTCATCCAGAGAGTGCTGGGTCAAGGTGGACTGGGGCGGACATATTTAGCGGGTGATACTCGCCGCTTTGATGAAGCTTGCGTGCTCAAGGAGTTTGCGCCTAGCGGTAGCGGCAAGCATAACCTAGAAAAATCGAGATCGCTCTTTAAGCGAGAAGCTGAAATTCTGTACCACGTGCAGCATCAGCAAATTCCTGACTTTTTAGCCTGCTTTGAGGCCGATGGCCGACTGTTTTTGGTGCAAGAATATGTGAACGGGCAAACGTATTCTGATTTGCTCAAAGCGCGACGCAAGCAAAAGTCAGTCTTTTCTGAGCTAGAGGTGATTGACTGGCTGAATAATTTGCTGCCGGTGCTGGAATATATTCATCAGTGCGGCATTATTCATCGGGATATTTCACCCGATAATATTATGCTGCCAAGCAACAGTGACTTGCCCGTGCTGATCGACTTTGGCGTGGGCAAGCAGATTGTAGATCCGGCTCAGCTGGGTGAGGAGTCTGAAGAGATTTCGTACGTGGGCAAGATGTCGCTGGTGGGCAAGGTTGGCTACGCGCCGCACGAGCAGATTCGTCTGGGCGTGTGTTCTCCGAGCAGCGATTTGTATGCGCTGGGGGTGACGGCGGTGGTGCTGCTCACCTGCAAAGATCCCTCGACGCTGATGAATCAGTACTCGCTTCAGTGGGAGTGGCGATCGCACGCCGATGTCAGCCCAGCCTTTGGCAAAATTATCGACAAAATGCTGGCTGATACGCCCGTGAGCCGGTATCAACGCGCCCCCGAAGTGTCACACGATCTCACACGCCTCGCCGCAATCGATCAAACCGCGCTCAGCGTAGCCGATGCGTTTGAGCCCATGCCCACCTCAGCGAGCCCTTACATTCCACACACGGTCATTTCTCCTGGGCCTCAGGGGGATGACTTTCCCGTTACTAGCGCGCCGTTTTCACCGGCACCTGCCTCATCTGCGCCCATATCGTCTAGGAAAATGGCCTCCGGGAGTCTGCCACCAGCTAGTCACACGCTCTCTTCTGGGTTTATCTCAAAGTGCCAGCGTCAGCTTGCCGAGTACCTTGGCCCCATGGCTTCAATCATTGTGGATGAAATGGTGCAAACTCAGCAGCCCACGACGCCGACCCGGCTAGTAGAGCTGCTGATTCCTGAAATCCCTAGTTCGCAAGAGGCGATCGCCTTTCGCAAAGCGCTGTTAGGGTAGGCGCTGTTGAGATAAATGCTGTTGAAATAAATGCGAACTCATGACAAGTCAGTCGGCTCCTGAGCGCGGGCGCGACTATTTCTCGTTTGTTCTTGAGTGCGATTAATGCGATCCATCGCCAGCGTCAGGCTGCGCTTCATCCGCGTAAACGACCGCGCCAGCATGCCCACTTCATCGTTAGATCTTTGTTCAAATTCGATATCCATATTGCCTCGGCTGACCTCTTCTGCCATCTTGGCCATGCGCTTGAGCGGCGCAACCACCTGCCGACTGAGCAACAGATTGACTAAGAACAAAACAAGCGCAAAAATTGCAGACACTACCATCAGCAATAAAAACGTAGCGTTCTTCGCCTTGTTAATCACGGTACTGGCAGGTACTGAAATCATCTGAGCGCCCACAATCTCATCCATCTGCCAGCCGAATCCGTTGTTTGGCCCATAGAAATCGATCATGCTAGGGGGCGCAGCTTCTACGGTGCTGTGGCACTCCAAACAGCTGGCCTTAGAGATTTTAATCGGCCTAGCAATATAAAAGATTTTGCGACCCTGAGCGACTCTCATCCCGTTAATTTCTGTTTTGTCAGCATCGGCCTTAAAGTCGCCCACTAGCTCAGCTTCAAAGCTGTCTGCCTTATCTCGCAGGTTGGTGGGATTAAGCGTGGCTTCTTTGTAAAAGAATTCATTGTAGTCCGAACTTTTGCGAAGGTTCTCGAAAACTTCGCGAGCGGAGTAGGCCGGTACAGTTTCGGGTAAAAACTGCGTGTCAAGACGATCAATTAGCTCGGGCTTAACGTTATCACTTGTGTAGCTGCGTACCGAGTTCATCGTTTCCATCAGCAGCAGGGCCGTTTTTGTTACCTCCGCTTCCGCATTTTTCCTTAGCACCGTTGAAAGGGTGACGTGGCTGAGTAAGATGCCGCCTAGCAAAATCAGCAGCAGGGCCGCTGTGAATTTCTGTCTGAGCTTTAGCTTTTTGAACATGGCAGTTAAGGGGGAAGTGAAAAGGAGAAAGAACAGATGAACGCAGGGCGATCGCTTACGGTTGAGCGCGCTGTGAAGCACAGTGTTCGCTAAGCCATGCCGCCCCGCCAAGCGATCGCAGCGGCGTCACCACCAAATCGTTTGTAGGCAGCTGGGCTAAAAGCGCTTCTGTGGTGGGCACAACGACCGGCAGTAGCCAGTCTAATATCGGCACCTGTGGCACGACCTGTGGCACGGTGTGCTGAATGGTATTGAGCCCGGTTTGACACAAATCGCCCATCCAGGCCACCTGATCGTTAAAGGGGCCAATACTCTCAGCTCGAACCGCATTGAGCGTTTCTTGTACCGCTGGCGACTGCTGGCTCACAAAGTTCTCTTGCCCAGGCGCGAGGCCCATCGCCATATCCACCGAGTCATAAAACATCGGTAGAATAAAGTACTCAATTAGGCCAATCGCACCGTTGGCGACCGAGACAAACTGACCTGCGCTGAGCTGTACAGAAGTCTCACCATCAATATCGGTCACCGTAACTGGCCCTGCGGGGCTCTCGGTGAGTACGCCCACCAGTGAGGTGTTGCTCGCCGCGTCGTGCTGTACAAAAAGCGCCGTCCCGCTAGCGACGATGTTCGCTTCTGGCGTGTTAATGCGGCTGGCCCCGAGTCCGGGCCGAATCATCAGTAGCGTGCTGCCGTTAATTAGCTCAAAGCTGCGCCGACCGGGTGGAAAGTAAAAGGTGGTGCCTTCGCCCGTGCGCACCAGAGAGCCTTCGTTAAAAATGAGTTCGGCCTTTGATTGTGCGCCCGTGCGCAGTGAATCTTGAGGAATCATGCGATCGCCCACGCCCGCCGGACTCCAGCTGCCACCGCTCTGACTGAGCGAGACGCTGTTGCTCACTTGATAAACCTCAGCATTGGTGAGCGTCGCCTGGGCCTGGGCTGAACGGACAGCGCCCAGTGAAAGGCCTACGCCCATAAGGGTCAGAAATAAACTGTTGTATATTTTTTTCATGGGTGTTTCATGGGTGTTTTCATAGGACAGGTGAGGAATAGTAGTTCTTATAGAGGGGCTAAATAGAAGTGTTGGAAAGGTAGATGGGACGCGCCTTAGAATCGAAGAATTTCTGGCTCGTACTGACTGGGCGCGGGCTCGGTTTTCCAAACAATGCCTTCGTCTGGCGCTAGGGCGACATCCACATACAAACAGTCCACCGGGGCCATAGCGATCGCCTGATTCTCGGCAAACGGCTGCAAGTCTTCACTCAACAGCTCCAAAGACACGCCCAGCGGTATTTGCCCAGCAACCCGAGTAAGCTCAAAGCGCCACGCATTCTCGCCAGCCAGCAGCGGCATCACCTGCAACGTGTAGGCCTCTCCTTCAATCTCAATCTCTCGGCACAGCACCGCCTGGGCCGAAACCGCTTCCGCATCGCGAGCCGCCGCCACGGTCTGGTACGACATTTGCTGCCAGCCCAGCTGCTCGGCAATGCGAGGAATGAGCTGGTCGCCCACCTGTGCCAGACCTGAGCGTAGCCACTGCGGCACCGATGGCTGAGTTCGGCCCCAGCGCTGTTCTGCGAGCTGCCTGCGCCAGCCGCCGTTTGCAACCAGTGCGCCCCACTGCTCAAAGCCCACCGCCAAACGCGGCTCAAGTAGGCTGTCGTTGCCGAGTCGTGCGATCAGCTGACGGGCCTGGGCCGTAGAGAGTGTAGGCAGAGGCGCTAGGGCCGTGCGTTTGATCGCTTCGGGGTAGAGGTCTTGGGCGACGAGGAGCACGTTGAGATCGTCTGTGAGGTGAGTGTTGTCTAGGCTGTAGGTGCGATCGCGCCAGTCATAGCTACCTTTTGCCTTCAGCGTTTGGTGCGTGGCAAAGCCGCTAAAGCGCACCCAATTATTTTCTGGGCCATCTTCTGGGCCATCATCGGGATTGACCTGTAGCAGCAGGTAGTAGTCGCCTGCCCAGCTAGGAATATCGACCCATGACTGCGGCACTCTCAGCTCATCACTATCCACAGCTTCAGTCGCCAGCACAATCAGCCGAGCGCCTTGACACGTGAGGGCGCTGCCTGTGACCAGCTCCCATACGGTAGAGAGCAGGGGAGAGGCGATCGCGGGTTTGGCCACTATGCCTTCTGCCTTGAGCCAGCTAGTGAGCGTGCTGAGCCCAAGCTGATTGAGATAGGCTCGCCAGCGGCTAGCGGGCGTGGCGAGGGTTCGGCTCTGCTGCCATGCCCGCGCCTGTTGATGCGAATCAACCTCCATATATAGCGTGTCTAGAGCAAGTAAGGCGGCGTCAGCAGTCATGGTGTCGGTGCGGCTTGGCGCAGGGGTAAAGGTCAGCGTCGCTGGGCTAAAGGGCGGTGGGGACTCGCTGATAGTGCGCGGTCAGCCACGCTTCTAGTGCAGCGCTCGTATGCTTTAGTACGTCCGGTGAAGGGGTAATATGCAGTTTCTCTTGCCCCCACTGTGCCAAAGCTGTAATCAGCTGCTTTTTGACGCGAGAAAGCGCCCGCGAGATGCCGTACTGCTTCATGCCAAGCTGGCTGGCAATTTCTTTTTGGGTGGCACCGTCCTGGTAGTAAAGCGTGAGCAGGCGCTGCGACTGACTCTCAAGCTGAGCGATCGCGCCTGTCAAAACCTCGCCCAGCTGAGCCTGCTGCTGCTGCCGCCGCGAGTCTTCCTCTGCTCCAATCATCTCGCCCAGCGGCGTGGCCTGCTCGTCATCGCTGAGCGTATCGATATATTCGCCCACGTCCTGACCTGCCACGGTCGTATTCATTGAAACCGAGCCCGGATAGAGATAGCTCCGAACGGACTTGGCGGCGATCGCAATCCAAGCTTCTGCCTCAACAGTCGTAATCGGTTCTCCTGGCTGGGTGAGGCTGGCCCGGTCGGTATTGGCCTGCTGGGCGATCGCCTGCCAGCTGGCCGCACTGGGCGCACTGAGCTTACGGGTGCTGCCGCTTTTTTCGGGCGTATACACTAGCTGGTACGCGCGCCAGACCAGCAAATAGCGTTCAATTTCTGTCTCTGGCAGTCCTCGGGTTTGTAGGGCTAGCGTCAGGCGCTTTTGGCTGACTTTGCGCAGCAGCGACCAGTCGGTGCAAATATCAACCTCTTTGCGCTGCCGCAGCTGGTCTCGAATCAGGCTGCTAAAGGCGGCGCTGGCGTAGCTTTTAAGATCAAAGCCCTGTTCGGCGTTGAAGCCGCTGAGCACTTTGTCCAGGTGGGCGATCGCCATTTGAAAGCAGTCAGAGACGCCGTACTGCGTGCTAGTAAAGCTAGTGCCTGCTTTGTAGGCCACCCAGTAGCAGGCTTCTTGCAGGTAGGACAAAAGGTGGGCTTTGGCGAGGCTTTGCGGGTTGGCCTGCCAGCACTTGTGCCAGTAGAGCACCCAAAATCGGGGCGGATTGTTGATTGTTGATTCGTGCGATCGCTGCTGCATATTCCGCTTAAGGCGAGGATCGCTGCCCCATCGATGAAAGCGATCGGCCTCAAACTGAACAAAAGATGAAAAGGTTTCAACGAGATTATGGCGAGGGCGCATACGGTTACAAAAGCACGTATAAAAGCTAATGACGTGTCTATGTTATTTCTACAGTAGTGATCTTTCGTACCTTCATCAGCGTTCTTTGCCAATTCTCAATATTTGCGACTCAAGTTTCTTAAGAAATGCAAAGAAAGAAAACGGATACTGTAGCCGAGAATGTATGGACATTGCTACTGCTGATTAGCCACAGAAACAATCGCTTAAGCGCGATCAAAAAGTATATGTAGAGAGGATTACAAGATTCTTTATTTAACAGAATAGCCGTTGATATGCGTTGATTTTCACTATCTACACGTGTTCTTCATGTAACAATTGTCGGTTGCTACTGCGGTTCTATGCTTAATATGACGCATGTGATGAAAACAATAATTGTTGCGACTATCTAAAGCAACATCAGCCAATGTCTCTTACTCGATTGTTGCTTGATTTGTGCTGAATGAGGCAATCACTTGAATGAGGCAATCACTTTAGTGCAATGGGTGCGCTTCTAGGCAGTATTTAGCTGCTTAAAGATAAAAGATTCAAAATAAAATAATGGCAGACTACAACGAGCAGTTTCTAGGCGACCTCTCGGACAATTTTCAAAATCCGACAGCGCATGAATTCTTCCCCGGTGAGCTGGTCTTGTTCAACGGCTCTAACGTTGTTGAAGGCTCTACGGTCGGCGGCGGTAATCCTCCGGGCGATCGCGACTTCTTCACCTTTGAAGTTGCTGAAGGCTTTAAAGTTAGCAACATCATACTGAAGGCCTATGAAAGTGATGACAATCGCGACTCATACTTTGCGCTGATTAAAGACAGTAAGTTTCCTACCCTTACCGATGATTCAGATTTCTTAGTCAGTAAAGGCATCGATTCTGCGGAATTAAACAAAGACTTGTTAGCGCCCACGGTTGGTAACAGTACTGGGGCTGCGGGTAGGAAAGGTGGCCCAGGTGAGCTTGGGCCAGGAACGTATTCGGTTTGGTATCAGGAAACAGGATCAGATACAGACTACGCTTTTGATGTTGAGCTAGAAGCAACCTCTCCTGCAAGCTATGGCCAAATTCAGTTTGATCCTGATAGCTTTTCAGTGAATGAAGGCGACGGCACCTTTGACATTACGCTGCGGCGCACGGGCGGTAGTGATGGCGGCGTGAGCGTGGTGCTGCGACGCACGGGCGGCACGGCGACAAATTTGGTCGATATGAACTTTCGTCCGGCGACCGTTATTTTTAAAGATGGCGAAACGGTGAAAACGATTACCCGATCGCTCATCGACGATACGGCCATCGAACCAACTGAAACAATTAATTTAGAGATCACTACGCCTAGAGGCGGCGTGTCGCTAGGAACAGACCGCACCGCTACAATCAGCATTATCGATAACGATTCACCCCCCGAACCAGGGCGGCTGACGTTTAACAGTAGCGACTTTTCAGTGAATGAAGACAATGGGTTCTTGGCGCTACGGGTTCGCCGGGTGGGTGGCAGTGATGGCACCATCACCGCTGATGTGAATTTGGTAGGCGGCAGCGCAACAAACGGTAGTGATTTCAATTTTTCTAACTTTGAAGCTGTCTTTGGCGATGGCCAGACGTCTAAATCCTATTTGTTTGCTCTCACTGATGATGTGCTGGGTGAAAACAATGAAACGGCTATTTTTGAGCTGAGGCCGCCTAGCAGCGGTGGTGGTGGCTTTGCTGTTCCGCCTGAAAGCACCACGCTCACGATTGTTGATAACGATGCGCCAACGGTGCAAGGCTCTTTGGCTACGGCTTACGTGAACAGCCTCAACCAAATTATCGGAAAGGCTTTCTTCTCAGGAGACGACTATACTGGTGCGCTGTTTACCAACACAGATGGCACTGGAAATCCAAATGATGTGGTTTTGGGTACCAGTGATGGCGACAATATTTGGGCAGGCACTCAGGGCAATGACTTAATTGATGCGGGTGCAGGCTCGGATCTGGTCGGCATTGGCAGCGGCAATGTGACTGTCTTTACAGGCGAGGGTAATGACTTTGTTTATGCAATTGGCGGCGGTGCTGGCAACAACAGCATCAACTTGGGCAACGGCACTAACAGTTTTTACGCGCAAGCGGGCAATAACGTGGTGTCTGCTGGTAGCGGTGACGACGTGATTGGCTTAGGCACAGGCATCGATATTGTGAGTGCGGGGAATGGCAACAATATCGTTTATATGATTGCGCCCAATAGCAGCAGCGGGCTGAAGTCGGTGACGACCGGCACGGGGCAGGACTACATTCAAACGGGCTCTAGTGATGACTTGCTCAACGGCGGCACGGGCTTTAATTCGCTGTTTGGCGGTGGCGGGCAGGATATATTTGTGGCTAGCGCCAATGCGTATAACTTTATTGGAGACTTTCAGTTTGGGAGCGATCGCATCAGCCTTAGCGATATCAGCTTTGAGGATCTGAGCTTTTTCCAAGGCTCTACAGCCGCAGGCAACGCGTCTACAACGTATCTCTTTGCAAACAACGTGAGCATTGGTGAAGTGGCTAATAGTACTGTCGCCGCGCTGAACAACGTATCTAACTTTACGTAGTCTCCTGACCTGCCTATAAGGTTGCCTTTCCTGAGGTTGCCTTTCCTAAGGTTGCCTTTCAAAAAATCGTCATAGAAAGCCATCGTCTGCTGTAGACGGTGGCTTTTTTGTATGGCCAAACATTTTTCTCAAACTATTTTTTTAGCGCAGGTGCATACTCCTTTAGTTCCTCCCTATTAAACAAGTGTCGGGAGGTTAAGCCTCCAAACCACACACACTAAACTTAGAGAGAATATCATGCTTACTAAAACACTTGCTTTCGGTCTTCTTGCAGCTAGCGCTATCGGTTTCGCGGTTCCTGCTCAGGCTCAAGATTCGCAGCAAAACAGCCAGGTCATAGATTCTACAACCGTTGGCGTAAATGGTAGCCATGTCACCAGCGTTAACGACCAAAATGCTGAAAACTACATCGGTGAAAGCGGCTACGGTTACGGCTACGACGCTCCCGATTTTCAAGGCAACCAGCAGGGTATTAGTTCCACCACGGCTGGCGTGAATGGCTCCACCGTCTTTAGCGGCAACTCTCAAGACGCTAGCAACGTCAACTACGATGCTGACTACGGCTATGGCTACGACTACGAAGAGCCCACGTTTCAAGGCAATCAGCAGGGCATTGGTTCTACCACGGTAGGTGCTAATGGTTCCAATGTGTTTAGTGGCAATGTTCAAGACGCTGAGAACGTGAACGAAGACCAGTCCTTCGGCGGCTGGGGTTTCTAAATCTTTCAATCTTTCAATTCAACAATTTCAATCCAACAGCTTTAATTCAACACACTTCAACTCAAGGAAACAACATCATGTTAAAGAAAGCACTTGCATTTGGTTTACTTGCAGCTAGCACCATCGGTTTTGCGATTCCTGCTCAAGCTCAAGATATTCAACAGTCTAGCCAGATTATTCAGTCTACGACAGTGGGCGTTAACGGCTCCCATGTGTTTAGCGGCAATGCGCAAAGCTCGCAAAATACCATTCGTGACTACGACTACGGCTATGGTTATGACTACGACGAGCCTACGTTTCAAGGGAGTCAGCAGGCTATTGGATCTACCACGGTTGGGGCAAACGGTGCTCGGGTGATTAGTGAGAATGTTCAACGGTCTGAGAATACGGTTGTGGATGTGGATGGAACTTGGGGGCCTTACTATGGGTTCTAAAGCTTAGAGATTACAGCCTTAGAGATTGGACAAAAATTATAAAGTGACTCGCTTAAAGCCATGACCTCTGATGTAGGTGATGGCTTTTTCTTGCGGTCGTTTATTTTGTACGATCTCATTTCGTACGGTTTAATTTTGTACGGTTTAATTTTGCGTGGTCTAGATGGGTTTGCGTAGGAGGCTGATGGCTTCGCCGGGTGTAGGGGCAATGGTGAGGGGATCTGCAATGTGCAGCACGGGCGTCCATAGAATGGTTTCGGCGTAGTGCAGCGTGTGGAGTAGATGAATGGTTTGTTGGACTGCGCCGGGGGAGCCTAGCAAAATGTGACGGATATGTTCTTTTGTAGGGGTGCCGATGGGCGCAAGGTGTACAGCGGTTTGTAGTGCAGCAGAATCGGGCTGAAGCACCCTGGACTGGGGCTCAGCGGTCAACAGAGATGAGAGGGTCATGGCTTTATCCATTGAAACGGTGGAAAAAAGCCACGAAAAATAAAGCCAGCCTGAACTTGCAACAAGTTAGGGTGGCTATGGCATATCATATGCCGTAGCCCCTGAACTGCTTGTACCAGTTTTCGGGCCAGCTGGCGGTGTTGGTTGGTAGCCAATGCCGTCAGCGCGACTGAATTTTTCGAGGCGGTTGTAATGGTTGCAGCTGCTTAGCGGTGAGGCTGAAGCGATACAAACAACCATAAGATTTAGCGTATAGTACGTCTTTGCAAGGTGTCAATTAATTGATGGTGAATCCTTACAATCACGCAGGCGGTTTTTAGAGGTTGATGTTCATCCGCAGTAACCTCCGGTATGCATATGAGTAAAAGATAGAAGATATTGGCTAAGCAGCTTAGGGTGATGACCCACCTCGCCCTACGGGCACTCCTCCCAAGAGGAGATTTGCTTTTGGCTCATGAGGGTGGGGTGGGTTAACAAGCGAAAGGGACATAAGCGAAAGGGACATAAGCAAAAGGGAGCTACAACCATAGTCGCAGCTCCCTTGATATTCTTCAGCTTTCATGTTCTCCAGCCTTTATGTTCTCTAGCCTTCAGGCTCTAAATCATCGGGAATACAAACCGGCATCGGCTCAGTATCCACTACAAACAGGCCTTCTTCATCGTAAATCGGCGCATCCCACATTATTAAAGAACTCCCTTCTGGACATCCATTTGAGCCAAAAACAACCCCACCATTCGCGGGTGGCACGTTCCGACGCTGAAGAGAATACGGCGCATTACGGCTGGCATTAGCAGGCTTTTTCAACTCAACCTGTGCAACCATCGGAGCCCAAGATTTTGCCTCAGCGCTAGCCGTCATACTGGCGGGCATCGCCTCCGCCGAACCCGGCATCGCCATCATGCCCACCGAGGCCATCAGCCCCACGACTGGGCGATCGCACCAAAGCTTGAATCACCAATCGTTTAAGTAAAGATCGTCTAAGTAAACAAGTCATCACGCATTCCCTCCTGAAGGAATTCCATCTAACAGTCCGCTAGCTCTTCCGGCGGAAAGTTCACCAGGCAGAACCAAGTCCACGGATCGTCAATGCCTTCACCGCCTTCTCGAACGACCTGGATCGGTTGTCGATTGTCTGGAAGTCTTGCGGGGGCTCTACCCCTGGTTTCACATTCCCGCTCAGGTGCCTCAATGAGAACGGCATTTTGAGGGCTTCGTTCGAGCACCTGGCGCTGTGCAAAGGCACTGGGAGTGAAAGATAAGGTTGCGATCGCTGCGATCGCCCCCCACCGACTCACCGATTTAACCGCAGACTTAACCGTAATCTCTGAAATAGGCTTCATCGTAAAACCCTCTATGAATGAACAAAGAATAAACAACTATGAGATGTGTTAAAGCTAACTAAAGCAGCCTAGAAGCCGTACCACCATCCATCACTATCTACAGCGGTATTCTCAGACTGTTGAACATTTTCACTCACGACCCCAGAGCCATTTGCGCCAACCGTAGTAGAGCCAATGCCCTGCTGATTGCCTTGGAAAGTAGGCTGCTTCATAGTCAAAGCCGTAGCCGTAATCGTGGTCGTAGATGGTATTTTCAGAGCTTTGAGCGTTGCCGCTAAAGACGTGGGAGCCGTTGACGCCGACCGTTGTAGAGTTAATCACTTGAGTAGACTGCTGAGTCTCTTGGGCTCCGGCAGGCACTGCAAAGCCGATAGTGCTAGCTGCTAGAAGACCGAAAGCGAGTGTTTTAGTAAGCATGATGTGTTTCTCTTCAGTAAGTGTTGTGTGGTTTGGAGGCTTAACCCCCGACACTTGTTTAATAGGAGGACACTTCAAAAGTATGCAGAAGATAGCTCAAATAGTTCTTGAAAAGGCTGAGAGAGGTTACTTCAAAATAAAAAAGGAGATGACAAATGCCATCTCCTGGGGGTTCTACCATGCCTAGATAGAAAAACAAACAACTTTCAAAGGAAATCTTATCTTAAGAAACGCTTGCGGCCACCTCAGGCTGGCCGAGACGACCGACGACGGCGAACGCCATTGACGGTTTCATACTCGCTGCTGTCTCTGCCGTACTTGATGCCTACGCCTGCTAACAGCTTTGACGATAGTTTAGACAGATCTTTTTCGGCGTCTAGCACATCGGCATAAATCTCGTCTACTTGAGAGAGTAGCTGATTGTAAGTTGCTAGTTTTGTTCTCACCGTCGTAATTTGGGTCTCTAGCTTCGGCACCGAAATTTCGCCGCCAAAGCTGAGCTTGGCATCCACTATTTTCATGCCTGCTAGTCGCTTCTCTGCTTCGGTCAAAACGCGAGAGGCTTTTTTTGCACGTGCCATACAGCACCTCCAGGAGATATTGAGTCGTAGGTTTAGTTTTGCAAATCAGCAGCCCTATGGATGAAAGGCTTACGTGACTTTGCTATTTCAACAATGCCCGTAGTGACAGACAAAAAGCACAATGGATTCTCAGCGAGATTACGGGACTTGTTGATGTTGGCAGACTGGGCTGGTGGCAAGTTTTGTGGAAAGGCGGGAATGGAGTGGGCGATCGCGCGCAATCAGACCTGATTTTTTGAGATGGTGTTCTATATGGTGGCAAACCAGAGCTAGTTTTTTTGATGAGTAGTGGGCGATCGCACACAATCAGATCTAGTTTTTTGATGAGTTGTTCTATGTTGCAGCAAACCAGAGCTAGTTTTTTGATGAGTAGTGGGCGATCGCACACAACCAGAACTCATAAACGGCCAAACCAGGCACGCATTCATACAACTGGCGCTAGCTGAGCCCCTTTTAGCGTCTGCTACCCTAGGAAAAACCCGGCCAGAGCAAAAACTGGTCTAATCCTCTATGGCCGTTCCTTTTTCTCCCGATACCGTTCAATCTTTAGCTGAGCAAATTGACGCACAGGTGTCTTCACTGACCGCTACTCGCGGTGCGTCGGTACAGCGCAGCTTAGAATCACCCGATGGCTCAACGCTGGCTAAGCAGGCCGCAGAAATTGAGCGAATTACTCAGGAAAAGCCGGTGCGTTTCTTGAAGAAGTTTCGTAAGGCGGCAAAGCAGGACATCTGTGAGGAGGGCGGCATTTTAAACGCGCAGTGGGAGAAGTGGAAGGACTTGGCGAGTGAAGACGTGGTGAAAAGCTTTGGGCCGTATTTGGTGGCGATGGGCTTTACGGGCGTGCTGCTAGAGAGCCTGGTGGTGGCGATGGGCGTGACGGTGGTTCACATTGGGCTAAAGGCCTTTTGTGAAGAATTTGGAGAAGATGCGGCGTAGGCCAGCACAGGAGAAACGGACGCATGAGCTTGGAATTAAATTTACGCTTTCCCGATCCAAGTAGCTTGGTAATTAAGTTTGAGGAGGGCGAGTCGGATCGGTTGGCCTTTGAGATGCCGCTGACGGCGCAAGATCGGGCGGATATTCGCTGGTATTTGGAGGTGTATTCGGCGCAGTACACCGCAGATGTGGATGACGGACGGGCGCGGCGGATTGAGGCGAAGCTGCCGCAGTGGGGCAAGGCGCTGTTTGAGGCGGCGTTTAGTTCGCGGGCGGCGCAGCGGTTTTTTAATGATTTTCAAGATGGCGATGAAGGCGGCAAGCTGATTACGATTAGCGCTCGCCATCCGGAGATTTTGAGTTTGCCTTGGGAGCTGCTGCGCGATCCTGAAGGGACGTATTTGGTGCATGACAATCCGCGTATTTCGGTGCGCAGGCGGTTTGCGGGTGCGGGCGGTGGGCGCAGACCGTTTAAGTTTTCGCCGAAGGAAACGGTGAGAGTTTTGTTTGTGATTAGCCGTCCGAGCGATGCGGGCTTTATTGATCCTCGGGGTGAGGCGCAGGCGGTGATGGCGGCGATCGCACGGGAGGCGGCGGGCCGCGTAGAGATAGAGTTTTTGCGTCCGGCGACGCTGACGAAGCTGGTGGAGCGGCTAGAAGATGAGCGGCTACCGGCGGTGGATATTTTGCACTTTGACGGGCATGGCGTATACGACGCGGACGGTCGCTATGAGGAAGATGCCAAGCTGACGGGTGGGGAGAACTTGACGAAAGATAGCAGCGAGTCGCGGCAGCGGCGGATACGGGCTATCTGCTGTTTGAAGCGGGCGATGGAACGAAGGCGCTGGTGAGTGCTGAAATGCTGGGCGATATGCTGAACCGGCAGAAGGTGGGGCTGATTGTGCTGTCGGCCTGTCAGTCGGCGATGGTGGGGAGCGGCTGGAGCAATGGCAGTCAGGCTAGCGATGGCGATGAGGCGGATGGGGCAGCGGAAGGTAAGACGGATACTGAAGCGGCGATGGGAAGCGTGGCGGCGAGGCTAACGCATGGCGGCATTCCGGCGGTGCTGGCGATGACGCATTCGGTGCTGGTGACGACGACGCAGCAGCTATTTGGGCAGTTTTATCAAAACCTGGCGCGGGGGCAGGGGATGGGCGCGGCGCTGGATAATGCGCGGCGACATCTGTATATGAATAAGGAGCGGGGCGAGCGGCAGCGCGGACAGGAGCGCATTGTGCTGAAGCTGCAAGACTGGTTTTTGCCTGCGCTGTATCAGGCAGGGTGCCGATAAGCCGCTGTTGCTGGATGCCGTAGAAGCGACGGTGAGACGGATGCGGTTGATGCCGTGCTGAGGGCTTAGAAGCGTTTGGCAATTTGCCCGAGCTGCAAGAGGCGGGATTTTTTGGTCGCAGTCGGGAGCTGTGGCAGATTGAGCGGGCCTTTGTGTCGGGGACTCGTCGCGTTAGCGTGGTGGGCTTTGGCGGGCAGGGTAAGACGTTTTTGGCGCAGGAGGCGGGGCGCTGGCTGCTGGCGACGGGGATGTTTCAGCGGGTGTGCTTTGTAGACTATGCGAGCTTTCAGGGGACGGATGCGGTGGGGCTGGCGGTGAGTACGCTGGGCACGGTGCTGAATGAGAGCTTGGTGGATGCGGATGCGGCGACGGGGGCGCTGGGGCAAACGGCGACGCTGCTGATTTTGGATAATTTGGAGGCGCTGACGGCGGACTCGCTGCGGGGTTTGTTGGATGTGGCGCAGGTGTGGTCGCAGGCGGGGCAGCGGCCGGGTGCTGCTGACGAGTCGCCAGCCTGATTTTGACCATGCGGGCTATAAAACGGAGGGGAGCCGCGAGCATATTTGCATTACGCTGAGCGGTTTGGGGAGTGAGGCTTATCCGGTGGATGCGCTGAACTATTTTCAGGCGTTGATGAAGCTGCCGCCTGCGCCGACGGTGGCTGCGCCGAGTCGGGCGGCGCTGGTGAATTTGTTTAAGCTGGTGGACTTTCATCCGCTGTCGATTGGGCTGCTGGCGCGGCAGCTAAAGGATCGACGACCGGCGGAGCTGGGGCAGCGGCTGGAGCGTTTGCTGGCGGAGACGGCGGATGATAAGGATAAGAGCCTGGTGGCGTCGCTGAATCTGTCGCTGGATCGGGTGGGGCCGGAGGTGCGGGAGTGGTTGCCGAGGCTGGGCGTGTTTCAGGGTGGGGCGTTTGAAGACGACCTGCTGGCGATTACGGGTCTTGGACTGACAGAGGCAGGCGCAGTTGCTGCTGCGGAAGCAGACGATTGAGAAATTGCAACAGAGGAGAGGCTGTTGCTGAGGCGGAGAGTGGCTATTCCTAGCGGAGGAGTATGCAGCAGCTATTGCAGGTGGCACAGCAGAATCCGGAGGCGTTGACGGGTGTGTTGGCACGGATTAATGACGATATGGAGATTAGCTACAGGCGCAGACGACTAGTACCTGGCCGACGCTACGGCAGGCACTGGTAGCCAGCGGTCTGCTACAGCCAGAGCCGGTGCCGGGTGTGGGCGTGCCGTTCCTAAAGTTTCACCCTACCCTGGCCCCGGTGCTGTGGCCGCAGCTTTCGGACGCAGAGCAGGCAGATTTTGCTAGCCCGCCATCGGCAGCGGTACTATCAGCTCTCTGGCCAGATGTACCACGAGGATGATAAGAATCCTCTGTTTGCTCGGGCCATTGTGCGGCGAGAGCTGCCGAACCTGCTGATGGCGGTAAAGGGCGCACTGGCAGCAGGCGATGCGGATGCGGTTGAGTTTGTAGATAATGTCAGCCGGTTCCTTGGCATCTTTGGGCTGAAGCAAGACCAGCAGGTGCTGACGGACAAGCTGGCCCAGACAATGGACAAACTGGCTGGTGAGGTGGGTTCGCAGGCGTGGTATCTGGCGCGGAGTCATCAGGGAGAGATGCTGTATGCGGCGGGTCGCCATGCGGAAGCGGTGAAGGTGTTTGAAGCGATTATGGCTGGGCTGGGAGATGCGCCTCGCTATGAGCAGTGCGTAACGCTGATTGGCTGGGACGCTGCTTTGAGAGCGCAAGGGCAGGCGGTGCAGGCGGCGGATTGTCATCGGCAGGGGCTAGCAGTGGTGGCGCAGTTGGAACAGAGTGAGGGGGTGAAGCGGCAGGAGGGAGTGCTTCATACTGAGTTGGCGGACGTGCTGACGGCGATGGGGGATTATGCGGGAGCGAAGGAATCTTATGAGGCGGCTTTAGAGATTGCGAAAGCGCAGGGCGACGAGCGGGCAAGTGGGTGTTGTTGAGGGTCAGCTTGGCACTTTGGCACTGGTTCAGGGCGATTTGGGTGAAGCGGTGGAGCGGTATCAGGCGGCGCTGCAAACTTTTCAGCAGTTGGGAGAACCGGCAGCGGAAGCAACAGTATGGCATCAGCTTGGGAGGGCGTACCAGGAGGCGCAGCAGTGGGACGAGGCGGAGCGGCACTATCGGGAATCGGCGCGGATTAAGGAGAGGGGAGGTGATTTGGCGGGGGCGGCTCAAACCTGGAATCAGTTGGCGATGGTGAGTGTAGGGGCTGGGCGGATTGAGGCGGCGATCGCATGGTACGAAAAGGCAATTGAAGCATGCAGAAAATTAGGAGACTCTGGCAAGGTCTCTAAAGCACTCAGCAACCTTGCCGACCTACTCCAAACCCAACAAAACGCAGCAGGCCAATTCACCCATCTCGATGCCGCCCGCCAACATGCAGAAGAAGCCCTAGCCATCGACCAAACCCTAGACCCCGCAGCGGCAGAGATTTGGAAAACTTACGGCATCCTAGCCGAGATTGCTGAAAAGCAGGGACGAGCGGAGGAAGCACAAGGCTACCGGCAGCAGGCACGACAGGCTAAGGCCGCCTTTGCTGGCACGCAATATGAACTGCGGCGACACGGGCCATTGATCGTAGCGGTCGTGTCAGCGGCAACCGGCAATGAAGAAGTGAAAACACAGCTACTTGCTGAACTAGAAGAGGCGGCTCAAAGCGGAGAGTCAAATCTTGTTTCTGCCCTTCGCCGCATTCTAGAAGGCGAGCGAGATGAAGCAACCTTAGTCGATCCTTTAGATTTCGACGATTCCATGATTGTCATGGCCATTCTCCAGGGCATCGCCGATCCCTCATCTCTAGAAAGATTCACCCCCGAAGCACAATCCTCAGAAACATAAGCGTCAAATCCCTCAGATAATTTTCTCAAGCCCCTGCATACTCCCTAACTCTCTCCCTATTAAACAAGTGTCGGGGGTTAAGCCCCCAAACCACACAACACTTACTTCACCCAAAGAGAGAACATCATGCTTGCTAAAACACTCGCCTTCGGTTTCCTTGCAGCTAGCACCATCGGCCTCGCCGCTCCCGCCCAAGCCCAAACCGTTCAGCAAAACAGCCAGGGCATCAACGCTACAACCGTCGGCGTCAACGGCTCCCACGTCTTCAGCGGCAACGCCCAAGACGCCAGCAACACCAGCTCCGATGTTGACTACGGCTACGGCTACGACTACGAAGAGCCTACCTTCCAAGGCAATCAGCAGGGCATCGGCTCCACCACCGTCGGCGCAAACGGCTCCGGCGTCGTCAGCGGCAACGTCCAGCAGTCTGAAAACACCGCCATCGACTCTGAAGGTTTCTGGGGGCCATACTTCGGCTACTAAGGTCTATCTCCTCTTCCTTCTTGTCTTTGCCCACTGTCTTCTTCACCCACCTAGGAGACTTCCCATCATGACAACTCACTACAAAACCATTAGCCTCCTCTCCACCCTCTCTATTCTCATTCTCTCTTCCTCAGCGCTAGCCGATCAAAGCATCCATCAGCGCGTATCTGGCAGCACTAGCGCCAGCAGCAACGCCACCGCCGTCAGCCACACCGAACAAGGTGCCTATCAGGCCAATCAGTCCGGAGGCAGCGATACAGATCAAATGCTTTGGCAAGAGGTCGCCGTCGATACGGTTTCAGCAGATCATTCAACGGCGACAACCCACGTCACTCAAACGGCTACTCAAACGGTCGTAGGCGGATGGTCAGACGACGAGCCAACTCAGCAGCTACTGCAAAGTGCAGGCGTCAGCAACGCCGCTTTTAATCACAGCACCTCACAAAGTACGACCGATCAGTACGGCACTCAAACCTACGAGGGGTTCTAACTCATTACCGCTTCTCTGCACACTTTTGCTCACACACTTTTACTTTCAACAGTTAACGCACTGTTTAGCCCAGGAAAAAATCATGAAACTCAAAGCACTCTCTTTCGGACTTCTCTCTCTTTCATTCATGCCAGCGCTATTGGCTCCTAAGCCAGCGCACGCCATCTGCGTCGGCATCGACGTTCCCACACAAATTGCCGTTACCAGCACAGAAGCCGAAGCCACGCAGCACAGTGAATCTCAGTTTGAAGCCGAGCCCGGCTGCTTTGGCAGCACAACGGTCAGTACCGGAACGCAGGTATACACCGGCCAAGGCGATGTTCATCAAGAGCAAACTAACGGTCACTATCTTGGTGGTGGCGGTGAAGAGTATTATCCAGAGCTTGATCCAGTGTTTATTTCAGTGCCCACCCAGGTTGAGGTAAACGTGCTGCCAGAGTCTTCTTCCTTAGATGGATACAATTTAGGCGGCTACGACAATACCTACAATTACGACGCTAACTACGACGGATAATGCTATGACTTTTCCCACGCTCCCGCTTTCGGGCATGGCGATTTTGTTTGCAATGACCGGGCTTCCCGCGACCGGGCTTCCGATTGCAGGCGAGCTGCCCGTTCCAACTACAGGCACACCTCACGCCCAAACTATTCAAATCTTTCGCCACCGCCATCCCCGACCGGTCTTCAATCATCGCCCCTGGCCTCAGCCGCCAACGAGCGTTCATCGCCAGTCTAGCCAGCAATCTAGCAGTCAATCCAGCGTTTTCTCAGGCACGAGCCGCCTGAATCAGCCGCATATGCTAACGGTCTCTACTACGGCGCGATCGCTCAACGCCACCCTCAAAATCAACGGCCAAACCATCAAAACCTTAGTCAACGCCTCAGAAGTCATCGACCTATCTGAGCACCTGACATCAGGCTTACAAACGCTAGAAATCACCGGCACCTACTCACCCGCCTCCGCCAGCACTCAAATTTCACTCACCGGGCCAGGGACACAAATCTCTCAACAGGTGAGCGGTAGCGGCAAGCTTCAACAAACGCTGCAAATTTCAGCGCCTTAATCCACTCCTGTCGCAATTAGCTCGCAAATTACATAAATAACATAGCCGTCATTGCGATCGCCTTATGAAGTGTGATTGCAATTGCGTTTTGATAGCCTAATTGCAGCTAATGATAGTGGGTAAGCATACCTGAATGGCGATGGGATTTCGCCTAAATGCTGGATAAGGGAGGGTAAAGCCAAGCTTGAAATGAACTATCAAGCCTTAATTGAAAGCGGCGTTAACCAGTGGAATCAGTGGCGATCGCAACACCCAAACCAGTGGCCAGATCTCAGCGGCCTCGACCTCCGGCAGCTCTATCTGTTTGAGGTCAACCTTGTGGGCAGCAACCTCAGCGGCGTTGACCTCAGACGCGCCTGCCTAATTGGTGCCAACCTCAATCAGGCCAACCTCAGCGGCGCAAACTTAAGCGGTGCCTACCTCAACGACGCCAGCTTCCGAGAAGCCAACTTGAGCAACGCGAACCTCACCGATGCTCAAATGGACAATGTTGATCTGCTGCGAGCCAACCTATCCGGCACGTGTCTAGCCCCCGCTCAAAATGCAACAGATCGCGTTCTAGCAAATAGTGTCCCGACAAATAGCGTTCTAACAAATAGCGTCCTAACAAATAGTGTGCCAACCAGTACACTAACCCAGGCCTGCATTGCCCAGTGTCAGCAACAGCTTGCAGAATACTTCATCGTGCCCATCGCCAATATGCTGGTAGATGACATCATCACTACGCATCATCCTAAAAACGCTCGCCACCTCGTAGCCCTCATTTCCGAGCAGCTATCCCACGAAGAGGCCGAGCATTTTTCTCACTATATTCTCTCAAGGTTTTAGGCAACGGCTTTAAAGGCCTGCCGAGCGTAGCTGCCGGGGCAGTACCAGCAGTCCTAAAGCCGTCACCACGCTAAAGGCCCACAGAAAAGAAGCTTCTGGCACTTTGACGCAGGCATCTGCCGTTTCAGGCGCTTGAATGCAGGACGTGTTGCTCGTATTGACGCGCAGCGTAAGGAGCGTAGGCTGCGAAACGCTGTGCTCAAATCGACCTAAAAAGTTGATGTTACCGACTTCTTCGTTGGCACCAGGCAGCAGCTGGCGGTTACTGTCTAGCACCTGGCCGTTGGTCTGCACCTGGAGCACTTCGTTGCTGCTCTGATCCATCCGGTCTAGCGGGCTGGTGTTGACGATGGCCTCTAGCGTGAAAAACTTTAGCAGGCTGTCGTCGGGAGCTAGCAGCGAAAGAGAAAAGTTGGACTTCGCGGTGGCTCTTTCTTGTAGCGTATCAACCGTATTGCGCAAAATAGAAGAAAGTTGGAAGTCGAGTGAAAACGCTTGCTGCGGCGTGGCTAAAAACTGGCCAAAAACGTTTGAAGTGACGTTAGAGGTGCCAAAGTAGCCGGTGCCGTCTCCTTGCGATCGCGCTTCAAACAGCCCATCCAAACGGGTTTGCTCATCTGCCACAAAGTCTAAGCTGCCGTCAAAGTTATTATCGACGGTGCCTTGCTGCGTATTGGCGATCGCATCGGTCACCAGCGTAGAATCTTTGACCTCAGGCAGCACGCTTACATTGTTAATTGACAGACGAGAGCCTGAGAACGAAAACGAAGCGGCCTCACCGGGCGCGGCGATTAACGCGACCCCAGAGACTGCGCAGGCGGCGATTCCAAAGCAAAAACGAGAGATGGGCTTCAGCATAAGTTTGAAGAATTAAAAGGAGTGAGCGCTCAATGGCGCGTGAAAGTTATCTAGATGCCCCGTTTTCTAGTCCGTTTTCTGGTCTTAGACGAACTCATCGTAGAGCTTGCCTGTCAGGTTCAGCGCCTTTTGTAACGCTTATCAGTATTTCTATACGTTGGGAGGCCTCCCTTCATGCATAAACCGCCATGCATAAACCAGCGGAAACTCCCTAATAAATAAGTAAGCACCAACCGCTTCTACTGAAGTAAACCTGCTTGAGGTAAGCATCATGAAAGTTCAATGGCACACACTCATCAATAAGCTCCTGTTCTGGCTGGTCGTTGAAATTATCTTGAACCTGGTGGGCTTAGACAACATCGCTGACTACAGTGAATTCTTACTTTCAGAACGAACCATGCCCCGTATCTCGATGGAGACAATTTGCTAAATCGCCGCTGAATCGCCTGTTCGCTAGAATAGAAACGACGAGATGAAGGGAGACTTAGCGTCTGTGGCAAAAGTATTGAAGGTGGCTGAAATCGGTAATCCGGTATTGCGATCGCCCGCCCACCCCATCGAAAACATCCACGCCCCCACCGTCCAAAAGCTCATAGACAACCTCATCTACACCGCTAAGAAAACCAACGGCGTCGGCATCGCGGCCCCGCAAGTTTTTGAAAGCTATCAGCTATTTATCGTCGCCTCGCGCCCCAACCTGCGCTACCTCAATGCGCCCACGATGAAGCCCACGCCGATGATTAACCCAAAGATTGTTGCTTTTTCAGACGAGAAAGAGAAAGGCTGGGAAGGGTGTTTGAGCGTGCCGGGAATGAGAGGATTGGTAGAGCGCGCTAAAGAGATTGAGGTGACGTATTGCGATCGCGATGGCAACCCCCACCAAAAAGTATTTACCGGCTTCGTAGCTCGCATCATCCAGCACGAATTTGACCATATCAACGGCAAAGTCTTTCTAGATCGCGTAGAGAGCACGCTAGATTTGATGAGTGATGCTGAATACCATTCTCAGATTGTCTGCGGCTAATGAGAAATCTGCTCACCTTTGCAGGCTGTTAACCAAGCCGCTAGCAACCACTAAAGCAAGCCCTACGCCGTAGACCAGCAGCACGGGCTCATTAAAAAATAGAACGAGATAAAGCGCCGATAGAATAGGCGTTAGAAAGATGAACGGCGCTAGATAAGAGGCTTCTGCCCGTCGCAAGGCGGCGAGCCAAAGCACATAGGAAAATCCATTCACCAGCACGCCGTTCAGCAAAATAGGCGCAATCTCAGCTGTAGAGGGCAGCGCAAACTCTGAAAAGTAGAGCATTGAGAAAAATGACGCAGTTCCAGCCGATAGGAAGTAGAGGCTCGTGACGCCGAGCGGTTCCTGGCGCACAGATTTGCTTAAGACTGAGAACAGGGCAAAGCAGAATGCGCCTGCGGCCACGAGTGCGATCACAGATCCGTTGCTGATGTTGATATTGGTGTAGTTGCCTTTGGTGAGGACGGTGACTACGCCTGCAAAGCCCAGGGCGATCGCCACTACTTTTTGCACACTCAGCGGCTCTTTCAGCAAAAAAACAGACAGCACCACAATCACAATCGGCCACGTGTACTGCACCACCAGCACCTCCAGTCCCGTCGCCTGCGAATAGCCCAAATACAAGAACAAATAGTAAACGTAGGTTCCTAATAGGCCTAGGACAGTCAAATACAGAAAGTCTTTAATGCTGTATCTTTTGAAGTGTTTTATGTTGCCAGAGAGAATGGTTGTTGCGCTTAAAACAACAAAGGAAACCAGGCTCGACCAAAACAAAAACTGATGGTTGTCTAACGTAGTTTGTCCTAGCTTTGCAACCACCGGAATCAGCGCCCATAAGGCCACGCAGATTAGCGCGTAAACAGTTCCTTTCGCCTTCCCGGTCATATCTGTGCCTGCAAAGATGTCACACCTTGACGATGCCGCTATTAATGAACGCTAGCAGTGCCTGTTGATGAGGTTTTCCAAGCGATCGCATCTCCCCCAGCTTCTCTGAAAACTTCTCTCCCGCCTCAATCTCTTCTACCGACAACAATCCCAAATCCTGCCCTTCATTCAGCTGTAACGCACTGACAGGAACCGTCAGCTCGCCATGATAAAAATAGCGCTTAATTTTACTATCAGCCTGCTCACGAAACAGCGTCAGCTCAGGCGGAGAATACGCTAGCTCTTCCAACAGCTCCCGCCGTAAGCCCGCACCCGCTTCTTCACCCGGCTCGATATGTCCCCCAAAAAATCCCCAAATGCCCGGATGAACAATATGCTCAAAATCATCTCGTAGCTGCATTAGAAACTGGCCTTCTCGATACAGAATAGCCAGCGTTACCTCTGCCAACAGCTCACTCATATTTTCTCCTCTGTCCTTCTCAAAGCGCCTGCGCCTACTTAGGGCATAGCCTACCAGCCCCTTCACCCTCACGCACAATGCCACAGCCCGCATACTCACCCGCAGGCGTCTGATCTGACCTAAATACAACAATGGCTTCTGCCCCAGAAGCATCGCCATGCCGAACCAGCAGCGACCCGTCCCAGTAGCTCAGGCCCGTAATCGTACTCAACGGAAACGTAGAAAATTCATTTGGGAAGTTTCTGTTCCCTGGCAGCTGTGGCCGGTAGAGCGTATATCCACCGCCTTCATTCGCGTCCAGCACAAACACAGCCGACTGATCGGAGTCCACACAAGAATCGAGCAAAACGGGCACTGCGATATTCCCCGTAGCGCTATCGACGACGGGCGGACTGACAATGCGCTGCGCCGCCAGCGTCTTCTGCTCCACCAGGCCCAAACTGCTACAGTCCGTGGCATTCAGCACGTTTACATTCCAGTTGCTGCTGGCCACATCGATGACGTTGGCGGCACCGCTGGGCCATTCCAGGCGGATGGCGCTGCCGCTATTGACGGCGATCGCGGTTGGCACGTTTGCACTATTAACAGCGGCCGTTTGTGGGGGAGATGGCGGTGGTGCGGTTGGCGCAGGTGGTGATGCGGGCGGCGCAGGCGATGGTGCAACGGGTGGTGGCGCGACGGGCGGTGTTGAACTTGATATTGGGCGCGGTGGCGGGGCGGCGATCGCACTTTCGTTAGGCTGTCTTTGTGCTGCTGAAAAGGCTCTGGCGCTACCCGGCCGTGAGCCGTCGGCAATATCAAAACAGTTTGCGCCCGTGTTTTCAGTTAGCTGGCCGCTGGTTGGGCCAAGCGCAACGCTGAGCTGATACCGATCAAATTCTCGGTAGGGCCAGCGCTGGGTTTGGTCGCAGGTGGCTGCTTGACAGACGCAAAGGTAGACCGGCACGTCTGCATAGTAGCCGCGCCATTCGTTGACAATTTCAGAGAGATTGACGTTTTCGCCTCGGGCGTAGCGTACGGTAGGTGCCGGCGCGGGTTCAGCGGGTGCAGGTGTTTCAGGCACGTTTTGAGCCTGAGCTGATGCGACTAAAGGCGCGTTGGGAAAAAGAGATAAAGGGAGTATGGAATAGGCTGCGCTGCCTAGAAGCGTTAGGGCGATCGCCTGCGAAAAAGATAAGTACCGCATAAGTATTAGAAAGCCAGTTAGGAAGCCAGTTAAAAAGCCAGTTAAAAAGCCTTTGTTTGGAAATCGCTCGTTGAAAACCGCTCGATTAGCGCTCCGTTAGCGCTTCGTCCGTTAGCTTTCCGGGCGATCGCCTGTCTCAATATCAAAACAGTTGAACCCAGCCGACTCGTTGCTAGCGGCGTTAAAGTCTCCAAGGGCAACCAGCGGCTGATACTGGGCGTATTCTCTGAAGGGCCACTGCTCGGTGCGGTTACAGGCCGATGACATGCAGGTACAGGCAAAAACAGGCGTGGCTGGATAGCGCGCGCGCCACTCCTCAATAATCAAAGATAAATCGATCGATTCGCCTCTGCCGTAGCGGGCGGTGGGCACTTGTTCAGGGTTGATGGCACGGTCAAGGCGGCTTTGTGCAAAGGCACTCGAAGCTAGCGCGCCGTTAAAAACAGCCGCGACACCTAATATCGCAGCTAGCCCCATCAGCCATCGACTCTGCTGCTTCTTCATGGCGATTTCCCGTATTTCTACTGGTCTAGTGTAGATTATTGAGCCACCCGTTTATTGAGCGATCGCGCGTGAATGCTGTCGCTTCAGTCTTTTGACATTGAGAAATACTGAGATTTCATATCTCGATACAGCAGTTTTTTTTGATAGGTGGGAATAGTAAGCACAACAAAGCCAACACTGCAAAGAGCAGCTCAAATAGCCGTCGTCCTGTCCATTTGCGATATCGCATGAGAGAGAACAACTGCTTGTAGCTCGCTCAGTGTGAATCGCAGTGGAGATAGCCAAAAGGCAGACCCTAGAAGAAGCCTAGAGTCTGCCTTTTTTTTCTAAAAATACACAAAGTAGAAGGCGTAAGCCCACAAAGCGCGCCGAAACGCCTTTAGCCAAACATGCTCGTCAAAATTTTCTGCACAATCTGCACGCCTGTCACGGCCTGCCAGCCGAATAACCCAACCAGCACCGTATTTAGCGCAATGTGCGTGTACCGAGCCGTGTCGTTACCCTTTTTCATAAACGGCACGAGCGATGCCGAGCTAGCGATTAGGCCCATCATGCCAAGACCGGCTAACAGGTGCGGGCCAAAGAACAGCTTGCCATTATTGAGGTAGGTGACGCCCATGCCACCGATGCTTCCTAGCACCATCGTTGCGAGCAGAATAGAGCCTGTTTGGTGATGACGCTCTAAAAACTTACCTTTGATCAGCTCTTTTTTCTCAGCGCCCGTTGCCAAGCGCGTTTGACGATGCTGATAGCCCAGCCACGCTGCATAAAGTGTTAGGGCAAAAATCCCCCACATGAGCAGGGGATGTATAAAATTAAGCCAGGGTTTAACGGCGTCTAAGGTCTCGGAACTCATAGCGGCTATTTCTTAAGAATCTTTACATCTTTCAGTATAGCAATCGCGCGATGGGTTAACCGTTCCAATTAGCCATCATTTGACATGGCATATCCACACATCTTTTTTTGAGCTAAGTTCTGCTGCCATGAAACGCTTTCAGCTATTTTTCCTCGCTGCTATCAGCGGCTTTGCCCTCTCTACTGCCAGTGCTTCTTTGCCTGCGATCGCTCAACCTAGCGAAGCGCCTATCCCGACAGAAGAGGCTTCGGTAGAAAATCCTGATCTCGAATCGTCTGAGCAGGCAGAGGCAGAGGAGACTGTCGAGGGAAAGTCGGAAGAGACGAGTGAGGATGCCGCCCCTCGACTAACGCAGGCAGAGCGAATACGCCGGAAGCTCTTAATTCAAGGTGATGCCGCTTACGCAGCGGGTGATGTTGCCGCCGCACAAGACTTTTATCAGCAGGCAAAAGACCAGAGCTGGCTGCTGCCGCATCGATTTCAGACGGCGCTACCAGAGCCTTTTAGTGACGAGGCGATGCTTTCACCTAGCGGTGCGGTGTACTGGCGGGAGGCAAATGACGGCATCGCTAACGACCGGCCGTCTCAAACGCTGGTGGCTTTTGATCTTCTGAGCGCGCGGGAACCGGCCTTTATTCCAGGGCATTTGCGGTATGCCGAAACGCTAGTAGCTGAGGCGCGATATGCAGACGCCGATGCCGTTTTGGAAGCGGCGCTGACGAAGTATCCAGCGCAAACTGACTTGCTGCTGACGCAGGTGGAGATGCGAATGGAACGATCTCAGTGGCTAGAAGCTGCGATCGCCTCGCGTCAGTTTGTCGCCCTTAATAGCGATCATGAGGCGGCTCCTGAGCAAAAGGCGCTGGCCGAGCAAAACTTGGAACGCTTTCAGCGCAAGACGCGTGGTGATATTCGAGAAGGTGCGATCGCCAACGTCTTTACCGGCGCCATTGGCTTTGTACTCACGGGCAGTATCTTTGGCCCTTTCACCGCTGCCAACTCAGCCGTCATGCTCCTACAAGGTGAAAACAACATCGGCAATCGCTTTGCCGATCGCATTGAAGAACAGCTGCCAATGCTCCAGCATCCGGAAGCCCTCAGCTACGTCCGCCGCATTGGCAATCGCCTTGCCGCCACCACCGGCCGCAGCGACCTGGACTACGAATTTTTCGTCATCTTAGATCCTAACCTCAACGCCTTTGCCCTTCCCGGTGGCAAAATTTTCGTCAACGCCGGTGCCATTCTCGACACCGACTCAGAAGCTGAACTCGCCGGACTGCTGGCCCACGAGCTTTCTCACAGCGTGCTCTCTCACGGCTTTCAAATTGCTACCCGAGGCAACCTCAGCAGCAGCGTCGCCCAGTTTTTGCCCTACGGCGGCCTGATCAACAACGTCTTTATGAGCGGCTACTCTCGCGACATGGAGCGGCAGGCCGACATCGTAGGCACCCAAATTTTAGCGGCCGGTGGCTATGCTGCCGATGGCCTACATAACGTCATGATCACGCTCAACGAGCAAAACGACGGGCCCAGAGCACCCGCTTGGATCTCTAGCCATCCTAATCCTGAAGACCGGGTTGCCTACCTACAAAACCTAGTAGAGCGCGGCGGCTATAACCGCTATGCCTACGAAGGGGTCGCTACGCACGAAGAAATTCAGATGATCGTGGCCCGTGAGCTAGCGGCTTACGAGGCTGAGCAAAAAGAAGGTGAAGACGCTGAGATGGAAGCGTCACAGGGTGAAGGCGAAGTGCCTGAGACAACGGATCTGTATGACGCGGTGGAGCGATTTGACTGGTAACGCCAACCAGTGGCTCCGGGCTGATAGCTTACAGCTTAGAGCGCTTCACACCGAGCCAGTACGCTGCTGGAATGAGGGAAGACAGGATGATGGGCGAAAACAGCAGCAGCAGGCCCAGGCCGATATTGGCTCCGCCGCTGGTCTGCTGCGTGTAGGCGATAATGCCGTCCCAGTAGTACGCGCTCCATATCAAAAGGGAGGTCGTGATGACGCTGATGGCCGCAAACTTGATGCCATCTAGGGCTCTGCGATCGCCCCGGCTGAGCAATGCTCTAGCGCACAGGGCTAAAACGATGAAGGGAATGGAGGCGATCGCGCTTTGAAACAGCTTCGGCAACCATTCACTTCCCAAAGCCATCTCCCGCCGCAGCGCCGCACTCACCAGCAAATCAACGCCCCAAACCATCACCAGCGGATAGATCAGCGCCCATCCCCAAAGGAAATCAACCAATTCCTTTCTCCGGTCATTCATACTGCACCTTCACACCGCGCCAGTCCTGGCTATTTCTGCCCACAGACCAGCAGACGCCTTTACTCAATCACAGACCGTCTTTAAGCCACAATTGTTGCAATTCTTTAAAAGCCTAGAACAAAAGTTTTTTTCTTGTACACTAAGTATTCATACTCTCCGAATACAAAGAGGCGCATAGCAGAGGAGCCAATGGTAGATTCCCTAAAAAGACCGGTCAGACCTGCCGTAGATAACGGTTTTGATGAGATTCGCCCTGGGGTAAAAGCGCCCGCAAAAGACAGCATTCTCACGCCTCGTTTTTACACCACTGACTTTGAAGAAATGGCCAATATGGACGTTTCTTCTAACGAAGAAGAACTCCTCGCCATTATTGCCGAGTTCAAAGAGGACTACAACCGCCACCACTTCGTCCGCAACGATCAGTTCGACGGCGCATGGGATCACATTCAAGGCGAAAAGCGCAAAGTATTTGTTGAGTTTTTAGAGCGCTCCTGCACCGCTGAGTTTTCCGGCTTCCTCCTCTATAAGGAACTCGCTCGCAAGCTCAAGGGCCGCAACCCCATTTTGGCAGAAGGCTTCGACCTCATGAGCCGCGACGAAGCCCGTCACGCTGGCTTTTTGAACAAGGCCATGTCCGACTTCGATCTTCAGCTTGACCTGGGCTTTCTCACCAAGAGCAAAAGCTACACGTTCTTCAAGCCTAAGTTCATCTTTTACGCCACCTATCTCTCCGAGAAAATTGGCTACTGGCGCTACATCACCATCTTCCGCCACCTACAGCAAAACCCCGAAGATACCATCTACCCTATCTTCAACTTCTTTGACAACTGGTGTCAGGATGAGAACCGTCACGGTGACTTCTTTGCCGCGATGATGAAGTCTCAGCCCCAGTTCTTAAACGATCTGAAGTCCCGCCTGTGGTGCCGGTTCTTCCTGCTGTCGGTATTTGCAACCATGTATCTCAACGACATTCAGCGCAGGGCTTTTTATGAGTCTTTGGGTCTGAATGCGCGTGAGTACGACACGGAAGTGATCATTAAAACTAACGAGTCGGCGGGGCGCTTGTTCCCTGTGATTTTGGACGTGGAGAATCCTAAGTTCTTTAAGCAGCTTGATAGCTGTACGAAGAATACGGCCGCGATCGCTAACATCAGCGAGTCGGGTCAAAACAAAGTGCTTCAGACGCTGCGTAAGATTCCTCATATCGTCTCCATTGGCTCCAAGCTCATCAGCCTGTACTTCATCAAGCCCATCAGCATGGAAAGCAATCGCGAACTCGTTAAGTAGAAAACATTTAGCGTGCTTGCAGCCGCTTTAAAATAAAAGGGCGTAAGGCAAAGCTGTCTTGCGCCCTTTTATTGTGTCCTTTTTCTCTAGCCTAAACAGCGGCTAGGCACCTTGCTTTGTTATATAGAGCCAAGCTATTCCAACCTAGCGAAGCCATATAAAACAGAACTAGGCAGTAGCCGCTATCCAGTTCAGGAGGCTCTAACCAAGTTATTTGTAGGGTTCCATCGCAGTCTGACTGTATATCCTCTATTAACGAGGTCTCGTCGAAAAAATCTGTCACGCTTGACCACGAACCAGCCGGTTTGTTGAACAGGCGCTTAAGAATGGGTTCATTTGCTTGCAAAGCCAGCAGATCTGCCGTGAAGTCAGCTAACTCATCTTCTAGCTCAATCGTTTCTACTTCAATAGAAGAAATCATACTCGAACTCATTTGATCGTCTCCCTAAACTCATTGAACTGCTGCGCCGTTACCGGAACTCTTTCCCCTTTAGAAACTTTCCTTTGATGAAGCTTGTTTGATCGTACCAAGCTCGTTACCAGCTCTCCTGTTTTCTCGAAAACATGCTCTCTTGCTTGAGCCCCACGAACAATATAACGCCCATCTAGCTGTACGAATAAACTCGATTGACTTACTTTTTGAGCATCGTTGAACGCAACCTGAACAGGTCTACCTTCGTCACCTCTTTGTTTGGAATGATCGCTCCTCATCGTTTCAGCCTATCGTGAGCATTTTTAGTCAGTAGATGTTGCTGTCCATAGAGCAAGCCCGCCACCTTTACCTCTTGCTGCGATGTAGTTTTTGTCTACTAAGAAGAACGTGAAGAAGGCCTGATCTTTCAAGGTTTCCTGGGCAAACGCCTGATTGCGCTTTTCGCCGCCGCGCAGGTCACCTCTGTACATAGTTACAGGCCCCAGATCTGCTTTTATGTTTGTGAAGTCAAAAGCTAGGCTATTAGTGTTTGGCCAGAACTGGGTTGGCCCGGTGAGCTGTAGCTGTAGTGGCCCAAGAGTTACCGCATTTTTGACGGTGTTTTGATCCGTGTAAGTAATCTCGATTTTGGTGAAGCCGGGTAGAAATCGTCCGGTACTTGGCCTTTTGATAGGCGTTGATTTTGGCCCGGTGCGTACGGTTTTAGTCCCTGAGACAAAGCCTAAGCGCCAGGTGCCGACGAACTGAGCGTAGTCGTAGCGCTGTTTTTCTTTTTTGTGCTGCTTTTCTATGGCGAGTAGAGCGGCTACAACCTCGGCAGGCTTTGGCTTTTGGCCACCCTCGCTGATGTAGGTAATTGCTTGCTCAATTATGTCTGCATTCATCTCTCAACCCTAAAATATTCAGCACATTCTCAGCTACTATCTGGGTCTTGTTGTTACAGTAATAGCCATATTTTATTATCAGCGTCTCTATGTCTACGGCCTATCGTACCGTTCCCGCTGCCCCTGTCCGCTCTAATCAGAACGCAAGCTACCGGCTAGAGCGTATCCATTTGGAAGTCACCAACGTGTGCAACTTCAAGTGTGAGTTTTGCCCGGATGCCATTATGGAGCGCAAGCGGGGACATATGGACAAGGCGCTGCTAACAAAGGCGCTAGATGAGATTGCAGCGCAGAATATTGCCAAGATTGTGGCGTTTCATTTGATGGGTGAGCCGCTGATTTATCCCCATATTTTTGAGGCGATCGCAATGGCGTGCGATCGCAATCTAAACCTCCACCTCACCACCAACGGCAGCACCTTCCACATCCGCCCAGAGCACATTCAAAAGCTAGTAAGCTCCGGCATTCCCAAGGTCACTATCTCACTACAAACGCCCGATCCAGAGACGTTCATTATCCGAGGCGCGCCGCCAAACCTTCAGCCCGAGCAATACTTTGGAGGGATTACGCGCTATGTGCAAGCGAACTTAGCCGATGAGAACTCGCAGACGCGCGTACACCTCAAGTTTTTAGACACAACGCCGCATCCTTTTTTGGTACCGCATAAAACAATGCATGTGGTAGAAGGCAAAGAACAGATGCAGCAACAGCTAAGAGAATGGAGCGATCGCCTACTCGCCAATCATCCCAATCGACCTAGCCCAACAGAAATAAACAACAAACTTGCCGCCCACAAACCGGGCCGCTGGCAAGTAATTGAACTGACGCCTAAGCTGGCCCTTGAAACCTTTCCACTAGACAGCTGGGGCAACGTTGAGAGCACGACTGTTGTACCTGCTAGCTTTGGCTACTGCAACGGCACCACCGATCAGGCAGGCATTTTGTACGATGGCACGGTTGTTCCTTGTTGCAAGGATTACGATGGACAAATTCCGCTGGGTAACTTGAACCATTCAACGCTGCTCAACATTCTCGATCAGCAAGCGCCTGCCTGTGGACTTAGGGAAGGCTTTGACAAATTTCAAGTGGTTAATCCTGTCTGCAAGCGCTGTATGGGCGCAGATACGAAACAAAAATCTCTTTTGCGACAGATCGGATCGATTGCTTACTTTAAGGTGTACAACCCGATTATGAAGCGCCTAAACCCAGGATGGGGTGAAGTTTAGTCTGTTGTTGAGAGGGGCGGCTCTGTGGGCGCAGGTGCCATGCGAGCGATCGCACAAACTGCCGACTGTCTCTAGCCTGACGCCCCTGAACTGTGTTGAGCGATTGTTCAGAGGTTTGCAACGATGGCTTTACCGGCTGCGCACCACTTCCTGAATTGTCTGAAGGCGCAACAGATGTCAAATCAGCAGATAGCTGGACAGTCTCCCTGTCAGACATTTGTTTTCCGAGCCAGTGCACTCTGCGCAAATTGACCCGCTCAAGGCTTGCGCCCGTAAACGTTGCGTCGTTGAGATTAGCGCCATAAAAGTTCGCTTCATCTAAATACGCGCCGCTCAGGTTTGCACCTCGTAAATCAGCCCATCTCAAATCAGCTCCAATCAGACAGGCCCGCTGAAGGTTTGCGCCTCGAAAATTCACGCCGCTAAAGTCGCCTTCAAAAAAGTATCCGCCGCTCAACTCTTGATCTTCTAAGCTGCAAGGGCTATGAGGATTATCGGTGCGCCATTGATTCCAGCTATCAACGCCGTCTTCAAGCAGTAAATGTATAGCGTTCATGGTAGATGTACATACGTAAAAACACGTCTGCTCTGTACAAGCGTAATAGCAGAGCAATCGACAAAACCGTATTTCTACGGTAGATACTGCACCTGCCAGCCAGTATAGGACTGAGCTTCGTTTTTCACGTCCGTGTTGCCATGAAGCATTTCGTACTTTTAGTCCGGATAAAAGTACGGTTTACATTTGTTAAAGCTAGGTAAATCGATATCGCAGCTACCGTTTAGTTGCCGTATTACCTTGTCGTTGCAGGCTTACCTTGGGCGATCGCAACAGGCACCTCAGCTCTCACCGCTCTGAACATACCAAACCGACAAAGCCCGCTGCCAAACGCCAGTCGCATCAGTAACAGCGTAGGAATTTCTCGCACCGATTTAATAAAGCCTGAAGCGCCGAACTTCACTAGCCCCTTCGGACGAATCACGCCCTGCCAAATCGAATCAATCCAGGAGGGCAGCGTTTCCTGTGACCAGTCTGTGGTTTCGACCTGACCTTTCACCAGGCCCGTCTCTTCTAGCAGCTCAGAAAACCCTTCAATGCTCGAAAACTCAGGATGCGACCACTGATCCAACAGCTGCTTCATCACCGGCTTCTCCCAAAAGTTCAGCGGCTCGCGGCGATCATCTCGCTGATTCCAATCGCCCACTACCAGCAACCCACCCGGCTTAAGCACCCGCAGTAGCTCTCTTGCAAACACCGCCTTATCTGGCATATGCGGCCCCGCCTCTAGCGACCACACCACATCAAAGCTCTCGTCAGGAAAGGATAGCGCCATCGCATCATCCACCAAAAACTCAGCGCTTAAGCCCTCTGGCGTGAGCTGCGTCGCCCGCTCTACTTGGCCAGGGCTAATAGTGACTGCCGTTACCTTAAAGCCGTAGTCACGTGCCAGCACCCGACTGCTGCCGCCAATACCACAGCCCACATCTAGCAGCGTGGTTCCGGGTGGGCATTTATCCAAGCCACCCCACTTCACCATCTCGTGCACAAAATCGAACTTTGCCTGCCGAAAATCCTTCTGACTAGGCGGTGAGCCATAGTGACCCAAATGAATGTGCTCACCCCAATAAAATTCTAGAATGCCGTCCTGCGTCCATTCGTCATAAGAAGTCGCGACCGAATCAGACGAGTCGTAGCGACGAGGGGTGAGCAGGTAGATAGCGATGCCTAGTACTGGCAGCACTAATAGCAGCGAAAGAAGCAGATTCATAAACAGGATAGATCTAGGTATTTTTAGGGCCGTTATATTGCTTAATAATACTATTGACTCACCCAAGTACGTGGCGAGCTTAGAGACGTTTGTAGGTTAGTGAGCCTGATAGGCTGAAGTGGCACTCGCTAGCCTTTTGCTCATGACGACAGCCACCGAAAAAAAGAGTCTGAAGTTCTCGCTTGCGCAGCTGGGGCCAGGGCTGTTGATGGCGGGGGCCGCGATTGGAGTTTCCCATTTGGTGCAGAGTACAAGGGCCGGGGCGCTGTACGGCTGGGGGGCGCTGATTTTTGTGCTGCTGGCTAACCTGATGAAGTATCCCTTTTATGAATACGGGCATCGGTATGCGGCAGCGTCGGGTCAAAACCTGATTCAGGCTTACCGGCAGCAGGGCAAGCGCTTTTTTATTCCGTTTTTACTGATTAGCTTTGTGAGCGCGGTGGGGAGCTTTGCGGTGGACGCGTTTGTGGCGGCGATGCTGCTGCAATATCTCTGGTTTCCGCAGGTTTCCGCAACGGTGCTGGCGGTGGGCGTGCTGCTATTTTGCTGGGTGCTGATTGCGGTTGGTCGCTATCGGCTGTTTGAGTCGGTGACGAAGTGGTGCGTCATTTTTCTATCGGTGGCGACTATCGGCGCAGTCATCATGGCGATTTATACCTCTTTAATGCCTGATATAGAAGGATCGATCGCGTCTAGCTCTCTTGAGGTGGTAGAAGTGGTTGCTAGTACAACCAACTCAGGGGGCTCGATCTTTTCTTGGTCGGCGGTGCCTTTTTTGATTGGCTTTATGGGCTGGATGCCGGGTGGATTGGAGCTGTCGATTTGGCAGTCTTTGTGGGTGCAGGCGGATGGTGAAGATCGGGGGGCGGCGACTTCTATGGCGGAAGCGAGCTGGGACTTTAACTTTGGCTATGTGCTGACGGTGGTGCTAGCCTGCTTGTTTTTGACGTTGGGGACGCTGACGCTGCCGGGGCAGGGATTGGCGAGTGAACCGGCTGAGTTTGCAGGGCAGCTGGTGGGAATGTATACCAGCTACATTGGCGCTTGGGCGGAGCCGGTGATTGGGCTGTGTGCGATCGCCGCTATTTTTTCTACCACTTTCACCGTCGTAGATGCCTTCCCCCGCACCCTCGCTGCGGGCCTGCACGAACTCTTTCCCGCTACTCAGGCCTACAACTTCTCTATCCGTCAGGTA
Source organism: uncultured cyanobacterium (assembly GCA_963803535.1). Lineage (GTDB taxonomy): Bacteria > Cyanobacteriota > Cyanobacteriia > Phormidesmidales > Phormidesmidaceae > Phormidesmis. The sequence goes on along the minus strand of CAWDNC010000001.1, from coordinate 101,652 downwards.
CTAGCGCTTACCTTCATCGCGCTAGCAGGCCTGCTGCTCACCGTATTCACCGCAGGATTTGAGCCACTTATCGATACGATTACGATTATTGCTTTTGTCGCCGCGCCTTTCTATGCGTGGCTGAACATGCGCAGCATTTCTACGTTGGATGAAGCGGATCAGCCAAAACCCTGGCTTTTGAAATTAGCCATTGTAGGATTCTTGTATCTCTCAGGATTTAGCGTACTGTTCATTGTTTTACAAGTGCTCTAAACTCGCCGCGTTGTCACCTTGCGTGCATACAAAAATACGGATTGCGCGGATAGATATAGGTGCGTCAATGTTGGAATCATGGCGCTAAAGCCCATCATTACGCCGAAGTAAATATTTTTGATGTTGTCTCGGCCTAAAGGATCTTTAACCGCCTGTACAGCGCGGGACTCGTATTTAGCAGAGCTTTGGGCAATAGAAGCAGCAGCGTCGGATGATTGCAGCAGCGCGCCGACGAGCCAGCCGGAGACTGAAAACACCATGAGTACCCAGCCGGTGGCTGCGATCGCAATCAATACATCAATACTCAAATGCGCAATATAGCTCGGCAGTGAAGTTGTCTTTAGCGCCCGCCTTGCAATCCACACCGTAATAAAAAACGATAGGCTATCGAACACTGCGCCCAAAAAGCCCACAGGGAACTGCATGAGCAGATACTCCACGCGCTCAGGCCCCGAAAACTCTTCAGGGTAAGCGGTTAAAATCGCTATCCAAAAGCACGTGATGTTGATCAGCATGAAGCAGATGAACAGCTTTGGAAAGAAAGACGCTAAGGAGCCTCGCTTTCGGTCGTAAAAGTCTAGAAGCTTAGCTAGCGATCGCCGCCAAATGGTCATCACTGGCCGAACGCTTAATCGTTTGATTCTCATGCATTAAGCCCGCTGTTTAAAGACCACAAACTTACATTCGTTCTAGCACCTCAATGCCCAATAGTGACAGACCGAGCTTGAGCGACCTGGCCGTCAGATCACACAGCACTAGCCGCGAAGTCCGAGCAGGCTCCTCGGCTTGCAGCACCGTACAGCGATCGTAAAACTGATTGAACTTTTGGCTTAGCTCAAATAGATACTGACACAGACGGTTCGGCAACAGTTCCTTCTCAACTTCATCTAGCACCACATCCATCTGCAACAGATGCTTAGCGAGCGTGAATTCACTCTCTTCAGTCAGCTTTACCTGAGTATCCATCTGGGCATCTAGCGTAGAAAAGTCCACGCCGCCCTTACGGCTGATGCCCTGCACACGCACGTAGGCGTACATCATATAGGGCGCGGTATTGCCCTTAAGATCAAGCATTCTATCGTAGCTAAACGTGTAGTCGCTTACCCGATTTTGGCTAAGGTCTGCGTACTTCACCGCGCCGATGCCCACTTTCTCCGCGACGTTTTGAATGAACTCTTCCGATTCTGTTCTTTCTTCTGCGGCTAGGCGCGCTTCAACATCGGCTCGCGTTCGTGCGATCGCCTCATCCAACAGTGACTTCAACGGCACTGCCTCTCCCGTCCGAGACTTTAACCGCTTGCCATCTTCTCCTAAAACCAGCCCGAACGGCGCATGGTCTAGCGTGACGGTTTCAGGTAACCAGCCCGCTTTTCTAGCCACCTGAAAAATTTGAACAAAGTGATTAGACTGTCCGGCATCGGTGGTATACACCACGCGGTCTATTTTATCTTGAGTGACCCGGTAGCGAATAGTCGCTAAGTCCGTGGTGGCATAGTTGTAGCCGCCGTTAGACTTTTGCACAATCATCGGCAGCGGATCGCCGTCTTTGTTTGTAAAGCCATCCAAAAAGACGCACTGTGCGCCATCGTCTTCTACGAGTAACCCGGCTGCATCTAAGTCTTTAATGACATCAGGCAGGTACGGATTATAAAAAGACTCGCCACGATCAACAATGTCTTTTGAGATATTCAACAGATCGTAAATTTTGCGATACGACCGCTTGGACAGCTCACAAACGCGCTCCCACGCTTCTATAATCTCAGGCTCGCCTGCCTGCAATTTCACAACGGCCTGTCTGGCATTCTCTTTGAAAGTCTCGTCTTCGTCAAAGCGCTTTTTGGCTTGTCGGTAAAAGGTAGCCAAGTCTCCTGAGGTGGCGGCAACAGCAGCCTGCTGAGGATCGGGATAGGTCTCTTGCAGATAGGTGATTAGCATGCCAAAAGGCGTGCCCCAGTCACCAACGTGATTGATCCTTAGCAGGTCGTGACCTTGAAATTCGACAATGCGGGCAAAGCATTCACCAATGATGGCCGGACGCAGGTGGCCGACGTGCATCTCTTTGGCAATGTTGGGGCTAGGATATTCAACAATGACTTTTTGAGGCGGGTTGGCTTTTTCAATGCCGAGGCGATCGCTCCCATGCACCTGCTTGAGCTGTGCTTCTAAATACTCCGTTTTTAGCTTGAAGTTAATGAAGCCGGGGCCAGCGATCGCAGGCGTTTCACAGAAGTCTGAAACGTCTAGATTTTCTGCAATTTTAGTGGCGATCGCCCTCGGATTGCTCTTCAGCGGCTTCGCCAGTGCCATCGCCAAATTCGCCTGGTAGTCCCCAAACTTAGGATTATTCGTGCTCACCAATATAGGATCGGTATTGCGGTACTCATCGCCAAACGCCGCTGCCAAAGCAGTCTGCACACGAGTCTTCAGTTCATTCAGCGTTGATTTCATAGGGCCACTTTCCACACAGGTGCGCCAGCAAACTCTTCCAAAATGAGTATCGCCAGCCATTCAATACAGACCTAACCATAATAGATATCTGTCACCCATAGCGGCACTTCTGGGTAGAGGCTTCCTACCAGCAGCAGTGCAATAATCGTAACCACGCCACTCGAAACAGCCATGCCTCAAAAGCCCAAAGGCCCATCCAAAGCAGAAGTCGCCGCCTGTCATGGTGAGACCATGCCCGATATCATCGCCCCTCATCTCAAAGTCCTTTTCGCGGGCATTAACCCCAGCCTATACAGCGTTGCCATCGGCCACCACTTCGGCAGACCCGGCAACCGCTTTTGGCCAGCCCTTCACAAAGCAGGTATCACTCCTCGCCTGTACGACCCTCGCGAAGACGCGTCCTTAATAGAACTGGGCTACGGCATCACGAACATGGCCCCCCGAGCCACCGCCCGCGCCGATGAACTGAGCAAAGCCGAGATCAAGGAAGGGCAAAAGCTTTTAGCCGCTAAGGTTCATCAGTACAAGCCCAAATGTCTCGCTTTTTTAGGCATTACCGCCTACCGCATTGCCTTTGCTCAGCCCAAGGCCAAAATTGGCCCGCAGCCTGACTGGGAAGGCACGCAGGTATGGGCGCTGCCAAACCCTAGCGGATTGAACGCGCACTATCAAGTAGACGATCTCGCTGAAGTGTATAGCTGGGTTGTGGACGCCACAAAATAGCCGTTATCTACTCTTCTTTTTCCAGGTTGGAAATGATCTGGATAACTTCTTCACACCAGGTAAGCCACGAGGTTTGGTACGCGATGCCACGCTTAAGCGTGAGATACATAAACTGCATCTCAACATCATTGTTACCTGCAAAGACTTCTGCTTCTATCGCTCTATACTCAGCGAGCTTGTCGCTGTGAACGGTCTTACGATGCTGTAGCTCTTTCATCAGCATCTCGCGCGGCATTTTGTGGCCGATGAGAACTTTCACCAGCAGATCTTCTCGAATAGGCGTGGGTTCAGTCGGTTCTACATACCAGCGGGTGAGTTCCCCCCATCCGTCTTCAGTGATGTGGTACAGCTTTTTGTCGGGCTTGCCTGCTTGAGGAATGGTTTCAAAGTTCACCCAACCTTGGGCCGTTAGCTTACCTAGCTCGCGGTATACCTGCTGCTGAGTAGCCGTCCAGTAGCAGCTCAGCTCTTCATCAAACTGCTTGCTGATGTCGTATCCGCTGCCGGAATGCTTGGAGAGTAGAGCCAGGATAGTATGCGCGATCGCCATCAGTGTTTCTCCAAAGTCAACCGGCCTTGTAAATCAATTGACATACACAACATGTTGAGTATACTTTGAGAAAGTAGTATACAACAAGTTGAATATCAACTATTTGCGTATGACTGCATCATCCGATATCGATAGTTCAGAAAGATTAGCAGGTTCGAATCGCTTAGGTCTTACGGGTAAGTGGAGGCTGCTTTTGCTTTTACCGCTTTTGCTAGCGCCAGCTGTTTGGATGGCTCAGCGTGGCGGCAATACGGTCGAAGTGATTGAATCGCCTCAGATTTTGCCGGTAGAAACGATGCGGCTACAGGCGGTAGATAGCTATGCAACTAGCCGAGTGTATACCGGGGAAATGGTGGCACGGCGAAGTAGTGACCTAGGCTTTGAGCGGTCGGGAACGGTGATAGAGCTGCTGGCAGATGAGGGCGATATTGTTGCGGCTGGTGAGCCACTGGCTCGGTTGGATACTCGGGACTTGGCGGCGCAAAGGCAGCAGCTTGAGGCTGAGAAAAGGCGAGTGCAAGCCCAGCTACAGGAGCTAGAAACCGGGCCGCGCGCAGAAGACATTGCGGCGGCTGAGGGAGCGGTGAGTGATTTGAACAATCAGCTGTCGCTGGCTCAGTTGCAGGCAAATAGGCGGGCTGAGCTGTATGCAAAAGGCGCGATTTCTCGGGAGGAGCTAGATGAGAAAACGTTTGGGGCCAGGGCGATCGCAGACCGCTTGCAGCAGGCCCAAAGCCAGCTTGAAGAACTTCGCAACGGCACCCGCTCAGAACAGCTTGCCGCTCAAGTTGCACAGGTCGATCAGATAGACGCTCGCATTGAGGCCATTGATGTGTCGCTGGATAAAAGCGTTTTGCTAGCGCCATTTGCGGGCAAGGTGTCGGCGCGGGCGGTGGATGAGGGTACGGTGGTTAGCGGCGCTCAGCTCGTGATGAAGCTGGTGGAGAATGGCGCAATGGAGGCCCGAATTGGGGTGCCTGAGCAAATGGCGCAGCGGCTGGTGGTGGGCGATCGCCAATCCATCCAAGTCAGTACAAGAACCTATCCGGCAGTGGTGACCGCGCGGCTTCCAGAAGTTGATGAGGTAAGCCAAACGGTAACGGTGGTGCTAGAAGTCGCCGCTGATGAGGATTTGACCAACAATTTGACGATTGGTGCGACGGCTCGGATGCCAATGGCCGAGCAGCAGTCTGCCTCGGGATACTGGCTGCCTAGCACCGCGCTGATTGCTGGAGAGCGGGGGCTGTGGTCGGTGTATGCGCTGGTGAAAGATGAGGGCGCTGATGCGTATCGAGTCGCAAGGCGAGATGTGGAAGTTCTGCATACGGAGAGTGATCAAACAGATGCCCAAACGGCAGGCTCTTCAGAGAGTCGAGCGTTTGTAAGAGGGCTGGTGGCTCAGGGCGATCGCATTGTCACCAGCGGTACGCACAGAGTGGTTGCAGGTCAGCTCGTAACGCCTACCGATAGGCCATCCGATCTCTCGTCAGAGGCCGCCCAATGAATCTGTTCTATCGTAACCGTCAGCTCCTATTTCTCACGCTTACCTTAATTGTTGTTTGGGGCTTGTCTTCATTCCTCACGCTACCCAGACTAGAAGATCCTGAAATTGTGCAGCGCGACGCCAGTGTTACCACTATTTTTCCGGGTGCGAGCGCCGAGCGCGTCGAGTCTCTCGTCACTGACAAAATAGAAGAAGCGTTCTCAGACGTTGAGGAAATTGACTACATTCAATCCACGTCTAGCTCCAATATTTCGGTAGTAACGATAATCCTAAAAGATACGGTGGCAAACGTTTCACCCGTGTGGGCAAGAATCCGCAGCCAGCTAGAAGACGTAACGCCAGAATTACCTACGGGTGCGTTAGACCCGGCCTATGAAGATGCAGACGTTTCGGCCAATGCTCTAATTGTTGGACTGACATGGGATTTAGATACGCCTGTGAATATGGCGTTGTTACAGCGGATTTCTGAAGGCTTAAAAGATGAGCTAGCGGTAATTCCCGGTACGGACAAGGTGGAGACGTTTGGGGCGAGTGACGAGGAGATTCAGGTCAATATCGATCAGCTGGCGGCGGCAAGATTAGGGCTAACGGCTGAGGCGATCGCGCAGCAAATTCAATCCAGCGACGCCAAGGTTTCAGCCGGTAAGCTACAGGGCGCAGCTGACGAACTATTGCTAGAAGTCGATAGCGCTTTGGGCTCATTAGAGCGCATTCGACAAATCCCCATTCGAGTGGGTGAAAGCGGTCAGGTGCGGTTGCTGAGCGATATTGCAACGGTAGTAAAGGCCGTGCGCGAACCGGCAGACGAGATGGCCTTAATAAACGGTAAGCCTGCGGTGGTGCTTTCTGCGCAGGTAGAATCTAGCTTTCGAGTGGACGTATGGGCTAAAGATGCGCGGCAGGTGCTAGCCGAGTTTGAAGATACGCTTTCGGACGGACTTAGCCTGACAACCGTGCTGGATCAAAGTCAGTACGTGCAGCAGCGTTTGAACGGCGTCATCGGCAATCTGTTGCTAAGCTCCGGCCTAGTCGTTTTGGTCTCTTTGTTTATGTTGGGCTGGCGATCGGCGGCGATTGTTGGATTAGCCCTGCCGCTAGCAACGCTGATGGTGTTCGGCTGCATGAAGGTGCTCAATATTCCGCTACATCAGATGTCTGTCACGGGGCTGGTGATTGCACTGGGCCTACTAATTGACAACGCGATTGTTGTTGTAGACGAAGTGCAAATTCGGCTCAGAGACGGGATGCATCCTTCAATGGCAGTGAGTGAAACGGTGAAGCACCTCACAATTCCGCTGCTGGCTTCTACCGTCACCACGGTGCTGGCCTTTCTGCCGATTGCAACCTCACCCGGTGGCACCGGAGAGTTTATCGGCACAATTGGCACCACCGTAATTCTGGCGCTTCTAAGCTCATTGTTTCTGTCTTTGACCGTTATCGTGTCGCTAATTGGCCTGCTCTATCGGCGGTGGCCCAATCGTGAAGGCTCCTCGCATTGGTGGGAAGGCGGATTTGCAAATCAGCGACTGAGTTCTCTCTATGCTGAGAGCTTAAGCGCGATGTTTCGCCGTCCGCTGTTGGGTATCGGCATCGCGATGATATTGCCAGTCATGGGCTTTGTGCAGTTTGCGAGCTTGCCACAACAGTTTTTTCCACCGACAAATCGCGACCAGTTTCAAATTGAGTTTGAGCTACCGGCACAGAGTGCGATGTCACTTACGCAGTCACAGGTGATCGCCGCGAGAGACTTAATCCTTCAGCACCCAGCCGTGTCAGACGTGCACTGGTTTTTAGGCAAAAGCGCGCCTTCTTTTTTCTACAACGTAGTGTCTGCAAAAGAGAACGCGCCCGACTACGCGCAGGGCCTGGTGAAGCTAAATAGTACTGACGACCTGCGCGGCACCATTACCACCTTACAACAACAGTTAGACAAGGCATTTCCTCAGGCGCAGGTGCTGGTTAGGCAGCTGGAGCAGGGGCCACCGTTTCCCGCCCCAATTGAGCTGCGGCTGTATGGTTCTGACATGTCACAGCTGCGGGCTTTAGGCAATCAGCTGCGGGGTGAGCTGGCACAGATTCCGAGCGTGATTCATACGCGGGCCGGTTTGACAGAGGCTCAGCCAAAGCTGGCGTTATCAGTAGATGAAGTGGTAGCGCGGCGAGCGGGTTTGGATAACGGCGCGATCGCCTCCCAACTCAATGCCATGCTAGACGGCTCAGTCGGTGGCTCGCTGCTTGAAGATACTGAAGATATTCCGGTACGCGTGCGGGTGGGTGATGCTGATCGGGGAGATTTGAGTGCGATCGCCTCAATCGATCTGCTTTCCGCAAATGGCACAAATCCTGTTCCACTTTCCGCCGTTGCTGACATTGAGCTAGTCCCTGCGACCGCCACTATTTCTCACTACAAAGGCCAGCGCGTAAACACCGTCCAGGCCTTTCTCACCGCCGGAGCCCTCCCCGATAGCGTGCTTACCCAGTTTCAGCAGCAGCTAGAAGACGATGGTTTTGTGCTGCCGACGGGCTACCGCATTGAGTACGGTGGTGAGGCGGATGCGAGAGGAAGCGCCGTTGGTAACCTGCTAGCTTCGGTAGGCGTGCTGGTAATTTTGATGGCGGCAACGCTGGTGCTTTCGTTTAATTCGTTTGCGATCGCCGGACTCCTCGCCGTTGTCGCCATCTGCGCAGTTGGCCTAGCCGCCATGGCCCTATGGCTGTTCAACTCCATCTTCGGATTCACCGCCATCCTGGGCACCATCGGCCTCATCGGACTCGCCATCAACGACTCCATCGTCGTCCTTGCCGCCCTCCAAGAAGACCCACTCGCGAAAATTGGCGACGTAAAAGCCACCGTTCAAGTCGTCCTCAAAGCCACCCGGCACGTCGCTGCAACCACCGTCACCACAATCATCGGCTTCGTTCCCCTAATGTTAGACTCAACCGGCTTCTGGCCACCTTTGGCAATCTCAATTGCGGGTGGACTAGGCGGTGCTACGCTACTTGCACTCTACTTTATTCCCGCCGCATATATTCTCCTCCATAGAAAAAGCCGACAGTCATATATATAAGGCATAGGCGATAGCTCTTCTAATTTAAATGCAATCTGTCGCCTTATGTCGTTATATAGCCCCAATACGAGACATCTCAAACCCATGTACATATATATCTGCAAATCTATATCTTTGATCCTTTGTTCTCAGCTCTACGATACCTATTTCGCTAATGAAATCTACGAAATCTTCAAAAGGCGAGACGACCTCCTTTGCAGACTCCTCCCATAGTCTTTTCAGCTCATGCTCTTCTGCTAGAGCTGTAACTCCTTTAAGATTGTCAAGAAAGCTTACTAGGTCTGGATACTCTTCTTTAATGGCATCACACCTTTCTTTAGATGCTTCCCGTAATCCTTCTTCTAAAGATTTTCCTCTAAGCAACCGATCTTTTGGCGCTTGAATCGCAGAATTGCCCCTATAGCTAAGCTCTTGCGACTTAGCTCCTTTTAGCAAGATGCTCAGGCTTCTAGGAAATGTCGTTTTCCCTGAATCGGTTAGACGCTCATATACCCATCTGGAGACATATTTGGCTTTGCTTCCTCTTCTGCGGCGACTACCCCAAAGCAATTCCAATGCGCGGTTGATAGTTTCCTCGTTAGCTTCGTTGACATTCTCTACAGGCGAAAATCGACTGACAAGATCTTTAAACAATTTAGATTGCATGGATTGTCTAAGAGCTAGTCTTAGAAAGTCAATTCTAGTCCATTGCAAAAGAATTTCACGACCATTAAAGTGACTTTTGTTATCAAAGATTAGACGCTGCCATATATCCTCTCGCAAGAAAACTTTGAATCTTATGAATTCTATTCGCCTTGCGTCACAAGATTGTATTAGGCGAAATAATCCTGTAAGTGCCTCTTTCCTAATCTCGTTGCTTTGAGGAAAGTCCTCATCTAAATCGTCATATAGGAACCATGCCAGTTCATCTTGCTCTCCTATTTGTTCGTCTAATAAATTAATGGCATCCTTCGTGATTAGAACAAGGTCAGATTGAGTAGAGAGGCTAATTAGAGCTTTAGTATGCTCATATCTCCAATCTTGATTGGATAAATCTCTAAATATTTCTTTAATCGCATGAAACTTTCGACCTCTTTGACCTCTAGGGAACTTTAATAAGTCCGCCTGGAACGCTCTTAGTAGTAGATAAATTCTCCAAAATGCTTCCCAGCTTCCTTGCTGCTCCTTCAAAGCATCGTGGATTGCTTGAAACTCATCACGAGACGGTCTGCTTTCCTGGTATCTTCCATGTCCTGAAAAACATTTGATATTATCTAACCTTCCTCGTGAAAGCTTTTTTGCAACACTAAAATGCTTGAGAAGAAGCCAATAAAGCGCCGTTTTCCCTGTTCCCTTACGCCCCCTTACTAGACAAGTGGTGTTATCCAAGAAGCGCTCAAAATCAGTAGTTTTTTGAAATAGAAGCCCAAAATTTTGCTGTGGGTCAGCTGCATTTACCTCTGGAAAGTCTAGACTATCTATGATTTCCCATCGCTGATCAGCTTTAGCCAGTACTTCAGTTCGCTGAAGCTTATCTGTTTCCTCGTCAATCAAGTTTGCAATTCGATCATAGTATTCTAGTAGCGTTGTAACTGGGTAGCTATCAGCTGTCGCTATAGAGGGAAGATATGGAATAACTAGCGCGCTGTCCATATCTTGTTCATCTGCCTGGATTGTCGAAAAATTTAGTTGTTCATAGTCCTCAAGAGCATTTTCGCTTTCTTGATTTTCATCTGTATAGCTCGAGTCTTTGATTCTGTTTTGAAGTGTCAGTAATATATTCTCAATTTTCAATAGGCCGGTTTCAGTTGTATCAGGCACAGGTGTAAATACAAAGTTAATCGAAAGGTTCCTTAGTGATTGGAGAGATTGAATGAGTAGATCGACGCCTTGTTTGTTTTGCTCGTTAGGGAAAAGAAAAACGACTACTTCGTCAGCAGCCTGTAGTAGTGATAACGCACCCCACTGATTGAGCCCTGTTCGAGAATCGACTAAGAGTATGTCCGGCTTTAGTTGCTCAGATATTTCCGCTTCAAAAGTTGACCAAAGCCCTTCGCCATTCCCCAGAACTGCTGTCGCGTGGAGATCGTCAACTTTTGCAATATAGTCAAGACTTAACGAACCTGCCGGAACAACAAACAACCTGCCTTGAGCATCTGGTATGTTCACCTCCCCGAATATTTGAGTAACAGAAATATCTGGTTCAATATCCTGTGGAAGGTATGCTCGTTCGTAAAAGTAATCAACGATTCCGTACTCAGGCTTTGACATTAAGTTAAAAGCTGTACTCAGACCTGGTGCTTCTAAGTCTAAATCAATAGCGACTACTTTTCGTCCTCGCTTGGCTAATATCCATGCCACGTGAGTTAGCGCAGTTGTTCTTCCTACGCCTCCTTTGTATGAGTAAAAAGTAACCGTCCTTGGCTTCTTGTCAGATTCATCTTCGGTAGCAGGCTGTAAATTGTTTTGAGGATTGGCGGCCCACCGGGCTAAGTCTTGCCATGTTCTTACTTTGGCATACTCTGAGTTAACAGGAGGCGTAAGTTGAAGATTTTGAGCTTCTTGAAGTGTGTAGAGAGATATAAATCCTGGTTGTGTCGGAGCGTTTATATCGTGGAGAATATCCGATAGCTTCTTTCTTCTATCAATAAAGGGCTGCTCTATGAAACGGCTACTTACTATCGTTAAGTTTAGCAATCCTGAAGTAGATATATTTAAGTCAACCCATTCTTGAGCGTTAGTGACGAATTCATCAGAAATTTTTGCTTTGAGAGCTGTTTGCCAATTGCTATTCACCTTCAATACTCCTCTCTTTAGAGCGTCTGCGATTGCTTCTGTAGCCATCTTATAAGGCTGCTATAGCTATTGAACCACTGCTTATAAGCCTCATCATTTGGGACATCACAAGAATAGCGCATATCGATAAAGTGCTGATTTGGCCGCTCTACATCCGCTAGCCATTGCATTACTTGCTTGAACTGTTGTGCCCTGTAATAGAGCTTTTCATACCGCTTCAAAGCTTCTATAAAACTATGTCCTGGGTTGCTAATCGCATGCCCAGGCTCATTGCCGTTCGTTTTCCACTCTTGAGTAGCTTTTGCGGGAATCGAAGTCATTAATAGTGCTTTTAGAAAGCACTCAACGCTGATTCCTCCAAAATGAATAGCTGCTACCTTTCGTCCGGAATCGTGCAATGACTTTGTGTCATCAAACCTGTGTAGAAAGGCCTCTTGATAATTTTCCATTTTGTCTGATGCGCTCATTAGGATGTCTGTAGTCAATGAACTTGTATCATACTATTGAGCTAGATACCCTCGGTACCTCAATTCATTTAGTCTAATCCGATACTACGTCTAAACCATATAGGTTGGTTATTAGCTGCTGTACTATGTATATGGCTCAAATTACACTCTCGCATATCATCAGAAAGTCTGCTGAAGTGTTCAATCATTTTGGCTATGCTGGCACGTCTTTATCGGAAGCTGGCACATAACTATTCTCCGCATAGCTTTTTTGGCTGAAACAGGTCAATCGGTCTATCAATGCTAAACAAAGATTATGTCATACTGAAGTTTTACTATCATCCGCTTTCACCGATTGCTCGCCGCGTCTGGATAGCGCTATTAGAAAAAGAAATTGCCTTTGAGCCTATTGTCGTTGATCTAAGCCGCAAACAACAGTTCAATACAGACTATCTAGCGCTGAATCCCTTTCACCACGTGCCAGCTATCATTGATGGTGATGTTCGCCTAATCGAATCGATAGCAATATTGGACTATCTGGACAAACGGTTCCCGCAGATGCCTTTGTCACTGACTGAGCCTACTGCTTTTGCGAAGATGCGGATGATACAGATGGTTGTGACCAATGAGATGCTGCCGAAGCTGGTGAAGTTTGCGATCGCGACTGAAGAACAACCTTTACCTCAGGAAGTGGCTACTCATTTGGAAACCTGCTTGCAGTTTTTGACACAGCAGCTAGGCGAAGGTAATTACTTTGGAGGCGATCGCCTCAACCTAGCCGACATTGTTGCGGGCTCTACAGTACCCCTCTTCCATCGCTTAGGCCTATCCTTACAGCCTCATACCGCTATAGATCGTTGGAACGCTCGTATCACTGCTCGTTCGGCTTGGCAGCAGACGAATCCTAGCGATTGCGACTTTCAGCAGTGGCAGCGTTGGATTCAAATCCAGGTGAAACAGCACCAGCGCAACCTTGCAAAGGCATAACACCAAGTGCTCTAGTCCGCCTTTTCCTTGTTGTATTCAGAAATGCTTTCGTAAACGGTATCTGGAAAGGTCAGTTCCTGATAGATATTGCAGGCGTCTGGATCGTCAGAATTCGGACAAATATCAAAGTCCTGTTCGCTTTGGTATTCAAGAATAGTGTCCCGATTTGGTGGGCTGTACCCTTTGCTCGTCACCTGCTCAAATAGTGCCCTAGCGTCTTCTTCGCTAAAGTCCTTGTCTTTTTGCAGGTGGCTAACAATCGCTTCTTTATCATCAAAGTACTGGGCAATAATCGTGAAAACGAGTCTGCCGTAGTGGCCAATGTCCTTGCCGTCTTCTAGCGCGTCTAGAATGTGCGCCATCATATTGCTGCTGCGGAGGTCTGCGATCACCATCAAAAATCCCTTCAATACATCTTGCTCTGTTATAGAACTTTTGTATTAGTTCGTAATCTATCAAAAGGCAGCTTATCCAGGCTGTACCCCCCTGATATAATGTGTGGTGAAGCAATAACTTGCCATATCAAAAGCTATTGCTTCTAAAAGTATCTTGGACTAGGCTTATGGTAAACGTTTTGTGATTTAAGTAACTAGTGAAAATAAACCCTGAATTAAATTTTGAGAAACATTTGTTGACAAGACGATTAAAACGCCTACCCAAAGATGTCTTAATTCGTTTCTGGGAAAAAGATTTAGACCTCAGTGATATAACGAGTCAGCATGAACTTGTAGAGAAAATTGTTTTTGAGTACGATATTAAGCAAAACAACATTGAGTTTGAAAATAAGTTCAAAGACTTCTTGAGAGACGCCGTGCTAACGGCGAGAGAAGCTGACTACTTAATATCCCTTAAAAACCCTGAGAATATTGTATCGTGGGTTAAAGCATGGGAGAACAACTGTTTTTTTGGTCAGAGCCACAAATTCTTTCTGCATACAACAGTTTTTTTGAACTTGAAGTACTTGGAAGTAGATTCTTCAAAAGTAGGAAAAGTCAAGTCTAAGCATTCTGATCAAAGCAACAAGATTTCTTTCCCTAAGCAAGCAATTTTTCTTGTTGGATCAAGCCATAAGAGCAAAGAAGAACTTAACGGGCTAGAAGTAGTTGCTTATCATCCGACGACTGAATTCGAGATTATTATAAGAAGTGACTTAGATATATTAGAGATTAGAGGGCCATACCAAGTAGTGAAAGACTTCTGTGGCTACTGCAATTTTAGATAGCTCAAATCCGCTTTCTGCGGCGAAGAGCTACTTTATCGGGGATGTCGAAGATGCAGATAAAAGTTTGCTGAAGCCATTAAGACAAGTTATAAAAATAGATGCACTTAAAACTATGCTCGACGGTTCATACACTAAGCTAGCGGCGCTTTTTCCCGGCACTAAAACATCTAAACTTGAAGCAACGCTTGAAGATCTGAAGCACTTAAGTGAAGAAACTCATTCGACAGCACAAAAAGTTCTAAAAGAATTGATTAAAAACCCAGTTAAGGGAAATATCTCTTTTTATTACAAAGGACAGAAGTACTCGTTCTCTATCACAAAGACAGGAGGTCTGTTTTTTAGAAAGTACGTACCAGAAGAAGTAGTCACGTACATGTTGCACAAGATTATATTTTCTAGCGATGTCTGATATGGGAACTGAAGTATCTGTCTCTGTCAAAGAGTATGTAGAGAATTTTTACCAAAATGGTCTAATTGGCATCTCTGATATTGCTAGCTATTGCAAGATGACAGAGGGGAAACTTTACACAGTATTACTTTCCATGCAAAGAAAGAAAGAACTAAAAATTATTAAAAGATACTTTTGTCCTGAATTTCATCCGATTTCAGTAGAGTATGAAAGATCGTATTGCCAGGAATGTGACTTGTCTTATTCAAACGAGCAAATTGAGGTTGCAATCTATGTACAGCCTCTTCATATCAATTCCTAAGAGTGATCATGGACAAGGACAGCTTTTTGTCAGACGTGCGAGACTTTATTAATAAGTCAGTTAAAAACGATGAGAGAAAAAAAGATATCTTAACGTGTAGCAATATATTTTCTTGCAATGATGGCTATTACGATGAAAAAAATATTTTAAAGAGAATCAGAGATAGGGATTATTCGACAACAAAAGAACAAGGCGATTTGCTTGAAAGCTTAATGAAAAAGATATTCAATAGAATAGACTTGATAAGCTCTTTCTCCGTAACAAATAGAGACACAGCGCTAGGACAAATCGATATTAGTTTAATGACTGTTGACGAAACCATATATGAAGTTTGGGGCATGGTAGGAGATTGTCCGTCCGGTCTTATAGGAGAATGTAAAAACTATGAGTCTAACAAAGTAGCTAGACCTGAAATCGAAAAAACATGCTGGAGATCGTGTAAAGGGAGATCACTCAGCTTCTTTATTGGGCCGTCTTATAAAACTACTGCAATAGAGGAGATATCGGATTTCAATCTTTATAAACACAATGTGTTTGAAAAAAGCCAAGGAGTTTATATCATTCCGATAACCCTTGATATGTTAGATATTTTAATTTCTAATAACCTAAATTTCTGCTACTTTATTCGCTGGGCTATTCAAGCTTCCAAGCAAATGGCTATCGCTAACTATCTTTAGAGAAAATAATCATAGCTCTTGTTCGTATAGAGATAATTTTCATGATTGTCCATGCCTATGCCATATTGTCAAGCAAATCGCCGAAGCAGAAGCAAAACCGCTATTTACAATTAAGCCTCTCACGTAACGCCAGAAACAATATAAATTTTTCTGGCTAATATTTTCTCAGAGAGCGAGAAATTTATTGTATTCTATGCCGTTTGAATTAACCGACTCGTGTTCTCAAAAACTAACGTAAGTATGCCTTTGCAACGCTGGTTCGCAACTCTAGGCATGGTCATTTTCTCTAAATCTCTTATCTCAGAATGATAAACGGTACGGTGTCCTATGTGGATAACCAAAGGTTGAGGATCAGGATACCTTTTGAACAAATAATTGGTCGCCGGAACAACGTTCCCGTCAACTTCAAAGGCTCCTGTTTCTATGTCAATCGCTACAATTTTTCCCTTGTTTTTGGCTTCGACTTGCTGTAGAATGCCAGATTCATAAAGCACCTGCCCGCGTTAAGCTATCTCTTCTTTGCTGTAGCATTTCTGGCACGTTGCCATAGGACTGACTCTCCGTCTCAAAATTGCTTTTTTATTCTATAGTAACCGCCATATAGGTTCAAACATTCTGAAAGCTGGACGCTAAAGGCTCCACGTTTTCGATGCTTAGACTGAAGTGGCGACAGCTATACCTCTCAGCTCAGTCAAGTGCGGAACTGATAGATTCTAATGTCAAGGAGGAGTACTTCGAAGGTGATCAGCTAACCCTAGATAAAAGCGATTTACGCTCATGAATACGCGGTACTTAGATATAACCTAGAGTAAGAAGACATAAAGGATTAGATATTGTCATGGCCGGCTTACTTATTAGTAGCAAACTTGAACCGCTATCAGTAGACATATCATCGCTCATTACTCAGTCTAAGATGAGCGATGAGCAGTTCTATGCCTTTTGCCAAACGAATCCGAACTTGCGAATTGAGCGTACCGCAGAAGGCGAAATAATTGTTATGCCACCCGCTTTTGCAGATACGGGTAACCGAAATGGCAAAATCTTGCAGCAGCTTGCTAACTGGAATGATATAGACGATAACGGTGAGTGCTTTGACTCTAGCGCCGGGTTTACGCTGCCGAATGGTGCAATGCGATCGCCTGACGCCTCCTGGATAAAATTCGAGCGCTGGGATGCACTTTCTAACCAACAAAAAGCATCCTTTGCCCCTATTTGTCCTGACTTTGTATTTGAGCTAAGATCCGCTAGCGATACGTTAAGAAGTCTGCAAGACAAAATGCGGGAATACGTAGACAACGGTGCCCGGTTGGGACTATTGATAGATCGTAAGAACACGACGGTACATGCTTATAGACCGGAGCAGTCACCCGAAATACTAGAAAAGCCCGATAGCGTAAGTTGCGCTCCCGAGCTTTCAGGTTTTGTTCTTCAGATGAAAAAAGTTTGGTAATTACACTTATAGCTTCTACAAAAAGTGAAATTACGATACAAACATTCTACAGCTGCTCAAGGCGAACTTCGCTACCCGTTTCGTCTGTTCTATAGGTAAACTCTCGCATTCCACCTGCAACTTCTGCTTCTAGCTTCACTCTCCAGCCTGCTACAAGATTTTTCGTGCAGGCTTCATCCGCCTTAGGTAACCCCAAGCATCCACCGGG
The DNA here is from genome assembly GCA_963803535.1 of uncultured cyanobacterium. Taxonomy (GTDB): domain Bacteria; phylum Cyanobacteriota; class Cyanobacteriia; order Phormidesmidales; family Phormidesmidaceae; genus Phormidesmis. The sequence goes on along the minus strand of CAWDNC010000001.1, from coordinate 84,632 downwards.
CCACACCTGCCGCTCTACATCAACCACTTGAAAGATAGCCGAAGGCGCTTCAGTGTTAGCTGAGGCAGCTTCTAATACCGCCATTTGTACTTCTGCGGGCAGTTGAGAGAGACCCGTTCCCATTTCTAAAGAAGAAAAAGAATCTGCAATGACGCGCGCATCCTCATCGAACTCAAGCCGTGAGGATTGGGGATACGCTAGCTCTAACACCTTGAATTTTCCATCTTCTAAAAGTGTTTTACGATAGAAAACACTCTCTTCAGCGGTTCCAGAGATAACAAAGAAATCATCATCTTCCTTTGTCCTATAGGTTATGTTGCCGTTTTGCTGCGCTTGCTCGTATCTTTGTGCTAGCGTTTCACCTTCTTTCTGCGTTTCTCCATATACTCGAAGCGTAATCGTTTCAAAATCATCTGTAAATACTCTTCCGGCTGGGTCTAAAGCGCTTCTTCTAAACGGTGAGAGGTAGCTAGGATACAGTACTGTATAGTCAAAATCTTCATTCCGATAGCGCTCAAAACTAGTCTCTTCGGATGCTGTTTCAGTAGGTTGTTCTACAATTTGAGCGTATTCGCCGCAAACGTAGCGGCTAGCGTTGTATCGCTGGGTGGTGGCTGCGTTCTCTTGAGTTGCCGCAACCGGTTTGTTCACGATTTCGAGTTCTTGCAGGTCGCCGTCTGTGTCGTAGTAGCGCGATCGCAATACCTGAACGCTCTCTAACGCACCACAATCTACCCGATACTCGGTTTCACTTAGCCGAGACGGTACGCCTACTAAAGTCGTATAAGTATAGGTTTTCCCTTCTTCTATCGCTGCGATACTGCTGCTATCAAGATAAACGGGCTGATTGAAGTAGCGTGATGTGCCAATCTCTTCAAGGCTCTCAGAGGTGGGCTGAACGCCGATAGTACTGCTTGGCCGGGTGGGACAGTTGCTCGGTGGCGACACGCTGCCCGCATTGTACTGATAAAAGCTGTTCATGTTGAGCAGCGCACTACGATACCGAATCGCATCTCGGCGGTTAAGATCATCTACATAAATGCCCTGACCTACCTGAAGAAATCCGCCTTCTTGCCAGGTCACAAGCTCACCCCGAGAGAATTCAACCGCAGGAGCCATATTGTTTTTTAGTCGTTCAATGGCCTGTCCGGTCAGCGTGTTACCCTGAACGCGCCCTCGAAAACAAATGCTTTTACCAATGCTGGGGTAGTAGTAATTCCCTATGATTTCGTCGGCCTGTTTGTTGAACCGGAAGCAGGCACCTGTGGTCTGAACCGTCTCATCACTGGTGTTAGCAGAAGGCTGGCTGCTGCAAAAGCGATAGTTGCCATCTCGCAGGCTGCTGATGCTAAAGGCGCGATTTGTTGGCCCGCCGATGACGGTAGCTGCTTGAGCTTTACTGGCAGCTCCAAATAGAGCGATCGCGGCAACAGACAGGCCACTGACTAGCTTGAGTGACAAGTTGCTTCGGCTAGCTTGAGCTTCAGAGGTGTAGCGCTGTGAGGGGAAGCTGCAAGTTGAATTCGGCATATGGCGTTGATCAGGCTATTCATATCTATAGCTAATCATTATGTTGTATTGCGCGCACAGTTGGAATTTGCCTATGAGTAGATATTGCACCTGTCAAAAGAAAGATTTGAGTAAAAGTCCTGCATTTTTCTATATTTTCTTCCTGATTTGGTCTCGATAGCTCATGACCGCATTGAACTGATCTTGAGGCTGAACGTACTGTGCAAGGAGATTGATATCACAGTCAGGAAGTAGTTCACTGGTGGTAATTTGTTCGTACCCATCCGGACGAAGGTGATATAGCGTGAATTTCTGCGCCTCCCACACCCATATTTCTGAAACGCCTAAGCCTTCATAGATGGCTAGCTTATCGACAACGCCACTGCTGAGAACAATTTCAATCGCAAGGTCTGGAAATTCTTTATCCTCACCTAGGCAGTAGCATTCGTCGGGTTCTAGACCTCTTTGCTGCGACATGGCGCGGAAGGTGGCTGAGCCAATCGCAGAAAACCAAGTGCGTGTCTCTTGCAGGTAGGCTTCAATGAGCATACCAATGAGTGTCTTCAGCTTTTCGTGAAGTGGCGAGTTAGTCATGATCTCTAAAGTGCCACGCAGGTAGCTCATGCGTAAAGCTGGAAAGTCTTCGCCAAGCGTAGAAAGTAGTGCCTCGTATTGCTGCCAGCTCACACCTTCAAGTCGAACGCGTTGTTCTGGCAGCGTATCAGTTGTCTCAGCAGCTACAGACGGCATCGTTTCAGCTTTCATTGAGTCAAACCATTGAGTTGACGCTTTTATTTTAGCGAGAGGGTTATTTATTTTTCTGCAAGCTTTGCTTTGACAAGCGACTGCACTTTACCGCCATCAGCTTGTCCTTTTAGTTTGGCCATTACTGGCCCCATCACTTTGCCCATGTCGCGCATGCTGCTCGCTCCGGTTTGTGCGATCGCTTCATCCACAGCCGCTTCAATCTCCGCATCGGACACCTGAGCAGGCAAATACTCTTCTAAAATCTCCAGCTCTTTGGCTTCTTTGTCGGCCAAGTCTTCGCGGCCCGCATCGGTGTACTGCTTAATCGAATCACGACGCTGCTTGGCTAGCTGCATCACCACAGCCAGCTCTTCCTCCTCATTAAGGGCCTCGCGACCATCGGCGCGAATAGTGCTTTCTTTTTCTAAAATCACTTTTTTGATGCCGCGCACGGTTTCAAGCCGCAGCTTATCTTTGGCCTTCATCGCGGTTTTAATTTCGTCTGAGATCCGATCTTTAAGGCTCATGGGTTTAGATTCCTGAATGGTGGAAGGTTTGTCGTCAGAAAAAAAGGGCTCAGCACCGCCAAGCCCCTTTCGTTACGGTGTTAATCAGCGAGCGGTTTAGTACTCAGGAACAGAAGGATCGATTTCCTTGCTCCAAGCCAAAATGCCACCTTTTACGTTAGTGCCTTCAATGCCAGCTTCTTTAAGAATGGCAAGGGCTTTTGCAGAGCGACCGCCCATTTTGCAATGAGCCACCAGCTTATGGCCGTTGAGCATTGCTTTTAGCTTGAGCACGCCATCTCCGTTTTCAATCTCACCCAGCGGGATCAGCGTAGATCCTGGAATGCTAGCGATTTCGTATTCATTAGGATTGCGAACGTCTAGCAAGAAGTAGTCGTCTTTATCGCTATCGAGCAGTTCCTTCAGCTCAGTGACAGACATTTCGTTGAGAGCAGCGGCCTGTTTGGCGTCTTCCTCTTCAGCTTGAGGAATGCCGCAGAACTGTTCGTAGTCAATCAGCTTATCGATGACCGCGCGATGCTCTTCGGGTGGCTTGCGCAGCTTCAGCTCTCTAAAGCTCATGTCCAAAGAGTTGTACACCAGCAGGCGACCGTTCAGGGTTTTGCCTTTGCCAAGGATAATTTTGATAGTTTCGGTGGCTTGGATAACCCCGATCATGCCGGGAAGAATGCCGAGTACGCCGCCTTCTGCGCAGGAAGGCACAAGGCCTGGTGGTGGTGGCTCGGGGTAGAGATCGCGGTAGTTGGGGCCACCTTCATAGTTGAAGACGGTGGCCTGGCCCTCGAACCTATAGATGGAGCCGTAGACGTTGGGTTTGTCGAGTAAGACGCAGGCGTCGTTAACGAGGTAGCGGGTGGGGAAGTTGTCGGTGCCGTCTACTACGATGTCGTAGGGCTCGAAGATGTCGAGGGCGTTGTCAGACGAAAGACGGACTTCGTGGAGGTCTACCTGGCAGTAGGGGTTGATTTCGAGAATGCGGTTTTTGGCGGACTCGATTTTGGGTTTGCCGACCCAGGAGGTGCCGTGGATCACCTGTCGCTGGAGGTTTGAGTGGTCAACTACGTCGAAGTCAACAATGCCGATGCGACCGACGCCAGCGGCGGCTAAGTAAAGCAGCAGCGGGGAGCCAAGTCCACCTGTGCCGACGCAGCAAACGCTGGCGGCTTTAAGCTTTTTCTGGCCTTCGAGACCGACCTCTGGAAGGATTAGGTGGCGAGAATAGCGTTCGTATTCTGCCTTGTTCAGTTGGATATCATCCAAGTTGGGATTCAGCATGGTGAATGGGTGAAAAGGTCTTGGAGGCTGGGGTTTAGGCTGGGATTAAATCGCGGGCCTATTGCGGCTGACGGCAGCAGCTAGCGTGAGTATGGAGGAGACAAAAGATTCGGAAGACAAGGATTAAGCCGAGACCGGCATTCGGTCTGTGGCTGAAGATGGGGCAACTTGCATGGCTTCAGGCTGAAACTGATGATCTGAGTCTAGCGCCCAGTTTTTAACATCGACTGCTTTGCCGCTACGAACCGACACAATTGTATAGGCGTAGTCGGGCCAAGCTCCAGCGCGATCGCACTCCGAAGGCACCGCCACATGGTCAGGGTGCGAATGATAGATACCGATAATGCTCAGCTTCTGATCACGCGCCTGCTTTTGCACTCGCAGCATATCTCTAGGATCGATGGTGTAGCGTCTGTTCTTGGTGTACTGAGCGTCTAGAGATGCTAGCGGCGAATTGCTCGGCGTCCATTGGTTTTCTAGGGCAACGAGTTCGGCTACAGATTTCTTGACTTCATCAGTTGAGCGATTAATTGCACCCAGCATGAGCCCACAGCACTCCTCGGGATAAACCCGTTCGGCGTGCGCTGATATGTCTGAAACTTGTTGTGAAGTGAGGGCTAAAACCACAGAAAAGAGTCTGCGCAATACATAACGCTGTAAATATCAATTTTTATCTTAGGATAAGCGGCTACTTAGTAACTATGAAATCTTTCAAGAGCTGATCGACCACCTTATCCATGGCGACGGAGCGAGAGGCTTTGAAAAGAATGCGATCGCCCGCCTTCAACCCCGCTTTTACATATTCAGTTAGCGTCTCATGATCCTTAAACTGCTTGCTGGTCACTGAGCCTGCCCCTTCAGCCATTGCTGCGGCCGCTTCGGGATCAGCCAAAATCAAAAGCTGATCTATCCCCTGAGCTGCTACCGTTTCTCCAATGTGACGATGCAACGAAACGGACTGGTCGCCTAGCTCCTTCATGGTGCCGAGCACCGCAATTTTGCGTTTTCCAGGCCGCTCGGCTAGAAGCTGCAAGGCGGCAACCATCGCTTCGGCCCCAGCGTTATAGGTTTCATCGAGTAAAACGATATCGCCGGGAAGCTGATGCGTTTGGGCGCGGCCTGCGGGCAGGGTGACGGTGAAGCCTTGGGCGAGCTTTTTCCAGTCGAGATTGAGGGCTTGGAGAGTGGCGATCGCCCCCAACAAATTCAGCGCATTATGCCGCCCCGGCAAAGGTGATGGAATCGTTACGCCATTCACAACAACCGTGTCACCGTCTATTTGCCCATGAACGTCGCCACCCTCCAAACCGTAGGTGATCTGTTTGCCCGACCAAACGCCATTTGCTGTGCTCATAAGCAGCGCGTCGTCGTGATTAAGTACCGCGATTCCGACAGCAGGTAGCTCGCGAAGGAGTTCGCATTTGGCTCTCGCGATCGCCTCCCGCGATCCCAGCCGGCCAATATGCGCCGTCCCCACATTCGTAATCAGCGCCACGTCCGGCTCAGCAATTTGGGTCAGCAGCGCAATTTCCTCTAGCCCCCGCATCCCCATTTCTACAACGGCGTAGTCATGCTCAGTCGTTAAACTCAGCAGCGTTTTAGGCACGCCGATTTCATTGTTGTAGTTTGCCTGTGTTTTGAGCGCTGAGCCGAACTGAGAGAGGGCGGCAGCGATGAGTTCTTTGGTCGTGGTTTTACCGACAGAGCCTGTAATTGCAACAACCGGTACCGCTCTTTGCTGACGCCACCACCGGCCCAGCGCTTGATAAGCGACAAGCGTGTCATCAACTTCTATGAGTGGAAGATTAGACGCGTTCGGCAGTGCGCCCGTGCGGACAATAGCTGCGATCGCACCTTTTTCAATTGCCTGCGCTACAAAATGATGTCCGTTAAACGTTTCACCTTCTAAGGCCACAAACAGCTCACTGGGCCGAACCGTGCGCGTATCGGTTGTAATGCCGATAGCGCGCTCAGCTTGCTGACAACCTTGCGACTGTGCACCTAGCACCTCAATTAACGTGCTCAATTTAGCGCTGAAGCCGGTCATGTTCGCACTCGCTTTAATATCCAAAATCTAAGCTGATGATACCAAGCCATCAGGCCCTATCAGCCCCGCTGCGCCTCGTCGGAATCCGGACAAATGGATGGCCTGTACGGAAGACCAAACACTGTAACTTGATATGTTTCTTCAGCTCGGGGGCATATTAGTCGATATAAATATCATCTAAATTTGATGTCTTAGCCGGAAGTTTATATTGCAATGGTGTTTGCGACGAGTGTTTGGGGTCAATGCGATCGCGCAGAATTCAGCGGTGAAGCAGCTTATGTGCTCAAACGCTGAACCTTTCAAAGCACAGCGATCACAGCGCTTTCGCCTCGGCTTAATGTACGATTTTGTCCGTTTATAAAGACAGTAGACAAAGCGTAAAAGCCCGAAGGCTCTCAAGCTCATCGTCGGCCTGATCGTCTCAAAAACACCGGTTTCATTATCGCTGCTTCACTTAAGTTCCTGCCTGCTCAAGAAGCTTTACCCCACCTGCTGAACCATGATCTCGAACAGCCATCCCAACACCCCAAAAAACGCTTTCGGTTCACAGCCCGCTCCCTCTACCAAAGTGGCGGACACCTACAGCGATAACCTGATGGACGATCTGTTCCTAGACGTCGATCAGATTTTAGATGGCGACCTCAGCAGCTACATGACCGTCGTCAGCCACAAGCCAAAGCCAATTAACCCTGAGAATAAAACGGTTCAGCTCCCTGCCAACTTCGTGCCTCGAAGCGCCGCCGATATCTATCGCGCTACGGTCGAAGCGAGCAATCGCCAGCCCGTGTATCAGCCACCTGCCACCCCCGCTCAGCTATCTCGACAAAGCCCTCAGCCTCTTGCCAGTCGCGCCACAGGCTACAGCGGTGGCGGCAGACCCGTGACCACCGTCCGCAGAACGCCCGCCCACTCTGGCAACTTTCAAAGCGCCGTTATTCAGTCGCCTGATCTCGGCCTGTATGCCGAGCCTGTTAACAGCCGGTGGCCTAGTCAGGCAGACGCCATCCAGCCGGTTTCTAACTACCTCTACCCTGAGCAGCCACTGCAAGAGCTAACGCTAACTAACATGTCGGCTCGGCCTCCTCAAACTATCTTCGAGCCGCAGGCAAAGCCGCAGCAGCAGTCTGTCTCGCTACCGTTTTTACTCGTAGGTGCAGCAGGCATTTCAGCCGTTAGTTCGCTAGGCCTTTGGACGCTCAGCCAAAGCGCACCCAGTAACGGCTGGCTAATTTCGCTCAATCGAGAAGCCTCTGCCGCTGAGCTTCCTGATAATTCAACCGAAGATTTTTTAGCGTATTTGCAGCGATCGCTAGACGTGATCAGCTCTCGCGAGTCACAAAGCGGCCAAACGGTTGCCGTGATCCCAGTGGTTAACACGACTCAAACGCTGCCAACAACGGTTCCTAACGTAAATCCCGCAGCCAAAGTCGGCGCACTGCCCAACCTTCCAGGTGCAGCACCCGCACCCAGCGTCATCGAGCGCGTCTTTGTCCCGGTCTATCAAAATCAGGCTGCACAGCAGGTGGCCGCACAGCCCGCTCCGTCTGTGCCCAACGTTGCTGTTCCTAGCAGCAAGGCTAAAAGGCCCACCGTACCTGTTCCCGCACCTGTTGCCGCTGCTGCCGCTATTCCATCCGGCGCAACTGCTGCTGCTAAGCCATCTGTTCCGATTGTGCCGGTGGGTGCTAGCAGCTTGCCCACGCCCCCTAGCGTGCCGGTTGCTGTAGCACCTACCAATGCCGCAGCACCCATCACGGATGTAACGCCTGCTTCCGAGCACGCGCTGGTAGGAATCTTAAACTTAGGCAGTCGCTCAGCAGCTTTGTTCAACATTGACGGCAGCTCGCAACGGGCCTACGTGGGCGATCGCATTGGTGTCTCTGACTGGTCGCTCGTCTCGGTAAACGGGCAAGACGTGGTCGTTCGCCGAGACGGTGAAGTGCGCTCGATCTATATCGGTCAAAGGTTCTAGAGTAGAATCAACAACAAAATTGTGGATTGACCATGAGCCTATTTGAGGATCTGAGCCGCTTTTTAGAAACGCGGCTTGATGAATTTTTGCGAGCAAATCCGCATCTGGAGCTGCGCGCCCTAGCCGATCAGCTACGCGGGCAAGAAGAGGATGCACTGAGATTACTCGGCGATCTTAAGCGCCGTGAAAAGCAGCTTGAAGACAGCATTTTAGAGACCGCTCAAGATATTCAGCAGTGGCATGGACGCGTTGAGAAAGCCAAAGCCGCAAACCGGCAGGATCTTGTTGGGCCAGCGCAAGAGCGAGAAGCGACTTTACTCCGCCAGGGCAATCACCTATGGGGACAGCTCAAGGGCGTGAAAGAACGCATTGAACAAACCAAAGAGCTGCATCAAAGAGTGAAGGCAAAGCGGCAGGAAGTGAAAACCAAAATTGCGCAGGCGGCAGCGACACCAAAAGCGACGGCTGACTGGGGCACAACTGGATGGAACAAAAGCCCATACAGTTTTAACCAGACGGTTGATCCTCTTGATGAAAGCTTTCGGCAGTGGGAAGCAGAAGAAGAACTGAACGAGCTGAAGAGAGAAATGAACTCCTAGCAACTTCTGAATCTCAAAACTTTAGAACTGGCAAACGTAGTTCATCATGCGTTGAGTGGCCTCACTTTCAGGTGAGTAGGAACCATAGTTTGCCGTATGCCATTCGTTGTTGTTGCAATCTGCTTCAGCAAAAATGGTCTCATTGCCGATTCTGTACTTGAAACTAGCCATTCCGTTTTCCACGCTAATGCTTTCACTATCGACAGCTAGCATTTCATCCGTCGAAGCTAGTCCCATAGGCTGCCACCTCTGAGTGGTTACAGGTTGGGCTGACTCTTGCTTTTTGTCAATAAAGGCTGCTGCGATAACGCCAGCGCAACCAATAAGGGCAACGACAATTTGGACTACATAGGATTTGCGATTCATCATTGATTCTCGCTTACAAGATGTTGTTAGCCGCCTACTTATAAGCCTATACGCAGAGGAAAACCGGTCTCAGAAATCTAAGACCGGTTTCTATGAAATAAAAGCGTAGGCGGCTACTGCCAATCGCCAGACACAACGTCTATCGAATCACCTGTAGCTGTTACAACTTCTAGTGGAAGGCTAGCTAGCTTTTCTGTTCTGTCAAACTGGACAACTTGAAAGCCAGTTGCTGAAGGCTCGACGGTCATGATGTAGCGATCGCCCGCCCACTGCAAATCGCTCACACGATGATTCAACAGCCAGGTCTCAGCGCGATCGCCCTCATTAATCGCCATTGCTGTTTCTGGCACGTAACAACCACTCATCTTGTCAGTTGCTGTCCACACACCCGACAAGTTCTCAGGCTCCAAACGCGCGCTTAATCCGTATGTAGTGAAGCTAATAACCTGATGATCCCAGAACTGAGTAGATGCACTTTTAAGCGCTTCGCTACTGTTCGCACTGCTATAGCGCGCGTCTTTTCGCAAATGCTTTATCTGTTCTGCCTGGTTGGGCCGCTGCCAGCTCTCTACATCTGCACACACTTCAAAAGTCACCGCAGACTGATCGACAACCATTTCACTCTCAACAGTCTCTTGCGCGTTGGCAATGCCTTTCCCCCGGAAAATCGCTTCTGGAGAAGTCGCACTGCTCGCCATCAGGTTGCTCACCGTCTGGCTAGGACAGCCTGCAATCACAGAACTCCCAATCAAAACGATCCCGAGCTGAAACACTTTCTTAAACGTTTTGTGATTCATACACACCACCGCACTCACTTCGATTATCTTTAAAAATTTCGAGCCCTAACCCAACCGCTTCCCGCATCTAAGACGGCGCTCAGCTAACACAAATATCTACAGCTAGCCTAGAGCGCATTACGCACGCTAGCGCGCTGAATCACTTCCTTCAAATAAAGCAAAAGCCAGCTAGCTTAAGCCTCTGTCGAAATAGACATTCACCGATCTTAATAAAGCAAACTCAGCAGATGACTGCATTTTGCTAAAAAAGACAAGCTGTCACTACCAACCCAAGCGTTGAACCGAATAGTTTTAACGAGAGCGAGTAGTGCGCGTCTAAAAGTAACTTAAGCTACAGATAAAACTGTCACAGATAAAGCGATTCAAATAATCTTTTTTCGGCGCATCAAGTTGAGTCAGTAAAACTTAAGTAAGTTAAACCACGGTAAAGATTCTTAGCGCCGGTTTAGAAGGTTATTCTTAACGTTTCTATTTTTACTTTATAACTGCTTCACACAAATCGAGGCGACAGGTAGTGAGCTTTATAAAGTGGCTAAGAAAGCTGAAAATGTCAGTTCAGGAACTCGCTAATTACTATTATCTGCAAGTTGGCTCTTTTGAAAAGAACCAAGGCTGACAGTTTATAAAAACGTAACAACTGGCCTTGATAGATGAAGAAACCACGTAAAAGCACTTCTTTAAAAGAACACTATTCTCAGCAAAATTACTCATAATGTACTGTTCATCTAAACGCAGTTTTTTCCACTACTGAATCAGCTCTATTACCGTTTCGGGCGGTGCAAAAAGACTTTGCAACCGTTGAAGCGTACCGCTGCCATCGTAGAATAAATCTCCTTTACCGAGCAGGTTTGCGGCTGCGCCATGTTTGCCACCTAAAATAATCGCTGAATCAGCATCGCTAGCTGTTCTCAAGGCAACGCGACCGGGTAGATTTGAGCGAATTAGTGGCGTCACGACTTTGGCTTCGGGCCGTTGGGTGGCAATGATGAGATGGATGCCTGCTGCGCGTGCCATTGCACCTAGTCGCTGAATGCTTTGCTCTAGTACTTTTGCCGCTTCTCTATCGGCCATGAAGTCTGCATATTCGTCAAAGATGCACAGGATACGCGGCAGCGGTGTGGATGCTTTCTGGTTATAAGCAGTCAGGTTAGAGCAGCGGCTACGCTCGAATCGGTTGTAGCGATCTTCCATTTCAACGACAAGGCGTTCCATCAGTGAAATGGCATCTTCTTTTGTTTTGACAATTGGTTCGTACAGCCACCGCATTGCTTCAAATTCAGGAAAGGTTACGCGCTTAGGATCGACTAGGGCGACTTGGAAGTAGGCGGGATCGTGGCGAACGATGAGGCTGAGGAGGAGCGATCGCAAAAACTCACTCTTCCCGCTACCTGTCGTGCCTCCTACCAAAAGGTGACAGGTATTAGGATCAGACAAATCCGCCTCAACCAGCTCACCTTCTAAGTTGATGCCAATAGCTGCTTTTACCTTCGGAGAATTTTTCTCTGGCTGCCTAAAGTAGTCTTTAAAGAAAGCCGTTTGCCGGTCGGGTCGAGGCAAATCAACGCTAATAAAACCTGCTTGCGGTGCCATTAACGGCGGATTTTCTAAGCCCAAGTGCACGCGAATATCGTCTTCAAACTTAAGAATGCTGCCGACGCGAACCCCCAAATGAGGCCTGAGCTTAACCCGCATGAAGGCTGGCCCCAGCGCCGATCCTAAATAATCGACGCCCACGTTGAAGGCCTGTAGTACTTCAACGAGCTGCTGAGCTGTACGGTCTGCTTCAGGACTGACCGCATTTTGTAAAGCAGGTTTTGACGTAGGTGGCTTCGGCGCTATTTTTTGAGGCCTAACGGTTGGTAGCGTTTCAACTTGAATCGACTCGACTTGTAGAGATTCGACCTGAAGTGTTTCGACGGTGACTGGTTGAGAGTAGTCGATAGCAAAGCTTTCTGCGATCGCGCCCGTAACAAGCGGCGGAATTTTTTCGTTCAGAATAGGCTCTGGTTCAATAACTTTGCTAGGAATTGCTGTTGCTGTTGTGAAATAGGTCTGGCATTTTTTCTTCTGTGGGCAGATGTCGCACAGCTCAGGGTGTGCGGTCATCGGGGGCGGATTAGGGTTAGGCGATCGCCACTTCAGCCAGCCTCTCATCTGCATTAGCTTATGCGGAATTAGCTTGTGCAATGTGTCCTCTAACAAATCCCAAGGATATTCAACGCCTTGCCAGTCGGGCAGTACGCTGTACACTGCTGAGTTGATGTTGACCTGTAGCCGCTGCTTGAGCATGTAGCTATAAAGTGCAACTTGAGCCAGCTGTGCGGCAGGATCGGTTGCCTGGTAGGTTTTGTACTCCACTACGCAAAGACGCTGTTGCGCAAAGTCATACACAAGGCTATCGAATCGACCTCTGACGAGCTGGCGATCGCCATTCGGCAATTCAAACTCATACTTTACCGACAGCTCTTGAGCCAAAAACGTTTTGCGAATAACGTCACCAGGATCGCAGGCATTACGATTGCTCACCAGCAGCTCTGCCCACCTGCGAATGAGTCCGGTGATTCCTTCCCACAGCTGGTTTAAGGCGGGTACTTTTTGCGGGCTGTCTTTGACCGTAGTTTGTACCAGTGGAAAAAAGACGGTGCGGTAGAGCTGCTGCTGGATTTGTTGGGCTAGCGTTTCTGGATTGATTTGGTGAGCGGGTGGTGTGAGGAGTTGTGCGATCGCCTCATCCGTACAAATGCGTTCCACGCACTCATCACACAGCTTATGAAACGCTAAGCCAATCCCGCCGCCCTTAGAGTTGGCGGCACGAAACATCGTCATACCGCCCTCGTGATGTCCCAGATACATCAGCCGAGGACACTCAAACGCCTCTCGAACTTTAGTAACGCTCAGGGATGAGGGTGAAAGGGGATTGGATGCACTCATGAAGCTGGCACCCAGCACAGAAGCTGATCTTTAGGTGGAGCATTAGGATCTAGCATCTGCATTCTATTCTTGTCACAGAGCGAGTGAATAATTTTCTTCATGTCTCCGGTGCTAGCGCTGGCACATGTTCTCCAGTTCTGTCAATCAGTGCCTGCATTCCCATCAATGACTGAGTAGTCATGAGATTCAAAATATACTTCTGTGCCGCTTCAATATCAGAAGGATCTGGATTATCAGGATCAACGATAGGTTTAATAACGGGCTTACTACCCTCTATGACACCTAGCTGCTGAAGTAACTTACATTCTTTAAGCACATCAGATTCTCGAATCAGTGCTTGGAGCTGTGATATGTCTGGCGTTTGAGCCGCAATTACCAGCTCGCCGCCTGCCGCTGCATTGACCAAGCGGTGATAGGTTTCAATATACTGCACAGATTCTAGATCTGGTTTTATATGAACGTGCTTGTGACCATTAAAAATCTCTTGAAATATTTGGAACCCTCTATTTCTTGGCAGTCCCTAACTTTGCAGCTCTAACGAGATAGAGACGATCGTGTGTTTCTCTTTATTCGTTACTTTTTGACAAGCTCTCATCACACTGCAAAAAGACCTTAGATTGCCATCTTCAGTCCAAACAATGCCAGTGCTACGTTCAGGCATTCGATAGCCTAAGAATAGCTTTTATAGGTAGGGCTCGGCAAAATGCCAGCGTGAACCTCTGGGACTGCCAAGGCCTCTAGTACTTCTTGCAACTTGCGAACAAGCTCAGGCGAAGAAAACTGCGCGATTCTGCTGTATCTGCTGCCTCGTTTCCTGAAGCTCCTTTTGCCAAGCTAGCTCAAAGCTAGCAGCGACTGCTCATCAATAACAGCCGTAGTTAGGCTTTTCAGTGATAGGTTTTGTGACATCAGGTAGCGAGCCGTCCTTTTTGAACGCACGAATCAGTTCCTTGGCCAGGATTAGACATTGCGAGGTGCTACTTTACCACCCGGATATTCGATGCGCTAACCATGCACGAGTGAGCGGTGCTATGGGAGAGGATCGGTGTTGGGATTGCCTCGGCATGAAGTGACTGAAGACGAGATGCCCAAAGTTCAGCTTCGCTTGATCAATCTGATAAGGCGAAGGATCAGCTCGCTGTCTATTCGATCTTTATCCGCGTGGGTCGATCGCAGTTGATTGTCTTGCCAGTTGCTCGTGATGATGCTCACAAAATTAAAAAATTTCTTGACCTTCTGTTGTGAATTGTAGAATTTACGTTGAACATCGCTTGTAAATCTGGCTTTCCATTGGCGTTCGAGGAATGTTGTCTAAATTGTCAAAGCAAATAACGATCGGCTGAGTAGAGTCTGCAATTTGTCCGAAGTTGCTCAGCATTTTCTGGGCCGCATCTTCTGAATCTACCGAACGCTTTACTCTGAAGCTTTCAAGTCATCCTCATCGAGATCCTCACCGCGCAGCCAGTCAGTAGCCGTCATTTGCAGTTCTGGATCTAGCAGTGCGTAGAGCACGCTGAAAAAATCTTTACCTCTATAAATCATCGGAAAACTCGCCCGCATATCACGAACAAAAACGTCGCGCTCACCTCAATAGCTTTTGCGCCAATGCCTTGTCGTTTGAAAGATTTCTAGCCCTTTAAGCCAGCGCATAAGCTGAGATTCTCTTTGCCCTTCAGGTACTCTCTACTAAGCTATCGACTGTTTGCCGCAGCACATGCCGCCAAATAAACTGACTGTCTGGCCAAGGAGTCGACATAGGCAAAACAGGCTCTGTCATTTAGTTTTCGCTTTAGTCGGCCGAGCAAGTAACTTTTGCCAGAGCCCGAATCGCCTACCAGCATAAGCGTTCGAGTTTGCGATCGCGGAAACATAGGTCTAATGTTCGCTCAACAGCCTCATCGAGCTATCCCTTTGTGAATAGAAGTCATTTCTGGATCTTACCTTGAGCTTCCTTCCAAAAATTACCCGGCTTGAAAGTCGTAGGATCAAACGGATTGATATTTTGTCGAAGTAGATTGTTCGATAGATGGTCACGCTAAATTTCTCTAAATTCTGAAAAATACGGAATAGGATAAACTGTTATAACCGCTCTAGCTACAGATTAAAGAACGCTAATAAAGAAGAAGAGCATCTGCCGTGCTTTTGAGGAATACCCGCGATTATCTGAGTATTCACTATAGTCTCCCTGGTCCATGCAGACTGCTTAGCTCAATGTGATCGCTTCGCTGTAACTCATACAAGCAAGCTATCTAACTCTTCGCGAGTCAATGACGGCTGTAGCTTTTCACGCAGATGAAAAATTGGCAAATAGTTATCGCTGCCACTGATCTGATCTAGCTGTTTAATTTGCTGGAAAACTGCCTGAGCATCGGTTTTGTCTGTGTACCAATCGGCATAGCACTGCTAAGATGATTGCTCGGCTGACTAAGCGGCTCCTGCGGCTGGGTTGGCCAGTAGGTAGCGGTGGTCTTGATTGCTGCCTAAATTTTCTACGCAAAAATTGGACGTAATGCCCAGCATGGTTGCAGTTGCGGCTCCTGCGTAGCTTCCCGTCGGCTCATACTCTGCTGCAAAAACTGTTTGCCTTTGGAGTAGCTCAAGCCACTTCTTTAATCGTTCGTTTCTTAATTTTGAGCATGCCACGCTCAGTCAAGTTACGAATTATACTGGCGAGCTACT
Source organism: uncultured cyanobacterium (assembly GCA_963803535.1). Classification (GTDB taxonomy): domain Bacteria; phylum Cyanobacteriota; class Cyanobacteriia; order Phormidesmidales; family Phormidesmidaceae; genus Phormidesmis. Next base: position 69,183 of record CAWDNC010000001.1, on the reverse strand, counting down.
AGCTGGAATATCTGCTATCTTTCCCCGGTGTCATTGATCCCTTTGCCGGCTGTCTAAGTACTTTAGCTCATCTGGCGTTACAGGCAAACTAGTCGTATCTAAACGACAATAGAGTTCTTCCTGGTGGTGCAAGCTAAAATCGAGACACTTCGCTGTCGTAGTCCACAATTCCCTTCGCTGCCTAAGATCTTCGCAAATTTGATTGCGTTCTGATGCCTTAGTTTTACTATTGGGATTTAATTGCCGAAATTTTGCTCGCGATAGCCTTCAAACCCAGCAGCTTCAACAAAAACTTTAGCTCAATCGTTTCTAAGCCTGGCCATAGTACCCCTACCCTTTAGCCTTAACTCAAGACCTCAACAGTTTAATCAAACTTGATATATCTGTAGCTATTCTTACGTTTTATTTTCGAGGTTACGACAGCTTTTGTATTGATTGACTTAAAGGTTTGAGGTTTGCCAATAACTAGGGTTTGCGACGTTTCAGATACTTTGCGATCGCCCACTCCCACATTCCGCTCCCAAAAATACCCATCCGAATATCCCTGCACCGCCACATCCTCATCAGCAAGGCTCAGCCGCTTTTCAGCCAAACAGCAATACAGCCGCTCCTGCTCAATCCCCACATACTGACGCCCCAATTTTTTCGCCACCACCGAAGTTGTCCCCGATCCCAAAAATGGATCAAACACCACATCACCCGCATTAGAACTCGCCAAAATCATCTTGGCAATCAGCTTCTCCGGCTTCTGCGTGGGATGCTCCGTATTTTCCGGCATCGACCAAAACGGCACTGAAATATCCGTCCACAAATTAGAAGGATGCGTGGCTCTGAAATTACCTTTCTCAGTTACCTGCCAGTCTTTCGGCTGACCGCTGCTATCTCGATAGGGCGCGCGCACCCGCCGCTGAAGCTTCACCGCCTCCACATTAAAGGTGTAGTCCCCACTAACCGTTCCAAACCAAATATCTTCAGAGGCGTTTTTCCAATTACGCTTAGCGCCCCGGCCCTTCTCACGCTCCCAAGTAATGCGATTGCGCACTTTGAAGTACTGAGCAAACACGTCGTATATGGCATTTGACGACTGCCAATCGCAGCACATATATATAGAGGCGTTTGGTTTTAGCAGTCGAGGCAGTTCAGCTACCCAGGTTGTCAGCCATTCTTTGTAAGCGGCAGGCGACCTAGCCTTAAACACCACCCCATTAAAATCCTTCCGTAAGTTATACGGCGGATCGACAATCAGCAAATCGACAAAGCCATTCGGTAACCATGGCAGCACTTCAAAAAGGCTTTGGTGAATCGTACGATTGAGGATTGTCGCCGCCGCAGACGGACAATCTAGCGTCAGCAGCTGATCCGCGTACAGCTTGATTTCTGATTCGCTGAGCGTCAGCGTTCGATTGTTAGGGGCTTTTGGCTTCAGCAGGGGCTAGCGACTCCAAATTTAAGCATGCGTATCAGATCAAACCACTTTACCAACCCATAGAAAGACAGCCTGTCAACTTCATTTGCTGTATCCTCTTACCAACTAATTGTGCATAAGACACCGCGTCTACTTTCAAAGCGCACAGCTAGTTAGGAATCAGCGTATCTATTCTTTTATTCGACAGCTTTTGTAAGCCTCAATTTTTTAAGTATGCAATACCTCTCAAGAATCCTTCTACTTAGCGCTGCTATCTTTGGCTTTTCTGCTGCATCAGCACAGGCCGCCAGTTTCAAAGCGAACATTGGCACACTCAATAACTCAGGCGTTACCGGCACCGCGCTATTCGATTTGTCTGACGATCAAACAACGCTAACGGTCACCACAATCGCTACCGGGCTAGAGCCTAATCAGGATCACGTACAGCATATTCACGGCCTGTTCAATGGCGGTGAAGTCGCCGATTCAATGACGCCAACTTTGGCTAACGATCTAGATGGCGATGGATTTATTGAACTAGCTGAAGGCGTACCGGCTTACGGCCCTATCGTTTTGCCGCTTGCAGTGATTAACACGCCCGACGGCAATGCTAATATCACGACAAGCTACGACCTTACCGATCCTTCTGTTTTCAACACGAACAGAGATGGAACGCCCTTCACCGTTAGCGATCTGACGCCGCTGACGTTCCGCGAAGTCGTGATTCATGGCAGAACGGTTGCCGCTGGTGTGGGTGCAGGTACCCCTAACGAAGTAGACGGTACGGGCGGCTATTTGGCAGTGCTGCCGGTGGCTGCTGGTGAAATTGTTGCTGATAGTGATGATGCAGCAGCCGTGCCTGAGCCTGATGCGATCGCTACCCTAGCGCTCCTCGGCGTTGTCGGTGCTACCTCTATCTACCGCCGTCAGCGTAACCTGACTGCCAATAGCTAACGTCATTTGAGCCGTATAAAACGACTGCTCAGTAGATAAAATGCGTATGCTGTGTCGTCAGGGCATGGCATACGCATTTGCTTTCTGGGCCTCTTCTGCGCTTTTTCTAGGCCTCTTCTGCGCTTCTAAGGCTGCAAGCAGAACACTCGTCGATTCTTCAGTTGCTCAGCATTTGAAACTGAAGCCTCTAGAATGAGAGGATAAAGCAACTTACGTTCATCACCCGCTTTTGTCTTATGTTTGAAGCCCTCTCAGAACAATTTGAATCCGCCTGGAAAAAGCTTCGTGGCCAGGACAAAATTTCGGATGCAAATATTACCGAAGCGCTCAAAGAAGTTCGGCGGGCGCTGCTAGAAGCTGACGTTAACTTGGACGTGGTAAAAGGCTTTGTCGCTGACGTTAAGGAAAAGGCCCAGGGCGCAGACGTTGTATCTGGCGTACGGCCCGACCAGCAGTTCATCAAAATTGTCTACGACGAGCTAGTCGAGACGATGGGCGACACCAATGTGCCATTAGCCGATAGCGAAAATAAGCCAACCGTCGTCCTGATGGCCGGTTTGCAAGGTACGGGTAAAACGACCGCGACCGCCAAGCTGGCCCTACATCTGCGCAAGCAAAACCGCAGCACTTTGCTGGTAGCGACAGACGTGTATCGTCCGGCGGCAATCGATCAGCTGCTCACTTTGGGTAAGCAGATTGATGTTCCCGTTTTTGAGATTGGCGCGGATGCGAAGCCGGTTGAGATTGCGCGGCAGGGCTTGGCTAAGGCCAGAGAAGACGGCATTGACACCGTGATTATTGACACGGCGGGCCGACTGCAAATTGATAAAGACATGATGGCCGAGCTGGCCGAGGTCAAAGCGGTTTCACAGCCGGATGAAGTGCTGCTGGTTGTGGACGCGATGACGGGGCAAGAAGCGGCAACGCTGACGCGCACTTTCCATGACGAGATTGGGATCACAGGCGCGATCTTAACCAAGATGGATGGCGACTCGCGTGGGGGTGCGGCGCTGTCGGTGCGGCGGATTTCAGGGCAGCCGATCAAATTTATTGGCGTGGGTGAAAAAGTAGAGGCGCTACAGCCTTTTTACCCCGATCGGATGGCATCGCGGATTTTGGGCATGGGTGACGTGCTCACGCTGGTAGAGAAGGCGCAGGAAGAAGTTGATATTGCCGATGCTGAGAAGCTACAGGAGAAAATTCTGTCGGCTGAATTCGACTTTAATGATTTCCTTAAGCAAACTCGCTTGATGAAGAACATGGGTTCGCTGGCGGGAATCATGAAAATGCTACCGGGGATGGGCAATAAGCTCTCTTCCGACCAGCTTCAGCAAGGTGAGCAGCAGCTCAAGCGCTGTGAGGCCATGATCAGTTCTATGACCATGGAAGAGCGTAAAAACCCTGAAGTGCTGGCCGGTTCGCCCAGCCGTCGTCGCCGGGTCGCAAGGGGTGCAGGCTACAACGAAAAAGACATCAGTAAGCTGGTGACCGACTTCCAGAGAATGCGCGGCCTGATGCAGCAAATGGGTCAGGGCAAAATGGGCCTTCCGGGAATGGATGGCAGCTTTCCTGGTATGGGCGGTGGCAATCCGATGGGCGGTGGCTTCCCAGGAATGGGGGGCGGCGGTGCCAGACCAGGTTGGCGCGGCGCGTCTGGCGGCAGCAAAAAGAAGAAAAAGAACAAGAAAAGGAAGGGCTTTGGTTCCCTATAAACAAACGCGATGAACAAGCTTCTGCACACCGCACTGCAAACGGGACTATCCCTTACGAGCATTTGGCTAGGATTCACCACAGCCGCCAGTGCACTTCCCGGTCAATCAGTCGATGAGGCAGAAGCTTGGATGCAGGCGCACCCAACGCTTCGCGCGCTGCCTAGAGAAAGACTTTCTATTCGCCGTAACGATACGCCCTCACGACGCTACACGTTTCACGGGTCGGTGTTTGGCCCTGGTGGTGGCGGTTCTAATCAGGGGCTGCTGCTGCGGGAACGGTCGGGTGAACCGATTATTGTGCGGTCTGAGAAGTTTACGCTGGTGGATATTATTAGCGGCGTGAGTGTGCCCAGATTAGAGGATGCGCTGCGAACAATTTATGGGGCGGAGGTGTATGCGGACTATCGGCGATCGCAATCCCTCCTAGTCTACTCACCCAGTCGCTTAGAAGATCGCGGCACCCAGCGAGCAGCTCGCTCTCAGCTGTACGAAGGTGATCTGTATGCCTATCTCGTTGAAGTGCTTCCAAATCCAGATGGCACCATCCATACAGGCGCTGTGTCTGTCATGGTGAAAGAAGACATTCCTGAATTTAAGATAGCTTTGAGCAGTCGAGAGACTCGAAGACAGGAGACTGAGCGGACTGAAGAACCCTTTATTGCGCCTGTAGAGGGACGAGCTAGACGGTTGCTGAGAGAGCTTAACAGGCGGCGCAATAATACTGATGTTAGCGATGCGGAGTAACGGTTGTTCTTACGGAGCTGATCGCTAGAATTACTGGTTCTATAGAGATTTTCACGCCTTGAGTGTGAAGCTGGGAAAAATGAGCTGCGGGCATATGAAGTGTGCCGCAGCTATTTTTTTTAGGAAAGAACACCGATGGGCGTGCGGCATCCGGTGCGAGATTGTTGGCTCGCTGTGAATTTGTCTGGGCTATTGCCGGGAATGGGACAGTGCTATGGCGGTCAGTGGGAAAAGGGGCTTGCTCTTATCGGCGTCTTTTTTGGACTGGTGAGCTATGCGCTGTGGTCTTTGCTGGCCGCTGAAGGTGATACGGGACGAGCTTTCTGGTCGTTAGGTGCAGCGGCTATAGTCTATTTGTTGAATGTGTGGGATGCGTTTGCTACTGCCGGGCGTCCGCTGCATCCGCTGGGTGATAAGAAGCGGGGAAGAGATATTTGGTATGGGGTGTTTTTGTCGCAGATTTTGCCAGGGCTGGGGCATCTGTATTTGAACAAGGCGATCGCAGGCAGTATCTTCTTAGCCGCTGGCATCAGCCTTTCTATGGCCGCCAACTATCAGCCAATTCTGCTGCCGATGGCCTGCACGGTTTGGTCGATTGCAGGCTATCACGCCTATAGAAGCACGCCGTTAAGCCCCGGAAAAGATCAGAGCAGATCGGCACAAATGCTGATGGTGGTCGTGCTTGGGGGACTGTTGCTACGGCTGGCGGTGGGTAGCTTGCCGATGTGGGTCGATCGGGCTGTTTTGCAGTGTGTAGTGCCGAGTGAGTCGATGGTGCCAACGTTGCAGGTGGGCGATCGCATATTCGTCAGCCGTGACGACCTCTACAAACCCGCGTTTGGTGACATTGTTGTATTTGAAGCGCCTCCAAAGGCCATAGAGATTGTTGAAGCCAATCCGGGAGACCTGTTTGTGAAAAGAGTAGTGGGTTTACCAGGAGAACAAGTGCAGGTACACGAGGGTAAGCTATGGGTCAACAACGTGCCGAAAGCAGAAAGCTACGTGACGGTGCCGACGGGATATGAATGGGGGCCTCAGCTGGTGCCATCACAATCTTATTTTGTGCTGGGCGACAATCGTAATGCGAGCGCGGATTCTCACGTATGGGGCTTTTTACCTGAAGAGAATTTGATTGGGGAGGCGTATAAAATTTATTGGCCGGTAGAAAGAGTGCGATCGCTTCAGCGTTGACTCGTCAAATCGCTTCAGCGTTAACTGGTCGAATCTCTCATATAAAATACTAAAATAACCGCCGCCTGCACAGCCGATACCAGCTGTGCAAAGGGCTTACCAAACTCGATAAGTACAGCGTCATTTCACAAGCACTCACGGTATCGGTCATCACCTGATGGCGATAGCGCAGCAGATGACGAACAATCTTTCTAACGTCGTTAAGTGCATAAGGCAGCACCACAAAAGGCCGCTGCCAAGGCGCAAAGCTCAGCATCCGCGTATGGTATCGACTTAGCCCAATGCCCTTGCACAGCGTAATCAAGTACGCTCGCGTCAGCCGATGCCCTGGAATCTCATGATGCATCCACATATGCGCGTTGTACCAAACCGGCCACCCTGCCCGCTGAATCCGCAGCACCACTTCCAAATCTTCTCCCGCTTCTCTCTCTCCAAACTTTTCAGCCAGCGTACGTTCCTCAGGCACGTTCTCTAACCAAGCTTGTCTTCTCACTACTAGCCCCGCTCCCGGTGGTAATACCTTCGCTTCAGGTCGATAGGGAATCGGCTGCGACCCTCGATCGGTAAGTGCCAACAAAGCTGCGATTCTCTCAAAATTGGCAGGTGGCACCGTAGAAAACTTACCTCGAATGCGACTGCCAAAAACGCCCACATCAGGATGCTGTTGACCAAAACGGTAGGCCGATCGCACCCAGTTTATCCAGGGTAGATTGTCGTCGTCTAAATAGCCAATCAGCGGACTGTTCGCCGCTTTGGTGCCAAGCTGACGCGCATAGCCTGCGCCTTGCTGCGGCTCAAACTCATAATGTAGGGGAATATTTTCGGGCCAGTTAGCCTGGTACTGCTTGACCACTTCAGCGGTGTTGTCAGTACTGTTGTTGTCTACAACAATCACTTCCCAAGCAATATCGTCTGTGCCTATTTGGCAGCGCAGCCGATCGAGCACCGCACCGAGGCGAGCTGCGCCATTGTAAGTTGCGATGACAACTGTAAAATCCGAAGCCACCTGCTCGGGAAATAGCTGACGAAAAACACGTCTAAGCCCCTGAAGCTTTTGAAAGTGCTCTCTAGAGGCCGCCGATGTAGGCTGTGATTGAGGAAGAAGCAGAGAAGCTGTCATGGATTGTTAGAAATGCCAGTGCTCTAGAATTCCCGGTAGCAATTGATTTCTCAACTGCCTGTAATTGCCGCCGCCCAGCGCTCTATCGTTTCAGCTAGTTCATCCATGAGCAGTGGCTTACTGATGTAGTCGTTCATCCCAGCGGCTAAACACTGTTCTCTATCGCCTTGCATTGCGTTTGCGGTCATTGCAATGACGGGAATATCTCTGTTTTGAGAGTTTTGTTCTCTCAGCTGACGGGTCGCCTCATAGCCGTCAAGTTCAGGCATCTGGCAGTCCATCAAAATCATATCGTAAGCTTCTTTCGCTGTTCTCTCTAGTAGCTCCCTACCATTCGTAACCGTTTCAACGTTCTCGTAGTCCAAACCTTCTAGCAGCAGCACCACGACCTCGCGGTTGTCGGGATTGTCTTCTGCAATCAGAATGCGAATGTCTGACTGAGATGAACTGTTTTCCGGAGGGGCATCAGCAGGCGCGATCATGTAGCCACCCTCTTGATCCGTTGAGCAGCTTAAGGGCACTTCAAACCAGAATGTCGAGCCTTTATCTAGCGTGCTATCTACGTCGATGCGGCCATCCATTAGCTCAATGATGCGTCGTGAAATGGTCAAGCCTAAGCCCGTACCGCCGTACTGACGCGTGCTAGAGGCATCCGACTGAATAAATGGCTCGAATAAGTTAGCCATGTTGTCGCTGGCAATCCCAATGCCCGTATCTTGAACGCTAAACCTTAAATAACAGTTTTGCGACGTGGAGGGCACGTTCACTGCTGCTGAAATCCTTGTCACCTGTAGCTCAACGTAGCCCTCTGCTGTAAACTTCACGGCGTTGCCAATCAAGTTCCGCAGTACCTGCTGCAAGCGAAAGCTATCCCCCACAACCGTCTGAGGTAGACTATCGCTGGTTGTTAGCCGTAAATCTAAGCCTTTAGCTTCTGTGCTCGGCTTAAAGTTAAGCACCATCGTTTTCAGCATTTCAGGTAGGCCGAATGGTTTGGCCTCAATCCGTAGCTCATGAGCCTCTAGCTTAGAGAGATCGAGAACGTCGTTGATGAGGGTGAGTAGAGTGTTGCCATTACGGCTCAACACTTCTAACAAATCTTGCTGACGGCCTGTGAGATCGGTGCGAGCTAAGAGTTGACTGGTGCCGATGATAAGATTCATGGGCGTGCGAATTTCGTGGCTCATATTGGCCAAAAATTCGGACTTGGCCTGGTTCGCTGAGTCGGCGGCTTGGGCTGAGGCGATCGCACTCTCCAAAGCCTGCTTCTGCTGTATTAACCGTCGCTCAGACTGCTTGCGCGGCGTAATATCCGTTCCTAAGCCTAATATCTGTTGAATCTCACCGTTTTTACCCCTCCCAAACACCACGCTACGCAGCGTCAGCCACTTCCATTTATCGGCCTTACTGCGCACCCGCACCTCAGTTTCGAGCACGTCATCAGGATTATCTTCAAAATGCTGGTAGTAGCGAACTAGCTCACCGACATCTTCAGGATGCACAATCGAAGACACCAGCTCAGTGCCCATCGCCGTAATCTCTTCTGGCGTATACCCTAAGATCTTTTCTACTGAAGCGTTAGTGTATATATTCTGTCGTGACTCGAGATCGAAGATGTAAATGATACCAGGGTTTGATTCAGACAGGCGTTTTGCAAAATTACGGCTTTCCCTTAGCTCACCCTGAGTTCGCTTGAGATGCGTAATTTCGCTCACTACCGAGCCGACCCAGCGCCGTCCATCTTGTAAGTCGATAGGAAAGTAGCTTGCCGTCCAATATCGATACTCTCCAGGTTTTGTTGGTAGCTCTCCTGAGAATTCAATATCTAAAGAAGGTTTACCCGAGTCCAACACCTGCTGCTGAACTTTCATCGCCTGACGCCCAACTTCAGAAGGGATGATATCAACCACGGTTTTGCCAGCGTGATCTGCTATAGACTTGTTATTGATTTCGGCTAAGACTTTGTTTACTTTCAAAAAGCGCAGATGTTCGTTGTGTAGCCCAAACCCAACAGGACTAGTACTGTAGAGCGTTTCTAGAATTGCATTGGTTTCTTCAAGCTCCATCTGAATATGCTTGAGTTCGGTAACCTCAACAAAGGTCAGCACAACTCCATCTATTTCGCCGCCATCCTTGCGGTAAGGATAAGCTCTTAATAGCAAAGACTCCTTAGTACTTTCGTTAAAGCATTCTCTCTCAACTGGCGCTTTCTTTTCTATGACCCTGATCGAAAATGCCTCTAAATCAATATCGCTAATTTGATGGGTAAAGTCCGAAACAGGCCGGTTGATGTCGCCTGGACGCAAGTTGATGACTTTAGCTGCCGCTGGCGTGAACCGACGAATATTGAGGTACTGATCTAAAAAGACAACGCCGACGTTGGTACAGCTCAACAAGTTATCAATATCTTCATTGAGCTGTACTAGCTCCTTGATTTTATTCTGATACTCCGAGTTAACGGTGTAGAGTTCTTCGTTAACAGACTGTAGCTCTTCGTTGGTACTCTGTAGCTCTTCGTTAGAAGCCAGTAGCTCTTCGTTCGTAGCCTGCTGCTCTTCGTTAATAGTCTCCAGCTCTTCAATAGTGACCTGAAGGTTTTCTCTAGTCTGTCTAAGTTCGTACTCTAAAGAGGTGATTTGGGCCGAGGCATCCGCCGTTAGCTGGTAGATTTGTGGATCTTTGGCTATCGGTATGGTTGAATTTACCTCAAACGTCACCATTAGGTAGTCTTCTAATAGTTTACTGCTCGATTCAAGGCCGACTCTAAGGTCGATGCTGTACGTGTCTTGTCCCCTTTTAAAGGGGATGTCTGTATAAGTAACTGATTCTGCTTCTCGCTTAGCCCGATGAAGGGCCGTTTCTAAAGGTAGTCTCAAATCCTTAGGCACCATATCAGTTACGGTCATCTTCACTTCGCCAATTGGAAACTCTAACAAGTTTGCAGAGTTGTAAAAGACGCGAGTGATTTCGCTATCGCGATTGACCATGATGCAGGTGATCTCTCTGTCAGAAAAAGCTTGCCTAAAGGCGCTTTGAACAATCGCACTGTCTTGATCTCGCTGCTGCTTTCGCTGACGAACAGGGTTGATCGTTGAAATGCCGGTGTGTCGCGCTACAAGGGGTGTGGGCAACAGCTTTCTAGCGCTTAGTTTCTTCTGATATATTTTATTTTTATCTTGGAGTACCTTAAAGTCTTCGGCATATTCGCCCAGCGTTTCAGAGCTCCCTAGAAACAGAATGGCTTCGGGTGCAAGCGTGAAGTGTAAAAGCCTCAGCACCTGTCGCTGCAAAGGCACTTTCATGTATATCAGCACGTTACGGCAGCTGACCAGATGCATTTTGGAAAAGCCTGCGTTTTTAGTGAGATCGTGAGGTGCAAAAATGAGCATCTCTCGCAAAAAACGCTTGACTTGGAACTTGTTGTTGTTAGGCGTGAAGTACTTCGACAAGCGAGGCGCTGAGATATCGGCAGTGATACTTTCTGGATAAATGCCTTTGGCAGAGAACGAGAGTGCCTGACTGTCGATGTCGGTCGCGAAGATTTTGGCCTTGATACCTTTTCCAGACTGTGCGATCGCCTCATCCACCACCATCGCCATCGTGTAGGCTTCTTCTCCCGTAGAGCAAGCCGTAACCCACACCCGCAGCTGACCGCCCTCTTCTATTTTCTCAAGCAGCGCTGGTATGCCAAACTTGAGCAGGTACACCCACGGCGTTCCGTCTCTAAAAAACCGAGTAGCCCCGATGAGTAAGCTTTGGCGCAGTAGCTTACGCTCATCTTCAGCGTCTTGAATAACGGTGATGTAGTCATCAACGGTACTGCACCGATTGAGCGCACAGCGGTGGTGAATGCGGCGTCTGAGGGTGTTGACTTTGTAGTCGGAAAAGTCTGTTTCCTCCTGATCGGCCAGCAGCGTAATAATTTCCTGTAGCTGTCGCTGGCTGACAAAGCTATCGTCATCTTGCAGGAATGTTTTTTGGTCGTAGGCGAAGCGAACAATGTCGAATACGGCCTGAGCTAGTTCTTCGGGCGGAAGAATCTTGTCTACAATGCCTGAGTTGATCGCATTGACAGGCATACTGCCAAACTGCGCCGACTCAGGCGACTGCACCAGCGCCACACCCCCACTGCGACTAATTGACTGCAATCCTTCGGTGCCGTCACTGCCACCGCCGGTCAAAATAACGCCGATGGCTTTCTCCGCAAAGGATTTTGCCATGGCCTCAAAAAACATGTTGATCGGATAGTTGAGATGGTTAGAGCGTTCGGTGAGGAAAAACTCTCGGCCTTCAATCAGCATGTTCTTGCCCGGTGGCATCACGTACACCGTTCCAGCTTCTACCGGCATTCCTTCCTGCACCTGCCGAACTTGCATCACCGTTTTGCGCTGCAAAATTTCGCTCATCATGCTGCGAAAATCAGGTGACAGGTGCTGTACTACTACAAAAGCAGCATTGGGATGGTCTGAAATATTAGAGAAAAACGCCTCTAATGCCTGAATGCCTCCAGCAGATGCACCAATGCCTACGATAAAGAAGTCTGGAGCCGAATCGTTCATGTTTACTGCGGATGGAGACAGGTAAGGCTACGCGATATAACCTGTTTTTAATTGGGGCTTCTTTATCTGTGTTTTTGTATTATGTGCTTTCTTTCTATGTATAGGTACTAAAGGCCCGTATGCCAAAGACTTATAGGCTTAAGATACCAGCCTAGAGGCCTGTAGTATCACCTTCTTTTGGCATACGCTTGTATTGTTTTTTGTGAAGGACTATATCAGACTTTAACAAAAAATAACAACTATTCATGTTGGAGTGCGATTGTTATTGTTGTGCGGCCTCCTCTTGTCTGGCTTCTTCCTGCGCCTGCCTAAAAGGGGCTTTGTGTTTACCTAGCAGGCGATCGCGCAAATGCTTAATCCGATCTCGGTACGTACTAGCCTCTTCAAACTCTAGCTTTTTAGCCGCCTCTTTCATCTTCGCCTCTAGCTGCCCAATCAGCATCGGAATATCTTCTAAAGGCATATCGTCACTCTGATCGTAAGCCTGTTCTAATTCTTCAGAGTTAAGCCTGCGAGAGACATCTAAGAAAGAGAGAATTGAGTTGGAATTGCGACGAATAAGCGCGGTGGGTGTAATCCCATGTTCTTCGTTGTAAGCTTCTTGAATGGCCCGACGCCGCTCGGTTTCTTCAATCGCTTTTTCCATGCTCTGGGTCATGTTGTCGGCGTACAGAATGGCTTTACCGTCAATGTGGCGAGCTGCGCGACCGATAGTTTGGATAAGCGATCGCTGTGCCCGCAAAAAGCCTTCTTTATCCGCATCCAAAATAGCCACCAGTGAAACCTCAGGCAGGTCTAAACCCTCCCTCAGCAGGTTCACACCAATAAGCACATCAAACTCACCATTGCGTAAGTCTTGAATAATCTCAATGCGCTCAATCGAATGAATTTCAGAGTGAAGGTAGCGAACGCGAACGCCGTTTTCACTGAGGTATTCGGTAAGATCTTCGGCCATGCGCTTGGTAAGTGTGGTGACGAGGGTGCGTTCTTCTTTAGCAGCGCGATCGCGAATCTCTCCTAAAAGATCGTCCACCTGCCCCTCAGAAGGCCGCACGTTAATCACTGGGTCTAACACACCTGTTGGCCGAATAATCTGATCGACCACGTTCCCTTCCGACAGCCCTAGCTCCCACTCACCCGGCGTTGCGGACACAAAAATACACTGATTCACCTTGTTCCAAAACTCTTCAGCCTTCAGCGGGCGATTATCCGCCGCACTCGGCAGCCGAAAACCGTGGTCGATCAATACCTTCTTACGCGCCTGGTCGCCGTTGTACATCGCTCGAATTTGCGGCACCGTAACATGAGACTCGTCCACCGCGAGCAGCCAGTCATCATGCGGAAAATAATCCAGCAGGCACTCAGGCGGTGCGCCAGGAAGACGGCCCGCTAGATGGCGCGTATAGTTTTCGACGCCGTTGCAGTACCCGACCTCTTCCAGCATCTCGAGGTCGTAGCGCGTGCGCTGCTCTAGCCGCTGAGCTTCCAGCAACTTGCCGCAGCTTTCTAAGTAAGCAAGCTGTTCTTTTAGCTCCGCACGAATGCCTTGGCAGGCCGCTTCGAGCTTGTCGTCGGGCGTGACAAAGTGACGAGCAGGATACACATTCACTGAATCCATACTTTGCAGCGTTGCACCTGTCACCGGATCGATGTAGCGAATGGCGTCAATTTCATCGCCAAAGAACTCGATGCGGATAACGCGATCTTCGTAGGCAGGGCCAATTTCGAGCACATCGCCTTTCACCCGAAAGCGACCGCGACCCATCTCCAAGATCGTTGCGGGTGTATTGAACAGAAGCTAGGTCTCGCAGTACCTGACGTTGGTTAGTTTCTGCGCCTACTCGCAAGGGAATAGAGGCGTTGAGGTATTCAGAGGGAATGCCCAAACCGTAGATGCAGCTGATAGAGGCGACGACAATGACGTCTTTGCGTTCAAAGAGCGACCTGGTAGCAGAGTGCCGCAGCATATCAATTTCGTCGTTGATCGCAGAGGTTTTAGCAATGTAGGTATCTGTTGTCGGAATATAGGCCTCAGGCTGGTAATAGTCGTAGTAGCTGATGAAGTACTCCACCGAGTTATCGGGGAAGAACTCACGCAGCTCATTACATAGCTGAGCTGCCAGCGTTTTATTGTGGGCAAGCACTAAAGCGGGCTTGCCCACCGCATCAATTGTGCGGGCGATCGTATGGGTTTTCCCAGTACCCGTTGCGCCTAACAGGGTCTGATATTCTTGCTTTGCTCTAAGGTTTTTGACCAGCTGCTCAATCGCTTTGGGCTGATCACCTGCGGGCTCGAACGGGGCTTGAATATCAAACTTTTTTTTCATTGGAAATGGAGAATTGAGGGCGGCAGCGGAACGAATCGGAGCAGCGCAAAGTTAACAGCGCTCAATATTTAATGTTAAACGATTTGACAAGAAGGGGGGTCACGAAATGTCTTCGTATATAGACCGTACATAGGACTAGATCCTGGTTTGCAAAACCAGAAGCTGCGGCATTCACCAGAGACGGGAAAAGGCACCTATCATCTCGTGATGTAGGTTGGCTTGCCGGTCAAAGCGTAGGATAATCCGGGGGTTCTAAAGACTATGGAACTCCGTTGATGAGCCAGATCCTTCAGCTTCAGCCTCACAATCCGACCATTCCAGAGTGCGCGTGGCAGTGGCCGATTGGAAAGCAATGGAAAACGCCGTATATTGTTCGCTATGCAAGTAACTTGGACGATGGGCCTGAGCATGGCGCACCTTTAGGCGGCTTCGGCGCGGGCTGTATTGGCAGATCGCCTAACGGCTCATTCAATTTGTGGCATTTAGACGGCGGTGAGCATATTTTCGATCGATTCCCAGGCTGTCAGTTCAGCGTGTTTGAGGAAAGTGCTGATGGGAGCACTCAAGCTTACGCAATGACAACAGACAGGCCTGAAGAGGTTCTTTCTAGCTGGCAGTGGTATCCAGCTAGTACGGAAGAGAGGGTTTCGGGTACTTATCATGCCTTGTATCCTCGTAGCTGGTATGCCTATGAGAATGTGTTTCAGGCGACGCTTACCTGTGAACAGTTTTCTCCTATCTGGGCTGATAACTACAAGGAGAGTAGCTATCCAGTCGCTACGTTTGTATGGACAGCGCACAATCCGACCGATCGGCCGCTGACGATGAGCATTATGCTGAGCTGGCAGAATATGGTGGGCTGGTTCACGAACAGTACAAACTCGGCAGAGATTAAGCAGCGTGAGGATGGCAGTCCTTTTTATGACTATACGCCTCGGCTGAGAGAGAGTTTGGGAAACTACAACAAGCTTGTTTGTGAGGGGGATGAAGGCGGCTATGGTGCGGCTGGATTTGTGATGGATGGTGAGTGGGGAGGCGCGCCTGATGAAGGTGATGGGCAGTTTGCGGTGGCGGCCTATCATCCGACGGCGGAGGCGAGCTACAACACGTGCTGGAATCCGGACGGAGACGGGCGCGAGCTGTGGGATGGGTTTGCGGCGGATGGGCGGCTGACGAATTTTGAGGATGCGGGCATTAGCACGGAGCAGCAGATCGGTGGGGCGATCGCCCTTCGCTTTACCCTAGCCCCTGGCGAAACCCAGCAGATTCCTTTTGCCCTAAGTTGGGACTTGCCCGTCACTGAATTTGCTGAAGGAAAACGAGCGTATCGGCGGTATACGGACTTTTTTAATCGAGAAGGGCGGAATGCTTGGGCGATCGCAAAAACAGCTCTAGCCAACTACACTGACTGGCAAGCCAAAATCCAAGCGTGGCAGCAGCCCATTCTCGACCAGGACTTACCGAACTGGTTCAAGATGGCCTTGTTCAACGAGCTATATGATCTAGCGAGCGGCGGCACCTTATGGTCAGCCGCAACAGCAGCCGACCCGGTAGGGCAGTTTGGCGTACTAGAGTGCATTGACTACCGCTGGTATGAGAGTTTAGACGTGCGGCTATACGGCGGTTTTGCAACCCTGCTGCTGTGGCCTGAGCTAGAAAAATCTGTTGTTCGCGCCTTCGCTCGCGCCATCCCAACCGAAAACCCCAAGCTACGCATCATCGGCTACTACTACACCATCGGGGAGAAAGACCACAGGGCTCCACGCAAGCTGAAAGGCGCTACGCCTCACGACCTAGGCGCGCCGAATGAAAATCCTTGGATCGCTACTAACTACACCAGCTACCAGGACTGCAACCAGTGGAAAGATCTCTCTAGCGACTTTGTTCTACAGGTTTATCGTGCCTTTGAAGCCACGGGCAGTACGGATGTGGATTTCTTAGCTGAGTGCTGGCCTGCGGTGGTGGAAACGCTCGCATATACCAAACAGTTCGATACGGATGGCGATGGCTTAATCGAAAACAGCGGTGCGCCCGATCAAACCTTTGATGACTGGAGACTGTCGGGAATTAGCGCATATTGTGGTGGGCTTTGGATTGCGGCTTTGAGTGCGGCGATTGCGATCGCTCAAATCCTTCAAACCCACAAACGCGCCCCCGGCAACATCGTCATTTTGCTCGCGCAATACCGCCGCTGGTGGCAGCATGGCCGCGCCGCCTACCAAAAGCAGCTCTGGAACGGCAGCTATTACCGGCTGGACACCAAAAGCGGTTCTGATGTCGTCATGGCCGATCAGCTCTGCGGCCAGTTTTGTACCGCCACAATGGGCCTGCCCGATGTTGTTGACCCTGAGTTTGTAGATCCAACGCTCGATGCTATCTACGACGCCTGCTTCGTAAAGTTCAATGAATATACCGCTAAGCTCGGGCCTCAAAAACAAAAGTTTGAAGGCGCACAGACCGGTCACTTCAGCGCCGCCGAGCTAGGAATGAAAATCGGCTGCGCCAATGGCGTTCTTCCCGACGGCTCACCACAAAACCCCGACGATACTCACCAGCTAGAGGTGTGGACAGGTATCAACTTTGGCCTAGCGGCCTTTTTTGCGCAGCAAGGTAGAAAAGCGGAGGCGATGGATATTACGAAAGCCGTTGTCGAACAAATTTATCAATATGGCTTGCAGTTTCGCACGCCCGAGGCCATCACGGCCGTGGGCACGTTTCGGGCCTGCCACTACCTTCGGCCGATGGCCATTTGGGCGCTATATTCTACGCTTCGTAACGACCTGTAAAACCTACGACACAAGCATAAACTTTGATTGATTTGATGGGTAATCTGAAGGGAGATGATCGAGATCTGCATACGCCATTTCAACCAATTTGAGAAGCGGGCTACTTCGCGTGCAGCTCAATCAGGCAAAGTCGCTACAGTAGTAGCATCCTTACCCCTCACCCTCCCCACCTAACCTCTGTAGGAAATTCGAGCTATGGCGTTTTCAAGCGTATCTGACCGACCCACTGTTCGCCCTATGAGAAGACAGCATTCACAACCCGCACTTTGGGCGATCGCCCTGATCTCATTTGTTTTCGGATCGGCTGCGACCACGCTGGTCATTTGGCAGCTGCACGAGCTATACCAGGCCACCGTAGCGCCGCTTGTTGCAGTCGAAGGGACTCTCAGAGCGCAGTACAGCTATCAGGATGGCGATGGACTAACCCCGCCGCCGACTGGCTATTTTGTAGAGGCGGCGGGTGTAGATAGGGTGTACCTTACGGGTAAGCCGATGGAATCTTTTGTGGGTCAGTCGGTGGTGGCTAGAGGCAGCGTTTCTGGCATTTGTGGGCCGAAGTCTCTGCCTTGCTACACGCTGTTAGATGTGCGAGAAATTGGCATACCTGAAGTGGACAATTAAACGAAATTTTTCAAGGAGACTTAGAAGAACGTAAGCGATATACGAGAAAGGGAGACTGTGCAAAACGCATGCAGCCTCCCTTTTTTTATGGCGATCGCCCTACTGACGGCTGATCTTTAAGATATTCACCGACTCATTAGCTTCTATCGCGGTTGTCCTGCTGCTATCTACCGAGCGATTGGCTGCACTGAGCATTTGTAGCAATGCCATAAAAGTAGGAGATTCAACAGCCTTTGCGAGCTGCTCACTGCTGAGATCTGCGACTAGCTCATTAGAGGCATTGATAGCGATTGCAAGATTTTGAGGAGAGGGCTCAAGTGTGGAGATGGTAACGTCTAACCCTATTATCTCTTTCATAAGCTGCTGTTCTAATGCTTTAATGCTCTCGTCAGTAGCGGCTTCAACATAGGTTGCTGCTCCGATCGTGCCGATTTGTTCTGGAGATATCTGAATCGACCGGTTGCTAACCGCGCTGACTTGCTGGCGGCTTTGAAGCGATCGCAGCGTTTCAATAAGTTCATGACTAATGCGAGTGGCAGAAGCCGTCCCGTTTAGCAGTTGTCTAGTCGGTGAGAATGTGTCGCTAAGGCTGCTGCTGCCAGAGTCAGGAAGGGCAACAGGACTATTGCCTGCGATCGCGCTATCAGGTGTGATCGCTATTGCCACCAAACAAGCGGTGGTGACTAAAGTGGGCCAGCTCATTCGCATAAGAAACCTCATAAATAAAGGAAAAAGGTGATTAAAGAACAGTTTTTTAGAAGCTGAAGCTATAGCCAATCGAACTGTTAAACCGAGGGCCTTCAACTGTGTTATCGGTAATATCTGAAGCTCCGATCGTCACGACAAACGGTATGTTAAAAGGCGTTGCAGAAGCTGCAATGCCCATAGAGGTGCCTGTCCAGGTTGTGATCAAGGAGACATCTGGAATCACCCGCAGGCCTAGAGATCCAAAAATACCTAGCGAATTGTCATCTGTTTGAGTGGTTGGTGCTCGGTAAAGGCCAGTGCTTCCGAGCCCTACCGAGGCTGTGAGCGGCAGGGTATTGTCACGATTAGGCCGCAGGTCAAACTGTTTGGTGACAACGCCATAAAAATGGTCGTCTCTTTCTTCGGCAGCGCCCCACTTAATAGGGTTTGACCAGCCTAACGCCACTGCTAAGTTGTCGGCTTTTGGAAATACTTTGTGCAGCTTAAAGCCGATGATGCCATCTTCACCAATGCCATTCAAGCTGATAATGCTTGTGCTGACTTCTAGCCCTACGTTTTTCACCGCATCGCCAAAGCCGATGCCAATCGCTGCCGAGCCATCAAAGTTACTGCTGGCTGGCCTGCCGCCAGTGACCTGAGCAAGCCCAATATACGCATCGCCCCAATCAGCGCCATAGGCTGTGGGGGTAAGAAAACTGGATGCAGGAATAGGGCGAGCACGCTTGGAGACCGCCTCGGGAATATCGTTTGGCTCAATGAATAGCTGTTCTCGAATTTGGTCGTCGGTAAGCTGAGCTAGGAGATTACGCGTAGGTGGCGTGGAGGCGACTGGAACCTGGAGAGACGGTGTGCTTTGAGCTTACTTCGGTGCTAGGTGGTGCGATCGCCTGTTCCGCAGATACGTTTACGAGCTGAGGCGGCTGATAGTAGTCCACACTTGCCGGACGTATTACCTTTGGCGCAAGCGTGTAGGGAACGCGTGGAAATAAGCCAGCCTGATTCGGCGCCTGAACGAAGCCTCGTCCGCCGCTTAGGAGTTCCTGTGAAGTTAGACCTGTCGATTGGCCTGTGAGCTGGTTTTGGGCGATCGCCTTAGCCGAGCCTACACTGATTAGCAACGAAGCCGATAGTGCTAGGCGAGCTAAAACCTTTTGATATTGTTTGAGGGTCATACGCTTACAAAAATAGGGACTTGGGCAATCCGCACCGAGACCAGGGTGCCCAGCGTTAGAATTGAGCAAACAAAGTTGATAGGTCGAAGTTAATGCTGCAATTTCAGCCCCCCGGGTTTGGCCAAAAATCAGCCGTGACCAGGCTGGGAAAAGTGGCCTACTACACGCCGCTCGAATCGTCTGCGATCGCCCAGCCTAATTCACAGTCTCCTCAGCGCCCTACCGTTGTCTTTTTTCACAACTTTGGTGGCGGTGCGTCTGCCTATGAATGGTCAAAAGTCTATGCCGCGATCGCCTCTACCTACACCGTCATCGCTCCAGATCTTATCGGCTGGGGAGCCTCCCATCATCCCAGTCGTCGCTACACCACCCAGGACTACCTAGACAATATTGAAGACTTTATTGAACAGATTTCAGATGAGCCGATCGTGGCCGTTGCGAGTTCGTTTACGGGCGGACTAATCGCTCGCCTAGCAACTGAAAAACCGGCCCTGTTCCACAAGTTGTTTTTAAGCTGCCCAGCGGGCTTTAGAGATTTCGGCGCGGGCGCGGGCCGACGGATTCCAGAGCCGATTATTAATGCGCCTTTTTTAGATAAAGCTATCTACGCCCTGGGCGCGATGAATGAATTGGCCGTACGCAATTTTCTAGAGAACTTTTTGTTTGCCGAGCGCGATCGCCTCTCGAATGAAATCATCGCGGCCTACCTAGCCTCAGCCCAACAGCCTAGAGCCGAGTACTCCGCCCTTTCTTTCCTAAAGGGCGATCTATATTTCGACCTTGCGCCTTACTGGGTGCACTTACAGACGCCGACTGCCGTAGTTTGGGGCGAAAAAGCACAGTTTACCCCGGTTGCGACGGGCCGCAGATTTGCTGAGCTAAATCCCAAAGCCGTGGAGCGATTTCAGGTAGTATCAAATACTGGCGTGCTGCCGCATTTGGAGCAGCCAGGAACTGTTGCCGCGCTGCTTTTAGACTGGCTGTCCTAAAGCGAACCTCAAAGGAGAAACCATGAATCAGTATTTCGCGACCGTCGCTAGAGGGCTAGAGCCTTTGGTTGCCGAAGAGCTGGAGGCTTTGGGTGCAAAGGATGTCGAGCCAGGGTTTTGTGGCGCTGAGTTTAAGGGCGATCGCGCACTTTTGTACAAGGTGAACCTGTGGGCCAGACTGCCGTTTAGAATTTTGCAGCGAATAGATAAGTTTGACTGTGAGACTAGCGACGACCTGTTTGTTGGCGTACAGCAGACAGACTGGAGCCAGTATTTGAGGCCTGAAAATACGCTGGCAGTCACGGCAACTGGCAAAACTGATGTGCTAAATCATACGCATTTCAACTCCCTTCAGGTGAAAAATGCGATTGTGCATCAGCAGACCAAAGACTTCGGTGAAAGGTCCGATGTTGATACGCAAAATCCAGACGTGCGGATTAACGTTCACCTGCATCAAAACAGGGCCACGGTGAGCCTGGATAGTTCGGGCGATAGTTTGCATAGACGAGGCTATAGGCCTGCGGTTGGTGCGGCCCCTCTCAAGGAGTCTTTGGCTTCTGCTTTAATTCAAATGACGGATTGGGAGCCCGGGCAGGCCTTTTTTGATCCGTTGTGCGGCTCGGGTACGTTGCCTTTGGAAGCGGGATTGCGATCGCTCAACATCGCCCCTGGCCTTTTCCGCGAACACTTCGGCTTTGAAACCTGGCTAGACTTTGACGAAGCGCTTTGGGAGAGATTATTAGATGACGCAGAAGCACAACAGAAAGACGATCTGAATGGATTTGTGGGGGGCAGCGATCGCGATCCCAACGTCCTCATTCAAGCCAACCACAACGCCCGTCAGTGCGGCGTCGATCACCTGCTCACCTTCCAACAAAAAGACCTTGCCGACGTAGAAGCCCCCGCCGACAGCGGCATCCTCATCTGCAATCCTCCCTACGGCGAACGTCTCGGCAAAGACACTGACCTCGGCGCATTCTACAAGCTCCTTGGCAATGTTTTTAAGCAGCGCTTCAAAGGCTGGACGGCCTACGTCCTCAGCGGCAACAAAGCCCTCTCCGGCAGCATCGGCTTAAAATCAGCCTCTCGCACTCCGGTCTATAACGGTGCGCTCTTATGTCAGCTGATGAAGTATGAGCTTTACTAGGCCTTCATGTCTAGCGGATTCGATACATTTAGTGTGACACGTAGTTTGTCTGGGAATGTCACAATCAATTGCAAATTACCGTCCATAGTCTCTTAATGTAGATAGCAGCAGATCAGATTTATTCTCAATCCGTAAAACATTCTCTTGACGGATATCTAACTTTTCAGCCATAGACTCTTGCGTTGATCTATGAGACTTCTGCAATTCCCACAGCATAAGATGTCCACCCCGCATTTTCTCGTATCGATTCTCAAGCTCGATTTCTTCAGTATCTGTAAAGTCATCTCAAAAAGCCTGTAGCCACGTCCCCTTTTTCATAATCTTTTGTCTACAGTTCGACTAAATAGTTGGAGAGCCGCTGTTCAGCTTGTTTTATCATGTGCTTATAGAATCTTTTTTGCTCGATACCTGACTTCGCATCGAGCTGCCCAACGAAACTAGCTAATATGAATGCAGTGCTTGCGCAAAACGACGCATTAGAAGGCTAGCTATGATCGCCGCAAAGGATAACTTTCTACAGCTGACTCCCAAAGAATACTTTGCTTGGGAAGAAAAGCAGCTTGAAAAGCACGAATACATAGACGGCAAAGTCTATGCGATGAGTGGCGGCAGTGTAAACCATGGCCGAATTGCTATCAGATTTTCAGCCATGTTTGATAGTCATTTGGATAGTAGCGAGTGTATAACGGGTAATTCGGATATCAAGGTGAATATTGCTGCTAGCAGTAACTATACCTATCCAGATGTAAGCGTGACTTGCGACGAACGCGACAAAACGACCACTCAATACATTACTTATCCTTGTTTAATCGTTGAGGTTCTATCGAGTAGTACCGAAGCTTACGATCGCGGTGGAAAGTTTAGGCTGTATCAAAATAATCCCGTCTTGCAAGACTATCTACTAGTAAGTACGTTCCGAATCGAGATGGACTTGTACCACAAGAACAATCAGGGCGAGTGGCTTATTCGTAACTACAAAGAAGGCGATATCATTACGCTAAAAAGCATCGACCTTAGCTTTCCAATTGAACAGGTCTATCGCCAGCTAGTGCTAGTGCCAGAAGATGAGGCTGAAGCTAATACTTAATATTGAGGTTCAACGTGCTCGGTGGGCGTTAAGGCGATCGCACTAAAAGCGTAGGATCAATAAAATATGTGTTCAGTAGCTATTCCTCTCATTTCAGGATATTTGTAAAAGTTCTTCATGCCTCTTTCTCCCCGAATCGACTTTTCTTTAAACGCGATGCCCACATCCAAGAAGGCTAATTTGGCGACACTGGCTGTTTCTTTGAGTGCCTCGTCAATTTTGTTAGGTAGCCTTGTAAGCTGTAGTCAGCCTATAGGCACAACAACTGTTGAAGCTGAGACGAATGGCGCAGCAGAATCACAGCGCTATTCGTCTACAACGTCCCAAAGCGTAACAATCCTGGGCCAGTTTACGGGTCAAGAGCAGATAAATTTTGAGGCGGCACTGCGTCCTTTCGAGGAAGAGACGGGTATTGATGTCATCTACGAAAGCTCTGACTCATTTGCAAGCTTGCTACGGATGCGAGCAGGCGTTCTTAACTTTCCTGATCTGGCCGTTTTTTCTCAGCCCGGCCTGATGGCTGAATTTGCTGAAAGTGGAGACTTGGTGCCGCTCTCAGATTTTATGGAGCCCAGAGAGCTTAAAGCCGCTTACTCGGATAGCTGGCTCGACTTAGGCTCTGTAGAAGATGAGCCTTACGCAATTTGGTATCGCGCTTCGGTGAAAAGCCTGGTGTGGTACCGGCCTAGCGCTTTTGAGGCAAAGGGATACGATATTCCAACGACGTGGACGGAGCTGATTGCGTTGAGCGATCGCATCGTCGCTGAAGGCGGCACGCCCTGGTGCATTGGCTTAGAAAGCGGTGGCGCAACCGGCTGGCCCGGTACCGACTGGATAGAAGACATCATGCTGCGCACGGCTGGCCCAGAAGCTTACAGGCAGTGGGTTGATCACGAAATGCCGTTCAATGCACCGCCTGTCGTCAATGCCTTTAACGAATTTGGTAAGTTTCTGCTCACGCCTAAATACGTGAAAGGTTCAGCGGCAGCCACCGTGAGCATTCCCTATGGTGAGTCACCGTTAGGCCTGTTTGACGAGCCGCCTAGCTGCTACATGCATCGTCAGGCTAATTTTGCATCGGCTTTTTTCCCAGCCGAAAAAGCGCCTAGAGTTGACTACGACGTTTTTCCACTGCCCGGTATTGATGAACGATTTGGCAGTCCTATACTAGTGGCCGGTGATGCGGTTGGTCTGTTCAGTGACACGCCCGAATCCCGCGCGCTCATGGAATATATAGCCAGCGCTACGCCTCATGAAATATCTGCACGGCTCGGGGGCTTTATTTCGCCGCAAAAGCAGGTTCTGCCAGAGGCTTATCCTGACGTGGTGAATCAAAAGATCGCTCAGATCTTAGCTAATGCCGACATCATTAGATTTGATGGCTCAGATATGATGCCAAGCTATGTCGGTTCAGGTACGTTCTGGGATGGAGTTGTTGACTTTGCTGAAGGAAAAAAAGCAGAAGAGATTACTAAAGAAATAGAAGAGAGTTGGCCTAACTATTGAGCCGATAAGAACAAATTAAGAAAAATTAATTTAGGGTTTCTTGATTTGTTCTTTCTTTATCTTCAAGCTCTGTTGAATTAAGCTTCAAAGGCTATACGAATTTGCCCGCTGGTATGCTGTTCTATACCGCATATACTCGTTACATATAGGGCTAGGCGCAGCCTCTAAATAACGCATCAACCTTGCAATAGAACGATTGCAGCTGCTTTATGCATCTTTCTATTTGCTAATTAACAACAAAGTTCACGAAGCCTTTAGGCAGAAACATAAGCGCGAAACAGATTGTCGTTTGTGCTTCTGTCAGTTCGTGGTGCTTTGAATTTTAGAAAACTTGTACGGATTCTTTTCCTCTATCATGACCTATCACTACAACTACATCTGGGGCACCCACGGCGACGACAATATTGAAGGTACTGACGGTAATGACATTATCTTTGGTGGCAACGGCAACGACGTTATCTTTGGCGGCAACGGTAGCGACATCATCTTTGCAGGGGGCGGCGACGACTTTATCATCGGCGGCTTCGGTTTAGACTTCATTTCCGGCGGCAGCGGCAACGATACTATTTCCTGGGATAACCTCAGCAGCGGCCTCTCTGTCGATCTGAAGTCTCAGCGTGTTCACTTTAATGTGGGCGGTGGCGAGCGCTTTTACTCGATTGAAAATATTGTGGGCTCACGCGGTAACGACATTATTAAGGGCAACCACCTCAACAACAATTTGAGTGGTAACAAGGGCAACGATCGCCTTGAGGGCCGCGATGGCAATGACCTGCTGTGGGGCGATGAAGGTAACGACCGTTTGTATGGCGGCAATGGTAACGACACAATTCATGGCGGTAGCGGCAACGATAAAGGCTTTGGTGGCAAGGGCTTTGACTTTTTCTCTGGCGATACTGGCAACGACTTCATTGATGGCGGTGAAGGTTTTGACAAAGTAGACTATAGCGAGCTAGGCCAAGGCATTACGCTCAAAGGTGCGGGTAGTGTTGATAAGGGGTCGGCGGGTCAGGATACGCTCTTTCAAATAGAAGAGATTATCGGTGCAAAAGGTCAGCTCAATACGATTGATGCGAGCACCAGCGATCCTAATATTTCGGTGAATATTAACCTTGAGCAAGAAACGCTAATGGTGCAGGGCCTACCTGCGGGCGATCGCACCTACACCGTTCGCAATTTCACCGTCGCTAAAGGCACTGAGCAGGACGACGTTTTTATTGGTGGCGATAGCAACACCGATCGCGTCTTCTTTTTTGGCGGTGGCGGCAACGACCTGATCCGAGGCGGTGCAGGCGATGACGATCTCTTCGGGGGCCTGGGCAACGACACCATGATTGGCGGCGATGGTCAGGATTTCATGATCGGTGGCGGCGGCAACGACTTCTTAACGTCGCTGCGATCAACCGATTATCTGAATGGTACGGACGCGGAACATGCGGGCGCTCATGAAGTGGATCTGTTAGTCGGTGGGCTAGAGAGCGATCGCTTCATCCTGGGTGACATTGAGCAGGCCTACTATGTCGCTAATGGCTACGAAGACTATGCAGGCATCACTGACTATGGCGTGGGCCAAGACGTGATTGTCCTCCACGGTTCTGCTAGTGACTACTCGCTACAGATCAGCAACGGCGCAGCTGAACTTAGTTACACCGCTAACCAC
Source organism: uncultured cyanobacterium (assembly GCA_963803535.1). Lineage (GTDB taxonomy): Bacteria > Cyanobacteriota > Cyanobacteriia > Phormidesmidales > Phormidesmidaceae > Phormidesmis. Next base: position 43,495 of record CAWDNC010000001.1, on the reverse strand, counting down.
GGAAGCGATCGCGTAGCCGTCATCAATGGAAACGTTGGCGAACTTAAGCTCAATAGCAGCAGCTTCGAGTTTGTTGCATAGCTTCTAATCAACAACATTTTCATTAGTTGTAGCCACCTACGGGCATTTGCAGTGGGTGGCTTTCTTTTTCTTTTCCTGTTGAGAAGAATGAAGTTTTGTATCGCGTTTCCCAAGCTTCCTTTAAAGATAGAGACGTCTTTTGTAGAAGGAAAGTAGCATCAGATACATAGATTGAGCTCGGCGATAGGCGACAGCCAAGCTTTCAATATCTATTCAGACCCAGTGGGTTGAGGGTATGTTTACAAAACTTAAAGATTATGGATTCATTTTTACAGCGGGCGAGCAGGCTAACGCTAGGCATTGCTATCTTGCTCTCTCTGTATAGCTGCGGTCAGCAGCCAGCGGCAACTGGTTCAGAAGATGCGGAAGAAGCTCAACCTTCTGGCGGCAATACGGTCAGTATTCTAGGCGTCATTGTGGGCGATCAGCAGGCTAAATTGGAGGCGGCGCTCAAGCCTTTTGAAGAAGAAACCGGTATTGACGTTGTTTATGAGGGGACAGATGCGTTTTCGACGCTGCTACCAGTGCGGGTCGATTCGGGCGATTCGCCTGATATTGCAATGTTTCCGCAGCCAGGATTGATGCGATCGCTCGCAGAAGAAGGTGCCCTTGTCCCCGTTACCGAAGTCCTGAGCAGAGAACAGCTTCAGGCCTACTATCCCGATAGCTGGATAGACCTTTCCACTGTTAACGACACTATCTATGGCATCTGGTATCGCTCCGCTGTCAAAAGCCTGGTGTGGTACGACCCTAAGCAGTTCAAGTCCGCAGGCTATGTTATTCCAAAAACGTGGGATGAGCTGATAGCGCTGAGCGATCGCATTGTTGCCGATGGCAAAACGCCCTGGTGTCTGGGCCTAGAAAGCGGTAACGCCTCTGGCTGGCCCGGTACCGACTGGATTGAAGACATCCTGTTACAAAGCGCTGGCCCCGAATTTTACGGTCAGTGGGTGCGTCACGAAGTCCCTTTCAACGCGCCAGAAGTGCAGCAGGCCTTTGAATATTTTGGTGAGATTGTCAAGACACCCGGCTATCTTTACGGCGGACAAACTGGCGCGCTCAGCATTCCGTTTGGCGATTCTATCACTGGCCTTTTCACCGAAGAACCAGAGTGCTACATGCAAAAGCAGGCCAACTTCATTAGCACCTTTTTCCCAGCGGACGTGGTAGCGGGTGAAGACGTAGACTTTTTCCCCACGCCGACTATCAATCCAGAGTACGAAAACTCGCTACTGGTGGCAGGCGACATTTTCGCCATGCTCAACGATACGCCCGAAGCGCGAAAGCTGATGGCCTATATGGCAACGCCCACTCCCCACGAAATTTGGGCTGAGCAGGGCGGCTTTCTGTCTGCAAACAAGCAGGTAGATTTGGGCGTATATCCTGACGCGCTGAGTCGAAAGCAGGCAGAGCTACTAGCCACGGCTGAAGTGGTTCAGTTCGACGCGTCCGATTCCATGCCGGGTGCGGTGGGCACGGGCACATTTTGGTCAGGCATGATGGACTTTGTGGCAGGTGCGTCTGCTGAAGATGTGACCAAAAAGATTGAGTTCTATTGGCCAAAAGAAAGTTCGGATGACGTGGTGAGCAAGCAATAATCTATGGATAATCTGTCTTTAATTTTAAAGGCGCTGCTGGCGATCTTTATCGGATCGTTTGGTATCGTCGGCATTTTTTACGGGCTTAATCTTCTCGTTGAAAAATTTTTACCTGAGCGATCGCGCGACAAGGTGCTGCCTTGGGTCTATGTCGGGCCAGCGATGCTGCTGCTCACTGCTTACTTGGTGCTGCCAACTATTCGCACCGTTTACCTCAGCTTTTTTAGCAACAATTCAAAAACGTTCGTGGGTCTAGAGAACTACATTTTTGTTCTCACTGCCCCCGATACCCTGCTGACTTTCCGCAACAACTTACTGTGGCTGGTTTTAGTAACGGGCATTAGCGTTGCTTTAGGCCTTGTCATCGCTGTCTTAATAGACCGCGTAAAGTACGAGTCGGTGGCCAAGTCGCTGATCTTTTTGCCAATGGCGATTTCTTTTGTCGGGGCGAGCGTTATCTGGCGGTTTATCTATGCCTACCGTCCAGCAGGAGCTGAGCAAATTGGGGTGCTCAATGCGATCGCAACTTCTCTAGGCTTTGAGCCAATTGGCTGGCTTGTCAATCCAGCGATCAATAACTTTGCACTCATCGCCATTATGATTTGGCTGCAAACGGGCTTTTGTATGGTGCTGCTCTCTTCAGCGGTTAAAGGCGTTCCTGATGACGTGCTAGAAGCGGCGCGAGTAGACGGGGCGAATGAAGTCCAGATTTTCTGGCGCATTATTATTCCGATGATTATGCCGACGGTGATGGTGGTTGCCACCACAGTCGTTGTGCTGGTGCTCAAGGTATTTGACATTGTGTTTGTGATGACGGGTGGTAACTTAGGCACCGATGTGATTGCCAGCCGCATGATCCGAGAAATGTTCAACTTTAGAAACTATGGGCGCGGGAGTGCGATCGCCGTCATTCTCCTGATTGCCGTCATCCCTGTGATGGTGGCTAACATTCGCAGATTTCGCCAGCAGGAGCTAAACCGATGACCGTTGCCAACCCTCAGCCAAACTATGTGGCCAAGCGCAAAGAGCAGTCTAAGTTTGAAAAGCTGATGGCCCGCGCGCCTGTACACATTGCGGTGATTGCAATTTCTGTCCTGTGGACGCTGCCCACCTTTGGCCTGCTCATCAGCTCTTTTCGCCCAGCCGCAGCGCTCACCAGCAGCGGCTGGTGGACGGTTTTTGCCAATCCACTTGAGTTTACGCAGTTCACGCTCAGCAACTATCAAGACGTGTTGAATGCCGGGATGGGTCAGGCATTTTTGAACAGCCTAGTCATTTCGGTGCCGGCGACGGTGATTCCGATTGCGATCGCCACCTTCGCCGCCTACGCCCTCGCCTGGATGGAGTTCCCCGGTCGCCAAGCTATCTTCATCGTCACCGTAGGTCTGCTGGTTGTTCCGCTGCAAATGACGCTAATCCCCATTTTGCGAGCCTACAATGTCCTTGGAATTTCGAGCACATTTCTAGCTGTTTGGTTGGCTCATGCGGCCTATGGCCTACCGCTGGGCGTGTACTTACTGCGTAACTATATTGGCTCATTGCCTCGTGATTTGATTGAAGCTGCCGCCGTTGATGGAGCGTCTTCTTGGAATGTGTTTTCACGAATCATTGTGCCGTTAAGTATGCCTGCGATCGCCTCTTTTGCCGTCTTCCAATTTCTCTGGGTCTGGAACGATCTGCTCGTGGCCCTTGTGTACCTAGGCGGCAATCAGGACGTAGCCCCGGTGACCTTGGTGCTCAGAAATATTGTGGGCGATCGCGGCCAAGACTGGTTCTTACTCACCGCAGGCGCATTCATTTCCATGCTCGTGCCGATGGCTGTATTTTTTGCCCTACAGCGCTACTTCGTACGCGGCCTGCTCGCTGGTTCCGTCAAAGGCTAATTTATCCCTCATCGTTCATCATTCCTCCTTTCTCTTATGGCTAGCGTTACCTTTGAAAACGTCACCAAGCAATACGAAAACGGCTACACCGCCGTCAAAGATCTCAACATCGAACTTGAAGACAAAGAATTTCTAGTTCTTGTTGGCCCCTCTGGCTGCGGAAAAACCACATCTTTACGAATGCTTGCGGGCCTAGAAGACATCAGCAGCGGCAGCATTTACATAGATGGTCAGCGCGTTAACAACGTCACCCCGAAAGATCGCGATATCGCCATGGTGTTTCAGTCCTACGCGCTATATCCGCATATGACCGTCGCAGACAACATGGGCTTCAGCCTCGATCTCAAAGGTATGCCCAAAAAAGAAATTCGTAAAAGAGTCGAAGAAGCAGGGCGGCAGCTTGGAATTGAACAGCTGTTAGATCGTAAGCCTAAGCAGCTTTCGGGCGGGCAGCGACAGCGAGTGGCTTTGGGTCGAGCTATTGTCAGATCGCCCGCCGTTTTCCTCATGGACGAGCCCCTTTCAAATCTGGACGCTAAGCTCCGCGTTCAGGCCCGCGCCGAACTCAGCCAGCTCCACAAAAAAGTCGGCACCACCTTTGTCTACGTCACTCACGACCAGGCCGAAGCGATGACCATGGGTACTCGCATTGCCGTCATGAACGGCGGCATTTTGCAGCAAATCGATACGCCCCAAAACGTCTACGAAAGCCCCAACAACATTTTCGTAGCGGGTTTCCTCGGTTCCCCCTCTATGAACTTCTTCGATGCCCAGCTCCTGAAGCAGAAGGGAGAACTCATCATCAAAACAGATGGCGGCATCCCAGTTCCCATTCCTACCGACCGTCTCCAGCGCTATCAAGAGTTTGCCGGTCGCCCCGTTGTCTTCGGCATTCGTCCAGAAGGTATCTATCATCCGCAATATGTACCCCCCGGCATCGAACCGGTGAGCATTTCGGCTACTGCTAAAGTTGTTGAACTTATGGGCTACGAAGTCATTGTCTACTTCACGCTGGCCGATGGCACAGAGTTCATCGCTCGCCTAGACCCTAGGGCCAAAATTACCCCTGGCGAACAGCTCAATCTCCAGTTCGATCTCACTCGCTTTCACCTATTCGACAAAGATAGCGGGCAGGTTATCTAGTCTCTATGCGATCGCTCATTTGTGATAGCTGCCGTTTTGCAGAATAGTTTTAGATCTATACAGCTGCTCTACTAGCATGAGCCGCGCGAGCTCGTGCGGAAAGGTCATGGTAGAGAGGCTGATCATGGGGTGGGTTTTGAGGCGATCGCTAATGCCCTCAGCCCCTCCAATAAAAAATACCAGCGTCCCATAGGCTTCTTGTCCCAGCCACTGCGCAAACGCCACCGAATCACGCACCTTTCCATACTCAGCTAACACCACTAGCCGGTCTTGAGCTGTCATCGAGCCCAGCAGCTTGTCGGCTTCCTTCTCTTTTCCACTGTCTTTAATCTCTACAATCTCAACCTCGGGCAGTCGCTTCTCATACAGCGCCACCCCTTCTTTTAGCCAAAGCTTTTTCACCTTGCCCGTCGCCACAATTCTCACCTTAGGAAAGCTTTGGCCCATAGGAATCTTGACCGCTTGGTTTTAAGCTCTTTTCGGCTCGGTCGGGTTCATCTTGCGCTCTAACCAAGAAAATACCTGAGATGAAAGAACCGTCAGCAGCAGGTAAATGATCGCAACCGCGCCATAGATTTCAAAGGAGCGATAGGTCGTCGCTACAATCAGTTGGCCTTCTCTAAACAGCTCTTGATAGCCAATAACGGCTACCAAGCTAGTGTCTTTAAGCAATGTAATGAACTCATTGCCCAAAGGCGGAATCATTCTGCGCAATGCCTGCGGAAAAATAACGTACCGCATGGTTTGCGTTGATCCCAATCCCAGCGACTCAGAGGCCTCTTTTTGCCCATTCTCCACAGACTGAATGCCTGCTCTTACAATCTCCGCTAAATAGGCAGCGGAGTTAAGGCTTAAGCCTGTAACCGCTGCGCCCCACTGGTTAAATCTAAAGTCGATTCCAAGATAGTTAAAGAGCGCTGGAATGCCGAAATAGATAATATACAGCTGCACTAGGAGCGGCGTCCCTCTAAAAAAGTCTACATAGACTCTTGCCAGAAGACGCAGTACTTTGACTTTCGACAGCCTGATAACGCCTAGGAAAATGCCGCCAATAAGACCGAAGGCTGTTGCGATCGCAGTGAGCTGCAAGGTAACGAGTGCGCCTTTTAACAGCGCGGGCAGTGCCTCGACGATGTAGCCCAGTGTCTGATTCAAGACTATAGCTCCGACGAAAATATCAGGTCACAGTGCGTTCTTATAATGCGTTCTTTCAATCAAAACTACTCTGCTGGTGCGGGCAAATCCCATTTCTCATAAAGCGCATCGTAGGTGCCATCTGCCTTCATCTCGGCCAGCGCAGTATTGATAATTGCCGTGTTTTCAGACCCTTTCGGCAGTGCAATCCCGTAAGACTCATCTGTTAACACCTGTCCCACGATTGAAATACCCGGAATGTTGCCAGATTGAATTGCGTAGTCAGTCACTGCCGCGTCATTCACGACGGCATCTACATTGCCGTTCGCTAGCTCTTGCAGCGCTAGTGGTGCAGAGTCAAATGTACTCACTTCGGCATTTGCCACGCCTTCCGCCGTTGCTGCGCCAGTCGTCCCAATTTGAACCGCGATTTTCTTGCCTTCTAGGTCATCTAGGCTAGTGATATCCGTGGTGCTATCTTGGACTGCAATCGCCAGTCCCGCATCAAAATAAGGGTCTGAAAAATCAACCGTTTGTGCGCGCTCTTCGGTGATGGTCATGCCGCTGATAGCCGCATCAATTGAGCCTCCCTGCAAGCCTGGAATCAACCCATCAAAAGGCAAGCTCTCAAACTCAACTGTCTTTCCTGCCTTCTGGGCGATCGCATTCATCAGATCAATATCGAAGCCAATCAGCTCACCGTTCTCCGTCGATTCAAAAGGGGGGAAAGCCGGTTCTGTCCCAACATTCCAAGTGCTGTCATCTTGACCACCACCGCAGGCACTCAGCACGCTCGCTGATAAAAAGCCGACCGCCACGGTTCGCAAAAAAGCCGACCGCGTTACTCTCACAATGTTGGCATCCAAAACACTATCCTCACAGATAATTACAAGCTAAATATCGTTTCTATAGATGTGTCAGTAAACTTACCGTTCTCTTAACCTACGGTATCTAAGTACTAAGACTAATAAATACATCAGCTTTTTTTGTAAAAGATACTTCTATAGATACTTATCAGTCAAACACCTTCGTAAAGAGGCAATCAATGTTACATCTGAACATTTACTAAAAGCTGAAGTGGTAGTGTTTGAAGCGTGTGTCTCGACGTTTGCTTGCGATAAATCCTTGTGATAGCCCCTGATTATGACGGAAACCTTACCTGCAATCATCTCTACCAACTTACAAAAGAGCTTTGGCAATCTATCAGTGCTCAACGGCATCGACTGCCAGATTCATCGAGGTGAAGTGGTCTCTATCATCGGCTCTTCGGGCTGCGGCAAAAGTACTCTTTTACGCTGTTTTAATCGTTTAGAAACAATCACAGGCGGGCAGCTCATTGTCGATAGTATCGACTTATCCAATGCCAAACTCAGCCGACACAAGCTACAAGAGCTGAGGGCAAGAGTCGGTATGGTGTTTCAACAGTTCAATTTGTTTCCCCACCTATCAGTACTTGAAAATCTATGCCTTGCGCCCAAGAAAGTGTTGAGTCAGTCCGGCAAAGAAAGTCGGGAAACCGCTAGTTTCTACCTTAATAAAGTAGGTCTGAGTGAAAAAGCACAGAGCTATCCCGATCAGCTTTCGGGTGGGCAAAAGCAGAGAGTTGCGATCGCTCGTGCCCTCTGCATGAAGCCAGAAATCTTACTCTTTGACGAACCCACCAGCGCGCTCGATCCCGAGCTTGTCGGTGAGGTTCTGCAAGTGATGCAGCAGCTTGCTCAAGAAGGTATGACCATGGTAGTCGTCACTCATGAAATGCAGTTTGCTCGCGAAGTGGCCAGCAGGGTCATGTTTTTAAATAAAGGCTGCGTAGAAGAGCAGGGCGACCCTCGTGAGGTGCTTGCAAACCCCCAAAGCGAACGATTGCAATCCTTTTTGAGCCGTATCAGTATGACGCTGGCATAGGCTTATCGTCGTTTTGGTACAGCTCTATAAACAGCAGTAAATACTATAGGTAGATGCCAAGCTGGTACTTACTCCAACATGCTGGAACCCGTTTAAAGCACGGTGGACAAAGGCGTTATGGCGCACAAAACAAAGACAGTAGTGCCTCACGGTATTAACGCGATCGCCCAACGGTTCTGGTACGAAAGCCAAGCGCTGCCCCCTATCGCCTGGAAAAAATGGTGGCAAACATTAGCGGTTGGTTTGGGCATATGCGCGCTGATCACCTACGTTCTTACCCGTATTGCAATGGGTCAGGAAACCGCTGGCCTACAGGCCTGGGACGAAAAGTGGTTGGTAGCGCTCAGCAACGAAAGCGCACCTATCCAAAACCCCCTATCTTTCTCTAAAGGCGTTACCTGGGAATCACCCGGCAATCTAGTGGGTATGCTACCTATCTTCTTCGCTTTGGTTGCGCTGACCGCCTGGTTTAAAAAGCCTTTAGTCACAGCAACTGCTGTAGCGACTTATTTGGGTCAGTTTGCCCTGGTATGGATTAGCTGGGGGATGTGGAGTCGCGATCGCCCTAACCTAATTGCTGATGGACTCGCCGCACCTAGCCTGCATTCATTTCCTTCTGGACACGTTGTTGTTGCCTTTACTATGTACGGGCTCATCTTTTATCTATGGTTCCGCACCTCTCGTAGCCTGATCGAAAAGCTAATAGCGATCGCTTTTGCCACCCTTTGGATCGGTCTGATTACTCTCTCTCGCCTTGCGCTTGGCGCTCACTGGCCCAGTGATGTCATCGCAGGACTATTGATTGGGGCGCTCTGGCTCATTACAGTCGTCGCCGCGCTAGAAAGAGCCACTTCTGCTGCAAAAAACTCTAAAACCTTTTAGCCAATTGCGCTTATAGCGGATCGATACTTCGATACACCGCTTGAAATCCCATATGAATAGCGTAGGCAATAAATCCGATGCCTAAAATGGCTAGAATCCACTCGTCTGTTGGATTGTCGTTGAAGACCTCTAAAGCCTGCTCAGAATTTTTGATCATATTAGAATCAAACTCCCAAGCAGCTCGCCCTGCTGACACGCCAATCACAATATAAACAACGCCTCTAGCTGCAATGCCAATTCGACCCGCAGCCGTTGCAATTACTTTTACGGTGTCACTCATCTTATGCAGCTTAAACCGCTTCCTGAACTCAGCTTTGATTGCTCGGTAAAAGTAGTAACAGCCAATCCCAAAGAAAGCAGCTCCGACGGCTGCTACCAACCACCGTCCAAAAGGCTTAGACATCACTAGAAAAACCCAATCCTCAGCCGTTCTTCCTTTTTCAGACGGTGACGAATCCAAAATTTCTATAACGCTGTAAGCAATGCTGGCATAAACCAACCCGCTAGCCGCATAGCTAATACGACGAAGAATATCTGAGGCGTTCATTCCACTGTGTTCAGGATCTAAAAATGCCTGAAGAAAACGCCATACGACATAGCCTATCAAACTAACCGCAATCACAACGTCTAGCGTTCGACCAAAAGGCTGGTTTGCGATGGTTCTCAAGGCCCCCTTCGACCCTACTGTCTCTCCTGCTGTCAAGTCGAGTGCTTCTAGCAAGGCTAAAACCCCGGTACTCCCGTAGATAACGCCCTTTGCGGCATAGCCTATACGAGCGTAGTACGCTAGCCAACGTTCGCCTGCCGAATTATGCTTGCGTGTAGGAGCCATAGGGCACTGACGACCATATAAAGGAACATGTCCTTTCCATCATTCAGTCTCAATCTGCAACCTGTCATCACCCTACAGATGTCACTCTACAGAAGCGATCCCATCCATCAAATCAATCGCCAGCTCATCCTTTACCCAGTTGATAATCTGCTGACGCTCACCTTCTAACAAGTAGAAGCGTCCAGTCTCTCGAACCCGATTGTGAATATCTTCCATATCGCACTGGGTCAGCAGCTCAGCCGTCTGACCGATATTACACAAAATATCGTCTTGGCCTTCTTGTTCTAGCTGACCGTACAGATAGCGACTAATCTGCTTTTCTAATCTATTGAACGTGTATTCATCTGTCGCTTCTAACCTAGTTTGCCTATCTTTGCTAATGGGTACCCCACCCACCATCCTGGCGTAGTCTACGTCCAGCATATCTATTCGAATAATATTAGGTGTTGTGATGTTAGGTGTCGTGGGTTGATAGCTCATAAGCACTCAAAATCGGTCACAGGAGGCTGAATGGAACAAGCCTAGTGCAATTGCTAGCCTCTATTAAGTCAGTGTCTCGTAAATTAACCTTATGTTTGAATTCGCATACTTAGATCTAGCCAGGGCGATCGCGTGATCGGTGCGCTACTCGATATATAGTCCACGCCTGTTTCAGCGACAGCCCGAATCGTCTCAAGCGTTACATTGCCCGAAGCCTCAATCTTAATCCCCTGATTCGCTGCTCGAATCTGCTCCACTGCCTTTTTCATCACCTCGTAAGACATGTTGTCGAGCATGATGATGTCTGCCTTGTGTGCGATCGCCTCAGTCACTTGCTCCAGCCCTTCCGTCTCCACCTCAATCGTAATTGGGTACGGAATCCGCCTTCTTATATATGTAATTGCTTTCCCAATTCCACCTGCTGCTGCAATGTGGTTGTCCTTAATCATTACGCCATCATCCAACCCCATCCGGTGATTCTGCGCGCCTCCTACAGAGGCTGCATACTTTTCCAGTAGCCGCATGCCCGGTGTGGTCTTCCTTGTATCGACGAGCTGCGCAGGCAAATCTGAAATAACGTCTGCATATTGTCTGGTCATCGTGGCAATGCCGCTCAGGCTCATCGCTAAGTTCATCGCTACACGTTCTCCTGTCAGCAAGGTAGATAGTAAGCCCGTGATGCTAGCAATCTTGGTTCCCTTAATAACGCGATCGCCCTCGTCCAATTCAGCTCGAAAGTCCACACCGCTATCTAGCAAAGAAAATACTCGCTCTGCAATTGATAGCCCAGCAATCACACCCTCCTCTTTCGCCACCCAGTAAGCCTTTCCTTCAACCTGCGCTAGTTCAGCGAGTCCATCAGTCGTCTTATCCCCTCGGCCAATGTCCTCTCTCAGCCAGTCTGTCAGCAGCTCATCCAAAACTATCCAGCTTGGCAGCATCGTTCCATCCAAAATAAAAATCACAAATTAATTTCAGCATAAAGCCAAATTGGCTACACCCTTTGTGTATAGAGGGATGCAAGCGTTTTGAAAATAAAAAACGCGTAAGCAGAAATACCTAATTTACGGCTCAAATTGCTCAGCTAAGAAAATAAAAAAGCTGAAACCCTGTATGTGAAAGGGTTTCAGCTTTTTAAAAGTATTTTCAAGAAAGGTGTTGACACCTACTCTGATTCAGCGCTATATTCATTAGGCGCTGAGGGACGCAGCGGTTCACGCCACTGCCACCGAGGCCGAGAGTAGCACCTAGAAAGTTGAATAATTTAGAGAAATGAAATTAACGAGACCCTCGTTAATGAATGATAAATTGCTCTGAGGATAACATGTTTATTTTCAGTAAGCAATAGGATAGCTAGTAAATAGCTTGAGTACGAGACAAACTGAGTTAGTTAGCATTAGTTAATTGATTCATCTACTAAAATGGAGAGTTTGATCCTGGCTCAGGATGAACGCTGGCGGCGTGCTTAACACATGCAAGTCGAACGAACCCTTTCGGGGGTGAGTGGCGGACGGGTGAGTAACGCGTGAGGATCTGCCTACAGGATGGGGACAACAGAGGGAAACTTCTGCTAAAACCCAATGTGCCGAGAGGTGAAATATTTATAGCCTGTAGATGAGCTCGCGTCTGATTAGCTAGTTGGTGAAGTAATGGTTTACCAAGGCGACGATCAGTAGCTGGTCTGAGAGGACGATCAGCCACACTGGGACTGAGACACGGCCCAGACTCCTACGGGAGGCAGCAGTGGGGAATTTTCCGCAATGGGCGCAAGCCTGACGGAGCAACGCCGCGTGAGGGAGGAAGGCCTGTGGGTTGTAAACCTCTTTTCTCAAGGAAGAAGTTCTGACGGTACTTGAGGAATCAGCATCGGCTAACTCCGTGCCAGCAGCCGCGGTAAGACGGAGGATGCAAGCGTTATCCGGAATTATTGGGCGTAAAGCGTCCGTAGGTGGCTTAGAAAGTCAGTTGTTAAAGCCCACAGCTCAACTGTGGATCGGCAATTGAAACTACTAGGCTTGAGTGTGGTAGGGGTAGAGGGAATTCCTAGTGTAGCGGTGAAATGCGTAGATATTAGGAAGAACACCAGTGGCGAAGGCGCTCTACTGGGCCATAACTGACACTGATGGACGAAAGCTAGGGGAGCGAAAGGGATTAGATACCCCTGTAGTCCTAGCTGTAAACGATGGACACTAGGTGTTGCGCGTATCGACCCGTGCAGTATCGAAGCAAACGCGTTAAGTGTCCCGCCTGGGGAGTACGCACGCAAGTGTGAAACTCAAAGGAATTGACGGGGGCCCGCACAAGCGGTGGAGTATGTGGTTTAATTCGATGCAACGCGAAGAACCTTACCAGGGATTGACATCCTGCGAACTTCTACGAAAGTAGTTGGTGCCTTCGGGAACGCAGAGACAGGTGGTGCATGGCTGTCGTCAGCTCGTGTCGTGAGATGTTGGGTTAAGTCCCGCAACGAGCGCAACCCTCGTCCTTAGTTGCCATCATTAAGTTGGGCACTTTGAGGAGACTGCCGGTGACAAACCGGAGGAAGGTGGGGATGACGTCAAGTCATCATGCCCCTTACATCCTGGGCTACACACGTACTACAATGCAACGGACAAAGGGCAGCCAACTAGCGATAGTGAGCTAATCCCATAAACCGTTGCTCAGTTCAGATTGCAGGCTGCAACTCGCCTGCATGAAGGCGGAATCGCTAGTAATCGCAGGTCAGCATACTGCGGTGAATACGTTCCCGGGCCTTGTACACACCGCCCGTCACACCATGGAAGTTGGCCACGCCCGAAGTCGTTACCCCAACCGTTTACGGAGGGGGACGCCGAAGGCAGGGCTGATGACTGGGGTGAAGTCGTAACAAGGTAGCCGTACCGGAAGGTGTGGCTGGATCACCTCCTTACAGGGAGACCTACTAGGTTATAGAACGAAAGCGATTTGCGAATAGTTCATAGCTGTAGTCACCTAAGGTCGTTGAGGGTCTTGTTAGTTTTAGCAGTTAAGTCTGCGAGTTCTCTAAATTATTCAGGTGTTGCTACTCAAACAAAACACCGACATTGAAAGGGCTATTAGCTCAGGTGGTTAGAGCGCACCCCTGATAAGGGTGAGGTCCCTGGTTCGAGTCCAGGATGGCCCACTTTCATCTTAGACAAAGCGCAACTATCAATTGCGAAATCTGAGGGGGTATAGCTCAGCTGGTAGAGCGCCTGCTTTGCAAGCAGGATGTCAGCGGTTCGAGTCCGCTTACCTCCACCATTATTTTTCATACGAGCAAGCGAAAGCAATCAGCATCTAGAGATGTAAAGCGCAAAAAGCGCAATAGACATCATAGAGTGCTGGTCTCTTAAGACTAGCGAGAACCTTGACAACTGCATAGATAAATATAGAAAGCAAAGGTAGTTCAAAGTCTGAATAAGACATTTGAAAATCAAAAAAGCCCAATGTGCTGAGTGAGACAAGAAGAGTTGCAGCGAAAGCTATGACTTTGAATGAGTTACTCGGTTGCATAAGCAATCGATCTTCTTCTATCCAGAGAAGGTCAAGCTACAAAG
>CAWDNC010000001.1:0-25000 GCA_963803535.1 uncultured cyanobacterium | reverse complement strand
GGGATCTATCTGGGATAGATCAAAAGTGATTACGGCGTTTCTTCGCCATGTTAGTGAGTTGAAAATGAGAATGGGTTTAGCGTTTGGATGAGGTGGGGGCGGTAGTTTGAGGGTGGAGGCGATCGCACCCAAACTCACATTCAAAATATTCTCCCCAATCTGCTTCACCTGTGCCCATCCTTGATCGGCTTCTACAAAGACTTCGGGAATAGAAGTACCTGGTAAAATATCGTGGAACTGGTTAAAGAGTAGACTTTTCCACGCTCTTTCAATATCAGCTCTTGGGTAAGGATGCTTGGCTACAATCTGCGCAATAGTCGCGAATACTTCTGCTTGGTAGAGTAAATCTTCTGACTGCCGGTTGCTCTGCTTTTGCTCGGCGTGAGTGGTGTAGCAGCCACGGTGAAGTTCGAGATAGAGTTCGTCCTTCCATACGGGAAGCGGTGTGGATGGCTGAACGGATAGATTTTTTATGTATTGATTAGGTGCGGTGAAGCTGAGCTGTGGAAAGAATGGCGACTTCTCCCAGCGCTGAGATTTCTCTAGCATGTCGCGGGTTGGGCCACCGCCGTGATCGCCTAAGCCAGGAAGCCAGAGCGTGTTGGGTAGATCTGTGCTGTCGCTCCACTTTTTTGACTGAGCAGCCATTTTTTCAGGATCGATATCGCTGCCGATAGGTGGGAGCATAATGCTGAGGATGCGGCTACCGTCAGGGGATTGCCACCAGAAGAGCTGATGCGGGAATTCGGTGGTGTCATTCCAGGTGAGCTTTAGGGTTGCGAAAGTTTCGATGCCACCTTGGGCAAGAAGTTGGGGGAGCTGCCAGCAGAAGCCGAAGGAGTCAGGGAGCCATGCGATTTTGCTGATTTGGCCGAATTTTTCTTGGCAATAACGCTGGCCGTAGAGGATATGACGGGCGATCGCCTCTCCGCTAATGATGTTGAATTCAGGCTCAATCCATAGCCCAGCATCAATGCTCCAGCTCCCTTCTTTTACTTTCTGCTGAATCTGTTCGAATAACGCTGGACGATTCTGTTCTATCCATTCAAAGAGAGCAGGACTAGAATGCGTGTAGGTCAGTTCTGGGAAGTCTTCTTGTAGATTGAGCACAGAGAAAAAAGTGCGTTCGGCAGCATCCCAAGTGTCGGCTATAGGCCATAACCAAGCCATGTCCAAGTGTGCGTGACCAACACATTCAATAGTACGTTCTTTAAGCTCAGAGCAGAGCGGCGTAAGTGTTCTTCGTAGCTGACTGAGTGACTGTTGAAACGGGTGAACAGTTGCTGCTTGTATTCTCTCGGATGAGAGGTTTCGCCAGACGTTCAGAGCATCTGTAGTGCTTTCTCGGCTGTTTGATTTGGTAGATAAGCTGTTCCAGTCGAGCTGTAAAAGGGCGGCTTCAATTTTGGGCTGATGCTGCGGTTTGAGGATTGATAGGACGGTAAGTTCGTCAGCAATGAAGCTGGGTTCAGGGGTGGGCTGGTGACTGGGAAGTTCGTAGATAAGCTGCGATCGCACTAAAGCCCCATCATCGTGACCAGGACTCACCAGTCGAATGGCGACTTGAAACATATCGCCCGCTTTTACATTTGAACTCAGACAGACACGGGTAAAACATTCAAACAAATCACCTGACTGTACCAACTCGCCATCGACATAGATTTGCGCGTCATCAGCCCACCACGTGAGGGCTAATCTTAGGATGAGTCCGGTAAGCGGATAGCCATTAAAGTCAGTAGGAACAGTGATGGTTTGGTATAGCCAGAGAATGTCTAGCCCCTGACTCCAAGCTACATGCTGCCGATCGTTAGGTGTCGCAAGTGGCCACTGGGTTGCAGCGCCCGCCGCTAACGTTTCAATGAGATTGATATCATGCGGATAATAGTGCCATCGAGCCTGGATGTCTTTTGTATTGAGGCTGCGAAGTCGATCGAGATCGGTTTTTAGAGCGGGTGAAAGAGGATTGGTAGGAGTGGCCATGACTTCCGTTAAAATCTAAAACGATGAGTACGCAACGCGATGGCCGGAGCTTTGAGATGACGCCTAGCCCATACCAAAGTAAGTTACTACGATTGGCGATCGCACAGTACAGAAAAGGTTTAGATCGCCACCGCCAAGCTTTTCGTCATGCCCGCTCTACAACGGTCGCAACGGTAGAAGTTGGTACTGCGCTGGCAATGATACCTATATTTGCGATGGTACAGGTTTCTCAGATGGCCGGGCGGCGGCTAAAGCAATCTGTGAAGAAGAGTAAGGTGTTTGGATTTGGACGTGACAGTGCCCAACTTTTAAATTTTTCTGATTTTGGCAAAGCTTCTTTAGCTACCTCAGAGCCAGCTGGTTTCGCTGAGGCTGTTATGGCTGAGCGTTCTATGGTTCAAACTTTAAGGGCTGTTGGCGACTGCCTGCTTCTGAGCCAGCTGAGGCTGCTTGTGAAGCTGGAGGAAAAACAACAACCGCTGAAGACAGGTGCTCTAGTGAAACTGACTGGCAAAATCAAGATATCGGTATCTAGTCAGATTACGGGGGTGGCTTGCGACTTGGAGACGCGATCGCTGCTTTTAGTCATCAACTATTCACGCGTGTGGAACGGTTTGAGTGCTGATCAACAGAGGGCACTTCAACGTCAGATAGGGCAGTTCTTGCCTTCTGTAGAAATGATTCAAGTTGCTGATGGTGCTTTGATCTCTAGCAAAAAAGCGACTGCCATCTCTAGAAATCGAAATGTTTTGACTCAGCCTTTTCATTCTTTTTGGGTTGAAGTCCTTAGAACCGTCGCTTGGATGAAACAGCGATATCGAGCGCGCGCCGCCGCTCGGCTTATGAGTGGTCGTAGCCAAGTTGAAGGGGGTGACTTCGGGCTACGAAGCTTGCCTAAGGTATGTAATCCTGATCGTGATGAGGCCGCGATCGCTAAATTGTCTGCCTCAACGCCTGTCTCGCGTGAAGCTATTTCGTTATCAGCAAATCAAGGAAAGGCAGGGGCGATCACTTTAATTAATAAAGGTGTAGACGAGGACGTGAAGCAGGAAACGCAGCCTTACTACTGGGAAGCCGATGTGATTACGGTCGGCTACATTGAGCATCCCTTTGAAAGATTTTTAAAATGGGTTGACCGAATTTTGCTGTGGATAGAAGGTCAGTGGCAGCTTTTAATGCGCAGCCTGGGATTGTGATTTCAGGCTGTAGCCGCCATAGTTTTTGCTCAATAAAAAGGGGTTTTCGCCCTTGTCTGACGTAAACCCCTTTTTAATTAGCTTGCTAAATCAATAGTTGGTTTATGCAAACCACTCTTGGACGGCTTCCGCTTTGGTGTTGGTGTGACGTGACAGCGTTTTTCGCTCGAAGTCCATATGAATGGAACGAGTTTGTTCGCCATCTTTGGCAACGGCCACGATGGGATAGCGAAGAACGCCATCCTGGAATGACATTTGGAAACGGAACGTACCATCTGGGTTCAGCTGAATTTCTTCACCGTCGATAGTGACTGTTGCGTCCGGCTCAGTTGCGCCGTAGACAATCAGTTCTGCATCCGCAATGAGCCAGAACTGACGAGGCTTCGCAGGTGGTGCGGAGGCGAATAGGCCAGCGCCCGACATATTGACACCAGAGGCGGTAGGTAGTGCCCAAAGGCCAGCTCCCGATGGAAATACGAAAGAGCTGACGGCTTGGTCAGGCACCTGGTGCATGGAGCCAAACAAAGAACCCGCTACCCGCTGAGCTTCTGCCGACTTGGCCAAAGCAACCATATCGTCATACAAGCCATTGGCTTCGCCATTTTGCGCGCCAGCGGCTGTACCTACACCAGCTGCGCCTGCTTTCTGGCTAGGAGATACCAGCTTAGCGACCGTGCGACCGCGCAAGCTTTCGTTCCAGTCAACAGTGAGGAACTTGTCTTCTACCCAATCGGATGGATACACGGGTGGGATGCGAACGGAGGCCGCCCGAGAGAGAACGAGCCAGCGACCGTCGTTGCAAACGTAGCCAATTTCAACGGTGTAATCGCGATCGCTCACCGGCACAGGTAAATACCACTCACGCGCTACTTCGCCGCACTCATACTGCTGAAGGCTATGAGGACTTTGGCTATTGATATCAATATCTGTAACGTCGTAGAAGCGTAATGCTAAGCGACTACCGCCTTGATTTCTGAGTTCTTGCTTGTGCTCATTAGGAATATCCCAGTACGTATATGCCCACTGGGGATCTCTGGGAAGCAAAACAATGCGGCTTTCGCCATAGCCTTCAGGTAGCTCGCTGAGGTTATCGTCTACAGTCGCTAGCACGGCCATGCTGGGCGTTTTCGCAGCGGTATGGCCCGCAGGTGCTGCAATGACGGTTGCCGTCTGGCTGTTTGTTTGACTCATTTCAGATTGACCCATAGATACTGACGCTACGTGTGAAGCTTGTTCTTGCGCTGGATTAGTGTACTTAGCCGCTTCTACTTGCATTTGACCGTTGAGAGGCGCGACGGATTCAGCTGAAGGAGAGCGGACGCCCGCAGCTATTTGCTTTTGCTTAATGGCCGCAACCAGCTCGACTTTACGCATTCTGCTGTAGCGCGATACTTCATATTCGCTAGCCACTCTGCGCAGCTGGCGCAGCGTCATTTCTTCTATTGGAATGTTAGGTGTGCTGTTTAACATATAGTTACGATTCTCCTCAAGAAACGATAGGGCTATGATTCCTTACCGTACGAGACGTTGGGATCACGGATGGGGATCAATATCGTAATAGTATGACAAAAATAGGTGTTTGGGATCATTCAGATCCCCCGCGTTTTCTAAGAAGTGACGAATTTATAAGAATGTTGGGATCAATCTGTTATGAAATCATGACAATGTGAATGAAATGAGTCCGATTTATCATCGGGCACTGAATTTGAGAGCATGTGAGCCGGTTCATTAGATAATTGTGGCTGGCGGAGCCCTGCCGCAAATCTAGACGGATGTGAAAAAAGTATGTGGGTGGAGTTTTGGCTGATGATGTGAAGGGAAGCCGAATTATTGGGCGTGTTTTGCCTGCGGCTGTACGGTTGTGGCTGCGATCGCAAGTTGAGCAGGTAGAAGATCTATCCCTTGATTTAGGCGGTCGGGACCGCGAGATTATTTCTGGCTACTTACCGAGCGTGTCTGTTACTGCAACGCAGGCCATATACCAAGGCATCCACATCGGGCAGCTGCAACTGTCAGCTCAGGATATTCGTATCAATATCGGTCAGGTTTTGAGAGGAAATCAGCTGCGGCTGATGCAGGCGTTTCCTGTGCTGGGTGAAGTGAGCCTGAGCGCAGATGATTTGAACGCTTCGCTAACATCGCCGCTGCTGAGTCAGGGGTTGAATGATTTTTGGCGATCGCTCATACAAATCCCAGCGCTGGCTCAAGCTATCCAAGCTCGTTACGGCCAGCTTCCACTACGCGAAGATGTAACATTGCGTAGTCCTAAAATGCGACTGTCCAATCAGTGTCTGGGTCTTAGCTTTTATCCACGAGCACAGGGGCAAACGGCTGAGCGGCGAGTGATTCTAGGAACAGGGTTGTCTGTTTCTGCGGGCAGTCAACTACAGCTGAATAATCCTCGGTGGCTAGAAACGCTCACCGATCTTTCTGATTCCAGCAAAGGCCAGCTGATTGAATCGCTACAGGGGTTTCAGTGGGATTTAGGCGCAGATACTCAGCTAAGTCAGCTAGCATTGCAAACGGGACGGCTAGCGTGCAGCGGTCAGATAATGGTGAATCCGTAGAAAGAATTTCAGTCGATATTGACTAGTATCGGCCTAGCAAAGGAACCAGGTATTGCACAAAGTAGTAGACCAGCGGGCCGGTGAAGACGTAGCTATCAGTGCGATCCAACATGCCGCCGTGGCCGGGAATAAGGTTGCCAGAGTCTTTGACGCCTGCATCGCGCTTCATGAGCGACTCGGTGAGATCGCCGAGTAAGCTAGATATTCCAATGATGGTGCCGAGGGCTGCGCCTGTGAGCCACCAAATTGACCAGCCCAGTGACCAGGCCCCAATAATGCCGACGCTGGCGCTAGCGCCCATACCAAAGATCGCGCCTTCTACAGTCTTTTTGGGACTGATGCTGGAGAGCGGCGTGCGGCCAAACGATTTGCCGAAGAAGTAAGCGCCAATATCTGCGCCCCAGATACAGGCAAACGCGATGAAGGTGACCGTGAGCCCGGTGGGTAGCTCTGACCAGGTGAGCGTGTCGGGCCAATAGCCTTCTAATGGCAAACTGGCTGTGCCTGCTGCTCCGGCGTCTCGCAGGCGAATCCAAAAGGTGGGTAGATAGCCGCCGTAAAACAGTGCCAGAATTGAAGCTGCTAAATCTGAAATGGTGGCAAACTTAGGCTGAAAGAGCAGGTAAAAGCAGATGCAGGTGCCCGCCAGTGCCAAAATCGCGTCGGCAACGGGAGGAGAAATATGCGCGGTCACCAGCAGGACTTGGCTGACGATGATCGTTGTCTTAGCGGCGGGATTGATTCCTTTTGCTCTTACTAGGTCAAATACTTCCATTTGACCGAGGTAAACAATAATGCCAAACCCGATTGTGAAGTACCATCCACCTAACACAATCAGGCTGAGGGCGATAGCGATCGCAACAATTCCACTGGCAATGCGAACCCAGGGCATAGAAGTACTAACTTAAAGTAGTTGATAAAACACTACAGCAAAGGTTGACCTCGCTGCACGGCGGGACTGCCTGAATAATCGTAAAATCGAGTTTTTCAGCCTTTAGTGGGAGAGCGTATCTGTGTAACGCGGCGCGTACTATGAGGGCTGAACCGTGGCTGAATCGAGGGGCTTGTGCGATCGCCCCAACGTTTGCAGATAGTAAAAAGGGCTCATCACGCTACCTAGATAAAATTCCATCTCGCAGGCGGCCACCAGATCGGTATCTAGCTGATCGCGAAACTTTAGCCAGTGCAAAACGACCCGACGCAAGTTGCTCAAAATGAGCTTAACGAAGATGAAAGGCCGCTTCCATTTATCAGCGTTGATCATTCTGAGCTGACAAATGCACAGTCCGCAGCCCCGGCTCAGCTTCGTAAGATAGTCTCGCTGTAGTCTGTCAGCAGGAATGTGGTGAGCCACGTGCATATCTGGGTTATACCAAATCTCCCAGCCTGCTTTGTGTATGCGCAGCAGCGGTTCGTAGTCGTCACCTTGCACCATCGACCCGTTAGCACGGCCTCCTAACTTTGGCCGCGTTGATACGTTATCGTGCCATGCTTGAGCGCGAATAACCCAGGCAGCAGAGGGTGGCAGGCTCAAGTTATCAGGGTCGTAGCGGTGGGGCGTGTCTCCACGTTCTCTGAGGGCTAGATACGATTTGATTCTGGCAAAATTTTCGGGAGGCTCTACTTCAAAGTCGCCGTGAATCTGTCCGCCGTAAGCCCCGGCTTCGGGATGGCTTTGGCCAAATTCGTACGCAGATGCAACCCAGTCAATCTCTGGCATAACATCGTCGTCTAGAAAGCCCACCCACTCGCATGGCCATTGACTATTGACCACTTCCATTGCTTTGACGCGAGCGAAGGCTGCGCCCTGACGCTGCTCAAAGGCGTAGTGAAGTGCAACGGAGTCGGTGAGCTGACCCTGATAGCTTTGGATGACTTGGGCGGTATTGTCCTGGCTGTTGTTGTCAACGATGAGGACGGCCCAAGAGAAATGATGGGCGTTTGACTGCGATCGCAATTTATCCAAAAGCTGAGGCAGCTTATCCGCGCCGTTATAGGTCGGAATCGCCACGATAAAGTCAACCATGTGCTTATTGAGTGTGCGTATAGTTCAAGAGCTTGCGGCGTGTCGGCTATGGCGAGTCTAGAGGCGAGACTAGCAAGACGCTAGATCCTTTATCAAACTGCTTAGAGAAGTCTCCAAAATCCTCATACGTTTCTCTAATGATGTATTTACTAGCGATCGCCTCCCTAAATTCATCAGCGACCGCTTTCTCCGGCTTATCTATCACCAGCCATAGTCGTTCATAGTTACTGGGTAGCTGGTTCACCCATTGCTGAAGGGCTTCAGTGGTTTCAATGCCGCTCATAGCAAGCCATTGAACCTCTGCGCTGCCGTTGTAGTAATACCGCAGTGGATCATCGTGTGCGTATCCCCATACAATTGCGTCCCCAGGCTGCTCGTACTGCTCGATGGTTGCTACGTTGAACTTGAAGTCCTCACGATTTTGCACATCGTAGTAGTGGTGTATGGCCCAGACCATTGCAAAAAGATAGATAGCACCCATCGTTGCAGCAGCAGGTCTCCACTGCTGCCAAAGACGAGAGAATCCGGCTGCGATAAGCAGAAAAAGATAGGGACAGACGAAAAGAACGTAGCGAGGCTCCCAGATCTGGGCTCCGATATGCGAGTAGACGATGATAGGTATGAGTGGTAAAACAAGCCAAGCCGCTGTCCATACTAACGCTGGCGATTTGTGCTTGCGAATTAAGCCTGCGCCGATCACACCCGCGACGAGTAGCGTAAACAGCTTGTAGAACCAATGCGTGCTTTTGGCAAGTCTGACCACTTGTGGCGGCACCATCCAAAACTTGAGCGGGTATATCAGGTTCTTGAGCCCTGGCGGCTCTAGATACTGTGCTCTCGATTTGGCATAGCCCGATCCCGGTGTGGCATCTCCTGAAACTGTAAGGATAGACGGTGCACCTAGCAATACAACTAGCCCTAACCAAGCCCCAAAGTTGAGCAGAACGTCCGTTCGCTTCCTGAAACGCCATAGGATGATGAGCGCGTCGGGCAATAGCAGGGTGATGTTTAGCGGTACGGTATATATCGCTAGCAGACGGAAGAGCGCCCAGCTACCTATCGTTTTTTGGCTAGGTGATTGCTCTGGATGAGTGAGTAAAGCCTCTGTCAAAAATACGGTGCCTGCTAAACTTATGCACACGCTAAGCGCGTACATTCGCACTTCTTGAGCGTGGTTGATGAACAGCGGAGATAGCGTTAGCAGGGCAGCAGCGGTAAGACCGGTGGATTCCCCGTCGAGGCGGCGTCCCAAGCGGTAGATGAGGAAGACGCTAATGAGAGCAAATATGACGGAGAGCGATCGCAAGAAAGCATCGCTGCTGCCAAACATCATCCAGATATTGAGTAAGACATAGTAGAGCGGCCTAGCGGAGGTTTCTTTATAAACGTCAAATATGTTGCCGACGGTGGCATCTCGAATGCTAAATAGTTCGTCTATCCAAAGGCCTTCGCGGCCTAGCTGATAGGTGAACAGGACGGTGGCGATCGCTAAAATAATTGAGATCGGTAGCCAGCCATACGAAGTTTTGGCGCGATTATTCTGCCGGTTCATCGATATTTTGTGGGTTGTCATGACGCGTTATACTCGCTCCCGAACTCGGTAGATTGGCTTGTTTTGGGACTCGTGGTAGGTTCGCATGAGCAGTTCGGCCAGCAGCCCGAAGCAAAAGAGCTGAACGCCTGCGAGAAATAAGACAACAGATAGCAGAAGAAGGGGGCGATCGCCAATGCCTTGATTCAATACAATTTTAGTAAACGCTAGGTAAACTCCGAGTAGCATACCTGCGCCTAGCGAAGCCATGCCTAAGCTGCCGAATACGTGCATTGGCCGGGTCAAAAACGTTTTGATAAACATAATTGTCAGCAAGTCCATCACCACTCGGAACGTTCTGCCCAGGCCGTATTTGCTTTTGCCATGCTGACGGGCGTGGTGGCGAACCGGTACTTCAGTGACTCTGGCACCTTCTATAACAGCCAGCGCCGGTAAAAAGCGGTGCAGCTCTCCATACAGATTTAAGTCAGCGACCAAATCAGCCCGGTAGGCCTTTAGCGAGCAGCCATAGTCGCGAATTCTGACGCCTGTGGCCTTACCAATGATGATATTGGCAATTTTAGAAGGTAGAAGACGAGTCAGCGCTGCGTCTTGACGGTTTCTACGCCAGCCGCTTACGAGGTCGTAGCCTTCATCAAGCTTGGCGACGAGCGCCAGAATGTCCTGCGGGTCGTTTTGCAAGTCGCCGTCCATCGTAACGATGGTGTGCCCTTGAGCGGCTTCAAATCCAGCAGCCATTGCGGCCGTTTGTCCGTAATTTCGGCGCAAGATGACAGCTTTTAGATGCGAATGGTGCTGTGCGAGCTGCTTGAGTAGCGCCGTGGAGCCATCTTGAGAGCCATCATCTACACAAATAATTTCGTAGGGCTCGGTGTAGGCAGAAACGCCTCTTTCGATTTGTTCAACGAGGTGAGGAAGCGTTTCAACTTCGTTGTAGATAGGGATAACGATAGAGAGTGCGATCGCAGCAGGGTCTATATTTTCGGGATGGCTACGGTCGATGGCGAGCGCTTGCCTTTGCCGATAAGTACTAGAGAGTTGCGAGCTGGAAAGTTTCGAGTCAAAAAGAGAAGATGCCACGAGCCGAATTCCTACAGTTTTTTTCCTACAGTTTTTCTGGGATTAGCTTCAGCAAGATGCTTTACTAAGGTGTTTAGACGCGACCTACACAAAGCGGCCTGCGCCTATGCAATTATGAGTGAATCTACTGTGATTTGATAGTAGTTGTAGATACTTATAATCCCTCGTAGTTTACGGATAACTTTATTGACTCTTTATTCAAGTTTGAGATCTTCTTGTGGCAATTGCTAGGGTTTCAATACGATTAAGTATAGAGAACGCTAAGTAAGTCCACTTAGCCAAGCTGGTGGCTCTTAATATGCGCCGGGCACTATGCAATCGTTATCTTGCCAGTTGAGGGCTCTAGTGGGTGTTTGTTATTGCCTCGTCATCGTAAGGAGTTCAGTGTGAAAAAGCTTTTGGGTGCGATAGATCTGTCTTACCTCTACGCATTTTTAGGTGAGGCAACGCTAGCGCTGACGCTGCTGTTTTATCTACTGCTAGCAAGAGTGCTCGGGCCTGAGCGGTATGAGGTGTTTGCAAGTGCTGCTGCTTTAGGCTCTATTTTGTCTTTACTGATTAGCTTAGGGTTTCCTGACTTGCTCATTCGTGAGGTGGCGCTCAATAGGGAAGAGGGCACGCGTTCGACGGTTCATTTTTTAGCTGTTGAAGGTGTAGGCTCGCTGATTGTATTAGTGATTTTGTTTCCGCTGACGCAAATCCTTAAAGTTGAAGGCTCGGATATTGCAATTTTCTATTTTGTAATTTTGGCTGAGGTGAGCCGTAGCATCGCACTGACGCTGAGAAGCCTCTTGAGAGGTATAGAAGCATTTAGAACTGAAACTATTGTGGTGGCTATCGAGCGATTTTGGGTAGTGGCTTGTTCTGTTGGAGTGTTGTTGTTAACCCATAGTTTGTTCTGGGTGATTCTTACCTTTGTGCTGGCTCGACTGATTCATCTCCTTGCTTTTATACGCTACCTAAGCCAGCGGTTCAAGCTTTGGGCTCCGCTTAACTTAAAGCGTTCGGTGGAGGCTTTTAAGATGGCTTGGCCTCTAGCACTGTCGGGCGTATTGTGGATTGTTTTTTATCAGGCTGATATTTTAATGCTTAAAGGGATTGCGCCTGCGGGTGAGGCTGGATACTACAGTGCTTCCTATCGCATTATGGAGATTTTTAGCGCGCTTTATAGAGTTGTTTTTTATGTTTCGTTTACGCGATTGAGTCAGTCTTTTGTGGCGGAAAAAGGTCAGATGATTCGTCAGGTATACAAAACAACGTTACTGCTAACCGCTGGGATTTTACCTGTTGTTTTCGTAGCTGGCTGGCTTCAGTCGCCGTTGGTTAGCGTGATTTATGGTGAAGCATTCGGCCCTTCGTTACAGTCGCTTTCTATTCTGCTGCCTAGCATTTCAGTAATTATCTTTGGAGAGCTGGCTCGGTATGTAATTATCGCCTCGAAGCAGGATAGATATTTGCCGGTGCTGTTGCTGGGGGCGGTGGTGCTAAATGTGATTGCGAATTTGATTTTGATTCCGTCAATGGGGGCAGCCGGGGCCGCGATCGCAACTCTAGCCAGCGAAGGTGGACTCACGCTTGTTTGCCTGCAAGTGCTAATAAAAATGGGCTACCGACGCATAGGCTGGACGGTCTCTGCGATTACGGTGCTGGGTTTGTTTGTCACGGCGGTGCCCTCACTGGTGCTGAATGATTGGGTGCCGGTGAGTACTTGGGTGGCAGCTTTGATAGGGATGACTGCAATCACATTCTTAATACGCCCTCAACACTTTCTCAAGAATCTTGCTCAGCCCTAGCCTTCAGCCGTGACGCGCACTGCAAAAGCCCCGAACTTGAGAACAATATAGTCAAACAGAGTGTAGATGAATAGAACAATACTGATCATCTCTAGAAACTCCTCACACGTGACCAGCAGCCGGTGTGTCAGAGTAGCCTTGCTTTGCACCATCTCAGCCTGTAGGTTCCCAGCGAACTCTATGCCAACCGCGCCTAGAACAAAGAGAAGACCCGCTAAGATGAACAGCGTTCGCGTTTTCGCTGGTAGCCGTAATAGGAACTTGTAATAAAGCAGCAAGAGCCCGCACAAAAAGCAGATATACGGAAGTGCCCAGACATAATAGAACGCTTCTGAAATGTTCAATAGCTGCTGAACCGGCCGGGCTAGATGCTCGTGAAACTGGAAGAATTCATCTAGTGATAAAAGAAAGAAAATTGCCGATAGGCCCAACCACAGACTCCACGCCTGCCTTGATTCTCTGTGCTTGAGTGCAATAAACGAAAGTAGCACTGCGCTAAACATCAAATTAATAGATGAGTAAAGCGTTGGTACGTTTCGCTCTAAATTGAAGTCAAACAGTTGGACAAACCCGTAGAGAGAACCGTGCCCTAACGATGTAGAGATGACACCTACAAGATTTAGGACGGTAAGTCCGATTACGGATAAGAACAGGGCTTTGAAAATAGCGCTTGGACGTAGCGTAAATAGCATTTTCGCTCCATTTTCGCTTCTATCACTTTGCTTCTGTCAGAAGATTTCTGCTAAAAACAGAGTGTGTTTCTCTCAACTAAACATGAAACAACCTACTCCTTTATGTCCCATATTGTTGCTTTAACCATAACTTAATCTACCGTTAGTGTGATCGGCATCACACAAGGGCTATTGTCTTAAAAATTTACACAGTTTCCCAAGGCTCTCTCAGCCTATTTAAAAAAGATAGATCTCTAGCATTGCTAAAGATCTACCTGTTCCATTTATTACAGGCTTTAGAGCCTGACTATATCGGCAGTACGAACTAATTTGATGTACTACACGAAGCCTTTCTTTCTAGAGTTCCTTACGAAAATAGTTGAGATTTAGGAACAATCTGCTTGGCCTGCGACGTGCTAGACCAAGAGAGCTGAGCGATCGCATCACCCCCGTCTTCAAAGTAGTCCATGCGAATGTCGTACTTTTGACCGGCAACCAAATCAATGCTGCCGCTGAATTCGCCGCTAGAAGGTGAGACGAGATGGTCAACCAATAGCTGATCATTCACCCAAAGCTGAACGCCATCGTCGACGCTGGTGTAAAACGTGTATCGCTCGGTATACTGCGCTTCTAGCTGCCCTGTCCATCGGGCCGAGAAGCCGTCTGCGCCGATTCTAGACGTAGGCGAACCTGCGCCCCAGTTGAAGTTGATGCTGGCATCGGTGCGCGTTTCCTTGAGGTTGGTGTAGTTGTAGTTGTCGAAGTACTGGGCCCGCAAGCCGTTACCACTCCCTTGACTAGGGCTAGATGTTGTCGGCGGTGTTGTTGTTGTCGTTGTCGTCAAGACTGGCGGCGGTGCTGATGGCTGTCTACGGCTATCAGATTCTACAAGTGCGCTACCGCTGAATAGCTGTGACTGCGGCACAATTTGCTTTGCTTGCGAAGCGCTAGACCAGGAAAGCTGAGCGGCAGCATTTCCACCATCTTCGAAATATTCCATACGGATATCGTACTTTTGACCCGCGACCAGATCGATGCTGCCGCTGAATTCGCCATTAGAGGGTGATACGAGATGATCCACCAGAAGCTGGCCGTTGACCCAAAGCTGAACGCCGTCGTCCGTGTTGGTATAGAACGTATACCGCTCGGTATACTGCGCTTCTAGCTGTCCTGTCCATCGGGCCGAGAAACCGTCTGCGCCGATGCTGGAAGTGGGTGAACCTGTGCCCCAGTCGAAGTTGATGCTGGCGTCAGTGCGCGTTTCTTTGAGGTTGGTGTAGTTGTAGTTGTCAAAGTATTGGGCAAGTAGACCGTTGCCGTTACCTGGTGACGGGCTTGATCCGCCACCAGTACCAGAGGGTGGCGTGGTTCCACCACCAGAGGCGTTATCACCACCGTTGCCACCACCAGAGGAATCACCGCCAGAAGTACTGCCGCTGCTGAATAGCTGCGACTGAGGCACGATTTCTTTAGACTGTGAGGCGCTAGACCACTTAAGCTGGGCGACTGCACCGCCGCCTTTTTCGTAGTAGTCCATGCGAATGTCGTACTTTTGTCCGGCGTTGAGCGTGATGCTGCCGCCGTACTCAGTCGGTGCCTGGTCTTTGAACTTGTCGATAATCAGCTGACCATTGACCCAGAGGCGAACGCCGTCGTCTGAGGTGGTGTTGAAGGTGTAGGTTTCGCTGTAGCGAGGCTCGATTTGGCCTGTCCATCTGGCTGAGAAGGTGTCAGAGCCGATGTTGTTACTAGGTGAACCGTTGCCCCAATTAAAGTCGATAGCTGAGTCAGTACGCGTGGTTGCTAAGTTAGTGAAGTCGATGTTGTCGTAGTACTGACCTGTGAGTCCATTACCGTTGCCGACAGGCGTAGGTGGGTTGCTGCCGCCGCCATTGTTATTATCTCCGCCACCATTATCGCCACCGTCGTTTCCGCCGCCGCCGCTACTGCTGCTGCTGAAGAGTCTTGACTGTGGAATGATCTCCTTGCTTTGTGAAGCGCTAGACCAGGAGAGCTGCGCGGATGCGTCACCCCCGTCCTCAAAGTATTCCATGCGGATGTCGTACTTTTGACCCGCAACCAGATCGATGCTGCCGCTGAATTCGCCATTGGAGGGTGATACGAGATGATCGACCAGTAGCTGGCCGTTGACCCAAAGCTGAACGCCGTCGTCAGTGTTGGTGTAGAAAGTGTATCGCTCAGTGTGTGCCGCTTCTACAAATCCCGTCCAGCGAGCGGAGAAGCCGTCGGCACCAATGCTAGACGTGGGTGAGCCTGAGCCCCAGTTGAAGTTGACGTTGGCATCAATGCGGGTTTCTTTGAGGTTGGTGTAGTTGAAGTTGTCGAAGTACTCCGCGCGTAGACCGTCGCCGCCGCCGTTGGAGAGTCCGCCGCCCCCGTTTCCGGGATCGGTGGGTGTGGTGCCATCGTTGCTGCTAAAGAGCTGTGACTGCGGCACGATTTCTTTTGACTGCGAGGCGCTAGACCAGGAGAGCTGGGCCACCGCGCCACCGCCTTTTTCGTAGTAGTCCATGCGAATGTCGTACTTTTGGCCCGCATTGAGCGTGATGCTGCCGCTGTGCTCAGTCGGTGCCTGGTCTTTGAACTTGTCGATAATCAGCTGACCGTTGACCCAGAGGCGAACGCCGTCGTCTGAGGTGGTGTTGAAGGTGTAGGTTTCGCTGTAGCGGGATTCGATTTGGCCTGTCCATCTGGCTGAGAAGGTGTCGGAGCCGATATTGCCGTTGGGCGAGCCGTTGCCCCAGTTGAAGTTGACGTTGGAATCGGTTCGGGTGAGGGCCAGGTTGGTGAAGTCGATGTTGTCGAAGTACTCGGCTTTGAGGCCGTTGCCGTTGCCAGCCGGGGTGGGTGGATTGCCGCCGCCATTGTTAGAGCCGGGCCGGTTGTACTGGTGGCTGCTTTGGAAGAGGCTATCTAGCGCGCTGAACCAGCGTGCGGCCATTTTGGCTTGGCCAGAGTCGTCTGGATGAAGACCGTCATAGGTATCTGTTTCAGGATCAAATCCGCTTCGCTGGTCAACCATGATTACAGGTGAGCCAGAGCGGTTTTTAGACTGCGCGAATCCAGGGATGGCGTCGCCCAAGGCCTGAACGGCGGCAGCTTCAACGACGCTGCGGTTGGGTGAGCTGGGAATATTTTTGGCGAGTAGAACGGCGATGTTGGGATTGTGCGATCGCAATCTATCAATAATTCGACCAATATCATCGAGCGTGCTGCTCACCGACTGCCTTTGGTTGGCGTCGTTTGTGCCAATGTGCAACAGCACAACATCGGGATTGTAGGTTTGTGCGTAGCGCGTGATGTTGTCCGCGATTTGGTCGGCTCTCCAGCCGCCGTGGCCTTCGTGGCCAGTATCGTAGTCGTTGTTAGGGCCGGTGAAGTCACCGCCACCTACAAAGTCAAGATTGTTGTATCCGTTGGCGACGAGCGTTTTCCAAAGATCGCGGCGATAGCTATCGAACCGAGAGTCCCCCTCACGAGTGATTGAATCGCCGACGGGCAAAACGCGGATGGTACCTGCTTCACTAAAGCTGGCCAGTACGTTGCTGTAGGCAGCCGCTACGGTCGTATTGAAAATTGAATCGGCTTCGATTGCCCCTGTTGAAAATTCTAAGTCCCAGTCGCCGCCAAGGGTTGCGCTACCGGTGAGATCTGTCGAGGCCGCAACGTCTGCGCCTGTAAGCTGACTGAGCTGTTTGACAAAGTGATTGCCTTCGCTACCCGCAGCTACATTGCAGCCGTAGAGCATGATGTCAGCATCTGGTGTGAGTGCTTGCTCCCAGCTTTGAATAGCCTGTTCGTATTGAGTGAGTGAGGTGCTATTGACCAGTGCGTTGCCTAGCTGGAGCAGCCCAGCATCACCGTGAGAGACCAGATTTAGCCCAGTGATGTCGTCGTATTGCGTGAGGGTTTCGGTAATTTGAGCGATGCCATCGCGAGCTGCATCCAGAAAAATAACGTCGCCTGCGATGATGTTGTCAGCGAGCTGCTGGTAGTTCTCTACGCTAGTGTCGATAAAGGTGAGGTGGGTGCCAGTGAGGCTAGATCCAAAGAGTGAGGTGCGGGTTGAATCGGTTGCGGCGGCTGATGGCAAGGCGTAGGCTGCATCGATTAATCCGTCTGTAAGGTTAAATCCAGCGTTAGTGGAACTGTCTGTATGAGTAGAGGCGTTGAACATATCTATCGTTCGCTTGATATTACGAGGCAGCGCTTAAGGTGAATCCTTGCAGCCTGCTGAAACTAACTGTATGAAGACGGTTTTAGTGATTGATGCGCGCTTGCAAAAGCTTTACCGCTGATGCTTTGTAGATACGCAAGTACAAATGCGTATTCCATAAGGAATGCGTGATAATCAGGGAGAAAATATTATTCTGATATGAGCTTTTTGCTGGCACCCTTTTTATGTTTAGTCTTGGGGAAGCCCTGAGATGCTCCCCTGGCAAGACATTCTATTTTGATGGCTTGGATAGACTGACGCACGTGACTAATCTAAGTAGAACCACGGAAAAGCGTCAATAATCGCCATGCGTTCTTGACTATCTCTTCATCAAGCTTGACGGATATTGATTGGACTGTGAGGAACTGTCCTAATCGGCAACTTTTGAAAAGCACATAGAACAACAGCGCATAGAGTAACAGCACACAGAACAACAAGCTAATCTAAATTTTTAGTTAAAAGGCTGTCGTATGTTTGTGCAACGGCATCTCGGGTGTAGCGTTCCTGAACGGTTTGTAATGCTGCTTCGCCTAGTGCTTTGGCCTTGGAGGGCGTGGTGATTAACGTTGCGATCGCCTGCTTAAGCGGTTCAAACTGACCGACTTCAACAAAAAGGCCATTTTGATTGGGGGTGATGATGTCCTTGAGCCCGCCGACTGGAGTTGCGATCGCAGCTAGCCCACAGGCCATTGCCTCAATCATCGAAATGCCAAAGGCCTCATCTTCTGTTGGAAATACAAAAATATCAGAAGCTTTAAGATATTCATCAACGTTATTCACATCACCTGTAAAATGCACGCTATCTGTTAAGTGATTGTCTTTTACAAAGTCGTGAAGGTACGTCTCACAGTCGTGAATATCTTTGGAGCCGCCACCGACAATCAGCAGCTTCACCTCTGGGTAGTTAGGCTGTAGGGTTTTCCATACGTCGATTAGCAGCGGCAGACCTTTGGTCGCAAGCAGTCTGCCCGTGAAGATGATGATTTTGTCGTTAGCAGGCAGATTTAGCTTTTGCCGCAGCTCTGCCTTTATAGGCTCGCTCACCGGATAAAACTGGCTCACGTCAACGGAGTTAGGAATGGTGTGGATTTTGCCTGAAGGGATGCCTGCTTCGCTTAACTCTTTATCGATCTCGGAAGAGATGCTGATAAACATGTCTGCTTTTTTAAACAGCTTGTTTCGTGCGGTCAGAATCAGCCGTACGGGCCACGAAGAGAGATCTAAGTTCCACTTTTTTAACCCGCCTGCGAAGAATTCTCCAGACATCTCACCATTATTATCTGCCTTGAGAATGCACGTCTTTTTAAACAATAGGCTAACTATGACAGCGGTGATACCAATTGCCCGATAGCTACACACAAACAAAACGTCAAAATCCTTGCGCTTTTTTATAAGCAGTGGAAAGACTGTGGCGATCATAATCCACCGCTTTAGATGGCCTTTGCCGGTAGGCGGCACTCGGTAAACTCGAATATCTCCTATCTCTTCATATGTCTTTAAATCACCGTTAGTCTGGCGGGTGACGACCATAACATTGAACCCACGCGCCGCTAAATCTTCAGCTGTGATTCTGCTCTGCGTTTCGCCCCCACCAATGAGCGGGTAGTAGCTTTCGGTCATCAGACAGATGTTGGGCTTGGGGGTAGATGCGTGCGGGTTCATGGGTAGCGCGGCATTGCTCTAAAGGTTTGAGCTAAGGGTCGCATGAGTTGGCTGCGATCGCGACAGTATCTGGACGGTATTTATACAAAACCCATGTCTCTGCCTGTTGGCTTTGCACAATGGGGACTAGCCAGGCCGGACTAGACTCGGGCGCTAAAAGCATTTCGAACTGGCGGCGAAAGTCTCTTTCTTTGGTTCCGTAGTATAAAAATAAATCGTTTGAGTCTGATGTCGTTTTTGCTAGCTCAGCTTTGAAGGCGCATTCCAGCTCCGGCAGCGTTTCTACATTAGGAAAAGAAAGGGGCACAGCGTTTGTGTAAAAGGGAAGATGCGGCTTTCTTGAAATCAGATTTTCGCCATCGAGATTTAGCTTTTGAATTTGCGGTACCGATTCATCTAGCTCGCCAATATCTGATGTGACTGCCTGCCAAGTGCTGCGATATGAAAGCGCCAAGAGCAGTGCAATACAAGCAAGGCTGACCGCGACGACTATTCTCTTCTCCTGTCTTTTTCGTGCTAAAGAGAGCAGATATGCAAACCCCACGCCAGCAGCTGCCCCCAAACCTGGAAGAAGGAAGAGAAAGTATCTAGCTTCGTATGCTTTGAAGTTGATTAAAAGGACTTGCAGCAGCGTTAGAACGAGATAAAACGCACACAGCCTGTTGTTCTTAGTTCCATTTTTAAGAAATGAGAACAGTCCGACGGGGACTAGCAGTGTTAGCGGTATCCGAAGCATTCGAGGTATTTGTATCGCTAGCCGCACAAGGTCTTTAATATATGTTTTGGCGATATGGAGCGGATCGTAGGTTAAAACGTCTAGCAGGCTATCGAACTGAGTTTCGACCTGAATGCGGGCATCGCCAGAGACTCTATCGTAGCTAGGTGAGAAGTAGGTAAGCGCAAAGTTAGCATAGGTACCCGCTGGCGAAAGACGAGATCCGCTGAGCGATGCGTAGCAGAACCAAGCCAGGAGAGGAACAGAGATCCCAACAATGAAGTATAGAAAGTCTAAAAGCTTTTGCTTCCAGCTGTGGCTTGAGATGAAGGGAAGCACCGCAATAAACAAACAGGTGATGCCGTTGGTTCTAGTCAGCAATAGACTGCCTACTGCTAAGCCACATAGTATCCATAGGGCCGCAGATTTTTTTTTGGCGGCTAAAAGCGACAACAGTAGACAACCGCTGTAAAGCGAAAGGGCAAATATGTCTGAGGTTGCGTAGGCTGAGTATTTTAAGAACGTGACAGACGTAATGAGTCCAAGGACAGCCCCGCAGCTCGCATAGAAGCCGATGAGCTGGTTAAAAAAGAGCGCATTAAGAATGAGCGCTAAAATGCTGGAGATGAGTGAAACAAACAGCCCGGTTTTTAGCCAGTCTTGAGCGATGGTTTGTACAAAGGCGAGCAGGATGGAATAGAGCGGTGGATGAAAATCGAGGCGTAACGGCTCCCCGTTTAAGACTCTTTGCGCTTCGGGTAAAAAGCCGCCTAGATAGTCAGTCTCGGTGCCAAAGCCGAAGTAGCTTCTTTGAAGTGAAAGCAAGTGATAAGTAGGAAGCACGATGCGATCGCCCCCCAAAGAACCCAGCGTTCTCTCTGGTGCTCTCGACGGTTTGTATGGGTAGCCACGATGAAACACCTATGAAAGCAGTGTTAATCAAAGACAAGCGAGCCGTAGCAGGCAAGGTCTGTGTGATTAAAACTACAAGGTATTTGTTGCCACCCCGGAAGACAGTGTGCTTAAGTACTTTTCATTAGCTTGCTTGGAAGCTTTGTCAGCGTTTCAAGAAATAAGATGATTCGAGATTTTGTTCTTTTGAGCATGGCCTCTAGCTGGGTAACGATGGGAATGATTCGGTTGCCTTTTGTGAAGACTCTGCGTTGCATGTCCGACTGTAGAAAGGTTTCGGGCGTTGTACACACTTCGTGGATGAGTTCTTGTGAGAGTAGAGGGCGCGTTTGCCAGCTATAGAATCGGGTGGTTTGAGTTTTGAAAGCTTGAAGCGATCGCCTCTTTAGCTCTGACTGCGCATCGATATTAGAAGATACTAAATGCTGCGGCTGAATGTACGTACGAATGTCTTTCTTAGGAAGAAGCTGCAATCGATAGTAGATAAAGTATTCGAGAATTTGAGCGCTCGTATTTAGCGTGTGGATAGCCTGGGTGGCGATCGCACTCATGGCCACATGATCAGGATGACAGTCGTAGCGAAAAGGCATCAAAACGTAGTCGGGCTGAATCTGTTCTAGCAGCTGGCGCATAGCCTGAAAAAACGCGTCACGATGCTGGTTGAGCGATCCGTCTGGAAAGTTTAGAAAGTGAAGGTTTTGTACTGGCACGCCAATCAACCTCAAGGCGTCTTTAGCTTCTTGTGTGCGAATGGCACAGAGTTCAGAAGATGGCTTAGCTTTTCTGAGTGAGTCGGGAACGGGCGATCTCGCTCCATCTGTGGCATAGACGACGTGAACGTTCTCTTGGGTCGATAGCTTGGCAAGTGTGCCACCGCAGCCTAGTACGGCATCGTCCATGTGCGGCGCGAGTACAAGCGTTGTACCTTTCGATAATGCTTGCGAAATATCTAGAGGATTCGTTGCTATTAAATGAGTCACAAAACAAACCTGATTCTCGTGATTATCTTTTTGCCGCTAGCTCAGCATATATCTCGTCTAGCCGATTAACTGACTGCGAAATGTCGTACTGCTTGCACGCTTCACCACCGGCAGTTCCCATGCGTTGTGCAGCTTCTGGATGCTGAAGCAAAAAGACAGCCTTATCTGCTAGAGTCTGAGCGTCTTTACACGGCACCAAAAAACCAGTTGTGCCATCGTCAATTAGCTCGCCCATGAAGCCTACGGGTGTTCCGATGACAGGCTTGTTTAGATTCATCGCTTCCAATAGCGTGAGCGGCCCGCCTTCAAAAATGGAGGGAATGGCGATGACATCAGATAGCGCTAGTAAGGCAGGGACATCTTGCCTGAGCCCGGTAAAGATTACCTTTTCAGAAATACCTGCTTTTTGTGCGATCGCCTTATAGCTATCAAGCTCTGGCCCATCGCCCACAATTAAAAATCGGGTTTGCGGGCAGCTTTGAAGGATAGCACTGGCCGCTTCGAGCAGATACTTTTGACCTTTCTGAATATCTAGCCTGCCGACGGTGCAAACGATTTGTTCTTGTGGTGAAATGCCAAGGCGATCGCGCGTTTCCTCAACCTCTGCTGCTGCTGGTGCCTGAAACTCTGCCAGCGGAATCCCAATAATCAATGTTTCAAGCGTCTTCTCTCTTTCTTTACGAACCGTGTGCATAAACTCGCGAACGGGCTCCGATACCGCCAGCGCCTTTGTCGTTAGCGGCGCAAGCAAAGTATCTGCTACCGTTTGGTACAAAGGCTGATCAGCAAAAACAACGTGCTCATGAACAATATTAGGAATGCCCGTCAGCAGACTGGTGAGTCGTCCAAAGTTAGTTGCCCCGTAGCCGTGTAAGTGCAGTACATCAACCTGCTCGCGCTTCACTAAAGCCATGAGGCTAGTGAGTGTGCTGAAGTCAAACTTACCCTTACTCAAGAAAAAGACTTTGATGCCTTTTTTTTCTAGCACCTCGCCCGCAGGCTCTGGATTGCGCAGACTACAGACGGTGAACTGAAACCGCTCAGAATCAAACCGAGGAATCCACCATTCAATGGCCTTCGTAATCCCGTGAACGCCTGAACCTGACACGCTCAGCTTATCGATCACGTGCATGACTCTGACGGGTTTTGGAGATTTCTGTTGAGATTGTTGGGTGCTCAAAGCGCTAGATGCCTCCCTCGGTTCTCATTTTGATGACTTTGGCAGGCGTGCCGACAGCGATCGCAGAGTCCGGCAAGTCTTTGGTCACCACCGCGCCCGCTCCGACAATACAGCCTTTTCCCACTCGCACACCATCTAGCACGGTAGCCCCAGCGCCTAGCCAAGCCCCGTCTTCAATCACCACTTCTCCTTTGGAATAAACCCCCTGTTCCATCATCGGGATATCCAATCTGTCTGACACATACCGCCCGCCGCCAATGTAGCAGTTGCCCGCAATCAGCACCGAGTCACCGATAGAAATGCCAGAGCACGAAGAGATGACGGTGTTGCAGCCAATATCTGTTTTATCGCCAATGCTGATAGGGCCGGTCTTTGCTTGAATGACGCAGTTTCTAGACACAATCACGTCGCTGCCTAAGCTGATTTCGTGGGCGTCGGTGCCGCTGGCATCTAGTAGGGTGTAGTCGTCGATGGCTACGCGATCGCACAGCGTAATTTTGCCAGGATGCCGCAGGACAACGCCTTTGCCAAAAATAGCGCCGCTGCCAACTTGCTTGAAAAGGCCTGGATAGAAGCGCTTCCTGAGGACATAGCCCAGGCCGCCTGAAAGATTGCTGAGTAAAAGCGTCGATAGCTCGTATCCGATTAAAGAGAGAATTGAGCTGTTGCCAAGTACCTTCGCCTGATAGCTTTTGAGCAGAGAGGTTTCTGTTTTATTAAGCTGCTCTGAGAGCGGCACTTTAGAGATTAGCTGTCTTTCGTTGGTATGTCTGTCGTTAGTAGATGTCATAAGATTGTTGCTATACGTTTTCCTTTAAAGGGAAACCCATTTGTGATCTACATACCACTGGCCTAGCTCCTTAAGACCTTCTTGGTCAGAATAGCGAGGTGTGAAGCCTAAGAGATTTCTGATCTTTGAGGTGTTGAAGGAGCGGTCTTTGGTGTAGAAGGCGAGTCTGCGGCGGTAGATGGGTGGTTCGATGCCGAGCGGGCGGAAGATAAGTTCGCAAAGGTCTGCGATCGCAAACAGCGGCGGGCCAGGTAGCGAAATAAACTTTGCCGATACCGAATATTGTTCCTCAATCAGCGACACCATTTCTTTGAACGTGATTGCTTTTTCACTACCGCAGATAAAGGTTTCACCAACGGCTTTGGGGTGATTTGCTGCGACAAGCAAGCAGTCTGTTAAATCATCTACGTGAACGAAGTGCAGCAGATTGCCGCCTTTGCCGATGGCAGGCACCCAGCCTTTGACGACCATCTTATAAATTTTGAGTAAGCGCTTTTCGCCGGGGCCATAAATGCCCGCAGGTCGAACCACTGCGACGGGCAGCCCGCTTTCCTTGCCAAAGTTGCTAATCCACTCTTCGCCTTCTAGCTTGCTCTGCTGGTAAACGTCCCCAGGTTCGGTGCGGTAGGTTTCATCGGCAGGGGGATTTTCGATGTGGCCGTGAACGCCAATGGTAGAAACGTGAACGAACCGTTTGAAGTTAGGCTGAGCGAGTGCGGCTTTGGCGAGTAGCTGTGTGCTGAGCACGTGGACGTTGTAGTAGCCCTGGTCGGGAGATTTTGCTTCGCGAAAAGGCGTCACCATATGGAAGATATGCGTGACATCTTTCATGGCCCAGTCAATCAGGGCTTCGTCGAATACGTCGCCTTTGAACCAGGTGATGGGGAGTCCGTCGAACGGTTGAGTGTTGGATGTGGGGCGGGCGATCGCAACCACGTCTACCCCTTGCTGCTACTAATTTACGAACCAAAACAGAGCCGGTAAAACCCGTTGCACCCGTCACCAAAACGCGACTGCCTTCAGGCAGCTGAGTATTCGCAACGGGCTCTGAAACTGTCTGTGGATGAACCATAATTACTGCTCTCCTTGCTTAACCAGCTTAGTAATCACAGGAGAGCCAAAAAGATTTGAAAGGCCCAGTGCTCGTGCGCTGCTTTCTAATGGCGCTGAGAGCTTAGGCTTTTTGAGCATGCGATGGACAACCATCGGCCAAAAGAACTGAGGATAGCGATCGCTCACTTCCAGCTCCAGTCCCTTCGCATAGTCCAACAGTTCCGACTCGTCGTAGCAAGTATAGGGCCGAGTATTACCCTCAACCCCTTTTTTAAGTGAGAACAGCAGCGGCGTAATGTAGTTGACGCTTCGCAACGTCGGATAGTCAACCAGCACCGCCTTTTTAGCCACCCGAGCCAGCTCGCTCATAAATGCCTGCCACTGCTTAACATGCGCTAAAAAGCGGTAGCTAATCACCACGTCAAACGACTCATCGGCATACGGCAGCGCCAGCACATTGCCCACTTTAAATTCACACTGATTTGATTCAACTAAAGACTGAATCTGCCGCTGACAGCTTTCATCGCTTCCCAGCACCGTCACCGAGTGCCCTGCTTCAATCAGATGAGAGGTGAGCTGACCATGCCCGCCGCCTACTTCCAAAAT